>NZ_WPIN01000026.1 GCF_009754945.1 Spirosoma arboris
TGGCAAGGCCACGGTTTTCCCGGCGGTATCAGTCGTGTTGCGAGAGGGAGCTTATGGGGTGTATCCTAATCCAGTGGTGAATGATCAGCAGTTTCGTCTGAGTCTGGATGAGCCCGAGACGGCCCTGGTGAATTTCTACGGGGTAGATGGTCGTTCGATGCCGGTTCAGAAGTTGGGCGTTGAGTCGGGCAATCTGTTGCTGAAAGTAACGGGCAAGCTCTCGAGTGGGGTGTACATTCTGACGGTAGACGAGCGTGGCCAAACCCGCAAGCATCGCTTGGTGGTTGAATAGGATCTAATCCACTCCTGATTTCACAACATTTAATTCCTTGACAGATGAACACAAAGTCTAACCATATATTGCCAAGTTCGCCTAAAAAGGCGTACCAAAGCCCACGCGTGAAGTCGCTGGGTAATGTCCAGAAACTGACACTGAAGACAGGGTCGAACACGGACACATTTGGCGGCCACTTATAAATACTGGCGAAGTCACTTTATGCTAGCGTAGCTTGCCAACAGGCAAGCTACGCTTTTTTATTCCCTGTCCCTTACCAGCGAACTGACTGAAACGTCCACCCCGGTTGCACTTTCTGCATTTCGATTTCATCATCCCGCTTCGTTAAACCACAATCCAGGTAATTTTGATGTAGTTTTGCCAGCGTGACCCGATCTAATTCAACTCCCAGTCCAGGTTCAGAAGGAACCAGTACAGAACCCTCTTCAAACTTGAAGCGGCCAGCTGTGATGACTTCATCAGACTGCCAGGGGTAGTGGGTATCCAATGCATAAGGTACTTCCGGAAGAGCCGCTCCCAGATGCACCATAGCCGCTAGCGAAATACCCAAGTGACTGTTGGAGTGCATCGACAATCCTCGTTTGAAAGTAGCGCAGATACCTGCCAGCGTTATGGATGAACGTAGCCCCCCCCAAAAATGATGATCACTCAGAATAATATCCTCCGAGCCAAGGGCAATACTACCAGGAATATCGTCAAATGACGTGGTACACATATTAGTAGCCAGGGGCGTCTTCACAGCCTGCCGTACCTTTGCCATGTTTTCCTGTCCTCGGACAGGGTCCTCCAGATATTCGAGGATAGACTCCATCTTTTTGCCATACTTTATAGCTGTTTCAACCGTCCACAGCGCATTAGGATCAACACGAAGTGGTACATCAGGGCCGAATGCGTCATATAAAGCAACCATTGCGTCAACTTCCTGCTGTGGTTCGAACACTCCGCCCTTCAACTTAATTGACTGAAAGCCAAACTCGGCGCACATTGCCTTCGCCTGTGCTACAATGCCTACGGGATCTAAAGCCGCGGCCTGGCGGGCAGCAGCCCAACCCACTGCATTTGGGTCAGAATTGAAGCCTAGCTCCCCTCCTGCCCCTTCATATTTATAGAATAGATAAGCCGCAAAAGGTACACGATCACGCAGTTTACCACCCAGTAAATCGACAACTGGGCGATTAGTCACTTTACCGATAATGTCCATACAGGCCACTTCAATAGCGCTGAAAATGTGAACGAGCTTTCGCTGATCCCAGGGAGCCTCCCCCCGTTGCGAGGCTGTTTCTGTCCCAAATCGGTTGACGAGTACTTGCCTAATTTCATTGAGTTGAAAGACGTCCTTTCCAATAAGCAACTCTCTGGAATCATGGAGGGCAGCATCGATAGCGCTGTTACCAGGAATTTCGCTAATACCTGAAATGCCATCGTCAGTAACTAACTCGACAATGGTGCGAAGTGCATAAGGCGCGTGCAAACCAGCCGCATTTAACAGGGGTGGATCGACAATGGCAATGGGCGTAATACTGATTTCTTTAATTCGAGGACCCGGTTTGTTGCGCATAGAGTATAGTATATCAACTTAATTTAGATCATGTTACAACCTGTTCTGCCTTATACTAATGGAAACAATTGAGCAGCAACCAGTATGATAACCAGACCGGTTAAGCCCATGACCACAAGCAATGGTGAAATGGTTTTTAACGCTTCCTGCTCAGTTAAGTTGCTCAACTTGCAAATAATCCAAAAACCTGCGTCATTCATCCAGGGAACCAATTTTGAACCACAGCCAATTGCCAATCCCAGATATAAGGGATGAAACGCCAGATTAGCATTTCCCGCCATTCCTGATAGAATTCCCGAAGCCGTAATCAAGGCTACCGTAGCAGATCCCTGGGCCGTACGAACAACAGAGGCAATGAGAAACGCCAGTGGAATTAACGCCATCTGATAATCTTTGGTCATGTCGGCAATTTTCGCGCTAATGCCCGTCTGTTGCAGCATACCACCAAACGCTCCGCCTGCTGCGGTTATTAATATAATACCTCCTCCGCTCATGAGAGCTGCCTGCACAAAAGGCGTTAGCCCTTCTTTGCTGCCTCGTTTTTGCCAGGTTAGTATCAATAAGGCGACAATACCTCCCATAATTATAGCGATGTTCTTATCACCAAAGAATTTGATCAAGCTCAGTAGTTTCACTAAAAAAGGTGACTGACTGAGAGGTACGCCCGGCGTCGCCAGGGCATTGAGAGCAGTATCAGCGCAAATAAACACAAGCGGTAGTAACACTGGCAGTAATGACACCCCTAGCGAAGGCAGGTGCCGGTCTTCTTTAGCCGCGACCAATTTGAGATCTTCCAGTCGGGCATCCAGCGAGTCCCTCAACGGTATAGGCCATTTACGGTTAGCCCAAAGGGCAAAAAAATAGCCTGCCGTAATTGTAAAAAGGCCTACGATGGTTCCTCCAATCATCATCATCCCAATTGGAATCTTCATTTCGCCGACCAGAAATAAGGGCCCTGGCGCAGGAGGAACCAGTGAGTTGGCCATAGCAGCGCCGGCCATAATGCAAAGTACCAGTAACAGATAATTTTTACCGATTCGCAGCGTCATGGCTTTGGCCAGGGGCATCATCAGAAAAATAACTGTATCAAAAAACACGGGTATCCCCAGAAAAAAGCTACTAACCAAAAAGGCAATAGGTGCCTTCTCAATACCAGTTAGCCGCAGCATAGATCGGATAATTCGTTCAGCGGCTCCACTCTCGAGCATGCTTTTCCCAATAATGGCAGCCATAGCAATCAGGATGCCTATTTTGCCACAGGTGTTCCCAAATTCGGTGGCAATCCGTTCGCCAATGCCTTTTTTGGCTAATGCTAATGCTGCTGCTGGTGCAGTTCCCTTCGACAAAGCAAATTGTTCGATAGCCGAAGCTGGTGTCAGTAAAGCCACAGCGAATGCACCTAGCAAAAGCGCCAGAAACGGATGTAGTTTCAATCCAATGATTCCCCCCACAACGATTAATACACCTACGGCTAAAATAAAAAGCGGGTCAGTCATTTGAGAGAGGATACGGTTGAGGTTTATAGTTGTGGGTTGGCGTTTTATTGAGTGATTCGGTTGTACCCATGGGTGCAGCCGAATCACTCAATAAAACCATAAACTCATTTATATGCGGCTCTGAAACCAGACAGCTTCTGCGCCAGATTGCGAGCGCCATCGGCAACAAAGGTGGCGTCGGCTCCGCAGGCAATTAGACGAATTCCCAGGTCGTGATAGGTTTGGTAATCATTGGGGTTAAAAAACAGAATGCCCGTTGATTTACCAGCTTTCTGTGCTGCGTTGACTGTTTCTTGCAGTGCTTCCTTAAACCGAGGATGATCGAACTGCCCAAATATGCCTAACTCCATCGACAGATCGGCTGGGCCGATGAACAGCACATCAACGCCATCAATAGCTGCCACGGCATCCAGATGATTTAGCACCTCCACGGTTTCAATTTGTACTACGCCCAAAATGGTCTCTCTGGCTTCTTCATAGTACTGGGTAAAATTCTGGGCAAAACCAGTAGCACGAACCATCTTAGCGACTCCACGATTGCCGTAAGGGGGATAATGCAAGCCGTTGACTACTTTTTGAGCCTCTTCTGGGTTGCTGATTTTAGGACACATAACTCCTTCAGCACCCATATCCAACACGCGATGAATACGCTGGCCTTCAGCACTTTCTACCCGCACAATGGCACCTGCTCCTGTATGCTCAAGTGCCTGTAACTGACCTAGTACATCACTTTCAGAACCAGCTCCGTGTTCAAGATCGATCAATACCCAGTCGAATCCAGCCTGACCAACAATTTCAGCAGTTAGTGAACTGCCCAGATTTAACCAACACCCGTTGAGTGTCTCGCCCTGCTTAAGTCGTTGCTTCAGGTTTTTCATGTACGATAAAGGAGAGAATAGGGTGGCTTTACTTCTTAGCGTACCAGATTTGGGATGAGACCGCCCGGATAAGTCAATTTGGCTCAAATTCACCTTACTTACCAATCAAGCGTACTATGAATAACCTGAAAAGAGAACTCAACTCTGTAACTCGGCGGGACTTTATAACCTATGCCGGCTCGTCGATGGTAGCTTTGGGAACGGCAGGATTTACCCCTGGTTCGAGCGAGTCCATCAACCAGAAGCAGTCATTTGCCAAAATCCGGATCAGGAATGTCAACGCTAATTTTGAGCGAGAGCCACTGAATCCATATCGGTTTAAAGGAAGTGCAATTACTGATAGTTGGCAAGCCATTGCCTGGCTTGAATCTGAATCAGGTATTCATAAAATAGGACTGGGAACTCAAGGCGTTCTCTGGTCAGATTCAACCGTCTTCGCGGCCCATTCTGAAAGTGCGGGAAATGCCCTTATGTATGCCATGAGTGAATATGCGCTCCAATTGCTAAAAGGAACTTCCTTCACGAATCCGGTCGAATTAGTTGATACGCTCCTGCCCGAGGTACTGGCTTACGGAAAAAAAATAACGGGCAACCCAGACCTCCGAAAAACCTTTGCCCTGAATTCTCTCGTGTGTGTCGATAACGCAGCCTGGCTCTTATACGCCCAGGAGAACAACATGGCTAACTTCGACCAGATGATTCCCGGTGCTTATAAACCGGGCTTGTCATACCATCATAATCAGGTGGCCTGTATTCCATCGTTTAGCGTGGGAACAACAGCGGAAACGATTAAGAAAGCTGCCGACGAAGGGTATTTTATCCTGAAATTGAAAACCGGTTCGGCAGGTACGCAACAGGAAATGATTGAGAAAGACATCGCTTTTCTATCGGCTGTTCATAAAGCAATTGGGCATTACGAAACCCCTTATACGAAGAGTGGCAAAATACCTTATTACTTCGACGCCAACGGCCGGTATGAAAAGAAAGAAACATTACTTCGTTTTCTGGATCATGCCCGAAAGATTGGCGCTTTCGACCAGATTGCCGTGATCGAAGAGCCTTTTGCCGAAAATAACGAGGTTTTTGTAGGCGACATGGGTGTCCGCGTTGCGGCTGATGAAAGTGCGCATACGGTGGAGGATGCAGCTCGGCGAATTGAGCAGGGATATTCAGCTATTGCCGTGAAGGCCATCGCCAAAACCTTAAGCATGACGATGAAAATTACTCAATTGGCCTTCGAAAAAAAGATCCCCTGCTTCTGCGCCGACCTGACTGTCAATCCTATTCTGGTCGACTGGAACAAATGTGTTGCCGCTCGTCTACCTTCCTTTCCAGGTATGACCGTGGGTTTACAGGAAACTAACGGGCGTCAATATTTTAAGAACTGGGATACACTCATGAGTTACCACCCCAAAGCAGGTGCCTCCTGGACCCAACCCCAGAAAGGCGTGTACCTCACCGATCAATCCTTTTATGAGCAAAGTGGCGGCATTTTTGCACCATCAACGCATTATGAAAAGCTCTTCAGTTAATCATCTCCCTTTAGTTTTGATGATTTTCTGCAAACACTTCCCCCATTTTATTGGTAGTTACTGTATATGCCTCTCTTCGTCATCGTCCGACACGGACAATCTCAGTGGAATTTAGAAAATCGCTTTACGGGTACTACTGACACGCCCCTTACCGACCTTGGGCGACATGAGGCTCGTGAAGCAGGTGCGCTATTAAAGGCTCATCAGCCTCCAAACTTCGGGATCGGTTTTACATCCGTATTGCAGCGCGCTATTGAAACAATGGCAATTATCCTGGACGAGATTGGTCAGACCAATCTGCCTATTGAACGTAGTGAAGCCTTAAATGAGCGCATGTATGGCGACTTACAGGGCATGAATAAGCTCGAAGCCGAAGCACAATTCGGAGCTGAGCAGGTGTTTCGGTGGCGACGTGGTTATGAAGACCAGCCTCCCAATGGGGAGCGATTATCGGATACGCATGCACGAGTAGTCCCGTATTTTAAAACAACGATTTTACCACATCTCCAGGCCGGACAAGCGGTACTTGTGGTTGCTCATGGAAACAGTCTGCGAGCGTTACTTATGGAGTTAGAGCACATCAGCCCCGCCGACATTGAAAAGATTGAACTGGCCACAGGCATTCCCCGTCAGTACGAATACGACCAAACAACGGGCGAGTTTCACTTGCTACCGAAGTAATAAAGAATGGCCCGCCAATGAACTAGACGGGTCACCAATCATTTTACAGCAATAACTTCTACTTCAATCAGCACATCATCGCGAACGGTTTGTGTGACGTTTTTCATTTCAACGATTTTTGGTGCTGTTGTAAAGTAAGACGCCTGAACAGATGTCAATAGTTGGGTAGCATTCTCACCCACCAGTGTGGTTCCTGTTCCATCTTTAACCGCATATTTTATCTGCGTTACATCCTTTAGACTCATACTCACTGTAGCCAGCGAAGTCTTTATATTTTCAAGTATCTGCTTGGTCTGGGCACTCAGATCACCAGGGCCTACCAAATCACCGTTGGCATTAAATGGGCGCTCCCCACATACATACACGGTCTGGCCTGGAATGCCTGTATCCACTTTGTATAGATAACCACTTGGTACTTTGGCCGGAGCCGGTGGCTGAGCCTGACTACACGACGCCAGAGCAAGCCAGAACAGAAAATTACGAAGGTATTTCATTAGTTTATTGGATAAAGTCGTCTAGTAACGTGCTATAAAATCGCTCATTCAGGTATGGGATAATCAGTATGGACAAGCCCATTAATACGCCGGCTAGCCAGCCGTTCGCAGGTAGTTGCTGGCCTGATCGTCCTCACCATTCGTGTAACCGTTCCCCGGTATTGAATCGGCATCAGTCTGGTCGATAGTCATAATCTGAGCCTGATTCGTGAAGACTCCATTGCTAGTTGCCTGAACGACGAATGTCAGACTAACCGATTGACCGACTGGTATCTGACTAATCGTACCCTTAACAACCGATCCATTTACCGTCATTCCAGATGACGAACTCACGAACTGCAAACCCGACGGCAATAAATTGTTTAGCACTACATTGGTAGCTGCCAAACCTCCCTGATTCGTCACGATGAGTGTAATACTAACGGGTTGTCCTACTTTTATTGACTGGCTGCTGGCTTGCATTAGTAAGCTTAAATCAACTTTCGTGGGGTCAGGTGTTGGCTGACTCGACTGAACCGATGGCAACGGCCCCTGCTTCGGGTTAGGAGATACGTATATCGTAGATGACGATTCAGTGGTTCGTAAATCGATCTGGGCTTCATCTTTCTCCCCATTGGCTGTTCCGTTGTTCAGAGTCACGCCCATTATTGGGTTGGTAGAGTCTATTATTTCGGCAGCGGCAATATAGGTGCCCGGCGCAGTCAGACGGGCAACATACCGCCGACCCGTTGTTAAACCTGCGGTTATATTACTAATCGTACCACCGACTACATTACTGGATGCACTTAGATTATCTGTAGATGAAACAAACGATAAGTTAGGTGGAAGGCGGGTTTGAATAGATACGCTCCCCGCATCACAAACTCCTCTATTTTGCACGATGAACCATAAACTGAGTGTATCGTTAAGTGCTACTGTCCGTCGGGAAGTCTGTATCGCCAGGTCAAGGTCTGCCGAGGCAAGGCTGATCGTTTGAGAAGCAGCATTGGACAAACAGCCATAAACCGCATTCCGAGCCTGCACACTGTACACGCCGGGTGTACTGGCGACAACAGAAGGTGAGGTGGCACTCGTACTCCATCGATTCGGACCCGTATACGATGATGTTAGTTTTAGTCCAGTACTTCGACAGATCGTGAGCGTTCCATTATCGGACGTTATGGTTGGAGTCGTTGGCTGAACGTTGGCTGGCACAACGACCGCTGGTGGGAAGTACACTTTGTTTTGACCATTCAGTAATCGCGCCGTGTAGATGCCGTCACCAACAGTCAAACTATTGCTGGTGCTCCCCGTACTCCAGGTATATTGATAACCGTCTGGTTGGGTAAGTTTAAGCTGATTTGAAGTCGCACAGGCTATGGTGGCTACTGGCTGAGATTCTGCGCTATAGGGCGAAATTGTTGACAGATACGAGTCTGTAATGGCATTAGCCCAGGAATCACCCGCTTTATTCTGGCCCGAGGGCGAAAAATGAATCCCGTCGGGTCGGTCGGCCTGTGTATTTATATTATCCAGATCTGGTCCCTGAAAAGCGAAGTAACCCGGTGTATTGATGACCTGAAACTGGGCTGCCCGAACATTGTCGAAGCGGGCTCCAACGAAAGACGATAAAGCGACAATGCAGGCCAGGTTAGGCTTATTAAATTCAGCTCGTACCTTATCAATAACTTTGTAATAATACTTCGATGTAGAATCCGTTGGATTATCCCGATCATTTTCACCATGTTGTACCAATACGGCCCGCAATCCGGTGGTGGGTACGTAAAGATTCATCAGGTTACGCAGGTTAGCGTAAGGCATTCGCAGGTCATAGCGTACAAAGGAATGCTGAAAAGGTATATTGTAGGCTGCCCAATAGGTTTGTTGCATCGTCGTTCCGCCAAACCCAGCATTATAAAGCATTATCGGGACATTGATTCGTTGAACTAGTACATCGCCCATATGTCCCCACAGCCAGGGAATACTAGCAAAAGGAGAAAAACCACTGTTAATAAGCAACTGACTGAAGGCCAGCCCTGGCAGGTATCGGGTATCTGCCGTAGTCAGATATTGCTGAAAATTGCTACCGTTTTGATCGAGCGAAACGACAGTTACTCGATCATCATTGGCCCCATTAATAGAGGGACATTGGTTTACCCCATTTACGGTACAGCCCGATCCCTGCGCATTGGAATGCCCCATAATGGCAAACACCTCTCCTACCCCAAAACGATCTAATGAATCATTGACCACGATTGCTCCGCCACTACGGCCTCGTACCAGCAACTTATACCATCCTCCCTTTACGGGCAATGTACCCATAAACTGGCCATTGGTAGGATTTGTCTGCAAGGTAGTCCAGTCGGTGGTAGTACCCTGACCAGCTGAGCGAGCTACTGCACGAACCTCCACCGCATCCAGGGTTTGGCTATAGCTGCCGGCGATCTGCACAGTTGCCTGGTTGTTGTTGTCTCGCTGAAAAACCAATCGGCTGACGGGAAATGTAATTTTGATTTGAGCCTCTGCCTGACCTAACCCCAATAGCAAAGAGAAAAGCGTTACAAACACCACCACATTCGATTTCACATTCATCTTGTACACGCGTTTATCATTTACTAAAATTCAAGTTTACCGACACAATCCAAAGTATATTTATTTGAACAATTTTTCATTTATCAAGATAAAGACATGACTAGTTTACACTTATTCAGGGTTGTGAATAAGTATAATTAGCTCAGCAACAGGTGTGGGAGTAGCCAACTAGTAATTAATGGCCTTTCAAAAATAGAAGTAAACTACCGTTTACACAATTTTTATTTTACATATTTTCAATTACATACACTTAATTTCCACAAAAAGCAGAAAAAGTTCACATCAAAGAAAGGGATTGGAGGTAAAGCCAATACTGTTCTTAAGAAATGTAGGTAGCCTCTTAGCAGGCGAATTTTGCTTTTTTCGATACTTACAACAAAGCATCCTTGTTCTGACTCGTCCAATCGTTATACCGTTTTCGAAGTCAATTTTTGAATTTGTTTCGACGGCAGAATTCCAGTTAAATTTACCCCCGAAACCTCCCCTATAACCAACGTTTCTCTTCACCGTAGTTTAGCCATCAATTCGCTGACGATCGACCGGAGAAACAACGAATCAATTGACACCGACCCCATGAAAAAAACACTGTATTTGCTTTTTTTGGTAGTACTATCTATTAACGTATATGCTCAACCGGTAGCTACATTATCCGATCTGGTTGCGATGGTGAATCCCTTAATTGGAACAGATTCAAAGCCCAGTTTATCGAATGGAAATACCTACCCAGCTATCGCGTTGCCGTGGGGGATGAATTTCTGGATGCCGCAGACGGGTAAAATGGGTGACGGTTGGGCGTATACTTACGCGGCTGACAAGATTCGGGGGTTTAAACAAACGCATCAGCCATCGCCCTGGATGAACGACTACGGCCAGTTTTCGCTAATGCCCATAACCGGGAAACTCCGAATCGATGAAACCGAACGTGCCAGTTGGTACTCGCATAAATCGGAAATAGCAACTCCTTATTACTACAGCGTCTATCTGGCCGATCATGACATTACAACCGAACTGGCTCCTACCGAACGAGCGGCTACGTTTCGGTTTACTTTCCCCAAAACCGATCATTCGTTTGTCGTACTTGATGCCTTTGACAAAGGATCGTACGTAAAAATCATCCCGAAAGAGCGCAAGATTATTGGCTATACAACCCGAAACAATGGCGGTGTACCAGCCAATTTTAAAAACTATTTTGTCATTTATTTCGACAAGCCTTTCGCAACGGCGCAGGTCTGGCACGAGAAAACGATAACGACCGATTCGCTGGAAACTAAATCGGATCACGCTGGGGCCGTTGTCGGATTTAAAACAACCAAAGGTGAGCAGGTTCTTGCCAGAGTAGCCTCGTCATTTATTAGTGTTGAGCAGGCAGAACTGAATCTAAAAGAATTGGGCAACGATCCGCTCGATACGATTAAACAGAAAGCAAAGCTGGCCTGGAATAAAGAGCTCGGACGAATCCGAGTTGAAGGTGGCTCTGTGGCTCAAAAGCAAACGTTTTATTCCTGCCTGTATCGGTCGCTCCTATTCCCCCGGAAGTTTTATGAACTGGATGCTACGAAGAAAGTGGTGCATTACAGTCCTTATAATGGTCAGGTGATGCCCGGCTATCTATTCACAGACACTGGTTTCTGGGATACTTTCCGCTCGTTATTTCCCTTCCTGAACCTAATGTACCCATCGCTGAATGCACAGATTCAGGAAGGTTTAGTCAATGCGTATAAAGAAGGTGGTTGGTTGCCAGAATGGGCGAGTCCGGGTCTGCGCAACACCATGATCGGTTCCAATTCGGCGTCCATTATTGCCGATGCGTACCTGAAAGGGAGCCGTGGTTACGACATCAATACGTTATATGAAGCCATATTGAAAAATTCGGAACAGGAAGGCCCAATGGATGCGGTTGGCCGTCGGGGCGCCAGTTATTACAACACGTTAGGGTATGTGCCTTACGATGTTAAAATCAATGAAAATGCAGCCCGAACGCTGGAATACGCCTATGATGATTTCACAATTTATCAGTTGGCAAAAGCCCTGAAACGCCCTCAGGCCGAGATTGATCGGTTTGCCAAACGGAGTCAGAATTACCGGAACCTGTTCGATAAACAGACAGGTTTAATGCGCGGCAGAAATAAAGATGGATCTTTTCAGTCACCATTTAACCCGTTCAAATGGGGCGACGCTTTTACGGAGGGTAACAGCTGGCACTATACCTGGTCGGTCTTTCACGATGTGCAGGGTTTGATAAATCTGATGGGGGGCCGGCAACAGTTTGTTACGAAACTCGACTCCGTTTTCACCATTCCACCCGTGTACGACGAGACCTATTATGGCAGTGTCATTCACGAAATTCGGGAAATGCAGATTGCCAACATGGGCCAGTATGCGCATGGCAACCAGCCGATTCAGCATATGATTTACCTGTATAATTACGCTGGTGAGCCCTGGAAAGCCCAATACTGGCTCCGAGAAGTCATGAATCGGCTCTATCTGCCAACGGCCGATGGGTATTGTGGCGATGAAGACAATGGGCAGACATCAGCCTGGTATGTATTTACGGCTATGGGATTTTATCCCGTTTGTCCAGCAACAGACCAATATGTTATTGGCGCTCCCTTATTTAAAAAGATAACGGCGAAACTAGAAAACGGCAAAGAGCTGGTGATCAAGGCGCCAACCAACAGCGAACAGCATCGCTATATCAACGCAATGCGGCTGAACGGTAAGCCCTATACGAAAAATTGGCTTAGCCATCAGGCATTAGCGCAGGGAGCCGTTCTCGACTTCGATATGTCGGCGACGCCTAACCGACAACGAGGTATCAAGCCAGATGAATTTCCCTATTCATTTTCAACCGGGAATACGAAGTAAGCGAGTATAGATATCGATAGAATCCACAAAATCAGTTTAACGAAATGCAGCTAAATAAGGGAATTTCATAGCCCATTTCGTGTGTTCTCCAGGCATTATAAATAGTACAGTTCACCATTTTTAACTACTCAAATGAAAACAAGTATTGGCATTTCAGCCGAAAACAGAGAAGTAGTCGCGCATCAGCTGGCGAAGTTATTGGCCGATGAATTTGTGCTCTACACAAAAACCCTTAACGCACACTGGAATCTGGAGGGAATGGACTTTCATTCGGTTCACCTCTACTTTGAGGAATTGTACAATCAGTCGGCGGAGATCGTCGATAGTGTAGCGGAGCGTATCCGTCAGTTGGGTCACTACGCACCCGCTACTCTGAAAAATTTCCTGCAATTAACCCAGCTTACAGAACAGGAGGAAGAAGGCAATGATAGTCGGAGCTTAATCAAAAAACTGTTGAGCGACCACGAAAGCATTATTGAATCGATTCGTGGAAACATTAACGAGTTTGCCGATGCCCATAAGGATGCCGGAACGAGCGATTACATCACCGGGCTAATGGAAAAACATGAAAAAATTGCCTGGATGCTTCGGGCACACATTAAATAAACAGAATTGATACTAGGCCGTTCACGTAAAGAACGGCCTAGCTTATTTAAGATGTCATTGATTCTTTGTGCAATTGCTACCAACGATCAATGACAAGGCATAAACTAACTTTAAGTCAATGAAAGCCATTGTTTTAAGTAATTGGGGTGGCGTCGAGAACTTCGCTATTCAGGAAGTACCCACCCCAACAATTACGCCCGATGAAGTTCTGGTAAAAGTCAGCGCGTTTGGCGTAAATCCGGCCGATTTTAAAACGCGCACCGGCGTAGCTCCCTATGCTCAAAGTTATACGCATCCAATCATTCTGGGCTGGGATATGGCTGGCGAAGTTGTTGAAACGGGCAGCAACGTAACGACGTTTAACGTGGGCGATGCGGTCTATGGCATGGTTAATTTTCCCAAGCCGGGGAATACCTATGCCGAGTATGTTGCCGCTCCAGCTGATAATCTTGCCCATAAGCCAACCCAACTATCATTCGAAGAAGCGGCAGCCACTCCCTTAGCCGTACTGACAGCCTGGCAGGCATTGACCGAACATGGGCATCTTAAAGCGGGTGAGAAATTACTGGTTCAGGCCGCATCGGGCGGAGTTGGCCACCTGGCGGTTCAACTGGCAAAAGCCATTGGTGCTTATGTGATTGGCACTGCTTCGGGCAAAAACGAAGCATTTGTCCGATCGCTGGGTGTCGATGAATTTATTGATTACACAACAACTGATGTCGAAAAAGCAGTGAGTGATGTCGATCTTGTGTTCGATGCAGCTGGTGCCGATACCGTTTTCACTTCGGCAAAGGTTCTCAAACCCAATGGTCATCTGATCTCAATAGCGTATGGCGCTATGGATAAAGTTCTGGCTATCCGACCCGATATCAAGGCAGAACGGACGCAGGTGCATACCAGTGGCCGTGATCTTGAAACGATCAACCAGATCATTGCCGACGGAAAGCTGAAAATTACAGTTAACCAGGTGCTCCCCGCTGACCAAATCGCCGATGCGCATCAACAATTAGAAAGCCGCCGAACAACGGGGAAGATTGTCCTGACGTTTTAGGTTTATCACTCACCAACGCGGCTTCTTCTATAGTCAATCCTGCCATCCATCCGGTTTGTAAGGCGTTTTGCTATCGCTGGGGGCGCAGATTGCCTTAGGTGGGCGAAGCGGAAGAGCAGCAATACAAAACACAGCATTATCGGGTTCAGGTGTAGGTGGTCGACCATTGAGTGCCTGGAACAAACCTGGAAATGTACCCGTAGCATCTTTGCGATCGATCCAGTAGCGTTCTGCAAAAATTGCCGAAGCCGTAAAATACCCGGCTACTTTTTCGCTGGCATTCGCTACGTTATGAACATTTCCGACGAGGGCTGCCGGGGGGGTGTCGGTGATGCCCCCGGTATTTTGTGTCTGTTGCTGAAATAACAGGAAGAATCGGTAGGCATCGGCCGTTAAGGATAGCTGCCGAATCTCAACTAAACAGCCCTCCGGCTGATAAAAAGGAATTTGAGCAACCCGTCGTTTCTCAATAGAGCCACCATTACTAAATTTATCATCGAACACATTGATCTCGTGACTATAAAGGATTTCCCAGCATTGAGTCCGGCAGTTATAATCGTAGACAAAATAGAGGTTCTGGCCGCCATAATTATACTGGGGCATTGATATCTCTGGTGGTGAGTAACAATCTTCATACAGCTGATTATTACCTACATAACAATTCGTACCTACGCCTTTTCCTATAATAGTGTACTGAGCATATTCGCCCTGAACGCAGCTTTTGCACCAATCCTGTTTCTCCCACAACTTCCAATCCCAGCGATAATAGTTATGCTGATCAACAGGATCTTTAAAGTCAATCAACAGGTCATGAGCAGCCGGGTAAATTCCATTTATTTTGGTCGATAAGCTCGTTAAATTGAATTGGGACTTTATGTTGTCAATAGGCGGTACAGCCTGCATAATCTGTTGAGTCGATACATAGCGGGTGCCATCACTGAGCGTAAATCGCAATTGATAGGCATGACCGACCTGTCCCTTAAAATCGCTGGGTAACTGATAAGTGCCATTTATCGTTTCGTGACAGGCAATCACCTGCGCTGAATCAACCACTACCTCAACGAGTGCTTTTGTAATGGGTATGCTACCAAATCGCCCGGTGATCCGGTCAGCTTTGGAACGGTTGAGCAGAATTGCCTGTGGTTCTGCCAGATTGTTGATTGTGCCATCGACCACAATAACATCCACTGTCCCGAAAAGGTAAAGGTCTTCGGGATCAACACAGGCCAATGGAACCACGGCTAGTATGACCAGCAGAGACAACAGGTAAATTTTATAAAAATAGGTAGGCATAAGGAGGTTGTTTCTATTAACTTAATTCCGCCAGCCATCGGGTTTTAAGGGCGTTTTAGTATCACTGGGTACACACAAAGCCGAAGGAGGTCGACTGCCTCCGCCCACTATTGCAAAGCCAATTGAATACTCCACCGATGTTTGCGGCTCTGGCTTAGGCAATCGACGATTCAGGGCAAAAAACAACTCCTTATCCCCCGGTACAATCTTCCCTTCGTCATCAACTCCACCTAGCGGAATTCCAGACGCATCTTTCTTATCGAGCCAGTACCGAATGGACGAAACCGCTCCAGCCGTAAAATAACCAACTACTTTTTCCTGTGCATTGGCCACATTATGCACATTACCAACCAGAGCCGCCGGGGGTGTATCGGCCAAGCCTCCCGTATTCTGAGTTTGTTGTTGAAAGAGTGTAAGAAATCGATACGCATCCGATGTAAGTGATGCCTGCCGGATTTCGATCAAAGCCGGATTGTGGGTATAAAAAGGAACCTGCCCAATATTTCTGCTCAGAATTTGCCCCCCATTCACATACTGATCGTTGAACAGATTGAGGGCATAGCTGTGAATAATTTCCCAGCACTGTGTTCGGCAGGGATAGTCCAGCACGAAATAGGAAGGGCTGCTGAAGGTTCCGGTAGATAGAACGGATGAGGGCACATCAAAGCAATCCTCCAGTAAATCAGGCTCAGCCCGGTATACGAGGGGCGCTGGATAACTGCTCACGAGCGTCAGTTTGTTGGTCATATAATACCCCTGGGTACAGCTTTTACACCAATCCTGCATTTCATACAAGTTCCAGTCCCAACGGTAATAATTACGCTGGGCAACTGGGTCCTGCATATCAATTAGCAAGTCGTAGCCTTTCGTAAATCCACCCAACAGATTAGGTGGCAAACTCGTAAGATTGAACTGAGCCGATACCTTGGCAATGGGAGGCACAGCAGGCATAATCTGCTGAGTCGATACATACGTACCACCATTCTCAAGGGTAAACCGCAGTTGATACGCATGGCCAACCTGGCCTTTAAAATCGCTGGGTAGCTGATAACTCCCATCCACGGTTTCGTGGCAGTTTATCACCTCGGCAGAATCGACAACCACCTGAACGCTGATTTTAGTCAGAGGTAGCACACCAAAACGCCCGGTGAGTGGGTCGGCTCGGGAACGGTTGAGCCGGATGATCTGAGGTTCAGCCAAATTGGTGATGGTACCATCGATCACAATGACATCGACCGTTCCCCGAAGGAGAAGCTCTTCGGGATCAACGCAGGCTACAGCCACAACTGCAAGCAGAAGCACTAGCAACCACGAAAATGGGCGTATCAGTAAAAAAAGTTGACCATAATGAGCCCATTATGAAATAGTTTATTGCAATAGCTGTTGAATCGCTTCACCTACTTTCCCCGACGAAGGCCGATCTGCATTGACGTTGACCAGATTACCAGTCTGATCAATAAGCATGTACCGGGGAATGCTACCGAGTTGATAAGCCTTTCCGAACGACTCGAATTGTTCGCCGGGGGGTTGATTCATGTGCACGCCTTTAAAATCGGGATCGCCTGCCAGCATTTTCTTCCAGGCCTCCTGATTACGATCAATCGATACATATAGAAAGGCAACCTGATTGTTGTCGGCAAAACGAGCCTGCAACTGTTTGGCCTGAGGAAACTCTTCCCGGCAGGGAACACACCAGGTAGCCCAGACATCGACGTAAACAACTTTCCCTTTCAAATCCGTCAGCAACAGGGGTTTCCCTTCGGGGCTTAGGCCAGAAAAATTAGGCGCGGCTTTTCCAGGAGCCAGAGCCAACCAACTGTCGTACTTTTCCTGAATAACCGATGCATACGCCTGATAACCCGGCTCTTTTTTAATGGCTTCAACGAGTGAATCCGTAGCGGACGTAATACCCCATTGCTTCAGCGAATCATATATATTTTTAGCTCGCAGGAACGTCCGAATAGAAGCCGGATAGCTCCTGAGGCTAATTTGCTGATCTGCCAATTGAGGTAATTGATCCTGTATACTCATGCGCTCGTCTTTGGATTTACCTGCAAACAAAGGCGCGTACAAACCCAATTGCTCATACATAGCTAATAGGAACCCATACTCATACGTATTAGCCTCCAGCAGGCTGGAATCAAAAGGCAGCTCGCTAACCACATTTTTCAATGTCGGTGGCACATTTGCAGGAAGCTCATCCGAGCCAAATCGAGACATGCAATAATTCAGCTTGTAGGTCAGCAGTTGCACAGCATTCCTTTGCATCAACAAATGGCGGACTGGTTTGAGTGCGACAGTACCCGCCGAGTACAGCGCCAGTTTATCATAGGCTTTCTGCACAGAATCCAGCCGGTTGACAAATTCATCAGGTTCTAACTGGAGGAGATGTTTGCCACCCTTTGTCTCATAGTTGTGCCAGATCGACGACGTTTGTGCCAGGAACGTAGCAGCCTCAGCCCCTTTACCCGAAAAAATAAAGGGAGACCTTTCCTGATTAACGACGCTTATCCGAAGATTATCACCCGGACTAAGCAGCAATGTTCCTAGCTTCTCCCCTATCTGTATATTGGCAAATTGTACCTTGTTTACTGGAATATCCAGCACAGCATTTCCGCTGGCATCAAGTTTGGCGTTGCCCAACTCAACCGGTTCCAGCGTAAATACATTTGGCGTAGATAGCGTTACGGGTTGGCCGTTTCCATCCTTCATGTGAATGGAGATATGAACCCCATCCGCTAGGAACGGAGTCCGATTGGCCATTAAAAACAGGCTGCTCGTTAGTAAAATCAGCAATACGTTAATGCTCATATTGATATGTTCAAGGATATAGAACGGCATGATTCTCAAAATGGTCGAACAGTTGCCCTAGTCACGCCAACCGTCGGGTTTATACGGTGTTTTGGTATCGCTGGGCACACAGATGGCCGTTGGGGGACGTGGAGGAGCGTTAAACAACTGGAGGACTGGCGCTCCCGGAAGGGAAGGCTCGGGTTGTGGCTGGCGCAGATTCAGGGCATAAAATAACTCGGCACCGGGTATGCTGGAATATCCTCCTGTATTGCCTAATGATAGGCCAAAAGCATCTTTACGGTCGAGCCAATAGCGCTTGGTAGCGACGGCTGAGACCGAAAAATAACCCACTACTGCTTCGTGATTGTTAGCCAGGTTATGAACATTCCCAGCCAGAGCCGACGGGGGTGTATCAGCCAGGCTGCCGGTATTCTGAGTCTGTTGCTGAAACAATTTAAAGTACCGGTAGGCATCGGGCGTTAGTGAGCTTTGTCGAATTTCAACCAAGCCAGGATTGTGGTCATAAAAAGGGATCTGCGCTACTTTTTTGTTAATTAGTAAACCGCCATTCGTATACTGATCATCAAAAAGGTTGAGGTCGTGACTATAAATAATCTCCCAGCACTGGGTTCGGCAACTATAATCATACGTATAGCCAGGTACCGGGTTCCTTTTGGAAGGAACAGGCGGTGCTAATTCGTAGTAACAGTCTTCCAGCAGTTGAGTATTCCCCGATATATAAACATAGAAATAATTGGGGGGATCAGGAGTAAAGTATAATACGGCCGTAATATCTCCATAGATCGCATATACCCCCTGATAGCAGGAGCGGCACCACTCCTGCTTTTCCCAGAGCTTCCAGTCCCAGCGGTAATAATTGCGTATTTGGTCAGGATCTCTGAAATCAACGAAAAAGTCGTGCCCCGCCGTAAAAGACGCATTCAAGGGTGGAAAAATACTTTTCGAATTAAACTGAGCAGCAACCTTGTCAATGGCTGGTACAGTCTGAATTACCTGCTGATTAGACGCATACTGTGTGCCATCACTGAGCGTAAACCGGAGTTGATACGCATGACCAATCTGCCCTTTAAAATCGCTGGGCAGTTGATAGCTTCCATCAATGGTTTCATGGCAAGGCACAATCTGCGATGAGTCAATTATTACTTCTACGATGGCTTTGGTAATGGGCCGGGTGCCAAAACGACCGGTTAGGGGATCTGATTTGGAGCGGTTGAGTCGGATAATTTGTTCTTCAGCCAGGTTTGTAATTGTCCCATCCACCACAATAATATCCACCGTACCGCGCAGGATAAGATCCTCGGGATCAACGCAGGAAACCAGCGTGCCAACCAGTAAGAACCAGCCCAGCAACAAAGGAAACAGGCGGAATGATGGGAAACGGATAGTCATAACAACGTTTGCATTACGTTCATTTAGTTAGGCCAGCCTTCTGGCGTATAAGGCGTTCGCTGATCGAGCGGAGCACAGATTGCTGTTGGCGGCCGAAGGGTCCCATCAAGGAATATCCGAATCTCATTCGGAGGCCCAGGCTCCTGAATGGGCTGGCGACCATTCAGGGCAAAAAACAACACTTCGCCTTCCACACCCGAATAACCTGCCGGATCTTTACCAAATGGGTAGCCCTCAGTGTCTTTTCGATCAATGTAGAGGGGTTTTCTGGAAACAGCTGATGCCGTAAAATAACCAACTACTTTTTCCTGCGCATTCGCTACATTATGGACATTGCCAATCAAAGCCGTTGGTGGCGTATCGGCTAAGCCGCCGGTATTTTGGGTCTGGTCCTGGAATAGCTTAAAATAGCGATAAGCATCCTTCGTGAGTGATAGTTGACGAATGTCTACTAAACAGGGACTGTGCTGATAAAACGGAATCTCGGCTACTTTAAGACCCGTTATCGGACCACCATTGGTATACTGATCGTCGAAAACTGTGATGGTATAATTATGCAGGATTTCCCAGCACTGCGTTCGGCAGGCATAATCAAATTTAAAATCAGCATCAGGAACACCAATTCTTGGGGCGGGATAAAAGCAGTCTTCAAAAGATTCAGTACCTGATTTATAAAATCCACCCGGCGGGAATACCTCAATTGGATTGAAAACAGAGTAAAAGCCTTTCACACACGTTCGACACCACTTTTGGGGCTCGTATAACGTCCAGTCCCACCGGTAATAGTTATGCTGTTCGGCAGGATCGCTAAACTCAATAAAAACATCATGGCCAGCCCGGAAGAAGCCGCCTAAGGGGGGCAATAGGCTTTGGAGATTAAACCGGGCAGATGCTTTATCAATGGGCGGTACGGCCTGAATCACCTGTTGGGTCGATATATAACGCGTGCCGTCGCTGAGCGTAAACCGGAGTTGATACGCATGGCCAATCTGGCCTTTAAAATCGCTGGGTAGCTGGTAGCTGCCATCGACAGTCTCATGACAAGAAATAGCTTCGGCGGAATCAATCACCACCACGACAGTTGCTTTTGTAATGGGTAACGTACCAAAACGGCCCGTCAGCCGGTCAGCTCGCGAGCGGTTAAGCCGAATAATCTGAGGCTCAGCCAGGTTGGTAATCGTGCCATCCACGACAATAATATCTATTGTGCCGTGCAGGATAAGATCCTCTGGATCAACGCAGGCCAGCGGCACTATAGCCAGCAGAAGCCAGCTTAGCACCACAAAAAACTGTCGGAACAATGAAACGGTATGAGTCATAACGCGTGTTTTTAGTGTATCTCAATCCTGCCAGCCAATCGGCTTAACCGGAGTTTGACTTTCGTTTGATTCACACACCGCCGTGTAAGGCTTGGTATGTGCTGAATAATCATTAATTGAAACGTTGGGCGAAAAAAATGAAGGCTCAGGATTGGGCTGTCGGAGATTCAGTGCATAAAATAATTCAGCGCCGGGTAAGCCTGAAGAGCCTTTAGGATCAGTGGCGCCTAACGGTAGACCCGTAGCGTCTTTTCGATTTAGCCAGTAGCGTATCGTGGTTACAGCCGAAGCCGTGAAATACCCTACAACCCCACTTCCTTTACCCGCTGTGATCTGGACAT
The DNA here is from genome assembly GCF_009754945.1 of Spirosoma arboris. Lineage (GTDB taxonomy): Bacteria > Bacteroidota > Bacteroidia > Cytophagales > Spirosomataceae > Spirosoma > Spirosoma arboris. The sequence continues at coordinate 21,184 of NZ_WPIN01000026.1, forward strand.
TACCCGCCAAAGTCGTTGGGGGTAAATCAGCCACTCCACCGGATTTCTGTGTCTGCTCGGCAAGTTGATTAAAGTATCGATAAGCTGCCGGGTTAAGCGCAGCCTGGCGGATTTCGACTAAACAAGGGGCATGCTGATAATAGGGTATCTGAGCAACCTTCTGCCCAGTCAATAAGGCTCCATTCGTATAAGTATCAGCAAAGACATTTAGATTATTGCTAACGAAAATATCCCAACACTGCGTTCGACATTGATAATCGTACACAAAATACTTGTCCAGGCCTGGAGTGCCGGGGGGAGGATAAAAGCAGTTTTCAAATAAGGAGTCACCAGCTTCAAAATAGCGAAGACCGTTGGCCGTATATTTTGTCAGAACATTATGTACCGAATAGATTCCCATTGAACAAGAGCGACACCACTCTTGGCGTTCCCATAATTTCCAGTCCCACCGGTAATAATTCTGTTGATTGGCAGGGTCCTGGGTGTCTAAATAAAAGTCATGGGCCGCTCTAAAATTACCATCTAACGCTTCTCTGGTTGAAAGACTTGTCGGATTAAACCGAGCATATACCCTGCTTATTGGCGGAGCAGCCAACATGGTTTGTGGAGTAGATTGGTAGCTTGTCCCATCCGTAAGCACGAAGCGTAACTGGTACGCATGACCAATCTGCCCTTTAAAATCAGAAGGTAATTGATAGCTACCATCCTCAGTCTCATGACAGGCAATTACAACCGTCGAATCCATCACGACTTCCACCGTTGCTTTAGTAATAGGCATGGTACCAAAGCGCCCAGTAAGAGGATCGGCTTTTGATCGATTGAGTTTAATAAGTTGCGGCTCAGCCAGATTGGTAATCGTACCATCAACCACGAGAATATCATTGGTACCACTCTGCACAATATCTTCGGGATCAACGCACGCCAGTGGGAACAGAACCAAGAGGGTCCAGCCCAGCAGAGGAAACAGACGAAACGATGAAAAGAAGGCACACATAAGCAAGCTATTTTGAGTGATTAATCCCGCCAACCTTCCGGTTTATAAGGCGTTCGACTGTCGCTGAATACACAGATGGCCGTTGGTGGACGAGATGGACCGCCATAAATAAGTACATACGGTGGCGGAAAAGTCGGTTCGGGATTAGGCTCGCGAAGATTAAGTGCATAGTATAGTTCTGCTCCAGGTAAGCCTGACGGACCTGCTGGATCGGTGGCCCCGAACGGTAGACCCGTCGCGTCTTTGCGATCTAACCAATAACGTAATGTCGATACAGCCGATGCGGTAAAATAGCCAGCGACAGATTCGGTCGTTAACCCAATTCGCTTTACGTTTCCAGCCAGAGCAGTCGGTGGCGAGTCAGTCAGGCCACCCGTCTTCTCGGTTTGATCCTGAAACAGCTTAAAATAGCGATAGGCGTCGATTGTCAAGGAAGTCTGGCGTAGTTCGACCAGGCAAGGTTCATGGGTATAGTAGGGAATCTGGGCTACTTTACGAGACTGGATTAATCCGCCATTGCTGTATTGATCGTCGAAGACATTTATTTCATAGTTATGTAGAATCTCCCAACACTGGGTTCGACAGGCATAATCATACACGTAGAGAGGCTTAGTAACAACTACCGGTTGGCCAAATTCATAGGCTAGCATTGGCACTGGCACAAAACAATCCTCATACAGGGAATCACCCGAGACGTAGTACTGACCGTACGGACCATGTGTATATACATGAGGGAGTATGTTATTGACTGCGTAGGCCCCCTGATGGCAGCTTCGGCACCAGTCCTGCTTCTCATACAAATTCCAACCCCAGCGGTAGTAGTTATGCTGGTCAGCCGGGTCCTGGAAGTCGATAGCTAAGTCATGACCCGCTCGATAATAGCCACCCAAGGCCGTGGCCTGAGAAAGACTATTGAGATTGAACTTAGAGCTCACTTGGTTGATGGAGGGAGCAGCTTGCATAATCTGTTGAGAGGACACATAGCGAGAGCCATCCGAAAGAATAAAGCGCAACTGGTACGCATGACCAATCTGGCCTTTGAAATCGGATGGTAATTGGTAAGATCCATCTATAGTCTCATGGCAGGGGATAATCTGGGATGAATCAACGATAACCTCAACAGTTGCTTTGGTAATAGGGATCGTACCAAAGCGACCCGTGAGCCGGTCGGCCTGCGAGCGATTGAGCTGGATGATCTGGGCTTCGGCTAAGTTGGTAATCGTGCCATCCACGACAATAATATCTACCGTGCCCTGTAGGAGAATGTCCTCTGGATCAACGCACGCCAGTGGCCCTGTAGCCAGCAGGAGCCAACCCAGCAACACAAAAAACAGACGTAGTTGTGAAACGATGTGAATCATAACGAGCGTGTTTACATTTGCTCAATCTTGCCAGCCCGTCGGCTTGACTGGCGTTCGACTCTCACTGGAAACACACACGGCCAATGGCGGACGATAACGAGCAGGCTGGACGCCATATTCCAGAACAGGATCTCTTCCATTGAGCGCCTGAAATAAACCGGGAGCAAAGCCAGTCGCATCGCTCCGGGTTAACCAGTACCGAACCGCAGAAACACCCGATGCACTGAAGTAGCCAACCACGGGCTCATTCTTCTTTGCCAGGTTATAGATATTACCTACCAACAGGGCGGGTTGCGCCCCAGCCACACCGCCCGTCTTTTGGGTTTGATCGTTTAACCGTTTGAAATATGTATAAGCCTGTTTCGTCAATGAAGTCTGGCGAATCTCGACCAGGCAGTGTTCTTTCGAATACAAGGGTACTTGAGCCACGCGCAAGGCTTTCACCATATTCCCATTGCTGTACTGATCGTCGAATAGGGTGAGGTCATTGTCATAAAGAATCTCCCAGCACTGAGTTCGGCAATTGTAATCAAAGTGAGGGTAGGTAAACCGATCCTTAACGCAATCGTCAATTAGTTTCCCCTGCTCATCAGCGATCTGATAGATATCCCCTTTACAGCTTCGGCACCACTCCTGATGCTCCCAATCTTTCCAGTCCCACCGATAATAATTGATTTGGTCAGGAGGGTCAGTGAAGTCAATATAAAAATCATGGGCAGCCGTATACACACCATTTAACCGTTGGGTCGAACTGAGGCTGGTCGCGTTAAACTGGGCACGAACCTGCGTAATTGGGGCAACGGGTTGCAGAATCTCAGTCGTTGATTCATACTGTGTATCATCGCTTAAGGTGAACCGGAGTTGATAGGCATGACCAACCTGCCCTTTAAAATCGCTGGGTAATTGATAAGTGCCGTCCACGGTTTCCGGGCATGAAATAATGGCAGAAGAGTCAACCACCACCTCTACAGTTGCTTTAGTAATGGGTACAGAACCCGATCGTCCTGTAAGTCGATCAGCCTGAGAGCGACTGAGTCGAATAACTTGCTGTTCAGCCACATCCGTAATGGTGCCGTCTACAATGATCACATTGAGCGAACTGTTTATGGTTGATTCGGCGGGATCAACACAGGCAACCAATATGGATAGCAGTAGCCAGCCAGCCAACCAGAAAACCAGACGAAGTGGTGAAACGAAGACATTCATAACGAGGGCGTTTTGTTCACTTAATCCCGCCAGCCTTCGGGTCTATTTGGCGTTCGACTGTCGCTTGGTACACATAAAGCGGTGGGTGGACGTAGGCCCCCGCCTAAAATGGTGAAGTTCAAATAGGATTCAACTGTTGGCAATGCCCGGTGGAAGGCAAAAAATAATTGCTGATCACCAGGTACAGGTAACGTCACTTTTAGTCCGGGATGATAATACACGCCCCCATAAGCGATACCCGTAGCGTCTTTTTTATCCAGCCAATAACGGACCGACGAAATAGCACCTGCGGTAAAATAGCCGACTATCTTTTCTTGCGGGTTGGCCGTGTTGTGAACATTTCCCGATAAGGCTGCCGGAAGGCCATCAGCCAGACCACCTGTGTTCTGGGTCTGCTCTTGTAATAAACTAAAATAGTGGTACGCATCCGCCGTCAGGCTGCTTTGCCGAACCTCGACCAGAGCGGGATTCTCCGTGTAATATGGTATTTGTCCTACGTTACGACTCGTAATTGCCCCTCCATTGCTGTACGTATCCGAAAATACACTAATTGTCGTGCTAGGAATAATGTCCCAGCATTGCGTTCGGCAAACGTAGGAATTGATCAAAAAAATAGGGAGCGGAGTGTAGTTGCCGCCAAAAAGAGCTGGGGATGGGGCATCAAAGCAATTCTCTGCAAGCTCGGGCTGAGTTTGATAAATAAGGATATTGGGATAACTGCTAACCAGCCTGAGTTGATTGGTCATGTAATATCCCTGGTTACAACTCTGACACCAGTCCTGCTTTTCGTAGAGGCTCCAGTCCCAACGGTAATAATTGCGTTGATTGGCGGGGTCCTGAACGTCCAGGAGCACATCGTACCCAGACCGAAACTCTTCGAGCACGCCAGTATTAGCCGGTAAACTGGTAAGGCTGAATAGAAGGGTAACTTTGTCAATCGGCGGCACGGGTTGCATAAGTTGCTGAGTAGACAGATATTGAGTTCCGTCACTGAGCGTAAAATGGAGTTGATACGTATGCCCCACTTGTCCCCGAAAGTCAGAGGGCAGTTGATACCTCCCATCAGTCGTCTCATGACAGGCAATAACCTGTGTCGAATCAACAATAACCTCCACGGCTGCTTTCGTAATCGCCTTGAATCCAGACCGCCCCGTTACTGAATCAGTTTGGGAACGATTAAGCTGGATAATTTGGGGTTCGGGTAAATTACTGATCATGCCATCCACAACAATGATGTTTGTGTGTTGAGGAAGATTTATATCAAGGCGATCAACACAAGTAATTAAAAGTAGGCTACTCAGAAAAATAAACACCCGAATGATAAGTGGACGCATACCATTGAGCAATTACTTGAACTCAAAGTTGTAGGTCAAACTTGGTATGGGTGCGCCAAAAATGCTGAGTCGGTAGGGGTTAGTAGCTTGTCCTTCTGTCCGGTAAAAAATCGAGTACACATTCTTGCGACCGTAAATGTTGTACACCGTAAAGGTCCAGTGTCCCTGCCAACGCCGATTCTTCATACTCGGACTGTAGATGTTCCAGGCAAAATCCAGTCGGTGATAATCGGGTAGACGGTACTGATTCCGCTCATCGTAATAAGGATACGTCCGACCCTGGTAGCGAATGAATCCCTCGGGCGCGGTATAAGGACGACCCGAGCTATACGCGAAGTTAAACGAAAAGCTATGGTGACGACCCTGGTTGATCGTCAGGCTCATGTTCAAACTGTGTGGCCGATCATAGTTGGCTCGGTACCAGTCTCCACCATTAATCTGTTGCTGAAAATCAACGCCCTGATTAACCTGATTCAGTGTTCGGGCAAAGGTGTAATTGACCCAGCCCGTTAGCTCTCCTTTTTTCTTAGATACCATCACTTCCAGGCCATAGGCTTTGCTTCGACCCGGTAGCAATTGGGTTTCTGGATACGGTTGGAGCAGGAAATCGGCCCCCGGTTTATAGTCCAGAATATGCTGCGTACTTCGCCAGTAAGCCTCCGCCGATAACTCAAAAATGTTATTCTTCGAGTTCTGAAAATACCCCACCGAAAACAACTGGCTCACCTGCGGCTGAATATGCGCATCAGACGTTTTCCAGCGCGATGTAGGCAAAGGCGTAGTTGTATTGGTGATCACCTGTAAATATTGCCGCATCAGGTTGTAGCCAATCTTGATGGAGGAATTGGGCGTCAGAGCATACCGCAAACCTAATCGAGGTTCAAAACCGCCATACTGTTTGGTCACCTGTCCGGCCCCATACACCGTGGAATCCACGACAGTGGTGGCATCGGCTACTTCGCCGTTCGCATATCGGCGCACGACAGATGGCCCCAGATTCAGGAAGTGCGAATAACGCAAACCCGCCGATACCGCCAGTTTTTCCGACAAACTGATCTCATCCTCAGCATGAATTCCTAGTTCCAGCGCATTTTCAATCGGGGTTTTCTGGTAGTTCACCGCCAGACTGTTGCCAGGAATCAGCTCGCCGGGGTTAAGCCGATAATGGGTACCGCTGATGCCGACTTCAATCTTCTGGTTTTCTAGCTGGTAGTTTAGGTTTGACTTGATCTGTCGTTGCAGCAGCGACTGTTTCAGTACTACTTTGTTGTTCGTACTGTCTTCGGTCGACAGAATTCGGGGAATGTACTGAGCTACCAGAGCTGTCGTTTGCAGGTTTGTCCGGTCATTGAACGCATGAAACCAGCGCACCATGCCGTTGGCCGTTTGTTGGGCGTATTGGGTATTCACCGCGTTGACGTTGGCCAGACTTCCTAATAAATTCGTCTGAAACAGATCCTGGCTATAATAGCCCATCGCCGTCACGGTATTCTTGTCGTTTACCCGCCAGAACATCTTGGCGGTTCCATCACCGAACTTAGCCCGAATATTATCAAATCGGGGCGAGACGGCTCGTAGCAAGAAGTCATTAAATGCACCCCGTCCTGATACGAGCAGCGCCAGTTTCCCCTTAATGATCGGCGTTTCGACCGTTAGCCGATTGGCCACCAAACTCACTCCACCTGTCATCTGAAACTTATTGAGATCAGGATTACGCAGGCTGATGTCCAGAACCGATGCCGCTCGTCCGCCATAGCGAGCCGGTACGTTCCCTTTATATAAATCCAGCCCACTCACCGCATCGGGCGGAAAGACTGAAAAGAGGCCGAACATGTGAGTCGGATTAAAAATAGGTGTATCGTCGAGCAAGATCAGGTTTTGATCCGTAGTCCCCCCCCGAATGTTGACCCCATTGGCGGCTTCGCCCACGCTGGTTACACCGGGAAGCATTTGCAGGCTCCGCAGAATATCGACTTCGCCCAGGGCAGCCGGCATCTTTTTAAGGGTAGCGATATTAATCTGACTAACGCCCAACAGCGGCTGGCGAACGTTTCGGTCATAGCCTTTGCTGGTAACGACAACCTCTTCTAACTGGCTGGATACAGAGGGCAGTCGAACGTTGAAGACGGTGTTCTCATGCAGGCTAATGGTGGTGCGATAGGGCACAAATCCAAGGCTTCGTACCACCAGAACGTGCTGTCCTATACGGGCTTTGATGGAGAAGTGGCCCTGTGCATCGGTATAAGTACCTGTAGCTGCTTTTTCATAATCAAGCACCACAGCCGCCCGTACAATGGGTTGTTGACTGGCCGAGTCACGAACGGTGCCGGAAAGCGTATATAAAATTTGAGCATGGATGGCAGGCACTACCAAAGCCAACAATAAAACCGTCAGTAGTAATCGATTCATGAAAAGAAAGGTAAAGGTGTTGGATTGTTTCCTTTAGCATAGCGACTAATATGTCCGTTTTCATCCTAGACGCACTAAAGGCAGGAAACGCTGTTAATCAGCTGATTTTGTTTTAAGGTTCGTTCTTCACGTATCGCCTTTTTACAAACAATGAATTAGCTAACCAACAGGTATTAATTATAAAGGTTATCGGAACTTTTATATACTTATGGTAACGTACAACGGGTTTATTCATCGCTCAACTTTTTTAGACGAATCCTCCCCTATAATCGACTAAAGGAGCGCTGGTAACGACCAAACTGACCACTTTTTACAGTAAGCTATTGGCATGAGGAGTTGGTATAATCATCGGGAAGTTACCGGCATTCGTTCGTTACGAGCGCTGCGTCTTCGTCGTTCCATGTATCCCTTTCGTCGCTTCCAGAAACGGCCTTATCTACTTTAGTTGATGCTTCAGAGAATCAAAGTTTATTTATAGGCGTATTGTTTCATCCCTGCTGCTGGTTACTTGTTTCCGACATTCATTCTATAGATCAGCCATTAAACTATCTTTGCCTATTTAACGGCTGAATTCCAACCAACTAGCGGTATAGGGGGTCATCAGACGGAATACTAGTTTACTGATATGAAAAAGTTACTTCTACTTCTTCTGACAACCCTAACGATCAACCTTTCTTTTGGGCAGAAGACAGAATCAATCCTTGCCTTAAACTCCGGTTTGTTCTCTTTTCAGGGTTATTCGGCAGAGAAAACCTCTCAAATAAATCTAGCCTCTAATGGCACCACAGGTTATACAAACAATCCTTTTGGGGCAAAAAATGGCCTTTCGTACGGTGTATCCTACCAGATTCAACGCATCTCCAGAGGCAATTTCATCGTCGGTATTGGTGTAGGCTATGAAAACCTAAGAAGTAAGACCACCATTACAGGTGTTAATGGGTATGATAAGACGGGTACTTTTCAGGATGCAGCTTCCGGGCAAACCTATCTGTCAAACAACCAACTCAATGCGTTTCCTTATGTAGGGTACCGGGTGGGAATTCGTCAGGTTTCAGTAGATCTGACCGGTGGCCTTGATGTCGGCTATCTGTTAAGTTCAAAAGAAAGTGGCAAGGCAACCGGGATTAACGGTACTACGTATACGACATCACTAGACAGAACAGGCATAAAAACGGACATTAGACCCAGGGGCCAAATCTCTGTATTTTACAGACGAGTAGGCGCTTATACGTCCTATTCGTACGGATTAAGCAACTACAAAAGTGGCTGGGTCGGCGGACGCAATGAATGCAATTCTTCGGTAATTCGCTTTGGAGTGCTCTACAAAATCAAAGGGAAGTAACTGTCCACAATCATGTATCGAAACCTCTATCTACTTCTTCCAGTAAGCTTATTGGCTCTATTCAGTTGTAATTCCCAACCTGACCAGATAACCATCACGCCCTTTCCTTCGACAAAGAACACCGGAAAGTCGAGTCGATCTATGCCCGATTCGATTGCCAGCTACCAACCTGTATTTGGGGCGGCCGGTACGGCCCGTCAATTTCCGTTTGGTCAATTGAATCAGACGAACACAACGCTTCGCTTAAAGAAGGTGACTCTCAACGGTAAATTATGGATTACTTACCAGTATGATGACCAAAACCGTCTCATTGAACGCACCAATTACTACACAGATGGTCAACACATTTACGTTCAGCTCTCCTATAGTTATACGAGCAATGGATTAGTACAGGTCGCTTCTAAACTGAATAAAGAAGCCCCATTTACAGAAGGCTCTCCTAAAAATAATGACCTACTCCCTAGCCGAACAATTGCCTACAGTCCCATTGACAAAGGGATAGCTGGACTGACAAAAACGACAAATACAGTATTTATAGATTGGTACCAAAAAGCTGGAGTCGCCCAATCTCATTTGGGATTTAGTCCAACGGGGGCTTATATCTGGTCTGGGACCATTGACGACCAGGGAAAACGAACAGACGGCATCACGTACCGTCGAAACGAAGTCGGAAATATCCTCTGGGCTCGTTCTGTAGCGCCACTCGATTATTGGGCAGTTGATTACTTCGCTTACGATATGAAACCGAATCCTTTCCGAACAACGGGCGACTCTGAAATGGTCGATATGAGCGATTTGTTATCCTTCAACACGACAAACCCAAATAATGTAGTCACTCGGCAAACGATCAATCAACCGGGTGCTGTCGATTCATGGCGCTACGAATACACATATCGACCCGACGGGTACCCTTCTCAAATGAAGTCGTATCGGGGTGGAGACTTTATCAATACAGTTGAGTACACGTATAATCAGTAATTGAAATGCGTCTTCAACTGTGTTTTATACGCCATATCTGGGAGATATGGCGTATAAAACACAGTTGAAGACGCATTTTTATCTATTCTGCCAACGTTATTTCGACAGCCCCAAAATTCCCTTTATCACCATATTTTTTCACTGTCTCTTCTTGCGTTAATTTGACCAAATTGTATTTCTTGTCAGAAAGTTTTATTGTTTCATTTAATGTCACGGGGGTTCCATTAATAACCAGATAGCTGATTTTATTTAGGAATGAAAATGTACCACTTCCAGTAAATTTATTTGAGTTGAAGTTAATCTTTACATCTCTTCCCTTAAAGTATAGTTCATTAGTAGCCGCCGACCAAAATAACTCTGAGGCATAAAACGTACCAGACGTTCCAGGAGAATCTATTCCGGCATTTGATTTAATCAATTCTATAGGTCCCGTCGTTTCCGCTATATTTCTTTCGGTGATTTTCTGGTTTTTAAGCTGAGTTGGTAGTTGATAGTTGCTCAATAAGCTTGTCGTATCAAAAGCCAGAGTCGAGCTTGTCAGGAGCAATGCGCCCAAGGTGTTTATAGTTTTCATAGTTTCACTATTGTTAGTTCGTTCACTTGATATGATGCCAGTATTGGAAATGGTGGCAGTTATCGGATCAATAGTTGAAAACTTTTTATCAGTATTCTTTTCTGAATTTAACTCAACGAGCTTACCTGGTACTACAGTAGAGCGCACTACCTCCACAGGCGATTTAATTTCCTTATATGAATTAAAACGTAAGAATAGAACAGCGGCCACGTTCATAACAATTGCTACAGCAGCAATGTCAATTTTCAAATAGGCTTCAGAAAAAATGGCAGATGGTTTAGATTTTAGAGTCGAGATTTCACTAAAATCAATGGTATGAAAAGGGAATAATTTTTGAGGTTGTATTTCAAAATAATTTAGTTGACGGGCAAACAAATGGTCTATCTTATAAAGCTTATCCGGAAGTAAAAACAGTAAAAATAATCTAGTCCTTTTTTTGTTCTCGTTTACTTTTTCGTTAAGAATTTGTCGAATCTTCTTTCGCGCCCTTGCTAAATGTGACTTTGACGTTCCCTCACTAATACCCAATTCGGCACCGATTTGTGCATGCGTAAAGTTGTCAAATACATATAGATTAAATACAAGTTTATGGTGCTCGGGCAACCGCTCAATTGCTTCTAAAAGCTCAGCCTTTGAGAAGGTATTTTCTTCATTGACTTGATTTTCATCCTGGTAGTCAATTGAAGTTGTATCATAGGCAATCCTGTCTTCCTGGTGCTTTTGTTTTTTTTGCTCCCGGAGGTATTGCAAGGCTACATTTATGACAATACGCCTTAACCAAGCGTCAAAAGAGCCTTTGTTTTCAAAGCTTGACGATTTATCAATAGCTACCAGAAAAGCATCATGCGCTAAGTCTTCTGCAATCTGCCTATTATACGTGTATCGATAGCAAACGCCAATTAGTTTAGCTATGTTTTGCTTATACGTAGCTTCCCAAAAACTCTTCGTTACACCATTCATAGTAACTATGATGCTTTTTTCTCAAATGGTGGCAGTTATTGATCGATTATATTGTCGCATCCGGTGAAAAGAAGTCCCTTAAGGTAAGGATTAATCCATTTATCAGCATCGTTGCCGTCATCAAAATGCTGCTCAACTGCCGTCCAGATCTGGACAAGTTACCGTCCGTTTTCGGACGACAATAATCCAAAAGGAAGTGCGAAATGGGCATTTTTCGGCCCATAGAGCCTATTTTGGTTGTTGGCCTTTCATTTGCTATGCAAAGAGGAAAGATAGATTTTACTTTACGATGAAGTACTAGCAACTTATGAAAGGTACCCAATTAGGCGAGTTCGAAGAGATCGTTCTGCTGACAATCGCGCTACTCTACGATGATGCTTATGGTGTAGCTGTTGTGGAAGCACTAAGCGAGCGTTTGGAGCGACCAATGAGTTTAGGCGTTGTTCACCGAACCATGCAGCGGTTAGAGGAAAAAGGGTTAGTCCGTTCCCGTTTCAGCGAGCCAATCGCTGAACGGGGTGGGCGAAGCAAACGCTTGTTTACGATAACCCTCGCAGGTGAACAATCCTTACAGGAAGCACGACGCATCCGGAATGAGTTGTGGGAGGCAATTCCGAAAACCGCTTTTGATCACCTGACATGAATCGAAAAAATAAATCTTACCAAGATAGACAGTCGGAGCCGCCACGCTGGGCCGAGCGACTGCTGGCACGAATTACGGCTCCTCATATCCGGGAAGAGACATTGGGTGACCTGTATGAACTATTTCAGAAGAGAGCCCAGCGATACGGATATACCCAAGCCCGACTGTTGTATGTGCTGGAAATGCTGTTGCTGCTGCATCCCCGACTTTGGCGTAAACAAGATCAATCCATCCATTTATACCCTGAACCCACTAGTTATTTACAACCAAACCCAACGGCTATGCTCAGTAATTATGTTAAGATCGCTTTGAGAAAACTGAATCGGCACAAATCCTATACGCTGATCAATGTGGTGAGTCTGAGTCTGGGCATTGCCTGCGCCATTCTGATCTTTACATTAGTGAAATACCACTTGAGTTTTGATACGTTCCATGCGAATCAAGATCGAATCTATCGTATTTATACAGAGCTTCATACAGAAAAGGTGACCTATAGTACAGGCGTTCCCAATCCGATGGGGGAAGCCTTCAAGCGTGGATATAATGTCGCGGAAGAAGTCGGGCGAATCGGATTTTTGAAAGATCGCGTGGTGGCCGTGTCGCCGGAGAAAAAATTTAAGGAAGATGTTGCGTTTGCCGATCCGGATTTTCTACGTATTTTCAATTTCCCGCTCATAGAAGGTAGTTCGCAAACGGCCTTGCAGGATCGCAATACAGCCCTTATCACGGATCGAATCGCAAAAAAATATTTTGGCGATAAAGACCCCATCGGTCAGCTTTTGCATATCGATAATTCCTTGGTCGTAAAGATTACAGGTGTTCTTCAGAACTTACCGGCTACCACAGATTTTCGCACGGAAATCTATCTTCCTTTCAGCAATTTGCAGGATCACAGTCCCTGGATGGTCGAAAAAGATTGGTGGTTGGGTTTCAATAAAGAGATGCAATGTTTTATCCGGCTCAAACCGAATGTATCTGCGGCTGTTGTCGATTCCAGGATTCTCCCGGCGATTTCCGATAAATACTATGACAAAGAGAATGCGAAGCATTTTCGATTCAAATTACAGCCGCTCTCCGATGTTCATTTTAACCCTAGCCTGCGCGGATACACCGAGAAAAAAAATCTCTGGACGTTTGCTCTAATCGGCTTTTTCCTGATCGTTACGGCCTGCGTTAATTTTATTAATCTGGCGACGGCACAGGCACTTGGGCGCTCCCGGGAAATTGGCGTTCGGAAAGCATTGGGCAGCCAGCGGGGAGCGCTTTTCTGGCAGTTTATTACCGAAACAGCCCTTATTGCCGGAATAGCGCTGGTCATCGCCCTAGGGTTAGCCTATCTGGCTATACCGTTTGTCAATCGATGGTTTGACATAGAATTGATCCTCAATCCATTTACGGACACGTATTTACTAACCTTTTTACTCGGCCTGCTGCTGATTGTAATTTTCTGTTCAGGAGCTTATCCCGGTCTGATTCTGGCTCGTTTTCAGCCCGTGCTGGCGCTGAAAGGAAAACTCTCCCAACGGTCGATAGGCGGCTTTTCATTACGAAAGGGGTTGGTTGTTACGCAGTTTGCCATCTCACAATTGCTCATTATTGGTACGCTGATCATTACCAACCAGTTACGTTATTCGCAACTGGCCGACATGGGTTTTCGAAAAGACGCGATCGTCATTCTACCGATACCTGATAATCAAAAGTCAAAAATAAATACATTGGGAGCGCAGCTTTCGGAACTGGCTGGAGTCGAAAACGTGACATTTTTTGATAGTCCTCCTGCAACCGAATTCCTGGCAAGCACGGGCATTCGCTTTGACTCACGTCCGAAAAATGAAAGTTTCAACATTTCTTATAAAACCGGAGATTATCAGTTCGTCCCTACGTTCAAAATACCCATTCTGGCCGGTCGCAACCTAAATCCGTCAGATACGGTCCGGGAGTACTTACTCAACGAAACCGCCGTAAAATCTCTTGGCTTAGCTTCCCTACACGATGTGATTGGCAAACCGGCAACGATCAATGGGAAATTGGGAACCATCGTTGGTGTCATGAAGGACTTCCACTTTAAGTCGTTCCGTACTGCTATTGAGCCTCTCTGCCTCACGACCCGAAGTGAGATTTATAATAGTTGCGGGATAAAAGTAAATCCGGCTAATCTGGAGGTCACCTTGGCTGGTTTTGAAAAAGCATGGACTGCCATGTATCCGTCTTCCGTTTATACATATCGTTTTCTGGATGAAGAAATTGACCGGCTCTATAAGCTGGATAACATGCTTCTTCGTCTCATTCAGGCGTTTGCTGCAATTGCCATTTTTGTGAGTTGTCTGGGCCTGTACGGATTGGTATCGTTCATGGCGACTCAGAAAACGAAGGAAATCGGTGTACGCAAAGTATTGGGAGCGAGTACGTCCGGCATTCTTTGGCTGTTCGGCAAAGAATTCTCTCGCTTGCTGTTGGTTGCGTTTATGTTGGCAGCTCCGCTGGCCTGGTGGATTATGGACAGGTGGCTGACTAATTTTGTGTATCGAATTGAGCTCGGCGCCGGCATTTTTATCCTGGCGATTCTGATCACCTTTCTTGTTGCCTTATTGACTGTCGGTTTCCAAAGTATGAAAGCCGCCCTGATGAATCCGATAAAGACCTTACGAACAGAATAGCCAATACGTAGATTTGCTACTCAAAAGCGCCGTATCATACCAACGTTTTTGAGTAGCTTGTTTACGTTTCAGCAGCAACACCTTATTTATCAAAACTTTCTGGCTAAATTACCTTTTTTAGCTGGTATGCGTTTTCTTGTTTTTGCCTTAAGTGCCTTTCTTTCAGCGCTCTTGCTAACGGCCTGCGTAGACCCAATTGATCTGACGATTAACGGAACCGTAAATACCCTAGTTGTTGATGGTACAATTACGAACCTGCCTGAACCGCAAATCATTCGCCTGAATCGCTCAAAAGCCGACCCACTCACGGGCCGTTTTGGTAGCATCCCCATTACCAAAGCAACCGTTACCGTACTCGTTGATTCCACTCAACTAATTACCTGCCACGAAACCGAAGAGGGTAGTTATCAATTACCCAGTGATTTCAAAGGCCAAATCGGTCACAGCTACCAACTCCGTTTTACTCTCAGCGATGGAACGCACTACCAGTCGACTCCGCAAATTATGCCCGCTGTTCCTGCTATTGACCGGGTATCGTCTCAATATAACCCGGCAAGTTTGCCTGTTGAGCTACAACTAACGGGTGGCTATCGAGCCGGTCACGATGTATCTATTGACTGGCAAGACCCGGCCAGTGAGCACAATTATTATCGGTGGGAGTGGAAATTGTGGGAAAAGCAATCGTGGTGCCGAAGTTGCCAGCAAGGTGTTTACGCAGTCAATAGCATTCTCGACCATGTGTACAAAGACAAAACGTTTTACGTGTCGGGCAATGCACCGTATGAGAACTGTTTTGTACCAACCAATTATTTCGAGGCCGGGCAACCTCCCTTTACAACCGGATTATATGTTTATGATTACCCCTGTCGGACTGAATGCTGGGAGATTTTATACAGTTCTTCGCTCAATGTCTTCGATGATCAACTCAGCAATGGGGGGCTGATTGCCCGACGAAAAATTGCGGAGATTCCCTATTATGATAGTACCGCCTGCTTAGTGGAAATCCGGCAGTTATCCTTAACCAAAACGGCCTATTCGTATTTCAAACGCTTTCAGGACCAGACACAAAACACGAATGGACTAGTCGACCCGATTCCGTCTGCACCAGTGGGTAATATTCAGAATATGGGAAATAATCAGGATCATGTAGTAGGTTATTTTACGGCCTCTGCCGTGTCGGCTGTTCGGCACTGGATTGACCGGAAAGACGTGATCGGACTGCCATTTGGCCAAACCGATCCAGCCGGGGAATCTAAACTACCCGGTTCCGAACTATTTTATTCGCTCAATCTGCGGCAGCCCATTCCCGAGCCAATTTATCCCTATCCTAACATCCGGATTCTGGGCGGCCCTCCACGACCGGTAACCGCTATCTGCGTCCCCAGCAACAGTCGAACACCATTTAAGCCCGACGGCTGGCAGGAGTAGACACGAATTAAGCGTGATTCGTCAGGTGCTACAAAACTTCTGATGGTTAAACCGTTTCCATGGCGGGTTGTATTCGTTGGTCTGCTAGTATTACTTGTTTTGCCTTAAAGCATATGAATAATACCCGGCCTAGCAGCTCATGACCTATGGAATTCAGATGGCTTGGGTCATCGGTAAGATAAAACTCGCCTGTTGGCCGGATAAATAGATGAGTATCCAAAACGGTCATTCCGCATCGTTTACCCTCATTTATCACGATGGCACGCCCCTGTCTACGCAACCATTGGCTGATCGACTCACGGTGTGGTGTTGGTGTTAACAAAATAACCTTTTGGTTATGCATCTGCAATTGGTTCAGTAAAGCCGCCAACTCATGTTGTACATAAAGCAACTGCTTCACCAGACCAGCCTGGTTACCTAAACTCAGCAATAATCGTTTCAAAACGTTTTTTGTTTGCTTGACTAAACCAGCCGGTGTGCTGTCGAGCGGTAACGGTGACTGACTTCGTAATGCTTCCAGTTCCACGGTTTTTAATCCAGTTCCTGCATATTTCGGTACTTTCCGGGTTGGCATTTTAAACAGTTTCCAGAATGTGGGTGGATGCTGGAGATAGTAATGAGCGGGCTGAATGATTATTAAATCAAATTGAGATAGATCCAGATGCATTAGCGTCTCGCGAATATCAGCTAACGGGAGAAAAACGTAACTAGTTACCTGAGGATGAAGTCCAAGCTCTTCAAGTTGATAGACAAATTGATCAATAAAACTATTTTCCTTATTTGTAAGTCCGTAGCCATAGATCTGACAACCACCAATCACAAGAATATTCACTGCACTATGTATCTTAAGTATAAAAAATATCAACTTAAGTTTAAGACGGTTGCATCAGGCAGATGTTGCAAATAGTATATCAAAAAATCAATTAAAGACACATAAAAACAAATGAATGTGCTTTTTAAGTGTCTGAATCTATTATAAGGATTTGGTAGGCCAAAGGGGAGTTGTAATTTTGACCGGATTGCTATGGATCAATACAGAAAAACTCATGAAGCGGTAAACACCGAAGGTTTTTTGACATATTCCCGAAAATAATGTTCTTTTTTGCACATAAACAGAAGTCGATCACTTTATACTTAACAACAGTTTAGGACATAACAAGCATGACAACGGCCCTCGACTCCCCTACTCAGCAACGTGTTGATAAATGGCTTAGCGGCAATTACGATGCCGCCACGAAAGAATCGATCCAGCACCTGATTGATTCTGGTAATATTACCGAGCTGACTGACTCGTTCTATCGCGATCTTGAATTTGGTACAGGTGGCCTGCGCGGCATTCTGGGCGTGGGTTCCAACCGGATGAATCGATATACCGTTGGTGCAGCTACCCAAGGGCTTTCTAATTATATAAATGCAGCTTTCCCTGGCGAAGACATTAGTGTGGCCATTGCCCACGACAGTCGCCGGATGAGTCCTGAATTTGCCCGCTTAGTAGCTGATATTTTTTCGGCAAATGGCATTAAGGTGTATCTGTTCAGCAGCCTACGTCCTACACCAGAATTATCGTTTGCCATTCGGCAGTTGGGTTGCCAGAGCGGCATTGTTGTGACGGCCTCGCACAACCCTCCCGAATATAATGGCTACAAAGTGTACTGGAATGATGGTGGTCAGGTAGTAGCCCCCCATGACAAAGCCATTATTGAAGAGGTAAACAAGATTACGTCCGTAGATGACATTAAGTTTGAGGGAATTCCTGAACGAATCCATCTAATCGACGAAGAAATCGACGCGCCTTATGTGGAACGTGTCAAGTCGAATGCTGTGAACCCGGATGTGATTAAGCGCCAGGCCAATCTGAACATCGTTTACACACCTATTCACGGAACGGGCATCACGCTGGTACCACGTGTGTTGGATGCGTTAGGCTTCAACAATGTGCATATTGTTAAGGAGCAGGCTACACCCGACGGCAATTTCCCGACGGTGAAATCGCCGAATCCTGAAGAGCGGGCGGCCATGCAGTTGGCCCTCGATTTAGCTAATTCGCTGGATGCCGATCTTATTATGGCTACCGATCCCGATGCCGACCGAGTAGGAGCCGGTGCCCGCAACCATCATGGTGAATTCGAGTTGCTGAACGGCAACCAGATGGCTAGCCTGATCATTTACTACCTGCTGAATGCCTGGAAAGATGCAGGCAAACTGACCGGCAAAGAGTTCGTGGCCAAGACTATCGTGACCACCGATCTTATCGATCAGATGTGCAAAAATTATGGCGTAACCTGCCACAATACGCTTACGGGCTTCAAATACATTGCTGAAGTTATTCGTGAACTGGAAGGCAAAGAGAAATTTATTGGTGGTGGCGAAGAGAGTTACGGTTACCTCATCGGCGATTTTGTGCGCGATAAAGATGCCATTGCCTCCTGCGCCATTATTGCCGAACTGACCGCCTATGCTAAAGATCAGGGCAAGAGCCTCTTCGATATGCTCATGGCTATGTACCAGGAAAACGGTTTCTATTATGAATCGCTGGTATCATTAACGAAAAAGGGAAAATCAGGCGCCGAAGAAATTCAGCAGATGATGGCCGACTTCCGGGCCAATCCACCCAAGTCCATTGCTGGTTCGCCAGTAGTTCGGATTGACGATTACAAAGCGTTGACTCGACTGGATGCAAAGGCGGGCACAACTTCAGCAATTGAAGCGGGCAAAATGGGAATCGAAGCATCGAACGTACTCCAATTCTTCACAGAAGATGGCACTAAAGTTTCGGCACGGCCATCGGGTACAGAACCGAAGATCAAATTTTACGTCAGCGTTCGTGAGCCCCTGGAAAGCAAAGAAGCATTTGATGATACCTATGCTCAGCTAAAGGCAAAAGTGCAGCGGGTAATTGATGAATTGCAGTTGACCTAGCACAATTATATCCTTATTTCAATTACCAGGCCCGCTTGTGAAAACAAGCGGGCTTTTTTATGGCCATTATTTTATTGATAAGGTTAAAAAAAGATTAATTAGAAATCATGAGTAAATACCTTTAAGCATTAATACCTACGCATTACTATTACTTAATTCTAACAATTCTAATCAAACTGTATGATGATGAACGCTTTACAGCAAGCGTACCGCACAGTGCCGCTATTTCTATTTAGCTGGCTCCTGTGCGTGGGGGCATTTGCCCAGGATCGCAAAATTACTGGCCGTATTACCGACGGAAACGACAATAGTGGGCTGCCCGGTGCCAACGTTGTTGTGAAAGGCACGCAAACGGGTGTGGTTACGGATGCTAATGGCCAATTTTCACTAAATGTAGTCCAGGGCCGCGATGTGCTGACAATCTCAGCTATTGGCTATACTTCGCAGGACATTACCATTGGGAGCCGCACGGCAATCAACATCGCCTTAGCTCCCGACATTAAAACGCTGAGCGAAGTCGTTGTAACGGGTTATGGTGCTCAGGCTAAACGTGACATTACAGGAGCCGTAGCTACAGTCGATACAAAACAGCTGTTATCGGTGCCAGCTACGAACGTTGGACAGGCCCTACAAGGTCGTGTGGCAGGTGTGCAGGTCGGGAATGAGAATGCCCCAGGTGGTGGCGTGATGGTTCGTATTCGGGGTTTCGGCACCATCAATGACAACTCTCCTCTTTATGTCATTGATGGTGTACCAACGAAAGGCAATCTCAACACACTGAATCTCAATGACGTTGAGAGCATGCAAATCCTGAAAGATGCCTCAGCTGCGTCAATATATGGTTCACGTGCCGGCAATGGTGTGGTCATTATTACAACGAAAAAAGGGAAAGCAGGTAAGGCTAAATTCACCTACGACACCTACTACGGTTCGCAACGGCATGGTAAGTTGCTGGACATGCTCAATACGCAGGAATATGCACAGCTAACCTGGGAATCACGGATAAACTCTGGGGCAGTAGGTGCCAATGGTAATCCTGTTCATTCGCAGTTTGGGAACGGCCCAACACCGGTTATACCCGACTATATTCTGCCCAGTGGTGCATCGGCTAGTGACCCACGCGTGGCTCAAAATCCAGATGGCACGTATGTTAATTATAACAATGACATCAACTCGCCTAAGTTTTTGCTGATTACAAAAGCCAATAAAATAGGAACGAACTGGATGGAGGAGATTTTCAGGACTGCACCAATTCAAAATCACCAGTTAGGGGTATCGGGCGGTAACGAAAATGGTCGTTACGCCATGTCGCTGAACTATTTCAATCAGGACGGTATCATGCGTTATACCGGCTATAAACGCTACTCGTTGCGGGCAAACACAGAGTTCAATGTGACGAAACGAGTTCGTGTCGGCCAGAATTTTCAGGTAGCCTATGGCGAACGGATTGGTCAGCCAAGTGGCAATAACACAGAGAGTAACCCAATTTCTTTTGCTTATCGGATTCAGCCTATTATTCCGGTATATGACGTAGCAGGGAATTTTGCGGGTACCCGCGGGGGTGATCTCGACAACGCTTTCAATCCGATGGCCGATCTGGTCCGCAACAAGGACAACACCCAGAAAGAAATGCGGCTATTTGGCAATGCTTATGCTGAAGTCGACATCCTTCCCAACCTGACGGCCCGCACAAGCTTCGGTATTGACTATAACCTGTTCAACTACCGCAACTACTCCATTCGGAACATCGAAGCATCGGAAGCACGGGGTTCGAACAGCCTCCAGACAACTAATAACTATGAATGGACCTGGACTTGGTATAACACCCTGACATACAACATGAACCTGGGAGATCGACATCGCTTCAACGTAATTGTTGGTACAGAATCGATCAAAAACTATTTTGAGACATTCGATGCGAGTCGCACAAACTTTGCCGTAGATGATATCGAAAACCGGTACCTCAGCGCCGGTACGGGCGTTCAGACCAATAATGGCGGTGCGTCGAACTGGCGTTTGGCCTCGGAGTTCGCTAAACTCAACTATGTACTAGACGACAAATACCTGATTGACCTAACCGTTCGGCGTGACCGCTCGTCGCGTTTTGCTCCAGAGTTCCGCTCGGCGGTATTCCCGGCTGCCAGTGTGGGCTGGCGAGTTTCTAAAGAGAATTTCTTTAAGCCGCTCACGTTCGTTAATGATCTGAAATTCCGGGCAGGTCTAGGCCAGACCGGGAATCAGGAAATTGGTAACTACAACTCCTACACGCAGTTCAGCACAAACCCAGCTACGTCGTTCTACGATATTAATGGTACTCGTACATCGGCTGTGCCGG
Source organism: Spirosoma arboris (assembly GCF_009754945.1). Classification (GTDB taxonomy): domain Bacteria; phylum Bacteroidota; class Bacteroidia; order Cytophagales; family Spirosomataceae; genus Spirosoma; species Spirosoma arboris. Next base: position 42,324 of record NZ_WPIN01000026.1, read on the forward strand.
GTTACGAGTTAACCCAGTTTGGTAATGCGAAAGCGAAATGGGAAACCACAACCAGCCTCAACATTGGTTTTGACGCCCTCCTGCTCAAAAATAAACTGAGCATCGGATTCGACTGGTATACCCGTACCACTTCCGACATGCTCTTCCCGGTACAGGCACCGCTCACACAAGGAGTAGCAACGGTTCCTTTCCAAAACATTGGTTCAATGCGCAACCGAGGTGTTGACCTGATGATCAACTACGGCGATAAAATTGGCAATAGTGGCCTGAGCTACAACGTAGGCGCAAACTTTAGTACCTATCGGAACGTGGTTACCAAAACTAACGGCGATCCAAGCACACAGTACTTCGGCATCAACGACGAACGTATTCAGAACTTCGTTGTGACACAGCAGAATTACCCGCTTGCCTCCTTCTTTGGGTATACAATCGACGGAATTTTCCAGTCGAACGAAGAAGCCAAAGCCGCTCCGGTACAATTCGGGAGCGCTGCGACAGAGAACATAGCAGGTCGCTTTAAATTCCGTGATATAAACGGCGATGGAGTTATCAATACCAAAGATCTGAGTATCATTGGTAGTCCTCACCCAAAGTTTACCTATGGTTTAAACCTGAACCTGAACTACAAAAACTTTGGGTTGACGCTATTTGGGCAAGGTGTTGATGGCAATCAGATCTTCAACTACACAAAGTACTGGACCGATTTCCCAACCTTTGGTGGCAACCGGAGCACGCGTATGCTGTACCAGTCGTGGCGTCCCGGCAAAACCGATGCTATTCTACCTCAGCTTCGGTCGAGCGATCAGGTTAGTATCCAGCCATCAACCTATTACCTTGAAAGCGGATCGTACTTCCGGATGAAAAACATCCAGCTAACCTATCAACTGCCACAGGTGCTACTCTCAAAATTGAAGATGGGCGCAACGTCTGTTTACATACAGGGGCAGAACCTGTTTACGGTTACAAAGTATTCGGGTATGGACCCTGAAGTTAATCTACGCGCTTACTCCTCGGGTAACGACCGTCAGATTGGTGTTGATGGCGGCTCCTATCCAATAGCTAAAACGATCTTAGTAGGTTTAAATCTGAGCTTTTAATGTAAGCTATATGATGTCTGATACAGAATGTATTCTTTGAGATCATATATCCTACCGCACGGGCGGCCCCGATTATACATAAAAACATTCCATGAAAACACTAACATTAGTTATAACCGCACTTTGTCTGGCAGTAGCAACCTCCTGCTCCGACAAATTCCTGGATGTGCAACCTAAAGCTGCGCTGGCAGTTAGCGTATTACAGAACAAAACAGGCGTTAACGCCTTATTAATTGGAGCCTACGCGCTTCTGGATGGTTGGGCAACTGCCGAAGGGGCTTACCGTTCCTACAACGTCGGAGCTGACAATTGGGTGTATGGAAGTGTAGCCAGTGATGATGCCTACAAAGGAACCATTGCGGGTGACCAACCGCCAATTTCGCTTATCGAACAGGGCAATATTACGTCTGACAATATCTACTTCCGGGGTAAATGGCGCGGTATGTACGACGGCATTGCTCGTAGTAATGACGTGTTGCAGGCTGTAGCCGTTGCGAAAGACATGACCGATGCGGAGAAAGCAGAGGTCATAGCCGAAGCCCGTTTCCTGCGAGGCCATTTCCATTTTGAGCTGAAGAAGATGTTTAATATGGTGCCTTATATCGACGAGAAGATCTACAATCCGAACGATCTCGAAAGCACGAAAGTCCCGAATAACGTAGACATTTGGCCAAACGTCTTGGCGGATATCAAAGCCGCTTATGATGTACTTCCTGCTAAACAGACGCAGGTGGGACGACCAACTAAGTGGGCAGCGGCAGCTACACTAGCCAAAGCTTATCTATTCCAGAAGAAATATGCCGAAGCCAAACCCCTGCTCGAAGCGATTGTAGCAAGTGGTCAGTATAAGCTAATGGACAGATACCACGACAACTTCAAGGCGGTAACAAACAACAATGCCGAATCAATTTTTGAGGTTCAGTATTCAGTAAACGACGGCGCACCAAACGGTGAAAATGGTAACATTGGGTCAACTCTGAACTATCCGTATGGTGGCGGTGGCGTAACAACTTGCTGCGGTTTCTTCCAGCCTTCACAGAACCTGGTAAATGCCTTCAAAACGGATGCGAATGGCTTGCCTCTCATCGATACCTTTAATGATGCAGACGTAACCAGCGATCAGGGCATTGAAGCAACGGCTCCATTTACACCTTACGCCGGCCCAGTTGACCCACGCTTAGACTGGACAGTAGGCCGTCGGGGAATTCCCTATTTAGACTGGGGTGTACATACCGGAAAGCCTTATGTTCGGGATCAAGCCTATGGTGGACCTTTTTCGCCCAAAAAGCATGTCATGTATAAGTCGGATGTGGGCACAAACACCTTTGCAGGCAACAATCGTCTGAATGCCAACAATTATCGCATAATTCGTTATGACCATGTACTGCTTTGGTTAGCCGAAATTGAGACGGAAATTGGTGATCTCAACAAAGCGCGTGGGTATGTCAACCAGGTTCGTCGGCGGGCAGCCAATCCAGATGGTTTCGTAAAAAATACAGATGGAACAGCCGCAGCCAATTATGTAATCAAAGAATATTCGACCGACTGGACCGATCAGGCTACAGCTCGAAAGGCTGTGCAGTTCGAAAGCCGGCTGGAGTTTGGTATGGAAGGCCATCGTCGGTTTGACCTCGTGCGCTGGGGCATCGCCGACCAAACGTTGAATACGTATTATCCTGCAGAAGCAAAAAAACGCTCGTACCTGAATGGGGTTAAGTTTATCAAAGGGCAGCACGAATATTTCCCCATCCCAATACAGGAGATTTTCAACAGTAAAAAAGATGGCAAAGAAACCCTGACACAGAATCCAGGATATAACTGATTTACGAATTATACGGAGGCAAATGCCCTTGTAAACTCGTAAATCATAGTTTCTCAATAACGTGGTCAATAGACAACTTTTGCTTGTCTATTGACCACGTTATTGTTTGCCCAAATCAAGCTGTTCACTTCGTTTGCGTGAAGTGAGCGGCTTAAAAATCTGTATCTTTGCAGGCTAATACTGATACAAGCCTATGACGCTGAATTTTGACCACATCGACGAACTTGATACAGTAGCTCACCAGCTACTCGCTGAAGGACGACAACGGCCGGTGTGGTTAATTGACGGAGAGATGGGCGCGGGCAAAACCACACTCGTTAAAGCCCTTTGTCGAGCTTTAGGGGTTGTCAGTACGGTACACAGTCCAACGTTTTCAATTGTCAATGAATACACGACCCACGAAGGGCATTCCGTGTATCATTTCGATTGCTACCGGCTCCGAAACGAAGCGGAAGCACTGGATATCGGTATTGAGGAATATTTTGCTTCGGGCGATTATTGTTTTATCGAATGGCCCGAGCGAATTATGTCTCTTTGGCCTGCCATGTATTATCAGCTTCAACTATCGGCAGACATTGATGGGCACCGAATGATTGAAGCAGAAATAATTTAATGTTTCAAGTTTAACGTTTCAACCGGGCCGCTAATGCGGTTTCAGGTTTTCAGACGGTTATTTTACTGAAACATGGAACCGCACCGGCGGCCCGGTTGAAACATTGAACGCTGAACAACGAAAAATGACTGGATTTGAGGAATTGGCCAAGCAAACGGCCCTGTATCCGAAAGAAGCTCCGCTGGCGGTAAAAACCAGCCGGAACGGCCTGCTTATTGGGTTACCCAAAGAAGTATCGCTTCAGGAAAATCGCATCGCGCTAACTCCCGAAGCCGTGGCTATTCTGGTTCGAAATGGCCACAATGTGATTGTGGAGACAAACGCGGGCGAGAAAGCCAAATTTCCCGATCATGAATATAGCGAGGCCGGTGCACAGATTGCTCAATCGCCCAAAGAAGTCTACGAGGCCAATCTCATTCTAAAAATTGAGCCACTTGTCGAGGATGAATTCGACCATATTCAATCGGGTAGCACGGTCATTTCGGCGCTGAATCTGCCGTCTCATGACAAGGCTTACTTCGAGAAAATGCTGAGTAAGAATTTGACCGCTTTTGGCTACGAATATATTGAAGATCAGAGCGGTGGCTTACCCGTTATTCGGTCAATGAGCGAGATTGCCGGTAGTACCGTTATGCTCATTGCGGGCGAATACCTAAGCAATGCCGATAATGGTCGGGGTATTATTCTGGGTGGTATAACGGGCGTTCCACCAACAAAAGTCGTCATGCTCGGAGCCGGAACCGTAACCGAATACGCGATCCGCATGGCGCTTGGTATGGGTGCCGATGTAAAGGTATTCGATAAGCACCTGTACAAATTACAGCGACTCAAATATGCCGTTGGGCAACACGTGTACACCTCCATTATCGATACCGATACCATGGCGGAAGCCATTCAACGGGCCGATGTTGTGATTGGTGCGATGCGGGCCGAAGATGGTCTTAGTCCGGTGGTTGTCACTGAAGAGATGATCAGCCGAATGAAACCAGAATCGGTCATTATCGACGTATCGATTGATCAGGGTGGCAATTTCGAGACGTCACGCATGACGACCCACAAACAGCCCACATACAAGCATATGGGCGTTATACACTACTGCGTTCCAAATATTGCCGCTCGCGTTGCTTATACGGCCAGTATGGCGCTCAGCAACATCTTTCTACCATTCCTACTCGAAACAGGAACCACTGGTGGTATTGAGCAGATGATGTACGCGAACCGTTGGTTTATGAAAGGTGTTTATACACATAAGGGAACGCTCACCAATGCCTATATCGCCCGCAAGTTCAACCTGCGGTTCAAGGATCTGGACCTTTTGCTGGCTGCCCGATTTTAACATAGTTAGCAAGTTGGTACGTTGTAAGTTGGTAAGTACTGACGCATTTATATTGCTTTCGCGTCAACACTTACCAACTTGCAACTTATCTACTACGTCATGATTAACCATAGCAACGAAAATACCCTACTTGACGACGCTAATTCCTACGATGTCAATAAACAATTGATGGGAACAATTTCGTCGGATTTTGTGAAGGTTGCCGATCAACTTAAAGAAGCGTCGTATCAGATTCGCAAACGCGGCTTTTCAGAGTACCCGGTTTTTGTCGCTTCCCGTCGCGATGTACCCGTGGGACAGCTTCTTATTGGCGCTACGGAACTGGAGAATCAATGGAATTATAAGGCCTCTTTTCTGGATGAGTTTATACAACGCGAACTCATCGGCGAGGACTCAATCGATTTGTGGAAAGAAAACTATAAAAAGCCCGATGAATATTGCTGTTTATTCGTCGTACACGGTGATTTCGCTGGCTTTGTGTACATTCCATATCCTGAAGATTAATCAGGATTTTCCCATGTTTTACCAAGCCGAATCAACCCGATTCGGCTTGTCTTTTTTCAAGGCGCTAATAATACTTTTTCGGGAAATAGCTTTTCTAAAAATAAGCCCCTTAAATTCCATTTTACTGGGTTACTTCCAGTTAGAAAATACACCTGATAATCTAGCCTAAAAGGGCATCAAAACCAATAGAAAGCCACTAACTGTCCCACCGTCTGAGGATTATGTTTTTTTTTGTCATATTAAGTAAATCTTGACAAAAATGGATAGGAAAAGATGAATTATTTTTGTATTTTTACAATCTGTATAGACACATAAAAGCAGGCTATTTTTCAGGCCCGCACCAACAAATTTCAGACTCGCTCCTATTCTGATATGACCAACGAAATAATTGAAGCAGACGCCCCCGTTGAAACTGCGTTAGGCAACTATGGTGCCGATAACATTCAGGTGTTAGAGGGTCTGGAAGCCGTTCGCAAACGTCCATCCATGTACATTGGTGACGTAGGTACACGTGGCCTGCACCACCTGATCTGGGAAGTCGTCGATAACTCTATTGACGAAGCTCTGGCGGGTTATTGCGACAAGATTACGGTAACAATCAATCCAGATAATTCCATTACGGTACAGGACAACGGTCGGGGTATTCCAACCGGTATCAATACCAAGATGGGCGTTTCGGCTCTGCAAATGGCGATGACCATGTTGCATGCTGGTGGTAAATTTGACAAAGACACCTATAAAGTATCGGGTGGTCTTCACGGCGTTGGCGTATCCTGCGTAAACGCCCTTTCGACCGATCTACGCGTAGAAGTTCATCGGGAAGGCAAAATCTTTGAGCAGGAGTACAAAATAGGTATTCCTCTCTATGATGTACGTGTCATTGGCGATGCTAATGATACAGGTACACGGACACATTTCAAGCCGGATGGAAGTATTTTCACCGATACGATTTATAAATATGATACGATAGCAGGTCGTCTGCGTGAGTTAGCGTATTTGAACAAGGGCATCCATATTTTCCTGAACGACCTGCGTGAGTTGGATGAAGCTGGAGAACCAGTGCGACATGATGATTTCTTTTCGCAAGGAGGTCTGGTTGAATTTGTCGAGTATCTCGATCAAACACGGCCTGCTCTTGATGGAATGAAACCTATTTACATGGAGAGCACCAAAGGCTCTACGCCTGTACAGGTTGCGCTGGTATACAATTATGAGGCTGGCGAAAATGTCCTGTCGTATGTCAATAATATCAATACTCACGAAGGTGGTACTCACGTACAAGGCTTTCGCTCAGCATTAACACGGGTATTGAAAAATTATGCCGATAAGAACCCCGGCGTACTACCTAAGAACTCAGGTAAGGTAGCGTTCAGTGGTGAAGATTTCCGTAAGGGCCTAACGGCGGTAATTTCAGTAAAAGTGGCTGAGCCTCAGTTTGAAGGACAGACCAAAACCAAATTAGGCAATCAGGATGTGGTAAGTGCTGTGAGCCAGGCAATGGCTGACCTACTCGAAACCTGGCTGGAGGAAAACCCAAAAACTGCCCAGGGTATCGTTAAAAAAGTGCTTGTGTCAGCTCAGGCGCGGATTGCAGCCGATCTGGCTTATAAACGCATTATGACCGAGCGCAAGGATTTCATGGGCGGCATGGGATTGCCCGGAAAACTAGCAGACTGCTCCGATACTGACCCGGAAAAATGTGAACTTTATCTCGTTGAGGGTGATTCGGCTGGCGGAACAGCCAAGCAAGGGCGCAACCGGGCATTTCAGGCTATTTTACCCTTGCGTGGTAAGATTCTGAACGTAGAAAAAGCCATGGAGCACAAGATCTACGAGAATGAAGAAATTAAAAATATCTGGACAGCGTTGGGCATTCGGTTGGAGAAAAAAGACGATGAAACGGTGATGAATCTGGACAAGCTCCGGTATCACAAAATCATTATCATGACCGATGCCGATGTAGATGGTAGCCACATCCGGACACTGATTCTGACGTTGTTCTACCGCAATATGAAAGCGCTCATCGATAACGGTTATATATACATTGCTCAACCTCCTCTCTATCTGGTAAAAAAAGGGAAAGAGGAACGTTATTGCTGGACAGAAACTCAGCGCGAAGCAGCAGTGAAGGAATTAGCGGGTAGCGGTAAAGAAGAAAATGTAGGTGTACAGCGCTACAAAGGACTTGGAGAAATGAACGCCGAACAACTTTGGAGTACAACTATGAACCCCGATACTCGAAGCCTGAAAGTCGTAACGGTTGAGTCGGCGGCCGATGCCGATCACGTTTTTTCAACGCTCATGGGCGATGAGGTAGCCCCCCGGCGCGAATTCATCGAACGAAATGCGAAATATGCCCGAGTGGATGTTTAACCGAATGATAACATAAAGCGGGCTTTTTAGTCCGCTTTTTTGTTGTAATTCAAAGTTTGAAATGAGTATGCGTTATTCCCTAAATTCAAACCGAACTATATTGGGCAACTTAGTTTCCCGGTTTACCCACCGCCAGGCAAGCTCTCCTGCTCAGGTAACTGATAAAATGGCAAAGGTTAGTGAAAAAGTAAGCAGCGTTATCGATCAGAGCGATTACCTCAGTCGTGATTTAAGCTGGCTCAAATTCAATGAGCGTGTTCTGGATCAGGCTCGTAGCCCGCATCGGACGCTTATGGAACGGCTGAAGTTCCTGGCAATTTCAGCGTCAAACCTCGACGAGTTTTTTATGATTCGCGTCGGGAGTTTGTACAACTATCTGGATTACCACAAACAGCGGGTCGACTACTCCGGGCTTCGTGAAGTGCCTTTTCGGAAGGCGTTATTTACCGCAGCACATCAGCTTTGCCAGGACCAGCAAACTGTTTTTACAGAGCAATTGCTGCCACTGTTCATCGAAAATGGTCTTCAATTAGTTACGTACGACGATTTAAGCGCAAATGAGCGAATCGAAGCAACTGACTATTTCGATAAGGCAATTTACCCGACCCTGACACCTATGCTGTATGATTACACGCATACATTTCCGGTGCTGTTGGCAAAGGTTCTGATTTTTGGCGTAGTCACGCAAAGTCCTGATGGGATTGATTTGCAAAATCAGCGATCAGATGATGAAGATGATCGTCAACGCCTGTCGTTTGTACAGATACCAGCCAATCTGCCGCGCTTTTTATCGTTTGAGCGTGAGGATACCATCTTGTTTTTGCCTATTGAAGAAATCGTGCGGCAGAATATTAAAAAACTCTACCGCAATGTCGAAATTCTGTCAGTTAATCTGTTCCGCATTACGCGTAACGGCGATTTTACACTCGACGAAAACGATGATGATGAAGTCGATTTCATTGATGAAGTTCGGCAGAAAATTAAGAACCGGCGCTTGGGTCGTGTTACACGGGTTGAGGTAGAGACCTATGTTAATAGCGCGTCCAGAACAAACTCACCCTGGATGCTCAATCTTCTCAAAAAGCGCTGGGAAATTGATGATCTGAACATTTTCGAATCGAATAATCTGCTAGATTTTTCTGCATTCTGGCAAATAATTGGTAATCCAGAGTTTAAAGACGACATGCCCCGTCAGCACGTACCGGTACCTCCATTGGGTCTCGCTCGTGATAAAACGGACGATATTTTCGAGATCATAAAGCAGCGTGATCTACTATTACACCATCCGTACAATAATTTTGAGCCCGTACTGCAACTGCTCGAACAATCGGCAGAAGATCCAAATGTACTGGCTATCAAAATCACAGTATACAGGTTAGCAAAACGCTCCCGCATTACAGAAGCTCTGTTGAAAGCGGCTGAAAATGGGAAGCACGTATCGGTCTTATTTGAAGTAAAAGCACGTTTCGACGAAGAAAATAACATTCGTGAAGCGCAGCGGTTGCAGAAAGCTGGCTGCTTTGTAATTTATGGTATAAGCCGATTTAAAACGCATACAAAACTTTTGTTAGTTGTGCGTAGTGAAGGTAGCCGGGTGGTACGCTATGCACATATGGCCACGGGCAATTATAATGAGGATACCTCAAAACTCTACACCGATATTGGTCTGTTAACGACGAACGAGACCTACACGCACGATATCTCCGAGTTTTTCAATGTCATTACGGGTCATTCACTCCCAAACGAATACCAGTACCTGATTACAGCCCCGCGCGATATGCGCGATCAGTTAGTACGATTAATCCGACTGGAAGCAGAAAACGCCAAACGTGACTTGCCAAGTGGTATTTGTATTAAGGTCAATTCATTGGAAGACAAGCTTGTTATTGACGAGTTATATAAAGCTTCTCAGGCTGGCGTACCTATTCGACTCATTGTACGAAGTATCTGTTGCCTGCGTCCCCACCGGGATGGCTTGAGCGAGCTTATAACTGTTCGGTCTATTGTGGGTGATTTCCTGGAGCACACGCGCATTTATTATTTCCATAACAACGGCGACCCAAAAGTATATAGCGGCAGCGCTGATGTAATGGTCCGCAGTTTTGACCGACGAATTGAATCGTTGTTTTATTTAGCAGACCCACGCGTAAAGCAACAGGCCATTCTGATTCTGAAATATAACCTGCTCGACAACGTAAATGCCTATGAACTAAAGGAAGATGGTGATTTTAAGAAATGTGACGTACCTGATGGTAGTGAGCCATTCAATATACACCAGCGTTTTTTCGATGTGACTGAAAAAGAAGTGGTGGAAGCTCGTTTGTTCGATCCCGAAATTAAGCTAGCTGAAGTCGCCAAAATTGAAGAAGAATATCAGGAAGGAGCCGAACGAGCTATTGCTGATATTTGATGATTTGCCGAATTTAGCCAATAAACCAAGTCATTAAGTCTTACGATTAAATATACCTATTATGCCAATAAGTATATTTAATTATTTATTTCGTACATTTGCCTCCTCAATAGTAATACGGCATGGAATCAATACGGGTGCATTTACCGGAAGATTTACGAATGAACGATGATGAGTTCACTCGTTTTTGTCAGGATAATCCGGACCTGAAGTTTGAGCGCCGAAAAAACGGTGATATTGTTTTTATGGCTAATACAGGAGGAGAAACGGGTAATAACAATTTTGAACTAGCAGCTCGGTTTGCCGTATGGAACTGGCAAGCCCAATTTGGTAAATTTTTTGATTCATCAACGGCTTTTCGACTTTCTGATACATCCATAATGTCGCCCGATGTTTCTGCTATAGCACAAAACCGCTGGGATGAATTAACTCCAGAACAACGCCGTAAAATTTTACCCTTATATCCTGATTTCATCCTTGAGTTACGCTCCCAGTCCGACCGTCTGAAAGATTGCTTTGAAAAAATGGACGATTGGATGGCCAATGGATGTCGGCTAGGATGGCTTATTGATCTGACAAATCACACCACTTATATTTATCGCTCCAACCAGAAACCACAGGAGATCGTTGGACTAGGTCAACTATCAGGTGAAGAAGTACTTCCAGGCTTTATACTAGATCTGGCAACGATTAGCTAAGAGAAAGGAAACGAGTATTCAGGTAATCAGAACGGGCTGAAGGGCGTATAAATATCGTCAATTCAGCCCGTTTCCTGTTTTTCTATGGTTCTAAGCGGTTATTCCTACCCTTCTTTTTGTATCTTAGCTCACCTAACTGTAACTGTGATTTTATTGGATGGAGCGCTTTACTGGCATAATTGGCATCATTTTAATTCTAGGCATCGCTTATGCCCTCTCTGATAACCGAAAAGCTATTAATTATCGTACTGTTGGCGTAGGGTTAGCGCTTCAATTTGGATTAGCCTTATTTGTTCTAAAAACCGATGTCGGCCAACTCCTTTTTCAACGACTTGGTTATTATGTTGACCGCCTTCTACAAAAGGCCAGCATAGGTGCCGAATTCGTCTTTTCGTCACTCGTTAAAACAGACGTTTTAGCCAAAGCTTTTGGTCCTGGTAACGATTTCATATTCTTCTTCAAGATTATTCCAACGATTATTTTCGTGGCGGTTCTGGTCAATATTTTCTACCATTTGGGCATTATGCAGCGCGTGGTAGCAATTATGGCCCGTGCTATGAAATGGCTTATGGGTGTCAGTGGGGCCGAAGCGCTCTCCAACGTAGCTAGTACGTTTGTTGGTCAGGTTGAAGCTCAAATTATGATCAAGCCCTATTTGAATGGCATGACTAATTCCGAACTGCTGGCCAGCATGACCGGTTCGTTTGCCTGCATAGCAGGTGGTGTGTTAGCGGTTTATATTTCGTTAGGGGTTCCCGCTCCGTATCTATTAGCAGCTAGTATCATGGCCGCGCCGGGCGCATTGGTCATCAGCAAAATTGTCATGCCCGAAACCCAGATTTCCGAAACTCGTGGAACGGTAAAGGTTGAAATCAAAAAAATATACGCTAACCTGCTCGATGCCATTGCTGCGGGTGCCAGCGAGGGTCTGAAAGTTGGCTTCAATGTCGTTGCTATGTTAATTGGCTTTATTGCCCTGATTGCCCTGATTGACAGCCTCTTTTTTCGCTTTGGATTTTATATTTTGGGTATCGACTACTTAAGTCTGAACTTTTTGTTAGGTAAATTCTTCTCAATCTTTGCCTGGGCAATGGGCGTTCCGGCTAAGGATATTCAAGCTGCAGGATCACTAATGGGTACCAAGATGGTCGTTAATGAATTTGTTGCGTACCTGGAATTGGTAAAACTTAAACCCACACTCGATCCTAAAACAATTGCCATTGTGAGCTTTGCGCTGTGCGGCTTTGCCAATTTTAGTTCCATTGCTATTCAGGTTGGTGGCATTGGAGAGCTGGCTCCCAAACGCCGTAGCGATCTTGCCAAGCTAGGCTTTAAAGCACTCATTTGTGGCACGCTGGCAAGTTACATGTCGGCTACACTGGCAGGATTGCTGCTCTGACAGTAGAAGACTAACTTATAATTTTTAGCCCGGCTCTGATTCGTCAGTAGCTGGGCTTTTTTGTTAGTTCCTGTTTTTTCTTTACATTATTCAATCATACCTTCAGCTTCTAACGTTTTATTGGTACATATTTACCTTATAGCGAACACACGCCCTAAACCACTCTCAGGATGATCCAGACAAAACTAATCCCGCGTACTGCCGAGGCTTATGAGCCACCCATGCTTATAAAAACACTATTAGCCCAATCCCTCAGATACGAACCGCAACGCGAAATTGTCTATCGAGATTTATTCCGTATAAACTACGTTCAGTTCAATCAGCGTGTACGTCAATTAGCCAATGTACTGGCAGAGGTAGGCGTTAAACCTGGCGATACAGTTGCTGTGCTGGACTGGGATAGTCATCGATATCTCGAATGTTTTTTTGGTGTAACGAGTGTTGGCGCCATTTTGCATACGGTTAATATTCGGCTGTCGCCTGCGCAGATTCTATATACGATGAATCACGCAGAAGACAAGGTGGTGCTCATTCACGAAGACTTTTTGCCGCTTCTGACCGCAGTAAAAGATCAATTGACAACCGTCGAAACATACATACTGTTGAGTGATAAGGTTTATACGAATACGATCGATACGCAACCAGGGGTCGAAATTCCTGTCGGTTTCTCAGGTGAATATGAGGCATTACTCAAAGCAGCATCCCCAGAGTATGAGTTTCCTGATTTTGACGAAAATACCTGGGCAACGAGCTTTTATACCACTGGCACAACGGGTAATCCCAAGGGTGTGTATTTCTCTCATCGCCAGTTATTTCTGCATACTATGGGTCTGTTAACGTATCTAATCGGCTATGAGGCTCTGCCGTTCAAGTCGAGAACAGACGTTTATATGCCTATTACACCTATGTTTCATGTTCATGCTTGGGGCTTCCCATTTTTAGCCACCCTGATGTCGGCAAAACAAGTGTATCCAGGTAAGTATGAACCCGAAATGCTTTGCAAATTAATTGTGACAGAAGGGGTTACACTTTCTCATTGCGTACCCACAATTCTAAATATGTTGGTTAACAGCCCAGCCGCGCAGAAATTCCGCGATAATTTGAGTCGCTGGAGTGTATTAATCGGTGGTTCAGCGCTCACCAAAGGCCTGGCTAAAGCAGCCCTGGATTTGGGTATCAATATCTCGGCGGGGTATGGCATGTCAGAAACTGCCCCTATTCTTTCTGTCGTGTATTTAAATGAGGAAGAACGCGCCTTATCTCTTGATGATCAGATTGATTTTCGCGTTCGGGCTGGTCGAATTGCACCGTTCGTTGAAGCAAGGCTAATGAATGAAGATGGTCAGTTTGTATCGCATGATGGGCAATCACTAGGCGAAATTGTGGTACGCACGCCCTGGACAACTCAAGGATACTATAATGATCCAGAACGGGGCGCAGATCTCTGGCGAGGTGGTTGGCTGCACACAGGTGACGTGGCCAGCATCACACCCGACAATTGGATCATGGTCGCTGATCGGACCAAAGATGTAATTAAAACCGGTGGCGAATGGGTATCGTCGCTAGATATGGAAAACGTATTATCGCAGGTGGAAGGTGTGGCCGAATCAGCTGTTATTGGATTACCCGACGATCGCTGGGGTGAGCGGCCTCATGCGCTCATTGTGCAAAAACCAGGCTATAATTTAACTGCCGAAGGTATCAAGAATGGGTTAAAAGCAAAGGTAGATCAGGGTGAGCTTCACAAGTGGTATGTTCCTGACCGGATTCTATTTGTATCGGAAATCCCTAAAACCAGTGTTGGCAAAATTGACAAAAAGCGCATTCGAAGCGAGATGAAGGATCAGATTCTCTCATAAAGGCGCCAATAAGCTGCATTGGCAGACCAGTCGCTACAATATATGACACGAATTGGCTTATTATCAGATACACATAGCTATCTGGACCCGCAGATTTTTACCCACTTCGACGCATGCGATGAAATCTGGCATGCGGGTGATGTTGGCGCGTTAGCAGTCGCAGAACAATTAAACAGTTTCAAACCCTTGCGAATTGTGTCTGGCAATATTGATCGCGAAACCAGTGATCTGCCAGCTAACCAGCGCTTTGAGCTTGACGGATTAAGCATCTGGATGACACATATTGGCGGCTCACCACCTAAATATAATCCTACTGTTAGACCGCAGTTACAAGTAAATACGCCTGATATTTTTGTTTGTGGACATTCGCATATCCTCAAAGTCACCCGCGACTTAAATCTGAAGAATATGCTTTTTATTAATCCAGGAGCTGCTGGTAAAACGGGCTTTCATATCATGCGAACTGCAGTCCGATTTTCACTCGATGCAGGTCGGATTCTGGATATGCAAGTGATTGAATTAGGCAAAAAGTAAACCAATAAAAAAGGGCTTTCTGTGCAGAAAGCCCTTTTTTATTGGTTTATAAAACTTATATCGGCAGCGATTCAGGCTCTGTTTCAGCAGGCTTGGCTTCCTTACCGATCTCTTCTTTAACTTCTTCAGCTACACCTTTGTTTTTGTAGGCCTGATAAACGGTTTCGCGCTCAAAAGGACGCTTCCCGATCAAACGAACCAAATCATTTTGGTACAGGATTTCTTTCGCAAGCAACTCTTTGGCAATAATCTCTAAGGCGTCGCGGTGATCACTTAGCAAATCTTTAGTGCGATTATAAGCGATGTCGACTATCTTACGAACTTCTTCGTCAATATGCTTGGCCGTCTCTTCTGAATATGGCTTGTTGAAAGCATAGTCCGATTGTTTCGAATCGTAGAATGACACATTACCAATTTTGTCGTTCATGCCATACATAGTCACCATACTGTAAGCTAGTTTGGTGATTCGCTCCAAGTCGCTCAACGCACCGGTCGATACTTTACCGAAAATGAGATCTTCAGCAGCCCGACCACCCAATGCCATACACATCTCGTCCATGAGTTGCTCGGTACGATATAGATACTGCTCACGTGGCAAATATTGTGCGTAACCAAGAGCTGCTACTCCACGAGGAACAATCGTCACTTTCACGAGTGGATCAGCATGTTCGAGGAACCAGCCCGCCACAGCGTGACCAGCTTCGTGATAGGCAACAATTTCTTTTTCTTCAGGAGAAATGATCTTGTTTTTCTTTTCCAGACCACCAATTACCCGATCCATTGCATCCTGGAAGTCCTTCATATCAACGGCTTCCTTATCGCTACGGGCAGCAATCAGAGCTGCTTCGTTACAAACGTTAGCAATTTCGGCACCAGCGAAGCCAGGCGTTTGTGCAGCCAGTTCTCTAGGATCAACATCAGGCGACAATTTGATCGGTTTCAAATGAACCCGGAAGATCGCTTCCCGTCCAATAATATCTGGCTTATCGATACTGATCTGGCGGTCAAAACGACCAGGACGCGATAACGCTGAATCAAGTACGTCAGGACGGTTTGTAGCGGCCAGAATAATGATTCCTGAATCCGTAGCAAAACCATCCATTTCCACTAACAGCGAGTTGAGTGTATTCTCACGCTCATCATTAGCACCGGGCATAGAACCACGACCACGCGAGCGACCTACTGCATCGATCTCATCAATAAAGATTATACAGGGAGCTTTCTCTTTAGCTTGTTTAAACAAATCACGTACACGAGCAGCACCTACGCCAACAAACATTTCGACAAAGTCAGAGCCTGACAGGGAGAAGAACGGAACGCCTGCCTCTCCAGCAACAGCCTTGGCAAGTAAGGTTTTACCTGTACCTGGAGGTCCAATCAGCAAAGCTCCTTTTGGGATTTTAGCGCCAAGTTTGGTGAACTTGGTTGGATTTTTAAGATAATCAACGATTTCCTTAATTTCCTCCTTAGCCTCATCCAGACCAGCGACATCGTTAAAAGTAATTTTTACCTTATTATCAGCATCGAACAAAGCAGCTTTCGACTTACCGATGTTGAAAATCTGTCCACCAGGTCCACCTGCGCCCGACATTCGGCCCAACAAGAAATACATAGCTAGTATCATCACAATCAGGAATCCCCATGTGCTGATAATACTACCAAAGTCGCTACGTTGTTCGAATTTATAATCAACCTTTTCATTAGCAGGTACACCTTGTTGCATGGCATCAAGGTCCTTCTTAAAGGTTTCGCCAGATGCTATCTGGAATTGAAAATGTGGGCCATGACCGCTACCGAAATAAGGTTTCTCGGTAAACATAGATCGGTATTTCGGGCTTTGTGCGGCTTGCTGCGTAAGCGTTACTTCCGCAATTTTATCATTCACCACCACTACTTCGGCCACTTCATGATCTTTCACCATAGCCTCAAACCGCTTCTGCGATGTCTCGCGAGTGGCCGAACTTTTGTTAAAGAACGTAATGCCAAGAATGGCGGCAATCAGCAACGCAACAATCCAACCCTGAAAGTTAGGCTTACGAGGCCCTCCACGAGGTACTAACGGATTTCTATTATTATTTTCTGCCATTTCTTCAGGTTATACAAACGGATTTCAACAAGTAACACCGTTTTACAATTGAATGTTTCTTTCACAAAACGGTTAGGATAGACGGTTAATCAGTCCGATAGACGGCCTAAAATAAACCTGTTTAATTTAATACACATAGGAAAATAGGTTGTTTAGTGTAAAGGCATTTTGCAATTAAAATACTACTCATTTACAAAACCCTCTAACTGACTACCTAATTTTCAGGACGCCACTGTCAGTTCATTATCTTCAATTAAATGAATTTCAGCATCACCCCAAAGTTGCTCAAGATCGTAAAAAGCCCGACGTTCTTTTTTAAACACGTGTGCTACGACATCGACATAATCCAGCAAAATCCATTCCCGATTTAACTTGCCTTCTTTATGCCAGGGATCTTGTTTACTAGCTTTATAAACTTCTTCTTCAATAGACGTTGAGATGGCGTCAATCTGTGTATCAGAGTTACCCGAACAAATGACAAAATAATCACAGATGGCGTTTTTAACGTTGCGCAAGTCCATTACTACAATGTCATGCCCTTTTTTTTCCTGCATTCCGCGAACAACGAAATCACGTATTTGCTCGGGGGTAAACTCTTTATTGTTATTAATTCTCATGCTTTCGGTTTAACATTGCTACACTAATCAGCGGGTACTTTGCCTAAAGGACATACTGTCTGAAGCACCATTCATTAGCTCTACTACTAAACTATACAATATTTTGTACAAAATCTATCCCAAAACGTTTTTTCTTGGACAAATAATCCAATATCTGCCAAGCTGTCAGTCTACTAACGACGAAGCGTCTGCTTTGATTGCCCAAACAGACCCAAGCGAAGGTACGCTTGTCATAACAGACAATCAAACGGCAGGGCGCGGCCAGCGTGGTAATCAGTGGGAAGCAAAGTCTGGGCAGAATCTAACCGTTTCGCTTATTCTTAAGCCTTCTTTTCTAGCCGCAACCGAGCAATTCTGGCTCAACATAGCTATTTCGTTGGGTATTTACGACGCTCTCCAACCACTCGCTGGTGATACATTACGTATTAAATGGCCAAATGACATCTATGTTGGCGATCAGAAATTAGGTGGGATTCTAATCGAAAACATATTACACGGCTATAACATCGAGTGGTCGATTGTGGGAATGGGCCTAAATGTAAATCAAACTGAATTTGGGTACTCAACTGCCACGTCGTTACAATTACAGGCTCCCCTACCGAATTCATATGATCTGCCAGGTTTACTCAGCCGTCTCTGCGAAACTCTCGAACAACGTTACCTCCAATTACGGTCGGGCCAACGAGATGTGCTAAAAATCAATTATCTACAAATATTATACCGTTACCAGGAAGAACACACATTCGAAGCCAGTGGTCATACTTTTCGGGGAACAATTATTGGTATCGATGCAACCGGACGTCTGGCCATCTCAAGCGATGATCAGGTGCAGTATTTTAATTTTAAAGAAGTGAGTTTTTTAGTGGACTAAGTGAAATAGGTGAAGTAAGTGCAGTCGGTTTATCGATTACACTTACTTCACCCATTTCACTTAGTCCACTATTTTATTGCTTCCTCTACGGGATTGCCAATGCAGCCGCTGGGTTCGAGGAGTCCAAGAAGGGCAGTAATGGTTGGGGCAATATCATGAATATGTGTCCGACGTAAAGTTTGGCCGGGTTTGACACCCCAGCCGTAGAGCAGGAATGGCACATGTGTGTCATATGCATACGTAGTGCCATGCGTAGTACCTTTGTTTCGGCCCTCAATCCAGCCAGGAGGTTGCATGACATAGAAATCACCGCTCCGATTGGGGTGATACACATTCCGAAACAGATTTTCCTGTAACAGTGGCATCGCTTCGGCGCCCAGGTTGTGCAAATTGACCACATTAACGACCGCTTTCTGCTTGAGTAAAGCAGCCCTAAGCAGTTCGTACACATCCTGCATGGCAATCTTCTTCTCGGTCAGCAGCGTATGGTTCAGATAAACCTGCTGATTGATGTATGACAACATCCACTGTCCTGGACCATACGCTTTTTCGAGCGTAGCTTTAACCGTTTCGCCAATTTCTCCATAGCTCTTTACGCCAGCCGGAATACGGTACTCTTGTAAAAAGCCGGGTGCATCGACCACACCGTGATCGGCCGACAGGAAGGCCAACCATCGTCCCTGCCCCACTGTAGCATCTAGTTGTGTAAAAATATCAGCCAGTTGTCTGTCGAGTCGGATGTAATTATCTTCAGTCTCTATGGCATGTGTGCCAAATGCGTGCCCGATATAATCGGGAGATGAGAAACTAAGGCAAAGCATATCCGTCACGTCGTGCTGTCCTAGTTGCTCACCTTTCAAAGCAGCCAGGGCAAACTCTTTCGTAATTTGATCGCCATAAGGGCTGGTGCGCAGCACTTCATATTTACTACTACCTGTCTGAACAACAAATTCATGTGGAAATACGGCCTTTGACTCCCCCGGCATTGTTGCTTCGTAGGGCTTATCATCGGAGGTACTTTCTGTGTATTGGTTCATCGCCAATGTAGTCTGCCATTTCTGGCTAATAAACTTCTCAGGAAGTTTTTGGGCATTAAACGTCTGCACCCACTGCGGTAGCTCCTGTTGGTAGAATGTACTGCTGATAAAATTACCATCTTTCGAATCGAACCAATAAGCAGCATTGGCGGCATGACCAGCGGGTAAAATAGCACCCCGATCTTTCAAGGCAATTCCAACAACTTTAGCCCGCCCATCGGTAGCAAGTTTGAGTTGATCGCCAATAGTCGTAACTAACATATTGCGGGGTGACATTTTGCCAGCAGTACCTGTATTCCCTACCGTATTTACGGTCGTATCTTCGGCACAGTATACTAAGCGACCAAGGTTCCGCTCATAAAAGTCATTGCCAACAATGCCATTAAGAGCCGGAGCAGAACCTGTGTAAATAGCAGTATGACCAGGACCAGTATATGTAGCCGCGTAATGGTAATGGTTATTCCTCGCATTGAACCCCTGATCCATTAATCGCCGAAAGCCACCCGTACCAAATTTAGAATAGTATCGATAGAGGTAATCATAACGCATTTGATCAATCACAATACCGACAACGAGCTTAGGCTTATCTAATGGTGAACGGGCAATTACAGGCGCTTTTGGGGGTTGTGCTAAGGCTGTTATCGTGAGCAAAGACGATATCAAAATGGAAGAAATCAGACGCATGAGGTCGTTTGTTGGGGGTTGGGTAACTTTTAAGCAAATGTACAAAACAAATTGTTGGACAATCTAAGGATGAACGTGAAGCCTTTATGAAGGCTAATCCGAGCAATTTCCCACACTTCTTAGTCTACCCTATCGAAAAGGGATTTTTTTTCCAACATTGTGGTTTTGATTCTGTTGACTTAATGGCAAAGTAGTTTACCCCATTGTTTGGTATGATTCAGATTTCCGGGCCTGCTACATTCTGGCTGACAGCTTTGCTGTTATTGATTATTATTTTTGGACGTTATGTCCTGTTTTCATTGACGTTCTGGTGGCTGTTCAAGGTGTCGATGAAAACCCAGTTTGCTCACCGGGCCGTGCAAACACGCCCTCGTAAGCCGGGACAGGATTGGCGTGAGATTGGCTGGTCGCTGCTAACATCACTCATCTTTACAGCTATCGCGATGGGTATGATTCTGGCTTATCAGGCTGGTTATACAAAAATCTACACAAACCTTCGTGACTATCCACTGGCGTGGTTTCCAATCAGTATAATACTGGTTTTATTCATCCACGAAACGTATTATTATTGGCTTCATCGCTGGATGCACCGGCCAGCCGTTTACAAGTGGGTTCATAAAACACATCACGACAGTATTACAACCTCACCCTGGACCGCCTTTTCGTTTCACCCTATTGAGAGTACACTGCAGGCTATTATCATTCCAGCCTTAACCTTCGTGGTTCCTCTACATATTTCTGCGGTAGGGATTATTCTGTTGATTATGACTTTATCGAGTGCGGTTAATCATCTGAATACAGAAATTTACCCTCGAAACTTTGATCATCACTGGCTAGGACGATGGCTCATTGGGGCAACGCACCATAGCTTACACCATACACAGTTTCGGTTCAACTATGGCCTGTACTTCACTTTCTGGGACAAGTGGATGAAAACGGAAAGTCCCGATTTTCACAAGCTGTTCGGAGAGAAAACAAAGAAAATGATGAATGATGAATGATGAATTCGTTATTCATTTTACTTGCTACGATCTATCGTATACTGCACAAGTTGATGTAATGATTGTCGATACGTAGAATCGGGGAAGGCGTTTAATAGCGCCTGTGCTTCGGTGACGTACTGATTCATTGCCTGGGTTGCATACTCGATTCCGCCAGAGTTTTTAACGAAAGAAATGACCTCATCAACCTTTTTTGGCTTTTCGCTTTCGTTCTTGATAATATTGATAATTCGACGTTTCTCCAGAAAACCCGCCTTATTTAGTGCGTAAATAAGCGGTAGCGTCATCTTTTTCTCCTTGATATCGATGCCTAGTGGCTTTCCAACTTCAGCAGTGCCGTAGTCAAACAGGTCGTCTTTAATCTGAAAGGCGATACCAACTTTTTCGCCGAAGATTCGGGCCTGCTCGACCATTGTTTTATCGACACCTACCGATTGTGCGCCAACGGCACAGCAGGCTGCAATAAGCGAGGCCGTTTTTTGGCGAATAATTTCATAGTAAACGGCTTCGGTAATATCCAGTCGCCGGGCTTTTTCAATTTGAAGTAATTCCCCTTCGCTCAGCTCGCGAACAGCCATCGTAACAATACGAAGCAGGTCGTGTTCATTGTTATCAACTGCCAGAAACAGGCCACGAGTCAATAGGTAATCACCGACCAATACAGCTACTTTATTTTTCCAGAGCGCATTAATTGAAAAAAAGCCCCGTCGATAGTTAGACTCATCAACTACATCGTCGTGAACAAGCGATGCGGTATGGCACAATTCTATGAGTGAGGCTCCCCGGTAGGTCGATTCGTTAATTTGTCCGCATACGCCGGCCATCAGAAACACAAACATCGGGCGGAGTTGTTTTCCTTTCCGCTTCACAATGTACTTCGTAATCTGGTCGAGTAGCATGACGTCACTCTTCATCAACCCCCGGAACTTCTGTTCGAACAATTCCATTTCGACAGCAATAGGAGCCTGTATATCAGCGACGGTAAGGGACATTATATGGGGAGTCAGTCGATAGTCGTTGGTCAATAGTCGCCAGTCGTTCGTACCTGCTGCCGACGGCTATTGACTAACGACTATCGGCTATTCTTTGGCAATTATAGTAAGGAAAGAGCAGACGCCGAAAAAGCCGTTTAGAAAACCAGACAACCTTTTCATAACTATCCGAGCATCAATTCGTTTTGTTTATTACTTGAAAACACTCAACTTACCGTCCAGGTAAGTCGTTTATGCCACCTACTTCTGTTTCGTATGATTGACAATCCAACTCCTCCCGTTCCGAAAGTAGCCGCTAGCCAGCCAAAAACAAATTCATCGATTCACGCCCTTGTATTAGGTGGAGGTTCATTGAAAGGTGCATTTCAGGTTGGGGCCGTTATGGCACTTTTTGAATCGGGCTTTGTTCCCAGTAAACTCTACGGTATTTCGGTTGGAAGTCTCAATGCAACCTTTATTGCAAATGAAGCCGCCCGTCAGCAAGCCGAAACAGGCCAGGTTGACTGGACAAAAGTAGGCAAATATTTAATTGAATTCTGGATTCGGAATATCACAAAACCCAGTGATGTGGCTGTTATCCGATCACGGTTTCGGATGGGGTATAATACCCTTATGAGCCGGTTCGATGGATTGTTGGACAACTCCCCTATTCAGAACCTTATTCGCAGCCTTGTCGATGTGGAAGCCATCAAAACGGGACCTGTAACCCTGAAAGTCGGGGCAGTTGACATTATTGAGGGCGATATGTATTATGCCGATGCCAACGATCCTAATTTTTTGGACTACGTGTATGCGAGCAGTTCGCTACCGTTTCTGATGCCTGCAGTCCAAATCGGGGGCGATCATCGACGGGCATTTCTGGATGGTGGCCTGCGCGAAGTAGCGCCGTTGCGAGTAGCTATTGAAGACGGTGCTACTGATATTGCCTGTATAGCCTGTCATGCAAAGAAAATATATAACGAGAAGTTTAATTACCGGAACCTGTTGAATTTGATGGACCGGGTAAAAGATATAACTGTCAATCAACTGGTTAATAACGACATTGCCTGGGCCGAACGCTATGCTGAACGTGAAAAGCTTCATGATCGTAGCCTCAACTTAACAATTATCCGACCAACCGAACCTCTTTTTCTAAATCTGATGAAATTCACCTCCGAGGACATTAGCAAGATGATTGTTCAGGGATATCAGGCTGGAACCGATATGCTGAAAATGAAGCGACTCAATGGTAATACGACGTTTTTACCCTAGGCAATGTGGTTACTGAGAGCGATAAGGCCCATGAACCGCCTTCACGGTAAACGATTCATTAGTATCGTCCAAAATCAACACCTGATACGATTCTCCTCCCGGTTGAACCCGGATAACAACATGGCCCGATTCGCTTTTTAACCGAGGTAATAAATCCCGAATAGCGACTTTAGCCTCTTCCTGCAAATTGGTGGCAAACACATCGCGTTCTCCCGTGTAGCTTTGTGCGGACAATATTCGCTCAAGTACATCGCGCCCCGGATGCGAGGATGCCCAGGCTGGAACCACCAGCACTCGTGGTCGCAGACTAGCCAGCAATGTTCCGTTTTCTGAATCAGCGTACCCATGATGATCGACTAATTGAACATCTACTGGCCCAGCCACATTCGCAATGGGTGTTTCAACATCGTGCCAGGGAGGTGATCCAAACTGAAGCACGCCCTGAATGTCTCCTCCAGAAAAATAATCAAAGGCACCATAACGAATCTGGAAGGCAATGCTGCACATATTTTCATTAGGGTATTCGGCAGGTTGCAAAGTCGTTAGATTAGGAAAAAGAGACCAGGTTTCGTTTCGAACTTTAGTCCAGATTTCGCCATTGACAGCCAGATTTCGAACCTCTACCGGATAGTTCTGGCTTAATTTCGGCTGTTCAACAAACGTAATCTGATCGTTCCGACCAGCCTGAAACAGTTCTACATTTAAACCTTTATGCTGAATTTGCCAATTCAGAAATCGGCGGTAATTAGCCACCATCGAATCACTGGCAAAAGAGCGTGGATAGCTATACTTTGGCCATCCTCGGTCTAGAATCTTGCGAATAGGAATGTACTCTCCTACTTCAGTAATTCCCGTCAATACATAGCCCCCTGCTCCGCGCTTAGTGACGTTTGATGGCGACCCCATATGGTCGTCATGGAAATGAGTTATAATGGCGTAGTCGATTACAGGCTCAGCTTTAAACCGTAAACTAGTTCGCACATAGCGTGCAATCCATTCGCCGGCCTGTCGATCATTTGTAGGCTTTACTGGAATATTTCGTGGTTTGTTCGTCCGCCAGTCAATCGGATTAATAGCCCCCGCATCCACTAATAGGCTGGTTCCATCCGGAAATACAATAAAGGTGGCATTGCCCTGTCCCGTATTAATGTGATGAATATCGAGTTGCCCAACCTGCCAAATAGGCAGCGATTTTCCTGGTTGTTGCGCTACTGTAGTAACGGCGTAAAACACAGTTAGCCCCAAAAATATCAGTCGAATAAATCGCATAAAAAGGCAAAGCGATTAAAATAAGTCAGCTACTTCCTGGGGCCGATCGGTAGTTAGTATATCGCCACCCTGCCTAAATACATCTCGGTAGCCAATAGCGGCCTCTGCCATTGACTTTTCATCCAGTTGATTTGGGCCATATGTACCAACAGAACACAGAATGCCGAGTTTGTGCAATCGTTCATAATAGGTAGTTGGTTGAAGTTTCTGCGGGGTTAACGCAATTAAATGGCCCGACGCCAACGGATTGCTTTCTAATTTATCCAGATCAGCCATGCTATTCACACCAACCGCTAGCCATAGTGTCGGATATTGATCACGTACCCGCTGAGCCTCCGTGAATGAATAGCAAATGACAAAAACTGAATGGATGGCATGGTGTTTCTCCACTTCTTTCATGACACGTAGTGGGTCTGTTCCTGGCTTTACATCCAATGCTAACATATAGCGATTCTTGTTCCAGATCAGTATATCGGTGAACGTTGGTATAGACTGATTAGTCAATTCTCCGGCTAGCGTTTTGAGCTTAATGGTTCTCAGCTCAGCTAGTGTCTGTTCGGCAACGGGTCCTTTTGCATTCGACTCCCGATCCAGTGTAGCATCATGAAGCAAAACAAAGCCACTGTCGCGCGTCATTCGCACATCCATCTCGATAATAGCATCAGGAAGCGCTTTTGCTGTTTTGTCGAATGTAGTGATTGAATTTTCGGTATCAGTTGAACCAGGTCCGCCCCGATGAGCTAAAATGAGCGGTCGTTTTCGACCTGGTTTATAGTGAAAAAAGGCATCAACAGCTTTACTATCGTGAAATCTGTTCTGCACTTGTGCCATTCCCTCATTCGTGATGAGGAGCATTAGTAAAATGAAAATGTTCCTTTTCATAACTCCATCTTGTTAAATAAAAAATCCCCCGTCACAGTCGCTGTGCGGGGGATTTTTAGAAATCTCAATTGGCTTAGTTAAAGATATAACGAAGACCAATTTGTGCCTGATAAACGTCACCACTGTTGAGTGAAGCGCTTTTCGTGAACGAATCTTTTAACAGAACCGTCTGCCCATTTATAGTCTGTGTAGCCAACCGATAAGAAGGTACACCTGTTGTTGTATTTACACTTACCAGAGACAATGGGTTAAACGTAGTTTGCAAATTACTTACACCCCACGCATTGTTAAGCAGGTTACCAACGTTCAGAATATCGATACGGAACTGGATCGTGTTCCGCTTGTTATTCTTACCAACCGCTACATAGAATTCCTGAATAGCTGTGAAGTCGAAACGGGCTAACCATGGGAAAGCACCACCGTTACGCTCAGCATACTGACCCCGACGGGTTTTCAGGTAAGCATTACCATCAATGTATGCATCGAAAGCAGCCTGTTGTTGCTCTGGTGAATACGTTACAGCATTAGCTCCTGTTCCTACTGTAAGTGGGCTAAATGTCAATTCCGACGCGCTTTTTGGTACGTAGATCAAGTCATTGTTGGTCTGACCATCCAAATTAAGATCCTGGCTGTAGACATATGAAATTTTGCTACCACTAGCATAAGTACCAGCCAACGTAACGGCAGTAGATCCACCAAATCGGCCACCGTAGTTCAGACGATAGTTAACGTAGCCATTGATTCGGTGACGAAGATCCTGATCAGAATACGCTGTAGTCAGGTAGTTTTGTCCGTAAATAGATGGTACGTTGGCCTGAACTGTGCTACCCACGAAAGCAAGATCACGAGCTTGTCCGTATGTATAGGCCAGCATTCCACCAAAGCCTTTTGTAACGGGTTTCTCCAGTTTGAACGTTACGATATACGAATTCCCTTTATTCGTATTTTTCAGTACGAATGCATTGGCAATCTGTGGATTGATATAACGGGCTTGAGCTACTGTATTAGCAGCACCTGTGCCGCTGCTTACTACCCCAAAAGCAGGGAAAAGAGAACGGGTATCAGGTCCGCTAAGCGTTTTAGTAGGTCCTTGCAGGTTAGCATCAATGTAGCGCAGTGCCTGAATGTTCTTGTTATAAATGGCTTCTACTGTCGCAATCAGGCCGCCTGGCAATCTTTGATCGATAGCAAGGTTCGTTTTCCAGATTTGTGGATACTTCAAATTAGGGTCCGATGCGTTGATTGTGTAAGGTAGAAGATTTTTTATAATATCGTTCAGTTTGGTTGGGTCACTCACATCAGGTGGGCGAACAGCAGCCGGTAACTTACTAGGATCGGTAACAAACGGATAAGCGTTTGTATTATTCACTGTGATAAGAGCAGTGTTAACCCCGTTATTACCTAACTGATTAGAAATCAACACTTCAGGAATACGCGATACGAAGATACCCGTACCACCCCGAATCTGTGTTGTCTTATCGCCTTTCACATCAAAGTTGAAACCTAAACGGGGCGACAGCAGAACACGGGCTTTAGGGAAAGTACCCGTTGTGATATGATAATCAGCTCCATTTTCATCTTTGAAGGTTAGACCAGCAACAATTGGGTTATTGAAATCCTTCGCCGTACTGTTATCATACGAGAAAAGATCAGCCCGCAAACCATACGTTAATTTAAAGTTTGAGTTAACCTGCAATTCGTCCTGAACGTAAGCACTATACAAGTTCCGCTTCAGCTGCTGTAACGGTTCAGCACCACCTGGAATCAACGAATAGCGTAGGTTGTATTTAGCTACCGTAACCGGCGATGTTGTACTGGTTGGGTCGCTAAGTGACGCTAAAGCCGCTGCCTTGAAGTCAGCAATGGAGTTATACACATACACCCCGTTCGATGATGGGAAGAATACGTTATTCGATGTATAGTGTTCAAAAACTAAACCCGCTGTGATCGTATGCTTACCTGCAAAATAGCTAAGGTTATCGGTGATGTTAAACGTCGAATAGTTCAACTTGTTATTCGGCGTAAATGGATCAAAACCAATGGATGTATAGGTGGTTCCACCGGGTGCGATGTCGATCGTTGGAAACAGTTGTGTTTTATACGTCCGGTCTTCGATCTGCTTGTTATACGTACCAACGAGGTCATTGGCAAATTTACCACCGCCAAAGTTAGAGGTCAACTCCACAGCCAATGAACGCGTGTTATCAGCAATGATATAACCCGTGTTCTGTGGCGAAAGCGAGGTTGGGAAAAGGTTCCGGTTACCATTACCAGCCGTGTTACTACTGTTACTGTTGCTGATAACCTGATCCGACGATGAATTGTGATGAGAATAACGAACAGATAGTTTGTTGTTATCATTGATGTTGTAATCCAACCGGATCAACCCTTTCGTACTTTTTACCTGGTTGTTGTAGTTATCAATAGCGCCCAGATCTAAATTGAAGTTCGTCTGCATGAAACTCTTCAGGTCGGCCAGATCAGAGTATAGAACGTTCGATATGTTACCCGTAGCACCATCTTGTTTGGCAACATAGCTCAAGGCTGGTGTGCTACTGGTGAACTGTTCTGCATTGATGAAGAAAAACAGTTTATTTTTGATAATTGGTCCACCCAGGCGGAAACCCCATGTTTTTTCATCCACATTGACTGTACCAATCGAATTACCAGCTGCTGTGTTACCAACCAGCCCTTTATTACGGAAAAGATGGTAAACCGAACCGGAGAAATCATTGGTACCCGAGCGAGTTACTGCGTTGATACCAGCACCCGTGAAACCTGACTGGCGAATATCGAAAGGAGCTACGTTAACCTGAATCTGATCTAAAGCATCAATAGATACAGCAGTTGTACCTGTCCGTCCACCGGCTAATGCTGAGCTACCTAAACCAAATCCGTTGTTAAATACAGAACCGTCAATCGTGAAGTTATTGAAACGTGGGTCCTGACCAGCAAATGACTGGCCGTTACCATACGGATTGTATTTAGTAATATCGGTAAGTGTACGACCAATTGTAGGCAATGTATTGATCGCTTCCCGACCAAAAGAAGAAGCAGCTCCCGTACGATCCGAACTAAAAATATCATTCCGGTTACCTGATACAACCACCTCATTTAGGCTGGTTCCTTCATCAGCCAGTTTGAAGTTAGCATCGGCAGTCGTTCCTAAGCTTGCGAAAATATTTTCTTTAACCTGCTCTTTGAAACCGACAAATGTTACAGTTATAGTGTAAGGACCACCTACCCGAACGTTGGGAAACGTGTAAAAACCTGACGTGTTGGAAATCGTACCATAGCGACTCCCCGATGGCGTATGAACTGCCACCACTGTTGCTCCAGGTAAGCCCTCCCCTTTTGAATCGGTCACTCGACCATTAATAGCCGATGACGTTACCTGAGCCATAGCTCCGCTTCCGCCGAGTACAGCCAACAGTATACTGCCGATCAGCATAAAAGCCACTCGAAATTGCAGTAGTTTTTTAGACATAGAAGTGTTTGTTTTGTTAGTAAGTAATGAGATTTTCACCCATCAGATGTTTTCTCAATTTAATGACAAATATGCTATTTTTTTTGAGGCAAAAAAGTGAGCCTTCTTAAAAAAGTACCACCTTAGACAAATCAATAGACAAAATTCTACAAATAATCTCATTTTAAAATGCTTACGTTCTATATTAACGATTATCATATTGTTAAGTACAGATTACCATTTAGATAGCTGTCAGGTAGAGTGTGGTAGTTTATCAAGTAAGGGTATAATTATATCTACCTAATTTACCTCATCGGTCGTTTCTCTCTCTTAGTTTTGTCCTCTTATGCTATCAACTGATAAGTCGGCTTTCAAGCTCACCCAATACAGCCACGGCGCGGGTTGTGGTTGCAAAATCTCGCCCAAAATTCTGGACCAGATTCTGCATACAAATGCAACTGCTTTCCAGCCACGTTATGTCAGTTTACTCGTCGGAAACGACTCCCGCGATGACGCTGCTGTCCTTGACCTTGGCAATGGTGAAGCCATCATTAGTACAACTGATTTTTTCATGCCTATCGTCGACGATGCCTTCGATTTCGGGCGAATTGCGTCGGCGAATGCCATCAGTGATGTTTATGCCATGGGGGGCGAACCGATTATGGCTATAGCGATTCTGGGCTGGCCATTAGACAAATTACCGCCCGATGTTGCAGGACAGGTGCTCGAAGGTGCCCGTGCAGTCTGCCTGGAAGCAGGTATTCCCCTCGCTGGTGGTCATAGCATCGACTCCCCCGAACCAATTTTTGGACTGGCTGTAACCGGAAAGGTTCGACTCGATCACCTCAAGCAGAATAATACAGCTACTGAAGGATGCCAGTTATATTTAACTAAACCTCTTGGCGTCGGAATTCTGACAACCGCTCAGAAAAAAGGAATTCTTAAGTCCGAACACGCTCCCATAGCGCCTGTTCAAATGGCTCAGCTTAATAAATTCGGGGCCGTTTTAGGAAAACTACCGTATGTGAAGGCTCTGACCGATGTAACGGGATTTGGCCTACTAGGGCATCTTACCGAAATGGCTGAAGGGTCTGGGCTAAGTGCGATTATCAATTTTGATACGGTTCCTAAACTGGCAATGGTTGAGGAGTATCTGGCGCAGAATAGTTTCCCCGGCGGCACTGTTCGTAACTGGGATAGTTATGGCCATAAAATTAGTGAACTAACTGAAGTACAACGCTATATTCTGGCCGACCCCCAAACTTCTGGAGGTCTACTTATTGCCGTTGAGCCGGGAAGTACGGAAGAATTTGAACGCGTAGCTCTGGAAAACGGGTTTACACTACAACCGTTTGGTGAGCTAGTCGAACAGCGGGAAAAAGTTGTTTATGTAAATTGATTTTTAAGCCGCACCGGCGGACTGTCAATGGCAACTAAGGTCTTCTTTGCCGGTCCGCCGGTGCGGCTTAACTTTGCGCCCTTTGTGTTTAAGGCTATGAAATTATTTTCCCGTCAAACCGGTGAGACCGGTCCAGCCATTGTTATACTACACGGCGTTTTTGGGTCATCAGACAATTGGCTGACTATCAGCAAAACAATTGCTGCACGCGGCTATCGTGTATTCGCTCTTGATCAGCGAAACCACGGCCAATCACCCAGAAGCAACGATCAGGATTATCAGAGTATGGCTGTCGATCTGCGTGAATTTCTTATTGACCATAATCTGGATAAGCCTATTCTGGTTGGCCATTCCATGGGTGGCAAAACGGTCATGCAGTATGCTATGCTTTATCCTGGCACCTTTCAAAAACTCGTTGTTGTCGACATTGCCCCAAAGTTTTACCCAGTTCACCACGCTGAGCTCATCCGTGGCCTAAAAGCCATTGACCTTGCCAGCATAAAGGGGCGTAACGAGGCCGATGCTGTTTTGCAACAATACGAGCCTTTGCTTCCGGTAAGACAGTTCCTTCTAAAAAACCTATATCGCAACGAACAGGGCAAATTCGATTGGCGAATCAATATTCCTGTTATCGAGCGTGAACTACATGGCATTGGCGAAGAGCTAATAAATCCTAAAATCGTTACCGAGCCAACCTTATTTATGCGGGGTAGCGAATCGCCTTATATTCTGGATGAAGACATTCCGGTTATTAAACGCATTTTCCCAAACGCTCAAATTGAAACCATTCAGGGTGCAGGTCATTGGGTTCAGGCTGAAAAACCTGTCGAGTTTGTAGAGGTATTAATGAAGTTTATTGCTTAACGCTCCTTAAATATGCCCACCCTCTACCTCATCCCCACTCTGCTCGCCGATGATACAGTCAATGAGGTATTACCTCCGCATGTACAGGAAATCATTGAAAAAACCGACGCTTATTTTGTCGAAAATATTCGCTCAGCCCGGCGATTTATTAGTGGCCTGAAAACAAAGCGTGTTATTGACGAAACAACCTTTTTCGATCTCGATAAAGACACTCCTCACGCAGACACGCGCCGACAAATTCAGGAATTAACTGAACGCAAACGAAATGCGGGTGTATTGTCAGAAGCCGGATGCCCAGGCGTTGCAGATCCTGGTGCCGTGGTCGTTGGCATGGCGCATTCATTAGGATGGCGGGTTGAACCACTGGTTGGCCCATCGTCTATTTTGCTGGCTCTAATGGGGTCAGGTATGAGTGGTCAATCATTTGTGTTTCATGGCTACTTACCTATCGATCGGCAGGATCGCGCCCGTACGGTACGTCATCTTGAAAAAGAAGCACAACTCCGGCAGCAGACCCAGATTTTCATGGAAACCCCTTACCGAAACGATGCACTCTTCTCGGATGTTCTGGCCAATTGCCAACCCAATACACGCTTGTGTGTAGCTAGCAATCTGACCGCGTCCGATGCCTTCATTCGTACACTCACCATCAGGGAATGGAAATCACAGGTGCCTGACTTACGCAAAAAACCAACAGTGTTCCTACT
The DNA here is from genome assembly GCF_009754945.1 of Spirosoma arboris. Lineage (GTDB taxonomy): Bacteria > Bacteroidota > Bacteroidia > Cytophagales > Spirosomataceae > Spirosoma > Spirosoma arboris. Next base: position 74,095 of record NZ_WPIN01000026.1, read on the forward strand.
TTTGTGAAAATATAGTAGTAAGTCAACGAGTAGTAAGTTGTGAGTGGCGAACTGTATCGACGTAAACAACACTTACCACTTATTTACTTACCACTTACTAACTGGTATATGGTTCAAGCCTTCGAATTTTCTCCGTTTCACGAAAATACCTACATCGTTTCTGACGATACTACCGGTGAGGCAGTTGTCATTGACCCAGGCTGTTATGAACAGGTGGAAAAAGAAGCGCTGGCACGATTTATAACGGATCACAAACTCAGCCTCAAGTACCTGCTACTTACCCACTCTCACCTCGATCACGTCTTTGGCGTTGCCTATGTGAAACGCAAATTCGGAGTCAAAGCTTACCTCCATGAACTTGACATGGTGATCTACAACGACGTACCGACGCGGTGCGCCCTTTACAATCTGCGCGGCTATGAACCCTCCGAAATTGACGCCTTTCTGAAAGAGGGTGACCAGATTCGATTCGGTAATACAGTTTTAGATGTCATCTTTGTGCCAGGGCATGCACCGGGTCATGTGGCGTTTGTAAACCATGCAGACCGTTATGTGATTGGTGGCGATGTATTATTTCGGGGAAGCGTTGGTCGAACGGATTTTCCGTATTGTAATCATGCAGATCTCATCAATAGTATTCGAACTCAGTTTTTTACACTACCCGACGATTACATTGTTTATCCCGGCCACATGGAGCCAACGACAATTGGCCAGGAAAAACGAACAAATCCGTATGTAAAAATGTAGAAATGGGTCAAACGGGCCAAAAGCCCGTTTTTACATATATGAAACTACTCAAACACTTACCAAATGCTATGACCTGCGGCAACCTGCTGTGCGGGTGTATTGGTTTGGTCATGACTCTACGTGGTCACCTGGAAACGGCTTCCTGGCTAATTATGCTAGCCGCTGTTCTCGATTTTGGTGACGGGTTCGTAGCTCGACTGGTACATGTATCTGGTCCGTTTGGGAAGGAACTGGATTCATTGGCCGATGTTGTAACCTTTGGTGTTTTACCTGCCACGATCGTCTTTCAGCTTGCCTGGTTTCAGGAGTTAGATTTCATTTCTTACGGGGCATTTCTGATTGCCGTTCTGGCAGCTTTACGACTAGCTAATTTTAATATTGACACACGCCAGTCGGAGTCGTTCATTGGGTTGCCTGTTCCGGCCAATACGATGCTTATTGCTGCTTTCCCGCTAATGGAACGCTATCAACCTCAGTTCGATGCAATTTGGAAAAACGATATTGGACTCGGAATGATGATTGCGTTCTCGTTCATGATGGTATCTGAAGTACCTTTATTTGCGCTTAAGTTCAAGTCTTTTGGCTGGGCCGAAAATCAGATTAAATACAGTTTTCTAATCGCTTCTGTACTACTCCTGTTATTTTTGCAGTTTGCAGCCATCCCGCTGATTATTCTGCTTTATATTGTTCTATCACTTTTTTCTAAAGAGCGAACGAGCGAACGGGTGAACGAGTGAAGCCTGGTCACTCAAAATTCATTCTTTCACTCGTTCACCCTTTTCACTGCTTCAAATGAAATACATCGCTGAAATTAACATTATGACCCGTTCGGAAATTCTGGACCCACAGGGTAAAGCCGTTAAGCTGGGACTTCATAATCTCCAGATGGACACCATCGACAATGTTCGTATTGGAAAGCACATCCGGCTCGAGGTAGATGCAGAAACCGAAGATCAGGCTCGCTCTACAGTCGATTCGGCTTGTCGCCAACTGCTCGCCAACCTTATTATGGAAGAGTATTCATTTGACTTGCACACAGCTTAAAAGGCAACCATTGTCTTTTTCCGGCAAGAATAGTACAATCGGTTTATTCAAGAGAATAGCCACCACAAAAAGTACTATTTTTGCCAATTATTTTGCTAACAGCGAATGAATACAATTTATTCAAGTATTAAGGGATTAGGCTTTTACGTTCCGGATAACATTGTTACCAACGACGATCTGACCCAATATATGGACACGTCGGATACCTGGATTCAGGAACGGACAGGCATCAAACAACGACGATACTTCACCCCCGGAAAAGACACCAATGCCAGTATGGCAACGGCAGCCTCGCGTATGGCACTCGACCGCGCCAATGTTGCGGCCAAAGATGTTGATCTGATTGTGTACGCGACCATAACGCCAGATTATTATTTTCCGGGTTCGGCCTTCCTAATGCAACGCGAATTAGGGTTGGAGGGCATTGGTGTAATCGATATTCGAAACCAGTGCTCAGGCTTTGTATATGCCCTCTCCATTGCCGACCAATTTATTAAAACGGGAATGTATAAAACCATTTTGGTGGTTGGAGCTGAGATCCAATCAACATTTCTCGACAAAAGCAATGCAGGCCGTGGCGTAGCGGTTATTTTTGGGGATGGGGCCGGAGCGGCTGTTTTACAGGCTACTACCGATCCTGATCATCGGGTTCTATCGACCCATCTCCACGCCGATGGACGCTATGCAGAAGAACTGTATGTACGTGATCCCGGTAGCAGCCGCGAAGGGCGTTGGATCTCCGAGACAACCCTAGCAGAAGGTAACTATAACGTGAGTATGAACGGAAATGCCGTTTTTAAACACGCTGTAGTACGATTTATGGAGGTGATTAATGAGAGCCTGGAGGCCAATGGTTATAAAGCAAAAGATCTGGCTTTGCTAGTACCACATCAGGCAAATATCCGTATTTCGGAATATGTCCGTCAGCAGATGAATTTGCCCGAAGAAAAGGTATTTAATAATATTCACCAATACGGCAATACTACTGCAGCCTCGATTCCAATTGCTCTGACAGAAGCCTTCGAGCAAGGCCGCATAAATTCGGGTGATTTGGTTTGCCTGGCTGCCTTTGGGAGCGGTTTTACGTGGGCTTCAGCTCTTATTAAATGGTGAAGTAGTGAAGTGGGTGGAGTAAGTAAAACCACAATTGCACTTACTCCACCCACTTCACTAATACGTCCCTATCGACAGCATAACCAACGTACAGGCTTCTATAGGTTCGATACCTTCGGCTCGAAGTTGTCTCTCAAATTCTGGATTTTCGGCACCTGGGTTGAAAATTACCCGACGGGGTTTCAGGCTTTTAATATAGTCGTAAAGCTTGGGTTGGTTTTGTGGTCCAACATACATTGTAACGGTATCAATGTCTTCGAGAGCTGGTTGACCTACATGAATTGGATTTCCTTCTATTTCACCTTCCTGTAGGCCCAGCAATTCTATGTTATGGCCATGACGAAGTAAACGGTAAGCAGCTAGGTTAGCATAGCGCCCTGCCTTTTCAGTGGCTCCCACTACTAATGTTTTCTTTACCTGAGCGTTCATTTTTCTACGGATATACACATTAGGCGTACATCCCCGTACATTTTTAACCAATCTACTGTACGGGTGGTTTCGAAGTATACGATTCTTTGTAAAAAACAGGAATAAGTACCGTTACTTCTAAGCAAAGTCAGGTCATTATCAATAGCTTATATTATTGATCATTTGCTTTACCAGTTTCGGGGCGGTACAATCAATATATCAATAAACTAACAACTATTTTCTCATACAGTTGTTAAGCACTCATTAACTGGGTTTAGCCTGTTCGATTGTGATTTACGGCTGACCATAAAAACTATTTCGGTCATGGATGCCAAAGGGAACCAAAGCTTCTGGAATGAAAAATGGGTACCAATTGTGTTTGAAGGAATTGAGAATCCTCCTCGTTATGAGGTCTCAAATTATGGAAGGCTACGCAGTTTTCAATCAGCTCCCACAACACGTGCTGCTAGTGTAGCCGTCAATACCACTGGAAAGCCAATAAAAGGATCTGTTATTCAGGGCTATCGGTCTCTTAATATTCGTTCGGGAGGCAAAACGTTTAATCGATACGTTCATAAATTAGTGGCTGAACAGTTCCAGAAGCGAGACCAGCCTGATCAGACTTTCGTCATTCACCTCGATCATGACAAGCAGAATAATTATTACCAGAATCTGCGATGGGTGACGAAAGACGAAATGATTGAACACAATCGAAATAACCCTAGCTTGAAAAACCGACAACTACCCCGACAGACCCGCAATTACAAACTGACGGAGAGCAAGGTTAAAATCATTAAAAAATTGCTGCTTAACGATAAAAACCGGCTAAAAATGATTGCCAAACAATTTGGCATCACGCATACGCAACTTAATCGTATTCGGTCGGGCGAAAACTGGAAACACGTTACTATTGAGTAGAATCACACGTAAGCAGATTAGTGTTGTATCATTCTTATCTGCTTAGGCATCTGTCAAAAATTTAGGGGTTGTCAGGTATGATTCACCAATTGTAATCATACCTGACAACCCCTAATTATACTTGCTAAGCCTTGAGAACCTTAAACCTGGCAATTTAGTAGTTCACTGACTCGCCAACCAAGGGGCCTGGAACGCCTGCCAACGGTAGCGATACAAAAAACGATGTACCAACATCCTCGGTGGTCTCAAACCAGATTGTGCCACCGGCATGTTCAACTCCCCGTTTGGCAATAGCCAGTCCTAGTCCCGACCCGCCCCGTTTCGTACTGAAGTTAGGCAGGAATACCTTATTCTGGATTGCCTCCGGAATGCCAGCCCCATTGTCGTGAATTTCAATCTGCACAGCGTCGCTATTCGTATAAAGCTTCAGATCAATAACGGGTTTTCGATCAGATGGAACTGACTGGATAGCATTGATCAGCAAATTAGTTAGGATACGACCAATGAGTTGCCGATCACCGACAACCATAACGGGACCAGCGGTGATTTCCCGCCGAAGCGTAATTCGTTTATCGTCGCCATATAAATCGGCCGTTTTATTGAATACCCCTGCCACTTCAAAAATTTCCTTTTTAGGCAATGGCATTTTTGCAAACTCAGAGAATGATGTGGCAATATCACTCAGATTGTCAATCTGGTCTAAGAGCGAGTCAAATGTCCGTAAAATAATTCGGTGAGCTGGGTCATTGGTCCCACTCGAGGAGTTTTTCGAATTTGGAAACGTTCGTTGCAGATGTTGCAATGTAAGTTTCATAGGGGTAAGCGGGTTCTTAATTTCGTGAGCTACCTGCTTGGCCATTTCGCGCCAGGCCGATTGTTTTTCGGTCTGTGCCAGCGCCTGCTTGCTTTCTTCTAACTTGAGTAGCATCCGATTGTATTCCCGGATAAGTAAGCCAATTTCGTCGTCAGATTGCCACGGTAAAGGATCATTAGGAAGCTCAAGATTGGTTTTCCTGATCTTCTGCGTCAGCAACCGAAGGGGTTTCGTCAGCATATGGGATGCGAAGTAGGATAAGATCAGAAAGAATAAAAACAGAGCTGTAAAAATGCTCAGTGAGGTAGCAATAACTTCAATAATTTTCCGATCGAGTTCAGGTTGCGCATAAAAATAGGGAATGCTCAATACACCCAGTAACCGACCGTCGTACGATTTGATACCCGCATAGGCCGTCCGATATTGCTTACTTCCCAGCGATTCATCAAGCAGAATTTGATTTTCTTTATCCTCAATAATGTGAATGTAAGCAGCCGGATTAATTCGTTTGGAGAGATACCCGCTCTCGTAGATGAGTGGGCGTGTGGAGGTGTAAAGCTGCCCTTTCGTATCAAATAGGTTAATGTCAATGTTAGCGTCGCGGGCAATCTTACTTAGCTCCTCTTCCATCGACGCCTTACTGCGCTTTTTTGTATAGAGGTGTTCATCCAGGTATACCAGGAAGTTGGTGGCGATATTACGCGTATTGCTTATATATGTATTTTTCTGATTATCAACATAATTAGAACTGATGACGCCCAGAATAATAAGAATCACAAAGATTAAAGGCAGAAAAAAAGCCAGATTTAGCAGGATCTGAATCCGGGTCGAGTAATTAATATTGAACTTAGAGAATCGGTAATTGATGGCATAGCCTAAAATCACCAGAATAACCGTCAGGACGAGTAATAGATAAAGAAAAGAGAAATTGGAAAAGATATTTCTAAACGGATATTCCGGCGACGACACCACAACGATATGACCATCATGCCCACGTTGAGCAACATGCTGATACTTGTTGCTCAAAATTCCAGTCGTATATAGGGTTGGATTGTCGAGCAATGTCAAATCAAGCTTTCGGTCATAATTATAACTACCGGGGCCACTATACAGCAATCGGTGCTGTGCGGGACCTAAGGCGGGACGACTTAAAGACGGGCCGGAGAAAAATGCATAACTATACTCCTGTGTATCTGAATTTTGCGTAAATTTTGTATCTACCAATAGTTCAGGATAAACACTTTTGGGGCGTTCATTTCGCAAACGGAGATCCAGCACAACATACCCTAACGTATCATGTGCAGAGACGCCCTCAGGTTGAATTGTAGTCGACGCTGTGGTAGGCCGAGGGATCGCCACAAAGCACACATACTGCTTAACAAACTGATTATCAACTTCATTTACAAAGTAAACGCCTGGGTATTCCGTTTTGTAATTAGTTTGACGGTAACGACTCGTCAAGGTAGACAAGGAAATAGGATCTGGGCTAATGTCGAGCGGCCGACCATTCGCTCGAAATGAAAATACTTCAATATCATACTTATCAAAATATTTATCTAAATGCAGGCTCTTCACCCGTTGCTGAATACGCTCCCGCACCAGCAGGGTATCCGTCTGCAAAGCACGGCCGATTTCAGCATCCTTTTGAATAGACTCTTGTGCCTTACTCATCAAAAACTCTCCAAACACATCATTTTCTGCTAGAAGCTGGGCCGCAAATTCCTGCTCATGATTCAATTGTTTTCTAATCTCTTGATTATAAACAACATATGCAGTCATAACTGCACAAATAAAGGCAGCTAAAAACAGATAGATAGACGTTTTATAACGGAATGTATAGAGTGTTTTTGGAAGCTGACTAATGTAAATAAGTAGGAAATAGGCACCATTTAGTAGAAAGACACTTTCTAAAGGACCGCCCACAATAAGCCAAAGTCCGCTGCTTAGTGCTGTACCGGCCACAATCAATAATAAGCCAATGCCAATATGATTAAACTGATTATAACGCAAAAAAAGGCTGGCCAATAAATGAGTTACCAGGAAGTAAATACAAGAGATGGTTATAAAAACCACCAGACACACAATTTTTAGAAACGAAAAATGGATATTTAAGGTGATATCAAGTGTAAATTGAGACTTTTCATAGATATTATTTAGCTCAATATAACATAGCGAAAACACCGCATAACTCGCAACGACGCATCCTACCGATAGCACTAATTTTAGCCACTGCGGCCGATGCAGTAAAAACATGTAGGTCTTCGAACGGTAATAATACCGGACCCAGTAGAACGCTAGTACAGCAATCACTAATGCATTGAGCAACAGGTCACCCAGGGAAGGTACCAGAACAGACGACGCATAATATTTAGGATTAAACAGATCTGTCTCGATAAATAAAAATGGTACGCCAAAATAAAGCATGGCTGCCCTTAGTACCAGCAAATAAATGGCTAGCCAAGCAAAACCCCATTCATACTGACGTTGCTTCTTGAGCCGAATCATCAGCTGTAGCACGTACATTCCCAGAAAAACAATGAACAGTGTAGCCAGGATGACGGTATTAACAGGCGTAGAGTGATTACGATAAGCGTCTACCTTCGGCGGTTCTACGGAGAATAGGAAAGCCGAAGTGTTATCGTAAATGGCCTGATAAGTACTTTGGCGTTTATCGATAACAGACTGAGGATCGAGCGCAAATAAATCTGGATTATAGCCCGATTGCAGGTACGTATTATTACTATGATAGTAGCGGTAAATATTCACTAGCGAGAATACATCCAGTACATCTGTACCAATAGGAACACGTCGATGGCTAACCACATAGCGCCCCTGCTCAAATTCAATTAATTTAGGTGTTGTCGTTACAGAGGCTAGTTGAGAAAAATCCGGAATAAATCGATAGTCAGACCAATAGACTAATTGTTTATTTTGAAATACGAAGTAAGGATAATGAGTAGGCAGTTCAAATAGATTGGTAAATGTTGGCTTGGAACCGCGCTGCAATAAACTAGTTACGCTGTCTAGATCAGCAGTACTAATCTGCATTTCTTCTTTCACCCGTTGCTGAACAGCACTCACATATTGCTCATCCGTTGCCCCAGGCGCATTCTGCTCCAGCAAGAAGAAGCACAAGACCGATAAGCCTCCAGCTAATGCTGCTAATAACAGGAAGATATGTTTCTCGATACGCTTCACCAAATGGGCAGTATTGTCTTAGTTAAAAACAATCCCTAAAATCATGCCAAGTTTTTAATAGTTAATTAATAATCGGTAGAAATCAGTCATTAAAAACGATAAACTATTAATTATCTGCTAATGCTTCTCAACCGTATATCCGCCCGATTCGTAACCAATTTCAGCCCCTAGTACATAAAGTAAATGTTTACGATCAATAATGACCTGTACTCCTTCAACGTTATACAATTCGTCGGTGGGGCCGGGAAGGTCAAATCCTAATAACCAGGATGAGCCACAGCCTCCCCCACGGACACCAATACGCAATCCATACTCGCCGGGAATTTTATTAGCCCGTAATGTGTCCAGAATTTGTTGGCGCGCTTCGGGCCGAACAGAAACGGGATTATCGATTGTCAACATAATTTGTATGAGGTTTATGGTATTCGATTGCCAATTCACTTGCACTAGCTACCATAAACTGTTAAAACCCTTTTTTCAAAATTACCCATTTTTGCGGAACGACGTTCCTTCTTTCTATGGATCTATTGAGTGATTTCCTTAAACTGATCGTACCATCAGGATTAGTACTATATGGTATGTATCTAACTGTAAAACTATTACTGGAGCGAGAAGCCGACCATAACCGATACAACGTACAGGCGCGTTATACGGAAACTGTTGTTCCTATTCGATTGCAGGCATATGAGCGGATGGTTCTATTTCTGGAACGTATTAGCCCTAATAATTTATTGTTGCGACTTGGTGGTAGTTCCACGACCGTACTAGAGTTTCAACAACGGCTTTTACAGGAAATTCGGGAGGAATACAACCATAATCTATCACAGCAAGTGTACATGAGTCAGGCTGTTTGGGATCAGATTCAGGCCGCTATGAACGAAGTCATGACACTTGTCAATCAGGCATCGGGCGATACTCGCCCTGACGCGCCTGCTCTCGAACTATCGAAGCGAATCTTCGAACGAATTATTCAGCGAGACAAACAGCCTACGTCCGAGGCCCTTCATGCATTAAAGGCAGAGATTCAGGCAATGTTTATGTAATGTAGTGTGGGCGGATGCCCACATTATGTTAAAATACCCCGGCCGATAGCATCAAAGCCTTTTGCAAAGCCGCCTGATTTATCGGAAGAGCGACGCCTTCATTCGCCAGTGTTTGAATAATTTCTTCAGTTGGCAGATTACCCGTTAAGTCATCAGCAGCCATTGGACAACCGCCAAAACCCCGTAAAGCCCCATCTATCCGCTGGACACCTGCTCGTGCTACAGCGCTGATTTTAGCATGAGCTTCGCCAGGGCGGGCGTGTAGATGCGCCCCAAATTCAACGTTGGGAAATGCATTGATCAACTGACGAAAAAGTGTTTCAATAGTTTCGGGGACAGACGAACCCACGGTATCCGATGGAGCAATGATCGTAATACCCAACTGGATTAATTGTTCAGTAAACTTACTTACTAAATCTGGACTATAAGGGTCGCCATAGGGATTCCCAAAACCCATTGACAAATAAACAACCAATTCCTTGCCTACCCCAATACACAACTTCTGAATTTCGGCAACTTCAACAAATGCCTGCGCAATTGTCTTATTTGTGTTACGTTGCTGGAAGGTTTCTGAAATTGATAAAGGAAAGCCTATGTACTGAATTTGCGGATACAAAGCAGCTTCCTGGGCACCACGCAGGTTAGCGACAATAACCAGCAATTTCGTTTTGGTTTTCGACAGGTTAAGTCCAGCCATAACTTCAGCCGTATCGCGTAGCTGCGGAATCGCTTTGGGCGACACGAAACTACCAAAATCCAGTGTATCGAAACCAACTTGTAGCAGCGTGTTCAGATACTGGATCTTGAGTTCTGTCGGCACAAAATGGTCCAGCCCTTGCATGGCATCGCGGGGACACTCAATGAGCTTCATCGACGAGTTAATTGACGCATGAGCACGGCCAGCACTACCATCACAACAGCGCAAATGGCCAGCCCACCAGCTTCGCGAGCCATTTCGATGTTCATGCTACGCATGCCTACTTCGCTAAACAAAAAACCTTCGAATTTGGGAGGCCATTGGTAAAAAGCCGCACCAATATAAATTCCGCCCATTATTGCAAAAAACCACCATTGGCCAATACCCGCATAGGCCATAAAACAGGCTATTGCAGCAAAGCCGTAAATTGGAATCCAGACTTGTGGATCAGGGTCATTATACTGAAAGGCCGCAAATAAAATGAAGAGCAACCCAAAGACGATAGAAAAGATTTTACGCATTTTATTTTTTAGTTAATTGGTGGAGTAAGTGAAATGAGTGGAGTGGGACTTAGGTTTCACTTAATTCACTCACTTCATCAAAAACTCAGTTACAATACTCCGCCACTGCGTTTGCCGCATCGGAATAACCCAATACTTGAGCTTGTTTCAGGTTTAGGCATCCGCTTTCCCGCGCATTTTGCAACAATTGAGCAATCCCCAACCCGTAAAACGCCTTGCCGAACTTTGGATCAGCCGTTGCCGCCTTCTGAAAATCAATCGTAGCGGCAACTAGTTTTTTTTGTTGAAACTGTAGATTTCCCCGATTATATAAAGCGAGTGCGTTTGTCGAATCTAATGTTATCGCCTGAGAAAAATCGGTCAGTGCCGGCTGAATCTGTCCTTGTGAGGCAAATAGCTGCCCCCGATTCAGAAATAATTCAGCACTAATATGGCGACTGGTATCGGGCGCGAATTTGATCGCATCCGAATAATCTTTTAAAGCCCCCGTCAAATCATTCTGAGCTACTTTGAGCAATCCCCGATTATAGTAAGGCCGATAAAAATTAGGGGCTAGTTTGATAGCCTGATCATAATCGAGGGTGGCATTGGCATATTCTTTTAGTTCAAAATAGGCAACACCCCTTGAATTGAATGCCTCTGAGTTGTCATTGTCGGCTTCGATAGCCTGATTCAACGCCTGTACAGCTTCCCGAAACTTGCCTTCTTTCAAATAAACCCGCCCCTGCCCAACGTAGTTATCAGATGAATTACAGGCAGATAAGAGGACTAAGGCAGAATGAATAATGTAGAGTGATAATCGCTTCATTGGAGAATGAGCGAATGCGTGACTGAGTGAATGACCGGGCCGCCGGAGCGGTGACTAAAATCACCGGGCATCTATTCACTGCTCCAGCGGCCCGGTCATTCACTCAGTCACGCATTCGCAATTATTTTTAATTTGGACAAAGGTACGCGTGAAATTTGGTCGTTTGACTAACAATTGCGTAACTTTGCATCGGCAAATCGGTGCTACCAGCTCCTGCTGAATCCCCCAGGTCTTGACCGAAGCAAGGGTAGGTGGTCGTAGCGGTGAGACATTGGTTTGCCATTTTTTATTTCCGCTCTGTGCGGTTATGCTGTTTAGCGGGTTATGCGTTTAGCTGTATCAAACCGCTAAATTCTCTAAACCCAAAATGGACCTGCTTAGCCAACTCACCGCTTCCTTTCAGAATTCATTCCATACCGACCCGTTGCTGATTTGCTCGCCCGGTCGCGTTAATCTCATCGGCGAACATACCGACTACAACGAAGGTTTTGTCCTTCCAGCCGCTATAGACAAAGCAATTTATCTAGCCGTTGGGCTCCGTTCCGACAATGAGCTGCATTTTGTAGCCCATGACCTGAACAAAACGTATCAAGGCACCCTCAACAACCTGACTCCTACACATACTTGGGCCGATTATCTGCTTGGAGTAGTCACACAATTCCGGCTTTCGGGCCATGAGATTGGTGGCTTTAATTGTGTATTTGGTGGTACGATCCCAATGGGGTCAGGGCTTTCGTCATCAGCGGCTCTTGAGAATGGAGTTGGGTTCGCTCTCAACGAATTATTCAATACAGGACTTGATCGAATCGCGTTGGTTAAACTCTCTCAACGGGCCGAAAATGAGTTTGTTGGAGCCAAGGTTGGTATTATGGATATGTTTGCCAGCATGATGGGCAAGGCCGATCATGTGATTAAACTGGACTGTCGATCGCTCGAATACACCTATGCTCCTTTGCAAATGGATGGCATCAGCATTGTCCTCTGCGATTCTCGAGTGAAGCATTCTTTAGTAAGCTCAGAATACAATACACGCCGGTCTGAATGTGAAGCAGGTGTTCGATTTCTACAGGCATTTTACCCTGAAATCAAGAGTCTGCGCGATGTAACGATGGCAATGCTAGATCAACATTTGCGCGATACAGAGCCGTTAATTTATCGTCGGTGTGCCTATGTGGTGCAGGAAAACCAGCGCTTACTAGATGGAGTAACCGCCCTTGAGGCAAATGATATAGCTACGTTTGGCCAACTGATGTACGGTTCTCATGAAGGACTAAGTACATTATATGAAGTCAGTTGCCCAGAGTTAGACATTTTGGTAGCTATTGCCCGTCAACAACCAGGCGTGCTGGGGGCTCGCATGATGGGCGGGGGATTCGGAGGATGTACCATTAATCTGGTCAGTGAAGAAGCTCTTGACTCATTTACTGACTTGATTATGAAACAATACAAAGCCCAAACGGGTAAAGATACGTACCTTCACGTCTGCAAAATCCAAAACGGAACGAGTATAGTTAGTAAGGCAGTCGATCTTAATAAGTAAATGGACTAAAAAACAGCTTATAGATTTACTGACCACAGACAATTAATTAACTCTATTTTACCATGAAATTTTTCATTGACACAGCCAATCTGGCTGACATTAAAGAAGCCCAGGACATGGGTATTCTAGACGGCGTTACAACCAATCCTTCATTAATGGCTAAAGAAGGTATTACGGGAAAAGACAGCGTAATGGGCCATTATAAGAAAATCTGTGAAATCGTTCAAGGCGATGTAAGTGCAGAGGTTATCTCGACTACCTACGACGAGATGATCAAGGAAGGCGAAGAATTGGCTGATATCGACGAGAACATCGTGGTAAAGGTGCCAATGAGTGGCGATAGCATCAAAGCCATTAAATATTTCTCGGAAAAAGGCATTCGTACAAATTGCACACTGGTATTCTCAGCTGGCCAGGCTCTGTTGGCCGCTAAAGCGGGAGCTACTTATGTATCGCCGTTTGTAGGTCGTTTAGACGATATTTCGACTGACGGTATGGCCCTAATCGAGCAGATTGTGAATATCTACACGAACTACGGCTACACAACCGAAGTACTAGCTGCATCTGTACGCCACCCAATGCACGTTATTCAGTGCGCCGAAATTGGTGCAGATGTTATGACAGCACCATTGAGCGTTATTAAGATGTTACTCAATCACCCTCTGACTGACAGTGGCCTCGCTAAATTCCTGGCTGACCACGCAAAAGCCGAGAAAAAGTAAGTTTGAATTACGATTTACGAAGTACGACCGCGCGGACGGCCCCGTTACGATTAGTCGTTATGTGGTACCGTAAATCATACTTCGTAAATCGTAAATCGTAAATCCCTATGTTTTCCACTGAATCCGTCCTTACACTCGAACACGCCGATATCTATCAAGGCAAGAAGTTGGTCTTAGGAGATGTATCGTTTCAGATTAATAAGGGAGATTTTGCCTATCTTATTGGTCGAACCGGGAGTGGAAAATCATCCTTATTAAAGACCTTATATGCCGATTTGTGGCTTCAGAACGGTAAAGGCATTGTAGCCGGTTATCCCCTCGATTCACTCAAGCCACGCGATGTCCCACAGCTCCGCCGGAAAATCGGAATCGTTTTTCAGGACTTTCAATTATTTTTTGATCGCTCCGTAGAAGATAACTTAAAGTTTGTTCTCAAAGCAACCGGCTGGTCAAACAAGGTTGATATGAACAACCGCATTGCCGATGTGCTCATGCAGGTCGGCTTGGGAACAGCCCAGAAAAAAATGCCTCACCAACTCTCAGGCGGTGAACAACAACGTGTAGTTATTGCCCGTGCTATGTTGAATGAGCCTCTCATTCTCATTGCCGACGAACCCACGGGTAACCTCGACCCGGCAGTATCTGATCAGATTATGAAAGTATTTCAGGCTATTAACAACGCCGGAACTGCTGTACTCATGGCTACACACAACTACGACCTGTTGCACAAATATCCTGCCCGTGTATTACGCTGTCAGGAGGGGCAAGTAATAGAATTAGGAGGGTAAGTTAACTTCAGGACTGAGTAAGCAGGCAGACTTCGCTTCTTTAGAAATTGTAAATTCTATTGAATAGATAGCATTGGCTATCAGTACAGTAGAGTGCATAGAATCTAACGTTGCATTAGTTCTTCAGTCCTATGAATTTTGACCGTCGTCATTTCCTTAGCTTATTTACTGCGCTCACCGGAACCTCTTTACTACCTATAAGTAACCCAATTCAAGCCGGGTCAATTGTAAAATCATTTCCAATTGCCTGTAATTCCTACAGTTGGCTGACTTTCTACGGACGGCAAGGCAAAACCTGGATGGCCGACCCTGATACTTCATTAGCAGAACTTGCACAATCGGGCTTAACAGCGTATGAACCAGCTATAAACTCTGCTGAAGAAGTGACCAAACTGATTCCGCTGTTAAAGAAATATAGACTAGGAATGCCCTCTTTATACGTCAATAGTACACTTCACCGGCCCGAGGAAGCACAAAAATCCATTGATACAGTATTATTAATTGCCGATGCTTCACGACCTGCTGGAACCACTATTTTCGTTACTAATCCCAGTCCAATTAAATGGGGTAGTAACGACGATAAAACGGATGCTGAGCTGGTCGAGCAAGCCCGAAATCTGGATCGTCTGGGCGACGAGTTGCGTAAGCGTGGCATCACGCTAGCCTATCATACCCACGCGCCCGAACATCGGCAAGCCGCCCGCGAGTTTCACCATATGCTTCTGGCAACCGATCCTAAAAATGTATCGCTTTGCCTGGATGCACATTGGGTTTATCGGGGATCAGGTAACTCACAGGTAGCGTTATTCGATGTCGTAAAACTCTACGGAAAACGTATTGTTGAAGTACACATTCGTCAATCGCGCGATGGCATCTGGCAAGAGACATTCAGTGATGGTGACATCGATTATCGTCGACTCACTACTGATCTGAAAACGCTGAATATTCGGCCCTTACTGGTTCTTGAGCAGTGTTTAGAGAAAGGGTCACCGAATACAATGGGACCAGTGGAAGCACACAAACAAGACCTGACTTATACAAAAACCGTTTTCTCAGGGTTGTTAGGATAATGAAACAAACTGGTCAATTGACTGTTATTCATCGTACACTGCACAATGCAGTTTATTTATGAATTACCAAGTCAATTAAACTCACGTTATTATTATGCAACCCAATATAGGCCTTGAGAAAGATGTTCTAAAACAGGACAATACACTGTTGAACGACTTCCTGTCTGATCTGCACGTACTTTACATTAAAACCCGAAAATACCACTGGAATGTTGCCGGGCCGAACTTCATGGAGTATCATAAATTCTTTGAAAGTCAGTATAAGGCTATCGAAGCAGAAATTGACGAAGTGGCCGAACGGATTCGCCAATTGGGCGGTATACCTTTGGCTACGATGGCCGAGTTTATTCATAATACAAGTCTGAAAGAAGACTCCGGAAAGCCAAAAGATACGGCTGAAATGTTCAAGAATCTCTTGTCTGACCATGAGCAAATCGTCCGGGAACTTCGGGATGACGTTGATAAATGTGCCGACGAATTGAAAGATGCAGGTACAGCCGACTTTTTGACGGGTCTGATGGAGGCCCATGAAGCTATGGCCTGGATGTTGCGCAAGTATCTTTCGTAGTAGAAATAGCATAAAAGGAAGAGTGAGTAGTGTAGCCTAATGAGTATTAGGAATATTTCCTATATTCATCATTCTGCATTATTCACTCTTCACTTTTTTATCGTGCCCAAATCTCTTTCCATTCGCTCTGGTCTTGGCAGTGTCTTATTTTGGTCGGTTATTTCAGCCGCATTTATTGGTCCTGGATCTGTTACAGCCTGTGCAATAGCTGGTTCAAAGTATGGTTTACACTTGCTATGGGTGCTCACCTTTGCTACTCTTGGCACAGTCTGGCTACAAGAAGCAGCCGCTCGCATTACTATTGCTACAGGTAATGATTTAGGCCAGGTCATTACGCAAACGTATACCGGAACACGCGGGCGCTGGGTTTCCTGGACATTATTCCTTGCTATTTTTTTTGGTTGTGCTGCCTATCAAGCGGGTAATATACTCGGGGCGGTGGCAGGCCTATCCCTACTTACAGGTCTGCCTGTTCCCATACTTACAATTGGTATCGGCTTGATTTGTATCGCCTTGTTATGGATTGGTTCAACCCAGAATTTGGCCAATTTCCTGGGCATAATTGTCTTCGCTATGGGTGGGGCTTTTGTCTACGTAGCGTTTGGAACACCCGTCACGTCCATCGAATTAACGAAAGCGCTAATTACCCCGAGCTTTCCAGACAACTCACTCCTACTCATTAATAGTCTGATTGGAACGACTATTGTACCCTATAATTTGTTTTTTGGATCAAGCATTGTGCCTGGCCAATCATTAAGCGAAATGCGATTGGGGATTTGGGTGGCGGTCGTATTAGGCGGAATCATTTCGGTTGTGCTATTGCTGGCCGGATTGCTTATTCCTGGCGATTTCTCCTATCCACACATGGCGCAGGTAATGACCGATCGGTTGGGCACATGGGCAGGATCTTTATTTGCTTTTGGTTTATTTGCGGCTGGTTTTGCCTCCTCATTGACTGCTCCACTGGCCGCAGCCGTAACTGCCCAAAGCTTGTTAGGCGTTCGAAAAAATTCATCAACCTACCGTGGTATCTGGATCGTAGTTATGCTAACAGGTTTAATCTTCGGTTTACTAAATGTAACCCCCATCCCGGTGATTGTAGCGGTACAGGCCATCAACGGTATTTTACTCCCATTTGTAACAATTTTCTTATTTGCCGCTGTTAACAATCGAAAATTGTTAGGAGATACTTATACTAACTCGCCGGCTCAAAATTTGTCAATGGGGCTGGTCGTACTCGTAACAGCAGCATTGGGACTTTGGAACGTCTGGCTAGCATTTCAATAAGTAAGGGGCTCAGGCATAGTGTAAACGCTATGGCTGAGCCCCTTACTCCAGGTAAAATTATTTACTTCTTTTTATTTAGTCGACGGTTCTGCTGTTCCAATCGCTCAATTCGTTTTTGCTGCTCAATCAAGTGAAGCGTCAATTCTTCGTTTTTCTTCACCAACGTAGCCAACAGTTTAGTGAGGTCAACGCCTTCCTTTACCATTTCACTAGCACTTGGCATATCAGGCAAATGCTTGTTTTGTTGAACATATTGCTCTACCTCCGCCAGTGACTGCAATTTGTAGGTTGGTGCAAATACATAATCAGCCCATTGGCGTTCTGATACAGGTTGTACATGCATCGCCAGCGCCGAAAGCCGGGCGGCTAAGGTAACATCACCTTTGTCGTTAACAGTTAGAAATTTACCAGCAGTCGCATCGCTTGGTTGTGAATTAGCTGTCATATTTGTCAACCGAAGGCCGCTACGTCCATCTGTACCTGCAGTAAGTTCAAGTCGATTCTGCGGAGTTGACGTACCAATACCCACATTGACATTATTTCCCAATACCATCGCATTGCTGCTCAAAACGCGGGCATTCGCTCCAATAGCCGTTGCATTCGATAATCCTACGCCTACACCAACAGCATTGGCACCCAGTAATGTATTGTCCTGACCGTCCACAGTCTCAAAACCAGCATTGGGCCCAATAATCAGGTTACGACTGCCACGTTGATTGAGTTGCCCAGCATTATAACCTATAAACACATTATCACTACCATCGGTATTGAGTTTACCTGATTCAACGCCAACAAACGTATTATGACTGCCAGTCGTATTGGGGAAACCAGCTTTATAGCCAAAATAAGTATTGTATGATCCGCTTGTATTACTTTGCCCAGACATACTACCCATAAATGTATTATATGTCCCTGTTCCACCAATGGTAGCGGTGGTACTCTGTCCAATAAATAAATTATTGGTCCCATTAGGCGACTGGAAACTAACAACCTGATTGTCAGGCGTGATAATCTGACTTTGGGCTAATGTCTTTGTGGCTAAGCCGGTGGTTAGAACGAGAAGAGTAAAGGTAATGTGTTTCATAAGTAAAACTGGATATGGAAATAATGATAAATATAGCAATTTTCGTTCCGTTTTTTCTTGTTCCTTTAATTTACAATTAATTGAAATATAGTGAATAACGACACTATATAAGCTATCGAAAAAACAGAAGTAGAATAAGCAATGAATTTTTGTATTAATAGATCGAAGTTGTGACATTTAAACTTCTTCTTAGTAAGATTTATCGCTATTTTATTTAGCGGTAGCTAATTACTACCCTTAGATAAAACTATTGTTTTTCTGACAAAACATAACAACGTGATTATGTAACTTTACTGTAAGTAAACTTCAGTCACTTGCTTCGATTCATTCGACCATGAAGCTTTTTTCTATTATTAATTATGTGTTGGTTACTAGCTTTCTAGCCAGCATTCTAAGTAGCTGTGCTCCAACTCTTACAACTACTTATCGGCTCGAACCCGTTTCGGGGGATGTAGTAACAATTGATGGTCGCCCAGTTACTAAATCCGAGCAAAATAGTGTGGGTGTAGTTGCTTCGTTTGAGCGAGATGAGTTAGAGTTTGTTGTACTGGATGTCGAAATAAAAAATCATACAGACCACCCTATTGAAGTCAATCCGGCTGATTTTCATTTTGTAGCTCTGGGTTCTGCACAGGATACACTAGCAGATATACAAAATTCAAATGCAGTACTTGCTCGCTCAGCGGCCGATCCTGCCTACGAAGCTGGTCGTATGGGTATCAAACGTAAAGAGGAGGAAAAACGATTAAAGCGCGCTAAAGTAATAAACACCATTCTAATGGTGGCCACGATTGCGTCTGATGTTTCGTCGTCAAGTAATAGTCGTTCGTACCGAGAATATACCAACAATCGAGTTGTTCATAGCCTTGCCTATCAGGGGATTGCCGTTAAACGGGCTGTTGACTATAGTACATTTGCTAATCGAATGCAACGCTATGACTACGAAGAATACCGCTGGCGGGAATTAGCCCTCAAAGCAAATACATTGGCTCCTGGGGAATCAGTTCGAGGGCTTGTATATCTGCCCAAAGTACAGTCTGCAAAGTATCTGGCCATCAACTATACCATACCCGAACAAGCTAGTGTACCACTGCTCTTCAAACAGGATTTAGTTCAACAAAAGAACGCTCGGAAACGACGGTAAGTAAGTTCAGTTCTGCTCACCAATCGTCGTCATCATCTTCAAACGCCTGTTGCGCTCGCTGCAATTCCTGTAAAGCCTTCAAGTTATTTTGCACTTTAGCCAGTGCAATACCTATTTCGTATAATTCAGAGGCTTTATCCCGCTCGTCCAATTCAGCGTAAAGCGCGGCTGCATGATAATAAGTGGGCAGATAATCAGGGTATTCAGTGACTAGCTGGTCAAAATAAATACGCGCTTGGTCGGGTCGACTACTCATATATTCCATGGCCAATGCATAAACATTGAATGGATTACTCGGTTCTTCCTCTACAAACTGCATTAATTGCTGAATGCGCTCATTGTTCATACGCTCGATAAAAATAGTATGCTTGCATACTATTTTTTTAAGATTGTTTGTATTTTTGAATCGTAAAATTAGTCAACAGTCCTCAGGCGATAGGTATGTACTAACATATAATCTACTGAAAACTATTAATCAGGGACTAGACATTACAATCACTACAAAACCCGATTAAACATGAAAATATTAGTGTGTGTGACAAGTGTGCCTGACACCACCACAAAAATTGCCTTTACAGACAATAACACCAAGCTCAACAAGGCAGGCGTAACTTTCATTACAGGGCCCTATGACGATTATGCGTTAGCACGAGCTGTTGAGCTCAAAGAAAAAACGGGTGCTACAATAACTGTTCTGAACGTTGGACAAGCGGACTCTGAACCTGTTATTCGTAAATGTCTGGCCATTGGGGCCGACGATGCCATCCGAGTAAATGCAGAACCTACCGATGCTTATTTCGTAGCTGAACAGATTGCAGCAATTGCCAAAGAAACTAGCTATGATCTGATTCTAATGGGTCGCGAATCTATCGACTACAATGGTGGCCAAGTTCATGGTATTGTTGGCGAGATGCTTGGTATACCCTCAATCTCACCCGTTATGCTCCTTGATCTTGATGGAGATACAGCCAAAATTACCCGCGAAATTGAAGGTGGGAAGGAAAGCTTAGAAGCTAAGTTACCATTAGTACTGGGTTGTCAGGAGCCTATTGCCGAATGGAAGATTCCAAACATGCGTGGCATCATGACTGCTCGAACTAAACCTCTCAAAGTAGTTGAACCGACTGGCACTGATAAACTTACGACTGTTGCCAGTTATGAGCTCCCAGCACCCCGTGGCGCCGTAAAAATGATTCCTGCCGACGAAGCTGAAAAGCTCATCCAATTACTACATACAGAAGCTAAAGTAATTTAATTGCATTCGGCTTTCGGAATAAGGTTCAGCTAACAAGCTTAGGAACCAAAGACTGAAAACCATAAATCGAAAATTCTTTTATGTCAGTTCTCATATTTGCCGAATTAGACGAAGGTAAGATCAAGAAATCCTCTCAAGAGGCTATTTTCTACGGAGCCAAGGTGGCTCAAATGACAGGCACATCGGCAACAGCCATTATTATTGGAGCGGCCGATGACTCAGAATTGGCCTCTGCTGGACGTTTCGGAGCTACAAGCGTTCTACATGCCACAGATACTAAATTAAACGAGCCTAATGGTATGGCCTACGCTACAGTGGTAGCCGCAGCTGCCCAGCAGGAAGGAAGCAAGGTTATTGTACTGGCTAAATCATCGCTTGCCGACGCTATGACAGCTCGTCTGGCTGGTAAACTCAAAGCTGGTTTGGCTGCAAACGTAATTGCGCTCCCCGATTTATCGACCGGTTTTCAGGTCAAAAGTAGTATTTATACGGGGAAAGCGTTTGCCAACAATGACTTGAAAGCTGATATTAAAATTTTGGCTATCAAGAAAAATACCATTACACCCGAAGAATCAGAAGCCACAGCTCCGGTCAGTGCATTCACTCCAGCGTTAAACGACTCAGATTTTGCCATTTCGATAAAAAGCACGGAGAAATCATCGGGCGATATCTTGCTTCCTGAGGCAGATCTGGTCGTATCAGCTGGACGTGGATTGAAAGGACCTGAAAATTGGGGTATTGTTGAAGATTTGGCTAAAGCATTGCATGCCGCAACTGCCTGTTCGAAACCAGTATCTGACTTGGATTGGCGTCCTCATTCCGAGCATGTAGGCCAAACAGGCCTCAAAATAAGTCCTAATCTGTATATTGCCTGTGGCATATCGGGCGCAATACAACATCTCGCCGGAGTAAACTCCTCCAAGGTAATTGTTGTTATTAACAAGGACGCAGATGCTCCTTTCTTCAAATCGGCAGATTACGGCATAGTTGGTGATGTATTCGATGTGCTACCTCGTTTGACGAAAGCAGTAAAAGCTCTCTAGCCAGGTATTGTCAGTTGGAGGTAATTAATGAGGTTTTATTAAAAACTTACGATTACCGATGACGTTTGGCTGATGACAGAAGGCTAAAAATTGCTAATTTCGCACCGTGGATAAGATTAAGCTGGAAATACTAGGACTATCGCCCAGCCAGTCGCAATCGGGTTCGTTTGCGTTGGTATTAGGCGAAGAATATGGCAACCGACGATTGCCTATCATCATTGGCATGTTTGAAGCACAGGCCATTGCTATCGAAATAGAAAAAATTGTTCCGAACCGTCCTATGACGCATGATTTGTTCAAACAGTTTGCCGAACAATTCAAATTTACGGTTCGTGAAATCATGATCTCTGATTTAAGAGAAGGTATCTTCTTTGCTAAAATCGTTTGTTTCGATGGTGTCCGGGAGTCCGTCGTTGATGCCCGCCCATCAGATGCGATCGCCATTGGTATCCGATTCAATGTACCGATCTATACAAACGAGTCTATTTTGTCAGAAGCGGGCATTACTGCAAGCGGCAATGATGAAGAGGAACAGGAAGAACTTGTACGTTCCTCGAATCGTCCTTCTACCCGGTCGTTTGGCGATCAGTTGAAGAATGCTTCTTCTGAAGAACTTCAGCGAATGCTCGAAGAAGCTCTCGGCAATGAAGAGTATGAACGAGCAGCTAAAATTCGTGATGAAATGAGTAAACGTAACTAATTACCAAATCTTACATAAACAATGAAAGCCATCCAGTCGGATGGCTTTCATTGTTTATGTAAGATTTAAACTTATTTTCTCCTTTTCTTCCTGACCACTAATTCCCGATAGCCAAAAACTGGATCGACCTCTCGTGCATATGTTATATCGGTCATGACTGCAATCACCAGTTCGGCAGTGGTATAAATTTTACAACCTTCCATTAAATGGCCTCCCAGGGTTCGACCTGTTGAATCTGATACTAATAAATGGATATGGCTTCCATTTGTTGAGAGTGTACCAACTAAGGAAACAATTTCAAAATGGCCTCGCCACAGACTAGACTCTGTCTGATTAGCCAGTCGCAAGCTTACATCAGTTAAACTACCCACACAAGTCAACACGGCTCCTGCTTCGACGCGTTCCTGATGCACGAAAGTATCTAATTCCTTTTTTAAATCCTGTCCTGGTCGCAGCCGGAATGAGTACGTCTGCGTCATTGTCGAAACGACTGGAGCAGTTGGCGGGTAGGGTTGCGCGTTAAGCATTAGTATAAAATTGTAAAATAGAACCAATAATATAAAAACTCGCATTTGTACGAATGGATTGGAAACCATACAGAATTGTAAAGACACAAGGTCGACTTCCGAGATAAAATCGCTATTTACCTCGACTTTATCTCCTTCAATAAACCTAATAATACAATAACAGAAAAACCGGAAGCGTTGGCTTCCGGTTTTTCTGTTATTGTATTATTAGCATTTTGTTATTCAACTCCAAACATTACATCTGACCGGCGACCACTGTTACCAGCCCGGCGACGCGTTGCCTTTTTCTTAACGGGCGCTGGAGGAGCAAGCAACTTAGCTTTCTGATCATCTGTCAGCGGCTTCAGGTCAGTGATTGTGTAGCTGTTATCACTAATTGTTGTATTGAAGCTACCCACTGTTTGTTCAGGCTGGCCATTGCATGGCAGTTTCGTAACTGTGAATACAGCGCGGAAGTACTGAACCTGTGGACGTACTCGGCGACCTTTGAAGCGAATAGCGTTGCCACTTTCAATTTTCGCTTTCTCTGCTTGCAATTGCTGAGCTATACCACCTGGCAATTCGTTAAGATTCAGGATAACGGTATTCGTATCGAACTCAACTACATTGTCTGCCAAGCGACGGTTCAGACCACGGTAACGCAGGCGAGTAACCGTGTCTCCAACTGAGGTAACGGTACCGTTACAGTAACAGACGTTAGCAACTTCGCGGGTGTAAGGTGTACGGTAGTAAACTTCCAGACGCTCTAGACGGTGACGATATTCACATTCTGGCTGAACAATATTTCTTGGGCGAACGCTGGAGAAGCTTGTTGTTACAACTTCGCTCATACAAGTACCGCACTTGGCAGTCTGCTTATTATGAACCGTTACGTAATAGAAACCAGGGTTCAATTGACCATTTGAGAAATAGGCTGTTGGGAATGTGAGCGTTGTATCAGTCGTATTTTCTAATTGAGCAATTACTTGATCGGTATTACCTGCTACGACTGAATCCGGGCGATAATATAAACGAGCTGTAAAGGTTTCGTTTTTCGGATTTGGAGTCGTGCTGCGCCAGCTAATAACTGGAGCGGTAGCAGCGGTGTTAACCGGAGCGGTAGTTCCATCAGCATAAGCTAGTGATGCACCTTTGAGCGAAGCGCCATTGAATCGAACACTCAGCTCGGGAATCTGCTCGCAAGTTGGGCAGGAAACTGGAGCTTTGGGGATAAGCTTTTTCTGAACAAATCCTTTCCGAACTGCCAGCCCAACACTGAAGCCACCATGATTACGCTTAAATTCATATAGCTGATCATCAACACCATTGACAATCAGGTAATTTAATTTCGTAATAAAGCCTTGGCCCTGTAGACCAATATTCCAGTTATTCTTGAGTGGGAAGAAAATAGCCAAGGACCCCAGAGCACCTAAATGATAAAGGTTAGAGCTTGGATTAACCGATCGGATAAGTCCTCCACCATCTACAAAAGAAGGAACCGCTGGTAGTGTTAGCGTTGACGGCGTATAGGCTGAAATAGTGGCAGCCTCTGTACGGAACAGACCGCCACGAGCGGCTGCTTCAATAAAGGTTACAGCATCAGGATTACGGCGGCTACGAGCGATCGTAAACTGAAGAACTGGCCCAACCGTCAGGAACATATCTTCAGAAGGACGCTGCCGAATTGTTACCTGCGAACTATTGAATCCTCGTGCAGCTGCCAGTGTATACAGATAATCACGGTATATACTACGTGTAATGTAGTTGCCATACCCAAAAGCTGCACCTAAGCCAAAACGGAGTCGGCGAGTTGCAGGGGTTAAGTAATAGTCAGCATTAGCAGTAATGTTAAAACCAGCCCCGTTATAGAGAGTATTATCTCTTTTATTTGGGCCAAACGTGTTTTCCCATGTACCACAATATGCGAAGTTAGGGCCTGCATATAACCCTACTCGCCAAGGCGATAATCGCCGAACTAAAATGAATGTTTGAAAGGTTGTGTCGCAGTCATCGAGTTCAGCCACATCACTAGCCTGCGCTTTGAAATCGCTTCTACGAAGAGTGTCGGTATAAATACCTTTCCCCAAACGATAGATATTCTCGCGCGTGTAATTCCCGCTGGAAGTAGTCGCAGCGGGTTGAACCCGGACTGTATCAGCCTGTTGAGCAAGACTGATAGATGGTATTGCAAAACTTAGCAACACGAGTCCAGCCAGCATCCTCAGGGGGTGTTGTTGGATAAATGTTCGCATATTTATTGAGTTAATTTGACGCAATGATTCTAATTAAACTTTTATTCTCCCAAATGTGACCGTAGAAACTTAGGGAACGGTTCTTCCACACATTTGTGGTTTATTCCGCTTTGTCAGCCAAGCATTTCTACAGGTAAGACTGACTAGCAGTCCGAACGTATACCCTATATGACTAACTTTCCGGCTAAATGTTTCTCAGGTTTCACAAAAAAAATTGCAAGTTGCATTTACACGAAAAATATTTCCATAAAAATAGAATCGAATGAATTCGACCAACAACTTACTTTGTCGTCCATCAGACAACATATATGGGTAAATAGAGCTTATTCCTTATTTTTCTGCAATGTTAAGACCGAATTGTAAAAGTCAATTCATACTTCCCATTTTTTTTAAGCATCTATTGCCAAATAGTAAAGTAAACCAAGGCAGTGGACTAGCAATACTACTAAATTGTCCAAATTGTGTTTAAAACTTCCTCAGTTTTATTGACGGTCAATAATAGTAATAATCAAGTGATAAAAAAACAATTCCTTGGTTAACCGCTGAACAAATAACTTTTTCTTGCCATTGTCTTAATTCTTCCGCAATTTCTTCTATTATGAGTACTACAACAATTGATTATTTTCACCTGAAGATAAATATTGGCTACATCTACTGATGGTTATCTAGCGGCAAAGAAAGTATACAGGAATTGTCTTACTCAGTGAGTCGCGTCAATAGAAGTTTGGTATCCGTTGGCAAAGGTAAATGCATATCACAATAAATAAGTAACCTAAAATAAAAATTATTTTTATTACAAAAAAACTATAAGCTCAGTTTTATCGATGTTTGAATCAGATTTGTAGTGCATTTTGCAATGATTTTACCGTCAGGAGCTACAATTCGTCCCTCACAATGAATAATATTCTTGCCTTCTCGTATAACTTCTGCTGTTGCAGTAATGATATCACCAAGGCGGGCTGCATGCAAAAAATCAATGGTCAGGTTAACTGACGTATAGGCATATTCGCGTCCAAGTGCAAACACCGTTGCGCCAACCAAATCATCCAGAATGGCTGATGCAGCCCCACCATGGAGTACATTAGCTGGATTAGTTAATTCCTTACGAACAATATAATCGACTACCATACGTCCATAATCGACAGCTCGTATTGTGCCATTGAGCCAGCGCCCAAAAGGCGATATGCTACTACGCATGTCTTGACCAATCTGCGAACGAAAGAAGGTAAGACGAGGGTTTATTAAATTGTCCATATCCGGCAAAAATAGCATTAAACTAAGTCACAAGCCCGCAAGCCGCTATTATTTGTGGATTTTCTTGGGAGGTTTTCAAGACTTATGTTACTTTTGAGCGATTATTAATACGCCTACTCGATTACTTCGTATGAATTACACGCTTACGCAGCTTCCCGACCGCACTACGAAACCTCGCCAAAGCGGATTAACGATGGTGATGGACAAAGGGCTAAGCCTGCGGGAAGTAGAGGATTTCTTATCTACCTCTGCTGACTATACTGATATTGTTAAATTAGGTTGGGCAACATCATTTGTTACACCAAAACTTAAGGAAAAATTAGCTATTTATCGGGAAGCAGGTATCCCTGTTTATTTTGGCGGAACCTTGTTTGAGGCCTTTGTAGTACGTAATCAGTTTGATGAGTACCGCAAATTGCTGGATAAATACGGCATGGAATATGCAGAAGTGTCGGACGGTTCGATTGATATGGCTCAAGACGATAAATGTGACTACATCCGTAAACTCGCTACTCAGGTAACAGTATTGTCAGAGGTAGGTTCCAAAGACGAAGCTAAGATTATACCGCCTTATAAGTGGATTCAATTGATGAAAGCCGAGCTTCAGGCTGGCTCCTGGAAAGTAATTGGTGAAGCCCGCGAAGGCGGAACTGTTGGCTTATTTCGATCAAGTGGTGAAGTACGTCAGGGGTTAGTTGAAGAAATTCTGACGCAAGTTCCATTCGAGAGCATTCTGTGGGAAGCTCCCCAAAAAGAACAGCAAGTTTGGTTCGTGAAGCTACTTGGCGCCAATGTCAATCTCGGCAATATTGCCCCCCACGAAGTTATTCCTCTAGAAACCATACGATTAGGTTTACGGGGTGATACATTTACGCACTTTTTAGAAAAATAGCCAAATGGTCGTCAGTCAATAGTCGATACTACCCAGGCGACTTTGATTATCGACTATTGACTGACGACTTCTTTTTATGGATCTTATAAAATCACTGATTGATTTTTTACTTCACCTCGATCGCCACCTCGATCTGTGGGCTAACGAATATGGCGTGCTGCTCTATGCTATTCTGTTCCTGATTGTTTTCACGGAGACAGGGCTTATTGTCATGCCGTTATTACCCGGTGATTCGTTGTTATTTGCTGCTGGCGCCTTGGCTGCCCGGCCAACGAATGACTTGAGTGTTTGGGTAATTATTCCGCTCCTGATCGGAGCTGCACTATTAGGTGACAACGTCAACTACTTTGTGGGTCGATTTTTAGGGACACAGATTAAATCACGGCAGCGAATCTTGTTTTTCAAACGTGAATACATTGCTGAAACCGAAAAGTTTTATGCCAAATATGGTGGTCGAACGGTCATTATTGCCCGATTTATCCCTATCGTGCGCACAATTGCGCCTTTCGTAGCTGGGGCCGGTAGCATGACGTATGGAACGTATATTAAATTCTGCATATTGGGAGCTGCTCTTTGGGTAACGAGCATTTCACTACTTGGGTACTTTTTTGGCAATTTCCCCATTGTTCAGAAAAACTTTGAATTAGTAGTGTTTGGTATCGTTGGGCTTTCGGTGGTACCAATTATCATTGAGTTTTTTAAGAAACGCGCCTAGTACCAGTCAATTGATTTTAGGTATGCCACGGCTAAACGCTGTGGCATATTGTTTTTAATCCTATTAACATGAAGCGTTACGGTCTTATTGGTTTTCCACTCACGCATTCGTTCTCACAACGATACTTTACCGAGAAATTTGCTCGTGAAGGAATTACAGACAGTCGTTATGACTTATTTGATATGCCAGACATTTCGGCCTTAGCAGACCTTCTTGAATTACCTGACCTGCAAGGACTAAATGTAACGATTCCGCATAAACAGGCTGTACTACCTTATTTAGATCGCCTGGATATATCAGCCGAAAAAATTGGTGCTGTAAATGTAATCAAGCTGAATGCAGACGGTTCTCGAACAGGCTATAACTCCGATTATTACGGCTTTAAGCAATCGCTTACAGATTGGTTAGCCGCACTTCAGCGTACGCCAGCAAATCTTCAGGCATTGGTACTTGGTACTGGTGGGGCTTCCAAAGCCGTTACTGTCGCCCTGGCCGATTTAAGTATTCCTTATAAATTCGTATCACGAAAAAAAACAGCTGAGACGCTGACTTATGAGGAATTAACAGAAGTCATAACTGAGTATCCGTTAATTATCAATGGTTCGCCGGTTGGAACCTACCCTCGAGTCAGTGAAGCACCTGCTTTACCCTACTCGCAACTAACTGATCAGCACTTGTTGTATGATCTGGTCTATAATCCAGCGGAAACTCAGTTTATGAAACTCGGCCACGAACATGGGGCTGCTGTACATAATGGCTTACGCATGCTGGAGCTTCAGGCTGAGAAAGCCTGGGAAATTTGGCAACTATAGTATTTTTCCTACTTCGATAAACCCAAAACAAATGCCTCTCTTAGTTTTTGCCAATATCACTGCTCGTCCCGGAGCCGAAGTTGATCTTAAAAATGCCTTGCGTGAGTTAATTTTCGATGTAAGAAAAGAACCGGCCTGTCAGCTTTATGAATTGTATGAAAGCGCAGAACATCCCGAACGGTTCATCATGCACGAACTCTGGGACGACGAAGCTGGCCTTCAGGCGCACAGTCAAATGCCCCATATGGCAGCGTTTGGGATAAAAGCAAAAGATTGGCTTGCCAAACCTGCTGAACTAACAAAAGTTACGGTTTAGCTATCCGGTCAGGTTCGTTTACCAATGAAGAGGGCAGAGAAGTCGAAAAATTTACAGGCAGATTTCCTTCATTCGAGCATCATCCATCACAAATACGTTAAAGTCAACCTGCCCCCGAATACCCTTAACCCAGCCATTCTGGTTGTGTTGCCAGAGATAGAGTTTATCGGCATTGTAACTACGTAGGTGCTTAGTCGAGTAATCAGCTATCCATAGTGGGTACTCGTCCAGATTTCCTTTAATATAACGCCGGTAAAGATTACCGTTTGTATAAATAATTGGGCGGATCTGATAATGCTCTTCAATGGTTTCGAGCCATAATCGTAGGCCGTTAACAATCGTCTCGTCTGACTGACCATTAATTACCTCGAAATCAACTACCGGTGCAAAATCACCTGGGCTAAGATTTACATGTTGAATAAAATTATTGGCTTGCTTAAGTGGGTCACGCGTGGGATGATAAAAATGATAGGCTCCTCGGTGCATAGCTATTTTTTTAGCCTCGCGCCAGTTTTTGTCAAAATGTTTGTCGGCTAAAGTCGCTCCTTCTGTTGCTTTGATAAAGACAAATTGTAATCGAACGCCTTCTGCTTCCATTTGTTGAACCCGCGCCCAGTTAATACGATCATTATGTCGTGATACATCAATACCGTGAATGCCGTATCGCATAGGTAATCGAATACCAAATGCTTGTACAAATCGCCAATCCAGTTCATCAGCCTGTCGCGACCGAACAACCCAAACACCTGCCAAAGCAAGTAGGAATGCCGCAATCCATAGGCCGTATCGCCGAAAGATGATCTTGACCAGTACGCGAAATTTCATGTAAATAGTTGACTTTACAGGCCAAAATTACGGTTTTATCCCCAAACCTCTCAAAATCAGAGAAGCCCTTTGCCTAGGCAAAGGGCTTCTCTGATTCATAATTTACTGATAGCTGTAGCATACAGGCAATAGGACTGCCTTATTTATTCGGCTGGGGAGTAGTCCGTAAATAGGGCTTGACAAACGTCACGCCTTTTGGAAATTTAGCTTCCAGTTGATCGTTCGGTACAGCGGGAGTTACAATCACATCCTCACCTTCCTGCCAATCGGCGGGTGTAGCTACCTGATAATTGGCTGTGAGTTGTAGCGAATCGATTACTCTTAGTAACTCGTTGAAATTACGTCCTGTTGAGGCTGGATAGGTTAAAGTCAGTTTGATTTTCTTATCAGGCCCAATAACGAACACCGAACGCACTGTTGCTTTTTCGCTAGCATTAGGGTGAATCATGTCGTAAAGTGTAGCTACGCTCCGGTCTGGATCGGCAATGAGGGGAAAATTAACTTCCGAGCCCGTAACATCTTTAATGTCTGGGGTCCAGCGATTGTGCGACTCCAGGTCGTCGACTGAAACAGCAATAACTTTTACATTACGCTTTCCAAATTCATCTTTAAGTAGGGCTGTTTTACCTAGTTCGGTTGTGCAAACAGGAGTAAAATCGGCAGGGTGAGAGAATAGCATCCCCCACGAATTACCCAACCATTCATGAAAATGAATGTGGCCTTGTGTTGTGTCGGCCTCAAAATCGGGGGCAATATCTCCTAAGCGAAGTGACATATAAATAGTGGTTTAGTTGACAATCCCTATCTAGTTAATATAGTAGGCAAAAAACGGAAAACCGGCAGTGAGCCGGTTTCATCAGCAAACTTAAAATAAACGATGCTAGTTCGCAATTTTTAAAATTCCTCGTTCAGAAATCAGATCAATTTATCTTCCACAGCCATCCTAACCAGCTCGGCAGCATTACGAACCTGTAACCGGCGCATCATATTGGCCCGATGGTTATCTACAGTTCGGACACTGAGTTGAAGTTTTTCTGCTATTTCGCGGCTACTCATACCTGCTACCAAAAACTGTAAAATCTCTTTTTCCTTGTTGGACAGCTTCGATTGTCGTTCTGTACGACTGTGACGGCTCCCTTTTTTGAGTTGCTGCATGTAGCCACTCAGAATAATAGAAGCAACAGGTGAACTGTAGTATTTTTCACCTGCGGCAATGGTACGGATCGCTTTAATCATCTCATCCGATGACGAATCCTTCAGAATATAACCATAAGCACCAGCCTCCACACTTCGCAGAATATAATCTTCATTGTTGTGCATAGACAACATCAGCACGCGCACATTTTTGTATAGCCTACTGACAACCTGAGTGGTCTGAATACCCGACATACCAGGCAGGGAAATATCCATAAGAATCAGATCAGGCAGTTGTTCTGGGGTTGCCTGATGCGCTTTCAGCTTATCAAGAGTTTCTTCGCCATCATTGGCTTCATCAATAATTTCCAGACCGTCTGCCTGTTCCAATAAGAGTCGAATGCCATCCCGAACAATAGAATGGTCGTCCACCAGCATTAATTTAGTAGGTGTCATGATGAGCAAGTTGGGTTTGATAGGGTATACTGATCTGCAGTTTAGTACCTTTCCCCGGAGTAGAATTAAGTTTAAATTTACCGTTTACCAGTTTAGTTCGTTCCTGTATGTTATGCAGCCCCTGAGACGGAGGCCGTAACATTGACGACTGCGGGCTATCACCATTGACTTCCTGAATCGGTTTCATTAACTCATTAACCTGGTTTTTGCGAGGTACACGAAAGCCCTGGCCATCGTCACTCACAACTAATTGTAAGCTGTTTCCGCGCTCTTTTAGTTCGATATGGATATGAGATGGGTTTGCATGCCGAACCGCATTACTGACCGCTTCCTGGGTCACCCGATACAGCATAATCTCAATATTTTTATCCAAACGAGGCATATCGGCTGTAAAGTTTGTTTTAAAGGTAACATCGAGCGATTCACTACGGTCATGTTCGGCCAGCATTTTAATGGCAGGCACAACGCCAAAATCACTTAATACACTAGGCATCAAGTTATTAGAGATCGTCCGGGTTTCCTGAATAGTCTGAGTGACCAGACTCTTTAATGTCTTTAAGTTTTTAGAATAGGCTGTTGTACCATTTTGTTCATTGACAGCAGCTCGAGTCAGGCCCGCTTCGAGTCCCTCAATTTGCAGTTTAATGGCTGTGAGCATCTGCCCCAATCCGTCATGAAGTTCTCGCGACATTCGTTTGCGCTCTTCTTCCTGACCAGCAATTAAGTACGATGTCCTCAGTTTCTGATCATCAATCTGTTGTTCATACTGTTGCTTTGTGGCTTCGAAGAGTTTCTGGCGGGTTTCTTTTAGCGACTTATTGGCACTTAACAGTTTCTTGTTAGCAGCTGCCGTTTGACTCTCAGCTTCAATCAACTGAGCGAACGTTTGTTTAAGTTTTCGGGCTGCAGGCCTGAAAATCAATAGGCCAATACCGATGAGGGCAATCAAAGTAAAGATGTATAAGTATAATTCTGTAGAACGTAATAATGCGAGCATGGATCTCTGCTCTCCGTTACAGACCACCACAATCCGGTCAATCTTCTCTAAAAATGGCTTTTCGTTGGCGAGCATCAATTTAAGACTAGCCTGTACATCGGGCTGTTTTACTTCATCAAACCGTTGCAGACGCATTATTCGATGGGCGCTCTGTTGAAAAGCTTCAAACTCTGGGCGAATGCCAGCATACAATCGATTTAATGTATCCGAATAGATAATCCGTATCTTAGGATCGTCCGTACGACCTTCCCGAGTTTGCAAATGGAAACGTTCAAAAACAGGAAATAACCGTCTCAATTCGGCTACATTTTCCTCAAAACTGGATTGCTCACTAGCATCGGTTACCTGGAGCACCTGCTTTACAATCTGCTGACTCTGGTGTCGTTGGAGCGCAGTATGGCGGATGACGCTCATTTGCTGTTCAATAGCTCCGAAGCGCCATTGTGTTAGCCCCTGCCCTACCGTTAGCAAAACGGCAAGGATAATGAACATCGTCATATACAAACGAGTGAACCGAACGGGAATTACCGAACCGTCTTTTGCGTTATCGTTGAGTGAATCGGACACGGCAGCGTGATCGAAGCTAAAGTGAATTATAAAAGTAATCTTTTTTGTAGTTTTACCTTTGTTTTCTACCGTTAAAGTCTTTCAACGCCATGAACCGTTTAGTAATTGCTTTCCTCTGCGTGTCGCTTATAGCCTCCGCTTTTCGTCCCGCTATCTTACCAATCGAACGAATTAAGCCCAGGGTAGTAGCTCCCGTAGCTGCCGAACCGGTGAAATTGTCGTGGGAAGTTCTTCGCGATGTTACCTTCAAGAAAAAATGGTATGCCGAAGAATCGGTATACATGCTCTATCCCACTTTTGGTCAGAGCATCCAGAAACTGAATGGAAAGACAGTCGACTTAACAGGTTATGTGCTTCCAGTCGATCTCGAATCGAATATTTATGTACTATCGGCATTCCCATATAGCGCCTGTTTTTTTTGTGGGGGCGCGGGGCCAGAATCGGTTGTGTCTCTGAAATTCAAGAAGTCTGACAAAAAATTCAAAACAGATGAGCGCCGTACTTTCCGAGGTACACTTAAGCTTAATGCAGATAACATCTACGAACTCAATTACATTCTGGCCGATGCAGAAATGATTGAGCAATAGGGTACAAGTTTTTAGTATAAAAAGCCTACTCTTTCCATAATAGAGCAGGCTTTTTACGTTTAGGCAATTAAGGCATTAGACTAACCATAAGCTGCGTTAAATTAC
>NZ_WPIN01000027.1 GCF_009754945.1 Spirosoma arboris
GAAAAAATTACTGCATAGCCACTTTCGGCGTCGTAGGCAATGGCTCAACTTTATCGCCCTGAGGCTCTTTAGCTCCGGCGGGTTTGGTGCCTTGTAGTGACAATATGTAACTGGCAACCTGTTGAACCTGAAGCGGATTGAGTTGCTTCTTCCACGAAAGCATCCCCTTTTCAGGAACGCCTTCGGTAACGGTGTGGAACACGGCTTTCATCGTACCCCCGTGCAGCCAGTATTCATCGGTCAGATTGGGGCCAACTTTACCTTCGGCATTCTGCCCATGACAAGCCGTACAGTACTGATTGAACAGCACTTGACCCGCTTCAACCCCTTTCTTATCGGTAAGCAACGTAACGGTATTTTCGTTGATTTTACCCGCTACGAGTTTGATATAAGCCGCCCGTTCTTTCTCGGCAATGGCGACTTCCTGTGTGTACTCTTGTTCCATGATATTACCTTTCCCGATCACATGGAAAATCAGCAGATACACAACCCCAAAGCCAATTGTACCATAGAACAAACCCATAAACCAGGGGGGTGTTGGGTTATTAAGCTCGGCAATACCATCGTACTCATGATCCATCATCAGGTCTTTTTCCTGACTTAGCTCGTGCAAACCTGTAAATCGCTGCCACGTGGTACGCGTGTCAACGGCTTTCGTTTTGGCAGACTCTGGTGCCAGCGCTTTACGCAGTATGTAGGCCAGGTAAAGTGTAATGGCCAATAACAGCCCAGTCGCAACTGTCACGAATAGCATCACCATCACCCACATCAAGTCTTCGCCGGAAGTCAGATTCCAGATCGACTTTTCGGTGGCAGGATCAAGAATTGTTGTTAAAAGAAGATTCATAGTGAAGTCAGTTAGGGCTTTGTGGAGTCGTCGAGTGGCAGGTTGCCCATTTGCCGGAGATGCTGTTTATCAGCAATTAATAAGTAGAGTCCGACCAGGATAAAAAAGGCAAAAAACGTCAGGAACGAGCCGACCATATAGACGTCTGCTCCGGGAATTTTTGAGATGAATTGCTTGAACATGGTCTTTTTAGGAGTGAAGAATTATGAGTGAAGAGTGAAGAATAAAACTGATATGACTATGTCTGAGTATTCTTCACTCTTCACTCATAATTCTTCATTAGTTTACTTTTCCATTTTCTTAATATCCGTTCCTAGCCGCTGGAGGTAGGCGATGAGGGCGACGATTTCGCGGTCGGAGTTGACCTTGATACCTTCTGTTGCCAACTGGCTGCTGATGCCATCTGCCTGTTTTTTCAGGTCTTCGTTGGCATACGAAATGGTTGGATCATCGTACGGAACGCCTATTTTTTTCAGGGCTGTGAGTTTATCGGCCGTGTTCGAAATGTCGAGCTTTTGGGTAATCAACCAGGGATACGATGGCATAATAGAGCCTGGAGACATCGACGTGGGTTCGTTCATGTGGTGGTAGTGCCAGGAGCTGGGATACTTACCGCCTTCACGGTGCAAATCCGGCCCGGTCCGCTTGCTACCCCACAGGAACGGGTGGTCGTACACGAATTCGCCTGCTTTCGAATATTCGCCGTAGCGCTCTGTTTCTGAGCGAAAAGGGCGCACCATTTGGCTATGGCAATTCACGCAACCCTCACGGATGTAGATGTCGCGCCCCTGAACTTCGAGTGCAGTATACGGCTGTACCGACGCAATGGTTGGCACATTCGATTTCACCATGAATGTTGGAATAAGTTCGATAAGGGAACCAATCAGAATCACAACCAGCGAGCCAACCAGTAACGGGAATGGTTTCCGTTCTAACGCGCGGTGCCAGAATGTATCTCCTCCGGTTGGAGTGTAGAGTTTGGGGAGAGCGGGCGCTTCAGCATCTTCATTGGCAACCAGTTTACCAGCGTCCATAGTCTTGAAGAGATTATACCCCATCAGAATAGCGCCCAGCAAGTAGAACGTACCACCCAATGCTCGCATCATGTGCATGGGCAGAATCTGAAGCGTGGTTTCGAGGAAGGTCGGATATTTCAGGACGCTTTCCTTCGTAAATTCTTTCCACATCAGCCCTTGCGTGAAGCCAGCAATGTACATAGGCACGGCGTAGAACAGAATACCAAGCGTACCAATCCAGAAGTGGAAATTGAGTAGTTTTTTCGAGTACAACGGCGTTCTGAACATGCGGGGAATCAGCCAGTACAGAATCGCAAACGTCATGAACCCATTCCAGCCCAAAGCCCCAACGTGTACGTGGGCCACAATCCAGTCGGTGAAGTGGGCAATGCCGTTTACGTTTTTGAGCGACAACATTGGCCCTTCGAATGTAGCCATCCCGTAGCAGGTCAGCGCCACGACCATGAATTTCAGGATGGCATCCTCACGCACCTTATCCCAGGCACCGCGAAGAGTCAGCAGGCCGTTAATCATACCACCCCACGAGGGCGCAATGAGCATAATCGAAAACACAACTCCCAACGACTGCGCCCAATCGGGCAGCGACGAGTAGAGCAAGTGGTGAGGACCCGCCCATATGTAGATGAAAATCAGTGCCCAGAAGTGCAGAATCGAGAGTCGATACGAATAGACCGGCCGGTTCGCCATTTTAGGCAGGAAGTAATACATCATGCCCAGATACGGCGTCGTCAGGAAGAAGGCTACCGCATTGTGGCCGTACCACCATTGTACCAATGCATCCTGCACACCCGCATACATGGAGTAGCTTTTGAGAAACGAAACCGGCATTTCCATCGAGTTAACGATGTGCAGCACCGCAATCGTGACGAACGTCGCGATGTAAAACCAGATAGCCACGTACAAATGCCGCTCGCGTCGTTTGATAATTGTACCGAACATGTTGATGCCAAACACCACCCAAATCAGCGTAATGGCGATGTCGATCGGCCATTCCAGTTCAGCATATTCTTTAGAAGTAGTCAGACCTAAGGGCAGCGTTGCCACTGCCGACAGAATAACCAATTGCCAGCCCCAGAAGTGAATTTTGCTCAACAAATCACTGAACATCCGGGCTTTACAGAGCCGTTGCAGCGAGTAATACACGCCCATAAAAATGGCATTCCCAACGAAAGCAAAGATCACCGCGTTGGTGTGCAAGGGTCGAATTCGCCCAAATGTTGTGTATTGATTACCGAGGTTAGCTGCTGGCGCAAACAACTGGCTGGCAACGATAACGCCAACCAGCATGCCAATGATGCCCCAGATGATGGTGGCTACCCCAAAATCCCGGACAATCCGATTGTCATAAGCGAATCGTTCCACGGGAGTATCGCCCCCCGGTGGCTGGTGCCCAATGGCTATTGAGCCTGTCGCTCGATCTGGCGACGTAACGGCAGTAGGTTGATTGAATGAAACATTCATACTATAGGAGTACAGAAGTTGCTATGCGTTTGATTGAGTTTCAGCGGTTGTCGGTACGTCATCGTCCAGCAGCATTCGAATGGAAGGTGTATAGAGATCGTCTTGTTGCCCGGTTTTCATCGACCAGAAAAATGCTCCCAGAAATCCCAGCGCCATTAGCAGACTGATACCAATCATAAAAAAGATAATGCTCATCGCCTTGTCGATTTGTGGCTCAAAAGTGGGGCGATTTTGTAGGGGGAAATATGAGTTTCGTCAGGTTTAGAGCTGACTTTGCCCGGTTTGGAAACGGGCTGACGAAGGTCAATTGGCGAGATGACGGAGGTCAGGAAGGAAGGGGTATGAGTGGGGCAATTTTGCAGTTGTTCACCTCACCCCCGGCCCCTCTCCTTGTTTTAGGAGAGGGGTGACTAGCGCCAGGCTTCCACTTAGCGCGAATTAGTTCGTAGGTTACTGCTCCCCTCTCCTGTTTTAGGAGAGGGGCTGGGGGTGAGGTCGTTTCGCTAACTTTTATTCCATGATTATCCTCGCTTTCTTCCTGGCACACTGGTATTTATCAGTACTGATGCAAACGTTTTTTCTCCATCGCTATGCTGCTCATCAGATGTTCACAATGAGCAAAGGCTGGGAGAAGTTCTTCTATATTCTGACATTCGTTGGACAAGGCTCGTCGTTTCTGAGCCCACGTGCTTATGGTATTATGCACCGTTTGCACCATGCTCACGCTGATACTGAGGATGACCCCCACTCTCCAAGTTATTCGACGAATCTGTTCGATATGATGTGGAAAACCCGAACGTATTATAATGACATCCTGAATAACCGGGATACGATTCCGGCGAAGTTCAAAAAAGGGGTGCCAAACTGGGCATTTATGGAATGGCTTGGCGATCGCTGGCCCGTGCGACTGGCCTGGGGTACGGCTTATACGCTATTTTATATTCAGTTTGCACCATCCCCTTGGTTCTTTCTGTTACTGCCAATACATTTCCTGATGGGGCCAGTTCATGGAGCGATTATCAATTGGTACGCCCACCGCTACGGCTACACTAATTTCAAACTGAACGATACCGCAAAAAATCTGCTCCCGTTCGATTTTCTGATGAT
This sequence comes from Spirosoma arboris, assembly GCF_009754945.1. Lineage (GTDB taxonomy): Bacteria > Bacteroidota > Bacteroidia > Cytophagales > Spirosomataceae > Spirosoma > Spirosoma arboris. Next base: position 4,453 of record NZ_WPIN01000027.1, read on the forward strand.
GGGTGAATCGTATCACAATAATCACCACAAGTACGGTGGCCGCCCCAACTTTGGCGGTTTCCGCTGGCACGAGTTCGATCCAGCTTACCCGCTTATTCTCTTGCTCAACAAAGTAGGTGTATTGAAACTACGACTCGGGCGGGATGAAGCGTATATGTGAGCGAATCTGCGACAAACTCACTTACCTCCTCATCTGGAGCATAGCCAGCAAACCCAACACCGGACCGGGAAGCAGTATATAAAACAGCCATCCTGATAGCCCAATCTGAGCAACCAGCCAGTCCATAAGTTGGATAGATAATACGGTCAGGAAGAAGCCGAAGCAGGTGACCAGGGTGAGGATACTTCCCCGATTGTCGAGGGTGGCGTAGCTGGCAACTAAAGTCGAAAATTGTGGGGAGTCGCCAGCCGCGCTGGCTCCCCACAATAGTAGGAATAATCCAAACAAAATAGGTGGAGCACTTAACAGTAAAGGTATCAATATAATACACAACCCTGATATCAGTAATAAATAGCGGGCTACGCGTGCACTACCGATTTTTAGCGCAAAATACCCTCCTCCCACGCACCCAATGGCCCCCGCAGCAATGGCTCCGAACGCCCAAAGTGAATTCGTCAATTCGACATTGGGATGTTGTAATCGGTAATACGTGATCAGGGTTGGCAGAAAAGCCCACAATGTATATAATTCCCACATATGGCCAAAATACCCCAGCATAGCTGGTCGGTAGGCAGAGGGCTTCCCTAATGAAAACAGCATTTGGAGTCGAAAGAAACTCCCTGAAAATTGTACAGGTTTTGTGGGCACAACCAACGTCAACAAAACTCCGCCACTAATCGCCAATAGACTGACCGACAGCATTAACGTGCGATAGGGCAAGCTCCCACCCAATCCCCGTATAAGATGAGGGAAAGCCGTGCCCAGCACCAGAGCGCCTACCAGAAACCCCATCGCTTTTCCTAAAACGGGCTTGAATCGATCGGCAGCAATCTTCATTCCAACAGGATAAACCCCTGCCAGAAAGAAACCAGTCAGGAAACGACTGGTTAAGATCGTTTCTGCTTGTATAGGTAAAAAAAGCCATAGCAGATTCACGATAGCAGCTAACGTAACGGATATCAGAAAGACATAAGTAGACCGAAATCGATCGGGTATGGCAAAGAGGGCATAAAGTAACGTACCAGTAATGAAGCCAATTTGCACTGCCGACGTAATCCAACTGGTAAGCCCCGTCCCTGTAGTTTTTAACAGCGGCTGAAGCTCGGACAGAATGGCGTTACCGGCAAACCAGAGCGATGTTCCAGCAAATTGAGCAAAGACAACGACAAGTAACCGAGTAGCAGTGCAAGAAGATTCGAGCATGCTCAAAGATAAGCATTAGATCCCTTTCGGCACTGGCTCGAGTAAATACATGCGCCAGGTCAAAACTTCCGCCACCGCATACCTAACGTAGAAATCGCCAGCATCGTGGCCGAACTGATCGGCATCAAAATAGCCGCGACCACTGGCGATAAATGCCCCGTCAGGGCGTAGCTCAGGCCAATGAAGTTGTATACCAGCGAAACGACAAAACTGAATCGAATCAGGCGCATACCAAACTGTGTATAGTTCAACATATTAGGCAGTTGTACTAAGGAATCAGCTTCCAGAATCGCATCGCTGGCAGGTGTGAACTGAATTGTATTGTCGGTTACAGCAATGCCCACATCAGCCTGTTTCAGAGCCCCAGCATCATTCAAACCATCACCAACCATCATAACGCGACGGCCGTTCTCCTGTAAATGCTTAATGAAGGCTAGTTTTTCTTCTGGACGACAATTAAAGTGCATCTGTCCAGACTTAGGGAATAAGCGAGTTAATTCGGTCTGGGCATGGTCGTTATCACCAGAGAGCAGGTAAAGTTGATGCGTTTCGCGTAAGTTGGTTAGCATAGGCTCTAATCCCGATCGATCTTGGTTCGGGAAACCGAAATAGCCTCGGTATAGATGATTAATGCTGAGATAGGTACGCGCTTCAGTTGGTGCTTCTTCACGGCCTGTGTCCTCACAGACCGCAGAATCCACAAATGAACGGCTACCTATTTTAACGATCAGCCCATCTACAAGTGCCTGAATTCCATGCCCCGGCACCTCAGTAAAATAGTCGACAGAGAGTGGTACATCATTCGAGAGATAGGTGGTTAGTTTACGACTAAGCGGATGCACCGATTGCCGAACCAGGGATACGATCATGCCTCGCTTCATTGGGCTCAAGAGCTTGTCAAACCGTTCGACCACAGCCTGTTGTGGCGTCGTGAGCGTTCCGGTTTTATCAAAAACAATGGTATCGCAGGCGGCCATTTGTTCAATAACATCCGCATTCTTAAGATATAAATGGCGCTTACCCAATAACCGTAAGCCGTTTCCCAACGCAAACGGATAGGATAACGAAAGCGCACAGGGGCAGGCAATGATGAGCACGGCAGTAAAGGCATTGATGGCTCGGGCGGGGTCGTGATGGGCATACCAGTATAAACCAACTAATGTAGCCAGCGAAATAACAGTCACGGTAAAATACGTTCCGACGGCATCAGCAAACGTGTGAATTCGGGATGTGTCTTTCTTCTGAAAAGCGTCGTTGTTCCAGAGTTGGGTCAGGTAACTTTGCGACACGTCGCGCACGACTTCGAGTTCGATGGCTTCCCCCACTTGCTTACCCCCTGCATAAACCAGCGCACCGGGCTGTTTAGGTTCTGGCTCCGATTCGCCCGTTACGAAACTATAATCAATCATCCCCTCGCCTTTGTACAGCAATCCATCAGCCGGAATCAGTTCATTATTTCGTACCCTGATTCGATCCCCTTTACGAAGCTGAGCAAGGGGTATGGAGCTCCGTGCCCCATGCTCCACCACCGTTACCGCCATTGGGAAGTATGACTTATAATCCCGCTCGAAAGACAGGAATTCGTGGGTTCGCTGTTTGAACCATTTGCCGCACAACAAAAAGAAAATCAAGCCCGTAAGTGAATCAAAATAGCCAGCACCATCGAGAAAGAGTACCTCGTAAGTGCCTCGAAAAAAAGCCACCAGAATCCCCATCAAAATAGGCAAATCAATATTGATGACGCCTTTTTTCAAACTCGCCCAAACCGATTCAAAATAACCCGACGCCGAGTAGAACACAACAGGAATGGCCAATAATAGATTGAGAATACCAAAAATGTGTTTGAACGACGGATCATCGAGTCCCAGATACTCAGGGAAGCTGAACAGCATGATATTTCCCGCACAAAATCCAGCGATGCCTAATCGGTATAAAAATGGTCGGTTTGATGTTTTCTGACCGGCCTGAATAACGTCATTGAGGCTAATCAAGGGTTCATAGCCAATAGAGCTAAGTAGTTCAACTACTTGCCGCAGAGACAGTTCTGCTGGATTATAAGTCAGGTGAACCTGTTTTTTCAGAAAATCCACCCGCGATTGCTGAATAGCTGAATTGAGTCGGTAAAGGTGTTCGAGCAGCCATAGGCACGAACTACAGTGAATCGTGGGAATATAAAACGTAACCTTCGCCACAGACTCGCTCGAAAACTCAAGTAGTTGGGCTACAATATCAGGGTGATCGAGAAATTCCAGTCGTGTCTGCCGGGCATTGTCAATTTTCTGACTATTGCCCGGTCTGGATTGACCTGGCCTGGATTGGTCAGAACCCGTTAGTTGCTCAATGTCATAATACTGACAAAGCTGGTGCTGGCTCAGGATGCTGTAGACCGTTTTACAGCCGTCGCAACAGAATGGTTTATCGTCAAAAACGATTGACTCGTCGGGGCAATCATTGCCGCAGTGGTAGCAGATGGTTGATGAAATCGTTGCCGTACTCATACCTCAGAATTTGGTGGCAAGTTGGCAATGAGCTACGTATTAGCTCCTGATTATCATCAGCTATTTACCTGATACGACTCAGGAATCAGAATCTCGGAAGAAGCCATTTTTGTATAATCAATGGCACGATTATGAATCCGCTTATTCAGAAATATAACGTTCCCGGCCCGCGCTATACCAGTTACCCCACAGTGCCTTTCTGGGACGAAACAACATTCAGTGAAGCCGCCTGGGTCAATAATCTGCAACGGGCTTTTTCGGCGAGTAACACAACTACAGGTATCAGCCTTTACATCCATCTCCCCTATTGCGAGAGTATGTGTACGTTTTGTGGTTGCAACAAACGTATTACGAAAAATCATGGTGTCGAGGCACCGTACATCACGGCGCTCCTGGCCGAATGGAATTTGTATTGTGATTTATTGCCAGAAAAACCACGTATTGCCGAACTGCATTTAGGTGGTGGAACGCCCAGTTTTTTTGCCCCCGATCAACTCGAGCGGCTGTTATCTGGAATCTTTGAACGAGCCACGCCAACCGAATCTCCCGATTATGGCTGGGAAGGCCACCCCAACAACACAACTCACCAACATTTGCAGGTTCTGTACGATTTTGGCTTTCGACGGGTGAGTTTTGGCGTGCAGGACTATGACCCACTAGTGCAACGTGCTATTCACCGACATCAGCCATTCGAGCAGGTGCGTAAGGTGACCGAGTGGGCACGCCAGATCGGGTATACATCCATTAGTCACGATCTGGTATTCGGTTTGCCGTTTCAGACAACGAATTCAATTGTTGATACGATTTACCAGACCATCACGCTTCAACCCGACCGAATTTCCTTTTACTCCTACGCCCATGTACCCTGGATCAAAGGCAACGGTCAGCGGGGCTTTCGGGATGAAGATCTGCCTTCTGGCGATCAGAAGCGGGTTCTTTACGAAACCGGGCGGGATTTACTGGAACATGCGGGTTATGCTGAAATTGGTATGGACCACTTTGCTATGCCCCATGATACGCTCTTTGAAGCCATGCAAACGGGCACTCTCCATCGAAATTTCATGGGATACACAACCACTCAAACACGTGTTCTACTCGGGCTCGGAGCCTCTTCAATTAGCGATGTCTGGTCGGCATTTGCACAGAACGAGAAAGACATAGATACTTATTTGGATAAGGTTATGGCAGGCCAGTTACCCTTATTACGAGGGCACATTCTCGATGATCAGGATCAGTTTTTACGTCGGCAAATTCTGAACATTATGTGCCAGGGGCAGACTCAGTGGCATCTTAGTAGTTGGTCGAAGCACGAGTGGGAAACGTTAAGCGCTCGGTTAGAATCGTTCTGGCTCGATGGACTACTGGAGTATGATGCCGAAGGATTACGCGTACATCCCGAAGGGAGGCCATTTCTTCGGAACATCTGCATGGCATTCGATGAACGTATGAATTACACCCAACCGAACGTCGGCCCCACAAAGACAAGGTTGTTTTCACAGACGGTTTGATCTGTGTTGTTAACCTCACGGTCGTTCTCGCTTGGCTTTGCCGAGTGAGGACTATTCCTTCAAAGGCCTCTGGCCTGTTTCTTCGATAATTGGCAATTCTCCGGCCAGAGGCCGTTAAAACAATACCCCTCACTCGGCGAAGCCAAGCGAGGACATATCCCCCCAACAGAAGCGCCCGATCTAAGACCGGGCGCTTTCATTGGGGGGGGTATATATATGGTGATTTTCTTTACAGCAAGTCAATGACAATCATCAGGAGATGCAGAATCAGGCTAGTCGCGAAGGCTGGAAAGATGTATTTTACAGGCATCGCTGACAAAATAGGTACTAGTACCAGCAGAAAGCAAAGCATGCTTACCAGGAACTGCCAGTCGCCACCACCAACGTAGGACATGATCAACAAGAGCGTCGGCGACAGGATACAGCCCTGAATGGCCAGTGCTGAAGCCGCCCAGCCAAAGCGAGTAAATTCGGCTTTGGCAATAAAGTTGGTATAAGTTGTTAGCCAGCTTGTATCGGCTGTGTTTGTATAATTATCTGTTGAGTGTGCGAGCGTTGCCATGATTTGTGTGCGTTTTAATGATGGCACAAAATAAGGCGTGGCCTCTCGCAACCTATATGACGTTCGTCAGGTCAAAAGATGATAATTATACATGCTTACTTCTCAATACCGAATACCAGCCCAGCCATATGGGCTCGACCGCGAAGTCATACGGTCTGCAATGTGCTGCCGAATAATTGCTTTATAGGCCTCATCGTCAATTTTTTTACCTTTCAGTTTAGGCAGTTTAAGGTCGTCAGACTTTAGCGGCCTGAACGTTACGCTGATAGCCTCAACAGTCACATCACCATCATTGATGTCCAACGCCAGAATTAGTCCTGGCAGGCTGTTCATCATTTCGGGACCAGCCGCAACGGGGATATCCTGTGCGAACCAGGCTGTGATCTTTTGCTTCTTGATCGGATCTTCTGTTTCGGCCTTCATACAGATATAGCCTGCCACTTCTTTGATCTGGTTTCCAATTTTCCAGACTGGCGCATGCAACGAATCATCAATAACGTAGGTTTTGCCTAGCATTTCGATAATGTCGGTTTTATGCTCTTTCTCGAAATTATTGTATAAGACAAATTCCGATTTACGATAGGAATATCCACCTTCTTCCGGCTCATCGCTGTTGTAGGTGTATAGGCTTTCATTCGCATTGAATGCCAGCTTCATCTTGATACCTTTGTTATCCTCTTCCCAGTTCTTCCAGGTCTGCGCTTCCCGGTCTTTCTGCTCCTGACTCAGAAACGTCAGGCGGTTAGCAATTTTCAACCAGTATTCTTTACGAACGTAGGTAGCGACACCTTCGGTTTTCTGGGCTATTGTCACTGAGCTGGTCAACAGGCACAGGAGTATAAGTAATTTTTTCATGATAGGAAGTTAAGTAAAATCAATAAAATCCGTCCCGACGTATTTTACCCTGAACACCCCGCATGTTGTAGGTAAAGCTCAACATAAAGTAACGCGCCAGCGATTGAATACTCTCGGTACTGGTATAGTTTTGTCCAGCATACTGCGACACAACAACGTTTCGATTAAGCAAATCGACGGCCGACAGTCTGATTTCTGCTTTTTTCGCGCTTCCAAGAATATGGTAAATGGACGAACTCAGGATCGGAATTTGCTGATTGAAATTCAGTCGTTCGTTTTTATAGGTTCTGTAATTGAGCGTGGTATTGATATAAATACTTCCCGGAAGTTTCAGATTCAGATCACCCCGGAACGAGTTATTGTAGATAACCTGATTTTGCGCGGTGTTGATCGAATAACGAGTATCTGTAATACTAAAGTTAGCATTACCGTAAAAAGTAATCCATTCTTTAGGCGTCAGTTCGAGTCGGGCTCCTAACGAATAGTTCTGGTTGTTGGTCTCATTCAATACCGAATTGATACGCGTCAGGTTATGACCGAAATTCAATTGTGTATTCAGACCAAGTGTGGCTTTAGTCTTTTTAAGCGGAAAACCAAAGTTCAGGTAAGTCCCCAGATTACGACCACCCGTCAGGTTCTCGGGCATGATGGTAATAATATTTGTCTGTGGGTCAACCGTTTGGCTATAAATAATCTGATTGACGTAATAGGTAGTATAAACGTTGGCCCAGAAATTGGTGAAACTGCCCGGATTAAAGTAATTGAAATAGGCACTTAGATTATGGTTCAACTGCGGCAACAGATCCGGATTCCCGCGACTAATGGCCAATGGGTTGCTATTGCTCGTAACTGGCTGTAAATCTCGCGACGATGGTATTTGCACACCCACATCATAACCGCCGTACAGTGATTTGTTATTTTTAAGTGAATAATTAAGCGACACATTTGGAATCAATGTCGTATAGGTTCGACGGATACTCTGGAGTGGTTGGCCCTGATCTCGAGCAAACTTCCCATCAAGCTGGAATTGCTGGCCAGCCACCCCCGCCGATATATTTAATCCTTTGAACGAATACCGTAAACTACTTCCCAATCGATTAAACAGATAGTTGTTCTTATAATACAAACTCAACGAGTCGATGCGATTACGACTATCGTTAAGATTTACGACATCGCGATCAACTTCGTCGTTTCGTAAACTGAAATTATAGAAACTCTCCCAGGTAAATTTCTTGGCAAAAGGCTCAACATAGAGCAAATTTGCTTTATACTGGCTACTGCGCGAATTCGTTCCCTGGTCCTGATTCAGCGAACGTAACATATCGTTGACACTAGTAGCCTGGTAAAATTCATTTTGGGCTTTCAGCAGCAAGTCGCCATCATTTTTGTTAATCTGATAAGTAGCACTGGCTCCAAAACTGCGCCCTTTCTTCTTCAGCTTCACCCGATAAAGCAGCGTATTGGCCATAGCAAACTGGTTGGTCGTGCTATTATTCAGCGATTGGCTATTTGTAGTTTGTACTTCGTTGCCCGTTCCAGAATTGAGAAAAACCCGCTGCAAACTTTGCTGATTGCTATTTCCACTACCCAATCGACCATTGCTGATAACGACCAGTGTCTGCATGGAGTCAAGTTGCTTCTCAAAACGAAAGCTGATCCGATGATTGGTGTTTAAGTTGTTCTGATTACTGGTATCAGTTGTTCGCAATGACGCCGAAGCGGGCAGATAGCGCTTGTTTTCCCGAATAGCGTCTAATTGGATCTGCGTTTGGTTGAAGTAATAGCTCGTGCTAAGCTTCGTTTTTTTTGTGTCGTAATTATAATTAATGCCACCAGCTGTGTTCTTTGAGAAACCCCGCCCATCACCCCCACCTACGGGAACAGTCAGGCTTTCGTTATCATCGCCAAAGTAAATATATCGGTTAGCACCACTGAAGCCAAAATCGGCATTATCATTAAAATTAAAGGCATTACTACCCCGAAAGTCCTGATAATCGTTGAAGGATAACCCTTGCTGGTTTGTATTATTGCCTAACAACAAAGCCGAAAACTGCTGCTTACTATCGAATTTATTGTACATGCCCTTTCCTTCAAATCGGGTTGATATGTTGTTGGAAGCAGGGCCTGCTCCGGCAGTCACTTTACCAAAACCTCCTTTTTTAAACTCTTCTTTCAACTCCAGATTGACCGTTTTTTCTTTCTTCCCGTCGTCAATACCCGTTAGTTTGGCCTGTTCCGTTTTATCGTTGAAAACCTGAACTTTGGTAATAGCCTCAGCCTGAAGGTTTTTAGTCGCGAGCTTAGGATCATTGCCAAAGAAGCTCTTACCATCAACGGTCACCTTTTTCACTTCCTGTCCTTGCGCCCGAATGTTGCCATCCTGATCGATTTGTACCCCAGGGAGCTTCCGCAACAAATCCTCAACTGTCGAACCGGGTGGTACTTTAAACGAACTGGCATTATATTCAATCGTATCGCCTTTGATAGTCAGGGGTGCTTTGGCCGTTCTGACCACAACCTCCATTAACTCTCGGGTAATCGGTTTCAGTTTCAGAGGCCCAAGATCAATAACAGCCTCGCCAGTAGGCTTAATAAGCTGATTATAAGGTATAAAACCGACAAAGGAAATTTTCAGCACGTAGTTTCCCGGCTTTATATTTTTGAACGAAAAGGCACCATTATCACCTGTGCGAGTGAAGTTCACCAACGACGAATCTTTGGCGCTTAATAGCATGACGGTGGATGACGCTAGCGGTGCTGATGCAGTATCAACAGCCTGTCCCTGAAGCGAAAATCGAGTAGCAGCGGGTGGACTTTGAGCATAGAGCGCAGCCGTCAGTAGGCACAATACGGCCAACAGGGAAAGGTTTTTCATGGATAGCAGGAATTAAGGATAATAGGATAATGGAAGCAAAGCTAAACGGATAAGCTTACTGCGTTTAGTCTGTTAACGTTTTTTAACTATATTTATAGTAGCTAATTTAGTTAACGGTCAATTTGCCTTTTAATGAGGCTTTAATGAAACCAAACGTTGCAAGTCTTATGCTATAAGAGAAGAAAAAGGTGGTAATTCCACAAAAAACTTAGCCCGGAAGCAAAATTATCTTCCAGGTTAAAGGCTATTCTCTAAAACGCTTCGAATGGCCTGCGCTTTTAGGAGGCATTCCTCCCATTCCTGTTCGGGGTCGGCATCGTAGGTGATGGCACTGCCAACCGAAAATGAGGCATACTGACTTTGGGCATTGTAGAGCAGCGTCCGAATAACAACGCTAAAATCAAAATCACCCTCGGGCGTTATGAAGCCTATGGCGCCCGAGTACACGCCCCTCCTACTCACTTCCAGTTCATCGATCAGCTCCATAGCCCGGATTTTGGGAGCACCTGTCATACTACCCATCGGAAAGGCATTGCGGATGGCATCGGCCCACGAAACCCCGTCGCGCAGAGTAGCCGATACAGTCGAAATCATCTGATAAACCTGTTGAAAGCCGTAAATACCAAAGAGTTCATCTACCTGAACCGAACCCGTTTTGGCGCTTCGGGCGAGGTCGTTCCGAACCAGATCGACAATCATCAGGTTTTCGGCCCGTTCTTTTTCCGAACTCAAGAGTTGGGCTCGAAGCGCGTCATCTTCCTCCGGCGTTTTTCCACGACGGATAGTTCCTTTAATCGGTTGCGACAGAATATTACGGCCTTCTTTTTTCAGAAATCGCTCCGGCGACGCGCCCATACTATACCGATCACCGATTTTCAGAAAACTCGAAAATGGCATTGGTGAGCGCTCATTCAGAGCATAATAGGTAGCCAATGGCTCCAAGTCAATATGTTCGGCAAAAAACTCAATGCAATAGTTTAATTCATACACGTCGCCCGCCAGAATATGCTGTTGAATCTGGCGAACGTTGTCCAGGTATTCCTGGGGAGTTACACGGCATTGGACGGCGTTTCTCTCTTTACCCTCACCGACCCGTCGGACCGCCCCAACCCCTCTCCCAAAACGGGAAAGGGGAGCAAAACTCCCGAATTCTCCCCCCTCTCCCGTTTTGGGAGAGGGGTTGGGGCGGTCCGACGGGTCGGTGAGGGTAATAGCAATCGCTTCGAGATCACCTTCCCCCCGAATCACCACGTTATCCTCTTCAAAATCGATAATCCACTCTGGCTCCACAAAATAGGCATCCGGGAAACCCAGCCGATTAGGGTTACGACTACTAAGTACTTCAAGCTGATTCTTAAGATCGTAGCTCAAGTAACCTACTAAAAATGAAGGTTGTTCTCGGTGAGCATCGGCCAAGTCCTGAATAGTAGCTGAGTCTGAAAACGAGATGACCCGCTTCCGCCCGACAAACAATCGGTTTGGAAACGGGTCATTCGGGTAAGCAATACTGTTATTGTTCAGAAAGGCGACAAAACCGTCTTCTTTATGCGCCTGTTGGGTCATAGCCCAGGCTAACGCATGCCACTGAATTGCTGGGATGCTGTCAACAGACACACGCAGGACATTCATGCCTTATGGCCGTAATAACCGAACATCAATGGCAATATCTTTGCCTTCAGCGTTTTGGCCTATGGTAAATTCAACCTCATCGTCTACCTGTAATTCATTAAAATCAGTATCAATAAGGCTGGTATAATGAAAAAACAGGTTGTTGGGGGGATAGTTCACGAAACCATAGCCGGTTTTCAGACTGCGAATCGTACTGATTTTACGGCCTTCTGGATCGTCATCGACCAAATCCAAGCCATCGGCAAGATTATAGTTAGGCTCATCCGAAGATGAATAGGCAGAATCATAGCCATCACCCGCAGAAAGTCCGTTACCAAATCCATTTCCATAACTGCTCCCATTGGCAGTTACTGCTGTAAAAGTTGGTCGAGTCGTTTGTTGCTTTACAAATAAGTTCTGAATAACCATATCGTTCCGGCGGCTCCGATCATCAATTAGCCCGTGCATTCCTACCGGATACGACACTTCTTCTAGTAAATCCTGCGAAGTGCGTGTGACCTGCTTTTCACCCTGTTCATTCAGAAATTCAAAATCCCAGCTCAGGACCATAATTCGTGAACCCAGTGTGTTCAGTTTACGGATAAGGGGCACATAGTCGCCATCAGACGTAATGAGTACCACTACATCGAATTTCTTGTATTGGGCCAACTCGAAAGCTTCGAGCGCTAACCAAACATCGATTCCTTTTTCCTGACGATAGCCCTGGTAAGTTTTCACTGGCAGGTAGTGCGTAACTACTCCTTCCGACATTAGAATATCATCGAATAACCGATCGTAGAAGAGTTGATTGCCACGCTGATTCGCTTCGTGAGCATTTAACCGTCCACGAAAATAGTGCGCATCGACAATCTGGCACAGGCGCTCGTTGACGCCTTCTTCTTCAGCTACCTGACGCCGAATAAACGCGTGCAAACCTGAAATACTTATACGACTACGACGTTCGTGAGAATAATTATAATAGTTGCTTACGTGTAAAAAATAATTACCGTCATAGAAAACCCCAATTCGGGTTAATATGGATGCTGCTGGCATGCTGTACCTAAGAGTTTATAATTGTATGATTATGTAAGAGAATACATTAAATTTTTCCTTTTATTTTAGGCTGGCTGGTGGTATATGGATTGTATGATTACGAAGAAAATTGGTTTATAAGCAAGCTATTTTATTCGTATAAGCTAAAAAAGCAAGTAAAGTAACAAGTTATTAACTCGGGCGACTAGGTAATCAATAAGCGTTAAGTTTTATAAATAATAGACTTCAATAAGCCTATAAAGTAACATATAAGTAAAAAAAATGGCGTGAGGAGTAATCTGAATAGCTATAAACTATTCTGCAAACATAACACTTTTTCAATTGGATTGCACTCTAGCTGTATCTTTGTGGGCTTATTCCTGCACACTATGCAAAAAATTTTATTTATTGACCGCGATGGTACGCTTATTATTGAGCCACAGCCCGATCAGCAGGTCGATTCATTAGCCAAACTCGATTACGTCCCGAAAGCAATTTCGGCTATGCGTACAATCGCCGAAGAAACTGATTACCAATTGGTAATGGTCACCAATCAGGATGGACTTGGTACCGATTCGTTTCCCGAAGATACGTTCTGGCCCGCTCATAATAAGATGCTGGCCACATTTGCCGGTGAAAATATCCATTTTGCAGCTGTCCATATTGACCGCCATTTCCCGCGCGATAACTCAACAACTCGCAAGCCAGGTGTTGGTATGCTAACCGAGTATTTTTCCGACACATATGATCTGGCTAATAGCTATGTCATTGGTGATCGATTGACCGACGTACAACTAGCCGTCAATCTGGGTGCCAAGGCCATTCTATTCCTGCCTCCAGATGGTCTGACAGCTGTACAAACGGCTGATGTTTCGGGCTTGACAGAAGCTATGCAGAACGCTATTGCGCTTAAAACCGGTGATTGGGATCAGATTTGTGAGTTTCTCCGATTACCCGCCCGAACGGCGACTGTTGAACGAAATACCAAAGAAACTCAGATTCGCGTCGATCTAAACCTCGACGGGCGTGGCCAAGCCAACATTCATACTGGCCTCGGCTTCTTCGACCACATGCTCGACCAGGTGGCCAAACACTCAGGTGCAGACCTAACCATCCAGGTTAACGGCGATCTTCACATCGACGAACATCATACTATTGAAGATACAGCTCTCGCTCTTGGCGAAGCTTACCGACGTGCTCTTGGCGATAAGCGAGGTATTAGCCGCTACGGATTTTTACTGCCCATGGACGAAGCATTGGCACAGGTCGGGATTGATTTTTCGGGACGCCCCTGGCTTGTTTGGGATGCTAATTTCCGGCGTGAAAAAATTGGCGATATGCCCACCGAAATGTTCTTTCATTTTTTTAAGTCATTTTCGGATACCGCGTTATGCAACCTGAATATCAAGGTTGAGGGCGACAATGAGCACCATAAGATTGAAGCCATTTTTAAGGCCTTTGCCAAAGCCATTAAAATGGCCGTTCGGCGCAATATTAAAGAACTCGACAACCTTCCGAGTACTAAGGGAGTTTTGTAAACTGGTCAAGGATTGTCAGGTTTAGTCAAGACTGGTAAAAAGTTGCTTGTCAGTTCCTAGACACTCCTTATTGTACTTGACAACTCTTGGCCATACTTGACAATTCTTAACTACTCTTGGCTATACCTGTTTGTGCCATAGGTTTTACATTGTACTTTTGCATCTGAATTCAACTGAACACCGACATGGATTTATCAACTCCTTTGACTCTCCTGTTCTACGCTGTACTACTCACGGCTTCGTTTATGACAGGCCGTTGGTTAGAGCGCAATGACCGGAAGTATTAAAATTTGTCAATAGCCTTTAGTTAATAGTCAACAGTAACTACTACTAATTGACTATTAACTAAAGGCTATTTCTTATTATGCTTGGTGCTATTACCCGTTGGTTGTTTAAAATTGCCGGATGGCGGGTAGTTGGGCCTATTCCTGTCTTACCGAAAGCGATCTGGGTTGTAGCTCCCCATACCACCAACTGGGACTTTCTTATCGGCTTAGGTGTCCGACCTACTATTCACGTCTGGATCGAATACCTCGCCAAGAGTTCACTGTTTAGGTGGTACTCAGGCTGGTTTTTTCGGGCTGTGGGTGGCAGACCAGTCTACCGCGATAAATCGCACAATTTAGTAGATGCAATAGCTGTCGTTTTCGATGAGAATGAGCGCCTTCATATCTGTATTGCACCCGAAGGAACTCGCAGTAATGTTTCGAAGCTAAAAACAGGCTTCTATTACATTGCCCTTAAAGCGGGCGTTCCCCTCATTCCGGTCGGTTTCGACTGGCCTCGTAAGCTCGTTCTGCTGGGTGATCCAATTTACGCTACGAGCAACTATGCAACCGATATGATCCCTTTTTACGAGTTTTTCTCCCAGATTCATGGTGTCAAGAAAGATTGGTTGAAGCACTGGGAAGAAACAGGAGAGATTGAGTAAAGCTTTAAAACAGAAGCGGTGCCACGGTTCTAAATCGTGGCACCGCTTCTGTTTTAAAGCAAGAATCCAACTAACTCAACCGATCTTTAAAGCTCTCGTAACCATAGGCTTTAACCAGTTGAAACGCTTCATTTTCTTTCCAGATACCAATAGCTGGCAGATTCACTCCATTGAATGTTGTCGTTTTCACCATCGTATAGTGAATCATATCATCAAACACGAGTTTATCACCTATTTCGAGTGGTGCATCGAACGAGTAATCGCCCATGAAATCACCAGCGAGGCAGGTCATGCCACCTAGTCGGTAGGTTGGTTTACCAGCAACGGGTTCGTGATAGGAGTCGATAATACGTGGTTTGTAAGGCATCTCGAGCGTGTCGGGCATGTGGGCTGCAAATGACGTATCCAGAATAGCCACTTGAATCCCCTGGCTATCAACCACATCAAGCACGGTTGATAAAAGTACGCCCGTTTGCCACGCAATGGCGGAACCAGGCTCCAGAATAATGTCCACATTATATTTCTGCCGGAAAGCTGTCAGCAAGCCAACCAGGTGATTGGTGTCATAGCCTTCACGAGTCATCAGGTGCCCACCACCAAAATTAACCCATTTAGCCTGATGGAGCAGGTTATCAAATCGGGTTTCGAGCGCTTCAAGAGTCCGTTCCAACGTGAATGAATCATTTTCGCAGAGGGTGTGAAAATGAATTCCTTCCAGTCCATCGGGCAATTGATCGGGTAGCTGGTCTCGCGTAGCGCCCAGGCGAGAACCGGGTACGCATGGGTTATACATCTCCGTAGCGACTTCGGAATATTGCGGGTTTACCCGAATACCACAAGAAACGGGTTTTCCGGCAACTCGATCCTTAAAACGCTCCCACTGACTCCATGAATTGAACGTTAGATGACTACTCCGTTCCACAACTTCATCAAATTCATCATCGCGGTAGGCGGGAATATACGTATGTGCCTGCACACCCATATACTCATTCACGAGTTTGATTTCGTTAAGTGAACTGGCTGTGGCACCGCTTAAATATTCTCGCACCAGCGGAAACGCGCTGTACATCGAAAAGCCCTTTAATGCCAGAATAATGGTTACGCCAGCAGACTTTTGGACCGAATCGATTAAAGTAAGGTTTCGACGCAGTTTGGCCTCCTCCAGAATATAGCAGGGCGACGGAATAGCAGGTTCGTTGAGGTGCTGTAGCAAGGTTGTATTCATGTCGCAAAGGTATAAAACTAATGCCCTTGGCGTTCAGGAAAATCTATCCCGAATGTGATGGGAAGATTGTATTTAGTATGCAGGCATCACTCTAGTGTAAAGGAGATTGGTAAATTATACTTTACCCGAACCGCACGGCCAGACTGTTTACCTGGTTTCCAGCGGGGCATCTTGTTCATCACTCGAATGGCTTCTTCATCGCAACCGAAGCCAATTCCCTTCAGCACCTGAATATCAGTGAGGCTTCCATCTGTATTGACGACAAAACTGACATATACCCGCCCCGCAACACCAGCTGAAGCTGCCGAACGTGGATAATTCAGGTTCTTGCCCAGAAAGCTCATCAACGCATTTATACCACCTGGGTATTCGGGCTGTTGTTCGACCATTACAAATTCGCCTTCGGTTTTAGCCTCTACCTCAACTGCTTTTTCCTGTACAGAAGGTGCCTTTGCTTCAGGAGCCGCAATGACCTCGACATCGCCTGAACCTTCGGCAGTTTCAGGTCCGGAAGTGGCATCTTTAAGTTCGTCGACTGTAGCAGGCGGATTCTCTTCTATAACATCGGCTTCGGGCATCACGACAGGCGGTAAATTTCGGACGGTATTCACCACGGGTTGCTTTTCAACAGGAGGTAACTCTATGAGTTTTTCAGCAGGAAGCTCCTCTACCTTCGTAAGGGTTACCTCGGTCATGATCTGCCTATCTGAACTGGATTCCTTAGGCCAAAACCGATCGTAGAGTGTAGGAATAGCCACTCCCAGCAAAAACAAACCGACGCCCAGCCCTACTGCGCGGCTAAGCGTCGGTCGATAATGTTGGCGCAGGTCGAAGGCACCATAAGCCTGATTACGAGCCTGAAAAATAATGTCGTTGTAAGTCAGTGCGACATCACTGGATGGATTGGAGCGAGACATAGCGTTAGGTTGTTTATAACGCTTGGATGTCCGCTCTACTCAATTTCCATAAGCAAGCTTAAAAACTATCGTACTTCTGTACAACCAGAATAGCATCATTTTCTGTTTTGCCGCTCAAGTTTTCCTGTTTGACAAATGACTTCAATTCATCGGCATGATCGCCAAGGCTTTCGATGATCGACTTGTCGGAAAGCTTTACTTTCGTTAGCGTCTGATCGGGTTTGAGTACGTAGTAAGAATTAACATCCCGGAACTCATCGTAGCGATTACCGCTCGCGTATGGATTTTTATAATCGGCTTGTTTAAACGATTTTGATACCCGTTTTAGCAAGGCCGATTTACCCTGATAGAGTACAAGAAAATAACCTTCCTTCAGAGATTCATCGCTGGTCTTGGCCGTTGGTATGTGCCGAAAAACATAGAACTGACCTTCGGCATTCTTAAGCTGGAATGACTTTACCTGATCGGCATTAACGATAATGGAATCGTTACCTGCCCATGTTCGAAGTAAAATCAGGTGCTGGCGATAGGCATCAAATTTAATCGGGACTTCTTTATAATGCTGTCCAGCCACCATCTCGATCTGACCTTTATTCCAGGCTGGCAGGAAATAAGGGGTTCCCCGAAGTCCTTCGTACCGATGATCCATAGTATTCACCATCGTGTAAGGCCCGGTACCAACAATCTGACTGGTAGATTGGTACGTTTCATAGCCATTACGCTGGGCATTGGGGTTATACTGCGGAGTTGAACTGGCCTTAGTGGAGTCTCTTTTCTGAGCGGATACACTCAGGATAGACAGGCTAGCTAGAAAAGTTAAGAATATAAGCTTCATGATAAAACGGTCTATGATGGGGTAAGGAATAGTAGTATTGATTGTCAGCTTACTAAGTAACGAAAATCCCGCCTTGTTGTATAGCGGGATCTTCGTTTTTAATAAATTTTAATCAGGCTGGATACTCGTGCGGCAGAGGAATATTCACCCGTTCGTTAACAGGTAATCCCTGTTTATTCATTTGCTCAATAAATGGATCGGGGTCCAGTTCTTCGCAATTCCAGACACCAGGCTTCATCCATACACCAGTCAGCATAAGCATAGCGCCAATCATGGCAGGCACACCGGTTGTATAGCTAACCGCTTGTCCGCGCACTTCGCGATATGTTTCGGCATGATCGCAGTTGTTCCAGATAAAGTACGTTCGGTCTTCGCCATCTTTTACCCCTTTAATCTGGCAACCGATGCTGGTCTGTCCAGTATAGTTTTCCCCAAGCGAGTCAGGAGCAGGCAATACAGCTTTCAGAAACTCAAGTGGAACAATATCTATGCCCTTAAACTGAACCGAATCGATCCGGGTCATACCCACGTTTTGCAGCACTTCGAGGTGTGTCAGATACGCTTGACCAAAGGTCATCCAGAAGCGCGCTCGTTTCAGGGTTGGGAAGTTTTTTACCAGAGACTCCAGTTCTTCGTGATAAAGCACATAGGATTCGCGTGGGCCGATTGCCGGGTAGTCGATGGGTTTGTGAATACTCATAGCCGGAATCTCAACCCATTCTCCATTCTCCCAATAGCGACCTGGCTGAGTGATCTCCCGAATATTAATTTCCGGGTTAAAATTCGTAGCAAACGCTTTACCGTGATTACCTGCATTACAATCCACAATATCTAAGTAATCCATCCGATCGAAATAGTGCTTGGACGCATAAGCAGTAAATACCTGCGTAGCTCCAGGGTCAAACCCGCACCCAAGTAGAGCCATCAATCCCGCCTGTTCGAAGCGTTCTTTGTAGGCCCACTGCCAGCTATATTCAAACTTAGCTACCTCTTTGGGTTCGTAATTGGCCGTATCCATATAGTGAACACCTGCTTCCAGACAAGCATCCATAATGGGCAGATCCTGATAAGGTAAGGCTACATTGATGACCAGAACCGGATTAAACGACCGAATCAAGGCAACTGTCTCCGCTACGACATCTGCATCGACCTGGGCCGTTTGAATAGTTATGCCATGCATCTCCTGAATTTCGGCAGCAATACGATCGCACTTTGCTTTAGTACGACTGGCCAGCATAATAGTTGTGAAGACCTGGCTGTTCATCGCGCATTTGTGCGCTACAACACTCCCAACGCCACCGGCTCCAATAATGAGCACATTTGCCATCTATCTGAATTTAGTAGTTCGTGTATTTTCTTTCGGCGGCAAAGATAAGTAAAGTCACTAAGTGGATATGTAACGAAGTTGTTAACAGAATTTCTTCCATAGCCGGTGGCTCGGTCAATCTGGTCCATAAACAAGAAGTCAATCCTCTAAAAGCGCTTGAAAAAATAGTATTTTATCAACAAACAGTTAGTATATTTGTTAAGTAGACATATACTCACTCCCTAATCAATATTGTTATGAAATTCGTCTCTTCTTCTGGCTCTCCCAACTCATTTGAACTCGCTATTTTAGGCTATGGTAAGGTCACCAAAACCTGGCGGGACCGGAACCGATTACAATGCCGGTTTTCAACTTTCTGGGGACAAAAAGCGGATACTCAATCAGCCCCTCTGCAGACTTGGGAGGTTAAGCGTTTACTTGTTGGGTTACGCTCACTTTGGAACAAAGCTACTAATCATGTTACGCTGACTTTCTCAGAACCCGGCCTGAGTATGGAAGCAAAAGCGCTATCCGACGATAAATATTGTCTGCAAATTCAGCTTGATCATTCCCTTGTTCCTTCCTGGCATACTTATCCTGATTTCCCAATGGAAATGGACATTCATTTAAATAGAAATCAACTTCAGGAAGCTATCCAAGAGCTATCAGGTCAGATAGCTTCCTACCCCGAACGATAAATACTATACGAAACTCCTCTTAAGTGAATCCAGCACGCTGTAGTTAAATAAAAGCAATAAGTATAACGTGAGGGATTCACTACAGGTAATTAATAAAAATATTATACATCTAATCAATACACTGATAATCAATAATTTAATTTTTATTTTACTTTATATATTATTTAGTTTAGTGCCTGAATTTCGGCCGTTCAATCATATTAAGAGTATATTATTCATTAAGCTATCTCATAGTTAGTAAATCATTATGCTGATTATTATTATTTTTTCTTGATATTATTTTTTGATAACATCACTGGTAATAATCATATTTGTAGCAACAGTAGATTTGTGGATTAGTCTAATCGAATAGTCTGGCTACAACGAAAATCACTGATTCCTCTTTTAATAACAAAAAACGACCCAATTGTATGAAAGTCGTCAAGCGAAGAAATCGCCAGATGACCATGGAACGTATCTTACGCGCCATGGGTGAAGTAATGGCCGAGCGAGGCACTGAAAAGGCTGGCATCAACGCCGTTGCCGAGCGCGCCGGTGTGAATAAAGTACTTATTTACCGCTACTTCGGTGGCTGGAACGGCTTGCTGGAAGCCTATGTGCATCGTGGATTTTTCCTGTCGATGTTTAATGACAAATTCCTGGATTCAGTGCCAGACAATTTGGCCCCTGAAGCCCGTAGTAAAGCCTGGTCTGAGTATACCATCCAGTTCATGCGTGAGTTCAGGAGCCGTAAGTCTTCGCAGGAGTTGATTCGCTGGGAAATGTCGAATGGAGAGACCGAACTAGCCCGGCGACTAGCCGATTTCCGGGATCAGTCCTACAAAACGATGGTTAGCAAATTGGCCCCCTATTCTGCCTTCGATCCAATTGCCATTACTAGCCTGATGGTAGCAGCTGTCACTCATTTAGTGCTTACCAGCAACCAACGTGACCATATTGGCGATATTGACCTTCGCTCTGATGCCGGTTGGGAGCGCTTGGAGACAGCTATTCGCCGAATTTATTCCAGTCTGAATATCGCGCTTGAACGTGAAAACGCTAAGACAGCGTAATGACTTATAAATTACGATGTCTGATTTGTTGCTGACGCATGCTATAAATCAGACATCGTAATTCGTACTTCTCTATCTGTTCATTAATTCCTCAATAGCGTCAGCTTCGACTGGGATATTAGCCATCAGGTCAATATTTCCTGACTCAGTGATGACGACGTTGTTCTCCAATCGAATACCTAGTTTCTCTTCGCGGATATAAATACCGGGTTCAACAGTGAAGACCATACCTGGTTCCATTTTTCGGTATTTGTTGCCTACATCGTGAACGTCAAGGCCCAGAAAGTGTGACGTGCCATGCATGAAATACTTTTTGTACAAGGGTGCATCAGGGTCCTGTTTATCAACTTCAGCACGATCCAACAAGCCCAGGCTGATTAGCTCAGCCTCCATTACCTTACCCACTTCCTGGTGATAATCGTCCCAGAGATTACCAGGTCGCAGCATCTGTTTGGCCTCGTTCATCACCCGTAAGACAGCGTCATATACAGCGCGCTGACGTTCCGTAAATCGACCATTAACCGGTACAGATCGCGTCATATCTGCATTATAATTAGCGTATTCCGCACCAATGTCGAGTAGAATTACATCGCCATCCTGACATTGCTGACTGTTGTCGATATAGTGTAACACGCAGGCGTTAGCACCCGATGCAATGATAGGACTGTAAGCGGCTCCTCGCGAACGATTTTTGAGGTATTCATGCATCATTTCAGCCTCGATTTCATACTCCCAGACGCCCGGTTTAATAAACCCAAGCAGCCGCCGGAACATCTTATCCGTAATGTCAATGGCTGTCTGAATAAGAGGTATTTCCTGTGGCTGTTTAATAGCCCTGAGGTAGTGCATTAATGGAGCAAGCCGCTCTAAATGGTGCAAGGGGTATTTTTGCCGAAATTCGTCGATATAACGAGCATCTCGGGTCTGAACCTGTACACCGGCGCGGGTATGTTCATTGGTATTCAGGTAGACATATTCGGCCTCGAAAACCATCTGTGTAAAAATCTGCTCAAACTGATGAGTCCAGTAAATTTGCTTTTGGGGCAAACCCGTTACCTGCTCGGCTTCGACCTTGGTCAATTTATGCCCTTCCCAGATTTCAATAAGCTCACTGGTTTCTCTTAGAAACAAGACTTCGCGAAATTTTGGATCAGGATGTTCAGGAAACAGAACTAAACATGTTTCTTCCTGATCAACTCCCGTGAGGTAGAAGAGGTCGTTATTTTGCCGAAAAGTCATCGTGCCATCGGCATTGGTAGGCATGATGTCATTTGCATTCACAACAACCAGTGATTTAGGTTTCAGCAGATTAGTGAGTCGCTGGCGGTTGTGAACGAAAAGTTGATTATCGATAGGGAAATAACGCATACGGTAGACCGTTGAGGCTGAATTTCTGATTAATTTTGCAAAGAAACTCAAAACCCAGAATAGTTTCTGTGTGTTTTCATGGTTAGATTTAATAAGATTTTGTCAGGTAACTCCCGATAAAATTCAATTCGTTTTCTGCCTAAACAACTCATGACACTTCGCCAAACGGTATTCTTCTGCCTGTTAACTTCGCTGCTACAGGCCCAGCCTAATGTAGCGCCTAAATATTGGGTGTTGCTTCGCGATAAAAACCCGGCATCTGCTCCGGCTTTGTCGCAACAATCACTCACCAAACGACAACAGCAGAACCTTCCTTTGGATGAGACAGACCAGCCTGTTTCGGCAACTTATCTGAACCAGTTCAGGCAGGCAGGCATACGGCCTATTTGTCAATCGCGCTGGCTTAATGCAGTGTCAGCCTACTTAACGACGGAACAACAGGCACGGGTTCTTGCCATGCCCTTTGTGAAGGGGATTCAAGCTATTGATCCGGCGATTGTAATTACCGCGCTGGATCTACCTGTTAATCCCCAAATGGCTCCGGTTATGGCCCAGATTCAGGCCCCCGATTTTGCCCATGCAGGTTTAACTGGTCGTTTTGTAAACATTGGTGTAATTGATGCCGGTTTTTTCGGGGCTGATTCGGCCAATGCGCTTAAGCATGTATTTGCGCGTCAGGGTGTTAAACGGGTGCGTGATTATGTGAATGAAAAGAAGACACATGATAATCTGTTTCGTACGCTCGAAACCATGTCTGATTTTCATGGTACAGAAGTGCTGGCGGCTATTGCGGGAAGTGACCCTTTGGAAAATATTCAGTTTGGTCTGGCTACCGACGCAACATTTTACTTAGCCCGAACCGACCAGGGCAATCGTGAATACCGGGGCGAAGAAGACAATTGGGTGGCAGCTATGGAATGGATGGACAGCCTTGGTGTCCGGCTCATTAATACATCGCTGGGCTATGCGAAGGGCATGAGTAACCCGAAAGAAAATTATGAGCCCAGCCAGATGGACGGCCATACGAGCCTCATTAGCCGAGCAGCACAGATTGCGGCTGATAAAAAAGGAATCTTAATTATTGTGTCGGCCGGTAACGAAGGCGACGACAGGTCATGGCGCATTATTAGTACGCCAGCCGACGCTCAGGGCGTGATGGCCATTGGTGCTACAAATGCCCGACTCTGGAATCGGATCGGTTATAGCAGCATTGGTCCAGAAAATTTGCCTTACCTGAAACCCAACGTCTCTTGCTTTTCTCTTTATGGGACTTCCTTATCAGCGCCTGTTATTACGGGTTTTGCGGCCTGTATCATGCAGGCGAATCCTAAGCTGACAAATAAGCAGGTGATGGAGATTATCGAGAAATCATCCCATCTGTATCCGTATGGGAATAACTATGTTGGTTACGGAGTTCCGCAGGCATCGCGTGCGTTAGCACTGCTTCGAAATCAGGATTTACAACCAAACGTTCGGTCGGTAAAGGCTACGGGTAAAACCATGACGCTTCCTATAGAGACAACAGAGCAGATTGTATCCGTATTCCATAAGAAAGACGCTACGCACGTTTTGCAACAGGAAGCCACTAAAGTTACCAATGGCAAATTAACCCTTCGCCGATCGGCTGACGAAAAACAGACGACTGTCGATTTGAAAAAAGAGGTAATTGAAGTGGTGTGGGAGTAGTGGATCTGTATGAAGAAAAATTAATTTTCGTTTCAGACTGACCTTAAATCGCGACTATAGCTTTGCTTCCATAATCAACAGTAAAGAACAAATTGACTATGGAAACGAACGCAAAACTAATCGCCCTTACCCTCCTTACAGCTACCTTAGCTTCGCCCTTTGCACTCGCACAACAGGCAGCGGTTCCCGGCACGTCCCCTTCTGATATTGCAATCAATGCCCCTGGCCCTGATAGGGATTTTCAAGGGCCTCCGCAACCAGGTGGTCCCGGTCCCCGGCATGGCAAACACCGTGGTGGACCCGGTGCTTCTAGAGATCCACGAGGTCCTCAGGGCGCTTATCATCAAGGGCTTACGTCCTTGACAACTGTTTCGGGTACGGTTGGCCAATGGACAGGGAATGATGACGCTATTTTGGACGGTTTTACGCTCAATGCTGGTTCGGGCGCTGCTACCACCATAAAATTCCCACCCCAGTTAGGTCAGCAAGTTCAGAAGGCAGTAAAGACGGGTAGTAATGTGAGCATTACCGGCTATTCCGTGAGCAGTCCGAAAGGGGAAACTGTATTTAGAATGAACAGCCTGACTTCTGGCAAAACAACCGTTTTCGATACCCCTCCTACGCGCCCTACGGCAACACCCGAACCGCCAGCATTAGCTACCGTCACGGGAAAAGTTGCTGACTATCGAATTGACCGTGGAGGTCGCGTAAATGGGTTAGTACTGGACGACAAAACAGTTGTCAGTATTCCACCACATGTAGCGTATCAACTCACCGATCTGGCAAAAAAAGGTAGTCCAATTACGGTACAAGGCTATCCCAAAAGCCTTCGGGATGGGCAGGTACAGCTAGAAAAAGTGACTATTCTGAGAGCATCCGTATTGACAATTAATGGACAACAATATTTGGTTCGATAATTAATGGTGAAAGAATGAATGAGTGAAATAGCGAATAGGGACCAGATGGCTTCGCTCTTTCACTCATTCATTCTTTCACTCTTTCGCTATATGAAAATCCTCGTTATCGAAGATGAACGTAAACTGGCGCGGTTTATCAAACAGGGCCTTGAACAACATGGCCACGTAGCCGACCTGACTCACTCGGGTTCCGAGGGCCTCAACTTTCTAGCCGGAGGACTTTATGATCTAGTTTTGCTCGACCTGATGCTACCAGGGCAGACGGGTTTTGAGGTATTACAAAATCTTCGGACATTCGAGTTAACCGTTCCCGTAATTATTCTGTCGGCACTGAGCGATCCAGACAAAGTGGTGCACGGCCTGGATCTTGGTGCCGTCGACTATATACGCAAACCCTTTGATTTCAATGAATTACTAGCCCGAATTCGCGTTTTGCAACGGCGAACTACAATCAGCGACCATATTGTATTACGCGTGGCCGATCTTGAAATGCGACTTGTATCGCACGAGGTTTTAAAAAATGGCTCGGCACTTGAGTTAACCAACCGTGAGTTTGCCTTACTCGAGTTGCTGATGCGTCGGGCTGGACAATTGGTCACTAAAAATGAAATCGCTGAAAAAGTCTGGGCTGTGGATTACGATATGGGCAGCAATGTGATTGAAGTTCATATTTATCAGCTCCGGAAAAAACTAGATTCGATCGGCAAACCAGGCTTGATTGAAACGCTTATTGGCCGGGGCTATCGGTGCAAAACAGCATGAGTCTACGCAGCCGTATCGTTCTAGCCGTTACGGCTGTGTTTGCGGTAGTAAGCTTACTTTCGGGCTGGATGATGCTCAATCGTGCCGAACGAAGTTTACAAACCGCTTTTGATCGGGCTACCCGAACCCGAGCAGAGTGGCTCCTATCGCTTGTTAGTATAGATCCCGTCGTTCTTCCTCTACCCACCGATCAGGAACGAATGAGGGTTATTTATCGTACCTACGGGCATCATCGTGAGCTTTTCCATAGCCCTGGTTTCCCAGGCAGTCCTGGCAGGAGTCGGCATAAATTCCCGAGGTATGATTCGTACCGGGCCGTAACAACGCAAACATCTACAGATCAGTTATCGGAGGGACAAATCCTGCTGACACTTGTGGTGCCCGACTACAGTTTACGGCAAGACATTAGCCAGCTCCGGTGGCTATTTGGACTGGGCTGGTTAGTAAGTCTAGCATTGGCTTTTGTCGCTGGCTACGGGGCTGCAGGTTGGCTATTGCGCCCCATACAGGCAATCATCAGTCAAGCCAATACGATCAGTAAAGCTGGTGACAGTAGTCAACTTACACTACCCAAAACGCGCGATGAAATTTATCAGCTTACGGATACTCTGAACCGCATGCTGGCCCGGATTCGGGAGAATGTTGACTTACAACAAAATTTCTTTGGGGCTGCCGCTCACGAGTTACGAACGCCTTTAACCGTTATGAAAACTGGACTTGAAGTATCTCTCGACAGTGAACAGGTCGATTCCAGTATGAAATCATTCCTGGTCGGACAACTGGACGAAGTGAGTCGATTAGCTCGATTACTGGATGAATTTTTAACCCTGAGTCGGCCCGACGAAGCCGCTCAGCCACTCAACATAGCCGAAGCCAGTATCCCTATTGTCGTTAAGTATTGCACGGAGCGATTGGCTAATGTAGCCGTTGATTATGAGGTAACGACTCACCTTGACATTCAGGAGCAGGCTGGAGAAACGATACTGACTGATGCGGTCAAACTAGAACATATTGTACTAAACTTACTGGAAAACGCCATTAAATATGCCGTTCCGAACAGTGCTGTTCTGATTCAGGTTCGTTATACAGGTACATGGCAAATTCGGTTTCAGAATCAGACTGTCCGCGAGTGTGGCCCTACTCTTGACTTAATGCAGCCTTTTTTCCAGGCCGACCCATTTAAAGAAGGTCATGGTTTGGGACTCTGGATCAGTCATCGGTTAACAACGATGCTTAACGGGACGCTACATCTCGAATGGCAAGCGTTTACCTTTACAAGTGAATTAACATTGCCCTCACCTATTACTACTTAAACTTAATCAACCTATCGAATGAAAGGAGTTTACTGCGTATTGCTGCTCACGTTATCGAACATATTTATGACACTGGCCTGGTATGGTCATCTTCAGGTCAAACAATTTCCTATGCTGGCTAAATTATCGCTGTTTGGCGTAATTATGTTGAGCTGGGGTATGGCCTTTTTCGAGTATATTTTTCAGGTACCTGCCAACCGGATTGGCTCCGATGAGACTGGCGGCCCCTTCTCACTTTTTCAACTTAAAACCGTTCAGGAGGCCGTTTCACTAACGGTCTTTACGCTTATAACCGTATTCGTTTTCAAGACAGATAAGCTGGCCTGGAATCACCTCGTTGGCTTTATCTTCCTGGTGATTGCGGTGTTCTTTATCTTCAAAAAATGGTAGCTAAATTTTCAGGCAAGTTTACAGATACTGGCCTTTGCTCAAGTAATTCGTTACATAATCGGCAATACCATCTTCCAGGGAGTGAAAATGCTTTTCATAGCCTATTGAACGAAGTTTAGACATATTAGCCTGCGTGAAGTATTGGTATTTATCACGGATATCGGCGGGGGTATCGATAAAGCCAATTTGAGGCTCAAGATCAAGTGCGTAAAATGTATTTTTAGCCAGATCAAGAAATGTACGAGCCTTACCGCTGCCGAGGTTGTAAATGCCGGAGTTGCGCCGGTGATGCATGAGAAACGAGCAAACCTCGATCACATCTTTTACATAAACGAAATCGCGCATCTGTTCGCCATCAGCAAAATCAGGATTGTGTGACCGGAACAACTTCATTTGCCCCGACTTTTTGATCTGATGATAAGCGTGAAAAATCACGGATGCCATTCGTCCCTTATGGTATTCGTTGGGACCGTATACGTTGAAGAATTTTAATCCAGCCCAGAAGAACGGTTTACGTTCTTGCTCCAGTACCCAAATGTCAAACTCATTCTTTGAGTCACCGTAGGGATTTAACGGTTTTAATTGAGGAATTAGCGACTCATTATCATCATAACCTAATTCGCCAAGGCCGTAGGTGGCGGCCGAAGATGCATATACAAGCGGAATCTGATAATCGATGCAACGATTCCAGATCTGCTTGGAATACTCGACATTCAAATGCTCAAAAATCTGGCGATCAAACTCCGTCGTATCGGTGCGAGCTCCGATATGAAAAATGAACTCGACTTCCTGATAATTCTGATCGAGCCAGTCAAAAAAATCCTCTCGGTCCACCCGTTCCTGAATCCGTTTTCCGACCAAATTAGCCTCTTTTTCGGGATACGAAAAATCATCTACTGCAATTATGAAATTGAAGTTTTCCTGATTCAACTTGCTGATTAAACAGCTTCCGATAAAACCGGCGGCTCCCGTAACGATAATCATAAAGTGGTGGTGGTAAACGTGTTCGTAGTGATAATTAGGTAGGTATCAGCGTGATTGAAGCAAAAACGCCCGTAAAGATACATGTTTTATATCGGACAATTGAATAGTAGATTTAGTGATTAATTTGTACTTTTCCAATACAAGAAGTTACCGTTATACATCTCGAACCCGTTCGTAGAGGGTATTTTTATACCGGCAGAAGAGTTCGTACCTTTGCACCTCATTTTCAAATCGGCGTTTCTGGCAACCGCCCCATCTAAACCAGAAAAATGGTCTATATTAACAGAATTGAGCACTTTAACGCGGCCCACCGGCTATACAATCCAGCCTGGTCGGAAGAGCGAAATAAAGAGGTTTTTGGTCCCTGTGCCAATGTAAACTGGCATGGTCATAACTTCGAACTAATTGTAACGGTCAAAGGCGAACCCGACCCCGATACAGGTTTTGTGATTGACCTGAAAGTATTGGGCGACATTATTAAACGGGAAGTCATCGAGAAAGTTGACCACAAGAACCTGAATCTTGACGTCGACTTTATGCAGGGCAAGATGGCCAGTTGTGAACTCTTCATTATGGAAATCTGGAAGATTCTCGAACGCGCCCTGGAGCCTGTTACTGATGCTCACCTTCACCAGCTCCGGCTCTACGAAACCCCAAAGAACTTTGTCGATTATTTTGGCGAATGATTTTTTATGTATGATATAGGGTGTATGATGTATGAACAGCAATCATATACCCTATATCATACATCATACATCTCTACATGACCTACTACCTCATTGCCGGTGAACGCTCTGGTGACCTTCATGGCGCCAATCTTATACGAGCTATTCATCATCATGACCCTAAGGCAAATTTTCGGGCGTATGGTGGCGAGCAAATGGAAGCAGCCGGGGCTGTACTGGTACGCCATTACCGCGAGATGGCATTTATGGGGTTTCTGGAGGTAGTCAAAAATTTCGGCACTATCCGCCGGATTATGCACGAGTGTCAGGCCGATTTATTGGCTCACCGACCCGATGTGCTTATTCTGATCGACTATGCTGGTTTTAATCTTCGAATGGCACGATTCGCCAAACAGCACGGCATTCGTGTATTTTACTATATCTCGCCCAAGGTCTGGGCCTGGAATCAACGTCGTGCGCTGAAGATCAAAAGGAATGTTGATCGGTTGTTCACAATTCTGCCTTTCGAGACCGAGTTCTTCGCTAAATACGATTACAAGGTCGACTATGTTGGCAACCCACTCCTCGATGCATTGGCTGACTTCCACCCCGATCCGACTTTTCGCACTAAGAATGAGTTAGGCGAAGGGCCAATTATTGCGCTTTTACCAGGTAGTCGCCATCAGGAAATTACGTCGATCCTGCCCACTATGCTGGCTGTTACTCGTCAGTTCCCAGAATATCAATTTGTTGTTGGCACCGTAAGTAATCTTCCAAAGGCACTGTACGACAACTTACTAGCCGACTATCCCAGTGTGAAGTGTGTTGATGATGCGGCTTATGATTTACTGCATGTGTCTACAAACGCGCTTGTTACCTCAGGAACGGCCACACTTGAAACGGCCCTTCTGAACATTCCGCAAGTGGTTTGCTATAAAACGACCAGTATTAGTTATGCCATAGCCAAACGGCTCATCGCAGTACCCTTTATTTCACTAGTGAACCTCATCGCCAACTGCGAAGTCGTAAAAGAGTTAATCCAGAACGATCTCACGCCTGATCGCACGGCAACAGAACTACGGGCCATTTTGCCAGGTAGTCCGGGACGGAATGTGCAGTTAGCAGGCTATGCCGATGTCCAGAAAAAAATGGGTAAACCAGGCGCTTCGGAACGGGCTGGTCGGTTAATGGTGGAAGAATTGCAGAAAATTGATTTCTAGCCCAAATCATTACCTTTGCGTTTCGTTGCCTCTTCTTCTATCGTGGATTCTATTCGTGTGTTTGCCCCCGCTACCGTTGCCAACGTAGCCTGTGGGTTTGATATTTTTGGGTTTGCCGTTGATAATCCCGGCGATCAGATTACTCTCACTGCCAGCGATGAGCCCGGCGTTCGAATTACCGACATCATTGGTGACGAAGGACGTTTACCTCGCGAAGCAGGTCGAAATACAGCCAGCATTGCTATTCAAACCTACCTTAAACACATCAATCGGCTCGATGTAGGTCTCGATGTTGTGCTTCATAAGCAAATGCCTTTGGGTAGTGGTCTGGGTTCCAGTGCTGCCAGTGCCGTAGCCGGTGTTTTTGCTGCTAATGAACTGCTGGGTCGGCCCTTACCAATCATGAAACTGCTTCCATTTGCTATGGAAGGCGAACGAATTGCCTGCGGGTCGGCCCATGCCGATAATGTAGGGCCATCGTTGCTGGGTGGTTTTGTAGTTGTTCGGAGTTACCAGCCGTTAGATGTTATCCGTATCGATACACCAGCCAATCTGTTCTGCACGCTTGTTCATCCTGATATTGAGGTGAATACGAAGGATGCCCGGTTTATCCTCAAAAATGAAGTTTCATTAAAAAATACCATTATCCAGATGGGTAATGTAGCGGGTTTAATTGCAGGATTAATGACCCCTGATTACGATTTGATTAGCCGCTCGCTTGTCGATGTAATTATTGAACCAGTACGGGCTATCCTGATTCCAGAATTTAATGAAGCCAAACAGGCCGCCTTGGAAAATGGCGCACTAGGATGCAGCATTTCGGGTTCGGGTCCTTCCATGTTCGCCTTAAGTCGCGATGCACAAACCGCCGAGCAGGTTGGGGCCGCTATGCAGCAGGCGTTTTTATCAGTAGGTATTACCAGTGAAGCCTACGTTTCCCAAATCAATAAGCAGGGACCGAAGGTACTTTAGGTATTGAACACGATTTCCGTGTCGTGATGTCGGCTACTTATAGCCGACATTTTAGGTTTCTCAAAACCTATCGAGTGTCAGATGTAAGCATCTGACACCACGCAAAACTACAATTAACAACTTACAACAACTCCCAACTCAACTGCCAGCCTTCGAGTCTTGCGGGCAGCGCAACGCCCGGTTGCTTGGGTTGGTCGGTGGCGACTAATTTGAGGGAGAATTTTTCTTGCGTCTGCGCCGTAGTCAGTTGGTCGGTGCGTAGGAAAACCCGATTTGAGCCCGCGTCAATAACTTCGATATGTGCCTGAATCATATCGCCAACGGCAAATGTCCGGCCATTCAGTGTAACGGGTTGTACCACTTGAAACAGGCATAATTTCCCTTCGGTTAGCGGGCCTTCACTCAGGCTACGCGTTACTAGCCGGATAGTGGGCGATGCGGTTTCAACCGGAGTTACCTGGGCGGTAGCCGGTGCCGGTAATGGCTTTTCTGTACTGATTTCTGGCGTTGCTTCATCTTCGGTTAATAATACGACTGTCGTTGTCGAATCATTCACAAAAGTTATCCCCGTTTCCAGAGTCTTTTCACCAATAAGAGCCCTTGCAACATCCCGTTCGTCCATATCAAACGAAGCCAGTATCGTGGCTCGTTCAGCCGATGCGACTGGGTCAGTAGCATCGCTTAAAGCTTCCAGATTCCGAACGCTCAAACGATCACTATACGCCTGAGGACGAGTGAGTAGCTCCTTAATGGCGACTGTTTGATACAAATACGCTTTCGTTTCGGCAGCGCGGTACGGCAACGCCATCGGGTGCATATCGGGATGCTGACGACTAAGTTGTTGAATGTAGTTTGGCCCAGCATTATAGGCCGTCGCCACCAGCATCCAGGAGCCAAGTTGGTCGTAAAGCTCGTTGATGTATCGGCAGGCAGCATGAGTCGCTTTTAAGAGATTAAACCGCTCATCGCGCCGATGCGATACACTTAACCCCAGCGACTGCGCGGTTTGCGGCATCAACTGCCAGAAACCAGCCGCTCCCTTCCGTGAGACGGCCCGATTGGTAACGGCGCTTTCGAGTAGGGGCAAAAATTTAAAATCAGATGGAATTCGATACTGTTTTAGAATCGGTTCGATAATGGGAAAGACAACCGATGCCCGACGTTTCAATACGGTTAGATCAGCCGCTAAGGACGCCTGTTGATTCAGCGTCCGAGTCCATCGTTCAACAATGGCCGGATGATTTGTGGGTATATTTTCTCCGCAGAAATGAACAGGACTTTCTTCGATGCTTGCGAAATTCAGTTGCTTTGTTAGTGCCTTAACCGGTGCGGCAACATTCAGCGCGAGAAATTGATTGGTTTGGGCAACAGCCGATTGGGCGATGAGGGTAATGCAGCCGAGTCCAGCCGACACTATCAGGAATAGTTTCGTCATTAACAGTAATGGGTTACGGTGGGTACGCTACTTAGCCATCCAATTGAATGGCACTCGATACTCAGCGGCTTCGCACTTCTGTTCTGACTCTACTTTACTAATCCAGCAGCCGCACTATAAAATTCTTCAATGAGTTGTGCTTCACTATTTTCACTAAGCGACCATTTTGATAAATGTAATCATCGACCCGGTCACTAAGCGCAGCCTGATAGGTTCCGGCTGTTGTTTTACTGAAGGTAAAATAATCGCCAAAATACTCGGCATAGACCTTATTTCGCCCTAGTGGTTCGTAAAAGTACAAAAGAGAACTTGAAAAATCAATATTTTGCGTTTCAGTAGCCTGACGTTTGTATTTATACTGGTCAGCGAGGATATCATAGTGATCTCCTTTCCATTCTGTTTTAGACATATAATCACCCCGATTTGTGTGCACCTCAACCGTCGAGAACATCAACTTTTTACCCTCAAATCGGTTAATAACCTTGTAATAAATCTTCACCGTATAAACCAGCAAATTCACTTTTACATCGCTAATGAGCGTATAGACCGTCTGGTTATCGGCTTGTGGCTGGCGAACGGCAGTCATTGTACCGACGCGAATTCCGGCAATTTCAATCGCATAATGATGCGTTTCGGCAGGGGCAATTTCGGTGGTCGTTTGCGCTTGTAAGCAGGACCAATAGATACAAAAAATTAATACCAATAACGATTTCTTCACGTACCAAAATGAGTTGTTTAACCAGCGTACAACAAGGTTCAGTCGTTTGTACGTTTATAGATTGAATTGGCAAGTTAATAGCCAGTCACAAAATTTTCCTATGCTTACCCGCTTATTGTTTATTGCCGCGCTTAGTTTACAACTTCTGTCCGCCCATTGCCAATCTACCGATCGCTATACGATTATTCCTCGTCCGGCCCAGCTCGAACCTCGTGTTGGCGAATTCATTGTTAGTCAACATACAACGGTTATGGTGCCATTTGCGCAGGCCGACCTGAAAGCCATTGCCGAATCGTTTGCACAACAGATTAACCATAGCACGGGTATAAGCCTTATGGTACGAAACCTTGACAAGACACCCCAATCAGGCCAGAACGCAAGGGCGAACTTGATTCAATTTTTGCCTTTGCGCGATACAACCATGGGCGACGAAGGCTACCATCTTGATGTAACGCCCCAATTTGTAACTATTGAAGCTGCCAGCCCAAAAGGTTTTTTCTACGCGGTTCAAACGCTGTATCAGCTCCTTCCACCGGCTGTATTGGGCAAGGAGCGCGGAGCTAGTAGCATGGGATCGTTAATTGTTCCTGCTCCAAGTTCCTTGCCCCCTGTTTTACTCATTCCCGCCTGTCGAATTCAGGATAAACCACGCTATAGTTATCGAGGTATGAATCTGGATGTTAGCCGGCATTTCTTTTCCGTGGCGTTTATCAAGAAGTATCTTGATCTGATGGCGCTACATAAATTCAACAATTTCCACTGGCATCTAACTGATGATCAGGGCTGGCGCATCGAAATCAAAAAGTATCCTAAGCTAACACAAATCGGCTCCCGTCGACGCGAAACGCTTGTAGGACATTACGATGATTTCGATCCACAAGTGTTTGATGGTAAGCCATATAATGAATTTTACACCCAAGACGAAATCCGCGATGTTGTACGCTATGCAGCGACGAAGTATATCAATGTAATACCGGAAATTGAACTACCCGGCCATGCGCTGGCTGCACTGGCATCTTATCCCGAACTAGCTTGTACAACGGGCCCGTATCAGGTAGCGACGAAATGGGGGGTGTTCGATGATGTATTCTGCCCAACGGAAAAAACATTTACGTTTTTACAAGATGTACTAACCGAGGTAATGGAGTTGTTTCCGAGCAAGTACATTCATATTGGGGGCGATGAATGTCCGAAGACCGTCTGGCATAAAAGTGTGTTTTGCCAGCAGCTTATGAAACGGGAGAAGCTCAAAAATGAAAATCAGCTTCAGAGTTATATCATTACCCGGATTGATAAGTTCGTAACCTCCAAAGGGCGCCGAATTATTGGCTGGGATGAGATTTTGCAGGGTGGCTTATCGCCCAATGCAACGGTGATGAGCTGGCGTGGTATTAACGGTGGCATAGAGGCTGCCAAACAACACCATGACGTGATTATGACACCCGGCCAGTTCTGCTATCTCAATTTTTATCAGGGCGATATAGCCCAGGAACCAACCGCTTTCGGTGGCTCGCTCCCGATAGCCAAGGTGTATTCGTATGACCCAACACCAGCGAACCTGTCGCCTACCGAAGCAGTCTATATTTTGGGGGCACAGGGAAATGTCTGGACAG
The DNA here is from genome assembly GCF_009754945.1 of Spirosoma arboris. Classification (GTDB taxonomy): domain Bacteria; phylum Bacteroidota; class Bacteroidia; order Cytophagales; family Spirosomataceae; genus Spirosoma; species Spirosoma arboris. Next base: position 39,299 of record NZ_WPIN01000027.1, read on the forward strand.
AATACATTGCTACGCCAGACCAGGCCGAATACATGATTTGGCCACGTGCCGCTGCTATGGCCGAGGTTGTCTGGACTCCCTTAGCGCTGAAAAATTATGACGACTTTGCCCGCCGTTTGCCAACACACTTCGAACGGTTATCCAATTTGAATGTCAACTATGCGCGCACTTTCTACGACGCGCTTCCGGCGGCTAAACCAACTCCTGATGGACGAGTAGAAGTTACCCTGTCTCCAAGTAATCTATCCCCTGAAATTCACTATACGCTGGATGGCAGCATTCCGTCGGGCGAATCACCTCGCTACGAAAATCCATTTATGCTCGCCCGGTCAACGAAGGTTCGGATTGCTACATTTCAGAATGGGAAACCACTCAGTCAATTAGCCAAAATAGATAAGGAATATCTTGTTTCGAAAGCAACGGGGAAATCATATACGTTATTGAATGCCCCGATCGGTAGTAGGCCCGACCGAAATTACAGTCTGACCGACGGGACAACCGGCGGCATCGGCGGGTACGAAATAGCAGGTGTAGTAGCCTTTAAAAATGATCTTAACGCTGTAATTGACCTCGGAAAACCAGAACTGGTGGAAAGCGTTCGGATTGGGTTTCTGAAATATACTGCGAAGAATATATGCCTGCCTAAACAAGTTGAAATTTCAATTTCAGAAGACGGCAAGATATTTAAACCCGCATTGACAGCTCGAACAAATGCTGCCGAAAGCGGCAAACGAGCCGTTGTTCGACTTCCCTTTGACTTTACGGCTACAACCGCCCGTTACATTCGAATCATCGCCCGAAATGTGGGTCGAGTACCAGCAGGGCTGCGTTATCCGGGCAAACCTGCCCAGTTGGGCGTTGACGAAATTGAAGTGAGGTAGTTTACAGGCGAAATGATACTATGTCAGGATTTGCCTATTTTGCGCTACTAAACTCCTCAGACATGCAACGGGCCTACCTGCTCTTATCATTTATTTTCGGCATGGCATTGCTAACACAAGCCGCACCCGGCGACAGCCATATCGCCATTGAAACCCAACAAACGGCACTGGTTATCCGAATAGACAAAGACCAAACACCAACCATTATCCATCTTGGCCCAAGGCTTCAAAAGGCCGCTGAATATGCAGCTATCTCTGGAAATGGAAAACGGGGCGAAGACTATACGGGTATTTACAACTCGGTATACACGCCAGCCGGTGGCCGCAATTTGCTGGAACCTGCCATTCAGGTTACCCATGCCGATGGAAATCCTTCGCTCGACCTTAAATACGTTCGGCATGAAACACAGTCGCTGGCCGATGGCGTCATACTCACCAAAATCTACCTAAAAGATCCACAGTACCCATTTGAGGTAATGCTTTACTACAAAGCATACCAAAAAGAGGATGTCATTGAGCAATGGTCGTCGATCCGACATACCGAAAAGAAGCCAATAACGCTACAAAAATATGCATCGGCCAACCTCTACATTCCTGCCCAAAATTACTACCTGACTCATTTTCACGGCGATTGGGCGAATGAAATGAATCCGTCTGAAGTGCTACTTACCGAGGGCATTAAAGTGCTGGACTCCAAGTTGGGTACACGAGCCGATTTGTTTCAGCCGCCGTCGTTTCTGGTAGCACTCAATCAACCGGCGGAGGAAGATCAGGGCGAGGTCATTGCCGGTACCCTGTCCTGGTCGGGTAATTATCAGCTAGCGTTTGAGGTTGATCCGTTGCATAATCTACGCATTCTGCCCGGAATAAACCCTTATGCATCGGCCTATACGCTAGCGCCTGGAACTGATTTTACGACGCCTTCTTTCCTGTTCACCTATTCAAATAAAGGCAAAGGTGGTGCCAGTCGCAGTCTGCACCGGTGGGCACGTAAACACCGTATTCCACAAGGGCAAGGCAATCGCCTGACGCTCCTGAACAACTGGGAAGCAACCTACTTCGATTTTAACGAAGAAAAGTTAAGCGCACTTTTCAAAGACGGCAAAAAGCTTGGCGTCGATTTATTCCTGCTCGATGATGGCTGGTTTGGCAACAAATACCCTCGAAACGACGATCATGCAGGACTAGGCGACTGGCAGGAAAACGTCAAAAAATTACCTCATGGACTCGGCTATCTGGTAAAAGATGCCGAAAGTGCAGGCGTTAAATTCGGCATCTGGCTGGAACCCGAAATGGTCAGTCCGAAAAGCGAACTCTACGAAAAACACCCCGACTGGGTTCTTAAACTGCCAAATCGCCAGGAATATTATTTTCGAAATCAGTTGGTACTCGATTTATCGAACCCCAAAGTGCAGGACTTTGTGTTTGGGTTGGTGAACGATCTGCTCACTAAAAATCCAACACTGGACTATATTAAATGGGACTGTAACGCCGTCGTTTACAACGCCTACTCAGCTACAAATCCAAACCAGTCAAACCTCTATGTCGATTATGTGCATGGACTTTACAAGGTATTGGAGCGGCTCCGGGCAAAGTACCCTACCCTGCCTATGATGCTCTGTTCTGGTGGCGGTGGTCGCGTAGACTACGGTGCTCTACAATACTTTACAGAATACTGGCCCAGCGATAATACCGATGCGCTTGAGCGAATATTCATTCAATGGAACTACTCCTATTTCTTTCCGGCCATCGCGAGTTGCAATCACATTACCGATTGGGGAAAACAACCCATCAAGTTCAGAACAGACGTAGCGATGATGGGCAAAATCGGCTACGACATTGTCGTAAGCAAACTAACCGAACCAGAATTGCAATTCAGTCAGGAGGCACTAAAAACGTATGATCGGGTCAAAACCGTCATTTGGCAGGGCGACCAGTTTAGGCTAGCCTCTCCTTATACGAATGATGTAGCATCGGCCATGTTCGTTAGTGAAAGCCAGGACCGAGCCGTATGGTTTACTTATCTGGTTAACAGTCGTTATAAAGCAGGTAGTGTTGCGCCCATTAAATTGAAAGGACTGAATCCCGAAAAGACTTATAAAATTCAGGAACTGAATGTTTATCCGGGTACTCGGTCGGCAATTAACTCATCCACAGCAACGTATTCAGGCAACTATTTAATGACCATTGGCTTTAATCCACAAGTAGACACCCGCCGAACGAGTGTGGTGCTGGAAGTAACAGAAGCGAAATAGTCCATCTAGTTGAAGGGCGGTTTACACCATACGCCATTTCTTGGAGAAATGGCGTATGGTGTAAACCGCCCTTCAACTAGATGGCAAAGTAAGTAGTCTAACATAAGACCTATCTTTCAGCTAATGAGCTAACGTGGTTTTATGCACCAGGACACAGATGTTATCATTATTGGGGCAGGGCTGGCAGGGTTAGTGGCGGCTGCTGAGCTTGCGGATGCAGGAAAGCGAGTTCTGATCGTTGACCAGGAGCCTGAGCAGAACATGGGTGGACAAGCCTTCTGGTCATTCGGAGGGTTGTTTTTAGTAGATACTCCAGAACAGCGTCGACTGAAAATTCGCGATTCGTATGAGCTAGCTCTGAGTGACTGGATGGGCAGTGCCGCCTTTGATCGGCCTGAAGATTATTGGCCAAAAAAATGGGCAGAAGCCTATGTTACGTTTGCGGCTGGCGAAAAACGATCCTGGTTGCATCAACAGGGGCTTCGGTTCTTTCCTGTAGTCGGCTGGGCCGAACGGGGTGGTTATGGCGCTATCGGCCACGGTAATTCAGTCCCCCGTTTTCATATCACCTGGGGCACCGGCCCGAGCGTATTGGCCCCTTTCGAGCACCGTGTTCGGGAAGCAGTAAAACGCGGCTTGATTACGTTAAAATTCCGCCACCGGGTCAATGAACTGCTATTAACCAATGGGACTGCTGAAGGCATTCGGGGAGATATTCTGGAACCTAGCCCGGTGAAGCGTGGAGAGAAAAGCTCGCGCATGGTTGTGGGGGAATTTGCGTTTCACGCTCAGGTGGTCATTGTCACGTCAGGCGGCATCGGGGCCAACCACGACCTGGTTCGTCAGAACTGGCCGGAGCGGTTAGGTAAGCCTCCCAAACATATGCTTTCGGGTGTGCCGGAGCATGTAGATGGACGAATGCTGGCGATCGCCGAAACTGCCGGTGCTAATCTCATCAATCGCGACCGAATGTGGCATTATACCGAAGGTATCCAAAACTGGGCACCTATCTGGCCTCAACATGGTATTCGTATCTTACCCGGCCCTTCGTCTATGTGGTTCGATGCCTGCGGCAATCGCCTGCCTGTTCCTCTATTTCCAGGTTTCGATACGTTGGGCACGCTCCAACATATCATGCAGACAGGTCATGATTATACCTGGTTTGTGCTAAATCAGTCCATCATTCGAAAGGAATTCGCGCTGTCTGGTTCAGAGCAAAATCCGGACTTAACCAATAAAAACTGGCGCCAGGTGATGGGGCGTGCCGTTGGCAAATCAGCGCCTGCCCCGGTAGAAGCCTTCAAAAATCAGGGGGTCGATTTCATTGTGAAAAACAAGCTGCCTGATCTCGTAGCAGGTATGAACGCACTCATAGGGGAAAACCGCATTGATTTAACCGCTCTGGAACGTGAGATTGTCGCCCGAGATCGTCAGATTCTCAACCCATTCTGCAAGGATTCGCAGATTACAGCCATTCGGGGCGCGCGCCACTACCTCGGAGATCGACTAATTCGCACAGCGAAACCGCATCAATTACTCGACCCATCTGCAGGGCCACTAATTGCTGTTCGCTTGCACATACTAACTCGCAAGACGCTGGGCGGCCTCCAAACCGACTTATCTAGCCGTGTGCTGGGCATCAATGGTGAACCTATTCCTGGCTTATATGCAGCCGGTGAAGTAGCCGGATTCGGTGGTGGCGGTATGCATGGTTACCGGGCCTTAGAAGGAACATTTCTGGGTGGTTGTATCTTTTCAGGACGCACAGCGGGTCGGGCAGCAGCTGCAGAGATTGGGTAATTAACACTAGTACATTACTCAAACTAAAGCGCTTACAAAATCAGCAATTATGTGTTACTACGAAAAACAACATATTTTAAGTTTGAAATGGATCAACAAGAAAGTATATGGATTGGACCAGATAAATACATTAAATGGATTGAGTTTGATCCAAGCAATGAGCCTAAAATAGAAATAGATTCTAGGGGCCCATTATATGAGTTATATAACATAAAAGACCCATTAAGTCAGCTATGGAGTAAAACTGAAACCCAATGTGCAGTTGATTGTTGTGGTATTAACGCTCACCGGTTTTGGCCTGAAGACATAAAAAAAGCGACTCAATATCTTGACAAATTAACTCTACTAGAGCAACTCAATGAGGTGAAGAAGCGCTTGTTAGACAGTAATGAACAAGTGGTTGTTTACTATCGGCTGAATCAACTTTTTGAGAAATCAACCTTTTTAGCGCTAATTAACTATTTATTAAAAGAGATAGAGAGAAACCTCAATCTACCTAATTGAGATTACAAAAAGACAACGCTTTTCGGTCGATATTTATGGTGGTCCAGAATATCAATGGCTTACTGAAGCCCTACCCATGCAGGAATCGCATTCAGATCGACTATGGCTTAGAGCGGGTTTCTATTTTTGTTTCAGGATAAAGCGATAGCTCATTTCATATTACAAAAATGGCCAGTCTCTTCTGAAACTGGCCATTTGGCTTACCTACCTACCTTCTTCTATCTAATTCCTACATTGAACGTGCCATCTGTGAGTACTCGTTTTTTAGTACCTGTAACATCATAAGCCGTGAAGCTAAATGTACCGGTTATGTTCGTCGCGGTTTTCGTCTTAATGGTAACTGTTCCCGTTCCACCGTTAACCGTCGAAAAATCTTCCTTCGCAATGGTCATAGTTGCAAAATTGACATTACTTAAGGTGTAAGTTCCTTCGGCAACTGTGTTAGGCAAAGCAATGGCCACAATATCACTGGTTTTACTATCGAGACCATAAATGGCATAATAGTTACTGGTACCGGGCGAACTGGCTAGTGCGTACGCAAAGTCAGGTGTATAGGACTGTCCGTCGATTTTTACCGAAAAGCCTGCCTGTGTTTGTGTCGTGGTCGGCGTAACACTGTCGTCCGATTTTTTGCTGCATGAGCTTAAGCTAATAAGGGCGGCCATGGCCAGGAAGGAAACAAATTGAGCGATTTTCATGATTGAAATAGAAGTTTTTAAAATGAATAGTTAAAATCTGATGAGGTTCCTGGCCGTTGAGTGACCATCACTCGGCCCGGTGAAAAAGGAGTGGGTTGGTTGCCCTTTGTTCCTTTGACATGTCAAAACTACGACAAGCGGGAGGAGCTTATTGGCGAGACTATACAGCGGGCAGATCTAGCTTTAAAAGCGGAGGGAATGGCTGTAAAAGTGGTTGAAAATTAAAACGCCAGCCAGAGAATGACTCCCTGGCTGGCGTTCGTTTAAAATAAATCTCGTTAACTTAAGCGTCTATCTTTATTCGCTGGACAATAGCTTTCACGGGCGTGTCGGAAATAACTCGGACGGTATGTTCAAGATCAATCGGAACTGCCATATAATCGCCCGCTGAGAGTTGCACCAATTCGCCCCCGATAGAGCATTCACAGCGGCCCTCCAGAATTAGAAAACTCTCGAGTTCATCGTGATGTTCTTCCGGCCTTACCGACTGCCTGACCCACAGTAAAATCTGTTCGATTTTGGCATCTTTACGAAGTACATGACCGAACAGATTTTTATAGTTGGCTGGCGGTTGTATAGACGCAACCGTCCGCTCCCATTGACTGGCATCAGAAGAAGTGTTGATAAGCGGCAGTGCATTTAGATCAAAAGCAAATGCTTCGTCCAATACACCAAGAGCTTTCATAATTTGGCTTTTCAGGCCGGGCCTGGGTATAACAGGTTCGGCAAGTTCAGAATCGGCCAATGTTTTCATAGCCCAATCCAGCTCAGCCCGAATAGAGGGGTATTTATTCGCTAATCGTTTCACTTCACCCGCTTCGGCAGCACTAAGTATTCCCAGAGCGTACTGTTCAAGTCGGCCAGATTTTATATATTCCTGTTCGTTAAATTGCATCGCTACATCGATAATTATCACATAAAACAACGTACGCTTTCTGACTACCAGCGTTCAAAGCGACAACCAGCTTATCTTCTAAAATAGACGATATCTTTTTCATTAGCAGCACCGGAGCAGTATAAAGAGTCGGGAATTAAATCTTGCCCAAATTGCAAAATATTATTCGTTCATCAGTAGGTTATCCTATAGTAAGTTGATGGTAGAATGAGGATATACCGATGTATTTTTACAACATTAGCTTGCTTTTTTGGCCAATTGACCGCTTCTTGTAAAAGAGTTTTGGCAAGTGATTAAGAGGCTTATACGAATAACTTTTAAACTCATCATACCAATCAACTCTGCACGACTTACTTCCTCATGGCCGAAAACCAACCGCTCTCCGTTCCATCAGCCGATGTGGCTACAGAACCCACCGAATTTAAGCGTTCACTGAGTCTGATCGACTCCACACTTATCGTCTCCGGCTCCATGATTGGGTCCGGTGTTTTTATTGTTACCGCCGACATGGTGCGCAACCTAGGCTCATCGGGCTGGTTACTCATGCTTTGGGTATTAACAGGCATATTGACAGTTGCGGCTGCTCTCAGTTACGGCGAACTAGCCGGTATGATGCCTAAAGCGGGAGGCCAGTACATTTACATTCAGCGTGCTTATGGCCATCTAACTGGCTTTGTCTATGGCTGGACGGTTTTCACTGTTATCCAGACTGGCACCATTGCCGCTGTAGCGGTTGCCTTTACTAAATATACAGCTGTATTTATCCCAGCTCTCGGGCCCGATAATGTATTACTGGCCCTCGGGCCGATTAAAGTCACGCTGGGCTCAATCTTCGCTATTTCGAGTCTGGTATTGCTAACGTGGCTCAATAGCCAAGGGGTTCAAAGCGGCAAACTGATTCAGAATGTGTTCACATCAGCCAAGCTAATTGCCTTGCTCGGACTAATTGTTATTGGTATCACCATCGGGCTGAGTAGTGGGCTTCTGTCAACTAATCTTACGAATGCATGGGCTGCCAGCACAACTACAGCAACCGGCGAGGTACTTCCTCTGGCTGGTATCGCGCTGGTACTAGCGTTTGGTACCTCGATGATTGGCTCCTTATTCTCAGCCGATGCCTGGAATAATGTAACATTTATTGCGGGCGAAATCAAAAATCCACGTCGCAATATCCCGCTGGCTTTGTTTTTCGGGACGCTCATCGTAACCACGATTTACTTTCTGGCCAACGTTTCGTACTTATCATTGCTACCGCTGAAAGGGTCACCATCAGGCACAGACATTATCAGTCGAGGTATTCAATTTGCTACAGCCGATCGGGTTGCCACAGCCGCTGTCGAGACGGTTTTCGGAAACGTAGCGGTTGCGGTGATGGCTGTTCTCATTATGATCTCTACCTTCGGCTGCAACAACGGTCTGATTCTGGCTGGCGCGCGATTGTATTATGCTATGGCAAAAGATGGGCTGTTTCTCAAGCAGGCATCGCACCTGAACAAAAATGCGGTACCGGGCCGTGCGTTGTGGCTGCAATGTATCTGGGCGTCCGTCTTATGTCTGTCAGGGAAATACGGCGATCTGCTCGACTATTGCACCTTCGCTTCTTTAGTCTTTTATATGGTTACCATTGCCGGGCTATTTCGACTCCGGCGTACCGAACCGGATGCTGAGCGTCCTTACCGGGCATTTGGCTATCCCCTCGTTCCGGCTCTATATATTATCGCAGCCCTGACCATCTGCGGTATTCTGCTTTATACTAAAACGTTTAATACCGGCATGGGCTTACTTATTGCGGGCCTAGGAATTCCCGTTTATTTCCTGACGAAACGAGGTCAGCAGACGACGTAACGAACTCTTTTTATTCATATTCTCCTGCGGCTAATTCACCAGAGTAAACTGTGGGAGAATACCAGCTTTCGACTATACAACCCTGAGTCCTGATTCACGTTGGCTAACTATAAGCCCAAAAAACCAGGCCGATCTGGAAATTAAAAGAAGATTTATACCATAACTTATTGGCTGCTCTAACCGTTTGTCAGACAGGTACTCATAGGCGGACAAATGACCGATTACCAGGGAAACGAAACCCTTCGTATGGAAACATTCAGCGATGGCGTTTTTGCAATTGACATTACTCTCCTCACCTTTCAGTTAAAGGCTCCTGGATTAAAAGCGGCTACGTCAAATCATACATTAGCGCTGGCTCTCTTTCAGCAATGGCCAGATTACATTGCCTACTTCATTAGCTTCGCAACCATCTTTATCATCTGGCTGAACCACCATCGAATGTATAACGTGATTCAGCGAAGCGACGTCCGGTTTATGTTTTATAACGGGCTCTTACTGCTCTTGGTTAGTATTATTCCCTTCACAACCTCACTGTTGGCCGATTATATCGATACGCCTGCTAATCAGCTTTCATCTGGCTTGTATATGCTTCTATTTGCCGGTATATCCTGGGCGTTATTCATTATGTGGAACTACGCTACCGACAATTATCGGCTCCTAAAACGACCTGCCGCCGATGTGCGCATCCAAAATGTTCGAAGTAGCTTACTTATTAGCACAATCACGTATACAATAGCCGCGGGTGTAGCCGTTTTAGTACCTTTTCTGAGCATTCTGATGGGGTTGGCCATTGTCTTTTATCTATCTCGATTAAAATATCATCGAGCAAAAGTCGTTTAATACTATAGTATAAGTATGGTAGTTAGAGATTCACTCCGTTTTCTTTTTGCAGGATTGTTAATAGGTTGGTTAAACGCCTGCACAGGTGTTGGTCCAACAGCCAACTTATTTAGGCCATCATCGCCACATGAGCAGTATGGCCAATCGCTTAAGGAAGCAAAACTCGACCATACAGCCTTGGGCATCGATTGGCTTACTGCCGGCGAACGAGCGCTCCGAGATTCCCTAAAAATCACAATCCCCTATCGCGAAAGCGGCTATTTTTCGGCGAATAAACCCTTTGCTGTCGGTTATAGACTGGATGCTCAACGGGGCGACCGCTTTCTGATAAAAGTCGAAACACAGGGGACTAAGGAAGTTCAGGTATTTATTGATGTATTCGCCCTGGAAGACCGCAACCGAAGCAGCCTGATGGCGGCCTCAAAAGCCGATACCAACGTACTGACCTGGGAACCCCGAAAAACACAGCCCTATCTTATTCGTATTCAGCCCGAACTGCTGCGAAGCGGCAATTATACGATCACCGTTACTCGAGAACCTGCTTTGGCTTTTCCAGTGAAAGGTCATGATAGTCGCCAGATCAGCAGCTACTTTGGCGCTGTTCGAGACGGGGGACGTCGGCGCCATGAAGGTGTTGATATTTTTGCGTCCAAGGGTACGCCGGCCCTGGCATCGGTCAATGGGGTTATTACGGGTGTAGGCTCAAACACGTTAGGTGGAAATGTTGCTTTTCTAGCGGATAATGACCACAACATTCGCCTTTACTATGCGCACCTCGACCGCTGGAATGTTAGTAATGGGCAGCACGTTTCGGTTGGCGATACAATAGGCTTTGTCGGTAATACCGGCAATGCCCGTACAACAGGACCTCATCTGCATTTTGGCATATATGACTTTTCAGGTGGCGCAACAGATCCCCTTCCCTTTATTCGACTGGGGCGCGGGCCAGCAAAACAAGCATTACTTAGTCCATCACGCTTAGGTGATTCAATACGAATTTCCTCCATTAAATCAGCCATTCGGCTGGCTCCCCATAGTGATGCTCCCATTCTGTGTGAGCTTCCGAAATCATCAGCATTGACCATCGTTGGCGGTACCGAAACCTGGTTACGTATTGAATTGCCCGATGGGCTCATGGGTTATATAGCCAGCAATACAATTGAACCTGCTAAGCGTCCGCTTCGTCGAGTAACCTTATCAACCACTGGTAATTTGTTAGAGATTGCGGATAAAAAGTCAGGGATCATTCAACAGCTGCCTCTTGATTCAACTGTTGATGTATTGGCTTTAACAAACACATTTCAACTGGTTCGCAGTTTGGATGGGCAAACGGGCTGGATACCCTTGGCTACGACTTCCAGTCATTCGGCGAATGCCCTTAAACGTTAAATCTTGCTTAAAATTTTATTTAGTTGTTATTTTATATAAAGTCAGATTATTATATTTGACTATTGGTGTAGCTACAATTAATTCCGTAACGTCTGCTTAGCATATTATTTTTAGGATCGTAAAATGGTACTAATCATGATTATGTAGGTTATTGAGATGGTAGCACTCAGGCAAATTATTTATTAAAAGAATTCGCCACCGTTAGTAACGGTAGCAACCTGCTTAAATAACCAACCTATGAAAATGTAAAGGCATCCCTAGTGGATGCCTTTTTTAGGTTAAAGAGTTAAGCGGATTGGCTTGCTCTACTCATTTCAGAATCTGAGAGTCAAATTTATTTGTATAAAGTCTAAATAAAACTACTTTTGCAGCATTAACGATTGTTTCACATAACGCCTTATTTATCATGCGTTTGTCTTTAGTGACCATTCTCGTATTGCTATCAGTTAGTAGCGTCTTTGCCCAAACGACACCTAAATTGGAGGACATAGCAGCTATTAAAGGCCAATGCGGCTGCCATGACGTTAACTTCCTATACGCAGAGACATTTGCTCCCGAAAAGACCTACACCTTTAAAGATCGGTATACAGCTAAAGGCACTGAATGGGTATTTGTTGAAGAAGAGACCGGTCCGACGTCTCGGCCCAACAAAATCGTCATTCAGCACTTACTGGTAGTGAGCGATTCAATGGTTATTAAGCACTGGCGTGAAGACTGGCTTTATCAAAATACAAGCTTGCTCAAATTTGATCAGAATGCTTCCTGGAAACGCACACAACTGTCGGCAGCACAAGTAAAAGGCCAGTGGACTCAGAAAGTTTTTGAAGTAGATGATAGCCCGCGTTATGAAGGATCAGCAACCTGGATTCATGCCGATGGTCGGGATTATTGGGAAAGTACGGCTGATGCTCCCCTCCCCCGTCGCGAATACACCAAACGCACCGATTACAATGTTATGCGTCGAACCAACCATCACGAAATTCGCCCAGACGGGTATATACACGAGCAGGATAATGATAAAATCATTCGCTCTGAAGCAGGTGACCAACTGTTAGCATCTGAAAAAGGACTGAACACTTATAAACGCACCGACGAGAAAAAATGTCAGGCAGCCAAAGATTGGTGGGCTAAAAACCGAGCCTATTGGGCCAATGTTCGCGCCGTTTGGAACGAGATACTACCCAACCGCGACGCCGTAGCCATAAAAGGTCAGGTAAAAGGCAGCGTACTGAGCCGGGAATTGGATGAACTAGCTGTATCGTCGCAGAAAACGACCTATGATTCTGCTACAAGTCGCCAACTTATCCGCCAAACCATTGAAAAATTCCTGAAGTAAATGCCTAAAAATAACCCCATTTGCCCAGCAAATGGGGTTATTTTTATTACCATTTAGGGGGAGATTTACTACTAACCTGTGTCGAATCGCCAGCCTCGACCGAGGTAGTTGAGCTCCAAGACGAGTCAATTGGAACGGTTGTTTGGATTGTATCACAGTTGGCAAGCTTTGCCTGTAAATCTACTATTTTGCTTTCCTTTTGTGTAAGATTACGTTGAAAGTCAATCGTTGCATCTTCGAGTCGCTGGTGCCGTTGATAGGAAACACCGAGCAATGCCGCAATGCCCAACAGTAGTATAAGGACTACTGCGATAAGCGAATAAATAATTCCTCGGCTTACGACAGGCATAATACAACATCAACATAAAGCCGCAATTTAACAAAAAGCTATGGCCATAAAAAAACCTGCTGTCTAACCGAGAGCAGGTTTTCCATTTGTCATTTATCCGCTTAGCGAGCCGCGCCATAATCCTGGCCAGCACTCTCGGGGAAGTTCTTCATAATACTGGTCACCGTTTCGCGAAAAGCCTGATCACGATCACGCTCCTTATTGCGGGTATTTAATTGGCCCGTTGCCCAACCCTGCCAGATAATATCGTTAGTACGAGCATCTGATACGTTAACAACTACCCGATTTTCTTCATACTGCCGCGAATAGACGTTGTTACCCATACCACCGTACCACCAAGAATAAGGCGAATACATATTATTGGACTGAATTTGCTGCTTGTCTTTCGAGTCCATAAAGAACCGAACAACCAAATCCGCTTCACCCTGGGTTACGGGCTTATATCCTCTCGCTTTGAGCGACTGGTCAAGCGCATCAGCAATCCGACGCTGGTTTAGGTTGCTACCTACAATCGGATCAGCGTTGCGTTGCCGGTCAGCTTCGATACGATAGGTCGAAAACTGCCGAACATTTACTTTAGGATCGTAGTCGTATTTAACCGTTATAGCCGGAGCGCAAGACGCCAGCGTACCGACGACGAACAAACTGGTGATTATGCCTTTGAATTTCATGTATTTTGAGTCGTTAATTGTTGTCAAACCGATTAGTAAACGTTCGGCAAACGGGCATTCGTATATGATAGTAAAATAACTAAAACTAGACCATATTCGTTCCGATTTTAAGCGTGTAGCATATGTCTCAATCCAAAGATAACTTCTTGATATTCAGAAGAAATTATTTTAATTAACCAAATTTAACGACCTATTAATCCACGTCGTTTATCTAGCCAGATTTCAGTTGATTCCGCTGGTTAATCCTTAATCAATCGAGTCGAAAATCACGCTAGCTAAACAAAGAATTAAGTTAAGCGAACTTACTTAAAAAATGCCCAGCTATTCCTTATCTATGACGCCATAAGAAAGCAAACCGTTGCAATGAGTTTGCAAAAAATACCTTATACAAAACAAAGCCGCTACCTGAACAGGTAGCGGCTTTGTTTTGTATAACTAAAATCAAGTCGGTGTTAGGCACTAGCTAATGCTTCGGCACCACCTACAATTTCGAGAATTTCGGTTGTAATAGCAGCCTGACGCGTCCGGTTGTACACTAAGCGAAGTTCTTTCAGTAGTTCGCCAGCATTTTCGGTTGCTTTGTCCATAGCTGTCATCCGTGCACCGTGTTCCGATGCGTTGGAATCCAACACTGCTTTGTACAATTGAATCTTAATCGTTTTAGGAATCAACTCCGTAACGATTTCTTCTTCTGACGGCTCAAATATGTAGTTAATCGAACTGGCAGAACCAGCAGGAGGAGCCGTTGCTACAATGGGTAACATTTGTTCTGTCCGCACGATCTGCATCGCTGCGTTCTTGAACTCATTGTAGATAACTTCAACTACATCGTAGCGTCCATTGGCAAATCCTTCCATAGCATCTTCAGCAGCTGCACGAACCGTCGTAAAGTTCAGCGAGCCGAAGATGTCGAGATGCGAGGTATTGACTTTAAAGCCCCGACGCTGGAATGCTTCTGCACCCTTTTTGCCAATGGCCATAATTTCAACGTTACCCGAACGAGCCTGTGACGAATATTTTTCGTCAATGAGTGTTAGTGCTCCTTTCACCACGTTGGTGTTAAACGCACCACAAAGACCCCGATCAGATGTAACAACAATGAGCAGTACACGCTCAACAGATCGCTGTTGTTGATAAGGACTTTCCGAAGCCGTTTCTGCCCCAGCCGAAACTGTTCCAAGCATTTGGCTCAGTTTCTGAGCATAGGGCCGTAATTGCGTTATATTATCCTGCGCCCGGCGCAACTTGGCAGCCGCTACCATTTTCATGGCTTTGGTAATCTGCTGAGTCGAATTGATCGACGAAATCCGAGCGCGTACTTCTTTTAGACTGGCCATTAGATAGTCGTAAGTTGCCAAATTGTAAGTCGAAAGCACTTGCCAGAGTTCGTCACTTACAACTTGGCAACTTACGACTTACAACTAGTTTACTAATATTGTGCCGAAAGATCAGCGGCTACTTTCTTCAGTGCTGCCGTCGCTTCGTCGGTTAGTTTACCAGCGCGCAGATCGTCCAGAACGTTGGGGTACTGCGCACTCAGTACCATACCAAACTCACTTTCAAATGCTTTTACTTTGTTAACAGGCACCTTATCGAGCAAACCGTTGGTCGAAGCGTAGATAATAGCCACTTGCTGTTCAACTGGAACCGGTGAATACTGTGGTTGTTTCAACATCTCCTGGTTACGACGACCACGTTCGATAGTCAGTTTGGTCGATGCATCAAGGTCAGAACCAAACTTGGCGAAGGCTTCCAATTCGCGGAACTGAGCCTGATCAAGTTTCAGGGTACCAGCCACTTTCTTCATTGACTTGATTTGTGCGTTACCACCTACCCGTGATACCGAGATACCTACGTTGATGGCTGGCCGGATACCTGAGTTAAACAGGTTCGACTCCAGGAAGATCTGACCATCCGTAATCGAGATTACGTTCGTCGGAATATAAGCGGATACGTCACCAGCCTGAGTTTCAATGATTGGTAACGCAGTTAGTGAACCACCACCTTTTACTTTGTCTTTCAGACTTGGTGGCAAATCATTCATCGTTTTGGCGATGTCGTCGTTGGCATTGATTTTAGCAGCCCGCTCTAATAAACGACTGTGCAGATAGAATACGTCTCCAGGATAAGCCTCACGGCCTGGTGGGCGACGCAATAGCAGCGACACTTCGCGGTAAGCAACAGCTTGTTTCGACAAATCGTCATAAACAACCAGAGCAGGACGACCTGTATCTCGGAAATACTCACCAATGGCAGCTCCCGTAAATGGCGCAAAGAACTGCATCGGCGATGGATCAGATGCATTGGCTGCTACGATTACTGTATATTCCATTGCGCCCGCTTTCCGTAGCGTTTGCTCCACCATTTTTACGGTCGAAGCTTTCTGACCACAGGCTACGTAGATACAGAATACGGGTACGCCTTTATCAAAAAACTCTTTCTGGTTGATAATAGTATCGATGGCCACAGCAGTTTTACCTGTTTGACGGTCACCGATAATCAGTTCGCGCTGGCCCCGACCGATGGGAATCATAGCATCAATAGCCTTGATCCCGGTTTGCAGAGGTTCATTTACCGGCTGACGGAAAATAACGCCCGGCGCTTTACGTTCCAGAGGCATCTGAAACAGTTCCCCCTGAATAGGGCCCATACCGTCAATTGGTAGACCGAGCGTGTTTACTACACGGCCAAGAATACCATCACCCACGTTTACGTAGGCAATCTGATCGGTACGTTTAACGGTATCGCCTTCTTTAATTTCCGAATAATCGCCGAGCAATACAGCTCCAACGTTATCTTCTTCAAGGTTCAGCGCCATGGCCTGAAGCCCATTGTCAAACGACAGCAATTCGCCGGCCTGCACCTTCGAGAGGCCGTAGATACGCGCTACGCCGTCGCCGATTTGCAGCACCGTACCGACTTCTTCGAGTTCAGCCTCGGTTTGGGTTCCGGCCAGTTGCTGGCGCAGAATGGCTGATATCTCGTCGGGTCTTACGGATTCCATATGTGTATAATGAGATTTTAATGTTGATTTTCCGGCCGCAAAGGTACGACTAAAATTTAATAAAAATGCGATGAAACACAGAATCAATGGCTGAATGTTAGACTTTTCCGATATAATATCTGCAACTTATTAGCCATTGGGCAGGCATTCGAAACCGTTCATCCAAATTAACGGTACTTTAAGCAATCAAAATTGACATAAGCCAAATTTTCAGCTACTTTTAGTAGCTTAATTCGATATGGAATTAAGGTATGGTTGCCAGCTGATTTACTAACTATTTTTTTTGTGAATCAGCCTCTAGCTAAACTTTTATCCTATTCATTCACGTTTCAATAGCATTACCTTTCGTTTATATACATCACGTTTCATTTTCGCATGAAGTTTAATCAATGGATGCTGGCCGGTATTGCGTCGGCCATTTTTGTCGCTGGTTCCGCGACTGCACAAGTTAAGAAACCGGCCCTAAAAAAGCCGGCCTCTGCCAAACCAGCCCCAGCTGCTAAACCTGCAACAACAGGAACAACAATAGCCTCTACTCAAGATTCCGTTAGTTATAGTATCGGGGTGTTCATGGCTCAGAATCTGAAGCAACAAGGCATTTCTGATCTTAATAATGCCTTACTAATGCGTGGGTTAGAAGACGCGTTGAAAGGCTTGCCTACTCAACTGACACAGGCGGAATGCGGGCAGGTTATGAATAACTTCATGCAGAAACAGATGGCCTCTCGTAATGCGGAAGGAATGAAAGCATCTGCTGAAAACAAAAAAATTGGTAGTGCATTTCTTGCGGAGAACAAAACCAAAACGGGGGTAGTCACGACAGCTAGTGGATTGCAGTATTCAATCGAAAAAGAAGGGACAGGCGCTAAACCAACGGCTACCGACCGGGTTAAAGTACATTATACAGGTCGCCTGATTGATGGAAAAGTATTTGATAGTTCTGTAGAGCGTGGCCAACCAGCGGAATTTGGTGTTAATGAAGTGATTAAAGGTTGGACAGAAGCTCTCCAACTGATGCCAGTTGGCTCAAAATGGAAGCTGTTCATCCCCTCTGATCTAGCCTATGGCGACCGGTCTGCTGGTGCCGATATTAAACCCGGCTCAACATTAGTGTTCGATGTCGAGTTACTTGATATTGTTAAACAATAAAGAGTGAAAGAATGAAAGAGTGAATGAGCGGAAATTACTAATTACAAATTCGCTCATTCACTCTTTCATTCTTTCGCCATTAACCTGGGTAATATAGATGAAAAAGTATCTGGTAACCCTAGTACCCGTGCTGATGCTGAGCTTTCAGCCGGATTCCCCCTCGAATGGTGCTACAGGCGATGTTTCGTCCCTGAAGGCATTGCCTACGTCATCTGCGATTGATGACCTGAAGCCATCTATTTCACAAGAGAAAGTCGAAGCCCTAGTTGCTAAGATCCTTACCCAGTACCACTACCGGAAGGTACGGCTGAACGATTCGCTATCGTCGGTAGTATGGGATAATTACCTCAAAGAAATTGATGGCAACAAAACGTATCTACTCGCGTCAGATGTGGCTGCTTTTGAAAAATACCGCTATCAGATTGATGAAGCACTCGTAAATGGTGATCTGACAGCGGCTTTTGATCTGTATAACGTTTTCAGAAAACGGTATCAGGAACGCAGCGACTTTATTAAAGAGCAGATAAAAAAACCATTTTCGTTCACCGAAGATGAAAGTTTCAACACTGATCGTGAAAAAGCGGCCTGGCCTAAGAGCGTAGAGGAACAAAATGATCTGTGGCGAAAAATCCTGAAAAACCAGGAATTAGAGCTTAAACTAGGCAATCGAAAAGACAGCGCAGTTGTGGCCACAATGACGCAACGCTACGCCAATCTGGATAAAGCCTATAACCGAATCAAAAGCCCCGACGTGTTTCAGATTTACATGAACTCATTTGCTGAAGCACTTGACCCGCACACCAATTATTTTTCTCCTACCAATGCCGATCGCTTCAATCAGGAGATGAGTCAGTCGCTGGAAGGGATTGGAGCTATGCTTCAGGAAGATGGTGAATATATCAAGATAACAAGTGTATTACCTGGCGGTCCAGCTTTCAAAAGCAATCTCATAAAAGTAAATGATAAGATTGCAGGCGTTGCTCAAGGTGATAATGGTACTATGGTAAACACCATGAACTGGCAGGTAGATGAGGTTGTCAAACTCATCAAAGGTCCTAAAGGCACTGTAGTTCGCATACAAATTGTTTCGCCCAATGCGCTGGCGGGTGCTCCTCCAAAGGAAATCCGGCTAGTTCGGGAGAAGATTAAACTGGAAGAGCAACGCGCTAAAAAAGAGGTTATTGAGGTAACTGATAACGGCAAGACCTTTAAGATCGGCGTTATCAACATTCCGATGTTCTACCGCGATTTTGAAGGTGCCCGCAAACGTGAAGAAGGATTTAGCAGCACGACCAGCGACGTTAAAAAATTCATCGACTCTCTGAAAGCAGAGAAAGTAGCTGGTATCGTTATTGACCTTCGCGACGATGGGGGTGGCTCACTGACTGAAGCAATCAACCTTACGGGTCTGTTTATTCCCAAAGGTCCAGTTGTCCAGGTACGCGAATCGAGCGGTGAAACAGAAGTCTATACAGACCCCGATCCTTCTGTAACCTATGATGGTCCTCTGGCTGTTTTGGTGAACCGTTTCAGCGCATCGGCTTCCGAGATTTTTGCGGCTGCTATTCAGGATTACAAACGCGGTATTATCGTTGGTGGCCAAACCTTCGGCAAAGGAACGGTACAAACGTTGATCGATCTTAATCAATGGCTCCCTAAAGAGCCGGAGAAAGTAGGTCAGGTAAAAATGACGATCCAGAAATTTTACCGCATCAATGGCAGTAGCACACAGCATAAGGGTGTGACACCGGATGTTCAATTCCCGTCGGCCTTCTCGGCTGAAGAGTATGGAGAAAGCTCGCAGCCAAGTGCATTACCCTGGGATCAAATTAATTCGACTCGTTATGAGCAATCGCGTGGCATCGACGACAAAATTTTGAGTCGTTTGCGTGATCGTTTCGATCAGCGGCTTAAGTCAGACCCCGAGCTGAAACAACTGGCGCAAGATTTGGCCGACTTTAAGAAAGCTAAAGAAAATACGGTTGTTTCGTTACAGGAATCGAAACGTCGGAAAGAGCGCGAAGAAGCCGAACGGAAACGTGCAGCAGCCAATAAAGTGTCGCAGGCATCGGCTCCGATTGATGAAACCGGCACCCCCTCGCCTAATGCACCTAAAAAGAAAAAAGACCTTTATCTCAACGAAGCAGGTCTGGTTCTGGCCGATTATATTCTGGCTGTGAATAAATAATTGATAGGTATTGTTAATAGCAAACCCCGCTCAGCGAACTGTTGGGCGGGGTTTGCTATTTTTATATTGGCTTTAATCGTAGCTTAAAATTTAACCCGCTCAACCATGTGGTATTTCCTTATCAAACAAAACGATCTCGAAATAAAACAGTACCAGGATTTACAGAAACGGGCTTTGTTAACCGAAGTCGAACGGTTTAATGAGCCCTACGAAAGCTGGTACGTATTTACGGTCGAAAAGGAGGATTATCCTGTTTTTATGGATGATCTCGACCGAGAAGGTATTGCATACGAATTAGCCATTGGCCGTCCAACACGCGCTGAAATGCTGGCGTCCATGAAGTAACAGGCTAGTGATTAAGTATTTCGGATACACTTGTCATTGACAAATCTGTACGCTTAACCCGGCCAAAAAAGCGCCATGTCAGCAGAACAGCAGCAATAGTCAGGCCCGTTAGTAAACCAATCCAAACGCCAATGGCATCCATCTTGAATGGAAAAGCCAATACGTAACTCAGCGGTAAGGCTACAATCCAGTATGAAAACAAGGTAATAAGAGTTGGAATATTCACATCAGATAAGCCTCGCAAACTCCCCAACGCCACCACCTGTACACCATCGGAAAGCTGAAAGAAACCAGCTATAATCACCAGTGACGCAGCAATCTTCATAACAGCTGGGTTATCCCGAATATAAAGCGTCACCAACCAGTCGTTCGCGGTCAGAAACAATAAGGCCATTACTCCCATAAAACCAACCGACAGCATAAAAGCAGCTACACCTGCTCGCCAGACGCCTTCGCGGCTACCGCGCCCAACGGCGGCACTCACCCGAATTGCAGCTGCCGACGAAATACCTGTAGCCATCATATACGTAACCGACGCCATATTGATCGCAATCTGGTGAGCCGCCAGTCGATCCTCGCCAAGCCAGCCAACAATGACTACCGCCAGCGCAAACGTGGCCACCTCGAAAAAAAACGTGAGCCCGCCGGGAATACCAAGTCGTAAAATTTCCCACACGTATTCCAAGGTTGGTAATGAGCGATAAGCAGCCGTCAGGTAATCTCTAAAACGTTCAGCCCGGTAAATATAAATCAGCATGGCTCCAGCCATAAACGTTCGGGAGAGCAAGGTAGCGACTGCTGATCCCATAAGCCCCAAGGCGGGAAATGGACCAATTCCTTTAATCAACACATAATTGAAGAGGGCATTAATCAGTAAGGCCGAAAGCGTAATAGCCATGGCAACTCTTGGGTAACGCAAGCCATCGCAGAGTTGGCGGGCCGCCACAAACACCATGAGTGGTAGTAACGACGCGCTTAGGATAAGCATAAAATTCCGTGTCAGCCGCGTTACTTCCGGAGTTTGACCGAATAACTCAAAATTAAAAGCCAGCAAAGCCGACAATCCACCTAAGACAACACTAAGTAATAAGGCTACACGAAGCCCAGCTCGAAATAATCGATTAACACTAGCGACATCGTTTTGATGATACGCTTTTGAAACTAACGCAGCCACAACCGACAGCCCACCCACCCCAATACTCGACATCAGGAAAGAGAGTGAATTAGCAAGGCCAGCGGCACCCAATGGTACGGCGCCCAGTAATCGCCCAACAAACAGGTTATCAGTAACACCCATCAACACAACTCCCAACTGAGCAATAATAATCGGGATACTCAATCGGATCGTATCAGAAAGTTCGGTGCGGAAATTGGTTAGCATGGGCGGGCGCAAGGAATGCGGAGCAGGGTGCAGAATGCAAAAATAACATATTCTCTCTAACAACTCCGCCCACCCTGCTCCGCGCTCCTTGTACCTCGCTCCTTTCTTTGTACTTTTGTTTTCTATATCACAAATCCGACAAGGACTTGAAAGAATACGGCAGTAGTATCCAAAAGTTGGTTGACAACATGGTCAACATCGAAGATCGGGAAAAGCGTACACGTTATGCACATATCCTGATTGAGTTGATGCGGCAGATTCACCCCAACATGAAAGATGGTCAGGATTACTACAACAAGTTGTGGGATGACCTATATATTATGTCTGGCTTTACGCTGGATGTTGACAGTCCTTATCCTCCTCCATCAGAAGAAGCGCTGGGCAAAAAACCGCAACGAGTTCCCTATAATACGCACCACTTGAAGTTTAAACATTTTGGTCGTAATGTAGATTTATTGATTGCAAAAGCTACCTCTTTAGAAGATCCTGAAGAACGGCGGGCTTTTGTTTCTTATCTAACCCGGCTGATGCGTACATTTTATCAGGCCTGGAATAAAGAATCGGTTGAAGACGAAACCATTTATCAGAGTCTGATCGAACTCTCGAACGGTAAACTTTATAACGATATCAAGCTCATTCGGGAAGAGGGTCTTGTTGACGCTACTCCTCGTGAGCGTACAGGCGATCAGCCCCAGCGAATTGGCGGCAATACCTACCGCAATGACCGGAATCGCGACAACCGTAATGACGGAACAGGCTCAGGTATGAATCAGGGACGGCCAAACCGAGATGGAGGCCAGCGGAACTTCGGCAACCGAAATAACCGTGACGGCGGATCACGCGATGGCGGATCAGGTTCGAATCAGGGAGGACGCCCAAATCGCGATGGTGGCCAACGCAATTTCGGTAATCGAAATGGTGGACCGAACCGCAACAATGATCGGAATCGTAACGACCGCGATGGCGGACCACGCGATAATGGATCTGGAGACGGACCACGCCGGAGACGATAAATTTCTGCTTAGTGTCATCGCCGGTGCAATGATGAGTTATGGTAGGATCATAATTTATCATCGCACCGGCGAATTAGTTATAATTCATAATTCATCATTCCACGAATGGCATCTTTTCAAATTACAGGTGGGCGCAAACTAAAAGGCGAACTCATTCCGCAGGGGGCAAAAAACGAAGCGCTACAAATTCTCTGCGCCGTTTTACTAACTAAAGAACCCGTTATCATTCATAATATTCCAGGCATCCGCGATGTCAACCAGCTTATTGATCTGCTGGGCGATTTAGGTGTCTGGGTGACCAAGATTGGCGAAAGCTCGTACCGGTTCCAGGCCAGTGACGTTAATCTGGACTATCTGGAATCCGACACTTACAAGCGCAAAGCAGCTGCCCTTCGAGGGTCGGTTATGTTACTGGGGCCTATGTTGGCTCGTTTCAAAAAAGGGCGAATTCCTCGGCCTGGTGGCGACAAAATCGGCCGTCGGCGGTTAGATACGCACTTCTTGGGTTTCGAAAAACTTGGAGCCCAGTTCAACTATGATCCCAACGACGGAGGCTATTATCAGGTCGATGCCAGTAATCTACGCGGTGCCTATATGCTCCTTGACGAGGCATCTGTAACTGGGACTGCAAATGTTCTGATGGCCGCTGTTATGGCCGAAGGCATTACAACGATTTACAATGCTGCCTGCGAGCCATATCTTCAGCAACTATCCCGGATGCTCAATTCTATGGGAGCGAAAATCTCTGGTGTTGGCTCTAATCTGCTCACGATCGAAGGGGTTACAGAGCTGAAAGGAACTGAGCATACTATGCTCCCCGACATGATCGAGATTGGTTCGTTCATTGGCTTAGCCGCCATGACGCAGTCGGAAATTACGATCAAAAACTGCCGGATTCCAGAGTTAGGTATCATTCCTGACCAGTTTAAACGGCTGGGCATTCAGATGGAATTTCGGGGCGACGATATTTTCGTTCCAGCTCAGGAGCATTACCAGATCGAAAGTTTTCTGGACGGTGGCATGATGACTGTTGCTGATGCACCCTGGCCTGGTTTTACGCCCGACTTGCTCAGCATTGTCCTCGTAACCGCTGTTCAGGCACAAGGAACATTGCTCATTCACCAGAAGATGTTCGAAAGTCGACTGTTTTTTGTGGATAAGTTAATCGACATGGGCGCCCAGATTATTCTTTGCGACCCACACCGCGCTACGGTAGTCGGTCTAAATCGCCAGGTTCCTCTAAAAGGAATCCGCATGTCGTCGCCAGATATCCGGGCGGGTGTTGCGCTGCTGATTGCAGCTATGTCTGCTAAGGGAACCAGTATCATCGACAGCATCGAACAGATTGACCGGGGTTACCAACACATCGACACGCGCCTAAACGCAATTGGGGCCGAGATTATCCGGTTGTGATTTCTGGTTTTGCAGACTGCTATTTTCCAAAAAGGGGCAAATCTGCCCCTTTTTTATTTGCCAGAATCAGCCTATCTCTCTGCAACTAAGGCACATTCACTAAACCTTCTGGCCTAATTCTTGTCTTTAGAGTGTAACTCCTTTACTTTAACGGCGAAATATTGTCCCTAAAATCAGTACACAAAATGAAAACGCTACAATCCAATTTATCAATCTGGGCACTTGCAACCCTACTGGCTGGTGGTTCGTTAACAGCCTGCGCCCAGGCCACAACTGGCACAACAGCGGCTGCTGCCACTACTGCCAGTGACCCAGCAAAAACAACGCTTCTAACACCTCTACAGCAGTCTATTACGAAAATAAAAAAGCTAGTAGCTACGGGTGACCCTGATTTCGATTATTCCTTTCAGGCTAAACTTCATGCCCAGGGTGTACAGGATTTACTGAAACAGGAAATTCAGAACGGGAAAGATACTGCCCTGATAAAAATAGCAAAAACATTGCTTCCGGCTACTGATGCCGATGTTACGCTATTGGATGGAACAATGCGGCAACTAAAACCAACGCGCCCTAACCAGGCTTATACACAAGCGCAAAGCCGTAATGTTGAGGCTATGAGTTTGAAATTACAACAAACGGGCACTAGCGACAAGTTAACCAGCAATCTGGACAAGAATTTTTCAACCTTGCTGCTTGATCAACGGCAGGATGCGATCGATATGGCGACTACCTATCTAAAATATGGTAATAACGCTACATTGAAAACGTATGCCCAAGGTTTGATCGATAAATCGACACAACAGATTGCCCAAATTAAGGCGACAATTAAATAAACAGGACGTTCGTATGGGCGTTTAGAAATGGTAGGTATATTCAGGCCTACCATTTTTAGTTTTATGGAAGTAACAAATACGTTTATACCAACAGCGGGCAGCGTTGGTCTCTTATCCATGGTTACATACTTTTTCTTAGTCGTGGCCATGTTTACTTTTTTAGGAACATTTATCTTTTCGCTCGTTTCGCAAAGAATCTCCCTTCCAGAGCAAACTAATCCAATAGTACCTAATACCTTTATTCTGACCACAATTAGCACAGCGATAGCAGGTCTAACATACTATCTGATTCAGTCTTATTATCATGATATGCTGGCAGAAATGGCTACTGTAAGTGATGTAAACGACCGTCAGACCCTTATTCGCGAATCATACAATGCGATGGGTCAATATCGATATGTAGCTTGGTTTATTACAACTCCTTTGCTACTGGCTCAGCTAATTGCTTTACTTCGAATTCCGTTTAACAAGCACAAACGGCAACTGCTGGGATTACTTATGGCTACCTTATTTATGGTTTTTGCCAGCTATATCGGCCATGAGCAACTCTCTTTCGATAATGAAATCCAGATCGTACCCAAATTAGTCTGGGGTCTCATTGCCCTGATCGACTTTGTTACTATTCTGTTTACCCTATATCGACTCTGGAAAGAGGTCGGTGGAAAAGCTCACCCGGCTTTTCGCTTAGCGGCTCTGGTGATCGCTTCAGTTTGGGGAATTTATTTCATTGGCTATTTCCTCACTCTAGCTCCTGTTGATTTTAACTGGATTCACCTGGCGTTTACAATTGCCGATGTCGTCAGTTTGATTGGTATAGGAATGGTTGTTTATTTAGCGAATATGAATCGTTGGAATATCATTCTGTAACTTCATCCCACCTCCAAAATTTGGCCTTATGCGTATTATCTACGGGTTTGTCCTCTCGCTACTCTTAATTACTCAGCAATTAGCTCATGCTCAAAACGGCATTGTAGTTTTCCAGTCTGATTTTGGCTTGAAAGACGGAGCTGTCTCTGCGATGAAAGGGGTGGCTCTAGGTGTATCACCAACACTCAAGTTGTTTGATCTCACGCACGAAATTCCGGCTTATAATATTTGGGAAGCAGCCTATCGACTCTACCAAACGGCAACATATTATCCAAAGGGAACCGTGTTTGTATCAGTTTGTGACCCTGGTGTTGGTACAGAGCGGCATTCGGTTGTGCTATTAACAAAATCCGGGCACTATATCGTGACGCCTGACAATGGCACACTGACATTGATCGCTGAACAGCTTGGCATTCAACAGATTCGACAAATTAACGAAGCCATTAACCGACGAAAAAACTCGAATGAATCATACACCTTCCACGGTCGAGATGTATATGCGTACACGGCCGCCCGGCTCGCTTCCCGTACCATTACGTTTGAACAGGTTGGACCGAAACTACCAAACGAAGTGGTGCGATTGCCCTATCAGAAAGCAGAATACAAAAGCGGAGTGGTAAAAGGGACTATACCCATTCTTGATATCCAATACGGCAATGTCTGGACCAATATTCCAAAAGCCATGATTGAGCAACTCGGTGTAAAACCGGGCGAAATGCTTCGTGTGCAGATTTCTCAGAACGATAAATCGTTATACGACAAACCAGTTCGATGGGTGAATACGTTTGGCGAAGCTCCTGTTGGCGATGACATGGCGTATATCAATAGCCTGATGGATTTTTCTGTTGCTGTCAATCAGGGAAATTTCTCCGAGAAATATAAGGTGTTCAGCGGGGCAGACTGGACGATTGTTGTGAGCAAATAATCAAACATTCTGCATTGTGCTTAATTTTCGGTAGAAACCTTCGTCCAGTGTCAGCAGTTCGTCGTGCCGACCACGTTCTACAATACGTCCCTGATTCACCACCAGAATAATATCGGCATGTTGAATTGTGCTCAGTCGGTGGGCAATCACGAGCGTTGTCCGGTTGGCCATCAGGCGGGTTAAGGCTTCCTGCACTAGTTTTTCCGATTCGGTATCGAGAGCTGAAGTAGCTTCGTCGAGAATTAAAATCGGTGGATTTTTAAGGATAGCACGAGCAATACTGATACGCTGCCGTTGCCCACCCGACAGTTTTCCTCCCCGGTCGCCGATAGTGGTTTGATAGCCATCTGGCTGAGCCATAATGAAATCATGTGCATTGGCAATCCGGGCAGCCTCCATCACTTGTGCTTCCGTAGCGGCATTCCCAAAAGCAATGTTGTTGAAGATAGTGTCGTTAAACAGGATGCTTTCCTGAGTTACAATACCCATTTGTGTCCGTAATGACGCCATTGTACAATCGCGCAAATCCACACCATCGATCAGGATTTTCCCAGCAGTTGGATCATAAAAACGAGGAACCAGATCGGCAATAGTTGATTTTCCTCCACCCGACGAGCCTACCAGCGCCACCGTCTTCCCTTTAGGCAAGTCGAAGCTGATATCGCGCAGAACTGGCGTATCCGGATTGTAGGCAAAAGAAACGTTCTGCACCGAAATTCGGTCACGGAAATCAGTCAGGGTTACGGCATTCGGTTTATCCTGAATAGCAGGTGGCGTATCAATCAGTTCCAGAACACGTTCACCTGAAGCTAGTCCTCGTTGTGAGCCGCTAAATGCATTCGAAATGTCCTTAGCTGGACGTGTCACTTGCGAAAAAATAGCGATGTAGGTAATGAATTCAGCCGCCGTTAACTCCGACTGACCGCTCAGTACCAGCGATCCACCATAAAATAAAATACTAGAAACGACCGCTACACCGACCACTTCCGAAAACGGAGATGCCAGTTCGCGCCGATTCGCCAATGAGCGGACAGCATCCCGATACCCTTCATTTTCGCGTCGGAATTTATCCAGAATAAAGCCCTCTGCCACAAACCCTTTCACAACACGCATGCCGCCAAAAGTTTCGTCCAGCAAACTTAATAAGCCACTCAATCGCTGCTGAACCTCCTGGGCATCTCGCTTCATTCGCCGAACAAGGGTAGCAATAAATAGGCCCGAAACTGGAATGACAAGAATCGCGAACAAGGTTAGTTTGACCGAAATACTGAGTAGTGCGATGATATAGGCAATCAGTAAAAAAAACTCTTTCGAGGCAGCCGAGAGCGTATTGGCAATAGAATTTTCAACTTCCTGTACGTCGGTTGTGGTACGGGAAATGAGGTTTCCTTTGCGCTCGTTCGAGAAAAAACCAAGGTGTAGTTGAAGCGTTTTGGCAAATACGGCCTCACGCAACTTCGCTACCATTCTCGCCTTAAACGATTCTAATTGCCTTACTGACAAATACTTGAATAGATTATTGAACAGTACAGAAAGGACAATCACAAAGCAGACAAATTGCAGAGCGCCAACTTTTCCATACTCTTGAAATACCTGCGCTAAATAGTATTTAAAGAAATCAGTAGGTCCGCTAGTCAACGAAGGAGCAGGCTGATTCAAAAATTCCTGCATTTGTTTAGCATCGACCTTATCGAACAGGATACTGAGCAGCGGAATCAGCAATGTAAAATTCAACACGCCAAATACACTGGACAATAGCGACGTCAACACGAACGGCGTCAGGAATCGTCCTAATGGTTTGGCAAACGAGAGTAATCGAATATACGTTTTCATTATCCTGCAAAGTTAACCGGGATTTAGCTGATTTGTGGATTTACTAGATTTTGCTTCCAGTAGATAGAAGCAATTAACAAAATCAGATTAATCCATAAATCAGCTAAATCCTGGTTCAGATTTAATACCTAAGACTTGGAGGTATATAGATTTCTTTTGTACGTTTGGAGCATGAACGCTCCCAATAATTCCTCTTTACTGAAAGGTAGCTTATCGGTCATGATTTTGCGGTTGCTGGAAGACCGCGAGAAGATGTACGGCTACGAGATTACGCAAAAAGTGAAAGACCTAACAGCGGGTGAAATGACTATTACCGAAGGAGCTCTTTATCCAGCTCTACACAAGCTCGAAGCCGAAGGCCTGCTCACTACCGAAACACAAATTGTGGATGGTCGCGCCCGAAAATACTACTCACTCACCAAAACCGGCCACACCGAAGCTGCCGGACGCATCGCCGAGCTGGCGTCGTTTCTGGAAAATCTGAATCTAGTATTGAAATTGAAACCGTCTATTTAATCTGCCATGCTTACTTCCGAACAACTTCGCCTGCTTCGTCATGATTTGCTCCATTTAGCCAACATTAGCTATAGTGAGGTTATGGATGAATTGCTGGATCACTATGCAAGCCTGACTGAAAAATGGATGCGGGAGGATTATTCCTTTGACGAGGCCAGTCGAAAAGCCTGGAATGAGTTAGGGAATGGGCGGGGAATTCTACACATTCAGGAACGGTATAAAAAACTATTGCTTCATCAATTACAGCTTCAACACTGGAGCATAGTACGCCGTTACTTTCGTTGGCCCACACTCATAACGACTTTACTAGTGGGTACTCTAGCTTATTTAACTGTCAGGGCATGGCCGTCGAGCATTCTATCCGCCTTATTTTTTGTATGTGTATTTGCTCCCTATCTATTATTTATCCCCAGTGAATTACGTCTGTTCTGGCAGAAACAAATACAAAAACGGGCTCTGTTGACTTCCCTTCGGCGCGAAGTCGTTTACCGACAAGCGCGGTATGGCAATTACCTCTATTTGTTTGTCATTCAACTACCTATACTCGTAATTTCATTATTTTTTGATGGAACAAACTCACGAACGAGTCGGCCGTATCTATTCGAGTGGCATACCGCTTTATCTGCCGCTCTTGCATTTGTTGCCATTATGTATACGCTTACTTACCTCGAACTCTACACAAAGCATTCTGCTAAAGGTTTTGCGAATGCTTAACCCAACGTAATTCGGCTCTCATAATTCAATTAGATACCATGCTCACTCCCGCTCAACTTACTGCCATTGACAACCACCTCCGCAGCCATTTAAACAAACTAAAATGGTTGCACCAGGATGAGTTTATTGCTGAAATTACTGACCATTATATAGACGCGATTTCGGAGCGCATGAGCCAGGGCGACTCCTTCGATGCAGCATTAATAAGCATATATAACAGTTTTGGACAGAGCCCTGGTTTGAAGCAATTAGAATTAACATACTGGAAATTTTCGGCACGGGAGTTCCGAAAAAAGATAGTGATCTACATGTTGAATTTCCTCTCTTTTCCGCTAGTTTTTATAACCGTGCCTTCTATTGTCCTGTTCTTAATGGTCAGGATTAAGTTTGCAGGACTGTTTCTCTCGCCGTTTATCGTCACGCGTTTTACCCTTTTCGAGATTTTACTTTACAGCCAAAGCCTGCTTGGAATTCTGGCCTGGCTATTTAAGAAGCGACCTACATACTTTGGCCCTTTTCAACCATGGGCACAAAAAATAGCTGTTCCTCTAGGAAAAACTTACAATTGGCTTCTTTTCATATTTTGTATGGAGCTATTTTCTAGTCCCATACTCTTAGGCAAGGCGGCACCTTATAGTACAACCTTGCTATATATAATTTCCCTGCTAGGCTATTTTAGTTATCGAAGGGCAATCAAAGCGTACAGATTTACTGCCTGAATCGATTACTAAACCTCGTCCATCAGCTCACAGGATACGTTTCCCGTCTGCCAACTCCTTATACAACGCCCAATACTCCTTTGCTACACTCGGCCAACTGAATCCGGCGGCTCGTCGGCGTAGTCGATCTTCGCGTAACGGATTCTGCCCAAAATCATGCAGACCATCGTGGAGCACTTTGGCCATGTTCTCCGGCTCGAAATTCTCAAAATAGTAGGCTTCGTTACCACCTACTTCAGGCAAACTTGTCAGATTTGAAATGAATACTGGCTTACCAAACGTCATAGCTTCGGCGACGGGTAGACCAAATCCTTCAGTTAACGACGGGAATAAAAAGGCTTCACAATGAGCGTAGAGCCATAATTTAGTCGCTTCATCGACCGCACCAGGCATCAATAAGCGATCAGCTACACCGAGTTTCTCGGCCTGTTCGCGGATGTGCTGTGCGTACGGATGGCGGTCGGGACCGGCTAATACCAACCGATAATCGGGAAAAGCTTCGAGTAATGGCAATAGCGTATGAACGTTCTTCTTTGGGTGAA
The DNA here is from genome assembly GCF_009754945.1 of Spirosoma arboris. Classification (GTDB taxonomy): domain Bacteria; phylum Bacteroidota; class Bacteroidia; order Cytophagales; family Spirosomataceae; genus Spirosoma; species Spirosoma arboris. The sequence continues at coordinate 70,204 of NZ_WPIN01000027.1, forward strand.
TAACGCCTACGAAAAGGAAGAAAGATGATTGAGTGAATTGAGCAATTGGGGAGTCTGCGGGTAGTTTGTCGGGGGTATTGTTTGGGTTGACAGCTACACCCGTGTAAACAACTTTCAGTGGTAGTGTTTTAGGGATATGTAAATGCTCCTTAACCACCGAAGCCGTAAAAGCGGAACCCGCCGTAAGCAGCGATGCCCGATTAATTTTCCGTTGAAGCTGGGCCACTCGCCGGGCTTTTTTAGCGGCTGAATAATCCGCACGCTCCAGAAAGTTCAAGTCATAAATTGTCAACATCAGTTTTGCTGACTGAGAGGGACGTGGCAAATAGACTGAATCCTGATGTAGACAATGCCAGACATCATATTGTCCCGGAATCCAAAGTTTTCTTCGCCAGGACGCTTCGATATAGTTCACCGAATCGCCAAAAACGCCTGATTTGCCTTTTGGCACCAAAAACGTAAGGTTCCACGGTTCGCCCTCGCGACCGTCGGGGCGTTGATGAACCAGTTCGTGGCCGAGGTGTAGACATACCTGACCTAAACCACTGTTGAGATCACGAAGACGTTCGGCGTCGATAAAAAGAGCGGGCATTCGATTCAAATTTTGGCAAAGTTGAGAAATTTTGCGAGGACTTTCATTGAAGCCGTGCCACGGTTTGGAACCGTGGCACGGCTTCAATGAAAGTCCTCGCAAAATAAATCAGTTAAATCCTTAGAGCCAGTCGAATTATCTCCATCTGACGAATCCCGGTTCAGATTATCTTTGCACCATGACTTTACAAAATGATTTGCTGCTCCGCACCGCACGGGGCGAATTGACCGAGCGCGTACCTGTTTGGATGATGCGCCAGGCCGGACGTGTATTACCTCAATACCGCGCTGTACGGGAGAAGGCTGGCAGTTTCATAACCCTGGCAAAAACACCTGAATTAGCCGCTGAAGTAACGATTCAACCCGTCGATGCCTTCGATGTGGATGCTGCTATTATTTTTTCCGATATTCTGGTGGTGCCCGAAGCAATGGGACTTCCTTACGAAATGATCGAAAGCCGGGGGCCGGTTTTTCCAGACACCGTTCGCAATAAGGCTGATCTGAGTCGTCTGCGGGTGGCCGATGCCGAAAGCGATCTTGGCTATGTATTGGATGCTATTAAATTGACCAAGAAAGAGCTGAATAATCGCGTGCCGCTTATTGGTTTTGCGGGGGCGCCGTTCACTATTTTCTGTTACATGACCGAGGGTAAAGGCAGTAAAACCTTCTCGGTGGCCAAGAAATTGCTCTACACCGATCCCGATTTTGCCCATGCCTTGCTCCAGCAAATCACCGATAGCACTATTGCTTACTTACAGGCACAAATACGAGCCGGGGTCGATTTAATCCAGTTGTTCGATTCATGGGCGGGCATTCTCTCGCCAGAACAATATCGCACGTTTTCGCTGCCTTATATCAAACAGATTTGCGACCTAATAACTGACGTTCCGGTCACAGTTTTTGCAAAGGGCGCCTTCTTTGCCCGGCATGAAATTGGCCAGTTGAGTTGCGATGTTGTGGGTATCGACTGGAATATGGACCCGCATGAGTCGCGCCAATTGATCCCGGATCGAGTCTTGCAGGGGAATCTTGATCCTTGTGTACTTTACGCTGATTTTGCCCAGATACGGGCAGAAGTGAAGCAAATGCTCAGCGCATTTGGTCATCAACATTACATTGCTAACCTTGGCCATGGTATCTATCCTGATACCGACCCCGACAAGGCAAGGTGTTTTGTGGATGCAGTGAAGGAATTTTCAACATTGTGAATCTCCGCCCTTTCCGTGATGGCAGGTTCTAAAACCTGCCACGTTAGGTTTCTCAAAACCTAACATATTGCGGATAAATAACTGGCACGATTAGGTTTTGAGAAACCTGATCGTGCCGGGTTTTAGAACCCGGCACCACACGATTGATCCTGGAGCCCAGCGTCATACCTAACCTTTGACTCGGCGGCCCAGAGGCTGGAACGCCAGTCCGACCACATTACAAATTATCTTTTGCTTCTTCCTTTAGCTGCGCTTTATTAATCGGAACAACGCCAACCGATTCGCAGACAAGGCCACCGCCGAGGTTAGACAAACCTGCAATAATACTGGGAGGCTGTTTCAGCGCAACGCAACAGGCGGCAATACTGATCACAGTATCACCCGCCCCCGATACGTCGGCAATCTTCCGAACGTGAGCCGGAAGTTTCAGCTGTTCGTCGTTATAGTCAATAAAAGCGCCCCGTTCCGACAGGGTGATGAGCGCGCCTTTCAGGTTCAGCGTTTCCTTCAACTGCGTCACGACTGCCTGAAATTCATCCGCATTGTCTACGTCAAATTCAACTTTCAATCCCTCGCGTAGTTCTTTCAGATTTGGCTTAAAAAGTGTTGTATTCTGGTAGGCCAGGAAGTTGCGTTTTTTAGGATCAACTACCGTTGGAATGCCTTGCTCATTAGCAAAATCGGTGATTTCGGCAATGGCTTCTTTACTCAGAACACCTTTATCGTAGTCTTCAAAAATAACGACATGGCAGGTCGGAATCAGTTCTTTTGCTTTCGCAATTAACTGCGTCCGTTCATCAATTGTAATGTATTTATCGGTTTCGGTATCTACACGTACTACTTGCTGCGAACCAGCAATAATTCGTTCTTTAATCGTCGTAATTCGGTCAGCACTTCGGATCAGGCCATCGCAGTTCAATTCCCGGTCACAGAGTTCCTGTTGGAGTTGATCACCGGGCCCATCGGTTCCGATGATTGAGCAAATAATTGCTTCAGCTCCTAATGCCTGCACATTTAGCAGCACATTACCCGCTCCGCCCAGGCGCAACTCACGCCGATCAACCGTTACGACCGGAACCGGTGCTTCGGGAGAAATTCGTTCCACACGCCCCCATACATAGGAGTCGAGCATGACATCGCCAATAATCAGAACGCGGAGTTTATCGAATTGCTCAAACAATTCATCGATGGTCATATCCAGGACCGGGTTCATAGGCACACAACAACTTATTGAAGCACAAAGAAACAAAAAAAGTACCCGCTTTTGAGTGATTGTAGTTGCAGTTGAGCAACCGGGCACTTAACTACCAGTTCGTCAGCCAATGCAGCAGGAGTTCTGGTTTCAAAAATAAAATTACGATTGGTATTACTAATCCGACAGCAAGTCCAATAGCAGCTTTGGGAGCAGAAGTCGACTGCTGCCCATCTGTAGTAGACGCCATTGGTCGAAAAAAGAGTAGGAAAGGAATTTTGAGATAATAGACAAGCGAGATTAATGCATTCAGCAAGCCCAGTACGAATAAAGCCAGCAACCAAGAATTACCACTTAGCTGATACGCATCATAAAGCGCTGAAAAGGATAGAATTTTTGCCGTAAACCCGACTGTTGGGGGTAAGCCCGTTAAGGCAAGCATGACCACCGTAAGAGCTACCGATAATAAAGGTTGTTTTGGTCCCAGACCTGCAAAATTGCTGATCGTTAAATCGGTGCCGTTACTCCGAGCCAATAAGTCGACCAGAAAGAAAGCGGCAAGCGAAATGAATAGATAGGTCCCAACGTAGAACAAAACAGCTTCAAAACCAGCCTGACTCATGGCCACAACCCCAACCAAAAGGAAGCCAGCATGGGCAATCGTCGAGTAAGCTAATAGCCGTTTCGCATCCGTTTGACGAAGGGCCGACAGATTACCAATCAAAATGCCCGCAAGCGCCAGCACAGCTAGTGGAGTTTGTAGTGAACTGGCTGTAGCTCCGCCTAGTACCGGCTCGGTCGGGAGGGCAGTTACAAGTCGCATCAAAACCAGTACCGCAGCGGCCTTTGGTCCCACCGAAAAGAATGCAGCTACCGGAACGGGTGCCGCTTCGTAGGCATCAGGTGTCCAGACATGAAACGGTACACCAGCGAGTTTAAAAAACAATCCGGCTCCGGTTAGCAGCAGGGCTACCGTTGCCACAGAAGTATCCTGATGGGCAAGTTCTGCACCGAATACGTCGGCGGTCAGATCCAGCGTGCCGGTCATGCCATAGAGTAGCGACATACCGTAGAGCATAATTGCCGAGCTGACTGCCCCAAACAGCAGGTATTTAATCCCGCCTTCCGATGCTTTCCGGTCAGCGGTGAGGGCTGTGAGTAAATACGAACAGATGGAAACTAATTCAATGCTCAGGTAAATACTCAACATATTGACCGACAGGGTCATCATAAACAAACCCAGCGTCATGGCAATCAACAGTGGATACCATTCAAGCGGTAATTTTGGCTGGAAGTTAACCTGTTCCGACGTCGTGAACGCTTCATATAGCAAGACCATTGCCGCACTCAATGCAACCACCACCTGAATGAAAATCGCCTGATTATCGACAAATAGCAGGTGCATGAACAGGTGCCCTCGTGTTGGCAATAGCATTGCCCAAATCCCCGCTACCACTACGATACCGACACTTAAACCCGCTAACCATCGACGGGCCTTTAATAAAGAAGTTCCCCGAACGAATAGTAGTTCGGCAACCAGTAGTATACAGAAAGACGCCGATAACCACACCTCTGGTCCGAAACCACCGAGGCTGTTGATAATGTCGTTTAATTGATCGGTAAGGGACAAGATAAGTGGTTCGTGAAGTGAGTGGAGCGAGTGAAGTAGGTGGAGTAGGTTAAGTAAGGATGATCGAAAACCCCATTATACTTACTTAACCTACTCCACCTATTTCACTCACTCCACAAATAACTAAGTTTAAATCATTCCATCCTGGTCCGGCTGGCCTTCGTAGTTATGCAACTTAACAGGACTCTGTTTTTTGCGCAGACGAATGTTCAGGAATTCGACCAGCAGTGAGAAGGCGATAGCAAAGTAGAGATAGCCTTTGGGCACGGTTCCAACTTCCTGATTGAAAATCACAACTTCTGACAAGTGGGCGCCTTCGGCCACTAGCATAAAGCCAATCATAATCAGAAAGGCCAGACCCAGCATCTGAATCGTGGGGTGTTCATTCACAAACGAGCCCACGGGTCCGGCAAAGAACATCATAATCAGGATAGACAGCACAACGGCAATCATCATGATCGTTACATTCTGCGTCAAGCCAATGGCAGTCAGAATCGAGTCGATGGAGAAAACGATGTTCGTAACAGCAATCTGCGCCACCACACTCGAAATAGTCGTTTTGCTTTTTGCTGAGCCCGTTTCCTCATGTTCTCCACCCTCCAGCTTGTGGTGAATTTCGGACGTGGCTTTATAAAGCAGGAATAGCCCGCCAGCAAATAGAATCAGACTTTGACCCGTGAAAGCCGCTTTGAACCAACCCGAATCAACATGCGTGAATGGCTTACTCAGCGATATGACGAACGAAATACCCAATAGCAGCACCAAACGGAATCCCATAGCCAGTGCCAAACCGATGTTCCGTGCTTTGGGCTGGTCTTTCCGAGCCAGCTTATTGGCCGCAATGGAAATAAAGATAATGTTGTCGATACCCAGGACAATTTCCAAAAATGTCAGGGTAAGCAGGCTGACAATAGATTCAGCAGTAAAAAGGTCGCTCATGGTTGAACCGAAGTGAAGCCCAAAATTACCCCCTACGACCCGCGTCTGCAACAACTTGTTCAAGAAAGAGCTTTGAACTGGACAAAAGGTTGCCTAACTAGGCAGTCGGTTTCTATCAACTATTGACGTATAGCATAGTAGTTCGTTTACTAGCATCTAATTTGTATAAGGTATCTAGAAAGCAATCCTAAACCGCATAGTTGGTAATCGATGGGCTTAATTTGATAATTTGTAGATGTATCTGGACATTCGCTAGCTTTAGCACGATCTCGCTAACATTTTCCAGCCATACTCGTTATGAAAGGAAACCCATGTTTCCCTGTGTACTACTAAACCGGTTTCGAGCCAACCGGAAACTTAATTTATTGTGACGAAACTGATCGTTCGTGTTCTTCTTGGTATCCTTGCTCTCGTCCTGTTGCTGGGGGGATTTGTGGTGCTTGTGGCTACAACACCCTGGGGTCAGCAGTTCGTGACGAAACAGGTGAACTCGTATCTCGCTCAAAAACTTCAGTCACCGTTTCATATTGGGCGGATTAAATACTCTATTCCCGACTGGATTGAACTGGAAGATGTGTTTTTCAAAACACCCAAAGGCGATACACTCCTGAACGGTGGACGAATGCGGATAGACCTCGACATGTGGGGCTTATTGAACAACCGCGTTGGCCTGAACCAGATCGAATTAGAGCATATTAAGCTGAATATAACTCGTACCCTCCCCGATACGGCGTTCAATTTCCAATACATTCTCAACGCTTTCATTACACAACCCGCTGGTACACCAGAGCCATCTGACACCGTATCGACACCGATGGCGATTAACCTGACGGGTATTGCGCTGAGAGACGTTCGGATTAAGTATAAGGATGATGTAGCAGGAGCGGATGTAAATGCCTATCTGGACAGCCTGAAAGCAACATTCGACAAAACCGACGTAGCCAAATCGCAATATCATTTAGCTAATGTGGCTGCGAACGGTCTGAATGTTTATACCCGTCTGTACGAAGGCTTACCTACTCCACCAAGTGCTCCGAGCAAACCCGGCGATACGCTTGATCTTGCATTGGGCAAATGGCAGTTAAACCACACAAAATGGGATATCCGTGTTGAAACGGCCGACTTTAAAACACAGGGAAGCGCCGATCAACTCGCCATGGAATCCGATTATTTGTATCTGGAAGGCGAGAAAATTGGCATTAAATCGCTCAACCTTACAAACGCTGATATTGCCGCCGTCTTAACCAAACCGACGAAAAAACCAGCCGTAACAGCACCAACGGCTACTACTGCGTCAACAGCGCCTGGATGGCAAGCTAAGCTCACCAATGTTCGTTTTGCGAACAATCGGGTTCGATTCGATGATGAAACGGCTCCCCGCCAAAAACAAGGACTTGACTACGGTCACCTTGATTTGCAGAATTTAGGGATTGATGGGAAGTTTCTGGCTTATCAGGATTTAGGGAAACGTGGTCAACGAATCAGTGGTCAATTGCGAAATGGTCGTTTCCGGGCTCCGACCGCACGGGCTGGTGATACGTTTGTTCTACAGCAACTTGATGGTAATCTGCTCTATACGGATACCACTACAACCTTAACCAAACTTTATATCCAAACCCCAACCACACTACTCCGCGATCAGGTAGTGTTACGTTATGACTCGCTGGGTCAGCTGAGCAACCCACGCTTTGCGAAACGAGTTAACGTTCGGGTGAACCTCCGTGATAGTCGTCTCTCGGTGGATGATGTGCTGAAGTTGGCACCCGATTTGGCCAATACGCCACCGTTCGCCGGTAATAAAGGGGGCATTTTCAAAGCGAATGCGCAGGCCGTTGGAACGTTAGCCGCCCTAAATTTACCCCGTGTTGAGCTGACCATGTTATCGGGTACCAGAGTTCGCGCCAGTGGCAAACTGACAAACGTGACCGACCCTGATCATTTAGGTGTAGCCATGACGGTGCAGGAAGCAACAACGAGCTTAGCCGATATTAACAAGCTGGCACCCAAAGGGTCCATTCCTTCATCAATTGATCTGCCTAAAACACTAAAACTTACCGGCAAGATCAATGGTCAGTTGAATGATCTCATTTTAGATGCCAAATTGGCTACGGAATGGGGTACGGCCAATTTCGACGGGCGGTTGGCAGGCTTTGTTGCCGGGAAGAATCAAACCTACAAAGGCACGCTTAATCTTAATCAGTTCGATGCAGGTAAATGGCTTAAGCAAACCGGAACAATTGGTAAAATAACGGGTCGAGCCACCGTCGACGGGCGGGGCATTGATGTAAAAACGCTGACAACCAATTTCGATCTGGCCATACAATCTGCCGACTTAAACGGCTATGTCTACCAAAACCTTGATGCGAAAGGCAGATTATCGAATGGACTCGTGAATCTGACAGGTGCACTCAAAGACCCCAACGCCAATTTGGCCATCGATACCAAAGTCGGATTGAAAGGCGATTTCCCAAGTGTAGCCGGGGAAGTGGTTATACAGGAGTTGGATTTGCAAAAGCTCAAATTATACAAAGACCCACTGGCGCTAAAAGGAAAAATCCTACTCGACATGGCTTCGACCGATCCGGCCAAACCCGTCGGGACTGTGTCGGCGAGTGATGCGGTTTTGAGTTTGAATGGCAAAAATTATCCGATCGATTCGCTCTATGCTAAACTGGCTGCAGATGGAAATACAAAGAATGTAGTTGCGCGACTGCCGGGGGCTCAACTCAAGTTGAATGGACAGTTTGACTATGCGCAACTGTACGACATCATTGCAGGCGAAATCAGCCAGTATATTGCTTTACCTTCACTGGCGTACAAAAGAATTCCGCCCCCACATGCGTTTACGATGTCGCTAAAGGCGTATCAGAATCCATTGTTTCAGGCCTTTGTTCCGGCCTTGACCCGCCTGGATACTGTCCGATTCGATGCTTATTTGGATAATTCCAGAGACACAACCCTTTCAGCTACATTCAGAACGGGTGTTGTTGTCTACGATACCACTACTCTTCAAGGAAGTACTTTTGCCATTCGGGGAGCTAATAATCAGCTAAAAGTGGATGGGCGAATCGATGGTGTGCTTTATAATGGCATAACGATTCGCCAAACAGATTTGAATGGTATCGCAGCCAATAACCAGTTCCGGTTTGCTATCGTCAACAAAGATTCCATCAATCAGGACTTGCATGGGCTAGCCGGTACGTTGAGTATTGTTGACTCCAGTTATCGGTTCAAGTTTGCCCCCAATGGCTTACTCACCAATTATGAACGTTGGAAAACAGATACGACTGGTTTTGCGCAGTATGGCAAAAACGGCGTGCGGGTCAATAACATCCATATCGAGACGGGGCAACAATCGCTTGACATCAGTAATACCGAGCAATACGAAAATGCACCTATTCGGGTAACAGCTCATGCTATTGAACTGGCCAATATAGCGCGTCTGGCGGATCAGGATACGACACTAGCCAGTGGTCAATTGAACGGCACCATCATTGTGCGTGATTATTTGAATACCACCAATAAGCTCTCCTTCATCGGGTCGATCTACGTTGATAGTTTGAAGGTGATGCAGAAACCTATTGGCAACCTTACGGCCCGACTTAGAAATGGAGACGATGGGCGTATTAATGTCAATACTACTCTTACCGGTCCTTATAACGACGTTACCGTTACAGGCTTTTATAATCCTGAAAACGCCAAAGAAGCCCTCGATCTGGCCATTAACCTGAAACGGTTGGATGCCCGAACCATCGAAGCTTTTAGTTTCGGTGAACTGCGCCAGGCAAAGGGACAACTTACGGGCGACTTTACAGTAGGGGGCGCTACGGATAGCCCCAAACTAGATGGTAAAGTCGATTTTGATTCAGTAGCCTTTAACATCAAACAGCTAAATTCCACGTACCGTATTGATAAGTCGGCGTTGGCGTTTTCGAATCAAACCATTACGTTTAATGACTTCAAACTGCGGGATACGTTGAATCGTACGCTCACGACGAACGGTACTGTTACATTGAAAAATCTGCCCAATGTCGCGTACAATCTACGCGTTCAGGCCGATCATTTCCAGGTACTTAATGCCAGTCGTAAAGACAATGATTATGCTTACGGACAGGCAGCAGTAAGCACCGATCTCCGAATTAAAGGCGAAGGTGCGAATGCATCCATCAACGGTACAGTACGGCTCGAAGATGACAGCAAAATTTCGATGGTGCTACCCGATGAAGCAGCGAGTGCTGATGAAGCAAATGGCATTGTTACATTTATTAACCACAACGATTCGCTGGCACTGGTCAAGTATTTATACAAGCCTAAAAAGGATACACTCGCCCCACGGCTGGCCTTCGAACAATTAAGTGCCTCAACTATTTCGGTCGATCTGGAAGCTGATGAAAAATCAGAACTGACGATTGTTGTCGATGAACTGAACGGCGATTACCTGCGTGTACGCGGCAATGCCCGACTCAATGTAGGTGTCAATGCGGCTGGTGAGCTTACAGTACTGGGTCGCTATGAGGTGACGGAAGGCGAATACTCGCTGACCTATCAGGTACTAAAACGGCAGTTCCAGCTTCAAAAAGGGGGTTATATTAACTTTACAGGTGACCCACTCAAGGCCGACATTAACATGACGGCGGTCTATAAAGTCGCAGCTCCTCCCGGCGATTTGATTGGTAACGAGTCTACTAATCTTGGTGCTTCAGACCTTAAACGGAAGCTGCCCTTTGAGGTCGATCTTACAATTAGTGATAATCTGGCTTCCCCAAAACTAAGCTTTGACATTCGCTTGCCTGAAGTAGAAAATAATACCACCAGTCAGGACAGTCAACTTGGTTCAACGATCGCCGATAAGCTCAAAAGCCTCCGTCAAGACCCCGCTCAAATTAACAAACAAGTGTTTGCGCTATTAATTCTGAGTCGATTCTTACCCGAGAATTCGGCCGACTTCTTCTCGGGTTCGGATAATGGCGGGCTGAATACACAAGCAGAAAACATTGCCCGCAGCAGCGTAAGCAAACTCATTTCGGACCAATTGGGTCGATTAGCGTCTGGAGTTTTAAAAGGCTTCGATGTTGATTTCAACTTATTATCTCAGGCAGGTAGTGCGAATACGGGTGGCACCACCAACGGCTCCCGCACCGACCTTAACGTTGGGTTGTCGCGTAGTTTTCTGGCCGGACGTGTAACTGTTTCGGTTGGAAAAAATTTCGTTCTTGATAACTCGGCAAATGCTGCCGTGCCTAGCCAAAACCAGGTATTCGACAACGTGTCGGCCAACTATAACATTACTCGCGATGGTCGATATGTGCTGCGTGCCTACCGGCGCAACGATTATCAAGCGGTACTGGATGGCTATATTATCGAAACGGGAGTTGGGTTCATCATTTCGATGGATTTCAATACACTGGCCGAAATTTTCCGTCGGCCGTCGCCTAACCCCGCGCTGAATTAATTCGTTATGAAGTACGTATCGCTGATAAAATCTTTTTTTGAGAGACTGTTTTTCGCCTTGCGTATACAGGTAAAAAACAGTCGATATATCTCTTCCCTAGTTCCCTACGCTCTATGCTTTCTGCTAAGTGCCTGTAATATAGCCAAGCATTTACCATCGAATGATCGGCTGTATATGGGCACCGATATTAACATCCATGCCGACTCAACCGTTTCTGCCACTGAGCAAAGTGGCCTGAAAGATCAGTTAACAGCGCTGGCCCGTCCTCGTCCCAATAAGCAACTATTTGGCTATCCCTATAAAGTCGGCTTATACTATTTGTTCGGAGAGCCCAAAAAACCGAAAGGATTCCGATCCTGGTTTCGGAAGAAATTTGGGCAGGAGCCTGTTCTGGCTAGTGCCAAAGCGATTTCGTCAAATATTCCCATTTTCAAGGCCACCTTACAAAATCAGGGTTATTTCGGCTCGGATGCGACAGGGAAACTTACCGAAGATGGGTACAAAGCAAGGGGCGTTTATGAGGTTAATGTGAAGCAACGTTTTTTGATCGACTCAGCAGGTTTTCTGGTCGATTCCACACCTGTTCGCAAAGCCTTGCTGGCATCAGCCCGACGAACCGTTATCAAAAAAGGTGATCCGTATGTATTCGACAATATTAAGCTAGAGCGCGAACGCATTAGCCAGTCGATCAAACAGCGTGGTTTCTATTATTTCTTACCTGATTACATCGCTGTAATAGCCGACAATGATACAGCAAGGCATCGGACAAAACTGTATTTTGCTATCAAGCCCGATATCCCCGAAGCAGCTAGCGTGCCGTATTACATTCGTGACATCTTTATCTATTCAAATTATAACCTCTCTACAGCCCGAAACGATACGAATAGACGTCAGGCTTATACAACAGAAGAGCAATTCCAGGTTATCGACTCCACCCACCGGTTCGATCAGAAATTGTTTCGCGATGTTGTAACGGTGAAGCCAGGAGCACGTTACAACAGCCGCATGCAGGATCTTACGCTCTCGCGGTTCATTAATGTAGGTGCCTTTAAATTTGTTCGGAATCGGTTCGATCCTGATCAACAGGGAGATACGGCAGTGCTGGATGTCCATTATTACCTGACTCCTTATCCTGCGAAATCGGTTCGGGCAGAGTTAGATGGTACGTCGCGTTCGAATAACTTCAACGGTACGCAGGTAATCCTGAGCTGGAGAAACCGGAATGCGCTTCATCGAGCCGAATTATTAACTATTAATGCAAACGCCGGGATTGAATTTCAGGTTGGTGACGCTGGCCAGGGAGTAACTAATTATCGCTTCGGCACCGATGCAACCCTAAGTTTCCCACGATTGGTAGCCCCTTTCCGGTTCCGGTATGATCAGCGGCAGGCTCTACCCAAAACAAATGCGACGATTGGTTATCAAACAATCCTTCGAGGGGGTTTATATCGGATTAACTCAGCTCAAACAACATTTGGGTATGCCTGGAGACAAAATCAGCAGATTGAGCACGTTTTCCAGCCATTCAATATCAACTACGTTTATGTGCCATTAAGTGATGTTTCCCAACGCGTTTATGACATCATTCAGGATACGCTCACCGCACCGATTGTTAAATCGCAGTATATCAATACGGTTTTTCGGTCAGATCAGCTTATTCTAAGCTCTTTATATACGTTTAACTTCAATTCCCCCATTCGTTCCCTTTCACCTACCAGTTATCGCATAAGCGCTAATGCAGAAGTGGCTGGCAATCTGGCAAGTCTTTTCTTTCGGAAGCCGTTAGAAAACGATCCTCGAAATGGGATTTTTGGCGTTCCATACGCTCAATACCTTCGACTTGATATCGATGGTCGATTGTATCGTAAACTAACCCAGAAAATAACCTGGGCGAACCGCGTGTTTGCTGGCGTAGGGATCACCTACGGTAATTCAAAAGGCAGATCGCTGCCGTTTACCAAACAGTACTTTGTTGGGGGTAGCAACAGTATTCGGGCGTTCCGACCAAGAGCAATTGGGCCGGGTCTGTTTACACGCGATACGTTGAAGAATGTCCCCATATTTCAGGACGGAGGGGGTGATGTTAAACTGGAAGCCAATACCGAACTACGGATCAAGTTTAACAAGTATCTTGAGGGAGCTATTTTTGCCGATGCCGGAAACGTCTGGTCCTATTCGGACGTAGACACATTCGGACCAGAAGCGAAGTTTCCGAAACGGTTTTATGAACAGATTGCGATTGGTACGGGCGTTGGTGTCCGGATTGATTTATCCTTCTTTCTGGTTCGTCTTGATATAGCCACTCCCCTACGCAAACCCTACCAAACAGATGGCAGCGAGTGGGTCATCGATAAGATGGCTTTCGACAGTACAGACTGGCGTAAACAAAATCTGATATTTAACATCGCAGTAGGTTATCCGTTTTAATTTGTTTTAAGTTCAATGTTCCAGGTTATACCTCTGGCATTCTGGAACATTGAACTTGAAACCTGGAACTTATTTCAATACTGGCTTAAGCACTTCCCACACTGTATTCGCTACGATTTTATGTCCGGCAGGCGTCGGGTGAATACCATCAGGCTGATTCAGCTTTGGAATACCGCCAACACCTTCGAGCAGAAATGGAATTAGAATTAGCTTGTTCTTATCTGCCAATTCTTTAAACAATCCGCGAAATTCTTTGGTATACGAAGTTCCCATGTTGGGCGGAATCTGCATACCCGCCAACACAATGGTAGCCTGCGGGCTTTTCTGCCGAACGGTATCGATGATAGCCTGCAAATTTTGGCGCGTGGCCGTTAATGGAAGCCCTCGAAGTCCATCGTTACCTCCTAGCTCAAGCACGAATACAGCAACGGGTTGGCGCACCACCCAGCTAATCCGGCTTTTCCCTCCGGCTGTCGTTTCGCCACTCAATCCAGCATTCACAACCGTGTAGTTTAGCCCGGCAGAGTCGATCTTCTGACCAACCAAGGCAGGGAATGCCTGCGACGGTTCAACGCCATAGCCCGCAGTTAGACTATTGCCATAAAACAGCACGATTTTCTTTTTGGCCGCAGTGGCTGGTTTCGACTCGGCTTGGGATGCCGGAGCATTCGTATTGGTTGAACTCGTTTTCGTATCAGATAATCCACAGCCCCAGACCGTTAGGAGTATCAATAGGCCGCTTATCACAGAATAAGCTGTTTGTCGATTCAGGCAGAACTTCATAAAGAATACATCGGTTAATGAATTTAAACGCAAAGAGCGCTAAGACATACGCAAAGTACGCTAAGAATATTTTGCGAACCTTGCACCTTTCTTTGCGTTTAAAACGATTTTTCCATGAGTATTCTGCGCGTCGAAAATCTTACCAAAACCTATTCAAGCGGAGGCCGTGACTTGACCGTACTCCATAGCGTAAACTTCACTCTTGAACCGGGTGATACCTTCTCGATTGTTGGTCCGTCGGGCAGTGGCAAAACGACCTTGCTCGGTTTGTGCGCTGGTCTGGACCGGGCTTCGTCGGGCAGTGTTTATTTAAATGATATCCGCCTGGATACACTCAATGAAGACCAGCGAGCCGCCATTCGTAACCAGTACGTCGGTTTCATTTTCCAGAACTTCCAGCTTTTACCCACACTCACTGCACTCGAAAACGTAATGGTACCGCTGGAACTACGGGGGGAAAAAGGAGCAGCTAAAACAGCGCAGGCGCTTCTCGACCGAGTCGGCTTAGGGCAACGTGGACATCATTATCCAACTCAGCTATCGGGAGGAGAACAACAGCGGGTATCGCTGGCGCGCGCTTTTGCCAACCGCCCTAAACTACTCTTTGCCGATGAGCCAACCGGTAACCTCGACGCCGATACCAGCGCCACCGTTGTCGATCTACTTTTTGAACTCAACCGCGAGGCCGGCACAACGCTCGTTCTCGTCACGCACGATATGGAATTAGCCGCCCGCACGCAACGCATCATTCGCATCAAGGGAGGTACGGTAATATTGGATACTAAAGAGCGAGAGAGCGAGAGAGTGCAAGAGTGATTGCACACAAGTCCGCCCTTTCACTCATTCACTCCGCTTCGGCGGTCCGATTTCGATCTTTAAATATGTATTGGCTCTTCCGTATGGCCTGGCGCGACAGTCGCCGGAGCCGCCAACGATTACTCTTATTTATGTCGGCCATTGTGCTGGGTATTGCGGCTTTGGTCGCTATAAATTCCTTTGGGGATAACCTTGCTCAAAGTATAGACGATCAGGCCCGCGAGCTCCTTGGGGCGGATCTTACGGTTTCCTGGTCACGTGCGCCTTCGCCTAAAACGCAACAGTTACTTAAAACAACGGGTCGAGATCGGGCGTATGAAGTTTCCTTTGCGTCGCTGGTATCCATACCCAAAACTGGGGGAGTCCGATTAGCACAGGTGAAAGGATTGCAGGGTAATTTCCCCTATTACGGAACTTGGGAAGTACAGCCTACATCCGCCATTCAAACGTTCCGACAGGCTGCTGATCGCGTGGCCTTAGTTGATGATGGACTTTTGGTGCAACTGGGCGCTCAGGTTGGCGATTCGGTTAAAGTAGGCAATCTGTCATTTTTGATTGCCGGCCGCGTTACTAAAACACCTGGACAAGCCGCCATTGCTGCGACCGTTGCACCTACAGTCTTTGTGCCCAATCAGTTTCTGGCTAATACGGGTCTATTGCAACGGGGTAGTCGCGTCGCTTATAAATACTATTACCAGTTTGCGCCTGGCACAGATATTGAGAAATTCGTGAAAACGGTTTCGGCCCGACTAGATAAGGAAGGCGTAAATTACGACACCGTCGATGGGCGTAAAAAACAAACTGGCCGTTCCTTTGCCGATCTCACCAAATATTTAAGCCTTGTTGCGTTTGTAGCTTTATTGCTCGGCTGCGTAGGGGTCGCCAGTGCGGTTCAATTATACGTAAAAGAGAAAGTAACGTCGGTCGCTATTCTGCGAACACTTGGTGCCAGTGGACGGCAGGCATTTCTGATTTATCTGCTTCAAACGGCATTAATGGGCCTGATTGGTGCAACAATTGGTGCATTGGTTGGCTCAGTCGTGCAATTGGTATTACCACGAGTATTTGGCAATTTCCTACCGATTACGGTCGAAACAGCTTTGTCGGGACCGGCGATTTTGGGCGGCATTGGTACGGGATTGCTAATCTCTATACTATTTTCCCTTCTACCATTATTGGCTATTCGGAATGTTTCACCCTTGCGAACGTTGCGAACATCGTACGAAGATGACTTGAGTGGCCGGGACCCGCTACGGTGGTTAGTCTATTTGCTCGTCCTCGGTTTCATTGTCGGATTTGCCTATCTACAGACAAAAAACCTGATGCTAGCCATCGGCTTTACAGCTGGTTTAACCGTGGCGTTCGGTATTCTAACGGCTCTTGGATTAGGATTGATCTGGCTCGTTCGTCGCTTTTTCCCGACATCATGGAGTTATGTTTGGCGGCAGAGTTTAGCCAATCTTTATCGACCCAATAACCAGACCCTTATCCTCGTAACATCCATTGGTTTGGGCGCTTTCCTGATTGCAACGCTCTATCTTACACAGGGTTTGCTGCTCGGTCGGGTAGAATTATCGGGTAGTGGCAAGCAGCCCAATATGGTGCTGTTCGACATTCAAAATGAGCAAATTGCGGGCGTGCGAGCATTAGTGACTGGTCAGAAACTACCTATTTTACAGGAAGCGCCCATTGTTACGATGCGCCTGTCAGACATTAATGGAAAAACCAATGAATCCATTCGAAAAGATACATCGGCCAGACCCCCGAAGTGGGCGTTCACCCGCGAATACCGTGTCACCTACCGCGACTCGTTGATATCGTCAGAGAAACTGATAGCTGGCAAAGCGCCTTATCAGGAAAACGGCAATGCGTATGTATCTATTGATAAAGACTTCTTCGACCGAATGCACCTTAAACTCGGCGACACCTTAAATTTCAACGTACAGGGGGCCCCGATTCAAACCATCGTAGGCGGTACGCGGGAAGTTGAATGGAATCGGGTACAGACCAATTTTCTGGTTGTCTTCCCGTCAGGTGTTCTGGAACAGGCTCCGCAGTTTCATGTACTAATGACACGGGTACCCGATAATAAAACATCAGCTGTACTTCAGCGCGGATTAGTCAGTCGCTTCCCGAACGTGTCAGCCATTGACCTTGGCCTGATTTTGAAAACAGTCGATGAAATTCTGGCACAAATCTCGTTCGTGATTCAGTTTATGGCTCTGTTCAGCATTCTAACAGGCCTATTAGTACTGGCCAGCTCGGTGGTTATCAGCAAATACCAGCGTCTGCGCGAAAGTGTATTGCTTCGGACGTTGGGTGCCAGCCGGGAGCAAATTTTAAGCATCACCGTTGTGGAATATGGCTTGCTAGGATTACTCTCAGCCCTGTCGGGAATTTTATTATCGATCGTGGGTACATGGGCATTAGCTCGATTTGTATTTGAAGTTCCCTATCGACCCGATGGTATACCCTTACTTATCGTTACGATTGTGGTAACCGTTCTTACCGTTCTCATTGGTGTCTTCAACAGTCGCGACGTACTAACAAGACCGCCATTGGACGTGTTGCGGGCAGAGGCATAAACACTGGCATTAGGGGCACATAAGCACGAACACGTTTACTGGTACCTCTATTTCCACTGTGTTATATCAATCACATGAGGACAGAAATCGTATTCGTCGGGCTGGTTAGAACCGATTAATAGGAGTTGGGGCGTTTGGTTCGAGGGATCGATAAGTTGTTGTACCTGTTCCTGATACCAATCGGCTCCCTGGCGGTCAAGATTTGAGGTAGGTTCGTCGAGGATAACGACCGGTGAGTCTGAGAAAAACGCCAGCCCTAGTTTAACGCGTTGCTTCATCCCCGACGAGAAGTACTTGATTTCTTTGTGCCGGGCGTGGGAAAGTAAAAGTTGATCGGCGATAATTTCGGGCGTCAACCCTGCCTTAAACGGTTTAAATGTCTGATGAAACGTCAGCAGTTCATCTAAGGTTAGCTCCTCGACTAATTCCAGATAGGGAGCGGCTATGCTTATCTGTCGAAACCAGTCGTCAGGGTCAATAATACGGCCCTGTAGTTGGTATATTAATTTGCCTTCTGTAATGGGTAAACTCCCTGCCAGCAGTTGCAGGAGTGTCGATTTTCCACTGCCATTCGGCCCTACAAACGTATAGCTCGTTCCGGCGGTGAGGGTAAGATCAACGCGCCGAAAAATCCACTCTTTCCGGTATTTTTTGCCTAATTGATTGGCTTCGATGGTTAGCATGGCGGCACTCCGTCACCGTGGCCTGTGTCCCCACAGACCACCGCTGCGTCAGCAATAGTTACCATCCGGTTAAATAGCCTGTGGGGACACAGACCACGGTAGTGGCAGCACTGATTATCTACTAAACTTATTCCCGCTCTCCGTGAGACGTCGGACCTTTCATAATTCCGCGCTCCGACGAACGAATAAAATTGACAATTTCGTCGCGCTCATCAGACGGCGGCAACTCTAACTCGATCTGTGTTAGCGCATCGGCATTATTCAGGCCGCGCATGTAGATATAGCGGTAGATTTCCTGAATCTGGTTGATCTTATCGTTCTCGTATCCCCGACGACGCAAGCCGATTGAGTTGATACCGGTATAGGAAAGTGGCTCGCGGGCCGCTTTCGTGAAAGGAGGCACATCTTTACGCACCAATGAACCACCAGAAATCATGACATGGGCGCCAATTCGCGTAAATTGTAGTACTGAACTCGACCCACCAATAATTGCCCAGTTACCCATATGCACATGGCCCGCCATCTGCACATTGTTGGTAATGATGCAATGATTACCGATTCGGCAGTCGTGGGCTACGTGAGCATAGGCCATAATCAGGCAGTTTGAGCCGATTTCAGTTTTCCAGTGTTCTTCCGTTCCCCGGCTGATGGTAGCATATTCGCGAATCGTCGTATTATCACCGATGTATGTCCGGGTATATTCGTTGTTGAACTTTAAATCCTGCGGAGTCGATGAAATAACCGCTCCTGGATAAATCTTACAGTTGCGGCCAATGCGGGCACCTTCATTGATCACCGCATGTGAACCAATCCAGGACCCTTCGGCAATTTCAACGTCTTTGTGAATAATGGCAAACGGTTCGATCACCACATTCTGCGCAATTTTCGCTTCAGGGTGAATATAGGCTAATGGTTGAATCATTTCAACAGTTGTAAGTTGTAAGTTCGTAAGTAGTAAGCAGTTACTATCAAATCATGATAGAACTTGATCACTTACCACTTACAACTCATTTTTTCTTTACCAGACTGGCAATCATATCAGCTTCGCATACCAGTTGGTTTGCAACGTAGCCGCGGCCTTGCATTTTCACAATACCACGTTTCATAGGAGAGGTAAACTCACATCTGAATATTACGGTATCGCCAGGTAAAACGTTGCGCCGGAATCGACAATTCTCAATCCCTACCAAAAACGGCCAATAGTTTTCTGGATCAGGCACAGTACTAAGAACCAGAATACCACCCGTTTGTGCCATTGCCTCAAGTTGCATTACACCTGGCATAACCGGATTGCCGGGAAAATGACCAGGGAAGAACGGCTCATTCATGGTCACATTCTTGATACCCACCACACTATTCTCATCTAAGGCAATGATTTTATCAATCATTTGGAACGGATAGCGGTGCGGCAGTAACTGCGAAATCCGATTAATATCCAGCACAGGTGGTTGCATCGGATCGTATTGCGGCACTTGATTGGCCGCATTTTTCTGAATAAGTTTCTTGATTTTTTTAGCAAACGCCACGTTAGCCGCATGCCCAGGGCGAGCAGCCAGAATCTGCGCTTTTATTGGCCGACCGATCAGCGCCAGATCACCCACTACGTCGAGCAGTTTATGGCGAGCCATTTCGTTCGGGTAATGCAGTTTGATATTATTCAGAATACCATCCTGCTTGTTCACACTCACTTTTGGCTTATGGAGCAAATCGGCCAGGTAATCCAATTCTCCATCCTGCACGTCGCGGTCTACAATAACGATGGCATTCGTGAGGTCACCTCCTTTAATAAGATTCTGTTTATAGAGTGCCTCCAGCTCATGCAGGAACACAAACGTACGGCAATTCGCGATCTGCTCCGGGAACTGGCTGATATCGTTCAGATAGGCATGCTGGCTACTGATAACCCGTGAGTTATAATCAACCATCACCGTTATCCGGTAATCGTTCAAGGGCAGCGCAGCCAGCTCAATATCTTTCTCGGGAAGCCGGTAATGAACGTATTCGCTTACCTCGAAGTAATTGCGTGTGGCATTTTGTTCTTCGATACCGGCTTCGCGCAGTGCATCGATAAACTGAATAGAAGAGCCATCCATAATTGGCGGCTCGGGACCATCCAGTTGGATTAGGACATTGTCTAATTGCAAACCAACCAATGCGGCCAGCGTGTGTTCGACCGTATGAATCCGAGCACCACTCTGTTCAATGGTTGTTCCGCGGGAGAGGTCCACAACGTTATCCACGTCGGCATCCACAATGGGCTGACCCGGTAGATCGACTCGTTGAAATTTATAGCCATGATTCGTTGGCGCTGGCAGAAATGTCATCGTCGCCTGAACGCCCGTATGGAGACCTACCCCCGATACCGAAATGGATTTCTGAATAGTCTGTTGTTTGGTATTCATTATGTTAGTCAATAGTCAAGAGCCTTTAGTCAATAGTTATTTTTTATAATCGACCATTGACTGCCGACTGCTCCGGTAACCCGGTGACGACTCATTTACGACTGTTTTTCGTTTTTCTTCTCCAATTTAGTCAAGCGTTGGTCCAACTCTGGCAATCGCCGGAAAACGGCTAAGGAGCGCATACTTTCTTTCAAACCGAAAGCAGGCGAACTATTAATGGCTGTACCTTCCTCCTCAATACTTTTCCCTACACCAGACTGGGCTCCTACTTTTGTGCCCTTAGCAATACTGAGGTGACCAGCAAAACCAACCTGTCCAGCAATTACACAGTTATCGCCAAGTTTTGTTGAACCAGATACACCTGTCTGAGCCGCAATAACTGTGTTTTTGCCAATTTCAACATTATGACCAATCTGAATCAGATTGTCCAGTTTAGCGCCTTTTCGGATAATCGTTGATCCCATTGTGGCACAATCTACCGTGGTTCCTGAACCAATGTTCACAAAATCCTCCAGAATGACATTACCTAGTTGCGGAATTGTTTTGTAGGTACCATCGGGCTGTGGCGCAAAACCAAATCCCTCGCTGCCAATTACAGCATTAGGGTGAATGACGCAATATTGCCCAATAATGGAGTTGTCTAAAATTCGGACACCCGGGTGAATGATCGTATTATCGCCAATACAAACATTGTTACCAATATAAGCCTGAGGATATATTTTGACGTTTTTACCGATCTGACAACCCCGACCAATATAGGAAAATGCTCCCCGATAGACCTGTTCTCCTACTTGACTATCGTCGCCGATATAAGATGGCTGTTCTACACCAACTCGGGCAAAAATCAGTTGCTTGTGATATTCCTCCAGCAATTGTGTAAAGGCCGAGTAGGAGTTTTCTACAAATATTAGCGTAGGCGAAACCGGCTTTTTAGGTTCAAACGACCGATCAACAATCACAGCTGACACCTGGGTAGTGTACAAGTGCGGTTCGTATTTGAGATTGGACAGAAACGAAATATCGCCTGCCTTCCCCTCTTCAATTTTAGCTAAACCGGTGATTTCCAGCGTATCGTTTCCGGTAACTTCGCCCCCCAGCAGTGTAGCAATCTGCTTAACTGTAAACTTCATATATTTTATGACTGCCGTCGCAAAACACCCACCATTAGCGGGAAATAAGGCCGCTAAGGTAGCTAACAAATTGCACTTTTCCGCAATTTGTTCTGTAAGTGAAGTAGGTAGCGTGAGTGGAGTAGGTGAAATTAGTGCAGCAAGTGAAGTAGGGGGCGTGAATGAAATGGGTAAAATTAGGGAAGTAAGTAGCGTGGAGTCAACTAACCACACCTACTCTACTCACTCCATCTCTTTACTAAAAGCTAAATTTCTCGCCCAGCAAACGTAGTATCGACGAACGATATTGGTTAAAACCTGAATATTCGACAGGTCCGATGCGTCGGCAATATCTATTACCTTTCCTGTTTTCAATTTAATAGCAATACGATCACCCGACGGCAGGTAAGCTGCGTTCGTTGCCTGACCTTCTACCAGAAAATAGGAAAGCCAATCAGCGGGCATCCCCGTCTGTCGTAATTGACTTTCGAGTTGGGTTAACAATTCACCCGCAAATGGTTCGGTCGACAACAGAATTTTAAATAGTTTCCGGTCAAGCAGCATTTGGCAAAGCATTGACAGTACCGGATCGGAATGAGATGCTCCCTGTTTTATGCACGCCCAAACATCAAAGTCATCTAGTTTGGTGAAGGCATCGAGGTATTTATGATTCGTCTGAAAATCAGTCAGTGATACACTTTCCCGCAGAAATAATCGAAACGCATCGGAAGCAAAAACCGGCTCACTATTTACCTGTCGGCTCAAAAAACGAGCTCGACGTAAAATCTGAATCAACATCGACTCGCAGCAAATCGACGTTTTGTGCAGGTATACCTGCCAGTACATCAATCGCCTTGCGTTCAGAAAATTTTCGACACTAAGTATACCTTTTGCCTCTACCACTAATTGGTCATCGACCAGGTCAAGCATTTTAATAATGCGCTCAGCACCAATGGCTCCCTCGGCTACGCCAGTATAGTACCCATCCCTGTTCAGATAATCCATCCGGTCCATATCCAATTGACTCGAAATGAGCTGATGGAAAAATGGACGCTTATAAGTACCCTCAAACATTTGGATGGCCAGTGTCAACGCTCCTCCAAACTGCTGATTGAGGTCCTGCATAAGCATTAGCGAAATATGCTCGTGCGGTACATCGTCCAGCAAGCAACACTCCAGTACGTGCGAAAACGGTCCATGGCCAATATCATGCAGTAAAATAGCGATCTGGGCAGCCTCACATTCTTCACTGGAAATGGCATGGCCTTTACTTTGTAATGTACTCATGGCCTGTCCCATTAAATGCATGGCCCCTAACGCGTGGTGAAAGCGGGTATGCAACGCCCCAGGATATACATATTCCGACAGTCCTAGCTGCTTAATGCGTCGTAGTCGCTGAAAGTACGGATGCTCAACTAAATCAAAAAGTAGTTCAGTCGGTATGGTAATAAACCCATAAACAGGGTCATTGAGAATTTTCTTCTTGTTGGGCGTTGCCATTAAGCAAAGATAGTGCAGACAGAATTACGACCGGGTCGTCGCTACGAATTAACCGGTCTGTAGTTCAAAAATCCTCTTAATCCTGTGATCCTGTCAAAAAAATCCCTAGATTTGCATCGCTGAATCCGAGCAATCAATCAGCAATGGGCTTGTAACTCAGTCGGTTAGAGTGCCTGACTCATAATCAGTAAGTCGCAGGTTCGAGCCCTGCCTGGCCCACATGATAATCAAGCACTTACACGTAAAATGTAAGTGCTTTTTTTATTAGTTTACGTCTTGGTTTACACAAATCGCCTTTTTGATGTAATACGCGTCAATGCCTCCAATCAAATTATTTAGCGGAGGGTGCTTCATTTCTTCATCTCGTTTTCGGCTTGTCGCTATCCTATTCTATTAATAACCAGTCAGTTAAGACAAATGCATGAGTTGCCCATCGGCAGGCACTATACTGCGTTGGGTATGAGTCACCAGAGCAGCGTCAATCTGGTTAATTAATGCTGACCAGTCTTCATCATTTAGAGGTGTCATCGACCATCGGGATCCGGTCGGAAGTTCGGGCATTTTTTACTGGCTTAAGTGCTCCTTTCGCCGAAAGCATTGGATCAATCAGCAATTTATTTGGCCCTAACTGAATGACCAATGTGGCATGCCGCAGCAATTGGATCGACATGGGTAAAGAGTTAATAGTTTGGTTGGTCTGCTCCTAAAATGAAAGCGTAGGAAGTATCATCAGACTTTGCAAAACGGTTCGCCTATGCATACATAGCTCAATTGGCTATAAGCTATTATGGGTAAGTACTATTGCTTAGATAGCAGGATATTAATATAGTCACAAAAAATGCTGATACCAAGAACACCAGCACTTTCTCGCTAACCCATAATAGCTTGCCCCCTGGTAAATGGTACAAGCGAAACCAAAATAAACAACTTGAAATGTAGCGGGCAATTTATTGACGGGGTGGGCGCGTATGTTAATTGAATGGCCATACGTTGAATATAAAAAACGCTGACCCCAAGTGAAGTCAGCGTTTCCGTTTCTATCCACACCATTAATGTCCCAAAGGACATGTAATATTGACTGTGCAACTTACAGGTTGATAAGTTCGGACTCATTAATATAGAATTAAAAAACGCCAGCCTCAACGAGACTGGCGTTTCCTCCGTTTAACCAATTATACTTAAGTCAAAAGCAATATAAGAAATATAGGTAATTATACTATATATATGACAACAACTTCCTTTAGTATGAAAGAGGGATAGTGGCGGGTGAATCAGGGCATTCAGATTGTACCAATTAGTGCATACATTATATTTGCCAGAAACCATTACTTCCATGAAAACTGGCTTCTATACTCTTCTATTCCTATTTTTTGCCATTATTGGCTATTCACAAAAAGTAAATATTCCTAAAGGGGCAACCCGGATTGAAATATCTTCCACATTATCCGACTCCACTCTGTTTGATATAATTTCCTTTAGACTCGAATCAGCGGGTTTTTTTATTGCCCAGTCGGGTAAGGACAATGATTATTTAATAACAGAATATAAAAACATGGGTGAGGCTATTTCAATAAAAGTGATTGTTACGGTCCAGGGTAATATCGCTGTTTTTAGGGGGCAGGGAGAAGCCGAAATTTTGGGGCATCAGTATACCAACGTGCCGTTGGCCTATAAAGGCTCTGGTAGCGGTCTCGAAAAGAGTGGATTCATAGTGCTGAATGAATTAGTTAAAAAACTATCAAAAACGATGGGCACTTCCAGCATTAACTATTTAACCCCTACCCCATGACCCCAGTAAGCTAAGGAAAGTTAACTAAGAGGCCATTGTTTTATACCCAGAAACGCGATGTCAGTTTATCTACTGACATCGCGTTTTAGTTTACTGGCATTCTTATTGTATTCAGTTATAATCAATGAAAATGAATAGCCTGGGCCCGTTATTAATCGTTACAAATACCTGAAAAAGGGGCTGTTAGACAGAGCAAAGGGAACGTCTAAAATAGGCCATGCGGCAAGGTTTTCATTATATTTTCATTAAATATTTAATTTTATCATTAAATAATTAAACATTTGTTCTTTTTTACCAATACATACAGTATGGGTGCTATAGTAAAATTATCGACAAAGAACGTCATCGATCTTTGGTTTGCCGAGGACACACCAATTAGGCAATACAAAATCAGAATGAATCCTAACCTGTGGGCGATGTGTGAACAGGTCAGTCAAGACTTTAAAGCTCCTTCCGGTAGGCAGACTCCGAGTCAGTACCGAAAATCGGATAAAGTAGCTTTTGCCAAACTTGTGTTGGACAGGTTTGCGAAGTCTGAATCTGTTTCGAACAAGGATTTATATGAGTTAGCGTACTAAGCTAAATCAGGTCGCAGTGACTAGCAAATTATAAGTCGCCCTTGCTCAGACCTAGGAGGCACAAAAAACCCGGCCATTCAGTGGCTGGGCTTAAGTATTTATGGGTTGGTCAGCTTAACCAATATTTAACGATTAGCTCTGGTGAGTTTAGCGGAAATTGAGGAATAAACTCCTACCTTTCCAGCCATCCCATCGTATGTACTCACAATGCCCATACTCACCTTTACCACGGCTGTACCAACTAATCCTGATAGTGACGTCACAGATATCTTATTTTACTATAAAACGCATGACTCCTTAATACGACAGAAAATTCACATAGTCGGCTCAGATAGTTCATGGAATATGACTGGTGACGAAAAGATTGCCTATACACAACGATTGTTTACCTGTGCCGTCTCATATATAAAATCTTACTGGAGTAAACATCACAAGCTGCCAGATGAACAAACGGAAGTTCACCAGGGAATAGATTTCACAATACAATCAGAGCAAAAAACGGCCTGGAAGGGCTATACATTGGATCTAATGTAATTTTCTGTTTTTGACTGTCACCCCAAAAAGGGGTTGATAAAACTTCCCGAAAGTCTGACTTTTCGGGAAGTTTTGACCTAGCATTTTATTACACAGGATACTGCCATTCACCCCGATACGCCCGACTGAGCAATTTATTTGCTTCAGGGTCATTTGGAATCTGCTTGCCATCCCACTCAACGCTACGTCCTAGTTTGAGCGCTAGCATACCTAGTAGCGCCATGTTGGTAGAGCGATGACCGATTTCAATGTCACAAACGGGTAGTTTGTTGGATTTAATGCTGCTCAGGAAGTTAGCCCACAGTAGTGCAATATTTTGATCATCGGGTTTATCTAGTTGAGGGTCCTGGTGAACGATTGGTTTTTTCGGGTCTGATGGGTAGAACGTCCAGCCGTCCAGCCAGCCCATATGGAATGTTCCTTCCGTTCCGTAGAAATAAACACCCACGGCTTGTTGTGGATGCGTTTTCTCCGCCATGTTGCCGCCAAATGTCCGGTGTTCCCAAACGGCAGTAAAATTCTCAAATTCGAAGGTGGCAACCTGATGATCGGGCGCATCACTATTATCTTGTTTGATCGCTCGCCCACCAGTCGAATATACTTTGCGCGGATGATTTTCTTCGGTTACCCATAAAATCTGATCCATCCAGTGAATACCCCAGTCACCAAGTGTACCATTCGCATAATTCAGAAAATTACGCCAGCTTCTGGGGTGCATCGCTGTGTTATAGGCATGTAGCGGGGCTGGCCCACACCACATGTTCCAGTCAATTTCGGGAGGAGTTTCGCTATCAGGTGTGGGTTGACCCGCACCACCGGCATAATGCACAAATGCCCTCGCCATACCAATTTTCCCAACCTTCCCTGATCTTATAAATTCTCTACCAGATACATTGTGGGGCGACACACGCCGGTGCATTCCAACCTGACAAATCTTGCCTGTTTGCCGGGCCGTTCGTACCATCGCTTTTCCTTCGTTAATGGTATGGCTAATGGGTTTTTCGACGTATACATGCGCTCCGGCCTGCATAGCCGCAATAGCAATGAGCGGGTGCCAGTGGTCAGGTGTAGCAACGATGACGATTTCCGGTTTTTCGGCTATCAGCATTTCGCGGAAATCCCGATAAAGCTTGGGTTTATCAGATGTGAGTTTCGCTAGTTCATCACTTGTCTTTTTGAGTTGACGCGTATCCACATCACAAAGCGCAACCACTTTCGATTCACCCGCCTGCACTGCGCAACGTAGGATGTTCGTTCCCCACCAGCCTGTTCCAACCAGCGCCGTACGGTATTTCTGGGCAGGCTGACGAGTAATGAAGGCCCTAACTTGAGTTGGATCGGTAATGAGTGTAGCCCCAGCCAGAGCAGACGTTTTCAAGAAATCGGTACGGTTCATCGGAGAAACAAGGTTTGCAGTTATGACACTAACAGACCAATTAAATAGGTCTATATCGTGCTAAAGATGAACCTGTCTATTTTTTACCGTCAACTAACTACTTACTTACTCACCTTGGCTTGACCCAGCACGCGCAGCAAATTGCCACCCCAGATTTTAGCAATGTCGGCTTCTGAATACTTCCGGCGAACGAGTTCGGCCGTTAGGTTTTCAATCTGGCTTACATCTTCCAGGCCATTTACGCCCCCGCCCCCATCGAAATCAGAGCCAATGCCCACGTGATCGATACCCGCAATTTTAACGATGTGATCAATATGATTGGCAATGTCGGCTAGGCTAGCCCGCTCCGATGCGTATACCTTTGCAACCGAATCGCTCATGGCCGCCATCCTGGCATCCATTTCAGGCGTAGTTACTTTACCCACCTGCGCCATACGAATTTTGGTTTTAGCCGCCCGATGTGCATCTGATGGCTTTTTCAGGTAGTCGCTCACAAAATTCACCTGTACGACTCCCCCTTTGGCGGCAATAGCCTTGATCATATCGTCGGTCATGTTGCGGGGAAAATCGCAGAGCGCGCGGCAGTTGGAGTGCGAGGCAATAACAGGCGCTTTCGAGAGAGCCAACGCATCGTAAAAGGTGCTATCGGCCACGTGTGATACGTCGATTAAGATACCAAGCCGATTCATTTCAGGTACGACCTGTTTCCCAAAATCACTCAACCCGCCATACATTGGACCATCCGGATCGGTTGATGAATCGCCAATGAGATTATTGGCAAAGTGTGTCAACGTAATATACCGGCAACCTAAATCATAATAAGTTTTGAGGAGCGATAAATCTTTCCCAACCGGATAGCCATTTTCCATCCCAATGAAAACAGCCCGCTTACCAGCTTTCTTTATTCGATAAGCATCGGCTGGGGTTGTGGCCAATTCAGCCAGATTAGGATATTTTTTCAGTGCCTGATGAATCAATTCAAACTGATTAAGGGCATTACGTTTAGCCTCAGCATGACCTTCGTCGGTACGCGGACCTTGTGAGGTATAGACAGCAAAAAACATGGCATCCATGCCACCTTGTTTCATTCGGGGAAAGTCAATTTGCGATCCATCGCGTTTAGTATCATGCGAAGCACCTACATCAAAGCCTGGCTTCTGCATCATAATCGGTGCATCAGCATGGGTATCTAGCGTCAGCACGCTTTGGTGGATTTTTCGCGCTTTTTTAGCAATAGGGTCATCACCATCAGACGGCTGAGCCACGAATGAATTAAGTGCCAGCAAGGTTAAGAAAAAGAAAGAGGGCATAGCGAATCAAGTTGTATATGAGCACATAGCATTAAGTCGAAACTACACATTGCCCGCCTAAATGCCAAACTTTCGCCAGAAACCAACCGTTATGGCATTACCTTTGTCTTAAAGAGTGAAAGAATGAATGAGCGAATAAAAGACGCTACACATTCGCTCTTTCACTCATTCATTCTTTCACTCTTTAAAAATGGCCGTAGTCCCTTATAAAGATAAAGACACCTCCAAGCGTGAACAGGTGGCGGAGATGTTCGATAGTATTTCACCGAAATATGACTTACTGAATCATGTATTAAGTGGTGGCATTGACATCCTCTGGCGTAAACGAGCGATACGTGAATTGCGTAAAGCTGCCGCCAGCCCCCCTAAACGCATCCTGGATATTGCTACCGGTACTGGCGATTTTGCTCTGGAAGCGCTGACGCTCAAGCCGGAAAAAATCATTGGCATGGATATTTCGGAAGGCATGCTGTCTGTTGGACGCGATAAGATGAAAAAGCGTGGCGTCGATCAGATTATCGAAATGCGTCTGGGCGATTCAGAAGGTTTGCCTCTGCCAGACAATGATTTCGATGCTGTCATCGTTGCATTTGGTGTACGCAACTTCGAGACATTGCTTAAAGGCTTAACCGATATGTACCGCGTAACGCGCCCAGGTGGTGTGTGTGTAGTGCTGGAATTCTCGAATCCGCGTCAGTTTCCGTTTAAACAACTATACAGTTTTTACTCCCGAACCATTCTGCCACTCATTGGGCGCGCAGTAAGCAAAGACTCTTCGGCCTATACCTACCTGCCCGAATCTGTGCAGGCTTTCCCCGACGGTCCCGACTTTCTGCGTATTTATGAAAAGGCTGGCTTTACGAACACTAAATGGATACCGCTCACCTTCGGCGTTGCGTCAATTTACATAGGCCACAAGCTGGCTTAGCCCTGTTAAACCGTTGCATTCGATTATCGGCACGATTTAGCGTTGTTTTGTTCATTAGTATACTGGGGTATAATCAGGCAAACGGACAATCGTACAAATACGTCCGTAAACACCTCGAACGCTACGACGACAAGACGATTCATTACGGATTTTTCTTTGCAGCTCCTGTCACGCGGTTCAGCGTTGGCCATAGTCCGACGTTTCTATCTGCCGATTCGGCTTACCGAATTTACTCGCCTAACAAACCCGCTTTCCGGGTTGGCTTATCAGTCAACGCTTATTTGGACGACCGTTTCGATTTACGATTCACCCCTTCCGTATCACTCTTCAGTCGTGAGGTACATTACGACTATCCGGGTGGCACGTCAAAAACCGAAACGCGGGAATCGACCTGGATTGACTTTCCGGTACTGCTCAAGTATAAATCCGAACGACGGAACAACACGCGAATGTATTTACTGGCGGGCGGCACGTTCAGCATTGAGAGTAATGTCCGTCGGAAAGAGTTGCAAGGCGCCAGCAAGCTAAGTACAGGTACCATGGACTTTGCTATTGAATACGGCATTGGCTTTGAGCAGTTTTTCGAATTTTTCAAATTTGCCCCCGAATTGCGCTTCTCCCACGGTCTCGTTAATCTCTATAACCCTAGCACAAACTCGGCTGGTATCGGGATCAATAAGCTAACAAGCCATTCGGTAACGTTGTATTTAAATTTTGAATAAAACCCCCACTGTTTATCAACCACTTGCAAAAAAGTTAGTTTTTTTTCGGGCAGACGCTTGCATAATGCTCATTTAGCCACTTATATTTGCACTCCCAAACGCAACAGCAGAAGGGCAAAAAAGGGAGTTTAGCTCAGCTGGTTCAGAGCATCTGCCTTACAAGCAGAGGGTCGGCGGTTCGAACCCGTCAACTCCCACTTGATTATCAGGCACTTACGATGTAAAAATTGTAAGTGCTTTTTTATTTGATACACAATTTGATACACAGCGATGCTCTAAAGAAAATATG
>NZ_WPIN01000028.1 GCF_009754945.1 Spirosoma arboris
TGCCGAGTTCACGGTAAAATGCTTTCGTCAGTTCGTATCCACTGCCAACCATGGGTAATAAAGTTTAGCGATTCGGCAGCTATAAAGCTTGCAGGGCGCGTTTGGAAGAAAGAGAATTTAGCCAGGTTTGCAAACTCTGAGTATCCGAAACGACGTGAGTTTGGTAGCTCGGTTCCGACGGTATACTGCGAGAAGATTGGCATGTAGAAAGTGAAATGATCCGACATTTGCTTTGGCCGACCTCAGCAAAAAAAACGTATCCGAATGGCTGATTTCCGCAAAGAAGAACATGACCGCCGACATTGCGAATGGCTTGGCTAATAGCATAGAGGGTCATACGCTTTTTTGTCCCCCCTTACGTTGATGCTGACTGGCAAATTGTACGTCTATTTCTTGCGCTAATGTTTTGCTCGACTTTCTACGCTTCTCGATCTGATCTTGTTCTATCTCATCTCGATCCAACAGAATGCGTTTGCCTACTTTCGTGCGACTTAAATGAGCGGTAAGCTGTCGCACAGTAGATTCAGGAATATTGGGGTAGTACTCGTCCCTAGCAGCCTGAAAGTCAATCTTTTTGCTCCGGCTTAAGGATTGTGAAGTAGGGCCTGGGCTTGGCCTGTGCTTAATATCAAGCAGTAGGTCTTCAATATTGCTTAACCGCCGGGCAATTATTTCAAATGGATTTTCCATTGCATCAGTGTTTGTTTGACAGATGCAATGTTAAGGGCCTAAATAGGTGGTAAGGGGCAGGTAAGGGTTACGTAATGGGGTTACGAGTTTGAGCTACCTTTAAATCATCTTTTGCCAATTCTAGGACTTCAGGGTAATCCTGTAACATCTTTATTGCCTCTAAGAGGGCTTTTCGGTTGCTTTCTGCTAACCGGTTAGCCCTTTTTTTAAACCGGTTGTAATGTTGCTGAAATGGCTTCCAAGCTAAATTATACGGGGCAGTAGCATCCTTATATGCTTGTACCAATTTTCCAGAAGGAAAAGGAGGCAAACTATCCTTTTGGTGACAATAAAAATAGAATAAGGCTAATTGTGCTTGCGTAACTGTTCCCTGTTTGGCGTTAGGTGACTGTACCAGAACACTCGATTTCTTATTAGCTTCCGTTAGGGTAGATTCATCATAGACCTCTGGGGATTTTAGGGAGGCCAACTCCATTTTCTGAAGATCGTTTAGTTGTAATATCAGGAAATAGCTAAAATAGACACGGTAAAGCTGCATTATAACCTCTCCTGCTTTTTCAAAGCCTCCCATGTTGAGATACCTCATTCGCACACTATGAGCTAAACCTATTAGCATTTCTTCGCTGTAACCACCTTTCTTTTGCCAATGATCAGTAAATAAACTTTGGGGATTTAGTTGTCTATGCCGTTCCAAAATCTCCTTCCGATATTCTTCAAACAGAATAATCCGACTACTAGGGTTTATTGGACTTTGCTCTAACGCAAGTCTACATTTAAATAGTCTTATTGCCTCGGATGCATCATCATCAGCCTTGACAAGAAAACTATGTACAGTCTCCTCTATCCATTTTTTTTCCCGAAACCAATCAGGTTCACCCTGAACAAAATCTTCAGGTGGGGGCGAAACAATAATAAATCCACCTTTGGTCAGCTCGGACTCATTCATATCTTACAAATTATCAAAAGCCTCGTCAATCAATTCATTCTCAAACGAAGCCAGGTAAGTCTGGGTAATCCCTTCGGTTTGGTGTCCCATCGCTTCGGATATTACAGCTGTTTTTACACCGGAATATTTTAGCGCTGTAGCAAAGCTATGCCGGGCTACATACGTGGTTAGCGGCACGTCTATTCCGGCCAGTACACCCAACTCTTTCAGGTCTTTATTTACCTGTCCAATTTTCTTGTGTACGCGATTGCTGATCTGTATAGGGGTAAGGTGTTTCTGGCGATCAAGAATTGGAAATACGTAATTGGCCATATTACTACCAGTCAACGGATAATAATACTCCAGAATAGAGCGGGCCGAATCAGCTAGCTTAAAATTGAATAAATGGCCGGTCTTCTGCCGCTCATAGCGTAAACGCCCCCTCTGCACGTCCTGCCAGGTCAGATGAGCCAGATCAATGAAGTTGATACCGGCCCCATAGTAGCTGAATAGAAACAGATGCTGAGCTAATAGCTGCCTGGGTGTTTCCAGATTTAAACCAGCAATAATCCCGATATCTGCTTTGCTTATAGCTCGCTTGCGGGTACGCAAATCAAATTGGCTAACCTTAAATTCGTTAAACGGGTAGTGTTTGGCAGCAACCATAGAGCGCTTAATGGCCTGGTTGTAGATCTGCCGAAGCGTTCGAAAATAAACAGCCATGGAGGTCTCGGCTAATCCTCTCTCGACGAGGTATACTCGAAAGTCATCCAGATAGGCAGGTGTAAGGTCGGTAAACAGTAATCCATTCTTTCGTTGGCTTTTCCGATTTGTGTGCTCCTCATAACGCACTAAGGTTCGGCGGATACTCTTCATGGTATTAGCCGTACCTAACCGCTTTTCACGGATTAACCGCTCGACAGTCTCATCAATGAAATCGAAGAGATTAGCTTTTCGGATGACCTTTACTAATTGGGTAGCAACGCTTGAGGCCGTAAAGGGCTTTTCTTCCTGTTTTAAATCAGCCGCTGCCGAAGCATATTTAGTCGTCCAGGTCCTGATTACCTGCTCAATGTAGGCGCGGTTGGGGTGATTACGCCGAGGAGTGTTCTTCTCCTCATCCCAGTGTTTTAGAAAGCAGCTCTCCCCTACTGCTATGTATTTACGCTGCCGGTCTTTGGTGATCCGTACCATAAGCGGGTGAGAACCATCGGCCAGTGTCTTTGATTTAAACAGGATAACCTTTACGTTCGCATCGCTATCTTTATGATCCGTCGCTTTACCCATCAATAGGCCGGTTTACACAGTGGTTTACACAAATCTACATAAACAACCGTAAATAACCAACAGTATCCGGCAACGATTTAGAATTAAAAATACTGTAAATCAGAGCATTAAATACTAATAAATTTTATCCATCACTTAGGGGCACAGTTACTCTTAATCAATGGGTCGACAGTTCGAACCTGTCCGGGGTCACTTAGTAATTAAGCACTTAGCAGAAATGTTGAGTGCTTTTTTTGTGGAATTGTATTAGTCATGAAGTTATCATGAAGTTATCATGAAGTTAGGTCATGCCCGGGTTTAACGGCTCTGGCACGGTACGCCGTCGCGGGCACGGCCAAGATCAAAACCTGTCTCTTCAGTTAGATGCACTGAAAGCAGCAGGCTGCCGAAAATCTTTCAGGACCGGGGTGGCGGACCACAAAGCTAGTGGTAGTAAAACTGAACGGCCCGAATTAAGCAGGCTATTAGAAATCATTCGGGAGGGTGACACCTTAACTATTTGGAAGCCCGACGACACCGGTGACCCGGCGATTGGGTCTTTCCCTAAATCATTTAATCGAGATTGCGACTCAGTTAGAGGAACAACATATTGGATTAGTCAGTCTGAACGATCCTATCGACACAACTACTGCTTTATACCTCATACATAATCGTTGTTGTAC
The DNA here is from genome assembly GCF_009754945.1 of Spirosoma arboris. Taxonomy (GTDB): domain Bacteria; phylum Bacteroidota; class Bacteroidia; order Cytophagales; family Spirosomataceae; genus Spirosoma; species Spirosoma arboris. The sequence goes on from NZ_WPIN01000028.1 coordinate 3,565, forward strand.
TTTTTTTTGCCCATATTATTTTTGCACCACAAACCGATCATCAAACAAGGTTGCCATGCTTACCCAGGAGGAAATCGAGTTTTTAGATACCTTCGGCTATCTAAATTTAGGGCAACTATTGACCCCTGAACAAGTGGCTCAAATCAATGACCGATTAGCCCAATTAATGGAATTAGAAGGTGAACAGGCGGGCCATGAACTGGCTCAATCCAAATACATTCGCCATCCCAAAGAAGAAGGGGCTGACCGGTTGGCCGATTTGGTCAATAAGGGGCCGGTATTCGATATCTTTTATACTCACCCACGAGTGCTGGCGGGCATTGAAGCCGTTCTGGGAGAGCAATACAAGCTGTCGTCACTGAACTATCGGGCCGCCAAACCGGGCAAAGGACATCAAAAACTCCATGTCGATTGGAAAAATACGGTGGTCAATGGCGCTTACCAAGTCTGCAACAGCATCTGGCTGTTAGATGATTTTACCGAATCCAACGGGTCCACACGCATCGTACCGAAAACCCATAAACTGAACCGTTTGCCCGACGAAGCCATGGCCGACCCCAATGAGAAACATCCCAACGAAATTCGTATCCTTGCGCCAGCCGGTTCGGTCTTTATCTTTAACTCGCACGTTTGGCACGGGGGCACAACCAACCTGACCGATCAAGACCGACGCAGCATTCACAGCTATTTCTGCAATCGAGACCAACCGCAGCAAATCGACCAAAGTCGATACATCACCGAGGAGACTCGGCAACGCATCGGGGAAAAAGGCCAGTATATTTTAGCTGTTTGAAACTGTTATCTACTTTCTTACTTCTGTAACGTGTTCACAAAGGTCCTTCTAAACGGCGACAAACTTTAATTCAATTCATGCTGATGGAGTGCCACACTACTTCACCAAACAAACATATTTCGGATCTTTACAAACTCGCCATGTTGGGCTGCTAAGCCGCCAGACAGGTGGAATATACAGGGCGATACTTATGAAATTAAAGATACGCCCCAGCGTGTAACCTGTAGAAAACAATGATTAAAAAAAGGAGCAGCGCTAAATAGACCCACACTTTCCGTTTCGACAATTCAGCATTGTCGTCATAGTAATTTTTAGGCTCAAGTAAGACAATAAACTTTAGTTTATTCCAATCCCAGAGCAGCAAATAAATGTTGGCCAGCAACATTAGGCAGGTAATGATAAACACACTTATAGAGTCAAATGAAGTCGTTATCATAACAATATTGAGCATGATTGGAAAAAAGGCAACTGCCCCTAACGTACTAAGAATCTGAGACATCAAGAGGAAGCCTACCACTAGCTGCCCCCAGCCTATAAAATACCAGTAATAACCCGATTGGTACATAGCCTCTAAAAAGTGAGGAAGCGAATCAATGGGTGCATTTTCACCGGATTTAGGGGTAAATCGTATGCCCAGTATCTTGAAAACACTAGCATAAACAAAAGCGGAACCCAGTAAATAGCGAAGAAAAATGGTAAAGAGTTGAAGGGCTATGGTCTGCTTTAGTTTTGCGATTAGCTTCTCCATATTACTTTCTGGTCACGCAAATATTAGTAGTCAGCTTTGTATTTTACTGCTCTGCTTCTTGTTTCTTTATGAGTTTCGACTTGCTTAATAAGTGAGTCAACATAGGACTCAAAGTCTATTTTCCAATTTGAATTTATCCAGGGAGATTTATTTTCCGCATTCTGTCCAAAAATTAAATGGAAGTCGTAAGTTCTATTGGCCCACTCATTATCAAGTTCACTTAATGTAACTAACTTATCCTTGAAGAATTGTTTTGTTTTTCAACTAATGACATTTTTGATCTGTTTGAGTGATCCTTAGGGAGCATTCGCCCTACTCTCTTGATTGACTAATAATCCGCCGAATTTCAGAAACTAATTGATCCATTTTAAGGGAAGCAAAGAAGTCTTTTTGTGTAAAATGGAATCGTAACGAACACGACTACACATCGGCGAAGTTACTCCATAAAGGATGAAGGATCGGCGATGAAACTACATAAGAAAGCTGCCCAGATAAATATCATACGTTCACAAAAATCAAAACTTAGCTAAAAACCGTGAGCTACTAAACTGAACGGCTTTATTGAACACAAAAAGGCCAATTCCCCCCCCCTTCCCTCCTACCCAACCATCGTTCATTTAAACGTCCAAATAAATCACGGACAAGACAGGTTATGAAACTAATCTTTTTGATAGGTTTACTGAATGTCATAAATCCTTCTTATCCTAATGGCTTCGCTTAATCAAGTCACTGGTTTTCATAACTATAAAATTTGAGTTTACTTCGTAGCGGATTTACAGTATTGATTACACGGCCAACGCTACCGAGGATACGCGGTACCAAGTTCAACCTCCGGTACGTACGTAATGATTACATGACAACTGATCAACAAATAGAATGGACACCCCGTTGAAGTTGCTCGTCGTGGAGGACGATATGATTATTGCCGCCACCATTGCCCTGCAACTCAGCAAGCTCGGCTACGAAGTGAGCGGGATTGTACCTCGGGGCGAAGAAGCCATCTTACACGCCGAAACCAACCGACCTGACTTGATTCTGCTTGACATTAGCCTCAAAGGCACGCTCGATGGGATCGACACGGCCCATGCGATCCATCAGCGGTGGAATATCCCGATTATTTACGTCACGGCCAATACCGACGAATCCACTTTTGCCAGAGCAAAAAAAACCCATCCCTACGCCTACATCTCCAAGCCGATCCGGGCAATTGAGCTACAACGGGCTATCGAACTGGCTATCAGCCGTCTGGCCGACGAGCATCACGCTACTACCGACCCTGCTCCTGATGCACCTTTTGTGCTCAGTGACCGGATTTTTGTGCGGCACCGCGAAAAGATCGTCAAAATTTTTATCGCCGATATTCTCTACGTTGAAGCCGACCGTAACTACTGCCACCTCTGCACGGCGGACAAAGAATATCTGTTGACGACCACCCTGAAGCTGATGGAAGATAAACTCCTGGCCAACTATTTTGTGCGGGTGCATCGGTCCTATCTGGTGAATCTGACGCAGGTCGATGAGGTAGGCGAAGGGCATGTTGTTATCAGGGGTAAAAAGATTCCTCTCAGCCACAACCTGCGTGAGGCACTGTTGAAGCGAATCCAGACCATTTGAGACTCAATATCAGTCACTTAGTAAATCAGAATCCTATCCATCCTTTTCTTCGGTAAGTAATTCCCGACCTTCGGACAGTAAAAGGGGATGTTCGTCCGGGCAAACTTGGTTTGGGAGTACGTTGGCAATAGTTTAGACCTGTTGTCGGCCAGGTCGCTTTTTCGAATTGATTGGGCCGCTCATTTCTAACCCATCCAATCAGCAATCTCAACCATGCGGCTCCTTTTTACTCTGGCTCTGGCGATTTTATGGCTCGTGCCTACTGCGGTGTTGCAGGCTCAGACCACGCCCGCTAAACCACAGCTCTTTCACATTCACGAGGACCCCGTTATGCCGACGATGGTGGACGAGTACGAACGGGCGTCGAAGGAGCTGGTCAGTCAATGCCGAAAGTACGGCATTCATGTTGGCTGGCTCACAGTTCAGGACAATGACCATCGGTATTACATCATTGAGCCAATCGAGCACATGGCTGACCTTGACAAAGACCCACTGGCTCCCTTGCAGGAGAAGATAGGCAAAGAGGTCTTCAGTACCCTATTAGCCGATTTCGACAAGTGCTACCCCAGCCACCGCGATTATATACTGATATACCTCCCGCAGTATTCCTACGCAACTGACCAAAACAATCCCTCAGAGTACGCCTACCGTGGGTATGATTACTTCTATTACGAACCGCAGCATCAGCGCAAGATAGAGGATCTATTCAACCGGTTTAAGAAACTCTACACCAGTAAAGCGGGCAAGATTCCGTACAACGTATATATGAGCCGGTTCGGTACTACCGAAAATTTTATACTAGTCGAAGACCTGGCCACGAGTCAAGCCGAATTTAAAGCGAGAAATACGGCTAATACGGAAGAATTCCGGGTTGGGTTCAAGAACCTCTTTGCCGAAATGAAGCCCTTCATCCGGCGCATAGAATCGAGAATTGGCCACTTTCGGCCCGATTTGTCGTATTCAGCAACGAAATAAATACGCCCATTTCCCAATAACCAATTCTACTCAACTCCTGCCGGGCTATGAACCACCCGGCGGCTTAAACCCAAAACATCATGCAAACAGTAGGCATCATTGGTGGAGCTGGCTTCATTGGTAGCTACGTCACCCAAAAATTTCTGAACAAGGGCTATACCGTGAAGGTATCCACTACTGAGCTTGCCAAACCCGAAAAATACCAGCATCTACATCAGCTTTCCCACGCTGAAAACCTAACTATCAGGGAACTGGACGTAACCAACGAAGCAGCCCTTGGCGAGTTTTTACGGAATTGCGACGTTGTGGTTCATAGCGGCACTCCCTTTCAATTAGCCGCCGAGAATCCGCAGAAAGAGGTGTTCCTGCCGACCGTCTGCGGAACCGAGACCTTCCTGAAGGTAATCAGCCAAACGCCTTCGATACAGAAGGTGGTGTTCGTGGCCTCAGTAGGTGCACTCAACACAGCCTACCCGATGCCCGTCCCCCATTATCCTGCCGACCACCTGTATACCGAAGCAGACGAGCCGTACCTGGACCCTGAAGCCATTCCCTATGCGCAGGCCAAGTACTACACCGACCAGGCCGTGCGAGCATTCGTGGCCACGTATCCCCAACCCAGTTTCGAGATCGTGAGCGTGTCGCCCACGGGCGTGATGGGTAAACCGCTGTCGGCCCGTGAGGATTCGACGTCGGTGGGTCTGCAATACCTTATCAAGAATAAAATTGCCCCCAATCCGTTCGTGCAGATGATGTTTGACCACGACGTGGAGATGGCCATTGTGTCGGTTTCCGACGTGGCCGAGGGAATTTTTCGGGCCGCAACCACCGCCGGGCTGCATGGAAGGAACTACCTGCTCAATAGCGAAAGCTATAAAATATCGGACATGACGCTCATGCTGAACGGCAAAGCCCCGGTCAACGCTGCCCGAAACGTGTATAGCAATGCGCTGGCCACCCAGGAGCTGGGAATGCAGTTCCAACCTGCCCGCGTGCCGCTCAACGAGTGGGCCTACGTTTGATCCTGATACTGGATTTTAACGTTCGCTTAAACCCGTTTTTTCAGTCAATTCAAATTCAAAAACCGATCAAATTAAGGCTATGAAAATTAATCAATTATCGCTGGTGCTGGCTGCACTTGCTGCTGCGCTTTTATTCACTGCCAGCTGCAACTCGCCCGCCAAAGAAAAGCCTGCCACTGCCGAGGAGCTCTCAAAAGTAAACCGCGATTTTGTGAAAGCGTTAAACGCCAGGGATGCCACAGCAGCGGCTAATTGCTACGCAGTAGATGCCATAATACTGCCTCCCGGCCAACCCAACGTGACGGGTCACGAAGCCATTCAGAAGTATTGGCAGGGCTTTTTGGATGGTGCAGGCTATGTTGATGGCACTGTCTCTACGATCGCCACGGGCAGCAACGGCGACTTAGGTTATGAAATCGGGACAGCTGACCTGCACCTGAAAGGCCCTGACGGGAAAATCATGACCGAAAAAATTAAATATACCATCGTTCTCAAACGCAATGCCGAGGGCAAGTGGCTCCAAACTTATGATATGTGGAATCCGGTTGCTGAGCCTATGGCTAAGTAGGTCAATAACATCAATTAATTAACCCTGCTAAAAAACTCCATCTTAACTTCTCAAGCCCCAGTGAAAACCCAACCCGCTTCGCACATACTGGCCATTTTTGCCGCCCTGCTTCTATTTGCCGCCGGTTGCAATACACCCGCCAAAGAAACGCCTACCCAGACGACCGACGTGTCGGCCATGACAAGCGCACAAAAGCAAGCGATTGAACAGGAAATTTCTGGCCTTATCAAAGAATTCTTCCAACAGGTGGAAAAACTGAACATTGAAACGTGCATGACCTACTTTGAAAATACGCCTGATTTTCAGGCCGTCAATCCCGATGGCACCCTAGGCAATTACGACGCGCTAAAAAAGCTCAACGCAGACGGATTTAGCCAGATGAAGACGTTAAGCATCGGGCCAAAGAAGGAAGCGATTCGGGTTTTGACTGACTCGCTGGTGCTTTATACGTTCTCGATGGAACAGAATGCAACGCTCAAAACCGGCCAGAAATTAACGTTTGAGCACGTAGCGGGAACAATGCTCTTCACCAAAATCAATGGCGCGTGGAAAGCGACGTTTTACCAAGAGTCTGCATCGGCACCAGTAGCCGTCAAGTAGCAAAGACTAAGCGTCTATAAAACCTGTAGCCTCGCAGCCTTTTTTCTGTTCGATAGACCAATGAAAATCAACCAATTTCTACTTTCGCTGTTACCGGCCCCTTTTGCTGTTTTGCTCATTGGACTGACCGTTGCAGGCTGTGACCCAAACCCAAACGCCGACAAGGCTAACGCACTCCAAACCTACTTTGCCCCCGCCGATACGGGTATGCAAACCGGGGGCGTGAAAATAATTCCGATCAAGACTCCGAAAGGCACATTCAACGTGTGGACGAAGCAGGTTGGCAACAACCCAACAGTCAAGGTTTTGATTCTGCACGGCGGTCCCGGTGCAGGGCATGAGGCCTACGAGGTGTTCGAGAGTTTTCTGCCTAAAGAAGGCATCGAGTTCATTTATTATGACCAACTCGGCGCGGGTAATAGCGACCGCCCAATCGACAAGAACTTGTGGGTGCTGCCCCGTTTTGTCGACGAACTGGAGCAGGTTAGGGTCGCTTTAGGGCTAAATAAAGACAATTTCTACCTCTATGGCCACTCGTGGGGCGGCATTCTGGGCATAGAGTACGCACTCAAATACGGGCAAAACGTCAGGGGCTTACTTATCTCAAACATGATGAGCAGTGCACCCGCCTACAGCCGCTATGCCAACGAGGTACTGGCCAAACAAATGGACCCAGAAGTGCTGGCCGAGATCAAAGCACTTGAAGCCAAAGGCGACTTCGCCGACCCGCACTATATGGAACTATTGCTGCCCAATTATTACGAAAAGCACATCTGCCGTATACCAACGGCGCAATGGCCCGAACCGCTGAACCGGGGGTTTGCCAAACTCAATCAGGAGCAGTACGTGACTATGCAGGGGCCAAGCGAGTTTGGCATGGCGGGCAATGCCAATCTGAAAAACTGGGATCGTAGCAAAGACCTGCCCAAAATTATCGTGCCGACGTTGGTTATCGGGGCTACCTACGACACGATGGACCCCAAACACATGGAGTGGATGGCCGGACAAGTGAAAAACGGCACTTTTCTACTATGCCCCAACGGTAGCCATTTCGCGATGTATGACGATCAGCAAACGTATTTCACCGGGCTGATTTCCTTTCTGAAAAAAGGGAATTGAACCGAATCGATAAGCCAAATGACCCTGCGCTATCCCAAAGCCGAAGGCAGCCTCACCTCAGCGCCTTCATTAATTAAAAGCCGCATCGAGTCCATCGACGTACTGCGGGGCCTGATTATGATCATTATGGCGCTGGACCATACGCGCGATTTCTTTCACGCCCAGGCCTGGACCGACGACCCGCTCAATCTCGATACCACCACGCCGTTCCTGTACGTCACCCGCTGGATTACCCATTTCTGCGCCCCTACGTTTGCCTTGCTATCCGGTACGTCCATCTACCTGCAGGGGGTACGAAAATCGCGTAGGGAGTTGAGTCTGTTCCTGCTGAAACGGGGCCTATGGCTCATTGTAGCCGAGGTACTCCTGATTGCGCCGGCGGATACGTTTACCCTGTTTAATACCATCACACTGGCCGTTTTCTGGTCGCTGGGCATCAGTATGGTGTTCATGGCCGGGCTGACGTGGCTGCCATTTCGGGCCATACTGTGCATTGGTTTAGCGATCGTTTTAGGCCATAATCTGCTGGATGCGGTGGAACAGGCACCGGGATTTACGTCGGGGTTTTGGTGGGCGCTGTTTCATGGTGGCAGTCACCGTGTGTTTGAATACGCTCCCGGTCGGGTCATTGATGTACTGTACCCGTTTTTTCCCTGGCTAGGGCTAATGATGCTGGGCTACTGCCTGGGCCGTTTATTTGAGCCAGCGGTTTGGGCCACGAAGCGTCAACAGTGGCTGGTTTATCTCGGTGCCGGAGCCATTGGGTTATTTGTGGGGCTGCGTTTGCTGAATGAGTACGGCGACCCTTTCCCCTGGAGCATCCAGAAAGATGGCCTCACAACGCTGTTCTCGTTCCTGAAGGTACATAAATACCCCCCATCGCTGCTGTATATGTGCATTACGGTAGGGCCGGGACTGCTGGGACTGGCGTTGTTGGAGAACGTACACAATCGCGTTACGGGCGTGCTGCGCACCTACGGACGAACGGCCTTTTTTTATTACACGATCCATTGGTACATCCTGCATACCCTACGCATGAGCCTCTTTTTTGCCGCTGGCCATACCATGACGGAGGCCGATAAAGCGCTGCAAACCATACCGATGCGGTTTGTGCTACCCGGCAATGGAGGCTACAATCTTGGGGTGGTTTACCTTATCTGGATAGCCGTTGTCGCGTCGTTGTACCCCCTGTGTCGCTGGTTTGATGCCTACAAGACAACGCATAAAGAGCAGTGGTGGCTGAGCTATCTGTGATCAATCAATTCGGGATAGAACACCCCATGACTGAAGGCGTCAATCGGCGAGTTAGCGGCAAGGCTACCACAGAAAGTAAACAATCAAAACCTAGTCAGGAAATGAACACAAGTGAAAAAGTAAAAACAAGAATTGTTGTTATTCCTGACGACTTAGAAGCCGTTAAACAATTATGGTTTGACTATTTAGTTTGGGGTAATGACAAAATGCAGGAACTCTATGGCGTTCATCCTCATAATCCCACAGAAGCAGTTGAACAGGATATCCAACAGATTGGCAAGTTTCAACCCCCTTATGGACAGCTAATCCTGGCTATTTACGATGGTAAGCTATGTGGGCTTGGAAGTCTAAAACGTATCAACTCCGATATCGGTGAAATAAAACGAATGTTTGTTGACCCAACCAGTAGACGAATTGGGGCTGGACGAGCTATTCTTAAAGGCCTTTTAGTTGAAGCGAAAAAAGTCGGTTATAAAAAAGTTCGGCTTGACAGTCCGAAGTTTATGGAAGCCGCTCACGCCTTATATAGAAGTTTTGGATTTCGTGATATTGAAGCGTATCCAGAAATGGAAATCCCCGCAGAATTCAAAGACTATTTGTTGTTTATGGAATTGGATTTAACGGACGACTAGTTATCTATTTAAAAATGCAAATCGATTCACTATGCAAAGACGAAAATTAGTTCGGTTGTTTCTTTCGATAGTACCGATTGCAACAATCACACCTTTTCTAACAAAGGCGCAAGAGAAACTTAGATTATTAAAAGGAGGATTTAAAGTACAAGCTGATAAAGACCGATGGAATGAGGATACGATTTTTGGAAAGGAAAAAAATATGAAGTGTAAAGTTTCAGGTAAAGACACTAACAATAGTTTATATGTTGTAGAGGAGAATGACCCCGTAGATGTTGGCCCACCTTTACATATTCATCCTAATCAAGATGAAGTGTTCTTTATCACAAAAGGAAATTACCTTGTAAAAATTGGGGATGATGTATTTAATCTTAAAAAAGGCGACACTGCGTTTGCACCAAGAAATATTCCTCATTGTTTTCTTACAATTGGAGAAGGTCCTCACCAAATGATTCTCACCTACCAACCTGCGGGTAAAATGGAAGAGTTTTTTTACAATAGAAAAAATCCAGCATATACGGACGGAAAAACTCTTGAGCAGCAATTTAAGGAATATGACATGGAGATTGTCGGCACTAAACTCACTAAATAAAAACGGCGCTTGAATGCTCATTGCCAGTTCATATCACTTTTTTCTGAAGAACAATTAAATCAACGCACCCACAAAACGTTGGATTATCTAAACTCAGCTGAATTGGCTCAGAACAAGCTTTATGCACTGCAAATGTGAATCCGCGTTGTGCTTTGAAAAAAGAAGACGGGAAATGAAAATTATTCAGGGATTTTTTAAGTCAAACTTACCTGATTCAGCATCTAAATAACTAATCACTAAGTAGCTTTCTTTCGATTCAAATTAATAAATAAACTGAAAAGAAACAACGTTCACTTTGCCCTTTTGTCAACAATATTATTGACACCTGATTCATAGTCGAGTAAAACAAATAAGCCCAGCCTATAGTGCTGGGAGATCGATCTTAAAACAGTTAAACTAACCAATCAAATCCATGAAACAACTCCTGATTTCGCTATCTGCACTTTGGCTGCTGGTTAGCCTCGGCATGTCGGCCTCTGCACAGGCTCAGCAAACGTCAACGACTCAACTCAAAAGTATCCACCTTTTCGATATGCCAGCCGGTGTAACGGAGGCCCAGCTGTCGGCGGTGATTGGCGAGTTGAACACGATCATTACACGTCTGGGGTATAGTAACTCCGGGTACACACTCTACAAAGTAGCCGGAGAAGGAGCCGACAAATACCGCTACTACTTTGAGGGCAATTGGCCCAATACCGAAGCGTACCAGAAAATCCACGACGACAAATCGTTTCAGGAAGCAGATAAAAAATTGGGTATGGTGTACGAGAAAATAAAAGCCGTTGAACTCTACCGTCGCTTAGTGAGAGTGCCCTAAATCGTTTAAACCAGAGCCATGAAAACCAATCCATTTACCCTATTGCTGGCCGTTGTTGCCATTACGTCTGTCTGCGTTACCGGTTGCAACGCTCCCACCCAAAAAACAGAACCTACCACTGAGCCGATAGCGGCTAAACCCGATATGACCGTCATCAAAACGGAGATACAAGCCATCGAAACCGAATGGGCCAACGCGACAACCGCTAAGGACATCGACAAAGTAATGGCACTCTACGCAGACGATGCCGTAGAAATGGCCGACGACGAACCCATGTCCGTGGGAAAGGCTGCTATCCGGCAGGTGTTGCTCAAAAGTATGAAAGCGCGCAAGGCCGGGACTACGGTTTCCTACGAGACGATGGACGTGTACGGCGATGGCAACGTAGTGACCGAAGTCGGGAAGACAACGATTAAAGACCCAGCTGGCAACGTAGTAAGTGCCGGCAAATACATGGGCATTTTTGAAAAACGCGACGGAAAGTTTATCTGCATCCGCGATATTAACAACGAGGATCAGAAAGACAAGTGAAGTAGCTTGGGCTAACAAACCGGTCAACATGAATGGATACGTTGTTTTTGGGTGGCTCCTCCTGCTATTGTGCCTGTCCGCGTCTACCGGGCAGGCACAATCCACGGTGCTTTACTTCGACGAACCCCCCAAAGAGACGCTGGGCCGCAACCGAAATCAATTAACCATCAATCGATTCTTTACTGACCGCGACGATTTTCTCTGGTTCCTCACCGGCAGTGGCTTGAGCAGGTACGACGGCCATGAGATCGTAACAGTGCGCTCCGATCCGGCGGATTTGAACTCCCTCTCCTCGGCGCGGGTGGCGGATATGATTCAGGATGAGCGAGGCACGTTCTGGATAACCACCCGCGACGGGGGCCTTAATGCCTACAATCAGCAAACGGGCAACGTGACCCATTTTCAGCACCTGCCTACAGTCAAAACCAGTTTATCATCCGATAAGCTCCGATTTCTTCAGCGCGATGAATCCGATTATCTCTGGATCGGGAGCGATTGGGGCATGAATCGGTTCGACCCCAAAACGGGCCGTACTGTCCGTTTTTTGCCCGAACCGGGCGAGTCAGGGCAGTTACAGGGCAACCCGTTGTCACCTATTCTGGTAGCCCCCGGCCATATTTACGTTTGCACCACGGCTGGGTTCGAGCAGTTTGACCGAACCCGTAACCGTTGGCAGTGCTTTCCGACGGTAACTAAATCAGGGTTACCCGTTATCAACGCTACGGATGGTCTCAATACGATTAACGGACTCTGTAAAGATCGTCGGGGCCTGATCTGGATGGGTGTTCCGGATCAAACCGGGCTGCGGGTTTTTAATCCTAAGACCGGGCAAATCAATTGGTTCGATAAGCGAACGGCCGATGGCAAACCCATTCCGTTTCCAAATGTGATTCTGGAAGATCGGGCGGGGCGGCTTTGGCTTTGCTGCGATAACGACATCTTCCGCATTTCAGCCGACCGAACCGTCGTGGAGCAATGCACACCCGTAGCCATCAGCAATGGGGAACAGCTCAAGGAATTTATAACCCTCTACGAAGATGGACAGGGGTTAATCTGGCTGGAGAGAGCAAGCGATAAAAATCCGCTTTTTTTCGACCCCCGTCAGGAACGCCACCCCAACATTCCACTGCCAACATTTACGAACACCGCCGGTGGGGTTCCGGCCCGACCCGTAACGGAGTCCATCATGCCCGACTCGGAAGGCTTCCTTTGGATCAGTACCGATCTGGGCCTGATTCGATATCAGCCAGGCCACGCCAGGCCGGGTCAATCCAGACCGGGCCTGAATGAGATGAAGGTTGTCTTGAAACAACCCTTCACCTATTTCACCAGCCCGCTGCCAGATGTGGCCGGAACCAGCCACGATCCATACCTGCTGGTAGGAGCGGAGGCTGGTCTGTTCGTTTACAACAAAAAGACGGGTCGTCTCAAACTTGTTCGTTTGGATAAGGCTGGGAGTAAGCCGATTCAGAACGCCATCGCTTCGGTTATTGACCGGGATGGTGACCTCTGGATTTCGACTTGGGGGCAGGGGCTCTTCCGCATTCCAAAGGGCGGCTTATCAGTCGAGACAGGGCTGGTGAGTACATATGAACAGTGGAAAAACGACCCTACCAATGCCAACAGCCTTTTGTCGAACACGCTGCAAAAGATTGCGGTCGATGCCCAGAATACGGTGTGGGTGTGCGGAGCCGCTCACGGCCTTAGTCGGGTAAACAAACGAACCCGACAAGTGCAGCGGTTTGTGCTCCGGCAAGGCGACCCCTATGGACTGGCCAGCAACTACACCTTTGCGCCCGTGATTGATAAGCAGGGTGATGTCTGGATAACGAGTGGGTATGCAGCGCCCTTACAGAAGCTGTCGGTCAAAACGGGGCGATTCAAAAAATATGGCATCACCAATGGGTTTACGGATGATTATTTTGCCCACGCTACCCTCGACAGGACCGGCAAAATCTGGTTCAACCAGCATCAGGTGGTATCCTGTATCGACCCCCTTACGGAGCGCGTAACCACGTTTCCCCAGTTTGTCGGCAACTCGGTTTACTCTACGCCCATTACAGCACTGGCGACTACCGGCGAGATTTATTTCGGTTGCCAGAACAACTTACGGCGATTTGGGCCAACCGATACCATTCACAACATTCCTAAAGCTTCATCACCGCTGCGGTTGGTGGGCGTTTCCTGCTTCGACACCGACGGGACGCAAACCATGCAGCCCATGCCCCCGGATCGCTGGCAAGCCAACGAGCTGACCTTGTCGCACCGGGAAAACACGGTAGAACTAAAATTTGCGCTGCTGGATTACCGCAACACCAGCAGTCGTGCCTATGCCTATTCCCTGACCGGACCGGATGACGAGCCACAATGGGTAAGCATAGGCCTGAAAAACACCGTCGATTTTGCCCAGATGAAGCCGGGAACGTACCTGTTCCACCTGAAAGCCCGCAATAGCGACGGAATTTGGACAAATCTTACGCCCCTTCGCATACACATCAGCCCACCCTGGTGGCAAACCCTTTGGGCCTATGCGGCTTATGGGCTGATGCTGTTACTGGGCTTTTGGTACCTATTGAAGGTCCGTCTGCGTGAACAAGCCCGCAAACTGGCCCTGCAGGAAGCTGTAGTCATTAAACAACAGCGCGACGAGATTGCTCAGAAAAACGCCCAGAACGAACTCCTGCTGAAAGAGATTCATCACCGGGTCAAGAATAATCTGTCAGTGGTGTCGGGGCTGCTCGCATTGCAGTCGGCTAAAGTTACTGACCCCAACGTACAGGAAGCTATACAGGCCAGTCAAAACCGGGTGCAGAGTATGGGCATCATTCACCAGAAACTGTACCAGGGTAAGCATTTAGGTGCTATTGAAATGCACGATTATTTTCACAATCTGGGCGAAAGCATTCTCGATTCGTTCGATGCCGCCAGTCGCATCACCATCGATTGTTCGATGCCCGAGCTGGTACTGGATATTGACACGGCGGTTTCCATAGGACTAATAACGAATGAGTTAATAACGAACTCGCTTAAATATGCATTTATCGGTAAGGACAACGGCACCATTCGCATCAGCCTGACGCGGATGGGCGACGATTCGTTGCTGTTGATAGTAGCCGACAATGGTATTGGTAAACAGCCTGTGGAAGCAGTCAATGAAACCGGTTTCGGCACCCAGTTGGTGGAACTACTTACCCGCCAGCTTGAAGGCACGCTGACCTACGAAAACCAGAATGGGACGTTGGTCAAACTCCGCTTCAACCGGCCAGCCATTGCCTAAGTCCAGTCAAAATCAGAACCCTGTATTCGACCGTTTGCTTATCTGGCAACTAATTTCCGGCTTTCGATAGGGTCGTTTTGTTATGTAACGAACCTGTTGAATATCGTACCTTTTCGTCTCCTCCCTCTGGCCCTTTTCGACCACGAAAAGGGTGGTTTTATTGGTCAAATTGCAATATAATTTACTACTATATAGTAGTTTACATTATTTCTAGAAGTCACAAAAAAACGTCCTAATGACATCAGAAATAGGCAACATGTATCGGCCGAAATGGACTTAACCAATACCAGAGCTAGAGCCTGGGCTAAACAGCCAGAATTCGGCTTCGGCCACTTCATCTGCTACTTTGCAGAAGCCCTTACAACCTCAACGGGTAGACTTGAGTCTGCGCTTATCACGGGTTTGCCAAACCGCAGGAGCACAAATACCAGGCAGGCTTTCGAGTAGTTGTGACGCCCTAATAATCGCTTAGCGAAAATCGGATAGATTGTCCCAAACGGGATAGCTTCTGTCTCAAACGGATTAGGTTGGCCTCCCAGCCCTATCCTACCTTTGGTCTATCCATTAATCCTGTTGTCCCATGCTTATTTCTATGGAAGGTTATTTTCGAAAATGAAACGCATAGCTCGGTAATTCCGGCGAGCATGATTCGAGCCGTTCGGGTATTGTATGGGCCAAAGTCCAAATAAACAGGTTACGGAACTAGCCATAAACTACGATTCACCAATCGGCCCGGGCGGTTTTATAGTAGGGTAGATTATAGCAGCCCAGGTTGTTCTCACTTTGAGTAGACAAGATGCACTGGTTTGACGAACCAGAATAGCTGTTGACGTTTGCTTGGTTTTAGCCCCATATCCTATGCCTCGATTATCCTTTTCTGGTTTGCTGACTGCGCTCTTTCTCTGGTTGCCTTTATACCAGTCCTGGGCGCAAGCTGTTCTTCGCATCGATAGTTTACCGATCAGCGGTGTAGTGCTGGATAAAGCCTGGAAATGGCACCTGGGTGACAACCCTGATTGGGCCAAACCCGATTTTGATGACGCCCGCTGGGATACGATTAACCCAACTCAGGATGTTTTAGCCTTAGATAAACTCCCCCGAAAGGGTATTGGCTGGCTCCGTATCCGCCTACACGTGCCACCCAAATGGCGAAAACAGAAGGTGGGGATGCGCATAGATCAGGCAGGGGCAATCGATTTTTTTTTAAACGGAAAACTCGAGTTTCAGAATGGTAAAATAAGCCCTCGAAACGATATCGATTTGGGCAATCTTTACCATTTCAGCCAAACGATTGACTTTGATGCTGATTCTGTTCAAGTAGTTGCGATCCGCTACGCTTTTTCGAGAGATAAATTGCCTATCGATCGATTCGATTACGCCTTCTTATACCTAGAGCTGCGACCAACCGAAGTAGGTGAAAAAATCGAATCACAACTATTGGTAGGTATCATTATAGAATTTGTTCTGTTTGGCATATTTCTGGTATTGGGGCTTTTACAACTATTGCTTTATGCTGTTTCTACCGAACAACGAGCCGCTCGTTCATTAGGCTTATTTCTGGTTACCCAAAGCATTGTTCATCTTATAAATGGATCACTTAACGGGTCCGACGTTTTCTTTTTTAAATTATTTGGAATTACCAACGTTCTTGTTGCTATCGATTCAGGCTACATTGGCTTTATTATAGCGATTGCCATTTCTTCGGTTTATTACCTGCTAGGGATTTATCAGTATTTCGAGCAACCTAGAAAAACGCTCTTTTTTGTAGCCGCCAGCATTTCGTTACTGACGATTCCAACGGCTCTCTTTGTGGACGGCCCTATTGGCTTTCTTCCTCAGTATGTTCTGGCCATTGTTATTCCCTGGCTGGAGATTTTACGAATTGGATTCATTTCCCTAAAGCAAAAGAAAACAGGAGCAAAACTATTTACGCCTGCTCATGGTATTACGCTGGTTGTTTTTATCGGGTGGACAACTACCATTTTCTTACCATCCATTAGTAGCTTTTTAGCGACCAATGTGCAATCATTATTTACGATAAGCTTTTTAGGACTTGCCCTTACTATTTCACTGTTGCTCTCGCAAGAACGGGCTGCCATTAATAAGCTCCTGCGCAAACAACTTCTTGATCTGGAGACTCTTTCCCGGAAAACTATTGCTCAGGAACAGGAGAAGCAGCAAATTCTGACTACTCAAAATGAGCGTCTTGAGCAACACCTCCGTACTACCGAGTTAAATCAATCACTCACGGATCTGAAAGCCACCCAAGCTCAACTCATCCAGAAAGAAAAACTCGCCAGTCTGGGCGAGCTAACCGCTGGCATTGCCCATGAGATTCAGAATCCGCTCAACTTCGTTAACAACTTCTCCGAAGTCAGTACTGAACTGATTGATGAATTAAAGGAAGGGCCGTTTCTGAAATTACCCGATTCTGAAAAAGACTATGCCGAGGAAATCCTCGGAGATTTGACCAGCAACCTTCAAAAGATCAACCACCACGGCGGCCGGGCCAGCAGCATTGTCAAAGGCATGCTCGAACACTCCCGTACCGAATCCGGAGAAAAACGGCCTACCGATCTGAATGTGCTGGCTGATGAGTACCTCAAGATTGCTTACCACGGGCTGAAGGCTAAGAATAAAGACTTCAATTGTGAGCTAGTGACCGACTTTGATCCAGCTTTGGAACCCGTGGAAGTAGCCCCTCAGGAGATCGGGCGGGTGTTGTTGAATCTGTATAACAATGCGTTTTATGCGGTGGCTGAGCGAGGGGCTCGGAGCAAGGAGCAGGGCATAGTTTATCAGCCAGCGGTTAGGGTCACTACCCAACGTAGTGAATCAGGCATGGAAATTCGTGTGAAGGACAATGGCACGGGTATTTCAGACGTAGTGAAAGCCAAGATTTTTCAGCCGTTCTTCACTACCAAACCCACGGGTGAAGGGACTGGCTTAGGGTTGTCACTGAGTTATGACATCATTACCAAAGGCCATAGTGGGATGCTGACCGTGGAAAGTACATCCGGCGAGGGCACCGAATTTAGTATTCAATTACCATATATCTATTAAGTTGTACTCCCTACTTGACCACCATGAGACCTCCTATTCCTGATTTTCTCCCGATTCCTACCCGACGCTTGTCGCTCCTGTTACTCCTGGTCCTGCTGGCCCTTGCCACCTGGAGTATTTATCTCACGAACCCGCCCCAGGCGAAACCCGCTTCAGCTCCGATCACCGAATTTTCAGCAGGGCGGGCCATGCAACCACTGGAACATATTGCTCAGGAGCCCCACGCCATGGGTACGCCCGGTCATGCCCGTGTGCGAACGTACCTGCTCGATGCGCTGCGCGGTCTGGGACTTGAGCCGCAGGTGCAGGAGGCTACCTACATCGAGCCAACGATACAGTCGGGTTACGCAGGAATGTTTTCCGCCGTGACCGAAGGTGCCTACGTCTATAACATCATGGCTCGACTGAAAGGCACACAAGCGGGTAAGGCAGTCCTGCTGCTGGCTCATTACGATTCGCAACCCAACACCCTGGCTGCTGCTGACGACGGTGCGGGTGTAGCGGCTATTTTGGAAACGGTGCGCGCAATCCGCCAGAGTGGGCCGTTGCAACATGACGTGATTGTGCTGCTGACCGATGGCGAGGAATATGGTTTGTTTGGAGCCAAAGCGTTTCTGAAACACCCCTGGGCGAAAGATGTGGAACTGGTGCTGAACCTCGAAGCACGCGGAAACAGTGGCCCCAGTTCCACGTTCGAACTTAGTTCAGAAAACGGCTGGTTAGTGGAGCAACTGGCGAAGGCAGCTCCGTACCCGTTAGCCAGTTCCCTTGCCTATGAAGTGTATAAGCTATTACCCAATAGCACCGATTTTACCCCCTTACGGGAAAGTGGTTATGCCGGGCTAAACTCGGCGATTGCCGATGGATTTGCCAACTACCACAAACTCACCGATTCGCCCCAGAATCTGAACCAGAATAGCTTACAGCATCATGGCGAGAACTTACTCGCGTTAACCCGCCACTTTGCTAACGGACCCCTCAATGCGGTAAAGGCTCCCGACCGGGTATTTTTCAATGGCGCGGGCTTTTGGTTAATCCATTACCCGATGAGCCTTGACATCCTGTGGATGGGACTGCTGACACTCGCGGTTGGGGCCGTGCTATGGCTGGGCTATCAGCAACACAAACTGACGATTGGGCAGGTTCTGGCAAGTTTAGTCCTACAATTAGTACTGCTTGGCCTACTGAGTGGGTTGTGTTGGGGCGTAAATATGCTGGTTCAAAAAGGCATACCCTACTGGCACTTTTTCAACGGCACCTATAGTTCGGCCCTCTTTAGTGGGGCGTTTGCCCTGCTGACGGTCGGTGCGTTTGGCGGACTGATCGGGCTGGCTCTCCGCTGGCTACGTCCCCTGTCGCTGGTGGCGGGCGGGTTTGTGCTCGTTTATGGACTGACCTGGGCTGCTTTCCTGTTGCTACCTGCAGCTACCTATATTGTCCTGTTTCCGTTGCTGGGCGTATTAGCAGGAGTGGGGATAGTGCTGTGGCAAAGCCGCAACGTAGTGGCAGGGGCTGATGTCCCCACTACCCATTCATGGATGGTTGCCGGTTGGCTAGTGGCAGGTGCCTTACCCACGCTATTTATGCTGTTGCCCCTGATACAATCGTTGGCGGTTATCTTCGATCTTCAATTACCCGTTGCTCCAGTGGTGTTACTGGGTCTAGCCTTACTTCTGCTACTGCCCCTGTGGCTGCTGATTGAGCCGGGATTGCGCTGGCGTAAACTAGCTACGTTACCCATTGCCTTACTGGTGCTGAGTATCGGGTTGATGCTGATTGCCATTGATCGGGAGCAGCCGAGTGCCAGCCATCCGTTGAACAACCAGTTATCGTACTATCAGAACACCGACACCCGACAGGCATTCTGGGCATCTTACTATTTCAAAACGCCGAATGACTGGTCGAAACAGTTCTTTCCAACCCCATCGTACGGCAAGTTAACGGAAATGTATCCCAATGGGCACCGCAATAGCCGGAATGAATACCTGAAAAATCCGGCACCGCTTATCGACGTAGCCACGCCAATAGCCACGGTCTTGTCGGACAAAACGACGGATTCGACCCGGCATTTAACGCTGGAATTACGGTCGGTGCGGGGAGCGGCTCATCTGGAAATGGGCTTGTTTGTGCCAACCGCTACCGACCTGCGAACGGCCCAGATCAACGGGCAACCGCTGCCCCTCAAAGCGGAACAGACTGCCCAGGGGCCAGCCTATGATTTGCTGTTTATGGGACTCCCTGTCAGCAAAACCATCCAGCTTACCCTTGAGCTTCGGGCTGGCAGTCCACTCCGACTCCTCCTCTACGACCAGTCGATCGGCCTGCCCGCCGGGTTAATAAAAACCCCTATGCCCGCCTGGGTTATTCCCGAACAGGGACCACGTAGTAATTTGACCGTCCTGCGTAAAACGTATATGTTTTGATCGAATATCGTATTGAACTTCCTCTTCATTCCATGCTTCGACTTATTCTGATTTGTCTGTTCTTCTGCCCGACAATTCGCGCTGCCCTGGCACAGGACACGATCATCGTGCTGACTAATAAGCGCTTTGGGCCCAATGCCCTTAACCTTGGTGACAATGTTAACATAGGCCATTTAGGATGGGTCTATAAACCCGGTCATAATCCGGCCTGGGCCAGTACGGAACTGAACACCTCGGACTGGACGAAAAAAGCGCCGGACTCGTTTTCGGCTCAGGATGCCGACGCCAATGGTAAAGCCGAAGGCTGGTTCCGACGCCGTCTTCGGATTGACTCGACCTTCAATCTGCTGCCTCTGGGGCTAGCTAGTGAAGGTTGGGCCGCCAGCGAGGTGTATATCAATGGGAAACTCGTGGCCGAGTTTGGCAGTACAGGAGCTCGCGGTAAACCCTATGCCGAATATAGGTCTTATTCTTATTTTAACTCTCCCCTGCCTGTTCAATTAGAGGCCGGCAAAGACTACCTGATCGCCATGCATATGGTCGATTATGTCGCTCCCCTTCTGCCTTTTGCACCTAAAAAACTTAAATCAGAAGTCTTCAATAATATCCATACTATTCTACTCCTATGCAGGCCTCAACAGATGGCTGATCGCTTCATTAAGGCAACAAGATTAAATGCCGGTTTTTTAACACTCTGGCTAACCGTATCGCTTCTGTTAGCCCTGTTGTTCTGGTTCTTGTCGATTCAACAGTTGCCGGAAAAAAACATTATCCGACTTTGGGCCATTGTGGAGACGTTGCTTGTCATCATGACACTATGTGGTTTTAGTAATCTAGTAGCCATTTCTTTTACTTTTTTATATGTCACGTACGCTATCTCTATGCTAGCTCAATGGCTGATTCTTAGCTTATGTATGATGGCCTTTCTCCGGATATTTGGGTATGGTATCCCCAATAAATGGCTCAGGGTAAGTGTCGTGGCTTCGCTTGGATTAGGTATTCTAGATATTTATTTTGACTCAAAAGCTGTTCTATTTTCTGCTGGCTGTATCTGTCTGCAATTGGTTTTTATTTATGTGATCATTATTTCGTGGAAACGGCTGAAAGGGGCGCAATGGGCCATTGTCGTGGGGTTAGGTTTCAGTGTTTTATTTGCCGCATTCGTATCGGTCGTTACACTGACCAAAACCAACTCTATAGTATTCTCGAATGTTCTCGTTGCGTATATTCTCCAATCGGGTCTACTACTGTCACTTCCCTTGTCGTTTCTGGTTTATCTGGTGCTACGGTTTAAGGAAACGTTAGCGGAAGTGCAGATCAATGCCGCTGCGGTGGTGCTGGTCACCGAAGAGAAACGAGCCTTGCTGGCCGATCAGAATGAGCGACTTGAACAGCAGGTCGAAGCGCGAACCACTGAGTTGAAAGCCTCCCAGGCCCAACTGATTCAAAAAGAAAAACTCGCCAGTCTTGGCGAACTGACCGCAGGTATCGCCCACGAGATTCAGAATCCCCTGAACTTCGTCAACAACTTCTCGGAGGTTTCCACTGAACTGATTGACGAGTTGGAAGACGAGCTCGACAAAGGCGACACCGACGAGGCCAAAGCCATTGCGGGGGATATTCGTCAGAACCTCCAAAAGATCCATCATCACGGTGGTCGGGCTAGCAGCATTGTCAAAGGCATGCTCGAACATAGCCGCACCGAATCGGGCGAGAAACGACCGACCGATTTGAATGCGCTGGCTGATGAATATCTCAAGATTGCGTATCACGGTTTGAGAGCTAAAAACCAAAGCTTCAACTGTGAGTTGGTCACTAATTTTGATCCAACGCCAGAACCTGTAAACGTAGCTCCTCAGGAAATTGGGCGAGTCTTGTTGAATCTGTACAACAATGCGTTCTATGCGGTGCATGAGCAGGGGGCTCGGTGCAAGGGGCAGGGAATGACGTATCAGCCTAGAATTGACGTCAGTACCCAACGTAGTGAATTGGGTGTAGAAATCCGCGTGAAGGACAACGGTACGGGCATCCCTGAGTCGGTGAAAGCCAAGATCTTTCAGCCTTTCTTCACGACCAAGCCCACAGGTGAGGGGACGGGACTGGGCCTCTCGTTGAGCTATGACATTATCACCAAAGGACATAACGGGACACTGACGGTAATGAGCAAGAAAGGCGAAGGGACGGAATTTGTGATCACATTACCTGTTTAAATTGCCTACCATGAAAACGCATTTGATTGGCTGTTTGCTCCTGTTTTTCTTCTTTAATCGCTCGCTGGCTCAGGACACTACGTTGGTGTTGAATAAGGGGATGATGCCTGATCAGCTAATAGACCTTGCTATGACAACGGGCTGGTTCTATAAAGCAGGGCACAATCCAGCTTGGGCAAGGCCTAATCTAAACACATCTAATTGGTTAAAACGCAATCCCAGTACGTTATCTATAAAAGATGCTGACTCAACTGGGCGGCTCGAGGGATGGTTTCGGCTTCGAATCAGACTGGATTCGTCATTTAGCAACCTGCCGTTGAGTCTGAAAAAATTCGGCTGGTCGGCGGCTGATTTGTATCTGGACGGTTACTTGCTGACTTCATTGGGTAGCACAGGTGCCTTGGGAAAACCCTACCAGGATTATAACACTGGCTCATGGAAGAGGGGATTTGATCCTCCTTTTTCGGTTCAACTAATCCCCCAACGCGAGCATCTATTAGCGATTCATTGGGTGGGTCATGTCTCGCCACTGTTATCGACCAGACTGAAATCTTCGGAACAAATCTTTCTAGTAGGCCCTCAAGCGGCAGCGAATATTCAGAATGAAATTAAAGCGGATGCAATTTATTTTACCATCTGGCTGATTATCCCGTTGCTAATGACGGCCTTGTCCCGGTTAATTCCGGCTCAGAGCATCCACGAAAAAAACATATTCCGGTTATTAACTATCTCAGGAACGCTCTACTCGCTCTCTTATCTATGTCTATTTATTGAACTGTTTAACGTTCGTTTTGAGATTCAGTTTATCACATTTTATCTTTCCTGGTTTCTTTTTTACCTGGTTGCCGCTTTCTCTGTCATTACGTTATCGCACATTCTGGGACGGCCTTTATCTGTCTGGTTCAGTAGTCTTGTTATGTTCATTTCCGTAATCGGCGGTGGCTGGACGGTTTATACCAGAGATAACATGGGAGGCTCGGTGTCCAATATTCTACTTGCTTTCGTAGCTGTATGGTTGTTGGGGAGCTCTTGGAAAAATGTACGGGGTGTCCAATGGGCTACGGTTGTAGGCACTATCCTTAGCTTCTTTTTTTATATAGTCTATGCCAGTGTAATAGTTGGTCTGTTCTCATTCGATGACGAGTTACCGCAGACGGGGGCCGCCATTTCCGAACCACTGGCCTTTTTGGTTTACATCGTTCTGCGGTATCGGGAAATATTGACCGAAGTTCGCGTTCAGGCAACCGCCGTCGTGCAGGTAACGCAGGAGAAAAACGAACTCTTAGCGACCCAAAACCAGCGACTCGAGCATCAGGTCGAAGTCCGCACTGCCGAACTCAAAGCTTCGCAAGCCCAACTCATTCAAAAAGAGAAACTGGCCAGCTTGGGCGAACTGACAGCAGGCATCGCCCACGAAATTCAGAACCCGCTCAACTTTGTCAATAACTTCTCAGAGGTGTCAGCCGAACTCATTGAAGAACTAAAGGAGGAAGCTCAGGCAGGTAACACCGACGAAGTGATGGCCATTGCCGATGACCTCACCAGCAACCTCCAAAAGATCCATCATCACGGTGGTCGGGCCAGCAGTATTGTCAAGGGCATGCTCGAACACTCCCGAACTGAATCGGGCGACAAGCAGCCCACGAACCTAAATGCCCTCGCCGATGAATACCTCAAGATTGCTTATCACGGTTTGAGGGCAAAAGACAAGGATTTTATCTGCGAGTTGGTAACCGACTTTGATCCCAGTCTGGGGCCAGTAGACGTAGTATCTCAGGAAATCGGTCGGGTGTTGTTGAATCTCTACAATAATGCCTTTTATGCTGTTTATGAAAAACAGAAAACGGCCCCGGCCGATTACCAACCTGCTGTTAGCGTCCGTACCCAACGTAGTGAATCAGGGGTGGAGATCCGGGTGAAGGACAACGGTACGGGCATCCCTGAGTCGGTCAAAGCCAAGATTTTTCAGCCTTTCTTCACCACTAAGCCCACGGGGGAGGGTACGGGCTTGGGGCTGAGTTTGAGCTATGATATTGTCACTAAAGGGCATGGGGGAATCCTCACGGTCGAAAGTCTACCAGGCCAGGGAACCGAATTCGTCATCACCTTACCCACAAAGGTTTAATCAGTACACCATGAAACTGACTCCACTTTTTGTTTGGCTGTGCCTGGTTAGCCTACCAGTTTTTAGCCAGTCTGCTTTTCACATCGACAGTTTACCCGCAGACGGTGTGAGGCTGGATAAAAATTGGAAATGGCATTTGGGCGATAATCAGAGCTGGGCCAAACCAGATTTTGATGATTCGCGCTGGGATACAATCAGTCCTATAAAGGACATTAACCTATTGGATCAATTGCCTCAGCAAAGCATTGGTTGGCTCCGAGTTCACTTGAGCGTATCTCCTGCATTACGGGGAAAGATGGTTAGCTTGGACATCCAACAGGTTGGAGCGTCCGAATTGTTTTTGAACGGTAAACTCATATTCAGAGCGGGAAAAATAAGCGCTGAAAAGCGCTTGGAAATAGGCAGTGTTTATCCATATAATCAACCTATCAGCTTAGATACCAGTGCAGTACAAGTGATCGCAGTTCGATATGCTTTTACTAGAGAACAACTGATTAAAAATAGATTTCCTTTATCCTTTTTCAGATTAAATCTGAAGACGTCCGCAGTAGCCGAAGCACTCGAAACAAAGCAGAATACATTCGTCGTCGTAGAATTTATTCTTTTTGGCGTATTTCTGGCTTTAGGCCTTTTGCAACTACTCCTTTATGCGACTTCCACTGAACAGCGGACTGCTCTTTTGTTAGGATTGTTTCTTGCCACCCAGAGCATCGTTCACCTCTTAGATGGAGCCTCGTCCGCGTCGGATTACCTATTCAAGTTATTTGGTATCAACAACTTCCTATTAGTTTTTTACTTTTCCTATATACTCTTTATCATAGCCATTGCCGTTTCTTCGTTTTTCTACCTGCTAGGCATTTATGAGTACTTTGGGAAATCAAGAAATTGGTTTTTTGGGCTGACTGTTACCATCACCTTTTCGTCGATTCCAATGGGTTTGTTACTCGGCCCTCTTTACGGATTTCTGGCTCAATTCATTCCAGCCTTTATTATACCTTTTTCTGAGATCCTACGAGTTGGACTTCTGGCTGTTAAGCGAAAGCAACCGGGGGCCAAATTATTTACGCTCGTCCACAGTATTACCTTATTTGTTTTTATTGCCTGGACGGTTAGCGTATTTCTACCGTTTGTTAGTGGCTTTTTGGCGCAAAATGTAACCTATTTGTTTAGTATTAGTTTCCTGGGGCTGTCTTTGGCTATTTCATTACTGCTAGCTCAGGAACGGGCTGCTATTAATAAGACGCTTCGTAAGCAGCTGCTTGAATTAGATAATCTATCTAAAAAAACGATTGCCCAGGAGCAGGAGAAGCAACAATTACTGGCCACTCAAAACGAGCGACTTGAACAGCAGGTGGAAGCCCGCACCGCCGAGCTAAAGGCCTCCCAGACCCAACTCATCCAGAAAGAAAAGCTGGCTAGCCTGGGCGAGTTAACAGCGGGTATTGCCCACGAAATCCAGAACCCCTTGAACTTTGTCAATAACTTCTCGGAAGTGAGCACCGAATTGGTCACAGAATTAGAAGAAGAGCAAAGTAAACCGGAACGGGATACCGAGCTTGAAGCAGAATTGCTGACTGATTTAAAGCAAAACCTCAAGAAGATAATGCATCACGGCGGTCGAGCTAGCAGCATTGTCAAAGGGATGTTGGAGCACAGCCGCACTGAATCGGGCGAAAGACGATCTACTGACCTCAATGCCTTAGCCGATGAATACCTCAAGATTGCTTATCACGGTCTAAAGGCTAAGGACAAGTCCTTCAACTGCGAATTAGTCACTGATTTTGATTCCACCCTGAAGCCAATGGAAGTTGCCCCTCAGGAGATTGGACGGGTGCTGCTGAATCTGTACAATAATGCGTTTTATGCGGTGCATGAGCGGGCTCACCAACGTAGTGATGCCAATTATCAGCCCAAGGTTGAAGTCCGTACGCAACGTAAAGAATCGGGCGTGGAAATCCGGGTGAAGGACAATGGCACGGGTATCTCCGAGTCGGTCAAAGCGAAGATTTTTCAGCCATTTTTTACCACCAAACCTACGGGTGAAGGCACAGGATTAGGCCTTTCACTGAGTTATGACATTATCACAAAAGGGCATGGCGGTACGCTCACTGTGGAAAGTACAGGAGGGTCAGGCACTGAGTTTGTCATCATACTACCCACTACCTAACCGCCTAAACTCTATGAAAAACTACGCTTATATCCTGCTGTTAATAGTTGCTCCATTACTGGCTCCTGCTCAATCAGCTGAACACATCCTTGACAGTCTCCAGCGTGAGCTTGGTAAGGCGAAAGCCGACACCGCTCGTATGTGGCTACTGTATGAACTAGCGAAGTATCAGTCCTTCCAAACTCCCGATTCCGCGTTTTGGTACACGCGTCAGGGGCTTCAACTGGCCCGTAAAACAAACCATCAGAAAGGAGAAATGGAAGGCAAAGGCTGGTTAGCCTATCTTTTCGCCGAACGGGATATTCCTAAAAGTATGCGCCTTCGTTTAGAGGTTCTCCAGCAGGCTCAGCAAGCCAACGATCGGGTACATATAAGTTTCACCTACGTACAACTCGGCATATTACAGATCTATTTAGAGAATTATCGACAGGCGATCGTTTATTATAAACGGGCTAAAACTTTGGCCGTTGAAGACAATGATAAGCAGAACCAAGCTGGGTTAAGTACAGAATTGGGGGGAGCTTACTGGTTACTTCATCAACCTGATTCGGCCCGCTATTATTTAACCCTAGCGGCTAAAGAAGATCCGGCCATAAAACAATTTTCCGTTTATCTCAATTATTTGGGTCGACTGGAAGGTGATTACAACCCCACTAAAGCCAATGCCTATTTTCGCCAAAGTATTCAGATGGCCAAAGCCCAGCAATTCCTACGGGGATTGGGCTATGTCTATCGGTGGTACAGTGAGTTTTTATGGAAACAGAACCAGCCTGATTCCAGCATTCTGATGGCTAAAGCGGGCTTGCAGGCTGGCCAAACGGTAGCAAATTTTCGCAATATTCTCTAGTCGTCTACTGACTAAATACTACCAGGCACTAGGTCGGCCAGACAGTGCCTATAAATATCAGAGCATCATGGTGGCGGTTCGGGACAGCCTGTTCAGCCAGCAGAAAGTTAACCAGATTCAGTCGACGTTGATTGACGAGCAGCAACGGACTCAATTGCTGGAGGAGGAGAAAAGTCGGTTTGAAAGTCGGGTCAAAATCTACGGTTTGCTAGGTATAGTAGCCGTCTTATTATTGCTGGCGGGAGTGTTTTACCGAAATGATCGGCTGAAGCAAAAGACGAATGAACAGTTGCAGATGCTCAATCAGGAAGTGCGGCAACAAAAGGAAGAGATCGAAACCCAGCGCGACCATCTCGAACAATCCCTCACAGACCTTCATGCCACGCAGGCCCAACTCATCCAGAAAGAAAAATTAGCCAGTTTGGGCGAACTGACCGCAGGCATTGCCCACGAGATTCAAAACCCGTTAAACTTTGTCAACAACTTCTCCGAGGTAAGTACTGAACTCATTGATGAACTCAAGGAAGGGCCGTTCCAGAAACTCCCTGAATCGGAGAAAGATTATGCTGAAGAAATCCTGGGAGATCTCACCAGTAACCTCCAAAAGATCAACCATCATGGTGGTCGGGCTAGCAGCATCGTCAAAGGCATGCTCGAACATAGCCGCACCGAATCGGGCGAGAAACGACCGACCGATCTAAATGCGCTGGCCGATGAATATCTCAAGATTGCTTATCATGGCCTGAGGGCTAAAAACCAAAGCTTCAACTGTGAGTTAGTGACCAAGTTTGATCCAACGCTGGAACCCGTAAACGTAGCTCCTCAGGAAATTGGGCGAGTGCTGTTGAATCTGTACAATAACGCGTTTTATGCCATCGGCGAACGATCCCGGAAAATGAATGGTTCAGATTACCAGCCTATGGTTACCGTAAGCACAAGCCAGGTTAAGGACAACGTAGTGATTCGGGTGAAGGACAATGGAACGGGGATATCTGAGACGGTTAAAGCGAAGATTTTTCAGCCATTTTTTACCACCAAACCTACCGGTGAGGGCACGGGATTGGGGTTGAGTTTGAGCTATGACATCATTACCAAAGGACATGGGGGTACATTGACGGTATACAGTGCTGAGGGCCAAGGGACCGAATTTATCATCACTTTGCTCATTGGTCCTGCTACATATGACTGGACATTAAGTTAAGCATGATCTAACTTCGTGAACCATGAAAACAGCGGCTAAATTTGGGTCGATCCAGAATCATTCGCCTTTGGTAGCTACTGCCGAATATAATCGGTGGGCGTTTGGTTGTAAAACTCTTTGAAGACCCTCGTAAAATACGACGGCGATTCAAAGCCAACCATATAGGCCGTTTCGGAGGCATTATGACCAGCCCGTAATAGGTCGATGGCTTTACGAAGCCGATATTGGCGAATGAGATCATTGGGCGACAGTTGCATCAGCGTCTGTACTTTGCGATAAAGCGTTTTGCGGCTTACCGCCAATTGATCGGCTAGCCACTCCACACTCAGCGACGAATCGTCCAGGTGATCATCCAGCAAGTGATACAGCCGACGTAAGAACTGATCCTGAATGGTTTCCAACGGAGTTGATTGATCAGGCTTAGTAAATTGCTGACGATATTCTTCCCGTAACTTATCCTGACGGGTCAACAAATTGCGCAGCCTTAGGCGCAACTCGCCCAGGTGAAACGGCTTGGTCAAATACTCATCCGCACCCTGAGATAGCCCCTTCAGTCGACTGTCGGCTTCAACGCTGGCCGTTAGCAGGATGACCGCAATATGATCGGTGGCGGGATCGGCTTTTAGCTGACTGATAAGTTCATAGCCATCCAGACGAGGCATCATCAAATCCGAGATGATCACATCGGGTAATTCTTCTTTGGCTACAACCCAGCCTTCGTAGCCATTGGCGGCAGAGCGAATTCGATAGGTAGTGGCTAATTCGGCCACGATAAATTCCCGGAGTTCTGCATTGTCTTCTACTACCAGCACCAGCGGTGTGTTGTCAGATTGCGTTTCCGTAGTCGGGTAAGTCAATTCAGCGGGCAATAGGGGTACATCAACCGTTAATCGGGACTCTATTTTCTGCGGAACAACCGCATCTGCCTGCTGAAGAGGGATTTCCAGCAAAAAATGGGTTCCCGACTGTCCGCCGATTTCCTGTGTTTGGCTTTGAACGGTAATTGTTCCGCCCAGCCTGGTCGTTAATTCATGTACCAGCGCCAGACCAATGCCGGTTCCTTCGTAAGCGCGGCTACGGGACGGATCGACCTGATAGAATCGGTTGAAAATATGCGGCAGCTTGTCAGCGGCAATACCAATCCCAGTATCACTGACGGCTAGTTGAGCCATCCTTGAGGTATGCGTTAGGCGGACATTGATGCTGCCTGTTTCTGTAAACTTGATGGCATTCGACAGTAAATTATAGAGAATCTTCTCCCATTTGCCAGCATCGAACAGGTAATTTCCGGGTGGCAAATTGGTTTCGTAGGTCAGTGCCAGTTGCTTGATGGTAGTCGATGGACGAAACAGGTCTACGATTTGGCCCACAAAGCCGGTTAGGTCACCAACTTCATTGACCAGATCCATTTGCTGGGCTTCCAGTTTGTTGATGTCCAGCAACTGATTAATCAGCCGCAGCAATTGCCGGGCATTACGCTGCACAGTCGACAACTGGTTCTGGAAAGTAGTTGGTAAATTAGGGGTCTCCAGCAGGTTATCGACTGGCGATACAATTAAGGTAAGGGGCGTACGGAGTTCGTGTGTGATATTGGTAAAAAAACGAGTTTTCATCTCGTCAACTGCCTTTATTTCAACCGTTTCCCGAAGCTGATTGGCCGACCGAATTGTTTTGTCGAGGGTTATCTCCAGATCCTTAAAGTTGATAGGTTTGGTGATAAAGTCGAAGGCTCCCCGGTTCATGGCCGTTCGAATATTACTCATATCCCCATAGGCCGTGACGATCACAGTACGGATAATGGGGTTAATTTCCGACAGTTTGGCCAGCAAGGTTAGTCCGTCCATCCCTGGCATATTGATGTCACTGAGGACCACATCAATATCGGGCTGTTGCTCCAGAACGGTTAAGGCTTCCAGACCATCGCGAACAAAGATAAATTCATAGGTATGATTATGAATCTGACGTCGGAATTGTTGTTTGAAGAGATCGTCAAGGTCACTTTCATCATCGGCCAGTAGAATTTTGGTCTTCATGCAGGGTAAGCCTGTTTTGTGGAGTAGTTAGCTCAACAAAAATAACTGAGTTGGTCAGGAATTCAAGAGATAATTTAATGATAGTCAGAAGTTTGTTGATAAATAAGTTGCACAATCAATTATTTAGTAACTGATTTAATAGATACTGATTATCAAGCAGTTTCTTACCTAATAGTTAGTAAAAAAGTATAATCAGTTGTAACGGTTTAGCTGACCAGGGACTTAATAGGTAGTATGCTGGGGACGGGGCTGTGGATCGATGGTAATTGAGTCGATCAGCAACACACCTGGTCGGGGCAACTCGTGAACCAGGGAATCCACTGCATGGACCTTTGGCGCTAAGTGAACGAGTTCTGGTCGGGAAACAGGCACAATAGTAGTTGACTGGCAGGCCACTATAGAAAGGAAACCAGCGCCTAAGCACAAAGCAATGAACAAATGACGGGCGGCAGGGCAAACGAGCGTTTTCATGGTTTGGAAGTTTAAGGGTGAGTTTACGGAATGTCCAGAGCGTCAGCAGTTTGGCGCGTTGGACATATCAAAAGTCTCCTTTCTCTTCTAAACAAACTGGCAGTTTTGAGTCAAAAAATAGTTCGTTTGAGTCAGCCTGATGGGCGGGTTGATTTACCCTCCTGGTGGCTGGGGCGGTAGTTAACCTCTGCCAGGATTAACTACCGCCCCAGTTATGTCATGCAACAACTTCTGCTTTTACCAGACCTTCGCCTGATCCACTTCTGGCTTATATAGTTTCTGACCCGGCTTTACGTCAAAAGCCCGATAAAACGGCTCGAAATTGGCCAACGGGCCGTTGACTCGGAATTTATCGGGCGAATGAGGGTCAATGGTAATCCATACGCGGGCCGACTCATCCCGCACTTTACTGCGCCAAACCTGGGCATGACCCAGAAAAAAACGTTGATCGGGTGTAAATCCATCGATCTTGTCGGTCCCCTGGCCCTGCTTGGTCAGTTTAAACGCCTGATAAGCCAGGGTGATACCACCCAGATCAGCCAGATTTTCGCCTAAAGTCAATCGACCATTTACTTGGAGATTATCCAGTACAGTGAAGGTATTGTATTGATTCACAACAACCTGTGTTTTTTTACTGAATCGTTCGACGTCCTGCTTGGTCCACCAGTCACGCAGGTTTCCGTTGGCGTCATATTGGCGCCCCTGATCATCAAACAGGTGCGTCATTTCGTGGCCGATCACGACGCCAATACTCCCATAATTGATGGCATCATCGGCGTCTTTGTCAAAGAAGGGGAATTGCAGGATGCCCGCCGGGAAAACGATTTCGTTATTCGTGGCATTAGCATAGGCATTGACCGTGGGTGGGGTCATACCCCACTCCATGCGGTCGACGGGTTGATTAACTTTGGCAAAACCTTCCCGAAACATATGCGCACGGGCACGTTGTACATTGCCGTAATAATCATCCCGTTTTACCACCACATCGGAATAATCTTTCCATTTGTCAGGATAGCCGATTTTCTTCAGGAACCGATCCAGTTTTGTCAGTGCCACTTTTTTCGTTTCGGGAGCCATCCAGTCGAGTTTTTCGATTCGGACTCGATACACTTTTTGCAGGTTATCGACCAGCGTTAGCATCCGCTCTTTGGCTTCGGCCGGAAAATATTTTTTGATCCACAATTGCCCCAAAGCCTCACCTAAGGAACGGTCGACACGATTGGCCATGCGTTTCCAGCGTTCACTCTGTTTTGGCTGTCCCTGAAGTGCTTTGTCGTTGAAATCAAAATAGGCCTGCTCAAATTCATGGCTGAGCAGACTCGCATTGTAATCCAGACAGTCGAAGGCGAGTCGATCTTTCAGTAATTCGATAGGTGTGGTGGTCAGCAACTTATCAAAGTCCTGATAATAAGCAGGTTGAGCCATCAACACCGTATCTACTTTCACCAAACCCATGCTATCGAGCAGACGACGCCAATTCAGTGCTGGCATTTGTTTAGTCAAGGTGCTCACCGCAAATTTGTTGTAATTAGCCACCGGATCGCGCAGATCAGCAGGTGCCTTATGAGATTTAGCCAGATTTGTCTCGAAAGCCAGAATAGTCTGCGCTTTGGTTCTGGCCAGGGTGGAGTCGACGCCGGTCAGCACGAACAGCTTCGTGATGTAGGC
Organism: Spirosoma arboris; assembly: GCF_009754945.1. Classification (GTDB taxonomy): domain Bacteria; phylum Bacteroidota; class Bacteroidia; order Cytophagales; family Spirosomataceae; genus Spirosoma; species Spirosoma arboris. Next base: position 36,315 of record NZ_WPIN01000028.1, read on the forward strand.
AACGAAATCTGCCCGAATCTTTTTGGTGGCCTCGTCGGTGCGGGTGTAGTAGCCTTTTTCGGGCAATGACAAACCCGCCTGCCAAAAATTGATTCGGTTAATGGTACTTTGTCGGTCATCAGCTCCTACATAAATATTGATAAATTTCCCACCCGGATTACTTTTGTCAACAGCCAGATAAGTCATGACTTGTTTATAGTCTTTCAGACCAGCAATTTTCGCCAGTTCTGCTTTTACAGGTTCGAAACCAAGTTTATCAATGGCAGCGCTATCCATGCCGCTGGCATAAAAATCACCAATCTGCTGCTCAATACTGCCCGCTCTGGAGGGAGCCGCTTCGGCACCCGCTTTGGCCACTTCTTCCAGAATGGTTTTCGTTTTTAGCTGATTGTCTTCGGAGAGTTGCGCAAACGATCCCCAGGAAACTTGATCATCGGGAATTTTGGTTTTTTTTAACCAGTTGCCATTGGCATAGGTGTAAAAATCATTACCGGGCAACACCGTTGTATCCATTCCCGACTTATCGAAGAAATTGGTTCGCACGGCGGATTCGTCATTCATTTTTTGCTGACAGGCTACGACAAGTGGGGCCGCCAGACCGAGAAAAAGGGTTTGTTTCAGATAAATCATGACAGGCGATAATTGAAGAATACCGGATTAGAAGAAAAGGGTGGATAGAAGCGTATTATACCTGTCGGTGCATAGGTTGGCGTTGCCAGTAGGTCAAACTCCGCCACACCCATTCCAACGGGCCATATTGAAAATACCGCAGCCAGATCGGGCTGACAATCAATTGCAGCAGCCAGATAGCGGCCACCAGAAAATAAAGCTGGTAGAACTGCCACTCGCCATACTGATTGAGCCCGTATCCAAAGAAGACGAACGTACAAATGAGCGTATGCATGACATAGTTGGTAAAGGCCATCTGACCTACTGCCCCTATCCGATTCAGGAGTCCTTGCACCACCTTCGATTTAATGAGCAGAATAATCAGACTGGCATGGGCCATCACCAGCAGCATCCGCTGGAACGGATAAATCAAACGCGTCCATTGAATGGGATGCTCCTCCAGATACGCCAGAAAAGCTTCCGATGTGGGGAAATGCTGATAACCGAAATAGAAACTGTATGTGACCAGCGATAGCCCCAGTCCGTAGCCAATCAACAGGGTTTGCCAGTAGCGCCGACGTGACCATTGCCCCGTCACAAAGCCCCATTTATAAAGAGCCATGCCCAACAGCATCAGCGCCAGCGAATCCCAGATCATCAGTGGTAGGTGCTTGGTCTGTAGATCCCACACTTCCTGCCGATACCGAGACGCTACGACAAAATAGTTGTTGGATTTCATCAGCCGAGTATGCTCAGCGGCTTGTACTTTGTTGGGAAAAAACTCGTTCGCGGCAGCCTGCCAGTCTTTTATCGCTTGCTGCTGAGTAGCTGTCAGCGTACGGCCCTGCTGTTGAGCCGTTTGCACCGCCAGATACGCCAGGCGTTTGTCGCGGATATTCTGAAAAAATAGGGTCATCAGCACGAAGCCAATAATGGCCACCAGGGGTACGCCCAGTGCTAGCAGGCTGGGTTTAAGATTTCGAAACCAAAACGCAATCATGCCAACCACGCCGTAGAAGTAGAGAATGTCTCCGAACCAAAGCAAAACGTGGGAATCCAGTAGCCCGAACAGCACAAGCCAACCCATCCGACGGAAGAATAAACCGATCGCGCGGTTCCCCGCCGGGACCCGACCCGTTGCCGCTTTTTCTTTTCGGGCCATGAACAACAGGATACCCACGCCAAAAATCAGGGAGAACATAGCCCGCATTTTCCCTTCAAACAAGATGGTGATACCGGCGTTGAGCCAGAAATTAATAGTAGTCGGATCATTTCGGAATACTTCATCAAAGTTATCGGGCATGGCAAAGCCGGGAATGTTCATCAGCAGGATGCCCAGCAGGGCTACACCCCTCAGGATATCGATAGTCTGGATGCGATCGCCCTGCGAAACAGGCCGGTGGTCGGCGGTTTCTCGCTGGGTCATGTTGTAGATTGATTCGGCTTCTGAAGCCGTGGTTGGCAAGGAAGTCATAAGAGGGAGTTTAAGAGATTGATTGTATAGATTAGCCAGATACTGTGTTGGGCTTAAATGACCTACCGGTATTATATATACGTCATGCTGAGCGATAGGTTTGTCCTTGTCCGGTTGGGTTCTACTACCCGTGATTTTGGGTCATTTTTCCGGAGCTACAGCTGGTTTTCGGACTCCAGACCGCCCGTCGGACCGCTGAAAATCGGGATGGTCTGAACGAGTCAATACAAGGTGAATGGTGTGCTGGCCGGAGTGGTAACTGGCTTTGGCTGAGTGCGAGCTGGCTTTAACTGACCAAGAGATAGTTCTCTCTCCAAATAAGACAACCACTCCATCAGTTCCGGTAGAGAAGTTGGGCGGGGATAAGCCGCAGCCCAGTATTGCACCGATTCCGGAACGGTGGTTAGCAGTGCGTCGATTTCCGTTCGGACGAAGACATCAGGAGCCAGCAACCGCCCGTCGAACCAGACATAGTAAGGCTGTTCAGTTTTCCAGTTTGCCGTGCGGGGTTGGGGCAGGCCCTGAATGATGGTCCCGTGCTGACCATTCGACGAGGGAAGTTGCAACAATGGAATCGGCGCGCCGGGAATCAGTTCTTCGAGTAACATCGTCCGGGTCTCACCCGATGCCAGTTGCACCGCAAAAGCCTTTATATAATGTGTCCGATCATCGGCCCGGTCGGTGTAGCTGAAATGCCGTAGCTGGTCAGCCTGATAAGTGTGCCAGCTGTTGGCTTGTTGAACCATCAGCGTATTGGTGAGCGGCTGATAGCTCAGTTGTCTCCAAAGCCGTACACCAGTGGCCAATACCACCTCTCCCTCATTGGTGATAACCGGCAAGCGAGTTGGCAGCACCTGGCCATAGCTAGTCATCACACACAAAAGCAATAAAAAAACAGACAATCGACAGAGGTTGAATCCGATTTTCATAAGGATAGAAGGTTTAATAAGTGTTAAAATAGAGACAGACAATCAGGGAGATACGAGCGGAGCCGACTGACCTAATTACTTTGCACTCGGGTACGTTCTTCTTCCGAACCGGTGGCCCGGTTTCGAGCCGCTTTCACGGTCTTGCTGCCAAACGAACGGGTATAAGTAAGCCGGACTACGCGCGGCTCAGATAGAAATGTAAGCGTTGTATTAATATTCAGGGCGGGAATCGTGCTGTTATATCGACCAATGTTCGTCCAGAAAATATCACTCATCGTCAGCCTCAGCGTACCCTTATCGTTTGGTAGCGGTTTTTGCAGTCCCAGCGTTACCTGCCCGAAGCTGCGGCCCCGATACAGACCAAACATGGTAGGACTGTAATAGAACCCCGTCAGTTCAGCAGTGAACTTGTGGGGTAATGTAAAGGTGTGCGAGGAGTTCACCTGGGCGTTCCAGATCGTCCGGCTCACGGGACTGTCCTGGTATACCGTCGTCAGGTTTTGCCATAGACCCGTCAGGTTGGTCTGGCTTTTCCACCAGCGGGTTACCTGCCAGGGCAGACTGGCGGCTATTGAGAGTGTTTGCTGGTGGTCAATATTTTCGGCGTAATACTGAATTCGGTTGGTGGCTGCATCGACGTGCGGCTGAAAACCGGCAATCACGTTCTGATCAAAGCTGTATTTGAGCGAAAAAACGTAGGATTCCTTATACGTGTAGCTTCCCTGCACGGCATCGGAAATGGTGGGGCGTAGAATTGGATTGCCGGACGAAAAGGTGCTTAAATCAATAAAACTCACAAAGGGAGCAATGTCGCTGTAGGAAGGTCGGGTAATGCGTCGACTGTACGAGAGGTTAGCAATATGATTTTTCGACAGTTTCCGCGATAAAAACACACTCGGAAACAGGTTGCCATAGTCCCGGTTGATTAACGACTGGCCGTCGGGCCGGTGAATGTCGGTATGGGTATGTTCGTAACGCAACCCCGCCTGAAGCGTAGTCTTACTGTCTAAAGGCTGGTTTACACTCACATACCCGGCCAGAATATTTTCGGCTAACTGGTATTGCTGTGTATAAAACGAATCAACTTTCCAGCCCTCGGCCATCAACCTATCCAGGTCTACGGCATTGTCTAGGCGGGTGGTAGTAGCCTTCAGGCCCGTTTCCAGTCGGCCTTTGGTGGTGAGTGGCTTGATGAAATCGGTTTTCAGAACCCAGGTCTGGACGGGCGTTTTCTTACTGATCCGAATTTGCTCATTCGTTTGGCTACCGGTCGTAAAATCCTGTTTTGTACTGACATAGGCGTTGGGATCGTCGTTGTGATAATACAATCGGTCGATGTCAATGCTCCATTCCTGTTTGTTGCTGAAAACATGACGCAGATTCAGGTTTAGCAGCAGGTTCTGCCATTTATTGGCTTCAGTGTTGAGGAGGCTGCTTTGTTGCGTCCGCACGCCATTGGTAAACGTTACTCCCAGATTATCAGCGTTGTCGATAGCATAGGTATTATCAAACCCCGACACTAAGCCGTTCAGCGTTGTTTGTGGACTCAGCGAATAATCGAACCCAATCTTGGCGTTGTAGTTCGAAATGGTCGGAAACCGATTCGTCTCCGTGTTTGTCACCAGCGTCTGGTTAGGTTGCTCCACAATTCGGTCATATTGCTGTTTTTGCCAGAAGTGACTGTGGAGAAACGAAGCATTTCCATAGATGTTGAGTTTCTGATTACGGTAGTTAAGGTTGAGCGTCCCCGCCGGACGAGCATACCAGCCATAACCAAGTGTGGCTGAGAAATTGCCATTCATGCCGAAGTTGGTGTTTTTCTTGGTGATGATGTTGATAATCCCCGCATCGCCTTCCGCATCGTAGCGGGCCGGGGGCGTGGTGATGAGTTCAATTTTTTCGATATCATTGGCCGCCATGCCTTCCAGCATCTGTACAACGGTTGCAATGGGCAGCCGGGTCAGTTTGCCATTCATCATCACCATCACACCGCCTTTTCCACTCATGGTCAGGCTGTTGTTCTGCCGGTTTAGGGTAATCCCCGGCGAGCGCTCCAGGACTTCAAGCGCCGTGCCGCCAGCTGCCGTAATGCTGTTCTGCACATTCACCACCAGGCGGTCCACCTGCTGTTCGTACATCGGTTTTTTAGCTGCCACAGTCACCTCGCCCAGTGTTTGAGTGGATTCACGTAATGTTAAATCTGGCAGCGTAATAGACCCCGTACCGACTTGCACGGTAGCCGACCGGGCTGGTACATAGCCGACTGCCGAAGCAGACAGCCGGTACTGTCCCGGTCGGATGTTTTCAAACGTGTAAAATCCAGTTTCCTGGCTAATTGCCCCTTTCACTAAACTCGAATCGCGGGCGTTGAGCAGAGCCACACTGGCAAAGGGAAGGGGCTTGTTATGGGTGGTGAGGACAGAACCGGAAAGCGTGGTCTGGGCAATGGTAATGGTTGGTAAACAAGTAATGAACAGGGCTAAAAAGAGGTGTGACGTTTTCATGGAGTTAGGTGTGGATTTAGAAAGGATTAATCGTAATGATCGGCATCTGCAGGTGAGTGAACAGGAACCAGCTAGCAGCTAGCAAAGCCAGGCTGGCAGCGAGAACGAAGGTGGTCAGCGCGAAGGCAAGGGCGGTAGTGGAAATTCGAGACATAATGGTAGTGGTTTAGGTGATTGGCATTGAACAGGTCAAAGGTCACCTTCTCCTAGTTGTCTCTTTTTCACGTTTGAGTCAAAAGCTGCTAAATTTGAGTCGATGGGCAGAAGTGTATCGCCAGCGACAATGTGCTCAATACAGGAGTAGGCGCGCTGGTTTTCAGCGGCTTCACCATTGGCCTACAGGAAGCGATCTATTACTTTAACCGGCTGCTTCACTCCGAGTGAGAAGCAGATGCTCTGAAAAAGGAAAATTTATAAATCCAACAGGATAGCCTTAAACAGCAGGTCAATCCCCATTTTCTGCTTAATAGCCTCAAGACCTTGTCGTAGTTGATCGGAGTTCCATACCGCAAAAAGCCAACGTTGAAAAAGGTCTGGAAGATTTGCCGCTTAGCTATGGCTGCCTCAGTTGTGAGGATTTGCAGGATAATTCTCTGAAGAAGCCTCACTCGATTTTGGTCACGTAACAGGTAGGGATGCAGTAGAATACCCACAAAGCCACGGCTAAATAACGCTACGGTCCCATTCACACCCAGTAGGCAGGCAATAACGGTTAACGCTCCCAATATGGCAAGCTCCGTACTTTTCAATGCTTTCTTTGCCAATGGCATTAAAGCCGATACAATCAGGGCAACAACTGCTGCAATCACCCCATACAGAAAGGGTTGTACCTGTGGCAATTGGCCGTACTGCTGGTAGAGACATGCAAAAGGGGCTAATCCATGATTGATTTTGACTAGTATAGGTGCGTAGCCCCCCGGTACATCGATGCACCCAAACACGATCAATCACGCGCAAACATTCTGATAAACAGGACACTTACGCGTGATTGTAATATAGTTATGGACTGAACTCTCGATCTACCTACAGTTAGTCCCTCTTAACTAATCGTAGCGTATAGCTCCGGGCACCAATCTGAATCTGATAGAGGTAAACGCCAGCGGCTAAACCAGTTCCAGTCAATGTTACCTGATGAGACCCTTCGCTCTGCTGGCTAGCCGCCGTCTGATGCACAAGCTGCCCCTGGCTAGTACGTAGTTCATACCCTACCCGTTCGCTTTGGGTAAGGATATACTCTATCAGCACTTGATCAACAAAGGGATTGGGATAGGCACTGACCGACAGGGAGCCTTCTGCTTTCCCAATGCCTGGTCTTTCTACTGGGCCAATAGTAGCCATAAATAGTGAGCCTGAGTGGGCCACAAAACCGGGCTGCAAGAGCACAGATTGTCCAGCTTTATACTGAGCAATGGCACTGGGCTTAATAACACTGCTGGATTCAATGGTCTGTACTGCCTGCTGCTCACTAAACTCGCCTGCTTCAACGAAACGAGTAAGGGTTAACTGGAAAGGATACTGCTGAGCAAATCCGCAACTGCCCACAAAAAGCAGCGTAATGAGACATAGACTTGTTTTCATGAGACGATACAATTAAGTAGGCCACCACCCAGGCCATATTGCCAGTTTATTTTTTATCGAGTACCTGGCCAAAAAACGAGCTATTAAATCCTGACGTTATACTTATTCCAGCGTCAGCCCCAACCAAGGTATTATTTACCGTTGGGTTGGTGGCATTGGCCGTGTTGGCCACATAATTGGTCTGAGCCAGCACGGACTGGCTTAGCAACAGTAAAAGCAAAGGGAGAAGTGATTTCATGGTTTAAAGCTGAATTGACGATTGGCCGTTTATGGCAACAAACGTACGTGCTTTGCTTAGGGTCCACAATCGGATAAATGTATGAGCAAGCTGAAAATCAGGCAATCTCGTATGACGTGTTGCCCGTATCATTACTTGTTTAGGAGCTATCATGATCGACGAATTCTGTTTTGATTGAATCTGGGCCAGCAACTAAGCCAATGATTATTTTTTATGAAAAAGCCCTATTGTACAATATATTGCTGAAAATACGGCCCTATATCCCATGCTCAAACCAGCTATTTGTAATCACCTGACTTCTCTGACAGAAATCCGCACCGCTCGCGAGTACGTATGTGAGGAGTGCATTAAAACCGGGGACTCATGGGTACACTTGCGTACCTGTCAAACCTGCGGCACTACCCTTTGCTGTGATTCGTCGCCCAACAAACATGCAACGAAACATTTTCTGGCTAGTGAGCATCCAGTCGTGATCTCCTCTGAACCGGGGGAACGATGGCTGTGGTGTTTTGTTGATGAGCAAATGGTCGGTTACTGAACAAGGAGAAAGGGAATTGGTTTACAGTATATGGTTTACGCCGGGCCGTCGCTACGATGGCTGACGCACCGGTTATACAAAGCCATATACCGAATCCGTAAACCACAACTACCGTAAACCTGAATGATTGCTGAACAAACGTTTACTGAACAATATTTTCGGGTAAGGAAGCATTCTGAAACGATTTGCCGGGGGCTCGAAACCGAGGATTATGTAGTGCAGCCCATCGTTGATGTTAGCCCTCCTAAGTGGCATTTAGGCCATACAACCTGGTTCTGGGAAACATTCGTCCTGATCCCCAACTATCCTGCTTATCGCCCATTTCACGAAGATTTTAGCTACGTATTTAACAGTTATTACGAAACAGTAGGCAAACGTGTACTTCGGACCGACCGAGGTAACTTAAGCAGACCGACGGTTGCGGGCGTATATGCCTACCGTGCTTATGTCGATGAGCATATGAGTAGGTTCCTAAACACCGCCGACGTATCACCAGATCTCTATGCACTTATTGAATTAGGGCTGAATCATGAGCAGCAGCATCAGGAATTGCTCATCACCGACATCAAGTACATTCTAGGCCATAACCCCTTACTGCCTGCTCTTAAGATGCCCATTATTGAGCATCAAAGGCAAGCGTCAAGACCGCCTGTTTCAATCAGGGAAGGTATCTATTCGATTGGTTATTCGCCGATCGTTGACTCATTTCACTTTGATAATGAACTAGGACGACATAAGGTATACCTGAATGAGACAGTACTCTCCGGAAATCTGGTCACGAATGGCGACTACCTGGAGTTTATCGAAGCGGGTGGTTATCAAAACTTTCGATACTGGCTTTCTGATGGCTGGGCGTGGGTCAATACAAATGCAATTCAGGCGCCTTTGTATTGGTATCAGATTGATGGCGACTGGTGGAACTACACATTCGATGGGTTAATACCTGTTGATTTAGCCGTTCCGGTTTGCCACGTTAGCCAATACGAAGCTGATGCTTACGCCCGCTGGCGGGGAACGCGGCTACCCACCGAATTTGAATGGGAAATTGCCGCCGTGGACTCGGCCGTCGAATCCACAGTAGCTGGCCAACTTAATTGGGGAGCACGCTGGGAATGGACAAATTCAGCTTACTTGCCTTATCCAGGTTTTATAACGGCGGAGGGAGCTGTAGGCGAATATAACGGTAAATTCATGAGTGCTCAACTAGTCTTGCGCGGGGCTTCGGTGGCTACACCTGAAGGACATTCCCGCCCGACTTATCGTAATTTTTTTCAACCAGACAAACGATGGCAGTACACGGGAATACGCTTAGTGGAATAAGCGTGGAGCTACCTGCATCTGACACTTCGCCCCTTGCCGACGAAGTACGGACAGGCTTACAGAGAACACCCAAGCGGTTGTCATCACGTTTTTTTTATGATGCTGAAGGGAGCAGGCTGTTTCAGGAAATTATGCATGCACCGGAATACTATCTGACCCGGTCGGAATATGAAATTCTGGACACGTATAAAGCGAATTTACTGGCTCAGTTTACAACCGGCGAGCGTGCGTTTGAACTGGTTGAATTAGGTGCGGGCGATGGACTTAAAACGAAAATTCTGCTTGGTTTTTTTGCCGATAAAAACGCCGATTTTACGTATGCACCGGTCGATATTTCAGTTGATGCGCTGGATGAGTTAGTGATCGATCTGCGTCAGAAATGGCCTGATTTACGACTTAATCCACGTCACGACGATTATTTTAATGCGCTCGAACAGCTTTCCGAAGAGTCGAATGCCCGGCGCGTTGTCTTATTTCTAGGCTCAAACATTGGCAACTTTACACCCGAGGATGCCCTTGATTTTTACCGTCAATTACACGACCGACTCCAACCTGGCGACCTCGTACTGACAGGTTTCGACTTACAAAAGCACCCTGCCGTGATTCATGCGGCTTATAACGACCGACAGGGGCTGACACGGGCGTTTAATCTGAATCTACTTCACCGAATCAACCGCGAACTGGATGCAAATTTCGATCTGGCAGCCTTTGATCATTATGAAGTATATAATCCAGAAACGGGCGAAGCGCGATCGTATTTGGTAAGTCAGAAAGCACAACTGGTTCAGATTGGCGCATTAGCTATGACTGTGCCATTTCAATACGGCGAAATTATTCATACCGAGATTTCCCGAAAATTTACGCGTACCCAGATCGAGCAGCTAGCGGAACAAAGCGGATTTTCGCTCACTGGCTGGTTCACCGATTGTAAAGGCTATTTTGCTGATGTGGTATTTGAGCGCTAACAAACAAGCCCAACCAGTTACGGTTGGGCTTGCGCACATAGTTTAGGTTAAGAAAAATTAGACTGGGTTATTGCTTATCCCACCAAACGTGGGTATCTAGATTGTCTGGGCCTTGTCGGGTAACAGCCTCCTGGCGGTTAGCGGTATTCACCGATTGCTCCGAGTCTGGATATGACAGGCGATAGATGAAACTCCCTTTGATTTCTTTACCCGGATAAGGATTGGGAGTCAGTGCAGGAAATCCACTACGACGGAAATTAGCGAACAATTCGGGGCCATTCAGGAAAGAAACAATCCAGTACTGGGTGTTGATTAGTTGGAGACCTTTTGTAGCATCGTAGGGATTCTTCTGTAAATAAGCGGCAATGTTCGCATCCGAAACCAGTGACGTAGCATCATAATCGCCCAACTGTTTCATATGCGCTGTAACGCCCGCATTGTAAAAGTCGGCAGCGTTACCCGTTGTCCAGGTCCGCTGGGCCGCTTCAGCCAGCAGTAATTGTGTTTGCGCATACGTAACTAAGTAGCAAGGCGCAAACTGACTACCCATTCGGGTTCGGTCCAGCTGCGAATAATCGTAAAAACTGGCCAGTCCATCGGCGGTGGCTTTTGCTGGGATCGTACCATTATCGTAGCCCATTGGCATACCAATTTGTACAGCAGGATCACGATTAGCCTTGGCAGCTGTTTGTTCTGGACCACTTTTGGCACCTACGTAGCGTACAGCAATAGAGACCAGGCGAGGATCTGAAGTTGCTTTGAGGTAATCCACAAACGCACCTGTGAGGTAATAGTTGGCAGCTTCGGTCGAGTTGACGGTAGCCCCCACACCATTCGTATAGTTGGCGTTATTGCGAACCAGTGCATTATCAGCGTTGGATGCCATCAGGCCACCGGCAACAGCTTTCTGAACCGTCGATTGGGCCAGCGTAGGATTCACTTTCGAGAGCCGCATACCAACCCGGAGCAGTAGCGAATTGCCGAACTTTTTCCATTTCGTAATGTCTCCTCCGTACGTAATCTCGCCCGCTTCTGTAGGTTTGGCTGCGTCTAAGGCGGTGGTTGCTTCAGTTAGCTCTTTGATAAGATCATTATAGATGCTCTCCTGCGTATCGTATTTCGGTATTACGTTTCCCGAAATATACCCTAGTCCAGCCTGGCTATACGGAATGTCACCATAGGTATCCGTAAGTACGGTAAAGACATAGGCTTTCCAGATGCGGATCATGTTGTAGAGATTAGTCCGGTTAGCATCTGTTTTGGTTTGATTGGCCGCATCGACCAAATAGCGAACTACGTTTTGGTAATACTGGCGCCAGAGACCACCATTGTTACCGGTGGGTCCACGATTGTCGATATTAAAATTACCCCCTGCATTGATACCAGAGTTTGGGGTGAATATCTGCTGAACGATAGGTTCCTCAAAAATCAGGATTGACCCTGGAAACGAGGTGCCAACCATGGCATTGTTGAACGTAAAAACAGGATTAAGCGCCGTTGCCGCCGTTGGGTTGACGTTCAGTTCATCGAACCCTTTGTCGCAGCTGCTGGTAATCAGAAGCAGAGCGAGAAGTGGTAGTATAAAAAATATCTTTTTCATGAAATTCTTTTAAAATTTAACATTCAGGTTGAAGCCGATGCTGCGTGTAGTTGGTAAGCCCGTTGATTCCAGACCAATCAGGTTATCCGAGCTAAAACCGAATTGTTCAGGATCGATGTTAGGCACCCATTTCTTCAGAATAGCCACGTTATTAGCTACGGCACTCAAACGTACTCCTTTGATAAATAAGGTTTTGGGCAGGAGTTTGGTGAAGTCATAGCCGAGGCTGATCTGGCGTAGTTTCCATAAACCTGAGTCATAAACCACCTGCTCTCCCAGGCTCTTGGAGCGGCCTACTGAATAGTAATCCTGCACAAATGCCCGAACGGCGTTGACTTCGCCTTTCTCGTTCACGCCAGGGCCAACCATCTTGTTGTCTGGGTCACCCCGACCTACCAGCGTTTCTTTTTGCAAGCCGTGCCGGAACGCATTCAGGTTGGTACCTGAAATCATTTTGCCGCCCAGTTTAAAGTCGATCAAAAATGACAAACTCACCCCTTTGTAATTGAAGCCATTGGTTATACCACCCACAAAACGAGGCAGAGCAGAGCCAAACGAGATCGGCGCATCGGTTCGAATAGGAAGACCGTCACTTCCATTGATAAGCTGTCCCTGCGCATTGCGCTTATAGCCATAGGTGTACAATTGACCCAATTGCTGGCCAACGACCTGCCGTAATTCACCAACGTAAATACCCGTGCCTACCACGATTTGCTCCGCTAGTTTATCATTATTGTAGTCTTTTCCAGGGGTGCCATCGTCATCGGTTATGAGCCGGAGTAATTTGGTCTGGTTATACGACCCGTTGAAGGTTACATCCCAGGAGAAGTTTTTCGTTCGAACTGGCGACAGGTTCAACAATACTTCGATGCCCTGGTTGCGGCTTTGCCCGCTATTAATCAACGAGCTTGTATAGCCAGAGGCATCAGACGATTGCTTGGCAACGATCTGGTCGCTGGTGATCTTATTGTAGACCGCTACATCTAAGCCCACCCGGTTGTTAAACAACTTCAACTCCAGACCTAACTCGGTTTCGGCTACACGACTTGGTTTGAGTGTGGTACTGGGAACCGTGTTGGAGGTAATATAGCCCAAGGGTTGTCCATTGCCAGCGGGGTTCGGGAAGAGGTTCGCATTGACGCCGTAGAACAAGTTATTCGAGTAGGGACCTACATCGCCATCACTACCAACTTCAGCATAAGCGGCCCGTAACTTACCGAAATTCAGCCAGGATGGTAAGTTGTTGAAGGCTTGAGAAAAGACGAAGCTACCCGTTACCGAAGGATACAGGATGCTACGATTGGCCGGAGCCAGCGTCGAGAACCAGTCGTTCCGAACAGTTCCGTTCAGGTAAAGGAAGTCTTTGTACGAAAATTCAGCAGCTGCGTATAACGAGTTTACTTTCCGTTCGCTCAGGCTATACTGTGGGTCTTTTACCCGACCGTTCTGTGGCGTATAAAGTCCTCGGACGACAAAATCTGTAGCCAAAACGCTATTCAGATCACTCCGACGATAGAGTTGGTTTCCACCCGCCGTAATATCGACACCAAAGACGCCAAATTTGTGGTTAGCACCAATCAGGAAGTCCGTATTCAGTTCCCGGAACCGACGAGCTTCCTGAACATAAGCACCATTAACAAAACCGGCAGGAGCTGCGGCTAACGAAGCCTGCCCCGTTGGAAAGTTATAATCCTGATCCCGCGACCAGTAATCCTGACCTACCCGGCCCTGTACATACAACCAGTCGGTTACGTTGTAACGGGCTGAAATATTCCCGAACAAGCGATCCCGGCGAATATTCTCGAACTTGTAATTCATGACGAAATACGGGTTCGTCCGGTTCATAAACCGCGAATAGATAAACTCGTTACCCGTTGCTGGATTGATCTGGTTGGCTTCCAGTACATCAAATGGCATCGAGTTCGCTAACGTGTAGATGGTGGTTGGGGTACTGTTGTCCTGTTGCGCAATCTGGGGCGGGTTTTTATTGTACTCGTTGGAGTAGTTCAGCGTACCCGTAACCGTAAGCCGAGGTGACAGATTATAGCTAAAACCCAGGTTGATGGTTTTACGGCTGAACGTGTTATTCCGGGTAATTCCTTTATTGTCCAGATTCGAGATCGACAGATTGAGACCACCTTTCTCATTACCTGTCGAGACGGCAATGGAGTTGGTCATCGTAGAGCCATCGCGGTAGAAGGTATTGATTCGATTTCGAACAGGCGCATAAGGAACCGTTACACCCCCAAACAAAACCTGCGTCTGACCGGCAAACTTTTCACCAAAACTCCATACACCAGAAGTTGGGTTTGGAGCCGTAGGCCGAACACCATATTCGCCCTGACCGTACTCATACTGATAATCAGTGTAGTCCAGCGGATGATCGGACGTGTAGTTCATGTTGTAGGTAACCCCAATTCCCTGACCCGTTCCTTTGGTTTTGGTCGTTATCAGAATGGCGCCATCTTTGGCCCGTGAGCCATAGAGTGCAGCTGCCGTACCACCTTTCAGAACGGTCATACCTTCAATATCATCGGGGTTGATAGAAGAAAGCCCATCGCCACCATCCGAATAGTTGCGATCGCGGCTGCCGATGGAGTTGTCACTACCTGTGTTTCCGTTATTCTGGCCGAAGTTGGTATTATCAATCGGAACACCATTAATAACAATAAGCGGGCTGTTTTGACCTGAAAACGACGACTGCCCCCGGATACGGATTTTACTGGTGCCCGCAGCCCCAGTGCCAAGGCTGCTGATATTTACACCGGCAATTTTGCCCTGTAAGGCGTTAATAAAGTTCACCGAACGGTTAGTCGTAACCTGTTCGGGGTTTACAATAGCCGTGGCATAACCTAAGCGTTTCGCTTCCTTTTTGATACCCAGAGCCGTTACGACCACTTCTCCCAGACTCTGTTCGGCTTCTTTAAGCGTGACAGTCAGCTGTGTCTGATTTCCAATCGCAATGGTTTGGCCAGCAAAGCCAATAGAGCTGAAAATGAGGGTAACGTTCGGCGCAACATTCAGGCTAAAATTACCGCTACCATCGGTAGTAGTACCTAACTGCGTATCCTTAACCAGGATATTCACCCCTGGAATAGGTTGCTGGTCTTTAGCTGACAGCACGCGGCCCGTGACTCGGCGATCCTGCGCCTGGACTACATGAGTAATTAGGAAGGCTGCCCAAAGAACAAAGCAATAGACCTTCATTCGTACATTATGTTTCATTATAGGACGGTAATTGGTTGTAGATTTATGTATCCAAAAAAGACAAAAAAATCTTTTTTAGTTAGTATGAAATAAAGTGTAAATTCGACACTATCTACTTTCTATTGTACGAGCAGCCTGAAAAAAATTTGGAATACTGAAATGTGCTATTCATCTTTGCCCATAAGTCTAGCAGAGTAATCCCCTTCTGGAACACGGTTTGTGTAGATTTTAGTAGGCAATTAGTTGATTAATAGAGCTATACGTAAGGGCGATATTTTTTTTAAATATGAGCTCAGTATCCTTCTAAATATCGTTTATACTAAACACATTGCCTTATTTTCTATAGCAAATCAGCCCTGAATCGTAAGTAGAATTACGTTAACGACCTGATTTTTTTGGCAAACGACAGTTTGCTTTTCATTATCAAGTTTAATATACTAATTCTATATAGTAAATAGTTAAATGGATTTTTCATCAATTGAATACATCAATGGTAGTATCTGAACATCCTGTTGCTATTCAGCCATCAGCAACACTAACCGACAACCAAACGGCCTTTTTCAACAAAAACGGCTTTCTACACATTAAAAACTTCGTTAGTCGCGATACAGTACAGCTTTTTTTACAGGAGTTACAGCGAATTGAAGCGAATTGGCTTGCCGAAAAAGTAGATAAAATAAACGGAACACCCCTTAAATTTGGTCGTGATGAAAATGGGCAGACGATTGTGCAGCGGTTTGCTTTTGCCTCGTTGTTCAGCCCCATGTTGCGCGAGTTTTTACAGGATGAGCGCTTGCAGGCACTAACTACTCTATTACAACCCTACGACGGTCGTATTAATGAAATAGAAAAAGACGGATTAGTGGTCAATCACTACGTACGAACTCCCGAAAGTAATTTCTCCCGCATGGGCTGGCATACCGACAGCCCGCGCGATTTGTTTCTGGGGCATCGTATTCGACCTATGCTGAATGTGGGGCTGCATTTAGACGATTGCCCGATTAGTAACGGTGGCCTGCGCGTGCTACCCGGTACCCATAAGCAAAACACGCTGATGACCCTATTCCGCAAGCGCCAGTTCATCGACCATCGGCCCGATCCACGCGAAGTAGGTTTTGATATTGAAGCCGGTGATCTGACAATTCATAATGGTAGCCTGTGGCACCGCGTAGAGCAATCACCAAAGCTTGGGGCCGAAAGTCGTCGGCGGGTTATGTACATCCCTATTATCACAGGCGAATACCAGCCGAAAAGTGCGTCTAGCAAAACGCCGTTTTATCACCGGTTTGCAGCCAGAATCCAGAACTAAATTTTAAACACGGAGACACAGAAAACACAAAGTATATAAGGGGTTGGGATGAATAAGTAAGCAATTAAAACTCAGTAGTCTCAGTGTCTCTGTAGACAATAAATTTGATCAATTACGTATGCAATTCAATTGGCTTGCATTTGCCGTTCCACTGTTCCTGTTCTTTATGGGCGTGGAATATCTTGTCGCGAAAAGGCAGAAGAAGAGTTATTTTCAATTCAATAATTCAATAGCGAATCTGAACGTCGGTATTGCCGAGCGACTGCTGGATAGCTTCACGGTTGGTGTGTTTTACTTCGTGTACGACTACCTGCATCAGCATTACGCACTGCTCGACATCCGGTCTAATGTCTGGGGTTGGCTAGGCGTGTTCATCGCAACGGACTTTGTCTGGTATTGGTATCACCGATTGGCGCACGAAATCAACCTATTTTGGGCAGTTCATATCGTACATCACCAAAGCGACGACTTCAACTATACGGTTTCTGCCCGAATTACCGTTTTTCAGGCCATTGTACGCACGGGTTTCTGGTCTATTTTGCCTGTTATTGGTTTTCCAGCGGAGATGATTACGACCATTCTCCTGCTTCACGGCTTATATCCTTTTTTTATACATACCCGCACAATTGGCAAACTGGGTTGGCTTGAGTACGTATTAGTTACGCCCTCACACCACCGGGTTCACCATGCCAGTAACCCCGAATATCTGGACAAAAATTACGGCGACGTGCTTATTATCTGGGACAAACTATTTGGCACATTTAGGGAAGAACAGGCAGAGCCAGTTTATGGATTGACCAAGCCACTGGATAGCCATAGTTTTTTATGGCAGCATTTTCACGGACTACTCGAAGTGCTCGTAGCCGCTCGGCGGGCAAACGGCTGGTCAGCGAAAGTGCGTGTGTTGTTCGGTCGGCCTGATTCGATTGATCCCGGCATTCGGGAGGAATTGGAAGGGCGTTTTTTATCAGCCGATACGGCAGGGCGTTTAACTATTCACCATAAAAGCCGCCGGTTTAAAGGGTATGTAATTGGGCAAATGGCTGGTATCCTCATGATTCTGTTCGCTTTTCTGCTGATTGAAGCCTACGTTCCTGCTTATCTTCAGTTGCTGACGGCTTTGTTTATATTACTCACCCTGATCAACTGCGGTGCCTTGCTTGAACAGCGTCAATGGGTACTGTATCTTGAAATTGGTCGGGTGGCAGTCCTTTGGCTTGCTCTTTATACTGTTTTAGGTTACCCCATGATCATTGTGCTGGGCTACATTGGGGCCCTGTCGCTTTGGGCGTATTTCTCTGGCATTCAAAAACGATATTTTCACTTACTCTACGGTTCCTCACTATGAAACGCACTGATTCATCAAACAAGACGCTAAACATCTATTCGGGTAGTTTTTTCGGTTTGTGGTTATTAGCTATGCTAGCCACAGTGGGCTGGCGAGCCACAGATGAACCATCTTACAAAGCACAGATTGACGAGTGGCATCAGAACCGACTGAAATCGCTCAAAAGTGAATCGGGCTGGCTGAATGTAGCGGGCTTGTTTTGGTTGAAGGAAGGCGAGAATAAAGTAGGTGGTGATCCTGGCAATGATATTACGTTTCCGTCTGGCAAGTCACCCGCTCAATTGGGTACGTTTCAACTCACCAAGGGTACAGTCACATTTACGCACGCGCCCGAAGCCGCTGTACTTGTTGACAAACCAACTACCGGTACAGAAAAGCCGCAACCTGTTCTGACAACAGAAACGATTTTCTCACCTGAAAGTAAAAAGGTGGTAACCCTGCAACATGGATCGCTCCGATGGTTCATTATTAAACGGGGTGAAAAATACGGCGTTCGGTTGCGCGACCTGGAAAGTCCACTTCTGAGCGAATTTCACGGAATCGACCGCTATCCTGTAGACGAAACCTGGAAAGTAAAAGCTCGTCTGGAAGTGCCATCGGAGCCCAAAACGATTCCAATTATGGATGTGATTGGCCAAATTTCGCAATATCCACTAGCAGGTACGCTCGTGTTTGAGCGGGCGGGTAAAACGTATCGGCTGGATGCTGCGGGCGAAGGCGAAAAGCTGTTTATTCTATTCGGCGATCCGACCAATACGCACGAAACCTACGGCTCTGGTCGGTTCCTGTACGCGGCTAAAGCTGGCTCTGACGGTACAACAACACTCGATTTTAATCAGGCCATCAACCCACCTTGTGCCTTCACTGCATTTGCTACCTGTCCGTTGCCGCCTAAACAAAACAAGCTGGCACTGGCAGTTACCGCGGGTGAAAAACGCTACGGCGATCACTGACAGCTATGCAACGTAATTTCGATAACAATGGCGTCGACTACTTTCATAGCCTGGCTTATCAGGATCAGTTAAATCTGATTTGGCAACAAGGCACACTCCTCGAAGCGCGACGGATTCCTGGTTTCTGGCTGCATTTGTACGCCGTTAATACATTTTTTGTGGAGATGTGGATTTGCCAGCGAAAGTATAGTGCTAATTTGGTGCGCGTTCTGGCCGACACTAACGAACTTGACCCTTATATCGACAAGCTATCGCTCGGTGAACTGTTTTCCGATGGCTACAATACGGCTTTGTAAGTACCAATGACTAACCACATAACTACACTGGCGAATCTCAAATCCAAACTACCGACTGTTGGCACGACGATCTTTACGGTCATGTCAAAACTGGCGGCTGAAACCGGCGCTATCAATCTATCGCAGGGCTTTCCGGGCTTCGATTGTTCGCCTGAATTAGTGTCGTTGGTTGAAAAATACTTGCGGAATGGGTTTAATCAGTACGCGCCCATGACGGGAGTTCCGGCTTTGCGAGAGGCACTGGCTCAGAAAACGGCCGATCAGTACGGGGTAAATTATGATCCCGAAACGGAAATTACGGTTACGTCGGGGGCGACCGAGGCCATTTTTGCGGCTGTCACGGCAGTGGTTCGTCCGGGCGATGAGGTACTGGTATTTGAACCTGCCTACGACAGCTACGTGCCCGCTATTGATCTGAACGGTGGTATACCCGTTTACGTCACGCTAACCCCGCCCGACTATAGCATTGACTGGCAGGCAGTGCGCGAGAAAATCACGGATAAAACCCGGCTGATTCTGGTCAATACACCCCATAATCCAAGTGGCCACGTCTGGACGACGGATGATCTGGATCAACTGGCGAACCTGATACGTGATCGTGACATCTGGATCGTAAGTGACGAAGTGTATGAACACATTCTGTTCGATGGGCGAATCCATAATTCACTCATGACACACCCCGAGTTGCGGGAGCGCACGTTTATCATCGGTTCATTTGGTAAAACGTTTCACATTACTGGCTGGAAAATAGGCTATTGCTTAGCTCCGAAAGAACTAAGTACTGAGTTTCGGAAGATTCATCAGTATCTGACGTTCAGCACAGTTACGCCAATTCAATATGCACTGGCCGATTATCTGAAAAATCCAGATCATTACCGTCAGTTACCAGATTTCTACCAGCACAAGCGCGACCTGTTTCTGGCTGGTTTGCAAGGTTCTCGATTTACCTGGAAACCGGCGGAGGGGAGTTTCTTTCAAACAGTTTCGTATACCGCTATTACCGATGAGCCAGACTATGATTTAGCCATTCGACTGACTAAAGAAATTGGCGTCGCTTCGATTCCGGTTTCGGTATTTTACCATCAGAAAAACGATTACAAAATTCTGCGGTTCTGCTTTGCCAAAGACGATGCCATTCTGAAGGAAGCCGCCGAACGATTGCGTAAATTGTAATTTTATTTGCTTATGCCCCGCATTACTCCCCTTCCGTACAACGAAGCAACGCCTGATGTTCAGGCCGCTTTTGATGCACACGTTGCCGATCATGCCGGCAGCCGCATCACCAACATGAAAGCCACACTAGGGCGCTCGCTGCTGGCCTTTCAGGTGTATATGCAGTGGTATCCATTGTACGAACAGGTGAAGGGGATTGTAGGTGATCGACTGGCGTATTTGTATGCCCATGCCATTTCAGAAGGGTCGGATTGCCCGGTGTGCACCACGTTTTTTCGCCGAATCATCATCGACAATGGCGAGCGACCCGAAGACATTCAGCTGACAGAGCATGAACAGGACGTCATTAACTTCGGAAGTGCCATTGCGCAGAATAAAGGCGACGTTTCGGATGAAATCTATGCACCCATTGCTGAACGTTATACCGATGCGCAAATCGTAGTACTGGTCGCTTTTGCGGGTCAGATGATTGCGACCAATATCTTCAATAATGTTCTGGAGGTAACTGTTGATGAATATCTCTATCCCTATCTTCCGCTAACCCAACCACAAACTCACCCGTAACTCATGGCTGATTTACAAGGCAAAGTGGCCTTCATTACGGGCGCTGCTCACGGTCAAGGTAGAGCTGTGGCGCTGACATTGGCCAAAGAGGGAATCCATATTGTGGCCTTCGATCTGGCTAAACCATTAACGTATCCGGGCTATGCCCTTGGCTCCGAAAGTGAGCTGGAGTCATTAAAACGAGCGGTTGAAGCCTTAGGCGTGACATGTCTGAGTGTGCAGGGTGATGTTCGACGGGATGAGGATATAAAACCGGCTGTCGATACCGCTGTCGCTGAATTTGGACGGATCGATATTCTGTTTAATAATGCGGGGATCTGTGCCTACGGACTGGTTCATGAATTGCCCGAAGAAGAATGGGATGCTACGATCGACATCAATCTGAAAGGCGCCTGGCTGGTAGCTAAACGCGTGATTCCGGTCATGATGGAGCAGAAATCGGGTGTTATAATCAATAATTCATCCATCGCCGGGCTGCGGGGTATGAATCGCCTGAGCCACTATGCAGCCTCGAAATGGGGGCTGGTTGGCCTGACGAAATCGTGGGCAATTGAGCTGGCTCCTTACACTATTCGGGTCAATTCCATTCACCCAACGGGTGTAAACACACCCATGAACGACGGACTGGCTGAACTGGAAGGCACGACTACGCAGGAAATAGCCGAACGTTCGGCGGGCAATCTGCTACCCGTTCCCTGGGTTGAACCCGAAGATGTTTCGGCTATGGTCTTGTATTTGGTTTCTGATGGCGCCCGCTATGTAACGGGTGCGCAGTTTGTACTGGACGCAGGCTTGCTGACTCGCTGATTGGTAGCGGGCCGGGCTACTTTACACCATTGGTAGTAACGGAAATTGGCCCATTAATACAGTCTGAATATCGCTGGGTGGCAGGTTGAGCCATTGTTGTAAAACTGTTGCGTAAACGGATCGGAAGTCATGTTGCATGGCCACATTATCGTTGACCGTTACATTAGTCGGCAATTGCGGATTTGTTCCGATTATACCACCTTTGACGGCATTGCCAAAATAAAAAACCGGGGCAGCCGCGCCGTGATCTGTACCTCCGCTGGCATTGGATTTGATTCGCCGACCAAACTCCGAAAACGTCATACCCATCACCCGATCGGCGGCATTCAAGCCTTTCAAATCGTCCATAAACGCACCAACGGCTTCGGATACCCTGCGCAGCAATTGAGCCTGCACACCCGTCGTTGTGTCGTCAGGCTCAACCTGTTTTGCGTGCGTATCGAAACCGCTTAGACTCACCAGGTATACTTTGGTTCGAAGGCCACCCGCTACCAATCGGGCTACAATTTTCAATTGATCGGCAAGGGGATTTTTACCTGGTGCGGGGTACTTATCTGATTGTTTTGTAACGCTTTGAGCTGCTTTCTTGATCACTCCTGCATACTGATCCGTTTTCTGCGAAACTTTTTCCAGATACGCCAATTGGTCACCCCATCGGGTATTGGGCACTGTTTCGGTTTTGTCCTCAACGAGGTCATAAAAAGAAGCCGGATTGCTGATGGCTAACCCCATTGGGAACGCTGGCCCCTGAAACGCCGACGCAACGACCGAACCTATTTGAATGGCTAATGGATCGGGCATGGTTTCTGTCGGGTACTTTTCGGGAAAGCCCGGAAACGTATCGTTCAGGTAACGACCCGCCCAGCCCGTATTCAGAATTTTGTCGGAATCGGACCCCGTCATCCAGATGTCGGTGGCGCGGAAATGGGAGAAGTTTGGTTTGGGGTAACTGACAGCCTGAACGATACCCGCTTTCCCTTCATTGAAAAGCTGTTGTATTTCGGAGAGCGCGGGATGTATCGCCGTAGCATCGGCCCCGTTCAACTTCAGGATTTTGTTCTGTGGTAGAGCAATGTTTGGGCGTGCTGCCTGATAAGCACCGTATTGGTCGACCGGAATAACCGTATTCAAGCCATCATTTCCGCCGACAAGCTGAATAAGCACCAACACCCGGTCGTTTGGTAGGTCGTGCCCAATGGCGGGCATCAATGACGTTTGGGCCATTACCCGAATCGAAAAGCCATTCAGAAACTGAGGCAGCACGACCCCAGCCAGGGCAGTATGTTTTATGAAGTCTCGACGTTGCATAATTAAAGAGCGAAAGAGTGAATAAGTGAAAGAGCGTAAACTGGAATGGGCCATTTTCGCTCATTCGCCATTAGGTTAGTTGATACTGAGGTAGATTCATCAGGTATTTGTACAAGCTCTTTAACTTCTTTGTTACGTTGGTTTTGTTCGCGGCATCGTCGGGAGTGGTGGTCAGATTTTGCCAGGCCTGTGTCCAGTAATGATCCGACATGCCACCCTGCAAGCCCGACAGTAAAATGCTCGTTTTTATGTACTGCTTGTCTTTGTCAGGTAAATCGATGGCATACAGTCGCCGGACAGCATCGTCAATCAGTGCTGCCGGATCAGCAGGGTTGGGTAAGGATTGAGTGAATGCCACGACATCGATCAGCAGCTTTTTGCCGTTCCGGCCAATGTTGCCGTTGGTCATTCCGTCCGAAAAAACATTACGCTTGGGAAGCGTATCGGAGTTTACCCAGAGCTTATCGAACATGGGTTCCTGATAATAGGCAGGCCAACCCGCCACGTTTGGTGGGTCGCCGATATTCTGTTGCATGCTAGCCGTCTGATTCTGAATGGCCGACCAAAGCCCATATTGATCGGCATAGGCTGTGGCATCAGGAAAAGCAATGCCATATTCCCGACAGAGACCTATCGTAAAATCAAGCGGACTTTTAATGAGTACCCCTCGGTTAGTGGTATCAAAAAAATGCTGACTCCCGAACAGTTCGCGCAACACGGGTTTGATCTCATACTTATTGGATCGGAATACAGCCGCTAACGGTGTAATGACCTTGGCTTCAGTATCGGCATCAATCTCATGATAAACGAAATACCGATAGAGCTTTCGGCAGATAAACCGGGCCACTTCATCCTGCGCGAAAATCATGGTGAGCAGGTCATCCAGTTCCTGTTCACCCTCCGATCCGCGACGGCCTTTGATGGTCGTATTCTGGTAAAAGTCTGAAAAGGTTTTGTCGTTGCTGTCATGCCGACCAGGATCAAAAATGCTGACGAACGTAGTGGTATCGTTCCGGAAACCAGTCAATACTTTCGCGGCTGCTTTTACATCTGCTTCGGTGTAGTGCGAACCTGGGCCTTTTCCCACTGTGAACAATTCCTGCAACTCACGACCGTAATTTTCGTCGGGCGCTTTTTTGTTGTTGGACGTTCCATTGAGGTACTTCAGCATGGCCGGGTCTTTCGTCACGGCTTTGACCAGATCTTTGAAATTGCCCAGCGCATGCGTACGTATCAATGCATTATTGCGGTAACACATCAGCGCATTATCGACCATGTTGGTTTCGGTAACGAAATGGTTGTGCCAGAAGACCACCATCTTTTCGCGCAGGGTACGATTCTGATTTAGCATCAGGCCCAGCCACCACGCTTTAAAGGAGTTTTTTCGCCGACCGTTATTCATACCATCGTAGTTGATGGAGGTCGTCCAGGTTTCGCCGGCCGCTATTTCGTCGTCGGTGAATTTATCGTCGTTGTAGTTATTAATGGGTGGAGCCGGAGCTGGCTCATCAACCAGTAATTCGTTCAACGCCTTTTTGAGCGAGAGCGTTTGTAGGTGCGCAACGTCGTCAGGTTTCGCTCCAAACATCGTGCGTCGAAGCAAATGCTTTACGTCGTCGGATGTCCATTTTGTGCGGAATGGCTCAAGCTGAGCCTGGGTTCCAGTGTTCTCCATACTGTTGATTCGTGTGGTTAACTATCCCTCAGGTAGGTTATTAACACGAAACAGGACGTACTGGACCACTTTTAATAGAAGTTTAACTGAAATAAGGCGATCCCATTCACTCAACCATCCTTACTTTCTCGCCATTCATCCAGTCCGCCGACCGTTCCAGTAGTTTGCAATACATAGTACCAGCCATAGCCTATACCTTTGATTCAACAATCGGGAACAACCCCGCTAAACAGTAGACAACATAAAACATAACCATCATGAAAACGCTCATCAAATCACTCGCATTAGCCCTTACTTTAGGTGTCGCTACGTCTGCCGCTACGTTCGCTGAGATCAACCCCGGCACAACAGCAGCTTCGTATCAATCGGCCATATACACAACAAACAGTGGAAAACTCAGCATCGCTCTTGATAAGCAAAAAGGTGGCGCCGTTGATGTTAGCCTGAAAGACGCCGAAGGCAAAGTAGTTTTCACGCGCCATCTGGGCAAAAACGAAAGCAAATACCGGACTCGCTTAAATTTGAGTGAACTAGCGGATGGCGTTTACCAAGTAGAGATCACCAATGGTGTTGAAACAACATCGCACAAAGTGACAATTGCCACGCAACAACCCGTAACACCTAGTCGTGTTATCGCGCTGAATTAATAATCACATCTGATAATGCAACAAAGCCGCTCCTGATCATCGGGGGCGGCTTTTTTTTAATCTCCAGGTTTAGTATCAAAATACTCCCGGCCTTCCCACTAGCAATCGGCTAATAGGCCGGTAGTCCGTGAACTCAATATCGGGGGCTACGTAACCGGGTTTTATGGGCTCTTCTTTGACTAAATCGGTACTGAGGTATTTTTTATTGCTATCGCACAGGATGGTGACGACGCGGGCATCCGGGCCCAGCTCGCGCTGGAGATTAATGGCACCAATCAAATTCGCTCCCGACGAAATCCCGACGGCCACCCCTAGCTGAACGGCCAATTTTTGCGCTACCAGAATGGAGTCGCCATCGTTAGCCTGCACCACTTTGTCTAGCTCATTTAGCTTTAGAATATCCGGAATGAACTCATCGAAAAAGCCCTGAATGCGGTGCGTACCAGTTTTGTAGCCTACCGATAAGGTTGGTGATTCAGCGGGTTCGAGTGGGTGAATACGAATATCGGGTTTGCGCGATTTGAGGTAGCGGCCCACACCCATAACGGTGCCGCCCGTGCCAACGCCAGCTACGAAGGCATCGGGCGTAATATCCACGCTTTGGAGTTGGAGCCAGATTTCTTTTCCTGTCGTCAACCGGTGCGCTTCGGCGTTGTATTGGTTGGCAAACTGACGAGGCAGAAACACATTGGGATCGCTGGCAGCCAATTCTTCTGACCGGCGGATGGCACCCATAAACCCACCTTCTTCTTTCGTAAATAGCACAATATCAGCACCCAGACTCCGAATGATGTCAATCCGCTCCTGGCTAATACCAGCGGGCATGATGATTGTGACCGGATGCCCCAACGCCCGACCAACTGCCGAAAACGCAATTCCTGAGCTACCGCTGGTAGCTTCCACAATACGGTCGCCGGGTTTGATGTGGCCTTGCCGATAAGCCTGATGAAGTACATGAAGCGCCATACGGTCTTTCATGCTTCCGGTTAGGTTATAATGTTCGCATTTGACATAGAGCGAACGCGGCTGCCCCCGATCGGTATAAAAAAGCTCAAGCATCGGGGTGTTGCCCACCAAATGCCAGAGGTGTTCAAATTTTTCCTGAATAGCCGGTTTGATTACGGCCTCGGTCGATGAAATCATGTAAGTTGATAAGGAAAAAGACGCCGTTACAGTATAGATCTGTATAGGGCTTTAGTAGTCATGATAGAGTAAAAGTAAAGATCGGTTTTCGTTTCTGACATACTAAAGTCATTTTATTCGCTATAGACTATTTTGTTTTACAACGATTTGCCGCCAGTTTGTATCCATAAGCTGAAACTGATTCTCAACGATGAAACGTCTATTCGTCCTCGCCTGCTTCTTGATCATGGCCGGTTGTGATCTATTTGAACCTCATTACAGCGAAGGAGTATTTCCTGAGACAACAGCTAATCTTGGCGATATCAATTCCCCGGATGATGACTATAATTCAACCAGCCATGTGGTAGGTAATGTAATCGCATTCGTTTTTTCCTCAAAGCGAGGAGGCCGATCCGATTTTAATTTTATTCATGAATCACTTAATACGTGGTTCGATCTTAACAATGGAAAATTTACATTTGACAATCATCCGTATGGAGGTTGGGATGCTGTTATAGAGCAAACTCCCTTAACCTGGGCTACTAGTGTAGTTAATTCCTCAGCCAATGAACTTGGACCTTATATACGGTCATACGCTCAC
Organism: Spirosoma arboris; assembly: GCF_009754945.1. Classification (GTDB taxonomy): domain Bacteria; phylum Bacteroidota; class Bacteroidia; order Cytophagales; family Spirosomataceae; genus Spirosoma; species Spirosoma arboris. The sequence goes on from NZ_WPIN01000028.1 coordinate 63,080, forward strand.
GATTTACTGCGTAATGATGAGTCATATTATATGCACAATGGTGAATATTTAATGTTGTTTGCATCAGATCGAACTGGTAATTTGGATATCTATCTGACGCATAATTATCAGGATTCTGTGAAGTCTGCAGCTGGGTTATCCAACTCTTGGAGTAATAAGCAATTTGTGGAGCCTGTATTGGTTCCATTTCTAAACTCCTCGGCTGACGATGCTTATCCAACCTTTGATCAGACATACCGTTCAATCTACTTCACCTCAAATAGAGGAGGCTCATTTGATATTTACAGAGCAATGCTCCCTACTTTATCGCCCACAGAGCTACACACCAGGTTACCCGCTTTAACGAATATTCCTATTGAACGTGTGTTAGAATTATCAACAGAAGCTGATGATAAATGCCCTTTTATTAGTGGTAATACGTTAGTATTCACGTCGAACCGACCAGGAGGGTATGGCGGATACGATTTATATTACAGTAAATGGGATGGTGATCACTGGGCGACTCCTGTTAATTTTGGGGCAACTATAAACACACCGTACGACGAGTATCGCCCGATTTTATGCAATGTCCAACAATTCAGCAATCAATTGATGGTTTTTTCTTCAAACCGGCCGGGAGGAAAAGGCGGATTTGATTTATATAGAGTAGGTGTGCCGAAATAAATAAATAGATAGGCTAAACTAAAAACTGGCCCCCACTTATAAGACAGGTGGGGCCAGTAATGGTATAAACAACGAAAATCAGGGCTTCGCTACCAGAAACTCATTTAATTTCTTGCCCAACTCCTCACCCCGCACATTTTTGGCGACAATCTTCCCATCGGGGCCGATCAGAAAGTTTTGGGGAATCGACCGGATGCCGTATTGCTTGGCTACTTCGTTGTCCCAGAATTTTAGGTCCGATACCTGCGTCCAGTCCAGGCCATCTTTGTGAATAGCTTTCAACCAGGCTTCTTTGGCATTGGGCCGATCCAGCGAAACACCGAGTACCGTGAAGTTTTTGGCTTTATACTGATGGAAATTTTTCACCACGTTCGGGTTTTCGGCCCGGCAAGGGCCGCACCAGCTTGCCCAGAAATCAACCAACACATATTTGCCCCGGAACGTACTGAGCGATACTGCCTTACCGGACGTATCAGCTTGGGTAAATTCTGGAGCCATGGCACCAATCGAGGTTGCTTTAACACTGGCTAATTGTTTGGCATACTCTTGCCCGTCTTTGCTATTTTTCAACGCATCGGATAGGCCATCAAACATGGGTGCCACTTCGGCGTATTCGGGGGTATAATCATAGCGTTGAAGGGTATTCAAACTGACCAGACTCTTCGGATTTTCCTTGATAAACTGAACCTTAACTTTCTTTTGGTCGGCTTCAATAGCCTCATACCGTTTGTCCAGACTTTCCTCAATTTCCTTGGATTTCCGTTGCTCAGGTGTTAACGCCCGATACTCTTTCATCAATAGCCCCATCTTGTCAGACGTAGGCTTGAGCATGTTGGTTAGCTTCTGATAATCGGCGTTTAAAGGAGTGCCACTAAGAACGACATTATCCAGTGAGTCGGGGCTGATTACGTTAATAACACCTGATTCGAGGTAGACACCAGTTGCAGCGATGGGGCGGGTTCTGCTGAAACCCGTACCCAGTTTATCGACGTACAAAGTCGCCAGGGTTGGGCCTTCAACGGTTCCTTTAAACGAAAATGATCCGTTTTGAAGCTGGGCGGAATCCATTTGGGCGGTACTGCCTACCATGTAACGGAGGTAAGCCTTAGCAGGAGCTTTGGCTGCGGCCAGTTTCGCATTGAGGGTATATGAGCCGTTTTGTGCCCAGAGCGTTGACGAGCTCAGGAGTAACGCGGCCACGAAAAAGCGTGTCATAGGTCGTTTCGTTTGCTGATTATGAAGCTTAAAAATAAGAAATAGATTTTGCTTTTCGGTAACGACAAGTATTGTCTAGGTTCTTCTTCGACAGGATTTACAGGATGAACAAGATTGGTTCTGTCGATAAAATCCTGTTCATCCTGTAAATCCTGTCAAAAAAAATAGCGCCGAATGTCAAGTATAGGTCGCCGATTATTTTAGAAAAAGTGCCACCTACTAAGCCGGCTAAACTACAGCTCAAAATACCAACATTCTTGTAGCAGAATTCAGATCCATTCGCTAAGCAAGAACCTCATGAAAACCTTTGAACAAACGTACTGGAAATCGACGGACACATTTTCTGGCCTATACAATCATGTTGGTTATGTGGCCACTACATATCGGCTGGTTCAGAATATTGATGCGCTGAGTAAAGCGCGGGAATCATTTTCTATTGCTCAGCCCAGTTATTCCAGTGCGATTAAAGCTGTATTTCAGGGGGCAGAAGTTGCCTTGATCAACATGGCCGCTTTGCTGAAGCGTGCAGCCAGCTTATTGAACGATGGAAAAGATTCCGAAGCGGCTGAATTGATTCTGGTTTTCAACGGATTTAATACATCCATGACCCAATTAAGTCGTGTACCTGGCGAATTGGGTGGCTGCGATGATTTTGATCATCAGCCCTTGGTATTAAGCATTACCGATTCGACCAATTACCCGCATTTTCTTCAGGCAAAAAAAGAGTTTGACCAAGCTTTGTTAGCATATTATCAGATCAAAAATGATACCGATTGTGCAGCTAACTCGCGTTTGGGCACTGTTATGAAGCAACAGGGATTGGGGGAAACAACCTGCCAAATGCAACAGCTCGTTGCTCAGGCCGATCATGATATGCGGGTGTGGTATGCAAATCTAAAAAGCGTTGAAGTAGATGCCCAGGGAGTTGATTATCAAAATTTTGTTGGCGTAAGCTATATCACCGAAGCTATCCAGTCTCCAGCGTATGGTGCTGAGACGCTCATGAATCAGTTTCGGTCTTTTCACATAACTCCTGAGATTTTCGCGGTTGAAATTAATAACCATATACGCTTTGCAATCGCTAAAATACAGCTCTACGATGAAGTTGGTGAGGAGCAGCTACTTCAGGAAGCCTACGAGCATTTAATGTGCGGAAACACACTTTTTCCCTGTATTCAAAAATGCTTTGATGCGCTGGCTGAAGGACTCTCGTATGCCCAATACCATAAATTCCGCGGAAATTTTGGAGCTACGAGTGCCAGTGAGTCGAAGGCAATTGCGAAAGATTTATTGAAAATGCTACCGGCCCAATTGGGTTGCGAAGTTGTCAAATCCCTCACCGGCATCACGACGAATCCACGTCATCCAAAATCTACACACGAACTGTCTGTTGCTTTACTGAAGCCTGCTTTACATGGTCAGCATCGGTGGTTGTGGCGAATGATAACGCAGGAATGTGCGAAAGTTTACACGCACGTAATGACGTGGTACGACGGTCATTTCAAACTCCCGATTCTGCAAGTGGGCTCATCGCCGTCACTGGCTGGGGCCAAAGATGCGATTCAGCATAATTTCAATTTACAGAACCGTGTTCGTGAGCATAACCCGCTTAATCCATTGGTTGCTGTTCGTCATTTACAAGTTTCCTTACCGTCAGATGACGATAAATTGAACTCACTGACTGCCTATATAAACTCCGATGAGTCATTCTTCAGCGTTCGAGCTAATACAATCGGTGCTGTTAACCGCTCGATGTTGACGCACTTATGCGACGGCAATGCTGATTTTGAGCAATTAAAAAAGTTTCAGAAAGAATGTCGTGAGCAGGAGAAACAGATTGATAATGAGGAAGACAGTTGCCTGAATAACCGATTGGAAGCCTATAAGGAGGGCGTCAGATTACGCATGAATTCACCCAAGTTTACTTATGAGACTGTAAGCGCTTGACTTGAATACGGGATTAGATAGGCCCGTATTCAAGTTAAGTTAAATGGGCTTCTAGATTTTTAGTCCCAAAGTTGTCTTATTGGCAAAATACGGATCAAAAAGAGGAGTTATCCCAGACTTTTCCGGGATAACTCCTCTTTGTTTACTAATAATCACAAAAATTTACGGCTTCGGCTCACCTTTTGAGTCACTGCCACTGGCTGATGCCAGCGAGTTGATCCAGGCCGCAATCTTCAGCGCGTCGGCTTTGGGAACTTGTGGCATAGGGGGCATTTCGGTGGCGTAGTCGGGCCAGTTATGCGGTTTAGGACTGTAGATCAAGTCCACAATCTGATCGTTGGTGTACTTGCGTTTGGCTACATCTGCAAAAGCGGGGCCAACCTGCCGTTTGTTAGCCTGGTGGCAGGCTGCGCAGGTGTGGCGGGTCAACAACCCTTTCACTTCCTCATAGGTTGGTGCCTTTGCCATCGTTACTGCTTGACCTTCTACCAATTTTGGCTTACCACCCGTAACGGGTTTAACTCCTGCTTTGGCTGGTGCCGCTTTTTTGCTGGCTTCTGTAGACGCTGGTGCTGGAGCAGGTGTAGCCGGAGCAGCGGCCGAATTCTTCGTGCTCACATCGCTCATGGCTAATTTCTCACCATCAGGGATATTATTCAGCGTGTAGTAAGCAATCGGATGAACGAGTGAGTACGACCCCGTAGCTCCCCGAACGCCATCCAACGTCAGTTGGTGAATGTAGTATTTGCGTAGATCACCTACGATCAGTCGGGCTTTCAGACCATCTGCCGAAACTTTCACGCCTTTTAGCGGAAGGGCTTCTTTGTTAATCGTCGGGCTGCCATATACTGCGTGGTATTTGTACAGAAAACTTTCAACCCGGTACGACGCCAAATCCTCTGCCGACTTACGGTCGACTGGGCTGGTAAATTCAACCTCAAAGCCGTCGGGCATCGCTTTCACCGAACGCATTTCGAAAGGTACTGCGTTGTTCCAGACCAGTCGTTGCAAGCCTTCATTCGCATCTCCGGCAGAGCCCCAGCCCCGGTTGGTCTCGCCCACGAAGAGCGAGCCATCTTTTCCAAAGGCCATACGCAACACACCAGACTTAAATCCATTTCGGAATTCAATAGCTCCGCCCTGATACTCGCCATTCACTTTTTCCATGAATACCCGCGAGATTTTACTCATGCCCTGATCGCCCACCAGTAATTGGCCCGAAAACGGTCCAAAGGCACCTTGTGGAATCTCCAGAATTTCGGAGTTGGAAATGCCCAGGATACCGTGTGGTAACCAAACGGCGGGCGTCTGAATCTCCGCATTTGGGAACTGCTCTTTCATGGCGTAGAGCAGATTTGGCGTTTCGTTAATTACGTTTTCGGGTTTAATGGCACGACCATTTTCATCCCGGCGACGGCGTTCGTCGATTTTAGCCGTAAACTGTTCAGTGGTTAATTTGACGGGTGAGTTGGCTAATCCCGTCCAGCGCAAACCGGCGGGGTGACCTACAAACGCGCCTTTCTTTACGTGCACAACACCACCTGATCCCATCCAATCGCCCTGATTATCGGCATAGAAAAGTTCACCGTCGAAGATCCCAAGGCCGCAAGGGGAGCGCATACCAGTAGCCCAGGGCTGCATGGTGCCGTTTTCGCTGATTTTCATTGTCCATCCCCGCCAGGGAACGCGGCTTTCACCCCGCCACCATTCTTCATCACCGAACGCTACGTTGCCCGATATAAAGAATTGTCCATCAGGTGCAATTTTCGGTCCGTAACTGTATTCGTGATAGTGCCCCGATAGCGGCCAGGCGTAAATCGTCTCGAATACATCGGCTTTGCCGTCCTGATTGGAGTCGATCATTTTGGTCAATTCGCCACGCTGGGCGCAATAGAGCGCACCGTCTTTGTAAGTCAATCCCAAAATCTCGTGCAAACCCGATGCGAATTTCCGGAAGAAGGGACTACGACTAGTAGGATTCTCGACAATCCAGACATCGCCACGGCGCGTTGCCACACCCAAATCGCCATTAGGCAATACGGTCAGACCACCAACTTCGAGCAATGTCCCTTCGGGTGCGCTTACTTTCAGAATCTTGAAAAAATCTTCCTCCTTCGGCGATTCCTGCGCCAGTACCCCCGTGAGGCTGGCGATCGTAAAGAGGGTTGTCAGTATCTTTTTCATAATGATGTATGGCACGCTGATGACACGGATTTTTATGATTTACACAGATCTTTTTATTTTTTTATCCGCGTAAATCAGCCATATCATAGTAATCTGCGTGCTATGTTTAAAACAAGATCGAATAGGTCAATTTCCCCTTTACCGGCACAATTAATTCCTGCCGTCCGTTAGCTTCCCGAATGGTGGGTTTCGCTCCGGCAACGTCGTCGATACGCACGTATTCCTGTCCATCGACTAGGTACATGCCGTTTTCCAGAGCACTAATGCTGGAACCACTAATCAACCGGGCATAGAGATCGCTGGCAGGGTTGGTTATCGTTACTTCCCGTTGCACGCCTTTACCTTCATTCAGCACACGAATTTTATCCTCAACCGATGCTCCATAGCTCTGATAACGGAAGGTTGGGCGATCGCTCTCATCCAGTACGTAGCCTTTTGGGTGATAATTTGAACCGGTTGTATCAGCAATCCAGTTTGCCTGTGGTGACGCTAGTTTACTCAGAAACAGGACGGGAGCACCCAGCCGTTGTACCATACCCAGCGGTCGTGAAGAACCGTCGCCCCGTTCGTGCCACATAGGTGTAGCGTCCAGGAATCCACCACGCCAGACCTGCACCAGTGCGCCTTTGTCTAAGTCATAGGTATAGTGAACCTGCTCTGGACTACCCACTGAAATAGCGTGAGTTACGCGGAGAGTGCGCCCCTGGGTGTTTTTCTCGCCGGGCATATCCATAAAACTGCGGAGGATCGTGTTGGTGGGGGCCTCTACAATAATAGGATCTACCTCTTCGCCCGTGCCACCAACACCGTCGCTAATCGCATATTCGCGAATACCTGGACCAGCAACGGTTAATCCCAGCGCAGGTTGAGCCCAATCAACAAATTTGGAATAGAGCAGCTCAAACGGCAAATCTCCTTTTGACAGGGTTGCTTTACCTTTGGCATTCCATTCGCCGGGTGCAATTACGGATTGATTATTGATTTTCATCATGCCACCGCCCCCCGGAACACCCAGGTTAAAACTGTACTCGCCGGGTTCCGAAACCCGTAGCGTACCTGTGTAGCGAATCAGGAATTCATTCGGAATGCGACTAACCGAAGCCGACAATATTTTTGTGGCCCCTTCCGATTCGGGAGCCGTTTTGTCGTACTCAGGTTCTTTTTGAAACTTGCCTTTATAAACGGCGTATTTCAGATTCATCAATTCGGGACGGGGTTTGTCGTAGGTGATGTAACGAATATTGCGAAGAGCGACCGCACCATGATCACCTTGAATGCGGAGTGGACCGAGCGCTTTTTCATCGTCAAAGGCAGAGCCGCGCGTTGGGCCGGTCAGCTCGACATCTTCCTGAATAATGACTCCGTTTAACTCAACCCGAATCACGCGGCCGTTTTCGGTCTTCTGTCCATTGGCATTAAAGCGGGGTGCCTGAAACGAGATTTTCATGTGTTGCCATAAACCGGGCGCCCGGCTGGCATTCTGGCGGGCCGCGTGACCTTCATAGCCTTTGTGACCTTCAGGCCGTTTTTCATCCCAGCGTTCATAAACACCTCCGTTGTCATGCACATTGGGCTTGCGGATTTCCCAGCTATCGCGGAGCTGTATTTCATAGCGACCTTGCAGATACACGCCCGAATTCGACTTCGAGGCCATCATGTAATCTAATTCCAGATCGACATCCCCGTGTTGCAGCGTTGTGAACAGATCGTACTTGTAAGGATTTTTAGGATCGGCTGTGGGATGAGCCAGCGGTATGTTGACCAATACGCCCATTCCTTTTTCGGTAGTGAGCGTGTTCTCTTTGTTAAGATCGGCCCGAACGCCACCAGCAATGCGCCAGTTGGGTGTTGGGGCTGCAAAGGCACTTAAATCATTGAGCGGGAGTGCGATACCCGGCGTGGGAGTTGGTTGGGCCGTTGCCAGACCAATACCCACAATCCAGCCGACGCCCAACAGTCCGCTGAAACGAGCTGAAATGGATAGCTTTACCATAGTTTATCATGTAGTTTGAAGGGCGAAAGTTACATTTTTTCCCTATAAAAGACTGCTGATTGACAGTTAGACTTATCTTTGAACGTTTTACCTGCGAATCCATTAACCCGCGTAAATTTCTTTATAATTTTCTATGAAAAATGTACATGTATCGCTTGCTATCTGTGTTGGTCTAGCGAGCCTTGCCATCACCAATCAGGCTGTGGCCCAAACTGAGCCAAGCAAACAAACTCCCCAGTCAACTGAAATCTGGGAGCCCGTACCACCAGTCGTTACACCGGGCACTGTCTCTGCAAACACGAGCGGTACAACTCCTCCATCTGATGCCATTGTCCTCTTCGACGGTAAAAACGCCGACGAATGGGTGGCTATCAAAGGCTATTCGCCAGCCAGCTGGGAAAAAACCAACGAAGGACCGCTGAAATGGCCAGTAACTGACGGCGTGTTGTATTCGACCAAAGGATTCTCGGCCCGCTCGAAAAAGGAGTTCAATGATTTTCAGCTTCACCTGGAGTTTAAAACTCCGGAGAAAGTAGAAGGTAACAGCCAGGGCCGTGGTAATAGCGGTGTCTTTTTACAGGGTCGGTATGAGTTGCAGGTTCTTGACAACTACAACAACCCAACCTACGTAGATGGCATGGTTGGTTCTATTTACAAGCAGGCGATTCCATTGGCCAATCCTAGCCGCAAACCCGGCGAATGGCAAACCTACGATGTCATTTATCAGGCTCCTAAATTCAACAAAGCGGGCATGATGACCGACTACGCGTATGTGACTGTATTGCTCAACGGCATATTGGTACAAAATCATGCTGCCATTCGCGGTACAACGGAATACATTGGCTATCCGAAAGTACAGCCTCACGGTGCCGGTCCAATTCTTCTTCAGGATCATGGTAATCCAGTTGGTTTCCGGAATATCTGGGTTCGGGAGTTATAGAGATTAACTGCTTACGAACAACGAAAAAGCCTCCGGTGAATAGCCGGGGGCTTTTTCGTATCATTACTGTCCCAAAACTGTAGTTGCTTATGCGTCTTCTTTATAGTTTTCTTCTGATTGTCTGTTCGCTCCTAACAGCTTGCTCCACCACTACAGTGTATATCGTTCGTCATGGCGAGAAGGTAAACGAAACCGACACCACAAATCTTAATCCAGCGGGCTATGCGCGAGCAGCCGCTCTGGCTCAACGATTGGCCAATCAGCACGTTGATTCCATTTTCTCAACGCCTTACCGACGTACCCGGCAAACAGTCCAACCACTGGCTCAGCAATTGGGCCTTCAGGTCGTCGATTATCCTGCGAAACCTACAGAGGCCATTGTTAATCGGGTTAGTCGTATCAAGAATAAAACCGTGTTAGTCGTAGGCCACAGTAATACCATTCTGGAGATTGCCAAAGGATTAGGGGCTCATCCCGCTATGACCAAAATTGAATCGGGTGATTTTGATAATCTGCTACAGGTGAAGATTCGGCGGGGACTATTCCGAAAATCTATTACGTTTTCGCAGACAACTTATGGTCAGATAACTCCCCCATAGGTGGCGTAAAAAAACCTGGTGTATTCAGCTCCTCCGTTTGGTTTTATCGCTTTCCACAATTAGTATTATACTGATATTTACATTTTCTAAGGGCCTTTCGGGGATGACTATCTCGTAGTAATTCACCTGAGGAAAATCATTACAGGCAGCTAGCTTGTACTCACTTATGCAACCAACATTAGCAGCCCAGGCACCCGCTCTACCAACGGGTCTACTCCGTATTATCATCGTTGTCACGGCTATTTCAGCCGCAGTCATGGAGTTGATTGATGTCACGATTGTCAATGTAGCTCTTAATGAAATTGCTGGAGCATTAGGTGCCACCATAGAAGACGTTGCCTGGGTAGTTACGTCCTACGCCATCGCCAACGTGATCATTATTCCCATGACGGGCTTTCTGGCCGAATACTTCGGTCGCAAAAAATACTACGTAGCCTCCATTATTCTGTTTACAATTGCCTCTTATTTCTGCGCCAGTTCAACCAGTTTGTGGCAACTCGTCCTCTGGCGATTTATCCAGGGTATAGGTGGTGGCGCCCTCCTGTCGACCTCTCAGGGAATTATCTTCGATGCGTTTCCACCCGCCAAACGGGGTGTTGCTTCCGGCATTTTTGGCATGGGTATCATTCTGGGACCAACACTGGGGCCCTTTCTGGGTGGAGTCATCGTTGAGAACTACCACTGGTCTTACATCTTTTATGTCAATGTCCCTGTTGGCATCGTCGCTACCATCCTCACAATCCTGTACATAGCCAGAAAGCCCGGCGAAGGCACCCGAAAGCACCAAATCAAGATTGACTATCCGGGTATTTTTCTGTTAGCCGTGGGTGTGGGCTCATTGCAATACGTGCTGGAGAAAGGACAATCTGACGATTGGTTCGAATCGAAAACGATTGTGGTGTTTACCCTAACCGCCGTCACTGGACTGGCAGGCTTCATCTGGCGTCAACTCGTTACAGATCATCCAGTTGTCAATATACGAGTCCTTAGTAAAGGAACATTAGGGGTAACGACCATCTTCAGCTTTGTGGCTGGTGTCGGGCTATTCACGTCGGTATTCGTCTATCCGGTCCTGGTGCAGCGCATCAACGGCTTTACGCCCACCATGACGGGTCTTTCGCTGCTTTGGCCCACGTTGATTGGCATCCCCTTATTTCCCCTCATTGGTCGACGTTTATCTGTCGGAGCCTCTCCTCTGCCCTTTATCATTATCGGGATGTGTACGTTTGTCGTGTTTGGTTTTTATAGCGGTACGCTGAACGGACAGGCTAACCAATGGGATTTTTTCTGGGCTCAGATGATGCGGGTCTTCGCCGTAACGATGCTACAGTTGCCTTTGATCAACCAGGCAGTGGCCGGTTTATCCCCGCAGGATTTTCCGTCGGCGATTGCTCTCAATAACATGATTCGACAGTTAGGTGGCGCGTTTGGCATTGCACTGGCCAACACGTTTGTTACGCGTGATTATGCCCAGCATCGGTACGATCTGGTGAGTAACCTTGACCCATCGAATCCACTACTCACCGAGCGACTCAATTTGATGGGTGGGGCCAGCCAGCGCGCGTATAAGCTGCTCGATCTGGCAGTGGACAAACAGGCCTATCTGTTGGCTTACCTGGATACATTCCGGCTAGTGGGTGTATTCTTTTTAGCGATTTTACCTCTGGTTTATTTCTTACGGACTAAAAAGAAATCGGCAGCTGAGGTAGCCTTAGCGGCAAAAGCCATGTCGGAAGCTCACTAAGGCCCTCCTTAGAAAATCTAGAAGGCAAAAAACAGTCGAGAATTGATCATGCACTAAATTTTTTATAGGCGTTGCTCAGCTTGGTATCGTAATTCAACAGCTTAAAATTCTTGCCATTATAGATACGGGCAAATCTCGCCCATTGGTGTTCACGCAGTTCGTCATTCAACCCCTGGTTAGTAATGAAATTACAGAACAGGTTAAGTTGTTCGGCCTCCGATTTAGACATGCGGGTTATAAATTCAGGCAATGACTTACAGCCGCAATCTGGCCAGTTAGACCCAAGTATCTGGAATAAACCAAATGAAGTAGCCATGCGGGCAGCTTGTAGATTCAACACCTTAGCCTCATCATAAAGCTGCCAGCTTTGCACTACACCAGTAGGGTATCCCGGCTTTAAATTTTTGAAGCTTAACTGCGGATGGGATGCATCAAATTTACTCTGTGTGTACCGATGAAATAAGTGTGGCTCAAAGCGAATGACAATGCGCCCATCAGTCAGGAATCCCCGTCCGCCCGATTCAACTTCGGTAACGGCTTTAATCACCGCCACTTCTGTATTCATGTTTTGGGCAGCCTGTTGGTAATCGGCAGAGGTTAAGGTAGTCGGCATGGTAGAGTCAGCTTTAGTTTATGTGAACTAAATGTCTGGAAGCGACCAATTTACCCCTACCTCAGGTATCGTTTGATTTAACGGTATACGATCTACCCCTAGGGAAATTTTATCGATTTCTAGGGGTGTCTGTATACGCTCCGACGATCGGTGATACGCTTACTAATTTGCGACTGCGTAGGCGATACAAGCTATTTATTTCAATTGTATCTTGACGACTTAATGCGCTGTTTCTCAATACTGTTTCAACGAGCCTTCCCGTACCGCACCGAATACTTAACCATGCGTATCTTCCTATCCTACAACCGGAAAAATCAGTCCTTTGTAACAGAAATTGCCCATAAGTTAAAAAGCCAGAATTTTGAGACGGCAGATAGCCTGTTTTTCGATCAGGACAATCTCGAATCAGGCGATAAATGGGCACAGAAAATCCAGAATGCGCTAGTCAATAGCGATGCCTGTGTCGTGTTTATCGGTGAACAGGGCATTGGTAACTGGCAGATGAAAGAAGTGCTGAAGGCCATCGACCTGTTAGAAGAGGACAAAACTGCGTTCCGAATCATTCCGGTGATTGTTCCGCACAGTGACCGCGAGAATGTACAAAAAAGTTTCCCCTGGTTTTTAGCCGATACGCAATGGATTGAGTTTACCAGCCCATCTGACTCCGATGCGTTTCAGAAACTGGTGGTAACTCTCCGGGAAAATGCCCCAGCCCCATTTCCAATTCCGGCTGGCACTACCAACCCGTATAAAGGTCTGGAATCCTTTGGTGTAGATGATGCGGCTTTTTTCTTTGGTCGCACCTTCGATGTAAATCGGGTATTCTACTATCATTTGCGGCTGGCATCTACCCAGTTTAGTAAGCGATTTCTGGCCATTATCGGCAACTCCGGTAGTGGTAAATCATCGTTTGCCAAAGCTGGACTATTAGCCTCGCTGAAAGCTGGGCGCTTTGAAGGCAGCAAACAATGGCTCCGGATTATACTTACGCCAGACAACAACCCGCTGTTGAAATTAGCCACTGCGCTCGAAAAAGCCGGGATCGTAGCGCTTTCAACTGATTTTAAAAACAGTGCGTTACAGGATTCGGAAACCCTACGGGAGCGACTGGAAGTTTTCAGTCAAAAAGTCGTATTGCTTATTGATCAATTTGAGGAGGTCATCACGCAGTGCAAGGACAATGAAAACCGGACAGCTTTTCTGGCTAATCTGGCAGAAGCGGTTAACTCCAATTACCTGATCTGCATTATTACCATGCGGAGTGATTTCTATTCCAGTTTCGCTCCTTATCGGGACTTCAATTTTCTGTTGCTGACCAACAATTATACGCTGGCCGAAATTGATGCCAATACGAATGGGGACGAGTGGCACCGATACATGCGGGACATTATCAGCAAGCCAGCCCGGCTGATGGGCGTAAACATTGAGCCTCAGCTAGTCAATCGGATCATTGAAGATCTTCGGGAGATTAACGGCGTATTGCCCATACTACAACTTGCCTTGCAACAATTATGGCTCGGCAAAAAGGTCATGGATCAAATTACTACGAGTGATTACGATCGTTTGGCTGGAGGAGAGGGAAGAGGTATTGCTGGAGTCATAGAAATGCATGCTAACACAGTCTTTAATCTGATTACCAGCAATGGCAATGATGTCGGAAAAGTGGCCCTCTTTAAAGCTATTTTCATTCGACTCGTCGAAATTACCAGTGGTAAAGACGATGTGCGAAAAACGATTAGCCAGAACGCTCTAATCCAAGAATTAAGGAACCAGTTTACTGAACCGGAAATTCAGACAATGTTGATAGATCTTTCTGGAGAAGAAAGCCGCCTGATCCGCATTAAAGGCGATCTATGGATTGACGTTATCCACGAGGTTCTGATTCGTAAATGGGAGAAATTGAAAGGATGGATTAATGAACGAAGAGAGGCAATAGCCTATAAGCAAGATATTGAGAAGGATATTAATGATTATGAGCAAAAAGTAGAAAGCTATATTTATAACTATCTGCGACTATTTAACAGCAAAAAATTAGAAACATTCATAAACTGGAAAAAGGCTAATCCGGATTTGACGGATGAAAGAATAGATTCATTTTTTGCCAGCATCCAGACTAAACAGCGAGTCTTGATAGTTGGTGGATTGGCGATGTGGGTTATCATTATTACGGGCCTATTATGGTACAATTTTAAATACCTACCTGAAAATAGTAAACTGGCAAAGTATTGGAAGGAGCATAATTACAAACTGGAGGAAATCCACAAATTGAAGATTTCTGATTTAGATGATTTAACCGGTTTACAGGTTTTTACGAATTTAGACACCTTGCTTATAGATGCAAATGGCGAGAATTTTAATCAGGCTCGTCTGGATTATTTGCCGGAGAAGCTCACTTACCTATCCATTAAAAATGCGGAGATTAGTGAACCATTAAATTTCAGCCACTTAAGAACTCTTAACCAGTTCGTATTAGCTAATATACCCAAATTACAGTCTTTTTCTTCTCTTCAACAACTAGCCTCCTTACAAACACTCTCGCTTTCCGACTTACCTAATTTACAGGATCTGAAAGGGCTGAATCAAGCCAAATCTCTGAAAAATCTAATACTTTCTGGCTTGGCCATATCTGATCTAAAATGGTTAGAGCAAGTTAAGTCTTTGCAAAGCCTGACTCTTTCAGGCTTGTTTATATCTAATTTAAAAGGATTAAACCAAGTCCATTCGCTACAGGCTCTGACTCTTTTTAATCTTGACAAATTAGAAACTTTAAATGGACTAGAGCAGGCAAGCTCTTTACAGATATTGATACTTTCTGATATATTTCATTTACAGACTTTGAAAGGGATAGAGAAGAATAAAACCTTAAAAAGCCTTACACTTAAAAACGTATATGATTTGCAAGATTTAAAAGAACTGGAGCAAGTTAAATCTCTGAAAAACCTCACACTTTCCAATATGGATATAAAGAATATGAAAGTATTCGAATTGGCTCGTCCTCTGCAAAGCCTATATCTTTATGACTTGCCTATATCTGATTTAAAAGGGTTAGAACAAGATAAATATCTGCAAATTTTAGCGCTTGAAAGTTTGGCTAATTTACAGGATCTAAGTGAACTCAAGCAGGCAAAATCATTGCAAAATCTTACACTCTCCAATCTGACTAATTTACAGAGTTTGAAAGGGCTCGAACTAGGAAAATCATTGCAAATCTTAAAGCTTGAAAGCTTAGCGAACTTAAAGGATCTAAAAGGGCTCGAGCAAGCAAAATTATTGCGAAATCTCACACTTTCTAATCTAGCTGGTTTGCAGAATTTGAAAGAGTTCGAACTAGGAAAATCATTACAAAATCTCACACTTTCTAGCTTGGATAATTTACAGGATCTGAAATGGTTAGAACAATTGCTTGAAATTAAAATACTTCGTTTAAATTCAGTAGGTAATAACGAGTTAAAAAATTCTCAAGTATTACTAAAAATGCCTCTTGATTCGCTCTTTTTAAGCGATATAGATATTCGTAATGTTGATTTTCGCAAAGAAAAATGCAAAGTCAAAGTGTTAATCTATAATCGGATTGGCGTCGATGAGAATTGGATTGTAGAGATGGCCAGGCATGCTCCGCAAACGAAATTTTTGAATGCAAAGGATCTTATAAAATCAGAGGATTTGTAAGAGATTGAGCCGCCTTATTCCGCTAAACAGGGCAACGGAAACTAACTAAAGTAGCCTTAATGACCGTTAGCTAAATCGGTCAGTTTTAATGCTTATCCTGGCGAGTCTTTTTCTTACTTGCCTTCTGAAAAGTAACGAGTTAAGCCTATCCCTTCCTTCCTTATGCCTTCCCTGAAAATTCGCATTACGGGCGAGAAAAAAGTACGTCATGTAGATAAAACCAGCGTACTGCCCGAAGATTCCGAAACACTTGTCCTTGAGGAAACCTATGACATCAATACCACTACTCGGGGCGAGATTGATAATCGTCATATTGTTGACTTAGATGAAAGTAAGGTCATTCAATTTACCTATGAGGATAATACCGTCTGGGTTGGAAACCTCAACACTATTGATGAGATTTTCCCCGGTACCGCGACCCAGGTCAGGAGTGTAGAGGAGGGCGGGGATACTATTGTCGAAATTCCAACCGAGGTTTTTGTAGGCGAATCGAATCGCGGGTTGTTTTCAAAAATAGCCCTGAAGGTCATCAGCATTTTCGGTAAAAAAGCAGCCGATCCGCTCATTAAGACGTCACTGAAAGATCTTGCAACCAAGCTGGACAATAAACAGACAGACAATATAACCGGCTTGTTTCAGCTTACGAATGACTTTAAGCTGGTAGCCCCAACCGTTGAGAACGGAGGCAATTATCTGCTGTTTATCCATGGTACCATTTCGTCGGCGCAAGGGGCGTTTATGGATTTGCTGGGTACACCTGCCTGGGCGTTTATTACCCAAACCTATCCGGGGCGGATTCTGGCCTTTCAGCACAAAACGCTTACCCAAAGTCCGCTGGACAATGTGCTCGATCTGGTAAAGACGTTACCCCAAACGGCCACATTAACCCTCATTAGTCATTCGCGGGGTGGCTTGATCGGTGATATTCTGAACCGCTTTTGTCTGGCCGATCCTACAAAACGTGGTTTTTCGGCCAACGAGAAAAACTTCCTTCAGAAGCAGAATCGAACTGAAGATCTTCAGCGTATCGACGCTATTGAGGCCGCCATGCTTGGCAAAAATATCACCATCAGTAAGTTTATCCGGGTGGCTGCCACGGCCAGCGGAACAACGCTATTATCATATCGCCTTGATATCTACTTCAATGTTATCTCCAATATCATAGGTCTGGCATCCGGTCTGGGTGCTACTCCGGCCTTTGGTATCATTAAGGATTTGATTGCGACGGCGCTGGAAGATCGAAATGACGTTTCGGTTTTGCCGGGTTTAGAGGTGCAGAGCCCCAGCTCGCCCTTCAACCAGATGCTGAACAATGCTAATCCTGATCCCGGCACCCTCATTGAAGCGCCACTCATCGTTATCTCGGGCGATGCGCAAATGAGCCTTCGGTGGCAGGCCATTAAAGTTGCCCTAACAAACCTGTTTTTCCTGGGCGACAATGATTTTGTGGTCGATACCCGGTCTATGTACAACGGCGTCAAACAGGCCGACAACAAAGTTCAGTACTTTTTCGACCAGGGGCCCGACGTAAGCCACTTTAACTACTTCTTAAACGACCGGACTCGAAACGCCCTCCTATTGGCCCTCAAAAACACTGGCGATACGCTTATACCGGGTTTTGCCAAATTAGATACCAGAGCCTTTAGTCAGGAAGAAATCAGAAACATTGGCTCGTTGATTCCGGGTGGCAAGGTAACTCCTGTGCAGGTATCCGGTAAAAAACCAATTGTGGTGCTACTACCGGGCATTATGGGCAGTACGCTGACAGTCAACGACAAATCGGTCTGGATCGACTTTTTCAGCTTCGTGGGTGGTGGACTAACCAGCTTATTCTACAGCGACGACAACAATAAAAATGTAAAGGCCGATGGAATAGTTGGTAGCTCTTACAAGAAAATTGTGGATTCGTTGTCCCGAGATTACGACGTGGTTGTCTTTCCGTTCGACTGGCGCAAAGACATGATCGCCAATGCGGCCGCGCTGGATCGCAAGTTGATTGCATTGCAGCAATTCAGCCAACCAATCAAACTCATTGGGCATTCGATGGGTGGCGTCCTGATCCGGGATTATATCGTCAATCATACCGATAACTGGAAAAAATTACAAGCCAGTCAGGGCTTCCGGCTTCTGTTCCTGGGCGCACCCCTGGGCGGTTCGTTCCGGATTCCGTACGTGTTGTTCGGACTGGATTCGTTAATTCACACTCTGGATTTCATTGACATTAAGCATTCGAAAAAGGAGTTACTGGCTGTCTTTTCCCAATTTCCCGGTATCCTTAGCCTCTTGCCATTAACTACCGATACGGAAAATGATTTTGCCAAACGCGACACCTGGGAAAAGATGCGTGTTGCCTTCAACGACAAGACCTGGCCTATTCCCAGCGATGAATTATTAGCCCAATTCGGAACCTATCGGGACAATGTTCTGGCAAAAACAGACTCCGCCGATTTCACCAAAGCCTTATCATCGGCAGTATATATTGCCGGGCAGGCCCGGCAGAATCAGCAAACCATCAGTGGATTTACTACTGCCAATGACGAGTTAACGTTTTTTGCGACCAAAGAAGGAGATGAAAGTGTAACCTGGGAAAGCGGCATACCCAAACCGATGATTGCCCAGAATACCGTTTATTATTCCGATGTGACACACGGCGAACTGGCGAATGCGCCAAAGCTGTTCGGAGCCATTACCGATCTGCTCAATACGGGTTTCACCTCGCAACTTAAGCGAACCAGACCCGTGCTGCGCAGTCTGGATAAAGAATTCAAAGCCCGAACCATTTACAACTTCGATCTATCGCCAACAGGCGTCGAGAAGTCACTCATGGGCTTAGGGGCCGATGATCAGTTTACGGCAGGTGATGTCCCCATAACGGTTTCGGTAAGTAATGGCGATCTGAAATATGCGCAGTATCCGGTCATGGCGGGTCATTTCGAGAATGATGGTATTCAAAACGCGGAGAAGTCCATCGATCAGTATCTAAACAATGAGCTAAGTCGCAGGCACCAGTTAGGACTCTATCCGGGAATTTTCGGCACTAGTGAAGAGATCGTCTCTGGCACTACACAGGGATTTCAGGGGGCGATAATCGTGGGATTAGGCGAGCAGGGTATGTTTACTGAATTCCGGCTGGCCAGCGCGGTTGAACAGGGAACAATCAAGTATCTCGCTAACCTGAACAGCAAATCCACGGTGGCTTTGAATAAAGACCTAACGACACAGCATTTTGGTATCTCTGCCCTGGTGATTGGTTCGGGCTATGGTGGATTACGTATCGAAAGTTCGATTCGTGCGATTATTCAGGGTGTGCAGAATGCCAATGCCAAAATCCGGCAAATCTATACTGCCTCTACTGTTATTGATGCCATCGAGTTTGTTGAACTCTATAAAGATAAAGCATTGACGTGCATAAAAGCAGTTAGTGCCATCGAAAAAGATGAAAGCCGATCGCTGAATATTTTCAGAAATGGCAATAAAATCAAGAAACTGACCGGCTTGCGCGAACGATTACCCGTTGACGACACCACAGAATGGTGGACGCGAATCAATGTAAGCCGTGAGGGGGATGGAGCCGATAGCACCGATTCGCAACGTAATTTACAGTTCGAGATTTCTACCAATGCAGCTCGAGTTGATAAGCAGTCACTGGCAACAATCAATGACACGCTCACCGGCATGCTCGAAGACTTATCCCGAAATGATGAATGGTCGCCGGAATTGGCAAAAGCTATTTTTGAGTTGATGATTCCCAACGATTTCAAGGATCAGGTAAAACGACAAAACAACATCAACTGGATACTGGATGGCTACACAGCTGCTTTTCCCTGGGAACTGTTGCAGGATAGCGTTATTAATGCTCGACCACTGAGCGTTAATGCTGGTATGATTCGGCAGCTGACGACTGGCAACGCCCGCGTCAATATTACACCCGTAGTAGAACCAACAGCCATTGTTATCGGTGACCCTGATCTCAATAATCCAGCATTTCAACTTCAGGCAGCACGCACTGAAGGCGAACAAATTACTGAGCTCTTAAACACGCAAGGCTACGATGTGAAGTCGCTCGTGGGCACAAAAGCCTCACAGATACTGCTTAGTCTGTTCAGTAAAAACTACAAAATTGTCCATCTGGCGGGTCATGGCGTTTTTCATAAAGAGCCCAACTTACCAACCGGGATGCTCATTGGCGAAAATGCGTATCTAACACCAGCCTATATCAAACAGATGAGCAATGTACCTGAACTAGTATTTGTCAATTGCTGCTATCTGGGTCAGATGAATGGAGTCGCCGAAGGATCTAACCAGAGTCGATTAGGGCTGGCGGCTAATATTGGCACTCAGTTAATTGAGATTGGTGTTAAAGCCGTTGTAGTGGCTGGATGGGCTGTTAATGATAGTGCTGCACTCGACTTTGCTACGCTGTTCTATCAGTATATGTTCGAGCGCTACAATTTTGGCGAAGCGGTCAAAAAGGCGCGTCAGGCGATTTATGAGAAATATGGCTCCCGAAACAACACCTGGGGAGCGTATCAAGCCTATGGTGATCCGTACTACAAACTAACGAATAAGTCCCGCCCAAAGAGCCTGGCCTATGATTTTGTTATTCCGGAAGAAGCCGAAATTGAACTAAGTAACCTGCTAAATCTGGTTGAGAAGGGCGACTATGATCCTGAAGACGTAATGCAGAAAATGGATGCGATTGACAAAACGGTCGTACAGGCAGATCTCAGCAGCGGGCGCATTACTGAACTTCAGGCACTTCTGTTTAGCGGTCTAAATATGTATGAACAGGCTATCGGAAAGTTCACTGATTTATGGAAACAAGAAAAAGCATCCTACTCGTTTTCGGCAACTGAACAGTATTGTAATATACAGGCAAAATGGCGTGCTTTTCAAGTAAGACAAGCTAAGCAGGATAATGATCCGACGGCTGTGGAAGACCCCAAAATAGTAGAAGATGCTATTACAGCCCTAAAAGAAGTAATTGCCGATCTGGAAGGTCTCATTCGGTTTGGTGCGACCGATGAACGGATACAGATTTTAGCCAGTACCTACAAAAGATTAGCTTTAATTAGCCCTCGATCCCAGAAAAAGAAACTCTATGCACTAGCAGCTGCCTATTACAAGCGAACGCTGGATAATCCGCTTAATACAAAGCAATACTACCCACTTACCAACTGGCTGGCAATTGAGAACGCACTGATACTTTCGGAAACAAGAAAATGGGGAGAGGAAATACAGAATAAGGCGTTTTCTTACTGTTTACCCGCGAATGCGTCTGCAGCAATTGATTTACTAAAAGCAGAGTCGGTTATTCTGAGTAATAAGAAAACCGATGAAAAAGTGTACTGGGATTGGTCAGCCGAGGCAGGCATTCTATTATGTAGACTTCTACTTGGTGATACAACTGTATTGTATGAAGATGTTGTTGATTACTATGCCTCAACATGGAAAATAATTGGTACGCAGGGTCAGCATCAGGCCGAAATCGAGTATTTGGAGTTTCTGGAAGATGCTTTAAGCATGAATACGTCTGATAAGACGGAGAATAGTTTATTAGGGGTAGTCAGGAAGATAAAAATGACATTGGAGGGGATGGTGTAAACTCAGCGGTAAAAACTCCAGTAGAATTAGCCTAGGTTATTCCACTGGATGGAATCTGTCATCCCGACGCAGGAGGGATCTCAATTTCGGAAGAGACTAGAGACCCCTCCTGCGTCGGGATGACAAAAAATAATCTAATGTATTTTAACTGAGCCACTTAACTTCTTCAGCACCAACCCAGCTGCGGCTTTCACCTGTACCCAATCTTTTTCTACATCAGCTTCGGATAGGAAATAGAAGGGGGTAAACGTATCGCGGGTAATGCGGTCGAGGCCCCGAAATGGTTGTCCGGCTTTCCAGGTGGCGTTGGCAAACCGACATAGCAACTGCTTGTCTTCGGAACTGACTTTATCGTCAACTATTGATTTCAGAATGTCGGACGGGCGCTTGTGCTGGGTAGTCACCAGGTAATTAAGGCCGCATTCAAGGGCGTAGAATCCGGCTAGGTTGGTGGCTATTTTCTGCTCTTTTGCGGATTTCTTACTGGTAGCTTTCTCTTCTTCGGGCGAGAGAAAAGGGGGCGCGGCTTTCTGCTGGGCGGTATGGTACTTGGCAGCCATAGCCGTGGCCATCTCCAAAGCAAAGTCTTCATCTTTCAGTAGACTCCGCAACTTCTTCATCTGACCATCCAACGAACTATCCTGAACCTCCCGCATGGAATCCAGTAACTTGATTGAGGCAGCCTCAATCTGAGCATAATCTTTTTGTACTTCATCTTCAGGTAGTAAACTGGCCACCTTAAAAATCGGGCGTTTGATCCGGTCGAGACTTCGAAACGGTTGCCCAGCCTTCCAGGTCGCATTGGCAAATCGGTTGAGCAACAGGATTGTAGCCGAGTCGGCCTTATTGGCCACGATGGTTTGAAGTAAATCGGTTGGTTTCTGGTTGGTTTGCGCGCACAAAGCACCAAGTCCGCACTCCAGCGCATAAAACCCAGCCAGATTAATGGCTATTTTTTCATCTTTGGCCTTGATTTTCACACTGTCGGTGTCCTCTTTCGGCGACAAAAAAGGTGGAGGAGTTTTACCCACGCCGACGTAATAAGCCGCATCCAGCGTTTTGGCCATCTCTACCGCGAACTCCTCATTGCGCAACAGGGAGTCGATCGTGGCAATCTCCTCGTCAAGCTGACTCTTTTGATCGTCTTCTTTGGTGGTCTTCATACAGGACACAGCTAAAAGCAATAGTAACGAGCACGCGGCTACTATGTTTACGTTCATATCGATTCCGTTTTCTACTAATCCGGCTAAAATTACCTTTACTTCCTCTAAATCACTCTTTTATTTTCCGATCCAACCTCTTTACTTTAGTACAATCCTTTCCACCACACACCAACCATGACACCATCCCTTGCCTTAGACCTGATTAACAAAGCTTACGAAGAAAAAGCTACTTTCCTTGATTTAGGTAACTGCGGCCTAACTGAAATTCCGGAAGAAATCACAAAGCTGGCTCCGTTTCTGAGAGAGCTGAATTTGGGCCATGATTACTTTAAGGATAACAAGTATACAGACAGTGAAAATAAAGGAGCAAAAAACAATTTTTCACGTGATGACATCAAGGTTTCTGCTTTCCAAAAACTTCAATTAACAGGTCTCTTCCTTTCTCGAACTTATCTTTCAGCTAAGCACATCTTACTGATTACCCAATACCAGCCCCGCTTGGTCTTTTTAGATATTTCTTCCAATAAATTAACGGCAGTAGAAAGTCAAAACATTATTCAGCAATTGTCTAAGTTGACCTCCTTAGAAATATCCGATAATCAATTAACTGACATTGAGGCTCAGTATATTGCTCAATTCCTCCCTCAACTGACTTCGTTGGCGATTTGGGGAAATCAATTAACTGAAAAAGGAGCTAAGTATATTGCCCAACTCAGCAACCTGACCTCATTACAGATTTGGGGTAATAACCTGACGGATACGGGTGCTCAATACCTAGCCCAACTCCAACACCTGATCTCATTAGATATTTCCTATAATAACCTGACGGATACGGGTGCTCAACACCTAGCCCAACTCAGCAACCTGACCTCATTACAGATTTGGGGTAATAACCTGACGGATACGGGTGCTCAATACCTAGCCCAACTCCAACACCTGACCTCATTAGATATTTCCAATAATAAGCTGACGGATACGGGTGCCCAACACCTAGCCCAACTCAGCAACCTGACCTCATTAACTATTTCCTATAATAAGCTGACGGCTACGGGTGCTCAACACCTGGCCCAACTCAGCAACCTGACCTCATTAACTATTTCCTATAATAAGCTGACGGATACGGGTGCTCAACACCTGGCCCAACTCAGCAACCTGACCTCATTAACTATTTCCAGTAATAACCTGACGGCTACGGGTGCTCAACACCTGGCCCAACTCAGCAACCTGACCTCATTAACTATTTCCAATAATAACCTGACGGATACGGGTGCTCAACATCTAGCCCAACTTAGCAACCTGACCTTATTAACCATTTCCAGTAATAACCTGACGGATACGGGTGCTCAACACCTGGCCCAACTCAGCAACCTGACCTCATTAGATATTTCCTATAATAAGCTGACGGCCACGGGTGCTCAACGCCTGGCCCAACTCAGCAACCTGACCTCATTAACTATTTCCAATAATAACCTAACGGATACGGGTGCTCAACACCTAGCCCAACTCAGCAACCTGACCTCATTAACTATTTCCAATAATAACCTGACAGAAAAAGGAATTGAAGGATTAGTAAAATTACCACGGCTAACCAATCTGATTTTTTATGGAAATAAGCAAGATACTATTCCTGAATCCATACGCTCTGACCTAAAAGCGCTGCGCGATTATTTTCAGGCCAATGAATTAGTTGACAACAACTTTGTAAAAGTGATTTTGATGGGGAATACGACATCGGGCAAAAGTAGTCTGGCCAATTATTTGGTCGATGGAACGTTCAACAACAACCGGGATAGTACGCATGGCATACAACTTTGGAAATGGATTGTCGATGCCCAAAAACCGACTAACAACTTGATTGTGAATATCTGGGATTTTGGCGGTCAGGATTATTATCACGCTACACATACCCTGTTTCTGAGCGATAAAACCCTATTTCTATTCCTCCATACCGACAAAGAAACTCACACAGAACACTCACAGGAAGAAAACCAATACTTATCAGAAGCTTATTGGCTGGCCAACATCCAATCCCTCGCCGGTCGGGGCAGTATTGCCTGGTTCATACATTCAAAATATGAGCCCGACACTACAGAAAACTCAGCCCAGCGCATCTTTCTGAATCCGGAAATGACAAAAACGCTCGTCCGAAATCAATTTGCCGTATCCGTAAAAAAAGCCTCTGAAAACGATCTCGACGCTGTTCGCAGTTTTACCTATTTTCGAGATAATCTGATTACTGAATTACGAAAACTAGCTACCGAGAAATTGCCATCCAGTTGGGTAGAAATTCGGGATGTCCATTTGATTGAGTGGCGGAAGAAGGATCGTTTCTTATCCAAAAAGTCGTTTTGGGAAAAGTGTAAAGCTGCCTTTGTGGGTAGGTTTGCCTTACAGAACGATTTCGATACTGAGCCCATCGGATTGCTAACCTACCTGAGTGGCTGTGGCGAAATCGTCTGGTTTCAGGACAATGTGGCTTTACAAGACCAGATTTACCTGAGCGTCGATCAACTCACTACCGAATTGTTTACGCTCCTGACAGAAGAAATTAAAAAATCCCAGGGCCAGTTTATCGTATCGAAATTAACGGCTGCCCGCCAAAAAGCCCTTGAGGAGTACCTGAAGATATTGCTGGAATTTAAGTTGATATTTAAAAAAATTGACACCGATGATACCTATGTTGTCCCTCAGTATTTGCCCGAGAATCCGTATACCGTGCATTTTCAGCAACTCATTCAAATAGCCTATGTCATTCGGCTTGCTTACCTGCCGCGTTCACTGGTCACCCGGTTTCTGGTCACCTATGCCAATACGCGGGGCAGTTATTACTGGCGGTATGGAGCTTTTTTTAAACGGGGTAATTTCCATCTGTTTGTCCAGATGAACGTTACAGATCAAACGGTGGCTATTCATATCAACGATGGGACAGGGACAACCAAAGAGAAATACACTATTCTCCAGGAGCTTTTTCAATTTTTCACGCTGCCTCCAACTAGTGATGAGGTCTATCGGCAAAACTCCTCGGTAGCTATGGAGGAGACAAAGAGAATCAAACAGGCTTTCCTGTCAGGCGATGGCAAAAAAATGATTCAACTATCATCAGATGGGCGGGAGTTTGCGACTATCGCTGATCTGGAAAACGCGATTAAGAACAAAATTACCAAAGTGAAAAGTACGGAGGGTAATTACATGACGATTAGTCCGGTGATGCATCAGTTGCTCAATGAAAACGCCACTACGCCCAGGAAAATCTTTCTTTCGTATGCTCACAAGGATGAGCAGTATAAAAAAGAACTGGATACGCATTTTTCGGCCCTAAAGCGAAGCGGGCTTGTTGAAACCTGGCAGGATCGCGAAATTATGGCGGGCGAAGATTGGGATAAAGTCATCAAAGACGCCATTAAACAATCAGATATTGTGTTGCTCATGCTCAGTCCAGATTTCATGGCCTCCGATTACATCTGGAATATCGAACTACCTGAGGCCCAAAAGCATAATACCGAAATTATTCCACTCTTTATCCGTCCCTGCGATTTTGAAGAAACCCAGTTTGCTATTTATAAAAAGCAGGGTTTGCCTGGTTATGAAATTGCCCAAACCCGATGGATTGTCAGTTCCGAATTCCCTAATCGGGACGAAGGTTATCTGAAAATCGTGCAAGGTGTTCGGGAACGATTAACATAGAGTATTGTAACGCTACTCTCCTCATCTGGAGCATTAATTCGTACCTTCGCCGGGAAAAAACCAATCATCTCCAGTATTTTATTTTTCCATGAAGAGCAATCTACTAGCATCAATTTCTGCAACCCTTCTGCTGACTGTATCATCCATTACCATCGCTACTGCACAGTTAAAAATACCGGCTGCCAGCCCGCTCCAAACGACCAAACAAGGTTTTGCGCTGGGCGATATTACGCTTGAATATTCAAGACCTGCTACAAAAAATCGAGTGATCTTTGGGGATTTGGTCCCTTATGGCAAAGTATGGCGTACGGGTGCCAATGCAACCTCTAAAATCACGTTTTCAAGCGATGTGAAACTGGGTGGAAAAGATGTGAAAGCCGGTACATATGGGTTATTCACCATTCCGGGCAAGACAAGCTGGGAAGTGATGCTGTCGAAAGATTTGGATTTGGGAGCCAATGTCGCTGATTATAAATTGGCGAATGAAGTGGTACGGGTGCAGGTAAAACCGACTTCGTTACCCAATAAACTAGAAACGTTTACCATCAATATAGCCGATATTCTACCCAGTTCGGCAACGCTGGAAATTATGTGGGATAATACCCGTGTTCCTGTGTCCATCACGGCTGATATTGACAAGACTATTACCAAGAACATTGAGGCTTCGATGGCTTCTGATAAACCAGCCTATTTTGAAGCCGCTAGCTACTACTACGACGCCAACCGGGATTTACCCAAGGCCCTGGGCTGGGTAACTAAAGCTGTTGAGCAAAATCCGAAAGCCTTCTGGGTTATGTTACTGAAAGCCCGAATTGAGCTAAAACTGAAAGACAAGCAAAATGCAATTGCCAGTGCTCAGAAAACGGTTACTCTGGCCACAGAAGCAAAAAATGGGGATTATGTAAAAATGGCGGAAGACCTGATTGCCAGCGCTAAGAAGTAACTGGCCTTCTGGAGCATTCTATAGCAAAATAGGTTATCTGCTAGTCAGGTAACCTATTTTGCTATAGAATGCTATCTACTGAAATCTCTCGGGCTGACTTGTTTCAAGCTACTGAATGAATACTTATCTTTGATCAAACTACACTACAAATAAACTATAGAATAAGAAGGTAACATCAATAGAGAATAAGAAGGTAACATCAATAGAATAGATACGGGTACTTCACTATACATACCTTACTGTGCTAAACGTTAGGAAATAAACTCTCCGGATGAAAAGAGGATTACTAGTCTTAGGATTCATTGTTAATTGCCTGGCCTCGCAAGCCCAGCATGTATTTGGTAATGAATGGATCAAATCAAACCAGAAATACCTGAAATTTTCAGTTACTCAGGCAGGTATCTATCGAGTCGGCTATGAGGACATTAAAGCCATAGACCCTTCTTTTCTCCAGACAAACCCAGTAAACTGGCAACTGTTCTTTAGAGGTCAGGAAATAACGATTCGGGTAGTGGGGCAGCAGGATGGTTCGTTCGATGCCCAGGATTATGTCGAATTCTACGGAGAGGGCAATGATGGAAGTCAGGATTCGCTCCTGTACCGCCCACAGAAACGATTGCATCCTTATCAAACACTCTTTTCAGATAAAGCTGCTTATTTCCTGACCAGCAGTCCAACACTGGCAGGCAAACGAATGGCCGAGTTGTCGACCTCTGCGCAAGGTCTCACACCCGAAGCCTTTCATATTGAAGAGACAGTTCAGGCATTTACCAGCGAATACACGTTCAACAATTTAAAAGGTATTGAGCCAGCGATTCAGGAAAGCTATTTCGAACCAGGCGAAGGATGGTCCGGGACGCTCTTAACGAAGGATTCAATTGGGGTTGTTCGCCTGAATCTACTGAATCGGGTAAGCTCGTCGTCCTGGCCAATCGCGCTGGACGGTATGATCAATGGCCGCGATAATACGACTCATAAGATTCAGGTAGATGCCTCTCCAACAACGCCAATAACTACACTTACTTTCTCAGGATTCGCGTCGCAGCCATTTCAGGCAACGATTAATCCGGCTACGCTGCAAAACGAACAATTTACGCTACAGTTTACACCCGATAAAGTCAACACCACAAACAATTTTTCAATCACTTATGTAAAGATCTCCTATCCACAGGCTGTGGATATGGCTAGTCAATCGGGCAAGGTATTCCATATACCGGCTAATTCACGCCAGACAGCCTTGCTGTCGGTAAAAAATGTGCCCCAGGAATCAGGTGCTTATGACATTACCGACAAGGCCAATTGCCGATACTTGACTCTACAGACTACTGGCAATCAGGCTATGGTTGTTGTGAGCGAAACATCCCGAAAACGCGATGTCTTATTAACCAGTAAGCCGCTCAAACCGGTAGCGATTCAGGCTGTTCGTTTTTCCGGTACGTTTCCGGCTTCCACTACCTACTTAATCATTACCCATTCATCACTCAAACAATCGGCCGGGACTTATGCAGCTTACCGTGCATCGGAGGCAGGAGGTAGTCACAAGCCGTTTGTTGTTGAAGCGGACTCTCTATACGATCAATTCAATTATGGCGAACGAAGCCCACTGGCACTCCGGCGTTTCGCCGATTTTATGTTGGCAAATACGGCAGTAAAAAACCTGCTGTTGATTGGGCGTGCCTGTAGTTACCCCTATTTCGTTAAAACAACGGCCAACGATCTGGTACCAACGATTGGTTATCCTGGATCGGATATTCTGCTGACTGCTGGCCTGAATGGGTATCCTACCAACACTCAGGCAATCCCGACGGGGCGCCTGAATGTGACGACGAATGATCAGGTACTTACCTATCTGGAAAAAATAAAGCAGTTAGAAGGATCGACTCCTAATGGTCTATGGCGAAAAAACATTATCCATATTAGTGGCGGAAAAACAAAAGATGAAGCGCAAAGTCTGCGTACTGCCCTGACTGGCATAGGCAACATATACACCAATGGTCTTTTAGGGGGTGCAATCAATGTGTTTAGCAAAAGTACGACGAACGAAGTGGAGCCTATTAACATCAGTCCACTAGTCAATAACGGCGTTAGTCTGATTACATTTTTTGGTCATGCCGGCCCTGCAGTTACCGACATGAATTTTGGGTTTGCCTCGCCCCCAGAAAACGGATTTGCCAATAAGTCATTTTATCCATTTATGGTGTTTAACGGTTGTGGGGTTGGTGAGATCTTTTCCAACTTTAATACCCTATCCACCGATTGGCTGCTGGCTCCCAACAAAGGAGCCGCCGTTGTGCTGGCACACTCCTACTGGAGTTATGAGCCACCCACGACACTTTATTTAACGAAACTCTATTCGACCCTCTATACAGATGCCACTTCGCTGGGAATGCCGTTTGGCAAAGTACAGCAACAAGTGAATTTAGCGCTTGACAAGGAGGGAAATGACCCGTTTAATGTGTCGGTAGCGTTAGAAATGATTTTACAGGGCGATCCGGCGGTGAGCCTCTATCCATTACCCAATCCCGACTTTTCAGTCGATCCCAAAGGGATGTATATTCAATCGTCAGTGGTGGGTAGTTCGCTCAAAAACAGCGATTCAATAAAGGTCGTAATTCCCCTGGCGAACTTAGGAAAATTTGTAGCTGGCCAAACAGTTTCGGTCTCACTCAAGAAAACGACCAGCGCTACCGCAGCAACTACGCCCTTACAATTCAATGCCTTTCGCTACCGCGACACGCTGGTATATAGAATGGCCAAGGACGAAACGCTACAAAAGATTGAGCTAACGATCGACCCTTCCAACCAGATTACTGAACTCAGTAAAACGAATAATACAGCCACATTAACGATTGACTGGGCACAGGCACAAAGCAGCAGTAGCTATCCTTTGCAAGCCCTCCCCGACCGTATTAGCCCCGAAATCAACGTATTTATCGATGGGGCTATTAAAGAAAATAAGGCGGTCGTTCGCTTAAACCCACAGGTTGAGATTTTTATTCAGGATGAAAATCCACTTTCTCCAAAAGACACCTCTGCTGTTGATGTGTATCTGAAGAGTTGCCCAACCTGCAATCCACAAAAACTGTCGGCTCAGTCATTTCTGGTTTCGGCTGTTTCGGCCAATCAACTTCGGATAACAACAAATCTATCCCTACAGGCAGGAGGAACTTACCAGCTCATAGTGTTTGGGAAAGACGCGGCTGGCAATCGAACGCAACCTCCTTATACACTTGACATTCTCACGCTGGCCAACGATGAGGCAATTACGGTTCGGACTTACCCTAACCCTGCCACAACGTATGTAAAGTTCGAAGTAAGCCTGAATGTGCTGGAGATGCCCGTTGAGTCCAAACTGATTATTTATAATCAATCGGGTATTCGAATTTACGAGACTAATTTTTCGGTATCAACCGGAAAAAATTCGCTGCTCTGGCAGGGTACAAATCCGGGTCTTTATCCTTATTTGTTACGACTAACCTGGCAAGATGGTCGAACGGAAGTCCATACTGGTAAAATTAGCTGGTTGCCCTAACACGCTTTATTTTAGACGGTTGCTAGCCACTAACTCCCATTTTTGTCTGGTTCCTGATGAAACTATGCCTTTGCCAATACAGTCTGGCGACGATTGACAATACAATAAAGATGCATTTTCCCGATAAATCAGGCCTATATTCTGGGCATATACTCGCTGGTATTTCTGCTGATTTACCAGCGTTGAATCATTGTCACCAACAACAGAAACCGTGTGAGTAAATGCCTGATTGCCGACGGTAAATGGGCTTCCGCTATTCTGATACCGCAGTAGTGTATCGGGGTTAGCGTTATAAGTATTGACATTCCAGGAAGTGCCCGCTGAAATTGGGAAAACCAGCCTCACCGTAGGTACGTTACTTTCCTGGCTAACTACTTCCGATATGTTTTTATATACGGTGTGAATGGCGTTGATTTGCCAGTCGGATTGCGCAGATAGCTTTATAGATTCTTCGACAAGAAAAAATACCTGGCCATTCTGACTGTATGAGTTGCCAACTTTTTCCTGTAGCTGATACGTGCGTTTCGTAGCGGCATCGGTTAAGGAGTAATTTTCCTGCGTAACCTGATAAATCCAATAATCGCCGGTTTGTAGCGGGAAATAGGCCGAATCATCAGGAGAAGGGTCAGCGGTATCTTTTTGGCAACCAACTCCTATACCGATTAAAACCAGTAGAATAATGAAATGAAAGCTACTTTTTTTGATCATTGGAAGGCGTTCGCAGAAAGTGTTGAGTAGTAGTTAAGGCGAAGATACAAAATAGACCAGTTTGTTTAGATTTTCAAGAGAAGACCAATTATGAGTGGACTAGCTGGTATGATTCGATTTGACGGTCAGAACGTTTCTCCAACCGATCTTGCGAATGTTATAGAACGATTAAAACATCGGGGCAAAGTTATAACTCAAGAGATTAGTCAGGGAGTGTTAATGGCCTTTGGTGGTACTATAGAGGTAGATAAATCAGCACATCTCTATGCTGCCGTTGATGCAGACATATTCACCAGCGAGATTCTGGAACAACCTTTTGTTACAAACTTTGCGCGTAAGGGTTCTGCTTACTTCAATAACCTGAACGCCGATTTTGCAACGGCCATTTGGGATACTAATCAGCAGGTGCTTTTTTGTGCCAGAGATCCCTTAGGTGTAAAGCCATTTTATTATGTGCACAAACCCGGTCGTTTTTTTGCCTTCGCAACCGAAATCAAGGCATTACTAGCACTTCAGGAAGTGACGGTAAAACCAAATCAGTACAAGTTCAGAGAATACCTGACCTGGGCCACTACCTATGTACCCTACAGTGCAGAAACCTTCTACGAAACCATCTATAGTGCTTTGCCGGGTCATTATCTTCAGGTGTCCTCGCAGGATGTGAAGCTACAGGCGTATTGGCAATTAGACCTGAAACGGTTTAGTGGATTAAACCGTCCCGAAGCGTATGCCAGCTTATTTCATGACTATTTTACAGAAGCCATTGAGCATCGGATAAAAGGAAAAAATCTCATTGGAGCCCATTTAAGTGGTGGGTTAGATTCGTCATCAGTAAGTGGCATGGCGCAATCGTTATTGATCAAGCAGCATCGGCCTTCGCTCCATACGTTTAATATTGATACGGAACAGCCCTCTGCCGATGAACAGGAATATGTGCAGGCTATGGTCGACCAGTGGCATTCGCAACACCACCGGGTCCATCCAGTAGCCAATGTACTGGATTCGGTAATGACGATAAACCGGCTCTTCGACCGACCAGAGCATTTTATTATCCCTTCCAGTTTTCACCTGAGTGTTTCGCTGGAAGCCCGGCAACTTGGCTGCGATATTCTCTTAACGGGGCATGATGGTGATAGTACTGCGCCCACGGGTTTTGATTTTTTGGATGAGCTTCTCGATGCTAATGATTGGGAGCGGTTACAAGTAGCCTGCCAGCAAATGGTTTCGTTTCGGGAGCGTAATATGGGCTTTTTGAGTGCCAATTGGGACCAGTTAAGCGATCAGGATAAGTACGAAAAGTATGCTCTATACACTATTGGAAGCGAATTAAAAAAGCGTTTCAATAGCCAATCGGCTGCTTCGTTCTTCGCCATGCTGCGCGATCAGAAACAGATTTTCGGTTTTTCCACAAAGGCCATCATTGCCTATATGGCTAAACGGGTTCAGGATAAATTAAACCAGCGATCCCTGATTAATAATGCATTTAGTGCTGACTTTAAGGCTCAAACACCGCTACGATCACAACAGTCAACAAACGAGTTGGTTAGGTCAATATCGACAGAGCATAAGGTTCCGATCAACCAAATACTTCATACTACGAATGTCATCTGCAATGAGCAGATGAATCATATCGGCGCTTATTATGGCCATCAGTATTCATTCCCATTTTTCGATAAAAACATCATTGAATTAGGGCTGGCTACGCCTTTGGAAGTTCATTTTGATAAAGGACGTGGGCGCAGCTTAATTCGCAACGGGCTGCGTGACGTATTGCCATCGGCCATTACATCGCGGTTGACCAAAGCCAACTTTGTCGAATATGGTACATTATCGGCGCAAGCTCTTTACACGGCAACGCACGAGCAGTTTAATCAGCCTGCCCATCCAATCTGGGGAGTAATTGATCGACAAATCTTTTCTAAAATTGTCGCTATCGTTTTCAATCCGCGCTTCCCGGCCAAGAAAAAAACTCGCTATAATTGGCTGATGAGTCGAATTATTTACCTGGCTCTCTGGCTCAGTTCGATCAAACAACAAAACTAACGTAACGGCTCCCGAAGCACTGGAATAAACCGCAATAATGAACGAATAGCGCGAATAAATACACTGATTATACCTAGCTGCTTCGGAATATACAGGACACGTTTACCCACTCTAAATGTGCTATACTGAATTATTCGGCTGGTGCAAAAAGTAGCTACAACTTTTAACTGCTTACTAAATTGAGTTTGTGCTCTTAAGAAAAACGTTAGTTGGGCTAAAATGAGCGTACTAGAGGCTATTGGCTCGCTATTTTCCCAGTTTTTTTCATAAGCATTGGCCAACAAAGAAATTTCCTTATTGGCCAGCATTTCCTGAACGGAGGATGGTACTGATAATTCCCAAATCTGCTGACACCAGAATAAACCCACTAGAAAAACTCTCTCAAGACCGTTACGGTGCAGTTCCTGTAATAACCAGGGCCAGTCTATTGCTTGATTATGGACTAAAAAATAGAGGTCGTTAATGTAATTAATCGTTTGCCATACGCCCGTTACGCCATGATGGGTCACTAATAAAATAATCTGAAATTCGATAGCTAATTCTGGTCTGGACAGAACTTCATGTAAATCATACATCTTGTAGTGTTTGTTAAAACACATGAATTCCCAATGCAGATCAAGGTCAAAATAGCTATTATTAAAAAAGGGCTTGATCAGGCTAATTTCATACAAATCGGATAACATAATCTGCTCATTATACTTCGTATAGAGCGTGGACTTTTTATCTGGGTGATAGCCATCGGCTTCTAGAAGGTGTACACTTCTAAAAACATCTTCTTTCGCAACCAGCACATCCAGGTCACCAATGCTCCGAAGGCTACTGTCAGGATAGCAATTGGTTGCCAGATAAATCCCCTTGAGCGGAATATGGTCAATTGCATTATCTGTTAATCGTTTAGCTAACAGTTTGTACTGATGCAGTTTCACCAAATTGTCTGTTGCGATAGTACGACAATCGTTTTGGAGAGTCGTCAGAAAAGCTTCGGGTATCGTTGGAATATCCTGGAGCGTTCGATACAAAAATGGCGTTACTCGATGCCGTACTGCCAGAGTATAAAATCGCGACCAGTTTAGCTGATGCTGCTCTAAAAACTGAACAAGTTGTATCTTTTTTTCCGGTGATAATTCCACCGCACAGGCCATTAACAACACCGAAATTTCGGGAGAGTGGTTCGTATTCATCTACAAACTCATTTTGAGATGATCGACAAACTCATGCAGCTTCGCAAAGTTGGCTGGCCGACTCATTTTAACCAGTGGAATGGTCTGAGCAAGAGTAATACTTTTTTCAAAATAATCTTTCAACGGTTTACCTTGAAGGAGTGAGTCGGCTAGTGGAAAATAGCTAAGCAATTCGATTGGTATCTGGTGTTGGGGCACCTGAACAATTGTTCCTGCTAATTCATTGGGTGCCGTCAGCACAAAAATTTGCTTTAACGGCACTGGTTTTTCAGAAAAGGAGATTGATTCGTGCCAGGAGAATTTATTGACTCCTTCACGTACTAACGACATTTCGCTTTTCTCCAGTTGTAAGCCATGAACACTGTTCTCCCAGATTTTGATTTGCGGGAAAGCGGGCAAAACCACGGGTGGTTCTGTTTTACTGACTCGTATACAAACCATATCATCGCTCAGCACACCAACGCCTTTTTGCGCAAATGCGGCTACAGTCGTTGACTTACCAGCTCCTGGTTCACCCAGAAATACAACGCCTTTGTCCTGCAATTGAATAGCACTTCCATGCAGCAAAAAATAGCCACGCTGAAACAGAATTAGCCCAATAGCTTCACTTAGTGTAAATAAGGAGAGTATATCTTCATCGGTTTGAACCGTATCGATAATTATTTCTTGCCCTTTTACGATCTTAAATGATAGCAAAGGGGCCCAGCTTAGCCATAGTTCCTCAGTACCATTTTGAGCAAATTGGGCCTGCAATCCAGCGCGATAGATTTTTGTTGGCTGCAATGGCGGACTCAAGGCTAATTTCCCTCGCCTAATAAATACATCGACCGGGCCGGGCCCTATTTCTTTTAGAGGGGGGAGAGAAATCTCTGAACCAAGGGTTAGCCCATATGCGGTGTAATAATATGTGGTCAATTCCATTCTAAAATCGGCTCAACTAACGAAGTAGTCTGCTCACCAAGGATAACTAATAAAGACTATAAGAACCTATTGTATGAGTAATTCTCACTCTCAGAGGAGACTATAGAATTGTGCTATGCTATTGTTTCAATAAGTTTTTCGCGCAAAAGATTATCTAAAAACAGCATCAGTTCGTCGTGGCACACAGTGGGTTCTACATCAAACTCATCAAGTATTCTTGTCTGAATCTCGCCAACAGACATTACCGGTTGACTCTGTAGAAGTGACCAGATAAAGCCGCCAACTTCGTTCAATTCGTAATAATTACCCAATTCATAATTTAACAATACAGTTTCTTTGCCGAGAACAGATGAAGATTGGTTCGGTACTAATTGGATTTTGGTATCAGATGTAATAGCCATCAGGGCGAAATAATAGGTTAATAGGTACTAATAGGCTTACTATACTACTAAGGTAGCTTTTTTCTATCGGGAGGGAAAATAAGTTTGATAAGCAAAAAAAAAGCTTGATAGGTCTGCCAACAGACCTATCAAGCAAAAGAGATAGCACCTTCGAGAGAAATTAAGATGGAACCTGGAAGGTACCGCCAAAGCTATCGACGTTCGATCCTGTCTTGAGCGTCAGTTTCTGTACATTACCCAGCGACTTCACGCGGGGGCTTTGGTACGCCTTTTTAGGCGAACTTGGCAATATATAGTTAGACTTTGTGTTCATCTGTCAAGGAATTTAACTATTGTGAAATTAGGGGTGGATTCGGTCACCAGTCGGTCACCACTCAACTACGAGAGTTGAGCCTTTTACAAACCATGCAGCCTATTCGACTACCAAGCGATGCTTGCGGGTTTGGCCACGCTCGTCTACCGTCAGAATGTACACCCCACTCGAGAGTTTACCCGTTACTTTCAACAACAGATTGCCCGACTCAACGCCCAACTTCTGAACCGGCATCGAACGACCATCTACCCCGTAGAAATTCACCAGGGCCGTCTCGGGCTCATCCAGACTCAGGCGAAACTGCTGATCATTCACCACTGGATTAGGATACACCCCATAAGCTCCCTCTCGCAACACGACTGATACCGCCGGGAAAACCGTGGCCTTGCCG
>NZ_WPIN01000029.1 GCF_009754945.1 Spirosoma arboris
TATTAATGTTGGTTTGGTTGGTTTTGGCTTGTCTGGACGGTATTTCCATACGCCGTTTTTGTCTGTCAATCCAAAGTTTCATATAAAGAAGATCGCCAGTAGCCGTCCCGATGCGGTTCGAGAGTTCGATGCGTCGATTGAGTGGGTCGCTACGCCCGAGGAGTTGTTCGCCGATCCATCTATCGATCTCGTTTTCATTTGTTCGCCCAACGAAACGCATGTCGACTACGCGCGAAAGGCACTTGAACAAGGCAAAAACGTCGTGGTTGAAAAACCCTTTGCGCTTTCGGAAGCCGAAGCAATTGAGTTATTGGCGTTAGCCAAACAACAGGGGCTTATCGCTACCGCGTATCAGAACCGACGGTGGGATTCTGACTTTTTAACCATCAAACGACTACTGGCCGAGGATGCCTTAGGAGAACTCGTTGATTATGAATGTCTGTATGATCGCTACTCGCCTGTTCCACCGAATTCCCAAAGCTGGAAAGAACAGGCTGGTGAAGGTCGGGGTAATCTGTACAACTTAGGGCCCCACTTGCTCGATCAGGCGCTGAATCTGTTTGGCAAGCCCGATACCGTACAGGCTACCATCCGAATCCTCCGTCCGAACAGCCATGTGCCTGACTATTTCGACATAAAACTTGGCTACCCTGACAAGGTGGTTCGACTTGAGTCGAATCTGATGGTGTACAACAATCAGTTACGGTTTAGTCTGCATGGTACCAAAGGCTCATTTATTAAAGGTGGGTTGGATGTGCAGGAAGAACGGCAACGGCTCAACGAATTACCGAATAAACCCGATTGGGGCGTTGAACCAGAAGACCGTTGGGGAACACTGTACCGGGATGGGAAGGCCGAAGTGATCGAAAGCGAACCCGGCAACTACACCCCTTTTTACGATAATCTCTACGACGCAATTGTGAACGGAGCCGAACCCGCTATTACCCCTGCCGATATTCAACAACTTGCCCGTGTCATCGACCTAGCGCTGGAAAGTAGTCAAACACAACGTACCATCGCTTATTAATCATGACCACCTACCGCTGGCGAATTGTAGTGCTTCTGTTTGTAGCCACGACTATAAACTATTTGGACCGACAGGTGATCAGCCTGCTCAAGCCCACACTGGAAACCGTTTTCAACTGGACCGAAACCGATTACAGTCATATCGTGATGGCGTTTCAGGCTGCTTATGCCTTTAGCTACGTTGTGTTTGGAAGGCTGATCGATGCCATTGGCACCAAGATGGGCTATGCAATTGCCGTTTCGGTGTGGAGCATTGCCGCCATGATGCATGGGCTGGCAACCAGCACATTCGGATTTGGTGTTTACCGCGCTCTCCTGGGTTTGGGCGAAGGCGGAAACTTCCCCGCAGCCATCAAAACAGTAGCGGAGTGGTTCCCCCGTAAAGAACGGGCCCTGGCAACAGGTATCTTTAATTCCGGTACAAACATCGGTGCGGTGGTTGCTCCGATTCTGGTCCCATGGGTATTGGGGGCTTATGGTTGGCAAATGGCGTTCGTGCTGACGGGGCTGGTTGGATTCATCTGGCTTGTTTTCTGGTGGATGAGTTACGAAAGTCCCCAACGGCATAAAAAATTATCATCGGAAGAACTGGTCTATATCACCAGCGATGCTGAAACAACCACCGGCGAATCGATCCCATGGCTGAATCTTCTTCGGTACCGGCAAACCTGGGCGTTCATTCTTGGCAAATTATTCACTGACCCGGTCTGGTGGTTTTTCCTGTTCTGGCTGCCCTCCTATTTTGCTTCCTCGTTTAACCTTGACCTGAAAAAGCCCAGCTTACCCCTCATTTTTGTGTACACAGCGGCTACGCTCGGCAGCGTAGGGGGTGGGTATTTGTCGGGTTACTTTATTCGTCGGGGATGGACGATAAACCGGTCCCGCAAAACGGCCATGCTGCTCTATGCGCTCTGTATTGTACCAATTGTGCTAACCCGTTATGCAACCTCTATTTGGGAAGTTGTTGGTTTGCTGAGTCTGGCTGTTGCCGCTCACCAGGCCTGGAGCGCCAATCTGTTTACGCTCGTGTCGGATATGTTTCCCAAGAATGCCGTTAGCTCGGTTGTCGGGCTTGGCGGCATGGCGGGTTCATTGGGTGGACTCGGCTTCCCGATTGTAGTAGGGGCACTGCTGGATACCTACAAAGCACAGGGCGATATTACTATTGGCTATAACTATCTGTTTTTGCTTTGCGGCAGCGCCTATATACTGGCCTGGTTATGCATCCACTTTTTTGCGCCTAAGTTGAAGCCAGTTGAAATAATAGAACGCTGATTTTTATGATCTATGTATCCCCTTACCATTAATCACTGGCTGACGCAGCACGCTCAATTTCGAGCCAATCATCTGGCGTTCGTCTTTGGCGATACACGCCTTACGTTTGCGGAGTTGAACCGAAGTGTCAACCGGATGGCGAATGCGCTGCGGGCAGCTGGTATTGGTAAAGGAGATAAGGTTGCCACTGTACTGCCTAATAGTCGCGAGTTGTACGAAACCTTTTGGGCGGTGGCTAAACTGGGCGCAGTACTTGTACCCATGAGCCCGATGGTACGTGGCCGTGGCTTAATAAATCTGCTCAACGATGCTGATTCTGGCTTGGTCCTGACCGATTCTGCTCATGCCCCTTTTCTTGACGAAGTTCGCAGCGAACTGATTATCCCTGATACCAACTACTGGCTTACCGACGGCGAGCAACCCAATTGGCAATCGTATCCTGCCTTATGGCAAGCGGCTTCGCCAGATGAGCCACCTACGCCAGAACTCGACGGTGACGATCTGTACAACATCATGTACAGCAGTGGCACAACCGGATTGCCAAAAGGGATTATGCACTCCCATTTTGTTCGGTCGATGTATGGTTCGCTGTTTGCCAACGCCTATCGAATCCGACCCGAAAGCGTTATTATGCACTCAGGCTCCATTGTGTTCAACGGGGCTATGCTGACGTTTATGCCGGCTATGTTTATCGGCTGCACCTATGTGCTGTTGAAAGAATTTTCGGTACAGCCAGTCCTGCAAACGTTGGCCAGTGAGGGTGTTACGCACACGATTCTGGTGCCTACCCAAATCGCATCCTGTCTGCGTTATCCTGAATTCACCATCAGTAAACTGCCAACAATCGAGTACATTCTATCAGTTGGCGCGCCGTTGTTGAGCGAACAGAAAGAAGAATTGATCAGGCGATTCCCGAATACGTTTTACGAGTTATATGGTCTGACGGAGGGATTCATGACCGTTTTAGATAAGACAGTTTCGGCCGAAAAAACCGGTTCGGTTGGGCGGCCGATCTGGTTTTCAGAAATGAAGATTGTCGACGATAATGGCCTTGAACAACCCATAGGCGAAGTCGGTGAAATCATTGGCCGGGCTCCTTTTCTGACATCGGGTTATTACAAAAAGCCAGCCCAAACCGCCGATGCCCTCCGAAACGGCTGGCTTTACACTGGCGATCTGGGCTATATTGATGACGATGGGTATCTGTTTTTGGCGGGCCGTAAGAAAGATCTGATTATTTCGGGTGGGGTTAACGTCTACCCAAAAGATATTGAAGAGATTATCATTCGCCATCCCGCCGTTGCTGAAGTAGCCGTATTTGGCGTCCCACACGTCGACTGGGGTGAAACACCCGTTGCAGCTGTCCGTTTAGTGACCGATGTGTCTGCCCAGGAGCTAAAAGACTGGACGAATAAACACATAGAAGCTCGTTATCAGAAGATTTTCGGAGTCATGCAGGTCGATGAATTTCCGAAGAACGTAGCCGGGAAAATCCTGAAAAACGAACTGCGGGTGCAGTATGATAAAGAGTAGGGACAGAAGCTCACACTACTAACAAACCTCTACCACGCTCCCCAACAGCACTTTCTCTAAGTGTGCTTTATACAGTACCTCGTC
Organism: Spirosoma arboris; assembly: GCF_009754945.1. GTDB lineage: Bacteria > Bacteroidota > Bacteroidia > Cytophagales > Spirosomataceae > Spirosoma > Spirosoma arboris. The sequence goes on from NZ_WPIN01000029.1 coordinate 3,919, forward strand.
CCGAATTAAATTAATATTCTTTTCCACGTCGTGAAAGTGAATACTTTCCAGAGGCTCCATGCCGGTGAAAGCGTTCATGCGGTGAAAACCGAACATAACACCTTCATCGACGCTTTTTTGCCCGAAAAACTCACCCGGCAATGTGAAGGCTTCTTTAGGTGCATTCCAACTTGTGGTAAGCATATACTGCCGTCCCTGTAAGGTTCCTCCGGTGCCGTAGTTGATGGCTGGATTATTCCGTGAACGGCCATCACTTACGTAAATTCCCTGCTGATGCCCAGCTGTAAATACCAGGTCGATGTACTCTTTCATCCGGTGAGGCAGTTGAAACCACCAGACGGGTGTATGATAAATCACGATGTCGGCCCAAACGTATTTTTTTACTTCTTCTGCCGGATCGTAGTCGTCATTAATGTTAGTAACCTGAACGGAAAAATCAGGGTGTTGCTTCAGGAAATCGAGTGTCCAGCCAGTCAGCGTTTCGTTAAATGCGCCACCAGAGTGGGCGAATTTTTGACCGCCATTGATCACAAAAATATTTTTCATGGATGTGTTCGTCTTTATTGTTGATGCAAAATTAGTGGCACTAGTAGTATTATAAAAATAAGTTAACTAGTAGATTTGTATCATAAAAATGATAGATAATGATTGTTAATTTGGAATGGTTTCGAACGTTCAAAGCCATCTACGAAACCGGCTCACTAACAGCGGCTGCTCAGGCTTTATATATTTCTCAACCAGGTGTGAGCCTCCATCTCAATTCGCTGGAAGCACATACGGGCTACAAATTATTTGACCGGGCCGCCCGAAAAATGGTGCCTACTGAGCGGGGCAAGCTGATGTACAATTTTATTCTGGAGCCAATCACGAAGCTGGAAGCGGCTGAGCAACAGTTTAATAAGAGCTCGAAAACGGACAAGGCCACTATTAGCATCGGCATGTGCTTTGAAACCTTTCAGTTTACGCTGGAGCCGCATATGAGTACGCTGCCGTTTAATGTCATTATCAAGTTTGGGGAATATGTTCAAATGCAGCATGATCTTGATAAAGGATTGCTGGACTTGATCATTACGCCACAAAAGGGGATACAGACGAATCTGGATTACCGACCATTTTCCAAAGAGCGAATTGTCCTCATAGGCGGCTCTCGATCAAATACCGATGCGTTTGACAACCTCCTGTCGGCAGGAAAGGTTACTGAAGCCGAAGCCTGGTTGAAACAGCAGGTTTGGTACAGTACAGCCGCTGATATGGATCATCTGAAAAAATTCTGGCACCTGAATTTCAATAAGCATCCCGACTTCAAGCCAAATTATATTGTGCCTAACATTTGCTCTATCGTACGCTGTTTAAGTGACGGAATAGGCTTTTCGATCATCCCGGATTTTTTATGCCGAAACGAGCTTGAGCAGGGTAAAGTGAAGCTGGTTTGGGAAGGCAGGAAAGTGATTGAAAACATACTTTATTTTGGCACCCGCAAAAAGACGATTTATACCAATGAAATCAATCAGATCCAGCGGATTTTTGAAAATCATACTACCTGATAAGTAATATATGGCGTCGGTTATAAGTAGCTGACACCACGCCCAACTCGTATCTTTACCACAAGATGTCCCCCTTTGCGTTGAATCATGACGTTTTATTACAGCAAAGCTCTACATATTATTTTTGTCGTGACCTGGTTTGCGGGTTTGTTTTACATACCGAGGCTATTTATCTACGCAACCGAAGCCGAACCACTGGCTGAGCCGGGACGCAGCGTTCTTCAGCAGCAATTGTTGTTGATGCAGCGTCGGCTCTGGTTTGGTATTACCTGGCCATCGGCCATAATTACCTTGTTACTTGGGTTGAATACGTGGTACAACTACGGCTCAACACCCGACTGGCTGGTCTATAAGCTCGTACTGGTGGTTGGCTTATACGTGTATCATGGTTTGTGTCATGTCATTTTCCGGCAGGAACAGCGCGGTGAATTCCGCTATACCTCCAATCAACTGCGCATCTGGAATGAAGTAGCCACTTTATTTTTGTTCGCCATCGTCTTTCTGGTCGTTCTAAAAGATGCCCTGAATATGTTGTGGGGTATGCTTGGCTTACTGGCTTTACTAGTCGTTTTAATGGTAGCCATTCGTGTTTACCGACGTTTGCGGAAAGGATAATCCTACCGAGAAAAAAGAATTTCGTTCTTTTGGGCTAGCCAGGAATACTTGTCAAAAATGAGACGAGGTTGGCTTATAATCCAAGTTGATGAGCACCCTTAAGGCTTGTGTTGCTAGTAGTAATGTTATTTATCTTGTTGTTTGATGTGAATTTCTTCGTGTACGTTTAATTTGGCACGCTATTGGTGGGGTCTTTGTGTCTAATAATAATAGAGCTATTGCAATAAGCCGGATACAGTACAGTGCCTGATTTGAAAAATAATTCTACAAATTTCAACGATTCATTTTTATAACGTTATATATAAGATAAGTAGATCTATCATATGATTTTTATATACTAATTAATTTGACCTATCTAGTCGGCCTATTCAATTACTTTTCCTGCAAACTATTGATTACGAGAAAGTTGCTTGTTTTTTTATAACTCTGTATCTACCTATAAATATATACTGATACTACTAATATATAGTTTACCTTATATTGCTAAGCATATCATTAATATACCAAATTTAGTCGTTAGCAAAGTTAAAGTCCCGATTTTCAAGAAAGTGGCACTCCATTTGTCCTGTTTAGAGTCAGTGCACCTCTAAGACGAAAATCTCTGATTTTCATCTGTATTGGCGTGTGTCAGTACGTATTTTTTATACGCTCAACTAACAGTTCTATGAAAAAAAAACTTTACACTAAAAAGGATAAGCTGGTTAATTGTTCCACCTGGGGAGAAGTGCCTCAGGTATACCAGATTATCTATACTCTGTTTTTTTTCATAACCTCATGCCTAACGGCGCATGCACAAATCTCTGGCACTGTTTATCGCGACTTTAATGAAGATGGTATACGCAGTTTTACGGCTGCTACCCCTTTGGATGGTGAGATTGGTGTGGGCGGGGTTACGGTCAACATATATAATGCAACCGGTTTAGTTGGAAGTACGGTTACCAGCTCGGCCACGGCTATAGCAGGCTCATACACAGCTACAGTGTCGGGAACGGGTCCTTATCGGGTCGAGTTTGTTGGTCTGCCTACAGGTTACTACGATGGATTTCGGGGTGCACAAAGTGGAACCTCTGTCCAGTTTATTGATAGTTCGCCTGCTACAGACGTTAACCTTGGTATTAACTATCCCTACGATTACTGCCAGCCTATACCCAATTTTCTGGTGCCCTGTTATGTAAATGGAGATCCGTTGGGTGGAGGAACATCTGGCTTACAGAATGTTTTTGTCACCTTGCCTTATAATTCTACGAGTAGTCAGATGACTACTATTATAGGTGGTAATACAGATTCAGAAACAGCTATCAGTATAAATAATGAATTAGGAACCGTATATGGGGTGGCGTATCAACGGGCTACAAAATACACCTATACGGCTGCTTTTATAAAGCGGCATGCCGGGCTTGGCGTAGGGGGAGCAGGAGGGATTTATATCACAAAATCTTCGGGAGGTACCTATACAAGCAGCCTTTTTACTACGCTCCCGACGGCGGCAACAGCTATTATCAGTACTGGGGTATCGGGTACTGTTGCCACACTGAGTTCGAGTACGGTTGGCTCTAATACAGACCGTGGATTACCTGCTACTTTAACGGATCGAAATCGAGATCCATCGGCGTTCGACCTGGTTGGGAAGGCAGGTTTAGGTGATCTGGAAGTTTCAGAAGATGGCACCCAATTGTATGTCGTTAATCTGGGCGATCGGCGATTGTACCAAATTCCGATTGTTGATCCTACAAGTGCTAACCCAACGGCTGGTACGCCTACCAGTTATGAAATTCCCTCGCCAAGTCAGAAACCGGGCAGCGTTTTTAGACCATTTGGCCTGAAATATTATCGAGGACGCGTCTACGTAGGTGGGGTTACAACAAACGAAGGTGTCGAAGGAACGGTCAATTTTGGCGTAGGCGGAGATATTAATGGCCCCCCAAGCAGTAATAGCCTGATTACTCAGGATACAACTAGTATGAAAGCGGTTGTCTATGAATACAACCCGATCGATAATAGCTTCACCGACGTATTATCCTTTCCACTTACGTATCAAAAAGGAGCGCCTAATAACGATAAAGTCGGTGCTGACCGTGCTGAGCACTGGCTACCCTGGATTAGTGCGCAACCAACACGTTTCGCGCGCAACGATCTGCCTAACTGTAGTTATCCACAACCCATGTTGACAGGCATTGAGTTTGATGTTGATGGGTCTATGATTATAAGCATTCGGGATCGTTTCGGGGACCAGTACGGCAATAATAACCTTGGGCCAGATGCCAACAGTACGCCTGACCCGACGCAAACATACCGGGCCATTGCCCCTGGCGATATTCTGCGAGCGGGTAAATGTATTGATGGGGTTAATAAATGGACGCTCGAGTACAATGCCAGCGTTTGCAATGGAATCGCCACGGCAGGAGCTAATACGACGCAGGGGCCCGGTAATGGAGAATATTATTATGGAGATGCCGTTGGATTCGGTTTGTCCAGTGGGCCGTTCCACCTGGAAGTGAGCGAGGGGGCGCTGGCGTTGCTACCCGGAAGTGGCGAAGTGGCTTCTATTGCACTTAACCCAACATTTAACGTCAATTCTGGCGGTATCCGACGATTTAGAAACGCAGATGGTTCGGGCAGTGCGTCTACTAGTGTTCAAATCTATAGAAGTGATGATCCGGGAACGTATGGAAAAGCCAATGGATTGGGCGATCTTGAATTAGACTGCGATTTACCACCTATTCAAATTGGTAACCGCGTTTGGCGGGATATCAATAACAATGGCCTGCAGGAGCCGGGAGAACCGGGTTTGGCGGGCGTACAGGTGGTTTTGCAAGGGCCGGGTTCAACAACGATTGCTACGGTAACGACCAATGCCAATGGGGAATATTACTTTTCGAATGCGGTCGGTACCAATGTGTTGGGATCGGTGTATAACTTAACATTGACGACAGGGGGAAGCTACACCCTTAGTTTTCCAACTAGTGTCAGCGCCTTTACTATAAGCACTCCACCGGGCTCTACCCCAGCAACGGATGCCATAGATTCAAATCCTGACGCAACGGGGAGCATTGCATTTACCCTTGGGCAGGCTGGCCAAAATAACTTTACATACGATGCTGGCTATGTGTGCGCCCCATTAGCCTTGTCGTTAACATCGGTGACCGTTTGCGCTGGTCAACCAATTAGTCTGACAGCTACGGATGGGTTTAGCAGCTACACATTTTCAACGGGTTTAACGCAGATAGGTATCACCAATGTGGCTAGTGCAACTGCTGCGGGTACGTACTCTGTGACAGCTTTAAATTCGGCGGGTTGCTCGGGTACGGCTACAGGAAGTAGTACGATTGAGGCATTACCCGTGATAACGCTTACGTCGCAAACGATTTGTGCGGGCCAGATCGCTAGTCTGACGGCTACTGCGGGCTATGCGTCTTATATCTTCTCGACCGGACTCGCTCAACTGGGTACATCCAATGTTGCCATCGGTACTACAGACGGTACCTATTCGGTAACGGCTATAAGTACAGCAGGTTGTGCTGGAACCGCGACAGGTAGCATAACGGTCAATCCATTGCCTATCGTCACGCTTTCCTCGGCGAGTGTTTGTGCCGGCCAAACCGCAGTACTGATGGCAACGGCTGGATTTGACACATACCTCTTTTCAGCTGGCCTTTCTCAAGTAGGCAACTCGAATGTGGCAACGGCTACGGTAGACGGTATCTATTCCGTAACGGCCATCAATAGCCAAGGGTGCTCGGGAACGGCTACCGGCAGTATCACAATCAACCCACTACCAGTTGTCACGCTTTCTTCGGTGACGATTTGCGCAGGCCAGTCGGCAACCCTGACAGCTACAGCGGGTTATGCGTCTTATCAATTCCCCTTGGGTTTAACACCTGTGATAGGCCAGCCAAATGTGGCTACGGGCACAGTAGGAGGCACCTATTCGGTAACGGTAACCAGCGTTGACGGGTGTGTCAGTGAGGGATCTGGCACGATCACGGTCAATCCGTTGCCAGTCGTAGCGCTTACATCAGCGACGATGTGTGCGGGTCAGACAGTAAGTTTAACGGCCACGGCGGGTTATGCCTCTTATGTGTTCTCGGCAGGACTTACTCAATTAAATGCATCAAACGTAGCAGTTGGCGCAACAGATGGCACCTATTCAGTAACAGCCATTAATACAGCGGGTTGTTCGGCTACGGCCACAGGTAGTATCACAATTAATGCGAATCCAGTTGTCACGCTTTCGTCGGCAACGGTTTGTGCTGGTCAAACGGCAATTTTGTCGGCAACTCCCGGTTATACTACTTATTTATTTTCTTCAGGACTGGCTCAAGTAGGTAGCTCGAATGTGGCCACCGGCACCGCAGATGGTATTTATTCGGTAACAGCTATCAGTGATGTGGGTTGCTCGGGTACAGCTACCGGAAGTATTACGGTGAATCCTTTACCAGTGGTTGATCTTATCTCCGCGACGATTTGCGTTGGTCAGTCGGCGACGCTGGTTGCCACAGCCGGTTATGCCAGTTATACCTTTTCTGCCGGGTTAACGCCAATCTCAGGCCAACCAAATATGGCCATAGGTACTGTTGACGGTACCTATTCCGTAACAGCCACTAGTGTAGATGGTTGCGTAGGCACTGGAGCAGGCAGCATTACAGTGAGCCCCTTACCTGTGGTCACGTTATCCTCTACTACGATTTGCGCAGGCCAATCTGCCACATTAGTCGCGACTTCAGGTTATGACAGCTATAGTTTCTCGGCAGGTTTAACGCCAGTAGCAGGAACGCCGAATGCAGCTATAGGTGACACGGGTGGTCTTTATTCGGTAACTGCCACAACACTGGCAGGCTGCTCTGCCACGGCCACGAGTAGTATTACGGTAAACCCATTGCCGGTAGTTAGTCTAACTTCGGCCACTATTTGTATCGGCCAAACAGCTAGCCTGAGTGCTACGGCGGGTTATGCCAGTTATCTTTTCTCGACGGGCTTAACGCCAGTACCAGGCACGCCTAATGTGGCTACCGGGACAGCCGATGGTATTTACTCCGTGACGGCCATTAGTACAGATGGTTGTTCGGCTACGACTACGGGTAGCATCACGGTCAGCCCTGCGGTTGTGGTAACGCTCTCTTCAGCAACGATTTGTGCAGGCCAGGTGGGTGTATTGACCGCGACAGCTGGCTACGATACTTACATTTTCTCGGCAGGTTTAACGCAGGATGGTGTTACAAACATAGCGAGTGGAACTGTAGATGGCATGTACTCCGTAACAGCCATCAGTGCAGCAGGTTGCATAGGCACAGCGACAGGTAGCATAACGGTCAATCCATCGGCTGTCGTCGCGCTTAGCTCGGCTACAATCTGTGCGGGCCAGTCGGCGACCTTAACAGCTACCCCCGGATTTGCAAATTATGTTTTCTCTGTCGGATTAACTCCGGTAATAGGCCAACCAAATGTAGCGATCGGCACCATTGATGGGACGTATTCCGTGACTGCCACCAGCAGCGCAAGTTGCTCTGGTTCTGCTACAGGTACCATTACCATAACCCCATTGCCAATAGCTGTTATTGCGGTTAGTAGTGCCACGCTTTGCGAGGGACAAAGTGCGACCTTAACCGCCAGTGGTGGAGACTTGTATGCATGGTCAACCGGAGAACAAAGCGCTTCAATTGTCGTGACGACTAGTAACGTTTATTCGGTGACAGTAAGTACGATTACCGGATGTTCAGATGTAGCCAGCACGACAATCACTGTAAACCCATTACCCGTATTAACAGTGAATTCTGCAACAGTATGTTCGGGTCAGTCGGCAACATTAACAATAACAGGTTGCGAAGGGGGGACAATTCTCTGGTCAACAACCGAAAGTACGGCTACTATACTGGTATCTCCTGTACTAACAGCGGCTTACTCGGCAACCTGCACATTCGCGACGGGCTGTTCATCAACGACATCGACTACGGTTACGGTGAATGATGTTCCCTGGTATACGGCTGTTCCTCAGGCAACAACAGCTACCTGCACAGGAGCGGTAGCGAATAACGATGCTCGAATCGATTTCGCGACTTTACAAAATACCGAACGGGCAGATATTGTTGCGGGCAGTACTTATGGAAGTGGACCTGCCTACGGTGCACCAACAAACGTGACTGTAACGGCTGGCACTGTTAGCTTCACGAACTTGCTGAATCCTGCCACGAGTCAGCCATACACCATTCGACTGTACAGCCCAGGCGGTACTTGCTACACCGATGTCACGGTGATACTTGAGCCAGCTTTCTGCAATTGCCCGGACCCCAAGTGTGTACCGTTGATTATTCAGAAGACGAGAACCGGTCGAACCGCTATTCGGTAACGTATATTGAAGAAGGTAAAGGGTTTTATAGTGTCGACCGTTTTGATCGGCACTATAAAACCCTTTACTAGTTACACTGGGGATGGATGATAGATTCCCTTCAGTGTCCTCCAACTTCAATTTTGTCCGCAAGTGAACAGGATATGTCCAGTTACGGACGATACCTATAAGTAGTAAAATGTGTAATGTGTTGATAATCATTATGATTAATAAGCTGGCACGTACTTTGGATTATATGTACCAACTCAGTAAACAACAACATAAACACTAAACAACTACTACCATGTTACCACTAATGAGCAAAGTCGCTGCTTCCCTTTTACTAAGCGCTTCGACACTTTTTAACCCTACTACCCCTAAAACACTCTCCTTTGATGCCAGCGCGTATGTGACGACTGACCATCAAATTCGGTTAGCCGTCCAGAAGTCAGCTGAGATGCCAGTCGATGTGGTACTTCGCAACAAAAGCCATGAGGTGCTTTATCAACACAGTATTGGCAAGAAAGAAAGCAAATACGCCGTAAAGTTGAATGTGAATGATCTGGCCGATGGGGAGTATGAATTGGAAATCAAATCGAGCGAAGGCAGCATTGTTAAGCAATTGAATGTGTCTTCTCAACCAGTTCAACAGGTTAGCCGTGTTATTGCCATGAACTAAGAGCAGGCAATTGAAACTACTAGCAAAGCCCGGCAGCCGCTGGGCTTTGTTGCTATAGGATGAATTGAGTATGCAGATTTTTTAATGTCCCTCTCTATATAATGCCCAGAACGCCAGCAACAAGCCAGCCACTATAAGCAGCGAGATAATGATTGCCAGACGGTTATTTTTTGGATTCGACATGATCAGTTGAGTGCCTTTAGTAAGATTGATGCAAATCCTTGCTGTTTTCTGTAAACAGGCGCATGTTACTCATAGTTAATCCCCACTATGGATATTGATTAATAGGTCGTTGCGATTAAAAATTTGTTAAAAATACTTAAGTATAAATACAGTATTATTTGCAGACTATTTACTTTGCCTTATCATTCACTGTAACTACCTAAATCAATGGCTATTAAGAAAAACGCTTTCCCTGTTCCTGGTCCCTGGACCCTCATTTTTCTCGTCTCCGGCTCCCTTTTCTACTGGACGATCCGAGTGATTTATCATCTATTTGTCCCTTAGTTTCTTTGTCAGTTCGCTTCCTAATAAAAGAGGGTTTAAGGCGTAATGATTTTTTGTCATTTGTTGACGTTCATGTTGATAAAACGTGAGAAATAAACTTCTACGCGCACTAAGCATTCTTTCATTGCTGATATCAGTTTTCTTAATCGCTACTGCCCTGTTTCTTTTAGGTCAAGCCAGTGGTAATCAAGCGTTGCTATGTTTTCTGGCTTCATTTGTTTTTACAGGTCTAGGGCTTTTCTTCTCAGCCAAGTCAACCGATTAACAGATTATGATTGTCCCTCTGTTTATTAACGAAGTTAAATTTTAGTTAGGATTCGGTCGTACTAAGTCCTTTTTTATCCCATTCTGGTTTCACTACTATTAAACAATACAATGTATTGATTAACATGAAAATCAAGATCAAGTCGCTACTCATTGTCGTGCCTAGTCGTTCCTGTTATACAGTTCCTGTCAGTTCAACTGGTTCCTTGTGGACTGGATATGGAGGCTGGAGGTACTCGGCCTGCTCATTTTCGTTGGTGAAGCTGAACACTCACCTTAAAGCGCGAATTAATCATTCTGCCTGTCGATTTATCCATCCTGGCGTTGATTACTTTACTAATCCTTACCCATCAGCTCCGCTTAGTTCTCACTCTCCTTTGCGCAGGTGGGCCAAGATTGATATGCAGGTGTCAGTTCCGATGTTTCAGAATACCCCGCAGAAGTGGGCAGCTTAGGCTTCCCTGGCACGATTGTAGCTTTACTAGAATAGAGAATAACCAAAAAAAACTGATCTGCTCAAGACCAGTTTTTTTTGTGCATTAGTTACTACCCTTTAGGAGATTTAAGGGTATTTTGCATAAACCTTATTCAATTGACAATGCTTGTTAATCGAATAAACGAAACAATGGTTATCTGTTCCTGCCGTTTAACGAAGTAGATTTACGTCGAAAGATACTCCCTTACAAAAGCCTTACTAGCCGGCTCTGAAGCTGGCTAATTGACCGTTATGTCTACTGCTCCGTTATGAACCCATTGCGCCTTACTATTTTGCTAATAGGCACTTTCGGACTTATTAGTATACTGCTTAGTCTGACCGCTAACTTGTCTTGGCGAAGTAATCAACAACAACGAAAGCTAAATGAACAGGTACGCCACACGTATGAGATTATCTCTAAAGTAGAACAGGTTGCGGCATTGTCCCGAGACATTCAGACAGACGCCCGTAATTATGAACTGACGGGGAGGAAGGATTTCTTATTGACTTATCAACAAGCCAGGCAGCAACTGCCTACCCAACTACAACAGCTTGATCAGGCACTTAGTCACGAACCTAAGGAACAGGCTTTATTTCGGCAATTGAGGCAATTTATTGGCCAACGTATGCAGGTTAGTGAGCGCCTGTTTGCCAAACGGCATCAACAAACGCCGAGCCCTACGTCAGAAGAACTGCTGGCAGAAGGTCGCGAATTGCTGGCGCAAATGCGGCCACTCGTTAGTCGATTGATTGAGCATCAGCGAACGCTTGCTATCTGGCGTCGGGGGAAAGCCCAAAATGCTTACGAGGTAACTCAGCGATGGATTATCCTGTCGAGTATTGTCTCTATAACCGTAATTGCCCTTGTTTTCTGGATACTCTTCCGGCAATTGCTTCGTCGCATTCAGAATGAAACGAAACTGGCTCAGTATGAGACTGAATTGCAAAATCAACTGCGTCAGCAACAAGCGCATAATCAGGCGCTGGACCAACTCAATCAGCAACTAACACGGTCGAATGAGAATCTGCAACAGTTCGCTTACATTGCTTCGCACGATTTACAGGAGCCCCTACGCAAAATTCATCAATTCAGTGATCTGTTGAAGACCCGTTATGCAGCTCCATCGGGTGAGGAACTAAATTACCTGAACCGAATGCAGCTAGCGGCCAGCCGAATGTCGCTCCTGATAAAAGATTTGCTAACATTCTCCCGCATTTCAACCAGTCCAGCGCCAGACGTTTCTGTATCACTTCAACAGGTCATAAACGATGCGATCGATAATTTATCGGTTACCATTGGCGAAACACAGGCTCAGATTCAAGTAGGGATTTTACCTACTGTGCAGGGTGATCCTTCTCAATTAGGCCAGCTCTTCCAGAACTTGCTTTCTAATGCCATTAAGTTCAGTCGTAAAGATCAGTCGGGCCAGCAGATAGCTCCACAGATTACTATTCAGGCGACCAACTTATTGGCCAACGAGTTGCCTGTGACGGTAAAGCCAGTTCAGTCAACTGAGGCTTATTATTACATAAAGGTGATAGACAACGGAATTGGTTTTGATGAGAAGTATACCGATCGCATTTTTCAGGTATTCCAGCGACTACATGGAAAGGGTGAGTTTGCCGGAACAGGTGTGGGCCTGGCAATTTGTCAGAAAGTAGTGACCAATCATGGAGGAGCTATCACGGCTACCAGTAAGCCTGGTGAGGGAGCTACCTTCAGTGTGTATTTGCCCATAGCAGCCTAAAGGCTTACTGTACGCCAATCGGAAGCTGAATGGTCATAGTTGTACCCTGGCCTATTTCTGATTTGGCCTCGATGCGTCCAGAATGATTGCGAACAATTTTGCGACAGTAGGCCAGACCAATGCCCTCACCAGCTCGAATCTGATTCGTTGAAGGCACTTGAGAAAACATATTAAAGATCTTTTCAAGCTGGGATTTTTCAATGCCGATCCCATTGTCGATTAGCCGAATTTCAATAAAACTCGGTTCGTTTCCTGCCAGATGGCCCGATTTCGATGAGGGTAATTCGTTCGCTGTGATCTCAATTCGTAGATCTACATCTTTTTTCGCAAACTTAACCGCATTGTGAAGTAAGTGATAAAAAAGCTGTTCCATCTGAAAACGGTCGGCCTGTATAGAGGGTAGCGTATCTATATGAAACGTGGCTTTGCTTGCCGTCAGTTGTGGCTTTAGCTGAACGCGTACGTCTTCGATTAGTTGTCCCAAATTAACGGTTTCAACAACAGTATTCTCGGCGTTTACCTCCGTAAAGCTGGATACATCTTTTATCATCATGGACAGGCGCTGCGCACTGGAACTGATTCGTGCGGCAACAATCTTAGCCTGACCAAGATCATTCTTTTCCGTGGCATCGATCAACATACCACTAAAGACCCGAATTTTTCGAAGTGGTTCCTGAAGGTTATGATTGGAAATATGTCGATACTGCCGATTTTCATCAAGTGAGTTCGATAATTGCTGATGTACCGTTTCCAGAGAAGCCTGACTTTGCTCTAATAATTCGATTTGTTGCAAATGAAACGCAATCAATTCTACAAACAAGGTGAACATACCAATCACCTTTGAATTATTGAGTAGGGCCGGTCTGGGGTCAATAGCGCAGAGCGTCCCGAAAAAGTCTCCGTTTTTCAGAATAATAGGAACAGAAATATAACTCTGAAATCCGTACATGGCAGGCGTGGGATGATTGCAGTAAAATTCGCTGGTCTCCACATGATCGATAATGACGGCTTGATGCGTATCCCTGATCTGATCACAAATAGTGGTTTCTACTTTTAACTCCCCACCGGGCTTTAGACCAAACTGAATCTCATCGCGCACACTACAGGCAATCCATCGGTCCTGCGTGACACGGGCAATGGCCGCAAATCCCATTCCGGTTGTTTGGCACACAACATCAAGTAAGGTGGATATAATCGGGATTTGCCCTACCCGTTCAATATCATTAACTAAAGCGGTGTCTGTATAGATCATTTTATCGAACGGCCTGCTTATCAAAGATACTGATTAAGCTATCGGTATCTTCTGTTTCGCTCTACTTTGGTAGTAATTAGACTCTTTCTGAAATCTGATCGAACTCAGATATGACTTAATAGAGCACGTGATCTAACCAGTAATCAAACGGTGTGAACTAATCTGCCATAGTCGTTGGCAGCTCAAGATTGAGCAAAATTTATTTATTTCTCTTTCTGAAAAGCAGCCAGAATACTACCCCCAGTCCGATTGCAAGTAAGAGAGGCAACACAAAGTTTCCTTTGTAAACTACACCGTAGTAATCGCCTGGCTGATCTTGTTGTATGCTGATTTTCATGAGGCTAGATCGACTTTTGTTAATTTGTGCCTGATTGCACCGAGTTTATTCTCGCTTTCTCGACTGCCTTGCGTGTTGAATCCTGCCTCAGCCGGTTGGTTTCCGAGATCGAATAATTGTTCATGTCTTCCAGCACTAAAGCAGCTACATAAATCAGGGCAATCACCAAAATGTAGCGCAGAACATCCCACTCCTTGACATTATCCTCTTGCATCTAGCCAGTTGTTTTGGTGTAGAATACTAAACTACCAGGAATTGATTCTAAAGGCAAATGCCAGCTAACCGGTTCATTACAAACTGCTCTCCAAAATTCGGAAAAGCGCAATGTCGACTTTAGTAAAGGCTAAAACGCTATCTTTTTCCTACAGAAGTAATCGTCTGCGTAAAGTTGTTCGCAGGGCTTATTATGGTTTGTGAGAAAGAAAAACCCGTCAGCGAAAGATACCCGCTACTTAGGCTGGTTGCTTTTGGATCATTGGCCGGTAAAGAAGGTATTAACGTAAAATTGGTTCCGCCATTAACCGACTCGCCAAGAATAATCATCCGTGCTGTATCAGCATAGATAATTAAGCGCTTTGGGTCGCCATAAGGTTCAGGCCCTATTGACTCATACCCGCCCCCAATAATCGTTTTGGGAGCAGCCCCGCCAATAATTGTCGTTTTGGTATACTGTCCACTATAAAACCCTAAATAAGGCGACGAATAGGATGAAGGCGCAACATCTTTCTTGCCTGAACAACTGGCCAATAGCAGTACTAACAAAAGAAGTCGATAGGAGCTCATGGAACTAGTGATAAGGGTGTTAACCTAAAGGCTAATACAAGTCAAGTCTAATCAGTACCTGCACTTGTTGCCTGATCCAGCCTGAACGGATTACTAGATAGTTCGGCTTCTAAGGAAGCGAAATCCTGCATAGGAATACAATAAAATCCCCCCTGTATCGCGAATGGCCTCATTATGATCTCTGGCGAAGATTCCTGTCCTGTAGTCCTGAATCCAGTCAATCAACGCCCAGCAATAGATAGCAAAGCCTAGCAGGCCAGCCAGCAAAAATGCGATAATGAGCAATGAATTCTTCATAACGTTCTCTTTAAAGGAATACACCTACCAGCTAGCCATTAATGCATCGGTTTCTAAACTTATTCCACTGATTTTCGCTAATACCGGCTCAATTCGTCTACGGGAAACCTTTGATTTGTAGTTATTCAGTAAACAAATCTCCAGCTGACTAGCATCAAAGAGATCGATCGATTGAATGAATAGTGGGTTAATCAGCTCTGATTTATGAACTCGAACAAAGCCAGGTAAATGGGTCTCAAACCATTTGAGTGTCAGTGCGATTAGTACGGGAGCTGCCTGAGTAGAAAGATATAGCCAGGTGTAATTACCATCACCCTGCAAGCGGATAATGGCTTTTACTGAAAAGGGTTTTCCAAGACCAGGCAATTTGATAAAATCGGGCCCACTATTGACAAAATCATTCATTTAGAAAGCAGTTAAAGTGATTAGGTGGATTATATCAGACTTCTCCTCGTCAGGTCACGATCCGACCGCCAGGAAATACCTATAAATTCAGTTGATAAATAAGAGGCACACTTTATCACAGAAACAGCTAACCTGTTCACTATGAACCAATACGAGCCATAAACGAATCGTTTGTCGTTCGTTTGCGCTTTAGCCAAAGCGTGTTATAAAAGAAACTGAGAGAATCCTAAATAGAGAGGAGAAACACTCTGATTGCCTGTATAGAGAGTGTGGGAAGTGAGGCTGTAATACCTGGAACGGTGGAGCTGTAGAGCAGAATTTGCAAAAATGAGTAGAAAAGGGTCAAGGGCAATTGGGTCGAAAGATGGCTCACCGAGGAAAGCCGTTTTAGCTGAGCGTCGCTGTCGATCAGTCAGGAAAGCATTTTTTAAAGCTGCAAGAATAGGGTTCATGGTAACTAATTTAAATGGTTAATATCGACCAGTTTTTAGGTGAGTGTGGAGTAAACACCGATACCATGCGAAAAGGCAAGCATCGTTGGTTGGCTATATACGCTTAAACGAGTACCCTATAAAAATGTTTAACGCTCTACAATGGCTGACTTAGTAAGTATTGAACGCTTTCAATAGCCGCCAGCCATGCATAATACAAGCAGAGAATTCAGCTCTATAATGTCACTATATTTTAAATTTTGTGTCTGAAAAAGGCAGTTGATAAAGTTTACAGGCTTCCTTCCACTTAAAACAGATCCCATTTTAACAAATCGACCCGGGCCAAGTTGTGATGGACAGTTTCTCACCTTTACTTAAAATTTATCAACGATTATGAGACCATTTTCCAGACTTCTACTGGCAACGCTTTTGAGCACGATTATCTTTTCATCCTGTAGCCGCCCTGTGGCTTATTTCCAGCCCACGGCTCGCCAGCAGTTTACCTCTACCCAGTCAATTGTTTCAGTCAAGCCAACTGAAGCCAGTGCGTCCGATCTGATCGAAACCGAACCTGCTGTAGCAGTTTCTCCATCTGAACCGATCATACAAACCAAACAGGCTATTAGTCAGGTAGAAACCTATGTACGCAACGATAGTAAACTGGCGTCAAATAAAAAGTTAGCCAAACGCATAGCCAGAGTAAATGAATTACTCTCGGCCCCAAAGACTCAGGAGGCTTTGGCTACCAAAACCACGACTACCAAAACAACTCTTGCTCAGCGCCTTATGCTCAAGCAGGTAGATAAAAAAATAAAGAATCATTTGTCGCCTGAGAAGCCTATGGCTAAGTCGGTTCTGACCATTGGCCTGATCATCGGTATTATTGGTCTGATACTTCTCCTGCTTAATGTCGCTTCTCCTTTGGGGATTATCGCCCTGCTTGTGGGACTTGTCCTTATCCTGGTCGATTTGATACGGTAGCTTACCATAGCTGGTAGTCTAGCTTATTGACCGATGCGGATAGCTTTGAATTAGATCTATCAACTCACTTTTCCAATTTTTAAATAAGGGCGAAAGTCCACTAGTTTTTCAACTTTAAACGAATATTGACATGGGCAATCTATTGTACACCATCGCAGTGATATTAATTATTATCTGGCTGCTAGGCTTCTTAGGTGTTTTAGGCGCTGGCATGGCTGGCAGTGGTTTAATTCACATCTTACTGGTAATTGCTGTTATTGCTATTATTCTTCGATTAATTCAGGGCCGAAGTGTTTAATAGGCAATAGCGCTTGTAACGCTCAAAAAAAACGACCACTGGCAACTACGTCGCCAGTGGTCGTTTTTTTTGAGCGATTTTATAGTTTAGTTTTAAATTTGAGTTAAGCATCTAACCGAAAATTGGTAAAAATCGACAATTACTGATCTATGCCTAAACCCGTTAGCGTTTTCCTAATCCTATTCATCTGCTTATTGACTGAGTTGTGTCTTGCTCAAGTGAGACAAAAACCAAGTCAACCCATATCGTCAACCTGCTCCTGTTCTGCAATTCTTGACGAAACGATTGATAAGATTAGCCGGATTTATGCGGGCTTCCAGGATAAGGTCAATCTTCAAACCCAGGCGCAGTACAATCAACTCGTTCAAACCGTTCGGAAACAAGCTCGACAAGCTGACTCACAAACCACCTGTCGGGATGTGCTAAAAGCATATACGAGCTTTTTTAAGGATAGCCATGTCTTTGTCATCTGGCGCCAATCGGCCTCTCAGCGTACCGTATATGCCGAGGCAGTTAAAAACCGCTCGGATCTGGTCGAATTTAAACAACTCAATCAGGACTATCTCTATGTCAAACTATCGCTATTCAATCAACGGGAGGTTGATCGATTAGACAGTTTACTGAGAGCCAATCAGGACTTGATAGCCAAAACACCGAATCTGATTTTTGATCTTCGGGGCAATGGAGGAGGCAACGCCAGTACGACCGATGAAATGATTAAACTCATTTACACCAATCCCATTGTATATCCAGCCTGGGATTACCGGTCGAGCCCCGAACGAATCCAGGCCACATTAGATGAACTGGCGGGATATCAGAAAGATACCGTGGCGAATGCTTTTTTCTATCAGCGAGCCAAACAATTACTAAAAGACATGCTGGCCAATCCAGGTGGATTGGTGCGGGAAGGAGAAGCCTTAACGCGTACTGCCGATGTAGACCCGGCGGCCAACCCCCGGCGAGTTGCGTTTTTAATTGATAAAGGCTGTGGCAGTTCGACTGAATTTTTTGTCTTCGAGGGTAAACAGAGTAAGAAAGTGACGCTGTTTGGTACCAATACGTTTGGGGTCATGGATTACGGCAGTGACCAAAACTTTAATTTATGCGATGGTACCTTCAACTTAGCCGTCCCATGGGGGCGTAATGGTTGGGTGCGCCAGTATCGAATCGATACGATAGGTTTTGCTCCAGATGTTCGAATTCCGGCAGGAGAGAAAGATTGGGTTGCCTTTGTGCAACGCTACTACCAAAAGTCCGATGCTACGCTAAGGAAGTAACGGATCTTTTTTCTTAAAAACTATCTCTTCGTGAGCTATCGGGCACGGCGACAATCTTGCCATCTGCTCCCCGTTTTACCCGAATGCCAATAGGCTGCTTCCTGGATTGGCTGTTGCATGCCAGCAGGGTTAATAACAATAAAAGTGCTGTTGCTTTCATGGGGTTAAGTTACGCAAAACGTCGATATCAAAGCCACGAAGATGGATCGGAAATGGATGCACCGGAGTGATAACTAAACGGCCTGAGTTTGGTTGACACAGTTACTAAAAAAATGCCGACTCGATCCGAGTCGGCATTTCATTATTATCCACACCACTATGTACTGCTTAGGCACATAGCTACTTTAAACGTAAAAGGGCAAAGTCTCACGGTTATACTAATCCAGACCTTTTAGGTCCATGGGTAATGTGGATTAGAATACGAAAACACCTGCCTTACTGGGAATAGCCTTGTTTGACCCTATTTTAGTAGTATTGAAAGGCGGATGGGAATAATCAGACTAGTTTTATAACGTTATTCATTCAGTCATTACTAAAGGAAGCATAAACAATGATCCGATCTTGCTTTTTAAGTGGCAAAATAAACTGACTATTAGGTAAGTATCTTTGTATTAGTAGAGTAAATTTACTAGTACTTAAGGTAAGTATAAATGCTTAAAATAGGTATATTAGCTTTGTTATTCACCGTAACAACATATGAAAGCATCCATGCCTAAAAGCTCCTTGCCGAGCTTTGAATATCGTCTGATGGAAGGACTTCACAAAGCCATACCTGGCGCATTGGCCTTCATTGAAGTTGACAATCCATCGTTTCAGGGGCGCCTTATCACGATCTGCGATGAAGCGGCTGACATTACCATTCAGCATAAACTTCTCGATACTGAAGTTAATGAGTGGAGGGGCGATTCCGAACAGTTATATATATCGCTGCTAATTGAGGAGTTGAAAGTTGCCTTCAACGCGAGAAAAAAAGCACTCTAAAGCTGCGCACTTTATCCACTATCCCCAGGTACTCACAATGAGTGAGCATCAGCAGGACTCAGTGTAGTCTTGTATAGTAAAAACGGGAAAAAGACGGTATGTAATGGGGTGTTTTTCCCCTATTCTGGAAGGGGAAATGTCTCGATTATTGATACCGCTTTTACAATCTATCCATGCAAGAACTATAAGTTATCTGAACCCATAGCTAAAGAAGGCTTCTTCGCTCAATCTGAGCAAAAGCAGCCTGAAAGTACCTTTTGACATTCGTTACGTTTTATTGCTTTTGGGCTCAAAAGTGCTTTACATAAAGCGCTGTATTTCACAAGTAGCATAAGCCTGACTATGTCTGGGCTTAGCTACGGGGAGATATGAGTTGGTCTCTCCAGCTACTTGTTTCTATGATTTATTATTTAAAACATCAACCAGCAGAGGTGGTTGATCTGCTAGCCTGGCCCCCGCTTCGGGTCTATAACAATGCCACGGGCGCACAATGGCTATCGATAGCTGACTTAATATATTTAGAAGGAGTAGCCAATTATACCTGGCTACACTGGGCAGATGGTCGGCGAGTGCTAATTCCTTATACGTTAAAACGATTGGAATCCCAATTGCCTGACGCCTGGTTTCTACGGCTGCACCGGCAGTATCTAGTCAACCGTCAGTTTATTGAGCGGGTAGAATTGACGATAGATAAGCCACAGATTCAGTTGATTACGGGCCTGTATTTACCTATTTCCCGGCGTCGCTGGGTATTACTTCGTCAGCATCTTTGCCTTCAGAAGCCATAGGTGATCCAGTCACTGGTTTTTATCTACTCCTTACGGATAGCTAGCTACCCTTTAGCGAACTATTAAGATTTATTTCTTTTCCAGCAATTGCTTCACCAGCTTCGCTAACTCGTCGAGCCTTGCCTGTTGCTTGTCAAGTTGGTTTTGCCTGGTCTGGTCAGCCTTTTCTAATTGGATACTATACAAGGTCAATTCCTCGACCTGCTCTAGCAGCATAGCATTCATTTTTACTAAATCGACCCCATTGAAAACTACTTTCCAAATCTCACTTACCTTTCTATCGCTCAGCCTATAAACAGGTATAGTGGAAATAGTCGAGCCGTATCGCCGAAATCTCCAGACAATCCATTAGCTGTAAATAGTCATAATATCTTATCACCCTAACGACATGAACACAACACGTTTACTTCAGGGCTTGGGCAGCCTGCTACTTTTTATTAGTTTTTTCGGCTGCACCGACCATCGAATTCCCTCGGTTACACCAGGAGCGACCCGACTACGGGTTAAAACAATAACTCAGGAGGGGTCAAATGGTACCTCAAAGGTGAGTGCATTTAAATACGACGCGCAAGGACGACTTAGTCTGATTATTGGGTATCAGACACCCGACAGTAGCACAGCATCACTAGAAAATACAATTTTTCAATATGATGCCCAAAATCGGCTCACGCAAGCTCAGCACTCGCAAATCCGACCTGGATCGTATACTGAAACCTACACCTTTACGTACAATGGAGCAGGTCAGGTGTCGGGATTGCGTAACATGCCGTCTACATTTGGTGTAGGCATCCAGTACAACTCCGCTAATCAGCCATCGACATATACTAAAGGAATTAACGTAGGTGGTCTTCTGTCCAGCGGAAGTGGTTCGTTCACCTTTACCGGGAATAACGTAACTGCATCCTCTGACCTATTTACCGTAACCCGTTTAGGGGAGCCTTCATCCGCTCCAAAGTACGGCTGGTCGGCAAACACCACCTTTACATACGATGATAAAATAAATCCGTTTTATGGTGTATTTATCATTCCCGCGCCGGGCGTGTTTCTACCTTCTGCCGGTGTGGGATCGTTTGGTCCTTTCTACACGTATTACGGAGGAATAGATAATAAGCTTAACTTTAGCCAGAACAACGTAGCCTCAGCTACAGATGGGGGAGTCGTCACTCTATACTCGTACACCTACAACGCTGCTGATCTACCAACCAAGCGTGTGACGGCGCGTGGTAATAGTGTCGTGGAAACTTTATACTTCGAGTACGAAAACTATTAGGGGATACTTGGTGGGAGTGCTATTAGTCAGATAACTAAATGAAAATAATAAAGCCCCAACCGTGAGGAAGGGGCTTTTGGTTGTTTAATTCAGATACTCAATGAATAACTGACATAGCAAGCGGAGTGTGCAAATGGCTTTATAACCCACTAATAATACGGGCGTACACATTGTTGGACAAATTGCCGTCGTAAGTCATTGTCAAATCATCCTTCACATTCACCGTGATGTTAGCCGCACTGCCCGAATTAGCCGTTGTTCGGGTAATGCTGAACCCTAAACTAGCCTCTCGACCCGCACCAATGAACACGCCACCATTCATCGTCAGCGTTAGTTGTCGATCCGATACATTATTAGTCTGAGTCCAGTGAGTATTATCGACTGGTACCAGGTTGCCTGAACCTCCCGACACACTAGTACTGACGAGCGCGGGAGCAAACGCAAGCGTGTAACCTATGGGGGCTGTCACGGTGATGGTTACATTCCCCGAGGAAGTAGGCAGTCCTCCTACTTCAAATATATTCACAATGAAATTATTGACCGTCCCTACCTTGGCAAAGTTGGCCTGGGGTAGATCAAGCGTAAGGGTTAAATCGGCACCCGTAACAGGAATACTGGCGGTGGCAGTACAACCAGCAGGATTGGTAAGGGTGACCGAATAGACGCCACTTGCCGTAACGGAGATGACTGGCGTAGTTTCGCCGGTAGACCAAATCAGTATACCCGAACCTGTTGCAGACAAACTGGCCGTTGGACTGGCTTGTGTTAATGTGGCACTGGTAGGACTCACACTCAAGGTAGGCGCAGTCAGGCAATTGATAGTCACCGTCGCCGTTCCACTGACCGTACCCTGACCACAACTATTGGCTACATTCCCAAGGGTATAAGTTGTACTTACGCCTGGGCTCACTGTGAAATTAAAGGGGGATGCCGCAATACCCGAAAAGGTAATTGGTGGACCATTACTGCCATTTACCGTTAAGGAGTAGGGGGCCGTACCGGTTAGGCTGACCGAGAGTGTAGTTGTTTGCCCTGTTGAAATGGAAGTTGCACCACTTAGGCTGGCAATTGGTGCAATACATGGTTGATTGACAATTAGTGTATACTCCTCAGTTTCTCCATAGTCATAAATTCCGCATGGATCGGAGGGAATAGCATTGTAAGCACTAATAACACGCATCGTAATTGCACTGGCTGTGGTGCTTAGTGGAATGGCCAGACTGCCCGAAAACGTACTCACTATATTGGACTCTGGCGTTTGATATAACAGTTCACTGTCGTCAAACGAACCGTTATTATCCAGATCAACCCAAATAGCACCTCCCATGGGAAATGTAGCTGTTCCTTTGGTTACGGTAAAAGTTGCCGATTGCCCAGCCGTAACAGTCCCACTAACAGCGGTAAATGACGTAAAAGAACCATTGGGACTTGGTGAGCAGCCTGAATTCTGACTTAGATCTGTTCCATTAACGGCCACGCCTGTTATAGTAATATTATATTGACAGCCATCATTTGTAAAAGTAGGAATGCAATTTGGTGCTATAGCGGTAGCTGTAGGGCTAATGCTAGCATCTGTCGAATTGGAAGCCTTAATTCGATAGTAATAGGTAGTTTGGGGTGTAAAGAATGCATCTGTAAATGTCTTTACATCAGGACCAACACCACCTATTGGTAGAAATCCCGTTGTAGGGTTGGTAGAGCGTTCGATGAAATACCCCATTTCAGTACTGGAATTATCCTGCCAGGTAATAACCACACCACCTCTACTCATTGTGGCAACTACAGCTGAAGGAGCAGCCATGACTGTTGAGGGCGCATCGAGCGTATAAGATGTGTGAGTTTGGCGTAAGGCCAGCCCTGCCTGGATACGGTCGTACTGCCCAGGGGTGAAATCATGGCTGCATGGAAAATAATAGGACATAATATTGGTAGGCGAAGGCTGATACTTATTGCCTTGACCATCAACAAACGAACACGTATAGGTAGCCGGGCATCCAGATACACAGGCATCGGTTGCCTTTGTAAAGGCTGCGTAGGGGTCGGCAGGTGTATCACAGACCCTATCGCCTGCAGTGGTGCAATTGGCTCCAGCTCCACGTGTCACTAATTCATAGCCGTAAGCTGACTCAAAGGTGTGTAGCAGATTAAATGTATGACCTAGCTCATGCGGTACCAGTCGATTACCCATATCAAGATCATCACCTTCATCCAGAATAATAGTACGGGTAGACGCTACATTATCAGCGGGGAATTGGGCATAACCGCCCAAACCAGCATTGTTGAATGCGTGAACATAATACTGGTTCAAGGCATTATTCACATCGTACGGAGCTACCGTACGATCATCCGTATTTTGCAGATACTGATTATACAACCTGGTATTGTCTATATAATCAGGAGTAGTACCAGCGAAATAAAATTGGATACCACTTCCATTCTGGAGATAATACTTGTTGGTGAGCGCCAATACATTGTTGAGACTGGCCATCGAATAGCCACCTGTGCCATCCGATTTGCGGATAATATGCGGCCTGATTGGGACATACGTAATCGTAGACGTAAAGCCAGGGGCTTTTAAGCTAAGTGCTTTGGCTGCTGCAACTTCCAGAGCCTGCCGATCGGCAGGCGATATGCTTTCTGTGCCACATTGGGCGCCATGCCGCTCAATTGATTGAGCAGATACTGCTCGTGGCAAAGCGAACGCCAAACCAATAAGCAGATACAGAAATAGTCTAGCTGAATAGCTAGACTGCGTTGGGTAAATAACAGACATAGATTAAGAGGGCTAAGTTTTGCGTCCTGAAAATACGTACATATATTCAGTAAATTAGTTCTTGCTTTACTGAGTGGTTAATTCGTAGTTAAAAGGCACAGGACTAATCTGGCAGAAAAGTGTAAACTGCGAGTCAGATCAGAGAAATCGGTGCGTAGTTAAGAGTGCGAATCCTGATCAAATGAAAAGAGAAGGCCAGGCTTAAATCTATTATGTTGTAAAAACTGATAAAATGAAAACAAAAATGATTAATAAATTGTATTTATAGTAACATTTGTTTTCCATTTCGTCTATATTAGGCGCATGAAAACAGCGCTACTACCACCCTCCGACCGACAAATTCATATCACCATTGAGGCCATTAAGAATCGCCTGAAACACCCAGCCATGAACAAGCCTGCAAACCGAGCGCTGAAAGAGGGCTATTCGGAAATGATTAACATTCTAAAAGAACGACGCGAGACGTATACTGGCATTAATCGACTCTGTGCGCTAAGAGCTCAGGCTATTGCCATGCTGGGGGTAGACTACATTGTCGGCCATTGCAGCGATCGGTCGCTATTAGATTTGCCAATAAAAGAATAAACGCCGGAAGCAGGAGCAGGCTCAATTGAAGCAGATGTTGCAGCAGCTATTGAATTATATATAATGCTTGTTGCTCATTGGTGTACGTGGGCTCATGCTCATTTACGGTATAGAAAAATATAAATGCCGACCCGGATCGAGTCGGCATTGTTTGCAAAATCAGCCGATACCTAAACAGGTGACGACTATAGAAATCAGGCACTAATTAAAATGACCCCTCCCAGATTGGTAGTAGAGAGTCAACAGGTTAAAAGGTATCTACTCGTTGGGGGTCTTTTTGTACTTTATAACGAATAACCCCGTGTAAGACAGGCCTTAATTTATGAGCCAGTCCGTCCAAATACATGAAACCCGCTTTGGCTAAAGTGCTTTTCCCTGTATGATAGCGAATGGGAGTTATGTTACGCTCACTCGATCCGCTACTGTCTATTTCAGAAGAGAGATGCATTCGGCCAGTTAATTTGACCAGACCACCTATGACGGAAACTTGACCCATGAAAAAAGCCCCCTGACTGCTTAGCGATGGATTTCCTTTCGTACTAATCAACATCCCATCGCTGGCGAGCGAAAATAATATGGAATGTTCAGTCAAGACTTGACTAATAGCCTGGTAAGCCTGCTTATCGGCCAGGTCTGTGGTAATGAAAATTACATTGGCATCCTCAAAAGGAAGTGGCTGACCCATGGAGGGGGTAAGAGAGAAACTGGTTAGGATTAGCCAGTAACCGAGCTGACTGCGTAGGGTGTTTTTCATTGCTTGCTTATGGATTAGGTTGATTTGCCTATACACGCAACTAACAGACAGCCTTTCTTGTGGACAGTTCTCCATTTCAGAAACAGAAAAATCGCCAAAGTGCAGGCTAAACTATCTATTGTATTACGTGTAGCCAATTTCGCATACAATATACTTACAGTCAAATAGTTATAGCAATAAAATGTAAAAATAAATCTATTGGAATGCCAATGGCGCGACTAAGTATAACTAGCCGCTGTCACCCTGCCCAGAACTATCCTGAAGCCTAAGAATGAGATAGTAAAAGCAGGCCGTGTCGCTTTCAAGGATTCAGGGCAAAACGACTTCTGGTAGATAATTAGTTGCATTGTTCGATGAGGTAATCACATTCCGATTCAATGCTCTATGTTTCTGTAATTCAGTTGATTAGTTGAGTACTTGAGTAGGTATGCAATTGCCGTAGTCCATCTGCAACTAGCTAATAAGCTTCATATTCGTAAATAAACTCGTATCCTCCGTTGCGTTGGGTGACTTTGACTAATAAACCATTGGAATCGTATGTATTGATTTCGCTGTCATTCAGTACATTATTTTTGCTGAATGTCTTCCAGTCAGGATCAAGATAATAGCCAAATAAGAACCTGTAGAACGGATTTGGTTTATCATCGTATTGATACGTGGCTACAGAGTTACTTTTATCGTAGGTCGTGGTCTGGGTTCTTATTCTCACTTTTTGTTGCACAATATTACCTCCCTGATAGGTATACTCTTGAATAGTTGAATCCCTTGCCATACCTAATCGGCCAGACAGGGATAACATTCGAATGGGGACGGGGTCCGTCGAGTTACTATAGGTCAAGTGATCTTCCTGGGTTAAGGATTCATAACCGGGAACGGATATGTAGGCGTACTTAGCGGAGAGCCGGCCAGTTGTATCGAAATAAAGTATGTATTTATTACTACCCGTGTTTGTGGTTGCTTTAATTACCCTTCCTTTTTGGTCATAATCGTAAAGAAATCCAACCGTCACAGGAGCAGGTATACCATCTGTCGTATGACTGACAGCCGAGTCTATCCAGCCGTTACGGTTATAGGTATAGATGGTTTCGACGGGAAGGGAGCCAGACTTAGGATAGAATTTAGTTACCTTTTTAATTCGAAACTTCTGCTGAACTACTGGATTATCAGGCCGTTGGCAGGCAAAAAACAACACAGGAATGCTGAAAAAGCAAATCCAGATAGACAACTTAAGCTTCATTATAGAAAAGATGATTGGAAAGCATCTGTTTCTGATAGATCGGCGAAGTAAAAAAAAGGTAAGTCTATTGGGTAGAATAATTCATACTCCTGTTCCACGGTCAGTTAATAGTTGGGCAGATTGCGGCTATACAGGGTTAATTTTTACTTAGGATGCTTTCTTTTAAAGGCTGGGTAATGGACAGGGAATCAGAATAAGTAGACTACATAAATGAGGTCGCTCTCAAATCAGTCAATCACGAAGAGATAACAACTGGTTTAGTTATGGGTAGCTCAATTCTAAACTCGGTTCCCTCTCCTTGATGACTGTCCACCAGCAGGGTACCACCATGACCCTTCGTAATAATATCATAGCTTAGAGATAAGCCTAGCCCGGTTCCCTCCCCGGTAGGCTTAGTGGTGAAAAAAGGCTGAAAGATCTTCGCCTTCACCGACTTTGGAATACCCGTACCGTTGTCCCGTACTCGGATGATCTCCTGCCCTGACACCTGGCTTGTGCTAACCCAAACTGTCGGTTTATAATCCGCATTATGGTTTTGGCTGGCTCGCTGCGCAACCGCATAAAAGGCATTGTTGTACAGATTTAGCAATACCCGTCCAATCTCCTGGGGAGCCACTTCGACAGGCTCCAACGCCGGATCAAACTCAGTGATCAACTCGCAATTGAAACCAACCTTGTCCTTGGCTTTTAGACCATAATAAGCAATCTGGAAGTACTCATCGGCTAAGGCATTCAGATCGGTAGGTCGTTTCTCGCCCGATTCTGTACGACTGTGCTCCAGCATACCTTTGACGATGCTACTGGCTCGATTGCCGTGATGGTTTATTTTTTGGAGATTGCTGGTGAGGTCATCGGCAATGGCCATCACTTCATCGGTGTTACCCGCCTGAGCTTCTTGCTTTAATTCGTCAATGAGTTCGGTAGACACCTCCGAGAAGTTATTGACGAAGTTGAGCGGATTTTGAATCTCATGGGCAATGCCCGCTGTCAACTCGCCTAAGCTGGCCAGTTTTTCCTTCTGGATGAGTTGAGTTTGAGACGCTTTGAGTTCGGCGGTACGGGCTTCTACCTGCGCTTCGAGCCGTTCATTCTGCGTGGCTAAAAGCTGATTTTTTTCTTCCGTTACCTGCAAAACGGCGGTGGCCTGTTGTTGAATTTCCGTCAACGTTTCTTTGAAGCGAAGCGCAATATAGACCAGAAAAGCTACCGGTAACGACAGAGCAATGCCGGTAAAGTTTAAATAGAAATCGAAGTCAGTTTTCCTGAATACCGAAATAGCGTAGAGAATCGAAAACACATTTGAGCTGATCAGGCCTGAAACAATAGCCCACTGCGCGCCTTTTAGTCGCTTCCAGTAATAAATTATCAGAGAAACGTAAAAGAGTTGTTGCAGGATATTGGCAATAGAAATAACCGTATCACCGCCTACCTGATCGCCAATAACCGTTGCTGAGAACGCGATTAGAATACTGATACTAAGCCACTGATACTTAATTCGGTAGCCGAATAAATTCAGTGAAACCATAATTGCAAAGAAAAGAGTCTGCCACAGACAAAAATGCATAACGAATCGACTTCCATAATACACGGCAAACGAAGGATCGCTGATGGCTGTGAATCGGCATAAATTAGAAATAGCGCCAAACGTCCAAAGAATTGCCAATAGTCTGATCGTTTTTTTTTCGTAAAGATTTTGTCCGGAAAGCAGCCAAAAAAATAAGGTTATGAACACAGATACCGAACTCCAGAGTGTAATATAGGCTGCGTATTTACTCGTTTTTTTGATTAACGCATTCGTGTAGGCCGATTTCGTTAACTGAAGACAATTTGCCAGACTGCCCTCAACTTGTGACTTTAGTCTTTTTTGAAAAAAATAAGGTAAGGGACAGGTATAATCGACTATATGCAAGGCAATCAAATACTCTTTGCCCGCTTCAATTGGTATGTCAATCGGTGGTTGATAGGGGAATCTGTTCTCAGTATAGGGCGCACCTTCGCTGCCTGTCCGACCAAAGGAGGCCACCAACTGACCATTTATATAGACCTCTGTGGCCGCCCAGGTGCCGTTTTGTAACCCCATCGACATCCGATTGAACGATGAATCGAGCCGGATCTTCAGCCGGAACCAGCCCTCGACCCGTCCGTTTTGATCGGCATCATCGACCGACAAATCACTCGGCTTTCGCCCAACCCAGGCCGTTGCATCGACAGCCTGTCCGGCCCAGGCCGGATTATGCCCCGAATGATAGACCCAGCCTGATTCAGTCGCGAGCGGGATCTGGTGATTGGGTGAAAACATGCTCGTGCCGAGTTTCAGTGTCGTGTCCTGCGCGCGCACAGCCGCCAGGCTTACATACAGTATGAGGAAGAGCAAACCTAATTTCATCGGCCAGGCTATTTACGTGTGCTGAAACGGTACGGTAGTTTAGCTACCTGATGCTGAATCGTGAGCATTCGGATTCCACAGGGGAATCGTCTTGGTGTCAAGCATAATTTCACGGCCCAGCCATCCAGTGAGCAGCGACACATCCAACTTTTCCGAAAAATCGAGGGGTGCATAGCTGTTGTCGACATACGCCTGAGTAAGTAAGCCAAGGGCTTTGTAGGTATGCGCCACTAATTGGCTACAGAAAAAAGTATTATCCGTAACCGGCAGATTCTTGAACCGACCGATTATGAAGTTCATCATTTCTTCCATGCCTGGGCCGCCTTCTTGCGGAAAATTGGCTGAATGAGTTTCCTTAATAACTGCCTCTAGGATGGCTATCTGGTGTTGTGTAATTGGCTGGGGCAGATACAGTTTCCGGGCAGCTACGTCGCTGTCATATTTCACCGATGTGTTGTAGACGATCCGGTCATACAGTCGGGTTAGTTGAGGCCCCTGTTTGGAAACGTTCAGGATTACGTCGTCAATGGGGTCCTGTGTATTACTTTCCCACAGTAGTCGGGTTTCTGGGTGAATGCCCGGAAGGTTCAGGTCGCCCGCTACAACGACAATGGCACTGTGAGACCAATTGGCACCTTCGACGGTTTCAACTGCCAAGCTACTGGCGTGCAGCCCGTGCATCAGGAGGATGTCAAATGTCTGGAGAGAATTTAGAAAATCGCTAAATGGGAGTGGTCGTTTGGTAAACATATTCGTTATATAGTTTAAGAGTTGATTACATACTTATTGAAAAAGTGACCATTGGTAATCGTCCGGCATATCAAAGGTCGGACTCATTGTGAAGAAGCATTGTCACATTTGGGCCAAAGGCTGATACGTTTGGGACAGGGAGTTTTGCCATTCAGGTAAGTTGCAATGAATTTTTGTCCCCTTCACCAGCATTGGTCAGGGCTGCACCAGGAAGGCAGTCGTTGCTGGCTGTTCGTTGATAACGACCCGCACATAGTATCGGCCCGGTGTTAGGGCCATCGTTGTTGGCAGTGCAAAACGCCCTAAGCCATCTAACTCCATGCGCGGATTCTGGAATAAGGTTCGCCCTTGTCCATCATAGAACATGACCGACACGGCTTCGCCTGATTGGCCAGCTACTTCAAATTGTAGACTGGTAACAGTCCCCGGATTGGGGAAGGCTTTGACGCTCGGCCGAAACTCCACACCCCGGATGGCTACTGAGGGACTGTATACTGGCTGCCCTACGGCGTTGACCCAACTAAGTCGGTAATAGCTGAGACCAGTGTGTGTGTTGTTGTCCAGGTGCTGACCCTGTGTTCCTGCAGCGGGGCTGGTGGGTAGCCAGTTCACCGGCTCAAAGCCCGCGTTTGAGTCAAACGACCGTTCGATAACCATCGACGCATTGCTCAGCTTATTGGCACGTGCCCAGGTAAGCTGTATTTGTCGTTCGTCCTGGCGCACGCCTTGCAACGTAGGTGTTTGCTGGGCAACCGCGACCATACGACTGGCTTTACAAAATCGACTGGCAACGGTAAGGGCTATACGTCGATCTTGATTGAGGTTTTGCCAATCGGGAATCAGCATCGCCTGGTAGTAGCCGGGTCGGGTCATGGCCACTAACTGCTCGGCTCGTTGCTTAACACTGGCGACCGAAGAAGTCTGTGACGATGTTGACTGAGCCCGTAGCGTACCAAGTCCCAATAGAACCCAACTCAGGGCGGCTAAGCTGAACCATTGGTGGCTCCTGCCGGTGGGGAAGCTAATGCATTTACAGGGAGTGGACATGGAAAATTCTAAATCTAAGAGTGTGTTAGGAAGGTATGTTTGGCAGTACCGCCGGTGCAACCCGTTGCGTACAAAGTTGACGCAGCTCGCGACCTTTCTTAATTCCCTATTTGAGTGGCACGCTGGGATTTATATCCTTGGTATTAGTAAGCCGGCTCCAGCCAGCTATGTTCTGCGACTTAATCGTACCATTGTCGTCCAGACTATTAGTGGTAAGTACATAGGCACCATAGTCAAAACTAATGCTCTCGGCTACAGAATCACAGTTAGCTGAACTGACCGCCATGGTTTTAACGAGGGCTTGTTTAAAGGTGATTTTGTTGATGACAACTTTGGGGCCCTGTGAAGATTTGATTAAAACAAAATCAACAAGCGGAAACGAACTTCCACTGGCCATAGCTTGAAAGAGCGGCCCCGAAGCCTCATTAACCTGTTTAGTGATCACCAGCGGGTTGAAGGTAATTTTTCCGGCACCGGTTGAACCACCCGAAACCGAGTTATTGGTCTGCGCAAAATCAAATTGAATACTCGATACCTGTATATATCCAGTTAGGTCAACTGTGCCCTTATAATCCTGTACGTTATTCAGTTTGGACGGAGAATTTCCAGTTACGGTCGTGATTTTCATATAAATGTCAATCTGAGCCTTTAACGCTAGTGGACTACAAATGGCGAGGAAAGCGAAGAGGAAGCGAAACCAGGTTTTCATAAAAAGTGGAAGGTTAGGCAGCCGTAACTGCTTGAATTTTTATTGATTAGTACTGAGACAAAGGTCGCTGGCCACGTTGACTGGGGCTGTCAAAGTTGAGTCATTTGCTAGCAAGTTTGGGACAACGGACTTAACCTTTATCTCTTACTAGATTGCGCACTGTGGAGGTAATTCGCACGTATATAAGACATGCCGCAGAAGAGATGGTTAAGCACATTTACAACCTATCCATCTGGCTCTCAAGTCTCTAAACACCCACATTTATGGGGAAAGTATGCCCCCTTTTCCACATTCAGCAGGGAGTGGCAAAGGCAATGTAAAATACGTAAATGGTTTACTATCAGGGAAATTGTAAACCATTTGGCAAATTGGCACAGTTTACGCTATATAGGAATCAACAAACGGATTCGCTAGTTGCCAGCAAGTAAAGGCAGCGTATTTATAGATTATCTACTCAACGTTAAGAAAACTGAAAAGAAAGAAGCTCGGTATTTGCCGGGCTTCTTTCGCTTTGTGTTCTACTTCGAACCAGCCAATCGCTTCGGTATCGCACCGACGACCTGGTTAGAGGGCTCTTTTTCAACCATTAACCTTATTTGCGAGTCTTGACAGAAAGACCGATTACTGATGAAAAAGCTAAGCGCTATCACCTGCTTACTTAGTATTATTATGGGATGCCATTCCAATTCGGTCCTCCCTGATCAGCCAGTGAAAGCTACTCTATTGGGTATCGTACCCGTTCCGCTCAATGGGGAATGCTATGCCTTGCAGCTACAAATTGGTGAGTACCGGTACGCTACTAACCCGGCAGACTTTCCCTCAAGTATACCCTATACAGTACCTGGCACAATCGTTTATATCACCTACCAGGCCGATACAACTTGTGCCCAATTTGGTGGTGACAGGCGCTACTTGATTCGAGTAACATCGGCTCATCAATAGACTAAGCCAAGCGCAATTAAATTATCTAAGGAAAAACGCCTTTCTTGCTTTACTGTCCAAGGGCTTCCGGGAGAGGACTTGTTAGTAATTTATCGGAATGCCCACTCTTTCAGGGCAAGGTAATTAGATTTATACAGGGAAGAGTCTATGACAGACGAGAGAATTACTTTATGAACAACTTAGTCGCTTGGGTTACGGACAAATGGGTGATGAATAGTTCCACAAAGGGCCATGGGTTCGTGGTTTGGTACTATGTGGCTAGATACATCCATGTCGAGGAGCTACACATCAGACTTCGCTTTTACGAGTCTACTTTTCAGCGCGAGCACAACCCGTCTATATCCAAAGCTGATATAGAATTTAGAATTAGAATGGGTATACTGGGTGAGCGAGGTAGCTATCAATTATTTGAGAAAGAAGAAAATGGACTAAAGCCTATTCGCTCCTTCACGAATGAGATTGACCTGCTTATTCATTTAGATACGGCTGAAAGATGAGTAGTGTCCCACCTGCTTTGCAAAAAAAGTAAGACAAGTGCCTCATCCTGAGTAAGAGCAAGTCATGGTGCCCATAGGGGTAAACCCCGCAGGTCGACACCCTATGATAAACAGCTTCATTATTTCTTTTTCGCCAGCGCAACTAATTTTCTGAGCGGATAGGCCACATTAAGACTCCATACCCGGTTATATACCTTTTCGTCAGGGTTATGGGGGTTGATATTTACCAGGCCAAGCTGTAGGTCAGGTAACCAAAAGGTTCCAGATAATTCATGCGAGTCGTTGAT
The DNA here is from genome assembly GCF_009754945.1 of Spirosoma arboris. GTDB lineage: Bacteria > Bacteroidota > Bacteroidia > Cytophagales > Spirosomataceae > Spirosoma > Spirosoma arboris. Next base: position 37,140 of record NZ_WPIN01000029.1, read on the forward strand.
CCTGTACCGCCCGACCCTTTACCAATAAGCTGAGCCCCATAGAGGAACCCAAGGTGGCTTGGCGATGACCGCTTGGCGATTGATGGCCCTGGTAGGGTATCGTTAGCAGCTACTAAGGTGGCTAGGTTAGCGGGACGGTAGTGTCTGGAAGCGAATGCCCCATACTTGGCTAAAACACGGTTTATTCCATCCTTGTCGTGATTGGAGATGGCTAAATTAAGGGCATTCAAATCTTCGGTATTACTATTAAATTTAGCAAGTCTGGTCGTCTCGGTTATCCGCTGTTCGGCAAGCTCCAGGGAAGCTGACACCATTGGGAAACTATCCATTTGTTGAGTAGCGTACTCCTCTGGCGAGCAACTGGCTAGGCTTCCCAGCAGGGGCATTAAAGCTAGCCAAAAGAGGTTTTTGCAGTAGACAGTACCAGACTGTCGAAAAGAAAATTTCATGACTGTAATGGGCATTGGTTCGATATGTCAAAATTCCATTACAGTCACGAACAGGGAAATAGTTAGTAGTAACTATTTCCCTGTTAAGAGCTACAGTGTTTAGCCAACGCGACCGTCGATGTGGTTCTGAGTAGTAATAGTTCGGCTCGGATGGAGGCTAATGACGAACATATTACAGATTCACCCGATCACCTAATTACTTATGTATTAGTTGAGTAAAATTACTTATATTGCTTGCAGAATTAACTTTGATGATTAGGACAGCATAAACGCCAGTCTCGATGAGACTGGCGTTTTTTACGGCAATAAATACTAATCTCCTGCTATACACCTCAAAATCTATTTTGCACCTGTCTGATAGTTAATTGTAAGGATCCGTTGCATACCTACTTAGGTCGCCTACCTACAAATCCCCGTCGCTCACATACATTGGTCAGCGCAGCCTTATGAAGCGATATACCTTTGAACCAGTTATTTAACTAAACTTTCCTTGACTGACTCAAATGGACTACACAAAAAATACCCACTCAGCTATACTTGCCGCCACCTTACTATTTCTGCTCAGCGCCTGCTCACCTAAAGATCCTATGATTCCTAACGGAACATCAACGTCAACGGCTGGCTCTGCCCGGACATCAGGTTATATCGTGGCTAATTTCTTAACTGTCGACCAGTATGACTCTGACAATGACACCCCCATCTGCAAAAATGGTTTCCAGGTACCAGTTAGCCAATCCCGCTGTTGTTAGTAATCTGTCAAGCAGTTTGCTTCTATCTTACCCACCTCACACGTTGCTTTATAATCGCCCCAGCAGTCTGTTTTTTTAATGAGAATCCTTTTCGGTTTTATGAGATTTTTAAACGCTTTTACCCTCTTTTTCGTTATATAGGTAAAAAATATCTTTAAATAATACTAGCATGATTGCCGAGGTCCATAACCCAATTCCTACCCTTACTAGGGAGGACATTCAACAATATGTTGCTACGCATGAGTTTAACGAGATTGGCGACCGGCAGTGGTTTCGGCTCATCCCTCACGGCGAGGATTTGTTTCGAACACCCGAGTACGGGTTCTTCTACGGTACGGAGTTAACCACAGGTGATATATTATGGATAGCGGTCGGGCTTAGCAGCGGTTACCAGGCAAGACCCTATACTGCTGAATCTATCTCAGCTTCATCTCTTGCCGAAATGCATCAGTAAGTAATAAATAATCAGTTTATAGTATAAATAACCAGGCCTGCTATTTTTTGCTCTTACCTTTTCTCAATCTTGGCTAGTTCTTCGGAAAAGTACTGCACGGATGGTCAGTCGCTTTAGGGAGGCTAATTCTGCCTGGGTTGACGTTTTCCGTTACCTATTTTTTCGATTATCGTCTAAGCCACGATTGCCAGGTTGCAATCAATTAACGGTAGGCGCACTAATGCTGGCTCTGGTAGGGTCAGCATTTTTTAATAGTAAAACCGCTGCCTACTAATCTTTTACCTGCAAAGTTGTGTATCTGAGAGGTACATATTGGTGTGGATTAGAATGAAATGCCGACCCGGTTCGAGTCGGCATTTTTTATCAAAAACAGCCGACACCTAAGCAGATGTCGGCTGTATAAACTTTAGATTATCACTGACTTTCTATTACGCAGGAAGCAAATGGTTTGTTGCTGAAAGTGAGGGAATGGAAAAGTCCCAACCAGACTATCTTGTATTGATTACAGGCTTCGCCGGAGTGGGCGTTGTCATACTGGATTCGGCAAACCGGCAGTCCTGCAGAAACGAATCGTCGGTCAGAGTACGCAAAAAAGCTACGATGTCTGCCTGTTCTCTAGGGGTGAGCGAAAGGCCAAGAATGCCCGTTTCGTGGTCTTTTTTCAGAAGGTAGTCCAACGTTTCGCCGTGCTGAACACCCGAGCCATAGTGCGCCACAACTTCTTCTAACGTATCAAATCGACCGTCGTGCATGTAGGGGGCTGTTACAGCTATGTTGCGCAGGGTAGGTACTTTAAACTTGTAACGATCGTCGTTTTTTAACGTAATGTCAAATTGGCCCTGATCATCGCTTTCCGTTTTGGATAGACCGTTATTTCGAAACGAGAAGTCAGTGAATAAGGGCTCTGGATGACAACCGCTGCATTTTCGCTCAACCAATATCCAGCCAGCTCGCTCGTTTGGCGTGAACGTAGCGCCTTCGTTACGTACCGCTCTATCGTAGCGCGAATTAGCCGACACCATGGTGAGTATAAACTGCGAGATTGCTTTTAAAAGTCGCTCAGCAGTAATATCAGGACTACCAAACGCCTTCGTAAACAGAGGTGGATAATCTCGCTTTTGGCGGAGTTTCTCCAGAATATTTGGCAGCGACTCATTCATTTCGGTTTCATTCTGAATAGGGACCAACGGAAATAAATCCAGATCATGTACCCCACCATCCCACCCAAAATGGCTCGACCAGGCCAGGTTTGCCAGTGGCATTGCATTACGTTTTGTCGACAAATCGTTGATTCCCCGGCTGAGAGCATGACCATGCTGGGTAAAACCCGATGCCTGTTGGTGGCAACTGCCGCAACTAATAGTATTGTCTTTTGAAAGAAGGGTCTCGTAAAACAGGGCCCTGCCTAGCTCGATTCCGGCTTCGGTCAGTGGGTTTCGTTCGAATGGATAAACAGGCTTTGGGAAATGAGATGGCACGTTGAGGAGAGGTGCTTTCTGATGGGCTGAAAAGAAAAATGCCATTATCAGCAATGCGACCGACGTAACAAGTATCGTTATCTTCAACTTCATGATGTACAGCCATCAATTCATCTCTAAACCAGAAGAATACGTTTTATTGGCCGATGTTCCACCAATAAAGTCCGTTAAATTACTAAAAACGATTGTTTTGTTAACGTATTGTTAGTGTGTTCGTGGAGTTTATGGGGATGCATATCTACTAGAGTAAATAGCCTCAGGAAAGCGATCAACTAGTTACGGACTAACCGAATTTCCTCCCAAGGTGACAATTAGACCCTGGGTGGTCCGGTTAGCCCCCAAAATTGAAATAATACTCATGAGTTACATCGTAAAGCCGTTGGGTAGCCTGCTTACAGGAAATTGAACAGATTGCCGTTGATTAGACGAAATGGTTAATGTCAAAACGCACCGAAAGCTATTAAACAAATAATGGTGGTATAGGAGATAGAAACAGGATGAAAATGAGGAACGTAGCAAATTTGAACTAAGTCCAGGGTATCAAAAGGTTAAGTCTGACAAAAACGATTTATGTATGTCTAACATTGAACAGTCACTCGTAAGAATGTGGCCGGGATGGACGTGCTAGTCTTATCAGCGCTTTTATTTTGGCTGGCGAACAAGTCGTCTAATTCACGTTGCAGTTCCGTAGCCTTGCCATTCTTTTCGGCCGCTTCAAAGGCATTCATCGTCGGGCCGTAATAGTTTTTAAACATGTTGACCAGCTCAGAGGGGGGATAAGTAGCCTCAAATGTAAACGTATCTCTACTAAAGGTTATGTTCTCCTGAGCTACGCCAGCTTGCTCAAACCGTTCAATTACGTGGCTTTCTATGCCCCACAACATAGGACTAATGAATCCTTCTGGCGGTGGAGGGGTAAAGGTTGAACTGATTCTTAGTATTTGCGCAACTAGAGTAGGATCACCGGGTATCCAGTTGCCCATCACGATTCGTCCCCCTGGGCGAGTAACACGAATCATTTCCCTGGCTACGTCAAATGGCGTTGGAGCAAACATGGCTCCGAAGATGCTTACGACCAAATCAAAACGATGATCCGCCAATTCAGCCAAATCGGTCGCATCACCTTCCTGAAATGTACAATTGGTAAGACCTTCTGCTTTTGCCCGACGGTTGCCCGCTTCAACCAGGTTTCGGGCTATATCGACCCCTAAAACCGTGGCCCCCAGTTTAGCTTCCGGGATAGCCGTGGTGCCATCACCACAACCCAGATCAAGAACGGTTAGATTCTGGGTAATACCGAGTTGAGCAACTAATGCCGCACCGCTTTCTCGCATGGTTTGGGCAATTTGGGTGAAGTCCCCTTTTTCCCATAAGGCTTTATTTGGATTCATCTGCTTTTGTTTTTAGACATGTGAAGGAAAAATGTCAAACGAGCAGTCAACGCCTTCCGGATTCGTTTTTGTGCTCGTGAGCTTACTTGATGAGCACAAATATATTGGGTCGGTAAAGCCTGGGCTTTGCCCACAAGTCCAAACATATGACTAATCGGTTCAGACCAGGAGCCGCTGCCTGACGAATGCAGGCGCTATGCCGAAACGCTGCCGGAAAGCACGGCTGAAATGGGTCGCATTTTCAAAACCACATTCAAAGCTTGTTTCGCCCACTGTTTTTCCTCGATTGGCCAGTAGATGCTGGGCATGAGTTAAGCGTTTTTCCAATAACCATTTACCCGGAGTCGTTTGATAAATCGACTTAAAATCCCGTTTAAATCCTGATAAACTACGGGCACATAAAGCCGCAAATTCTTCCAGTTTAAGATTATAACAGTAATTGGCTTCCATTATCAATTGGAGCGATACGCTTTGCGGCTCCTCCAGCAAAGAACAGAAGTAAGCCAGTAGTTCCTGATTGGCTGTATTGTCAGCTACAGTAAGAATTAATTCTTTAAATTTTAATTCCAGCAAGGCCGGATCAGGTTGACATTCCTCCTCAACATAAGGAAGCATGGATTGGAAGAAAGTATGAATGGCAATACTGTTGGCCAGGGGCATAACAGGCTCGTGTTTGCGGACTGTTGACCGAATGGGTGTTGATTTAGCGTTTAATGTTTCGCAGATAAAGGCATCGGGAATAAAAAAAAGGAAGAAACAGAACTCGGTATCAAAAAACTGCTCGACAATGCAGGCTCCCTTTCTGACAAACACGCAACTACCCTCCCGCAGGTCGTAAGCACCATGGGCCGTGTGCCAGATTTTTCGGCCTTCCACTACGTATACGATATAGTTATGATGGCTCCAGAGATCTTCATACTTATTTTTTGAGACCACAATTGAAAATTGTAAAAAGCGTATCCTTGTAGGTCAGCCGTTTGCATCGGCTGGGATTGGTGGCAATATGGGTATAAAGGTTGTACATTATCGTAGATAAAAACGTCGTGTATTGCTGACAGTATGACTAACTAGGCGGGGAGGAAGCCGAAGGAACTGGCGTCAGTAAAAGAAACGGAACAGAAAGTGATAATTCGCCATGATTTGTAGACCTGCTTACGAATAAACGAAAATTAGCAGGGCTACCTCCCAACTCTTTAGGTATCGGTAATCGCTTAACTAATACCTCAATGGTTTCATAAAAAAAGATGAATTAGTTCCTTCTTATGCCAAATGATGGAAGTGCCCCTTCAAACAGTAAAACACATTGCTTACTAATTCAAACGAGTTGGAGAGTAGAAGTCGACAAGAACGTTCTCTCAATTCCGTAGATTCCCAGTCCCCCAAGTCAGGTCGCCCCGCGTTGGCACTAAGAACCCCAATCAGTAGAATGAGAAATGTATTGATTTACAAAGTCCTTCCCTTTTTAGTCGGAGCAATTTTTCTTTTCAGCGGCTTTACAGCAGCAAGCCAATCGATGAGCCTGAGTTCGAAGCTTGGGTCAAATAAAATTACATTGTCTTTGACCAAAAATGGAGAATTGCATTACAACGTAACACGCCGGGATAAAACCATCATTGCCGATTCTCCACTTGGCCTCAACGCTGACGATCAGGATTTTACGTCTGGACTCTCTCTCGTTAACGTTTCACCCATTGCTGTAAGACGGGAGAAATACGATTTGAAGGTGGGTAATGTCAAAACGATAGATCATGTTTTTGACACGAAGAGTATAACATTTAAAAACAGGTCGGGCGCGCTCATGATTATTGATTTGATAACCGGAAAGGAGGGCGTTGCTTTCCGTTACCGGTTCCCGGATCAGGATAAAAAAATACGGGTGATTAACACAGAGAGCACCGGATTTCATATTGAAAAAAATGCGAAAGGCTGGTTGCAACCTTATAATAAAGCGGGAAAGGTCACTCCAGGCTATGAAGATTTTTACTTCAAAATACATCCCGGCGACACAATCAGTAATCCCCGTAACCCGTCTGTGGGGTGGTGTATGCCTGCCCTTTTTCAGGTAAATGAGGGTAAAAACTGGGTTTTACTGGCAGAGTCCGGAACAGATGGATCGTATCCAGGTTGTCATTTGCAACCCGACTCGCAGGGCGGAGTGTATAAAATTGCCTTTGCTGAACAAGACGAAAAATATACCCTTCCCTTGAGCGGCAACAATCATCCGGCATACAATCTCCCCTGGACGATGCCCTGGCGGGTGATCATCATTGGTGAACAGGCCGGAGACATTCTGCTTTCAAGCTTGATTACGGATTTGGCGCCTGCCTCTAAACTAGACGATACGTCCTGGATCGAACCAGGAAAAGCCACTTGGTCATGGTGGTCACATCCTGAGGATCGCTCCCCCGAAACGTATAACTCATTCACTGATCTTGCGGCCTCGTTCGGGTTTGGATATACGCTGTTTGATGCGGGCTGGGAGAAAGCCAATACAGAAAAGGGGATCATTGCTAAGGCTACTGCCAGGGGTGTCAAACCTATGGTGTGGGCCTATTCGGCTGCGTATTTCGACCCGGAAAAACGAAGAATGAAATTTAAAGAACTGGCGGCTATGGGCGTCAAAGGGGTGAAAATAGATTTTTGGTGCTCAGACCGACAGGAGGTGATGGCCTGCTTCCAGTCACTTTTTGAGGATGCCGCGAAAGAGCATTTACTGGTAAACCTTCATGGTACTACCGTTCCAAGAGGCTGGCATCGAACATGGCCAAATTTCATGACAGCCGAAGCTGTTTTAGGAACGGAACATTATTTTTATGAATCTAGATATCCGGATAAAGCCGCTGAACAGAATACCGTATTGCCATTCACCAGAAATGTAGCTGGCCCTACAGACTACACCCCGTTTGCCCTAACCATCCGAAAATATCCCCGGTTGAACACGGCGGTTCATGAGCTTGCTACGGCTATGATCTATACGTCGGGCATTATTCATTTTGCGGATTCAAAAGAGATATTTGACTCGCTGCCTGTGTCGGTTCGACAATTATTGAAAGACATGCCTGCTACCTGGGATAAAACGGAAAGTATTGTGGCCGAACCGGGGGAACAGCTAATACTTTCTCGTCAGAAGGACCACCTTTCTTACATTGTCGGAATCAATGGTACGAATAAAGTAGTACCTGTCAACCTAAATCTGGCCAAGTATGCAAAGGGCTTTTCTAAGTTTAGAGTCATTATGGAAGGCGAAAATCCATTGATGACGTTTAAAACGGAGACATATCCAATCTCGTCTAATTGGCAGTACGCTTTTGCTCCCAAAGGCGGCTTTATTATCCAGTTTGTTAATGAGTAAGACTGACCCTATATAATCATCTCAAAAAAACGCTCGTAGTTGAGCCAAAGGCATTCATGTAGTTGCTTCTTAAAGGAGGATTGTTTGTTGGGGTTAAGGCGAAAAAAAATTGTGGATACAGATCACTGAAGCTGATCAAAATAGGTATAAACATCACTAGGATCGACAGTAATAAGAGCGATATAACCGTCAGGTCGAATCAAGACCATTCCCTCCGAGAATCCATAAGCCTTCATCAGCGCTTTGTCGTCGACGTTGATGATCTTCAGGTGGTTATTGGGTTCAACTTCAACATTGTTCAATAACAGTAATTTCCATTCGGGGCCTCTCAGTTGTTCGGATAGCCAACTCCCATCGGCTAATTGAACGTCGGGTGCCCGGTCGCCGGGCTGTATAGTACTTTGCGTAGCTAGTCCTTTTACAGTCAATGAGCTTTCCCGATAATTCAGATTGAGTTGCGTACCATCCTTGGTGGCCAATGTTTCAAAGCCTCCTTTACCTGCCGTAGCGGCCTTTATCATTACTTGCTGGCGCTCAGAAGTGGTTTTCAACAGCCAGTCAGCAATTGGTATGCGTTCTTCTGCATAGGTATCTAATAAACGGTCATTGGCTTCCCCCTGAATGACAGCGGCAAGTTTCCAGCCCAGGTTATACGCATCCTGTATACCGGTATTCATGCCCATGCCACCAGCTATTGAATGAACATGGCAAGCGTCACCAGCAATAAAGGCATTGCCTATCCGGTATTGTTCTGCCCGACGGATATTGACACGATAGATAGACTGCCAGGTACTGTTGGTAAATGTAACGCCTTCCATCTGCGTACGCTCTTTAAAAAGCTGGTTGAAGCCTTCCAGAGTGGGCGTTGGGGTATTCCCATCGGCATCTGGCGGCATGACTGCTTGTAGCTGCCAGCTAGTGGAATCTTTAAATGGAAATAAAGCAAAGGCAAGTCCGAATTCAGGGCTTAACCAGTTATACCAGGCATCGGGTTTGAGTCCTTCTACGTCTACGTCGCCAACCCAAAGCTGCTCGAGCGAATGCGTTTCACCCACGAAATTGATACCCAGTTTTTTACGGGTTGTGCTTTTGCCGCCATCACACGCAACCATATAGGTGCACCTAAGCTCCTCAGTCCAGTTCGGATGTTCCAGGCGACAAGTGATGCTATTATCCAATTGGGTAAATTCGACCAATTCGGTGGACCATTCTACCGTGCCGCCTAATTCGTTGAGTTTAGCCCGCAACTCTGCTTCTACTTTGTATTGTGGCAACAGCAGAATTTTGGGATAACGGGTGTCTTCCCGTAAAAAACTAGTACGAGGTGTTTCCCCGATGAACTGATTCCCATTGAATTTGCGATATGGAAGGTCGGTATAGCCCAGTGGCATCAGGGCTTCAGCGATTCCCAGATCGTTTAATATTTCCAGGCTGCGTGGTTGCAGCGCCTTTGCCCTGGAGCCATGTGGTGGTTCGGCGGAGCGTTCAACGATCCGGTAAGGAATCGCGCGTCGGGCCATTTCACAAGCCAATGTTAGGCCTACGGGGCCTGCACCAATAATAAGAACCGTCGTGTTGTTCATCGCTGTTACAGTTTGTTGAGGCAAAATTACCGGACCACAATCCCGTCGGCGATAACAATTGTTAATTACTTATTTACGGTTGCGAATTCGGCTGAGCGAAACGGATGTAATCCCCAGAAATGACGCGATATAGTGCTGGGGTATCCGGCGAATGATCTCGGGGTGTTGCGTGAGTAATTCACGATACCTTTTTTCTGGGCTGTCTTTAATACGAGACACAAACAGCTTTTGATAGTGCAATAGCCGTTTTTCGACGTGATCGTAGTAAATGGCCTTCACCTCTGGATGCGATACTCTCTGCTGTTTAAACTCATTGATAGGCATACTGTAGGCAACCGTTGATTCCAGAGTTTCCACACTATACCAACTGGGTTCATCGGAAATGATGGTTTCCATTGACGACACAAAACTTCCTTCGAAACCGAAATTCATGGTTACTTCTTTGCCGTCGTCGGTGTTAAACCAGCATCGACAACAGCCTGTTTCGACAAAGAAAAGCTTCTTGGCAAAGGCCCCTTCTTTGACCAGCAGGCTTTTTGCCGGAAATTCTTCCCGAGTCCAGGAATCTTTAATACGGTCGATAAATTGTGCAGAATCAGGCATATACACTTTAGTCCCAAACCCAACAAACTCTTGGCACTTATAAATTTTACTTATTTATTCAGATTGATGGAAAGTCAATCAGTGTGGTTTGTTCGCCTGCGTTCTCTTTATTTCGAAACTGTTTTATATAGTCTGAAGGAGAGATGTTGTAGAGCTTCTGGAAATTTTTACTGAATTGCTTGGGGTCATCGATGCCGACCTGCATAGCCACGTCAGAAATCCGAAGTGATGTATTTGCTAAGAGGTAAGCTCCCCGTTTCATCCGTACATCCCGAATAAATTCGACAACCGTTTGGCCCGTCATATTTTTGATTCGTCGATAGAAAACCGATTGACTCATCGCCATCTCGCGAACTAATTCCGGGACGTTGAATTCCGGATTAGTCATATTCTTTTCTACAATACTCATGGCCTGTTCCAGGAATTGCCGGTCGGCATCTGGAATATCGATTTCCGTAGGTTCTAACAGAATCTGGCGTTTATAGTACTCTCGAAGGCGGTATCGATTTAGAAGTAATGTTACAACTCGGGCTTGCAGGAGTTGGGAGTTGAAGGGTTTGGCTATGTAATCATCGGCCCCCATTTCCAGTCCTTCCAACTCATGGGTTGCTGCTGTGCGAGCCGTCAGCAGAATGACCGGAATGTGCGCGGTTTTAGGGTTTTGCTTGATCTTCCGGCAAAGTTCCAGTCCGTCACTACGAGGCATCATCACATCACTTATCACGACATCCGGCTGAATTTCCAGCGCTTTGTTCCAGCCCTCCAATCCATCCACAGCCGTGTGCACGTCAAATTCACTGGTAAAAATACCTTCAACATACTGGCGCAAATCGTCATTGTCTTCCACAACCAATAGTCGGAACGTATTTTTAAGATCAGCGGGTAGCGATAAACGTTCCGGCCGGGTTTCGGCTGCGGGCAGGTAGGTTGCGTCCTTTATTATGGGGGACGTATCCGCGCCAAAATCAGTCGCTTTCAAATGAGCTTTACCAAAAGGCAGTTTGACCGTAAACGTAGTGCCATGAGCTAGCTCACTTTGTACGCTGATGTCACCCTGGTGTCGTTCGACCAACTGCGCAACCAGCGAAAGACCGATGCCAGTGCCCATAACCCGTAGCGTTTCGGTATGAGAAGCCTGGTAGTACGGGTCAAAAATTTTGTCAACCTCATCGGGCCTCATGCCAACACCCCAATCGCGCACAGTAATTTCAATGAAATTATCGGTCAGCTTACCGGCCTGAAAGATGGCAGGTCGATCTGGCTGGCCAATTACTTCAGCAGATACCTGCACTCGGCCACCCTGCGGACTGTATTTGAATGCATTGGACAATAGATTAACCAGAATAATTTCCAGCTTGGACGTATCAAAATAGAGCGGTACAGCCGTGGGCGGAATAGTTAGTTCATAGTTCAGTTGCTGTTCTTCGGCTTTCAGCTTGAACAGGATAAACAGTTCGTTCAAAAAGCTAATAATGTCTCCCTGCGTTACCCGTAACGAAATATGCCCTGATTCAACCTTGCGGAATTCCAGTAGTTGATTGACCAGATCGAACAATTTGTGCGTCTGTCGGTGCATCAATGTCACTTTTTCCTTAAAGCCCGTCTGTTGGCCCAATGCCGTAACCAGCTCTTCCATCGGCCCCAGAATCAGAGTGAGCGGGGTACGTAATTCGTGCGATACGTTGGTAAAAAAACGCAGCTTCGTATCGGTCATTTCTTTTTCTTTTTCGACCTTAAACTGTTCCAGTTCCAGCTTATTTTTCAGGTCCTGTTGCGTCAGTTCAATTCGTCGATAGATGAATAAGGCGGCTCCAATGGTTAGTGCATAGAGCAGGTAGGCCCACCAGGTTCGCCACCAGGGGGGAAGTACTGTGAGCGATAAGGTGGTCAGTGGCGTTGACCAGACACCATCCCCATTACTGCCTTTGACCCGAAACGTATAATCTCCGGCGGGCAAGTTGGCAAAGTTGGCGGTTCGTTGACCATCAATTGGATACACCCAGTCGTCATTATAGCCTACCAATTGATAGGCGTAGCGATTTTGCCGAGGGCTGGCGAAGTTTAAACCCACGAATTCAATGGTAAAATCATTCTCTGAGGGTTTAATACGAAGCGCCTGCGGTTCCGAAAAGGGTTTAGAAATTAACACCCGACCATTGATCGTATCTCCGCTGGTAACGGGCTGGTTCATAACGCGTAAGCCCACTATCTGCATTTGGGGCGGAACCGGATTGGATCGGATGGCAGATGGGTTGAAGGCCGTTACGCCGTTGATTCCGCCAACGTACAGCGTTCCATCAGTAGCGCGGTAAGCCGCACCTACTTTGAACGAGTTGCTTTGTAAACCATCTGAAACGGTATAATGAAGAACCTGCCGGGTAGCCGGATTAAATTGGAACAATCCTTCCCCACCAATCCAGACTGTGCCAGCCTTATCCAATAATAGGGCTTCTACGTCTGTTTCGGGGACCTGCTGATTATAGCGCTGAATTACTTCCTGTCCACCTGCATTGGTGACAAGTCGGTTCAGGCCCCCGCCGATCGTACCAACCCAGAGATTGCCTTGTGGATCTTTCTGAACCGACCAAGTGAAATTAGACGATAAACTGGCTTCCCGATTTGGATCATGTTTGAACTGCCTCACCAGCGAGAGTGAGGTGGGCGTAATCTGCATTTTTAGCAACCCTGCGTTCTTGGTACTCACCCATAATAAGTCCTGCTGGTTATCGGAATAAAGACTACTCAGTTGATTGGACAGTAAGGTTTGGTTCGCTTCGGCGTATGAACGGATATAGCGGCCCTGAAGCGTAAACCGGTGTAAGCCTGTCCCAGACGTAGCAACCCAGATCGTATGAAATCGATCTTCGGTGATGCTCTCGATACGCACATTGGCCCAGGATAAATTAGGAATGGCGGAGAGTAGGGTAGGGAGGGTGTTCGTATCATTCAGTAGAAAAAGGCCCTTATTCCGCGTACCCACCCAGACTGTACCCGCTGATGACCGAAAAAGGGCGCTGACACCAATCATGTTAACATTGGCCGATGATGGGGTTCGTAAGTAATAGCGGAACGTTTTCTGCCCCAGATCATAACGAGCCAACCCGTTTAGCGAGCCAATCCACAGTCGGTTACGTTGCTCGTCCTTGGTAATCGCCAGTACATAATTATCGGCTAGTGTCGTTTGCCGACTGGCCTGTAATTGAAGATGAACAAAAGGTTTAGATTGCAGCCGGACCTGATTCAGACCACCGGCCGACGTAGCCAGCCAAAGGTTATGGAACCGATCTTCCAGCATATCATGCACCCAGACAGAGGTAATGCTATACGAATCAGTAGCATCCGGTATAAAAATGCGGGCGTTCGTTTCCAGAACAGGCGGAGTTTTGCCCGAAGCGGGTCCCGAGCCGATTTGCCAAAGGCCGGCGTTGGTGCCGATCCAAAGGCGGTCCATCGAGTCCAGAAATAGACCTTCTACATCGGTAAAATGTTGTTTTAGTGATTGAGCCTGGAAAGTGGCAGGTTGCCTGATCATGCTGACACTTGCCCAGAAAACCTGATCAGCGGTACCGATCCATAAATCGCCGTGTGTGTCGAGATGGAGCGCGTGTATGGTTAGATTCGGGAATGACGATACTTGAGTTGCCTTCAGAATCGGCATCTCCTGATTTGATCCTTGAACCATCCACAATCCAGCATCTAACGTACCGATCCATACCTTGCCTTGCTGGTCGGTAACCAGTTTCCGGACGGGATGGATACTATGCGTTATTGGATCACGCACGCTAATCTGTTGTAAATAACGAATGCGCCCTTCCTGGTCAATAGCCAAACGAAAGAGCGACTCCTGCGTTCCTACCCAAACGTTACCCTGCCGATCGGAGGTGATAGCAAAGACACTGGTCTGAGCCAGAAGGGGAATCAGATGCCGATAGGCAGGCGGACAGGGCAATGCCCGGATAGAGATGAATTTGTCATGAGTGGCATCAAACCAGAACAAACCTGCCCGTTCGCCACCCGCCCATACGCTACTATCCGGACTGACGTGCAGAACCCGAATCCGATTGCTCGACAGGCCGCTGAGCTGGTTCATGGGAAGACCATATTTCTTCAGCCCATAGCCATCGTAGCGGTTAATTCCCTTGTTGGTGCCAATCCAGATAAACCCCTGCTTGTCTTGAGTAACGGCCAGGGCATCACTATGAGACAGACCTTCATCCATAGTAATATGCTCGAACCGGAACCGCCCCTGCGTGTCCTGAGTCCGCCCAACCGTAGTCAATAGCCCAACTGCCCAAATACAATATATCGTTCTAGAAAGCCACTTCATACGATCTGACGAATTCTGCCACCTTTTTGACGAAAAAACACTCCCGTCAGCCCTGACTTACGCTCTAGTTTTGCACTATTCAAATTCTAATTTGACCAATAAGCGAATCGAAAACAACTAATTCCTTTATTAATCTGACCTTAACTGACTTGTGTATGAACAGGAAATGGCTACTTTGTTTAAGTTCCTTGCTTGCTTTGCAGAGTGCCCTGGCAAGACCAATCACGACTGTGACTGCCAAAAACAGTCCATCTATGCGACCAGAACCGCATGGTCTACAAACCAGTAAACAAACATCGGCAGATATTACAATTTCCGGAATGGTGACGGACGAAAAAGAAGCACCTTTACCGGGCGTTACTATTGCCGTTAAAGGTACAACCCGAGGCACCACATCTGATGCGAATGGCAAGTATACAATTAACGCACCGAGCGAAACGGCAATACTGGTTTTCTCCTTTGTTGGCTACGAAAAACAGGAAATACTAGTCGGAAAACAGACATCACTGACTATTCAGTTAAAAGGAGAAGCGCGTGGACTCGATGAGGTAGTGGTGGTTGGATACGGTTCCCAGAAAAGAGCTACGCTAACAGGAGCCATTGCCACTATCGACAATAAAGTGTTTCAGGATCGGGGTGTTGTCGATAATCCACTATCGGCTTTGCAAGGTCAGGTACCGGGCGTTATTGTTACCCGCTCATCAACAGCCCCTGGTCGCGCCAACTGGAACTTCGCCATTCGGGGGGCGACGTCAACCAACGGTACTGAACCCTTGATCGTCATTGACGGCGTGCCCGTCAGTAGCCAGTCGGCACTCAACTCAATTAACCCAAACGACATTGAAAATATGTCGTTTTTGAAAGATGCGGCTGCTGCCATCTATGGAGCACGGGCTGCGGGTGGGGTTGTTCTGGTGACCACCAAGCGGGCACGATCGGGTAAAGTCGTCATTCAATATGATGGGTCTGTTTCTCAAAAGAGAATTGGCTTACAGCCTCATTTGATCGATGTAAAGACCTTTGGCCAGGGATTAGTGGATGCGACAACAAACGATTGGTACGGGGTTCCTCCAACGACCAATCTATGGTATAAAATGGGGCAACAGATGCTCAATGCCCCTGCCAGTGGCTACCTTGATTTAACAACCTACAACGGACAAACAGTTGCTCCAGCCTCTAACCCACTCAACCCCGGTTTTGGGGATGTAAAAGACCTGACATTTTTTAATACCAATTGGGTAGACGTGTTATGGGGAACCGCGACCTCTACGCAACATAACCTGAGTGTGGCAGGCCGTACCGATAAAGCAGGTTACCGAATTTCGGCGGGTTATCTGCACGACGCTAGTTTGCTGCAATGGGGTAATAACTCAAACAATCGCTACAACCTCCGATTTACGCACGATTATCAGTTTACCGACCGACTCAAGCTTGAATCAAACATTTCATTGGAGAAAAACGACATTATCCAGCCTACAATGCTGGGCAATGTATTAGGTCAATATCAGCAGCCAGGCTTCCCCGTCTCGACCCTCAACGGGCAACCTTATGCCTGGGGTACGCAATATAGCCCCAACTGGCAGGCCGAACTGGGTGGCGATCAGAAAGAATATAATACGCGGGTTTATACCAACTTCAGATTGACCTATAATCTGACTAAAAATCTCCGGCTTATCGGCACCGCAGGGTATAACTGGTTATCGCAGGACTCAAAGATTCAACAGAAAACAATTCACTGGTATAATTATCTGGGCACGATTCAGGCGCCCGATAACCCAACACAAGCCAACTCGTACTATCAGCGGCAACTCAACAAGGATTCCTATTACAACTTAAATGCATACCTGGAATACCAGAAGACGATCCGGCAGGATCATGACATTGCGCTGACCGTAGGCACGAACTACGAACGCGATGAGACAAATCTTTACTGGGCCAAAACGACTAACGTCGCCAATGACAATGTGCCTTCGTTAAATCTGGCTATTGGCGATAATACCACGAAAACCGTTTCTGAATCCCAGAGTCATTACGCTATCGGGTCCTATTTTGGGCGGGCTAACTATGCCTACAAACAGAAATACCTGCTGGAAGCACAGGCTCGTTATGATGGCTCCTCCAAGTTTGACGCGAAGAACCGCTGGCAACTTTTCTATGGATTTTCTGGCGGCTGGCGCATCGCGCAGGAAGCATTCATGCAAAACCTCACTTTTCTGAATGAGCTAAAGCTTCGCGCATCCTGGGGTAGTGTAGGCAATCAGAGCGGCATTGGCTTGTACGATTATATCCAACTGCTGAATGTTGGCGCTACAACTGGACCAACCAACAGCGGTTTCCCGATCATCGGCACTTCTCCCGTTGTTTATGTTGGCCCAACGGCTAGCCTGGTGAGTTTGAATCGTACATGGGAGCGGGTCGAAACGTCGAACATTGGGCTGGATTACAGCGTGTTGAATCGGCGCCTATCAGGAAGTTTTGATTATTTTATCAAGCACAACCGCAACATGTTGCTGGGTCAGACCTATGCGGCTGTGATTGGGGCTGTGGCTCCAGCGGGTAATATTGGGCACTTAAAAACATGGGGTTGGGAAGCCTCTCTCCAATGGCGCGATCATATCGGCCCTGTTAACTATCGGATCGGTGGTAGCCTGACCGATAATCAAAACAAGCTGGTGAGTTATGGAGGTGCCAATATTATAAATCCAGGCTTTAATAGTGCTGTAGAAGGGTACCCTGTCGGTTCTTATTTCGGGCTGGAGTATGCAGGACGTATTCAGACTGCCGAGCAGTTGGCGGCCTATCGCCCGCTGGCAACCGGGAACAACATCAGTATGCCCCTTGGCTCCTTCAATGCCGATGGAACCGTGAAAGTACCCGGTGTTCGGTTAGGCGATAACATGTTTCGGGACCTCAATGGGGATGGAAAACTAACCACACCCGGCGATTTGAAATACCTGGGCCGGGACGATCCTCGCTACAGTTTCGCGTTGAATCTGGGGGCAGACTGGAAAGGCTTTGATATTCAGGCCATCTTTCAGGGAGTAGGCCAGCGAACGATCTTCCGGGAAGGAAACTGGCGCGTACCCTTTGGATCTATTTTCCAGGGACAAACCGATTTCTGGGTTGGTGATACCTGGACACCGACGCATACCGACGCTACGTATCCAGTCATTTCAGCCGGTCAGAACGGAACAACTTATAACACCTATAACTACCAGATCTCGGATTGGTCCGTGCAGAATGGCGCTTATGTACGCCTGAAAAATCTGGTGGTGGGCTATACACTCCCCCCGGTTATTACCAAAAAGATCCGGGTTGATCGGTTGCGAATTTACTATTCCGGTAATGACCTATGGGAGCTTACACACATTAAAGATGGATGGGACCCCGAAGCGACACGTAGCGTCGGCCGGGCAAATAGCGAATCGACAACGTCCCGTTACCCATTTTATCGACTGCATACCGTCGGTGTAAATCTTACTTTCTAAGAACTTAAAAAGTTGACGATGAAACCATATCGTATTCTCCATATTCTTTTATTGGTTGGTGCGTTGACACTGACCCAAACCAGTTGCAATAAAGTGTTGGAACTAGACCCGCTTGATCAGCTTTCCGATGCAGCCTACTGGAAGACGCCCAACGATTTTATGCTGGCGGCCAATCAATATTATCTATTCCTGCGGACGTTTACCGATGCAGTATCAGATAATCCCCATGCCGATATCCGCTCCGATATCGTGGGAGGTCAGAATGCATTTAGTCGCGGAACGAATACCGTTCCCACCACAGACGGCGTCTGGAATAGCAATTATAGCGGTAGTGTTCCAACGGGTGCCTGGAGCCGGATTCGGGTTATTAATTATCTCCTGGATAAAGCGGCTACCTACCCTAACCCAACGGAAATCGCCAAATACGTAGCAGAAGCCAAATTCTTCCGTGCCTATATCTACTTTGATTTAGTACAGCTCTACGGAGGTGTACCCATTGTAGACAAAATTTTAGGCCCGAATTCGTCGGAGTTACAGGGACCACGCAATTCACGGGACGAGGTGACCGATTTTATTCTTAAAGATATAAACGATGCGATCACCGCTTTGCCTGCCAAGACGGCCCAAACGGCGGCTGAATTGGGTCGAATCAACAAGGAGTCCGCTCAGGCATTTCTCAGTCGGGTTGCGTTATATGAAGGCACCTGGCAGAAGTTTCGAAATAATACTGCCCGAGCCAATACGTTACTGGACATGGCTATTTCGGCTAGTGGTGCCGTCATAACGGGTGGTCAATACAGTTTATTCGCTCCAGCCGCCTTGGGAGACTCTGCCCAGAAGTACCTGTTCATCCTGGAAAATCAGAAGTCGAATCCTGCGAATATCACCAAGACAGCTAATACGGAATATATAGTGGTGAACCGCTATGATCAGACATTACGGCAAATCCGCTTCAATATTTCTCATACGGGTACCGGAGCCCCTACGCGCACTTTTGCGAATCTGTATTTATGTAAAGACGGATTACCTATTGAAAAATCCCCCCTCTTTCAAGGCTACGCTAAAGTGAATTCTGAATATCAAAACCGGGAAACCCGGATGCGGTATAACCTGGGCGTACCGGGTGCTCCGAGTTGGCAGGGAAATGCAAACTGGCGGGTAGACTGGGTTAGCGGTCCGGCCGATCTGGCGAATGCCCTAAAGGGAATTTATGGTGCTAATCCTGGTTATGGTTCCTCTAAATTTATTGCTGAACGTCAGGTTGCAGATAATGAAGAGGGCTATGATTATCCAGTTATTCGCTACGCGGAAGTGCTCCTGACGTATGCAGAAGCCGTTTTTGAGCGCAATGGAACAATCAGTGATGCCGATCTGGATAAATCGCTAAATCTGACCCGACTTCGCATCAATAAAACAATGCCTAAACTCAGCAATCAGTTCGTGCAAACGAATGGCCTGGATATGCGGACCGAAATTCGCCGGGAGCGCACCGTCGAATTTTGGGCAGAGGGTTTTCGGACCGACGATTTAAAACGGTGGCACAATGCAGTTGAGCTGTTAGCCCAACCCGAGCTATCGACCAAATGGACAGGTACCGAATTTGAGAAGACGTATCCTGCGGGAGCGTCGGCCGCTAAAGATGCAGACGGAGTGATTATTATCGATGCTGTTCGCAGTTTCTCAGAAAAGAATTACCTGTGGCCTATCCCATCCCAGCAGCTTCAGCTGAACCCAAAATTAGAACAGAATCCAGGTTGGTAAGCGTAGTCAGAAAATAAATGAAACACGTCACTCACGTTCTTTTTTTCTTCCTGATAGCTGCATTATCTACCGCATTAGCGCAGACGTTAGTAGTACATCCCGTTCCGCAGGAACTTGTCTATTCAGCTCACAATGATGACTTTACGGTTCGAGTCCGTAGATCTGGCGAAGCCTGGCAGGATTTGTTTGAATACGCAGTAGACGTGGATATGGATAAAGTCCAGATTGCGTCGATGGTTACCTTCGATTTTTCGGGAACGGTCGAGGTGGCCGTAACCGCAAATAATGAGACGATTCAGGCCGTACAGATTCGTCCGTTGTCGGCGGAGATAGTGCCTACGCTCAGGGGTAAAACGCTCTACTTCAAGCTGAATCAGCCGCGTAACTTATCCATCGAAATCAATGGAGATAAACGCCATAACCTGCATCTGTTTGCCAATCCGCTTGAAACGTATAAGCCTAACCCGAATGACCCGAACATAGTCTATTTTGGTCCTGGCATCCATACCCCCGGCGACAAGCCCGGCGATGTATTTAATATACCGAGTGACAAAACGGTATATCTGGCCGGAGGAGCCGTGTTACGGGGAAAGTTAGTCTGCGACAAAGTAAAGAACGTACGGATTTTAGGACGGGGCATTTTGGATCACCCCCTGCGCGGGATCGAGATTACGCATTCAGAAAATGTAGAGGTGGATGGCCTCATTGTCCGAAATCCACAGCATTACACCGTTTATGGCGGACAATCGAAAGGAATTACGATTCGGAATCTGAAATCGTTTAGCTGCAAAGGCTGGAGCGACGGCATTGACCTGATGAGTTGTTCGGACGTGCTCGTAGACAATGTATTCATGCGGAATTCTGATGACTGCATTGCCCTTTACGGGCATCGGTGGAACTATTACGGAAGCTGCCGGAATGTGACGGTGAAGAATTCGATCCTCTGGGCCGATGTCGCGCATCCGATCAATTTAGGGCTCCACGGAAATACCGTTTCGGTAGGGGATACGCTGGAAAATATCACCTTCACAAACATCGACATTCTGGAACATGATGAAGATGATCCGAATTATCAGGGGTGTATGGCTATTAGCTGCGGAGATTTAAATTTGATTCGCAACATACGTTTCGAAAACATTCGGGTTGACGATTTTGAAGAAGGGCAATTAGTCAATCTTCGCGTGCTGTATAATCAGAAGTATAATACCGGCCCTGGTCGTAATATTGAAGATGTTCTGTTTAAGAATATCACGTACACGGGTGCTTTAGCCAATCCGTCCATCATTGAAGGGTTAAGCGAAAAGGGAGCCATCAAAGGCGTGACATTTGACAACATCTCTATAAACGGGAAACAAATTCTCTCTACCACCGACTTCGGTCTTAAGGTGGGGAGGTTTACTGAAGCCATAAAATTTACGCCTGTTTCTGCTACATTAAAATAGATATAATGATCGCTTGTTCTTGTCGCTACCGACTTTTCTTTTCATTCCTGATAATCGGGTGGACATTTTCTCAATCCGTTACAGCCGCTCCAAAGCCCAATATATATCAGGCAAATTCGCCAGATACAAAGACGCGTATAGATATAACCGTTAATGATCAAAAAGAGCTTGTTTACCGCATGTGGCAAGCCGATGAACCGGTCTTGAATTGGTCAGGGCTGGGATTTCAATTGGACGCGGTGAGTGTCGGACAGGCTGTAGTGGTCAAAAAACAGACTGCACACACACACAAAGAACAGTTTGCCTGGCCGCTGGGTGAAAACGACGTCATTCAGAATGAGTATAACGAGCTGAAACTGGATTGTCAATCAGGATCGGTTTCTTATCAACTCATTGTCCGCGTGTTCAACGGTAGTGTGGCGTTTCGATACGTACTGCCGAAGCAGAAAGAAGAGAATGTGGGCGTTATCAGGCAAGAATACACCACCTTCGCACTGACCGATGCGTACACGATTTATCAGTACAACGAAGAGTCTGTCTTTACACCAACTACCGTTTCTGATCTTCAAAAAAGCTGCGATTTCCCGGCTACGCTGACCAACGGCCGGTTTTTTCTAACCATCGGTGAAGCAGATAATCGAGAGTATACTAAATCCGTCCTGACAGCAGGAAAAGCCAATAATTCACTGGCAATCGCTTTTCACAACGATTCAGTAAAGACAACGACAGGCTTTCAAACACCCTGGCGTACCATCAGTGTTGCTACATCGGCTATTGGTTTACATCAATTCAGCGATTTGCCGCTGCGGCTTTGTACTCCGACGAGCCCAACCGTTCCCGCATGGATAAAACCGGGGAAGCTCATTCGGTCGGGCCTGTCAACGCAAGGTGGACTCAACTGCATCGACTTTGCGGCTAAGCATGACTTTCAATACATTATGTTTGATGCAGGTTGGTACGGTGCCGAATTTCGAACCACCTCCGACCCGACTCAGGTCATTCCAGCCATTGATCTGCCTAAAGTCATTCAATACGGAAAGGAGAAAGGAATTGGGGTGATTTTGTACGTAAATCGGGTGGGCTTACGGGCAAAACTGGACGAAATTCTGCCATTGTATAAGAAATGGGGCGTCGCCGGATTAAAGTTTGGATTCGTGGATGGTCTAACCCAGGAAGGGATTACCTGGCTGGCCAGCGCTATTAAAAAGGTGTATGACCACGGTTTCATTCTGGACATTCACGATAACTATAAACCCACGGGCCTGAGCCGAACGTATCCAAATCTGCTCACTCAGGAAGGTATTCGAGGCAACGAAAATAACCCCGATGCGTTTCATAATACGGTGCTTCCTTTTACCCGCTTTATGGCTGGTGCTGCCGATTATACCTTCTGTTACCCCAACACCAATCGCTACTTTACCGACAATCTGTATAAGACCAAACTACAAGTCAGCAAGGGTCAGCAGTTGGCTCTTTCGGTCGTGTATTTCAGTCCATTGCAGGCTATCTTCTGGTACGGAAACCCAACGGATTACAACGATGAAGGCGAAATCGAGTTCTTCAAACGAGTCCCTACTGTCTGGAACGAAAGCCAGTATCTGGTCGGTGAGATTGGGAAAGTGGTTAGTGTCGCCCGCAGACAGGGTAGCACTTGGTACGTCGGTTCTGTGGCTGGCCTATCTGATTGGACGGGTACATTGCCGCTTCATTTTCTGTCCTCAGGGAAACAGTATAAGGCTACCATTTACGACGACGACGCTGCGGGTGGGATTCGCAAACAAGTCATTGACCTAAAGCCGACTGATAGTTTTCCTATTAGCCTGAAGGCCAAGGGGGGGCAAGCTATAATTATCGAAGAAAAGAACTAACGATTCGGATAACTATAGACCAGTACCCATGAGTCAACATAATCAAGTTTACCTCTTTTGTTGGGCTTACACGATGAGTCTGGCGTGGGCAATCATACCGGTACAGGCAGCCAAAGCGCATCCGTATCTGTTTTACACCCCGCAACGGACCAGTCGACTGAAAGAACGCATCAAAACGGATACGTTACTGGCCAATCGCTGGAACGAGATTCGGCAGCGGTGCGATCATTGGCTGTCGGAACCAAAGGGTGGTAATATGGAGCAGTTGGCTCTGGCGTATACCATGACTAGCGACAAGCGATACGCTGACCGGGCCAAAATCCTGCTTGGTGAGTTAGTGAACCGAGCTTTCTGGGATGGAATGGATGATCGAACGCCACGTTGGAACGCAGGCCTGGGGACTAGTCATAGCAACTGGACGGCATCGGTCACCTATGATGCTATCTATAATGCACTTTCGAAAGACGAACGCAAGGACATTGCTGCCAAAATCGTGAAACTTGGCATTGAGCCTTC
This sequence comes from Spirosoma arboris, assembly GCF_009754945.1. Classification (GTDB taxonomy): domain Bacteria; phylum Bacteroidota; class Bacteroidia; order Cytophagales; family Spirosomataceae; genus Spirosoma; species Spirosoma arboris. The sequence goes on from NZ_WPIN01000029.1 coordinate 60,601, forward strand.
GATCAATGACTGGCTATCTAAAGACAAGCGGATTCAGTCGCTCAATTCGATGGGTCACAACTGGTGGGCCGCCATTGTATTTGAAGCAGGTGTTGCATCGCTGGCTGTGATGAACGAAGTACCTCAGGCTAAAAAATGGGCTACTGATATTATGCAGGATAGTCGACAATGGTTTGCCTTTGCGGGGAGCCTATTGGAAAACAAACCAGCCAATTTTGATCCAGATGGGGGTTTTTATGAGAGCATAAGCTATGCAAACTATGGCATATCAGAATATCTGTTGTTTCGAGTAGGGTACACCAATGCCATAGGGTCTATCAAAATGCCCTATGATGCGGTGCTTCAAAAAACGGTTGATTGGTTTATTCATGCTTCATATCCAAGAGCCGGAAAGCCACTGCTATCGTTTAATTTCGGCGATAGCAATGATCTGGCCAACGGTGAACGACCTGCCAAACTACTCATTGCGTTGGGCTTGGGGAAGCCAGATTATTATTGGTACGTACAACAAACAGCAAACAATCGGTTTGGTGAAGGCTTAAAGATAGAGTCGCCTATGGGGCTTCTCTATGAGCCAGAATATCAGACTATTCCATCGCTCCCTATACTTCCACCCTCAGCCGCCTATTCGTCGATGGGGTGGGGGATGTTGCGTTCGTCGTGGCAACCCAATGCTACGTTGCTGGGTGTAAAATGCGGTTTTACCTGGAATCACGCCCATGCCGATGCAGGTTCGTTCGTACTCTATCATAAGGGTGAATACCTGCTCATCGATGGAGGGGATGTTAGCTATGGTAATCCTGAATACAGCAATTATTTCGTGACAAGCCGGGCACACAACGTTCTCCTGTTCAACGGCGAAGCACAGGACGCACGCGATCAGTACAACGCGGTAAAGAATCCTGGTCATCTATACAATCTGATCGATGGCGGCAGCCTGAAGTATGTATTGGCAGATGCGACAGGCCCGACCTCCCGTAACTTTCTGCGCAACTATCGCAATTTCCTTTGGATTGGCAAAGTCATTCTGGTTATCGACGACGTAAAAACCTACGACATTGGCCAATTTGATTACCTACTCCACTATGCTGACAAAGCTGTTAAGCGTGGTCCCGATTTTGAGATCACCAAAGACAGTGCGGCCATCCTTTTCCGGCCATTGTATCCTGAAATGCTCCCACTGGGCTATCCGCATGACTTACCCGAAAAGATGAAATTTCGGACAGAGTACGGCCTGAAAGACCGGACGACCAATGTGCAGATTCCCTATTATGTACTGTCGCCCCCGGAGAAAACCGACCGTACCAAGTTTGTCAACGCGATCCTGCTACTGGACGAAACCAATACGTCAATCCAGACCGCAACGGGCTCGTCGGGAGCCAGTGGAGCTGCCGGGCGTAGTAATTTACCTGTCATCGAAAAGTTTGAAGGCACGAATTACTTAGGTGTTCGCATTACGCAAAATGGACAGATTGCCGAAATCTATATCAACCTGCTGGCGGATGGACGACTGATGCACCGGAACGCGAATGCAACCATTAACGGATGGGAAACGGATGCATACATTTCGGCGATCACGTTTCCACAGAATGCTGATCGCCAGGATGCTTCTCAAATTTCCTCTGTATTTATCAGTAATGGTAGTTATCTACGTCGGAATGGGAAACCACTGCTAAGCTCCCTTTCCAAGGTATTTATGTATGCAGCCAAAACGTCGGACGCTCGCACGGGCACCCAACTGAACGTTCAACTACAAGGACAGTCACTGATTGAGGCATTCTTGGGCTTTGAGAAAGTGAGCAAATTAACCGTCAATAATAAAACGGTTTCTCCGCAATACGACTTGGATAAGCTGTTACGGATCGAGGTAGATGAAACCCGATCGATGAATACACTAATAACGATTCCTTGATTGCCGAGTTAGCCGAAGGTATCCAGTTTAATCCGGTGGTGGAGTGAACTGACATTGTCTTTTGACATGTCAGTTATGCTTATCTGGTTGGACACTAAGAATCTCAATGCTTTTCTGAATTTCCTGCTCTGCATTCCGTAATATGGATTGCCGGTGGGTTCCGTCTGCATTCGCTTTCTTAAGTGCAGCCTGTGCTTCTTTGATTGCCTCTAGTAATTGAGGATACAGTTTTGGGTCAAAAGCTTCAGCCGCAAAAGAAAGTGCATTGGCAGCTTCACGTCCGATAAACGGTTTTTCTTTGCCAATCAACTGGACAAGAAACTGGAGATGTTGCAGGCTAGTAAAAACCTGTAAGATTGAAACGGCTGCCAGTCGCTCACCTGGAGACGGACTTACAATTAATTCATCGAGTAGAGGATAGGAGGCATTTGCTAAATTTCGCATTTTTTCAAAGATCTGATTCATGCGTTTAGTACGCTCATCCGACTTCCCTACCATACGTTGGCGAGTTCTTTCATAGAGCTTTGCATAACATTGAACCTGATACCGAACCAGGCTGAGCGAGGAGCTGTCTAAGTTCGATGGGGTAATAGATTGAGGTAAGGGCTTTGGTGGAGGATTTTTAACCATTTTTTCTATTTCACTGGCTATCTCCAGTAGCGCATCTTCCCGCCTTGACCAGGAAGTAACAGGCTTAGCCCCATTAGGAATGAGCTGAAGCTCACTAAAAATAGATTCTTTCCATAAACAAGGTCTAAGTAAGATGACCATAACCTTCGCTTCCCCATGCTTCGCCCGGGCGAATGCTTTCTCGACTTCCACCCCAAAACAATAATCAGAAGCCAGAAAATCGGCACTCAGTAACAGTAGAATTAGATCGGCAGAATCAAGTTGAGCGGTTATTTCAGTATTCCAGTTAGCGCCTGGCTGGATTTGGCGATCATGCCACTCAGTAATAAGCTGTTGCCGTACTAATGGGGCAAGGTAGATACTAAGTTTATCACGTAAGGCTTTGTCCTTATGAGCATACGAATAAAAAACTCGCCAGGGATCTTGGTTATTCATTCGATTAACTGGGAAAGGATAGTTTGTTTTTAAAGATACTAGTAGGTTAGTGTAGTGACTACCTGTTTTTATCTACTGGCCACAGTATTGAATTTAGTATCGGTAGCCAAAATCTGTCGGCGAGAAGGTCTCAATACCGGCATTTATTACCTCTTCCTATGTGGATAGTGAAATGGCCCGAGTAGCCCGAATGCAGGTTAGATTTCAACCAGATGTTATTCAGCCTTCATTCCTCCACAAAGCTTCCTAATCGCTAGGGAAAAGATGAAATCATCTTTAGAAGATCCGCGCGATTGCTACGACTTCGAGACGCTCTGGCAGTGGTTGGAAGACATTCAGGAACTGGCCACCACACAGCGTGAACTAGTGAGTTGTTGCAATAGGCAGGCAATGTGACGTTGCAGACAAGCTCTACAGGCAACTGGATGAGAAAGTGACTCAGCATTGTTATCCCCTTCCTATAGGGCAGTATAGAACAGCTTAGCTTTTGTACGCTACAATAATATCCTGAAAGGTGGTTGCCTTTTTTCGTCCACACCACCGACCTGGATAGATGGAGGTTTGAGCTGATAAGCCGTGTTGGTTGAGAGTATTTATTACCCAGGACTCGTCGAATGCTGTACCCAAATCCGGATCTAAGGGGGTGAAAATGTAACGCCCCTCTAATTCATACTGAAAATTGTATTGACTAGATTCTCCCACCATGAGCCTCCGCGATTCCTCATTGAGTAAGAAGAATGTAGCAAAGCAACGGCCACCGGGTTTAAGTACACGACTGATTTCAGCAATATAATGTGCTGTCTCCCGAACGGGCATGTGAGTAAACACAGAGGTTAAAAAGACGAAATCAAAGCGATTATCTTCGAACGGAAACCGGTACTCATGTGCCTGATACTGCCCACTGGGGTGATAATGGCTGTTATAGACATCCGCTAATTGAAAGTGAAAATTGGGGAAGCGCGGGGCAACTGTACGCTGACACCAGTCTGTACCCTGCTTAACAATGTCGAAGCCATCATAACTTCCAGGTGAAGTCAGATAGTCGGTTAAGGGAACGGCCATTCGACCGATTCCACAGCCTATGTCCAAAACAGACTCAGTAGGCTTTAAACTACCAAGCTGAATAAAATGCTGCTTAAATTCCTGACCAACCGTTCGAAAGTCACCCGCTCCAATAAAGATTTTAGAGCGTGGAGGAGTTAATTCGTCACGCAGACCAAAAAGCAACTCGCTATAATCAACAACACTTGTGTAGGTCTTTCTGATTGGCTTTTTTAACGATTCGGGCAGTAATTGTCGTAGCATATTCGAGGTGAAAAACGTTAGTGTGAGCGCTGACTAATAGTGTTGTATCTATTAGATCTAGCTCGTCTTTATCGGATGGGTGAAGAAAAGGTAAGTAGGAACTGAAAAGTTTTTTCGAACAGCTAGAGGGCTTGCGGTACTTTGTGACTGAAAATTTGGAGGCCGGAACGTATCAATAAACCTCTACAATAGCCCACCACTTAGCTGTATGATCAAGCTTTAGACCTAAGTGTTATTGTGCCTTTTCGTAATGGAACAAACTCATCCGCTTAATCCGCTCATACATTTATCCGATTGAAAGCCATCGCTTGGCTTGCTAGTATTGCTGTACTTTATTTCAAATCATTAGCTACTCCTATCCAGTCAGCATTAGCTGGCAAAGTCAGGCAATTCTATGAAATCACTTTTCAGTTTGGTTAGTCTAGTCCTGCTCGTTTTACCCCTTTGGGCTCAAACCAATTATATTCAACGAGTCGCGAATTCCTCATCGCCTTCCGTCGACAATACATTTGTCGGAAATCAATCCGGGAATCTGACGATGACTGGCTTTAATAATACATTTTATGGATCTAAAACAGGAACTATAAACTCCTCGGCATCAAATAATACCTTTATTGGCAGTAATGTGGGCAATTTCGCGACGACTGGTGGAGCAAATACCTTTGTGGGTAGTACCGCAGGTCTTTTTACGGATATAGGGCACGATAATAGTTTTGTCGGCGCAGCTGCGGGGCAACAAAATACGAGTGCTTCTGGCAATACATTTATGGGTAGCTTTGCGGGTAAGGGTACTCGAACAGGGCCTTCTAACACTTTTCTGGGCGCTTATTCCGGTTTCGTAAATACTACGGGCTATAGTAATACGGTTGTAGGCGCTTATGCAGCTTATAAAATTGTATCCAGTGTTTATAATGTGATAATCGGTGACTCCGCTGGATATAATGCTACGGGCTCTGAACAGGTCATGATTGGCTCGAAAGCAGGCTTTAACACCACCAGTGGAATTCAGAATACGTTTATTGGGACTCAGTCAGGGTACTCGAACACAACGGGCGGCATCAATACGTTCACCGGGTATCTAACAGGCATTAGCAACAGGACTGGTTCCAATAATACATTTACGGGTGGGCTGGCTGGCTACAGCAACGATAATGGCACGGCCAACACGTTTTTGGGAAGTAGTGCTGGCTATAGCAATAGTTCCGGCAACAATAATGTGTTTATAGGCTCCTCAACGGGAAGCAATAACACCACAGGAGCAACCAACACCTTCATTGGTAGTCAAGCGGGTTCCAACAACACGTCAGGATCAAAAAACATCATCATTGGTCCTAACTCAGGAACCGCCATTACGACCAGCGATGACAATGTACTGATGGGTTACAACAGTCAGGCCGATGAGGGTATCTTTAACGGGATTGCAATCGGTTCTAATTCTCGCGTGTCTATGAGTAACGCCCTGATTCTGGGCAACGGGGTGAATGTTGGCATTGGTACCTCGGCTCCTAAATCCCGACTGGAAGTCGTTAGCGAAGCATCAGGGACTAGCGGGCTACGATTAACCAATCTAACTAGTCAGCACCAAACGGATGAGGCTACCGACCAATTCTTAACGGTCAACGGGCAAGGGGATGTAGTTAAAGCCCGCTATCAACTGCGTATTAACAACGCTAACGAGTGGAGTGATAAGGTATTTGCTCCAGGCTACAACATGCAATCACTGACTGAAGTAAAGAAGTACATCGATGCCAACCAGCATTTGCCGGGTGTACCCTCAGCTAGTGAAGTAGTCAGAGATGGCGTCGATTTAGTGAAAATGAATGCCACCTTTCTGGAGAAAGTAGAGGAGTTAACTTTGTATAGTATTCTGCAGGACAAGGCTATACAGCAACAGAGCGAAGAATTAAGAGTCATTAAGCAAGAGCAGGCTCAATTGAAGCAGCTGCTACAACAGGTGCTGAATCGCAAACAATAGATCTGTCGGTGTAGGCAGTGTAGCAAACGCAGGGTCAAACCTATGAAGGGAAGTAACGTTTTGTCATTACTACTTGTTTCGGTTGTCGTTTAAGCCGTAAGATTGCCATGCTGCAATCAGTTAACGGTAGGTCTTCAACGCTGACTTCGCTGAGGCCATTGTTTTTTAATGACCGCTAGCTAATACGAATTGATACTTTGCCGATAATAATCGTAGGTTATACTTGAATTGGTAGCGCTCAGCGTTACTTATGGTGTGGATAAAAAGAAAATGCCGACCCGGATTGGGTCGGCATTTTTTTGATAAAACCAGCCGACACCTAAGCAGATGACGGCTGATTAATCTGTTTGATAAATTATCTTTTCTTCCTTGGCTCTACTGGCTAGGCATCCAGTTGTTACTAGCGGTGAGGTAATGGAATTAAAAATCCCCAACCTGACGAGGAAGGGACTTTGTTATTTTTGGCGTTTATTTTTTAGTAATTACTTAACTAGCTGCTTGAATTGGTCAAGTCTTGTTTGTTGCTAGTTAGGTTAGCTTTATGTGAGTAGATGAGCTGGTATTTAGTACAGGTTCAAACCCTGATAGGGTTGCTTTGAACTATAACTGCTTGAGTAAGTACCGCTCAAATTAGGATACATCTGTAAGATGGCTGTCTCGTCCTGAAAAAAGTTGACAGATTTTAGGACTTATTTTCCTGAAGAATCGGAGCCAGTATCGACTCCGATTTTTTTCTATAGGTTTTAGCTTGACGTCTGCTTGTTGGTGCATTTGAGCGGGCGTCAGATACCCACAACTTAAATGCGGTCTCACTTGGTTATAAAGTTGAATGCTTTCCGCCAAATTCTGTTTTCAAAATCCCATTGATTCGTTCGGCAACGGCCTTATCATAGGGATTGCCATCTTGAGTAGTACTGGTGCGGAACTGAGCCTGTTTGAGTAAGTCCGTGTACATTCAACTGCTGTACTGCAGACCTCGATCCGAATAATGGATGGTTGTTCGTTCATAGCATCGATTAGCCAACGCCATTGTCAACGCTTTCACTGAGGAGATCGCCAATAGATTCTGACAGACTTTATGGCCCATAGTCCATTTTGAATAGGCCTCACTCACCAGATGAAGCTAGTAGTTCCCTCCACCCGTGAGTAGGTACGTAATATCAGCAACTGCAACGACGGCCCGGCCATACTTCTTCGGGGGCAGTAGGGACTACCCCTTTGGCTAAATCAGGATACTGGTGCATCCATCCCCTGGAATCGGTGGTTCTGACAAAGCTGCGTTTTTTTGACTAACATATCCTGGCTTCTTAGCAAATTAAACAGGGTATCACGGCCAATGCAGTATCCGTCTCGGTTCAGCAGATATTGTAGCTTGCGCGTACCTAATCGAGGTAATTGCTGGCGATACAACTGAATCTGTTGGAGCAGTTGAATGGGTTTTGGGCTGGCTTGCTGAGCCGTTTGTTGGCGCTGATAATAAGCGTGTTTACTAAATACCAATTAACTACAGAGCGGCTCAACAGGCAATGACTCGGCCTGGCTTAACCGCTCGACGGCTTGATGCCATCTTTTTTAAGATGCTGATTCCTTCTTCTTGCTCGGTGATCTGGATCAAAGTCTGATAGGTTTTAACTTGCGCCAGGGCATTGACTAAAGCTTGCTCTAATTCTTTGATGCGTTGCTTTTAAGGGTCTTTCAGGGGGCGTCCCATTTGGGTGTGTGGGCTAGTTGGATACGCTAATCTACCATATTGTCGACACCATTTCAAAATGGTTGAGTTGCCTTTGATACCATACTTAAGCGCCAGTCGATCTTTGTTCAAAAGGCCTCCTTCATATTCTTGGACGATCTTGCGTTTAAAGGCAACACTATACTTTTTTGCAGGGGCCTTGAGAATAGGCTTACTAGTTTGTTTATTCATGAGTTGACTCAATAAGAATCAACCTTTTTAGGACGTGACAATAAAACAAAAAACCCCCTATCGGATTCAAACGGTAGGGGGTTTTTGTTTACAGGGGTATAGTCTCGGGGTGAGACACTTGCTTTGGGAGCAAGAAGCAGTCGATTCGACACCGGCTCTACACACATTGGCGCTCGGCTATCCACTCGGCGATCTTCTGTATTTAACGCGAATTACTTCTTTTCTAGTAGCCCTTTAACCAATCGTTCCAGCTCATCAATTTTAGCCTGCTGTTGTTGGCTGGTTTTCTCCAGTTGAATGCTATACAGGGTTAACTCCTCAATTTTCTCTAACAGCTTGGCATCCATTTTGGCCACATCAATTCCTTTCTCGACTACCTCAGTTGCTGACGGTACGCCCGGTAGATGACCCTGCTGCTGGATATGCTGTTCGACCTCGCCTAGGCTCTTTAGTTGATATCCCCTTTCAAATACTTTATCGGACCATTCACTCGTGTTTTTAATGGCTACCTTTACCTTCTCGGTTAAAATACCTTTTTCCACAAAGAGCTTGTAGTCAGAAGGTGTTTTGATCATCTGCTGACCAATGATAACACCTCCTGAGTTGTTATTTTGAAGATGTTCTCCACTGGTTTGCCACAGCCCATCAGCAGCTGTTGCAGCTTGGCGAAGATTAGGTGTACCAGATGTGGCTAGGACCACATCGCCAGAGGCTGTAACGGTCAAGAACTTATCCGTTGTATAGGTTGTCGAGACAGCGCTGGTTAGATTAGTCAGCCGCAATCCACTATTACCGGGTGTGCCTTGGGTAATTTCTAATGTATTTTGTGGAGCTTCTGTACCAATACCTACACTCAATGAATTAACCCCTGTACCTCCCAATACCATTGAGTTATTCTGATTGACAATAGCGTTGTGTCCAATAGCAACTGCATTATTAATCATTGGAGAAGAGCCAGCATTTGCCCCCAGAAATGTATTATACGAACTTTCGGCTCCTCCACCTGCTCCCAGGCCTACATAAGTATTGCCTACACCCGTTGTGTTATTATAGCCTGCATAAGTACCAACAAAAGCATTACCGGTACCAGTGGTATTATAAGCTCCTGAAGCATGACCAAAGAATGCGTTATCATTGCCAGTCGTATTCGCATTACCTGCATAGGAGCCGATGAATGCATTATCATTGCCGCTCGTATTGCTATAGCCGGTAAAATAACCGATAAATGAGTTATACTTACCCGTGATGTTCAAATAGCCAGCGCGGTTTCCGATAAAAGAATTAGAAATTCCGCTTATGTTGCTATAACCTGCCAGATAGCCTATAAAAGAATTATTACTGCCAATCGTGTTGTTATAACCCGCATTGGCCCCGATAAAGGCGTTAGATTCGCCTGTCGTATTCTGATAACCGGTACGCGCTCCAATAAATATATTTAATTGGCCTGTCGTATTGAAATAGCCTACTTCATCACCGATGAAAGCGTTATAACTTCCGGTTGTTATAGATTTACCTGCATTATGTCCTATAAGGGCGTTTTGTGAACCTAACATGGTTGTATTACCTGCGGAAGTACCGATTAGGGTATTAAAATAACTTGGATAAGTAGAGTTAGGCTCAGTGGCTAAAAAATTAGTGGGAGTCTGTGCCCTTAGAGAACTGGATACTAGTAGTAGCAAGCAGAGGTAGAGAGATGGATGCATACGATTGAATCAGTTTGGGAGTAAAAGCTATCATAAAGTTAAGCACAATCAACCAACGTATGAGAGTCCCTGGACTTAGTTAGTTGTTGCCTTTATCTTTAAAGTTGATTTTAGGTACTTATGAATTTTATAAGCTTTTAGAGTTGGTTATTTTGCAAAAAGTGGTCTCTCATGTCTATAATCAATTCTGAGGTCGTTTACTAGGCTGAAAATTAAGTCTGTTTTTTTTCTTGTTGATAATGAACTTACATCAAGTCTATTAAAGGTAATACCTCAATAGCCTGCATCTGAGCGTTATTCAGGTTCACATCATGATCCTTCAGCAGCACGACAATCGCCTTTTATAAGTAGCAGGAACGCTTAGCTTACTACTGGTAATAGTCGAAGTCTTACCATTTAATTTCGCCGTCAGCATGATCAAATTATTTAGGCACTAAGCTACATTTAATTTAATCTCTAACTACGGTCAGGCCAGTGGTGAAAGTGATAAAAGTTTAGGCCGAAACAAATACTTTTTTGCTATGGCTTCTGCCATGAATTGTTCTCCCTGATCGAGAAGTAATAAATAGCAGCAGTCCTACCAAAATCAACTATAGGAGGTGTTTCAACCGCTTCCCAACCTTTATAAAAAAAGCCAGCTAGTACGTCTACTAACTGGCTCATTTCATGAACTTTATGGGCGAGCGGGAAATGGGTCTCGAACCCACGGCCTGCAGCTTGGGAAGCTATATTTGTACGTGTTGGGTGCTTTTCGTTGGGCGAAATAGTGAGCTGCAAATCAATATATTAGCTCTTATTTTGTGTTAGTTAGTTTTGGTTGTTTTTGGTTGATTTAGTATGTTTGTGTTAGTAAGCGTGTTAGTTACTAACACAGTTCTTGTAATGGCACAGTCAACCGATCACAAAGAGAGTAAAGCGAGCGTTCGTATTGTTTATCGCAAGTACGATACGCTCCAAGATGGCTCGCACCCTTTTTTTGTCTGCATTACAAAAGACCGTCAGCGAAAATACATTGCCACCGGACTAAGTCTTCATCCCCAATTCTGGAACGACGAAAAAAACACGTTTCGTAAAAGTGTCCCTACAGCTAAACGCCAAGCCTTAGAAGCATCTTTTCAGGTGTGGAAAGATAAATACACAAATGCCGCCGAAGCGTTGGCTGATGCCGATCAGGCGCACGATGCCCGCTCGGTTGCTACCAAAGTCAGTGATGAGCGAAAGGCTACCCGGCAGTTCAAACTTCTATCGTATTTCGAGGAGCTGATCAACCAGTTCGAGAAAACGGGTAACGTTGGTAACCGGAAAGTGTACCGCGATGTACAGAACAACCTTACCCGCTACATTGGGGAGGGCAAAGACATCTCATTTGATCAGATCACCGTTAAGTTCTGTATTGGCTGGGAGAACAAGATGCGCTCCGAGGGATTGACTGAAATTACCCTATCCGTAAAGTTTAGAACGCTCCGGGCAGTCCTTAACAAAGCCATTGCCAGCGGGTATGCCAAACCCGATAGCTATCCCTTCGCCCGCAATACCGCTGAGCAGCATAAGTTTCAGGTGGGTAAGTTTGATACCCGGACCACCAAGCGGGCCATTAGCAAAGCCGATATCCGTAAGATTGAAGCCTTTGAGCCGATTCCCTACACAGGGCCCTATGCAAGCCTCAGAGATACCAGTGCTCGGGAAAAACTGGCCCGCGATCTATTCTTGTTCTCCTATTACTGCGGGGGTATCAACTTTGTCGATATGGCCATGCTTAAGTGGGCCAATGTGGGTGAAGACCTGGATGGAAAGCCCCGTCTGACCTATGTTCGTCAGAAGACGGGTGGGCGCTTCTCTGTGCGTCTAATGCCTTCTGCCCTGGCTATCCTGGAGCGCTACCGGTCAGGTATGAATGCTACGCCGACCAGCTATATTTTCCCTGTGCTCAACTCAGCCCTGCACCGGACACCCTCGCAGATACACAACCGTTGCAATAAGATCATGGGGCAGGTCAATGCTGACCTAAAGACCATTGGAACCGCTGTTGGTATCACAACACCTTTAACGACCTACGTAGCGCGGCACAGCTTCGCTACGGCCTTGAAACACTCCGGGGTGGCTACAGGTATCATTTCGGAGGCAATGGGCCACAGCGACGAGCGTACGACGCAGATATACCTGTCTGAGTTCGATACCGATTTGGTTGATGCCGCTTTTGAAAACTTATAATTCTATCACACTTAATGCAAATGGAGCCAAAGAAGTTGACGATGAGGGATCTCCAAAAAATGGAGAAAGGGGAGATGCCTATGACTGAGGAAGGACAAAGGCGCTTAGCCGAAATGAAGGAAATGGCGGATAAGATTAAGGCCAGTATTGCTGCGTCTCAAAGTGCAATCAATCCAGTCATAGTTGCCCTTACAGCGGCTACGCGGACTACAGAGTCCGCAATTGCGCAGTTTCATACCGGCCAAGCGGCAGCAAAATTAGCGGTAGGCTCTTTAGCTGCGAATATTAAAGGATTTCAAGAGTCAATGCGGCCATTTATTGAGCAGATGGCCGAAGCCTTAAGGGTGACTCGGTTAATAAAGGGTACAGCAGAAGAGGTATATGAGAAGGAAAAAGGTTTCTATGAGAAGAAGTATGGACTGACTATTAGAGATTATGATACATTTTGGTATTGGTTGTGCGAAGAATTTGACAATCACCTTTCCCAAAATGATGAAGCCAAAATACAAGTTGATTATGAAGCTATTGTAAATTATTATGGCCGCTTCTATAAAGGTCAAATGGAAAGGAGGGTTTTACTTGTTGAAAGTGAGCCAGTAGTAGGTAAATCCACTAGCGGTGTAAAGAATAGAAAAACCCAGTCTGATATCGAATCTTGCTACTCATTTATTGAAGCATTTATTGATGAAGAGAATGCATCAGAAATAATAGAAAAATTGAAAAACCTATATAAAGGCGTAGACCCTGGCCAATATGCATATATGCTATATGCCTTATACGATTTAGGATTAATCTCAGACCCCGCCACTGCCAACAAAACAAAACTACACCAGCGGCTAAATGCTACGTTTACAAATGTTGGGAGTCGACAAAATCTTAATGACCATATAAATAGACTAAATGCGCCCAGCCAACACGAAAATATTGAGATTCAGAACCATAAGAGAAAGATTCAGAACTTTAAATAGACTTGCAAGTTGCATTTTTCTTGCAAAAAACTTGCCGCAAGAAACGCCAATTTAACCTTATTGACCTTTGAGCCGTACTAAAAATACGGTCATGATAGATAATCCATTTGCAGTTATTGACCGCCGGATTAACCGGCTAGAATCTCTTTTAATAGAAATAAGGGACGCTCTGCACGGCCCTTCGAGCTCAGTCGAGGTCGACCCTTATGGCGATTTTAAATGGTTGTGCAGTACATGCCCTGGCATACCCGCCAGTACACTCCGCATTAAGTCCGCAGCTGGTGAAATTCCTGGTGTTGTCAAATTCGGCAAGCGAGTTCTATACGAAAAAGCCACTGTCCTAAACTGGCTACGTAGTCAAACTCGTCAGGCTGTTGATGCCGCTTTGATTGAACAACAGGCCGAGGAGCAGTTTGGCCAGCAACTTAGCAAAAGAGGAGGTGTACGGGCATGAGCAGATCCCTAATCACCTCCGCAAAAAAGCAGAGTGCCAGTCCCGCTCTTCAGCAACTGATAACCCTGAAAGAGGTATACCTAGCGAATCGATACCCCAATGTTCCGGCCAACTTTCGACCTAAGCCCAAATATGAAGATAATACGGCTAATGGCTTAACCCGTTGTATTCTGGACTTCATAAGGTTCTCAGGTGGCTTCGCCACACGCATCCAGTCCCAAGGTCAATACCGCCCAGGTATTAATGGTCGGCGTGGCCAGTACACCTACGGAAACACACGTAAGGGTACCGCTGATATTCATGCGGTTGCTAATGGATTCCATATTAGTGTGGAAGTAAAAATCGGGAAAGACCGAATGAGTAAAGCTCAGCGCCTGATGCAGACTGACATTCAGAAGGCGGGCGGTCATTACTTCGTAGCCCACACATTTCAGGATTTCTACGAGTTTTTTACCGCCGAGTTTCTCACTCCTCCATTTGCTTAACCTACCTCAAAACAAAACCGCCAACGGGGGCAACCGAAGGCGGCTAAAAACTTGACAATATGACAAAAGAAGAACAGGACAAAGATACATACAGACCGCCATTTTATGACATGTCGGACGAAGAATTAGCAGCATCTGCTGCCTTTGACTTCACCGCTGAAGAGTCTGAACAAATTCCCGCCGAGCAACCGCGCCAGAGTCAATCAACTAATCACCAGACGATTCTGGAGCGACTGCTTAGTAAAGAACAGGCTTTGAGTTATGCCGCCACTCAGCCTGTTGTCTTTAGCCCTCCGCTTATCAGTCGGGCTGACATTGGTATTATTGGACGCAATACGATCAATATTGTTCAAGGCGCTTTTGGTTCGCACAAGTCCCGCTGGGCAGAGCTAGTAGCTGCGCTAATGCTAACTGGCAATGATAATGATGACCCTCAGTTTCTAGAGTTCAAAAAGGCAATGCTTGAACGCTTCTGTGTGTGCTATATCGATACGGAACGAAACCTAACCGAGGAATTACCCTATGCTGTTCAAGGTATTAAACTACGAGCTGGGTACCGACTGGACCAAACACCCGAACACTTCCGATTTACCTCTATCAAAGGCGAAGAGCGGAAAGACCGCTTCAAAGCTATTGAAACGTTTATCCACCATGTTCGCGACCAGACGAGCCTGCACCTGTTCTGTCTGATTGATGTCGTGACCGACGCCATAGGCGACTTTAACGACCCGAAGGAATCAATGAAGTTGTTTGATTTTCTGGGTAACCTCTGCGATAACTATGACGCTACATTTTTGCTGGTGATCCACCAGAACCCCGGCACTGAAAAGGCCCGAGGACATACGGGTACCGAAGCGGCAAACAAAGCCAGTACGGTTTTACAGATCGGCCTGGAAAAAGATGCCAACGGCAATGACACGGACTTAATTAAACTGCGCTACTTAAAACTGCGTCGGGGCAAGAAACCGGAACCGCTATTTTTGCAATTCTGCAAAGAATATAACGGATTACAATTGGCAGGGGCTGATGCCATCGCCAACCATATTAATCACCGTAAACATAAAGCCGATACAGAGGATATCGCCGATCGATTAATAAGCCTGTTATCAGAGGGACCACTGGCTAAAAACGAGGTCTGGAAAATACTGACCTCCGAGTTTGGTGCCAAGAATGCAACCATTCGCGAACGGCTCAAATGTATTATGGAAGAACAGCCTACGATGTACGATGAGGAAGGTCTAGCGGTCCGCCTGACCGATTATAAGGAGGGTCGCAACCAGTACTTTAAACTTTCTCTAATCGAGTGAAACGAAGGTGCCAACTGCCAAACCCCTTATATAGCCTTTGGCAGTTGGCAGTATTGAATTATCCTGCCAAAATCTGTTTGGCACCTTTTTTAGCAGTTAGCAGTATGGAAACTCAAGTATTTCGCCCCACCCTGTTAGACGTACCTATTAGCTACTTTGAGTACGATCACCAGCGGGATACATTCGGCAATGTACCTGCTCAACAGACCACACTCCGTCGCATGGGGACCACCAAATTTTATCGTAATCCTATCGAAACGATCCGCGCTGAACCCGATAAGACAGTTCAGGATACATTGAAAAAACATCTACCGGCTTTTACCCCCGTTGCTTGGCTCTATCACCGCCGACGCGACACCAGTTTTAGTCAGAAGATTCGTCAGCAGTGGCCGCTCCTAATGGGGGATATAGATAAGAAAGACAACCCAGGTATCAATATGGCTGAACTAAAAAAGCATCTCACTCGACTACCATATATATTGCTTTGCGCCTATTCCGTTCGAGGGGGGCTCTGGTTTGTAGTTCGGCTGCCGGATGAGCAGACCCCCGAGATACTAGCCGCTCATTTTCGCTATTTGCAAAAGCTCTTTAGTCATAAGTTCGGTGTAAAACTGGATACAACCAAGGGGGGGAATCCAACGGACTTGCGCTTTGTCAGTTATGATGCAGATCCCTACATCAATGAAGACGCTACTGTACTGGTTGGCACTTATACACCACCTCCGCCAAAGCCTCGTGTAGTCGATTATGACCGCGCTGATGGGGAAGATGAAAGTCAACTCTTAGCTCGACTAGTTCGCTTCACAGAAAGTGCGGGAGAGGGTGAGAGGCACGCCACTTTATTGAAAGCGGCCAAGTTAGCGGGCGGGTTTGTTGCAGCCGGACGAATGGATGAGCAGACTGCAATTTATGCCCTAGAGACCGTAGCCAGCGAGTGGCCGAATCCGACTAAATCGTCAAAGACAATTCGCGATGGGATACGGTACGGGCTCACGAGTCCTGTCTACCCAGACGCAAAACCTGACCGCGAAAGCTACCGCCCAACTCAGCCTTTTTACACTAAAATGATACTGCCAACTGCCAAACCCCCTATAGTCACTTTGGCAGTTGGCAGTATTGAATTATCCCCAATCGGCGTCGACCCGCCGACTAAGCCAAACGCTGGTTACCCTCCAGATCTCCAAACTAAAGAATCGCAATTAGACTCTTTAGTTGTTGATCCAATTGTTATCCGCCGTGCTGGTCAGGATGAGTCAACAAGTTGTGTAGCCACCACTGAAAAGCTCTGGTATGAGGCAAATCCACCTACTGCCTGTATCGCTCACCCTAGGGCACCATTAGCCTTTGATGCAGGTAGACAACTAAAACGTATACAGGATAGCGTTATAGTACCTAAAGATAAAGAGAGCCCTGTCGCCGAAAACACGTTTGACAACTTGGCCGCTAGTCCTACTACTATACTTAAGCCCGGTGAATCCCAAATCGAACGGTTAGTAGTCGCCCCCTGTGATAGCTACCCTGCTGAATGGGATGAACCCAACGCGCCCGATGCGGTACCGACAATTAAGCCGCTTTCCTTTTTCGAGTGGCAGCGCCAGAATCCATCATTTAGCCAGTTAGGATTAGCCTCCTTAAACAAACAATAAGATTATGTTAACAGATCTGGATCAATCCGACGATGAGGAGACGCCCGAATTTGAGCGGATCACTGATCCTATCATCAACCGGTACGCCAAACAGCTTCATGAGCTAACCTGGGCATTGACTCAGGAAACCGAGCACTATCCACTCAACCGGGCGCAGGTGAACCAGTTCATTGATACGCTCACGACCCTGCGAGCCCTGCTGGTGTTTGCCCACGACCTGGAACGCCTTGATGGGGTGCTTCGCATGAACTTCCCGGATGTGTATTACAACCACACCGCTAACCTCGTGTCGATGCTCACAGACATACCTCTTAGCACGAAGAACTAAGCAAAGTAGAACCTTACCAAGCAACTAACGTAATGCTACCCGCGATAACCTGCCAGCGGCCCTGCCGATTGGTCCACACCCGGAAGTACCGGTACTGCCCGTCCGCTTCCTGTCCGTCGAATACGCCCCGTATATCGGCCTTTCTCGACACAATCACCAGATTATCTATGGGCTTAATAGTAGGTTCGTGGGCTACCAGGCTAGTAATATACATGGTCCGAGCGCGGTGTGAGGCCAGATCCATTGCTTTATCATACAGCGCACCATCGGGACCTACAAACAGTAAGTCATCTGCCAGTAAGGTATCCAGCGTGTCCGCGTCGGAGGCTAGCTGGGCCTTGATAAGGGCTTGTTCAGCCTGCTCTATTTGCTCGATTAGGTTCATGATCTTCACAGAAGAGGTTAATAAAGCAAAGATCAATCAGGCTACTACAGCTGCTAGTCGGCAGGACTTAAGAGTTTATCAGCATGGCTTGAGAAGCCCGAGAGGGAGGGTACGGCAAATAGCTAGGGCGCTTCAGACCACGAATCGCAGCCCTGCCACAGCTCTCCTCGTGCAAAACTCTATAGGGGGGTTACCCCTGGCTTCATATGTACAACTTCAGTTGGGAGGGAGGGGTAGGTCAAATCCCTAAAGACGGCTTCTCCGCGAATCGCATGTCTAGTCTTTCACACTTGCCGTCAAAATTGGGTAGGGGGTAGCCTTGTCTTTTCATATGTATACAAATAGTTTATATTTCATTATTTTGGTTAACTTATCGCGAATCATTTATTACCACTAGCCACACCTTCAAAATTTGGCTGAGAATTAAATTGCTGACAATCAGAAATTAACATTGAATTTGTAACCAAAATATAAAATATGAAATAGGGGGTATTTTCGAATAATATTGACACGGATTTTTTGGGGCTAGGACTGCGATTCGTACAGGCGAGGGCTTTCAAGATTTTACCCACCCCTGGGTAGGTGCCTGCACGAAGTGAAATATCCCAGCTTCCCCCTTGATAATCAGGTGAATTAGTTTATTTTTACTTTTATATACAAAGTACTTTGAAATACTTCATATGCCTACAGTAAACAAAGTAATACGACCCTGGATGAAGGGAACCCAAAAGCCGAAAAGCCGCTGGGCCAATGAAGAGCACGGCGGAGTTCCCAACCAGTTTTATAGAAATGCACCGTGGCGTCGCCTGCGTAAGCTTCAGTTAGAAAAGCAGCCCCTGTGTCAGCACTGTCTGGAGAAGAAGAAGCTAACGCCTGCCAACACCGTCGACCATATCAAACCCATCCGGTTAGGCGGGGAACCACTCGACGAAAACAACTTAATGAGTTTGTGCAAATCCTGTCACGCCCGCAAGTCGGCCAAGGAACGGAGTCAATAACAAATATTCATTCACACAACTACTACTTGAACAACTATGGGAGCAGGAGCCGTTAATATAGCCCTCGGTTTAACCATTACTGACCTACTCAGAGGGTTTAATACCGCAGGCGCAACCGTCCGCCAATTTACCAGTCTGACTCAATCGCAGTTTAATAGCCTTAATGGAGTGGGGTCTATTCCAGCAGCCTCCGTTGCCTCGATCACCACAGCAATGGGATTGGCCAACAGGCAGATAAACCCGTTGATTGCAGGATTGGGCAACCTTAGACAGTCGGGTATAGGGCTAACTTCACTCGCTAGTGGATTTGGGAGCCTCTTCGCTGTAGACAAGATCGTTGGTTTTGGGTCGGCGATTGCCGAAGCAAGCGGCAAATCAGAGAAGTACTTTGCCATACTACGTAATGGATTAGGTAGTAGCACCGGAGCAAAAGACAACCTGTCTATGCTAACGGACTTTGCCGCTTCTACTCCATTTGGACTTGATGAATTAACCGGCTCGTTCGTTAAGTTCGTCAACAGAGGGATAACGCCAACCAAGAAAGAGCTAACGAACCTGGGGGACCTAGCGGCCTCACAGGGTAAAGGATTCGATCAGTTGACCGAGGCAATCCTAGACGCTCAATCCGGCGAATTTGAACGGCTAAAGGAGTTTGGGATCAAAGCGGCTAAGTCGGGCGATTCAGTCACCCTCTCGTTCAAAGGCGTAACGCAGACAATCAAGAATACTAGTGATGAGATTACGAAGGCTATCTACGGCTTTGGTCAACTTGGTGGGGTTGCAGGCGGTATGGCTGCGGTGAGTCAAACACTGGAGGGGAAATTGAGCAATCTGGGCGATAGTTTTGATCGGCTACTGGTGGCGCTGGGTGAAGCAGGCGTTGCAGGCGGCTTCAAAGAGGCTATCGATATGGGGCAACGATTCCTTTCTTTCGTTACCGAGCTGATTGCCAAGTCTCCGGTTGAGGATCTTCGAGCCCAACAAACCGAGCTAAATGGCCTTGTTGGGGCCTTGGCGCTGGCCAGTGATAACGAGGGGGTACGACTAAATCTAATTCAGCGCCTTAAGCAGGAATACCCGGAATTTCTGGGCAACCTCAACAGTGAATCCATAACGACTGATCTATTGTCTACCCGGCTAGCTGCGGTCAACGAGCAGTACGAACGAAAGATTCGGATTGCACTAGGTCAACAGAAGATCCAAAAGGCAACAGAAGCGGTAACCCAGGCCATCGATCAACAATCGAACGCGTTACGGCAGCTCTCTCTGGCTTCGGGCCAATCGGTTACTGATCTGGAGAAATTGAGTAGTACTGAGCGGATTGCCTTGGCCCGCAGATTAGCCGCCGAACAGCCCCAGCAAAATCTGGGGATGGGGGTTTCCGGGCCAGGGCCCTTATCCGCTGTCGCTACTGTCCTGGAGCAAGCGGGTAGGCAGCAGGCAACAGCACAGGCGGAGTTAAATAATCTCCTGGCTGAGAATGCGACCCGTCAGGCAGACTTAACGACGGAAACGGTTAGTGGATACAAACAACAAATTGGGTTGATCCAGGAGAAGATTAAGCTGCATAAGATCGAGAAAGCCGAGGGGCTAGCCGAAATAAAACGCCTTAACGATCAGATCCTGATTGCTCAGGGCAAACAAATACCCGTCACACCTACGCTTTCTACGAAACCCACTGTAAAGGTGAAGGTTGAACCTTTATTAGACACTAGCAACCTGTCGGTCTTTAAGCGTTACGCCGAACAGCTTAAAAAGGAAATACAGGCAATTGGACCCACAGATGTTAATGAAGGTGATTCGGATGCGGTAAAGAGAAGTAAGGCCATGTTGGATGCCTTACTGAAGCAAAAGCAGGCTGAGTTTGTCGCTATCAATGACAGCATTAATCAATTAGAATCGCGGGTCACTAAGACGACAAGTTCGCCTGTTGCAATTCCGGGCTTGTCTGAAATAGCGAGTCCGGCTACGCGTGAGGTCGTTGCGGGCATTGTCGAACAAGTCGGGAAGCTCAAGGAAAGTACTCCTGGGATATTTACCAATACGGGCTTAAGTGGCTTTATCAGTAGCCTGGGTATAGCCAAGCCTAGTCTAGAGTTTTATCGAAATAAACTCAACGAAATACAGGCAACAATCGCAAACTTTCCTGCTTTGGGATTGCCCATACCAAAGGACGCCATCGACTTACTGGCTCTTTATACCCAGAAAGTAAACGAAGCCGAACGGGCACTTGAAGCGGCTAAACTAGCTGCCGAGAATCAACGTCTGGCGAGCCTACCCAAATTAGGCGGGGTGCAATTAGGCGGTTTAAACCTACAACTATTTAATGACTCTGCTAACACCCTGACGGAGCGATCAAAGCAATTAGGGGCTTCGGTGACCTCGGCAATTCAGGGAGCGGCTAGTAGCTCAATAACTGCTCTGGGGGAATGGGTAGGGGGAATGTTTGCCGGAACTGAAAAGCTAGGTAATCTTCCGATAGCCATTGGGGGTATTTTCGCCAACCTCGCAAAAGTTATGGGTTCCTCTCTGGTCGCCTTTGGTACGGCAGGTTTAGCCGCTAAAGCATTTGTTGGTAATCCTATAGGCGCTATTGCTGCGGGGCTTGCCTTAACCGTGCTGGGGTCCGCTTTACAGGCAACGATGCAGAAGCAGGTCTCTGGAATAAAAGATTTTGCGGGTGGTGGCTTATTCACAGGCGAAAGTATTATTCGAGTTGGTGAGAATGCCCGCGCTTTACGGGGTGGTGGTGAGTTCGTAGCCCCTGTCGCTCTTGGCGCAGATTTGATTAGTACTCGAATAATGGAAAATCTTCAACCAACGCTTAACCCCAATCTAAGGCAAAGGACTGTAGGGCTAGCGCGTAGGTCAGTTGAGGTGAATTTAAGCGGTGAATTTAAGTTAAGGGGGACCGATTTGTATTGGTCCCTTGAAAGGACAAAAGAGTCATTGCAATTCCTACTGTAATGCACCTGTTTTACACCCAAACGATATGATACCAACGGAACAAACGTACACGAAAGAGGATCGGACTTATGTGAAGTCCGATTACTTTGCATACCTGGTGCAGAATGACTTAATT
>NZ_WPIN01000003.1 GCF_009754945.1 Spirosoma arboris
CTACCGTCGCATCCTTTTTGACGTACTTCAGGCTAAAAACGTGAGCCTTTCCACCGCCCAGGGTGTCCTGGTGGATTTCGGCAAACATGGCCCTGCGGGTAATGGTCTTAGAGGCCATACACTAAACGTTTGCTGGCATTTACCTCTGGCTCCAGAATCCGGTAGTAATGGCCCGTACAAAGGGTAATATGGCAAATCTGGTTGGGCTTGGCCATATCGGCCTCCACCGTGGCCACGTACTCCGGGTTGATATTCACGGCCCTGGTTGGCCCGTCTGAATCGGTAATGAATTTGACAAGTTTTAAGGCCATTAGCTCTGTGGGTTTTCTTGTTCGTGTTGTTTACTAGCTCAAAGTTGCACCCAGGCCAGGCCGCTGAAAAGGACGGTTTTGCAGCAACAAAAAAGCCACGACTAGTAGGCCGTGGCGGGTGATTTGGATCGAATGATTCAGAACCGTTATTTGGCTTGTGGCTCCAGGTCATTGAAATTAAACTTGGTGCGGGAGTTTTTTCCAACGCCATAGATCTGGATATACTGCCCGGTTTGGGTGTCTAAAATAAAACTCCCTCCTACGCCCGTAACGACCTGGTAGCGTCGATTCTCTGCCTGTTCGGGTTTATTGTTTGGCGAAGGGGTGAAATTAGCCAGTAGCAGAACCCCTAGCAGCGTTAGAGCACCCAGAAAGAACGAACGGAGGTCAATGGCAAAATGAAGCGTTTTCATCGTTGATAATTGGTTTAAATGTTCTTGCTTAAGGCAAAATGCCGTTTAGTTTACCCGCCAAATAGAGACCTACGGCCAGCCTCATAGCCCAAACTTCCACCCTGGCCGACTTGGTTTTTATCGCCTGTTCGCCAAGTTTTTGCTTTGTGTCGGCTAAGTCGGCAGATAGACTGCCGTTTGTTTTCGTAAGGCTGGCCAGTTCTGCTGCCTGCCGCTGGTTAGTGGCCTCCTGTTCGGAGAGTTGGGCTTTATAAACCACCTCGCGTTTAATCGCCCAATCCAATTTGATAAGATCCTGCTGGATCTGTTTGGCGTTATGGATGAACTCCACGGCCACGGCTAGACTATCGGTGTTTTGATTGCTCTTGGTAGCGCTGATTGATTGAGCGCATAGTGGCCAGTTCGGTAGCGTTAGCAGCAGAATCCAGAACGGTCTTTTCCCGTAGTTGGTTGTTTTCATTTTGGAGAGAGTTGATTTGTGTTCCCATTCGATTAATCACCTTGCTCCATTTGATGGAGTCTAAAACGGTTTGAGCGCTGGCCTTTTCCTGGAATAAAATAGTGCGCTCATCCTGGCAGGCTTTGAGTTCATTCTGGCCAGAGAAATGGCCGCTTAACCAGGTTACACCAATGGAGAGCAGGATGGCCGCAACCTCCCAGGCAAAGCGTTTGTAATTGCCTTTAATAAATTCCCAGAGGATTTTTAATATATTCATGCCTCAAAGCTCAGCATGAGAGAGGGTAGGCGAAAGGACTGTTTCGCTTACGGTAAAAAGCTATGGCTGGTCGTTAAGGATTAGGAGGCTAAACGGATGCTATTTTTACAATCGTTCAAATTTTGCAGAACGCATGTAAATTAGCTCATATCATTCATGAGACGATTTATTAATTAAGTTAAAAGATCTCAAAGAAACATCAATTCTTAATATTATATCAAATGGGCACAACAAAAACAGATCTCGACCTTAAAATGTTTTTGAGCTTGAATATTAAAGATAAAAACCAGATTGATAATATATTTTTATTCACAGATCAATATCTTAGGGAAATGCAAATCAAAAATTTCATTTCTCCTGAAATGATGTACCTAGAAGGAATAATTGATAAGTATATTCTCTATGCAAAGTACTACAAAGTGGATGATGAATTAACATCTACTTTATCAAATTCGCTAACTAGCTTCATAAGGTGTATTGGCTCTTTTAAAGATGCTGTGATAAATTTCCATTTAACGCCAGAAATAGAATATAGTGATGAAGAAAATTTAAAAACTATTAAAGAAAATATATCGCTAAAATGGTTTTGGTTAAAGGTTAAAAATTTTACTGGAGCTCTTACAAAAATCCAAGAAGATGCAATATATGATAATTCAGAGCGGGAAGTAAAATTTACACCTTTAATGGAAATATTTGTAGCTTTTCAAGCGCTTTATAGCAATACTTTTAAGATATACAATTCGGTAAAAGCTCAATACAATGAAAATGTTGATCCTGACATAATGCACATAGTTCTTGATGGAAATACAAAACAAAAACAAGAAGCGAAAGATTTGATATTTGAAGCTATCAATTTAATAAATATTGACTCTAGTTTACCTATGAAAGCTAAACAACAAATTATTGATTATTTATATAGAGCGCTAAGAGAAATTGATAGCACTAACACAGACTGGGCATCTTTTTGGGGTAGCATGAAAGAAGCTCTGATCGTAATAAGTGCTTTTGCGGCAATAATAAGTGGCGGTTCAGACATAGCACAATTACTTAAAGCCCAAGAAAAAATTGAAAAAGCTACTCAGATTGTGAATGATGCTGCTACAAGTAATATTACGCAACAAAGTCAATTTTATTTAATGCCATATAATCAACATATGGCATTGCCAAATAATAACATCAATTCTCAAAACAAAACCCAGCAAATGAAGTAAAGTAAGGTTTATCTATACTCATTTAAGTTTTAAAAATTGCCCTTTAATTGCTTTAAAGGATTAACTCATGTAAAATTAAGCAATATATTTAGGCACTCTAATCATATATAAATTTTAATCTTTTTATAAAGAGCAAGTCCCATCATCGATATTTTTCCAAGATTTACATTGTATTATGCAAGGCATTAAAAGGAAAATTTGGCTTATTAGTTACCTTGTAAGTTTATGTTCCAATAATTTTCCTATCCTAATCTGTTCCAGCATATCCAGTAGATCAATTTGGCCACTCTTCTGTATTCTACCTGAGAATTCTGTCTGTCGTTTGCCAGAACTTCTGGCAGATTTCTCTCTAATTGCATTTTCAATAAATGCCACTGGATTCTCTAGATTTGATAGTATTTGAATCACATCTATGGCCAGCTTTGAATAGATTTTTTTACCATCCTTTGCTTTTCGGCCAGAGTTGGCTGGTCTTACCTTCTTTGATCCGTCTTTATTATATCCCTTTGGCATCTTAGAAACAGGTTAAGCCTGGCCAGATCTGGCCAGGTTGGTGGTTAATCGTTTAATCCTGTTCTGTCTCTTTCGTGCTCTCCCAGCTCCACAACGATTGGCAAACGGTCTGCCTTATATCGTGCGTTAAGCTCGTTAACCATGTGCCACATAACCAGCTCAAAACAATCCGAATAGGTAACAAATGGAGCTTTTTGGATAAGTCGGCTGGCCACGTAAATGAGGTAATATGGCTTTCCTAAAATCGCCTTTTGTGATCGCTGTACAACATTTTCGCAAACCTTTGGAATGTTGATTTCTGGCCCTCTAAAGTCACAATTATTATAAAGGGTGCTTATCATATGCCGCTCATTTAGTGGCTGTATTTCCTTAAGCCCTGGAGAACTCATTATCCATCTTTCTGGCTCTGGAAACATGGCCAGATATTCTGCTAGTGTTATTGTAATCGTTTGCATCACTTCGGTTTGTTTAAGTTATCGGCGGATTTTGGTGGATATTTTGCCTCCTAATTGCGGGATAGCATTTGGCCCGTAGGTGTCGTCTGGATTGTCTAGGAGCTGGCCTGAAATCTGGTTTAGGCGTTTGCAGTGGCTACAATTGCAGGGTCTTTTACTGGTCAGCGGCAAACGGCTAAGTATTAATAAACCGGCCTGTATTTCCTGGTTGTCTTGTAGTTGTTCCTCGGTGGGTAAATTCATCAAAGTCATTAATTGAAAAGTGAAGTTTGTTTGCTTTTGGCCAGCTCAGCCTGGAGGTTGAAAATAATTGCCTGCTGCTCCTGGCAGTAGTCCACGACGGTGGCGAGTTGGTGCTGTAAATCCGTAGCCTGTTGGGTATTAATTAAGCCTTTTATAAAACCGGCCTGGATGCATCGCCAAACAGTGCCGGTGGGCTGTAAATCCTGTTTTAAGGCCTTGAGCTCCCTAGTACTTGGGACAATTAGTTGTTTAGTTGCTTCCATAATCGCAGTATTTGGAGGGTGTTTTAAACGAGTTTGAATACTTGTCGAGGAGGGACAAAAACGGGCTCATAATGAACGTTAGGGCGATTATGGCCAGCAGGAGCCAGAAGCCTAAAAACAGAGCTCCAGAAATGAGAATGGGGAGGCTTAAAAGCAGTTTAATCATAAGGAATAGGTGAGAAATTTGGGGGAAAGTCCACTGTTTACTAGTGCTCGGTCTAATTCGTTGTATACCTCCTGTAATTCGTTTTCCAAGTGAAGTCTTTTGAGTACTATTCTCAGCGCCACAGCTACCGAAAGGGGTAATTTTAAGCAGTATTTTTTGCGTCTATCGCGCAGCTTCCAGGTTAATAGGGTTTGGGGTGTTACTCGGCCCCGCCATTCCACCAGCGCTATTTCGGCCAGACTCAGCCTGTTGAGTGCTTCTCTGGTACTGTAGTCGCTGGGTAGGTGAATTAACTCCAAGAGCGCGGCCATACCAATCGGATAAATAGCCAAATCAATTTTGTGCATGGACTTATTTTCCGCGTGTAAATCTGGCCTGGAGGTTCATCATAGCCGTTTGCGCCAATTGTGCCGCCCGTTCGTTGTCTTTGTTTCCGCCAGCAACTACAGCCCCGGCAATCGGTTGTTGCTGACTTGTGCTGTAAATCACCTCTTTAGCGTTATACCAGGCTAAAACTTGATTGCGGCCATACTTCGCTAGGAGCACATTCCGGCAGTAATCGCCCAAATGGTTTTTTGTTGGAAAGCGCTCCAGCGTAAACTCAAAATCGGCCTTTCTAATCTGTTGGGGAGACAGTCGTTGTGGAAGTAAATCCTTATAATTTAGGATGCCTTGCGTATTGGTCTTGCGAGCGGTAAAGAGCCGATCTAACCAGCTAAGCGTGGAAATGTCCAGGGTTAGCGAATCGTGAGCCAAATACCCGTGGGGGTTTAGCTCCAGTATCATGGTATCCGTGTCCTTATGGGTGAATTGTCGCTTAAAAATGACCCAGTAATAGCATTTATCCAGATAGCCTTTATTGCCTAATCGGCTTATACAATCCTGGAGTAATTGCTGTTTGTCCTCCTTTTCGCAGCTGTTTACGTCCTTAGAATAGCCCTCAATTACGGTCTGTTTATCGTTGTTTAGCCATATTACCCAGCGGTAGGTGCTTAGTTCTCGGTCTCCTACGAATTTGTAGCCAGGTTGCCGGGCTGAACCGAGCGAGTGTTGTTTTGTGGCGTTGGTAGTGGTCGTTTGCATGATTGGAACTTGGTATTTTCTTCGTTTTAAGCCATTTAGGGGTTATTTGCCTAGTTGAATAGAGCAAAAAAAAGATCGTAGCGCAGGGAGGCTAATTCGGCTATAAGCGCCATTTTTTGGCTTTTGAGGTCATTTTGGGATTGCTTTTGTCTTCCTGACTTGCCCACTCAGGACAGTTATTCAGTTAGGGAAATAACTACTCAAAAAAAAGTTAATCTAATAGTTAATCTAGTTATCAATAAGTTTACAAAAAGTTTATATGTTATTGAATAACAAAGGATTAACACCTGGAGTAACTGCAAATCCGCCAAAAAAAGGTACAAAAAAGGCATAGTGGTAGCGGCCAGCCCATAAGGCTGTTTTTTTTCGCGGTTATCCTGTGATTTGCGGCTGTGTGCACCAAGCCGTAAAAAGAACCTAACGGTGAGATATATACGTAGATAGTTTGGAGGTTGATGGCCTGAATCGTTGCCGGGCCACCAATCCTACTACCTAAGTCTTATTCCTCGTTAGAATGGAAAGTTTTTCCATTGCAGGTGATAGGGAATCGAACCCAAAAAGCGCTGGCCCCTTGCCAGTTCGCTGCTCTCCACTAGAGCCAACCACCTTACCCTATATTTTTACCTATCTATCTGATAGTAAAGTTGTTAATCCTCAAAGTAATCTGGAAATTTCCGAGCTCGAAGCCATACGACTTGGCGCGTGAACGCCTGGATTTCCTCGGTGAGCTCGGCCAATAGACCACTATTATTCTGCACTCTCCTTTGCAGATTTGCCAATTGAATCTTAACGTTTTCATAAGCAGACTTAATGGCCGAATCAGGCATAGCCTCAATTTGGGCGTGGCTTAAAAATGGGCCTGTTAATTGGCCCGAAAGGTAGGATACACTGGTAGGCATGAAAAGGACGGATTTGAGGGTGTTGTCTCCATAGACCAAATGGAAGGCCTGGGCTTGAGCCGACTCATGGACGCATTAGCTTTAATGTAAGCCGAATCGATCACTTGAGTATGGCCGCTCACCAGTTCTTTCTGAATGCATAAGCCGACAATATGCGTAAAGCAGCCGGGCCGCATCCTGGTTTCAAAGATAGAAACCGGGATGCGGTGGCAGGTTCGGCAGAGGGTACTGTGCCAAGGCAAGGGCTGCTCTAACTCATAACCCAAAAACGCACAGATACCCAGATACAGGTTCGCCAGTTCCAGGCGCTTCCGATCCGAGGTAATGTTCTCCAGAGGTGCCACTAGTTGCAGCTTAACAAACACAATTGGGTCCAGCAAAGGCCGCCCCGTGGTGCTATAAAAGAGCTCAAAAAGCGGCCTGACAAAACGAAAGTCGACCGTTTTGAGCAGTTGCTGGTAAAAGTGGTGAACAGGCACCAGTTTCACCAGCGAAGTCTGGATCGAGTGAAAGCCTAGCATGAGCGAGCTGATAACTAACCTATCCCTCAATGGGTTACTTTTGCAATAGCCACCAGAATTATAAAACAAAAAAATGGCCTTTGTTATAGACAAGACTGCGGAACTAATCTTCTTACAGAAGGCATTAAGCTTTATTAAATTTCAAAGTGAAGACTATGAAGCTCACTACTTGGCAGTATCGCCTTACTCTGGTGATTTACTCAGACGAGTGCATGATGAATTGAGTGACTACTATAAGAGTAGTCGTGCAGATCACCAAACCCAATTCGGTCGTATTGAGGCAGTGCCCCATTACCTAGCAGGTTTAAGAACTCACCTGTCTCACATTGACAATTGGAGTACCTTAACGAAAGAAGTGCAGATGTCTGCTATCTTGGATTTAGCAGCCCCTTTTACCATTGATCAACAGACCCTAGATCAATTAATAGCAAGTGTCTAGCTAACTTATTGCCAGTACCTATTGCAAAAGTCGATGCCAACAAAGAAAGACTGAGTTAACAAGCCATTTTTAGCCGTTGACCAGTTGGAAATTGGCTGTGTAAACAAACACTCGGATTCCCGTCCAGGCTTTTGCAACAGCCACGTTTGTTAATGCACACGATTTATTGCAGTAATGAACTAGAAGCAACCCATAAAATAACAGTGTTAAAGAGTCTAATTGAAAAAGCCAGGCGTTTATAATACAATAGACGAGATTGTAAACCTGTAATGTTTCACATAATTAATATATTCGTACATATGCGACAATTACAATGAAGTATCATTATTTAAATGAGGTTTCTATTATTAGACAAAAACTCTCCGAGCCTGATTCATTAGAATCTTATCTAAAAGGAGTTCTGATAGATGCTAATGTTACTAATGAAAAGCGGCAAAAATCAGTTAACTTACTAGTAAATGAAGGTTGGAATAGAAGGATGTTTTATGACTTATGCATGTATATAAATCATAATGAAGACCTTCCAGAAGAACAGCACGATCTGATTCGTGAATTCATGGATGACCTTTCTGAATTCAGGTCGCTAGCCAATTTAGTAATGGTAGAAATTGCTGGTGAGACGCCCAAAGAGAAGGCAGATTTTATGGGCTTTATATATTCTCACAAGTGGTACGAAGAAAGTGAGGACTAGATACATTTATTAAACTTCCCCAAACTTACTGCCGTAATAAAAAAAATACTGACCTTCTAGCTTTAATCATATAAAATATCATGAATTATTAAACGCTAATAGAGAGAATACCATTTTTTGCCGATCAACCAAATTATACTCTTCTGAGAATTGCGCATCATTGAAATTCATAACCAAAAGTAGTATCGTAAGAAGGCAGGCTAATTTAAGTCGTGAAAATGATAAGATTATTTATGAAATCCATACTGAAGCTTTTGGCTGTAACATTTTCCATTGGAATTCAGCTTACACATGCGCAGATGAAGAGTATTGAAATACCCTTTAATAGAAGGGGCGATACAACAATTGCTTATACATTTGTAAAGGAAGATATCAAGAAAGTCGGATTGCAGGATTTGACTATGGACAGGCAAGCTCTGCACTTTCGCTTCTGGATAACAAATCAAGCTGTGGATATATGGACGACTGATAAACAAAGATTTGAGGGTAACCTAATCAGTTACACAACTCCATATAACCCCGAAGAATATAAAAAACCAAAAAAACGAAAGAAGTTTTATCATAATTCAACAAAAATAGACACCACTACCTCAAGACAGATTTACGAGTTAGCATGTAGTCTGTCGATTTTCGACATTCCGGTTCAGGATAGTATCAAAGGCTGGTCTTTAGGAAGCGATGGATATAGCGTTTCAGTAGAATTTTCTACTCCATTTCGCTATTCATTTAAACACTACTGGGGGCCTCATTTTCAACAAAATGTACGCGAAGCACATACAATTGATACTTTTTATCAATATCTAGATTCAACATTGGACATGAGTAAAGAATGGTCATCTTTTATTAGTAAATTACCTAAAGGGTGCTATCATACTGGCACCCTCAGTGTACATTGTAACAATCGGAAGAAGAGAAAAGAAACACCCCAAATTAAAACCGGAAATCTTCAATGTATAAATTCAGCTTCTTATAATAAATAAGCAAAAAAACAAGATATAATATTAGTAAATTTAGCTGACACAACTTTTCAAATTTGAAAGACTATTCAATAAAATTAAATTCATTTTCCGAGTAAAAAATCATACTTTTTCTGGAACAGTTATATAACTACCAATTTTGTTAGTTGGTCAAAGATTTTACCCAAGCCAAACACTTCTACAAGCTTTGTTTTAAGTGTTGCTATTATATACTCAGATGAATCATAGGATATGTTTATCGTCTGTTGCCTCAACCTTTCTTGCCCTAGCGAATCTAGTTCAATCACTAATTGATTGTTACCTAAGGATATCTGATGAACTCTGTAAGATTCCCCTAAAAGTGATCGGTTGAAAAATAGAGCCCCCCCCTAACTTTTCACAAAAGGGGAGAAAAATGAAAGCAAACCGATTCAGTGAAGCCCAAATCGTGGCTATCCTTAAACAACAGCAAAATGGCTACACCGTTGTACAAATCGCTCGTGAACATGGCATTAGTGAAGCCACCTTCTACAATTGGAGGCAGAAATACGGCTGCATGGAAGCTTCCGAGTTGAAACGGCTCAAAGATTTCGAAGACGAGAACCGACGGCTGAAGAAAATGTATGCCGAACTGAGCCTGGACCATGAAGTCATAAAAGAAGCCCTCAAAAAAAGGGGTAGGGCCTGCTCAACGTCGTCAGTTGGCTCAGTGGATTGACAAATCCTATAGCCAGCTCATAATAGGAGATGGTGCCCGCCATTACCTGGAGTCCTGTTGTCAACAGAATGGGCCGAATGGCCAGGCTAGGGTGCTCCGAGATTAGCCCTGGTGCAATTGGCTCTTTCCCGGCCAGGATCCGTGGCCTGGCTATTGCTTCCATTCGAGCTGCAAAGGAGGCTTCTACGTGCCAGAGTCCTGAGATACTTACATAACCGTTCATAGTGTTGTTTACCGCCTTACTTGGCGTTTCATTTGTAAAGTTGCTATCGCCAGTAGGCTCTGGAAAGGACATAAAAAAGCCAGCCGGTTCGGCGTTCCGATCTGGCTGGAGCTGGCGATGGATATATTCACTCAATTAATTACTTTGTGACTACTAAATAAATCGTATCAATTCGATGCTTCCTAACTTAAGATAGGATTATTCAACACTATGAGATATGCTAACTTTTGAATCAGCAAGGGAACTCGCTCAGTCTTACATTCATAAGATGAATGAGAATCATGTTGACTATGATCCGGTGTATTTATCTTATCTACGTCGAAATGACCCTACCTATACACAAGTAAAAACAACTTTAGTCTTAACAGATAGCCAAGAAGAATCCTTCGGCTGGATATTTTTCTATAATTCTAAAGAATTTTTAGAAACAGGTAATCTTAGCTATGCACTGGGGGGTAACTCGCCCATTATTATTAATAAACAAACCGGTGAATTATGGGAAACTGGTACAGCTCACCCTGTGGAATACTACATTGAGAAATATAAGGCAAAAATCAAAACTGTCTAACATAAAAGCACTTATAAAAAAATGAGAAAGAGTATGTTAATTGTGCTTACTTTGGCTGTTATATCTTCCGTAATATATTATTATCTAGCAGACACTTTTTTCTCAAAATCAGATGCTATTGAGGAATTGGCAAACATGAAAATAAAGATTAAAGATGATTTCACTGTAGTACAAAATGAGACTTCAAACGCACTTGGTGATTACTCTCACGTATTCAAGTTGAAAATATCTAAAAACGATGCACGGGCGGTTGATAAGACAATTCGGTTATCAACCGATTATGATACTACAGATCTAAACTCTTCTGCTTTTTTCCCGAAGTATACAGGTAATAGGTTGAAAACTTGGGTAATCAAAGATTACAAAAATGCACAAATGATAATACGAGATCAATATTTTCCAATTGATACAGGAATTATCGCCAGTTTTAAAAGAGTCAGCCTTAAGAGAGATACACTCACCTTTTATAACGTTATCGAGTAATTTAGACTATACTTATTTAATGAGTTAAATTGTATAATTTAACTATCTTATTTTATTTTATTGTAAGGGCCTTAATTGCAGGTTTATTCTCATAACATATTCTTAGTTATTCAACCGATTTAAGTGAAATGCAAAACGTGGCCCAGCCTGTCTCCTGAAGTTGCGCCAATTCCAGAACCCAAACAGCCGAACGGCCTCGTAATAAAACCCGTTTCGCCAGTGGCTCGTGATTTCGGTATTAAATTGTGTAGCTTTTGGCGATTAATTAGATAGTGTTGATTCGAAGCTTCTTACCATAACGTTTGATTATACAACAGGAGAATTCCCCTTTTACAGCTTTACTGTTCTAAACACATCACTCAATGAAGCACTCAATGCATACTCTTCTCGTTCTTGTGGGCGTGGCCTGCTCTACAACCTTGTTTGCTCAAGTTAAGGTCACTACCCAGATTAATGGTGACGCCACTACTGGCAAACAACTCATTCAAGCCACTGCCACTGGTGGATCAGGTAATTACAGTTACGCCTGGGGCCTCAATACGCCTGGTGTCGTTCCGCCAAATAATGCCTCGGAAGTTTTACTAGTTCCTGCTCAAGATGCGGAATACATTGTCTTTGTTAGAGACAAGCAAACTGGAGTTAGTGCTTATTCGACTATACTCGTGAAAGCACCAGTTGTCAACGAAAAGCACCTGCTCAAAATACCCGGTGAAGATTATAAAATGAAGTTTCAATACTCGGCAACAGGAGCAGTTCCGGATCAACGAGGAAATAAGTGGTTTCGCTATGACACTAGAGATTAATTAGTACCGTGAATTATAGTTAGGTTTACATATTGGTAGTTATCTAATCGATTTAAGAAAAATGCAAAATGGCCATTCCTAAATAAGATTGGCCATTTTGCATTTTATCTATTTTTCGCCTAGCTCCTGAATTTGCGCCAATTCCAGAAGCCAAACAGCCCCGTAATAAAGCCCGTTTCGCCAGTAGCTCGTGATTTCGGCATTAAATTGTGTAGCTTTTGGCGATTAATTAGATAGTGTTGATTCGAGGCTTCTTACCATAACGTTTGATTATACGACTTATAAATCTCTGGCAATTATGAAAATTAATTCTCTTGGCCTTATTGCTCTCAGCTTCGTATGTGTGGCTCTAATTGCTGTGACGGGTAATTATATATTCTCTCTACCGGCTGACTTTTTCGTTTTATTATCTATTTGGCAACGTCGTAGAGTAAATCAATAACCGCTTGGGTTTGAGCATTGACTGAATGCCAACAACGCTTGTTTTTATGTTATTAGGCTAACATATTGCCACTTATACGCCAACATTCTAGCTCAAAAATGGGTCTAGCTACAAACATGTAAATAACTGATTATGAAAACACTTACAACCTGGATAAGCTTACTGGTTTCCACAGCAGGTTTGGCTCAGCAGAGTCCAATCAAAGGACAAGGAAATTCAGTACCCAATATTGATAATATGCCCGTTCTCAAGGGTCGTGGCAGTGCATTGGATATGCCAACCCGAAATGGAAAGGGGGAAGCTATTCCCATGCCTAATCGACCTATGCCCGTTCCTACGACTTCGGAACAACAAGTTGCCACAAGTTTGAAAGCATTGGGAGAACCACTGAAGCCTTGGCCAACTGATTCATTAAATTGGCTAAACCCTACTATGACCCTACCTAGCAAGAAGAACTAAACTGTTACATTTCTTATAATGGCTAGCAGGAGTGTCAAGTTATAATCTTGAAAGAATCACCTTGCATAATCGGAGTTATTCAACTAATTTAAGAAAAATGCAAAACGGCTATTCCTAAATAAGATTGGCTCGGCCTAACGTGGCCCGGCCTGTCGCCTGAAGTTGCGCCAATTCCACCACCCAAACAGCCGAACCGCCCCGTAATAAAGCCCGTTTCGCCAGTGGCCAGGGTCAAACCGTTCCATTAGCGCTAAGTAAACATTATCTGCATACGCCCGGCCATCGGCTCCACAGAGTCCTGGATAGGTCAGGATAAACCGTTCCCATTCCAGGTACAGGCAATCGTGGGCAATGGCCGCTAAATTAGTGCGGTTGTTATAGGCAGGTAGTAGGCTCTGACTCCAGGGTGGCGTGCTGTGGCAATCGGTTAGAAAGTTAGCCTTTATCAGTACCATCCTGGTATCTTCTAGTTCTACCCAAACATCCTGTAAAACCGTCATTTGGTCGGTCTTCGGGAGCTGGCTATTGATCAGTATTGCCAAACTATAAGACCGATCCAACCGACTAATAAAAGTGCATCCATGCCTACAATTCGCCCCGGTGGTCGATGTTGGCTATTTCGCCCTGGGTAAGCGCGTAGATAAGCGTCGTGACCGGCGTTTTATCGGTTATGGGTAGGCCTATTTTCTTTAGGTCTCCTAGTGTAATTGCCTGGAAATAATCTCGCTGGCTAATGGCTCCCTCGGTTCCAGGCTCCACCACCTGGCCTGCTGCATTCACCAAAGAACCTACTGTTTGCCGGGTTACGATCTGATCGGCGTAGCGTTGCAGGCTGGCCTGACGCTGGACTGGGGTTAGGGTTTCATCGTCCGCTATGAGCTCGGTCATTGGCTTACTGGTGGCATTGTCCAGGGTGATTACCCGTACCTGTTGAACCATGTTCAAATCTGCCGTAATGACAAAATTCTCATGTTTGCCTACTCGTTTAAATCCGGTTGGCTTTTCGGGGCTGATGGATTGGCTAATTGACTCCATAAAGGGAAGTAAAAAAGGTTGTTAGAATGTAGTGAGGGCAGTCCGTTTCCAGCCTGCCGCTGTTTTGACATAGACATAGGTAGCATCCCAGGCCACTTGCCCTACTACTCCGTTGGTGTCGCTGGTGCTGGTGGCCAGTGGAGTCTTTTACGTGGAGCGCACTGGTAGGGGAGCTCGTATTGGCGCCCATTTTTCCATTGGTGGCATTGCCCGAATTAATGTTCACCGTAGACCCATCCAGGTTAAGATTCAGGTAAACACCATTCGTGCGGTCATAACACAAAATACCCCCATTCCCCGGTGAAGCCCCATAAATGATTTCTACCCCGGAATCCGAGGTGGGAACCCTGGACCTAGAGTCCTGACTGATAGAGGGCTGTAGTGCCCATTGTGGTCGCCGTCGATTGTACTTTGGTATCCAGACTGCCCGTCAGGGAAATTTTGCCCGCCCGGTAAATCGCATCGGTATTACTGCCACCAGGTTGATTATCGGATGTTCGTAGCCAGGTAGTCAGGTTGCCATTGATGGCAGTCGTTACCCAGTCAATCAGTTGATAAAGTAAATAGCGTACAAAAGAGGCCTTACTTCTCCGCTGTTGGGTCGGAGTGACATCGGGAATGTTGGAATCAATCAGGCTTTTTAACAGGGTGTCGCCGGGTGCTGCCATCGGCTGGGTTATTGGGGATTATTACGCGTTAAAAGAAATGTCAAAACTTAAGTCAAAATCGACGTCGGCAAAGATGCTGGCGCTGTCGAAGGTTTCCAGAAACCAGGTAGGGTGCCAGTTCCTGGCTTTGGCTGTTACCTGCACATAGTTGAGCGCTCCGATGGTTCGGCTTATTTCCAATCGAAAGCCATTGCCGGGCTCGCCAGCCAGATAGGCGTGGCCGTTTCGATCTAACCAAATGGCCAACCATCTCGAGGCCCGGTTCGTCTCTAGCCAGTCGGATCATATTGGATATCTGCGCTCGAATCAACGAACGCTCGCCAACATATTAAGCCACTATCGGGCTTGATACTACCAAAATCAGGGTTTAAAAAATACTTTTTTGAATGTTTTGGAACGTGTGAAACAATGCGCTTACGCATGAGTCAATTAGTAGTATTTTCATTATTAAAACGGTTAATGTCAAGACTTTAAGTGTACATAATATATTTTACATCCTACTGGTAAATTTATTTATTTACATTTTCAAATACGTAAAAGTGTAAATTTCGATCTTAATGGAAAATCTATATCACCTATTTTAATTTTGCATAACGTTTGACTATTCAACAGATTGGAAAGCCTTTTTACACACCAGCTATGAAAACTAAATTTCTATTGTCAGACCTTTTGATAGTTCTAGTTTTCCTGTGGCTATGTAGCTGCAAACACACAGACAACCTTGAGCCCAATCTACCCCCATTACCTTTTACCGTAAAGGCCACCTTATCAGCTACAAACACAGATGTGGTGTTGACTTGGAACAGCGCTAAAGACCCAAATGGCGATCCAGTCACTTACTCAGTAGTTTACAAAGATACTTTAGCAAAGAACCTGACTGATACTACATTTACCATTCTCAATGTAGGCTATGATATTTCCATCTCGGGTAGTGTAATAGCCAAAGACAGTCACGGAGCTTCAACATCCGCTATTTTTACAGTTACATCTGGCAGTAATCCATATGTACAAATACCCGATGTGAACTTTGAAAAAGCATTAATTAAACTTACTATAGATGATGTGGAAGATGGGAAGTTACTATTAGCAAGCGCTCTTAAAGTTACCGACCTGGATTTGTACTATTTAACCGGAGGCCAAATAGTTGACTTACATGGAATAGAAGCATTTAAGAACCTAAAAACGCTACGGTGTATTGGCCATAAAGTCAACGACGTGGATTTAAGTAATAATGTAGCCCTTACAAGTCTGATTATTGGTGCCAATCTCCTACAGAAGTTAGATGTATCAAACAATATAAATTTGCAAAATTTACATTGTTCTCAAAATCAGTTAACTAGTATAGATCTCTCAAAAAACACAAATTTACTAACTTTAAATTTGTGGGGAAATCAATTAACTAGTCTTGATCTTTCAAAAAATAAGCTTTTACAATCATTGGATTGTTTTAGCAATCCCTTATCAGTTTTAGATCTGAGTCAAAACACAAGCTTAACTTCATTGATATGCTATTCTACTAAACTAAATAATCTGGATGTCACGCCGTTAACTTCTTTAAAAACCTATGACTGTAGCTACACTAATACTACTAAGCTGGATTTAAGTAAGAATGTAGAATTACAGGAATTAAGTTTTTATGGCAATCCAATAACGGATTTAGACCTAAGTAAACAAATTAATTTAGTCAGTGTAGACTGTCGCTATACGAATTTAGTAAATTTAGATCTGAGCAAAAGTCCACTTTTACAAAAGCTAAAATGTTATGAAAGTAAACAATTAACCAATTTAAAATTAGGGCAAGGTCAAGCCATACTATCAGTAGAATGTTATAGCTGTCAGCTATCAACTTTAGACGTATCTGGCCGAGTAAACCTCCAAAATTTAAATTGTTATAATAATCTACTATCAAGTTTAGATCTAGGCGCTAACAGGTCATTGCAAACGTTAAACTGTTCATTTAATAAACTCACTAAATTAATATTAGAAACGAATACAACTTTACAAAACCTAGATTGTTCTTACAACAACTTAGTCACTTTAACAATCGGTGCAAATACGACTCTAAAAACTGCAAACTGCTTTTCCAATCAATTAACTACTATTGATATTAGTAAGAGTACAGCACTAGACAAATTCATTTGTAGTATTAATAAATTGACAGTGCTAGATATTACAAAAAACGTGTTATTGACTTCTTTAGGATGTTATACGAATAACTTAACTAACTTAGATACAAGTAATAATAAAAATCTAACCGTCTTAAGTTGCTCTCAAAATCAATTTACTGCATTAGACTTACGCGCCAATACCGGATTAACCACTCTCTATTGTGACGAAAATCAATTAACTGCTTTAGATTTACGCGCCAATACTAAATTGACTATTCTCTATAGTGATGGTAATAATATACAGACTATTTGCGTAGCTAATCTGAGTCAAGTTCAATATAATTGGAGAAAAGACAGTTTCACTAGTTATCAGGTATGTAATTAATTCTTAGTCTATTTTCTTTTCATAATTGACTAGTGTTATATATCACCCTTTAGCTTCATTAGTTACTGCTATTAACTTTTTTTAACTCAAGCAATTGAGTAATTAACATTTGCCTCTATATAATTGCAGAAAGATTCATCTTCATTTAAATTCGTTTAGTTATGAGAAACACTATTTTTACCGTTCTACTTCTATTAATCCAACTGTCAGTAAAGGCACAAACCCAGAAAGGCCGCTGGAATGCTGGCGTTAGTATTGGTCAGTTCTCTTACCAAAAAGACGATGTCAGTAATAGTTTTTCTGGTTCGATTAGTCCGACGGTAGGCTATTTCGTAGCGACTAATTTCTTGCTGGGAATAGGCGTTCCGCTTAGCTATAGTACTCAGAATTATTCGGGTTACTCTATTATCCGAAATGAGCATGCAATCAGTATAGGAGCTTCGCCGTTTGCCCGCTATTATGTAGGGTCATCTAAACTAAAGCCTTATGTCGGTATTTCATATTCATTGTCACACGCTAATTTTCACAATGAAAACTCTCTGAATACGCCTTCAGAATCAAATTCGGAGTCAAACTCGACAACGTTAACGCCTTCGTTGGGACTGGCTTATTTTTTGAATCAGAACATTTCACTAGATGCCCAATTAGGCTATAATTGGTATAGTTCGAAGGAAACTTTATTCGGTTCGTCTTCTTATACCTACCGAAATGCCACCCTAGGAATTGGCTTCAATATCTTCTTTGGTGGCTGATTGACTCGTTCACGTTATGGGTCAATTATTAACCTAGTACAAAACGCCCAACAAAATCTTAATGGACTTTTGTTGGGCGTTTCTATTGAATTTATTTAAGTCTCCCAAAGATGGAAATGGCGCCTATCAGGGTATCTAAACGCCCGACCTGGCTGGTATTATAAGCGGCATTGGTAGTACCATTGACCGAATCCCTTACCTGATAAACGGCCCCTCCACGGCATTGATCGAACTCTTTAAACTAGCTACCTGGCTACCCATTCCGTTTAGTCCCGTTTTGGTTGAAAAGGCCAGGTTATCCATTGCCTGCGCGTTGGATCGGGTGGATACATCCAGCGAATATTCCGATCCCTAACAACCAGTAAGTACAGGGTAATTCGAGCAAAGTCAGCGTGCTTGACCACCAGCCCACACTAATGCGTTTAGTGACTTTACGCGCTTTATCCTGCAACAGTTTATAGCCTTGGCAACTGCGAGCCAGCAGGTGAGTCTGTTTACTGCCTTTCAGGGCATGAGTCAGTAAGTGATTCCTTTTCCAGCGTACCAGAAAGTCCTGGTAAAAGGTAGCATCCACTCAATCGTCCAACTGCTGACATAGCCCCGATCCAGCACATGTAACACCGATCTTGATTTTGGTCAGCTGCTTTGCCTTACTGCTTTCGACCGAACAGAGTCACTCGACAAACTAGTTCTCAGGCTTCTCTAGGCAGCTATCGTCCCACAACAGTGGGGGCGTTTGCCCAGCGCTTATAGCTTATGGATACGTTGTTGTGCCTTGACAAAGAAGAACTCATCCACTAGGCAGGCCGTCCACTTCTTGCATCGTAAGAGGTTACTGATGCGCTTGGTTCCCGCCGGGGCATGCGCAAGGCCAGCGTGTATCCGCCTAACTCGCTAAGCAAGAGCCCCATCCTGGCATTACGGAATAGTAAGATACTCTTAAACAGGGTCGAGAAGGTGGCTACTAGCCGATTATCAATCTGCACAAGGAGTTTGCCTTCTAGGAGATAGTGCTGAACTTTGGTCTAAAAAGGTGGTACTGGTTGATTTTAGGGCATGAATAGCCGTATCTTGCGGGTATGGCTTGGCCATAAAAAGAGTTCCCTTCTGGTTTTGGCGTTGTGGCGATGCTCAAAACTAAGAAAGGAGGTTCTTTTTTAGACACCCTTACAAAATTCGGGATGACTCATGTTTCTTACCAACTAGAAAGCTCAGCCACCACTGACTAAGCTTTCTAGTTGGTAAGAAACATGTACAATTACTGGAGCCTTATTTGGTTGGGCTTAAAATTCGTAAGGTTTGCTTGCGAACTCCGTCGCTGACCTGCAATAGATAAACTCCCACCAATGAGCCTAACCGAAGCCGTACCCGCTGAACCTCATCCTGAACCTCCACAGATTGACTACTGATCTCATGCCCCGTAATGTCGTTTAAGGACAACTGTAAGGTTTGTCCCGCTGCATCCTGCACTTCAATCTCTGCATACTCATTAACAGGAGGGTTACCTAGCACCCGCACCTGCCAACTCTGAGTGGGCTCAGTGGCCGCCAGCCGAGGACTAGCCACCCCACTGACCGACATCACCACACTGGTGGTACGAGAACAGCCCGTTGCGACACTCCCCGTGACCGAGTAGGGTCCCGCTTGACTGACCACAATGGCCGGGGTGGTGGCCCCTGTACTCCACACGTAAGTCGTGGCGCCCGATGCGGTCAGGGTGGCACTGCTGCCCTGAGTGAGGGTCAGCGAGGGGCTCCCCTTAATAACGACCTTGGGCACGGCATTGACGCTCACCGTGCTACTTTTGGTGGCCTTACAGCCAGACTCATTAGTAACGGTGACTGAATAGACAGTGCTTAAGGTTGGACTCACCACCAGACTCGCCCCACTCTGGCCCGTTGACCACTGGTAGCCGACTCCTCCCGAAGCAGTCAGGGTGGTCGACTGGCCAGCACAGAGGTTGACATTGCCGCTCAGCCCAGGAGTGGGTCGGGCATTGGCGGTCACACTGATGGTGGCTGTACTGGTGGGTCCTCCTGCCGCACTGGCGACACGGACGGTGATGGTTCGAATTCCGGTGGCAATGGTGCTGGAAACTTGGCTGGTGTTTTTTGGGTTCAGGCTAACGCCGGATGGGGCCAGCCAGGTGTAGCTGTAGGGGGGCACCCCGCCGGTGACGGAGACCGACAGGATGCTCGATAAAGCGCCGGTTCCGTCCACGCAACCTGCCTGCACACTGGCTGATGGGATCAACACCAGGGGTGGAACGGTGACGGCTGTTGTTGCCGTGGCAGAGCATCCTCCCGAACTGATCCCCGTGACCGAGTAGGGGCCAGCTTGACTGACTACAATGGCCGGGGTGGTGGCCCCTGTACTCCACACGTAAGTCGTGGCGCCCGATGCGGTCAGGGTGGCACTGCTGCCCTGAGTGAGGGTCAGCGAGGGGCTCCCCTTAATAACGACCTTGGGCACGGCATTGACGCTCACCGTGCTACTTTTGGTGGCCTTACAGCCAGACTCATTGGTGACGGTGACTGAATAGACAGTGCTCAAGGTTGGACTCACCACCTGACTCGCCCCGCTCTGGCCCGTTGACCACTGGTAGCCGACTCCTCCCGAAGCAGTCAGGGTGGTCGACTGGCCAGCACAGAGGTTGACATTGCCGCTCAGCCCAGGAGTGGGTCGGGCATTGGCGGTCACACTGATGGTGGCTGTGCTGGTGGGTCCTCCTGCCGCACTGGCGACACGGACGGTGATGGTTCGAATTCCGGTGGCAATGGTGCTGGAAACTTGGCTGGTGTTTTTTGGGTTCAGGCTAACGCCGGATGGAGCCAGCCAGGTGTAGCTGTAGGGGGGCACCCCGCCGGTGACGGAGACCGACAGGATGCTCGATAAAGCGCCGGTTCCGTCCACGCAGCCTGCCTGCACACTGGCTGATGGGGTCAGTGTCAGACCGGGAACGGTGACGACTTCAACAGTGGTGGTGGCAGGACATCCTCCCGCACTGGTGCCGGTGACCGAGTAGGAACCGGCTTGTGAGACAGTGATGGATGCGGTTGTGGCGCCTGTATTCCATTTGTAGGTAGCGGCACCTGCTGCTTTGAGAGTGGTGGTAGTCCCCTGGGTGATGGTCAGGGAAGGGGTGGCGGTGATGGTTAGGTTGGGTGTCGATGCGCAGGTTGAGAACAAGCCCGGTTGGCTACCATTATTACCCCAGAAATAGTAGGTACTCCCAGCCGATATACCGTACAAATTGTCATTCGTTCCTCCATTTTCTATCTGCAAGGGTTGGCTACCCACCGGATTTAAGTCCTGAACCATTTGGGTGCCGTTGGTGGTGCCATCCGTTTTCCAGAGTTCAATACCATGAGTGCCATCATTGGCGAAAAAATAGGTAATGCCATTAACTGTGCGAAACTCACTTGGGTAAGAGTGATTTGTGCCAGGATTAATATCCTTGAGCATATACGTACCAGCTGGGGTACCATCACTCCGCCAAAGTTCGATTC
This sequence comes from Spirosoma arboris, assembly GCF_009754945.1. Classification (GTDB taxonomy): domain Bacteria; phylum Bacteroidota; class Bacteroidia; order Cytophagales; family Spirosomataceae; genus Spirosoma; species Spirosoma arboris. Next base: position 21,034 of record NZ_WPIN01000003.1, read on the forward strand.
CGGCAGCATCTGAATAGTTAGAGAAATAGACAATGTTACCGAAATTGAAGTCCCTTATTCCCCAAGTATCTATAAACATAGTACTAGCTACATTTGGATTACTGCCATAGGGGTAATCAATTAGCTGGATTGTCCCAGTTGTAGTCCCGTCGGTTCGCCAGATAGTATACTTTGTCTCGTTGCCAACTTGGTACTGAGCTCTGAAGTATAAATAATTACCAGCCTTGACAAATTTAGACGTATTAAGAAAAGTGTATCCAATCGGTTCAAGCGAGCAACTGGGATTGTCGTATGGATACACTTCAGCAGGGTATTTTAATATGCTCGCCACCCCATTCTCCACTTTCATCAATACGTTAGTAAGACTAGTATAACTTTCCCCCTGACAGGAAAACGTGTAAGGCATCCTGGCCGTATAAACTAGTTTATTACCGATAGCGGTCATCGCATAGGTATCGAAACCTCCATTTTCGACCTTGGTCGTACCAGCTGCTGTCCCATCGGTTCGGTATAGGGCATGACTATAGTTATAGTTCGATCCGTTGCTGGCGCATGGTCCATTGCAGGTGCCATTCCATTGCTCAGGCCCTAAAAAATAAAAGTAGCCATCCAGCACGGCTGCTTGTGGAGAATTGTAATAATAGCCATTGCCAGTACCCGGAATCAGGTCGGTCACCATATAGGTGCCAGCCTCTGTTCCATCACTCCGCCAAACCTCAACACCAGCTGCGGATGTACTAAAGGCAAATACCAGTAGGCCATTGACGTTTACCATAGGGCCACCATTGAAGCAGCAGCCTAAAGTTTTTACCATTACAGTACCTGCTACCGTACCATCCGTTTTCCATAGTTCCCTCGCCCCTTCAAACCAGAAAAAAATGGTATTACCAATCCTGCATCGATTATTACTACTGAGATCAAATCGGGCACTTGAGTTTAATCGAAAAGTACCAGCCTCTGTTCCATCACTGCGCCAGAGTTGATCATTGGCGTTAAAAATGACCAAATTATTCAGGGGCTCAAAAGGGGCAACGCGACAGCATGACCCAAACTCCTTAATTAATGAAATCTGAGCGTGTGCCGTGGTTAGTTGTAAACAGATAAAAAACAAGAGTAGATAGAGTTTTTTCATAGATACTGGGGTGTATTAAACTGGAACAATGTGTCAGATTACTGATGACATAACTGCTTTTCCATAGGCAATAAATGTGAGCGAATTAATATTAGCGAATTATACTTATTATACTTAGTTGAAATAAGTGATAGATGAGCGTGAAAATCGTTTGCTTATGAAGGTATTGGGTGACTTTAGATTAAAAAAAAACGATCAAAATTACTGAAAATGACCGACTAGAATTAGGGTATTTTTCCCCTAGTTTTTCTATTTTTTTTACCTATAAGAAGGTGGCTTAAGTATTCCTGTTAGGGCAGTAGCCTATAAGCGAGGGGAGAGAAATACTTCTGACAATGACTACCAGAGCAATCGGCGCACCAATGGGTCAGAAAAATCTTTCCGGTACGCCGTAATAAACCTGAGCAGTGGGTCAGACAGCGATTGGTTATCGAGTTTAAAAAATGGTCTTACAACTTGGCCGTGATTGCTTGTACTGGGTTAGGGCTGACAGGAAGTCAAAGAAGCCCTCAATGGTTGACCCTGGTACTTCAATGGTTGTTATCCCACTATGACCTAATCACGATTTAAACTCCTTAACCGGCAAACCGGCATAACGAGATTGAAACCAAGTAGCTCAAGGCGCGTCAATAGCGAGAGAATTCGCACGGTCTTCCAGTACGGGGTTTTTATCAGAGATTGACCAATAAACACTCGACAATTATCACCTTTTAGTAAGTATAATTACTTAAGTCATTTTAATACATTTTAATACCTAGCATTCAGTATTTCAATATCTTAGCAAATACTTAACTGCATACTGTATGAATTAGTAAGCAATTAACTGTCACAAAAACTCGCCGTACCCATATGAACCCTAAATTACCTGTCTGGATTGTTGAAGATGATGAAGATGACCAGTATATCATCAAATTAGCTTTTGAGTCTATAGTACCCCCTATTAATGTGAAGCTGTTGACGGATGGGGATCAGTTAGTGCCTACTCTAAAGCGGACTTCTGTTCTACCAAGGCTGGTTCTTCTTGATTTAAATATGCAACGCCAAAATGGCTTTGAAACATTAAAGGAAGTCCGGGCCATCCCAACTTTTCAAAGCTTGCCGATCGTCATTTTCACTACGTCAACCGATAGCAGTGATCTTGTAAAATCAATGCAATTAGGGGCCAGTGGTTTTGTAACAAAATCGTCAAATCAACTGGAACTTATGTCAACGGTAAAATCTTTCGCAGCTACCTGGGGACTACTTGAGTGACCCAATAAAGCGCCTACTGGACTGGCGCTTTATTGGGTCACTTGATTTTGGAAGACTACCAGCGGCTGGCGGCTTGTTGATGTGTTCGGCAGGCACTCCAATTCACTCTTTTTTGGCAAACTGATTCGGATATAAGCTAGTAGTCCAATAATCCAGGATTGCCTGGAATTGGCGCTTCATTTCCTCAAGACTGTGTTTCTTCTCAAAAATTCCTTGTACATGCCCCTTATAAGCTTCCTCAACCAGATGTTTATCAATTGGAGACGTGATCAGAATAAAGGGAATTGATTTAGCCTTTAAAGCAGAGAATTGATTTAAACGATCCAGTAGCTCCAGACCACTCATTAGCGGAGTAAAGACTTCGGAAATAATTAGAAACGGCGGTTCATCTGTATTATCTAAGTAATCCAACATTTGCTGTCCATTAGCAAAGTATATGATCTGATTATCAGGAGCAATTTGTTTTAAGATTGACGTAACCATTTCTTTGTCATCGTCGTCTTCATCTATAAAAATGATTGGGCCATGATTTTCCATGTTGCACTAAGTTGAGTAGATAATGCCTAGTACAACCATCTATATCGGTATTAGTTAAAAAAAGGGTTGTTTACATGCTGGAGATTTACAATCCAGCTATTACCTAACTTCAATGCTAACCAATTGCCTGTGCTTATGAAACAGGGCATCAAATACAATAAAATGAGAACGACTTCTTCGCTTTTTGCTGTAATGATCTTACTCGTAGCTGCTTGTACTAAAAGCCAGGACGATCAGGTAACATCAACTTTTGACGTGTCTGTACAAGGTATTGGCGGGGATTGTAAATTACCATTGCTCGATTTTGGGTCTCGAACCGCTGAAGTAGGCAAGCTTATTGGATTAACCTCTCCCAATACCTTGTATTACGCTATCAACCTCGACTCAATTTACTCGAAGGCTGGAACAAGCCTCCAGGTTACGATTCGTAAAGTGACAGCCAGTGAAGAGCGGGCCTGTACTACTATGGGTCCCTCCTATCCAAGTGTTGCAGTGACATCTACTCTTACTAAATAGAGGCTAGAATTAACTTTTTTTAAGTCTGGCAATAGCTCAATTAATTCTAGTTTTTATGTAATTGCACCAGAGATTTCAACTATAATCAACTACTTCTCAGTTATGAAAAACACCATTTATATAGTTCTGCTTCTCTTAATCCACTTTTCAGTAAAGGCACAAACCGAAAAAGGACGCTGGAACGCTGGTGTCAGCATTGGTTCATTTTCCTATCAAAAGAACGACTTTGGGAAAAGCTTTTCAGCATCAATAAGCCCCTCTGCGGGCTATTTTGTTGCCAAAAACTGGCTTTTAGGAATCGGTATCCCCTTTAGTTATGTTTCAGGAAACTACACTGGGTTTGTTAATAGCCAAAAGAACCAATCAACAACTATAGGCGTCTCTCCCTTCGCCCGCTACTACATCGGCCCGTCTAAGCTTAAGCCTTATCTAGACATTGCGTATACATTTTCGCATTCTAATTACCATACTGACAACAGTATTGACGAAATAAACTCGAAATCAAATTCTACGACATTGACACCCTCCTTAGGTTTGGCTTATTTTCTGAATCAGAACATTTCGTTAAATGCCCAGCTAGGCTACAATTGGTATAGCGTAAAAACGACGAACGACTCAGGTATAGGTGATGGGACCAATTATAGCTACAAAAATGCCACCTTAGGGATTGGTTTCAACATCTTCTTCGGTGGCTGATTTATGAAGATGGCTCCGCCCCCATCAGGGCTGGCTTTTTTATTAAAGATCCAGGTTGGGCTCACCTTAAACCTCATTCACATACTCCAGTAAATCGCCTGGCTGACAGTCCAATGCCTTGCAAATGGCCTCTAGGGTCGTGAATCGTATGGCTTTTGCTTTTCCGGTTTTGAGCACCGAAAGATTAGCCAGTGTAATGTCCACTTTTTCCGATAGTTCATTTAATGACATTTTCCGCTTGGCCATCATTACATCCAAGTTTACAGTAATTGGCATGGCTTATACGGTTAATTCATTTTCATTTTGGATTTCCACACCTCGTTTAAAGACCTGCGAGATAATAAACACCAGGCCAGCCATAAATAAGAAGTCATCCGTAGACCCACTGTCAAAAATCTCTCCGGTTCGTTTCAGCAACCAGGATGTGTAGGCATGGCTCAACATTCCGACAATCCAGGTTCCCAGTAAGAAGTAACTGACTTTCTCAAGGGTCTGGGCTACTTCCATTTTAAATGGATTTGCCAGGGTTATTTTAGATAAGATTTTGGTCACCAGATAAAAGACGTGTGCTTTCATCATCAATATAGCCACCATGAAGGAGACCAGCGCAGCATAGTAGGCAAAGTTTAGTTGCCGGAGGCTATCCAGATCCAGCCCCTTATAGAGATCCTTTGCGGCTTCGGGGTTTACAAAACTGACTCCAAAAGAAATCAGAATTGCGCCGGTTTTTATACAAAGCCCAATGTAAGCTATCCAGGTAATGATTTGCATTACACTCAGGATCTGTTTTGTGTTTGTTGGCTTGAGTTCCATCTTATTGATATTAAGTAAATATGCATCAAATATAGATAAATATTTATCTATAAACGATAAATTAAAAATAATTTTATTTTTTCACGGAGCGATTTCTGTAGGGTTTTCGCTGGGAGCCGTGCCACGGTTATCCAGGCAAACCAATTGAACCGTGGCACGGCTCCCAGCGAAAACCCTACTGGTATGCTGATGGGTACCTTTTCCGAAAGCATTTCAGTATTTACGAGTAGTAATCTGTTGCCTGTTTTCTTTATTTGGTGTCCTGTAGACTAGCCTACAGCCCTAATTCCAATGGAAATCCCTATTTACCAAAAAGCCGAAGTAGTCTATGCTGGTGTGAAAGAGGGGAATTATAGTTACGAGGATTTTAATGGGTTTCTGTATGAACTTCTGGCTGCGAACGTCCTCAAGGAACCAGCTCTGGCAATTGCCCAGCGAGCTTATGATCTAGGTACCGAATGCCTAAGCCCGGATGAACGGCACCTCTTAGTAGATGGAATAAAAGAGTACGGCATGGTGTATTGCGACACCTGTCGAACGGTGATCGTTGTAAAGAGAAATAGCATTAGCCCCTATCTCTTCAGTGTGCATAAACATTAATTAAAAACCTGTCTATGGCTTGTCAAGCGTGCAGGGCCCTGGAGGGTGACTGGACTTCTAAAGAGGAAGAATTTGATAAACTATTTCATATTCTGACCAGTATAGAGTCAGGGCTGGTTAGTACCGGTGTTGCCGAATGCAAAAACTGCCGACAACAAGTTGATTTTGAATTTGATTATACGCTGATCCCAAAATTGAAAGTTCAGTTTATCGAGGAAAAGGGCTAAGTCTGCGCGATAAAGAATTTATGAATTTCCAGACTGTTGATGTTTATCTGACTGCAATGTCGAAACAGTTGGATTTTATAGAACAAACAATTTTAGCCTGACATTAGCTGGCCAAATTCAGGCTAAGTGCTGTGCATTAGGCACGTACCAGTCGTAAAGTCCCGCTTTTAGAATCCATTTATTCAATTGCTCTTTGGTGATTCCGACTAGAAGTACCTTTATATAAGTTAATTTATTTGGCAGAAGCATAAATAATTTATTATCAGTTATTTCCAATAGCTTTAGAAAATAAAATTATAAAATAGCCCATGACAGATATTAATTTACACGATGCAGAAATAACTGGTATCGAGCATGATGAGGCCAGTCAAGAGCTCATCCTAAAAGCCACGCATCCTTCAGGAGAAAAATATCAGATTGTCTTTCTAACAGTTGAGTGGTGGGAGTTATGCTCTTTTGGCGTCCAAAATGTACTTTTTTCCATTGCTCCCTTCGACAAGCATTCATTAACTAAAGGAATTATAGTTGATCAGGATATACCTGATCAGTACGCAAAAATGGTTAGTGAAGGTGATTATGTATTTTTTATCATAAAGGCCTCTATAGGGCTGGAAGGATGGGTGCTTGCAGCAGAAATGCGTATCGACCCTGTATAAATTATTTACCATCTATCTATCCTAAAAAAGCTTTACTTTCTTATTTTGGCTAGTACAACGCATCCCAATGAAATAAAATAGACACATGGAAGTGTTATTGGGGCACACTATTTTGCAGAAAGCCTTTATTATTGACTTGCTTTATGAACAAGCTAACTCAACTTTCCTTCCTAAGCTTATTGCTAGTCAGCCGACTAACCATTGCTCAGTTTGCCTCTACAGCGCTGGATCAAGATCCGGTCTTTACGCAAGTAGCATCCCATCGCATTCACTATCCTGTTAACCCGGCCTCCAGAGCTATATATGGCCGCTTTTATGCTGGATTTGATATTGATCCACAGGGACACATTCGCAATATTTCAGTGCTTTACCCTAAAATGAGTACTCAAATGAGAAAACTCTATGGGTTTGACTACGAAATACAGACCGGTTTAAAACATATGCCTGCCCTAAAACCTAGTTTAGCCGGAAGCTATGTACTACCGATCGCTTTTTGTTTTACTCATTATGGAGAAGGGGCCAACCCGATTGTACCCACTAACGTACTACCTCACGGTTACCAGATAGGCGATCGTATTTTGTTGAGTGAAGTAAAGGTTTTTGCTTCTAGTCCTAGCAATTCAGCGGCCCTTAATCGATTTCCTCCCAGTAGACAGATTGGCCAATGAGCGTTGCTTTTGTTGTATAATCGTACGGTTTATTGATTGTTTACTCATGAAACAGCCTTCACCTTTTCGTATTTTCCTGCGTGTTACGCTGTTTCTAACTGTAACAGTAATTCCCTTACAGGCACAGGTAATTCAGACAGATAGTCTGTTAAGTGGTTTGCCCCAAATTCCAAAAAATGATATTAGTCGTTTGAAAGGAGCATTGAGTCAGCCTGTTAGCTCTGTTCAACTAGCTGATTCTTTGCTTACGCTAACCCGCCAGCTTGCCTATCCAGCTGGTCAGGTAATTGCTCTTTGTCAGTTAGCAGGCCTACGACTACAGCAACAGCAACCCCAGCAGGCAACAGCTCTTTTGCAGCAAGCCAGTCAAGTTGCAGAACAAATCCATGATTTAAAAGAAGCTGTCTGGACAATGAATCAGGTATCCCGGATTCAACGAACAAGCAGTCGAATTGCGCCCATATTTTCCGCATCGTTTGTCCCTGTCCTGGAATCATTGGGGTCAGCCCTAAAAGTCAGTGCATCGATGATGGGTAGAGGAAAATCCAGGTCGTTTCCTTTTGAAACGAACACGCAACCAGATAAACGACTAACTGACAGGCGCTCCTTCCAACCGAACCCCTACGAGTATACACCTCCGATACCCACAGCTCCCTACGAGCCCCCTCGGGAGCATCATTTTCATTTTAAGGCGGACATCGTCGATAGGTTACTCGACACGCTTATTCATTTTGATAAGAGTAATCCAGTGGTTGTGAGTCAACTTAAGGAACAACGGAAACGTCGTGACTCCAGTCAGGCGATGAGTAAGGCGTTCGCCCAAGAAGGTGACTATGCGAAGGCATACCAGTATTTTTTACAATACAGTGCCTATAAAGACAGCTTAACCGCCGAAACAACCACCCGGCGTCTGGCATCACTGGCTTACAAACAGAACCTACTCAAAAAGGAAGCCCAAATCAAACTACTGACTAAAGATCGGCAGTTGCGCGAACAGGAATCGAACCGACAACGGCAGTTTGTGCTAGCGCTTGTCGGAATCATCGTTCTTTTGATAGCGTTCGCGCTGATTTTGACCCGTAATAACCGGGCTAAGCATCTGGCAAATCAACAATTGCATGAGCAAAAAGAAGCCCTTCAACAAACGCTGGCCGAGTTAAAGACTACTCAGAATCAGCTTATTCAATCCGAAAAGATGGCTTCACTGGGCGAACTAACAGCAGGTATTGCCCACGAAATTCAGAATCCACTCAACTTTGTTAACAACTTTTCCGAAGTCAGCACCGAGTTAGTGGACGAATTAAAAGAAGGGCCTTTCCAACAGTTGTCTGATTCGGACAAAGAGTATGCTGACGAGATTCTAGGCGATCTTACGCTGAACCTCCAGAAAATTACGCATCATGGTGGCCGGGCCTCAGCCATCGTTAAAGGTATGCTCGAACACTCCCGCACCTCTACCGGCGAACGTGAATCAACAGATTTGAACGCACTCTGCGATGAATACATGCGGTTGTCTTACCACGGGTTACGCGCCAAAGACAAGACATTTAACGCTGAGTTAAAAACTGACTTCGATCCTGCCTTAGGTAAGGTGGCCGTCGTGTCACAGGATTTAGGTCGGGTGTTGCTCAATTTGTTAAACAATGCCTTCTACGCCGTTTCGGAAAAGAAAAAGCTGCAACCCGATAATTACCATCCATCCGTAAAAATTAGTACGAAACGACTGGGCAATCAGGTGGAGATTCGAATACGTGATAATGGGACGGGCATACCCCAGGCGGTCAAAGAGAAGATTTTCCAGCCATTCTTTACCACGAAGCCAAGTGGCGCAGGTACAGGCTTAGGCCTCTCCCTCTCTTACGATATCATTACCAAAGGGCACAATGGTTCCTTGCAGGTTCAGAGTCAGGAAGGAGAAGGTACCGAGTTCATCATCGAGTTACCTACGGCCAATGAAGCCGTTGCCGCCTAGTACATACGCAAAAACATTGTCTATAATTACCGACCCTTACTTGTATGAATTTACGAAAAACTGACCGAAGGGCTTTTTTTAGAATTGCCGTTGCCAGCCTCCCTCTGGCGGCAATTACAGAACAACCATTATTGGCGGCAGCAACGACTGGTACAGGCAAGGCAAAGAATCTCAAGCTCAGTTGCAACCTCTACTCGTTCAATGAGCCCCTGATGAGTGGTCAAATGACCCTCGAACAGGTACTCACATTTTGCGCTGAGCTTGGTTTCGACGCCGTTGATCCAACGGCCTATTACTTTCCGAATTACCCCGCTTTACCCGAGGACAATTACGTTTACCAGATCAAGCGCAAAGCCTTTCGATTAGGTCTCGACATTAGTGGAACAGGCGTACGAAACGATTTTACCCTGCCTGATCCAGGCCGAAGAAAAGCCGAAGTAGCCTTAGTTAACAAATGGACGGATCTGGCAGCTCGGCTGGGAGCACCTGTCCTGCGGGTGTTTGCCGGTATCGGCAAAGAGTTACCTGCGAACTATAATCGGGAAGAGGTTACGGGCTGGGTTGTCGATGCAATTCGTGAATGTACGGCGTATGCAGCTCAGAAAGGGATTATGATTGTTGTGCAAAATCATGCGGATTTCATTCAAACGGCCGATCATGTTCTGGACATTGTGCGTCGGGTCAATTCAGACTGGCTAGCCGTAAATCTGGATATTGGCAGTTTTAAACTAGGTGATCCTTACGAACAAATTGCCCGAGTGGCTCCTTACGCGGCTACCTGGCAACTCAAAGAAAATCTGTTTGTTGATGGTCGCGAGGTAGAAACCGACCTGAACAAGATTATGCAGATTGTTCGTAACTCAGGCTATCGGGGTTATTTGCCCATCGAAACGCTTGGCAAAGGCGATCCGCGCGAAAAAGTCCCTGTCTTTTACGAAAAAGTAAAGAAAGCATTGGCAGCCATTGGCTGAGCGAAGATTTGTAAAATTCTATAGTCAGTATAAGCGCCCTTTTTTATGTCCGGTAACTCTTCTATCCAATCGGTAGCGTCCAGCAAGGCCAAACAGCGGAAGGAGCTCTATCAGTTGTTAGGAAAACTCCCTGAACGGAAACGACCTATAACGGTAGAACTCATCTCTACGCAGGAAACCGATGAACTGATCACGGAAAAACTCCTTCTCGATATCAATGGGCTGGAAAAAGCAGCCGCTTATTTTACCAAACCAAAGAATAAACCGGGCCGACTGCCCATCGTTTTATTTAACCATTCGCATTTTGGACAGTATGGGGTCGGGAAAAATGAATTTGTTCTGGGCCGACCCGAAATGCAACAGCCACCCTATGCGCTGGCGCTGGCCCGAGCGGGTTATGCAGGCTTATGTATTGACAGTTGGTGCTTTGGCGAACGTCAGGGACGTGGAGAAATGGACACGTTTAAGGAGATGCTGTGGAATGGTCAGGTACTGTGGGGCATGATGGTGTATGACCATTTACGGGCTTTGGATTACCTGCAAACTCGCCCAGATATCGATGTCCGACGAATAGCCACAATGGGTATGTCTATGGGGAGCACAATGGCCTGGTGGCTGGCTGCATTAGACGAACGGATAAAGGTATGCGTTGACCTATGTTGCCTGACGGATTACCAGTCGCTTTTAGAGGCCAAAGGGCTTGGTTTACACGGCATTTACTATTACGTTCCCAGCTTACTGACTCAGTTTACCACCTGGCAAATCAATGGCCTGATTTCTCCCCGCCCCCATTTTAGTTTAGCTGGTCGATTCGACCCGTTAACACCATTGGCTGGTCTGGAAAAAATAAACCAGCATTTAACCGAAATTTACGCTCAGGACGGCAATCCAAGCGCCTGGAAATTAGTAATTTATGAATCTGGGCACCAGGAGACCGAAGCCATGCGGGCAGATATTATGTCCTTTTATCGCCAATGGCTATAAGCTAACGCAACCTTGAGGTTCATCCATCCGTATACTGAGTGAGTGGGCGTCACACCTTGGTCGAAACATATTGTGACGAAAGTTAGATTTGGGGTGAAAAACGCTGGGACTATTAGACCTGGCGTTTTTTGTTTTGGGTACTGCCATGTAGTCTCTTAGCTCTTATAGGACTAAATATGCTGCAAAATCTGATCAAACGGACGAGCCAATAATATATATTGGCTCAATTATTGCATATTAATTTATGCTCATTGGAAATCTGTTTACAGATTTCTTTGAGCTACATATATGGGTATATGGGAAACGCTGACTTGAATAAGGTCAGCGTTTTTTTATTATTTTATATTAAATGTTACCTTTTTACAGAAACTTAGTCTTAAATATGCGTTTCCTAAGATTGGCCCATATAAGCTTTGACAGATACGGCCCCATTATGAATAACGGGGCCGTATCTGTCAGTGAGTATTATGAACACTCGCTACTAGTAGCCAGTCTTTTTCTGCAATTCTTTCCGCACTTTATCAGCCGCAGCTAAATCCATTAGCGTAATATTAGCATTCTTCCTGAGTGTCGGAGAGGCAGTCAGTATTTCGGCTGCCATTTTAATTAGCAGGGCTGCCGTTGCCGATCCGTTTACCTTGCGACGGGTGGCGCGGGCAGGTCTCACATCTGACGTATTAGCCGCTACAGTATACAGGTGAATAGACTCCATTTTGCTTAAAAATTAGTTGTTTATGTTCTATCCTAAGAACAAAATAAACGCAACTTTCAGCATAAAAACAGGCACTTTTTAGGCAAATAAAGTCCATTATTAAGCGACTAAATCATCCTATTAACTCACTTATTATCAGCCACATAATATCCTTAATCGCTGCTATTTAACCACCACCGTAAAATCTGTATCTAAATCGGATGATCCCGGTGCAGCGGTACCATTTTTAGCGTTAGGCTGGTGTCGCAATACAACCTTTAGCTTACCAGAACCAGCAGCTCCGGTTTTCATTTCAGTTGTTAACCCGATGGGATACGGACCCGGTGAAGGATTGGTATCTATGTCAGTCAACGTTATCGTTAACAGATTCGAGGGCGTAGGTGTATATACGAATAAGTGTTCGTTCGCTTTCTCTCTAATTTCAGTTGTTGCGTCCAGCACCGGGGTTTTCGTTTTATCGAGTAAGGAGATGACGCCCGTGTAAGCCGTATTGGCCTTTAGATTCAAGGTAGCATTGCTAAAATCGGGGGTCGTATTCAGATTTTCGATGGTTGCCGTTACACTCTCAGTTGGAGTGGCCTTGTTCGTTAATGTGAGTGTAGCTGTTGTAATGGCCTCATTGTCATCGGTTGGCGCCACATTTTGCTCATCTTTATTACACGCTCCAGCCAGTAGTGCAACACCGGCGAGCCAGATCAACTGGTTTTTAAAGTACTTCATAACTTTCAAAGTTTAAACGTGAAACAGTTTGTTACTAATTGAAAAATGTTAATAAAGGCCCCTACCCTAGTTAGTCTAGGATCATCAGAAACTACAGTAAGTCATTGATTAAAAATCTGTTATCTATTCAGGAGTGTTTGCCTACAGAGAAAGGCAGCTTAATTTTCAAGAGTATATTACGGCCTGGCTCATCGGCGAAGTAGCGAAAGCGGTTCAGGTAGTCGCGGTAGGCTACATTGGCCAGATTGGACCCACTTAAACTAACATTCATTGACTGCCTGCCCACCTGCGTCATAAACCCAAGTTCGGCCCCTAACAGAAAATAAGCAGGTGGCGGAGCCAAAAAATCGCCGGTAAAGATGATCTGCCCGTTCTCCTGCCGGGTCGTTACAGCCGGAGCCCTATTCTGGCGGGCAACATACAATCCAGTCAGAGAGACGTAAAGGTTTGCTAGTTTTCCTACCCTTGACCAGTCGTAACGCAGGCTATTGTCAGACCGATTGGGTGGAATAAACACCAGGTATCCATGATCGGTGTGATTATAGGCGTACAACAGCGAGTTTTTAGTCGTTAGCGTTAGTTGATCGGTCAGTTTATAGTTCAGGGTAGCATCAATGCCGCGAAAGGTAGCCTGTACCTGCGTGTATGTATACGACGGGAAAGCACCTCGTTGCCGGATAATCGGAACCGAATCCGGTTTGAGGTAGATGTAGTTATTAATGAGGTTGTTATAGATGCCAATTTCTCCACTTAGCCGCTTGCCTGCATAAGCCAGCACAAGATTGCCATTGTAGGCCTGCTCAGGTTGGAGATTCGGATTGCCCCGTTCGTAGGCCACCGCACTTTGGTGCAGGCCATTCGAGTACAGATCTGCTACATTAGGTGCGCGCCAGGCAGTACTCAGGTTAGCCGTCAGTGTCAGATCAGGCCGAAGCTGATAGGCTACACCCAGTGAACCATTCGCGTTCTGCCAGTTGTGGGTTTCACTGTACGTTTGTTTGGTAGCTTCATCCAGAAAATAGGCCCGTAACCACCTGTAGTCGTAGCGCAATCCGCCCTCCACCGTCCAGGGACCAACAGCATACCGTTCAATGGCAAACAGACCCGCGCCATAGTTTCGGAAGTTCGGGATCAAAAACAAATACTGACGGACGTTGCCCTGGGTAATGCCATTGAAGCCGAGACTACCCGACCATTGGCCAGCGGTTTTGGTTTTGATCGGCGCGTGCTCCCAAACCAGGTCAGTGGTGTGCGTAACTAATTTGAGGTATAATTCGGGATTGAGCGCTCCACTGAATGAAACATAATCGTATTCCCGACGGGTGTTCTGCTGACGAGCGAACGTAGCGGTTAGTGTGCCTCCTTTAGCTCCATGAATATAGGCCCGCACTTTCAGCAAATCATGCTGGACATCCTGATACGGGCGGTCGAGCGCATACGAAAAACCCGGCTGCACTAGTGGTTGTGGGCTGCTAATGGCTGCGTACAAATCAGCCAGACTACCTACCTGAGCCCCTGTAAACAACCCAACTTTCGTATCGAACTGACTATAAAATACTTCAGTCCCCCAGTTTCGGTGATCGTAATGCAGATCGCCCGAAAAGTTATTTTCGTGGTAGCTGGTATTTTCCAGGTAATAATTAGGGGTTCGCACGTAGCCCGACCGCTTGACCGTTCCCTGCAACCGCCAGCTTAATCCTGCTAATTTCTTGTCGAACGCTCCTTCCAGCATACCCGATGCCACACCCAGACCGCCATTCGTCCCACCAACTACGTTTACTTCGCCACCAATTCCCACCTGGGTAGGCATTGGCTTGGGTTCAACTAAAATGACACCCCCAATGGCATCTGAACCATACCGAATGCTGGCGGCTCCTTTAATAACAGTCAATCGGGCAGCCAGAAACTGGTCTACCTGGGGCGCGTGCTCGGTTCCCCACTGCTGATCTTCCTGCCGAATACCATTGTTCAGAATAATGATCCGGTTGCTGTAAAGCCCATGAATAACCGGTTTGGAAATACTGGGACCGGTCTGAATCGAATACAAACCCGCGAGCGATTTCAGGCTCTCCCCTAGCGATTGACCTCGCGTTTGGTCGAGAGCTGCCCCCGACAAACTAACCTGCGTCTGGAGCAATTGCTGGGCTTCGGAACGGTGCTCGGTAACGATAACTTCCTGCAACGTCTGGTTTTCAGGCGCTAATTGCACTGAAGCTCCGGTAACTACTGAATCTTTCGTAACACGAACGAGCAATTCTCTCGTTTTATAACCAACAAATTGATAAACAAGCGTATACTTCCCTGGGCAAACCCGATCAATCTGAAAAAATCCGCTCGAATCGGCCACGGCACCCGTCGAAAGTTCACGCACATAAACAGTTGCACCAATCAGTGGCTCGCGGTTTTCAGTTCCTAAAATCTTCCCGCTCAGTTTAGTCGTACATGTGATCGATTGAGCAAGGCTCAATGAAACCACACTGACGAATAGACCGCTCACCAAACTAATTCTCCAAAAATTCCGCATCAGTTCCTCTCCGCCTGCTATTAACCAATAGCAAGTTTATTTATGCAACAACGTTGCAATAATAGATAAAAGAAGTGAACTCACCTACAGGCGTTCAATTTTTATTGATTTTTTTTCGGACAGGAGGTTTTAGCAGGGCCTTTTCGAAAGACCCTCAACTAAACTCAGAATCAGATTGCTTACTAGTTTGATCTAATGCAATACCTCAAATACTAACTCTCGCAGTATGTCGCTTTCGCTCATTGTTGGCGTGTCGATACCTTTACTTTGGGCGTCGGCCCGACGGATGGCGTGGATAATGCCGGCGACTTTGGGTAAGGGGAACGTACGGGCTGCCGAGAGATAATCTTTCACAAAAAACGGATTGACCCCGAGCAAGGGAGCCAGTCCTTTATCTGATTGATCTTTGGATGCCTGTACGAGTAGTACTTTACTGAAATAGCCAAATAACTGCGCCAGAATGACTACCAGTGGATTGTCTTTCGGATTGCGCCCGAAATAATCCACAATCTGGTTCGCTTTTACAACATCGCGCTGCGAAAGGGCTTTTTGCAATTCAAAGACGTTGTATTCCTTACTGATCCCCACCAGTCGCTCGACCGTAGCGGCCGAAATTTCTTCGCCAACGTGGAGGTTAATCAGAATTTTGTCGATCTCACTGGCCAGTCGTTTAAGGTCGTTGCCAATGTGATCGGCTAAGAGCTGGCAAGCTTTAGGACTGACCTTTGCACCCTGCTCGCGGCAGTACTCCCCTACCCAATCGGGTATTTTGTTGTCGTAGAGCTTCTTAACACCCAGTAACTTACCCTTCGCTCCGAAAGCTTTTACCCATGCCTTCCGCTCATCAAGGGCAGGTTTTCCATCTTCCCGCGTGTAACAAAGCATTAAAATTGTGCTGGAAAGCGGATTCAGGGCGTAGTCTTCAAAAAGCGTCTGAGCCGATTTGTCATTGATACCATTCATCTGCTGGGCTTCTTTCACAAGCACCAGCTGCCGCTCAGCCATGAATGGATAGCGCCGGGCATAGTTCAGAACGGCCCCAGCATCCGTATCTTTTCCAAATAGCACAAATTGATTAAATCCCCGTTCGGCAACCGGAACGGCCACTTTTTCAAGCTCTTCGGCAATACGGTCGATGTAAAACGGCTCATCGCCATGAATCAGATACACAGGAGCAATCCGTTTGTTACGGATGTCTTTCAAAAGGGCGTCAACGGCAGGAATCAAAACACGAACAGTTTAATGTTTCAGGTTTCAAGTTCCAGATCAATCGTAATCTGGCGCTTAAAACATTGAATCTGGAACTCACAAAAATAACGCTTAACAATCATTTGTGCCGAATTAAAACGTCGCAACCTAATTACGACGAAAAGTAGGGCCACGTTTTCTATATTTATCTCTTCACTTACAACCGCTTCCATCAATGAAAATCGTTCTCCTCTGGCTAAATGGACTACTTTTACTTTTATCCTCTTCAACAATTGCCCAAACACCTAGCCCGTATGAACGGCAGGAAGTGATGATTCCGATGCGCGATGGCGTTCGGCTGAATACGGTAATTTATACGCTCAAAGTCAGTAAAGAGCCGCTCCCTTTTTTGCTGACTCGCACACCTTACGGCGTTAGTGGAACCGAAACCCCGGATCGGATTCCGTACGTAAAAGACATGGCAGACGATGGCTACATCTTTGTGTACCAGGATATTCGAGGCCGCTATAAATCAGAAGGCACCTTTGAAATGCAGCGATTTACGCGCAATAAAAAAGATCTCAAAGCCATTGATGAAAGTACTGACACCTACGACACCATTGAGTGGCTACTGGCGCATATTCCCAACAACAATAAAAAAGTGGGCATGTACGGAATTTCGTACGCTGGCTGGACAACTGCAGTTGCGGCCATTGATCCGCACCCAGCCCTGGCAACCGTTTCGGAGCAGGCAACGCCCTCGGATATGTTTCTGGGCGACGATTTTCATCACAATGGTGCTTTTCGACTGAGTTATGGCTTCGAATATGCCTTTATGGAAGAAGCTACTAAAACGGATTCCCTGTTTCCCTTTCCAAATTATGACACCTACGACTGGTAGCTGAAACTAGGCCCACTTTCGAACGTTAACAAGCTGTATTTCAAAGAGAAATTACCAACCTGGAACGACTTTGTAAAACACCCTAACTACGACTCGTTCTGGCAGAAACAATCCTTGATTAACCGCATCGATAGTCCCAAAATCCCCACGATGAACGTAGCTGGCTGGTGGGATCAGGAAGATTTTTATGGTCCGCTAAAAGCGTATCAGCTCTGGGAAAAGCAAGATCAGGCCCATAAAAACTTTCTGGTGGCAGGCCCTTGGAATCACGGGGGATGGGGCCGGAGTGATGGGCGCACGCTGGGAAATATCAAGTTCGATACTGCTACGTCTGTTACTTTCCGAAAAGAGATTCAGGCTCCCTGGTTTGCTTATTATTTAAAAGGGAAAGGGTCAGGGAATTTTGCCGAAGCCGTGACGTTTCAAACAGGCTCCAATACCTGGAAACGCTACGAAACCTGGCCACCGAAAGAAGCCGGCAAACGTAATCTGTATTTTCAGGCTAACGGAAAACTATCCTTTGACGCGCCTAAAACTACCACTGGCTCCGACGCCTATGTTTCTGATCCAGCCCAACCTGTCCCCTATCGAACGCGTCCCATTGAAGCCACTTATGGGCCAGGTTCCCGCTGGCGAACCTGGCTGACAGAAGATCAGCGATTTGTGCACAATCGTTCAGATGTGCTTTCCTGGGAAACCGACGCGTTGCCCGAAGATGTAACGGTAACGGGTGAGGTATTGGCGAAATTATTTGCCGCCACAACCGGCAGCGACGCTGACTGGGTAGTTAAACTGATTGACGTCTATCCGGCTTACTATCCGCAACAACTCGCCATGAGTGGCTACCAGCTTATGGTGGCGAATGATGTATTTCGGGGGCGATTCCGAACTAGTTTTGAAAAACCTGAAGCGATTCAGCCCAACAAAACAGAAACGTACACGATTGATTTACATACGATCAACCACGTTTTCAAGAAAGGGCACAAGATGATGGTGCAGATTCAAAGCACCTGGTTCCCCATCATTGATCGTAACCCACAGAAATTTGTCCCGAATATTTTCGAAGCCAAAGAAACCGATTACCAAAAGGCAACTCATACTATTTTCCGTTCCGCTGCGTATCCATCCCATCTGGAGTTGAGCGTAATCGGAAAATAATTTTCCTCAACGATTCGTGATAGGGTTCTAACTCATATCACGAATCGTTAGCCAAAAATTAATGTTGGTAAAGCCGCCCCTGTTCTCTCCGTTCTCGCTTGGCTACGCCGAGTGAGAACAGGGAGACCGGGGAGATATTCATTATGTGTGACCCCGACGGGGTCAGATGTTTATAGAAAGCTGCCATTGGCTACAAACATTTGACCCCATCGGGGTCACACAGTCAGGCTAATTGATTTATAATCAAAGGGAAAATCTCATAGTTCGCGTTAAATATAGAGTAGTAGCTAAACGTCGGGCCGCTTTCTGCATGTATCATAATATACAGCAAGAATGACTCCCTTCTCCATGAAAGCGCTTTCTCTCCTTTGTCTTTTCACGTTTCTCTCATTACGGGTATATTCTCAACCAACTGAATCCTATCCTGTTCACCCCGATGCGCAAGTGAAAGAAGGGGTGCCCAAGGGAGAGGTACTCAAATTTACGTTCGACAATTCTAAAATCTTTCCGGGCACCTGGCGTGAGTATTGGGTGTATATCCCGGCTCAATACCAGCCATCCCAACCAGCCTGTGTTTATGTTAATCAGGATGGAATTCAGTGGCAAGCCCCTACCGTTTTCGATAATTTGATTCACAAAAAAGAAATGCCCGTCACGATTGGGATATTCGTGATGCACGGTCGGGTCAAAGCCGCCAATCCAGATGCTGCCCTTGATCGCTTCAATCGTAGTTTTGAATACGACGGCTTAGGTGATAATTACGCCCGGTTTCTGCTGGAAGAACTTTTTCCTGACATCGAAACAAAAAAAGCTACCGATGGACGTGCTATACATCTTTCCAAAAATGGGAATGATCATGCCATTGGAGGATCAAGCAGCGGTGCCGTTTGTGCCTTCACTGCCGCCTGGGAACGCCCGGATGCCTTTAGTCGAGTCTTCAGCACGATTGGTACTTATGTAGGTTTGCGTGGTGCAGACAACTACCATACACTTATCCGAAAATTTGAACCTAAGCCGCTTCGCATTTTCCTGCAGGACGGGACCAATGATCTAAATATTTACGCTGGCGACTGGTGGATGGCCAATCAGACGATGGAGCGCTCTCTGATATTTGCAGGCTATGAAGTACAACATACCTGGGGCGAAGGAGCGCACAATGGCAAACACGGTACGGCGATTTTTGCCGATGCCATGCGCTATTTGTGGAAAGATTGGCCACAACCTATCAAAACTGGGATGTCTAAAAATCAGATGTTTACCGATGTCCTGCTGCCCAATGAGGGTTGGCAATTGGTAGGAGAAAATTACTCAACTTCAGAAGGCCCCGCTGCCAATGCCAAAGGCGAAGTATTTTTTACGGATGGCCCAACGAAAAAAAACTGGAAAGTAGGCTTGGATGGAAAAGCCAGCTTACTTCCAGAAAAGTCAGGCAATTTTCACGGACAAGCATTTAGTCCCGACGGGCGAATGTACGCTACGACAATCGCGACACCCAAACTAATGGCTTATTCTCCCGACGGGAAACTCACGGCTATTGCCCAGGGCTTTACCGGCAATGATCTGGTTGTGGCAAATAATGGGAATTGCTATGTTACTAGTCCTTCTCAAGGTACGAATGGACTCAGTAACGTTTGGTTGATTCGCCCCAATGGACAGAAGGTTACCGTCGATGCCAGCCTTGGCCTGGCTACTGGCGTTACGCTTTCGCCCGACCAGACCTTACTCTACGTAGCTGACAATCAATCGCATTGGGTTTATAGTTTCACAATTCAACCCGATGGAACTCTGGCTAATAAACAAAAATATTACTGGATTCATACCCCAGATACAGCCGATGATGCGGGTATCGGTGGGCTCAAAACCGACCGTGATGGGCGTCTCTACGTAACGACACGCATGGGCATTCAG
The DNA here is from genome assembly GCF_009754945.1 of Spirosoma arboris. Lineage (GTDB taxonomy): Bacteria > Bacteroidota > Bacteroidia > Cytophagales > Spirosomataceae > Spirosoma > Spirosoma arboris. Next base: position 41,168 of record NZ_WPIN01000003.1, read on the forward strand.
GTGTGCGACCAGGCAGGCCGTGTCAATCTCATCTTGCCTACTCCTAACGGAAAGGTTTCGAATATCTGTTTTGGCAGTGAGAATTTTGATATTCTTTTTGCGACCTGCGGTAACAAAGTGTACAAACGAAAACTCAATGTTAAAGGCGCTAATGCCTGGGAAAAACCCAACAAACCAACCGCTCCCAGATTATAACGCACCAAGACTCTATAGCTCTCTAAATCATTCAGGATCTACTAGACCACAGGCAAAAGTAGCCTGGTGAGTTTCCCATTTACTCACTTTAGAAAACTAACAAATTCAATTGGGGTTATAAGCCTTGTTCAATTCATGGGCTTAATCCCGTTGTGTCCTCCAGCGATAAATGGCCTGAACATCCAAAGAATCTCTCCAGAATGGTTTTTAATAGATAAAGTTGCTATGGACGAACAAAATATAAAAAAAGTGGCCAGAGTCCTTTTAGGAGGCACGTTAATTTTTGCGGGCATCAGCCATTTGACCTTTGCCCGGAAAGAGTTCAGGGCGCAGGTTCCAGATGAAATCCCTTTGCCGAAAGATGACACGGTTATTTATTCGGGCGTGGCCGAGATTGCTTTGGGCAGTAGCCTGGTATTGACGAATGATAAACATCAAAAGGCTGTGGGCAAAGTAGCAGCCGCATTTTTTACAGCTGTTTTCCCTGGTAACATTTCTCAGTTTGCTCATCATAGAAGCGCCTTCGGTTTAGATACAGACCGGAAACGATTCATTCGCCTGTTTTTTCAGCCCGTCCTGGTCTTTTGGGCTTTAAAGAGTACGGACAATCTGTAAACGATTTGCTCCATGTTGCCACTCTTTACTAAGACATAATTCCGGCAAGTGCTACCCTTCTTGGGCTAACATCTGCCGGAATTACGTCTTAGTAAAAACGACTTTAAACACAAAAATTAGTTGAAATAGCGGTCAGCAAATTTTAGAAAGGTTGGCCAGTTCGGACCTGTCGTGTGCCCACCACTGTGCTGACGAAACGCAATGTCACCATCCACAAGAGCTGTTTCCATGGGCGGAAACTCCATGGTTCCCAGATCTTTCTTACCCAATAGTTTGTAAACAGGGCCCGCATACGCACCCCCTAAAAACATCCCTTTGGCATCCACCCAGTATCCTTCCACTTTAGGCGAACCCGAACTGATAAACACCGGACGCGGTGCACAGAGAGCGACTAACTCATGCGCATCGACGGGTAAATCATTGGGAGTCAATGGACCAGCGTATTTGATAAAGTTACCCGCCATCCAGTGATATCCACCTGATGAAGCTATATTCTCAACCTGCTCACCGAATTTACGCCGGTGAATCTTAACGCCACCCTCGCCCGATGAACCTACGAAAGCAATGGCAATACGAGGCTCATAGGCCATCGTTACAATGGCGGCTTTCCCGTAGCGCGACAACCCTTCGATCCCCACCTTTTTGGCATTCACTGCTTTGTCGGTCTCAAAATAATCCATAGCCCGGCTGGCACCCCACACCCAGGCTCGTAACGCGCCCCAATCGTCGGGTTTACGCGGTTGGCCTTTGTTGATCAGCCCAATGATGCCTTTGGTCAAACCGGCGCCATTATCAGGCTGATAACTCGTTGGGTATAGGATCGCGTACCCCCAGCCTTTGGCCAGGAGTTGCTGCTGCCAGGTAGGTTCAGGTTTGGTCGCTTGTGTGGCTGTGCCCGATGTAGCAGTTGTAGATGCTGGCATTCGAAAACCGGGTGGAAAGCGGAAGCCATAGCTCATCATGACAGGTACAGCACTGGTTGCGTTGGCGGGTGTTGAGAGGATTAATTCAATATCAACGTTGATTGATGGATAGGATGAGTTATCGACATGACCTACCAGGTTTTTAGTGATAACCGGAAAATCGCCATTCATCTCCCTGGTTTCGCTGATTATTTTCCAGGTTACTTTCGGTATGTTCTTCGGAACGCGTCCATATATTTCCCGGTCGAAATCTTCCACAATTTCAGGTCGCCGTTCATTCCACCATTGTTTGGCTGTAGTTACTTTCTTGCCATTTTTCAATGTCAGGGGATCGGGCAGGCTGGTGTAAGGCGTTGCCTGTGACTCATCGATGTTCGCGTAATTGGGCGCATCTGGATTGCCCGACGGGCCGGGTCGCAGTGAAGTAATGTGCAATTGCTCCAGCATCTGGGCGTGATCTGCTGCCGACTCTTTTTGGATAATAGCCTGAGCAGCCAAAAAAGCCCGTCTTGTCGAATCCTGTTCCTGAGCGACGGCCGTCAGACTCATCAACGCGTAAATAATCAGAAAATAACCTGTCTTTTCCATAAGGCAAACAATTGGTAGGTAAGGAATTAGTTTCGATTAATTGTAATTTGCCGTAAGGGTAACAACGTTTCTCATCAATACCCAAACAACACGTATGAAACTTTGTGTAGCTCAGATAAGGTCGATCAAAGGTGACATTCTACAGAATAGCAATACCCATAAACGATTAATAGAACAGGCTATTCATAACGGAGCCGACCTGATTGTTTTCCCAGAATTGTCGTTAACTGGTTATGAACCCGAGCTGGCCAACGAACTGGCAACTACGCCAGATGATCGTCGATTTGATGATTTTCAGGCAATTAGTGACGCTAACCAAATTACGATTTGTGTAGGAATGCCAACAACGAGTGATTCAGGTATTCGAATCAGTATGCTTATTTTCCAACCTCATCAACCCCGACAAACCTACTCCAAACAATACATCCATCCCGACGAGGAACCCTATTTTAGCACTGGTCAGGGTCAGGTCTTTTTGACCGGGAACGCTACTAAAATTGCACTTGCCATTTGCTATGAATTGTCCGTGCCTGAGCATGCAGAAAACGCGGCTAAACATGGAGCCGAAATTTACATAGCCAGTGTAGCCAAATCCGCTGATGGTGTTGAAAAAGCCAGTAAGCGATTAGCTGAGATTGCCAGTACGTATTCGATGACCGTACTCATGGCAAACAATATTGGCTACTGCGATAACTTTGAAGGTGCTGGAAAATCTTCGGTTTGGACTAACAAAGGTGCATTGGTCGGTCAATTGAATGGCACCGATGAAGGAATTCTACTCTTTGACACAGTCACGCAGGAACTGGTGTCTCAAGAAAACTTAATTACCTAACCAAAGTTAGAACCTCAATCATTGATAGATTCTACCTTCGCCTGATTACTTTCGTTCGCTAACCGTTTCAAATCGTTCAGTCCCCAGTCCTGCATAACGTACAAAATAGGAATCAGTGACTCGCCGTATTCCGTGACTTTGTATTCTACCCGTGGCGGAATTTCGGCATAAATGATTCGTTCGAGAATCCCATCCTCTTCAAGCTCCCTTAATTGGTTGACCAGCATCTGCTTGCTAATGACGGGAACAGCCCTTTGCAGCATACTAAATCGGTTGCAATTTTTACTGATTGCGTAAATAAGCAATGGCTTCCATTTACCACCAATTCGGTTTAAGCAATGGGTGACAGGACAATTGTTGGGGTTAAAATGTTTGTTCTTTCGCGTATTTTCCATTAGTCTATAAAAATGTACTAGTACCGATTCTCCTGACTACTTGTCGATTCTGGACAAAGGTAACACCTTTGCTTACTCAAAGACGAGACTCTCAAAAACAGAAGACAATGACAGTAGACCAAATCAAACAATCTATTCAGGGTGACTGGGTAAGCATCGCACCCGAAATACGGCCAAGCATTGGCAAAAACGCCGATGGTAGCATGAAGCCGTTTTACCTGACACGGGCTTTTACCTATTTGGCAGGCGACAAATTTGAGTTGGTCGTAGTTAATTCGGCCGATGCATATGGCAAAGTGCCCCTGGTAAGAATCACCATTAAAGGACACATCGTATGGCAGGGTCCACATCCCATTGCAACAGGCGCCCAAAAAGTAGACTTTATTGCGGATGAGACTTATGAAGTAACCCCCTTGCTTCAAGGGTTTGCAGACGCGATGAATCAACTCGCCAGCAAAGGATTTGCCAAGTGGGAAGTGAATACTACGCAAAGCATTATGGGCAAAGCATTTGCTCCGTTTGGACTTGAAGAAGGGCAAATTTTCTCTGAGTTCGATCTGATCTACGTACTGAATGATATGCTGTTTTGGGGCGCAAGAAATGTAGATGGTCGTGGCTTTGACACAGAAGCAAACCGGCCAACTAATTTGCAAATTCCGATGATGAGAAAATAGCAATCGTTGATTGGCTGATCTGCTAAACGCCTTATCGTCCCTTCTCCAATCTGGATACAACAACAAGAGATTGGGCTACTTTTTTCAGAGTGAGTACACGGACTTTTGCATCAGTAAAACTCACGTGTAAAAAAGTAAACAATGAGCAGTCTCAAACAAATTGAATTAGGCAGCCAGGGACTTGTTGTTCCGGCAATCGGGCTTGGTTGCATGGGCATGACAAAGATTGCGGGAATGGACATTTATGGGCAAGCCGACGAAACGGAATCCATCGCTACCATTCATCGCTCGCTGGAATTAGGAGGAAATTTTCTGGATACCGCCGATCTATATGGCCCTCTGGCAAACGAACGGCTCATTGCCAAAGCCATTAAAGGGAACCGCGACAAATACATCATTGCCAGTAAGTTCGGCTACGAAATAGACGACAACGAGCAGCTTACCTGGCGTATAAACGGGCAACCAGATTATGTAAAAAAGGCGATTGAGCGTTCCCTTAAGAATCTGGGTACCGATTATATAGACCTCTATTATTTGCATCGGCTAGACCCCAATACACCCATTGAAGAAACGGTTGGCGCCATGGCCGACCTCATCAAAGAAGGGAAGGTTGGTTATATCGGTCTTTCTGAAGTATCGGCGGCTACCATAAAAAAAGCGCATCAGGTGCATCCGCTGACAGCTGTACAAACCGAATACTCCTTTTTTGAGCGAAGCGTAGAGGAAGAGGGCACGTTAGGTGTGCTTCATGAACTCGGAATCGGATTTGTGGCTTATTCACCGGTGGGCAGAGGGTTTCTTACCGGAGCGATTCAAAGCCCGGACGATTTTCCTGAAAATGATTTTAGACGGAGTATTCCCCGTTTTCAGGGCGAACAGTTTTACAAAAACATTGAGTTGGTCAATGCGATTAAAGAATTGGCTAATGCAAAAGGAATCACTCCTTCGCAGTTGGCCATTGCCTGGATCATTTCTAAAGGATATGTACCCATTCCAGGTACGAAACGCAGGACCTACGTAGCCGAAAATATCGCAGCAACTGAGATTACACTGACGACCGAAGAACTTGCGAAATTAGAAGCAATCGTTCCATTAGGCGTATCAACCGGAGATCGCTACGATGCCGCAGGTATGGCAATGGTTGGTTTGTAATTGACCTCACCCCCAGCCCCTCTCCTAAAACAGGAGAGGGGTGCATCGTGGAGCCTCTTTATAGATTAAATTTAGTAACGTCAAAAAAGCCAACTGTATAGTTATGAAAAAGGAGGTGAATCATCCCCGTATTATCAATTCCATCTCAGAGTGGCATCGGGTAACTGATTTACCCAAACCGGAGCATCCGTTAATAAGCCTGATTCATCATGCCGATGTAAAAACTATTTCCGATGAACATTTGAAAGGGGTTGTCATTAATTTTTACATTATCTCTGTCAAGAAAGACTTCAAAGGCAAGATGAAGTATGGTAAAAATTATTACGATTTTGACGAAGGCACAATGACGTTTGTCTCTCCAGGACAAGTACTTGCGGTAGAAGATGATGAGAGTAGAGATTGCTCTGGCTGGTCACTTCTTGTTCATCCTGATTTTATTAGAAGCTATCCATTGGGGAAGACGATCAAAACGTACGGTTTCTTTTCTTATGAAGTTACAGAAGCGCTACACCTTTCCGATAAAGAAGACGCCCTGATGGAATCGTTGATTAGACACATTGAACAGGAATATCATTCTTCCATCGACAATTACAGTCAGGATGTAATGGTCTCGCACCTGGATTTACTGCTCAATTATGCGAATCGTTTTTACAACCGTCAATTTATTACCCGTAAAAACGCCAGCCATGATCTATTGACCAATCTGGAAGAACTGTTATCGGATTATTTTGGCAGCAGTAAAGTGCAGGAAATGGGGCTTCCTACAGTTCAGTATATTTCTGAGACGCTCAATGTCTCCCCAAACTATTTAAGTGATCTGTTAAGAAAGCTTACGGGGCAAAGCACCCAACAACATATTCAGAATAAACTAATTGAGAAAGCCAAGGAAATCTTAACAACGACTACACTGTCAGTCAGCGAAATAGCGTATCAACTCGGCTTTGAATATCCGCAATCATTTAACAAACTCTTTAAGAGCAAGACCCACGTTTCACCACTCGAATTCAGGCAGTCGTTTAATTAACCAGTCGATGGTGCGAATGTCTTCGTTCGCGCTATCAACGCCGAATCAGCACACCCGGATGCGCCCCGGTAGCTTTCTGCCCCTGATACACGAGTTGCCCTGCCACCCAAACGGCTTCGATACCTGTTGACAGCGCACTACTCGCGCCAATACGGGCGTTGTCCGTTACAGTATCGGGATTTAACAGCACCAAATCAGCGAAGTAGCCCGGTGTAATGATGCCCCGGTTCTTCAGGCCAAGATGTTCGGCTGTCAGGGCTGTCATTTTATAGATGGCGGTTTCTAGTGGCATTAATTTCTGGTCACGCACATAGCGACCCAGCACCCGCGTAAAGGCACCGTACCCACGGGGATGACCTCCATACGACCCATCAGAGCAGATATTCGTCTGAGACCAGGCCAGAAAATTCTTTACGTCGGGTTCATCCATCGATTTGCCCATAATACCCTCTACACCCTCAGCCTCTGGATTTTTCAGGGAGAACGTCGATGCTTCGGCCACTAAACCCATCAATGTTTGAGCAGGTTTTTCATGTCGAAGTTGAGCAATATCGCCAATGGTTTTCCCGGCATAAGTCGGGTTGGCAGCAAACCGCACCAGCACCGACTGTGTCGGATCGAACAGTTGGTTCACGGCAAATTCGGCACTGGTAGCGTTGGTATAATCCCGCTTGGGAAACAGTACCCGCAACGTAGACATCCAGTAATCATAAGGGTAGCAGTCGGCAGAGATATTGATTCCTTCAGCTCGGGCACGTTCCAGCTGGGCAAGAAGTTGCGATGATTGACCCCATTTATCGCGCAGAGCGATTTTCAGGTGAGAAATCTGCACGGGCATCTTTGTTACCCGGCCAATTTCAATGATTTCGTCGATGGCATCGTCAATCATCACGTCTTCACTACGGATATGGCTGATGTATCGTCCACCCGAATCGGCAGCCGCCTGCGCCAGTTGGATTACTTCATCGCGATTCGAGAAAAACGCTTCTTCGTATTCCAATCCCGTCGATAATCCGAGTGATCCTTTACTCATTTCTGTCCGCAACAGGGCTTTCATCTTATCAACTTCTTCGGGTTTGGCTGTCCGATAAAGCCCATTGACCCCCATCGCCTGCTGGCGCAAAGTGGCATGGCCTGTATAGGTCGCAATGTTAACGGCAACGGGCTTTTGTTTCAACTGAGCCCTCAACGTATCCATCCAGTAACTACCGCCATCCTGCCCCGACACAATTGTGGTAATTCCCTGATTAACAACCGCCAGCGCATCAGGTTGCTTGTCAAACCCCGATACATGGTGACTGTGACTATCGATAAAGCCGGGGGCGAGCACAAGCCCTTTTCCATCTGTAACCGATTCATTTGGGAAAGTAGTCAACTCACCAATTTCCCAAATTCGATCATTACGAAGCCGAACAGCGGCTTTGCGGGGGGCGGTTCCGGTTCCATCAATCAGCCGAATGTTGGTAATCAACTGAGTTTTTGGCAGTTGGGGCGTTTTCCCTTCGAAAACGTCGCGGGCCACACGTCCGGCGGCATTTCCTCCATTCGTCAAGATGATCAACGTCTGTTTTTTGTCGATGTAACGAACGATCATTGTCCGAAAACCAACCCAACTGCCGGTGTGCATCAGCACCTTGCCACTATCTTCAACCATCCAGCCAAAGCCATACGGATAGGTCGTAGCATCGTTCAGTTTGACGGGAGTAAAGGCCTCTTTAAGTGTGCTGGCTTTCACCAGCTTTTCGGTATAGAGTGCCTGACTCCAGGCTAGTAAATCGTCGGCTGATGAATACACATTCCCATCACCAATAACGCCATCCAGTCGTATCAGATCATCCGGTACGTTTTTTCCATTCTCCCGCCTGAAACCGTACACTCGATTGCGGGGCGTGGTGCTGCTTTTGTGATAATAGATGTAAGTATTCTTGAGCTTGAGTGGTCGGACGATGTTTTTATCAAAAAACGTTTCGATAGGCATACCACCTACTTTCGTGATGATCGATCCGAGTAATACATAGCCCGTATTGCAATACTCCCATCGGTCGCCGGGTTGAAAAATAACAGCGGGTTGGTATTGGTGAAGCAACTGAAGCATGCTATCATTCGTCAGCGTATCGAGTGGTCCCGTATATTTCTGCGCCAGATCGAAGTATTCGGGTAGACCTGATGTATGGTTGAGCAAGTCGCGCACCGTGATCGTTGTGTAGGGAAAATCAGGCAAATACGTTTGCACAGGCTCATCATAGCTGAGTTTACCCCGCTCCTGCAATTGCATGATCATCATGGCCATAAATTGCTTTGACACCGAAGCCAGGTTAAAGGCGGAGCTTGTTGTCAGGGGTTCATTGGTGCCAATATTCCCGGTACCTAGTGCCTTCTTATAGAGAACTTTACCCTGCTCGGCTACGAGCACGACCCCGCTAAACATAGCCCGATCATGAAGCACGGTTAACGTCGAATCGAGTGTTTTTAGGCGAGGAGCCAGCACGGATGCATTCTTTTGTCCGTACGTGACTGAACAACTAACCAGGAATGCAAGCGAAAGGAAGCGTAAAATTCGATTCATAACATACTGGATTTGGGTGGGGTTGGTACAATAGTCGATTGTTTAACCGTATAGAGAGCAATGGCGCTACTATGGACACGCACCATCGGCAACTTTGCGAGTTGTTGCAGAAACTGAGCGTACTCTTTAATATCGTGCATAAGCACTTTCAACTGGTAATCGATTGTTCCGGCCAGGTGGTAAGCTTCCAGCACATCGGGCATCTGGCGGATACTCTCTTCAAATTCATTGATATTTTCGGGGGTATAATCCGGCATTGAGACGTTGCAGAAAACGACTAAGGATCGCCCTACTTTTTCGGCATTGACCAAAGCCACGTAACTGTCAATAACACCGTCACGCTCCATTCGCTTGATTCGCTCAAAAATGGGCGTCGTGGTCATACCCAGTTGCTCTGCCAGATCTTTGATTGTCAGTTTGGCATTTTGCTGCAATAAGGTCAGCAAGCGTAAGTCAATGTCATCGAGCATAGCCAGAACAGAATAGTATTCTTTTCGAGATATGGTTTTAGTAGTTAAAAAGAATAATATTCCATGCTTTCAGGAACAGCATTATTATATTCAGAAAATTAAACAATTATAAGAACGAATCTATAGATTTATCGAAAAATTCAGAACAATTAACAGATGAATAATCGGGCTATTCTTCTTACTGATGGCATACTGAGCACCCCGAATGCCAAAACCGCCCACGGTCTGATTCGTGGCTCGGATCGATACACGATTGTGGGCGTTATTGATGCGCCCACTGCCGGACAAGATGCAGGTACTGTCCTCGACGGAACGGCCCGTAACATTCCTGTATTTGCCTCGGTCGATGACGCTCTTTCGCAGGTGGGTCCTGTTGATTATGCTATTGTTGCTGTAGCGACGAGCGGAGGTTTTTTACCCCCAACGATGCTCAGTGATATTCGGCAAAGTCTGGAAAAAGGACTATCGGTTGTAAACGGTTTGCATGAATTTTTAAGCGAGAAACCCGACCTCGTTGCTTTGTCTCAGCAATATGGCGGGCAACTCATTGACGTACGACGACCGAAAACCCGACAGGAGCTACACTTCTGGACGGGCGAAATCAATCAGATAACAGCTCCCATTATCGCCGTCATTGGCACCGACTGTGCTCTTGGGAAACGCACAACTACCCGCCTGATTCGGGAAGCCTGCGAACGGCAGGGGCTCAACGCACAAATGATTTATACGGGTCAAACCGGCTGGCTGCAGGGAGGAAAATATGGGTTCATTTTCGACTCAACACTCAACGATTTCGTATCGGGCGAGCTCGAACATGCACTTGTCTCCTGCTGGCGTGAAACTAGTGCAGACGTATTGTTAATTGAAGGCCAGGCTGCCCTCCGAAACCCTAGTGGCCCCTGTGGCTCTGAGTTTTTAGTGTCGGGAAATGCCCGGTATGTGGTGCTGGTTCACTCCCCGACGCGAACGTTCTATGATCATGAGGAACACTGGGGACGTATTCCACCCGTCGAAACCGAAATCAACCTGATCAAGGCGTATGGGTCAACGGTTATAGCGTTGGCACTTAATACGGAAGGATGTAGTCGGGAAGACGCCTTTGCCTACCAGAAACAATATGCCGAACAACTAGGTATTCCTGTTCTATTGCCACTAGAAGAAGGTGTCGATTCCATTGTTCCTGTTATTCAGACTTTAACCTCTACAGTTCATGCGCATTAACGCAGTCCGCGCCTATTGCCGGGATTTGACCCTGACAAAACCATACACCATCGCTTACCAGACGATATCGACAGTCGAGAATGTTTTTCTGGAGATTGAGCTTGCCAATGGACTCGTTGGTATTGGAGCGGCTAATCCATCGCCAGAAGTAGTCGGTGAATCACCGGATCAGGCCCTGCATAATCTGCAAAGTGAATGGGTAGCCAGCCTGGTTGGGCGCGACATTCGTTTATTCAATTCCTTGCTCGACGAAGCACACCAACAATTTCCAAACGCGCCCGGTACACTGGCTGCGCTGGACATTGCCCTGCATGATGCATTTGGTCAGTTTCTGGACATTCCGATTGTCCAGTTTTACGGGCAGAAAATTCAGGCATTACCGACTTCGGTCACCATCGGCATCATGAATGTAGCCGATACGCTTGCCGAAGCTGCTACCTTTTACGAGCAAGGGTTTCGGGTGTTAAAAGTCAAAACCGGACTTGATGTTGCCGAAGATATTGAGCGTATCCTCAAACTCCGGGAGAATTACGGGAACAAGTTCACCATTCGGGTTGACGCCAATCAGGGCTATTCATTACCTGATTTGCAGCAATTTCTGGCAGCTACCCGCTCTTCTGATGTAGAACTAATTGAGCAACCGTTGCTCGTTGGCAAAGAGCAGGAGCTACTGACATTACCGACTGACACACGAAGCCTGCTTGCCGCCGATGAATCCCTGAAAGGTCCCGAAGTGGCCCTGAAGTTGGCGCAACAACCGCAACCGTTTGGTATTTTCAACATCAAACTGATGAAATGCGGAGGGATTCGGGCCGCTCTCGACATTGCTACCATTGCCAAGTCCGCCAAAATCTCCCTATTTTGGGGTTGCAATGACGAAAGCCGGGTGAGTATTGCGGCAGCGCTGCATGCTGCCTTCGCGTGCCCAAACACTCGCTACATCGACCTCGACGGTAGTTTGGACCTCGCCGAAGACATCGTATCGGGTGGATTTATCCTGGAAAACGGCCTGATGCGACCAGCCGAAGGTGCAGGACTAGGACTTACTCGTTTGTAGATGTACCCATAACACCATATATCATACATCCTACATCCATAAATGCTTCCCTACTTTCCTTTTGGCCAGCAGTTCAACGATAAAATGGGTACCTATCCATTGCTCGAAAGCGACCGGCTTATTGATGTAGACGAGCAGTATCCAAATCAGATAGCACTCAAGCGGCAACAGCTGTCAGACTTACCTGCTTATTACTACCAGACACTACCCGATTATGAAACGGCGCAATGGGAAGTCCTGGAGTTGGTTTTAGAAAATATAGCTCGGTTTTTTCCCGATTCGTTTACGCTCCATCGGCAGGACAATCAGTGGATTTGGCAAAATCATATCCTAAACGAAGAAACAGCATTTACATTCGGTGATACACAGACCCTGCCCAACGATCCACTCGATTGGGTGGGTCGACAGGTTCAGGAGGATTTAATCCTGCTTTCGGGCGACGATGTCAGGTTAGTGGCCGGTCAGCTTTGTTTTGGGAATGATTGGTGTCTGGACGAGAAGTTAGGTCTCCCCTTCTGGCAAATTCACGCGCCTATTGTCTCAATCGTGGAGCCTATGATGCGAGCCGCTCAGACGTTAATGGAGCGCCTACCCGTTGGCCGTCCGGTTTGGCGATTAAACTGGAGCGTGAAAGTGAGTGATCAACTGGACATGACGAGCCGACATATCCCAACGATGCACCAACTCCTCACCGACCACCTACCTTCTCTAATACCCGATACGATTGGCGACCAACTTTACGTTCGTGTCGAACGCCAAACCCTTACCCGGCTACCTGGTTCGGGAGCTATCCTATTCGGTATTCATACCTACCAGAACTTACTGGCTAACGAAGCCATCGATCCGGAGCGAGCGGCTCGAATGGCACAAGTCTTTAGCACTACTCCCTCCGCTATGCTTGCCTACAAAAGCATGACTCATTTTTTACCAGCGCTACTTGAGTATTTACACGCAAAGAGCCATAGGTAAACGTTTTCCGTTCTGGAGTCAGGTTTGAAAAACTGGCACTATAGCAACTAATTATTCCGTATAATTACAATTCTATAGAATCTTCCGCCAAAACTTCAGCATAAAACCAAATAACGTACATGACTAAACTTTCGCGCTCGATTGAATTACGGCCGGCCATTTTATTAGTCGTGAGCGGCATTGTCGGATCGGGGGTTTTCAAAAAAGTCGCGCCTATGGCGGCTGAACTAGGTTCTCCTCTGCTGGTACTGGCCTGTTGGGTTGCTGCTGGCGTCGTTAGTCTGGCAGGGGCACTTACCTACGCCGAAATGGCTGGCATGTTTCCCCAATCGGGTGGCGAATATGTTTACTTCAAGAAAGTTTACGGGCGCTTATTTGCCTTTCTCTATGGCTGGGGAGCTTTCACCGTTATGCGAACGGCCACCATCGCAGCACTCGCCCACATTTTTGGCCAGTCGTTAATATCCTTAACCGGCTTACAGGGTGATTCCGTTGAGCTTGCAGTCAAATGTGTGGCAACCGGACTAATTACGTTTCTAAGCCTGATTAATTATCGGGGCGTTACCTTTGCCGAAGGTCTGAGCCGGGGGCTTATCTATCTGACCTTCATAGCCGTTGCCATTATAGCGGTACTGGGTTTTACGGCAGTATCCGGCAGTATGGCCAATCTTACGCAATCCGTTCCGGTAACCGCGACGACTGCCCACAGGAGTTTACTGGGCTCACTCGTTGTTGCATCGCTGGGTGCATTCTGGGGCTATGAAGGCTGGAATCAGATTGCCTATATTGGCGAGGAAGTCAAAAATCCACAGCGAAATCTGCCCATTGCGCTTGGTGTGGGAACGGGCATCGTCGTTCTTATTTATGTGCTGTTGAATATCGTGTATGTATATGTACTGCCAATCAATGAACTAGCAGGCCTGTCTACTACACCCGGAAAAATTGCGGCTGTCGAGGTGGTGCGTCAGGCAGCAGGATGGGCAGGCGCGTTATTTATTTCGGTCTTGATTCTGGTAACGACCTCGAACTCAACGAATGCCTCTATTCTGATGCCCGCTCGGGTTTTCTATGCCATGGCCCGGGATGGTTTGTTTTTCAAAGCCGCTGCCGTCATTCACCCCCGCTACAAAACTCCATCGGTAGCCATTCTTCTCCAGTCCTTGTGGTCCATTATTATGGTCTGGTCGGGGAGTTTCGATCAGTTAACCGACATGCTGGTCTTTGCTTCGTTTATTTTCTACGGAGCCACTGCTTTTGGCGTACTGTTGCTCCGCTATAAACAACCCGACTTACATCGCCCTTACCGGGTTATTGGCTACCCGATTGTGCCTGCGTTCTTCTGTGGTTGCTGTGCGTTGCTGGTTATCATGACCCTCATTAATCAGCCACGGGAAGCGTTAACGGGTCTGGGCTTAATTGCTACCGGGCTTCCTTTTTACTGGTATTGGCAATCAAAACCTCCCGTAATCGAATCAGACCGTGTGGATGCTGTCGATACAGTTTGATTAGAACTGGGTCGTTTACATTAGGCGAAAGCATTTCCGCCCTTTGCTATCAAACAGGCGTTTCGTCAATGCGAGTTAAGCGCCGGTTTCTGATTTATGCAACGCTTCGTATTCACTCTGCTCGGTACGCTACTGGCTCTGCTATTGACAGTCAACGCCCTGGCGCAAAACGTTCTACCACAGAAACAGCGACTTGCCTGGTGGCAGGATGCCCGATTTGGCCTTTTCATTCATTGGGGACCGGTAACGCTCACGGGCAAAGAAATAAGCTGGTCGCGGAATGAGTATGGTAAAAGTAAATACGACTCACTCTATCTCCGATTTAACCCCACCCGCTTCAATGCAAAAGAATGGGTTGCTCAGGCCAAAGCGAGCGGTATGAAGTATGTTGTACTGACGGCCAAGCACCATGATGGCTTCTGTTTGTGGAACACTCAAACCACATCCTACAACATCATGTCGGCACCTTTTGGGCGTGATGTCTGTAAAGAACTGGCCGATGCCGTTCATGAGGCTGGCCTCTCGCTCGGTTGGTATTTTTCGCTGGCCGACTGGAAAGATCCGGACTGTCGCAATCCGGTCAGTAACAACGCGTTTACCGACCGGATGAAGACCCAGCTCACCGAGCTGCTGACTAACTATGGTAAGGTAAACCTGTTATGGTTCGATTATGAAGGCTCGCCATCACCGGCCAATCCCAAACCAATTTATGAACTCGTCCATCGACTACAACCGGGTATCATTCTGAATAACCGATTGGAAGCGTTTACACCTGATGAGGCGCACAGCCAACCGGGGAACTATGGCGACTATACAACGCCAGAAGGGTTTGTTGCGGGTTTCGGACAAACTCCCTGGGAGACCTGTACCAATATGGGGCATCAGTGGGCCTGGAAATTTGGGGATACGCCCCGCAGCCTGAGCGAGTCTGTTCATACATTGCTCCGTTGTGTTGGCAGCAATGGCAATTTACTGCTCAATGTTGGCCCGGATAGTCTGGGGCAGTTTCCTCCACTTTTCTCCAATCGTCTGCACGAACTCGGAGCCTGGATTGCTCCCCGTTCAGCAGTAATTTACGGAACCAAAGGCGGGCCTTACACACCCACAGATACCTATGTATGCACGCAGAAAGGCAACACTATTTTCATCCAGATTTTGTCGGGCAAGGATGAGAGAATCACGTTACCAGCACTCCCTGCGACGATTAGACAAGCCGCATTGATTGATGGCCGACCCGTGCAATTCAGTCAGGGAAAGGCTACCGTACAGTTGGTGATTCCGGCAGCAATGCACGATTCAATCGCGACCATTATTGCGCTCACACTTGATCGACTGGCTGCTACGTTGCCACTTATCCGTCCATTCACGAAAACGGGGTCATTGGCCTACACCAAAACAGCAACGGCTTCCAGTGAATTAAGTCATTTCTTACACGACGCCAGCGCTGCCGTTGACGATGATCCGAAAACGTACTGGAAATTAGGGCGACGGCCAGATGTTAATTTCGATGCTTATTATGGCCAGGATCTTTCGTTCCAATCGCCAACGTTACAGGCTGTGTATACCCCAGCCGGATGGCTGGAAGTCGATTTGGGAAAACCGCAACGAATTGGCGAAGTACTTATCAGCGATTTCTCTTCGCAACCAAATTCAGAACCAGTCGCTAAAATCGGGCGCTTTGTTGTTCAGTATCAGAAAGGGCAGCAATGGGTAACAATTGCCAACGGTCAGCAACCCGGCACTGTCTGGCGGCAGGCCGTTTCGCCTGTTACAGGGCAGCGATTTCGATTGGTCATTCAGGAGTCTACTGGCAGCATCGGCATCCGGGAATTCGAATTATTTCCACCGAAATGATGAATTTGTCTAAGCCAAATCTGAACCTGGCTTATTCGATTACCGGATAGCCTTTATCGATCCAGTCGGTCTTCAGATTTTTGCTCACATTCAGCAGTTTGTGATTCTTGAAACCCAGTTCGTTGAGTTTGGTAAACGCTGGGCGAACATTTGGACATTTCGCGAACGGGCAGCAACCGCAGTAAATCACAATCTCGCGATTTTTAGGTTCTTTGCTCAGTAATTTCTCCAGCTTAACCAGATTTTCTACTTCGCTACCTGGCCCGACACCTATCGATGTTTTAATAGTAGCCGCTGGCCCAATGCTGATAATAAGTGGCTTACTCGCATCAGTACTAGTAATGGTAGCAGCCAGATCAGCTGGTTCCAGCAGTTGTTCTGGTGTCCAGGGTTCGGCTTTTTTCCAACCGACCTGCACAATGAGTACTGTTATCAGTAACGCTACGAAAGCAAGTGAGAAACGAATTGTTTTTGTGTTCATAAGCTGGCGAGCAACGATGTCCGCGTTTGTTGAATGTGTTCGACTAAAGAAGGCCAAAAATACGCGAAATGCTCACCAATCTGGTCGTAGTAAGTCGTAAAATCCTCGATTACTGTGTCTAATCCTGATGGGTAAACCGTTCGGCGGGCAACGCCTTTTAGCGATCGATCAATTCCTTCGGTAAACTGATAATTGCTGAGCCAATCCTGCCGAGTCATATAGTCGGCCATACGGACAGCATTTAACGGCATAGCAGCCTGATTTTTCTGAAGAGTTTGATAGAAATACGGAACAAATTCAGCCAATGTTTCACCTGTCAACGACAGAAAATTGATAGCCAGGAAGTGATCAAAGAAAATATCGACGGCGGCACCGGCATATTTATGACAACGCGGATGCAACAGATCACGTACGGCGGCTACATCAGGATGTGCATCGGTGAACGTATCAATGGCGCGGTGTAGCCGAACACCCGCTACGACACCCGGTGTCAGCTGATGACGGGAACCAGCAGGGTCGCCTTTGATGAAATCGCCAATAAAGTTGCCAATTAATAGCTCTGAATGTCGGCCTGAAAGATAAGCGTGTGCCAGAATATTCATGGCACCTTCTGTTCGACAGGAGTCTCAACGCCAGACACATAGCGCTCTACAGTTACACCAAATCGGCGAAGGAAATCAACGCCCTCATCGGAGGGAATGCCTTTATATTCAGCGTAGGAATTCAGGTAAACGACACGAGCGATTTTCATACTGTAAATAATTCGGGCGCAGGCAATGCAGGGCGACAATGTCACATAGATTGTTGATCCTTCAATTTCTGAGCCATTTTTAGCCGCATACAAAATCGCATTCTGCTCGGCATGAAGCGCCAACGAACACGAACCTTTCGAATCACGAGGACAACCCACGCCAGGAAATTCTTCGTCACAATTGTGTGTACCTGCTGGGGGACCGTTGTAGCCAATCGAGATGATACGGGTATCGCGGGTTAATACAGCGCCCACTTGTGCTTTGATGCAGTGTGATCGTTTGGCCAGATTTACAGCCAAATCCATAAAAATATCATCGAAGCGAGGACGTTCCGCTTTGGGTTTGACAGGAGAAACTAAACTATCTATAGATGGTGTCATCCTGTAAAGTTACGCCCTGAATCAGGCAAATAATAGATTATCCAGGACATTAAACCTCAACCATAATCGTTTCTCCAATTTACCATCGAGTTCGTACACAAATCAATCCGCTCTAACAGGATAGGCGTAGATAGCTTATTATGCAGAAAATCAAAACCTATTTGGCCATTTTAGGGTGTTTCATCCCCCTATTGGGTTTAGCGCAACGAATAGATAATACGGCGTCGTTTCGACAAATGGGCTCCGATAATTACTTCCGCCTACACTACGACAACGACTATTTCACGGCAACTGATCAGTACTATACGCAGGGCTATAATTTTGAAGTTGTCAACCCAGGGCTCCGAAAAAATCCACTCACAAAACTGCTCATTAAAGCCAGAGACAGTCATGTACAATACGGGCTGGCATTAGAGCATTTCGGGTTTACGCCGACCACCCTTGGCAGCGATGCTATTTTGGTGGGCGATCGCCCGTTTGCAGCCTGTATTCTACTCAAAACGTTCAGTATATCAACCGATACGCTACGCCGGGTCAGGATATCATCATTGCTGAATACGGGGATGATCGGACCCGTTGCGTTTGGATACGAAATGCAGCGGGCTATCCATCGACTCATAAACGGGGTTGAACCGCATGGCTGGCAGCATCAGATTCGCAACGACGTGATTTTGAATTATAATCTTAATTACGAGAAACAACTGTATGCCTATCGCCATGCGCTGTCGGTAAGTGCCAATGCACAGGCTCAGGTGGGTACATTTGCAGATCGCTTGCAAACGGGCTTTGTGGTGATGGCGGGGCAGTTCGATTCACCCTTTGGCGCTCCCCCAACCAATCGGCGGTTGCAACTATATGTGTATGCCCAACCGTTGGTCAGTCTTGTCGCCTATGATGCCAGCTTGCAGGGCGGCCTGTTCAATCGAAGCAGCCCCTACGTAATTCCAGCCGATCAACTGGCACGTACTACGTTTCAGGCGAACTTCGGAGCAGTGTTTCGCTACAAAAAGCTGTATCTGGAATATTATCAGTCGGCGCTCACCCGAGAATTTGAAACGGGCATGCCTCACCGCTGGGGTGGCATAAAAATCGGCGTATCGTTCAATACATTTGCCCATCAGCATGGCTGATGTTAATAGCTAATAAATTGCTCCCGGCCTATAACAAGCATGCCTAAATCTTGAGTTAAAAGATCGTCAAGAATAGACCAACGAGTCTCCAGAAAAGCTGTTAGTTCCCGATTCCGAATATTTCCCAGTCGAAGGTAAACAATACGGGGTGGTGGACCTTTCAAGAAAAATGAATCAGGAAAGTCAGAATCTTTTGTCACAATAATGCGATTCTCTTCAATGGCTATTTTAGCTATGTCAGCATCTCGCAACAAATGACCTTCGGGAAAATGGGTAGTATGAATGGCATCAGTACCTTTCCAAAGCAAATATGTTGCTAACATAGGTGGTAATTGTGTGTCAACAATAAACTTTAACACAGCAGATCACGAGGCTAATGGCAGGGCAATAATGGTTCGGGCATTGGCAATATGGGCCGCATATAGCAAAGCTGCGTGAATGTCAGCTTCTTCCAAATAGGGATAATCAGCCAGAATTTCCTGATTGGTCATTCCAGCAGCTAACAGTTCGAGGAGCTGTGCCACCGTAAATCGCATATTGCGAAGCGTTGGCTTCCCCTGACTAACAGCCGGATTTAGAGTTACGCGAGCAAGTAGGTTTTCCATAATACTCAAACATTTCAGCAAAACTACGACTTTTTGAACTCTGTTTGGGATTCGTTGTCATGTGGGAGATTAGCACGACAGGAAGTTTGCAGATCAGGCTACTCTTGTGATCCAACCAGAAAATTTAAAGGTCGTTAGGTAATCCGTTAGGCTTTCTCTAATCAAACTAGTAGTATCACGACACAAAATAAATCTGCATGCATACGCTTTGGTTAAATTATGCATGTTACCCTATATTCGCTAGTAAATACTCTTGATAAATGAAAGTTAGAAAAGCAGTTATTACCGCAGCCGCTCGCGGGGAACGATTGTATCCGGTAGCCGATACGATACAGAAAGCCATGCTCCCGATTATTGATACCGATGGGCTGCATAAACCCGTTATTCAGGCCATTGCCGAAGAGGCTTTTCTAAGCGGTATTGAGGAAATCTGCATCGTTTGTGCGCCCGGTGATGGAGAACGTTACATCAATGCCTTCACGTCGTTGCGCGATAACCTGATCAAATCATACAAAAGCGTTGACTGGGCACAGGAAGAAGCCGAAAAAATTGACACCCTTATCAGTCGCATTCAGTTTACCGAGCAGCAGGAGCCTCTGGGCTATGGCCATGCCGTTTATTGCGCTAAAGACTTTGTCAATGATGAGCCGTTTCTACTTCTGCTGGGCGATTACCTATACGTGTCTAACCTCATTAGTAAACGATGCGCAACTCAACTCATCGAACTGGCGATGCAGGAAGATTGCTCTGTATCGGCGGTTAATCCCACCATTGAGCATCAGATAGGTCGATATGGTACGCTCACTGGCAAGCATGTGCCTGGCATAAATGGGGTTTATCAGATTGAAAAGCTTATTGAGAAACCATCACTAAGTGTGGCTGAGCTCGAACTGCAAACACCCGGCCTGCGCGTTGGCTACTACCTCTGTTTCTTTGGCATGCACGTATTTACGCCCACGGTGTTTAGCCTTCTTGAGAAACAACTAGCCCAGGGCAGCAAGAATACCCCGTTGACGCCCGCGCTACAGGAACTGGCCAATACTGAAAAATACCTGGCGCTGGAAGTTAAGGGCAATCGCTATGACCTGAGCGGACGACAAGGGCTTCTGCGGGCACAAATGGCACTCGGACTTGCGGGTGTGGCCCACGACGAGACGCTGACGTCGATGGTCGAACTTCTGGCCGAAGCCAATACCCGAAAGGCTCAGTTGAATGAAGAGTGAAGAATTAAGAGTGAAGAATATAAAACCTGATTATTCTTCACTCCTAATTCTTCACTCTTCACTCTTAATAATCCATCAACATGAATGTTTTTATAGAAACAATTACGTCTGCTGATCCCACTATTCGTAACCGATCCTTTTTTGACATAAGCCGAAATTTATCTGCCAATACCTTATTAAAAGCGCTGCGTGAACTGGATGGATTCCGAAAGTCCACGCCGAATTTGTACGATAAAGTCAGAGCGATTCTTTTCTTATATGCCGGTTTCCGCTTTTTCCTGATGGAAACGAAAGAAATTCCGGCGATTGGTAAAATTCCCTATGCTGGTTTCGACGATTTGTTGTCGCGCAGGTTCGAGCAGGCCATTGCCACGTTTTTGCAGGATTTGGATAAACACGGTCCCAATGCCACGCTGTTCAGTGCGTTGGCTGATAGCTATCATCAGTTGTCTTTTCAGACGCTGGCCGATCAGGTTCGTAAGAGTGTTCGTTCCAGCAAAGGCAATCAGTGGATGTTCCGCGTCGGGCATCAGACCGAGCACCCGATTCGGATTCATCCGAGTCTGTTGCAACGTCCAGATAACTCCCTCTTCTACCCTATTCTGCACGAGCAAACGTCCGTGCGGATGGACTTAACCCATAGTGGCTGGTCGGATATTTTCTTCCTCGGCATGGATTATCCTGAAGGAGCACGCGTCATCAATATCTCCATCGACCTGGGCGTTTTTGGTCGTGATAAAGACATCCGTCCACCCCTGCACTGTTATGTGCGGGTTATTTCAGAGCCCGTTCTGCGCCTGACCAGCGTCGATTTGAATACCACCAAAGATGTGCATGATCTCGCTGATCTGTTCAACTTTGGTAATGACTACTTGAGCCTTATCAAAGCGGGGGTCATTGCATCGGGATTGATTCCCCCTTCGTTTGAAGGTACGAACCAATCTCTCGCCGAAATTCTGGCTCGTATTGTGGCACCGGGCATGGGTATCGAACTCGTCACAAAAGTGAACGACATTCCTAAAGGTTCGCGATTTGCAGTGTCGACCAACCTGCTTGGCTCCATCATCAGCCTGCTGATGCGGGCTACAGGGCAAACGAAGGATTTGGAGGGAGGCCTACAGGAAAGTGAACGGCGACTGGTTGCATCACGGGCTATTCTGGGCGAATGGATTGGCGGCTCGGGCGGTGGCTGGCAGGATTCGGGTGGAGTCTGGCCGGGCATAAAAGCCATTCAGGGTACGTTTGCGCAGGAAGGTGACCCTGAATCCGGCATTAGTCGCGGCACCTTGTTGCCCCGTCACCGGGTATTGCAGGGTGAAGAGATTCATCCCGACATTCAGGAAAAAATCATGAACTCGCTTGTGCTGATGCATGGCGGCATGGCATCCAATGTTGGGCCAATCCTGGAGATGGTGACCGAAAAGTACTTGCTTCGGGGCAATAATGAATGGAATGCCCGTCAGCAAACGAACCAGATTTTCGATAATATTCTGGACGCGATAAAAGAAGGTGACATAAAAAAGCTGGGACAAAATACGGCCCGAAACTGGGAATATCCCATCAAAACAATCATTCCCTGGGCCTCAACCTATTTCACCGAACAGATCATTGCCAAAGCAAAAAAACAGATTGGCGACGATTATTACGGCTTCCTGATGCTCGGGGGAATGTCTGGCGGTGGTATGGGTATGTTTGTGAATCCGGCTCATTACGAAGAGTACAAACTACAGGTGCTGGAGATGCTCCGAAAAACAAAAAGCGAACTCTCCGACTCCCTACCTTTTGCCATGGAGCCAGTGGTATACAACTGGAGCATCAACAACAAAGGCACCTGGGCCAACCTTCAGGAAGGGAATCAGGCACTTATGCCCGAGCAGTATTACGGTATTCAGGTCTCGGAGCTGGTACGAAAAGACCCCAGTTCGATTCCCTATGTGCGCCGGGCCGAAATTGATTACTTCACCACCTACTGCGATCAGAACAATCTGGCGTATCCATTGCTACGCACCATTGTCAGTAACCTGTTCAAGGTATCGGACCCCACGTCTCAGGGCAACCGAAGCGCCGAAAACGAAAAAGCGGATCGCGTTAAGAAAGAAAACGGATTCGATTATATTCAGCATGGCGAAATTCGGGAAGAGCTGCAAAAAGGGCGTATTGGGTTATCCCGCAACCGACTGTCGGCAGAAACGACCATCGACGATGTGCTGCCCGGAGACCTTGTTTCGTTGGAGTCAGTGACGTCCGCCGTTCAAACCGGAGAAGCAGCTATTCGAGCAGGCAAGGTTGCCATTATGAGTCTGGCCGCTGGTGTCGGTAGTCGCTGGACCAAAGGGGCCGGTGTTATCAAGGCCATCAATCCATTTGTAGAAATTGAAGGGGAACACCGGAGTTTTCTGGAGATTCATTTAGCGAAGACCCGGAAAGTAGCTGAGCGATACGATGCAGCCATCCCGCACCTTGTTGCTACTAGTTACCTGACGCATGAGCCCATCCGAAAAAAGCTGGAATTAACAGGCAACTTCGGTTACCAGGGGCCAACCTTTCTGTCGCCGGGTCGCTCCATTGGGCAACGTTTTGTACCGATGGAACGGGATTTACGGTTTCTGTGGGAAGATATGCCCCAGGAAACACTTGACGAAAACAAACAAAAAGTGCGGGATGCCGTGCGTCAGTCGATGATTGCCTGGGCCAAATCGAAAGGAGAAGGCAGTGATTATGTCGATAATATTGCCGCTCAACGATTTTCGCCCTTAGGTCACTGGTACGAAGTCTCGAATCTGCTGCGCAACGGCACTCTGGCTAAGCTTCTGGCCGACTACCCACAGGTTGAAACCATCATGTTGCATAACATCGATACCCTCGGCGCCGATGTCGATCCGGTCGTCCTGGGTTATCACCTCGAATCGGGCAACGCGCTTACGTTTGAGGTCGTTCCCCGTCGTATTGAGGACCGAGGGGGTGGACTGGCGCGTGTAAATGGCCAGCTTCGTCTGCTGGAAGGCTTAGCACAACCACGTGAAGAAGACGAGCTAAACCTGAGTTATTACAACACGAATACAACCTGGATTCAGGTCGATCCACTGCTCCAGTTATTTGGCCTCACCCGTGCCGATCTGCAAACTGGCGATGAAGCGCAATTGGCTAAAGCGGTACGAAGCGTAGCGCATCGGATTCCGACTTATGTTACTATCAAAGATGTAAAATACCGGTGGGGACACGGTCAGGAAGATATTTATCCGGTGGCGCAAATCGAAAAGCTGTGGAGCGACATGTCGGCGCTGGCCGATGTGAAGTGCGGTTATATTGAGGTTCCCCGCTTCCGAGGGCAGCAGATGAAAGACCCCGCTCAGTTAGATTCGTGGGTGACCGACGGCAGCAAAGACCATGTAGCCTCTTTATGCACCTTTGCCGCTTATGCCGGAGTCAGGTAAACGAGACGTTCACTAAATAATTGAAGGCCACTTACTCAAGAGCAAGTGGCCTTTTAGTTTTAAGTTGACTCATCGACCATCCTATCTTTGGGCCGTTAAGTATAAGGTTACTTTTAGTAGTTTTAAAAATTAACAGGCACCATTGAGGGAATTCAATACTAAGATTAGCTCATTGCGCTCAAATATACGAATGTTGTTTATTGGTATATTTGCATGAAATGAATCACCGTATGCCTAAAATTTACGAATACTTTGGCTTAATATTTTTGATCTACACAAACGACCACTTGCCAATTCATGTGCATATACAATATGCTGAATATGAGAATAAAGCCGAGTTAAATTATATAGATGGGGAACTGACTGCTATTAATTTTGGTAAAGTGAAGGGAAAGAAACCGCTTCCTTCTTCACAACGCAAAGAAGCCGAACAATTCATTTTCCAGTATCATTTAGCCATCGTTGAGAAATGGAAAACCGTGATGGTGCTCAATCAAAAACCCGCGTTCGAAAAAATAACGCAAAAAGTATAAAACCTTCACTCAAGGTAGTAGACGCAAATTTTCTCGGTGATTACCGTATTGATATTCACTTCTCGGATGGTAAGCAACGAATTGTCGATTTTGAAAATGCCTTTGGCCAGTTACAAGACTACTATACTCAGTACCGTCAGCCTACCTTATTTCAAAAATTCGCCATAGACAATGGCAACTTAGTATGGGGCGACGATTGGGATGTTATCTATTCGACCCGGGATTTGTATGAAGGTAAAATTGGGTAAGCCAGTCGCCATCTGATAACATATCTTGTTTCTTCACGATCAGCGAAACCACCATATGAAAATCAACCAGCGTAACGATGTCTCGAGTGCTGCCCTAATTTATGGAGACTCTTTTTCAGTTTCTCAGCTATTATACCAAGTTCCAGTTTACAATACACCGGCTCTGACCAACAAACCCTAAGACACACGCAGTCAAGGAGTATACTGAACAGGGGCGCAAGAGCTGAATAATACGTTCATCTACATTTAGTTACTCGGTGCCACTATGTGACGGGGATCATTTGTCGGGAATAAATTCAATTGTGGACTTTTACTAATATAAACTTCTGCATTAGCTAGTTTAATTACATCGAAATCGGCACGAATAAGTAATGATAAAGTATGGTATTCTCTTTGTGTGACGTTTCTATCAACAAAAGGATTAATATTTCTGATTTTAGATTCAAACTCAGCCTTTTCTAATGCATCTCGGTCTTGATGGCGGGTATCTAAGAATCCAAATTCAATTTCCGTTTTACCTTTTACTACTTCTCCGTCTAAATCATATTTAAAATGATATTCAGCCACAAATGCGTAAAATATTAATGCATCTCTATATTGCTTATCTGTCAAATATTTAATTTCTTCAAGGTTCCTGCCAGTAAATATTGACTCATCTACTCTATTCTTCAATGAAATAAATTCTTCTGGTAGACCTTCAGCATCAGTATCAAGTGTAAAATCTACGCTTGTCAATTGCCGAAATTGCAAGGATACTTTACTCGGAATACTCTCTAAAAAGCTCATTAGAAAATGATTACGCTGCACTCTCGAAAAATCATTACTCAATAGTTTTACTGGTTTATCTTCTGCCGGTAAAATATCCATTTTCTTTAGATTGCTAACTACCTCCTTTATGATAATAGCTGCCATCTGTCTTGTTTCATTGGATGAATAAGCTGAAACAACCTGCGTTTTTCCGCTTTCCTCATTTTCCCTCCTTCCAAAAACGACTTCCCCTCTCTGCTTACTACTTACATCTGTCCAATCCTTATTTAAGTCGAATTTATTTGCCTCGAAATTTATCGCTAAATCTCCATTTTCTTTACGCTCAACTCTTAGATCATTAAGCAGTTCACAGTTGGGAAACTTCTTGGTGATTTCTTGCTTAATAACTGGAAGAGCTATAGTAAGAACCGTACTGACATCCTCTGTAATGTCACTGTTCAAGTATGTAGTAGCAAAGTTTTCGCTGTCTTCTTTCGCGGCCTGTTTACGTCTTAAAAACTCAAATTCTGTAGGAGACAATAAAGTCTTTGCAAAAAAAGGAGTAATATCTTCTTTGGCTATCTGCTTACGGGTAAATACACCACGAGCTTTCAATAAGCTTTGGAGGTCAGATTTATTGATATATGAATGATTTAAAAGCTGCCTTATCTGATCACCAAATGGCAACATTGTCTCTATATCAAAAAGCGGCTTGTGCGTAGGAGCGCCAATTTCAGCTATAAGTTCTTTAGCTTCTAATGAAAAGAAGTTCTCACTAAAATTTTTCACTTCAATCATACTAGCAAACTCATTATCTGCGAAATTCAGCAATACAGACTGTTTAATATCTTTATGCTTAACAAACTGATAATCAGGAAAAGCTAATATTATCTTTTGGCACCATCCCGAAGTGAGATTTTGGCTAAGGCCTACAATCCGTTTAAAAGTATCTTTTTCAAAACGTTCATTAGCGCATATTACCAATACCTTTTTAGAGACAATTTTAAACAAAAGTATATCTGAAGTTAAGTAGTCTATAGGCAACAAAGCTCCTGACAATTGCCTTCCACCTGTTATCTTTTCACTTATCCCTGTTTGATGATAGAAAAAATCAACCTTTTCTGATGAATAGATATTTTTGGCAAATTTCATAGAGCTATGAATAAAGTTCACTCTATAATTATCAACGATATGAATCAATTCAAAGTCAGAATGAATTTCTTGGCTTATACTTTTAAGTTCTTTAATTAATGAATAGTCGAGTTCTTTTTTATCATCAACCCAAAATATCAGAAGGTTTTGGCGCCCTCTTTTGAATGCAGAGTTTTTAAGAACCTCGTTATATTGCTTTGACAATAAAAAACAGCTCGTAGCTGTATTCAAATCATTTAGATATTTCTTAAAATCACTTTTAACAGTTTTGGAACTGACATATTTAACAGATATCATTACCGTATCGAACACATCTGCTTCTAACGGACTAAGATAAGCAGCAAAGAAATCTATACCATGTTTATTACAGTTGTGTTTCTTTCTTTGAACACAATCGAACTCAGTATTCGATATATACTGCCAACCAATACTTTTAAAAAAGTTCTCGGCTATATTTTCACCAAGTAAACCTTTAAATCTGGAGAACTCACCCATAGCGGAAAAGAATATGTAATGCAATGTAACAGTTTTAATACAAAAAAGCCCCCACCGTCTCCGGCAGGGGCTTTCGCTTTTTAAAATCAAATCAATCAGGATAATCAAAAAATCCCGCCGGGCCGCCGGAGCGGTTCTGATTACTTCACTTCTTCATAAGGCACGTCGGAGACATTATCGCCTGTGGGTTGGCCTTGACCTGCACCATCACCGTTTCCGCCGAAACCTGCACCATCAGTTGGGTTAGCACCCGCGCCGTTGGTGGCGTTATACATTTCCTGCGAAGCGGTTGCCCAGGCCGCGTTCAACCCTTCGAGCGCGGTGTCGATGGCAGCTGCATCACGAGAACCGTGTGCCGTACGAAGCGTCGTCAGAGCTGCTTCGATGGCCGACTTATTGCCTTCTGACAGTTTATCGCCGTATTCTTTCAACTGTTTTTCGGTCTGGAAAATCATCGAGTCGGCCTGATTGACTTTCTCGATTTTCTCACGTTCCGCCTTATCAGCAGCTTCATTGGCTTTGGCTTCTTCGCGCATCCGGTTGATTTCCGTTTCGGTCAGACCGCTCGATGCTTCAATCCGGATTTTTTGCTCTTTACCCGTGCCTTTATCTTTAGCCGTTACGTGCAGAATACCGTTGGCATCTACATCGAAGGTCACCTCAATTTGAGGTACACCACGAGGTGCTGGTGGAATATCGGACAGGATAAACCGGCCTAATTGACGGTTCTGAGCCGCCATTGGGCGCTCACCCTGTAAGATATTGATTTCAACACTCGGCTGGTTGTCCGATGCTGTCGAGTAAGTTTCTACCTTCTTACTTGGAATCGTCGTGTTAGCATCCACCATTTTGGTAAATACGCCACCCATCGTTTCGATACCCAGTGAGAGCGGAATTACGTCGAGCAACAGTACATCTTTCACTTCACCTGTTAACACACCACCCTGAATAGCAGCACCAATAGCCACAGCTTCATCGGGGTTAACCGCTTTCGAAGGCTTACGACCGAACAGTTTTTCAACTTCTTCCTGTACTTTAGGAATCCGGGTCGAACCACCCACTAGAATAACTTCGTCGATCTGACTAGCCGACAGACCTGAGTTTTTCAGGGCACGACGGCAAGGTTCCAGACTCCGTTGAATCAGCGAATCAGCTAATTGCTCAAATTTAGCCCGACTCAGTGTTCGTACCAAGTGCTTAGGTATACCATTTACCGGCATGATATAGGGCAAGTTGATTTCAGTCGAAGTGGAACTCGACAGTTCAACTTTTGCTTTTTCAGCAGCTTCTTTCAAGCGTTGCAAGGCCATTGGGTCTTGACGCAAATCGATGCCTTCATCTTTCTTGAATTCATCGGCAAGCCAGTTGATGATCACCTGGTCGAAGTCGTCACCACCAAGGTGCGTATCGCCGTCGGTTGATTTTACTTCAAATACGCCATCACCAAGCTCCAGGATCGAAATATCGAACGTACCGCCACCCAGGTCAAATACGGCGATTTTCTGGTCGTGATTGGTCTTATCCAGACCGTAAGCCAGAGCAGCTGCTGTTGGCTCGTTGATGATCCGTTTTACATCGAGACCAGCAATCGCACCAGCTTCTTTCGTAGCCTGACGTTCGGCATCGTTAAAGTAAGCAGGTACCGTGATAACAGCTTCTGTTACCGTTTGGCCGAGGTAATCTTCCGCAGTCTGCTTCATTTTCTGAAGAATCAGCGCCGAAAGCTCCTGTGGTGTATATTGGCGATCGCCGATTTTGACGCGTGGTGTCCCATTTGGGCCATTCTCAACGTCATAAGCAACGTTTTTAATTTCATTAGTAACCTCACTGTAGCGTTTTCCCATGAAACGCTTAATCGAGGAAATTGTATGTTTCGGGTTGGTGATGGCCTGGCGTTTGGCGGGAGCGCCTACTTTGCGTTCGCCGTTGCCGTTGTCCATAAACGCAACTACCGACGGGGTTGTGCGTGCTCCTTCGGAGTTGGGGATAACAACCGGCTCGTTGCCTTCCATCACGGCCACGCACGAGTTCGTGGTGCCTAAGTCAATACCAATAATTTTTCCCATGACTGGTTTAGTTTCTTTAATATGCTGTGTGTATTCTGACAGACATAACCTATCTATCAATACAAATGCCAGCGAGGAAAATTGTTTGATTTGCTGTCAGATTGGCAGAATAATATAGTTAACGGGGTCATAATGGCGCTTCATGTTGGGTGCAACTGAAAAACATGGCAGACCTTTTATCGACAACCAGACCGCCACCTTATTTACTACCCTGAATGATGAGTGTGCTGAATGGCAACGCTAGTTCTCCATTGCCATATTGTTCCCGAAGGCTAGTCCATACCTCTTCCTTAATCCGGGCTATTGTCGTCTGGTCAACCTGCTTTAACGCACTTACAACTGGCGCTGCGACTTCATTCATGTTGGCCCAATACTCATCGGCATCCTTATAGATAACCTGATCAGACAAAACAGATTCCGTTACTCCAGACAATCCAGCCGCTTCCAGAAACCCAGCAATGAGCCCAGGTTTGGCACAGCGGAACATACCCGGCGCTCCTGCCGGAGGGGGTGGCACCTGTAGGGCTCGATTAATAATTCCCATTAATAGACTTATCCAGGCGTTTTGCTCCGGTCCAGCCCAAACTGACGTAGCCAGCCGACCACCGGGCTTAAGTACCCGAACCAGTTCCTGAGCGGACTGCGCCATATCAGGGAAGAACATAAAACCCATTCGGCAACTAACCGCATCGAAACTGGAATCAGCAAAAGGCAATTTGCTCACATCAGCCAATTGGGTCTGGTAATTCGTTAACCCTAACTGCTTCGCTTTTTCCTGTGCAATGGTCAGCATGTTTTCGGATAAGTCTGTGCCAATCACGCTCCCCTTTGTCACAATAGAGGCAATAGTTAGGCCCGGTTCACCAGTTCCGGTGGCCACATCCAGCACGGCATCCGTATCTTTCAGATTAATAGCCTTTATAATCGCATCACCCATCGGTTGCAGAAACCGCATTGTAAAATCATCCCATTTCTTCCAGCCAGGAGCAAATTGATTCCAGACTGCCCGCTGTTGCTCACGAATTATATCTTCTGAGGTTTGCATGAGAATATGTTTAAGATATCCTCAAAAGTAAACTATCGACCGTAAGCCTACTCCTTAGTATTGACGCAACGGCATTAAGAAATAATAAAGCCTCGTAGTCATAATCCGAATAGTATCAGATTATGACTACGAGGCTTTCTACGTGAGGTAGTTATACCTCGATCTATACCTTATTTTCCGAATAGACCACCCAGCATACCGCCAAGACCGCCACCACTACCGCCACCCTGCGTAGCCACTCGAAGCAAATCATTCATATCCAATTTACCATCTGCCATTGCCGAACCAGCCATGCCCATCCAGTCAACACCATGCTGACCAGTAGCAGCACCTAAAATACTATTACCATCAACAGACGAATCGTTCGGGTCCGATGCTTTGTTCATCAACTTACTCAGCACGATTGGCACTAGTGTGCTCGCCACTGACATAGCGACCTGGGGCGAAATACCTAATTTCTCCATCAGATTCTGCTCAACATGCCCCTGCACATCCTGCGTTACTGGGTTTTGGTGCACATTTCCACCACCATTAACAACCATACCCAGCAAGTTACCCAGACCACCGCCCTGCGCTTGTTGCCCCAGTCCACTCAGGATACTGCTGGCCACTGTTTGCATAACACTGTCGTTTTGGCTATTCGGAATAGCTGGGTTGTTAATAACGGCCTGACCTGCCTGTTGCTGAACCAGATTCATCAATGTTTCTAACATGATTCGTTTGTTTAAACTGTTAAACGGAATAGGTTTAGTTATACCCCGCGTTAAAATTAGATAGATTCTAATGGATACTTCAACCTGAATCGGTTAATTTGTCTCGAATCTATTTTCACGCTTATGACGAACGAAGAGTCTAAAAGTAGCGAGCCTATTTCAGAAAATAAATTGTTTACCGAACAGGCGAAACCATTACTTACTGATTTACTTTATCCCAGCGAGTCCGACGAACCGATTGAAACAATAACCTGCTATTTAAAACAAGCTGAACCACTTACAGTCAGTCAAATTAAAGATTGGCAAATGCTACCCCCATCTATTTATGTCGAAGAAATTTCGGAGGCCGATTTTTGGGAACCAGTTATCACAGAACAGGACTGGTATGGCGATGAGGAGAAAGCACGTACGTCCAAATTTCAGCAATTGAACAAATTGGTCGTAGATGAATTAACCGTTCGGCAAGTGTTTCGAGTGGGTGAGTCGGAAATGGATGTGTATCTGCTTGGGTGCCAGAAAGATGGTGAACGGGCAGGTCTTAAGACAAAGATTGTGCAGACATAAGTAGGTTAGTAATAGAAGCGAGGAGTGCATACCAGGAGACAAATTGGCCGTGGCCACTCCTACTACACACTCCTCGCTCTTATTACTGTATTCTCTGTTTACTTCACTTGCTCCACAACGGCTGAAAATGCTTCCGGGTGGTTCATGGCCAGATCGGCCAATACTTTACGGTTGAGTTCGATGCCTGATTTATTCAGGGCACCCATCAGGGCTGAGTACGACAACCCGTGAATACGGGCACCAGCATTGATCCGCTGAATCCATAGCGAACGAAAGTTGCGCTTCTTGGCTTTGCGGTCGCGGTAGGCGTAACCCAAGCCTTTTTCGACAGCGTTTTTAGCAACTGTCCAAACATTTTTACGCCGACCGAAATAACCTTTGGCCAGCTTCATTACTTTTTTCCGACGCGCCCGTGAGGCAACGTGATTGACGGAACGTGGCATTGTATGTTAGTTGTTTTTTGACGACAGGCGGATAGATAATATAGAGTGTAGAATGAATAGTGAAGAATAAGTTAAAACTTAACCTGACTATCATTCATCATTCATCATTCATCATTCTCTTGTAAGGCCCGGCATCGGGTGAAACGTGAAACCAGGACGCAACCGCGCCCTTTTTTGTCCCTTAGATGTTCAGCAACGCTTTAATGCGACGCTCATCAGGGGCAGCAACCGTCGTATCATGCACTAAATTGCGCTTCTGCTTGGTTGTTTTTTTCGTCAGAATATGACTGTGGAAGGCATGCTTCCGCTTGATTTTTCCGGTGCCGGTCAGCTTGAAACGCTTCTTGGCCGCCGAATTGGTTTTTACTTTTGGCATTGCAGTAACCCGCTTGTATGGAAAATAAAGTAAACAGGGCGCAAAGATACGAAAAAATGTCAATCGTAATTAATCTATCCCGAATAATCCACCAACGCCACCACAACACACGCAATAATCAGGCTGTTCAGGTCAATAAATAAAAGCCTTAAGTAGGTCAATCCATTGGACCAACCTACTTAAGGCTTTCTATTAAATGATATTAATTCTCCTTTTCAGGTCAGAAAATCGCGATCAACGCAACTGCATTATTTTTTAGCAGCTACCACTTTAGGAGATAGAAACATACTCATGCGTTTGCCTTCGAGCTTGGGTTCGGATTCAATCTTGCCGTAATCTTCTAGTCCTTTAGAAAAACGCTCCAGTAATTGAAAACCGCGATCTTTAAACACAATAGCCCGGCCTACGAATTGAACGTAGGCTTTTACTTTAGCTCCTTCTTTCAGGAAGTTAATGGCGTGTTTAAGCTTGAACTCAAAGTCATGGTCGTCGGTATTAGGACCGAATCGAATTTCTTTGATAACGACTTTTGTCGCATTCGCCTTGATTTCTTTCTGCTTTTTCTTTTGTTCGTATTTGAACTTGGAGTAGTCCACAATACGACAAACAGGCGGCACGGCGTTGGGCGATACCTCAACCAGGTCGAGGTTTTGCGCTTTGGCCATCGCCTGCGCTTTATTTATGTCGTAGATTCCCTGCTCTACATTTTCACCGACCACCCGAACTTCGCGGGCAAGTATGCGTTCATTGACTTTGTAGGGTTCTTCAACCACGCGACGGGGTGGTCTGCGCTGGGGTAATGCCATAGATTGTGTTTAGGGTAACTAATTTGTTTGAAACTGACTTTTATAGTGTTTGGTCAAAAGTCGCTTGGATAACGTAATGATTCCTAAAAAGTTCGGGAAACTATTGAAAATACAGATGCTAAGCAAGTAACAATGCTGTTTCAGGTTTAAAGTTTTATGTTCAGCGCAAAGTGACATGAAACTTTAAACCTGAAACAAATACTACAGTTTAACTTCTGCCTGAAACGTCTTTACAAACTCATCTATACTCATGCTCCCCAGATCACCCTGGCCTTTTCGTCGGACAGACACTTTGCCATCGGCAGCTTCTTTCTCTCCAACAATAAGCATATAGGGTACTTTGTTGACTTCGGCATCGCGAATTTTACGGCCAATTTTTTCGTCGCGAAGATCAACGAAACCACGAATATCCTGTTCTTGTAAACTAAAATACAGGTCGTTAGCGTAATCTTCGTACTTCTCAGAAATGGGCAGAATAGCAATTTGATCAGGTGAGAGCCAGAGCGGGAAATTACCACCCGAATTCTCGATCAAAATTGCAATAAATCGCTCCATTGACCCAAAAGGCGCCCGGTGAATCATAACCGGACGGTGTTTCTGGTTATCAGCACCGATGTATTCCAGTTCGAACCGATTCGGCAGGTTATAATCGACCTGAATCGTACCCAGCTGCCACTTTCGCCCAAGCGCATCGCGCACCATAAAATCGAGTTTAGGGCCATAAAAGGCCGCTTCTCCCAATTCGGTTACGGTCGGAAGTCCTTTCTCAGCCGCGGCTTCAATAATAGCTGATTCAGCTTTCTCCCACAGATCGTCCGAGCCAATGTATTTTGTGTTGTTTTCGGGATCACGAAGGGAAATCTGGGCGCTATAATCCGAGAAACCCAGCGATTTGAAGACATACAATACCAGATCGATCACTTTCATGAACTCTTCTTTCACCTGGTCGGGGCGACAGAAAATGTGCGCATCATCTTGCGTGAAGCCTCGCACACGTGTCAACCCGTGCAACTCGCCCGACTGCTCATAACGATATACAGTACCAAATTCAGCCAGCCGCAATGGAAGGTCACGGTAAGAACGAGGTTTGGTTTTATAAATCTCGCAATGGTGCGGACAGTTCATGGGTTTCAGCAAGAACTCCTCATTCGGATCAGGAGTTTTGATCGGCTGGAACGAATCTTCTCCGTATTTCTCCCAGTGACCCGAGGTTACGTACAATTGCTTGCTACCAATATGGGGCGTTACAACTTGTAAATAGCCTGCCCGCGATTGCGCTTTCCGCAGAAAATTTTCCAGCCGTTCACGCAACATAGTGCCTTTAGGCAACCATAACGGAAGCCCCGCTCCTACTTTTTCCGAAAACGCAAACAGTTCCAGCTCTTTACCCAACTTGCGATGGTCACGTTTTTTAGCTTCCTCCAGCAAGTACAGGTAATCGTCGAGTTCTTTCTGTTTCGGATACGTAACCGCGTAAATCCGGGTCAATTGCTTATTTTTCTCGTTGCCGCGCCAATAAGCTCCAGCCACGTTCATCAGTTTAGCTGCTTTAATAAAGCCCGTATTGGGGATGTGTGGCCCCCGACACAAATCGGTAAAATCGCCCTGTGTATAGAACGTAATCGATCCGTCCTCCAATCCTTCGAGCAGGTCGAGCTTGTAAGGGTCTCCTTTTTCTTCAAAGTAAGCAATGGCATCGGCCTTGCTCATGGGCTTGCGAATGTACTGCTGTTTCTGGCGGGCCAATTCCAGCATTTTGTCTTCTACCTTCTTGAAGTCTTCCTGCGAAAATGGCTTTCCACCAAAGTCAACATCATAGTAAAATCCGGTTTCGATCGCTGGCCCAATTCCGAACTTTGTGCCCGGATATAGTGCTTCAAGCGCTTCGGCCAATAAGTGCGCCGATGAGTGCCAGAAGGTTGCTTTCCCCTCAGCATCATTCCACGTCAGCAGTTGAACGTTTGCATCCTGATCAATAGGGCGTGTAGCATCCTGCACTACACCGTTTACTTTGGCCGCCAATACATTACGGGCTAGCCCTTCGCTA
Source organism: Spirosoma arboris (assembly GCF_009754945.1). Taxonomy (GTDB): domain Bacteria; phylum Bacteroidota; class Bacteroidia; order Cytophagales; family Spirosomataceae; genus Spirosoma; species Spirosoma arboris. The sequence goes on from NZ_WPIN01000003.1 coordinate 76,448, forward strand.
ATTTGAGTGGCAATATCCAACCCAGTGCTTCCTTTGGGATACTGCCGAACGCTACCGTCGGGTAGCGTCACGCGGATTTGTTCGTCCTGCGCAATCATACTTTACACTAATTTATTTGTGGGCACCCGCAGCTTACCTACAACTGTAAGCCACTTATTTTGTATTGAGTAAAGTAGTGTAGTGGGTGAAATAGGTAATTGGTGGTTAACCTATTCCACTTACTACACACACTACACCTACTACACTAATTCTGTCCTATCGGTTTCACGGTTCGTTTGAGCGAATCGCTGGCGTTGGTTGTCACCCTTGACTTCGGCTGAATGGTCGAAATATGAACACGGGTTGTATCGAGTACCGCCCGGCTTCGCGTTGGTGTCAACGGTTTAGCTACCGTATCAGGCAAAAATAAGGAGTTATACGAACTTTGCGCATATTGTCGTCGCTGAGATCGCCACAATCCAGCAACAGCCTGTTGATCTGTTGCGTTCAGCTGGGCTGCTTTTGTATAGGCTGTAATAGCCAACTCGTATTGCCCCATTTGTTCATGACAATAACCGATGTATGTATCAATACGCGGAAACTGAGGTCGAAGTTGCAGAACATGCTGGTAATTAGCCAAAGCAGAATAATAATTCCGATATTTCTGATTAATCAGGCCCATCTGAAAATACACCTGATAGTAATTGGGCTGCATCTTTACCGTCTGCTGATAATAAATCATGGCGCTATCGAGTTTCCCCTCAGTGTGGTAAATCATTCCCCGCCCATAATACAGTTTAGCATTATCAGGAAAATAGTGAAGGGCCTGTTCATTATAGACAAGGGCAGAATTCAGATCACCCAGTGTTCGGTATATGGAGGCTAATTGATTATATGTTTCCATATAACGGGGTTTTAGCCGCAAAGACTGCTCATACAGTACAAGTGCTTGTGCTGTATCGCCCTGGCGAGCAGCCATGAGTCCGTTGAAAAAATAAGCTTCTCCATCGTAAGGGGCCATTTGCAGTGCTTTTGCTACATAAAGCTTTGCCTTATCGAACTGATTTTGCTGTTGAAGTAAATCCCCTTGCAAGGTATATAACTCGGGGGTATCGACACCCAAAATTTCAGCCCTTTGAGCGTTTTGAAGCGCTTTTTCAGGCTGCTGCAATGCTCGAAGGATCTGAGCACGGGTTAAGTAAAATGAACCAATATTGTCATTCCGATTAATAGCTTCGTCTATATCGGCCAAGGCATCACTCACGCGCCCCATGGTGAGCAGAATAACTGCCCGTTTGGCATAGGCCGACGAGGACGACGACTGATTGATCGATTGCGTCAGTGCACGCAAGGCACCTTCCGCCCGGCTACTATCTCCCAACTTAGGGAAGTCTGGGATGTGCGCCGTCTGCCGATTATCATCACTACAGGCGACGAGAAGGGTGATTATAAAGAGCGAAAGAGTGAATGAGCGAATGAACGAAAACCACCTATAGGCACGCACTTCAGCACTTCGGCGGCCCGGTCTTTCACTCATTCGCTCATTCACTCTTTCGCTCTTTATACTCTTCATACGGATGCGAACCGATAAAATACACCCAAAGGTAATCGTTTATTAGCCTGGTCAGCAACGGCTAATTCACCCCATTCCGGGTTGGGTACACGACCGAATAGCGGTTGCATCAGGTTGTCCAGGATAAGGGATGAGAACCCAAGTGAATAGAGATTGATGATAAAGAAAAAATCGGATCGGTCGAGCAGATCGGCGCAGGATTTTAGCAAATCGTTGAGCTGTTCTTCGAGCACCCATTTTTCTCCATCGGGTCCACGACCATAAGCAGGCGGGTCAAGAATAATACCATTGTACTGATTACCACGCCGAACTTCTCTACGAACGAACTTCACCGCGTCTTCAACCACCCAACGGATATTATCTAACTCGCTGTGATCCATGTTTTCGCGCGCCCAGCTAATAACAGGTTTTACCGCATCGACATGGGTTACGTCAGCCCCGGCCTGACGGGCCGCCAGCGAAGCTCCGCCCGTATAGGCAAACAAATTCAATACTTTAGGCCGAGCGACATGGGCTTTTAGGCCGTTTACTTTCTCATGGATATACGCCCAGTTGTCTGCCTGCTCAGGAAACAGCCCTACGTGCTTAAAGGTAGTTAGCGCCAGTTTAAACTTTAGATTCAGCCCAGCTTGCCGAAATGTAACATACCAGGGGTCCCGCATATCGGGCGTAGTTTGCCAATCTCCCCGTTCCGGAGACTGACGATCACGGCGAAAAATGGCATGAGCACGACGTTCCCAATCCTGATCAGACAATGATTTATCCCAGATGGCTTGTGGTTCGGGGCGGGATAAAATGAACTCACCGAATCGTTCGAGTTTCTGAAAATTACCCGAGTCGATCAGTTCGTATTCAGTCCAGGGTTTGGGCGTAATTAATTGGATGTTTGACATATATCATTTTCAGTAAATCGTCGAGTAAGTGGATTAAGTGTAGTAGTCTGACGACTTCAAGCAAATAGATTGCACTACAGACCAAACTTATTTCACGCACTCCACGATTTACATTGCACTCGTAGACTGGCCCATTTTTAAGATCAATTCAAATTCATCTGGCCGAACGGGCATGACCGACAAACGAGATTGTCGGATGAGGCTAAGATTTGCCAGGAGTGGTTCGGCTTTTATCTGAGCAAGCGAAACAATTTTTTCTAAAGGCATTACCGGCTCTAACTCCACGACTACCCAGCGCAAATCGTCTGGTACAGTTGGATCTGGATACGCTTCCCGCGCCACTTTAGCCAAGCCAACAACGCCAATATTTGTTACACTATGATAAAACAATACATGATCGTCCAGTTGCATGGCTTTTAGGTTGTTGCGCGCCTGGTAGTTGCGAACACCATCCCAAACAGCACGACCTTGTTCAATAAAATGATGCCACCCGTATACGTCAGGTTCGGACTTAACAAGCCAGTAGTTCATGAGAATGTAGTGCAGTGAGTGTATTAAGTGCAGTAGGTATACTAAGCTTAGGATATACCTACTGCACTTAATACACTCACTGCACTTACTCTACTAACGATCAATAATAATCGTCGTGTTCCTGGCCACTACCAAAAGGGGAGCCAAATTCATCAATATCATCATCTGCAAAACGCGAGCCTGTTCCTTTAAAGCTCAGTGCTTTACGTAGAATCATGATCTGGCCTGTGTGGTACATATCATGGTTGATGATACCATGCAACATGTCGTAGTAGGTATAGTCACGACCAGGAACAATATCTTCCAGAAACTCATCATCATCTCGCTTGTCGAGTTCATTAATAAGTTCTTCCTGACTCAGGCTCAATTCCATTTCGAGGGCCTCCCACTCAAAATCATCAATTTTATCGGGCAGTGCACCAAAATTTTTGTCAGGCGTAGTAATATCAAACGTCTCGTCGCCCTGCATCTTTTTGACACAGAATATTCGCCAGCTAGTCATGTGAAAGACGAGTTCGGCAATGCTGTGCGTATTAGGAGCAATCCGTTTCCCTGCCATATCGGGCGTAACGCCCCGTAATACATCAACTACCGATGGGCCATGCCAGGCTTCCTCACCTTCGTACGTTGTGTTTAGTAGGTCAATGATGCGGATCAGTTCGTCGTTTGGTACCATAGTTCAATGAATGGTTGAGTTAGTAAATGCTATAGACAGTAACTATATAAGCTACCTATCCTGGCAAATAGGGTCTCTACCCTGAAATCAATTCGTTGGTTATAAAATCTGTTAGTTAGCTATGTTCAGTTTAGTTGTCTGGTTTCTACGACTTTACGTTAGTTGTAACCCAGTTCCACCATGTTGTTAACAAGCAAGGGGTAGTTTCTGAACGCTCCAACAAAGGTAGCCAATATTGATGTCCTTCGAAAACAAACAAGCTAAACACATGATTAACGTCGGCCCTATAGCCTCAGTAATCGTATAACTAGCAACCAAAAATAGAGTGGCATGTTTTGTGTACGCAACTAATCAGCATTTTTTGTTGATACAAAGTGACGAAACAAAAAAAGTAAAGACTCAAGGGAAGATGAAATAGATTTATGATTCAATTTGGTGCTCCACGTCTGCTTCTCCCTTGTCTGTTCTGGGCGTCTTTCTGTTTTGCTCAGACCTCAAAACCGTTGCGTTATCGTACCGAAGTAGGTGCCTACTTTGCCACGTCGGGGCAAACTCCATTCTGGCTACGGGCAAATCAGTACGGTATTGTTCCGCGCGATCAGGCATTTATGACTGTTCGGCAAGCGCTCCGGGTAGACTATCATGACGCGCCAAAAACTAAACTTGACAGTCTTCGGGCAGCTAATCGACGAATTGACTGGGGCTGGGGGGCTGAAGCAGTGTTTAATGCTGGCTATGACTATAAATTACTTATTCCGGAAGCTTATGTAAAAGTAAAGTTTGGAAAAAGCCTGGAAGTCTGGGCCGGGCGACGTCGGGAAATTATTGGGCTAGTCGACACAACGCTCACATCGGGATCGTATGCCTGGTCAGGCAATACATTGCCAATGGCGAAAATTCAACTAGCGGTGAATGACTATTTACCTAGAAACAGCCTGTTCGGCTTTAAGGGGTTTTACGCGCATGGCTGGTTTGAAGAAGAGCGATTTGTGAACAATACGTTACTTCACCAGAAAGCCCTCTACGGTCGATTTGGGAAACCACATTGGCGCCTTAAGCTTTTTGCTGGCATTAACCATGAGGTTATGTGGGGGGGAAGTACCGAACACCTGCCAGGATCAGTTATTAAAAATAATCAGTTACCCAATCAGTTTAGCGATTATATCAATGTTGTGTTCCCCGTCACACTGGGTAACCGGACTGATATCGATACCAATCGCGTCAGTGCATTCGACAGTAAAAATAGGATTGGTAATCACCTTGGTACAATCGATCTGGCATTTGAGTACACAGCACGCTCGTTTTCTATTTTTGCGTATCGACAAAATATCTACGAAGATGGCTCCCTGTTTTATCTCATCAATCTTCAGGATGGCTTAAATGGGTTACGGATACGTAACCGCCGACCCAGAAATCCCAATGGGTTGCAGATTCAGGACATTCTACTGGAATATCTGTATACAGAAAGCCAGGGAGGGAGTTCATTTTTAGAAAACGATCCACTTCAGCGGGGCCGCGATAATTATTTTAATCATTCGCAGTATCAGGATGGCTGGTCGCGCTACGGCCTCACGATGGGGACTCCGTTTATTAGCCCATCAACGGATAGCCGCAGCAATTTACCCCGGTATGCCTTCACAAATAATAATCGGGTATCAGTAATGCACCTTGGCTTGTCGGGGCAGGTTTTGGATTTTTTTCGATTTCAATTAAAAGCGTCGTACAGTACGAATCTCGGTACCTATGAAGTACCATTTGATAAACCTGTACGGCAGTTTTCTTCAGTTCTGTCGGTAGCGGCCCCACTTGCAATCCTCAACGGAGTAACAGCCAATGCTTCTGTAGCTACCGATATTGGCGACTTGTACGATAACAGTGTAGGTTTCTTTATCGGCATTCGAAAAGAAGGTCAAAGCAAGAAACGGCAACCAGTAGATCCTGATTAGATTTCCATATCTATTTGCGTTTCCGTTGCCAATTACCTTTTTCGGGCTGCGGACGGAATACGTGCACATCGAGCAGTGCATATGGACGAGCAAGATACTCACGGACAAGGGTTCGTAGCGAATAACCATCAGGTACATCCTGAGCTGCGAATGCAATGGCTTCCATCCCTTCGTGATTCCCGATATAAAGCGCGCGGGCGTTGTGAAAATTCTGAGAGATAATCGTAATCTTTTCCTGATTGAACTCGTCCTTGCAACGTACTACCGAATCGAAGGTTCGATAGCCCGCATAATCGAGCTGCATGACCGACACTGGAATGCCTAGCCTAATCAGCGCCCGCTGCATATCTACGGGCTCGTTATAGTATTCTGAATCGTTGTTACCGCTTAAAATCAGGTATTTCACTTTACCCTCTTTCCAGAGTCGGGCTGTAGCCTCCATTCGATAGCGAAAGAAGAGATTTTCTTTACCCGTTCGGACAAATTTACTCGTCCCTAATACTAAGCCAAAATCATTTGCGGGCAACTCATTGATGTCAAAATAAATCTGATCTTTTGTATTATAAACTACCCACCAGTTACTGATCAGTATAACCATTGCCCCTGCAAACAGGAGTGCAATAATCAATTTAATCACACGCTTGGCTACGCGAACGCCAACCGCTTCGCGGTGTGCTTCGTCGTTGTAATCGGTAGCCAAAGTCGTGTTCATTTTAAAGACTAAAATGCGGATTTTCGATTAATCCAACCACATTGCCAAACGGGTCACGAACAGTCGCGACCTTAATCCCATCACCCACATCCTGACTATCGGTGTGAGCGGTAGCGCCCAGATCAAGTAAACGCTGCACACTGGCTTCAATGTCGGAAACGCCCCAGTAGGTTACTGTGCTACCTTCAGCAATCTGTGCAGCAGGATCAAGCCCCAGTTCGTATCCGCCAACGTTAAAGCCAACATAGAAAGTCTGATCGAAATACGGCTCAAGCCCTAACGCTTTTGTGTACCATTCTTTGGTTTCGAGAAGGTTCGGAGCAGCATAAATTACCGTTCGCAATCCTAAAAAATTCGTATTCGCCATAGAGTCTGAGGTTTGTAGTTTGTAGTTTGAGGTTTGTCGCCTAACCGACTCCAACTATCAAACTACAAACTTCTTCAGCAACCTGGTTCAGCTATAAATTATGAAAACAAACCCAATTGTACTGGTTCTTTTTCGTCACTTTCCGTCGTTCCTATACTAACCGAATCGGCAACAGGGGCCACTTTTACGGCCTCTTTCACCACTTTCGGTGCTAATAACTTAACCTCTTTAACTTTGGCGAACGGCAATTTATTACCCAATGCTTTCCAACCTCGAACATCAATAAATCCATCCGGCTCCAGAATCATTTTTTCCAGTGGTCCCCGGTCTTTTACCTGATGAATAATCTCGATACGCGGATGCCGATCTGCTGTAACGGCTAGTGATTTAGATCCTTTCGTATCACCAATAAAGCTGAATTTTTTGTCTAAAGTCGTCGTTTCGACTTTGAATCGTTTTACAAACCAGGCTTTCTGGTTTGCTTCATAATAAACCGCCGACAACACTGTCTCGGGGTCAAATTTCATGAGTACGGCCACATCATTAGGCTCGTAACGGTTGGTCAGATCAAAACTCGTCAATTCGTATTGGCCATCTTTATAAACGACCAGAATGCTGTCTTTGGCGTCAAAATTCCCCAGCAACTTACCGCGCTCGTCGCGGTTAAGCCGCCCCAAGTGTTCGTCGTACCAGATATCTACGCCACCGAGCGTCGACACACCGCCCGTTTTCTGGGTAATTTTCCGAACCGGGTACTTTGTCAGGATATTCCCCTGCGCCGAGCGGTTTTTAATCCCAACACTGGCAAAATCATAATCAAACTGCTTAATCTTCGCCGAACTCTGAGCCGTCAGGTTAATAGTAATGACTTCCGCTTCTCCATTATCGTTGGCACTAAAATAAGTTAGTTTCGACTTGGGATTACCCATTGTCAGGTCATACTCACGGTCGCGGGTAACGCCCGTAACCGGAAATCGCTTAGCCATTGAAATACCTGACTTTCCATCCAGGTAAATCAGGTTATAAATCTTACGCTCATCGTTTTTCTTGAATACGGAAACGTAGAGAATATCCTTGCCGACAAATACTTTATCCTGAATTTTCGTGACCAGGCATTTGCCATCGCGCCGGAATACAATGATATCGTCGATGTCTGAACAATCGCTGACGTATTCTTCCTTTTTCAGTCCGTACCCAATAAAACCGCCTTCGCGGTCGACATACAGTTTCTGATTGGCAGCGGCTACCACACTGGCAGCAATGGTGTTGAATCCCCGAATTTCGGTTTTGCGCTCACGCCCTTTGCCGTACTTCTTTTGCAGGTCTTTATAATAGTTGATGGCGTAGCGGGTAATGTTGGCCAGATTATCCTCTGTTTCGGCCAATTCCTGCTCTAATCGGCGCATTAACTCCTCCGCTTTGAAGCCATCATATTTGGAAATCCGCTTGATTTTAATCTCCGTCAGGCGAATAAGATCATCTTCTGTAATGGCCCGATAAAACTGTTTTTTAAAGGGTTTGAGTGCCTTATCAATCGTTTCGAGTACGGCTTCAAAGGTTTCGCACTCTTCTATTTTCCGGTAGATGCGGTTCTCGATGAAAATCTTTTCGAGCGAACTATACAGCAACCGTTCCATCAGTTCACTACGTCGAATCTCCAGTTCGCGTTGCAGCAACTGCACGGTTTGGTGCGTATTGACCCGCAGGATGTCTGTTACACTAACGAAATGTGGTTTGTCACCAATGATTACGCAGGCATTGGGCGAAATGCTTACTTCACAATCCGTAAAGGCGTAGAGGGCATCAATCGTCACATCAGGCGACACGCCCGGCTGTAAGTGAACCAGAATCTCAACATCTCTCGCCGTGTTGTCAACCACAGCAGCCACGTTCCGACTAGGCGCTTTGATCCGGATTTTACCAACCTCAGCCGCCTTGACAATCGAATCGATCAATTGCGACGTGGTAACGCCAAAAGGCACATCACGTATAGCGAGGATTTTCTTATCGACTTCTTCAATTTTAGCCCGCACCCGTACCTTACCACCCCGGTGCCCATCGTTGTAATTGCTCACATCAATGTGGCCACCGGTCTGAAAATCGGGGAAAAGCGATACGGGTTTATCTTTCAGAATCTGAATGGAAGCCTCTATAAGTTCATTGAAATTATGAGGCAGAATTTTGGTCGAAAGACCAACAGCGATCCCCTCTACGCCCTGCGCCAGCAGGAGTGGGAATTTTACGGGCAGTGTAACCGGCTCTCGTTTGCGGCCGTCGTACGACAATTGCCACTCGGTGGTTTTGTCGTTGTAAATGGCATCCTGTGCAAACTTCGAGAGACGTACTTCAATATAGCGCGGGGCAGCGGCTCCATCGCCGGTACGCACATCGCCCCAGCTACCCTGGGTATCGAAGAGGAGTTCTTTCTGGCCAATGTTAACGAGTGCTTCCCCAATAGAGGCATCGCCATGCGGGTGAAACTGCATCGTTTGGCCAATCACATTGGCCACTTTGTTAAAGCGACCATCGTCCATCTCTTTCAGGGCATGCAGAATCCGGCGTTGAACCGGTTTCAGGCCATCTTCGACGGCAGGCACAGCCCGTTCAAGAATAACGTAGGATGCGTAATCGAGAAAGTAGTTTTCGTACAACCCTGACACGACAGTCTGATCATGCAGGACTTCATTAATAGGTTCAGTGGGTAATTGATCCGATCCAAGGGCGTCGGTCAGCTCAGTTTCATCGGTCGATGAAAATCCTTCAGGTTGCTGGTTGTCGTCCTCTATCGGCTGTTCATTTTCTTCGTTTGTCATTGACTTGCTTCAGGAACTGTTCCAGTGGATTAGTACGCAGATAAATCGAGCGATTGGTGTCGCGTTCGACTCCTTAAATATACAAAAAAAAGTTGAAAAACGGGCTTATTTGCCATTAAAAGGCTACTCCCAGAAAATAAGTTTAATTTATTCGTCAATACCCTCGTCCTAGTTCAACCTCGTTCTCCACAGGTTGTCCTGCCTGAAAAAGGACCAGATTTCGCAAAAACTGAGCGACCTTTCCAGCATCTTCGTCAGGCTGTCCTCCCCCAGTGTGCTGGGTAAGTAACACATTGGACAATGTCCAGAGCGGGTTGTCTGTTGGCAGCGGCTCGGTAGCGGTTACGTCCAGCACAGCACCGCCCAGCTGGCCCGACTGCAACGCCTTGATCAGCGCTGGCTCGTCGGTGGTGCTGCCGCGGCCAACGTTTGCGTATAGACTACCGGGTTGCATGGCCTCAATCAGTTCGGCAGAGTAAAAACCGGTCGCTGTTCCGGGCAGGCAATTCACTACAATATCGATTCTGGGCAAAATCGCTTTGAGTTCTTCGGCCGAATGCAAATCGGCGTGTGGATCGGTGCGGGCCAGCATATATAGTTCGCAACTGAATCCCGATAACATCTGGCGCACTGACTGCCCAATAGTTCCTGTACCCAGAATGACGACTCGCTTCTTCCACAACAAATTCGTGCGGGCGCGAATAGGCGCACCCACCCACTCGGAACGGCTTTGCAGTACGGCCAATTCTGGTATAGCCCGATAAAGCGCCAGAATGCCCGCCACCATCGTTTCGGCACAAGGCAAAGCAAAGTAATCGCCCATATTGGCGATTGTGGCGTTAAGCTGAACCGATTTATACCCATCAAAACCTGCCGAATCCAACTGCCAGAATTTTAGATTGGGCAGCGATTCTGCAAACCAGGAAGCGGGTGGATTGCCCAGAATGAAGTGGGCCGATCTGAATACAGATTGTTGTTCTACCGTAGGTACGTCATCTCGAAATATGACAGAGATGTCGGCAGGAAGTTGCTGTTGGAGTTCAGCTTTAAGCGTGGTATCAAACGCGGAGTTGACAAATAGTTGCATAAAATTAAAACACAAGGAGCGCAAAGTATGTCGCAAAGAACGCAAAGAATTTATAGCCTTGCCCCTCTCTGCGTTTTTACCTTGCGCTCACTACAGTTAAATAAATTCTTACTTCACTCCTTTCAACTGACCCAATAGCCAGTTGGTCATTTTTTCGGTTTGTTCGGGATAGGTCCAGTGGCCTGTGTCCAGCACGACGTCCAGCATTTTAGGTCCGGGGATAACGTTATAGGCTGCATACATGGACGTTGGCGGGCAGGTCTCATCGTTGAAGCCCCACGAATAATAACCCGGCACATTGACCGTTCGGGCGAAGTTAACTACGTCGTAATAGCCCGTTGTCTTGATTCGGTCAGGTTTGTTGTTGAACGCCAGATTATCGCCCGCGAATAGGTGCGGCCATCCCCCGGCACGACCATTGAGGTAACCGGTCACATCGGCAAGGGCCGGATAATAGGCCCCCAGCCATTTGATGCGTGAATCCAAACCAGCCGTAACGATCGACAGAGCACCACCCTGACTCCCACCCGTAACAGCTAGATTTTGTCCATCATACTGTGGCATACTCACCAGAAAATCTACGGCACGCACACAGCCCAGATAAACGCGTTTGTAATAATAGCGATCGCGGTCATCAAGATTAGCCGCCTGATACCCATTGAGTGGTCCTCGGCTGAGGTTGTCATACACAATGGGGTCCATCGTAACCGGAACCCCATGAATACCAACTTCGAGGGTAATAAACCCTTTCTCTGCTTCAGCAATCATCCCATTATACGGCCGGACACCCGCACCAGGCACGCGAAGAATAGCAGGGTATTTGCCCTCTTTCTTGGGTACGCACAAAATCCCATAGAATCGGGAGTTGTTAATATTTTGAAGATTGAGTTGATAAACGTTCGTGAGTTCGGTACAGCGGTCCGGCAGAAGCGTCATGCGGGCATCCATCGGAATTTTGGCCAGATCAGCCTTCGCCTGATCCCAGAACGCCTTAAAATCAGCGGGATTCGCTACGGTTGGCTTGATCGTTTGTGGTTCGAAACCAGCCGTTGTGAGCCCCCGATACTCTTTACCATCCAGTTCTACGGTAGCAATACAGCGAAGAAAGCCCCCCGTTTTCATCGTACCTCCCTCTAGTGCCAATGTTCCGTCTTTCAGCGTGACGGTTTCTTTTTTGGTCGGCTCCATCTTCTCGGGCCCGATTTCATAGCGGAGTTTTGCCCCTTTCAGCAGCACACTACTCTTATAAACCGACACGTTGAATTTGACAGGCTCACCGATTTTATAGAGCCAGTCGGCATGGTCGGGGGTGATGATTACTTTAACTAGCCGCTCAACTGGTTGAGCCAGCGCGTTTGTAAACCATAGTAGTAATAACCCAGGAAGCAACAGTTTTTTCATGGAATGTAGCGCAAGTGTTTGTTCTATCATTCACACAAAGCAACGTCGGCGGGAATTATAACCGGGGCTGACTCAATCAATACGTGCAGGCGTTCGATAAGCCTGACGAACCGGCTGCAAATTCACGATGCAGCGGATAAGCAACGTCATTGGGAACAACACATCGAAACCACCCGGTATTTTCGAGAACAGTATCCCCAGTAAAATCAGGAGCGCTGTTGTTCCAAAATACAGTGTCCGGCGTCGTGCTGTAGCCTTTGAGCTGGTGGCCCAGAAGATGAGTGGCAAGTGTAGCGGCATAAGGTATAATAGCGTGGCATTCCAGGATGTCACCCCATCATCTCTAATTAGCCAAAGCACCAGTAAAAACCAGCCGAGAAAACCTACAATACTAAACAGGAGTCGATCAAACCAGCTATCCACCTTACCCGCAACCTTATAACGACGTATGGTAAACAGCGCGACCAGAACCCCCAATATAGCAAAGACAACATCGGGATCGAGAAGCAGGGAAACCTGCTGGCGAAACGTCTCCTGAGGAGCAAAGATGGTTTGTACACTACTTACTAAAGGAACAATCTGCCCGTTCGCTTGTCGCAGCGTGGCATGAGCGAACTGGTCGAATAGCCGCTCGGGCAAATACATTGCGTGCCAGCCATCTGTTTGTTCATCAGACGGTTTTCCAATAGCGAGATTCATGCCCAACTGATACCAGGGCATTTCCTCCAGATACTCGTTCATCAAATCGCGGTACGATTTACCGGTCATGCGTGAACGTGACGGAATTGTCAGACTATCACCGCAGGCATTGGCAATCATATCCCGAGGGCGCGTGGAACAGTTATCATAATAAAACTTGTACCGATACTCCCGGTTTTGAGGCAAATAATTCTCCTCTAATGCCGAAAATAGCCGCTGCCGCTGGATGGGCGATAAATTCAGTGACTGCTCCCGAATACTTCGGTTTGTTTGCTGATAGTAGTAAAGAACCTGATATAAATTATGGACCGTTAGGTTATACGGCAGCGTACCCCGCAAAAATTTTATGATGAAATAGTCAGCCCGATAATCGAAGCCACCAAAACTATAATCCCTATCAAGGCCCAGCATTGGATCAGTAAATCGTATTTCGGTATGCCCAAAGACCGATGAAATATCGTCATTACCAGGGCCGTACGTAATCAGGCTTACACGAGCAGCGGGAGAGAGCGTTTGGCTGAATGATGAATGATGAATGATGAATGATGAATAAAGAGTAAGGACCAGGATAAAAGTCCATCGTTTTATTCCATGCTCTGAGCCCCATGCTCCACGCTCCTTATTCATCTTCGTCGTCATCAACGTCATTGTCATAAACTCGTTTGGCCTTGCCTCGGCTTGGCTCTTTTCCCTGGACACAAATAACCAGTTCACCTTTGATCGTTTTTTGGGCAAAATACGCAATAAGTTCGGACAATGGCCCGCGCTTATTTTCTTCGAATAGTTTGGTGAGTTCGCGGGAAACGCTGGCCTGTCGATCGTGGCCGAACAGGTCAGCAAATTGCTGGAGGGTTTTTAGAAGTCGATGGGGTGATTCGTAAAAGACCATAGTACGCTCCTCCCCTGCCAGTTCGGCCAGGCGCGTTTGCCGGCCTTTTTTGTGTGGTAAAAACCCTTCGAATGTAAATCGGTCGTTGGGCAAGCCGGAATTAACCAGCGCTGGCACAAAAGCTGTCGGGCCGGGCAGACACTCAACTGGAATATCGTTTTTAATGCATTCGCGCACGAGCAGAAAGCCAGGATCTGAAATTCCCGGAGTACCTGCATCCGAAACCAGGGCGAGCGTTTTTCCTTCTTTTAGCTGACCCACCAACCGCTGTACAGTCTGATGCTCATTAAAAATATGGTAGCTATGCAGCGGCTTACTGATGCTCAGGTGACGCAGCAACACGCCTGATGTACGCGTATCTTCAGCCAGAATTGCATCAACACTTTGTAGCGTTTTAATGGCTCGAAGCGTGATGTCGTCAAGATTGCCGATGGGCGTCGGCACAAGAAATAGTTTCAAGTTCGATTAGTGTTTCAGGTTCCTTCGTTAAACCGATTCTCCGGCATGGCTCAAAGTTCGGCAACCAACCTGGAACATTAAACAATTTTATCAATTGCCGCTGCCAGTTTACGATCTTTATCGGTTATGGTATCGCCAGCGTCGTGGGTCGAGAGCTTGATTGTGACCTGATTATAGACATTCGACCACCAGGGATGGTGGTTCATTTTTTCAGCAATAAGGGCCACGCGAGTCATAAACGCAAAGGCTTCACTAAAATCAGCGAACTGAAAATCGCGGGTGAGTTGGTTATCTTGTTCCTGCCACATAAACTAGTTAATAATTGATTGTTAATGGTCAACCGTGAGTGGGGCTCTTCTGTTCAGCGCCAATTGGATATTGCTGGATAGCCTCATACGTGTATGCCTGTCCGTTAGCTTTATAAAGCTATTTCATTATAGTATAGACTAAATTTTTACCTACTCAACAACTAGTAACTTATTGATTTTCATGCTATATATAGTTAATTGATTTAATTTTTCTCCAACTTAAAGTGACCAAAAGTTAATTTATTCGTCAACATATAAACTTGTTATTACTCACCGTTCCTAATGCGCCTATTGTTTGTTATAGTGTTTCTGGTAACCAGTCTAATTAATAGCGGGTGTACCGAAACAAACAAGTCTCATTCCGAAACGTCAACGGGGGTCAAGCCCACCTCTATCCATCAGAATGGCCAGTCATTTCAGTTGTTACGCTACGGGAAACCGTATTTTATTAAGGGCGCTGGAGGGGTAAGTCATCTGTCTCAATTAAAATCTTGTGGTGGTAATTCGGTGCGCATCTGGGACGATCTTGAGGCCAGTTCCATTTTAGACCAGGCTCAGTCGTTGGGGCTAACCGTATTTTTTGGGCTTTGGGTAGAACGTGAAATGGAAGGTTTCGATTATGATGATCAGACGGCCGTCGATCGTCAGTACGAGCGCATTCGCAAAATTGTGCTCAAATATCGACACCACCCTGCCTTATTAATGTGGTGCGTAGGTAATGAGTGGGCAATGGAAGCGAGCAACTTCCGGGTGTATGATGAAGTTAATCGCCTGGCGGCACTTGTTCATGAACTCGACCCCGACCATCCGGTTGCAACCGTTATTTCGCCCGATAGTGAACGAGCTATTTGGCTAGTGCAGGAACGTTGTCCAGCCGTTGATGTTTTGGCGGTTAACTCCTATGCGCTGACTGAAAAGTTGCCTCAATTTTTAAAAAAAGGCGGGTGGGATAAACCCTATTTAATTTCCGAATATGGCGCACAAGCGTATTGGGAAACGCCTGTTACTCCCTGGAAAGCGCCAATCGAACCAACCAGCCAGCAGAAATACGACTACTTAAACGGATTTTACCGTAAGTATATTGGTTCTCAACCACCTAATTGCTTCGGCTCCTATCTATTCTACTGGGGTTTTAAGCAGGAAGAAACCCATACCTGGTTTAATGTATTTGACGATCAGGGGCGATCAACCCCAATGGTAGAATTGATGCAACTCCTATGGTCAGGAAAACAGTCTCCCAATAAAGCCCCTGTGGTAAAGGCATTATTAATCGATGGAAAGCCTTCTGCATACCAGTCATATACGCCCTCGACATTACCTCATCAGGCACATATAGTGGCCAATGATCTGGATGGCGACACGTTAACTTACTATTGGGAAATTAAACGGCGTGCTCAATTTTCGGCAGATTATGCCGGCACTCCTCTGCCTGCCATAAAAGGGTTGATCTCAAGCCCTGATCACGCACTTATCTCATTCAAATTGCCTGATAAGCCGGGCGCTTATCGATTATTTGCTTATGCATATGATACGCATCGGCATGTTTCATCAGCCAATTTTTCTTTTGAAATAAAGGCCGATAGTTCGGCTAAATAATGCTTGGTTTTACCAGAATAGTCTCGTATAAATTAAGAGCGTCATCAATTTGGAAGCCTATTCATTATAGGCTTTCTGTTTTATCTATAGATACTCTGGTATTTTAATTTTCTCCTGATTTACTTTTAATAAAACTATCTACCTTTAATTGACACCGAGTTTATGCGAAATGTTATTGGAATTGCAAAAAAAGTATTAGGTATACACCCGCAACAGGGCGTAAAACCGCTCAAAGATTTAGTTCATATTGGGTCAAATTATCATGGATATTACCTCCCTGATAATTTTCTAACAAGTGATTCTATTTGCTATTGCATCGGCGCTGGTGAAGATATTTCGTTTGACACTGAATTAAAAGTTATTTATGATGCCCAAGTGTATATTTTTGACCCAATGCCCGAAGGTATCAATCATTTCCATACGCTAAAAGAGTGCACAAAACAGGGACAACTACTTACTATAGAGCCAACTGTACCATTCACTTATCGAATATCGGAAGATCAATTGGAGTCAATTACATTTGTTGAAATTGGTGTGTGGGATCGTAAAACAAATCTAAAATTTTTTGCTCCTGAACGCGATGACTATGCTTCACATTCCCTTTATTTATTCCAGGACTCCAAAGAGTATATAGAAGCTCCAGTCGACCGACTAGGCAATCTAATGAATATGTTGGGACACAGTAGTGTGGATGTTGTAAAAATAGAAATTGAGGGCGCAGAATATACGGTAATTGACACAATTATTGATGATAATTTAGATGTTAAGTCGATCTTAGTAGAATTTGATGAAGTTCATAACGCCAATGATAAATCGTTTCATTTTCGAATAAAAAAATCGTGCGATAGATTAAAAAAAGCAGGCTATGTATTAGTGCACTCTACGCAATATCTGAAACGAACATTTATTAGAGAAGATGTCTATAATTCACTAAAAAACAGAGAGCGTATATTGCCTGATGTAAAGGCGCGTAATCAGTATGAAACGTTAGAAGCTCCTGTTATAAAATAAGAAACGAGTTTATTACCCCGGTCGAATTGCCCAAGCGGTTACAACTGGCTTGTCTGAACAAAAAACGCTGATTCTACCAGAATCAGCGTTTCCTATGCTCAAATTCTAATCAATAGCACAAACCATTCACCGGATTGTACTCCACCAAACCCTAATACGCCCTGCGGAGGGTTAGCGTTGCACTATCCTATAAATAAGGGGTTCAATTCAGTAACCAAATGACTGCTTAGCTTCAAGCTAAGCAGGTCATCTTAGTAGAGCACTGACTCAGAAAATCAACTTCCAGAGATTCTCAATGACCAGCCAGAATAGCGAAGCCGAGATCATAAAAATTAGCGTCCAGGGACCAGGTACAGGCAGGGACTTCTTCTTGAATTCCATGACAATAATTTGGATGATGAAGTAAAGTCACAGCATACAAATTAAGGCTAAGTGAATATAGATAACTCTTTAACTGGCAAAAGGTTAACATTAACACAAAATCTTTACCAGCAACGACCAGTGGAGCCATTAAACTCAGGAAGACAGTTCAGGTAGGCAGCAAGTTGCCCAGGAGATAGACATTTTTTATTAATCGACGAAAAAAAAAGATTACCAAAGCAATCCGTATCGCTCCAATTATCGTACATGTGATTTTTTGGTTAAAAAGAGGAAGTTTTGAAACGCCTGGTCGAGATGAACCGGGCGTTTTTGTAAACTTGATAACGATTGTACCCAGGCTTATCAGATTCCCATAGGCAGTCAATAGTAATCTCCAGGGCCAAACACTACCGTTTAATCAGTTCATTAACGGCTAAAAGTAGTATCGATAGTAGATTGCTTTCCTGGCGGCTATCTAACAAACCTTTCATACAACTTAAATGGGCTACTTTATTACGTTCTTGCTTGGCGTTCTCCTGCTCCTGGGCTCATTATACTTTTTTTCTACATCTATTAAGTTTATTAAGACGGGCAGCCGATCCATTGCTACGGTTGAAGAACTTCAAAAAGAAAGTGGGAGAAAAGGAAAATCCACCTATCGGCCTATTTTTAGGTTTACTACGATTACGGGTAAAGAGATTCATTACCCCTACAAAGTGGCGAGTTCTCCACCCGATTGGGCAATCGGCGAAAAAGCGACTATTATTTATCAGGTAAACGACCCCGAAAATCCAATGGTACTAACTTACTTCGGGGCTTTTGGCTGGGCAGTCATTTTGTTGGCAATTGCCGCAGTACTGCTCATTATTGGGGGTGGCTATTATATATTCGAAGCTTACTCGAAGCAATTTTTATTGTAAGTAATCGCTGTAGATTCACTCGTCAATCCAACCGAGCATTAGTCTGCGGCCATTGATTTACCTTGCGCCGAAAAACTAACTAGTTCACTAAAATGTCTGGCCGATCTGTCTCTTTTCTGCTGAGGAAATTAAGCATTATCTCCCTAATTTTAATCCTATTGACTCTGGTTACCGCGAAGGCTAGTATGCGGGCTGACAGTACCATACAAAAACAATACCTTACCCAGCTTCAAACGATTGGTAGAAGCTTCAGTCGACCCTTTCGTCAGCAATACGTCCAGAACTATTCTTTACCGGAGAGTAAGTTTCTGGCCAAGATTGATTCTGCCCGAGCATTATTAGATGGCGTATTGAACCAATATCGTAGTCAGTTGGATGCTGCTTTTGTCCAGCAACAGGAAGCGGAAATTCATTATTATTTTGATCGACTCCTGGCTGATTATCCTACTAATTATGCCATCTACACAGGCCACACTTACCCTTCTCATCCGCTGATTACTAAACGACTAGAGAAAAATCTACCGGATTTTAACCGGATAGACCTGCTGGCCAATTCGGACTTTACAGATTACGTCCGGGCATTCTTTTCGTTTCAAATCGACCACGAACTAAACAAGCCCAGTTATAACAATACAGATAATCAGGAATTACAGGCGGTCTGGAAGCTTATTCCCAACTATGTGACGAACCCAACATGCAGGGAGTTCTGGTACTATAATTATCTAGTTAACCATATTGAGAACAAATGAATTAAAGGTATCCATAGCCTATACAGGGATTTCATAAAGAGATGCCAGGATACAGTGCACCTGCATAAGATCACTCAGTTATATGAAGATGATTATAAGGGGCGTCAAGGTCATTTAGTCAAAGTCTACAAAAAAGTAGGTTCCTATCAACTGGACTTGCACTTATTCCTGCCGAATAAGCCGATTCAAAAGTGCCCGTTAATGGTTTATTTTCACGGTGGTAGCTGGTCAGAAGGCAAGCCTGACTGGTTCTTCGACGCCTGTAGAAGCGATGCTGAGCATGGTTGGGTAGCTTGTGCAGTGGAATATCGAATTTATGGGCGAGAAAGAACATTGCCCTTTGAAGCAGTAAAAGATGCGCGTTCGGCCATTAGGTGGCTGAGGCAGCATGCAACTGAATTCCATATCGATACGAGTCGTATCGTCGCTTCCGGGAACTCGGCGGGTGGGCATTTAGTGCTGACTTGCGCAATGGCTGACCAGTGGAATGAAAAAACGGATGACCTGCGTTTTAGCGCAACACCCAATCTACTGCTAGTTAATTCGGGGGTTTATGATCTTACAGACCAGACTACGGCCTGGATCAGGCAAACGCTTAAAAACAAAAATCTCGTCAAACAGATATCGCCAAATTTTCTGGTCCGAAAAGGTATGCCTCCCATTTTAGCGATCCATGGCACCCAAGATGGAAATGTACCTTTTTCGGGAGCCAAACGGTTTGAAACGGAAATGATCAAAGCAGGAAACCCGCTTGAATTTCATGCCCTTGAAGGTGCCTCTCATTTTATCTGGCTCGATAGGCGATATTCTACAACTGTAGATAGCTTACAAACTAATTTCCTAAAGAAATGGGGATATTAAGTAAGCAATTGGATAGTAATTTATTGATAATCAACAACCATTTAGAGGGTCATTCTATAACCATTTTTTGTTGACTACTAAAGTGGCTTGCCTCCTGGAGAGATTGCTTCAGTAGAGCAAGAATGGGCGGCTTGGTTATGTACTCATTCATACCTGCGGCTAAACAAATCTCCCGATCTTCCTGCATTGCGTTTGCCGTCAGGGCAATAATCCATGGTTGCGGAATAGCTTGTTGACGAATTAGGCGCGTTGCCGTCAGGCCGTCCATCTCGGGCATTTGTACATCCATCAAAATGACATCAAATCCCTGAGGCAGGATCGCGAGTGCCTCCTGGCCGTTATTAGCCACCGCCGGTGAGTAGCCTAACTTAGTGAGTACCCGCATCAGCACTTTCACATTGATGGGGCTATCTTCTGCAATAAGTATTCGTAACGGATATTGCTGGGCAAAGGTCAGGCTATAGGCTGACTCCGGACGCTCGACGGCTGGCAGCGAAATGGTATGATTCGATTTCAGAGCCTGTTGGATCAATTGGGCTAACTGCTGCTGATGGATAGGCTTCGTCAGGATAGCCGCAAACAGGTCAGCATGCGTTTTTCGACTTTCATCCCCCATCGAACTCAGCAGGATAATGGGTACGTTAGGGTGCCTTGCTTTTAGTATACTGGCCAATTCAAGGCCATCCATTTGCGGCATCTGGCGATCAGTGATAATCAAATCAAACAAGACCCGCTGGTCAAGTAACTCAAGGGCCTGCTGGCCCGAGCTGGCCAGTGTAGGCTTCAACTGCCATTGTTCGAGCTGAGCCTTCAGGATGGTTCGATTCGTCTGATTATCATCCACGAGCAGTACCGATTTCCCCGCATTATCTGCCGTATGGGCATACACATAGTGTTGTCTGATCTCCTGGCTCACCCGGCTCAGCAGGGTAAAATGAAAGCTGGTGCCTTTTCCCAGTTCACTTTCCACGTGTATGCTTCCGCCCATCAGTTCAATTAAACGCTGACTGATAATCAGACCTAAACCCGTACCTCCATATTGACGAGTGTGCGAGGAGTCAACCTGGGAAAAGGCTTTAAACAGACGGTCGATTTTGTTAGCGGCAATGCCAATACCCGTATCACGCACCTCAAAGGCTAACTCGACGGCCTGATCAGGCAAGTGCTTGAGTAGATGAACGCTAACAACGATTTCGCCCTGCTGGGTAAATTTAATCGCGTTCCCTACCAGGTTAATCAGAATTTGTCGCAGGCGCAGACGGTCGCTAACGATCTGAGTAGGCACTTGATAGTCGATCTGATAAATCAGGTCCAGACCAATCTGGGCGGCTTTCCCTGCAAACATATCCAGGACTTCCTCAATGCAATCCCGCAAATCAATATCCTGCTGTTCAAGTTCGAGGTGACCAGATTCAATTTTAGAAAAATCAAGAATGTCATTTATGACCCCCAATAAGCTTTCCCCACAACTGCGAATGGTATTGGTATATTCCCGCTGTTCATCGGAGAGAATTGTGTCTTCTAAAAGCGAAGTCATACCAATAACCCCGTTCATTGGGGTACGTATCTCGTGGCTCATGGTGGCCAGAAATACACTTTTAGCCTTATTGGCTGTTTCTGCTTCCAGGCGCGCCTGTTGCTCCTGAGCCGACTGTTGGGCCAGTTGCTCATTGAGAGCTTGCAGGTGCATAGCCTGATCCAGAATCTCCTGCTTTTGCTGGGTAACTTCCTGAGTTCGCTCCAGAACTTGTTTTTGCAATGACAGTTGTTGCTTTTTAATACTGCTGACCCGTAGCCGGTAAATCGTATACAGGCAACTCAGTAAGATCAAAGCCACCAGGCTTTTAAACCACCCCGTTTGCCAAAAAGGAGGGATAATATGGAGGTTTATAAAGGTGCCCGTCTCATTCCAGACCCCATCGTTATTCGAGGCTTTTACCCGAAAAACGTAGTCTCCGGGGTCCAGATTGGTATAGTTCGCAGTTCGCTTCGTACCCGCATTAATCCAATCCTTGTCGAAGCCTTCGAGTTTATAGTCATACTGATTCTTACTGGAAACCGTATAGTTCAAAGCTGCAAACCCAAAGGAAAGGACCGATTGCTCATAAGAAAGCGTAATATCCCGAGTCTCGCTGATTGCTTTTTTCAACGGAGATTGCTCATCCTGTACCCGAACCGATTTATTGAAAATCTGGAAATCGGTGATGTACACGGGTGGAATAAACTTATTAAAGCGCAGGCTATCTGGATAAAAGCTATTGAGTCCACTTAAGCCACCAAAAAACAATTGTCCCCGAGGGCTTTTATAACAGGCCATCCGGTTAAAAGAGCTTCCCTGCAACCCATCACTTGGATCAAAATTGCGAATTGCATGGGTCTTTGGATGAAAGGCCGTCAGGCCTTTATTCGTGCTAAGCCATAGCGTCCCCTGATGATCTTCCAGTATACCCTGAATCACCTCATTGGGCAGCCCATCCTGCTGACGGTAAACCGTAAACGTTTGTGAATGGGCATCAAAGCGGTTCAAGCCTCCATTGGTACCAATCCAAAGTTCGCCAGTTGCGCTTTCGAACAGAACATTGACCAGATTGTTGCTCAGGCTTTTGGGATTTTTGGTATCATGTACATACTGGGTAAATGTGTTTTTAGCTGGATGGAATACATTCACTCCTCCACCTTCTGTCCCGATCCAGATATTGCCATCATGATCTTCCCAAAGAGTTGTAATTGTGGGGTAGTTTAACTTTCCCACCTGAGTACTGCTTGGTCGATAGCGAATTGTAGCCCCCGTCTTCTGATCGTATTGAATGAGACCCTCTTCAAAGGTACCGAGCCACATCGTTCCATTTCTGGCTTGTAGAATGGTACTGATACTGAGATCATTGAAGTCACCAACGGCGATAAAGGTACCAGTAGCCCGATTAAAAGCGCTTAATCCACCTTTAAAATTACCGGTCCAGATTTGCCCCGTGGCGTCTTCATAAATAGTCAGTACATAATTGCTGCCAATACTCGTATTCTTAAGGTCCGAGTGCATGTAAGAGCTGAAGGTTGACTTCCCTTTTTTGAGTACGTTTGCCCCACCTCCATCAGTGCCTAGCCATAAATCACCTTGTCTATCCTCCCGAATAGCGAGGATATTATTATTACTGAGGTTGTTGATATTGATTCCAGTGCGTTGATACAGGTTAAAATTCTGGGGTGCTCCATCCAGTTTGTTGACTCCGCCCGCGTACGTACCCACCCACATCGTTCCCTGACGATCGCGGTAAAGGGCATAGATAGAGCCGTTATTAAGCCCTTGATTATCTGCTTCCTGGTGTGTGTAATAGGAGAATGTACCATTTGTATGCAACACATTGATGCCGCCATTTCGCGTTCCGATCCAGAGATTCTGCTCGTTGTCTTCTGCCAGAGTAACCACGTCATTATGGGTTAACTGATAAGGCTTGGCCAGCGACCGCTGATAGTGGGTAAAGGTGCCCAATGTCGAATTAAAACGATTTAAACCACCTCCTTCCGTACCGATCCAAAGCCGACCTTTGGCATCCTCAAAGCAGATGTTTACTTTATTATGACTTAATGAGTTTGGATCAGCGGGATTATGTTCGTAATGACGAAAGGTGCTGGTCGCCTGATTCAACCGATTTAAGCCGCCCTCTGTAGTTCCAACCCAAAGCGTTCCGGCTCGGTCAATACAGATTGAACTTACTATATTATGGCTTAGGCTGGTAGTGTCCCCTGGCTGATGACTGAAGTGGGTAAACGTTTGCTGTTCAGGGTTAAATCGATCCAGTCCGCCCCCAGCAGTACCAATCCATAAGTAACCCTTCGCATCCTGCGCAATCGCCATTACCTTATTATGAGCAAGACTATTAGTACTGCCTGGCTTATGCTGGTAGTTGGTAAAACTTTCTGTATTCGGGTCAAATAAGCTCAACCCGCCTGCATCTGTACCTACCCATAATCGTCCTTGTTTATCCTCGAAGAGGGTATGAATATAGCTATGTCCCAGACTACTGGCTATCTGGGGATCATTCCGATACAGCGTATAGCTATAACCATCATATTTATTGAGTCCATCCTGCGTACCTAGCCACATAAATCCGCGCCTGTCTTGTAGAATGCAGGTCACGTTATTTTGGGAAAGTCCCTGATTGGTAGTCAAATGGGAAAATCGGACATTTTGGCGCTGCGCCTTTGCCACCTGGCCGATCAGTAGCCCTATTAGAAGTAAGTAGATAAAACGAACTGGCATTCTAATCGGTATAAATTACGGTATATGGTATTTATTTGTAAATATAGTAACATATTATATATTTATTTTACGTTAAGTAACATTAATAAAATTCTTACAGTAGATCCATCCAGTTCAGAGCAGCAAGCCCCCGACCAAGCTAAAGTTGTTTTACACCTTCTAGAATAATACTCCAAATAATCTGGGATGGCATCGCCTGTGCCTGAGGAGCGTAAATGGTGCGTTCATTATATTGTAAACCATTGGCAACCAGACTATCCCTGTCACAAGCCACAACAAAGTCGCCATTAGCTTTTAAGATAATATCAAAGTGAATGGACTTGCCAGGGGACACTTCAACCCACTTACCGCCAACGATGGAAGAGCCGTTAATATCTGGTGGAGTGATTGTGGTGGCATCGTACCAATGTGATGCTGGATTTTTCATAGTCTTTAAGTAACTTAATGATAATTAATTCGTGCCCTGATTATCAAGGCTAGTCGCGGATGTAAAGCCAGAAAAGAAGTAAACCACTACTAAGCAAGGCAATGATTTTTGTCCAGTGATAGGGTAACAGGTTCAGACCAATCAGTAGGAGCAATACCAGAATACCTGCGCCCAGAACGGCTGTCTCCAGCCCCCGCCCTGCCGCATCAGAGTGTCCTGTCTGATTAAAGGCGAAATAGAGCACTACGGCGCCCCATATACTAATGAGCCCCCAATTGATGACATTAATTACGGTGAAGATTTTCAGCATAGACATACTAAACAGTCGTTACTAGAGCCGGTGGATAGAAAGCTCATACAGTGAATAATGAATTAGCTCGTAGAACAAAAGTAGCTATGCGACCACGTATCAACTATTGATACTATCTAGCTGGCCGATATGAGGTAATAGCAGGCGCTAATAAGGGGATACTTAACACCACACATCTGTTGATCACTCTCTAACCCGACCGCACCTTCCACAACCGAATGGCCCAACACTACGACCTGCAGATCCCTGATTTCACCTGGGCTAGCTAAGCTCCCCCCGTTCAGACAGCCATCAAGCTCTAAGGTTCAGTAATGTCGCAAAAATTGTAACCGTCATATAGAGTATACAATAGAAACTATCCTGCTTTTTTAGCTCCCTAATACCGCCAATTAAACGCCTTTATGCAAACCAGGGAAACCAGTAATAATGAGGCCGTCAGTAGCCTGTACCGGAACTATGTTCTGATGATGCTGACCCTGGTATATGTCTTCAATTTTGTTGATCGGCAACTTCTTGTCATCCTTCAGGAATCGATAAAAAAGGAGTTACACTTGTCTGATACTCAGCTTGGGCTACTCTCAGGATTTACGTTTGCTCTATTTTACGTTACCCTGGGCATTCCTATTGCGCGCCTGGCCGACAAAACGAACCGTAGAAATATTGTGGCCGCATCTCTGGGCCTATGGAGTATTATGACTGCCTGCTCAGGGTTGGTGCGAAATTTCTTCCAACTGCTATTAGCCCGTATAGGCGTAGGTGTTGGGGAGGCAGGTGGAAGTCCTCCAGCTCATGCCATGATATCCGATTACTTCCCGCCCGAAAAACGGTCCACGGCCCTTTCTATTTACTCAACAGGCATTTATTTCGGGATATTGACGGGTTTTTTAATGGGTGGTTATCTGAACCAGCATCTTGGCTGGCGAACCGCTTTTTTTGTGGTGGGTCTACCTGGAATTATTTTTTCAGTGCTGTTTTATGCGTTAGTGAGAGAGCCTCGTCGTGGAGCAACCGATCTAAACCCCGCGCTGGCAATCGAATCGCCTTCCTTGCGTGAGGTGCTGAAGCGGTTGTATGCAACCAAAACCTTCGTCTATCTGGCACTGGCTACAGGATTGCATGTCTTTTGCCTCTACGGTGTGAATAATTGGGCGCCCTCTTTTCTATCGAGGCTTCACGGGATGAAGAATTCGGAAATAGGCGCTTTACTCGGTCCAATCTTCGGTATTGGTGGGGCAGTTGGTTCGTATGCCGGTGGGTTGCTAACCGATTATTTTGGAAAAACAGATAAAAGTCGGTACCTGAAAATTCCAGCTTACGCCATTATCATCTCTATTCCGTGTGTCACTGGAGCTCTCTTCTTACAGAATACAACCTATTCGCTGATCTGCTTAGGGTTAACTGCGTCTCTTCAAAGCCTGTATTTAGGGCCCTCTATTGCCGTGTCTCATAGCCTTGTTCCGCCGTCGATGCGTTCGCTTACGTCCGCTATCCTGTTTTTTGTGCTCAACTTGGTGGGGTTGGGTTTCGGACCATTGACCGTCGGAGTAATCAGCGATTGGCTCGCTCCATCTCTGGGTAATGAGTCTCTACGATGGGCGATGTCGATTGTAATCGTTATAAGTTTTGGATCGACTACCCTCTTTCTCATCGCAGCCAACAAACTGGCGGTCGATTTACGGTTGACGAGTTCAACCTCTCAATAGGTTTTCGACCCATCGTTGACCTGAATCATAACCCCTTACGCGATTCCTTTACATGTCTATTTTTGACAACCAACATACCATGATCCGTTACGTAATCGCCCTGTTTAGTCTATTTGCCTTTATCGTTTACTCAACTACCGTACAAGCCCAGCCGAAAGTCCTGACTGAAGCGGCTCCTGCGGCTGGGGGCTTTTCTGCTGCCCGCCTTGCCCGCCTGGATGCAGGTATGGAGGCTTGGGTCAACCAGAAATGGGTGAACGGTTCGGTGGTTCTTATTGCCCGCCACGGTAAAATCGTTTTCTATAAAGCGCATGGGTACAATGACCCGACCACGAAAGCACCACTCGACAAAACCGGCATCTTTCGGGTAGCCTCACAAACGAAAGCGCTCACCACCGCGGCCGTAATGATGCTATGGGAAGAAGGAAAATTTTCGCTGGACGATCCGGTTTCCAAGTTCATTCCATCCTTCGCCAATCAAAAAGTACTGGCTACCTTCAACGCAAAAGACACCACCTATACGACCGTTCCTGCTAAACGACCCGTCACGATTCGCGATCTGCTGACTCATACATCGGGGTTGGGCTATCCAGCGATTGGTCCTCCGGCAGAAAGTGCCATTTATGCAAAAAGCTACATGACGGGTGGGGTTGGTGTTAAGGGTCAAAAACTTTCCGACGCCATGACCCGCCTGGGTAGCCTGCCACTCTTTTTTCAACCCGGTGAACAATGGAAGTACGGGTTGAACATGGACGTATTAGGCTATTTAATTGAGAAGTGGTCGGGTATGAACCTGGAAGAGTTTTTTACGAAGCGTATTTGTCAGCCCCTTGGGATGAAAGATACTTATTTTAACGTGCCACCCGAAAAAGGCGCCAGACTGGTCAATTTTTTCCAGGGTGATTCTACCGGAACGATCAAAAAGCAGGCATCTGTTTTTGGTGGCTCGCTCGACATGAACTATCCGCTTCAAAAACACGACTATTTTTCGGGTGGTGGTGGCATGTCTACCACTGTTTATGATTATGCTATTTTCCTGCAAATGTTGTTAAATGGCGGAGAATATAACGGTGTACGGCTGTTGGCCCGCAATACGGTGCGCCTGATGACTATGAACCAAATTGGCGACCTTAGCCCCAATATCGGTGACCATGCCAGTGATAATAAATTTGGGTTCGGCTTTTTAGTTATTTCCGAAAACGGAAGCAAATTTACTCCCAGTCAGGCTGGTACTTATTCCTGGGGTGGCGTGTTTTCAACCTCTTACTGGGTCGACCCTAAAGAAGATATGCTGGTACTGATCTATCGGAATATGTGGGGGCCTTATGTATCTAATACAGATAAAGCCTTTAAGCCTTTGGTGTATCAGGCGCTCAATGATTGACAACTAAGTGAGTGCTTTCCTGTAAGTGACATATTGAAATTTCAACTGACATTATATTATCCTTAATTAAGGTCCCAATGTATAGAATTCCGTCTATCTTCAACTCTTAAAATGGACTCTGATTTTTATATTGACTACCTATGGAAAAAGTCGTTGATTATTCATTGGAATGGGATATAAATCCTAACCGGCCAGATTCCTGGCGTATCGTTATTACGACAGCAAAACATGACACGCCCTTTAAATTACCCATAAACTCACCCGAAGAATTCCTTGCTGCAGCCTACATGCTGAGTAAATCCTCCGTGTACTATGACCTTAACACAGGCTTATTGGTCGTGCCACAGCGGCCTGCCGGAACCTGATCAAATTTCTTTAGTTTGGGGAGCTTAGCTGGCCAAAAAGTCTCTCCTTGTTTGTTGACAAGTGTTAGCGCAAATCTCCCTTTAATCAAGCCACTGACCGAATCGTATCTGGTTACTCGTAGCCAACTAGTTTTAACGAACTCAATCAAGTTGAAAAGTATGCGCTATGTAGTAGGGTTATTATTTTTTTTGTTGCAGCCGATTTGTTCATGGGCGCAAAACAAAGTCGTTTTTACCATTCAAGCCAATAAACCAACCGCAACAGTTGCCCCTACTATGTGGGGCATATTCTTTGAGGACATCAACCTGGGAGCTGATGGAGGTTTATATGCCGAATTAGTTAAAAATCGCTCCTTTGAATTCGATGCTCCTCTGATGGGCTGGAAAATCAACAGCACCAAAGACGTGATGTATGGCTTTTATTTCGGGTCAGCGCTTCAAATCCTCAACCAACCCGACAAAACAGCTACTAATCCACGATTCATACGCGTCACGCTTCAACATACGAAAAAAGGGGAGCTTGGCCTGACAAATGAAGGATTCCGGGGCATGGGTATCAAAAAGGATCTACGCTATAATTTTTCGGTGCTGTATCGCCAGCAAACTGCAAAGGCAAAACTGCATGTGGCCTTAGTGACCGAAAAAGGCGATACTCTGGCGTCTAGTGTGTTAGCTCCTGCGCAAACCGATAACCGCTGGCACAAAGGTGAACTGAGTTTTACGGCTAAGGCAACTGAACCCAAAGCCAAATTACAACTCTGGTTTGAAGGCAATGGCGTGTTGGATCTGGATATGATTTCATTGTTTCCTACCGACACCTGGAAAGGCCGTAAGGGCGGTTTACGAGCAGATTTGGTGCAGTTGTTAGCCGATATGAAGCCTGGTTTCATTCGCTTTCCCGGTGGCTGTATCGTCGAAGGTCGGGACCTGGCCCAACGCTATCAGTGGAAAAAAACGATTGGCCCGCTAGAGGATCGAAAACTCATCATCAACCGGTGGAATAATGAAGTGCAGGCTCGACCCGTACCAGATTATTTTCAATCCTTTGGTCTGGGATTCTTTGAGTACTTCCAGCTCTGCGAAGATCTGGGTGCCGCCCCGTTGCCTATCCTGAATTGTGGCATGGCCTGCCAGGTTAACACGGCCGAGTTGACACCCGTGGAAAGCCTGGACCCGTATGTACAGGATGCTCTGGATCTGATCGAATTTGCCAATGGCAGTCAGGAAACAAAATGGGGCAGGCTACGAGCCGATTTAGGTCATCCGGCTCCCTTTCAGTTAACGATGCTGGGCGTAGGCAATGAGAACTTCGGGAGCCCCTACCTCGAACGCTTTAAAGTGTTTCAGGAGGCAGTAAAAAAGCAGTACCCTACCATCAAATTGGTTGGCAGTACAGGCCTGCTTTCGGCGGGAGAAGTATTCGATACGACCAATGTCGCCTTACGAAAACTGAATGTGGAGATTGTTGACGAACACAATTACAGTGTTCCCCAATGGTTTTTGCAGAACGCTAAGCGGTATGACACCTACGACCGAACGTCTAAAACGAAAGTGTTTGTGGGTGAATATGCGGCCCAAAGTGTGGGTATGACTGATCTGAATAACAAAAACACCTGGCGGACGGCTCTAACAGAAGCAGCCTACATGACGGGACTTGAACGGAATGCCGATATCGTTCAGCTAGCCTCCTATGCTCCGCTGCTGGCCCATGTGGATGGCTGGCAATGGAAGCCCGACCTAATCTGGTTCGATAACCTGAGTGTGATGCCTACGCCCAATTATTATGTGCAGAAGCTGTATGCTACCAACAAAGGAAGCGTGGTAGTACCTATGCTTTACAAAAATAGCCTGCCTGCCACGGGACAGGATAGTTTGTATGCATCGGCAACTATCGATAAAGCCACGCAGGAATTAATTCTGAAAGTGGTGAATACCGCCGATAAAGCTCAATCGGCCGAAATAAAGCTCGAAGGGGTAAAAAAAATAGCCCCAACAGCCAACGTGCTGACATTGCGCCATAACAGTCTGGAAGCAGAGAATACGTTTTTGTCACCCAGGGTCGTGATTCCCGCAGAAACGACGCTCCCCACCCAGCCCAAAGCAATCCAGGTTGAGTTGACACCTTATTCGTTGACAATTATTCGGGTGAAGTTATCGAGTTAGAATTGACCTCAAGATGGGCGCAACTGCATCGGAGGGTATAGCCTTATGGGGCAATTTCTGACCCATATATCCATTCCAAGTGATTATCGGAATTTAACTAGAACAACACATCGTTAGTTTGACTCGGCTCGTTCAACGGTTACGGTTGATGATCTGGTAGCGGGATTAACTTCCCCCATCTGCACCTGATTGATTGTAACGGCAGATCGGGGCTCCACTCGCTGAGAAACAACGTATTTCGCCGAGTCGATGCGGTGGTAATTGGCATCGTAATAATTGAAGCAAACCTGTATCTGATTGTAGCTATGCTGGTTTGAGGTATTCGTAATGGTAAACTTGTGCTGATTTACCAGCGAATCTGGGTGACCTTGTGTAGCTATAGGCTTCCAGAATACACGGTCAATGAGCAGATCATGAACTGCATTGGCTTCGGATTGGTCATTGTGGTTGCCGCTTTGGCAAGCCAGCACCAACAAAAAAAGAAAGAAACAGCTTACTTTCATTACATACAACAGAGAGCTCCTCTTATTCTGGCTAACAGTATACTACCTGGATTGGGAGACTATACGACTGTCAAAAGTCTGCTGAACCATCACTTTACTCGCCGTTAGGTTGAGGTTTTCACCCACCTACCAGCCTGACAGTACGAATGACTACGTGTTTTTTGCCTTGAAACAGTCATTCGAATATGAATTTTCAACCCAGATTTAGCCGCTGATGCCAACTCTTTTGGTAATTTGGTATTATTTTTGGGGTGCGTTTACTTTTAGCAATAAATGAAGAAAGCTGTTTCTATCGGTCTGTTTCTGCTGTTACTCTATCATATGCTGAGCTATGTGCTGGCGTATGTGAGTATATGGTGGCTGGCAGAGTCTGATTTGTCGGAGCGGCTGTTGGTGTATCGGGCAACGGATAGTCTGATTGAATTCCAGGTTCCTATGATCGGGCAATCAAACGATGCCCGTTCAATTGCCCGAACGACTGAGGATGGGTTCAGATACCATGGACATTACTACGATGTAGTGAGCCTGGAAATCCGTGACGATACGCTGTTCATTGTAGGAATAGAGTTTAAACGTAAACACCATTCGATTTGGCAGGCTGATTTGTTGTCGTTCCTCAACGACCATATCTCGGGTGCAGCCGATTCACATCGAAAAGCCAATCAATTTCTCAAATTATTATTGAAGGAATACTCGCCAAATCCGCGAGTCGTTTTTCGTTTTCTCTCTCTGAGCCGCCAGGAAGCCTGCCGCATTCCAAATGCGATTCATAGGTTTTCATCGCGCGCCCTTCCTGTGCATTCTCCTCCGCCCGAAGTATAGTCACTTTCTTTTGTAACACGTTAGTCCAGACCAGTCATTCTGGGTATTGGCTTGTTGCATCTAGCTAGGGCAGCTCTCAGCTATGCCCTCGGTTCTTTATGCCTTATCTTCAAACCCGTCGCTTTGGCGATCGGTGGTGCTATGTCTATTCCAATCACGAACCAATTGCTCTTCGCTTACTTTGCGGGTTGTGCAACGGATTTAGAAAAGCAATTCATTGCTGAGTGGGCTAAACACCCATCCAATCGGGAATTGTTTTTTAGCTGTTTAGCTAGTTGGGAAGACCAAAATCCCCAGTTTAAGGCCGATGTCGATCGCGCTATAGAACAGCACCAGCAACGAATGGCTAGCCGGCCTGACGATACTTCGTCAGCTGGGATGTTTTGATGGCTGGTTACGCGCCACAGGGGAGTTTAGGGGCTAACTACGTGTTTTTCATCTCGAAATCGTCCTGATGATGCGCATCATTCGAGCCCTCTTAGTAAAATAAATCAATATCAATAAATCATTTGTTCATGAAGCAACTCTTGTTACTGTTTATAAAAGACCCCCTCAGGCTTCTCGTCGCGAGTCTGCTGGGTTATATTGCCTTCATTCAGCCCGTATCCGTTGCCATCGGTCAAGACAAACCCGCTGGCGACTCCTTACGTGCTCGTACGCTAAACGCCGTTACGGTGAAGGGTGCACGCTCAATCGTCGTTGAGTCGCTGCCCGAAGTGCATGGTACGTACCTAATGGGTGGCAAACGAAGTGAAGTCATTCGAATCTCCGAGATTGACGCCAATGTTGCCGAAAAGAACCCCCGGCAAATATTTGCCCGTATTCCCGGCGTATTTATTTACGACATGGATGGCACTGGGAATCAGGTCAATATCTCGACGCGAGGACTAGATCCTCACCGATCATGGGAAAATAACATTCGCCAGAACGGGGTCATCACCAACTCGGATATGTACGGCTACCCAGCCAGCCATTACTCGCCCCCAATGGAGAGTATGGAGCGGATTGAGTTTGTTCGGGGAATGGGCTCGCTGCAATACGGAGCGCAATTTGGCGGTATGCTCAATTACGTGACCAAAAAGGCTGATACTACGCGCCGATTTGGCTTTGAGACGATTAACTCGGTTGGCACCTATGGCCTGCGGAGTACCTACAATGCGATTGGTGGCCGTGTTGGCAAGTGGACCTACTATGCCTATTATTACCGGCGTCATTCGGATGGATACCGGCAAAATAGCAACTCTGACGCTCAAGCACAGTTCGGTACGCTGCAGTATCAGGCTTCGAAACGCGTGGGGATAACGGCAGAACTAGGGCGTTCGACGTACACCTACCATATTCCTGGCCCGCTAACGGATGCAATGTTTGCTCAGGACCCACGTCAGTCAACCCGGAGCCGCAACTATTTCAACCCGGATATTTACATTCCATCGCTGAAACTGAACTGGAAAATCTCAGATCGGACTAGTCTGCTCTGGACAAACTCAGCAGTCTTAGGGGCTCGAAATAGCGTTCAGATCGACGCCTTTGCTACCATCCCCGACACAATCAACCGGGCTACAGGCCTCTATAGAAACCGGCAGGTTGACGTAGACCACTTCAATAGCTATACAACCGAAGCCCGGATACTACATCGGTATACAATAGGGGGTATTGGAGGAGCTTTAGCCGCAGGTGTTCAATTGATGAGTACCGATTTGCATCGTCAGCAACTGGGCGTTGGGACAACGGGCAGCGATTTTGATCTTACCCTGACCGCTCCGTTCAAACGGGATCTGCATTACCGAACGAAGAACTTTGCTGCTTTTGCCGAAAATCACTTCTATCTGACGGATCGCCTGACGGTTTCACCGGGTATTCGGGTCGAAAGCGGAAAGACCGAGATGCGTGGTACGATCTCCTATTATGATAACGCCAATCTACCAAGGGACATCAGCCACCATTTTGCGTTGCTGGGCATCAATGCACAGTACAAGCTTTCGAATGAAGTGAAGCTGTATGGTGGTTGGGCGCAGGCCTATCGGCCAGTCGTGTTTAAGGATATTATTCCTGCATCGGTTTATGAGCGCATCGACAATAATTTGAAGGATGCGTATGGCTACAACGCTGAAATTGGCCTCGAAGGCAATTGGCAGGGTTTACATGTGAATGTGACTATCTTCGATCTGCTGTATCGCAATCGGTTGGGAACCGTTCTATTGACAAATCCGGATGGCGATGGAGTTAATTACATCCTTCGGACGAACATCGGTGATAGCCGGAGTACCGGGGTTGAAGCGCTGATTGAAACCCAGTTATTTCGCTCCGAAAAGTTGCTGATCAGCGGCTTTACCTCAACCGCCTTTAACAACGCTCGCTACATAAATGGCCGTGTTTCGACGGGAACAGAAAACCGAAATGTGACGGGCAATCAGGTGGAGTCGGCTCCTCGCTGGACGTCTCGGAATGGAGTAACTGCTCGCTATGGTTCGGCTAGCTTAACGCTGCAATACAGTTATGTTGCCCAAACGTTTTCCGATCCATTGAATACCCCAGTTCCATCAGCCAATGGTGCGGTTGGTCCCGTTCCCGCCTATAGTCTGGTGGACCTGAATGGCACGTGGCGCATCAAACGACTACTAACCATTCGGGGAAGTATCAATAACATCCTGAACCAGCAGTACTTCACCAAGCGCCCTACGTTCTATCCGGGTCCTGGTGTATGGCCTTCCGATGGGCGTAGTGCTCAATTAACAGTTGGGCTAACGCTATAGCCGGATGTCATATTAGTTAACAAGTGGAGGTGCAGGCTACTGATCATCAGTAGCCTGCACCTCCACTTGTTATTTATTGGATAGCGAGTGAATTAGTAATCCTCTAAAAATGGTAGTCATGATATTTGCTGTCCTAAGTACTATTCAGGCACAATCGGCTACGAACACAAAAAACCCAAATACCAACACGAACGGTATAACTGTGAATAGTGGTGAGAGTAACGCCACGAATGGATTAGCGCTATAGGATTCAACAATTCCAAGATTTAATGCTACTTTATTGGTTGTTATTCATCCCAGTAATTATCTTTGCTTGTAATCACGTATCCTCATGGTACAGAAACGAGTCTCAATTGGCTTATTTGCCCTCTTCTTATGCCACACACTGGCCAGCGCCATTGTGGGTATTGGTGGTTGGTGGCAAGCTGAGAATGACTTGTCTGAGCGATTGCTCGTGTACCGTTCGGTTGATAGCATCGTAGAGTTCCAGATTCCTCTAACGGATCAAACTGACAGTAAGTCAATTGCGCGCACCACAGAGGATGGATTTCGTTACCGGGGGCACTATTATAATGTCGTTAGTTTAGAGGTTAAAGGCGGTTCGCTTCTGATTGCTGGACTCGAAACGCCTAGCCGCTCGTTCTGGCAAGACGATCTGCTCTCTTTTCTTAACGATCACCTCACGGCCTCATCGAATACCGGGCATAAAGCCAATCAACTGCTGAAATTTCTGCTCAAAGAATATTCACCCAGTTCACCTACAGTACTCCAGTTTTTGGCTGGCATAGGTTGCCAATCCATTCGGATTCCCAATGCATCCTTTGCCTTTATTACGCGCTCCGCGCCAATTCACTCCCCCCCGCCCGAATGGGCTGCTTAACGGCTAGTTACGTCTGTATGCCTGCTTCAGCGAATGCTGCTGGTAGAACTCTGTCGATACGGCTATACTTCTCTTCTATTGTTTTTACGGGCTGTCGGTAGTAAGTCATAAGCTATCATCAGCTCGGTTTAGGCTATGCATCTGCGTCAGCCTCAAAATCACTTTGGATTTAGATCACCACACGAGGTAATGACTCGTGCCGTTTCTCTGTACCCATCAATTTACATAATCAATGAAATTATTTTATCTTCCTATAGTTTTCCTCTTTTGTCTGCTAGGGCATATTGGTATTGTCTCAGCACAAAATCGTTCTATTACAGGTGTCATTAGTGATGCCGAAACGGCCAAACCATTAGGTGGAGCCACGGTTCAGATCAAAGGAACCATATTAGGCACCGTCACCGACGGGTCTGGTAATTTTAAACTCAGTGTTCCCCCAACTGCGTCACGAACCCTGCTGATTTCTATGATCGGCTACGGCCGCCAAGAGATAACCATTACCAATGATCAACCCCTAACGATAGCACTCCGACCTTCATCTGAACTGCTCGATCAGGTAGTTGTGGCGGCATCGAGAGTAGAAGAAAGTCTATTGCGCTCGCCTGTCAGTATTGAGAAACTCGATGCTAACGCTATTCGGCAGTCACCTTCGGCCAATTACTTTGAAGCGCTCAATAATGTCAAAGGCGTCGATATGGTCACCAGTGGACTGACCTACCGGCAGATCAATACCCGCGGCTTCAACTCGACAGGCAATAGCCGCTTTCTCCAACTCGTTGATGGTATGGATAACCAATCGCCAGGACTGGGTTTTGCCGTTGGGAATCTGTTCGGTGTTTCGGATATAGACGTCGAATCCGCAGAGTTAATTCCGGGTTCCGCATCAGCTCTTTACGGGCCAGTGGCGTTCAATGGGTTGCTCTACACCCGAACCAAAAGCCCATTTGATTATCAGGGGCTGAGTATTCAGCAGAAAACGGGTATCAACCATGTTGGTGATCCAACAGGCGATGGTATTAAGCCATTTACGGAAACGTCAATACGTTATGCCAAGGCCTTCGGCAATCGATTTGCGTTTAAACTAAACGCGTCGTATCTGAAAGGGCGTGACTGGTACGCATCTGATAACACCGATATCGATCCGAACACAGCGCCCGAAAAGCGAGGCAGTACCAATCCGGGTCGCGACATACTGAACATCTATGGCGACGAAGTAGCACAGACATTGCCGGGTATTGGACGTGTGTCGCGTACGGGTTATGCCGAGCGCGATCTGACCAACTACGACGTATATAGCCTGAAGTTGAACGGAGCAGTACATTACCGGATCACCAAGAACATCGAAGCGATCTATGCGTTGAATTTCAGTCAGGGAACGGCCAATTACACGGGAAGTAGCCGGTTCATGCTCAACGACTTTCAGCTAACTCAGAATCGACTCGAACTTAAGGGAAGTAACTTTTTCATCCGGGGGTACTCCACCGCTGAGAACTCCAATCATTCCTATAATACGCGTTCGCTGGGGCAACTCATCAACCGAACCTGGGTACGCGATCTGAGTGGTAATGTCGTCTCGCCCGACCAGGCCGACGCTACCTGGTTTACCCGCTATGGGGCGGCTTATAACGGAACAATCAATGGTGTTTCAGGAGGTAGCGATGTGACAGCCCGCGCCTTTGCCGATCAGGGTCGGTATTTGCCAGGTTCGGCAGATTTTAACCAACAGAAAGATCGCTACATCGGCATTGCTGGTTTACAGGGCGCCGGTGTGCTGAGTCAGAGTAAGTTATATCATCTGGAAGGATTATATGACTTTGCCCCCCACATTCAGGTGATCAGCCTGCAAGTGGGTGGAAACCTGCGTCACTACGCTATGGAAACGAACGGAACCCTGTTCGAAGACAAAGTGAATAAAGTGCGGGTCAATGAATTTGGCGCGTTTATCCAGGCATCAAAAACCTTACTGGGTGATCGCCTGAAACTGACCGTTTCGGGTCGCTACGACAAAAACCAGAACTTCACCGGTAACTTCACGCCCAGAGCATCGGCCGTGTTTTCCCCCAACGAATCACACAATTTCCGGGCTAGTTACCAGACGGGTTTCCGTAACCCGACGGTACCCGATCAATTCATTAAGCTGAATGTTGGCCCGATTATCATTTTAGGAGGAGCTCCGAGCAACTCAGCAGGATTGAATGCCTACGAAAACTCCTTCACGGCGGCCTCGGTTGGGGCATTTGGAGCTGCTTTTGGGCAGGCAGTAGCAGCGGGTACACCATTTCCTCAAGCAGTAGCTGCCAACAAAGACAAACTGGTTAAGTCAAACGTCGCTTACATCCGACCTGAGCAGTCGCAATCGTTCGAGGTGGGTTATAAGGGATTGCTGGGAAATCGGGTGCTGATCGATGTTAGTTACTATCACGGACAATATCGCAACTTCTTAATTAATCAAGTGGTAATCAGGCCAAATAGTCCTGTATTGCTGGCCGATGGTACGATAAATCCGGCTGCTGCAAGTGATGTGCTGACAGCGACTAATCGGCAGGCGTTTCAACTTTACACGAATGCCGCAGACCGCGTTTCGACGGATGGAGCGAGTGCCGGGTTAACAACATTTCTAAATAGGGGCTATCGTCTGAACGCGAACCTGACCTGGGCACAGTTTAATATTCTGGATGCCAATCCCAACAACATTCCGGCCTTTAATACGCCCCGATTCAAAACCAATGCTGTTTTGAGCAACGACAAACTGACTGACCGTTTAGGGTTCAGCCTGGCCTGGCACTGGCAGGAAGCGTTCGATTGGTACGGTACGTTTACGCAGAATCTACCCGGTCGCATACCGGCTTACTCGCTACTTGATGCCCAGGTGAACTATCGCTTGCCAGCTCTCAAAACGACGGTTAAACTTGGCGCCAGCAACCTGACCAATAATTACGTGGTGCAGGCTTATGGCTCCCCGGCAGTAGGTGGGTTGTATTACTTAACACTCACCTTCGACCAATTAATGCGATAATCAAAACAATTCATAGGTTGGTAGTTTATGTTCCCCACCGGTTTTAAGCGGTGGGGACATCCTCAAAAACTTATGATTTTATCCTATTCCTATACCGCCAAATAGTACCAATTAAACTGAGACGCCATGAAAACAAATAAGTGGAAGATGTCGCTACTGGTTTGGTCCGCAATGTTTCCCGGCAGCACGCTAGTAACCTACGGGCTGACCCAATTACCTTTTACATCACACTGGCCAGTAGTGGCCCGAACTTTTTGTTTGACCTGCCTGCTGGTTCCATTTATGGTCTGTGTGGCATTACCCTTTCTGACCAGACGCTTCCAGAAGTGGCTACATCATACTCCCCAGCAAACTCATTCCAAATCGTTGGTTGAGTCATCGGACAAAATCCAGCCTGAACCAGTTACTAGTTCACGCCAAAAATTCGCGTTACTATAAGTATGGCATTGATATATTTGTGCTTGAATTTTTCTAATTAATTCATTGAACTAAATCAGATATAGAATGGAACCCCAAAATGATCAAGTACTGAAGAACCAGGAATCTATCCTGGCCAATCAGGAAAGTATTCTCAAAAACCAGGAATCGATCCTCAACAATCAGAATAGCCTGGATTCAATCCTAAGCAATCAGCACATCATTATTAGCAATCAGGATAGCATCTTAGGCAATCAACTGACAATTCTCAAAAATCAGCAAACCCTGGACGCTATCCTGTCTAATCAGGAAACGATCTTAAGTCTGCTGACAAAGTAGAAAATTGTAGCTCTACTAAAATCCACGGCCCAACTCCTAGATTAGGAGTTGGGCCGTGGATTTTAGAATTGAAACTTCTTTGATCAGTTATAGTGTAGCATCGGCAGCTACGCTTACTTCCTGCTTTACGGCATAGTTATTAGGAAAACGGCCATAGCCTTTCTCTGTGATGTTTTTAGCACGTTCCTGGTAAATCGCCTGATCCTGAGGTGCCCAGGTCGCTAACCCGTCTACGTATCGGTTGTACATACAGAATGCAGCTGCAATCAGCACTGTATCATGAATTTCCTGATCTGTAGCCCCTGCACTTCGCGCCCGCTCTATATCCTCTGTCTGTACATATTTACCTCCCTGTTGGACTTTGCCAGCGATACCCAACAACGCTTTCATTTTATCCGATAAGTCTGTCGACAGGAAATTCTGCTTAACCTCATTGACTAACTGCTGATTACCATCCAAATGACGAGCAGCTACAGCGCCGTGAATGGTCTGACAATAGTAACAGTCATTTTGAGACGATACGTAAGTCGCGATTAGCTCCCGCTCGCCAGGAGACAGGGTGTTAGCATCCTGAAGTAGTAC
Source organism: Spirosoma arboris (assembly GCF_009754945.1). Classification (GTDB taxonomy): domain Bacteria; phylum Bacteroidota; class Bacteroidia; order Cytophagales; family Spirosomataceae; genus Spirosoma; species Spirosoma arboris. Next base: position 116,200 of record NZ_WPIN01000003.1, read on the forward strand.
CTGGACCAGTGCGTTAAGTGGTTTAGCCGTTTCGGGACTATAAGCCATTAAACCGGCAATGCCGGGAAAGCCTTCGGGCAATTGAATATGTGCCATTGATCTGTTTAGGTTTGCTGTTAATTCGTTAAAAAAACGTCAGGATCAGATTGAGCTTGTTCTGGCCCGATCGGGCCAGAACAAGCTCAATCTGATTTAAGGCTTCCGAGCGCTTGATGCTGAAACAAGTGCCACTGGCGTTCGGCAAATTGGCGCTACGTCTTTGCTGAAATTGAGTGTTTTAAGCGCTACTCGTTCAAGTTTATCGCTTCCTTCGGTAATAGACAAAAACTGATTGGGCTTCACATTCCGAAAGACCTGTACCGTTTTGGAGCCATGCCAGCGTACTTCGACTTCATCAATCATCGTTGCCGCACCGATACCAATTTCCCGTCGTAAGGGTGATGATCCAAAACTTCCCCCCGAATTGACATCCCGATAAACAGTCCGCTGAATACCCTTTTCTTTAAAGGTGAGCTTTACCTGTGAACCAATGGCTAACCGATTGGTTTTGGTGCCGTGCAGGTTCAGACAAATCCAGTTATTGGCGCTCTGACCCGGATTCAGGTAAAGGGAATTGGGGTAGCTGTCGCCTACATAAGCCCCCCCCATCTCAATGTATATATCCTGATCACCATCGTTGTCAAGGTCTGCAAACGATACGCCATGGCCCTTTTGCAGATTACCTACCCGACCGGAGGTGGTCACATCGGCAAATGCTTTACCCTGCTGATTCAGGAATAGCTTGTTAGGTACCAGCGACTTATAGTTTGGATTTCCCGAACCCAGATACATATCCAGAAAGCCGTCATTGTTGATGTCGCCAAAATTACCACCCATAGAAAACGTGGTTTTCTGAACATTCGCAGCGGCCGACATATTAACGAAAGTGCCATCATGGTTATTGCGATACAGATAGATGGTGCCTGCCTTGCCAATTGGCTGCTTCAGCGCTTCAGCTGCTTCATAAAAAGCCAGCGATTTCAAAAAGCTATAATCGCAAACGAATAGATCCAGCCAGCCATCGTTGTCATAGTCCCAGAACCAGGTTGTAAAGCTATTTCCTGACTCATCCCGCAGACCCGCATTCAACGTAACGTCTTCAAAATAAGGGACTTTGTTTCGCACACCCTTATTCTTCAACAAATACCGATTTCCATCCATGGTTGACAGAAACAGGTCTTTCCAACCATCGTTATCGTAATCGCCCGACGTAACTCCCTTAACGAATCCAACAATATTACAATTGGCCTGGTTGGCGATTTCAGTAAACGTTCCGTCCTGATTATTAAGAAACAATTCGCAAGGATGCGGTTTCCCAACAACCCGAAATGAATTAGCGGTTTCGTTACCAATGAATACATCTAGCCAGCCATCGTTATTGAAATCAGCCCAGGTAGCGGTCTGGGTAGGGTGAAAGGACAGCAACCCGCTCACGGTTGTTACGTCAGTAAACGTTCCGTCACCATTGTTTTTTAGTAATGAATTAGGCTGTTCCCCAAATTCGCCCTGCCAGGCTCCCCGCAACACAAAAATGTCGGCAAATCCGTCATTATTATAGTCGGTCTGCATCATATTCAATCCACCGGTCAGCTGCTGTAAACCCGATGCTTCCGACTTGTCGCTAAATGTTCCGTTGGCGTTGTTTTTGAAATAATGCATTGGCTCGTCAAGTCCCCAGCCAGACATGGCTATATCTAAATAGCCGTCGTGATCAAAATCTTCGACGATTACTCCCCCAGCCATGTTTGATACATCCAAGTTCAAGCCTTTAGCCACGTCCTGAAACGCATCGATCCGGTTAGTGGTATCTACCATGTTTGGGATGAGCCAGGCCGAAGGGACGCCTTTGGGATACTGCCCCAGCGTCATATAAGCCAGGTTTAGCAACCAGCGCGATTCCATATCCTCGGGGTCCTGTTTCAGTAAGGCTTCATAAACTGAAATTGCTTTTTGTGAACCAGTTTTATTCGCGTGAATGCCACCGCCCCGAATCGGCAAAATGCAGGACTCAGCAGAATGGTTTGTCACGCAGTTTGTCTGTTCGCCCAGACGCAGGTAAGCCAGCGCCAAATCGCCCATGGCCACTCGGGTAGCTTTTGGATTAACCGATTTGAGTTGGTTGATCAACTCTTCCAGTAAGACAATGGCTTTTTCTTCTTCGCCCAATTTGAGCAGTGTAGCGGCCTTTGCATATATTTCTACTTCGATTTGACCCGACTGCCCCATAACGGAATCAATATGAGCCAGTTGCGTCTCGGGACTGAAATCGTTTCGGTAGTCCCGAAACTTATGGTTGACTTTTTGGAGTAGATCGACCATCTGCTCCTGTGAATTGGGTCGCGAGTGAAAGCCTGCTACAATAGCTAGTAGCGTAATCAGGCCGATTGCGACATATATTAGTTTTTTCATTTTTAGCGTAAGCGGTTTTGCGTCCATCAATAGATTGAGATGGACGGAGTTAGTCGCTAAAGCATAGGGGAATAGGACCGGTTTTACCGGTTAGATTTCCCGAATGGATTTAGCATGATAAACTAGAGGAGCTATAAACCAGATACAGAGCTACGTAGAATGCATATACACGACTTACTCATGGGTATGACAAAACCCCACAGTAAATTAAGTACTGTCGTGAAAAACGAAGCCAGTTAGGTTGATCTGGTACTAAGAGCCATTCAGGCTTGTGGAGGGGGCGAATGAACGGGTATAGCCCGGTTGGATAGGAATGCCGTGATCGAAGGAATTTGACTAGTTTCCCGCCAGTGAGAATGGCAGAAACACATAACGATCGGCCGGCTGGTGTAATACTCTTTTAATAAATTCTTCAGTAGATGGTCAGCCTTTTTCTGCGACGATCCTGATTCATTACTAAACTGATGCTTAATAAACCCAAGTAAATCCTGCTGCCAGAATGAACGTTTTTTATTGACATATCCCAAAATATGCAATGTATCGTTCTTGACTTCCTGGCGAACAATTTCAAAATAACTATCCCGGTATGCAAAGCCATCCGTAGTTTGCGCTGGCAAAACTGTGTTGGCTGCCCGTTCATGTAGAGGAATATAAAACTCGACGATACTATCTACGGTTCGATACACCGTCAGGCGGCTGGACAAGTCACTCTCTTCCTGCCAGTTGAGCGTCCACAGCACGAGCACATGAGCCAGTATGTGGCACAGGAATAAACTGAGTAGACCGATAGAGACCAGGCGTTTCAACTCGCAGCGTAATTTTATGCCAAAAGTAAAGTAATTTAGTCAATTAATCCAAATCTGAATGCATGCCAATTGTCGTCTCAGTGTACGTTTTTTCTCGCCTTACTAAGCAACTAGCCCCATTGGAAACGGCTTTCCTCAACTAATGAGTACCTAAAACCGAAAATCGACACCGAATTGCTTCAGTGCCGATTTCCAGACTACGATTGGTTATCTCTAACAGTTTAAGCCTGCTTCGTTAACTGGATATTCATTACCAGTTTAACGTCGTCGCTCACAACCACGCCACCTGCTTCGGTAACGCCATCCCAGGTCAAGCCAAACTCTTTGCGCTTAATGTTTCCTACTAGCTCAAAACCAGCTTTTGTCTGACCGTAAAAATCCTGCATCTGTCCGCCATGTTCAACCTTCAGGGTAACAGGCTTGGTTATATCACGAATCGTCAGATCGCCCGTAAGATTATAGGTATCATCGCCCGTTTTGGTAAAACTGGTTGATGTAAATGTCAGTTTAGGGAAGTTTTCAGCATCGAAAAAATCAGCGGACTTCAAGTGTCCGTCGCGTTGCTCCTGACCTGTGCTGATGCTACTGATATCGGCCGAGAACGAAATTTTAGCATCCGTAAAATCATCACCTACGGTTTCGACCTGGCCTTCAAACTGACCAAACGAACCCGTTACGGTTGAAATAACCAGGTGTTTTACTTTAAACTGAATTTCAGAATGCATAGGGTCAATAGCCCAGCTTATTGTTGTTGCGGTTGCGGGTTGTGCTTCCATGTTTTTGTTTTTTTTATTACGTGTAATGGTATTTGATGTATATACATTTAATTACAGGTAAATGTTTCAAAAGTTGAAAAACTTTTTTCAGATTGTTAAAAAGGACAATGGACTCGTGTAGAATAGCGATGGGCAAATCCATTGGCACACGCTGACCTTTATCGGTCCGCCACGCCTTTCTCGGGATTGTCTGGTACTTTGGCCAGCTCCATACCTCCACCAGTTAGTTTAGCCACTTTACCTTTTGTATCGAGGCTGAAAATAACAGGGTCTTTACCATTCCAGAATTGATCATAATTAAGCCGAAATGTATCAAAATGCCAGTGATCCAGATAACCCGTTAGCAGATTATTGATAGAGGCATATAATCTGCCGTCTTTCAATGTCACTTCCACTTTTCCATAAAGCGGATCGGAGTATGAGCCCACGTAGGCAGTTAGTGGCAAAGAGGGTTTCGTATTTAGCACATGAGTACTGTCTGCTTTTCGTTCAGCTGCTTTTGCTGTCTGCTTGAATCCACTATACATCTTCAGGAAATCAGCGCTCCAGTCGTTTGACAAGCCTAGCTGCCCAAACTCATCGAAGGCACGGTACATGAGCGCATGACGTAATTCAGCGTGATCGAGATTACCCTGTACATAGACAGCTAATTTCTGATCGGGTAATTGGCCATGAATTGCAACCATACCTGTCAGACTTCCTGTATGAAAATTCACCCGATGTCCACGATAGTCGTGCTGAAACCAGCCTAAACCATAGGTTTTCCAAACAGGCTTAGTCAATTGCTGAGTCGGGTAAAATTGCGCGTCGGTCACCAGCGTTTGTGGTTTAAATAACTCGGCCCAGGTAGCGGGTTTCAATAAGGATTTACCTGCAAAGTGGCTACTATCGAGCATACAAATCATCCAGGTAGCTATGTCATCGGGGCATGTCCAGATAGAACCAGCCGGCCCAACGGCATCGACCAGCCCTTCTTCAATCCGGCTGTTCACGGCACGAACGGTATCATGGATTTCGATATGTGGTTTCGCACGATTGGTCTCGTCAGCCACTTCCCGAAAGAGTGCTTTTGTCCGGCGCATGCCCAATGGTTCAAAAATGCGGGTACGAATAAACACATCCCAAGGTGTACCGCTTACTTTTTCAATGACTTTACCAGCAGCCAAATACATGATATTCTGATAGATAAAGCTTGATCGTAATGAGTATGATGGTTTGATGAGTCGCATTCGATGTAGAATTTCATCAGACGGAATCTTCATTGCGGCCCACAGTACGTCTGCATTACCCACACCCGTATTATGAATTAGAAGATCCCGTACTCGTATCTCACGCGTAACGGCAGGGTCATAAAACTGAAAATCGGGCAGGTAATTCACGACTGGATCATCCCACTGAAGCTTACCCTCGTCGACAAGCATGCCTATACAGGCGGCTGTCATAGCCTTAGTCGTCGATGCCATAGCAAAAAGGGTTTGCGTGTCAACAGCCTCCGAGTGGCCTAATTCACGAATACCGTACCCTTTCTTCAACAGCACTTTCCCGTCTTTCACAACCGTGACGGTAAGGCCCGGTACATGCCAGTCGTGGACCGCTTGCTGTATATAGGCATCGTAGCGAGCAACGGGATCAACTGGCTTTTTTTTCGATTGAGCCCATAGTGGCTGTATAATACAAGTGCTGGTAAACAGCGTAAAAAAGAAGAAAATAGATTTCATAGGAGGTTGTTTGTTGCCCTAATATAAGCTTTTTCCAATTGTAGCGATTGCTTGCGAACCGGTAAGGTAGTAGCGTAGGGACGAACCGGTCTCTATGTATATTTGTCAAATCATCTTCTTACCTATACAACCATGAATTACGTCAACAAACAGAAAATTCGACGCTGGCTCGTTGCCGCTCTTGTCTTGCCGATACTTCTCTCCCCTAGAGCGAGCGTTGCCCAATCGAAAGCCAGCAAAACCGCTAATGGTCTGTCGGCTATTAAAGAGAGCGATATTAAACGGGACCTTTTCGCGCTGGCAGGCGATCACTTTCGGGGCCGTGAAGGCGGTTCGCTCGATGAACTCAAAGCCTCGGCCTGGATCGCCGATCAGCTTCGGGCCATGGGACTGCAACCCGCTGGCGACGATGGCACATTCTTCCAGTTTTTTCACATTCAACGCACACGCATTACGGAAACCACTCGACTAAACATCGGTAGTCATCAGTTGACGCATGGTCAGGATGCCTTTATTCTGGCTCCAGCCATTGCATCGGTCGATGTGCCACTTGTGTTCGTTGGTAAAGGAACACCTGAAGAACTTGCGAACGTGGATATAAAAGGGAAGGCCATAGCCCTAGAGTTTTCGGGAACGGGCCCTGCCGAACTAAGCTATCGTCGATTTTTATTTGGTACGATGAACCGTCGTGCAGCCGAGTTGGTCAAAGCGGGGGCCTTAGCAGTCGTATGGATTTCCGATGCACCCGCTCAATTCTATTTCGACCGATGGACGACGGGGCTAGAACGTGGCCGATACGACTTACCAGGCGGAACCAACACCCGCGTCTTTTCACAAGCCCCTACGGTCTGGCTTCCAGCCAGCGCGCTGGAGTGGGTTAAACAACCCGGCCAGCAATTTACCAATGTTGTCAACGTCGAAAGTTTTAATTACCCATCCGTGAATATTGTAGCGAAGGTACCCGGTACCGATCCAAAACTGAAAGATGAGTATGTCCTCTTCAGTACGCACCAGGACCATGATGGTGTTCGGCGGGCTGTAGCAGGTGATTCGATCTGGAATGGGGCCGATGATAACGCTAGTGGCTGTGTCGCAACAATGGCCATCGGACGGGCGTTTGTCCAGAAACCGGGAAAACGGTCAGCTCTCATTGTTTTTCATGGTGCAGAGGAACGTGGTCTGCTAGGCTCCCGCTATTATGTAGAGCATCCGACCGTACCGAAAGAATCGATCGTAGCCGTGCTGAATGCCGAGATGATTGGTCGGAACGATCCAGATAGTGCTGCTATCTTGGGCCAACAGCCACCCCACCGCAACTCGACTGAATTGGTCAATGCAGCTCTGGCTGTCAACGAATCGGAAGCGCATTTCAAACTGGATATGCTCTGGGACAAACCCGAGCATCCCGAAGGATGGTATTTCCGTTCTGATCACCTCCCCTACGCCCGTGCGGGTGTCCCGGCCATTGCCTTCACAACTCTGCTCCACCCTGATTACCACACGCCCAAAGACGAGCCCGACCGTATCAACACCGCAAAAGTGACGCGGATTGCCAGGTGGATTTACCTAACAGGTTGGGATATAGCCAATCGGCCAACGCGTGTGCTGGTGGACGAAGGATTTAAACTGGAGCGGTGAGATTCGTAATAGCAGATACTTCTAGTGATGACAGATTCTTAAATCTGCCATAATAAGGTTTCTCAAAACCTATCGTTAGTACCGATAGGTTTTGAGAAACCTAAACTGTCGGCTATAAGTAACCAACACCACATTCTTAGCTAAAGCTAAGGTGCCCGAAGTACATAGCCCTCACCAATAACCGTATGAATGAGTTTGGGGACTCCATCCTGGTCGATCTTCTTCCGCAGCAGGCCCACATACACTTCAATTGAGTTGCTACTCATGGCGTATTGCATATCCCATACCTGCTCGGCAATGGTAACTCTGGAAATAACCCGCCCCTGATTCCGCATCAGGTATTCCAAGAGTTGAAATTCTTTTGCCGTTAGATTGATTGGTCGGTTGCCACGCCGGGCGGTACGTTCATCCAGATTAAGAACAAGATCGGCAACGGTCAACGTCGTTTCAGACTGTAAATGGCCTGTTTGTCGGCGAGTTAACGCCCGCACACGAGCCATGAGAATATCAAACTGAACCGGTTTGACTAAATAATCGTCAGCGCCAACGTCTAAACCCGTCACGATATCCTGAGTCGTGCCCAGGGCACTCAGCATCAGAATTGGCGTTTCGACCCCCTCCTTTCGGAGAGCGGCCACCATATCCTGACCATTTTGACGGGGAAGATTAACATCCGCAATGATCAGGTCATATGGGTAATCGAGCGCCATTCGCTGGCCCATAATTCCGTCAGATGCAATCTGAATATGAAAGCCACTGGCTTCTAATCCTTTCCGGAGAAATCCGGCAATCGACGCTTCATCTTCTACGATGAGTATATGCATAGTGGTAAACGTTGGGGCGAAATTAGAAAAACTTCAGCACCAACGTATCATGGAAAGTATATCCCTTCTCTGACAGGATTTACAAAATAAGACAGGATTCAAGTCACGGGATAAATCCTGCCTTATCCTGTAAATCCTGTCAGAAAGAAAAAGTAAAGCCCCAATCCAACTGAATCGGGGCTTTGACGATAGGGTAATCGCTATACTGATCAATTCTGTTTTACCGACGACCGCCACCACCGTGGAAACCGCCACCGCCATGGAAACCTCCTCCACTAAATCCACCACCCCCGAATGATCGCATACCGCCACCACCCCAAGACTGAGAATGGTAGGTATTGGCGTTCGTTCCCTGGTAACGACCGGGTGATGCTACCCGAGCTCCATTACCAAGGCTACTCGATGATCGGGTGTATTGACCCGCATTGGTTAGCCAGTTAGCTCGTCCATTTCCAAGACCAGTAGTTGGTCCAAACGTCCGGTGAGCCGCAGACATGAAGCCCGCATTACCTGGCGTTAGGATACGGTGTTCGCCCATGTTATGGGTATAGTAGGTATTGAATCGGTTATACAGGTGAGGGTACACATAACGACCCGATCCAAAAAACCAGTTTGAGAAACCCAGTGAAGGCAGACCAAACAGAACCATATTGCCACCCAGACCATAATAGAAACCGGTTCCATACCACCAGGCCGATGGATACCACATTGGTGAAGCATACCAATAAGGGTAGCCAAAGAAGTAAGAATACGGATTCTGGTAATAATACGAGGTATTCACCCAGGCTGGGTTCGGGTTGATTCCGCTGTTATACCCGTTCGCTTGTGCATAGGCCTGACCAGCCTGCTGCAACTCCTGTCTAGCCTGAGGATCATTGTTTAGCTGGTTCTGATAGTCAGCCAATTCCTGTTGATTTTGCACCTGTAGGCTATCGTGCAACGCTGTCAGGTCTTTCGTAACCTGATCAGGATTAGCGCGATACGCTTCGCCCAAACGCGCCGTCTTATCAATCTGATCGGTGAGTTGGGTCAACACATCAGGCATGTCAATCAATTGTCGAAACGCGCTTTGCGTCGGAATGTCCAGCGGATTAATCAGGTTATCGAACGCTTGTTGGGCCTGTTGGTTAATGTTATCGACCTGAATCAGATCGGCGTTGTGATGGCGATATAGTTTCCAGGCTGATGTCTGCAAATCCGCAGGCATATTTTTTGTCAGGTCTTTTACCGTTTGTTCAGTAGACCCCGCAGGCAAGGTAGCCAGAGCATGCAACATGTCGGGATACCGGGACAAATCGTAAAACCAGGCTTGCTTATTTTGGCCATACGATTGAATCAGGCTGGCAAAGGCCTGCTCACTGGTTGCTCGTTGCTGTGCCAGAGCAGTGAGGACATTAGGCTGTACGCTGGCCAATAAGATCGACCGGCGCACATCGTCGCGATATGGTGCAATAGCCGAGACAATGGTTTGGTCATTAGCAGGTTGCTGATCTGGTTCTGTAGTTTGGGCTATGGTAGATTGCCATCCTGCCGACAACAGCCCAAGTGTCAGCACCAGAGCTTTCGTTGGGATGAATTGGATGAACGTTTTCATGATTGTCGATAAGGCTATTCGCCTTCTTTTCGAATACAGTTAATTAAGTTAACTGTCAGCAGGCAAGCCCAACTTCGGCAAAAATTCGGAGCGAACTTAGGTCGCATCTGCCCGTCTTGCTGACTATACAAACAACGTTATATGGGCTAAAGAAGGATTAAAAGGCGGGTTAATGTTTCGTTAAAAAAGCTTATTTCTGACAGAATTTACGGGATAAAGCAGGGTTGATAGGCTCAAGAAAAAATCCTGTTTTATCCCGTAAATCCTGTCAGAAATAAAACTTGACTAACTTCGGGGATTCCGTATTTCTTCAGCAAACTATGACGCTCCCTCTCCTACGTAAATTTACCCTCTATACGCTGGTGCTTGCTATAGTACTAGCCTGCCATCGACCACCGGCCCAATCAACAACTTATTTTCCGCCTAAAGGTGATAATTGGGCGCACCTGGCTCCCGAAAAAGCGGGCATGCATGCAGCCTTGCTGGATCAGGCCATTGCCTTTGCCAAAACGCAGGAAACGACCCAGATGACGCCTAATTTCTCGACACAGGAAGAAATTTTCGGCAAGCTTCTTGGCCCAATGCCCACTAGTCGGGCTGCTACAAATGGTATTGTCCTTCGACATGGTTATATCGTGGCCGAATGGGGCGACACCCAGCGCCCTGACCCGACATATAGTGTCGCCAAAAGTGTGTTATCAACGGTTACAGGCATTACCCTAGAACGGGGTATGATTCCTGATGTCCATGATCCGGTAGCGAAACTCATTCATGATGGTGGTTATGAGTCTGAGCAAAACAAGACGATTACCTGGGAGAATCACTTAACTCAAACCAGCGAATGGGAAGGAACAATGTGGGGCAAAAACAGCGATTTCGTCGGAAAAGAAGCGTTTGGAAAAGGCGAACGTAAACCCCGAACCCTCCAGAAACCCGGCACTTACTACGAGTATAACGATGTACGTATCAACCGCCTGGCACTCTCGCTGCTTCGCTTATGGAAAAAGCCAATCCCAGATGTTGTCCGTGACGAAATCATGAATCCCATTGGCGCTTCCGATACCTGGCAATATATCCCCTACCCAAACGCGGTTGCCGATATCGATGGCAAACAAATGCCGTCGGTGAGTGGCGGAACCCGCTGGGGTGGTGGATTGCGGATCAACACGCGCGATGAAGCCCGCTTTGGCTACCTGTTTTTGCGACAAGGGCATTGGGGTAACCGGCAAATCGTCTCGGCCGACTGGGTCAAAAAAGCAACCTCACCAAGTCCATTCGGGCCCGATTATGGTTATTTGTGGTGGCTTAATACGGGCACAAGTTCAACTGGAAAGAAAGCCTGGCCCAATGGCCCCACCACAAGTTATGCTGCCATTGGCGCAGGCTCAAATACAATCTGGATAGACCCCGAACACGATATTGTGATTGTATGGCGCTGGCACAACGGAAGTCCAAACGAATTGATTAAGCGTGTACTGGCTGCCGTAAAAGAATAATGAATTGGAATGATGTTTGCCCGAATGCAGCATGGACGCAGGATCGTATTACTGTACTTAACCTAAATCTATAAGTTTATGAACGTTTTCAAGTTTACCTTACTATTCTGTCTTGTCGGCATTGGGCAGGCTTTTGCTCAGTCTATTTACCAGGGACCACAGTCCGAAACCCTATTTATAGCAGAGTCTGAAAAGGCATTTCTAACTGATTTCAAGACGAAATTCAAGGCTGATTTTGACGCAACCAGTCAGTATGCCAAACTGCAAACGGCAGGACTGGATGCGTGGGAAATGGGGCTGTTTGACGCTCGCAAAGCCCAGTCTACATTTTACAAATCGTATCCGCAGGGTAGTCAATTTTCAGAAGGTTTTCGAAAATATGTTGAAGCCTGTATCCGCTGGAATTATTGGCACTTGCTACTAGCGTACCCCGTTCTTCGGGGAAATGCGCAGACGGCCCAGGTAAATCTGATATCGCTCCCGTCGGTTATGGTTGAGGACTTAACTGCCCTAAACGTCAATGACGAAACCGCTCTACCAGCAGAACCTTATCAGGATTTTCTGTTTTTCTACGTCACTTACTTCAATTCAAAGGCCCGTAATTTCGTAAAATACACGCCAGCTGATATCCAGACCAGCATGTCCGACAAAGCTACGTTTGCCCGTCAGCACCTGACAGGCAAGCCGTATCAATACGCTTTGGCTAGGGTACTGGTCGAAAATTGCGATAAAACTCCACCTTCATCGGTTCGGGAGGTGTTTGGCTTATTGAGCAATACGCCCAGTTCTGCGGGTTATGTAGCTGCCGTAAAAGCTCGTTGTGGGGAGGTGATGGCTCGAAAAGATGAACCCGTTGTGGCGGCAACAGCAAAAAAGAAGGTCGTAGATCCAAAAGCCTTCTCGTTTGACAACCAAAATGGGGAGCCTGTTACCCTCGATGAATTTAAAGGGAAAGTGGTTTACCTCGATGTATGGGCCAGTTGGTGCGGCCCCTGCCGGGCTGAATTTCCGTTTTCCAAACAACTTCAGGAGCGCTTGTCGAAGAAGCAGAAAGAACAAGTTGTATTTCTATACCTATCTATCGACGATACTGAAGAAGTCTGGAAAAAAGCACTCAATACACTCCAATTACAAGGTGAGCAAGGTTTGTCAAAAGGTGGCTGGAGATCCCGGACCGTACAATATTTTGGTATTCAGGGAATTCCGCGCTACATCCTGATCGATAAAAATGGGCAGATCGCCGATGCGAACGCCAAACGCCCTAGTATGACCGATGCCATTCTACAGGATATTGTCAAGCTAATTGGCGAATAGAACGAGTTAAACTTATTAACGCGAACTCATTTTCAGATAGAGATCTTCCACTTGTTTTCTTGCCCAGTCTGTTTTGCGTAAAAACGTCAGGCTTGATTTGATACTGGGATTACTGGTAAAGCAATTTATTCTGATTTTCTGACCTAGCCGTTCCCATCCATAGTGAGCCACCAAGTCTGTCAGAATAGCTTCGAGTGTTTTTCCATGCAGGGGGTTATTGGCTTGCGTATTCATACTACAAACAACGGTTAAAAATCGTAGATCAATTGCATAGTTTATTTTTATCGGAACGTTAGTTCATAGCGCTAATAGCTTCAGTTGAATTAAAAATCACCAATAGTTACCATTTATCAATTTAAATAAACAATGTCTGCACTAACTTGTGACAAATCTAAATACCTACACGTCTAAAGAAGCATAGAACTTATAAGTAAAACTAAGGTCAGGTTTGTATTCTTCTTTTGACATATCAATCAATTGTATTTTATTGATTGGCAAAGCAATTGCAGGCAAAATTCACCGAACTACAAACGAAAATTTTCAAAAATACTCAGCACGCATACTATCTTTGAGGTCTGTATCTGCCTGAATTTTCTATTCGTACCCACCGTAAGGGTTAATTATACTCAATATCATGCCTATAGCCGAACGCGAACGCATTTACGAACGAGCCGATAATAAAGGCTGGAAAAAATGGGGGCCTTATCTTTCCGAACGCGCCTGGGGTACAGTTCGCGAAGATTATAGTCCATATGGGGATGCCTGGAACTTCGTTACCCACGATATGGCCCGTTCCCGCGCCTATCGCTGGGGTGAAGAAGGTATTGGTGGCATTTCTGACAATAAGGGCCATATCTGTTTCGCACTGGCGTTCTGGAACCATAAAGACAATATAATAAAGGAGCGGCTTTTTGGACTTTCGGGACCAGAAGGTAATCATGGTGAGGATGTTAAGGAACTGTACTATTATCTGGACAGTACGCCAACACACTCGTACATGAAGATGCTGTATAAGTATCCGCAACAGGAATTTCCGTATAATCGGCTGATTATCGAAACCATGCGTCGGGACCGTCAGGCTCCGGAGTTTGAGTTGACCGACACGGGTATTTTTGAGAAAGACGAATATTTTGACATTTTCGTCGAATACGCCAAGGCCGATCAGAACGACTGGCTGGTAACAATTACGGCCCACAACCGCTCGGCCAAAGAAGCTCCGCTCACGTTGTTACCAACGATCTGGTTCCGCAATACCTGGTCCTGGGGCTATGAGCAGTATAACACTCGGCCCATGCTTCACGGCATTGCCAATAATCAGGTTGAGGTGAATCACAAGCAGCTAGGCAAATACAAGCTTTACTGCGAAGATGCCGACGCACTGTTATTTTGCGACAACGACACCAATACAGAGCGGCTATATGGTCGTCCTAATGTAGCGAAATACCCCAAAGACAGCATCAATAACTACATTACGTCGGGAGGTAAAAAAGGCTTTATCAATCCAAATCAGATTGGCACGAAAGCGTCTGCGCAATATGTGAGGAAGGTTCCGGCTGGCGAAAGTGTCAGTATCCGACTGCGTTTTAGCGACCAGACACACTTGACTCAACCCTTTGGCGATTTTGACGACATCTGGAAAAAACGAGTCGTAGAAGCCAATGATTTCTTTGCCAATCTGCAAAAAAACGTCACGGATCCTGAGCTAGTGGCTATTCAACGGCAGGCCTATGCCGGTATGCTCTGGAACAAGCAGTTCTATTACTATAACGTAAACGAATGGCTAAAAGGAGACCCTAAGATGCCTGTACCGTTCCAGGGGCGTGTTTATGCCCGCAACGAATCCTGGCGGCACATGTATACGGCCAATATTCTCTCGATGCCCGACAAGTGGGAATACCCCTGGTTTGCGGCCTGGGATCTGGCCTTCCATACACTAACGTTAGCACGACTGGACCCGCACTTTGCCAAACGTCAGCTGGCGGTTATTTTGCGGGAGTACTACATGCACCCGAACGGGCAGATCCCTGCTTATGAGTGGAATTTCGGGGATGTCAACCCGCCCGTTCATGCTTGGGCAACCTGGAAAGTATACGAAATTGACCGCGACCTGAACGGTGTTGGTGACGTAAATTTCCTGGAACGGGTATTCCATAAGCTATTACTGAATTTTACATGGTGGGTAAACCGCAAAGATGTATCGGGCAATAACATTTTCGGAGGGGGCTTCCTTGGCTTGGATAACATCGGGGTTTTTGATCGAAGCCAGCCTTTACCCATGGGCGGTCGTATTGAGCAGGCCGATGGTACAGGCTGGATGGCTATGTATACGCTCAACATGCTCCGGATTGCCTGCGAGATTTCACTTACGCGGCCCAGCTATCAGGACATGGCCAGTAAGTTTTTCGAGCATTTTCTGCACATAGCTTCAGCGATGAATAATCTGGGTCGTCAGAATATCAGCCTTTGGGATGAAGTAGATCAGTTCTACTACGATGTGCTGCATATGCCCGACAACAACGCCCGGCTGCTTAAAATACGGTCGATGGTGGGCCTGATTCCACTCTTTGCCGTCGAAATTCTGGACGAAGCTCTGTTATCGAAACTACCCGATTTCAAACGCCGGGTTGAGTGGGTACTTACGAATCGCCCGGATCTGGCTTCGCTCGTTTCGCGTTGGCACGAACCTGGTAAAGGCGAAACACACCTGTTGAGTCTATTACGTGGACACCGAATGAAGATGATTCTGAAGCGGATGTTCGACGAAACTGAATTTTTGTCTGATTATGGTATTCGGGCTCTGTCGAAATACCACGAAAAAACACCTTATCAATTCGAGCTAAATAGCGAAGTTTTTCAGGTGCGCTACGTAGCATCAGAATCTGAAATGAGCATGTTTGGCGGCAACTCCAACTGGCGTGGCCCTATCTGGTTTCCGCTCAACTTTCCGTTAGTTGATTCGCTATTGAAGTTCTACCAATACTATGGCGATGATTTCGAAGTAGAATACCCGACCAATTCCGGGCATGTGATGAGTCTTAAGGAAGCAGCCATGCACCTCACCGAGAGGATTATCAATATTTTCCGGCGCGACGAAAACGGCCAGATAGCTGCTTATGGTCAGGACAAAAAAATGCAGAACGACCCGCATTTTCAAGGCCTGTATCTCTTCTACGAATATTTCAATGGCGACAACGGCATGGGCTTAGGTGCCAGTCACCAAACTGGCTGGACAGGCCTGATAGCCGACCTGATCGAATACTGGTATAAGTATCAATCCGAAAGTGTGGCGATACCTGTCGGGAAATAAAGGAAAAACGAAAGCCGGGTTAGTAGCCCGGCTTTCGTTTTTCCTTTATTTCCCGACATATTGTTTATTGTTCACTTATCAGAAATCCAATTACTATGAAATTTAAAATTGTACTTGTTTGGATTACATCGATTTCCATATTGGCAGGCTGTACGACAAAAAAGGAATCGCTCCCAATTGTTGGAACCTGGGAATTAGTTTCGGCGACAACTACAGAGAAGGATTCTACATTTTCTACATTTGATCCGACCCATAAGATGATTAAAATCATCAATGACACGCATTTCGCTTTTTTAAACCATGCGATAGCTCCAAAAAAAGACTCTACAAATGCCTTCTCTGGAGGAGGAGGGACTTACACACTAGCTGACAGCAATTACACAGAACATCTGGATTACTTTATCGATAAAGCCTGGGAAAATAACAAATTCGAGTTCGTTGTTAAGTTCAGTGGTGATACGCTAATTCAAAAAGGCGTCGAAAAAGTGGAAAAGCTTGGTATTGACCGCGTGATCATTGAAAAATACAAACGCACCACAAAGTAAAATCTGCTTGACGGAGCATTCAGGTAGATTCTATAGAATCTAAATCCAATCCGTGATACTACACGAATAACCGCATGACCTGAAACGCAGCCCGTCTCAAATATTCAGGAGCATTGGCCAGTGCATCATCTAAACTTGCTGGACCAGGCATGATGGAGAAAGCACTGGCCAGTCCCAATGTTACCAGTTCATCTGGCGCGAGCTGTAGAGATCCACATAGTGCCACTACCGGAATATGTTGCTCCTGCGCCATCCGCGTAATGCCTGCAATAAGTTTACCCTGCAAGGTCTGATTATCAATACGGCCTTCGCCTGTAAAGACCAAATCGGCACCTGCCATTTTCTCGGCTAATTGCGTGTGTTTCATGAGTAGGTTGACACCCTCAGTAAGGCGGCCCTTTAGAAATAAAACGGCACCAGCACCCAATCCACCCGCAGCACCTGCACCAGGCATGTCTGATAAATCTAAGTTGAACTGTGTCTGAACCACCTCTGCCCAGTGTTTCATACCCGCGTCCAGAATTGGTAAATCAGCCGATTTTGCCCCTTTTTGTGGGCCATATATGTACGTTGCCCCCTGCGGGCCAACAAGCGGATTCGTGACATCGCAAGCGACTTCGACGGTCCCTTCCCAGGTAGTTTTGGGTGGAATTATCGTCTGAATTTGCCCAAGATTGCCTCCACAGGGCCGTAATTGCTGCCCCGACTCATCGAGAAATTGCCAGCCCAGGGCAGCTGCCATGCCTGTTCCGGCATCGTTGGTCGCGCTACCACCAATTCCCAAAACAATGTGCTCAACACCTTGCTGTATAGCATGAGCAATTACCTCTCCCGTTCCAAATGTGTTGGCCTGGAATGGATCGAGTTCGGAGAGTTTAAGCAACCGTAACCCCGATGCCTGGGCCATTTCGATAAAAGCCGTTTTCCCATCGCCCGAAATGCCGTAGCCTGCTTCTACCGCGTAACCTAGTGGATTTTGAGCCGTAATTGTATGCCAGACGCCCTGGGTAACCTGCGTCAATACTTCGGCAGTACCTTCGCCCCCGTCGGCCATTGGAACAGAAACTACTTCTGCCGTCGGGTTAGCCAGTAAAATACCTTCTGTCATAGCTGTACATACTTCCGAAGCCGTCAATGAACCCTTGAACTTATCGGGTGCCAGTAAAATCTTCATTGTCAATAATTGTGTATCCTTTGGTAAGTGAGTAAGTTGGCCTTTCATTCGATTTACTGCCTATTCAAGAATTATGTCCCTACTTAAAGCAGCTATCATTGGCGGTGGCAATATTGCCGATAATAATCATATTCCCGCGCTTAAAGAGTTATCTGAACAAGTCGAACTTGTTGCCATTTGCAGCCGCGACCTGTCGAAAGCCCGTACTTTAGCAGACAAGCATGGCATTATTCATGCATTCAACGATACAGGTGAGCTATACCGCCAATGTGCACCAGATGTAGTGGTTATCTGCACACCTAACAATCTGCATTATCCGCAAACGATAGAGGCCCTTGAACATAACTGCCACGTTTTCTGTGAGAAACCACCCGCTTTGAACGCTAAAAACGCCCGCGAAATGGCAGATTTGGCGGCAGAAAAAGGGCTGGTACTGGCCTATAATTTTCAGCTTCGACAAACGAGCGAATGGTCGTTACTGACGCGCTGTAAAGCAGATGGACTGTTGGGCGAAATTTACCACATCAAGGCTCATTTTCTACGCCGGAGGGGTATTCCAGGCTGGGGTTATTTCACCAACAAAGCAATGCAGGGCGGTGGAGCATTAATGGATCTAGGTGTTCATGTACTTGATTTGGCCTTATTAGCTCTTGGCTATCCCAAGCCCGATCAGGTTCTGGGCAATACTTACGATTTCATTGGTAAAGCTGGAGGAAAAGGATTGATGGGAGCCTGGAATCCGGCTACTTTTGAGGTGGAAGATGCCGCTACAGCCTACCTTTCATTTCCAAACAAATCGTCGATTATGCTCTCAGCTTCATTTGCATTGAATATGCAAGCGGAAAAAGAGCGCAATCTGGAATTGTTTGGCAGTAAAGGCGGAGTTAATTTATTCCCATTTAGTCTACATACCGAAGTAGCCGGGGAATTGGCAGATATACAATTTCCGTATTTGGAGGAAGTCGATATACAATTGAAAAACACAGCAGCTTTTCTGGATGCCTGCCAGGGTAAATCCTCAAACGTCTGCACGGCTGAGCAGGGCGCCATTTTACAGGAAATCGTCGAACGTATTTACCAGTCGGCAGAAAAATAAATAGTCAGAGTTGTTAATTGGTCAAAGTAACCAAAGATGGTTAGGAGTGGTCAGAGATGATCAAGAATTGTGTTTTCTATATCTAACTACTTTGACCAATTAACCAATTCTGACTACTCCTGACCAACTCTAAACCAGCTCCTTTTTCGAGCGTAGCCACTCAGGCTTTGTGGTCGTAACGCGAGCTTTTAGTTCATTTAGCATAGCGTAAAGTCCGTAGTATGTCCGATTTACGTACAATCCATCCTGCGAGCCACGCGCCACCTTTGAGTTTTTCAGTTCCTGTACATTGGCCAATCCTTCGGCAAAGGCATAGACTTTATTGAAGTATGAATCGTCGCCAAAATCAAACGAGTCAACCGCAAAAGGTTCGGCCAGCATGAGGGTCATTTCTTTGAATAAATCAGAAAAAAAGACGCGCTCTTTTGGTGAATCGGCGGGGGTTAAGAACTCCAGATTTTCAAAAATTTCTTCGGTCAACTCCGGGTCTTCGAGTGTGTCAGGGTTGACGAGTCGAAAGTAATTGTCGTAATAGAAATTAGGAATCACCTTCACACAGCCAAAGTCGATAACACCCATCGTACCGTCGGCCCGCATCAGAAAATTGCCTGGATGCGGATCGGCATGCACCTGCCGAAGCGTATGAATCTGAAAATCGTAAAAATCCCACAATGCCTGCCCAATCCGATTACGGATTTCCTGCGTCGGGTTGGTTTTCAAAAACTCTTTCAGGTGCAACCCATCGAGCCAATCCATTGTCAGAATACGCTTCGACGATAAGTCAGGGTAATATTTCGGAAATACTAAATCGGGAATATGAGCACAGGCTCCCGAAATATCAATCGACCGTCGGAGTTCCAATTCATAATCCGTTTCCTCCAACAATTTCGACTCCACTTCGCCCATATAACGGTCAATGTCGCGTTCGTTCAGATTTAGCAACCGAACAGCCAGCGGCTTGGCAATTTTCAAATCTGAGCTTACCGCATCAGCTACGCCAGGATATTGAACCTTCACCGCCAGCTTCTTTCCATCTTTCCAGGCCTGATGCACCTGCCCAATGCTGGCAGCATTGACAGCCTGACTATCAAACTTATCAAACAATTGAGATGGCGTCTTACCAAAATAGGTCTTAAACGTTTTCACCACCAATGGGCCCGACAGCGGAGGAGCAGAGTATTGCGCCATCGTGAATTTGTCGGTATAGGCTACAGGTAGCAGCCCTCGGTCCATACTCAGCATCTGAGCCATTTTTAGCGCCGAGCCTTTCAATTCACTCAGTGCATCATAAATATCCGCTGCATTGTCTTTATGGAGTTCCTCCTTCGACAGATTAGGATCGAGCAGCTTTTTACTGTAATGCTTGATATAGTTCCCCCCTACTTTTACGCCTGCTTTCACAAACTGGCTGGCACGGGCAACTTTCGTAGTAGGAACAGAGGTTTGGCTTTTCATTGCGTTGGGCAAGAAGCGTGGAGTTCGGAGCAAGGCATAAAACCCAGCACCTTGCTCCAAGCTCCACGCTATTTATTTTGGTACACAAACTTGGCGAAATCGAAGAGGGTATCTAATGGCGAACGGCCAATGAGATCGAAGGCTGTATTGACCGACTTTTCGATGGCCGAATCAGTTTTTTCAAAGTTTTTACTCACGTCACGCACCCAGAAATCGAGCAGGTAGAGGGTTTGTCCCCAAAGTGCATTCGGGTACCGGTCGGTTACAAATGGGCGTGGCTCCACTTCTTTGCTTTCCCGACCTTCGGCCAGCAAATCGCGGGCATAATCAAAAAACACGTCTTTAAATGGACTCAAGATCTGAGACTTGTATCTAGGAATCCAACCAGCACTCCCCATCCTCTGTGCCCCATGCTCCATGCTTTCCGCCCGTAAGCGACTATAACTGTATACCACAAAACTGCGTTGCGCTTTTAACAACTCAATCCAGGTGTAATAAAACGCCAGCAGTTTTTCCCGAACCGAGTAAGTCTGATACGTTTCGTCGGCTTCAACCGTTGATTTTGCTTCGTTGAAAATTGTAAGCCAGACATCGGCTTCAATCGCATCGAAGGAGGCATAGTCTTTATAAAAATCAGCTTCGGCGATTTTAAGTTTCTTGGCAAACTGGAAGACAGAGGTGGGCTGTTTCCCGTTTTCAAGTACGTATTCAGTGTATGCTTTACGGATTTTTTCGAGCGTTTCCATATAAAAGACCAACGGTCTGTATAGCGGAAAAGTTTGTCATCGTTCTTACAATATCATTCCCTTTGCATCTGTTTTTCTTGTAAATTTCGGATACCATTTCATCCCCTTGACTTTCGCATGAATAACTGTTCCCTTTGCCTGCTTCTTGTATTAGGCGTTGGTCTGGTCTTTCCGGCAATCGCTCAGCAATCCTACGAACTTAAATCCAATCAGCCGACGCTAATTAACGGTATCGAATACGGTTACACGATTCGAAATGAAAGCAAAAAAGAAGTCAGTAATATGGGGACAGTTAAGCGCTACGAGCTTACTGTATATGCAACCAACAAAAGTGGGGAGAACAAACTATTTAGCCCCCGGCAAACTTCCTTCGGTGTAAAGGATCAGGATTTGCTGGCCCGTTTCGACTGTATAAATGCTACAGGAGCCAAGCTGACGTCCAAGACAATTACGCTTCGCGCCCGCCCTATTTCAACTTCTTACACAGCCTCTGCCAGCCATACAGATGGAAGAGATGATAAACCCATTGCAAGCGCTATGCCTGCTCAAGGTGGTCATCTATTCGAAAATGGCGAAACGTTAACCAATAATGTTATCGTGATTGTGCCCGACGGCGAACAACCGCAGCTACGTGTTCGCCTAAAGCCAACCGAAAAGTCGCCTATCCATTAACCAGCTTCAGAGATTATTTATTTTTTACCGAACTTCGCCCTTAAATCATCGTATTTGTAACTAGCTAACCGAAATCATGACCGCGTCAACCCGTTTAACCCTATTTTGCCTGGTATGCCTGAGCACCAGTCTGTTCATGAGTGCCAAAAGCTTTGCCCAGTATGGCGGCTATGGAGGTGGAGGTTATGGGGGCGGCATGGGTGGACGCATGGGCGGTATGAGTGGTATGAATCAGAACATGCCCAGTAGCCCTCGTTCGTCGGTTCCCAATATTGCCGGCGACATGGCTATGAAGGAAACGAAGTGGCTCAGAGAAAATCTGTCGCTGACAAAAGATCAGTTGAAAGATGTGAAACATCTCAACAACGAGTATGCCAGCCAACAACAGGATGCGATTAAAGACATTGTTGGGGCAAATGGTGGTGGGCGCCCTTCTCCAGAGACTATTAAGCAGATCCGGGAGGTAATGCTGATGTTCAATGAGGAAAAAGAAGAAAAGCTAAAGCCCATTCTTACACCTGAACAATGGGCCTTATATCAATCCAAGAAACCGGAAATGCAGAAAGAAATTGGTGGATTCCGGCCACCCGCTCCTAAAGTAGATTCTCTAAATAAGGTGGGTAGTCAACCTTAACTCTTCGTTTATTTTCCCTTCTAATCGGTTTTCTGGATGCAAGCTCATTTTTCAGTGAGCGGATAAGTCTATTTGGTGCTTTACTACGTAAGTGTGGCGATAACCCAAACCTTATTCGCCCTGCTTATGAAACGCTTACTCACGTTACTTTTCTTTTTTAATTGCTGGGGCATTACTGGATTCGCTCAGAAAGCACAAAGCCTGCATCAGGCCATTCGCTATATCAAGCTGGCTAATACGCTCCGGGAGGTCGACAAGTCAGACGCGGCCATCAATCTGCTACAACGAGCCCTACCCGCTACGAAAACCACTAGTTTGTATTGGGAGGCCGTTACGAATGAGTTATTAGGGCTTTCGTACCACGATCTGCACGATACCAGCGCAGCCCTGAGTTATCTCCAGCGGGCAGGGGCGCAGTACCTCAAATTGAAATACGTAGCCAGTGCCTGGGGTGTCAATGAAATCGTCCGAAACCTGTCCAATAAAAATTTGTATGCGGGTATCCAGATTGGCTCCTCGAGTATTAAACTGGCGATTCTTAAAACAAAATACGAGACCGATTTTTACGAGAAGGATATCAAGTCGATTGCTGATATAGCCAATCCCTCTATTACGCTGTTTGCCGATGTATCGGGTGGCCTACGGGCAGAGCAGGATGCATTACGGGCCTGTCTCGACTCTATTCAGCGATACAATATTCCAAATGAGCGAGTTTTTATCGTCCTGAGTAACGATGTCCGGGAAGAGTTGGCCCGGAACCCCGACAGCCGACGAAAAGTCTATGACCAGTTGTCGCGCGCGCTCCCCAACAGTAATCTAAAAATAGATACAACCCTAACTGCCAATCGGGAGGCTGAGTTATTTACGACTGGGGCGATTCCGCGCAAAGTTTGGTCAACGACATCGGCTCTCGATCTTGGTAAAAGTAGTACTGTTGGCGGCTACTTCGACGTAGGCCCTAGTCCGGGCTCTAAAGCGTTTCATGGTATTAACCTTCCCTTTGGAACAAACTCCTTAGTGGATAAGATCGACGCCAAACGCTCACTAAATATGGACGCTTACAAACGCGAAGCCCAACGAGTAATAAAAGCACTTTCGGACTCCATATTTACGAATCGTTTTAACACCAGCAATCGGGGACTACAA
Organism: Spirosoma arboris; assembly: GCF_009754945.1. Classification (GTDB taxonomy): domain Bacteria; phylum Bacteroidota; class Bacteroidia; order Cytophagales; family Spirosomataceae; genus Spirosoma; species Spirosoma arboris. The sequence goes on from NZ_WPIN01000003.1 coordinate 139,589, forward strand.
CAGCGCAACACAGTTGGTGTTGGTGGCGATATTGTTTGGGCTTTAGTCACCTACCTGCATCCAGAACGGGCGGGGTTTACAGCAGTTCCCGTTACGATGGATGATGTGGAACGGTTTAAGCGTCTGGCTCTAACCGATTATCGAGAACTAACGAAACCCAATCTGAATACCGTAACTGATCCAGCCGTCCGTAATAAAGTTGAGAAGGATATAACGGCTTTACAAAGTCACCTGAATGAGAAGCAACTGATTGCTGGCGCACTGTGGCTGGAAGCAATCATGAAAGCCTATTCAACGGCTGCTACACCGAAGCGTTTTGTCTTCGTTCGAAATGCCGATATTGGTTGGGTAACGGGCAAGTTTCTGGAGACGATCAATTATGAATACGAATCCACGATTGCCAAAGGAGCTTTATATACGCGGTAAGAAAGCTATTTAAGCTCTATTGGAAATAGAGTAGTATCAAGTATTTCTGTCATTCCTCCTGAGGTCGGAATGACAGAAACTTATTATAAACAGTTTCAAGAAAGATATCTTTTCGAACGTAGTTGATTTATACTGAATCCAATGTATTTGCATCAATTACTCCAAATCAGCCACATAAGCCCCCATCTGCCGAACGGAATAACAGACAATACCACGCCGTTTAGCCTCAGCTAATAGCTTGTCTGTCAAGGGTGTTTTGTTCGAATCATCGAAAATAATGTGCCGGGCCACTACACGTCCGTTGAGTTGCTCCCATTCCTGCAATGCGTTTCTGCGAATAATGAGATAATCCACGATGGCAGGTAACCGCCATCGGCTCGAAGCAGAAAGTTTATTGACCAATAACAAGGTCTTACCCCGCGATACCCACAAAGCATACTCACGAGTTTGATAAAAAGTTGATATACCGGCCAACAAACTCGGCACATTGTTAGATCGTTTGGCATTGACAATGGTCAAATCCGAAACGCCCCATTGCCCAAATGTATTCTTGAGGTAAAAATCGTAAGAGCGTGTATCGTTCGTATCCAGATCTGTCAGGAGCGTACTATGACGCCCATATGTAAGGCTAACCGCTGTTCGGTGCGGTAAAAAATGAACGGTTAGTTGTTGCTGATGAGCTTGTTGATAATTCTCCCAACTGGTTAGACAAGCCAGCAAAACAGCCGCCAAAGCCGTAGTCCACATATAGGCACGACTGCGAGTTAGTACCAAGGCGATTCCACACAGAATAACAACATACGTTAGTAACATGACCGTAGTTGAGAGCCAGAGTCCATCCCAGGCTGCGCCCGGCAACTGACCCGTTTGTGTAACAGCGTAGTTAAGAAACCAGGCCGCTTTCTGCAATAGCCACCCCAATCCATCAGTCAAATAAGGTACCCAGCTAAAGGCCAGAGTTGCCATAGCCAGTGGCAATAAAATCTCCGACATCACCATGACGATTGGATTTGCCAACAGAAAATAAGTTGGAAACTGATGGAAATAAAATACGCCAAGTGGAAATGTAATCAACTGAGCAACAAGAGCTACTGCCGTTAATTTCCAAAGTTTATTCACCCATTTGTTACGAAACGTAAGTGATTGGTAGAGCGATGGTTGCCAAGCGCTAATACCCGCCACAGCCAGATAGGACAACTGAAATCCCGCTGAAAACAACGCATAGGGATCAAAACAAAGGATGAAGAATGCCGACGCACCCAACGTATTTGGAATTTGCTGCTGCCGACGGAATGTAGTGGCCAGAATCACCATCGTGAACATAGCTGCCGACCGAAGCACTGGGGGCGAAAAACCTGTTACGAGCGCGTAGAACCATAATATTGTCAGCTGCAACACAGCCATTAAGATTTTACCATGCCGTCGTTTGGCTAAAAAGCCCAGTACCAAGGTCAAAACCTGAAACAGGATGCCAACATGCAAACCCGACACAGATAGAATATGCACTGCTCCAGCCGCTGAATACGACTGATAGAGATCGGTGTCGAGATCATCGCGAATGCCCAGGATCATAGCGTTCACAATACCATATTCAGCACGAACGCCCACCTGATGCGTAAAAACGCTAGCTGCCCAGCGATTCACTATCGTGGCCACTTGGGTAATCCGGCTAGGTGGATCAAGGCCAAGAATCTGCCGCTGAAAAGGTCGTAGGTATTGCTGATGATAGATGTTCCGGTAGCTGAGATACCGTTTGTAATTAAACTCGCCGGGGTTCAATGGCGGGTCAATTGTTCTGGGCGCACCAGAAACCAGCCAAACTTCTCCATAGCGCGGCATTGGCTGGTTTCCCTTGTCGAGGTACACAATTACCCGACCGCTTAATGGTTTCCAGAACTTCGTGTCTGGGCGTGAATTATCTTGTTGGTTTCGCCCACTTTCCGGCCCAATCGTAGTACGACCAAACGTAGCCCGGCGAATTTCCAATTCAACCCGATAGGTTTTGGCACGTTCTTCAGGTTGTGCTGACACGACGCCTTCATAGGCTTGCAACGTATCAGCTACATGACTGAGGTTATCAGAACGATTGCTAGCTGTTCGCTGATACGTAACTGCCCAGCCTAACGTCATTAGTATGAGCAGCGCCCCAATGCTCGGCAAGATTTGTATTGCTTTAACCGTGCTTCCAGCCGTGCGGGCAAATCCCCAAATAAGCAGCCCAAGGCCAGCTAGTAGTGTAATAACCGGCAGAATTGTCAGATTCGGGAGAAGGACATATAGGCTAATGCCCGCTATCAGAGCGGTTACGTAGCGGACAAACGGCTGGCCTTTCATTCCGTTACATATGCTGACCCTGGCAATACCATTTTATAATGTTGAATACCTGCTTCTTCAAACATAGGGCCAACTGGAACAAAACCAAAACTCGCATATAGTGGCATGGCTGGTACCTGGGCGTGGAGGTAAATACGCTCAATAGGTTCAGGTTGCTGACTAAAGACATCGTCCAGCACAGCTTTCACTAGTGCCTTCCCAACGCCCTTTCCCCGATAATCAGGCAAAACCGCAAACCGTTCTAACTTCACTCCATTCGAAGTGCGTCGCCAGCGAGCCGTTCCACAAGGAGTACCCTCCGCAAAAGCCAGAAAGTGGGTGCTGATGTCCTCAAACTCATCATACTCTTCCTCAGGCGAAACGTGCTGCTCTTCGACAAATACCTGTCGACGAATAGCGAAAGCTGTTTCAAGGTCGGTAGGTATTGAAATTGGTAAAACGGAAATCATAAAAAGAGATTTGAGGTTTGTGCCATGCCGCCGAATGGCCCGGCATAAACTTTAAACACTATTGCACAAGCAGGCGTTTGCTGGCGATTTCACTTTCGGTTTTTACGCGAACAATATACATACCCGATGCTAATCCATTTACAGAAAGAGTTACGCGTGTACTGGGTGAGTCGGTGTAAGAGGTTGTTCGTAACTGGCGACCAGCCGTATCGTATAAATCAACACTGAACGACTGAAAGCCTTTTAGTTGTACATCCACAGTAGGGTCGGCAGTGGCTGGATTTGGGTAGACCGTTACCGTAAGCGTCTCCGTTTCGGGCAAGGGAGTCGTAACCGATTTTAATAACCTGACTCGACGTGGGCTCAGCGTCAGCACTGCCCTCATCCGGGCTACTTGCCCTGCGGTAAACATATTCATACAGGCATCTGGCCAGTAATTCATATAATCTTCCATCAAATCACGAACTTGCCCTTTTCCATCGCAATTCGAATACGTCTGCTTGCAGGACTGCTGTGCAATCGATCCATCGGCCATTAGGGGTGTATCAGCCACATAATCTTCATTACATCCTCCGCCATCCCCCCATGGATGAATTAGACCCAGCCAATGCCCAATTTCGTGTGTAACCGTTCGCCCCAACAGGTACAATGATCGACTGACCGTACCGGTTTGTCGTCCAAACGTCCGGTGATCGATTATTGAACCGTCAGTCAGTTCGTTCGCTGTTGGTGGCAGACCTTTTAGAGTGTCTGCTGCTGTTGGAAACTGCGTATACCCTAAATAATCATTTTTTAGGGTAGTTACCCAAATATTCAGATAGCGGTCGCTGGGCCAGTAGGCAATTTGTGATAATAATACATCGTCATTTAAAATATCAAACGATGCTTTTTGTGCATAATAGTGTCGTGTGATGCCGGTAGTTGTCTGCCCATTCGGATCGGCTGTAGCCAGGAAAAATTCAATACCGGCATCGGCTCCAATCGGGCTGGTGTTATAGCCATTCGTACCTGCTTTTCGTCGATAATCCTCGTTCAGGACCTGAATCTGAGAAATAATCTGTGCATCGGAAATATTGCCGTTGTTAGCGCCCCCAATCACACCCGATGCGGTATTATGCACAACATGTACAACAACCGGAATTCGATAGATCGTATTGTCAGCAGCTTGACGTAACGATTTCTGGTTTTCCAGAACCTGCTCAACCTGCTTGTTTAATTCGGTTAGTTGCCGAAGTCGATCCGGGTCTCTTTGTTGAAGAATCCGCTCATGGTCGACTGTTGCGCACCGATTGAAAATTGGTTCCTGAAGGGTCTGAGCCCCCGCCACCGATGTTAGTAAACAGACAAGCGAACCAGCCAGCCAATGCCAGCTGGTTCGCTTGTTACTCATCAGGCTATTATTGCCCCGCTTTATCATACGCTGTTATAATTTCACGAACGAGCCGGTGACGAACCACATCACGCCCGTCCAATTCGACGAACGCAATTCCTTTGATGTTTTTCAAAATTTCCACCGACTCAATCAAACCGGATTTCTGCCGGTTGGGTAAATCTATTTGCGATCGATCGCCCGTAATGATTGCCTTCGAGGTTGGCCCCATTCGGGTGAGAAACATTTTCATCTGCATCGGCGTCGTGTTTTGCGCTTCGTCGAGCAAAATAAATGCATTGTTCAGTGTCCGTCCCCGCATGTATGCTAACGGAGCAATCTCAATAATACGATTTTCGGTGTAAAACTTCAGTTTCTCTGCCGGAATCATATCGTCGAGAGCGTCATAGATAGGCCGTAGATAAGGGTCTATTTTCTCTTTCAGATCACCAGGCAAAAACCCCAGATTCTCTCCGGCTTCCACCGCCGGACGTGTAATAATAATTTTCTTAACTTCTTTATTTTTCAGAGCTCGTACCGCAATGGCAACAGCCGTATAGGTTTTACCCGTACCTGCTGGTCCAACCGCAAAGACCAAATCATGCTTCTCAGCCGCTTCAACGAGTCGCTTCTGATTATCCGTTCGGGCTCGCACCACAACACCCCGATTACCATACACCAGCACTTCATCATCATCGGGTATCACTGGTGGGACCGAACTGGTACCATTGATGGGTTGTCCACTATGGCTGATGTAATTCTGGATGTTTTCCTGGGTTATTTTACCATACTTCTGATAATGCTCCATCAGCGATTCCAGAATGTCGCTGATCCGACTAATCTCAGGTGTTGTGCCCTTGATACGGATTTCGTTGCCGCGGGAGATGATTTTGCTCATTGGAAACGCAGCGGCCACTTCTTTGATGTTGTGGTTCTCTACGCCCAGAAAGTCGATGAGCGATACATTGTCGAGGGTAATGACTTTTTCGACCAAACGATGAATAGGTTTACGTGTGATTTCCGAAAAGTAAGCGATTTCTTTTCTTCTTCAACGCGTTTCGCCAAAAAATTATTCGCTGTCCCCCGTTTCTTATCCATCGTTCCTTTTTTGCACAAAACCTGTATTTACTGGTAAGAAATACTTATCTTGCTGACATACAGTTCGCTGCTTAGTTTCTGTATCATGTACGCAAATCCTGCCTCCGACCGTTGCTAAAAAAAACGATTTTTTTTTAAACGCGATAGCGTCAACATTACCAGAATGTTACGGACGTTTTAGTACAGTCGATGTGTATACGTTAGCTTGACAGAAGTTGCCTTTTGCGAGGACGATTGCGTAAACTTGCAGTAAGTTATGGAGAACAACGCCCGCCCAAATCAACATCTTCGTAAACCGTCGGCCTTTGCTGGAGGCCGCCAGCAAGCCGGAAATCATTGGCTCGACACGGGCCTTGGTAAACTTCCCCCACAAGCGCTTGACCTCGAAGAAGCCGTGTTGGGTGCGTTAATGATCGAGAAAGATGCGCTCTCATCTGTTGTTGACATTCTCAAACCCGAAACGTTCTACAAAGAAGCTCACCAGCGGATTTATCAGGCTATTTTGACGCTGTTTGGTAACTCTGATCCTATTGACTTACTGACGGTTACCAACCAGCTCCGTAAAACCGGCGAAATTGAAATCGTTGGTGGAGGTGGTTTTGTTGCCGAACTGACTTTTCGGGTTAATTCGGCGGCCAATATTGAATACCACGCTCGTATCGTATCGGAGCAAGCGCTTAAACGGGCACTCATTGCCATGTCGTCTACGATTTTGCGCGATGCTTACGAGGATACCACCGACGTATTTGAGCTCCTCGACCGCACCGAACAATCACTCTTCAAGATTTCGGAATCGAACATTAAGAAGAACTACGCCGACATGAGCACCATTGTCAGGATGGCGCTTAATGAACTCGAAACCAAAAAAAATCAGGAAGGTCTGACAGGCGTACCATCCGGTTTCACGAATCTCGACCGCGTTACATCCGGCTGGCAACCTACCGAATTGATCATTCTGGCAGCCAGGCCAGCGATGGGCAAAACTGCGTTTGTAGTCTCTGCTCTGCGAAACGCAGCTGTCGACCATGGGAAACCGGTAGCTATTTTCTCGCTGGAGATGTCGTCGGTACAGCTGGTGAATCGTCTGATCTCGGCCGAAGCGGAAATTGATTCGGAAAAAATTAGAAAAGGTACGCTAGCCCCGCATGAGTGGACGCAGTTGCACCATAAAATTCAGCGGCTGACCGAAGCGCCTATTTTTATTGACGATACGCCTGCCCTCTCCATTCTGGAATTGCGTGCCAAATGCCGACGTCTGAAAGCCCAACACGATATTCAGATGGTCGTGATTGACTACCTACAGCTAATGTCGGGTGATTCTTCAGGACGAATGGGCGGCAACCGTGAACAGGAAATTGCGTCTATTTCGAGGGCACTTAAAAACCTGGCGAAAGAACTGAATGTGCCGGTTATTGCCCTGTCGCAGTTAAGCCGGGCTGTTGAAACCCGTGGTGGTGACAAGAAACCACAGCTCTCCGATCTTCGTGAATCGGGCTCCATCGAGCAGGATGCTGACATGGTATGCTTCTTGTATCGTCCTGAATATTACAATATTACAGCCGACGAAAATGGCAATTCAACCCTAGGCATTGGTGAAGTAATTATCGCTAAAAACCGGAGCGGCTCTCTCGATACGGTCCAACTTAAGTTTATCGGTAAGTTTACGAAATTCTGCGATCTTGATTCCTATTTCGAGCCAACTCAGACACAGGGTTTTGCACCTGATGTCAATGGCCTGAGTAGCTTTGAGACTCCTCCATCGGCGGGCAGCGTTTTCAAAAGCAAAGCCAACACGATGACGAACTTCGGCAACGCCGATCCAAGTCAGGAAACACCATTTTAATCCTACATCAGTAAAGAACAGATTGGGCAAAAACTATGTGAGACGTAGTTTGAGACCTGGTATTTGTATAATTATCCATGTTTCAGGAAATTAAACATTTATCTTTAAGCCCTAATCAATGCGTCATTTACTACTTTACTTCCATCAGAAAACATGAAATTTATTGGTGTACTTGCCTGCCTGCTCATTTGTTTTACCACAGTTACTCAGGCGCAAAAATTAAGAGGTCTCGACAAGAGTCCGATGGATATGGCTTATTATCCTGACGATTTTGCCCATGACCGTAAGTTTGCTCCTGCCAAAGTTGGCGATAAGGGCTATGTACGGGTAACGTATAGTCGTCCAGCCAAGAATGGCAGAGAAGTGTTTGGCAAATTAACTCCTTATGGTAAAGTATGGCGGGTGGGTGCCAATGAAGCCACCGAGGTTAAATTTTTTACAGACGCTACTATTCAAGGGAAAAAGATCAAAGCAGGCGTGTATTCGCTTTATGCAATTCCCAACGAAACAGAATGGACGCTGATTTTCAACTCCGATCTAGATCAGTGGGGTGCCTATAGTTACAACCAGAGCTTGGATGTTTTACGCGTAACAGCCCCGGTTAAGAAGCCAGAAGAAACGATTGAAAACCTGACGATTCAGTTTAAAAAGGTCGGCGAGAATGTTAAGGAATCAATTATGATGATTGCCTGGGACAATACGCTGGTTGAAGTTCCCATTACGTTTTAGGGTATTAAACACGGAGCCACGGAGAACACAGAGAAAAAAGTTTAACTCTCTGTGTTCTCCGTGCCGCAATGGCGGACCACTCTGTGTTTAACAACTTTGCTGCACTTCATCAGAAGTTTGGCTTCAAAAGGTATTTATTGTAGAACTCGTCAATGACTTTGACAGCCTCGGTAGGCGTATCGACGACACTAATGAGTTTCATGTCTTCCGAATTGATGTTATGCTGTTCCTCCAGCATGGTGTTGGTAATCCAGTCGATCAGCCCCTGCCAGTATGATTTCCCAACGAGTACGATCGGGAAACGGGCAATTTTTCGGGTCTGAATCAAGGTCATGGCTTCGAACAGTTCATCGAGTGTACCCATACCTCCGGGCATGACAACGAATCCCTGGGCGTATTTAACAAACATCACTTTCCGAACAAAAAAGAAGTCGAAGTTGATGCTCTTATCGGGATCGATATAAATGTTGCTGTGTTGCTCAAACGGCAACTTGATGTTTAAACCGACCGATTTACCACCCTGTTCGAAAGCGCCTTTATTACCGGCCTCCATAATGCCAGGCCCACCACCTGTAATAACTCCATAGCCGTGCCGCACTAGTTTGGCCGCTATTTCTTCGGTCATCTTGTAGTAAATATTGTCGGGCTTGGTACGGGCTGAACCAAAGATGGATACACAGGGGCCAATTTTGGCTAATTTATCAAAGCCTTCCACAAACTCAGCCATCACTTTAAAGATGACCCACGAGTCAGCGGTTTTGATCTCGTTCCAGTCGTGATCCTGAAAGGCTTCTTTAATGCGTTGTTCGTCGGGTGTCAGGAGTAACTCGTCGCGCTTGGGTAAATCGTGGGCAATTCGTTCGGTGCTCTGCGTTTCAGAGCGGTGAACATTCTCTTTAGTTTCTTCCATTTATGTACTAAAAAAAGGCAGTGGGCGCGAAACGTACTCACTTCGTTAAGATATATTATAGCCTTCCAAACTAATCAAAAATTTCGTTGACAGTCATACCAACGAGATTTATTACTGAGAAGGAATCTATTAACAACCTATTCGATAAAAACGTTTCGCGTATTTATCGAATACCAATAGCCTTTAACAGTTAGTTAATACATTACCCAAAATCCTTCCTAGTGAATTTATTTATACATAAAAATGGCCCGGACTAGCCGGGCCATTTTTATGTTTAGTAGTATTTTCCTGCGTGGCTATTTTCGCCGACTTTCGAGGAAGTATTCAATGCGATCCATAGCCACAGTCAGTTCATCAACAGTTGGCAGGCAAACAATTCGAAAATGGTCATTTTGCGTATAATTGAAGCCATTCCCGGATACGACCAGAACTTTTTGCTCCGTCAACAAATTCAGCACAAAATCATCGTCGTCATCCAGTTTAAATTGATTCAGGTCAATCTTCGGGAAAATATATAACGATCCTTTGGGTTTCACGCAGGTAACGCCCGGAATAGCTGTCATACGTTCGTAGGCGAGCATAATTTGCTTGTGTAAACGACCGGTAGGCATTACTAAGTCGTTGATACTCTGATAACCACCCAGAGCTGTCTGGATTGCATATTGCGTAGGTACGTTTGCGCAAAGACGCATACTGGCTAATAAGGTCAGGCCTTCAATGTAGGATTTAGCTCGTTTCCGGGCGCCACTCAGAATCATCCAGCCACCCCGAAAACCAGCCGCCCGGTAATTTTTCGACAATCCGCCCATAGTGATACAGAGCGTGTCGGTAATCATTTTGGAAATAGGGAAATGAACGGCTCCGTTGTACAGAATCCGATCATAAATCTCGTCGGAAAAGACGATCAGTTTATGCCGTTCAGCAATGCGGGCGATGCCTTGCAGCACGTCTTTGTCGTAAACAGCACCCGTCGGGTTATTGGGGTTAATGACAACGATGGCTCGGGTACGGGGAGTGATTTTCCGTTCCAGGTCGGCCAGATCTGGATTCCAGTCAGCAGCCTCATCGCAGACATAGTGGACAGGTTTACCACCACAGAATGCCACAGAGGCCGTCCAGAGTGGGTAATCGGGCGATGGCACCAGCACTTCATCTCCTTCATTAAGGAGCGCCTGCATAGAAAGCATAATCAACTCGCTTACCCCGTTTCCGATGTAGATGTCGTTGATGGCAATGCCGGGAAGACCGATATTCTGCGTGTGGTGCATAACCGCCTTGCGTGCGGCAAACAGACCCCGTGAGTCAGAATAGCCCTGCGCGTTACGGATGTTCAGAATAATATCGTGGACAATTTCGTCGGGAGCATCGAAGCCGAACGTGGCGGGGTTGCCAATATTCAGGCTGATAATTTTGTATCCCTGACTTTCAAGTTCGAGAGACTTCTCATAAATAGGTCCCCGAATGTCGTATTTCAAATGCGTAAGCCGGTCGCTTTTCAGTATTTCCATTCCAGGTACTTCTACTACTTCCTCTATGTAGGCTACTTCCATGTCGCAAAAGTACGGAACTGTCTGATAAGTTGGGTTATACCCAGTCATTGTTGTTCTTTTTGCGGAAGAATTAGTTGGGAACGAATAGCCCGGCATCAGCCACTACACTACCGACTGCGTCTTTTTCCGATACTTCACCCCAGTTTTTCTAACCAGGCGATAGATTGTAGGCAGCTAATGGCACCCATTCATTGGATGATCGCTCTGGCGTGGGTTAGATTATAAATTAACCATACAGGTAATTATCGTTCGTTACTGCCTTTTCAAGAAAATCGTGTGCCCGCCCTGCTAACCTTAAGTAACTCTATTCTTATCATGTATTGCTCCCGTAATTTTCACCGTGTTCTTGCCATTTTAAGCCTTTCCGTCTTCTGTGTATTTAGTGCATTCGCCCAATCGAAAACACCCCAGAAAACATACATGTACCTGATTTACCACAAATTGAATCCGGGCCTTACAATTCAGGATGCGTTGCCCGTGGAGCGAGAGTGGAAAAAAGTCAATCAGGCAGCTGTTGACGAAGGCAAGCTCGAAGGCTGGTACATGACCGTCAAACAGTTTACGTCGAATCCGAACCAGACTGAATATGACTACGTCACCAGAATCGTTACACATGGCATGTCCATCAAAGGTGCGTCGCCAGAGGCAATGGCGCGTATGTATGGGGACAGCGTCCAACAGAAAATGGCCGATCTTCAACGACGTGACCGCAACACAGCCCCCGTTGTTAAAATAGAAATCTGGGAGATAACCGACGGCACCTTTGCGCCAAAATTTGCGCCCGATGGTACGCAATTGATGGTTATCGATCGAATCCGTCGCCGGAATCCAGGTGCCGACTATGATGGTGTTGTTAGTCAGTTAAAGCGACTAAGTGAAGAACGCATCAAGCGGGGTAATCTGCTGGGCTGGGATTTTTCGTCTCTAGTCGTCCCCAATGGGAGCGAAAAAGGCTACGAATTCAGTATCGCCAGTTATGTTTCGTCTATGGATGCCATCGCGAATCCAATACTGGCCGATACGCCTACTCCGGTTATGGCAGCCCCGGCTTACAAGCAACTCCGCAGCCAGACAGCCCAGATGTTCGACTTTGTTCGGCAGGAAGTGTATCGGTTTATGGAATACACCACCAAACCCGCCAACTAATCTTCCCAAAACATTTATTGTACAGCTTTCACCGTGTAGCCCTTTTTGCGAAGCAGGTTCACGACGCCTTTTTCATTGCCCAGATGCCCGGCCCCGAAGGCAAAAAACGTTGGTTTTTCTTTGGCTGCTTTCTCTATAACCGGAATCCAGCTGGTATTCCGTTCGCCAAGCAGACTTTCTTCAAACTGCGAAAAATCGCCCCCGCTAAACTTGCTGGTTTTCATATTGCCCATCAGTTTATCCAGATCGTGGGCTTTGTAAATGGCAATCATTTCCGAAAATTCCTTCTTGGCTTCGTCGGGATTTTTAGCCATATCGACCAGGCCCTTTAGCTGTTCTGACAGAGGAATCTTATCCAGCGCGGCCATCTCGGCTTCAAGGCTTTCAAGACCAAAGACCTCTTTCTTATCGGTCGCTGCCATTTGCGCAAAGGTCATATCATAAGACGCGGGCTGGCAGGGTAGCATGGTCATGTACATCATCGACATAATACCAATGGGTTTAAACATACCCATCTGGGCCAGGCCCATCCCCATTTTCTGCTTCAGGTAATTGTCCAGTACGGCATAATCGTCAGCCGAGAGAAGGTCTTTGATCGTTTTTCCTCCTGACATCATCACAGCCTTTTGCATATTCATCATCATGTTAGGATCGTCCATATCCAGTTCCAGATACACCTGTTGGGCATCGCCCATGGCTTTTTTAATGGCGTCCGTAATTTGCAGATCGGCGGGACAAATGAGGTGAAAGGTACCATAGAGATACGAAGGCTTCGCTAAGCCGGGTCCGGTAACTTCATACAACAGAGCTTTGTCCTGGGCCTGAACCGTGGCAGGCACTATACTCGTCGCTAAAAGACCCGCTAAAGCGATTGTAGACGCTATATTTTTTTTCATGTTCGTCAGTCGTGGTTTACCAATCTGGTTCGGCAAAGCTACTTATTAACGCTATCGATCGGTAAAATAGTGGGCCAGTGAGCTGTTTGACAGGACGAATGGCGGATACGCTCGAATAAGATTGCATTGCCGTTCGATTCGTAACTTTGGTGCGCTATATTCCTATTCCAAAAGTCGGCGTCAACAGACCAGTCTATGATTGCTCAACAGCCTAAACTCGCTACCCTGCAACCGCAGGCGTTTACCCATAAAATCCGCATTGTCACAGCGGCTTCGCTGTTCGATGGACACGATGCAGCGATCAACCTGATGCGCCGATTGATGCAGGCATCGGGGGCGGAAGTAATTCACTTAGGGCATAATCGGTCGGTGGCCGAAATTGTGGACTGTGCTATTCAGGAAGACGTGCAGGGAATCGCCGTCACGAGCTATCAGGGCGGCCATCTGGAGTTTTTTAAATACATGTACGATCTGCTGCATGAGTTGGGGGCGGGTCACATCAAAATCTTTGGTGGAGGTGGTGGCACCATTTTACCGGCGGAAATTGAGGAGCTTCACGCTTATGGCATTAACCGTATTTATTCGCCCGACGATGGGCGGGCGATGGGTTTACAGGGCATGATTGACGATTTGCTACGGCAGTGTGATTTTGCATTGCCTCCAGCCATTGTCACATCGGCAGACCAACCGCTACATCCCAACCAAATTGCCCGACTCATTACCACTGCCGAAAATCACCCCGACCAATTCAATAAACCAACTAGTCAACAAAGCAATCGATCGGTCCCAGTCCTAGGGATCACAGGAACGGGAGGTGCAGGAAAATCGTCACTGGTCGATGAACTGGTACTTCGGTTTCTGAGGACGTATCCCGAAAAAACCCTGGCAATTATTTCGGTCGATCCCTCGAAACGAAAAACGGGCGGTGCGCTACTCGGCGACCGTATTCGGATGAACGCCATCAGCGCTCAAGTCGGAGAACCGGGCCGTGTTTATATGCGCTCTCTGGCAACACGTCAGTCGAATCTGGCCCTAAGTCGCTATGTACAGGATGCCATTGATGTTTGTAAAGCGGCCCAGTTTGATCTGATCATTGTCGAAACCTCAGGTATTGGACAGTCGGATACGGAAATTACCGAACACGCTGACAAAACGCTGTACGTAATGACGGCTGAGTACGGGGCTGCTACCCAGCTGGAGAAAATCGACATGCTTGATTTTGCCGACGTCATTGCAATCAACAAGTTCGACAAACGCGGCTCGCTGGATGCACTGCGCGATGTACGAAAGCAATACCGACGGAATCATAACCGCTGGGATGTACCCGACGGCAAACTCCCTATTTTAGGAACGATAGCCTCTCAGTTCAACGACGCCGGTATGAACGCGCTGTTTGATCGATTGATGAGAGAGCTTGGAGCAGGGGGCACAGAGCAGGGGGCTGGGAGCAGGGGAGAATCCGCGCTCCATGCTCCGCGCTCCCTTTCCCATACCCAGCAAGCCATTATTCCTCCCGATCGGGTACGCTATCTGGCTGAGATTGTTGAAGAAAGCCGTCGATATAACCAGTTCGTGCATGAACAAACAGCGCTAGCGCGTCAGCTTTACCAGCTTGACGGCGCACTAAAAATCGTTTCTGATAGCTCGATTCAAAGCGAACTACAACGACTTTATGACCAACTCGAAGCTCGACTTCAACCTGATTGTCGTGCACTGCTACGCCAATGGCCCAGTGTCCAGAAACGCTATGCTGCCGAGTTTTATGAGTTCAAAGTCCGTGACAAAATCATTCGACAGCCGCTGTTTTCCGAAACTCTTTCGCACCTAAAAATCCCGAAAGTCAGTCTACCCAAGTATCACGACTGGGGCGATATTTTGCGGTGGCTCCTGACCGAAAATGTACCCGGCGAGTTTCCCTACGCAGCGGGTGTGTTTCCGCTCAAACGTGAGGGCGAAGATCCTACACGCATGTTTGCAGGCGAAGGCGGTCCAGAGCGCACGAACCGACGATTCCACTATGTCTCCAAGGGGTTACCCGCCAAACGGCTTTCCACGGCCTTTGATTCCGTTACGTTATACGGTGAAGACCCAGCTTTTCGCCCGGACATTTTTGGGAAAATCGGCAATTCGGGCGTCAGCATTTGTACGCTGGATGACGCCAAGAAACTCTATTCCGGTTTCGACCTCTGCGACCCGGCCACATCGGTTTCCATGACTATCAATGGGCCTGCGCCTATGCTGCTGGGCTTTTTCCTGAATGCCGCCATCGACCAGCAATGTGAGAAGTGGTTGAAAGAGCACGGAGCAGGGGGCACGGAGCAGGGACTCCCCGCGCCTGGCTCCGCACTCCCTGCTTACAACGCCCCTCTCCCCGATGGCAACAATGGCCTTGGGCTGCTGCTGCTGGGTACCACGGGTGATAAGGTGTTACCCAAAGACGTCTACGAGCAAATTAAAGCTGATACGCTCCGGAAGGTTCGGGGAACGGTTCAGGCAGATATTTTGAAGGAAGATCAGGCTCAGAATACCTGCATTTTCTCGACGGAATTTGCGCTCAAAATGATGGGCGATATTCAGCAGTATTTCACCGACAAACAGGTTCAGAATTTTTATTCGGTCTCGATTTCGGGCTATCACATTGCCGAAGCCGGCGCCAACCCCATTTCGCAACTGGCATTTACCCTTTCTAATGGGTTTACATTTGTCGAGTATTACCTGAGTCGGGGTATGCCTGTCGATGCCTTTGCCCCCAACCTATCATTCTTTTTCTCGAATGGTATGGACCCGGAATACACCGTGCTTGGGCGCGTGGCCCGGCGTATCTGGGCGAAAGCAATGAAGCATAAATACAAAGCCAATGATCGTTCACAAAAACTCAAATACCATATTCAAACCTCTGGCCGAAGTCTGCACGCCCAGGAAATTGCCTTTAACGACATTCGCACGACGTTACAGGCACTGTTAGCGATTTATGACAATTGTAATTCGCTGCACACCAATGCCTATGACGAAGCCATCACGACCCCTACCGAAGAATCTGTTCGGCGGGCTATGGCTATTCAATTGATTATTAATCGCGAGTTTGGCCTGACGAAAAACGAAAATCCATTGCAGGGTGCCTTCGTAATTGAGGAGTTAACCGATTTAGTGGAAGAAGCTGTTTATCAGGAATTTCTGGCCATCAACGAGCGTGGCGGGGTATTGGGAGCCATGGAGCGGATGTATCAGCGCAGTAAGATTCAGGAAGAATCCATGTATTACGAGACGCTGAAGCACAACGGTGATCTGCCCATTGTTGGCGTCAATACGTTTCTCGATCCAGCGGGTTCGCCAACCATCGTTCCCAGCGAAGTCATACGCTCAACTGACGATGAAAAACGCTATGCCGTTGAGTCTTGCCGGACGTTTCAGGAACGAAATAGTGATGAAGCCGACGCTGCCTTAAGCAATTTACAAGCCACGGCATTAGCCAACGGCAATATTTTTGAGAGCCTGCTGGAAGCGACCAAAGTATGCTCACTCGGGCAGTTATCGAACGCTCTTTATGCTGTAGGTGGACGATACCGGCGGAATATGTAAGGATTTATTTCACGCAAAAAATCCACAAAAAAAAAGAATCAAACTAGCTGATAGTCAATAATGTGCACATTTAACAAAGCTACCCATTTTCGTTTCCTGTTTATTATCCTACTGAGCGTATCAGTCCTAACCTGCAAGCAAAACAATGAAAAAACGAAAACTCCAGTAGATGACGTGAAGCAGCCGATTGCCTCACTGTCAAAAACCACATATACACTCGGAGACACTATCGCGATCCAGCTTAGCCAACCGCTGAGCGAGGCCACCGTTTCTTTGGATGATATTGGAACACCAATTATTCAGAAATCAGCGAATGCTCTTTCTATACATACTGGGTCCGAAAAACTGGGGTTGCATCAATTAGTTGTGCGGGGTAAAACCGCCAACAAGACAGTCAGTTCCGATACGCTAAGCGTCGAATTTTGGTCTGACGTTAACCCCCGATCTGTTTCCTATACGGTGCTTAAAACGCTCCCTCATCAGGCGAGTAGCTTCACGCAGGGACTTGAGTTCCATAACGGCGTTTTGTATGAAAGCACCGGACTCAACGGGCAATCGAAACTGATGCAGATAGACCTGCCCACAGGCTCCATCCTCAAATCAGTCCCTTTGGCGAATCAGTATTTTGGCGAAGGCATTACCATTTTTAACGACCGGATTTATCAGCTCACCTGGACATCTGGCGTGTGTTTCCGGTACACAATGGATTTCGCGCTCGAAAAAACGTTTTCCTATCCTACCCAAGGTTGGGGATTAACACATACCGACTCAGTCCTTATCCAGAGTGACGGCTCCAACAAGCTCTACTTTCTGTCACCCGATTTTCAGCGCAAAGGCGAACTCTTTGTATATGACAACATGGGTCCTGTCATGAACCTCAATGAACTGGAATACGTGAACGGCTATGTTTACGCCAATATCTGGCAAACAAACCGGATCGTTCAGATTGATATTAAATCGGGAAAAGTTGTCGGCAATCTGAATATGGAAGGCATTTTACCGACGAACATCGATACTAAAGTGAACGTACTGAACGGGATAGCCTTCCAACCCACAGAAAACGCATTTTATGTTACAGGTAAAAATTGGCCGACGCTCACCAAAATTCAGCTTAAGAGCAAGGAGAAAAAACTTGTTGCCAGTCGCTAGACTGAGTAAACCCTGTCAAAAAAATAATCTACTTGCGTTTAATTATGGCAAAAATAGCATTAGGCTCCCTCCTCTCCCGTGCTGGACTCGATTGGTTTATCTTTGCCTTATTGGCCATGATTGGGTTGGCCAGGCTCTTTCCTGAACCGGGTATTCAAAAAGGGTTATTTTCGTTGTCTTCATTAGCTACCTATGGCGTTTCGCTAATTTTCTTCTTTTACGGATTAAAGCTGAATTTCAGCCAATTGCGCGAAGGCTTACGAAACTACCGACTTCATCTGGTTATTCACCTTACGACATTCGTGGTGTTTCCGGCGGTTGTCCTTTCCGCCCGTTCGCTCTTCTTAACACCAGATACCGAGCTACTGTGGCTGGGTATTTTCTACGTTGCGGCTCTGCCTTCAACGGTCTCCTCATCGGTGGTGATGGTGTCAATTGCGGGTGGTAATCTTCCAGCAGCTATCTTCAACGCCAGCATTTCCAGTCTGATTGGCGTATTCATCACTCCCCTTTGGATGAGCTTTTTACTGGCCAATACGACCAGTCAATATGATCTTGCTGGTGTGATTGGAAAGTTGACTATCCAGGTTATTGTACCCGTACTACTCGGTCTTTTGCTGAACCAGCGCCTGGGTTGGCTAGCCGCCCGAAACAAAGCGGCACTCCGTTATTTCGATCAGTTTACCATTTTACTCATTGTCTACACAGCCTTTTGCGAATCGTTCGCCCTCCATTCGTTCGAGAAGATTTCAATAGATGATTTACTGTGGCTATCGGCACTGATGCTGGGGCTGTTCTTTCTTATTTTTGGATTCATTACAGTCCTCAGTCGACTCTTGACGTTTAATCGCGAAGACCGAATTACGGCCCTGTTTTGCGGCTCCAAGAAATCGCTGGTGCAGGGCAGTGTAATGGCCAATGTCCTTTTTCCGGGCAGTATGGCCGGGGTAGCTCTACTACCGATTATGATCTATCATGCCCTTCAGCTCATTGTCGCCAGCATTATAGCACAGGCAATGGCTCGGCGACAGACCAAAAAAATAGAGGTCATTCAGGAGTGATTCGGCAGGATTCCACTTTCGAAAATTGGCATTCGGCCAGATGGGCTTATTGCCTCGTTAAACGCTGGTGAGTGGTTCGCTTCTAAGAATCAGTAACGCACAACTAAACACGTACTGATCATGAAAAAGACACTCATTTCCGCTATTACCCTTTTCAGCTTAGCAACTACGGTAACCTTCGCTCAGGGCGTATATTCGAAACCTTTTGACAATCATCGTCCAGGCCAACCGCAGGCTCAAGCCCCTCGTTTTAACAACAATGATCAATTTCAGGATGACCTGAAAATCGACCAGTTGGATGCGATGGTGAACTTATCCCGTAAGCAGGAAAAAGACTTACAAAAAATCGAGAACAGTTATGATCGGCTCTTGGCTAACCCTCGCCAGTCGCTCGATACCAAACGTCAACTCCAATTGCGTAAACGTCAGGATATGCTCGCCGTGTTGACGTCAGCCCAACGAGATCGTTTGTTCGCGTATCAGTCTCAGCCCAATAATCGATATAACAAAAATCAGCCGAGCGCTCCTTTCGGTCGTCGAGGATAATCTTACTTTAGTGAAAGGGGTTTAACAGACCATACGCCATGTCTCTAAAGATATGGCGTATGGTCTGTTAAACCCCTTTCACTAAGAAACCGTAAATTGGTTAAGGCCCTACACTTCCGCCAACTTTCATTACAGTACTACTCATGGTAAACGTAGTCGATTGCGTTCCAGCCGTGTACGTACCACCGGTATAAATGCCATTGACATTTGTACTTGCGGCTGACACACTTCCGCCGGTAAATACCTTATACGTTGTCGTTGATTTCAGCTTAGGGCTTGAAAATAACATAGTTGCATAGGCTCTTGGAATCAGAAAGGTTAGGGCTTCGACACCATCGCTCGACTGAATGTTGATTAACTGATTTGCCGTACCCGCCCCCAGCGTGACGCAAGGCTGGGTAGTCACCGTTGATGTTGGCAAACTGGTCGCTCCCGCAATACCCACGATAATGCCTCCGGTTACTTTGAAAGTGTTCTTATCACAATCGAACCCTTCTTCAGGAGCAGTCGTGCCAACGGCTACAGTTTTACCACCTGTAACCGTGATCTTACCATTCGAATCGATACCGTCATTCGAGGTGCTATAGGCATATGTGTTACCCCCATTGATGTAGATAAACGTACCCGCATTGATGCCATCGTCTTTCGAATTTACCGTAATGACGCCGTTGTTAATGGTCAATACGCTTTTACTTTCAATCCCCTCTCCAGCCGATGACGTTACATTGATTGTCCCTCCGTTGATGGTTATATATGGGTCAATGGTTGTGTCGGTATCATAGGAGGCAGATATACCTTTATCAACAGAGTTTACCGTGAACGTACCGGCGTTAATAACGATGTAGCCTTCGTCACACTGAATACCATCGTTAGAAGCCGTGATGGCAAATGTGCCTCCATCGGCTATAAACGCATCTTTTGTATGAATTCCATCAGATACAGCGCCGGTCACGGTAATGTTCCCACTGATCACCCGAATATAATCATCACTGGCAATGGCGTGTTTATTATTGCTTTTTACGCTTAGGTTACCTGTGCCGCTAAATATCAGTTGCCCTTCGCTGAAGAAGGTACCCTTCATGTCTTCGGTACCGCTGGCAGTATAGGTTGTACCGTCGGCCAGTGTATTGGTAGTT
Source organism: Spirosoma arboris (assembly GCF_009754945.1). Classification (GTDB taxonomy): domain Bacteria; phylum Bacteroidota; class Bacteroidia; order Cytophagales; family Spirosomataceae; genus Spirosoma; species Spirosoma arboris. The sequence goes on from NZ_WPIN01000003.1 coordinate 159,810, forward strand.
CCATCGGCCAGGATGATAAATGCCCGTTTTCCCGATTGAATGTTGATAGCGGGTCCATCAGCATTGGTAATGTTAACCCCGTTTAATGTCAGTTTGAATTTCTTATCACTGTAGATCTTCACCGAGCCATTCGTTGTTGTTCCCGACAATTCATAGGCTACTTCCGAAGCGGTAGCTGTGATGATCACATCGCCGTTGGATTCAGTAATGGTAACGCCCTTTGCTGACAATGGATTGGAAATATTTACGGTGCTACCGAATCCAATTGTTACGGTAGACGAAAACGTCGAGTTCGCCAGTAAATCATCGGTATTCGCGGCTATAGCGGTATTGCCTTCGGGTGCGGTCGACGTGGTAGATACACTATCAATGGCAACCGAGCTGCCCGTTGTTGCGGTTGAGCTTGTCCCGCCGGTGGTTGTCCCGCCCGCAGTTATGTTATCACTGTCTTTGGAACAGGCCATCAGCGATGCCACTAATAAAAGGCTACTAATCGGTATACCTATGTTCCGAATTGTAAAAAATTCGCTTAAACTACGTGCCTGGCTCTGCCATTCTTTTTTGTTCATGGTGTTCTAATTTGGTAAAGCTGACTCATCGAGCCAGCACAATTGGGGGATTCCTGTTCTCTTTATATTGGTATCGTCCACCGGCTAGAACTGCCTGTGTTTTTCTTATATATCGCAGTGAATAGGCTTTCCGTTGCATCCCGGAGGCCGTTTGGGATAAATCAGGCGACCATGCTAGTCGATAAAGTAGCTTGTTCGACGAAGCGATCAAAAAAATTTACCAGTCATTTAGAGGAAAGTTGAGCGGGTTTAGCTGCTAAAAATCGGCATTCGACCAGATGGGACTATATGCCCATTAAACGCTGATGAGCCATTCGCTTCTAAGAATCAGTAACGCACAACTAAACACGTACTGATCATGAAAAAGATAATTGCAACCGCCCTCACCTTATTCAGCTTAGCGACCACAGTAACTTTCGCTCAAGGCGTTTATTCAAAACCTTTTGACAATCGCCCTCCTCAATACGGAGGCTCTCGTTACGACAACGATCAATATCAGGACGACATTAAAATCGACCGAATCGACGCCATCGTTGGCCTGTCCCGTCGCCAGGAAAAACAGTTGCATAAGATCGAAGACAGTTATGACCGTATTATGCAGACCTCCCGCATGACACCCGATGGCCTTCGTCAGCTTCAACTGCGCAAACGTCAGGATATGCTGGCCGTATTAACGCCAATCCAACGTGATCGGTTATTTGCCGCTCAGCAACCTAACCGGTACAACAGGAATCAGCCCGGCCCTTATGGCCGCCGGGGCTAATGCACGGTATAAAGTAAAAAAGAGGGCCCGGTAAGTTACCAGGCCCTCTTTTTTATAGGTCTATTTTACATTGCGACGCCTACAAACTTGTTGATTACCAGAAAAAAACGGGAAATTCCCCCTACTTTACCTATAGTAGTTTCAGTAGCTTTATCGGCTTGTTGCATCATTTCGTTTTGCTTCTAATACCCGATATAGTCCAGTTCGGCTCTTCCTGTACGATTATTCCTAAACGCCTATCAACTATGCCTTTCTTTGATCTTCATTGCCATCCTTCATTTAAATCTGGCCTACTCAACGACGATGTGGCGTCATGCCCAAATCCGGTCGATGCCGTCGATATAAAGCTGAATGTTCCTTTTTCGGAATGCGTTGAGCAGCTTGTTGGAAACTCGCTGGATTCACAGGCAAGCTTTGGGCAAATACCCGGTGGCAGTTTAGTTGTCGCCAGTTTTCTAGCCTTTGAGCGCGTCTATGCCTTCGTCGACGATTTGAAGAAAATAAAAAACCTGGGCACGCATATTCTTGAAAATATGCAAAATCAGGTAAAAGACTATCATCATATTCTGATTGATCGAGACATTGCTCATTTTCAGAGTTTTATAAAAAATCAGGCAAATCGGCGCCACTATCAATTACTGACCAGCATAACCGAGTACCCGGCGAATCCAGATCCTAACACGGTTTATGTAGTCGCTTCTATAGAAGGCGGCCATAATTTCTATACCCGAAAAGATTTGGTCGAGCAGGAGAAAAATCCACAGGAAATTATTGACGCGCTTATTACCTGGAAAAAGAACTCAAAAGATCACCCCGACAAATTTCCCCGGCTGTTTTACATTACAATGACCCACCATGGTCAGAATGTACTGGCCAACCACGCCTGGGCTATTCCCATTCGATTTGCAGCTAATAAAGTCGACGTGGGCACCTTTGATCCAACGGGGAATGGAATGAGTGCGTTTGGGGAAACGTTTCTGAAAGTTGCTCTACGCGAAACACCAACGGAAAACCGGATTCTGGTTGACGTAAAACACCTGAGCCTCGCATCCCGCAAACGCGTATATGAAATTTTTCAGGCGGACCCCACTTTAACCGATGTACCACTTATAGCAACCCATATGGGCGTAGCGGGTTGCTCATGGGATACGCCACCCATTGCCAAAGGGGGTATTCGCCAACCTGGTGATCGCCCCAAAAATACAATTGTTAAGTACAAGCCGATTGGGGGATTTCTACGTGAAAAATCTCCCGGAGAGTTGGTCAATATTCCGTTTAATCCATGGTCAATTAATTTATACAATGAAGACATTGTTCAGATTATGCGAACAAGGGGATTGATTGGCATTTCCATGGATCGACGAATCATAGGGTCAACACTCGCCAATAAGGACGTTGAAGATGAGCGTTTTAGCAAAGAAGAATTTCCTAAGGACTGGGTGGAGAATCCTACTACGTTTTCTTTTTACCCGCAGAACTCACTGCCGAATCTTTTTAATGGACAACCCTCCCCTAGCCTTCACGATCTGTGGACGTTTTGCCAGTCAGTGATTCATATCGTGCTGATAACTGAGTTGGCTAAGAACGAAGGGAAAGTGCCGGCAGACCTTAATCCCTGGGATCATATCTGTCTTGGTTCGGACTATGATGGTCTGATTTCAGCCCTAAAAAAAGCACCTACCGCCGATCATCTGGACAGTTTGTTTGGGGAGGATATGAAATCTACGCTCACTGCAATGGTCGCTCATTTGAATGGAACTCAGGTTACCTTAAATCCCATACAGGTACCCAACGATATTGTGGAAAAGTTGAGCATTAGCAATGGGCGTGCCTTTCTGGAAAAGCACTTTGTTTAACTCAAAACACCAGTCATTCCACTTAGTGCTTTGCCGACAGGCCGTATGTAAACTACAATGTTAAATTATTGAATTAAGGTACTTCGATTGACGGAAGGCGGTACTTTTGCGCACAATTTAGTTACGCAACGTATTGATGAGCCCATCTGATCCACTGAATTTTGACCGCCATGCGTTCGGCCCCGACTTTGTTTGGGGAACCGCTACCGCTGCTTACCAGATTGAAGGAGCCGTTGACCGCGACGGGCGAACACCCTGCGTCTGGGATACCTTTGGCCGGCAGAAAGGGAAGATCAAAACAGGCGAAACGGCTGATGTAGCCTGCGAATTCTATGACCGGTATGAGTCCGATCTTTTGTTACATAAAGAACTAGGGTTCAATGCCTTTCGATTCTCACTGTCGTGGTCCCGCATTCTGCCCGATGGCGTTGGCCCGAATCAGGGCGGACGCATCAACGAAGCCGGACTTGCTTTTTATGACCGGCTAATTGACCATTGCCTTAGTCTGGACATTACGCCCTGGATCACACTTTACCACTGGGATTTGCCGCAGGCGCTTGAGCTAAAAGGTGGGTGGCCAAACCGAAAAATTGTCGACTGGTTTGCCGAGTTTACCGATGTCTGCACCAAGGCATTTGGCCACAAAGTGAAGCACTGGATTATCCTGAATGAACCACTGGCGTTTTCGGTACTGGGTTATTTTACGGGCCAGCATGCGCCGGGGCGACGGAGCTTTCGAAATCTGCTCCCCGTTATCCATCATACTGCCCTTGCTCAGGCCGAAGGTGGGCGCGTCGTTCGGCGTAACGTGCCCGATGCACAGGTGGGTACAACGTTTTCCTGCTCCCCCATCGATCCGTTTACCCCCAGCGACCAGGCGGCTGCTATCCGGGTGGATGCGCTCATGAATCGACTTTTTATTGAACCTGCTCTTGGACTGGGCTACCCAAAAGAATTGCCTTTTCTGGCTGGCATTGCCAAAAAAGTGGCCAAACCCGGCGATATAGAACGACTCGCGTTCAACTTCGACTTCGTTGGACTCCAGCATTATTTCCGGGCGGTTGTGGAGCAGTCGTATTTTATGCCTTATCTGTGGGCCAAAGACGTGTCGCCCCTCCGACGAAATGTACAAACCATCACAGAGATGGGTTGGGAGGTTTACCCTGAAAGCATGTACCGGATTATTCGGCAATTCGACCAGTACGAAGGTGTCAAAAAAATCTACATCACCGAAAGTGGAGCCGCTTTCTACGACCGGGTTGAACAAGGTGCCGTGAACGATAAAGCCCGCATTGACTATCATCAGAATTACCTCCAACAAGTTCTCCGGGCCAAGCAGCAAGGCTCTCCAGTCGAAGGCTACTTTGCCTGGACATTCCTGGACAATTTTGAATGGGCTGAAGGATACCGACCTCGTTTCGGTCTGGTGTACGTCGATTTCCGAACGCAGCAACGAATTGTGAAAGCGTCGGGACGTTGGTTTCAGCAACTCCTTGCCAAAAAGTCATTTGTGAGTAAATACTAATTGGACTCGGTTAACCATTCAGAAATTGATCAATTTATTAATCTGAATGCTTATCTTTGATTAATTATTATCATTTGACAGTAAAAAAACTATCAAATAACTATGCAGGTATCTGTTCAAAAAATTATAGATGGACTGGGAGGAGATCGATTTATCAAGCGTTCCGTTCGGCATGAATTTGATCTTATTGACATGGTGAACGAAGGAATACCTATGGAATCAGTGGCGTTTCTGCAAAACAATTTTGGCTTTACCAATAAAGAAATGAGCCAAATCCTGTCTATTTCAGAGAGTACTTATCAGCGTCGGGTTCGTGCGAAATCACGATTAACGCAGGATGAAACAGAAAAAGCTATCTCTTTAGCAGAGGTGTATGAAAAAGGTATGGAGGTTTTTGAAGATAAAGAAGACCTTGAGTACTGGCTAAACTCCCCCATCCCAGCTTTGCAGGATAAAAAGCCAATTCAATTGTTAGCATCGATGATTGGGCGCAAGCAGGTAATGAATGTACTCAATGCCTTATTACATGGTCTCTTTTCCTAATTTCCGATTATACAAAAAATAGGTTAGTGTACATAACAAAAATAAGTTATCAACCACTTTTCACAAAAATAGGCACATATCTTTGCCTGCATGAAGCTGTACCGAATTACAAAAACGAAGTATGCCAATGATTTGCAGGGAACCGGAGGCTTATATGGACCCGGCCGCTGGCATCGTGAAGGTACTCAGCTCCTTTATCTGGCTGAGCATGTATCCCTAGCCAAACTGGAAGTATTAGCGAATTCTCGAATAATACCAAAAAATCAATCATTAGTAACGGTCGAGATTCCTGCCGACGCTACCATTACAGTTGTCAACAGCAACGATCTTCCAATTGACTGGGAGAAACTACCTTACCTGGAAGAACTAGCTACTAGAACAGATCGATGGATCGCTGAGCAGAAATTCTGGATAATGCGCGTTCCATCTGCTCATGCGCCAATCGAATTCAACTTCCTTCTTAATCCCTTCCATCCTGAACACTCAAAGCTCAAACTTATTAGTATTGAGCCACATCCATTCGACCCAAGGTTAAAGGAATGATTTATTCATTCAGTAAACGTCGATGAAGTTGAGTGTAGACTCATAGACTTATTGCTTGCGCCCACTCAGTAAAAAACAATAACAATTCAGCATCTATCTGCTTATGTATCAGGAATCTCACCCATTTCTGTTTGATCGATGTTCATTGATCAGTGACTAAGTAGTTTAATTCTGATTTATGGCGCAATTGCCCATGAAACCTAGTTGACTGAATAGCCCTGATCATCCATAGACGCTTAAATAAACATTCACGTTGACGTTTATTTATAAATCTTCGGTCAGATCAAAAATTTATAGAAGAACATGGGTTACTTTTCTTATTTAAACGAATTAATAATCAAACAATCTGACTAACTCAAATTCATTGCAACCATGGCAAAATCTGCATTCTTCCTTCTCTCCATGATGGCTTTAGCAACAGCTTGCTCGAGCACCAAAACCGAAACCACTGAAACATCAACAACGGTAACGGATTCGACTTCGACGATGAGCACGGATTCAACGAAAATGGCGGGTGATTCGACATCGACCATGATGAGCGACACAACTAAGAAAGATTCGATCAAGTAATCGATTTTCTTTTTTCAACGACAAAGGCCCTCAATCAGGAGGGCCTTTGTCGTTGAAGGATATAGGTAATTCTTCGATCAGGAGTAGCTGTTTGTTAAATAGGCTGCTGCCTTCTCATCGATCAGCCAAACCAGGTCGCCATGCACAGGTTTGATAATCTGCGACGGGTATTTATCGGGGTTGTAGTTTCCTTCCAACACTTCATGCAAGGGTTCGGCTTTTTTCGGGCCAGCCACTAAAAATAATACACATGACGCTCGATTCGCGATTGGCGCCGTCAGTGTTAGGCGAAACATGTTCTGCTGCGTCAGAAAATAGGCTTTCGTCCAGGCAGTTTGTTCATGAACGACTTCTGTACCCGGAAAGAGTGAAAGCGTATGGCCATCGTCGCCCATGCCAAGCAGAATGAGATCGAACGTAGGACCAGTCTCCTCAAAGTATTCGTGCAGAATACGGTCATAATCAGCGGCAGCCGCAGCGGGTTCGAGGTCGGTACGCCAGACGTGAATTTGATCTTCAGGTGTATAAACATGGCCCAGCAGTGTGTCGTAGGCCATACCTGCATTGTTCTGCTCATCGTCGATAGGTACGTAGCGTTCATCGCCCCAGAATACGTGCAGTTGCAGCCAGGGAATTTCGTTTACGTAGGGGGATTTAGCCAATAGCTCATGCAGCGCTTTAGGCGTACTTCCCCCCGATAGAGCAATAGTAAATCGATCCTGTTTTTTCAGAACCTCTTTGATGCGTTTCGCAATAAAATCGGCCGCTGCTTTGGCCAATTCAGTGGGGTTCTTTTTAATAATGAGTTGCATAGTATTTCTTTTGACAGGATTGACAGGATGAACAGGATTAGTTTTTTCGGAGGGAATCCTGTCAATCCTGTCAAAAAATTAATCTTTGCCTTCTCGTTAAAAATCAAAATGGTCATCAGTAGTTCACAAAGTCTTCGCGCATGGGCGTAAAAATGTCGACCAGCACACCGGCTTCTTCACAAACGGCTCCGTGCCACACATTGGGCGGAATATAATACGCATCCCCTGTTCGAACGATGCGGGTTTCGTCGCCAATCATAATCGAAAACGCCCCACTGGCTACGTAGCTCATCTGCGTATGATAATGGCTATGAGCTGCACCAATACCACCCGTTTCAAAGGCGACTTTAACCATCATCAGGTTGGCATCGTAGGTCATGATTTTGCGTTTCACGCCTTCCGCTACCTGCTCCCATGGCAGGCTTTCATCATCGACAAAGAGGGTTGCAAGTTGGGTATTTTCCATTGTTTCAAGTTTAAGCCGGGCCAATAGTATGGTTTCAAGTTCAATGTTCCATAGAGCGATTTAGCAACAACAATTTACGCATCAGTCAATATGGAACATCGAACCTAGTGCTTGGAAAATTATTTCCCCATCCACTGAAATCCGTCTTTCTCAACGAGTTTCATGGCTGCTTCGGGGCCCCAGGAACCTGGTTCATAATTTGGGAAGTCGGGGGTTTCACTTTCCCAGGCTTCCAGAATTGGCGTAACCACTTTCCAGGCCGCTTCAACCTGATCGGCCCGCATAAACAGGGTTGCATCGCCAGTCATAACATCGAGCAGCAGCGTTTCGTAGGCTTCCGGCTCTTGTCCGTCGTAAGCATCTTTATAACTAAACACCATCTCAACCGGGTCGATAGCCAGCGTCTGGCCAGGTCGTTTGGCCTGAAAACGCAGACGAATATCCATAGCGGGTTGAATACCAATCGTCAACCGATTCGACTGCCAGCTATGCGTGGCTTCTTCGGGAAACGCGTAATAAGGCGCAGGCTTAAACTGAATGGTGATAATAGTCGCTTTTTCGGGCAATGACTTACCGGTACGCAGGTAGAATGGCACATCTTCCCAGCGCCAGTTATCAACAAAAAGTTTGACAGCAGCAAAAGTCTCGGTTGCCGAATCGGGTTTTACACCTTCTTCTTCCCGATAGCCAGGAATGGCTTTCCCATCTTTCTTTCCGGGGCCATACTGTCCCCGAACGGCCACATCCTTTACCTCCTCGGGTTTGATCCGGCGAATCGCATTGAGTACATCTACTTTTTTATTGCGTACCTCGTTAGCTTCAAATGAAATAGGCGCTTCGGTTGCAACCATACAAAGCATCTGAAGCAGGTGATTCTGAATCATATCGCGCAGCGCACCAGAGCCTTCATAATACCCGCCACGCCCTTCAAGGCCTACGGTTTCGGCAGCTGTAATCTGCACATATTCAACGTAACGCCGGTTCCAGATGGGTTCAAACAGCGAATTGGCAAACCGAAGTGCCAGAATATTCTGCACGGTTTCTTTACCCAGATAGTGATCGATACGATAAATCTGCTCCTCGGCAAACAACCCGCCCAGTAGCGCGTTCAGCTCCATAGCGGTTTTAAGATCACGGCCAAAGGGCTTTTCAACCACGATTCTAACCCTCGATTTATCGCCACAAAGCGCAAGCTTACCAAGGTTAGTCGCAATATCAGGCACTAACTGCGGGGCAACCGCCAGGTAGAAAACAACATTGGCCGATACGCCCCACTCGCCTTCTTTTTTGGAGACAAAGTCAGACAATTTCGAGTAAGCGGCACTATCGCCAGCGTCCATTTGTAAGTAGGACACGGCAGGAGCAAACGCTCCCCAGGCGTTATCAGAATCGTTTTTACGCCGGGAAAATGACTGTACCCCTTCTAGTAATCGCTCACGAAAGGACTCATCGGTATAGGGGCTTCGGCCCAAACCAACCACAGCAAAGCGGTCGGACAGATACTTATCGAGGTAGAGATTGTAGAGCGCGGGAGTCAGTTTGCGAAGGTTCAGATCGCCACTGCCGCCAAAGATGAATAAAATGGTGGCAGCTGGGCGCTGATTAGTAGCTGGAATCATAAGTCGATTGTATTGACGGGGCGCAAATTACCTACACGCCCTATACTGAACAAATTTACAGGTCTGCAGATTTCCAGAAGGTTGTCCACAAACCTCGCTTTACTTTCCGGGTAAACCATTCCAACGAACTTTTTTGTTCAGTTCGCCCAATATTATTTCAGTTGGCGAATTATCTTTATCTGTTTTATATAAACTATTTTGCTACATAACCACCTTCGCCGTAAACTAACATGGAACAGGTAATCGAGTTTTTTAGTCATCTTACCGATACAAGCGACTGGCCGCCACGCTGGTTTTGTGGCCGATGGACCGATTTTCATGGATGGCTTTATATTATTTCCGATTTGATGATCTGGCTGGCCTATATGGTCATTCCCCTGGTTCTAATTCGTTATCTTTTTGTAAAAAAGGGTGTCCCTTTGCCTGGTGTTTTCTGGTTGTTCGGTGCGTTTATTTTATTGTGTGGCCTCACCCATCTCATTGATGTGGTCATATTCTGGATACCGGTTTACCGTATTAGTGCCTTAGTGCGCTTCGTGACAGGGGTTGTGTCAGTTGCTACCGTAGTGGCGTTATTTCGGTATTTCGATGAAGCAGTGGGCCTGCGTACCTCAAAAGAATACGAGCACGAACTACTGTTCCGTCAGCAGGCAGTAACCGAACTAACGCGCTCCAACGAAGAGCTTCAGCAGTTTGCCTACGTAGCCTCACACGATCTTCAATCGCCTTTAAAAACCATTTCAAACTACCTGAAACTGCTTAACACGAAATACGGCGACCAACTGCCTGCTGATGCACACAAGCTGGTTGAAACTTCGACCAAAGCGGCCGAACGAATGCGTATACTAATCAATGATCTACTCGATTTTTCACGAGTAGGCAATGAAGTAGCCTTCACACAAGTTAATCTAAATGAACTGGTTACTGAAATTCTGGAAGAACAACAGGCTGAGATCCGGGCAAGTGGTGCTCTAATTGATGTGAGCCCGCTGCCCACAATGACGGCACACTATACAGACTTTAAACAGGTATTTCAGAACCTGATTTCAAATGGGTTAAAATATCGAAAACCACTGGAGCCTCCTCACTTAGTTATCCAGGCTGTCGATGAGGGCGATCAATTTTGTTTCTCGATTCGCGATAATGGCATAGGAATTGAGCGTCAATATTTTGAGCGGGTATTTCAGATTTTTCAGCGGCTTCACGGGCGCAATGAATTCTCAGGAACAGGCATCGGTCTGGCGACCTGCAAAAAAGTTATTGACATTTACGGTGGTCAAATCTGGATTGAAAGTACTGTTAACGTAGGCACAACCTTTTATTTTACCCTTCCGAAAATCATTAAAACCACACATCACTATGCTCAGACCGATACACTGTATTCTGCTAATTGACGACGACCCGGATGATAATTTTCTCCATCAGGTAGTTATTGACGATTCAGGATTGTGTGATCACGTCCGGGTTGCTGAAAATGCCACGGAGGCTCTCCGCTATCTGGAAGATACCAGTCAGCCCGATTACATTCGCCCTGATTTTATTCTGACGGATGTTAATTTACCCGGCATGAATGGGTTCGAGTTTCTGGAACAGTATCACTACCTGGATGATCAGCTCAAAAGTCGGCTGGCCGTGATCGTACTTACGACATCGCTGGCCCCCCGCGATACGCAACGGGCGGCTATGATCGAGCATGTGAAGGGCTATTATACAAAACCTCTCACCAGTGCTATGCTCCGGACAATTGCAGATGAATATATAGCAGCTTTACCAGATGATACCTTAAACGGCTAATCCGTTCAGGTAATCAATAACATCTTCTACCTTTGCTGCAGATTCTATTTTCTGACTAATTCAACTTCCAAATGAAAATTGCCATTGGCTCCGACCATGCCGGTTTCCAGTATAAAGAAGCCATCAAACAAATGCTTATCGGCCTCGGACATGAGGTTATCGACAAAGGCACCTATGCCGCAACGCCTTCGGTAGATTATCCCCTCTTTATCCGACCTGTGGCCGAAGCGGTAGCAGCTGGTGAGGTAGAACGAGGTGTTGTATTAGGCGGATCGGGCAATGGCGAGGCTATTGCCGCCAATCGTGTGCGGGGTGTACGTTGCGGATTATGCTGGAATGAAGAGTCGGCTCGCTTGTGTCGGCAGCATAACGATGCCAACGTCATTTCGCTCGGCGAACGCATGATGAGTGAAGAAACAGCCCTGAAATTAGTTCAAATCTGGCTCGACACACCTTTTGAAGGAGGTCGTCACCTGGCCCGAATTCAGGAACTAGATAAATATTGATGTATGATGTGTGCTATATGATGTAAGATGTAGTTATCAATACAGCAGCCTACATCTTACATCATATAGCACATATAAATGCAGATTCTCTGGAAATACCTGAAGCCTTATCGCTGGCTGGCCGTTCTGGCATTGGTTCTGGCCGGTATTGCCCAAATCCTCGCCCTGGTCGACCCAATTATCTTCGGGAAACTTATTGACCAATATGCAACTCATCCCGGCGCCAAAACTGAAATCGAAAAAGTTAGGGGTGTTCTTCACTTATTAGCCATAGCCGTTGGAGTGGCTGTTTTATCAAACATAACCAAGGCGTTTCAGGAGTACGTGACGCGTCTGGTTGTCCAGAAATTCGGCACCGATATTTTCAACGACGGGCTAAAGCAAACTCTTCGCCTATCGTATCAGGAGTTTGGTGATCAAAGCAGCGGGGCCACCTTATCTATTCTGCAAAAAGTACGTACTGATACCGAGAAGTTCATCAACTCCTTCGTTAACGTGCTGTTTTCGTCCATCGTAGGCATGGGTTTTCTGATCTGGTATGCCATTACAAAACACTGGGCACTGGTTCCGGTATTTGTAATTGGGGTACTCTTACTGGGTGGCCTGACAGGCTTGCTCAGCAAACAGATCAAAACAACCCAACGCTCGATCAATCGCGAAACGGCTCTGCTCTCGGGCGTTATTACTGAATCGCTACGAAACATCGAGTTGATTAAAAGCTTGGGGTTGACCTTCCCCGAAATCCGCCGACTTAAAACTCAAACGGGTCGCATTTTCGAGCTGGAGATGTTCAAAGTTCGGCGAGTACGACTCCTATCGTTCTGGCAAAGCACGACGCTAAATATTCTCAAGCAGTCGGTCTTGTTCACACTACTGTGGCTGATTTTTCGCAACGTACTGAGTACGGGCGAGTTAATTTCCATGCAGTTTATTTCGGTTTCCATCTTCAATCCGTTGCAGGAATTAGGCAATATTATTCTGGCCTACCGCGAAGCCGAAGCCGGACTGAATAGCTTCGAGAAATTGATGCAGAAACCCATCGAACGAAACCCTGAGTCACCCATTGAAGTAGGACCTATTGAGCGACTTCGGTTTTCGAATGTTGTTTTTAGGCATATCGGCGCGAATCAGAATGCCATTGATGGAGTTTCGTTCGAAGCTTCACTCGGCGATACCATCGCGTTTGTTGGTCCATCGGGTTCAGGAAAGTCAACGATGGTTAAGTTGCTGGTAGGGCTTTATCGGCCTGTGGACGGCGAAATTTATTACAACGACATTTCGACAAAAGATATTCGCTTCAATCCGATGCGTCGGCAAATCGGGTTCGTTACGCAGGATACGCACCTCTTTGCTGGCACCATTCGGGAGAATCTATTATTTGTCAAACCCGATGCCACCGAAGCCGAGATGCTCGATGCGCTGGACAAAGCTGCCTGCGATCATTTACTGGCCCGTTCGGAACAGGGGCTCGATACGCAAATTGGCGAAGGCGGATTGAAGATGTCAGGCGGGGAGAAACAACGACTATCTATTGCCCGCGCCTTAGTCCGACACCCTAGATTACTGATTTTCGATGAAGCAACATCGGCCCTGGATTCGCTCACCGAAGAAGAAATCACAGATACCGTTCGGAGCGTTTCGGCAATGAATTCGCAGATTACCATTCTAATTGCTCACCGACTATCAACGATTTTACACGCAAATACGATTTTTGTCCTGGAAAAAGGTAAAATTGTCGAAACCGGCAATCACGAGGCACTCGTCGCCCAAAAAGGTCTTTATTATGCCATGTGGCGCCAGCAAATCGGCGAGCGCCGGACTAGTGCTGTTCCGGTATGAAGTGATTGGTATGTCATTTTCGGTTTGACCCCGATGGGTCAGATATTTATAGCAATTATTTCCTCTATAAACATCTGACCCCATCGGGGTCAAACTGAGCTTGGGAATAATTTTCCTTTGTGTTCTTTGTGCCGCGATATTCAATTACTTAACAAATGAATAAGCAAAGTCGGGAAGTCAGTTATTTTCTATCCAGTCAGTATTTCTCGGACGGGATCAGGATAACACTGTCCATTTTGCTGCCTTCGCTGATATTGGCCCAGTTTGATCAGCTTCAGACGGGTATGGCCATGTCGCTGGGTGCACTAAACGTGAGCCTGAGCGATGCCCCCGGCCCGGTTATGCACCGGCGTAATGGAATGGCTTCCAGCGCGCTTATCAGTTTTTCGGTAACTCTCCTAACCGGATTTGCCCGAATGAGTCCGTATACGATGGGCGTTGAGATTCTGCTATTCAGTTTTTTCTTTTCCATGTTCGCCATTTATGGCAACCGGGCTACCTCTGTCGGAACGGCGGCTTTACTCATCATGATTCTGATGATCGACCGGCCAATGGATGCCGCTGGAGTTGTACGGGAAAGCGGTCTGGTGCTTGCTGGGAGTGTCTGGTATAGTACCATCAGTTTACTGGTTTCCCGCTTGCAACCTTATCGTCTGGCCCAACAGGCTTTGGGCCAGTGCATTCACGAGATTGCTAAGCTGATGGCGATCAAAGCTGATTTTTACGACGTATCGACCAACCTCGACGACAACTACCGTCATTTGATTGCTCAACAGGTGGATGTAAGCGAAAAGCAGGACGCCGTTCGGGAAGTTCTGTTTAAAAGTCGGCGAATTGTAACCGAGTCAACGCGTGCCGGGCGATTATTACTGCTCACGTTTGTGGACGTAGTCGATCTGTATGAGCAGATTATTGCCATGTATTTCGATTACTCCGATATCCGAGAGCGGTTTAGTAAGTCAAGCGTGCTTGATCAGATTTCCAGCGTCATTCGTCGATTATCGGTCGAACTTGATCATATAGGGTTAGCGATTCAACTACCCGTTCCGTTCCATAAATCCACCAATATAAACCCAATCCTGGAAGATCTGAAACGTAGTATCGACGCTCTTGGCGATCAGGATGGCAGTACTCTGGTGCTAAAAAAAGTGCTGGTCAGTTTACGAACGGTTAATCAACGGCTAACGGGCCTACAAAAAAATCTGGTGCAGCCGATTAGTAGCCCTATTGATAATGAGGCCATGGAATACGGTCGGTTTGTTTCTCATCAGGAAATTGATCTGAAGTCATTTCTGGATAACCTAACCCTTAACTCATCCGTATTTAGGCATTCGGTACGGGTAGCGCTTGCTATGCTACTGGGGTTTGTCATTACCAAACTCCTCCCCTACGGTCACCACAGTTATTGGGTGCTGCTTACGATTTCAGTCATTTTGAAACCAGCTTTTAGCCTCACCAAACAACGAAATATAGAACGCATTCTTGGCACATTAGCAGGAGGTATAATTGGGGTATTTATCTTAACTCTTTTCCCGAACAAAAACGTGCAGTTTGGCTTCATGGTGTTCTTGATGCTGGGTACTTATAGCGCCCAACGTATCAACTACATTGTTATGGTCATTTGTGTAACGCCCTTCATCTTAATCTTATTCAATTTTTTGGGAGTCAGCTATTTAGGAGCAGCCGAAGAGCGCTTCTTTGATACCCTGTTAGGTGGAATTATTGCGTTTATGGCAAGCTATTTACTGTTTCCACAGTGGGAATCGGAACAGTTGAAGAAGCCTATGCAGGCCGTATTAAAAGCCAATGTTCGCTATAGTCAGCTACTGCTCGATAGTCTATCAGGGCGTCCTATCAATCTGGTCGATTATAAGCTGGCTCGGAAAGAAGTCTACGTCACCTCAGCCAATCTATCCGCTGCTTTTGATCGAATGTTATCGGAACCCAAGCACAAGCAACGAAACGAAAAACTCATTTACGAATTTGTCGTACTGAATCACGTTTTATCAGCAAACATAGCCACCATCACGTCGGCACAACTTACTAATGAGCCTAAAGCGTACGCGACTCCGCTGCTTCGGCCTGTCAAGCGCGCCTTGTTCACCTTGACCGAAAGCCTTCATAAATTAAGTTCAGCTGCCGAAAAACAGAATCTGGATGGAGTGGCACCTGATATAAATACCCCTGCGACTTCACTTACTGACCCAGCCCTTCTGGAACAATTGAACTTTATTCAGCAGGTGAGCAGCGATATTGGCAAAATCGTGGAACGACTGGTGACACGGGAACATATAATTAAAAATCGCTACCAGACTGCATAGGTAGGTATTGATGTAAGCCTTCCTCTCTGGCAATCCTGCCCCAAATCTCTTATCTTGGAATTTCATACAACCAAGAAGGTCAATCCATGAAATCTCTTTACTTCCTCGCTCTGCTAGCCTACCTGGCTAGTCCCGATTTTGCATTGGCTCAGGCACCGAGCATCGTTCAGTCGATTGACATGAAAAGTGTGTCAAATCCCCAACTTTCCCCCGATGGCAAATGGGTAGCTTATACCGTTACCAAAACCAACTGGGACGAAAATGCCTACGACACTGATATCTGGTTAGCCAATACTACCACCGGCGACCAGTTTCAGTTAACGAACTCCAAAAAATCGAACAGCAGCGCTGCCTGGTCGCCCGATGGCAAATGGCTGGCTTTTCTGTCAACACGAGACGATAAATCCCAATTGTATCTGATTAGTCCTTACGGAGGTGAGGCCCGGCCGCTGACCAAGTTTGAAACTGGCGTTACCTCATTTAAGTGGTCACCAACTGGAAAACAAATTGTGTTTTCGGCCACTGTTCCCGATAGTAAAGTGGACAAAGAGCGTAAAGAAAAATATAGTGATTATGAGGTTGTTCGAGACGACTATAAGATGGTTCATCTGTACCTGCTCGACAGCCTGACCAACGAGAAGCCTTCGCAGGGCAAAGCATTAACCAAAGGAATTGGGTTTTCGGTAGGCAGTTTTGTTATATCGCCCGATGGGAAGAAAATTGCGTTCGATGCGTCGAAAAATCCGGATCTCATCAATGGCCACACTTCCGATTTGTATGTATTAACGCTTGGCGACACCATAACCCGAAAAATAGTATCGCTCAAAGGTCCCGATCAAAACCCAGTCTGGTCGCCCGATGGGCAGCAGATTGCCTTTACGACAGCCAACGAAAACGAGTTCTATTTCTATACAAATCGACTCATTGCTACTGTATCTGCTACGGGTGGTACACCCAAAATACTGACCAATACCTTCGATGAAAACGCGAATCTGCTGGAATGGACGGCCGATGGTATATTATTCAGCGGGTTTCAGAAAACGGCAGCGCACTTGTTCCGAATCGATCCAACTACACTAAAAACAGAGCGGCTCACCAAACCCGATAACCTGATGGCTACCCAATTTTCGTTCAGTAAGGATGGCCAGCAGATGGCGTTTGTTGGAGCGCTCCCAAATCAATATGCGGAGATTCAGACCTCATCGGTTCGCACGTTTGCCCCAAAAACACTGACGACGATGAGTAAGCAATTAGCTCCGTTCAAAATCTCAACCCGCGAGGTCGTTAGTTGGAAATCAGTAGATGGCAATGTGATCGAAGGCATTTTAATTAAACCAGCCAACTTTGACCCAGCCCGCAAATACCCGCTTCTGGTCGTTATTCATGGTGGCCCAACCGGGATTGACCTACCATCTATAACCGCTGACCGCTACTATCCGATCGAGCAATTTACGGCTAAAGGAGCGCTGGTATTACGCCCTAATTATCGCGGTTCGGCAGGTTATGGGAGCAAATTCAGAGCCTTGAATGTAAAGAACTTGGGTCTGGGTGATTACGACGACGTGATTTCGGGTGTCGATTACCTGATTGGGAAAGGCATTGTCGACAAAGATAAAGTTGGCGCTATGGGTTGGAGTCAGGGAGGCTACATTTCGGCCTTTATTACTACCTACAGCGATCGATTCAAAGCAACCTCAGTGGGTGCTGGTATTTCAAACTGGGCTACCTATTACCAGAACACTGACATTACTCCCTTCACGCGGCAATACCTGCAAGGAACTCCTTGGGACAATGCCGACATTTACCAGAAAACATCACCCATTAGTTATGTCAGTCGGGCTAAAACGCCAACGCTTATTCAACATGGTGAATTAGACAGGCGCGTTCCAATTGCCAATGCATACGAACTTCGCCTGGCGCTAGAGGATAAAGGTGTACCTGTCAAGATGGTGGTCTACAAAGGCTTCGGGCATGGTATTACAAAACCTAAGCCTATGCGTCAGGTCATGGAAGAAAATTACCGATGGTTCAGCAAATACATTTGGGGCGAAAATCTTTAGCCTACGATTCAGCAATTCACGTTGGTCAATTACATGAAAAGCCCCGGCAGTCAGACTGTCGGGGCTTTGTTAGCGTGTATGTAGATAAAACAGCCGAAGGAGGCAAAATGTTGTATCATTGAAAAATTGTTAAATTATTTTTCAGTTTAATTTCAATAAGTAAATCCGTGAACGTTTACCACGTTTTGTAAACACTATTTAACTATGTCTTTCTTAGTACTTGACCTCGAAATGACCGGTCCAGAGCCGGATTATAACGAAATTATTCAGATCGGGGCCGTGCTCTTCGACGATAATTGGGTTGAAAAAGGGCGTTACCTCACGAATGTATATCCAGAGAATAAAGACGCGTTTTCATCTTCATCCGAGAAAATTCATAACCTTTCGCTGGCCGATCTGGAAGATGCACCAATGATATACGATGTGTTACCCGAACTGGAAGAATGGATTTGTAAAGAACTCGGGCTTCGTGTTCCGAAAGGTCAGTTAGATCGAACACCTTTTTTGCGCGATGTGATCATCTGCGGACAGAGTGTAATAAATGACATCAATTTTTTAAAGGAAGCTTATCGGTACGAGAAACTTAAGTGGCCCTACTCGCGTGTGCTGCTCGATTTGCATACACTGGCCTATTTTACTTTCCGCGTCCTGAAAGCCAACGGTCGAAAGGTACCAGACCGCCTAAGTTTGACCGCTATTGCAAACTACTTCGGTTTTGCCCGGGAAGACGGCTTTCACAATGCACTCGAAGATGCGGTACTCACAGCGAAATGCCTCAAAGAGGTCTTCAAACTGAGTGATCAACTGCAACTATCACTCTAGTCTAATGCCAGAATTTCTACCAATATCTATCTAGTATGACCGGCGGGGTCAAATGCTTATAGCAACTAAGCCTATTCTATAACCATCTGACTCATCGGGTCATACATAGCGGCAATAACTCTGTTTATTCCGATCAGGCTTATTCCGAAGTCACGTTAGTTTATCAAAGTAGAAAAGGGCGCGGACTAAAACATAACGCAAAGACAATCAAGGCGATCCATCCCAAAACCTGCCGTTTCAAATCAAGAGGTTCATCTCGTTCGGTTGCCGGATGATAAATACCTAAAAAACGGCCAAGAACAAACACGAACACTAAAAAACCGGAATACCCTTCTACATCAGGACGTACCCAGGATACGGCTAGTTGCGCAGCTACCACGCTGAGTGTAACAAGCAATGAAGTCATCCGATTTTCGCTGATGCGCGAAAATGCCAGAAACAAAAAACCGACGTATAAGGCAAAATAACCTAGTACTTTAAAGAATGCTTCATCGGTGGGTACCGCAAAATCGGCGGGTTTATAGGAGCCCAATCCCGCATAAAAAGCAAAGATGATAAACAACGCAGGCGCTACCCACTGAAATCGTTTGCGCCCAATAAGGCCGTAGAGAATATGACCACCATCTAATTGCCCTATAGGAATCAGGTTGAGCGACGTAAAAAACAAGGCCAGATAGCCCGCCATCACAAACGGATAGTGAACCATTTCATAGGGGTGCGGGACACGTGCAGGATCGGCAACGTAGGTTTTGAAGAAGTTGAACAGCAGGTTATCACCCAAACCGATGGCGCCACCTTCTGGCAGATTCTGGTAGGCATATTTCCCATATTCGAGCCCCCATTTCGCATATTCGGGATGAATGGTGAAGATAAATTCTGGAGGTGGCAGATGCGAAAATGCATACCACAATACAATCAGCGCCAGCACAAATCCAGCCAATGGACCAGCAATGCCAATGTCGAAGTATTTCCGACGGCTATTGATATAATCTTTGATCCGAATAAAGGCCCCTAACGTGCCAATGCTTTGCCCAATACCCAGCCAGAGCGGAATATAATACGGCAGGGTTACGCGAACCTTGTTTGCTTTAGCCGTAAAATAGTGTCCAAATTCATGCACCGTCAGAATAGCAAGAAACGGCACCGAAAACTGAAATCCAGCAATAAACTCCGGCCAACCCAAAGGTTTTGTTACTCCCTCAAACGGGATAAACAGGCTTCCGTACATCCATTCGGCACCAGCCAGTGTAGTGGTAATAAGGGTTACTAAAAAAAGACCTCCGTGCAGGAGGTAAGTCTTGATGCGTTGATTCATTTATTGAAGCAGGATGTAGAATATAGGATACATGATGTATGATATAGGATATACGATTTTTCTAGTTGCACATACATTCTATATCATACATGATATACCTCAAATCAGACATCTTTTAAATAGTCTAGAATTGTCAGGGGCGGCTGTACCTGTACAGCCTGAATACCTAACGCAGCCGCTCCCTGGATGTTCGCGGCATTATCGTCAAAAAAGGCCGTTTCTTCAGGCACTATCCCAGCTTCGGTCAACACGTGCTGGTAAATTTCGGGTGATGGCTTCGCTAATCGAACGTCATAAGAATAGAATACACGTTCGAAGAGTTCCTCTAGCGTTGGCTGGTTGAGACTGGTGAGTATGTAGTTTACCCGCCGAATATGGATGGGGCTGGTATTGCTAAGCAGAAACAGCCGGTAATTCTGTTTGAGTTCTTTAATGCGCTCGATCCGTTCGACGGGTAAATCAAGTAGCACGGTATTCCAGGCTGTATCAATCACTTCGTCGGCCCATCGATCCGATGTTTCAGTATCATTTTTCAGCAATCGCCGAACATGGTCGCGGAAAGCAGCGTCATCAACCAGACCCGTTTCATATTGGTTGATAAGACCGTGTTGTTTCCAGACAGCCCATACTTCGTCTTCGGGCAAATTGGCCAGCATGGCAAAATTCCGAACGGGTGCCGTCAGATCAATCGGAATGATAACATCGCCGAGGTCGAAAATCAGATTTTTAAGTAGTGAGGTGTTGGTCACAGAATTCATTCGCAGTTTTCGGTCTGAAAAATAAATAAACCGACTGCCAAAGATAAGGCTAGATTGGCAGACAAACCGCGAAGATTAGCAGGAAGGCTCAGGGATAAACTATTTTTTAATCACAAAGAACACGATCTTTTCATACGTTTCATCATGTAAAAGCCGTTAGGAATCCCGATTTCGACTGAAGCTGACTTGATTTTTTGTCCTTCTGACGGCAGGACAAAAAATAACTACGAAACAACTTTTTTACTGCGAAATTACCTCGAATATTTAGGAACAGATCACAGCATTTCACGTCACAAAACCCAACATACTATCGGTTATTATAAGATCATGGCAAAGAACAAAACAACTGAAAATGAGTCTAGTGTACTGGATTATTTGACTACGATTCCTGACGAGAAAAAGCGCAAAGACTGCTCGGAAATTATTGAATTTATACAAACCCAGACAGGTTTCGTTCCTAAAATGTGGGGTACAGGAATAGTTGGCTTCGGAAGCTACCATTACAAATACGAAAGTGGCCGCGAAGGGGATGCTCCTCTTGTAGGCCTTGCGGCAAGAGCCAATGCCATTACGCTATACATTGCTTTTGAAAGCGAGCAAAAACAGGCACTCTTACAAAACTTCGGAAAGCATAAGACCGGGAAAGGCTGCATTTACATACAAAAACTGGAAGATATTGATACGGAAGTATTGAATAAACTGGTGACCAATGCTATTGATTATAGAAAACGACAATATCAATCCTAAACATCCAGTTTTCGACATACCTCCGCCAGTGCAGTTTCATCACCCACGTTGCCGGGAAAAACAACGTAACTAATTCCAGGAAATTTACTGTTCGCATCCATCTGCCAAACAGGAACGCCAGGTATCACAGGACCAAGCACGAACGCTTTTTCGGCAGAAAGACCTTTGGAAGCCAGATCACTGGAGGTAATCCCACCTTTGGCTACAATGAATTTGGGACGTACCGTAAGCCCTTTCATGATATTGACCAGAAAATCAGATATAACTGCGTTTATGGCCAGGCTACTTTCTGAATCTGAACCCACCTCCTGCCTACGACTCGTGTAGATTACTACATTAGTACCAGAAGCAAGCCATTCATCGGTTTGTCGGCTAATGGTTAAGGCCTGTATCACTGGTTCAGTTGAGTTCAGAATTTCCCCCACATTCACCTCAATCGCCTTGTGCGTTCCTTTTTCCAGAAGCCAGCTAAGCTGACTGGTCGTTTTAGGAACATGGGAGCCAACAACCACTAGTGATCCATTCGCCGAAATCGTTTCTTCTTTTTGCGGAGTGAAAATTTTGCCGGACTCCATTCCCGCACGGATCGGAACCAGCGTTGCCGAACTGCGATACAAAAACTGTTTTCCTGATTTTTCAGCTAGTATCAACCCCATCACAACTACTTCCAGATCCCGATAACTGGCAGCGTTGACAATACAAACTCTCCCTTTTTCACAAGCTTTCAATTTCTCACCTACTACCTGAGGACCACCTAGTCGTATATCGTCAAGCGATAGAGTGTTCACATCGGACGCCTTCACCCGCCCCTTTGTCTTTTCTTCTACCCATAAATTCAGATTGGCGTGCTGATAACCGAACACCACATCCCTGGCAAAAGGCGTATCTGAAACCGGCACTAGCCTGTGATTTTCAACCAGATAATGAACATCATCAATCGAAAAACGGCCTCCTTCAATAAAGGCAGGCACTAAAACAATGATAGCATCTGTCATCCCCATCGTCTCGACAAGGGCATCCACTTCAGCCGGGAAGTGTCCTCTTAAGGTGGAATCACTTCGGCTAATTACGACAATCTCCCTGCCGCTCTCGTTGACCGCTTTCGTTAAGTTAGTTCCAATTTCCTGCGCAAGCGCAACGGCTTCCTGTTCGGGCAGGCTTCGCGAATTGGTGAGAATAAACAAAATCGACGGTTTCTTTTTCAGTTCGTCCGTAATCAGCGCCACACGCCATGACGTAAGCACCGTTACCGAAGACGAGGTTTGTGTTCCGGTAGGGTCATCATCGAGTACCACAATGGTTTTCCCGCTATTGATAAATTCATCGCGAATAGAAGCCAGTAGTTCCTCTTTATAATCAGGAGGCAGTTGCCTCATTCGTTGCGCTACATTCTCGTACATGCAAGTCTAAACGATCTTTTAAGTTGAACTGAGTAAAAAAACGCGAATTGGTTCTATTGATCGTAACGTGAGTGGTCGGCCGCGTTACGATCAATAGAACCAAGAGAACTTAAATCATCTGACCTACTTACTTCGGATTTTACGTCTATGCAGATAATTATAACGGGTGGAGCGGGCTTCCTGGGCCAGCGACTGGCGAAATCGCTCCTATCGAGTTCGTTGATTTTTGACGAATTACTGTTAGTCGACATCGTGATGCCTACTCATACGGGAAACGACGACCGGGTCAGTTGCCAACAAATCGATCTTTCAGAAGAGGGTGCGGCAGTGAACATCATCACTGCCAAAACGGGCATTGTGTTCCACCTCGCAGCTATAGTAAGTAGTCATGCAGAAAAAGACTTTGATCTGGGCTGGAAGGTGAACCTCGATAGTACCCGGCATTTGCTGGAAGCCTGTCGTCATCAGCATCCGGGCATCCGCTTTGTGTTTGCCAGTTCTCTTGCGGTATATGGTGGTGAGCTGCCTGCAATCGTCAATGATATGACAGTCGTTACACCTCGTTCGTCGTACGGAACTCAGAAAGCCATGAGCGAATTGCTGGTCAATGATTATACCCGAAAAAGCTTTGTGGATGGCCGGGTATTGCGCTTACCTACCATCTGCGTTCGGCCGGGGCGACCAAATCTGGCTGCTTCCTCTTTTGTGAGCAGTATTATTCGTGAGCCAATTAACGGTGAAGAAGCTATCTGCCCCGTCTCGCCGGAGCTTGCCTTATGGCTCTCAAGCCCGGATACGATCATCCAGAATATCATCAAAGGAGCGGAACTAACGGCTACTGCTTTTGGCGGATGGCGTACCGTAAACCTGCCCGGAATTAGTGTAACTGTGCAACAAATGCTTGACTCTCTTGAACGACTCACCGACAAAGAAACGCTTGCCAGAATACAATTCAGGCCCGATCCAGCTATTAATGCTATTGTAAGCAGTTGGCCGGGGTTACTCGATAACACAAGAGCGCTCCAGCTTGGATTCGAGGTAGACAGCCATTTTGACCAGTTTATTACTCAGTTTATAGCGCACAACAAGGCGTAGCTTTGACCGCACCTAGTTAACCCGATCTGCCAGGACTGAACTGCTTCGGGCAGATGCCTGGTGCAGGAAAAATAACTTCATGTCGGCCTGAAGGAGTAAATCTGGCTCAGGGGTAACCAGAAAACCAGAAGCCGTTCGAATGGCAACGATCAGCCCTTCGGCGAGTTGATCATCAATGAGTTGTTGCAACGGAAGTCCCCGATAATCTTTTGCGAGTTTATTGATCTCTTTAACGTCCATAATGGAGCCATTTTCGGCGTTTCCCGTCAGGTAATCCAGAAACTCCATAATGTCGGGTCGACTCACGATACTAGCCATGTGCGCACCGCCAATCTTGTCGGGCATAACAACGTTGTTGGCCCCCGCTTTACGAAGTTTACTCTGGGACGAGTAATGGGAAGCGCGGCTAATAATGGTCAGTTTGTCATTCAGGCTCCGGGCGCTGAGAACAATAAACACATTATCGGCGTCGGTAGGCAGGGCGGTCAGTAAGGCTTTTGCCCGTTTAATACCTGCTTTCAGTAAGGTTTCATCTTCGGTGGCACTGCCAATGACATAGAGAAGCGATGCATCTTTCGACTCGTATGAGCGTATACGTTCTTCATTTTGCTCGATGACGATAAAGGGGACTTTGTGCTGCCGTAGCGTGATCGCTGCTTCCTGACCGCTACGTCCAAGACCACACAGAATCACATGATTAGCGAGTGTGTCTATTTGATTGGCCATTTTCCGTTGTTTAAAATAGTGGGAGAGTTCGCCACTGGCTATGTATTGGGTAATCAGCGCCAGCGCATAAGCAAATGTTGTGAAACTGGAAACCAGCAAAAAAACAGTAAAAAGACGCCCTGTTGGCGACAGGGGACGTACTTCGGTATAGCCCGCTGTAGTGATAGAAATAACGGTCATGTACAGCGCATCAATAAAATTGTAGTGCTCGATGTACATGTAACCGGAAATTCCTACCAGCGAAATACCGAGTATAACTAGTAAAGGGGAAAGTAATGAGAATGGTTGCTTCAATATTGATAACAGGCTTATCTATACTATATAATTTCAAATTTATCCAAATTACAACAATATCACCTCGACAAAATTCTTTATCTCAAAATTTCGTTCTGATTTGATTAAAAATCTTAATTCCTAAAGGATCAGCTAAAAAAAGTCGTGCCACGTTTTGGAAACGTGGCACGACTTTTCATTCAATAGCTTTATTATGTAGGTAATCTCTTTGAGAATTGCGGATACTTATACCACCAGATTCAACAGCAACACACCAACCAGTCCAACAATCGACACAATGGTTTCCATCAATGACCATGTTCGAATAGTTTGCCCGATTGTCAGGTTGAAATATTCTTTAAAAAGCCAGAAGCCACCGTCGTTGATATGTGAGAACATCAGGCTCCCGGAGCCGATGGCCAACACCATCAATTCGGGTTTTATGGCCTGCGATTGCAATAAGGGCAGCACAATGCCTACCGTTGTCAACCCGGCAACCGTTGCCGAACCTACGCATACACGAATAAAGGCGGCAATTCCCCAGCCTAGTAATAAAGGCGGAATAGCTGCATCGGCTAGTAAGCTACCAATGTATTTACTCGTTCCGCTGTCACCGAAAACCTGCTTCAATGCGCCAGCGCCAGCAATCACCAAAAGTATTGGGGCAATAGCTTTAACCGCTTCTTCCATGTCTTTGGTAATGGCTTTCATGGCTTGCCCCTGCCGGATACCCAATGCATACATAGCCACCAGCACCGACAATAACATGCCTATATACGGCTCGGCCAGCAACGTAACAATGGTTTTCAGGAACGACTCACCAGGCATCGCATTTTTCAGTGGGCCGAAGGTCGTTAATAGCAATACAGGCAGCAGGGCTACAAAAAAGCTGATTCCTGCACCAGGCAAATTTTGAGTGGCTACTTCTCGATTATTGAACAGCTCCCGGTTGGGTGATGCTTTGATATTAAGCAACGTTTTACCAAACAAAGGCCCAGCGATAATGATAGCCGGGATGGCTACAATAATTCCGTAAATGAGCGTCTGACCAATGTTGGCATGGAGTTGGCCAGCCACTGCCGATGGGGATGGATGGGGAGGCAGATAACCGTGGGCTACGGATAAGGCAGACAACATCGGAACCGCCACCGACATTAACGGCAATCGGGAGGAAGCCGCAATGGTAAAAATCAGCGGAACAACGATAATGAACCCCGCATTGTAGAACAGGGGAATCCCAATCACAAAGCCCGCCAAAGCCAGGCCCCAACGAATATTCTTAATACCGAACCAACCAATCAGGACATCGGTAATTCGCCGGGCGGCTCCGCTTTCGGCGACTAAGCGACCCAGCATGGCCCCGAAACCAATAATCAGCACCAGTTCGCCGAGGGTTCCGCCAATACCCGTCTGAATCGACTTACCTACGGCTACCACATCCATACCCGACGCTAAGCCAATGCCGAGCGACACAATAACAAACGAGATGAAGGTATCTAAACGAACAAAGGCAACTAAAAAAACAAGCGTCAGAATGCCAACTAAGGTAAGTATAAGGGGCATAAGGTACGGGGGTGGGTTAAACTTTAAACACAGAGTAAACGGAGGTAAACACGGAGTAAACAGAGAAATTCATCTCCGTGGCCTCCGTATTAACCTCCGTTTTTCTCCGTGTTTGATTCCAGTCATTTGAACGACAAAGCGTAATTGGCTAATTTTTCTACTTCATTGGCCAGGGAATTGGTCAGGTCGAAAGGTACGACGTGCAGGCGAGTAGTAGCGTCATAGCCAAACACGGGCAGTGGCTGGCAGAAGGTTTCGTTCGCAGGATATACGAGAAACAGGTCGTCGGCTGCGTATTTTTTGCCATACGCATACAACTGATACATATCCGCCTGTTCGATACCGTAGTTACCCGTACCTGCATTCATGCCTGATTCCTGCCCTTTTATCTGTTTCCATTTCGTATCGAACACCATTGTCTGGTTGTTGTGTCGGATCAATATATCGGGTCGAAGTTTAAATTTGGGTGCGCCAATATGCTCATCCACCAGGTGCGCCGATGATTCCTGAACCCGAACATCGTCGGTATCGGGCCAGTACGACCGGATGCCATACGCAACATAATCTTCAAAAATTCGCTCCATCGGAAACAACAGTGACAGGCTTGGCATCTGGCCCGTTTTAATACCAAAACCTCTACCCTGAAGCAAGGCTTCTGCCCAGCGCAGAGCCGATTCGTAGCGAAGGAATAATCGACTTGACCGTCGAATAAGACGCAAATCGTCAGTTAAAGATTCTGTCTCTGGCACCTCATCCAATGCCCAGATTACTTGCCGAATTCGACGTAAAATGGCTTGGTTGGCAGTTTCGCCATTTAGATAAATGAGGGCTGTTTTCAGAATACGATTAGCGGCTACATCAGCAGTAAGGCGATCATACGTAACGGCCAGTCGTTCCGCGTGCCAGGCATTTTCGCGCTGTTGCCGAGCGGCCTGAAGCTTCCCTTTCCAGAATCGTTCATTGCTGTCAACCGATACATAGGCATGCTGGATTCCCTGTTGAACCAGTGGCTCTACCGTGTCAAGAAATGCCGCAATGAACACATCCCAAAGAGGTAACTGAATAGCATGCGTGTGCGCAGCCGGAAGCGTTCGGAACGGACTATGCCGCAAGTGTCGCAACATCGTGAGCAATAAAGATCTGGACTTATCTACTTGCCCAACCTTCGGCAGAATTTCAAATTGGGTGTGGTTGGGTAACGGTAACAAACCAACGTAGTTTCGAACCTGAATCAGCTCGCGTCCTTTTTGTATCGAAAACGCCAATAATCCTTCGGCCTGATCATCATCAAACACAAACCGGCGCAATGCCTGAAAAATCGCATCAGGCACCACTACTCCGTTCGCTGGCGGTTGGGACCAATGCTCAGAGGAACCAATCAGGCTATTTTCAAGAACTGAAATCGTCGTAGGCATAGAGGTATTACACAGAGAAACGACGTTTTAATTTCTTATGCTCGTCCTTTCATAAAATCTCCGGTGGCCGACTTCAACAGTCCCGCGAAAGAGTTCAGGCAGAAAAGAACACCCCGATCAATCAACGCCTTAGCCTGATCGCCGGTAGCGGCTGTAGTGCCGGCAATTAGTCCGGCTTTTCTAATTTTCTCCACGACGCCCGCAATGGTTCGTTTTACTTCATCGTGACCGGGACCGTCGTAATAGCCCATACTCATGGCCAGATCGCGGGGACCAATGACGAACCCATCGATACCTTCAACCTGTAGCAAATCGTCGAGATTGGCGATGGCTTCTGTATCTTCAAGCTGAGGCAATACCAGAGTTTGTTCATTCGCAAATTCGACAGCTTCACCCTGATTCATATTACCCAGCAGATAATCGTTAGCACGCACAGGCGCAAATCCTCGCGAGCCCAGAGGTGGATATTTAACGGCCTGAACCAGAGCCTCTGCTTCGGCAACCGTACTGACGCCCGGCATCATAATACCCATAACGCCTGCATCCAGAAACTGCAAAATCAATTTAGGGTCATTACTCCGAACACGCGCTAAAGGCGTAATACCACTCACATCACAAGCCCGTACAATGTCCTGCACCTGGGCCGTTGTAACAGGGCTATGTTCGCCGTCGATCATGTAAAAATCCAGGCCAGAAAAGCCACACAATTCGGCAACGGTCGGATCTGTGCTGTTGGAAAGAACGCCCAGAACGGGCTGGCCATTTTTAAGCCGGGTTTTAACAATATTTTGCTTCATGTAAAGAGTGAAAGGGCGAATGAGTGAAAGAGCGAAAATCAGGTGCCCGAGTTCATCACTCTTTCACTCATTCGTCCTTTCACTCTTTAGAAATTACGCAAGATACGACCGAATCAGAAAAACAAATCGGCTGCCAGTTGAAACGTGTTACAGTGGGCTTCTACAATATCGGTCAGGCGGGGCGAGTAGCCGCCACCCATTGACACGACGATTGGCAGATTGTTTTTAATAGCCTGCTCAAATACGAACTGATCCCGTTCTTTGCACCCTTCCCGACTAACGCTAAGTTTACCCAGTCGGTCCGACGCCAGAATATCAACTCCCGAAACGTAAAACAGAAAATCAGGTTGCTCGCGCTGAATCAGGACAGGCAGCGTATCGTACAAGGTGTTCAGATAGTGTTCATCGTCAGTACCCGTAGCGAATTCAATATCCAGATCAGACTGCTCTTTTTTCAGCGGGTAATTGTCTTTCCCATGCATACTGAACGTAAATACGCGCGGTTCGTGCTGAAACATCACGGCAGTTCCATTACCCTGGTGTACGTCCAGGTCAATCACCAGAATTTTCCGGGATTGACCCGTTGCCAACAGATAATGAGCCGCTACACCAACGTCGTTGAGCATACAGAAGCCCTCTCCCCGATCGGGATATGCATGGTGCGTGCCGCCCGCAATGTTCATAGAGACACCATCGGTTCGGGCGATTTGCGTGCCTTTAAGCGTTCCCTGCGTAATGATCCACTCCCGTTCAATAAGTTCAGGCGTAAGAGGAAACCCAATCCGACGCATCATTTTGGGGTCAACGGTTCCGGTCTTTAGCGCCTGCACATACTCGGGAGTATGAACGCCCAGTACCCAACGGTCATCCACGGGCTCTGGCGCAAAAAAATTGGCCTCAGAACAGGTACCTTCGTAAAGAAGTTGCTCGTGGATCAGCTCGTATTTAAGCATGGGAAACCGATGACCTTCAGGCAATTTGAGTCGATAAACGGGCGAAAAGGCAATCTGAAGCATGAAGTAATAAGGCCGGTGAGTCGCAAAAAACGACCTGTCCCGTTCGATAAGGATACGCTCTAGTTAACCCATCTTCGACAAGTTGTGTTACCAAACCGTCCTATTTGTTCGTTGGTAGGGTTTATCCAACTACATAATCCGGCTTGTATGAAAACAGCTATTATCACGGGGGGCGGTCAGGGAATTGGTCGTGTAGCCACACAATATTTACTCACTCACGGCTATCGGGTGGCAATTTGGGAAGCCGACACCGACGCCCTGGCCGAACTCAAAGAAGCCTTTAAAGCCTCATCGGCACAAATCCTTTTCGTTTCCTGCGATGTCTCCAGCGAAGTCAATGTTCGTAAAGCCGCAGAGCAAACTATTTCGCATTTTGGCCAAATCGACACTCTGATTAATAACGCGGCCATCATGATCGAAAAATCACTCGACAAACTTACCCTCGACGAGTGGAATCGGGTTATTAGCACAAACCTGACTGGCCCCTTCCTTTGCGCCAAACACACGGCCGCTTATCTGGCCGCTCAGAAAGGCAGCATTATCAATCTCTGCTCAACACGGGCGTTCCAGTCAGAGCCGGATACCTTTGCTTACTCAGCCAGTAAGGGAGGAATTTTAGCGCTAACCCATTCGCTGGCTGTTAGCCTGGGCCCTGATGTTCGCGTTAATGCCATAAGCCCTGGCTGGATCGACGTGTCGGCATTGAAGAAAAAAGCAAAAGCCAAACCTGACGATCTTAGGCCCGAAGATCACGATCAGCACCCGGCAGGTCGCGTGGGGCAAGCCGACGATATTGCCCGGATGATTCTCTTTCTAATAGCCCCCGAAAACAGTTTTATTACCGGTCAGAATTTTGTGGTTGATGGTGGAATGACCCGTAAAATGATTTACGTATAAATACGCTACTAAAAAGGCGAAAACATCCTCACCTTTGCATTGTTAAGTAAGTAGTTTTATCATCTTCATCACCCATGAATATCGAACTCTCCACAGCAACGGAACAATCTCCCCTGGAAGTCCTTGATTTACAGGTAACCTCAAGACGGTCTTCTGGAAAATCAATTTTGTCATTGCGGTTTCTATGCAACAGCGACCGCTATGCCAACCACCTCCAGATACCTGAGTTGTCGTGGTTCGATGCCAGTCAGTTGCAACATTTTTCACAAAATCTGGCAGCAGCACACTACCCGGATACTTGTCAGGTCGATTTATTGGACGCAGGAATACGACTAACGGGCTCGGTTCGTCAATTAGCAGGTCGATGGACCACCGGGCGTACAGTTCGAATTGAGCCATTAGCCTCATCGGCAAGCCAGTTTACCCCGTTTACCATCCATGCATCGCACCTCGATGTGAAAACATACACGGGTAAGCTGTATCATCGCCTGTGGGAATTGTTCACAAAAGGCTAAACCGAAGTTCACTTTTGGGGTTATGGTGTAAATTATGTCCCTACTTAACATGGAAAATGCAAATCAGGATGCGATGCTTAGTGAGCAATCGCAAACGTTCCGACCCAGCACAGGCGGCACTGCCCAGACACCAGACGAGAGTATTATGCTGAATGAGGACTATAATCCAACCGATCTGGCTGGCGATGTAAATAATCCTCCCACCACGCCGACCGATGAGCAGGACGCAACTACAGTAACCAAGGGAACCGGCGAGGCTTCGGGTAGTCCGAATATGGAACCCGACTTAACCAACTACGGCAATGGTGATGCGCTTGGCAATAACGACGGCACCGAACCCGACCCTACCTGGTCAGATGAGGATCAAGCCTGATTAGATTTCACCTCACCCCTTTCCCCTCTCCTACAACAGGAGAGGGGAAATTAGTACCTCATTTCTGGCACCGCAGTATCTGCACCTCCATTGGGTGAAGACGCACGCGCACTACACGCGCTGGCCCCTTTGTTACGCTGCCTCGTTCCTCATAAATTGTTACGCCCCCACTCGTTTTAGTCGACGCTATTCCAGGAGGCTGGGGCTGATCACTATTACTGTACAGGATTGTATAGGTTGTCAGCTCTGGGTTCAGAACGGCATCGACAATGACTTCGCCATCAAACCCACCACCGGTCTGCGTATTAGCTACCACGATCACCTCCTGATCATTTAAAATGCGGGAAAAGGCAAGTACGCCCGGACTGAAAGGTGAAATCCCAAAGTTTACCCCATCGCCAGACAGTGGACGAAAATATTGCCGACCGTATCGAAGAGCGGGTTGAGTAGCCCGCACAAGGCTGATCTGTTTGATGGCTTCATAAAATGGATGCGTAGCGTCAAACGCGCCACTCCCTTTACCCCAGAGTGCTTCCCGTACTGCGGCATCGCTGTTTCCGTTTCCATGCAGCCCCTGTTCAGTACCGTAATACACGCAGGGAATGCCCTGTAACGCAAACAGGCAGGCTAAACCTAAAGTCACCTGGTTATCAAAGCGGTTCGGGTTGGTGGAGTCGCTGAAGTAGTAGCGCTGCCGCATATCGTGATTATCCAGGAACGTCACGAAAAAATTGGTAGCATCACCGTGCGTACTCAAAATATCACTCTCCACGAGTTTGCGGTGCAGATACATATCCTTAACCACCGAGGGAGCCGACAGCCCTTTCGTTACCGACGGAAGTCGGAAAAAGAGCGGAAAATCCAGCGCAGCATCCACCCCAATTGGTTCGTTCGTAAGATTGGTGGTGCGGCCAATAAACTGATTGATTTTCTCTTCCTCGTCATACACTTCACCAAACGTAAAAAAGTTTTTCTTGCCGATGCTCAACGAGAACTCCCGCATGGCATTGGCGAAAATTCGGGCAAAGTCGGCTTCGATATATTTGAGCGTATCAATGCGGTAGCCATCAATATCGTATTTGGCAATCAGATACTGGTACGCAAGAATCAGCGTATCGCGCACGGGGAATGACTGACTGATGGCAACGGATTCGTTAAAATCCGTGACGAATTCTTTCAACGAACTAAAATCACCTCCCTCTTCGCCACCCAGTCCTTTGCGTCGAAAAAACTCATTCTGCTGTAATTCCACCGGCCAAACGGCACCATCATCGTCTACTGGAACACCACTGCTGAAATCGGCAAAGGCGGGTTGCCCATTGGCATCATGCCAGTTGATCGGATAAACCGTACTACGACCGGGAGCCTCCGCCGAATTAGGATTGCCGGTCAGATTGTAGCCAAACACATTGCCAACGTGATTGAGCACAATGTCGAAAATCACGTAGATGTTGCGGGCATGGGCTGCATCGATCAACCCCCGCAGTTCATCTTCTGCGAGTTGTGAATTCAGTTTGGCTGCTTGTGGATCAGAAGCAAACCGGGGCTCGACCTGTAAAAAATCCTGAAAGCCATAGCCATGATAGGTGGTGTCTTCATATTGGCAGTTTTTCACCACTGGCGATAGCCATATAGCCCCCACGCCCAGTTCCTGGAGATAATCCAACTGCTCACGAATTCCATTAAACGTGCCCCCTTGAAATGTGCCATATTCTCCGTTGAACGGAGTATGTTTAGGCGGTGCGATGGGGTTATTGAACCGATCAACGAGCAGGAAATAAATCCAGACATCCCGCCAATCGGGCGGTGACGGAAAAGGTGTGGTAATGGCAACGGCATGAGTACCAATGGTCACAGTACGAAGTTGCGTAGTAGACGCATTCGCCAGAACCGATTGTACAGTTGCGCTTTTAACGGAGGTTGGCATGATGGAAGCTGGTTGTATTGAACAGCTATACTACGCATCTATCTGTAAGCAATGGTACCGTACACTCAATCACATTAGTTTATGCCCTGAACAACACCTGAACGAAGAAGAATTTAGTATTCGGTCAGGCACTGTTGCTATGTAGAGCTCGTTTACGCAAAAAATTAGCAAAAATTCGATCATCGCTATGTCATTGTTTTAGAGCGCAATGGGGAAAATCTGGCTTACCTTTGCTTTTGTATTAGTCTCCTTAAACATCGTTGCTTGGTGAAATTTTCCTTTGTTCTTTCTATTATTTATCTGTTACTAAGCCACACCGTTCTACTGGCTCAGAAAAAAAACGAGAGTTATCAGCTTCACATCAACCGGGCAACCTCACCGGTTATTATTGATGGTGCCATCGATGAACCCGCCTGGCAGGCAGCCGAAGTAGCCTCTGACTTCTGGATGGTGCTTCCGATGGACACCAGCCGGGCCCGCGTCCGCACCGATGTTCGGATGACCTACGACGACCATAATGTGTACCTGAGCGCTATCTGCTACCACGGCTACGTGGCGGGTCCTTATATGGTCGAATCACTTCGACGCGACTGGGCTTTCCTCAAAAATGACAATTTCATCTTTTTCATGGACACCTTCGACGACCAGACGAACGGCTTCACCTTTGGCACCAATGCCGCTGGAGCTCAATGGGATGGCTTGTTGTATGAAGGCGGAAAAGCAAACCTGAGCTGGGATAATAAATGGACATCGGTCGTTCGTAATTACGAGGACCGTTACGTAATTGAACTAGCCATTCCCTTCAAAACGATTCGATATAAAAAAGGTATTTCCCGCTGGGGTATCAACTTCAGTCGACAGGATTTGAAAACAACCGAGAAATCATCCTGGACGCCCATCCAACGGCAGTTCCCAACGGCCTCGCTGGCTTTAACGGGTGTATTAGTCTGGGATCAGCCACCACCACAACCGGGGCCGAATATTTCTCTTATTCCCTATGCACTGAGTGGTCTTACCCGCGACTACCAAAACAGCGTTCCTACTAAAAGCCGATTGGATGCCGGACTGGACGCCAAAATAGCAGTTACGTCATCACTGAATCTCGACTTGACCGTTAACCCCGACTTTTCGCAAGTAGATGTGGATCAGCAAGTCACGAACCTCGACCGCTACGAACTATTCTTCCCCGAAAAACGGCAGTTCTTTTTAGAGAACGGCGATCAGTTTACCAACTTCGGTTATGCAACGATTCGGCCGTTTTTCAGCCGTCGGATTGGGTTAGGTGGTGTACCGATTCGCTTTGGTGCCCGGCTGAGTGGAAAACTTAATAAAGACTGGCGGATCGGTATCATGGACATGCAAACCGGACGTGTAGATGATACGGGCCTACCCGCCCAGAACTTTGCGGTTGTGGCGCTACAACGGCGAGTATCGGCCCGCTCGAATATTGGGATGATCTTCGTCAATAAAGAGTCGCTGGATTATACACCCAATCCTGACAAACCCCTTTATACCCGCTATAATCGAAATTTAGGACTGGAGTATAACCTGGCTTCGTCGAATAATGTCTGGACGGGGAAAGCGCTGTATGTCAAATCCTTCAGGCCAGATCAACCGGGTAATGATGCTGTATATGCTGCTAATCTACAATACTTTACGCGCCGATGGCTGATTAGTGGGCAAGTAGAATCTATTGGCAAAAACTACACCGCAGAAGCTGGTTACGTGCCTCGTATCGGTTACGAACGGGGCATGGCAACACTCGGCTATACATTTTTACCCACAGGCAGTGGCGTACTTAACCACGGTCCCACGTTGACCTCTACCTACTTTTTCGATCCGGCCTGGAAACAGAGTGATAATGAAAGCATGTTAAGCTATGCCATTACATTCCGTAGCCGAAGCGTATTTACGGCCTGGGTGGCCACCGATTACGTTCGGTTGCTGCAACCATTTGACCCGACCAATACGGGTCGCGAAACACTGGCAACGGGCACAGAACATAACTGGACAGCGTGGGGAACCGATTTTGACTCGAAACCCCAGAGTGTGTTTACCTACGGTTTCTCGTCGCGCTACGGTGGCTATTACGCTAACGGTACCCGATTGAATCTCACCGCCGATCTGGGTTACCGGTTCCAGCCGTATGTTAGTCTGGCTGCCAGCGCGAGTTATAACGACATTCGTTTGCCGCAGCCCTGGGGTGCCACAACCTTCTGGCTTGTTGGCCCCCGCTTCGATTTCACGTTCACCAACAAGCTCTATCTGACCACGTTTGTGCAGTATAACGAGCAGCAAAAAAACATGAACGTCAATGCCCGTATTCAGTGGCGTTACAAGCCCGCATCCGACTTTTTCTTAGTATACACAGATAATTATCTGCCTAATTCTGCGCAGATTGGTCAGGATGTACCGGGGTTCCTATCAGTAAAAAATCGGGCATTGGTACTGAAGTGGACCTACTGGTGGAATCTCTAATTTTCAGGGTTTTAAACAAACTGAATCTGTGTCTGTTTAATTGAAAATCCGCCGAAAAACGAGCGGTTGATTACTACACTAAATTTCAGTCAACGTTTATGAAAACTCTGTTGCGTTTTTTCCCGACGGCTATCGTAGCCTTATTTTTAACCCTATTTCTGACCAGTTGTGAAGCGATAGGCGATATTTTCAAAGCCGGAGCCTGGACAGGTGCCATACTTGTCATTCTGGGTATCGGTCTGGTAATCTGGATTATATCCAAACTCTTTGGTGGAGGGGGTAGTAATTCATAAAAATACTAAGCCTTCAACTAAAAAGACCGAATCCTCACTGGGTTCGGTCTTTTTAGTTGAAGAACTCATTAATCAATAGTCAGAACTTTTCGCCAATAACAAATGGAATCACTAAGCCTTTGCTATCATCCGATCAAATACGGCTCTCTGTTCTTTCATGGATGCAACTTTATCAGCCGGATTAGTATGGCATTCGAGTAATACCCAGCCTTTGTAATTCATGTTTACCAGATTGGTCAGAAGCTCCTGGTAGGGATAGTCGGTCCTATCCAGTTCACGAACATGGCAGGTGGCCCCAAATCGGTTTTTGACTAAGTTGAAATTGTAGGCGAAACCTTTACCATTCAGATCCTGCGGATTGCAATTCCAGCAAATGGTCGCATTCGGATTGTTAGCAAGATCCATAATCTGCTTAATAGCAGGCAGTTCCTGCGTTTCTTCACCATGCACTTCCAGTCTGATCTGTTGCCCAAGGTCAGCACCATATCGAGCAAGCTCATTCAACGATTTACCTATTTGAGTCAGCGTTTTTTCGGTAGGGACTTCTTTATGGAGGGCATTAGGTTTCACTTTTACGCCCGTTCCGCCCACATCGGCACTCAACCGGATAAATTCTTTTGCCCGATCCATAGACGCTTTTAGTTTGTCCTGATCCACAAAATCAAATTGCTGATTTGTTCCAAGCCCAACAAGCTGAACAGGACTATCGACAAATCTTTTTTTAACGTCCAATCGTTGTGCCGCACTCAGTTCAGGCATCACGTTATGGGCATGCTCCACACGTAGTTCTACACCGAGTAGACCCGTATCCGCACAATTCTTAATCAGGGTAGGTAAATCCCAATCTTTACCCCACAAATAGGTAACAAAACCCAACTTTATCGCCGATTTTTCCCGAGCAGACTCACTAGCCAGAATCGGCCCCGAAATAAGGGACACCCCAGCCAGCAAAGAGATTTCTTTCAGGAATGTTTTTCTGTCGATAGTAGCCATTGTCGTTGGAATTGCCCGTTGAATGTATTGGACGTCTACTGAAAAGGGTATTATTTCGCATTGTTACTTATCATAGCAATTCTAGAGGCCTCTGCCAGGTTAAACCTACCGATCATTTTTAATTGCTCTAAACTCAAATTCCCATCACGGGGTGCGGTTGGTAAGCATCTTCCAATTGGTGGATTTCGTCGTCGGAAAGGGTTATAGAAAGAGCGCCAACAGCATCTTCCAGATGCCCCGGTTTGCTGGCTCCAATAATGGGCGCTGTAACAACTGGCTTGGAAAGTAACCAGGCCAGGGCAATCTGCGAAGCAGGGATTCCGCGCGTTTCACCCAGTTTCGTTACCAAGTCAGCAATGGCAAAGTCATCGTCGCGGGCGTACAATTTTTTGCCGAAGGCGTCGGTTTTAGCCCGTTCTGTTTCGTTACGTTCTTTCGAGCGTTTGCCTGTCAACAAACCCCGCGCCAAAGGCGACCAGGGAATAACGGCCACCTTCTGATCCTGGCAAAAGGGCAACATTTCGCGTTCCTCTTCACGATATACCAGGTTATACTGAGGTTGCATCGACACAAATCGGGTCCAGCCATTCAGGTCGGCAGTATATTGGGCCTTGGCAAATTGCCAGGCATACATCGACGACGCACCAATGTATCGGGCTTTTCCGGCTTTGACGACATCGTGAAGCGCTTCCATTGTTTCTTCAATGGGCGTGTTATCATCCCATCGGTGAATCTGGTAAAGATCAACATAATCTGTCCCTAGTCGTTTCAGGCTGGCATCGATGGCGCTCATAATATGCTTACGGGATAAACCCTTGTCGTTAGGGCCGGGGCCCATTGGGTTAAATACTTTAGTCGCCAGCACGATCTCATCGCGGGATGCAAAATCGCGCAGGGCACGGCCAACCACTTCTTCACTGGCTCCAGCCGTATACACATCGGCGGTATCAAAAAAGTTAAATCCCAGTTCCAGGGCTTTCTGAATAAATGGGCGACTTTTTTCTTCATCCAGCGCCCAGGGCCACCGGTCAGTCGGGCGACCGTATGTCATGCAACCCAAGCAAAGTTTAGAAACCATAAGGCCAGTACTACCAAATCGAACGTATTCCATGATGTAAAAAGAGTATTATATTTCGTAAGTTAACCAACTAGAGCAGGCTTGGTTTATCAGGGAGCTTATTGATACTAAAAGCAAAAACCCTCAACTTATTATCTAAGTTGAGGGCCACAATATAGAGTTTTGTTTATTTTTAAGCGACCAGTTCCAGCAAACCATCGCGCTGAAGAACAGCCCGTTGGCGTTCGCTCAGATCATCGGAAGCTTTCATTAATGGCAACCGCACTTCCGCCGAAATCAAGCCAAGAATCTCCAGAACATTTTTAATCCCTACTGGATTTCCTTCTTCATACAATAGCGGATCAATCCGCAGGAAGTGACCAAGTTCTTTTTGTGCAAACGCAAAATCGCCCTGTAATGCAGCTTCGATCATACCACTAAACTTGGCCGGGAATGCGTTAGCAACAACCGACATAACCCCAACTCCCCCAATGCTGATAATGGGTACCCCCTGCACGTCATCACCCGAAATAAGCAGGAAATCATCAGGTTTGTCACGAGCAATTTCCATGCACTGTTCAATCACACACGACGCTTCCTTTACGCCAATGATGTTTGGGTGTTGGGCCAATTCACAGATCGTTTCGGCAGTCATATTGATACCCGTACGAAAGGGAATATTATATAGGATAACGGGTACTGGACTCGCATCAGCAATACGCGTAAAGTGTTCAATGACACCCCGTTTCCCAGGTTTATTATAGTATGGGCAAACCGATAGAATAGCATCGACACCTTCAAAATCAATGTCTTTCATGCCAGATACAACGTCGGTAGTAACATTGCCGCCCACTCCAAATACGATGGGCAATTTCTTCGGATTATTTTCCTTAAGGTATTGCAACAACTGTTTCTTTTCCTGCTTTGTCACCGTAGGCGATTCGCCAGTAGTGCCCTGCAGGACGATGTAACGAACACCTCCGTCGGAGATGTGCCGAACGATGCGGCCGAAGCCGTCGTAGTCAATCGATAGATCGGCATTGAAAGGTGTCACAATGGCAACACCTACGCCATGGAATTTAGTATCCATTAGAAGAAACAGGAATATAATATTCTGGCAAAGTTACGGGAATTTACTGGGGAGTTATTGCTTCGTAATAACTTGAGATTAGTCTTTTGGCGAAAAAGTTGCTTCCATAGCAAGGTGGGGTTGTAAGTAAAGATAGCGAATTTAGTTTCGATACGCCTTATACCTCCAGCATTGCAAGAAACTCATCTTCACCAATCATCGGCACATTGAGCTTTTGCGCTTTATCGACCTTCGATGGCCCGGCATTTTCACCCACAATCAAATAGTTCAGTTTTTTGGAAATGCCGCTAAGGAGTCTGCCTCCATTAGCCTCAATACGGTTTTCGAGTTCTT
Source organism: Spirosoma arboris (assembly GCF_009754945.1). GTDB lineage: Bacteria > Bacteroidota > Bacteroidia > Cytophagales > Spirosomataceae > Spirosoma > Spirosoma arboris. Next base: position 199,479 of record NZ_WPIN01000003.1, read on the forward strand.
CGCGGCTGAAATTGGCGAATGTGCCCGTGTACAGAAATGTCTTTCCTGCCAGTGCATCGCCCTCACGTTCTACAACTTTTTTCTCACCTTCAAACTGCAACCCAGCTGTCCGCAATTGCTCAACGAACACTCGATTGTAATCATCCGCGAACCAGGCAACCACACTCTCGGCAATACGCGGGCCTGTATCCGGCACGGCCAGTAATTCCTCCTGGCTGGCTTTCATAATTGCGTCCATCGATCCGAAATAATCAGCTAATTTTTCGGCAGTCGTATTGCCAACATAGCGGATACCCAGCGCAAACAGCACATTTTGAAAAGGCTGTGCCTTTGACCGCTCAATGGCGGTCAGAATATTCTCAACGGTTTTCTCCCGAAAGCTAACGACCCGTTTTTTGCCGATCTCTTCCGGTCCGCCGTCGCGGTCTAGGAATACTTTCTCAAGACCCAGCAGTTGCTCGCTGGTTAGTGAATAGAGATCGGCGGGTGTTTCAACTAAGCCTTTGTCAATGAGCATCTCAATTTTACCTTCGCCAAGGCTCTCGATGTTCATGGCACGGCGCTGGATAAAATGCTCGAATCGGGTCTGCCGTTGGGGTGGGCAACCACGCTCATTGGGACAATAATGATTCGCTTCTCCTTCCTTACGAATCAAGGGCGTGCCACAAGCCGGGCAGGTTGTTGGGTAGATAATGGGTTGGCTTTGGTCAGTTCGGCGGTTAAGATCTACGCCAGTAATTTTCGGAATAATTTCTCCCCCTTTCTCTACAAACACCGTATCATAAAGCCGAACGCCCAACCGCTCAATTTCATTGGCATTGTGCAAGGATGCGCGCTTTACAGTCGTTCCGGCCAGTAGCACGGGCGTGAGCAAGGCTACGGGGGTAACAGATCCTGTTCGACCAACCTGGTATCGAATGCCAGTCAAAACTGTGCTGGCAGCTAGTGCTTTGTATTTAAAGGAAATGGCCCATCTCGGGCTTTTGGCGGTATATCCTAATTCACGTTGCTGGTCATACCGATTCACCTTAATAACAATCCCATCCGTACCAAGCGGTAAGGTAAACCGTTTCTCCTCCCATTGGTTGATGTAGCGCATCACGTCCTGAATGTCGGCGCATTTCTGCCAGGTTTGCGAGACATTGAAACCCCATTGCTTCATCGCAATCAGGCTTTCTTCATGCGTCTTAAACACTTCCTGGTCCGATAAAAATGAGTACACATAACAGTCAAGTCTACGCTTGGCCACGGCTCCCGAGTCCTGCTGCTTAAACGTACCCGAAGCAGCATTACGGGGATTAGCCAGGAGGGGTTCACCAATGTCTTCGCGCTCTTTATTAATCCGCTCAAACTCAGCAAGCGGCAAAAAGCCTTCACCTCGCACTTCGAAAAGCGCAGGGAGCTCGGAGCTCGGAGCAAGGGGGATTTCTGCGCCAAAGTCAATAGCAACCTGCCCTTTGGATTTCTCTCCGTTCCGAGCCCCTTGCTCCCCGCTACCTGCTACCTGCCCAACGCGCAGTGGCACCGTGCGAATTGTCCGGATATTATTCGTGATATCATCACCACGAATACCATCTCCACGTGTAGCGCCCTGCACCAGCAAGCCGTTTTCGTAGGTCATACTCAGCGCCACGCCATCGAATTTAAGTTCACAGATGTACTCATAGGCCTGGCCGTTCAATCCTTTCTGCACCCGTTTATCAAATTCAATCAGATCTTCTTCAGAATATGTATTACCTAGAGATAGCATCGGGAAACGGTGATAGACCGTCGCAAATTCCTTGCTGATTGTCCCCCCAACACGGGTAGTTGGTGATTCAGGGTAACGAAATTCGGGATATTGCTTCTCGAGCTCGGCCAATTCGGCCAGGAGTTGATCGAATGTGAAGTCATCTACCTCCGAAACACTATTCTGGTAGTATTGGTGGGTATAATAATTCAGGCGATCGGTTAATTCGGCAATGCGCTCCTGGGGTGTCATATATTGAATATCAATGAATTACGAAAGTCTATTAGGCAAAAAAGGCACGTTCAGTATCCAATCTGACCGATTGCTCATAATGTAGAATCAGTAGTTGTTTAATCGGCAATATTGGGTTTGTTTCCGCGTTCAAGCAAAAAAACGTTAGTTTTACAGGATAAAAAAATAAGTAACTGACAACGGCGACTGACTAAGTCTTTCTTTTTCAATCGATTGATTTTTCGGGACAACAGAACAACCATGAATCAGCCTTTTATTGCCCCTTCGCTACTAGCCGCCGACTTTGCTAACCTGCAAAAGGAACTGGATTTAATAAACCGCAGCGAAGCCGATTATCTTCATTTCGATGTGATGGATGGTTTGTTCGTTCCTAATATCTCCTTTGGCTTTCCTCTGTTAGAAACGGCCCGAAAATATTGTCAGAAACCGTTGGATGTACACCTGATGATTGTGCAACCGGAGCGTTACCTGGAGGCTTTTGCCGAAGGAGGAGCATCGGTTATTCATGTACATTATGAAGCCTGCACGCATTTGCACCGAACACTGACCCGCATCCGCGAATTAGGCTGTCGGGCAGGTGTGGCGCTAAATCCGCACACACCCATTTCCGGGCTTGAAGACGTACTGGAGCAGATCGATGTTATTTTAATCATGTCCGTCAATCCTGGTTTTGGAGGGCAATCGTTTATACCGCATACAATTCAGAAAGTAACGAAGTTAAAACAATTACTAACAGCAAATCGCTCGGCTGCTCTGATTGAAATTGACGGAGGGGTCAGCGAGAAAAATGCGCAAATTCTACTCAATGCTGGAGCCGATGTGCTGGTAGCGGGCAATTCTGTTTTCAGGGCTAGCGATCCACTGGAAGCGATCCGTCAATTAAAAAATAGCAGCTTGCCTTTAGTGGCCTGATGCATTCCTTAACTCTTTATTTAATTGACCCAGTAGGCATCATCCATGAAGAAACTATATCTGGCTATTTTGTTCAGTTCGCTCCTCCTGACAACAGCCTGTCGCACTACCTCACAGAATCAAACTGAAGCCCAATCTTCTGATACAACTGCACTAGCTGCTCCACATGCGCCAGATTGGGCTAAAAATGCGACGATTTATGAAATCAATGTGCGCCAATTTTCGCCAAAAGGTGATTTTAAAGCAATAGAAGCGCAGTTGCCGCGCCTAAAAGAAATGGGCGTAGATATTATCTGGCTGATGCCGATTTACCCAATTAGTCAGGATACAACCAAAAAAACACTGATTAGTCCTTATGCCATAACCGATTTTAAAACGGTAAATTCAGACTATGGCACGCTGGCCGACTTCAAAACGTTGGTCAATCGGGCGCATGCTCTGGGCCTGCGCGTTATTCTGGACTGGGTTGCCAGCCATACGGCCCAGGATCACAATTGGGTGAAAGAACATCCCGACTGGTATACGCTGAAAAAGGGGAAAATGGTTTCTCCTAATACACCAAAAACTAGCAAACCAACCGGCTGGGCCAGCGTAGTTGAACTTAATTACGAAAACCCGGCTATGCGTAAAGCCATGACTGAAGCAATGGAGTATTGGCTCAAGGAAACCGACATTGATGGGTATCGTTGCAACGCAGCAGGTTATGTTCCAAATACTTTCTGGGCCGAGCTTCGCCCCCAGTTAGATAAAATCAAGACCGTATTCATGCTATCGGAATGGGAAGACGATCCTGAACAATTTCGAAAGTGTTTCAATATGAACTACAGTTGGACCATGTACAACATGATGAAGTCCATAGCTGCTGGTGCTCGTACTGTCGATAAAATTGATTCATTGCGTGAGGTAAACCAGAAACGGTTTCCAATCTGGTACTACCAAATGTTATTTACTCAGAATCACGATGAAAATACCCATAATGGCACCCTGGAGGAATCATTCGGACCAGGGGCTGATGCATTCATCGTATTGAGTAGTACACTCGAAGGCATGCCGCTGGTTTATAACGGTATGGAGTCGAACCTGAATAAACGGTTAGCTATGTTTGAGAAAGACACCATTTCATGGGGTAATTATGCCAAAAGTGATTTCTTCAAAACGCTACTCACGCTTAAACACCGAAACCGGGCACTTTGGAATGGTCTGGCGGGTGGAAAAGCCGTAAAAATCATGACCGACCATGACGACAAGGTATATGCCTTTCACCGGCAGCGTGACAACGACCGTGTTGTCGTCATACTCAACCTGAGCGGACAGCCCCAAACGGTTCGCTTATCAGACGACGGGTTTGCAGGTACGTACACAGAGATATTCAGCCATCAACCTGTCGAATTGAAACCTGAAATGGCTGTAACACTCAAACCATGGGAATATCGCGTGCTCACTAACTAAGTTTTCTTAGCCGATGGCACTATGAGTATGCAATTCTGTGTTTAACATTGCAACTATTGCCATAAAAATCAGTCTATATTACTCACCGTTTAGTCATTTATGCAAGTCTGGAGCATTTTGGCGGGCATATTGGTTGGCATGGCCAGTTCGATTGGCTTAGCCCAATCGACTGATGCGCAACAGCGAGCCGCCAGCCCTACGAATGTCCCGGCTACTGAAAAAAACACCCTTCAATGGGCAAGTCGGGTAGTGGGTGTGTCGTCAGAGAAAAAAGGCGAACCCACTGGCGAACAATATAAAGCCTCTCAGGCACTTGGCCGCCCGAGCAAAATTCCTGAAATGGGTGAAAGCCCCTGTGCCTGGGCACCCTTTTACGCCGATGGCACTGCCGACGAGTGGATTCAGGTAGGGTTTGAAACTCCAATGCAGGCCCGGCAAATTGTAGTGGCTGAGAATGTAAATCCAGGAGCAGTCGTAAAAGTCATTGTTATCGATCAGAAAGGCAAAGAGCACTCTGTTTATCAAGCAACCAGCGTACAGGCGCGCCAGGACCCACTCCTGCGAATTTTCCCGAAAGATTCGGCTTATCTATGCACCCAAATCAAAGTTGTGATCAATGGTGCTGCTCTGAAAGGGATGAATCAAATTGATGCCATTGGCATTTCGGAGGACACGAAACCAGTTACTGTTGGCATCAATGTATCGAAAAATACTCCTAAGGATATTCAAAAGGAAAATCTCGGCAAAACAGTAAACTCACCCGGTCAGGAAGTAGCCCCCGTTATCTCTCCCGACGGAAAGACGCTCTACTTTACCCGGAACTTCAACAAAGCGAATATGGGTGCCCCTGATCGTCAGGATGTCTGGTACTCCACGCTCGAATCTGCATCAAACGGTAATCCGCCTGGCTGGAGTGAAGCCGTTAATATTGGACCACCCATCAACAATACGGGCGACAATGCCATTAGCGGAATGGCTCCCGATGGACGTACAGCTTACCTCATCAATGTGTATCGTCCCGATGGAGGCATGTCGTTTGGCATTTCTAAATCCATCCGTACCAAAGCGGGATGGTCGCAACCGGTTGAGTGTCGGATTGCCAACAATTATAACCTGCACGAAAAAAACCAGCTGGAATTTTGCGTCTCGCCCGATGGAAAAGCAATAATTCTGGCCGTGCAACGAAAAGATACACGCGGCAACCGAGACCTGTACGTTTCGCTTCAGAAATCAGATAATACCTGGTCAGAACCGGTATCCTTAGGTGGTGTTGTGAACACTGCCGAATTTGAAAGTTCGCCTTTTCTGGCTGCCGACGGCCGGACACTCTATTTTACATCGGCTGGCCATCCTGGTTTTGGCAATGGCGACATTTTTGTCAGCCGACGACAGGATGACTCCTGGGGCAACTGGAGCGAACCCGAAAATCTCGGCCCAGCTATCAATACTGCCGAATGGGATGGTTATTTCACCATTCCGGCTTCGGGCGATTTCGCGTATCTAAGCTCTCGGGCCGGTTCGCTGGGCGAAGATGATATCTTTCGGTTAAAATTGTTCCCTGCAATAAAGCCTGATCCAGTTGCCATTATATCAGGGCAGGTATTAGATTCTCAAAGCAAAAAACCGATTGCCTCAGAAGTTGCATCAGGCTTGTTCGGCGACACGAAAGAGATTTCGAAAGTGGATTTCAATCCCGAAACGGGTGAATATAAAATGATTCTGCCAACCCAGAAAACCTATAATCTGAAAGCCCGAAAAGAAGGTTATTTCACAACAACTGAAGTCCTGGATTTAAGCAAAGACAAACGATTTCGTGATATTCGACGCAACCTGTATCTGGTAAAAATTGAGCCAGGGCAAAAAATCGTTATGCGGGAAGTATTGTTTCAGCAGAGTCAGTTTACCCTACTTCCGGGTGCTAATTCAGAGCTGGATCAGGTAGTTTCTATGCTGGAAAAGTACCCATCTATGGAACTGCTAATCGAAGGTCATACAGACAATCAGGGCGATTGGGAGCCTAATATGAAGCTTTCTGAAGATCGCGTCCGGGTTGTAAAAGAGTACCTGACCAGCAAAGGAATTACCGAAAAACGTATTCAAACCAAGGCATGGGGACCTAGTAAACCCGTTGCCAGCAATGAAACCGAAGAGAAGCGAAAACAAAACCGGCGCGTAGAATTCACGATCCTCAAGCTATGAGAACCCGGATTTTGCGCGTAGTTTTGGCCCAATGTCTGTTCAGTTATCCCGCAATTGCCTGATTTTGCTAGGTGCCTTATTGGTACTAGCGCTAGGACTTCGCCTGTATCGAGTTGGTACGTACGGTATTTATTTCGACGAGAAATCGACACTGCTCATTAGCCAGGGCGTTTGCCTTGAAGGTGCTAATCAGAAAGATGTTTTTAGCAAACCGTACTTTACACCCGCTGAATTCTGGAAGCCCAAAACAATAAACGACTTTATTGAAGCCGATATTCGGGGCGATATTGGCAATAGCCCCGCCTACTATGGCGTATTATGGCTATGGCTAAAGGTATTTGGATTAAGTGATGCCTCTCTTCGGATGCCATCGGTAATCTTTAGCGTCCTGATTGTCTGGCTACTATTTGTATTTGTCCGTCGACATTTTCTACCCGAAAAACGCGATGTTGGACCAAGTAATCCCAACTCCCTTACTTCGGTTGAGAAACTAGCCTTGGCAAGTGCAGCCATCGCTACCATTGAGCCGTTTTTTGTGGCCTATAGCCACATCGCCCGCAATTATTCCATGACGTTTTTTCTGACGTTACTGGCCACACATATCTTTCTGCTTATTCAGGAGCGAATTCGTTCATCAACCCGAAATTCACTCAGTTCGGTCACTCCTTCCCTACCCTGGCTTTATCTTGCCTACGGTGCTGTTTTTGTGACGGCGGTCTTATCCCATTATTTAGCGATCACGGTTTTTCTATGTCATGGGCTCTATGCGCTCCTTTACCTCCGAAATAGTCGAGCCTGGGTTACGTTGGGCTTAACAGCCGCTGTAGGTTTAGGGCTTATTTCGTTATGGTTCTTTTTTGGCGGAGGAACGTACACATTTTATATTCTGGAAGAACAAAAGAATTTTTACCGGAATCTGGCGCTCACGAATCCCCTGAATAATGGTTTCGGGATAATTCTACCCGCTACTATTCCGAATATTACGGTTCGGGCCATCCCCGTTTTCTCTGACTTATTTATTATCACAAACGGACTTAGCCAAACTTTGTCCAACATTCAAAATTCGTTGCTAGCATTAGGGTTGGGAGTAAGTTCAACACTGGTTATGCATCGGTACTTCTCGACATCAAAACCACCAGTCTGGGTTTATGCCGCCGTAACGGTACTTCTACTGGCAGGCATACCATTTTATACGATGCAACCCGCTCGGCTGCTGGTTCTATCGATAGCCATACCCTTTGTTTATCTCATCGCTCGCTATGTAATCGACCAAACGGATACTTATCAAAAACGATTCGTTGTTCTTTTAGTGCTACTAGCTTTTATCCCAACACTATTCCTGCTGTTTATGGCCTGGCGATCGGGCCATACGTACGGCATTACGCAACGTTATTCGGGATTTTCATTTCCCTATGTCTGCATTTTAGTGGCACTGGGATTATACCAGCTAACGAGTCTCCGCTGGTGGTTCAGTCTACCCATTGCAGCTGTACTGTTGATTCAGACAGGTCACATTGCTCTTACTTTGGGCAATATTTATGCCGATACGTCGCCTAAATACACGCTTTTTGGCACTCCCCGAATTGCAAATCCTTACCAATCATCGGCCCAACAATTGACACAACTCTATGCGCCAGGCGATACTATTCTCTACCCGAATAAAAAGCGGATCATCTTCTCGAAGAAAAATGACACAACCTTCTCACCCGTATCGCTTTACGACGCTCAATTAGTGAATGTTTATCTGCCCAAAGATGCACATTACATTCAGCGTGTTGACCCGAACGAAAGGGATCGGATTGTCCTTGTAAAAGGGAATTCAGATAAAAAAATTACTATTTTTGATTTTCAAGGCAATACATTTCGCTATGGCGATTAGGCCATTACGCATCAATCAACCATGACGTCAACAACAGAAATCACCGACTTGCAAACCCTTCAGGGACAACTGAGACTCAAAATACTGAGCCTCTACAACCAGGCTCATGCCGGTCATATTGGTTGTTCATTGAGCTGTGTAGACCTAATGATTGCTACGCTTGTCCTTCGCAAACGGGAACAGGATACTTTTCTGCTCTCGAAAGGCCACGCAGCAGCTTCACTCTATGTATGCCTGAACCATTTGGGTGAGATTTCAGACGAAGTCCTGGCCACTTATTACCTAAATGGCACAACCCTACCCGCCCACCCTGCTCCTAATCAGCATAAAGGCATTCCGTTTGCTACTGGTTCGTTGGGGCATGGGCTACCCATTGGCTCGGGTATGGCACAGGCGGGTAAACTTATGGGCGATGATTCCCGCGTGTTCGTTCTGATGTCGGATGGAGAGACGAACGAAGGAACAACCTGGGAAGCGGCTCATTTTGCTATTCAGCATGAACTGGATAACCTGATTGTTCTGGTTGACAAAAATGGATTGCAGGGCTTCGGCCAGACGGCGGATGTGCTGGGTGATACGGCAGATGTTCAGACCTGGAACGCCATTGGTTTTGAGACTGTAGTTGTCGATGGCCATAACATTGACGAGCTATTGGTTACAATTGACCGATTAACAGCTACTCCAAATGGAAAGCCTAAACTTGTAATTGCCAAAACGGTAAAAGGAAAAGGCGTTTCCTATATGGAAAATCGGCTCGAATGGCACTATCTGCCCATGACAGATGCCCAGTATGAGCAAGCCAACGCCGATGTAAATGAGCGTTATTTACACTTAAACACTACTGAAGCGTAGGCGTTAATCGGTTACCGTTTCCTATAAAACTGCCTATTAAAGCAGGCATATCCGTCTTTTGCTGTAATATTGCGGCCTGAATGAATCAGTCTGCCCCCAATTTGCTACCTACTGATAGTACACGACTCAAGGGTCCCATTGTTGTTTTTGGAGCCAGTGGCTTCATTGGCGCTAACCTATTTGAGCAACTCTTCCGCGTCCGCAAGGATGTGTACGCGCTGACCCACGATGCCACCAAAGCCTGGCGTCTTAAACTGTTAGATGTCCCTGCCGAAAACATCGTTCACTGCGATATTTTGTCCAATACATCTGTGCAGGATGTTTTTGGGAAGATCAAGCCAAAAACGATTTTCAATCTGGCAGCCTACGGTGCCTATAGCAAGCAGAAAAATGTTGGACTGACCTACGAAACAAACGTTCTGGGAACGGTCAACATTCTCGAAAACTGTACGTCCGATATGGTTTATATCCATGCAGGCAGTAGTTCGGAATATGGCTTTAACTGCACCGCCCCTAAGGAAACTGATCGCGTAGAACCTAACAGTCACTATGCTGTTTCAAAAGTATCGGCGGCTTATACGCTTGAGTATTACGCTAAAGTCCACCAGCTTAATACCCTTAACCTACGTCTTTACTCCATTTACGGTGGCTGGGAAGAGCCTGACCGGCTTATTCCCCGGCTTGTTGAAGAGAATCGAAAAGGGCAGTTGCCTCCGCTTGTATCGCCAGATATCAGTCGTGATTTCGTTTATGTAGACGATTGTATAAATGCGTTTGTACAGGCAGCTCTTCACGTCAATTCCGAAATTCGTGGGCGATCCTATAACATTGCGACGGGCAAAAAAACGACCATGCGTGAGCTGGTCGATGTGGCCCGGCAAACCTTCGGGCTAACCCAGGAACCCGTTTGGGGTAGTATGACCAATCGCAACTGGGACCTCTCCGACTGGTATGGTGACCCAACCGCTGCTGAGGTCGACCTGGATTGGAAAGCCACTACATCTCTCAGCGACGGCCTACGCCAAACTGCCGACTGGCAGATAGCCCATCAGTACGAAAGCAGGGTAATTCCCGCCTTTCAAAAGCCTACGCTCAACCCCGTCATTTCGCCCATTATTGCCTGCTATAAAGATGCTCAGGCAATTCCGTATATGTACGAACGCTTGGTGAAGACCTTCAATGAGATGAAGGTTCGGTACGAAATCATTTTTGTGAATGATAACTCACCGGACAATACCGACGAAGTGCTTAATGAAATTTGCGCTAAAGACCCAAACGTAATTGCCATCAAGCATTCGCGTAATTTCGGTTCGCAATCGGCGTTTTTGAGCGGTATGGAGATCGCTACGGGCGACGCGGTAGTACTCATGGACGGCGACTTACAGGACCCGCCCGAAATAATTCCGAAGTTTTACGAAAAGTGGCAACAGGGGTTCGATGTCGTGTACGGAGTTCGGGTACAACGAGAAATGCCTGCACACGTTCACTTTTTCTACAAACAGTTTTATCGGCTTTTCAAACGGACAGCTTATATCAATATCCCGGTCGATGCCGGTGATTTTTCGATCATTGACCGAAAAGTGGTCCGTGAACTGGTTAACCTTCCCGAAACAGAGCAATTCCTGCGTGGGCTACGGGCGTGGGTTGGATTCAAACAAACGGGGGTAGATTATGTACGTCCTGAACGCATGTTTGGCGTATCAACCAACAATTGGACCAAGAACATCTGGTGGGCGAAAAAGGCAATTTTCTCGTTTAGTTTTGCTCCATTGGAGTTAATGACCTACGCAGGCTTTGTCCTGACGGGTCTATCCATGTTAGGTATTATCTGGCAGATTGTTGCCCGGCTCTTCAACTTCGACCCGAATACCCCTTATGGGCTCTCGACCGTTATTATTCTGGTTACGTTCTTTGGTGGAATCAACTTACTGGGCATCTCGTTTTTAGGAGAGTATATCAGCAAGATATTTGAGGAAACGAAAAAACGCCCGAAATTTATCCGTACGATGGTTCGCAAGGGAGATCGAATTTATAAAACTGCAGCAGAGATCAGCACGATGATCGAGCAGCGAAAAAGTAAGTAAATTTATGTATGATGTAGGCTATATGATGTATGTTAAACAGTGAGGAACTGGGAATAGTAAAGCATACATCATATAGCCTACATCATAGTTCATACTTCTGTCATGCGTAAAGAATTTGCAGCCGCTATTGAGAAAATTGGGCGGGAAGATGAAAAAATAATATTCATCACCGGCGACCTGGGGTATGCTGCCCTCGAAAACGTAGCCGATGCCCTTGGTCCACGCTTCATTAATGCGGGTGTGGCCGAACAAAATATGGTGGGTGTAGCCGCAGGTATGGCTTACAAAGGCTATAAAGTATTTTGTTACAGCATTGCACCATTTGTAGTCTATCGCTGCCTAGAACAGTTTCGTAATGATGTTTGTCTGCACCGAATGCCGGTTTTTCTGGTCGGAAATGGTGGCGGTTATGGTTACGGCATCATGGGGAGCACGCACCATGCGATCGAGGATTTGGCCTGTCTGAGCAGTCTACAAAATGTGAACACCTACATTCCAGCCTTTGCCGATGAGGTATCACCTATGCTTCACCAGATTGTCGCCGAAGGTCGCCCGACCTATTTGCGTTTAGGCGCGGGCCCCAACACTCCAGATGGTGCCGAAGTACATGGGTCATTTAAGCATATTGTCCGCAGCTCAGCTTCTATTGGTACGGTGGTGGCCCTTGGGCCAGTTGCCGCCAATGTATTGACTGCTCTCAAGGACGAATTGCTTACTGGTCAATTCGATGTATTCACGGCCACGAACCTCCCCCTCGACCTGCCTACTGATCTGGCACACCGTTGGGCAGGAAAACCATTGCTGGTTGTTGAAGAACACGTATCAATAGGTGGTCTGGCGCAACAACTATCGGTCAAACTCCTTACCGACGGAGCTGCCCCCAGTCATTTTGTGAGCCTGTCGGCCCAAGGCTATCCAAACGGATTGTATGGCGATCAGAAATACCATCAGCAATTGTCGGGATTGGACCCAGCTAACATTGCCCGGCAATTAGCCACCTTCACGAATTAGTCATTTTGCCCTTTATTCATTGGTCACGCAACACGATACCCGACAATCACGCCAGATTCGCTCTGGGTCCTTCGACCTTTGGGTAGCCATGCTTCTATTGTTGATTCCGGTCTTCTTGTTTTGGTATGTTTGGGCAAGCTACGCGGTGAACGTACCTAAATGGGACGATCATGTTTTAAGAGCCTTTTTGTTCTATCTCGACGAGGAAACATCGGCTTCCGGGAAAATTTATCAGTTATTCAAGCAGCATAACGAGCACCGGATTGTTTATGACCGCATCATCACCTGGCTTGATTTTCACCTGTTTGGCAAGTTTAGCTATCTTCATTTGATGATAGTAGGTAACCTAAGCCTTATTGGATTGATTGCTATTTTCGGATTATCGCTGGGTCAATCGACAATTCAGCAAACCAGTAAATGGAAACCTCGAAAATCGTTTAGACTTGTCGACTGTCTGCTCTATCTCCCACCGGTTGCGTTTCTACTTTTGAACCTGTCACAATGGGAAAATATGTTCTGGGGCATGGCGTCTTTGCAAAATTTCACCGTTATCCTTTGGGTATTCTGGGCCATTTATCTACTCGCATTTACCCAGAAAATTGGAGCTGCTTTGCTGGTTGCGGTCGCAGCTACCCTAACCAGTGGCAACGGATTGCTGGTATGGCCTGTTGGTTTTGCTGTGCTGCTTTTGCAGACTCTCCTACAACCGAGGTCGAACCGAAAGCCATTAATTTTCTGGACATTGGGAGCCATCATCTCGATTCCACTCTATTTTCTACACTACGAAAAACCACCAGGTAATCCCCCCAGCAGAGGTTCTTTTATTGAGTTGATTGGTGGCGGGTTGGCCTTCTTTGGGTCGACCGCCGAGGCTTTGCCCATACGTCCCGTCATTGGAAGTTGCATGGTGGTTGGAGGCTTGAGCCTACTTGTTGTTCTGGGTATTTGCCTATATATTCTCAAAAAATGGATTAGCCATAAAACTCTTTCCCCCTTCGACTATTTCTTTCTTGGCACAGCGAGCTTCTTAGTTGGCACAGGTGTCATTGTTGCCTGGACGCGAACAGGGTTCGGTATAAATACGCTCATTACCAGCCGATATAAACTCTATTCGTTGCTATTGATGGCTCTTTTGTACACCTATATCGTTGGCGAAATTCAGACATCTGCGAAGAAGTGGATATTGAGTTTAGGGCTACTATTCAGCATTATTCTGATGTGGGGTTCCTACCTGACCTATTTAGGCGATACGATCTGGTTACGGCAATGGTTGATTACGAATCAGTTTAACTGGACGCATAAGAGTAACAGCTCGACAGTCAGCATCGACTCTATTTCCAGTCGCTATATAAACCTATCACCTGCTTTTTATGATACGGCTTTACCAACAATAGTTAGTTCCGCCCAATCCTCAGCGATAGACTTACAGGTAAACAAACTATCGGGTAGGTACGATATAGTAAACAGCACTATGCCCGCACTGGGTCTGGGCGATTCAGGTTCCTATTTACTGGCGCGGTCGGTAAAGCGTACGTACTTATTTCCAGTCAGGCAAAATCAACAGTCTATTCGAAAAGCACTTGTTCATCCAGCGAATCTGTTCACAACAGGTTTCCGATCCGACATATCAACTGCGGAGCTGGATGCTGGACAGTATCAGCTATTTATCCTGACCATTGCGAACGAGAAAGCGACTCTATATTCTACAAATCAAACACTAGAATCAGCAGGTCCGCCCGTAACGACTACAGCGAAGAATTGGTAATTACTATAATTGCCTGATTAATAACAGCATGCAAACAAATACTCCAGTAAGTACACCCTCACGACAGGCACTGAATCATCTCATACAGTTAGATGGAGTTCGGTTTATTGCCGTCGCCTTAGTGTTGTTCGATCACTGGACAATGGAGCGTATCGAACTACCAGTGGGCGCCTTGGGAGCGCTGGGGGTTACTATTTTCTTTGTATTAAGCGGTTTTTTGATAACCCGCATCCTGCTTTCCAGTAAGGACAAACTCAGTAATCAACCCAATGGTGGTCTGTCGAAATACCTCAAAACGTTTTACATCCGCCGAACCATTCGAATTTTTCCGGTCTACTACCTGACCTTATTTATATTAGCATTGGTCAATGAGCCCCCAGTTCGGCAGAAATTCGCCTGGCTGGCTCTGTATGGAACGAACATTTATATCGCTATTTATCATACCTGGCTAGGTACTGTCGACCATCTATGGTCGCTGGCCGTTGAAGAGCAGGTGTACCTTTTTCTGCCCCTACTATTATTTTTTGTTCCCCGTCGATATGTTCCGATAACCGCTCTGCTTATGATTGTTGGTAGTGTAGGCTTGCGATACGTATTATATCGTGCGCACATGCCCTGGTTTATTGGGTATGTCTCAACACCAACTTGTCTGGACTCATTTGGATTGGGAGCCATCATGGCTTACGGCTGGTTGTATCAACGCGATCGTTTTATGCGGGTTTTCCAGTCTTCTATCTGGGTCTGGCTCAGCTTACTGGGTTTTCTGGCAGTTGGTGTCTTAAATAATTGGATAGCTATCGACTCGCCAAGAGGGTATCATAATATTATGTCTGATGTATGGGAGCGGCTGGCCGCTTCACTGTTTGGTTTTTTCCTGATTGGGCGAGCGGTAATAGGCTTTGGTGGATTAATGAAATGGGTGCTCGAAAATCCAGTCAGTCAATACATGGGGCGTATCAGCTACGGCTTGTACCTCTATCATAACTTTGTGTTCAACGTATATCATACGAAGCCGACGCACTTTACGGTGCGCTCCTGGAATTGGCTGACCAATACCCTACCCTTTTTGAACAGCTCCTATTTTTTTCAGTTTTCGTTCTTTCTGTTCCTGACTGTCTTGATCGCTATGGTATCATGGCACCTTATTGAAAAACCGATTAATGCGCTGAAAGACAAATTTTCGTACTAATTCATAACAACGGTAGCCATTTAGGAAGCTAGCCGCTTGCTAATGTCCTCCCTCATTAAAGTCGTTAGCCGTTAACAATTTCCTATATTTGCAGTATTGATAGGAATACATAATCCGGTTGGCACCGTTTGTTAGTCCAACTTATTTTAAACCCGTTGACGAACGATGACCGTATTGTCAACCACCTAAAGTACACTGAATGAGCCTCCTGCTGTCAATTGTAATGCCGGCTTACAACGAAGAAGAAGTAATTGAAACTGTTGTTAAACAGTGGACCGATTTGTTGACCCGTCAATTTCCTACTGAAAATACCCGCCTGATTGTCGTTAATGACGGCTCCCGGGATAAAACAGGGGCTATTTTGGACCAGATTAAAAGTCGTTATCCAAAACTGATGGTGGTTCATCAGGTCAATGGAGGCCATGGCAACGCGGTTGTCAATGGTTACCGGCAGGCCGTCGCACTGGATTCCGAATATGTGTTCCAGACCGATAGTGATGATCAGTTTGTTACCGACGACTTTGGCAAGCTGTGGGCTAAACGTGACGAATCGCCATTCATCCTGGGTTATCGGGAAGAACGCTATGATGCCATGGCTCGCTTACTTATCACCCGAATTCTTCGGTGGAGTATTGCCTTTATCTACGGAACCTATATCATGGATAGCAACATCCCTTTCCGACTGATTCGAGGTACATTTTTACGAAAGTTATTAGCACAACTTCCTGATCCAACTCCGTTTGCACCCAATATTTTTCTGGCTGTTATGTCAAAAAAAGCGGGTTTCAATACCTTCGATATTCCCATTACCCACAAAGAACGCCTAACGGGAACGGTGTCCATTCTAAAATGGAAACTCCTGAAAGTGTGCATTCAGAGTTTTAAAGAACTAGCCCAGTTCCGCTTCGAGTTGGGAGGTAAAGTCAAAGCCCTCAAAAAACCTGAACCTGTAACAGCATAAATTGATGTATGGTATATGCTATAAGATGTATGCTCTATTTAGCTTAGAATCATACATCTTATAGCATATACCATATATCTGTCATCAACTTATGAACTATAAATATGTCATTATTGGCTCTGGTCCAACAGGGCTTGGAGCAGCCTACCGGCTCAAAGAGTTAGGTATTACTGACTTTATTATTTTAGAAAAAGAAAATCGCATTGGGGGGCTATCCAAGAGTTTTGTAGATGACAAAGGGTTTACCTGGGATGTAGGCGGCCATGTGCAGTTTTCACATTATAAATATTTCGATGATCTGATGCTAAAAGCATTGGGCGAAGAAGGCTGGCTCAGTCACCAGCGTGAATCGTGGGTCTGGATCGAAAACCGCTTTGTACCCTATCCGTTTCAGAATAATATCAAATACCTGACTCCGGAAACGATGTGGAAATGCCTTGAAGGGATTATCCACAACTACAAATTTCCGACCAATCAGAAACCGGCTAACTTTCGGGAATGGATTCTGGCTACGTTTGGCCCTGGTCTTGCCGAAACGTTCATGTTTCCTTACAACTTCAAAGTGTGGGCTTATCCTCCCGAAGATATGAACGCGGTTTGGGTAGGCGAGCGGGTAGCGGTTACCGATTTGCAGCGTGTTACCAAAAATATCATCTTCGACCAGGACGACTTTTCGTGGGGCCCAAATAGTACGTTCAAGTTTCCCAAAAATGGGGGCACGGGCGGTATTTGGGAAGCCGTTGGTGATCTGGTAGGTCGTGAATACGTGAAGTTGAACGCAACCGTTGAAAAGGTAATTGGGCCAGAGAAAAAAGTCGTGCTGACTGATGGTGAAGAGATTCACTACGAATACCTGCTGAGCACGATGCCACTCGATCTGTTCACCCAGCGCGTTGAAGGCCTTTCTTCAGAAATCATCCAAACGGCACAGGGGCTTAAACATTCATCGACCAATGTTGTTGGAATTGGCCTGAAAGGCAAGCCAAAAGAAAGTTTAAAAACAATGTGCTGGATGTATTTCCCGGAATACAATAGCCCTTATTACCGGGTAACAGTATTCTCGAACTATAGTCCGAACAACGTTCCTGATATCAATGAGCATTGGTCGTTGATGACTGAAACGAGCGAATCAGCAGCCAAACCTGTTAACCGAGAAACGCTGATTGATGATACAATTCGAGCTCTGCTAGAAGACAAGCTGATCGAATCGGCCGATGATGTGATCTCGACTTTCCATATGGCATTCGATTATGGCTATCCGACTCCTTCGGTTGAACGGGATGGCATTTTAAAAGCTGTTTTACCGCAACTTGAACCATTCGGCATCTACTCCAGAGGGCGTTTTGGTGCCTGGAAATACGAGGTCAGCAATCAAGATCATTCGTTGATGCAGGGAGTTGAATGGGCAAACCGAGTAGCAGCCAATGTTCCTGAAGTAACCATGCCTTTCCCCGAAACCGCGAATGCAATGTGGGGGAAATAAAATAGTACGTAAGTTATAAGTTAGTAAGTTGTAAGTGGCTGACGCAAGCATAGTATTTTCGCATCAGCCACTTACAACTTACTAACTTATAACTTACAACTTATCTATGAAACGAAATCTCTGGATTGGTATCGGTGCGGTACTTTTGCTGGTGAGTAGTTGGTGGGGTTACCGGCACTTCTTTCCAGCAACTCGTACTGTTGGCTCTCTGGTTCCACCAGGTGCCCTAATGATACTGGCCAGTGATCGTTTACAGGATACAATCTCCGCTCAATCGTTACGCACAGAAATGTCGTTACGGCAGATACCTGTCTTTGATGAAGCACGTCAGCGTCTCGACCGATTCCTCTATGCAACAGCCGATTCAGCCACTGTACTGCGGTTTGTCAACGATCGAACAATTCGTTACTCGCTGCACTCGGTTTCCAGAACAACGCTCGATTTCATTTTCTATATTCCCATAACCGATAAAGATCAGGCATTTCTGAATAGGGTGACGAACCCAGATCCGCGCCTGTATCGGGTCTTGAATCATACGTTTGCTGGAGAAAAAATCCTGGATTTCGTCTCCAGAATGAATGAGCCAATCGGGTCATTTATTCTTACAGATGGCTTTCTGGTGGGTAGTGTATCGGGCATTCTGATCGAGAACGTTGCCAAACGGATGCATCAATCGCTCAAATTGACACAGGCAGAGCCCGATTTCCGGGTCGATGACGATCACCTGGCAATCGTCTCGGTTCGCCCCGAAGTGCTTCAATCACTTTTCAGCAATGTTGGCTCACTAGTCCGCCTGTTCCTGCCTGAAGAATTAAACCTGCAATTCCGGCAATCAGCTTCCCGTTCGCATCTGATCGGTTATGCCGTTGATAAAATTGGGGGTCGGAGCGATGTGGCTGCCCTCTTTGCCAATCAGACACCCCAGCGTATTCAACACGCAAACCTTATTCCGCAAACGACGGCTACACTTTACCACATCAGTATCAGCGATGCTTCCCGCTTTGGGCGTTCACTAAGTAAGTTACTGGGCTCAGCATCCAGCGATTTTCTTCGGGATCGATTCAGTCAGATAGAGCCCGAGACGAAGGCATTCTACCAAACATTGGGTAGCGATCTATTGCTATGCCGGATGGAGTCCCCAACTGGTGCTCTTCGACAAGTTCTCATCTTAACAGCCCAAAATGGCAAACTGCTCGTCAATGCCTATCAGCAGGTGGCTTATCGAGCCGGCGCTAAGGCTCCAGGTCCGCCCAAAGAATACCTGGGCCATAAACTCCTGCAACTCAACGTACCAGAACTCCCTGCATCTTTATTCAGCAGCTTGTTTTCGGGCTTTTCCCAAAGTTGGATAACGCAGCATGGTTCGTCACTCATTGTGGCTAATAGTGAAGAAGCCATGCAGGATTATCTACAACAGGTACAGCGGGGAGCCGTCTGGACAGCGGATGCACGTCAGGCTGATTTACTTTCGACCACGTTACGTCCCGCCAATTTTACCGCATTTGTTCGACTGAACCGGGCGCAAACGACAGTACCAACCACCTGGCCACTGGCCTGGCAGAACTTACTCGATCAGGTTGATCCGATTACAGGTAGCACAGCCTTGTCGAATCTGGAGAATATGGCTTATCAGGCTAGCTACGGCAATGAGAATATCCAATCGACCGTGATACTGGGACGCACAACACGGCGAGCCAGTCGGGCAGTACTCAATAAATTATTACTCCAAAAGAAAACTGAATTTAATGCTCCGCTGATTGCAGCACCCATTGTAACGGGTAATCTGAGCGACAGTTCGGCTCAGTTTTATGTGCAGAATAATGCGGGGCAGTTCGTACTGGTTACCCCCGAAGGCGACAAGATTGTTCAAAATAACACCGATGGTCCTATTCGAAGTAATGCCTTAGGTGTCGATTTTCTGAATAATGGTCGGTTGCAATACCTGTTCATGACCGATCAAACGCTCTATATTGCCGACCCTGTGCGAATCAGCAAAGAAGTAGCGCTTCACGCAATTCCACTCCCTAAAGGCATCGATCCAACGTATCTGGCAAGGCCTCGTGGTAGTTTACAACGTAATCTGATCGCCCTTGCTGCCCATGAAGACGGACACATTTATGCGCTCGACCGCCAACGAAGGGCTTTCATACGTATAATGACTGCCCCTCATAAAAGTCAGTTGCAACTTCCTTTTCAGGTAATAGCCACGCCAGTCGGCATGAATATTCTGGGTATTCAGGCTGATGGCATCCTAAATTATTGGCGTGATAATGGGAGTGAATACCCACACTTTCCCAGTCGCATTGAGCGAACGAACGAAGAAGAACCCGAAATTAAATTCGTTGGGCCGGCCTTATTACCCGTGGGGCAAACGTTGATTCAGACGATTGCCAATGAAGGTCAGTTACTGTCAATAAACACCAATGGACTAGTTGCTAAACGAACGCAGTTGTATCGACCTGTTCGGAATGGATCGTTCCGACTTTTCCCAGATGAAGATCAAACCAATTGGCTACTCCTCCGTACGACAGATACTGAAGTGACTATACTTGATCAGCGGGGCCAACGCCTGTTCGATGTACGGGCTTTACAGTCAGGACGAAATAATGTTCGTTACCATCGACTGGGAGCAGGTATCGATTTGATCAGTGTTAAATCAGGGGGATTCACAACCTTGTATGATCTGAATGGGCACATCATAGGCGAACGGCCTATTCCAAGTGATTTTCCAGTAGCGTTACAATTCGATGAGCGCACCAATGAATTATATATTTTAAGTGGCGCTCAACAAGCGGTCCTGTTATTTAGCATTCGACTTAGATAGTAGCTATTCCCAAACCCTATGCGTTTTCTTCGTTACACGGTTTTACTGTTTGCACTTATACTATGGGGAGGTGGGCTGTCCACTACAGTGTCGCACTGGCTTTACGGAATTGGCTTCATCACGGACGATTACCGATTTGGGGATTTATATCGACTCTCAGCGCTGCCACAATTTAAACTGGAGCAACCAGTTTGTCCGCCATCTCATCGGTCGAGCGATACTGCATCAACGCAACTGTATCTGATTGGCGACAGTTTTACGGAACCACAACGGCTGGGTCAATCGGATTTTCGAGTGAGTCATTTTCAGCGCGTTAGTTGGGGCAATCAGCAGCGGATACAGCTTGACCCAGGCAAACGGAATGTGTTGATTATTGAATCCGTAGAGCGGCATTTTCGTCAGCACATGACTTATCCAGTAAGCGAATTTATTGTCGAAAAAGATACCAACCGTTTAGGAGCGCCTAAGCTAACACTTAGCAAACGGATCAGCAATGATATTCACCGGACTGATGTAGAAGAACGACTCGAATCGACCTTGTTTAGCCAGAATTGGGCATTTTGGTTTAAAGAAATCAAAGCAGCGCTAACGCTTGACTGGTTTAACCGAACCAACTCAAAGGTCAGTTTGTCGAAAGACCAAAAGCATCTATTTCTCCATTTAGACACCGACACGACAGATAGGCTTGTTTCGTCATTTTCGAAGTTGGATGACGAGGAAGTTAACACGCTGATCGACAGCATTAATGCAGTTGCTAATCACTACCAGCAACTGGGCTTCGATGAAGTTTATCTGTCCATCATTCCCAATAAAGCGAGCATCCTGGAGACAGGTCGGACGGACTATAATCACCTTATTCAGCGCATTCAGACTAACCCGAGACTAGCCGTACCAACTATTTACATCTATGACCAGTTTAAACGGTCGGCTCAGTCTCCTTACCTGAAAAGTGATACGCACTGGAATTGCGAAGGGCGGTCTATATGGCTTGAACAGGTTCGACAGAAACTCCAGATTTAACGGATAGAACTGTGATTTGAAAGGCTTGTTACTCTTGGTCAGCCTTTCTTGTCGTAGTTTGTAAACAGACTATTCATAGCAGCATATGGTTTTGCGTCATCAGCATAGCTGAATGTACCTTTTTGGCGAATTTCTTCCGCTGCCCGAAAAAAAGCCCCATAAGCCGCCCGAGCCAGAGACGAGCCTATACTCACCCGCTTAACTCCTAATTCGGCAAGTTGATCCAGCGAAAAACTACTGCCCGAAAGGCCCATAATCACATTCACCGGGCGTGGGTGTACGGCTTTAACAACCGCCTGAATCTCTTCCCGGCTTTTTAAGCCGGGCGCAAATAGCACATCGGCACCCGCATCAGCGAATGCTTCCAGACGTCTGATCGTATCGGCAAGATCAGGCCGACCATAGATCAGGTTCTCAGCCCTGGCTGTAAGTGTAAATGGATAGGGTAAGCTTCGCACGGCTTCAACTGCAGCCTTGACACGCTCAACCGCCTGCTCAAAAGGATAAATCGGATCGTTTGGTCTACCGGTCGCGTCTTCAATAGAGCCACCAGAAAGCCCCATTTTCGCAGCTAGCAAAATAGTTTCTGCGCAATTTGCGGGCTCATCTCCATAGCCATTTTCCAGGTCGGCCGATACCGGCAAACGAGTTGCCATAATGATACTATGGGCGTTTTGTAGCGTTTCGTCCCGGGTTATAGACGCATGTCCATCCGGTTTTCCGAGGGTATAGGCGAGTCCTGCGCTAGTGGTTGCCAGTGCCTCAAATCCCAGGCTTTCCAGAACTCGGGCTGAACCGGCATCCCAGGGATTAGGCATAACGAAAATACCCGTTCGTTGATGAAGTGCCCGAAACACTTCTGCCCTGGCTTGTCCCGAATGGTCTTCTTGTGTGCTCATGATTAAAAAATAACGAGTTATCTATTCGACGAAAGTAGTTTGAGAGTAGCCAATACTCAGACTACGATTGCCTTAATTATTCTTCAGGTAAGTAAACACAA
This sequence comes from Spirosoma arboris, assembly GCF_009754945.1. GTDB lineage: Bacteria > Bacteroidota > Bacteroidia > Cytophagales > Spirosomataceae > Spirosoma > Spirosoma arboris. The sequence continues at coordinate 222,088 of NZ_WPIN01000003.1, forward strand.
GAATTGTATACAGCAACACGCACGCCCCAGTGCTAACTGAACTGATCATGATCGCCTGAACGATAGCCGTAGTCCCACCCGTAGCCATTGCCCCAAACAGGGCTACTCCCACGGCACCTGCTGCCTGTCGGGTGGTGTTCAAAACCGCCGAAGCGATACCGGAGCGATTACGATCGACCGTAGCCAGTGTGCCGGTTGTCATGGCCGGGACAGCCAGGCCCATACCCAGAGGGAGTGCTAAAAAAGGGACAAGCAACTGCCAGTAGGGTGTATTGGGGCCGGCAATCAGCAGGCAGAAACAACCCATTGAGAAAATAAATAAGCCGATTAAAATTGGTACACGAATGCCATATTTCTGCATCAGTTTTCCACTCGTCAGGTTGGAAATAATAAAGCCTGCTGTTAACGGTAAAAATGCCATACCCGCGGCTATGCTCGAATAGTTCAATACATTTTGAAGGTAGAGGCTCAGGATAAATACAGTTCCATAATAGGTTCCGTTCAGAACCATTCCGACACCAATTAATACATTAAAGTTAGTCGATTTGAATAAATCGAGTGGGAGAATGGGTGCTCTGGCTTTTTTCTCTCTCCAGACAAACAGGCCTAACATACCAGCACTGAAGATCATACCGCCGTAAATAAACGGAGAATTGGTCCCTAAATGATGCCATTCGATAATAGCGGCAATAAGAGCCGTAATAGCAAGCATCCAGATTAATTGGCCGGGAATATCGAACCCTCTGTTCTCATTTCCAGCACTTTCCTTCAATTTTATACTACAAAGAATGCCGATGAGACAGATTGGAATATTCACCAAAAAAATCATTCGCCAGTTGCTTATCTGCATCAGTAAGCCACCCAGAACCGGTCCCGCTGCAATAGAAACTCCTCCAGCGGCTGTCCATAACGAAACAGCACGAGACCGCTTATTGGGTTCAGCGGAAAACATATGATTTAAAATGGATAAAGAGCTTGGTATCATAATAGCCGATCCAGCGCCCTGAATCGCTCGAAAACCAATTAATGCCAAAGGGCTCCAGGCAAGTCCGCAGCCAATGGAAGCCAGACCGAATACCAATAGACCCGCTTGAAAAAGCCGTTTCGATCCAAACAGGTCACTCATACCCCCTGCCGATAACATCAGTACGGCAAACGCAATCGTGTAAGCGTCCACAATCCATTGGAGCGTACTGACATCGGCAGTAAACGACCTGCCGATTTGGGGTAACGCCACATTCACAATGGACACATCCAGTTGGGAGACGACAAAAGCCAGACTGGTGGTTCCAACTACAAAGCCAAAACTGATTTCAGATTTTTTCACAGCGTACATTTTCACTAATGGCCACGATCATCTGACTGGTCAGGTGGGGGTGTTGCTATTGGCTTCTCCGCTCGACCGAGAATTTCTGAGCCAGCAGGTAGGAGTTCAACGCTTTATTAAAATGCGGTAGCCTAAACCGACAAATAGGGAAGATAAGGCTCTAATTTACCCGTATCACGAAAGGCAGTAACCTGATGAAGCTTGTTATTGTAAGCGTCGTAACGAAGTTCGACGTAGAAATCGCGGAGGTTATAAAGCAGGAAGATATTGTCGCCCTCGTAGCGATTAGCCAGAATGTCACCAGAAAAATACAGGGTGTCGAGTTGCTGGTCGGCGGGGAGGCTAGTGAAATCTGTAGGTTGCATGAGCAGACGGGGTTGACAAGCGAAATAAGCAAAAACCAAACGCTCTGCCAAACACATCACCTGACTTTATACAATACAACTAAAACAGAGATAAGATATAAATAAAACAGCTTCAAGTTTAATGTTCCATGTTTCAGTTCGTTACACCAAGATTCTTGAAATATGGAACATTAAACTTGAAACATATATTTCTTAAACAATTTTCACTTCTTTACCTGTTCGGGCAGCCTGGTAGATCGCTTCTACAATTTTAATATCACGAAGACCTTCTTCGCCGGGTGCCAGCATGGGTTTCTTAGTCATGATTGACTGGGCATCGTCGTCCATCTGCTTTGTTTGCTGCCAGGGTACTTCATATGGATGTTCAATCTTTCCGCCATTACTCCAGATTCCTGTCTGGCCGTTGTAAGCTGAATAAGGCTCCATCATTAGTGTGCCTTTTGAACCGGTCACGTTCAAGAAATTCATATTCATACCATAGCTCGTCTGGACAGCTGCCCGCGCTCCACTTGGAAAAATGAGTTGAGCCATCGATGTTTCATCGAGACCGTTTTTATAGACATCGGGGCGGGATGTGTATTGCTGAGCCGTAACCGCAATGGGCTCCTCGCCCGTTGCCAGTCGTGACCCCTGCAACACATACACGCCCATGTCATACATAACGCCCCCGCCCATTTCTTTCTTCTGTTTCCAGTGCGTGGTGCGTCCATCATAATAACCCGCCGAACAACTGACCATCAATATCTTACCGATTTTCCCATCGCGCAATCCCTTCGTCCACTCCTGCGTATTCGGCTCATGCTGTAGCCGGTAGCCAATCGCCAGTGATACTTTGTTTTTTGCACAGGCGTCAATCATATTCTGGCACTCCTTAGCCGTTACGGCCATCGGTTTTTCGCACCACACATGCTTACCCGCTTTAGCTGCCCGCACCACATATTCTTCGTGCATGGATGGCGGGAGTACAACATACACTACATCGATGTCAGGATTATTGGCAATTTGATCGAACGTCTGATAGCTATAAATATTCTTGTCGGGAATATTGTATTGCTTTTTCCATTTCTCCGCTTTTTCGGGCGTACCGGTTACGATCCCCGCGAGATAGCAATTCTTCGTCTTCTGTAGAGCAGGAGCCAGCAAATCGGTGCTGTAATAGCCCAGGCCAACTAACGCCACACCAAGTCGGTCTTTGGCAGGTCGAGTAGCGGTCAGGAGTGTATTTGGAGAAAAAGAAGCGGCTACGCTGGTGAGCGCAGTCGTCTGCAGGAAGGTTCGACGAGAAGGCATTTTTTGGTTCAGGTTTAAAGTTCAAGGTTTCAGGTTTAAAGTTCGTAGGCAGTTGCCAGACTTCAAACTTGAAACCTTGAACTTTAAACCTGGCCCGAACCCGCCCGATAAGCTTTTTGTTAACAATGGGGTCTGTTCACAAAGAACGACCTATTTTTGCCCCATGTCCAAGAACGTCAATATCGGTTTAGTACAGATGAGTTGCTCGGCAGACGTCGAGTCCAATATCCAGAAAGCCATTAACGGCATTCGCGAAGCTGCCCAAAAAGGCGCTCAGATTGTTTGTTTGCAGGAATTATTCACGTCGCTCTATTTCTGCGATGTCGAAGATCATCATAATTTCAGCTTAGCCGAAGCCATTCCTGGTCCAACCACCGAGCGGTTAGGAAAGTTAGCCGGCGAATTAGGCGTGGTCATTATCGCATCACTGTTTGAGAAAAGAGCGCATGGTTTATACCACAATACTACCGCCGTTCTGGATGCCGATGGATCATATCTGGGCAAGTATCGGAAGATGCACATTCCCGATGATCCGGGTTATTATGAAAAATTTTACTTCACTCCCGGCGATCTGGGTTATAAGGTTTTCGATACCAAATTTGCCCGGATTGGGGTTCTTATTTGCTGGGATCAATGGTATCCTGAAGCTGCCCGTATCACGGCTCTGATGGGTGCCGAAGTCCTCTTCTACCCGACCGCCATTGGCTGGGATACCAACGAACCCGATCCCAGGCAAAATGAAGAGCAATATAATGCCTGGCAAACCATTCAACGGAGTCATGCCATTGCCAACGGTATCCATGTTGTGTCTGTAAATCGGGTTGGACGTGAGGCCGATCAGCAATTCTGGGGTGGTTCATTCGTGGCTAACCCATTTGGATCATTGCTTTACCTAGCTCCCCACGATCAGGAATTGGTGCACGTACAAACCATTGACTTAGCTCTGTCCGAAAAATACCGCACAACCTGGCCCTATTTCCGCGATCGGCGCATTGACTCCTATCAGCCAATCACGAAGCGTTATATTGACCAGGAATAGTCGTTCTAAACGAACGAATTAGTTTGCTGCGTACTGATTGCACGGCCTAACGAAGTCGTCTATACAGCCGTACACCGTAGATCATAGTCTTTTGAAACTCAACATGAAACTGATTGCACTAGGTTTGGTGGCTGGCTTAGCCGGTGTAGGTTATTGGTTTTCGCGTCCGGCTCTAACCGAACCGGTTGCCATCAAACTACAGGGGCAATTGCCTCCTCAAACCTCACTGGCTCTTACGCCCCGCGCCCGCTTCACCCCAAGTACTCGAAAAGGGTATTATAGCCTGGATGTAGTAGACGATTTTATCCTGCCAGCTACTAAAACCCTTACTTTCTGTGGGGCCGGGCGAAACCTGCATGTACAACAGGACCGGACGAAAATTTTCCGGCGCGGCTTCTCGTCTGTCGAACAAAGTCGGATGGTACCGAGTGTTGAATTCTGGCGGGATGGTTTTCCGGGTAAAGGTTGGAAAAGTGTCCTGAAGCAAAGCCAGCGAGCCTGGGTTGTTTACCAGAATCATTTCCGGGATGCGTTTGGCCTCGCCTGGGCGCAGAATAGTGAAAAGGCGAGTGAAACTATCTATCGAACGGTACCTAACCGCACCGACGCATCAGCTCGAGTTAATCACAACACCTTATTTCAGGCATCGTCGGAGTTACGAGGAGGCTGTTTAAGTTTCGGCGATTGTCCTGAAACGGATTGGAAAAGCACGTTTGGTCTTATTTTCTTAGATATTGAAAACGACGGGACCAGCGTAACCAACCGGCAGGAACAGGCGAACCTGTACACATACATGATCAAAACGATCAAGGAGAATTCCAGCGCGCAAACACTGGTTGGGTCCATTGCACCGGTGCTCCATAACAGCGTAGGGTATTCACGAGCCGAAGACTATAAAGCGGAGCCAGAGTGGCTATGGACAACGCGTGCACAGCATACAGCAACCAGCCGCCAGCGTGGCATGCCCGACGATATTCTGGGCAAATCATTTGGAGATTATGCTGATTTCCAGATGCCGGGAACGTATTACGTTTACCCCGATTTTGATTATTCAGCTAAGCATACGGGTGATGGTGACCGCCACTGGCTGGCTGCTTTATTGGGGGAGCAGGAAGTTAATATGAAGCTATCGTCCAAAAAGCGAATTGCCTGGCAGTGGCTGTTCAATACCCAAAGTGAACTCCCGAATAGTGCCAAAGCTGAACATGCTGCCCCACCCGCCGTGGCAGAAGGGATGGGTATTTTCTATTGGTTTACAGGTGCTTATGGGGTGTTATTCTGGGATGATCAACTTGATCTTACCCCCGACCAACCCTCTCCTACCGATCCTAGTCAGAAAGGCCTTGGTAATGATCGTAATTATGCCTGTTACGAACATTACGTTCATGGGTTGTGGCGACTTTTCAAACATCACGGTGACCTGTTCAATGGCCGGGAAACTTACCTCAACGAAGCAACTGAATGCTCGTATGACGGTGGCCAAACTTGGCTCAAATACAACGCCAATCAACTAAAAACTCATGACGTCCCTTTTGTACGAGCCATCGTCAACGGCGATCAGATTCTGGTAGCAGCCACTAAAGCCTATGCCCGTTCAGGGCAAACGAACCAAATTATGCTTCGTTATGTGCAGAATGGCTATAATTTTTATACAACAATTACGCTCAAGGGCGACGAAATCTACCTGGGTCGGGCAACCATGAAAAAGGGATAATAACAGGTTTGTTGTTTCAAGTTCAATGTTCATGCTGAAACCTGAAACAACAAACTATCTTTGCCGCATGAATCTTGGTATTGAAATTGGCGGAACGAAATTGCAATTGGTTACTGGTGATATAACTGGCCAGATTACGCAACGATTTCGATTCGCAATTGACCCAGCACAGGGTGCAGATGGTATTCTGACCCAAATTGCAGCTACAATCCGGCAACTCCCCGAACTCCCCCAATCGATTGGCGTAGGCTTCGGTGGTCCGGTCGATTGGCAAACCGGACATATTGCTACTTCCCATCAAATTGCAGGTTGGTCTGGCTTTAGATTAGCCAATTGGCTTCAGGAGCAGGCGCCGGGAGCCAGAGTACGCGTTGAGAACGACGCCAATGTGGCCGCTCTTGGCGAAGCACGATGCGGAGTTGGTACTGGTTTTAATCGTGTATTTTACATTACACTTGGCAGTGGAGTTGGTGGAGGCATGGTCGTAGATCAGCAACTTTATCATGGAGCCTTACCTGGTGAAGCGGAAATTGGCCATTTGTGGCTTGTTCCACCAAGCGACACTACACCCGGACAAACAGTTGAGCAAACCGTATCGGGCTGGGCTGTCGACCAGCAGATTCGCGATCTACTTCCCCAACTCCCCGACGACTCAGCGCTAAAAATAGCTGTACAGCAAGCCCATGCTAATGGTTCTATTGGGAAAGAAGCCCGTTTTTTACACCCCGCCTACGAAGCCAGCGATCCAGTTGCCCGAATGCTGATTGAACAAATTGGCTCGGTAGTGGCGCTGGGGCTTTCTCACGTTGTTCATTTATTCCATCCTGATGCCATAGTACTGGGCGGTGGAATTTCGCTCATTGGTGAACCTCTGCGAGCCGCTGTCCGCCAGGCATTACCTCGTTTTGTCATGAAATCATTCCAGCCACCACCAATCGTCTTATTGGCCAAACTTGGCGAAGACGCTGTTCCTGTTGGCGCCCTTGAATTAGCAACTACCCGTATTTAATTTACAATAGTCGAGTTACGATAGCCTTTAGGTCAACTTATAGCGTACTATTATTGTACCCCAAATTACCTATTACCTAAGTTCATGAACCAAACTTATTTCAAAAATTACTTGGATCGACAGAAAGCTGCCTACGATGCAATCCCCATTGATCGCGTAGAACACCTCATCAATCTAATCAAAAAATGCTGGGAAGATGACCGGCAGTTATTTGCCTTTGGGAATGGCGGTAGTGCTTCCAACGTGTCGCACTTTATTACCGATCTTGGCAAAAGTGCATCAGATATCATGGGCAAACGATTCCGATGTATGTCGCTGAATGAAAGTGTCTCCTGGATTACGGCTCTTGGCAACGATTATGCTTATGAAGACGTGTACCTTCGGCAACTCCAGAATTACGCTCGCCCCGGCGATCTGGTATTGACCCTTAGTGTTAGTGGCAATTCGCCCAACGTAGTAAAAGCTGTTCAATGGGCAAATGACAATGGGCTGACAACCATCGGCTTAGTTGGGGGTAAAGGTGGTAAATTAGCTGATCTCGCCCACGAGTCGATCACTATTCAGGATGACCATTACGGTCGGGTAGAAGACGCTCAGATGACCATTTGCCATATGCTCTGTTACGGATTTATTGAAGAAGGAAGAAAAGAGTAAACCAGCTATTCTTTCCGTATCGCTACTCATGAAAAAAACGCTCCTTCACCTGATCAGTTTCGCTTTCATGGCTTACTACGGAGCTGTAGTTACCATGGCACAATCAACGTTGTCGCTCACAAATTACACATACTCGCCAACCCAGTTGGTTATTGGTACAATCCAGTCAAAAGAGCCAATGACTCGATTTACGCTGCGCGGACCAAATGCCGCTTTGTTTGGCGTAAATAAAGCCAATCAATTATCTATAAAGTCAGGAGCTACGAAATCGCCTGAGTTCTGGTATGATCTCATCATAGAAGGCCAGAATGCCACGGGGATTCAACGGGATACGTTTCGACTGGTGAGGGATCAATTTATTCGCAATCAGGTTATTGCTCACCGTGGCGCCTGGAAACAAAGCGGCACTACCGAAAACTCACTGACATCTTTAAACAATGCCGTTAAATTAGGCTGTATGGGGAGTGAATTTGATGTCCATATGTCATCAGATTCGATCATGTTTATCCATCACGATCCCACCGTCGAGGGCATTGACATTGAAAAGACACCCGCAGCTGACTTAGCGAAACTTAAACTGAGTAACGGCGAGCCTTTGCCTACCTTGGAGTCTTACTTGCGGGAAGGGATGAAACAGAATCGAACCCGTTTGATCCTGGAAATAAAAACGTCAAAGCTAGGTCGGTCGATGGAATTAACAGAGCGGGTTGTCGCGATGGTCCATCATCTTAAAGCACAGGCTTGGGTTGACTACATCGCCTTTGATTACGATGTCTGCAAAAAAGTAAAAGCCCTGAATCCGGTTGCCAAAGTTGCCTATCTCAATGGAGATAAATCACCGGAACAATTAGAAGCAGATCATCTGACGGGATTTGACTATCATTTCTCGGTTCTTAAAAAGAACGAAGCCTGGTTACAGGATGCCAAACAACGGCATTTGACAACAAATGCCTGGACAGTAAACGACCGATCAATGCTACAATCGTTTCTGGATCAACATATCGATTATATTACAACGAATGAACCCGAGCTACTTTTGGAGTTAGTATCTAAGTAAAATTGGCTTAATATCCTACCAATGGTGCGACCCCGATGGGGTCAAATGTTTATAGAGAAAATTGGCTATAAACATTTGACCCCATCGGGGTCGCACCATTGGTAGGATATTCTATTGTATTAGTTGCCAGTGGCCTGATATCAACGGAATCTTTATTGATCACGAATACCGATCATTTCGCCACGGATAGGCTGTATTCGAGTAGCCACGTTCTTCCCAGAAACCAAGCTGATTTTTAGTCAGAAATTCAATTCGCTTTATCCACTTAGAGCCTTTCCAGGCATAAAGTTGGGGAGTAATCATACGGAGTGGCCCACCATGTTCACGGGGCAAAGGCTGTCCATCGGCAGTGTGCACAAGCAGCACATCGGGCTTGAGAGCTTCTTCAAGGGAAACATTCGTTGAATACCCATCATACCCATAACACATAATGTGCGTGGCCGACCCTTTAGGATCGACTAAGGCGGCCAAGTCCATAAATCGAACCCCAACCCAAGGAATATCGAGCCGAGACCAGGTGGTAACGCAGTGAAAATCGCTCGTATCTTCCACTTGTGGCAAAGCCATCAAATCCTTCCATTTAAGTCGAATAGGATGATTGACTTCCCCATCAATGTTGAGTTGCCATTTATCAAGCGGGATATTCGGTTGATAACCCAAATCTAGAACGGGCCATTTAGTTGTAACTGTCTGTCCAACTGGAACGGCAGGCATACCATGTCGATTTATTAGGCCCGACCCGCGTGGTTTATCATCCATTAGGGAAGGTGTATGGGCCATTTTGTCCTCAAACCGACGTTTGAGTTTCATCCGTGCTTCGACAATTCTATCGGTTTTCTCGTTCGCTTCCATATCTCTATAAGTCAATTTCGTCCAAAAAAGTTAAAGCGCTCGATTCACATTTTTGTCGGTATTGGCCAGATGACATATTCATACACGGCAGTCTCTATAAGACGACTAAGAAACCCGTACGTAACTTCCCAGCAGTTTTACTTCGGCAGCGTGGTGATTCAGGATTTCCTGCAAATCAGGATCATTAGCGTGTCCTTCGCATTCGAGTAGAAACCAGTATTTAAACGTAGCTCCCTCGCGCAGAGGGCGGCTTTCTATTTTAGTGAGGTTAATATTGCGGGTATTAAACTCCTGAAGAAATTCGGCCAGTACACCCGGCGATTGCGTATTGGGTAGGCGGGCAATCAAGGTGGTTTTATCGTGACCACTCGGTTGATTCACAAAATCTTTTGCCAGAATTAGAAAACGTGTTCGGTTTAGATCACTGTCCTCAATGTTGTCGAATAAGACGGGCACATCGAATAATTTGGCGGCAATACCAGAACACACAGCTGCTGTATAGGGCTGTTGAGAAGCCAGTTTAGCTGCTTTCGATGTCGATTCGACGGGTATTAATTCAGCCTTCAGCTCATCGAAATAGTCATTCAAAAACCGGCTACATTGTCGGAACGCAATGTCTTTAGAGTAGATATGCGTGATATCAGCCAGGCTTTCTGCCTGCGTAGCAAACGTAAAATGTACTGGAATCTGAATCTCAGCGACAATACGAAGGTCTTTTTCGAGGAGTAAATCAATCGCTTCCTCAACAACACCTTCCTGATTATTCTCAATTGGCACGACTCCAAAACGTGCACGCTCAGTTTCAACGCTTTCGAACACTGAGCGAATCGTTGACAAAGCCATGTACGTGCTCATAGCCCCAAAACGGCTTTCGGCGGCCTGATGCGTAAAGCTACCTTCTGGGCCCAGGTAAGCTACCCGTTCGGGTAATTCAAGGTTGCGCGATACGGCAAAAATTTCCAGAAAAATTGCTTCGATAGCAGGCCGATTTAACAGACCATTGTTCTGCTCATGCAGGCGATCAATAATTTGCTTTTCGCGTTCGGGTCGGTAAATAACGGCATTCGTGGAGCGCTTTAGTTCACCTACCCGACGTACCAGTTCCATGCGCTGATTAAGCAATGTCAACAGTTGATCGTCGAGGGTATCAATGTCGTTACGGAGAGACTCTAAAGTCATAAAAAATCGTCAGTCAATAGTCGTGAGTCGCCAAGGGCGGAATAGCCTGCAAATAACGGCTAAAATCCCTAATGATCGCATGGCGACCCCGTAACGACTATTGACTGACGGCTTATACTAATGCGGCTTCGTCTACGTCTTTTTCGATGCGCAGATTGTCAATAATGAACCGCTGGCGATCGGGCGTATTTTTGCCCATATAATAGCTTAATAATTTAGGAACCGAGGTTTCCTTTTCCATAATTACGGGTTCCAGCCGCATATTTTCGCCAATAAATAAGCCAAACTCATCAGGCGAAATCTCACCAAGTCCTTTAAATCGGGTGATTTCTACCTTTTTACCACCCTTCATTAATTTATCAATAGCATTTTGCTTTTCGTCGTCCGAGTAGCAGTACGTTGTTTCCTTATGATTTTTTGGATTCCGAACCCGGAACAAAGGCGTTTCGAGAATATACAAATGCCCATTCCGTACTAAGTCAGGAAAAAATTGCAGGAAAAAGGTCAGCATCAACAACCGGATGTGCATGCCATCAACATCGGCATCGGTCGCAATGACAATGCGATTGTAGCGCAGCCCGTCCAGCCCTTCTTCAATATCTAAAGCGTGCTGTAGTAGGTTGAACTCTTCATTTTCATACACTACTTTTTTGGTCAACCCAAAGCAGTTGAGGGGTTTCCCCCGCAAACTAAACACGGCCTGCGACTGCACATTGCGCGATTTGGTAATGGAACCACTAGCCGAGTCTCCCTCGGTAATAAAGAGCGTAGACTGGTAACGATCATCGGCTTTCAGATCGGGCAGATGGTTACGGCAATCGCGCAATTTTTTATTGTGAAGGCTTGCTTTTTTGGCACGATCATTGGCCAATTTTTTAATACCGGCGAGTTCTTTGCGCTCCCGTTCCGACTGCTCGATTCGCTTTTTGAGGGCGTCGCGCACAGCGGGATTGATGTGCAGGTAATTATCCAGGCGTTCTTTCACAAAATCCTTGACAAATGAACTGACGGACTGAGCATTCTGCTCAGGCGACATATTTTGCGATCCAAGCTTTGTTTTTGTTTGCGATTCAAAAACAGGTTCCTGAACTCGGATACTCACTGCGGCAATAATTGACGACCTGATGTCAGATACTTCATAATTCTTATCGAAGTGACGACGGACTGTTTCCACGACAGCTTCTTTGAGCGCATTCAGATGAGTACCTCCCTGAGTTGTGTATTGGCCGTTTACAAACGAATAATATTCTTCGCCATACTGATTGCCGTGAGTCATGGCAATTTCAAGATCATTCCCTTTCAGATGAATGATTGGGTAACGTAGGGAGTCCTCATCTTTTTTGGTCTTATCGCGAAGCAGATCAAGCAGACCATTCTGCGAAATATATTTTTGTTTGTTAAACGCAATCGTCAGACCGGCATTCAGATAGCAGTAATTCCAGATCATATTTTCCAGAAACTGCGGAATGAAATGAAAATTCTTAAATACGGTATCGTCGGGTTCGAAGCAAATCAACGTGCCGTTTCGCTCGGCGGTGGAGTCTTCTCCTTTGTTTTTGAGTTCACCCCGCTCGAATTCAGCCCAAACGGTTCGACCTTCCCGGAACGACTGCACTCGAAAATAGGTGGACAACGCATTGACGGCTTTTGTACCAACGCCGTTAAGGCCCACCGATTTCTGAAACGCACCCGAATCGTATTTGCCACCCGTGTTGATTTTAGATACGACTTCGACAACCTTACCAAGTGGGATACCCCGACCGAAGTCACGGACCTCAACCCGATGGTCTGTCACGCGAACTTCGATGGTCTTCCCGAAGCCCATAACGTGCTCATCAATACAGTTGTCGATAGTTTCTTTAATAAGAACGTAGATGCCATCGTCGGCAGCTGATCCATCGCCAAGTTTGCCGATGTACATACCTGGTCTCAGGCGAATGTGCTCGCGCCAATCCAGCGAGCGGATACTGTCTTCATTGTATTGAACTGACTGATTCAGCAATTCTGCCATAGAGCGTTACTAACTAATAGACTAAAAAGGGCGGTTACGTAGCGTATTACCCAAAACCAAACATCGGAAAAATTATACCTTGTATAATCAAGGGTATAAAAATTACCGCTCAAAAGGAAACTATTTATAATCCAACAAAAGTTCGCTTACTTTGCCGGCTGAACTGTCCTGTGTACTACATAACCTGTCCGTACGTTAGATACAGGTATTCGCCCTCATCGTTTGCGAGCTGTTCGACATCTTAAAAATATGCAAAAATCAGTAAAAATGCACGTCTTGCCGCTATTTTTTTTTCTTCGTGTGGCAACCCGTTTACAACGTAAATTCCGCGTTACTTTAGCCCTTCTGCTGGTAGTTATCGTAGGCCTAACAACTCAAGCGCAAATCGTCCCTTCGACGGGAGCAGGAGCGACACCAGCCTCCGGATTGCCTAGTAGCACACCAGCAGCACCGGGCAAAGGGGCTCTTCCAGCAGGGGTTAATATAAATAATTTACCTGCCGGTGTTCAACAGCAGCTTAATCAACGAACGGGTCAGGGAGCAACCAATGGGCGTACTGCAACACCCGGAACAACCCAAACGCCAACGGGGAATGATTTTTCTCAGAAAGGAGATACCGTCCTACAGGGATTAACGGATAAGGAAGTCGCGGCAGAAAATGTTAGGCGGGCACGGAATCGAGAGTTGACGGAAAGACGGGAGAAATTGTTCGGCTATGCGCTATTCAATGACCCCACTATGGCGACAACGTTTCAGCCTAATATAAACATCGCTACACCCCGCAATTACAACCTTGGACCAGGCGATGAGCTAAACATCCAGATGTACGGCTACTCAGTTGGTGATTTTTCTCAGAAAATATCCCCGGAAGGTTACGTTTATATTTCTGGCCAGACAGGTATTGGGCCTATTTTCGTAACAGGTTTAAGCATTGATGAAGCGAAAAAACGGTTGATAAGCCGGATGTCGGCCAAGTTTGTAGGCCTTCGTACCTCTTCGTATGGGGCACAGAATACCTTTCTGGAAGTTTCGTTAGGGAATATTCGGAGTATCCGGGTCACTGTAACGGGCGATGCCGTGCGACCGGGCACCTATACGATGTCGGGGCTTTCGACAGTTATGAACGCTATTTACCAGGCTGGTGGCCCCAACGATATTGGTTCATTTCGTAAGGTTCAGCTCATTCGGAACAACCGCGTGATGGCAACACTCGACCTCTATGATTACCTGCTAAATGGTATTCAGCGGAACGATATACGGTTGCAGGATAATGACAACATTCGGTTTACAACCTATATTGAACGGGTTGAGATTAACGGAGCTGTTAAGCGGTCGAATATTTTCGAAATGCTTCAGGGCGAAACGCTGGAACGTCTCCTGTTCTACGCGGGCGACTTCACGTCAAATGCATATAAAAATCGGCTTCAGCTAACGCGACTGACCGACCGGGAATTAAAATTCATGGATGTGACCGTTCCCGAATTCAAAACGTTTGTCATGCAGGATGGTGATGTTATTACCGTTGAACGACTCTTAAACCGCTTTGAAAATAAGCTAACAATCGAGGGGGCAGTATACCGTCCTGGTGAGTATTCGCTGGATAATAATAAAACACTGAAGCAACTTATAGCCTCTGCGGAAGGGCTAAAAGGGGATGCGTTTACAGGTCGTATTACCATTAGCCGCACTCGGGAAGATCTCGCGATGGAAAACCTTTCCATCAATCTAGCCAACATTATGGCTGGCACAGAGCCCGACATTCCCTTACAACGCGAAGATCAGGTTATCATTCCATCGCGTTTCCAACTGGCTCAGGCGGCAACCATTTCTGTGACAGGTGAAGTAAATAGCATAGATACCGATATGCCCTATATGGCGAATATGACGCTGAACGACGCGCTCATCCGAACGGGTGGTCTAAAGGAGTCGGCTGCCGCTTCGCTTGTTGAAGTGATCCGCCGGAAGAAAGACGTAGATCCCCGTTCGCCTTCCGCCCAGATTGCCACAATTTATCGCTTTAACGTTAATCGTGATTTATCGATCAACTCAGATGAAAACAAGAATTTCACCTTAGAGCCATTCGATCAGATTATTGTACGCCGGTCGCCCAACTACTCCGTTCAAACCTATGCGACTGTCGCCGGAGAAGTTATCCTTCCTGGATCTTATGCCATCATCAGTAAGGATCAGAAAATTTCGGATCTCGTTAATCAAGCTGGTGGCCTTACTCCACAAGCCTACGTAGAAGGAGCAACGCTGGTTCGACCCGTGAAGCTAAGTGCGGAGGAATTACGTCGTAAGCAACGTGCCATTGAAGATGTTGCAGACAATGCTTCGAAATCGGTGGTTGAAGCTGAAGTAATCTCCCCCAACTCGGTTGAGTCGATTAATATCAATTTAAAGAAGATTTTGGCGAAACCAGGTTCATCCGAAGATATTCTGCTTCAGGAAGGCGATACATTGCGCATCCCTAAATTACTCGAAACGGTGCGCATTGAGGGTGAAGTTCAATTACCTAAAACGGTGAAATATCGGAGTGGACAGAACTTCCAGGACTACATCTCCGAAACAGGGGGGTTCACAACGAAATCGCAGCGCCGGAGATCGTTTATTGTCTACGCCAATGGCTCGGTCGATCGGACCCGCAAGTTTATGTTCTTCAACGTGTATCCACGTGTTGAGCCGGGTGCAGAAATCATCGTTCCCCGACGAACAAGCGTACCATTGACCGCTCAACAGGTACTGACGTCAACGGTTGGTGTTGCTGGCTCTTTACTGACGCTCATCACCACTATTTTATTGATTACCCGCATTAACTAAAACAGGTCTTTCCAATACATGGCTTCTAGTAACTTAACAGATACAAACACTCCCAGCCCTTTGGTAACGGCCCGATCATTACCACCCGATCAAATTTCACCAAAGGCGGTTGTCTTACGCGTTTTACAGGTAAAAAACGTATTTCGACGCAACTGGAAACTGTTAGTCATCCTAATCGCCCTCGGGTCGGCAATTGGTCTTATCTATGACCTGATGCACAAGAAAAGAATCACGTATACAGGATCGATCATGTTCAATCTTGGCGGTGGTTCATCAGGTAATGGGTTTGGCGAACTGGGACAATTAGCCGGTGCCTTTGGCCTAAGTTCCGGGGCTCCGGATGCGAATATTTTCGTTGGCGATAACTTCTTAATTTATGCCCAGTCACGACCAGTCGTTGAAAAAACCCTGATGCAACATGATACCATTCGGGGCAAAGACACACTGCTTGTCAATTATTATATTCGCCACAGTGGTATTCGCGATAAAGAATGGGAAGACAATGACACATTGCGTGCCTTTTATTTTAAAAAGTCAAAGAAACCTGAAGAATACAACAAACTGGAGCAGATCGCTATGGCCGACATTTACGGCCGCATTAAAGGAGAAATAGCCATTAAGCAGCCTGAGCGTAAATCGTCATTTATGGAGCTGAGTTGCTTTATGGAAGATGAGTTACTGACAGCGACCTTCCTTTCCCGCCACCTCAAAACAATTGAAGAAGATTATCAGCGGAAGCAAACCAAGAAAACCCGTGAGATGTATGATATGCTTAATTCACGGGCAGATTCGATTGCCAGAATTCTAAATGGTACCGAAAATCAGCTGGCCCAATTCATGGATCAGAATCAGCAGGTCGTAGTGGCACAGGCGCGTATTAAGGAAAATAAGTTGTCTCGAAACTCAACATTCCTGACCACTCTGTATTATCAGGCATTACAACAGGCCGATAATATGCGGTTATCGCTTATTCGGGAAACTCCCCTCTTTACGATTATCGAGCCAGTTAGTCTGCCGCTATTCCGGGAAGTACTCAGCACACAAGGGTTACAGATTGGTAGTGTCATCTCGTTTATTCTTGCTATTATTATAATCTTCATCCGAGAAACCTACCGCTCCATTATGAGGGAAGAGTAAACGTTGTTGATTAACTAACCAGCAGAACGATCCTGTTACCAATCTATTAACTGACTTTGAAAACCCACGAAGTAATTATTCAGCCTGGTCGCTCAGAGCGGCATTATTGGCGAGACCTGTGGCGCAATCGGGAACTGATGTATATCTTATCGATGCGCGACGTGTCTGTTCGTTATAAACAAACGGCACTTGGCACAGCCTGGGGGCTCATTCGCCCACTGACAACCATGCTGATTATGGTGTTCGTCTTCAGTAAAATTGCCAAACTACCTGCCGACCCAGGAGTTCCTTATCCGCTAATGGTGCTGGGCGGCATTACCGTCTGGACATTTTTTTCAACCGCTTTTACTCAAATTAGCAATAGCGTAACGCTAAATTCGAACTTAGTCACCAAAGTTTACTTCCCACGGCTAATTATGCCCATAAGCTCAATAGCCGTTAGTTTTGTTGACTTTCTGGTTTCGCTGGGCCTGTTTATTCTTCTAGCTATCTGGTATCGATTCATACCTGACTGGCATTTGCTTTTACTGCCTGCCTTCATTGTTTTAGCTTTATTGGCGTCGTTCGCATTTGGGCTTTTCTTTGCCGCTGTCAATGTCAAGTTTCGCGATATAGGCCAGCTTATTCCATTCATTGTACAGGTTGGTTTTTATGTTTGCCCAATTGCTTACAGTAGCCGACTTGTTTCCGAGAAAGCAAATGAATGGTGGGCGCCTTTTTACTGGCTCAATCCTATGGTTGGCATTATCGACGGCTTTCGTTGGTCATTACTCGGCGAAAAAGCGTACTTTAATCTCCATAGTTTACTCCTGTCTGTCAGTATAGTGGCCGTGTGTTTAACATTGTCATTGTACTTTTTTCGGAAGCGGGAGAATACCTTTGTAGATGATATTTAATTTAGTTGGTAAGTTAGTAAGTTGATAAGTGGCTGACGCATGCTATGGCTCCATCTACTTATCAACTTACTAACTTACTGACTTACCGACTGAACCATGTCTGTTATCACTGTCGAAAATATAAGTAAGCAATACATCATTGACCATCAAAAGGGCAAGGGTGCCAATACGTTACGCGATGTCCTGACGGAAAATTTCCGGTCGATGTTTGGCAAAAAGGCAAAGAATTCCGTCACCCACGAGGAGTTTTGGGCATTACGTGACGTAAATTTTTCGATTGAACAGGGTGATCGAGTCGGGCTCGTTGGGCATAATGGCGCCGGAAAATCGACGATGCTCAAAATTCTGAGCAAAATTATCCAACCGACCACTGGCACAGTGCGTATTCGGGGGCGGGTAGCCAGTTTGCTGGAAGTAGGAACGGGTTTTCACCCAGAACTAACGGGCCGGGAAAACATCTTTCTGAATGGTTCATTGCTGGGCATGAGCCGCAGCGAAATCAGGAAGCAGTTCGACGAAATTGTTGCCTTCGCCGGGGTTGAAAAATTTCTGGACACACCCGTCAAACGTTATTCATCTGGTATGTATGTTCGGCTGGGGTTTGCTATATCTGCCCACCTTGATCCTGAAATTATGATTGTGGATGAAGTGCTGGCCGTGGGTGATGCAGAGTTTCAGAAAAAAAGCCTCGGTAAAATGCGGGATAACTCCGCTAGCGGCCGAACTGTCATCTTTGTTAGTCATAACCTAACTGCCGTACAAGCGCTCTGCAACAAGACATTTTATTTTGAAAAAGGGCGTTTGATTGAGCAAGGTGAGACGAATCAGGTTATTGCTTCTTACCTGAGTAAGGTTTCTAAAACGCGCCTGCTCCGTCAATGGGATACACCTGAAGAAGCGCCAGGAAATGATCTGGTGCGTGTTCGCCGGATTGAATTGATTCCAGACTATCAGGATAACCTGACCCACATCGACGTCCGGACTTCGATGAAGTTTCAGTTTGAATTCTGGAATCAAATGGACCATGCCAACCTGAATTTAAGCTTACACCTTAATTCACTTACAGGCGAGTGCATTTTTAACATTGGTACTCAATCGCAACCCTATGGCAAAGGCCTGATTGCGGCCGAATGTACCATTCCGGGCTATTTCCTGAACGATGGTTCCTATACCATTTCGATAATGATCGTTAAGGATACGGTTACACCACTCTATGTTATGGAAGAAGGCATTACCTTTGATGTTGAGGATTATCGCGAAGGAATCGCCTGGTACGGAAAATGGCCAGGCTACGTTCGGCCGCAGTTCCCTTTTCAAATCAAAATGCTGGAACCCGTTGTCAGTGACTAGTAAACAGGTTCAGTTATCAGTCGATAGTCATACTTTGCCAGTAGTTAATCATCAGCTAACTGTATGACTATTTGGCACTTACTAACTGATAACTGTTGACTATCGACTGATGGCTATTCACTGATTCCTTACTAATGATTAACGTAACAAAATCATATCTACCAGACCTTGAAGACTATGTCACCCTTTTAAGGGGTGTCTGGGAACGTGTTCATCTAACTAACGACGGCCCGCTGCTGCGCGAATTAGAAGCTCAATTAAAAGAATACCTTGGGGTAAAACACTTGAAATTCTGCACCAATGGTACCATCGTTCTTCAAATGGCACTGAAGGCGCTTGATATAAAAAAAGAGGTGATCACAACCCCTTTTTCGTATGTAGCGACCACAAATGCGCTACTCTGGGAAGGTTGTACACCCATTTTTGCGGACATCCGTCCAGACGATTTCAATATCGACCCGGCCAAAATCGAATCGCTGATTACCGAAAATACGCAGGCTATTATGGCCACGCACGTATATGGCAATGCCTGCCAGATCGAGCAGATTCAGGCAATAGCGGAGAAATATAATCTGAAAGTTATTTACGACGCAGCGCATACATTTGGGGCTACTTACAAAGGAAATTCGATTCTCAGCTATGGTGACGTCAGCACCTGCAGCTTCCACGCCACGAAAGTATTTCATACAGTCGAAGGGGGATGTATTGTAACAAATGATGATGCACTGGCCGAGAAATTACATCATTATCGCTCGTTTGGGCATAAAAACGACACCTATTTCGGCTTAGGGATCAATGCTAAAAACTCGGAGTTCCATGCAGCTATGGGTTTGTGCGTGTTGCCGAAAGTTCCTGACCTCATTGCCGCTCGGAAACTACGGTTCGGTTACTATGATAATCGACTCGACTTTACCCGGATTACCCGTCCGAGTCTTACTCCCGGCGTAGCGTATAACTATGCGTATTACCCGGTTGTATTCGATTCGGAGGAAACGCTTCTACGCGTGATGGAGACGTTGGTAGCCCAGAATATTGTACCTCGCCGGTATTTTTACCCTTCGTTGAATACGCTTCCATTCGCCCTTAAGTCAGAAATAGCGCAACCATGCCCAATATCAGAAGATGTAGCGCTCCGAGTACTATGTTTGCCCATGTATCCTGATTTGGCTGAAGAAGATATCGACCGGATTGCCACTCTTGTCAATGAAGCTGTAGTGGCTATCAGTGAAGATGTCTAGCCTATTAGTCAAGTAATTAATTAGCGATTGAGTTTACCAGACGGTCGTTTGTGTTTGAGCTACCTGTACGGTACATTGTTCGTTATGACCCTATTTTATCTTCTTTCCCTCTTCCTGTTTATTTTTTATGTCGGTCAGCTCTCGACGCGCATCAGCCATCGATCACTAACCGAGTGGTGGCTGACAACGTTTCTTCTGGGAGCAGGAAGTGTTATTCTGACAGGCTTTATCTTATCAGCATTTTACCTAACGGCAAATACGCTGGTATGGGCAGGTTCAGTATTTATTACAGCTACAATAATCGGTGGCGTTTTAAGTCGTCTGGTCAAACAGGAGCGTTTTTCGGTAATACTACTTATCCAGGAACGATGGCAAACTGGTCGGGAATGGTTTAGTGGTTTATCAGGCTACTCTCGATTTTTGTTTTCGCTTCTCTTCGGAACACTGGCTATTATTGCCGTTACGAATTTCCTACTGGTACTATTTACCGTACCGAATGAATGGGATAGTATGACCGGTCACCTGAATCGGGTTATGCAATATGTGCAACGAGGCACCATGCGCCATTTTGGTGGCACCAACTGGAACATCGACACGTATCCGAAAAGCGTCTGTACACTTCAGATTTATTCGTTTCTGATAACGGGGCATTTCGAGAATGGCTTCAAGTTTATTCATCATCTGAGTTACTGGACGGCTATCGTGGCGGTGTTTGGGATCGTGCAACGAATTGGGCAGAATCGACTGTCAGCTAGTTTCTTTTGTGCTTTAGCCTATGCATTGCTACCTGATTTTTTGATGCAGTCGATCACGACCGAAACGGATATTGTCCTGACGGCTTACCTGAGTGTGCTGTTATATATGCTCTTCAGTTATCGAAACGGCGTTGGTCCGCGCTCCATTGGTACTCCGCCAAAACCAGATAGTCGTTACCTGTATTTAGCCGGTATGGCGTTCGGAATAGCATTTGGGCATAAGATTACGTTTGCATTACTATTGCCCTCGGTGTTTGTTATCATGATTTACACCGTTTTCTTGTCCCCGTCCTGGGTTATTACGTTTGAACGAACCTGGCGGCTGGCAGCTGCAATTATAGTAGGGGTTTGTATATGGACACTTCCGACAGGCTACCTCAAGAATATGGAAGTGTTTGGTCATCCCATTGGTCCACCAACGGCCCTCAAACACCAGTCGGTTGAGCGGGCAGGTTCGTTATCCAATCTACTGGAACAGGGTAGCCGAAACGTGATTCGCTATGGTTACGATCATGTTAATCTGGATGGCATTCGGAATCTTGCTCTCGGGGCCGAAGTAAATCATGCCATGCGCCAACCGCTTGTGGTAGTAGAAGATAAGCTGCATCTGCGGCTAGATGAAGAAACGGATTTCTCGATCCAGCCTTTCGCTTTCGATCGAAAGTTTGTCTTTTACAATGCCAATCCATACTGGGGTATCTTTGGTTTTGCTCTCGTATTTCCGTTGCTCCTTCTCGTACTGATTGGCTATGTTCGGTCAACACCTCATCTTTTCCTGGGCATAGCCTTGCTACTTCATTTTGCAACCCTCTCCTACTCGGCACCCTATGATCCATTCAAAGGCCGTTATTTCATCGAAACTGGCTTATTTGGCATCACATTTTTAGCACTTTTATTTCTGCATCCACGAACAACTGTCGATACGCCCAGCGAATCCAGACCAGCTCGAATTATCTGGAAAAGCTATGTTGGGTTGATAACTGTACTGGGTTGTCTATCAGCTATATTGACCATATTTCTCAATACCCGATCTTTACCATTTGCCTGGACGGCTCCCGATGGAAAAGCCTTCTCATCGGCATTTCAATCCGATCGAGTTCGGCAAATGACCCTTGGACGACCTGATACCTATGTTCCTTACAAGCGCTTCGACGAGCTTGTTCCCGAAAATGCTACCGTTGCCTTAGCCACGATTAACGACGATTATGAATATCCACTTTATGGCCCTCATTTATCCCGTCGACTCATTGCAATCAACCCGTTTGAGCAGGGACTGAAACCGATTCCGAAAGAGGCCGATTATCTCTTTTTCGATAAAAGTGTTATTAAGCCCCAACCGGGAGATTTACGCTTAGGCACTGATACCACCATGCGGGCTTCTGTCATAGTACCGGGAGAAGATTATTATTTACGAAAACTAAAAAAAGGAGCACGGAGCCTATGACGCTTGCTATCATGCAGCCTTATTTTCTGCCTTACATTGGCTACATGCAGCTGATGAACGCTGTTGATACATTTGTGCTGTACGACGATGTGGCTTTTATTAACCGAGGCTGGGTTAATCGTAATCGATTGCTTATCAATGGGCAGGAATATCTTTTTACTGTTCCCCTGAAAGATGCAAGTCAGAACAAGCGAATTAACGAGGTTCACCTGGCCGACGAACCAAAGTGGCGCAGCAAGTTGCTGAAAACAATTGAGCAGGGATACCGGAAAGCTCCCTATTATCAAACGGTTATGCCGCTAACCGAAAAAATCATCAATTTTACGACTGATTCAATCGCCGATCTGGTGCATTTTAGTCTCGTTGAACTGAACCAATATCTGGGTCTGACAACCCGGCTAGTGCAATCGTCTACGATTTATACCAATGGGGATTTGAAAGCACAGGAACGAATTCTGGACATTTGTCGGCAGGAAAACGCTCAGCGCTATATCAATCCAATCGGTGGTACTGAACTTTACGACAAACCCACATTTGCGCAGGCAGGCATCGAATTGAATTTTATTAAATCGACTAAGATTGAATACGCTCAGTTTAACCGGAATGAGTTCGTGCCCTGGTTATCAATTATAGATGTATTGATGTTTAATGACATCGCCACTGTCAGGACGATGTTGACAGAATATGAATTGGTGTAAACGCTGAATGATGAAATATGAATAATAATTGATGAATGGATCTGTAAATCATTTATTATTCATCTTTCATCATTCATCATTCAAAGAAACATGGCAAAAGTTATCATTTTCGGGGTAATGGATACGGCTGAACTGGCCCATTTCTACCTTAAGCACGATTCGGAACATGAGGTTGTGGCCTTCACCGTCAGCCGCGAATACCTGAATGGCAATGAGTTTCAGGGATTGCCACTCGTTGCGTTTGAGGACGTCGAAACGCTGTTTTCACCAAAGGAGTACAAGTTTTTCGCACCAATGACGGGTCGTAACATGAACCGGAATCGCGAACGAATTTACCTCGAAGCTAAAGCCAAAGGGTATGAATTCATTTCATACATCAGCTCAAAAGCAACTCTATTTGGCAACCAGATTGGCGAAAACTGTTTCATTTTGGAAGACAACACTATTCAGCCTTTTACCACTATTGGCAATAACGTTGTTCTTTGGAGTGGCAATCACATTGGTCATCATGGGCAGATTAAAGACCACGTTTTCTTTACATCGCACGTGGTTATGTCAGGCCATTGTGTAATTGAACCCTACTGTTTTTTTGGTGTCAACAGCACCATCCGCGATTATCTCCACGTTGCCACCGGCACCCTTTTAGCCATGGCAGCAGCCATTTATAAAGACACTGAAGAGTGGGGTATGTATCTGGGTAATCCGGCAAAAAAACTCCCTAAACCAAGCTACGAAGCCTATTAAATTTGTCATTTTCAGTCATTCATCGTCATTAATTGTCATTGCGAGGCCGTTCTGGCGGTTGTTCTTTGTCACCACAAACGGTTGAATGACTAAGCATGACAAAGAATGACTACGAATGACCATTTTGTTAATTGGCCACGATGCCAATCGCGCCGGGGCGCCACTTGTCTTGCTCAGTATCATGCGTTTGCTCAAAGCCAAAGGCATGCAAATGCATTTATTGCTTGGCGAAGGAGGCCCACTCTTGGCGGATTATGAAGCTATTTGTCCCGTTACAATCTGGCCTGCACCCGAACGCTACGTCGTGGGAGCACTAGCAGATAAAGTACTGGGAAAACTAGGGCTTTGGCAGCAGTTTCATGATCGACAGACTCAGGCTCGACAACGCGAAATGCGGAAACAATTGAACCTGGGCTCTGTTGATTTAGTGCTGGTTAACACGATTGCAGCCAGTCGTTGGTTTAGGCAATTAGCTCTCCCTGATAAAATTCCGGTTGTCACCTTTGTGCATGAGCTGGCAATGTCGGTCAGGATTTACTCCCAACCTGATGACCTGGCCTATCTTCTAAACCGAACAACTCATTTGTTAGCTGTTTCGAAAGCTACGGCACGTTATTATGAGCTTGAACATGGGTTCGATCCAGACCGCATAAGCCTGTATACACTTATAGATACACCCACGCTTGTCCGTAATGTGCAACAGGCACGTGATCAACCAAGTATCTATTCAACGCTGGACTTACCTGATAATGCGCTGGTTGTTGGGGGCTGCGGAAATGCCGAATGGCGAAAAGGCAATGATTTATTCATTACACTGGCCCGTCAGGTGATTGGTCGGGCGGAGGCAGAAATCAGGCGTACTGATCAGACAGAACATGCATTGACTTCACCCATTCATTTTGTCTGGGTGGGCATGCCGCCAGGTTCGTTACGTGACGATTTGCTTTTGGACATTCGAAAAGCTGGTTTAGCCAATCAGGTTCATTTGATTCCGCCCACGCCCGATGTCCTGCGCTATATGAGCCGGTTCGACGTGTTTGTTCTCTGCTCGCGCGAAGATCCTTATCCTTTAGTCGTATTTGAAGCGGGATTGTGCGGCATACCTGTTGTTTGTTTCGAGGGAGCTGGCGGCTCACCTGAACTAGTTGAAACAGATGGTGGTTTTGTCGTTCCCTATCTCGATTTGGATGCTATGAGTAGCCGAATTCTTGCCTTACTTCAACAACCTGATCTTCGGCATAAACTAGGAAGTCGGCTTAGTGAAAAAATCCTGAAACGCCATCCGGCTCAGCAAAGCGTCGAAACTCTCGTAACTTTGTTCAATCAACTTACCTGATTTACGAATATGCTAACTGTACGTACTGCGTAATTCGTAATTTGATCTATGACGCTTGCATTTACAATCTGTTCCATAAATTATCTGGCTCAGGCTCGAACCTTAGGGGACTCGCTTCGACAGACCAATCCTGATTATAGGTATGTGATTGGTTTGGTCGATAAACTGAGTGAAGCCAATTTACCGGCAGAATTGGTCCCAACTTATTCAATGCTCGAAGTGGATAAGATTGGAATTCCTGACTTTGCGGCCATGTGTGACCGCTACGATATTACCGAACTCAATACGGCAGTCAAGCCGTTTTTTATCGACTATTTCTACAATTCATATCCAAACGCTACTGAGGTTATCTATTTTGACCCCGACATTATTGTCTTTCAGCCATTAAACCAACTCAACGAAGCACTAAAATCCTATAGCCTGGTTCTGACTCCTCATACCTGTTCACCCACACCCGATTGGGAGCGCCCTAATGAGCAACACCATCTGAACACGGGGATTTTCAATCTAGGCTTTATTGGTTTACGCAACGATGCCACTGCCCGTAGTTTTGTTGATTGGTGGAAAAATCGACTGGTTTACGAATGTCGAATTGATTTATGCGAAGGACTTTTTGTTGATCAGCATTGGGTAAATTTCGCACCAGTTTATTACGACAACGTTCTGATTGATATGCACTTAGGCTACAATGTAGCTTATTGGAATCTGCATGAACGCTATTTCACCCAGAATGAAAACGGTCAATGGCTGGTAAGTAAATCACATGAAGGCACTCATAAACCGGTAGATAATACATTGCCGGAACCGCTACAGTTTTTTCATTACAGCGGCTATAATCCCGAGCGGCCAGATGAAATTTCTAAATATCAAACGAGGTATACCTTTATCGATTCGGCCCAGCAGAAAAAACAACGGCCTGATGCAAAACCCTTGTTCGATCTGTACCGCGAGCGGCTGTTGGCTAATCATAATGACCAATATCGGCAATATCCATGCGTTTATATTAAGCCACCCGTAATTCTTCGCTATCTTCGAGTTCGTAAATTGCTTAAAACACCGTTCAACCGAGTTATTGCGCTGTTAGAATCTCGTTCAGTATGACTGATTGGTCGCGCTTACGGGCGCTCTGGATATATCGCTTTCATAAATACACCCACATTGTAGGGAAGTTTTGGTCATCTGCCGTTAAATATGTGCAGTTACGTCGGCTCAAACAGAAAATTGGAAGTCGGCAGTTGGTAGTCATTATTCTTTCGGAGCAAATGGGCGACATTATTGCCTGTGAGCCAGTTGTTCGCGAAGTTCGCCGGCTTCACCCCAATGATTATATTATCTGGATGGTCCGCAAGCCTTACATTGAGTTGGTAGAATTTCATCCTGATCTGGATGGCTATCTGATTGAGAAGTGCCCCGGCGAACGGGTACGACTACTTCGATCTGGCATTTTCGATAAGGTATACAACATGCATATCTCGCACCGGAAGTGTAAATATTGCCTCGAAGATCCTGTCAACCCCACTGCCGATAGCATCAACCTGACATTTGATAATTATTATGATCGGGGCGACTTGCTGTATATGTTTTCCCAGGCTGCTGGATTGCCTGCCCTTACAGCAGACCCAAAGATGCATATTCCAGAAATTGTTCGGCAAAAAATAGTGACCATGGCTATTCCTGCTAGTCCGATTGTCATCCACTGCCAATCGAGCCACGTCATGCGCGACTGGCCTGCCGCTAATTGGACTAAACTTGTGAACTGGTTATTAGCTACTTACCCCTATCCAATTATTGAAGTCGGATTAACCCCGACTGTAACCGAAGAGCATCCAAAGTTCCGTAGTTTATGTGGCCAGCTGAGTTTACTGGAAACGGCTGAAGTTATCCGACAGGCCCGTCTGTTTATTGGTATCGACAGTGGGCCTGCTCATATGGCGAATGCGATGGATACAGAGGGGATTATTTTACTGGGCAAATTGTTCGACTTTGTCGATTACCTGCCTTATTCTGGTCGTTTCAAACGAGGTGAAGACATAACTATTCTGAACGATTATGGTCACCCATGTGCCGAGCTGCCCTATACCTGGGTTCAGAAGGCCGTTCAGGAGCGATTAGGTCAACCCAAACTTGTATGAAGTTATCTAATTCTGTTAGTGTAAACATAGTTTTACCAGTATATAAAGCGCAGCTTACAGAGTATGAGCGCATTTCGCTTACTCAATGTTTACGCGTATTAGGGAATTACCCAATCTGGTTAGCGACCCCGCATTCACTCGACATCTCTGCTTACCGTGAGCTGGAGCCAACGTTACAGGCTCGAACATTCGACGACAGCTACTTTACTGATATACAAGGCTACAATCGACTTACGCTGTCGGCCGAATTTTACCAGACTTTTGCCGACAAGGAATACATGTTGATTTACCAATTAGATGCCTTTGTTTTTCAGGACGATCTGGCGTACTGGTGTCAGCAAAACTACGACTACATCGGTGCGCCCTGGTTGCGCGATCGCGATTTTACCGGAACAGGAGATCGTCTCTGGTTTAGTATTAAACAAAAGGTAGCTACCTGGCTTAATCTAAAAAAGGAGGATGGTATTACTCCCCGCGAGATTATCAATCTGAATGGAGTTGGGTGTGGTGGTTTTTCACTCCGGCGTATACAAGCCATGCTGCGTTGCCTGGAACCGTTTAAGAAAAAAATTGCTGAATACGAAGCCATTACACTGTATCATTACCACGAAGATGTTTTTTGGGGGATTGAAGTAAATCGGTACTGGCCAAGACTACGTATCCCCAAGTATCGAAAAGCCTTACATTTTGCGATTGAATTTTACCCCAAATGGGCTGTCGAGCATTATAATAAAGGTCAGTTACCATTCGGTTGTCATGCCTGGAATATCCATGGAACAGAATACTGGCGTCCTATTTTCGCCCAATACGGTTACCAAATATGACTGTCCGTATGACTACATCTATGCAACCGACTGTTTCAATTGCCCTTTGTACATATAATGGTATAGCCTATTTAGCTACGCAATGGAACAGTTTACTTGGGCAGCAACAGTTACCCAACGAAGTCGTTATTTCTGATGATCGTTCAACAGATGGCACTAGTATCTTGCTTGAGAAGTTAGCAGCAGAAGCTCCTTTCCCCGTGCGCATTCTGGAAAACCAAACGCGTTTAGGCTACAACAAAAACTTTGAACGAGCCCTGGCAGCGTGTACTGGCGATTTGATTTTCATCTGCGATCAGGATGACTTCTGGCTGAAGGAGAAAATCAGTACTATGACCCGGTATATGATTCAAAACCCTGACATTCAGGTTGTTTTTTGTGATGCCTGGGTAACTGATGAAAATCTGGAAGGTCGTAAAAAGCGATTCTGGGAAGCGGTTCAGTTCGATAAAGAAACGCAGCATCGCTGGCAGGAAGGTGAAACCATGGACGTACTACTCGATGGGAATCGTATGATGGGTTGCGCAACGGTACTCCGTCGAACATTTCTGCCCATCGTATTACCCATTCCTGAAAAGATACCAGGTTATATCTATGATGGCTGGATTGCCTTAGCAGCTGCTTCGCAAAATGCTATTCGTTTTATTGATCAACCCCTTCAACTTTATCGTACCCATGTGCAGCAGCAGATTGGAGTGCGAGAACAAGCAGTGGGAGATCGCATAAGACTACGCGATCGGTTGACAAGGCATCGGGCCAGGAAGCTGGCTCCTCTCCTCAAAAAGCAGGTTCAGCTAAAAACAATCAGTCAGTTATTGAGCAAACGAGTCCCCGCCAATTCACCAGGCTTATCTCAACTCGAGCAGCGACTCGCGCATTTTACGATGCGTAGCAATTTACCCCACAATCGACTGAAACGAATTGCACCTGTACTCTCTAATCTATGGCGGGGTAATTATCGAAAGTATGCCGATGCGGCTGCCAATTGGTATGCTCCTTTATTAGCCGTTTTGGGTGATATACTCGAATAATGTAGTTTTGCGTCCACTGTGCTACTAACGATCTGTACAATCCGTCAACTACCTCAGGCATTTGCCCTGGGTGATAACCTCAGCCAATTCGCGACTGCCGGTAAATCTGAACCGATATTGATTGGCTTAGTCGATGATCCTAATCAGCTACCAGCTGGCTTTGTCTCGCCTTATCCGCTACTGCCAATCGGGGAGTTATTACCTGCCGACCAAGTAATTGCCCTCTCGGCGATGTATACACCGACCGAGTTTGCGGCTGCCTGCAAGCCATTATTCATTGCCGAAGCATTCCGTCGATATCCAGCTACAGACAAACTCATATATGCCGATCCCAATAGTTACTTTTTAGGTCCCCTTACTCCAATTTGGGATTTACTAGAGACTGCTACTATTCTGCTAACGCCCTTTATTACCCGTAGTCCAACGAATGGATCAACAGATAAGGCATGGCCAGATGAAAAGTTCTTTCAGAATATTGGTCTGTATAGTTCCGATTTTTTAGCCTTTCGACGGTCAACAGAAACAACCCAGTTGCTTACCTGGTGGGATAATCGGGTGCGGGAGCGAGCTTTTATCAACTTCTGCGAGGGCCTTTGCCTCGACCAACTCTGGCTGATGCATGTACCAGTCATGTTCCGGGGTGTCGTTATTGTAAAAAATTCGGGATGGCATGTAGCACTCTGGAATTTGCATGAACGAACCATCCGATCTCAGGACACCGGCTGGCTAGTAAGCGGCCCGATAGGGCAGAATGAGCCATTGCTGTTTGTCAATTTCAAGGGTATACAGAACCTAGACGAAGGTTTTTTTTCGCATCAGACCCGTGTGCGTATTTCAGATCGACCCGAAATTGCAACTTTGTTAACCGCTTATCGTCAATCTATTGTCCGTTACCAGCCATTGTCCTTTGAGACGATTAGTCCCACCTATGGGCAGCAGCCCGAACCAGTAATTGTACGGGGCTGGCGCTATGCGACAATCCAGTCGATGCAAACCGTAACTCGCTTCCTCGACCGTGTGTACATTCCAGTTATCAAGTAAGGTTCAACAACCGAATAATCAATAGTCAGTAAGGATTTATCGGCAAATAGCCCTATTTTTGCCGGTAAATTATCTCAGAAAAATACAAACCGAACTGGGTTGTAGGTTTCCCTTTCATGAAAGTACTCTTCGACCATCAATCGTTCACGGGCCTGCCTTATGGAGGTGTTTCCCGTTATTTTTTTGAACTGATGCGTTCATTTGCCAAACGGTCCGACATTGAGTTTGAGTTATCGTTACGGCTATCGAATAATGAATACCTGAATCAGGCATCGTTTAGTAACCATATACGCTATCCGGGATTTGCCCATATGCGAAATGCCCATCGCATTGCCTCAGTCTTGAATCGTTTGTATAGTTTGCAACGTGTTCGATCAGGGAAATTTGATATTTTTCACCCAACCTACTACCACCGCTATTTTCTGGACTCCATTGGCACCAAGCCCTTTGTTCTCACCTTTTTCGACGCCACCAGCGAACGATATGGGCAGCAGTATCCAGAATTAGGTGAGGGTATCTACGAGACGAAAAAGCAACTCCTGCGCCGTGCCGATTGCGTTATCTGTATCTCAGAATTTTCTAAACAGGATCTCTTAAAGTATTTTCCGGTTGATCCAGATAAAGTAAAAGTTGTTCTTCTGGGCACTACCATGAATGAATATGTAGCCCCATCAGAGCAGGAAGCATCTCCTCTGTCGGCACCTTATCTACTCTACGTTGGTAAACGCGGTTTATATAAGAATTTCAACGGTTTTTTCCGAGCTATTCAGCCCGTATTACACCGGTACCCCGACCTACATATCATTTGTGCCGGCGGTGGTTCATTCACTCAGGACGAGCAAGCGTTATTTCATGCAGCTCAACTTAGTGAGCGTGTCCACTTTCGCCCCCTTACAGACGAAGGCCTCGTGAAGCTTTACCAGCACGCACGCGCTTTCGTTTTTCCATCTCTGAATGAAGGCTTTGGCATCCCTGTTCTGGAAGCTTACAGTGCTGGATGTCCGGTGGTGTTGAGTGATCGAAGTTCACTACCTGAAGTAGGTGCCGATGCTGCCATCTATTTCGATCCCGAAGACGACGAGTCGATGGCAGACGCCATTGAGCGTATCGTAACCGACGACGCACTATTTGCCGATCTCCGTCGGAAAGGCTCCGAACGGCTCCGTGATTTTTCATGTGACAAAACTGCTCAGCAAACGCTGGAGGTTTACCAATCTCTGCGCTAACGACAGTATGAATTCTACGAAAAAATCGCTCCATTCCTTTGTAACACGACCGTACAGCCCACAGGCAAGTTCCGTCGCAGATCCGAAGGCCTATCCCAAACTGACAGTTGTTACTCCTTCGTTTAATCAGGCCCAGTATCTCGAACGGACGATTGTAAGCGTACTGAACCAAAACTATCCCAATCTTGAGTATTTCATTATGGATGGCGGTTCTACGGATGGGAGTCTTGAGATTATCAAAAAATATGAACCGTATCTGGCGGGATGGGTAAGCGAAAAAGATGGCGGCCAGACGGATGCCATCAATAAAGGCTTTCGGCGGGCTACGGGCGATTATGTCGCTTTTCAGAATTCGGATGATGTGTTTGCGCCAGATGCGTTCAGCCATATAGCAGATGCCTGGCGAAAAGCCCCCTCTACCGATGTTTTTTTTGGGGATATGTACATCATCGACGAAGCTGACGTTATTCTGGAAGAGATGCGGGCTCCAAAGTTTTGTGTCGAATGTCAGCTCTACGAAGGCATGCAGGTGTTCAACCAGTCGCTTTTTATTCGTCGTAACCGGCTGGAACAGTTTGGTTTGCTCGATGAAAGCCTACGATTCGTGATTGATTACGAAATTGTGGCCCGGTTAGGTGTGCAGCCCGCCATGCAATTCCAACATGTAAAGGGTTTCTGGGGAGGTTTTCGGGTACAACCCGACGCCAAATCATCGACGATTGCTGCAACGGTGGGGCTTCAGGAACACAAGCTTGTGAAGGAAAAGTACCTTCCTATGCTTACCTCATCTTTGGGCGCGTCATTCTGGCAACGTTATTGTCGCGTACGTAAACTACTCACCTTTGTCTTGAAAGGCGAATGGGGATATGTTCGTCATCGGCTTAACCTGAATCGATCCAGGCAGTAGTATTGGTTTTAGGTTTGTCGTTGCTCGTAGTACTAGAATTTTCCAGCATCTGACTACAAACCAAAAACTCCAACCAAAAACCTTAATTCGTTTATGAGCAACTTTATTCGCCTAGTAAAAGCCCTCGATTATATGCGGATGGTTGTCGGTATCTGCATTCTGGTAGATGGCTATCCGCTGATCTTCTTTTTTCGGGAAACTATGCGCCTTGCACCGGGTAGCACCGCCTTTACAGCAGCAGCACTGGCGGCTGGCTTGGTGCTGATGGTTCCCTTTACCGTATTACGGCGACTTTATCGCCCTAATGTGACTATGTTCTGGATGGCCCTGGCGTTTCTGTTGATGAGTATCTTGTACATGTATGTGTACAATGGTGTACCAGGATATCTGGACTCTGGCAAGGATATGATCTATTACGCATATATGCTGATCTTCCTGTTCCTGCTTATCAACATACCCAATGATATTATTCCGGTGTTTATCCCGGTGGTGGTTCTCTTTACCTTAGTGTCCAATTTGGGGCTAGTCTATGCCCTGATAACTGATCCAACCTGGGCTATTGGCCAACGAGCCACCATTACACTCAACAACGGTGCCGATCCCGGATCAGGAAATCCGCACGCTTTTTCGCGTAATGCCTTTATGGGCCTCATTGCCTGCGCCATCTGGCTCATGCGCCCCAAAACCCACGTTATATTTCGACTCCTGTCGTTTTTCGCCGGTGTTCTTAACATAGCCGTTCTGGTACTCACTCAAACCCGCTCAGCCATTGTAGCGCTTTTTTTGGCTATAGGATTGTTTTTGTATTTCAACGTCCGTCCAGCTCAGATTCGCTCAGCTGCCCGAAGCCTGGTTAAGCCTATTCCAATCGCTATAATGGTGATGGGCTTTTTTGGCGTTATGTATTTCTTTCAACGATACTTGACCGTTTATTTAGTTCTCTACGATTACGTAACCTCATTTGCGGAGCGAAATCTAGAAACATTATATGCGTTGCTAGGGCTAAAAGCGCAGGGAGCTGATTATAAAGCCGCTCTGGATGACTCTACAGCTAACCGTTCTGTAAGTGCAGCTTTCCTACGAAACGTATTGCTGGGGCACTTGCACATGCTCATTCTGGGCTATGGCTATAAGTTTCTGTATCTGGATGTACCTATAATGGAAGCGCTGGCCGATCAGGGTATTATAGGATTAGCCTTATTTGGCGGTATTATTGGTATGTCAGGCTACTATGCATTCGGTATTATGCGTCGAAATCCGAACCCATTGAGCGTATTTCTGGCCTACTTTTACTTACTAATTTTGATTCAGTCGCTCACAAACGGGCGTCCGTATGAGATTTCGTTCTGGTTTCCTTTAGCCTTAATGATCCGGTTTATGGGCGTCGACCACTTATTCCCTGCTCATTTAAACGACAATGTCCATGCGCCTGTTGATGCCCATGAGCAATATGTTGTTGTATCAAACCCAGAGCCGGCCTGATGCGCATCCTTATTGTCCATAACCTGCTCTGGGCACATTATAAAGCCAGCGTATTTCAGGCACTCCAGAACCTAGTTGATCAACGGAACGATCTATCCGTACAGGTATTGCAAATTGCCCGCAACGAACGCTCTCGTGCTGGTTTGGAAACAACTACAGACGGGGCTCCACCAACGTACACCTACAACTACGAACTCCTCTTCGACCGGAATCTGGAAGAAATTAGCTTTCGCGAACGGGCCCGGCTATTGCTCCAGCGAGCCAGGGCCTATAAACCTGATGTTATTAACCTGACCGGCTATTATGATCCAGCCCAGCTCCTACTATTACTTTGGGCCAAAGTCAACGGGATTCGGGTTATTATGCAGAACGAAAGTACAGCCGTCGACCAGCAGCGAGGTGGTTTGAAAGAACGTATCAAACGATGGGTGTTTAGTCAATGCGATGGCTTCTTTTGCTTTGGCAGCCAAGCCGCTGACTATGTGATCCAACTTGGCGTTTCACCCACGAAAATTCTACTCCGCAAAAACGCAGTTGATAATAACGCGCTTCGGTCGGTCTACGAACAAACGGTACCCTTTCGAAATCAGCAACAACAAGCACTGGGCCTACGTCCGAACAACTTTGTTTTTGTCGGTCGGCTTATCGAAGTAAAAAACCTCCCTCAGTTACTGGCTTCCTTTACCGAAGCTAGTAAACAGTCGAAAAATGGAGCCGATTGGGGGGTACTTCTGCTAGGCGACGGCGCTGAGCAGGCCAATCTCACCCAGCAGATTCGTACATTAGGAGTAGCCGAGCAGGTTCATTTATTATCAGGTCGCCCCTGGTTCCGCGTGCCGGAAGTGCTGGCGCTTAGTAATGTACTTGTGTTACCGAGTCGGTCAGAACCATGGGGGTTAGTGGTCAATGAGGCTATGGCCTGTGGCCTGCCCGTTATTGTGTCCGATCGATGTGGTTGCGCAGTTGATCTGGTGCATAACGGCCAGAATGGTTTTGTTTTCGATCCTGACCACCCTGCTCAACTAACTCATCGGTTAATTCAGTTTATGGATGGCGCTATCGATGCGAAGCAGATGGGGGAAGCAGCCAAACAGTTCATTGCCCCTTATGCGCCCGAAATAGTAGCGCAGGAAATGCTCGATGGCTTTATAAAAATCACAAACTAATCGGTTATTTCGCGGCATCTATGCGAATTTTAAATATCTGTGCTTACACCTGGCAAGCGGGTGGCCCGCCTAAAATTATTTTCGACCATACGCAGGTTGTTCTCCGGTATGGCCATCAGGTAGACATACTAAGTCCATTCACTCCGGGCGAAAAGCCGTATCCAGTCCCTGAAGGAGCCCGGCTCATTCTGTGCCAGCGAACCCCGCTTATCAGCCGTTTTTTCCGGGAGTTTTCAGTTGAACTGTATCAATATCTTCAAAAGCACGTTCATGAATACGATGTCATCCACTGCCACGGGCTTTGGCATTTCGGAACGTTGGCTCCATTCATGCTCGATCGGAAGGTAGCTAAAGTCATTACCATTCATGGTGTGCTGGATCGTTGGGTGTATGCCCACCACAACTGGAAAAAAGAGTTGATGAATACGCTCGCCCAAAAAGCGTATTTACAACGTGCCGATTTAGTACAGATTAATAATTCCGATGAGCAGGAAGATATATTGCGCTATCTCGGCCATCCGCACCCCAACGTAGTTGTTATTCCGAATGGCGTAAAGACCAGCGATTTCGCTCAACTTCCTCCCAAAGGCACATTTCGGCATAAATTCAACATCCCTGCGGATAAGCAATTAGTGCTATTTATGAGTCGCCTGAATGTAAAAAAAGGGCTAGACTTACTCTTACCAGGCTTTCGGGATTATGTGCAAGAGCACCCCAATACGATATTGGCTTTAGCGGGCTCCGATGATGGCTACGAAGATCCGACCCGGCAATATATCAAGCAGCATAATCTCGAGGACTCCATTCGTTTGGTGGGTATGCTAACGGGCGATGATAAGAAAGCGGCCCTCTCTGACGCTGATTTATTTACTCTACCCTCCTATTCAGAAGGTTTTTCGATGGCCGTTCTTGAAGCGATGGCTGCCGGAACACCCACGTTAGTATCTGATCGGGTTGGTTTTGCCGATTCTATCCGGCAACATGAAGCAGCTGGTATGCTCAGTAATTTAACGCCCGAAGCAGTCAAAGCTGGTTTAGAGAAGCTACTAGGTGACGATCAACTTCGCAGTCAAGTGGCGCAAAATGCCACCAGGATGGTAAAGAAACAGTATCATATTGATATAGTAGCAAAACAACTTCTGGATGAATATGCGAAAATCGTCCGTAAGAAATAAGGCGAAGTTATGATCTGACATCTCTACTTCGGCACCCTTATAATGAAACGATTTTAAGCGAATCTTTACCTGTCTCAATCTGTGTATTAGTCGGGTAAAGATTTTTTTTATCGCCGTCAATCTCTACAACAAATACATTGTAAGTTTGATCATTTAGTAAGAATTTACTGGTAAGTACACCCGAAAATCCATTAGCATAATAATTCTGTCCAAACGAAGACAGGAAAAGTCTCAGCGAATTTCTATTTTGTTGCGTCGAAATAATCTGTCGTTGGGCATTACTTTTAAGGATAATAAAAGCCCCATTTTTTTTGCCGAAGCTTCGGGTAAACGAATCATTCACAAAGGACAAAGTATGCCCACCCAAGTGCTCTGTTTTTAATTGGATTACGTCCTTTTTTTCCTGATACGGCCCTTCAAAAAAATAATGCTCGGGCAATTGGTAAACCCCTGCCTCAATCGCTTGAGTGGTTACAGTATCTATCCCAGATCTCAAACTTATATAAATAGGCGTGCTGGGTATTGATCGACTAGTCTTCCATCCGTATATATCTGTGTAACGATCTTTATAATAAAAATCCAGCGGAGCCAGATAGTAGAAATAGCTAAAAAGAAAAATACCTGAACTTATAACAAGTAAGGCTTTACTAAATGTAAGCTGAGCTATAGGTTTAAGCTTACCAGCGACTAACAGTATAATAAGAATTAGCCAGATAAAGCCAATATGCTTATAGCGGCTAATTAACAATGGATCGATGCCTTCGATAGCTCTTCCTACAGCCAAAGCAAGCAAGGTTATACTAAAATGGAACAGTCCTCCCCATAATGTACTTTCCCAACGCGCAAACGTTGTTCCAGTCCGCGTAAATGCTGATTTGACAAGCATAAAGCCGTAATAAATGACAATTCCCCACAAAACAGTACCTACAGCCATTACTAACCCTATACGCACTGCCGAAGGCAGCACAGTATTTGGGTCGAACGATAATCCACTGGCAACCAAAATACGCCCAATAATAAGGTCTGGTCGTTGAAGATTATCGGATAGTTTGGGTCTAAATGAAGGAACGGCAAAGTTTTGGTAATACAGAAACACCATACCCCCTATTACAAGCGCCCAGATAATAGTATGTTTCCAGCGATGTTGTAGTAGCAATAGAAGTAGGCCGACTGGCAGAATAAACGTTCCGCTTACATCACTTAAAATGGCAAAAATTGCGACTATTAATGAAGTTATTAATGATGATGGTTTTTTCGAATATAAATAGAACGATGAGAGTAAAACGAAAAAATAAACAACGACATGTTGTAATGGAATCATTGCCCAAAATATTGTCTCATAATATTGAATATGAAATAATAACAGTGAACAGACGAGTACTAAACGGATTGGAAGTTTGCCGTCGCGGATGATTGTATAAAAGAGATAGAAAATGCCGAGTAAGGATAGTAAACCTAAAAAAGCCTGTAGGCGTAGATCTAATTTATGGAGTATTGAATAGGTAAAAATAGCCACTAATCGGTCGACTACAATTCGGCGTTCGTCATCTTGCGTCCAAAGGATTTTAATAAACTCCGGCAAGGAAAAAGGCGTCAGTTTTGTAAACCTAGTAACAGGATCTAGCAATGCATCATAATCATCTTGAAAAGGAATATTGCTAACAAATTGAAAAAAAGTATAGAAGAAAATCAGTATAGGAATGGCACTAAATAAAATAAACCATGTAGTTCTGCGGCTATTTTTTGAAAAATCAGCAACCATTTTAAACTAAGTGTAAAAGTTAATCGTACTTGATACGCTAATAAAGTAGCCGTTCAGGAGTTATTCTCAATAGGTTACACAGTTCGCTGTATAACTTTAGCCCAATCCACTTGTCGATCTGCTTCGGCTAAGTCTACGAAGGGGAATTCGAGAAGCAATTGTTTTAATTTAGGCCAGCAATTTCGGAGACCATAGTATGATTTAAACTTACGCGTCTGACTCAATCCCGGAATCATGGGTTGTGCAGCATCAAAATCACGCGGATGGAAATACGTCATTACATAGGGCGATCGGCGCATCAATCCTTTGATCACTCCGTAGGGGAATAATCTGAAATAACCTCCCCCCGAAAAGATCAGGTCCTGTCCTAGTATAGCAGTGGTATTGATCGGGAATTCTTTCAGGAGCGTACCTCCAACATTCAGATAACCAGGCTCAAACATGCCCAGCGATGCGTCGCCCCCATGGGCACGCCGGGCCGAAAACACGGAGCAGTCGATTTCGATACCCTGTTCAACCAGAATCGGAAACACCCAACGATTATATTCCTTAATAGAAAAACCTGGCGCCCGATATGACCGTACTTTTTTTCCCGTAATATCCTGCAAATGCTTAATCGACCGTTCCAGATCATCCTGAAACTGAGCAGGCGTCTGTTCATATGCTAACTGATGCGCATACGAATGCGTCGCAATTTCGTAACCAGCGGCATCAATTCGCCGGATTACATCGGGATGTTTATCGGCTACCCAACCCAGACAGAAAAAAGTGGCTCGACTGTTGGTTTCGTCTAAAAGCTGGAAAATTAGATCCATATTCTGGTGAATCCGGGTTTCGTAACGACTCCACTCCGACTCTGTTCGGGTTGAGGCATTATCCAGAATATGAAACCACTCTTCAATGTCAAACGTCAGGATATTCATTAATTTAGTTGGTAAGTTCATAAGTCCGTGAGTTAACAAGTCAGCCACTTACCAACTCACGGACTTATGAACTAATTAATAAAACCGTTTCCCGGCTGCACGGAAAGCCTCTACGTCTTCCTTAGTGGGAAAGGTGAAATAAGTCATTTGTGCCGCATCATTCTCGATAAGCGTGTACTTCCCCGAATGAATTTTATCGATGGATTTCAGAATGGCATCCATGCCCATTTTCTTAGTCACATCAATCAATTCGGCTTGGCTCATGTTGCCAATTGCAAGTTTATCCTGAACCAGAATCGGGCCACTGTCAATGCCTTCATCCACAAAAAATACAGACACACCCGTATGCGTCTCACCGTTTTTCAGCACCCAAAAAGAAGGCATTAGGCCGCGATATTTAGGTAGTAGAGCTGTATGAAGGTTGATACAACCATAAGTAGCAACGTCCAGCAGCTTTTGTTTAAATATCTGGTTACCAGCAATAGACACTAACAAGTCGGGTTTATATTCCCGCAGTTTTTCTAAATTTTCGTCCTTGTTGATATTGCCTTCAATATGGATCAGCGGTATGTTCCGATCAGCCAGAGTTTTCCGAACGTTGTTTCGGGCGTCTAACTTAGACAGTACATATTTGAACCCATAACGCACAAAAAAAGGCAGGCCAAAGATGTTATATGTTTTCTTCATCTTCTCGCTGAAGCTTTCGCGTTTACCAAATGGCGAAACATCGAATACGACCGTTGCCACGACTTCGGCATAAGGCGGTAGCTTTTTCAGGAGATAATCAATATTGCGAGCGAGATAAAAAGGATCATCCTGCGTAAGAATCACTAGGCGCATAAACAGTTGGCTATTGATAATGCCACAAAACTACATATTCCAGCGGAAAGGCGGTGACCGTTCCTTAACGGATCACTATTTTCCGATTAATTGTCTGCCCGTCGGAGGTTTGCAGGTTAACAATATATAGTCCGGCTTCCAGATCAGTTAACCCGAGTGAAAGCGTATTTTTGGCTGTTCCGTGCCAGCTTTTCACAGTCCGTCCCAGCATATCCAGTAACAGTAGTTCAGTAAATGTAATCTGACTGGCTGTCACATTCAGTATTCGATCGGCACTTAGCGGATTCGGGTAAATTTGTACAGGCGGTTCAATAGGTTCTACCCCTAATATTAATGGCCTTGTCGTAACGATATTGCTGTACACGGACTCCGACGTACTGCTAAATGCCCGAAGCCGGTAATAATAGGTTCCGTAGGGATCAGGTAGATTCGTATCGGTGTAGGTTGCTACCGTGCCATTTAGAGAAGCGATTTGTTTATAGTTGGTTGCTGTACCGTCCGATCGTTCCAGAATCTGCGTCTGTGCTGTTGCTGATGCCGTCCAGTTTAATTGAATCTGTTTGTCTGATATTGGTTTAGCCGCCAGCGTAGTCACCATTGCAATAGGGTCAGCAATTAGTACGCCATCGAATGAGAAAGCACGCATATCGCGCGTATTTTTAAGGACTGGTCCATCATAATAGGCCGAAAACTTGTCGGAGAAATAAGCAGGCAGATAACGTAGTGTTTTTGCGGATGAAGGTTGCTTTAAAGCCAGTTTTACGCGATTTCCAGTAGCAGAACCACCGGTCAGCAAACCCGCCTGACCATCCAGGTAGAAATAGTCCTTCTGTTCACGGCTATATACTTTTTCTCCCGTCGCAAAATTATAAAAAGCAGTATCACTCTTCCAGACCATTTGCATCTGATCGTCGAAAACCAGCGTTATTGAGTCTTTTCGAGCATTGTAAAATACCTTTTTTACATCAGGCGAATTAATCTGAAGTGTATCTTTTGAACCATAAATATCACGACCAATTTGTCGGAATTGCTCAAAGGCAAGTCGTTGATAAGAAGCACCTTCGTAATGAACGCCCTGATATCCTGGTGTTCCAACCGAGGCAATGGTCTCAACGTTCTTGAACAGGTATTTTGTACGTCGCTGAAAATCGCGCAAAGCAGCCGCACTATCAACGGGGTTTGTATTATCCAGAATGTTAATCTGGCCAACGTAGATCTTCATATCTCCATAATCTTCCCTAAACTGATTGTAGAGCGTCGCAAACTTCCCGGCATAACCCGGAATACCAGTGCCAGCATCCTCTTCACCCTGACGCCAGATAATAGCCTTAGCCTGTTTGGCAACCCCAGCCCACTGTGCCCGATAAAGCAAGTTTCCATAAAACGTATTTGTATCGGCATGATTGACCGGATTACGTGCCAATAGCGGTGCAATAGCGGTTCCTCCCTGGGCCCCATTCAGTACACAGGTTGGAATCCCATATGTTTGCAGAATCAGTCGTTGCATTGTTAAGCCTAATCCGCCCACACTGGCGTAAGGTTGTTTAGCAGGAAACCAGGCCATATTAGCGGCTGGTTGTCCGTAAATGTAACCGGCATTACGAAGGTATTTATCGTCGAAGTTAAACGAGTAATAGGTGTCTAATTGCGCAAGTGCCAGTGCATTCGATTGACCGTGAATAATGTAAACATCTCCACAAACAACCCGTTTCCGATCAGCAACGAGTATCGAATCTTTCCCTTTATAGGCAAATACCTGAAATGCATATTCTGCTGGCTCGGCCTTAATAATAGAAGACAGTTTGAATGCTGTATTAGTTGGAGAAAGTGTTTGATTAACTATTTTGGTCAGTATTCCCTCACGCGATACCTGCATCCCAATTTTGGTATAACTTGTAGCCGTGCCACTCATTGTCCCGCTGACAACAACTTCAGCCTGATTATTTCCATCGCGGGGATATAACTGTAAGTCGCGGGGCAATTGATTAAATACGACCTGTCCGAATGAGGAAAAATATGACAAAAACAATATAAGGGTTGTGTAAACTCTTTGCATGGGCTTTGTCCCGTCTAAAAAAAGTTATAATATTGCACACTTTATTAAGCTTCTGAGGGGCTTGTAAAAATAAGCCCTTTTTCGCAGGCTTGAATAAAAAAAGGGCATTTAGCTATTAAAGGGTATGACTGACGTCTCTGTCATTATTCTGACATTCAACGAGGAAAAACACATTACTCGCTGTTTACAGAGTTTGTTCCCGTTTACAGACAAAATATTCATTGTTGATTCCTATTCAACTGATCGAACTGTTGAAATCGCTCGATCAATGGGAGCTGTTGTCGTACAAAATGCCTGGGTGAATTATGCAACACAATTCAATTTTGGGATTGAGCATTCGCCGTTTAAAACCGCCTGGCAGATGCGTATGGATGCCGATGAGTATGTAATGCCCGAATTGGCCGATGAAATTAACCGTCGTCTGGCGGGTTTACCTGCCGAGGTGGGAGGCATCTATGTAAAACGCCGGGTCTTTTTCCTGAATCGCTGGATACGTCACGGAAGCTTTTATCCTATTTGGCTCCTACGCCTATGGCGACTGGGCGACGGATTTTGTGAGCAGGTCTGGCACGATGAACATATAAAAATCACCAAAGGAGAATCCATTCAGTTCGATCATGATATAGTTGATCATAATCTGAATAACCTAACCTGGTGGACGCAGAAACACAATCATTATACCATCCTGGAAATGATTAATCTGCTGAATTACAAGCACCATTTCGATCAGGCCGAGACTGTCCAGCCCCGTCTGTTCGGAACGCAGGATCAACGGATGCGGTTTTTAAAAGAGAAATATGCGTCGCTGCCACTTTTCACCCGGCCGGTCCTCTATTTTATTTACCGATATTTTGTCCGGCTAGGTTTTCTGGATGGTCGCGCCGGGTTTGCCTGGTGTTTTCTACAAGGACTGTGGTACCGGTTTCTGGTCGATGCCAAGCTACTGGAAGTAAAACTTCGGGTTGGCGACGACAAAGAAGCGCTAATTGAGTACTTCCGAAAAGAATATGGCAAAGATCTCCGACCAACCCGCCCGCAGCAGGTCGGTCAGTCCTAAATTGATCGCTAGTAATCCATGGAATCTTTCCAGAAAAAGAACGACTCGACAACTGATAAGCCCAACGGAAAAACTGACCTATCGCGGTTCGACAATAGCTGGTACGATCACGGTCCACGCTGGCGATTAGTGTTATGGTTTATTGTGAATGCATTTTTTGTCAATACTTATTTACCCGTACCAACTAGTCTTAGGGTAGCCGTTTTGCGGTTATTTGGCGCTAAAATTGGGCACCATGTCATGATTAAACCAGCCGTAAATATTAAATACCCCTGGTTACTTCAGGTCGGAAATTATGTCTGGATTGGGGAACAGGTGTGGATCGATAATTTGAGTGAAGTAGTCATTGGCGACAACGCCTGCCTTTCTCAGGGAGCTATGCTGTTAACGGGTAATCATAACTATCGGCTGTCAACCTTCGACCTGACTACCCGGCCTATTACCCTGGCCGATGGCGTCTGGATCGGAGCCAAAGCGGTAGTATGTGCAGGCGTCCGCTGCGAATCTCATGCTGTACTAGCTGTCAATTCAGTAGCCACGCATTCACTAGATGCATATGGTGTTTATCAGGGTAATCCGGCCGTTTTTGTCCGGCAACGAACTATTACGGCGTGAAAGTTTCTATTATAACCGTTGTATATAACGGTGCAGAATTTATTCGGGACTGTATTGAGTCGATTGTGAATCAGACTTATCCTGATATTGAATATATTATTGTCGACGGAAAATCTACGGATGGTACCGTAGAAATTGTACAATCGTACGGCACGAAAGTTGCCCGATTTATATCG
Organism: Spirosoma arboris; assembly: GCF_009754945.1. Taxonomy (GTDB): domain Bacteria; phylum Bacteroidota; class Bacteroidia; order Cytophagales; family Spirosomataceae; genus Spirosoma; species Spirosoma arboris. Next base: position 265,416 of record NZ_WPIN01000003.1, read on the forward strand.
GAACCCGACAAAGGTTTATATGATGCCATGAATAAAGGTATCGGACTAGCCACTGGCGAGATAATCGGTTTGCTGAATGCCGACGATTTTTATCGGCATACCCGCGTCATCGAAAACATGGTTGCTACATTCGAGCGAACCGATAGCGATGCTGTCTATGGCGATATGTTATATGTGGAACGAACAAACCCACAAAAACTCAAACGCTACTGGCGTTCTGGTTGGTACAATGAGAATGCGTTCTTATGGGGCTGGATGCCTGGGCATCTTTCATTTTTTGCGAAACGATGGCTCTATAAGCAATATGGTACGTTTCGGCTCGATATGAAAAGCGCAGCCGATTATGAATTGATGTTACGATTCATTCACAAAAACAAAGTCAAACTTGGCTATATGGATGAAGTAACGATTGTAATGCGAGCAGGAGGAATCAGTAATAGTAGCGTACAGAACCGACTACGAGCTAATCGGGAAGATCGGCTTGCCTGGCAGCTTAATGGGCTAACACCTTATTTTTTCACTTTCTGGTTAAAACCATTACGAAAGCTTAAACAGTATATTACTAAGCCCCCTGAAGCACTTGACAAATAAGAGACGTGACCGTTAAATCAGATTTTGCCTCTTTTATTAGCTAAACCCGTGATTTTTACGCTCCTTTCCTGGCCGAAATGACTAAACAAGCCCCGGTATCAGGTAGCGTTACTCGACGAATTGTTTATGAAAACCCCAAAAGGGAAACAATATCTAAACGTCCTGCCTTATGAACATTGATTTATTTATAGCTTACTTACAACATAAATTCAGCGATGACCTGTTTACGCTTGGCCTATACCAATGCGTGCTTGCGTTTCTGGTTGCCTGCTTTGTTTCTGTTGTAGCGATTCCTGTAATCATCAAGATTTCCGAGCTAAAATCGCTCATGGAGAAACCCGGCGAACGCCGGTCACACTCTACGCCCACCCCAACGTTTGGCGGCATTGCCATTTTTGCGGCAATACTGATTGCCTATTTCTTATGGCCCAGCATTGATCAGACCGAAATTTATAGAACGAATCTGTCGATTGTTGGCATGACAATCCTGTTTTTTATTGGTATCAAAGACGATCTTGTTGGCATTGACCCTGCCAAAAAGTTAATGTTTCAGGTACTGGCTGCCATGATTCTTATTCTCTTTGGCGATTTGCGCATCGACTATTTGTATGGCATTATGGGTTTTCACCATATTGATATAGTCGTGGGTGTTTTGCTGACGTGCTTTATTTTCATTACGCTGACGAACGCAATTAACCTCATCGATGGCATTGACGGACTGGCAGGTGGTATTGCTACTATTGCCAGTGGTACGTTTGGCGGATGGTTTTTGCTGACAAACCATTTTACGATGGCTTGCCTGGCTTTTACATTGACGGGTGCACTGCTGGGTTTTCTTCGGTTCAATTTCTCGAAAACCAGCAAGATTTTTATGGGGAATACAGGTTCGCTCATTATTGGTTTTATGCTGGCTTTCTTTGCTGTACGCTTCGTTAGCCTCAACGCATCTTATCGATACGAGCCAACGGCGTTTTTCAACGCGCCTATCATTGCCATTGTTATTCTGATTGTACCGATTTTCGACACATTACGCGTTTTTCTGGTCAGAATTTTGGCAGGTCGTTCGCCTTTCTCAGCCGATCGTAACCATATGCACCATATTCTACTGGATAACGGACTGTCGCATGTTGGCGCAACGGCTGTACTTTGTGGAGCTTCCCTGTTCAACACCATCACATTCCTATTACTACATCGCAATATCTCAAATACGCTCTCTATTGTTATTTTGGGGTGCCTATTTGGTGTTTACATGCTAATTAGTTTTACCCTCAAAATGCGGGTAAAATATGTATCAACTCATCCACGTCGTCGGCGGGCTGTTATACGCCGGGAATTGCAGAATGGCATTTCAGGCAAGCGTATTATTGATTACTTATAGAGTCACCTAAGTCATTGGGAAAAGCTCTTTGGGAAATCCAGAGAGCTTTTTTTATGGGTAATCGATAAGTCCCATTCGCTCAGTTATTATTCTTTTTTTTGCCCTAATTGTTTAGTACTGTAGACAAGCATTCTAAATCAACTCACGGTTATGAAACATGCTGCAGTATTGGGAGTCATGCTGCTCACGATAGCCAACGTTAACGCTATTGCTCAGGCTACCAATTCCACACGTGCCACAAGCAATGGCACTATACCCTCAGCTTCACAGAATGGCTTATCAGGTGCAAGTGGTAAAAATGAATTGGGCGTGAAGACTAGCCCACACAAATCAGGCCAACGCTCAACAGCGGGCTCCGGCTCTACAAGTAGCTCAACAGTCGATGGTTCCACAAACGGCAGCGCCACCAATGACGGAGCTAGTGGTCAGAGTGGCAGCCCGGTTGCTAATCAGTCGGCGGCCATCGATCAGGGAGCATCTCAGTCCCAACGTAGTAGTGGTCGTAAACTGAAACGCAGTACAAGCCGCACGAGCAGTACTTCAAACGCATCACCTGGCAAATCTACGCACCAATAAATATTCGGGACGATTATTCACCTGGCGAGCCCATAATTGAACCGATAGCTTACCGAAATGAGTAGGCCGACTCATTTTCGTTCTTCATTTTTCCTATACGATACATGTGGGTAACATGAACGAAAAAATAGAAAATTTGAGAATACGGCTTACCAAACGATTAGAGGAAGCAAACCAGGAGGCCTATTATGCAAGATCTTCTGATGAAAACTATTACCATCGAACTCGTGCCGAGGAGTTAACGTGGTGTTTGAACGAGATTACTACCATTCTTCAAGAAGGCAATGTAAGCTAAAATAGCAGATGGGCGAATGTACATCGTTTGTCCTTTTAGTAGCGTCTCGCTAAAGCCGTTGCCAGTTATTTACTTACGGCTACCAATTAAAAACTCAAAGTACCTTGTTGAAAGTTTTCGCTAACGGGTGCGTGATCACTCCATTACTTTTGTGATAGTAACTGCCAATGCTTAAACAACCAACAACTACAATGAATCAGAAAACATCAGCTGCCTTTATAGGCGCTTCATGGCTTGCTCTTGGGGCAGGTATGTTCGGATACTTAATTGGCCTCTGGCGATCCGACATGCTTCTAAACGAGAAAGGCTTCTATTTTACCGTCTTAATGTTTGGCATTTTCTCTGTGGTATCTGTCCAAAAAAGCGTCAGAGACCGATTGGAAGGACTCCCTGTAACGGATATTTACTATGGTATCTGCTGGTTTTCGACAATCTTGTCTATTTCGCTTTTGACAATTGGTCTATGGAATGCAACCCTTTTGCCTAGTGAAAAAGGGTTTTATGCATTTGCCTTTTTACTAGGCTTATTCGGTGCTATTGCCGTACAAAAAAATACGCGAGATAATCAGGAATTCACGAAGAAAGAATGATCTGTAACTCTTGAAACAAGTACAAGCATGCCGTATATTGACCATCGGTGATTTAACTCTCAACTTCATCTCAACAGACAAAGCCCGATCATGTCGGGCTTTGTCTGTTAGTTCTCAGCTTCATGTGCCTAGTTCATCGCAATAACACGGCTGGCCTGTTGAACCGGTTGAGAAGACACATTCAGTTGCTTAACAATGCTGCCTTCACTCGATTTGATTTCTAATTCATATTCGCCATCGGCCAGGTCATTCACGTTCAGCTTCACAGCGTACTTGCCTTCTTTTTTGCCAATACTGTGTTGATAAAGCACCTCGTGACTTTTGTTGCGAAGTACCACATCAACAGGCACCTCGGCTGACTTTTGAACAGCCAGCCGAATTTGGTGATCGACGGTCACGTAGGCACTAGCATCGAAGGAAAGTGTCTTGGGGGTCGTAGGATTAAATAGGGTCGAAGCGCTTAGTAAAAGAGAGGTAGCGACTTTGCTCATTAGTGGTAACATGGTAGTAGTTGTTTAGTGTTTGTGTTGTTTACTGCGTTGAACTACTTAATCCAAAGTGTATGCCAACTCCGAAACATTATTGACTTTCAACAACTTATACTTTGTACCATTTATTGATACTGTCCGCAACTGGACGAATCGTGTTCACTTGCGGACAAAATTCAGGTCGCTTACTAAACTTGAACAAATGCACAGATTACCCAATCGTAACCGTATGCTCAAACGGCGTAATTCCGGTAAAGAAAACGTGCATACCCTCTGTTCGCAACGTACCGAAATGGGAACTGTATAGCTCACCTTCGAGGCCGGTTAGTTTTGTGTGTTTGAAAACGCCCGGTCCAAATTTTATCGAATCGTTGCCATAGCTATACGTGCCCTGGCCGCTTTCTAAGGTATAATTATCCGAAGGTCCGTCTAGTTTTTTCAATCCGGTCAGATTCCCGCCTTCTTTAAAACAGAACTCGATCACCACATGCACGCCCTCCGTTCCTTTGGAGGAAAACGTCAATTCATTGGAGCCATTTTTCTCTTCGACCCGAATGGTGGTCTCTAACGTATTGATATTACTCTGCGGCCGATGTTCGAAATCCATCTTATTCCAGAATCGCCCGTCGGTACTTTGCGAATGCTTGTAATTTCCGTCCGCTCGTTTAAACTTAGCGGGTAAGGGCTGATAATAAGGCGCTTCTATTTTTTGATGCAGTATGTAGGCACTACCTGACTTTGTTATTCCCTGACTATGGAAATAGCCCGTGCTGAAAAAGTCAGTCGAGAAGCGCATGTATTTCAGAATAGCCTCCCCTTTTCTGAACGCAAAGAAATTAGGGCTATTGGCCCGTCCAGACGCAATGATGATCGGGAAATCGGTACCCCCAAAAATGGTTGTAGTTGTATTGTTACGTCGGATTCGGACGAGGTTGGTTTCAGTAAAGAATTTCTCAAAATTAACCGATGGTGCTTTGGGCGCAGGAAGTGGCTTTTTATAGAGCGGATCTTCTAAGAAATAGACTAATAAATCACTCAGAACACGTTCATCAAACCCCTTCAGCGTTTCTATGTATTTTGCAATAGCCGCAAATTCAGGATTATTGTCATTGATGGCCAGGTAATAATAGTCGTGGTAGAAATAGAGAATATTGATGGGTGCGTACTGATCCTGCCTGCGGGAGTCGACCGTAACTAACTCTCCGTTTGGTTCTGAATGGTAATAGACCAGGCCAAGGTTTTTACGGACTGGCTCAAATAAAGAAGGCATCGGGAGCAGACGGCCAATCGTAATTAGTGACCGGTCAATCACCGCCGAATAGTTCATGCTTCGTTCCAGAAAATTGCCATCTTTGTCGCAATAAACGCCTTCAGAAAGCCACTCATGAATCCGTTTAACGTAGGCCGGATTTGGAAATAACGCATTAATTTTTGCCAATGCCGCCGACACAACCCAGCGGTGATTGGGCGTATGCACACCACCCAGTCGGAGGGCCTCCCCTGCTTTGACAATAAACTCTTTGAGCAACGATTTCACCTCTCTTAACGACGCGCTGTCGTTCGCTTTCAGGATATTCCCGGCGGCACAAAGTGGCTCCAGAATAAAGGCGGTATCAGGCGGTGAAGCTAAATTCCCAAAATCGAGTGTACCGTCGGCATGTTGCGCTTTCACCAGAAACCGGATAATTTTTGCCATGTAAGGCACTACCTCTTCTTTCTGGTAATACTGCGACGTAGGCTCACAGAAAGCGGCTGCTAAATTGGCCAACTCATAACCCGATCGTCTTCTGACTTCGGTAATCTCCGGCGCTAATGATTTTAGCAGTTTAGCAACTTCCTGGTTGTTGGCCAGAACTATTTTTTTGTAGAAATCATCGTCTGTTGTTCGGTTAGCCCAAGCATTCGCTACCAATGGCGACAGGCTAATAAATGCCCCTATACCCAAACACTGCTGTAAAAAAGACTGCCTCGAAATGGTTTCCATATTTAATGAGTGATTGAGCGAATGAGTGATTGAGTGAATAGTTGACGTAGCATTTAGTTATTCACTCATTCGCTCAATCACTCATTCGCTCAATCACTCATTAATTTTAATAGCCTGGATTTTGAGTAAGGGCGGGGTTGACCGTGAAGGCGTTTGTAGGGATCGGGAAAATCCGACGATTTACATCCGCATCCGTTTTGAAGCCCCACTTTCCTTCATACTTTCCAAACCGGATCATGTCATTACGGTGCCAGGCTTCCCAGGCAAATTCTCGGCAACGCTCAGCATATACGTCGTCTAAGGTTACACTGGATAACGCAGCACTCGTGGTGCGGTTAGTCCGTAATTGGTTAACCAGCGAAACCGCCGTTTGCCCCTGCGTTGCGGTACCGCCCCGAAGAATGGCTTCGGCTTTCATCAGGATAATATCTGAATACCGAAAAACCGGGACGTCGTTGTTCTGATTGCGTGACGTCGATGAGGCATCAGGATAAAACTTGATATTCCGATAACCCATATTCCAGGCAATTTCATCGTTCCCACAGTCATAAGTGGCCACATCCTGGCGGAGCAAAATATCCGGCGTCAAATTTACCTGATACGTATAGGCTGCCGCCCCATCCGAACCCGTGTAGAATTGATCGTAGCCTTTTTTCGTCGTCGTTACGGTTACAGGTGTTACGCCGTCGTTCATAAACTGCAATCCTGTGAGCCACTGGTTATTTCGGATATCATTGACATCTTTGAAATTCGCGTAGTATTCGGGTAGCGTACTTTCCGGCGCGCTGGGTACGAATGGCAAATTGAATTTTGCGGTCTCTGATCTCGGCACATCATAGCGGGCGTGATACATCATGCCATTGGTCCCAGACATAACGCCAGCCGCCGGATCATACGGAATGGCAAAGATGAATTCCTTCATCTGTGGGCCATTGTTTGGATAGAATTGCTGGAGGTAGGACGATCTTGGTTCCAGCGAATACAAACCAGAATTGATTACGCTATCGCAGGCCACGACCGCATCAGTATAGCGTTGGGTGCCTGTATAATATTCAGCGTTCAGATACATTTTGGCCAGCAAGGAAAAGCCCGTGAATTTGTTTGCCCGACCATAAGTCGTTTGTCCTGACACACGACTCAGGTATGGAAGCGCATTTTTCACTTCTTTTTCAATGAAGGAAAAGACCTGAGTACGCTCTACTTTGGGGTGGGGTGTAAAATCACCGTAGGTAGTATCAATCGGCACATTGCCATACAGATCCATCATCATAAAATACGCCAGGGCACGTACCATTTTCAGTTCGGCCAGGTTCGTCGACTTTGCTGTAGAAGCCGGTATTGTTTGCCCCAGAATCGACAAGGCTTGATTGGAGGCCCCAATTACCGTCGATAACCAGCTCCAGGCGCTGTTTGTCCAACCATGGTCTTTGGTCCAGCTATGGTAATGGAGCATTCGGTAGTTCTGGTTATCATACCAGTTTCCACCCCGAGCGGGCAGAATCGCTTCATCGGTACTGAGCGACTGCATGAACCAGTAATCTAAAGCAAAATTACCCCGGAGTGCTGCATAAGGCGGGCCAGATGCCTGAATAAACTGGGATGAGTTCTGAGGAAAAATATCGGGCGTCAACTCGGTGTTGACAGGAACGGTTACATCATGACAAGCCGCAATCAGGAACATAATCAGCCCCAGGAACGCGCCAGTGGTTAGTATATTTTTCATTGTTTTTTTCCGCTAAGGTGTTAGAATGACGCGTTTAGCCCGATCAGAATAGTCCGGGTTTTTGGATAGAAATTGTTCGCATCTATCCCCGGTGCAATGCCCCCCTGGTTAACTTCAGGGTCGATTCCTTTGTAGCTGGTAATGACAAACGCATTATTCACGGAAGCGTAAACCCGAATGGTCTTTACGTATTGGCCCAGATTTTTGAAATTATAGCCCAATGTCGCGTTGTCAAGGCGCACGTAACTACCATCTTCGATAAAGCGGCTAGAGTATTTGAAGGAGTTTACATCCGTGGCTTTTTCGTCCGCTGCATCGACCAGAATATTGGTAAATTGGGCGGTACTTGGCCGGAACAAATCAGCACGAGTGGCGTTGAAAATCTTGTTTCCAAACACCCCTCTGAAAAACACATTGAAATCGAGGTTACCATAGCGCAGGGTGTTCGTCCAGCCAACCAGCAGTTTAGGTTGCGGACTGCCCATATACTTATAATCGGTGCCAATGACTGGCGTAGTCGTTAGGTTGCCGTTGTGATCAACGTACTGAGAGACGCCCTTGTCATTTTTACCTGCGTATTGCAGCGTAAAGAATTGACCCAGTGGCATACCTGCTTTTAGAATCTGCAACGTACTACCCGTTTGGCCAGCGCCTTCGGGCTGCGTTATCCGAACCGAATCTCCCCCAACGAAGAGCGGATTGGTTAAGCTATTGATTTTATTAGTGTTATGGGCCAGATTGAGACCAGTTGTCCAACTAAATTTCCCCTTCTGAACGGGTGTCGCACTTAAACTTACTTCAATACCCTTGTTACTCATGTTGCCTCCGTTGGCAATAATGCTGCCCACTGGAACCAGAATTGGATCGACACGATACGAATAAATCATACCCGTTGTCTCTTTGTTGTACCATTCTACCGTACCACTCAGTTTGCCTTTCAGGACGGTGAAATCAACCCCGATGTTAGTGGTTGCTGTTTTTTCCCATTGTAAATTTGGATTGGCCGCCTGCGTAGGGCCATAAGCAGCCGTTTGAACACCGTTGTAATAATAAGTACCCAGGCTACCCGAAATGAACTGCGCCGTGTAGGCATTGAAACCCGATGAGTTACCAGTAACCCCGTAACTAGCCCGTACCTTCAGGTCGTTAAACAGCTTCTGATTCTGCATGAACCCTTCCTGATTCACGCGCCACGCGACACTACCCGCCGGGAAATACCCCCACTGATTATTCGCGCCAAACACCGAACTTCCATCACGACGAACCGACCCCTGAATCAGGTATTTATCTTTGTAATTATAGTTCAGACGGGCGAAATCAGAAATCAACTTGGTTTCCTGATAAATGCCATCGGCCCCGAAATTGATGCGGTACGACGAAACGGCATAGGGATTACTCAGGGCAAAATTGTTGTAACCAATGTTATCGACGGGGAAGTTTGTGCTCGACGTCTGGAAGCCATCACCCGAAATGGAACCCTGATAGGAATACCCTAACACGGCATTGATCGTATGATCGCCAAAGCTTTTGTCCCAGGTAAGAAAGGTTTCCAGCACTTTGCGCGTCGTTTGGTACGTATTCCGAAGCGCCGAGCCATTTGTACCGAAGTTCAGGATGCTGTGTACGGACGGTGGATCGGGGTTATTATAAAAATTCGCGCTGTTGTATTGGGTGTAATAACTATCGTATGATTCACCGTGCAGCGATGTGTTGTTCTGATACGACAGGTTCATGTCGTACGAGAGTCCAAACGGAAGCGTCACGTGAGTGTTGAACGACCCAACCAGGTTGTTGTATTTGGTATTGTCCTTGGCATGGTTGATCATCGCCACCGGATTGAAATAGCCCGTATTCTGAAAGTTCTCAAAATAGCTACCATCCGCATTGGTAATTGGCGAAACCGGTAAGTGGTTGATCATCTGCAACAATACGTTGTTGCGCAAAGGGGTATTATTGGCGTTGCTATTTGAGTTTGTGACGTTCAGGCTAAATTTCACTTTGTCATTCAGCGCATACTGCTCAACCGCCAGGCGAGCAATAACCCGGCTCAGGGAGCTTCCCTGCAAAATACCCTGCTTATCTAAATAGTTGATACTCGCGCTATAGTTGCTATGCTCCGAGCCTCCGCTAATCGACAGGTTGTGGTTTTGTGAAACAGCCGAATTTTTCTCAACGGCCTGCTGCCAGTTGGTATTCGCTCCTTTATCATCAATGGGCGAAAATGACTGACCGTTTTTCGACAGAAAATCCCGCAATTGGGTGGCATCCATCATGTTCAGCTTGCTGGATACTTTTTCAATACCCATATAGCCGCTATAGCTAACCTGCATCTGCCCTTTTTTACCCCGCTTCGTCGTCACCATAATTACCCCATTGGCGGCACGGTTTCCGTAAATAGCGGTGGCAGCGGCATCTTTCAATACGTCAATTGATGCAATATCGTCGGGGGCAATGATGGAAATATCGGCACCTGGTACGCCATCAATGACGTAAAAAGGCCCCTGCGAACTGTTGATTGTCGACGCGCCCCGCAATACAACCGCCGATGGGGTGTTAGGGTCGCCACTGGCCGAAATGTTCAGACCCGGCACTTTACCCTGCAACAATTGACCGACATCGCTGATGGCCCCCCGGTTCAGCTCTTCGGGTTTGATGGTGCTGATAGCGGTCGTGAGGTTTTTGCGGGATTGCGTACCATAACCCACTACGACTACCTCACTTAGTTGTTTATTATCAAGCGCTAACGTCACATCAACCGAGCTGCGACTACCCACCAAAGCTTCCTGACTAACATACCCAATAAACGAAAATATCAGGGTGGCGCTTGCCGTATTGTATTGTTCTGGAATCGACAGCTTAAATTTTCCTTCGCCATCGGTTACAGTACCCAGGCGAGTGTCTTTCAGAACCACACTAACGCCGGGCAACCCTGAGCCGTTTGTGCCATCAAGCACACGACCCGAAACTGTCCGGTCGGTAACGGCCCTGCCCAAATGATTAGAAGTCAGTTGATCGATGCCATCGCCAGAATCAGTACTACCGGTAGAGGGATTTTTGAATAGCGCAATCTGTTTACCTGACACCTCATAGTTAATACGTAAAGGCGTCAGTAGCTCGCTGAGGAAATCTTTGAGCGTGACAGACCGGGCACTCAGAGTCACACGCTGATCTGCCTGAATTTCCTTGGGGTTGTAAATAAACCGAACGTTTGTACTACGCTCCAGATGTGCCAGCGTACTTTTCAGATTTGTACTGCCTGCTTTTATCCGAACATATTGATCGAGCAGCTCCTGCCCACGGGCGCTATGGGCCCAGGTGGTACTCACGAATATACCAGCGATCAGAAGTTGAGTAACCGATAGCTTCATGAGTCGGATGAAGGATGGGTACTTAGAATAGAGTTTATCCATGAGTAAAACGGGTATTTACCCATGGATAGCAATTCAGTTAGGTAGATACTGTATTATTTGTCATTATTTTTATAAATAGTTTTCAGCATCTACTTAACTAAGTCAAATATACCTACTTATTATCACATCCAACACTGTGAATGATGATCTGCCCATCGACAATTTCGTAGGTAGCACGGGAAATTCGACAAATCAAATTCAGCCTTTCAAACAGCGATTCGTCGGAGAAACTGGCGGTAATAAAACAGTTTTTAACGGTTACCGGATCATAGATAACCGTTAAGCCGTAGGTCTTTTCGAGCTGCTTGAACACCTTGTCAATGGGTACCTCCTCAAACTCGTATTCATGGCGTTCAATCTTCTGAAGAACAATGGGCTGCTCAACAACAGACTTTACCAACCGGTCTTCTTTCTCAATAAAGGCGACCTGTTGATTAGCCGTAAGCACCACACCTACTGATTCTTTTTGCTGCAACCGTCGAGCCGCCCGAATATCCTTTCGGGTATATACCGATACCCGTCCCGAACGCACTTCCACTTTAGCATTGTTTCCTTCTGCTTTTACCAGAAATGAAGTGCCTAATACCTGCGTCGAAATCTGATCTGCGTGCACCCAGAATGGCTTTTTAGGGTTTTTTGTGATCTTAAAAAAGGCTTCTCCAGTCAGGTATACTTCGCGCAGTTTCGGGGTAAACTGCTTTGGGTAGCGCAACTTGCTATGTGTATAAAGTGTAACCACGCTTCCGTCCTGAAGGGTAACATCCTGAGGTTCTGGCTTTGTATTCTCGATCTCGTTATAATTAACCGCCAGCACAGGACTAATTTCCGCCAGCTTATCGAGCCGCGATGATGCGGGCTGGTGCACTAAAAATAAATAACCAAGTCCGAGAATAACCAGAATTGACGCAGCTACCCGGACCATAGGGGTCGACCAGAGCGGACGCACTACTTGTTTATTCTGGCGAATAATATCGTCTGTAATGCTCGTTAATTCATCGGTTGATAAAGCAGTATTTTTTTCTTCCAGCGCATACAGAAAGGCCCTGGCCAACTGCACTTTCCCCGATGCCTCCGGATGCGAATCCAGCCATTCTGTCCAGAATGCTTCACTCTCCGGGTCTCGTTGAATAACCCATTGTCGGAACTGTTCATCCTGGGTAAAATCTTCAACACTATATTTCTGGTAATTGGGATTCATGCTGCGTTGGAGTAGGTCTCAATGCGTATTAGATACTAACAGATGGCCAAATTTGGGCTCAGATACTTGTTTTAGCCCGTATTTAGAAAGAAGCGTGACCAAGTACATTGACCAAAATGAGTAAACCAGCCCAGTTGTCTCGAAAATTTTTAAAAGCGGCCTGTAATAAATTCGATATGGATTGCGGGTTCACGCCCATGATGGCTGCGATTTCATCCCGTTCAAGATTTTGATAGTAGCGTAGATAAATAACCTCCCGTTGCCGCTTGGGTAATTTATTTAGTGCATCTGCAATTCGATGCGTTGTTTCGGCAACACTCTCCTGTTCAATCAATAACCACTCCGGCGAAAACTCCACAAAAGTCAACTCATTTTCCAGGTCGATAGACGCATCTTCCCGGATGATATGTTGGCGGTGCCCTTCACGCAGCACCCGTTTCCGAACGCAACTGAGCAAGTAAGCACGCACGCTGTCGGGTGTGCTAATCCGGTCCCTCCTATTCCAGATTTCGATAAACACTTCCTGAACACAGTCTTTCACAAAATCTTCATTCCGGACAAATTTGTAGCCATAGTTCTGCAACGGATTGAAGTATTTGGCCAGTAGCTTACCAAAAGCTAGCTCATTCCCATTTTTTAGTTGCTCCCAAAGCTGAATATCGGTATTGGTTGGGGTAGGATTTGGACGTATGGCCATGGTAGTCTAAAACAATTCGCATAGAGAAGTTAAGTTGACGAATCAGTAGAGCTTTATTATAGAAATAGGCAAATACGCTTTTGCGACGGCTCAAACTAACACTTTTTTTGCCACATCAGAAAACGCTGTTCATCTTGATTTACACGACAATTGGGGCAAACGCGATTAAGCGGCTTTGATTTAATTATCACCAATAAGTTACTTTAATCACCAAAATTCTCCATTTCCTAAACTTAATACAGCAAAAGAGCTACATTATTGCAAATAAAAACACTAAAGCAGCAAACCAAACCATCCCCATTTTTCGTACATATGGGCAACCAATAGTTCATCCCTATGCGAAAACAATTACTGGACGCTGATCAGATTATGTATGCCCTCGGCAATGGCAATTACAGCAATATCTACTTTTCAAATGGCACTACCGAGTTAACGAGCCACACGTTAAAGTGGTATGAGGTAGGCTATCCCACGCTAGTACGAATTAGTAAGAGCGCTATGATTAACCCCAGATTTATCAAGGAAAGCATCGTAATTACGCCTGCTACAGCCTATATCACGATGCATACTGGTGTGCAGATCGCTGTTTCCCGTCGTAGAATGAAGCGTGTTTTCTTTACTCTTCGACGCATTGGTGGATCGTCTATGTCCACGAAAGGATAAGTAACTATCGATCTGGCTCTAGTAATTGGCAACCTAGAGCCAGATCAAGACCGCACTAACTCGTTTATTCCTTATTGGGAAAGTGCTAATGTGTAGTTGTCAGTTGGGAACTGCACTGGGCACCAAAATTCTGAACTAATCGACCAAAGGGTGGTCGACGTTCACGGTATGGGTTGGCCGACAAACGGCCGGCGCACCCTACATGCGTATAAAGTGGGCTCAGCAAATTAGCCCGGTGATGAATGGAATGAAGCCATTCCTGGACTGCAAAACGGGCGTAACCCGCATAGCTAAATGGAAAATATACTTTTTTCGTTTCTAAATCAAAGTACTCATATTGATGCGTAGTAGCATTGTAACGGGCACAGAAATAGTCGGGCGTGTCAATGGTTGAATATTGCCCGATGTTCTCGGCGGTATAATTAAAGCGATTGGTTTGTCTATAGATACGTTTAGCCGATGTAAGTTCGGCTAAACTGTAGAAATTATCATGACCATAATAGTGGTTTTGAATCATCGACTCCGCATGGGTATGAGCGGCTCTATACAAACCAGGATCATACATTAAAACGGGTAATCCAACCTGACGTCTGAGCTCGTTGGTCGCGTGAAAAATAGCTATATCGAGCAACAACGTATCTGGATGATCCAGGCTAATCTGCTGTCGACTCCGCGCCTGAGCAAAAAAGGTAGAATCAGTTATCAAATAATCGTCCGGTATGTTTTGTGGGATGACGACCCATTGGTACAATTGAAAAACGATCCACCAATTCATAAAGTCTGGCGTGTGTTTACGAGCTGTACTTTGTTACCCTAAGTTGTTGTCTATAAGTTATTTTAGGATTTAATTTACTGATCACATGCTGTTACTTTAATGCGATTGATTATCATGGCCATTGATCATCAATCGCATTAACTAGCTGGCTAGTTAGCGTTACTTCGTCAGAGTCTACTGCCAATTTGTTAACCCCGATGTAAAGCAGCTTAACAGCCTCTTCAATTCGCTCCCAACCAGCTTCGCTCCGTAAATCAATGCCAACTACTGTGCGATTATTTTGAGCCATGATGGTTAAATACGACATAGCCCCTAGTATTACGGCCGACACCGCTTTGGTATCAGTTCCCTCTACAAAGGTGAGTTGCTCCACCAACCGAGTCAACTCTTCATCCAAAGCTTCACTCACCATGTCTGCCGTTGGGTCACTCTCAGAAAGAGTAGCTTTTAGCAGCTCTCGTGCTGGTTTAGAACTCCTGAACGATCGATAAGTCTGAATTACCTGTCGATACCAAATACGAGCCAGGTCCGACTTTTGCAGGGGGCGCAGGTGATCCAGAACCTGAGGTGTAAAAACTGGAAAGAGTTTACCCATTTTCAGGTAGTACACCATTAACCCCTCCAGACTACCAAAATAGCGATATATAAGTGTTTTACTGACGCCCGCCTTTTGGGCAATCCGATTGACGGCTACTGCCTGCCATCCCCATTCGTTAATTTCTTCTTCCAGTGCTTCTACAATTCGTTGGGTTGTCTGGGTGCGGTTTCTGGGAAGTCCCTCCATAAATCAGTTAAAATTCAGGTACATATTTAGGCTAAAAAGAGATAAGGTCGATCGTAAAGTAATGTCTCAACTGTTTGTTAATCTAGTAGTGAAACTACCAGGATACTACCAGTTGATTTGTTGTCAATTCGGGTCAGTATGCCATCGCAGCCCCGGGTATTATAGTCACTACTCGTTAAACCAGATATAGTCCGTGAAGTGGACAGGGGCAGACTAGTTGTCATTCGTCTGAAACGACTCTGAAAAAGAGCCGAATGGATAGGCGAACCAAATCGCGTAGGCTTGTTTCGTGTCCCGTTGTGGGGGTATTTAGTCCAGGAACAGCTACTGGAAAATGTATAAAGTATACATCACCTAGTTTCATATCCTATATTGATGAAAGTCGTAAAAGTCAGCTTTTACAATCAAATTACTAGGGGAAAAACACCCTTTTTTAAGGGGAAATTTCCCGTTTTATCGTATTATTTTACTATGCAACTGGTAGAGCGATTCCGAGTTACATTCACCGAAACCAACCAGGCAGGTGTGTAAAAATCATCGTATGAGTTACTCTATTCTCATAGTTCACTCAAAACTGTTAAGTATAACCTTGACTATTCATTGGAAATAATTTGTAAACACTGAACTGTCCGAAGCCAACGTTTTTTGTAGTAAAGCAAAAGCTTCTTCCTCACGGTCGAAGCTTTCGGGTTTACAAAAGAGGAAGGTTGGATAATCCAATTAGACGAAAGGTACGCGCCTATCAAAGGAGGGTGGATCAAATGTTGTGAATGACCCAAATTGGATGGTAGTTAACGGAAGTTTGTAGGTGAATGGAGTTGATTAGGTTGAGATTAATTCAACTCATGCAGAAGGGACGATTTTCGAACTAGGACATACGGGTACTTTATCAGTATCGAAACAATAGCTTCCCAATGGTCACACAAAAACCAGTGTAGGTTTAGATCAGGTTTTTCAACTTGCCTGACTGCATCAATAAGTGCTTTTGGGTTTTGTGTATTATTGGCTGTTCTGAGTACAAATTTCAACGTTGAGTGGATCACCTGTAATTCAAGTCTGGTGAATTCATTGCCCCATTGACGAGGTACAATTCCGGGGAAGACGACTTCTGTAGCAATGAGTGTTTTGATATACTCTTTAAGTAGATTGATATTGATAGTTCGTTCCATAGGTTGAGGTAAATGGGTTGACTAACCTACGGCCAAAATCCTGCCAGAAAGGCAATTTGACGGGTCGAAATATATTATTCGGTCATATGACTAAAGTGGTCAGCGCAATTTTATTGATTTCCTCACGAATAAGGCGTTATACTTCATGAAATGCCGTATTAAGTACACGAACGTGTGATAACAATGGTTGACCAAGTGCGATTCGTTAGAAGCGAAAAAGTAGTATTAGTCAGTCTATAATGAGGTGATTTCGTCAATTAAACGACTGCCTGAATTCCAAAGGGGAAAGGTTGGTTTTTGTCTTGAATAACTTGCTGAACGACTGCGGATGCTCAAACCCTAATTTCATAGGGAGTGCCCGCTGAACTGTGTCAATATCTTTTTTCTTTTCCGGGTTACTGCTGATCACCGTAACAGTATGCCCTTTTTGCACTAATTTCTCTGCCAGGGCTTGCTGATGTGTCCTAACGAACCTGTTACTACAATTTTCATTTTGCTGTTTTTTTGTTTCTGCAAAGTTCAGCAGCTCCACAAAAACAGACGTAGTCAAAAGTAGGGTTGTCTTAGTGCCTTACAACTAGTGAATCCGTTCCTCCGCTAGATCCAACCTCAGCATAATCATCATCAACATGCCAGACCTTACTCCAATACCGACGGCAACGTAACTATTACTGACGTTTCTCCGGTAAGCTGGCTTTCAATCACTAGTGATCCTTTATTGAGGGCTAACAGCTTTTTTACAATCGCCAGGCCGAGTCCCGACCCTTGTTGCTCATACGTCTTCCGGTCGAATTGCATATAAGGTGCAATGCGGGCAATATCTTCTGGTTTAAATAGTTGCCCATGATTCGAAATGCGGAGTTGGTACGTCAATTCTCCTTGATGACCACTTATCTGAACGGGTTGTGTGCCATCCGAAAACTTATGTGCATTGTCAACCAGCTCCTCGATAACGGTTCCTAAGCTTGTTTCGGAAAGAGTAACGTGTGCCCTCTCAATCTCAAGTCGACAAGTTAAGGGCTGATCTTGCCGATCATTTACCTTTTGAATATGCTGCTTCACCACATTCGTATCAATCCATGAACTACCGGTGGAAAAAAAGGTGAAGGCAGATGGCAATGTGTCAACCTGATGCAACTCCTCCAGTAACCTCAGGTTATCTAACGACCGTTTTAAGCGTAGGCTTGCCGATTTAATCATGGCCAGCATAGAAAGGCGATCACTCTGATCAAATTCGTCAGAATGATCCATCAGTAACGAAACGAAGCCAAGGATACAGGTCAGCGGGGTATTATATTCATGACTGGATACGCTGTTGATGGTTCGGCGGAGGTCTCCTAAGCGGCTTTGCAAGTCGGCTTCCCGCTGAGCTTCACGCTGAAGTCGACTTTCGATACTCTGTAGCAAGCTATCCAGCGTGAATGGTTTGGTCAGGTAATCATCGGCTCCAAGGACCATTCCCCGACGCAGATCTGTTTCTTCGGTTTTGGCCGTCAGAAAAATAAACGGAACGGTTGCTAACGAGCGGTTATTCCTAATGGCTTCCAGCAATTGATAACCATCCATTTCCGGCATCCTGATATCACACAGAATTAGATCGGGCAGGTATACGATAGCCTGGAGAAGACCTTCCCGACCGTTGGGAGCCGTTGCCACGGCGTAGCCTTTCAAGGTTAGTAAAGCCGCTACATTTTCCCGGATGTGGGTTTCGTCTTCAATGACTAAGATTTTAGGAGCCATACAGTTTAGTGAGTGAAAAGAGGCAGGAATGGATAGATAAAACGTACGATTAGTTGAGCACCTGGCGGTTTGGCTGAATTGGTAATACGATGGTGAACGTAGTTCCGACATGCTCTTCACTCTGAACGGTCAATCGCCCCCCATGAAGCGCTATAAATTGCCGGGCAATAACCAGGCCCAGGCCCGTACCAGGGATGGCTGCCGTATTACGCGCCCGAAAAAATGTCTGAAATAAAGTTGGAAGATCAATGGCCGGTATGCCGATACCTTCATCAATGATCTGAATGACCACATCACTTTCTTGAAATCGGATCGTTAACTGAGGGTCAGTTTCCGAGAATTTAAAGGCATTGGAGAGCAAATTGATTAGTACATGGCCCATCAGTTTTTCTTCGAAGTAAATAGGGCAAGGTGTCCCCTGAACTGAAATGCGAACGATTCGCTGATCTACTTGATGGCTAAAATGAGTAGCAATAACTTGTTGACAGAGCGCCAGTAAATCGCCCCATTCGGGATTGAATGCAATTTTGCCCGCTTCAATCTTACCAATACTGAGTATGTCTGAGAGTAACTCATTGACATTCTGAATCTGCTCGCGGATTACACCCAGATAGTTTTGAATAATCGGTCGGGCACTTTCTGGTGGGTGGTCGAGGTACAGATCAATCAAATCTACACTCGTTTGAATCGTGGTCAGGGGAGTTCGGAACTCATGGGATGCCGTAGAGACGAACTGCGACTTAAGTTGATTGAGTTCCTGCTCCCGTTGTAATGATTGTTGTAAGACTAATTCTTTCTCTTTCTGACTGGTGATGTCATTCGCAATGCCGATGTAACGCAGCGGGACACCCCGATTATCGTTCATAATGAACGTTCGAACTTGTAGCCACCGAATAGACTGGTGTGTACCCTGCACGCGACACTGAACGGTTACTTCCTGCCCTTGTCGATATTTTTCAAATTCAGCCATTACCCGAGAGCGATCTTCGTCCAGAATCGTATCCAGAAACGATCTCGCTCCACTTGTATCGTTCGGGGAAGCTATTCCAAAAACCCGTTCATAAGCCGGATTGATATATAACAACTCAAACGGCTGCACTGAATGAATCCAAAAAACCTCATCAACATTCTCGGCAATCTCCCGAAACCGCTGTTCGCTTTCTCGAAGAGCTTCTTCGGCCTGCTTCTGCTCGGTTATATCCCGTGCCGATGCATACACGAAGTCCTCAAATCGATTGGCACGCCATTGGATCAGCCGGTAACTGCCATCTTTGTGCCGATACCGATTGACGAACCCATCAATGAGCGATTGCTGATAGATCAGCGATGACTCTGTCTGGTCGTCGGGATGAATCCATTTAACGAGGGGTTGTCCTTCCAATTCATCCACCTGATAGCCTAGTGTCTGAGTCCAGGCCCGGTTCACTTTCAAGAAGATTCCATCCCCAGTCGTGATACAATATAGGTCTAGGGCACCTTCAAAGAAAATAGTCAACTCCCGACTTTTTTCCTGTAACTCCCGTTCAGCCGCCTTGAGCGATGAAATATCGGTTGCCATTCCTACATAGCCCGTAATTGTTCCTGCTTCATCCTGTAACGTGCTGGTCGTTAACAGAACAGGCACCTGCTTCCCATTTTTGCCTTCGAGCAGACATTCCATCTGAAAATAGTCTTGCTTCTGCAGAATCGGTTGCATTAAAAACGGAGGAGTCGAACCTAATCGGGCCGCCTGATAGGAAAGTATGGGGACCGCCGATGCAGAAGGGTCAAACCGGGCCTGAGGATGCCTTCCGATGAGTTCATCTGCTCCATAGCCTAGCACCTGCTCAACTGCTGGGTTTGCCGATAAAACTACCCCCTGGATATCGGTTGAAATAATAGCCTGACCAGCGTGCTTGAGAATGGCATTTTGCAACCTTGATAGTTGACTGATTGCCTGGGTCCGTTCGGCAACCCGCTGTTCGAGTTGCTCGGTATGCTGCTGGAGCTGTTCATGGAGGAGTTGCTCCCCTAAAACAATCGCTAACTGACTGCCTACTTCCTGGGCAATCTGCAAGTATTCTGCCGTAAAAAAATGAGGTGTGTAGGCCATCAGCACGAAAGCACCTATATATTGCTGCTGGCTGAATAGAGGCACAACAATCATAGACCGGCATTCCTGATCATACGAAGCCAGTTCTGCCGGAATGTCCTGCGGAGTGTCGAGTATGTTATCAACCACAATTGGCTGTTCATTCAGGAGCGGCTCGATTTTGAAGAGGTCGACGGGTAGTGACGAACTGACCCGAACAGTCATTTCTTTATCGTCTATCCAGCTTTTGGCCCCTGCCAGACCAGTTGCCTCGTCAAACCGAAACACGACTAGCCGCTCACAGGGCACCAATTGTTGTGTATGCCTTAAGGCCGTTGCCTTTGGGCCTTGTGCAGTCAGATTTCGGTTGAGCAGTGCCCGTTCAATGGCCTGCAATCCCTGGAGCCGCTGGTTAGTCCGTGTCAGAGCCTCATTGACCTCGTGGAGTTGTTCATTTTTTTGTTGAAATAGACAAGCCTGTTCCAACTGGGTTTGTTGTTGCCGTCTGAGCAGTGTGTTATCCAAATACGTTAATAACACCCCGTCCTCTGTTTGGGCCATATGCCCTTCTAACCACAGGTCAACTCCATTAATATGATACAGTGTTTGATAGTGTTTGGGAATTCCGGTATGCAACACTTCTTTTAATCGTCCGAAAGTACCCTGTTCCAGCGCAGCGGGATAGGCTTCCAACAGGTTGTGGTTGAGGAGCTGATCGACCGACAAACCAATGGTGCGAGCGTTAGCCGGGTTGGTTAACTCATATCGGAAGTCGATAACTTCGCCATCTTCCTGACGAACCGGATGAAACAGCGCCAAGCCTACCGGTAATTGCTCGACAATATTTTGTAATAGCTGCGTTTGTCGCTCCAGTGCCTGCTGAGCCTGTTTGGACTCGGTAATATCTACCGCTGTAATGACTAAGCCGTCGTACTTTTTACTAACCGACACATCAACCCACCGGATGAGATCCCCAATTGGATGTTGCCTTTCGAAGCGTTGGGTATTGCCCGTTTCCCACGCCTGTCTATAGCGATTAAAGATGCCAGAATCGACAAAACTGGGAAAAAGCGTAAGCATGGTCATCTGGCCAAATTCGTCTGGACTCAATGCCGACAGTTGATGGGCCATACGATTACCCCAGACGTAGCGAAAGTCCGTTACCTGACCCTGTTGAAGGATAGGCTGGCAGTACAACACCGCGATCGGAATTACTTCCTGAAAACTTTCTAGTTGCTGAGCCCGAAAGCGTTCGTCAAGAAAAGACTTATCCATCACTAATCAGTCATTTATGTATCTTATTGCTGACCTAACTTGATTCATTCCTGTCCAGGTGCAACGAGTAAGTCATGTGCATACTACCTCCGATCAAAGTGATTTCACGAACGAACTCTTGTCCTGTCAGAGCAGAGTTACCTTGTTAACCCAAACGAGACAGATTTCTAATGTAGCAGCAGCCATTGGTCTGTATAATTGATAAAAAAGGGCGTCCATTATAGCAATTTACTTACTTATAAGTAAGTAAATTGCAAAAAGTCTTTCCATACAGCATAATATTATTTTAGTAACAAGTAAGACATAAAATTAACAATACGTATATTTATATATAAAAACTTACCCAGTATCTTTACTATATATCTAGTTAGCTGGTCTTACAGCGCCATGACGATTCCGCTCCCCCACGGTTGTTTTTAACCTTATTCCCTTGCCGTTCTCCAGGTCAAAATTTGCCAGTAGAGGTGTGCGCACTAAAGTGACAATCATAAATTAATTAAGTCCAAAGCAATAAGGTGCAAAACCAATTTTGGTTATGCACCTTAACCCACCCGGCGTAATTGTAAGTCTAGCGTTTTACCTTCCTATGTCGACACTTCTCCCAACTTCTAATCTTGTTTCCAGCTTTCTTGCCGTCTTCAACCTGAACGAAATGCCAGGCGTTGTAGCGTTTGACAATGCCGCAGAAGCTATTGAATTTTTAGAATCTGGATCAGGTATAGATGAACTTTTGCCCTTAGGCGTTGTTGGCTGGGATGCTTATAATCACAAGGCTAAAGGTATCTATTGGCAATATAACGCGTCTGTTTCCTATACAGAGATATTGACAAGTGCTTTTCAGGGGTTTCAACACTAGAGGAGAATCATAGCCAAGTTCATCGAAGATAAGTCGCTCACTCAGTTTGTTAACTACTCCCCATACGATAGTGGCGAATGTCGTGACTAAATGATTGCTTTAGCTGACGCAAGGCCATACGATACCGCGTTTTTACAGTCCCCAACGGTATTTGCAACTCATCAGCCACCTCTTGATTGGTATAGTCCCGGAAGTACAGTAAATCAACGACTTGACGATACTTAGGTTCTAAGCTGCTGGTAATTGACTGATTTAACATGCCCTCAGAAAGAGTGGGACTCGTAAGCCCATCCGACCGTTCATAGATATACGTCGTGGCTATTGCTCTAACTTTTCGAGTTCTCAACTCATCCAGAGCCAGGCGCTTTGTAATGGTCAGCAACCAGGTAAACAGGCGCCCTTGACTAGCATCATAGTTGTGGATGTTTGACCAAACTTTAATAAAAGCATCCTGAAGCAAATCTTCTGCCTGCTGGTGGTCTTTTACCATGCGCAAAAGTACACCAAACATAGCTGGAGAGTACGAATCGTACAAGAAGGAAAAAGCAGTGGGAAGTTTAGCCTTAAGATCCTGAACCAGATTAATTTCAGTTTTTGGAATGGGCAACATGTTTAAAGTAGGTGAGTCATGAGTGATTGCAGGTTATTCATTAACTTACCCAATCTCAGAATGTTACCATTTATTTTAGAAAACTTTTTCTAACCTATTAAGCGTTTATATGTACAAATCGGCAAATTTTGTTTAATTCGTAAATTAAAAACAAATTAAAAAACCATTAGATTAATTTAATATCGAACAAACTTATAAATAGGACGATACATGATATTTTTGGTTTTCCACTCCTGTCATCATCCCTTATGAAGCGATTAGACGCTGCGCAAGTGCAGCACAAGTTTGACCCCGAAAAAGTCCTCTATTTGATCGGGGATGTTAACTACTGCACGGTGTTTCTGCTTAATGGCAAGACCGTTTTAACCAGTCGGACGCTGAAATGGTACAGTGACCGGTGGCAACAATTTATGCGTGTTCACAAGGGTAGCTTAGTTAACCCAGAGCATATTTATAGCTGTGTCGTGGTTTCTTCTTACCTGGCGCACCTGATTATGCGGAACGGAGCTCGCCTTGCCATCAGCCGAAGACGGGTTAGTGAAGTAGTCGCCCAATTGGGTATCGACTTACCGAAGGCGCCTGGTATAAGCACGCATGTGATTAAACCAGAATGGAGTTCCTTCGTACCTGCTCACGCCGTTGCTTAAGCTAAGATGGAAGGTTTTTACTGCCATTTGCTGTACGTCCAAATCCACTAGCGGTTATGTCACCTTTTTTTAACTGAGTCTCATCTAGCTTTTCATAGTCAATCAATTTTAGTTTACAGTTACTACAAAATTGTAGTATTAATGACTTTAATTGTATCTTTTAGCCATCCGGTTGTGTATGTGGTAACTACTGGATACTTTCGAATTGTTCATACCTTCTCATTGAAAGGATTATCCCGGTTGGCTACTGCTGATCGGGATTTTCAATTTGCTTACCTACTCATTCTGATTGCCATGCAGAGTATTGTCTTTTATTTTGTGAGTTTTTTTCAACAATTAGATACATTTGATCGCCGAATAATTATTTTTTCGTCAATTTAATGTTTATCATTTCTTCCTAACCTTTATTTGAGAAGATGAAAAACAAACTCTTTCGCATCCTAAGCGTGGTTTCTCTGTTGATTTCTGTTCTACTTATAGGCACTTCTTTTTATTTTCCCTTCAAGAGCCGTTATGTACTCTTGTGTTTTCTTAGCTCACTGATTTTCACTGGACTTGGACTTTACCTATCCAAAAAGTCGGCTGATTAATGATTTCCCCGATCATACAAAAACAAAGCGAGCGGCCCATTAAATAGACCGCTCGGGATATACGTTCAAAGGCAATTCCACTTTGCCCTTACGCCATTAAGAGACTAAATTTCTTCTGCGTAAAATGCGTCTAAGTTCATGTCCCAGAGATATGAGAATGACTGCAACAATGAGTAGACCATAGAAAGCGGGTGCTAGCCAGAGCGGCAGACTGACCCACCACCAAGACCAATCCAGCATTTCGGTTTGTTTAAAAAGCGCCAGCAGCAAAAATACGCTGATCAGAACGGTGGTTAGTGTTACTTTAGGGCGGACAGAGGCTTGCTTTTCGACATACAGGTCAGCATCATAGACTTGTAGTTCTTTTGTAGTTTTCAAATCGGACGGATAGATGGTCATAAACATTCATTTTATGGGTGTATATTCAGAAAGTTAACTTACACGTGAAATAGGATCACTAACAGCATCTACGGTCTTGCAATCTATAAAAACTATAGTCCAGAGGCCCATTCATGATTTCTTAATGAAAGGAATCATGAATAAATCCGGTTGATTGCCAAACACACCTGTCAAATTGGGCTCAGCAAATGGACGGCGGGATTTACGAATGACTTGACCCTGTAAAGGCCAGCGGAGTTGCTTCAAAAGATAAAATTTTCAAGCTGCATAGTTAAAACGGATGTAGGTCAATCATCATCCAATTGCTGAATCATCATCCAGTACATAACCCCACTGCTTCACTTGCAGGAGCAACTTACTCATGGTATCAGGCTCAGGTTCGCTGTAGAGAAAATTAAGCCAGAACGTATAGAAATCAGCGAACTGATTACCTCGACCAATAAAGGTCTGACTTAATTCACCCAGATGCTGTTGACTAATGTCCTCAATAGGTTTCGCCCAGGGGTTTTCTCCTGTTTCGGCCACAAAAATGGATCGTAATTCAGCAACTAAATTTGGAATGGCTTCCTGGATGCAATTAGTCCGAATCCTTTCTGGCAACTCTATGATCTGAGCATGGACCAGATTATCCAGTGTATTAGCCAACTGGCCTACTCGTAACACGTTTTTAGTTTTCATTATTAAAGGTATGGTTTAATTAAAGAGGGGTCAGGGCAATACAGGGAAGGAGTTACTGTTGAAATTAGCTACTCATAATCAAACAACTAAGCGATTAAAAGTTTTATTTATTATCCGGCGAAATATACGTTTATGTGTTTGATCAAATGAAGTAAACATATGTATATTCACTCGGCACAATCCTATTGTCAAGCCTTACTACAAAAGCATACTATGACGGGAATTATCCATTTTGAGACATTTCTACTAACGGGAATTTTGTTAAACTTAACACCTGGAAATGACACAATTTTCATACTAACAAGAAGCATTAGTCAGGGTAAAAAAGCAGGAATTGTCTCAGCATTAGGCATTGGGACGGGGAGTATTATTCACACTGTTTTGGCTGCGTATGGGATTTCCATAATCATTGCAAAATCTATCTTACTATTTACGATCGTCAAATATGCCGGAGCTGTTTACTTGCTCTACATGGGTTATAACATGTTGACAGATAAACGTCCATTAACTACAAGTACTATAGCAGAAACTAAAACCACAGATTACTATAAAATTTATAGATCTGGAATTATTACCAATGTTTTAAATCCCAAAGTTGCTTTATTTTTTATTGCTTTCCTCCCTCAATTTATTGACCCAACTGTTCAAAACACCATTTTACCTTTTCTTATATTAGGAATAACGTTCATTACAACAGGAACAATTTGGTGCTTAGTATTAGCAACTTTTTCTTCCGTAATTTTCACTAAGCTTGCAGGAAATAAAAAAGTCGCATCTTACATAAATAAAATTTGTGGAGTTTCCTTGATTGGTCTCGGCATAAAAGTAGCGTTAACTGACAGAAGGTAGTAAGTTAATAGCCAATCGCATTTTCTTAGTATAGATTACCCTCTTATGAAAAAACTAACAAACTATTTTGAGCGAATCGGATTTTCAGGGACCGATTTAGATAAAATCATCAATTCATTTGAGCTCCGGTCGTTTAAAAAAAACGATTTTGTCGTAGAAGAAGGCAAGGTAAGCAGGCATATTGGCTTTGTTGAAAGCGGCATGTTTCAATATTATGTCATAAAGGATGGCGAAGAAAGAACGACTTATGTATCCATTGAAAATACTTTTTTCGCATCCGTATTAAGTTTTATTAGTAAAGCACCTGCACTTGAAAATATACGAGCGTTAACCGACGGAAGTATCAGTTTAATTAGTAGAGAGAACCTTAAAAAGCTCGTCGACGAAATTCCAGGATTTAAGGATTTTTATATCAACCTGTTAGAACACACAATTTGTGGTATTGACGCCAGTCGCCATGATTTGATTGTTCTCACGGCTGAGCAACGGTATGAAAAAATGCTCCGGGAAGAGCCCCATCTGTTGCAGCATATTCCCCTTCAGCACCTAGCGTCCATTCTGGGCGTAACTCCCCGACACCTCAGTCGAATCAGGGGTAGTATTCGCTAATTTCCTTTTTAGACATTTGTCTAGTAAGCTCAGTTTTAGGCTAGTGAACTTTGCATCGTCAATACAGAAGACGATATGCAAATCACATTCAGCCTCCCAAAATTCCTTCTCTCAATAGCCATTGGCTTACCAATGGGGCTTACATCCTGCTCCCTCCATCCGCAGGCATGGAGCCCTTCTCCCAAACCAGCCTTCGCTGGCACAACTGCCCTAAATGAAGAATTAAGTACTAGTAAAAAAGTATCAATTGATGGTTGGTATGGGCCAGAAGACATTGTTTTTGACCAGTCGGGCAATTTGTATTGTGGCGTACATATCAGTTCAACTGATTTTACAGATGGGCGAATTTTAAAAATAGATACCTCGGGCAAGGTTGAGATTTATTACAATTCCCGATCCTGGGTATCGGGTTTACATTTTGATGCGACTGGAAACCTGATTGCGTTGAGCCACAAAGAAGGTTTAATACGCATCAGTCCAGATAAAAAAGTGACACTCTTGGCGAATAAAGATGAAAATGGGAAACCGTTTCTTATTCCCAACGGGTTGGATATTGCTTCGGACGGAAAAATCTATTTCTCCAATACATCCGATAAATCGGCCTACACGATACCGTACGGAAGGAAGGTCATTTTAGAAGTAAATCCCATTGGAGGATTCTACTGTTACGATCCAAAATCTGGAAAAGTAAACACGCTACTTGAAGGAACCTATTTTGGCAATGGCGTCGTGTTGTCAAAAGATGAAAGTTATGTTTTGTTGGTAGAAACTTCCAAATATAGAGTCCTGAAATATTGGCTGAAAGGTAAAAAAGTAGGCCAAACAGAGACTTTCATTGATAATCTCCCTGGTTTTCCAAACGGCATTTCAATACGAGAAGATGGTAGCTATTGGCTAGGCTTTTCGACAAAGCGAACCGATGCTCTGGATAAAATTCATTCTAAACCAGGCATAAAAAAGTTGGTATATGCCTTACCCAACTTTCTCCAACCCAAAGCAGAAAAGTTTGGGATGATAATGAACATCTCTGCCGATGGCAAAATACTTCACTCCTTATTCGATACACAAGGCACCATACTATCAGAAGCGGGTGCGGTAAAAGAGCAAAACGGCTATTTGTATATAGGTGGAGATGTACTATCACATATTAGAAAATACCAACTAAAAAACAACACCAGTAATTAATTAACCATTCACAAATCAAACAAATCAATTAACATGAAACAGTTATTCATCCTCCTCTTTTTATTCGCTTCTGTATCGGCTTATTCACAAAGTCGTTTTTCAAAAAATGAACTAAGCATTAACGGATTCAGAAATCCCTCTATTGGTGCTGAGTACCGCCACAATCAGGTATCATTTCACGCTGGCTATTACCCAACAGCATTTAAATCAGGTGAGAACACAAGCTTTATTAAAACTGGTCTTACTCTATGGTTTCTTCCTGTTGGCAAAAAAGAGAATCCGTCTTCATTTTATGCAGGAGCTTCTTATTTACGTGGTTTAAACCGTGACTATGAAAATAAAAATGCAATGGGATTCGAAGCGGGTTTTCGTTGGATGATGTGGCAGGGTCTTAACCTCCGTATTGGTGCAATTGCTGTGGCAGCCAATAGCGAAAGCTTAAAGATAAATCCAACTCCGGGCATCAGCTATTCATTTTTCTTTAAATAAGCGTAATGCTCTGAACAGTTTACGCTTACTCTTGACAAGTAATATGAAAACGATACTAGGTACAGGCCAGTTAGGGATCACTATTATGGAAACCCTACTACAAAATAACCCCAATGAAGAAATATTATTAGTCAATCGAAAAGGAAAATTAGCGACATCTATTCCCAAAAATGTTCGTGTCATTGCTGCCGATGTGACCAATAAAAATGAGCTGGAAGCTATTGCGCAAAAATCTGAGGTAATTTTTAGTTGTACAGACGTAACTTATCAATTATGGGATGAGTTTTATCCGGCAGTTGCAACCGCCCTGGCTTATGCACTCAGTAAAACCAAAGCACGGCTAGTTTTTGCTGATAATCTTTATTCATATGGCAATGTTTCTGGAGCAGAAATGACTGAAAATATGCCTCATAAAGCCACGACAAAAAAGGGAAAGATTAGAGCATCGGTCATCAATACATTAGTAAACTCTGGGCAGGAATTTACGAACCGAGTGGCCTTTGTAAAAGCAGCCGATTTTGTCGGACCACGAATTTATAAAGGGCTTTTTGGTACCGATTTTCTGGATAAACTGCATACGGGGAAAACTATCATTCTGTTTGGCAACGCAGCCTTACCACACAACTTCACGTACATTAACGACTTTGCAACGGCCATGATTAATGTAGGTAATTCCACTGATGCATTTGGGCAAATTTGGCACGTACCCAATGCCTCGGCCTTGACTTTAACAAATTGGGTTCATCTTTTTGAAGCAGAAGCGAAGACCAAAGCGAAGGTTCTAGTCTTACCCAAATTCGTTGTTTGGATAGCAGGTTTATTCAATTCACTGATCAAGGAATTCTACGA
Source organism: Spirosoma arboris (assembly GCF_009754945.1). Lineage (GTDB taxonomy): Bacteria > Bacteroidota > Bacteroidia > Cytophagales > Spirosomataceae > Spirosoma > Spirosoma arboris. The sequence goes on from NZ_WPIN01000003.1 coordinate 294,584, forward strand.
ACTCTCGTATCAATTTGAATACCCCTATCTGGTCAATCATGACAAGTACATAGCCCGTTTTGGCAATCAGTCAACTGATTCTTTGCACATTGTCAGAGAGACCGTCCAATGGTATAAGTCGACGAAAAAAGAGTAGACGACAGTTCAGCAGGCTATCTCTCCTCTTGAAAGACAAATATTTACAGTTCAACTACAACCCCCTTTTCTAATCAGGCAGCTTGCAGGAGCTTTGTCGCATTACCCGTAACGTATGATAACACAATCATCAGATTACGGCAAGATCAACAGGCGACAATTTCCTCCGGAATTAGTACACACGTAGGGGAAAACCTCATCTCAGTAGTCATAGCCGTAATGAAGTTTCGTAAACAACATCATGAACGCTATTCTACTACACACACTGAACAATGCCCATCCATGCCAGATTACTAGCTCAGGAAACGATTCGATAAACCTACCTTATCGAATCTGTCAGATTCTGTTTTTAGTAATTCTATTCGGTTGGTCGCCAACTTTTGGACAAACATCAGCTAATACACTGCTTATATCGGGCAAAATTACGGAACTCAGTTCAGGGCAAGGGGTTCCATTTGCCTCGATAGCGGTAAAGGGGAAATCCATTGGTACTCAGGCAGATGCTGACGGTTATTATGAGTTACGCCTTCGTCAACCCGTCGATTCTTTGCTGGTATCGTCCCTGGGTTATCAGACGGCGCAGGTTGTCGTCTCCTCATCAATGCTCGATGTGGTATTAACACCAACTGCTTCCCTACTGAACGAAGTGGTTGTACACGCAGGCGAAAACCCGGCTTTTCGTATCCTACGGGAAATAAATACTCATCGAAAACAAAATGATTTTCGGCAGTTGGGTGGCTATGACTATGAAGCCTACAGTCAGCTCGCCATTAACATCAACCAGTTATCTGACCAGTTCCGGCAGCGAAAACCAGTACAGGCTATTCTGCGGGCGCTGGAGCAGCAACAAGGACGATCGGCTACCGAGTTACCCGTTTTTTTGTCCGAAACGATCTCGCATCTATATGCCCGACGTCATCCTCAACTGACGAAAGAGCAGATTCTGAAGACAAATATTACCAGTGTCGGCATAACCGACGACAGTTTCGTAGCATTGTTTACCGGTGCGGGTTTCAATACGCTTAACTTTTATCAGAATCAGGTCAGCCTTTTTAAGAAAGAATTTATATCTCCCCTGGCAGAAGGGGGTCGCATGGCGTACACATATTTCCTGGCCGATACTACTCAAATTGACCAACATACCTGTTATGGTATTGACTTCGATCCGAAGAATGAGCGCGATCTGGTTTTCAAGGGTCGTATGTGGATTGACAGCCGCAGTTACGCACTGGTCCGAATCGAAGCTCAGGTTGGAGCTGCGGCCAATATTAATTTCATCAACCAGATAGACATCGATCAGACGTACGAACTTGTTGCTGATGCCGGTAATGCCTGGTTACCCGAAACAACCCATTTGACTATTCGTGTTGGCGAAGTAGTTAAAAATACGTTTGGTGCTTCGGTCGATTACATGACTTCGGTTCGTCAGCCAGTGGTTGGTCAACCGAAATCCGTGGATTTCTTTAATGTCGATATTGATCTGGCCGAAGATCGCGCCGACTCTTCACCCGAGTTCTGGCAAAGTCAGCGTCAGCAAACGCTTCTGTCCCAATCCTATGAGCAGACACGAGCTCTACTGGATACGGTTCGGAACCTGCCTGTCGTGAAATCCTATACGAAAGCAGCCCAGTTTGTACTCAATGGCGGCTATCTGCCTATCGTTCGGGGCGTTGATATGGGTTCCCTATTTTCCATGTGGGCCTATAATCCTATTGAAGGCCATCGGTTCCGAATGGGTTTGCAAACCAATAATGCCTTTAGTCGCACCTGGCAGTTATCTGCTTATGGTGCTTACGGCACTCGTGATCGAGTCTGGAAAACGGGCTGGGAAGTCAACTTCATACCAACTCGTCGCCCGGTAACATTACTTTCGCTCAAGCACACTTATGACCTGGAGCAATTGGGTTTCCGCACAGAAGACCTGGCCGACAATTCGTTTTTCCGGGTGAACAGCCGGTTTGGTTCTTATCCAAGGGCCTTTTATCAACGGGAAACGTCGCTGACTGCCCAACGTGATTTAGGACCGAACTTCACGCAAACGATTGGGATTCGTTACCGTACAATGAACCTATTGTTTCCTTTTGCGATCAATCAGGACACTGAGCCACAACATCCAACCGCCCTTGGGACCGATATTTTGAGCAAAGAATACTTTCTGGAAACCCGTTATGCGCCAGGGCGGTTGCCTGCCCGACGCGTAACCAGTCGTCGGATTCGGCGTCGCCCCTCCGAAACAGCGCCTATTGTGACCTTGCGCTATACTTTAGGAACCAGTTCATTCCAGGGCCGCACCTTTAGAGGCTACCAGAAGTGGCAACTCCAATGGGATCATGCGATTCGGTGGGGACTGTTGGGGCGCACGCAATACAGTGTCAAGGCAGGTTACAGTCCCTCAACGATTCCCTATCCGTTGCTTCAGGTTCATTTAGGAAACCAAACTCCGTTTTATAACCGTAATGCTTTCAACCTGATGAACTACGCGGAGTTTGTTAGTGACCAGTATGTATCGGTGGGAGTTGAACACAAATTTGAAGGTTTGCTCACAAATCGCTTGCCATTAATTCGGCGCTGGGGTTGGCGTACTTTCATGACAGGCAACGTATTATGGGGCCACCTAAGCAACGCCAACCGCAATTTGATAGCCACGCACGACGAGGCTGGCAAGCCACTTCCAGGTGTACACTCACTACACCAAACGCCTTATGTAGAAGTAGGTTACGGATTTGAAAACGTCTTAAAAACAGTTCGAATTGAAGCTATGCATCGACTAACCTACCGGCAGAATCCGAACGTAACTCCGTTTGCTATCAAGCTATCGTTTCAACTTGGCTTATAACTTCTCTCAACTATTTGGTATCTGGTTGAATCAATAAAAATAGCATAATGAAACAGACTTTAGCTTATATTACAGCAGGTTCGAAACAAAATCTAATGACGTATTGCCTATTTTTAGTTATTGCTTTAATAGGCTTATTTTATGGAAATTTAATTCTTTCAAATTTCAAATTCCTGAGAGTTTGGGAATTGAATGCTGTACTTTTTCTACTTGCAGGCGTTCCATTTTTATTTTTTCAAGAGCAAGCTGGACTCCCTAACTTCTGGCAAAAAGATATATCGCCGGTCAATCGATTTCTTGTCCCTGTTTCTTTAGGAATTGGGTTTGGACTACTAGATGTCCTCGTAGTTAAAATAATCCTTCACCCAGAGCCTTTTCACGAACTTCCCCCATTTCTTCAACCATTTCCTTATTCTCTATTCCTATATTTTTCTGGTGCCGTAGAAGTAGAAGTTTTTTATAGGCTAATCCCGTTAACGATAATTTTAGCCTTTGGAAAATGGTTTAAAAAAGGGAGATACTATATGACATTCTTTTGGATAGGTTCATCAGTAACTGCTCTTAGAGAGCCCTTAGAGCAATTTCCTTCTGGACCTGTTGGCTTTATTATTTATTCGTTGTTCACCGGCTTTTTAATGAATTTTCTCCAGGCTATATGGTATAAAAAAGCTGGCTTTTTAGCTTCATTAACCATTCGTTTAGGCCACTATCTGATCTGGCATATAATATTAGGCATCTATGTAGAATTCTATGAATTACAATAAAATTTCTACAAACTTCTTACCGAAACTATGCACCAGCCAACATACTGGCAAAATCCAAACGTAACTCTGTTTGCCATAGAGTCATCATTCTAGCTTGGTTTATAGGCAGTTATTCTGCTACATTTGGTCCAACTACAATCATTTTGACTATGGCTGACCTGGGGCTTACTGAACTTGACAAAAGATGGTATGAATTTACATCGAAGTATGTCGAAAAACTGAATGAAGCTGGCGGGTACGATTGGAGTAAATTAACGGAGGATGAACAAGAATTAGCAGCCTTATATAAGCTTGACTCGGACATGTATAATGGCGGCTTTATTCAATTCTTTTGTAATTGGGGCTTTGACTGTTATACGATTGCGATACGCAGTTTGGCAAAACTTAACGCCAGTGAATGTTTAGGCATTATTACGAAACAATATTCAATCATAAAGCGACTTGAAGAGGACGAGCGATTAAAAGCTTTGTGGGATATTCCTCAATTTCTTACCGAAATGGAAATAGAAGAGATTGATAAACTTAATCATCTGTATTGGGCTAATAAAGACAATATTATCGAGCAAACTTTTGACGTGTATAAACAGTTGGTGGCCTAAGTGTTGAAAAAGTAGCTCATTTTCTGTTGGCCAGTAAAACACTACGTTGCGGAAATAGTTAGTATTCAATTTAATTGAGCTTCTTCCATAACTATGGCCCGTTTTTTACTTTTACTTGTGTGCATTACACTTAGCCAGGGCGTACAGGCCCAATGGCGATTGATTTACACCAGCAAAGATATACTAGCTGAAGAATCAGATACAATCCACAAAATTACATCAATCCACTCCAGAGGAGCTCTGAGCAAATACCTGATTGTTCATTCCAGTGATCAATCAAAAAAACGGGTCTTAAAAAAGGATATTTGGGGGTATATTGATGGGGATAATAAGCTATGGCGCTCCTATAATAAAGAGTTCTACATGGTCACCAATTATAATGGCGGCTGGGTCGAATATGCGATAACTCGCCTTGTTCCGGACAGACCCAGTCAGTCGTTCAACCTACTGTTGTATAGCCGTACTTTAGATAGTAGGGTATACTCAAATTGGATGAAAGCAATGGGCGATTTGCCGCAAAATTATATAGTAAGGTAGCGTGCTATTTTTTATGCTGCTTCAATAGCCAGTCGTAAATAGCCTGATTTTCAAATAGATACTGAATGCCATGCCCTTCTTTTTCCAGTCGGGTAAACTTCACTTGTCCCTTACATTCCTCTAGCCGCCTTACTAATCGCTCGGTTTCGGAAATAGAGATAACATCATCGGCAGTACCATGAAACGTCCAGACAGGTATGTGCTTAATCCGACAAATCTGGGTAGAATCATCGCACCCACCACAGAGTGGGACAATAGCCGCAAATTTATCGGGATAGGCCACAGCAGTCTGCCAGACACCATACCCTCCCATGCTGATACCGGTCAGGTAAACGCGCTTGGGGTCAATGCGGTACTTCATTTTCAGATCCGTATAGAGCGAATCAAACCAGTTATCGGTTGACCAGAACTTACCATCCGGGCATTGGGGTGAAGCAATAATAAAGTTGAAATCTCGGCCTTTATCAACCAGATAGGGCAAACCGTAGGTTTTAAGTTTGTTCAAATCCTGGCCTTTCTGCGAACCTCCGTGCAGATAAATGACGAGTGGATAGTCGTCCTTTTTAGTTGCATACTCTTTGGGGAGGTAGAGCAAATAAGGATATTTTTCTGGGCGTTTATTTTGGGGATTTGTCTGTGCAAAAGCACCGAAACGAGAAACTAATAGCAGAACAGCGGACAGAAAAAAAACAGTGGTGGAGCGCATGATTGGGTTATACTAACGCAAATATCAGCGACTTTTCGTAAAAAAGGGCCGACATTCGTAAATGCCGGCCCTTTTTTACGTCCTTAAAAATCTATTTATTGATGATCCATGTCGCTACCTTTTTTGCAGCAACTAGGCAATTTATTGTAGCCTACAGGGTCGGCGGTTATTTCTTCAGCGTCGTAGCCTGTTTTGCTGATATTGGCTTTCAATTTAGCAACATCCGTTTTGGCTGGGTTGTATTTAATGGTCACGACTTTCGATTTCACGTCTAAGTCAGCTTCTTTCACGCCTTTCTCAAAGGCAAGGTTCCGCTCGATACGAGCCTTGCACATGCCACAGATCGCCGACGTCTTAATTTTAACTTCTTTCTCTTTGTCGTCGCGGGTTGGTGCACTGGCGAACGAGTTGCCCAAAAGGATCAGTGAGGTTAGGGCGGTTAGAAACAGATTACGCAACATGATTGTACGTGGTTTATAGTGAATTGATAACGAAAATTTAATTTAAATGGTGCCCGCATGGATTTGCCCACTATGGAAATTCTCCGCAGAATTATAGGTAGTTAATGCTTCATTCCTTTCATACGATTATGGCCCGAATGATTCATGCTGCGCATCGTCATCAGGCTGGGCGAGAGACGCAGATAAATTTCACCCGAAACAGGCGTTTTACCATAATACAGCTGCAAAGTCTGACCAGTTGCACTTCCCGTTAGTTGCACCCCCAGAACCAAGTCGGTGTTGTGTGTCTGTGCAATGCGATAATTTGCGCCAAGCGTCAAGTTATTGATCGTATAGACAAACGGATCAAAGCCTGGCACATCGTTTATAAGCTGTAATTCCTCCATTGATTTCGTAACGTTCTCGTAGCGACCGTACACAGCCAGTTTATTCAGTTGCACGCTGCTCTCGGCCAAAAACGAATTCTCTCCTGTCCCATCATGACTATTTCGTCCCCACACCAAGGCCGACGTCACATACCGGTTTGGCCCTATCCCTTTACTATACAAAATAGATGCCGTTGTTCGTGTGATGTTTTCCTCAGGATGGGCTTCCTCAGGACTATGCAAAAATCCCTGCGAGAACTGTAACGCCCATAACGGCGACGGATTAATAGACACCCTATAGGAATAGCTATTGACTTGCGGTTTATCGAAATTATATCGGTTTTCGTCGGGTTCGCGGCCATTGAAGGTCGAACCTTCCAGCTTCGCCCATTTATACCGAAAGCCTACGGTAGCTACCCCAAACAGAATATGGGTGGCATCCTGCCAATGATGACTTAGCGGAGCATCGGGGTTATTGAACGACGAGATTCGATGCATAAAGGCAGGGGGACCAAGTGCAGGTTCGCCGGGATAACCAACGTAACCGAATAAATCAATGTCTTTACTCAACGCGTGGCTGTAACTGACCGATAGTTCTGATACCAGATCGTGTGGATGTTGCCTGTCGATTAATGGCTGCCCTTTGTAGGTTTCACCGGTTTGAAACAGCAGCGGATACCCACCATTACCAACTGTCAGCGGATCGAGGGAAATCATAGCCCGAATCTGAAACAAGCCTCGCTGCCCTATTTTCCGTTGCGCCATACCCATAAACCAGTTTGGCGCACCAAATTGACTTCCTTGCCCGCGCTTACCCTCATTATAAATGTTTTGGCTGGTGTAGCGAAGATAGATGGCATAATGTAGCATATAACTCCAGCCTTTAGGCGTTGGCTGACTCATATAGGCATACATAGGTGTATTGTCTGGGTGCCATGACGTACCCGACCCATTACGATTCATGGGCAGGTTTCGCGATAATGAATGCGTCATACCCATAGTCGTATCCATCGTAAGGCCATAATTTAGCTCAGCGGTAGGCTTGTCGCTCATGAGCATCGACATGCCTTCATGATGTTGATGCTGTGCAGCTATCTTATGCGTTATACCTACCAAAAGCACCAGAAGAAATTTATGCATAACGTTGTCAATCAATATCCTGGCCACGTTCAGTGAATGATTCCTGCATGAACGGTGCCTTCCTCTTCCCACAAACAGAGCACTTTGTCCTTAGGCATTAACGCCAGTTTGGGATACCCACCTGCACTTACGATCGTAGGCTTTGGTTGACTGGGCGATGTACTCCAGATCTGTCCGTCCTGTTGAAAGACGATGTAATCACCTTTGGATGTCGTAACGATTTTTGCATTCTTACCGATTGCAATTTCCATTTCCGGTTGTCTGGGGCGAGCCAGAAAAAGCTTATCATTTCGTCGCCAAACGGTCGATAGTTTACCATCTGCGCTCATAAACAATCCACCTCCATCCATTGGGCAGGCTTTGAGCATCCAGGTTCCTTCACCAACCTTTTCGGCCTTCCCAAATGTCAGCCCGCCATCATTTGACTGTAGCAAATACATATCGCGGGCGCCATTGAGGAAATTGCGAAACATAACGGCAACATGTTGATGCTGAATAGCTACCGAAAGCTGGCAGCATTCGCAAACAGTCCCATCTGGCGACTGATACAATACCTGATTGGGCAACCATGTAAGCCCTCCGTCTATCGAACGAGCCCCAACAATCTTATTACGTTTGTCTCCCCGTAAATCGAGCCAGGCAGCGGTATAACTGTTATCGGGACCTGCAGCTAATGCCACAAAACCCTCTTTGGCAATATCGGGTACATCATTTACCCGAATCCGTTTCTGCCACTTTCCAGTAGCACGCACCAATGTATAAGCCCAGATATTACCCGTTTTATCGATTGCTGTAATCACTACCGACCGATCTGTAGCGGCAATTTGCGGTCCGCGCGATGCGCCCAAGTGCAATCCGGGCAGGCTATCTATCCGAAGTGGTTCATCAAATTGATCACCATCCCGCGTGCTTGTGTAAAAAATAACTTCACCCTGACCATACACAACATGAACCTGTCCGGCTGGGTCAGTAGCCACAGAAGGATGCCTGCCTTTTCCCACTTGTCTGTTAACAATCGACGGTGGGCCGATTAGCGTATTTACGATAAGCAAAAGAAGAGTCAGTAAAGAATACATCGTAGCGTTTAAGAAGTTTCGTTGCGTAATGGGTACTGGCTGAAAAAACCATTGTCGGCTTTTTCAGCCAGTAGTTTTATGCATTTGCCGACATAGACCGGCATTCTTCGGCACATTTTCGGCAGGCCTCGGCGCATGCTTTGCAATGTGCATGGTGGCCCGCATGTTTTTCGCATTCATCAGCACAGGCATCACAAACTTTGGCGCATAGTACCATGAAATCGCGCGAGAAATCAGAACCACGTGCGTCAAGCCGTCCGCAAAGTGTACAGATGTCGGCGCAGTCGCGACAAAGTTTAATACAGGCTGTCATGTCATGTCCTTTTCCGTCTTTGTCGCCCATTTCCAGGCAGGCTGTAACGCAGCGTTCGCAGGCTTCTGCACAGTCAAAACAGGTGTCTACATGGGTATGCGCGTGTTGCATCGTTTCCATAATCGTCGTTGAATTTTATCGACCACCGTTGGTCTGACAAAATAACTACGCATAGCCGATAGGGTTTTTACATAATTAGGGTTGAGATTTATAAAAACGACTTATGCCTGTTTAAGCATGCACAAATAGTCTGCTAAGGCATTGATCAAGGTCAGCAATCGACACAAAAACGTCTTCCTCCAGCGGGATGCTACTGTTACTCATTTTAATCCCATGATAATAAGCATAGTAGTGCATACCCATTAGTTGCGACAGATACCGAAAATGGTCAACAACCATATTCGCTGAGAATAATTCAAAAAGATGAGTTCCGGGCTCGCACCAGATTATGTTCGTGAACGAAGCGCCATGAGGACCCAGAATAAAGGACGCATTTTTATAAATAGCCACCTGTTCGGCAACAGATCGGGGTTTATCGTCGATAATCGTAAAATTGAATTTTTTCAGCAGCGTAATCAGTGCATTTTCGTTCACGACACGACGACGACCTGATCGACTGACGTAGATCCGCTTCTGTTCAGTTCGTTGCGGTTTTAGCTGGCCTTCAACCTGTTTTTTCAAGGCCAGGACATCCATAGGGTCCGGGTAAAACCAATGGCCACTATTGGCTAGTATGCACCGGTCAAATTGAACATCGTAGTGACTGCTATCCAGGATACGATCCTGCGAAAAGCCAAGTAATGTCAGATAATCCTGTTCATAGTCTGTTTTAAAAAGAGGATAGGAAAGGACAGCTTCGTTCCAAACAGTTTCGGGCAGCGCTTCCCGAATTCGGCACAGCTTTGCGACAACAAGAATGACAAAATCATAATAACCACCGAACGAAATACCATCTAAAAGATGGGCCCATGGCGCAATGAGTATAGTGTGTTTAACTGGGATTCGCTTCCCTCTTTTCAGGAAATTTTGCACTAAATGAAACCGCTCAAAATCCGTACAAAGAACATTATGACCTGTTCGTATCCCGCCAAATGGCAATTGCCTCGTTTTCTGGGGCATAGGACTGTAGTCCCATACATAGCTTTGATTGGTAACGGCATCGGTTGGGGTAAAAATAAGCCTTGATGAATCACCTGCATTTTGTACGCTGGGCAACACAAGCCGAACTTCCGGACTCACAGTTAGTACGTACGGTTTCAGGTATTCCTCTGTTTGTGTTTTCGTTAACAAAACGATCCCAAACCGTTTTAACAGGATCTCCAGAAACCTTTTGATACTATTCCGTAAACGTTCCATCATCAGAGTCTACACTGTAAAAGTTGCCATTTATACGAACCACTTCCTGGTAGCGAACCCGCTCAACATTCGGTTCGATACTAGTTTGTTTTACTCTGGCGACCCGGTTCGTCAATAAATAGTGCATCCAGGTTTCGCCGATCTACCTGGGTTGCTTTTCGAAACTGACCAGGCGTTTGACCTGTCACCTGCCTGAATTGAGTCGAAAGATGTTGAACACTACTATAACTCAGTCTCCAGGCTATCTCGCTCAGTGTCAGTTCATCATAACGTAACCATTCCTTCACTTTCTCAATCTTAAGGGCTATGATATACTTCTCAAGTGTATGCCCTTCGCTAACCGAAAACAAATTACTCAAATACGAGTACTCATACCCTAATTTACGCTCAAGAAACGTAGAATAGTTTTCTGTCGGCAATCGTTCCCCCTTCAGGTGCTGGATTTCATTTATTAACAGAACCTTCATATGCTCGACCAGAACCTGCTTCTTGTCGTCCACTAAATCAAATCCATTGGCCTGTAATTGTTGACGAATATCCGCCAAGTCAATCGTTGACGGAACGTCCATAACTTCCACTTCGCCTAACTCAACCCGACCAACAGTCAGATCCAGTTTTTCAAGTTCTTCGCGCACAACCCGCTTACACCGGTCGCACACCATATTTCGGATGGTAAGTATCATTGTCTTGGAACCGGGATTTAGCTGATTTAGGGATTTACTGGATTTTGCTTTGCGCTTCTTTGAAGCGAATCCATCAAGACAAAATCCAGTAAATCCCTAAATCACATAAATCCCGGTTCAGATTTGAGGTTTGAATCGAAATCCCACGTACACCATGCGACCCGTGATAGGCCCCCACACCTGCGATCCGGCATCAAACCGAGCTCCGAAAGGGTCGTTGGCGGCAACAATTGGATTGGCCTGACGAAAGCCCGTCAAGTTCTCACCACCAAGATAGATCTCCCAACCACTTCGAAAGGCACGGCTTATCTGCGCATTCAGATTATAAAATCCAGGCGCCATATCAACGGGCATGTTCTGGTAACTGGTATGCACATAGCCCTCGCGCAGGTAAGGAATTCGCCGGGGGCCATTCCATTGCAGCGTGGCGTCGAATTTCCATTTGTCGAAGGGCAACGCATAGCCAGCATTGAGCAACACACGATCCCGGCTAACCATCATTTTAGGCAATAGTCGCTCCTCGCCGAATGGCCCACCCATGCTCTGCTCCACATCAAATAGTCTGTAGGCAGCTTTAATTTCGAAGCGTTTTGCGGGCTGCACGTTTAACTCAGCCTGAAAACTGTTCGCAAAGGATCGACCTTTGTTGCCAGAGTCGGCCAGATTATAGAAATATAATTCGCCGGGATGCTCAATATCAACAATGAGTTGATTCTGAAAATCGGTTCGATGGTAGTCCACTACCAATGAGGCCTTTTTGCCCAACAGGTTGAAATCCTGCGTTATACTCAGGCCGTAATTCCAAGACGATTCGGGTTGCAACGCTTTATTCAGAAACACAGCCCGCGAACTAACTAAATACCCAAAGTTTTCTGCGAATGGATTGGCGGCCCGAAAACCCCGTCCTGCCGAAACACGTACTGCCAGGTTCTGATTGAAGCTGTATTTAAGGTGGGCACGGGGAGTAAACTGTGTTCCAAACAGGTTATGAAAATCTACCCTTCCGCCCAGCACAAGAATCAGTTTTTCGGGGTAAGTATAGGTATATTCTACAAAAGCACCCGGCACCGACTCCGTACGGGCGGTAGCAATAGCCCGATACTGTTCGCGATAATCGTCTAACAGGTAGCTCAATCCGGCTTTAAAACTGTTATTGGTTGTTCCAATAATACTTTGGTAAATCAGGTTGGCGTAAAACGTCTGTTGCCGGCCATTGTAAGGTGCGAAACCAAAGTGGGCCGTCTGTTCATGGTGAACACCATTGAGAATTAGCCCTAGTCCTTTATAAGGTTTATCGGGATAAAGTTTGGCTGTTTTTGAGAAAAACTCCAGTCGTTTCGTCGTGTTCAGAAAACTATAGCGAGATGCTCCAAAGCTCGACAACTGACCCCCATCGCGATCTTCATATAATACCTTCGCTCCAAATTGCGCCATGTATCGATCAGTGCTGTATTTATACCGGTTAATGAGGTTAATCTGGGTATAAAGTGGCAAATCACGAAAACCGTCATTATTCTGGTCAATTTCCGTACGCAGTGTGCTTACATGCCCTAAAACGCCCACACTCCATTTTGAAGCGGGTAGACTAGCTTGCGTTTGACCAGGCCATAAATAGTCGGGGGCACGCTTGTGGGCAGCCAGCACTTTCGACCAGTTGACATTTCCTTCCAAACGACCGAAACTATTTGCATACGCATTCAAAAACAGCTTGTTAGCATCGTCTGGCTTTTGCAGCTCAACGTTCATCTGGCCGCTCATCGACTCGTAGCCATTCACGACTGAGCCAGCTCCTTTGCCAACATCGATACCCGTAATCCAGGTGCCGGGAATGTAGCTTAATCCAAACGTTGTAGCCAATCCGCGAACGGTAGGGATATTCTCGACATTCGTCTGAACATATTGGCCACCCAGTCCCAGAAATTGAATCTGCTTCGCACCCGTAACGGCATCACTATACGAGACACTCACAGAAGCATTGGTTTCGAAGCTTTCGGAGAGATTGCAACAAGCGGCCTTTGCCAATGTTCGTTGGTTGATAAATTCAGTTTGAATCGGATTGATCCGGTCAATCTGGCCGGGTGCGCCCGATACCGTCACTTCCTGAAGAGTCCGGGTGCTACGCAGGGTTACACTTAACTCAGCATTTGGGCTTGTTACGGTTAGCGTATCGGCCTGATAGCCAACATAACTAACAATAAGTCGATTGCTAGTCGATTGAATGGGAAGTTGAAAATGACCAGTGGCATCCGTTAATGTGCCGACTGATGTATTAGCCCATTGGACCGTTGCGCCAACAAGTGGTACCTCTTTGCCATTGGCAAGTTCGTTAACACGCCCCCGAATAGACGATGGCTGGGTAGAGTCGGCAGAAAAAAGTTGGTGTGGTGCAGACTGAGCTATGCCTGAAACGCTCAGCCACGGCCCAAAGACAAATACCACAATCCATAAACAGAGATAGTTCATACATTCGTTGATTGATAGAAAATACCATAAACCCGCGTCTTTAGGAACAGACACCGGTAAGCGATCATCAATCAACGTATCAAAGAAGCAGACTACGAACGAGCGTCAGGATATCACGCCCGGAAAGCGATGGGGGCGCTGGAAAACTAGAAACAGACGATGATTTTCCGGCAAAAATCCAGTCAACAAACCACGTCAGCACCGTAACAATACCAGCAGCAATCGTCTCGGTGACGGTTTTAACAAACTTGGCTACCAGTTGACTCAGCGAGGATGAAATATCGACATTCTCATATTGCTGATCATCCTGGCAACATTGCGTCTTTTTAATAAGCGTTTGCCCATCAGGCATAGCTTGTTTATCGGAAGAGCAACCCGTTTGTGTTTTGGTATCGCTAAATGCGACAACCATCGTTTTTTTCTTGCCGCGCATCTGGCACGAATGTTCCACCAGCCCGAAGCCCGTGCTGCTTAACAGCACGACGCAGGCCATCAGTAGGTTGAACCATTGGAACAGAGCGCGTTTCATAGTGGGACAAATATCCGTACCTAATTCTTTCAACGCAAGTGTTTATGGCTGAAAGTCAGGAATCTTATAAAAAAAGACAGCCATTCTGTAAAAGATGGCTGTCTGAAAAAGAGTCAAGCCTTGGCGATTTCTAACTACACTTGACTAGGCTTGGCATCCGGTTAAACCGTTTCTGGCTCAGGGCTTATTACCTCGCTAAGTGGGCGCAGATTGCGGGTTTCTTCTTCGTTATACGGGAAAATGTCTAAAATTTTGGTCGTGTTTACGTCCGTAATCTCGAAGGGGTCGAGGGCTGATTTCAGGCTTAACTCAACGCGTTCATAAGCTTGTTTAGGCGTTTCGGCATTCACAAGCATAATGCTTGGCGTTTTCTTCTGCTTGCCGGTTTTCTCATCATCCGTGATGAACATCGCTTTTACTTTAAACCAGATTTCGCCCCCGTCTTCATTATGAAAGACATCGGCTAATTTCATACGTGAGATGTTCGTAATCTCAAAATCGGGTGTGTTTGCGGCAATCTCCTGATAAAGACGTCCCTCGGCTTCGGTGTAGCTGACGGCATCCACCAGATAGGCTTCGGTCACGGTTTTTTGCTTGATAAATTCTTCATTCCGGGTGCCGACATTCGAGTCGTCGATGGGTTGCTGATAGCGGATTTTTCCGAGAAACCAGTTTGGCATTTTAACGAATTTTAGTACTCTTTTATAACATAAATCAGGGTGCAAAGGTGCGAAAAAAGGAGTGAAAGAGCGAAAGAATGAATGAGCGAAAAAGGGGCTGGCGCACAAATTTTCGCTCATTCATTCTTTCGCTCTTTCACTCCTTTTTACTCGCTCTGTTGGCCTGTTTAATGGTTTGTTCGATCATGTCCCACTGTTCGGTGGTCACCTTTTCCAAATGACTGAACTCGCCAGCCATGAGGACTTCTCCCCCATCAATCGTGATGCTTTCGCCAGTAATGTAACCGGAAAAATCAGATAACAGGAAAGCGGCCAGATTGGCCAATTCGCCATGTTCACCAACACGATGTAATGGAATACGACTCGTGGGGTCCATCATACTGGCCAATGGCTCAGGGAATAGCCGATCCCAGGCGCCTTTGGTTGGAAATGGACCGGGCGCAATTGCGTTCAATCGAATCCCGTATTTACCCCACTCAGCTGCCAGCGATTTCATCATGATGAGTGCGCCACCTTTGGCCACTGCCGACGGCACGACATAGCCCGAACCAGTGGTTGCATAAGTTGTCGAGATATTTAGTACAGTACCCGGAATTTTGTTTTCGATCCAATACTTGCCCACCGCCAGCGTGAAATAATAGGTGCCACGCAGCACGATATCCACAATCGTATCGAATGCTTTGTAGGATAGGCGCTCGGTTGGGCTAATGAAGTTTCCGGCGGAATTATTGAGCAATCCGTCGATCTTGCCAAATTTCTCAATGGTCTGGGTCATGACGTTTTCAATCTCCGCCGTGTTACGTACATCACATTGAACGGCGAGTACGACTCCGCCAGTTTCCTCCATAAGTTCATTAGCCGTTGCCTCAATTACAGCCTGTCGACGACTGCAAATCGTGACATTAGCTCCCAATTGGAGCAAATATCGACTGACGGATTTACCGAGACCTGTGCCGCCCCCGGTTACAATAATGGTTTTTCCCTTCAGCGCATCGTCGCGCAGCATACCTGTAGCGTTCATAATTAAAAAGCGAAAGGGTGAAAGAGTGATGAGCCGAAACACTGGCTAGTGCATATTTTGACGCTCATTCACTCTTTCGCCCATTAATAACCTCGATTTGATTTTTTGTTAAATTCTGCCTTACGTTTCTCGATTGTGGATTGCATCGCTTCGGAGAAATCGTTGGATTGTAGTTGACTTGAATTCCAGACAGCCACATATTGTAGCCCATCTTCGATTGATTTATTCAGGCTGTAATTGAGAACTTGTTTGGCACCCTGCACAGCCGTAGCTGGGTTGTCGGCAATCTGTTGAGCGAGCGTTGCTGCAGCTTCAAACAACGCTTCGGGGGTATCGTAAACGTGGTTAACCAAACCAATACGCTCAGCAAAAGCAGCATCATAATCAGCACCGGTGAACGCCATTTCGCGGGTAAAGCCCTGCCCGATAATGTGAGGAAGAAATTGTAGTCCGCCAATGTCGGGAGTGATTGCGAGTTTGACTTCACGCAAACTGAACTTAGCATCGCGGGAACAGAGTCGAATATCAGCAGCGGCAATCATGTTCACCCCTCCCCCAATGCACCAGCCATGTATGGCAGCAATGACGGGTTTCGGCGATTCGTGCATTTTCTGAAATCCAGACTGCATTTGCCGAATTTGCGTCATGAGTTCCATCCGCTGTTGCGCTAGCACCGTGCCCGTTGTCATTTTTCCCAGGCGAGGCATCATCTGCGGAATGTTGAGGCCATAGCTAAAATGATCGCCACTGCCCCGAAATACAATACAGCGAATGTCGGGCAATCGATTTATTTCGTCCATTGCCTTAGGAAGTTCTTCCCAAAACTCTGGCCCCATCGCGTTCCCCTTGCCTGGACCCAGTAGCGAAACGGTCATCACGCCATTGGTCTGCGTGAAATCTAACGATTGATAGGTTTGTTCCATGTCAAAATAGTATGCATGCATACGGTTTGCGTAAAGGTAGCAGAATAACCAAATGCGATGCAACTCCGTTGGATAAAAGCTGGAACAGGAAAGCGCATAAACGGAAGTGCCTACTTACCTGCTGGGCTAGCCCGTCATTTGAATTGAATAGGGGCCAGTAAAGAGTAGTTTGCCCTCCAGCCGAATATTTTTGACCGAGACCGTTTTGTCAATCGTCAGTGTATGGCCAGCATTGACTTTAACATATTCATTAGCAAAGGGGACCCTTCCTACTGTCCACACATTCGGATCTTTCCAGTTTCCTGTTGCCACTGTTTCAACGGTATCAGAAAACAACGAAACGGTTGGGAATTCATGAAAAAGCAGGGAACTCGTCGTGGTATGCTGAGCTCCAAACCAATCGTTCAGGATATCGGTATATACCCGCCGAAAGTCGATCTGCATGTTCACATCTTTGTTGCCTGCCTGACCCGTCAGGTTCGCTAGATCGGGATTCTGCCCAATGGTGCGGTGTTTCAGGTTGCTTCCAAAAACAAACATTGGAGCGGCTATGCCATGATCGGTACCTTTTGAGTCGTTGGAATTAGCTCGCCTGCCAAATTCCGAAAATGTCATTCCTACCACTTTATCTTCGGTTCCCTGCAACTTCAAATCCTGTTGAAAGGTGGTAACTGCTGTAGACAGTTTACCGAGCAGTGCAGCATGACTACCGGCAGTTACATCGCCACTATCTACCTGGCCAGAATGTGTATCGAAACCGCCCAGCGAAACGAAATAGATCTTCGTTTTCAGGCCACCATGAATTAATCGAGCCACGATTTTTAATTGATCTGCCAACGAATTTTGACCAGACGCAGGGTAAGTAGCCAGATTCTGACCCGCATCAGCCGCCTGCTTTATTTCAGATGAATAACCTACAGACAGTGCCTGCTGCTTTCGAATAAAGGCAATCAGTTCACCGGCATCACAGCAAGGTAAATCGTTAGGTGAGGTTGTACTGGTAGAGCCAACCAATTGATAGAAGCTATCGGGATCACTCAGCGCAATACCCATGGACTGCTGACTTCCTAACAGGGCCGTTGAGGTTAGGTACCCAATCTGAATGGCCAATGGGTCTTCCATCTGATCGTTCGGGTAGCCCGTTGGGTAACCCGGAAAGCGATTTTCGAGATAGCGCCCTGCCCAGCCAGAACTGGAGATCTGATTGGAGTCAACCGCCGTCATCCAGATGTCGGTGGCCCGGTAGTGCGACTGATCAGGATTAGGATATGAAACGGAATGGATAATTGATAGTTTCCCATCATTATACAGATCACGCATGCCCGTCATGGCGGGGTGAAGACCTGTAGCCGGGTTACCATCTAATCCAAGAACAGCATTTTGCGGTATGGCAATGTTACTTCTCAGACCATTATACAGCGAATACTGATCCAATGGAATCACCGTATTGAGGCCATCATTACCACCATTAAGGTAGATGATTATCAGAATCCGATCACTGGCAAGAGCGCTTGTATTTAATAGTGACTGCACTAGTGCCGACTGATGGGACATAGCCTTCAGTCCAAAACCATCAAGCATTATCGGCAGTACGCTTGCCGAAGTCGCGGCTAAAAAGTCTCTACGTTTCATAAATGAGAGTCGACTGTCACTCCTATGATTTTATCAATGCCTATTGGCGAATCAGAAAATCAACTGACGACGGAAACAGGTCATTAGTAAACAGATTCGTTGTAAAGGCACTACGTGGTAGCCCAGCTACATCCGGGACGTAAGGTCTTACTTAAACATAAGTTTGTACATCAACAAAATCATCAATAACAAACAGAGAATTAGCGCTTTGAAAATCATGGTTCAGAAGCTGTTTTGAAAATCATCAGTGATAACGTAGAGCCCTTAAAAAATTTGATACTCAGCCATTCGAAGCATATATTTCATTAGATTCTCCAGGCGTGACCGCACTTCGTAGCTTGCTCCCCCATCCATTGGATTTGTTCGGTAAGCGTTCCACTGAAATAGCCACGATGTACGCGGAAGATCCTGCATCATGATCGTATCAATCAGGAAATCCTGTTGTGACTGAAGTAGATCAAAGACAAAAAGATTGACGGTAAAGCCATTTAATACATCCACACAGGAGATAGCTGGCGTTCCCGCGACATCGGAGAAATTGGGTTGCAGATTTGTTGCCCAGGCTAGTACATCAATCCCCATCAAATAATCGGGTTTGACTTGCAGATACCGGAGGACATAGGCATCGGTATAGTCATATCGAAACCCGATCGTAGTCGTATTTATCCAGATTTTCGAGTAACCCGTTTGGTAGTAGGCTTCGTACCCGAATACCGATGATTGATCTAAAATGGCTAACTGCATGTCCTGCATGCGATAATACACGAAGTCGAAGTAGATTTTAAAGGCTGCATATTCGGTCGTTATGTCGGGCACGGGCTGATTGAAAAATCGCATCGTACCAATGGCCAATTCAGCGGGGGATTTAACAATGGCTCCACTATTCGTCTCGTCAAAAAATAGCTGACTCGTTAGCAGTTTGACGATAACCGGCTGAATAGCGTAGTTACTAGCCAGAAACAACTGCGCCAAGGGCCCAATTATTTCATCTTCAATGGTTTGTGTAATAGTTGGATTGACGTACCAGCGGTATAGTTTCCGGCAGATAAAGCGGGGCGTGTGCGGATGGTTCAACAACATCGTTACCAGATCAGCCAGCTCGGCATCCCCTGCGGATGTCGTACCGGGCAGTGATGTAGCTCGACCTGATATGATCGTATTGTTGTAATGGGCTGAAAACGTTTTATCGGTGCTATCATGCTTTTCGTCGGTGAATATCGTCGTAAAGCTTGTAGAATCGTCCTCTTCATAATTTGTGTATTCCCAGCCAGTTAGTACTCTGGCAGCGGCTTTCACATCATCTTCAGAATAGTTTTTATTGCCAGCAAAATCGAAAGCTCCTACCGTAAAGAGTTCCTGAAGTTCGCGGGCATAGTTTTCATTAGGATGTCCTACTACATTTTCATTTCCGTTCAGATAGCGCAGCATAGCAGGCTCTTTACTAATCTGCGTAACCACTGTTCGAAAATCGCCCAGGGCATTATTCCTCAGCAATAACAAATACTGATTCAGGAAACGATAATCGCCAACGATTTCACGGGTCGTTACAAAGTGATTCTGCCAGAACAAAGACAATTTATCAAGTAAGCTTGGCGGGGTACTTTGGGTAGTCATAAGTCCCAGCCACCAGCAACGGAGATAATGGCCAAAATCGAAGTTTCGGTCATGGCTAAACGGCTTATCTAAATACGTCTGACCAGCCGTAGGTTGATCACTATCCAAATCTACCGGTGGTGGGGGAGAGTAATTGGCATTCGTGATCAATTGCTGCACTGCCTGCGATGCCGTTAGACCAGTGAAACTGGCTATTTCAGATTGGGTTGGCCCAAACGTTGCCCGCCGGAGCAAATGGGCTGCGGTCTTCGCTGTCAGTATCGTAGTATAGGTATCCAGAGAAACCATTTTATCCAGTTCGTGCCCGTAAAAAATAAATGAGAATTTCTGTTGTGAACAATTTGATCTATTGAGTGCGGAATTACCAATGGAAACCAAGAACTTCGACATACAAAAAATGAGCCGTTTTTACGGTTTTAACTCCTTATGCACTTCGATACGCTCGCTCTCCGCGCCACACACCAGCCTGATCCAGTCACTGGCGTGGTGGTACCGCCCATCTATTTATCAACGACTTATGCCCGAAATGAAGCCAATGAGTTGCCCGCCAACTACATCTACACGCGCCCGAACAACCCCACCCGAGAAGCGTTGGAGAAAGCGCTTGCAACCCTGGAAGGAGGGTTGGTCGGGATGGCATTTGGATCAGGTCAGGCAGCTACGATGACCTTATTTCAGGCATTGCGCCCCGGCGATCATGTGTTACTCTCAACCGATGCTTATTATGGAACACCTGCCCTACTCGAACAGGTATTTCATCCCTGGGGACTGACTTATACGCGTGTAGATATGCGCGACCTGAAGGCAGTGCAGGCATCTATCCACGAGAATACACGCGTAGTCTGGTGCGAAACGCCCTCGAACCCAATGCTCGACGTCACGGATTTACTCTCGGTAAGCCAGATGGCCCATGAGGCAGGGGCCATCTGTGTGTGTGATAACACCTGGGCGACGCCCGTACTGCAACGCCCTTTCGACTTCAATTGTGATGTAGTTATGCACTCAACTACCAAATACCTGAGTGGGCATAGCGACGTGTTGGGCGGGGCGCTGATTTTTAAAGAAGATAATGAGTTTACACAGCGAGTTCGGCTGTTACAGGGCCTGTCAGGAGCTGTTCCATCGCCATTTGATTGCTGGCTGATTAGCCGGGGCATTAAAACGCTCGGTGTTCGGGTACGAGCCCAAAGCCTTACGGCACAAGCTATTGCCGAATTTCTGGAAGGCCACTCAGCGGTGGACAAGGTACATTATCCAGGGCTAGCCAGTCACGCTAATCATACATTAGTTCAACAGCAAATGAACGGACCTGGAGCCATGTTATCGGTGCAGGTGAAGGGAGGTTCGGAAGAAGCGATCCGATTTATTGGCAAGCTGAATTTGTTTACCCGAGCTACGAGTCTTGGGGGCGTTGAGAGCCTGATCGAACATCGAGCCAGTGCAGAAGGGCCTAACTCCAAAACACCTAAAAATCTATTGCGAATTTCGGTTGGTCTGGAATATGCTGATGATCTCATCGCCGATTTAGCGCAGGCGTTAGTGTAAATAGACCCGTTTACACTAAAACTAATCTCATTTAAATTTTTTCGGCACTACTCTTGGCATTGGCTTAAGAAACAGTTGGGGCTGTTGCTGAGGCATTACATATGGCTGAAACGACCGCATCATCGTATAATTCGTAGATGAGTCAGGCACTTTCACAGGCATGTTATCCAGCGTGGCTCTCACAACGTTCGGCGAATCTGTAGGGTATCGGTAAAATGAGTTATTTGGCCGGACATTTGGCATCAGATCAGGCGGAAAGACCGATGGCATCGAATCCCGACGGATTACCGTTGTTGGTAGCTGAGCATAGGCGCAACTTGTAGCGAATAGCAATAAGCAGATTAGTTTCATGAGTTTAGGTGACTTGGTAAACAGATAGTAAATAGACCCAGTCTAGAGAAGAAACGTTGTATTTCGACTACGAAACTAAAGGCAGAAAGCCGGGGTTTGTTAACTAACTTGAATAACCTAACACAATGAAAATTACGCTGATTTCTACCTCATCGCGCAAGAACAGCAACTCGCTACGCTTTGTCAGCTACCTCCGACATATTCTTACTGCGGAAGGTCAGCATGAGGTTTCGATAGTAACGTTTGAGGAGTACGATATACCCTTGGTCGGTCAGGGAACTGTGAAAAAAGATTCACTGACACCCTTTCAGGAAGAACTCATTAGTGCCTGGGAAGCCGCCGATCTGGTCATTTTTGCCATGCCCGAATACAACTGGACGGCTCCTCCACAAGCAACCAATGCTATTCACCAATTGGGTGGGCCGGCCTTTAAACACCTCTTCGACAACAAGGTGTTTGCCATGGCGGGTATCTCCAATGGGCGTGGTGGACGACAGCCAGCACTGGACATGACGACGGTGGTGAACAAACTAATCAGTTTCACCCATAGCTACTCCATCGTTTCTCCAAAGCTGTATGAGTCGCACGAAACGGATAAGAATCTGGACGAAAATGGCCATTTCATCGGACATGAAGTTTATGACCGCACCGCACGGGCTTTTCTCGACTATACCTTAACTGTGGCACAACGGTGGATAGGTATACCGAGTTTAGTAGAGAAATAAAAACAGTCTAAATCACAGACGCAAAAAAGTAAAAACGCGGAGACTATCATCTCCGCGTTTTTACTTTTAACCGACCTATAGCTGACTATTACTTCAAAATTACTTTTACCATTACAGGCTGATGATCAGACGGGTATCGTTGTTCTTTAGCATCAGTCAGGACACCATATTTTAGAACATCGAATTGCTTACTGACAAAAATGTAGTCAATTCGATTATCCATTGGCGCATCGAATTTGAAACTATTAAAGGTCCCCTCAGGCCCATAAGGCGGAGTGGTCGTTACTTTGTGGGCATCATTCAATAGCGTTTGAATGGTTTGAATTTGCTCTGTTTCGGGAGTTGAGTTAAAGTCCCCAACGAGAATTACGGGTACATTTTTAGCGATTTCCTTAATTTTCTCCACCATCAGTTTTCCCGACTGGCGACGTGCTTCGACACCCTGATGATCGAAGTGAACGCTAAAGAAGTAAAACTCTTTTTTCGTCTTCAAGTCATTCAACTTAGCCCAGGAGCAAATCCGATTGCAACAGGTTGCGTCCCAGCCTTTACCAGGTTTATCGGGGGTTTCGCTCAACCAGAAATTACCTGATTGAAGCGGCTTAAAACGGTCTTTTTTATAGAAAATCGCCGAATGCTCACCAGCCTCCTTTCCATCATCACGACCTGCTCCCAGGAAGGCAAACTCATTTAGCTCAGCTACATCATTTAATTGATTACGTAAGGCTTCCTGGGTTCCAAAGAGGTCGAATTCGTGAAAGCGAATCAGCGCTTTTACATTCTCCTTTCGATTAGGCCAGGCGTTAATCCCATCGCCTTTATTGTCGTAGCGGAGGTTATAGGTGGCGACCGTAATAGGAGCGTCTTTTTGAGCAAATGTATGTTCAGTAATCAGCAACGTACTTAACAGGAGAAGAGTTAATACACGCATTTCAGTTGAGTTTAAAATGGTTATTGGGTTATGATTTTCTGGTACAGATCAGTCTGTAAAAGTCTATAAGTCAAGCCTCTGTTTTACTTTACGGACCCGATTGCCAATTCGAAGTAAATAGTATAGCCAGCCTAGTAAAACAATAGCAATAACAACAATCACTACCCAGATTTTGCCATCTTGACGTAGGGCTTCGGTTAACGAAGTAGTAAACTGATCCATGTGTGATTTGCTATAAATTGGTAGGATTTTGTAGCTCAGCAGGAATAGCCGCTGATTTTGTAGACTCTTCGACCTCATCCAGATTGATTTCCAATCGGCGCAACCTAACCCGGAGTTGCGTAATCCAGAATCCTAATAAGGTAAACCCAATAAAGGCAGGCCGAATGATTCGTTTGATCGAACTGTCGGCATCATATTGATTGAAACCGGGATTTCCGCCATTACCAGGATGCAGCGAATCGGTTAAACGAGGGAGAATCAGAATAAGGGGGATAAAAACAGCAAAAGCAAAAATGTTGTAAACCGCTGAAATTCTGGCTCGACGCATATCGTCATCAAAAGATCCACGTAAAACAAAATAAGCTAAGTACAGCAACATACCTACCGCTACTCCGTTCGTTTTCGGATCGTTCGGCCAAAGATCACCCCACGCGAAGTAGGCCCATACTGATCCGGTAATACAGCCTAGTATCCCGAATAAAAGGGCTGTATTAGCAAACTCTACAGCCATCAAATCATCATCTAGTTTGCCATTTCTCAAATAGCGAATCGAATAAATGGTCGATGAAAGCAACATGACCATCATAGCAATCCATAGGGGTGGATGGAAAAATGTATTTCGTATTGCCTCGTGCAGAATGGGTAATTTGGGAACAGGGCTCATTAGGCCAGCCACAAAGACATATGCTAGAATAATAACAGTCAAGGCTTTCCACCAATGTTTTCGCATAGATCGATAAACTAGTTCAGGCTAGAATCCGACGATAGATTTCTAGCGACATGTAAATCTACAAGTGCAATTTCTAGTGGATTTACTGCTTCTTTATAAACCAATTGAGTGCATCTGCCTCATGATTCCTGACCCAATCGGCCTTCTCCACATTATAAGCGAGCGAATCAAATGGGTGTAGGCTTGCCGCACGACGCTTTTCCTGCTGATAAGCCTCTACAACCGCTGGATGTGTTCGTAAATAATCCCGAAAAGCCAGATGTCGTGTGATATCAGGAGACGTCTCAGCAAAGAAATGCACATTGATTAGGCGATTGCCGTTAGCATCCGTTAACGTACAGAATCGTCGTTGAGCAATCCCATATTCTCCATACCATTCATAGCCTAATCCCTCGACAAGAGATCGCTGCTGATCCAGTATATCCAGTGAATAGACGATCGGCATTAAATCGATAATGGGTTTGGCTGCCAGACCGGGTACGGATGTTGAACCAATATGTTCTACAGTAATCAGATTAGGCTCTAATACCTGATAGAATCGATCACTTTCCCGTTGAGCCCAAACAGGCCAATCAGGATTGTACGTTTCGATAACGACAGGATGACTTGGCATTATTATTTCACCAGCTCTTTCTGGTAAAGCCCTACCAGTGTATCGACGGCATAGTCAATCTCCTCCGCCGTGTTATATTTCCCGAATGAAAACCGGACGTAACCGCGATCTGGGTCCAGCCCTGGTAGCGCCCCCAACACGTGCGAACCAATACTTGATCCACTCGAACAGGCCGAGCCGCCTGAGGCCGAAATACGGGCAATGTCCAAACTAAATAACAGCATATCGCTCATGTCTGATGCAGGCAGGCTCACATTCAACACTGTGTACAAACTATTGTCTACATCTACCGAATCGCCATTGAATCGAACATCGGGCATTTTCTCCCGCAGTTGATTAATCATCCGGCTTTTCAGTGACGTAATGTGCTGTTTATGAGCATCCATATCGCGATAGGCGATTTCCAAGGCCTTCGCCAGACCAACAATCCCATATACGTTTTCGGTACCGCCCCGCATGTTGCGCTCCTGAGCTCCTCCATACATAAACGGGTGAATTTTTACATGCTCTGCATTGACATATAAAAAACCAACGCCCTTTGGTCCGTGGAATTTATGCCCTGCTCCAACAATAAAGTCGACGGGTAACTGCTGAAGATCGTGCCGGAAGTGGCCCATCGTCTGCACCGTATCGGAGTGAAAAATAGCGTTGTAAGAACGGCACAAATCCCCTACCCGATTCAAGTTCAGCAAGTTGGCAATTTCGTTGTTGCCGTGCATGAGCGATACCAGCGAGCGAGGCATTGTGCGTAACAACTCTTCCAGATGAGACAGATCAATATGGCCTTTTTCGTCTATGTTGACGAGGCTTAATTGAATAGTCCCCTGTTCGGCCAAATGCTGGAGTGTATGCAAAACAGCATGGTGCTCCAACGGCGACGTAATCGCATGTGTTAGTCCATAGGTTTCAATACTGCTTCGAATGGCCGTATTATCCGCTTCGGTACCACCCGATGTAAAGAAAATTTCGGCGGGTGATGTATTCAGCAAAGACGCGACCGTTTTGCGCGCTTTTTCGATAGCGGTGCGCACCGCCCGTCCGTGACTATGAATGGAAGATGGATTGCCAAAATGCTCCGTCATAAGCGGCAACATAGCCTCTAGCACTTCGGGGTCAAGTCGGGTTGTTGCAGCGTTATCCAGGTAAATAGCAGCGGTGGGTGTCATTGTCGATGAGGTTTGTCTACCTTACAAAGGTACGGCGATTCCGTTTACTGATGAAACACTATCCAAATCTGCGTCGTTCTATTCGTATAACTAGTCACTTATCTAATGAATTTTACGCAGGCTGCCGGGCTTATTTACTCAGAACTATCTACCTGGATTCGGACCGCCATACGCTATACGCCCAAGCTAGCCGTAGCCTTACTACTGCTTGTCTTCTTCACTTTCCTATCGCGTTGGATGAGTCGTTGGGTTGTGCGGGGGCTGGATCGGGTTAGCAACAACGTCTCCTTAATTAACCTGACAGGGGCAGTCATGCGGGTTGTTGTTCTGTCTGTCGGGCTGTTTGTTGCTTTGGGTGTATTGGGCCTGGACAAGACAGTAACGTCATTATTGGCTGGAGCTGGGGTTATTGCTCTGGCTGTTGGATTCGCCTTTCAGGATTTAACAACCAATTTTATTTCGGGGGCAATGATCGCGCTGGCCCGTCCCATTCAGGTTGGCGATACGGTCGAAACGAACGGCTATACGGGTAAAGTGCTGGACATTAAACTGCGATCCATCGTGATGGATAATGGCCAGGGACAAACCGTCGAGATTCCCAGCAAAGACGTTTTTCAGAAACCGATTACTAACTTTTCCCGAATTGGTCAACGACGCATTGAAGTCTCCGCTGGTATCTCCTATCTGGATGATATGGCAACGGCACAGCGTCTGGCCAAGGAAGCCGTCTCAGTTCTACCCTTTGTGTTGCCAGACCATCCGGTTGAATTACACTACCGTAATTTTGCCGATGCTAATGTCCAGTTTGTGCTCTGGTTCTGGATTAAGCCGACGATCACAAATTCGCAAATGGCGCTGAGCGAAGCTATGATTGCGGTAAAAAAAGTGTTCGATGAAAATCAGATCCTGATTGTGTTTGCCGGACAGACGTTTGATCTGAAACAGAAGCTTGCCACGAGTCAAATCCCCGATGCGGATAAGAAATAATGTTAAAAAACCTCTCCCAAGTTCAGGAATAATCCCTGAGAACCACCAATGCCGAAACCGTAGTCGACAGCCAGGTTCAGGTTTGAATGTTTATTGATTTTAATACGCAACCCAACGCCACCACCGGGCAGGAGTTTCCCGAATTGATTTGTATTTGGGTAATCGCTGAAGGTCTGCATATTGGCAAATACAACGCCACCCAATAAGCCGTTATTGAGCAATACTGTCCGATATTCGGTTTCCAGATAGATCATATTTCGCCCACGAAATCGACCCTGAGTATATCCTCTTCCCAGGTTCGAGTGCGTATCCCAGCCTGTGCTGGGCAGGTCTAAGTACGGTGCCTGACCACCAAAAGTCAGCCAGTTTACATTCCAGAATGTCAGAATATGCCGACCATCGTCCGATAAAGGCACATACTTTCTGAAATCAGCCAAAACCGACTGCCAATTCTGATCGCTGCCTAACCAGCGTAGATTAGGGCGAACTACCAGGCTTCCAAAAAATCCACTCTGGGGGTTATTAGGATTACGTCGATTGGTATACTGAAAGCTAATGGTTGCCCCCGACGACACCGACTTATCCGTCGATCCGTATTGCTGGAAATCATTGTTCAATTGGGGCGTTTTATTCTCTTCCCGAATTTTCCAGTGATAATCGAGCGCGTAGCCAATACCAATTGAGAAATTAGTGGCCACCTGCCGTAAAACCGACTGGTATAATCGCAAATAGGAATATTTCAATTGATCATCGACATCAGTCCTTGAATTATCTCCCAATCCAAAATTGTCTGCCGAATAGTCATAATAACGATAGTCCGTCACAATATTGTAGCGGTTCCCTTTGGTCCAGAGGTTCACTTCAACCGGGACAATGATCTGTTGGTATTGCGTGTATTGAGGAGTAAAATAAATGACCGATACATTTTGTTTCGGGTCGGCGCTGGTAAATGACAGGTTCGCATTTAAACCGACAGCAAAGCCAGTTTGCAACGCATAGGCCAATTCGGGAAAGACAGATGGATGAAATCCTGGCTGTTGTCCTTCGGCAGTACGGTGGCCTTTCTTGTTGATGAACCGATAGTATACATCCCAGACATCGGCTGAGGTATCGGTTTTAGCTACTGGAGGTTGGCCGTCAATAGCCAAACGACTTGAATCCGTTTGCGCCCAAGTTACCATCGGCAAAGCCAGCACTAACAACATGCCGACAAGTAACAAGCGGTATACAAAGCTAAAAATCAATAGGCCGTTAGTCGGCTTATTCATAGTAAACCAGATCAAATTAAACTCTGTTGCCTAACCCATTCACGTAACATTCCGTTCATTTTACTTCCTTAGGCATATGCTCCCTATTATTAAGGGGTGTTTTCAGCACTATCTATTCGACTTTCAAATCATCATAACCACACCATTTTTTGCTAACCAACCAACTGAAAATATAGTTAAATTAACGTTAATACATATTTAGAAAATAGTAGGGACCGTTTTAGGAAAAATATCACAAACCAGCACACCCATGAAAACCTTACTTACTGGTATACTATTGACCTTATCAACCTATGCCACCTTTGGCCAGGCAGGCCGTACGACACCCATGTATCGTGGCTATCCCGTTATTATTCCTCGCCCAGCCACTCCGTATGTGATGCCAATCATTTATCAATTGCACGACGGCGATGCCAGACTCACAGATGGTTCGCAGTTACGAGGGCGGTTTATGTACAACAAGAATAGTTCGTTTACCTTCTATCAGGATGGGCATTCACCAGGCAAAACTATTCCCGCTTATAAATTCGAATACCTGAAACTGGCAGGCGCTGATACAACCGCAACACCTCGCACAGATTCGACTGTTTTTCTGCGGGTAAAAAACCAATTATGCCGCCGATTAACCGTTGGAAAAGTTGGCCTTTACGACCAAACTTATTCTGTTAACGAGGATAAAGGCAAAATTGGGAATACGTTATTGACTTGGAGTGACGATGGAAAAATAAAACGTTTACGAACGTTAGAGGAGGCAAATCAATGGTTTTATGCTGTTTGTCAGCAGAATAACTGGCCTAATTCGGATATTTTCCTGAGCAAAACCGAAATCATTAAACGCCTGGCACAACTTGACCCAACTCCATAACCTCTGTTTGCTACTACAAATGAGTAAAGTATGTTATATTAATGCGACAATTAGATGTTCTCATAAAACTATTCCGTTATGAAACTTATCGCAGCTATCACTGTCGCTCTGTTTAGCATGGCCACTATTTCACGAGCCCAGGTTCATCACACGGCTCCAAGTACCGTTTACATTCCCGTCAATCAGTCCCCAAGTATTGACTACAAATACCATGATGGTACAGCTTTACTAATAGATGGAACCATTTTACAAGGTCGCTTTCAATTCAACGGAAGATCTTCCTTTATCTACCGAGCTAGCAGCCAGGCTCCCAAGATGAGGATTGGTTTTTCAATGATTCGACGTTTGGGGCTTGCGGGTGCCGATACCTTAGTCACAGATCGAACTGATTCAACTGTTTTTGTTCGACAAGGGCATCACCTCTTCCGCCAATTAGCGAACGGGTCCATTGTTGTATTAGATCAAAAATTCGCCGTTGATGAAGAGCGTGGAATAATTGGCAGAAAACTATATGTGCTGGATGACAATAGTGAACTCTATAAATTCACTTCGCTCCAAAAGCTTAATCGGTGGTTTTACGCCTATAAGGAACGATCAGGCAAAAAACTGCCAGACGTTTATCTGAATAAAAACGAGATCGTTAAAGCAGTCGCTCAGTTAAACGATGAATAGCTTCTAAAGCTAAAAAGTCGCTCTCCAATGTTGGAGAGCGACTTTTTAGCTTTAGAAGGATTCTATACTTATTCTTTTTTGTACTGCTGAATAATCTTGTACAACGCTTTCTGCTTTTCTAATTCAGGGAAGAATTCGAACAACTGAACATGCGCATCGTAATCAAGCGAGAGAGCAGCTTCCAATTGAATAAGTGCCTCCCGATAATGGCCAGCATGAATCAAATAAACAGCGGAACGATAATATAGATCAGCATCGGTTGGCATATCATTAATGCCCGATTGGATAATATCATTCGCCCGCAGGAAATCGCCCTGATCGAACGGCACCAGTGACCAGGTCAAGTACACATCAGGATTTTCGGCATCTACCTCCGCTGCTTTTTCAAACGCTTCAACGCTCGACAAAACGTTACCAATTTTATACTCGGTTTCAGCAATGGCAATGTAATATTCACCATTCTGATCGTTCAGTTTGACGGCTTTTTGCAGAAATGGCAGCGCTTCATACCATTTACCTGATTCGCTCAAGCAAACCCCGATACCATACCAGGCTTCGTCCCACATGGCATCTAACTTGATCGCTTCGCGGTACTCCTTAATGGCGTCGGGCAGACGATCCTGTTTTTCCAGGCTAGCTCCAAGATGACAATACGTATCGGCGGTAGCCTCCTCGTATTTCAGCGTCTCGCGGTAACAATGTTCGGCCTTCTCGAACAACCCCAGATTCATGTAGGTATTACCCAAATTGAAATGGGCCGACGCGAAATCTTCCTTAATGATGACGGCGTAATCGTAGGCTTCAGCAGCTTCAGAATACCGGGCTAACTTGCTGTAGGCAATGCCCATGTTATACCAGGCATTGTACGAATAAGGGTCCGTATCAATCAGTTGCTGATAATACGACAGACTATTTTCCAGTTCGCCCGTTACATCCAAACAAAACGCCAGTTCATACAGCGCGTTTTCATTGTTGATATTCAGCGCGATCGACTTTTTGTACTGGGTGATAGCTTCATCATATTTCCCCCAGTTCTGGTAACTCTGTCCGAGTTGAAACAGGATATCATCCTTATCCTCCGCTCGGTCAAGTAATTCTTCCAGTATCTGAATGGATTCCTCATACCGACCGGCCATGTTCAGCACAGAACCCTGCATAAACGGCACATCGAGGTCACCGGGATTAAACAATGAAGCCCGTTCCAGTAACTCCAGCGATTCATCGAATCGTTGGAAATTAGCCAGAATCTGGGCTTTATCAAGCATTAGTTCCAGCGCATATGGAAAGTTTTCCAGACCTGATTCGGCGGCTTTTAACGCCTTGTCTAAATCACCCTGGTTGAGATAATGCTCAACCATCTGTTCATAGACATCCAGGTCGAAAAACTGGCTTTGTTGCTGGTCCAGCATCTGCTCAAAACGCCGGATTGATTCTTTAATATCGCCTTCTCGTTCTTCGAACTCTTGCTCCATGTATAAAAAATTTACGACCGTGGCGCCGTGATCCGGCATTCCGGTACAGGTTCGATTTACAGGTTGCGATTTATAAATCACGATAAAATCGTACTTCGTAAATCACGGATAGGGGACGCATCAACGATGCGATTTATCCTTTGGCATTGAAATATATATCCAAAAAAACAAAACTGCAACCCTCGGCCCGAAAATTTACAAACCCATTAAAACGTACCAAACGCAGCAGTTATTCGCCGTAACGTTTCACTTAATGGTCGGTACTGAAAATCAATTACCTGCTTTATTTTCTGCCCATTGTACTGGTAAAGTGAACTCGCCGACCGGGCCGTTTCGCGCGTGATGAGTGGCGCCTTACCCGTCATCCATGCCCGAACGGCCTCCAGTGGCCAGAGCAATCGTGTCAGCGCAGGCGCTACCCGCATAGTGGGTGGGCGCTTGTTCAGGGCGGTTGCTACTTGTTCTAACAACGAACGATAGGGAATGGTGCCCCCATTCAGGATGAACCGCTGTGCTGTTATATTGGATTGCATCAACTGCACAAGCGCGTCCGTTACATCGAGGACATCTACGTAATTGACAAGGCCAGCTGGATAAAACAGCTTCTCGTTATAAACATATTTGATGAGTTGCAGGCTGCTTCGATTCCAGTCGCCCACCCCAAGTACAATAGATGGATTGACCATTACGGCATTAAGTCCTTCGGATACTCCCCGCCATACCTCTAACTCAGCCCAGTACTTGGTTTTGGCATAAACTGAATTAGCCGGCGAATCCACCCATTTCTGATCATCATCAATAACAATAGCCTCATTAGGATTCTCTCCTTTCGCCACTGGTCGGCCCAGCGATGCGACCGAACTGACATAACCCAACTTACGTACCCCCGCGTTCAGACAAACGTTCACGACATTCGCGGTACCTTCCACATTGATTTGCTCCATACGGTCGCGGTCTTTCGGCACGAACGAGACAATCGCAGCGGCATGAATCACATCTATACCTGGAAAGATCGCCGTTTCGAGCGATGGAATATCAAGTACATCTCCTTCGTGCCAAGTAATTTGATCAGCTATATCGGCCAGCATTCCATAGCCACTTTGCGGCCGGTACAAAACCGACACTAGATACCCATCGGCCAGATATCGTCGGGCAATGTGGGACCCAATGAAACCCGTTGCACCGGTAATGAAAACAGAGTTAGGTAGTGATGAAGTCATTCAGGATGCGTTCAAGCGTTTGGAAACCAGGAGCCTGGCGAGTGTGGAGATCGGTAAGAAGGCGGAGGTAGTTGGGATCAGAACCGATTGTCGTTCGCTTCATCAATTGACACAATCGTTTTAGGTTTGATGTAAACCCGTATTCTGCCAAATCAATAGCTACTTGTTGAGCATTCCAGATTAGAAATGTTTCGATGGCTTTATCAATTACCAATAGATAGTGTTCAACAAGTTGTTTCTTCTTAAAGATAACTTTATTCTCAACCGTAATTGTATCAAAATCGTCAAAGTAAGTGGGCGTTCTCTTATCATTATCAACAAAACCAATTAGTATAAACTCAGGATGATTTACCAAACCTAGCGCCATTTCTTTGGCCACATTTGGAATGCCAAACACATGGTCAACTGGTTTCTGATCATTTACAATAACCTTAACTAATGCTGTATCCGCATAGCATTCAGGTATCATGCGGATATTAGGCATTCGGTTGATATTTTTCGAGGTTGTAAAATATATCAATACCGAAATCCATTACTTCACGCAGTTCATTTGAGGTTAATGCCCGAACTTTAGTTTCGTAGTTTTCATAATAGGTCACGAATACATTCAGTTGATCATCAGTAAGATTTTCAATTAGTGTCTGTAGCAAGTAAGGGCTATGAGTAGTAACGAAAAATTGGTTTTCCTCACTATAAATCATTCGATACGTCAATTCCTGTGTATAGGGCGGAAACGAATGTACTTCAGGCTCTTCCAGCACAATTACAGAATTCGCATTTGACTCAATAGCCGCCAGATAAAAGGCATAGCGTTGAAAGGTATCTGCTATGTTTGAATAAGGGTAATCGTAAACGTATCCGTCTATTTGCTTCTGAACCGAAAACTTTCTGTCTTTTTTTGAAAGAACTAGATTCAATCCATTAGGTCTAAATACTTCAGCTAAGTCCTTTCTTATTTCTTCATTGTGGTCAATAACGTTGAAAAGATTATTACCATAGGGTGGCAAAAGATAATTCTGTCCAATCTCACCTATATTATTAGTCCCATTGAATTCATAGCGCTTTATAGGATTTCCTGCCAACCGAAAGTAGGAACCGTACTCAAGCTTCTGGCCTTTTGATCCACCAAAACCAAAAACTTTTATATTTTCATAGCAATTTTCTTCAGGGTTACTATTTTGAGGATTTATTAGAAGGTCAGATAATACAGTTAATAACCTTTCAAAATCTTCTTCTTTCATTAATCCTAATCTATAATTATTCACAGCTTGATTAGCGTACTTAATCCACTCTTCATTCCCAATAAAGAAATAATAAAGATGAGACGCAGAATCGTAAGCAAGTTCACTAGAAATTTTGTCTGTTTTTATACTAGCATTAATATTGATATCGTCATCATAAAATAAATTGGATAAAGAAGTAAATCTAACAAAGTCCTTAAATAGCCTTTTGCTCTTTTGTACATCACTATAACTCGCTCCCAACAACCCCAATCCCTCCAAAATATTCGACTTCCCTACATTCGGCTTGCCAATAAATACATTCACTCGCTTACAGTCCAGCCGGAGGTCTTTGATGGACTTGAAGTTTTTGATTTCAACCCAGTTAAGGAAATTATTCGTATTCGGTGCTGTGTTCTCCATAGTAGCCCGGTTCGCTGAAGCAACAGCGAGTTTGCGTAAACATAACAACGTTCGGGCCTGAATTGCTAATTTTGCCCAAAAATGGGTTTGAAGTTGATGACGCCCTAAACGTCGAACCTCAAACATCGACCCTCAAACTGATGTTAGAAAATCCCCAACGCTATACCGTCACGGCGGCTCTCATTTACGCCAACGGCCCGATTCACATCGGCCACATTGCTGGATGCTACCTCCCCGCCGACATTTATGTGCGCTACCTCCGCTCAACGGGTAAAGATGTCGCTTTTATCAGTGGCACCGATGAACATGGTGTCCCCATAACTATTAAAGCCAAAAAAGAAGGTATTACCCCTCAGGAAGTCGTTGATAAATACTATGTTCAGATAAAACAGGCGTTCAGTGACTTCGGTATCTCATTTGATATTTACTCGCGAACATCCAATCAAATTCACCACGAAACCTCGCAGGAGTTTTTCACGAAACTCTACGAAAAGGGTGATTTTGATGAGGAAGTTACGGAACAGTATTACGACGAAGTAGCCGGTCAATTCCTGGCCGACCGCTATATTGTGGGTACCTGCCCGGTTTGCGGCAACCCAAACGCATACGGCGACCAATGCGAACGCTGCGGCACTGCCCTTAGCCCGACTGAACTGATTGAACCGCATTCGATGCTGTCCGGCTCCAAGCCCGTAATGCGCTCGACAAAAAACTGGTTTCTGCCTTTGGATCGGATGCAGCCGACTATTGAAAAATACGTTAACAGCCATACTGAATGGAAAACGAACGTATTTGGCCAGTGTCAGTCGTGGTTGAAAGAAGGCTTGCGCCCCCGTGCCATGACACGCGACCTCGACTGGGGTATCAAAGTGCCATTACCCGACGCGGATGGTAAAGTACTCTACGTTTGGTTCGACGCGCCTATCGGCTACATTTCGATGACCAAAGAATGGGCTGCCGAGCAAGGACGCGATTGGGAACTGTACTGGCGCAATGAACAGACCAAACTTGTACACTTTATCGGCAAGGATAACATCGTTTTCCACTGCATCATCTTCCCAGCGATGTTAATGGCGGAAGGCAGTTATATCCTGGCCGATAACGTACCTGCCAACGAGTTTATGAACCTCGAAGGCGATAAGATCAGTACATCGCGGAACTGGGCGGTCTGGCTCCACGAGTATCTGGAAGAGCTACCCGGCAAGCAGGATGTATTGCGCTATGTACTAGCGGCCAATGCGCCCGAAACCAAAGACAGTGAGTTTACCTGGAAAGATTTCCAGACCCGTAACAACGCCGAATTGGTGGGAATCTTCGGTAACTTCGTAAACCGCGCAGTGGTGCTGACGCAGAAATTCTGCGACGGTAAAGTTCCTTCCACTGGCGAACTGACAGACTATGATAAGCAAGTTATTGACGAGTTAGCGCAGTTTCCCGACCGAATCGGACAATCTATTGAAAACTATAAATTCAGGGAAGCCTTAGGACTTCTTATGGATCTGGCGCGGCTGGGTAACAAATATCTGGCCGAAACCGAACCCTGGAAAGTTGTCAAGACCGATCCGCTGCGAGCCAACACGATCCTGAATATTGCCCTACAAATCTCGGCCAACCTGAGTATTGTTTGCGAGCCGTTTCTGCCGTTCACGTCAGAGAAACTACGCAGCCAATTAGGTATTACTGAGCATTTCAACTGGACGAACGCGGGCCGTGCTGATCTCCTGGTTGAGGGTACTCTATTAGGTAAAGGCGCATTGCTGTTCGCCAAAATTGAAGACGACGAAATCAATACACAGATTCAGAAATTACTGAATGCCAAACGAATGAATGAGTTAGAAACCAAGACAGTACCCGAATTACGGTCTGAAATTACGTATGATGATTTCGCCAAGATGGATATCCGCATCGGTACCATTACCGAGGCCGAGCGCGTTCCTAAAAGCGATAAATTACTCAAACTGAAGGTAGACGACGGCTTGGGCGGTCGTCAAATTCTGAGTGGTATTGCCAAGCATTTCGCCCCTGAAGAGATCATTGGCAAACAAGTAACGTTCCTGGCAAACCTAGCCCCGCGTAAGATGATGGGCTTTGAGTCTCAGGGAATGATCCTAATGGCCGAAGACCGTGATGGAAAACTGGCGCTTATCGCTCCCGGCGACGCAGTCTGGAATGGCGGAACAGTGAGTTAAAGCTGGACCGATCTAGATTAAAAAAAGCTGAGAGACCTTCATCTCTCAGCTTTTTTATTTTACCCCTTTATCGCATGGTCGGTTTTCACATCCTGCCCTGACCAGATCTTCTTAGACGTCCAAGCAACCGTCGGACTTGACCAGAATGGGTCTGATGCGGGTAAACCCAGCGGTAGAAACGCCACGGAGCATAAGTATAAACTTCCCGTCGAAATATAGGTCTCGCCAATAGAAGGCTGGTGGCCACACAAACCGATTTGAAGCCAGCCTTTTGCATCGAATGTATCGGGGGCGTCCAGTGTTCGGTGCATCACCGCAGTTAGTGCAGAGCGCACTTGACCAGGTGATAATTCTGGGGGTAGGTTCCCTTGTAAAGCGATCTGAGATAATAGTTGAAACGCCCCGCATCGATACGCTAACGAACGGCCAAAAGCAGCAAATGAACCATCGGGATTAATAAGCCGCTCCTGTACCATAGCGTAACGTTGGGCGTGAGTCAGCAATGGTTCGTATAAACTTTTATCTGCTTTTCCGGCATCGACCAGAGTTTTAACCACATCCAGTAGCATCGGCTGAATCACGTAGCTGTTATAATAGTCCCAGTGAAAGTCAGGCCCATCACCATAGGCACCATCGCCTTTGTACCAGGATTGATGTTGCCGAATAGCGTAGTCCATCCGCACTTCATCGCCAGAACCGGTATATTTTAGTAAAGCAGCTTCGACCATCGCGGTAAACAACAGCCAGTTACTATACCCCGGTTTAATTACCCGACTTGCCTGTAAGGCCTTCACAACATTCGCTTGTTCCTCTGCATTTAACGCATGCCACAGTTTCGGAGCACGTAGTAAGCCATGCGCCAGAAAAGCAGAATCGACCAGCGGTTGACCGCCCTTCGTAAAATTCAAATAATCGGCCGATTGTGGGTTTACACTGTTGGAAATGGCCTGTTTAGCAAGCATCAGATATTTTTGCCGCGAGCGACCTTCGGGCGAATCATCTGGTCCTAACTCCAGCCAGGGAGCCAGGCCAGCCATAGTCCGACCCAAAGCTTCAAGATGAGATACCTCTATGCGGCTTGCTTGTTGACCAGGAGCCGACTCAACAGGCATTGCCACTTTCAGTCGATTCTGCGCCAGAGACGACAACACAGGGTGTGCAATTTTCAGTAAGGTTTGTAGCCAGTAAGATCGGTCATCAGTAGCGGCCTCGATACCTGACGAAAATTCCGTAGGGTTGACAATAGCTTTCTGATTAACGCTCAAACTAACAGGTAATGCGGCAGCTAACCGGGCAAATGTGCGTCGTTTCATTTAAATAGAAGACCTAGTGTGGTCAGAAGAGTCAACTATAGTTCCTGACAACTTCTGACTACACTTGGCCATAATTGACAATTTTTATACAACTGGCTTCCAGCCTTTTTCGTACTCGCGACTCCACAATTTCATAGCCTCCTTGTCGTGCAGAATATGACCATTCGCTGGGTCGGTGTGAATAATGTTCCCGGTACGGTGAGCAATGTTAGCCAGATGGCAAAGCAACACAGATTTATGTCCCTGAGCAATGTCGGCATTGGGTTTGGCCTGTCCTCGAACGCTTTCGAGAAAGTTGCTTAAGTGATAAGCATCTAGTTGTTCGCCACCTGGACTAACCGCATTTGTCGAGGAACCCGTTGGCGCATCCCCTTTTACATCTTTAATGACTTTACCACCCAAATCCAGGATCTGGTAATCCGGTCCACTTTGCGGAGCAGACAACACGCCTTTATCGCCATAAATTGTAAAGCCACGGCCACTTTTTTCAGGACCAAATGCCTGACAACTCAATCCTTCCCAGGTAATAGACGCTTTATCGCCAAACTCAAACGAAGCAACTTGTGTATCAGGAGTTTGCCAGTCATCGCCTTTATAGGCATAGCGCCCACCCACTGAAGTTACTTTTGTTGGAAAGTCCACGCCCAGTAGCCAGCGGCAGCAATCTATTTCGTGCGTACCGTTGTTACATGCTTCGCCAGTTCCCCAGTTCCAGAACCAATGCCAGTTATAGGGTACGACGTTGTCCTGATACCCTTTTCGGGGAGCCGGTCCTTGCCACAAGTCCCAATCGAGCGTGGCTGGAACTGCAATCGATTTGCCAGTACCAATCGGTTTACGATTATTGTAATACCAGGCCCGAGCAAAATAAGGTTTTCCAATGGCCCCATCACGAATGTCCTGAGCTGCCTGCTGAAGCGTTGGCCACGAACGACGCTGGCTACCCATTTGCACAATACGGTTGTGGTTACGGGCAGCCTCCAAAAGCCATTCACCTTCCTGTGGGTTATGCCCGCAAGGCTTTTCGACATAGACATGTTTGCCTGCCGAACAAGCCAGAATTCCTGCGGGAGCGTGCCAATGGTCAGGTGTGGCAATAGCGACAGCGTCGAGATCTTTACGCTCTAGTAGTTTACGAAGATCTTTTATAACCGTCGGCTTGCGCGTTTGGCCTGCTTTTTCGACGGCTTTCAGACCATTTGCAATCGCGCCGTCTTCCACATCGCAGATGTAGCCGACTTCGGCACCAGGTAATTTCGAGAAAATCCCCGCCAGCCAGCTTCCTCTGGACTGGACTCCAATCAGGCCAATCACTAGTTTCTCATTCGGTGCATTTCGTCCAAAAATCGGAAAGGGTAAGATTTGGGTTGCCAGTCCGGCAACAGCGGTGTTCTGAACAAAGGCTCGACGGTTCATCTCAGGACTTGATTTCGTAGTTAGGTACTAAAGCGGCAAA
Source organism: Spirosoma arboris (assembly GCF_009754945.1). Lineage (GTDB taxonomy): Bacteria > Bacteroidota > Bacteroidia > Cytophagales > Spirosomataceae > Spirosoma > Spirosoma arboris. The sequence goes on from NZ_WPIN01000003.1 coordinate 333,785, forward strand.
AGGCAAGGTTCTTACTGTTTCCTGCCTTTAGGGTACAAATTCGGAAACGTTCGGCCGAAAAATGCTGTTACCTTTTTGAACTCGCCATTTTGCTTTCCGTGAACGAAGAACAGAAAAGCGGTCGGATTTTTGACCTTGCCATACTCCGACGGCTATATGCGTTTGTAAAACCATACCAAACGCGCTTTTATCTCCTGATTGGGATTATTATGCTGGCCGCCTGCCTGGCGCCCTTGACTCCTTTGCTCATTCGCTATACGATCGACAACATTATTGCAATGGGCGACTATGAGAAACTAACCCAAATGCTGATCGTGATGATCGGTGTGCTGATTGTGCAGGCTGTTGTCCAGTTTTTAAACACGTATCTATCAGGCTGGTTGGGTCAGTATGTAATCCGTGATATTCGAACTCAACTGTACCGAAAAATTCTGCACTTACGGCTTAAATTCTTTGACAATACACCCATTGGTCGTCTGGTTACGAGATCCATTTCTGATGTTGAAACGCTGGCTGACGTATTCAGCGAGGGAATGGCCGCCATTGCAGGCGACATTCTGCAACTAGTGCTCATTATTGGCGTCATGATTTACACCGACTGGCGGTTAGCCGCTATCAGCCTATCAACGATTCCTCTGATGCTGTTTAGCACGTATGTCTTTAAGGAGAAAATCAAAAAATCATTCAATGAGGTGCGAACAGCCGTGGCTAACCTGAACTCATTTGTACAGGAGCATATCACAGGCATGAACATCGTCCAGATTTTTGGCAGCGAGAAAATCGAGGCCGATAAGTTTCGCGCCATCAACGATGAGCACCGAGCGGCTAATATCCGCTCCATCTGGTACTATTCCGTTTATTACCCCGTTGCTGATATTATTTCCGCAGTAGCGGTTGGTTTAGTAGTCTGGTATGGTGCAACTCAGATTATACATTCTGACGTCACGTTTGGGACTGTGACGGCATTCGTAATGTTTATCAATCTGTTTTTCCGCCCCATTCGGATGCTGGCTGACCGTTTCAATACACTCCAGATGGGTATCGTCAGCACCGATCGGATTCTTAAGCTCTTAGACAGTGATGAATTTACTGTAGATAATGGTACTTATGCACCAGAAACTATTCAGGGTAAAGTCGAATTCGATCATGTCTGGTTCGCTTATAATAACGAAGATTGGGTATTACGCGACATTTCATTCCGAGTCAATGCGGGCGAAACGGTAGCATTTGTGGGTGCTACGGGCGCAGGCAAATCGTCAATTATCAACCTGTTGAGTCGATTTTATGACATCAATAAAGGTGATATTCGGGTCGATGGCGTTGATATTCATAACTACGAGCTGGGCCATCTGCGCCGAAATATTGGCGTTGTCTTACAGGACGTTTTCCTATTTTCCGATACCATTGAGAATAATATCACTCTGGGCGACAAGACAATAAGTCACGAAAAAATAGTAGAAGCCGCCAAATTAGTTGGGGTTCACGACTTTATTGAGCGTTTGCCGGGTGCTTATCAGTATAACGTAATGGAGCGTGGTTCAACACTCTCCGTTGGACAGCGGCAATTGATTTCGTTTGTGCGAGCTATGGTGCAGGACCCAAAAATCATTGTCCTCGACGAAGCCACCTCATCCGTCGACACCGAAACAGAAGAGATGATTCAGAACGCAATCAGCAAACTGATGAAAGGACGCACTGCCATTGTCATCGCTCACCGCCTGTCGACCATTCAGAAAGCGAATAACATTATTGTAGTTGATAAAGGCCGCATTGTTGAGCAGGGGAACCACGAAGAGTTACTTCAGCACGAGGGTTTCTATGCAAACTTATATCGTATGCAGTATAAAGAAGTCGTGTAATTCAGTCACTTACCAAAAATTCGCTCCTCTTCTTCGGGTCCAGCTCCGGAAGTACCTTCTGTAATGACATCGTGACCCGACACATTAGGCTTTGCATTAGTAGGTCCGGGACCACTGCCATCCAGTGCATAGGCAATCGAATCAGCCAGATTATCAGGCGCTATTTTGGCTTCCTCGGCGGGGTGTTCCTCAACTGACTTAGGATACTCTTCGCCATCCTGCTGGTTGATAACTTCTTCATCAGCAGTAGGATCATTTTCCATTCCGGTTGGCACACGGCTGGAGTCTGCGCCGGTTAACTCGCTGGAACTAGGCATCAGATATCGCATGGTCGTCGATGAATTAGTTTCCATCTATAACCTACAATAGGGTGTAGCTGTTTGAAAATGGCTATTCCTCAGTTAATTTCTTCACTAGAATCTTATCGATCCGGCTTTTGTCCATATCCACAATCTCGAATTGGTATTTATGCCAGACAAACGTTTCGCCAGCTTTAGGAATATCTTTCAGGATGTGTAACGCAAAACCGCCGAGCGTGTCAAAACCCGTTAATTCACGTCTCGTCTGGGCAGTTATATTGATGGAAAAGTAAGACAGAAAATCTTCAAAAGGCAATTGAGCATCAATCAGGAATGAGCCGTCTTCACGTTCGCGGATTTCGTAATCAGAATGAATATCATCGTTGATATCGCCAACCAGTACATCCAGAATATCATTGAGGGTAATAATTCCTAAAACGCCACCATATTCATCAACAATTGCCCCAACATATTGACGGCGTTCTCGGAATCGCTCCAGCACCTGATAAGCCTTATTATTTTCAGGAATGAATAAAGCATCCCGTTTCATATCATTAAGGCGTAGTAGTTCTGTATCAAGGTCTTTACCCAAAAAATCTTTCGAATAAATTAGCCCCACCACTTCATCAACGCTACCGTTGCAAAGCGGATATACCGAATGTCTATATTCCAGAATCTTAGCTTTGTTTTCGGCGGGTTCGTCTTCCAGATCGAGATAAACTATTTCCTGCCGGTTGGTCATCAACGAGGTAATCTTGCGATCGCCGAGCTGAAACACATTTTGAACAATTTCCTGTTCAATTTCTTCAATAGCGCCACCTGAGGTGCCTTCCTGAATCAAACTTTTTATTTCTTCCTCAGTCACAGCACTCTCATTCGGCTTGATATTCAGTATTTTGAGCAGTAAATCGCTCGAAACCGTAAGCAATGCAATGAACGGAGACGTTAAACGAGAGAGAAAAATCATGGGGGCAGCCATTGTTTTGGCGATGCCTTCCGGATTCGACAAGCCAATTCGCTTCGGCACTAATTCGCCAAATACCAGCGAGAGATAGGTCAGCAAAAACAGGACTAATACGACTGCTACCGAGTGAGCGTAAGGGCGCACAAAGTCTATTTGCGCTACAAAATTCTGAACGTCGTCGGTCAGTTTATCTCCCGAAAAAATACCGAGTAAGATACCGATCAAGGTAATACCGATCTGCACCGTCGATAGAAATCGGTTAGGCGAATTCGACAAATCGAGTGCTACCTGCGCACGACGATCGCCATTTTTAGCAGCTGATTCTAATTTAGACTTGCGCGACGAGACCAAAGCGATTTCTGACATTGAGAATACGCCGTTCAGAATCGTTAGAAGTAAAATAATAAGGAGTTCCACAAAGGAAGAAAGTTGACCTGTTGCAAAAATATAGAAACTGAATTGGTTTGCAACAGAATTGACCGTGTGACAGACCATCAGTTTTACTACTTTTACGGTTTGAACCGCCTATTGTCCTGATGATTGTTTTCATTAACGACCGCCCGATTCGGCTCGTTGGCCCCAAAGCCGCTGCTCAACTGACCAATTCTGAATCGGCTAACCAACCGACTTTTACGGATTATGACGAGATTGTTGATGCTCGTCTGGAGACGCTTAAAGCTGATGCGCTGCATGGTCATCTGCTAATCCTGAACGCGACGCCTGCTACCGTAAGCAAGCTGCTTAGTTTACTCCAAAAAGCAGATGCAGGCCATCTGCTCTCGGTCACGTTAGGTTGTCTTGATAAAGACGATTGTGAAGAAGCCATAAAAAAGCCATTCAAAGTCATTAAGGCAGCTGGAGGAATCGTTTTTAAAGGCGACAAAATGCTGCTGATGTTCCGGCGAGGTGTTTGGGATTTACCAAAAGGGAAGCTTGATCTTGGAGAATCGTCGAAACAGGGAGCTGCTCGCGAAGTAGAGGAAGAAACTGGTGTTCGGGTATCCATAGGCGATCGCATCTGCACAACCTGGCACACTTATAACCTGAACGGCAATCGGATTCTGAAGCGCACCAAATGGTATCGCATGGGTGTTCTGGACGATAGTCGTATGACTCCCCAGGCAGATGAGGATATTGAGAAACTAGCCTGGCTTGATCCGCGCGAAACGAAACTCGCCTTAACGAACTCGTTTAGCTCGATTCGCTATGTAATTGATGAAGCGGGGAAAGGAAAAAAAGTATAGGCATTTGCCAGTCAAGGGCGTTCACTAACGCCCTATCGGTTCGGTCGTTCTGGGCATGAACTGATCTTCAATTAGCCCTGTGCCAACACTATGTGGTAGTTGCTAATTCGTATCACTCAACGCCAGCTCGCTAAGTGGGCAATTGAGCCAGGTGGCCAGCACTTCGACAATCACATTGTGGTCTTCGCGCTGAGGCAGTCCCGAAATAGTAATGGTGCCCACGAAACCGCTCCCGCGAATCCAAATCGGGAAGCAGCCACCGTGTGGGGCATAGTCCCGAACAGCAAGGCCCGCCTTATCCAAAAGAGTAGTTTGATTTTTCTTTAGCTCAAGTCCGATGGCATAGGAACTTCGATGATAGTGTAGCACCACATTTCGCTTACGCCGAATCCAGTCTACATTGTCGGGCGTGGTACCCGGCATGGCAAAGAAAAACAGTGGTTGTCCTGTAAACTGAATGTCGATGGCTACGGCCTTACCACGGGCCTCGACGGCATCTTTAAGTCGCATGCCCAGTTGCCAGGCCGTATCGTTTGTAAAGACATCAAATTGAAGCTGTTCTTCCTGAAGCGCCAGCCGCGCCAGATCGTTGGTGAGGTCGATTGTTGAATCCATCCGGTAAACTTAATCGAAATAGAGGATAGAAAACTGCTTGGCCAAAAAAGTTAAGGGTTGGCCATAGGATTTTTTTTAGCTGGTCGTCTAATGACTTAAATAACAATCATCGTCTAAGATGTAAACTAAAAAAATGCAGAAAATAATCTTTCCAATGCTGCTATTGGGCCTATTGGCTTGTAGCAAGAGTGATGACACGTCCAGCACAACTACCCCAACTACAACAGGTAGTGTTGATATTACCAGTGTGGTAAAAGCCAAGTTTGCAAGTGGGGTTACAGTTACCGTTAGTGGCGACAACCTGGTTCTGAAGTGTGATGGCAGGCCCAACCATAAAACACCCTACTGGGGAGCTGGCAATGCGTTGTATGAACCATTTCCATCGGGTCATGCTGCCAACCCCAATACGATGGTTGCTCAAAATTATACCATGACGATTCCTGCCAAACCGGCCGCAGCAACCACTCATGAAGAAACATCGCTGGGTGCCATTGGGTTGGCTATCACTGGCGCGCCCATCTTCAATAATAACGAAGGCGGCAATGTAGCCTTAAATGCGGGCACCATTACCTCGTTTGATGGAGCAGGGGCTCACCCAGCCCAGGCGGGCGATTATCATTATCACGTTACAGGCACTTATACCACGACCGATGATGCCAATTTAGTCGGCTTTTTACGAGATGGTTTTCCATTATACGGACGTAAGGATAAAGATGGTACTTACCCAAGCAACCTTGATGCCTATAACGGCCATACCGCTGCTACTAACGAATTCCCAAACGGAATTTATCACTACCATACCCGAAATGAGAACTATCTAAATACAGGCTATTATATCCTTAAATCGGGTAGTTATTATGGCACCAAGGGCACATTCACTCAATAGAATTTTTCTGTTTACAACTGCTTATTGCTACTTTCTGGTGGCAATAAGCAGTTGTACCAATGCTCCAGCAACAACGGGCAAACCGATACAGACCAAGGATTATACTATTGATATAACTGGTATTCCGAATGATACTGTACTGGTAAGTGACAGAAGATTATCTGTCATCAATGGCATCTATGTGTTGGATAACCAAAAATATTCGGGTATTCTCAAGGAGCTTTACCCAAATGGCACGGTAAAAACCTATGCCTCCCTATTTCAGGGAATGCTACACGGCCTGTATAAAAGTTTCTATGAAACTGGACATCCTTATGAAGTGCGACTTTACCGAAATAACCTGAGCACAGGCAGGCATTATGGCTTCTGGCCAGAAGGAGGAATCCTGAAATTTGATTACACCTATTTTGAAGAAAAAAGGGAAGGCCTGCAAAAAAGGTGGTACAAGAATGGCAAACCCTATTTATTTACCAACTACACCGATGACCATGAAGATGGACTACAACAGGGCTGGCGAGAGAATGGGAAATTGTATCTGAACTATGTAGTCAAAGACGGACATAGATACGGCCTACAACAGTCTGCGCTTTGTTATACACTCATTAAACAGAAAATAAAATCCCGCTAACTAGCTCATATAATCAGGCCAGTCAGCTACTCCGTCAAACGATGTTAACTCTGTTCCAACAACGAATTAAGTATAGCTTAGTGGTACTATTCATCGTTCTGCTGGTCGCATGTGAACAGCCTCAGGAACGGAAGCTACCCTATTATAACACATCCGACTTTACACCCCATTTTGACAAAGAAGTATCGGACAATTTTCACCGTATACGGCCTTTTAAACTTACCGCACATACGGGACAGACCTTCACTGAAAAAAATATGGATGGTAAGATATGCGTAGCTAATTTCTTTTTTACAACCTGCCCAGGCATTTGTCCCCGAATGACCATCAATATGAAAGTGTTACAGGATACCTTTTTGGTCGATAAAAATATTCAGCTTATTTCACATTCTGTAACTCCCGATAAAGATAGTGTGGCTCGGCTACAGGCCTTTGCCAAATCCAAAAAGGTAGATGCCACGAAATGGCTGCTACTTACGGGGAGTAAAGAAGAAATATATAACCTGGGTCGAAAATTTTATTTTGTAGAAGAAGACCTTGGCGAAAAAAGAGACTCAGACATTTTTTTGCACACCGAAAATTTTGTACTAACCGATAAAAAACGGCACATCCGTGGCATTTATAATGGCCTAAGTTTACCGGCCATGCAAAATCTTATTGCCGATATCAGGGCGTTAGAAAAGGAATAGGCCTATTCGCTAGACAGCCGCTCAGTTTATTTTATCTTCTCTAATTGATAGGGTAAAAACGTATCAACCTGCTGGCCATAACGATGAAGATCGCGGATAATACTCGAACTAATGGGAGCGAGCGGAGGGGACGTAATTAAAAAAACCGTTTCTACGTCTTCATAAACGTATCGATTCACCTGCGAGATTCCATTCTCGTACTCGAAATCGGTGGTGTTACGCAAGCCCCGAAGGAGAAACTTTGCCCCTATTTCCCGAGCTACATTGGCTGTCAAATCTTCATAACTAATAACCCGTACAGCCGGATATTCTTCAAATGCGCCTTCAATTAGCTGGATCATCTGTTCCAGCGGGAAATAGCGCTCTTTACGTGTATTCCGACCAATACCAATCACGACTTCGTCGAATAGTCGTAAGCCTCTCAACACAATGTCTTCGTGGCCTTTGGTAAATGGATCAAATGAGCCCGGGAACAGAGCAATACGCTTCATAATTCATGTGAATTGGTGAATAAGCGAATGAGTGAATGAGTGAATAAAATTGCCGGATGGCCTTCACGCATTCACTCATTCATTCATTCACTCAGTAAACCTAATCCATATAAGCTCAAATACCGGTGAGCGGGCAAATCATCAAATTCATTAGCCAATATCAAGCCGGGAGGTGTTTGACCAAATGACAAATTAGGAACGAAACGATTCAATTCAGTATAGGCTTCAGCAAAGGGCGTAATTTCACCGTACAAAGTTAAATTAACATCATCTCCCGTTAAGCCTTGTTCATCGAGCACATAGAGAACATAGTAAGCCAAGTCATGGACATTTTTATAGCCAAAGCGATTACAAAAATGTAGTTGATGCGCTTTACGATACAGGATCGTCACAAACTCATCTTCAAAATATAAATAAACGGTATTGGGAGTTAGCGAAAGGCGGTCCAGGTTGGCAGTGGCTTGTATCAATGCACTGGCCTGATGAATAAAAGTCAATGGCTGAAGCGGATACATTTCCGAAAAATAGTCAGCCAGCGGGTGTTCCAAATTAAACACAGTAAAAAAACCGTCAGCTTCGTGTGCGTAAGCCTGAGCAAATTCGTGAGCGGGAAGTGTGCTACCTCGCATCAGAGTCAGATAGCTACCTGCGTATTCTTTGCGATAAAGTTGCCTGGGAATTAGTGTAAACGAGGGAGAATTGACACCAATCCGAATTTCCTGCCAGGGGCCTGCCGACAGTACGGCATGGCCTCGGAATACTTCAGGTAAAATACTCGTGAGAGGGCGATCAGTCAACAGAGACGGAAACATGTAATCCTCTAGATACAACACCCGGCCGCGCTTATCCTGAACCAGTAATTGAAACCGATCTCGTCCAACTTCCAGACATAATACCAATTTATCGGTCTGCCTCAGATCGAACGAGTTGGTACGTATGGTTACAGTAGGTGCGAGGGTCACGGCGATTTGCACAACTTCAGCAAGCTAACAGATGAAGGAATAAATACTGAACTGATATTATTTTTTAATAGACACGTCGGCAAAACCAAACGCTACTAGTTGTTTACTGCAAATAACCACGAAGACGGAACACATCATCAAGCGAATCACAATACTGGAACAATGCATGAACCTCTTTGGGCGGATAACTTTTGATTTCCTCGAAGCTCATCAGCCTGACCTCTTCAATAATTTGTCCGTTAAGGCTCATTTCGGGATCAATACCTAATCGTAATGAACCACCCGTTGCCCGAACAGCAAAAAACAATTCCATGGCGTGAAGGGGTGGTTGTATAAATTCGTTCACGAACAACATATCGCCGATTTCCACCTCCAGGCCTGTTTCTTCCATAAACTCCCGAATTAACGCTTTGGGCGCCGTTTCACTAAATTGTGGACCACCACCTGGTGGACACCAAAACGTATCGGTTAATCCAATGCCCCGATGCCGAACCATTAACAAACGATCTCCTTCACGATACAGGCCACAAACCCGCAAACGAAGGCGATTCCCATATAATTTTTGTACTTCTTCGCGGGTCGAATCCACTGGACTGGCAGAATCTAACCCAGATTGATTTTCCGACCGGTCGGACAAATCCATTACTTGCGTCATGGCATAATCGGCATTTGGGGACGCAAAGGTAGGGAATTTATGATGTATGATGTAGTGTATATGATGTATTTGACAGCAGTTTAAGGCATCATATAGTCTACATCATACATGAATTAATACGGGCTTCCAGAGATATAACTTTCGAGCGAATCAATCCGGGTTTTTTGGTCAACGATAATCGCCTTAACGACGTCATTGATTGAGATAATACCCATTAATTCGCCCTGATCCATAACAGGCAGGTGACGTATGTGTTTGTCTGACATAATCTGCATACATTCTTCTATGCGTTGATCTGGCCCGATGGTAATTACATTGGCTGTCATTACATCAGCAACGGTTGTATCATCGGAATGTCGATCTTTTAGAATAACCTTACGAGCATAATCTCGCTCAGAAAAGATCCCAGTAAGTATTCCTTTATCAACAACCAATACAGCACCAATGTTCTTATCGGCCATAAGCCTGAGCGCATCCAGCACGGTTTGATCCGACGAAACGGAGTAAAGGGCATTTATCGTTTTGCCCTGAAGAATTTGACGAATTTTCATGTGAGTCAGAAGGATTTAGTGTTGTGTGAAAATAGCAAAAAAGCACAAGGGGTAAAAGGGAAAACAGAGAAAGGATTAAAAATTTCTTAAAATCATCCTTCTTATACCTTGAAGAAGGCTATGAATTCGCTTTTTCCTTTGCGCGTTTTTTTGTAATTTAGACTCATGAACGAAACCCAAACAGCTGCTGATTTGCTGGCTAAACGTTTCCCTTTTAAGCCCACTTCTGGCCAAACACAATTCTTTGAAAAGATTGGTGCGTTCATTGCCCACGAAGAAGTTGAACACTATCGCGATTGTTTTCTACTACGTGGCTACGCGGGTACAGGCAAAACCACACTCGTTGGTACACTTATTAAAGTGCTGCCCCGATTTGGCTATAAATCGGTTTTGCTGGCCCCAACAGGTCGGGCAGCTAAAGTGATGACCAACTACGCAAAAAAATCGGCGCAGACTATTCACCGAAAAATTTATCGCCAAGTGGCCGATCCCGGCTCCGGAACATTAGCTTTTCAACGGCAGAAAAATTATCACGAAGACACGCTTTTCATTGTCGACGAGGCTTCTATGATTTCGGATGAAGCTGATTTCGGAGGGAAAGGTTTACTAACCGACCTAATTGACTTTGTTTTTGAAAGTCCTGGCAACAAATTAATGCTTGTGGGCGATACGGCTCAATTGCCGCCTGTTGGCCGTGACTTGAGCCCGGCGCTTGATCGGGGATTCCTGGCCAGCGCGTTTGATATGACTGTCTACGAACAGGAACTGACCGAAGTAATGCGCCAGGAAGAAGAATCAGGGATTCTTTACAATGCAACTGGCCTGCGGATGTTGCTGTCCAACGATAATTCGGTTACTCCTAAAGCAGTCGGTTTTGATGCCCTCCTGAGTGACAAACCAACGATGTCATCGACAGATTCTCCCGTCATCCGCCTGAATGTCCGGTCGTTTAGTGACATCTACAAAATGCCACTAACTAAACTGGAAGATGGCATTCGGTATGCCTATGATAAATATGGCCGCGAGAATACAGCCATCATTTGCCGTTCGAACAAAACAGCCGTCCAATATAATCAGTTTGTCCGGCGAATGATTGACCAGTGCGAAGAAGAACTCGACGCGGGCGACATGCTCATGATTGCCCGGAATAATTATACGGTTCTTGACGAAGATTCTCCGGCGGGTTTTCTGGCTAATGGAGAGTTTGCTGAAGTGCAGAAAATTCGTAACAAAGAAGAAATGCACGGCTTCCGATTCGCTACTGTTACATTGCGCCTAGTCGATTATGAAGAGCAGCCCGATTTTGATGCGAAAATTATGCTTGATACACTCCATACACCTGTTCCCTCACTGACATCGGATCAGTACAAGGCGTTGTATGAGAGTGTCATGAAGGATTATTTCTATATCAAAAGCAAGAAAGAACGCTCCGAAGCCATCCGGCGTGATCCATACCTGAATGCTTTACAGGTGAAATTCGCCTACGCCCTAACCTGCCACAAAGCGCAGGGCGGCCAATGGAGTGCCGTATTCGTTGATCAGGGATTTCTACCCGATGGGCAAGTGAATGACGAATTTGTAAGATGGCTCTATACAGCCTTGACCCGCGCGACAGACGAAGCATTTTTAATGAATTTCAACTCACAGTTTTTTGATTAGATTGAACACGGTTTGCAGTATTCAGTTTAAGTTTCAGCAGGCTGATACGAAAATGGGCCTATTCTAAGCCGAATACTTAAAACGTTCACTAATTATGTCCTTCGAATGGATTATAAGTGCCTGTATTGGCGTTGGCCTGGCCGCGTGTTGTGGCTTTCGGGTTTTTGTGCCTTTACTAATCGCCAGTGTAGCTACTAAACTCGGTCTTGTTGGCACAATGGCTGGTTTTGAATGGCTTAGTGGTTGGCCTGCTCTGGTGGGTCTAACGGTCGCAACTGTATTTGAAATAGGCGCTTATTATATCCCCTGGCTCGACAACGCGCTCGATACCATTGCTACACCAACTTCGATTATTGCCGGAACCTTACTAAGCACCTCATTTCTACACATCGACAATCCTGTGCTACATTGGGGCTTGGGCTTAATTTTGGGCGGGAGTTCAGCCGGAATTGTTCAGGCGGGTACCAGTTTGCTCCGACTTGGTTCTACAGCCACGACGGGTGGAGTCGGCAATCCCGTTGTAGCGACAGGCGAAAATGTAGCGTCCTTTGGGCTGTCGCTTTTCAGTATTTTTTTACCCTTGTTGGCGGTCGCAATTATTGTCCTTATACTAATCTTCATTCTGGGGCGCTTGGTGGCCCGGAGGAAAGTCTGGTTCACTAAAAAAATCTGAACCGGGATTTATGTGATTTAACTGACCGACTTTGATTTCTTTTACTTGGCTTTCGCAGAAAGCTGAATACCAAAATCAAAGTCAGTCAGTTAAATCACATAAATCCCGGTCAGAATTACAATTTCTCCACCGTCCGACGTACAAAGGCCGTCAAATCAGCTCCTGTGAGCATGTTTTGCGAAAGCAGTGCGAGGTCATACAATTGCTTCACCAACGATTTCTGAACATCGGCGTCAATTTCTCCCAGTATTTTACTGATCAGCGGATGGTTTGCATTTACCACTACATTGTAGCTTGAGGGTAGGCTACCATAGAATGATTGTTCGCCCGAAAGAGCCGCCATGTCTTTCATCCGACGCATAAACTCAGGCATCGTAATCGTAACAGGCAATTCATCCGTTGGCTGGGCCTCTACACTCACATTGAGCATTTTATTGTCCAATACCTGCTCGAATACTTCTTTCAGCTTAGTTTGGTCCGCTTCCGATAATACACTTTCATTGTTCAGCCCCTTATCAATCAGTTTGTCAATTGAATCGGCATCAACACGCTGGAAATGCACTTTTTCAAGTTTTTGCTCCAGTGCATTAATGAAATGAGCGTCGATAACATTATCCATCAACAGCACATCGTATCCACGTCGGGTTGCTGATTCAATATAAGAATGCTGTTGTTTGCGATCGCTGGTATACAGAATCACCAACGTTTCATTTTTATCAGTCTGGTTAGCTTGGATTTTCTCGCGATACTCGTCCAGCGTGGTATAAACCCCTTCCGTATTTTTGAGTAGTACAAAGTTTTTCGCTTTCTCCCAGAATTTCTCGTCGCTTAGGATACCATACTTAATAAACAATCCGATGTCATCGAACTTCTCTTCGAAGGCTTTCCGATCGGCATTGAACAGTTCATTAAGTTTATCAGCAACTTTCCGTGTGATGTAGCCATTGATTTTCTTAACGTTCGAATCGGCCTGTAAGAAACTCCGCGATACGTTAAGCGGGATATCAGGCGAATCAATTACGCCATGAAGCATCATCAGGAAGTCAGGCACTACGTCCTTTACTTCGTCGGTAATGAATACCTGGCGGCTATAAAGCTGAATTTTCTCCCGCTGAAAACGCAGTTCGTTTTTGATACGCGGGAAATACAGGATACCGGTCAGATTGAAGGGATAATCGACGTTTAGATGAATCCAGAACAAAGGCTCCTCACTCATCGGATACAGTTCCTTGTAGAACGTCTTGTAATCTTCATCCGTCAACTCCGAAGGCGACTTCGTCCAGATTGGGGCTGTATTATTTACAACCTTCCCATCAAACTCTACCGGTACGGGGAGGAAGCGAGCATATTTGTCCAGTATAGACTGTAACCGGCCTTTACTCAGGAATTCCTCCGAATCGGGAGCAATGTGCAGAATAATATCGGTTCCACGCTCAGCCTTTTCGGCAGCCGTTAATTCGAACTCGGTCGAGCCATCGCAAACCCAGCGAACAGGTTCAGCGCTTTCACGGAATGACTTCGTTACGATCTCAACGGTCGAAGCCACCATAAAGGCAGAATAGAACCCTAAACCAAAATGCCCGATAATCTGACCCTTATCGTCTGTTTTATCTTTGTATTTTTCAAGAAAATCAGTCGCACCAGAAAACGCAATCTGGTTTATATACTTCTTAACCTCGTCGGCGGTCATACCGATACCATTATCACTAACAGTAATGGTTTTGGCGTCCTCATCCAGTGAAACAGTCACTTTCAGATCACCTAATTCGCCCCCAAACTCGCCAAATGAAGAAAGTTGACGCAGTTTTTGAGTTGCATCGACAGCATTAGAGACCAGTTCACGCAGGAAAATCTCGTGGTCGGAATAGAGAAATTTCTTGATAATCGGGAAGATGTTCTCGGTATGGATCGAAATCTGCCCTTTCTCGTTCTGTACGGCTTCCATAAGGTATAGTTAGATGTAATTATGATCTATCAGGTCATTCGTCAAATCTTGTTCCAGTGTAGACAAGTCTGACAGATTGACAGTTTTTAGTTATATACAATTAAAGGATTTATAGTACCTTGTAACGATTAAAGGTCGTCATTCCAAGCAATCCAGTCAATACGACAAGATACTTAAAGAAAACCTGGAAGCTTCAATTCCAGGTCTTATGGAAAAAGTACTTGGTATTTACCCCATTTTATCGGAAGAACTCCCTGACGACCTACAGCATACGAAAGAACGTAAGCCCGATGCTCTGAAGCGCATTACAGACCGATCTGGTCAGACCTTTATACTACACCTCGAATTTCAACTGGCAAATGAGCCCAAAATGGTTCATCGGATGCACAATTATTGTGCTATGTTGCTGGAATTATATGAAGTTCCAATACGACAATATGTATTTTATTTAGGGCCAATGGTAGCTAGAATGCCAACCAATTTGAACATTGGTGATCTGTCTTTCCAGTATAATCTCATTAGCTTCCGTGACCTTGACTATCATTTATTCTTAACCTCGAATACACCAGAAGAAATTTTACTAACTGTATTAGCTAATTTCCAACCGCAAGAGTCACCAGCCGTACTAAATCAGGTTCTTCAAAAGCTTGATGAAACTGCCGAAGGCCCCTTGGTGTTTCAAAGGTACATAGCGCAATTGCGCGTTTTAGTTCAATTGCGTAATTTTCAACCATTACTAGAAGCCGCTATGGATAATCTAACTAAATACGTAAATGAGCAAAATGATCCTTTTTACGTTAAGGGGCGTAATCTAGGATTCTTACTAGGTACAGAAAAAGGAATTCAAGAGGGAATGCAAAAAGGTATTCAAGAAGGAATACAAAAGGGTATTCGAGAGGGAATACAAAAAGGTATTCAGGAAGGAGAGGCTAAATCCCAGTTTCAACTAATAAAAAACCTACTGACTGAAACGACCTTTTCTGATGAGAAGATTGCTCACTTAGCGGGCGTTGCTCTGGATGTTGTACAAGCAACTCGGCTCAAATTAGCTCAAAAATAGATTATCTGTGCCCACCCATTCTTACACCGACATTACCCTCTCCGAAGTGGAAGCACTTCGTCAACAACCATATACTGTTGTTATCGATGTACGCGATGAATGGGAGTTTGACGAGTTCAACATTGGTGGAATAAATATTCCTCTGCCTGACATTCGTACCCGAAAAGCTGAACTTCTACCCTACGACTCTCTGATTGTGATTTGCACCAATGGCGTTCGGAGTCGGGTGGCAGCCAAAGATTTACTGCGCCAGCCAGAACTACAGAACAAAACCATTTATCATTTACACGGAGGAATTATCGAATCTGTCGATTAATTCACTCTCAGGTCACAATCGTGAATCCTGGTCTGGCGGCCTGTTTTTCGACGTGCGGCAGGTATATCTGCAAAATATCATGGACATTTACCCGAATCAATTGACTCAACTGATTCAGAGGCAGATCATTGCGTTCCATCCCAAAAGGCTCTTCAATCTCTTCGCCAATCATTTCAAGACCTACCAAAACATAGGATGTTAATACAACAGCCGGAATAGTTAGATAACCGAAAGCAACAATCACCGTGAATGGCAACAGAGCAACGTAGAGAATGATAAACAGCTTGATAAACAGCATATATGAGAATGGAATCGGCGTGCTTTTAATCCGCTCACAAATGCCACACACATCCATTAACGTTGTCAAATGCTGATTCAGGTTAATATGCTGCGATTCAGAAATATGCCCTGCCCGATAGAGTGCTTCGGTCTTCACCCAAAGTTGATTGGCCACACCAGCGGGTTTATGGTCGAAGTTGCTCAAATCACGTCGTTCACCTTCTTCCACCATATCCAGTTCGTCCAATCTAGGCATATCACGTAGATGATTCTTGAGTGCAAATGGGAAGTTGGAGATCGCTTTCGCAAAAAATCGGCGACTTTCGCTATCACCTTCCGGCAAAACAGCATTAAAGAAGATAGCCAGATTGCGACAATTGTTCACTAGTTCACCCCACGCTTGTCGCCCCTCATAGAAACGATCATAAGCGGTATTCGTCCGAAAAATCAACAGTAGGCTTAGCAGAATACCCATTGCCCCCAGAAATGAGCCCGGTGTATCTTTTAGCCGTAGATCTGTGTAATGCATTTCGGCAACTGTAACAATTGTTACGTAGATCCCAACAACAACTAGTCGCCGAAGCAGGGATTTAGCCGTAGGGCCCGTATGAAAATGCCAAATAGATGGGAGTATTCCTTTGTTCTTATAAAGAATCATTTGATTGAATCAATGTATAGCTCCCAAGTTAACTAGTCTAAGGCCTAAACGGTTATCGTTCCAGCAAAAAC
Source organism: Spirosoma arboris (assembly GCF_009754945.1). Lineage (GTDB taxonomy): Bacteria > Bacteroidota > Bacteroidia > Cytophagales > Spirosomataceae > Spirosoma > Spirosoma arboris. The sequence goes on from NZ_WPIN01000003.1 coordinate 350,289, forward strand.
ACGCCTGGCTGGACCAATCAGATAAATAGTATCAAACTGCTCTAATGCTTTGGCATTAAACGATATCCGAAGATTACCTCCAAGGGTTTTAATCAACACAGGATCGGGCATATTTAATTGATGATGCGCGACTAAAGCAACCGCTGTTACACCTGTGCCACACGAATATGTCTCATCTTCCACACCGCGCTCATACGTCCTGACGAATAATGTGTTACCATCAATCGGCTGCACAAAATTGACGTTTGTACCACCGGGTTGAAAGCGTGCATCATAGCGAATGGCGCGGCCTTCTTTAACGACATCGAGGAATTCAAGATCATCGACAAACTGAACAACATGGGGAGAGCCAGTATTTAGGAATGTAAGCCCACCTCGGTTATCAATGCCAGTCACTTCACTCATTTTCAGGGAGACCGTTTCTTCGCTTATAAAGGCAGTATGTTCACCATCTACAGCTAGAAAACGAGTTTCACGCTCAAACAAGCCCAGGTCATGAGCGAATCGAACAATGCAACGGCCACCGTTGCCACACATGCTTCCTTCGGCCCCATCGGCATTGAAATACACCATCCGAAAATTATAATTCGGATCGTTCTGTAGCAGGATAAGTCCATCGGCGCCGATACCGAAACGTCGGTCGCAAAGGCGTTCGACAAGGGCCTGATCAGAAGCAGGAAATGTTTCGTTACGGTCGTCAATTAGCACGAAATCGTTGCCGGTACCCTGGTATTTAAAAAAGTCGAGAGTCATTAATTTGTAACGTTATAACTCATAAAAAAAGCCACCTTTTCAGGCAGCTTTTGATTTTTAGCAACTAGGCAATTAAGCTGCAACGGCTTTTGCTTTCCGCTCTTTAACACGAGCAGCTTTACCCTGACGACCGCGTAGGTAGAACAACCGAGCCCGGCGAACTTTACCCAAACGGACAACTTCAACTTTGTCGATATTAGGCGAAAGAAGCGGAAAAATCCGTTCAACACCTACACCGTTAGACACTTTGCGGACAGTGAATGTTTCACCACCGCTGCTTGGATTCCGGCGTTGGATCACCGTACCCGTAAAGACCTGAATACGCTCTTTATTTCCTTCGCGGATTTTAACGTGTACGTTCACCGTATCGCCGGCCCGGAATGTGGGCAACTCGGTGCGACGCTGCGCGTTGTCTGCCTCCACTAATTTGATTAACTCGCTCATGACCGTATATAAATCGCCAGATAAGTATTTGCGAAATGAGCCGCAAAGATAGTAAATTTCTAGTAGGAAGAAAATACTTTTGCAAAATTACAGTTGAGTACATTGCGACACAGTTATGAAAATTCTAAACGTTGACCAAATCCGCGCCCTTGATCAATCGACTATAGAGCATGAACCCATTGCCCCCATCAATTTGATGGAACGTGCGGCTCTTGCCTTTGTTGACTGGTTTGTTGATCGTTTTCCTAATACAACTCCTGTCAAATTATTCTGCGGGTTAGGTAATAATGGGGGCGACGGTCTGGCCATTGCCCGATTACTTCTGGAACGAGATTATCCCATTGAAATACACGTTGTCCGGTATGCGCCCAGGGAATCAGACGATTTTATGCATAATCATCGGCGACTAAAATTAGTCACCGAAACGATTCGTTATATTGAATTAACGCAGGAAATTCCAGCCCTTCGCCACAACGAAGTACTCATTGATGCTATTCTGGGGTCGGGCCTTTCGCGACCAACGGAGGGAATTGTCAAGAGTGTTATCGAAATGATCAATCGTTCGCCAGCAACAGTCGTTGCACTAGATATTGCGAGCGGTCTCTACACCGACAAACCCAACGCGCCTACTGATACGATTATTGAACCCGATTATACAGTTACCTTTCAATTGCCTAAACTGGCATTTATGTTGCCAAAAAATGGCCGTTACGTAGGCGATTGGCATATTGTGGACATTCGATTGCATAAGCGGTATATTGACCTGGCTCCTACCCCCTATTATTATACGCAGCCTCAGGACGCCCGACTATTATTGCGTAAACGTGATCGGTTCTCGAATAAAGGGTCGTTTGGTCACGCCCTGCTCATGGTTGGTAGTTATGGAAAAATGGGGGCGGCTGTTCTGGCAGCTAAAGCTTGCCTGCGGTCGGGGGTTGGCCTGTTGACGGTTCATGTACCCAAGTGTGGTTATGACGCACTACAGATAGCTGTACCCGAAGCCATGTGCCGCCCTGATGGTAACCCGAATGTACTAACCGGAACTCCAGACCGGGGTGCAAGCGAATTAAATAGTCCCACTCCAGCCGACTACGCGGTGGTTGGTATTGGTTCTGGTATTGGGCAGGCCCCCGAAACACTGGATATGCTCAAAGGCTTGCTCAAGACGTTGAAAAAGCCGATGGTTATTGATGCTGACGCGTTGAATTTACTGTCCGAAAATCGGGAGTTACTAAAGCAAATTCCCAAAAACAGTATCCTTACACCCCATCCCAAAGAGTTTGAACGGCTAACCCAAAAGTGGGAGAATGATTATCAGAAATTAGATATTCTCCGTGAGTTTGCCCAAAAGTATCGGGTCGTCGTTGTCTTAAAAGGAGCCAACTCGGCAATAGCAACACCCGAGGGTGATGTCCATTTCAACTCAACGGGCAATCCAGGTTTAAGTACTGGCGGTACTGGCGATGTACTGACGGGAATCATAACGGCTTTACTAGCCCAAAACTATGACTCTATCGAGGCTGCCGTTCTGGGTGTGTTTGCGCATGGATTAGCTGGTGACCGGGTAGCCGCACAACGAGGCCCTATTGGTATGATTGCTACTGATGTAATAGACGCTCTCCGGTGGGAGTAAAGTCAATTCATAAAAGTTTTAATAATTCTGTTACTTTACCAGGCAGGTAGGGTCTTATCAAACAAGCTACCGTTTTGAAGAAACAAACATATATTAGTTAGTGCCAGATCAGGTAGTTATACGTATCGAAAAAATCCGTGTTTTTGCGCTGTTTTGATTATAGCGGATATCCCAATTTTGTACCGAACTATATCACCTACTGACACACCAATGAAAAATATAGTACAACGGGACTGGCGAAGTAATCGCCCTTCACGAAGAGACCGGACAGGTTTCGATCAAACAACTGCCTTAGGTAGTTTGGCCGTAGCACTGTTAGCTTATATCATTTACCATATCTATCCTCTGGTTTCAAAAGGATTGCTCTGGTAATCAAATCTTTACCAATAAAAACCGCACGAGTGACATCTACAGATGTTGTCGTGCGGTTTTTTAATGGTCATTGGGACCACCTACTGAAGTAATTGATAGGTAAGAAAGGCCGCTCCATAAGCCAGCAACATCATATAAACTAATTGAACAGCAGGCCATTTCCAGCTTTTTGTCTCTCGCTGCGTAGCCGCTAAGGTGCTCATGCACATCATGGCAAACACATAAAAAATTAGCAATGACCAGGCAAGAGCCGGCGTATACATAGCCCCTCCTGTACTAGGATTTCGTTCCTGACGAAGTCGTTCCCGAATTGTAATATCCGCATTATCTCCCCCACTACCGATACTATAAATTGTAGACATAGTCCCGACAAATACCTCACGGGCGGCAAATGAGCTAAGTAATGCAATTCCAATTTTCCAGTCATAGCCAAGTGGACGAATCACAGGCTCAATGAAGTGCCCAAACTGTCCGGCATAGGATGCTTCGAGTCGATCGGAGGCTATCTGATTCTGTAGTTGATCCGTAGAAAGTGTTCGATTTTGCTGCTTCGCGCGGGCTTCTGCCCTATCCATCGAATCGCCGGGGCCATAACTGGCCAGCACCCATAATACAATAGAAATGGCCAGAATTACCCGTCCTGCCTCCCAAACAAATGATCGAACACTTTCCCACACAGTCAATCCAACGTGATTCCAGCGCGGCATCTTAAACGTTGGCAACTCCATGATAAAATAACCACGCTCTTTGGTTCGAAGGAACAATTTCAACACATAAGCGGCTACTAAGGCGCTCACTAAACCAAGCAGATATAAGGCCATTAGGGCCAAGCCCTGCAAATTAAACAAGCCCAGAATGCGCCGGCTTGGGACTACCAATGCAATTAGAATGGTATAAATAGGTAACCGGGCTGAGCAACTCATCAGGGGCGTTACCAGAATCGTAATAAGGCGGTCTCGTCGGGTGCCGATGCTTCGTGTTGCCATAATGGCTGGCACCGCACAGGCAACGCCCGAAATTAATGGTACTACACTTCGGCCATTCAGTCCAAACTTGCGCATAATGCGATCCATGATCACCATTACCCGCGACATATAACCCGATTCTTCAAGCAGGGCGACCAGCAGAAATAGAAACGCTATTTGAGGAATAAACACTAATATTCCACCAATACCGGCCAGAATTCCATCGGTTAATAAATCGGTGAGGGGACCAGAAGGCAGGCTCTCTTTTAGCTGACCATTGAGCCAGGCCACACCCGCGTCAATGGCATCCATAAAAGGCTGCGCCCACGCAAAAATAGCCTGAAAAATCAGGAGCAGAATGAAGCCAAAAATAGCGTACCCCCAAACTGGGTGCAACAAATAATGGTCTAGTTTCTGGCTCCAGGTAGGCTGATTAGTAGATCGTTTACTGGTAACGACCTCCTTTGTAATGGCCGCAATCCGTTTATAACGGGTAATCGTTTCGCTTGCTTGAAATGTCTGCTCATTAAACTGATATTTATCAATGAGCGCATCCAGTCCAACCTGCTGAGAACGATTCAGGAACGAGAACCCATCATGCTGAATAAGGTATTGTAAAGAAAGATAATTATTGTCGAGGTGGTACTGTTTTTTGGTATCTGAAATCAGATCCGATAGTTCTTCTTCCGGATCAAAGAACAATTTACCAGGCATTACTGGCTCCTGAAGTTGCCCCAAAATAGCCTTTTTGAGTAAATCAAGTCCTTCGCCGGTACGCGCATTGATACGCACAACCGGAACACCCAACCGCATCGCCAGGCGAACCGCATTAACCTCTTTGGCCTCCTGTTGAGCTACATCGAGCATGTTTAGAGCCAGGACGACCGGAACACCAAAGTCAGACACCTGTGTGAAAAGCAGGAGATTCCGGTGCAGATTAGCCGCGTCGACAACAACTACAGAAACATCAGGATAGTCGGGGTGTTCAGGATTAGCCAGAATATCGGTTACGATTTGCTCATCTAAGGACTTCGGGTAAATGGAATAAATACCGGGAAAATCAACGATAGTAGCAATCGTTTGCGTATCAACAGGCCAGGTCCCCGATTTCTTATCTACTGTAACACCGGGAAAATTACCCGTTTTTTGGCGCAGACCTGTTAGTTGGTTAAATAGGGACGATTTACCAGCGTTTGGATTGCCAATGAGGGCGATTACGGGTGATGGTCTCAATACAAAGTAGGATGAATGATACGCGCTAGTTTATACGCTTTATTCATCATTTATCATTCTTAATTCTCAATTAGGATGGTGGCTGCTTCTGATTTACGCATAGCCAGACAGTAACCTGCCACGTTCAGGCAGATTGGGTCACCAAGTGGTGCTTTACCAGATACACAGATCTCCGCACCGGGCAAACAGCCCATTTCGAGCAATTTAAGCGACATCAACTGATTGTTAAAGGATTGAATGGTGGCTCGTTCGCCAACTTTCAAATCAGCTACACTGCGCTTGCTCATGATGCCGGTGGTGTTAATCTTTATTTAGATTCAGTTTAATTAACGCAAGATTACAACGGAAAGTTTTTGTATGCAAGCAGGGTCAGGGAAAATATCGACTGATCCCCTCTGTGTCAGTAGCTAAGAACCACAGACAATCCTATAGATCAATTTATAGGTTTTCCTGTAGACCGAATGTAGGTCTTTGTGGAGGAAACAGCAACAGACGAAGTATGACCTTTGTAACGGTCTAAAAATCAACTACGTCATGCAATCTCTTTCATCTGCTCCCGCTTCTTATACACTTACCAGTACTGATCTAAAATCGGAAGACGAAGGTTTTTTCAGTGTACTCTACGAAATCATCCGGCGGCATCCGGTTCTATTTACAGTGCTATTTATGATTCCGTTCGTGGCCTTGCTGATTTCGATGGGCCTGAAATGGTTCTACGTCTTTAACGACTCGTCTCACTACTTGTCTAACTTCCAGATTGACCCAAAAACCGGTGCTTGGTCTGACAATCAACGTTATTTCAGCCCTGGCATTGACCGGTATATCCGCGAACTGGACATCGCTGGTTTGCTCGGGGGGATTGTCGGGATTTTCATTGGCCTGTTCGTGACCGTATCAACCGAGAAAGCGAACCGCCAGAAAGAAAAGATCAATCAGCAGGAAATGGAACATATTAAAACCCAGACTAATCTGCTGGTCCAGGCTACCCAATCGCTCAATACACTAATGGTCGATGTGAGTGGTAAGGTCAATGAAAAAGTGCTTCTCATGGAAGGTTCTGATGAGGTGCTAAACGGGATCAGCAAGGTAGTTGAATCGGCACAATCGCAGGGAAACGACCTCTTGGTATTGTCTAATACAGCTCGTCTGGAAGGTATCGCTCCATTTCGTATGGAATATGTTGCTAAACATGCCGACCTGAAACCACATGAACTCCGCAATGCAACCCAGTTCGATTACGCTCGCAAAGCAGAAGCCCTCCAGCGCGACCGAACCGACGTAGAAAACAAGTTAAAAGGTGCGGCACTGTACCTCCAGAATATGGGTAGTGATGCACACGTTGAATTTGTTACACTCAACGATCAGAATGAAGGTGCTACCCATGCTTTCTTAAAATACCTCGGCAAGGTTGTTAATGAACACGTATCGGTAGAAACCTATCGTCCTGGTAGTAATTCAATCCTGAACCAGCGCGATGATATTCCACACCATAATCGGTTTTTGGTCCCCTCTTCAGGAGAAGAATCTGTGAAACCTAAATCTCTGTTAGTAAACCAATTATACAAAGATCACTCACAGGCAATCCGGGAAATGCAGGAACTGGGTATCCGCGTTTCAAAAGTCAATAAAACGCTGCCGGTACAACTCTTTATCAGTTCCCCTCGCGACAATAAGCCGGGTATCTTCCGGGGCCTTTGCGTCTGCATTCTTGGTAGTGGCTCAAGCGCCAGTGGTCGGGCCACTAAACTGACGGCTTTCCTAACAGAAGACCCACATATTGTAGCCTCAATGACCGAGCTCTTCTACGATTACCAAACCGATGGCAAATTGACTACTCAAGAGTTCATCCGCCAGATCATGTAATCTCTTGTCAGCTATATGAACACTTTTCTTCTTATCCGCAAACTCTGGCCTTTTGTCCGTAACTACCGAGGCAGCCTGATTCTGGCGCTCTTACTAACAACGATCGGGGCTTTGCTGGCACAGGTTACGCCTTTAGTGATGGAGTATTCGGTCAATACCGTGCAGGGATTACTTAAACGCCCTATCGACAATACCGAAGTGATTCGGGTAGTGGGCAGTTTAGTGGCGATTCTGCTCACCAAGGAATTATTGGCTCTGTTAGTCCAATTAGGGCAGAAATTCCTGAGCGACCGCATCCGGTTTCGAATGGCCGCCGACCTATATGATTTCACAATTAGTCGGATTGCGTCCTATCATTTATCATTCTTCGCACAGGACCAAAATCAGATTGGTAAGCTTGAAAAACGAATCGATAAAGGTATCGACAGCCTGACCAAGACCGTTAAGAATCTGTTTGTCGATATTGCTCCGATGGTCGCCAATGCAGCCTTTGCCCTGGTGTTGATTTATAACAAAAATATTGGCGTGGGAATCGTGGCAACACTAGTTCTACCCGTGTACGCCTACATTAGCCGGGAACAGACAAATCGCCAGAAGCAGATTCGTCGCAACATTCAGGAAGTGCGTGAAAACAAGGCTAATGCTCTCTATGGGTTACTGGAGTCTATTTTCGTTGTGAAATCGTTTGTCCGGGAGAGCTACGAACAACGCCGTCAGCAAGTGCTCAATTTGAGTCTATGCGAAAAAGAAATTCGGCATCACCGCACGAACTACTGGTTCGATGGTTTGAAAAGCATTGCCGAACAGGTGGGTATCGTTCTGGTCTTCGTCGTGACGATCTATTTCGTACTAAATCGTCAGATGACTGTAGGCGCCATTCTCCTTCACATCATGCTATTCAACAATGTGTCGGCACCCGTTCGGCATCTGCATCGCATCTATGACGAATATACAGAAGCTCTAACCTATGCCGAAGGCTTTTTCGATATGATCGAAAACAATTCATACCTGCACCAACGCGGGTCACTAAAGCCAACCAGCTGGACAGGTCACTTCTCACTGCAAAATGTGGATTTTGTCTATCCCAATGGTAAGCAGGCACTTCACAATGTAACGCTTGATTTAAAGCCAGGAAAAGTGACGGCGCTGGTTGGACTGTCAGGAGCTGGTAAAAGTTCGGCGCTGAATCTGCTGGCGGGATTTTATAACCCAACACGGGGCAGCGTTCTGCTGGATGGCCAACCACTTGCCGACTACGACAGTGAATTAGTTCGGGAAAATGTGGGATTGGTACTACAGAAAAACCACATTTTTGCTGGTACTATCGAAGAAAACATCCGCTATGGGCGTCTTGAGGCTACGACCGAGGAGGTTATTGAAGCAGCCCGCCAGGCGAGTCTTCACCATCAGGTTCAGCAATTACCTAAGGGTTACCAGACCGAAGCCCGTGCGCTATCGGGAGGCCAACAACAGCGTATTGCAATTGCTCGTCTGTTCCTAAAAAACCCTCCGGTCCTGTTGCTTGACGAACCCACCGCCAGCCTTGATGCCATTACCGCTGAACAAATCAAGGATAGTCTGGATGCGATCAAACAGAATCGTACAGTACTCATTATCTCGCACAACATTAGTCAGATTATGGATGCCGACCAGATTTATGTACTACAGGAAGGTGAAGTCGTAGGTCAGGGAACTCACGAATCACTTTACCAATCGGGAGGGCTCTATCGAGACATTATTGATTCTAATGCCAGAACACTGAATATCAGCCGATTGGCGGCCACTGTACTTGGATAATTTAGTAATTTCAGTTTCCGTGTTTCAAGTTCCAGTCGGACTATAAACAGAGCTTTAATATAGCGAAGCGGCTAACCTTGAACTTGAATCTTGACCATAACACTAATATGAACCAGACGATTCGAGGCTATACACTTACGCAATGGCTGGGATCAGGCGGCATGGGAGAAGTTTATCAGGCTTATCATGACGAAACACGACAGACAGTGGCGATCAAACTGTTGAGCCGGCTGGAGCATGCGGAACGATTTCGGAACGAAGCTAGTGTCCAAGCCTCATTACGGCATCCGCACATCGCACTCCTGCACGATTTTTTTGTCGAAAGCGGGCTATCTTGTTTAGTGATGGAGTACATCGAAGGACCAACCATCGAACAGTTTATCCGCAAGAACGGTCCCCTTACTGAAGAAGCGGCCTGGAAAATAGTAGGACAAATTGCATCAGCATTAGCCTATCTGCACAGTAATAAGATCGTACATCGGGATCTGAAAGCAGGCAATATAAAGTTTGGCCGCCAGGGCAACGCTAAACTATTGGACTTTGGTCTGGCTCGTCTGGCTAACTCTCCCCGACTAACGCGGCAGGGACATCTGGTGGGTACGGCTTATTCAATGGCACCTGAACAATTTACCGGCGAAAGTACCTCGGCATCAGATTGTTGGGCGTTAGGTGTATTGTTCTATGAAATGCTTACAGGCTATACGCCTTTTGGGGGAACTACAGAATCCGAAATAGGTCGCCTGATTCAAAAAGCCGATTACCTCTCTCCTATTAAGTTAAAACCAACGCTATCACGGACCAGCGAACGACTCATCGATAAACTGTTGGTTGTCAATCCTGAGAATCGACTAACAGCCCAACAGGTAGTGGAACTAATTCAGGACCCGACTCAATTGGATAGCCCCAACTGGGTCGATCCAATTCGGAAATTATGGGGGAAGCTAAAGTTTTGATCAGATTGATTTTCATGTCAGTAAATCCCAGGCAAACCGCAGAATGGTGGCCGCAATAACCAATAGAAAAAATACCCGAATGAAGCGGTTACCTTTCAGAATCGCCAGCCGTGCTCCCAGAAATGCCCCAGAAAGATTAGCTACAGCCATTGGTAATGCAAAAGCGTATAGAATGTAGCCCTTATTGGCAAAAAATAATGTGCAAGACAGGTTTGTAGCCGCATTCACTAATTTGGCGTGAGCACTGGCTTTCAAAAAGTCGAAGCCGATCAGCGTAATGAAACCCAGCACCAGAAAACTCCCTGTTCCTGGCCCAAAAAAGCCGTCGTAAAACCCAATGACGGCTCCCATCAACCACATACGTAACCGTTGTCGTTGCGACGTCACAACCCGATGTGACACTTGCCCAAACCCCTTTTGCGTAAGAGTGTAGATAAATACAGCCACCAGAATAACCAGTGCAAATGGTTTCATGAAACTGTTGGGTACGCGCGTAAGTGTCCAGGCACCTAGCCAGGATGCCCCAAAGGCAATCGCCATCATTGGGCCAATAAACCGCCCCGCTACAGCAACGCGCCGGCTATATTGAAACGCACCCATCAGACTCCCGCCCAACGAAGGAATTTTTGTGGTACCGATAAGCATCGGCACCGGATACTGTGGTAAGGTGAACAAAATAGCAGGCGTTTGAATTAGGCCCCCTCCGCCTATAATGGCGTCAATAAAACCAGCCAGAAATGAAAAACCGCAGAGCGTTAAAACAGTCGAATAATCCATTAAAAAATAATAATATTGGCGGGTGGCTGCTTGTTCAGGTTCAGTCATTACCTCGAACGAAAGCGCTCTCAATGCACACATAGCCTGTGTAGGGCCAATCAGAACGCAAAAGTATTTCTTTTCCGCATCAGCATTGCGCTGTAAATTTGCAGAATTAAATGAATCAGAATGGCCGAGTCAGTACGACAGATGAGTGCATTAATGCGGAAGGAGTTTCTGCTGGAATGGCGGCAACGCTACGCGCTCAACGGAATGCTGTTGTATATTGTGGGAGCCGTATTCGTCTGTTATCTAAGCTTTAACGCCCGGCGTGGTCAGCTGACGCCTATTGTCTGGAACACGCTCTTTTGGATTATTTTGCTGTTTACTGCCATAAATGCTATTGCAAAAAGTTTTGTACAGGAACGAGTTGGTAGGCAATTGTACTATTATACATTAGCTAGTCCACAGCAAATTATCCTCTCAAAAATTCTGTATAACACGGTACTAATGCTCGCGTTAGCGTTATTAGGTTTTAGCGTATATGCATTCGTATTGGGTAACCCTGTTGATGATATTCCTTTATATATACTGACGTTAATACTAGGCGCGATAGGATTTGCAGCATCATTGACGCTCGTTTCGGGAATTGCCAGCAAGGCCGAGAATCCGGCTACGTTAATGGCCGTGTTGAGTTTCCCAATTATCCTTCCGCTGTTGCTGATGTTATTGAAAATTTCAAAAAACGCTCTCGACGGTCTCGACCGTAGCGTTAGTTGGAAGGAAATTGGGACGGTATTGGCCATAGACGCTATTGTATTGACGCTATCGTGGCTGCTGTTTCCTTTTTTGTGGCGAAGTTGAGAACTATTCAAGGTTTCGGGTTCTCTGAAACCTTGAACTTGAAACATTAAACAATAAAAATGAACAAAACCTGGTGGAAGTCCCTTGCGGTCCTGATTTTAACCTACGTAATTCTGAAAGGTTTTTTGGGAGTTGTTCCTCGTCAACCCATTCTGAATGAAAGTATCCGGAATGTGTATTTCCATGTACCGCTCTGGTTCGGTATGATTATTTTATTGCTGACCTCAGCTATTTTCTCAATTAAATACCTGCGCAGCGGTCGATTTGACGATGATTTAATTGCTGTCGAATTTGCTAATACAGCAATCCTGTTTGGCATTCTGGGCTGTGCAACGGGTTCTCTGTGGGCAAATTTCACATGGGGCGAACCCTGGCCAAATGACCCTAAGCTCAATAGCGTTGCCGTTGGAATGCTTATGTACCTTGCCTACCTGATTTTACGCGGCTCTTTTGACGATGAGCAGCGACGTGCCCGCATTTCGGCAGTCTATAACATCTTTGCTTTTGCTGTATTTGTCCCCTTGATTTTCATCGTTCCCCGTTTGACCGATTCGCTTCACCCTGGCAATGGAGGTAATCCAGCATTTGGCAAATATGATATGGACAATAATATGCGGATGGTATTCTATCCGGCCATTATTGGCTTTACCTTATTAGGAGTCTGGATTACCGAGCTTCGGATACGATTCCGTCGGGTGAAGGCTGCTTTAGATGACTAAAGTCATAGGGTTTTCGGAATGATTCGACTTATTTTTGCGTTAATTTTCTAACTAGTTCGTTTTCAAATGCGACTGTCTTTTCTGACAAAAATCTCATTGGTGGCTTTACTTTTATTCAGCCAAACTTTATTCGCTCAGCAACCCGTCTCCGATGGCGTTGCTATGGCTGATCAGCTCCGCGCCGATGGCAAAATCTGGGTCGTCGTCGCCGTTGTTGCGGCTGTATTTTTGGGTATTATTATTTATCTGATTCGACTTGATCGGCAGATTGGCAAACTGGAAAAAGAAGTAAAAGAAAAGTCATCAGTCGTTAGTCATTAACATCATGAAACTCTCTCACATTTTCGGTATCGTTGTTATTGCGCTGGCTATTGGCATCATTGTGGCAACAGCGGGTGACGCCAGTTCGTACGTTACGTTTAAGCAAGCTGCTGCACTCGCACAGGATGGGGACGACAAAATGATTCATGTTGTCGGTAAGGTCAAGAAAGATGCGCAAGGGCAAATTGTCGATATGTTTTATAACCCCGCTATTGATCCCAACCACTTCGAATTTACGCTGGTGGATAACGACAATCGGGCTCAGAAAGTCGTATTTAACAGTCCCAAGCCACAGGATTTTGACCGTTCTGAACAGATTGTGATCATTGGAGCCATGCAGGGTGATCATTTCCAGTGCAACAAAATTTTACTCAAATGCCCATCTAAATACCAGGATGGCAAGCTGGAGACGACTGAACACGAAGCAAAAACGGCACAGCTATGAGCGTACAGGAAATAGAAACAGCCATTACTCAGCTAAGTGATAACGAGTTTTGGAAGTTATCAGACTGGTTAATTGACTATCGGAATCAATTGTGGGACAAGCAGATTGAAGAAGATGTTAACGCAGGCCGCCTGGATGCATTACTTGACGAGGCCGATGAGGAGTACGAAAAGGGCTTAACCAAGCCTTTATGATTAATCGTACAACATCAAACTTTTGGAAATGTTACGAAGCATTGCCTGAGGATATTCGCGAATTAGCTGACAAAAACTACGAATTATTAACAATAAACCCGACTCATCCTTCTCTTCAGTTCAAGAAGTTAGTAGGTAAACGTATTGTATGGGCGGTTCGGGTTGGAGATCATTACAGAGCATTAGGCCGAGAAAGAGAAGACTCGATATTGGTTTGGTTCTGGATTGGCACACACGAAGAGTACAATAAACTCATTAAGCGAGTATGATTCACCAAACAGTCGGGCAGCTTGGCCATTTTTTTGTAATTCTATCGTTCGTTACGGCACTCGTAGCAACGGTTGCTTATTTCCTGTCGGCGCTCGGCCTGCGAAGTACGGCACAAGTTGAACTTGTCGAAGAACCTCAATTAGCTTATGCTGGCGAGTCGAGTTTCGGAGGAAAGACCACAAAACGAAAAGCAAAATCCGCTGCTCAAGTCCAGACGCCCCCTGCTCGTGACGATTGGCGGACGTTAGCTCGATGGGCATTTTACATCCATGGCGCGGCTGTTGTTGGTGTAGCATCAAGTCTTTTCTATATTATTTACAATCATTATTTCGAGTACCATTACGCCTGGAGTCACTCGTCGCGGGCGTTGCCGGTACAATACATGATTTCCTGTTTCTGGGAAGGTCAGGAGGGTTCTTTCCTGTTATGGTTATTCTGGAACGCTACGCTGGGAGTTATTCTGACGCGTACTAGTGCCAAGCAATGGGAAGCCCCAATGATGGCTATTTTCGCATTGGTTCAGGCGTTTCTGGCATCCATGATTCTAGGTGTCATCTTCGGTGATTCATTTAAGATTGGGTCTTCACCGTTTCTGTTACTAACCGAAGCGATGCCCGATGCTCCCATCTTTACCGCCGATCCAAACTTCGTTCCTAAAGACGGTAATGGTCTGAACCCATTGCTTCAGAATTACTGGATGGTCATTCACCCACCCACGTTATTCCTCGGCTTCGCCTTATCGCTGGTACCATTTGCCTATTGCATTGCTGGATTATGGCGCAATCAACCCCTCGAATGGATTCGACCGGCTCTGCCCTGGACACTTATTGGCGGTATGGTCTTAGGCGTTGGTGTGATGATGGGCGGTTATTGGGCCTACGAAACGCTCAACTTTGAAGGTTATTGGAACTGGGACCCGGTCGAAAATGCGGTATATGTTCCCTGGTTGGTACTGGTAGCTGCGTTGCATACGATGCTCATTGCCAAACGCAGCTCAACGGGACTAAAAATGTCCATTATCCTCACGATTGCCACTTTTGTACTGATTCTATATTCAACATTCCTATCGAGAAGTGGCATTCTAGGCAACGCATCTGTTCACTCCTTCACAGACTTAGGGTTATCAGGTCAGTTATTGGTGTATTTACTGGCCTTTGTCGTATTAGCCGTGGCTTTAGCAGCCAGCAAGTGGAAATATATTCCGGCCGATAGTGAAGAAGCGTCGGTCTATAGCAAAGAATTCTGGGTTTTCATCGGGGCCACGGTGTTGTGTCTAGCGGCATTTCAGGTCATTGCGACAACGTCTATTCCTGTTTACAACAAGATTCTGGAATCGTTTGGCAAAATTTCAAACCTGGCTCTTCCTGCCGATCAGGTTGCTCACTACAGCAAATTCCAGATTTGGTTCTTTATCATCATTGCGCTACTAACGGGCGTTGGTCAGTATATGTGGTGGCGTAAACTGGAAAACAAAAAGTGGGATGCGCTCATTACACCCGGTATTCTGACCCTGCTGCTTAGTGCAGGTCTGATTGCATTCGGCGAGATGAAGAATCCAGTTTACATGACCTTGTTGGTGGCTTCAATTTTTGCCTTGATGGCAAATGGCAGCATTTTACTGGATGTTGTCCGGGGTAATTATCGGCTATCAGGTGGCGCGATTGCGCACATCGGTATGGCCCTGATGCTCCTTGGTATTCTTTATTCGGCTGGGTACACGAAAGTAATTTCGATCAATAATAGTGGTCTGTTGATCTCGAAACAGGAAGAGTTTACGAAAGACAACAATAAGCAAAATAAAGAGAATACGCTTTTATGGCTTAACCAGCCCGAGCGGATGGGCCAATATCAGCTTACATATCGTGGCCAGCGGATAGAAGCGCGTGATGTGCCGGGCTATATTCCACGCAATGATGTCGAAGTAATTGAAGGTGATTTCCACGGAATTGCTTTGCGCGACATTGAGCAGAATGGGAAAATTTATCACAAGAAAGGCGACACGTTAGCTCTTTACCCAGAAAATACCTATTACGACGTCGAGTATCGGGAGCCGAATGGCAAAATTTTCAATCTATATCCACGTGCTCAGGTAAACGAACGAATGGGTTTGCTCGCATCGCCCGACATCCGCCACAAAGCGGACCGGGATATGTACACATATGTTAACTCGGTGCCCAACCCAGGCGATGAAAACAAATGGGAGAAAACTGAAACGTACAGTGTTGCTATCAAAGACACCTTTTTCCTAAATGATTATGTCGCCATTCTGGATGATGTCGTGCGCACCAATGAAGTAGAAGGGATGGAAATCGGTCCAACGGATGCGGCCGTTCGCGCTAAAGTTCGCGTGCTCGATAAAAACGGTGAGCACATTCTCAGCCCAGCATTTATCATTAAAAACCGTATGGTGGCGCATCCGGCTGAAACGAGCGATGAGCTGGGTGTTCGTATTCAGTTGAATGAAATTGATCCCCGCACGGGTAAATTCACATTTGCCGTTAACCGGACACAACGTGATTACATCGTAATGAAAGCGATAGAAAAACCGCTCATCAATATACTCTGGATTGGTACACTGATTGTGGTGATCGGGTTCCTCATTGCTACCGTTCGGCGGTATCGGGAGTTTTCCAAAATGAAAAACAAAGCGGCCTAGTCGATAGTCTATCAGGAACTCGCGCTTGACTTGTGTCAACGAATGGCTCTACTTGATAACCGTCAACCAGTTACTTCGTTATGAAACTGAAACTCTCTGAAATTCTATTACTTTCGGCTGCTGCTGGTTTCCTGATTCTTTGGGTTGCCGAGTATCAGCGAACAACCTTTGCCGACAGCTACTGGCTGCTCATGCTGGGCGTAGGTTTTCTGTTCGCCTTTCAATACATCAAAAATAAGCGTCTCGAACGCGAAAAAGCGGTCTCACCGACCATCAAGCAGATGGTGGCCGATCGGAAGAAGAACAGGAAACGTTGAACACGAAACCTTAAACTTATTTGGAATCTTACGTCCTCTTATTCGGTGCTTTACTTGCTCTTGTACTAGCTGGTTTTTTTTCGGCGGTCGAGATGGCGTATGTATCGGTTAACCGGTTGTATTTCGAACTCCACAGCAAACAGGGGCCACTAGGCGAAAAATTAGTGTCGGGTTTCCTGAAAAATCCCATTCTGTTTGTCGGCACTACACTGACAGGTAACACACTCTTTCTGGTTCTGTATACCGTGTTGGGCGTTATGGCCCTAAACCCGCTATTGATCGCTATTTTACCACAGACATGGGCAGTCCACGAGTTTGTAGTCATTGCCATTGAAACCTTCATTCTAACTGTCATTTTTCTTCCGTTTGCCGATTATATTCCCAAAAGTCTGGCGCTTATTCATCCCGACCGCTTTCTAGAGGCTCTGGCAGTGCCATTATGGGTGATTTACAAAGCCATTGCGCCCGTGGTTCGTGTACTTGTTGGCACAGCGCGCTTCTTTATTCGCTACGTACTCGGGAAACGAAACCCTGAAATCCGTCCAGTTTTCGGGCTAACTGACTTGAATCATTATCTTCAGCAACTCAATAATCAAAAGGCTGATACGGAGGAAACGGTGGAAGTTGACACCCAGATTTTCAACAATGCCATCGAATTTCGTGATGTGCGCGTGCGCGACTGTCTAGTACCTCGAACAGAAATTGCCGCCATTGCTGTAGATGACACGGTTGAGGATCTTCGACAGGCGTTTCAGGAAAGCGGTCATTCTAAAATTGTTGTCTATCGGGATACGATCGATGATGTCATCGGCTATTGCCATGCGCTGGCCCTGTTTAAAAAACCGGCTACGGTCGAAGAGATCATTACACCGATTATTACAGTCCCCGAAACGATGCCAGCCCAGGATCTACTGCTCCGTTTTTTGTCAGAGCGAAAGAGTCTGGCCTTAGTTGTCGATGAATTTGGCGGAACGGCAGGCATAGTAAGCGTCGAAGATATGGTTGAGCAGATTTTTGGTGAGATTCAGGATGAATATGACACCAACGAGGACTGGACTGAACAACGACTCGATGATAAAACCTGGCTGCTAAGTGCCCGCCACGAAATTGATGATCTGAACAAAACGTACGGATGGCATATCCCCGAAGGGAGTTACGATACGTTAGGCGGGTTGATTTTGGCCGCGCACGAAGACGTTCCCCAAGTTGGGGAAGTTGTTGAATTTTCGCCATTTACCTTTACTATCGTTTCAATGGACGGCACTCGGATTGATACAGTAAAGGTGCATCTGAACCCCGAATAGAGCTTTATTATTGAGCCCATGCTTCCAAGACTTAGTTGGTCGCCACTTGCAATTCGGCATTCTTTCCAGCGATATCGTTTTTCAATTTAGGAATCGTTTTCAGGTATTCATAAATTGCTCCTACTTCATAATCACTCAATGTGGGGTGCGGCCCCATTGGCTGGCGCAAAATAGAACCGTCTGGTCTTACGCCCATTTTTACGGCTCGAACAAACTGGCTTTTCGTATATTTTTTACCGATGCCTGTTTCGTCGTCAAAAGTCAGGTTAGCCGTAAAAATCGGCTTGCCACCTTCCCCATTCATCTTATTCCCCCCACCATAAAACCCCTTCGAACGTTCGGGATGAAGTTTATCCTGATCCAGAAAATCGGCGGAGTGGCAACTATAGCAATCTGCTACACCATTGGCTATATAGCGTCCCAATGCTACCTGATCAGTACTGTCTGGAATGGATATACGTTGCTGTGGGTAGTCGCCGGGTTTAATAATCGTGTGCGATAACAATTGAGAGAAAAAGCTATACTCTATTTGGGGCGCTTCCTGCTTGGTAGGCTGAACCGGAAAACGATCTGAACGAAGCCACGCAACCACCGACTTGAGATCTTCTTCGGCCATGAGTGGATAGCGGGGCATAATAGCAGAGAATGTACCATCAGGTTTAACGCTCGTCCGCAGGAAATACATAATCTCGCCGTCAGTCCAGTTTCCAATTCCTTTTTCTTTATCCTGGGTAATATTTTTCGAATAGATCTTACCGAAGACAGATGGAATCTCACCTAAATACTTACCCGTCAATCGGTTTTCGTTGTTGGCATGGCAACTTATGCATTGAATTTGGGCGATACTTTCTCCACGATTAACACGGGCAGTCGTGCGTTCAACCGTAACTTTAGGCGTAATGGGAGGATCGTAAGTCGCTAAACCTACCACGGATACATAAGCACAAAAAAACAGCAATAGCAGAACTAGGCATCCCAAAAAGAGACCGGAGATTTTAAGTATTTTTTTCATGGTACTGACTGAGTTAATAAAGAGGAAGTGTCGAATCGACGCACCAAATTTGCGTCTGTATGACTCTCCGCTCAATGCTCAATCAGGTGAAACGGAATAACTCTCCGGTGAAGCAGCTATAAACTATGGATGACTATTTGAGGTAAACGCTTTGTCAAGAGTGTCCCAACGTCCTCATAAATGACCATTACTTGGCAACGATCAGGAATTTTAGAACATACTGGTGCCACGGTTATTCATAACGCTCAATAAAACCGTGGCACCAGTATGTTCTAAAATCCCTGATCGTTAAAGGGAGGCAAGGTATTTTGTGACTGCCAGTTGAGCAGCCCTGTTCTTCTGGAATGTATCGGGAACCAGTAGATCGCGCAGAGATTCGTAGAGATACATGACCTCCCAAAGACTACTAAGCAAGGTGGTTCGGTCAGGCATCGCTACAGTTTTGCGGAGCTGGGTAAGTTCCAGGGAGCCAAAAGTAGTTTCAGCCCGACGTACACCTCGGGGTAAACTCGAATTTTTAAGATGCAGCATGGGGCCCAATACGGCATTTCTGACAAAAGCCAGGAAATCAATAGCTTCAAAATATTCGCCACGACCTACTTTAAGGGCTGCATAGTGTGTCCAAATCCAGAATCGGTCCTCGGCCCATTGAAAATCAAAAGGAGGATATTGAGCCGTTGATTGCTGAATAATTGAACTTAATATCTGATCCCGCTCCCAGAGTATCGTTGGATCTTCTACGCGATGGTGAAATTCATCTGGTGTCAAAAACTTAATATCAACATGCAGCAACGAGTTTTCATAGAGAACGATCAATAACCGGGGTTCGCCTACGTGATCGCCCCGAAAAGACGCTAGTACCGATCCCAATTTGGCTGCGTACTCCTGCATCTTTTCAATATCAGGGGCAATTTTTCGAGTTGTAACTACCACTAAATCAAGGTCAGAATATGCGTCGATTTCTCCCGATGCCCAGGAGCCGCCAGCCGCTAACCCAATAGTTTCGGGATCTTGTTGAATGTAGTCAATAGCTTTAGTAATGAATGTTTGAAAGGGCTGTAAGTGGGACTGCATTGCTCAGTTGCGATTAGTAAATTACCGCAGAACGACTCCGTATCAGGATTAGTTCGGACACGGTCATTTCCTTTCAACCAATTAGCCTACCGAATGGGCACAACGACACCAATTCCCATTGGACCAGCCGAAAGCAACAGTTTCTCCTGTTTATCGCCCCTATTTTTGAAAATGAAGTAGTTTACTAAGTCGAATGCCAGCAAAAAACCACCTTGTGCTATAATGGATTTGCCATAACCCCTCAATTGGTCGGCCTTGTCAGGATGAGATTCGGCTCGTTCCCTGAGATAAGTTCCACCAATCACGTAGGCAACGTCCAACCCAGCATTGATTAGCAAAATCTGCTTCATGTTTTCGTGCTGTCGAACGGCATCGGCCAACGTCTCGCCCTCGGCTTTCCGATTTCGTGCAGCCAGCAGGCCTACCCCAGCAATTCCTAGATTGACCAAATTCCAGTAAACATTCATTTTATGAAAATACGTAGTCTCACCTGATGTTTGACCAGCGGCTATCGCACCGATCGCAATATTGGCGAGGGCAAAACTGCCTAGCGTTAGTCCAAGCGTTTTCTGATGCTTAATTCGCTGTTCACTAAACTCTCTTAATTCGAGGGCAGGCGATTGGCGCTGCGCTGTGGCCGCTCCCCCCAGTAGAAGCGAGCCAGCAGTCAGGAGGAGATGGCGGAGTGGATTCATATCGATTGGTTTTGGGTATGAACCTGAATTCCAATCCGATGTTTTACAAATCCAGCTTTGCCCTTGCCACAGGGTCATTGATATTGGTTAGTTCCCGAATATTGGGAGCAGCTACTAGTTGAATATCGTTCTGTTGGAGAAGTTGACGTGGTGAATAAGCGCCTTCTTTAACAGCCTGATGCAAAATTGGACCAAACGCAGGTTCGTAAATACCGAGTAATGGCTCGGGTAATTGTCCGTCTGAATCATAAAACACTGTTGCCATTTTCGCCAAATTTCGACCCTTCGCGAGCGCGTCGAGCGATTGACCAGTTAATAAGGGCATATCGCAGGCCACGACAAACCAGGCAGCTTCGGCATCGTATTGAAAAGCCGACAGAATGCCGTTAAGGGGGCTGGTAATATCAAACGCATCGACAATACGGAGTTGATTAGAATTCAGCAACTCTGCCGACTGTATCGCATTGACCGACCAGAAAACGACACTACAGTATGGTCTAAGGAGATCTGTCAGGTGTTCGCGCTGTGGTTTTCCATGATAGACTAGCTGCGATTTATCCTGCCCCATTCGAGTACTTCGACCACCGGCTAAGATGAGTCCATTCAATTTACTCACGATGGAAGTCGCGTTTACCGCCCGTTTTTTCCATGAGCTTAGTTTCCTTAATAACAATGTCGTGCGAAAATGCTTTGCACATATCGTAAATAGTCAGAGCTGCCACCGACGCGCCCACCAACGCTTCCATTTCGACACCGGTTTTGCCTTCGGTCGAGACCAGACAACTCACAATAGCATCGTCTCCTTCAGTCGTAATGGTAATCTGGCAATTATCTAAACCCAGCGAATGACAGAGCGGAATCAGATCGTCGGTGCGTTTGGCAGCCATTGTTCCAGCAATGATAGCTGTTTGAAACACAGGGCCTTTCTTGGTCGAGATATCTGTACCAATTAGATGTTGCATAATCTCAGGGCCTAGTGTAACAACAGATCGAGCACGGGCTGTTCGACGTGAAATGGTCTTGGCCCCCACGTCGATCATAGCTGGATTACCTTCTGCGTTGAGGTGCGAGAATTCACTCATAATGAATAGGATAAGGTATAGTCTTGACTCAACTATGCCAATTTTCTTTTGAAGAACTAAACTTTACTTGGGAGGAAATTTCTTATAAATACCCCCTCTACTCAAAATTGTGATGACAATTGCAGCGGCTGTTTGCTCATCGATTGGTGGACTATACTCAATACCCATCCGCCAGCCACCTATCCGAATCCGGTAATAATTCTGATTTTTTTCCTGCCCTTCCATGTATTTGTAATCTACACCTGAGCTTTCTAGATCGACAGCCTGTTCAAGTTCTTCTAAAACTTCTCTGACAGACTGTTGAATTTTAGGTGGCAGTTTTTGCAGTTCCTTGATAAAGGATTTTCGTACGGTTATTACCATCCCATCTGCGTTTTCAATTCTGAGAGGGAAATGGTTGGCTCTTCACTACGAGTCTCCATAATTTTCACCATCAAATAATCATCAACATCTTCGTTTTCAATTAGTTGAATTATCTTTTCCACTTCATCAACGGAGAAATTATTCCGCTTTTTTTTCGTAGCAAAGCTAACTGGCGAAATTCCTATTTTCTTCGCGATGTAATCATTTCGATAGCCTGCGACGTCAATAAGGTTACCGATATGGGCGACCAGGTTTTTATAATTACTAACAATTTCCGTAGCCATACGTTAGTTTTTGTTAATCGTACTTAACAAATATAAGAGTAAATTACGCACAACCACACTACATCGAGCTTAACCGGAGTGAATTCTGCATCGAAGTTCATAAACTGAATCATAATTTGATCGGCAATAAATCGTAAATCGTACCCCGTAAATCGTAAATCATTATGCTTTCCGTTTCCGACGCTTTCTCGATTACTCAACAACACTTGCTCACATTGCCAACCGAAACCGTTTCATTGCTTGATGCCAATGGTCGCGTACTCCGAGAAGCCGTCTGTGCAGATCGTGACTTCCCACCTTTCAATCGGGTGGCGATGGACGGAATCGGAATTCGGTTTGCTGACTATGAAGCTGGTCAACGAACATTTCGGGTGATTGGCATGCAGCGTGCCGGGCAGGTACAGCAAAGCTTGACTGGGCCCAATACCTGTCTGGAAGTGATGACGGGGGCTATGCTTCCCAATGGTGTCGATACAGTAGTACGTTATGAAGAGATTAGCATTACGGATGGGCAGGCAAGTATCGTAGTAGAGGATACGCCCTTCGGTCCAATCCAGATAGGTCAGCATATTCACCCTCAAGCCACCGACCGCCGGGCGGGCGACGAACTCCTGTCCATTGGCACACGACTAGGGCCTTCGGAATTAGCCGTAGCAGCTTCAGTCGGTCAATCAACACTCACCGTTACTGCGTTGCCCCGCATAGCCCTCATCTCGACAGGCGATGAATTAGTCGCTGTTGCCGATACGCCACTCCCCTATCAGATTCGACGGTCGAACACCTATATGCTCCGTGCAGCACTGGCTTCGCTAGGTATTCAGGCTACATTACATCATATCGTTGATGATGAAGATCAACTACAAAAAGACTTATTTCACTTACTCACTACAAACGATTTACTAATCCTAAGTGGTGGAGTTTCAGCAGGAAAGGCCGACTTTGTACCAGATGTGCTTGCTCAACTGGGAGTACAGAAACATTTTCACAAAATTGAACAGAGACCTGGCAAACCGCTTTGGTTTGGAACAACAGCATCAGGGAAGACGGTCTTCGCCCTGCCGGGCAATCCAGTATCGACGGTGCTTTGTGCGTATCGGTACGTGTTGCCTTATCTGCAGGCGTCCTTAGGGTTAGCCCTCGCCCCTGAATGTTACGCCCAGTTGGCAGAATCTGTGGTATTTAAAACGCCTATTACGTATTTTCTGCCTGTGCGACTTACTTCAGAATCCGACGGTCGGATGTTGGCTCATCCGTTGCCCGGTTCCGGTTCTGCTGATTTCGCTAATCTGTTAGCCGCCGACGGATTCATGGAATTGCCCGCCGATCAGTCGGAGTTTGGAGCGGGAGAAAGCTTTCAGGTCTGGAAGACAATCCGGTAACTTATTTGCTTACTTACGTGCGGCTGCGACTTTTGTCGGCTGTTCAACAACCAAACCTTCATTAGGTTTCCATTTGTCATATTCCATATAACGGGCAGTCTGCGTTGCTACGGCAAGCCCTTTTAGTTTAGCAACAACGTGCAAGGCACCATCAATACCCGCCGATACACCAGCCGTTGTGATGACCTGGCCATTGTCGACAAAGCGCGTGTTTCGCAATATTTTGGCTTTAGGTGTTGCGTTTTGCAGATTGTCGATGTAGTTATGAAAGGTGGTGGCCTGTTTGCCATCTAACAAACCTGCCTTGGCTAATAAGCCAGCACCGGTGCAAACCGATAACATGACTTCGGCATCCTGAGCACTGGCTTTTATCCAGGCAATCAGGGTTTTATTCTCAATAAAAGGACCAGTCTGCCCGCCAGGCAATACGACAATATCTGGCTTTGGGCAATCGGCAAGGCTGTAGTTTGGTATAATTTTAATAAATCCCTGGCTGATGATCGGGTCCTTACTGAGCGAAACCGTGTAGACATTAAAACCTTCTGTTGATGCAAATACCTCGCTGGGTCCAGAGAAATCCAGTACTTCAACGCCGTTGTGAATGAAGATGGCCACATTTCGTTTTTTATCCTTTTTCTGACCATTCCGAAGCGAGTCCATCAGGGCAACGCTACGCTTTACGAAGGGCATACCGCAATGTTTACAAACGCCCGGTCCATCATGACGTTCCAGATCGCAGGCATTATTGCAGGGTTCACAATAATAGGCCATCAACACCTCTTTCTTCGCCGATTTCTGGGCATAAACAGACCCGAGTGACACGAGTAGTAAGCAACTTAAAATCAGGTAACGGACCTTAACAAGTGGCGAATTCATAAGCGTAAGTATTAGGAAGTGAATGATTGTCTTATAGTAGTCGGATTGCCCGATTTTTGCCAGATTCGGCGGAGTTGGCGGGCATCCTGAAAGCCACACTTAGCGGCAATAGCTTCCATGGTCATACCCGGATTATGCTGTAGCGTTCGGGCTAGTTCCAATCGCAACCTGGTTGTATAATCATGGATGGTTGTGCCTGTCTCTTTTCGAAAGGTTCGTGTCAGGTTTCGGGTACTCATGTTGGCAATTTCGGCCAGATCTTCCAGGGTTGCCTTAGCTTCCAGATTGGCAATCAACCAATCCTGCATCTGGTGAATAGCCACATTCATATGATTTCGGTAATCGAGATAAACGTTTTTTTGCGTATGCTCGGCACCACGCCTAAAATACACCACTAGTTCACGGGCTATTTTCGTGGCAAACAAGGCGCCTTGTTGTTCTTCCAGAATCGCCAACGCCAGATCGATGCCTGCCGTTACGCCCGCACTGGTGTAGATGTTCCCATCTTTCACAAACAGTCGGTCGGTTTGGGCAATCAACTGAGGAAAGCTCGTTTGCAGTTCGTCAATTCGTTTCCAGTGGTTTGTACATTTTCGGCCATCGAGAAGTCCGGCTTGAGCCACCAGAAAAGCACCTGTACAAACTGAGCAGATATAAACTCCCTGCGCATGCTTCTGCCGAAGCCAATCAAAAAAAACAGTCTCTTCCTTTAGCGCCGACCGAATGTACTCCATTTCCATACCGGGCAGAAAAATGTAATCACCCTGCTGTGTCTGAACCTCATTGAAAGGCAATACAGAACCAAAATTCAGGCCTGCTGAACTGGTAACGGGGCTTTGAAATGAACAATACGTTAGTCGATAAGAAGCACCATATTCGACAGCTTCGTAAAAAACCTGAACCGGCCCTGTCAGGTCAAGAACATGTACGCGTGGTGGTACTACAAAAATCACTTGTGCACTACGAGCCATCGAGTTGCCAAATTAGACTGTAAAAGTACATGGCTATTTTAATTTGCAACAGCCAACTACCGGACATTTTGGGCCATAGTATAGTGGGCAAAAAAAAGCGCTAACCCCGAATCGGAATTAGCGCTCTATTATGGAGGTGGGCATTATTAGTCAAACTTCATCTCATCGGCCAGATAATCCTTTAATTGGCCAACCGTTTGGAGTTTCCACCAGTCTTCGTCGGGAATACGAATACAAAAGCTGGTCTCCACCTGAAGCATTAAGTCTGTGATGTCTAATGAATCGAGACCCAAGTCCCGGCTGAAACTGGCCTGATCGGTAAGAGCTGTTAAGCTGATACCGATGTTGGTAAGAATCTCTTGCAGGCGATTGTTTATTTGCGAGAGTGTCATGGTTGAGAGTAGGTTGATGGTTTTGTTATCCTCAGTCTGTGTCCTCACAGACTGAGGATGATTAGATTATTAGCTACAATTAAGATATAGCGACTTCTTCGACAACTTCCGCTGGTTTAGACTTAGCTCGGAAGTTCGTCCACTTCTCCTGAATACGGTCTACGATGTAGTACATCATTGGAACCAGATAGACAGTTAGCACCATTGAGCTAGTTAAACCACCGATCAATACCCAGGCTAGTGAGTTTTTCCATTCGGCACCAGCGCCCGAAGCGGTTGCAATCGGCACCATACCAATTACCATGGCAATGGTCGTCATCAGGATTGGTCGTAATCGTTCTTCGCCAGCGTGCAGAATAGCTTTTTTGAAATGTACACCTTCGGCTTTTTGCTGGTTGGCAAAATCGACAATCAGGATGGCATTTTTAACCACCAAGCCTATGAGCATCAACATCCCCAGCATGGCGAAAATACCGATGTTCGACGAGCTCAACGCTAAAGCCAGCAGAGCACCAATCACCGCTACCGGAATCGAGAACAACACCACAAACGGGTACACAAAGCTATCGTAGAGCAAGACCATGATGAAGTATACGAGCATCAGACCAGCTAGCATCGCAATACCCAACGACCCAAACCCTTCGCTTTGGTTTTTGGCATCACCACCCCAGCTAACG
Organism: Spirosoma arboris; assembly: GCF_009754945.1. Lineage (GTDB taxonomy): Bacteria > Bacteroidota > Bacteroidia > Cytophagales > Spirosomataceae > Spirosoma > Spirosoma arboris. The sequence goes on from NZ_WPIN01000003.1 coordinate 376,953, forward strand.
GTTACACCAGCAGGCAGTGGGCTCTTTGCCAGATCAGCCTGAATTACAGCCGTTAAGGTTCCTGAACCCGTCCCCAACGTATTGGCCGTTACAGTAACCGACGAACGCCGGTTTTTCCGTTCCAGCAACGAGGGTCCATTGCTTAGCGATACGTTCGCAAACTCCGCTAAGCGCACCGAACGATTAGCCGACGGGCTGAAGAAGTTGATGTTCTTTACATCATCAGGATTTTTTCGGTCGAAGGCATCCAACATGACGCGGATGTCATAATCTTCGCCATCATCCCGAAACTTGGAGTCGTCATTACCCGCAAAGGCGTTTTGCAACGTACCGCCAACGGTTTGGATGTTCAACCCTAGTTTGGCCATTTTTTCCCGGTCAATTTCGACCTGAACTTCAGGGTTTCCAGCTTCAACTGATACGTTTACATCGTTGGCTCCGGGTGTACGACTAATTCGGTTGGCCAGTTCTTGCGCGGCTGCCAGATTCTGGTTTACGTCGTTGCCACTGAGGAAAATCTCGATAGGTGCTGTACCGGAATTGACGATCCCAATAACCGACGAACCGAATTCAATAGCCGGGAAATGTTCTTCCAGTTCTTTCCGAACATCCATCATGTACTGTTCCGTTGGCTTATGCCCAGGTCGTTCGGCAGCGTCAGCTAGTTGTACCGTCAATTCGGTTCGGTTCGTTGAGCCTTGTCCTGTGCTATTGATACCCGTGCTGGCTCCGCCCACGTTAGCGAAGATGGTTTGGACTTCGGATTTCTTGCGAAGATAATTTTCGATGTCTCTGGACGTGAGGTTGTTCTGTTGCAACGATGCACTCTTATCGAGTTTCACCGTGAGCAGGAACTTGCCCTGATCGCCCTGCGCAACGAATTCCGAGCCAATAATTCCCAGGCTCATTACCCAGCCCGTGAAGACGAAAATGGCTATTAGAATTCCTGTGAACGCCAGTTTATGGCTCAATACCCAGGCAAGGCTACTGTGATACCCGGCTGTTAATGCAGTAAGTCCTTTTTCGAACCACAACAGGAAAGCCTGAAATGGATTCTTGGGGTTCAAATGTTCCAGCTTGGCCAGCATGGATGTCAGCCAGGGGGTTAACGTGAAACTGACCAGCAAACTAACCAATGTAGCGAAGGCAACTGTCAGTGAGAACTGGCGGAGCAAATCGGCGATAACGGCATCTACGAATGTAATCGGTACGAATACCACCACAATCACCAGGGTAATGGCTACGGCTGCAAAGCCAATTTCGCTTACGCCGTCCAGCGTGGCTCGCCAGCGGTCTTTGCCCATTTCGAGGTGGCGCTGAATATTTTCGAGTACCACAATGGAGTCATCGACCAGAATACCAATCACCAGCGATAAGGCCAGCAAGGTCATCAGGTTGAGCGAATAGCCCATCACATACATGAACAGGAAAGCCGAAATCAGCGAAGCCGGTACCGACACCATCACGATGAAGGCGTTACGAAGGCTATGCAGGAACAGTAGCATCACAATGGCTACCAGACCAACGGCCAGAATCAAATCGTGGGTTACTGCTTCAACCGAGGCCAGGGTGAAAACACTGCTGTCGTAGGCAATGGCAAAATTGACTTTGTCTTTGGCGTTTTCTTTCTCAATTACGGCAAGCTTTTCCTGCACTAATTTGCTAATTTCGACGGCGTTGGCATCGGATTGTTTCTTGATAAATAGACCGATACCATTCTGACCGTTGAAACGGCTGATACTCGTTGGCTCAGTGATGCCATCGGTTACGTTGGCTACATCACCTACACGAATTGGGCTACCATTGGGCGGAGTCGCAACAACCAGTTTCCGTATATCGTCCAGAGATGAAAATTTCCCGGCGAGCCGTAACGTCATGTTCTCCGTCGTGTTTTTCACTTTCCCGGTTGGGAAGTCAAGGTTCGCCTGGTTGATCGCCTGCGACACCTGCAGAAGCGACAAACCATAGTAATTCAGTTTATCGTCATTGACATTAATCCGGATTTCGCGTTTGTCTCCCCCAACCATTGTAATGTCGGCAACACCTTTAATTTGCTGAAGTACAGGCAAATACTTATCTTCTACCTGCTGATAAAATACTTCATTCGGCAAGGTCGAGGTAGCCAGCAACTGCATGATAGGCTGATCGCTGGGCGATATTTTCGACAGGGAAGGCTGCTCGGCATCGTCCGGCAAATCGCTCACCATTTTATCGATTTCACGCTGGGCGTCCTGTAAAGCCAGGTCGATGTCGGTTCCTGCTTTAAACTGAACCACAACGACCGACGCATTTTCGAACGAGTTGGCTTTCACATCGTCCAGGTTATCCAGGCCCGATATAGCATCCTCTATTTTTCGGCTAATCTCGGTTTCAACTTCCGACGGAGCCGCGCCCGGATAAACTGTGGTGATCGTGATAACTGGGGTAGAAAATTCCGGTAGCAGCTCGTAGCTCAGCATCCGGTATGAAAACAGGCCACCTATGGTCAGAATCGCAAATAACACGATAATGAGCGAGGGGCGTTTGATGATGGTTTCGACAAATTTCATTTTTCAAAGAGTGAAAGAGTGAATGTGCGAAAGAGTGAAAATTGACAAAGGGAAAGTTGCGTTATGCTTCGCACTTTCGCGCATTCACTCTTTCGCTCTTTACTTATTGCGCCACTACTAGTGTCCCGTTTTGAAGATTGATTTGACCGCTCGTAACAATCTGATCACCAGCCTTCAATCCTTTTGTAATCTCGTAGTAGTCGTTCGTCGTTGCACCAATTTCAACCGATTTCAGGATCGCTTTGCCGTTCTCTACTACATAAACCTGGGGTTCTTTTGCCGACCCAATGATGGCCTGACGAGGTATGGCCAGCGTTTGGCTTTTCACGTTGTTGGTGTTGGCAATTGAGCCGTACATACCAGCGCGGAGTAGATTTTTGCTGGAGTTGCTAACCGTAATTTCGACTGGGTAATTGTGAGCTGCATCGCCCTGAGCGGCAATCATCGAAATGCGACCGCTAAAATGAGCATCAGGGTAAACCTCTGTTTCGATAGGTAGTGTTTGGCCAACATGAAATTGATTGATGGCTTTTTCGGGGATTTGAACGACTAATTTCAGGGTCGAAATATCGGTCACTTTGGCAATAGGCGATCCAACCGAAACAACTGATCCTTTCTCAACCATTTTCTCGGTGATAATACCCGAAAAAGGCGTTGTGATGGTGGTATTGGCAATCTGCTTCTGAAGCTGTTTAATTTGAGCCTGCGTTGAGCGAATGCTTAGTTGCGTACGTTCCAAATTGACAGCGGGTGTTGCATCGCCTTTCACTAAGTTTTCATAGCGTTTGAGGTCGTTCTGATAGCCTTCCAGTGTTACTTGTGCAGCTTCAATCTGGTATTTAAGCTGATCGTCATCTAATTTGGCGATCAATCGACCCGAACCTACAGCTTGCCCTTCTTCTATGGGTAACGCGATAATTTGACCACCTGCCTGTGGCCGAATTTCGATTTCCCGGTTTGGTAAAAATGAACCCAAAAACTCAGTTTCCTGCGACAGATTTCGCAATTCGGCAACGGCCGTTCGCACCCCAACTTTTTGATCAGCGTTGGGCTTATATACTTTTTCTTCGACTTCTTTTTTGTTGTTGACTAATGTCCAGGCGGTTAGGCCAAGCGTAGCAACAAGGGCAAGTACTACCAAAATTCGTTTCATGGCGTTGTTTGTAAGATTTAACAGGTTGCGTTAATGTGGTTGATTTAGCGATTGATTAAACTGCCAGTTGCTTTTTTCCAGTCTAACTCGGCAGTGCGAAGATTGACCAGCGTCGTTAAGTAGTTGTTCTGTGCATCACGAAGTGAATTTTCGGCCTGGACAACGTCGGTAATATCGACCGTGCCTTCTTTGAATTGGAGTTGTGTTTGTGTGTAGACTTTTTCGGCGAGTGTTACCTGGCTTTGATTTGTGGTCAGGTTCTGTTGTTCGACCAGAAACTTGTTGCGGGAATTAGCGATGTCCATCGAAATCGACTCACGGGTTTGACGCAGTTGTACATCTAACTTCTGGTCATCAATTTTCTTCTGGCCTAGTTTGGCTTTCCGTGCCAGTCCATCGAACACATTCCAGTTCAGTTGGAGACCTAGCCAATAGCCCGGCAAATTTTTGGCGTAGGAATTATCTCCCCCAATAGCATACACTGTGCTGTTAGCCACACCATACGCATTAACTGTAGGCACAAAGCTAGATTTGACGTTTTGCTGCTCTAAGCCATTGATTATTTTTTGCTGATCAATCAGTTGCAAATCCGTCCGATTAATCGTGTATTCATTACCGGGCGCTACTGGAATGGTTTTTTCAATGCCAGTAGCGACTTGTAGTGAATCGGTTTGGGCTAATCCCGTCAAGAATTTCAGATTATTAAGCAACTGGTTGTACGTTGCCTGGAGTGATTCGATCTGCGTCTGCGATGCCGTTTTGCTAAGTTGCAGACGATCAACGTCGATACCCTGAGCTAATTGATTTTGACGACGTAATTCGGTGATGCGAATAAGCCGCTCCGTAGCGATCAGGTTGCTCCGCAAAAAGGCAATTTGCTGAGCGGTCGTTTGCAGGTTGTAATACGTAGCCGATACGTTGTAGGCCACATCTTCCTTTACTTTCTGCGTTTGCAGCGCTGATAAATTCCGGCTGGCTTTGGCGGCTTTTGTCGCAATCAATAAAGACTGATTATATAGCGCCTGCGTAGCCTGCACACTCGTTGATAGGTTATACGGCAGGCCGAATGCCACGGCGGAATACGATCCTTCGGGTCCGCCAAAAACCGATGCCGGAATAACCTGACCCGGAATTTTCAGATAGCGTCGGTAATCGCCCGTCAAATTGACCTGTGGGCGTGCGTTGGCTCTTACTTCAGCAATCTGGGCCTCGGTTTTGATTTCATCAAGCCGGGCCGACTGCACACTGAAGTTGTTGGTTAAGGCCTTATTAATCAATTGATCAAGTGTCTGATCCTGCGCCAGAACCAGCGAGTTTCCCAATAGGAAGGGAATTACAGCAAGGTACCACCGAATAGTTCTTAGGGATGGTGTTGATGGGCTCGATTTAAACATTGTATTTAATTGATAATTTTAAAAATTTGTTTAAAACATGGACAAAAAAAAAGCGGTTAAGCTTTTTCGAACTCAAATAGATAGTTGGTAATCATGTCAATGACTAGGTTCTTATGCTTGTCGGCAAATTCGTCAAATTGACCTTCAGTCATCTGCCACATTTTCATGTGCATAGCTTTGCCAATAAACAGAAACTGAATATTACAAAAGATCATAGGCATGAGGTGAATGGCACTGATTTCCCGGATCGTTCCAAGATTAACTTCCTTCTGAAGCTGCTCTTCGAACATCGAGTGATGAATTTGTTTCATGACGCCCATGCAACTCGCCATACGATCCGGATTGCGGTGTATTTCGTTCATGACGAAGAGCGACAGGCTAGGGTTCTCTTTCATCAATTGGAAATCATGATTAATTAACTCAGCAATCTTTTCCCGCAGACTGATTGGATGATTCATAATATCAATCATGCCATTGAAGAATAGCTGAAGCATTTCTTCAAAGATGTTCATGAACAACTTTTCCTTACTGCGGAAGTAATAATTTGTCAAAGCGATATTAATACTAGCCGCTTCGGCAATATCCCGTGACGTAGCTCCGTCGAATCCCTTTTCCAGGAATACCCGCTTAGCCGCTTCCCGAATGCGCTCTTCGGTTGACTTTGAGGGGAGAGATAGGCTACAATCCATATTCTTTTTCATGTTGACGATTCAAAAGTATGTTGTGCTTTTGTAACAAGCAATATTTTCAAATAGTTTTTTTAAACAAATGTTTAAAACAGTGATTAAAGCAAATAAATCATACGAATAATACAAATATAACCTTTCTTTTCTATAACTCTCTCACGTTTCACTGAGACTTAGTCCGCTTATACGCACGAGCTTTCCAATCGAAAACCCGTATCTTTGCGGATGATTAATCGCCTATGAACGCTACGTTTGCTAACGACATTTTCCGTCAGAGTATTCAGAATTACCACCTGACCGATTTTGTCGACACCCCCATTCATAACCCGTATTCATCGAACGGAATTGCTTTTCTATTATATCAGAAGAACTGGATTGATACGGTTCAATGGCATCTGGAAGATATCATCCGCAGTCCAACTATCCAGCCCGACGAATTAGTTGCGATCAAACGTCGGATTGACCAGTCGAACCAGGATCGTACTGATACAGTGGAGTTAATCGATAGTTGGTTTTCTGATCTGTTTCTGGATATAATGCCCAAACCAGCGGCCCGTATGAACTCCGAGACGCCAGCCTGGCTCCTCGATCGGATGTCGATTCTGCAACTCAAACTGTATCACTTTCGGGAACAAGTCGAACGACAATCTGTTTCAGATGAACATCGCCAGAAAGCTCAACAGAAATTGAACGTACTGATCGAACAGGAAAGTGATCTGGCCCGCTGCTTTGATGAGTTAATCGAAGACATCCAAAACGGCGACCGGTATATGAAAGTGTACCGCCAGATGAAGATGTATAACGACCCAACGCTGAATCCCATACTTTACGGACAGCCATAAATATGTATGAGGTATGATATAGGATATATCTTCTATGCCTATCATATATCCTATATCATACCTCATACATACCATATCTTGCCTTGAAAAAAAGCCTGCTTCTTCTCCGCTTTTCGGCCATGGGCGATGTTGCCTTGCTGGCACCTGTCGTTCAGGCGTTCACGCAACGATACCCTGATGTAGGCATTACATTAGTAACTCGGGCAAAATTCGCTGTCTTTTTCGAACAGTTTCCAAACGTTCGTGTTGTAGGAGCCGATTTCGACGGGCGGCACAAAGGGTTCGGGGGATTGGTTCGATTGTTCAACGAATTACGGCAATTAGCTTCGTTTGAGGTAGTGGTCGATGCCCATCAAAATCTGCGATCGGGTGTTTTGAAAAGCCTGTTCCGACTCGTAGGGGTTCCGTCTGCAACGATTGACAAAGGCAGAAAGGAGAAAAAAGAACTTACCAGGAAGGAGAATAAAGTCCGTCGTAAGTTGATGCATAGTGTGGAACGATATGCAAAGGTATTCGACAGAGCAGGTTTTACCCTTCAACCTTCGCAAACGTTTCAGTTTCCGCCGTTTACCTCCACCGAAAACGAGCTTACTACGTTCCTGAATCGTCATACGATTAGTTCAGCTATACCCTGGCTTGGTATAGCCCCCTTTGCTCAACATGAGCAAAAAATGTGGCCATTCGAGCGATTTGCTCCTTTACTGGATCAACTCTATGCAAAAACACCCATCACTATTTTCTTTTTTGGTGGAGGAGAAAGTGAGCTTGCACAACTTGAAGCACTGCGCCAGCAATTTCCGCAAGCGATACTGGTAGCGGGGAAGCTTTCAATGGCCGCAGAACTGTCTCTTATTCGACAGCTGAATGGGATGTTGTGTATGGATTCGGGGAATATGCATCTGGCATCATTGAGTGGCGTACCGATATTATCAATCTGGGGAGCCACTCATCCCGATGCCGGTTTTGGTCCCTGGGGGCAAGGTAGTGAAGCGATTGTTCAAATTCCTGCTGATATACTTACCTGCCGCCCTTGTTCAGTATTCGGCAATAAACCCTGCTGGAGGGGTGATTTGGCCTGCTTGAATGCTATTTCGGTGGAAGCAGTAGCGGAAAGGGCTCTGGAGATGCTGGGCGTGAAAATTCAGTAAAGACACGATTTCATTTGTCTCCAGCTCAAGCCAACAACATTAAGGAAGTTTCTCGCGTAAAATCTGTAAAATCAATTCTTGGCCTACCTTTAACTTTTCCTGGCTAGCCATTAGATCCTCCTGACTAGCCTTTAACTCTTTCTGGCTAGCCTTTAACTCGTCTTGGCCAGCTTTCAACAGCTCCTGACCGGCTTTTAACTCTTCGTATTGTTTTTGAGTCGTTATAGTCAAATTTGTAATACCCTTGGCGGCTGTGTTGGCATTTTGATCGGCACGAGTAGCCACCTCAACGAGTTTGCCCTGACCTTCAATTAGGCGGTCAACTTTTTGAAGTACATCAGCCATTATCGGCTCAATCTGGTCAAGGCGTTTATCGGGAGTCATATTATCAATTGTAAAGCAGTGCTCAAATATAAACACTTTTAAGCCATTAGCCTACATGAAGATTTTTATAAATCTCCCCTGACGCCTTTCACTCAAAATTCTTCTTTGCCCGCAGTTCCTTTACTTCAAAATCGAATGGGAGGCTGTTCATGCATTTGAAGTGCTTCATGGGGCAAGTGCCCGAATTAGTCACTGAGCAGGGGCGGCAGCCTAGGCCAGAGGCTTCGAGCCGGACATGGGGTGTTTTATACGGATAAAATCCGAATTGGGGTGTAGTACTCCCCCAAATGGAGTATACTTTTTTGCGGAAAGCTGCGGCAATGTGCATCAGGCCTGTATCGTGACTGAATACCACTCGCGCCTGTTGCAGCAGAGATGCGGACTGATTGAGATTATAATAGCCACAGGCGTTGTAAATCTGCCGCTTGCCAACGGCTTGCATAATAGAATCGCCTACCTTTCGATCGGCTTTGTCACCCAGCAGGACAATCGGGTAATTGATTTTGATGCATAGCTCAATCATCCGCAAAACGGGCAATCGGCGAGTTAGACTTTGCCCGCCAATAGCGTACGCAACAAAACCGCGTTGGTGCGTTTCGGGAAGCCAGTCTATTTCGACTTCGTCTTTATACGGGATGAAATAATCTAGCCCTCGCCCATCGTTTTCAGCACCCAGAGGCTGCACTGTTGCCATATAGCGGTCCACAATGTGCTGTTCGGCCATGGCGTTCACTTTCCACCGGATATAAAGCCATTCCCGAAACGGTTGTTTTTCAACACTGTATGAACGACTACCCAGAGTTGCTTTAATAAGGCTGGTTAGGGCTGTATTTTGCAGATCAATCACATAATCGAACTGTTCAGTCCGGAGTTCTTTGATTAATCGATACAGGCTCCCATCAATATAATGTGCCTGCGTAATATACGGGTTATAGTCTATGATTGACTGATAGGCTCGTTTCGTACAAAAATGCAGAACCGCATTCGGAACCTGTTGTTTCAGGCAACGGACAACTGGGGTCGTTAGCACAACATCACCAATAGAGGCAAACTGTAAAACCAATATTTTTACCGGACGAGCCATGCTACGATTATTTATACAAAACTATCTTTTTTTATCGCAACTCCCCGACCGATTAATAAGTCCACCAACGGGGTTTGGTTGGGGTCTGATAGAGACTATTTTCGCAGTTAATACAGGGAGTATTTGTTGAATAAGGCACGTTGACTGGCAAATCTACTATGTGACTTCCTGCATAACGCCTTAAACGGAAGTCACAACTGTAAAGAGCGACAGCAAACTACTAATCGTTACAATGTTTCGTCGAAGTAGATGCAAAACATTCCTCATTCGGTTTCCAAAAATAGCTTAAAACTGCCACCAGCGGGGTTTATTAGGTGTACGGTATAAACTATTTTCACAAACAACACAAGCTGAAGGTTGTGGCACTACGATTACTGGGTCCACATCTGGTACGCCCTGCCCGTCGCTACGATCTACATTAATATACTGTTCAGAAATACCCGTCGCCCCAAAAAAGCCGTAAACCAATGTAGTTGGATCATTCACGCAGTGTAGATTACCCTGTACCGACGAAGGAGCAGCGTCAAAAAGTCCACCTGTGTTGTTTACCAGCCCTTTTACACTCTTCCAGAACTCGTAAGCCCCTTTACTGATGGCCTGCTGCTGCACCTCGAGATAGTAACGACTAGTCGATTTGTAAGGGACGCGCATGATAGGCTGGCGACTAATAGCCTGTCCATTAATGTTCACATCGGAGCTAAGGCTGATGCAGGTATAACAGCGGGTAATATCCCAACAATTTGAACAGCAGCCTAAACCCGTTATAGTACCATCTTTCAACTCCCGACTAGAACAAACCGCTGTAAATTCATAGTGCGTCCAGTTCCATTTATAATAGTTTCCTGGTGCTTCAGGATCTTTGGTATCCAAATAGACATTCCAACCCTGGTTTTTAGCGAAACTAACCCCGCCTGTTTCTACAGAATATTCATAATACAGCTTTTGAATGGGTGGAGCCGCCTGTAATAACTCAGCTTCCGACTCATACTGATTTCCAGCTTTTGTCTTAATTGTCAGTTTGTAACTTCGCCCTGCAACGCCCTGAATGCCATTGGCGGCAGTGCTATATGTTCCGCCCGGCGACTGCTCTGTCAGAACTTCCTGATTGCCCAGATTATCAGAAATCGTTACGACGGCACCTGTTTCGAGCAGATTCAAGCTTGTGTAGGAATAGTCGGCAGTACGGGTCAGCTTAACCGAATAGGGTCCCGCTTGATCGGTAATTTGCCCCTCCACGATCAGCGAAGTAGGGATGCTCACCCGATCGGGCTGGAATTCGGTCACACATGAAACGACCAATACCATGAGCAACAAGCCAGCGTATTGCCAGATTCTTTTTCTAAATATATTCATCATCGCCTTTCTCATCTTTGTCAAAACGCTACCACCAGCGTGGCTTTATAGGTGTTCGGTACTGGCTATTTTCGCAAACGACACAAGTGGCTAATTCCGAAGCTGGATAGAGTGGCTCCGTATAATCTGGTGGCCCAATCGCATCACTTCGGTCAATCAGTACATAGCTAACCGATTCACCTACAGCTCCAAAATAGCCATATACCGCCATTGTCGGATTCGTTACCGAATGCATATTACCAGCTATACTCCCCGGCGCGGAATCAAACAAACCGCCCGTATTCAGTACCTGTTGTTTTGCCGTTTTAAAGAACTCATATACACCCTTACTTAACCGTTGCTGGGTTACTTCGAGGTAGTATCGTGTACTGGCATCGTAGAGAACCCGTTCAATAAACTGCCGGCTAATCGAGTTTCCATTAATAGTTACATCAGACATGATATTGATACAGTTGATATAACAACGGGTAATGTCCCAACAGTCCGAACAGCAGGGAATTCCCTCATAATGACCAGGAGCGCCTGAGATGTATACTCTCGTACAGGCCTTCGTAAACTCATAATGCGCCCACTCCCAGCGGTAAAAATCACCGGGTGTTTCAGGATCTTTGCTGTCAACATATACATCCCATCCATTGGCTTTACCATTCGTTGATGCGCCTGCATCGTAACGGTACTCGTAATACAATCGACCAATGGGTGGCGAAGCCTTAAGCTGTTCCGGTTCTGACTCATATTGTTCGCCATTACGGGCTCTAATGGTCAGTTTATACGTTCGACCCGCTATGCCTTGTAGCTTCGCAGTTTTATAGGTGCCTCCGGGCGACTGTTCTGTCAAAACCTCCTGATTGCCCAGGTCATCGGATATAATCACTGTTGCTCCTGTTTCGAGCAGATTTAAACTCTTGTAAGAATAGTCTGCCGTTCGGGTTAGTTTAACCAAGTAAGGCCCCGGCTGATCGGTAATCAATCCTTCAACAATCAATGCGGGTGGTATACTGACATTGCCCGGTTGGTATTCAGTTACGCAGGAAACAACCAGTAATAGAACCAGTGCAAGTTGAGCATATATGAAGCCCCGGAGCCTCATCAGAATTTAAAGTTATAGGTCAGCGATGGGAACGCTGTTCCGAAAATGGACAGCTTATACGCATCGGAGGCAGAGGCTGGACTCAGTTTATAGAAAATAGAATACGCATTTTTATGAGCGTATACGTTGTAGATGGAGAAGACCCAGCTACTCTGATTCCGCTTTTTCTTGAGCGGATTCTGTTCAAACGTCATCGAAAAATCCAGCCGGTGATAGTCAGGAACACGTTGCTGATTCCGATCAATGTAGATCGGAACAAGCACACCAGCAACCCGGGCAATAGCAGCAGGTTGTGTAGTTGGCCGACCCGTACTATAGGTAAAATTCAGCGACATGCTAAACCAGGCCGTTGGGCGGTGCGTAGCCAGAACATTTAGGGTATGTGGCTTATCGTAATTGGCGGGATAAGGATTCCCATTGTTCACGCGTTCACTGGCGTAGGGACTGTCCATGGTCAGGAATGTGCGAGCGTAGGTATAACTCATGAAACCCGTCCAGCGGCCTTTGTTTTTTCGCAGCAATCCTTCAAATCCGTAAGCATGGCCACTCCCTTGTACAATCTGAGTTTCTACCGCCTGAGCCAGTTGCAGTTCGGCTCCATCTCTGTAGTCAATGGCGTTGGTGATTGTTTTGTAATACACCTCACCCGATGCCTCAATGGCATTGTCGGCTGTATTTCGGAAATAGCCCAACGACCACTGGTCGGCTATAACTGGCTTCGTATATTGATCACTTAGATGCCAACGCGAAGTCGGCAAAGCCGCTGTAGTATTGGTCACCTGTTGAATATACTGACGCAATCGACTATAGCCTGCTTTGACAGCCTTCCCCTCTCCTACCGACCAGCGGATTGCCAATCGAGGCTCTAATCCGCCTGTCGAGTGGTAAATTTTACCAGCACCGTAGGTTTGGGTTGAGGTTACGGTTTCATCCTGGCGAGGCCCATTTTCCTGATACGTTCGCACCGATGCTGGCCCACGGTTCAATAAGGCCGAATAACGCAAACCAGCTACTAACGCTACGTTAGTATTGAGCTTCCATTCATCCTGAATGTAGGCCGCCAGTTCGTAGGCACGTTCGCGGTCGAGATCTACCGGTAGTACGTTGGAGTATGGGCCGGGCGTGCGGGTATTGGGTTGCAGTAAATAGTCGATGGCGCTAACACCAACCTGCCACTGATGCGTTTCGTTCGGCGTAAGTGTCAGGTCTGATTTGATCTGTCGATGCCACACACCCGACTCAAGTCGGAAAGCATTTGACGAATCGGGCGATGACAAATCGGCCCGATACCGACTCAGAATAACCGCTGTGGCCAGATTCACCTGCTTACTCATAAAGTAATTCCAGCGCAGTACCGCATTCATTGTCTGGTAGTTGAACTGGGTTGAGGACGCATTGATTTCCTGCCCAGACAGCGAATCTGACGCCAGTTTGAAAATATCCTTGCTGACGTAGCCTGTTAGAGTAATGGTATTTTTCTCATCAGGTTGATATTTGAATTTGGTCGTCAGATCATAAAAGTTGGCTTTTGTTCCTCTTAGATTTGGCGGAGCTATCTTAAACAGAAAATCATTGAACGAAGCCCGCGCAGCAGCCAGAAACGACAACTTATTTTTGACAATGGGACCCTCAACCGCCAGCCGGCTCGAAATGATACCAATCCCCCCGTTGACGCTCCACTTCTCGGCATCCGGCTCTTTGATTTTCACGTCTAACACCGATGAAGCCCGGCCCCCAAAAGCAGCTGCAACACCCCCACGATTCAGGGTTACATCACGTACAACATCGGGATTGAAGACTGAGAAAAATCCCATTAAGTGGCTGGAATTGAAGACGGGCGCATCGTCGAACAAAATCAAATTCTGATCCGCACTCCCCCCCCGAACGTTATAACCAGGTGCACCTTCGCCTACAGTAGTCACACCGGGCAACAGCAGTAAACTACGTACAATATCCACCTCGCCCATTAAGGGCGGAATGCGCCGAATGCTTTTGATCGTTAACTGCGATACGCCAATTTCAATCTTACGTACGTTCCGGTCGGGTGCTTCGCTCGTTACGACGACCTCCTCCAAATCTTTCGAATCATCTTCCATGACGATCTCCCGGAAGAGCGTTTTCTGTAACGAAATCGTATCTTGCTTAGTCCGATAGCCTACGTGCGAAAAGCGCAGAATGTAGTTTCCCGGAGCAAGCTGTACGGTATAGAAACCATCTTTCGCCGTCACGTAACCTTTCGATACGTTCAGCACTACGATGTTAGCTCCCTGAATAGGTTTCCCCGTTTTAGCATCCTTAACATAACCCGTTGCGGAAAACGTAGGGCCATTAGGATTAATTTTCTGCTGGGCGAAGGCCCCATTGATCAGACAAAACGACAGTAACAGTAAATGTAAAAAGCGCATAGAGCCGGGTTTAGGAAGCGCGGAATAGCCAATAGAATAGTACTAGAGGTCGAACGGGTTAATCCTATAAAAGGGTTAACCCGTTCGATTTACCCTATTTTTATTGTCATTAACCAATAATTAATATTCTTTAGCTTACCTAATTTATACCCTGTTACGTATCTTTTCCCGTCGCTGTTGCAAATAGTCACTCATTTCCTTTAACGTCAGTGCGTTAAAAGTCATGGCTTTCGTTAAGCCCCCTTTACGGCCGATAGCGACACCGTAATGCATATCCAGAAGGCCGGGCAAGTCGTGGGCATCGGGGTTGATACTGAGCATAACACCCTGCTGCATGGCGTACTCAATCCAGTGCCAATCAATGTCGAGACGGTATGGGCTGGCGTTGATTTCGATGATGACATTGTGTTCAGCACAGGCGTCGATAATTGCACGGTGGTCGATGGGATAACCTTCACGAGCAAGCAGCAATCGACCCGTTGGGTGGCCCAGAATTGTGGTGTAGGGATGCTCGATTGCCCGGAGCAAGCGCGTGGTGGCTTTTTCGAGCGACATCGTCAGGGTTTGGTGGACGGAAGCGACCACGTAATCGAACGTAGCGAGTGTGGCATCGTCGTAATCTAATGAGCCATCGCCTAAGATGTCGGATTCGATACCCTTGAAAATGCGGAAATCATTTCCGAATCCGGCATTAAGTTGATCAATTTCAAGCTGTTGCTGATGCACTCGTTCTGCATCAAGACCACCCGCATAAGAAGCTGTCTTCGAGTGATCAGCAATCCCGAAATAAGTCAAACCCAATTTCCGACAGTAAGCGGCCATATCGGCCACCGATTGCTTCCCATCCGACCAGGTGCTGTGATTATGCAGCGTTCCGTGAAGGTCTTCCCAGGTTACTAATTCGTCATTTTGGTGGCGGCTGGCCCAACGAAAGGCAAAGTCATCTTCGCGCATTTCAGGAACGATGTAAGGCAGACCGGCCCGTTCATAAATGGCGGTTTCGGTTGACTCATTACTTGTATAGGCTGCCTGCAATAACGTTATTCCCGTTGGCCCAGCCTGTTTCAAATGAGGCTCAGCAGCGCTATGAATAAACAGTTGCTGATCAATCTGTTCGGCAGGATAGAATAGAATCTCGACTTGCACGTCGAACCCATTGAGTTGCCCACGCCAGGCAAAGGGAGACGATTCTCGCTCATTTTGGACTACGTTTGGCAAACTACCCAGCGTCAGCATTGCCGACACAGGGTCGCTGGTTTGAACAAGCAGTTGTACTGCATCGACTTCCTGTGCTTTCAGTCGTACTTGCCCGCTAATTTCAACTCGATCAAAATGTTTTAGCAACTCGTCGCGCAGGAGGTTGGCGATCATAGCCGCTTTATCCATCCGCACTTTCCCCTGTTGCTCCTGCAAAAACTCTAATGCTGCCAGGATTTTTTCCTGCGTACTTGCCCCGAAGCCTTTGATTTTGGCAATCTGACCATTCTCGCCCGCTAGTTGAAGGTCGCGAAGATTATCAATACCTAGTTCGCGCCAGAGTGTACGTACTTTTTTGACGCCCAACCCTTTAATGCGAAACATATCCAGCACACCCGAAGGCGTCTCAGCCAGCAATTCATCAAGATCCGTCAGGTGGCCCGTTTCGGCAATCTCCCGGATTTTCTGAGCAACGGATTTACCGACACCCTGCAATTTAATCAGCTCATCGACAGGTAGGTTAGCCAGGTCAGCAGTGGATTTATCCAGGTTAAAGGCAGCCGTTTGAAAGGTGCGGGTCTTAAACGTATCGCGGTCGTGGAGTTCCATCAACCGGCCGGTTAGTTCGAGCAGGTCAACGATTTCAGAATTGGTCATAGGAAAACGGTCATTTACTCCGCAAGTTAGGCAATCGGTCAGATTTTCGGGGGAGTCGGCCATAGAGTGAGCCTACCTTTAGGTCATCGGCAGGCAAATCTGCTCACCCTTAAAACACCTAAAAACTATGGAATCGACCACAACCATGCCCGAACGCGACAACTATCTGTGGAAAAAAGCAAAAGCTCGTGTTGGTTTTCGCATGCACCTTCGTACCTATTTAATCGTCAATACTGGCCTCTGGCTCATCTGGGCGTTTACCAATTTTGCTTTTCAATCATCGGGACATCATGGCTTTATTTTCCCCTGGCCCTTCTTTGCCATGTTTGGTTGGGGTATCGGCTTAGCATCGCATTATTTCGCGGTTTACCACAACAGCGAACGGTCGATGATTGAAGAAGAGTACCAAAAATTAGTTAGTCAGCAACGGTAAGAAAACGAATGTCAATACTCAAGAAAAAAGCAATTCTAATTGGTTGTGGAATTTCAGGGCCCGTGATGGCTTTGTTTCTAAAACGAATTGGAATCGAAGCCACGATTTACGAAGCTCAAACCCAACATAGAGATGATGCGGGAGCCTTTTTAGGCATTTCTCCAAACGGCTTAAACGTGCTCAAGGAATTTATGCCTCTCGATGAAGTCCTCACCGATTTTACACCAGGGAAAATGACATTCTTCAATGCCAGAAATAAGAGCATTGGAGAAATTGACAATGCCAATCAAAACGAATTGTATGGAGCAGAAACCGTACAGTTAAAACGGGGTCTACTCAATAAAGCAATTCGCGAGGTGGCAATTGCCAAGGGTATCAACATAGAGCTAGGCAAAAAATTAACAGCAATAACGCAGGACGAAAAATCTGCCACTGCCTTTTTTGATGATGGCACAAACGTCACAGCTGATTTTATCATTGGCTGTGATGGTATTCATTCGGCAGCTAGAAAATCACTATTCCCAAACGGCCCCAAACTATCGTACACAGGTTTACTGTCAACGGGTGGTTTCACGAAGTTGACAAATGTGCAGGATTTGTATGGATCAATTCGGATGACCTTTGGCGAAAGGGCGTTTTTTGCCTATGCTATTTCTAATCTAGGCGATGTCTGGTGGTTCAATAACATCTCACGGAAAAAAGAACCCAGCCGAAATGAGTTGACAGCCATGGAGTTGAATCAACTTAAAGACACCTTGTTAGATTTACACAAAAACGATCCGGAACCCATTGCGGATATTATCAAATCGGCCAATAAAGTAGAGATCTATCCGGTTTATGACATTCCATTTCTAGAAAAATGGTACAAAGGACGCGTCTGTCTTATCGGTGATTCGGCCCATGCTACAGCACCACACATTGGTCAGGGAGCGTCCTTGGCGCTGGAAGACACCATCGTTTTAGCCAAATGCATTCGAGATCTGCCAGGTCTGGAAGCAGCATTTGATAAATTCCAGGCACTAAGGCAGAAGAGAGTACAAAAAATAGTTCGAGAAGCTAGAAAAGTAGGCGACAACAAAACAGTCCCCAATAAATTTCAGCAATTTTTCAGGGACTTACTGTTGCCTTTCTTTGTAAAGATGGAAGCAAAAAAAATGGATTGGGTGTATTCGTACAAAGTTGACTGGAACGAAAAAATAAGTTAATAGCCACTGATCACTAACTCATATTTCATCAAAAGTCCGGGCAGACTATGCAATGAAAATTTGGCTTTTTTTAATTTATTTTCTTCCGGGTTCAGTTCGATGTTATACAATGTAGAAAAATCTACCTGACTCAGATCATTGTCTTCAAACTTAGCAAATTCCAGATTGCAGTTTTTAAACACAGTGCCCACCAGATCACATTTCATAAAGCGAGCTTCTTTAATCGAGCAATCAACAAACTTGGCTTTCTTTAGTTTCCGATTCAGAAAAGCGGTGTAATCAAGTTGGCATTCCTGAAAATCGGTGTGAAAACCGAATGTATTGCATTGCCCAAAATCTACATAGGTCAGTTTGCATTTAAAAAACCGGACGTCGTAAAGCTTCGCGTTTTTCAGGTCAATATTGGCGAGATTACAGTCTTCAAACCGGCAATTTATAAAGTTTGAACTCGTAAACGCTGTTCGGGATAAATCCAGTTTTTTGAACGTACACTGTTCAAATTCCTGATTCGTCAATTGATCAGTTAGTTGATCAAGGTGGTCAAAGACCTGTTTATAATACTCCATGCCTGCTATCTTTCCTAAACTGCCACAGGCGCTTTAATAGCCGGGTATGGATTGTAGTTTTCGAGTGTAAAATCCGCATAAGTGAAGTCAAAAACCGATTTCACATCTGGGTTCAGGCGCATGGTTGGCAGGGGGCGAGGTTCGCGGGCGAGTTGCGTTTCGACTTGTTCCAGGTGATTCAGATACAAGTGCGTATCACCACCTGTCCAGATAAATTCGTGGGCTGTGTAGCCGCACTCCTGCGCAATCATCATGGTGAACAACGCATAGCTGGCAATGTTGAACGGAACACCCAGAAATACATCGGCGCTACGTTGGTAAAGCTGGCAGGAGAGCTTGCCATCGGCCACATAAAACTGCATCAGTAGATGACAAGGCGGCAAAGCCATGTTTGGTACATCGGCTGGATTCCAGGCCGAGATAATCATCCGACGCGAATCGGGAGAGTTTTTAAGTTGCTTCAATACGTCCTGCAACTGATCGATAACGCGTCCATCAGGAGCGGCCCAACTGCGCCATTGTTTGCCATAGACGGGACCTAAGTCGCCGTTTTCGTCGGCCCACTCATCCCAGATCGATACACCATTGTCTTTCAGGTACTTGATATTCGTGTCGCCCTTAATGAACCACAGCAATTCGTGTATAATGGACTTGGTGTGTACCTTTTTGGTGGTTAACAGCGGGAACCCGTCTTGTAAATTGAAGCGCATCTGGTAGCCAAATACGCTAATGGTACCGGTGCCAGTACGGTCTGTTTTGCGGGTGCCGTTGTCGAGAATATGGCGGAGCAGGTCGTGATATTGTTGCATAAGGCAAATTTAAACGCAAAGGGCGCAAAGGTGAGCGCAAAGAATGCAAAGTATAAAGAAAAATCTCTGCGTTCTCTGCGCTCACCTTTGCGCCCTTTGCGTTTAATGTATTTTACGCCTGTATTTCAAAGGAATACGTTATCTCAGTCGACGGACGCAGTTGGGCCGTTGCCGAACAGTATTTGTCCATAGACAGATCAATAGCGCGTCTTACTTTTTCAGGATCTAACTGGCCTTTCAGCAAATAGGTAATGTGAATTTTTTTGAATGGAGCTGGGATAGCGTCTTTTTCGCGCAAACCATCGACTTTCAGCCGGAAATCTTCAATCACTTGTTTTTGCTTCTTCAAAATCAGAATCACGTCGATAGCCGAACAACCGGCCAGACCCATGAGCATCATTTCCATGGGTCGCGCTCCTGCGTTGTGTCCGCCAATATCGGTAGCCGCGTCGATGTGTTGCGCCACGCCCGACTTTCCTAACGCTTCGAAATGGAAGGCGTCGTCAACGCGCACAAGTTCAACCTGCATTGTATTGTATTCCTGAATAGTATCAACTGGTTGTGAATCAATCATTGTCTTTTTTGCGTTTATCAGGTGAAGTGTTTATTTTCACCATTTCAAAGTAATTAAAATCATGTCCGAAAAATTCACCGACGACCTCTTCGACCTCAAAAACGACCGGCGGTTAAGCGTGTATCTCTACCGGGCTGGCTTTGGAGCCTGGTTACTTTACATCGTATCGGGTGCGCAGTTTATGCAATCGGTGCGCATCTATCGAACAGATTTCGGGGTGTTCTCGTTCTTTCTGATGGTCCTCGGCTTATCTGCTTCCATGATTTACGATTACTATCATCACCCGGTCGAGTTCGCTCAAAAGAAGAAATGGCTGGCATTCAGCTATTTGGTATTAGCGGGTCTGGTTTACTTCTTTATTCTGCACAACGAGCCGATATCCATTGAGCACCTTTTTGGGAAAGGGTTATTCTAACTACTTATCGACTTCTGAATAGGTTAACCAAAATTACTCGGCTACTTTGGCAATGACGCGCTGATAGCGAGTTAGTTGTGGTGTACCCGAATCCGTCACTTCCAGAATAAGGTGAATCGTTTTTCCGGCAGTCGCATCTTTGGGCACGACAAACGACGCGTTTGGCTGAGTCCCATTCTGGAGTTCAACTTTTCCTGGATACGTTCCCACCTCTTCATATTGCCACCACTTATAATTGAGTTGATTGCCGTCTGGATCAGTGGCCGAACCACTCAATGCCACTTTCTGACCTGGCTTTATGGTAAGATTAGCTGAATGGTTGAGCTTTACAATCGGAGCATGGTTGGCTTCTTTGTAGCCTTTTACGCACCAATCGGCACGGGCGGCCATGTCGTTCTGTAAGACGGGTATCCATCGCGTTTGCGGGTAAGCAGCTTCCTGTTTTTGAGTGTACGGATCAAAATCGGTAACCGTCTTGCCATCTTCCCACCGATACGGGTTCGTTGCCGACTGCACCATGCGCCCACCCCAGCCTCCGTACGATACGTCTTCCTTGCTGCGCAGCCCCACATCAATCAGGTAGAAGAAAGCGGGTGAATCACCTTCCGAAATGAAGTCATACTGACTACGCTTAAACTTTTCAACTTCCTTCATGTCGCCCTGCGTTTGCTCAGGATCGCCAGCTAGTTTTTGCCCATCGCCCCAGACGTAGTAAGCTTCCAGCAAGGGGCCATGATTGAACTTGATATGTTCGGCAAACCACTTGCCGTTCAGGTAGGTTTGCAATTCGGCAGGAACTACCCGTGGCCATAGATAAGCGAAACTCCAGAATTGATCCGAATTGTAAAGCACTTTAATTTTCGGCCAGTTGGGAGCTATGTATTTTTTATAGGTAGCATCCTGATCCAGAACGGCATAGATGATCGCTTTGTCGGATACTTTCTTCTCGATAGCTTCCCAGTTTGACTTGCCCTTGTACTCATCTTCAATGGATTTTAAGGCCCGCGCTACGGTGTTGGTACCACCCCAGATTTGCAAATAGACCGGACTAGGATCGTTATCGAGCAGAATCTTTTTGATAAAATTAGAGCCCTCAGTATCGGTATTCATTTCTCCCTCGAAGTCGATATTGCCAACTCGAATGAGGCTTTTTAAATGATCAGGCGTTGGGTAACCTTTGGCGTTCTTGGCTAGATTCGGGTAGACTTTTGCGTACTTATCGATGTATTCCTCCATCCAGGTCGTACCCGGCCAGCGAAGTTCGGTTCGTTCACCATAGCGCTTGGCAGTACTGGCCATTTCAGACGTAAACTTCGTCCCTTTCCCATCGCCTTTATAATGCCACTGCGAACTGCTGTACACAAGGCCCACGATGTTAAATTCATTGGCATACAGCAGAAGCCGGATAAACGTATCGACGTCATCCACTTCGCCATCTGTCGTAACAATCGTACGAGCTTTCGCCGATTTTGGCTGTGCTGAAGCTAACGAGTTAGTAAATAGCACTATGCCAGAACATAGAAACAGTAATAGACCTATTTTTCTCATGGTTTAGGGGTTCAGCTTTTTGACTAAAACGTGTTTTCACTTAACTGATAGCCATTTGCCATCCTGCATAATCGAGAACGGCCTTTTCCTGATCAACGCCGGGTTTAACCGTTTCTTTATTCAAATTAATCGAAGTCAGATAAGCCAGGTCTTTGTAAATGCCCGCTTTCAGACCTGCCAGATAAGCGGCTCCCTGGGCAGACACATCCGGCATTCCTTTGTTGACGACAGATTTACCGAGCAAATCGGCTAAAAACTGGAGCACAAACTTATTCGCACTGATGCCCCCATTCACCATGAGTTCTTCCAGCGAGATACCCGTGTCCTGTTCCATCGCAACAATAACGTCCTTGATCTGGTATGGAATTGACTCCAGAGCCGCCCGGACAATATGATTTTTAGTCGAGCCAAACGTCAGCCCTGAAATGGATGCTTTACGAGACATTTGCCAGTGGGGAGCACCTAACCCACTGAAAGCCGGTATGATGTACACCCCGCCGTTATCAGGTACGGCCGTTGCCATCGCTTCGGTTTCGCGGCTTTCTGCAAATAATTCCAAGGTGTTTTTCAGCCATTCGATGGTAGCGCCACAGGTGACAATAACGCCTTCCAGCGCATAATCGACTCGCTCTTCGGTGCTCCAGCAAACAGTGGTAACCATACCATGTTTCGACGTGGTTAATGCTTCACCGATGTTCATAATGATGGAACAACCTGTGCCTAACGTCGCTTTGGCGGTGCCGGGCGAGAAACATCCCTCGCCAAACGCAGCCGCATGCGAGTCGCCAATCAGGCTGGTTATCGGGATGCTATGATCGAATAAACCGTTGAAATTCGACTCCCCAAAGAAAGCTGAAGACGGTTTCGGCTCTGGCAGATTCAACCGGGATAGGCCAAACGTAGCGAGTAATTCCTGATCCCAGCTTAGTGTTTCGAGGTTGAAAAAGAGCGTTCGGGATGCGTTGGTATAATCGGTCAGGTAGCGTTGACCATTTGTTAACTTATATAGTAACCAGGTGTCTACCGTACCAAAATACGCCTTACCAGCGTCGATCGACTGGCGGACTTTCTCGTCGTTTTCATAGAGCCAGATAAGCTTGCTGCCGGAGAAATATGGATCGATAAACAGGCCCGTTTTTGCCTGAATTGTCTCTTCAAGTCCCTCCTCTTTTAGTCGTTCGCAAACACCAATCGACCGTTTGCATTGCCAGACGATCGCGTTATGAAGAGGCACACCATGCTCATCCCAAACGATAAAGGTTTCGCGCTGATTCGAAATTCCGCAGGCATTAATCGCCTTCAGATTGCCTTCTTCAGCTGCGAACGTTCCAATACATTTGCCAACGGAAGAAAGTACATTTCGAAAAATGGCCTCCGGCTCCTGCTCTACGTACCCATCTCCAAAGTAATTGGTTTTCAACGGTTCCGAAGCTCGGGCAACGACATTTCCCTCCTTGTCAAACAGAAGAGTTTTGGTGCTGCTGGTACCCTGGTCAATGGCTAAGATGTAGGAACTGGTCATGTTGTCAATGGTTAACCTCACGGCTGCAGTTCACCTCACCCCCAGCCCCTCTCCTGAAAGCAGGAGAGGGGTGAAAAAAGGGGTAGTTCTGCTCCCCTCTCCTGTTTTAGGAGAGGGGTTGGGGACGGTCGGCCGCTGCCGTGAGGTGGGTTTTACTCCGCCTTCGAATTCGATTTATCAATAATAACGGCCAGCAAAATCACGAAACCCTTCACCACTTGCTGCCAGAATGGCGATACGTTCAGGAGCACCAATCCATTATTCAGCACGCCAATGATAATGGCTCCCTGTACGGTTCCTAAAATGCTACCCCGACCGCCAGACAGCGACGTTCCACCAATCACTACGGCTGCAATGGAGTCCAGCTCGTAGCTGGTACCTGCGTTAGGTTGGGCGGAATCCAGTCGGGAAGTAACGAGCAGACCACCAACGGCTGCCAAAGCTCCGGCAATGCTGTAAACGGCTATTTTGATTTTGTTGATGTTCACGCCAGATAGTCGGGCTGCGCTTTCACTACCGCCAATGGCATAAATGTAGCGTCCCAGGCGAGTTTTGTTCGTAATCAGTACAGCGACGGCGACGATGATGCCGGACAACCAAACGGGAAGGGGAATGCCTAAAAACCAGCCCGTTCCCAGAAAGGTAAATGAATCGCCGAGGCCAGTGATGGGAAAGCCCTCCGTCCAGAGCATGGTCAGCCCACGGGCAATGGTCAGCATGGCGAGTGTGGCCACAAAGGGAGGTAATTTGAAGCGCGTGATGGCCCAACCGTTGAACCAGCCCAGGCCAGAGCCAGTGACCAATCCGGCTAATGTGGCTCCAAGTAGCGTAAAACCGATGTATAAATTCGCTGACGGTAGTTGAATGCCGTTCCGCAGTAAGCCAGCGGTGATAGCGCCCGATAGCGCCAACACCGAGCCAACCGATAAATCGATACCGGCCGTTAGCACCACGAGTGTCATACCGGTGGAGATGCAGACGTTGACGGAAATCTGCCGCAGTACGTTCCAGAAGTTGGCAACCGTCAGGAACTTGTCGGATAGTAAGCTGATTCCCAGACACAAAATGAACAGGGCAATCAGCGACTGAAACTTAGTTAGAAAAGGCCGGTAAGCGTTAACGGTTAGTTGCATATGAGTAAAGAATGAATGAGTGAAAGAGCGAAAGAGTGTAATGAGTGCCTAGAGATACACGCTCATTCACTCTTTCGCTCTTTCACTCTTTATATCAGGTATTGCCGCCTTAAGAATCGAGTCTTCTGACGCGTCCGCAATGGCCATCTCAGCGGTTAAGGAGCCTTCACAGAGTACGATGATTCGATCCGAAATAGCCAGAATTTCAGGCAGTTCGGAGGATACAACGATGATGCCCATACCTTCGTCGGCTAGTTGGAGTATGAGCTTATAGATTTCATTCTTGGCGTTCACGTCAATGCCCCGCGTAGGTTCATCGAGCATCAACAGCTTTGGGCTTGTGGCCAGCCATTTCGAAAGCACAATTTTCTGCTGATTCCCACCGCTCAGATTTTTGGCCGTTTGCTTCTCAGAAGGCGTTTTGATTCGTAAGTCGGCGATGTATTTCTTCGCCAGTGTGGCTTCTTTTTTCTGACTCAGCAAACCCGTCTGCTCGATATTCTCTAAGGCCGTCAGGCTGATATTGGTCTGCACATCCATACCCAACACCAACCCATCTTTTTTGCGATCTTCCGGCACCAACGCCAGGCCTGATTTAATAGCATCAATAGGCGCTTTAAACTGAACCTGCTGATTGTCAATTCGAACCGTACCGCTGGATCGTTTTGGGTGAAGACCGAACAGGGTTTCCAAAAGTTCGGTACGTCCAGCTCCCATGAGTCCGAAAATACCAACGACCTCACCCCTACCCACGTCAAACGAAAGGTTTTTCAATTGATTTTCCTGCACCCTAACGGGATGTTTCAGGCACAGATTTTCGACGGATAAAAGCGGGGTATGCACTCGATCTGCCGATTGCCGACGAATACTTTTGATGTCTCGACCCACCATTTTACGGATCAGTGTGTCATGGTCGATGCCCTGCATACTTCCCGATTCAATCGACTTTCCATCACGCAGCACAACGTAGCGGTCAGCAATGGTGAACAGCTCATCCAGTTTGTGCGAGATGTACACAATGGCCTTATTTTCGCTTCGTAAATCGTTGATAATGCTGAACAGAACCGCTACTTCACTCTCACTAATGGCAGAGGTCGGCTCGTCCATAATAATCACTTCCGACTCAACCAGCAACGCTTTGGCGATCTCAACAACCTGCTGCTGACCAACTTTCAATTCGACTATCAACGTATCGGGGTCGATACTCAGTTTGAGTTTTTCGAGGAGTTCCCGCGTTTTGAGACGCATGGCTTTCTGGTCGAGGGTACCCCAGCGAGTCGTGATTTCCCGTCCTAGAAAGATGTTTTCGGTAATGCTCAAATAAGGGATCAGGTTCAGTTCCTGGTGGATGATAGCAATGCCGCATGCCTGCGCATCCCGAATGGAATTGAACCGAACCGGCTCTCCATTATACCGAATCTGCCCTTCGTAGTCAGGATATACCCCCGACAGTATTTTCATCAGCGTCGACTTCCCCGCTCCGTTTTCGCCAATCACAGCGGTCACCTGACCCGCCAGAAATTCAAGGCAGACCTGATCCAGAGCCGTTACGCCCGTAAATCGCTTCGTGATATTTTCTGCTACTAACATGGTTGATTTTTCGTGGTGTCGGTTTTGAGAAACCGACACCACACTAATGAACTTCTATCGAAATCGGAATGACTTCTAAATTTTCAAGGTGAAGGTGCTCTTTGTTCAGTTCAATGGCACCGACAAATTTCACTGTACTTCCGGTCTTGGCACTGGCTTTAAACGGCGGCAAAACCTTCTTTCGAATGATGTTATTCAGCTCTGCCGATACGTTGTTGAGGTCCGTTGTATTGTCGAACTCGGTAATCTTTATTAAGCCCGACGCATCGCGTGCGGCATTGCCAAAAATGTACTCCGTTGCCAGATTTACGGTTTCGCCAGTGAGCAGCGAAACGGTCACATCATTATCGCCAATGGCGGTTATTTTACCTTCGCCTTTTACCAGAAAATAGCGAATGTTACCAATTCCCAATGCATGCGAATTGTCAAACGCTTTTGTCTTATCAGTTTTCAATGACGAAAGGAGCGCTGATAAATCTGTTGCAGAGCTTGCACTGGCTGGCAATAACTTAGAAGTCCAGAATGTCTGTGCATAGGCCGCAGCATCGAACTTTTGGTCGGTGTTGGAGCCGGCGTTGGCTTTTACCTCATCCAGTTTTTTGAAATACACGGAGTTATAAGCAACGACTCCCAGCAAAACCAGCAGTACGGCATATTTCAGGCTGTTTTTTTGCATGGTCTTTAGAGTTTTTTGGGGGTGCTATAATCCTTGATATTCGCCTGATCGACCAATTCGACAGCTACCGGTATCTTTTTGGCGAAATCCCGCTTGCCTTTGAAGTACTCATCGGCATACTCAGCAGCTGTTTTAGCCATCGTTTGGGGCGATTGCAGACCGGTTGCTTTGATCTTGCCATCTCGAATTGAATTCATCACGTCATCGGCTCCGTCGAACCCAAACACGCCCACATCGTTGGCTTTCCCCGCAGCAACAAGTGCCTGATACGCACCCATCGCCATCGCATCGTTTCCACAAAAAACCGCATTGACATCGGGATGCGCCTGTAGAATAGATTCAAGAACTTCCATCGCTTTATTCCGGTCGAAATCAGCACTTTGCTGGGCAACCATCTTGAAATTCGGATACTGGTCGACCACACTATGAAAGCCTTTGGATCGGTTCCAGGTATTGTTATCGCCCACTAATCCCAGAATTTCAACGTAGTTGATAGGCGTATCTTTTGCTTTCGTTCGTAGTGTCTGTACGAAGTATTTTCCGATAGCGACACAACCGGAATAATTGTCGGAGAGAATCTGACAGGTAGCAGCCTGAGGTGAGTTGACTTCCCTATCCATGCAGAACACCGGAATACCGGCTTCTTTGGCCTTCATAGCGTTCACGATAGAACCGTCAGAATCGGTTGGATTGAGCAGAATGGCGTTAAACCCTGATACGATGGCGTTCTCGAAATGATCGCTTTCCAGCGCTGTGTTGTTTTGCGAATCGAAGATTTTCGTTTTGTAGCCTAACGCCTTCGCCTGAGCCGCAGCCGTCTCGGCCAGCACCACAAACCAGGGATTATTGAGCGTCGACACAATCACCGCGACCTTTTTCGGCTGGCCTGTACTGGATTTATTCGTGCAGCTTCCTACCAACAGTAAAAGCATGATTGACAGAAAAATGAATCGTTGACTGTTCATGAGCGATTTTTTGTCATCCCGACGCAGGAGGGATCTTAAAACGTACTATTCCGAAGATCCCTCCTGCGTCGGGATGACAAAAGTTTGGAATGACAAAAAAATTATGGCATTACTGATACAATCACTCGTTGATAACGCGTCAAAGCAGGGACTCCTTTATCAGTCACGGCCAGAATAAAATGCATCGTTTCGGGTTTGGTTACTTTAGGTGCCGTAAACGAGGCCACTTTCTGCTGACTGTTGCTAACCTTAGGCAGCCTACTGCCTGAATACGTACCTACCTCAGGATAATAAATCCATTCATACGTCAGAGCATTACCATCCGGATCGGTTGAGCCTTCGGCGCTGAGACTCACCGTCTCTCCATTTTTAGCCTGTAAATTGTTCGCATGGGCCAACTTGGCTACGGGTGGATGGTTTGCTTCTTTGTAGGGTTTGGTTGTCCAGTCAATACGGGCGGCAAAATCGTTCTGGTATGCTTGTCGCCACCGCCAGATCGTCGCTTTATTACTCGCGTACCAACCACCATCAATTCCTTTTACCTGATCTTCTGCATCTGTCCAGATCGGACGGGTTTCGGGTTCGCGGAACCACTTGCGGGTTCGGGGGGTGTAGAGTTCATAACGTCCACCCCAGCTACCGTAGTTTGGATGTTCAGGTTCGCTTAATCCATTGTCGATCAGGTTAAAAAAGCTCGGCGTGTCGCCTTCCATAATATAATCTGTGTGTGGATGTTCGGCACCCAGTGGGCCGTGATTCTTACGAATATTAGCATCCAGCCAGGTATTGTTGACAATATTGGAGTCGGGACCTGCGAAACCGGGCGCATACGGGAACACGTCTCCACTGATTCCCCGCCAGGTCGACGCTTCATAGCCACCGAGGGCATGAAAGCCGGGGCTAACAATGTAAAACAGGTTTGGGAATGTTTTGCGCAGCCAAGGCCCCGAATCATCCTGATCCGAAATGGTGTATACGCGAAGTTTAGCGACAAACTTGTCGACCTCTTCGGGCGTACGGGTCTGCCGAACTTTCCAGAGTGCCTGCGCCAGACAGTTCGCTCCTCCCCAAACGGGCACCCAAACCGGCCGATCATCTTTTTTATCGACCACTGCAATGATGTGTTCCGATCCTTCTGAATCGTTGCCCGGCCCAACAGCATCCATACCGTATTTGGGAATTGCGGGTTTGATAACGCTCAGCAAATAAGCCGTTTCGGGATAGCCTTTTTCGTGGAGCAACAAATTACTCCGAACCTTACCATAAGCTTCTACGATTCGTCGAATCCGTTCGGGGGCAATCCGTTTTTGCTGGTGAACCGAGGTGGTAGCAACCAAACCCTCTACGTCCCATTGATTCACATACGTCAGGAAACGCACCAGCGACTGCGCATCGTCGGGTTCGTTTTCAATGTCGGTTAGCACCAGAACCCGCAGTTTTTGTGCAGACTGCTGGGCATGGCAAATTGAGGGTGGACCTACCAGGATGAGTAGTATGAATAAGGAATATAACGATTTCATATACGGTTTAGGAGGCAGGAAATAGAACGCTGATTATCATGATTTATATGATTTGTTAAGATCATTTTTGATCCTATAAATCATGATAATCAGCGTTCTATTTATTTATCAATTTTAATCCTTCTTCAGCAATTCCACTATCCGACAAACCGTAGTGATTGAAAATCTCCACCTGCGAGCCCGTAACTGTATATTCATCAGGAATGCCCATGATTTTGAACTTGTTACGAAATCCGTTCTGGATTAGGAATGAGGCACAAGCTTCACCTAACCCACCAAATACACTATGTTCTTCGACGGTAAGGATTGGGCAACCTTTCGCGGCTACAGTCGCCAGCAGGTTATAATCCAACGGCTTGATTGTGTGCATACTAACAACGGTTGCGCGAATGCCATGTATGCTTTCCAATTGACGAGCCGCCTGAAGTGCGGGATATACCGTCTCGCCAGTGGCTATTAGCACTAAATCATCGCCTTCGTGTACAATGCGTCCTTTCCCAAATTCAAATTGTTGGTTCTCTTCCGATAAAAGTGGCATCGCCTTTTTACCGAATCGGAGGTAAATTGGATGCTCGGTTTCGGCAGCTAAGCGAATGGCTTGCTCTGTTTCGAAGTTATCCGCAGGAGCAACAATAATCAGGTTATGCACGGCTCGCAAAGCGGCAAAATCGTGCAGGCTGTGGTGGGTAGAACCCAAGGCACCATAGCTCACTCCGGCACTGATACCAACCAACTTCACCGGGTTATCGGAATAGGCAACATCGGTTTTGATTTGCTCGAACGACCGGGCAGTCAGGAAACAGGCGGGCGATACGGCAAAAACTTTCTTGCCTGTAGACGCCAATCCAGCGGCCACGCCAACCAGATTCTGTTCAGCAATTCCAATTTCAATGTGTTGCGCGGGATATTTCTGTCCAAATGGCACCAGTTTCCCCGATCCGCGCGAATCGCTGGTAACGACCAGAATCTGCCGGTCGGTACTGGCTAACTCCTGTAATGTGTTCGAAAACACATCCAGGTTAGCCTGGGCTTTTTTATCGGTTACTACACTTACTTCTCCCATGGTTGTATTAGTTGGATGAAAGCCTTACGGGTTCATCAGTTCCAGTTTGGCAAAAAAATCAGCGAACATCAGGTGCGTATCCAGTTGGGTATACACCCGAATTGGTCTTCCGGCATGATTGTGGGCATAAGTACCGGCCTGATTGATGCGCGGAGCCTGCCGAACCACGTACTGACTCGACGAAGGGTCTGGTTCAAACGACGACTGGAGAGCCGTGAGCAACACCAACGGACTATCGCCCAGAATGTAGGTTTCGCCAATATTGATAAATCGCTGGATTCGTGCCATCAATGTCTCCAGCGTCCCACTCAGGTAAATGCCAATCTTGCCATGTGGCTTCACTTTGGTTAGCAGTTGCGCATACGACAGCAGACATTGCCGGTATACGTTTCGGGGTACCTGCCACAAGCGTAAAGCCGACCGATTGAAGACTGCCCGAGCAGCCGCCTGATCAATATTCAGGTTGTATTCTACCTCCGAATATCCCGGTGGCGGAAGGGCTAATTCACTGTATTCCGGGCCTCCAATCCAGATGAGTGTCAGCTTGTTGGCGATCTGAGGATTAGTCAGCGCAGCCGAAGCAATTTCAGTGAGGCCGGCTCCACAAACCACGTATAGAGGTGTTTTCGTGTCGGAACGTAACGCTTCCTGAATGATGAAGTTGACGGCCTCGTTTTTTACAGGCGTGCTGTCATTCAGCATTGCCGTATTCGAACCCGCAAAAACCGGAATCGATTTGGTCACGTTTAGTGTTTGCAGCACTTCCCTCGCTTTTTTAGCCGCATTATCGGCCTGTGTTTTCGAGGGGTCGAAGCCATCTGTTACATTGAGGTGCGATCCGATAATGGCCCGAATTTCCACCGAAGGCGACATCAGTAAGTGAGCCAATTGGAACAAACCGTCTGGATCGCCACTGAAATCGTTGTCCACAATTACTCGCATACGAGGTTCCACAGCCGCCAGACCTTTCGACTGTCCCAAAGCTACAAACGAGGTGATCAGGCTGAGAATCAGACTCAGTCCAAAGCTGCACCCGCGAAAACTCATTATCTCTAGTTTCTTCATTTATCTTTTATTCACAACACTGCCGTGCAGGTTATACACTCTTTCACACTTTCGCTCATTCACTCTTTCAATTCCGCCAATGCCTGTTCGTATTGTTCCTTGTTCGGTACGCCATGATGCCATTTCAGCTGATTCTCCATGTAGCTAACACCTTTTCCTTTTACGGTATTGGCAATGATCAGACTGGGTTTCCCCGGCTCGAAAGGCAGCGCATCAAAGGCATCGACTAGTGCTTGAAAATCGTGCCCGTCCACCTGCCGAACCGCCCAGCCGAAGGCTTCGAATTTCTTATCGAGGGGATCGGTACTGCATACGTCGGCTGTGGGAGCGGTAATCTGCAAGCCATTTTTATCGACAATGGCGCATAGATTATCAAGCCTATACTGGGGAGCTAACAACGCGGCTTCCCAGTTAGAGCCTTCGGGCAATTCGCCATCGCCCAGCAACGTGAATACCCGAAAAGGCTTCTCATCCAGCTTGGCAGAGATCGCCGTACCGACGCTGAGTGGTAATCCATGTCCAAGCGAACCCGTATTTTGTTCAACCCCTGCTACTTTTTTGGTAGGATGGCCAATGTAATGTGACTTGTATTTGCACAGGGTCTCCAGATCCGATTCAGGGAAAAATCCTTTATCGGCCAGCACCACATAGAGCGCTTCCACTGTATGTCCTTTACTCTGAATATAGCGGTCGCGGTCCGGCGATTTGGCCGTCCCGGGACTGACGTTCAGTACGTAATTATAGAGTACGTTCAGAATATCGATACAGGACAGGCTACCACCGGTATGACCGGCATTGGCCCCCACAATGTATTTGAGAATATTCCGGCGATACTGCACCGATTTTTGAGCTAATTCGTTGATCGTCATAACTGATTCAAAATCACTTCTCTCTTACCTTAATAATGATCCGTTGATACTTGGTGAGGGTTGGTGTTCCATTATCCGTTGCTTCCAGAATGAGATGAATCGTTTGGCCACCCATCGCATCCTTCGGAATCAGCACTTCAGTCTGTGCCGAAGTCGGATTCGAGACTGTCACTTTAGGAGTATTATTCCCTACCGGCAACTGCCACCAATTGATTGAAACCGCATTTCCATCGGGGTCAGAAACGGCTCCAGTGAGTCGTATTTTCTCACCGACATTCGCCATTACCGTTAACGGCCCTTCGATTTTTATAACCGGCTCATGATTGGCATTCGCGTATTTAGCGGTTACAGACCACTTAAGCCGGGCTGCAAAATCACGTTGTGCTGCCGGGAAAAAATTAGGAAAAGTCAGTTCATCGCCACTTTTGGTAGCCCGATTATTTGCTGTGCTGAGTGCAGTTACCATAGCGTTGGCACTGGTATCCTGGGGCGTTGCGAACGAAAAC
The DNA here is from genome assembly GCF_009754945.1 of Spirosoma arboris. GTDB lineage: Bacteria > Bacteroidota > Bacteroidia > Cytophagales > Spirosomataceae > Spirosoma > Spirosoma arboris. The sequence continues at coordinate 409,354 of NZ_WPIN01000003.1, forward strand.
CCCACGGCATCCCGGTTGCCGATTCCACGACCACCCCAGCCACCATAGGAGCCTGACTCATAGGCCCGTAGACCGTTGCCCAACATATTCATAAAGGTATGGTCGTCACCTTCGCCCAACCAGGAGTCTTTCGGTTGCACAGGCATCCACACTACATAGCCCATTTTCTTCAGCTCTTCATTCGTGTGACCGGCCAGGCCAAAGTAATCCATGACATCGCCTTTTACCATCTGTTTCCCGTCGCCCCAAACCCGGTATAAAGCGCCTAACGGGCCACGAGTCAATACATTTTCCTTCATCCAGGCTGGCGTCAAATAGGGAGCATTTTCAGGCTTGGCACCCAATTGAGCTCCATATCCATAATTTGGCCCTTCCTTGAATTGCCGATACTCCATATCAGGCCAGTTCGGTTTGATGTAGCTGGCATACGTATCATCCTGATCGCCAGAAGGCAGCAGCACTACTTTTCGCGACACTTTCTTTTTGATGACATCCCATTCCGTCGTGTACTCGTATTGCTCCTGAATGGCTTTGAGCGCTCGGGCAATCGTACTTCCCCCACCCCAGGCGGTAATAAAGAGAGGGCCGGGTTTATCATCCAGCATCAGCGATTTAATCAGATCCGAACCCGCCGAATTCTTAGAAATATCCCCGTCGAATTCAATGTTGCCATAACGAATTTTTGCCTGGAGTTCAGCTGGCGCAGGATAATTTGAGTTGTGTACTTTCAGGTTCGGGTATACTTTCGCATACGCCCCAACAGCATCGTGAATGAAGCGCTCATCTTTACCCCAACGCCATGACTCACAGGGGCATAGATTCAAACCAAATCGACTATATTCTCTTCCGGGAACAGCCCATTTTGTTCCCTTTCCATCACCTTTCCAGTGAAATTGGCTACTGGTATAAATGAGCCCTTCAACGTTCAGATCGCTACTATAGAGCAGAAATCGGATCAGTGAGTTATTATCATCCAGTTCCGGATCGGCTGTAATAACGATGCGGGGTTTGGGACCTTGCTGCGCCCACGAAAACGGGATTTGGGCACAGCAGATCAGGCAAATCAGTCCAGTCAGGGTAAGGATTTTGGTAGGCTTCATTGTCAACCGATTTTATTGCTTCGATTTTATAAATCCCTGAAGCGTTAGCCAGTCCGCAAATCGCTCAATCCAGGTGTCGGTTGGAATGTTATGTTTTTCCATGCCGAACCCATGCCCGCCTTTGGCATACATATGCAGTTCAACAGGGCGCTTGCCCGTCAGCCATTTGCTGTATAGTTCTACGCTATGTGGAGCCAGATTCAACTGATCGTCGGATGCGCAGACAACAAACATAGGTGGAGCGTCGGCTGCAACCGTACCTTGCAGGGAAGTGGGCATATAGGCGTAAATGGGAGCCACAAACGCCGGTTTATTGTCGGGAGTATAGTTAAAAGCTGCCGAAGCGGTGACCGTGCCACCCGCCGAAAAGCCCAGAATACCAATGCGGGCAGGATCAATCCCAAAGTCGGCAGCGTGTTTGCGAACGTAGGCAATGGCAGCCTTCCCATCGGCAACCGACAGCGGAATCGTCGCTTTATTTTCGGCGTCCCATTCGGCCTTGCGCGGGCCGTTGATGCCCGCCATCATATCGGCAAACGGATCATCAGTGTTGATATGGGCCGTGCGGTATTTCAACACAAAGGCAGTAACACCTTTTTTCGCAAGCCAGGTTGCCGCATCATTTCCCTCATTATCAATAGATAAGAAGTGGAAGCCTCCACCGGGACAAATAATCACGGATGTACCATTAGCCACAGCCGGGTCTGCTGGAAATACCGTAATCGATGGATTGACGACGTTAAAGACCGTCATCAGTTTTATCGAATTGGCATTATTCTTTTTCTCTACCCAATTCCATTTTTCAGAACCGGGTGCGGGACCGTCGTAGATCCGAATTTCTTTTTGCTGCGCCTGCGCAACACCCGACAATAGGAGGAATAAAACGAGAAGTAGCCTCATGAGGTTTAGTTTTTTTGACAGAGATAAAAGCTATTAAGTTCTTTGGTTTAGCCCCTCTCCTGTTTTGGGAGAGGGGTTGGGGTGAGGGAAATTGCGGCTAAGAAATGCATCTTCTGAACAGGCCGCTTTACCCTCACCCCCGGCCCCTCTCCCAAAACAGGAGAGGGGAGCAACGTGCGATTGTAATTCAGAACTTAACAGCCCTGCCCTTTAGACCTAATGACTATACACTTCCCAGCCCATGTAGTTCTCCATCGCTTCTTTAAGCACACCCGCGGTTTTGGAGGCATTCATCACAACATGGTGCTCAAAACCATTCCGGCAAACGTACTGCATTAGCCCCTGGAGGTTATCGATCTGAGCCACAGCTCGGTTGCCGAAGGTATTCAATGCATCGTCGGTCAATGCGCCTTCACCAACGTAGGCTTTTATGATGCCTTTGGGATCGTCGGTGCTGATGCGCCCGAAGGTAAGCGGAGACGCTGGTGTACGACCGGCTAAGGCGCCGTATGTGTTTTCTTCGCCAACGGTTGTTCCCAAAATGGGGGCCGTGCTGATTTCGATATCGGGTAAAAACGATTTCGCCCAGTTGCCGCAATGGAACAGCACACACTTGTTTTCATCGTCGGCGTAGTTATTGTTCCAATCGACCAAGGCACTTGGCGAACCCGACGCGAGTTGCATGGCATACATGCTCAACGTACCCGTTACATCGACTTCGCAGGCGCTAGGGAGCATGTTCTCACTCATGATGCTCATGCTCGTACAGACATTACAGCCGTAATTCTGCTGAACAGATGTCCAGCACTGAATGGCGGTAGCATCCAGCGAATGGTCAGCCATGAAATTGTTCAGGACCACATCTAACTTGGCAATCTGAACGAGTTTATCGTCGGGGGTTCGGCCAGTTGGCGTATAGGCTTTAATCGCGTCGAGTCGCTCCTTGACTGCGATATCGGCTGCGGTTAGTTTATTAGCATTGCCCAAAATCTCAGACAAATCGACCGTTACGACTGAAATACCATTCCGCTGAAGGATCTTTTCACTGTAGCGAACCGTATTGAACCCACCCGGACGTGCGCCAATGGCCCCGATCCGAACGTTCCGCAAGCCTTTCACAACGCGGCAGGTTGCCATGAAATTGAGCAGATCGGTATGAAAACTCGGATCGGACGGATGCACAACGTGTTTCGTCGTCAGCGAATACTTGATGCCGAACTGATAGAAGTTATTGCAGACCGAGATTTTGCCACACCACGCATCCCGTCGACGAGCCACATCCAGTCGATTTAAATCATCGGGATACGCCTGAACCAGCACTGGCACATCCAGGCGAGCCCATTTCAGCGTTTCAGCAATTCCTTTTTCGTCACCGAAGTTGGGCAGAACGACCAGAATGCCCATGATTTCATCGGCATGTTTCCGGAATAGTTCAGCACATTTCTGGGCTTCCTGAAACGTTTCAACACCGCCAAGCTTCGTCGTCGATTCGTCCAGCATAATGGGTTTAACGCCCGCTTTCTGGAAGGCTTCCAGCAGATCGGCCCGGCATTCGCCAACTAATTTATCGGGGAAGAAATCCCGGTTACCAATAATAACGCCTAAGGTGATTGGGGTACTCGGCTTTACGCTCATGGTTTAGAAGATCGCTATACGTCTGTTCCGTAGCTGGGTGAGAAACTGGTCACCTTGGCTATCCTGACAAAGGTAAAAGGCAACAAATAGAAAACAAAAGAAAGAAAAAGAAAATAATGGATTTTTTAATTCCCAAAATACAATCAAATCTTGGCGTACTACATAAATAGATATCAATAAGCACTTACGATCAGTTTTAAGGTAGTACTTACAATAGATCAAATTAGCCAATTAGCAGGTAGCATTTGATTTTTCACTCGAAAATGGCACGATTATTTTCGTTTACTTTCTAAATGATAGATACTTTTGCGTTTCTGTCTCTTAACCCAGCTTCTATTCATTTTGTAAAAAATACCATGACAATCCGACTGACGACCCTCCTGTTACTGCTCAGCACGCTCGTTTTAGGTCAGCAAAAAATTGCGTTTGACCCTAAAAAAAGTGCGACATCTACTGTTCAGTATCAAACCGTTGACCTGGTTTTCAAGGTCACTAATGTGTCCACCGATAATCCTTTCGATCTGACGTTTGGAGCAATTTTTACCGATAATAACAAAAAGACCCTGTCTATTCCTGGTTTTTATAATGGTCAGAATGAATACGTTATACGGTTATGTCCAGAGAAAACAGGTATTTACTCCTATCAAACGTTTGCGGGATTAAGCAGTCTGTCGGGATTGAGAGGAAGCATTCAGGTTGGCAAAAACACCAATCCCGATATTCACGGAGCAGTGACGGTTGCTTCCGAAGCGCCCCAAAAGTTTGTCTATCAGGACGGTCAACCCTATTTCGCGTTGGCGTTTGAACTGGACTGGCTTTTTGCACTGGATATAAACGATAAAAACGGCCTGCCCAAAACCACCGAAATCATTCAATCAGTAAAAGAAAACGGGTTCAATCAGGTTGTCATGAACGTGTACGCTCACGATGTTAGCTGGAAAGTGGCCGACAATGTACCTGCTCAGTATAACTACAAAAAACCGCCATACACCGTTTTCAAAGGCACGAACGAGCAACCTGACTTCAGTCAGCTAAATGTGCCGTTTTTCCAGCACCTCGACCGGGTGATTCAGCATCTGCATGAGCGAGGCATCGTTGCCCATCTCATGATTTATGTGTGGAATAAAAAGGTGAACTGGCCCCAGATGTATTCGGCGGAAGACAACCGCTATTTTGACTATATTATCAAGCGCTACCAGGCGTATCCAAATATCATTTGGGATGTGTCGAAAGAAGCATTAGACTACGGACGCTGCGACATTCCCTATATCAATGAGCGCATCGAGCATATCCGCCGGTTAGATGCCTATAAACATCTCGTGACCGTGCATGACTATGAATACTGCTCCCGAGAACCCGACAAAATTGATTTCATTTCCATTCAAAACTGGCGATCAGACCTCTACTCGCTTACGCTTGAAGCCTACCAAAGGCACCCGAACAAACCCGTGATGAACATCGAGCACGGCGGTTATGAAGAAGGGCCTTATAGCTCGTTTACAGGCAATTACATCAATCCAGAAGTCTGTCTTGAACGCAATTATGCCTGCATTTTTGCCGGTGTTTACTCGTGTTACTACTGGCAAAATACCTCGTGGGACATTGTGATTCACGACGCCTTAAGTCCCAAACAAACGTTCCCAAAGCCGCGATTCGACTACTATAAACACCTCCAGACGTTATTCTCGCGCTATAACTTCAACACCCTAAACCCGTACAAACCCAAACTAACCACCAATGGTCGACTTGGGAACGATAACTTATCATCGAGCGGTTATCCATTGACCGATGACAAAGGGCTGTATTTATATTTTGTTCCGGGCGACAATTACAACACCAACGTGGTCATACCGAAGCCTGTGTCGGGGAAAATTGAGGCTTCCTGGTTCAATATTTTCACCGGTGAAACGCACTCCGAAGCACCCTCAGATTGGTATATTTTCAAAAGCTACCAATCGCCCTGGAAAGGGCAATCTGCGGTGTTGATTTTGGGTGGAAAGTGACCAACTTTTCCCCATTCATCTATGTCTGTATTATAGTGCTAAAGAAATCAGGGTAACCGTTGAGCTTTTACGCTTATGTATTACGGGCAGATTCCAGCTTTGGGGCATTTGTGCTATATTGAGCTTTAGTTTTTCAAATGCCTTACCTACACAAAACTGTCGACATTAGTGGGTTAGATAGGGTACATCTCGCGAATTTGACAAGGGCAAACCCTTTGAAATTTAGGCTAGAGTTAGTTTCTCGAGTATTATTCCCTAAGAGACATAGATCAAAGTGTATGCGACATGATAAACGATTATAAAAAAATTGATTTGTTTGGAAAATCATTAATTCAAAAAATCATCTTACAACCACCGTTTAAATTCGACTTTCCTGTTACTGATCAAGCCTGTTTTATATATATACTAGAAGGTTCTATTGACTATCAAATTCACAACGAGCGACTAAACATCTCTAAAAATTATTCATTATTTCTGAATTGCATAAGCTCAGGAAAACAACTATACAATTCAAATTCAAAAAGCAATTGTGAGATTGTAATTTTCACTTTTCATTCAGATATATTAAAAAAAATTTACGACAAGGAATTGCCATCGCTACTTCAAGCACCCAAACATGTAATCTCAAGTAAGTCAAGCGAAAAAATAAATAATGATTTTTTAATTCAAAAGTATATTGAAGGCTTACTGTTCTATATTGAAAACCCATCTTTAGTCAACGAAGATATTTTAATTTTAAAATTCAAGGAAATTATACTTTTACTTTCTCAAACACAAAATTCTGAATCTATACAAATCATATTTTCACAACTTTTTTCACCAACTACTTATACTTTTAAACGAATAATTGACGAACATCTACTTTCACAGTTAACTATTGACGAGTTGGCCCAGCTAAATAATTTAAGCATTTCTTCTTTCAAACGGGAATTTGCAAAAATATACAACGATACTCCTGCCAATTATATCAAAACTAAAAAACTTGAAAAAGCGGCCGAATTACTATTGGTTTCCGAAGAGCGCATTACTGACATTGCGTTTAATTGTGGATTTAATGATCTTGCAAATTTCACCAAAAGTTTCAGTGAAAAATTTAATACTACACCTACTAATTATCGTTTGAAGCTCAGAAACAAATAATAATCAGCACTTAAATATTGATTATCAAAATTTCGTACTTAATACTCTTTCTTCTAAATTATAGCGGTCAATCACTCTTTAAATTGAATCTTAGAAGAATTTCAGATTGAACTAAATCACCAAATAGTTGAACTAATTCACAAAACCCTTCTCAATTTCCCATTGCACCTTTGCACTGTTTAATCAGTCAAAAAGTTAAAAAAAGATGGGACTATCTAATTTAGGGATTTTTCACACAGTTATTGGCATTGTTGCCATCATAACGGCAATCATATCATTTTTACGATATGGAAAAATAAATTTGGCGCATATTTCCGGAAAAATATACTTTTACGGAACAAGCATTACTTCGTTAACAGCATTAGGTATATCTAAGCATGGAGGCTTTAACCCTGGTCATGTTTTTTCTATATTTATCGTATTTTTGATACTAGTGAGTTTTTATCTTTATTCCCAAAAGAAAGGAAATAACATATCTCGTTTTTTCGAGAATTTCTGTCTGTCCTTTAGCTTTTTCTTATCATTGGTTCCTACAGTCAATGAAACGTTTACCCGTATTCCTGTTGGACACCCCTGGGCGAAGGATATTACTGACCCATTGATTGGCAAAACGCTTCTTACCCTTTTAATTGTGTTTGTCGTGGGGTCTATTTATCAATTTATTAAGCAAAGGAAAATCAATAAATCTGTCAATAAATAATTCAGTTAGTTAAAATAGATGTCGTAAAACAAGGGCATGTTAGGGCGTTGAGAAAGTTGGAAAATCTTGCCAACTTTCTCAACGCCCTAACATGCCCTTATACATTTACATTTATCTAGACGAACAATTCGTTCGTCTATTATGCGTTGGCGATCATACTATACTGGCAACTCCGCTATACAGGCATATCAATACTTGTTTTAGCCACTATTATTGTCGCATTCACACTGCAATGACATCCTATTTGTTAGCGAAATTTGTATCGGACTAAACCATCAGATAATCGTTGGCTGGAAAACTCAGATTGGAAAAACTCAGTTTTTCTGAAAAACGTTGATGATATTAGAAGGCTCTGATATTCAGGCCCACGGCAGTGGTAACCTGGTCCAGACACTGCTCAAACATGATCTGATCGATGAACTATGGCTCCTAATTCATCCGTTAATGCTCGGTACCGGAAACAAACTATTCGCCGATGGTACGATTCGGGCGGCATTCAACCTGATAGTCAGTACGGCTACACCAGGCGGAGTGATCGTTGCCCATTATAAGCGGGCCACAGAAGTTAAAACAGGTATTATGAGAGGTTAAGAGAAAAATACTTGTTTCCTTAGAATGATACGACGACAAACCAAACTAATTCAACGAATATGTCAATAACAAAAGAAGAGGAACTAGTCGGAATGCAGAAAGCAAGTGAAGCTGTTGCCTACACCTTAAAGGAAATGAGAAACTATGCCCGGCCCGGCTTGACAACAAAACAGTTAGACAATTACGGGGCAGCAATACTAGCCGAATTTGGGGCAAAATCAGCCCCGTTTTTGACCTATCGCTTTCCAGGGTTTACTTGCATCAGTGTGAACAATGTATTTTGCCACGGTATTCCGTCTGACAATAAAACACTGCAAGAAGGCGATTTGGTGAATATTGATGTTTCGGCCGAACTGAATGGTTTTTGGTCCGACAACGGAGGCTCTTTTGTAATTGGCGAAGATGTTAACCAACATCAAAAATTGATAGACGCGTCAAAGCAGATTTTACACAAAGCGATACATAACATAAAAGGTGGAGTTCGTATTTCGGACATCGGGCATTTGATAGAAACAGAAGCAAAAAAACGCGGTTATAAAGTCATCAAAAATCTGGCAGGACACGGAGTCGGCAAAAGCCTTCACGAAGAGCCAAGCGAAATAGCGAATTACAGGGATCGTTCTAATCCGACAAGATTTAAAAAGAATTCTGTCGTTGCTATTGAAACATTTATATCGACAACCTCAACCTATGCCGAAACTCTAAATGATGGCTGGACGATGGTTGGCAATAAAGGCGGTTTTATGGCTCAACACGAGCATACAATTGTTGTTACCGCCGAAAAACCAATTGTACTGACAGAAATGAATGACATCTGGAATTAATATCGACTACTAGAAAGGCCAACAGGCTATCACTATGTACCATCGGGAATTTGAACCGCCTGACCAACTACGGGATACCATAAAGTGCTTTTGGTACAACAGAAGAGACACTGGGGAAGACCCGTCGAGATTTGAGGTACAACCGGATGGCTACGCTGAAATCATTTTTCATTTTGGTAGTGGCTGTAGCATTATTTACAATGACGGATTACAGCCATTGCCATCGCCGTTTATGATTGGGCTACTCAATCAGCCTGTTCTTTTTTACGCAGAAAATCGGTTAGAAATTATCGCCATCAGGTGCTTTCCCTGGACCGTGTTCGACTTACTCGGACTACCCTCAGATAAAGACGAAGTGCGCATCGTTGAGCATCCAATTGTTCAGCTTCAATCTACGTTGGATGAGTTGGTTAAGGCGGGCAAGATAGCCGATGCGGTGGATCAGGTAAAACACTATTTCCTGAATGCATGGTCGCAGGTGGCTACTGACAGTATGCTATTTAAGGCGGGAGTGGCGATGCGCGAAGCCAATGGAACCATACCGGTAAGTCAGGTGGCATCGGCGGCTCACGCAACGGTTCGTACCCTGGAACGGAAGTTCAAGCAATCGTCGGGTCATAGTGTTAAAGACGTGTCTGGTCTGATGCGCTTTGAGCAGGTACGAAATCAATTATGGCTCGACCCGACTGCTAATCTTGCTGGTTTAGCGCATGAGTTTGGCTATACGGATCAATCCCACTTAAGCAGGGAATTCAAACGCTATAGCGGCACCACACCTGCCGCATTCGCGCGAAAAGCGAAGAAAGGGAAACAAATTGTTCCCAGCAATTTTGTCACGTTTGTACACAGATGATGCGTAAAAAGCCCAAGTCCATACCTGTTAATCAGTTTGGTGACGAGTATAACTCAGGTATTTCCATTGAAAAAATAGCTCTTGACAATTTACCCCATTTCGAGGGAGATGAGCAATCGGAACGGCACGATCGGCACACATTTCACTTACTTGAAACAGGCACAATTACGATCGAAATTGATTTCCAGACGTATGAAATTAAGTCTTCGTCCGTCATCTACATGCACCCGAATCAAGTGCATCGTATACGCACATTTGACAATGTAACAGTCAGTACCTGGGCAATTAATAATGAAAATCTGAATCCTGACTATCTGAAGCTTTTGGAAGACATTGTTCCCACAAAACCGTTGGTGTTAGACAACGAAACGTTTTCCCTGATTTCCGAAGCGGTGTCACTTTGCCTAAAATTTGCTGAACGGAACAACGACAAACTCTATCATGCCATCCTAAAAGATAGCTGCAATGCGTTGGTTGCCTTAGTGGCTTCTCAATATCTGGAATACGCTAAATCAACCGACAAACTGTCACGATTTGATACAATTACCAAAGATTTCAGGGAACTTCTGGAACGCAGGTATACCACATTTAAACGCCCTACAGCCTACGCCCAGGCCCTAAACATCTCGACTCCTTACCTGAACGAATGCGTCAAAACCACAACTGGCCATTCCGTTTCATATCACATCCAGCAACGTATCATTCTAGAAGCCAAACGATTACTTTATCATTCGAATAAATCGGTAAAAGAGATTGCAACCGAATTAGGCTACGATGATTATCCTTATTTCTCCCGGCTGTTTACCAAAGTCGCCGGAATGACCGCTTTAGCTTTCCGGAACAAAAACTTCGATTAGTCCAATACTTACTCTGTATTGCCATTTCCCATTCCTGCTATACGTTGTTCCTTTGCGCCATCAGTAAATCGTATAGAAAATGGAATCAGTGAACGAACAAAATGTTGGGCAACGTAACGTACTCGTTTCGGGTGCAAGTTTTGCCGGGCTTTCAACCGCCTATTGGATGAACAAACTAGGTTACAAAGTAACCATAGTTGACGTAGCAAATGGACTTAAACTGGGCGGAACGCCCGTTAATATTGAGGGCAATACCGTCGACACCGTGAAGCGGATGGGGATTTTCGAGCAAATTAAATCCAACAGACTGGCGATGGAACTGCTGGAATTTAAGAATGCGGATGATAGTACGGCGGGGAAAATGATCGTAAAAAAAGAGGGTGACGATTTGCCAGACGAAGAATGCGAAATTGAGCGAAATACATTACTCAATATCTTAGTTGATACCGTAAAAAATGACGTTGAATTCATTTTCAACAATACCATAACAGCCCTGACCGAAACAGCAGATGCGATCGAAGTTACCTTTAAAGATGGCTCACAACAGGCTTTTGATTTAGTGTTCGGTTGCGATGGTATCCATTCGGCGGTACGAAAAATCTGGTTTGGTCATGAAGCGGACTACTTACATTTTCTTGGTCAATATTTTTCGATCACTATCGTAGACAAGTTGTTAATACCAGAAAACACAACCCAATTCTACAATGTGCCCAACAAGGCAATCATGCTGAATGCCTACAACAACAAGACCGATATAATTTTTTGCTTTCGCCCAGAAAACGAAATCGCTTACAATTATCGGGATGAAGAGCAACAGAGAAGGCTCATTTTGGAACAGTTTGAAGGAGAAAGCTGGAGAACCGCAGAGCTACTGGAAGAAGTAAAGAAGTCTAAAACGTTTTACTTCGATAAACTTTGTCAAATTAAAATGCCATCCTGGACAAAAGGCAGAGTGGCTTTGGTGGGTGATGCAGGCTATTGTGCTTCACCGGCTGCAGGCAAGGGCGGCTCATTGGCAATAGATGGAGCGGCCGCATTAGCTGATGCGTTTCAAAAACACCCCGACAATGTTGAATTAGCCTTTCAGGAGTACAACAAAACTTTCCGCCCGTTTATTGAGGAAGTTCAGGAAGAGGCCGTACGAATGGGGTTAGAATCTCTTGTTCCAAGAACTGAAGAAGCCATTCGCAAACGAAACGCAGAAGGCTTTTTTTAGCCTTCTGGCAAGTTCCAGTCCAACAGCTCATACGATTTTGTCGCGTTTGTACAAGCCTGATAGCCTAGCCTTCCGGAATTTTGCATCGTAATCAACAATGCAAAATCATGTTATTGACAAATAAGAAAGTTGCCATCCTCGGTGCAGGACCCGTTGGTCTCACCATGGCAAAATTACTACAGCAGGAAGGCGTAGACGTAACCGTTTACGAACGCGACGAAGATCCACAGGCAAGAATCTGGGGCGGCACACTCGACCTGCACAAAGATTCAGGGCAGGAAGCCATGAAAAAAGCGGGCTTGCTGGAAACCTATTATGCCATCGCGCTACCCATGGGCATACTCTTTGCCGATCAGCAGGCTAACGTATTGGCTACCCGGAAACCTACCACCGAGAACCAATATGATAACCCCGAAATCAACCGAAATGATCTTCGAAAAATGCTGCTTGACAGTTTAAACAGCGGTACCGTTGTCTGGGACAAAAAAACTACCGGACTTGATGTGCACGATGGAAAATGGCTGCTGCATTTTGAAGAGGGTCCCGATGCGACCGCAGATCTTGTGATTGTAGCCAATGGCGGAATGTCCAGAGTGAGAAGCTATGTAACAGATACTGAGGTCGAAGAAACCGGGACGTTTATCATCCAGGGCGATGTGCCGCAGCCCCAGATAAATTGTCCTGAGTTTTATCAACTGTGTGATGGCAACCGGCTCATGACCGCGCATGAGGGCAATTTATTTGTTGCCAATCCCTATAACAATGGCTCACTCTCCTACGGTATCATTTTCAGAAAGCCCGAAGAATGGGTTCATGGCAATGGATTAGACTTTCAGAATACGGATAGCATTCGTGCTTTTCTTTCCGATAGATTCTCTGATTGGGATGAACGATTCCAGCAATTATTCCAGGCCACATCTTTTTTTGTCGGATTGCCGACGAGAAAATTCCCATTAGATGAACCCTGGAAAACGGATCGCCCGCTGCCGATAACGCTCATCGGCGATGCCGCCCATTTGATGCCGCCCTTTGCGGGTCAGGGCGTAAACACCGGACTGGTTGACGCCTTAACGTTATCGGATAGCCTCACTAACGGAAACTTCGAAACCCTACAGGCCGCTATCTGCGACTATGAACAAAAAATGATTGCCTATGCAACAGAAGCACAGCTTGAGTCCAGCAAGAACGAGCTAGAGATGCGCGCTCCCGACTTTTCTTTCCAACAACTCATCCATTAAGTCAATGGTAACAGTATCCTGTTAGTATCTCTGTTTTTTGAGATAATTCTGAATTGAATTACCAGCAAACGCAAACAGTAACCCGCTGAGTATCGACGCAATAACCACTATTCCCGGAGCGAGCTCATCTTCAGGTGGGACATTGTCAAGGACGATTACTTTAAACAGGAAGAGAAAGCCAGTCAGACCTAAGACAAAACCAATTAGTATACCCGCTTTGCTTTTCATTGCTAGTAAAGTGTTAAAATCTAACTTCCAGCGATTGGACTGCCGAAGATACCAACCGCCAGTTCTACCCAAATAAGGAGCAGCGCTACCAGAATAACTGCACAAAGCGCGATTCGGTACTTCACTGTGGTCGCCATTCTCAAGACAAGCTCAATCAGGAGACCAGTACCGAATAGCAGAACACCTGCAACGACAAAATCGAACAGCGTCCAGTTCACTTCATTTGTGAACTGCATCGCGATGAATGGAATGAACAATAGCGCTGCTACTGCTAGCAAGATGCCGGTAAGTCGTTGATTTTTAATAGCCATACGTGTTTTGTTTTATATTGTGTGGGCAAAATTAACAAAGAACTTTGTATTTCAAAGTGAATAAACAAAAAAATTAAACTACCCTTCCAACCCAATGTGGGCCAATAACCAGAACATCAGATTTTGCCCCGCTACACATGCTAACATCCTACAATCACCAGAGAAAATAGCATAGTTAAAATGGGATTATTGCTATTAATTTTGGCTTTTATGCTATTCTGTTATCATGCATATTAGCCATACACGAATTCGATACCTATTACTGGCTTTTGCGCTTACAGCTTTCTCAAAGGCTCATGGTCAAACGAATGCACTGGTCAATACGTCGCAGAGTAAGTTTGCGAAGTTGGAAAGTACAGATCTGAATGCGGTGAGATGGACAACTGGATTCTGGGCCGATCGCTTTGCCGTTTGTCGGGATTCGATGGTGCCGCATTTGTGGAATACCTACACCGATGCCAACGTTAGCCACGCCTTTCGGAATTTTGAGATAGCCGCCGGTCTGGAAACGGGCAACTTCAAAGGGCCTTCTTTCCACGACGGCGATTTCTACAAAACGCTGGAGTCGGTGGCGAGTATGTATGCACTTACGAAAGACAAAAAGCTGGATGCCATAATGGACAAAGCCATTGCGGTAATCGCCAAAGCGCAGGCACCCGATGGCTACGTGTATACGAAGGCCATTATCCAGCAGAAGAAAACGGGCGAAACGAAGATGGGTGATGGGGCGGCCTTCCGTGATAAGCTCAGTTTTGAGGCTTATAATTTCGGACACCTGATGACAGCTGCTTGCGTGCATTACCGGGCAACGGGTAAAACCTCACTGCTGAACATCGCGAAAAAAGCCACCGATTTTCTGATCGGATTTTATGCCAACGCCAGCCCCGAACAGGCACGTAATGCCATTTGCCCGTCGCACTACATGGGCATTACAGAAATGTACCGCACCACCCGCGATCCGAAATACCTGGCTTTAGCCCAAAAGTTAATCGACATTCGAGGCCTGTCAGAAGGAACAGATGACAACTCAGACCGGGTACCTTTTCGGCAAATGAAAAAGGTAATCGGCCATGCTGTCCGGGCGAATTATCTGTTTGCCGGAGCCGCCGATGTGTTTGCCGAAACGGGCGATAGTACGCTACTCTCTACTCTGGATTTGATGTGGGACGATGTCGTCAATCACAAAATGTACGTAACGGGTGGTTGTGGGGCGTTGTACGATGGTGTCTCGCCCGAAGGCACTGCTTATAAACCCGATACTGTACAGAAAATCCATCAGGCTTACGGCAAGGCGTATCAATTACCCAACCACTCGGCTCATAACGAAACCTGTGCCAACATAGGCAACCTGCTCTGGAATTACCGGATGCTTCAAATTACGGGCGATGCCAAGTATGCCGACGTGATGGAGTTGGCCCTGTACAACAGTATTCTGTCAGGGATAAGTCTGGATGGGAACAAGTTTTTTTACACCAATCCACTCAGTGCGTCCGATGATTATCCGTACCAGATGCGCTGGATGGGTGGTCGCCAGAATTACATACGCCTGTCGAATTGCTGCCCGCCGAATACAGTCCGAACCATTTCGGAAGTGAGTAACTACGCCTACAGTATTTCAGACAAAGGACTGTGGCTGAATTTGTTTGGCAGCAATCAGTTGAATACCACGCTAAAAGACGGATCGGCTATTCGGCTAACCCAAACGACAAATTACCCCTGGGATGGCGCGATTAATCTTCAACTAGAGCAGGTTCCCGCCAAGTCCTTTTCGGTATTTGTCAGGATTCCTGGCTGGTGTCAGGGGGCAACGATAACCATTAACGGCAAGCCAGCCATGACCAACCTTCAGGCAGGCACCTACGCCGAACTTAACCGAACATGGGTGGTTGGCGATAAAGTGGCTATCAATCTGCCAATGCCTGTTAAACTCATCGAAGCGAATCCATTGGTAGAAGAAAACCGCAATCAGGTGGCCGTCAAACGGGGTCCGATTGTGTATTGTGTAGAATCGGTAGACAATCAAACGACGAAGCTGAACAACATCGCTTTATCGTCAAAAATCAATCTTAAACCGAGCCTCATTAAGATCGACAACAGCGATGTGATGGCGCTGGAAGGGGATGCCAAACTCATCAACGAAGGCAACTGGACGAACCAACTCTACCGCGAAGTATCGGACAAAGCGCCCCAGACAACCCCCATTCGACTGATCCCCTACTACGCCTGGGCGAATCGTGGGCACTCCGAAATGGAAGTCTGGATTCCGCTGATTCGTTGAAATACTTAAGTCACTTTTTGTCATTCCGGCCTTAGGAGGAATCTCAAGCTTGCCAAATAGGGAACTTGAGATTCCTCCTAAGGTCGAAATGACAAACCTTGTCTATATCTCTTTCCTCAATATGAGCCGTCATAAACTCCTCCTCTACCTCACCTTATTCTTTTTCTCCCTTCAGCCGTCAATCGCACAGGAGAAAAAGAATTCACCTGTCACCATCGTCATTCCATCATCAGCCCACGTACGCATTATATTTGGAGCTGAGAAACTGAAACAAGCTCTAACAAAGGCTGGTTATCAGGCGACAATAACTCAGGGAACCAGGGCAAGTGGCAATCAGCAGATTGTGGTTGGTTTATGGTCCGACAATACAGTCAAACAGGTGGCTTCAGCCTATGCGCTTACAGCAGTTAAGGATACAATAAAAGAAGGTTTTTCGATTCAAAAAGACGCCCAAAAACCACTGCTCATTGCTGGAACTGACCCATCTGGTGCGTTGTACGGTTGCCTGGAACTAGCGTCACAGCTAACTGAAACCGGTAAACTTCCCGAAAAAATCAGCCTGACCGATAAACCCGAAATGGTGCTTCGTGGCACCTGCGTGGGTGTCCAAAAGCCTATCTATCTGCCCGGTCGGGACGTGTATGAATATCCTTACACGCCCGAAACATTTCCCTGGCTATACGACAAGGCGTTGTGGATTCGGTATCTGGATATGATGGTCGAAAACCGGTATAACTCACTGTATTTGTGGAACGGACATCCCTTTGCTTCGCTGGTTCGGCTGAAAGATTACCCGTATGCGGTTGAAGTAGATGATGCTACGTTCAAAAAGAACGAGGAAATGTTCCGTTTTCTGACCGAAGAGGCTGATAAACGGGGAATCTGGGTAATTCAGATGTTCTACAATATTATCGTCTCAAAGCCCTTCGCCGAACATCACCACATCAAAACTCAGGATCGCAACCGCCCGATTGTTCCGCTCATCGCCGATTATACCCGAAAATCAATCGCTGCCTTTGTTGAAAAATACCCCAACGTTGGGTTACTCATTGCACTGGGTGAAGCGATGGAAGGCGTCGGTCAGGACGACGTGGACTGGTTTACAAAAACGATTATTCCGGGCGTAAAAGATGGCCTGAAAGCTCTCGGCAAAACGACTGAACCACCCATCGTGCTACGCGCCCATGATACCGATGCGCCCCGCGTCATGAAAGCCGCTTTGCCTTTGTACAAGAATCTGTACACCGAGGCCAAGTTCAATGGCGAGGCTTTAACCACTTATACGCCACGCGGAAAATGGGCCGAGCTACACCGTACGTTGAGTAACATCGGCACGGTTCAAATTGAGAATGTGCATATTCTGGCGAATCTGGAGCCATTCCGCTACGGTTCTGCCGATTTTATCCAGAAGTCGGTGCAGGCGATGCACAGTGTGTATGGGGCCAACGGTTTGCATCTGTATCCGCAGGCTTCGTACTGGGATTGGCCGTATACCGCCGACAAAACGTCCCCTCGCCTACTCCAACTTGATCGTGACTGGATCTGGTACAAAACCTGGGGACGATACGCCTGGAAATCAGGTCGAAATCGCCCTGCGGAGGTTGCCTATTGGGGCAATCAACTGGCTGAGAAATACGGTTTATCGCTCGACAAAGGCAAAGACGTACTGGAAGCATACGAACAAACGGGCGAGATTTCGCCGAAGCTACTACGTCGGTACGGCATCACCGATGGCAATCGCCAAACCCTGACGTTAGGCATGTTAATGACTCAACTTATCAATCCCTTCCGTTACGGTCTGCTGACGTTGCTTTATGAATCGGAAGCCCCTGAAGGTGAGATGATCATCGACTACGCCGAGAAGGACTGGAAAAACGAAAAACACATTGGTGAAACGCCCATTCAGATAGCCAATGAAGTGGTTGAACACGGTAAGAAAGCCGTAGAAGCTATCGACAAAGCGGCTGGTGCTGTCACCCAGCACAAAGACGAGTTTGCCCGCTTACGAAACGATGTCTATTGTCAGGATGCAATGGCGAATTTTTACGCCCAAAAAGCCCGTGCGGCATTGGCAGTTCTACGGTATAAATATTCCAACGATGTTCGCGACCTCGACAAGGCGTTGCCTTTACTAGAAAGCAGTGTCAATCACTACGCCGACTTGGTGAAGCTGACGAAAGATACCTATCTGTATGCCAACAGTATGCAAACGAAACAACGTAAAATTCCCATGCGGGGCATCGATGCGACCTATAAAACCTGGGAGGAAATGCTGCCGGTTTATCAGAAAGAATTAACCCGATTCAAGCATACTATTGATTCACTGAAATCGACTACGACTGCCATTGCCAAAGCGCCCGTTCTATTGAAACCTGCATTGGTCACGATACAAAGTCCTCAGGTTGAAACCTATACACTTGAAAAAGAACAACGCGTATTTACGGATACATCGGCCACCATAAGTGATGTTGCCCCAGAGCTAAAGAACCTGAAAGGACTTAAACTGGCCAAAGCAAACATGCAATCGGAGCGCACCAGCCTGACCTTTACGGCCACTGAACCCGTGAAGCTCCTGGTCGGCTTTTTTACCGAAAAGAATCCCAAATACCTGCCAACGCCCGAACTGGAAACCGACGCCAGTGCCAATGATTACGGACAATCGGAGATCAAAATCTCGAATGCAATTCTGGTCAATGGATTGCCGCCGGTTAATATTCACACCTATTCCTTCAAAGCGGGCAAACACACCCTGAATTTAGGGAAAGGAGCCTGTTTGCTACTGGGCTTTATGGATGGCAATCAGGAGATTACACCCTTCGATGCTGGTCTGGCGGGCAACAAGAAAAATATCGACTGGTTGTTTGAATAAGGGATGTCGGACAAGTTTGTTTTTTGACAGGATTAACAGGATAAGGCAGGATTAATTACCCGAAAAATCCTGTTTTATCCTGTCAATCCTGTCAAAAAACAAACTTGTCCTATACCTTGCGTCTTATTTGCAACAGGGTAAATCCAACGTATGACGACTGGTCTTAACGCGCATTTGCTAGTGGTTGAAGATGAGCCAAAGGTAGCCACATTCATAAAAAAAGGGCTACAAACCCAGGCTTATACGGTAGACGTGGCCTTGACGGGCGAGGAAGGCAAACAACTATTCGACACTACGACTTTCGATCTAATCATTCTGGACGTCAATCTCCCTGATATGACTGGTCTTGAACTGGCCGAATATATTCGCGGTAAGAATGCCAGACTGCCAATTCTCATGTTGACCGCCCTGGATACTACAGCCGATAAATTGCTCGGCTTCGAAGCCGGTGCCGATGATTATCTGGCCAAACCGTTCGATTTCCTGGAATTGCTTGCACGATTGAAAGCCCTGCTGCGTCGGTCAACTCCTGCCGAAGAAGTGGGTCGAGTGATGCGCGTGGCCGATCTGGAGCTTGATCTGCACGAACGGGTAGCCCGCCGAAGGGGACAAACCATTGAACTGACTGCCCGCGAATTTGCCCTGCTGGAATACCTGATGCGGAATGCCGGACGAGTTGTGTCGCGAGTCGATATAGCCGAGCAGGTCTGGGATATTGGCTTCGACACGGGGACCAACGTAATTGACGTTTATGTTAGTTATCTACGTGCTAAAATCGACAAAGATTCGCCCACCAAACTGATTCACACCCTCATTGGAATGGGGTACGTGTTGAAAGAAAAATGAGCCTACGTAACCGACTGACGCTTTTATTTACCGCCATTGTCTCGGTCCTGCTGGCCCTGTTTTGCCTGCTCCTTTATCTGGTTGCCCGGCAATACGTATCGAATGAATTTCAAACTCGACTACAGTCCGAAGCACTGACGGCGGGGCATTTATTGGTTGGGCCCGAACCGGTTGGGCCTACGCTGTTTAAACTTATAGACAAAAACCAGTTGACGGTTTTGCCCCAAGAAGAGATTATTATTTACAATGCCCGAAACCAGTTGATCTACGAAAGTGGCACTGATTATCTGACCGTTACACCAACAACGCTGGATCGTGTTCGGCAATCCCGGATGGTTCACTGGCAGGAAAAGAGCCGCGATATTGTAGGTATTTATTTTACTGAGAATCAGGTTCCATCCGTCATTTTTGCGTCAGCCGTCGACACGTTTGGTAGCCGTACTATCCAGAATCTGGCCTATATTCTGGCCATTGGCTGGTTTCTGATGACAGCCCTGATGGTGATTGCTGGACGTTTTTATGCCGGCCGAACGTTGCAACCGATTAGCCGAATCAATCGGCGGATGGATGAGATTACCGCATCGAATCTATCCCTCCGTTTACCCGAAGGAGCCAGTGGAGACGAGCTAAGTCAATTAGCCCAGCGATTCAACCGGATGCTTACCCGGCTGGAAGAAGCCTTTAGTCTACAGCGTTCGTTTGTGTCGCATGCGTCGCACGAGTTACGCACACCGCTAACAGCTATTACGGGTCAGTTGGAAGTTTCCCTGCTGGCCGAAGATGAGCCAGATGAACTTCGGGCTACGTTGCACTCCGTGCTGGATGACGTACGCGGTCTAAACCGGATGGTAAATGGATTACTGGCGCTGGCCAAGGCAAACATGGACGAATCGTCGGTACCTATGAGCCGCGTGCAACTGGATACGTTACTGAATCAGGTTCGGCTTGATTTCCAGCGACTCCAGTCAAACTATGTGATTCATGTGCATATCATCCCGCCCGATGCACCTGATGCCCGCTGGCAACTAACCGGCAGTGAACCGCTGTTACGAACGGCTCTCTTCAATCTGATCGACAATGGGGGCAAATTCTCGCCAGATCACACCGTATCCGTAACCCTTTCTTCGAACAGTAAATCTGTGCAATTGAGCGTCCACAATGCGGGCTCAACCATTCCTACCGACCAGTTAACCGCCATCTTTGTTCCCTTCCAGCGGGGCCGAAATGCCAGCCGGCAACCCGGTTATGGCATTGGCCTTCCACTCGCCGAACGAATTGTTCGACTGCATCAGGGTCGTATTCAGGTCGAATCGTCGGCCGATGCGGGGACTACGTTCACGGTTACGTTGCCCCGGTAATTTCGCCCTCACCCCCAGCCCCTCTCTCTCGTTCTCGCTTGGCTTTGCCGAGTGAGGACTATTAGTTCAAGGGCCTCTGGCCCGTTTGTAATATAATTGGCTACTACCGGCCAGAGGCCGTCAAAATAATAGTTCTCACTCGGCAAAGCCAAGCGAGAACGGCAGGCGCATTTTCACTAAACGCATTTCTAATGCCGTTCTAATGCGGCTCTAACACGAGCCTAACGCTGGGGTATGACCTTTGTAAAGTCAATTAGATGATACTCTTCTAGTAGTTCGCTCTAGGATTGACAAGTACTCAAACAACAAAACAAACCATGAAAACATACCTGTTTATATTAGCCCTAAGTGGCCTTTCGATCCTGACGGCCTCCGCCCAGGATGATTCTAAATTACGTAACGACGTCACCTATTCGGCCAATAATTATAAGCACCCGAACAAAGCAGCGGCCGCCCGAAAGTGGGAAACTAAACAGGGCACTGAGGTCAACGCGCCGGGTCTTACCCCAGGCCCTATGATCAGCTATAAACGGCCTGTACCGAATGTCGTACCCACCGGTGGTGTAGTGGTAGCTCACACGCCTGATAGAGATTTAGCCAAACATAACTATAAAATTCAGCGCGTTAGCTTATCTCCTCCTGCCAATTCGTCTACTTCAGAAGTTGCGAATAAGGGGCAATCCCGCTCGACAACAGAAGGCAATTAATTGGCGGCACCTGTTTGGTGTCCTCGGTCTGTGTCCTCACAGAACGCCTATAAATTAGCTTTCACCAATGCGTTCTGTGAGGACACAGACCGAGGATACGGCTCTCTGACTTACAATACGTTATAAAATTTTTCTTTTCAATCTTACTCTTATCAAGATGATTCGTTCTTTTCAACAGTTGTTTTCCAACAATAAAAAATGGGTTGAGGCAAAAACTCAGCAAACACCCGATTTTTTCAATAAGCTGGCTGAAGGCCAACGCCCTAAGTTTCTGTGGATAGGCTGCTCAGATAGCCGTGTACCCGCTGAAGAAATTACACAGGTTCAACCGGGCGATTTTTTTGTTCACCGAAACATCGCCAACATGGTCATTCACAACGATATGAGCATGCTCAGTGTGCTCGACTATGCTGTCAATGTATTGGAAGTGCAGCATGTAATCGTCTGTGGTCACTACGGTTGTGGCGGGGTAGCAGCTGCGATGGGCAATAAGCAAGTCGGCTTAATCGACAACTGGCTGCGCTACATCAAAGACGTTTACCGGCTGCACCAGGACGAGTTGAATGCCATCGACAATCCAACGCGAAGGCTCAATCGTTTGGTTGAACTAAATATTCAGGAACAGGTGTATGGACTCTCAACCACAACGATTGTTCAGAACGCCTGGAGCAATGGCAAACCCCTGCTGATTCATGGGCTAGTTTACGACCTTAAGACCGGACTGCTTAAGGATTTAGGGCTTTCTCATGATTCACCCAGCAAGATCGATGATGTGTATCGACTCGAGCCAGTAGTTGCGTAATAACAAAAAACACAACAAGCCTATGTATTCACCCGATTTATCGATGAGCCTGGGCAGTATAGTCTATGCTTTGTCCAAGCTAGATGGTCGCCTGCATAAACAAGAGCAGTGGACCGTTAGAGAACTCCTGGCGCAGGGACCACACGGCGATTTGGCCCTTTGCGCGTTCTTTTTACGGGAAAATACGGGCGAACCGGGAGACGATGCCTATGCATTTGGCATGCGTCGCCTGGTTGCGAAACGACTTGAGCTTACTGAGCAGATAAAAAAACGGTTCGTTCGTATTCTATTCCGCGTTGCCAGAGCGCACAATGGCATTTCGCAGGAAGAGCGATTGTTCATCCGGCAGTTTTGGCAGGAAATTCGGGTGCTTTAAGCCCTCAATCCACTCTACCCTTTTCCGAATCGGCGGCATTGTCGGTATGCCGCCGTTTGCGGGCAAAGGTCTCTTTGCCAAACTGATACGTAAAGGCCAGGCCAATTCTTCGGGTATCGGTTTCATTGGCATGAAACGCTTCGGCCTGTTGTAGGCTAACCGTTTGGTCAGTTGGTTTCCAGGTGTGAAAAATATCCTCCAGCGTAAGCCGAAGGCTGCCTTTGTTCTGTAAAATTTTCTTTTGGACAGCGGCAGCAAGCCGAAAGCGTGGATTGGTTATGGTTTGCCCGGAAATGTTTTTACCTGAATAAAAACTGCTTAGCTCACCCGCCCAGCCTTTATCGAATTTGAATTGGTTGAACACATCCATTCGTACGCTGAACAAACCAGGAGTAAGATTTTCAGAATAGGCAGTACCATTCAGTGCCATTCGTCCAATCTGTCCATTGGCGTTTATAGTCCACCATTTTGTGGGCGACAGCGATAAATTGGTCGCTAGCGACAGAATATAGCCACTAGCTACATTGCCGGGACGCGTGTAAAAAACATCGCCCACTGCCTGCGTTAACTGAAAAATCACATCTGTAAACCGACCGTATTGGATTGAGAGACCGATGTATTGTTTGTGTTGATACTTGAGTTCGTACTGATAATTGTACTGGGGTTTAAGATAGGGATTACCAGCCGTAAAGGAATACTGATCCCGATAAAACAAAAATGGGTTAAGTGATTGATAATTAGGTCGGTTTATACGTCGGGTAACGCTGGCAGTCAATGTATTATTTCCAGTACTATCTACTTTATAGCTAAGAAAAGCGGTGGGAAACAAACTCGTGTAGGTCCTGTTAAACGACGTTTCGGCAACTTCAGGGTTACCTAACTGGCGTCCGGCTATCTGGGTATTTTCAAGTCGAAAACCAACCTGTGTCGCTAGCCGCTTCCATTCTTTTCGAAAATTGGTGTAGGCAGAATGAATTGTTTCGTGGTAGGTAAAGTGATTGGATTTAGTGTAATCAGGGGTATTGATGGCTCCCAATACGGTGTAATACTGCGAGTTGTTATCGTTATCAACTACGCTCGATTTAATCCCGGCTTCCAATTTTGCCTTATCACGTAGCGGATGCACATAATCGGCTTTGGCTGAGTAAATCGCAATATCCGATGGCAAACTATACACGAACTGATTGCTATTGCTAAGCGTCCCAGCGGGCTGATTAACAGCAGTTTTCAGCACCTGATCACCAGTCGAATTATAGGTGATATAATTCAGATCAGCACTCAGTTCCCGACCCGTATCTTTGAATTTATGCTGAACATTGGCATTGGCGCTGGTATTCATCCAGGGGTAATTACCGTCGGTAAACCCCGTCCCAATCGAACTCAGTTCCGAACCCGTCCCAAAGGTTTTACTGATATAATCGAGCCTATCCTGCCTGGATCGATTCTGAATCGCTACTAGGAATCCATACGTCGTGTTCGGCGAAGCGGCATAATCCATACCCAGTCTGGCCATCCCTCCGTGGCTGGTGTAGGTATACTGGTTCAGCAACTGCACCGACGAGTTTAGGACCTCATTAGCATCATAAAATGTTCGATCATACACATCCGTTGAGTAGTTACCATCTTTGTTATACCCGACACTTCCGAACAGATTTATCTTCCCGTGGTTGTAATTCAGATTGATCACATCATTACTTCGGCTCGTAACACCCTGGCTATAACTGGCTGAGACATTTCCAGTAAAGCCCTGTACTCTGGTACGTTTCAACCGAATATTAATGATGGAACTGCCGGCCGCGTCGTATTTGGCAGGTGGATTGGTCATCAGTTCCAGTTTATCCAGGGAGCCTCCCGGCAGAGATTTTAAATAAGCCGCTAAATCCTGCCCCGACATATACGTGGGCCGACCATCAATCAGAACGAGCACACCCGTTTTTCCGTTTAGGCTGATTTCTCCGTCGGTGCCCACCGTGACGCCGGGTGTTTTTTCCAATACTTCCAACGTATTACTGCCTGCGCTGCCAATCATGGCATCCACATTCACGATGGTTTTGTCAAGTTCCTGCTCAATCATTGGTCGCTTAGCCACGACAGTTACTTCCTTTAGCGTTGTTTTTGAAGGACTTAGGATAAATACGGGCAAGTCGACAATCGGATGTTGTTCGTCAATGGTTATCGTTCCGCTTCGGTAGTCGTTATTCCCAATGCTCGTTACTTGTAAGCGATAGCTGCTATTCGTGAGGTTTTTGAAGGAAAATTTCCCAGCGCTATTGGTTAACTCGCCGAGTATCAACGTCGAATCTACTATGCTGATCAAGCGAACGGTGGCACCTGGAACGGGTTCATTCTGGAGATCTTTCACGAGTCCGTTGATGAGTTTAGTCTGCCCGTTGGCAGCTAATGAAAAGACTATAATAAAGAAGAAGATAATTGGCAAAACAGGTCGCATGGTGTATCGTTTAAGAGCCCGGCTCAATAAGATGATGAGCAAATATTGGCGGGTCGGTTGGGCTCAGAAACTAAATGTGTCGGATAGCAGGATCAGTCTGACAGAATCTATTTTTGGGATGTCGAATTGATTCGTACGCGTTTACCGAGATTTCGTCAGCTATTTTTACGTGTCTGTCCTGTACGTTTAGTGGTGTTGATTTGCCTGCTCAGCTTTGTACCTCCCAATTCATCAAGTGATCGTGAAAAAAGAACAAAACACAGGTATAAACGAACTAACCGAAACTCAAAGGCACTTGCTCATCTGTGTACTGGCAGCGGTTCCAATCTATTTTATCATCGCTACCTACACGAAAACATTCATCTATAAAGACGATGAGGAAGCGGCTTTGATCGCCACCATTTTCTGCCTGACTGGGGGATATAGTGGGCGATATCTGGCTCAACTATGGATTCCTCCCAATAAACGAGTGCCCAACTGGCTTTTAGTACTAGTGCCCCTGATCATGACAGGCTGTGCGTTTGTAGTTGCGCAGTTTGCCAACAGTTTACGTAGCCATCCGGAACAGTTAATGTTTGTTCTCTTTCTGGTGTTACCCTTCTTTTTCTTTTGCGTATTAACTGGCCTTTTCGTTAAATTAATCCGAACCCGAATAAACAGCCAGTTATACGAAGCCAGAGCCCAGTCCGAACAAAGTCAAAGTGAACTCCATTTGCTTCAATCGCAACTAAGTCCGCACTTTTTGTTCAATACGTTAAATAATCTGTATGGTCTCTCGATTTCGCAACCCGACAAAACACCAACACTTTTACTAAAACTCGCCGACTTATTACGGTATTCCGTATACGATGCGAAAGAATTGTTTGTACCCTTGACCGATGAACTGGCCTACATTAACAATTACATCGAATTCGAGAAAATACGCATTGGTAATCGACTTGACTTAACAACGTCAATAGAAAGTGGAATCGACCCGGCGATCAAAATTGCACCTATGCTGTTGATCATTTTTATTGAAAATGCGTTTAAGCATTCGAAGAATACGCTGGATCAGAAAATAGTTGTTGATATTCAAGTAAAAGTATGGGCTAATTCAATTCTATTTTCCGTAAAAAACTCATTCGGCCCTACCGATAACAAACAGGAGACACTTGAAAAAAATAGTGGTCTTGGACTTGTTAACGTGAAAAAGCGGCTTGATTTATTGTATCCCAATAACCATGACCTGACCATTCAGGAGAACGGCGGATTTTATATTGTGCTATTACAAATTCGAGTAAAGTAACATGAAGACTGTCAGCTGTTTAATTGTCGATGATGAGCCGATTGCACGCGAAATCATACAAACGTACTGCAATCATTTACCCATCCTGACCGTGGTTGCTTCCTGCGATAATGCCATAGCAGCCAAAGCTGAATTACAAAAACAACCCGTCGATATTTTGTTTTTAGACATCAACATGCCCATTCTGAATGGCATATCGTTTTTAAAAACACTCAAAAATCAACCACAGGTAATTTTTACCACCGCCTATAAAGAATATGCGATAGATGCCTTTGATTTATCGGCCTGCGATTACTTATTAAAACCTTTTTCATTGGAACGATTTATCGTTGCCGTCGATAAAGCATTGGAGCGTTTGCAGGCTAGTTCTCCGCAAATTCAGATAGCTAATTCAGAAAAGCCCGAAGCCTACACATTTATAAAAACCGACGGCAAAATTTACAAACTACTGCATGAGGATTTATTATTTGCGGAAGCTAATGGGAACTATACAAAAATCAGTACGTCGCAAAATACACTTATGCCGAGTATGACGTTTTCAAGTTTTGTCAACCTACTTCCCAAGAACCTGTTTCTGCGTGTACATCGCTCGTTTATCGTCAATAAATCAAAAATCACCCACATCGAAGGCAATCGGATTTTTATCGATAAAACCGAAATCCCAATCGGCAGTAATTATAGAGAAGAGTTTCTAAGGGAATTGGGGCTGTAGCGGACTGTTGCTTTCTGTGGCGTCAGATACTTACATCTGACACGTTAGGTTTCTTAAAACCTAGCGTAATTCATTAGGTTTTGAGAAACCTAAAATGTCGGTTATTAGTAACCGACATCACATCAAATATATAATGAAAAAACTCTGCGTTCTTAGCGCTCACCTTTGCGCCCTTTGCGTTTAAAACTCTTAATTCGCGATGATCAATTCGATTTCGTTGTCATGAAATACCTGCTTGTGTTTCTCTTCAATACCCGCATCGGTAATGATATAGTCAATCAACGATAAAGCCCCTAAACTGGCAAAAGCGCTCTTACCCATCTTGGTCGAATCGGCGACTAAATACGTGGTATCGGCGGCATCGATCATGGCTTTTTTAACCACCAAATCGCTAAGGCTCGGGTAGGTTAAACCTGATTTGAGGGAAATACCAGCCGTAGCCAGGAATAATTTCTGCACGTTGATGCCTTTGAAGAAATCGGCCGCTTTCTGCCCCGTTAAGGATAAGGTTGGCGGTTTAAACTCACCCCCCGTTACAATCAATTCGATACCCGGTTCGGCACCTAAAATCACGGCAATATTCAGGGCATTAGTAATGACGGTGAGGTTCTTATAGCCACGAAGTTTCTTGGCAATTTCGGTTGTTGTCGAGCCCGAATCCAGGATAATACTATCCCCGCTTTCGATGAACTCCAGACACTTAGTGGCAATGAGTTCTTTCTTGTCGATGTTTTCCTGATTGCCCAGCGAGAACGTTCTGACCTGATCCTCAACGTTTTTCAGATAGGCGCCCCCATGTTCTTTGGTCACTAGACCATCTTTTTCCAGCTTTTCAAGATCCTGACGAATCGTTACTTCCGTTACCTTAAAAATTCTCGCCAGGTCGACTACTTTGGCCGAACCATCTTCCTTTAGTAACTCAAGTATTTTATCCCGACGTTGATTCGGTAGCATACTATTTATCTTTTCTGAATCAGCCAAAAGTAAGAAAAAGAATACTTTTCTTCGCTATAGGTAAAAAACGCAAGCAATCGAAACTAAACAAAAGTTAGTGCTTCAGCTAAATCGATTCTATAAGGCGCTCTACTGAATGAAGGTCTATTATTTTGGCGCAATTGGGGTAAAATAATAAATCTTTGTCTTAGCATTAGAATACCGGAGGGTATACTCTATTGGCTTCTCAAATCGACATGATCCGGGAAGCTACCCTTAAACCTACTTCCTTTTAATGGATCGACGGAATTTTGTAACGATTGGAGCAACATCCCTTTGCGTGCTACCACTGTTGGGTTTTAGATTATTGCCCAGCCCGAACGCAAGTAAACCGGCCTGGTTGATTGAGTGGATAAAAATCAATGATCAGCAGTTGGGTAATTATAAACCCATAAAGGTCACGGACCCGGCCAATAAATTTGTGGGAGGCTACATGAACGAGGTGGAAATTCCTAACCCGCATTCTACGAGCGGGTTCATTATGCGAGCGAGCACATTGATTGCTTGTCCAGAATCCATTCATTACCAATCGAAAGAGTTACTACGAGAAGTAGAAGCTGCGACTCGGGCCTTGCTGAAGATGCAGCATGAAGATGGTACGATTGATTTTATCGACACCAACTTTCATTCGACGCCCGACACTGCTTTCCTCCTGGAAAATATCATTCCAGCCTATAAATTCCTGAAGCAAGCCAATGCCAACGGTTCGGAAACAACCCTTGATTTACTCAAGACATTTTTGAAAAAGGCGGGCGACGCCCTTAGCGTAGGTGGTATTCATACGCCAAACCATCGTTGGGTTGTATCAGCCGCTCTGACAAAACTAAACGAAGTATTTCCTGATCCTCGGTACACCAGCCGAATCGATCAGTGGCTCGCCGAACATATCGATATTGATCCCGATGGGCAATTCAATGAAAAGAGTACCAATAGTTATTCGCCCATTGTCGACCGATCCCTGATCATCATGGCCCGAGGTCTGAAAAAGCCTGAGCTGTTCGAGCCCGTTCGCAAAAATCTGATGATGACACTGTATTACGTTCACCCCAATGGCGAAGTTGTAACAGAAGCATCGAATCGGCAGGACAAGGGCACCATCGGTACCATGGCCAAATACTATTATTGCTACCGGTACATGGCGTTGTTGGATAAAAACGGCGAAATGGCAGCCATGTGTCGGTTAATCGAAAAAACCTGTTCGCCAGAGCAATTGGCAGGTTATCTCGATTATTTCCTGGAAGACCCAATGCTCTGGAACGAACTGCCCGCCAGCAAACCCTTACCAACCAGCTACGCCAAAGCCTTTCCGTACTCAGGAGTTGTCCGTATTCGGCGGGGTAACTGGGACGCCACTATTTTATCGAATAATGCCAGCTGGCTCACCTTCCATAAAGGGAATGCTGTTTTACAGGGTGTTCGGGTGGCGGCTTCGTTCTTTGGGAAAGGGCAGTTTCAGACCGATAAAATTGAGCAGAAAGGCGATACCTGGGTGATGCATACCTCCCTCGACGGCCCTTATTATCAGCCGATCGCTAAAGATAAAATCGCTGCCGATGGTGACTGGGATAAGATGCAACGAGCGAATCGCCCCCAAAGTGAGGTGCAAAAGCTCGAAACGACCGTCAAGGTTACCGAAGCTACGAAGGGCTTGAAAATAGACATTGACATTGCTGGAACAGAAGGTGTTCCGGTAGCCTTGGAATTAATTTTTCGGCCCGGCGGCACGCTGGCAGGCGCAACAAAACTCCCGAAGAAAGAAAACGCCTACCTCTTATCGGGCGAATCGGGTTCCTACACAGTTGGGCCAGATAGTATCCAGTTCGGGCCAGGAAAATCCGAGCATAAAGGCGTGCAGTTACGGGGCGCCTTACCAGCCATGGATGCTCCAACAGTATACATAACCGGTTTTACTCCTTTCAAACATAGTCTCCTCGTGAGCTAATCCAGTTCGTAGAAACAGGCTCGAAATAGAAAAGAACCGTCTAGTACAATCTCAACTCAAATGAAACATATCAACCTGAAGTACAGCGTATTTGCCTTCGCTGTTGTCATTTATGCCTGCTCAGTTAAAGTAGCGACGAAAAGCCCTGTCGCCACAACGGTCGCTACGACTACGCCCAGTGCTATCGCTACGCCCAAAGACACTCTGCCGACGGTTGCCCCGTTTATATTGACGCCCCTCACGCCCGAACAAAGTCAGGCAAAATTTATTATTCCAGAAGGGTATCACATGGAATTGGTGGCGAGCGAACCGATGATTACCGAACCCGTGGCCATTGCCTGGGATGGTAACGCTAAAATGTACGTGGCTCAAATGGAAACGTATACCCAGGATGCGGATGGCACAGGCACCAAAGATAAAATCAGCCGCGTCATGCTTCTGGAAGACACGGACAATGATGGTAAAATGGATAAAAGCTCGGTGTTTATCAAAGAAATGGTTCTGCCGCGCATGCTACTTTGCGTAAACCACGAACTGCTGGTCAACGAAACCGATACCTACGATATTTACAGCTATAAAGACACCAATGGCGATGGTGTATCGGACGTAAAAAAAGCGGTTTATACCGTTGGGAAAGTCGCTCCGGGCAATCTGGAACACCAGCGAAGTGGTCTGGTCTGGAACCTCGATAATTACATCTACCAAACCGTCGACCCTATCCGGTTTCGGTACGTAAATGGACTGCTTAAACCCGATTCGCTGCACAGTGGCTCAAATGGGCAATGGGGCTTAACGTTCGATAATTACGGTCGTTTATTCTTTAGCCGGGGAGGTGGTGAAAATGCCGGATCAGGTTTTCAGATCAATCCCAAATATGGTCAGTTAGAGTTTGCCGATGCCTACAGCGAAGAAACCTTCAGCCCGGTTTGGTCCAGTATCCAGAATCCTGATGTACAGGGCGGATTGCCCAGAGTACGGCCAGACAGTACTCTGAACCACTTTACCTCCGCGAATGGCCAATCCATATTTAGAGGTGACCGCCTTCCTGCCGATTTAGTGGGCGATTATATCATCAATGAACCCGTCGCCAGGATTATCAGACGGGCTAAAGTCGTCAATCGGGATGGCAAAACGTACCTTGAGAATGTTTATCACCACAAAGAATTTATTTCCAGTACCGATGCTTTTTTCAGACCTGTTAATACGTACTCGGGGCCCGATGGATGCCTGTATATTATCGATATGAACCGGGGCATCATTCAGGAATCCAACTGGACCCAGAAAGGGAGTTATCTGCGGGGAAAAATTGATTATTACGGACTGGCGAAGGTGAATCAACGCGGTAGAATCTGGCGATTGGTGCATGATGGCTATAAACGTGGACCCAAGCCTGCTCTGCTGGATATTCCGGCCGCGAAGCTGCTCACGTATTTAGATCATCCCAACGGTTGGTGGCGCGATAACGCCCAAAAACAGATCATCGTTTTAGGCGACAAATCGGTTGTGCCTGAGTTAAAACTGATGGCAACGGGCAAGAAAAATGCCTCGGCTTTGGGGCGCCTTCATGCCTTATGGACACTCGAAGGGTTGAATGAGATCAATAAAGAAATCCTCGATGTTGCCCTGAACGATGCCGATCCGCAAATCAGACGGGCGGCTATCTGGATGAGCGAGCCATATATCAAACAGAATGATAATCAATGGATTGAGAAGATAGGAAAACTGACAGCCGATCCGAATTACGATGTAAAAACGCAGCTTCTGTTATCGGTAGGATCAAGTAAAAATGAGGCAGCGAAGGCAATTGCCCAATCCATTTTAGCGCAGAATCCAACAAACCAGATGCTGGCAAGCGTGAAAAAGAGCATTGATAAAAATGAAGACGCCAAAATTTACGGGATTAAACTGGCGGGCTTTACCCCGGCAGATCGAAAACTAATTACGAACGGGAGTGAGATTTATAAATCCATGTGCTCGCCCTGTCATGGTGGCGATGGAAACGGCCTTCCCACTAATGCAGCCCCTGCACTGCGCGGAGCACGACACGTAAATGCCGACAAAGAGATAGCGACCCGAATCCTATTGCACGGTTTGAAAGGTCCTATTGATGGCAAAACGTATCCGAGCGAGATGGCTTCTATGAAAGACAATTCCGACGAATGGATCGCATCTGTGTTGAGCTACATACGCTACGAATTTGTAGGAACGTCTATTCGAGTCGGCAAAGGCCGGCAATCGGCAGTTGTGCAGCCAGCTGATGTTAAAGCACTTCGGGATCAATATTCAACCGTCAATACAGCATGGACAATTGATGCGTTTGACAGTCTTTTACCTGCACCCCCTAAAAATTAACGCGATCGAGTAGGTCGCGGGACTAGGAAAACCTGCCCAACAAATCCCCTGGAGAAATGAAAAGGTAACCTATGTTTTCGGCGTTGGTTGACGTTGACGATCTTTACTGACTCATTCAAAACGACCATACGGCATCACGGCGCTGTGCTATTGCGGGGATTTCCGGGAAAATAAATCAAAATCAGTCAGAAACATGACTAAAAAAAGACCATTTAAACTAGCATTTGCCTCATTAGTAGTACTTTCCATGTTAATGGTAGGCTTCAGAATCGCCACGTACGAAGAACCCAGAATTTCGCTCGAAAACTACACCATAGAAGACGGTTTTCAGCTAAGTGTGCTTGCTTCTGAGTCATTACTGAAAGCCCCTGTCAGTATGGATTTCGACAATCAAGGCCGAATGTGGGTGGTCGAAATGATTAGTTATATGCCCAACCTCGAAGGAATCGGGGAAGAAGAGCCTACTGGTAAGATTTCCATACTGGAAGACCTGGATAAAGATGGCGTGGCCGACCATGCCAAGGTATTTTTGGATAAACTCATTCTGCCCAGAGGATTGGCGCATGTATACGGCGGACTCTTGTATATAGATGGCCCTAAACTTTGGTTTGTCGAAATCAAAAACGACAAGCCGGGCAAAAAAACGCTGGTTGATCCTGTCTACGCCGAAGGTGGAAATGTCGAACATTCATCCAATGGCTTAATGATGAACATCGACAATTGGATTTATAATGCCAATTACAATTTCCGATACCAATTAAGAAATGGGAAATGGATTAAAGAACCTACCTCGGCGCGTGGTCAGTGGGGCATAACGAAAGACAATTTCGGGCGGCTTTATTACAACAATAACTCCGTCAATTTACAGGGGGATTTTGTGTTGCCTAACAAAGTAATCAGGAACAGATACTTTAAACCATCCGTCGCCGAAAACAAACGATTAGCCAGTAATACGGTATATCCTATCCATCAAACATCCGTCAATCGGGGCTATCAACCTGGTGTTTTGGATGAGAAAGGATTTCTAAAAGAGGTTACGGCTGCCTGCGGTCCACTGGTGTATCGAGGTGGCGTTTTTCCGGAAGCGTATACTCAAAATGCATTTGTCTGCGTTCCCGAAGCCAATCTGATCAAACGAAATGTCCTGCATTTCAACGGTTTTCAGACAACAGCCAGCCAGGCGATAGAGGGTAAAGAATTTATAGCATCGACAGACGAAGGTTTTCGTCCGGTAAATTTGTTTACCGGGCCCGATGGTGCCATGTATATTGTTGATATGCATCGGGGTATTATCCAGCACAAGGCCTATATTTCCCAATACCTGGCTGAACAGCTAGCCAGCAAAAAACTGGACACATTACAGAATGCAGGGCGTATTTTGAAAGTAACCAGCAAAGCAATAAAACCCAATCCAGTACCCGATTTATCGAAGGCTTCCAGCACACAATTAGTGGCATTCCTCAGCCATCCAAATGGCTGGCTGAGAGATCGCGCCCAACAGTTGTTGATCCAGAAAAAAGACCTTTCGGTTGTCAGCCAACTCATTAAGTTAACGAAGGCAACCAATTCATTTTCAACCGACATCCATGCGCTTTATGTCTTAGAAGGATTAAACGCTCTTTCGTTTGAAAGCCTGAGTGATCTTGTTAATCAATCAAAGAATCCTGAGCTAATTGCCCATGCGGTTGGGCTTTTGGAGCGGTTTGCCACTATGCAGCACGTGGCGAAAATGAAAGCAGTAAGTACGCAATTATTAGCTCAAAACAACCAAACGGTTGACCTCTATCTGTCGATGTCGCTAACTCCCTGGCTTAACTTGTCGGAAGCTACTTTTTTGCCTTTTCTCGCAGAAATAGATAAAAAATACGCGAACGAGAAAATCTTTCAGGAAGCAATTACGAGCGGTCTTGGAGGCAAAGAAGAGGTGTATCTAGCCTCGATGAATCCAACCGATTTGCTGAAAAAGAATTTAACCGTAGCCATAACGAACCGGCAGAAAAAAGAGTTAAACTCCATTTTCGTGACGGAAAAGAATGCGGTCGATAATCGAACAAAAGGGCTAAAACTATTCAGAAGCATTTGTGCGACCTGCCACGGCGCTGATGGGAAAGGCATTCAGGATTTAGCGCCACCACTCAACGAATCTGAATATATAAATGGCTCCACGCGTCGATTGGCCTCTATTATTTTACACGGAATTAGTGGGCCAATTCATGTAAATGGAAAGCTGTACCAATTAAATAATGAGATGCCAGCATTGATCAATAACAAGGAAATTAGCGATCAGGATATTGCCGACATTATTCAATTTACGCAAAGTGCATTTGCAAAAGTAGGGAAAGGTATTTCGGCTAATGAAGTCAAAAAAATGAGAGACAAAAAACCGGCAGGAACCGGTATTCATACGGAAAAACAATTGCTGGAAGATGATTTTGATAAATGAATAGTTTGCAAGAATTAAGTCACAAAAAGCCATTTGAATGGACGCTTGTGCCGAGCGCACAAGTTTTTCATAATCTTTACTTAAGCGCCTATACCGATTTAGCCAAGCAAATGACGTTTCACCTGCCAACGTCCCCTTTGTGGCTTGACCTGAAGGGGACTTCTGAGTAATCTCAACACAGAATCCGCAATAGCCAGCAGCCTGCTCACAACTGCCTTAATAAGCATGGCCAGTAGCCAGATTGGCAAATTTATAGTTGCTATGTTGGGATCAATAATCATCACTTGACTCAATTTTCGGCTTGACGAACAACACAGAGAAATGAATGCTCCAATATGGAATTCTCTTTGGTGGTCAGGCTATTGCAACTCTCAATCACTTCAAAAATCCTTACATTTTCAGTCTAACAAAAAATAGCTCACGAAAAATTTGTGCAACCAAATAATTGCATTTACATTCGCAATCATATAGTTGCAAATAAGTTAAAAATGGAAATAAGAAGAGACATTTTTCAAGCTATTGCCGACCCGACAAGAAGAGCAATTATTACATTGATTGCCATACAGGCAATGACACCAAATGCCCTTGCAGAACATTTTCAGACAAGTAGACAGGCGGTATCAAAACACATTAAAATATTGACAGAATGTCAACTGGTAAGACAGGAACAACAGGGCAGGGAAATTTACTACTCACTTGAAATTGAAAAAATGAAAGAGATAGATAAATGGATTGACCAATTCAGAAAAATTTGGGAAACCCGCTTCAATCAACTTGATAACGTATTATCAACGATTAAAAAACAAAAAAAATGAACGACTTATTATTTGATTTTACACTAGACAAAGCAAAAAAAACGGTATTTATAAACAGGGAATTTGATGCCGACCTTTCGCTGGTATGGGATGCTTTTACCAAACAGGAAATTCTTGATCAATGGTGGGCGCCTAAGCCCTGGTCCTCAAAAACAAAAGTTATGAATTTTGAACCGGGCGGAAGAAGGTTTTATGCTATGGTAAGCCCGGAAGGACAGGAACGTTGGTCCATTCAGAAATACACTTCTATTAGCCCGAAAACCAATTTTAAATTTTTGAATGCTTTTGCCGACGAAAAGGAAAATCCTGAATTGCCGGGTTCTGAATGGGACCTAAATTTCATCGAAGAAAATGGCAAGACAAAAGTGAGCGTTACTATTTATAATGAATCCCTTGAACGCATGGAGAAGATGATTGAAATGGGCTTCAAGGAGGGATTTATGATGACATTGAAACAGCTGGAAGTCCTGTTGGCAACTTTATCGCAAAAATGATCTTCGTTTTCAACGATTTTGGTTGTCTGCCAATTTTTGTAGAGATGATTTTTATTAAACCATCGCATCGCGGGGTT
Organism: Spirosoma arboris; assembly: GCF_009754945.1. Taxonomy (GTDB): domain Bacteria; phylum Bacteroidota; class Bacteroidia; order Cytophagales; family Spirosomataceae; genus Spirosoma; species Spirosoma arboris. Next base: position 445,748 of record NZ_WPIN01000003.1, read on the forward strand.
CACAACGGCGCGAGACACAGTACGCCGTTGCGGGCCCCGTGCGGTCATTAAGTATTTTCTCAATAACTTGTCCCGGCAGGGAACCGCATTGAGGGTCGCGGAGCCGCCCGTGCGGTGAATTCTTGAAATCTTATTTCCATTTACTTTAGTTCTGAGTAAACCAAAGTTACGCCGATTCTAATTTTATTACTATTTTGTTGACTTCTAAAACATACTCTAAACTCTTATTACGCTCATTCTATGTCACAGTAGGTATGCTAGCGATTTGGGTAGGCTTAGACACCGTTTTCAACGGCTCAGTTTGGAACGGCATGGTTGTCAGCAAATCGGCGCTCGTGGTCGAGTATTGTGAATTCAATAATGTTGCCCGTTTTTTTCACCAACGGATGAATACGTATTCCAACCTGGCGTATTTCTTCTTTGGGGTATTGATTGTCCAAATTGCCTATCAGGATTATAAAAATGAAGGGATAAAGCACCAGAACCGACTGGAAGCATTCCCGATGCTATCGGCTTTAATGGGCATTTGCTTCATTTATTTAGGTTTTGGCAGCGCCTTTTTTCACGCATCCCTCACCTACGTCGGCCAACGCGTCGACATGAACGGCACATACGGACTTACGCTGGTGCTGGTCAGCATTGGGCTCTATCACATCCTGTATAAAGTCAGGTTTACACAGCCCGTCAAAACGATATGGGCCATTTCGCTGGTGATCCTGATCGTCTTGTTTTTAAAAATCGCGTTATTGGTTCCAAGCTCCAAATTATTACCTGGTTTAATACTGGCACTGCTGATATTTATTGCCATCAATTATTTCCAGTTCAGGAAAGAGCGATCAGGGTTATTGGGCATAGCAAGCCTTGTATTGATGGTAGTTGCCGTCAGGTTTCGCACACTGGATGTGCAGAAAATCGGCTGTGATCCTCACTCACTTATTCAGGGCCATTCCATTTGGCATTTACTGACAGCCCTCAGCAGCGTTTGTAGTTATTCTTTCTTTCGATTCACGGGAAGGACCTAAGTTTCTTTCAACAGGATTTATACACATTTTTTAGTTGCAAAACCCATTAGGAATAAGTCCCAAACTGGCTTTATCCTATCAGGAGAGTATCATTCTGGAAAATACGTAGGCATACTGAACTACATAACCTATCAGCAACCCTTAATTCAGGATCATAATGAAAGAGGAACAGTCAATTAATCGTCGGGAATTCGTTGGGAAAGCAGCCACCGCCGTGGCCGGTTTCATGATTGTCCCGCGTTTTGTATTGGGTGGCAAACGACCCGATGGCACAAAATACCTGGCACCCAGCGATGTAATTTCATTAGGCTTTATCGGTACCGGTAAGCAGGGAAAAGGATTGATCAATTCGTTTCTGGGAACAAACGAAGCTAAAATCGTAGCCATCAGTGAGGTATACAAAGCCAAATCGCAGTTGGCCCTTGATCGAATAAAAGCCCATTACGAAAAGAATCCACAGGCAGGGACTTACTCCGACGTTCCGATTTACAATGACTTTCGAGAGCTGTTGGCGCGTAAAGACGTCGACGCCGTCGTGATTGCCACCCCCGATCACTGGCATGCAGCCATGGCCGTTCGGGCAGCCGAAGCGGGGAAAGACATTTATTGCGAAAAACCGCTCGCGTTAACCGTTAAAGAAGGTCGGGCGATGGTAAATGCCGCTCGTAAATACAACCGTGTGTTTCAGACTGGCAGTATGCAACGGTCATGGCCGGAGTTCCGACAAACGGCTGAGCTAATTCGCAACGGGTACATTGGTGATATTAAGAGCATTAAGGTGAACGTTGGTCCTCCACCAACTCCCTATGATCTCCCCGCCGAACCAATTCCCGATGGACTGGACTGGAGCAAGTGGCTTGGCCCCAATGCGCCTGTTGCATTTAATTCCGAATTAGCGCCACCTATTACGAAAGACGTATTCCCTAACTGGCGGAATTACCAGGAATTTGGTGGCGGTATGGTGACCGACTGGGGCGCACACATGTTCGACATCGTACAGTGGTCATTGGATATGGACAACAGCGGTCCCGTTGAGGTAATTGCCCCCGATGGCAAGGAGCACCCATTCCTGACGTATAAATATGACAACGGGATTGTGATGACGCACGAAAAATGGGACTGGAGCAATGCCATCCTGTTTACCGGAACCGAAGGTGAACTCCGGGTACAGCGCAAAAAGCTGGAAACCACTCCCGCTTCGTTAGCGACAAAAGTGATCGGTGAAACCGAAAAGCATGTGTACCACAGCGACAATCATTACAAAGACTTCTTTGATGCGATGCGGAAACGCAGCAAGCCTATTTGTGATGTAGAAATCGGTCACCGCACAGCGTCTGTTTGCAACATTGGCAATATTGCCTATCGTCTCAAACGACCGTTGCAATGGAATCCGAAGAAAGAGCTTTTCAAAAATGACGATGAAGCCAACGCGCTGCTCGGGCGTCCAATGACAAACGAATGGGGGATCAAGATTTAGGGGCTTGATAGTATTCACACTGATTGTTTTTGTCATGACTCTGGACCGGTTGACCAGAGCCATGACAAAAAACATGCGTTCTCGTACTACGAATCGCTTAATTTTCCACTAAGAGGGCCATGTCTCAGCTAACATTAGATAGTAAAGCCATTGATGTGCTTCGGGATTTGCCGGATATGATCCCCGTTTTCAGGGAATTTTATCAGGATTGGACCATCCGGGTTTTCAATCGCGAGCAGCATGAATGTCGAAACTATCTTTCGCCCAATCGGCGCGAGTTTTATAAGACGCTCATGATTACCAAAGGAATTGGCGTCTTTACGATGGGGCTCAATACGTATTATATTGACGAACCCACCATTCTGTTTATTCACCCTAACGACATTATCTCCTGGAAGAATTTGTCGGACGAATCGGCGGGCTACTATGTCTTATTCAAGAAGAAGTTCATTCAGGACCATCCACAGTTAAAGGCCGCCATTGATAAATACGGTTTGTTTTCCCAAAAAGAGAAGAGTGTCATTCGACTAACTGAACCTGGCCTTCCAATGCTAACTCATTTATTTGAGCGGATGCAACAGGAAGAATTATCGGGCAACGCCTTGGCGGAAGATGCCATACAGGCTTACCTCCAGCTATTGCTGGTTGAATGTATGCGCATGGCCCATTACCCCAAACCAGATAGCGTATCGGACGAATTCAGGCATATTCATGAGTTTTTCCAATTACTTGAGCAACAAGCCTCTACAATCAACTATACGACGCCGATTCAGATAAAAACCGCTAAAGAGTTCGCATCGAGTTTGTCGGTTCATCCCAATTACCTGAACGCCTTACTCAAAAAACATACCGGCCAAAATGTAAGCGTCCATATTCGGAACCGACTACTGGAAGAAACGAAAGTGCTGCTCCTACAAACCGATTGGTCGCTTCAGGATATAGGCTATAGTATCGGCTTTGCAGAACCGTCTAATTTCAATCTGTTCTTCAAGAAAAATACAGGAATGACCCCGGCCGAATTCCGGAAAACCCACCATCATTGATATTCATAACTTTTGCTTTGGTTCTGCCAATTCCTACCTGCATCCAGCACGCCAACTTTGTCACAACAAAACGGCAGCAAAAAGCCGGTCTGGAAAACGAAACTAAAAGCAAAAATTATGGAAACACTTAGCATCCCCCCTATCAACAGTACCAGTCCGTTTGCCTCAATGAAAGGCAACCACGTTGCCATACGAGTACCTGATTTAGAGGCTAGTAAACGCTGGTTCGTCGATAAACTCGACTTCCGGGTAATTCATGAATGGCCCTTTGGCGATTTGCAGCTAGCCTATGTAGCTCCCGCAACCGATGATAATTTCTGGGTAGAGTTATTAGGTGGCGGCACACCTGGCCCTCAGCCCGACTATTCGGATTTGAACGAAAGTTTGCACGACGCAGGCTACCATCATTTCTGTATCAACGTGGCCAGTGTTGATGATACCCTGACCGAACTCGGTCGTCGTGGCGTAACAATACTCGGCGAACCGTTCGATCTGGCTGCAATTGGTCGCCGATTAGCTTTTTTCGCTGATCCCTGGGGCAATCTAATTGAGCTGGCGCAAGTGTTGTGAGTAGGAACCACGCTTGCAAATAGCTATCAGAAATTGGTAGTAAACCGGTTTACCCGTTCGTTGTAGATATCAAGCATCGTATCATCGACCTCACCGGCCTGGCTGAGTTCAAGTAACAGAAAGTCATTCCGATCGGCACCATCGATCATCCCTTCAAATTTAAGTTCCTGTTCTACCCAAAACGATGTTTTATTCAGTGCAATTGCCTGAGTAAGAACTGCCTTAACAATCGTCGTTGTCCGCTCCGGATTTTGGGTCGTTAACAGCAGCGTACGAATATCCATGATGTAATCATCATAAGCCATCACACCAGCAGGCAAGTCGGCAGTAACCCACTGGAAAACCAGAGTCTGAATCAACTCTTTATAGGGTGAGGTAACAAGATCGTCGGGGTATATGCGTCGGTTCACGTACCAAAAATAGTACTTTCAGATGAATTTCACCTCGTTTAAGCAGTTGATGGGATATGCTGCTAGTTACATCAACGAGTATGCTTTATCCGGGATTCATGACCGAAAGTCCACTGATCAACGATGAAGACGGAGCACCATACTGACCGTTTAAGGGATAAAAGCCCTTAAACGGTCAGCTGCTTTATTGAATTGACCTAACGTATTGATATAGCGAGGCCAGTTCGGTCTGCGTATACTGAGCCGTCATTTTCCAGGGCATATTCTCAGGACTCATCTGGTGTCCTTTAGGTGTTTTACCCGTGCGCAATGTCTGGATGAATTGCGCCTGCGACCACTTACCTATGTTACCACTACGGGTAATATTCGGTACTGGCGGAAACCCAGGGGCAACAGGATCTCCCCCTTTTAAGTCAGGTCGATGGCAACCAGTACAGGAAACGGCCAGATACTTACCCTGCGCAATACCTTCAGTTGTGTCGGCACTAGCTACCATAGGTTTGGCATGATCAATTTTTTCGACCGACAGCAACGGCATCTTATCCAAATAAGTCGTTATGTTAATGATAGGACCAAGTTTGTTACCAGGCAGGTCGGTGACGACAGGTGGTAATTGCTGACAATAAGCAATAATGGCTGCCATGTCGGGGGTCGATAACAAGGTGGTTTCGTGCGAGGGCATAAATAGCAGCGGTTTCCCGGTACGGTCAACGCCATGACGAAGAGCCATTACCCAATCGGCAGTGCTATAATCGGCAGGGAGTCCGCCTTTACCTTTTGTCAGATTTCTGGATACTAACCGGCCTAAAGGCGCATCGTTCATCATAATTTTACCCGCCAGATTACTCCCGTGGCAATCGGTACACCCTTTAATCTCGGTTAGGTGCCGCCCCCGAAGCAACGCAGCGCTATCGGTTGGTATGGCGATTGTTTCAGTAGCAAATGAGTATTTCTTTTCAGCGCGGTTGGCAATATTCGTTGCAATAAAAAAATAAATAGCAACCAGAATCAAGAGCAATGAACCGAGCAGCAGACCGGTCCATTTAACTAGTTTACGAAGCATAGATGTCTTTGATTAAAGATGAGTTAGGCAAAACTGACCCATCAGAAACCATTTCCCAGACTATAGATGCTTCAACTGCTCATCGAGATGAGTGAACTGGTAGAACATAGGATTGAATTGTGACTTTAATACATCGTTGATCTGACGCTCTGATTTACTCGATAAAAGTAAATTAACAGGCTTATCACCCCAATGATTGAAAAGGCTATCCAGGGCCAGGTAGTGGTGTCAAGTCGTAGTCCAATCTCTCCAAAAGCTGGTTGTCGTTGACTATATGCAGTAATGACGATTAAGCCGTTATTGATGAAATGGGCGGATATAGGCACCCATAAATTGCCTGACCAGTAGTATAAATAACCAAACAATGCACCCAGTAAGAGTCTGGGGAAAAAACCATAAAACTGAAAGTGGGCGGCACTAAATAGAATGGCCGCTAACCAAATAGCGATATGAACATTCATTGTCCACTCAGCTAGCTTGCGCTGGATGATCCCCCGAAAGAATACTTCTTCGCCAATTGACGCAATAAAGGCACTTACAAACAAGGCCGCAATAAGCTGGCCTACCGAGTCAAGGGCGACTAATTGGTTCGTTACCAAGATATTCTCCTGCTCCTTCCGATACATCCATTCTTCAACCGCACCCAGTGCCCTGGGTAGTTTAAGATGTTGATTCCAGTCAATAAGCAAGTCGATAAATGGCTGAATAACAATAACGCTGATAAGACCAGCCCACAGACCTGAAACGGCACTTAAAGCTTTCGTCTGAAAGCTTTTCCACGTAGCGTGTTCAAAAGAATACCAGTAAATTAAAGCGGGAATGAGGTAACTACATAAATGGCTGATAGCCAGAACAGAGATCAAAACATACCATCCATCAGGAAGTTGGGAGAGCTGCTGAATAAGCTTAGGCAGTTGGTTGATCTCCCGTATGTTGCCGATTAAATAAACAATCAATAATGACAAAGCCGCTCCGGCCGACATACCTAAAAGTACGCAACCAGAAAATAGTAGAGCCGATCGTAGCAGTTTCTGCATAGGTGAACTTAATCATGTATTGGCCAGCATCCACCGGGGTAAATTTAGCTTATCAAGGCTGAAACAATAGTTTCTTTACTGTTTCACCTGCGTCAGTCGAATTGCCAGATATGGTCGCATGGGCAACCGGATTTTCTGCATTTTGTCATCATACACCCGGTAGTCTTTCACATCGGTAAGCCGGAACGTATCGCTGATGGGTGTAATGGTCATATTCCAGGTATCGATCAGTTCAGCTTTAAAGACGGTACCCGCAGCAGGTGCACCTTTTTTGGGCAGATTAAATAGCCACTCTGACTGCATTTGTTTTCCAAAATAGATCAGATAGTGTGAGCTGTCGGCCTGGCTGGTCCGGTGATCCTTCCAGGGGTCAGCCAATTCAAGAGGCCCCGGCTCCTGTTCCAGTAAGTTTCTCAAAAAACCAATTCGTGACGGACTTTGGCCATGTAGTTTTCCGCCCTCTGCCCAGAAAATGGTATCGCCTGGCGTTCGGTAAGTTTCACCATGAGTAACATACGTACCGGCAATAATACCCTGCCAAAAAGCCTCGGTCATTTCTTCAGGACTTAGGTGCCCCCAGCGTTGGGGAAGGTTTCCTTCGTAGCAAACTTCATCATAAATAACCGGCTTTCGGTAGGCATCACGTAGCAGGACAGCACGCCCGAAATCGTCCACTGTAGAGCCATTCTGAATGCTGACGTGAGTGAAATAGGGCTTCCAATTGTCGTAATAGTCGGAGCCATTATGAATGGAGCACAGATGATGATACGGGTCAGCGTCCACCACGGTTTTGCTATACACATCCCAGGCATCACGCGGTTTTGTTTTGATATAGTCAAACTCATTGGCCATTGACCACCACACATTTTGATAGGCCGACAATCTGGCTACCAGATACTTAATATAGAACAGATCATTCTTCATGCCCATATTATCGAAACCCCAGCGGCCTTTGTCATAGGGATGAAAAATAATCAGGTCGGCCTCTATATTAAGCCTGGCAAGATCGGCAATACGCTTCTCCAGATGTTGAAAAAAGGCCGGGTTGAAACGCGTAAAATCCCACTCATGCCTGATCGTACCGTTCGGGCCTTGTGTACGGCTTTTCTCTTCATAGGCATACATCGTCGGTTCCTCCTCCACATAGCTGTATGTCTTCGGGAAAACACACATTCGAATTTTATTGAAAGGTGCCTTTTTTAATGTGGCCAGGGTCTGTTCCTGCACCAGCTCCGGCTGATTCGTCCAGGCATAGGCTGTCGTACCAAACGGATAGTAGGGTTTGCCGTTCGCATACTGAAAGTTGTAGGTGTTCCAGACGTTTACCGGACCATGATTGCTCTCCGAAGGAGTTATGCAAACAAAACTCCCTGATTTACCCGCCAACTGTTTGGCATTGCTCACGGTTCGGTACGACCATTTCCCAATTTCGCTGGGCATAAAGCGAATTTTATACGTGCCATTGCCATCATAAAACCCAGTTACAGTTATGTGCTTGTCACCCGACGAAAATTCGGCGGTGAGTTGCACATCGGTAAATGGATTGCCAGATGATGGTCCCGCCAGAGCTACTTCATAAAGTCCCCATCGCTCTATTGGCTTATTCACGATAGTGGTTTGCGCTACGGATGGCAAGGCACGGCAGAACCAAACACAGAGGAAAAGTCTCAATAGAATCTTAGTGAACATAATTTTTAACGGTCAAAAAATACAAAAGGTGAATCGCCTAATGCGTTTCCTCTATCAATCACATGCTCGCTAAACGAGGCTGTTGCTCCTGGTTCAGCACCTTAATCCCGAGGTTATCGGGCTATTATCTTCCGAAAGATATACACTTTCAGGAAGGTCTTACCAGTCATAATACATGATTGATAAAATCATACATATGCCCGCTAAAATCATACATTCACCTCTTTTGATAAAACCCATTCTTTGTAAATGCTAAACCTGATACTCAAAAAGGCACTATTTATCGCCTGTTTATCAAACTTGTTTTTCGCTTGCGGCACCAGTGAAAAAGAATCAGATCCAAACAAACTTACGGTTTCTGAGAACGGACGTTTCCTGGCAACGAGCAATAACAAACCATTTTTCTGGCTGGGGGATACGGGTTGGTTGCTGTTTGGGAAGTTGACGCGGGAAGAAGCCGAAACGTATCTGGAAAACAGAAAGCAAAAAGGCTTTAATGTTATTCAGGTGATGGTGCTACATACACTTGACGTCACGAATGCCTATGGCGATTCGGCGCTGATTGACAAAAATGTAGCAACACCGTTGGTCACGGACGGCAACGCATTCAGCGATTCGGCTCAATACGATTTCTGGGATCACGTTGATTTTGTAATCGACAAAGCCGCCGAAAAGGGAATTTATATGGCACTAGTTCCGGTTTGGGGTGGCAACGTAAAGAAAGGTGGCGTCAATCGACAGCAGGCCAAAAGCTATTCTGAATTCCTGGCCAATCGCTACAAAAACCGACCAAACATTATCTGGCTGGATGGTGGTGATATCAAAGGCAGCGACTCGCTCAACGTTTGGAAAACCATTGGCCAAACGATTAACCAAATCGATTCGACACATCTGATTACGTTTCACCCACGCGGTCGGTCATCCTCATCAGAGTGGTTCCATAAAGAAAACTGGCTGGATTTCAACATGGTGCAGTCGGGGCACAAAACCTACGCCCAGGACACGTCGGCCAAAGAAACGCTCCATTATGGTGAAGACAACTGGCGATACATTCAGGCGGATTTAGCCCTGAAACCGACTAAACCAACCATCGATGGTGAACCATCGTACGAAGGAATTCCACACGGTTTGCACGATGTCAACCTGCCCCGCTGGACGGCTGATGATGTCCGTCGGTACGGGTACTGGTCGGTGTTGGCAGGGGCGTTTGGGTACACCTACGGACACAATTCGATAATGCAGATGTATAAGAAAGGCGATAAAAAAACGTCATTCGGCCCCCTCGAAACCTGGGATAAAGCCATCGATACACCCGGCGCTGGACAGATGATTCACCTCAAAAATCTGCTCCTCGCCTACTCGTTCTTCGAACGTGTTCCCGATCAATCGTTGATTGCCAATCAAGGCAGTCGATACGATTATCTGGTCGCCAGCCGAGGGGCCGATTATGCGTTGATTTACACCTACACTGGCCGAAACATAAAGTTGAACATGGGCAAACTTCCGGGCGATACGGTGGCAGCATCGTGGTTCAATCCGCGCGATGGGAAGTCGACCGTTATTGGCGGTGTTCCGAATAAAGGCATTCAGGAATTCAACCCACCTGCCGAGCCGAAAGAGGGAAATGATTGGATTTTAGTCCTTCAGAAGAAATGAATCGGATTTTCTGCACCCTCATCGTCCTGCTTTTCCTGAGTTCCTGCTCGAAGGATGTCTACCTGTTCAGTTCGTTTCATGAACCTGCTAATGAGGGGCTTCGGTTGTTGTATAGTTATGACGGCTACAAATGGACAGACTTAAACCGCACATTTCTAAAACCCGAAATCGGGAATCAAAAAGTAATGCGCGATCCTTCTATTGCACAAGGCAAGGACGGTACGTTTCATCTAGTTTGGACAAGTAGCTGGAAGGACGACAAAGGCTTCGGTTATGCCAGTTCAAAAGACCTGATTCACTGGTCGGAAGAACGGTTTTTGCCGGTTATGGAACACGAACCAACGACCGTAAATGTCTGGGCTCCCGAACTGTTTTATGACAATGAAGCCGATCAGTTTGTGATCATCTGGGCCTCCACAGTCCCGTTCCGATTTGAGAAGGGTATCGAAGAAGAAAAGAACAACCATCGGATGTATTACACAACGACAAAAGACTTCAAAGCCTTCACCCCAACCAAGCTCTTTCTCGACCCCAAATTCAGTGTGATCGACGCTGTTATTGTGAAGCGAAAAACGGCTGATTATGTGCTCGTTCTGAAAGATAATACGCGTCCGGAGCGCAACATAAAAGTCGCCTTCGGGGCTGGTGCAACGGGGCCGTACACCAACGTATCAGAACCCTTCACAAAGAAATTCACCGAAGGCCCATCCGTAGCCAAAGTAGGCAACAACTGGCTCATTTATTTCGACTCATATCAGGACAAAAAATACGGTGCCGTAAAAACCCACGATTTCAAAACTTTCACGGATGTTTCAGCTCAAACGGTCATTCCGGAAGGGCATAAACATGGAACGATTTTCAACGTGAAGAAAAGGATTTTGAAGGGGTTGTTGAAATAGAATTGCACGCGTTTTTGGTCATTCCTCCTGCGTCGGAATGACCAAAACATACATTCACAAACCATTGTCATATTAATGAACTATAGATTTTTCATAGCTTTTTTCTTACTCCTTTTCTTCGTGCAGCTCGCAATCGCGCAGCAAACCGAAAAACGCTACTTGTCGGGCACGGGGAACGACCATACTGTACCCTGGCAATTCTATTGCACAGCCGGTCAGAATTCGGGCAAGTGGACGACAATCCCGGTACCGTCGAACTGGGAGTTGCAGGGCTTTGGAAAGTACAATTACGGTTTCGCGAAGGATAGTTCGAGAGGGAAAGAGCAGGGATTATACAAACATGAATTCCAGGTGCCAGCGTCGTGGAAAGGCAAACGAATAAACCTTGTATTCGAAGGCGCTATGACCGACACGGAGGTAAAGATAAACGGCCAGTCGGCGGGACCAACGCACGAAGGATCGTATTACGCATTCAAGTACGATATATCGAAGTTACTTAACTATGGATCAGGCAATTTACTGGAAGCGACTGTATCCAAACATTCTGCCAACAAATCTGTAAATGCTGCCGAACGACAAGGTGATTTCTGGATTTTTGGTGGCATTTTCCGGCCTGTTTATCTGGAAATCCTCCCAGCTGAACACATCGCGCATGTAGCCATTGACGCCAAAGCAAACGGCGCGTTTACGGCCCAACTTCAACTCAATACAGGTGGCAAAGCGAGCGAAGTATCGGCGCAGATTTATACAATTTCTGGTCAGAAAGTAGGATCGCCATTTAGCGTTAAAACTGGCAACGAAAATCAATCTGTTACGTTAATAAAAACCATCCCAAATCCACTTCGGTGGACGTCCGAAACGCCGAATCGCTACAAAGTAGAATTCAAGTTGATACAGGCCGGAAAGCTGGTTCACACAGTGACGAAGGCATTTGGTTTCCGAACAGTGGAAGTGAAACAGCGCGATGGCATTTATGTAAACGGCACGAAAATTAAGCTTAAAGGCGTCAATCGGCATTCGTTCTGGCCCTCGTCGGGCCGGGCGTTGAGCAAGGGAGTAAGTGTTCTGGATGTGAATCTGATGAAGGACATGAACATGAACGCCGTTCGAATGTCGCACTACCCACCCGACGATCATTTTCTGGACGTATGCGATTCATTGGGCCTATTTGTGTTCGATGAGCTGGCGGGTTGGCACGGCAACTACGACACGCCAACCGGCACCAAACTGCTCAAAGAGCTTATTGCCCACGACGTCAATCACCCATCGGTTATTTTCTGGATCAACGGGAATGAAGGTGGTCATAACTACGAGCTTGACCCGTTGTTCGCTAAAGAAGACATTCAGAAACGTCACGTCATTCATGCCTGGGAGGATTTCGGCGGTTTCGATACGCAGCATTATCGGGAGTACAATTACGGTATCGGCAACTATAACCACGGCCATTCCATTACGTTACCCACCGAATTCCTGCACGGTTTATACGACGGTGGTCACGGTGCCGGACTGGAAGATTATTGGGAAGCCATGTGGCAAGATCCAATGGCGGCAGGTGGTTTCCTGTGGGATTTTGTCGATCAGGGTGTTGTGCGTACAGATCGAAATGAGGGCAAAGGGCCACTTGATACCGATGGCAACCGGGGAGCCGATGGGATTGTTGGGCCGTATCGGGAGAAAGAAGGTAGTTATTTTACCGTCAAGGAAGTGTGGTCCCCTATCAAACTTGAGCATCGGGAAATTACACCCACGTTCGACGGTACTTTCCCAATTGAAAACCGCTATTACTTTACGAACACCAGCCAGTGCTCGTTTAGCGGCAAACTGGTCAAAGTAAGCGGCCCCTACGACGTAACTAAACCAACTTCTACAACATTTGCTATTCTGGCACCAAACCTCAAACCGTCCGAGAAAGGCACGTTAAAAGCGAATCTCCCTAATGGTTGGCAGAGCTATGATTTCCTTTACATCACAGCAATCGACCCACACAAACGGGAGCTATTTACGTGGAGCTTCCCGATTTCGTTGCCCAACAACATAGCCACTTCGCTCGTCAAAAAAGACGGTTCCGGTGCCGTAACGATGACCGAAACCGATTCACTGTACACGGTTTCGGCCAACCGTATTCAACTGATAGTTAGCAGAAGAACCGGCTTATTGAAGCAGATCACCAACAGTGCCGGAAAGCTGCCCTTTACAAACGGCCCCATTTTGCAGGAAGGAGTAAACAACTTCAAAAATTTCACGGAACATAGCGACGGCAAGAACGTCATCATCGAATCGACCTTCGACCGAAAAGCAAGTTACAATACGTTGCAGTGGACAATTTATCCATCAGGTTGGGTTAAGATGCGGGTTCGGTATTTCCCGGATGGTTACTTCACAATGATGGACGGGGTGAATTTCTCTTTCCCCGAAGCCGACATGAAAGCGGTAAAATGGATGGGAAAAGGCCCATATCGCGTCTGGAAAAACCGCAAGAAAGGAGGGTCATTAGGCGTTTGGGACAAAGCCTATAACAATTCCGAAACCGGCGAAGCGCCCTTTATTTATCCCGAATTCAAAGGCTATCACGCCAATATGTACTGGTGTCGGTTTGAAACATCCGGGCAGCACTTTACCGTAGCCACCGAAAATGAAGATGTCTTTTTTCGGCTATTCACCCCCGCCTGGAAAACCGACCAATGGCACAACTACGAGCCGATTTTTCCATCGGGCGACATCTCATTCATGCAGGGCATCAGCAGCATCGGCACCAAAACCCAACGTAACGAAACCACTGGCCCAATGGGCATGAAACACATCTTTTACGACTACGAAAAAGAACCCGCCCGCGCGAAAGAGATGGTCTTGTACTTTGATTTTTCGGGGAGGTAATAATGGTCTAGTGGTGTCAGGTTCTAAAACCTGACACTGTGCGGTTTCTCAAAACCGCGCGTATATGATGTTGAGAAAGACGGTTTTGAGAAACCGCACGATGTCGGGTTTTAGAACCCGACATCACTAGAAAACATTCTTATGAACCGACTCTTAACTATCATACTAACCTCCCTCCCTTCGCTTCTCTTCGCGCAGGAAGCCCAGCTGTGGGTTGCGCCGGATGGGTCAGATGCGAATGCTGGGACGAAAGAAAAGCCCGTGGCTAGTTTGCAGATAGCACTTCGGAAGGTTCGCGAATTGCGTCGGTTGGGCGACCCGAGCGTTACCAATGGCGCTCACATTTATCTGCGCAATGGCCTGTATGCATTGAGCGAGCCCATTTTCATTAGGCCAGAAGATTCAGGCACGCCGACTAGTCCAACAATTATCGAAGCGGCACTGAATGAGAAGCCGGTTTTAAGTGGCGGTTTAGCAGTTTCGGGATGGCAAAAAGTTAAGGGAGCTACTGCCGGATTACCCAAAGAAGCGATTGGAAAAGTCTGGGTGGCCGATGCACCGAAAATGGGTGGTCGACTACAGGAATTTCGGCAACTGTGGGTAAATGGCAAGAAAGCGACTCGCGCTAAAGACACATCCTACCCGCTAATGAACCGCATTTTATCGTGGAATAAGCAGGAACAAACCTGCTGGATTCCCGCTCCCAAATTCGGCGATTTATCGAAAGCATCTGGACTGGAAATGCTCATCCATCAATGGTGGGCGATTGCCAATCTGCGCATCAAACGTATTGAGGTTCAGGGCGACAGCGCCAAATTATGGTTCCATCAGCCCGAAAGTCGCATTCAGTCGGAGCACCCTTGGCCTGCCCCCTGGATTTCGAAAGAAACAGGCAACTCGGCCTTTTACCTGACCAACGCCATCCAGTTTTTGAATCAACCCGGCGAGTGGTTCCTGGACACTAAGGCCGAAAAAATCTACTATGTCCCACGCCCAAACGAAAATCTGGCAACCGCTCAGGTTATCGTTCCCTCGCTCGAAACATTGGTACGTATTACCGGAACCGCCGATCATCCGATATCAAACGTGATTGTCAAGGGCATATCGTTTCAGCACACGGGCTGGCTTCGACCTTCGCAGCAGGGGCACGTACCGCATCAGGCAGGTTTGTATATGCTGGATGCCTACAAGCTGAAAATTCCGGGGACGCCTGATAAAAAGTCGCTGGAAAATCAGGCGTGGGTCGGTCGTCCGACGGCGGCTGTGGAGGTTTCGTTTGCCACGCATACGGGTTTCGAAAACTGTCGCTTTGAGCATCTGGCGTCAACCGGGCTGGATTATCATAAAGGCGTTCAGGACAATACCATTCGTGGGAATCTGTTCAAGGACATCGGCGGTACGGGTATTCAGGCGGGTGTTTTTGCGGATGAAGCCACGGAAATTCACCTCCCTTATAATCCTACCGATGAGCGGGAAGTATGTAGCAACCTCCTGATCAGCAATAACCTGATTACCAACGTAACCAACGAAGATTGGGGTTGCGTGGGCATTGGTGCGGGTTATGTTAAAGGCATCACCATCGAGCATAACGAAATCAGCGACGTATCGTACAGCGGCATCAGCATGGGTTGGGGATGGACGCGAACTATAAACGCCATGCGGAATAATAAGGTGGTGGCGAACAAGATTCACCACTTCGCTAAGCACATGTACGACGCTGCCGCCATTTATACTTTGTCGGCGCAACCGGGCTCGACGATTGCGGAGAATTACATCGATAGTATTTACAAAGCCCCCTACGCGCACCTTCCCGCGCACTGGTTTTACTTATACACAGATGAAGGTTCGTCGTATTTTACGATCAAAGACAACTGGACACCCTCCGAGAAATTCCTGCAAAACGCTAACGGTCCAAATAATGTCTGGGATCATAATGGGCCACAAGTTGCCGATAGCATTAAAGTGAAAGCGGGCCTTCAGCCTTCGTACCAGCATCTGCTAAATGATAAAGCCCGACCCGACGCCAACTGGGGAATCAACAAAGAAAATCCAGTCATTATTGAATTGATTGCCAATGCCGGCCAAACCATTGACGTACAGCGACTAAAACAGGTATTGACTCGAAGCAAAGTCAATCCTGAAGCACTCTATCAATGGGAAAACCACTACGTCATTTTCGATAAAGTGCAGGACGCATTCGTGCTGAGTGAGCGATTGAAAGCGGCTTTCCCAGGTGCGAAAGTCAAGACGTACTACGATTTATTCTACGAGTTCAACCGGAACCATTGCCCTACTGGATCAGTCGCTGGCAAGTGGTCGCATACGATCTTAAGCGCAAATCTGGTAGCTGATCCAACGCTCCAAAACGAATATCTGGCCTATCACGCTACGCAATTTGCGAAATGGCCGGAAGTCTCGAAAGGATTCTGCAATGCCAATTTTCAGCAGTTGCTTCTATTCAGAAACGGGCGTCAACTCATGCTGGTCATTAGCATTCCAAAGGGCGAAAACTTAGATAAACTCAACCCCAAAACAACTGAGAATAATCCGCGTGTCGATGAATGGAACGCCCGAATGAAAAAGTATCAGGAAGGTATTCCCGAAGCAAAACCAGGTGAGGTGTGGATTGGCTTTCAATCAGTTAACTAATGAATTATCTGTCATCTCTCCTTACGTCGAGATGACAGACATAGAAAATCTAAAAATAAACTATGTTAAAATTAGGCATTTTAGGATTAGGCGAAGGGCGCAGCACCATGTCGGCGGCTTTATCGAGCCCGAATTATGAGTTAGTCAAAATTTGCGATCAGAAGATCGAACTGTGCCAGCAACGGGCGAAAGAGTTCGATTTTTATAATTATACAACCAGCTATCAGGACTTGCTCGACGATCCCGTCATCGACGTTATCGCGATTTATACGCCTGATAAATTTCATGCCGAGCACACCAAACAAGCTATGTTGCATGGCAAACATGTTGTGTGTACCAAGCCCTTCATCGATGATTTGTCGAAGGCGAAAGAACTCATTGACATTAGCGAGCAAACTGGCAAAAAGGTGTTCGTTGGGCAGAGTTCCCGTTTTTTTGAACCGATGAAAAAGCAACGCGCTGATTTTGACGCGGGCTTGATCGGCGAATTGATCACCATCGAAGGCTACTACCACGCCGATCATCGCTGGTTTCTAGACAAAGGCTGGTCGCTGGAAAATGCGTTCAAATGGTTATACGGTGGACTCAGTCACCCGGTCGATTTCATTCGCTGGTACTTACCCAATATCGAGGAAGTGATGGGGTACGGCATGCTCAGTACCAACGGACGTAAAGGCGGACTGAAAAATGTAGACACCATGCACTTCATTTTCAAAGCGACCGACGGACGTATTGCCCGTGTGAGTGGTGCCTATACAGGTCCCGTTCAACCCAACACCCGCGACTCTGAAATGAGTTGTATTCTGCGCGGCACAGAAGGCTGTAGTCAGGCCGACTACATGGATTTGCGCTACGCCATCACGACGAATACCGGCGACGAAATCATCCAAACCTGGGAGCACAAATTGAAGCACTATTTCCGATTTGAAGGCAAAAGCCACCATGCCGGAGAGTACCAAAACTACCTCGATTATTTCGCCACCTGTCTCGAATCCGGACAGACGGCCTACCCTGATATCAACGAAGGTATTGGCACCGTGGCACTACTTCAGTCGATGGACAAATCCCTCCAAACCGGCCAGCCCGTGAAGGTACAGGATGTATTGAAGGAGCATGGATTGTACTACTAGAACACTGATTTTTATGATGATTATGATTAAAAATGATCCGGGTAAATCATAAGGATCATAAAAATCAGCGTTCTATTCTAGCGCCTAACCTATGAACAACATCACCGACCGCTTAACTGCCTTAGATTATTTTATCGTTCTGGCTTACCTGATTATTCTGGCGGTGATTGGCTATAAAGCCAGTTCATCAAAAAAAAGGGACGAGACGTTGTTTCTGGCCAATAAATCGCTGGGCTGGTCGAGTATTGGGTTCAATATGTGGGGCACCAATGTGGGACCGTCCATGCTGTTAGCCTTTGCCAGCATTGGGTATAGCACGGGTATCGTGGCAATTAACTTCGACTGGTACGCGTTTGTATTCCTGTTTCTATTGGCTATCGTTTTTGCGCCTAAATACCTGGCTGCCAACGTATCAACCATGCCCGAATTTATGGGGCAGCGTTACGGCGAATCGACGCAAACCATTCTGGCCTGGTACGCCCTCATCAAAATCCTGATTTCGTGGTTATCACTGGGCCTGTTTGCGGGCGGGTTTCTGGTTCGACAAATTTTGGGCATTCCCATGTGGCAGTCGGTTATTGTGCTGGTGTTGTTTGCGGGTCTGTTTGCGTATACCGGCGGACTGAAAGCGATTGCCCGCGTAAACGTTTTCCAGATGCTGTTGCTCATTGGCGTGTCGTTGACCCTCACCATTCTAGGCATCAACAAAGTGGGTGGACTAGAAGCTGTTTTTCAGAAAGCACCTACGGAATATTGGAGCCTGATTCATCCTGTCAGCGATACCAAATATCCCTGGCCTGCTATTTTGTTAGGGTATCCAGTCGCAGCTATCGCCTTTTTCTGTACCGATCAGGCGATGGTACAATCTGTCCTCGGAGCCCGAAATCTAGAACAGGGGCAGTTGGGCGTCAACTTCATCGGCTGGCTCAAAATCCTGTCGCTGCCGCTGTTCATTCTACCCGGTATTCTCTGTTTTATTCTGTTTCCCAATCTCAACGACCCTGCCGAAGCCTACATGACAATGGTAACCAATTTGTTTCCTCCGGGTATGAATGGGCTCGTGATTGTTGTCCTGATTGCGGTGCTGGTAGGTACCATCGGCTCGTCGTTAAACTCACTCAGTACGGTGTTCACGATGGATGTGTATGCACGGCAAATCAACCGGAATGCCAGCAATCAGCAACTGATTAAAGTTGGGCGGATGACAGTGGTTGTCGGTTGCCTGTTTGCCATTCTGATGGCGTTGGCCATTGATAGTATCAAAGGGTTAAATCTGTTCGATGTATTTCAGTCGGTGCTGGGGTTCATTGCTCCACCATTGTCGGTCGTCTTTCTGTTGACTGTCTTCTGGAAACGTACTACCCGAAGTGCGGTGAACACCATACTCTCAGCCGGTTCAGCGTTTAGCCTGGGTGTAGGTGTACTATATTTATGGGTGCTTCCTTCCGATAACTATCCATTTTGGCCGCACTATCTGTTGCTGTCCTTTACCATTTTTGCGGTGTTATTGACTCTGGCTATTTTGATTTCATTACTCGATAAAAATCCGTCTATTTATACCCCTGTTACGTCTGAAACGAATCTCATTGCCAAGCCCACGCAGCGTGTCTGGATCGCCTGGATAGCTCTGATTATCAGAATGTTGGGATTGTATCTTAGTTTTCACTAAATCCCGTGATGTCGAGTTCTCAAACCCGATATCAGATAAATAATTTCAACTTAGCGCTATATGAAAACCTATTTCCATAAACTCTCCTTATTACTTCTCTTCATCGCCATTTCCTTAACCACTCAGGCACAAACACCTGTCCCACCGTCGCTAATTCTGTGGTACAAACAACCGGCCAACAAGTGGGTAGAAGCGCTGCCGATTGGTAATGGGCGATTGGGGGGTATGGTGTATGGGGGGATCGTGGAAGACCAAATTCAATTCAATGAAGAAACCCTCTGGACAGGCGGTCCGCGTGATTACCAGCGCGAAGGGGCGGCCCACTATTTGCCCCAGATTCGGCAATTACTAGCAGAAGGGAAGCAGGCGGAAGCAGAGAAATTAGCTCAGGACAAATTCATGAGCCGCCAGAGTAACGAGGGCGATTACGAGCAGAAGAAAACCGCCTGGTTTGCCAGCGTTCGCGAGTTAAGTACCGCGAAATTGAATCCAATTGCATCTACGTTCGATGATCACTCCTGGAAAACGATGGACGTTCCAACTGTCGATGGTTGGGAAAAAGCCGGGCCACGTCAGGCGGGGTTGGAAGGATTAGACGGTGCAGTCTGGTTCCGCACGTCATTTGACTTGCCGCAAGCTTGGGCTGGACAAGACGTCGTTCTGGATATGGGACGCATTCGCGATCAGGATTTTACCTACCTGAACGGTGAACTCATTGGCTCGGCAGAAGGCATCGCCAAAAACCGACGCTATCAAATTCCCGCGTCGAAAGTACATGTCGGCAAAAACCAACTGGCCATTCAGGTCATCAACCTGTTCGATAAAGGGGGTTTTATTGGTGTCAAAACTAACCAGCCTACGTTTGTCGTCTATCCTGTAGGCCAGCAGCCAACCGATGGTATTCCGTTGAGCCAACCATTTAAGTACTGGATTCAGGACGAGAACCCACCACCGGCTCCCCGCTATCAGGCTGATTACCAACCTTTCGGTGATCTTTGGATGCGATTTAAGAACCAGGGTCAAGCGATGAACTATCGGTTCGAACTGGATCTAACCAAAGCCATCTCGCGGGTGACCTACTTTGCTGACGGTGTACGTTTTACTCGTGAGTACCTGGCCAGCGCACCTGATCAGACCATAGCGATTCACCTGACTGCCAGTCGCCCAAGTCAAATTAGCTTCGAGACAACGTTGACTAGTCTGCACCAAGGAAGCTCTGTCAGGCAAATTGATAATCAGACGATTGCGTTATTGGTTCAAGTCAAGAATGGCGCATTAAAAGGTGAAAGTCTATTGCACATCCAAGCAAAGAAAGGTAAGATAACCGTATCGGATGGGAAACTCATCGTGTCGGAAGCAGACGAGGCAACCTTGTATTTAACGGCGGGCACTAATTTCAAAAACTATAAAGACGTTTCCGGAAATCCAGCCACAAGGAGCCAGCAACCAATCCAGACACTACGTACCAAACGCTTCGACGCCGTTAAAGCGGCCCATATACGAGACTATCAGTCGTACTTCAATACGCTGACACTTGATTTGGGTGCCTCGCCTAACGAGGGTCTCCCGACTGATGAACGACTGCAAAAATTCGAGAAATCGTACGATCCATCCTTAGCGGCATTATACCTCCAGTATGGCCGGTATTTATTGATTTCGAGTTCGCGGCCACACACACAAGCTGCTAATTTACAGGGGATCTGGAATGATCTGCTCACCCCTCCCTGGGGTAGCAAATACACCACCAATATTAATCTGGAGATGAATTACTGGCCCACCGAAATGCTGAACTTATCGGCTTGTCACGAGCCAATGTTTGCAGCCATCGACGAGTTGGTTGAAGCAGGTAAGAAAACGGCCAAAGCGCATTACAATGCCCGAGGCTGGGTACTGCATCACAACACTGATCTCTGGCGGGGTACGGCACCTATCAACGCGTCGAATCATGGCATTTGGGTGAGTGGAGGTGCCTGGGTTTCACATCATCTTTGGGAGCATTATCGCTATACACAAGACCGGACTTTTCTACAAAAACGAGGCTATCCGGCCATGAAAGAGGCCGCCCTTTTCTTCGTGGACTTTCTGGTCAAAGACCCTAAAACCGGCTGGCTCATTAGTACGCCTTCCAATTCACCTGAACATGGCGGGTTAGTAGCTGGGCCAACCATGGATCACCAGATTATTCGGGATCTATTCAAAAATTGCATAGCAGCCAGTGAAATCCTTGGTGTAGATGCCGCTTTCCGCGACACGCTCCAAACCATGTATCGCCAGATCGCGCCTAACCAGATTGGTAAACATGGTCAACTTCAGGAATGGTTGCAGGACGTTGACGACCCAAAAGACACGCATCGACACGTATCGCACCTCTGGGGTGTTCACCCCGGCACCGACATCACGTGGGATGAAACCCCTGATCTGATGAAAGCCGCCCGACAGTCGCTCTTGGAGCGCGGAGATGAAGGAACGGGTTGGAGTCTGGCTTGGAAAATCAATTTCTGGGCACGATTCCGAGATGGAAATCATGCCTACAACATGCTCAAACTGCTCTTCCGACCCGCTATTTCGCCAGAAGGTACTACGGGTGGCGGTTCCTACCCTAATCTCTTCGATGCGCACCCGCCATTTCAGATTGACGGTAATTTTGGCGGCTCTAGTGGCATTGCTGAAATGTTGTTGCAAAGTCAGGGCAAAACCATCGATATTCTCCCCGCCCTTCCCTCCGCCTTACCAACGGGCTACATCAACGGCATTTGCGCACAAGGTGGTTTTCTATTGAACATCCGCTGGCAGAACGGCCAGTTGAGCGAGGTTGACATTACGTCCAAAGCCGGGCAACCCTGCATTCTTCGTTATGGAGACAAGCAGGTGCAGTTGACAACCGAAAAAGGAAAAACGTATAAGCTGAATGGGATCTTGAAAACGCTGTAGCGCCGACCGTCCCGGTCGGCGCTACTCTATCGACAGCCAAATGTCAGGCTACCCCAATAGCTTTGCCAGTCGGCTTCTTTGGTATCGGTGGTTGGGGTCATTTGCACCAGACTGATCATATTTTGACCGGATCTGAGTTGAAAACGAACACGCCCTTGCGCGTCGGAACGTTGTTGTTCTTCCGTTAATCCTTTTGGCCTGATATCCGGGATTTCTTTCCCTATAAGCTCGGGGCGAGTCCAGTAGCGAACCAGCGCATTAGCCAACGGTTTATGATTGAATACAATCCGAAATTCAGCTAGGCCGCCCGGCTTTAGGCTGTATGGATTTTGTATCGGAATAATCTCCAAGGGCATTCCTGTATCCAAAGAAAACGTCCGGTCGGCGGGATTTACCGGGCCTGCCTGAATCATTGTTTTGACGCATCGGCGGTAGAATTCCCGGCTACGACGTTGCGTTTCATGTTGATCCTGGCGCAGTTGAATTACGTTATCCAACCCATCCTCCCGTAGGTACAACAGGAAGCTGTCTGCCCTCATTTCCAGGTATTTATTCGTATTGGCAAAAGCCACCAGATGCATGCCCGGCTTAGTTAGCTTGAGCGGCACAACTCCATAATGGCCTTCGGTCAGCTTTGGAGCCAGATCCTGTTTGACTCCCCCAACCCAATGAACGTACTGCACGATACGATTCTTCTTTGCTTCCGATCGCTCGCCATTGAAATTCTCTCCAACCAGAACCTCAATCGGTATAGTCTGTCCGGACTCTGCAAAGAAAGTGCCAGGCTGTAGCCAAAACTCATGCGCCTGGGCTAATAAGGCAATCAGCATGAGAAGGATCGAGGCTCCGTAAATTCGTTTCATCGAACAGTAATTGGTTCTTGAGACAGTGTATAATTTCCTGACGAATATCTGGTAAATCTGCGAGAATGCAGCCGGAGTAGTCAATCAATCAAGTTATTACGCGCCTAGCCACACCTGGCGATTTAGAAGGGCTCTTTTCTTCAAATAGCGGTCCACTGCACGGCAAAAAAACTTACAATCTCCAGAAAGTTATTTATTCTGTATTATATATAATTATTAATCTATAACCGTCAATTTTAATTAAAAGTCAAAATTATATATCGACTTAAATGTAAATTGCATTAAAATTGCTTTTACAACCAAATTGACTAAGTTAATGAAAAAATCTCCATCCATTATCGCTGCGTTAGCCCTGAGCGGTGTGGTCGTTTATTCGGCCTCGGCACAGGTCGGTACGTTAAACGCCCGTATGGACAAAGCGGCCGAAGGTCTCGAAAAAAAGGTGGTTACCTGGCGTCGGGATTTTCACCAGCATCCTGAACTGGGAAACCGGGAGTTCCAGACGGCGGCAAAAGTCGCATCTCACTTACAGGCGCTTGGTATGGAGGTCAAAACGGGCGTGGGTAAAACGGGCGTTGTCGCTCTGCTTAAAGGCGGGAAACCCGGCCCTGTCGTCGCCTTACGGGCCGATATGGATGGCCTTCCCGTAACCGAACGAGGAGAACTAGCCTTCAAATCGGAAGTCCGAACTGAATACAATGGTCAGCAAACGGGTACCATGCATGCCTGCGGACACGATACGCACGTAGCCATCCTGATGGGCGTGGCCGAAGTGATGGCATCGGTTAAAAATGACCTGCGGGGGACGGTGAAGTTCATTTTCCAACCTGCCGAAGAAGGTGCGCCAGCAGGCGAAGAAGGCGGTGCGAAACTGATGATTAAGGAAGGCGTTCTGGAAAATCCGAAGGTAGACGCCATTTTCGGTCTACATATTAACTCCCAAACTGAAGTTGGCACGCTGAAATACCGGCCAGGTGCAACGATGGCCGCCGTAGATACCTATGCCATTAAAATTAAAGGCAAACAAACCCACGGGGCTGCTCCCTGGTCGGGTGTTGACCCAATTGTCACATCGGCACAGGTTGTGATGGGTTTACAAACGATTGTTAGCCGTAACGTTACCCTCACCGACAATGCGGCCGTGGTAACTGTAGGTGCCTTGCATAGCGGCATTCGGCAGAACATCATTCCCGAAGAAGCGAGTATGATTGGTACCATTCGCACATTCAGCCCTGAAGCGCAGCAACTGGTTCACCGACGTATCAGCGAAATCGCGACGAATATTGCTGAAAGCGCAGGTGCTAAAGCCGATGTAACCATTAATGTTGGCTGCCCTGTTACCTACAATGATCCTAAGTTAACGGATCAAATGGTGCCGACACTCGAAGCTGTAGCGGGTAAAAACAATCTCAAAATTACACCAGCTTCGACGGGAGCGGAAGACTTCTCCTTTTATCAGGAAAAAGTACCGGGCTTCTTTTTCTTTCTGGGCGGCATGAAGAAGGGAACAAAGGTAGAGGATGCAGCTCCACACCACACGCCCGATTTTCACATTGACGAAGGTGGTTTTGTCCTGGGCATGAAATCACTCTGCCGCCTTACCACCGATTATATGGAATTCGCCAGTAAGGGTGTTGCCGTTAAAGAACTCACCGCAAGCGGTACGAGTGGTAAATAAATGTAAACAGACAATGCCGTCGTATCCTTGGTCTGTGAGGACACAGACCAAGGATACGACGGCCAAATAAATTAACTTCTATATCTGCGAGAAAGCAGTCGGAATCAGGAACATGCGCGTGATATTCGAAACGATTCGGGCATCGGTAAATTCGGGTACAGAGCTAATCTTTTTCCACTCCGGATCACTACTAAATGCTTTCCAGTTCTGATCATGTTCTTCCATGTTGTCGAAGGTCAGCATGTAAGTCAGATTGGGGCGCATGGGACCAATAAGTGTTTCGCCGAAAAACACAGGTGTCAACCCTACCCGTTTGAAAATGGCAATTTCTCCGCCCTGATTAAACATCTCAATCTTCTTTTTCCCGGCCAGTTCATTATGGCTTTCGTAGCGTCGAAGCTCAAAGATGCGTGGCTTTTTCTCAGGTGCTTCCAGCTTAGGCATGAGCGCAAACGCCTTCAGTAACGAACTGTCAATACGTTCATAAGACGGTGCCGTCGCTTCGGCGGTTAAATAATCGGCTCCAGCTTGCTGATAAGCCGCATCACTGGCCAATTTATCGGATGTATTAAAATAATCGTCGAGCGAGTTAAACGGTATTACGGCAACCAGTTTTGTAAATCCCTGTGGGAGGTATTCGGTGAATACACCAATGTTTTTACTCCCTAACCGATTAAGAGCCGGAATGAGCGCATTTTGAAAATAAGTCTCAACTGCTTTCCGCTGCCGGGCATTTTTCAAGCTATAAATCCGCAATTCATAAAACTCAGGATTTGCATTTTGCTGAGTATCTGAAGCGGCTGTAGCCTCACTCAAGGGGTCGATAAAACTAGTAACAGTACTTGTAAGAAGGGATACTTTTACGAAGGTACGTCTTTCCATCAGGAGTATTTTTTGGTAGTTATACTAAAAAATGCCTTGGCATTACTCTGCAAAGGAACAAAGGCGTTCGTTCTATCTTCCTTCTTCGGACAAATTCGGGTTGTTTTTAGCCGTATACGTAACCTCGATTGTCACGCCCCCTTATATAGCTATTCCACAAACTTACGACCTACAGTATACGTTTATAAAAATAGATATACCATAACTTTAATTTTACGACAGATTAAGTATTTACATAATTAGGTACAGAGGCACTATGCTCCATATTGGGCATGATAATGCTGAATATCCTGATCGAAAAACTGTTTGAGTTGTTGCAGCGCTGCTCTCATACGGGTTTTAACGGTACCCAGCGGTAATTTTAATATATCGGCAGCCTCCTGACTGGTGTAATCTCGATAATACATCAGTTCGACAACAGTCTGATACTTAGGCGCTAATTGGCTCAATAGTGACTGATGAAGCATGCCTTCGGCAAACCTTGGGCTCGTTGAGTCAACTTCATGCGCATAGATATACGTAGCAGCCGTTGCCCGAACTTTCCGAGCCCTTAGCTCATCCATAGCCAGATTCCGGGTAATGGTCAATAACCAGGTGAACAAGCGACCTTGCTTAGGGTTGTAGTTCTGACTATTTGACCAGATTTTAATAAAAGCATCCTGCAGTAAATCTTCGGCCCTATCGGGATCTTTGACCAGCCGGAGAAGCACACCGTAGAGGGCTGGCGAATAGGAGTCATAGAGCAGGGAAAAATCGGCAGACCGGTGGTTCTGAAGCGCACACACCAGTAGTTCTTCAGTAGGATAAGTAGCGTTCATGTAGGCAGACAGGTAGAGTAGGAATAAACTTGGAATTTATAAGCTCTCAAGTACGTATGTGCATAGAGCTTATTACTTGAGAGGGTCATAAAACCGTGCCAGTATACGGCAAAGCAGTCGAAAGGGGATAACCCTGCTGATAAGGTGGATTTAGTCGTCAGCCCGGCAAAAAACTCAGTACTAACTGTGGTCATAATTCCCCGCAAATGGGATTTTACGGGGAATATCAACCAAGCTAACCAAATGGATAGTAGTAATCCAATGTCGAGCCTTTCTACAGAGGCAGATACACGCTAAAGGTTGCTCCCGATCCTGGTTTGCTCGTTGCGGTAATCGCTCCACCATGATTGACAACTACCTTTTCACAGATCGCCAGACCAACCCCTGTTCCGGCAAACTCGTTCTTACCATGGAGTCGCTGAAAAACCTGAAAAATGCGATCTCTATATTTCTCGTCAAACCCAATTCCATTATCAGCCACGTCAATCCGTAGATAAGCCATAGTCTGGCGGGCAGGTTTTACAGAAACAGGCAAGTCCTCAGCTCGTAAGGCAGTGGCTCGTACAGTAATATGAGGTACAGTCGACTCACCTGACTGGCTTTTACGACTAAACTTAATCGCATTAGACAGCAGGTTCAGAAAGAGTTGACCTAATTGGGAGGCATCACCCTGCACAGTGGGTAAAGCATCTACCTCAATATGAGCGTTTGTCTCACCAATAGCTACCGATAAATTATCCAGTGCCTCATCAACGACCTGACTAAGTGATACAGAAGCAGTTACCACCTGGCGGGTTGAAATGCGCGAGAAGGACAGCAGATCTTTTATCAGGAGCGACATCCGACTAGCCGCCGACTGCATCCGCTCCAGATAAACCAGTCCCTCACCAAAAGACGTCTCATAGCGATTCCTGAGTAAATCGCCAAACTGCTGAATCTTACGTAGCGGCTCCTGCAAATCATGGGAAGCAATGTAGGCAAACTGCTGTAAATTCTGATTGGAGCGGGTTAGGTGTAGATTGGCTTCTTCAAGCCCCTTATTCGCTTTCACGATTTCTTCACTGGCTGCCGTAAGCTCTTCATTGATGGCCGCCAGTTCTTCATTAGTAGCCGCCAGTTCTTCGGTGCGTTCCTGCACACGATGTTCCAGGGCTAGTTGAATACTTCGCTGTTCGGTAACATCCTGCGCTGTACCGCTAATGGTATAAGCTTTGCCCTCTTCGTCGAAAAAGGCTTTCCCTTGTGCATGGATAATCCGTTCTCGTCCGGCCTGAGTGGCATCCAGAGTATATTCCACATCGTAAATACCGTTGGTGCCAGGTGTCATGGCATGGGTCATGGAGGCCTTAACCAATGGTCGATCTTCTTCCCTGATCGGGCGATAGGCCCGCTCAATTGTAATGATCTCATCTGGCCCGATACCGCACCATGCTCTCAATCGTTCAGAATAGTCCAGAATGCCCGTAGTCAGGTCAATTTGCCAGGTACCCAGTTCGGCCAGTTCGACGGCGCCCCGTAGCGATGCCTCGGCCCGCTCAACTTTCTGTCTGGCCAGCACCTGCTCAGTGACAACGGTAGCCAGAACCATTACGCCCGTAACTATACCTTCTACATTTCGGATCGGTGTATAAATAAAGTCATAATAAACGTCTTCCAGTTTTCCATTGATCATGAGCCTGGCGGGGGCTGCATAGGCGGAATAAAGTTCTCCGGTGCTATAAACCTGGCTAAGCAGCGCAAGAAAAGGCTGGCCTTCCAATTCTGGCAATGCCTGCCGAATAGGTTTGCCAAGAATAGTCGCATCCTTCCCCCAGGAAGCCAGTACGGCTTCATTGGCGGTTTCGACAATCATATCTTTTCCACTTAGCAAGGCGATGGCAACGGGTGCCTGCTCAACAATAGTGCGAAAGCGGACCTCACTCTCTTCCAGTTTTCGGCTAGCGATTACTTTATCGGTAACATTAGTAGCGGTAACAAGAATGCTGGCAACCAGGCCGTCTGTACCCAAAAGCGGTTTATAGTCGAAGTCGACATAAACGTCTTTTAATACGCCATCTATTTTATGCGTGACCAGCGCATTCGAAGCCGAGTAGGCTTTTGCAGTCGTAAAAACATCGTCTAATATGTGTAAAAATGGCTGGCCTTCTAATTCTGGTACGGCCATCGCCAACGGCTTTCCAATTACCTCGCGACCCTTTCCCCAAATAGCCAGAATAGACTGATTGGCCACTTCAATGCGTAACTCCCGCCCGGTAAGCAGGCAGGTGGCTACTGGCGCTTCTTCGACCAGACTTCGGAACCGATATTCACTTTTTTCAATCGTTTGTCGGGCTAGTACCTGCTCGGTAACCTCATAAGCAAAAACGAGAATACCATCCGTTTTCCCCTGACTATCAATGGTTGGCTGGTAAATAAAATCAACATAAGCAACTCGCGACTGCCCCGAAACGTTGAGCAGAGTAAGCTGAACGTTTTTGCCCGCAAAGGGCCTCTGGGTAGTATAAACAGTATCCAGCAGCTCATAAAATCCTTGCCCTTCCAGCTCTGGTAATGCCTGCCGGATAGGCTGTCCCAGCGGATTCCTCCCCCCGATCAGCTGTTGATACTCGGGATTGGCCAACTCATACACATGATCTGGCCCTCGCAGGATACAGAACGAAGCAGGAGCCTGCATAAAAAAGTTGTACAGACTCTGATCAGCTTGCTGCCTGATCTGGCTATTCAGTAGCTCATTTTGAGCTAACAACGCTTGTAATGCCTGATTGCCATCGGTGGGCTCATCGGGCTTGACAGCCATATCAGGCGATGAGTCGATGGCTTTTACTTTCGCTTCTACAATCTGGAGCAAGTCAACTACCTGATCGGCACGTTGTTCCATCTCCGAAAGGCCCAGACGGGCTTCAGTTACGTTTCCCTGCTGATAGAGATTAACCAGTTCTCGTGCAAGCCGGTGAAGTTGGCCATGGACTTCTTCCAGTTTATAAACTTCGGGAATGGATTCGTAGTGAATCAGGGCATGCGTATAGAGCCACTTGCCTACTGCACAGGCATATTGAGACAAGACGCGCGTATCGGAGGCATCCCCTTCTCCGTATAGTATTGCCCGGAGCCGACTTTTAAACAGGAGATGATTGGCTTTAGCCTGCTGGAAATCTAGGGTAGGTAACAAGGTATCAACGTGACGTAATTACGGTTGGGTGACCAACGCTAACGATATGGTAGCAAAAGGCATACACCCAAACAGTGTATAAACTGAGGAATTGTTTTAAAAACATTAATTTCAGGCTAACTGTTTGAATCTACTTTTAGTCTTCCAGAGAAATCCCCATTTTTGGGTACTAAATACCTCATACAGGGTTATCTGATGAATGAACTGTCAGCAAGAATAGTGCTTTTCCTGCGTTTAAACTGCTTTTCGTTCTTTTTTTCATGGCTGGCATGATTTTGTATAAACCAGCCAGTAATCACATTCACCACTAGTTTAATTAGCTATGAAAAATTACTTGAAAGGCATCCTGACTGGTGTCGCTGCTGGATTACTTATTGGCTATCTGACGGCTCCTAACTCAGGGAAGAAAACCCGTAAAAAGATTGTTAAAGCCCTCGATAAGCAAGCCAGAGAATTGACCGATGGCATTAGTGAGCAGTGGGACAAGACAATCGCAATGGCCGAGGACGTCGTTTCCAGTGTAAAAGGATAAGTCCACACGGGTAGCGATAAGCAGCCTGTATTGTGCTTCATGAAATAAGGCCTTGATCGTTGATCAAGGCCTTGTTTTTTTTGGAAATTCCCAGCGATTCAGGCTAAATCCAGTAGCAAATTTCAGGCTAAAAATGGGTAGAAAAGAATGTCGCAATTCACCCCAAAATTGCCGTTTATAGCCCCTATCGAAGTCGTTTTAGAGAGGTAAATTTGTATTGTCAGTCAGCCAAACAACAACTACACATGACACAGACCGATTCTAAAAACTTAACTCCTGCAGCCATGAAAAAGACAAAAATCACGTACTGGATATTAACGGGTTTATTCGCATTTGTTATGACGGGTTCAGCTATTCCCAATATCATGGTCAATCCAATATCTGTACAGGGGTTTAAAGAGATGGGGTATCCAATCTACATCATCCCCTTTCTGGGCTGGGCCAAGCTATTGGGTGCGGTGGCTATACTGGTACCGGGCTTTCCGCGCCTTAAAGAGTGGGCCTATGCCGGTCTTATTTTCGACCTGCTGGGTGCTACGTATTCCGTCGCGAATAGCGGTAAAGCTTTCGGCCAGTGGGCGCCTATCTTTATCTTTGTGGCGCTGGGGTTTGGCTCGTATATTTTCTATCACAAGAAGCTAAAAGAAACTGCTGCTATTACTGAAGCGAATCAATCAGACTTTCGAATAAAGGGAAGCATTCAATCTGTTTAGAAGATCACATCAGCGAACGAATACATCAATGGCCTTGAACGCAGGTAGCTCCTATGTTCAAGGCCATTGATCTTTAAAAGCCTTTATAGATCTGCGGTAATAAATGATTTGAATTTTATAATTTTACCGCATGGAAAAAGCGGAGACACTCGAAGAGTTTTATAAGAAGAAGTTTAACTGGTTACCCGAAAATCTGCAACAGGATATTGGCCACTTCAATGTATTTCGTCTGGAAGATTGCCTGGGATTGGGAGCCCCTGGCGTGCAGTACAGTCGCCGGGACTTTTATAAAATCAGTCTGATCCGGGGAGAAAACGTGTACCACTATGCCGATAAAAGTATTCAGATCAACGGCACGACGCTCATGTTTTTCAACCCGAACGTGCCCTATACCTGGGAGTCTTTATCAGACGACAAGACTGGCTTCTTCTGCATATTCACCGAAGCGTTTTTTACCGAAAAAATCAGGGGAAGTCTGAGTGAATTACCCATGTTCATGGCGGGGAGCAAACCAGCTTACATTCTAAACTCTACTCAGGATGAGCATATTAGCGCCTTATTCTTAAAAATGATTGATGAGATAAACTCTGATTATCAATATAAATATGATTTACTGCGCAATTATGTAATGGAGGTAATTCATTACGCCTTAAAGAGCCAGCCTTCCGAAACGTTATATCAGCATCAGGATGCCAAATCCCGAATCACCGCCGTTTTTGCTGAATTACTCGAACGGCAGTTTCCCATTGAATCGCCTTCACAACGGTTCAAGCTACGTTCCGCCAGTGATTTTGCCCAGCAGTTATCCGTACACGTCAACCATCTGAATCGGTCCATTCGGGAAACGACAGGCAAAACAACCACCGACTATATTGCCGAACGAGTGGCCAGCGAAGCCAAAGCTTTATTGAAGCATACAGACTGGAATATATCCGAAATCAGTTACAGCCTTGGGTTCGACGAACCGGCTCATTTCAACTACTTTTTCAAGAAACAAACCCAGCTAACGCCATCTGCTTTCCGAAATGTTTGAATTTGGTAAGTATTGGTTTGGATGTCGCAATGCTCTGCCCAGTTAGCTCCCCTACTTTTGCTCCCGTTAAACGAGCAAAATTATGGATACTAAGAAAGTATGGTTTGTTACGGGTGCATCAAAAGGATTAGGGCTCAGTCTGGTTAGCCAATTACTGGCAGAAGGACACTCAGTAGCAGGCACTTCCCGCAACGCCGATGAACTACGTAAAGCCGTTGGTGAGGAGCATGCTCAGTTTCTACCCCTACAAGTTGACCTCGCCAATGAGCAGAGCGTAGCGCAGGCTGTTCAGAAAACTCACGACACGTTTAAGCGAATCGACGTTGTCGTTAATAATGCAGGCTATGGCATTGGTGGCAGCATTGAAGAACTAACCGATCAGGAAACTCGCGATAGTTTCGACATTAACGTATTCGGTACGTTAAACATAATCCGCCACGTACTGCCTTTCCTACGCGCCCAGCAGTCGGGGCACATCATCAATATTTCGTCCATTGCCGGTATAACAGCCAATACGGGCTGGGCTATTTACGCGGCCACAAAGTATGCTGTAATGGGCCTCTCCGAAGTGCTGGCCGATGACGTTAAATCGTTCGGCATCAACGTTACGGTGGTGGCACCGGGTGCCTTCCGAACAAGTTTCCTGTCTGCTGAATCATTGCTACTGGCAAAGCATCCCATCGACGCCTATGAGCAGGTCAGGGCTTCGCATGCCAAATACCTGAACATGGATGGCGTACAGGCCGGTGATCCTGCTAAAGCCGCAGCCGCTATGATTCAGATCGCCAATGAATCAAATCCTCCTCTGTATTTACTCCTAGGCAGCGACGCCTATCAGCGGGCACTAAACAAAATCGACCTGCTTGGCAAAGCATTTACAAGCCAGGAAGAACTAACAAAATCAACTGATTTCTAATCCATTACACTAAAAACCAAGTATAATCATGAGTACTCAATCACAACAGACAAAAAAAGTGTGGTTTGTAACAGGTGCATCAAAAGGCCTGGGACTTTCATTAGTAAAGCAGTTACTGGATCAGGGGTTTAACGTAGCTGCCACATCCCGAAACATCAATGACCTGCGTCAGGCTGTCGGCACAGAAAGCGATAGCTTTTTACCATTGGCAGTCGATCTGAAAACCGAAGCCAGTGTTGAACAGGCTATTAAAGCTACGGTTGAGCATTTTGGTCGCATCGATGTAGTCGTCAATAACGCAGGTTACGGTTTGCTGGGCAGCATTGAAGAACTAACCGACCAGGAAGCGCGTGAGAATTTTGATGTCAATGTATTCGGTTCATTGAATGTCATTCGTGCCGTGATGCCGCATTTGCGGGAACAGCAATCAGGCCATATTTTCAACATCTCGTCGATTGGTGGCTTCACGGGTAACTTCCCCGGCTTTGGCATCTATTGTGCCACCAAGTTTGCCGTAGAAGGCTTTTCGGAATCGCTGGCTGCTGAGGCCAAAGCCTTTGGCATAAACGTGACGATTGTTTCACCCGGCTATTTCCGAACCGACTTTCTTACCGCAAATTCACTGGGTGTCCCCAGCCGTCAGATTGACGCGTATGAAGCCGTACGAGCAAGCCAGCAGGCGCACCAAACGCAGATCAACGGCAATCAACCCGGCGATCCCGAAAAAGCCGTAGCAGCTCTGATTAAAGTAGCGAATGAGCCAAATCCACCCCTTCATTTATTTCTGGGTCAGGATGCGTATGACATGGCATACGCGAAGATCAACGACGTTAAAACTGATCTGGAAACCTGGAAAGGCGTGACGATTTCAACAGGTTTTGAGGTTGAGAATGCTACCGTTTAATTGATGGGGTGTACCCACGGTCTTCAGGCCGTGTTTATTTCGAAACTAACACGGCCTGAAGACCGTGGGTACAAATAAATCAATCCGAACTATGGGAAATCAATCGTCAAACTTTCCAGTTTCCCATCCGTCAAAACGGGCGTTTTGACATGCCGGAAGTTGTTTCCGCTCACCGTAATGTTCTGGGTTTGCTGACCATTCAGTTTCAAAAGTACATCGGTACCAACTTTAGGGAAACAATTATGAATAAAGGCATCTTCCACGTTGATCAGCTCCATCACAGGCGTATTGATATGGGGTGTTCGTGAGGTCACTCCGTCGATTTCCAGGTCATGCACATTACTGGCTTTAATCGATGGCCCACTCTCGGTATTGACTGTGACGTTATGAAAGGCAATATGCTTAGCCTGGCTCATCACAAATCCTGTTTTTGCCTGGAATTCTAAGCCACTGAAACTGATATTTTCGATGGGCATTTCGTCTAGACCGTTTAGAAAACCAGCCTGATTCGTTTCAGCAGTAATGTGGCTGAAATGAATATTTTTGAAAGCGGGCGTTCGCTCTGAAACGGGTTCGGGTTGCGTTTGAGCATACTGCATATCGAGTACAATGGCCTGCTCCCGAATGTTTTTCATAATAACATTATCCACCCGAATATCCTCAACAACTCCTCCCCTGCCCCGTGCCGTTTTAATCCGAATACCCCGATCGGTACCGTCGAATATGCAGTTGGAAATCGCTATTTTCTTAACGCCCCCCGACATTTCACTACCGATGACCACGCCACCGTGTCCTGCCAGCATGGTACAATTTGTAATAGTATAATTCTCCGCTGGTACATTCATTTTGCGGCCCGCCCGATCTTTACCTGATTTAATGGTAATACAGTCATCACCGACGCTGATATGGCAGTTGGAGATGTGTACATAGCGGCACGATTCGGGATTTATGCCATCTGTATTGGGTGAGTGCGGATTATTTATCGTAACACCCGTGATGGTTACGTTCTCACAAAATTCCGGATTGACCGTCCAGAACGGCGAGTTACGAATGGTAATACCTTCGATCAGGACGTTTTTACAGTGCATAGGCTGAATGAACGGCGGCCGCAGAAAACCCTTCTCAATCCAACCTGGCAAATCGGGATGCAATACGTCTTTGTTCAATCGGTGAAATTCATCCTGCCACTTTGATCCCGGCGATGTCTTCACAGTCACCTCCGAATAGCCCCACCATTTTTTACCATGCCCATCAATGATTCCCCGTCCGCGAATGGCAATGTTCTCGGCTTTGTAAGCGTAGAATAAAGGCGAAAAATTCGTCACGTCCGTGCCCTCCCAGCGCGACAGTACCATCGGCAGATAATCGTCGAAATTATCGCTAAAATGCAGTTCAGCACCGGCATCGATCAGGATGGTAATGTTGCTTTTAAGGTGGATTGGGCCGGTCAGGTATTTGCCCGGTGGAAAATAAATGGTTCCTCCTCCAGTCTTCACCGCTGCGTCAATGGCTTTTTTAATAGCCGCCGTTGCGATTTTAGAACTGTCGTTTTTCGCTCCGTAGTTCAGTACGTTGTAATACATCCCTGATTGGCCGAAAGCGGTGAAGGCGGTTAGACAAAGAAAGAGAAGCAGTCGATTTTTCATATAGTTGGTTGTAATTAACCTCTGGCGTTTGCCCTCACCCCCCGTTCTCGCTTGGCTACGCCGAGTGAGGGCTATTTTTTAACGGCCTCTGGCCGGTGAATTAATTACATTATGTCAAAAACGGGCCAGAGGCCCTTGAAGTAATAGTCCTCACTCGGCGTAGCCAAGCGAGAACGAGGGCAAAAATCAACCCTGCTCACGTTGGTAGCAACTACACAAGGCAAGCAGGGTGAATACAATCCGATTAACGCTTTACTTATTTTAATGGGTCGAATGCACCGCCCCAGGTGTTATTCTGAATCAATTTTGGGTTATTGTCGATAGCCGTTTGTGGGATGGCAAAGAAGTAATACTCTGGCTTCCAGGCGATATCATACTTCGTATCCAATTGTTTGAACGCGATGGTGAAGTAGTCGGTATACGCCTGATCCAGACTTACATTGTCGCGGTTCGTGGCGAAATCTGCGGGAACGCCCGTTGTTTTCAGGTTGATCGTTACACCCGTTCTGCGGGTGCCGTTCAGTGTTTTTTCGATCAGTTTCCAGCGACGAAGATCCCAGAAACGTTTGCCTTCAAAAGCGAACTCAATTTGCCGTTCGTACAGGATTGCACTGAACAGTTCGGCACGGCTCATGTTGGCTTTCAGACCGTATAAACCGTCGGTACCTGCTTCGATACCCGCCCGCTTGCGAATGGCTTTCAGTTGCGTGTACGCTTCGTCCAGTTGGTTGATACCCACAGCACTTTCAGCCAGATTCAACATCACTTCGGCAAACCGAATTTCGATCCAGTCGGTACCCGAATACTGAACGTCGCCCGCAGCGGCTGTTGGATTAATGGCTTTCCGCGCATAGAAGCCCGTATTAGTCGCCTTCGATTCGACCGTTTTACCGCCTACAAAATAGGTCCATAATTTATAGGCAGTATTGCCATTGAGCGGCCAGGTTGCGCCATTGTAAGCAATCGTTTTGTCAAAACGAGGGTCTCGGTTTTTGTAGAACAGCTGATCCGAATACGTGTATTTGGTCGATTCTCCCGCTTTCTTACCGTCCAGCATCGGGAAGGCTTTCACCATCTCCCACGATGGCTGATTCGAGCCACCACCGGTTCCGGCATAGGATGGGCGAGTACTGTTATCATAGCCATTGTTTTTCTTCGTCTGATCGCCCGTAGCCGTGTTGTAGCCTGTAATGAAGACTGCTTCAGGGTTGTTGACCTCCTGGAACCACAATTGATCGAAGGATGCATGAAGTCCGTAGCCATTCGTCGTCAGCAGATCATACGCCTGTTTGTTGGCCGTATACGAAGTCTGCCATTTGGTCTGATCGTCGGTTGGGTTGAATTGGGGACTAGCTGCGTACAATAGGACCCGGCCTTTCAACGCAGCAGCAGTTCCTTTTGTAATCCGGCCCCAATCTGTTGCTGCCGACCAACGGCCCGGTACCGATGCAATTGCCGAATCAAGATCGCTTACGATTTGCGCAAAGCATTCGGCAGTACTGTTTCTAGGCAGAAAATCAAGCTGTTTGGCTTCAACACCAACGGCGGCCTGTGGCGATAACACTAGAGGAACGCCCCCGTATAAACGTACGAGATCGAAGTAGCGCCAGGCCCGGAAAAATTGCGCCTGAGCCCGAAGTTTATTTTTAGTGAACTGAGGCAATGTTCCACCGTTCACATCGCTCAAAAACATATTGATGACCCGAAGCTTGCCGTAATTGTTGGTCGCATCAAGTTTAGTCCCAAAGTCTGCAACTTCATTGATAAGCAACGAGCCCTGCAACAGCTTACTATCGGCATACGATTCATCTGACAGACCACTTATCCCCGTAGGTTCTGGCCCTAACGAACCAATGGGTGCCGGTAAATTCTGATCGTAGATATAATCGAGGTTCAGTTGGGTAAGTGTCGAATCTTTAAAGATCAACGTACCACTAGTCGAGCTCAGATCGGTTTTATCGAGCACCTCCATACAGCTTGTCAACGCAAGTGACGAGCAAAGGGCGACGAGTAATTTATAGGATAGTTTCATTGTATCTGAGGGAATTTTACAAGCCAAGATTTAAACCCAATGAGAATGAACGGAGTACGGGATACGCATCGTAGTTACCTGAGTACGATTTAAAATCATACGGATTGTACAGATTGAGCGGGTTCGTTGCTACTAAATAAACCCGTACCGTGCTGAGCCCGGCTTTACCCGCCAATCTATTCGGAAGACCATACGAAATGTTCAGGTTTCGAACGGATGCCTGGGTTGCACTTCTGAACCAGAAGTTGGAATCAACTGTATATGTGTCTTTGTAATACGGACTTGGGTAAGCCGCATTCGGGTTGTCGGGTGTCCAGTGGTCCGACCAGAATACAGGCCGGTTTGCAGTGGGTGTGGCTTGTGTCCGGGCGGTGCCTTCAACAAGTGCCTGACCACCAAATGATCCGCCAATGACGGCCGCAATCGAGAAGCTTCGGTACGACGCGCTGAAATTGAAACCAAATCCGAAATGGTTGTTCGCTTTCTTGTTCAGATAGTCCATATCGTCGGTCGTAATTTTCCCATCGGGAGCGGTGTATTGTCCCGATGCATCTTTGGGGCCTCGTACGTCCTGATAATACAGCATGCCGGGTTTGGGCGCGGCCCCGAAGAGTGTATACCCTGGATTTTTTTCCAGATAGCTATCCACATCCTGCTGCGTTCTGAACATTCCCAGATAATGGTAACCCAGAACGCCCACATCCGTTGAACGGCCAGTCGGATCTAAATACGTCCCTTGTACGCCTTTAGCGACGTCGACCAGAATTTGTTTGTTATCGCTCCAGCTCAGGAATGTGTTGACTTTATACGACCAGTCGCTGCCAACTTTGTCGTTCCATCCCAACGAAATCTCTGTTCCGAAACCATCGACGGTTGCATAATTTTCGGAGGGTAATGTGGCACCAACTAACAGCGGTACTGACGATGACAGGGACGTCAGCATATTGTAGCGGTGATCGTAGAAGGCATCCACCGTAAACGACAACCGGCTTTTCAGGAACTGCATATCCAACCCAATGTTGTACTTGGTATCATTGTCCCAACGAGCCTGACGGTTAGCCATTGAATTGTTGGGTAAAACGGCCAATCCACGATCTGAATTACCGCCGAACACGGCTGCCTTGCCCGTCTGAATCGAATAGCTGGTCAGCCAGTTATACGGCTTGGTCGCGTCTCCTCCCATAAAACCAATCGAACCGCGCAGTTTCAGGTAGTCGATTCCGCGAACATTGTTTTTAAAGAAAGGCTCTTCAGAAATTACCCAGCCTGCCGAGAACGATGGGAACAAACCCCAGCGATATTCGGGCGCAAAGTTGGTCGAGGCATCGTAACGAATGGCGCTTTCAAACAAGTACTTATTTGCGTAGCTATAGTTAATACGAGCTGCATACGACAGGAAACCCGTTTCGGACTCCGTTTCTGAGGTTGTCTGCGTACCCGTGGCATAACGCATATTGTCCAGACCATCAATGATAACGCCCTCGGCCATGGCCGCTACCTGATCGGAATGCGTTTCGGCCTGCTCGAAGAAGGCAATGGCCGTGATCTGATGCTTACCAAACTGGCGATCGTAATTCAGATAGCCATTGAATTGATACGCATCGATATAGCCCGGATTGATCCGAACCCGATCGCCATTGTTCAACGACGTTGTCTTGATCACATCCCCCCCATAAATGTGCTTATGGTCGCCCAGCATCGAGAAACTATACACATTGTATTTCGTACCGTACTGTTTTCCGAAGCTGTTATCGAGCGTACGACTGTAGAGTAAACGGGCTTTCAGGCCTTTTACGCCTGGAATGGTGTATTCCAGATTGGCCGTTAC
The DNA here is from genome assembly GCF_009754945.1 of Spirosoma arboris. Classification (GTDB taxonomy): domain Bacteria; phylum Bacteroidota; class Bacteroidia; order Cytophagales; family Spirosomataceae; genus Spirosoma; species Spirosoma arboris. Next base: position 484,881 of record NZ_WPIN01000003.1, read on the forward strand.
GTTAAAGCCCGTCGTTTTGGTTTGGGTGTAGTTATTCGAATTCTGAACCTCGAAAAAGTTAAAGGCGTCGATGGTATTTGTGTTGCTCGAATTCGACAGCAGAACGGGTAAACCATTGACATAAGGCGGATTAAACTGAGACGTGTAGAGCAGGCTCTTCATGTCATTCTCAGGATTTTCACCCCCTTGCTTCAGGAAATACATGCGTTTGTTACCGAGGTAGCTGCTCAACGAGATAGCTGCTTTTAACCCTTTGGTCACCTGCATATCGGCGCTGGCCCGGAATGTCCACTTGCTGTTATTAATATTATCGAAGTTGGCGTCCTGCGCATTGTAAGAAACACCCGCAAAATAGGTTGCCTTTTCGTTGCCTCCACTCACATTCAACGCATGCCGCTGAACGGTCGATGGTTTCCAGGCTGTGCGGAGCCAGTCGGTATTATGATCTTTAAAATACGCGAGTTCGTCGGGGGTATAAATCAGTGGGTCGGTGGCGAGTTTGCCACCCGCATAGTTCATATCATTCAGATAGGTAGCCTGTTGCACTCCATTCATCATGGTAGGCAATGTGGCATCTGAAATACCCGTTGAGCCACTATAGCTGAATTTAGGCGCTCCCACTTTACCGCGCTTCGTTGCAACAACAACAACGCCCTGGTTAGAACGAGCGCCATAAATAGCCGCAGCCGCATCTTTCAACACCGAAATCTGGTCTACTTCTGAGACATCGAGCGCATTGAAATCATCGGCCGACCGGACAACGTTGTCAATAACATACAGCGGTTGCAGCGTTCCACCATCTTTCGACAGGATAATCGGATTACGAACTGTAATCACAGCATTATCACCAGGTCGGCTGGTTCCCCCTGCAACCCCAACACCGGGCAATTGACCCGTCAGTACTGCCGACAGGTTATTCACCGGAAGATCCTGAACCGATTTCATGTCTACCGTAGCAACGGCACCGGTCAGGCTGGCTTTCTTTTGCGTACCATAGCCAACCACGACAACTTCGCCCAATGCGGCCGCATCTTCTTCCAGTTGAACCGTCAATCCATTCCGTCCGCTTACCGGAACTTCTTGGGTTTTAAAGCCGATATAGCTAAAAATCAGCGTCTCATTTCCGGTTGGCAGGTTTAGCCGAAACATACCTTTGATGTCCGTAATTGTCCCGGTCTTCGTTCCTTTAATTAAGACGTTTACGCCGGGTAGTGGCTCGCCTTTAGCATCCTTCACTGTCCCGGTAATATTCTCCAGCGGGGCTTTATGCGGGGCAACTGTTCCAGGAAGTCGGTTTCCCTTTTCTGCGTAACAGACCTCCTCCGTGAACCCTCCCAGGAGTAACGCACAGACCAGTTTTACAGCACTGGTGAGCAGCTTTTGTGTTCGTAAAGGCGATAACATGTGTGTATGATTAAGGATAAGATTGTTGTGATCTATTCTTTGGATTTACCCGCTTCTTTTTCTTTAGCGATCCGCTCTTCCCATTCTTTGCTTGCCTTTTTCATGTCGATTCCGGCAGCAGACAGGTAATTATTTATTCGCCCTTTGTACTTGCCGAACATGGCATGTTTCTTCTCGGATGTTCCTTCATCCATTGCCCGTTCGCGCGCTTCGGTCAAATAGGTGAGTATTTGTGTTTTCTGGGCGTCGGTCAAATCCGGCAACATGGCCTGATAGCCTTTATAGGTAATGGGCAATACGCCATAAGTCATACCATCTTTTACCATGTCAACCTGCTGAGCCGTTAAATCGCGGGCAAGGATAGTGAGATAGTCATTGTGTAGTGTGGCCAGTTTACGAGTCGTCTCCGTTTCGAACGCTTCTTTCTGTGCTTGGTCAGTCAATGTTGCCAGAGCTTCTTTTCGGCCTTCCTGAATGTCATTCAGGCTTCGATACTGTTGAGCGATTTCTGTTTTCACGCGCTCTGCAGCCTTCGAATCGGTAATGCCCAACGTTGCAACAATCTTAGTCGCGCGTTCTGTGATGACGCGGGTGTAAGCAGCTTCTTTGCTTTCAATTGTCTGATCTTGTCCTACTGCTGAAGCCACAACTATAAGCGTCAGGAGACTACCAAACCAAAGATTTTTTAGCGTACTAGCCATCTGTAAAATGGGGTAAAAAGGTTATTTTTCAGGTTAAACAGACCGATTTATCGAGTGTGCTTGCAGGAGGTAAAAACCGTCATTAAGCGAGCCTTAAAAGCAGACAAAAGCATGATTAAACAATACTTTTCTATAACATGATACAAAAATATAGTACATTTTCCGGCAAGAACTGCATTTTTTTGTCAATTTATTATAGGAAATTATCATAGAATAAATATGACTTATCTACGATATTTCTTTTAGGTTTGTATATTGATCGCTCAGATACTCTCCAGGGCTCAACCAGAGAAGATTAGGCTGATTAGAATCAAATGCAGGGTCAGTAGGCAGACCGGTGCTTATGCTTATATACTATACAAATCGAGACCGTATTGACTAGATTTGCCAATTGCCATGAAACCATTATTCCGAAAAGTCACTGCCAATCTGGAGAGCTCATATACGGTTCGGCATAACATTTTGCCGCACTTTAAGAACATCTGGCATTATCACCCCGAGCTTGAACTGCATTATATTCTTAAGGGAGAAGGCGTCCGGTTTATTGGCGATAAAATCAGCAATTTTTCGCCCGGAGAAATTGTGCTAGTTGGCGAGAATCTGCCGCATACCTGGCGCAGTAATGAAGAATATTTTCATAACGACCCTGACCTCAACATCGAGGTTATTGTCATTCAGTTTCTGCCCGACTGTTTGGGCGATCATCTCTTAAAACTACCCGAAGCGTACCTGATTCCAAAGCTCTACGAAAAGGCTAAAAGCGGTATGGTCATCAATGGCCAGACTAACGCCAAACTGGCCGAACTGATGCGCAGGGCTATCGATGCGACTAACTTAGATAAGCTGATTATTCTGCTGTCGATTCTAAAAATCCTGGCAGAAACGAGTGAGTACGAAATGATTGTGAATGGGCGGGCTGTATTTTATCAATCCAATGAGACCGATACGCTGCGCCTGAACAATGTGTGCAGCTACACGCTGGAGAACTACAAAAAGGATATTACGCTGGAAGAGATTTCGGCGATCAGTAACCTGAGTGTTACGTCCTTCTGTCGGTATTTTAAATTAATGACCAATAAGACGTACTACGATTTCCTGATCGAAATTCGCATTAGTCACGCTTGTCGGGCATTAATTGAAGACAAAACTCCTACTGAAATCATCTGCTTCGATTGTGGGTTCAATAACGTATCGAATTTCTATCGTCACTTCAAGAAAGTGACGGGCCTGACTCCGCTGGAGTACAAGCGGCAATATTTGAAAAAAGGGAAGGTAGTTGCTTAATGATGACGCAAGGTTCTGGCCTTGTGTCTACTATTCCCCGGCCTCTGGCCGGATTGTAATAAACATCAACATAAACGACTCTCCCTAGTCTTTGGGAAGGAGTTGGTTGACCAGCCGCTCAAGCTGGGCCTGCTTCTGCTCCATGACTTGTAGCTTCTGGTCATAGTGTTGTTTGATCGTTTGTAATTCGTCTCTTTGCTGCTGATTCGCTTTTTCTAGCTGGATACTATATAACGTTAATTCCTCAACCTTCTCTAAAAGAGTAGTATTCATCTTAAGCAGATCGATGCCTTCGTTAACTACTTGTTGAGCAGAAGGCACACCTGGTAAGTGGCCATGCTGGCCAATGAAGGCGGCCACTGAGGATAAGGGCCTCAGTGAGTAGGAGGAGGTAAAGACATTATCACTCCATTCATTAGCAGTATTGATGCGAAGCCGGTACCGAGCTTTGATTACATCCCCTCGTTCACTCACGGTTAGAAATTGATCACTCGAACGTACCGAGGGACTAGTTGCGGTTAGCTTCGTTAAGCGTAAGCCGCTGGCATCTGGTGTTTCACTGACCACTTCTAAGCGAGCCGTAGGAGCTGACGTCCCAATCCCGACGTTGGCCTGATTGCCCAGAACAACTGCATTGCTCACAGTCACACGGGCATCTGCCCCAATAGCCGTAGCATGGTGTAAATCGACTATCGATTCGGCGCTGGTTTGATGGCCAAGCAGGGTATTGCTGTTGCCAGCCCATTGACCTCCACCCGCTTCTCCGCCCAGAATCAAGTTATGCTGACCTCTGCCCGTGCCCGATTGGACGTTGTAGCCCATCAGTATATTATCATTGCCTGTGGTGACTGCCGTGCCCGAGTTTGGCCCAATGATAATATTGGTACTGCCTGTCGTATTATTATAACCTGCCTGGTAACCCACAAACGTATTGAGAGCACCCGACGAGTTGGTATAGCCTGCTTTGGAGCCCAGAAAGATGTTATTAGAAGTCGTCGAGTTGAATCCTACCGAATCGCCAATCATTATATTTCGCGAGCCAGTTTGGTTATTGTAGGCTGCGGAGGGACCAATAGAGATATTGGAAAAACCAGAGCCATTATTGATACTAGCCTGGTATCCAATAAACGTATTATCCCCCCCAGAGCTATTATTAAAACCTGCCGAAGTACCCACAAAGGTATTTCTGGCACCTGTAACATTCAAAAAACCTGCAGCAGTCCCTACAAACAAATTATTGAACCCTGTCGTATTGCTTTTGCCCGTCTCACCGCCCACAAACGTATTTCCGTGACCCGTATCGTTGACAAAGCCTGCCTGATAGCCTAAAAAGGTATTTCCGAAACCCGACGAGTTCGTATAGCCTGCCTGATAACCCACAAAGGCATTACGGTCACCAGTCGTGTTGGAAAAACCGCTACTGGATCCCACAAAAACGTTACCACTGTTTTGGTTGCTTTTTCCGGCTTGATAGCCAACGGCGACTACATCAGAAGCCAAATTTACCCCCGCCTGGTGGCCTATCAGGACGTTACGGCTTCCCGTACTGTTATTATAGCCAGCTCCTAAACCAGAATATACATTAAAGGAGCCAGTGGTATTGGAGAAACCGGCCTGATAGCCCGTAAATATGTTGTTATTCCCACTGCTAACATTATTGCCTGCCTGGATACCTATCAGCGTATTGTAAGTGCCAGGGCCTCCCGAACTTGGGCTCGTAGCAACGTAGTTCGTTTGAGTGAAACCCAGGTTAGGTGTGGCTACCCAAAGAAAAAGCCAATAATATAGTTTATTCATGGCAGTATTCAGTAAATCAACAGGATCATTATTGCCTCTCAAGTTATCCACTTACGTACTGAAAATCAATAGATTAATGGAGTTTTAATAACCTACTGAATGATCGCTCAACTTACGGGTAATTCCAGGATTCGGCCGTTCCAGTGTGTATAGCTTGTCAATACAAAAGGGCCCGCCGTTGCGGCTAGAGAACACAAAGTCGTCAGAAACTAGCTTTGTATTCTCTGGCCGCAACGGCGGACCCTTCTATGTTAACTACAAGAAGCTACACCACACTCAATTCCAGTTCATTTTGCAACTGGGTGTAACTCGCATACAATCCTTCAACCTGCTTGCCAATTTCGGGTGTAAACGTACCTACACTACGTCGGGTAAAGGTGCTCATGTCAAATCCGCGTAGTTGCAGGAAGTACTTCGAAACGGTTGGATAGACATTGTGCATCACATCCATATTATCGATCAGGAATTGTTGAACTTTCGCGACTTCGTCCTGCAAATCGACGTTATTGTAATTCCGGCAAAGCCAGACGATCAACTCGGGAAAGTAGTTACCCTGAATGCAGGACAGCCCCGCTGATCCCGCTTTCAATGACTCCACTGCGTGAGCCATGTAGGCATCATACAGGCCAAAGCCAGGGCGAGAAGCCAGGCGTATTTTCTCTTTGATTTGCGCTAGATCCAGCGACGTATCTTTATGGTAGATAACCCGGCCGGTATTCACAAACAACTGAAGTTGCTCCGGCGAAATCAGGCGTTTGTACGGAACGGGGCACTCATAAAATCCAACTGGAACTGTGTCCGTTTGATCTAATAACTGGAAAACGCGCTCATTGAAAACGGCATCCGATTCGGCTTCGTCGGCAAGCAGACCCGTAATTAGAATAACAGCTTCGGTACCTGTGTTATGCACCCGTTTAATAAAATCAGCCTGCTGCGCAATTGGACCGCCAAAGGTACCTGTGGCTACAACGGGAACGACTCCATTTACAACCTTAATGACATGTTCGATAACCTGAATGCGTTCCTGCTCGCTCAATTCGAACATTTCGCTCGACAGGCAATTGGCAAACAGACCAGCCGCGCCCGCTTGTAAGTAAAGCTCCGTGAGTCTTGTCAGGGCATCGAAATCAATGGCACCGGTGTCGGTAAATGGGGTGAGCATCACCGGAATGAAGCCCTTTTCAACTGTTTTCATATTATTCATTGGAGACTATAACTTCTTTTCTGATTTGTTCCGACGAGCGGCCTTTGCTTTTGGTTACGAGTAAGCCAACCAGGAAAATAGTGAGCGTCCCGACCACAATAATCATGTTGCTGTGCAGTGGGTTGCGCAAATAACTGAATTGGTCGGGAAGATTGCTGGAAAAGGTCATCCAGACAATGACCAATACGCCAATACAAGTGGCAGTCAGTGCTTCATGGCTATTAGTTCGCCGACTGATCAGGCCCAACAAAAACAGCCCGAGCATACCAGCGGCAAAAATACCGGAAAGCGTCCACCACGTATCGAGAATACTTTTTACCCCAATCATGGCTAACCCAGTCCCTAAACCCAATAAACCAACTACCACAGTGGTCAAATGAAGCAGGCGAAGGAGCTTTTTATCAGATATGTCGGCGTTGATATACCGCTTGTAAATATCTTCCGTAAATACCGTGGCCGATGCATTCATACCTGAGCTAATCGTACTCATAGCGGCCGACAGAATAGCAGAAATGATCAAGCCCATCAGGCCAGCGGGCACTTTGGTCACCATAAAATGCGGCATCACTTTATCGCCATAATCGGCAGGCTGAAGCGTAGCCATGAGTCGAGAAACTTCTGCCGCCGAAGCTGTAGCCGGTAGTCGATCCATCGCCACCTTTTGCTTGATGGCTTCGATAAATTCGGGGTGGACCTGATAATAGGCAAACAGACAAGAGCCGATCACAAAAAACATGAGTGAAGCCGGTACATATAGCCAAACGCAAAGCCAGAGCGATTTCGACGCTTCTTTGGCCGACGAGGTTGTATGATACCGTTGAATGTAATTCTGATCCATCCCGAAGTTATTCAGGTTGATAAAGAAGCCATATAACAGCACCACCCAAAACGAGGATTGTGTGAAATCGGGGGCGTAGCTCCCCAGACTAAACTTGTCGTGCGCAACACCAATATCGACAATTTTGGAAACGCCACCCGGCATCGAATTAACAATTAGGTACAGAATCAGCAAGGCCCCAAAGGTTTTGATAACAGCCTGCACCACTTCTGTCCAGATAACGGCTTCCATGCCCCCCATAACCGTATAGATAATGATGCAAACACCCATAACAACCATGATCATCTGCATCGAATAGCCCGTAAGTGCCTGTAAACTAATCGCGATTCCCAGAAAAATAGAACCCATGCGGGCTAGCTGAGTCAGTAGGAAACAGGCAACGGCATAGGTTCTGGCCCAGGGACCAAAGCGATGTTCGAGGTGCGTATACGCCGATATTTCGCCCGTTTGACGATAGAACGGCACGAAAAAACGAGAGGCCATGTAAGCCGCCAGCGGCATGGACAAACTAAATACAAATGAGTTCCAGTTTCCTCCGAATGCCTTCCCAGGTACACCCAGAAACGTATTGCTGCTCAGGAACGTAGCGTAGATGGACATCCCCAACGCCCAACCCGGAATCTGCCCGGACGCTTTAGTGAATTGGTCTGTATTTTTGTTTTTTCGGGAAAAATAAACGCCAACCAGCACCATTGCCACGAGGTAAGCAGCAATTACGGCAAGGTCGAATAAGGGCAGGTTTTTCATATTTTTCTGTCATTCCGACGACAGGAGGAATCTCAACGTTGTGTATTAGTCAAGCTTGAGATTCCTCCTGTCGTCGGAATGACAGAAAACTCATCAATTGACATACATTACTCTAAAATGATCGGACAGCTAATGGAGCAAGTGTCTTCCCCTTAACTACTATTTTTCCATCAGAAAAGACTATGAAGCCCTTGCCTTTACCGTAATGTTTTCCGGTTTTGTCGTACAAAATGGTCAGCATTTTCCCGTGATACAATACTTTATCCAAACAAAACCAATCCCATTTGTTGTCGGGTATCAGCGGGTGAATTTCCAATACGTTATCGGCACGGGGTTTCAGGCCAACCAGATCACTGATAATTAAGTCGGCAAAGCTCGAGTGATTATAAAATTTACTTCTCGGATTATCCCCTTTCAGCCACTCCCCCGTCTTTTCGTCCTGATACTCACCCAGATATATTTTACCATTCATCGTGTGCGAATGGGCGTACTTCAGCAATTCATCATAAAAAACCGACTTGGTCATACGCCCCTGATTCCGGTATTTGGTAAGAAGGTTCGACAGTCCTTTCAATGTTTGCGTCGTGGCAAATGGCCAGACGGGTCCATCCCACTCGCAGCCGTGCCCTGACCCATGCGTCCGAAAGAGCGGATGCCGTCGTTCGGCAGTGGTAATTCCCCAGGGCGCCTTGAAACCCGTTGTATCAGTCAGTTGATCCCACTGACTGGCATAAGAGGGCTTGTCGTCGGGTAGGTTGAAATACCAGGGAATAAAACCGATGGCTTCGCGGGCGTTTGAGAAATTGCCTTTTTCCAGTTTCACTTCAAAAAAATGGGCTGAATTGTCCCAAAGGCTATCCAGCGTCAGCTTTTTCAATTCTGTCGCCTGTTGTTGGTAACGGCGTTGGAGCGTATCATTCTGGGCAAGAGTCGCCATGGCCGCTAAGGCTTTGGCATTTCCGTACATGTAGCTGTTAATAGAAGGGCGTCGGTTTTTCTCTTTCCGTGATCCACTAATCGACTCTTCCATAGCGTCTTTTACATCGAACTGCCAGAACAATCCGCTCGGCAATTGCTTCTCCTGTTGCCATTTTCGATAATCGGCATCCAGAGCCAGAAGATTTTTGTCGATGAAGGGCTTATCCAGATTAACGAGGTAGCGATTATACACCGCATCATCGACCCAACTGCTGAATCCATGAAATCGCTGCGCTACGTGTTTGGGGTCAATGTAGAGCCAGAACGAAATGTAATCGTTGATATACTGTGGGTTATGCAACCACCGGCCTTCGTAAATATGATGTCCCAACGCGCTACTGATGGCATTGTACTTCCCAGCGTGGTTCACTTTAGTGATGAACTCCGTAAATACATAGCCTTCTGGAGTCTCTTTCAAATGCTTCCGAAATGCCCACCAGCGATAGTAATAAACCTCCTGCAACACCGAATCCGGGCAGTCGAACAACGGAATATTTTCAGAAAGCCAGTCAACCGACTGCTCATTCGGGACGTAGTTTTTTACCGCTTCGTCATCAATAGAGTTGAAATAGGTAACGTAGTTTTTGAGGGTATTCGTAGACAATACAGCTGTCGTCTGCGCGACAGAAAACGACGTTTGCAGGAAGCTGATAATCAATACGAGTACGCAATACCGTTTAGCCGTCATGGGTAACTGTACTTTCCCGAAAGGTTGAAGCTGTTTATACCCTTCAAAATTAATAGGAATATACCGCTACAGAATATGCTATTTTCACAAGCCATTGTAGGATGTTAGCTTGTTAGGTAAACGTTGAGCAGAAAAAGGGTTTCGACAGGATTTACAGGATAAAACAGGATTTTATGTAATGTTAAAAATCTTGTCAATCCTGTAAATCCTGTCGAAACTTTATCATCATATCTCAGGATCTTGCTCGTAAATACTCCACAACTGCGCTGGTGATTCTGATTTCTTAGCCAGCGTTATTCTGGAATTAATAGAGCCTTTGGTATCAGCGGGTGTGATATAGAGGTTTGTTCCTTTCAATTTAATCCGATACGTGGCTTTTCCGGCGGGAATAAATTCATACTCCTGATTGGCCTGCGAACTTATGAGGGGCTGTTGTTCCAGATTGACACCCTCGGCAGGCGTACCAGCTTCTGGCTGAAGGGTTTTACTGGTGAACAGGTTCTTGAGTTGATACGTATCCCCTTCCACATGCATAAAATCCCAGGTGACGCATTTCCAGTTAACGGGCGAATAGGCAACAATCGGCGTTCCATTTGCTTTTCGGGCATCCTGAACACGCAGAAGCAAGCCCGTCTGGGTGTTCTTTATCGCATAATGGCCATGAATCGTTTGGGCGAAACCGGTTGTCTGTATCAGTCCAAGAATAATCAGAAAGGAGAATAGGAGTCTGGTTTTCATCGCTGTAGCGCTTTTTTCATACAAGTTAATATGTGTGTTACACATATCAAGGCGTTTATTCTACGTTTAGGTACCTTTATATCAAGTACTATAACCTCGTAGAGGTGAAATTTTTATAGTCAATTTATTTTCTATAATCATTTCATGCCTCCGGCATTTTTAGAAGAGAGTAGTGTTCTTTCTTTTTACTTACCCGATACTAAGTTTCTCAGTTAGTAGGACGTACCTTTGCGACATGAAATCCGCCACAGCTCTCTTTCTAGGAATACTGCTCTTTGTGGGTAGTCTGTTTCCGCAGACAGATGTGGAGGAAGTTTATAAAATTCCGGGATTGATTGCCCACTATCAACTGCACAAGCGGGCAGCCGGAAGCGGTTTTGATGTCTGGCAGTTTCTGGAAATGCATTACAACGCATCCTCGAAACATGCGAAAACCCCACACAAAGGCGTCAAAATACCGCTTTACAATCACCTCTCAGCGGGTTTTGTGTTTGTATTGACCCAACCGCATCGGCTCCCCGCCGAATTGTCAGTACTGATTCCGTGGCCACAGGTCCATTTCTCCTACGAGAACCTGTATTCGTTCCTTACAGCTACACTGCTGTTCCAACCTCCCCAAATCGGATAACTCTGCTGTATGTATTGGCCAATTGACTGACCGTGTGCTTGTGGCACATAGGCAGGTTGTTTGCTATTTATTCTCAACGAGTTATCTATTTTATGATCGATAAAATCATTCAGTTCAGCATCAGTCAAAAGCTGATGGTGGGGCTGGGCGTGGTGGCATTGATTGCCTGGGGCACCTTTGCGCTCCGGCAATTACCCATCGACGCTATTCCCGATATTACCAACAATCAGGTTCAGGTGATCACGCAGGCGCCTTCGCTTGCGGCTCAGGAAACCGAACAATTCATTACGTTTCCCCTCGAAACTACCCTCCGCAATGTGCCGGGCGTTACCGAAATCCGCTCCATTTCCCGCTTTGGCTTATCGGTGATTACGGTTGTTTTTGAGGAATCAACGCCAACGTTTCTGGCCCGGCAGCTTGTGACGGAACAACTCAAAGCCGCTGAACAAACGCTGACGACTGGCTCTCCCCAACTGGCTCCGGTTACAACCGGATTGGGTGAGATTTACCAATATGTTATACGCCCCAAAGAGGGGTTTGAGAGTCGTTATTCGGCTACCGATCTGCGTACAGTGCAGGACTGGCTGGTGAAACGGCAACTGGCTGGAGTACCCGGTGTGGTCGATATTAGTAGCCTGGGTGGGTATTTGAAAGAGTACGAAGTCAGCATCAACCCCGAGCGTCTGCATGGCATGAATACCACGCTCACGGAAGTCGTCCAGGCACTGGCCGATAATAACGCCAACACGGGCGGAAGCTACATCGAAAAAGGGCCTGAAGCCTTTTTTATTCGGGGCGAAGGTATGGTAAAAACGCCTGACGAGATTGGGCAGATTGTCGTAAAAAACGTTGGTCCTACGCCTATTCTCGTTCGCGATGTGGCCCAAGTGGGATTAGGCCATGCGGTACGTTATGGCGCTATGACCCGCAATGGGCGGGGTGAAGTTGTCGGTGGTATCGTGCTGATGCTTAAGGGAGCCAGTTCCGAAAAAACCATTTCGGGCATAAAAGAACGGATTGCTGAAGTTCAGAAAAGCCTTCCTCCCGGCCTGGTTATCGAGCCATTCCAGGATCGTAAAGTGCTCATCGACAAAGCGATTCACACTGTCGCCAAAAACCTGATGGAAGGCGGACTCATTGTTATGAGTGTGTTGCTGCTATTGCTGGGAAACTGGCGGGCAGGTCTTGTCGTAGCCTCAGTGATTCCGCTCTGTATGCTTTTCGCATTGGGTATGATGCACGTTTTTGGTGTATCAGCCAACCTGATGAGCCTGGGCGCCATTGACTTTGGGTTACTGGTCGATGGGGCCGTAATCATTGTCGAGAGTATGATTTTCAGCATTGTCCATACAAAAGCCACCCGCTCGCAGTCGATGGACGAGATTGCGCTGGACTCAGCCAGTCGGCTAATGCGCTCGGCCCTGTTTGGGCAGTTAATTATCCTGATTGTCTACGTGCCGATTCTGTCGCTGACGGGCATTGAAGGGAAGATGTTTCGACCCATGGCGCTGACGGTTGGCTTTGCTATTATTGGTGCTATGTTGCTGTGCGTGACTTATGTACCGATGATGGCCGCAACACTTCTGCGCAAAGACATCAAAGAAGAGGGTACCCTGGCAGACCGAATCATGAAGGCCCTCTACCGGGTATATGAACCGCTATTAAATGGCGCACTACGTTGGCGAAAAACGGTTTTAGCAACATCTGTTCTCTTGCTCATTGGCGCGATGGGAATTTTTGGAACTATGGGCGGTGAGTTCATTCCCAACCTCGACGAAGGTGACATTGCGATCAGCTTGACTCTGAAACCCGGTTCGTCGTTGCGGCAAACTATCGAAACGACGGGGCGGATGGAAACGATCCTGAAAAATGGTTTCCCGGAAGTGAAAGACGTGATTTCCAAGATCGGTACCGCCGAAATACCTACCGACCCCATGCCTATCGAAGCGGCCGATGTAATTGTTGTGCTAAAAGAACCGAGCGAGTGGACCTCAGCGACGACGAAAGATGAATTAGTCCAGAAAATGGAACGGGCACTGAGCGTATTACCTGGTTTAACCTACGAATTCACCCAACCCATCCAACTGCGATTCAATGAGTTAATGACGGGCGTCAAGTCCGACGTTGCCGTCAAGATTTACGGCGAAGATCTAGGCGTATTATTTAAAAAAGCCAATCAGGCAGCCGCTAAACTCAAGACGATTCCAGGTGTAGCCGACTTGAAAGTCGAACAGATCAGCGGGCTTCCGCAGATGTTGGTGTCCTACAACCGACCGAAACTGGCACAATACGGCGTTTCGGTGGCGGGTTTGAACAGGATTCTGAAAGCGGCTTTTGCGGGCGAAACGGCGGGTGTGGTGTTTGAAGGCGAAAAACGGTTCGATCTGGTTGTGCGTCTCGACAGTATGTATCGTCAGGACATCGACAACATCCGGCAGCTCTACGTCGATTTGCCCAATGGGCAGCAAGTGCCATTAGATCAACTGGCGTCCATTCGTTACGAAAATGCACCCATGCAGATTTCGCGGGACAACGCCCGCCGACGTATCACAATCGGCATCAACGTGCGGGGCCGCGATGTGGAAAGCCTGGTGGGTGACATGAAAGCAGTGTTGGAGAAAGATGTTCCGCTTCCGGCGGGTTATAGCTATACCTACGGTGGTCAGTTTGAAAATCTGGTGAAAGCCAAAGGGCGTTTGGCTGTTGCAGTACCACTAGCGCTTGTGTTGATTGGGTTGTTGCTCTTCTTCACTTTTGGCTCCTTCGGGCAGGCAATCCTGATTTTCACCGCCATTCCGTTGTCGGCCATTGGTGGTGTACTGGCGTTATGGTTCCGGGGAATGCCGTTCAGTATTTCGGCGGGCGTGGGTTTCATTGCCTTGTTCGGGATTGCGGTTCTCAATGGCATTGTCCTGATTAGTTATTTTAACCAGCTTGAAGACGAAGGCATAACCGATGTACTGCAACGGGTTAAAGAAGGCACGGCGGTTCGATTCAGGCCTGTCATTATGACGGCAGCCGTAGCATCAATGGGATTTCTACCGATGGCGTTATCAAGCTCTGCCGGGGCCGAAGTACAAAAACCGCTGGCAACGGTTGTTATTGGAGGGCTGGTCTCGGCCACGTTATTGACACTGATCGTTTTGCCAGTGCTGTACAGTTTAGTGGCTTCCCGTAAGAATCATGCTTTGCAATTGACAGATGGAGAACAGTCTCGACCCGCAATTGCCCATTGTGTTGTAGGGATTTTAGTCCTGGCATTCGGAAGTTTGTCTGCCTCTCAAGCTCAAATGCAACCACTCACGATTGACCAAGCGATTGAGCAAGGTTTACGTCTGAACGGCGGATTACAGGCTACAGTGTTGGAGGTGAAAGTCGGGCAGAGTTTACAGAAAACAGCCTGGGATATTCCCCGAACAACGGTCGATTACCAGCGGGGCCAAATTCAATCGTACCCCATCGATCATAGCCTAACGGTCATGCAGTCAATGGCGATGCCGTCTGTATATGGAGCGCAAAAACGACTCTACCAGGCGCAGCAGGGCGTTGCCGAGCGACAGGTGGCTGTTGGTCGAACGGAGTTGGTTCGTCAAATTCGGCTGGCTTTTTACAAACTTCGGGTTGATTACGAACGAGTTAAGCTGCTTCAGGCGCAGGACAGCTTATACCGCCGGGCAGCTCATGCGGCAGCGGTACGTTACCGAACGGGGGCTACGAATCAACTGGAAACGGTAACCGCTGAAACCCGACAACGTGATATTCTGAACCGGTTGGCCGTATTGCAAACCGATATTTCGATTGGTCGACAAACACTGGCCATCTTGCTGCAACAAACCGAATTGGTAAGCATTGATACGACAGGCAGCTTAAAAACTGGAGCACCGCAAACGCCATCCACGCTGGATGCCAACCCGCATCTGGCGGTGTTACGTCAGCAAATTGAAGCCACCCGTCGGCAGGTCGATCTGGAAAAACAGCGATTCTGGCCCGATTTTCGGGTGGGTTATCTTTCGCAATCCATCGAAAGGCAGGGAGGCTTTGGTGTCTATCAGATTGGATTATCATTGCCACTCATCACGGCTCCCTTACGCGCAAGGCTCGATATAGCCCGTTTACAAGGTCAGATTGCCGACCGGCAGTTGAACTATCAGCAACACCGGCTTAAAGGCGAACTTTCCATTCGGGAGCAACAGTATGCTCAGTCGCTCAGTACATTGGCTTATTACGAAAACTCGGCCCTGCCTCAGGCAAATCTCATCCTTCGAACAGCCGAGCGCAGCTATTTAAGTGGCGACATCGAATACCTCGAATTTGTGCAGAGTACCACTCAGGCCTGGCAAATCCGGGAGCAGTATCTGGATGCCATCACACAATACAATCAGTCTCTCATTGAACAGGAAGCGCTAGCTGGATTTACACCTGTTACGCCCTAACTAACGATATACGTATGAAACACAAACAGAATAAATGGCTGCTATCTATTCCTTTTCTACTAGGAATCAGCGTTTTAACAAGTTGCTCACATTCCGACGATAAGACGACAGACAAACCCAAAGCGGCCGTTCATACAGCCGCCCGCACGGTAACAATCAGTGATGCCCAGTTCCGGGAAACAGGGATTCAATTGGGTGGCCCCGATACGTTGACATTGGGCGAAACGATTCAGGCAACTGGCAAACTGGAAGCCCCACCCGATCATTGGGCCAGTGTTCATGCCCCGATGGGCGGCTTTGTGCGATCAACCCGACTAGTTGAAGGTGATTTTGTAAAAAAAGGGCAGATTCTGGCTGTTCTGGAGCATCCCGATTACATTAAATTACAACAGGAATACTTGCAGGCCATCGCCAAAAGTCGATTCGAACGGCAGGAACTGGACCGGCAAACCGAACTCAATCGGGAAGAAGTAGGTGCCCGCCGGAAACTGGAACAATCAACCGCTGATTACGAAACGACGCGCGCCTTATTGACGTCATTGGAAGCGCAATTATCGCAACTACATATTCCGCTTGAAGCCTTGCGAAAAGGCACGATAAGTCGCACGATTCCGCTGCTGGCTCCTATTAACGGCTATGTCGATAAAGTAAATTTACGATTAGGTCAGTACGTAGGTACAACCGACGAACTGGTCGAAATTGTCAATAAAGAGCATTTGTATCTTGAATTGCGGGTGTTCGAAAACGACATTCGGCAGGTTCAGGAAGGGCAACAGGTTCGCTTTACGATCTCCCAGCAATCGGGCGAGTTACAGGCAAAGGTGTATCGGGTAGGTCAATCGTTTGATCCACAAACTAAAACGGTACCAGTACACGCCAATCTGCTCACGAAAGATGTAGGACGATTGTTTGCCGGTTCCTATGTACGGGCCACTATTCTGGCCGATCCGCATCAGGTAATTGCTCTTCCCGAAGATGCGCTGGTAAAAGAAGGCAATCAATCGTTTGTATATGTTCGTCAGACAAACAGTGCTGCCGATTCGTACCGATTCGAGTTAGTAGCGGTCAAGACGGGCATTACCCAAAACCATAAGACCGAAGTCGTGTTACCCAAAGGACTGAATCAGTCAGCCATTGTACGACAAGGCGCTTATTTTATCAGCGCCGAACGCGCTAAGCTGGCTGGTTAGTTTTAGTAGTATGGTGACGTTCAGTGATGTCAGGTTCTTCAACCTGACATAGCGAGGTTTTGAGAAACCTCGTGTATACATTTAAATAGGTTTTGAGAAACCTCACGAGTCAGGTTGAAGAACCTGACTCCACAAAAGCCAACAATACATCCTATATGGAACAACCAATAAAATCCCATCAGGCCGAACGGGGGCAAAAATCAACGCTGATTGGCATTGCCGTTAATATTGGACTGGTGCTGGTCAAAGGGATGGCTGGATGGCTGGGCCACTCCTACGCCCTGATTGCCGACGCTATGGAATCGGGCACCGACATCGTTACGTCGATTTTTGTCTGGTTTGGTCTTCGCACAGCGTCCAAAGCGCCCGATCAGAATCACCCGTATGGCCACGGAAAGGCCGAGCCGCTAGCCGCTATGGTAGTGGCGATTGCGCTGGTGGGTGCGGCCATTCTGATTGCTGTGCAGAGTATTCGAAATATTCAGGTGCCGCACGAAATCCCAGCGCCTTTTACGCTGGCGGTTTTAGCCGGAGTGGTGATTGTCAAAGAAGTGCTCTTCCGGCGCATTGCCAAGGTTGGGGATGAGACAGACAGCAGTGCCGTTAAAGCTGACGCCTGGCACCATCGCAGCGATGCGATTACATCCCTAACGGCTTTTGTGGGTATCAGCATTGCCCTGATTGGTGGCCCTGGTTACGAAAGTGCTGACGACTGGGCTGCGCTGCTGGCTTCGGTCGTTATCGTGTACAATGCCTATCACATTTTCCGGCCATCGTTCGGTGAGATCATGGATGAAACCCCTGCTGGCGACTGGCAAAACGAATTAAGAGCGCTTGCCATGAGCGTACCACAGGTGAAAGGAATCGATAAATACCGGGTTCGAAAGACCGGCTTTGAGTACTTCGTCGATTTACACGTACTGGTTCCCGGCGATTTAACTGTTACACAGGGACACGCCATTGCACACGCTGTAAAAGCGGCCATTCTTAAAGAGAAACCGGCCGTATATGACGTGCTCGTGCATATTGAGCCTGTTTAGTTCGCCGAATTGTGGCGCGACATATGCCATATCTTGAAGATATGGCATATTCTTTTTAATCATCTGACGTACCCACTAACTCAGCTAAGTCGAAGCAAAATAAAAAGTCAACAAAATTCTTGCGTGAGTCAAATTTTTTATTCTACATTTGTAGAAACAATTCTATAATTGTAGAATGAAATTAACTACTGCCGAAGAAACACTCATGCAACATCTATGGAGCCGCGAAAAGGCTTTTATGAAAGAGTTGCTTGATGCCTACGATGAGCCCAAACCAGCTGCCACAACCCTGGCTACGTTGCTCAAACGCCTAATCGATAAGGGAGCAGTTGGTTACCAAGAGTATGGTAACTCCCGCCAATATTATCCAATCCTGAAACGACAGCCTTATTTCGCCAATCAGGTTAATGAGCTGATTAAGAATTTTTTCAATAATTCGGCGGCTCAGTTTGCATCCTTTTTCACGGCAACTACAGATCTGTCGGCCAGTGAATTAGAAGACTTGAAGAAGATTATTGATGAGCAACTCAATAAGAAAAAGTCATGATCGTTTACCTGCTCAAATCCAGCCTTTGTCTGATTATCACCTTCGGCTTTTATAAGCTCTGGCTCGAGAATGAGCAAATGCACGTCTTCAAACGATTCTACTTACTGGGCAGCCTGGTGGTTTCGATGCTGATTCCATTGATTTCGTTTGACAGTTGGTTCGATGCGGCTCCATTGACCCCTGAAGTATGGGACGATTATACCAGTCTGTACAGCCTGACCAATGCACGCCCAGCAACCCAGATAGTCACAGTGCCGACTAATGCTGGCCCAGCGTATGGTCTATGGCTGTATGGTATCGTAACGGCGGTGATGTTGGGTCGATTTGTGAAAAACCTGTATACGCTGGCTCGTAAAATTTATTCCCATCCGAAACAGTCTTTTCATGGAGCTACGTTAGTCGAATTGCCCGGAAATGGATCACCGTATACGTTCCTGCATTACTTATTTCTCCCTGATTATAGTCGGAACGAGCTAGAAAATGAATTGGTAACGCACGAATTAACACACATTCGACAGCGGCATTCACTCGATGTCCTATTCGTTGAATTGCTTCTTTGCTTTGGTTGGTTCAATCCGTTGCTGAGCTGGTTTAAACGAGCTATTCAGCTTAATCACGAATTCCTGGCCGACGCAGCGGTTACCCAGACGTATCAGGATGTACCACATTATCAACGTCTTTTGCTGAGCAAACTAACGCTCACGGGACAGCTTTCCTTAACCAGTTCGCTAACGTTTCAAACCACAAAACAACGGTTGATTATGATGACTAAACACACAACACCTATTCGGATTTGGCTGACTGGAGGCAGCACAGCGTTGCTGTTTGGAACGCTGTGCCTTTTATTGGGAAATGTCAGTTCGGCGCAGCAGCTACCAACAGCTGATGTACAGACCGCAACACCCAATCGGTTGCAATCGAAACCTAATGTGGAGGAAATGGAACGGTTATATGGCGATAACTACGTTATGTTACCAATCCGGAAAGGTGGGCGAAAAGAGACTCGTAAGAAGTTTTCGAATTTATCTACCAGCGAAAAACAACAGGTTCGACTCATTCCTTTTGCGCCTGAGTTAGTACCAACCGAAGCGCAACTGAGCGACTGGGGGAATAGCCAAAAGTATGGGATATGGATCGACGAAAAGCGTGTACCGAACGAGCAACTGAACCAATATACACCACAGGATTTTGGTTCTTATTATTCCAGTAAACTGGAGAAAAATGCCGCTAATTATGGTAAATACTATTTCCAGATTGGTCTGATGACCAAACCGTTTTATGAAAAGTATGTAAAAAAGTCGATTGAGTCGCCTTTTTTAGTCCTGGTAGATCACAAGACAAAGGCTATGAATGGCCGGTAATTAGACTAGTGAACCCAACGGATTTAATGGCATAGAACGTTGAATTCGTTGGGCTTAGGTATAACTTAACGACTGATTAGCTCAAGAACTGCCCCCTGCAATCCTTCAGACGTAGCTTTCACACGTATCTTTCTCGCCTTTTCGCTCGTCTGAATGATCGCAAGGCACTTGCCATTATACGCCTTGCGGTAATTGGCTTTGAAGGGTTCCATACTTGCCTGATAGCCGTTGTCAACGCCAGCTATTATACCCTCACCCTGAATAGAAAACGTAATTAGGTGATTGGCATCGGGAACAAGGTTACCTTGATCATCCAGCACATTTACGGTAATGTAGGCTAAATCTTTTCCGTCAGCTTTCAGTGTGGTTCGGTCAGCGATTAGTTGAATTTTGGTAGGCTTTCCTACCGTTGAAATCGTTTGAGTTAACACAGGTTTGCCGCCTTTTCGGGAGATTGCTTTCAGCGTACCGGGTTCGTAGGTAACGCGCCACATGACGTGTAGATCATCACCGGTTTTCTTACGAACGCCCAAAGATTTATCATTCAGAAACAGCTCGACTTCATCGGCTTGGTTGTAGTAAGCCCACACATCAACAGTCTTTCCTTTTGGCCAATTCCAATGCGGAAAGATGTGCAGAACGGGCTTGTTCGTCCACTCTGACTGATATAAATAATACACGTCTTTAGGAAAGCCAGCCAGATCGAGAATCCCGAAATAGGAACTTCGGGCTGGCCACGGATACGGATGAGGTTCACCTAAATAATCAAAGCCTGTCCAGACGAACAGCCCCGCCATGTGCGGCAATTTTTTGATGACTTTCCAGGTTTGCTCGTGTGTCGAACCCCAATAAGCGGCTTCATTGTCATAGGCCGATGCCGTCCAGTCGGGATTACCATCTTTGAAGTTGGCGGGGCCACCTTTTCCCCACATCCGCACGGAATCGGAAGGCATATCATAATGCCTGCGCGTTTGTAGCGATGAGCCTGTTTCGGAGGCAAGTACCGCCTGATTGGGGAAGGTCTTCGGAAAGTCTGCGTAGGCTTCGTGTTTGTAATTGAAACCTAACAAGTCTAAAGCACCCGAACGATAGATGAAGTTTTTATCGGGTATGTTTTCGGTCAGTGCTGAGGTAACGGGGCGGGTTGTATCCAGCTTTTTAACGATTGACGCTAGCTCTTTTGTGATTGTAATACCCGTTGAATCAAACTGTTCACGAATTTCATTGCCAATACTCCAGATAAAAATCGACGGGTGATTTCGATCACGACGAACCATGTCTTCGAGGTCGGTTTTGTGCCAGGCGTCCCAACTGAGACCGTAATCCTGCTTCGACTTCTTTTTCTTCCACATGTCGAACGCTTCGTCCATGATGATAAAGCCCATTTCGTCGCACAAGTCCAGAAATTCAGGAGCGGGCGGATTATGCGCTGTTCTGATGGCATTGCAGCCCATCGCTTTCAGTAACTCAAGCTGGCGTTGCATGGCGCGACGATTTACAGCGGCACCTAATGCACCCAGATCGTGATGGAGGCAAACCCCGAGAATCTTCATCGGCTGGCCATTCAACGAAAAACCGGTGGCCGGATCGAAATGGAAATAACGAATGCCCAGTGGTGTTTCATAGGAATCGACCAGTTGATTTTGGCTGTAGATTTGGGTTATGATTTTGTACAGATAAGGTTTCTCAACCGACCAAAGTAGTGGATTTGAAACATCGAACTGTTGCGAAACAATTGTGAGTGTATCCTTAAGCTGTACTGACGTTGCCGTTTGGGTAGCAACTGCTTTTCCAAAAGTATCCAGAATTGTGCTTACGATTCGAATTGTTTGCGACTTTCGGGTGGCATTACGAATACTGGTTTGCAGCGAAACGGTTGCTTTCTGATTTGAAACTGTGGGCGTTGTAACGAACGTACCCCACTGATTAACAGCAATTGGCGAGGTCATTACCAGCCGCACATTCCGGTAAATACCTGATCCTGTATACCATCGTGAATTGGGTTGCGCTGCATTATCGACCCTCACGGCCAATGTGTTTTTCTCGCTTCCGAATTTCAAATACTTACTTAACTCATACCGAAATGAGCTGTAACCATAGGGCCGAATACCTAATAAATGCCCATTAATCCAGATCTCACTGTTGCGATAAATGCCATCAAATTCAATAAATATGGCTTTATTTTTTGCAGAAATTGGTACAGTAAACACTTTCCGGTACCAGCCGATTCCGGTAGGCAAAGCGCCTTCCTGTGTAGTGCTCAGATGTTGTTCGCTGAACTGTCCTTCGATACTCCAATCGTGAGGCAAAGGCAGTTTTCGCCAGTCTGAATCATTGAAGGCTACGTCTTTTGCTTTAGGCTCATCCCCTAAGTAGAATCGCCAGCCTTTGTCGAAATCAAGAATGGTACGTGGGTTGTTTTGGGCGAAGATTGGGGAGGTGAGTAAGCTCATTAGTGAGCAGATTAGCCCAATTTGACGTCGCACTATGTGGTGTCGGTTACTCATAACCGACATTTTAGGTTTCTCAAAACCCACTGACACGAGGTTTTGAGAAACCTCTCGTGTCAGATGAAAGCATCTGACACCACAAGAGCCACGAAACAACATCGTCCTCATGGCTTCTTCGTGACAGGTGGGGCTACGAAACTCTTCTTGCTCTTGCTCTTGCCTAAATCAACTGAGGTGGCCACTGCGATACCGCGTTGATCAGCTTTATTGACAGCGCAATAGAAGTGATAAACCACACCTTTGTGCTTCACAACAAACGATTTGTGCGCATACAAGTCATCATAGGACTCCGACGGCTCGATTAGATGATCGCCTGTCCAGTCGGTCCAGTTGACTAAATCGGTGGAGGCAGCAAAGCGGTTGAAAGCACCTTTCCGATCTTCCCAGAAGGCCCCGAAGTAGAACATGACGTAGAGCTCGTCCATTTTCTGGATAACGGCATCGCCTGTAATACCAGCCGAATGCATTAGAACCGGCTCTTTGTGAAACCGTTTCCAATTCAGCATATCATCTGACACGGCCATTCCGATACGTTCAAACCAGCGCGTTTTATTTACGCCAGTTGTATCGCCATTCGCGTTGTAGTACATCACAAACGGATGCCCAGTCAGTTTTTTGGGATCATGAATGACTGTGCTTTTGTACAGTTTCCGATTTTCCCACCAGCGCGTATCAGTGTCTTTTGCCGTCAAAACGGGTTTTGATTGTCGCTGCCACTCGTGCGCTTTTGAGGGGTCCTGTGCTGTATAGGCAACGCCAATCGACAGATCGCCAGCTTCGTAGCCCTTCGCAGGCCCACCGATATACGACATCCAGTACTTACCATCGAATTTCTCCAGTTCGTAATTACCACCCCATTGATAATTCTGTAAAGCATTATACCCCGCTTTCTGATTGGCATCCCACTGTGTACTGTCAGAGAAGGCCATGATCCGCCCAAGCGTTTTCCAATCCAACAGGTCTTTACTTGTTGCCAGCCAGGTTTCGTAGCCACGCCCGTCATAAATCAGGTAGGTCATGTACCATTTGTTGCCTTTTTGGAACACCGTTGGGCAATCCATCTTCCGCGAATTATCGGCAGGAGTCATTACTAACCCGTACTTAAATGGCGTTTTGACTTCGGCATAAATTCGCTGCATCTGCGCGTCGGAAATACGCGCAGATTGGGCAAAAATTGGTGTGGATAGAAGGCAAAGAAGTATAATTCGGATGCTCGATAAAGTCATTACGCTGGTCAATTAGGGCTGATGGTGACTCAGAGTACAAATCTATCCGTGATTAAGTCTATATCTATCTATTATTTTTCCTGAAGATTGTAGCATGTTAGCGTGGATAATTTATCGTCTCTCCTTTCAGAAAAACTCCTGCCTTTAGTAAAACGAAAAGGCTGCCTCTAAAGACAGCCTTTTCTTCTAATTTCAGTTACTTATATCGATGCTTGTACTTTTGTCTTTTTGCCTTTCGACTTTCCTTTTTTCTTTTTTCCCCACCAGATAATGAATCCTGTAATCGGCAAACTAGCGCCAATCAGGCTGACGAGAAAAGCCAACACCTTACCCGGAAGCCCCAGAACCGTGCCGATATGAATATCATAGTTCATTCGGCGGAGTTGGTTTCCGAATGAATCCTGCGAGAATTTCTGGCCGTAGATTTTGTCTTTGGGAAGTTCCCTGAGCGTAAACTGATCATAGATGTAGCCTTGATTATCATAAATTACCCCCGTCGATGGATAAACCGTTACGATGATAACGGCTTTGTGATTGGCTGAATCTGGAAAAGAAATATAAAACCCTTTTGAATCTGGATGCAGGTTAGCCGCTCGCTGCCAGGCTATATCCATAGCTTTGGCAGGCGTGTAAGGTCGGCGGGTTTGCAGGGTATCGGAAGAAAGGTTGTCATAGCCGGGCAATGATGTTCCCCCTGTAGTGGTCCAATAAACTCCTTTCCCGAACCACTCAAGGCCATAGACCATTCCCGTCATAGCAATGACCGCCACGATCAGCAGGGAATAAAAGCCCAGCACATTATGCAAATCGTAATTGACTCGTTTAGCCGAACTCGTCCACTTAATTGTGAAGCTTCGTTCACGTGTGCTTTTGGTCCATTTATGCGGCCACCACAATACCAGACCGGTAATAAGTGTAAAAACAAAGATTAACGTACTGTAATTGACAATCGGCCGACCTATTTGGTAAGGAAGCCATAAAAAACGGTGCCCTTCCAGAATCCATTCGAAAAAGTCGACACTGTGTGATTTGGGGTCAATTTTACGGATAATGGTACCCGTGTAGGGATTGATTTTAAGCAAAGCTCCTTCATCCCGCTGCCCAGCTAAGTTTACGTTTATGGCTCTTCCCTGATGGTATTCAGCAGAGCCAACGCGCTTTCCCGGAAACTCTTTGTCGACAATAGCCATGAGCTGCGAGGGTAGAACAACCGGCTTTTTCTGATAAGGTACGTTCGACTCGGGGTCGAGGAATGCACTGGTGATTTCCTCCTGAAACACCCAGATGCAACCTGTCAGGCAAACAATAATGACGACGATACCAGCAACCAATCCCAACCACAGGTGCAACCAGGCCGAAATTCGGTAAAAACGAGTTCGGGAAGATTCTTTTCGTTTGGAAATCGTATTTCGGCTCATAAGATCGAAAAACTTACGGACGGGTTTATTTAAATAATAGAGGCTGCCTTCTTCAGAACAGCCTCTATGAGCACTTTAGATAAACGTAAATCTTACTGCACCTTGAATAGTCCGCCAACGAACGATGCCTGAACTTCGGCACCTTTCTTAGCGACTGCAGTTGATACGTCAATTTGATAGATAAATGTGCTACCATCTGAACCCGTTATCGGATAGTACACTTTAGTGCCATCAACCAACACAGGGAAACTACGACCACCATTGCCGTTGTGTATCAACGAAGCAGCGGTTCCTGTCTCTGGTTTAACATCGGTGATTTTCTGGTTGACAACGTCGATGATCGCCATTTTCAGCGATTTGTCGCCCCAACGATCGTCGGCTGTCTGAGTTGTGATTGTGCTGATCGTAGCGAAAACCAGGCCATTGCCAACGTACTTAATGTGCGAAATTTTGCCCCCCAGTTTATCCGTATTGAAGAAATACGACTGATCAAAAGCCGTTTCACCACTCTTGATGCGCAGGAAACCGCCGGGTTTGGTCGATTTGCTGTAGCCATTCGAAATGTTGCTGGACGACATCGCATAAATATCACCACTTTCGGCTTTGAACAGGCCGTTTTTCGTTTGCCACGCACCCGTTGGGCCTGTACGCGTGTCGGTAATCAGCTTTTCGAACTTAATCTCAGGATACGTATAAACCGCTACGTAATTCGTGTCGGTATGGTTTGTGTTATACGACGCATCGAAATGTAGATTCGAGACAAACAATTGGCTTCCCCGCACAACCATACCCGAATAAACCGGATTGTCGCCACCGGCCACCAGCGGAGCCAATGGGGTTGACAGGTTTTTGGTGATCGCTTTCGAGGCAATATCCACGAAATACCAACGTGCATTGCTACCATTGGCTTTAGACGGATACTCCAGCGCCAACATCTGGGTGTTGTCAACCTGTTGAATATCATCGGCAGACCGATCAAATGTAGCCGAACCACTTATTAATAATTGACCACTGGCGTCCTGCGTGATGCCATTTACATTGACTTCACCAAGGCCACCAACAGCAAAAATAGTATTGTTACCCTGCGAAAAATCGCGATAACCAGCCAGTGTCAGGCCATTGCCAATCGGGGTAATTTTGCCGGTCATCAGATCGCTGGCTTTCACTGCATAATTGGTTGTGGCTCCGTTTGACGTCACACCAACACCGACTATGTAAGACGTTGTAGAAAGAGTAGGGTTGTTACTATCACTCGAACAGGATGCCGCGAATAAAGCCATCCCGGCAAAAAATCCAACGTTAAAAAATTGCTTAATCATCATTAGGTTTATTAACTGAACAAAAAATTACTTACTGATAAAATACCTGAACTTGACGGAGAATGAGCGCCCTGGCTTTTGTAGCCGATACGAATCATACAAGAGGTTATCGGTGAAATTCCGGCACTCGAGCGCCAAATTGTATTTGCCTCCACCCAGCGAATAACTCGCCGATAGATTGTGCGAAAACTGCGTAGGTATGATGTATTGCCGATTAAAGGCACTCTCACCCAGCTCTGCGTAGACCAGATAGTACTTCTGTACGTAGTTCAGGTTGTAATTCAACGACAACGCCCGATTGGGTTGCGTCGGGAGATTGACTCCAATGTTGGCGTTACCAAACAGGTAAGGAATGTTAGGAAGCCGGAAGTTATACGTAATGTTTTTGGTCGCGCCACCCGTAAATCCGCCACTCTGCTCAAACTCCTGCTTGTCGATAATGCTCTGATAGGTACCATTTACCGACGCAAAAAATAGCTTTCGGAAGTAATACCCCAGTTCGGCTTCAACACCCGTTGTTCTGACTTTGCCTTTGTTCTGATTCTGCCGCTGGGCTCCCGAAACGGATTGATCAAGGCGAATAAAGTCGGTGGTCATCCGGTAAATAAGGCCAGTTTCGGCCGTGATGCGGTGGTCTTTTTCCGCAGGCGTCGCGTAGCGGGCACCCAGATTGATGTTGTCGCTTTTTTCGGGTTTCAGCCCAACGCTGTAAACGACGAAAACCCCATCACCAAAAATTTCGCTCCCATCCGGCATCCGGTAAGCATGTTCGTAAGATCCTTTCACCTGAAGCGTAGGACGAACAAAATAAGCCGTCGCCAATCCATAGCCCGGATTCGAATAGTTGAACGTAGTGGCCTCATAACGTTCCTTCTCGGTAAAGGCATCAACCAACTGATAGCCAACAGCTTTCATCGCAAAGTATTTCGCGAAAATCGAGGTCGTAAATTTGTTGGGGATATTCAGATTCCAGGCCATACCCAGCACATTCTTGGCTAAGTCAGACGGAAATCGGTTGCCGATGGCATCGGGATTTTCGGGATCGTAGGATGCCCGATGAAAGTTGGTATTCACGTAATTGAGTGCCAGCGTCTGCAACTCATTGAGCTTATACGTCAGATTGGCAGTGACCAATCCTTCCCGGTCTTTATTCTGATTTCGGGTACGGCTACGTTCTCCCCCAACGCTGCTACTTCCCGAAGCCGGATTAGTTTTATACTCGCCCAGCCAGTTGTACATGCGAGCGGTCGTATCAATCAGCGTAAAGCGGGTCATGTTGTAGGCAGCATACAGGTTCAAATCCAACCCACTGACAAACAGGTCCGTTTTTTTGTATTTGAGCGTCGGAATCAACGTTCGGGTATTGCTGGTAATAGCTCCGAATACCTGCTCCATCACGACGCCCGTTTGTACGTCTTTATCATTACCCGACGCGATGATACCAACCAGGAGTTTATCCGCCCATTTTTTGTTTGTTACACCCGCTTCCAGTTGCAGCGTTGCCGACTTATAATGATCATGAAAGCGGGGTACCCATTGCTCTGCACCAAAGCTGCTGGTTGTCAGATCTTTTATGGGAACCAGCACTTTGTAGCTGTTGTCTGAATAATTAAAGAAGGTATTTGCTCTGACCGTAAATCCTGTTCTGGCGTTCGTGTAGGCTCCGTTAAAGGCCACCCGATGCGTATTAAATGAACCGATCGAGTAGCTGGCATCCAGGTAGTTCGGATTACTCCGGCTCACAATATTGACAGCACCGCCAAGGGCATCGGTTCCCAGACTTACCGGCAATACACCTTTGTAGACCTCAATCCGTTCGGCCATGTTGGCGGGGAAATTGTTGAGCGTCAGCGACGAGCCAAAATTGTCGATTGGAATCCCGTCCAGAAAGAATTTGACCTGATTCCCCGAAAACCCATTCAACGAAAAATTGAAATTAGACCCAAGCCCTCCTTCTTCCCGAATACGGATACCCGTGGTCGTATTGAGTACCTGATTCAAATCCCGATTCAGGCTGTAGCTGGTTTTCAGATCAATGGCGTTGACGTTGAAGCCCTGCTCATTAATCTTCCGAACTTCGGTTTTTCCCCGCACTACGACTTCATTGAGTTCATCGTCGGCCAGTAGAACCAAGTTTGTCAATTCCGTAGTTTTCCCATCCCTAATGACTACATCATGCGTTTGCTTCTTCAAACCAACCATGCTTATTGACAGCACATACTTCCCGGATGGAGCCTGAATGCTGAAATTCCCAGTTGCATCAGACGTTGTATTGTACTTTGTATCAACCAACACAACTGTAGCAAACTCGACTGGGGTATTTTCTTTGTTGGTGATTTTTCCACTGATTCGGCCTAAATTCTGTGCTACCAAAGGACCAGAAACGATGAGAAACACAAAGAATAAGTGGTAAAATCTGTGCTTAGATTTGGTAGATATAGGTAATGGCATCAATACTTCTTTGTGTTGGTCAATACATCCTTTTATAAAAGGCCTTTCAATCTACTCCTTGCTCAATAGCAAGAGTAAGAGTCGTTGAGGAATAGTATGCGCTGAGTATCAGCCACTGAGGAAGGGCGTAGAGTCAATCTAATCTTATTTAGACTAGTTCTACAGTACAAACGTATGAATAGTTTTTCGTAAATTCAAGAAGCAGACTCAAATGTTTACTCAGGTCATGCCGCCTGCAAGAATTTTGAAGAAGTGTATAGATTGAACAACCGATTGATTATCAGATAATAGTCGACCAGCTTTAGTAAAAAGAAGGTTACAAATTTTAATGTATTATCCTATCCCCTAAGCGGTTACATAGCAATATAGGCTGGCATGTCCCTATTATACTCTTAAGGTAGAAATGGCAAAGTCTATAGTATTAACTCGCCTGAAAAATGGATTTTAAATAGGCGGTGTTCGCGCCAAAGTTTTTTTTCACGTTTCGCGGATCGCTGGCATCACGTGAACGTTCGATGACGAGCCAGCCTTTCCAGTTCATATTATCCAGCGTTTGCTTTACTTTTTTGAGATCGATTCGAGGGTTGTTCTGTAGCCAGACACCATCTTCGTCTGTACAGTGAATTTGGCAAATCCGCTTTTTGCCAAGTATTCGTAATTCGTCGTGCAGGTCGCGACCAGCTTTCAGGGGGTTGGAGAAATTAAAATAGCTCTGAATATTCTTTGAACCAATCTCCTCCAGCAACGCTACCTCACCTTTGGCATCCAGCGCGGTTTCTATGCCAACAATTACGCCCGCTTTCTTTGCCATTTTACCAACGACCTTGAGTCGTTCCACAATCGCAGGGCGCAATTCGGGATTCTTCACTAAATCTCCCTGAACACCTAATGGCAGAAAAGCCACGTTTACATGCATGGCATTCATTGTATCGAAGCAATCCTGAATCATGCGCTGATACGTTGGCCTCGTCGCGAACGATTGTGCGTAGAACCCGGTCATAGCCAGCGAGCAGATTTCCAGATTCAACTCTTTCGCTTTGTCCAGAAACTGCTGCCGGATTTCTGGATTGGCTAATTGGTTATCAAACGTTTCCCGCTGTCCCAGGCCTCCCATATCGATCTCCAGCCCATCGGCACCAATCTCTTTGGTCAGTTGAAATGCTCCTAATTTTTGCCGTTTCAAAATCATCAAATCGACGACGGCAATCTTATAGGGCTGTTTTGCGGTGGCCCACTTTTCAGGCATAAACAAGCCTGCTGACAGGAGTGAACTGGATTTGAGGAATTGTCGACGATTGAGAGTCATAATCTATTGCACCAGCTTTTCTACATCTTCAAATCGCCGAATAGCATTGGCAGGAAGGTTTTCGCCTTTTTCACCGAAGACATACATCGCTGGATTCTGTTCGATGGTGCATTTCGATTCGTCAGCTTTTTTGAGGTCGAGCGCAAAATTTTGGGCTAGAAAATCATACAATGCCAGCCGCTTGCTAATCCCATAATCATGCCCTTCCTGGGGCAGATGTACATTTTTTACCACGTCGGTTTTACCATAAAAACCATAGATGCGCTGTAGGAATGGGAACTCGGTTTCGGGTACGTGTTGCGTCCAGTCTTTGCCGTCGGAGATGGCCAGTTGTAGGCGGGGCGCTGCCATGGCGGCAATTTCTACGTTGTTGGTGCCACTGCCGCACAGATGTACGCCCATCCCACTTTCGCAGGGACAACCGCCACTGTGATAGGATGATAGCATTACCACAGGAACGCTTAGGATAATACGATCATCCAGTGCTGTCAGCAACATTGTCTGGCTGCCTCCACCCGATCCCCCGCTAATGGCCACCCGTTTCGGGTCAGCGTTTTTGAGCGTTAACAGCCAATCCAGACTACGCATTCCATTCACGACCTGAATCGTTTGGGCAAGACTGCGCCGGTGATCTTCGGGTTTGACCTGTAGTGCCGATTCACCCCAGGCAAATAGGTCATAACTAAAAGCCATAGCGCCCATTCGCGCCTGCATTGCACATCGATACTGACAATCAGCCCGATAACGACCGTCGCCAAAGTGACCATCAGGATTTAAGATCACAGGCATAAGGCCTTTGGCATTCAGCGGCTTATATAATGAGCCCGTAACGTACAAACCCGGCAGCGTTTCAATGGCAACGTTCTCAACCGTATAGCCATCGTACGTTCGCTTATTGGTAATAATGGGTTGGCTAGTAGGTCTGGCGGGCAAATGCGACAGTTTCAATGCCTCCCACATACAAGCTCGCAACTCCGATTTCCGCTTCTCCCAACTGGCTATATCCGTATATAGAGAGGCTAAATAATCGAGCTGTTGTTGGCCTTCTTCGGGGGTTTTCAGGTGATACTGAAATGCCTGAAGTTTGTATTTTTTGTCGCCTTCTTTAGCAAACGTAATGTCCTGTGAAGCCAAAATGTTGGTCATCGTTTTTTCGACATCAGCAGGCCGGAATCGCCAGTCGGCATAGGTGACATACTTATCCTTAACTAATTCCTGCGGGTACCGTATCTTCACTGAATACCGGGTTTCGATTTCACTAATGATCTCGTTCAGCGGCTTTTTAAATTGATTGTCAGCTGTTTGGGCAGCTACGTTTAAGCTAAATCCAAGCAGTAAGAAAACGACAGTTGCTTTCCCAAGCTTCTGCAACGATGGCACAACTGACGCTTCGAGCCGACGAGTGTCCTCGTTTCGGGCCGTTAATGAGGAGCCTTCTATGGTCGAAGGTGCTTTTGATGCATTTCGCCAGCCGCTATAGAGAAGATTCGTGTCAAGTTTCGGTTTTGGAAAAAACAGACTGGCCACATACCCGACGCCAATAACGACCAGATGGCTATACACGCCCAGCATCAGTTTATGGTGGGTGAAATTGTAATCGCCCAGATCTAACAGCAGTTTCTTGTTGTCGCCGTAACCGATCTGGGTGGACGTCAGAAAGGCATAAGCCGTAAACACGATACATACAACAATGGCAATATTGACGCCCTGTTTGTTCGCTCGTGCACTAAAAATTCCCAGCAGAAAAATACCAACAATGCCTCCCGAAAAAATGGCATATAACGTAAAGACAATCCCTAATACGCCCTCATTACCCGCCTGTAAGTAGATGGCTCCAATACCAATCGCGATGATCCCAGAGAAAACAACAATTCCCTTACTGACCATCAGGTATTCTTTGTCGGTGCGAGCCGGGCGCGCTTTTTTATAGAAATCCTCCAGACCAACGGCAGCTAAGGAGTTTAAATCGGCGCTGAGACTACAGATAGCAGCCGAAATCATAGCCGCCAGAATGAACCCAACCACACCAGTCGGGAATTTCGTCATGATGAAATACGGAAAAACAGCATCCGGGCGCATACCCTGTGGCAAGGGCTGCTGTTTATAATAAACATATAAGGCTGTACCGATAAACATGAAAAGTGCCCAAACTGGCACTGTGAGCGAAATGCCGAGAATGGATGCCCTGATAGCAGCTTGGTCGGTTTTTGCGGTCAGATAGCGTTGAACAACAGTTTGATCAGTACCGTATTTCTGGATGGCGTAGAACGCACCGTTGATAACCATTACCACGAACGTGAGCCTGGTAAAATCCACATCGTAGGGACCAAACCCTGTCCGATTATTCGCAGAGGCAGTGTTGATGACTTCGGAGAAACCACCTTTCACGGAGTAAATAATGACGACGACGCAAAGTATGCCACTGGCAAACAACATAAATCCCTGAAACACATCCAGCCAGATTACCGCTTCGATACCTCCTAATAAATTGACCGCAATGATGATCAAGCCAACAATGACAATGATATAAAATGTATCAGCACCAGTCATATTGGTCAGCGCCACCGACAACAGAAAAAAGACCGTCCCCATTGAGGAAAACTGCCTGAGAACGAAAGCGGTAGAACTATAATAGCGAGCAAACGCACCGAACCGTTTTTCGAAGTATTCGTACGTACTTAAGCCAATTACCTTGCGATACAGGGGTACTATAAACCAGATCGTACCCAACAATACAATAGGCACCATGAGGCCCTGTACCAGCAAAATCCAGTTCGACGAATAACCTTCGCTCGGGTAGCCCAAAAAAGTAACGCTACTAATTAAGGTTGCCAATAATGACATCCCAATAGCCCAGGCGGGCACTCTGCCCCGAGCCGCAAAGTACGTTTCGGTAGTTCGCTGATTTTTGGCATATCGCAGCCCGAAATACAGGTTGATAATTAGCATGAAACCAATTATCAGGTAGTCAATTATGGTTAAGGTCGGAGTTGACATTCAGTTTAGGAATCAATATTTTTCTTTCGACAGGATTTACAGGATGAACAGGATTAGCTGTGTATGTGAAAAATCCTGTTCATTCTGTAAATCCTGTCGAAAAAGATGAATCAAAATGACCATAACACTACTGGCCAACGATAGCTTCCGGGTTTTACGGTAATATGTAAATTGTCGGGGCAGCACTTCGCTGGGCGGCATTCTATTTTTTCAAGGGCTTTACTTCGAACGACTCCAGCTGCCAGCTCCTGTGCTACAGCAAGCCGTGTAATGCCAATTTCGCGCAGAACAGCTGCTGCCGTTGAGCCGCCTTCAATAATCAGTTCATCTACAGAAACCTGATCGAGAACCTGCTTTACAACTTTTCCTGTTAGCGCACGTAGGCGAGTTGCCAGTTTGCAGGAATCCACAACTGAATCAGGTTCTATCGCTATAATAACCTGCTCATGCCGTTGGAAACTGCTAACGATATGTGCTACCCAATTTGCCAATTCAGCAGATTCCTGATCGTCAACATGCATCAGGGCATTCGGCATATAACAAACGAAATCTCCTGTCATGGATGCCTTTTTTACTAATTCAGCACTATGGCCAAAGGCGCTTCCACAAACATAAAGCTTACATAAGCCTACTATATCCATTGGGTACGCTGGACATTTGGGCGTATAAGTAGCTTCCAGGATAGCCGTAAAGAAGCCGGCTCCCCCACCTAATAATGTCTGCTTATTAATACGGGCGGCCCACGCTCTTAAGTCTCCCTGTGTACCGACCTCGCCAATAACAATACCTTGTAGAAGAGACGTCGCTGCTGGCGGCAGTACGCTTATTGGTTCATTGTTGACCGACAGACGCTTCATTACGTTCGATTCAGTAATCGGAAATTCCGGATCTTTCGAAAAATGGGTTTCATGAATAAGTTCACCCTGTACGTAATAATGTCCATCGATCAGAATTCTACCCAACGCTGGATTAGCCGGAACAATAAGCGCTTTCTCTAATCCCAGAACGTTCATCTGTGCCCTAGTTTCGGCAACGACATGCCCGCGCAGCACAGAATCGACCTTTTTGAAAATTAGTCGCGGATTCATCGTTCGCAACGCTGCGCTCACTTCCGTCATTTCCTGCACAGCCTCCGATTTGGCTACAGATCGAGCGTCAGTAGCAATGACAAGCAAATCGGCCCCGGAGTGCGTATTGACGGACATAGCATATTGCCCAATAACCAATTCCACAGTCAATCCGTACGACAGACCAATACCCGCCAGCTCAGCGGCCCCTGTTAAATCGTCTGCAATGACGGCAATCATTTTAAATGAGTGAAAGAATGACAAAAGCCCCCATTTCCTGTGGCTGTGAGGATACAGGAAATGACACTAACTTCTATACTGCCAGCAAATTCTTACGCCTGTACTTTGCTAGTTGAACAGCGGATTCAATCGCCAGCACCATAGCATCGGGGCTAGCGACACCTTTCCCGGCAATTTCAAAGGCAGTTCCATGATCGACAGAGGTGCGGATAATGGGCAACCCCATTGTAATGTTCACGCCTTTTACGCTGTCCATCTGTTTCTTATCGGCATTCCATTTAAAGCCCGTTAGCTTGAACGGAATATGCCCCTGATCGTGATACATGGCTACTACACCCCCATAATAACCGGTCGCAGCTTTTGAAAATAAGGTATCGGCAGGAACGGGGCCTTCTACATCGTACCCCCGACGTCTGGCTTCTTCAACGGCAGGAAGAATTTCCTGATCGTCTTCCGTGCCAAAGAGGCCAGAATCACCAGCGTGCGGATTTAGACCTGCCACCCCAATTTTCAGATTAGGTTCGCCCAATGAGATCAGGCCGTTGTATAACAGATCAATGACTTCCAAAATGCGGTCTTTTTTAACCAAATCACAGGCCTGCCGCAAGGATACGTGCGTCGATACATGGATCACCTTCATCTGGTCTTCAACCAGCAGCATGCCGTATTTCTTCGTATCGGTGTAATAGGCGTAGATTTCGGTGTGACCCGCAAAATGATGACCTGCTTCGTTGATTGATTTCTTATTGATTGGGCCGGTCACAGTGGCGTCAACTTCGTCGGCCAAAGCCAGATCGATCACGGTTTTTACCGAGGCAAAGGCCGCTTCGCCCGCCATCGCTGAGATTTCACCGAATTTCAGATTGGCGAGGTCTACATTAGCGAGATTATAGACATCAATCGTACCCAACTGGAATTCTGCGTTTTGAATCAACTTAATGGCATTGATCGTAACGTTTAGCTCCAATCGCCTTGCAATATCCTGAAAGACAGCCGCATCACCGACCAGTACAGGATTGCAGATATTATAAATGGTGGGATTCAACAGTGCCTTAACGGCTATTTCGGGACCAATACTCGCCGGATCACCCATGGTGATGCCAACGATCGGCTTAGCTTGATTACTCATATGCAGAATTGTTTCATGTTCCATGTTTCAGGTTCGATTCTGTATCCGAACCTGGAACATGACCCTTATAGTCTGGACATTACAATTGTATTTCCTCTTTTTCAACTAATTCGGCAAAAGTTGCTTTTAGCTCGGTTTCTTCGCGTTTAGAAAGCGATTGTAGCGGGGGCATCATGGTTGTACCACAAAGCTCGTATTCCTGCATGAGAACCTTTAACGCCCACAACGATTCGCCCAATGTACGACCGGCCTGATAGATATGGCCGAATGCATCCGACTGATTTTGGTACCCATAGGCTTTCTCCTCATCGCCAGCCAGAACAGCCTTCAGCATGTCGCGATAAATGGCGGGGAATAGATTTCCGGTGCTTGGTACCAGGCCATCACTACCCGCGAGTAACGCATGCGCCGACTTTGCAGCCCAGCCCATGAAGTGGCTAAAATCAGCGCGATTAGCCCACAAACCAAGCGCTTCGTTCAGGCGTTCGGTGCTACGCTCGGAGTCTTTGATTCCAACAATTTGCGGGTGGTAACTCAGCTCGTCAATCACTGGTAAAGGAATCGACATTCGGGTAGTTGCGAAGATGTTATAAATGATCAATGGCCCGTTAATCTGATCGGCCAGTTGCTCGAAATACTGCTTCATCTGGCTTTCCGACAACGCATAATACGAAGGAAGCGTAGCCGCTACAGCATCGACACCCTGATCGAAACAGTAGTTTGCAAACTCGACTGACTCTTCCAGGCAGTTCGATGAAATGCCCGCATATAGAACCGTATTTTCTGATTTCAGGCGAGCCGCTTCTTTCACATAAGCCTTTTTTACTGATATGGGCAAGGATGTCGATTCGCCCGTTGTCCCCAGAACAAAGGGCATAGCATCGCTGGCCTGAAGGTTCGCAATCATTTTTTCGACAGCTGCCTTATCTAAAGCAAATCCTTCAGTCAGTGGTGTAACCAGCGGAACGACAACACCTTTATATTTCTTTTTCATAGTAATAGCTAATAAGCGGCTGTATAGATAGAAATAGCATCTTCGCGGGTAATTTCCCGAGGATTATTCTTTAATAAACGAGTGATTTTCAGGGCATCATCGGCCATTTGTGGAATCACTTCTTCGGGGATACCAACATCTCGTAAGCGAGCTGGAATGCCACATTCATGAATCAGTTGCTTGATTTTCGTTACGCCATTCGCGGCTGTTTCGGCATCATCGTTACCTCGCTCGCAACCGAGTGCAACCGCTACCTGCGCATAGCGACAGACAGAAGCAGGTATGTTAAATTCCATGACGTAAGGCAGCAGTAAAGCATTGGAAAGGCCATGCGCCAGGTGAAATAGACTACCAAGCGGATACGAAAGTGCATGCACGCCAGCCGTATTTACCGGTCCCAGACAAAATCCACCCAGCAAACTCCCCATAGCAACCTGTGTTCGAGCCTCTTCATCGGCACCATTTTGTACGGCCTGTACGATGTTGGCCGCAATCAGGCGCATCCCCTCAAACGCATACATGTCGATGAAAGGCTGGGAAAATTTGTTGGTGTAAGCTTCCAGACAGTGAGTCAGGGCATCGATCCCAGTAGCTGCCGTAATAGAGGCTGGCACACTCATGGTAAGCAAAGGATCGACATACACGACATCAGGCACCAGAAACGGGCTAATGATTCCTTTTTTCTGATTGTCTGAATCGTCTACTAAAATGGCGTTGGGCGATGCTTCACTACCCGTACCCGACGTAGCCGGCACGCAAATGAGTTTTTTTCGGCGTCCATTCAGGTTACCGATGCCCAGAATTTCCGTGAGCGTTTGGTCATTGTCCAGTTGAGCAGCTACTAACTTGGCAATATCCAGCACGCTCCCTCCGCCAATGCCCACTACAACATCAGGGTTGACCGGCAAAATGGTTTGCATCAACTTGTCGAAATCGGCAAACGAGGGCTCCTGAACAATGCTGGTATCAATCGCAACAGTTATGCCATTGATTTCCAACTCATTGATCAAATTAGTCAATTGCGTCATCAATGGACTAATCGTTATGATCAATACGTTTGTTGGCGCCAGTAAGATGATCTCATCAGCTAAGTTTCGGAGAGAACCTTTGCCAAAAATCAGTTTACCGGGAAAATGTATTTTCAATTCCTGCTTCATTAGTTTCTTCGTTCGTGGCAGTCTCAGACTATCACTCTCGTTTTCGCTTGGCTTTGCCGAGTGAAGACTATCGTTTTAAGGGCGTCTCGCCCGTATTGTTTATGGTAAAAACAGGCCAGAGGCCTTTGAAAAAATAGTCTTCACTCGGCAAAGCCAAGCGAAAACAGTTTGCTCAATCCTTCGTAATCTCCTTCGCCACAGGCGCGGTATAACCAGCTAATGCGGGCCAAACGCCGTCTTTAATGGGTTCCAGCTTTAACTTTTTTGGATCGATAACCGCGTGTTTGATCTTTTGCCGACGCCAGGTATAGATCACGTGAACCAAACCATCATTTGTCTGAATTACAGATGGATACGAATATTGGCTGATCGGTGAATCTTCCAGAATTATTGCTGCTGACCAGTTTCTACCATCGTTCGAAACGGCCAGATTTAAGGGCGTACGAGGGCCTTTTGCCAGATCGCCCGGTGGCAGTACGTGATTATAGACCAGCACCTGCAGCCCATCTTTCAGCGTCACGGCATCAGTACCGGAGTTGTTATTCGGTAAAGTCGTTTTGGTGAGTGGCGACCAGGTTTCTCCATTGTCTGTCGACCAGGATTCTTCAATGGCGCGATCCCGACTGCGGGCCAGAATCTGGAGTTTTCCGTTTCCATACGTCAGAATGCTAGGCTGAATGGCATTGGCTATTTTACCATCGTTGATAGGACCAATTTTTCGCCAGGTTTTCCCGAAATCGGGGGTTATCTCAAAATGCAGTTTCCAGCCATCGCCCTCCGTGCTGGATGGGCAAACCAGGTTTCCATTCGCCAATAACACTGGCTTGTTTTTGACTGGGCCAATGTATCCTTCAGGCAATTTCTTCGCTGCCGACCATGTCCGTCCACCATCGGATGACGTTTTCAGTAAGCCCCACCATTTCGAAGGGCTTGGACCAACCTTATAAAACAGTATCAAATCGCCCTGAGGAATTTGGTACAAAACCGGATTCCAACAGGCGTACCGAAGCGTGTCGTTGATGATGCCATCAGCCACGTTCTGTGGAGCCAGCCACTGGACGGCACCTCGTTTGCCTTTCTCCTGCCGACTTACCCAAATGCACACGTCCGGATTCCGTTCTTTGGTCCCACCAAACCAGGCCGATACCAATCCGGTTGGTGTCTCAGCAATCGTTGCGGCATGGCTTTCCGGGAATGGTGGATTCTCGACTACAAACTCATCCAAGACCAGTCCAGATTGCCATTTTGCCAACTGAGCATAGGTGTTGCTGGACAGGCTTAGGATGGTAAGCAGGGTTATGTTTAGAAGCTTTATTATCATTATTTTATTGTTTTCATCATTTCGTTTTTTGTCATTTCGACCGGGACGCGTAGTCGTCAGGAGAAATCTTAAGCTTGACCAATAGGAGATTTGAGATTTCTCCTGACGACTACGCGTCCCGGTCGAAATGACAAAAACCTCCGGAGCTGTGACAAAAGAAAAAATCAATTCGTAGCCTGTTTTTTCTCCGCAGCTTTCTTAGCCTTAATAGCCGCCGTATACGTATTGTACATCTCGCGCCAGTTGCGACCGTTAGCGTTGAGATACTGCTCCGATTTGGTTTTGTAGATCTCGAAAATGGCCGAGATTTCTTTCATGTTTTTGTAATCGACCGCCTGCTCCCGCGCCTGTTCCAGAAATCCCAGAATGGTTGTTTCTTCCTGAGTCGTGATATTAGGAACGATAGCCTTGTACCCTCCCATCGTGAAAGCCACTTTGCCAATGGTATATTTATCCAGAATAGCATCGACCTGGCTTTTCTCCAGATCCTTTTGCAGTCCGGTCATCAATGCCTGATGCACCGTTGCAGGAATAGCCGAATCGGCAATGAGTTGGCGATCTAGTTCAGACAGTGGCTTCCCGGTTACTGGATTAATACCAGCCGGGACAGTACTAACCGGATGCTCATTGTGCCAGTCGCGAGTGGTTTTCAAATGAGTCGCTACCACTTCGATCAGACGCTTTTCCCTGTCTGGATCATTCAGATTCAGCGACGAAATCCATTCCGAAGCCTTCTTTTCCAGTTCGGCATCTGCTTTGGCCTCAGCCGTAGTAATCGGTTTAGTGGGTTGATACTGGCTAAAGGCGGGCGATGCCAGGATAAGGGCGGCTATGAATAAACCGGCGGTTAGGGTCTTCTTCATCTTATTTTGAGTTTGCAGTGTTTAGCGCTTCCGAACGCTTTTGGCCTTCGGGAAGCTGACTTTTCAAGGGATTATCGGTGCGAAATGGGCGAGCGGGTAAGCCTTCTTTGTTAACTAAATTGGGTTGTGCTGCTTCATCCCACGCAAAGCGAACGGATACCGGATGCTGGACACTGGGTGACGAAACCAGTATGCGTTTCCCATCAATACGAGCCTCGGCGGAAACGAAAATCCCATCGGCCCCAGCAATGGTAAAACCGGTAAGGCCCTGACCATCTCGACTCGCCAGTCCACTCCCAATCTGACTGAACGATAGCTCGATGCTTCGACCTTTTGTTTTCATTTTTTCGTAGACAGGCCCTTCAGAAACCAGGTCATTTTTCTCATAATCAGCCGACAATGCTAACAGAGCAAGTCGCCGTCCGATCTCCCATTTAAAAGGCGGGTGGATGTCAGATAGATTATCGGCCAGATCGGTTGTGACAATCATACCCGTTCGGGGTAGGCTTAATACGAGTTCCTGTGCCTCCCGAAACTCGGGCAAGGTTTCGCGTGTCAGAGCGACTTTCCCCTTCGATTCAGAGTAGTTGAATGGAGCCAGCGAGACGTAATAAAATGAGAGTTTCTGATCGTTCCAGGCACTTCGCCAGCTTGTGATCAGCGTTTTTAGTTTGTGTGAATATGTGATGGTTTCTTTCAAAAAACAGTTACTCTCTCCCTGATACCACAGAAAACCTTTCAGGGCAAACGGCGCCAATGGCCGAATCATAGGTTCATAGAATTTACCTGGCTCACCGTCTACTTTTTCATTGCCGAAATAAGGGTCTTCCCGGAAAGCAGCTTCTGAAATCCAGGGCTCAATCCGACTACCGGGAACGGCCGACGAGATGACACCAATGGGTACGTTCAGGTTTTTGTAGAGTTCTTTCGCGAAAAAATAAGCCGGTGCCGAAAACGATCGCAATGCCGAATCCTGTGCCATATTCCACCCCCGATGCATCGAATCAGGCTTACTCAGTTCTTTCCGATTGACCAGAAAGATGCGTATCTGTGGGTTATTGGCGTATGCTAACTCATCGACTGGGTTATACTCACCAACGGATTGCATTGCGAGAGAAGGCTTCACTTTGCTGTTCTTCCGCATTGTGTATTCCATGTTCGACTGGCCCGAACACAACCAGACTTCGCCAACCAGAATATTTTGCAGCCGTATCAAATTCGTACCAGCGATAACTAGTTCTTCTGGGTTGCTCGAAGCTTTTAAGGGTTTCAGTGTAACGCTCCATTTACCTGATACGTCAGCAGAAGTGGTTTGATTTTGTCCGGCAAACTGAACGTTCACTGTTTCGCCAGCCGATGCTTTACCCCAGATCACCACCGGCTTACCCTGTTGCAGCACCATGTTATGACCCAAGATTCGGGGCAATACAATCTCGGCTTTCAGCTGGACTGAAAGGAGAAAGATGGTGATAGATAAGAGGGTATGTTTATTCATAAGTATTATATTCCACTTGCAATTTGTCATTCCGACGCAAGGAGGAATCTCAAAAACACGGGTAATTACTCAACTCTGCTTGACGTCCCACTCGTTTTAAATGATTTGATCACAAATACAGCCTCCGGGTCCTGTTCGCCCGAATTGGGCAGATCATAATTTTGATCGGTGGGTGTATCAGCATCTGGGAAACGACGCACACCACCTGTTCGGAAAACCACTCGCCGGAATGAAGCCACAGGTGCGAAAAACAGTCGATTGCCTTTGGATTGGCCGTTTACGAACGTAGTAAACATGCGCTTGTCGCGATCCAATTCGATACGTACATCGTATTGTTTTCCAGCTTCATATTTCTGAATCCCCGAATCACGGTAACCCACTTTGGCTTTGAACAGACTGTCAGAATCAAATAGCAGACGAACCGCTGGTGTACCTTTTGCATCCTGAAACTCGATCTGCAAAACGCCTTTATTGGTTTGCTGGGGCACAATTGTAAACTCGACAGTCACTTTCTTCGACTCGGGAATCACTCGCTCAGCTTTGGCAAAATCGAACCTGTCTTTATCACGAAGAACCAGCGCTTTAGTCCCTTCTATCGTTTCTAGTTGAGCCGTCGCCTGAATCGGGCTATAGATGTTCCAGTATTTTAACTCTTCGCCTGCCGGGAGTTGGGCAAATACATCGTTGGCGTGGGTTTTCACCTCGTCGGTAATGGGCACTGGAATGCTGGATATCCAGATATCTTCCTTATTCATGCTGTAGGTAACCCACAGATTACCATCGGGTGGTATTCCGTTACCTTCTTCGATGCCTCGAACGTACTGGGGTCCGTAGGATTTGTAGGCACCTCCGTAACGCATGGACGTAATCTCACCGTTTACCAGTAGTAGGTTGGTATAATTCAGTCCGTCTTTACTGGTCGATAGCGCCAACGGCCACCGAAACTCAGAAGGATTATAGACCGTAACATATTGACCATCTGACGTCTTTTGTCCCCAGATTTTCGCGTTGCTGTTTACGAAACCCGGTGCCCGCAGGGGATTATATAGCCACATTTTGCCTTCATCTTTGCTGATGGTGGTAAGCGCGTGTTTCCACAAACCCACCACGCGATTATCGGAAAGATGGTAATAGCTGAATGCTTTTACATCCTTTTTCAGCGAAATCAGCGGGTCGTTACGATCAGCTTCTTCAACCCATTGCTGTATCATTAACGGATTGGCCAGTAACTCGTCGCAGGCCTCCACAAAGCCTTTATCTTTTGAACTCGTGTAGAACGGATAGGCCGATTTCGATTTGTCCCAAGACGAGTTATTCCGAATAAAATAAATCGGGCCGAACTTACCATCCGGATAGACCTCTCGAACGACCCTCCCGATGCCATTCCCATCATTGGGGTAATCCTTGGGTCCCATGACAATACCATAAAATGCCAGCGTTAGGAGTCGTTTATTTTTCGCAACGAAGAAACCCATGCGCTGATGCATAACCGCATACAGGTCTTTGGCTACCTCCGGGCGACCTTCTTTCTTCCAGCCATCGGGTATTTTGTAAGGCGGAAAAATAATGGTTGGCTTCGACCAACTAGAGCCGTCTTTCGAGGTCATAAGCAGCGTCTGTCCTGGAGGCACGTGCTCGCCAACCGGATTACTGAGGTATTGCAGATAGAATGTATTGTTCCAATAAGCCAGCATGGGCGCATGATTGTACGTCCAGTTGGTGCCACCCGCTAATTCTGGATGCTCGCGATTTGCCCGAACTACCTGGATATTATGCACACCCACCGCCGGATGCAACTGTCCATGATGGTAATCGACATTCGACAGCGTTTGACCAATATAGCGGACGGTGTCTTGGGCGTGGGATTGGGAAAAGCAGAGGAAGAGAAGGATAACTACCAAACTTCCAAGCTTTTCTAGCCCCTCTCCCGTTTTGGGAGAGGGGTTGGGGTGAGGGTATTGGCGGTTCACCTCACCCCCGGCCCCTCTCCTAAAACAGGAGAGGGGAGCAGCGTGTGACTGCATTATAGGCATTACCCCCAACCCCCTAAAGGGGGCTTTGCATGTGCGAGTTTGAGCCCCCTTTAGGGGGTTGGGGGTAATTTTATTATACGTCATAACCCGTTACTTTTTTTAAGCCAAATCACCTCTGGGCTGCCCGACTGGTTTTTCAGGCTCACCATACCACCACCTTTTACTACGTCTTTCGACTTCGTAATCTGCCCCGTTTTTGGATTTATATAATTGACCGAGAACGAACCCGTTGCTTTTACCAAATCAAGCTGGGCAGGATTTGTCGATTCATTGTATAGAATGTACCCAATTTTCTCGTCGCCCAATGCCCATTGACTGGCAGGCGTTTGGGGCAAATCCATTGGCTGCATTTGGCTGGCATCTGTTAAAAATTGCGGATCACTAACCGCAGGAATATTGGGCATAGAACCACCCGCCATCAACACAGCCCAGCCCACTGAATCGTAGCTGTCAGCAGCATACGTAACTGCTTTCTCCGGAAATTTCTGCCGATATTCCCGCACAGCCTGATAGACTTTTTCAAATGACGTTTTCTTCGGAACAACCAAACGGGCATGTTGGCGAGGGGCTAGATTCTGCCCCCCGGCAGGTGCATAGGTCGTTCCGTTAGCCTGATAATGCCAATACCGAATGTCGATCAGGTTAATTACGGATGCTCGTTTGGCATCGGCCAGAATCGCGTCCTGAACATCTTTGGTGGTGCTTAAGCCTACAATTACTTTTTTGCCGGTTTCCTTTTCCCACTCAGTGATGGTATCAATCCAGAACTGCACAAAATGCAGTGGCCCCGTAAATTCAGCTCCGATCAGTTGAATGACACTCGAGTTGCCAGCGAAATTATCCAGGCACTTTCGGATGTAAGCCCGATGCAACGCCCGCCGAACGGGGTGCGATACATCATAGAATTGCTCGGCCATAAAAATCCGCTTGTCGCCAGCGTAAGGGACAGGTTCAGGAAAACCTGTGTTGTTAATGTTATTCGCAGGTCGCCAGGGGAAATCGGCGTAGTGAGCCCCCGCTTCGATAATGTTGTGCTGGAAATAGTTCTCGTGAACGAGCGCCAGTCCTTTTTGGTCGGCCAGATCGGCAAACTGTTTTAGTCGGCTCCAGTACCAGTTATTGTATTTTGTCAAATCGTATTTACTCAATCCATCCCAGGCTGCCTCTTTGCCGCTTCGGGCAAACGGAAGTTCGTAAAACGGAGGCCATACTTC
Source organism: Spirosoma arboris (assembly GCF_009754945.1). Taxonomy (GTDB): domain Bacteria; phylum Bacteroidota; class Bacteroidia; order Cytophagales; family Spirosomataceae; genus Spirosoma; species Spirosoma arboris. The sequence goes on from NZ_WPIN01000003.1 coordinate 529,199, forward strand.
ACCGTTCATTCGGCGAATACGCTCGTGATCATCCCGACGACGGTCGTACCAGAGGCCATAGTTATGGTCGATGGCCACGATATTATCAGTCTTCATGGAATCGGTCATAGCTTCCAGATTATCCGTCAACCCCTGGCCTGTCATGCCCGGTACAAAGCGGGTAATGTGAGGCTTCGCATTAGGTAAGCCATAAGGTCGCGCACTCCCATTCCACCAGGGCACTTCCTGCCGCCGACCTGTCAATAACGCACTGCCTCGAACCAGCTTTCCATGTTGAATCTGCATAGATGCTGCCTTTGTAGAATTTGATTCTTTCGGCAAGCCGATTGCCTCAATTGATCTGGCAGTTGACGTAGTTGGAATAGGCTGACGCGTGTAAGCTGCCGTGATAAAATCGTATAATGTTGGAGCTGGATTAACAGACTGCTTGGTTAAGGCTGCAGCAACCTCAACTTTTGGGCTACTTGACGCTTCTGATTCGACGGGTAACAGGATGGTTCTTCCTGCAATGGCATCGCCCAATCGGTCTTTTAGTTGGGCATAATACAGACTTCGGGGTTGGATATGCTCGTTGGACATATCCCAATAACCATCTCCGGCAAACTGCGCCCAGGTTCCAAACGCCCAGTTCTGTGCCGTAGGAGGCTGGAAATTCTCGACGCGGGCTGCTGTGCATTGCCAGAAAACGCTGTTGGCAGCATTCCAGCCAGCACCCTGTCCATCTTGGCCAAGATTAGCAAAACGCAAAGCATTCCCATCACTATTTACGACATCAAACAACACACCCGACGCCCAACTATCAATGCCTCCACTGAAGCTAAATGGTAGATGTGCTTCGCACTGGACAAAGGCATTGGGGCCAGCACTACAATAGCCAACCGCAAAATCGTGATAGCCAGATTCGGAATAAAGTCGTTGACAAAGAACCTGTTGTCCTCGAATAAAGAATGTCGTTCGTCGCTCTCCGCCAATTTCGGAGACAGGTTCCAGCGACTGACAATCTTCGATTGTAACGCGCTTTGCTGTTTCCTGAACATTCACTGCTGATCCAGCGAAGTGCCTGAAAACGACCTGACGAACCCAGGCATCTTGTACGTTTTCGAGAACGATAGCCATCCAGCGATGATCTTCATCTTTCGGATTAGCTTTGTCGTATGACGATTCCAGCTGTAGATTTTCTATACCAGCTCGTTCAATCCGTCCTGCCCAGGTGTAACGGGCAATCGTTCCTCCACCGTAAGTGGAATCCAGCGCGGTTGTCAATGGCGCATCGAGAGTGAGTTCAGAACCATTCACGGCGGTAATCTGACGATCCCAATAAAGATCGCGTTGACCCGGTTTCCAACCCAGTGCAGAAATTCCCCCGCCAAATGTATCGGTATCCAATTTCTGAATCCATTCTTTGGTCGATGGTCGACGGATCTGTACAAAATCACCAACCTTAAAATCAGTGGATTTCGCGACCCGAACTTTCTGCGCGTTGACCGGTACATAGCCGTCCGTAATGGAAACGGATGAAGCTATTTGTCGGTCGTTTTTTCCAGAAACTGTAAGTAAGTTCTCCCGACTGAAACCCGTCCCGAGAATCGTCGTACCGTTGATTCCGCTCCCCCGAAGTACAACGCCAGAAGCGGTAATTTTCAAGCTTCCAGCTACTTCATAGATCCCTTTTTCAAGCAATACAGCCCCTCGAAAACCATCATTATTGATGGGTAACGAGGCTACATAGTCAATAGCTGCCTGTATTCGCCGGGTAGCATCGCCTTTTCTGAACGGTACAACAACCTTTACGTCTACAATTGGAATCGCCTGTTCGCCAGCCTTGTAGCCACAGTATGAAAAATCAGGAATGCGATTACCCAGCTCGTCCGGCGTATATATTAAACGACCCTGCTGGCCAAGAGCTACAGGTTGTTTCTTTGCCAGCTTATTACCCTGCGCACACGTATTTTCTATACGCACAAATGCGAATAGCAGGCAAAGCAGAGCAATAAGATGACGGGTTTGAAGCACGGTTTTAGGAAAGGTTTTCAGCCCACTGCTTTAGCTGTGGGAAATCAAAAGACGAGTTTCTTGTTAACCGTTTCAACGGTTTTTATACGCTAGACCGTTGAAACGGTTAACAAGAAACTATTAACTCTCGCACCAACCCACAGCTAAAGCAGTGGGCTAAAAATGGCTACTACGTTCTCGGTCTCACCGATTGAACGGGCACAACACTGTTCAGGTAGTCTTCAATATTGGTATACCCATCCTTATTTTTATCCTGGCTGGCATCCGATGGATCTTTCGGGTTCAGGCCGTTTTTGGTTTCCCAGGCATCAGGCATACCATCGTTATCAGAATCGGCATAAGGCGTGCCTTTGTAGTCAGGATAACCACCTACTTGTATAGGGTCAGTAATGATGCCGTTTTTGTACGAATCGATAGGGAGTCGACGGTGTTTAAACTGCGTTTCGGGTAATTTTACACCTTCTTTGTAAGCAATCTTACCAGTACGAACCTGCTCCAATACACGCGTGTCGACGGGATCACGTTTGGGGAGAGCAGCTCCAGCGTTCGCTAATACATAATCGTAGGCCTGCTGTGCTGACAGTATCGTAAGCTTTGGCATTGGTAGCGGCTCCTTCCATTTTATGCTGGCTGTGTATTGACCCGCATTAGGCATATCTTCAACCTGCACGCCCCCATCCCAGTTATCCTTCGTCACCTTGTCGTTGCCTTCCACAATATTGCCGTTCACATACGCACGACCATACTCCCGATGATCCAATTTACTTCGTCCCGATTCTGGTTTGAGAATCCGATAACCAATCGGCGAATCTTTTGGTGTTTGAGGGCCTGGCTTGAAGTAATTGTTAACAATATTGTACATAGCCGTGTAGTCACCGCCATCGGTTGACCGGTGCACCCAATTGAAGATCACATTATTGGTAAAGTTGAAGATGCCATTCCAGCCAATCGACGGATTCCGACCGGCGTTATCGGCCCAGAGATTACGCATGAACGTACAATTTTCGCCACCCAACGTGCTACCAAAGGCGTGATTCCAGGTATCTAAGGCCTCGGAGAAAATCGAATTCTGAATTGTGATATTCACTGTTGGGAGCTTTTCTTCCAGTGGCTTGCCCGTGCTGTCATTATACATGTGGCGGTACATCGACATGTTCTCATCCAACCCCCAGCTTGCCGACACGTGGTCGATCATGATGTTGCCGATTGGGTTCCCGCCAATCGAATCGTCGCGACGACCTACGTTCGTTTCGCCCCGGCGGAATCGCATGTAGCGTACAATCACATCGTGTGTATTGATCCAGACCGATTCGCCAGCCACACAAACACCATCGCCCGGTGCCGTCTGACCAGCAATCGTAATGTAAGGAGCTCTGATAATCAGTGGTGTTTTTAGTCGAATAATGCCGGCTACATTAAAAACAACGGTACGTGCTCCGCCCTGTTCGCAGGCTTCCCGAAGTGTACCGGGGCCACGATCTTCCAGGCTCGTTACAACGATTACTTTTCCACCGCGACCGCCAAATGTGTAGGCTCCACCACCTTCAGCTCCAGGAAAAGCAGGAATGCTGGCCTGGGGCAAATCGACGGGCCGAGCTGCCCACGGAACATATGGTTTGCCTTCCTGTGCTTCTTTCTTAATAATTGGCAATGCCTTTACCCAGGCAATGTCTGACTGACGTCGGGCTTCCTTAAGCAGATCATCACTTTCTTTCTGAACATCTGCCGGAATTGTCGGGTACTGCGCCCAAGCAATGTTTTGGCCTATTAGTAAGGTAGCAGCCACTACCAGAGAAATATTAAATTTTTTCATTGGACAGGGTTTCTTTTGAGTGAATTTGATTTCAACTCTTTTTATAAAACTGGACCTTGACGACTAGTTCATGTTCAGATTGTATATCAACATCAAAATAAGGCTAAAAAATAGGGCAATATCTATATCATTTTTTCGGCAATGTATAGGATATTATCATCCACTAATAAATCGACGCGAAGCATGTGAAGTAATGTGTTTTTATACTTTCTGTTCTCTGTGCCTCTGTGATTAATTGACTAAATCTTCCTACAATAGTGATTTGTAATTCGCGAGTAAAAGTGGGGGTAAAATAGGCGCTTTATGAGCTTATTGCTATTCATACGGTACATCTAGCCAGTACCTAAATCGTTTCGCAGCATGAAACTCCTTATTCTTACCTTATCTGGGTTGCTCTTTTTAACTAGTATGATGCACAAATCTGACACCAACGAACAGGAAACTCCCCCCAAAGCAGGAATCGAAAAAACACAGTTTGGCACCTTTCCCGACGGTCGAGTAGCCGACTTGTTTACCCTTCGGAATGAAAAAGGTATGGTTGTACAAGTCACAAACTATGGCGGCTATATTGTTTCCTGGACTGCCCCAGATAAAGCTGGAAAACAGGAAGAGATTATTCTTAACGTGCCAACGTTTGCCGATTATCTGAAAGGAACACCCAGTTTAGGGCCAATCATCGGTCGGTTTGGCAACCGGATTGCTAATGGAAAATTTACGATTGATGGTCAGGAATATACGCTGGCGCAGAATAATAATGGCAATCACATTCATGGCGGACCAACCGGATTTGACAAACGTCTCTGGCAGGCAAAGATTATTGACGGCAAGGAGTCCTCTTTGGTATTAGGCTATATGGCAAAAGATGGCGAAGAAGGTTATCCTGGTAATTTGGCAGTCATGGTGACCTACACACTTCAAAACGATAATGCACTCCGCATCGACTATGAAGCAACGACCGACAAAGCAACGGTTATCAACTTGACCAACCATACTTATTTCAATCTGAGTGGTCTGAAGCACGATGTCTTGAATCATGAATTGATGGTGGCTGCTAATCGATACCTACCAACCGATCCCAAACAAATTCCAACAGGCGAGTTGAAACCTGTTAATGGTACACCTTTCGATTTCTTAAAACCAACGGCAATTGGTACGCATATCAATGATACAACCGACACACAAATTCGGTACGGCAAAGGCTACGATCATTGCTGGGTATTTACCAATATGTCGAAAGGATTGAAGTTAGGGGCCACGGTGTATGAACCAACCAGCGGGCGTTTCATGGAAATGTATACAACCGAACCCGCAGTACAAGTCTACACAGCGAATAATCTGAATGGCAAGCTAGTGAATAAAGACGGCGTGGCACTTAGCAAGCGTTTTGGGCTTTGCCTGGAAACAGAGCATTTCCCCGACGCGCCCAACCATCCGAATTTCCCCTCGACCGTTTTGCGCCCGAATGAGACGTACAAAAGCACGACGATGTATAAGCTTTCGGTGAAGTAAGGCTAAACTAATACCATTAACCCCTAAATCCCCTGAAGGGGACTTTGCTCGTGCTTAGACAAAGTCCCCTTCAGGGGATTTAGGGGTTAATAAACGCAAAAGCGCCTTTATAAGAGGCCAACCTTTTACAAATTCCGAATGTATTTCTGCCCGCCCAGGTACCGCATTTGGCGGGAAATTTGAGTGGTTCGGCGCTGAATATAGCTTGACGGATTTTTGATTGAAAACTGGCGCGGATTGGGTAACACAGCAGCGATCCGAGCCGCTTCACTACGGGTAAGTGTAGCCGCAGAATGTCCGTAATAGCGTTCTGATGCAGCTTCCACCCCAAATGTCATTGGCCCCGTTTCCGCTATGTTCAGGTACACTTCGAGAATGCGCTTTTTCCCCCAGATCAGTTCAATCAGCATCGTAAAATAGGCTTCCAGTCCTTTGCGAATGTAACTGTGTCCATTCCAGAGAAATACGTTTTTGGCTACCTGTTGCGAAATCGTGCTGGCCCCGCGCGCGCGCTTACCAATCTGATTTTCTTTAATAGCATCCTTAATCTCATCAAAATCGAAACCCCAATGCGTCGGAAAATTCTGATCTTCAGAAGATACTACGGCTAAAGCTGCTTCTTTGCTAACCTCATCGTAGGAGATCCATTTTTTATAGACGTGGCTACTCTCGTCCGTACCTAATGAATCAAACCAGCGCGAGACGATTAAAGGCGTGAGTGGAACCGGCACGTATTTCAGGACGATTACATAGCCTAACGAACCAAAAAACAGCCACAAAAAAGCGCGTAAACAAAAGCCATAAACACTTTCCAGCAAAGGCTGTTCGCGCATAAACTGCCGGAGTTTCTGCCAACGCGTGGCGCGTGGCGGGGAAACATAACTACGGTCAGGTCGCCGTTCCCGCTGCGGAGCAGGCTGTGTTATTTTAGGGCGTGGTTGCTGAGGAGGAGCCGTACGAAATGTATTGACTGGTCGTTGCGGATTCATAGGTGTAGGGGCATTCCGCGAAAATAATAGTAAGGTTGATGTAAACCGATTTTTTACTAAAATCCCCGAAAAAAGCGGGGCCCTACGGTAGCGCAAACTAATCCCCTACTCCACAAATAAAGTTGCAGCTACACGATCAGCGAAAAGCTTACCGGCGTTTGTCAAACGCAGTCTGTCGCCCTCGTGAATAAGCCAACCCGATGCATACATTGCTTTGAGATCCGAAGCCTGTTGACGGGCAAAATCAGTGCCCAGCAACACGCTCAATTCGGTTAGAGAACATCCCCACTGCGTTCGTAATCCTGTCAGCAAATAGTCATTAACCTGGTCAGCAATCGTCAATTCTTCCAGCTCAGCAGGGATTATACCCTTCTGAATGTCGGCGATATAACGTGCATTATTAGCAATATTGTATTGCCTCGAATGACCATTATATGAGTGCGCACTCGGTCCAATACCAAGGTATGGTTTTCGTTGCCAATAAGCCGTATTATGACGGGCATATTGCGTCGTATTTCCCTCATCCCGACGGGCAAAATTCGAGATTTCGTAATGTGCATAATCCGCCTGGTTCAATGCCAGAACCAGCTCCTCAAACTGATCAGCCGCCAACGATTCATCAGAGGGGGGCAGTTTTCCTTTTTGCTGCCATCGCCCAAAAGCGGTATCGGGTTCAATTGTAAGTGCATAGGCCGAGAGATGTGGTACGTTGAGTGCCAGCACTTTCTGTAAATCGAGCTGCCAGAGCGATGGATCGCGATTCGGAATTCCATAAATCAAATCGACACTCATATTCTCGAAACCGGCCTCACGTGCTAACCAGACACAGGCTTCGGCTTCAGTAGCGGTATGAGCGCGATTCATCCAGCGTAGCGTCGCTTCGTCGAATGTTTGAATCCCGATACTCAGTCGATTAACGTATTGGCGCAACATCCGAAGTTTTTCCGTAGTCAAATCGTCAGGATTAGCTTCGAGTGTAATTTCGGCCGTGGGCGAAACAGCAAAATGAGTGTGAATAGTATCAAAAATCTGCGCTAATTCAACCTCGGTCAATAAAGAAGGCGTTCCACCACCAAAATAGATTGTCTCCAGCGTAGAAGTAGGTAGATAATCTTTTTGCAAGTGAATTTCGGCGCATAATGCATCAACCAAGGCCGACTTCTGTCCCAAACTGGTACTGAAGTGAAAGTCGCAGTAATGACAGGCCTGCTTACAGAACGGTATGTGTAAATAGAGATGCATTTGCCCTATTGACAAGAAAATAGATAGATAGGTTTAATGAGTGAAGTAAGTTAATTAAGTGAGGTAATGATGTAGTCAAGTAAGTGAAATGGATTTAGTAAATATAAAGGGGTGATTATTAAACTTCCTTCACTTACTCCACCAATTCACAATAACTTTTTCTCCAGTACAATCGTCAATCCATGCTTCCCCTGTTCGGTTCCGATGATATCGAATTCGAAACGTAGGTTAAGTAGAAGCATCGATCGCCATTGATTATAAGTCTGGGTTCGAATGGTGTTATACTTGTTCTGGCGGCACCAATCGTGTTGTTGCCTCATTAGTTCAGCCGCGATACCCTGCCCCCGAAAATCGGGGTGAACACCACCCAACCAACTATAGAATTGGCCAGGTTTCCGTTCATAACCGAATTTACAGCCCACGATCCGATCATTTATACTGGCCCATTGGGTTTGTAAGCCTGTCCGGGACGCCTGATAGGTAAGTTTGGCTAAAAGTTCAGTGCGATCCTGATTATTGAATATAGTACCCAGCAAATCAAGCAGTACCGTTAATATAGGTTCAGAAGGCAAGCCAGTGGTCATTTCATAGCGGATATTCATGCAATAAAAGTAACAGAAAACCACTATTTTGCGATTCGACCTTAATTGACTCTATTAGTAAGTAGCATGAACGTTCCCGAATCAGAACCCCTGTCCTCTACCACGACAGACGCGCAGGATAAACTTCATGACCTAACCAGCCAGAGCTGGAATCTGGAACTGGTCATTTCGGGGGCAGCCTTATTCGCAACACTCAGTCTCCCCGAACTTTTAGATAGTGCGCTGGCCTACTATCGGTATAACCTCATGACGGATACGGATTATATCCACGATGTAGGGCCAACACAGGTAATGGGCTTACTAAAAGGTGTATCGTATTCGTTGTTTGCCGCCTTTCTTGCTCATTTTATCATGAGAGCCTTTTGGGTGGGACTACTCGGGATATTGGCCGTTTACCCGAGTGGTATTCGGTATGATCAAATTTATAGTCTAAGCCAGTATGCCCGCCAGCAGTTTGCCCAGCGAATGGGCTCCTTACCTGATTATATTATCCGGCTGGATAAACGCTGCAATGTAATTTTTGCACTGGCATTCAGCCTCGCGTTGTTTCTCCTCGGTATAGCGATTGCATTTGGTCTGTTTATCCTTATCGAAGCGGTGCTTCAACTGCTTATTCCAGACCATCTATACAAAACTGTTCGCGAAACAGTAAACCTGATATTGCTGGTTGGCATTGGTGGACTATGGCTTGTTTATGTCTTTCTGAATCTACCCAAGTTTCGCGATAATCCCCGGTTTGCCCAAATAGCCTTCCAACTGAGTCAGCTATTTTCAGTCTTATTTATGGGGCTTTACAAGCCGGGACTTTACATTCTCTATACGTTCTATAGTCAGATACCCAAACAGATACTACAAAAGAGGTTAGTATGGGCATTTAGTATCTTTATTCTAGTCGAGCTGGTATTTATGTCTGGGCAGTTAGTACAAACTATGGGAGCGTCGGATGCTTTAGATAGTCGGTCATATATCACCCTGCGTGCTCCTAATCAGCTAGTGGAGGCCAATTCATTTGATAATTTACGCACGCCAGATGAACTGATCAGTAAAGCAAGTATTCAGAGCGATGTGATTCGGGAACCGTATGTGCGGCTGTTTGTGAGTTATCCGAAATCACTGGATGTAGAATTGGCGAAACGTTTTCGGGAGCCTGTATGGCCAGATAACCTTTCGAAAAAGGACCGGCGGGAACGAAAAGCTACCTGGTACCTGAAATCGTTTGAAAGTTATTTCGGCGTTTACCTGAACGACTCCCTCTATCGGTCACCGGGTTTCCTGTTTACCAAACGTGCCGATAATGGTCAGCAGGGGCTGACAACGGTGCTACTAACCGCTAATTTGAAACCAGGACGAAATATCCTGAAAGTGATGGTGCCTGACTCAGCGAACAAGCCGACAGCTTATTACCAGATACCGTTCTGGTATGTACCTGAAAATTAATCGATCAATCTGGGCACTTCTTGCAGCGTTTGCCCTTTTTGTACTTCTTGCAACATTTTTTCAATACGCACTCATGGCCCATGAATGGGTTAGATTGAATAAGTTGCTTAGCCTCATTCAGTGGTACAGAGCAGTCAGAAGCGAAAAATTCGGTAGTCATTAACACTTATTATTTGCGGAGGCAAAGATACGTTTATTTAGATTTATTACAAATTAAAAATCATGAAAAAACGTACATCTATCCGGGTGTTGAGTCTTTTGTGTTAGAGCAGTGGGCAAAAAAATAGTCAGGAAGTGCATCAAACAGCCTCCTGACTAGTGGAATATGTGAAAATAGGATTTACAACTTGACGTCGCCCGTCAGATAGAGCTGTACCTGACCTGAAATATCGACTCGGACAGGATTGACTCCATCGTCATTTAGCTTACACTTAAGGTAGCCTCCTCGCTTTGAAAGTTGTCGGGCAGTAAGTTCGGTTTTACCGAGTTTCTCAGCCCAATAAGGTACTAGTGTTGTGTGCGCCGATCCTGTTACGGGATCTTCATCGATTCCCGTCTGAGGTCCAAAAAAACGGGATACAAAATCAACCTGATCCTGGTCATCCGTTTTTTTCCCCGGTGCGGTCACGATAACTCCCCTAGCTGGTACGGTATTCATCTCCCGGAAATCAGGGGTCAGCGCTTCAATCTGAGCCTGCGTCTCATATACCAGCATATAATCGGTTTTCCCCTTAAAAATAGCCAGTGGTTTTTCTCCAACACTAGCCAGCAGGGCAGGTGGCTGTAAATTAGACTTATTCACTGTGTCGGCCGGAAAATCGAGCGTTAGCCAACCATTTTCACCCCGGCAAACCTTTAGCAAACCACTTCGTGAGTTAAAAAAAATCTCGTTTTTAGCCGTTTCAGTGTCCTCACCATCCGAGTTGACTTCCAAAAAAAACACCACATAACTGGCCGCCAATGTAGCGTGGCCGCATAAATCAACCTCGATAGTAGGCGTAAACCAGCGAATGTGGTACGTAGCCTCACCTTCGGCTTTTGTATAGAATGCCGTTTCGGCCAGATTATTTTCGGAAGCGATCTGTTGCATTTGTTCATCCGGCAGCCATTCCGTTAAAGGAATTACAGCGGCCGGATTTCCAGCAAATAATCGATCCGTAAACGCATCAAGTTGATAAATACGCATGGTGTTTAGGGTGAGCAAGGCGCTCTTAAGTTATTAGGAATAGTGTTTTGTTGTCAGCAATGTATCGAATATGTCCGATGAAAATTCGGTAAGCGACGGTAAAATAATATCGGCAATCTTAAATTTAGGATCATTGTATTCAAAAGCACCGGGCACGGCAACTGTTTGCATTTCAGCAGCATAAGCCGATTTGAGACCGCTTCCTGAATCCTCAAACGCGAGACAATTAATGGGCAATACACCTAATTTTCGGGCCGTGCCCAAATACACATCCGGAGCTGGTTTATTACGCGCTTCCAGGGTGGCCGAATGCCAGAGTGAAAGGGAATTACGAATACCCAGCCGATCAACTACTACTTCAATTAAACTCATGGGCGAGGCCGAGGCTATTGCCGTCGGAATACCCCGGTTTACAAAAAAGGCTATCGTGTCGAGTGCCCCCGGCATTGGCTCCGCTAGTTGAGCAATACGTTCGTGAACCCCGTGTGTAATCGTATCGGCAAGGTCTTCGAGAGTCCGCCCTTGTGCTGACTGATCAGTCCAGGGTGCTCTGGCAAACCAGTACCGCACGACCTCCAAAATGGGCATTCCAGTCGTTTGTTTACATTCTTCGTCGGTCAGATATAGACCAACAGTGGCAAATACCTCTCGTTCCATAGCCCGCCAGTGGGGTTCTGAGTCCACAAGAAGGCCATCCATATCAAATATTGCTGCGTGTATCAAATTCGTATTCTCTTGGTTTTACGCCTACTTAGTCAACGGGCATGCTCCGTTTGTTTTACTTTGGGTACATCATTGACTTCAAGCGTATCGTCGTCGACAACGGTTGTATCAACGGGGGCTGTGGCCGTTTTTGTTTCTGTGCTGTGCCCACAAGCTGAGAACGAACCCAGAAAAATCAGTAGGCAGGCACCTATAAAATGCCTAAGACGTGACGTATGAATGTTCATTTTGATAGGCGTCAACACAAGGCTGCGCTCATACATTGGCCTGACGGAACGGTTTGACGTCAATCGTATCCCACACACCTTGCACAATATACGGGTCGTTTTGCAGATAGTCATTCAATTGAGCTTCGGTTTCCATGTTCAACATGAGCATCGAGCCAATCATCTTCCCGTCTGGGTCGAGTAAAGCACCACCAAGAAGAAATTGCCCTTTTTCTTTTAGCTGACTGACATAGGCAAGATGCGCAGGACGAGCTGCCATCCGTCGGTCAAGAGCATCGGGGCCGGTATGGTCGTACGCATGAATGATATATTGCATGAATCAGGGTCGCGATTTAATGATCATTTCTATTCCGAAAAGTAAGCGTTTCGGCCTTTTCTTCCTAATTTCAGACTTTTCCCTCTTTCATTTACGCCAATAGAACACAGATTTTTATGATCGTATCGATTTTAAAATGATTTAAAGAAAAAACATTGTTTTAGTATCAGTCGAGCCGTAAAGGCGCTGGTAGCTATAGAACGCTGTATTATCTTAAAAATCTGTTTTCTAAAATTCACTTCATAACTCTATGAAACACATTTCCTGTTGGCCGCTTGCTCTGTTTGCGGCATCGGTTGTTGCCCAGCCAGTTCCTAAACCTGCTGGCTCCGCGGCTCGCCCCCAACTCACCGTCGAAACCATCATGCAGGACCCAAAAGTATGGGTCGGTACCTCACCGTCTAATCCGTTCTGGTCTGACGATTCACAAACACTTTATTTTAGCTGGAATCCTGAGAGTACGAAGGGTGATTCGCTCTATAAAGTAACGTTTATCCGCCCAATCAAAGGCAAATCACTGACTGCTTCTCAACCCGTAAAAGTAAGTCCAGTTGAGCGCCGGGCATTGGCAACTCCCCCCGTAGCAGCTTACAATCGAGCCTACACACAACGGTTGTTTGACCGGCAGGGCGATTTATTTTTACTAGATGTTAAATCAGGCAAAATCCGCCAATTGACAAATACAGTAGACGTGGAGGCTGATCCCGTTTTTTCAGGCGATGAGAAGCAGGTTGTATTTCGGCGAACTGGTGCAGGAGCCAACCTCTTTAGTATCGATCTTCAATCCGGCGAACTCACCCAACTCACTGATTTTCGAATGGGTGCAAAAAAACCTGATCCTAAACTGACGGATGAGGAAAAGTTTCTAAAACAGGATCAGTTGCGCCTATCGTCGGTATTAAAGGAGCGCAAAGAGAAAAAAGACGAAGGCGAACGCATCACCAAGGCCGATAAACCCAATCGCCCCAAAGAGATTTATCTTGACGACAAACAGCTGCTTGGTCCGCAATTAAGTCCCGATGGTCGCTTTGTTACGTACCGATTGAGTAAAAGTGCTACTACAGCCAAGACTGCCCAAGTGCCCAATTATGTGACCGAATCGGGCTACACAGAAGAGCTTGCTGCCCGAACTAAAGTTGGCGCCCCAACCGCTGTGCAGGAGTTTTTTGTATATGATATACGTAAAGACACCGTTCGAGTGGTTAGTACGAAAGGAATTCCAGGCATCACTGATCAACCAGCTTACCTGAAATCGACAGGTAGCACAAAACCAGATACAGCGAAAAAAACGCGCCCTGTTGTCATCAATGGCCCTATCTGGTCTGACGATGGCAAGTTGTGTGTCGTGGTCGTTCGGTCACTCGATAACAAAGACCGGTGGATTATGCGTTTAGAGCCAGAAACACTAAAACTTTCCCTCCTCGATCGCCAGCACGACGATGCCTGGATTGCTGGCCCTGGCATCAATTGGCAGGGCATGGGCTCCTCTTCGGGGAATATGAACTTTCTGGCGGATAACCAAACCCTCTGGTTTCAGTCGGAGGCCGATGGTTACTCGCATATTTATACCGTTAATGTATTGACTGGTGTAAAAAAACAACTTACCTCAGGTAAATTTGAGGTACAACAGGTTCAGCTATCGAAAGACAAAACCCAGTTTTTCATACAAACCAATGAAGTACATCCCGGCGAACAGCATTTCTATCGGATGGCAGTTACGGGTGGAGAACGCACTCGCCTGACGAACATGACCGGTGCCAACGATGTAACGCTCTCGCCCGACGAAACCCGAATGGCCATCCGCTACTCGTCCAGCAACCAACCCTGGGAGCTATATGTGGCCGACCTAAGTCAACAGTCGGCAGTTGCGAGCAATAAATCGCCCCGGTCTGTGTCCTCACAAACGGCCAGTACCACTCCCCTTAAACTCACTGATTCCCAGACGGATAATTTCAAGAGTTATCCCTGGCACGAACCAACGATGGTCACTATACCAGCCCGCGATGGTCAGACGATTTATGCCCGCCTGTATAAACCAACAAATGCGAGCGGAAAAGCGGTTGTATTCGTTCATGGTGCGGGGTATTTGCAGAATGCTCATAAATGGTGGAGCTCGTATTTCCGCGAGTATATGTTTAATAACCTGCTGGTAGACAAGGGCTACACGGTACTCGATATCGACTACCGGGCCAGCGCAGGCTACGGTCGCGATTGGCGAACGGGCATCTATCGGTATATGGGTGGCAAAGACTTAGAGGATCATGTCGATGCGGCTAAGTGGTTGGTGCAAACACAGGGCGTCGATGAAAAACGAATTGGTATCTATGGGGGATCTTATGGTGGATTCATTACCCTGATGGCGCTATTTACAACCCCCGATGTATTCAAGGCCGGGGCCGCACTTCGGCCCGTAACCGATTGGGCTGCCTACAACCACCCTTATACGGCTAATATCCTGAATGAACCGCAGTTGGACTCCCTGTCGTACCGCCGTTCATCACCGATTTATTTTGCAGAAGGTTTAAAGAATTATCTGCTCATTTGCCACGGAATGGTCGACGTGAACGTCCATTTTCAGGATACCGTCCGATTGATCCAACGGCTAATTGAACTCAAAAAAGACAATTGGGAAGTTGCCGCCTATCCGATGGAAGATCACGGTTTTGTAGAGCCATCAAGCTGGACCGACGAATACAAGCGGATTCTGAAGCTGTTTGAAGAGCGATTGTAATATGTATGATATATGGTGTATGATGGGTATATATTATACATCATACACCATATATCATACATATTATTCCACCGCTACCCGTAGTACTGACTGCCTTGACTCAGCAGAGACTTTGAGGAGATAAAAACCTGTCGAAATGCCTTCTATCGGCCATTCTGCCTGTTTTTTACCCGTAAAGGCTGGTATTAGATACGACCTGACTGCTCGACCTGATGCATCCAATAAGTGAATCTGCACGGCCGATCGCTCAGGTTGCTCGATCTCCAGTCGGAGTCGGTCTATAATTGGGTTAGGCACTACCCGAACAGACAAGGGCGCAACCGGTTCATTTAAAGCCGTTAGTATAAAATTTATCGCATCCGACGGGGGCGATGGGCATCCATTAACCGTCACAACAACATAATACTGACCACTCGCAAACGGTATTAATGTAGACCCATTAGCGTTTGACACTGCGGAACCCGATGTACTACCCGTGCTAACGTACCATTGTATTCCTGACGTTTGATCGACCACCAACGTACTATTGGCTACCTGGCTAACAGTTGGTTTAGGCGGTGTAGGGTTTAGCGCTGTTAACGATACAAACACAGTACTGGTTGTGCATCGATTACTGTCCCGAACACTCACCGTATACGTACCCTCCGACAACGAAGTCTGACTCGCGGTGACTGTTTTCAGCGTATCTCGATGGTCGGTTTGCCAGTAAACAGTAAATGGTTTTGCCCCACCAGCGATCTGAACTGTAGCTTCTCCATCATGCCCACCCGAACAGGAAACATTCTTGATCGTACCCGTCGACAGCGTAAGAGCATTCATGTTTGTCACGGTCGCTACAACAGAATCAGCACACCCACCATCGTCCTGTACACGAAGGCGATATGTATTGGGTGGCAAGTGACTAATCTGACTCGCGGCCTGGTACGCCTGACCAATAATCTGATATTGCTGGCCTGTGCCCGTACCACCCGTACTGGTCAAATTGACTGCCCCCGTTGGACAGGTACAGCAGGTAGCCGGAATAGCTGCCGCCTGCGCTTTTAGTGGATCAACTTTTCCGACGGTTACCGATGCCAGGCTTGTACATCCATTAGCGTCGGTTCCGATGACGGTGTAGTTTCCCACAGCAACCCCGCTAATCACGCTACTACTTTGAGGAATGGTACCGGCTACAATCTGATAGGTTACGGCACCTGTTCCACCCGCAGATGTCATCATGATAGCACCGCTGGCGGGATTAAGGCAACCAACAGGCTTCGAAACAGCCGTTAGTGTAAGTGGAGCGGGCTGCCCAATTGTTGTGCTTTGTTTACCCAGACAGCCAATGGCATCCTGAACCGTAATTTCGTATGTACTTGCTGCTAATCCTGTAAACTGAGTTCCGGTCTGAAAAGGCCCATTTCCAAGCTGGTATTTATAGGCCCCTGATCCTCCAGAAGCCTGAACCGTTACGCTCCCATCTGCTGTACCAACGCACCGAGTTGGGGTGGGAGTTAGTTTAATCGCGAAAGGGGCTGGTTGCCCAATAGTGGCTGGCTGATAAACGACACAGTTATTTTTGTCTGAAACAATGACAGTATAGGTCGTATTTGCGACCAGGTTAATAAATGTACCCGTTGTCTGTGGTTCCGTGAGACCTTGAATTGCATAGCGATAATCGCCTACCCCACCAATAGCAGAGGCAATCAGGGCACCATCGCCCCCACCCACACATTTGGTGTTAATGATTGTTGTGCTGACAATGATTGCTGGTGGTTGTTTAACTTCAACAGCCGTTTGCGCAGTACAGGCCTTTGTATCTTTTACCGTAACGGAATAGGTTCCTGCCTTCAGATTACCAAAAACGTTGAGATCTTTAAAGGGTTGGTTATCCAGCTGATAGTGTAGTAAGCCCTCTCCCCCACTCGTATTAACAAGTATTACTCCATCGTTACCACCATTACAAAACGGAGATTGGGTCTCGGTGGTTAGCAGAATGGGAGAATAAACCTGCACAGTGGCAGTAGCCGTCGTTGTAGTTGTAACGATACCAGTGGAACTGGTGGCCGTCGAGCTGGTAGCAGACGTGCTGGTGACCTCGCAGATAGCGGTGTAAGTCGTCGATTGTTTCGGGGCGACGGCGATCACATTTCCCGTTTGTGCGGTTGACCAGCGCACAGCCCCATTTGCAGGGCAACCTGATACAGTAAGGCTTGTACTGGTTCCGGCACAAACAGTTGCCGAGCTAACAGTAAGGGTTAAAGCAGAAGGAGCGGCAGGGATATTGAGAGCCAGAACAGGACTTATGAAACCAATTAATCCTAATAGCAGAAATCCAATATTTCTGCCAATATTCTCTAGAAACCAACTCCTACATTGTATATACTTTGGCATACTCAGGCAATCATAGCTAACAAACAAATATAGTCCGATCAGCTAGGAAACCTATGCTACAGAGAAAGTATTATAGGTTAACTGAATACAATTTATCTTATGGGTAAGTGCAGGTGAAGTGTATGATTCTTACTGGCAGAGCGAGACAAACCTAGTATTCAGGCAGGTTTAATAAAACAACCCCCAATCGTCTGGGGCATCATTATCTTTATCAAATCCATTTACCCATTCAACAAATAGAAGTCGGAACTGCTCAATTTCTTCGCGAAGTACATTTAAATAAGCTGTAGCTGCCAGTTTTTCGGCTTTGCAATAGGACGTTTGGGCGAGTAGTTCGCGGGCGTGCATTTTAATAATCACCGCATTTTCCATCCGGAGAGTATATAAATCTCCTCCTTCAGCTCCAACAATCTTTGGGGCCAGCATCATGGCATTCGCCAACATCTGCTCGTGCATCATCAGCACGTCTTCCTCTTTATTGATGGTTTCGACAATGGCCTGAGTCAGCTCCATCAATTCATTCGCTTTCCGCAGGATGGGCAAATTCTTGATACGCCGATTTTCTGCCTCCATCTCGGCACGCGCTTCTTCAGGATCATAATCCTCATCAAAGCCATCCCAATCCAGGAAGCTATCGTCGTCGTCTTCGTCGTCAAAGTTCATCGCAAAACGGGCAGGGGGAATGATTACCTTCTGCATGCCAAAGTAACACAAACCTTTCCCAAAAACAAACCTTTCGTACCCAAAAAGCCGTGCATGGTAGTCAAATTAGTTATTGACTCAGTTACGTTTCCGACTGGCAGATAGCACCAGTACAATTCGCTTTGATAACCTGACAGAGGTCGTAAATTTATGCTAATATACTCCGGCATTTATGAGCGAACAGCATTTATAAACAGGTTCATTAAAGGCTTACAAATAGCCTAAAAAGGCTTTTTTAGCCATTATGGAGGGCATTTTTCTATGGCAATTCGATAGCACACAGCAGCATTTTTTGAGAAAAGCCCCCGCTAAATCGAACAAAAACGGGGGTAACCTGTATATTTGTCTGGTTTAATACCCAGATGCTCCCGAAGTGGACGCCCCTGATTTCCCACTGTATCGAATGACATATTGTTTAGGCGTTAAAGTTGCATCGGGCTTAGTTGCCATCGCCGACAGACGGTTGACTTCCGGCTCAGAAGTATCATCGAATCGAAAAATTTCGGTTCATGAAGTCGAAAATCACTCGCTGTTTATCATGACCTCCGGTCTGCGCTCTGTTCGCGATAAGGCCATTACCTATTTTAGTGAGGTTCTTACCGATCAGGATCGTTCATTCAATAAGCTGTATAAAGCGGTTAACGCTTTTGGTGAACAGGTGAAGCGAGTTGCTCAGGAAGATAAATCGTCGATCATTGCGAACGGACTGAATTTCAACCTGAATGCAATTGTAGGTGGTCAGCTGGAAGACGACAACGAGCATAAATTATATATGCTGTATCCAGAAGGAAACTGGGTGGAAGTTGATCAGGGATCTCCGTTTAAAATTATTGGCAACTCTGGTTATGGCAAACCACTGTTATTCAGAAATTTATCGTACGAATCTAGTCTACAGGACGCCCTTAAAATAGGATTCCTGGCTTTCGATGCGACGCGTGTTAGTGCCAATGATGTCGATTATCCGTTAGATGTGGTTATCTATCCTAAAAACAGTTTCCACATGACCGAATATCGACTTGAAAAAGAAGATATGGATGAAGTATCACACCAATGGAGTGCTTTATTAAGCAACTCAGTCCGCAAATTACCCTCCTACTGGATGGACCCCATTTTCGAGAAAGTCCGCGCGGTAAATAAATGATGAATTATGAATGATGAATGGTGACAGGTCAATTCATAATTTATCATTCATAATTCTCCTCTCATGCACCTTCACGTTCGGCACAAATCCGAGTACACCTATGATATACCCGTGGCTTTAGGTCCGCAAACGCTTTACCTATATCCACGAATGTATCCGTATCAGCGGCTGTTAGCCTATGAACTAGTAATTGATCCGAAGCCGGCGCGAATCGTGCGGAATATCGATGTAGAAGGGAACGTACAACAGGTCGTATACTTTAATCACCCAACCTCTTATCTGAACGTTTGTGTCGATATAGAGCTTCAGTCCGACGAGTTTAACTCGTTCGATTTCGTCCTGTTCCCTTTCGAAACGCAGCGTATACCCTTTCGGTATCCAAAAGCACAGGAGGAATTGCTCTACCCGTATCTGGAGCGTGTGGGCATTTCTGAACGTGTTGAGCACTGGGCGCGTCAACTAGCGGCCAATGCAGGCTGGCAGACGACGGCCTTTCTGATCGCATTGAACCAGGCGATCCGACAATTTACCTACGAGATCCGTGAGCATGGTGCCCCGTTTCCGCCTGAACAAACCTTAACACTTCGAAAAGGCTCCTGTCGGGATTATACGACCTTATTTATGGCTGCCTCCCGGAGTTTGGGTATTGCTGCCCGATTCGTGAGCGGCTATCTGTTTGGTAATCCACAGCAGGAACATCAGCTTCATGCCTGGGTAGAGGTGTATTTACCCGGTGCAGGCTGGCGTGGTTTTGATCCTACAGAGGGATCGTTTGTGGTAAATCGGCATATTTTTTTGACGTCAACCGCCAAACCTGAACTGGCAGCTCCCATCAGCGGTACATTTATTGGCCAGACTAATTCCAGGCTTCGGGCAGAGTTGGTGTTTGTCTAAACTAGTCGATCGTCATCTGTACTTTACTCTCTACAATTCACTATCCGCAACGGTGGACCACAACTATTGACTATCTTTACAACGTTAACCAAAAACATTTATCCAACCCATCAAGTGGCATTAATTAAGTCTATTTCCGGTATTCGAGGAACAATTGGGGGGCGCAGTGGAGACGGACTGACCCCTTTAGATGTAGTCAAATTTACAGCTGCCTTTGGCCAATGGCTTCGGAAACGCAGTCCAGAAAGGCAAACTGTTGTGATAGGACGTGATGGTCGGTTATCAGGCGAAATGGTTTCCAAATTAGTAGCAGCTACCCTACAAGGGCTGGGCTTAAGTGTACTTGATCTTGGCCTGTCGACAACGCCTACAGTTGAAATGGCCGTGCCAAGTGAAGGGGCTGCGGGTGGTATTATTCTGACTGCCAGCCATAATCCCATTCAGTGGAATGCCCTTAAACTCCTCAACGAAGCCGGTGAATTTATTTCGGCTCAGGATGGAGCCGACGTACTGGCAATTGCTGAAGCAGAGTCATTCGAATTTGCCGAAGTTCGTAAGTTAGGTCAGTACCGTTCTGATTCAACCTGGTTGCAAAAGCATATCGACCAGATTTTGGCGTTACCTTTAGTTGATCGGGATGCGATTGCCGGACGAAACTTTCGGCTTGTTGTCGATGCGGTCAATTCGACGGGTGGCCTGGCGGTTCCGATGCTGTTAGAAGCACTTGGGGTGGAACAAATTACCAAACTCCACTGTGAACCAACAGGTAATTTTGCGCATAATCCAGAACCTCTTCCCGAAAATCTTCGTGACATTATCAAAGAGATGAACAAAGGCAAGGCGGATCTTGGCATTGTTGTCGATCCTGACGTTGATCGTCTGGCGTTGATTTGCGAAGATGGTTCCCCTTTTGGCGAAGAATATACATTGGTGGCGGTGGCCGATTACGTCTTAAAAAATAATCCTGCTGGAAGTACCAGAGCCAATAATACCGTATCGAACATGTCGAGCACGATTGCCCTTCGCGATGTGACCCAGAAATATGGTGGTCAACATTCAGCATCGGCCGTAGGCGAGGTGAACGTAGTCGAGATGATGAAAGAAAAAAATGCTGTCATTGGTGGCGAAGGTAACGGGGGCATTATTTATCCTGAACTTCACTACGGTCGTGATGCATTGGTTGGTATTGCTTTATTCCTGACTCATTTGGCCAAGTCGGGCAAGTCGGCCTCTATGCTGCGCCGGACTTACCCCAACTATTATATCTCTAAAAATAAAATCGAACTCACTCCCGATATTAACGTCGATGCCGTATTAGATCGGATTCAGGCCAAGTATGCCCGCAATCCAATCAATACGATCGATGGTGTCAAAATTGAATTCGATAAAGAGTGGGTTCACCTGCGCAAGTCGAATACGGAGCCAATTATTCGAATCTATTCTGAATCAGACACGCTGGCAACCGCCGATTACCTTGCGGGGAAAATCATCGACGACATTCGAGAGGTGCTTGCGGAGAACCGTTAAACTCTCTTTTTGTAACAATCTATTCTATCGAGCCGCTACAGAAGTAGTGGCTCTTTTTGTTAGCTAACGACCACAGGTAGCCCCTAACTTGTAGAATAAAATACTCAGAAATGCTTTTCTAATGTATTCCGATCAACTCTACAAAAACAGTAAACTTCTCATTATCAGAAACTTCAATTACCAACAAAGTGTATGGCACACTTTTTTACATAGATATGACAAATCCCAGAACGAATTCAAAACAAATAAGATTATGAGCTTTCTTAGAGGAGTACTAGCAGGTTTAGCCATTGGTTATTTAACAGCGCCCCGAAGCGGCAAAGACACCCGCGAAAAATTAACGAAGGGTGCCAACGATTTACAGGATCAGTGGGAAGAAGGGGTCAATCAGGTGAAATCTCAGATAGATCGATTGACAGGTAAAGCCGAAGCAAAAGCCGATCAGTATGCTGGTAAAGCTGAGGAGATTTTTGATAAATACAAGAACGAAACGAAATCTGCTGTCAGCGAGAAACAGGATCGGGCAAAAACAGCCTATAATAACAAAGTTAACGATGCGGCATCTTCGGCCAAAGCAGGAATTAATCATGCTGAAGACGCGCTGAAGCTTAACTAAATAGTTATGCAAACCACATAAGATTCTATTCACCCATTTTTTAGGTGAGCGAGCTCACGTCAATAAAACGAGTAGCCATTAATGGCTACTCGTTTTATTGACGTGAGCTCGCTTTTTTATAAACTAATTACCGTTCCCTCAATGAGTTAACTACTGAACTTATAAATAGTGTACCTTTTATAAAGATGACCATACCTAAACCATTCAACTATGATAGTCCTACCAACACACGTAGGTTTTACTCGCTCCATTGGTCGGTGGATGAGTCTGATTCTGCTCATGACCATGCTTCCCGGTTGCATCACTACCCGAGTCATGACTGAACCTGATTGTGACACACCTGAAGGAGTATCTTATTCGCAGAAAACCGTAACAGCTTACTTCTGGGGATTTAAACAGCCGGTCGATCTTAAACCACCCTGCGATCCACGCTTTAATCACCTCAACGGCATTACGGTAAAATCCACATTTGCGCATTATATGCTCTCAACGATTACCCTCGGCATCGTTAATAAACGGCAGGTGCGCTGGTGCTGTGCCCCCTATGTTCCGCAACGAGATTCTCTCTGATTATCCCCACCTAAACACGTTCTCCTTATGAATCTGCCCAACGGACTTGAGTTATTGGACGTTCACGAACTAACCAATAAACACCAAAATTTCACCCAGCCACTAACCCCAAATGCGTCGTTCAAGCTACGGATTCCAACTGTACCAGCTGATTTACGGGGCGCATACCGACAAACTACAGCTAATTTCCAGTGGTTAATCCGCTATGGTATCGACAACGGCCTGCGCATGCGAGCCATTGGTAAAAACTGGTCATTTACCAAAGTAGGCGTCACCAACGGCGGTATGATTGATGCGAATGCGTTAACAACGACTTTCGGCCTTCGCACTGCATCTATCGATCCTGCTTATCTGGCTCAAGGGAAATTGGCCAGCAATCTGTTTTTTACAGAATGTGGCTTAACAGTCCATATTATTGAGCAAATGCTCGAAGAGAGCAAGAAATCGGTACGAGCATCGGGAGCCAGTAATGGTCAAACCATCGTCGGAGCAATGTCGACGGGTACTCATGGGGCCGCCTTCGATTTCGGCGCTGTGCAGGACACGGTTCTTGGTATACACCTTATTTGCGGCCCCGACCGCCACGTCTGGCTCGAACGGGCGTCCAATCCGGTTACCAAATCCAACTTTACCGATAACCTGGGTATTTCGGAGGTATTACGGGATGACGACTTATTTAATGCCGTTCTGGTAAGTTTTGGTTCGTTCGGCTTTATTCATGGCGTGCTGCTTGACGTTGAGAACTTATTCTGGCTAAAATCGTACAGCGTGGATTCAGTTCCATATACCGATGCATTGAAAAAAGCGATGACCCGTTGTGATTTCTCAGGCATTGCCGATCAATTTACGCCCCCTCTTCCCGCCAATTCAGCGCCCGAAAAACCATATCATTTCCAGTTGATGGTCAATCCACATCAGTTTGACCTGACGGGAGCTGATAAGAACCAGGGCGCGTTTGTCAGAATACTCTATAAGCATACTACGAAGCCCGACCAGGCTGTGCCTCCACCGCCCAAACCTGATTTTATTTATGGAGATGATACTCTGGGGCTTATGCAAAAAGTGCTGGATCTGCTTCGCCCCAGTCAGTTAGTGCCTTTCCTGGTTAACCAACTCTATCCGGCGGCAAAAGAGCAAACGAACGGTTGGGTGGGTACGATGATGGATTTTTTTCCGCCAACGGATATTCGGGGTAAAGCCGCCAGTGCCGCTATCGGCATGGATTCAAGAGATAGCCCACGCGTGTTGGAAAAAATAATTGAATTGAACAAGCAGTCAGCTTTTCCGGGTGTTCTGGGCCTTCGATGGGTAAAAAAGACATCGGCCACTTTAGGCTTCACCCGATTCCCGATAACCTGTGTTCTGGAACTCGATGGCATCGAATCAACACTGACAAATCAGTTTTTAGAGCGTGTCTGGAATGCACTCGAAGCCGAAGGTATACCATACACAATGCACTGGGGGAAGCTCAACTTTGGACTCACACCGAATCGTCTCCGGCAGATGTATACCGATACTTCCGTTGATTCCTGGCTCAAGGCCCGCCATCAATTGGTAGATGCGCCAACACGAGCGGTATTTACCAATGAGTTTATGGAAAAATGCGGCTTGAACCTGGGTATAGCGATAGACAGCCCGATTGCGTAAATTAGGTTTTAACGCAGAGATAGGGAGTAAAAAAAGAGACCCGCAGAGTTATATTTTCTCTGCGGGTCTCTTTTTTTACTCCCTATCTCTGCGTTAAAACGCTTACTTAATAGAAAGTGGCACTTCCACATTCTCCCATTTCAAAACAACGGCTTTACCTGTCACATCATACACCAGTCGCTCGTTCATCGATGATGATTTAGCTGGCTTTGCCGACACAGTCAGGACATCGTTAGCTGGATCGCGGTTAGCCTCTCCACCTCGTTTGATACCCCATTGGCCGGTTTGTGAATTGAAGATAAATTTCCATTCCTTCTGATCAGGAATAGCAAAGAGGCTATACTTTCCGGCAGGCAAAGGCTTACCGTCTACTTTAATTTCTTTGTCGGTTTCAAAGATGGTTGCTTCATTTGCACCGGCCCGCCACACTTTTCCATAAGGAGCCAGCGTACCGCTAGGGTCCCAAACCTGCCGCCCTTTCACCGATGGGCTACTGTAGTTGATGGTAATGGTTGCCCCATTAATTTTCCCGCTGGCCGTTGCTGGCGGGCTTGGTCGGGTTGATTTGTCTCCCTGTGCAAAGCTCATCATTGTCATGAATACACCGGCCAGCGTCATTGCCATGATCCGGTTAATTTGTGCAGTTTTCATAGTAATCAAAAAGTTAGGCATTAGTCGCTAAAAGTAGGCAATTGATTTTAAAACCTTGATTAGCTGACAAGTTTATTTAGCGAATAGCAAACTCTCGCCAAAAACAAACCGCCCGACACTGTTTCCAGCATCGGGCGGTTCATAAAATCGTACTTCGAAAACCAAGAATCTGTTTACTCCCACTCGATGGTAGCGGGTGGTTTCGAGGAGATATCGTATACAACGCGGTTAACCCCTTTTACGCGGTTAATAATTTCATTGGATACATCGGCCAGAAATTCATAGGGTAAATGAGCCCAGTCGGCGGTCATACCATCGACACTTGTTACGGCACGTAGGGCTACAACTCGTTCGTATGTCCGTTCATCGCCCATGACACCCACTGACTGTACAGGTAACAACATTGCGCCGGCCTGCCATACTTTGTCATATAAACCCTCCCGTTTCAGGCCGTCAATGAACAGTGCATCGACCTGTTGCAGAATCTCCACTTTCTCGGGGGTGATATCGCCCAAAATACGGATCGCCAGCCCTGGTCCGGGGAATGGGTGCCGTCCCAGAATGGCGTCGGGTAAGCCCAGGCTCTTCCCTACCAACCGTACTTCGTCTTTGAAAAGGGTATTGAGTGGTTCTACCACTTTAAGCTTCATGAAATCGGGCAGACCACCCACATTGTGGTGAGATTTGATCGTTGCCGAAGGCCCTTTCACCGATACCGACTCGATGACGTCGGGATAGATGGTTCCTTGTCCCAGCCACGATACACCCTCGATCAGATGCGCTTCGTGGTCGAACACGTCGATAAAGGTTTTACCGATGGCTTTCCGTTTAGCTTCGGGGTCGGTCAGGCCAGCGAGTGCGGTATAAAATTGCTCTTTGGCATCAACCCCTTTCACGTTCAGGCCCAGTGTTTTATAGGATTCTAATACGCCCGAGAATTCATCTTTTCGGAGCACCCCGTTATCCACAAAAATGCAGTACAGATTCTTGCCGATAGCGTGGTGAATCAGCATAGCTGCCACCGACGAATCGACTCCGCCTGACAGGCCCAACACCACTTTATCGTCGCCAATTTTTTGTTTCAACTGCGCTACCGTTGTTTCCACAAATGACTCAGCAGTCCAGTCCTGCGCGCAACCGCAAATATCGACAACGAAGTTATGAAGCACCGTTTTACCCTGTAGCGAGTGCGTTACTTCGGGGTGAAACTGAATGCCGTAGGTTTGTTCGCCCTCAACCTGAAAAGCCGCCACCCGGACGGTATCGGTCGAGGCAATAATCTTGAAATTTTCAGGAACGCTCGTAATCGTATCCGCGTGCGACATCCACACCTGCGAGTGCTGATCGATTCCTTTCAGAAGCGGATTTTCGGCGTTGACAGTACCGAGTTTAGCCCGGCCATATTCGCGGATGGACGATGCTTTTACTTCTCCCCCACTGGTATGTGCCAGCAATTGTGCTCCGTAGCAAACGCCCAAAATGGGCAGTTTATGCCGGAAAGCAGCCAAATGTACCTCGGGTGCATCAGCGTCGCGAACAGACGAAGGACTACCTGAGAGAATGATGCCCTTCACATCGGGCGTAATTGTAGGGAGGTGATTGTACGGATGGATTTCGCAATAAACGTTCAGTTCGCGTACCCGGCGGGCTATGAGTTGGGTATACTGCGAACCGAAATCCAGAATCAGAATTTGTTCGGTGGCCATGTATAGGTCTCTAAAATGCAAAGTTAGAGCATTTTTCGATACGCAAAAGCTGTGACACAGAGATACACAGAGAAGCCCCTGAGTTTCATGGAGGATTTTGGCATTTTCGCTGTGTATCTCAAGGGCTTCTATTTATCAAAATTTCAGCACACGTTTACGGATACAACAGGTACTTTTTCCGCATGATTTTATACGCATCCAGCGCGGGTTGCCAGCTTTGGCGGATCTTGGCCTCCGAAACACCCGCCAGTAGTTGCAGCCGTAATTGATCGGTACCAGCTAACCGGTCGATGCCGTTGTTGGCCAGGAAAAACTTGCTTTTATCCGAAGCCCGGTTGAAGAAATCAAAGAAATAGCCCAGCATTAGGCCTTCTTTCTGGATTGTTGCTTTTGACAAATCCAGACCATAACAGAGCTGCCCTTCCAGGGGTGGATTAACCGCACCGGGTTTGTCGACAGGGGTGAACGTATACGAACCATATTTCGTGTAGGGCGAACCAATGACCTGAAACTGCTTATCCGTTCCACGTCCAACGCTCACAACGGTGCCTTCAAAGAAACAAAGCGAAGGATACAGCAAAACAGCCTGTTGATTAGGTAGGTTAGGCGAAGGTGGTATGGGCAATGTGTAGGGGGTTTGGTGTGTGTAGTTTTTGAGCGGCACTACCGTTAATGGACACGTTTTCGACCCGGCCAGCCAGCCTTCGCCGTTAATCATCCGGGCTAGTTCGCCAATGGTGAGTCCATAGACCACAGGAATTGGATTTAAGCCAACAAATGATTTGAATTTCGACTCTAGCACAGGTCCATCGACATAATGCCCATTGGGATTCGGGCGGTCGAGCACGATCATGGGCTTATTGGCTTCGGCGCAGGCTTCCATTACATACTGCATGGTGCTTGTATAGGTGTAGAACCGGGCGCCAACATCCTGAATGTCAAAGACGACGACATCCAGCGAATCCATCTGTTTAGGTGTCGGTTTGTAGTTTTTACCGTAGAGTGACGTGATCATAATGCCCGTACGAGGATCACGTGCGCTATTGATTTGCTCGCCATCGGTAGCCTGCCCTCGGAAACCATGCTCTGGCGCAAAGATTGTTTTGATTGTAATACCCCGTGCCATCAGACTATCGACCAAATGGGAACGACCTATCCGCGATGTATGATTAACGACCATCCCAACCCGCTTCCCTTCCAGGGCAGGCAAATAAATAGTCATCTGATCGGCCCCGGTTTGCAGCGGTTGGCTATAGGCGTCAGGAAGCAGGTTACAGATAGACAGCAGTACAATGGCAAAGACCAGCCTAAGATGTTTCATAATCGACGAGTAAAGTATCATATGGATTTTTGAGAAGTAGGTAGTCGAATCAGGAACGTAGTACCTTCGCTCGTGGTGGTTTCGAGCGTAAACTCTCCTCCGTGCCCTTTCGTAATAATGTCATAACTGAGCGACAGTCCAAGGCCCGTGCCTTGCCCGGTTGGTTTTGTCGTAAAAAATGGCTGAAACACCTTTCGCTGAATCGACTCAGGGATGCCTGTTCCGTTATCACTTACCCGAATTTCAACGACCTCGC
This sequence comes from Spirosoma arboris, assembly GCF_009754945.1. Taxonomy (GTDB): domain Bacteria; phylum Bacteroidota; class Bacteroidia; order Cytophagales; family Spirosomataceae; genus Spirosoma; species Spirosoma arboris. The sequence goes on from NZ_WPIN01000003.1 coordinate 557,391, forward strand.
CCAATTGCCGTGTACTGACTGTAAGGGTGGGTTGATATCCTACGGGAGCCGTACGTTGGCGCTCCTGAACGGCATAAAATGCATTATTGAATAGGTTAAGGAACACTCGGCCAACATCCTGCGCAACTAGCGTTACTGTACTAATGGTCGGATCGAATTGGGTAACTAGGTGGACATTGAAATTTTTATCCTTTGCCAGTAGGCCATGATAAGACAATCGTAAATATTCGTTAGCCAGTTCATTCAAATCGGTAGGTTCCCGCTGGCCGGTGCTGATTCGACTATGCTCGAGCATAGCTCTGACAATGGAAGATGCCCGCCCGCCATGATGGCTGATTTTTTCAAGGTTCTGTTCCAGGTCACCTAAAATTTCAGCTTCCAGTTCTTCGTCCCGCGACTCATTCCTTCGCTCCTCTTTTATCTCCTGAACCAACTCGCTCGACACCTCGGCGAAGTTATTGACAAAGTTGAGCGGATTTTGGATTTCATGGGCAATACCAGCCGTCAGTTCCCCTAAGCTGGCCATTTTTTCGCGCTGAATGAGTTGTTGTTGCGTTTCGCGCAGATCGGTAAGCGAGCGGGTGAGTTCGGCAGTCCGTTCATTTACCTGCTGTTCGAGGAATGAGTTCTGGGCGGTCAAAATGGCTTGCTTCTCGGTCGAGAGTTGCTCTACCTCAACTAATCGATCTTCTAAATTACGATTTGTCTGAGCATGTTCGCGAGCGAGAATAATAGCAAAACTGATCGGTAATGTCAGGAAAAAGAGCAGATTAGTAAGTGAATTGGCATACAACGCATAATCAAGATATCGGCTCGATAACCATCCACTTACTGCACCACCAACAATCAGAATCATGATCATAACCAGAATACTAGTCAACATAAAACGGGCATTTGTCCGATGGGCACGGATGGCCTCAATATTCACCCGGATACCATCGGCAAACAAAGCAATAATTGAGATAATTGACAGTATAGCCGTAACGTTCGATGGTTCGAAAACATAGACAATAAGTCGGGGAGCGAATAGCAGCAAAGCGACTGTCTTCAGAAACCAGGAAGTCGGCTGCCCCAGGTATTCGTAATAGGTCACCAGTAGCATAAACATGAATAGCGAGATCAGCACACCCTGTACCAAAATGACCCATTCGCCAAGGGTAGTGTTACTAACAAGCCCCAGTAGTTCAATGAAAGTAACACAAAAAGCACCGGCTAGTAGCGTTAACCCGAATACCAGATTAACCCGTTTTCGGCGGTAGGTGTAATACATAAAGTGAATTACACTTAACATCAAAAAAATACCGACTAACAGATAGTTACCAATCGCCTGTATATAAACCTGCTTACTTACTTCATCTGTAATATGCTGTGCAGAAAACAAATTGATCTTGAATACGGCGTAATTCGAGTACATAAGCTTAGGTATGTACCAGGGCGGGCGCTGCTGCGACAGCCGGACAGCCAGTACATGCCGACCCGCCGTCAGTTGAGGAAGCGAATAAATCTTCCGGGCAATGGGTATATAAGCTTCCTGCTCGCTGTACGTCGATCCCACCCGACCCAGACGCAGCCAAAGTACTCCATCAATATAGAGTTCCGACGCACCTACCTGATTAATTACCGCAGCTAGCGGTATACGTGCGCTTGTTGAATCCAGTGTAAATGCCAACCTGAACCAACCTATTGGCTCATGATTAAAGCGCCCTAGCCGATTTATACTACGACTGGGACGGATGGTATCCCAACGACTATCATCGAACGAAGGATTAGCCCAGGCTGGATTGTTGCCTGAATGCCATCGCCAGCCAGTACGCAAGGGAATTCCATCAGCCAGGAGACTATCGGCTCCGATGTGTATCTGGGCAAAGCCTGAATGACCGGTTATCAGCACGAAACCCAATACCAGAGTAAGCCAGATGCTGGATAATTTAGAACAGGAAGATAAATACATCCGTTGTGTGTGCAGTACAGTCATTAATGGCAAATTGCATCCTGTAAAACTCTTACTTTTACAGACCAGAACAAAGAAGAATGGATAAGTCGTCGAGTCGTAACAGCAACTTGACGATTTACCAACTTACAACTTGACGACTTACCAACTTACGACTTATTTTGAACGTTCCTGTTTTTCTGGCCCGAAAAGTCCGCCACGCGCCCGAGGGTAGCTTTTCGGCCACTGTCACACGCATAGGTATCGCTAGCATAGCTCTTGGCTTAGCTATTCTGATCGTAGCTTTTTCAGTGCTATTTGGGTTTAAGGATACCATTCAGCAGAAGATTTTTCTGTTCGGTGCCCATTTGCAGGTGAGCAAATTCACCAATAATGTGTCGTATGAATCACCTGCTCTACCGCTTCATACCAATCTATACCGCGACAGCACTCACCTTCCGGGCATTCGGCATATTCAGGCAATTGCCCTGAAAGCCGGTATACTGAAAACCAGCGACGAACTGACGGGGGTTGTCCTGAAAGGGGTTGGTAAAGATTATGACTGGAGTCTGTTTCGGGAGTCGTTGGTAGCCGGGACGGTTCCGGTTGTTGGAGCCGATACGGGATTCGGATCGACGCAACTGCTACTGAGTCAGTATATGGCGAACCAGTTGCAGGTAAAAGTGGGGCAGAGCATACCACTCTATTTTCTGGGTAACCCGCCCCGTGCTCGTAAAATGACGGTGGTAGGTATCTATGAAACCGGTTTGGAAGAAGTGGACAAAACCATTGCATTGGGCGATATTCGGCTCATTCAGCGCCTGAACCACTGGGGCCCCGATTCGGTAGGGAGCTACGAAATTTTCATTAAGGACTTCGCGAAGCTGGAACCAACTGCGCATACCCTGTCAAATTTTATAGACCCCGACATGCGGTTAACGCGCGTAACGGATCAGTATCGGCCACTGTTCGACTGGATGGTACTGCTTGACCGAAACATGGTCATTTTGTTGGGTCTGATTGTATTCGTTGCCTCCTTCAATATGGTGTCCGTACTGCTGGTGCTAATGATGGAACGCACGCCCATGATTGGTTTACTGAAAGCTCTCGGCAGCCGCAATTCCCTTATCAGACGCATGTTTGTGTTTGTCGGACTAAACATGGTGGTTTGGGGATTAGTCATTGGCAATGTGGTTGGGCTTGGCATCTGCTTCCTTCAGGACCGTTTCAAGCTAATCCCACTTGATCCCAAAAACTATTTCATGAACTATGTCCCCATCGTTTGGGACTGGCCAACCATTCTGACCTTAAATGGAGCTACTATTCTATTGATCGCCCTCGTATTGTGGCTTCCCACAATTATCATTAATCGGATTCAGCCGGTTAAGGCGCTGGCGTTTAAGAAGTGATTCTGAACCGGGATTTAGCTGATTAGTGGATTGGTAGGATTTTGTTTGCAGTTATTGTTGAAAACAAAACCCTGCCAATCCACCAATCAGCTAAATCCCGGTCTCATTTCCGATACTCAAACTTCAAAATATAGCCCTTCTTCCCAGCGCCTTCACTGGAAATAAACATGTCTCCATTGGGAGCGAAACAAATGCCTTCTGGTTGACGAAATTGCTTGGGGTCGAGCGGCTCGGAGTAGATGATTTTTGCCTGTCGGCTGGTGATTAGCAAGCGTTTTCCAGCAGAGGTCAGGATATACCACTCCCCCGTTATTGGGTGTACCGCAATGCCAGAAGGTTTATATGTTTTGGGGTCAATACCGGCAGCATTGAGCTGCTCGTCGTTCAGGCTCATATCTTTAAATACAGCCCGGTTCAGCAAGTCGAATGAGTAAACGGCTTTGTCGCTCGAGCCTTTGCCGTCTTTAACCGCAATCAACAATCGCTTGGTTTTGGGATCGTAGCCTAGTCCTTCTACTTCAGTATGCTTCGGCAAATCCGTTTTAGTTTTGCCAATCTCTTTCGATTCCGGCTTGAAACGAAACAGGTTTCCATTGCTTTCGAGCACGTATACTTCGTCGTTTACGTATTCGATCCCTTCAAAATCGCCATAGCCCCCAAAGCCGAAATCCTTTACTATGTTGCCTTTTTTTGTATCGAAGACATACACTACAGCCTCTTCATCCTGCACACAAAGTAGCTTGTCATCCTTAAAATAAGTCAGCCCCGATATTTCGGTTAGCTCTTTGGGTAGTTTATAATTTTCGGTAGGAGCATTTAGTTGATAAGGCAGTTTAAATGGGGGAGCAAGCGTTCCAGCTTCGGGTTTGTCATTCTTTTTTGACGAAGGTCCACAGCCGGCCAGGAAGAGCATTATACTCAGGAAAAAGCGGTTCATAAACGACGAATGAGGTTTGCGCTAAAAGTAGGCGTTGGTTTCGGTATATCACGCAAAAATGTAGTTTTTCTGAGTCTGCTACTCATTAACCATTGGGAATAAGCTTGACCACAGAAGCCGATTTGCCAGTTTTATTGCTCCTTCGTTGACTTTTTGGTGTGTTCTTTTAATTTTTCGACCATATTGCAATACGAACAAAAACGACTTCTCCAGGATCAATAATTTTTACCAATAATGCCCAATATATCCTTCGTAAAACGAGTTCCGGGGCTTCTTTACGGTATTGTGGTCGGTCTGCTGCTGGGCGCAGCAGGTTTTGCGGGCACACTCGACGGCGCCAATTTTCAGTGGTATTATTTTTTGGTGCAACTACTGGCCCTGGGCATCGGAATTCTTCACCTCTGGATCAGTCCTCGCTTTGTTCCCGCCGTATTTGCTGCATTTGGAATGGGCTTGTTAGGTACCCTGCTCGTGCTTTTGCTGGGCATGGCATTCACACTGATTCTGTATCAACAACTGGGCTATCTGGCTGGCCGCTGGCCTTTTGTAACCAGTTTGTTGCCTTTCCTGATTCCCTTTTTAGTCGTACAGGCTTACCGCTATTATCGAGATATTCCTCTGGCTAATTACCGAAAATGGTATTACCCCGTCAATGGCGATATGCCTGATCTTGACTTACTCGATTTATCCAAGATTTTGGTCATCCAGTTCGAGTTTCTGAAGACCCCAAACGACCCCAACTTTACGAATTTCAAGGCGAAAGCGCCCGTTGCCATGAGTCTAGGAGATTTATTTCTGGTGTTCATCAACGACTACAACGAACGAACACCCGCCAGTCCGATTCAATACACAGACCTCTCTGGTCGGCCATTTGGCTGGGTATTCACAAAAAAAGCAGCCTGGTGGCAACGGCCTGTCTATCTGGACCCTGCGCTTGATTTCAATCAAAACAACTTAGCTGACAATGCTACGATTGTGGCTATGCGAGCGGAATGAAACCTGACCAATATCAAACCTATACTAGCAGTTAATCAGATTAAATCCTCAAAAATATATCGTTCATCATACGGCACGTCAAATTTTCTCAAAAAGTTTAGATACTCTTCCCGAAACGTCTGTTTTTGATGGTGCTCTGCCTGATTTTGAATATATCTGTACACATTATCAATATGTGAGCGGCTATAGGAAAAGGCTCCGTATCCTCCCTGCCATTCAAAGCGCGAAGGCACCAAAGCAGTTTCATTTATCCACTTTGGCGATTTAGCTTTGATAGCCTTCATTAACTCCGAGATGGATACAGTTGGCTTTAGGCCGATAAAGCAGTGAACATGGTCATCAACGCCATTGACGATAATCGTTTGACAGCCTGTTTCATTGATCAAATTACCAATCACTGCAAAGAGGTCGTTTTGCCAGGTTTTATCAATAATTGCCGCACGGTATTTAACTGCAAAAACGGCCTGAATGTAGACCTGATGATAGGTATTTGCCATAATTTATATCGGTCATCCCTACGGGATTGTTAGGTTATGTTATCGTGTATGTATCACTACTGAAGTAGTGGGTTACAATATCGATCATCCCTCTGGGATTTTCAAATCCTAACAATCCCGTAGGGATAACTGGTATTGTAACCCACTACTTTAGTGGTGGGTTAAGCCGATGGCGTAACCTAACAATCCCGTAGGGATGACTGGTATTGTAACCCCTACTTTAGTGATGGGTTAAGCCGATGGCGTAGCCCATCACTTTAGGGTTAACCGATCTAGTTCAACGTAATAATTCCGCCTTTCACTTCTACCATAGCGTTGCCTTTAACGGATGTTTGGGTACCTTCGAGAGAGAGTTGCCCGTTGGCTTTAATTTCGGCGGTGGCGTTTGCTTCGGCGTTGATTTCAGCTCCCTTAATTTCAACCTTAACGCTGCCCTCGATTTTCACTTCGTTAGTTGCCTTCAGTTCGATGTTGTTCTGGGCCTCGAATTTTAGATCATTGGTGGCTTTTATCTCAATGTCTTTCCCCGAAATTTTAATATCGCCCTGCGTTTCAATAGTGATTTGGCCATCATCGGCGAAAGATAACAGCACACGTGTATCGGATTTATTGGCGTTTGTCAATTCAATTGTTTGCTCGCCGTCTTTATCGAACAGGCTAATCTTGTTACCGCCTTTCGTCTGAATAGTCTTCTGAACATTGTCGCGCTGAGTATAGTCGACGCCGTCTTTTTTGGGATATAGGCTTGTCATAACGAAGGGGTACTCCGCCAGATTAGACTCATACCCGATCAGGACTTGTGCATCGACCTCAGGTACAAACAACATACCTTCACCATCACCTGTGTACGGATGAGCTACCCGCAACCAGTCGGACTCTTTGCTATCTCCCGGCCACATAAACTCGACTTTTACGCGACCTAGTTTATCAGGATCTTCATTATCAGTCACTTTCGCCAATTCAGGTTTACCAACGGGCAGCTTAAAAGACGGATTGGGTGGTGGATACGTCACGGAGTCCGGCACCGCCCGAAACGTATTGGAATAATTGCCGCTGCCATCCAACGAATGCGAAACGTGCGTGACCCGATAGCTTCCGAAGTTTTCTTCGGAGGTGCCTCGTTCGGTAATACGGGTTCCTTTCACCGAGATAACTGTTCCAACCGAAACATCTGGATTTTCGCCAAAGCCCTGAAAATCAACAAGACGACTGGCTTCCATCGCTTTTTGGGTTTTGGCGACTTCATCCAGTTCACTTTGTCCATACACGAGTTTGGGCAGAGGTAACTGCGATTCCTGACTGAACATTTTCTCCGATTCGTCCAGCGTAAAATCGCCCCATTGCCCCAGGCCGCTCACCTGCTGATCGCTGGAATGACTCTGATAGGTCTCGTCAGCGACATAATCGTAGCGGGAGTATAGAAATTTAGCGGGCAAGACTCGAAGACTCATGGCAAAGGTTTGCATACCATCGACTTTAAAGTCAACCTTATGATCGTCGGGTTTGCCAAATACGAGTTGCTGCCCATCGTAGAAACACCATTCACCATATTCGGCAGCCAGGCGCGCCAGAAACTCGAAATTTGTCTCATCATACTGAACAACATACTTCAGCATTTCGGATGATTTCGGATTAACTGACCGCTTAAGGAGGTTATTAGGATAGGGATTTATAACCTGATTGACAATATCGCCCAGGCCATATTGTAGAAATGTTCGACGTAATTTACTGTCTTCCAACAAAATGGTCAGCCCATAACCTTTCAACAAAAAAACGTTCGACATGTCGCTGGTGTTTTTCAGCGCCAGTTCGGTTATGATACCTTTAAATTTAAAATCAAACGAGCCGTCTTCGAGCAGTGGATCGAACGAAAACTGGATAGTTTTACCAATTACGTTGCGATGCGATTCGTGAAAAAACAACTCGTTGGCGTCTTCCAGGTCTTCGAATGGCACAGACAACTCAAACGTATGGTGGCCGAACAAGTCCTGTTCAATCGATAACCCTGAAACGTTTTTCAGCTCTTTACCACCTTCGAGTTCAACGTGAGGGATGACCTGTTTGGCCATTGGTTAGGTGTTTTGATGGTCAATACCGTCGAGCTTAATTTTGCCAGCCGACAGCCGCAGCAGAATACAATTGCTTACCCCCGTTCGTTTCACAAAACGTAACATGTTGTTGGTAGCAACTGTAAACCGATCAAGTAACGAATTATTTGTCGATTCATCGGAAGCAAACATGTCGTGGAACGTATCGATAAGTACGTCCACATTATCCATATAGGCAGACGCCATTAACTCAAAATAAAAGATGGCATAAGCATCTTCAAACTCTAGTTTTTGCAGAGCCGATTGCTGATCAACCCGGTCAAAAACAATTTCACCATTTTTTTTAGCCGTCGGGCTGGTTGCCCAGCTACCGAAAATCTCCTCATCTGTGCTATCAATAATCATCGTGATGGCCCCGCCCCGCACCCCAGACGTCACTTTTCCGCGCTCAGCTTTTTGCTTTAAAAGATGAGTGCATTGCAATACGTTGTACGATTTCCCCTCAATGGTTAATGTAGCTTTAAATGACATTGTGGCTCTATAGTTAAATGTTATACCACGTTCAACGTAGCTTTGTTAAAGGTGATCTCTTTACCGATAATGTAAATTATGGTCTTCAGATAATCCTGATCGGAAAAAAACTCATCCCTATAGGTAGCACAATACGCTTTTTTAAATTCTATTTCTTTATAAGTGGCGTCTTCATCAATCCGGTTTAGCGTAATCTTACCATCTTTCTGCATGTTTGGATCAATCATCCAATTCTTAATCGTACTATCTTCCAGTGCGTCCATTCCGACAAGTATCGCCCACTCCGGACGTGACGAAGGTACTCCCCGCTTGTCTTCATCACGGATTACTCGCATCAACATCCAGTCGATGTCGTAGTCATTACCATCTAAACTAAGTTTCCCTTCGTAAGCCATTGATTAGACATTTTGGTGGTCAATACCGTCGAGTTTAATTTTCGCTGCCGAAAGCCGTAACAGAATGCAATTGCTGACGCGTGTCCGTTCTGCAAATTTGATCAGGGCTCTCCTATTCACTATGACTCGTCTATCATCCTCTGATTGATTTGTTGCATCTAAGACAAAGTAATCTTCCATAGCGGCTAAAACGGCATCGGCATTAATATAATTGGATGCCATAAACTCGAAATACTGAGTCATGTAGGCTTCCTGAAATTCCAGTTTTTGTAAAGAAGACTTCTGATCGATACGATCAAAAACAATTTCGCCGTCTTTTTTAACTGTAGGCCCAGCAGCCCAAATGCCCAGCAGGTCATCATCGCTGCTTTCTAGTATGACAACAATGCGGCCGCCCATCACGCCCGATGTAGCCTTACCCTTCTTATAATTTTGATCCATAAGATGGGTACATTGCAACACATTGAACTCTTTACCTTCAACTGTTAATGTAGCCTTAAAGGACATCTGGTTTAAGGGTTAAAAAAATATAACTATACCCGGAGTGTGGCGCTATTGAGCTTGACCTCACCACCCGTAATGTTAATGATTGTGTTGAGGTATTCTGTATCAGCAAAAAATTCATCAAAATAATTGACGCAGATGGCCTTTGTAAATTCGATTTCTTTATACGTAGCGTCTTCGTCAATCCGATTCAGAATGATCTTACCATCTTTTTGCATGTGCGGATCAATCATCCAACTTTTAATTGTGCTATCGTCCATAGCATCTAAACTGACCACTACGTTCCATTCAGGACGCGAAGCCGGTATGCCTTTCTTGTCCTCATTACGCGTTATCTGCAACACCATCCAATTGATATCGTATTCGGTTCCATCTACACTGAGTACTCCTTCGTAAGCCATAAGCAGAATGAAAGGTTATTCGAGTTTACCGTTCCATTTATTTTCGAACTGAGTGTCCTGTATTTTCAGCTTTTCACACGACATGGTGATGAATAGGCAATACGGGTTGTTGGTCCGCTCCTGGAACTTCCGTACCCGATTCCACATATTTTGCATCAGGGTATTATCCTTCCGCCCCAATCGAAACCCTTTATACTGAAAGTCGATCACGTCATCACTCAAATCTTCGCCTGAGCTAACTCGCTTGTAACTTACATTGGGGTTACCTACATTTTCATAATAGCTTTCGGAGACATCCGTCACAAAGGCATTCTCAAACTCATAGGTCAGCATAACCGAGTCCTGATCGTCGCGGTAGGTTTTAATAGTACCGTTCTCAAAGCGGGTTTTATCGATCAGCCACTCAAAAAACAAGTCCGTTCCTCCTTCCATAATCAGGTAGAAATCCCCCAACATCACCTTAGATGCAGGCTTTCCCTGATCGTCGCGGGCTTGCTTGAACGCTACAGAAAACTCAAGAACTGGAATGTCTTCACCAGAAACACTTAATATTGCTTTATGAGCCATGGTATTCGTTCGTTAAAATTCGGGATAAAACATCATTCTAAGTCCCACTCATGCTCCAGAGTAGCATTACCGTTGGTTACTTCTTTTCCCGTAAAGAAAAGATTGGTTGTCTGATAGGACGCATCGCCCGCAAACATCTCCAACATTGCCAGGCAGAAGGTCCCTTTATACGTCCACTCCTTCAGTTTGGTTTCGCCCTCGCTTTCTTCGTCCGATTTATAAAAGGTGACCGTAACGTCCTTTTGCATCGTGTCGTCGAACATCCATTCGGTAAAGGTAAATTGCTCCTGCACGTCGATGGAGGCAAAGAACAGCCAGTTCGTACCCGACGAGGGCTTTCCTTTCGAGTCTCGACTGCGGGAAGCGGTAAAAAATATTCGGCGCAGGGGTAATACGGTACCCTCCACTTCTAATTCAGCATGATACGAGGCCATCAGTAAAAAAGATTAAAATGTGAGCAAACAGGTTATAGCAGGCAGATAGCCAATGGCTTATTGTCGTCCCCACTGATTCTTGTGGTCCACATCGCGAATCGTGATTTGCATGCAGGACATCGAAAGCATCAGCACGTAGGATATACCTGTTCGTTTTTGAAACGCCCGGGTTTTTGCCATCGAATTCCCCAGTACGTGTGCACCTATATCTGACTCTCCACTATCCCGCTGGAATGCGACAGCTTTCGTCCATAGCTCAAAGTCTTCTCCACCGCTTTCGATATCACTGACCGTATTGAAGGAGTTTTGCATGTCCGCATCATAGTAATAATTTTCCAGTATAGAATCTAGAAAACCCTGTACGAATGAATACTCAACAAATGGAGAATCATCCTGATCAGGACGAAAGGTTTTCAACACACCGCTTTCCATCCGGGTCGGTTCGCTGATCCACTCGAAGAAGGTGTCATTCCCTCCCCGTATGATCATAAAGAAATCACCAAAAAAAACGCCAGAAGCCGGCTTTCCCTGATTATCAGTCTGTTGATAAAGCGACACTTTAAATTCAAGCACATTGAAGTCTCGTCCGCAGACGGATAAGATTGCTTTGTTTGCCATAGTAATAAAGGAGTTAGCTTGACTAAACGTTAGGTCGTCCAGTTATTGTTTATGGTGGCATTTCCATTATCAACGGTCGTTCCCGAAATGACAAGCTGAGTTTCCATCACACCCGCATCTGCCACAAAATTTTCCTGAAATCCAACACAATACGCTTTGGCAAATTGCCATTCTTTTTTGGTGTCACCGCCTTCATAGAATTTGAGCGATACATCTTTCTTCTTATTCTGGTCTACCATCCATTCGGTGAAAAGCGACTCATCCGTGGTATCCATATTGATATTTACGGTCCAGGCAGATTCCGAGATCGGGCGACCATTTTTATCTGACTTGCGAGCCACATAGAAGTTGACACGATTCAGAATATATTCCATATCGTCAATCTTTAAAGTAACTACGTACATAAGCGTAAGAGAAAAGAGTGAACAGACAATCTATAACCTACTATTGCTGATCGTAGTCAGCTTTCCATTCCGCCGAATCTGGATCATCGCCTTTCTGTCCGTCGAGTTTGAGCAGGAAAGTTTTGGCCGGGAAATACGGCACCATATGAATGTCGAGCAGAATGCGATCTTTCTGTTTAGGATCTCGTTCGAAACGTAGCAGTTTGAATTTCTCGATGAGCTTTCCTGGCCCCGTTACACTGTCCAGAAACTTCACGATCTGTTTCTGAATATCCATACGGGTGTTGGTGTTGAAGTTTTCAAACGCCCGTCGGTTCAGGAAATCAATCAGAACTTTCGTGATGTAGTCGAAAACCCGAACAACTGAGTACGTCTGCAAACCAACATTGTCGCCATTGAAAAGGGTTTTGGCCGAAAAAGGCATCACCTTTCCGTACTCATTCACCATCGGAATCAAGCCCATTTTTTCCAGGGCTGAGATTTCACTCTTTTTCAACGGGAAACGCACGCCGTCGGCTTCATTCAGCGCGCCATGTTTGCGGCCAGCTGTCACTTGCGACATAACCGTACTGTAAACTTTTCCTGCCAGCGCACTCGAACCCGGTACATATAAGTCCTCTTCTTCACCAACATCCTGGTGCTTTCCCCGACCCGTAAGCCAGTTACAGGTCATCATGACATTCGATAGATAGGCATCACCGCCCGTCAGGTCAGCTGATTCGAATAGGTCGACCACATCCTCTGGCGCATCAAGATGCTGGAAATCCGTCACCATCATGACCTTGTTTTTATGGGCAATCTGCGCCCATTTATCCACCACCTTTTTCGAGCCCAGGTAACCCGGTAATACCAGCAGAGAGTAGCTATCGCGCAAGTCGAGCCGGTCGAACGTACGTGCGAACTCTTCGGCCACAGCGTCAATAAAGGTTGTGTTGTCGAGGTCGGTAATTTGTTCCGGCTCGGCATTCATGACATTGACGTTTTTGGCTTTATCCTGATCCGTATTGGCATAGAAACTAGCCACCGATCGGTAAGATTGCTCCAAACCCCGATTGGCCTCAAATGCCCGACGCAGGTTTTCGCTCAACAGCGTTTGGGCCCCTTCAGCTTTGCTCTGGGCTGTTTCGGCTAGCTCGGCCACGGTATCAGCACTGCCCAGCAGGTCCAGCATTAGGTGCAATCGCTTAGCTAAATCGGCACGCTCCTGTTTCTTAGCTTCTTCAGTCAGAAAGATTTTCTTACGGGCTTTTTTCTCCGGGTTCAGGTTTTGAACACCATCTAAGGTGGTTTCCAAAATACCGAAGCCTCCGTATTTGGCTAATTTGGCGCAGCTTTCATCGAGAGAGAGAGTCGATTCGGCTAGCTTCTCGCCTACTTTTAATGGTTTATTCTGTGCTTCCATGTAATTTTTTAAGTTTCAGGTTCAAAGTTTCAGGTTCAAAGTTTCAGCCGGGCCACCGGTACAGTTCAATGTTCTAACCAGGAGCACCCATTGGCATAACCTGGAACATCGAACTTGAAACCTGAAACCATTTATTGCACTTCTTCCAGCTCACGAATCATGGCCTGAATGGCAGCCATGTAGGCAGCTTTGCCATCGGGATTTTCGAGCATTGCTTTCAGGATTTTGTTTGACTTGAGTTGCTTTACATACTTCTGAAAATCTTCGAACGTCATATTCAGTTGTTGTAAGTACTCGCTCTGAGCAATAACTCCTTTCTTACCGAAGTCGGCGAGTGAGTTAAACCGTAGGGTTTCGCTAATGGTGCTGCCCTCTTCGGTATCAAATTCGACTTCGTTTTCTGGCTTGAAATGGGCAAATACTTCACCCACATTTTTTAGTCCTTCAACCACTTCCGGACGAAATGTCGGGTCAGTAGTCAGTTTCTCAATCAAGAGGGTTTTATTCTGGGGAATGTCAACGATACTCTCGCTAACATTGAGCTTTCGCTCCTGTCCACCAATTCCGTAGTCAAACATAATTTACGTAGTTAGGTAAAAATCTAGAAATCAATTCGTTATCCACCAATCAAAACCGTAGGGCAACCGACCACAATACTGCCACCATGAGCAGTTGTATCGCCCATTCGGGCAGCCGGTTTTCCACCAATCAGAACCGTACCCGAGCCTTTTACAATGACATCGGGTGGTCCAACACAGGTACACATATCGCCCATGACAGCGGCTGGTTGACCACCGATGAGCACTGTTGGCATACCTGGTCCCATAATTGGCCCACCAACATGTGGAATAGGCACTACAGCAGGTGTTTGCATTGGGCAAACATGCATATCCATCAAACGAGCGGCTGGTTGTGGCATGATCAAATACTAGTCAACTAGAGTCATGGTTGGCCTATGTCAAGTAATTCCTGACTATTTATTTCTTCGTGCGTAATTGTCCATTGTAATTCTTCTCCCTGGAGTCCCACCTGAATGGTTGACCCTTTGGTTACGTCGCCCGCAATAATCATCCTCGAAATGGGCCGACGAAGTTGATTTCGAATCACGCCTTTCAACTGCCGGGCACCGTATTGAGGGGTGAAGCCCGATAAAGCCAGATGCCGTTGTGCCTCTGGAGTAAGCTCCAGCGTGATACCCTGTTTCGTCAGTTGATCAGTTAGTCCGCGCAGGTGCAGGTTAAAAATTCGAACAGCATTTTCCTCAGAGATAGGCGCGAACGGTACAATCTCGGTCAGGCGGGCCAGAAACTCCGGTCGGAAGTTTCGGCTCATTGTCTCCATCAGTTCTGAGTTAGTGGGAATCTGCCCTTCACCAAATCGCTGGATAACCAATTGACTGCCAATGTTCGACGTAAATAACACAACAGCATCGGAGAAATCTCCCTCCTTGCCCAGTCGATCGTGCAAACGACCTTCATCGAGAATTTGCAGGAAAATGTCGAAGACCGACGGGTGTGCTTTTTCAATTTCATCGAACAGTACTACTGAATACGGTTTTTCGCGGATTTTGTTTACCAGCAAACCGCCTTCTTCGTAGCCAACATAACCCGGAGGGGCTCCGTAAAGCAGTGCCGCCGAATGCTCTTCCTTGAACTCCGACATGTCGAACCGAATCAGAAATGACTCATCATTGAACAGAAAATCAGCTAACGATTTGGCCAGCTCGGTTTTCCCGGTTCCCGTTGGTCCCAGCAGAAAGAACGAACCGATAGGCTGCCCTGCTTTCGTTAGGCCCGAACGTGCTTCCAGAATAGCATCGGCTACGGCCTTCACGGCATGATCCTGTCCAATCACCCGCTTTTTCAGTACCTCATCCATAGCCAGCAGTTTGTCGCGCTCCTGGCTCTGGATTTTGCCTAATGGAATACCCGTTTTATGCGAAATGACGGCCGCTACATCATGACGATCTACGCTCGTTTTGGCCGTCGCCATCTGATCTGTCAGGCGATTCAGGGTTTGTCGAATATGATCGGCTAAGGCTGGTGCCGATTCAAATGGATCGGCCACCGATTCGTCATCGGATGTTGTATCTGCCAGCAGATTCGCCAGCAAAATCGGGCTGATTTTATTTTCCAGTTCCTGATGTAAATAGCGCAGATCTCGCAGGGAATCAGGACCATCAGTACGTAGCTGATCGAGTTGTTCGGTTAGTTGTGCTACTTCGGCGGGCGTTCGCTCGCTGATCATCCGCACTGCCGAGAGTGTTCGATCCAATAAGTCAACCGCGGCATCGGGCAGTCTACGATTACGGCTATATCGTTTAGCCAGGATCACCGCTTCGGCTACGGCATCGGGGCCTACGCTCAGTTGGTGATGTTTTTCGTAAAAAGGCACCAATCGTTGAATCATCCGAATTGCCGTATCAACGTCGGGCTCTTCTACCCGCAATACATCGAATCGACGACTGAACGCTTCGTCAGTTTCAATGTATTTTCGGTATTCATCAAGCGTAGTAGCCCCAATAACTGTTAAATTTCCTTTGGCCAGCTCGGGTTTGAGCAGGTTGGCAACGCCCGTGCCGAGTGGTCCTCGGCTGTCCAGCAATTGATGAATTTCGTCGATAAACAGAATAATTTTAGCATCCTGTTTCAACTCTTTCAGGATGCTTTTCAACCTGTCTTCCACTTCCCCTTTATACGAAGCCCCGGCGACCAGTGCACCCAAATCCAGCTCGAGCAATCGGGCATTTTGCAAATGATTGGGTACTTGCCCGGCTATAATATTCAGGGCGAAACCATCAGCCAATGCCGTTTTACCAACGCCGGGTTCACCTACTAAAATGACATTAGGCTTCGTCCGGCGACCTAACGTTTCGGTCATCATGCGTACTTCACGGTCGCGGCCAATAATCGGGTCTAATCGCCCCTCGGCAGCCATAGCCGTTTTGTCAACACAATACCGCAGCAAAGCCTGCCCCGTCGCCCCCGACGAAGAACCGGAACTGGTTGCCTGCTTTCCGTTCTCTTTCGCATCAGGCGCAACCGCTGTTTCTACATCTGCATCGGCGAGTGCGGCCTGCATGAGTTCGGCCTGAGTTATTGGCAGACTTCGTAGTTGCTCGGCACTAAATGCAACACCCGGTTTGAGCAGAGCAGCCAGCACACAAACGGGATCGGTTTGTGACTTTCCCAGCTGCATAGCCACCAGATCGGCTAATTCCATCGTCGTTTTTACCCGTTCATCGCCCGGTGGATTGGGCGACAAACGACTTGACTTAGGGCTAGCTTCCAGGCGTACCTCAGCCCATTCACGCAGGTAAGGCACATCCTGACCAATAACAGCCAGCCACGAAGCCATACCGACCTCGTTATGCAACAAGCCCATGAGCAGGTGCGCTGGTGCAAATAGTTCGTTCTGATATTCCTTAGACAGAGCCTGGGCAATCTGTATGGCTCGCTTCACTTCTTCCGTATATGCCATCAGAATTAAGGGGTTCAAATTTGTCAGAGACGGTCAGGGGTTGTCAAGAGTGGTCAGAATTTGTCAAAGTAGGCAAAGGTTTACAGACAGGATTGCTAGTACCTGACCATGACTTGGCTACTCTTGATAATTATGACAATTTATTTCTCAGTCAGAACCTAATCGGCGCAGTTTGTCATTAATCGCAGTGATACGCTGTTTGGCGTCGGGGCGGGTATTTTTCTCGAGCGTTTCCATGGCAAATTCGTACAACGGACGACGCCAGAGCGGAGGGCGGTTAGTAGCATCTGCCTTTTTCTCACAACGGTCTACAATGTCCATTTCGACATCAGCCCGCGAAACACCCGCAGTTACCGGAGCCGAGACAGGTGCGGGCGTACTACCTGCAGCTTTTAGCTGGTCCTGAAGTTGTGTAATGCGCTTTTGAGCATCTACCATTTTGCTGGTGCAATCCTGAAACTGCGCCAGGTAATTTGGCCCGCCCCCACCCGAAGGTGCCGGTGCGGCAGCCGGTGCAGCCGATTTAGCCGCGAGAATCTTAAGCATTTCATTTTCCTGCCGGGCCTGCGTGAGTGCTGCCGTTAGTTTATCTACCTGGCTAGCATCGATACCTTCTTTTTCGAGCAAATCGCGCAGATAACTGATGCTATTACGATAGGTAAGTACAGCATCATATGCCCCAATAATGCCATGCGAAAGTTGCTTATTAAGTGGCTGTAGCTGTGCTGTATCGGCTTTAAGGCCATTTACTTGCTGTTGTAGCCCGTTTTCTAAGCCTGAGAGCTGATTTTTCAAGCTTCCCTTCTCAATGTCCGTCGCTTTCAGGTACGCCTGATCAGTAGTCTGGATGGTCTTGAGGTCAGTACTTACCCCATCCATACGCTTCATCAGTTTCTGGGTTTGTTCATTCAGGGTTTCGTTGAGCCGGGCATTTTCCTGTTTTAGTACATAGTTTGGTGCACTAAACAACAGATAGACTGCCAGCAAAGGCACGCTAAGCGAAAGACAGTAAACACCCAGAAAACGGCTGAAAGCTTGTTGTCGTTCGGGTTTATTGAGTGGTTCCATAGGTAAGTTAAGCGGATTTGATAGAGTTAGGTTTTATGTCAGTCAAGGTTGAACTCCGCAATCTGGAAGTTGAACCATAGAATTTAAGGCAATCAATGTTAGCTTATTTTTAAGCAGATGCTTATATGTACTTATTTAGCGGCACTACCCCAACGGACTCCAGCGCGAACGTGGCTTTTCGGGCGGAGTTTCTTTTACTTCGTGCTCAATGATAAATACGTTCTGCCCCTTACGCTTGCCAATAAAATCTAGCTGAGCCAGTTTATAAAACACATTCGACAGGGTTCGGTAAAATGTATCCAGCGACGTAAGCAGTGCCGTTAATTCGGTATGTTCATAAGGTAATTGCAGAGTCGCATTGAGCTGTGCCTCCAACGCACCCGGTGTCAGATCGGCCCACTCGCCGATGTAGCCAATAAATTCTTCGCGCTCGCGCCCGCTCAGCATGGTCATTACTACCCGCACCGCCTGAATAGGGCGCAACAGCAATTCGGCCATTTGAACGGGTGGTTCGTAAGGAATAATCCAACTATAGCGCGTACTGATGTCGCCCAGAATAAAGGCTACGCGTTCTGCCATCAACAGCGTACTGCTTTGCAGCGCATTTTTAGGGTCCCTTTCCTTCGTGCGCTGTAAAATTTTATAGGAGTTGGTTTCCAGCGATTCAAGGTGCTTGCCAAACTGCTGATGCCATTGCTGAAGTCGGGGAAGGCTATAAACCGAAGTGCAGGCTGGCAGATAATCGGCGTCCTGCTGGACTTCACCATTGCCGTAGCGAACCCGGCCTACAATCAGTTGATGGTTGAGTTCGTGGGCGCGCACCTGTGTAGATGGTACTACGTCGAGCCGATAATCGGGGCGAGTATGTGGATGACGCGGGGGAACTTCAGTAAGGATGGGCTCACCCGTTGGAATTCGATTGAACGGATCGACTGTCAGGAGTACGTCGAACGTTTGCGGTTTACCCGTTTGCAATCCGTAGGTTTCAGCCAGCGATGCAAACGAAGTTGAACACGTGAGTGAATCGGCTGGGCTGTGGTAGTCAATCCGACCTCCATGAGGACTAATGGCCCGGCAACTCCGCAGGTTCACCCGAATCTGCTGATTAAAGTCGCACTGAATTTGCACATCAAGGGCATTGTCGGCGGGCAAAATCCCGTACCGAAATCGAGATAGCCCCAATGCGTTGCTATCGCGCAACTGGTCGTGCATAAAGTTTTCCCACTCGGTAAAATGCCGACGGGCAATCTTCATACCATCAATCCAGTTGACAGGTGGGTAAGTAAGTTCAGGAACAGTCATAATAGAGCGGGCTTTTATGATGTATGATATAGGATGTATGATGTATTCAAAAAGTCAGTCACAATAAAATACATCATATATCTTATATCATACATCTTAAACGTATGTTGTAAAATTTAATCGACCCAACGAGTCTTCGTTGGTAAATAAAAAAGCATCGTTAAGTCCCGACGTGTCCAGATCAATCTGAACGTCAGTGTCTAAGGGTACTAAATAGCCAATCAGCCATTCGATAAGTCGAATCCCGTTACTTCCAGGCATGTAATCGGCGACCCGTTCGCTACGATCGATATGCACCGTTATGCGAAGCAATGGCTCCTCGTTAGGCAACCAGCCATCGAACACCGAATTACTGCCTAATTCCCACTGCCCCAGGGCGGGTGTATTCGCCTGAACCAATGTCATGCCCGGCGCATCGAGTTGTAAACTCACTCGCTCGTCAATCAGTTGGTCGAAACAATTCGTCATGGCGGCCATATCGCCCGACATTTTGTGCATCAGGGGCAATAGGTACAGCAGGCGTTTTGTCTGAGCAGGCGTCAGAAAATCGGGTAAATTCCAGAACCAGGCCAGGGGATCATCGGCCAGCAACGGGCCGCTATCCGATAAGAACGTTTGTTGTTCCTGCTCGATTCGAACGCGCTGGCGAAAAAACTCCTGTTCAATAGGCAGAAAAAAACGCCGGGCTGCCTGCTCTCGCTTGCGCTGCACACTCATTTCGCGCAGTATGGCTTCTTTCGAGGCAGATGCGTCATGCGACGTTGGCTGATGAAAGACGCCCTCTGGCAACAGATCATACAGACCACTACGATTCAACTCTATCTGTAACCAGCGTTGTGATTTATACTGTGTCTCTATCCACTCAGTCCGATCAATATCGCGACCAGCTGCCCGTTTGAATGCGCCAACTGGATTTATGATGAGATCGTCGAATGAAATACCGTTTTCGAGCATATCAGCCAGCACAGTCTCGGCCCGCAGGTCAGTCGGCAAGTGATTCAAACGTTCGGCATAGTCGGCTAATGGCTCCATTCAACTAGGTCTTCCTTAATTGGGTACGACAATAACTTCATAGGGCAAGGCCGACACTGATTGCGTTTCCAGACTAGTCTGTATTAGTTTAGCCTGTTGCAGCCAATCGGCAGCCGAATACGTACTCCTTGTTGAGGGTTCCAGGCTCACCCGAATGCAGCGCTGAAAACCATTGGTAGGCAATGGATCTACACGAAAAGCTCGCTCAACACGCACAGCCTGCAGATGATGCCCCAACTCGGCCTGACACACAACTCGTACATCCTCCAGCGTCACAACACGGTTTCGAGTTAGCAAAGCCTTTTTATACTGCGCAATCTTCTCTGATTCCCTCAGGCGTTCTCGTCCACCAGTGGTGCTGGTCATTAGAAAACCAGAATCTTTGCGAAGCGTATTATCCGAATAGGGACTAAGCCGACTCCCGACTGGCAACCGGTTGGCGGCTTCTCCATCGCAAGTCCAATACTCGATGAATACGGTTTCGCCCGGTTGTTTAGGTTTGATAATCAGATAGGGAATCGAGTCGCGTTTGCTTGTTTTCTGGTCGACCTTCGCTTCGAGTCGAGCCAATGCCTGATTCAGTTCCCGAATCACTGACGTCAGAAAATCTTCACCCAATGCAGCAAATGATGCACTTTCATCACGAAGTAAATCCTGCAAATTGGTCAATGCCTGTCGGGCGTCCCGATCATCGAATCGGTTGACTCCATATTGTACCGTATACGTATCAGCGGCTAAATCCGACAGATCTCCGAGGGGAATAGCAGTCAGCTGGCGGTTCTGATTTGTTCGAACGTCGCGCATCGCCAAAAAACATCGGTCCGTTTCGAGTGGAATGATATTTAGATTTTGTTGAAGTCGATAGGTGATCCGATGAAGCCGTCGGTTAACAACCGGACAGCAGTTTAGCCCGACAATCACGCCCGCCAAAGCTTGCGCACTAACAGTATGGGGCAACCGTAACTCGACCCACCAAAGCGACTCCCGAACTGCACGCAACTCACGCTCGGCAAACCATTGGCCAACCTGGCTTGGATAAGCCTGTCGCTGCAAACCGGATGATTTAAAAACGGGGGCTCCCTCAATAGTCACAAAATGGCGTTCATAAACCGACACGGCCTGCTTTTCTACCTTGCCCATAACATCGAATTCACTTTCTAAACGTGTGTTCGACGTTTTAGCGCTACTTTTTTCAGGTAAACCCATCCGAACGCGTAGCTCCTGACCGCCTAACCACCACGAGCTAGTAGCGGGGGATGACTGATAGACAGTCCGGTCGGTTTCGGACGCCCAATCGAAAAAGAAAGATAGTCCTTCCAGCGATGTAACGCCCTCGTCCAGATCCAACCCTAGCCATAAAGACTGGTAAGGCAATACGGCCGGCGGGCCTTGCCGCTGAGCAATGGGCGTTTTCTGTGTGGGCTCATCTATCCGGTACAGCATTTCGGTTGTAGCGATGTAGCGGATCGCTCCGTCGATAACCGGATAAGCATCAACGGGAGAGAAAAAAGCTTCCAGTGCATTTGTCGAGTCGGTACGCGTAGCTCCAGCCCGTTTCAAACACAATTGCGTAGTGGCAGAGAGCGTAGATTTCGACTCCACCGATCGCACCTGAGCAATGCCGAAAGCAGGGCGGGCTACATCAGGCTCCGGATGCAACACCTGCGCCAACCGGTCGAGCAATCGGGTTTGGGTATTTCCAATAGCAACTGACACCCGCTCAAACTCAACAGCACAGGCTTCAATAAGCAATGCCACAAGCGGATCGAAGCTATCGAGGTCTGTCTCGGCGTAGCCCCACAAGTCGGCAGCCCGGCGTAGCATCCGGGCTTTTACCCGCTCACGAGTAAAGCCTTCAGAAACAAGATCAGTAACGGCCATCTGGTTAATTGTTTCAGATTCAAGGTTTCATGGTTAACGTTTTGCAGGCGGAACCTGAAGCATTAACCATGAAACCTGAAACATTATTCGGTAGAGAGAGGAGCCAAAAACAGGCTGCGCTGAAACGAAAATTGTTCGTTGGTCCGCGCCAATACTCCATCAATCCAAACACTGAGCCGTCGTTTTACCCGGCGATTTGTTCGATCAAGCTGTATTTCCTGATCCGTTAGATCGACGCGAACCCGCACTTGTGTCAATCGCTTTTCATGTTCAGCAATCGATGCTTCAATAGATTGGCGAATGTCTTCTTTCCAACGGCTGTTCGCTAGGTTTGAGAAATCCTCATCCCACAAACTGCACCCAAACGATTCATCAAACCGGGATTCGTTGAAGTGCGTCGTTAACATCAGATACAGGTTTTGAGCGATCGACTGCGGTAGTGAGCAGGTTGGGTGCGATTTGTGCTGCAACACCTCGTCTAAACGTAACGGCAAGGCATAATAAGGCTGTGGCATACCAAACGCGGGTTAGAACCGGAACATTAATCCAACACTTAAACCTATGCTATTCATAACCACATTGTAACTAGGTGATTGATAGACGTCTAGTCCATCCTGTTTAGTTGTGGTTGAGGTTCCCTGACTACTATATTGGGTAATATAGCTGTAGACAGAAGGAGCCGTGCCCGTTTTCGTATTGGTTGATTTATACAGATTTTCCTTGGGTTGGAATGACTGGTTGTAGGCAATGACCTCAGCAAAACCACGTAAGCTCTGGCTCAGGCGAAATTGAATACCCAGTGCAGCCTGATAGCCAATTGCCAGTGAATTTTTTCGGTAATCATTTTGATAAACCGATGCAGTACTGGCTCCAGAAGTTGGTGCATAGAGGCTAGTTGAATTGACCTGATAATCCATCACTATTCCACCTACCAAACCCAGTCGGTTATATATATAATAACTAGGACGTGACAGCGCCTTAAATGTAATATTCGGTATGATAGACAGTACTTTAAAGTTTGTACTGGACGAGGAAGTGGACGTGTAGTTAGACGCGTTATAGTTATCACTAGTTGTTAATGCTGAGCCAAAGAGCATATCGGCATCAATCCCCAAATTAATAAAGTCACTGACGATTAAGCCAATACCAATACCCGCCCGTGGTCCTGCGCCTAATCCTGTCGAATTATTTTTGTAGGACGTAGCTGTATTGGTAGGCATCCCGGTAATCGGTAAACTCGTGTAGCTGGTCGAAACCTGCGACCCTGGCGTGAGCAAACCATAGAAGCCGTAAATCTTAACATAGAAGGGCGATTCAATAGCCGCTTTCGGCATACGCGGAGCATTTTCAGTCGTTACTGGATCATCAGACCGTTTTATTGTATTCAGTGCAATTGTGGGCTGAGCTTGTGCTGTCGCAAAACTCGCAACCAGCAAAAAAAAGAGAGTGAAGTAGCGATGAGTAGTCATTTGATTTATTATTAATCCAGGATACATCAACACACAATTAGCCGCGCCTAAAATCTGGCAACTAACTGTTCACAGGAAGTAGAAAAAGACAAAGTAAATCGTTAATCAAACGGCTTCATAGCGTATAACTACGCTTCTCAACAAGCATAAGTCCGGTTTTTAACCGTTTAGAAGCAGATTTTGGCGGTGGGTATACAGATGGATAACCGACATAGTAGTTGCCCTTCTGGATCAGTTTCAAATAAAAAAACAAATTAGTGATTTACAGCCGTAAAAACAGCTTTTATTTCTCAGTATACCGAATACTATAGGTATATATATTTATAATTTTATTAATATCCTTAACATGTATAATAATAGTTTAATCGTATGCTTTGGTTACCGTTTGCATACTCACCTATCAATCGGCCTCCTCATTTAATTATCTTTAGTAGCTCAGCGCTATTTGCTCTAATCACACCATTTAGTCATGTTCAAAGAACTTCTTTCGTCGCTAGGTCGCCTATATAATTTCGTAATTTCATCGATCGTAGCTATCATTCTGGTCATCACGACCTGGGCATTCTGGGGGCTTTATCAAGATTCGCTCCTACAGAGCCAATTTATCCGAGAAGGTAAACTCCTCTCGGTTACGGTTGATCAGGCCAATCAGAAGCAACGGTCCTGGCGGGACATACTTGGTAACAGTACCTATCTTACGTTTCCGTATCAGGGTAAAACCTACACAACGCGCTTTGTAATGGATTCAGGTTATGTTGGCTCCGGCGACCGGGTTAAGTTATTGTATCATCCGGTTTATGATGCGTTCCGGCAACCAAGAAGCGAAGTTCGTTTTGATAAGGCCGAGCGAAAATCGCGTTTAGTTGAGTGGACGAGTATCCGTGATTTTACGAATGAACATAAGCTGTTACTCCTGTGCTTTGTTCTTACGACAGCTTCTTTTTTTATGATTTCGGGAGTTATCGTGACCCTTATTCCGCTAACATTCCTACAGGATATAGCTCGATTTATTCTTGTTGTAGAGTTATTGATCGCAGCGGTTTTCTTTACGTATGATACCTGGAAATACTTCCAGTATTATCAGCACGTAAAGACTGCTGGGCAAGAAGTTACGGTTAAGGTACTAGACACCGCGCGCCGATCGAAAGGACGAAATACAAGCTCAAGCTGGAAATGGTATGATTACGACGCCACGGTTCGCTACCAGCGACAGGAGCGGGTTATTCCTATTAGTGAAGATGATTATGACCATCTTAAGCCCAATGACTCGTTAAAAGCGTTTTACGATGAGTCGGCAAATGATTTTATGTCTGTAGATTTTTCGCCAGACTATATGCATATTTTCGTACCCCTATTCTTCTGGGGAATCTCGTTGATATTAATTCGCTCTTTTTTTGTCCGGCAAAATCCCGTAAAGAGGTAATTTTTTAAGACACCAGCTTTCCTTCGCTTATATCGGCCTGAGCAGGGGTAGCTATTCGCTCAATTTTACCGACGAGGAAAATATACGAACAGGCGCCAATAAATTCGATTGTACCAATGAAGACTAGTGCTGGCTTAAAACTCCCGCCTTGTATCAGATAACCAATCCCAATTGGCACAACAATAGAAGCCAGGTTGCCCATAAAATTGAATACACCACTCGTTAGGCCAATCAGATGTTTAGGAGAGAGAACTGATACAAATATCCAGGAAATCAGGGCCATACCGATCCCAAAAAAAGCGAATGACAGGAAAAAGATGACCAATGTATTATTATCCGTGTAATTAGCGCCAACAATGCTTAACGATAAAATAAACCCAATAATAATTGGTGCCTTACGGGCCAGACTCACCGATTTTCCCTGGCTGATCAACCAATCGGATAGGAAACCCGATAGTAATAAACCTGCACATGCCGCCAGAAACGGTATTGATGCCAGATAGCCCGATTTGATAAAGCTTAAATGCCGATATTCCACCAAATAGGTTGGAAACCAGGTCAGAAAAAACCAGAGTGTAGCGTTGACACAAAACTGCCCGATATAAACACCCCATAACGTCCGGCTCGAAAAAATCAGTTTTATATTGGACCATTGCCAGATATTGGCTTGACCCTTGGTTTGATCTTTAGCTCTGAACAAACCTCCTCCTTCTTCAATATAATCCAGCTCGGCTTTATTGACATTTGTACTATCGAGGGGGTCACGATAGAATAGGTACCAGACAATTCCCCAAACCAGACCAACCAGACCCGTCCCAATAAACAAACCTCTCCAACCTGCATACACCTGAACCATTGCCAAAACTGGGCTCAGAAAAGCCAGTCCAATAAACTGCCCAGACACATACATGGCAATGGCCGACGCTCGCTCGTTGTTCGGGAACCATTGAGTTACCACGCGATTATTGATTGGATACGAGGGAGCTTCCAGTGTACCCGTGGCCAGCCGGAGGAAGAACAGACTGGCAATGCCCCGAACAAGCACATGGGCTAGTGTTACAATTGACCAGGTAATCAAACAGAAAGCATATAAAATACGAGGCCCAAACCGATCGGCAATCAATCCACCCGGAATCTGCAAAGCCGCATAAGCCCATCCAAAAGCTGATAGAATATAGCCTAGCTCAATTTTTGACAAGTGAAGGTCCTTGCCAAGGGCTGATGCAGCAACTCCAATATTGGTGCGGTCCAGGTAACTAATCGCTACGTTAACGAATACGAGTGCCAGCATCCCGTATCGTACTCGAGTTGGTTTAAGTTTGCCGCTTAACTGTTCCATTTTTTAGATTAGGAGATTTTTTTGTTTCAGGTTTCAGGTTTCAAGTTTCAAGTTGGCTGACGCATAATACTTCCTGCCAGTAACTTGAAACATGAAACCTGGAACAATACTTTATCTGGCTGTCCAGCCACCGTCAACGGTGAGCATCGAACCGACCATGAAGGTTCCGGCATCGCTGGCCAGGAAAATGGCAGCTCCCTGAATCTCTCGCAAATGGCCCCAACGCCCTAAAGCAGTGGCCCCTACCACAAATTTTTTACCTTCTTCGGTATCGGCGATGGGCAGATTCATTTCGGTTAGAAAAGGGCCGGGGCAAATGGCATTGACATTGATATTAAACGGAGCCATTTCCAACGCCAGAGCGCGGGTCATCTGAACAACCGCCCCTTTGCTGGATGTATAGGGCGTTCGATTGGACAAACCGACCAAACCGAGTGTACTGGCCAGGTTAATGATACTACCCCGACCAGCTTTTTTCATGAATGGGATTACAGCTCTACAGCAGAGCCAGGTGCCTGTTACGTTCACCTCCATTACCTTATTAAAATCGTCCGGTGTCAGTTCGTCAATAGCGCCCCGAATGTTAATCCCGGCACTATTGATAAGAATATCGATCTGGCCAAACGTGTCGATTGCCTTTTGGGCCATCGCTTCCGTTTGTTCGGGGCTTGCGATGTCGGCGCTGAACGAAATGGCTGTAATGCCGAAATCCTGACTCAGTTCCTTTGCTGCGCTTACACCTTCTTCGGCATTGCGATTGACCAGCATGATGTTGGCTCCTGCCGAAGCCAGGCCAGCAGCCATAGCCAGGCCAAGGCCTTTAGAGCCACCCGTGATGATGGCCGTTCTTCCACTTAAATTAAATTGACTGACTCCAGGTAGTATTTCTTTACTCATAAGACTTCTTTATTTCATTCCCAATTTGTCTTTGCTGTAGTTGATGCAGGCTACAATGTTTTCTTCTTCGAGTGCCAGTTTTTCATCATTACTCAATTTTGCTACGCGAGGCAGGCCACCAGCATATTTGTGTTGTCTGACCGTTCGGAGCATTCGGGCCAGATCAGAACCCGGCACCGAAGCCATTGTTTCCCAATAGGCATTCGTCAAACAGGGAATTTCCAGTGGATCACGCGTAATCATTTCCAGACTAAACGTACCGGATGGATTATGTTTTCGACAGAGATCAACCATTTTTTGCAGATCGAGAATGCCTTTTCCCATAGGCACTTCCGACAATAGAAATCCATCGGGATACTCTTCAACCGCCATATCTTTCACGTGCGTACTAAATACATACGGCGATAAGGTTTCTACGACTTCCATTGGATCTTCCAGCAAGGCCATGCTATTACCAAAATCGAGGGTTACGCCGATCCATTCACTGTTGACTTGTTTCAGGAGATTCACCAAGTCTGGGGCACGCCAATCTTTGTGGTTTTCGACGCCCAATTTGACTTTGTGCTTGCGAAGAACAGGCTCGGACAATTGTAGCATGGTCAACGCGTTTTTCTTCAATTCCTCGAAAGCTGCGGGAGAATGGTACGTTTCGTAACGTCGGCCCGTTGAGCAGACGGTTCGTAACACCTGCGCTCCGGCTTCCCGTGCATTAATTACATCCTGTTCAAATTTTGCAACTTCATCTGCTTTTTTGGGTAAACCAATTGAGCCTTCCAGATAAAGCCCATACTTCTCCCGCTCATCGCGCACCTTTTTGGCAAAGTCGGACGACCAGCCGTTAACGATGACCTGCACACCACCCGCACCGAGTTGATGGCAATGATCAAGCAGTTGAATAGCATTTGTGAAGCTTGGATACTTCTGACTTTCCACTTTTGAATTCCAGCGACTCCAATACGAATGGACAACAATGCCCATTCGTTTATCGGCGAACCAATCGGGAACAGCAGGAAAAGACACAGCCATAGCCCCTGCCGTAGCACGCTGCAAAAAATCTCGTCTATCCATTTGGGTAAAGGTCAAGGATTGTTTAGGGTAGGTATTGGTTGTCCTGATGTCTTTTATTTCGCACTGGCGGCTTGTGTCTCCAGAATATATTTATTCAATTCTTTGGCCGTCCAGGGCACAACGCGCCCTTGTCCCAGAATACGAGTCATGCCAACTGTCCTTTTGCCAATCGGGCCTGCATTATTCCCCCATTCGTTGCGGATGTACATCAGAATAGACGTGATCGACTGATCGTCCATAGTCGAATGAGCAGGCATAACCGGAAGAATATCTGGTGCATCGTAAACCCGTTTATTTATTTCTACAGGTCCTTCCATTCCATGCAGCAAGACAAGCGCTAATCGTTTTTCATCGCCCAGCACCCAATCCGAACCAATCAGGGGCGGACCGAAGCGGGGTAGTCCTGCGCCGTCAGTGCCGTGACAGCCCGAACAAGTATTGAGGTAAAGTTGTCGTCCCGACGCAAATAGCTTTTGCTCTTCGTCGTTCAGCAGGCTCTTTTTTGCGGTATTGCTTTTTGCGGCAACGTGGCCGGGCCATTCAAACATCGTTTCCAGTGATGCCAGACGAGACGGGTCGATTTTGTGACTGGATTTAGCTAACAGGCTCGGCGCTGCGGTGAGTTTTATTGGCTTTATTTTGCTGCTACCGGCAATCGACATGCTGGTCAGTATGGCTTTTTCCTGCCAGCCCAACGGCTCTTTCTTGGCATCTAAAAGCGCCAACAGCGTTGTTAACTCAGCAGGGTTTCGCTTCCGAACAATGGCCGTCGTCAGCATCTCTACGAAAATTTCTTTTGCCGGTTCCTGCGTTTGCCATTGGGGTGATTTTAATAACCGTTGTAAAAAGGCAAACTCCTGATTTTGAAGGCTACTCATAGCCGCATCGCGAATCAGGGCAGATTCGCCATAACGTCCGACAATATTGGCCAGTAATTGCTGAGCCACAGGCTGATCAAGTACGCCAGCCGTAAAGGTCATCTGTAAAATTTGCTCAATTGGAGCTTGTTCCCATCGGGCCAACAGCTGTTCACCCAGTTTTGCCCGAACAGCTTTATCTGCTTTCGCAAACGGCTCCAACAGCCGAAGGGCCGTTGAACTAACAAGGGCGTTCGGGTCGGCAACCAATCCAGATAACAGAGTAGGGTTACTAAGCTTCAACCCATCCAGCGTCCACAAAGCGTGGAATCGACCGAGGGGCTGTTCGCCTTTGGTAGCCAATGTTGTTAAAGCTGGACCAACTCGCTTGTCATTTCGATCAATTAATAAGTGCTGCGCCACATCACGATGCCAACCATCTGGGTTTGACAATTCAGCAACGAGTTCATCTGACGACGCGCTCGACAATTTCTTCGTTTTTTGCGCCTTCCAGTTCTGGGGAACAATGCGCCAGATACGGCCCCGGTTGACAGGTTTATCAAGTTCGCGGGACAACGTCTGTTCCTTCAAATAAGGTGTCACATAAGCCTTGTGCTGGATAAGGCCACGATACATATCGGCGATATACAATGCACCATCAGGACCTGTGGCCATATGAACTGGTCGGAATCGCTCATCTGTCGAGGCCAGGAATTCTGTGCCAGGGTGTGGATCATGCGCCGTAATCAGCAGGCCTTTCTCTTCTACCACATTGCGCTTAATGAGATTCCCGGCAGGTTCGCAGACAAACGCGTTGCCATAATAGGCCGCAGGCAGTGCGGTTCCCCGATAGGCCAATGGAGAACAGGCAGCGGTGAATTCAAGTAAGTGACCTTCTTTATCCAGAGTTCCGGGTATATAGCCTCGATTCACTGCCGGATTAGGCCGGATTGGGTAAACCCGCCGATCAATAGTCAGACCATAGTCGATACCGGTGGTTGGCTTGTGATTTTTATTTCGGGATAAATAGTTTGGCGCGACCAGATCGGCGTGCAACTGCGACCAGTTGTAATTGTAATACAGGCGACCTTTGTCATCATAACTAATGCCCCATTGACCACGAAACTCGGTGCTATCACGCTCCCATTTGCCGTTGGTTAGTCGATATCGAAGACGCGATTTGGCGTTATAATACCAGTTGTCCAGGCCCCGCCAAAGCCCATTTGGCGCGTGTTCGGGCAGTCCGCTAGAAGCGTAGGTTGCATCAACAACGGTTTTCGTATCTGCCTTCAGATCACCATTCAGATCTTTGGTCATCCATAAAGCGCCATTTTCAGCGATCAATACACCACCAGGAACGAAGGCCATTGCTCTTGGCATCACCAGACTGTCGAGATAAACTTTGCTGACATCCATCTGGCCATCGCCATTCGTGTCTTCAAGTACCGATAGGCGGCCAACGCGCTTATCTTCACCGTCACCGTTAACATCAGGCATAAATCCTCGCATCTCGATCACCCAAAGTCGGCCATCTTCATCAAAGTTGATGACAACCGGGTCCTGAATCATTGGTTCAGAGGCAACAAGCTGAATAGCCAGGCCCGGTTCGAGCTGAAACGTGGCTTGTTCTTCGGCTGGTGTTTTTACTGGCGAAGGGCCTTCTGCCAGCGTCGTTCTTAGATTCGTTTTAAAGCTGAGCAGACACACAAGGCCAGCACAAATCAAGCTAATAGAATAAACGGGCTTAACCATGAGGCATAAATTGGCATTATAAGATGATAAAGCATTATTGATAAGATACTACTTGCGTTCGGGCTCTGATATTAGCCGCTTTAGCAAAACTTAATCTCTTTAAGAGTGCTTGTTAAGCCGTGTTGTTTATGGCGACTTCTGGAAACTTTAAAATTGACTAAAACTATATCGAGATTTTGACCGTAGTTTTAAGTACTTGGTCATTAATAGTCATGTATAGTCAGTAATAGTTAAACTACTGCCTTTTTTCGTTCCTGCTCAACTAAATTTCTTTCTTGCATTCGGCATGAGCCTATGAGTCAACGACGTATGAGTATCCGTGTCTTCGTTTTAGTGCTCCTGAATGTCTTGTCGATCAAGGTGGCCATAGCTTCGGAAACCCTTTTTTATCTGGTCAAGAAGGCAGATTGGCTGGCACAATCCACGAAGGTCAGCTTTCACCCTCCCTTCTTTTCCAAGGAAGGCTTCATTTCACTTATAACGCCCGAGCAGGTGATTTCTACGGCCCAAACTTTATATCAGGGTCAGAGCGATTTGCTGTTGGTAAAACTCAACATATCGGCTGCCGATCCGCGCTTAAAGTGGGAACAAGTATCCGGTAGTGAAGTCTCTGTCCCGCATTACTATGGAGATTTGTCTCGAGTATTGGTGAAGAAAGTTTACCCTTTTCTGCCTCAGAAAGATGGCCATTTCGCCCTCCCCAAAGATCCCTTTCTGAAGCGAATGACTTCCCATTTACTATCCAAAGGACTTGTTAGTAAATTCCTTCGCTACCAGGAATGGCAAAACACCGATCGGTTTCATAAGCTACAGGTCAAGAACTTCCAGCGTTCTAAAGTCCAGCTTCAGTGGTGGTATTTCGATTTTTTCCTTGAAGATGGCAGTTCAGTGGTGCTGGCCTTTATTCCTCAACATTGGTGGGAAAAACCCGGATTGGCCAGTGATAAAAAATCAGTATTTACAATGGCCCTTAAACCCAAACAGGGTACCGTGAAACGATTCACAACCATCGTTCCTCAATCCGATGTTAAAAGCTCTGCCAGCCATCTGGAAATTCCTTCCCATCTGGTCATTCGGGCTATAGAAGGCAGCGAGAACAATCAGTTCTCGATTCAGGTAAATTTTCCGGAAGTCAAAGGCGAGTTTACGATTAACCCAACTCAACTTCCCTTTGCTGCCTTTCCTTCGGGATTAATGCCGGGCCCGCTGCGGACTGTGATGAGCGGTGCTCCTTTAGGTTCACCAAGTTTTAGCTATGTTTCTCAGATTCCCAATAGCACCGTTACAGGTTCGCTTTCATGGGACGACTATCAGGCTAACTTTACAGGGCAGGCTTACCACGAACAAGGCAGGCTGAACGACTCGCCAGAGCGTCAGGGAGGAAGCTGGACCTGGTACCATTTTGCGGGTGATGGCTGGAATATTTTCGGCAGCCCCGGCAGCTACATTTACCTGCAACAGGGCGATCAGATTATACGCTCCGGCTTTCAACTGATTGGTAAAAACTATACGCTGACAAATCGAATGTACTCAAGCCCCGACCATGCCAAATTGTTGACAGGGGGCGAGATTTCCTTTCATCACGAGAACCTCACATTTCGACTTAAAATGGACCCTTCTACGGCTAAAACGTTGGTTTGTTTTCCGTCCACTAACCCAAGCCAGGTCTGGGGTACTGTTGGCGGAGAAGCTACGCTTTCGGTTTCAGAAGGATCAGCGACCAAAACACTAGCAGGCCGGATGTTTCTGGAAAGTTGCTCTTGGGAAATCTATAAAGAGCCCAAAAGAACTAGAAACTAATTTTAAAGCGCAAAAGGAATCGTTTTTAGATGGGTAAGAGGCAATCTTACATCTGAACGATTTGAATGTTGTTGCCGCATGTATCATCAAATACGGCAATCGTTACAGGACCCATTATGGTCGGTTTCATACTAAATACGACCCCTAGCTTTTCTAGTCGTTCATATTCTTTATGAACATCATCTACGTTGAAAGCAGTCAGCGGAATTCCGGCGTCGTATAAGGCTTTTTGGTATACGCTAGCGGGTGGAAATGCCATTGGTTCGAGGAGCAATTCAACGCCGTCTCTTTCTTCATTTGAGACAACGGTTAGCCATTTATGATCGCCTAGTGGCACCTCCGTTTTCTTGACAAAGCCTAATATTTCTGTATAAAACTTCAGGGCTTTTTCCTGATCATTTACCAGTAAACTCGTTACTTTAATTTTCATGTTTCTTTGATTTCTAGTAAGCGATTTGGCCATGCTTACGATCTCAGCAAAGGTCAGTAATGGCTACAGAAACCACTTCTCGAAAATTGCTATTTTCCCCATATCAGTAAACCCGTCCAACTGCAAAGTCCTGAGCTTTGGTCAACTGCCTACCACTTTGACTGTCGACTTTTAAAGGCGGTAGGTGTTGAGCCAGTTATCTTTTTGAAAAGCCCCGTAAAGGAGCTTGTACTATCAAAACCTACCGAAAAACAAACCTCCTGCACTGTTTTACCAGTCAGTAAAAGTCGTTTCGCTTCTTCAATCCGAACCATCATTAGGTATTGGTAGGGCGTTTTTCCGTACATCCTTTTGAAGAGTCGGATGAAATGGAATTTTGAAAATGACGCTTCCTGGGCAATAACAGTCAAATTTATGTTGCGTTCTAACTGACCGTCCATGAACCGTTTTGCCTGAATTATCTGATTACATAAATGCTCATTTGGATAGAGTTCATCTCTGATTTTTAGTACCTGCTGATGATAGAAAGTCATGAGTAAAAGGCTAATTTACTGCGCCACTGGCATCAGTCGGAATACATAACCGGGATCTTCGACGGATACATACAGGTACCCATCGGGAGACTGTTTAATATTACGAAGGCGGCCGATGTTTTTCAACAGGTTTTCCTGTTTTACCACTTTGTTGCCACTCATTACGCAACGGTTCAGGTATTGAAAGCGCAAGGAGCCAATTAACAAATTCCCTTTCCAGCCGGGATATTTTGCACTTTCAACGAAGGTCATGCCCGAGGGCGCAATGGAGGGAAGCCAATAGGTAAGCGGCTGCTCCATCCCTTCTTTGGCCGATAGATTTGTGATGGGTTTGCCATCATAATTAATGCCGTAGCAGATGACCGGCCAACCATAATTCGCTCCTTTTTTGATGATGTTCAACTCATCGCCACCGCGTGGGCCGTGCTCCGTCGTCCAGATTTCGCCCGTTGCCTGATTCAGAAGCATCCCCTGCGGATTCCGGTGACCGTAAGAATAAATAGACGCGTGGGCGCTTTTATCTTTCACAAATGGATTGTCTTCCGGAATTCGGCCATCATCGTATAAGCGGTGAATTTTCCCCAAATCATTCGCAATGGACTGCGGGTTCTCTTTTTCATTTCCTCGCTCGCCAACAGAAACAAACAAATACCCTTTTTTATCGAATGCCATTCGGGAACCATAGTGGTGGCGAGTTTTGGAATAAGGAAGTGCTTCAAAAATAACCTTCTGATCAGTCAGCGTATTGCCAGCTAATTTGGCCCGCATAATCGCCGTCGTCGAAAGTTTTTGGTCGCCCTCGTTCTTCACGGCTGAATACGAAAAATAAACGAATTGATTCTTCGCAAAATCAGGATGCAAAACAACGTCCAGTAAACCACCCTGACCTTCGGCCAATACGGTCGGTCCACCCGAAACTTTCACCTTTTGTCGATTTTTGTCAACTCGGTAGATGTCCCCGGAGCGATCTGTAATCAACAGTTCGTTGTTGGGCAGAAACGCTAATCCCCAGGGCGAACCAAGGCCAGTAGCCACTGTATCTAACTTAACTATCTGACCTTCAGATGAAAAGACATTCGATGTAGGTTTGCTGGAAAATTTATACTGATCAACATTTTTCAGGCTTTCCAGTATCAGGTCGGCCAGTTGGTCGATTTCGGTGGCGCTCAGAGTTGCTTTCCAGGTTGGCATGCCCAAATCGGGATAACCTCCCGAAATGCTTGTGATCAGGTCATTTTTGGCATTTCCATGCTTCCATTTACGGTCAACAAAAGCTTCGACTTTTTCGCCATGGCAAGAGGAGCAATACGTTTGATAGTTCTCTCTGGCAGTTTTTGCCACTTTTGACACTGGCTTCGTCTCAGTAAAAAAGCTACTGAGCAAAAACACAGCAACAAAAGCTGCACCGATGGTATAGCGTAACATAGGTAGGAAAGGTTGTTTGTAATTTGAAGCCTAATATGCCGATTTTTTACTAGTCCTTTAAACGGCCACCAGCTCTTTACGCTCCCCAATTTGCTGCCGCCACATGGCGTAATACAGGCCTTTTTGCGCTAACAACTCGCTATGGCGACCTTGCTCAACAACATACCCCTGCTCCAGTACAAAAATTCGGTCGGCATGCAGAATGGTACTCAAGCGGTGAGCGATCAGGATCGTAATGTGTCGGCGCGAGCCCGACAAGTCACGAACAGTCCGGCCAATTTCTTCTTCGGTAAGGGAGTCCAGCGCCGATGTCGCTTCATCGAATACCAGCAAAGCTGGCTTGCGAAGCAGCGCACGAGCAATACTGAGTCGTTGCTTTTCTCCACCGGAGACCTTCACCCCACCTTCGCCAATGACTGTATCGAGTCCCTGAGGAGCACGGGCCAACAACGAATCAGCGGCTGCCTGGTGCAAGGCCGTCAGGCATTCAGCATCGGTCGCATTGGGTGCCACGAAGCGTAAGTTCTCACGAATGGTTCCAGCAAAAAGCTGCGTATCCTGCGTCACAAAGCCGATTTGTTCGCGCAACTCATCCAGATTTACCTCAGAGCCGGGAATATCATTGTACAAAATCTGACCGCTCAACGGCTTATACAGTCCAACCAACAACTTCACAAGTGTCGTTTTTCCAGAACCACTCGGCCCTACAAATGCAACTGTCTCGCCCACCTGCGCGTCGAAGGAAATACCATCGAGAGCTGGTTTATCGGCGGTGAGGTGTTTGAAATGAACATTCTCAAAGGACAGCGTTTTGAGCGACTCGACGGGCTGCGGGTGGGCTGGTTGTATATCGCGGGGTGTATCCAGGATCTGCTGAAAATTAGCCAGCGACGCTTCCGTTTCGCGATATACATTGATGATGTTGCCAAGTTCCTGCAACGGTCCGAAAATGGCGAACGAGTAAATGAACAGGGAGAAAAATTCACCCACCGTAATGCGCTCCTGCACAACTAAAAACAACATGAGCAGCATGATGGCATTACGAAGTAAATTCACGAACGTTCCCTGAATGAAGGACAGCGACCGAATGTAGCGTACTTTTTTGAGTTCGAGCTTCAGGATTTTTTCAGTCGTAGCATTCAGCCGTTCCGTTTCCTGTTGAGCTAAACCGAGACTTTTCACCAGTTCGATATTGCGCAGACTCTCAGTCGTCGAACCAGCCAGCGCGGTGGTTTCGGCGACAATCGTTTTCTGTACGGTCTTGATTTTTTTGCTCAGCAGCGAGCTCACAAATCCCAGTAACGGAATGGTCAGGAAATAAGCCGGAGCAATGGGCCAGTAGACCGTAGCGGCATACCACATCACAAAGACGATGCCCACAACCGACGTAAAGAGCACATTCACAAACGATTGAATCAGTTTCTCAACGTCGGAGCGTACCTTTTGCAACTTACCCAGTGTCTCCCCCGATCGCTGATCTTCAAAGACCTGATACGGTAGTTCGAGCGAATGGCGAAGGCCATCCGTATAGAGCCGTGCCCCCAGTCGTTGGGTAATCACGTTGACGTAATAATCCTGAAAATTCTTGGCGATACGGCTCACCATAGCCACGCCAAGGGCCTGTAAGATCAGGAGGCCAGCGCCGTTTTTCAGAAAGCCCCAGAACCCTAATGGCCGCAAGGTGCCTCCGGGCTTAACAACGTACTGGTCAATGATTTTTCGGAAGATATACGGATCAAGCAGCGAGAAAATCTGGTTGATCGCTGCGAGTATCAGCGCGAGTGCCAACAGGCCCCAGTAACGCCGTAAATAACTGTAGAGTAATTGCATAAATGAGTTGGTGGTAGAGCAAGACGTTGATGAACCGGGTGTACCAACTACCGGACTGCCTTCATTCATTTAACACAAAAAGGAGCATTTTAGGTCAATAAAGTTAAACGCAAAGGGCGCAAAGTTGCCGCAAAGTTGCCGCAAAGTCCACAGAGCAATACTTCTTTGCGCTCTTTGCGGTACCTTTGCGCTCTTTGCGTTAAAGACCTTTTACTACATGAAAAACGCCTTTCTACTTTTTTTTATCTTCAGTCTGCTAACGGCTTGTGGTGGAAATACAGACAAGAAACAGGACAGTCCCGCTCAATCCACCACCGCTACTACAGATTCCACTGCGGCACCAGCTCCCAAGCCAAAGAACTGTCAATCGGTTGTAGAAGCTGACAAATTCGGGAAAGCTGATGTGTATCAGGAATCAGGGAAGTCGATAAAAGTCTCGCTGACATTGGATCAGGATACCAGTTCGACACAAGTAGCCAACGGGTGTTACTTCAACAACACGGTTACGGTGTTGGCAACGAAAAAATCGGGAAGTCCAATGTTTAAGCGAACGCTACTCAAAGACGACCTATTGTATTTTACAAAAAGTGGCGATGCCATAAAACAGTCTATCCTACAAAAGGTCATCTACAAACCCACCTTCAACGGTCAGCGCTACATTACACTGACTATGCATCTGCTAGAGCCTGAGAGCAAAAAGACGATGGATTTCACGCTGTTTATGAACTACTTCGGGGAGATTGTTAAGGTGAAATAGGGCAAGAGCGGTAGTAGAAATTTAGAAATATTAAGTCTGGTTAAACCGGTTTTGCCATCTATCTAATGCCCTTCCAACCCCTTTATACACCTCCATCCAACCATCATCGCGTTTGGAATATTTTGTAACAGGCTTGGCAGGAATACCTTGTATAGCGCCAATTGGCCGTAAATCCTCCCAGGCACTCGGTCTAACTTGGATAGGAATGATTGTTTTTTCTCCTCTGGCTTCCGCTTTTAATGCATTGGCTAACTCAATAGAATAACAAAAGTCAGAATCAATGAAATCGGGGCTCATTAGGGCAATAACAATGTGCGCCCGCTCCAAATGGCCCATGATTTCGTCATTCCAGCGTTGACCAGCCGTAATCTCGAAATCCTGCCATACCTGTATTTTATCTTGCCGAATCAGCGGTTTCAGGGACTTCATTAACTCGTCTTTATACTGGACGTCTTCGTGTGCATACGAAATGAAGATGTTTACTGTTTGACTACGACCTACATTGGTAGCTCGATTGGTAACGTCTACACCTTCCAGTAAGTCGTTAATGGTATACCTTCGTTTTAACTTGGGAATGAGAATCTGTTTCTCGCCCATGTCCAGTAGGTCAATCAAATCCTGATAAGCAACATACTCATTGGGCATATCAGGCAGCGCTACTTTCTCTTCAATTTTAATATTAAGCTTTGCATTAATTTCTTGTAAAGTCTGGCGAATCAAATTAAGGAATGACCGCTGGAAGTTAGCTCCCTGGCTCTTCACTCGAATGGCGATTGACTTTGCCTCTTTATCTGCTTCGATATAAGCATATGATTCTGACGACAAATCTTTCAGTAC
This sequence comes from Spirosoma arboris, assembly GCF_009754945.1. Lineage (GTDB taxonomy): Bacteria > Bacteroidota > Bacteroidia > Cytophagales > Spirosomataceae > Spirosoma > Spirosoma arboris. The sequence continues at coordinate 595,644 of NZ_WPIN01000003.1, forward strand.
AACACCCGTACGCCACTGTAAGTCCTGCACAATCCAACGGCTGAGTTGCACCATGAGGGTGGGCAGAACAGAATTGGGCAGAAAATCGTAAGCAAATAAATAATGAGCCGCTCCAGTAAAATCAATTGATACATCTTTCCGGCTAACCGGCAATAAATCAGGAATCATCCAACGGTCTTCCCCAACTTTGTAGCAAAGTTCAAACTGTTCCAGCATACTTACGATAAAGGCAAATTTGGCGCCGGGATAACTGACTTTGAGTTCTTTCCGACGTTGGGCTAAATCTGGCGCTGTCTCTTCCGGTTTGTGTAGAATAGTTTCCAAATCATCCCATTCTAAAAAGCCATTTTTATCCGTTACCTCGGGCGAGTTGATAATACGATACACGGCCTGAGTGAGCCATTGAGGATTCATGATAAATGTATCATGCCGGGTAGCCTGCCGTTTGTGTTCAAAAACGATTCCCAGATCATTCAAAAAGCCAAGCAACGTTTTCTGCTGTGCTTCATCCGTTACACTATCAGCCTCGCAGTACTGCTGGAATTCATTGTACGTAATGTAATCCCGCTTCATAGTGCTTAAGGTTTGTTTAACAGCCAGCCAATCGGGAGAAAAAGGTTGTTTCCGAATATCCATGTCTTGGATAACAGACCTTAGTTCGTCCTGAAATTCTGGGACTCCGTCTCCTCGTTTACAGGATACCCGGAAGAAGCGATTCGCGATAGCTGGATATTTTTCGGTCAGAAAGGGACGGTTCAAGTCAAATCCTGGATTTTCATCAATTTTATTAATAACTACCAACACAGGCGACTGTTTACCAAAAGTGTCAATATGTTTCAGCCAGTATTCAGTCTGATCTTCTTTGCGAGAATCCAGCACCAGCACATAAATACTGCGTTCCGTTAGGAAAAACTGGTGGGTAGCATGCATGATTTCCTGACCACCAAAATCCCAGAAGTTTACCTGCACTCGATCTCCTTTGCAATTATATTCGCCCCGCTCAATCAGAATGCCGTGTGTTTGCGATTGGTGTGGGTTAAAATCTTTACCCAATAGTTGGCTAACTAATGAAGTTTTGCCTGCAGCACCTTCACCAATCAAAACTACTTTAACCTCATTTAGTGGTTTGGTCTGTTTGTTCTCTAACGAGTTAAAATAAGCCTGGACGCTTTCGTTCCCCTTGAGCAAAATTTCAAGGGGTGGATGTTTCCAGGGATTATCACCAATAGTTATACATGAATTGCCTGAATAGCCATTACTATTTTCTATTGGAATTCCCAGTTGTAATAGGAATTCAGGAAATACATTAATCTGGTTTTGGGCCACATCCAACTTTTTCAGTTTGGTCAAGGAGGCCAGCGGAATTAAATCATGTATTTGGTTATTATGCAACTGTAGATCAATCAATTGGATTAAAGACATTAGTGAAGTCAGATCCCTAATTAGGTTATTAGATAAACGGAGTTCTTGTAACTGAATTAGAGATGCCAATGGCCCTAGGTCTTCAATCTGATTATTAGGCAAAAACAAATCAATTAACCTGGTCAGGCTGGCAAAAGGGCTGAGATCACTAATATGACTATCGGGCAGATACAAATAATTTAACTGGGTTAGAGACTTCAATGGATTGAAATCATGTATTTTGTTCTCACCTAAGGATAGCCTTTGTAACTTTTTTAAATTTTTTAGCGGCTTTAAGTCACTAATTTCATTTTCATACAAAAACAATGTGTGTAATTTGGCCAATGGTATAAGTGGCCCCAGATCACTGATCTGGTTATTACTAACATCCAACTCTTTTAACTGGATCAGAGAAGACAGGGGGCTCAGATCGCTAACTTTTGTGCCGGACACATATAACGACTGCAACTGTGGCAACTGTTGTACCTCCGGAGGAATGGAGGTGAGATCCAAAAAAGATAAGCTAAGAGATATGCTTCTCTCTTTTTTACACTCATTGATGCGCTTTAAGGCTTCTTGATAGGCATCGTCGGTTGAGGTATTCATAGCGTGGATTGGGGATAACAAGTAAAGGTTAGATCGAAAGTTACGGGTTCTATGCTGAAATTGCGGCTGAGCTTCCTGAAAAGTTTAACCCATTGGAGGCATACAAAAAACGCCGGACGTCTCCGCCCGGCGTTTAACTTGAAATCTGAAACAAACGAACTTGAAACAATTTAAGTCGCTCCCGCTTTAATCTCATCCACCACTGCCGGATCAAGCAACGTAGAGGTGTCGCCTAGATTACTGGTATCTCCTTCGGCAATTTTACGCAGGATTCGGCGCATGATTTTGCCGGAGCGCGTTTTGGGTAAACCTGTTACAAACTGAATTTTGTCGGGCTTGGCGATGGGGCCAATGACCCGGGTTACGGTAGCCAGAATGTCGCGCTTGGTTAGTTCAACATCGTGACCGTCGGGTTGCTGATCGGTGATGACGTAGGCGTAAATGCCCTGACCTTTGATGTCGTGCGGATAGCCGACCACCGCGCTCTCAACCACACCTGTGTGCATGTTGATCGCGTTTTCTACTTCAGCGGTACCGATGCGGTGGCCCGATACATTTAGTACATCATCTACACGTCCCGTAATGCGGTAGTAGCCGTCTTCGTCGCGGAGGCAACCATCACCCGTAAAATACAGGCCTGGATACGTAGCGAAATACGTTTGACGGCAACGTTCATGATCACCGTAGGTGGTTCGCAGAATACCCGGCCAAGGGAATTTCATGCAGAGGTTTCCGCTAACACCGTTTCCTTCAATCTCCTTCCCGTTTTCGTCGACTAGAATTGGCTGAACACCGGGTAAGGGAAGCGTGGCAAACGTAGGTTTGGTTTTAGTAATACCCGCCAACGGCGAAATCAGAATCCCCCCCGTTTCGGTCTGCCACCATGTATCGACAATTGGGCAGCGGTTTTTACCGATGTTATCATCGTACCAATGCCAAGCTTCTTCATTAATGGGTTCCCCTACCGAGCCAAGTACCTGCAAACTACTTAAGTCGTGGTTCTCAACTTTGTCGAGTCCAAATCCCATCAATGACCGAATGGCCGTTGGTGCGGTATAGAGAATATTAACGTTGTGTTTATCTGTGATGTCCCAGAAACGGCCACAATCAGGATAGGTTGGTACGCCTTCAAAAATCACTGAAGTGGCACCGGATGCCAGCGGACCATAGACAATGTAACTATGCCCCGTAATCCAACCAATGTCCGCCGTGCAGAAGAACACCTGGCCGGGCTCGTACTGGAATACATTCTGGAAGGTATAGGTCGCATAGACCATGTAGCCTCCGCAGGTATGGACAACACCTTTAGGTTTACCCGTTGAGCCGGACGTATACAGAATGAAAAGCATGTCTTCGGCGTCCATTTCTTCGGCAGGGCAATCGGCAGTAACTTGCTTGAGTTCCTGTTCCCACCAAATATCGCGGCCTTTTAGCATTGACACCGGGGTTCGGGTACGGGTCATAACGATCACTTTCTGAACGCTGGGACAACCAATCAGCGCATCATCGACAGTGCTTTTGAGTGGAATTTCCTTGTTCCCCCGATAAGAGCCATCAGCAGTAACGACCACTTTGCATTGCGCATCGTTGATACGGTCGGCGATACTCTGTGCCGAAAAACCACCAAACACTACCGAGTGGACAGCCCCAATACGGGCGCAGGCCAGCACAGCAATGGCCAGTTCAGGCACCATAGGCATGTAAATACATACCCGGTCGCCCTTCACGACCCCATTACGTTTCAGGACATTGGCAAAGCGGCACACCTGATCGTGTAGCATCCGATAGGTAAGCGTGACGCCAGCTTCATTCGGATCGTTGGGTTCCCAGATAATAGCCGGTTGATCACCCCGTTCAATCAGATGCCGGTCAAGACAGTTTTCTGTAATGTTGAGTTTACCGCCAATGAACCACTTAATGTTGGGTTCGCTGAAATTCCATTGCAGAGTTTTGGTCCAGGGCTTACGCCACTGAAAATTCTGCGCGATTTCAGCCCAGAACTCTTCAGGATCGTCAACACTTTTCTGGTAAGCAGTCTGGTATTCGTCAAAGGTTCGGATACGCATAATGATTAAAGAACGAAAGAGTGAATGAGCGAATGAATAAAATCGCTCACGCAAAAAGGCGCCACAAATCTATTAACTCATTCGCTCAATCACTCATTCACTCATTAGATTTATATTCTCCATCCAAGGCGTATTTCCCGAAAAGAATCAGTCCGCCTACAACGATAGGAACCAGTACGCAGAGAACTACCCAGCCAAAAACGCGATCTTCGAGTTTGTCGCTGCCAATCTTCGTGAGGCTATCGGTAATACGATCATAACCAACGTAGATACCCACTAGTATCCAGATAATGCCAAAGTATTGTTTGAGTTTTTCCATAAGGATTAATTAGAGAGAGAGTGAATGAGTGAAGTCATCCAGTAGGTTTTCGCTCTTTCACTCATTCATGCTTTCGCTCTTGTTATTTAAATACAGCAACCCAATGACGAAACAGACACCCGCTACCAGAATCGGATACCAAAGCCCTTCGAGGTAAGGTTTCGCTACCGAACCTGGTGCCACTTCGTTGGCTTTAGTGGCCGTTGCAACCAGTGCCGTTGCAATAAATGGGGTTAGCCCGCCAAAAATACCATTGCCAATATGATACGGGAGCGACATAGAAGTGTAGCGAATCCGGGTTGGGAATAACTCAACTAGGAAAGCCGCAACGGGACCATATACCATTGTTACATAAACAACCTGCACGAATATGAGCAGCACCATCAACCAGAAACTAGCCGTGGGTAAGGTGACGGATTTACTCAGTTCAGGTTTAGACGGTTGCGCTCCCGGACTGGCCGTAACGGTTTTTTCAATGTCTTTCGCGATTAGACCACCCTCATAAAAATGGGTTGTGGTCATAGTAGTCAGTAAACCGCCATTGTCCTGTTTTGTCGACTTTCGATCAATTGTTTGGGCATCGACAAATTCCTGTTTCTGACTTAAGTCGGCCAGACTATATAATTTATCATAGATTGGGCGGTAGGTCAGTATACCCAGTGCCATACCGGCTAACATAATTGGCTTCCGACCAATTCGATCCGACCACCCGCCAAATACGATAAAGAATGGCGTCGCAGCGAGTAAGGCAATCGCCACAATCATATTCGACTGTACAAACTCAACATTACAGGCTTTCTGGATAAACGACAGCGCATAAAACTGCCCCGTGTACCAGATCACGCCCTGTCCTGCTGTTGCTCCAAACAAGGCCAGTAGCACCATTTTCAGGTTTTGTTTCTTACCAAAACTCTCCGCAAGCGGATTCTTTGAGAGATTCCCTTCTGTCTTTAACTTGGAAAATAAAGGAGACTCTGCCATTCGCAGTCGAATTACGATGGATACACCTACCAGCAGAATCGATAATAGAAATGGTACACGCCAGCCCCATTCCGCAAATTTGTCAACACCCAGCGACTCGCGCGTCAGCAAAATTACACCCAGCGACACAAACAGGCCTAGTGTGGCGGTGGTCTGAATAAAACTTGTGTAATATCCCCGCCGACCCTTGGGAGCGTACTCAGCCACATACGTAGCGGCTCCACCATATTCACCCCCGAGTGCTAATCCCTGAATTAATCGAAGCAATAAGACTAACAGAGGTGCCCAGAAACCTATAGTAGCATAACCCGGAATCAGGCCGATAGCGAAGGTCGAGCCGCCCATCAGCACTAACGTTACTAAAAACGTGTATTTCCGACCAACCAGATCGCCCAGTCGCCCGAATACCAATGCGCCGAATGGACGAACGATGAAGCCTGCGGCAAAGGTTGCCAGTGTCGATAGCAATGCCGCCGTGGGATTATCTTTCGGAAAAAACTGCGATGACAATATTGCAGCCAGACTACCGAAAATATAAAAATCGTACCATTCGATGAGCGTTCCGACAGACGAGGCCGAAATAACACTAAACAAGGTACGATTATTAACGGCGGGTTTCGGTTTCTCTTTAGTTCGCTTGGCACTCATACAGAATAAGAAGGGAGAGATTTAACTTAGCAAAGCGATTAACGAGAGTGTTTTACCGTAGATTTTAACCATTGAGGCACAGTGAACACAAAGCTTTTATATCCTCCTTTATGTTCACTGTGCCTTTATGGTTAAAAATAATTAAGGGGCCAGCCGTTCGATTATCCAGTTTCCATCTTCGATTCGGTACCGAATCCGGTCGTGTAGTCGACTTGAGCGACCTTGCCAGAATTCGACCGCATCAGGCAATACCCGGAAACCACCCCAATACGGAGGTCGCGGAACGGGTTGACCGGCAAACTGAGCTTCCAGTTCGCGCTGGCGATCCTCCAGTACATCACGGCTGCCGATCACATTCGATTGGTTCGATACCCATGCTCCAATCTGACTTCCACGTGGACGACTGCTGAAATAAGCATCTGACTCTGCTGGCCTTACTTTCTCCACCACACCTTCAATTCGAATCTGCCGTTCGAGCTCCGCATAAAAAAAAGTGAGTGTTGCAAACGGATGTTGCGTAAGTTCTCGCCCTTTTCGGCTTTCATAGTTTGTATAGAAAACAAACCCTTCGTTTGATACATCTTTCAGCAGGACAATTCGTCCGTCAGGACGGCCTTCAGGCGTAACAGTGCTGACGTGCATGGCATTGGGTTCAGGAACCCCTGCCTGTAACGCAGCGTCGAACCATTGTCGAAACTGAGTAATCGGGTCAGATGCAACTTCGGCAGCGTCTAAACCGCTTAATGTGTATTCATTACGTAAGTCACTGATTGCTGATGACATTCTGTGGGCTTGTTTAAAGGCTGTACTACAAGAATTTTCGCATTTTATCGTACTTTTGCAAAAGTAATCGGTACGTTCCCAACATGGCAAACCAAGAACAGGAAATTAACCAGCAACCAGAAACCACTAAACAGGCTAACGGATCGCTGGCAGTGCATATTCCCGAAGATACCACAACACCCGCTGTGGTCTCCCCCGAAGCATCTATCGAGGGTAGTGAGGCTACGCCCGAATTGGCCGAAGCTGAACCAGCGTCGACTGCCGAAACGCAGTCAGATGCAGTGGGTGACTCTGATATAACGACTCCTTCAACAGCCACACCTGTCGATAGCAGTACACCTACAGCTTCTTCGGAAGAAATTCCTGAGGTGTCCGAAACTTCCGCAGTTGAATCGACAGATGAGCCAGTTTCTGAGGTAGCTCCAACTTCAGCTGTCGAGACAACAGGCGAATCGACGGTAGATACTTCTCCCGTTGCAGAAACAACTGAGCCAGTAGTAGAATCTGCTGTCCCAGCTGATATGCCGGAGATTAGTGAAGAAATCACGGCGCAATATGCTGATGTGCCGGAGGTGGAAGACGAAACGTCGACTCATTCTGCAGTCGATTATAGTCAGTTTACAAAACAGGATTTTGTAAATCTGCTCGAAACGCAACTGGCCGCAATCAGTACGCCATCAGTTACACCAAATGATTTCAAGAAAGCTGATTTGGTGCTGAAAGAAGTGAAGCCGCTATTCGATCAGATGAAGCGGGCTGAGCGTGAAGCAGCTTTGCAGGCTTATGTCGCTGAAACGGGGGCTGAAGAAGGCTTTGAATACAAATACGATGATGCTGTTACTCGTTTCGACGAGCTATACAAGCAGATCAAGAGCCAGAAAAACACCTACTTCCAGAATTTAGATAAGGCTAAGGAAACCAATTTCGCATCGAAAACGGAGTTACTAACCCGACTGCGTGAACTGGTTGAAACCGACGAGAACAATGCGGGTGATCCTAAAGTGAGCTGGAACGAGTTCAAGAAAATCCAGGACGAATGGAAATCGGCTGGAAATATGAATTCGCCCCATAACGCTACGCTTTGGGCGACTTACCATGCGCTGGTTGATCGGTATTACAGCAATCGCAATATCTATTTTGAGCTAAAAGAGCTCGACCGCAAACGAAACACCAGCCTGAAAACAGAGGTGATCGAGAAGGTTGAAGCTATGGCAAAAGCATCGGAAGAAACGCCCGTAACACGGCAAACTATCGACGAAGCCAACGCTCTATTTGAAGAATACAAGCACATAGGTCCAGCCCCGAAAGCTGAGCAGGAAGTACTATGGGGGCGTATGAAAGTTGCCCTAGATGTACTGTATGATAAACGTCGTGGGCAAACCAACGAACAACGGAAAGAGTCGGCTCAATTGTATGAAGAAAAGTCGGCGATTTACGAAGAATTAGTACCCATCACCTCATTTGCGTCCAACAGTATCAACGACTGGAACGACAAAACGAAGGCTGTAATGGCACTGCAAGATCGCTGGAACGCGATTAAAGGTCCGATGCCTCGCGAAGAAGGTAAGGAACTTAGCAAAAAATTCTGGGCTGCCTTAAAAACATTCTTCCATAATAAGGGTGAATTTTTCCGTCAACTCGAAAGCAAGCGCGAAGAAAATTTACGAGCTAAAGTTCAACTTTGCGAACAGGTTGAAGCGATTCTGGCTTCTGGAGAAGAGTCGCCCGAACTGACGCAAACGGTTATTGAGCTGCAACGCCAGTGGAAAAATATTGGTCAGGTTCCAGAGAAGCAGAAGAATACTATTTTTGATCGGTTCAAAGCTGCTTGTGATGCGTTCTTCAATAAAAAACGCTCCAAAAATCAGGAAACAGAGCGCGAATTTGAAGGTAATCTGACGCAGAAACTTGCTCTTATTGAACGGATCGAAGCCGCGGCCAATGCCAACGCCGATCTATCGCAACTGAATGAGTTCAAGAAGGAATGGAATGCCATTGGCTTTGTTCCCAAAAAGGACATGCAATCAACCCAGAAGCGGTATATCAACGCAGTTAACGCGCTTGTTGGTGCAACGGGTAAAATTCCGGCAAAAGACAAGGAGCGAATTATGCTCCAAAGTGAAGCAGAAGCAACCCGCCCTGGGGGTTCTCGTAGCGGGGGGGGTGGACGTGACCGCGATTTCAACCGAGGTGGTGAACGCGACGGCGGTTCAGGCAATAAGCGCGAGGGTGATATCCGTCGGCGTATTACGGCTATCGAAAACGATATTGCTACTTATCGAAACAACATTGAATTCTTTGCTCGCTCCAAAAATGCGGATAAACTCCGTGCGGACATCGACAAAAAAATTGCCGATGCTGAAAAACAGTTGGATGATCTACGCCATCAGCTACGTGTAGCTCAGGCATAGAGTAGTCTAAAAATCGAAAAAGGTGGGCTGGTTACAAATCAGCCCACCTTTTTCGATTTTTTTCAATAGTTGTCTTGCAGAAAAGTCTAAAATTGTCTACTTTTGCATCACGATTCGGAAACGAGTTGAGAATTGTTGCCAGTGTCGGATAGCGGTCGATTCCGCCTGATTTGTAATCAGGATGCGCAAGCGCGTCGGGGGTTCGAATCCCTCCACTGGCTCTCTGATAATCAAATAGTTACAAACAAAAAGCCGCCTTCAGTAATGTTGGCGGCTTTTTGTTTGCATACGTATTTGCATACAACTGCTTTTATATCTTCATCTAGCACCCGATTTACATTTTAGCTAAACTTCGAATAACGAAGCTGTAGTTGCCCCTTCAATAGTGTGTAATTGTTCTTCTATCAGATATTTCTGAGTAACGTTTAAAACAGTAGGCTCTATAGGGCGGGATGCATTCGGATTATGGTAGAAAACAAGAGTTGATCCAGCTATACTCGAATCGTAAGCTTTTGTAAAGAGAACACCGCTGACCCTAGAGTGAGTATGCCCTTGTTTGTTAATAAAGAACCCTTCTGAACCATTTGCCGATAAGTAAACCCTGTTTGTTGAGTCAAACTTAACGCTGTCACTACCAAACAAGGCAATCGTATAGTCTTCTTCGTAAGTTACCCAGGAGCTCATAGCATTAATTGCTATTATGAATGGCTTATCTGGTTGGCCATACCGTTTTGCCTTTTCGTTTAAAGCCTTCGTGAGCGCTTTTGCAGGATTAACCATCTGCGCTTTACCTTCATCTGCATAGATTCCAATTAGCGGCCCAGTATTACTACCAGGGATGGCCTTTGGAAATAATGAGATAACCAGCTTTACTGTCGTGCTTTCTAATGTATAATATGGACACTTAGAACGACCTTGGCGTATCGTGACTAAATCTGATTCATAATTGGCCTTTGCCAAAACGCCCTGAATAAACGAATTAATGTCATTCGTTGAGGGCGGATTTGCCATATCCAAAATCTCTAAATCGTGAATTGTTACGACGTAATAATCAGACTTAAGCTCATTAATCTTGTCATAAATTCGCTTTTTAAGGTTTCCATTTTTTGTTTCATTAGCCGAAACTTCGTGAACCACCCTAGCCTCAAGATAAGCCTCAAATTGGTTCTTTCTAATCAACAAATCAGGCTTATTTGACGAGTTAGGCATTACCGGATGAACTACAACATTAAAGCCATTTTTAACGAATAATGTAAACAGAAATAATTCGTAGTAGGCAGCAGAGAAATCTTTCTCAAGGTTTCGCTTAAACTCGGCTTTATCTTTATCTGGGTAAGCAGTAAACCATTCTTCCAGCCTTAATCTCACCTCAGTAAATTCAGTCAGAGCTGCCCGATTATAGAAGTTATAAGTCGATTCCGAGTGTTTTGAATATGTAAAGTCGGTTCTTTCGAAGTCATCAAAAAGTTTCATTCGTCGGTATTTGCAATATAAAGATCGGTATCTGGTATAAAGATAGCTTAGCTTCTTAAGCCGTCTGTTGTTACTTTACATATTGTCGAAATTGCGAAGTTGGTGAAGGGGACAATGGGAAGGCTACCACTATTGCTAGGGGTAAGCTGACCGTTCCTGCTGCGCTTTGGAAAGTGATTGTCGTGCTGCCGGTGGGATCGGATGATGTGAATCGGATAAACGCGCCGACAAGGATTATAGCAGTCATAATTCCAAATACCAACTCAGCATGTGAACATGCCTAATCTGGCTATCTGGTTTCTGTGGATGCTATTGCGAGGCAGACAGGGTATAATTTGCTGTCGAACGTGCTGGCGAGTGTTCAACGGTTATTGAAGCAGGAGTTGATAAACCCGTCTATTGTTATATAACGTAGAAGGCAGTAGGGCTTAAATCATCGCTACTCACTCGCCTTTCTATTTTCTAAAGCGTCATCCTACAAATATGATCTCACTGACAATTACTGTATGTATATGTAGTCGAGCCACTTGTCTGGCCGCTAATCCCAGGTTGGTTTTGTGTATAGCTTGTGCTGGCGATATACCCCGTACTATTAACCTGATACTGATAGATAGTTTCGGCCTTCAGACTACCATCGGTATTGTAAATGGCGACCCGAGAGGCTGGTAAATCCTTACTTCCGTACAAATTGATGATGGGCAAAACCCTGTAAGGGGTGCTAGCACGCTTATACGCCGTTGTTGTGTATTCGTAAACAGTGTAGGATTGAAGAGTGCCCGCCTTGTTTAGGGACTCTGTACGGGTAATATAGCCGTTAGCATCGTAAGTGTAGCGCTCGCTCCTGCCATCTGGATAGGTCACGCTGGTAATATGACCATTATCAACCGCAACCATCAACGATTGCCCACCTCTTGTGATAGCGCCACTCGTTAGTATGCCGTTAGTAAATGTATAGCTTTCTGGACCATTTTGTGGGTCAGAAGAGGTATAGGTATAAGTGGCAATTCGGCCGGTGCCGTCGTAGCTATAGTTGTCAGTAGTCGTGCTCGGTAAACTGCCCGAGTATTGGGCTGTTATTTTGGTTAACTGGCCTCCCGTATATTCATAAGAATTGGTGATATTAATGCTAGCAGTAGAGGTAGCTCCCTGAGTAAGGGCAGTGATTACATTTCCTGCTGCATCATAGCTATAGGTATAAGTAATCGAGCTACTAGGAGTGCCGAGGGAAGACGAGGATGAGGCTACGCTCGAAATAAGTTGGCCATTACTATTATACGTATAGGTAGTAGTGGTGGTTTGTAGACCACCGTTAAGGACGGTAAGCTCGGACTGTAATTGGCACTCTTGGTTTGTAGTAGTGACCACATCGGTTGACTTCTTGCAGCCAACCAACATTGCCAACATAGTAATAGCTGCCAATCCAGCACGCTTGATTGTAAGGATATGCATAGTATAGTAGGTCTATCAATAAATTATACTAAAACTAACCACTACTGAATAATGCCACAATTAAACTCACTAAATCAGAGCAAACGGGCAGTAATTTAGGTCGTTTTGTTCAACTATATATGTTCATACTTATTAAGAAGGTAATCATTGCAGCTAATAGCAAACTAACTGTTCTTACCTCACTCTGGAAAATGATTTGATCCAGATGACTTGAATCGAATAAAAGCTCAGACGAGAGTTATAGCAGTCTGGATGCCAAATACGGTAAGGTCGGAGTTCTGGGCTGACTATCGGGTTTCCGTGAATTCTTTTAGAAAAGAAACGAAATACACCCTATTATCAAACGTGCCAGAGAGTGAGCAATTAAGACAGATTTATAATAGGCTATTCGTGAATACTTAGTTTGGCCAGAGCCGGGGGAGTAGATACCCAACCCGTTTTTTTCTTTGGCGATAAAACCTGTTGGCGGTAGTCTTCTGTTTATTCTTTCACTAGACTAACAGAAGTATGTCCCCTTTCTCATACCAATCAACACACTGTATATTCTCGAAGATAACATTGCTTCAGGTAAATCCCAATAGGGCTAAATCGCCAGAAACCAACAATTCAAACTTAAATTGTATAATATATTCCATTACCAAAATTACTACTCGCTCTGTTGCCTTTAATCAATAAACTCTTTAGGGAACACGTATATCGACCTGTGCGGTGTCATCTTCGCCATTTGTAAAACCATTGCCTGGCGTTGAATCAGGATCATCCATGGTTGACGCGTTTATTTGAGCTTGATTAATCCAAACACCAGGTCTTATTATTTTAATCTGAAAGGTTGAGCTTATAGTGGAACTAGCAGCAATAGGCAACAAGGTAGTACTGAGAAAACGTCCGTTAATCATCCAATTCCCAGACTCTACTAAGTCAAAACCATCAGGTAACTGATTCTGCAACTGCACGCCATCAGCAGTGCTGCCACCAGCGTTACTCACATAGATAGTACAGGTAATTATTTCGCCTATTTTAGGCGCCCGACTACTCATTTCCATTCGTAAACTAAGATCTGCCTGATTGGGATTAGGCAAAGGCTGATTAGAAATGGGTGGGGGCAACGATCGTTGGTTAGGGTTTGGTGACTCAAAAACGTTCGTAGTTAATGTGCCAACACGTAATTCGGCCACAGCGGTATCATCTTCACCATCGGCTGTTCCAGAGTTTGGGGTACTATCGGGATCAGGCGATGTTGCCGTTGTTAATTGGGCCGTCAGTCGGAACAAGCCAGCGGAGACTGGTTTGATAGAGAACGTAAAAGTAGTATCTGACAGGGGAGCAAGTTGATTTACCGTTCCTATTAAAACGTTATCACTGGAGAGGCTCGAACTATCACTAACAATTTGACTGTTGGCTGGTAATCGCAACGTCCAACGAGCTAGTGAAGCTGGAGTATTACCCTGATTGCTAATACGAACTTTGAATGTAGCGATAGCACCAAGATTCAGATATCGTTTATCACTTTGTAGAGCAAGACTTAGATCAGCTGGTGTTTGTACCGGTAAAATTTCTTTAAATAAAATAACAGATGTAAATGGTTTAAGGGTAACTGAATTCAAATAGAGTTGATTCTTGGCATCCCGATAACGATCAGTTAATGTAATAATACTGTCTTTTAGGGTTGAGTTATAAAACAGTTTGATAAAATCATTTGGCTCATTCCTTATTGAAACACCCTCTTGAAGGCGAATATTATCAAGCCAGAAAGTTGAGCCTTCTCCGTCAACTTGAAACATGACAACAGGGTCTATACCGTCTACTGATGCTATAAAAGGGAGTTCATAACTTTTGCGATTCAAACCCATTGATACCGTATATCGCCTGTCATATTCCTCAAAAGGTGGTCCATATTGCCTTAAGTATACTAATACATTAACATCTGCAGTTGCAACAGCATCGAAACGAAGTACATATGTTTTGTCTTTTGTTATAGTACCAAATCGTTTAGCAATCTGCGCATATGAGTCAGTTTGGCCTGAAGGAGAAGTAAAACTCACCCGAAGGCTCCCTCCATCAAGTTTATTTGTATTATCCAGAGTGGATTCTGCATTGTTATAGCGACTATAAATAACAGCCCAATCATCGCTATTAGACTCGAAGGTGCTGTTTAAACGTGGAACTCCGCCTGATCCTTCATTTTTAAAAACGGAATAGGTAATAGGGCTGCTTTGGGAATGAATATCCTTACCGCCCGATAAATTACGCCAATCTGGTAACCCATATAAAAAAGCCTGCGTCGCGTTAATGACTGCGAATATTGAAGTCTGATCATTAAAAGGACGAGCATAATAATTACTATCTATATCTCCGTACAACGCTAAGTCATTTGTATTTGATTCGTATTGTCCAGTTAGCTGGGAAATCTGTTTACTAACAAAAACATTATTCTTTACAGTGTTATTTCGAAAAGGGCAATACCCTCCATCATGGTACATAACGAACTGAGCAACCTTATTATCAAATGATGTATTGCCGTTGAGTGTGATATTGCTGCTCCCATGGAGATATATCCCCCACTGATGATTATTGAATATCGTATTATCCTTCAACTCAACATTTTCAACACAATCATCTAGCATAATCCCGTTAGCGCCTGAATACTCCCGTCTGAATGACCCTTCTGGCGCTCCAATACCATTATAAATAATATTTGATACGATGTGGATATTAGCCATGGCGTACTTTGGAAAGTTCCATACATATAAACCACCTCCATCACTCTTGGTCATGCAATAATTAGAAATTCGATTCTGCTGTATAGTAGTATTATTCCAGAATGTGATACCATTATAGCCAATACTGTCAATAACATTATTGGCAATTAATACGTTAGTATTTGCTTTTGATTGTAAACCACTATATTGTCCGTCGCCCCCCTTACCGCGCCCCGCTAGTATACCAATTCGTCGTAAACTATTGTTTTTAAAAGTGACATTTTGGTAAGCCTCAATCACGAAACCGTTGTTATTGACATCATAGATATGATTATTTTCTATCACTATATTATTTCCTGTTCCCTTTATAATCAGTCCATCTTCGCCTGAGTTCGTAATATCATTGCCGGTGATAGTAAAACTCGATACATTAGTAGCAAATACACCTTCATTAAGAGTTTGAGTAAAAACCAAGTTACGCACCTGCACATTTGAACAATTTGCCAGATCAATCCCTCTACTTTGTTTTGTTGCTGTAATAAATTGATTATTGGGATTCGTTTGAGCCGAAAATAGCCGAATAGTCTTATCCACTGCATTGTAATACCACTCACCATTTTGATCAAGGGTAGCCGGGTGACTCTGAATAAAGTAACCCCAGCCGTCAGCTGGGGAGTAATTCGAATTATTTATTAAATTAAGTGCATCGCCATATTGATGATCAATAATTGCCCGATCAATAATCCATTGCGTTGGCCTCATAACTACTTCACCACCCTTCCAATCAATACCATCAGGTAAATGCTCTTGACTAAAAATTTGATATTTATCTGTGTGAGCACTAATAGTTAAATACCCTTTATTAATCGCATCACTATTGGGGTAACGCCCTAATGGCAATGCATTATTACTGATATATAACCCTGTTACAGAAGAGCCGCAAGAAGGGCAGGAAGCTTGCCAGATATTATCACCAATAGATGACCAGGTACTGACAGGTACCGAACCAGATATTACTGGCTTAATACCGTTATCATACGCGTCGAAAACAATAGGACGGCTCGCTGAGCCTGATCGTCGTATCGTCAATGTCCCCCTGAATATATCACCTCGACGAAAAAGTATGGAATCACCGGGTTGTAAAGTCAGAGTATTCACTTTGGATAAACTCTGAAAAGGGACACTACTTGTTTTTCCTGAGTTTGAATCATTACCCAAGCTAGATACATAATAGGTACTTTGTCCCAAAGCTGTTAATTGAAAAATCAAGAAAATAGATTGCAAGAAAAGTTTAATTACACTAGTATGTTGCATAGGTGAATGAGATTTCTAACAACAATTTTGTTGACTGATTATAACTAATTTACTTATTTTTAAGCGCTAGGCTACATTGATTTCTACATTCACAATACTAAGTTTATGCTAATCGATATAGACTTATGACTAGGATTCCGTAGTCGGTAAAGTGGCTTAGCAGGGGAATTGGAGCTATCTAGCGAAATTAGACCACTCAATATCACCTCAATTATTTTCTGTTTATAGATAGCATAGAGTTAAGAAAGATATTATTGTTTTCGCCAGTTAGTAGTAGTTACATTTAAAAGGCCAAGACTAATTGATCTTCGGTGCACCTTTATACTAGTTTGTAGGTAGTCCTCATTTGCAAATGTTTAAAGCCCTTTTGAGTTTATACCACGCTGTTGGCAAAAGGGCTACCAGAATAAATAATACGAATCCGACTGGCATTGACCAGAACGGCAGACTTATCCACCACCAAGACCAATTGATCAAAGCTGTTTGCTTTAGAATCAACAACAAAAAGGAAATTGTTATCATAACTGCATATGCAGTCACTATAAATCGGACTGGGAATTCTGGAGCGGGCCCTAATTCCTGATCGTATATTTCCGGCATTTCTGACCTTTTTTCGTCTTCAGGCCTATTGTGATCAGACATAACCAGTTCTTACTTGGGTAAAGCCATTAGCGTAGCCTTGGGCTAGGTAGTAGTGTGGTTTCCAGTAGTAATAAGACACTTTATTACCATGAAATAATTACATAACCAAGGGACAACTCGCTAATAACATGCAGTTCTCGATAGGAATGCGATCATGTATTTCTACATAGCCAATTATTGTAAAATGCTTAGAAGACAAGAAAACTACAGATTCTTAAGTTAGAACTATAGACCAGTGAGATAGGTAGAGAAGATATAAACTAGACAACTGTTTAGTTTATCAGGATTCTCGAATGACCTGCACTGTTTCACTGGTTCCATCTACTTCGAGTATATAGACTCCCGATTCATATATAACTCTTGCTCGAGGACTATGGGCATAGTAATAAAGGTATTTAGGCTCATTCTGTAGCCAACTCACGCCATTTAAAAAGGTAAATCGAGTGAGTTGCGTTCTAAACCCCCTGAATGGACCATTTAATTTGCCTACCTGAACCACCATTTGAGCATTCATACATAAGCCATCAAAAATCTACCCTCCAATTGTTTGATTTGTTCTGGAAGAGTGCGCGTTATAAGAAAAGCGAACCGACTGTGCTCAACTAACTTAGAAAAAGTAGCTAGGTGTTTATAAGAATGAGGTAATGGCCTTAAAACTCCAGATAATATTTTCGCTATTATTCAATCTACTTATGTATTAATGTTCAAATATACTTAATTTGGTTGTCAGATTAAGTTACTTTTTCTACTCAACCAAATACCTGTACTTTATCATGAATAAATTGTGTATATTTATAAAATATAAATTTCCGCTAGTTTACCTAGCATACAGTATACTGTCCGTTTTAATCAGCTTGGCTACACAACCTGTTTGGGGACAGACCACTTACTATGTGGCTAGTAATGGGAGTGACGCCAATAATGGCAAATCGGCAACCAGCCCATTTCAGAACCTGGCCAAAATTAATAGTCTTCCTCTGCAAGCGGGCGATGTAGTGCTATTCCGTCGGGGTGATACATTTCGGGGAACTCTGCAACTCACTGAGTCAGGCTCAGCCAGCAGTCCTATCGTCATTGATGCCTACGGGTCCGGAAACAAACCCATCCTATCTGGCGCAATACCCATTACAAACTGGACCAGTATTGGCACTAATATCTGGCAGGCCAGTTGCCCTACTTGTGGCGACCAGGTTACGGGACTCTATAGAGATAATACATCCCTACCGCTAGGGCGCTACCCTAACCTGGATGCCACTAACAAAGGGTACCTAACCGTACAATCGCATGTGGGCAAAACACAGCTCACCAGCCAGCAAGCTTTATCAACCAACTGGACAGGTGGAGAAGCCGTATTTCGGCCAGTTCAGTGGATCTTAAATCGGTCTAAAATTACGGGACGGAGTGGCAACACCTTAACATTAGACGGTTCCGGCAACTATGATATAGCTAATAACTGGGGCTACTTTATTCAGAATCACCCCGCTACCCTTGATCAAAATGGTGAGTGGTATTATAACCCAACCAATAAAACCATTCAACTCTACAACAGCCAGGCCAATCCTAATAGTCAGCAAATTGCAGCTACGGCATTTGCCCAGGCTGTTAATCTAGCAAGCGTATCGTTCGTAACTATACGTAACATACAGATTTCTCAGTCACTGAATACTGGACTACTGGCTACGAATAGTTCTAATCTTGTGATTACCAATAATGACATTACTCAATCGGGGGAGGACGGCATTCTTATTCAGGGAAGTGGCCAGCAGATACTAGTAGAAGGTAATCGGATCGAAGAAGTCAATAACAACGGAGTTAACATTGCGGATTATCAGAATGTCACTTTTCGAGGTAATACTGTTCGGAGTATTGGTCTCCTGCCGGGCAGGGGTAAAAGTGGCGATGGCAATTATGTCGGGTTCCAATCGAAATCCACTGCCAACACACTAATTGAGAATAATGTATTGGACAATATTGGCTATAATGCGCTTAACTTTTCAACCAATA
The DNA here is from genome assembly GCF_009754945.1 of Spirosoma arboris. Lineage (GTDB taxonomy): Bacteria > Bacteroidota > Bacteroidia > Cytophagales > Spirosomataceae > Spirosoma > Spirosoma arboris. Next base: position 614,440 of record NZ_WPIN01000003.1, read on the forward strand.
CGACCATTCAGCGTAACCAAATCAGTAATTTTTGCCTGATCAAAAGCGATGGAAGCGGTTTATATATCTGGAATGGAAATCAGCAGGCATTGACCAACATTCGTCTGCTCTCAAACATCGTTTTTAATGGCATTGGCGCCCCGGAAGGGTCACCAAGTGGTACGCCTACCGCAGCCAATGGAATCTATCTCGACGACTGTACTACCAATATTGAAGTAAGGGATAATACAGTTTATAACTGTAAGGGGGCAGGGATATACCTGCATGGATCATCAACCATTACGATAACCGGAAATACTGTTTATAATAACAGCGAAACACAGCTATCCATCAAAAGTGCCAATAGTTGTCAGCCACGTACCAATGTTATTCAGAACAATATTTTTGTGAGTCGGTCAACCGATCAGTACACGGCTAAATATGAATCGAGCCAAAATGACTTAGCTAGTTATGGTCAGTTTGACAATAACGTATATGCCCGGCCATTTGACGATAATCTTAAGATATTTGCTGTCTACAACAACACGACTGGCGCTTCCCTTTCGCTGGCGCAGTGGCAAAGTAAATACGGAAAAGACCCCAATTCAGCCAATAGCCCCGTAACCTACACATCTGGCAACCCCGACGACTATATCAAACTTTTTGCTAACCCGACAGCCAACGCCAGTCAGGTTACCTTGGATGGTACGTATCGAGACGCGCGAAACGTGGTGTACACAGGTCAGGTAACGGTACCCGCTTTTTCATCGGTGCTCTTGCTGAAAGACATTACCCCGCCTGTAACGCTACGGACGCCTGAGAATCCAGCCAACACTGTTGCTGGACTAGACTATAAGTACTACGAAAATTCCTGGAGCAGCCTACCTGATTTTACGGCGCTTACACCTGTCAAATCTGGAACCACGACTACAGTTAGTTTGTCTGTGCGTAGTCGGGATTCGAGTTACGGTCTCCGTTTTACGGGTTACATCAGCGTACCAACCGATGGAGTCTATACCTTTTACACCAATTCGGATGATGGTAGCAAGCTTCTAATTGGCACTACAGAAGTGGTTAATAATGATGGCGGTCATAGTGAACAGGAGCGTTCAGGTACTATTGGGTTAAAAGCTGGCGTACACGCCATCACCGTGGTTTATTTTCAGAGCACTGGCAATCAGGTTCTTTCGGTTAGTTATAGTGGACCAAGTATTAATAAGCAAGTAATTCCTGACGCGTCTTTTCGTCGGATAGCTACTGTTGCCCCTCCTGACCAGCCATCTAGTGTGCGAGCTTACTCAATGGCCAAAGATGCGCAGAAGACCTCTCAAATTACCACCCGGGTTGAACTGCGCAACGAGGGTAACACTACCATCACCAGACAGGATTTGAGTGTGCGTTACTGGTTCACTTCTGACAACGGTCAACTAGCCAAAGTCTATGTAGATTACGCAGCTATTGGGAGTTCCAACGTGCAGGCCAAGGTTGTCCAAATCAGTTCGGTAACGGGGGCCGATAGTTATGTGGAGTTAAAACTGTTGGGCACTACGACGTTGGCTCCAGCAGCCAGTTTGGGGGCGATTGACTTCCGGTTAGTGCGTTCGGACTATGGCTTATTTGACCAAAGCAATGACTACTCCTACGTAGGTAACTTTGGCAACGTGCTCTTGAATCCCCGTGTTTGCGTGTACCTGAAGGGCGTGCTGGTCTATGGCACTCCTCCAACGGGAGCCTCGGGTCGGTTGGCAGCCACTGAGGAGTCGCCCGCGGAACTCCAGGTTCGGGTATTGGGTAACCCCGTGGTGGGCTCTTCGGCCCAGATCGAGATTAGTGGGGTAAGTGGTCAACGAGTAGAGGTTGGGGTAGTGGATTCACAGGGCCGTCGCTGGCATCAGCAAACCATCCCGCAGGCGAGTTTGATTGATCAACTAAGTGTGCCATTGAGTAATAGTCGCGGTCTGCTCTTGTTGCAGGTAAGCAGTGAGGGGCAGTCTCAAACGATCAAAATGATCAAGCCCGAATAAATAAAACTTCAAGCTTATTGGTTGAATTTCATAAGTTTCACGACTCGCTGTTCGCCGGTTTTATACTGAACGAGTAGCAGATAATAGGCGTCTGGTAAAGATTGACCAAACCGAATTGTTTGCCCCCTGTGAACAACGTCTAGTTTTAACCGTTCTCGACCAAGCAAATCAACGATTCGGATAGTCGACACATCATCATCGGCCGTAAATGTGAACTCATCCGTTGTTGGATTTGGATAGATCTTGCCCCGTTCAGTTGGCAACACAGGATCTAGGGCTGTTACTATGTCAGTGTTTGGTGTTTCGCCGGGAGCTAGTTCCCGAACTAGCAATGTGATCGAATCCTGATCATCTTCCCCGTCGCCTATACCCGAATCGGGTGTGCTGTCTGGGTCAGCAAAAGTAGTTGCTATAACCTGGGCTGCTAGTGTATAACTTCCCATAGCCGTCACCTTAACCCGAAACACATAAGTCGTATCGGTAAGCAGTTGCTGCACTGCGCCGGTTAGCAAACTATCACCAGACAATAAACTCCTGCCGCTCAACAAAGACAAACTAGCCGGCAATTGGCAGGTCCAATTTACTTGCTCTGAAACAATGTTCCGGTTGGCTCCTTCCTGATGCAGCGATAAAGACAGTGAGACAATATCACCCACTTTTAGTGATTGCCGGTCAGTCCGTAACGAAAGACTAACATCAACTGCGGGGGCAAGATCACGTAATAGAACAACTGAGGAAAACGGCTTTACAGCAACCTGCTGCGTATAATAATGGTTTTTAACGTCTCGATAAGGGCTATTTATAGTTACTATACTATCCGTAGTCGTTGGGTTGTAAACTATTCGAATAAAGTCATCAGGATTGACAGTCTCTATAATTGCTTCCTGAAGAGAAATAGTATTGAGGCTCACTGGCGGCCCGCCTTCACTCAGTTGAAAGGTAAGCAAGGCATCTGCTTCATCGGCTGATGGTGTGAAGGCAAACTCAAAACTTTTAGGTGTCGAACGGACTAGAAACTCATATCGGCGTGTCAAGTCCTGATAGGGAGACTGTCGCTGGCGTATGAACACGGACACCGTTTTATCGGTGGATGAGGCCGCATCAAAACGGATTAAGTAACTTTTCGTTTTCGTAACCGACTGAATTTGCTTGTACGCCAGCATATACGAATCTTTCTGAGAGGATGGCTGAGAAAATTGCAGAACCAAGCTACCCGCTCCCAAGGATTGATTTGTATTGCTCCATTTCGCCTGCCCGTTTCCATATAGACTCCAGGTTTCCCATGCTTCCTGATTGTGCTCATACGAACTATTAACCAGTTTGTTAGCGCTAAGGGCTTTAATCGTATATTCCTTGTATGCAATGGGACTACTTTTAGACGTCAAATCCTGGCCGAATTGGGTTTGCCATTGCGGAAGGCTCAGATCGGCAACTACGTTATTATTATAAACAGCCCGAATGGTCGATACGTCATAGAATGGTCGCGCATAATAATTATGCCCCATCATCCCAAAACCTGACAAATTATTCGAACTGGAGATATAGCCTGAAACCCCTTGTTGAGGAGTTTTGGCTACTAGTACATTTCGTTGCAGATTATTTTCCCGAGTTATACATGTTTCACTGGATTGATATAGAATAAGCTGAGACAAACTATTATCAAAACAAGTGTTACGGGTTACGTTGACATTGTTAATCGAATGCATATAAATGCCAAGTCCATTACAGCCAAAAATTGTATTTTCGACTAAATTGGCCTCTTCAACACAGTCATCTAAATAGATACCATGGGCACCACTTAATACAGTACCTGATAAACCGCCAAAAGTCCCGACTCCTTTCTGAATAATGTTCGACTCAATGCGAATCGTGTGCATGGGCAACTGCGCCCCATTCCAAAGATAAATGCCCCCCCCGTCACTTTTTGTCATACAAAAATTCGAGAGTTGATTTTGCCGAAAAATGGTATTGGTGCCTATATTAAACCCATGGTAACCTGTACTATCCAGTACATTATTTTCGATTAATACATTATCTGCTGCCGACGACTGAAAACCGGTAAACTGGCCATCGCCACTTCGCCCACGGCCTGGTACAATGCCAATGTGCCGAATTGTACTCCGTCGAAATGTGAAGTTCTGATAGGCTCCAATGAGTAATCCGTTATTGTTGCAATTCGTGATTGTACACCTATCGATCAGAATCGTATTCCCTACCCCCTGGACTGTAATACCATCTTCACCTGCATCTGTAAAGTCATCGTTGGTCAGAACGATAGATGATACATTCTCTGCAAATAAATTTGTTGTTCGAGCCTGCGTGATATGTAGATTCTGAATCGTGATAAATGACGCATTAGCTATATCAATGGCCCGGTCGGCAGTAGTGGCTGTTATCGTCTTATCATTAGGATTTCCCTGGTCATAATAAAGTTGAACTGTAGCTTTGACGGGATCGTAATACCACTCACCATTTTGATCAAGGGTAGCTGGGTGATTCTGGATATAATAGCCCCAATTATCGGTTAATCCATAACTTGACGAATTCGCGAGTGTGAGCGTATTCCCGATCTGCCCGGTTATTTTAGCCCGATCTATAATCCAGTAAGCGGGAAATAATACGGCCTCAGCTCCTGTCCAGTTAATGGTGAGCGGTTCCTTACTGGTCAACTGCGTTGTTCCCACATGCGATTGCACGGTTGAACTACCTCGATTAGGCGCATCGGCATTTGGGTATCGTCCCAGCGGTAAAGCCAATCCATTTGCATATATGCCTGTAACCTGATCATCACAAGTAGAACAATCTGCCTGCCAACGATTTGTACCCGCTTTGCTCCAATTACCCAATGGTTCCGATCCAGCCAAAATAGGTTTATTCCCGCTTCCATAGGCATCAAAATGAATACCATGTTCCTTACTCCCCGATTGTCTGATCCGCAAGGTTCCCCGAAATGTATCGCCCCGGCGAAACAGAACCGAATCGCCCGCTTGCAGTATCAACCTGTTAACTCGACTCAGGCTCTGAAAAGGAGTGCTAATTGATCGGCCATTGTTTATGTCGATCCCGTTACTGGCAACATAGTAAGTGGTTTGGGCAAGGCTGATCGATACGGTCAAAAAAAACGAAAGTAGTAACTCGTAAAAGATCAATCCCCTTTTACGTCCACATAACCTTGGAAGCATACCTATTGAGCGCGTAAAGGTAGTTTGACGATTTCCCACCAATATCGCCGGAAACTGTAAAAGCAATTCAACCAGTCATGATAATTACCAGGCTTGACAATGTAGGAGGCAGCACTAAAAGAGTAAGCTATAGCTATATCTTCGTCAGATGGAGAAACGCTCAATACAATGACCGGCGGTTTTCGATAAAAAGTATGATTTTTAATGAATTCCAGAATAGTTATTCCATCTTCTCGCCGAGGTAAGTACAAATCGGCTAAAACCAACCGGGGAAATTTAACTGGATCAACAGCGTGGGTTTCCAAATAAGCTATTGCTTGAGCGGTGTTATTCATCCACACAGGTGCTACCTCGGGAAAGCTTTGCGTTAGGCAAGCTCGAATAATAAGCCATTGATCCGCATTATCCTCAATAACCAGAATTGGAACTGGGGCCGTCTTTCGACGTCGAGGAGTTGAAAGTTTACTCATTTAGTTCACTGGGGGAAAAGTAAGAACGAAGTTGAATTTGTGGAGTGTGCGCAACCGCTTAGGTTATTTAGATTTTATTCAGCTCCCGTTCCAACTCACTTTCCTCCGTTGATGGATTAATACTGTTATCTCCAGTATCAGAATTACGCTGATTAGTAAGTTTTTTGTTTGTAAATGATTTATCAATATTACTATGCGATCTAACCATCCGCTGTGAGGTATCCGGCAAGTTGGAGATCGACTTTGTACTAGCTTGATTCCTTGAGATTACTACCGTTGCTTTTTTCAGAAGGGGATTCATCCGTTTCTGTTTAACAACCTTCTTCTTATTGAGAGTAGCTTCTGTTTGTGCACTAAGAACGATTGCATTCTTTGGTGTTACAGACAGGCTTTTTGCTTCATCCTGGCAAATTGTTGGGAATAGTTCGCAACGATTGCTGTAGCCTAGATAACCTAATGTCCCTGCTATAATTAGCGTCAGCAAGCTTAATCCCAGTTTTGTTGCCATTGGTACGACTCGATTTTGCGCTGATCGAATGCCAGCTAGTCGAGATGTCCGCAACACAGGTAAAAAATATGAACTACGTCCATTTAGTGCAATCGTTTCATAGGCATCGCCAGTTTTAATGGTGAGCTGGCCCGTATGTGAACCCATTTTCTGAACTAAATATCGGACATGCACATAGGTGCCTACTACAGCGGGTGTAAGCGTTAGCGTAGGAGCAAAATTTGGGTGGCTATCACTCGCTAATTGAAAATGCTCGGGTGCATCTGTAGAGAGTGTTATAGGCTTATCACTCTGTTGAAACCAAACAGTTATGATCTTAAAGCTGGGACTTCCGGGTAATGTCGGGGAAAACGTCAGAGCAGGTTGATTAATCGTTAATGCAGTCGTCTGCAACTGTTCCATATTATGGGTATAATAATAACAATGGTTAATAGAACTGTTTTGCCAAGATTGGCCTGGGTCTATTTTCACAATAGCATACTTAACAAGCATTAGCTTTATTAAGTATCTGTATATCAATTCATTTAAGCGAAATGATGAGGCAATGGGCGGTTTGCATACTCTTTCCCAACAAAACCAAATATATTCTGTAACCGTACATACAAATAGCACCAAATAAGATACATATGAATACTATCCAGTTGGTAGGTCACCCCGAGCCAGTGCTCATCAATTCAATTGTCTGGCTGGAAGGAGAAGCAAATTATACTCGGGTACATTATCTGGCCGGCCCTTTTGCAATCGTTACACAGCCACTCCATTGGTTTGAGCAAAACATCGATTTTATCCGTGTACATCGCTCAGCCATTATCAATCCAATGTACGTCCAAGAGTTCGGTCAGAAACGAGGCCGATCGGGATGGATTCGCTTGATTAACGGTAAGGTTATACCCGTTTCACGTACGCGGCTTGAACAGACAGAAACCAGACTTGTACAGGTTAATAGTCACCTGCAACTGGACAATAACCTCTAACTAAGTACCTAATTATCGTTTAAATGGCGGTGTTTTTATTGTAAAGGTTGGCTGTTCTGATTGCCTCATTGATTAACCATTACCAGTCTAATCGAATTTCAGGTGCCTTAAAAGAGCCATCCTTTACAAAGATACTTCCTTCCTATGCAGCATAGATAGTTAATTTCCAAGCTGGTATTAGTTGGAAAATTTATATTTTACACAATATAAGTTCAATAAATTTGTTACTGTTAAGTATTTATCATAAATAAATAGTAATCAAAATATTATTAAATAATACAAATTGCCACTTATTAGTTAAAAATATAAACAAAGCAGTCTGTTCTTCTTTTTTTTCTTCAGAAGCTTACCCATCTAATTTTATAGGAGAATCAGCCTGAGAAGAGGACTCTGCTAAGTCAGATGGTCTTACTTGTACTTTGGTCACTCAGGCTCGTAATTCTGTAAACTACTCAACGCTGTTTCAATAATGTATGCACCTGTGCTTTTATTTGCGTACAAGCGCCCTACCGAATTACAGGCAACGCTTCGGGCTTTACAAGCCAATCATCTGGCTTCACAAAGTGACTTATACATCTTTGTGGATGCTCCCAAACGACCAGATGACGTTCCTAAGGTAAATCAGGTTCATCAGATACTAGATGCGGCTTCCGGTTTTCGTACGATTTATCGAGACTATGCAACCAGTAACATTGGCTGTGCTGATTCAATTATCCGGGGAGTATCGCAGGTACTTGCCAAGCATCCATCTGCAATTATCGTAGAGGATGACCTGATTACAGCTCCGAATTTTCTGGATTTTATGAATCAGTGTCTGGTGAAATATGCGGAAAACAAACGCATTTATTCAGTTGCTGGTTATACGTTACCTTTTTCGCAGCCCGCCAATTATGCCTCTGATGCCTACACTATTCCCCGTCATTGCCCCTGGGGATGGGCTACCTGGGCTGATCGCTGGCAGTCGATTGACTGGGGTATGAAAGACTATCCGGAATTTGCGCTTGACAGCCAACAGCAAAAAGCATTTATGCAGGGAGGCTCAGATCTGGTTGGCATGTTACGAGATCAGATGGAGGGACGATCTGATGCCTGGGATATCCGTTTCTGCTTTAATCGATTTAAAGGAAATGGGTTATCGATTTACCCAACCAAATCGAAAGTGCAAAACATTGGGTTCGGCAAAGATGCTACCCATACCGATATTTTTAACCGCTATAAAACCCAATTGGACGAGGGTACACAGCGGACTTTCGAACTGCCAGAATTAAATCAACCAACCGATTACTATCACCGCCAGACCCTTCGTCATTACAGTGTTCCCGTCAGAATTTATAACCGATTAAAGACACTGGCTGGAATGCGCTGATAGTTTCTTTCCCATCATTCAGATTACCGGCTAACTCGTTTTTTCAAACGGGCCGATTCGTTACTTACTTTATCTTACTCGTTATGAAGCAATCAATCAGGCTCCAGTTAAGTGCGCTTGTCCTTATCCTTGCCGGACTCGTTTGTTGTAAGACACCGGACCCTGCCCCAGACAATGTTGTGCAACGGCAAGATACGCTTACCATTACGCGGGTTAGGGCGATCGATTCGACGCCAGTTCCCGCCAGTATTCAAATTACGGATGCGGGTAGCGAAGGAATCTTTAAACTGAATGTAGCCGATCAAAGTAGTGCCGATAATACCGGTATCATACTGGTCACCAAGAATGGGTATCGATACAAACGGGATTTCCAGGGCGCGGCCAATCTGCTCTGGTTTGGTGTCAAGGAATCGGATGCCGATATTGGTCCTGCTCTGGAAACAGCTATATCGGCTACAGGAAATATATTTATTCCCGACGGCAAGTATACGCAGCTTACGCCAGTGTATTTAGCGAGTAACCTGACCCTCCGGGCCAATGCGGGCAAGGTGTTGATTACACTACCAAAATCGTACGTTTCGCTTTCTAGCCCAGTCGACCCATCTATTCAATTAAAGAACATTCTGGTAGATGGCCTAACCTGGAATGTAACCTCCACTGAGAGCAGTTTGAGAGGCCCAATTTACATTGATGGTCCCACTGTTTCGGATCTGACCATTCAGAACTGTACCAGCACCGATGGAGCTGCCAAGGACAGTACGAACTGGCTTACATTGAAAATTCAGGCGGGGAAAACGGCAACGAACATTGTTGTCAAGAATAATACAATTCAGGCGAGACGCATGGCCTGCGAAATTTTCAATCATGATAACTATAATATCTACGCGGGCAAAAACATCACCGTTAGTGGAAATACGTTTTACAATTGCCACTTTGGACTCTCTTTATCAGGACCTTTATCGCAGCTTACAGTAGATAATAACTATATAAAAAACTGTAGCCTATATGGAATTGAAATTGCAGGAGCTGCGCAAAATGTGACGATTACGAATAATCGGTTTGAAGGCACTTTTGACAAGTTTCTTGAAGGCTCTAATGATGGGGACGGAAATGGCTCCATTGTTGGAGGAATGATTGTTACCGGGAACTCGACTGTAGGTCTGTGCCAGGGCGGCATGCAGTTCTATAATGGTGGAGCAATGCAATTTAGCAAAAACAACTTCCAAATGACGGGAATGCTTGAACTGCTGCATTCCACATCGGGAGGGACATTCACTGAAAATACCATCGTGAGCTCGTCGAATAAAGCAATCATCTGCGACAACACCCCCAATAATACCTTTTCCGGAAATACCATCTCAAATAAGCCGAATTCCGAAAACCAGGCAACCTTTATGTCGTATGGCAGCAAAGCCACAAATAATGTACTCACAAAGAATAAATTGATTCAGGGCAGTGGCGGTAAGCCATATGATGCTGTATTAGGTGGTAGCTGCCTGGCTTCACTGAACTATGATGAAGCAGGTAATCCAATACCTTAAATCAGGTAGATACACTCTGAGGTTCAAGGCAAGAAAACGTCGATAGGTAAATTTGCCTATCGACGTTTTCTTGCCTTAAATGCTCTATAACTGGTTTTTAGCGGAATTTTATGATTGATCTACTCCTCAAAATGGTAATTAATTTCTTATCAGGCATATATGCCTATGTTTCTTTGTTATGCAAGATTAATCCTATTTTTTTGTTACTATATTTTAAATATAATTAATATTGAGTTTAATAAATATCGAAACAGAAACAAAATTATCAATTTAAGTTTCTGTTGTGCCATTTCCTATTCGTCCCGCTTATGCCATTCTTAAAAACTCATGATCTAAATTTATAGTAGATAGCAAAGGGATAATAGTGGTTGTATCTGTAAAAAACCATCGTTTCCTGAAGCGTACTTTTTCTTAAGTAAAGAATACTCAACGTAAGTCTCAGCAGTCAGGTTAATGAATAGCTTATCAACAGACAAACTAAAAAGAAAGGGAAGTATTTTAATCAGTTTTGCAGCTATTATTCTCTGGATAGCTTCACTGACCGGTTGCACATCTGCCAAGAAACTAGTTTATTTTCAGGGAGCCACAAGCCGTGATGATACGGTAATGATGCCGGAACCGTTTGTTCCAATTATTAAAAAAGGAGATGTATTATCGGTCCAGGTAAGTAGTCTTAACGCAGAAGCATCAGCTTACTTTAATCCACCAGCAGCGACCGAAAACACTCCATCAATAACAATCGCTAACCCACTAGCCCGAACAACTGGCTATCTGGTAGATACGGACGGAACCATCAAGCTACCGCTAATTGGCCAGGTAACTGTAGCCGATTTAACAAATGCGAAAGCAGGCCAATTCATAAGTAGTAAGCTTAAAGCCTATCTGAAAGAGCCGACCGTTACAGTACGTAACCTGAATTTTAGGATATCGGTGCTAGGCGAAGTAGCTCGGCCAGCTCTGTTTACGGTTCCTAATGAACAAATAACACTGCCAGAAGCCTTGGGTCTGGCTGGCGATCTGACCATTTACGGCCGTCGCGACAATGTACTGGTTGTTCGGGAAGAAGGAAATCAACGCATTTTCGCCCGGCTTGACCTAACTCGGCGTGATGCCTTTAAATCGCCATACTATACACTTCATTCGAATGATGTTGTGTATGTAGAACCGGGTAAAGTTCGGGTAACGAGTGTAGATAGAGTCTATATACTCGCGCCCATCGCAACCGGAATTCTATCCTTAATTGCCATCATCGCCACCCGGCGATAACCCAAAAACAACTTACTGACCAACGTTAATTTCATGAGTATGAATGACAACTCCGCACATTCGTATGTTCCTTATCAGGTTGTCTCGGCCGACAACTCAGCTTTACGGACGTATATCATGCCTCTGCTTCGCCACTGGCCCTGGTATGTTTTATCACTAAGTATTGCGCTGGCTGGAGCCTACGTTTACCTGCTTTACAAGCAACCCATTTACCGAACGCAAGCCAGTTTATTGCTCCAGGACGAAAAAAGAGGGAATGCACAGGCAAATCCATTGAAAGAACTGGAAGTGTATTCGCCCAAAAAAGTAGTTGAGAATGAACTTGAAGTCCTACAGTCATCCACATTAATGGAGCATGTAGTGCACACACTTCATTTAGACACCCGCTACTTTCATGAAACCTCGTTTGGGAAGCGTGAAATTTATACGGACTCGCCAGTCTTGATGCTGGTTGAAGTAGCGAACCCTACGCTCTACAAAAAACCACTGACGTTGTCATTCCCAACAAATCAGTCTGTGCGGATCAACAATACAGAAACATACCTGCTTAATCAAGGTATCCAAACTCCCTATGGACGGTTGCGTATCATGACCCGCCAACCTGTAGACACCAAAACAGAGCCTGTTGTGGTTCAGGCGATGCCAGAGTCTGCGGCTGTGAGTATGTACGCCAGTAAGCTGAAAGTGGAGCCCACCAGTAAAACCTCAACCGTTGTTCGACTGTCGATTGAAGATGCTGTACCGCAAAAAGGAGAAGCTATCCTGGCAACCTTAATTAATGCGTACAACCAGGCGGCCATCACAGATAAAAACCGAGTTGCTGCCAATACGCTCAACTTTGTTGAAAATCGACTGCGCATGGTGTCGGGGGAGTTGTCTTCTGTAGAGAAAGAAGTGGAAGATTATAAATCCACTATGGCTATTACAGATCTGGGTGCTCAGGCCCAATCGTTTTTACAGACAAGCCAGCAGAACGATACACAACTTAATCAGGTAGCAGTTCAATTGGCTGCATTAAACGATTTACAGGAATTTATTGCAACACAAGCCGACAAACGAGGAAGCACACCGGCTACTATTGGGCTGAACGATCCGGTATTACTAGGCGAAATCAATAAACTGTCGGAACTCGAGCTAAAGCGTGACGGATTGGCGCAAACAACATCGGACGAGAATCCGATGCTTCAAACGCTTGACAATCAGATCAAAGCAACGAAAAACAATATCACCCAGAATATAAAGTCGATGAAGGCCATGCTGACCAGTTCGCAAGAGCAGTATGCGGCCAAAAACGAAAAGCTGGAAAGTAGTATTCGTACTATTCCACGGCAGGAACGAGCCCTGTTGAATATTACGCGGCAGCAAACGATCAAGAATAATCTGTACACCTATCTGCTTCAAAAACGCGAAGAGATGGCGGTTACGTTTGCTGCTTCTGTTGCCGATAGCCGGATAATTGATGCCGCAAAAAGCACCATAGATCCAGTTAAGCCTGTAGGTATTGTGATTTATGCCCTGTTTAGCCTGATTGGCTTATTAGTGCCAACGGGAGCGATTGCGGGACGAAACGCACTGAACACACGGGTAACACGCCGGGTTGATGTTGAACAAGTGACGCAGGTACCTATCCTGGGTGAAGTGATGAATAAACGTCAACGTGAGACCCTGATTGTTGCTCCAAATCAACGCTCCGTTATTGCCGAACAGATACGCTCTATTCGAACCAACCTCCAGACCTGGACGGAAAGCAGCCCAAAGCAGGTAATGCTATTTACATCGAGCATGAGTGGCGAAGGAAAATCATTTGTATCGTTAAACTTGGGCGCGAGTCTAGCCCTAATGCGTCAACCAACCATTATTCTGGAAATGGACATGCGCATGCCCCGCTTGCACCAACTATTCGATATAGATAACGTGGTTGGCCTTAGTTCTTATCTAAGTGGTGAAGCTACACTAACCGATATTATAAAGCCTGTACCAGGACATCCAAACTACTTCATTATTCCCAGCGGCCCCTTGCCTCCTGATCCTTCAGAACTGTTGCATGGCCCTGCTATGAAAGAACTACTTGAATCGCTACGCGATCAATTCCGCTACATTCTTCTCGACGCACCACCGATTGGTATTGTTACGGATGCTCAGGTTGTTGCGCCTTATGTCGATTCAACTTTGTTTGTTATTCGCCATGGCGTAACACCTAAACACAGCCTCAAATTACTCGATACGTTGTATCGTGAACAGCGTTTTCAGAATCTCAGCATCATTTTGAACGGCGTGGGTGGCAGTGAAGCCTACCATTACAATGACCGGCTTAAGAATAGCTACTTATACCGGTAGTCCACTGCTAACGTGGGCACTTATCTTCGGCTGCAAGGCCGCCACTTATCCAACTTTTGTGCATGCAAAATTGATAGTCTATGCAGGCATCTACCAACGGAAAAACTTTTCAATTATACCTCACTTATGATGACCAGTCAAAGCCTCCTACTAGTAAGTGGCTATTGGCTGGTATCAAAAAGAGGGCATTTGACCTTACAATTGCTAGTTTGGTAACAATAGCTATTCTGATGTGGCTTATTCCTATACTTGTTCTAGCGATTAAGTTAACTTCACCAGGACCGCCCTTATTTATTCAACTGAGAACAGGTCGGAATGGGCGCGTATTTCCATGTCTGAAATTCCGAACAATGACATATGAGCGTAATGCTAAATTTCGGCAGGCAACTCGAGATGATCAGCGAATAACTCGCATTGGGAAGTTTCTACGAAGAACGAATCTCGACGAAATGCCACAGTTCCTGAATGTACTGGCTGGGCATATGAGCATTGTTGGTCCTCGGCCACACCCAATACCGCTCGACGCCCAGCATTGGCATACACTACCCGGTTATAAAGAACGCTATGCGGTTCGACCAGGTATTACCGGATTAGCTCAGGCAAGAGGAGCGCGGGGTGAAACGGACGAATTATACAAGATGATACAACGGGTACGGTACGATCATTTATACATCCGTCGGCAGTCGGCCCGTCTAGATGCAAAAATTTGCTGGTGGACAATTAAATCCGCCATATACGGAAACAGAAATGCCTGGTAGTCAACTATTTATTCCAATATTTCTCTAGCAAATGGCACGTGTTCTACAAATCAACCTATACGATGCTGGATTGAGTTCAGCCGTTCAGGAGATAATCCGGCAATGTGACCTGGCGGCACCTCGGCAAAACCGCTGTGTCAGTGCAACGGATGCCCATGGGTTAGTGACCGCCTATAGAAAACCAGCCTTTAAAGCAGTCTTGAATTCGTTTTACTGGAATCTACCCGATGGTATGCCCAGTGTTTGGATTGGGAAGTTAAACGGAGCGAAACAGATGACCCGTTGTTATGGCCCTGATTTGTTCCGGGATGTGTTTGAGAATAGTGCCAGCACATCTATCAAACATTTCCTCTGTGGTGGTAAGGAAGGTGTAGCCGACGAGCTGAAAGCAGCTGTTGGCAAAAAGTTCGGTAACCTTCAGGTGGCTGGTACCTACTGCCCTCCATTTCGGGAAATGGAGGACCATGAATTCCGGGCATTGGCCGAAACCATCAACCAATCGGGCGCTAATATTGTCTGGATCGGTATAAGCTCGCCCAAACAGGAATACTTTGCCCAGCGACTGGCTCAGTTCACTAACGTTAACTTCATTGTTACAGTTGGAGCCGCTTTTGACTTTCATACCGATCGAGTTCGGCAAGCTCCAGGCTGGATGCAGAAAGCCTCTCTGGAATGGCTTTTTCGGCTTACTATGGAGCCTAAACGCTTGTATAAGCGCTATCTGAAAGTCATACCGCTATTTATTTTATTCAACATTAAAGAAGCTTTTTCTCCAAAAACGTCTTATTCGTAGCGCGGAGATGGGAGTTTTCGTAATGATACCAATTGCACCATTTGCGCATCCAGAACAATTGAATCATGCTGAGTAGAAAAGAAGCCGCTGTTGTAACCGATGTTCAATTCGCTGAACCGTCCGAAGAGCTTGTTTCTTCTGGCGAAGCGAATTCTGTACCTCCGGTTGAACAAAAGCAGTCGGCCTTATCGAAACCGGTTCTCAAGCGGTTCGCTGTCAATGTGGCCTCGTTGTTCAGCATACATGTGGCCAACATGCTGTTACCGCTACTCACGGTTCCTTACGTAGTGCGCATTATTGGGCCAGAGCGATTAGGATTACTGAATTTTTCGCAGGCATTCGTTGCCTATTTTACACTGCTTATCAACTACGGTTTCGATCTGGCAGCCGTACGTACGATTGCTGCTAATCGAACCAATCAGGAAGTAACGAATCGGGTTTTCAGCGAAGTAGTAGTTGGTAAAGCGCTGCTCTGGGTTCTTTCAACAATTATTTTTGGATTTATTTCCTCCTTTGCTCCCGGTTTTCGAGAGCATCTCTGGCTACACGTCTGTACATATATTGGTTGTATTGGTATCGTATTTTTTCCGGTCTGGCTCTATCAGGCCATGGAAAACCTGGGACGCGTAGCCGTATTTAACATGATTACCAAAGTGCTGGTGATGCTAACGGTGTTTGTCTTTATCCGGCAACCGAACGATTACATCTACCAGAATCTTTCATTGAGTCTGTCGCAGGTAGCTCTTAGCTTTATTGCCTTTTTTGTCGCGATTCGCCGATTCAATATCACGTTTGCCTGGCCAAACCTGGCTAACATGTTGACGCGGTTTCGTAATGATAGTACACTATTCTTCACATCTGTCGTAGCGACGATTTATGCCGGCTCGAATGTCTTTCTGTTGGGCATTTTCAGTACGCCCTATCATGTTGGCATTTTCTCGGCAGGAACCCGCATAGTAGGTATTATGCAGGCCTTCGTTTCGCTAGCACTCAATCAGGCCTTTTTCCCGATTGTTGCCAGCGCCTTTGGGGAGAGTGAAGAGAAAGGCCTGACTGTTGTTCGGACTATCTTTTTTCCTGTAACGGTCCTGATGATGCTTATATCTGCTGGGCTATGGCTTATCGCTCCAATTTTTATCTCGCTGTTTTATGGGGCAAAATTCGACGATGCTGTTATTGTGTTGCGTATTGTCTCGCTTTTGCCTATTACACTGGGGCTCAATAATTTATTCGGCGTTCATACCATGCTTAGTCTGCGTATGGACAAAGCCTTTTTTCGCATCTCGGCTGTTGGCTCAATTCTAAGCTTAACGCTTAACGCCTTGCTGATTCAGCGATTTGGGCCTGCTGGCGTAGCTACTTCCTGGGTTACGACAGAAGCCTTTGTTACCTTTTCCTTTTATGCCTACCTCCGATACAAAGGGATTCAGGTAGTCAAACTCGCGTATTTACAGGATGCTATCGCCTTCAGCAAAGGACGGTTGGCAGTGCTGTTTAAACAGTAATTATGAAACGTATAGCCGCTGTTGTTGTGACGTACAATCGACTCAATGATCTGAAGAAATGCCTGTCGAGTTTGCAATTGCAAACTCGACAGCTCGACACGATCTATGTAGTCAATAATGGAAGCACAGACGGTACAGGTGACTGGCTCAGCAATCAATCGGATTTAACGATACTGACCCAACCAAATCTGGGCGGAGCAGGCGGTTTTGCTACCGGTATAGAGCGAGCTTATCAAGATAAGTACGACGAAATCTGGTGTATGGACGACGACTGCCTGGCAACACCCAATGCGCTTGAAAATCTACTCCTTTCGCCCAATATAGGCCCCTGTATTAAAAACAGTATATCGCTGAACAGTCAGTGTACCGATGAACTAGCTTTCTTCGTCGATCTGCCCAATAAAGCTTTTCGAAATGCCACCGATATGGCATCCTTTGATATACTCTTTGGAATTGCAGCCTTGTTTAACGGCACACTGATCAGTTCAGAAGTAGTTGAGGCTATAGGCATACCGGACAAAAATCTATTTATCTGGGGCGATGAAGTAGAATACATGTCTCGGGCTAAGAAAATGGGATTCCCGGTAGTAACCATACCTAAATCAATATTTTACCATCCACCCAGCGTCGACCGGGATGGGATTCCCTGGCCGGGAGCCTGGAAAAACTATTACCGGATTCGCAATGAGCGCCGGGTTTTTCAGAATGCCCATGGTAATACCTATGGTTTTATCATGTTCCTATTCTGGTCAATTCGGACTACGTTCAATCAGTTGGTCTCAGTTCGAAAAAATAGGGTGTACAACTTCCTGTTGTTTGCCGAAGCCTCACTCGACAGTCTGCTAAATAATTTTCGCAAACGACCTGAGACAATTTTTACCCTTCGGCTTTACCGATTCATGCATAAATAATCCTGCTTTATGATAACCTGGTTGTATCGAATCATGCTCTTTGTCTTACTGTTCGGGGTGAGCGCTCTTATCTACGGGGGTAATGTGCTGAACCCGATTCTCGATAAGGCAGTCAGTGGTACCGCCCTGATAGGCATTGGTTCGCTAGTCATTTTTTACCCTCGGCTTCCTCCCCTCTATAAGTGGATAGCCTGGTTCTTATTTCTGGGAGTTATTGGCCTTGTTCTCGAATCCAAGTACGAATATGGACAATACGTTTACTCCTACTTTGTCATTAAACGCTTTGCATACTGCGGCTTAGCCTTAATGGGCTATGCAATAGCTACTCAGGCTGGTGAGCTAAAAATACAGTATGCCATATATCTAATTTTTGCCTTTTATGTAATCAATCAGTTATTCCTGGGCCAGATTTTTAGCTATAACCTCACCTCCGAAAGCCGGACCGTCACCTCGAACGAAGCCTTGTATCTGGTCATTCCCTGCCTGTATTACTTGATGATCTATCTGAAAGATCGTCGAATTGTCGATCTATTTAAGGCACTGCTCACATTCGGCTTCATCGTGTTTTTATTACACCGATCTGTTATTTCGTCTGCAATCATTGGTATTGCCGTGGTAATAGGCCTGTCACTAGTCGGGAAACTATCGACGGGTAAGCTACCAATGGGTCGTACAGTTGCCACGTTTACAGTATTACTACTTCTGCTTGCTCCACTTATGGGCATGCTACCAGGCAATAAAGTCGATGCATTCCTGGAAAATATCGGGGGCATTCTCGACCCGAAAGAAGATAACACTGGTAGCTGGCGTCTAGAGCAATCTGAATATTATCTGGGTCTAATTCCGGATAAACCTATGTTAGGCTGGCGCTATGAAGGCTACGACAATGGCGAGATTATGGAAAATGAAGATTTCCCGGAGAAAGGAACCATCATCCACTCGCAGTATATCGACATGCTGTACAACTACGGTGCAGTTGGACTGGCGATTAACCTACTAATCATACTAGGTACACTGACGGTTATGTACCGCCGTAATCAGACCCTCTCGGTCGAACAGGCTGTTCTGTTCGGCTTCATCGTCAGCGGGCTGATTTACGCTGTTTCGTACCAGTTACCCGTCTTCTTCTGGGGTTTTGTTGGCGTTGGAATGTACTATGCCCTTAAGTCCCCGGTTCTTCCTGCTTCAGTATCGTATCCACTCCAAACTGCACAACCGGGCCTTTCAACACGCCCAGCCGGTTTGCCTAAAAGCTCAATTAGCATATGATTAGTATAATAATACCCGTTCATAATCGCCGAGAATATACCCGTCAGTGTCTGGGTTGTCTGGCTACCCAGACCTATCGCAATTTCCAGATCATTGTGGTTGACGATGGATCGACCGATGGAACTGACATTATGATTAACCAGGAATTTCCGGACGTAGTGGTACTACGTGGCGACGGCAATCTGTGGTGGACAGAGGCGACAAACTGGGGAATTCGTTACGCACAAAAACATCAGGATAAACGGGCTGGAAACTTTATTCTGACGCTAAACGACGATACCCGCGTCGGGCCAGATTATCTGCAAACAATGATTGAGGCCTACCGAGAGCACAAGCCGTGCCTGGTTGGGTCGGTCAGCGTAAATAGTGAAAATCCCGAAAAACTTGAATATGCCGGTTCCTCCTTTGAATTGTACACGGCAGGTGGTCGTCACCTGGCAGAGGATTACAATTACAGTTACCAGGAGTTGGTTCGTCAGAAAACGTACGTAGAGTCAGAGTCACTACCGGGTCGAGGTACGCTGATTCCATTGGATACTTTCGATCATATTGGTTTGTATGATTCGAAACGGTTTGTCCACTATATGTCCGATATCGAATTCTCTGTTCGGGCACGTAAAGCGGGTTATCGGCTGATTGTCAACGTACCCAGTCTGGTCTACGAATATACAGAGGCAACCGGGATTCAGGTGGAGCGCAAGATAACTCTGAGAGAATTTATTAAAGGCTTTACGTCCATCAAATCGCCAACCAACCTGAAGGTGCGCTACAATTTTGCCATTGTCCATTCAAAAACCAAATTCATTTATTTCTGCTGCGATGTTGGCCGGATTTGCGCTGGTTTTCTATTACGTAAGGTTCGGCTAATGAAACCACTATAATGCCATGAAAAAAGTACTACTTTCTGCTTATGCCTGCTTGCCCAATCATGGCTCCGAAGAAGGGACAGGCTGGACGTATGCAACCACACTAAGCATGAATGGTCTGGAGGTACATTGTCTGACCAAAAAAGATGGCAAATCATCTATTGAGGCAATCCTGACTAGTGGGCAGTATCCGAATCTGACGTTTCATTATGTGATTGTGCCCGACTGGGTCGACAAATTTTGTCACTCTAACCTGATCGGCATGTATTTTCACTACATCTACTGGCAGTGGAGCGCCCTGAAAGTAGCCCGGCGATTAAATAAAATCCACAACTTCGATCTGGTTCATCACGTTACCTACGGCAGCATTCAACTAGGTAGTTTTATGTATAAGCTCCGTAAGCCTTTTGTGTTCGGACCTGTGGGTGGCGGGCAGCACGCACCTAAAGCGTTTAAGCGTTATTTCGGTGCTTATTGGTCACGGGAGTGGATGCGCGACTGGGTCAGTACGTTTTTGCAGTATATCAATCCTGGTTTCTATAGATCGGTGGCAACCGCTGATCGGCTGGTGGTAACGAATGCAGATACCTACAAACTAGCCCGAAAACTACGTCCCAGTCTACCCATCGATCGAATTTGGGACGCGGGTCTAAGTCCTTCATTTTTACCGCCAAGACCCATTGAACGGTACCCTGGCAACACCCTAAAACTGCTATGGACAGGCCGACTGCTCCCGCGTAAAGCACTTGAATTAACCATTCAGGCGCTGGGACAAGTTGATCCAACAATACCCATTATGCTCACTATTGTAGGTGGAAAAGGCGAAATGGTTGATCAGGTGCCCGAGTACATCCAGCGCTATGGCGTTCAGAATCGGATACACTGGGTTGGACATGTGTCCTATCAGGAAGTGAAGGATTACTATGAGCACTCGGATGTATTCTTTTTTACAAGCCTACGCGATTCCTGTCCGCACCAGTTGCTAGAGGCAATGGCTTACTCGCTGCCTATTGTCACACTGAATTTGCACGGACAAGCCGAATTGGTGAGTGATGAAACAGGCCTGCGTGTGTCGGTAACAAATGAAAATCAGGTTGTATCAGATCTGGCACAGGCTATTGAATGGATGTATACCCATCCTGACGAGCGCCTAAAAATGGGCCAGGCGGGTTATGCTTTTTCCCAATCTCAGATTTGGGAAACTAAAATCCGTCGATTCATTGATGAGCTCTATTCTCCTCTACTAGGAGAGAATGTGACCGTATCAATACGCTAATAGGAATATTGCCCTTGGAATCAGATCAAAACGATCTACTACATTATTCTTATAAAGCCATGGGCTAATCTAATACTATCAATACGACTAATAGCTTATGTAATTTATCCTCTGTAAAACCGATAATCTATCTTCTCTATCGTTATGAAAAAAGTATTAATCTCTGCTTATGCCTGCATTCCGGATCGAGGATCGGAAGAAGGAAACGGGTGGTATTATTCATCACTGGTCAGCCAGCAGGGCTATCAAGTCTGGTGTCTGACCCGTGATATTGGGAAAACCGAAATCGAGCGAAAACTACAGCAGTCCCCGCATCCAAACCTGACAATTGTTTACGTTACTGTACCTCTCTGGATTGATAAGGCATACTCTTGGGGACTGCTCGGATTGTATTTTCATTATATATACTGGCAATGGGCCACATTGAAGGTTGCCTTAGAACTTTCCAAAACGTATCAATTCGACTTAATACATCATGTGAGCTATACTAGCCTTCAGTTGGGCAGCTTTTTATATAAGCTAAAACTTCCATTCATCTATGGACCAGTAGGTGGTGGTCAAATAGCACCCAAGTCAATGCGTCATTATTTTAAAGGCTATTGGAGGAAGGAGCAAATGCGGACTTGGGTGAGCAATCTTATGCTCCGCTTTAATCCCGGATGCTACAAGTCAGTGCACTTTGCAACCTATGTGTTGGTCTGGAATGAGGATACCCGCAAGATGGTTCAAGCGTTGGGTAGAGAGAAGAACGTTGTGAAAGAGTTTGGCGGGGTTGGACGGTCATTCATTCCTTCTGAACCTATTTATCGACCCCATGATAAAACCTTGCAACTCGTTTGGGTTGGTCGCCTAATGCCTCGTAAAGCACTTGAACTGTCGCTACACGGGTTGAGCAAAGTAAATCCGCAAGTGCCTGTTCACTTGACTGTTGTGGGCGATGGTGAGATGGGAGAATACGTATCCGAATACATTTCTACCTACAATTTAGCGGATCGGGTCACCTGGGTGGGTAAAGTCAACTATGAACAGGTGAAAGAATATTACCGAAAAGCCGACGTCTTTCTGTTTACTAGCCTACGGGATACTGGTCCTGCCCAGTTAATGGAGGCCATGGCCTACTCACTACCTGTAGTTACTCTCGATTTGCACGGACAGGCTGAGCTTGTCGACTCATCGACGGGTATACGTGTGCCCGTTACAGAACCCGAAATGGTAGCCAACGATCTGGCGAAAGCAATTGAATGGATGTATCATAATGCAGACAAACGCACCATTATGGGGGTAAATGCTTTCCGGTTTTCTCAACAGCAGAATTGGGAATTAAAGGTTAATCATATTATCAAGACCTACTATCAATCAATCACTAATCCAGGACTTAGTTTAGCCCTTGTTGTTAGTCAGATCACAAATTGACCTTCCTCTTTTAAACTAACTTCAGCCATGTACATTGGTGTTTTAGGTGCCATTGCCACCAATGACCTACTTTCGGAATCGGCTAGACAGCAGCTGGATTCCTATCCTAAAGGTCAGGGGTGGGCTCCGTTGATCAGCAATCTCATTCATGAGTATCTGGCCCGTGGCTATAAAGTGCTGGCCATTACGACCGATGCTGAGATGGACGATAATGATCCGCCGTTTGTATATGAAGAAGGTCTGTTAACGTATGTCGTTATACCTAGTCGTAAACATACTTTCCGACCCAACGGTTGGCGATTGGGTCGTACCACCGATTTTTATCGATATGAGCGCAGCCGAATTCTGACCGTGCTGCGACAATATAAGCCCGACGTTGTGCATGCACACTGGACGTATGAATTTGCCTTAGCTGCACTCACCTATACGCCCGACGCACTCATTACGGTACATGATAATGCACAGATCATTTATAAGTATGTGCCAACGCTGGAACGTTACTTCATGCTGCTTTTGGCGCGCTATGTTTTTCGAAAAGGACATTGGTTTACGGCAGTCTCACCCTATATGGCTGAGTCTGTACAGAAATGGGTGAAATTACCCGTAACCGTTGTGCCTAATCCAGTGATTATACCATCGAAACAGCTGGGGTCAGCAATACCTAATGTGCCCATTATCAGCATAGTCGTCAATGGCTGGGATGAGCGCAAGAACTGTAAAACGGCGCTACTAGCCTTTAAGGGTATTCAGAAATTACATCCCAAAGCAGTACTATGGGCATTTGGAACGGCCTTTGACCCAGAAGCGCAGGCAGCCGCTTTTTGCCGGGAGCATCAGATTCAAAACGTTGTGCTTTTTGGACATACCCATCAGGCCAGAGTACTGGAGAAAGTAGGCCAAAGTACACTCCTGCTCCATGCATCTCTCGAAGAATCATTCGGGATGGTATTGGCCGAAGCAATGAGTTATGGAGTTCCGGTTGTAGCCGGAAAAAATAGTGGGGCTGTACCCTGGGTAGTCGAAGATGGCGGTATACTGGTCGATGTAACAAATGTTGAGGCAATTATCAAAGCCGCGGATAAACTCTTATCTGACCCAATAGTCTATGAGAAATTATCGACAAGAGCCGCTCAGATTATAAAAACACGATTCCAAATGCAACGAGTGGCCGATAAATACATAGCTCTTTATGATCGTACTAATATATCAATAACCGTTAACGATTGACTAACGTATGAAAACTGTAAAACACTTACTTACCATGCTGCTCCTGCTGTCGGGCCTGGCAGCGGTTATTGTCGCCTGTAAAAAAAATCCGGATGAGCCTACACCAGTTATAAAGCCCACCCCCAAGACAACGATAGCTAGTGTCGATCCGGCCACGGCTCCGGTTGGAAGCACTATTGCCATTACCGGAACGAACTTCAGCACAGATCCTGGTAGTAATACGATTACTATTGGTGGTGTAACAGCTACTGTAGTTTCGGCTACTGATACGCGCCTTGTCGTTGTAGTACCTGCTGGCGCGACAAGCGGCCCTGTCTCGGTAACTGCCGGTGGACAAACGGCGCAGGCTCCGGGTACATTTACGGTTTCTTTGCCTGCTGTTAAACCGGTGAAAGAAGTATCGGGAACCACCTTTGCTAATTTGAACTGGAAAAAGGACACTATTTATTTACTACGAGGTTTGGTATACATTCCGGCTAACTATACGCTGACCATTGAGGCAGGAACAATTATTAAAGGAGCTGGCCCAGAACGAGACCCTACCAGTACTAATCATGCAGGAGCCCTAATCATTGAAAAGAGGGGTAAACTAATAGCCCAGGGAACAGCGACACAGCCCATTGTATTTACCTCAGCCAAGGCTGTTGGCCAACGCAATTACGGTGATTGGGGTGGCCTTGTCCTGATTGGTAAAGCCCCTGTTAACCAGCTTGGCACAACGCTTTATCCAAATGGTATTCGAGGAACAGTTGAAACCTATGGTGAGCCGTTGGATAACTCCGGTACCCTGCAATACGTTCGGATCGAATATGCAGGTGCCGTACAGCCAACTACGCCCGTAACCAGACTTAGTGGGTTGTCTTTATATGGAGTTGGATCAGGTACCGTTATCGACCATATTCAGGTCTCATACAGTGGCAGCGATGGCTTTTCGTGGTTTGGAGGTTCGGCAAATCTGAAAAATCTGTTTTCTTACCGCAGTTTCGATGACGACTGGAGTGTTGACTGGGGTTATGTAGGCAATGTACAGTTTGGCGTCGCACTTCGTGATCCAGATGTGGCCGACCAGTCTGGGTCAAACGGGTTTGAGGTAGAAAATTTCACACCAACAGAAACCGCTGATGTTACCGCTGTTGTGCTAGTTAATGGGCTGACCCAAAACGCACCTGTTTTTGCTAACGTGAGTAATTTCGCGTTTAACACGACACCTACAGCGAATAATACAGCAAAAGGAACGGGGGGCTACCAATCAGGTATATATCTGCGCAGAAACAGTGCCATTAGTATTTACAACTCCATAGTGTATGGATACCCGGTTGGATTAACGCTGGATGGTTCCGGGGCAGGCCTGACGAGCGGCACCATTGATTTAAAAGGAGTTGTAGTGGCTAACGTATTAACGCCTGTGGTAGGGGTGGGTGGAATTTCTGCCGACCAGGCTACAGCTTATTTCACGGTAGCTGGACGAAGTAACCAGATTGTTCAGACATCAGACATGGCATCGCTATTGCTAAATGGGGCTAATTTCAGTCTAACTGCTCCTAATTTCTTACCCCAAGTTCTTTCCCCATTATTGGGATCTGGAACAACAGGTGGAAAATTAACCAATTCATTCTTCACCCAAGTAGCCTACCGGGGCGCGTTTGGCTCTGACAACTGGACCTCAGGCTGGATAAACATCGATCCTCAGAACAAGGATTACGACCGGTAAACAAACCCAAGTTGTTATAAAGTCAACTCTCTATGGGTGAATTCTGGCTAGAGTATACGTTTTATTACTTATCAGTTTAAAAATCGAGGAAATAAGTGTATGCAATAAAGGTGATTTAGGTCAAGTCGCCCCATCTTGGGACGACTTGATTTGTGAAAGGATAACACCACAAATACTCTTCCCAGTTAGGTTCTAGAGTGCTCGCTAGAATCTAACTGGGAAGAGTTCTTATATTGCCATTGGGCCTAAATCAGCTGATTTTAGAAAATCTATTAAATCGAGGAAAAGGCTTAACAAATCGTTCCTGTACCCCTCAACAAGTGCCAAGAATCGTAAGCCAATAAAGTTAGATCATCCCATTGCGTGGCTGGAGTGAATGATTGAGGAGGCAGGTTTTCCAGTGGTTTGCTCATAAAAAGCAAACAATTTCTTCAGATTAACCCGATGATTGAATCTTTGGTTGCCAAAAATGGATTGCTCTTCTGTCAACTGGGCGCGATTTTCTGAGTTGAAATAGTAAATTACCTCATCTGTTAGCGTACCAACATCAGTACCGCGTAATAGCCCAAAAGCATCAGGCAACATTTCTGGAATCCCGCCAACAGGAAGTGCCAGAACTGGTGTTTTTACGGCTAACGCTTCAATGATAGAATACGGACAATTGTCGTTTAGTGATGTATGGACATATAGATCGGATTGTGCTACTAACTGCCAGGGAGCTGGGTACTGCCCATAAAAATGCACCTGTTTCGAAAGGCCCAGCGATGCAGCTAATTGCTCATACTCGGTACGCTTCGGTCCATCGCCGATGAGCCAGATCGTAAAATTGGAAATACCTCTCTTACAAAGTTCGTGTCCAATCTGAAGCAGTAATTTCTGATTTTTTCGTTCGTCGATGTAGCCCACATTGCTAATCCGAAACTGGTCGGATGGGAGTCTAGTCAATTGGGAAGCAGTGGCTTTTAGGTTAACCGCATTGTAGAGAATTAGCTTGTTAATAGTAGCTGGTAAGTGATGTTTCGATTTTGTATAAGCGTACTCTGAGCTGAATACATAGTTTTTTATGTTTGATAATAGATATTTATACCAGCTTGTAAGACGAGCTGTGGCCCAGGATTTTAGTGAAAACCGAAGGACTAATTCCGTTACGGGATCATCGTTGAAATGGCAACTAAGAATTACTGGCACTTGTCTGTCAAGAGCCAGCCAGGCAGCCACTCCCGAACGGGCATCCTGAGCATGGATAAGATCAAAGTTGGAGTGGCGAAATTTACGCGTTGATAGATATATACCTGTGAAATAGGCAAACTCTTCATAGATAGCCCGGAAAGCCCCTCCCAATGGTTGAACTATACGTTTCAACAGGCCTAGACCTTTACGCCAGATAACAGGTGTATGCGACGAATCTACAATCTGTACACCCATACCAGCCTCTGTCAGATCATTGGCTAATGTTTGATAAGAGGTAACCACACCTGAAGGTGATGATGATACTAGGTAAGTTGCAATTAATACATTCATTCGGGTGCTTATTTGTTGACCAATAGGTATTGTTGAATCGAGTAGATTATAATTAATGGCAGATTCGGGTGATCTATATAGCTGAACTCATAACTAAAGGGCGTCAGTTTAATAATCTTGATTGGTAAGAGGCTGTCTAAAAATCAGGTTTTTAGTTTGATTAACCTATCCCCAACCTTTGAAGAGGGCTTATTTCCACGATGAACTAAGCCAGGGGATTGGGGGTAAAACTGAGATTGTTTTTAACAAATTTAGACAGCCTCTCAGTTTCATGCATTATCTCCATTAAAAATGGGCTTTAATAAGAAACCCGTTGAGAAGATATAACAAAGATAACACTTAGAAAAAATCCGTTTTAAGGACTTTAGACATTTAGCAGTATAAGTAATTGCTTTTAAGCCAGTAATAGCGTCAAAATTATCAGTCAAGACCTAATCTGATATAACATTAAGCATGACTTAGCTCTCACTGGACCTGCTCCCTTTAACTGGACATTAAGTTAAGCATGATCTAACTTAGTGAACTATGAAAACTAGGAGGCAGTACGACGACGAATTTAAACGAATGGCGGTGGAGTTGGTGGATGCCAAAGTCTCTCTAAAAGTGACCGCGCAAGAATTGGGCATAACCCCACAAATTCTAACCCGATGGCGCCGAGAACGAGGAGTTGCTCAAGGCACCCCAACCGTTAGCCGGGCTCAAGTGAGCCAAGAGCAGCAAGAAATCTTACGTCTAAAAAAGGACCTTAAGCAGGCTGAATTAGAACGCGAGATACTAAAATCAGTATACAGCGCGTACGCTGTTGAATGACCTTTACAACTTAAGTTCCGGCAAGAAACCCTACCTTTGGTCGACTTCCTGAACCAAGCCTCCCGCTTTTACTGGTATCTAACGGAGTCCTTCCTAAAATCTGGGCTGGAGCGCATGATGCCTTTCCTTCTTGGAAAGCATTTGACGAATGCATTGGTGATCGCTTCGGCGAATCCCGTACAGAAAACTCTTACTCTCTCGGTGCGCTCCCTGAAGTCATTAACCGTCAATGTCCAATGGAAAGCAACCAAGCCTCGTTTAAGATCATTCATCCCCGTGCCGCTGGCATCGATGTGGGCTCACGGAGTCATCTAGTGGCCATCGATCAGAACAAAGACAACGTTCGAGAATTTGGCGTCTATACCAAAGACCATCAGCAACTCATTGACCATTTGCACTTGCATAACATTACGACCATTGCGATGGAAAGTACCGGCAGTTATTGGCAAACGCTGTTTAATGCCCTTCAGCAGGCAGGTTTTGAGGTGCTGCTAGTAGGTGGTAACCAAACTAAAAATGTAAAGGGACGTAAGACGGATGTGATTGCTTGCATCTGGATTCAGAAGCTGCACTCGCTTGGCTTATTATCGGGAAGTTTGTTGCTGAGTGATACCTTTCAACAGCTATGTACTTACTATTATCATCGGCTGCATCTGGTTCAGCAGTCGGCTCGTTACTCGAATAAGATGCAAAAGGCACTACGGCTGATGAATATCCGACTGGATGTAGTGCTCAATGATATCACCGGTCAATCCGGTATGGCTGTCATTGAGGCTATTTTGGCTGGCCACCGCGAAGCCGACCAGTTAGTGTTGCTGGTCAGTGACCGGGTTAAAAAATTACGTCAGGAGATTGCCAATGCCCTACAAGGCTGGTGGCGGGAGGAGTTGCTCTTCGAGCTACAGGCTTCTTTAGATTTTTATCGACTTTACGAAGGTAAGATCAAAGAATGTGACCAGATCATTGGAATGTTTCTGATCAAGTACGCCCCACCCGTTGAGATAACGGTGGATGAAAAGAAGCAATTGAAAGCCCACCGCAAGCGAGCCGATAAACATGCACCCAGTTTTAATCTATCACATCTGGCTTACCAATACTTCCAAACCGATTTATTTGCCGTATCGGGCATCAGTTATAACACGGTGCTTTGCTTGTTGACTAGTCTGGGGCATGACATCCATAAATTTCCGAATGCCAAAAGTTTTGCCTGCTGGCTGGGCCTGGTCCCCAATAATAAGGTTAGTGGCGGCAAAGTCATTAGTAACCGTAGGCCTTCAGGTCGCAGTTATATCGCCAAAGCGTTGCGACATGCGGCCAATTCTATTGGGAACCAGAAAGATCATGAGCTAACCCCTTTCTTTAAGCGGATCGCTTTTAAGAAAGGGCGGGTTGCCGCCATTATTGCTACTGCCCGTAAACTGGCGGTTATTATCTGGAACATGATCACGAAAGTCGAAGCTTATCATAAGGAGCGAGTGGAAATGAACCAAGAAAAGCAGCGGACGATGAAACTGAAGCATCTGGATAAGAAGCTTCACGCTCTTCAACTGACGAAAGAGGAATTAGCAAGGCTATTCGTAAAGCACTCGTTGTCAGTAGGGTAGAAATCAGTTGTACAGAAAAAGGCGGTTGGCATCTTCTCCAGGAGCGACAGGAAATTTTTGGATTTATAAAGGCTCACCAAGCCCAGTTTCTGTTGAGACGATGTGTAAAGTACTACAAGTAAGCCGCAGTAACTATTATTTTTGGTTAGCCCAACGGCCCACCAAAAGAACAACAGAGAATGATACTATTCTGGCAATGATAAGTGATTCATTTACAGCTAGTGAAAAGCGTTATGGTAGTCCAAAAATCACGCAGGACCTCAGGGCACAAGGCGTAACCGTATCCCGCCCCCGAGTAGCCAGATTGATGAAGCAGGCCAATCTAAAAAGTGTCATTCAGAAGAAATATGTAGTTACCATCACTGATTCCAAGCACACATACCCAGTGGCCGAAAACCTTTTAAACCGCCAGTTCAATCCTAAAAAGTCGGGGCAAGCATGGGTTTCTGATCTGACGTACATTGCCACTGCTGAAGGCTGGCTTTATCTAACCATCATTATGGATCTGCTTAATCGAAAAGTGATCGGTTGGTCGTTAAGTACGTTGATGAAAGCGGCTGAGACGACCATTCCAGCTTGGCAAATGGCCCTGAAAAACCGGCCTATCGAACGGAATTTGATTTTTCCTTAGTAGCTACACCACTTACTTGCAAAGGTGTCCAGATAGGCCTTGGAGCTATCCCATTCACCCGGATGCCTTTGGGAGTATTTCTTCCAAATGGGCGAAAATTTACGGTTTCAAACCGCAATGGCGGACCGTGAGGTTTATAGTTGGCACTAAGTAAATGAGCGTTCATGATGACTCAAAATTCATGTCGGACAGGGGGGAGCGTTACGGTTTCCCACCAATACACACGCAACTGAGTAATACAAGTCAGCCAGTCCGCCAACTCAATTGGTTTTGTCAGGTAGGACGAAACGCCGAGTTGATATGCTTCTTCGATGTTGGCCACCGCTGACGAGTTCGTAAACATCACAACGGGAATGCGACGCAAGGCTGGAGACAGTTCTTTTACTTGTTTGAGTAGCTGCCAGCCAGCAGCCTCCGTCGGCAGAAAAAGATCCAGCAAAATAAGATGGGGTAGTTCCCCTTCCTGAGTGCGCCATTGCGCTAAGAAGCCTAACGTTTGCTCAAGGGTGGCTGTGCGCTGAAGCGTTGCCTCCCGAAAACGCAGATTGAAGGCCTCCTGCATGATAATCCATTGATCGTCATTATCCTCAATGATAAGAAGTTTAAGGGATTTTCTGGTAATCGTGTGGCCTGTCATGATTTCAGAAAGTTAGTTTGCTCTCGTAACTCGCTACCGCCCAAATTGATGAACTGGAATTGACTGGCTGTGTGGGTAAGTCACTTCTAACTAATTTTAGTAATGGCACATAAGAGGACATAATATAATAGGCAGTTGGGGGCTGGATGATCA
This sequence comes from Spirosoma arboris, assembly GCF_009754945.1. Lineage (GTDB taxonomy): Bacteria > Bacteroidota > Bacteroidia > Cytophagales > Spirosomataceae > Spirosoma > Spirosoma arboris. The sequence continues at coordinate 645,172 of NZ_WPIN01000003.1, forward strand.
GCCGCGCAACCGCTGAGTTACCCGTCCAGCCATTGATGACAGAGTTGCTCCAGGGTGTCTTTCAGCTCAACAAGTTCCATTGGTTTGCTCAAGTAGGCATTAGCGCCTAACTGATAAGCCCGTTCGAGTAATTCGGGCTCAATGCGATGACTCATCAGTACCACCGGTATGGATTGCCAAAGCGGATATTGTTTCAGGCGCTCCAGGGTTTGTAAACCACCCAAGCCCGGCATATCCATATCCAGCACAATCAATCCGGGCCTCGTCAGGTCGGGTACGATCAGTCCCGCCCCGACTGAACCCGTTGCAAGTTTAGGAACGAGGGGAGCCTGCTGCTCCACATACGCCAGTAGTTCTTGGCCGTCGACGAAGAAGCGCAAGGCATAGGCAGGCAAAAATAAACTAAATACTTGCTGGACTAAAAACCGGTAATCAGCAGCATCATCGACCAAATAGAGCATGTCGTAGGGAAAAATTAAAGAGGTACCTTCGTTAAGATGTAGGGGATAAATCGCTGTAGGTCCGGGGAAAGTGGATCCGAAACCGGCTCCCCACTCCCAGCTCGCTGATCACATGAAGCTGCGCGTCGAGCAAGCCGGTCAGTTGACGCACAATCCGCAGGCCGATGCCTTCACCGGGCAACTGGATCCAGTGTGTCTCTTTCGTAGGTTCAGTCGACGGAGCGGAAGGCGTCGCTTCGGTCCGATTGAGACCGGCGGTTAGTTCAGCCCCTAGCCCAGGCCCTGTATCCACCACCTCAAACCACCATCCGTCTCCGACTGCTTCCCAATGAACCAGTACTTGCCCCTGGTTGGTATATTTGAGAGCATTAATAATGAGGTTCTGGGCTAATCGGTACACCAGCTTGCGGTCATTGTCGACCAGCAGCGTATCGGATCCCGATGTGCCCAAGACTAGGTGTTTCTCCTGGGCCACGGGCTGAAGGCTCTGCACTAATTCCACAAGCAGCACACTGATGTCAAAGGTGGTAATGGTTCGTTGCTGCTGCCCGCTTTCCAGGCGGGCCAGTTCCAACAAATCCGTTAATAGGCCCGTTGCCTGTTTGACATTGCGGACTACCATGTCCATCATTCTAGCCCGGTCACTTTCGGTGATGGCCATCGCCAACAAGCCTAACCCCCCCTGAATAATGCCGAAGTTGCCCCGCAGGTCATGCGAAAAGGTTCTTAGTAGATCCGTACGCTGAGCTACTGATTCTTTTAGGGCGGCTAAAGCCTCGACGCTGTTACGGGAGGCTTCCAGTTCACCCAGCCATTGCTGCTGCTGAGCCTGAATCTGTTTGAGCTCGGTAATGTCGAGTCCCGTCAGTACCACCCCATCATCCTGGTGCGTGACGGTAACGCCCAGCCAGCGATCCTGATGCGGGGCGGGCATCCGTCTTTCATGGTAGCGGAGCGCGCTGGTCTGGTAAACCTGACGCAGATTGTCCAGTGTTTCCTCCTCCCATAGCATCGCCCCAAAGGGTTTGGTCGTTTGGCCCAGCAACTCCGCTAAGGGCTGGTTGAAAAAGCGCGCTAATTTGTTATTGCCCACCACCAACTCAAAATCAAGGATGTCCTGGGGGTATTGCTCATCGGGCACCGCTTTAAAGAGCCCAATGGCGGCCGGGGACGAATCCAGCACGGCCTGGAGATACTCGGCCGTGTCCCGAATTTGCTGCTGGGCGGCTAATTGCTCGGTAATGTCTAGGTCGACCCCCAGCACCCGGCCTTGATCCGCTTCACCGATCACTTCGGCTTTGATCCGCAGGGTTTTGACAGCTTCGTCCACCCGAATCCGCAGATCGACTTCGAGCTTACCCGTCCCTTCGTGTAGACAGGCTACCAGCCGTTGAGCCTTATTTAGGTCCTCGTGCAAGGCTCGCTCCAGATAGATGTCAGGCTGAACGGGATAGCCCAGTTCCAGCCCGAACAGCCGATACATGCCATCCGACCAGGTAAACTGACCGGTCGACCGATCATAATCCCAACTGCCGATCTGGGCTAACTCTTCGGTTTGTCCCAGCAAGGTCAGCGGCCGGAGACTGGCCAATCGGGCCTCGGTTTCGCGCAGCGCATGCTCGGCGTGGGCGCGTTCGACGGCAGACCAGATCCGTTCGGCGACTTCCTGCGCCAACTCGATGTCGAGGTCTGTCCAAGCTCTGGGGGTTCGTTGCGTCATGCTTAGCATCCCAACGGGCCTTCCTTCCTTCATCAGCGGAATAGTAATAAACGAACTAATCTGGAGCTGAATACAGGTTTGACGGAGTGGCTCATCCAGTGAGTTCGTCGTATATACGTCCTGCACCACCACAGGCTTTCCGGCTTCGAGCACGAGCTTATACAGGTCCATACTGCTCAATGGGTACGTACCGACCACGGAGGGCAGGTCAGGCCGGGAGGCATCCCGGCGAACGATAACACTATCGTCTTCTAGTTCGCCGTAGTAGCACCGATCGGCGCCAAAATGCGCCATCGTGGTCTGCGTGGACGTCGCTTGAATCGCCTCCGGGTCAGACACAGATCGTAACGCATCACTCAGCTTGAGCAGGAAAGCCTGCCGTTCTTCGGCCCGTTTACGCTCGGTGATGTTATTGTAAACGACGACGATCTGGCGGCTGCCCGCTCCGCCGACCCGCGCCAGATACATCTCGTACCAGTTATCATTAAGTCCCGCAACCGGATGTTCAACGCGAATTGGCTCGCCGGTCTTCACCACGCGCTCAATAGTCTCGAACCAAAATGCTTCGATGTTACCGGGAATATATTCACTGGCTTTCTTGCCGACGGTCTCGCTGGTCCATCCAGTCATCTTGGTCGTCGCTGGATTGGTTTCGAGCATGCGCCAGTCAACAACATTATCGTTCTCGTCGAAGATGATTTCGAGCGTGGTAACGGCTTCGTCAATCGAGTTGAACAGGGTGCGGTATTTTTCTTCCGATTCGCGCAGGGCTTCTTCGGTGCGGACGCGTTCGGTGATATCGACAAAGGTCAGCACCACGCCATTGATGCGGTCTTCGGCCGTTCGGTAGGGAAGTATCCGCATGATGAACACCCGGCCATCGGTGGTGGACACTTCCCGTTCGATGGGTTGCAGACTGCTCAGAACAGCCTCCGCATCGGCTTGCAAGTGGGCATACGATAGTCGGTTGGTAATATCCGTTAGGGGCCGACCAAAGTCGGACGGAATTAAATTGAAAATCTGGCGCGTAGCGGGTGTAAACAGATTCACCTGAAAGCTGCGGTCCAGAAACAAGGTCGCGATGTCAGTGGAGTTGATCAGGTTCTGCAAATTATTGCTGACCAGCGTGGACTCTTCCACCTTCACTTTCAGTTCTTGGTTCACCGTCGTCAACTCCTCATTGATTGACTGGAGTTCTTCTTTACTGGTTTCCAGTTCTTCGGCCGCCGAGCGCAATTCTTCATTTATAGCCTGCAACTCTTCGTTAGAGGCTTTTAACTCCTCGGCCTGTAATTCATGCTGTTCAGTGGCCGAGCGTAACTGCGTCTTCACCCGGATCAGCTCATCTTCCAGTTGACGCGCCATGGGCTCAACCTGGGTCAGTACCGGAGTGGCGTCATTCGCCCTATCGCCGGTTAATTCGAACAGGACCAAGATGAAGCCCCGGGCTGGATTGTCGTGGACGGGGTCTCCTTCGCCCAGCACGGGCCGGATGTGCAGGGTTAGGGTTTCGGTCGGGCCGTCGCTCCGTCGCCCCGGCTCGGTCGTTTCCTCCAGGCGGATGCGAAGGTTTGGCACTTCCACGTTCGTTTGTTGCTGGCTGGCCTGGTAAAGCGCCGTCCGCAGTTCCAGGCGCAACTCAGGCCGAATGAGTTTCAAGAGGTTTTTGGACAGTTCGCCCCCGGAAAAGTGTAGATACCGCCCGGCCAGGGGCGTAAAATGAAGAATATCGTAGTCGCCATTGATAATGATGGAAGGTGGAGCGTACTGTTCCAGGATCTGCTGATGCAGCTCGCCAAAACTCAGCCGGGCCACCGACCGATTCTCCAGCTCGGAAATCGGTTCGGGCATCCGCTTCCGAAGCGGATGCAACTGGGGAATGCTCTCCGGGATGGGATAGGATCGAGAAACTACCTGTCGACTTTGGTAGAGGTGGTACTCCCGGCTGACGGTTGCATACAGGTCGCCCGAGCCATCAATGGTCTCCGACAGGCCCAGCAGCAGATACCCCCCTGGATTGAGCGAAAAGTGAAACGTTTCCATCACCCGTTCCTGGGCAACGGGGTTGAGGTAAATCAGCAGGTTGCGACAGGTAACCAGGTCCAGTTTGGAGAAGGGCGGGTCTTTCAGAACATTCTGGTTGGCAAACAGAATCATCTCGCGGATTTCCCGGCGAACGCGATACGCGTCGCCTTCTTTGGTAAAAAAGCGACTCAACCGCTCCGGTGAGACATCGGCTGCATCGTTGATCGTATACAGCCCTTCGCGGGCGGTGGCAATGGCATCCTCGTCGATATCGGTAGCAAAGATCTGCACCTTGGGCGCATCAAAGACCCCCAGCGTCTGCTCAGCGCACAGCATCGCCAGTGAGTATGCTTCTTCGCCTGTGGCACAGCCCGTCACCCAGACGCGTAGCGTTTCTTTTCCTCGGCGCGTCAGTGCCGGCAGTACCTGCTGCTCCAAGTACTGAAAGGCTGGCTCATCGCGAAAAAAGTTGGTCACCGAAATCAGCAGGTCTTTTAGCAGGGCCTGCGTTTCGGCGGAATGGTCGCGCAGGAAAGCGGCATAAGCGGGCAAGCCAGGTAGGCTGTGAATACTGATTCGGCGTTCTAGCCGGCGCAGCAGTGTTGACCGCTTATAATTGGAAAAGTCGTGACCAGTGCGCAGGCGCAGTTGGGTAAACACCTCCCGCAGGGCCTGCTGCTGATCTTCGGGGCGCTGGGGCGCTTCTTCGGCAATTGAGATCGTACCCAGACTCTGGACATAGGTCAGTATCCGGGCTGGAATCTGAGCCACCGACAAAATATCATCGACCAGGTCGGTAGCGATGGCATGGCGCGGCATGTCATTATAAGCCGCTTCGCGGGGGTTTTGCACAAAGACGGCCCCGCCCTTTTCTTTGACCCGTTTAAGGCCCATCGAGCCGTTGGCTCCCGTGCCCGATAAAATGACTGCAATCGCTAGGGGGCCATGTGACTCCGCCAGGGTCCTCAGGAAAATATCGACCGGCGCCCGGCGCTCTTCCGGGCGCGCCGACGAGCGGACCGTAATCGTCCCATCCTGCATGTGCAGTTGTTTATCGGGTGGTATCACGTAGACATGGTTTGCTTCCACACGTACCGCTTTGGTCACCTGGGTCACGGAAATGGGAGCGACTTCCTGGAGGATCTTCGCAAGTTGGCTATCATAATCGGGGGAGAGGTGCAGAATGACCACATAGGCCAGCCCCGAATGAGCGGATATCTGGCCAAAAAACCGGGTTAAGGCTTCGACCCCGCCGGCAGAGGCCCCAATCCCCACAATGAAGGTTGGCTTTGATTGAGGTTGATGGGTCGTTTTCCGGGTTTCTTTCTTCTTACTCACGGGTAGAATTCGGCTACAGTTAATGGAGGTTGAAAATAGCTATGGCTTACTGAGACAACGGATCGGTTATTCCTTCGGCTTGCTGCAGGAGCCTATCCGGACTCAGGGTCTGGTGGTTTTAGACCACCGGTCGGACCTGATCGGACCGGTTCCGGGCTTTCTGAAAATACAGAGCCGCTCGTTTAGGCTGATTGGCTTCGGCGTGGTGGTCGCCCAGGTGATTGCGTGGGATGACGGCTTCGTCCACACTACGCAACGTGTTGTCGAGATTGGAATCAATGGTTTCAGTCACGGCCGCCAGCAGCATATCGACCGAATAAGCAGGGCGGGTATGGCAACGAAAGCGGGCCAGCTTCCCTTCGTTGAGCATCGTCAGCACCCCGTGGCATTCCGGGCATGTGTAGGGGCTCAGGGTTCCAAATGAGAAAATATTCATCGCTACTTCGTTTTATTGGGCAGCCATCCGAATTTCTAACGCTGTTTTTTGGCGGTCTGCCGATGCGGTTTCCTCGGTGTTGCCTCACTGACTGACGGTCTGCTCCACCAATCTGGTTAGTTGGGAAGCTAACTGTGCTGCGGGTAACACGTAATCAACGACTACCCGCTGGATGGTGTTTTCGGGCATGGACGGCACTTCGGCCTCGGTCGAGTTTCCTATGACAATACTATCTCGCTTTTCTACCACGTTGACACTTAGTAACCAATCCCATTTATTTTCTCACTGTTAAACCTGTTGAGCTTCCAGCAGCCGGCGATAGCGTTTGACACTCGAGGTACTGATGCCGGTTAGATTGACAATCCCCGAGACAGACAAACCCCGCTCCAGTGCTTTTTTGACCTTAGCCAACGGCTCGGGCTTAACGCCCCTGGGCCGACCCATATGCTTGCCTTTGGCTGCTGCCAGCAACTGGCCCGCCCGAGTTTTTTCCAACAGACTAAGTCGGTCATATTCGGCCAAAGCCGCAAAAATTTGTAGCACCAGTTGGCCGGCCGGCGTGGTGCTGTCGACGCCCAGATCCAGGGCTTTAAAGTGAATACCGTTGGCGGCAAACTCGCTCAGTAAACGGATTAAGTGATCCCGACTGCGACCTAGTCGAAAGAAACAGGCTACCAGAACCGTATCGCCAGCCCGTAATTTGGTCAGCAGTTCATCCAGGGCGGGCCGACTGGTGCTCATGCCGGTAATTTTGTCGTGGAAGATTTCCTGGCAGCCCGCCCGTTGAAGGATGTCGAGTTGGGTATCCAGGTTTTGATCCAAGGTTGAAACCCGGGCGTAGCCAAACACTTTATTCATGGCGTCGAAGCAGTTTCAAAAATCGGACCGCAGCCGCGGACGGTCGCCGAAGCGGTTAGTTCCATAAAGTGCAAAGATGATTTATTTTTGGTCTTACTTTCTGACTACTGATTTTTTACTTTCCGGGCGAATACTGACTTGTCCTCAGAAATGTTGACCATAAATAGTCGATTTATGGACAGACTTGTTAAACTACGCATGAAACAGCCTAAACCTGTTATGCGCCAAATGGTAGCCGCCGTTCTGCTCGGTCAGCTTAACATTGACCAGGCCGCAGAACGTACTTACTAGCACCTAGTTAATTCCTGGCTGCATCAGTGCCTATTTATGCCTAGGTCCCTATACAAAACAGATTCTATCAGTGAACAATGAGCCAATTGTAAACGCTTCATGTAGTTTGGACTTCGCTAGCCCCTTTAAGTGGACTAGTTAGCGGTCATTTCGCATATATTGCTCAAAGCGTGTGACCCAATTCCTGCTCATCCTCCAGTTTCTCAGACGCATCTTTGATGGCTTCCTCCACCGAGTGGGATTTTCGAATGTCAGAGGCTTTCTGCGTGATTTCGGCCATCGTCTGGTAGTGTTTTTGTAAAATACATAATTCATTCTCATTCAGATTTTCCACCGACACCAATCGGTTACTGGCTCCCTTAGTTGCTGCGATTAGCTCATTGAGTTTGAGCTGAACCGACATCGAATCTTTGTTCTGGGCTTTCTGAATGAGAAACACCATCAAAAAGGTGATGATAGTAGTACCTGTATTGATCACCAGCTGCCAGGTTTCCGAGAAATGAAACAAAGGGCCCGTTAGGCCCCAAATCAATATGGAGGCAAAAGCAATCAGAAAAGCAGCCGAACTGCCGGTCGCTTTGGTGACCGAAGAAGCAAAGCGTTCAAAAATGCTTTTAGGGGTCGAAACTGGGGCAGTTGTTTGGGCATCCATAAAGGGTAGGGAGTCAGTGTATGATTGTCTATCTAGATTAACTGATTCCAAGTCCCTTCGGCTAAACTTCACTTCTTTTTAATCACGCAGCTTAACCGACTGGGCACTAATTGTCCATGCCTTTCGGAGAATGTAAGCCTGTTGAATCGCATTATATAGTTGTTGATCCGTGGTAAAGGCTAGTTGTTTCAGTTGGAAAGCTTCGACCGCGAGCCCAAAGGATGGTATATCAAATGGCCAGGGGTCGACCAGTAAAGAGCCATTTGCCTGTTCCGAAAGAAAATAGGCTATGTCATCAGGCCCCAGACTAATTTCTATTCGCCTGCCAGCTGATGGAACAAGATCCTGGCATAAAATCAGGGAAAATGCATCGCACCACTGTAGAAAGTTATAGGCATACTGAGCTTGCTGCTTGGTCGCTTTCATGGCCCGCAGCCAATCTCGCTGGTTGTTACGTTGCTGATCCAGAAATCCAGCTATTTCTTTCTTTTTATCCCGCATTGGCTCATAGAGGAAGGAAGCGTGCATGGAAACCATCAGGGCATTCCAGCGGCTTTTTTCCAGGGCAATTTCCACCATTCGACGAGCCTGAGCCACCGAGTAATGCTGGAGTTGAAAATCCATTGGAGCTCCTGCCTGCGTGAGGTGATTTCGGCCCTGCCAGCTATCCTGTCCATCGTCGTGTTCTGTGATGGCCACCAACGTTTCGACCCAATTGATGGGCCTTATTTCGGGTCGCCAGTGCATGGCGATCTGAAAGGCTAATAGCCCATGAGCCTGCTGATGGATGATTTCCCAACCAACGTCTTTACTGCTAACAATCATGAACTCTTTTCTAGTTTGTCCTGCCTATTCCAGTTGAGTAGTTGTTCCACTTTAAAACGCTATGAAGCATCGAGCTTTTGAGTTGATTAGCAGTTCACTAAACCGATTCTGTTTTAGACAAATCGGATCGGATTCACGACGAGTCAACTACTTACTAGGTTTGAATTGGACGAGTTGAATCGAGAACTCTTTGGAAGGTCGCTTGGTCAGATCGGCTAGCTCGTTCATTTTAGAATTGAGGACATAACACTGTCCATCAACCAGCGTACCCGTTGTAGGTTGTTGAAAGCGGTCTTCTGCCGATGTGGCAGCCGTGACGTCAGCGGTTTGCCAATTATCTTTACTCACCAATTGAAAGACCTTGTCCACGCTTTTGTTCTGAATGACAATGAGGCTTTCGCCCATCCATAGCATGCCATCGGCACCTGGGAAGAACGTCTTGATCATCACTCGATTAATTTTGGTCGGATCGGCTAGATCCACTTTGTATAAAGCCCCCGAACTCGTGTTGTTAACCAGTAAAAAGCCTTGTGGGTGATAAACGATACCATTGAGGCCTACCTCCTCACCCTTAAACCAATCGCTTTTTGCCAATACCGAAGCGTGTCCACTCACATCCAGTTTATAAATCACCGGCGAATAGCTATCGGTAACATAGCCATTTCCCTGGTTATCAAACGCCAGATCATTAATGAAATGCTTGCCGGCATACAGTTTGGTCAGATCCACATCCGCCACTTTTTTACCTGTCGTTACGTCAATAGCAATCAAACGACCCAGTTTTTTAGCGGTGGTAGAATCCGAAAACTGACTATAATTCGCATCGGATACACAAACCCACAGCCTATTTAGTTTTGGATCAATTTTTAATCCATAAGTTGATTTAAGGCCATGATCCTCATATAGTTTCACATAGTTTCCCTGTCGGTCAACTGAGCCAATTGTCGCTGTTGTGACAGAGCTTACATAAAACCGATTGGTCTGATTTGAATACGTAAGTCCCTCGGGATACAGACCTGGAACCGGAATGGCGATACGGGGCGTTTGAGCATGGCTACTTAAACTGCCTACCAGGCAAAGGCTAATGAGTAATAAACCCGTCTTCTTATTCATGCAGGAATTGAACGTTAACTGGTGAAAAATCAGGACAGCTGGCCGTTTCGAGGAAATCTAGTTAGAAGCCATGATACAGTATATTACTCCATTCTCATCATCCGAGACATAAATCTTACCCGATTTAGTGGGCAAGATGCCCGCAGGTCGGCCAAACCGAGTTTTCCCGTCTTTACTCAGAAAGCCCGAGAAAAAATCGTGGACCGAGACCGGCTGCCCATTCACGAAATGAATGCGCTGAATTTTATAGCCTTCGGGTTGTTTACGGTTCCAGGAACCATGCCAGCTTACTAGGGCATCGTACGCATACTCACTTGGGAAACCAGGAAGTTTGCCCAGGAATCGGAAATCGATGGGCGCGCTGTGGGCCGGAAAAGTCATAACTGCTGGAACGGTCGTCTTGGCATAGGCTTCTTTGGTGGTTCCACCCGGATCTTCCCGAGTAACATCCACCTGTTGTTTGCCAAAGACCCAGGGCCAGCCATAATCACCGCCATCAACAATTTTGTTTAGCTCTTCGGGCGGAATCTCATCGCCCCGCCAGTCGGTCCCATTATCGCATCCCCATATGTCTTTGGTCTGTGGATGCCAGTCAAAACCAATGGTATTGCGTAGGCCCCGAGCAAAAATGCGACGATGACTCCCATCGGGGTTCATGACCAGCAGTGTGGCATGTTCTTTATTTGTTTCCGAGCAATCGTTGCAATCGCTGCCCACACTCATATACAACTGACCATCAAGACCAAAGCTAATCATGCGATTGTCATGCTGACCTCCGTCAGGTAGATCGCTAATCAGCGTCAATGTATCACCCACGGAACCATTGGAATTAAGCTTGCCTCGTTTAAGAATCTTGCTGGAAGCCAGGTAAATATAGCCCTGATAGATGCTTATGCCATGGACATCCAGAAATGAAGACCAAACTGTTTTAAGATCCTCAAATCGCCCGTCACCGTCTTTATCACTCAGGCGAAGCACATCCCCTACATCGCGCCGGGTGATATACAATGATCCATCGTCGGCCATTGCCATGATCCGGGGCTTGCCTAATCCAGTTGCTACCACGCTGGTTTTAAAGTCAGTTGGCACCACCAGTTGATTAACCATTGATTCGGCAAAATCAAGGTGCTGAGGGTACATGGTATTGACGGTAGCCGTAAAGGGTTGTTTGGCAGGCAGACCCTTTTGGCCTATAGCCAGCGAGCAAATCCCTAAAAAGAGAAAAGTACTAGCTAGTTGAACAGGGGATTTGTGGTTCATGACGGGGTTGTTGGAGATTTTGCACTAGCTTTCCAATACTGGCCGGGAAGCGCTTTATGCTTATTTTTTGCGAACGAAAATCGTTACCAGGCCAAAAGTTTTAAAACCATCCAGCCAACCTCTACCTGGTATTTACGACTCTTATCTCCTTAATAAAGTTTATACGCTCTATCAAGAGAAAGGATTCTTACCCTTATTTAAAAGCGTTTAGGAGTTGGGTAGCCGCCAACGTCTGAGCCTGCTGGGCCTGAGGAGCAATGGCATACATGCCAAAAAACTCATGGGTCGCACCAGTATATAATTGATACGTTACAGTTACTCCAGAATTTGTCAGCTTATCTCGTAGGTACATACCTTCGCTTTGTAAAGGATCAATCTCTGCCCCAATAATTGTCGTTGGGGGTAATTTGGTCAGATCGGCTACATCCACCAGGGATATTAGCGGGCTATTACCATCGGCTGGACTATTGAAGTAGTTGGCAGTGAAGTACTCGACCAGGGGACGATTCAGGGGTTTGGCATCTTTGTAAATGTTATATGAAGGAGTGTCCAGGTTATTATCGGCTACTGGAAAAACCGACAAGATATGAACAGGTAAAGCAACTCCCCGGTCACGAGCCAGCATGGCCGTCGTGATCGCCATGTTACCTCCTGCACTTTCACCCGCCAAGGCTATTTTCGCCGGATTTCCATTAATTGAAGCCGCATTCTGGGTAACCCATTTATAGGCCGCATAGGCATCCTCATGGGCCGTTGGAAACTTGTTTTCGGGCGCTAACCTATAGTCGACGGACACGACAACCGCACCTGTTTCTTCGGCGAGTGCCAGGGTCGAATATTCATATACCTCTGGATTGGCAATGACCCAGCCTCCACCGTGGTAATAAACAATGACGGGTAATGGTCCCGTCTTATTCTTGGGCGTATAGATCACGATGCGAATCGGCACATTGTTATAGCCCAGAATGGTCTGTTGGCTAATGGTTACATTAGGCGTTGGACGTGGAATCTTATTCTTATCGAGCAACGAGTTAACCGCATCTTTAAACGAAGGCTGCTGGCGGGCCTGCTGAGGGGTAATCGTATTAAGCGGAATGGGACTAAGCCGGCCGAGTTCTTCAATCACGGCCAACATTTGGGCCCCAATGGTAGGTCCCCAGTCGGGTTTGGGGCTGGATGACTGGATACTTTGTCCTGGCTGAGGAATACGGTGATCCTGGCAGGCATTCATGCCTAGTAAGAGGATAAAAACGACTAAAAAAGAAAGTATACCCAAGATATTTAGTTGGGTATAGGGAATCGAACTTTTTGGATTGGCGGATGGCCTACAGAAGTTTTTCATTGATTTTTGTTGAGTTGAGATGATCAACCGCACTACCATCAATAGATGTACTTTGTTTTCTAGTTGAGCCGATTCCCTATAAGCTTATTCAGTGGTCCTGATTCGCTAATTAATTCCCCGTTAGCTCACAGTTGGTAAAATATGAAGATTGGACTTGCTATTATTTACTGGAGACAACTTTAAACGATCTTTTCGGTATGTCCAATAAAGGACAGCCAGTCCCATGAGCCAGTATTTACCTAATCAAAACAAAACGGGAATAAACCTCATGTCGATACCAAATACATTTTATTGGCTATCGACATGAGGTTTATTCCCGTTTTGACATTCTGACGTTAAGACTGTCCTTTCCATTGGCCAGGATCAACAAAAGCGATTTTTGTACAGGTGGTGTGTTAGTTGTCAGATAGTTCCCTGACATTGGTTTGACCGAACGGATCATCCCCTTCCATGCCAGTTGACTTATCATCAACACCAGTTGGTTTTACATTTTCGGTTTCTTCGCCCACCAGGAAGTCGCCGGTTCCAGTTGGCTCATCTTGACCAGGATCTGGTTGTTTATCTTCAGTTTCCATAACGTATAATTGGCTCGTTTGTGACATAACCCACCCCAATCTGAATAGTTATGAAAAGTAAGATTTGGCTCAAGTCTGTCTACAATTAAACCTGTCGTTTTGGATTTGGCCTAGGATTCACTACGGTCATGGTATTATCCGGTCAGATTGGTTTCAATAAATAACGTGCAATTGAGGCTAGTCTTTGCTACTTGACTCAGCCTCATATAACGAGCCTGGAAATGGACCAACCAACAAGTATGACATTGGCACCGTTGCACGAGCCACCCCAGGCTTATAGGTTAACACTTGGTCACATTCATTATCCAGGCAGTGCCCTAGTCGTTATGAAAACTCATAGCCAGGTCGTTTTGGTCATTCTGTTCTGGTGGTTCCCCACCAGAACAGAGCGTGTCTGCTTATTTGGGTGACCCGATCGCCACGATAGGATCATGGGAGGTGGGCCAAGTCGCACAATGAGCTGGTATCTTCCACCAGCCCAACGAAGGAAATTCAGTAGCGCCGGCAGGTAGGGTAAGAAAATTTCTACGGTGTGTTAATGCGTAGCAACCGTCACGGCTATGCCTGAAGGTCTCTTCTGGGGCGTGGTGGTGGGACCCAAAATTGTTATTCGTCCATTGGCGACCTCCATTCGATCAATGCAGACGACTCGATCGGCACCAGATTTGGCCGTTCTTGCATGGTAGATGCAGAACATTTCTTTGCCATCGGGCGAGTACGTAATGCTATTATGCCCAGTACCAGTAACGGAACCCCCTTTCGTGGTATTTTTCTGTAAGATCGGATTATTGGTTGCTTTTTTAAATGGGCCCAGTGGCGAGCTGGCCGTAGCGTACCCAATGGCATAATACTGGCCGCCGAAGTGATTGGCCGAGTACATGATGTAATACAGAGCACCTTTTTTAAAGGTAACCGATCCTTCTGTCCAGCGGCGATTTACTTCGTGAGCCGTAACAGATCGACTTTCCCATTCAGCCTGTTTATCGCTCAGGTTAACGGGTGGCCTCAATAGTAAAACGGGTTCACCAATAACGCCCGAAAAATCAGGTTTGAGTTCGATGCCATACACCCAACTCTCTTCAATCTCGCTGAACCATCCTTTCTGCCGAGCTAACTCGGCCACTTCGCTTTCGACCGGGTGCTTGTAGCAGCACCGCGAAAAATATAAATACGCTTTGCCATTGGCATCAAAAAACACATTGGCATCAATGATGGGATACCCAGGATCAAAAATAGGTTTGTTGGTCAAATCAATAAATGGTCCGGTTGGCTTGTCGGCTACGGCCACACCAATACGGAAATTTTCCACTTCCTGAGTCGGGTTTATCCCCCATTGTGCACTGTAAAACAGGTAAAATTTCCCCTTGACCTCATACACCTCAGGTGCCCAGTAGGCTCCTCCCCACTTGGCATTTGGATCGCTCCAGCCAGTTGGGTTATTATGAAAATATACCTGTCCTTCTGGCTTCCAGTTCACTAGATCTTTTGATGAATAAGCCGAAAAACCTTTATCTGCACCACCACCGGTTCCATACATGTAATAGGTTCCTTGGGTGGACAAAACATATGGGTCCCCAAATTGGACTGGTAGTGGATTGGTATAGGTAAGTTTGGCCTTAGCGAGGTGTGGTGTTGTTTGAGCCCATAAATGGCTAAAAAACAGGAAAATGAAACCGAGAACCAGGAACAGCTTTTTTTTCATAGTAATAATCTTTATAGACTTGAGCCAGCGTTCAAACGATTTGCGGATAAGCTCATCCAGACAGGAAAGCCATAACTGCGCTTCTGGCTACTACTAGAAGGTGACCTTGATTAAAATCTTCGCTAGGCTTCATCCGTTTAGAAAACGTACCGCTTTGCTACGGTATCGAATGGCGGAATAAGCGAATTTAAGCTAGAAGCTAGAAGAAAGAATCTGACTACTGATTGAGAGAATGATTTCGGAGCTGGTCCTTAAGGAGATGGACCGAATTGGAGCCTGTACGAGTCAGTGGCTAACAACGTCCAAAAAGCCAAAGCCCCTGACGTATGGCAGGGGCTTTGGCTTCAAAGAAGTCGGAGTATACGCTTAGCTAGTCAGGAAATTAACCGCCTGCTTTAAGGTTCGCTCGTTATGAGTTTCCGGATCCATATATGACCGTTCGCCCACTTCAATAGTGAGCTCTTTGCCCAGAAGCTGCTTTGTATCGAGTTCCTTTCCCTCTTCGGCATCAATGCCGACCATCTCAAACAAGCCTACGATTGCGGGCATGCCTGCTGAGGATTGATAAAACCGGTGCAAAACGTAGCCATCCTCATTCTCAAACCGAACGGCAAAAAAGGGAATACTCTTATTCTCACTAGTTCCTTCTTCAATGTCCGTAATAATTACCTGCTGCCGACCATCGGCTAGCAGCGTCTTTTCCTGTCCTTTCTCAATTGCGATTTTCATACAGCTGAACTATATTTTAATTGTATTGTATAACAGAGTATCTATTTATTTGTTTTCGACCAAAAGCCTTCTTTATAATTGCAAAATATCATTAACTAATCTTAAACAAACTTTAACTGTATAATTCACTATATTTTATTTGTATTATAAAAAAGGCGAAATTAATACGATCTTTAACCCGCTTTAGCTTTCCCCGACTTTCCCAGGAGCTGGCTTTTTCCAGTCGTATATGTCGCCAGCTAAAAGTGATCAGATGCGTCGGGCCACTGGTATAGTGAAAAGAAAAGAGAGACTTTTACCCGCTTTGTAGGCGCTAAAAATGGGGCCGACACAACAAACCGTTAACGAAATTGTCTTTCCTCTTTTTTATTTCTTTTGTCCATTTTCATTTGACGATATACACACTCAGATATACCATAATGAATATGAGTATTAAAGAAATGTTGCCACTTTCCCAGTACTTCGCTAGGTTAATGAGATGCACATCGACGTCGGTCAAGGCGGTACCGTATTTATCGAACTCCTCGGCGATAGTTAATGCTTGTTACCAAAATGTTGAAGGTTGCTCGGGATGGGGGAAGTGCTCAGAGTAAGTGGCACTTCAGCCACAAATTCATTACTTCAGGACGACTCTCAGGAGTCGTCTATTACTTTCAGAATGGGGAATTTTTCGACTTTCCATATAATTGCGAACACTTTCAATTTCAAAAAAGACTTTAGCTCCTTCAGCTCGAACAGTAAATAAGTTTAACTTCCTATACCTCCAAATGGTAGACTGGCTGACTTTTAAAACTTCTGCAAGCTGTTTACTATCGATCCATTTATAACCGATCATAATTTGTTTTATGAAATCTAGCTCGTCTCTTAGCGTTTGTATCTCTTTTGTCAATTTTTCGAATTCCTCCCAACTGGGTGTCTGTACCATGGTTGATTTATGTTTTTGTGATTTATGTAGAGCCATAACTCCCTGATTTATACAATCACAACTCAAACGATTCTTGATTTAATGAGCCTGATCATCAGAAAAGCCCATCAGAATAAGATTTTTCTTGCGCCCAATTGGAGGCAATGTAAATCTGGCCCAGTTTTGGTTCGATGATAATGAAGTTAGCCAAGCTATGGGTTATCCTTCACTTTTGACTGAATCGCCTACTTTTTAAGAATGGAAGAGATGGTAGGTTGGCAACTCTATTTGTTATGAGACTTAACGAAACACATTAAGTTGCAAATCCCACGTAAAAGTCACATTACTTGACAAGCGATAATAAAGATCAATTAGTAATAAACAGCGATTCGATCATCGACTTTCCTATGAGGTGGTACTTAAACATTAGTGGAAGAGAATTTTATTTTATAGTACGCCATTGCTGATTTGATATTAGCTCGCGTATCCTTTAGCATGAGCGAATGGCGTTCCTTGACGGCCAATTGCTGATTCTGGGTTTTGGTATCAATCAGCGAGACATCGGTTAGATGGTTATCCAGTCGTTCGTATTCAGCCAGCGGGAGGACAATTACTGGCTCACCCACATAATAGCGGGTTTGAAGCTTGGGTAATTGTCTTGCTTTGATCTTAAGTTGCTGGTATATTCTAGGCATATTGGGTTAGTGGGTTAAGCGACCCAAAAGACACAGCACTCCTTAGGCCAACGTAGATGACTGTACGGAAGAGGAGGCAATCGAAATGAAGAGGGAGAGCCCCAAGAGGAGACTAAAGCACGGATAATACGCTTGAAATTTGAGTATAAAGCTACTAACTAAACCAAACTGGGAATCTGTATTGCATTTGCCAAGAAATACTCAACTGTATGAGCTATGGTCAAATACGGGAGATATACCCATTCATAAAGGGGATATCTCCCCTAGGTTTTGATTGGACAATGGGCCTATTTGCCACTCAATAAAGTACAAAAATTTCTAAAATTTCCACCATTAAAACTGACAGAAGTATGTACACGCAGAGTTTGCCCAATTTAGGTCCACCAACCGCCAGCGTTTTACCCCAAATTCAGGTATTCCGGCATATCAATTTCAATCGTCAGCTTGGCGATCGAAATCCGGAAGGTGATAAACCAACGGATGAAAATATATTGACTACTTTTAATGTCGATTTAGATGGTGATGATTTAAATGAGGGTATATCTTCCTTCATCATTTATTCAGGTTACTGGCAATTTTTCAAGAATGTAGGCTTCCAGGACCCGTTTCCAAAAATCTACGGACCAGGCCACTATCCTAAAACCGCAGACATTGGCATGGAAAACGATACTATAAGTTCATTTAAGCTCTTTTCCGTTGAAAAGCCAGCCCATCCTGATGTGTATCAGTAGCGTACTTTACCAAAAAAGTGTCCATAGCCCGTGAGCTATGGACACTTTTTTACTGTTGTTGAATCTTGGCGTGATAATCTGTCTTTGCCATCGCCGTTTTCAGGCTGGTATAAATACCGCCTTGATCCAGATTTAACGTCCACTCCTTTTTTTGGGCAACTACTTGCCTTAGCTCCCTTAGCTCGTTTAGAACACCTGATAGATCGACCGTTGATTGACCTCCTCCATTCAGCAAATGGGCGGGTAATTGCATCTTTGGGCCGGCGCTGGGCATAATCATTTGGGTACGGATGGTTTCAGGCATACTTGCTAAGAATTTATCATACATTCTTACCTTATCAACCAACTGTTTATTCGTCAGTGATTTGCCGCCAATGGCCAAATTATCGTCCGTCGGCAATACCCGTTCGCCTTCGTTCAATCGGGCCGGAATGGTATCACGTCCGGCGGGGTTTCCGTTTAATTCAACAAACGGACTACCCAGAAAGAAGGGAATACCTTTATCTCGCATAGCTTGTTCCAGTCGAGGGATTTCCTCTTCCAATTGCGGTATTTCAATCAGAATTGCATTGCGCCTATTTATTTTCGCATCCAGGTTGGCTTTTGTTTCGTTTATCTCCGTTGGATCACCTCGATCAAGCGCCCGATCATACGAATTTTGATATGTTGGAATATCCCGATTGTTTAAGGTTTCTAATTCTGCTTTATCAGAAGCCAATGTGGTTTTATCCTGCGCCCAACGCTGTTTTTCATAAGGGATATTCGTTCCATTTTGATCACTACCCACATTTTGATAAATCGGTGTGCCATCGGGATTGAAGCCATATATCTTCTTCCCATCCTTGTCAATCGCTAACGGGTTATCCTGTCCAGCCCCATCCCCTATACCACCACCAGAACTGCCTGAACCCGTATAGGGATTAGCTATGCCATTAAGTTGACTATACAGATAAGCACCAGCCCCAACGGCAGCCACAGCCCCAATAATGCCTAATATAGGGTTGATGGCAAAAAGAGCCGCAGCCCCTTGGATTAACGAAACGGCAATACTGGCCTTGGCCATACTCCGCTGTGCTTCAAATTGATCCGATTGAAGTGTTCGCACCTTTTTATCGTATTCATCATCAGCCGCCTTCTTAGCCGCCGTAAGTTGCTGCTGTAAAGTGACTTGGGCGTTTTTCCCAGTTTCAGCAATTGTACTTTGTTGGTCGGTATAGTCTTTCAATAACTTTGTCTGATCTTTCCCCGCCTGATCTTTGGCGGCTGTTATTTCGCCATCATACTTCACATTAATCGCTTTTATTTTGCTATTCTTTTCCTCTTCTAATCGTTGAATCTCAGCGCTATCATCGCCCGCCTTTTTTTCCTTTGCTGCATAATCCGCTTCAACATCCCTAATTTCCTGATCACGTGCAGCTGTTAAAGTGGTCAGTCGGTTAGCTAGCTGATCATCGAGAGACTTTTTGGCATTAGTATACTGAATAGTTGAGGCATCTAACTGGGCCTGCGTGGTAGCATCCAGATTTGCCTTCTCTTTCGTATACTTATCGTCAAGCATCGCAATGGTGGCATCATGCACCTTTGTGGCCGAATCAATTTCAGCTTGATCGTTTTGTATCCGTAGTTGTAGGCTCTGTTGAATGATCGTACCCACCAGTCCGGCAGCGGCTGATACGCCAGCGACTATTGTTTTTTGAGTTTTCTCGGAACTAGCGGCCTTCGTATCATCAGCCGCAATAGCGTCAGCAATTGATTGGGTTTGTCCGTTAGCAATACTGAGGTTTTTGGTTGTTTCAATTGCCTGAACCTTCAAGCTATAATCTTGGTCAATCTGGGTTCTAGCTGTTGTGAACCCCTGAAAAGCAGTCAGTGAAGCCGATAAAAAGGAAGTGACTTTACTTAGTGCATTCGCGGAATATAGCGTCTCTTGGACGTGCGCATCGTAATTGTCGATGATTTGTTTACGCTGAGCGAAGTTGTCCCCAGCCGCCGTTAATTCAGCCGCCAATTCAGTTTGTAAGCCACTTAAAGAGGCATCCCTTATCGTTTGGGTTTGCTGGTCGAAGCTATTCAGGGCTTGTACCATGCCCTGAATAGCTTGCTCGGTTAGTTGTTTTTTGCGCCCCTCCTGCTGTTCCCAGATTTTCACCAGTTTATCACTGAGTTGAGTCTGTAATTGAGTCGCATTAACGGAATAGTCTTTATCAGCATTGAGTTTATTGTCAACAGCATTTCGATAATTTTCCGAATCTTTGCCATACGTAAATTCGGCCCGTTCGACATCTAAACCGGCCTCGTAAGCCTTGTCTTTTAATCTGGCTAGCTCAAGAACTGCTAGGTCATCGCCCGTCTTTTTACCAAGTGTAACAATTACATCGTGTTTATCTTGTTCAGTTTTGGCCGCTAGAATGTAACTGGACAAGGCGCTGGCCTCCTCCTGTTTGGCCGTCGCATCGGCTAAATCTTCACGAAGTTTGGCCGTATTCTGGTAGGCTTTCTGTAACTCCTCCTGATTCTTTTTAATGGTTCCGACTCTGATTGCATCGTAACTGGCCACGGCCTCGGCGGCCTGTTTCTCCAGATCGGTTTCGGATTGGGTTGTTTTTAGTACTGAATCAATAGCGGCTTGGCGTACGGCTGTCCGCTTAGCCTCGTACTTTTCATGAATATCAAGGATGTCCTGCTGAGCCTTTTCTTCAAGTGCCTTTACCTCGGTGGTTGAGATCGTTTTAGAAACAACAGCCTTGCTAACAGCATCCCTTTCCACCTTCTCGGCGGCATCGAGGTAAGCTATTTTTTCCTTGAGCGTATCGGCATCGGCCCCCTTAATAATTTCAGAAATCTCGTTGGCCGAAACCAAAGTAATAGTTTTTACCTTTTCGGCGTGTGTGGTTGAGTCTTTTTGTTCCCTCTCCCGATACGTACCATTGGCTTTCGCTAAAGCTACCTTCTCATCCGCATTGATCTTGGTAATTTCTGCCGAATTTCCACCTGCCTGATCTCTCAGGATGGCATAATGCGTTTTAATTGCCTCAACCTCCTTACCGCGAAGACCTTCGTTTGTCGCCTGTATATCCTGCTGGGTTTTAGCCTCCTGAGCACCAAGACGGGTCAGATTATCCGCCACTAGTTTAGCCTGGGTCATATTGAAATCAACCTGGCCAGTCCAATCGGTTTTTAAGCGGTTGAATAGTTCAGGGTTGGCAAACAAATCCTGAACGGCTTTATTGATGTCACCGCCGTATTTGGCTTGTAGATCCGCCGGGAAAGCTGCCAAAATTTCGGCTTCTTCTTTCAGATTTTTCTTTATCTCATCTTGTAACCCCTCTAATTTATAAGCCTGCCGAGCCAGATTGATCCGGGTCATGTAGGATACATTCACCTTATCCAAAATACTCTTTAGCTCTTCGTTACTAGTCTTTTCATCGCTAAGTCCCGAGAAATATTCTGGATATTTTTTGACTAATAAATCAATGGCATCCTTCCTCTCTTTTGTGCCGCTAGCGGCACTCATGACCGCTTCGGTTAGTGCTCGGATGTCGCTCAGTTCAGCCTTTACCGCTATCTGCTGCTCACCTATCGAAGTGGTCACTTCATCGTTGACCGCTTTATAAGCGTAATAGGCGGATACTAAACCAGCAATGGCAGTGGCGGCCAATCCAATCCAGTTGGAGGAAATGGCAACGTTAAAGGCTTCGGCGGCAACGACCGCTTCAGCTTCAGCTGCAGTAAAGACAACTGTTTGAGCAGTAACAGCACGCATTGCAAGCAGATACTCACCATATAGAACATTCTTAGTGGCCTGATAAGCCGTTACAACTCCATCAACGACAGCCTGCGCCTTGGTTGCTACTGTCAGCGTGGCCATAAATGCCGCTGCTGATTTGACAATATCGACCGTTCTGGCAATAGCGGAGTTACTGCCCGTAGTCGCCTGCATTAAGTCGTTTAGACTTTCCGTTCCTCCTTTTATTTGCTTTTCAAAAAAATCTCCTATTCTGGCTTTTGCCACAAAAAAGGAGTCTGATAAATTTGATATTTGACCACCGACGGTTGTAGATAATTTCTCCATCATACCCTCGAACTGACCTCCCGAAGAGGACGCCAATTCAAATGCCTTTTTGACATCCGATGCCATGATGGTATGGGCGGAGGCCATTTGTTGAACTTCAGCCTTTGTTTTGCCCATTGATGTGGCTAGCAAACCGTACAGATCAACACCAGCGTCGACTAGTTGACGAATCTCGGTGCCCATCAACTTACCCATGTTCATGATTTGACCATAAGCAAGCGTAATTTGAGGTAACTTCTCTATCCCTACGGCTGAGGCTACGTTACCTAGATTAGTAAGCGTTGGAATCAGCTCAGAGGTTGCGACTCCGTACGCCTTTAGCCGTGTGACTTCCGTTTGCAAATCTTCTAAACTAAAGGGCGTGGCCTTGGCCAGTTGAACAATTTGGGCGTAGAGTTCGGCCGACTCCTTTTTGGAGCCGATCATCGTATCCAGTGCGATTTTGACGGAATCAATTTTCGTTTTGGCCTCGATGATATCCAGGCCGAACGTTTTGATTTCGTTGAGCGTGAAGGCGGCAGCAACTAAGGATTGAAAATTCCTAACCTGCTTACCCAGGTTGTCTAGTTCAGTACCTGCTTTTTTGCGACTTGCACTCGCTTCGTCGTCGGTTTGTTTCTGCGCTTTCTGTTGGTCTTTGAGCGCCTGGGTCACCCCGTCGATAGCGGATACGGTCTGAATCGAGCCGGTACGGGCAGACAGGGCCGCCTGTTGGGTGACTTCAATCTGTTGGCGAATGAGGTTATTTAGTTCGGTTAGGCCGTCAGTTGCCGAACTGAGTTCCGTTATGGCCTGTACGCGAACGCGTATATTTTCTTCCCGAAAGCCTGACATGGATCGGTCATCATAGCTTAATTGAGATTAAGTATTGTTTGCCAAAGACCAGAGGTCGTGACCAGAGATTTGCGTCCCCAAAGACGCCGGTAAGGAAAGGAGGTTTGCCAATTAGATCGGCCGGGTACGCGTTTGCTCAAGGGTGAGCCGGCACTATAAGAGGAGAGTACAATTTGCCGTTGATGGCACCCGGTGTAGGCCGGGGTAACTTCAATTCATCAATGCAGTCAAATAGTGATTAACCGTGCATTGACAGATCTTCTACTTTATGATCCATGGTCATGGTCACACTAGCGGACTTAGTGAATAGACCCGCCAACGTATAATAGCTAAACTGAGTCGCCTCGTGGGTGATCACGTCGTCAATCCGAATCCAGACCGAGGAATCGTATAGAGGTTGCTGAACGCCCGTTTCTTGGCTAGCGATAGAGCCAGTAAGCTTGACCTTGGGTAGTTGAATACTGGTGGTCGTAAGAACTTTTCCGGCTTTATCTAACAAATCGATTCGAACGACCAAGGCTGCCAGGCTTCGCCGATCAAACCACTCGAACCAGTAGCGATAAACAAGCGTTTGCTGCTCATTATACTGTTTTTTCGTGGATAAATGCCGCAAGGCAATACTGGGCTGATTGGCCATGATACCTGGAAACGGTGGCTATAGAAGTCCATCTGTAAAAATGGGATTTTCTGCTGAGTTTAACAAACCTTACTAGATGGCGAACGCGCAAGCAACTTTAATAGCGGTCCTTTTATAGCTAACGGCGCACAAGCTAAGCCAGCCCAATTCAATCCAGCCTCTGATGATGGCATCAACGTGTTCATGTGATGCAACTTGATGAAGCAGCGAGTATTTTATTTTTTCTGAGGATAAACACCCAAGTTCTGATGATGATGCTCCCCTAAAAACAGTTGAGCACCATCATCACGCATTTTACAGTAAAGGAAGCTGGTACAATTCCTTAAATAAGTCAGCCATTTGCTGGCGTTACCATTCAACTTATTTACTAGTTTCTGGCTCTCCGTTTTAACCGATCAACCTGGCGCTGTGGCACCCTATTTACTACCAATCACGCTTAAACATTCTATATTCTTTCCGTAGAAATTCTTCTAATTCTACTTCAGACATTTTTTGGTATTCATCCCATAGTAACCTCCCTTCATTCCTAGCACGCTCTATCAAACGTGTAAAGAATGGTCTGATTGTCGTTAAACCTATAATGATCTCAACCTCATTATCCTTATAAGAATGTTCAATATATTCAACGTAGAAATTAGCTTCGGCAGTTGTAGGATAAATGAATGGAATAGTAACCTGCTCTCCAACTCGGGGTATATGAGGAATACGGCAATAAAAACACAAAAAGGTATCCTCATAGCGACCTTTTGCACGGAAACATACTCGTGTTGTCTGAAAGCTCATCACCGCAGATTCAGACTCAATCAATGCAATAAAATCAGTATATAATTCCTGTGTCCATTTCTTCAATGTCGGAGGACTAATCTTCAATTTTGACTCAAGCACTTTTAGTTTTGGGGGCTTCTCCTCAGAATCGGGGTCTGGAAAAGCTAAAACCTCATCAATTAACGAATCATATGTCTTACCCCTATTTTTCAGGGTCGCAAGGGTTGGTTTGGCATCAGAAAGGCAGCTGAGAAAATCAATTGTCTTAGGTAAGCTGTAGTTGGGACGTTTCATCGCATGAGCTGGTATTAAAAATTGACTAGCAATTTCGTCTACTTCCCACGATTTGATTCACTTGTAATAAACTACCGATTCTATGATTCGCTTTTAACTACAAGACTTTCTCTTATAGGTTGTTTCCAGTATACTACCAGCTGAAGCGATGCCACAACTAAACCTCCCAAAACAGTGCACATGCGGAGGCCCATCGCTTGGCTATTGGGACAAATTCCTGCGCTGACTCGGGTCGTGAGGTTCTTACCTCCTTTGGTAGTGCTTCAAACTCAGATTTTAAGCTTGCAAATCGTCTAATTGATGATTCCGCAAGGCAAAGATGGTGCTATGGGCGGGGCAGTTGATTGATTATGCCTACTAGTAGGAATGAGAGTATGTTAAAAGTCGTAGTTGCAGACGAATCTGCCGTCGTCTCCGTCGTGCGATGGGGGCTTGATAGCCCGTTGATAAATGAAGCTTCCCTTCCCGTTGGACCGGTCGCAGGATGTAGAGGGGATTGATCAAATGTGAACGGTGTACCCGCCAGAAGCCACTTAATCTAACTTGCAACGATAGGATGTTTTGCGTCGTTAAGAACCGCTCCCCGTTTCGGGTGTAAATCCACGAATAGCAACCGGCGGCCTCTATACGAACAATCTGAGATAGGAGTAATTGCCGGTAGATCCGGTCAATGAGGATGGGAAGAAAGGGAGGTGAGGCAGAGCTAACGCCCTCCTCCCTTTGAGTAAGTTGCGCTGTCCTGTTCATTCCTCGGCGTAGTGAAGCTCCGACATAACAAGCGTATACAAGTGGTCTAATTGCCCATACCGCTCGATAGCATCCAATACGCTTTCCTTTCCAATCCGGATGAGTCGATAGACGCTCACCGAATACACCTCGTACATGCGTTTATAGAGGTAATTGTAGGCTTCCTGGGTACTGGCTCCGTGATAGTCGCAGTACTCCACGATGCGGGTATGGATATGCTGGCGCAACGAGGAGGTTTCCCCCATCTGCATACGCCGGTAGTAGGGAAAGGGCGGAAGACCGGGTAGACTCAGTTACTTACCAGAGCGAAGTGAGTTTTTGGGAGGCTTGTGGCCGTGCATAATACTGTCTACGTCAGAGCGGAGTTGGTTGAGCATCTGCTTAGTGTCGGCCATGAGCTGAGTCTGCTGGCTGACCAGTTGAATCAGGATTTGCTCATTGGTCAACAGGGTCGGAGCCGCCATTACTTTTTGCAAGGCTTTTTCAGCTTCGATGAAATAGAGCCGCGCTTGTTTGCCCTTCTCGTTTCGCTCGACCATCGCCAATTGTTTAGCCATATCCAGAGTAAGCGCGTAATCAGTAGCCGTTCGTCCCCCTTTGGGGTTTTTCATCGTTTTATGAATAACCTCATCTCCTCCTTTTACTGGATTTTCAGTAACTCCCTCAATCTCCACATAATCGACATCTTCAAGGAATCCATACCGAATAATCCGTTTCTTGATCCAATCGGAAAATTGCTGCTTTGCCTCTAAGAAGCTCCATAGTTCACGGGCCGACACGACGGGAGAGCCTTGCCCTCCCGTGGTAATGGTGATCAGCGTTTCCATTATTGGATTTTTCCCCCGTAAAAACTACGCAATTCACAAAGTGAGTCCAGTTCAGACAGGGATAAAGCAACCGACTCGGCATTAGTACGATCCAAATAGATTTTACCCCCAGAAATAGCTTTGACGCGGCCTATTATGAATATATCGGGCTTGCTTTTAGTGCAAACAGTTACGACCCCTTTGGCAGACGGGAAATAACTACTAGGCATGGCAACCATCAGTACGCGATAACCGGCATTGATTAGGGGAGCCATTGAATTATCCAGCACTAAGAAACCATAGGTACGACTATGTTCATGCTTGGGAATGTCGTGGGCAAGGAGAAAATCGCCACTAAAAGCACTATTGGGAATGTAAATATTCCGCTCTGCCCGATTGTCATCAGTGAGGGATATTTGGGCCGCTTTTTTGGCCGTCTGTGGAGTAAGGGACATAATTTTCCCTTTCCCAGAGTAACTTTGCTCTGTGTTCATGGAATTAATCGTTTTGTGGTACACATCGCCCCTTTGCTAACGTCGCCAAACAGATAGCATTGGGGTTTTTTATGTCTTTCAATCTGTTACATACATCCAGCGGGCAACCTCTTCGGTGCTATATCACCTTTTCTGTTACTGATTGACTTAACAAATATAGTAAAACTCACTATATATAGTGAGTATAGGGATAATTTTTTTTACAATCCTTGCAATATGCCAGACATGGTAGTTCCTAGAGCCTGAGCCACTTTGAAAAAAGTTCCAAGGGTAAGATTTTGACCTGATTCATACCTATTTATCGTCTGCATTGAAACCCCCAACTTTTCGCCCAACTCCTTTTGAGTCAAGTTTTGGCTTTTCCGTCTTTGGCGAATTAATTCACCTACTTGTTGTGGGATTTCGTGCATTGAATTGAGGATTGTAGTACAAAAATAATGAGCAATGTTTCTCTTACAACCCTTTTAGCCGTGAACGGTACAAGTATAGGTTGATTGGCGACTATGAGCCGTTTTACTAACTCATCTTCAGTACTTATCGCCTTATCTCGCATGTATGAGCGTTGCCAGGAGGGCGACTTGAAGCTGTTTAATGGCTATTGAGCCCGTTTGTAAAGAGTACCCATACCCTTTTTATGGACTCAAAAAACTCTTCTGCTGGCTGGAATTGGCGATTGGTGACATGTACTGGTCTAATCCACAAAGGGGACATAAGATTGGTATTTTCCTCAACAGAAAGAACACGTTCTGTCTATTCAATCACGACCAAATCAAGGCGAATACAAGTGGCCCCAAACAGCCCGACGATCAAGGATTTTATTCATTTTCTAACCTTCTAAGTAGCTAAGCGTCCAATCTTTATCATGCTCAGGCAGAATAAAATGTCGACTATGTGGCCAACACTGTGGCTCATAGAAATCTAGGGCTGCATCCAGATCATCGATAGCCTGTTGCTCCTGGATAGTCAAGGCTCTTCCTCGCTCAAAGTCTTTTGGACAAATGAACAACCAAAAGCCGCTCAGACGCTGAAATAAGTCCCCAACCCCCTCTATGTCACCTCCGGTTGGGTTGCGCTCCCAATTTGTTCGGATAAGCCCGCAGCGAATACAGCCATTCTCGACAAATAAATCCCACCAACTATCCACGGTCTTATTAACCCAGTCATTAGGTCTATTCTTAAGCGATTCCGGCACATTGCCTGCTTCCCATAAGGCTTGTAAGGAAGCTTCGACACAGGCAAAATGCACATCAATTACCTCCATATTCGGTTCTAGATCTGGTTTTATAGTCATGTCAGTTGATAAAAAAGTGATTAAACGGAATGGCCAAATTGACTAGCAATCCGCGTGTAGGTACTATACTCGAAATTGCAAAGGCTATACCGAAAGCAGTCCCCCAAATGCCCATAGTTATGCTTGTTGGCATCGTGTTTATCCAGTGAACCGTCCGTAGTGCGCATCATCCGCAGTACATCCGACACCAGGTTGGGGCATTTGGCCCGGTCGATGGTCAAAGCGTTCCGGTAATGACTAATCAAGGCATTGCAGATAAAGCAACTTGAATCGGTCGAAGGATTGAAGGTGGGCACCTGACTGTAATCGCAATATTTAGCTCCGTATTTGGCCAGATAGCCCCGAATCAGCTTCCAGGCCGATTGGTTTCCCGTGGTGTAGGCCGAACCGGCATTGCCCGAGGCATCCCCCGTGAAGTGCAGTTGATTGCGGCCATACCGTTCGGCCACAATTCGACACACGCCCTCCAGGTCGACTCCTTTCAGGTGGATTTCCTCTAGAAACTCCAATCGTTTACCTAGCTCCTTCCGCTGCATGACCAGTACTGAATTGGTAATATTGAAATCAAACGACAGATGAACCGGTAGGGCAGGATCGTAGGTGCAGGTGCCAAAATGCTTGTTGTGGTCAATGGCATAGAAATAAGGGCTTTCGGGTTTGGGGACGCCCCATTCGCCCAGGGCATCGATTCGGTAGCGCTCCGGGTCGACATCTTTAAGCCACGAAAAGAACTCCAGGGCCGAGGGTGGACAGAACGGGTTGGCATCATAGTTGGCCTGAACCCGGTGGGAAGGTATCTCCTTTTTTTCGAAGAACGTTTCGTGAATCCAACTGTAGACCGATATGGGGTTGAACGTAAAGTGAAATCGGGGAGTCACTCCATATGGATTACGCAGCGATCCGAACATATCTAAGAAATCCTGCCGCTTGATTTCGCCTTTGCGGGTAATGGGCTCTTCGACCCAGATGTCCGTCGGATCGGCAATCGACATAATCTTTTCGGGATGGTCGAAACTACCCGGAATGAGCATGTTGCCCGTATGGCGGTTGCGGATGACAAAATCCGAATCGCGGACTTCGAATTGCCGTTTGAGCCAAGGCTTGCGATTGATTTTATCCTTGAAGAGCTGGTACTGGCTATTCTTTACGTCCTCCTTATTTTGGCGGGCGTAAATACCCCGAAAGTAGGCGTTGCCACAGGCCTTGGCCAAATACTCATCAGCCTTTGTATAAGACTTGGCCGAAAACCGACTACCATACCAGATCTGAACCGGTGCTGGGTGCATAATGTGGGGCAGGAATACATCGGGTACCACAAAGCAACTCTCGGGTGTTGGAACTCCAGCAAAGAGGCTAGCCGGGAGGAATCTAATTGCCATCGGGTTGTTGACTTTGTTTCCACTTCTGGAAGGCGATTACATCCTCGGCCGACCATATTTCGATGTCTTCGCCTTTGTTGAGGTTGATGTCAAAACCCTCACGCCATAAGGTCGGAGCGCGGTTCTTTAACCAATTCATAGCTGCTCCGGGATCTGGAGGTAGATGTTTGGTAACAATCTTTTTCTTATAAGCATCCTGAGTAATAACCTGATCAGCCATCGACTCCAGAGTCAGCTTATCAGCGATCTTTTCAAAAGTTACTTCGCGGTATTTATAGCCCGTTGCCCGCTTATAGAGGGCCTTGGCCACATTGGCATCAGCGATGATTTTGCCCCGTTTAACCGACCCCAAAAACTCAACGTTTTCGCGTTTCCAGTTGTCGATGGTCGATTCCGAGACTTCGAAAAAAGTAGCCAGATCTTTGTCCGTTGCGCCTAGCAGGCAATAATGAAAGGCCTGTTTAGCATATCCTTTTTCGTATTTAGTTGGTCGACCACCGTCGTTACCGATCGCATTGTCGTTTCCTTCTGGAGCAGGCATAATTCGTCCATTGTTGAAAGTTCATCGAAAAAAGAGGAGGCACTCTAAGAGGAGGAGCTCTCTCGCTGGGTGGCAGCCATAGCCAGGAGAGGAAGAGAATGACCTGATGGTCGGAGGTCATCAAAAATAAGCAACTATTCTCTAGAAACGAAACGGGCTACAGGCCCCCAATCACCTGCTCGATCGGATGATCGGCTTCTGGTTTACCGAATACGCGATAAGCCAGTTAAGCTAACCACATGAGTCAGCATGGGAAAAGTTAATTTTCACGATTCCAGGTGTATGCTCGGTTTCTAAGCAGCTTCCGAAAGGCCTTGGCGATAAGCTCTAGTTTGGTCTGCGGTACGCGTGGGTTGGTTACCAGTTCGGTAAGCCCTTCTCCTGTGGCTGCCCACTCATTTTTTTCTGGATACCAGATTAGGTAGCAGCTATAGGCGGCATCAAAGTCTTCGGCATTCCAACTGGTCAACTCGTTGAGCTGAGCTAAACGGGCCTTCTGCATGGCCTTAATGTTAGCAATTTGAGCGGGATCTGGATTGAGAAAGAACATAGATTCAGGTGTTTTAAAGATGTTACTTGTTGGGAATTAATTATGAAAAGTCTATTCGCCAATGCGACTGCTAGGCTGAATTCAATTCGTGTCTGAACAAGTGAGATACGCCCTTACAAATAGATTGCCTGCGGGTCTTGATTAGAAACCCGCTTCTTTTAAGGGTTCACCCCAACCCAAAAGGGTTGTTTGGCGAATAGATGGCTCAGTAAGGGCAAGGGAGGTCATCTCCGAAATTGGGGCTTGGTCCGCAATTCGGTTGGTGGCAACATCCGTCCAGAACACGGCTGTCCCTGTTTCCCCGTCCCGGCTCTTGACAATGCCATATTCGAGGAGTTGATCAAACTGGGGTTCCATGTAGCCACCCCCATTAGCTTCGGCAGCATCCCTAGCCGCTTTCTCTTTGTAATAGTCATCCCGGTAGAGCATTATCACTATGGTTGCATCCTGTTCAAATTGACCCGTTGAGCGCAGATCAGCCATACCCGCTCGTTTGCTACCCTGCCGGGTTTCGACACCCCGACTGAGTTGTGCTAGTTCGATGATGGGGCAGTTTAAACGCTTGCGAAGGCTTTGGAGCTTGTTGGATACACTGGTGAGAATATCATACTCCGCTGAGGATTTGATGGTGCGATCGCTCATCTTTTGCACGTAATCAATGATGACAAGGCCAATCCCGTAGCGCTTCTTCCAGTGCAAAAGCTTGTAGGACAAATCATTCACATCCGCATTGTGGTCGTCGTAGAAGTGGATTGGTAGACGCTCAATTCGACCAATGGCACTATGAATCCTAGCTAACTCATCTTCGCCCACATTGCCCTTTTTAATCCTCGAATAGGGTATGCCCGTTTCGTTAGCGATGATTCGGTTCATCAGCGATTTGGCGGGCATTTCCAGCGATAAAAACGCAACGGGTATACCTTCCCGAGCCGCAGCAATGGCGTGGAAGACACCGGCCACACTTTTACCCATGCCCGGCCGACCAGCGATCATCACAATGTCCGAATCCTGCCATCCCCCTAAGTTTCGGTTAAGTTTTCCCAGGCCTGTGTTAACGCCCGTTAGGCTGCCCGGCTTGTTCATCGCCGATTCGAGTGAAGACAGCGAATCACGAAGGATATCATTCAGGCTTTGGTCGGCGCCAATCGTTACGCCCTCGGAAACTGATTCCGACGCATTGGTTAGCACATCGATAATCTGACTGACGGAACTACCCGAGCGCACCGCTGAGACAATACTGCTGGCGGATTCCAGAGCTGTTCGCTTTACCCATAAGCTCCGCAGGTGTTGGCAGGTATCCACCAGATCGATACTCTTGGCCTCTCTGGGTAGATCAATCAGGCTGATGCCCATTGCCAGGAGTTTGGCGGACTCTCCTGTCAGGTTAAGTTTCTGTAAAACCGTCCCGAGCTTAATCACTTTTCCCTCTTCATAGAGAACTTTTAACGTATTGAACAGGATAAGATATCCTTCATCAGTGATCACATCGCGACCGCCAAGCAGTTCCAGAACATCGGGCATGAACTGAGGAGAATCCAGGAGGATGGCAATCAAGGCGCGTTCGGCAGCCACATCACAGGTAAATGAGGTGTCGTAGAGGGGTTCAGTATCCTCGTTGGTTTTTTTGGGTTTGTAGGTTCTGTTCATACTCAAGTAATAGTTTGATCTCTTCTAATTCATCAAGGTCTACAGGGGCAGTTGGAAAGGTCAGGTCTGGAGTTGGTTTTAAGCGAGGACTGTTTAGGCTTCGATACGGCTTTCGCTTCAGTATTTCGTTGACTTGTTCAGACTGGTTCATACAAATTCTCGGAATGGTCTGCTCGTGGAGGGGACTGTTTGAGGTGTAAGGCTGCTGCTTCCGTTTGCAGGGCTTCTTATTTGGGTAGTAGCTTTGAGTGCAAATAAGCCTTGCCAACCATTTCGAATGCTTTGTTCGAGGACAGCGATCGCATCGACTTCGGCATGGTTAGCCAGTAACTTGAGTTGTTTGGCAACCGAAGTAGGGGTAAGCTTTTTTTTCTGTTCCTGCCGGAACTGCTCCCATTCCTGCCAGGCTAGTTTAAAATCTTCTGACTGGTATTGAAAAGACGAAAGCAGTTCAGCGATCGCTTCCCCCTTGGGGGATGGAGGGGGTTTTGTTGTTTTTATTGTTTTATAACTTTTAATTGTTTGCACTTGTATTGCAGTGGTATTGCACTGTAATTGCATTTCTGCAATAGCCACCTCCTCCGTAATTGCATCGCTATTGCAGTGCTTTTGCATAAATGCAATAGCGAGTTTGACCTTTGTGCCGTGTCCCTTTGTCTGCATAAGCACCTCGATAATTCCCCAATCAGCCAAGTCATCAATGGCTTTGGCGAGTGTATGTTGCGAGCCGATAAATGTCATCTGCATGGTATAGAGAACAGGTAAATCTAGAACTTCTCGCTTGGTCCGATTGCGCAGTTCGCATATCCAGGTATACAGACTTTGGTGGTGGGGCTTACAATTCATTTGCATAGTTTCGTTCTGTTCCACCTCCGTGTAAAAAGCTCTCGTAAGCGCGTATCCGGTGCCGACCATGGATAAAAATATTTAGACAGTATAGCGGCTACAATGCCTGAAGCGACCGTTTGGGAGAAAGAGAATCAAGCCAGACCTGTAAGTTTTGAACGGTTGAAATGACATGTGTTTTAGAGCTTGGCTCAGAGGGAATACATGTCTTTTTTTTAGCTCTATTGAGCACAATTAATCGGCAGGAATGACCTTTAATTATAGCTCGAACGATGTAGCCGAATGTTGTTGATCCACAAAGCAATACTTCACCCTTTGTCGCTCGAATAGCAGTGATGATTTGATAGAGAGTCATGCGAGTTTTCGCCCTCCAACGCGTTCTTTAGACTGCTTCCGTCGGTCAATTCTTGAAGCGATTTGAATGCGAGCCTGTTCATCCAATTCTTCGGATGTGGATTTTCGACCATTCTTAACCCATTCAGAAAGTTCGGAAAGAAAAAAGTACAAATTACCTGTTCCGTCAGGTTTATGATGAGGAATCTTTTTTTCGTAAACAAGACCGTAAACTGTTGCTTCTGTCTTGTTGAGAAAGGCAGCGACTTCTTTTACCCTAACAGGTCGCTCCTCATTAGGAGTCGATGATCTCGCAAGCTGATCAATTCGATCATGAAGGGTCTGCACCAATTGGCGCGTCTCACTAACCTCGTTCTGGAGTTTTTGAACATCAAGTATCATACATCGGCTGGTTTATCTAAGCCGATAGCAAAGAGACGAAACAAATAATGTCCACTTCAAGAGCAGTGGACATAAAACGGACATAGAGAGGAGATAAAAAATTACTTTTTATTTTTCATACCCTTTCCAAGTAAATATTTAACTGAGGGGTGGGCATTATTAAAAAGCGGTTTTGAATGCTTCCAATTCGGTCTGGTGGTTAAAATTATCGTACATCATCAATTGAATGGTGCCACTGGCCATCAACAAATAAGCACTGCTTCGGTCTATTCCTTTGTAAGGGAGTGGATTGGTGGCCGATAGCTGAGTCAGTTCTTTGATATGGGCAAAAGTAGGCTCAATCGAAGGCTTGCGTCGGCTGTAGGTTAACCGACCCACTACACTGACAGCCATGTCATTGTAGTACTTGGCGAAAGCACTCATCCGCTCGGTAAGCTTGAAAAGGCAAGGCGTGGTAACTAACACTGAAAACTGCTGGTAGATCGCCTGCAGGAACTGGTGGGCAAAGTACCACTATCGGCCACGAAGATGCCCAGGCTTTGCTGCAAAGGCGCAATCATTGTCTGAAGTAGCGTATAGTCTTTGGTGGAAGCCGTTGTTACGATTGCCATCAGGGGAAAGCGATAGCGATTACAGATTAGGTGGATACTATAGCCAAACCGTCAGCCGTGATAATCGCTTTTCGCCCAGGATGGCTCTGTATCAATACTGGAATGAGGCACTACCTTAAGCAGAATCTGCTTTTTATACTATAGCCTACCCAACGCCCGAAACACGCTTTTATCGGCAAAACTACAGGCATAGCCAAAAGTGGCATGGTGCAGTTGCTGGCCTTGCTGAGCAATCGAAGGCATAAGTTTATGAATCAAAGCAGATAGAGCCAAGAAACGGCTACGGATGGTTTTTTGATCGGGGCATGTTGCCAATCCAGCAGTCTATAATTGGCTTTAGCCCATTGATGCTTGGCAGCAAAAGGGTGAATACGTTTGAGTAGTATACGCATAAAAATAGCAAAAAGATATACTCGATCGGATCGACGAAGCTATTAGTTTGGGGTTTCTCCGGTTTGGGCTGTTTAGCTTCTAGCTGTTGGCAACAGGTAATAAGACAAAAAGAGTAATTTGGTTTGTATAGAACCGCGGGTGTAATTGGATTGATTTGGTCGTCAATCCTTTAAAATTCGTTGATTCCTATTTACGCCCACCCCTCAAATATTTAACTAAATTTTGAGGCTTAAAGTCTACTATACCCTTAGTAGTGTTACGATTGAAAAAGTTAGGAATCTGCTCACTAAGTAATTTAGCTCCTTGATCTGGAACAGCACCTGACGCGAAAAAAGCTAGGCCAAATTTACTAGCTAAGCTGGTTACTGTAATTTTATTAGTCGGCAAGATTCCATCAATCAGAAAGTCTGATAAAGCTAGATGATCTTTCTTTTCTACAGATTGGGCTATTTTATCGTACAAAATCTGTTTAGCCTCAGGAGTTATAAACAAAGTGGGTGTATTTTGGTCATCATTTAACGAATCACCCGTTTGCTGTTGATTTTTTATCGATTTAGCTTGTGACTGGTGAAGAACAGAATCGAATTTCTCGAGATATAGAGCAAAATCGTATTTACTTCTAGCGAATAGGTATGTATCAATTGTAGTCCAATTTAGCTCTGCATTATTAATGGATAAATGTGAGGCTAAGTCAATCGATTGGGCGAATCTAAGTTGTTCAATAAGTTGACCGAATAAGTGTAAATCAATTCCACGTAGACGGCCCCAGTTTTCTCGATCAGCAATAATGGCTTCATCTTTTTTCCATTTATCGGCTTGATTTCGTTGCGTTATCAGATGGATTTCTTTATCATCTTTCGACGGGATGGCCTCATAATTCTTGTCAAAATCTGCTTTGAGTTTCTCAATTGGTTCCACGAATCGATTTCGATTCATACTAGATCGTATCTCTAATGCCCACTCGGTGAGCTGGTGAGCTTCGTTGCGATTGTATGGGGCAAGTGTCAGGATATCGTATTGAAGTGTCTCTTGCCATGTTTGGCAAACTTGCAACCGGTATCTCAAAGCTACTAGCTCCCTTCCTGCATCATCTTTCGACTCACAAGCATAATAAAAAAGCTTATCAATTAAACCATGCCGCTCCCAGAAAAGCAACCTTTCAGCATACGTTTGTAAGGTTCGGTATTCAGGAAGTAATGACATTAAGTTAGTTTCTTCGGTCCGGTTATCAGAAGGCATAATGCAGGAAATAATAGCGGGGAAACAGATAAATAAAAAGGAAACAGGTCAGGAGAATCAGTAATTATTTCCTGTGAATTCTCTCATCAGTGGATAAATTCTGTAGGCCTTGAAAAGAGATAAGCGGTAGGTTTTCATTTTTTAAATCCTGTTAACGCATTAGCATATTGATGCTTAATCTCATCCTCGAAGCTATCCAGATAGTTCTTTGTCGTACTGACACTCTGATGACCTAAGCTCTCACTGATAAATTCTGTAGGAGCGCCAGAACGTTTAAGGATTGTCGCGAATGAATGGCGAGCGGTATAGGTTGTTACATCCTTCTCGACACCAACTGCTTTGGCAATTTGCCGGACATAAATATTAGTCATTTTGACAAACTGTCGAATTTTCCCCAGTTCCTGCTGTGGTGTCAGGCCAGGCGAGAGGATAGCAAACACATGTTGATTCGGCTTAATTGGCCGCTGACCCCACTTATCAATAATAGCCCGAACTTCCTCCGTTAGTGGAATACTAATTGGCATGGCATCGCGCTTAGTACGTTCGGTTTTAGCCCGTACAAAGCGGATATAATTACCATCAATCTGGGAGTAGGTCAACCGCCCAATATCCTTGGGGTTCATACCGTTGCATAAATACGAGAATAACCAGATGTCACGGTAGCGTTCTTCACTACTCCCCTCTTCTGCCGGGTAGTTGTAAATCTTTTCGATGTCGGCAAGCGTCAATGCTTTCTTGATATTCCGGCCAGTTGGAATCTGATAGCGACGTTTAGAGAAAGGGTAAGCCTCACGGTCAATAATGCCGTCCTCAATGGCTCGATTATAGATTGTTCTCAGACTGCGCAGATAAATGCCTACTGTTGTCAATGATCGCCCTTTACCTGTCATCCACTGCTCGAAGCCTTTAAGCCAGATTGGTGTAATGGCTGAAAACGGAAGTGGTTTCTTGCTGTTGTGATAAGCCTTCACGGCTGTTAGACCGTCCTTATAACTGCTGGCTGTTCCGGCGCGGCCTTCCTCAGTAAGATTTTGTAGATACTGTTCAAATACTAGCACGACATTATCAGGTCGATCAGTGGTACCTGTGGTGTAACGCTTTTCGAACTCTTCAAAGGTAAATACAGGCAGCGCATTGATAACCCGTTCTGCACGTCGGCTGATTGCTCCAAGTGTTGCCTTGGTATCTTTAACGAAATCCTCACGAGGTTTTAGCGAGCTTACTTTTTTCCACTGCTCAGTGGTTAGGTTAATTTCAGTCAGATAATAGCGCTGCTGGCGCTGGTAAGTAATCCGAAGTTTTACCGGGTAGGTACCGTCCTGTTTCAGTCGGCGGGTATCAAAGTAAAAATTGGCCGTTGCGCTCATAATGCCATTCGTATCAGATAGTCAGGCAGGCCAGATTCTGTGTCAGGCATCCGACCCATTTGCATACAAATTTGCATACACGTTTCCGTAAATACCAGAAATAGGACGAAAGTATTTTATAATAATATGCGTTTAAATGATGTATAGGCCTATTATGGCTTTGGGCGGTTTAGTCCTATTTTCCAATAGAAACCGATTTGTAATCAGGATGCGCAAGCGCGTCGGGGGTTCGAATCCCTCCACTGGCTCATTAAAAATAGCCACTTAGCAGAAATGTTAAGTGGCTATTTTTATGCATTTGCAATATATTTTACTGAATTAATCCACAAAATGATGCCACTTTACCGCTTATAATGGCCAATTATAAACCCGTACCTGCTGGATACGAGTTAGCGACTTTCCCGCTTTTAGATAGCATTAAATTTCCACCGTCTAACAAAGCAGTCAATGGATATGGCGGCATGACTACAGGAAAGTAATGGATGAAAGCACACTTAAAACAACCTTAATAGCCTTAGCAGCAGGCATTATTTTACTCGTTTTTGTCTACACGAGCTGGCAAAGTCGTAGTAGGCTAGCTCAGGTGCAGGCATTTCCTTCAGTGCTGCAAGCCGCTGGTCTACACTTAATCACAAACCCAACCCTACACGAATCCTATCGATTTCTACCCACGTTCTACCCAAATATGGGTGTTGATAAAACACTCTATGCAGCGACCAAACAGGAAGATCATACCCATATTAGTGCCCTAGTTTATGAGGATAAAAGGGTTCGGTCTATTCACCCCGTTTTGGTATTGATCGCTACGTTATCCTACACTGCCCCGGCGGTTGGTATTTATACGCGTAGTACTCCATTTGGGCCAATAACACCTACTGGTCAGCGTGTTTTTAAGACTAACGAGACTGAGCTTGATAAAGCATTCAAGATAACGGCCGTTTCGGAGCCTGACTTTCAATCACTTGTAACGCCTGAGCTACGGCAGTTTTTAGGTCAGAATAAGGATATCACCCATATTGAGATGGCCCATCACACCCTGGCCTTGTTTACATCGGATGACCGTTTCTTTGCATTAACTACCTTAAATGGAATCCCCTCGCCGGAAGTGTTTACCCGGCGATTGAGCCAACTACACGAACTGCAACGCCTACTTGACCGTCAATTTCATGAATAATGTATGGGCTTTTAAAACGATAGGGTTGACGGCTATGGCAGGGATGCTACTGGCCTGGCTGCTGGCGATTGCCATTAGTGAAGTGGATCAGTACTACGATTGGCTTCTGGTAGAGCAATCGGTGTGGCTTGGCTTAATCGCTGGCTCAGTCGCGGGGGCCGGATATGTGTATTTTCACACAAAGAAACTCAGCCTGACAAAAATGTTGGGGGCACTAAAAGCTCGTTTTATTACCCACGATTCGCCCTATTCCCCGAAGCCGGTAGAAACCTCTGGCGTAGCGTCCGAACCAGGCAAAACTAGCGGGTCAGGCATTTGGTCAACTATTTGGCGTAGCGGCCTGGGCGGTCTGCTGGGTTTGTTATCAGGCGGTATTGGAGGGATCTGGTACTGTGTGGACTCATATGGAGATCAAAGCCGCGAAGCTCAGGGCTGGCTCATTATTTACCTACCTGTCTACGCTATAATTAGTATAAGTTGTGCAGCTATGGGCTGCGTGATTGGAGTCATATTGGGCAATGTGTGGAGCGCACTGCGATCGTCCCGTAGTTAACTGGACATCACGTTAAGCATGATCTAATTTATTGATTGCAGTTATGCTTGTGCCACTAATAAAACCCGAATCAATTGCAACGTCTTAAGGCTGGACGTGTTACCATTTTTAGCCCCGCGCATAGCCAGATTTATGCAGTTGCGGAGGTTTTTGGAGTTGGTCCAATGAGAATAGTACTGGGTTGTTTGAGGTAGCTGCTGGGGCCCGTAGAAGTCAAGAAGTTCGTCAAGATCGCTCATAGTCAGTGGAATGTAATTTTAGAGAGCCTATATATATTATAAGCACTATATATCTTCTAAATTGACGTTGAGCTTTGTTTTTTAGACTACAAAACACTGAAATGGTAACAAAAAAAACGCTACCCTCAGGCGAAGGTAGCGTTAAGCTCTACAGTAGATATACAGACATATAAGCGTAGTCGTATGGCTTAAAATAGGTAGCAAGGAGGCCCATAAATAGAGCCTAAAATTAAACCCGACCAGTTACAGGTAGCAGGACCACTTACTGACCAAATCGGAGCGTACTACCCGAGCTAAAAATTAACTGCTGGCCCGCATCATAGCTGATCTGCTTCACCTGAGCCTGATAATTGGTAGGAATTGTCACCAAATGTTTCAGTTGGACCATATCTGAACTAAGCGGAACCCGGCCACAGGACCAGACCGCATTGTCATTCCAAAACCCGGCCTTAACGGTATGCATGTTCGGACAGACCTGCTGGGTCTGAAACGTAACTGACGGCGAAAAGTCAGAGCTTTCGGTTAGCGAACAAAGAGTTCGAATCTGCCATTCATACAGTGTATTGGCCAATAATGTCGTCAGTGAAGCGGTACCCGAATTGTTAATGCTGGTTAGATTAGATAGTAGGTTCCAATTGGCACTACCTACTACCCGATACC
This sequence comes from Spirosoma arboris, assembly GCF_009754945.1. Taxonomy (GTDB): domain Bacteria; phylum Bacteroidota; class Bacteroidia; order Cytophagales; family Spirosomataceae; genus Spirosoma; species Spirosoma arboris. The sequence continues at coordinate 684,703 of NZ_WPIN01000003.1, forward strand.
GGGCTTCATAGCGCGTCTCGGTATTGGCATATGAAAAGAACCAGTTTAGCTGAGCTGAATTGATCGCAATAGCAGTGGTTTGTAAACTGACTGGCGCACTACATAGGGAAGTAGTAAAGGTAGACACGGCCGAAAAATCAGTTACAATTCCGTCTGAGCAGTGCGTTCTAAGCTGCCATTCATAGCTCGTATTGCCGGTTAATCCAATGATGTTTGCGGAAGAACTGGTCACCGGGCTTAGCGTAGACCAATTGGTGGTACCTGCCACACGATAACGTACGTCGTAGGTTACATCTATTCCTACGGATTGCCAGGATAAACTAGCCGAAGTAACCAGTGGGTTAGCAGACTGATAGCTGGGTAGTTGACACTTTGTGGTAAACGAAGGGCCGGCTATAAAAGTAGAAAGATTAGTAGGCGAGCATACGGTCCTTATTTGCCACTCGTAGGTAATACTATTCGTAAGGCCCCGTACTATATAAGTCCCCCCAAATCCCGTAACGCTCGTTGTACTAGCCAATAACCAATCAGCAGTTCCTACCGGCCGATAGCGAATATCATATTGGGTACCCGGATCGTTCACCCCATTCCAATTTAACTGCACAGACGTTGAGCTCACTAAGGCTACCGTCAACCCATTCGTGGGTGGAGCGTTGCAGACAGTTGTGAATTGTTTTGTTACTGAGTAATCTGACTGAGCATTGGCTGTGCAGACTGTTCGAACCTGCCATTCATATTGAGTATTGATGGCCAAACCGGTTAAGGTGTAGATAATGCCACTATACCCACCTACAATATTACTGACCGTACTCCACCCCGAGCTTCCCACCGGGCGGTAGCGGAGCTCATAAATCGTACCTATATCCGGGGCAGCGCTCAGACTCCACCCCAAGGTAGCTCGGGTAGCGGTAATGGCGTTGTTCGTTAGTCCGATAGGTGTTCGGCAACTGGTTGTAAACGTAGCTATAGGCGCATAGCCCGAACTTTCGGTAGCCGAACAGGTGTGCCTGAGTTGCCATTCATAAGTGGTGTTATTGGTCAGATTGGTCAGAGTGTAGGTATGTGCATTGACTGTCTCACTACTAATGTTGCTAATCGTCGTCCAGGTAGGTGTTCCCACGACCCGGTAGCGGACTTCAGCTGTTCTACCGGGATCGGCAGTAGCTGTATACCAACTGATGTCGGCCGATGTGCTTTTTATTACACTTGTATAGGTTTGGCTTGGCGTCTCGCAGGAAAGGGTGGTGAAGGACTGAATGTCGGTATACTCTGATCCAAGGGTGTTTGAACAAACACCCTGCAGTTGCCATTCGTAAGCAGTAGACGAATTGAGCCCAGTCAGGGAGTACATTGACGAGAATTGCCCATTCGGTATAGCATTGATAGTTGTCCAGTTAGTAGTTCCGGCGGTTCGGTAACGAATCGTATTGGTTTGACCAGTATTACCAGCCCAATAAAGAGATGCTGAAGTCCGGGCTGGGCTGCTGGTTGGATAGAGAGGTGTTGGACAGGTAGAGATAGATATTATTGAACTCAGGTGCCCCAATATGGTATTGGAAGGACGGATACGATAATAATATCGGGTCTCAGGGCTAAGGAGCGTATCCGTAAAGCTGATCACATCTGGAGCCACACCACCTACTGCTACGAAACCGGTAGTAGGTGATATGGATCGTTCAATAAAATACCCCATTTCGTTCGTCGCGTTATCCTGCCAGGTTAGTTCAACAGAAGAAGCCCCATTAAGAAGTCTAACCTTAACATTAGTGGGCGGGCTCACATTGGTGGCCGGTGCAGTGAGTGAATAACTTGTGTGACTCTGGCGAAGAGCTAATCCGGCCTGTATTCGGTCATATTGGCCAGGCGTAAAGTCGTACGTACAACTGGGCCAGTAAGACATTAGATTCGATATTGATGGATGATAAGCCTCTCCATTGGCATCGCGAGGAGTGCTATTCGGATCATACTGGTAGCACGAGCCAAAAGGAATCGTAGCAGCACCGGGTATACCATATGGATCGGCGGGGGTGTCGCAGATTAAATCGCCCGCCGTTTCGCAATTGGCTCCAGGGCCACGAGTCACTAATTCATTGGTTGGTTCATTCCCATTAGAAAGGCCAAACGTGTGAAGGAGTCCAAAATTATGACCCAACTCATGTGGAATCAATCTATTGCCAAAATGAAAGGTTAGACCATTACTACTGTTGCCATACGTTTGGATCACGGAGCGGGTCGATTCTACATAATCGCCCGGAAAAAGGGCTCCGCCCGCAAGATTCGACCCTGGAGCAAATTGGTTGATGTAGTACTGGTTCAGGGCATTGTTAACATCGCGACCAGTGGGCGGTTCGTAAAAGCTTTGATAAAGTGCGTCGTCGTCAATATAGTCGGGCACCGCACCGGCAAAATAAAATTGAATGCCAAAACCATTGTGTAAGAAATAACGATTGGTGGAAGCCATTGCCTCATTTAGATTGGCTAACGGGTAGCCACCCGTGCCATCACTCCGGCGAACGATATGGGGCCGGATCGGGACGTATGTAATGTCGGTAAAAGCCTTTCTGGCTGCCTTTTTACGATTTAGCGCCAAACTACTCTGTTGCAGTAGGGCTTTGGCCTGAGCGGGTGTCAAGTCTTTAGTACCGCAAAATGGCTCATTAAGTGTAGGCGTACCTTGAGCCCACAGCTTACCACAGGGAATCAGGCCCAGAAGCCAGCCAATGACAAATAGGACTGGTAGCGCTCTATAGTTCATACGTTGGTACTTATCAGGGAAAGGAGTAAGCTGTTTATCTACCGGAAGCTCCCAAACTTTCGAGATTTTGCTTAGTGGGTCGAGGCAAATCCTAGTCGGTAAACCACAAGACATTTATAGTATTTTAGGGCTTTTACTGTAAGTGAAGTGGCAAATAAAGGAAGCCCATAAACTATATAGCCAGCACAATTTAATTCGAATTAAGCCCATTAATCTAATGAGCCAGCCTCTACTTACCAGATTGTCCCCAACTCGACTGAAATAGTCCCAAATGTGAAAGATAGAGAGATCTATTTTTGGCTACTGGCTTGACCTACTTATAGCCAAATTCCTAAAAAACAGTAAGCTCAACCGGTTCAATTACTATTTAGGGCCTTTTTTCAGACCGCCTTTTTCTGTTGACCTTTGAGACTCATTCAATACTTCCTCGAACTCCTCAGCGAAGGGACCACTATTTCGCAGTTCACAGTCGGAGGATAGAGTCGACATCTCCTGACTGGTAATTGTTAGTCTGACGAGTTGCTCCAGTTGGCAATCGGCATTATACCCTTTGGCGTGAAGAGCCAGCGCTAAAATATCCTTGTTCTGCCAGATTTCGCCCCAAACCAGCATGGACCTATCTTTCCCTTTGTCGCAAAATGTCAGATGGGTTGTGGGTCTGAGAGTACCTTTACCATATTGTTGGCTAAACACCTTCTGTAGCTCATCCGTGTAGTCGCATGAAATCCGAAATAACTTATTATCATAGAAGAACAAAGATAAGTTGGTGACAGGAAGGCCATCTATCGTTGCTTTGTTTGATGCAAATGCACGAATATGGGTACAGGGAAGGGCTAGTGTTCCTTTGACATACGATTGTTCCAGCTCTTTAATATCAACATTAGCAAGAGAATCAGGTGTTGTAATTCCGATTATGAATTGCCCTAGTCCAGTAAGTTTTGGCTGAGCATAAAGATCAGAAACAAGGAGCGTAAGAAGGAAGATAAGGTAGCGCATGTGTGCTTTTTAATCTATTAATTTGTTGAGTGTCTGTTAGTTTCTGAATCCACAGATCCATCATAGCCTTAAATTTCAGTAGTTACAACAAATTAATAGCGCTCAGCCAGCTTATTTATTTGCGCGATGACTGGCACAGGAAGTATAAACTGAACGAATGAGCTTAACGCTTACGGCAAAATCAGTCACGCCAACCATCAGGTTTATAAGGCGTTTTGCTCGCACTTGATACCTATTCGTATACTGATCGTCAAATACGTTGATATCGTGGCTGTAGAGAATTTCCCAACATTGAGTACGGCAGTTGTAATCATACGTATAAGCAGGTATCGGAGCACGCAGCGAAGGAGGAGGTGGCGTTAACTCATAATAACAGTCTTCCAGTAAGGTAGTATTGCCGGATGTATACACATACGTATTCCCCGGAGGGTAGGATGCATTAATTAAGTTAGCAGTGACAGTATAGATTGAGTATACACCCTGATAGCACGTTCCGTAGAACAACCGAGCACATAGAACAGGTTTAAATAGACTCCAGCGAATCTGTAAAACTATTCGTTCGGGCTATTCTACTTTTTCCCTATGACTGTATCAACTGGCAAGCGGTATTTAGGTAACTAACAGTGATTTAGATATTATCATATTCTTTCATTACAAAACCGATTCCCTTTCGGGTATGGATCAGTTTTACATCGAAGTCTTTGTCAATTTTTTTGCGTAGTGAGTTCATATACACGTTAAGTAGATTGGTACCTACAGTAGCAGGCATGTCCCATACATTCTGTGTAATTTCTTCGCGGCTAAGTACTGTTCCTTTGTTTCGTAAGAAGTATTCCAGCAGAGCAAATTCGCGTGGTGTTACGTTAATCTGTTTGTTGCCAGCCCGGTTTACCGTTTTTTTGCGTAAATCGAGGGTCAAGTCGGCCATAGTTAGCTGAGTTGACTCCGCTAATTCGGGGTCATAGGACTGGTAACTGCGTTTTATACTCGCCTTAATCCGAACCAGTAACTCATTAAACTCAACCGGTTTAACGATGTAGTCATCTGCACCTGCGTCAAATCCCGCTAGTTTATTGTCGATCGTTCCGTGTGTTGTCAGGATTAGAATAGGAATCTGGAGGTTTTGTGAGCGAATGTCGCGGCATAACTCGTATCCACTCATATCAGGCAGGCTTATTTCGGTTATTATCAGGTTAATTCCTCCGAACTCAACCAACTTGCGAGCGCTTGATCCATCCAGGGCTACCGCAACCTTAAAACCGTACTCTTTTAGGCTACGTTTCAAGGACATTGCCAGTTTAATGTCGTCGTCAACTAATAATATTTGCATAAGAATACTGCTATAACACTGCCAAATTAGTAAACCTCAACTCTATCTGGAAATCATTAAAATGCGTTCTAACCCGTTTTTAATTCATTTTTGATAATTCTTTAACTCATTTCAGGGTCGACTATCATAACGACAACTTATTCTTTAAATTGTACAATTAAAACTCAATGAAAAGCTGACTAACATGGTCGAACCTCGGTATTGTCCAAAAAAAATACATTGTTTAAAGAATTTCTAATCGCCCCTTAAGTTTATTTTAATGTACCTCGCCAATAGGTAAAATACCTTTGTGTAGGTCAATATTAAGCCCATCGGCGCTTAGGTTCTATTGATTTCTTTGTGCCCAGCGAGCCTTTCTTCAACTTGCCTAAGCCGCCGAAAACCCTTTTATAAAACTGGATATTTTTATAAATTACAGACCTGGGATCAGATCAACTTGCGTATTATTCATGGCCGATGCCTACCTATTAGAGTTAAAAATAGTTACTTGTAATAAATTAAGATTATCATGAAGAGAATTCTGATGCTCATGCTTATGAGCTTGTGTGCTTTGTTGGGTTATACAAGCTGTTCCCATAAAGAAGAAGAAAAAGAAGAGGAAATCAAATATTCGGTTAGCAGTCCTTTGCAGACGGATACTACGATTACGAATCAGTATGTATGTCAAATTCGGTCTATTCAGCACATTGAGTTAAGAGCGCTGGAAAAGGGTTACCTTCAGAAGATTTTTGTGGACGAAGGCCAATACGTCAAAAAAGGACAACTCATGTTCCAGATTCTGCCAATTCAATATCAGGCAGAATTACTAAAGGCAGAAGCAGAAGCCAATTTTGTTGGCGTTGAATATAAAAACACCAAATCACTGGCCGACAGCAACATCGTCTCGAAAAATGAACTAGCCCTGGCGAAAGCTAAGCTCGACAAGGCAAACGCTGAAGTGACTTTAGCTAAAGTACATTTAGGCTTTACGGAAGTAAGAGCGCCTTTCGATGGCATCATGGACCACTTCCAGGTACGACTGGGAAGCCTTGTCAACGAGGGTGATTTGCTGACTACACTCTCCGACAATAGTAAAATGTGGGTGTATTTCAATGTGCCGGAAGCCGAGTATCTAAATTACAAAACTCACGCCCAGCAGGAAAATTTGAACAGCGTAAATCTACTGATGGCTAATCAGCGGGTTTATAACTATCCGGGCGTGGTTCAGACTATTGAAGCCGACTTCAACAACGAAACCGGTAACATTGCTTTCCGGGCTACCTTCCCTAACCCTAATGGACTGTTACGACACGGCGAAACCGGTAATATTCAGATGACCCTGCCGCTTAAAAACGCAATGATCATCCCGCAAAAAGCCACCTTCGAAGTTCTGGAAAAGAAATACGTATATGTGATAGACAAAGACAGCAAAGTTCGATCAAGGGAAATCACTATAGGTGCAGAAATGCCTCACATTTTTGCTGTTCGATCGGGTCTGAGTAAAGATGATAAGATCCTTTTGGAAGGCTTACGTCAGGTAAAAGAAAACGAAAAAATTCAATACAAATTCGTGCAGCCTGCTTCTGTCATCGCGAATTTAGGATTGTACGCTGAGTAATTAGGTATTCTTAAAACCAGAAGACATGTTCACACAATTCATTCGTAGGCCCGTATTTGCTATTGTGATATCCATCATGATAGTCTTTATCGGCGTCCTGGCAATTAAGCAATTGCCTATTTCTCAATTCCCGGATATTGCCCCCACCACGGTAAACATATTTATTGACTATCCAGGGTCCAGTGCCGATGTTCTGGTAAAATCCACGCTGATTACCCTTGAACAGGCAATTAACGGCGTTCAGGACATGCGGTATATAGCAACCGATGCAACCAGCGCCGGTGAGGCTACTCTTCGGATCATTTTTGAACCGGGTACTGATCCGAATACGGCCGTTATTCGGGTGAAAACAAGGGTAGACCAGGTTATGCCGCTCTTACCCGAACTGGTTCAACGTGAAGGGGTTATTATCACGCCAATTCAGCCTAGTATGTTGATGTACGTCAACCTCTATGCAAAGGAAAAAGGTATTGATGAAAAATTCCTGTTCAACTACGCCACGGTTAAAATGATCCCTGAAATCCAACGGACTAAAGGGGTAGCCAGAGCGCAGATATTGGGTAGCCGAAGATACGCGATGCGTGTTTGGTTAAACCCTGACCGCATGCGGGCTTATAACATCTCCGTAGAAGAAGTAATGAAGGCGTTAGGGGAGCAAAGTATCATTGGGCGACCTGGGCGACTTGGTCAAAGCTCTGGTATAGCTGCCCAGTCGCTGGAATACGTGCTCACCTACAAAGGGCGTTATAGTGAACCCAAAGAATACGAAAGTATTATTATTCGAGCCAATTCACAGGGGGAAAGCATCCACTTAAGGGATATTGGCCGAGTTGAATTGGGTAGTGAATTCGTTAACATCTATTCCAACCTGGATGGCCACCCTTCGGCTGCTATCGTGTTGCGGCAAAACTATGGTAGTAATGCCAGTGATGTTATTGAGCAGGTAAAGAAGAAGCTCGAGGTAATGAAAGAGTCCTTCCCTCCGGGAGTGGATTATAAAATCAGTTATGACGTATCCAACTTCCTGGATGCATCGATCGAGCAGGTAATTGATACGTTGCGAGATGCGTTTATCCTGGTAGCCTTCGTTGTTTTCATCTTCCTGGGCGATTGGCGGTCTACCCTGATTCCGATCCTCGCGGTTCCGGTGTCTCTGATTGGGGCGTTCTTTGTGATTCAGGCATTTGGTCTTTCCATTAACTTAATTACGCTTTTCGCCCTGGTGTTGGCCATTGGTATTGTGGTCGATGACGCCATTGTGGTGGTGGAAGCCGTGCACGCCAAGATGGAGGAAAAGCCCCATCTGACCCCCTTTGGTGCAGTTAGGCAAGTGTTGGGTGAGATTAGTGGCGCCATTATCGCCATTACCCTGGTGATGGTATCGGTATTCCTGCCTATTTCCTTTATGACGGGTCCGGTAGGTACGTTCTATCGTCAGTTCTCCATTACCATGGCTAGCTCCATTGTAATTTCGGCCCTGATCGCTTTGACGCTTACTCCCGTGTTATGTGCCATGTTGTTGAAAAATCATCATGGCCATGAAAAGAAGAAAAGCGTAATGACTAAAATGCTCGACAGTTTCAACCGGGGTTTTGATAAAATAACTGGACGATATGTCGGCTTGTTACGATTAATCGTTAACCGAAGATTTGTTACGTTCCTGATATTAGCGGGCTTCTGTTTAGGAATTGCCTACGAGAACCAGATCCTGCCAGCAGGCTTTATTCCGAACGAAGACCAGAGTACGATTTATGCCATTATCCAGACGCCACCGGGTACGACGCTGGAAAAAACGAATCAGGTTTCTCAATCGCTACAGAAAATTTGCGAAGAGGTACCGGGAATTGAGTCGGTGTCTTCGTTGGCTGGTTACGAGATTATGACAGAAGGGCGGGGCTCCAATGCGGGAACTTGTCTGATCAACCTGAAACCCTGGGGGGATCGTAGCAAGAACGTGAAGGAGATTATGGAAGAGCTGGAAGGCAAAACGAGAAACCTGGGCGCGACGATCGAATTCTTCGAACCACCCGCTATTCCTGGTTTTGGTACATCAGGTGGTTTCTCTATGCGTATGCTGGATAAAAACACGGATACTGACTACCGTGAGTTTGATATAGTTAACAAGAAGTTCATGGCAGATTTGGGCAAGCGTCCAGAGCTTATGGGCTTGTTTACCTTCTTTGCCGCCAACTATCCTCAATACGAACTGGAGATTGACAATAACCTGGCTATGCAAAAAGGCGTGTCTATCGGAAAAGCGATGGACAACCTCAATATCATGATTGGCAGTACCTACGAACAAGGGTTTATTAAGTTTAACCAGTTCTTCAAAGTGTACGTGCAATCTGAACCCGGTTTCAGAAGGCTGCCAACTGATATCCTGAAGCTTTTTGTTAAAAACGATGCGGGCGAAATGGTACCTTACTCGGCTTTCATGAAGCTGAAAAAAGGGCAGGGTCCTAATGAAATTACCCGTTTCAACATGTACAATTCATCGGCTATTCAGGGTCAGCCAGCTAAGGGCTACACCACAGCCGATGCCATCGCAGCTATCCGGGAGGTGGCCGCCAAGACACTGCCCAAAGGGTACGATATCGCGTTTGAAGGGCTTTCGTATGATGAATCGATGCGGGGAAATGAGACCTTGTATGTCTTCCTGATCGTGATAGCCTTTGTGTACCTGGTGCTGGCTGCTCAATACGAAAGCTTCATCATACCACTAGCGGTGTTAACCTCGCTGCCGGTTGGGATATTTGGCTCGTTTTTCCTGCTAAAAGCAATGGGGCTGGAGAATAACATTTATGCTCAGATCGGGCTTATCATGCTGGTTGGTCTCCTGGGTAAAAATGCCGTACTGATCGTGGAATTTGCCGTGCAGAAGCGTCAGCAGGGCGAAACGATTCTAAATGCAGCCATTGAGGGAGCGAAGGTTCGTTTCCGCCCGATTCTGATGACCTCATTCGCCTTCGTAGCCGGATTAATACCCTTGATTAGTGCATCGGGTGCTGGTGCTATTGGGAACCGTACTATTGGTGCTTCTGCTATGGGTGGTATGTTATTCGGGACCATTTTCGGGGTAATCATTATCCCTGGATTGTACTATATATTTGGTAGTCTGGCAGATGGACGCAAGATGATTAAAGATGAAGAAGACGGTTCGCTCACCGAAAATCTGGTTCATTCTGTAGACAGTTTCCCCCAACTTGAAGAAAGTGAAATCAATGAGAAATAAAAGAATATTCACTTGGTTAGGGATAACGTTTATTATCACCCTAATCAATAACGGTTGTACAGTACCCCATTTAGTTGGTAAGACAGAGAATAAACTAGTGCCTGCGAGCTATTACAGCTCGCAGGACTCGACCAATTCGGCAAAGTCCAGGTGGAAGGAATATTTTACTGATCCTTACTTATATGCCCTGATTGATACGGCTTTATATAACAATCAGGAATTGAATATTACGATACAGGACATCCAGATGGCTAATAACGAAATATTAGCCAGAAAAGGGGCTTATCTACCCTTTGTATCGGTTGGTGGCGGAGCCGGTGTTGAAAAAGTGTCTCGCTATACCAGTCAGGGAGCTGCTGATGCCTATACAGAAATAAAACCAGGTGTACCAACGCCAGATGTTTTACCAAATACGTATGTAGGCGTCTTTGCCAGTTGGGAGGTGGATATTTGGCACAAACTGCGAAACTCGAGAAAAGTAGCCATAACCAATTACCTGGCCTCTATTGAAGGGAAGAATTTCCTAGTTACGAATCTGGTTGCCGAAATTGCCCGGTCTTACTATGAGCTCATGGCGCTTGATAACCAACTGGAGATCGTACAAAGGAACATCACTGTTCTTACAAATGCTCTGGCCATAATTAAGCAGGAGAAAGAAGCCGCCAAAGTAACTGAACTGGCAGTTCGTAGGTTTGAGGCCGAAGTATTTAAAACGCAGAGTCTACAGTACGAAATTCAGCAAAAGATTGTCGAAACAGAAAACCGGATTAATTTCCAGGTAGGTAGATACCCACAACATGTTCAGCGAAATTCTCAGAATTTCAATCAATTAGTTCCGACTAAAATCTCGGCGGGTATCCCATCGCAATTGTTAGAAAATCGGCCTGATATTCGACAAGCTGAATTGCAACTACAGGCCGCCAAGCTGGATGTAACTGTAGCGAAAGCAAATTTTTACCCTTCGTTAAACATCTCGGCATCACTGGGCGTCATGGCCTACAGTCCTCTGTATTTGGCGAGTTTACCCGAATCGTTAATTGCTTCTCTGGTCGGTGGTTTAGCTGGTCCGTGGATCAATAAGAATGCAATCACAGCTACGTATCAAAGCGCTAATGCAAGACAAATCCAGACTGTTTATAATTACGAGAAAACGGTTCTGAATGCGTTTATCGAGGTAGCTAATCAGTTGTCGAATATTGATAACCTGGAGAAAAAATACAACATGAAAAACAACCAGGTAGAGGCACTTACCCAGTCAACTGGGATATCCATTAAGTTATTCACATCTGCCAGAGCCGATTATATGGAGGTGTTATTAACCCAGCGTGATGTACTGGAAGCAAGAATGGAGCTTATTGAAACCAGAATGATGCAAATGAATGCCGTAGTCAATACGTACCGGGCATTGGGTGGCGGCTGGAAATAACTATAGGTCTAAATCTATCTAGTGCTAAAAAGATAAAAATCAGTCCTGATCAGGGCTGATTTTTATCTTTTTAGCACTTCTGTGCATTAAGCTGTAAAGACTCTTCTAGTTAATCCTAAGCGCTATTTAAGTGGATATTGTAACCACGGCAAACACTTTTATGACATCATGATACTCCTTTGTTATTTAATTTTTATATACCCTGCTAATTTTTACTTTTGTTTGACTTCCTAGCATATCTCCCTATGGCCACCAGTATTTCTCAATTACTAAAAAACAATAAGTCAACGCTTCTTGACGGATGGATTCAGAAGCAGCTAACAAATGAAAGTTTACGGGATGATTTAATGACAAATGACGAGCTCCGTACACAATCGGAAGAGTTAGTCAATGCCTTAGCCAAATCCCTAACCGATGAGAATATAACCCAGGTTGACTCCTCTGATTTCGACGAAGTCTTCGAAATTCTGTCAACGATCTCGATGTCCCGCGCCAGGCAGGGCTTTTCTCCGCGTGAAACAGGTTTATATATCTTCAGTTTAAAGGAAGCGCTGATAGACCTTCTGCAACAAAAACTGTCTGAGAATCCAACGGAGCTTTTTGAGCTTAGTCAGAAACTGAATCGGCTGCTCGATAATTTTGGCGTCCTTACGTTTGAAACCTTTATCAAAGGTCGGGAAGATGTAATTCTGAGGCAGACGGAAGAAATCAGTGATATCTCAACTCCGGTTATTCAAATTTGGGATGGGATTCTGGCTTTACCCATCATTGGCACTTTAGATAGTTCACGTACGCAGGTCGTTATGGAAAATCTACTCCAGAAGATTGTCGATACGGGAAGTAGCATTGCCATTCTGGATATATCCGGCGTACCAGCCGTCGATTCCTTGGTTGCCCAGCATCTGATCAAAACCGTGAGTGCTACGCGTTTAATGGGTGCCGACTGCATTATCAGCGGTATTCGTCCCGAGATCGCTCAAACGGTTGTCCATCTGGGAATCGATTTATCGAACATCATTACTAAAGCAACGATGGCTAGTGCCCTCAAACATGCCTTTAGTATGCATAGGCTGGCCGTAAAACGGCACGAAACCGAAAAGAAAGGCTTTTAACGCAACCTGTATATGGATAAAATACCTATCCTGCGAATGGGGCCTTTTTTATTGGTTACCATTCAAATTGATTTATATGACCGATTGGCATTAAATCTGGAAACGGATTTAATCAATATGGTTCACAAGACTGGCGCTCGTGGCGTACTGATCGATATTTCGGCGGTATCGATTGTCGATTCATTTATGGGCCGTATTCTGGGCAATATTGCCAGTATGACGAGAGTGCTGGATGCTGAAACCGTAGTCGTTGGGATGCAACCAGCCGTAGCCATTACGCTTATTGAACTTGGCTTATCATTACATGGCGTCCATACGGCCCTTGACGTGGAGAGAGGTATGGCCCTACTGCAAACAAAGCATAGTCTGGACGACGAAATGGCAGGCGACGATGCTGATGACACTGAGTAAGGACAGCATGTCGATTACGCGGGAACAGGATGTTGTTCCATGCCGTAATCGTGTAAAAGAAGTTGCCGTGAAAATCGGTATGGGTATCGTTAACCAAACGAAGCTCGTTACAGCCGCCAGCGAATTGGTTCGAAATATACTTCGCTACGCCGATAGTGGGGAGGTTTTAATTGAGGTCGTTAGTAAAGGCCGTGAATCAGGTATTCGGCTAACATTTTCAGATAAAGGGCCGGGTATTGCCGACATTAATCTGGCCATGCAGGACGGCTACTCTACAGGAAGAAGTCTGGGACTGGGTTTGCCAGGTACCAAGCGCCTGGTCAACGAATTTGATATTAAAAGTACGGTTGGCCAGGGCACTGTAGTAACTATTTTAAAGTGGAAGAATGGATAACTCCACGCATGTACGATTTAAGGTAGCCGACCGGAGCTATTTGGCGATCGTAAAGAAAGGAATTAACCAATTGGCCACTCAGGCGGGATTTCAAAGTCAGCGACTGAATGAAATTGACCTGATTGTTGCTGAAATGGCTTCAAACCTGGTAAAGCATGCAGGCGGAGGTGATATCCTGGTTCGCCCTATTCACCTATTTACTAATTCGGGACTTGAGTTCATTAGCATTGACAGTGGACCCGGTATGGCCGATCCTACCAGAATGATGCAGGATGGCGTGTCGACGACCAGCACATTAGGTCATGGATTGGGGTCAATTAACCGACTAGCCGATCAGGCTCAGTTGTACTCGATAAAGGATTGGGGCACCATTCTGCTAGTCCGTGTTTTCATCAAGCCTGTGGCTAATCTGGCACCGGCTTTAGGGATTGATTTTCGATCAATACTTGTATCCAAACCTGGTGAGACAGTATGTGGAGATGGCTGTTATTTGAAAACGACCCCCAGTCACATTAAGCTCTTTCTGGGAGACGGCCTGGGGCATGGCCCAGAGGCCAATACGGCGATTCAGACGGCAATCAATGCCTTCCGAATTTGTCCTGACCACCGCCCCGCAGATATCTTACGGTATATTCATCGATCTGTGACCAAAACCCGTGGCTTAGTAGGTTCTGTGATTGTATATGATGTGGCCACCCGACAGTGGAACTGGTGTGGGGTTGGCAACATCTCAACACGGCTCAGCGGTGCTATGGCAACCAAAAACTTCCTGTCTTATAACGGAATTATAGGTATGAACCTACCCACTACCATGAGTGATCATGTATTACCATTTGAACGGGGTCAACTACTGGTCATGTGTTCTGACGGGTTGCAATCCCGATGGGATCATACGAAGTATCCATTTATTTTTCGCTATGATCTAACAATTCTGGCGGCCGCCTTGTATAAAGATTATTCCCGGCAAACGGATGACACATCCTTAGTTGTCGGACGCATTCAGGGAGACTATGGAGGAATTAGCTAAAATATCTCTGAATAACGAGATGGATTTGATATTGTCTCATAAGCGGGCCATGAAACTGGCTGAGCTCGTGGGATTGTCATTAGCAAACCAAACTACGTTTGCTACGGCGGTTTCTGAAGTAGCCCGTTATGCACTTGAGCAAGGGACTAACCCTACATTGACCCTGTGCCTTAACAAATCCAGGAACAGTCAGTCGCTGGTGGCCATTATTGAAGACAAGAATCTACCGGTTGCCAATCCACTCCATCAAGGGTTGTTGTATGCCCAGCGATTGGTCGAGAAGATGGAAATAACCAACCTGGAAGCTGGAAACAAACTCACACTCTATTACAGTTTACCAACAAATCGTAAAATCAGTGCTGAGCACGTTGCCAATTGGCGTTCCCAATTCGACGCCAATCAACCCTTGTCAGCTTATGATGAGATCAAACGAAAAAATGACCAATTGCAGGAGCTCGCTGAGCGATTGCAAACGAGCGAGGAGCATTACAAGCGAGTAACAAATTCATTGCCGCTCATGATCTTTACGGCCAATCAGGCGGGACAGTTGTTATATGCCAACTCCTGGATAACTGAATTTACAGGGTATTCCGTACAAGCGCTTAATCAGACTAAATGGGCTCAAAGTATACATCCAGATGATTACAACGCTTTTTGGGCATTATGGACTAAACAAGCCGCCGAAGGCCTGCCATTTCACTATGAATGTCAATTAAAAGAAGGGGCTTCTCAATCGTATGTATGGCATCTTTTTTCGGCACAACCCATAAAAAGCGAACTCGGCAAATTAGCTGCCTGGACGGGCTTTGCGGTTAATATTCATGCTCAGAAGCTTGTCGAGAAAGCCCTTCGGGAAAATGAAGAACTGATTCAGGCAAAAACTAACCTGGAGAAAGCTCAGCAGTCCCTTGAGTCGACCGTGAGTGAACTGAACCGAAGCAACACCGAATTAAGCCAGTTTGCCTACATTGCCAGCCATGATTTACAGGAACCTCTCCGCAAAATTCAACAGTTTGGCGATCTTCTCCGTACACGGAATAGCACCGATCTGTCGACTGAGTCATTAACTTATCTGGAGCGAATGCAGTCGGCGGCCAATCGAATGTCATGGCTAATTAAAGATTTATTGGCCTACTCCCGCTTATCGACCCGCCGTGAGACGACGATTAGTTCTCCCCTCGCGAGCGTGATTAATCGTTCGTTAGAGAATTTGTCGCTAACCATTGAGGAAACAAACGCTCAAATTCAGATAGATACCCTTCCCATAATTGAAGGAGAAGCATCCCAATTGGATCAGTTATTTCAAAATTTATTGAGTAACGCCCTGAAATTTCGTCGGAATGGCATCATTCCTCATATTCGGATAAGCTCTCAGGAAATACCCGCCACCGATCTTCCTGCTTTACTAAAGCCTGCCCGATCGGCTGCGGCCTACCATAAAATTGACGTAACCGATAATGGGATTGGATTCGATGAAAAGTATCTGGATCGTATTTTTCAAGTCTTTCAACGGCTGCACCCTAAGAACGAGTTTGCCGGAACGGGGGTCGGTTTGGCGATCTGCCAGAAGGTAGCGGCCAATCATGGCGGTGCCATTACGGCCAGTAGTCAGCCAGGACATGGCGCCACATTTAGCGTTTATTTTCCGGTATAACCAGCGGTATACGTTTATGGGAGGTATGCTTTATAAATATCCCTTCCTCGCTTCATCCAGATCGGTCTCCGTTAGCATTCCCATCTGACCTAGTGTCGTTAGTCCTTCAACTGTATGGGCCCGGTCCGATTCCGATAACTTATTCTCTTCTGTCTGCCCATAAACTGCCTGGTCAATGGCTTCTCGAAGTTGAGTCACATTATCAAGGGCAAACACATCACTGGCCTCAGCGACTTTTTGCGTCAGGCCATCGTTGATAGATGGCATTTTCTGCTTACGTTTATCCATTGGAAAGACTGGTTAAGTTCTATCAATAAACAATTAATCGGGCCGTATTTCCCCGTTTATTTCACTTGCGGTATATCGGACGGATCAATCAACAAAAAGCCAGGGTTAATACAAGCTCCATGCCAACGTACGCCAAAGTGCAAGTGTGGGCCTGTTACCCGGCCCGTTTCGCCTACTAAGCCTATTTTTTGTCCCTTCGTAACGGTCTGATTGGGTTTAACCGAATAGCTCTTCAAATGAAAATACTCTGAGATCAAGCCATTCCCGTGGTCAATGTAGACCGAATTTCCACTATAGAAATGATTCGCAGCCAGTAGTACCCGGCCATTGCCAGCGCTTAATGCTGGTTCTCCCATTCCAACAGGGTAGTCTTGCCCCGTATGCCGATCGCGGGGTTGACCATCAAAGGTCCGACAAGCCCCAAAATTACCTTCTCCTTTCGGCAGCGGATTAGCGGGCTTGCCTATTGGCAAATCGAAAACGGCAGGGCGCACCGTAGCTTTGTAGCTAATTATTGGGTTGATGACAGCCGCTTCTTTAGCGGCACGAGCCTGATTTTGCGGGGATACATTGATGTATTCCTTCTTCGGGAAGTTTTTAAGATCTTCCTGTGTGCAGGCTTTGAGCATTACCTGGAGAGTGGCAGTTTCCAATTTTCCACCCGTTGTTCGACGCGAGATTGTATAGGAACCTGGCTTCATATCCATATCAACAGGATAGTAACAAGTGCCATTGACAGCCGACCAGGCTCGTTTCTCCAAACTACAACGTAGACAGTTACCCGCCCAGCGGGCTACTTCGCCTTGAGCCACACTCACCGATTTACCAACTGTCCCTAAAGAGGTTTTCTTATTTTGGGCATGGTTGGGAGGCAAGTTCAGGTAGGAGCTTATTAACGCGATTAAGAGAATGGCCTTCATGGGATGGAGCGTAAAGGTGCTCTTGATAAACCGCGAAAATGGTCCATTGTTTTTGTTGGTTAATCTTCCTGCAGATACTGTTCATGCCGAAAAGGGTGGGGCTCAATCTAATCGAAGATGCCTTTATAGGCAAAAAATGATGTTACGTAATGCCGTGTAACATCAATTAGTAGGTCACTAAGCAATAATTTAGTCAATATTGTCATTTAATTAGAAGAATTTGCAACCAACTGATATTTACCTACCAACTGACTCATAACCATTGCTTTCTACTAAGAAAATCCTATTTTTACCTGCCAACCTCTTGTAACTTTCTTAACTTATGCTACTCAAAAAAAATGTCAGTTTTGTAGACCAGATTATACGGTCTATACTAATCGTCGATTTGCTCGTTCCCTGTCTACTGGATCTTCTTCCCAGTATCGTTGCTTATTTTTTCATCGGCCTTTCGTTAGTTCTTGTCGTTAGCTGCATCACTCGTTACTGCTGGGTTTACGACTTGCTCAAGATTTCAACAAGGCAGCAGGAGATCAACTTTTAAGTAGCCAATTATTTTTGTCGCCAAAATCGCCCCTGCTCCTTAACAAGCAGGGGCGTCTTTTTTATGTAGTTTTACAACTCAAACCGGGTTGTCTCCAAGTTATGTCCGTAAAGAATTTTTATCAGACTCTGTATCAAAACGAATCGCTCTTCCAATTACCCGGCGAATCCTGGGAGCCATCGACACAAGTACAGGCCAACTCAGCTGATCTTATTCTTGCCGATGTATCAAGCACCCCCGAAACCACTGACTTACTAGCGGATTTAGACACTTTGTCGGCGGCAACACTAATCACTAAAACCGAACCTGTTCTGGACGATCTGGTACAACCCGAATTAATTGTTATTCCTACTGTCAACCGGCCAGAACCCGTCGTTTTAATCAATACCCCCGAGCCTTTGAGTGAACCAGCTCCACGCCCAACCACACCTTCTATATTGCCACCTGTTCAGCAAATCCGATTGCCACAACTTAACCATAAAGTTCTGTTGCTAGCCGATGAAGAGTTAGACCCGAGTAATTTGTTGTTTCTGGAGAAGATTCTGAAAGCGGTAAACCTGAATATTGAAGGCGTCGATTTACTCAATCTGCATGGTGTACGGGATATGGATTTCCCCGAACTACTCCGAGGGAAGTACATCAATCACTTCATTACATTTGGGGTACCTTTTGAGCGAATTAATCTCGATATCATGATGGACCGTTACTCTCCGGTTCGGTTCGAGGGCATCACCTTTCTAATGGCCGATTCATTGCCCACGATTGAAGCCGATCAAAATTTAAAAAAACGACTCTGGGGAGCTCTTCAACGGATATTTCTGCAACGATAAGCGCCAGTCACTGTTGGATGCGCATTTAAGGTAGAACGTCTACGCTTTTCTAACCTACCATCCAGCATAAATATTCTCCGTATCCCACTGGATGACTTGCATCAATAGGGTACTATTTCCGTATTTACAACCGTTTTATTTTTAACGACCTGATCGGACCAGCCTTGAGTTGTCCGGTTTCTCTAATGACGCTTATCAAACGCCTTTTTTCAGTTTTTTCCCGTAATCCTTCGCTACAGGCACCTGTGACACCAACTGTCGCCATAGTGCCAATGTCTGCATCGCTGGATATTACCCCGTTGAACCAACCGGAATCTGAACATCCACTCAACTCGTTACTTACTACCCATCTTCAACTTGAGCCTTTGCCTGGCTGGCTGGCCGATGAAGAAAGTCTGCGCGACGAGGGTGTCTTGTTTGGCCTCTCAGATACCCGCCCTGATAGTAAAGTTGCTCAGATCAGGGCCTATTTTGGGAAACAGTCAGCCCCATTAGACGAACAAATCGAGTACTATACCGAAAAGATTGGTGAGCTCAATTTATTCATCGAGCATCGTGAAAATCGTATTACGGCCCTTCGTGACCAGATAAGCGATCTACGCGATAGCCAGCCAACACCAAACAATTTAGTTCGGCATGGAGTAAGTCTTATTTTATCGACCGTATTGTGTATCGGTAATTTCTACCTGATCGACGAAACTCTGCACACAGCCTTCCCTAATCGCTGGATTGCGGTGGGTGTGTTTATAGCCGGTATGTTCAATTTGTTTGGACGTACATCGTTCTTTTATGAAACAGATACCAGGCTAACTGGTCGGCGACTAATTGAAGAGTTTAGTTTACCATTGGCGACGTCACTCTTTATACTTGTTCATGCTTTACAATCGCAATCGATAGGGCAGGCAATTGGCTTATTTGTCTTTGTGTTTTTTCTGTTCCTGCTGGCGGGCAAGTTACTGTTAAGTACGTTGACAGCGCTACAAACCGACTTCTCAGCCATTCAGAGCAACCACCGATTAGCGCTAAATAAGACACAAAATCTGTCAGCCTGGGAGGCCGAAATTGAGCAACTTAGCCAAGAGATTGACGCCATTCGGGCAAAGAAGTGGCCGCTTGTAACGGCTCTAAATCATGTACAGGCCGAGCAGACCCGTTTGAACACTCAGCGCGATGGGCTTGTTAACTTATTTATAAGTGAGTTTGAACTCGCCCGCAGTCTGCGCGATCGTCTGACTGAGCAACAGCGAAAATCAATTATGAATTATGAATTATGAATTTCTACACCATTACGTTTCATTTAGGGCTTCCGCATTATAGCACGACTAGTAGAGGAAAAGTCGGCGGAATAGCGTAGCTCTATCATTCATAATTTATCACTTATCGGTCATCATTGATTATGGAGCCAACTAACAATCCTGACTTTCAGCACGGTTACACAAGCGGTGTTGAAGGGGTAAACCGGGAAACATACGAAGGATATTTATCGAGCCAGATTAATACAGACTGGCTTTCTGAGCGAATTCAGGAAAAACGGACCGAATTGGCCAATACCGAACGCCAACTATCCGAAACCACCGAAGCGAACAGAACAGCCTTTGCCACCCTGCAGGCACATACGGTACAGGTTGAGCGATTGGCCAAACAAATCAGCCAGCGTGAAGCTGACCGGCATGCTTTGGAAGCCAGCCGGGATAACCTACTCGAACGCCGAACCAAAGCCGCTCCTGAATACTCGCTGCTGGCCGGTCTATTATTTCTAGTAGCGGGTATTTCATTTTTGGCGGGCGATCTGATTATCTCGCACGAAATTGTTGCCTACGCGCTCAACATTCGTAATACCAACGAAGCTTGGGCGTTTGCAGTCGGATTAGCCATGGTATCGATTCTATTAAAGCCTGCTTATGACCGACTTATCGAGAAACCTTACCAGGAAGATCCCGTAAAAAACGGTCGAAAATACGAGCGGTTTAAAATGGCTCTGGCTGTATTCGCCGTACTGACATTGGCCGTACTGGGCTGGTTTCGGTATGAAGCTTATCGGACAGACCAACTCAAATCAGCTATCAATAAATCGGTTCGACAACTCCAATTGAATACCGATCCGACTGCTACGACACAAACGCTTAGCCCATCGACACTAAACCAGATTGAAAAACAACTGAGCCAATCGAGCGAACTGAACCTAGCGCTGGTAAATAGTCCCTGGGCCTTATTATCGTTTGTATTGAGTGGCATATTGTTCGCTCTGGCAGGGGCTGTCTGTCTCGGCATTGCCTTGCCAGTGCTATCGGCATTCTGGTTTAGGTGGTTACAGGCTGATATAAAACTTTGGAAACTCCGCCGTCGACTAAAACGATTAGATAAGGAAATTGCGCCACTTGAAGCTCAATTTGCGGAGCAACTTACCCAGCAAAACGTATTACAGCATAATCTCGATTTATTGCCGAATCTTGCCGAACTAAAAGAACAGCGGCAGGCTACTTTAGCCGATTTAAACGAGTTACTAGCCGAACTAAAACTAGCCCAAACTGACAGTCGCATTAGCAATTTCAATGACGGATATGGTCAGGGAGAAGCTACCCGTACCGGTTTAAGCGACGACGAACAACGGCAATTACGAAAGGAAATGCTTTCGCTTCAGAGCAGTAACCGGAAACGAGTGGACGAACCTCGTACGAATGGGACTCCATCTACGAATGGCACAAATGGGAAACCACAAGCATTAAGACCTTACCAGACCGTTCGGAAATTTCTGTCGGACGAGTTGTAAGAATGGGCTATGGGAAATACACTTGACAGTAAGCAGATTCAGGATTTCGTCCAGAAGGGCTTCGTCCGGATTGATCAGGCGTTCTCATCTAAATTAGCCGAAGAAGGCCGAACCATTCTGTGGGCTGATACAGGCTGTGATCCCAACAATCCGGCAACCTGGACTAAACCGGTTATCCGACTTGGTAACTACGGACAAGAACCGTTTCGTCAAGCCGCTAACACTCCTTGCCTACTGACTGCGTTCGATCAATTGGTTGGGCCTGGACGATGGCTACCTCGGACAAGTCTTGGCACATTTCCCATTCGTTTCCCCAGCCCAGACGATCCTGGTGATGCAGGATGGCATATTGATGTAAGCTTTGCTTCACAAGATGATGACCCAAATGACTTTCTATCCTGGCGGGCCAATATAAATTCCAAAGGGCGGGCACTGTTGATGCTGTTTCTTTTCTCAACAATCACCGAGAACGACGCCCCGACCCGCATTCGGGTTGGTTCTCATGTAGATATTGCCCGGCAACTGGAACCAGCAGGCGAAGCGGGTTTAACCTTACGAGATCTGGCGGCCAACGGCTTTCAGGAAACAGCAGGACGACAGGTAGTAACAGCAACTGGCGAAGCAGGTACTGTTTACTTATGCCATCCCTTTTTGGTACATGCTGCTCAGGCTCATCACGGTTCTACTCCCCGTTTTTTAGCGCAGCCTCCTCTCCTACCAGCTGAGTCCTTACAGTTGGAGCGACCCAATGGCGACTATTCGCCAGTTGAACAAGCGATCCGTTTAGCGCTGGCAACAAACTAACTGGCTATAGATTGGGCAACCATTCAAAACATAGCTTGTCGGCATCATCGCTCGTTATCTGATGAAAACCATTTTTAGTCAGTACGCCAATGGAAGCCTGATTATCAGGCATAGTGTGGGCAATAATTCGCTTAACACCTGCTTGTTGCCATGCATGCCGAACGAGCGTGCCCACTACCTCGGTGGCAATTCCCCGGCGTCTCCATTCATCGGAAACCGAATAACCGATTTCGAGCAGACCCTCCGAATCGGGTGGCCCGAAATAACCTCCACTAGCCACTAAAGTTGCGGGTGTCGTTGTAGTTGGATAGGTAATCGCATACCAGCCGTACCAGCCAGCGACTTCTTCGCCACCTGCCAAAAGCTGATCCAGAAAAAATTGCATAGCTCCCTGATCGTACTCACCAGGAGGCCAATCGGAAGGAATAGCCACATTAAGTGCATGTCCTAGCTGTTGATTACTGACTAATTCGAACTGTAGTAAAGTTGGTGAACTAGCGACGAAGAGGAGTCGAGACGAATAGAGAAACAGTGAATTCATGCTCTAAACTACTAGGACTTTCGCTTAAAGCCGTGCCACGGTTTATAATGATAGTTAAAGTAAACGTGGCACGGCTTTAAGCGAAAGTCCTACTTATTTACGAATTAGAGTAATTCTCATAATTACAAATTCAATTACATTCGGTCTGTTGCTTTCTAGCACACGAAATCTATATAGGTGAACCAGGCATGATGTAATAAGGCCGTTGATTAACAAAGCCTCATAGTATAAACGATAATGACAAATGATGCTTCGAACTCCCGTTGGCAGAACCTATATTTCTGGGCTTCACTAATTGGGTTTATAATCTGGATACTTGCCTTCATAGGGCAGAAAATCGATCATAATGACTGGGGTTATGGAATTATCGTAATGGGGCCTGTCTATTTCTTCATTCCACCACTGCAAATACTACTTTGTGGAATAACGACATACCACTGGCAGGAATGGCATGATCGTCGTAAGCGAATAAGTACATTACTTTGCTCGCTAGGCGTTTTAGGCTCTTTGCCGCTTATGTTTTTCCTAGGAATTCTTCCCTAATATGACTTAGAGCTTACTTCACAAAAAGAGCCAGAAAAGACAGCTTATTAAAATCGCTGTTTGTTCTGGCTCTTAAAAACCGATATTCTACAACACTGGGTTTAAATCCCGGTGCACAAATCTTCTTTATGGAAACTTTGGAAATTTACTAAAGTCAGGCTTACGCTTTTCCAGGAAGGCATCTTTTCCTTCCTTCGCTTCTTCTGAAAGATAATAAAGCAGCGTCGCGTCGCCAGCCAATTGCTGGATGCCAGCCTGTCCATCCAGTTCGGCATTGAAAGAGGCCTTCAGCATGCGAAGGGCAATAGGGCTTTTCTCCAGAATTTTTCGGCACCAGGTAAGGGTCACTTCTTCCAATTGATCGAGGGGTACAACCTTGTTGACTAAGCCCATGTCTAAGGCTTCCTGTGCATCGTACTGATCGCACAGAAACCAGATTTCGCGGGCTTTTTTCTGTCCGACTACCCGCGCCAGGTACGATGCACCAAATCCACCATCAAACGAGCCCACTTTAGGGCCAGTTTGACCAAAGCGGGCATTATCGGCGGCAATGCTAAGATCGCAAACGACGTGCAGAACGTGGCCACCACCAATTGCATACCCTGCCACCATCGCAATAACAGGCTTCGGAATGCGCCGGATCTGCATTTGGAGGTCCAGCACATTCAGACGTGGCACTTTGTCTTCACCTACATAACCACCATGCCCACGAACAGACTGATCGCCCCCAGAACAGAATGCTTCGCCCCCTTCGCCGGTGAGAATAACAACGCCAACGCGCTCATCCTGCCGCGCCAGCTCCATCGCTTCCGACATTTCCCTGACGGTCAGCGGTGTAAAGGCGTTGCGCTTGTGAGGACGATTGATACTGATCTTGGCAACTCCTTCGTAATAGGTGAACAGAATCTCCTCGTATTCTTTAATGGTTTCCCAGGGGTAATTGCTTTGCATAAATAAAAAGTGAAAGTGCGAAAGAGTGAATGAGCGAAAGAGTGTTGCAGCAGAAATTGGCTATTGCAACACTCTTTCGCTCATTCTCTCTTTCACTCATTAAATGAAACTTCGTGATACTGCACATCCCACGTATGATCTGCCATCATGCGGACGGTGGCGAGGCAGCGTTCAAATGGGAACTTACGACCCCATTCGTTCGGGCCAATCATCGACAACAGATCGGTGCCGTTTTTACGTTGATAAAAATGATAGGTATGGCCAACAACGGGCTCAAAATTCATCTGAGCCGAATAAATCCGCTCCGATATTTCGACCCGGTTTCGAATGGCCGTAGCCTGTTCGGCCAGCAACTGCATTTGTTTATACAGTTGACTAAGCTGCATGTCGGTTTGTTCGCGCATGGCTGCAACAGCCCGTCCTGTGATCTTGCCCTTGTCTTCAGGGCGAATAACAGCGCTACCGGCTGTGTGTGCATAAGCCAGCAGGCCCGGTGCCTCGGCAACTTTATCCGGCGAAATCGGATTGATGATAACTTTCGCTTCTTCCATAAGTAATAATTGGGTAACCGCCCTGCGAACGTCTTTGTTCGCTGTCGTTGAATGACAAAAAATAAAGCATATTTACACCGTGAAACGGCTTAATGCCACAAAAGTACGTGAAAACCGTTATGGAAACTACCCTTCCAGCAACAGATCAGCCAACAATAGACCGTCAGGAGTTTCTTAAACTCGTTGGCACCAGTATTGGCGCACTTATTCTAACACGCTGTATGGCAGGTTGCTCAGGACAGAGCAACGCGGACCCAACGCCAAACCAGACTCAGAAAGTTGATTTTACTCTTAGTCTGGATGATAATGCCAATCAGAACCTGCTTGTTAAAGGAGGTTCTGTGATTGTCGACAATGTGATTGTCGTTCAAACCAAAGATGGGAAATATGTGGCAGTATCAGCCAATTGTACACATGAAGGAACGAAATTAGTCTACAAAGGAGCTGATAATCAATTCTATTGTCCGCTCGATCTCTCTCGTTTCGATATTAATGGTAAAGTAGTCTCTGGTCCTGCCAAACTGCCTCTAACTCAATATATCATCGAATCCAATTTTACGGCTGGCACACTGCGGGTACATAATTAATGATGAATGATGAATGATGAATGATGAATGATGAATGATTTTACAAATAGTAGTTCATTATTCTATCGTAACAAATGACGCTTGATCCTATTCGTCCTGACACTTGGCCATTGCCGCAAACGCCTTACGAAGCAGAGGCTCTGGCGTTTTGTCGAGCCTGGTTGAGCGGTCAGACGGAGTTTACACTGTACACCTCTGGTTCAACAGGGACGCCTAAGCCCATTCAACTCACACGGGCACAAATGCAGGCAAGCGCGCATTTAACTGGCCAAACACTTGGTTTACAGGCAGGTGATGTTGCTCTTGTTTGTCTGAATATTCGCTACGTAGCCGGTATTATGATGCTCGTGCGCGGACTTGAGCTTGGTCTGCCCATGACAGTCATTGAGCCAGTGGGCAATCCGCTACTTGATTTCAACACAGATCGTTTTGCGTTTACCGCGCTGGTTCCGTTACAACTCCAGACAATTTTAGAAACTAATGATCCCGGCAAACTGGCAATTCTGAACGGAATGAAGGCCATTTTGGTGGGAGGAGCAGCTACAAGTCCAGCTCTGGAACGAGCTATGCAGGTCATTACAGCTCCGGTTTACGCCACTTATGGCATGACCGAAACGGTTTCTCATATTGCCCTCCGACGACTCAACGGCTCTGACGCCAGCGAGTCATTTACAGCCCTCACTGGTGTCGACCTGGGTACCGACGAACGAGGTTGCCTACACATCACCTCAGCCGCCACAAATTTTGAGCGGATTCAGACCAACGATGTGGTTGAACTAGTTGATCCCATGCATTTCCGATTAGTAGGTCGAGCCGACCGGGTAATTAATAGCGGGGGTGTTAAAATACAGCCCGAACAGGTTGAACAGGTGATTCAGGGGGTATTGACCACACTCACTTCAGGAAATGATAATACGACTAGGCGGCTCTTTGTAACGGGTCTGCCAAATGAACGCCTGGGACAACGGGTTGTGGTGGTTTATGAGCAAGGAGCTTGGGGCTCGTGGCAGGGGCAAAAGAGCAGCTTAAGCCAGGAAGAATGGGCGAAGATACAGGAGGCTGTTCGGGAGAAATTAGGCGTTTATGCCGTACCGAAAGAACTCATTGCAGTTGGCCAATTTATAGAAACACCCACCGGCAAGATTGATCAAAAAGCGACAGTAGCACAAATACGCTAACTTTGCCAGACTATTAACCGACGTGTTATGTCTTTCAAAAGTCTCCAGATTCGCTACCAGACCGCCCGGTCGCTGCCTGCCCCTTATGCTTACTTTTATACCCTGACCATAGATAAAATTGCGGGAAACGCTATTCAGGTAGATCTGGCAATTACTTATCCAGATCGCGATGATATCGACGATGACGAATTGATCGCTGAAGGTTATACGCGAGATGATGATTATGTATGGTCGGGACAATTGCCCAGAGCCTGGTGGGAATCGCTGTCCAATCTGGTCGGTAAAACACGTCTGCAACCCATTAACGAAGACGAGCTGGACGAAGACGATGATTTCTGGGACATTACCATTGATACCGACAACGGAAACAAAACACAGGGAAAGCCAGCCAAAGCTGATGACTGGCAGTATTTAATGCAGGAACTGATTCAGGCTTCCTATGAAGTCGTCGGTCGTGAGCGGCCTTTTGAGCTGACATTCCTGACTATAAGTGGCCAACAAGGTATACAGGAAATGCGCATGATGGCTTCCTTCGCCGAACGCACGGTCAAAATCACAAGCGTTGAAAATCGACGTGACCACACCAAACTACTTCCCTGGTCAACGTTACAACACGTAATGGGGCAGGTCTACAACCACGATTACGATCCCGATGATGCCCTGCCTAAACGCCCAAAACAGGAAGGCCAATGGCTAAATCTGGGCACCGAGGAATGGCATGAAATAAGTGATTATCGGGCATTGGTGAAACTTTTAAAGGGTTTGTAATCTGGGGTCAATACTCAATCATCTTATGAACTACCTCCTTTCGTTCCTACTCTTTGCAGCCACAATTGCCGAAGCACAAACACCGACAAAACTCAGAGCGCGTGATTTAGGGATTCCATTCAATGGAACACCGGGCAAATTCAACGCAATTACGGATGTACCGGGCGTACTGGTTGGCTACAAAACCCGAATTGAAGGAGCAGGTAAATGGGTATTGGGAAGTGGTCCTATCCGAACGGGTGTAACAGTGGTGATGCCGGTTGGCAAAGCCGCTAAAAGTTATCCGGCGGGTTATTTCATTTTCAACGGGGATGGCGAGATGACTGGAATTCCGTACATCCACGATTATGGAATGGGCTATGGTCCAATTGGGATTACGAATACCAACAGCGTGGGAGCGGTTAGAGATGCTATTGGTGCCTGGTGTCATCAGAAGTTCAACACTAAAAATCCGCTCGATTTTGCCTTTGGTTTACCTATTGTCGGAGAAACCTGGGATGGCGTTTTGAATGACATTAATGGCCTTCATATTCAGAAAGAGCATGTATTCAGCGCTTTGGACGGAGCGACTTCAGGCCCAATACAGGAAGGGAATGTTGGCGGAGGTACAGGTATGGTTTGCTATGCGTTCAAAGGTGGCACCGGCACCGCTTCACGAATCGTTAAAATCGGGAATAAGTCCTATACAGTTGGCGTATTGGTGCAGGCCAACTTCGGTCGTAGACCGGATTTGTTGGTTGCGGGTTTACCCGTTGGACAGGAAATTTCGGATCTGATGCCAATTATCAATGAGAAAGATGGGTCGATCATTGCCATCGTCGGAACAGATGTGCCGCTGGTTTCTTCGCAACTGAATCTGGTAGCTAAGCGCGTAACAATGGGCATTGCCCGAACGGGTACATACGGCACCAATAGCTCGGGCGATATTTTTATGGCCTTTTCGACCCAGACTGCCGATCATGATACCACCACAAAATTGACCACGTACCGATCAGTGGATAAATCGAGTCTGGACCCCATATTTAAAGCGACTGTTGAAGCAACGGAAGAAGCGATTATAAACGCTTTGGTCGCAGCTGAAACAATGGCGGGCATTAACAACAATAAAGTGTATGCCCTACCGCATGACCGACTGCAAGGCGTTTTGAAAAAATACAACCGACTCCAAAAGGTGAATTAAGGGCGAATCCATACCTCGGCCGACACCATTCCGCCTACCTGAGTACGGCATTTTTCACAGGTTAATCCTGCTTCAACAAGGAGTTTTTGCCAATCGGCTAAGCGTTGGGTCTGTATTCCTGCCGTAAGTTGAAAAAAGCGAATCATCGTCCATAAAAGCGCTTTTTGCCAGCCGATTTTGGGTTTTACAAAATCGGCAACGATCCATACTCCAGCCGTTTTCAGCACATTGCACAGCTGTGGAATCATAGATGATGCTAACGTTTGCTCCGTGAAAAGATCCAGCACAAAAGGAGTAAAGATACCATCAAAGCGTTCGTCTGATTTCAGGCTTGACTCATCCCCCACCCGAAATTCGACCGAACCAACCAACGATTTTCTGACCATACGTTGGCTGGCGAGGGACAGCATTTGAGAGGAAGCTTCCAGATAAAGAACCTGTTTCGGTCGACATGTGAGCAATACCTGTTCCAGTAGCCAACCCGACCCACCACCCAGGATCAATAAGGAGGCATTAGGTGGAATACGATCCAGAAATACAGTTTGTGCTCGTTGCAATCGGTGGCCAAATACACAAAATGCAAGGGCATCATATACCGGAGCAATCCAATTAAAATTACCTCCGGCATTCGTTTTTGCCCTCATATAGTCTATTCATCAACCCGGTCGCCAAACGTCAGGAAATCCTTGTACATCGCACACTCACGAATCATTTCTTTGTTAAACATCGTACGGGTGTGGTTGTTAACAAAGTCATTGTAAGCGCTGGCGTATTTAGTTTTGCGCAGGGCCAGCATATTCTTTACAAAAGTCGAATCCTCCTCATACACATACCCATTCCGAATCTGCTCAATGGAGCGTTGCAATGAAAACGCATGCGCTTCGCAACGAGCAGCCATGTAGGCAGAACGGTCGGTCAGGGCGGGCGTTTTCGCTGATTTTACTGATTGTTCAAAATACCCTCTGGCATGAGTTGTCGTATAATAATCGGTATTCATAAGCTGGTCAATGCGTTTTTGCTTCTCGACAGGATTCGAAGGAAGCAGGTAAATCGGTGGTTCGCCCCCACTCCAGTACGATTTCACCAGCAACCACGAATTGCCATACCAACTCAAATTCCAGGCTCCACAACCTAACTGATAATACAACTCAGCCGCTTTGTCGCCCGTAGCGGCTTTAGCCTGTTGTTCTAAATCGGCCATGTGTCGGGCAAACTGAACGGGTGTATATGGATTTTCATCGGCCTCTTCGGGGAAGTTTACACTGCCATCGGTCGCATGAATGGCGGGCATTTTAACCGCAAAGGGATTTTTCTGAAAGTACATCGCGAACGACTCATTCGCCCAGGTTTCGTCGGATACCTTCTCGAAGGCATCGGCGGCTTTGGCATACTGGTGTTCCATCATCAGTCGGCGGCCCAATAACAGACTCAGATAGTCATTGTTTACGCCCGACAACTTCAGCAATCGTTTATCAAAATCCGTTTTCGCCTGACTCGCGAAATCAATCGTTTGCTCCACAGTCGTGGCAGAAATAGTATCCTCAATGGTATTTTTGTCTGTGGTACTGGCAAAATAACTATCTGAACCTGCCTGCGTCGTAAGCATCGTCAGCAAATACGCTTTAGCCTCACTTGGCCCGTCAACAGGTTGTTCTTTCGAACGACTACAACCTGACAACCAGCCACTTTTCGATTCGGTCTTGTGGCGATAGGTATCTGCAAACTGCTTACAGACAGTCACAAAGGCATTGTTCAGTCGAAAGTTACCTGTCGTATCAAACGCTTCCAGATAACCAATCAACTGGTTTTCTGCTTCGGGCGTAATTGTCGTAATTTGAGCAGCCAGCAATAGCATCCGCTGTACATTAATCTGCTTTTTCAGGTTGGCATTGGCCGATGGCAACAAAACGGCCTCATCCAGATGCGTTTGAGCAGCCTTGTAGTCTTTTCCAATGTAATCCAGATAAGCTGCGGCTGTGTACCAGAAAGCGGGATTAGTCAACGCTTTATTCTCAGCCGATTCGAGGGCAAACGACCGTAGTTTATCAAAGTACGAAGCGGGGTCACTTTTGCGAGTTACCAAAGTCGAATCAGGATGATTACTCATGTTCGTGCTGATATACCCCTCATCGGTCGTAAAAAAATAGTATTCATTCCGGTTGATTTCTCGCGCCATGACCAGCTCAATCAGCGGGTTTTTCGGTGTTAACCGGACTATTTCTTTAAGCAAGTCCAGCGCATCCTGCCCTGGCTGAATGGCGCACAAAGCGTAGACAGCCGCTCGTTCTCCATCCGTTTTGGCATACTGTAAGGCACTTTCCTGAAAGTGAATACCATACTTGCGCAAACTCGTTTCGGCCGCTTTCCGACGCGATGGACATCGGTCAAAAACCTGGGCAAATTCGTAGATAGCCTGTGCCGTATCGCCCAATGCCAGCGTAGCTCCTGCCCGTCGGCAGAAGGCCCAATCGCTCATAAACGTGTGCTTAGGCAAGGGCTTTACCAGTTGGTCATACAGTTGTTGCGCCTGCTTATAATCCTCGATTTCACAGGCTAGTTTTACAGCCTGAAAGGCATAGCGTTCTTTCAAAAAAGCATCTGTTGTCGTTCGATAAGACGTTTTAGCATCATCCAGCAGTTCAGGAAGTTTCGTACTATCTGCCTGAGTAGGATTCGGGTCCCAGGGATTTCCCTGACCATCATCGGCGGCCCAGGCAAAGTCCAGATACGTAACAGCCGGGGCATTTGTTCGGGCTAATTTGGCTTTAAGGGCGCCTACTGCATCTGGCTCTTCGCTGTACAATGCCTTGTAAATCTGCGGTTCCGAGAAGCTATTGCCTGCATAGGTTGTCCAGGCTTTGATGTTCTCATCTATCACCATACTATCGCTGTACTGCTCGCTTATTTCGGCATCATTATAAAACTGAGGAGTGAAAAAATAGCGGCTATCGCCCGGCTGGCTATTGGCCGACTCGGGCATAAAAAAGCTCATGAATTCGTTCGGATCGAACGATGGACCACAGGCAAAGCCAAGTACTACAGACACTAACAGAAAAGGTCTACGGAAGCGGCCGAGGCCGAAGGAGAGTTTGAAGCGTTTCACGCGGGTATGTTGCTAGAAGGGTAGAGTCGAGATGGTATAAAGCAAATGTAAGCCGTTGATTAGAAATCTGATTGAGTAATCTGTCCTTTTCGATTAACAGTATGTCAGGTGAGATCGCTTCAGCCCGAAACAGATCACCCCGACGAATGGCAAACCCAAACGCCGATGTATCGCGGGTTGCAATAAACCGTGTACTGTCAGATTGAGCCATGAGAAACCTAGTGTTTACCAGCACCTTCCGATCAATATTGTTCAAGAAAGTCAGGAACCGATTGTTACGATACACAACCGTCCAGCGAAAGAGCGGCATGACAAAATCGAGCGGCAACGGATAGGTGGGTATGTATGATAGATACTGATTAGCCACATTAGAATCATAAATCGAGTTACGGGTATCAACCCGCTTCCAGTCGGCCACGTTGTAGAGCATCAGCATACCCCGCGCTACGGGAGGAATACCCGTCTGGTCGGTGTATTTAATCTGGTGCAGGCGAATCGTTGCCGAAAGCGGACAGTGGAGTTGGTTTTTCAGCAAGGTTAGCAGCCGGAAGTAGCGGTCACGAGTGCCGGTACTCCAGTCGCAATCGAACTGCACTTCCGAGAATGTCAATGCCTGTTGCTGACTGATTTTCTTAATAGCCTTAGTAATATGCGTGGCGAGTTCAGGCAAAGCATTAGGCGACAAATTGGCCAGTGTTCGATTGGTTATAAATATCACAGGTACGAGGCTACCAATGGGCTTTTGCCGAAATTGAACAAAGGCTTTAGGCACAGGTTGTCGAGTTCTGGGCTCCCAGTCTACATCGAAAAAATGAATATATAGCTTCTTGACGTTCAGGCTTTTGAGCTGATCAATTTCCGTACGTGTCGGATTATAGGCGACTTTCCAATGATAAAAAGCGGGCGTGAGTTCGTGCGGTGCCTCCTCTGTTTGATGGCTCGACGATTGGCAAGCGACTACGTTCAGGCACAATAGTATAAAGGTTAGTATACGCCCACGCTCCTTACTTTGTTTTTCCATTAAAATTTTAAACACAGCGTACTAATATCGGTATAGATCCGACGGATTTTCAAGACCATTTATCCAGGCTACAACTTCCGGCAACGTACCGGTAAAGTTACCAGCCTGTCCGCTAACCTCACCTTGATTTAACGCTACATTCAGCGTTACGGCACATCCAAGTAAGCCAGGATATAGCCGAAGGTTCATGGTAACCGTTGATTCATCCAGCCAGCGTACATCATCTGCCGACCAAAGATGTTCCAGTCCAAATAAAGTCTTGTTGTCGCTAATCCGAACCAGATAGGGCTGATCAACCCAATGGCTCATGCGAATTTCCATACTGCCAAAACTCACCTTATACTGTTTATCAGGTGAAAAGAGCTCCTCCATCTGCCTCTATTTTGTTAAGTGGAGCAAAAGTAATTCGGCAGGCCAGGAATCGACTAGAGGTATTTAGTATCTGGTATAGATGGATAAATTATAGGTATCAAAAGGCAGATAGGATACAGTTTTTCCTTTCCCCTCACCCCAACCCCTCCCGCAACGGCGGACCGCCCAAAACGGGAGAGGGGCTAAAAAAGGTCGGTAGTGCTCCCCTCTCCCGTTTTGGGCGGTCCGCCGTTGCGGGAGGGGTCGGGGGTGAGGGGAATGGGAAAATTATCGTCCCAGATTCAAGCCATACGCAAAATTGAACGAGAAAGCGCCACTACCTTCGCCGAAACTGGTAACAAAGCTGGTTCCGATATCGACGTAATTATGATTCGGTAGGCGGACGACATAACCAAAGGCAGGTTCGAATCGGAAGGCGGTGGCGGCAATTCGACTTACACCTATGTCGACACCCAGGTTCAGGCCGGCGTGCAAGCCATCTATAATATAAAAACGCGGGCCTATCGTTATGGGAATCGAGATGCCCGAGGCCGCTCCGTAGTAATAGCGAAAATCGTCTCGATATCGACCTTTCACCAGAAAAAACTCCATACCCGTTTTTCCGGTAATCGTTATGTTAGAGCCTAGTGGTTGCTGGTAACGAATGTCGAGTCCGGTTGTAAAACCAGTTGCATTATACCGACCAACGCCAACAGCCAGGGGCGTACCAATGAACAGAACTTGGTTGCGGCCCTGAGCCAGAACCGATGTTTTTGCGCCGGAGAAAGCCAGCAACAATAGGAGGATGAGGATGCAGCGTTTCATGTCAAAGTTATTTTTTAGCGTTGAATTTCAGGGCTATAGGTTCATTCGTTTGCGCGTCTGTTTCCGACACATTGAAGATGATATTATCTCCATCGGCGTCTGCTACGAGTTCACCATCCAGATAAAGTCCGTAGGCTTCGCTGGTTTTCTTTACCTGAATGTTGTCAATATCAATGGATGAATCAGTCTGCCCTGTCACCTTTAGGATAAGGGTAAGCGTAATATGATCTTGTGATGTAGCTGCCAGTTTAACTGTACCTGAAATGGTTTGCCCACTCTGGGAATAAGGCATTTTGGGGAGGTCAATCTCGTCGGAGCCAGCTGCATAGTAGAACGATGTCAGCGTATAGG
Source organism: Spirosoma arboris (assembly GCF_009754945.1). GTDB lineage: Bacteria > Bacteroidota > Bacteroidia > Cytophagales > Spirosomataceae > Spirosoma > Spirosoma arboris. The sequence continues at coordinate 718,740 of NZ_WPIN01000003.1, forward strand.
TGCCCGCGACTGCATCGGCTGGGTTTTCCGGGGCGATGTCATTTTCGCCTTTTTTACAAGCGCTGAACGCCAGCGTTACGCATAAGAAAAGAATGAGCTTTTTCATGGCATTTGGTTTTTTACATCAGCGATTACCGTCAATCACTGAGGCAAAACTATCGGCTCATTTCAGGGCCGACAATACCGCATTTGCATGATTTTTAAAGAGCGAAAGGACGAATGAGTGAAAGAGTGAAAAGCTGTCGCATGCTATTTTTCGCTCTTTTACTCATTCGCTCTTTAAACCGCTTTTTACTTTCGCCCTAGGTACTTGTTCACTGCCTCTACTTTGGAGTGGACCTGGAGTTTTTCGTAGATATTGAAGATGTGCTTACGCACTGTAGTGGGGCTGACAAACAACTCATTAGCCACTTCTTTGTGGCTGTGCCCTTTGGATAGTCGATCCAGGATTTCGCGCTCACGGGGCGTCAATACATCGAGTTCGTTTGGTGCAGAGGTGTTGACATGGAACGAACCGGCAATTTTGCGGGCAATCGTACTACTCATGGGAGCTCCGCCTTCATGGAGTTCGGTAATGGCTTCGAGGAGTTTATGGGGTGGGCTGCGTTTCAGGATATACGAGTTAGCGCCCGCTTTAAGGGCTTCAAAGACGGTTTCATCTTCGTCATACATCGTGCACATCATGAACTGCGTATTGGGACAGCGCGTTTTCAGATGTCGAACGCAGTCGATCCCGTTCATACCAGGCAGGTCGATATCCATGAGCACCACATCGACGCAATGATCTGGCAGGTAATCGAGGGCCGATTCGGCAGTCTCGAACGTAGCCTGGCAGGAGAATCCTTCAGCTCCATCGACCAGAATAGCCAATGACTGCCGAATGGGCTCTTTGTCTTCAACGATGGCAACCGTAATGGAGGTTTTCATCCGGCAATATTGGTCGTTTTTTCAATTCAATACTATACTACGTTTGTAGTATTTTCTCCGTCGAACCGAGCGGGTACGGATAGGTAATTTTCACGCAGGTTCCTGTTGGCGACGGCAAAATTTCACAACTTCCTCCCGATTCGGCCATTCGGTTCTGCATATTTCCTAAACCATTCCGCAAACGGGATTTTTCAGTTGGGGTAAATCCCCGTCCGTTATCGCATACCTCAATCGATAACTTTCCAGCCTCAGGTTTAATGCGTAAGGTTACTTCCGTCGCCTGCGCATGCTTGACGACATTGTTAAGCGCTTCCTTTACGGTTAGAAATACGTTCCGACGGTCGGCGCCCCGCATCGTTATCTCACTGGCAGACTCCTCTACGTTGGTTCTCAAGAGAAGGGTAGTGTTTTCAATGAATTCGCTGGCGTAAGCGCGCGTATAAGCAATCAGGCCGTTGAGACTATCATTTTTGGTATTGAGCGACCAGATAATCTCATTCATAGTCGTCACCATATCCGCCGAAATACTCGAGATCTTCTCCACTTCAGGCGTTGTATTAGGCCCCATACGCGTCTTAACTACTTCACTTAGCAAACCAATAGCGGTAAGCGATGCCCCCATGTCATCGTGCATTTCCTTAGAGATACGAAGCCGCTCTTTCTGCTGCCCCTGTAATTCAGACTGCACCACGGCCAATTCTCGTTCGCGCTCAGCGGCCAATAACGCGTTTTCTGCCGTTCGCTGCCGCTGTCGATAGTAGAGATACCCAAAAATCAACCCACCGATAACGATCACGACAGTCAGGCTCGCCAATAAAAGCCAGAAGTCCTGGCGTTGCCGCTCCAGTTCTAGCTGGTCAATATGGCGCTGTTTTTCGGCAAGTTTCTGGCGATTTTCAGCTTGCTTCAGTTGGAGTTCATAGCGCTCCAGTAGTTCTTTTGTCTCCTGATTATTCAGTGAATCATCGATACCAATGTACTTATCGAGCCATTCGGCAGTCGTTTTATACTGATGGAGTCCTTCATTGGCAACTGCATATTCCCGATAAATATTCCTTAATTCGGCTAAGCCAGCCTCACTTTTTGTAGCTATCGCATTCGATTCGTCCAGCAGTGTTTTGGCCCGTGCGAACTGCCTCATACGGTTATTCGTCTGAGCCAGTGCCATCAGCAAATGCAGTTCATGACGAGGATTTTCTACCTTCCGACTCATGCGAAGGGCTTCATGCTGGTAATAAAGCGCCGAATCATATCGGGCTTCAGTCATATACTGGTGCCCGATATTGTTGAAGAGGTTGATCATGAAATCCAGGTCATTTTCAGGATCAACCCACTCTTTTGCCTTGAGGTAATACGCCCGCGATTCGTTTGCTTTATTCTGTTTACTCAACAGATTGGCAATGCTGAAATAGTCGATAGCAATTGAGCGACGATCCTGTTTATCTGTGATGTCGAAAGCCAGCGCCCGTTTGTAATAATCTAATGCTTGTGGAAGCATTCGTTGCTGCTCATAGATGTAGCCTAAATTCTGATTGATAATCGCCACGTTCTTCAGTTTGCCAATCAACTGCATGAAGTGGGCAGCCTGCCGATAGTTTGGAACGGCTTCCTGCAATTTACCTGAAAATAAAGCGGTATTGGCCAGTGCAAAATAGCTCAGTCCCAGGTTCCGTTTCGATGTATCCTGCTTAGCCTTCAGGAGCGCGGCTTGGGCAACTTTTCTGGCTTCATCGTGCCGACCGAGATTGTTTAGCAAATAAGCCATCAGCCGAACACTCTCGAAATAGCCTTTTGTGTATTTGATTTTCTCAGTGAATTCGTAGGCTTTCTGATAATTGGCCAGCGCTGTTGTCGCCTGTTTGGTTTCAATGGCCTCCCCTTTTTTGAGCAACTCCATCACGTAGCTGGTATCGGTCGGGTTAGGTACTGGCTGGCTAAAGCTGGTTACCCAATTGGTCAGTAAAACAATCCATAGAAACCAGAGTGATCGAAACAACATAGCAATGACAGTTGAAAGCAACATTCCGTGCCCTGATGTCAAAACCAGAACACGGAATGTTAGTCGGTAAACTAAGTACTCGCTCAGGCTTAAGCCTTCAGACTCACCGTCTTCTGACTCTCGGCTTTTATCGTCACCTCTTTGCTATGCAACTTAATCGTAACAGGCTGCTCCGAAAAATTCTGCACTGTTACGTCCTGTTGTGTAGCCGTTACCTGTAACAACGCACCCCGGAAACGAATTTTGAACGCCAGCGATTGCCAGTTATCCGGGCAAAAAGGATTCAATACAACGCGATGGTCGGCCCCGTTCTCGCCTTCAATACGTAAGCCACCAAAGCCTTTCACTACTGCCAGCCATGTTCCGGCCATTGAGGTAATGTGGCAACCATCTTCAGTGTCATTGTTGTAATCGTCGAGATCGAGCCGGGCGGTCCGCAGATACATTTCGTAGGCTTTCTCTTTCATACCCAGCTTCGACGCCTGAATGGAGTGAACGCAGGGTGACAATGACGACTCATGCACGGTCATCGGTTCGTAAAATTCAAAATTGCGCCGGAGTGTATCCGTATCGAACTCGTTCTCAAAGAAATACAGTCCCTGCAAGACATCAGCCTGTTTGATGAAACACGACCGCAGAATCCGATCCCACGACCAATGCTGGTTGATGGGTCGCTGTCCTTTCGGAATGTCTGACACCGGCATCAAGTCTTTATCCAAAAAGCCTTCCTGTTGCAGGAAAACACCCAATTTTTCGTCGCTCGGCAAGTACATCTTGTCAATAATCTGTCGGGCGGTGGCTAGTTCTTTCTCTTCGCGGAAATGAATCCGGTCAATCAGTTCAGCATATTTTTCGGCATCCAACGCCTTTACTTTACCCACCGCTTCTACCGTGTAGCGCAGCGTCCAGGCCGCCAGGTAATTGGTATACCAGTTGTTGTTGACGTTGTTTTCGTACTCATTTGGCCCCGTCACGCCCAACATCACATACTGTTCTTTTGACTTCGACCAGTTCACGCGCTGGGACCAGAACCGGCTAATGGCAATGAGCACTTCCAGGCCATAATCGACCAGATATCGTTCGTCGCCCGTGTAACGCACGTAGTCGTAAATGGCATAAGCGATAGCGCCGTTCCGGTGGATTTCCTCAAATGTGATTTCCCACTCGTTATGGCACTCTTCCCCATTCATGGTCACCATCGGATAAAGTGCGGCTCCAGCCCGGAAACCGAGTTTCTTCGCGTTTTCGATCGCTTTGCCAAGCTGTTTGTAGCGATAAACCAGCAGGTTTTTGGCCACTTTCTGATCGGCGGTCGAGAGATAGAAAGGCAGGCAGTAGGCTTCGGTGTCCCAATAGGTTGAGCCGCCGTACTTCTCTCCAGTGAACCCTTTAGGACCGATATTCAATCGCTCATCTTCGCCCGTGTACGTCTGGTTGAGCTGAAAAATGTTGAATCGTATACCCTGTTGGGCTGCAATATCGCCTTCAATAATAATGTCGTTGGTTTTCCACTTATCGGCCCAGGCCTGCCTCTGCTCAAAAAGCATTTTGTCAAAGCCTTTCCGCGTAATCCGCTGAATGTACAGATGGGCGTCCTTAATAATGGTATCCGAATCATAATTGAGCGACGACAGGTTCACTCCGTATTTATAGATAACGGTTTCCTGTCCTTTACGGCAATCGAGTGTAATTCGGTTGGCTACATACTTCTCGTACTTGATCGGTTGCGACTGAAAATCCACTTTCACACCATCCTGCTCAATGTCGACACACATGCCAGTGGCTACATGGAAGCCCGTTTTTCGTGTGCGGAGTTCGATATAGGCTTCACCGTAGGCCGTTTCCTTACGCACTTCATCCCAGAACGTTTCATCGTAGTTCGCATCCCGGTTGCGAATGTCGCCATCGATGTAGGGTGTAATGGTGATTTTAGCCTCGAAATTCAGCGGCTTGACAGCGTATCGAATAGCCCCGGATTCATCATCCACGATGGAGCAAAATCGTTTGGAATTGACTTTTAGCTCTTTACCACTTTTTAGAACGGCGATGAATGATCGTTCGAGATACCCTTCCTGCATATTCAACACTCGCCGGAAATCACGGACTTCACACTGATTCAGGTCGAGCGTTTCGTATTCAATGTCGATGTCGATACCAATCCAGTTCGCGGCATTCAGGACTTTGGCAAAGTATTCAGGATAGCCGTTTTTCCACCAGCCTACGCGGGTTTTGTCGGGATAATACACCCCGGCCACGTAGTTGCCCTGTAAGGTTTTTCCGGTAAATTTTTCTTCAAACGAACCGCGTCCGCCTAATCGGCCATTGCCGAGCGACATTACGCTTTCGGTAATTTCATTAAAGTCACGGTGAAATCCCTCTTCAACAATGTTCCAGGGGTCTTGTGTGATATAGTGTTTCATCAGAGATTATTAGTCGTAATCGCAAAAGTAGCCATTTCAGCTTTTACACGCATGGCTTGTTTCATGTGTCGCTCGGTATGCGCTACCAGCATAAGGAAAGCATCTCCCAGCCTAATTTTGAGCCAGTTACCGAACAATGTCATCACTTTCTCCTGATTCCAATCGAGGTAAACGGCTTTATCTAACAGGCTATGTAATAGCGTTTGCAACTCAAGAAACTGGCCCATAACATCGGCAGGAACCAACTCGGCAGCTGGGCGTGGCCGAATCATTCCCGGAGCGGGCAGTTTTATTTTAACCTGAGGATCAACGGCATATCGGATCGCCTTACCCACCCAATCACTTTCAAGTACCTGGTCGGTTGGGCTCATTTGTATCAGTCCCAGTTTGTCAACCTTATGTTGAATGTTACGGATGTAAAAGCGCTCGGCCAGGTTCAGGTGTTGCAGGCATTCAATAATGCTCCAGCGTTCAGGAGCTGGTTTCCAGCGCAATTGCGCATCGGTCAGGGTCGCAAACTCCATTTTCACCGTTTCCAGAACGGCTGAAAGGCGCGTTTGCAAGTCGTGGGCAGTATCGAGTTTTTGCATGTATTTAGGGTTTAACCGCAAAGGGCTTCGCAAAGAGCGCAACGTTTAAGACAACTTATTGCTTTGCGAAGTCTTTGCGCGCTCTGCGGTTAAGAAAATTATTGTGATTGCATCTGCGCCTGCTGAAATGCTTCAACATCGCGTTTTGAATCCAGGTCTATGCTTCCAGCTTCAAAGGGTACTTCTGAACAGTCGTTGCGATGTTTGCCGATTACCCATTTCACACCTTTATCACCCGCTAACTGAAGCAGCTCATTAATATAATCCCGGTCAAAAATGGCAGGTACACTCAGTTGTGTATCGTAGCGACAGGCAACGATCCCTTTGCCCCCATCTTTGCGTACCTCGAACATATGCAATAATAACCCCAGCGATACTAAGGGTTGATCGGTATGTAAAACCAGCACCGCTTCGATGTCTTTATGCGTTAAATACAAGGCCGCCAGACCTGTTTTCAGCGATGAGGCCTGCCCTGTTGGCCAGCTCGGATTATCAACCAGCGTGACTGGCAAACCAGTTAATTCGGGTACGATACGAGCGCGATTGGCACCTAATACCACTACCACTGGACCTCGTTGTAATGCCAGCGCATTTTCAGTTACCCGACGAATGAGCGATTGGCCTTTGTAGGTCAATAACTGTTTTGGCTCACCACCCATACGCGAGGAATCCCCGGCAGCTAATATGATTGTTCCAATTTTCAAGTGAACTCTTTTTTGTTTGGGACAAGATAACAAAAAAATGAGTGAAGAGTGAAGAATGAAAAGTGAAGAATAAAAAGCTGACGCGTAGATATTCTTCACTTTTCATTCTTCACTCTTCACTCATTTTTTCGCTCTTTAAACACTTCAGCAGGATAACCAACTTCCACCAGCGATAGGCCTTCGGCAGGCGCTGCCCGGCCAGCCCGTCGGCGGTCTCGGGACAGAATTATCTGCTCAAACTCATCCAGCGTCAATCGCCCCTGCCCTATTGCCAGCAACGTACCGACAATGGCGCGTACCATACCATGCAAAAACCGATTGGCTTTAATGTGAAAGACTAAATCTCCGTTTGATTTTTGCTCCCAATATGCTCGATCAATCTGGCAATTAAATGTTCGAACGTCGGTTTTCACCTTGCTAAAACTCTCGAAGTCAGTATGATTCAGTAAGATCAAAGCTGCTTCATTCATAGACCCCACATCCAAGGGCAGCGTAAACACATACGCCAGACCTTCCCGAAATGGGTCTTTACGTCGGCTAATTTGGTACTGGTAGTAGCGAAATGTAGCGGTGTAACGAGCGTGGTCGTCGGCTCTTACGGGGAAGCAGTTGTAAACGGCTATATCAGGCGGGAGCAAACTATTCAGTGACCGGATCAAGTGTCCGGGCAAAGGTGTATCGAATTCAAAATGAGCGAATTGCTGGCCTGCATGAACGCCCGCATCGGTTCGGCCACTACCCACAATAGGAATAGGCCGACGGAGTACCGTTGCCAGGGCTGTTTCCAGAGCTTCCTGTACACTTAGGCCATTAGGTTGCCGTTGCCAGCCATGATAGTTGGTGCCCCGATAGGCCAATTGGAGAAAATAACGCATAACACCAACAAAAGTAAGCGTTGCTGGCGTTGACAGAGCAAGTTTTTTCTGACAGGATTTACAGGATTTACAGGATTGTAGCTGCTAGAAAAATCCTATTTATCTTGTAAATCCTGTCAGAAAAAAAGTTTTAAAGCCGCTCGACTTCAAATCTTAATTCATCGACTAGTTGCCGCAGGCGATCCGTATTTGGTGCTGGCGGGGGAAGTTGCTGGCTCACAAAGGCAGCGATTTCCCACACTTCCAGTACATCTTTCAGGGCTACTTCACGATTGGCAATATCGGCCCGGTCGGCGGTGAGCAGCAGTGACCCTTTCACTTTCACTTGATTGTATACCCGCCGACAGCAGATAGCTGATCCTGTAGGTTGCTGATGAATGAGCAGGATATATAATTTCCCATCGGCAATGTCGAACCAGTTTCGGGTAAATTTCCCTACGAGTAAGGCGCCGGGAAAGGCAAAGTCGTCGCCCGCTTCGAATGCTCGATAATGACCTTCGGGTAAGGTTGGCAGGTGCATAGCCGGGAGCCGGTGCAGAAAATCAGCCTGCTGAAAGCGCTGTCCATATTCGGCAAATTGTCGTTGCATTACCACAGGAATCGTGGGTGCAATCGGCTGGGCAGACGAGCTTGAATATGCTGAATTTGACGATCCTTCATATATATTGTTGAACGTCAGCGACTCCGTTTGCCGGGTTGGTGTATTAGGCCGAACGGGTTCAGGCCGGGGTTTTGGATCAGGCTGCGACGCAAACAATCGGTCGACAGCCGATTGGCCGGTGCGATCTGATTGACGATTATCGGGTTGCGGCTGAAATGTAGGTTGTACAGGTCGCTCATTTCCAGCGTTCGGCACGCCGGGCCGCACAGGTGGTGTAATGACAGGAGGAACGGGAGTATCTTGAACTCGACGTGGTTCGTCCTGCGTTTTGTAATACTTATTCAGTACCGACGACAGCGGTTGTGGTTCTGGTGTTGGGGGCGTGGGTTGCGAAAAAATATCCGGGAAATCGGGATGCTGGAACGGGTCGTCATCATCGGCTAATTTTCCATCAGATCGGATTGACGGCCCATTATCGCTGCTTCCCCGGTCATTTCGATGAGCGTACACATCGGCTGTTTTCTGCCCAAGCGGTATACTAAGATTAGGTGTTTCACGAAGTTTACGCAGATCCTGACGAGTTAGCAGTTCCACCGTCGTGTTAAACGCTTTTGCAATGGTCTGTATATTTTGCTGATTCGGGTTGGCACGCCCTTCCTCATAAGCCCCTAACAGCGAGCGCTTTATATTTATTTTTCGAGAGAATTGCTCCTGCGTCAAACCATTCAGTTTGCGTAAGTAGCGGATGTTGTCACTAACGAGCGTCATCCAGTTCGGGGTGGCTAAAGTTTCAGCTAAGATAAACGATTCATGTTTTAAATCCACATCGTCTTCTTTTTTGTACTTTTAGCGTATTCTTTAAAAATGTTTCAAGTTCAAGGTTCCACATTTCCTGTTTCAACCTGAATTTTGACTATGAAACGTTGAATTTTGACCCTGACATCGCATGATCTCTGTAGAGAATAAAACTGGTTTTCAGGACGCATTCGATGCGCAACGACGCTATGCTTCTCAAATAGCCCTGACCACCGTCGATCAGCGTCTTGAACGTATCCGACGTCTGCAAACCTGGATCACTGTCCATGAAGCGGCTATCCAGCAAGCTCTTTACGATGATCTCCGAAAGCCAGCGTCCGAAGTCATGCTGACCGACTTGATGTCGTTACACGTCGAAATCAAACATACTCTTCGCCACTTAAAATTGTGGCTGAAACCCAAACAATTACCTACGCCCTTACCACTGATTGGCACGAGCAGTTACGTACGGCATGAACCCAAAGGGAACGTGCTCATCATTTCGCCCTGGAATTATCCGATTGCCCTTACTCTTCGCCCTTTAGTATCGGCTATCGCTGCCGGAAACGTGGCAATCCTGAAACCTTCCGAACTAACGCCACACACGTCTGCCCTACTTAAACGGATGATTGCGGAGCTGTTTCCGCCTGAAGAAGTGATCGTTTTTGAAGGTGATGCCGATGTGTCGCAAACCCTGCTTGAACTTCCATTCAACCACATTTACTTTACCGGGAGCCCTGCCGTTGGCCGGGTGGTAATGACGGCAGCAGCAAAGCATCTGGCTTCAGTAACGCTCGAATTAGGGGGTAAATCGCCCGCCATTATCGACGAGTCGGCGAATCTACAACAGGCTGCGGGTCAGTTGGCCTGGGCCAAATGCATCAATTGTGGCCAAACCTGCATTGCCCCGGACTATATTCTTATCCATCAGTCCATTAAGCAGCCCTTTATGGAGGCTTTGCGCGAGAAGCTGACGGCTATGTATAGCCCCGATGGCCAACCTGTTGAAGCTTCCGACAGCTACGCCCGTATTATAAACGATCGGCATTTTGGACGCCTTCGCGATCTTATAGACGATGCAGTGACCAAAGGAGCCAAAGTTACACTCGGTGGCAAGATGAATCCCGGCCAGAACTTCATTGAGCCAACGGTTCTGGAAGATGTTACCGACAATATGCGTGTGATGCAAGAGGAAATCTTTGGCCCACTGGTACCCGTATTGACATACTCAACCCTCGATGATGCTTTACGGATTGTAAACCAGCGAGAGAAACCACTGGCTCTCTATATTCATAGCCGAAACCGCCAGCATACGCAGTACATTCTGGATCGCACATCGGCGGGGGATACCGTTGTGAATGAAACGATGCTCCAATTCGTCAACTCCGAACTTCCCTTTGGTGGCATCAATAACAGTGGTGTAGGCAAGTCAAACGGCTTTTTCAGTTTTCAGGAATTCTCCAATCAGCGGGGCGTCATGCAGCGTGACTTCGGCACTATGAAATTCATCTATCCGCCTTATACTGATACGGTGAAGAAACTGATCAATTACATCATGAAGTTTTTATAGTTTCCGTAAAAGACGAGGTGCCGACAACGCCAAAGTCAGGCAATGTCGTCGACCGTTTTTTTACAAGTAAATTTGTTCTTTGATCGACGGAAAATCCCCCAACTTAGGGCAACAACTAGCTCTATACCACTGGCTATCAGCGAGTCGTCAATCGGCCTATAGTATCGTAGTATTACTGAACGACGACTTTATAGACGATTTGGCCATGCTAATTCCCCCATCTAGGCTACAGAAAGGCTTTTTTTTAGTTGTAAATTCACGTCTTCTAATCGTACCTGTAGGGAATTGAAATTTGAGACTCAGATGGCGAAGGCGAAGGCAGAAATACTTCTAATCGTACCTGTAGGGAATTGAAATAAGGTTATAGCCTGAAGCAATTACCTGGATCGTATACTTCTAATCGTACCTGTAGGGAATTGAAATTTGCCGGGCGCAGGCACAGACGGATACCGAACAGGTCTTCTAATCGTACCTGTAGGGAATTGAAATTAGTTTTTGCTCGGAACGGTTTGGTAAAACCTTCACTTCTAATCGTACCTGTAGGGAATTGAAATGTGGCATTAGCCGCTTGCGCCTGGGCAATAGCTTGACTTCTAATCGTACCTGTCGGGAATTGAAATTGTTGTTTACCGCCGTGCCGTCAGGTCGGTCAAAATCTTCTAATCGTACCTGTCGGGAATTGAAATTTTGTACCGTTAACGGGAGGGTCAGGCTTGGGCAGCTTCTAATCGTACCTATCGGGAATTGAAATCGATCCCCGATGTTCCAGTGGTGACGCCCGTCTTTGCTTCTAATCGTACCTATCGGGAATTGAAATTGTTCCACTCATTTCCTCCGTCATCCGGGTCACGACCTTCTAATCGTACCTGTCGGGAATTGAAATGCGTCGGCAAGACAATGCTGTAATACTGGTCGTTGCCTTCTAATCGCACCTGCTGGGAATTAAAATAGTGAATATAATAGCCTATAAAGTATCTTAACTTATGTACTATTGCTTCAAAACTTAACACAGATTCTTTTTAAAACCGAAGCAATTTCTATAGTATTGCGCCAAAGTATATTTTTCTAAAAAAACAGCTTACTTCTGGCACCAATGAATAAACGGCTCTACTCCGATTTTTTTTTAATTCGTATCCTGATAATCAGCTTTCTGACAGCCATCCCTGCTATTAGTTTTGGGCAGCTTTACAACAACACTTTCACGGGGGCTTCTGCCTGCCCAACCAATGGAAATGTACCAACGAATGGTGCTAATGCAACAGGTACTCCATTCACAAGAAATACAATAACCTGTATGAATACCGGAAATGTATTCAATTCGACAACCCTGAATATCACAGCGGCCGTTAATGATAATTCCTATATTCAGTTTTCAGTAACTGCCGATGCCGGCCATAAATTATTTATTACCTCGCTTAGTTTTTTTCGTCAGGCAAGTAACAGTGCACCAAACCAGTTGGAGGTCCGGTATAGTACAGATGGGTTTGTTACGTCAACCAGTTGGGGGGCAGCGCCCATATCATCCCCAACTGGCTCTATTACTACGTGGGATTTTCCCGACTTTTCAACACCACTGGGCGGTACGGTAACGTTCCGCTTTTATCCATACGGTACACAGCGTGCCGATTTACTAACTACCGGGGCTAAAGCTGACGGCACGTTTCGGGTCGATGATGTTACACTGAATGGAGCCTCTCCCCTTCCGGTAAGCCTTGTGTCGTTTACGGGCAAATCCAGCAAAAATGAGGTCCTACTCAATTGGGTTACCGATTGGGAAGATAAAAATCAGGGCTTTGAAATTCAAAAAAGCACAAATGCCCAAAGTTTTGAACGTATTGGCTTTGTCGAAGGGAATAGGAATACCCAGCTGCAGTCTGTCTATGCATTTACGGATGCGGATGTGCTGCCTGATCAACTTTATTATTACCGTCTCAAACAGATAGATATAGGGGGTAACTTTGCATTTTCGTCTATCGTTGCTGTTAGAGCTACTGCTGATGAGATAGAAGCAGAATCAACCGTATTTCCCAATCCCAGTAACGGCAATTTTACGCTTTCGGTAAACGATTCCGGGCTATCCACTATCAATTTATATACGGTCTCTGGCCTTGATATACCAATTAGCGCAACCCCGGCAGAAAATGCCAAAACATTTAACATTGCAGCACAACGACCATTAGCTCCCGGTCTGTATTATCTAAAAGTCAACGCTGCGAATGGCGCCAAAACAAAAGCGCTGAAAGTATTCATTCATTAATTCAACTTGTCAATCTCTTCTCAAGCAAGGCTTAATTCATTTTTAGGCAACAAAATGATTGATTGTCCACGGAGACACAGAGAACTCAGCGCATTAATGAATTGATAGTTAGGTGATTAAATCTCCATGTTCTCTGTGTCTCCGTAGACAATCATTTTGCGCGCTTACTTGACTATCAATAACCGATCTGGCTGGCCGGTCGATAATACAATAACTTTACACTAACACTTATTCCATAAACACGCAGGGCCTTTTTTCGTTAAAACTCCGTACATTGATACCGCATGTTACGAAGAAACGTCCTTACGATCTCACTCCTGCTCGTAGCCCTACTTGGCGCGGCACAAACATTACCGATTCTCGATCAAAATCCAACCAGCCTACGCTGGTATAGGCTTACGACTCCGCATTTCCGGGTACTCTATCCAACGGGTCTCGACTCAACGGCTCAACGAACCGCCAGCCGACTTGAAAGTCTGTATGAACCCACCAGTGCATCGCTCGAAAAACAACCCCGAACTATTTCGGTACTCCTTCAGAATCAGACAACCAATAGCAACGGATTTGTCACCCTGTTTCCTCGACGATCAGAGTTTTTTGCCGTGCCCCCACAAGATCCAGGTTTGCTAGGCACCTTTAACTGGCTCGATCTGCTAGCTGTGCATGAGTATCGGCATGTGGTTCAAAATGATAAAGCGTTGCAGGGGTATGGGCGAGTTCTCTATTCGCTGCTGGGCAATACGGGCTTGTTTTTACCACTACTGACCGTGCCCGACTGGTTCGCCGAAGGGGATGCTGTCAGTAATGAAACTCTCCTCAGCAACAGCGGGCGCGGACGAATTCCGAATTTCGATTTAGGCATGCGAGCCAATCTACTCGCCGGAAAACCATTCGACTATCCAAAGGCGGTTGCTGGCTCGTACCGGGATAATGTGCCCAATCACTATGTGCTGGGTTATTTTCTGACCACTTACCTTAAGCGCACTTACGGTCCCGATGTTTGGAGTCGTGTTTTGAATCGTAACTACCGGCGATGGCCGTTTCCGTTTGCTTTCTCGGCCAGTATCAAAGATGAAACCAAGTTGCGAACGGAGGATTTGTACCAGAAAACAATGGATGATCTAACCGAAATCTGGAAGAAACAGCAGGAAAGATTGACCATTACCCCTGCCACTGGCTTCTCAGTTAGTGCCGAAAATCAGCAATCGTCCAGGCCAGTCTTTACAAACTATCAACATCCCCAATTCCTGACCGATTCGACTGTATTGTGTGTCAAAAGCGGACTCGGCGACACTCCCAGGCTAGTCATTTTATCAAAAAACAAACCGGAGAAAGTCATTCAGGTACAAGGTTTCCCGAACGACCCCGATCTGCTGTCAGCCACACCCACCAAAGCCTGCTGGATTGAATTTGGCTATGATCCCCGCTGGGGCCAGCGCGTTTACTCCAATATACGGTTGCTCGATCTTAAAACCGGTAAGTTGACCCGTCTGACTCACCGCGCCCGTTATATGGTGGCCACGCTCTCGCCCGATAACACGAAACTGGCTGTTGTTGAAAACACCGATCGTTACAAAACCCGATTGCTTGTACTCGATGCAAAAACCGGTAAGCTGTTGAAACAATTACCCAACGCCGACAATACATTTTACCAGCATCCCCGTTGGCAGAACGACAATCGCACGATTGTGACGATTGCGCTCAAAAACGGCCAGAAAACTATACAGGCAATCGACACTCAAACCAACACGAAAAGCGATTTGCTTCCCCCCGTCAATGAAAACATTAGCCATCCGCAGCCTTGGGGAAAGTACGTGCTTTACAACTCACCCCGATCGGGTATTGATAATTTGTATGCGGTAGATAGTAGCTCGAAGCAAGTCTTTCAGGTTACGTCGCGGCCGTTAGCGGCTTATCATGCTGCGGTATCGCCATCGGGCACACGACTTGCGTTCGAGGATTTTGCAGCTACGGGCTACCGGATTGCTGATATGCCACTTGATCCCAGCACTTGGAAATCTGTTCATGAGCCTGTAAAGGAACAAACCACTCGTTACTTCGGCCCATTGACCAGGCAGGAGCCGGGGGCAGCACAGGGACGTCGTATCCTGGGAGATTCCATAACAACCACAACGTTATATAAACCTTCGCGCTTTCGCCGACTGGCCAACGTCCTCAATGTTTATAGCTGGGGGCCAACCATCGGTAGTACTGGACAGGCCTTGTCGGTTGGGTTAAGTTCGCAGGATTTGCTGAGCACTACGCAGATTGGGGTGGGTTATACATACAATCAGGCCGAACGGGCTGGCAATTTCTATGGGCTACTGAGTTATCAGGGGCTTTTCCCAATTATAGATGTGAGCTTTCAGCGCGGCACACGTAGTACATCACTTTATATTGATAACGCTTATCCGCTTGATAGTCTGCGCACTGACCGCTGGCAATACAATCAACTAACAGCTGGTTTTCGCCTGCCTTTGCAACTCACTAATTCGAAATACGTTCAGAGTATAAGCCTATCTGCCTACTACAACTACCTACATGTGACTGGATACGATCTACCTTACCGTTATCCAACCGAAGTAGGCGCGTCGGGGTCGCTCAGCGCACTCACGTATGGGTTCAGTTATTCGCATCTCCTTCGGCAAAGTAAACGCGATGTAGCTCCGCGCTGGGGACAAACCGTCTCCGTAAATTACCGCACAACACCTTTTGGGGGCAGACTAACCGCCGAGCAATTTGGCGTACAGGGCAACCTGTTTTTACCCGGTCTGTCAGAACATCATTCCTTACGATTTCGGGCTGGTTACCAATTACAGGCACGAGGAACGTACATATTTGGACCACTAGTTTTTTTCCCGCGTGGGCAATCTTATGTCACAGACGATCAGATTAAAGCGGGTAGTGTAGAGTATAAATTACCGCTTGCCGACACGCATTGGTCGCTGGGTCGATGGCTGTATGTACAGCGCATCAAAGCGGGAGGATTTTTTGATCTAACCAAGGGGCAAAGCAGCGTTGAAGTGCGGGATGTGTATGGACGGCTGCGTGGCTATGAGATCCAACATCATGACTACCAGACAACGGGTCTCGACGTCTCCTTTGTCTTCAATACCCTTCGCTTACGAACTCCCTTTGAAGCTGGTTTCCGCTCAATTTACAACCTTACCACAGGGCAATGGCTAATTCAGCCGCTGGTTATTGATATTGGGTTTTAAGTGAAAGTTGTAAGTGGGTAAGTTGCCAGGTTGTAAGTTTGACGTATGAAACCAAACACTTACAACTTGACAACTTACCCACTTATTACTTAAAGATTTACCCTTTATAAAATACCCACTTGGCCAGTTCGCGGAAGGAGGTTTTCTTGCCATACATCAGAATACCGACGCGATAAATCCGGGCTGCGATCCAGGTTGTACCGATAAAACCAAGTACCAGTAATAACATGGAAAGGATCAACTCCCAGGCAGGTACGCCGAATGGAATCCGAACCATCATCACAACGGGCGACGTAAACGGAATGATCGATGTCCAGAAGGCCAGCGGCCCGTCGGGGTCGCGAACTGCGATTTGAGCAAAGGCGATGGCCGCAATGATGGGCATCATGATAGGAAACATAAACTGTTGTGTTTCAGTCTCGCTATCAACAGCGGCCCCAACTGCACCAAACAAGGCACTGTATAATAGGTAGCCTCCTAAGAAATAAAATAGAAAGCAGGCAACAATCAACGGAAGATTGAGTGTTTCAATGGCCGTCATAACATCGGCAACCGGATTTTTGGCTGTTGCCATTTTATGTTGCACCTCCTGTCCTCCAGGCATTCCATTCATGCGAGCAGTCACAGCTGATTTAGCCGTTTCCTTCTGCCCAAATACGCTTGACCCAAGAGTGATCAGCCCGACTGTCAAGATGATCCAGAGCATAAACTGAGTAAGACCTACCAGCGCCACGCCAATAATTTTACCCAACATCAATTGAAACGGCTTCACTGATGAGATAATAACCTCGACAATACGACTGGTTTTTTCTTCCATAACCCCGCGCATCACCTGCGTACCGTAAATGAGTACCGAAATGTAGATCAGTAGCGCACAAAAACCACTGATGATGGTTGTAGCAATACCATTACTATTCTTTTCACCGGCATCGCTCAGGCTTATCGTCTGGGCATCTACGTTCACTTTAGCATCCTCAATAACTTTCTGGGTAATACCCGCCTGTTCTAATTTTATAGTTTCTATTTCCTTCCCGATAGCCCGTTCAATATTGCTTTGCAAAGCCAGACTGACGCTTTTTTCGGCAAAAATCTGAACTGTTTTAGGGTATTGAATAACATCTTTCGGAATAAAAACCAGGGCGTCGTAGCCTTGCTTCACGAACGATTTTTTAGCTTCCGAAAGAGATTGCTTCGGGAAGGAAAAATTCGTTTCATCGTCGTTTTTGAATTTGCCGGAAAACCGACCACTTTCATCAACTACAGCAATTTTTTTCTGGTTGATAGAGCTAACAGCTGCCCAGCCTATAATAGCATAGAAGCCAAAAATCAGCACCGGCCCCAGAATCGTCATAATAATGAACGACTTTTTACGGACCCGAACCAGGTATTCTCGTTTTATAATCAGGAAAATTGTGTTCATATTTTTAAGGAGTGAAAGGGTAAAAGGAGTGAAGAATGAAAAGTGTAAAGTGAAGGCTAAAAAACTGACGCAAATAAGTATTCTTCACTCTACACTTTTCATTCTTCACTCCCTTCAATCATTAGTTTCGCCAACGGTCTGAATGAAAATGTCGTTTATGCTGGGAATATTCTCGCCGAAAGACCGGACGGTGACGCGGTCAATTAACTGCCGAACCAGGTCATTTACAGCGGCATCGGGTGGAATCTTAATGTCGGCACGGAGAAATCCATCATCCGTTTGACGGGTATTTAGTACTTCGAATGCAGTAGGCAGATTTTCCAGCACACCCAGGTATTCGACATGGTACGTGTGCGTTTTAAACTGCTCTTTAATGGCTCGTTTAGGGCCATCAAGAACTTTATGCGACCGGTTAATAAGTGCAATATAATCGCAGAGTTCTTCTACAGATTCCATGCGGTGGGTCGAGAAAATTATCGTCTTGCCCTTATCGCGTAGTTCCAGAATTTCATCTTTAATCAGGTTCGCATTGATAGGGTCGAAACCAGAAAAGGGCTCATCCAGAATAATCAGGTCAGGCTCGTGCATAACCGTTGCCACGAATTGCACTTTCTGCTGCATCCCTTTAGAGAGATCCTGAATCTGCTTATTCCACCAGGTTTTAATATCAAACTTAATAAACCACGTTTTCAGCTTGTCCATCGCCTGCTTCTCAGACAATCCCTTGAGCTGAGCCAGATAGAGCAGTTGTTCACCAACCTTCATCTTTTTATAGAGCCCCCGCTCTTCGGGCAAATACCCGATTCGCTTGATATGGCTGGGATTAAGATGCTCACCATCCAGAATAACCTCTCCCGAATCTGGTGCCGTAATCTGGTTAATGATACGAATAAGTGAGGTTTTACCTGCTCCGTTGGGACCGA
This sequence comes from Spirosoma arboris, assembly GCF_009754945.1. Lineage (GTDB taxonomy): Bacteria > Bacteroidota > Bacteroidia > Cytophagales > Spirosomataceae > Spirosoma > Spirosoma arboris. The sequence goes on from NZ_WPIN01000003.1 coordinate 737,039, forward strand.
GAAGCCCGAAAATACAGCCTTTGGGTACGGATAAGCTGACGTCGTCTAAAGCCCGGTGTTCGGCATATTGTTTTACAATGTGATGGGTTTCGAGGATGTTCATTTAGTTTAGGGAAGAACCATTGGTTACGTTTCGTGGGCTCAAGCTACGAACTTTGATTGGTCAACAACAATCAATTTACGGATGAACTGCCAATCGCCTATACAGACGGCAATAAAAAAGGCCACAACCGCGCAGGTTATGGCCTTAACTATATAATGTAGCAGCAATTAGGCCTTCACAACAATCGTTTTAGCCCATTTATCGCCAAACCGTTTTCCTTCATCACTGAATACCATTAACGCATCGACAAACCCAAAGAAAGGGATCATCAGCGACACCTGCCGTGTAATAGCTGTTCCATAATCGCCAACCAGGCTAGCGCCCGTATCTTCTTTGATGGCTTTGATACCCATTAATTTTTTTCCGATACTCTGGCCGCCTAAAAAGCCTCCTGTGGCAGGAAGTGCATCTTTAGTAAGTAGGTAGCCGATCGCGATCGCATAGCCAACCATCCCTAAACTATAGGATATCATAATCAATATCCAACAGGGTATGTAAGCCACAATGCCATCAATAAAGGCGGCAATGAAACGCTGCACAGGCGTAGCCTTCGTATAGGTACTGAGCGGGGTGTAAGAGGGTTGCACAAGCTTAGGGGTTTAGGTGAAAGAAATATTCAGCAATTGCATCCCTAACCTACGAAATCAAGTGTGAATAGCCATACATTCCTGCCTAAACGTCGAATCATTTATCAAGCGGTAACTTCGTCAGTTTCAACAGGCTGTGTTCTAAACTCACCCTCCCACTTTGAAATAACACAAGTCGCTACAGCATTACCCGCAACACTGGTAGCCGATCGGCCCATATCGAGCACCTGGTCGATTCCCAACAACAAAGCCAGCCCTTCGATGGGTAGATTAAATAGAGACATGGTTCCGGCAATAACAACTAATGAAGCCCTGGGTACACCAGCAATGCCTTTAGAGGTAATCATGAGTGTCAGCATCATTGTAATCTGCTGCTCAAGGCTAAGCGGTACGTGATAGGCTTGGGCAATGAAGGACGTCGCAAACGTCATATACAACATTGACCCGTCGAGATTAAACGAGTACCCCAGTGGCAGTACAAACGAAATAATTCGCTCGGAACAACCAAATCGACGTAGTGCTTCGATGGTTTGTGGAAACGAAGCTTCTGAACTAGCCGTACTGAACGACAGGATAACGGCCGATCGAATTTCTTTTAATAAAGCAACGTAAGGAATACCAACAACCAGACAAATGGCCGCCAGCACCACGAAAATAAAGAACAACAAACCGCCGAAAAAGCATAAAATCAGGTAGACATAGCCTCCCAGAATACCCAGACCCTGTTGAGCCACAATAGCCGCAATGGCTCCCAACACACCAAACGGCGCAAAGGACATCACGTAGCTGGTAATTTTGAACATAATGTGTGAAAGTGCATCGAGAGCTTTTATCATGATTTTCCCCTGCGCACCAACGGCACCAACAGCAATACCAAAAAAGATACTGAAGACAACAATTTGAAGAATTTCATTCGATGCCAGTGCATCTATAAAACTAGTCGGAACAATGTGCTCAATAAAGGTATTGAAGGACATTTTCTGTGCAGTCACGCCAACATCCGTGCCTTTGACGGGCAACTGAGGTATATTCATGACCTCACCAGGCCGCATAATATTGACAACCAGCAAGCCAACAACTAGTGACAGAATCGTAGCAAAATAGAAATAAGCTAGGGTCTTGAGGCCAATCCGACCGACGGTACCAAAGTCGCCGAGCTTGGCAATACCGACAACCAGCGTAGCAAATACAAGTGGCCCGATAATCATTTTAATGAGCCGTAGAAAAATCTTGGACAGGATGTTCAGATCTGTACCCGAAAAGCCAGAACCTGTATCTGGGAAAAAGTAACCAATAGCAATGCCGAGCACCATGCCCAGAAAAATTCGTGTAGTCAGGTTGGGAAGTTTCATGAAGTGAGATTAAAAGACCCCGTTTTAACAAATGTAGAAGAATCCATGCAGTTCCGAAAATACATACCCAGAGGTTACAATGCTAACAAGAACTGAATTTGACTAGTTAAGCAACAAACTGAAAGGTCAAAAACAGCTTTTTTTGCATGTTTAGGTTCCCTTTTGTATTATGCAACTAAATCCATGAATTAAGTAATCACATTAGACATGACCTAATACCCGCCGATACACGGGTTTACGATATGCAAACTGTAACCAAAGTATTGGGTAAAGAAGATAATTCGTCAGTAAAAATGGCGTACGGAATGTAACATCGTCAATGATAATTGTTTGTTCCTGACCGGTCAGCTCATCGACAGAACGGCACAGCCCATGTCGATGTCTCCAAAAGGTCAGAAAAAAAGGCAACCGGGTCCCCTGGTCAATAAAGTAAATCTCTTCGTTGCTCGTTTGTTGGTCAACAATGAGGCTGATCCAGTCCTGGCGAAACAGGAAGAAATTTAACTGTAAATGAACGACATCACCCCGCAGGCACCCATCAAAGCGAACTACGTTCACGGGTGGAAACGCTGGTGAGAGCTGTTCGAACAGGCTACGGTTAAACCCAGACCAGACAATTGATAATGATTGATTAACCTGGGTTTTAAGAACAAACTGCATAACATGGCGCACGAATTGTGGAGCGAAAAGCAAAAGAATATATTTACCTTTCGCAAAATAAGACTATACTGAAGTTGCCGAAAGCAACTAAAAGTAGATATTTGTTCCATTATTACCTGCTTTATCCAAGCCCGCCAGGGCAAATTTATGATCAGTTTATGCTCCTACTTACCCGTTGGTTAGTTTGCTGGGTGATTATTGGACTGCTCTTTGGGTCAAAGCAGGTGGGCGCCACTACCCCTGAACCTGAGTACCTTACCGTACGAAATGGCCTACCACAGGGATATGTTAACTCCATTATTCAGGATCACGGCGGATTCATTTGGCTGGCTACACGCGACGGACTTTGCCGGTACGATGGCATTCGGTTTCGTATTTACACCCATGATCCTCAACGGGCTCAATCACTGTCGTTCAGTAGTATTTACGAGATTCAGGAAGATCGAAGGGGAAAATTATGGATTCGGACAGAGAATAATCATATCGATTGTTTCGATCCGGTTACAGAACGGTCGAATCGAATTTCCAACTCGCCCGCATTTAGGCAGGCATTAGGTCGTGACCAACTCATTAGTATCCAGCCCGATCAGGCAGGAAACGTTTGGGTAGCGACCTATACAAATGGCTTTTTCCGGCTCAATGCAAACGGAACGATCTCGCATCGGCACTGGGCTGTGCAGAATGATTCGACCTATCATGTCATCCACTCCTTATTGGTTGACCGCCACAATCAACCGTGGCTGGCAACTCAGGATGGACTGGTTCGGTACAATCCGGCATCGGCAAAATTCGATAGCTTTCAGGAACAACAGGGACTTCCTCAAACGGAAGTGTATAAACTACATGAGCGGAAAAACGGCGAATTCATGTTGGGGTTTCCCGGAGAGTTTGCGCTATTCGACCCCATTGGTGGACGGGTTCAGCAAGTGATCACACTACCCAATGAACCAGGTCTACCCATATTCGCTAGGGATCATCAGGGCGTTGATTATGTGAATCAAAACCGATATACCGATCAGCATGGGCTTGTTTCTTTGTGGCCCGACCGAACTGCTGAATCACCAAAGCTGGCCCGGTTTTCTGCCTTATCGCTGTTGATCGATAAAACGAATGTTCTCTGGATTGGTCTCAATGGGGATGGGGTTATTAAGTATGATCTCAATAAACGCCCGTTCCAGACCTGGCCTTATACCAGTAACTTCCAGACCGACTGGTTAAGTCAGCAGATGGGCATCCAACGCGATGCTATTCCGGCTGATATCCGTCAGCAACCCTCAGCTGGTATTCGGTATCAATTCGACCGCCGTAGAAAGCTTTGGATTACCAGCCTGCAAACCGTTCCCTATCAATATGATGTTCTCCGACGAACGTTTTTGCCGGTGTTACCAACTGGCATTGAAGCCCGCTGGCTCCCTGATAAAGCATTTCGGTTAACTACCCTTGCAACTGGGGCACAGGGGGAACTCTGGGGTTTGCTGGGGTCTACAAACCAGGCCATTGTCCGTCATAATCCCGATTTGGGCACATTTACAACGTTTCCGTTGCCCCTTCCACCGAATAACCCTTATGTTATTACGGCTATGGTAGTAGATGGTGGTCGTATTTATCTGGCTACCGAAAATCACGGGCTATTACGGGCCGATTTGTCGCAAAAACGCCTGATTCACTGGCGTAACGTAGCAGATGATCCTAAATCACTTCCCGGTAATGCCTTATTGTGTCTGGCTCAGGACCCTATTCAGTATAAATATCTCTGGATTGGAACATTTGGCGAAGGACTTTGTCGACTTAATAAAATGACTGGCCAGATTGAGCGGTTTACCGTTGGGCAGGGGTTGTCGAATAATGTAATTTACGCGATCCGAACCGACAACAATGGTCATCTCTGGCTAAGCACCAATCGGGGACTTTGCCGATTTGACACCCGGTCCTATGAAGTGCGCAACTACATGACCGACGATGGATTGCCAAGTGAAGAATTTAAACAGTATTATGACGTAGCGCTTCCCGACGACCGGCTCATTTTTGGTGGTATTGGTGGCTATACAGCATTTGATCCCCGCCAAATTAGTGAAGACCCCATTAAGCCATCAGTAGCCCTGACAGCCCTACGTATCAACAATCAGTTGGTAACCGCTACCACATCCGATTCGCCGATTGAAAAAGACATCAACGAAACAACAGAAATCGTCTTAACAAACCGGCAAAACTTTTTGTCAATTGATTTTGCTGCCCTCGAATTTAACCAAAGTCATAAAAATCAGTACCGCTACAAGTTAATTGGGTTAGATAAAGACTGGGTCTACAGCGGTAATCTGGCTACAGCTACCTACACAAATCTACCGCCGAACACCTACACATTTGTGGTTAACGCGTCAAATACGTCAGGTACCTGGAGCCCTATTACTCATTCGCTGCGCCTTATTATCGAACCTCCCCTGTGGGCAACATGGTGGGCTTATGCGATCTATGGACTACTGCTGACAGGGGCGCTTCTGCTGTTTATACGAGTGAGGATTCGCCGTATTCATCAGAAAAGTCAGATGGAACTCCGTGAGCAGGAGTCTATCCAGCTGAAACAACTCGATGCGGTTAAAACGCGATTCTTTGCTAACATCACTCACGAGTTCCGAACGCCGTTGACCCTGATACTAACTCCGTTAGAACAGGTTTTAAACGACACAACCGATTCGCCTTATCATAATCGACTTACTCTTATTTACCGGAATGCTAACCGGCTCCTTCGATTGATTAATGAGTTGCTTGATTTGGCAAAACTTGATGCCGGAAATCTAACCATTACTCCAACTCCTGCCGATTTGCCAGAATTTATTCGACGCATCGTGGCGGTCTTTACGGAAGAAGCCCAACGGAAACACATTCAGTTACAGCTAACTGACCAGTTCAAGCAGCCCTACTACTGGTTTGACCCCGATAAAGTTGAAAAAATACTGAGCAATCTACTCTCGAATGCGTTAAAATTTACCAACGAAAACGGCTCTGTAATTATCTCAATACAGGTCGAGCCCATTGATCCGACCATAGCAAGTTCAGCGAAAGCAGATTTGATCCGACTAACTGTTCATAATACAGGGGCGAAAATTCCAGCCCAGAAACTACCCCGTATTTTTGACCGGTTTTATCAGGCCGATCCGTTAGAAGGAGCCATGGCTGGGTCGGGTATTGGCCTCGCCTTAGTAAAAGAACTTGTCGAGATGATGCAGGGCACTATTTCGGTAACAAGCCAGGCTAGACAAGGCACTACTTTTACTGTCGAACTACCTTGTCGCCAGGCCCGCGCCGACCTCGTTGTGGCAACGCCTATCAATGAGCCTGTATCAACCACTGGTAATGGTCAGCTATCTGTCAATTCAGATTTCACAGATGAAAAAGCCCATCGGATATTACTAGTAGAAGATAACGACGAGCTGGCCGAATACATAGCCTCAACCTTGAATACAGAGTGGCAGGTGAAGCGGGTTAGTAATGGTCAGGTAGGTGTTACAACTGCTCTTGCCGACGGTCCTGACCTCATTATTAGCGACGTACTGATGCCAGAAATGGATGGTTATGAACTTTGCCGCCAGTTAAAAGGAAACCCCGTTACCAGCCATATCCCAATTATCCTGCTGACAGCGAAAGCCTCTGTAGACAGCAAACTCGAAGGCTTAACTGCTGGTGCCGATGATTACATAGCAAAACCATTTCAGGTAGCCGAATTACGCGGTCGGGTTCGAAATCGACTGGAGCAGCAAATGCGAACCCGGCAGCATTTCAGGGCTCAGTTGCTACGTCAGGGCAACCTACCCACAACCAGTCAGGACCCACAGGATGATTTCATGAATCGTGTATACACTATCCTGTCAGATCGACTTGACGATTCTACATTTGGCGTCGAACCCTTGGCAACTACTATTGGGATGAGCCGTATGCACCTGAACCGGAAAGTAAAGGCTATGACTGGTTTAACACCCAATGAACTGATCCGGATTGTGCGGTTAAAACGGGCAGCCGAATTGCTGCTGACAGGCGTATCTATATCAGAAGTTGCCGACCGGGTAGGCTTCGATACGCCAGCCTATTTTTCTAAAGTTTTTAAAGATCAGTATCACCTCACTCCTTCTGAATACGTCGATCAAAACCGACACGAAATTGTCTAAAGCTGATACTATTCGGTAATTAATAGTATTTATTCGTCACCGCTTAGAGGCCGCCATGCCTTTTTTATCCCTCATTTAGGGTCTTCGAACAAATGTTCATACCTGATGTTACAAATTTTATAGTTCTTGTTACGAATGAGCAAGATGAGGTAAGTCATTGGACTTAGTATTGCGTAGGTATTATTTCATCAATATTCTGAAAAATACTACACATGTATGTCTATGTCTGTCTTTTCTTATTCTAATCGATCCATGCCAACGGATTGGCCTCCGCTAAAACTATACCTTCGTGAAACCGGTCGCCAGTTTTTTTCTGTATCGGACCTAGTCTATCTACAGGCAGTTGCTAACTACAGCTGGTTAAACTGGGCAGATGGGCGTCGGATGTTGATGCCCCGCACGCTTAAGTATTATTCGCCCCAATTACCAACTGAGCTATTTATCCGACTTCACCGAAACTGTGTTGTTAATCGTCAGTTTGTCGAGCGGCTGGAGCGTACCGAAACTGGTGGACTGGTTCATTTAAGTACGGGCGAAGTTCTTCCCGTGTCACGTCGGCGCTGGAGCCTGGTTCGACGACAATTGGCAAGCCATCGATCTTACCTGAGTTAATCTATTTTTACGTCTTGTTACGAGGCCTTTCCTTTGAGTTATTCTGGCTTAAGTCTAGCTAGAATAACTCAAAGGAAAGGCCTTTTTTAGTTGCCTCTGTTTTGCTGGCACCAGCCCGACAACCTTGTTCAAAAAATAGTTGCTACCAATCTGTAATGTTTTCCAGGCTTAGTCGTCTATGTGATTGATATGGATCTACAAGTCTTTAAACAACGCATACTTCCGGTGCAGGGCCGCCTTTTCCGGCTGGCTCAGTTGTTTCTTCGAAATCGTGAAGAAGCCGAAGATGCCTTACAGGATGTGTTGCTCCGACTATGGACAAATCGACAACAGTTAGATGCCTATCATAGTGTAGAAGCTCTGGCCGTTCAGATGACTAAAAACCTGTGTCTGGATCGACTGAAGGCACATACCAAACGCAAGGCAACCGACGATACGGCCCTGTTAGGTATTGCAACGGAGGAAGTTTCTCCCTATCGGCAGGTAGAATTAACGGATAGCAACGAGTTAATCCGGCAGTTAATGGATGACTTGCCGGATCAGCAGAAACTTGTTCTCCATCTGCGTGATGTAGAGGAATATTCGTTTGAGGAAATCGAACAGGTAACCGGCCTGAGTATCAATAATATTCGTGTGATTTTGTCGCGGGCACGTCAACGTATACGCGACAATTACCTAAAAGTCAATGATTATGAATCAGGACATTGAAAAGCTACTTGAGAAATATTACGAGGGCGAAACAAGTTTGCAGGAAGAAAAACAGTTACGACAGTTTTTTCAGCAGGAAAGCATCCCGGAACATTTGCAGTCGCATGCTGCCCAGTTTCGTTATTTCGCAAGCGCTCGAACCCAGCATCCATCTATTGCCTTTACGAATCAGCTGGCCAACAAACTGAGTGCCCCAGAACCTGGTCGAATCATCAGTCTGACAAGCTGGAGCCTTCGGCTGGCGGCTAGTGTAGCACTGCTCATTCTTGGATTTAGTGCTGGCTTAGTTTACACCCGCTGGCAATCTGGTTCAACAGGAACAGTAGCCTCATCGACCGATGAACAGTCTGCCCTGGCGATGAAAAAAGTACTCATGTTTGAGCATCTGCCCAAAACATCAGCCAGTGAACGCATTCAGGCCGTCAATCAGAGTTATGACCTCACCCAGGTCGACCAGGAGATTACGCAACTGCTCATTAATACGCTAAACTTCGACGCGAATGTCAATGTGCGTTTGGCGGCTTGTCAGGCATTGATTCGTTTCGAGAATGAACCTGACGTGCGCGAAGCCCTGATTCAGTCGCTCAAAATACAGACCGATCCGAATATTCAGATCACCCTGATCGACGCGCTGGTGGCTATTAAAGAAAAACGGGCCGTCGAAGAAATACAACGACTAGTTCAGGACAAACAGGTGCTCGACGTGGTGCGTCAAAAAGCAGAAGAAGGTATTAATCAATTAACCAGAGAAGGGAATACACCCTCTTAAAAGCTCAATTACAGGCCAATTCCATTGATTCCTGGAGTATAGAACTCCCAGAATCAATAGAATCAAAGCTCTCCAATTAGTAAACAAATACAAATCAATTAGTTTAAACAACCGCATTGGCGGACTATTATGAAAAAGCTCCTTTTGTTGAGTGCAGGATTCCTATGCCTTCTAGTGAACGCTCAGGCCCAGGAATACAAAACTAAATTAACGAATTCCAAAGATCACAAAGTGACGCTTGAGATTGACGCAGGCGATATCAAAATTGAAGGACACAACAGCGACGAAGTGATTATTCAGGCCTCATCGGGCTACGAAGCGCCACCAGAACGGGCCAAAGGACTGAAACCACTTTACTACCAGGCTGTCGACAACTCGGGAATCGGGTTAGCGGTAACCCCCGAAAATGGCGGATTGAAAATTGAAAAAGCTACCCGCAAGACGATTAAATACACCATCAAGCTGCCTCGCAAAGTAGCAATTCTTTATCAGCAGACCAACTGGCAGAATGCGGATGTTGCCATTAGCAATATGGATGGGGATTTGGAAGTACGGACCAACAATGCCTCGATTGAACTGACGAATGTAACAGGCCCTATTGTAGCCAATACCACAAATGGCGAAGTAAAAGTTGTGTATTCAAGTTTAAGCCAGGAAAAGCCGACGGCAATATCCACCATCAACGGCCCAATCGATATTACCATGCCAGCCAATTCTAAAGCCAATCTAAAACTCCGGTCAATTCAGGGTGAAATGTACACAGACTTTGAGCTTGGCTTGAAATCAACAAAAGATGGTATGCCTAGAGTTGGTGGTGGGAATAACATCGACGGCAGTACTAACGGCGGAGGGGTTGAGGTACAACTCAAGACTATCAATAGCAACATCTATGTTCGTAAGCAAAAGTGAGCCCCTTTAATCGACTTTACCTACATGAAAAATCCCTTCTTCCTTCTAGTACTGGGCCTACTTAGCCTACTCATTCAGCCCATTTTCGCCCAGAAAATCATTGAAAAAACCTTGCCCGTTACCGCAGATCAAACAGTAAACCTCAATCTTCGGTTTGCTGACAGCATCAAAGTTCGTTACTGGGACAAGCCAACGGTATCAGTCCGAATTGAGGTAACCATTAACGGAGGCAGACTTAACGATGCCCTGGTGGTAACAACCGGCTCAACATCTCAAGAGGTCAGCGTTAAAACGGATTTTGATAAGGAGATGATAAAGCAGGGAAAGGCCGAAGACTGCCCCGAACAGCGCCACTCCTGGAGCTCGGACCAGGATGGAAAGCGATATTACGTATGCAGTACCCTTAACTATCAGGTATTTCTGCCCAGGCAAGCCCAATTGAAGATAGAAACCATCAATGGTAATATCGACATTCAAGGAGCAACAGGACCGGTATTTGCCAAAACCATCAGTGGTTTCGTGGACATGACCTGGCCTAAATCTAAAGGAGCAAACGTAGCCATGAAAACCATTACGGGAGAGGTATATTCGGATATGGATATCAGCTTCAAGAATAAAAAAGAAAAAAATCCGATCGTTGGCTACCAATTAGAAGGCACATTAAACGGTGGTGGCCCAAACGTAAAATTAGAGTCGATCAGTAACAATATTTACCTTCGAAAAAACTGAACTAGCCTTGTTGTTTAAGTATCGAGCGTAGATGCTACTAGGCAATCAGGAATCAGACAATGGCCCGACCCAACCTTCTATCGATCAACTTCCTAAAAGTTTTTAACTTTCGGGAAGTTGATCGATAGTTTGGCATAAGTCGCACTGGAATGGCTATACGTCTCTTTATTCCCCTCAAAACAGTTCATTTCACATTTTTCCTACTATTTGTAGCCGGTTCGGTGCTGGCCCAGAAATATCCCCCTATTTATTTGTTTTCCTATTTCAAAGGCAACGGGGAAGATGGATTGCATCTGGCTTATAGTACGGATGGTTATCAGTATCAGGCACTCAAACGTGATAGTTCTTTTTTGAAACCTACCGTAGGGCAGGACAAACTCATGCGCGATCCGTGCATTATTCGAGGGCACGATGGTCGGTTCCATATGGTTTGGACGGTAAGCTGGAAGGAAAAGAGCATCGGTTATGCCTCCTCTGCCGACCTGATTCACTGGACCGAACAGCAGAACTTGCCGGTGATGGCCCACGAAGAAGGCGCTCGTAACTGCTGGGCGCCCGAAATTACGTACGATTACCGGTCAGGGCAGTATATGATTTATTGGGCAACGACCCTCATGGGGAAATTTCCGGAAACGCAGGATGCTGCCGAGAACGCATACAACCACCGGATTTATTATACAACAACCACAGATTTCAACTCCTATTCGCCTACTAAACTTCTGTACGAACCCGGCTTCAATGTGATTGATGCTACTATTCAGCGGAATGGGGATCAATTCGTTATGTTTCTGAAAGACGAAACCCGAACCCCGCCACAGAAAAACCTCCGCCTGGCGTTCAGCAACTCACTAACGGGGCCATACAGCAAGGCGGGTTCGCCAATAACAGGTAAGTACTGGGCCGAGGGGCCAACGGTAGCTAAATTGATTGATTTGTGGATCGTTTACTTCGATAAATATACCGAGCACACCTATGGGGCTGTGACGTCAACGGATTTAAAAACCTGGACAGATGTGTCCGACAAGGTCAGCTTTCCCAAAGGTACACGCCATGGCACGGTACTCACCATTACGAAGGAAGAACTGGCGAGATTGCAGAAACATTAATGCTGCAAGGCAAATGTCTTACGACATCAAACGGAAACATTATTAGTCAGGCTGGGTTCAAACGGGTAAGCATATATCGTTTGAACCCAGCCTGTTTTTGTATGCAATCCAGTTCCAGTTTGGCCGCCAAAACACGTGATACGCACGAACGATTGAATGAGGTATATGGTATTCAGGCTATTCATGGGTATGCCGACCCAATGCATGAGTTAATCGGTACAATTTTATCACACCGCACCACACACGCGAATGAAGTAATCGCTTATCGTACAATGCGGGAGCGTTTTCCGACTTGGGAGCAGGTTCGCGATGCGCCCCTTCCAGATCTGATCGACGCTATACAGACAGCGAACTATCCTGAACTAAAAGCGCCCTACATTCAAAATCTGCTGACACATCTTTTTCGGGAAACTGGTGCGGCCAATATTGACTTTCTGGCCAACCTGTCTACAGAAGAGGCTATGGGCTGGCTAACAGCTCTTCCAGGTATTGGCCTGAAGACGGCCACGATTCTGCTTCTTTTCACATTCCATAAACCCGTTCTGCCAGTTGACACCCATGTCCATCGCGTTTCTAATTGGCCCTAAGGTCAGCGCCGAAAAGGCCCATACGCTCTTACTGGCTTATTTACCCAAAGATGCTACGATCCTGTTCAATTTCCACAAGCATTTCTACTGGCATGGTCAGCGAATATGCACCTGGTATGACCCCAAATGCGCCAACTGTGTTTTGCAGGATCTATGCGACTTTTACCAATCGGGCAGAATTACTTCGTTGAGTAGTACGCCCATCCGAAAGAAGAAATCCCTGAATCCTTAATCAGTAGGGCCAGCGAAAATTAGTTTTTCGAACCGTACTTCCTGTTATAAAACTCTTTTGATTGTTCCACCCAATTGTCACGTTCAATTCGACCGGGAAAAAATTCAATAATTTCGTTCACCTTGCCAATATCTTCTTTCGTGAAATTAGCGATCTGCCGGAAGGTATAGATACCTAAACTATGCAGTTTACGCTCCAGAAATGGCCCTATACCAATAATATCTTTTAAATCATCAGCCTCCGAAGCCGTGGCCCGCCCAATCCGGTCGAAATTAACTTCATTGGCTCTCGACGCAATCCTATTTAACACAGCAGCCTCAGAGTTGCCAGTTAGTATGGGGGCCGGCACATCAATCGGAACTGGAGGTTTAACGGGCGGAATTTCTGCAACTGGTACAACAACGGGTGGTGCCACAACAATAGGCACCTCCAGAGGTGCATTAACGACTGGTGGTTCTGCATCAATTTGTTCTGGTGTATCGTCGAACGTGAAGGCTGGGAGCAGTGGATCGGCATGTATAAATGCTGGCGGTGTTTCAGTAATGGGTTGGGAGTGAACGGGTGCTTTAACTACCGGTTTCCCAGTTGATTTCGACCGACGGCATTCTTCCAGTTCAGCTTCTTTATCGTCAATCGACGCTCGAAGCGAATTAATTCGACCAGCCGGTATCAATCGACCCAGAAACCAGCCAATAAATGCGGCTAATGCTAATAAAAGTAGTATTTCGGCAATGGCTACCGGACGACTAAAAGGATCTAATACAAACATAACGGGATTGAAGTTTTAAAGGGAAATCTATTCCATGATTTAACGTTTCAGATTAGGTATGACCTGTACTATAAAACGTTGACTCATAGAACGTAAAAATTATTTCTTGTTTGCCAGCTCAGTAGCTTGACCTACCCAGTCGTCGCGCTCAATCCGACCAGGGAAGAACTCGATAATGTCGTTGACTTTCTCAATATCTTCCTGATTGAAATTAGCAATCTGTCGAAACGTATAAATTCCGATGGCATGTAGTTTCTTTTCCAGAAACGGTCCCACACCAACTATTACTTTCAGGTCGTCCGCATTGTCTACCGAGGCCATACCGATCCGCGAAAAGTCAATCTCACTGGCCCGGGCACGAATCCGATTTAGTACAATACTTTCACCATCAGTTGCCGAAGCAACAACGACAGGAGTTCGTAGACAATCGTCGATTGCACGCTCTGTACTAGCCAGTTCACCTTCCAGTTCCCGAATGGTCCGTTGACGGGAAATATAACCAATAATAAAACCCAGTACACCCGCTACCAGCAGCATAATCAATTGCTGCATCTGAGCATCGGCCAGGTTGAGGGGATTCATATTAAACATAATTCTTGACTGTTTATTGGTTAAAGGTTTCCTATTGATTGATACCCAATGAGTGTCGAATCTGAAACCTTGACTAACACCGGCGACCCGGCTGAAACTCGTTTAGCAAATTTTATTGAACGACTACCGTTACACGCCGATTGGCTTTCCGGCCCGACATAGTACTATTGTCAGCCTTGGGTTCCGATTCGCCTTTGGCTTTCACCTGAATCTGATCTGCATCGATACCGGCTTTGCGTAGTTTCAGTTTTACATCGTTGGCACGATCGCGTGAGAGGCCCATATTTACATCATCTGGTCCAGAGTTATCGGTATGGCCAGTTAGCAGCAGTTTTTTATCCTTATGAGTAGCCAGGTACTTGATAGCCTCCTCAAAGAATTTTTTCGTTTGGTCTGTTTTAATGTAATTAGCCTCACCTAGCTGAAAATAAAGATCAATCGGTTTAAAAACCGACGTAAATTTCTCGGCTTCGGCCAGCGCTTTCTCCGTAATTGGTTCAGTAATCTTAATCGGTTTGCCAGTTGCTGCTTCTACTGGTTTCTCAGCCGGTTCCTTAGCAGGCTTTTCTTCGGGTTTTTCTGCACCAGCGAAGGCAAAATAAAGTCCACCAAGTAATGAATCCCCTTTCGCAATGAACGACAGATTACGCTCTTCTGATTTGGTGCTCAGCGATCCTGCGGGAATACCTTGTTGGACCAGATATTGCTTAATGCCTTCAGCCCGAGCCAGCCCCAGATTTGATAAAGAAGTGGTATTTGTTTCAGTCGGTGAGTAATAGCCTGTTATTTCCAGGGTTCGGCCAGGGTTTGCTTTCAGATAGGTAATCATCGACTCCAGCGACCCGCCCAGACTATTCATATTGGCATTGGCTCCCGATTTAGCGAAGCTGAAATTTCCAGGAAGGTCCAGTCGGAACAGATTGCCGTCTGCAATTGTAAAGCCATCGGCTCCAGGGGGTGTTGTGTCTACGTTTGTATCAGTCGATAGAGCCGATGAATTTATGACATCACCGCATAGCTGCTTGATTTTGCAGACATGCCACCAGGTCGAGCCAATCATCCAGATAATCAACAGGACGATCCAGGGAGCTTTGTTTGTTAGCATAATAAAGGTAGGGGTTTACAGACGCCGTATTTCGGATTCCTGCGTTGAGACGTAACAGACCGAAAAAGGTTGCTCAAAAATACATGCAAGTGCTATAAATGCAAGACTATCAACGATTTTGACAAAAATTACGATAAACTTCATCTTTAATCGCTTTTAGGTACCAGCTTGAGGGTTTTAAGTTGACGCTTAATTTATCAACTTTAGGGGTTTAAGTGCTTCAACTTGATATTGAATTCTGTAAAATGATTATTGATCTGCGTAGCGATACTGTTACTCATCCTACTCCCGCCATGCGCGAGGCCATGTTTACGGCCCCACTCGGCGATGATGTGTTAGGCGACGACCCGACCGTAAATGCGCTGGAGGCAAAAGCTGCTTCGCTGTTTGGGATGGAAGCCGCTCTGTTTTGTGCGTCGGGCACGCTGACCAATCAACTTGCTATTCGCACGCACACTCGCCCCGGCGATGATGTCATCTGCGACTACCTGTCGCATGTATACCAGTACGAAGGTGGGGGAATTTCGGTGAATGCGCTCGCTTCGACCAGTCTGGCCCATGGCGAACGAGGCAAACTTACACCCGACCTGATTCGCGAATACATCTATAATCCAACGGACTCACATAAGCCCCTATCCCGCTTAGTTGTTCTGGAAAACACAGTCAACAAAGGGGGTGGCTGTTATTATACGGTTCCCGAAGTTGCTGCTATTCGACAGGTTTGTAACGAGAATGGCTTGATCCTGCATCTGGATGGTGCACGGCTTTTCAACGCGCTTGTTGAAACGGGCGAACCGACTACAGCCTACGGTCAGCTATTTGATTCCATTAGTATTTGCCTCTCGAAAGGGCTTGGTTGCCCGGTGGGGTCGCTCCTACTCGGTAAATCAGATTTTATTCGGCAGGCCCGGCGTTTCCGTAAACTGATGGGTGGCGGCTGGCGGCAGGCGGGTTTTCTGGCCGCAGCGGGCATCTACGCTCTCGACCACCACGTGGATCGGCTAAAACTGGATCATGCCCGCGCCCGCAAAATAGGAGCTATTCTCGAACGCCTTCCCGAAGTTGTCGAAATCTTGCCTATTGACACGAACATCGTCATTTTCAGGCTGCCCGAAACCATCTTAGCTACCGATTATGTTCAACAATTAGAAACAAAAGGTATTCGTGCTATCACCTTCGGTAAACATCTGGTGCGTTTTGTCACGCATCTGGATTTCACCGACGAGATGGTAGCGGAAATGGAAAATATTCTGACCGCGCGGGCGGCCCCGCCGGGATTTAGCTGATTAATGGATTTACAGGATTTTGTCTTGATGGATTCGCTTCGAAGAAGCGTAAAGCAAAATCCTGTAAATCCATCAATCAGCTAAATCCCGGTTCTGACAACTTATGCATATACAAACCAGAACGTTACAGAAAGAAGATTATCATGACCTGAAAGAGGCCATGATTGAGGTATATAGTGGCATTGGAGGAGATTATTGGCCAAAAAGCTCGATTACCAAGCTACTTAACATTTTCCCAGAAGGCCAGTTTTGTGTGGAAGTCGATGGAAAAGTCGTAGCAAGTGCGCTGGCTATCAGGGTGAAATACGATGATTTTGGTGATAACCATACCTACTTCCAGATTACAGGTGGCTATACCTTCAAAACCCATAATGACGAGGGCGATTACCTTTACGGTATCGAAGTATTCGTGCATCCCGACTTCCGCGATCTACGATTGGGTCGGAGGTTGTACGATGCCCGCAAAGAGCTTTGCGAACAGCTAAACTTAAAGGGAATTCTGGCTGGTGGGCGTATTCCGAACTACAACAAATTTGCCGACGACCTCACTCCACGTGAGTACATTACCAAGGTGAAGCAGAAGGAAATTTATGATCCAACGCTCACATTCCAGCTTTCCAATGACTTCCACGTCAGGAAAGTGCTGCGTGGTTATCTACCCGGTGATACTGAATCGAAAGAGTATGCTACCTTGCTGGAGTGGATCAATATTTACTACGTCATTGAAAAAGACAAGCGTCCGCACACCGATTCGATTATCCGGCTTGGGGTGATTCAGTGGCAGATGCGATTGTTCAAAAACCTGAATTCCTTTCTGGAACAGGTTGAATTCTTCGTCAATGCCGTTAGCGATTACCGGGCCGATTTTATGGTATTACCGGAATTTTTCAACACACCGCTCATGGCCGATTTCAACGATCTACCAGAGCCGGTGGCCATCCGAAAATTAGCCGACTTCACTGAGCCTGTTCGGGAGAAACTCTGCGAACTGGCCATTTCCTACAACGTCAATATTGTTGGCGGCAGCATGCCCCTGATCGACAAAGACGGTAAGCTTTACAACGTAGCTTACTTGTGCCGACGTGATGGCTCGTTTGAAGAATATCGAAAAATTCATATTACGCCCAACGAAGTGAAGCACTACGGTATGGTAGGCGGCTACGAAATTCGGGCGTTCGATACCGATTGCGGAAAAGTTGGTATGCTCATTTGCTATGATGTAGAATTCCCCGAACTGGGTCGAATTTTGGCGCAACAAGGCATGCAGATCCTGTTTGTTCCCTTCCTGACCGATACGCAGAACGGCTATTCCCGAGTACGGCTCTGTGCCCAGGCCCGAGCCATCGAAAACGAATGTTATGTGGCTATTTCTGGCTGTGTCGGCAACCTCCCGCGTGTGCAGAATATGGACATTAACTACGCTCAGTCGGCGGTATTTACGCCCTCTGATTTCCAGTTCCCGACCAATGCAGTGAAAGCCGAAGCCACTGCCAACACCGAAATGGTGCTCATTGCCGACGTGGATTTGAGCTTGTTGAAGGAGCTGCATGAACATGGTTCAGTGCAGGTATTGAAAGATCGCCGGACGGATTTATACGATGTAAGCCTTAAAAAAGCGGCAAAAAAAGCATTGAATCGAATCAACGGCAAACCCAAGAAAGACTCAGCAGACAACGACCCGGAACAGATTCCACCCGTGATTGTTGTAGCAAACTGATTTGCCGGAGTACACTGATAAAAAATGCCCTAACCTCACCGTTAGGGCATTTTTTAAACAGGAGTTCTACAAAAAGCCGTGCCACGGTTATCCATAACGCTTAATTAAACCGTGGCACGTCTTTTTGTAGAACTCCTATCAAAGAATATTTTGCTCTTATTTCCAACGCTTAGCTCGCTATAGGCATCTATAAAGCGTTCCTACCCTTATATGACCAGTTATGTCTATTAACCGTTTTATTGCTTTCGTATTCCTAATCGGAGTTTGTGGATGTCAGCGCCAGGCGACTCAACCAGCTCCTATTGTTCTCAAAGATGCTCCTTGCGACTGCCCATTCATAACTGGCCAGCCAACCTACACGATTAACCAAACCCCCGACTCGCTAACACAGTATTATCTGGCAATCTGGAAACGTAAGTTTATGCAACGCAACGGCATTGACGACGCTCGTTTTGAGGCAACGATTAAGTACGTTAGTGGGTCACTCCAAACCTGGTTGCAAGGCGTCTCGTTTCGAGTCGATTTTATGTATCAATTGGATTGGCTAAGTATCCGTCACAGTGAGCAATTTCAGGTTTACTACGACCCTGAAGCAACCAAAGCTTATGCTATTGATGTACCCCGTGGCATTTATCTAGCCGAAGCGCAGATTCCTTCGCGTGGGCTCTGGGATAATTATCAGCCTCTTCAGATTGGCGCAAAACTGGCGTTTGCCTCCTGTGCAGATGCTTGTCAGGCGTTGAAGATAAAAACCAAATTTCCAGTGCTTAAACCGGGCGAGGTTTTGTTTTACCCATCCCTTCAACTTCCTGCTTTGCCTGCCGGCGAACCGTATTTATTTAGTGGGGGAACGATTGATTCAACGGCTAACCGGTGCGTTTTTGGTCGGATTAATCTGGTAACAGGAGAAGCACAGGCAACGGAGGAACCTTGCTGGATCAACTAAGTTAACCCGTTCACTGAAGCAGGTTTATACCAGACTTTCAATAGAAAACACATCGAGTTTTGACTTTCTGAAATTCCGTACCCGGCTCAGTACAGCATTGCCATTGTTCGATCCGCCATCGTTGGTATTTCCCTCAATTGTTTCAAAGACATCATCGTCTATACCCGAAATAATACCGGCGTGTACCCAGTCGTTAGGGGATTTTTGCAGGAGAAAAATATCGCCCGGTTTCACCAGCGACGGGTCATTGCGTATCTGGGTATATCTAAACAGAATTCCTTTTTGTAAACCAGTGGTACCAACCGTATCGCAGCTATAGGTTAATGGCATCAGTTTCTTAAAGCTTTTTCCGAGTTGAGAAGCCGCCTGGTCGATAATCGTCTGCACAAAACCCATACACCAGAGCCATTCCGCCCCCTCATTACCATCCATATAGGCTCGTACCCAGGGACCAGAATTGGGCTCCTGATCGACAACCAACTCAAATGGGCGATTTAATAAGTGGTTGTGTGCCGTATTTATGACAAGTTCCCGTAACCCATTGCCAACGCCATTTGTCAGGAAAGCAGCCCGCATGGGAGCCACCAGCAGATCGAACGTCGACTGATCGACGATGCCTGTTTGAGCTACTTCTTTTGCTTTCTGGAAATTTTTAACCGCCAGTTCAGTTGCCTTTCCGAAATCGCCATCAATACCAGTGGCCGTTGCTAAACCAGGATTCGACAGGGAGAAAAGCGTAAGCCAGGACTGGATTTTACGGACATCTTTCTTAGTATTCGTCGTTCCATTTCGTTGCTGTATAGCACTAATGGTCAGTTCATTTTGAAATGAGGTCTTTTGCATGGGAATAGATTTTGTTAATTGCGCCAACTCATTTCGCACAAGTTATGGCAGCGTGTGGATTGTGAATCAATCTATGAAACCCTGCTTAATCAAGCCTAAACTTTTGAGCGAATGGTGCAGCAATCAATTAGTAGTCATTCTGAGGCCGGTGTGTCATTAAGTTTGTAATGGTCCGGGATCAAATACGTTTCAATTACCCAGCCAATTCCAACTCCAATACTATAACAGACTAGATCACTCCACACAAACGTAAAGCCCAGCACCAGACCACCCAGGCGTGTAGCCCGCAGGTTATCAATCCATAAAGCATGGTACAATTGACTAATTTCGATGCCAAAAGAGAATAGTAATGTAGCTAATCCAATCGTTCTGGCAGACCTATGGTTGAACAGCGTGGCAAAACCAAAATAGACCATCAGTGCCCACAGCACATCGCCAACATAGGCTCTCACAAATACAATTTCTCCCAGTAAATACCTGGAAGCCAATCCCAGAAAGAGAGTGCCTATCATTAATAACCCATAAATAATTCGGTTTCGCTTGAAAGGCATTAGTGCTTTATACGAGGTGTAAAAACGAGAACAAGTTTATCAGGAAACATTGGCTATACAAACTAATTTCATGCTCATGGGAATTTTTGCTTCAATAAATCTGTAACAATAAACAGAACAGTTATGAACGGACGATTTGCCATATCGATGCACATCTTAACTCTGTTGGCCAAAGCCAATGGAGAATGGGTAACGTCTGACTTCCTGGCGTCGAGTGTCAATATCAATCCGGTACTCGTCCGGAAGGAGCTCAGCAACCTGCGAAACAAAGGCTTAGTCATCAGCCGGGAGGGTAAAAACGGGGGCAGTATGCTGGCTAAACCAGCCAGTCAAATCCGGGTATCCGATGTTTTCCTGGCTACGCGTCAGGGAGCTTTTCTGGGTACATCCCGAAACATACCCAACCCCGATTGCCCCGTTGGAAAGCAGATCAATAAGCATTTAGATACGCTGTATGAAGAAGCCGAAAACGCCCTGATTCAACAGTTGGGCGATAGTACACTAGATAGTTTTAGTCGTCGGTTCGACTAATTTTTTTTACCCAAAACTGTAACAAATTTTATTACAATAAATTAATCTTAATCAACCAATTATCTCTATGAAACTGGCAATTATTGGTGCTTCAGGCTTTGTCGGCTCAGCCCTCCTTACTGAATCCTTACAACGCGGTCATGACGTAACGGCTATCGTACGCCATCCAGAAAAAATCACGGTTAAAGACCCAAAACTTACCATCAAGCAGGGTGATGCCGAAGATGCCGATCAGGTAGCTGAACTCGTGGCGGGCCATGATGCTGTCCTGAGTGCTTACAATGCGGGTTGGACAAACCCGAATCTATACGATGACTTTTTAAAGGGATCAATAGCCATCGAAAAAGGTACCCAACAGGCGGGTGTTAGTCGGTTACTGGTTGTTGGTGGTGCTGGTAGTCTGGAAGCCGCTCCGGGCGTTCAGTTGGTCGATACGCCCCAATTTCCGGCCGAGTGGAAAGCAGGTGCGACAGCCGCCCGTGATTACCTGAATGAACTACGCCAAAACACAACCCTCGACTGGACGTTCCTAAGCCCAGCCATTATGCTGGTCCCCGGCGAACGCACAGGCACCTTCCGCCTAGGCACCGACCAGCCTGTTTTTAACGAAAAAGGAGAAAGTACAATTTCGGTAACTGACTTAGCCGTAGCTGTTCTGGATGAAATTGAGCAACCACAGTTTATTCAGAAGCGGTTTACGCTGGGATATTAATCTATTTCAAGAACCTCCCGAAAGGTTCAACCTTTCGGGAGATTTTCCTTATAAAGTCAGCACGATCTTGGCGTGCTGACCCGCACAGGCAACTTCAATGGCCGAAGGCAAATTACTGAAGGATTCCCGCGCCGAGATAATGCGCCCTGGCTGTATAAAGCCGGTTTCAATCAACCCAATCGTTCGCCGGAAATCAACGGGATGTTGATAAATGATCGAGGTGATAATATTGATGCCCTGCCGTGTCATACCAAACTCGGTAATCGCGCTGGGTTTGTCGGATAGGCCCGCTACAACCACATAAGCGCCACGTGGAGCGGCCTCTACCGATAGCGTGAATGCCGGAGCTGCACCCGCGCACTCAAAGACGGTATGCACATTTGCTCCTTTCCAGATGGCAGCAATCAGGGCCGTAGTAGCATCGGCAGAAATGGGTATCGCGCCATAGCTTGAGGCCAGATTTACCTTTTCCTGAACGCGGTCGTAGGCCAGAACGGTATAGCCCATTTTCTGCGCCAGATGCGTAACCAACAGGCCGATAGCACCCAGGCCAACAACGGCAATTGTATCGCCCGGACGGGCGGGTGATGAATACAACGTATGCAACGCGACAGCCGTTGGCTCAATCACAACGGCATCCTCATCGCTGATTGTATCAGGAATTCGCCAGGCGAAATTGGCGGAAATTACAGCATACTCGGCAAAACAGCCGGTTTCCAGCACGCCAATAATGCGCTTATTGATGCAGATATTGCCGCGTCCCTGCCAACAATAGTCACAGTGACCGCACGGATAATTCGGTTCAATCACGACGCGTTCGCCGGGTTGTAAGTGGCTTACCCCATCGCCGAGCTTATCAACATAACCGATACCTTCATGACCAATAATCAACGGGAATTTCAGATCGGGACGATGGCCCTGAAAAATGGATACATCGGAACCACAGATACCAACCAGTTTCATTTTCAGTCGAACTTCACCGGGACCTGGCTCTGGAATGGGCCGTTGCTGAATCCCAATAGATCGGGCTGCGGTTAGTAAACCGGCCTGCATAGACGTTCCAATATCGCTCATTGCATTGTTTATTCGACGATGACACTCGTTCGTTCGTGAACTATCTCAATTGGCCGCAGGGCAGGCAAAACCAGGTGAATAACAAGCAGGCCAATCAAATACGAACTACTCGCAAAAATAAACATAGGCGTATAGCCGAAGGTCGCCACGATATAGCCGGTGGCAGCTGCCACGACCATACTGATCATGCCACCCAGAAAACCACCCATGCCAGTAGCCGTAGCGACTGAGCCTTGAGGAAAGAGCGTCGTGGACATCGCATACACATTGGTCGACCAACCCTGATGGGCGGCTGTAGCCAATGCCAGTAAGGCGACAACGCCAGCAAAACTATGTACGGATGGAATCAAATAAATGGGTGTGACCGAGAGCGCGCAGATCAGCATCGTTAGTTTGCGCGCCTTGTTTTCGGTCCAACCGTTTTCCATGAGTTTTGTGGCCAGCCAACCAAAGAAAATACTCCCAATATCAGACACCACATAAATAATCAGAAACGGAATACCGAAGTTTTTCAAGTCCAGTTTCCGGTCTAGTTGGTTGTTGGTTAGCAGAAAGTCGGGGAGCCAGGTGAGATAAAAAAACCAGACAGGATCGGCGAATATCTTGCCAAAACAAAACGCCCAGGTTTGCCGGTACCGACTTAACTGAAGCCAGGAGAACTGAGGTTGATGTTCAGATTTGTCGGCAATGGCCCGCCCTTCTGTTATATAATTGTATTCAGTGGCAGAAAGCGCTTGCGTCGATTCGGGCGTTGAATAACTAGTCCACCAGATTACGAGCATCAGCACGCCCAAAACCGCCGAAATCAGGAAGGCACCCCGCCAGCCAAACTGTTCCATCAGAAAAGGGACCAGCAAGGCTGTCGTAATAACTCCCATATTAGAGCCTGCATTCAGGATGCCGGTAGCCGTGGAACGCTCCCGTTTCGGAAACCACTCGGCAATCGCCTTCATCGCCGAAGGGAAGTTGGCCGCTTCGCCAAGTCCTAACACAGCCCGTACAACAGCAAATTGCCCGACGGTCGAGATAAACCCGGACGCAATACTGGCAACACTCCAGACGGCAATACCGATGGAAAACCCTTTTTTCGTGCCCACCCGGTCAATGAGCCAGCCAATCAGCAGAAAGCCAATGGCATAAGTCGCTTTAAAAGCCGAGTCGACAAGTCCCATCTGAATCCGAAACTGTTTCAGGTATTCATCTGTCAGCAGGGCACCCGGCGATAAACCCAGGATAGTTCGTTTAAAAGCACCATCTGTCATAACGAATGACAGCGCCTGCCGATCTACGTAATTAATTGTTGTCGCCAGGAAAAGCAGCGCGATGATTCGCCACCGGTAAGTAGTAGTCATGAAAATTAAGTCAAGCTAAGGTAGATTAGGTAAGTAGTCTAAACCAGGAACCTACCTATAGAGCACCTTCGCCATTTCCAGCGGCCTGTCTGTTGACATGATATCGGCCCCATTTTGGACAAATGTTTTATATACCTGATCCCCTTTAGCAGCCGCTTGTTTATCTAAATTGCCCAGCGTTCCCAAAATACAGGCAATACCTTTGTCGTGCAGAAATTTGTACAGCGCGGCATCCGGCTCTTTCACCCCAACAAAGGCCACCATCCGATTGTCGGGAACGCCTAGTTCGTGCAGACGGTCGTATTCAGCCTGATTGCGAATTGTCACCGAAATCATCAGGTTCGGGTCGAGCTGATTGATTTTGGCCGCGTCCTGAGCGTTATAAGTGATAACGGCTGCGTAGGCACCCATTCCCGTTTTGTGAACCATGTCCACCACTTTCGCAAATGATACGTTCCGCTTGACATCGAGCGTGAAGGTCGCCTTGTTTTTTCCCCAGCGCAGGACCTCTTCCAGCGTCGGAATTTTGTATGGTGTCACGTTCCCCATATTGTCTTCCAACCGGTAAGCGCTCAGTTCGGCATATGCCTTATCAATTAGTTTGCCGGTGCCGGTAGTCGTGCGGTCGAGGGTGGCGTCGTGCATCATCACCATAACGCTGTCTTTGGTCAGGTCAATGTCGCATTCAATGATGACCGGCCGCGTGGATGTGCCAAGGTTTTTGGCCATATAGGCAAACGATTCGATGCAATTTTCGGGATACCCTTTCAAGTCGCCCCCACCCCGATGCACCGAAATCTTTGCTTCCTGATTGGGTTTGTAGCTAAAGAAATCAGGCCCTTTACCAGAGGAAGTATTGGTATAGGTTTTGGGGGAGCAGGTAATCAGGCCGACGCTGAGGCCAAGTACGATAAGTTGTTTTGTGATCATTCTGGTTGATGATAAATTAACTGTAGGCTATTAAGCAGGAACCGTTCTGATAAAGCCTATTGTTGACACAGGTAATAGAACGCGAATTCTTATGGTCAATATGATTTAGTATGATCTTAAAAATCTTCGGTCTATATGCCGTAAAAATAAGGCAACTCGTTATAACAACGTCGTATGATCCCCTTTTCAATTTTGGATTTATCGCCCATTGTCGAAGGCGAGACCGCTACTCAGGCGCTACGCAATACGCTTGATCTTGCCCAACACGCTGAAACACTGGGCTACAATCGCTACTGGCTGGCTGAGCATCACAATATGCCGGGTATTGCCAGTGCCGCAACTTCTGTTGTAATTGGCTATGTGGCTGGTGGCACGAAGACCATTCGCGTAGGTTCGGGTGGTGTTATGCTGCCCAACCATTCCCCCCTGGTCATCGCCGAACAGTTTGGAACACTGGAATCACTTTACCCAGGCCGGATCGACTTAGGCTTAGGCCGCGCGCCTGGGTCCGACCAGATGACTGCCCGAGCGCTACGTCGGGATGCAACTGGCCCCGATACGTTTCCGCAGGATGTAGTTGAGTTACAGCGTTATTTTCAGCCCGACGACACGAGCCAGTTTGTACAGGCCGTGCCTGGAAATGGCCTGAATGTGCCGATCTGGATTTTGGGCTCCAGTCTATTTGGGGCACAATTAGCGGCCATTCTTGGCTTGCCATATGCCTTTGCATCGCATTTTGCCCCAACTGAATTAATGCGGGCGTTGTATGTGTATCGCACGCAGTTTAAACCATCAGCCCAATTGAAGGAGCCATACGTAATGGTAGCCGCTAATGTGATTGCCGCCGATACCGACCAGGAAGCCGAGCGTTTGTTTACCTCCGTTCAACAGCAATTCTTGTATATCCGGCGCGGCAAAGCCCGGCAGATGCAACCACCCGTCGATAATCTGGCAAATCACTGGCCTGATTATGAGCTAGCGGGTATTGAATCGATATTTCGCTACGCAGCCGTAGGATCGCCTAAAACCATTCAACGCACGCTGGCAAGTTTTATCGAGCAAACGCAGGCCAATGAGTTAATTCTTTCAGCCCCTATTTATAGTCACGAGGCACGTAAACATTCTCTCACGCTGACAGCTCAAGTGCGCGATGCGCTGGCGGCTCGGGAAGCCGAGGCAGTTGGAATATGATAAAGTAGTTTTCGCTTGGCTTTGCCGAGTGAAAACGGAGAACATCTATAAACGCAGTGGGGTCGGTTTTGAGAAACCGACCCCACTGCGTTTATATCACTACATTCACAATCCGCTTCGGTACGACAACCACTTTTTTAGGTGCTTTGCCTTCCAGCCACTTCTGTACGATTTCATCGGCCAGTACTTCCCGTTCGATTTCAGTTGGAGCCCGGTCGATGGCGAAGCTGATTGTTGTGCGCACTTTGCCGTTAATCTGAATCGGGTATTCGAAGGCATCCTCAACCAGATAATTCGGGTTGAATTTGGGAAACTCGGCTTTTGAAATTGTACCGGGCTCGTTGCCCAACGCTGCCCAAAGCTCCTCCGTAATGTGGGGTGCGTATGGCGACAATATCAACACTAAATCCTGTAAAATAGCCCGTTTGTGGCAGTTCAGCGTAGCCAGCTCATTCACACAAATCATGAATGAACTTACCGACGTATTGAACGAGAACGCATCAATGTCATTCCCGGCCTTCTGAATTGTTTTGTGCAAAACTTTCAGTTCAGCAGGTGTGGGTTGCTCATCTGTAACAATCCAGTTGGTTGAGCCGTCTGCATTATCCTTATAAAACAACCGCCAGAACTTACGGATAAAGCGATACACACCATCAATGCCATTGGTATTCCAGGGCTTGGCCTGTTCGAGTGGTCCAAGGAACATTTCGTAAAGCCGTAATACATCAGCGCCGTATTTCTCGACAATCGTATCGGGATTAACGACGTTGAACTTCGACTTCGACATTTTTTCAACCTCCACACCAACAATATAACGGCCATCTGGCTCGGTTATAAACTCAGCATTTTCGGCCAGATCCGGGCGAAGTTTCTTGAAGGCTTCGATATCTAATACATCATTTTCCACGATATTGACATCAACGTGAAGCGGGGTCACCTCTTGGCCGTTTATCTGATTCAGCGACAAAAATATGGCTGGCGCCCCTTCTCGTCCTGTACCTGCTACCCGATACACAAAATTTGATCGTCCCTGAATCATGCCCTGATTGATGAGCTTTTTGAATGGCTCTTCCTGAGGCACATATCCCCGATCTTTCATGAATTTGTTCCAGAAACGGCTGTACAGCAAGTGGCCTGTTGCGTGTTCAGTACCACCAATGTACAGATCCACATTCTGCCAATAATTGATGGCTTCTTTACTGGCAAAGACGTTGTCATTGTTTGGGTCCATGTAGCGGTACCAGTACCACGATGAACCCGCCCAACCGGGCATAGTGCTCAATTCATACTCATACTCACGTTGATATTTCCAACCTTCTGCCCGGCCTAGTGGTGGCTCGCCAGTTTCAGTAGGCAGGTATTTGTCAATAGCGGGTAATTCCAACGGCAAGTCGCTTTCATCAATCAAATACGGCAAGCCCTCTTTGAAATAAACGGGCACAGGTTCACCCCAATAGCGCTGACGGCTAAATACCGCATCGCGCATCCGGTAGTTGATTTTACCCTTACCCAGGCCCCGTTCTTCCAGCCATGCAATCAAGGTGGCAGTAGCCTCTTTGTAGGTCATGCCATTGATAATCCCCGAGTTGATATAGTGGCCTTCTTTGGTATTATCGGCCTGTTGATCAACGTCTTTCTGCGCATCCAGAATTGGGATAATTGGCAAGTTAAAGTACGTCGCAAAGTTCCAGTCACGCTGGTCGCCCGAGGGAACAGCCATGACCGCACCCGTGCCGTAACCCGCTAATACATAGTCGGCCAGGAAGATCGGCACCTTCTCGTCGTTCAACGGATTAAGGCAGTAACTTCCCGTAAATACGCCAGACACAGCTTTCGTATCTGCCATACGGTCACGTTCGGAGCGTAGTTTAGCGGCATTCACATAGGCTTCAACGGCCTCGCGCTGTTCTGGCGTCGTTAACTCATCGGCCAATTCATGTTCAGGAGCCAGCACCATGAATGTAACGCCATAGATGGTATCGACTCGGGTTGTGAAGACTTCGATAAACGGTTCAGGTTTATTGGTTTTATCAACGTTTAACGTAGAACCTGAAACCTGAAACTTAACGGAAGCTCCTACCGATTTTCCGATCCAGTTGCGCTGTTGTTCTTTCAGCGATTCGGTCCAGTCGATGGTGTCCAAACCAGTCAGCAAGCGGTCGGCGTAGGCCGTGATGCGCATCATCCACTGGCGCATCAATTTCTGTTCAACAGGATATCCACCTCGCTCCGAAACCCCGTCCTTCACTTCGTCATTCGCCAGAACTGTACCAAGAGCCGGGCACCAGTTCACCACCGCATCGGCCAGATAGGTTAGGCGGTACTTCAAGGTTATCTCGTAGGACTCACGTGTGGACATAGCATTCCACTCAGCAGCCGTAAAAGTCGGAATATCATCCGCACACACCGCGTTGACGTCCGTCGTGCCGTTCGTTGCGAACTTTTCCAGCAGCGTTTCAATGGGTTCGGCTCGGTCGTTGTCTTTGTTGTACCACGACCGGAACAACTCCATAAAAATCCACTGCGTCCACTTATAATACGATGGATCGGACGTTCGAACTTCCCGGGTCCAATCGTAGCTAAAACCAATATTTTTTAGTTGCTCAATGTATCGCTTACGGTTCTCTTCCGTTGTGACAGCCGGGTGCTGACCCGTCTGAATCGCATACTGTTCGGCTGGTAATCCGAATGAGTCGAAGCCCATAGGATGCAGCACATTGTACCCTTTCAGCCGCTTATAACGCGCTACAATGTCGGAGGCAATGTACCCCAGTGGGTGACCAACGTGCAGGCCAGCCCCAGACGGATACGGGAACATATCAAGGACGTAATACTTTTCCTTTCTCGTATGTTCTTCAGGCTTATAAGTGTGGTGATCGTCCCAAAACTGTTGCCATTTCTGTTCAGTCTCGCGGTGGTTATAGTCGGCCATAATAGTAGTGCGGCTGAGAGCCGCATGATAAGCTCAATTAAATGTGACCGGTTCGGACTCTGATTCCAGTCATGTTACTCAATTATCTCGCAAAAATAGCCGATTACAAAGACTTTTGCCTACCAATCAGTCGATGAATGTATAAACACATAATGAATCAACTATTGTCACCTGTTCCTGTACCCAACTTTACTTGTACCGCGCTTCGTCCATGGCCAAAACCTCACTCCCAGCAGTAGGGCAAACGATGCTTATTACACTGAATCAGTGGTAAAATCGTTACTATATAGAACACGCAACGGCCCGCTGGCTTTTTGCGTATACTCAATTGAATCAGCTCCCGAAACAACGCATGATATGACTTTTTACGATTGATACTTTTCCAACTATCTATTTCGTACGTACCCATGCGACGTTTTTTATCGTTCGCGACGCTTACCAACGTCGCCCTTATCGGCTTTAGCCTTTTTGGTTGCCAGATTGACAGCAGTGTAGAACCAACTAGTATTGCAGCCGACTGTCTCGTCAAAGCTTCTTCTACAAATGGGACTGCTATTGCCGGTTCTTATATTGTCACGTATCGACCAGCTTTAGCAGTCAGTTCATCGCCTAATGCACGTCTTGCCAGTTCAGAAGCACAGGTCGAGCAGTTTCTTACGGATGCAGAAGTCGTCAATTCACAGGCAGAAGTTCTGGCTACAGGTGATCAAACCAGCTTTCTAGCCCACCTGTCTGAAAGTGAGTCTCAGAAATTACAACAGGACCCAGCTGTCTTACTGATTGAGCCTGACCAGATTATGTCTATGTGCAACTGCGTCGACGTAACAACGACAACGACATTACCCTGGAATATCAGCCAGACTGGTTACGGACGGGGCGACCTCCAAACCACGAAAACAGCCTGGATTATCGATACAGGCATTGATCTCGATCATCCCGACCTGAATGTAGATGTCAGCCGCAGTAAATCTTTTGTGAGTGGAGTAACTTCGGCCGATGACGAAAATGGACACGGCACCCACGTAGCAGGTATTATTGGCGCTAAAAACAATAGCATCGGCGTAACAGGCATTGCGTCGGGTGCAACGCTGGTTTCGCTTAGAGTTCTGGACGATGAAGGCGAGGGTCGGTTGTCGGGGATTATTCAGGCAATAAATTACGTCCGACAAAATGGAAAAGCGGGCGATGTTGTCAATCTCAGTCTGGGTGGAGAAAGTACATCAACGACGCTCGACCAGGCAATTACCCAGGCAGCCAATGCGGGTATTTTGTTTGCCATTGCGGCAGGTAACGACAGCAAAAACGCCGATAATTATTCGCCATCGCGGGTAAATAATGCCAACGTATTTACAGTATCGGCCATGGATAGCAGAAACCAGTTTGCTTCGTTTTCAAACTTTGGTAGCAGTGTAGATGTATGCGCTTACGGTGTCCGCATCACCTCGACTTACATGGGTGGAAAATACGCGATATTGAGCGGAACTTCTATGGCGGCTCCCCACGTAGCGGGTTTATTATTTATTCGGGGGAACACGTTCCCGAAACACGGAACAGTTACCGGCGATCCCGATGGAACACCTGATCCCATGGCAGGGGAATAGTCGTTTATTATCATTGAAGCCAGCTATAGACAAGAATTGCCATTTGTTGTTATACGATTGTATTTGATGATTTTTACAACAAGTAACGACTCCTGTCCATAGCTGACTATCAATGCCAACAACTACCAATGCTATTGACCGACTCCGCCAACGCTTTGACCTATTAACTTCGCAGAGCGACGACGACTGGCTCCGTTTCTCAACGATTGTTGAGTCGGTTGCTTACCAGAAAAACGATTGTCTGATTCAGGCGGGTCAGGCTGAAAAATACATTTACTACATCGACGAGGGCATGGTTCGGCTCTTTCTAACGAACAATGGACGAGATATCTCGCTCGATTTTATTTTTAGTAATGACTTCGTTTCGGCTTATTCTTCATTTCTCACCGGCCAACCTACTGCGTTTACAGTTCAGGCATTAAGTGATGTCCAGGCGTTACGATTCAGTCGTACGAAGTTGCTGGCTTTGTACGACCAATCGCACAAAGCAGAACGCATTGGGCGATTAATTGCTGAACAGGCGTTCCTGCGAAAAACCAGCCGCGAAGTACAGTTTCTGACTAATAATGCCAAGCAACGCTATGTGCAGTTACTGGAACAAAATCCTGTTTTAGTGCAGACAATTCCCGTCCGACACCTTGCTTCTTACTTAGGCATTGCGCCCGAAAGCTTAAGCCGTATTCGCCGGGAGGTTTGATTTCCTAACAAATGTTAGTGGATGGCAACAGCCTCTGCCGGAACTTTGATCCATAAATCAAACGGTATCAAGGCTATGGCTTTCTTTTTGGGTTTATTATCAATTGGGTCGATCCTGTATGGAATTGGCTGGCTGACCCAAGCTCCTTATTTGCTTAATCCACATCACGATGCGTTGTTAGCCACTACGGTTATGTTCGTGATGATTGGTCTGACTCACCTCCGAAAACCGGAACAGCTTACCTACATGATCCCAAAGTTTCTACCAAATGCTCGTCTGCTTGTTTTGCTGTCAGGAGTGGCAGAACTTGTACTAGGCATCGGTTTATTGATTTCGGAAACTCGCTTCTGGTCGGCCTGGGGATTAATTATTTTATTGATTGTGATATTCCCAGCCAATATTAACGTTGCGGTCAATAACCTTCCCCCACCAGGAGGCTTACCAGCCAAACCCTGGTATGTCTGGTCACGATTGTTATTTCAGCCGGTATATATCATCTGGATTTGGTATGCAGCACTGGCCTGATGGATCAGTGTGGTAGTTTATACGAATCCCTTGCATCTTTCCTGATCCCTAACGTATCTTTGTGACACTTTCAAGTCAGTATATACGTTGCTGACTTGAAGACATGCGGCACGCTGACGTGCCGTTTTTCATAAATACAATACTCCATTAACTCGATAGGCATTATACTGTATGAGTCAACAGCTAGCCTCTACCACCGATCCGGTAGGCACTCCATTTAGTCTGGCAGAGCCAGAAATCGACCTTAATGGACTGACGATCAGTCTTCAAGGAGAGAATGCAGCAAAACAAGCTAATGTTTTGCGTGCTGCCTTTCCAGCGGCTACCGTGCAAACAGGCTCATCTCGCCCTCTACTCCGACGCAGGAATCGTACTGAAATTGCCATTTATGTTTTTTCGGCTCTCGCCTTAATGGTTGTAGGACATCTGTTATTCAGCTACTTCACACTGGATCGACTGACGGTTATTGCCAATTCTATTGACCTAACTCCCCAAATTTTTTACTTCATTTTAGCCGGATTCGTGGCCCAGATGATCGACGGAGCCCTGGGAATGGCTTATGGCGTAACAGCTACGACTTTCCTGACAAGTGTAGGCATCAGTCCATTATTCGCTACCGCCAGCGTACACAGCTCCGAGATTTTCACCAGCGGTGTGTCGGGCTATATGCACCTTAAATTTGGCAACGTCAACAGTCGGTTATTTAAGATTGTCCTGATTCCGGGCGTTATTGGTGCTGCGTTAGGCGCCTTTCTGATTACCAAATTGGCCGATATGGAAGTAGTAGCGAACTACTTATCACCAGCCATCTCGGTTTACACGGCTATTCTGGGTATTCTAATTCTCCGAAAAGCCTTAGCGAAACAGACCAAGAAAAAGCCCGTTCGGCAAATTGGCTTGTTGGCCTGGTTTGGGGGATTTGTTGATGCTATTGGCGGTGGTGGCTGGGGCCCTATTGTCAATACAACACTCATTGCCTCTGGTCGGCACCCGCGCTACACCATTGGCTCGGTCAACTTAGCCGAATTTTTCGTCTCATTTGCCAGTTCCGTTGTGTTCGCCTTATATGCCGGTTTGGATAACTACGGTATGGTAATTCTGGGTCTGATTCTGGGTGGTATGATTGCCGCACCTATTGCCGCTCGTTTGGCGCAAAAACTACCAGTCAAGACCATGATGATTTTAGTCGGAATTGTGGTTATTCTCGTAAGTTTGCGAAAGATTATTAAGTTTTTTTAGAGTAAAGTTGCCAAGTTGCAAGTGATTAAGTAGTAAGTAACTCACAAGTCAACAACTCACTCCTCGATAACTTACTACTTAGCAACTTACTACTTTTTAGTATATGCAAAAACAAACCAAAGCCATCCGTACCCAGGCGCAGCAATCGCAAAACCGCGAACACTCTGTACCCCTGTATCTGACATCCAGTTTTACCTTCGAAAGTGCCGAGCAGGGCAAAGCGCTGTTTGAAGAAACAGAAGAAGGTAATATCTATTCACGCTTCTCGAACCCCAACGTAACGGAGTTTGTCGAGAAGGTCTGCATGTTGGAAAATGCCGAAGATGGCATTGCAACGGGAACAGGCATGGCTGCCGTTTTTGCCAGTATGGGTGCTTTATTGAAATCGGGCGATCACCTGGTTGCCTGTCGGGCTTTGTTTGGCTCGGCGCATCAGATTATTACCCAGATTCTCAGTAAGTGGGGCATTACGCACACCTATGTTGATGCGACTGCCACTGAAGAAGAATGGGAAGCCGCTATGCAGCCCAATACGCGTATGGTTTATCTGGAAACGCCCTCAAATCCAGGCCTGGAGTTAGTTGATCTGAGGATGCTGGCTCGTCTGAAGGCGAAATATGGCTTCATCCTGAATGTAGATAACTGCTTCGCTACGCCCATTTTACAAACACCTATTGATTTTGGTGCTGATTTGTCGGTGCATTCGGCCACTAAATACATGGATGGACAAGGCCGGGTGCTTGGCGGCATTGTAGTAGGCCGCGCCGACTTGATTCAGTCGATTCGGTTCTTTGCCCGGCATACAGGCCCATCGTTGTCGCCATTCAATGCCTGGATTTTGTCGAAAAGCCTGGAAACACTGGATCTTCGTATGGAGCGTCATTGCCGCAATGCGCTGCAACTGGCCGAAGCTCTGGACACTCATACAGACGTTGAGCGTGTATTATATCCATTCCTTCCCTCTCACCCGCAATATGATCTGGCCAAACGGCAGATGAGCGCAGGCGGAGCCATCGTAACCATCGAACTGGAAGGCGGTTTCGATCGTGTGAAGGCTTTCTTCGATGCATTGACTATTCCTACCCTTTCTTCAAATCTAGGCGATTCTCGTACAATTGTGACGAATCCGAACACAACAACTCACGCCAAGTTGAAACCTGAAGAAAAAGCCGCGCTAGGTATCACGCCAGGCTTGATCCGGATTTCGGTGGGTCTGGAAGCGATTGAGGATTTGATCGAAGACTTCACTCAGGCAATAGCGAAATCAGCCGAGGTGCTAAAAGTAGGTGTTTAACGACCAATTAGCTCATCAGTCAGGCAATCGACCAGCCGAGCAATGTCGTTTTCAGCGAGTGGGTCTACGAGTTCACTGATTTGTCCGGATAATGCTTTTCACTTCCAGAAGTTTCAGTTCAGTATTGGCGTAATGAACTGATTCAGTCCGAGAAGTTTTATTACAATAAAGCACTGAAGACACCATGAAAACACTGACGATTGACATACCTGACTCCCTTGACCCGGCAGTTGCTCGTTGGGAAATGGCCCGTGCACTGTATGAAAAAGGTAGTTTAACACTGGAACAAGCCGCTTCACTAGCAGAATTAGCACCTACATATTTTAAGATGCGATTGGCAGGTATGCTAACTGGAGTAAACCTATCAACCAGCAACTCACCTGCTAAGCCCTTTGATCCTGAACGAATTAGGCAAATTGCAGAAAAAATGGATATACAGGAATCCTGGGAGGAACTAGTGGCAATGATTGGTAAATGATATATCTCTTCGATACGAATATTGTTCTGGCTTATATACGCCAAAACAATATTGCCGATTCCGTTACGGCGATTTTGAGTTTAACCGAAAATAATCAGGTTCAGATTTCAGTAGTCACTGCTGGCGAGCTTTGGTCAATAGCACGACAAAACAATTGGAGCACGGCTAGACAAGCTAAATTACAGGATTTATTAAACTGCTATATTCGAGTAACTATAGCTGATGATGAGTTAGTCCAGCGATACGCCGACATTGATGCATTTAGTCAGAATAAGTTAGCGGGTCGATCATTAGGTATATCGGCCCGGAACATGGGCAAAAATGATTTGTGGATAGCGGCATCGGCATCACTGACCGGAGCTACCCTCATTACAACTGATAAAGACTTTGATCATCTGCACGGGCAGTACGTCGAAGTCGTCTGGCTTGACCCTAACCAATACAAATAATACTATAATGCTCCTGCGTCCTTCACTTTTCCTCTTGCTACTCCTTCTGGCCCACTTGGCCAATGCGCAAAGCTCTAAAAAACCACTTCGTGTGGGTATAGCTGGCATGGCGCATGATCACGTGCATGGCATTCTGAATAAAGCATTCAAGCAGACAGGTCAGACAGACATTGAAATAGTAGGCATCGCCGAGCCTAATCGTGAACTAGCCGAAAGACTCGCCAAGCAGCATGGATTCAGTATGAGTTTAGTGTATCCAACCGTTGCCGAAATGCTCGACAAAACCAAACCCGAAGCGGTTACCGATTTTGGTCCAATTGTCGATCATAAAAAAACGGTAGACATTTGTGCTCCACGTGGCATTCATGTGATGGTCGAAAAACCACTGGCGACGACTTTCGCTGATGCCAAGCAGATGGAAGCTTTGGCCAAAAAGCATAAGATTCAACTGCTGACCAATTACGAAACTACCTGGTACGGCAGCAACCATAAAGCCTATGCAATCGCTAATACTGACAAATCGATCGGTGATTTACGAAAGATTGTTGTACATGATGGCCATCAGGGACCCAAGGAAATTGGCGTAAGTAAAGAATTTTTCGCCTGGCTAACCGATCCGGTTACCAACGGTGCCGGGGCATTGTTTGATTTCGGTTGCTACGGTGCCAATCTATCTACCTGGCTTATGCATAATGAGCGTCCGCTGTCGGTAATGGCCGTGACACAACAGATCAAACCTGACATTTATCCCAAAGTGGACGACGAAGGAACTATTATTCTGACATACCCAAAAACCCAGACAATTATTCAGGGATCGTGGAACTGGCCGTTTAGTCGTAAAGACATGGAAGTGTATGGTCAGACGGGTTATGTTTTTACCGTAGATGGCTCTCGTATGCGTATCCGGCTTAAAGATGACAAAAACGAGAAAGCAGTTGAAGCCCCACAGACAGACGCTCCTGCTACTGACTCATTTGCCTACTTCGCCAGACTAATTCATGGCGAAACTAAACCCGATGAATTAACGTCACTAGAGAATAACATAATCGTCATGGAGATTCTGGACGCTGCCCGGCAGTCGGCCAAAACCGGCAAGGCGATAAAATTGCCTAAATGAAATGATTGCCGAACCAACTTACACCCTCGAAAGCCTGACCGAACAGCTGCACGGTCTGAGCAATATCGAAGCTCTACGGACGCTGGCCGAATTATTTCCTGGCGAGGTCGTTTTTTCGACCAGTCTGGGCTATGAAGATCAGGTTATTACCGATCTGATTTTGGCGAATGATATTCCTATCAAGATTTTTACGCTCGATACAGGTCGGATGTTTTCAGAAACGTATTCGGTCTGGAAAAAAACCAACGATCGGTACGGCGCCAAAATTGAAACATATTTCCCAAAAGCTGAGGCTGTTGAGAAATTGATGACCACCAAAGGTCCCTACAGTTTCTACGAATCCGTTGAGAACCGGAAAGAATGTTGCGGCATTCGGAAAGTTGAGCCCTTAAACCGTGCATTGAAGGGGCAAAAAATCTGGATTACGGGTATTCGCGCTGAACAATCGGCCAACCGTCAGAGCATGCCCCAACTAGAACGGGACGACGCACACGACCTCTTCAAATTCCACCCTTTGATGGACTGGACATTCGATGAGGTAAAGCAATACATAAAAGACCATAACGTACCTTATAACCCACTCCACGACCGAGGTTTTGTGAGCATCGGTTGCCAACCCTGTACCCGTGCTATTCAGGAAGGCGAAGATTTCCGCGCCGGACGCTGGTGGTGGGAAGACAATTCGAAAAAAGAATGTGGGCTTCATACCCACGAGGAAACGTTTAAACCGTAAAGTGTTTAAAGTTAAATGAATGATTGGTTAATTAATACTACTCCAGCTGCCTGGTCTGTATTCACTCAATCGCTCATTCACTCAATCACTCATTAAAAAATGAAGTTAGATTATTTAGATCAGCTTGAATCCGAAGCCATCCACATTATGCGGGAGGTAGCCGGTCAATTTGAGCGACCTGCGCTGCTTTTTTCGGGTGGCAAAGATTCCATTACCCTCGTACACCTGGCATTGAAAGCGTTTCGGCCAGGTAAGTTTCCATTTCCACTCGTGCATATCGACACGGGGCATAACTTTCAGGAAGCACTCGATTACCGCGATAATCTGGCAGAACGGATTGGTGAAAAACTAATCGTTCGCTATGTTGAAGATACGATTCGGGAAAAGAAGTTGAAGGAACCAACGGGTCGTAATGCGACACGTAACGGGCTGCAAACGTTTACGTTGCTAGACACTATCGAAGAATTTGAATTTGATGCCTGTATTGGTGGTGCTCGTCGGGATGAAGAAAAAGCGCGGGCAAAAGAACGTGTATTTTCAGTTCGTGACGAATTCGGTTCCTGGGACCCCAAACGTCAGCGACCTGAACTTTGGAATCTCTATAACGGTCGGATTCACAAAGGCGAAAACGTTCGCATATTTCCAATCTCGAACTGGACCGAACTCGATGTCTGGAATTACATCCGGCGTGAAAAAATTGAACTACCCAGCATTTATTTCGCCCATGAGCGCGAGTTGCTCATTCGTGACGGAAAGCTAATGGCAACAGCCGGGGGCGTTATCAAACCCGAAGCCGACGACCAGCTTGTAACACGTCGGGTACGCTTCCGCACAGTTGGTGATATTTCCTGCACAGCCGCATCCGAATCGACTGCCGATACACTGGATGCCGTCATTGACGAAATCCAGGCCACGCGCATCTCCGAACGGGGCGAAACCCGCATGGACGACCAGCTTAGCGAAGCCGCTATGGAAGACCGCAAGAAGGGCGGGTATTTTTAATTATGAATGATGAATTATGAATGATGAATTAGTCTACCTGTCAATTTTTCATTCATAATTCATCATTCATCATTCATAATTGACTGATGGATCTTCTCCGATTTATAACTGCCGGTTCGGTTGACGACGGCAAAAGCACGCTCATCGGGCGGCTTCTTTACGATTCTAAATCCATCCTGGCCGACCAGTTGGAAGCGATCGAACGCGCCAGCAAAAGCCGCGACGATGGTGAAATTGACCTCGCCCTATTAACAGACGGTCTCCGTTCTGAGCGCGAACAGGGTATTACCATTGATGTAGCGTATCGCTACTTCCAGACGCCAGCCCGCAAGTTCATTATTGTGGATGCGCCGGGACATATTCAATATACGCGCAACATGGTTACGGGCGCATCGAACTGTCAATTAGCAATTGTGCTGGTTGATGCCCGACATGGTGTAGCCGAACAGACCCGTCGACATTCGTTGATTGCATCACTTCTGGGCATTCCCCATATTGTGGTAGCCGTCAACAAGATGGATTTGGTTGGTTATTCGCAGGATGTGTTCTCTGACATTTGTATTCACTATGCCGACTTAGCCAAGAATCTGAATGTCAAGCAGGTAACATACATTCCTATGAGTGCGCTTAACGGCGATAACGTCGTTGATCGGTCAGAATCAATGCCGTGGTATGAGGGACAGACGCTACTCGAACATTTGGAAACAGTAGTGATCGACGATGACGTCAATTTAGATCAGGCTCGTTTTCCAGTGCAGTACGTTATTCGTCCACAAACCGCTGAGCTACACGATTACCGAGGTTACGCAGGTAAAATTACCAGTGGCCAATTCCGGAAGGGCGATTCCATAACTGTATTCCCTTCGGGCGAAACCTCTACTATCGACGCCATCGAAATTGCAGAAACTCACCTGGACGAAGCCATTACGCCAATGTCGGTTGTGCTGCATCTGGCTACTGATGTAGACATTAGCCGGGGTGACCTGATTGTTCGTTCGGATAGTCAGCCTCTCAGTAGTCAAACGGTTGAAGCCATGCTTTGCTGGATGGACTCTAAGGAGTTCAAAGTGGGCAATAAGTATGTGCTGCAGGTCGGCACATTCCGCACACGTTGCTCGGTTCGAGAGATTTCGTATCAACTGAATGTCAATACCTACGAACAGATTGAAGGTGTTGAGCAACTGAGACTCAATGATTTGGCCAAGGTTGTTCTGCGGACTGCACAGCCGATCAGTTTCGACCCCTATGCAACAAACCGTGCTTCGGGTGGCGCTATCCTGATAGATGAAACATCCAACGTAACAGTGGGTGCGTTGATGCTGGTTGGCGAAGCATAAATCAAAAACCACAGACCACAGACCACAGAAAAGCCCCAGGGATTGCTCTCTGGGGCTTTTCTGTATGTCAAACTCGAATTTTTTACATCTTCTCCAGCACTCGTTCCATCGAAACCTCCTGCCCAATGCGAGCTTTCAGTTCGCTGATGGGAATGCGAATTTGCTCGGTTGTGTCGCGGTAACGGATCGTTACGGTATTGTCTTCTAAAGTTTGGTAATCGACCGCAATACAGAACGGTGTGCCGATCAGATCTTGCCGGGTGTAACGCTTACCAATAGCGTCACGTTCTTCATACACGACCCGAAACTCCGAACGTAAGCTCTTCACAATTTCTTCTGCTTTTTCTGGCAGACCATCCTTACGAACAAGTGGGAATACAGCCGCTTTCACAGGAGCCAGTGCCGGATGCAGTTTCAAGTATGTCCGCTCTTTCTGCTGATCACCCTCTCCTACTGTTTCTTTGGTGAACGCGTTGCAAAATACCGCTAAAAACAAACGGTCAGCACCAACTGATGTTTCAACTACATACGGAATGTAATTACCATAGGGTTTGCCGGTTGCTTCGTCTATGTCATTATCGAAGTACTGTTGTTTTTTGCGGCTCAGTTCCTGGTGCGCTTTCAGATCAAAATCTGTGCGAGAGTGAATACCCTCCATCTCGCGAAAACCAAACGGAAACTTATATTCTATATCTACTGCAGCATTGGCATAGTGGGCCAATTTTTCATGAATGTGGAATTTGAGTTTTTCAGCGGGCAAACCAACAGCCTCATGGAACTTCATCCGCGCATCGCGCCAGGTTTCGTACCATTTCATTTCGGTGCCAGGGCGAACAAAAAACTGCATTTCCATCTGTTCGAACTCACGCATTCGGAACGTAAACTGGCGGGCCACGATCTCATTCCGAAACGCTTTTCCGATCTGGGCAATGCCAAACGGAATCTTCATTCGACCCGTTTTCTGCACATTCAGGAAGTTGACAAAAATACCCTGTGCTGTTTCAGGGCGTAGGTAAATCAGGCTGGCGTCTTCAGCCAATGAGCCAACTTGCGTTGAGAACATCAGATTAAACTGACGAACTTCAGTCCAGTTATCAGTACCCGATACGGGATCTTTTATTCCTTCGGCGATGATCAGATTTCGAACACCTTCAAGGTCGTTATTTCCGAGCAAACGACCCATTTCCTGTAACAGGGCCGTACTTTTAGCTTCATCGCCCGCATTGGCGTAGGCTTCAGCTTTCAGTTCCAGCAGTTGATCAGCCCGGTAGCGTTTCTTCGAATCTTTATTATCGATCATCGGATCGTTGAACGAGTCAACGTGACCCGATGCTTTCCACGTCAGTGGGTGCATAAAGATCGACGCATCAATCCCGACGACGTTGTCGTGGAGTTGCGTCATGGCCTTCCACCACAGCGTTTTAAGGTTATTTTTGAGCTCAACGCCATTCTGTCCGTAATCATACACGGCCTGTAAACCATCGTAGATTTCGGAGGATGGGAATACGAAGCCATATTCTTTGGCGTGGGCGATAATGTCTTGCAGCGATGTTGCTGGCGCTTGTGTAGTATTCATACGTGAGCGCAAAAGTACAAAAGTTCTCAATGCGCTACCAAAGCCATAGAACAGCGAATTAAGCGATGCGTGTAAATAAAACTCCCAAAGTATTACCCCACTTCGCCATCATAAACTGTTTATTTGAAAAGAAACTTCAAATCCTACCAGCCATTCTGCCCGTTTTTTCCGTACCTTTGCGGAAAATTTGTCTGGCACACATGGCATCGTTTAATCCGGTTAAGATTTTTTCGGGGAGTCAGTCTACGTATTTAGCCGAAAAAATCGCGCATTATTACGGCAAAGACTTAGGTGGGTATACCTGCCGCCGGTTTAGCGATGGTGAAATGTCGCCCAGTTTTGAAGAGTCCGTTCGGGGTTGCGATGTGTTTCTGATTCAGTCGACTCCTCCTCCAGCCGATAATCTGCTTGAGCTGTTGCTCATGGTCGATGCTGCTCGGCGGGCTTCAGCGCACTACGTTACGGTTGTGATTCCCTATTTTGGGTACGCCCGGCAGGATCGGAAAGACAAACCCCGTGTGTCGATTGCCGCTAAACTAGTGGCAAACATGCTGGCTGCGTCGAAAGCAGACCGTCTGATGACGATTGACCTTCACGCTGGACAAATTCAGGGTTTCTTCGACTTT
The DNA here is from genome assembly GCF_009754945.1 of Spirosoma arboris. Classification (GTDB taxonomy): domain Bacteria; phylum Bacteroidota; class Bacteroidia; order Cytophagales; family Spirosomataceae; genus Spirosoma; species Spirosoma arboris. The sequence continues at coordinate 778,757 of NZ_WPIN01000003.1, forward strand.
CCGGTCGACCATCTGGAAGGAACATCCGTGTTTGTACCATATATCAGAAGCCTGAATCTAGATAACCTGGTGATTGCCTCACCTGATGTGGGTGGTGCTAACCGTGCCCGCGTATTCGCAAAGCATTTCAACGCAGATATTGTGTTGTGCGATAAACACCGTAAACGAGCCAACGAAATCGCATCCATGCAGGTCATCGGCGATGTAGAAGGTGCAAACGTTGTGCTGGTCGATGATTTGATTGACACGGGCGGAACAATGGCAAAAGCAGCCCAGATTATTATGGATAAAGGTGCCCAATCGGTAAGGGCCGTCTGCACACACCCCATTATGTCGGGGAAAGCGCACGAAAACATTGCTAACTCTGTGTTGGAGGAGTTAGTCGTTGCCGATACGCTGCCATTAAAGCAGACCAACGAAAAAATCAGAGTACTGTCGGTGGCGGAGTTATTTGCCAAAGCAATTGGCCGTATTCGAGACCATGAATCTATTAGTTCACTGTTTATAAAATATTGAAGAGCGAAAGAGTGAAAGAGTGAAAGAGCGTCAACAGCTAATCACTCTTCCGCTCTCTCGCTCTTTCACTCTTTAAAGTTTCAAAATCATGAAAAAAATCGAGATTGTAGGGTATCAACGAGCGAATCTCGGCCGCACGGAATCACAAGCGATTCGGGCCGAGGGCAATGTTCCGTGCGTGTTATACGGTGGCGACGAGCAAGTGCATTTTTATGCGCCAGCTATTCTGTTCCGCGACTTAGTATATACACCTAATATTTTTGAAGTAGCCCTAAATATTGAGGGTGCTGAATACCGGGCAATTCTACAGGAAACCCAGTTCCATCCAGTAAGTGACGTGCTTCTGCACGCCGACTTCCTGCTAGTGACGGATCAAAAACCTGTTAAAATTTCGGTTCCGGTTCGATTGATCGGTACGGCTCCAGGTGTACAGAAAGGTGGTAAATTAGTAACTCGCGTGCGGAAGCTGCGCGTGAAAGGAAATGTTGAAAACATTCCAGATTTCATTGATGTAGATGTATCGAGTCTTGACTTAGGAAAATCTGTCCGTGTTGGTCAAATTTCGGTAAAAAACATCGAAGTGCTTGAACAAGCATCAAACCCAGTGGCCAGCATCGAAATTCCACGTGCACTGCGTGGTACGGTTTCGGCCAAATAGATTCGGCATATTACCAGTTTTTTTATACTAATAGATTTACAAAAATCCCTGGCAGTTTGGCAGGGATTTTTTGTGTTTACGCAACTAGCTTTGATTTGAAAGCGTCTATTGAAACTCAGAGCTTCATGCCCCGAAGGCGCAGGCTATTGCTTACCACGGAGACTGAACTCAAAGCCATAGCTGCTCCGGCAATCATTGGATTTAGCAAAAAGCCATATGAAGGATAGAGTAGACCAGCGGCAATTGGAATGCCGATCAAATTATAAATAAAGGCCCAGAATAAATTCTGCCGAATCACCCGAACGGTTTGTTTCGAAAGTTGTAGAGCTTTAGGTATGCTGATCAGATCTGATGTAATCAAGGTCATCCGGGCTACATCCATAGCAATGTCTGAACCTTTGCCCATCGCAATACTCACGTCGGCATGAGCCATTGCTTGTGAGTCATTTATTCCATCGCCAACCATTGCCACTACCTTCCCATTAGCCTGTAATTCCTTTACGAAATTGGCTTTATCGGCAGGCATCCTATCCGCTTTAAAGTGATCCACACCTACTTGCTTTGCTACGGCAGCAGCAGTCTGAACATTATCGCCCGTTAGCATATACACGGCAATACCTCGACTTTGCAACGTCTCAATAGCCTGCTTCGAGCTTACCTTGATAGGGTCCGCGATAGCGATAATTGCCAGAATTTCGCTTTGCTTGCCGTCAAAACCGCGCTTGGCAAAAAATACGACAGTTTTGGCCAGGTTTTGCCAGTCAGCAGTCTGTTTGATCAACTCATTGGAAAGGTCAATCTGATGGTCAATCAACAAGTTCTGGTTACCTACCAAATAAGTATCGTTTTGATAATGGGCCATCACGCCCCGCCCTGTTACACTTTCGAAAGAATCCAGTAAGACTAAATCCGTATTTGCCAACTTTGCCGTTACAGCTTCGGCCAGCGGATGTTCCGACTGCGACTCCAACGTATATAATACCCGTTGAAGCTGGAGTACCTCATCGCCAGAAACTGTCCAGCGCAAATCCGTTACGACTGGTTTACCTTCGGTAATTGTGCCGGTTTTGTCCAAAATAATAGCATTGACCCGATGGCCTATTTCGAGACTCTCAGCGTCTTTAATCAGTATGTTGTTTTCAGCTCCCTTGCCAATGCCCACCATAATCGCTGTTGGCGTAGCCAGCCCTAACGCACAGGGGCAGGCAATAACCAGTACTGTTACAGAGGTCAGCAAAGCTGTTGTAAATGGATCGGAATTAGGAGCCAGATAATGCCCGAATACCATCCAGACCACGAATGTTAGGAGCGCAAAGCCAAGCACTATAGGCACGAAGATTCCTGCAATCCGGTCAACCAGTTGCTGCACTGGGGCTTTACTCCCCTGGGCATCCTGAACCATGCGAATAATTTGAGCCAGAAGCGTATCGGCCCCCACTTTTTCGGCCCTGAAACGAAAGCTCCCTTTTTGATTAATGGTCCCGGCAAAAACGATTGCCTCAGCTCGTTTTTCAACCGGCAACGGCTCGCCACTAATCATACTCTCATCGACATATGACTCTCCCGATTCGACCCGTCCATCCACCGGAATTTTCTCGCCGGGTCGAACGACAAGTAATTGTCCAACCTGCACCGACGAAATAGGAATCTCGCGCTCAATAGTACCATCAAGTAGACGAACTGTTTTGGGTTGCAGGCCCATCAGTTTCTTAATAGCCGAAGAGGTCGTTGATTTAGCCCGCTCTTCAAGCACTTTTCCCAGCAAGATAAACGCAATAACTACCGAAGCCGCTTCAAAATAAACGTGAGGGTGCTGCCCTCTCTGATGCCAGAATTCAGGGTAAATTGTGTTAAACGCACTAAACAGAAAAGCAATACCAGTACTTAGCGCCACCAAAGTATCCATGTTTGCGCTGGCATGGCGGGCCTGTTTCCAGGCATTGACAAAAAACGACCGCCCTAATCCAAAAACAACCACAGCAGATAAAGCCATCATGAGGTAATTGGAATAGGAGTTCCAGCCCATAGCCTCAGCCTGATCCATAAAGAACATGCCAATCACAACAATCGGAAGTGACAGAATTAGTGCCCAGATGGTTCGTTGCTTTAGTTGCCGGTAATGGTGTTGTTGGGCTGCGGCCTGTACCTGTTGAGGATCGGGCTGGCTAGGATCTTCGGATTCAATGACGATATCATAACCCATGGATCGAACAGCATTCTGCAGTTCCAATACTGTTACAACGTCAGGATCAAACTGCACCCAGGCAGATTGATTTGCATAATTTACGCCCGCATCACTAACTCCTGTCGTGCTTTTCAGGATTGACTCAACGCTGACCGCACAGGCCGCACAGCTCATCTCAAGCACTGGAAACGTTTTCCGAATGCCAGCGAGTCTTGGTGTACCACTTTGCGAAATTGTTCCAATGCTATCCGTAGTCATCGTAATAGCAGTTAATTCAGCGGTTCAGCTTTATAGCCCGCTTTTTCAATAGCTTGTTTAACTATTGATATATTGCTGGCTTCGACTGTCAACACTTTATCAGGGGTTTGGACATCAACCTGCCAGCGGCCTTCGCCAACGGCTTCATTCAGAAAAGGGGTAACAGTAGAGATGCAACTGCCACATTTAATATTGGTTTTGAATTTCAGGACTTCCATAGTTTTACTACTCTTCTTTTCAGGGATAACATAGTTTACCTGACAAAGGTCACCATCAGATGCTACAAAATACTTATACAATTATAGATGACTCTTATAAAATTAGTACAATTTACGGCGCAGTGTTTTAACCCATTTTTAACAAAAGATTAAGCCCGATTTAAGTCTAGAAGAAGACTTTTGTGGCTGTATCAATATCTGCGCTGTACGCCACCGGCATGAATAAGTTCATTAAGAGTATTTTGTCTTTTTCGCTTAAGAACAAATTTTTTATATTTTTTCTGACAGCTCTAGCCGTTGTAGCAGGAGTTATCAGCTATCAGAATACCCCTATCGAAGCCTTTCCCGACGTTACGAATACACAAATCACGCTCATCACTCAATGGCCTGGTCGATCAGCGGAGGAAGTTGAAAAGTTTGTTACGATACCTATTGAAATTGGGCTGAACTCGGTTCAGAAACGAACCGATATTCGTTCGACCTCTCTATTTGGCTTATCAGTTATAAAAGTTCTGTTCGACGATGGTGTCGATGATGCCTTTGCCCGTCAGCAGGTCAATAACCTGCTCAGTGGGGTTGAACTGCCCGAAGGTATTCGCCCCGATGTGCAGCCGCCTTACGGCCCGACTGGTGAGATTTTCCGCTACACACTCCAGTCACCCACTCGCACAGCCCGCGAACTAAAAACCGTGCAAGATTGGGTAATCGACCGTCAGTTGAAAAGCGTACCGGGCGTAGCCGATGTAGTAAGTTTCGGCGGTGAAGTCAAAACCTATGAGATTTCAGTGGACCCACGCCGTCTTATGGACTATAACATAACTCCGCTCCAGTTATATCAGGCGGTAGCCAACTCCAATGTGAACGTAGGAGGTGATGTTATTGAGAAAAACTCAGAGGCCTATGTGGTACGCGGTATTGGCTTACTCCGTAATCAACAGGATATTCAGAATATCATTGTCAAGAATGTTAAGGGAACGCCCATTATGGTGCGCAATGTGGCACAGGTATCTGAATCTGCCTTACCCCGACTTGGTCAGGCTGGTCGTGACCGGACAGATGATGCCGTAGAGTGTATTGTAGTGATGCGGAAGGGTGAGAACCCAAGCGAAGTTATTGAACGTGTAAAGGAAAAAATCAACGATCTGAATACACGGATCTTACCATCCGACGTACAGATCAATACGTTCTACAACCGCGAAACACTGATCAATTTTGCGACCCATACGGTTACACACAACCTCATAGAAGGAATCATTTTCGTAACGGTCATCGTCTTCATTTTCATGGCCGATTGGCGTACCACTGTTACGGTATCGATTGTTATTCCACTGGCCTTATTGTTTGCTTTTATCTGCCTGAGGCTCAAGGGTATGTCGGCAAACTTGCTGTCGATGGGTGCAATTGACTTCGGTATCATTGTGGACGGTGCAGTTGTGATGGTCGAGGGTATTTTCGTGACGCTCGACGAGATGGCCCATAAAGAGGGGATGGCGAAATTTAATAAGCTGGCCAAATTGGGAATTCTTCGGAAAACGGGGACCGAAATGGGTAAGGCGATCTTTTTCTCCAAACTTATTATTATAACCTGTCTGGTTCCAATCTTCTCGTTTCAGAAAGTTGAAGGCAAGATGTTTTCGCCGTTGGCCTGGACACTCGGATTTGCCCTGCTTGGCGCCTTGATTTTCACGCTGACACTTGTACCTGTCCTGGCCAGTATTCTGCTCAAGAAAAACGTTCGTGAGAAACATAATCCATTTGTTAATGTCGTGACCAAATACGCGACGAAAGCATTTGGGTTTACGTTTGCTCACAAAAAAATTAGCTTGCTCGTAACAACCATTATTGTGGTTACCGGCTTGTCAGGATTTAGCCTGCTTGGAACAGAGTTTCTGCCTGAACTGAACGAAGGGTCTATTTACGTTCGGGCAACAATGCCAATGAGTATTTCGCTGCCCGAATCGGTGAAACAAACGGTTCAAATGCGGCATATTTTTGAGCAATTCCCCGAAGTAAAAGGGGTTATTTCGCAAACTGGGCGTCCTAACGACGGCACTGACCCGACTGGTTTCTATAATATCGAATTTCTGGTCGACATTTATCCTCAGGATGATTGGAAAAGTAAACTGACCAAAGAAGAACTGGTCGACAAAATGCAGGAAAAACTGGCTGTATTCCCCGGCGTGAACTTTAACTTTTCGCAACCCATCATGGACAATGTCGAAGAGGCCGTTTCGGGTGTAAAGGGATCTATAGCTGTTAAAATTTATGGCTCTGATCAGACTATTCTGGAAGCCAAAGCAGTTGAGATTCAGAAACAGTTAGCCACCGTGCATGGTATCGAAGATCTGGGGGTTATTCGTACCACTGGCCAGCCTGAAATGCGGGTCGAGTTAGACGAACGAAAGCTCGCTCTATATGGCGTTAATAAAGCAGATGCAGAAGCCGTAATCGAAATGGCTATTGGCGGTAAAGCTGCTACCCAGATTTATGAAGGTGAGCGCAAGTTCGATCTGCGCATTCGCTACGACCAGCCATTCCGGTCGAATGAACAGCAGATTAGCCAGTTAATGGTGCCAACAGAAATCGGCAGTATGATCCCCATCAAGGAAATTGCAGACGTATATACCCAAATGGGACCAGTCCTGATTTTTCGGGAAGCTAGTCAGCGCTATGGGGCTGTAAAGTTTTCCGTTCGCGGGCGCGATATGGGAAGTGCCGTTGCAGAAGCACAACAAAAGGTACTTGCTAACGTTAAACTTCCATCTGGCTATACCGTTAAATGGGCAGGTGATTTTGAGAACCAGCAGCGGGCTACTGCTCGATTAGCACAGGTAGTACCTATTAGTTTACTGGCTATTTTCTTCATTCTGTTTGTTCTATTCGGGAATGTAAAAGACGCTGGGTTAGTACTGTTCAATGTTCCGTTTGCCATTATTGGTGGTATTGCGGCATTGCTTATTACGCATGTCAATTTCAGTATTTCGGCCGGTATTGGCTTCATTGCCTTGTTTGGCATATGCATTCAAAACGGTGTAATTTTAATTTCGGTCTTTAAAAAGAATCTTCGCAACAGTTTAGCACTCAACGACGCGATTCGCGAGGGAGTTATTTCCCGTATCCGACCCGTCGTTATGACGGCTATGATGGCCGGTATAGGGCTAATCCCGGCCGCTGTTTCACACGGTATCGGCTCTGAAACAGCAAAGCCATTAGCCATCGTCGTTATAGGTGGATTAATCACGGCAACCCTATTAACGCTGTTCATATTTCCGCTAATTTTCTACGTTTTTTATCGGCAGAAATTAGATGACAATTAAGATTTAGTCCGTTTTATATACGTTAGGTAATTTTAACCTCCGATTCGCGTTTTTATTGAAAAAAATTATAACATTTGTAATATAATACAGCCATATAAAAAGCTTTTTTGCGCTGTATAAAAGAATTTGCGTAGTTTCGCAGAACAATCCTTTACAAAGGGAAGGTTGAACATCAAGATCCGGCGGCCGCCCGGTCGTCGATCTTGAAATGGTGTGGATAGAAGCGGAAAGCCGCCCCGATTTTCGGAGCGGCTTTTTTGTTTTATCCCACATACTACCCAATCGCTTTAACGTACTTTTAATGCTGTTTTCAATCCCTTTTAATACCCTAAGCCGACCTTGAGCATGTAAGTAGAAAGTCCTTTGGTCAGCAATATCAGAGTGCTTGGCTGCTTTTATAAACTAATAACTTATTCTGCCGTTTTTAAATCAGACAAGAGCTATGTATGTTGCCGACATGAAAATTCTGGTAGTGGAAGACGAGCCAAAATTAGCCTCGTTTGTAAGGAAAGGGCTGGAAGAACAATCCTGCGAAGTGGATGTGGCTTTCGACGGTCAGGTTGGGCGAACGATGGCCCTTAATAATCTCTACGATGTGATTATTATGGACATTAATTTACCTAAAATGAACGGTTTCGATGTCGTTCAGGCTATTCGTCAGGAGAAGAATCGTACCCCTGTACTTATGCTAACGGCTATGGGTTCGGTAGATGATAAACTAACTGGATTTGAAGCAGGTGCCGATGATTATTTAGTTAAACCTTTTGAATTTCGGGAGCTAATGGCCCGGCTACGTGCTCTTACAAAACGTAGCAGCGAAGCCGGTATGCAGGCGAACGTCCTGAAAGTAGCCGACCTTGAACTGGACCTGAACGAGAAAATAGCCCGCCGTAGCGACAAACGGATTGAGTTGACGGCTAAAGAATTCGGTCTTCTTGAATACCTTATGCGTAACCGGGGTCGGGTTGTGTCGCGCGTTGATATTGCTGAGAAAGTTTGGGATATTCACTTCGATACAGGTACCAATGTAATTGATGTATATGTAAACTTTCTTAGAAAAAAGATCGACAAAGATTTTCCTAAAAAACTTATACATACCGTTATTGGAATGGGTTATATGTTGAAAGAAGAGTAATAAAGAATTAAGCATACGTAATAAGAATGGCTGACACTGGATTTTTTATCTTGCGTCAGCCATTCTTATTACGTATGCTTAATTTTTCACACCCCTGAATAATATGAACATTCGCACTCGCTTAACGCTGCTGTTTGTGCTGCTGGTCGCTTCGATCATGCTGCTCTTTACGGTTTCTGTTTATTACTTATATGACCAGTTCAGGCAGCAGGAATTTGAACAACGGCTCGAAGAAAAAGCATTTACCACCGTACGGCTCCGCGAAGATGTAGGTGAAGTGCCCCAGGCCGATTTACCAGTGATGGTCAATGAGCAGGTTACGATTTACAATTCTAAGGGTGTGGTTTTGTATAATCAAGGTAATCAACGGCCGCATTACCCAGTAACGCCAAGTTTCCTTAGTAAAATCACACTTCATCATTCTCAATATAGTCGAATTGGCGACCTGGAAGCGGTTGGCGTTCGGCATCTTAACTCACGGGGACAAGTTTTGCTCATTGTTGCATCGGGCAATGACCGTTATGGCTTGACAAAGCTCGACCGACTCCGGGAAATTTTGTTTTCAGGATGGTTATTGAGTCTCGTGATTGTTGGTATTGCAGGCTATCTCTTTGCGACAGACGCACTCAGACCTGTAGCTGAGCTAATTGGACAGGTAAACGCTATTTCGGCCACAAATATCCATGAACGATTGCGAGTAGGACGGCAACGCGACGAACTAGCCGATTTGGCCAGTACCTTCAATGACTTGCTCAGTCGACTCGAAGAAGCGTTTGTTTTGCAAAAGAGTTTCGTTTCCCATGCTTCGCATGAGTTACGGACGCCTTTAACGGTTATGATGGGCCAGATTGAAGTGACCCGACTATTAGCTCGCTCAACCGATGAATATGAATCTTCTTTCGATGCTTTACTCGATGAAGTTAAAAGTATGATTCGGCTCGTGAATGGCCTTCTTGAACTGGCACGAGCCAGTTCAGACGCCGTCATGCTGAACCACCAGCCCTTGCGCATTGATGAATTACTATGGCAAGCTCAGAGCCAAGTCACGCATACAAAGCCTGACTACCAGATTGACATTGATTTTGACAATTTACCTAACCAGGAAGAAGAACTGGTTATTCTTGGTGAGGAGTCACTTCTCCAGACAGCCTTCCAGAATCTGATGGAAAATGGCTGTAAATACTCGCCCGATGAGCGAGTATCGGTCAGAATTTCATTTGAAAGTGGCTATGTGCAACTCACATTTACTGACCAGGGCTACGGGATTCCAGAATCGGATCTACCCCATATTTTTGAGCCTTTCTACCGCTCCGAAACAACTATGACGGTAAAAGGTCATGGCATTGGCCTTGCCCTTACAAAGCGGATCATCGAACTACACCGAGGACTAATTCGGGTTGAGTCTGTTGTTGGAAAAGGCACTAAGTTTTGGATAACTCTGCCTATTCCCTATCGTTCGGCCAAGCTTCCAGAAGCCACGTATTCTTCTGATGAACAGATAAAAACGGAGGCAACCAGTTAAACTGACTCATTATGTTGCTGGTACGAGTGAATTCCCGCGCCAGCAACACAATTCTCCCTATTTCAGCCACTTCAGCGCTTCCCCCTGTAGGTCTAGTTGGGCTTTTGGTGACGCTTGCAGCTTGAATGAATCTATCTGTGTATTATTCAGCCAGATGCCGCTCGAATCCCCTACAGTCGCTTGCAATGATTTTACCTGATCATTGCCTAAGGCAGCAAAACTATTCTGATTCGCAATCAATGTAAATGACTCTGAAACTGCTAGTTTACTTGTTCGTAAACGGCTTTTCCGTAACGATACAACTAGTTTATCCGTCACGAATTCACGCAATGTCAATCGTGCGTTTTTAATCTGCATTGTTTGTGGACTGGGCAATTGTAAAACCAGCCGAACGCCAAGTTCACGCGTAGCGTCCTCGCGAGGTTCGTTTTGATAACCCCTATCATCTGGTGTGAAGGCAACAAATACGGTATCACCTTGCTGGCGTATCCGGTAGAATTTAACCAGATCGGGATCTATTAATGCCAGAGGTTTAGCAACCGTTTTTACAACTATTATTTCTTCAGTCGGTGTGCCTTCAACAACCCAGTGTTTTGCGGTTGGCAGCGCACGTTGTACAAACTCTTGGTAGGGATTTTTCCAGTCGATTTTCTCGAATTGCTGCTTGAGCATCACATCGGTTGCGACCATGCCAGTTAGCGTCACGAAGACAATAATGGCCAAAAGAATATAGCTTGTTTTCATTGCGCGTTAGTTGTGGTATTTACATATGCATCATAACGTGTTTCTATTTCGCGTAGGTTAATACCCAATAGCGTTAAGTTTTTAAAGAATTGAGGCAGGTCATTCTGCAAAAACTGCTCGCGTCGAAACGTTCGAATCTTGTCCAGCGCATCTTCGGCAGAAAAATAGCCAATGCCTCGTTTATTGGCAATAACGCCTTGCTGGCTTAAGAAATCATAGGTTCGCATGACTGTATTCGGATTCACTTCCAGTTCTGCCGCCAAATCGCGGACCGACGGAATTTTCTCACCCACTGGCCAACGGCCTAGCAGTACCTGCTCACTTACATATTCAGCAATTTGCAGGTATATAGCTTGTTTATCTCGAAAATCCATTGTTATACCTCCCGCTCTTTAAATCGAACATAGGCCGTGATATACAGCAAAATGATCGCTGTAACGCCCACTATATACCGCAATTGGCTGCTTAGTGATGTAGGCAGATTGACCATTCGATATTGATACTTATGAATAGGTGATTGGGCAATTGCTTCGGCAAATGGAAAACCACTTCTGATCGTATCTGAACCAGTCAGGCTTTGTAACAGGAAATTATTGACGATTAAACCAAACAGGAGCAATGTAAACGCTATAATCACAATCAGCGAAAGTGTGTAACGCCGAATGAACAAGGCAAATGCCATTGTAAACGAATGCAATATGGCCGTAAAAACCCATAATGAATCCGGGACATCACGAAGATTAATGCCATCAAAGAAAGACGTAATCTTCAGTAATCCTCCTTGCTCACGAATCATTGCAAGTTGATCGGGGGGCCAATGACGATTATTAACGAACGCAACGCCTAGCGTGTCCAGGAAGAAAAAAAGTAGTAGATAGCTTAGCACAAATCCCACTCCAGAGATAAGCCAGACGAGGCTTATTTTCTCAAATTGAGAAGCTGGTTGCATCAGGTAATTTATCGCACGCTCCTTCTGATTTATACCTGTGATTTGTTGTACTGTAAACATATACCAACACGGCCAGCCCAGCACAAAAAACAGGATTGACCGAATGTTTTTTACCTCAGAAGGCCAGCCCCGATATATAATGATACCCAATACAAGTAAACAACCTATCAATAAGCTAAGGTCGGCTAATAATTGCCCCCGGTTGTCGGTGAAATACTTGCGTAGTAACCGCCCAAAGCGGCTAATTGAAAATGTCTGATTCATACGGCCGCGTACGTTGAAGTGGATGAAAATAGTTGACTAATTCGCTGTGGCTCGGCTTGAACTGTATTGAAAAGCCGCTCTAGGTCCAGTCGGCTCGGTTCACCAGACTGGTTTTCCGCTACAATCGCATACCCTCCAACAGCTCGCTCGGAGTACAATATCGGGCGACTACTATCCAGTTCAGAAACCATCCCAAACCATAGTTTTGCCGTGATTTCCTCAACGCTGGCTTTCAAAGCAACGGTCATGCGCGAACGTGATCGCTCGGCCAGAATCACCACCGGATCGATAAGCGCTTCGAGATCCCGAATCTGATGCGTTGAAATTACTACTATCCGGCGTTCGTCTACGGCTCCCGCTACCAATCTCCGAAACTGGCTTTTTGAGGGAATATCGAGCCCATTAGTAGGTTCGTCCATGAGTAAAACGGCAGTATTGGTAGCCAGGCCAAACCCGATGAGCACTTTTTTCTTCTGGCCATACGAGAGTTCATTCAGTTTCTGATCATCGGTCAGGCCGAACTCCTGAACATAATGTTTCATCTGCGACCGATCGAAACGCGGATAAAAAGGCGCATTCGAGTCAACAAACTGCCGAATTCGTACCGGTGGCATATAAAACTCCTCGGGTACCAGAAATGTGTCTTCCAGAAACGCCGGATGACGGTCGCCGGGAACATAATTACCTACCCGGATTGCTCCCGCTTTCGGATACAACAAGCCTGACATCAAACGCAGCAGTGTGGATTTCCCAGCTCCATTAGGGCCCAATAGTCCATAAATTGACCCTTCCGATAGCGTTAAATCCAGTCCTTCGTAAAGTGGCCTACCCCGTTGATACCCGAACGATACTTTAGTTAGCTCGATCATACATACAACTGCTTTAGTGTATTAGTAAAATAGTACACTACAATAGTATGTATACTTATACCTACAAGTCAAGCTTTTAAGAAATTTTATTTTTTAGCGCATAAAAAAACCTCTCTATATGAGAGGCTTTCAACACCTTAAGCTGACTATTAATTAGTTTGACGGCGTCTTCTTAGCGTCTTTCTTTAATAGTTTAGCCTCATGCTTTACATCTTTCGCAGCATCTGCTTTTATATGGTCGTTTTCCATCTTGGCTTCCTTTTTCGCCACTTTAGCATCATGTTTTAATTCCTTTGCCTCCATTTTTGCTTCCTTTTTCGTTTTATCCTGAGCAAAAACAGAACCTGTCATTAGCAAGGCAATGACACTGGCTAACATTAGATTTTTCATATCTATTAGTAGTTAAGTTAATTGTTGTACAACTACTATATGAACCAGCTCTTGGCTAAAAGGTTGTCAGACTTTTGTCGGTTAGCATTTCGGAGGCAGTTTGTGTATATCCTGTTTACCGACTTATATCGACCAAAATTGCTATAACAACCTTATTTCAGGCATTGTCAGCATAAAAAAAGCTTCCCTAGTAGGAAGCCTTTTTGTTTCACAAATAGCGTAAACGAGTCTAGCTCGATTTCTTTTTCATCATTTTGGCATTCTTCTTCATCATTTTAGCCGAATCGGCCATCATGCCATCGCCCGATTTTTTAGCATCATGCTTCATCGCTTTGGCATCATGCTTCATTTTCTTCTCATCTTTCTTCGTGTCATCCTGTGCAAAAGCAACTCCCGACATTAAGAAAACCGCAATGGCAGCTATCATTAATTTTTTCATTAGTCTATCTAGTTTTAGTGGTTTGACTTTGCAGATAGAACTATCTATTTTTTAGAAAGTTATTAAACCTCTATTAAAACGTTTCTGTGGGAAACCCCGAATTATTCATCAATTACTTGCCTTTGGAGACCTCTTTCGACCTTTTACAGATGCAGCACCAGTTTTAACACTACTATTGGCATCAACTTTTGCCGGGCCATTCGTTGGATTTTGAGAAGCCTGGGCTTGATCGTTTGTTAAGCCGGTTCCGGCTCCTGTGGAGGCCCCATTGGTGCCATCGTGTGTATTAGCCGCAGATGGATTTGAGCGAGCAGCGTCAGTAGCCGATACCGTTCCAGCAGACGATTTCTTGCTCCGTTTGGGTGATTTTTCCTGAGCAGTGGCTGTTCCGGCAAGGAGCAAAACTAAAGCAAGGGTTGCGAGTGAGTGTGTCATACGTATATATCATTTTAACGTGAGTAATACCTATAACAACTCACTCGCCTGCAATGAGTTTTATTCACAGGAAAGAATCTAAGCATATGGGCCTAAAAATCTAGGCAGTCACTTTAAATTCTGACGTGAGGTGAAACTGAATATCGGGATTGTTCTGCTGGTTCATACGCAACATCCAGTCCGACTCGGCTAGAAAAACCGGATTCTGGTCCTTGTCATAAGCAATCTGGTTTCCTTTTAGTCGGATAAATTCGGCTAGTTTAACGGGATTCTCTGCCGTAATCCAGCAGGCTTTGGTGTAGTTCAGCGGCACCCAACGGCATTTAGCACCATATTCATTTTCCAGTCGATATTGGATTACCTCAAACTGGAGTTCGCCTACTGTGCCAACGATTTTTCGGTTGCCCAGTTCAAGCGTAAATAACTGCGCTACACCTTCATCGGTCAGTTGTTGAATACCTTTATCCAATTGCTTCGACTTCATTGGATCGAGATTGACGAGTTCCTTGAAAATTTCGGGCGAAAAACTCGGAATCCCCTGAAATTGCAAATCTTCGCCTTCGGTCAGTGTATCGCCGATTTTGAATGTACCGGTATCGTATAACCCGACTACATCACCTGGGAATCCTTCTTCCACAACGCTCTTGCTATCAGCCATAAAGCTGAACGGACTGGCAAAGCGAACATTTTTATCCAGCCGCGTATGATGATAGAATTTGTTCCGCTCAAACACGCCCGAGCAAATCCGCAGAAACGCAATCCGGTCGCGGTGGCGGGGGTCAAGGTTAGCGTGGATTTTAAAGACAAAGCCGCTGAAATTTTTCTCATCGGGAAACACTTCCCGCTTATCGGTTGGACGAGCGATTGGTTCAGGAGAAATGTCGCAGAACCCTTCGAGCAACTCTTTCACCCCAAAATTATTCACCGCCGAGCCAAAAAATACCGGAGCCAGTTTTCCATCCAGATAAGCTTGTCGATCAAAATCGTCATAAACGCCTTCAATCAGTTCAACATCCTCACGAAGTTGAGCCGCATCGCGGGCGCCTACTTTCTCATCTAATAAATCATCGGCAAGGTCAATGGCCAGTACATCGTCTTCTACTTTCGTTTTATTAACCTTAAAGAAATATAATTTTTTCTCGATCAGGCTGTAAACTCCTTTAAAGTCAGAACCCATATTGACGGGCCAGGTCATGGGCCGTACGCGTATGTTCAGTTTCTCTTCCAGCTCGTCCAGCAGGTCGAATGGATTGCGGCCTTCCCGGTCGAGTTTATTGATAAAAATAATAACCGGGGAATCGCGCATCCGGCAAACTTCCATGAGCCGCTCGGTTTGTTCCTCTACTCCTTTCACGCAGTCAATAACCAGAATAACACTGTCAACAGCGGTTAGTGTCCGGTACGTATCTTCGGCAAAATCTTTGTGACCGGGCGTATCAAGAATATTGATCTTCAGATTGTCGTACTCGAAGGTCATAACGGAGGTAGCCACAGAGATACCCCGTTGTTTCTCGATTTCCATAAAATCCGAGGTGGCCGTCTTCTTGATTTTGTTGGATTTGACGGCTCCGGCAGTCTGGATTGCTCCACCAAACAGGAGGAGTTTTTCAGTTAATGTTGTTTTCCCCGCATCGGGGTGACTAATGATGGCAAATGTCCGCCGACGAGCGGTTTCAGCCTGTATATTGGTTTGCATTATTCTCAGAATCAGAAGACAAAGATACGGATTGAATGATGAATTCGCTGATGTGATAAGCTAACATTCACCACTCATCATTTATAAGAACGCCCACAGCAATAGCGCCCAACCGACAATCATGGCAAGGCCACCGATGGGTGTAATAGCTCCCAGCCAGGTAACCCCTGTAAAACAGAGTATATAGAGCGACCCCGAAAAGATGATAACTCCACCTAAAAAGGCGTATCCTGACCAGTTGAGCAGTTTTACAATTGTTTCGTTGGTGCCAACCGTATGCATCAGTAAACCCACCAGTACCAGGGCCAGTGCGTGGTAAAACTGGTATTTAACGGCTGTTTCAAAAGTAGCAGCCCGTCCCGATGCATCGAGCATCACCCGTAATGCATGTGCCCCAAACGCACCTAACGCGACCCCTAATAAACCTAAAACAGCACCTGCCTGAATGAAGAATTTCATATACTTTTTTGTCATGCTGACGAAGGAAGCATCTTCTGATGAGATCATTTATATAGCTAGCGAAGATGCTTCCTTCGTCAGCATGACAAAAAACAGTCAGTTTCTATTTCCAAAAATAGCGCTCCCCACTCGAACCATCGTACTACCTTCTTCGAGAGCAATGCGGTAATCGCTACTCATACCCATCGACAGTTCGTGAAATTGGACATAAGGGCTCTGAATTTCAGCTAGTTTATCAAACAGTTGTTTCAACCCTCGAAACTCCTGCCGAATCTGGCCTTCATTATCCGTATTGGTAGCTAATCCCATTAAACCAATAAGGCGTATGTTAGAAAGATCGTTCAATTCGGGTGCTCTAAGCAGCATTTCGGCTTCAGCAGGTGAAAGCCCAAACTTAGTTTCCTCGTCGGCAATGTAAATCTGCAAAAGACAATCAATGATCCGATTCTGTTTCGCGGCCTGTTTATTAATCTCCTGCAATAGTTTCAGGCTATCGACCGAATGGATAAGTGTCACAAAGGGGGCAATGTATTTGACCTTATTGCTCTGCAAATGTCCAATTAGATGCCACTCCACATCGGCAGGCAGTTGAGGCTGTTTATCAACCATTTCCTGCACTTTATTCTCCCCAAACCGTTTACAGCCGGCATCGTACGCTTCCTGTAACAATGAAACCGGTTTTGTTTTAGTGACAGCAATCAATTTGGCTTTACCCGCTAATTCACTCTCAATCAGGCGAATCGTTTCAGCAATCATCCTATTCAATGTAGTGGTCTTAAGCAACCGTTTGTTAATATTGTGCAAAGATAGGTTTGAGAACTACGTAGAAACCTGTAGTTTTTGGCCAAAATTCATGAGAGCCACTAGGTTAATGCAATAATTTCTCTACTACTTTGGTTTTGGTAACGATTAAATGAATACCCCATCCTCGTAATTTATGACTCCAATGGAACCCCGACCTCAGCCTAGTAACAACAGTCGTAGCTATTTATTAGCCGCATTATTAATTCTGGCTGCGCTTAATGTACTCCTCTTATACTTCTACTACCAGGAACGGCAGGACAATAAAACCAAAGACGCGACCATTGCTGCTAAAACAGAAGAAGTGTTGGTTGCCAAAACTAAACTAGACTCTATTTCAGCGCAGTTAGACGCTAAAATTGCTGAAATTCAACAATTGGGTGGCAGTATCGATTCCCTGATGAAAGTGAAGGCCCAACTGGAAGTCGATAAGCGTGAACTGAAGAATGTAGGCACGTTCGATAGCAAAAAATACGACCAGAAAATACGTAACTACCAGACTATCCTGGCGCAGAAAGATCAGGAAATTGCCCGCCTGAAAGAAGAAAACGGTGTATTAACGCAACAAAACGAAAGCCTTAATCAGGAAAACAGTGGTCTGAAAGCCGAACGACAAACTCTCAGTGATTCGGTGGTGGCGGTTTCCACAAAAAATAAGGAGTTAGAAGAAAAAGTTACCATTGCTGCCGCCCTTCGAGCCGAAGCCGTTACGGTCAATTCCGTCAACGCAAAAGGAAAAGAGACCGATGGTGGCACCTATAAAGCCAAGAAGCTTGATAAAGTCCATATATCTGTTTTACTGGCTCCTAACGGCCTGGCTAAACAAGATGAAAAAGTACTGTATATGCGGCTTCTGGACCCCAGCGGTGCTGTTGTATCTGATCTGGCAACAGGTTCGGGTGAATTCACGTACAACGGCCAGGGAATGATTTATACGGCTATGCAACGCTTCAACTTCGACAATAGCCGTCAGCGGATCGATTACTTTTATGGCCGCGGAGGGCAACGATTCAACGAGGGTAAATACACAATTGAAATCTACTGCGAAGGCTTCCGCATTGGCGAAGGTGAGTTTACGATAAAGTAGTAGGGATCAGAGTAAACCAGTACGGTGCAGAGAGCAAGGGGCATGTAGTTTTTACACTATGCCCCTTGCTCTCTGCTTTTTTTTCATTACCTTTGCGCCCTAATTTCAAACCAATTCCAAAAAAATGTTTCTCAATAACTACGAAACGGTGTTCATTTTAACTCCCGTTTTATCTGATGCTCAGATGAAGGACACCGTTGACAAGTTCCGTAAAGTGCTGACCGATAACGGTGCGGAGCTTGTTCACGAAGACAATATGGGCCTGCGTAAACTGGCCTATCCGATTCAGCACAAGAACACGGGTTACTACCAACTCTTCGAGTTTAAGGCCCCCGGCACGATCATCGAGAAGCTCAACACTGAGTATCTCCGTGACGAGCGTATCATCCGCCACCTGACGGTTTCGCTCGACAAGCACGCTGTTGCCTACAACGATCGTAAGCGCAATGGCTTAGTGGGTAAGAAAAAACAAACCGAAAACGCCTAGGCACAGTAACCATGAGTTTGCAAAACGAATCTGTCTCGAAAACCGAGAACCGTAAAAAATACGACCGCTTCAAGAAAGCCGGCATCAAATACATTGATTACAAGGATGGTAACTTCCTGCTGAAACTGTTGAACGAACAGGGCAAAATTCTTCCCCGTCGGTTAACTGGTACAAGCCTCAAAAACCAGCGTAAAGTGGCCCAGGCTGTCAAACGCGCTCGTCATTTAGCCATCCTGCCTTACGTAGGCGATTCACTGAAATAAAAACAGTTGTAAGTTGTAAGTGTACAAGTAAATAAGTGTGCAAGTGGCAGGCAATTCAATTGCAGTCTTCTTCACTTACAACTTACTCACTTATAACTTACGACTTTTTCACTTACGACTTTTCAAAAAATGAATATCATTTTAAAAACCGATATTGCCGGCCTGGGCTACAAGAACGACACCGTTGCGGTGAAGCCTGGTTACGGCCGCAACTACCTGATTCCTCAGGGATTTGCGATAATGGCAACCGACTCGAATAAAAAGATCGTTGCCGAAAACATTCGTCAGGCAGCTCACAAAGCTGAAAAACTGAAAAACGATGCGCAGGCTATTGCTGATGGCATCGGCGATATGACGCTAACGATCCCAGCAAAAGCAGGTGACAGCGGCAAAATCTTCGGCCGTGTGACCAATACGCAGGTTGCTGATGCACTCCGTGCAAAGGGCTTTGACATCGACCGGAAGAAAATTACGGTAGAAGATGTAAAGGTTCTTGGTACCTATGAAGCATCGATCGATCTACACAAAGATGTGAAGCACAAAGTGAAATTCGACGTCGTTTCGGCTGAATAAGTCACTTCGATTTCAGACTAAACCGACCAGTTCGTTACATGACGAAATTGGTCGGTTTTTGCGTTAAATGCATGTACCATTACATAGCCTTCACGTTAAGTCTTTGCAATTCAATTTACTATTTTAGCAACTAATTATCAGACGATTAAAGGCAAAATCTTTTCTTAAAAACGGACCTAATCAGCCCGTTTTTTTGTTAAAAAGGTATGCAATTTCATACCGAATTTTCGCCCGAAGTACTCCCCTATCGCATTGGTTTGAATAGCCAAATTGTGACAATTGGCTCCTGCTTTGCTGAAGTTATGGGGCAGCGATTAGTCGATGCTAAATTAACGGTACTGAACAATCCGTTCGGCACGATCTTTAACCCGGTTTCCATCTCGAAGCTACTAATGATGGCTTTATTTGGCACGGCACCTGAGGAAACTAGGTATGTCGAACGCGATGGCGTTTGGTTTCACTACGATTTTCACTCATCGCTTTGGGCCACTAGTCAGGACGAACTTCGCGATAAGCTAATCACTTGTTTAGCTCATACGTCCGAAGCTATTCGTAAAGCAAATTTCCTGTTCCTCACGCTCGGTTCGGCGGTTGTGTATCGCCATATTGACACGGGGAAAGTGGTCGCCAACTGCCACAAAATGCCAGGTTCGCTGTTTGAGAAATACTTGTACCAGATCGACCATCTCCGCGACGACATAACACGGTTGTTGAAAACACTTCACAAGGTCAATCCGAAATTGAATGTTTTATTGACAGTAAGCCCTGTTCGGCATACCCGCGACACGCTTCCCCTCAACAGTGTTAGCAAATCCATGTTGCGCGTTATTGCCCATGAGCTGACGGTATGGAATGAATGGGTATCCTATTTCCCGGCCTACGAGCTGATGATGGACGATTTACGCGACTATCGATTTTATGAAGCCGATTTGATTCACCCGAATACACAGGCACACGACTATATTTTCGGAAAGTTTGTCGAAAGTGCATTTGACCCTGAACTTCGTGACTTTATTGCCAAATGGGCACAAATCAGCAAATCACTGGCACACCGCCCGCTCTATAGCGATACTAGCCCAGCCAATCGGCAATTTCTGGTCAAATTAATTACCGAATTAGAAACGTTGTCGAAACGAATCGACGTTTCGGCGGAACTGGCAGAGGTGCAGGGGCGTTTAGAAAAGTGTATAATGAGTAATGTATAATGGAGTTGCCGAAACAGCCATTCTTATCCATTTTTATAGTACTCATTTTATCGCACAGGCGACACCGATTATCCATTATTCATTTCCCGAATGTCTGATTACCGATTATCTAAAGAAGCCGTTCTACGGGCGTTAAGTACCGTTGAAGAACCCGATTTAAAGCGTGATCTCGTTTCGCTTAATATGGTGAAGGATATTACGCTGGGCATAAGCTCTGTTCGCTTTACTGTTGTACTTACAACCCCTGCCTGTCCACTGAAAGAAGTTATTCGCAAACGGTGCGAGGATGCCATTCACACACATATCGGGGCAGATATTCAGATTACAATTGATATGAGTTCGGACGTGACCTCTACTCGAGCGAATGCCCCAACGCTTCCAGGTGTAAAAAACATTATTGCCGTTTCATCAGGGAAAGGAGGTGTTGGCAAATCGACAGTTACGGCTAATCTAGCGATTGCGTTACACAAGTCAGGTGCTAAAGTAGGTATCATTGATGCAGATATCTACGGTCCTTCTATGCCAACGATGTTCGGGGCGGAGAATATCCAGCCACGTATTTTTCAGGAGAATGGTCAAACCCGCATGGAACCTATTCAGCAGTTTGGCATCAAAATGCTATCGATGGGCTTATTGATTGCTCCTGGTCAGGCTGTTATCTGGCGTGGTACAATGGCTGGGCGAGCCCTGCAACAATTTTTCTCGGATGCTGATTGGGGGGAACTAGATTATCTACTCATCGATTTACCACCAGGCACAGGAGACATTCACCTGACACTTGTGCAGACCGTTCCCGTTACAGGAGCCATCATTGTAACTACGCCCCAGAAAGTGGCTTTAGCCGATGCAACGAAGGGACTAGCGATGTTCCGTCAGCCGCAGATTAATGTGCCGGTGCTGGGTGTTATTGAAAATATGTCCTATTTCACCCCTGCCGAACTTCCCAACCATAAATATTATATTTTTGGCCAAGGGGGCGGTCAACTACTAGCCGACCAATTCGATGTGCCCATGTTAGGCCAGATTCCGCTTGTGCAGAGTATTCGTGAAGCTGGTGATGAAGGGCGACCTGCAATTAGTGTTGGCGAACCTATTGCCAGTGAAGCTTTCCGATCTGTTGCCGAAGCACTGGCGCAACAAGTAGCCATTCGTAACGCAACTATCGACCGCACCGAGCGTGTTCAGGTTGCATAAATAACACAGAAAGTATAAATTTACCGGAAATCAATCATTCAATGGAAACGGTAGTTAGCAACGACCAACTTATTACAAAAATTGAACGGGCGCTTGACACGATGCGGCCCTATCTGGCAGCAGATGGCGGCAACGTAAAGGTCCTGGAAGTGACTGATGATAAAATTGTACGACTTGAGCTGATTGGCTCCTGTGGTTCATGTCCCATGTCGGCGATGACGTTTAAAGGTGGCCTGGAAGAAGCCATTCTGAAAGCTGTTCCAGAGATTACTAAAGTTGAAGCTATCAACATCACGCCCGCGTTTTAAACGAACTGGCAATGCTGCCTGATGTCATCTTAATAAATTCAAAGGTTAGGGACGGGGCACCTGTGTTTAACAGGTTGTTTCTACTCTGAAAATAGCTGAGCGTTTATTAATAGCTACCAACCTTAATATGATATATGAGGTTACTCCTTGAGCTATTGCAAGATCTTTGCTAACATCGGCAACTATTGTAAAGGACAAGTAAATCTTCTGTATAACATTAGAACGCCGAATCAGGCGTTTTTTTGTTTCTTTGCACTTCTCAAATATTCCTCAATTCAGTGAAAATAGGCATTTTCTTCGGTGGTCCAGCGCGGGAGCGTGAGGTGTCGTTTGCGGGTGGTCGCACGGCTTTAGCAAATTTGGATAAGGGCTTGTTCGAGCCTGTTTTGGTGTTTGTAGATGGACGCGGGCGCTTTCGACTCGTTACACCCGAATTCCTGCAATCGCCTTCTTTACGCGATGCCTTGCCGCAGGATGGATCGGGATTTTCGGTCTACGATGAGTCCCTCGCTACAGATGCACTGGATGCCCTCTTACCTGGACTTCGGCCCGAACAATTTCGTGACCATTTCGATGTGGCTTTTCTGGCCATGCACGGTCCTGACTGCGAAGATGGTGCCATTCAGGGATTGTTGGAGTGGTATAAGATGCCCTACACCGGACCTGGGCTTGTCGGATCGGCGGTGGGGATCAACAAAATTCTGCAAAATGAACTGATCGCATTGGCCAATGGGCAACAGAAGAAAACAGCTACCATCAGTCGCGATGCCTATGAACAAGCCGACAAAGCACAATTTTTTCAATCACTGACCAATCATCTGGGTTTACCCATCGTTGTAAAAGCTCCGCATCAGGGTTCATCGATCGGGGTAGCTATTGTGCGCGAGGCTGATCTGACACAGTTCTGCCGGGCGGTTGAGCAGTGTTTTTTCACAATGAGCGTGCAACCCGACGGCTGGAGTAAACTCAGCGAATGGGCTGATTTATCGCCAGCCGATAAGCAGGAATTAGCTCAGAAAATGGTTAGTCTGGATTCGGGAATTAGTTTTCCTGTTGTTATCGAACAAACTGGTGAGGTTATTAAGCACCCCGCCGATTTTGTCGCTAAACTGGATGCAATCACAAAAGAAGGCGCTGGAACTATTACGCTTGCGTCGCTGAATGCTGAAGATGAAGTCCTATTTGAAGAATTTATCAGCGGACAAGAATTTTCCTGTGGCGTTATTCAGGATGACAATCAGGTTGCGATTGCTTTACCCCCAACCGAAATTTATAACGTAACGAGTTTTGATTTTGACTCGAAATACAAACTCAATACGACTAAAAAGCGCATTCCAGTTGGAACAAGTTTAGAGAATAACCGCAAAATCCAATTGGCTGTAGCCGAAGTATTTTCGCGCCTGGGTATTAATGTCTATGCACGAATCGATGGCTTCCTGACGCCCGCTGGCGATGTACTACTCCACGATCCCAACACGATTCCAGGTATGTCGCCTTCGTCGCTGATTTTCAAGCAAATGGCAGAAATTGGCCTGAATCTATCGAATTCGCTTACATACCTCATCCGTCAATCCTTGCGGGAACGTATTCGTACAGGCAAAGACACCTTTCATCTCAAGTCTTTACTTGCCGAACTCGACGCCCAGTTAGCCAGTCGCAAAGCGAATCCCTTGCCCGAACGCGTCGTCTCGTTCGGTGCCAGTGATGAGGAATTTACAGCAGCCAAACAACAGTATAACGAACTGGCTGCTTCGGGTACTGTCCGCCCGTCGTTGATGTACATCAAAAGCAAATTGGAATCGCACGAAATTCCGGTGAATCTGCTCTTTAAAGACACCATCGACGAACTGGAAACGGCCCTCAGCCAACCACGCCATCCCCTGCTGGTTGAAACAACCGAACGGGCATGGCACATTTCGGAACGATACGTGTAAATTGTTGAAACGAAAAAGGCGTGCCACGGCTCTAAGTCGTGGCACGCCTTTTTCGTTTCAACAATTTATAACATCACCGGCTGCCCTGTTCGAACTGACTCATCGCAAGCAAAGGCAATTTGCAGACTGTTGACCGCATCCTGCATATGATCGGTTAAATCAAGGTCTTCCTGGATAGCCTTCAAAAAATAGCGTTGCTCACGATTGCATAGTTCCTGGTGATCGGGTTCATCCTGCATGTCGATCCAGGTATCTGTCTCAACAAACTGATCATTGGCATCAAGCGCAGCCTTATGAACCCGTAGTGATTCCGTTTTTGTATGGGAATCTACATTATCCGACTTTCCGGAAGAACCCGCATTTTTTGCCACAATAGATACACAACCATCTGGCCCGATCACATCTTTTACAAAGAACGCCGTTTCACTCATCATTGGTCCCCAGCCAGCTTCGTACCAACCTACCGAGCCATCTTCGAATCGGATCTGTAACTGGCCATAGTTATAATTGCCAGCCGGAATATCGTTCGTAAGGCGCGCACCAATCGCGTTGACTTGCAACGGTTTAGAGCGAGTCATCTGGCACATCACGTCAATATAATGTACGCCACAGTCGACAATCGGGCTCAGGCTTTTCATCAAATTCCGATGAACAGTCCACATAGTGCCGTGGCTTTGCTGATTGAGATTCATCCGCATAACCAGCGGCTTGCCCAATCCCTGTGCTACTTCAACAAACTTTTCCCAGGAAGGATGATGCCGTAAAATATAACCTACGACCAGCTTTTTTCCAGCTTTCTCGGCAGCGGCCATAACGCGCTTCGCTCCCTCAACGGTATCGGCAATAGGTTTTTCCATGAATACATGGCAGCCCTGTTCAAAAGCCTGAACGGCAAAGGATTCATGGGTATCAGGGTATGTTGAAATACAAACCGCATCGGGCTGGGTTGCTTTTAGGGCCGTTGTGTAGTCGTCATATAAAGTATAACCGCCACCCAGACGTTCATTCAGAACAACTTTGCTATTGCCGGTAGAAACGATGCCACAAATTTCGAATCCGCCGATTGTTTTGTAAGCGATGGCGTGCGATGCGCCCATATTGCCGCATCCGACAACGAGTACTCGCAAGGCTTGAGTAGGTATTGACATAATTGATTTTAGAATCTGACGACTGTTTTAATGAATTGGGTAAAACAAAATTACTCCGTCTACCTCATAAGTTAAGCACCTATTAGCCAATTAAGGCTCTGCGATTGAGTAAGGATCAATGGACCAAACTTTACTATTGACCATTCACCTAAATCGTAATCATCAATACACTCTGTTACGGTTTTCTTACGGTTCATAGACTGATTTCTACAACCCAGATTAAGTGTATTTAGCCTTCAACTTATACACCCTACTTTTGTCCGCAAGTGAACGAAGGCTGTCCAGTTACGGACATCATTGAGTCAACCTCAAGTTATCAAGTTATTGATAATCAATAATTTATCTACTTGGCACGGCCTTTGGATCATGTTGAATGAACAGTAAACAACCATTTTTCAAAACACTAAACTTAATACAGCCATGTTTTCACTAATGAGCAAAGTAGCAGCCACCGTTCTTATGAGTGCCTCTACGTTAACTAATCCTACTACGCCTAAGGCTTTATCATTTGATGCCAGTGCGTTCGTCACAACCAACAATCAAATCCGGGTTGCCGTACAAAAAAATACAGAATTACCCGTTGTTGTGATGCTTCGCAACAAAAGCCATGAAGTTCTATTTCGGCAGAACATCAGCAAAAACGAACTGCGATATGCTGTAAAATTGGATGTAAATGAATTGGCCGACGGACAGTATGAAATCGAAGTAAGATCAAGCGAGGGAAGCATTGTTAAAGAAGTTACGTTAAAAACAGCTCCCATTCAGCAGACAAGTCGTATAGTGGCAATGCAATAGAGCGCAAATGGAATTGCTCGTCCCTTATCAAATTCACCTGGTCCTTTAGGGTAGGTTTTAGTAGGTAGAGTTAGGATTTAGTTAACGGTATATAAAAAACTACCGTTAACTCATTTGATTTGGAATATGGCTCCGAGTTTGCTTACTTTCAAGCAGTTAGCTAACTAAATAGTTAATTAATACCTCACGCCATAAGATGACCAACCTAATCACTCTCCGTAACCTGAACTCCGTTCAGTTGAAACCTCGTGAACATCATTTCCTTCAACTGGCCTGCTCCGAATTAACCTACGTCCAAATCGCGGATCAAATGTGCGTTAGCCCGCGCACCGTGGATGGTTACCGGGAAGCGTTGTTTGAACGCTTTCAGGTAAAAACTCGTGTTGGACTGGCCATGTGCGCCGTGCGAGGAGGGCTGGTCATACCTTAAGACCAGTTTTACTATCACTCTAGAAAAAAACAGGCTGATGAAAAATCGCTTTTTCATCAGCCTGTTTTTTTTCATCTCTCGCTAACTTGTCTATACAAGTATCACTTCCTACCTTTGGCATATGGTTACCAAACCCCGCCAATACCAGCTTATTTATGAATCTCTTAAGCGCCAGCTTGTAGAGGGGATTTATCCCAAAGGGAGTTTGTTGCCATCCGAAAATGAATTATCGGTGACATTTCAAACTACCCGAATGACTGTTCGCCAGGCGCTGACGGAGTTGGTACGAGAGGGATTCATTGAACGACGGCATGGGAAGGGTAGCATCGTTCGGTCGGAGCGACAGGCGCTGGGATTATTGTCGTTTCAGGGGTTTTCGGAGGTAGTGGGTAATAACCACGTAGTGCGAACGGAGTTTTTGGCACCACTCACACTGATGTCCTGGCCCACCGATTTTTTCTACAACCTTACCGATACAGAACGGAATCTGGATTGTCTGTTTCTACATCGGCTACGTTATGCCGATAACAACCCTATCATGCTCGAACACACATTTGTGCCAGACATTGGTCTGGATTCGCTTCAGGCAGATGGGTTGCTTGACGGTTCGCTGTTTCGGACGCTGAGTAATCGATATCAACTCGACATTCGGAATATGGAACAACGATTACGGGCTGTAAAGGCCACCATCGAGCAGGCTCACCTATTTGGTTGTACAAAAAACACTCCTCTGCTCTACATCGAACGTCGTTATCTGACGAATCGACCTAACCTGAATGTATATAGCCGACTGTTTTGCTTCACCGACCATTACGCCATTAGTGGCGGCCTTTAGCCCAGGAAGAATTTTCTCAATCACTCAAACATTTACCCCTAAATCACTCATTGATTTATGAACACAACCCTTATCTGCGAAATTGCCAAAATGATTGACCACTCGCTGCTCCATCCGACCATGACTGATGCTGAGCTACGCGAGGGCTGCGAGCTGGCTCTAAAATACGATGTGGCCTCAGTCTGCATTAAACCTTATGCCGTCCGCATGGCCGCCGAATTACTCGCTGGCTCCGATGTGCTGGTCGGAACGGTTATTGGCTTTCCACATGGCAATAGTACAACGAGTATTAAAGTCGCCGAAACCGAGCAGGCTTGCCAGGATGGGGCTGTTGAAATTGACATGGTCGTCAACATTGGCAAAGTCCTGGGGGAAGACTGGGAGTATGTAACAGATGAAATCGGAGTGGTTCATAAAATTTGCCAGGTACATGGAGCCATTCTGAAAGTGATTTTCGAAAATGACTTTCTGCCCAATGATGCCCACAAGATCAAGCTATGTGAAATTTGCACTGAGGTTGGTGCTGAATTTGTCAAAACGTCTACTGGATACGGCTTTGTGAAAGGTAGCGATGGCAAATACAGCTACGAAGGGGCAACCGAGCACGATCTTCGCCTAATGCTCGATCACGTTGGACCGAACGTTCGGGTAAAAGCCGCTGGAGGAGTCCGCACGCTCGATGGATTGCTGAAGGTTAAGGAAATGGGTGTTTCTCGGCTGGGAGCCTCGGCTACGGCGACCATTATGGAAGATGCTTATCGGCGGTTTGGCGCCGTCGACGCCGATACACCTCTGGCCCCTGTTGCTGAAGCGAAAGGATATTAATAGGTGTTCCCTCCCTTTTTTCCTATGCCTTTACCAAATTTCCAATCCCTCATTGATCGGCTCCGGGCAGCCCAACCCATAACCGACTTCCATGCCTTTGTTGGTTTCGACGGATATGTGGACAAGATTCAGAAAGTCGTCGAATCGAAAAGCGCATTGGGGAATCAATACATGGGGGGCATCAGTGAACTAGCAGCACTGATTCACAGCCTTTCGGGCAAAAGCGGCCAGATTGAACTCGTTACAGAAGCGACTAAAATTGGGGGCAACGCACCAATTATGGCTCACGCGCTGGCATCGCTGGGCATAACGAATTGGTGCGTTGGCACGTTATCGGACCCAATTTTCGAACAAATGCATCCCCATTGCGAACGGGTGTCGCTAGGGCCACCTGCCGAATCGAACGCACTGGAGTTTGGTGATGGCAAAGTGATTTTATCCGAAGTATCCGTTTTTGAGCGATTACGTTGGTCCTATCTGGCGCATACAATTGGAATTGACACTTTGCGACAACAATACGCCCAAAGTCAATTACTGGCGTTTGTCGATTGGGCTAATCTGCCTCATGGCAATGATTTATGGGAGGGCTATTTAACGCAGATTGTTCAGACAACGCCAACCGATAATCCACCCCTTTTCTTTTTCGATCTTTGCGATCCAACCAAACGGTCGGCCAAAGATATTCGCGAAGCTTTAGATATTGTAGCCCGCTATATCCCTTTCGGTTCGGTTACACTGGGCATGAATGAAAACGAAGCCCGTCGTATCTATCTGGCCCTATCTGGACACAGCCCTGCCGATACGATCCGGCTTTCACAAACCCCTGATCTGGCCATAATCGCAGCTTACATTCACCAGCATACTGGCATCCCTACTGTTCTGATTCACCCAACCGATTGTTCATTAGTGGCTACTAGCGAGGGAATTTGTCAGGTAGCTGGTCGG
Organism: Spirosoma arboris; assembly: GCF_009754945.1. Classification (GTDB taxonomy): domain Bacteria; phylum Bacteroidota; class Bacteroidia; order Cytophagales; family Spirosomataceae; genus Spirosoma; species Spirosoma arboris. The sequence goes on from NZ_WPIN01000003.1 coordinate 807,641, forward strand.
TTAGTTCCCCACCCTAAAGTACTTACTGGCGGGGGAGACAATCTCAACGCTGGCTTCTGTTGGGGCTTGCTAACAGGTTATCCTTTAGCAGATTGTCTACTACTGGGAATGGCGAGCTCGGGAGCCTATATCCAAAAAGGTATCAGCCCGACCAGATCGGATCTGGCCGATTATCTGGAAAACTGGCTTCTGGAACTATAGAATGGACAAGGTATCCATTCTACGTCTACCGTAATTTTATTTATTTTGCGCTCCCTAACAACATTGCTTTCTTTATGCTTAACCTCGGCTTTGTTTCGGCTATCCTGGCCGATTATGACTTGAATGGTGTGTTACAATTTGCGTCAGAACATAATTTCAAATGTGTCGAATTAATGTGCTGGCCATCTGGCAATGCCGATGCGCGTAGGTATGCAGGTGTAACTCATGTAGATGTCGATAATTTAAACGTAGAGCAGATTCACACGCTGACCAAACTCTACAACGTGTCAATTTCGGGCTTAGGGTACTACCCCAATCCACTCGATCCCAATCCGGAACAGGCGGAATTTTATCGTGAGCATATCAAGAAAATTATTCGGGCTGCTGCCCAACTGGGCGTTCCGGTCGTTAATACGTTCATTGGTCGAAATCCGTCATTGAGTGTTGGCGATAACCTGAAATTGTATGCCGAACACTGGCCTGCGATTGTGAAAGTAGCTGAGGAGTGTAATGTAAAAATTGGTATCGAAAACTGCCCAATGTGGTTTACGGACGATGAATGGCCGGGCGGTAAAAACCTGGCAACTACTCCCGCCATATGGGATCGCCTGTTCGAAATTATTCCCTCACGGGCGCTGGGTCTAAATTACGATCCCAGCCACCTGATCTGGCAAATGATGGACGAGGTCAAGCCTATTTACGACTATCGCGACCGACTGCATCACATTCACCTGAAAGACGTAAAACTGTACCGCGATAAACTAAATCGGGTAGGCATTATGGCCAATCCACTGGAATATCACTCGCCCAAGCTCCCTGGCCTTGGCGATGTACGCTGGCGTGATTTTTTCGCAGCTCTGACCGACGTTCGTTATCGAGGACCAGTCTGTATTGAAGTCGAAGATAAAGCATATGAAAGCCATCCCGATGATGTTCAGACAGCCATTCTGACCGCACGGAATTACCTGAATCAGTTTCTGGTACTGTAATTATGATTGAAACCCTTAACCGACTCGATACTGATCTTTTCCTTTGGCTAAACAGCCATTACACGCCCTGGCTTGATCCAGTTATGATCTGGATCACCGAGCGCAATAGCTGGTTCCCCCTTTATGCGTTGCTCATTGGCTGGCTGATCTATCGATATAGAAAACAAGCTATCGAGTTCTTACTCACAATTATTGCTGCTGTCGCCATGGGAGACCAGGCGGCCTCGTCGGTATTAAAACCACTTACCCATCGACTCAGGCCCTGTCACGAACTTGCGTTGCAAAAGCTAATTCATCCGGTTATGGAATGTGGGGGTCAGTACGGCTTTGCGTCATCGCACGCGGCAACCACATTTGCGCTGGCAACCAGTGTATGGCTACTACTTGGCAAACAATATCCCTGGCTAAAATGGGGGTTTCTGTGGGCAACCCTTGTATCATACAGTCGGATTTATGTAGCGGCCCACTACCCTCTCGATGTACTGGCGGGCATTGGTGTTGGCGTCTTATCAGCCATGTTAGCTGTTTATGTTTATCACTGGTGGCAAACACGTTTTGCTAATCCTAAAAAAGCATTTGTAGACTAAATGCACCACAAAGGTTGCATAGAATAATTTTACAGTTTAGTTTGCGGCAGTTACATACCCACCTGCAACTACTTACTGTTCATGCTTAAACGCTTCCAATCGCTTGTTCGTGATTACTTTGGATTTTCTCATAAGGAGGCTAGAGGCTTTATCGTCCTGCTTTTTCTAACATCATTCTGCCTGCTTATTCCCTTTTTGTATCGGTATGTAACCGATCAAAAACCCGTCGATACTTCCCTTGCCGATCAACGTAAACTCGATAGTCTGGTCGCGCTCATGCAGGCGGAGGAAGCCAAACAGCCTCAGTTCGGTAGTCGTGCTGATAAAGACAAAACCACGGCTGAGCACTTCAGTGAACCTAAACTGTTCCCCTTCGATCCGAATACTGTTAGTGTAGCCGGATGGCAGCAGTTGGGTCTACCTCGCTGGCTAGCCGACCGAATCGATAAATACCGAACCAAAGGCGGACAGTTTCGAAAAAAAGAAGATTTACTACGTATTTATGACTTTCCTCCCGATCTCTACGACCGGCTAGAACCATACATTACGTTAAAAGAATCGACTCATTCAGACCGCTCAGGCAACGAGCAGTTTAGAAATACCGGCACCGAGCCCTATAAACCAACCGAACGGCCAGCCTATACAGAACGACCAGCTTTTCCTGAAAGGCCAGCCAAACCGGTTCTACAGCCTTTCGACATTAACACCGCCGATACAGCTCAATTAATTGCCCTAAAAGGCATTGGCGCTACTCTAGCAGGCCGCATCGTGAAATTTCGCGACGCACTTGGCGGCTTCGTTTCGACAGAGCAGTTCCGCGACATTTATGGGCTGGATTCTCTGGCGCTGGATGAACTGGAGAAATTCGGCAAAATTCGGTCGACTGTTCGGAAGATTCCAATCAACACAGCTACTGCCGATGAACTGGATCGACATCCATTTTTATCACGTCGGCAGGCGCAACTAATTGTCAACTACCGCGAGCAGCACGGCGCCTATACTTCAGCGGAGTCGCTTAAGCCCATCCGGATTCTTGATGCCAAAACCATTGAGAAGATTGCTCCGTATCTGGATTTTTAAGGGAGTTGGTAAGTTGTAAGTCGATAAGTTGTAAGTGAATTACTTCCGTGCCAGCCACTTACAACTTATCGACTTACAACTTATTAACTTATCTACCCTCTTTTTTTCAAAAGAACTACATTCTCTACGTGATGTGTATGGGGGAACATATCTACGGGTTGCACATTCATTACCGAATAGCCTTCGTCCAGAATTCCCAGGTCGCGGGCTTGGGTGGCCGTATTGCAACTCACATAGACAATTCGATCAGGAGCGGCTTTGAGTAGCTGGCGGGTTACAGCCTCATCCATCCCCGCGCGAGGTGGATCGGTAATGACCACTTCCGGCCGACCATGCTGATCGAAAAAGCTGTCGGTCAGAATGTCGCGCATATCGCCGGCGACGAAGGTCGCGTTCGTAATCCCGTTCACTTGGGCGTTGACACGGGCATCGGCTACCGATGCTTCAACGTACTCCACACCAATTACTTCTTTCGCCCGACGAGCCACAAAAAGGGCAATCGTACCCGTGCCTGTATATAGGTCATACACTCGTTCCTGACCCGTTAGTCCAGCCCAGTCACGGGTGATTTTGTAGAGATTATGAGCTTGCTGGGCGTTGGTCTGGTAGAACGACTTGGGGCCAATACGAAACGTGAGGGGCGGCCCATCGGCTTCATCCATTTGTTCTTCGATATAAGATTTCCCCGCCCAATTAATCACCTCCTGATCCTGATAACTATCGTTTTTCTTCGTGTTCAGAATGTAGTTTAGCGACGTAATCTGTGGAAAGGTAGCCTGCAAGTGACCAAGCAGACCATTTAGCCAATCAGGGTTATCCTGAGCAACCTGCAACGTTACCATTACCTGCTGCGTAGTATCGGCAGTGCGGATAATGAGCGTCCGTAGATAACCGGTATGCGCCTTCAGATTATACAACGTCATATCGTGCTGAAAAACGTACTCATTCACAGCTTGTCGAATGGCATTGGATGGATCAGGCTGGAGGTAACAATGATGAATTGGCAGCACTTTATCGAACCGACCAGGAACGTGAAAACCAATCGCTCGCTGATCAATTTTATGTTGCGTGCTCACTTCGCTCTGCGTCAGCCAGCGACCCTCGGCGCAGGTAAACTCAAGCTTATTACGGTAGTACTGCGTAGGGTGCGCAGGCAGAATAGGCAGAATAGCGGGCAAGGCGACTTTTCCGATGCGCGTCAGATGGTCGACAACCTGCTGGTGTTTAAAACCCAACTGCTCACTATATTGTATATGTTGCCACTTGCAGCCTCCACAGGTGCCGAAATGTTCGCAAAATGGGTCAACGCGTACCGGCGACCATTCATGAACACGTTCGGCAACAGCCTCTCGGTATTGCTTTTTTGTATTAGTGATGCGCAGATCTACAACATCGCCGGGGGCCACACCCGGACCACCGGTCGGGTTTTCAACAAAAATCACGCCCTCATCGGTGCGAACAATGCATTTTCCCTCGGCAGCCACAGCATCAATTCGGACGCCTGCCAACCGTTCGGGGGTTTTATGAGTCTTCCTACGCATAAATTAGTCCTAAAAAACTGCTAATTTAAGCAGCCGTTTTGGGACGGTCTCAATATCGAATCGATTCTACGTATGTCGAACTTGTACCAAACGTTATGGAAATTCTTACTTGTAACCGGTCTGCTACTGGTTATGAGCCACTTCGCCCAGGCAACCCATATTGTTGGGGGTGAATTGGAATTACGTTATCTGGGTGCGCAAAGCTTTTATAGTCATCGAATTAACCTAAACCTTTACTTCGATGCCGTCAACGGAAATCCCAGCGCCAATGATGCTGTCGTTACTGTTGGCGTTTTTGCGAAACGCACAAACAAATTTATTGGCTATGTAGCGCTTACCCGTATTAGCGGTGATCAAGTACCCTACACAAGGCCTCTCTGCGCGGTCGCCAATCTGAGTACCATACTGATTCGATATAGCACCGATCTGACACTTGACCCCAACATTTTCAACGATTCAGGCGGTTATTATATGTCCTGGGAGCGGTGCTGCCGAAACGGGACCATCGTCAATATTAATAATCCGGGTGCGGCCGGTTCCGTATTCTACCTTGAATTCCCAGCGGTGACGAATGGGCAGGTTTCCGTCACGAATTCGTCGCCGGTATTTACTGTTCCCAAAGGTGACTATGCCTGTATTGGCCAACCCTTTACCCTTGACTTTAGCGCTAAAGATGCTGATGGTGATAGTTTGACCTATACATTAGTAACACCTTACAACGGGTATAGCACAGCGGTTGTACCCGATCCAGGCGCGCTCAATCAGAATACACCGCCTGTATTCTACTCAGGCCCTTATACGACGGTTCAATGGAGTAACGGTATTTCGACCGCCAATGAGATTCCAGGCACTGCTCCTCTCCGCGTCGATTCACGAACGGGGTTGCTCAGTGTGACGCCAGACCGTGCGGGGCTTTTTGTCTTCTCAGTTGAAGTTGGTGAGTACCGAAACAAAAAATTAATTGGTGTCGTCCGGCGTGATTTTCAGGTATTGGTTGTAGACTGCCCGAAAAATAATCCGCCTACGCTTCTGTTCCGGCCTGATGGTCAGAAAGCCTTTTACAAACAGGGAAGCGTGGTTACCATTGCAGAGCAAGACACAAACTGCCTGAATTTATACATAACGGACATCGACCCTAACCAACGTATTTTCATTACAAACATGAGTGGGTCTTTACCTAATTTGACCCTCTCGCCCAACGTCCTGTTAACCCACACGAGTAGCGATACGCTGCAAGCTAAATTCTGTTTCGGACGATGTGTTGGGGCTGATGGAAAGCCTTTTACATTGATTCTTCGGGCCACAGACGACGGCTGTCCACAGGGACTTAGCGATACCATCAGTATTCGCTTAAATATCATTCCCACACTTAATCATAAACCTGTAGCCAGTACCGATCTTTCAAACGGGCAGGGCAAAGTTACAGTTGGTTCGTCGCTTACGTTTACAGCATTTGGCAACGACACCGACAACGATAATATCACGATTCAGGCCGTTGGACGAGGATTTGCTCTGTCACAGGCTGGCATGACATTCGGCTCGGCTTCGGGTTTAGGTAAGGTCTCTCAGCCTTTTTTATGGAAACCCACCTGCGCCCAGGCCATGCAGTCAGAGTACATAGTGGATTTTATTGTAACAGACACCCGCTGCAATCAGAATCTGCAGGATACGGTTACTGTAAGGCTCGCAGCTATAGGTCTACCGAGCCAGCCACCGAGTGTACGAACAACACTGACTCAGCCGGTCGTCGAGCTAATTGTTAGCCCCTCCGACTCAATTGGCCGCACACAGTTCGATGTGCTTGGCAACGATCCTGACCGGGACACTATCCGATTAACGGGGACAGGGCGGGGCTTCGACGTGAAAGCAGCGGGCATGAATTTCACTGACAAATCTGGGTTGCCCACGCTACAATCGGCGTTTAGCTGGAAACCCACCTGTGAGTTAATGGCTGGCAAAGCAGACGCTACGTTCATTGTGGATTTTGTAGTTGATGACCACTCCTGTCAGCCAAACCATACCGATGTAACCACAGTTACCTTTCATGTCAAAAATCCATCGGTAAATTCCGACATTAAGGTGCCGAACGTATTTACCCCAAATGGCGACGGTGTTAACGATTACTTCGCCGTAAAAGACATGCCTGAGAACTCGTGTGATGAACAGTTCAAACGCGTTGACATTACGAATCGCTGGGGAGCCACAATCTTTACATCCACCGATCCAAAATTCCGGTGGTATGGTAATGATTCGCCCGTTGGCACTTACTATTATCTCTTGCTCACAACCAAACGAACCTTTAAAGGAACGGTAACGCTGCTTCGGTGATTGGTGCAGTATGTGGAGTTGTGGAGTGAGTGAAATAGATCTAGAAATCCTATAACTACCGTACTTACTTCTCCAATTTCACTCTCTTTACTCATTCCACTTACTCCACGAATCTCTTACCTTTGTCTTTCTCTATGAAAGATAAAATTGTACTTATTACCGGTGCTTCATCGGGCATTGGTCGGGCGTTAGCGTTTGCATTTGGGCGCGAAGGAGCCAACATTGTTATATGTGGTCGCAAAGCCGATGCTCTTCAGATTGTTAGCGACGAACTTCGTCAGGCTGGCATTACCTGTCTTTCGCTTATAGCCGACGTAAGTATTGAAGCCGATGTTAAACAGCTCATCGAACAGACCATTACGCATTTCGGTCGGTTAGATATACTCATCAATAATGCAGGTATCAGCATGCGTTCTATGCTGATTGATACCGATCCTGTTGTTATCCAGAAAGTAATGGATATCAATTTCATGGGAACGGTTTATGCCACCCGCTACGCCCTGCCTTACATCCAGCAGGCAAAAGGGTCTATCGTTGGCATTTCGTCAATAGCCGGCTACAGAGGCTTGCCAGTGCGATGCGGTTATTCAGCCTCCAAGTTTGCGATGAACGGGTTTCTGGAAGCAGTTCGGACCGAATTGCTGCATACAGGCGTTCACGTCCTGACTGCTTGTCCTGGGTTTACGGCCTCAAACATCCGGGTTTCGGCCCTTGATGCACATGGTCAGGCAAAAGGCGAAACCATGCGTGATGAAAGCAGTATGATGAGTGCAGAAGAATGTGCCGATCATATACTCAAGGCCGTAAAAAATCGGAAACGCGAACTTATTCTGACAGGTCAGGGAAAATTCACTGTCTTTATGAATAAATGGCTTCCTGGCTTAATGGACAAACTGGTTTACAACACATTAGCCAAGGAGAAGGATTCTCCATTGAAGAAATGAGTGAATAGCTGCTGCAAGTTTTACTCACTCATTCCATCAGTCACTTATTAAATTATCCACACATTATCCCGTCGGATGAAGTATAGTTCGTTGTGCCATAGTACACGAAGGTAGATGTCTTTCGTCCCCAGAATATTGACTTTGTGGCCTCTTCCTATCACTTCGACAACAGGAGCCGCTGCCGACGGATCGGTCCGTAACAGCACGCGATTATGACTGGTAATGCCCGATTGTACACCTTCGGGTAAGTTTGTGAAGATCAATAATAAGAGCAGGTAGACGAAGATAATCCATTTCTGCCGCCCTGGAATAGCCTCTTTTTTTAGGACTTTAAGCATTAGTACACTAAATACATAGCCTGCCGGAATAAGGAGAAAGAGCAGAAAATAAATACCGTATTTACGGTAGAATAGGTAAAAATAATTTAGATCATCGGTTTCATATCCACTCAGGTTATTCGCCCTGGCAATGTCGCTCATTCGGCGCAATACAGCATCATCCGGATGTCTGTCGAAATAAACGTCCAGATAATATAATAGCTTCGGCACATCATTTTGCTGTTCGTATGCACTGGCTAACTTCAGCAACATTGGATCTGTAGCCGTATGCCCCTCGGCCAATGCCATTTCATATAAGCGCGCTGCATTTGTCTGATCGCCAGCGGCAAACAGTGAATCAGCTCGCCGGAGCGAGTCAGATGAGACAGTCTGTGCTGACGCCCAAACTGTCCAAAAATAAAAAAATAGACTTATTTTAAGACGAATGTCTTGCAACGAACGAAATAAGGCCATAATTTTGCACCACAATTACGGACAGCCCCTCTTAAGGAGGATCAAAGTTCAACCGATTTGGTAGCTCAGCTGGTAGAGCAATACACTTTTAATGTATGGGTCCTGGGTTCGAATCCCAGCCGAATCACAAAAAAGCCGCTCATGAGCGGCTTTTTTTATGCTAGCTATTAAAACGGCAAATCGTTACTTTCTTCATCAAAGGCTGCATTGAACGACATAGCAGCTGGTTGATTTTGCGGAGCTGGCCGCGACTGAGGTTGTTGTGTAGTAGCTGGACGAGCCGGCGCCGAACCGCTATCTCCTTCAGCTAACTCAATACGGAAAGCCCGCAACTCAGTATACCAACGCTCATTGTATTCACGCGACTCAGCACTGAATGTAGCCTTGAGTGTATCACCCATAGCGTACTGTTTGAGATCGGCAACTTTATCGCCCCAAGCCGTTAGACAAACTTTTTTAGGGTATGATGCATCCAGTGTTTCAATAACAAATTCCTGCTTACTCCAAGGGCCTTTTTGGCTTTGCCCCGATACTTCAGGCAGAACTTTTATAAGCTTTCCGACTAATTCCAGTGCCATACAAATTGTACTTTTAAACGTGATTTTGACAGATAAAAGTACGAAATTTTAGCCATTTATGGGCCACATTTGCCTAAAAAAGGAAAAGTTTCGGGCATCTGTTTGGCAAAAGATGACAAGACTCTTATCTTTGCACCTCATTACAGAATTGGCCATGTGGTGAAATTGGTAGACACGCCATCTTGAGGGGGTGGTGCTGCAAGGCTTGGGAGTTCGAATCTCCCCATGGTCACACAGATAATTAACAATCAAGCACTTACAATCAACGGTAAGTGCTTTTTTAGTTTTCGGTTGAATCATTGGTTGAAACAAGTACTATAGTTGCTTTCGGTTGCTTGATAAATCAGTCTAATCTAAACCCTACTATAATACTATGAGGCGTTCTTTAGGGTGGATTCTTATCGTCTCTGCCTTCCTAGTGTTGGCTAGCTGTCAGCACTCTCATTCTAACGATGAGATTGAGGCTGCCATGAATAAATACGACCGGTTTATCAAATCGATGCAACTGGACTCGATGGCACTGCTCTACACGACTGATGGCAATCTTGGAAACATAGCGCATGGGCAGGATTCAATTCGGCGTTTTTTAGCCACGTTCAAAGATGTGAAGGTGTTGGCTATGTCCTCGCAAACTACCTCAATTGCTATCGTGGGTGATTCAGCTACGCAGACCGGTAGTTTTAAGCAGACAGCTTTGCTGACCAGGAAAGATACGATAAACGCAAAAGGGACTTATGTAGCTAAATGGAAATGGGGCGACCAACACGGCTGGCGGCTTAAGAGTATGATCACGAAGCCGACACCATAACTGTAAGGACTAAAAATGCTCGATTTTCAAGGTGGTAAAGGTAAGCCCCCTATATGTACTTTACCACCTTACCACCAATAAGTGAGGGCTAATCAGGGGCAGTTAAACAACTGACCTCCCCCCAGAAAAGCGTTCCAGTATAAAGTAGAGAAAATCGGGCGATTTGGATTAACTTAAATCAAACAAATCGTCATGAAGAAAACGAAGTTCACCGAAGCGCAAATCGTCTTTGCTCTCAAACAATCTGAGACTGGAGTAGCCGTAGCCGAAGTATGTCGCAAAATGGGCATTAGCGAGGCTACCTTTTACAATTGGAAGAAGAAGTATGGCGGATTGGGTGTTGCCGAACTGCACCGATTACGCCAGTTGGAACCGGGCCGCCGGAGCGGAAGAAAACCGTCAGTTGAAACAGCTAGTGGCCGACCTGAGCTTGGACAAACAAATGCTTCAGGATGTGCTCAAAAAAAAGCTTTAACGGGGCCGCCCGAGCGGGCCAGTTCAGCGAAGAAAACTGGCCTCAAGTTTAATGGAAAACTATCGCGTTTCGGCCCGTCGTGCCTGCTCGGTTATTCAGTTCCGTCGATCCTCCTTGCAGCATAAGTCTCGTCGTC
>NZ_WPIN01000030.1 GCF_009754945.1 Spirosoma arboris
TGGGCTGGCTACAGCTGAGTACGGTAGTGCCACTGATGGCCACAGTGGGGGCTACGCCACTGCCGGTAACCGTCTTGGACGCTATGGCTTTACAGGTGCCCGACGTCATAGTCACTGAGTAGGTGCCCGCGGTGGTGACCGTTAGGGCAGCGGTGGTGGCCCCAGTACTCCACTTGTAGGTGGGTGCAGGGGCGGTGGTGCTGGCGGTGAGGGTCAGACTGGGCTGGCTACAACTGAGTACGGTAGTGCCACTGATAGCCACGGTGGGGGCTACGCCACTGCCGGTAATAGTTTTAGCCGCCGTGGTCTTGCATCCTCCCGACGTCATGGTCACCGAGTAGGTGCCTGCGGTGGTGACACTCAGGGCAGCGGTGGTGGCCCCAGTACTCCACTTGTAGGTGGGTGAGGGGGCGGTGGTACTGGCCGTGAGGGTCAGAGTGGGCTGGCTACAGCTGAGTACGGTAGTGCCACTGATGGCCACGGTGGGGGCTACGCCACTGCCGGTAACCGTCTTGGACGCGGTGGCTTTACAGGTGCCCGACGTCATGGTCACTGAGTAGGTGCCTGCGGTGGTGACACTCAGGGCAGCGGTGGTGGCCCCGGTACTCCACTTGTAGGTGGGGGAGGGGGCGGTGGTACTGGCGGTGAGGGTCAGAGTGGGCTGGCTACAACTCAGTACGGTAGTACCACTGATAGCCACGGTGCAGGATCCCCCATCAACTGTCAATGAGTAATCTTCTGCTTCGCCATAGTTATAAGTTCCGCAAGGGTTATCTGGAACATTCTTGTATGATACAATGACACGCATTGGTAGTGGCCCTGAAGCAATATTGGGGATAGTAATACTACCTGAAAATGATCCTGCAACATAAGAAGGGGTATAGAAAACTCGTTCGGTAGCTTCATAAGATCCATTTCGATTCGCATCAAGCCAGATAGCAACTCCTTCGGTCCATTGGGTACTTAGTAGGTTACCGGTGAAGGAATAGGTCTGGCCAGCAGCTACAGTCGTAGTGCCAGTGAAAGCACCATAGCCATTTGGCGAACAACCTGAATTGTCGCTAAGAGTGACTCCGTTAAGGACTAATTTATTCAATCCATCATTATCACTACATCCCGTAGAGAAGGTTGGATGGCAGGTAAATGTCGGGGTAGTAATAGAGATTATTGAACTGATATTACTGCTGCTGTTTGACGGTTTGACCCGGTAATAGTAAGTAGTAGTAGCTCCTGCTTTTGTATCTGCAAATGTTGTAACATTAGGCCCAACTCCGCCAATGGGAACAAAACCCGTTGTTGGTAAAGTAGAACGTTCAATGAAATAACCCATCTCATTGGACGCATTATCCTGCCAGGTCAGACTGACGGTATTTGTGGAGGAATTAAAGCTGGCAGCTAAATTACTGGCAACAGGAACGTTTGTAGATGGGTAAGTTAATGAATAAGCGGTATGGCTCTGACGAAGTGCTAATCCGCCCTGCATGCGATCGTACTGCCCTGCGGTGAAATCATGTATACAGGGGAAGTAATAAGACATTAGATTGGTAATGGAAGGATTGAACGGTACTCCAGTTGCATCTACTGCGGTACCATTATAGGTAGGACATCCGTTAATATTTATCGTAGAATTTCCCGACATACCATATGGGTCAGCAGGTGTATCGCAAAGTAAATCGCCTGCTATCGTACAGTTGGCACCAGCACCACGAGTAACTAGTTCACTTGTCGTACCAGAGCCATTATTATTGCCAAAAGTGTGAATCAAATTAAATGTATGCCCTAGTTCGTGAGGAACGACCCGATGGGCCAAGTCAAGCTCAGTTTCTGGGGCACCAACCAGAATAAAAGAACGGGTTGAATACTGGGCGTTAGCAGGATAGTAAGCATAGCCTCCCCAACCCTCAGACGAATGATTAACATAGTACTGATTGAGTGCATTGGAGACATCATGACCACTGGCAACACTCGATTCGATACTACTAGTGTAATTGGTGTACCAAGTGGTGTTATCAACATAATCAAAAGAGGTACCCGCAAAATAGTATTGAATACCGCTTCCGTTTTGCATATGGTAGCTGTTAGTTATAGCAATAATGTTATTAATGCTACTCAAGCTATAACCACCCGAGCCATCACTTTGGCGCAAAATATGGGGACGTATAGGTACATACGTAATCCCGCTAATGGCTTCACCTCGGGCTCGTTTGATTTGCAGCGCAAAAGCCATCTCACTTTCTACAGCCTTGCGTTGTGCATCGGGTATATCAAGTGTACCACAATTGAGGTTTCCGGGCTTATCTGACTTCAGAATTGGCGATGCTTTAACTTGCTCTTGCTTTTTGGTATTCTGTGCCAGAGACGGCGCTTGGAAGCAGAGCGAAAGCCCAACTAGGGCTGCCCATTTTAGAGAGAACTTGGTCATGAATAAATGTGTAAAAGTGTATGATAGAAGGCATTATTTGAATTCTCTTTGAAAGCTCCACCAGCGTTACCGTCCCAGCTAAAGGCTTGCTGCCAGGACTAATAATGTCGTATTGGTGCTAGATTCGTGCATTAATCTTCAGTCTTTGGGCGCCCTACTTAGATGATGGGTACCCAAGACTGAGGTATACTACTTATCTTCCTGAGGTTTGTAAATAGACCTACATTGATCGAACTTCTACGAAGTAACGTAGGGCTAATGCGACACGTTGAGTATCGAATAGTTTCCACGATTCAGATTCGTAGAAACTTGTCTATCCAGAAAAGTCGTTGAGTGGATTTACTCCAGATTGGCTGAAACCTATTATATCGCCAAGATGACGATTAGTTGTATTAGAAACCTAAACGGGTAAATGCAATACCAATCCAGGAAAACTCTAAATAGCTAACTTTATCTTAATAGGAAATAAGTATAAAAGTGCCTTTGTACTATTTAATAATGCCGAATAGGACATTTATTTATTTGCAAATAAAGTCGATTATTAATTAATAAGTTAATTATTGATTAAAAGGTATATACTACTATTTTACATAGTTTCATTTATTTATCTTCATAATATAACATAAGCCACTAAATTCCTAGTCTTAAATTGGAGAGTTGTATTGAAATGGGATTAATTCGTCATTTTTGCTTATAATGCTGCTAGCAAGTAACTAGCTAAGTTGGAGGAATGTAAGATCATACTGATCTTAAAGCGGTGACCTATAAGTGCGGTTACTTTAAACATAAAAAGACCTCCCTTCTGGCTTTGGGATTGTGGTGATGCCCAAAGCTAAGAAAGGAAGTCCTTTTTATAGTTCTTTAAAATTCAAGAAAACGCCTGTTTCTCGTAAAGCACAATTTATGATCAGGCAATTACAGCTCGCCTATGAATAATGGCTTCACGGTCGGGACTAGTCGAGATAAAATTGATGGGTAAACCTAGTGTATCTTCCAGGAAATAAACATAAGTAGCTAGTTCGGCAGGTACCTCATCGAATGATCGAATATTTGTCAGATCAGCTTGCCAGCCTTTAAATGATTGATAGATGGGTGTTACCGCCGTATCGCATAAATCATAGGGCATCTGCTCTGTCGTAGTGCCATCGGGTAGCTGATAGTGAGTACATACCTTAATTTCGTCGAAGATGTTTAGTACATCGACCTTCATCATGACCAATTGTGTAACACCATTAATCATAATGGCATATTTCAGGGCAGGAAGGTCGAGCCAGCCACATCGGCGCGGACGACCCGTTGTAGCACCAAACTCGCGACCTTCTGCCCGGATGCGCTCACCCGTTTCATCGGAGAGTTCCGTAGGGAAGGGACCACTACCTACCCGGGTACAGTAGGCTTTGAAAATACCGTATACTTCACCAATCTGACGGGGAGCAACGCCCAGACCTGTACAGGCCCCGGCAGTCATTGTACTGGAAGAGGTTACGAATGGATACGAGCCGAAGTCGATGTCGAGCAGTGAACCTTGTGCACCTTCTGCCAGGATTTTCTTGCCGCTTTGTATCGCATCATTTACCGCATATTCACTGTCAGTCAGTTGGAATTGTTTCATGAACTCCACTGCGCCAAAGAACTCGGCTTCGGCCTGAGGTAGTACCGATGCGTAATCGAAGTTGTTCTGTTCCAGAATAACTTTATGAATCGCAACTAATTTGTCGTATTTCGCCCGAAAGCTGGGTGACTCAACATCGCCAACACGCAGACCCAGTCGAGCAACTTTATCCTGATATGTTGGACCAATACCACGGAGCGTCGATCCAATTTTCGACTCACCTTTTGCCTGTTCGTAGGCTGCATCCAATAGGCGATGAGTTGGTATAATGATGGATGCTTTGCGGGAGATCTGTAGATTCTGCGTTAAGGAAAGGTTATACTTCGCCAGTCCGTCGATTTCTTTTTTAAACACAATCGGGTCGAGTACTACGCCATTGCCGATGATGTTGAGAATATCGTCGCGAAAAATACCAGACGGAATCTGGTGTAGTACGTGCTTTAAGCCATTGAATTCGAGTGTGTGTCCAGCATTTGGGCCACCCTGAAAGCGGGCTACTACCTGATACTGAGGAGCAAGCACGTCCACAATTTTACCTTTTCCTTCGTCGCCCCACTGGAGGCCTAATAAAACATCGATCATTCTGAATGAGCCGCAAATGCGGTTATAGTTATACTGATTCTCTACTCTGAGTGAAATTTACATCCGGCTTCGGCCATATCGTCCGAAATGTGAATGCCGTTGGCCCTGGCCCATGCGCGTTCAGATGCTCAAGTCGTTCTTTCGCTTCCTCAACCGTTGGCACATGACCAGTCGGAACCCACCACAGTACTGTCATCATCTGATTTGGTTTCTCAAACCACTTTCGGCGACCTTTCATCACCTCGATATGCATGCTTCTGAAAACAAAGTTCTGCAACGTTTCTGCTGATTCCCAAACCAACATATTGACAATAATCCGGTCATCCTCAAACGGACGTAGGCTGGTGGCGTTGTTCCCATCGCCTGTTAATCGCCATATAAACCCATTGCTTTGTTCGGCGAGTTGATTAATTGCATCGAGTTGCACCACAAAATCAACCATAATTGGGTGGTTGATATCGGGAGCCAGCATCCGAGAAATATTCAGTTGAGCCAGCGGCATAAGGAGTTACAAATTACGATGTATGAGTTACGATTTTTACTGACGCGTGAGTAATCATACTTCGTAACTAGTACATCGTAAATCAATTTATTCTTCCATTGTCACTGCTACACTCTGTGTTTCGTCTGTAGTTTCCTGCTTGTTTTCGCAGAAATCGCGGGCACAGGAGCCGTAAAAGATCAATGAGTGGTGCATCACGTTGAATTTCAGCATGTCCCCTACCATATTCTGAATGTTCTGAACACGGGGGTCACAGAATTCCATCACTTTGTGGCAGTCGGTACAAATCAGGTGGTCATGCTGACGGTAACCATACGATTTCTCGTATTGTGCCAGATTTCGGCCAAACTGATGCTTGGTCACTAAGTCACAATCAACCAGTACGTCTAAGGTATTATAGACCGTTGCCCGGCTAACCCGATACTTCTTATTTTTCATGGAGATATACAACTCATCCACATCGAAGTGGTCTTTCCGGTTGTAAATCTCTTCAAGAATGGCAAAACGTTCAGGCGTTTTTCTTAGGCCCTTTCGTTCGAGATAAGCCCGAAAAATCATCTGGGCAGCCTCTAAATTTGTTTGTGTCGGCGCAGGCATATCCGGTTCCGATTAGGTGAAAGTACAAAGGTAAGTAAGTTTCAGGTTCAAGGTTTCATGTTTACTGAATAGAACATGAAACCTTGAACCTGAAACGGATTAAGAGTCGAATCGAACCACTTCAAATACGCCCTGAACGCGCTCTAGTTTATGCATCAGGATTTCGAGGTGGCTGGTGTCATGGACGTAGAGTCGAATGTTGCCTTCAAAAATGCCGTCTTTCGAATCAATGGCTACGGAGCGCATATTAATGTGCAGTTCGTTACTGATGACCCGCGTAACATCATTAATCAAGCCTACCCGATCGGTACCGGTTATTCGAAGCCCAGCCAGAAATGCCAGTTCTTTCTGGGATGTCCATTTGGCCTTGATAATACGGTTACCATGATTCGACATCAATTCAACGGCATTGGGGCAGGTAACCCGGTGAATTTTAATGCCTTCATTGATGGTGACAAACCCAAAAACATCGTCGCCCGAAATAGGATTGCAGCACTTCGATAACGTATAGTCGATTTTATCCATGTCCTCACCAATGAGGAGCATATCGGCATCGGCTCGTTCGCCATGAATCTTTTTGAGTTCTTTGACAAACGCCTTTGCATCCGGAAGCGCATCCGTATTAAGTTTATTCGTGCGATTTTCTTTCGCTTCCTTATCTGACTTGAATTTCTTGAGTTCACCAACGTCGATATGGCCTTTTCCAATCCGGTAGAAGAAATCATCCGTTGTCTTCGAGCCAAAATAAGCCCGTAGCTGGTTGATCACCTCATTGGTCATTTCGATTCGAAGTAAGCGCAATTTTTTGTTGACCAGTTCGCGGCCATCGGTTATGTATCGCTTATTCTCTTCCTTGATTAAGTCTTTAATCTTGGTCTTCGCTTTCGACGTAACGACAAATCGTAGCCAGTCTTCGTTAGGTTTTTGCCGGTTCGACGTAATGACTTCCACCTGATCTCCATTTTGCAGGACGTAACTTAGGGGCACAAGCGTATTGTTGACTTTTGCCGCCATGCACCGTGCGCCAATCTGGGTATGGATATCGAAAGCAAAATCGAGAGCGGTTGCTCCACGTTGTAACACCTGAAGATCGCCTTTGGGCGTAAAGACAAAGACTTCTTCGCTATACAGATTGCTTCTGAAATCATCAACAAACTCAATGGCTGCTTTTTTATCGCCACTTCCCGCCGACTCAATCATATCGCGAACCTGGCTAATCCAGGCTTCTATACCAGCGCCTGTCTGCGTATCGTTCCCTTTGTATTTCCAGTGAGCCGCGTAGCCTTTTTCTGCAATTTCATTCATCCGCTCAGTACGGATCTGAACTTCTACCCACTGCCCTAAACGACTCATTACGGTTGTATGAAGCGATTCATATCCATTCGTACGCGGGGTGCTGATCCAGTCTTTCAACCGATCGGGATTCGGTTTGTAGTGATCCGTCACGATGGAATAAGCTCGCCAGCAGGCGGCCTTCTCTTCATCGGGCGGAACATCTAAAATAATGCGAACGGCAAACAAATCGTAAATTTCCTCGAATGGCTTTTTCGATTTGTTCAATTTCGTCCAGATCGAGTAGATGGACTTTGGTCGACCTTTAATTACATATTTAATGCCCGTTTCGGCGAGATCTTTTTCGATTGGCTCGATAAATCGACCAATAAACCGGTCGCGGGCGAGTCGGGTTTCGCGCAATTTCTTGGCGATGTCCTTATAAGCCTCTGGTTCAACGTGTTTAAGATACAGGTCTTCCAGCTCCGACTTAATCGAATACAAACCCAACCGGTGGGCTAGGGGCGCGTAAATGTAAATCGTTTCGGAGGCAATTTTCAATTGCTTATCGCGGGGCATCGATTCCAGCGTACGCATATTGTGAAGCCGGTCGGCAAGCTTAATCAGAATGACTCGTACATCATCTGATAGTGTTAGCAGCATCTTCCGGAAATTCTCGGCCTGCTGTGAGGAACCGTATTCAAAATAACCCGAAATCTTGGTCAGACCATCAATAATCCGGGCTACTTTAGGCCCGAAGGCCCGATCAATATCGGCAATTGTGGTGTCGGTATCTTCAACTACATCATGTAAAAGAGCAGCTACGATACTGGTAGTTCCTAAGCCAATTTCTTCAACAGCAATCTGTGCAACGGCCAGCGGATGGTAAATATAGGGCTCTCCCGACCGGCGACGCATGTTTTTATGAGCCTCGGCTGAAGTATTGAACGCCTTTTTAATCAGTTTAGCGTCATCCCCTTTGAGCATTGGCTTGGCCGCCCGTAGTAATCGCCGGTAGCGTTTCAGGATTTCCTGCCGTTCCAGTTCTAAATCAATTATGGGCTCGGTGTCGGATTGACGTTCGACTGCATTCATCATAGGGGGTGTCTTTGGTTGGGCATTGCCCATCAGTTGTACTCTACTACCAAGATAACAAAATAATAATCGAAAAATGAGCTAAGATTAGCTAAAAATAAAACCTTCTATAAATTTTCTTGGTGAGTTAAAAACTTTTCGTACTTTTGCACCCTCGAAAGGGAGTAAACAAGTTGTAATGTTGTCTAGTTAAGCGTTGAGGGTTCTGCCGGAAGGCTTTATAACTAGAGAACGTAAGAAGTTTATAACCCAAAAGCCCGCGGGCGTGGCGAAATTGGTAGACGTGCCAGACTTAGGATCTGGTGCCGCAAGGCATGGGGGTTCGAGTCCCTCCGCCCGTACAAAGTTTTGAATGAGTGATTGAGTGAATGAGTGAATTGTATTTTGTCGCATTGACTAACATTCGCTCAATTTCTCATTCGCTCATTCTCCATTTTAAACCGATACAAACGTGGATATTACGCTCGAAAAAGCCAGCGATACCAATGCTTCGCTGAAGATTACCCTGACTCCAGCCGACTACAAGCCAGAAGTAGATAAAAAACTCAAAGACTACGGTCGTAAGGTTCAGTTAAAGGGTTTCCGACCTGGCCACGTTCCGGCTTCTCTTGTGCAGAAAATGTACGGCAAGAGCATTCTGGTCGATGAGATCAACTCAATGCTGAGCAAGACCGTTAGTGACTATATCCGCGAAAACAAACTGCAGGTTGTAGGCGATCCAATTCCTGATCGTGATTCAGCTGATGCTATCGACTGGGATAACCAAACCGATTTTGCATTCAGCTATACGCTGGGCCTGGCCTCAGAATTTGATATTGATTTCGGTGATCTGCCATCTGTAAATCAGTATGAAATTCAGGCTGGCGAAGCGGAAATAGATTCAACGATTGCTGATTTGCAAGAGCGTTTTCACGCCCATGCCCATGGCGAAGAAGTTGGCGACGGTGATACCATTTATGGCGAACTGAAGCAGACAAATGGTGAATTCTCTGCCAAAACTGCCTTCCCGATGAACCAGATGGCTGAGGATGCCAAAGGTCAGTTTGTGGGTAAGAAAAAAGGAGAAGTCGTTACGTTCATTCTGGAACAGGCATTCCCTGACGAAAAATCTCGCGCCAATGCTACCGGCGTGAAAAAAGAAGAAGCCGCTGATTTGGCCGGTGAGTTCACTTTTGAAATTGACGACATCACCCGACATGAGCCGGCTGAATTGAATCAGGAATTTTTTGATAAAGTACTGGGTGTAGGTGCCGTTGAAAACGAAGAACAGTTCCGTACAAAAGTAGCCGAAATCATCCGGAGCAATTATAGCCGTGAGTCGGATCAGCTGTTGCGCTTAGACATTGAGAAGACACTAATTGAGAATACGCCGATTTTGCTGCCCGACGAGTTTCTGAAAAACTGGTTGATGGAAGTAAACGAAGGTAAGTTTACTCCCGAGCAGATCGAAGAGCAGTACGACGACTTCACAAAGTCGGTTAAACTGCAACTCATCAAAAACAAAATAGCTGATAAAGCTGACATTAAAGTTGACTTTGAAGAAGTACTGAACGCAACTCGCCAGATGGTGCGCGAGCAGTTTGGCTTCGCAGGTAGCGAAGATGAGGAGATGAACAAAACCATCGACCGCATCGCTCGTAACTACTTGATGGATGAAAAGAATAACGGCCAGAACTACACCAGTACGTTCAACCGGGTGTTTGACGATAAAGTGATTGGTTACGCTAAAACGCAACTAACTACAGTGTCGCAGGACATTACAGTAGATGAGTTTAAAGCGTTAGTTGAAAATCGGTAATTGATTTTCAGAGATAAAACAAATTGGCCCGGTCTAGCTAGACCGGGCCAATTTGTTTTTAATTGAGATGTGTTAAAAATGGCTCGGCTTCCTCAATAGCCCGGCCTAGCTGGCGCTTTAAATAAATTCGCTGATCATCAATGTACAGGGCAAGCTCGCCATCGAATTCGCCCGTAAAAAAATAGCCATTTGCAAAATAGCCTGTCCCCTGATTAAAGTAGCGATTTAAGCGTTGGGTAGTCAATTGATCCGATAAATCGGCAACCGACTTCGGCAGGCAAGCACGCATCCATTCTACCAGCGATGTGATGTCCTGAATCTTACCCGTAACGCCAACGCCCTCGTAAAAATCAATTCGGTGGCCCAGTTCCGACGATTGATTTAACAATTCGTCGCTGACCATAATCAATTCAGCGAAGGCTACTTTCCAGGAGTTATCATCGACCGACTTCAGATCAAACACAGGAGATTTTAGTAACTGATGCACCCGGTTTAGGCGCTGCTTAGTTTGATCTGCAGCGTATTGCATGGCTGAAGTTTTCATGGGAAAAGAGTCGGCCATTAGGGGCGTCTGTCTTGTATTAGACCTGTTCGGATTGATTTATCCGGCTTTTGGCCCTGAACGATGACTGGACGAAACGTCCGGTCGGATAGAGTGCCCCAACCAATCTGTTGGATCAGCCTAATGAGTTGACTAGTGAATATTTGAATCATTTTTTGTCGCTATTAGCAGGTTTATATAAGCGTGTATTTCTGTGGTAGGTTGATGAATACAAAAGTTCCAATCTGTAATTATTGGTTTGCTAATCCACTGATCGTATGGACGCCCTCCTGAATGTCAACGTCTAAGCTCTTGCCTACCCATTGATGAAGATCGATACCATTTAAATTGAGCGCATTCAGGCTTATACCTTTTTCCAGCAGTGTTCCTCGCTGAATACGGACTGGAACGCGGGTTATAAAGCCATCTCTGGTTTGGGTAAACAGATAATTAAAAATAATTGTCATGATGGGGTCAGTTAGCAGCGTATTATTAGATCATGACTGCTCTAAAGGCAATCGACCAAATTGAGGAATCAGGTCTGATCGTTTAGCTGCTTGCTCTTCGGTTAAGAATAAGATGGTTCTGGGCATACCCTTGGCAATGTAAGGCTTCTTACTAGCTTCGACTTGCTGATGTGCCGCGCGTTGACGTTCCTGGGCTGTTAACTTTGGCGTATAACTCATGGTGCTTATTTTTTACCTTTTGACGGAGATTTGGCTGGTAATGAGTCTAAAGTTGATGCTGATTCACGCTGTTCGTATTTAGGTACTTTAGGGGCGCCATGTACTTTGGGAGTTTTGGTTGCCACTTTTTTGTTCTGATTGTTAGCCATGATTAAACTGATTTAAGAGCGTGAAATTGCAAGTGACTGAATGGGTAAGGAGAAGGCGAATCAATGTAATTCGGCGTACCTCAATCTGATTGGAGAAGAAAGTAGAGGCTAGTAAAACTGCCAGATAGAGAAGGGGAGTGATACGCGCGACGGATTGCGTAAGTTGTTCCTTGTTCCAAAGTGCATTGGGATAATCATCCATTAGAATGGGCATTTTACTGCCTATAAGCAAGCACACAACAAGGGTTATTCTATCTCAACACGCTTTTCGGCAAAATGATTATAAATAGTTGAAATTCTTATTCTTACATCCATTATTCATCAGGTAGATGGGTCAGTGTGTTGGTGTAAGTCAGTGTAGTTTCAGCAAGGCCAGCTGTGCCTGTCAACGGAGCTGCACTCGCAGGAGTAGATGTACAAGCAAGTGGAATATGGCCTTCGGTAGCCAGCATGCCCGAAGTAGGGTCAAGGCCAATCCAGCCAGCACCGGGTATGTATACTTCTGCCCAGGCATGCAAGGCAAGTGAATTGCGTTCTTCTGGATTAGCTGCCTCCTCCTCTGTTTTCTCCATTCCTACCTGAGCCAGGTAGCCGGAAACAAAACGAGCTGCTAAACCCAGGTGGCGCAGAATCTGTACAACTAACCAGCCCGAATCACGACAGGAGCCTATGGCTAGTTCTAAAGTTTCTTCGGGTGTTTGAACACCGGGTTCCATTCGGATACTGTAAGCTATATCCTGATTAACGCGCTTGTTCAGCTTAATGAGAAAGTCAATGGTATTTTGTTTCGTCTGATCGATCTGTTGTAACCATTGGGTCAAATAGGGGCCTTGTTCTTCGACCTCCAAGTAGGGCATGAGGTCTTTTTTTAGCTGATCCTCATACACAAACGGGAAGGATTCAGCGTAGGTATCCAGAAAAAAATCGAAGGGGTTTACGGGTTCTAGTCTGGCAATAATCTCTACCTCAATGGACATCATCTGCATCGATTCGCCAAAATCGACTCGGGCAATAAAATTGCCGAACGGGTCCTGTTGCCAGTGCAATATATGATTCGCTGGTTGAATTGTCAGCGAATACGACTCAATGATAGCCGGGCAGTGCGCTGCCGGTTTAAGCCGAATAAAATGGGGAGATAAAAAAACCGGCCGATCGTAGTCGTACTGGGTATGATGATGAATAGCGACACGTACGGCCATGATGACTTGAGTAGTTAAGCAAATTCAGATCCTCTTGCACTGTGATTAATTCAATAGAATCCACGGAATCAAGAGGATCTAAATTTGCCTAATTACTTAGACTTTTTCAAACACTAGTCGGTAGTGTTCCATCGTTTCATTTTGAAAGCAAACCCGGTTCGGACTCACTCTGAATACGGCGATTAAGTCCTGAAAAGGTTTATTCGTTAATAATTTAGGGAGTAGCGATGCATAGAGCCAATACTTCTCTAGGTTGAATGCCCGGAACCGCTTGCGCCATTGACCAATGGTTTCGATATAATCGAGTCGTCCGCTACTTTGCGAGATGAGTTTAAAATACGGCTTGGCATTGCGGATGACCTGCTCAGGTCCGTAGGGTAGCCACGAACCTGGGAACTGAGCAATCATGAGTGCCAATGCGTATGAAGGAGAGTCTTTAGGGGCATCCAGACTGATTTCTTCGAAGGGAATCATGTTTTTCCCGAATACCATTGTCTGCATGTAGAAACGACCACCTACCGGAAGCAGATCGTTGAGTTTTGTAAAGAAATCAGCATATACCTGATCCTGCTGACCAGCCTGATATTGCTCAACTGAGCAGAAGTGCTCCATACCGCCAATACAACTAACTGCATCGAACGTGCCATAATCGGCAGGGGTAATCTGTCGGCAATCTTTAATATCAACTTCCAGGCCGTTTGCGCGGCAGGCTTCGGCCTGCCCTTTGGAAAGAGTCACGCCACGACCAATAGCGCCACGACCTTTAACGAAGGTCAGGAAAGGTCCCCAACCACAGCCCATATCGAGAATACGCGTTCCTTTGCCTACACGCAGACTGTCGGCAATAAATGTATGTTTCTGACGCTGTGCCTCTTCCAGTGTCATGGAGAAATCTCCGTTATACATGGCCCCGCTATAATCGCCGGTTTCTCCCACGCTTAGGCGAAAAATTTTATCGATTGTGGTGTATGTGAAATCGAGGTCTTGTTGTGAGGCCATAAATCAATGAGAAAATTTGGGTATAGGTAAGTTAAGAAATGGATTTACCGAAAGGCGTACCGCTTTAGCTAGATAGAATACGTTTGGGCGCGTGATTTGTGCGCGTTAAGGCTGGTACTGGTACTTGCACAGGTGCAACCTCACCCTGCCGACCCAGTTTTTGTAGGAGTCGAAAATGCGAAGAAAGAGCTGATCCAAAACTTTCGTTTTCCAGATAGGGCAGGCCAAATTCGTGAGCTGTCTCCTTAACAATGTTTGTAATGGCCGGGTAATGGATATGGCAAACTTTAGGGAACAAGTGGTGTTCAATCTGACGATTTAAGCCTCCGCAAAGAAAAGCGGCCATAGCACTACGAGGAGCAAAATTGGCCGTTGTATGCATTTGGTGAATAGCCCAGGCATTCTGGATATCTCCCTGCTCATTTGGTAGAGGAAAGTCAGTACCTTCAACAGCATGAGCTAGCTGAAAGACAAGTCCTAACACTAACCCCTCGGCCAGGTGCATCAGAACAAAGCCAATTAATATTTGCCACCAGGCCAAATCAAGTACCAGAAAAGGCAATACCAGAAAAAAGAAGTAATAGGTCGCTTTAGAAACAAATAGCTTGATATACTCGCTACGGGGATGGCATGAGTTGTCATGATGACCAATCTGACTCTTGAAAAATTTAACATAATCCTTCCGAAACACCCAAGAGAGTGACGCCAGAGCATACAATGGGAACGTATACCACTGCTGGTAACGATGCCAGGGGCGAAGCTCTTCCTGCGGATCTAAACGTACGAGTCCTGGAGCAAGATCAATATCTTCGTCGTGACCGGGTATATTGGTATAGGTATGATGGACGACGTTGTGCGTAATTTTCCAGATATACGGATTCGCTCCCAAGAGATAAAAGCTGTTGCCCAACAGTCGATTAACCCAACTATGAGATGAGAATGCACCGTGCAAACCATCGTGGGAAACGTTGAAGCCAATGAACGCAGCGAACATGCCTAGTACAATCGCCATACCAAGCATTGGCCATAGCGCAAATTGGTTTGACATAATCAAGCAGTAGAGTAATGCATAGCCGACTAAAAAGAAGCTGGCCTTTGCCCACATCGCTCCATTAGCATGTGGCGACAGTGCTCTATCGTGGAAATAGGCGTCAACTCGTTTACGGACCGTTGAATAGAACTGTGATCGATTTGTATCCTTAAACTTTAATGGGGTTCGCATTAATAAATCAATTAAATAGTTGACCGACTTCTTGAAGTTGATTCAGAATCGGTAAGGCTAGTCGGCCCTTTTTGGATAATTTATACTCTACACGCGGAGGCATTTCTGCATATGCCTTTCGTTTCATAACGCCCAGTGCTACCAGTGCTTTTAATTCGCCAGCCAGCACTTTTTCGCTGATGCCGGGCAGTAACTCACTGAGCTGAGTATACCGAAGCGTTTGCTCTCCCAAAAGCAGGATAATATACAATCTCCATTTTCCGCAAATCATGGCCAGGGCTTTGTTAATCAGGCGGAGGTCCGGGTTTTTGGATTGCTCATTGGGGTTAGTTGGCATAGCTGTCGCTAATCAATTGAACCGAATGGGCGTAATTGTCCAAGGCAATGATGTCGGGAAAACCGTAGATCTGTATGATAAGGGTAATAGATAAAAATGAAAAAGAAGACTGGACTATGAATTGAGAGAGGTTAACCTATCTGGAAAACCATGTTGAGTAGAGCAAACTTCTGCAAGATATACAATACTATCGTTCCTCAAACCAACTGTTAAAAACTTAACGAATAAAGAGGAAAGCAATTATAGTGTCCACTATACTATATTTTTGGTAACTGGCTTACAAACTGGTTAGTTTTTGTGCGATTTTATCTAACCCAAAGAAAATCAGTGCTAAACTATATATACATACGCTGAATTATTATTTTTAGATTCTTTCAAAAAGAGTAATGCTCTATCGGTTTTTCCGCTTGCGCAAGTGGAAAAACCGATAGAGCATTATCATAGTAGTAGTTGGCCATTGGAAACGCCTGGCCTATTGATACTGGATATACATTGGCTTGGGCGTTAGCGCCAGTACTTCTTCGGGGGTCATGATGCGAGAACCTGGTTTGCGAAAGTCATTGTCATAAAACAGCTTGAACCCGGTGTATTGTACTGGCTCCTTCTGGATGTAATCGTGGTAAGAGTCCTTTTTTAGGACTGGTGGTCCCCAGCCATCCATATCCATCACAATCTGGACATTAGGATCGAGTTTGATGTTCTTGTAATTTTTAATCATTCCCTGAGTGAAGCGGTGAACGACTAATATTTTAGGCGGCAAGTTGTTGTCCTTCACAACCTTGCTTAGAAATTGCACGGCCTGATTTACATCAGCAGCATCATAGGAACCAATCTTGGTGCCTGGTTTCGCACCGGTTACCATCGAAAATTCAGGGTCGATACCAAGATGCACAAAAGGCAGCTTGAGGTATTTTTTCAAAAATTCCATTTCAGGCCCTAGTGGAGCATGACCCCGCTGAATGTCAAGAAACACAATCGATTTATGGTCGTTGCCCCACTTTATAACCTTTTTGATGGTTTTGTCGGACATGCGCATTCGATAGCCACCATCTTTGCCTGGAGCACCCTGGGCCGATATAGAGACTAAATGTAAAGCTGACTGAATGGGGGTTACAGGGTCAGCTTTTTGCCAGTTTTTAATTTCATTGTCCAGCCGCTGCAACATTTCGTCTTTCGGGTATTTTCCCAGTATCCCCATTTTTTTGGAGTGTGGGTTTCCATAATAGGCGAAAATGCGGTATTTGGGCAGAAGTGGACCAGCAGGAGGAGCAAAGGTCAGCGAATCGAGGGTGGAGTCTCCTGTACTGACGGCACGAGTTGAAGCAATCGGCTCAGTTGAGGGTTTGCCGGAAGAATCGGATGTAGCTGTGGGTGATTTCGCACTGGCTTCGGTAGTAAGTTTTCCAGTTTTTGACGAATCGTCCTGCTTGGATTGCGAAGAACAGCCGGTAAGCTGACAAACCGCTAATAAAGAGAGCGCGGCTAAAGAAAAGCGCATACTATAAAGATGAGTTAAAAGATGATTCGCAAAAAAAGGGTTAGACTCCAGGGGAAGGAGTGTTAACCCTACGATGCAAGTATAGAATCTTATTATAACTTTTCAAAGTACTAATTCGCCCAGACCCTGACGAACAATAGAGAAATCGTCGTCGGTAGCGTCCACAATCGTCGACGGTATATTCCCCCCGTATCCCCCGTCTATCACCATATCAACCTGATTCTGGAATTTCTCGAAAATCAATTCTGGATCGGTCGAATACTCGATTATTTCATCCTCATCCCGAATTGATGTCGTGATAATCGGGTTGCCGAGTTGGTGTACAATCTGACGTGGAATGTCGTTGTCTGGTACACGAATACCCACCGTTTTCTTGTTGGTATTGAGTAACTTAGGTACATTGTTCGTGGCCTGAAGAATGAAGGTAAATGGGCCGGGGAGCAGGCTTTTCATCAGCTTAAATGCCTGATTGCTCACACGCGCATAATCGGCAATGTGGCTTAAGTCGTAGCATATAAACGAGAAATCGTTTTTCGTGGGTTTAATGCCTTTAATGCGTGCTACTCGCTCAACTGCCCGGGCATTATGAATATCGCAACCCATTCCATAAATGGTATCGGTTGGATAGATAATCACTGCTCCATCGCGCAGGGCTTTTACAATATGGTCAATCCGGCGTGGGTCAGGATTTTTCGGATAAAGCTTAATAAATTCAGCAGACATAGTAAACTATAAACAAAAAACTAGCCTAACCGGTTTCGGCGATTGCTGATTGTGCGCCATTTATGATAGCTTCGATATACACTATTGACCGGCACATGCAGACGGCATAGAACAAGAATAAACTGGGTTCGTACATTGGGCGGAGCAATTTGACGAAGAAGATGGCCGAATTGTGCAGCTAGTTTAAATTGCTCGGTGTAAAACGCTTTCCGAATAAACGTTTGGATTCGGAAAGCTAAGGCCTGGAATTCATCGGGAGTGGCACAAAGCTTAAATGCTTTCTGGCAGACAATCAGCGTCGAGGGCAATAGACTGTTGTTAGGCAACACTATTTGTGTTGATAGCGCGTTGGGCAGTTGCCGTTTTTGGGTGAGTACTTCGTCGAGATAGGCATATCGATAGTGCCGTGAGGACCGTACCCAGAAATCGAAATCTTCGTAGCTAAGCATTTCATCGTAACCGCCAAGTTCGTGCAGTACGTCCCGGCGCATCATCATGGTGGGTGTACAAATGAAGTAAGCTTCCAGAATATACTTAAAGACAGCTCCGGTTGGTACAGTAACGCAGGAATGACCTTTTCTGTCGATGGCATAATGATAGCCAGTTTCCTGACCATTTGCATCGATATAAGCCGCATTAGAAAATACAACTCCATAATCATCTGGCAATTGCTCAAAAGCCGCGACCTGCTTGGTTATACGACTGGGAAGTAGCACATCATCGGCAGAAAGATCAATGATATAACTGCCTCGAGCCAGCGCCAACCCTTGATTGAACGCCCGATTCAAACCCAGATTGACTTCATTTTGAATGAATCGAATAGTTGGGTAGAGTTGGATAAAGTCGTTAATACGCTCGACCGAGTGATCTGTACTCCCGTTATCAATTACGATTAATTCAATAGTTGGATAATCCTGCTCTATGACCGATTGGAGGGCCTTTACAACATAGTTTTGGTGGTTGTAACAAATAAATATGACGGTTACCCAGGGTTTTGATTGATTTTGGCAAGGATTTAGCGGTGATGGGTCCAACTTGGAGGCCAAAGAAGTCATAAAAAAAAAGTAACAATTGCTGCCGAAGTTGAATCTTGATTGAACGGTCTGATTGCTAGTATATTATGCGGCAGATGATAAGTTACCAAATTTATTAAGCGTTTAATTTAGTAGAATTATTTCACCTACGGTGTAAAATTGGCACGCTTTTGGAGATTTCTGCAACGAACGCGTTTCGACCGTGCCATTTTTGGTCTCTGGCTGAAGCGTGTGCTTTTACATTTATGGGTTAGGTTTTGCAAACGTCATCTCAAGTTTCTGAGGTGGCGTTTGTTGTTTTAGCTGCTACACTGGGGTGTTTATCTCCTTCGAGATTGTAGAGCGAAACATTCATTTCAAACCCAAGAATGAGTAGTAACGAGATCAGGTTGATCCAGATCATCAACGCAATCAACGTACCGATCGACCCATATACTTTATTATAAGACCCGAAATTGGAGACGTAAAACGAAAAACCGAAGGTAGTGAGTACAATCAGAACCGATGCCGTAATGGCTCCTGGCATGATAAATACCCATTTCATATTCACATTCGGCCCAAAACGGTAGATGATCGAAACGGTTCCTACAAACACGGCAAAAACAACTAGATACCGTCCGATGGCCAGCAAGTTGATGAAAACAACATTGTTTAGAATACCAAAATGAAGGAGGTAATCGCTCACAATACCACCGATAATTAAGACAACAATAGCCAGGATTAAGGCGAAGGCCAGCGTAAATGTCAAGCCAATGGCAATTGCGCGAATTTTTAAGAAACTACGCCTTTCTGCTGAATGGTATGAGGAGTTAAAAGCCTGCATAAGGGCTACTAGTCCACTTGTAGCAGAATATAAGGCCAGAAAAAAGCCGAAGGATAATACGCCACTCCGTGGTCGGCTGATGATGTCCTGAATCGTAGTATCTACTGAACTGAAGGTGTCGCCCGGTAATAGCTCCCGGAAAAACTTCATGATCTGCGCCTGAAGATCAGGAATGAAGCTGATGTAGGGAATTAAAGTGAAGAAGAAAATGACGGTTGGAAAAACGGCCAGAATAAGACTGTAGGATACTGAAGCGGCCCGTTCACTAGTGTCGTTGTCTGTAATCTGGAAAAGCATCCGCTTTAAAAACGAATACCATGTCGTTCTGGAATTGAACGGATGATTATCATGCAGCCAAACCCGAACACGTCTTAACGCTTTAAAACCTAATAGCTTGTCGAACATAGTGGTTGCATTCGTAGAAAAGTTGGTAATTCGTAAGTGAGTAAGTGAAGTGGCTGACGTATGACTAGTACCGTCGCCGGTTCTCTTGTGCGTTCAGCACTTATGCACTTACAACTTACTCACTTACTTACTTTTTAACCTACTGCTCAAAGAAAGGTTTGGCAGCTTCAACCAGTTCGGGCGGGGCCGCACAGGGACGACCTGTTTCTGTGCGAACAAATACGAGTGTTGTCTGGCCCGTGTTCAGTAGTTGTCCATCCTGATTGAAAATCTCATAATCGAACATCAGCCGGGTTTTGGGTAGCTGCGGAATGGTAACCCGAATGGTAAGCAGATCATCGTATTTAGCCGGGCGAATAAACCGGGAGTTGAGATCATAGACTGGCATCGAAATGCCATCGTCTTCCATTTTCTTATAGGTTAGTCCTAAGTGGCGAAGAGCCTCAACTCGTCCAATTTCATAGAATCGGGCGTAATTGCCGTAATACACAATGCCCATCTGGTCAGTGTCGTAATACCGTACCCGAATATTCGTAACGTCGTGAATAATCATAGGAGCAATCAGTTGTACGTGATAAGTTGGTAAGTTGTAAGTGGCTGACGCAAGAGAAACTTACAACTTACCAACTTATCACGTACTCACTTTTTATTTCATAATCTTCATGCGTGTCAATGCCTGCTGATATAGTCGGGCATTGGCCAGGTGTTCGGCATGCGTTTTCGAGAATGTGTGGTAACCGTTGAAACGGGCGTCGACCACAAAATAAAGATAGTCGTGCTTCTCAGCGTTCAGAACAGCATCAATAGTGGCTGGGGCCGGAAGATTGATAGGACCTGGGGGCAAACCAGCATACCGATAGGTATTATACGGAGAATCGACGGTTAACTGCTTATTCAATAGCCGACGGATGGTAAAATCATGCAGGGCGAAAATTACGGTTGGGTCAGCTTCCAGTTTGATGCCCTGTTTCAGACGATTTAAGTAAACGCCTGCTACACGGGGTTGCTCGTCACGTTTATTAGTTTCGGCAGCCACGACAGAGGCCAGAACCTGAACCTGGGTTTGGGTCATGTTCAGCGCTTTTGCTTTTGCCTGACGGTCGGGCGTCCAGAATTTCTTGTATTCGGTACCCATCCGTTCCAGAAACGCTTCTGGCTTGATAGTCCAGAAAAACTCATAGGTATTCGGCAGAAACAGACAGACAATAGTTGTCGTATCGAAGCCGAACTTCTGGCAAGTAGCTGGATCATTGAGGAGCTTACCGAGTGCCTCGGAACCAAATTCGAATTTGCTGCCGAGCCGCTGAATGAGATCACTTTTTTGCCGCATACTGTTGAAAGTCACCGGCATCGCATCCTGACTACCACTACGAAGTTTGACCAGCGCTTCGCGGTTTCCCATACGGGGCTTTATTTCGTAACGACCTTCTTTAACGAATTCAGGATACTTCATCATTTTGGCCAGAAACCGGAATGATGTTTCGTCGTTGATAACCTTATGCGTCTTTAGCGTATCCATGACCGACTCAAACGTAGCTCCCCGTGGAATCAGCAATGCAAACGTTTTATCATTATCGTTTACCTGAAGATTTGGGCTCCTGAAAACCTGCCAGAAATAAAACGTAAACGTCGTTAGCAGGATAGAGACAGTAAGGAAAAGGGCAATTTTTAAATTACGAGACATAATAAATGATGAATGATAAATGATGAATTATGATCGGGCTGGCGTTTCAGAAATGAATGACATGGAAATAATTCATCATTTATCATTATCATCGCACCGGCGACCCGGTCATAATTCATTCCGCAAATTTACGCCAAAACACAACTAATCTGCCTACCGAACATGAAGTCAGCATTATCACTTATACTACTTTTTGGATTGATAGCTTCTTGCCGGACGCAGGTCGATAGTCCACGTTCCATGAACCCTGCAGCAGCTGTACGTCAGAAAGCGATTGATGAAATTCGGGAAACTGACCAAAATTTCAGCATTATGTCTGAAAAACAAGGTATGCCCAAAGCATTTACGACCTATGCTGCCGACGATGTTATTAAGCTTAATGACGGCGCAGCCCCGACTGTTGGTTTTGATTCACTTCGGGCGCAAATGAGCCGTCAACCAGCCAATGGTCCCGTTTTAACCTGGCAAGTGCTCAAAGCTGATGCCGCGACATCGGGCGATTTAGGATATACGTTCGGCCAATGGATGCTAACGAAAAAAGATAATAGTGGGAAGCGAAGTGCTGAATATGGTGTCTATGTGACAGTCTGGAAACGTCAGCGCAATGGTCAATGGCGATTTGTAGTCGACAGTGGCAACAGTACACCCGAACCGAAGTAATCATCAGAGGCATATTTTTTTGACAGGATTATTTCTGCTCTTAAATCCTGTTTTATCCTGTCAATCCTGTCAAAAAAAACAAAAATGAATTTGTAAATTTGAGCGAACCAAATCCAGTCACTTTGGACGTTCGTTCACTTTTTATTCGACGCAGCCCCAGCGGCCCCTCTCTTTACACGCTCTCCTTCTGGTTACTTTCGGTCAGTAACTTCCTGTTTTCGGCCAGTTTTTCGATGATGATTCCTGAATTGCCAGCCTATTTGGAGAAAATGGGAGGGAGGGAATATGTTGGACTGATTATCGCGCTGTTTACCCTCACGGCTGGTGTATCGCGGCCGTTTAGCGGAAAAATTACGGATACGGTTGGGCGTGTACCAGTAATGGCCTTTGGCTCTATTGTGTGTTTTGTTTGCGGATTACTCTACCCGTATCTCCTCACAGTCTGGGGTTTTCTGACGCTCCGACTCATTCATGGATTCTCAACGGGCACAAAACCCACGGCTACCTCCGCTTATGTAGCCGACGTTGTTCCGGCCAACCGCCGGGGTGAGGCAATGGGTATGCTGGGCCTGTTTACGGCAATGGGTATGTCACTTGGACCAGCCATTGGGAGTTGGTTAGCCACCGATTTCTCTATGAACGTTATGTTCTGGACGTCGTCAGCTTTTGCCCTAATGTCGATCGGTATCCTGCTCCGAATGCCCGAAACACTGGCAACTACGCAGCCTTTCCGATTTGGCCTGCTCCGTCTGAAAAAAGACGAAATTTTTGATAAGAGTGCCATTCCTCCGTTTCTCGTTCTGTTATTACAATCGTTCTCGTCGGGGGTTATTCTGACGGTGATCTCTACGTTTAGCGCATCACTTGGTGTTACCAACAAGGGCCTGTTTTTTACGGTCTACACGGTTGCTTCCTTGGCTATCAGGTTGGTATTTAGTCGGACGTCAGATCGCTATGGTCGCATCCCGGTACTGTTTATTTCGACGATAGTGCTGGCTTTTTCGATGGTACTCTTAATCCTGACCGATTCTACCTTCTTATTCTGGACGGCTGCCGTTTTCTATGGCATGTCGTGGGGAATGAACTCGCCGACGGTAACTGCCTGGACTGCTGATCTAAGTGACGAGAAAACACGGGGAAGGGCAATGGCAACTATGTACATCGCTCTCGAAGCGGGGATTGGCCTAGGTGCTTTGGGAGCAGGTTGGGTCCTTAACCACTTTGCTGGCGAAGCAGGAATAGATGCCTCCTTTGCGGTTTCGGGCATACTGGCGCTGGTAGCGGTTGTGTATCTAGGCTGGTTATGGCGGAAAGGCTTACAACAACAGCCTCATCAGATTAACGAAGCCGATGAAGTGGCGTTATTGGACGGCGAACCCTAATGGAAGATATTGAACTGAAAATTCGTCCCTTGGTTGATGCATTGAACAAAACCGGACTGGTTCGTACGTTTTCGAGTTGTGAAGGCCATTTTTCGCCTGACGAACAAACACTCGTTGACCGAAATCACGCCGAAGTACGGTTTGTTCCTTGCGACGATGTTGCGGTCAATGAAGTCGAGAATTTATTGACTTATGTTTTAACCCGTTTCAAAGCCAGGCATGGTTTGATACCTATAAAGGTGACAGCTTACAAGCTATACACGCCCATTGACGACGAAATCATCGAAGAAACCTTCGTCCTTGAACTCCGGCCTTTCAACCGATTTGATTCGCCTGATCGGAAGCGAGCTGATATTGATTGGGCCATTGAGCAGGTGGTAGCGTGGGTGGAAGCCCACGCTACAATTATTACAAAATAAACTGGCTCAAATCCCGATTTTTTACCAACCCATTTAGGCGCTCACTGACTAATTCTTTGGTAATAACCACTTGAGCATTCGCGCCAATAACGTCAGGTATGTCGAACATGAAGTCGTTCATGAGATGACTCAAGACTGTTTGTAATCGACGGGCACCGATATTTTCGACATCACTGTTTACTTCGAAGGCGATCCGAGCCAATTCGCGGAGGGCGTCATCCTGAAATGTCAGACCAACGTTTTCGGCTTGTAGCATCGCTTCGTATTGCTTGGTCAGCGCGTTTTTTGGTTCTTTTAAAATTTGGTAGAAATCATCTTCCGACAGGCTTTGCAGTTCGACCCGAATGGGGAAACGTCCCTGTAATTCAGGGATCAAATCGCTGGGTTTGGCAACGTGGAAAGCACCGGCAGCAATGAACAGAATATGGTCGGTATGAATAACCCCGTATTTGGTATTCACCGCACTGCCTTCTACAATGGGAAGCAGATCGCGTTGTACACCCTCACGGCTGACATCGGGTCCACCACCGCCATTGCCCGAACGGGCTGAGGCTACTTTATCGATCTCATCAATGAAGATAATGCCGGCGTCTTCGGCTTTTCGGATAGCTTCTTCTTTCACCTCGTCCATGTCGATAAGCTTAGCCGCTTCCTCTTCCAGCATGATTTTACGGGCTTCGGCAATACTCACTTTGCGTTTTTTGCCCCGTTTGGGCATCATACCGCCAATCATCTCCTGAATATTCATCATCGACAGATCGTCGACTGAGCCACCCATAATCCCAATGTTGGGTGTTTGGGCTTGATGCACATCGATCTCGATCTTTCGATCATCCATTTCGCCCGAGCGGATTTTTTCTCGGAACCGTTCGCGAGTGCGCTCGTTTAGCTCGGCATCAGCGTCTTTTTTCTCATTCTCGAAGCCAAGCTGACCATTGGTAGGCTTAACGGGCGGAATCAAAATATCAAGAATAGCATCTTCTACCAATTGCTGGGCTTTGGCCTGTACGGCTTCTTTTTTGGAGGCCCTTACCATATTGACAGCTTGCTCAACCAGGTCGCGGACCATGCTTTCGACATCGCGACCTACATAGCCGACTTCCGTAAACTTCGAGGCTTCCACTTTAATAAAAGGAGCATCGGCCAGTTTCGCTAATCGACGGGCGATTTCGGTTTTGCCAACGCCGGTTGCGCCGATCATCAGGATATTATTAGGCGTAATTTCACGCTGCATATCAGCTGCACTATTCATTCGGCGCCAGCGATTACGAAGTGCAATGGCTACATTACGTTTAGCATCTTTTTGGCCGATAATGTACTGATCCAACTCGGCAACAATCTGCCGGGGAGTAAGGTCTTTGAGTGAGTGGGTCATTGAAAAAAACGGAGCGTGTTGTGCGCCCCTGTTAAAGAAACACAGGAAATGAGAAAATGTGCGAAAGGAAGTGGATTTTTTGGTTGAGGGGAATCAGGATTCCAGCACATATTCACCCTGCCGAATACACGCGCAGCCCTATAATGCCAATTCCGATTAGCGTCATGAAAAAAATCTCCGTGAAG
The DNA here is from genome assembly GCF_009754945.1 of Spirosoma arboris. Lineage (GTDB taxonomy): Bacteria > Bacteroidota > Bacteroidia > Cytophagales > Spirosomataceae > Spirosoma > Spirosoma arboris. Next base: position 25,202 of record NZ_WPIN01000030.1, read on the forward strand.
GACCAGTTCGTTTTAAACACAAAAATGTCAACGGCTTTAATCAAGACTAGGGCCATTGCTGTCCAAACGGCAAAGGCCGTTGGTGTCGGGATCTGCTTAATGGCCTTGGAGAAAAAATAAATGTTTGCTACGCCAAACACAATGTACCCAATAAATGGAAGCAGAATGGGTAAGCCTATCGAAGGTGTATAAAATGTGTTCCAGCGTAGTGTTTTCAATGCGCTGAAAGTCATGTATTTAACGGAATACGTCCAGGCAGTTTCAAACGAAGCTGCCACGAATAGAAAAAACCAGGCTTGCAAAATCAGTTAACGTTTTGATGTTCCATAGGGGCCGACTTCGTGAGTTTTTTAACCCGTTTTCTAAAGCGATTTAACAGGGCTGGCCGTAGGTTGTAATATCGGGAAAACCATTTGTATTTCAGCAAACTGCGTTCGTCAAACCGTTTTACTGAAAAGGCATGTTGCAAAAAATAGTCTTTGGGATAGTCGTAATAGAGCCCCCAGTTTTCAGGTTTGTTGCCGGGGCTATGCGTGGGGTCGTAGGCGGTACCAAGTAGATAGTCGAAGAATGAAAACTTAGTGCCGAAGTTAGCATGAAAGACTTCCTGGTAATTCGCATGGTGCCACAAATGAAGGTGTGGACTATTGAATATATACCGCAATGGTCCTAGATTGACACGAATATTCGCATGAATAAACATCCCAAACATCGCATCTAATAGCGCTTTTATAGGTATCACCGCCGGGTCGGCACCGAGCAGAATAATAGGAGCAAACTCAATGGTTTGGTTGATGATGATCTCAATGACGTGTGAACGCGAGCCCGCCAGAAAATCGACTTCTTTGTTAGAATGATGCGCTTCGTGGGTCCGCCAGAGCCATTTATTGGCGTGTTGAAAACGATGGAACAGGTAAATGTAGAGGTCGTGAGTAAACAGGAAAAACAGCACCTGCACCCATACAGGCCAACCCCGCACAAACTGCCAGTCCGACCAGTCGAAGTGCGTTTGTAGGGGGGCAATAATATAATCGAAAATCAGGATTTTGAGAAAGTAACTCTGGATGATGGTATACCAAACCAGATCAACCCAAAATCCTTCTCGAAACAGGGAAAGACCTTTTCGATAAGGCGCAACCCGCTCCCAGATCAGGATGATGACGATCCAGACCACCAGTATAGAGGTCGTGATACGCAGTAATTCCGCCTGCGGCATAGTTTATGAAGGATTGTTGATGATACGGTCAGGTGTCGCTCTGTCGCATGATTAGTCAAATATATCATACGCACCGTATCATTCTAAAAAAATTGGCTACAGTTCTACCTAAACAGTATAGGCTGCATTGATATTGACCCGGAGTCGTTTCATTGGCCCTAGTTCGGACTCATATACTTTTTTAATACCGTCGCCGAGGGCAAGTTCAGCATCCCGAATGTCGCGTACCAGACGTTGTAAGCCCTGTGGCTCAACAGAGGCAGCATGATCGGAGCCCCACATGGCGCGGTCGAGTGTAAAGTGACGTTCGACAAACGTTGCACCTAGCGTCACGGCAGCCACAGAGGTAGCCAGGCCTGTTTCATGACCAGAGTATCCAATCGGAATGGTTGGATAGGAGGCTTGTAATGCAGGAATCATACGTAAGTTCAACTCTTCTGGTTTGCATGGATAAGCTGAAGTCGAGTGGGCTACCAGAAGCGGATAATCGGCATCGAATTCGGTAACCAGCGCGATGGCTTCCTCAATTTCAGCCAGGGTAGACATACCTGTAGAAAGCATGAGGGGACGTCCGGTATGCAGGATTTTCTCAATCAGGCCCAGGTCGGTCAACGACGCCGACGCCAGTTTATAGAGACAGGGATCAAATGCTTCCAGAAAATCAACCGATTCTACGTCCCAGGCTGAGGCAAACCAGTCGATACCTACTTCGCGACAGTACTGGTCAATGGCGTTGTACTCGAGCATGCCAAATTCAGTCTTGCGCTTGTAATCGATGTAGGTCATGCGGCCCCAGGGGGTATCGCGCATGATGTTCCATTGATCGCGGGGAACACAGATTTCGGGTGTTCGCTTCTGGAATTTTACGGCATCAGCTTTGGCTAAGACGGCTTCATCAATTAATTTTTTTGCAAGATCGAGCGATCCATTGTGGTTAATTCCAATCTCGGCAATAATGTAGCTGGGCTGTCCAGCGCCAATTTTTCGGCCGGTGTTAAGTGTGATGGTTTTCATAAATTGATTGAATTTGAGTGGGTTGACTAGAAATTAATTGTCTGGCATCAATAATAAATTCGGCTACTTCGCGCAGGCAGCCTTCGCCCCCTTTCGTGTCGCAGCAGTAATCGACAATCGCTTTGTTTTGGCGGGCAGCATCGGCAGGACAGGCAGAAAATCCTACTGCCTGCTGGATTTCCAGATCGTTGACATCATCGCCAATGAAGGCCACTTCCGATGCATCGAGGCCAGTGCGAGTCAGGATGTCGGACAGAAGCGAGAGTTTGTCCTTACAACCCAAGTGGAGTTCGGTAATTTTTAGTTTAGCAGCTCTGGCTACTACTGATGGTGAGGTTTCTCCCGTCATGATGCCCGTATCGACATTTGCCAGTTTACGGAGCCGTTCTACGCCCATACCATCGCGGATATTAAATTTCTTCAATACCTCACCGTTTTCGCCGTAATAAACGCCCGCATCGGTCAATACACCGTCGCAATCAGTCAGAAGTAGCTTAATGCGAGCCGCTTTTTCGAGTAAGTTTTGATCCAAGTTAGTTTGTGGTTTTCGGCTTACAGTTCCTACAAATGGCCTGTATTCCCAAGTTTTGTACTGATAAATAATTTTGTAAAATCATTCATCATTCATCATTCATCATTCATCATTACATCGCCGTCCAGCCCCCATCTACGACCAGGTTGGCTCCTGACATATAGGCGGACGCATCGCTGGCCAGAAAAACAATAGCGCCTTGATAATCATCGGGTTGTGCCATGCGTCCAAGAACAGTTCTGGCGGAATAATTCCGGATGAAAAACTCGTTCTGGCTGTTTTCCACCCCCCCCGGCGATAACGTATTGACCCGGACACCTTTCTGACCCCAATAGGCTGCCAGAAATCGGGTAAAATTGACAACTGCGCCTTTAGTCGCTGGGTAAGCCGCTGTTTTATAGAAGGTTTGCTCGCCTGCTTCGTTTCGGTAAATGCTTTGATCGGGGCCAACAAGGCCATAGGTCGAGGCTACATTAATAATGCTCCCTTTACCCTGTTGTGCCATAACACTCCCGAATACCTGCGAACACAAAAACACACCCGTCACGTTGACGTCCAGCGATGCCCTAAACTGCGCGACCGGAAAGTTCTCAAAAGCTGTCAATTCCAACGCCAATGCTGGATTCTCGACGGCTTCGTTCAGGGCTGCATTGTTCACCAGAATGTCAATTCGACCATAGCGGTCCAGGATTTGATCCCGGATCTGTTTCACAACAGATTCGTTTGTTACATCGAGGCTAACTCCCAGATGAGCCTTGCCCAGTTCATCGGCAAAATCCTTGGCGGCCGTTTCGTTCAGGTCGGCGACAACCACCTTGGCGCCAGCATCGGCTAATGCCCGACAGTGGTTGCGACCAATGAGCCCAACTGCACCCGTTACGATGGCAACCCGGTCGGAAAGAGAAAATGTGTCAAGCATAAAGTTGAATTACGAATTGAGGGTTACGAATTACGATTTGTAAGCGTGTGTCAACAGTCAATCATAATTCGTAACTCGAACAACCTAAATGAGTTACGCTGTCACTTTTGGTTTGATGTTGTAATTGCTGGTCTTGCGGAATACGGCTTCGAGCACTTCGCCATGCAGATACGATTTCACGTTTCCACTTTCAATCGCTTCTTTCAGAATCGGCAGCACATCGCGATAAGCTGAGAGTGCGTAGGCAATGTCCTCGTCGGAGTGGCTGAAACACATGTTGTGAAAGCCTGCCCACAAAATGCCCCGTTTGATCATTTCCTGCTGCATCAGCGTTTTGAGTTCCAGCCCATTACCCGCTTCTGCTGCGAATGTTACCATCGACCGACAGTTGTAGCCAATGCACTTCGTGAGGTGCGCCATACCTAATTCGGTGGCGAGCTGATTATAACCGTCTTTGAGTAAACCACCCTTTTCGTTGAGATAGGCCGGTACGTTCTTGTCGCGGAGTTCTTTAATGGTAGCAATACAAGCTGCCAGCGAAAGTGCCTCTCCACCAAATGTTGTATAGCTAAAGACTTCATGGTCAAATAATTCCATGACATCCGCACGGCCAGTCAGCAGTGCTATTGGCATTCCGTTGGCGCAGGCTTTGGAGTAAACCGCGAGGTCGGGCTTAACAGAAAAGTATTCCTGTGCACCACCAAGGGCAATACGGAAACCAGTCCACATCTCGTCGAAAATCAGAAGCGTACCGTTTTGTCGGCAGACTTCGGCTAATTCTTCCAGGAAGCCAGGTTTGGGTGCTTCGAAGATGAACGGCTCCAGAATCAGGGCGGCAACGGTTTCGTCGAGGGCAGCTCGGATACTGTCAATATCGTTATACTCAAAGGTGTACGTCATATCCTGAATGGCCTCAGGAATGCCAGCGTTACGACTTGTTACACCAATGTACCAGTCGTGCCAGCCATGATAACCACAACAGAATACCTTGTCGCGACCCGTAAACGCCCTTGCTACTCGAATAGCCGCCGAGCAGACGTCGGCCCCGGTTTTGCTGATCTTGACCGCTTCAGCATTGGGAACAACTTCCCGAATCAACTCCGCCAATTCGACTTCAAGTGGATGCATCAACGAAAAGGTTATGCCCTTGTTGAGCTGCTGGCGGATGGCCTCGTCCACAACAGGATAGCAGTAGCCCAGCGAAATGGGACCAATGGCCGCGTTAAAGTCGAGGTACTCATTCCCGTCTACATCCCAAACGTGCGAGCCTTTACCACGATCCAGATATTTGGGAGCTACACCCTTCGTGAATTGCCCCGGTCCTTTGGCAAGGGTTTGGGTAATGGGTTTCTGAACGGTGAGCGCCCGTTCGTAATACTGATCCGACACCGTGATGTCGGGGTAGGTTTCGTTAAATTGGATACCGTTCATAAAATGATGAATTATGAATGATGAATGATACGTGAAGGATGTATAATCGAATTTCCAGTCATCATTTATCATTGTCTATTAGTCGGCTAAATCCCCGACTAATAGGTTGATAATACTTTGGGCTAACTGTTGACCAGTGAATCCTTCATGTTCCAATACTTCGTTCAAACGGGCTGGTTTGAACCATTTTTCCCGTAAAGCAAACGGATGAACATTTGCCGTTTTACGGTATTTGAGGAGCGTTTCGGCGACGATGCTATAGAGTCCACCCGTTAGAAAATGATCTTCGATGGTGACTACTAAATCTGAGTTAGCACAGACCTCCAGAATAACGGCTTCGTCTATAGGTTTCAGACTGCGCATATTAACAAGCCCTACCGAATGCCCGGCATGGCGTAGTTGATGGGCTGCTATTAACGCCTGTTCAAAGAGCATACCGTATACCAAGATGGTCACGTCAGATCCCGTCGATATGACTTCGGCCTGCCCGATTTCGAAAGGCTGGGTATGATGATACGTGGCTGGGCGGGTATTGATCCGAACATACGATGGAGCGGATGATGCCCAGATGGTTGGCAGCATCTGGAGTAAATCCTGTTCATCGGCCGGGCAGAAAACCTGCATATGCGGGATGCCGCGCATGAGCGAAACGTCTTCGATAGCCTGGTGCGTCGGGCCATTCCCATCGGAGAGAAAACCAGGAACAAAACTGCTCAGCTTTACAGGCAGGTTGCCAATACCAAGATCGGTACGGACGAATTCGTAGGCACGCATGGACAAAAAAGCCGCAAGCGCATGAACGACCGGGGTTCGTCCGCGTAGCGCTAGCCCCGCAGCGGCCCCAATCATACACTGTTCCGTAATACCCGTGTCAATAAATCGATTGCCGAGATTGGCTGGCATGTTGCGCACTAACGCCCGATTTTCGGCGGTCATCACCACCACGCGTTCATCAGCGAGGGCAGTTTGGGTTAGTAATTCTTCGTACGTCATGATTTTATGTATGACGTATGATGTATGATATAGGAGGTACTGAACTAACTAGAATACATCCTATATCATACATCATACATAACTAATTATCTTACTACCAGTGTTTCCGATTCTAAAGTGGCTGCATGTTCGCCATGGAGTTCGCCAAGCAGCGCATCGACTTCATCGTGCGTGAAATTGCAGAACCATCGGTCGGCGCGGGCTTCGATACTGGGCAGTCCCTTGCCACGGCGCGTGTCGGCAATCAGCACGTTAAGCTTATCTTTCTGAAATGGGAAACTTGTCAGTGCATCTTCTAAAGCGGTAAAGTCGTGCCCATCAACCCGCTTAACGGCTGCCCCAAAAGCCGCGAATTTATCGGGCAATGGCTCCAACGGAATCAGCTCTTCGGTTGGCATGTTAGCCTGAAAAAAATTGCGGTCGACCACAAACAACAGGTTATCTAGTTTGTAGGCGTTGGCAACCAGGATGGCTTCCCATACAGACCCTTCATTTAATTCACCATCGCCCAGAATGCAGACAACCTTATTGGGCGATCCCCCTATTTTACAATCCAGAGCTACGCCCAACGCCACCGATGGCAGATGACCCAGCGACCCGGAATGAAACTCAATGCCCGGCACGTTCACGTTTGGGTGCCAGTAAATGGAATCATTCGGCGAAAGATGATGCTGGAGTCGTTCGGCAGGCATCCACCCCAGTTCTACGAAAGTGCCATAGAGCGCTGGAACGTCGTGACCTTTCGACAAAAACAGATAATCGCGGCTGGAATCCCTCAGATTATTTTTGTTGACGTTCAAAAATTGCTTGTAGAGATAGACTACCAGATCGGTTGCCGATAAAGACGCGCCGGTGAAACAGCCTCCATCGGTAGAGAGCCGAATAATGTGTTCACGGACGTTCAGTGCCGTTTTTTGTAAATCGTTCAGTACTTCGTTAGTCATGCACAAATTGGGTTAACTGCTTAACTTGTTTGGTCTGTTCTGCTGAAACGGTATGGAGTTCGGCCAGGTGATGGCGATACCAGTTGACGCCTGCAAAATCTGCGTTGATCTGGTAGATTTCGGGTTTCTGGCGAAGGAGTGTCAGAATATCATCGCACGAAAAATCGGGCTTGGTTGGATATAGTTCTTCGTAAACAGTTCGAATGAATTCGTAATCGTCCTGGTAGTCGATGGTGAATCGATGGCTCATTGAGTAGTCTAATCCCGTTGACCAGCTCACGTTTCCGATGCGAAACGTATCGGGCGCAGAATCCCAGATATACGGTGTGGTATGTTCGCGTTCGAGAGGTTTCGTTGCTTCGGCCCAGGCACGATACAAACAGGCACGCGTCATCACCTCAACATCGTTGCCATCGGGCCAGGTAGCCGGATGGAGATTACTCACGAAATCATACTGGCCGGGACTGTCCAGAAAAAATTGCAGCGTCTGGTCTACAATACGCGGATCGATGAGCGGACAGTCAGAAGGGATTTTGACGGCTACATCGGCATTCCATTGCTCGGCAATCTGATAGTGACGATCCAGACAGTCGCTCAGACTTCCACGGTAAATCGGTACGTTTTCTGTGTGGCAGAACTGCTCAATTACGTCGTCGGTAGGGTCGGTTGATGTGGCTACTACAGTAGTAAATGGCGTTTGGCAATACCGTAGTCGTTCAAGCATCCGCGCCAGTAGCGGTTGATTCAGCAGGGGAAGCATCACCTTGCCAGGTAATCGACTTGACGACATGCGAGCCTGGACAATAACAACAATGGTTGAGTAACTCATAACGTAAAAAAGACTCAACGTAACAACTAGCTCTATTTGATTGCGCTAGTTACAGCGAAAGATGTTCCCGGTCGCTTAGCACAGACCGGTATCGATACGATTTAACAAATTCTTTACGTGGCCCCGTGAACGCAACGAAATCACGACAGATACGGGCGATGTTTTCGGCGGAGGTCCCGTTGTTCTGAAGTGGGGTCAATTGCCGGAGTTCGTCCAGATTGAAATACGAGGAAACCGGTTTCCCCAGCGCCATACCAACATAGACTACGGTTGAATACTGCGTGACGAGTTCGGCGCAGTTCGCGATCATTTCATTCGTATTGCCCTGCTGAAAAATCAGGGTATCGGACGGGGCAATCTGCCGAATTTCAGCTTCGGCCCGCTCCCAAACTTCGTTAGGATGAAGTTTGAACAGCAACTGGCGACCTTTGGCCAACTCAATGGCTTCCCGGATAAAGGCGGGTCGATCTTCGGTACGAAATGTTTCCCGGATATCGGAAGTCGCTACCATGACGTAGTCACGGTGTGGGAAGTCGTTGGTTAGGAACTTCTTGACATTGTCGAAGTTAGGCATGCCCGTGACTAAAATCTTTTGCGCATCGGTGCCCATTTTCGTGAAAAACGATTTGTACCCTTCCGACGCTACGCAATAGACATCACACAGATTCGAAGAGCCATTGAGCGACGTTCCCACGCTGAAGTAACGCGGTAGACGTAAGGCTTTAACGGCTTTGGTCAACCAGGTAACCTCGTCGATCATGCCTTCCTGAACCCACAAGCTTTTTGTAGCCTGAATGGCACCCGGAACAATCAAATCTGAACAAACGACGACCAGATCGTAGCGATTTTGGACCGCCCGATAGTCGATATTTAGCTGAAACGACCGCAGATACGCTTCGGCATCAGCCCGAAATTTACCCGCAAGAATGGTATGATCCAGCCAACCCTGATGAATACCCCAGTTGATGAGCCTGGAGTCGGCATAGAATTGACTAAACCAGCAGTCATACTCATCGGACAGTAGCGCCGAGATCTGATGCATCTGCGAGGTTTGATTAACTGACCCTACAATAAAAAGTACCTTCTTTTTCATAGCAGTAAGCCGCTAAAAATCGAATTTCATTCGAAAACGTATCCCGTATCCCTGTGGAGCCAGCGGATTCTCCAGATAGGTTAGCCGCTTAATTAGATCCACGCGCAGCACTTTGAAAATGTTCGCAATTCCAACACTGGCTTCAACATAAGGACGTGATCCTAGCGCAAATGTGACTGGGTTGCCAGTTTGATCCGTTGGTAACTTAAGAAGCCCTCCCGATTGACCAGTTACCAGGTTTTCCGGACTGGGTCGGTTTTCAGAACGGAGCCCGCCCCAAAGACTTTTTATGGTAACGACTTCGCGTAATTTGAGTTTTTTGATAAGGGGTATCTTGTTGAAAATAAACCCATTGAAATAGTGGTCAGCAAAAATGGCCCCATAATGATCGCTGACGAATTCCAGAAAATTCATCATGTTATAGGCTTCCGGCTGGTAAGAGTAGGTCTGATTGGCGCGATGAATAGTCAACAACGGAAACGGTACTCGCCCGAACGTTTGCCCGCCTTCTATTGACACGTCGGTATAGCCAATGGGGGAGATATAGAACCGCTTATTGGCATAAGCTATTAACCGCTGGAAATTATATTGGCCACCCAGTGGGCCTTTCACCCCAGCCGTGAACCGGACCTGAATAATCGGGTATTTGTTGACAATAGGAATTCGGTAGTTTTTGCCCTGATAAAACTGTTGGTGAGGAGCATATCGAAGCCCTGCCGTTAGCTCGGTACTCGTAACATTCGGAATCAGGATTGTTCCTCCATCAGACGACGACTGCTCGAAGGTGAGCGCTCCGGCTGGTGTTTGCTCAATCCGCTTAACGTTCAGGTTAAACGTCAGGCCATTTTTTGATTCATTCAAGTAATCGAGATTGATTACCTGATTATAAGTTCGGCGGTTGTTTGGCCCACGCTTGAATGACAACAGGAAATTGTCTTCCTGAACAAACTGTAACTCCTGCCCCGGAATTTTCAATTCGTTCTGGACACTGACCTGAATGTGTTTGATGGGATATGTGTAGGTATTATGATCGGTGAGGGAGAATGTTGCCGAAGCAAAATACTTGAACCGTTTATCGCGAAAACCGTAAGCACCATAGGTCTCGAATGCCATCCGATCGCTAAAGCTAGCTGTCGTTCGACCTCCCACGCGCAACCGAAACCCTTCGACGGGGTTGAAACTGTAGAATGTACTGACCGGCCCGATTTCAAAAGGACCTATTGGTTTATAGCCTTCCAGTAGAAACATGGCTGTGTTCATGAATTTCTGAAAAACCGGCACTTTTTTTACGCTATCGACCATCGCATAAATGCCCTGTTCTTTTCCTGATAGGGGTTGATGACGGGCTTCTGCCCAAAACGTATCGGGGCGATTTTGAGCGTCTTTGTCGACATCGGTAGACAAGCCTGTAAAGCGGCTGAGGTCAATAGGCTGATTTAACAGATAATCTCGGTAAGATACGCTTCGCTGGCCGAACAGGCCCATCCCGTTTTCTTTCTTGAGCAGATTGAACTCAATAGCCAGCTCGTCTTTAGTGAGCATCAATCCCTGATTCTGCACAAAATCGTATTCCTGAGCGAGTCGCATATCGGTTACGAAATTGATATTGATGTCTTTGGAAAAGCCCATCACAATTTTCCGAATCGCATAGCTCGAATCGAGTGCCACACTCATCGTACCCTGAAACAGTAAATCCGTTTTGTTGCGGGGCGAAAACCCCAGATTGACACAGCGAACGCCTTTAATATCTGTCGAATCAATGATGACATATTTATAAAACTGAGGAGCCAGGGGAGCCGTAGGCCCCAGAAACTGGTTCGATAACAGCATGATATTGTTATCGTAGACATTGACATCCTGGTAGAGTGTTTCCAGATAAACTTTGATACCATTGTTGTCAACGTAATTCCCCAAGCCCGTCATTTTCTCGCCTTCAACAATCTCCTTTTTTCGCTCTGGATTGCGACTGTAGAGAACATTCGAGACGGCTTCTTTCAAGTAAATAGGCAAGTTTACTTTGCCCGTTACCTGAGAGGTATCGAGGTAATTAAAAACGAAGTCGAATTTTTTGAGTGAGCGCCGATTGCGGAATTTTTCTGAGATGTTACTCAGGTCAAATTCAATCTTTTCGTATTTGTTGTATTGATAAAACGAAAACGATTCCTTTCGATTCTGCGATTTGTGAGCGATTACCTTTTCGATTAAAGCCACCGCCGGATTGTCTTTATTCCGATACCGTTCGCGCTTACCCCGAACCGTCACTTCCGACAGGCTTTTCTGTTGGGGCTGTAGACGAAAGTTTAGTACAATGACTTTTTGTGAACCATCGATGGTGATGGTTTTCGATTCGGGTGCATAGCCCACAAATGAAGCTCGGAGCGTTACAGTGCCCGGAGCCAGTTCCAACGCATAGGCCCCGTTGAGATCTGACTGGGTACCTGTTGTTGAGCCAGTAACCAAAACGTTTGAGAACTCGACAGCTTCATTTGTGCGGGCATTCAGTACTTTTCCCCGAACTACTACTTTCTGCCCATAGAGGTGAGTAGTAGTTATGGTCAATAAAATAGTGAAAGCCAGTCGTAAAAGGCTGGTAATGAACGAGAGAGAGGGGGTAGGTATACCCCGGTCAGACGATTCCGTGTAGTTGTCGTCCATAAGCAAAAGCAGGCAATGAATGGGAAGCCAATCCTGAATTAAACAAGTAAACTCAGTTGACTAAGGCACATACAGCGGAATTCAGAAAAAAGTTTTCCATAAATAATCTATAACTTTAAATTCTTGTTTAAAATAAACGTTTACTTGGTTTTGTACAAAGGAATAGCGCTCAAAGCCAACTTATCGGTAAATTTTTTTAGCTTCATTTGGTCCGATAATTGACTTATAAGGTCGGTATTGGTAGACAAAACCAGGCTTTGCAACAGCTCGACTTCAGTTAGTTTTGCACGATCAGAACCCGAAGCACGGCTGTTGCATTAAAATTCTAGTGAACTTCACTTTACTTCATAATCATTAATCGCACGTAGCATGAATCTTAGTCGACTACTTATTTTTAGTCTTTGCATTGCCACCGCCCAGGCCCAGTCGCCCATTAATTTAATTCCCCAGCCAGTGAGTGTACAGCCACAGCCTGGCGTGTTTACCCTTACGAAAGCAACAACCATTCACTACAATCAGGCCGATGGACGGGTAGTTGCTGATATGCTCAGTCAGCAGTTGAACACGCCAACGGGCTTTGGGTTGGTGGCAAAATCAGGTAAAACCGGTAAAATCCAACTGAATCTGACCGAAACGCCTAATGCACAACTGGGTCAGGAAGGTTATATACTTGACGCGTCGCCTAAGGGAGTGGTCATTACGGCCAACCGCCCAGCTGGACTGTTTTATGGGATGCAAACGCTGACCCAGCTGTTGCCGAAAGAAATTGAAGGGAAGATTGTAACAACAAAAACCTGGACTGTACCAGCTGTTAAGATTACCGATTATCCGCGCTTCGGCTGGCGGGGAATCATGTTCGACGTAAGCCGTCATTTCTTCACAAAAGTGGAGGTGAAACAGTACATCGACCAACTGGCCAAACTGAAATACAACACCTTTCACTGGCACCTGACTGACGACAATGGCTGGCGGATTGAAATCAAATCATTGCCAAAGCTCACTTCTGTAGGTGCCTGGCGTGTGGCACGAGCCGGACACTATGGCGACCGGGCCGAGCCCAAACCAGGTGAACCGACGCCCTATGGTGGATTTTATACACAGGACGATATTCGGGAGGTTATTGCCTATGCTCAGGCGCGCAATGTGACGATTGTTCCTGAAATTGATGTGCCCGGCCACAGCATGGCAGCCCTGGCAGCTTATCCTGAATTGAGTTGTACAAAAGCCATTGTCAGCGTCAATCCTGGAACGGCATTTTCGGATTGGTATGGCAACGGAACGTTTAAAATGAAGGTGGAAAATACACTGAATCCGTCTGATGAGAAAGTGTATGAGTTTTTAGACAAAGTATTTACCGAGGTAGCTGCTCTCTTCCCGAGCCCATTCATCCACGTTGGGGGCGATGAATGCTACAAAGGTTACTGGGCGAATGACCCTGGTTGCCAGGCGTTGATGAAGCAGTTGAATATCCGGCACGTTGAAGATTTACAGGGTTATTTTATGAATCGGGTCGAGAAGATTCTAACGGCTAAAGGCAAGAAATTACTCGGTTGGGATGAAATTCTGGAGGGCGGTATTTCGCCGGGTGCTACGTTAATGAGCTGGCGGGGAATCAAATATGGGATCGAAGCAGCCCATGCCGGTCATAATGTGGTGATGACCCCCACAACCTTTGCGTATCTAGATTATAATCAGGGAGATCCAACCATCGATCCGCCAATTTATGCTTCTCTTCGAACCCGCACGAGTTATAGTTTTGAGCCTGTTCCGGATGGCGTTGATGCTAAATATATTCTGGGTGGACAGGGGAATCTCTGGACGGAGCAAATACCAACCTTGCGTTATGCTGAATACATGACTTATCCACGTGCCTGGGCTTTATCGGAGGTTTATTGGTCGCCGAAGGAAGTTAAAAACTGGCCCAACTTTGTACAGCGTATGGAAACACATTTTGACCGGGCCGATGTCGCAGAAATCAACTATTCGCGGGCGGTTTACGATGCCATTATCAAAACGAGCATGAAAGATGGCAAACTGCGGCTTGAGTTGGAAGGCGAAATTCCGGGACTGGATATCTATTACACGATTGACGATACCATGCCCGATCAGTTCTCGACCCACTACAGCCAGCCCGTAGATCTACCCGATGGTAACGTTAACCTTCGCGTAATTACGTATCGTGCCGGAAAGCCTATAGGCCACTTGATTACACTCACGCGCGATGCGCTGCAGAAGCGGGTGGGGCGTTAATGGGTTTGGTTTTTTTGTCATCCCGGAGCATGAGGGATGACAAAAAAACAGCCTAGATTTTTTTATAAAAGGGGAGTTGAAATAGCCGCAATAGTTGGGTTACTTCAACCAGCGATCTAAGTCAATTCGCAAGGATAATTGACTGGTTCCGGCGGTGGGGACAGATGTAAATCGGGCGTATGTTAGTTGGAACCCCTTCGCCTGCACCGATGCTCCGAAAGAAATACCAGCTCCCGCTCCGCTGGTTGTCAACTTACCTTCCTGGTGTTTCTGGTGGTTGTAGCCTACTAATAAATTCACATTTCGATGAACCAGCAGTTCGACGCCGACATTGAGGTGCCGGGCTATTTTCTCGGTCACACTGGTGGTTTGGGGAATCGGATTGCCGCTCAGATCGTAGCGGATGTTCAGATTTGGGTCATTATAACTAATATCGAAGCGCTGAAGGTGGTGGGCTGTCAGCGTCAGGCGAATAGGCGCGTGCTCTGGCTTAATCGTTACGCCTGCTTGTAAATCGAACGGTAAGTCAGCATCGAGCGAACCGTAATTTTTAATCAAATACCCCACATTTTTAGCCACTAACCCAAACGTGAGATCCCTCTTGGGGTGTCGCCAAACTCCGCCTAAATCAGCCAGCACACCAAAAGCCGAGTACATTTCGATACTTGATCCAACTGCTTTGATTGTTGCTCCGAGCGTAAAATTGCCTTCTGTGCGAGCGTGAGTAATACTCAATGCATAATCATTGGCCGAGAAAGTGCCGATGGTATTGCCAACAGGGTCGGTCATGGTAAACTGTCCATAACTCAAATACTGCAGACCAGCCGCCCATCCAGAATGCCGGCCCGGTACTTTAGATTGTATCGGCAAGCCATACTGTAACGTGTAGTATTTGGCAGCTGCCAGATAAGGCATCAGACTGATGGCTAATTGATTGTCTCTAACCGAATCAGCCAGAGCAGGATTATTGAGATGGTACGAACCGTCGGGGCTTGTAGCCGTGGCGACCTGTCCACCCAGGGCTGCTACACGGGCATGCGTAGGCAGATCGAGAAATGAAAAAATGCGCTGCCCGCTCAGTGGCTGAGCGATCGTCAGAACCGGCCAAAGGAAGGCCAAAAGCAACGCAATGAAACAGGCTTTCAAGCAGAAATTGTTCGCAGTTTGTTACAAAGAAAGCCATTTTAGCCCAGCGAACGCATAACCTGCAACATTCCAAGCTAAAACGATGCGCAACTGACTCAGAACGAATACCCAAACTTAATGCCGTATGACAGGCTAATGGTAGGATGTGGCGTATACGAAAATGGATCAACCAGACTGATTCCGTTCGATTGAAAATAATACAATCCCCCCGGCACTGATGATCGATCAAGCGTACTCCAGCGCACACCAAGTCCACCATAGAAATCGGCTAAAAACCGCTTGTCGGGTGACAATGGAAACTGTCGCCCAAATTTCAGGTGACCCGCCCAAACCCGCTTTGCTATAGGTGACGAATAGAGCTGATAATATTGGCATGGGCCAGTTTCGCAGCCAATACCAACAGTACCATTTTCGTACGCATTTTTTTGTAAATAAAGCCCCTCCAGCGCCATATACGACCCAATTGGTCCACCGTGCCAGTAATACCGCCACTCGGCTCGACCGCGCCAGATTTCATTATCTGAATACCGCGAGCTTGTTGAGTTTCGCCAAAGGTTCATTGCTTGGGGGCCATATCCAAACTCAGCCTGAATGGACTGATGTTGACCAAGAAGTCGTTCTATCCCAAACTGAACCGTATTGTTGGGATCAAACAAACTGAGTGGCGCAAACTTAACGACCCAGCGCTGGCTTTGCTCCGCGTCGAGAGAGGGGAGTGGTAGGGGTTTTACAGATTGGGCCAACACTATCGATACACCCCCAAAAAATAGAGCGATTAAACCGATCAGACGAACGTTTTTCATGGCTGAACGGGGATTGTACTGAGGAGTTTCAATTGCTTGAGATCGGCGTAACTGTACTCGAAAATTCCTTTCGGCCCTGTAACGATCAGTAGTTTTTTTGCCGGGATCACGTCATAGGTTTTCGTATCATAGAAATAGTTCAACTCCCGCACATTGGTCGGATCGCTGATGTCCATTACCCGCAACCCATAGTCTCCCTCGCCAACGAACAACAGCGTGCTATCAGCGCCCAGGCCGCGCGGGTTGGTCATTGGATAGCTTCGCAGCAATTTTGGATTGGCTAAATTGCTGATGTCAATGACGTCGAGACTATTGGTCGTCACCGATTGATTTCGGCAATTAGTGCCGCTTCGAAGGGTTACATACGCGTAATTACCCTGAACAACCACTGGATCGCAGCTTAGAATATGCGTATAGATGCCAACCGATTTGGGTGCATTGGGCTGGTTAATATCATAGATATACATGCCCGTCTGCGTGCCAATAAATAGGTTATTCTGATAGGGGAATATAGTCTCGACGCCGAAGCCAAGTATCGTTTTATTCCCTTTTTTAGGATCGCTGCTAGACGAAATGTCATACGCCTGCAAAGCAGTATTGCTAACCGTATAGAGCGTGTTTCCGCTGACAGTGAAGCGAGCCGTTGAGCCACCTGTGCCCGAGCCTGGCGATGGCGCATCGCTACTCGATGCACTGGAGCAGGCGGTAAGCAGGCAGAGAACTAAAATTGAGGAAATAATTGATCGCATGGTGTTTGTGGATTTGAAGCTTGTAGAGGCTATCGGTAACACATCGGATTCTCGATAGCGGCTTTTTCCCAGCGAATGACTGCCCCCTTGTTAGGGTCAGGGCATTCGAAGCGTACATTGGTGGCTATTGGGTAGGTTGAATACTCAAATGCATTTTCGATACGCTTCACAAGCCGGACGTTAAGTGGATTCGCGATGTTGAGCGCGACCAGATCCGTTACATTGTCGGCATAAAGAATACTGTCTTTTATCGCCAATTCCTGGTTACCTAAAATAGCAATGAAAGCCAGTTGCACGGGCTTCTCCGGATCGCTATTGTCCATGACATGAATACCGCTACCCACGTCATTAATGAACAGATACTTATCCTTAATGTAAATTTTGCCTACGTTTTTAAGCGGTTGTGGAGCCAGTGTCTGGACCGTTCGAATATCGGCGTAGGACGCATAAACGGGCCGATAAATGTCGCCGGTAGTGGGTGGACTGGGTGCATAAGGACGACCGCAACCGTCGAAGAATACACATATGGCCAATAAAATGAATGCAGGCAGAAGTCGATTCATAGCCAAAATTAGTTGATAGCCTAAGGACACAAAATCAATCCAGGCCGTTGGAATCCGTAAGAAAAATTAACTTTGTCTATACTTGATTTCACGAAGCCATATTATATGCAACCGGAAGCCCATCCAGAGACTAATCAGGCCAATTCCCCCAAATTATCTAAAACAGAAATTCTGGCTCATAAAAATGCCGAAGCCGAACTGGGTGGTGGACAGAAACGCATTGACGCTCAGCATAAAAAAGGGAAACTGACCGCTCGGGAACGCATTGCGCTTCTGGTAGACGAAGGCTCATTTGAAGAAATTGGGAAGTTCGTCATGCACCGCACCCGCGACTTCGGGATGGATAAAGAGCATTACCTTGGCGATGGCGTTGTAACGGGTTATGGGACGGTAGATGGGCGATTAGTGTACGTTTTTGCGCAGGATTTTACGGTTTTCGGGGGAGCCTTATCGGAAACCCACGCCGAAAAAATATGCAAGCTGATGGATCTGGCTATGCAAAACGGCGCGCCCTTAATTGGTCTGAACGATTCGGGTGGTGCCCGGATTCAGGAAGGGGTATTGTCGCTGGCGGGTTATGCCGATATTTTTTACCGTAATACTCGGGCTTCAGGCGTGATTCCGCAATTGTCGGCCATAATGGGGCCGTGTGCGGGTGGGGCCGTTTATAGCCCGGCCATCACCGACTTTATTTTCATGGTCGAGAACACGAGCTACATGTTCGTAACGGGGCCAAACGTAGTAAAGACAGTTACGCACGAAACCGTTACAGCAGAAGAATTGGGCGGAGCGAGCACGCATAGTACTAAGTCTGGCGTAACGCATTTTTCCTGCGCTAATGAACTGGCTTGTATTCAGTCGATTAAACAGATTCTTAGCTATATTCCGCAGAACTGCGAAGACGAGCCGCCTAGGCTGGCCTATGAGCCATCCGATGAGTCGCGACCTGCCCTGAACACTTTAATCCCTGATAACCCGAACCAACCCTACGATATGCGGGAGGTGATCGACGAGCTGGTGGACGTGGGCAGTTTCATGGAAGTTCACAAGAATTTCGCGGAGAATATTGTCGTAGGATTTGCCCGAATTGGGGGGCGGAGTATTGGCATTGTGGGTAATCAACCGGCAGTGCTGGCGGGTGTACTTGACATAAATGCCAGTACGAAAGCAGCCCGTTTTGTGCGTTTCTGCGATTGCTTTAATGTCCCTTTGCTCGTGCTCGAAGACGTTCCCGGTTTTCTACCCGGCACTGATCAGGAGTGGAATGGTATCATTACCAACGGGGCTAAACTGCTCTTTGCCTTCTGCGAAGCGACCGTACCCCGCGTGACGGTCATTACGCGTAAAGCCTATGGCGGTGCCTACGACGTGATGAATTCCAAACACATCGGCGCTGACCTGAACTATGCCTGGCCATCGGCCGAGATTGCCGTAATGGGAGCCAGTGGCGCTGCCGAGATTATTTTCAAGCGCGAAATTGCCGAAGCAGAAGATCCACAAGCCAAGTTGCAGGAGAAAGTACTGGATTATACTGAGAAGTTCGCCAACCCATACCGGGCCGCGCATCGAGGCTATATCGACGAGGTCATCATGCCCGCCCAGACCCGCCAGAAACTCATCCGGTCGTTCAGTATGCTGGAAAATAAAGTGGCCACAATGCCGAAGAAAAAGCACGGGAATATTCCATTGTAACATATCCTTCTTGCGCTTTCATTAATACCTTATGAAGATAACTTTACTAACAGGTAGCTTTTTCGCTCTACTTATAGCTGCTCAGGCGCAGCAACGTCCTACGCTGACAACCAATCAGTATGAGCAGGCACAGCGATTTCTTGGCTCAAACGTTGAGCAATTTGTTGATCATAGCAGTGTGCGCCCTAACTGGCTATCTGGCGACCGGTTCTGGTATCGCGATTTAAATCCTAAGGGTAGCGAATTTATCCTGGTTGACCCATCTAAAGGAACTCGGTCGGCTGCGTTTGATCACCAAAAACTGGCCGAAGCTCTCACGAAAGCAACTGGCAAGACCTATGAGGCCACCAGATTGCCATTTCAGCAGTTTAGCTACTCGCCCGATAATGCATCGATTATACTTCAGGCAGATGGCAAACAGTGGAAATATGAGTTGCTATCAGGTCAGCTGACGGCCGACGCATCTGTGGTACCACCAATGTCGAGCACTGAAACGCGACCATCACGAAACGGTGGAGGCAATGAAGTCCTGTCTCCCGATAAAAAACAGGCGGCTTACATCAAAGACTATAATTTGTGGGTTCGAAATCTGCAAACCAGTACGAAAACGCAGCTTACTACCGATGGTATAAAAGACTTTGGGTACGCTACTGATAATGCGGGCTGGAAATCAAGCGACCGACCTATACTAGCGTGGTCGCCTGATTCGAAGAAAATTGCCACGTTTAAACAGGATCAGCGTAATGTGAGTGATATGTATCTGGTAACGACTAACGTTGGGAAACCTACCTTAAAACAATGGAAGTATCCGTTACCGGGCGATAAAGACATTGCTACCATTCAACGGGTCATTATCAATGTAGATGAACCCAAGGTGATTTCGTTGCAGATTCCTCCTGATCCTCACCGTGCTACCCTAAGTGATGATATCGCCAGCAGTGGAACGTTCGACGATGTAAACTGGACCGAAGATGGAACAAAGTTGGCATTCGTGTCTACCTCGCGCGACCACAAACAGGAAAAAATTCGCCTGGCCGATGCCGCAACGGGTGCTGTGCGAGACGTTTTTGAAGAAACAGTCTCTACGCAATATGAATCAGGATGGGGTGCCATCAACTGGCGATACCTGAATAAGACTAATGAATTTATCTGGTTCTCGGAGCGTGACAACTGGGGTCATTTATATTTATACGATGCCACAACGGGAAAGTTAAAAAACCAGATTACCAAGGGCGACTGGGTGGTAACGAAACTGCTAAAAGTGGATGAAACGAAACGCCTGTTATACTTCATGGTGAACGGTCGACAGGCTTCCAACCCGTATTTTAGTCAGTTTTGCCAAATTGGATTTGATGGAAAACAGTTTACGGTACTCACTCCTGAAGAAGGCAATCATCAGATAACTATTTCTCCTTCAGGTGCTTATTTTATTGATAGTTACTCAAAACCAAATGTGCCGTCGGTTACCGTAATACGGTCGTTAAACGGGAAACTGATTACCAATCTTGAAAAAACGGATGTTTCCCGGCTAGTGGCTACCGGCTGGAAACCCCCGATTCCAATTACGGTAAAAGCGCACGATGGTAAGACTGATATATATGGGCTGCTATACACACCTACTCAGCTTGATGCTGGCAAGAAATACCCGATAATTGATTATATCTATCCAGGCCCTCAGGGAGGAAGTGTGGGTAGCTGGTCGTTTTCGGCTGCCAGGGGGGATCATCAGGCGTTGGCTGAACTTGGGTTTATTGTCGTTCAACTGGAAGGAACGAGTAATCCGCTACGTTCCAAAAGTTTCCATGATATGAGCTATGGAAATATGGCCGACAATACATTGGCCGATCAAATAACGGGCATTCGGCAATTGGCGCAAACATACTCGTATATCGATACGACTCGGGTGGGTATATGGGGGCACTCAGGTGGAGGTTTCGCCACCGCTACAGCTATGTTCCGTTACCCTGATTTCTTCAAAGTAGGTATTTCCGAATCAGGTAACCACGACAATCGCAACTACGAGGACGATTGGGGCGAACGGTATAATGGATTGACATCAGCTTCCGATTACGCTGCTCAGGCCAACCAGACCTATGCCAAAAATCTGAAGGGTAAACTGATGCTCGCTCACGGCATGATGGATGATAATGTGCCTCCTTATAATACCTTGCTGGTCGTTGAAGCGCTGGAGAAAGCCAACAAAGATTATGATTTGATTGTGTTTCCGAATAGTGCGCATGGATATGGCAGCTACACGCCCTACATGACCCGTCGGCGCTGGGATTATTTTGTGAAAAACCTATTGGGAGCTGAACCGCCGAAGGAATTTCAGATAGAAACCAAGCCCGACTCACGCAGTAGCGTTCGATAAGCAGAAAACCGTAATTCTATACAACCGTATGGCAACTCCAACACCTGAAAGACCGGGCAGCTTATTAAGAACCGTACTTATTGGGCTGCTAATTATTTTTAGTCTGGCGCTGATCGTCGGAACATTGACAGTCATGTTTCCGTGAGTGTAATCGGCGGTAAGAGTAATGCCATATCTCAAAAGATATGGCATTACTGGCTATCCCTTAATTGCATCTAGAATAACAGCACAGGCTTCCCGAATCTGTTCCTCTGTAATAATCAAGGGCGGTGCTATCCGCATCGAGTTGTTGCAGAATAGAAACCAATCGGTAATGACTCCTTTGTCAATAGCCCGGTCGATGACGGGTTTTAATACCTCGAACGAGTCAAATTCAACGGCCAGCATCAGCCCTTTGCCGCGCACCTCCCGAATAGCTGGGTGTTTTAACAATTGTCGGAATAATTGTCCTTTAGCTTCGGCCTGTTCATGCAGTTTCTGTTCCTGAATCACCTGAAGCGTAGCCAGCGAGGCCGCACAAGAAACCGGATGCCCGCCAAACGTAGTGATATGCCCTAAAATTGGGTTGTTTTTGAATACGCTCATGATCGCTGCCGAGCTAATAAACGCACCAATCGGCATACCACCTCCCATGCCTTTGGCACATAGCAGAATATCGGGTATCGTACTCACGGCTTCAAATGCCCAGAATGTCCCGGTTCGACCAAAACCTGTCTGAATTTCGTCAAAAATTAACAAAGCACCCACGTCGGTGCAGCGTTGCCGGAGGGCCTGGAAGTAGGCCACATCGGCTAAACGGACGCCCGCTTCACCCGCTACCACTTCTATAATAACGGCCGCTGTTCGCGACGTGATCCGTTCAATATCGTCCAGCTTTCCGTGCCGAATGTGCCGAATATCGGGTAGGAGGGGGCGGTAGTTTTGCTTGAAATTCTCATCGCCGGAGAGCGAAAGCGACCCTTGTGTAGAGCCGTGGTACGCATTGAGGCAACTGATAAATTCGGTACGACCCGTATAACGTTTCGCCAGCTTCATGGCTCCTTCAACCGCTTCGGTGCCAGAGTTGGTGAAATAGACATTATCTAAGCCAGCAGGTAACGTTTGTACCAGTGCGTGAGCCAGTTGGGTTTGAGGGGTTTGGATATATTCGCCATAGACCATCAGGTGAAGATACTTATCCAACTGGTTCTGAATGGCTTCTAATACATGTGGATGTCGATGTCCGACATTGCTCACGCCAATGCCCGAAATCAGATCCATGTACGGTTTGTGATCGCCTTGTCTGAAAAGATAAATGCCTTCGGCTCGCTCAATTTCCAACCCTAACGGGAAATCGGAGGTCTGGGCTATATGCTGAAAAAATAACTGGCGGTGAGTAACCGTTTGCATGATAAAACTTTCAGTGGTACTTCTCAGATCCTAACACCCTCGGCTAGTAAGTTAGCAAATAGATGTTATGTACTGAAAAGCAATAAGTTAATACTGTTGTTCTGAAAACTAGTAAAACAATGGGTTAACCCATCGCTTATTTACTATCTAAAAACGGGTCAAAGTTACGTCATTCCTGCGGGTCTTCTCCCTGATTAATAATGATTGGATTTGGATTGATTTCTTCGGGTGGCGTATGCTGATAAAGCATAAACTGTTCAGTTGGCGCGAAACAGATATCGACCTGTTCGATGAATTTACCGGAGCCTTCCGGATATTCGATTTCGACTTTTTTTGGGTAATTAGCGACCGTTAAGTATTCCGTAGTTAGCTCCCCGTTATCTCCATATAACGTCGATTCGATTGAGAAGCCGAACGGCATTTTCTTGATGTACCTATCATCAACCCACACGATCATTCGCAGAAATGCCCGTTCCCTCGTAAAGTCTTCATAGACTAAGTGGCGAATTCGATATTTGGGTTCGAACATGATGCCATTCGATTCCATTTCGGGTTTCATATATTTTAGATGTATGCTATATTTGACTTGAAATGTAAGGCGAAAAGACAACAAAAAAAAGCTTGACCTGTTCCCATAGTATGTGAAATTCTCAACCTTCCGCTAATTCTCCAATTGGCGAACTTATACTGGCTGAATCCAGACTACAGGCCCTGACGGCTGGGCAACGTGTTGATTTGGTTAGTCAGGAGTTTACCCAGTTTCGACAACTGCTCTGGGAATATATCGAGTTGTCCAATGATCCCAATTCGCACGTGACCGCCTGGAATACGGTCGATATCTACG
Source organism: Spirosoma arboris (assembly GCF_009754945.1). GTDB lineage: Bacteria > Bacteroidota > Bacteroidia > Cytophagales > Spirosomataceae > Spirosoma > Spirosoma arboris. Next base: position 48,635 of record NZ_WPIN01000030.1, read on the forward strand.
GTAAAGTTGGTTTGGCAGAGTATCAGGCCACTGGAAATCCCGAAGCCCTTGAGCGGCTCAAGAATGCAGTGAAAGAGGCCCTGAACCTATTATAAAAAAACGCTGGCCTCAACTGAAGCCAGCGTTTCCGCTTCTATCCACACTACTCATGGCCCGTAGGCGCATGAAGTATCTATTACAACTTAGTTGTTTGTTGTCGGGAAAATGACTGTTACCAGTGCCTTTCTTAAAGCTGTAGCCTTCTCATCATCCAGCAGAAATTTGTATTCAATCTGTCCGTCATCGAGTAGCGTTCTGGTTCCTTGTAAGACTTCAATTTCCATAAAAGGGAAAACTCGCTCTTTCATAATCTGCTCACATACGGGAGTTAACGTCATGGTTGTTTGGTGCGGGCCAATCGGTTGCCGGTTGTGATCCAAATCACAGGTCATATTTATGTGATTTATCATGTCAGTCGCGTTCAAATAGTAGTTTAATTGTTGCGATCAGCACGCCGACGACGATGCCGAATAGGCCGCTTACTGTTTGTTTGCCCTGATAAGTGAGTGGCCTGGCGTGATAACAGATTAGCAGGATACAGATGCAGCACACGATTAGTGATAGGGGATACTGTTTGATGAGTGAGTAGTTGTGGAACATAGGGTCAGGTTGTAAGAAATGATTGAGGTTAAATCTGTCATAAAAGCGAGTCAACGCAACGAGACACCAGTAATTCCATCGTCGGGGGTGGGTTGGCATTACCGATCTGCTTTTGCTGGTCAGACTTGTTTCCAAGGATCGTATAATCTAAAGGAAAACCCTGCGCTCTGGCCGTTTCTTTGGGTTGCAGCATGCGAAAATAGCAATCCTCAATGGCGGGCCTGGTGTCGATCAAAGCTATACTATCCCGAGTGGGTACCGTTGAGCAGGCTTCAAAAACCTGATTGGCCTGAGGCTGGCCATGATAAGGGAGCATAACCAGACTACTCGTTCGCATTGAGGAGACTGTTGCAAGCGGATCGGTAACGTGTTGTGCTTTGCTCTGCCCGCGATGAATCGGCATAAAGCTCGTCACTACTCCACTATGCCCGCTGGTCATAACTGTATCAGCGGCTTCGGTCTGTGCGTTTCTTGGGCGAGCGGTACCATGAATGGGAATAATAAGAGACATACTATTGCGCTGACCCGTAATGGTTGGTAGGGCATCAGTCATTTCGCGGGCGGGCGTACTTTTACGATTCGGTACGATAAACGAGTTGGGAGGAATTAATAGCATTTCCTGATTCGCGGAGGTCTGCGTATGAATTACTTCCGTCAGTGAGCGGGCTGGTGAGCTATCCCGATTCGCTAATAGATAAGGTTGCGGACTCACAAAGGCCATACTCTCCTGCGTGGTCTGTGTCGGGAAAACATCGCCAAAACCATACGTACGATCCGTTCGTGAATGCGAAAACGACATATCGAACATATAGGGCGAAAATAGATAGCTAGCATTCCGGGCGCAGATGGTTTGTAGGTAATCCTGCTCCGCCGATCTAACCCGGTTGCCGCTGGGATTAGCCTGATCCAATAGGGTTGGTTGGAGACCATACTTATCTAAACCGTATTGGATACGCGCCATCGTATTCGGACTCAGCGGCTTTTTACGGTCGCCGATGCGCTGCATCGGCAGCGATAAATCCAGTGCGTTCAGTGCTGCATAATAAAACGGCACAACGGGGTCCATGCAGACGCTACAGCGATAAATGTACTGGGTTTTATACTTACCATCCCGGCGTCCATTCTTCCAGCTCTGATAAGCCTCGACGGTACCGCATTTGACACACGGAGCCTTTGGGCGGATATCCAAATCAGGTTTTTTATTCCCCTTTTTCCAGAAAACGATATAGATTCGGTCACGTGACTGCGGGGCAAACTTTCGGCCTGACATATCATGGGCGAACATGGCATTCAGATATACACATTCGTGTAGATAGCCTAGTGCATGCATCGTCTTGAGCCACGGGTCGAATAATTCCCACATCCGAACATCGACAACGTTTTCCACGATGACGAATTCGTACCGATGAATTTCGGCAAAGCGAGGAACGTCCCACATGGTGGCCCGGCTTCGAATAGCCGAGGGGTCAAATGCTTTATTCTGAAAGATTTCCTGTTGATGTAGGTTTTTCCGCTTTTGCCCCTTCGCTAGTGAATGGTTGGTACATTCGGGCGAGGCAATTAACCCCGTCGTCGATCGGTAGCGGGCCGGATGGGTTTCGGAAATGTCGGCACAATCATGGTGGGTATTGGGGTGGTTGGTATTGTGACTTTCAATGGCTAGTTTCCAGTGATTCAGCGCGTATTGGACGTGCGTACCGGCAACATTGCGGGCTCCTTCTGAGCTGCCACCGCAACCACAAAACATATCAGTTAATGTAATCATAATTTTTAAGCAGCTTCCTGGTTGTTAATGGTATCAAATAGGGTCGGTATGGCCTGTTTTCGCTCGACCTGCTGACAATACTTAACACCGGGTTTGAAGTAATCATAATTCAACTCACAACCCCAGCCGCGCCGATCCATCAGCAAGGCCTGATACGGGACCGACATGAGTCCGCCAAACGCATCGCCAACCAGATCTCCCGGATTCGAATAGCGATCAATCAGCCGGCGGACAATATCAAGAGGCAGGGGACACAAGTGTTTCTGTTCACGTCGTTGGCCCTGATTGGTATTCAGGGAGCGCATGCGAACCACGTCAGCCCAAACATCAGGATGCCAGCTTTGCGGATCAACAGCCATAAAATCAGTGGGTAGATTACCGGCTTTACCCAACGCTTCAGCGATGGCCACATGCCGATCAAAGTCATAAACCGTATGGGCTGATTCGGCGCGCAGGAGCTTCATGGCGTATTGAAGGTCATGCGTGGCTATTTCTGACGGTGTCAGCAACCTGTCACCTGATGATCGCCAAAAGCTATGCGCATCAATCTGCCATTTGGCAAGTGAGTACGCTTCAGGGGTTTTAGTGACGGGCTCATCGGCGTAGGCATTGGATTGGTCGGATGGTAGTTTGCGAAACAGCAATATCTTTTCCGGCACACCGACGCTCATCTTAGTGCCATCAATTAACATTTCACTATAACCCAGTCGGTAAGTTCCATTGTTCTCCTTCACCACATCCGTTGGAATGGTGATCTCTCCGCAGTAGACAAAGCCATGCTGTTGAAAACACCTGACGGTATCGTGCGAGAATGGATAAATCGAGTACATGCCCAGGCCGGAAAAATTACCAGGCAGAACACGATCTTTTACGTGTACGGCGTAAATGCGGCCCGGTTTGAGTGTACGTAACATGTTGGGTACCAGAAAGCCCATTTGGTGAAAAAAGGCTTCATTCGATGCATTGTGGCCGAAATCGTTGTAGTTAGCTGAGTATTCGTACTGAATGCTGAAGGGAATGCTGGTTATTCCCAAATCAAAATAATTGTCGGGTAGGCGCTCATGCTCCAGTACCGTGTCGTTGTGGACGCAGGTAAACCGGTCGCCTTTTACTTCAATCCGGTCAACGCCCATTGCCCGGCGCATGGCGATCGTCGCGTCACCCGAAAGGCCGTACCGACCAATGATTTCTCGCATATTGGCCAGCAATCGGTCATGCTGTTTCCATTTCCGTAGAAGTGTTCGTCGAATATGATCCTCCGCATCGGTATAAATAATATGGATGTGACAAACCTTGGTTTGGCCAAACCGAACGATTCGAAAAATGGATTGGATAAACTCGTTAAACTTGTAGTTTATGCCCAGAAAAATAGCCTGGTGGCAATGGCGTTGAAAGTTGCAACCCTGTCCAGCAATCTCTGGCTTCGTGGCCAGGATGGGGTATTTACCATTGGCAAAATCAATGAGCAGCTTTTCTTTCAGATCGTCTTTCTGGGTGCCATAGACGGTCTTAACGTTCGCCCGATCGGTATTTTTCTCGATTAGCTTACGTTCATCTTCGAGATGATGCCAGATCAGGTAGTGACCGGGATCATTTTCAATGATGCTGGCTGCCTTGTTCCACCGCAACTGCATACTGCTCGACTTTTCTTTAGCCGCCGGCGCAAGTCCGATCGCCGAATCCTTATAGATTTGGAGTTGACCGTCACGACCGACAATTTCAACTTCCTTCGAGGTATCAACCAGGTGCCAATGAATTTGCATTTCCGGCAAATCGTACCCCTCATCACTGTAACCCAGATCGGAGGGCTTATTGACGAACAGCGCCCAGGTACTAACCCACAGCCAGAACTCCTCTTCCTTGTGGGGTAGTAGCGTTAAGTTGTCCGCCTTCTCACTATTGCGCTGGAAGAACCGGGTTTTAGCCTGACCAACGTCCATAATGCCCAGAAAGGAGGCATAGTTGAGTAGTTCGATAAACTCGTTTGGCGAGGGTGTCGCCGTGGCCACGTACCGCGAGGGTACCGACTGAAACCGTTCGTTAAATTCGATGTAGGTTTTCGAGCCCAGCGACCTGAGACAAGAGGCTTCATCCAGACAAACGCACTGGTACCGGCTCAGGTCGATATTGCCATCCCGGATGCGTTCGTAGTTGGTCAGGTGGTAGGGTGTTGTAGTCAGTACGGCATCCGCTTCTGTTTTGATGTACTCTACCGTCATTCCTAGAGCAAGTCCATCAAATTCAACAAACTCCTGACGAACACCAAGTGGGCAAATGATCAAACACGGCTTTCCCGATCGCAAATATTCCTGACGGCAAATCTCTAATTGTATCCGCGTTTTACCCAGACCAAAACCGGCGAAAATGGCCCTCTGTCCACCATATAGTGCCCAGACTGTGCAGTCGCGTTGGTGTGGAAATAGTGACTCGTGTAAGTCTTCTGGCTTGACAACAAAGCCCGACCTGGGAGCGGCAACAACTTTGCTTTCTATAAATTTTTGATAGTTACTCATGATTAGTCCGAAAAGCCGATAGTTCGGCAGGTTGCAGGATTGGTCAGGACGGGTTTGGCTTTACCGTCCGCGTCGAGTATTGGTCTGAACTCCTCATCAAGCAGCGTTACGAATACCCTCGTTTTGCCATCGTTACATTCGAATGGCTTGTCTTTATGGTACCAAAGCGCAAGTTTGCCAGAGCCTGTCTGAATGAGTAGGCCTGAATTGGCGTGTCGGCTCATAGCTTAGAATAATAGGAATTGACCTTTTTTATTAGCGCTTACTTCGGGTTCTGGCTTAATTACAGGCTTAACTTCTGGCTTGATGGCAAGCTGTTCTGTTTTGATCGGCGGCAGCACCAGTGGCTTTAATGGCTTTTCCGGCCGGGCCGGCTCCTTTGCCCGAATCGTGGTACCATCGATTTCGAGGCCAAACCATTGCAATGAGCGGGGGTGTACGTTATGACCACAGCCGCAGTGATAGGCCAACTGCAAGGTGTGATAGCCCTGTCCATTCGAGTAAAACGAGAGCTTTGATGAGCAATTCGTTACAAACAGCAGGGGTGTTAATTCAAGGCCGACTACTTTATTTGCTCCAAACGGCTGAATCGTTGTCGTCGCAATCAGGGTACCTAGTTCGGGAGTGATGATGGTCAGTTTGTCGCCCTCCGTGAAAGTCTGACCGGCTAGCAGGAAGGTTCGGCCAGTTGGTTTTTCAATCACTTCAACGGGCTTTGGTTCTGGTAAACTAAGCTTATCAATATCATTCCGTAGGAGTTTCTCCGCATCCCATTCGGGCAGAATGACATTGATGAACAGTTTACCACCCCAGCTATAGGATTCTGAATAGAGATGAATAGACAGGTGGTTAATAAATTCAAAAAATAATCCCTTATAGAGGTTTTTTTGCAGGGATTGTGTTTTGAGTTTATGCAGTGGAATACCCCATTTGACTAACGCTTTGTCACTTTTTACCGTGTTCTCAAGCAGTGCAGCATCAATGAGTTGGTGAAGTTTTCCATGCGCGGGGCCACCTTCAGGGATGATCACCCGCATTTCGTTACCACTGTCGTCACATTCACTAATCAGACCAACCAGTAGTTTTGGCAAACTGAGGGCACTGGCCTTATCAACGGCCTGATTCCGGCGATACGCCTTATTCAGTTTCTGGACAGGTTCTAGAATCTGTCGAATCGTTAGTTCCTGGGCATCTGACTCGTAAGGCTTATAGATAAAGACGGCGACTTTGCCATCATCGATTAGCTTCATCGATACCAGTTTTAGGGTACGACCCATTAATATCGTTGCCTGATCAGCCCAACGATTCAGGTCGTTCGTCATGATTCGATTGTACCACTCAACGGTGTCCGAGAGCGAATAACCAGCGACTAAACGCATCATTGGCGTTGGCGCATAGTCAAGCAACCAATCAAGAATCTTTCGATGTAAATCTGAAGGAAGGATAGTGTCAGCGCTCATACCTATAATGCTTCTATCAATTCCACCTGTTGTTTTACAAAGGCATCCCAGCCATCATACAGCTGCTTTAAATACTCAATCGATTCTGGCTGGAGATTCATTGGTCGCGGCTTCTCAAATACCGTCAACAGATGCTTTTTAAGGGCTTTCTTGTCGGGTGCCAAGCGCTGAGACCGTTCTCTATCCTGCGCTTTTTTGAGTTTATCGGCGGCTTTCTCTTTCGCTATTCGCTCGGCTTCCTGATCGGCAGCAGCTTTAACTTTGGCCTTTGCATCGATGAGCAGATCCGTAAATTGCCCGTCGGTCATATCGATGACATCATCATTGCCAAACTTAAAGAAGTGGGACAGCTTGAACCAGGGACCAGTCACTTCAAAGCCAGCCTTAACTAATTGCGGTGACCGGCTGTCGAGAATCATCTTCCGACGGTCAGCCTCTAATTGCTTACGGGCATCGTCTAGTTGTTTTTGAGCGGCTTTCTGTTGATCTGCAATGACCTTTAAACGATCAGCTTCTTCTTTATTCTTGCGGGCAGTTTCGGCCTGCTCAGCGGCAATGCGAGCCGTTTCCTGCTTCTGCTGCTCTTTAATCTGGGCAAGACGAATCTCTTCTGTTTTTCTGATTTCTTCAATTAGCTCAGCGGTTGGCGAATACTCTTCGTCGGAAAGGGCTCGGATATCGTCAACCAAAATGCTCAACTCGCCGAAATGAAAGTAATCCCCTTCCGGGTTGTAGGCAAAACCAGCCTTCACTAACTGTTCGTGTCGGCTCTGGTAGCGCATTCGCTGTTCAAGGGCTTTCGCTTCAGCAATGCGTTGGCGCTCCTGATTATAAGTTTTCTCCTGTTTCTCCAGGTGATCTTCAATCGTTTCCAGCAGGGCCGTAATGCGCTTGGCTTCCCCATTGACGCTCCGTTGCCAGGTCAGCGCATCTTCATTCAGTTCTTTGCGTTTTTTATCAACACCTACCCGCGAATCTTTGACGATCTGACGAGCTTCATAGACCTGTTTATACCCTTCCTTATCGTCGGGCCCGTTAATAACGAGTGGCATAAATTTGATGCGCATCTCTTCGATGGCGGCATCCGTTACGGAAAACTTAATGGGTTTGGTGTCAGCCGTCGGCACCACGGCAGCGTTATGTACTTCTTCAGTTTCGGTGATGGCTTCGGTAGTCATTCTTGTTCAGGAGTTAAAAACAATTCGATCTTTTTAAGGAGTAGCGGTACCCGGCTCGGTTTGAGAATGTGTATTCCGGTCTGGCGACTAAGTTCATAGATGATACCGCTGGGCTTATGACATTTGCGTTGAAAGAGCACCTTACCCGTTTCATTGACAGTCAGGATTCGGCCATCGAAATAGATGACGGTATAGCGACCGGGATCATCGCCATGATCGAGTACTTCGCATCCGCAGACAGCCATTAGGACCAATCTTTATAGGCCAGAAACCCCTCATTCTCAAAAACCTTAAAATTTCGATCCTTCGCCGTGACCACTACGACGATGGGCGGCTCGTTATCATAGCCAGATAGTAGGGTAGATAGGGTGCGGGGTTCGTCATCTGGGCCCCATTCCTCCATTTTTTTAATGGTTGCTTTCAGGCGGGAAGCTTCATCATCCAAAGTTTTGACTGCCTGATCATAATCTGCACACTCTTTGTCGAAGGCTTTGGCCTCATCAACTGAGCGGAAAATATTGCGAGGAACATCAGGATAACTAGTCTCAATTTCCTTAAGCCGTTGACTGAAAACGACGAACTGTAGAGCTAATGGAAGGGCTGCTTTCACCCGGTCTTGCGTGCTCATAGTGCTCATATAAATGGGTAGTTAAGCCCACTGACTTTGATTGCCAGTGGGCAGGTGGAAGAATGGCTTAGGATTCCTGACCGTCTCGGGGTTGATCAAGGAATAATTCAGCAGGCGCAGAGGGATCGCCCGTAGGTTGATAGGCGCTGTTTTTGTCGTTAAGCCGCGAACCGACAAACGGATTGAAGTAATTCATGGCCGTCTTAATATTTGCCACATCTGTCAGCGTCTCCTGTCGGAAAATGGGAACGTCCAACGCAAAGTCAGTCAGGAGCTTCGTTTCGGTAGCATCGGCCATTGTATAGCTGAACGTTGCGATGTAATAGACACCCTTGGGTTGGATTTTGGTGTTCTCCTTCTTTTCGGGAATGGCCCTGATGATCACGTCAGCAAGGGTCAGGTCGTCGTAATAGAGAGGTTCGATGAGCCGGAAGATATTATCGACGCTGTAGCCATGAAAGAGCACGGCGCTAACGCAGTTCTTATCGTCGATAAAGAACATCTCCGCCCAGTTCTTGGTACCCATATTCAGAATATTATCGGTGAATATGCGCCAGGCAATGGGCTGAAACGTAAGCGTTTTAAACGAGGTTTTAGCATCACCATTAATATTGAACGAGCCGTCTTTGGCATCGAAGCGAATCTGTTTGGGGTGACCTTCGAGATACTTGAATTTGCTGACGGGCTGGCCGTCTTGGTCAAGGCCAGCGTGATAGGATTTAAGCGACGCCTGTTGATCGGCGGTTAACTCTTCGCGGGGAAATGCAACTTTTGCCATGATGGTAAATGGGAAGTAATTGAAAAGTAAATCGGAGAGAAAAATTGACCCGGTCTTTCCCGCCGGGCCATCGGGTATATCATTTATGGGTTAGATGCAAACGCTGGTTACTGCTTGAATTCTGCGGATGTGTCATGTTAGGTACCGGATTGGTTAAGCGCGGCAATCAGTGCATCGGCATTGGCGACCGCATCCATCGCCAGAGCAGTAGGCGAGTCGTCATAAACACCACCAAGAGACAGGATACCGATGAGTGCCTGACCGGCGAAGTATTCCCGTTTCGATAGACCATCGAATTCGCCGACAACGACAAAGGCTGGCTCGTCGCCGTGGGTTGCTGACCGAACGTGGGTATCAAGCCCAGTTCCAGCGGGGCTATCAGCCGCTAATTCAATCTTGAGCCGGGCAATCTGCCGGGTCGCGTAGTTAATGGCGTCCTGGTCGCCAGTCTGCTCATTGAGCTGGTCCAGCATGAACTGCCAGTCCGAGAGTTGCAATTCGGTCAGGGCGCGAACCCCAAGCGAAGGTGAAATTGATCGTTCCATTGAAGTTTATCTTTTAGATTTCGTTGTAAAATAAGGAAATGTAAGGTTAAAAAACAACAAAAAGAACAAAAAAATAAATTGTATTTTGTTGTATATATTTGTGATAAACTCTAAAAGACAATGACAGCAAAAAAGAAACTGGAAACCATCAAAGATCTAAAGCCTGATCTTCGCAACGCAAACCGTGGTACTGAGTTCGGCACGGCGCTACTGGAGAAGTCCATTCGGGAGGTGGGGCTTGGTCGATCGGTACTGGCCGATAAAAACGGCAATTTGATTGGGGGGAACAAAACCACGGAGATGGCCCAGTCGCTGGGCATCGAGGAGATCATCGTCGTTCACTCGGACGGCAAAAAGCTGGTCGTCGTTCAGCGCGACGATCTGGACATTGATTCCCCCGAAGGCCGCACGATGGCGCTTCTCGACAACCAGGTCGGCAAGGTCAATCTTGATTTCGATGCTGATGTGATCAAGGATCTGGGTGACGAATTTAATCTGGACATTACGGGTATGGGCCTTGATCCCTTCGACATGAGCGAGGTCAAGAAAGAAAAAGAAGTCGACGAACAGGTAACGACCCACGTTTGCCCCAACTGCAAGTATGAATGGTGATTTTAGTTTCGATACCGTTCAGCAGTTTGACGACCACATCGATTTAAGTATCCCGACGTATAGCAATCTGCGTGAAGCCATCCTCAGACTGAGCACCTCCTTTGTCAAAACCGACTCCACGGTCTATGACCTGGGGTGTTCGACGGGGCTTTTGCTGAGTTTATTGGCCAATCAGGTTCCCGGATCGGTTCGGCTGGTCGGTATCGACGTATCGATCAATCTGCTGCAACAGTCATCGGATTTACGCATCGAGCGCCACCGGATGGATTTAGCCTCGGAGCGGTTTCGACTCACGCCGACGGATCTGGTCTTTTCGATTTTCACGCTTCAGTTCCTGCCCGTCATCGCGCGTCAGTCCGTTGTCGATAAAGTCTATGAGGCTCTGGAGCCGGGCGGTGCCTTCATCGTTGCCGAGAAAACGTTCATCGACGACGGGCTGATTCAGGATCTGTTCACCTTCGGCTATTACGACATGAAACTCAAAAACTTCACGGCCGAGGAAGTTCTGGACAAACAACTGGCGCTGCGCCGGATCATGCGTCCGCAGACCGAGCCGGAAAACCTTAAGCTCTTCACGCGCTTCGCCAGGATTTTTCCTTTCTGGCAATACCTGCATTTCAAAGCCTGGCTATGTATAAAGTAATATCGACCTTCTCCGGGATTGGGGGATCGTCACAAGGCTATAAGCAGGCAGGCCTGCGGGTTATAGCTTCCGTTGAATTTCTGGACTATCAGGCCGAGAACTACCGCCTGAATCACCCCACCACCCATCTGTATCAGGGGAACATTCGTGACCTGGACCCGCTCGCAATACTGGCTGATCACGAGCTTCAGCCCGGGGAGCTGGACATTCTCGATGGTTCACCCCCCTGCAGCAGCTTCTCGACCAACGGAATCGTCTCCGAGGGCTGGGGTAAAGTGAAAGACTATGGTAACAAAAAACAGCGGACCGACGATCTGTTTTACGAGTTTATTCGCTTTCTGACCGTCATCAAGCCCAAAGTATTTGTCGCTGAAAACGTCAGTGGCCTGATCAAGGGTAAATCGATTGGTCACTTCAATAACTTCCTGCGCGCCTTCAAAGCCGCCGGCTATATCACCAAAGCCAAACTGATGAACGCTGCAAACTACGGGGTACCGCAGGCCCGGGAGCGGGTCATCTTTCAGGGGGTACGTTCTGATCTGAACCTGGAACCAGTCTATCCCGGATCGGTCGGAAAAATCGTCACGGCTGCCCAGGCCTTGAAGGGCGTCATCATCGATACGACCGAGGACGTGTCCTTATCGGAAATCTACCGAACGTATTACAGTCGAACGTTCCCCGGTGAAGGCATGGACAAAGGCTCGATGCGGGTGGGGGATGGCTATAAGTGGTTTTCCTGTAAACGACTCCATGCGCATAAGCCCGCTTTCACGCTGACGGCTCACGTAGGCAGTGATCTTACGCACTGGTCGGAACCGCGCAATCTGTACATCGGCGAACTAAAGCGGCTCCAGTCTTTCCCAGATAATTATATCCTGACGGGTAGTCGGTCCCGGCAGGCCGAAGGCATTGGTCGGAGCGTACCACCGAAGATGATGGAAGCCATTGGCCGCTCGATTGCGACTCAGATATTGGATAAGGTATCAGGAATAAAACAGGAATAGCCATGCCATTTAGTGAAGGAGAAAGCGGCAATCCGGATACGCAGTTTCAGAAAGGGCAAAGCGGTAATCCGGCTGGACGACCCAGAGGGAGTATCTCCCAGTGGATGAAAGAATTTGGCGAGGCCTCTGAGATCAAACTGGATATCACCGTCACGGATCAGGACGGCAAGGTTTCCAAATCGACAGCGACGATAAGCACCAACGGACAGACGACGATCAACCAGGCCATTGCCGTTCGTGGTTTGCAGAAGGCGCTGAAAGGGGATTACCAGTTTTTCAAGGAAGTGCTTAATCGGACCGAAGGACGGGTACCTCAGCCGATTGATCTGGGTGGCCAGCCTGATAACCCGATTGTGATTGACGACCTCAGCAAGTTAAGTACCGATGAACTTATACGCCGAAGAGCTGCTATTAGAAGACGAATTGCTGACGAGGGAGCTGGCCAGGAAGGAATTTAAAGAATTCGTGCCCTACGTGAATACCCGCTACAAGATGAAGCGGTTTCACGAAGTGACGGCGGATCACCTCCAGCTATTTGCCCTCGGTCAAATTAAGAAGCTCATGATCACCATGCCTCCGCAGCATGGTAAATCGGAGCAGTCTACTCGTTCATTGCCCTGTTTTCTGTTTGGTCGAAACCCGGACAGCAAAGGGGCTATTCTAAGCTTTTCAGCGGATAAGGCCCGTAAGTTCTCCCGTGAGGTTCAGCACCGGCTGAGCAGTGAGCGGTACCGCAACCTGTTTCCAAATGTTCGATTAGCCACGGCCAAGGATGAGAACGCGGTTCGAACGCAGGCTGAATTCGATATTGTCGGCTATCTGGGTTCACTCAAGGCGGTTGGTCGCCGGGGTCCTTTAACTGGGAATCCACTTGACTGGGTGGTACTCGACGATTTGTTTAAAGATAACATCGAGGCTCAGTCCTCTCAGCTGAGGGAGCAGACCTGGGACTGGATCGAAACCGTTGTCGAAACGCGTCTGCACAACGATAGTCAGATGCTTTACGTAACCACGCGCTGGCATGAGGAAGATCCGTCAGGAAGGTTCCTGGACCGGGATGGCTACTTCTCAGAAGAGAATCCGGACGGCTGGGTACTGCTCAACTTTCAGGCCCTGAAGACCGAGGAACATGCTGTTTGGTATGACACACGTGAGCCTGGTGAGGCTCTGTGGCCAGAGAAGCATAGCCGCCGGCGCATGGAAACGATTCGTAAGAATACGCCCACGACCTTCAATGCCTTGTATCAGGGTGATCCTAAACCCAATGAGGAACTGATCATTTTCAGTGACTGGATTGAGATCGACGAATGGCCAGCGCATGTGCTGGTTTCCTTTTACGGAATTGACTTCGGCTATACCAATGACCCAACTGCGGCAACGGCCATAGGGCGCTATGGCCAGAATCTGTATCTGGATGAGATGTTTTACGAAACGGGTCTGACGAATCAGGATATCATACAATGGTTCTATGCAACGGGTATGAATCCGGTCATAGAAACAATTTGCGATAAGGCAGAGCCCAAATCAATAGAAGAATTGAGTCGCGGTTTTTACGATAAACCCAAAGAGAAGCAATACAAAGGGCTTAACGCCAAAGGCTGTGATAAGGGCCCCGGCTCGGTCAATGCAGGTATATCCAAGCTTAAGGAATTTAAGGTACACGTGACCAGACGATCACGTAATCTATTGAAGGAAAAGAAGAATTATACCTGGAAGATGTCAGGCGGCAAAGCTACCAACGAACCCATTGATAAATGGAATCATGGCATCGATGGCGTTCGAGCGGCCGTCTTCACGGTCTACGGAAAACCGCTACCCGTCGGCGGTCAGGTCACCCGGCCACCGGGTAAAAAACCAATGTCTCTTTAACCAATACCTACCAACTCGTTATGTGCAATCCCCAACCCTACAGCATTTTTCGCATGGCCCCACCCACCACCCAGGAACGCAAAATATACCCCAGTCGGGCGAAGGGTGTTGTGCATCCCTGCCGGGCGAAGGGCATGAAGTACGTCTATTTCTTTGTCTCCGCCGAGCGCAAGGAGAAGCTGAAACGCTATTGTAAAATGAAGCGCATGACACAAACCGAGCTATTTAGCCGGTTTTTGGCGAAAGAACTCAGCGAGAATTATGATGAAGTATACCGGGTGTATAGCAAACGGGAACGGGTTCGGCAGCGAGGTAGGGCGTATCGATACGTATTGGCACACTCAAGACAGTCAGTAAAATGAAAAAGTCAAAACTAGCCTTGTATAAAAAGGCGCTTAAAAAAGAAGTTATTCGGCGATTAGGGCGAATGCAAGGCCCTGAGGCCTATCGGCGTCAGGGAAATTTCCTGATTCCTTATTGGTGCTATTGTGGGATTACAGTCAAAGCTGCTGCATTCGCTATAGTAAAATGGTACCGATCTGACTTGGCATTATGGAATAGTTTCTATCACAATTTTAAAGAAGCAACAGGAGAACTCGTAATCAATTCCCCAGGCGGTGAACTCGATCCTGCTGATGGTATTAAACCTGAGTTGCGCACTCAGCTAGATATGCAATGGCAAGGTCGAACGGTATATACTCCTTCATCTATTGCCATTGATCCAATCGCAACTGTAGCCTATTAACGTCATGACTATTCAAGAAGCTAAAGACAATTTAACGTCATGACTATTCAAGAAGCTAAAGACAATTTATTCCATCCTGTAACAGTCCAACTGGATGCCGACTCATTCAATGGTGAGATTTTACAAGTGGATGATAAATCTGGACTGGTTCAAATCAGTTTCGGCGTTGGTGATAAAGGACCGTTCGGTTGGGTATACCCTAAAGGCATTACGGCTGACTGGACAGGCCATTTTTATGATGGCCCAATCTTGGCGCACCGTGAAATAGATTATTGGTATGCGACAGGCAAGCAACCTTCTGTAAAAGCCAAAACCGAATACGTTGGCTACAATATAAGTGAACCCGTAAGGGTAAAGCTAAGTCCTGAGGCATTCCAGATATGGAAATATCATGACGATAATTCGGTTTCTGACTATCCGGATATTCAGAAGCTACTGACAAAGCCAATCGAAAAGTATCTCGAAAAAGTTGATGCTGAGGGCTACGTCGAAATACCTTTCTACAAACTCATGCAAATATTTGGCAACTACTGTCGGCTAGGTTGTGATGTGTTCGATGCCAATATCCTGTTGCCCAAAAATAAGATTCGAGATCCTCATGACTGACGACTTCATCAAATGGCGATTCGTTCGCATCGACTCCGATGTCTGGCATCGCTACATCGTTTTTAAAGTCAGCTATCAATCCATTGGCTTCGTGCTGCATAAGATCAGTACACCACTTTGTACCATCTCTCTTAACTAACTATGAGTTGAATATCAGACTATGCCCTGCTCTCTATTGATGACTTTCAACGAGCGTTCGATCAACTACCGAAAGGTCTTGATCATGGATATCAGATTGCAACAATACCAATAGTGTTTTTCGATGCAGTTAATAATGCAGAGATACCGTCAAGTATTCCAATCCCTTGCGGTCAAATTGATTTACATTTTGAATGGCATGCAGGTTTAAAACAGTGGTTGCTCAAAACCAAGCCTTAATTATGAAATACAAAGTTGAAATCTGGGTTAGCTTCAATTATGGAGCATGGACACTCTCTTTCTCGAAAATCGTTGAACTAGATTTTGCTCCCTTTTATGGACTAATATTCATTGAGTCTAGCGAAAGTAACGACCTACTTATAGAGGTGAGCGAAGGGATTGGCAGGAACTGTCAAATTCAATACGACTTGAACGAGAAGGCTTTTTTAGTCGATGTACGTAACTGGTGGAAACATGCCGTATCGGACGAAACGATTGATTCAACTATAGCCGAATTTATTGAATTCGGTTATGTACGTCAAGACACTACTGATGTGGTGGCTTTGAAAGAGTTAATGGCAAGGTAATACGAAGCCCTTTTCGATTATGCTCCCATACGCATAACCTAATTACTATGGAATACACTAATACCTTATTGCCTGCATACAAAAGTTGGTTTGCTTTTTATTCAGAAGTGAAGAAGCATTTTCGGAATGATTCTGAGGATTTGTATTGGGATGAATATAAGCAGGGCAATATCATAATGAATACGCAAACGGTGATGACTCGCTATAAGTATTCAGTTCGATTTATTGAGCAACAGACATTAGCGGAATTGATTGAACTACGCCGTATTCAGACCTTTAATATGGATCAGTTACGAATCCTTCAATATGCAATGACCCAAATGATGCATTTCGAGTCGAGTCCAGAGCTAGAAGATGTTAAGAATCGAATTAATGATTTGTTGACCGATGAGCGCAAAAAACTAAGACGATGAGCTACCAAGTCTATACGGGTCCAGACCTAAACTTATTAACTATACCTAATGAAGTTAGGCAGTACGTGCGTCGACATCGGTTTGCGTTTCCTAAAAGGTTAATAATTGGTCAACTTCAAGGGTATCTAAATGGCCGTTATGCTGATAGGCATTTTTATGACTGGGAAATTGAAGAATGGCTACTAGATGAATGTTGTAGACTTATTGACTTATCCTCTGCCTTTCGAGTTGAAATTTGGTCAGAAGGAAAAAGCCCCGGCATTGTATTTATTCAATTCTTACTAAGGGACTAAGCAAATGAATCATGTAATCTTCAAGAAGATTGAATTTGTCGAAATCGGCAACAAGTTTATCGAGGTATATAAACTCGTTGAGATCAATAAAGCGCCCCATATAATCCTGCTTAGTAAAATCTATTTGAACTGATGAAACAGGCTATTCAAATAACGCATGTCGAGTACTGCGGCGAATGTCCGTTTGCACAGTACCGGACTAACTTTGGGTATGGTATGCGTACAATGTGTACTCAACTAACAAATGAGGACTATTCGAAGCCTATTGATTACGTGCCTACCGAACCAAGCAAAGGTGTTCGGGCTGATTGTCCACTACCTAACGTAGAGTAATCATGAACGAAAGAATAATCACCATGTCTGATCATTGTGGCTGGGGCAACTCAATATTCTGGACTGACTATAGCCAACGGAAACTAAGCGGCTTTATGATGAGTAAGCCCGTCGTCGGTGATATCATTCGGGCCAATATGGAATCTGGTAAAGTAGCTCGGTTCCGGGTCGATTCGGTCGAAGATGTTCGCGATCCAAGAGATATGTTTTTCGTTAAAGTATCTGATTTAGGCTATGAATAGCTATGATTAACCAACCTATACCCCTCAAAACTACAAGCGAAATTTGCATAGCAGCTGATGCTGCCCAAAGCATTACTGAGATCCATGATTTGTGGAAATCAGTGGTCGCTAATGGTTATCAATATCCATTGGTAGAGATCAAATTTATAAAAGAGCATCTGACTGAACGGGCCAGAGATATGGGTCGTAGAGATGGAACAGCTTTTCGTATCATGCTCACTGAGTTAGGAATATATTAATCATTAAGTGATGGAAGATCCAAAAGAAAATACGATTTGGTTTGCAAAAGACACTGTACCGTTTGAGTACAAAGGGACTCATGCCGAAATATGCTCTGAATATTTAACTGTACCTGATGATCCTAAAGACTACGAAGATAAGCCATCTGACTCCCCTTCATCGGTGCCTTTATGGGCACTTAATTAATTCCACACTATGCTAACCGTCACCGCACCTAACCTTTCCTTTGATGTTCCCTCTGAATGGAATGAAGTCACGCTTCGTCAGTTTCTGGATCTGGAAGAACGAAAGGAGTTTACTGATGAAGGCAATCCATTCTATCCGATACGGACGGCACTGGAGTGCTTCTGCTCCGATAAAACAATGCTTTATCAACTGGAGGCCGGCGAAGAACAGCGACTGACAGATCGCCTGCCGTATCTTAGAGAAGCGCCTATATTTATCAAACTTATTACGCCAGAACCGATCGCTGGCGTCATGCCACCCAAAGAGTTAGGCGCGTGCACGCTCCTTCAGAAATGGACTATCGAGCAGTTCATGTCTGAGTTTGAGGATGAGGAAAAAGAGATCACCTACCTCAGCCTATCCGTTCAGGTTTTATCGGTATACCTCTATCCGTTACTTACCGGGAAGATACTACTCGATGCCGGTCAACTGGACGAAATCAACGAGCAGATTGAGGCCTTGCCCGTTACTCAGGCCGTGCCATTGGCCGCTTTTTTTTTGAGCAATTTTCGAAGCTCGACGAGTTCTGGAGCGACCACCTTCGTCATAAAATTCCCAAAACAGCCGCCGAAGAACTGGCTGAAACGGTTGTATCAGAACTGTCGTCAGAGGTTTATATTCAGTACGGGTTTCTTTGCTCGGTGGGTAAACAGGAACGATTAAGCAATAAAGAGGTATTGCAGATGCCCTATGACGAGGCCATGCTAGCCTACGGGTTTCAACATCACGGGGCCCGCTTCGCCTACGAAGTCAATGCGGTCAATAATCAACCCGTCAAAAATTAGCCATGTCGTAGTTTCCTGCTGACGAACAGCCAAGCTTCTGCGCCTGCCAATTTGCAGGCTATGATGCTAGCCACCCTTACCGACATCGCCCAGCAGTTCGGGCTCACCTTTCTCTACGGAGAGAAAAAGGCATTTAATATTCTGGCTGACTATACAGACCCGAACCTGATTGTTTTCTATCACGAGGGCTATGTGTCAGGTCAGATCGCCGAAGACCAGCAAGGAGCCTGGGATCGAACGTATAATGTGCGGCTCTGGCTGCTGCTGAAGAATACGGGCTCCAATGATATGCCACCCGACCGTTTGCCCCGGTTTGAGAATCTGGAACCGTTGATGTACCGAATTCTGAGCAAAATAAGCCAGAAGTACAGTGTCATCGGTCCGGTCAGTTTTTCGGAAGGAATTGAACAGGCTGATCAGGGACTGGACGGCTTTCGATTCGTCGCCAATGTTAAAGAAAAGGAACCCGTTGCTTACTGCGAGTGATGAAAAAGAAAGCAGTACGCCCAAAGGTATCGACCATTGTCGTATCCAGTCCTGTAGCTGGCATCTGGGATGCTATCGCTAAATCCATCGCCGAGTCGTATAACCTGCCTACCAAAAAACCAACAAGCTAATGTTTTTCGATCTGGCCGAAGTAATTCTGGGGGATGGCATGGGCAACCTGGGCAACGATGTCATCGAGAGCCAGCGCGCCAAAGGACTGCGCGCATCGGGTAAATCGGCAGCTAGTGTTCGCTCGAATGTGAATGTAGCGCCTACTCAGCTGGTCGGTCAGTTGTGGGGATCGGTTACGTTTACCTGGCAACAGAACGGACGCAAACCCAACAAGTCAGGTAAGCCCAGCCGGGAGATGGTGGATCAGGTTGCGGAGTGGTTGCAGATCAAAGGGCTGGCCTATTCACCCTGGGCCGTGGCCACTAACATCGCCAAACATGGTATACCTGTTCCGAATCAGCACAATCCGGGAGGTGTCCTGTCTGATCCGTTAGCTGCCGAACGGGTAAAAGGTATTCTGGGCCCGCGCTTACGAGGGGCCATCCTGAGTGAATTAAAATCATTTTTAGTCAAAAGCTAGCCATGCCTGGAACTTCGTTTACCTCACCTTTCGATCTGACGTTTGATTCGACGTTTCAGGGACTCATCAACACCTCAGCGGATATAGCGGCCGATGACTGTCGGTTACCAGGTGTTTACCTGCACTGGCTATCGAATCGGGGCTGGTGCTCTTTTCTGTTTCGAGGGAATAGCGAAGAGGACTTCGATGCAAAGTCAAATGGTACCATTGAGCAGGCGGGACTCATCACCGACATTCAGCGGCAAGGCACACCGACGATTTTAGCCCGTGCTGGCAGTTTGACCAAAGCCCAGGCAGCGGTCATACGATCGCTCTTTATTTCTCCACGGGTCTACGCCCTGGCTCCCGGAAGCGACGGTAAGATCAAGGCCTGCCCCGTCCGCGTCGACGAAGGTACGTATCCCGTAAACCGGGATGCCAGCCCGCTAATGCGGATCGAAGTAAAAATCTCATTCCCCAAATTAACCGGCCAACGCGCATGACTTCTATCGTACTGAATGTAAAAGACGATATGTCTTTAAAGCTGAAGCAGCAACTGTTAAGGCTCCATCAGGAGCACTTTACAAAGTTATCCCGCATGTATAATACGCTTTCAGAAAATGATCGGGAGGGGCAATTCGGTAAAGAATTATACGCTGAAATGAAGTCCTTAAACGAAAAGATTTTATCTAACTAGTCATGGCAGAAGAAAAGGATGTTTTATTGTATCAGGTGGTCCTTGATATACCCCAGGTCAAAGAGAAAGCCGAAGTAGCCCTGGCCGCGCTTACAAGGCTTCGGGCAGAGAAAAAAACGTTAGATGCTGAGTTCAAAGCTAAATCAATTGGGACTGACGCCTATGCAAAAAGTGTCCTAGTTATCGACACGGCAATTGCCCGTACCCAAACCCAGCTTAAAGGCTACCAAAAAACACTCGCTGATAGTGATAAAATTCAAACCTCAGCTAAGGGTAGTATGGAGCAAATGGGGGTCGAGATTTCGGCGCTTACAGCTAAATATATTGCTTTAAGTGAAGCTGAGCGGAATAGTGAAGCGGGTCAGACTCTCCAGAAGTCGATCAAAGAAAAGTCTGATGCCTATAAGCAGCTTTACTCTGAGATAGGAAAAGATAATTTGAATGTGGGCAATTATGCCGATACGATCCTGAATGCAACTCAGGCTACCCAAGGATTTGCCGGTAAAATCAATGATCTGAAAAGTAATCTTCAGACAGCTAAGCAAGGATTTGAGGCAGCCAAGTTTGGACTTACTGGGCTCAAGGGGGCAATTGCTGCAACAGGGATTGGTTTACTATTGATTGCTCTCAATACCCTCTATACCTATCTTACTAAAACAAAAGCAGGTATGGAATTCGTCGAGAAGTCAACACGTGCGGTTGGTGTAGTAGTTGAATTCTTTACCGACAAAGTAGCCAGTGTTGGGAAAGTCATCTTTGAAGCATTTAGTAAGCCTGGTGAAGCGATTATGGCGCTCGGTAATTTAATAAAAGATAATCTGATTAATCGTTTTACGTCGTTTGGCGTTATCCTTGACAGCATCGAAAATCGGGATTTCGAAAAACTTCGGGATGGGCTACTTCAACTCTTCACGGGAGTAACGAATGCCGGTGGCCGGGTGGCAGCTGTTGCGGGTCAGATCCAAACGGCCATAGATGCGAATGAAGCGCTACATGATTCGCTCAAAAAACTTGAAGATGATGAACGGGCATTAGGTGTCGCCCGGGCAAAAAGTAATGCTGAAATCAATCAGCAAAAATTTACTGCTTCTGATGTAACTAAGGCTATTGAGGATAGGATAGCCGCAGCTAAACGAGCCTTTGAAATCGAGAATAATATTACTCAAAAGCAAATCGCATTAGAGCAAAAACGCATCGACTTAATCCATAAAGAAGGCAAACTAAACAAAGAAGGGCCTGATGATGATAAGTTAGCTGAAGCTCAAAAAAGATTATATGATCTGACGGCCCAAAGCAAGTCTGACCAGATAAAAATCAACAATGAAATCAATAGTTTAGAGAAGGAGCAGGAGCGTAATCGAATTGAACTACAAATCTCTGAAGCACAAAAACGACTCCAACGCGCTCAAATAGATGGAGAGGCTACCTATCAACTCGAAAAAGAAATACTTGATAAACAGCTACAATTAAACCTTGCTGGTATTGTTGAGGGTAGCGAAGTAGAAAAAGCCTTGCGACTAAAATATGACCTTGATTTAATAGCTCTTAACGTAAAAACAGGCCAAGAAAACCAAGAAAAAATAAACGCTATTGAGCGGCTTGGTATTGAAGAACGATTGACATTAGTCAAAAAAGGGTCAGAAGAAGAATTTGACCTTCGTAGAGAATTAGCTGAACTAGATTTGAATGACGCACAACTGAATGTATACAAAGAGGTTAAAACAGTTGAGGAGCGCAATGAAAAGCTAAAGGCTCTAGATGCCAAACGATTAGCGGACATAAAGGCGATTAATAAAGAACAGCAACATGAGCTAATAGCTAATGCACAATCATCAACTAATACGGCACTTGCCAAAACAAAAGCCGGTACTAAAAAGGAACTGAATGAACGATTGAATCAGATCCGGGAGGAAGCGGCCCAGGAGTTAATTGATGCTGCTGGAAATGCCACTAAGGAGGAAGAGATATGGGCTCGCATGAACCGTAATATTGCCGATGCCCGAAAGGAGTTTAATCAGAAGCTAATTGCCAATAGTATAGACTCGCTATCAACCCTAACCGATGCCATTAGTAACGTTTCGCAGGCCATCACCCAGCGAGACACTAAACTTTTGGAGGATCAGCAAACGGCGCAACTTAAATCGGCTGGCCTATCAGCTGAAGCCCGGACACGCATTGAGGAAAAATTTGCGGCCAGAAAGGAGGAGTTAGATAAAAAATCGGCGGAACGTTCTCGGAAAATAGCCACTGCCCAGAACCTGATCGCCACGGCTCGGGCAATTACCGAAGCTCAGATCCTGCCTCCTCCCTTCGATGCGATTAAAACCATCCTGGCAGTGGCTGTCGGGGCTGCCCAGCAAGTCGTTATCGCCAGCCAGCAGTTTGAACATGGTGGTGAGCTAGTTGAGGGCCCCTCTCATGCCCAGGGAGGAGTCAAGTATCGAGTGGGGCGTAAGATTGTTGAGCTGGAAGGAGGGGAAGGGGTCGTC
>NZ_WPIN01000031.1 GCF_009754945.1 Spirosoma arboris
TAAATAAATTAATCATGAAATGTAAACTGATCGTAACGTTTGTTCTTTTAACCACTTGTTTTTCTGCGTTTAGTCAAGAAAAGCACAACACGGCTGTTGTTGAAAAAGGCTTAATTAAAGTATCCGTCATGTACCCTTATGCCGAAGGTAAAACCTTTAATATGGAGTACTATGAAACGAAACACATGCCTATGGTAGCCGGGTTTTTAGGATCAAATTTGGTCAAATACACCATTGAAAAAGGGCTTGCCAGTGGTATTCCTAACCAACCATTGCCTTTTATGGCTATCGGCATATTTTATGTAAAAAGCATAAGCGACTATCAAGCGGCTATAGGGCCAAACAGAGACGCTATTCGTGCAGATTTTCCAAATTACACCAATATCAATCCTATCATTTTGGTAAGTGAGGTGGTAAAGTAAACAAGGGTATAGTGAGGTGATCCGGTTTAGCGGCACACCTCAGGTGATGGTCAAAAACATAAATAGGTCAGTGTACCCTGGTAAACAACCGCCCAAACTAGTCAATGTAGTTTGGGCGGCTTAGTATAAAATTAGTCCAACTTATTTCAGAGGCACAATCTGACTGTAGGCTTCGCCATATAAGCTATTCGGTATAAAGTAAGCCTGCGCCTGCTTGAAGTTTTGAAAACCACCACCTTGTACAGTTGAGCTTGTTGCAAATGAACCGTCAACCACCGGTAGCGTTAGGTAAGCCTGTTTCGAACCGTCTGAATAAATTACGATTACCTGCCCACTTCTAACTGGTTTTTGATGACCTGCCGTCTGAACTCGGCCGGATGCCCGGTTATTATGGGCATCAAAGCCCACAATTTGAACTTTCCGCCCGCTACGCACCTGCATTTGCGCTCCACCAATTAATCGGATTATATGCATGTGCTCGGTTGTGGGGTCAGGCATGTAAGCTGTCAAGGCCACTTGATTGGGGTGAAGTAAAAGTCTATGTAACTCTCCAGCGTTTGGGCCAGCAGTTAAGGCTCTCAATTCCATAGCACTCATGAATGGCACGAACGCCTGGCGTTCTTCGTCCCAATCCAGTCGTGACTCCATCATCACGGTCACCTCTCGCACTTCCTTCGCCTTGAGTTGAATCCAGCGGTTTGACAAATAAGTTCGGTAGAAAGGATTGTTCTGAGACAGAATCAAATACGCCACGGTTGGCCTGTCGTGCGGATTACCCACCTTCACGGTTGCAATGGTTCGCTCCGTTGGCGAGGCCGCAGCCAGGTTGCTGGTCGAGTAGTTTGACTGAGCGACATTATTGGCGGGGTTCATATCGACCAATAATGGAGGACCGGCGGTGGCATATGGAAGAATTTCGACGTAAATGCAGAAGTGCCCATCTTTGGGTGGTATCCACTGGTGGGCTGTAAATTCAACCGTCGCTCCGGCTGGTACGTTTTTAACTACCTTGGCCAGCAGTTGAACAGGCGGTGTATCTCCGCCCACATTGTAGTCTTTCACTGAAATATTAACCGCTACGTTTGGCGCGTCGGCAGTCCCACTGTTCGTGATTTTAGCCACTACGTCGTTAGGTTGTCCCGTCCAAGCCATGTTGAAGTAAGTAGCATCGTTCTTTGACTTTTCGTTGCGAACTTCAATATCCGGGCTTTGCCACGGCCGGTCGGGGCTGGCTGGCCAGGGTCTGATACCCAGGTCTACACCGAATACTTTGTACTGGACACGCACCGTTGCCAGCCCATTTTTTATACTTAATACACTAATCTTTAATTGCTTGCCATTCCCATTTGGATCCTGCTCTAAGTAGCTCTGGTTCGGTCCCAGAATCGGTCCGTTACTTTGAATGGTTGGATCGTTCAATAACAACATCACCTCTGGTCGCTGCGACGTTACCTGAAATCCCTGCGCAATCGCGTCGGTACAAACCACGCGATCATTGGCGGGTAGGGCAACATCACCAATTTGGCCCGGTTGATGCGAGCGGTATTCAATATAGTAGTTCCAATTCGACCCAATCCTGATTTCGGCCCCAATAAACGCTCCCACTGCAGGAGGACCCTTCTCGACTGCGCTGATAGAAAACGTTTCATCTACATCGTTCTTAATGTGGAAGTTGAATCGTTTCAGCCATTGAGGAAGCACCCAACCCAGTTTCAGTCGTGAGACCATTGAAAAGTGCGGGTTCGGCTGTTCAAACGCCATGGTATCCCAGGTATTTGCGCCAAAATCCCATAAATTCCGGAATGGCCCTGTTGTAGGATCGTTTGGCCCTACATCAAAGACCGTTGGCCCGTATAAATCGCCTAACCCGAGACTGTGGCCGAACTCATGACTCATGGTATCCTCGAACGTTCGATTCCCACTAAAGGTAGGCCAGTCGTCGGGCAGGTTAAAGGGATCTAAGTCTTTATCAACCGTTGCTCCTGGATTACCGGCCACGGGTGCAGGAATCTTCATCGTTACATACTGGCGACGTGGCCAGTAGCATTTAAACGCATCCGTCGGGCTCGTTGGTCGTACTGTCCGGATGAGCAGGCAGAGGATGTCAACGTTTTGTAAGTCAATCTGCTGGTTGGGAGCCAACGTTTTATTCCGGTCAACAACGGCATCAATGATCGGCTGATAATGATCCGCTGTGCCATAATAGCGACGCGTCACAATCTGCTTCTTTTTAGCAGGATCTGGTTCGGGGTCTGTTGGGTCTGGGCCTGTGTCATGGGTATATTCAGCCGGAAAGTAATCTTCCCACATGCCAGATAGAGAAATTGGTCCGTCCACGCGCCCATCAATCGTCAGCCCGATAGCCGGACTAGCGCCCTTTACGTAGTAAGACATCTCTTCGTAAAATGCTCGTACGCTGCGCGTTACATTATCCCCCAGCGTGTCAGCGATTCCGTCGGTTAGGGCACCCCGCATATTTGCCAGCATCGTTGTTGCCTCAGCTGCCGAAAAC
Source organism: Spirosoma arboris (assembly GCF_009754945.1). Lineage (GTDB taxonomy): Bacteria > Bacteroidota > Bacteroidia > Cytophagales > Spirosomataceae > Spirosoma > Spirosoma arboris. The sequence continues at coordinate 2,935 of NZ_WPIN01000031.1, forward strand.
CGATCACTTTTCGTATCCACCAGTAAAACCAGCACCCGCTTAGCCCCTAGAGCTGGCTTCACTTCTGGGTACGTCTGCGTGATTGGCCCTCCTGCCCCACCTTCACCCCAGTCTGCCTGCCCCGATGTTAAGCCCTTGACGATCCCGTCGATCCATACAGGTGGGCCATCGCCCGACGCGGCCGTTCGTCGACCGTCCACCGTAAATTTCAACCGACCCACGATGCGCGGATTCTGGTTAAGCACTGGTGCCAGTACCAGCAAGGTGTACGTACCCGACCGTGCGCCCGCAAGTAAGACAATATGTGGATTGGCAGGGTCAAACGTTGGATCGTGTACGCTCGATACGTTGCCTCCACCGTCGGTAACCTGAAATTGAAGCTGATCAAAGACGACTTTTGAGGTTTTGGCAATCTGCAGTGGAAACCGACGCCATGAGCCAGGGTACAAGGTCGGCGTTTGGCCCCCTCGCACCGGAAATGTTACCTCGTCGGCCGTTAGGTTCGGAAAGATTCTAATGAGCTTGTTTAAATCCTGTTGCGACAGGTCAAGCACTCGTTTTGAAACATCAAGCGGGATAGAATCAAAGATTGTTTTCATACAAACGACTTAGTTAGGAATTTAACAAACGTGCCCCTTGCGCGTTGTCAACTCTATGATCGTCATTCAATACTTTGCCGATAACAATCTTTTCGTAAACGGTTGAAAAATTGTCTTATGTCGATATCTATTATCAGTTTTCCAATCAAAATTGACCATTTTCGGGCTCAAATCGGGAAACTTTTCATCCAACACATTCGATAGTCAGACGGGTTACAAACGCTTCGACGCGGGGCTATACGTAACGGCGGGCTATCAGCTACCACAAGGCCTGCGTTTAAATATTGCCCACGAGATAGGCTTGATCAATCTTCAGAAAAACAACCCTGATGAACAGGCCTATCCACTTAAAAAGTTAATAGCCCTCGTTAAGAAAAAATCACCAATCAACTAAGTCAACAGGTTCATCTTAAAAAACTATACTTTTAGTACTTATAAACTTAAAGTGTAGGCAGCTACTCATAAGGGATTTACGGTTTCAATCACGACGGTTTAGTTAGATATGCCTTCAGCATGTCTTCCAACAACGTTTCCCCGCACATATGCTCAGTATTGCTGCCTTCGAAGACTATCCATTGCCGGTTAAACCCGTCGTTCATTTCGGCCATCAGCCGGGACGCATCCTGGGTGAATCCAAAGGAGGAATAAACTTTTTCATAGTCGGTACCTGGAATAGGCACCGCGCTGATTGACCGATCTGTATGGTAACCCAGAATAGAGGCTACATTATCGGCCGAGTATCGGCTAGGTCCTTCGAGTTCGATGATACGGGGTCCCGTCCATGACTGGGCCAGCAGATCAGCCGCCAGCTTACCGATATCGTTTACGGCGATCATCGGTATAAGTAGGTCAGTAGGATTTAAAAAGCTGTGTAATAGTCCCGATTGAATAGCTGGAGGAATACTTCCGGTAAAGTTCTCCATAAACCAGCCCGCCCTAATGCCAGCGGTTGGAATGTCCAGACGGGTAAGTGCCTGTTCCAGGTCATACAATTTCCGGATCGCCCCTGTGCCTTTTCGTAAATGTCCACCGATAGAAGACAGATAAACCACCTTTTCAGGTCTGGCATTTTTTAGCGCCCCTAGAATGGCATCCAGCATCTGTTGGTGCTGTTCAATGACGTTTTCAAAGTCTAGCGCTGGAGGTGTCATAATAAACACACCTTCCGCACCGCGAAATGCTTCAGTGAGTGCGCTTTCGTCGAATAAATCCGCTATAGTTACAGCTGCACCCCGTGCAGCCCACTCAGTTCCCTTGGCTGGATTCCGTACGACCGCCCTGACTGGTCGGTGCTGATTTAACAATATCTCTCCAGTCACTCGGCCAACATGGCCTGTGATTCCAGTTATTGCAAACATGTTTTTTGTTTGGGGGGAGTAAAAGAAATTAATCGCAAACCGGCTATGTGCCGTTGTCTATTGCAAAGCAATGCCCGATTGTGGCTTGCTGTTCAGTTATTTATGGGTACAAATTTCTCGACTATGAATGGCGATGGATTTACCAAATGGTAAAAAATGAACTAAAAGAGATCATTTAAAAAAGCTTATTCCTGGATGAAAAGGTTACTATTCTGAAAGGATTACTATTCGGCATAAAGCGCTTAAAGGTGCAGAAGAGGGAAATACGGCAACCTACACGTCAGAAATAGCATAATGGTGGACTTACTTTTCAAAGGAATCCGAGGCTTGGTATGGTTCAATTGCCTGGGGCTAATTACGACTGGATATGGGCAAACCAAACCCACTGCTTTAACGCTGATTCAACCTTTTGAAAAAGTATATATCCAAACTGACCGGGTTCAATACGTAGCCGGAGATACCATCTGGTTAGCGGCTTATCGAGTGAACGCAACGGACCATAGCCCCAAGGCCCCCAGCCAAACCCTATATGTGCACTTGCTCGATTCCATGGGGCTATCCAAAGCGAGCCCAATTCTACACATCGACAGCAGTGGACATGCCTCCACGACCATTAGCCTACCCGACACGCTACCCGCTGGCACCTATCAACTCCTGGCTTATACCAACTGGATGCGCAATACAGACAGTGACTGGATGTTTCGCAAACGTATCCACATTGAAGCCACTACCCACCAGGTAACTCAGCCTGGCGCACTTCTCACGACGGGGCTCATCTTACAGCTCTTTCCCGAAGGAGGGCACCTGGTAATCGGACTCACCAGCCGGATCGCTTTTCAAGCCCTGGATAAACAAGGCCACAGCTTGTTTATCCAGGGAGTACTGGTGAATCAGCAAGGCGATACGCTGACCGATTTTCGCAGTATTCATCAAGGCATGGGTACCTTTTCGCTCACCCCCCAAGCCAATCAGCACTACCGGGCGATTGCTATCACTCAGGATGGACGAAAGGCAGTAGTCGATTTGCCCCCCGCCCTACTCACTGGCTATCAACTAGCGGTCGATAACCTGACGGATGCCCATCATGTGCGGGTAGTAATTCATTCCAGTCAGCCCCAACCAGGACAACTGATTCTGCTGGCTCATCTGCGCGGACAGATCTGTTATCAGCACCAACTCGATGCCAATCAGCCCGAACTACGGGTGAGTATCCCCTACGATTCGATTCCTCAGGATGGCATTCTGCATTTAACCCTGTTTGATACGCATATTCAGCCAGTCGCTGAGCGTCTGGCCTTCATCAACCGGCATCATCAACTCACCATCCGTATTCAGGCGAATCAAGCCAGCTATCAGCCGGGGCAACCGGTTTCGCTGTCAATCTCCGTTACCGATCCGGCTGGCAAACCCGTAACTACCCAACTGTCGCTAGCTGTCACTGATCGGGGGCAGGCGCTCGAGTTTGCCCCTAATGAGGCCACTCTGCGCAGCTATCTATTGCTTAGCTCCGACTTAAAAGGGTATATCGAGGAGCCAGAGTATTATTTTGATACCACCCAGGTTCATGCCCGCCAATACCTTGATTATGTGATGATGACCCATGGCTGGCGACGTTTTAGTTGGCAAGCGATTTTGAGCGATAGCACCCTGCAACCAGTTTTTAAGCCGGAAACCGGCTTGAGCATAGTCGGCCAGGTGCGCTACCGAGATGATCAGAAAGTAGCGCGTGAAGCGGTGCTGACGGGCATGTTGAAGACCAATCGGCAACTGGTGCCACTGAATATCACGACCGATAAAGAAGGTCGGCTAGCGCTTGAAAATCTGTTATTTTCGGATACGGCCACGCTAATCCTGCGCCATCGAACAAATCGACCAATTAAGTTTGCGTTGACTTCCCCGCCACCACCACCTTTTGTGGCTTTACCTCCCTGGGTTGTGGATCGCGTAGCGGAGCGGCAGGCCTCAGTCAACCAGACCCTTGAAATGCAGGCGTTTATGAAACAACTTCGTGCCAATGGAGGGCGGCTGCTGCAGGCGGTGAACGTGAAGGCGAAGCGGTTAGATGCCAGCCGAACGGATGCCCGGCGGCAAGGGTACGGGATACCGGATCAGACGATCAAAGTAACCGATCAGATGACCTCGGGCAAACATTCGGCGAGTCAATTAATTGGTCGTTCCCGGTTTACCAAGCCTATTTATATGATCGATGGGATGCCCGTCTCGGGGGATGCCCTTGACGCATTAAGTGCATCTGATGTGGCGGCCATTGATTTGGTTTATGCGGGAGCTCCGGACGGAGACGGGGTGATCAATATGCTAACCAAGCAAGGACCTGAGGCCGGTAAGCATATCAATCAGGTGATCAGGCAACTAGTGGGCTATGCGGTTAGCCGGGAATTTTATTCGTCTCCCTTAATGGAGCATCAGTCGCCCAAGCCTGTTGATTACCGATCGACCCTCTATTGGAATCCTGCTCTTCAAACGGATAAGAATGGCCAGGCGAGGATTTTATTTTATACAACCGACCGGGTTACGACGATTCAGGCCGTAGTCGAGGGGATTAACGGGTTTGGTCAGCCCGGATATGGACGAATCCTTTATAAAGTCCAACCAAAGTAATCCACTACAAATCCTTATTTTGAATCGTACAGTGACGTAATCCCTATCAGAGCCAGCGTTAAAGACCTGCCACGTTTAGATTCCTACACGATTAGACGAGCACCCAAACGATACCGCTATTTCCGGCTTAAAACCTCCTTTAACAAACATTCCAGTTCAGCCTGCTTTTGCTTCACAGCCTGTAACTCCTGCTGATCCTGTTGACGTGCCTTCTCCAACTGAATACTATACAGAGTCAGTTCCTCCACTTTCTCCAGCAGGGTAGCATTCATCTTTACCAGATCAACACCGTCCTCAACTACCTGCTCTGCCGACGGTAAACCTGGTAAATGCTGGTTCGCATCGATGTATTTCTTTACCTCGGCCAATGATTGCAAGTGATAGCCTGGTGCAAATACTTTATCGCTCCATTCAGAAGGATTATTAATCCGTAGCAGATACCGGGCCTTGACGACATCCCCTTGCTCGTTGACTGTGAGGAATTGATCGGTCGAGCGAGAGGTTGGACTAGATGCTGTTAGTTGTTCCAGTCGCACACCGGATTGATTAGCCTCTTGACTGTTTACATGGAGACTGGCCGTAGGCGCTGAAGTTCCTATACCAACGTTGGCCTGATTGCCCAGTATCAGGGCGTTGCTGATGGCGACTCGGGAACCGGAGCCAATAGCTGTGGCATTGTGCAGGCCGTCTTCACTATGACTATTATAGCCAATCAGAATATTGTCATCACTAGTTGTAATGGCCGTACCAGAGTTAGGGCCAATGACAATATTATTTGAGCCTGTGCTGAAATTGGCGGCAGCAGAAAAGCCAATAAAAATATTGTTACTGCTTTTTTGATTTGCAAAGCCTGCCAGTACGCCAAGGAACACGTTGTTGTTGCCGGTTTCATTATTACCCCCAGTAGCATTTCCTAAAAACACATTATTGATGCCTGATATATTTGCAGAGCCCGTACCGCTTCCAGCAAATAAATTGCTATTTCCGGTTGTGTTAGATTGGCCAGCCCCTAGACCTAGGAATACATTTTGGAATCCATATGTATTATGAAAACCAGCTGTGCTTCCCAAAAAAACATTTGCATTCCCTGTTGTATTATTATAGCCAGCTTTGTAGCCTGTAAATACATTATCCTCTCCAGTTGTGTTAGTATAGCCTGCGTTATAACCTAACAATGTATTATGCCCACCGTTTGAATTACTGTAGCCGGCCTTTGAGCCAACAAAAACATTATAGGAATTAACACTGTTCAGTCCAGCCGAATCGCCAACCATTACATTATTATGTCCTGCTTGATTGGCATAACCAGCAAATTGCCCAACAGAAATGTTACTGTAGCCAGTCGTATTTTTTGAGCCAGATGAAGAGCCAAAAAAAGTATTAAACCTACCCGATGAGTTACTAAGTCCGGCTTCCCTGCCAATAAACACGTTATCTAACCCTACTGTGTTAGCTAGACCGGCTGCCGTTCCGACAAACACATTACTTAAGCCTGTCGTATTACTCTGACCAGCTTGACTACCTATCATTGTATTGCCAGAACCTTCTGTATTATTCTGGCCAGCTTGAAAGCCAACAAATGTATTGTACCATCCATTTGAAGCCATATTTTGACCGACTCTTAGGCCAATTAAGATATTGTAAGCTCCAAGAGAGGTAGAGTTGGGTGTTCCGATAAAGTTGGTTTGTGAAAAGGATAGAATTGGAAGTAAAAAGAGGAAGGTAAAGAATCGTTTCATTGTGGAATTAAATTCGATGATTAAAAATTATATAATTTCAGTGTATTGTCTTGCTTAAAAAGAAATACATTCCCCAGGATTCCCAGTCCAATTACATCATTATAGTTATTGAGGCTCACCTTGGTTAATGAAAATACGACGTAATTATCCCGGAATATTAGACTGCTGATCGTTTTGTCCATAAGACTAGCGCCCAACATCTCTTTTTCTCCACTTGCTTTTACCTCCTCAAAAATCTCATTACCAGCTTTTTCCAAATAGAGCGCCTTAATCGTTGCCCGATGCTCGTCTATGTCTGGATTCGTGAGAATCAGTACCAGGATGACAAAAGCGCTGACAAACAGGCTAAGTTGGCTTCTTTTCATGGTGTAGAATGTTTTCTTCTCACCTTTAGTGTAAGTTAGTGTTCTCTGACAATCTCAGCAGGAATAAATTCATTAAGAGACTTGCCGCTTACTAAGGTGTCTACTGGAATGGGTACGAGGAGATGTCCCCTGGTCCAATGAAAAGACTAAGGATATAACGTAAACACAGGAAGACACCAGAAATCCTTTCATGTAATTGCCAATTGGCAAACTAAAGTACTTTGGCTACTTGGCTCTACTGTCGTCCTGATAGGGAAAATACACCTTTTTTATATCGTCTTTTTCCCGTTTCTTTTAGGCCAATGCTTCCGTCAGCACTTGTCTATAGCCTTCTATTTGCTCTTTTGACAATTGACTACCACGCTTCCCGGCTACATTCACTCAAAAAAAGCAGGAGGTCGCCGATTAGACTTGTTGCAGTGGGTTAATTTTGGAATATGAAACTTTTAATTACCGATTTAAAGACAGAACGGCAGTGGCGATCAGCAAGGGGTTTAGATCAAAAACGATTTGATAAACTCCTGCTAGTATTCGAAAAAGCTTATCTGGATTTATTTGACCAATCCATCGAGCAACGACAAGATGATTGTCCCGAACAACCTTGTTTGAATACCTACACTGACCTACTATTTTTTACCCTATTTTCCTTAAAATCAGGGCTTACATATGATTTTCTAGGCTTGGTAAAGCGGTTTGATTACTGTATCCGTGGCTCTCCTGCCCACTAGGCCCGTCAGTTAGGCATACCAAAGGAGTGGAATGTATAAGAAAACGGCACGGGTTATTTCTTTTTGACTAATGCAGTCAGTTTATTGAGCGGGTAGGCCACGTTGAGACTCCAGACACGATTCTTAACTTTGTCGTAAGCTCCGCCATTGGGAACCAGATTCACTAAGCCTAATTCATAGGCTACACTCAAACGCAGGCTTTGTGGTAATTGATACCCTGCCGTAAGCAGGAGTCCCGCATCGAAGTGTTTATAGCCGCTGTTTTTGTCGAATGCCGATACCGACCCTGGGAAAGCCGAATCGGTAATGGTTCCCCCTAATCCGTATGCCAGGTAAAAACCCAGGCCACCGAACACCTGCCCTTTCCCATTGGGCAGGTCGTGATTGTACAGGATGTAGGCTGGAACTTCGAGGTAAGTCATCCGGGTCGTGGACGTACCCATCTTGCCACCCTTGCCAATCAGTTGAAGTCCGTAGGCCACATCAAGATGATTCAGGAACGAATCGTTGTCGGTGGGTGCTACCGGCTCGGGCACTCCATCGATAGAGGCCACCAGTGTAGCCGGGTCGGGTGGATTAGGGCTTCGGTACGAATGTGGCGAATTCAGAAAGTCGCGCCAGTTATTGATTAGTTGGTTGACCCCAGTCAGTAATAAAATAGCCGCATTGTAGCGAAGGCTGGTACCCACTGCGTCCCGATTTGCATAGGGTGTACCAGCAGCGGAGGAGTTTAACAGTTCCTGTTTGGCCAGGTCGACCGACACGTTAAACAATATTTTCAGAGCCCTGTCCCCTTGTGGGTCCAATAGCGGAGTTTCCGGTGGTGGCGGCACTTTGGGGCCAATCAGCGGAGGATTCTGGCCCCGTCCCCCAATAGACCACAGCCCAAGCAGCAGCAGCAGTATCCATCTCGCGTTTTTCATAATTGTAGGAGCTTTGTCTGATCAATCAAAATTCCACTCCTACAATCGGCCATACAATAGTTAACGCTAACTAGTTTAGCTAATATCTCGTATCCTCTGTCGATAAGAATGACAAAAATTGGCGCTTCGGATCTGGCTTAACGTTCTTGCTTTTAGTGCCGAAATGGATTGAATTAACTTATTTTTCCTACTCCGCAACACGCTATAAAGGCGATAATTCCAGTGCCCTAAGTGCCACACGAAAAAAGCCCAGCTCTATAAGCCAGGCTTTGTCCTTAGGGGCTAGTCTACCTGCGCCCCATTGTGATAGAAAGCATGCAAAAGGGAACAGGCAGAAAAAAAGATTGTTATTTCAGCCTACATTTCCTACACTACCTACACCGATTATCTCATTATTTATGGTTTAACACCTGTTGTAGCATTTGTTTTAACTGAGCCTGCTCCCGCTTGATAGACTGTAGTTCCTCGTTTTGCTGCTGGTTCATCTTTTCCAGTTGAATGCTGTATAGAGTCAATTCTTCTACCTTCTCTAGCAGAGTAGCATTCATCTTGACCAAATCAACACCCTTGTTGACGACTTGCTCAGCCGAGGGTACACCCGGCAAATGCTGGTTGGCATCGATGTACTTCTTTACCTCAGCCAATGACTGCAGTCTATAGCCCGGTGCAAACACCTTATCACTCCATTCACTAGCGTTGTTGATCCGTAATTGATACCGTGCCTTGACCACATCGCCCCTCTCATTGACGGTCAGAAACTGATCAGTTGAACGAGTTGCGGGACTGTTCGAGGTTAACTGCTCCAAGCGTAAGCCAGATTCATTCGTCTGTGGACTAGTCACATGCAACATGGCGGTCGGCGCAGAGGTGCCAATGCCGACTTTGGTCTGATTGCCTAGAATCAAGGCATCACTAATGGCTACACGAGCACCTGAGCCAATGGCAGTAGCATTGTGCAGCCCATCCTCGGCCTGTGTGTTATAACCCATCAGCACGTTATCGCTCCCATCCGTAATGGCCGTACCTGAGGTTGGCCCAATAATGATATTGTTGTTACCCGTAGTGACGTTATAGCCCGCATGATAGCCAAGGAAGGTATTATTCGTCGCGGTGGTGTTATTGTAGCCTGACTTGGAGCCGATAAAGGTGTTACCCGAGACGGTGTTCTTGAACCCGGCCGAATCGCCAATTATGACATTAAAATTACCGCTGACATTCGTGTATCCAGCAGTATACCCCATTACCGTGTTCTGTTGACCACTTGTATTGCTACCACCAGCACCACTGCCCACAAAAGAATTTAAGCTCCCCGTTTTATTGGAAGCTCCTGATCCAGTGCCGACAAAGGAATTATTACTACCCGCTGAATTGTAGTAACCAGCTTGGCTGCCGACAAAGGAATTATTATTACCCGTTGAATTGAAATAGCCAGCATTTACGCCAAGAAAGGAATTACCTGCTCCGATGGTGTAAAAGCCAGCATTATACCCCAAAAAGGAATTATAACTCCCCGTACTATAAGCTCCCGCCCCAAAACCAACAAAGGAATTATTAGTCCCGCTCGTATTGGCTTGACCGGCCTGAGTACCTAAAAAAGAGTTACCAGACCCCGTTGTATTGGCTTGGCCGGCAGTATAGCCCACAAAGGAGTTACCAGACCCGGTTGAGTTGGTTTTTCCACTTTGTGAACCAATAAATACGTTGTCTGATCCTGTACTAGTATGTCCAGCCTGAAAGCCAATACTCACCGCATCGGATACCGAACCAGACCCTACTCCCGCTTGATAGCCAATCGATACGTTGTTGTTATTATTAGCTCCAGACCCTACACCAGCCTGATAGCCAACCGCCACATTCTGAGTGCCAGTCGTATTATTGTAAGCGGCTCCCAGACCCAGATAAACATTATTAGTACCAGAGGTTGTAGCATAACCCGCCTGATAACCGCTGAACAGGTTACCTTGACCCGAGGAGCCAACGTTAAACCCAGCTTGTACACCTACCAGCGTATTATAAGCACCGGTTGAGGAATTGTTGCCTGTATTAGCGACATAGTTGGTTTGGGCTAATCCTAACCTGGAAACAGTTAACCAAAGCAAGAGAGAAGAATACAGTTTAATCATGATCGAAGCTAGTTGAGGAGATATAAAGTCATATGACTTACAAACTATCTGTTTTTCAATTGACAGTCAACGAGTTAATCAAGTTTTAATATCTCTTTTATTAGGGGAGGTCTGCCATACCCCTTTTGAAAAAGGGTAGTCTAAAGCTGAGGAGCAGAACTCTTGATTGGAAATCGACGACTATTCTTGCCGTTATGGAACAACAAACGCCAGCCCTTTGCAGAGCCAGCGTTTGTTAACATCTCACTACTAAGATTCAATTCAGCCGCTGACATCATTGATCGACGTGGCAGAGATCAAGGAACAATTTTCGTACTTTGGGAAGTAAAGTACGAAAGGGGGTAATGATGATTCTACAATACAAATGGTCATTATATTGTCACGAGACAGGTGGAACCTGTTAGCTCGCCACTATTTATTATACCTAACCATTTTTGGGATTTTAAACATATTGCCGCTTATATAACACTCAAATTAATAGTATATTAAAGTTGTATATTAAAATATCACAATAAGCGCGCTTATTTGTTAATTGACCACGAATTAAATCCTATAGATTATGAAGTCCACATTGCTTTCCTTATTGGGTAGTTCTCTGCTTTGTGCGATGCTGGCTTGTTCAAAGCCTGAGACCAATGTAATACCGACTTCGCTGAGCAATGGTCAGACCAGTTTGAATAACATTGTAGTCGGTTCATTTAACCAAGCGACTGCTTCACTAACTCACGCCAGTACTAGTACTTCGGTATGGGTTATCGTTCTCACCAGCCCAGATACACGCAATACGTCTCTAAGTTTCAGTATTGTGCCTACTCAATCAGGCACTATTCCAGAAGGAACATTCTTCTTTAACAGTTTTCTTTATGATGGCAGCCCAGAATCACTGGCTATGTTTTGGCTCAGAGATGTGGATCCGGTTCTGCATACGGATTATCATGCTAATGGTACAAGCTTGTCCATTAAGCGACAGAATGGGCAATACGTTTTCACTTGGACTGGTGCGGTACGGAAAGGGCTAAGTTTAGCGGATACCACTACCTACCGCGTCACAGGACAGTACATGGGTGGGTTGAGAATCGTTCAATAGCTTTTTGCAGGCTTACTTTAGTAGCTGATTCACATTTGATACTTCTCTAAAAAATACAATACTTGGTCAAATTGATCAGCAACAAATAGTATACTTTTTTTGAAATTTATATAACTAAAATAAAAAAGGGAACTAATATATTATAGCAATAGAACTTAAAATAATTACATATAAGCGGTTACATACACTTCCTTGAGCAGTGTGTGTTTATTAAGCTTTTCGATCAAGTTTTTGTCTTCATCCGTAGGTTTTTTAATTTGATTCTCACCTTCCAGCTGAAAACTTATAGGCAGAAGATAAGTACCTTGATAAATGATTTTTCGATTCGGTAGCTCTGCTAATGCATCCATAACGGCTTGTTGAAAAGCCGGTATAACATCGGAAAAGTTCAGGATTTTAATTTGTTCGATTTTGCCTTGATCACTAATAACAAAGCTAGTGTAGACTTTAGCAACTAACTGTTGCTGACGGGCATTATCTGGATAGCGAATAAAGCGAGCAATTTCTCGAGTAAATGTAGAATCCTCCTGTAATGAGTAATTTTTTTTCTGACCAACGACCTGGCTTAAGGAGATAAAGCTCAGCAGTAAGTAAATACAGAAAGTTTTCATAGGCTTCAACGTTTTTGTTATATAATCTCCATGACTGTTGCAAAAGTCAGTTTTGCCAGCCTTCTGGCTTGAAGGGCGTTCGGCTATCACTCGGGACACAAACGGCCAGCGGGGGACGGTCCCGACCCGATGAGGGCTCATTAACTGGACCACGAGCGTTCAGGGCAAAAAATAAGCCAGGGGCAATACCCGTCGCATCACTTCGGCTTAACCAGTACCGGACCGATGAAACACTCGATACACTGAAGTAGCCGACCACGGCTTCATTTTCCTTCGCCACATTATGCACATTGCCCACTAACAAAGCAGGCTGACCACCCGCCACTCCACCCGTAGATTGGGTCTGCTCGTTCAATCGGTTAAAGTAGGCATAAGCCTGTTTGGTTAAAGAGCTTTGTCTAAGCTCAACCAGGCAAGACTCCTTGGAGTATAGAGGTACCCGACCAATGAGTAAGCCCTTGACCGGATTGCCATTGCTATACTTATCCGTGAACAAAACCAGGTCATGACTATAGAGAATTTCCCAACAGGCCGTTCGACAATTGTAATCAAAACTAGCCGTGAAGGATGAGTTTAGATTGGTACTGACACAGTCTTCGATTAAGTTGCCTTGGGCATCTTTGATTTGGTAGAGTCCCCGGTTGCAACTGCGGCACCACTCCTGGCGTTCCCAGTCCATCCAGTCCCACCGGTAATAATTGGGTTGATCGGCCGGATCGGTAAAGTCCACATAAAAATCATGAGCGGCCGAGTAGACATTATTTAATCGCTCAGTAGACGTAAGGCTAGTGGGATTAAATAGGGCTCGAACTTGCCCAATCGGCGCCACTGGCTGAAGTAGCTCCGGGGTGGATTCATAGCGGGTACCATCGGCTAAGGTGAACTTGAGTTGGTAAACATGACCGACTTGGCCCTTGAAGTCAGCAGGTAGTTGATAGCGACCATCGGTGGTTTCTTCGGCCACCACGACCTCAACGGAATCAACGACGATCTGAACATTGGCCTTGGTGACGGGTACATACCCGAATCGACCGGTGAGTCGATCTGCCTGAGAGCGACTAAGTCGAATAAGTTGCGTCTCTGCTTTATCGGTAAGGGTACCATCAACAATCAAGACATTCAGCGAGCTATTGATGGTTGATTCAACTGGGTCCACACAGGTAAGCAGGCTGAAACCCATGCTTAAACAAATCGACAAGTTCACCGCTAATGACCGCATACCGAGCTAGAAACAATTCCTCTGGTAAAGAAGCGGAGTACGCTAACCTACTTCCAGTTGTCTCTTGCTTAGAAAGAGTCTTGCCGACTTTAACAATATTAGCGGCTAAGATCGCCTATACTTATGTCCAGTTGATAGCAGCCAGAGTAAGTCATCTTAACCAGTTGTTCCGATCAAGACTTCTGGCTAAACGTTTACTTTTGGGGGATTGGTACCTATCGCCATTATTTCTTAGATCAGGAGACCAGGTTGACACTTAGTGAGGAGAAAAGCCAATAGATTACCTGAGTCTAATGGACATTTATAACACCCGAAGATTAATGAAGAATTAAAAACAGGAGTTACCATAACATAAGGCTTGTGTTCAGTAGTTTATAGTCAGATCGCAATGTTATATACGCTATGACTTACCTTAATCAATGGGTTCGATTGGCCTTGGCTCTGAGCGTTTCCGCTGGCGTTTTTGCCTGTAAGCAAGATTCTCAGCTGAACACAACGGTTCCTCCGATAGTAACCCAATCCATTCCTCAACCTTATCCCGCTAGCGACCACGCACCCATTGAGCCCATCATTGGCACCTATAAGGCCAACTCGTTTGAGGAAGTATCGTCTCCTGTTTCCTATCCCATTAATGGACAAACGGTTTCGTTAGTCATTAAACCCGCATCCGGCGACACGGTACAAGTCAGCATCCAGGCAACAGCAAATGGCAAGTACTCGCCTGGCAAGGATTTGTTTTATCCCAAAGCAGTAGTTGTCAGTAAAACCCACACGGACGGAACGGTAATTTATTATGTGTATTTAACTCCGCCTACCACCACAGATTGCGGCTATAATACTTTATACATTTATTCAAACCAGACCATAGATTATAATTTTATTCCACCTGGCAATGGTCCTTGTTTAGGTGCTCGTATTCGCTTTGGAAAGGAGTAGCGATTTTGCATTTGGCAAATACAAGTGGTTGATCATTTTGTACAAAACGTTCAGCCTTTATAGTAGTCCTCTGCCGATTTTACCCAGTTTGGGCCGTCAGCCACTTTCTTAACCCACATGCAGCAGATAAAAGCCCCTGCCAGTCCTTTAGGTATTTCTGGTTCGAGAGGAGGTTTGGGAAGGCTTTAAAATACCAGATGAGGTAGAAGCTGAACGGAGTAAAGAAAGCCTAAAAAATTGCTGGATTACTTAGATTAACGGTTTGGATAGGGTCATTCGACCTTTATTTAAGATAGGATATTTTCATTTTCGTACTATTCTAGGAAATACGAACATAAAGCTGGCTAAAAATGCCCACCTATGAAGCTTAAGGCAGGAAATTAGGGTAAAATGGGTGCCGGTTTTCGTACTTTAAGAAGAAAAGTACGAAATCAAATAAAGCCTCACTAACTCAAGCGATGCTGTGCAAATGAGACATTGATTAGTGAGATGGCAATTTGAGACAACAGCTAGTTCAAATTGTCAATGACAATGTAGGTAAAGCAATCTTCTTAGAAAAACGGGCGTTTTAGGGTACACTGAAATCAACAGCAGTAATCAATACTTGTGAATTGTATCAGCAGCTTCCGAAAAAGTAAGACATTTTGAGCGTTTCACGACAGCAATTTGGACGTTTCACGCAACTTACGTAAGTAGACGGTAACTTACTTTTGCCAGAAAAAAATCAACAGTTATGGCAAAGATAGTTTTGGTTACTGGGGCTTCCGCTGGAATAGGCAAAGCTACAGCAATTTATTTAGCACAAAACGGCTACGATGTTTATGGTGCAGCACGCAGGATAGAAAAAATGCGGGACCTCAAAGATTACGGCATTAAACCTATCACGCTGGACGTGACAAAAGATGAAAGTATTACGGCTTGTGTTGAACAGATTTTTAAAGAAACAGGAAGCATTGACATACTGGTAAACAATGCAGGTTTCGGTTCGGAAGGTGCTATTGAAGACGTAACAATAAAGGACGCAAAATACCAAATGGAAGTAAACGTGTTTGGAGCAATGCGTTTAACTCAATTAGTGTTACCGAAAATGCGACAAAACAACTATGGTAAAATCGTAAATATTTCTTCTGTTGGTGGAAAAATTGCTTTACCATTGGGCGGTTGGTACCATGCCAGTAAGTTCGCGATTGAAGCATTGAGTGACTCTATGCGAATGGAAGTAAAACCATTTGGTATAGATGTAATTGTTATTGAACCGGGCGGAATAAAATCAGAATGGGGCGACATCGCTATGGAAAGTTTGGTTCGTGTTTCGGGAAGCTCTGCATATAAAGAAATGGTTAAAGGGGCAGAAAAAAGTTATAAACAAACAGAAAATAATAACTCTGAACCTATTGTAATTGCAAGATTGATTAAAGAAGGAATTGAAGCAAACAAGCCCAAAACACGATACGCAGGTGGCTCTATGGCAAAAATGTTGTTATTCTTACGAAGTATTTTGTCTGACAAAATGCTGGAGAGGTTAATAATAAGCCAAACAAAATAGTAAACTTAAAAAAATAATATCAGCCTTCAAGTTCAAAGCAGTAATGACTGTCGAAATCCAAAGAAATTATGTAATGAAAATGTAGTTTCACTAAAAAATAAAAAATATGTATCCTACAATTTTGGCAATTCATTCCCTGGTTCGTTGGTTCGTTCTGATGAGCTTGCTCTTTATAATTTACCGTGCTTATACCGGCTGGTCTTTACGTAAATCGTTTTCAAAATTTGACGACAGGGTTAGACGCATTACTGTATCAATTGTAAATATCCAAGTTGTTGTTGGGCTTTATTTGTATTTTATCAGTCCAATCACTGACTACTTTTCGCATAATTACAAGATCGCCGTCAAAGTTGGGGAAATGCGTTTTTTTGGATTAGAGCATGTGTTATTGATGATCATTGCACTTACAATCATTTCGATTGGGTCTGTTAAAATAAAAAATAAAAGCAAAGACACCGAAAAATTCAAGACAATGGCTATTTGGTTTACAATAGGACTTCTTGCAATCCTTACATCTATCCCGTGGCCATTTTCACCTTTAGCAAGCAGACCATATATTAGACCATTTTAAATGATATTTGAGGTAATCAGTGTTAACAAAAATGCGACAAACTAAATACAGTACTATTGTAAGCATTCTTCGGTTAGCAGCATAATCATTGTTGTTAACACGAAAGCAAATTTACGATGCCAAAAAAAAATCGTTATGCAACAAGAGCAAAATAATAACAATATTATACTGTATGCTTGTGAAGGCGAAACACATTTTGGGCATGATCCATTTGTGTATGAACATTTCATTGGTATTATCACTTCGGGAAGCGCACATCACTTTACAGACAAAGGAGTCGTAGATTATCCGTCAGGTTCATTATGTTTGGTTAGAAGAAATCAATTAATGAAAGCAATAAAGAAACCAGACGGAGAAAAACCATACGCAACAATTACAGTTTTTTTAGAGCAAAAAACATTAAAAGAATATAGTTTGGAATATGACGTAAAAGCAAGTGGAGTTTATAGCGGAGAACCTATTCTGGTATTGGAAAATGATGCTTTTATGAAAGGGTATTTTGACTCGCTAATGCCGTACTTTGATCAGCCCGAAAAGCTGACACCGATTTTAGAGCAGGCAAAAACTACTGAAGTCATTACATTGTTACTCCGCAATCCTGCATTGAAAAACTTCCTGTTCGACTTCAGCGAGCCACGCAAAATAGATTTAGAAGCGTATATGAATAGATATTTTCCATACAACGTTCCTCTAACACAATTTGCGAAACTGACAGGGAGAAGTCTTTCAACATTTAAGCGTGACTTTGTGAAAATTTTCAATTTAACACCCGAAAAATGGTTGCAAAAACGCAGGTTGGAACAAGCTCATTTTCTTATCATGCAAAAGAACAAACGCCCATCTGATATTTATTTAGAATTAGGTTTTGAAACCTTATCGCACTTTTCTTATGCTTTCAAAAAGCAATTTGGACATCCACCGACAGAATTACAGAGCATATCAAGGGCAAGTCTCAATTAACACTCTTTAAATGGGAGTACTGATATAGTTCACTCAATAAATTGACCAGTCACGAAAAACAGCACCAGTCAAAAAGGTTCAGTTTCTGAAATCTCAGAATTTAGTAAATTTAGAGTGGGATTAAAATTGCCTATAGACTTATGATTCACTAGCATGATCAATAAACAGGTATTCTTTGCCCCTCATCCGGCCCTTCGACAGCTTGTCAATCATATCTTTATTAGCTCGAATGTTACCACTGATTTACAGGCCAAGTTAAGTTTTCCAAATCCGCCATTGCCCGGACATTCCATCTACTTTTTCCCTTATGACAGACCCATTGTCGAAAATGCATTTACTAAACAAGTTAAAACACTCTATGCCTGTACTATTGCCGGACCCCAAACAGAACGTACTATTCTGTCGCTTGGACATAATCATCTTATCATAAAAATCGGCTTTCAGCCGGGCGTTCTCCATCGGTTGCTCAGAGAACCTATGCAGCGGATGATTCAGCTAGACTATGATGGGGAAGCCGTATTTGGAAGATCCGCTAACTATGTGCTGGATGCGTTAGCGAATGCCGCTGACTTTGAGGTGATGAAAGCTATCGTGGAAGAATTCATGTTCCGTCAACTCACTAAAATTAAAAGACCTTTTTCTATTGATTATGTAATTCCTGAAATAATAAAGTATGGTGGCTCGGTTAAAATTGATGACCTAGTCAAGAAAGCCTGTCTGAGTAACCGCCAGTTTGAACGAGCGTTTAAAGATCGAATGGGCGTTTCCCCAAAATTCTACAGCCGGTTGGTTCGGTTTGGCAGGGCGTGGTTGCTCAAAGAACACAATCCGGCTATGACCTGGACCCAGGTAGCTTATGAATGCAATTATTTTGACCAAATGCATTTAATCCGGGATTTTAACGTGTTTGCGGGTACGAATCCAACCGAGATTTCAAGTGCTTTTGAAAAGCAGCCATTTTTAATTATGCGAGATATCTATCATTAGCTATAAAACGTCGTATTTGTACTATTAGCCAGGGAGGGTATGCCGGTAGTTTTGTAATAAACATTTATTTATTATGAAACAATCAATCTTACTTTCTGTATTCGCCTTACTTGGCACTACACTGTTTGCCCAACATGATCCGAAGGCGGAACTGGCTATTAAAAAAGTCATTCAACAACAAGGGGAGGCCCGCAATAAACAGGATTGGGACGCCCTGGGCAGTTCATTTACAGACGATGGGATATTAATAAACCCCGTTGGCCAGTTTTGGAAAGGAAGACGGGAAATAGTTGCCCATCTCAAAGAGCTTAGCGCTTGTTGTTTAGAACCTATTTTGACGAAAGTTGACGTTAAAACTATCCGATTTCTAACGCCTGTTGTAGCCATTGTGTATACGGAAGTAACAGAAGTTGCCAGGAAGGATTTTGCCCTTCCGTTTCGTCAGTATAAAAAGGGTGATACCGATTACAGCTGGAAAACCGATGTTTTTATAAAGCAAAATGATGAATGGAAAATTACCACAAGGCAAGTGACGCTGATCAATCAACTTGTTTCACCGCATCATTCTCCTGACAAAAATTAATACAAAAGCACGAACCTACAATAGCTATAGTTGCCCTAGCTGAAGGAGACGGAACGGATTACAGCCGGTTTAATTCGTTTCAACGTTTGTTATGGGCAGACACATAATGCTGGTGATCACTAACTATTCTCATTTAACCCTCTTTTTAAGATATACTCGACTCATCATCCCCCCACGTAGCTTTGTTCCGTACTCCTCCCCCTCCCACAGTGGTTTCAAATGGCAGTATGTTATAGATTAATCGCACCAAGAGAGATAAGGCCAATTAAGTAGTAGAGGAAGGAAGAGCTTTTTTCGTCTTTATGTATCCTGTTGGGTGAGCAGAACGTGTGATTGATAGGGACTTATATACTGTATAATTTATGCTGCTTTTTTGAAATATTAATCTGCATAACAGCCTCTTTATCAGTATCAAATGAAAATACTCTACCCTTCTTCCATGAAATCTACCTTGCTCCTTCTTTTACTTTTTTGCTGGGCAACTTCTACAAACGCCCAAGCTGTCCGACTATTCAATATTCAGGAACTACTTGGAAAGAGAGCAATCAAAACGCAGTCTACCTTGAGCTAACTGGTGGCCCTTCGTTGTACTCACTCAATTACCAGCGCATTGCTGCTTCTAACTCTCGGCTTGCCTTTATGTATCCTTTTGGCAGTTCCTACATTCCTCACTTCACCACAGCCACCTTCTACCTAGGCGGTGTACTGGGTAGACCTAGACGATCGGTTGAGTTCTTGGCAGGAATCGGTTACTTAGGGATAAAATATCCTAACCCAGAGCGGGTAAATTTTGCTCAAGAACAATCGGGCTTCAAATTCTTTCCCACAGTACTCACAAATGCGTTTTATGCGGATTGATGAAGGCATACCAAATAGCGTGTTATGACCAATAGTATGCGAAAGTGTTTAAAAGTGTTAAATAATTTCGCACCCCTATAAGCCTTTTAGGTAGTATTAATGACTTTGAGATACAACGAAGGCACCAATATTCACTCAATACCCCACTACTATTACTTAATAAACTAGTAGTAAAATGTATAAAAAAAGCCCATTTAAGGGCTTTAGATACTATTTAGTACTGTATTGCAAAATGGTTGTTCAGCCAGGTTAGTTTCCCTCCTTGAAAAACACTCGCTTTACCCGATCGCTGACGCCTGTCAGAATTTCGTAAGGAATTGTTTGCATCTGTTTAGCCAGTTCAGTGATGGGCAATTCCGGGCCAAAAATTAGTACCTCATCGCCTTCGGAAACCATAGCCGACGTAACATCGATCATGGTCATGTCCATGCAAATATTTCCTACGGTTGGGCAGCGTGTTCCGTTTACCCATACGTGGCCAATACTATTGCCCAATCGGCGGTCGTAGCCATCGGCATACCCAATCGCCAGGGTAGCAATGCGGGCTTCATGATCAAGAACACCTCGCCGACTATACCCAATCGACTCCCCTGCCCGAACCGTTTTAATCTGACTAACTACCGTCCGAAGCGTGCCGACGGTCTGTAAAGCCGACTGGTTAATACCACTGGCTTCGACTCCATAGAGCCCAATACCCAGACGAACCATATCGAGCTTATACTCAGGAAACCGCACAATGCCGGCAGAATTGAGCAAATGGCGTGTCGGTCGATAGCCTAAAGCTGCTTCGAGCACAGCCGTACTTCGCAGAAAAGTCTCGTACTGTTGCTTCGAAAACGCATTGAATTGCGCATCGTCAGAACCCGCTAAATGACTGAACACCGTAGCAACATGCAGGTTCGGGTGGTTTTTCAGGTAAGATGCTACTTCAGAGAGTTCCGTTTCCAGAAATCCCAGTCGATGCATGCCCGTATCTATTTTTAGGTGAATGGGGCGGGGAGCGCGGGGTAGAATGTCAGAAGATAAACCCGGCTCCAAACTCCCGGCTCCTTGCCCCTTGCTCCACGCTTCCTGCACAAACTCTCCCCACTCCCGCAAAATCCGCATGCTGTAGATTTCCGGCTCCAGATTATAGGCCAGCAAAGCGTCAAATGTTTCGGGAGCCGGATTCATGACCATGACGGGCAGGTCGATCCCATTTTGCCGGAGCGATATTCCTTCATCGGCATACGCAACAGCCAGGTAATCGACCCGGTGAAATTGAAGCAGTTGGGCTACCTCTGCGCTGCCGCTGCCATAAGCAAATGCCTTCACCATAACCATCAGTTTGGTGTCCGAGCCAACTTTTTCGCGATAATAGTTCAGGTTGTGGGTCAGAGCATCCAGGTTAATTTCGAGCACCGTACCATGAACTTTCCGCTCCAGTCGAGCGACAATCCGTTCGAATGAGAACGGCCTTGCCCCTTTCACCAGGACAGTGCTATCGCGAAGTTCATTAAAGGGGAACTGGGCTAAAAACGCATCGGTGGTTGTGTAGAATAAACTGTTGTCGGCAAAAAAGTGGGCATTCTGACTCACGATAGGGCCAATACCAACAAACTGCCCAACGTCATTAGCTCGAATGAGATCCCCGACCTGCTCATACAGATCGTTTTCGGGTTGCCCCGATTGCAATACATCGGATAGAATAACGACCCGACGCGATCGTGTACTTTGCTGATTCAGGAAGCTAAGCGCCAATTGCAACCCCGCAACATCATTGTTATACGAATCGTCGATGAGCACGCTGTTATTGATGCCTTCCTTCTGCTCCAGGCGCATCGAAACAGGGCGCAGCCGATTCAGCCGACTCTGAAGTGTCTCTTTAGGCCAGGGTTGCAGGGTTAGCATTGTTACCAGGCAATGAAGCAGATTTTCGACCGATGCCCGGTCGAAAAAAGGCAGTTTCAGCTCAATAGAACTACCGTCTGAGTTGGTCAATGTTAGTTTATCATCTTGTATAACACCCTGATAGGTTGCCTGCCGACCTTTCAGCGACCAGGTTACAAACTGTATATTCGGGTTAACGGCCTTAAGCAATAAGCGGGCTTCTTCGTCAATGTCGGTATAGTCAGCGCAGTAAATGAGCGTATCAGCGTGGATAAACAAGCGAAGCTTCTCCGCGATTTTTTGCTTACGGGTCCGAAATCCTTCATCGTGGGCAGTACCAATATTGGTAAAAATGCCAATTGTCGGTCGGATTATGGTTTCCAGTTCCTGCATCTCGTGCACTTTGGAAATCCCTGCTTCAAAGATCCCCAGCGTATGACTTTCATTAAGCTGGTGAACCGATAACGGAACTCCTAACTGCGAGTTGTAGCTCTTGGGGCTTTTGGCGATTATAAAATCAGGGAACACCTGTCCACCCTCAAGCAGTTGAGCCAGCCATTCTTTTACAATGGTTTTGCCGTTGCTTCCCGTAATGCCAATAATCGGAATATGAACCGTTCGCCGTTGTTCGGCAGCCAATGTTTGCAGCGTTTGCAGGCTGCTGTCTACCTCAATGAACGTTGCATCGGCATAGTGCATCAATTCAGTTCGACGATCGGGAGTTAGTGCCGACCGTTCCACGACAAATTGACGGATACCTTTTTTATATAACTCACCAATAAAGTCGTGTCCGTCATGATGCTCGCCCTGTATGGCAAAAAAAACGGCATCTGCCAGTTGCGCGTCGGAGGCAGCTCCTGTTACCTGTCGGGAATCTGTAAACCACTGGTGGTTAATTAATTGAAAATTCTTTGTTTTCATCGTAAAATACTTTACATCCATCCCCGCCGTCGGAAGTACACGATCATTCCCACTGTCACGAGAACCATCGTCCCCCAAACAACATAATAACCATAGGTTGTGTCCAACTCAGGCATGTGTTTAAAATTCATGCCATATACGCCCACAATGAACGTCAGCGGCATGAAAATAGCCGAAAATATAGTGAGCGTTTTCATGACCGAGTTCATCCGATTACTCACGATAGAATAATAGACGTCCATCAGCCCGGAAATAAGTTCTCGATATGAGTCCAACGTTTCAATAACCTGATTGGTGTGGTCGGCCAGATCGCGCAGATACGGAAGCGTGTTGTGCTGAATCACATCTGATTCTTCGCGAAGTAGCGTATTGATAATGTCGCGCACTGGGTAAACCGTGCGCCGAATAAACGATAGTTCACGCTTGAGTTTATATAGAACAGCCAGCGTCTGTTGAGTCGCTCGCTCTTCCACAATTTGCTCTTCCAGTTCATCCATCTTATCGCCAATACGCTCCGTAATCAGGAAATAATGGTCCACGATTACGTCCATCAGCGCATACATCAGATAATCGGCCCCATTTCGGCGTGTCTTTCCCGAAGACGCTTTGATGCGTTCGATCACCGGCTCGAAAATATCCTTAGTCCGCTCTTCCTGAAACGAGATTAGGTAATTCCTGCCCAAAACCAAGCTGATATGTTCGATATCTATTTCCTGACGCTGCCGATTGTGATGCAGCATTTTGAGGGTAACAAACACCACTGGCCCGGTCGATTTAGCAACTCCATTCCCATTGCCGGGGGACGTTCCGTCGTAGATATCGATTTTGGGTTTCTGCTCCGTATTGAGCACATCTTCGAGCAATAAGGGGTGTAGATGGTATTGCTGACCTAGGGCCGCTACGACTTGGGGCTCATGAATCCCGTCGACATCAATCCAATTGATATAGGGCGTTTCGAGTCCGGGCAGCCGACAGGCGCTTAGTTTACTGCTGTCGTCGATACGGTAATCGGTGGCATTGAATTCAATGCGCTTAATTTTTGTGGCGTGTTCAATTTCTTCACCTACGTACGTGAGCGTACCGGGCGAGGTGCCGAGCGTTTTTTCGGCTGAACGATACCGTCGGTGTTTCGACATAATTTACCGGATAGGCAATCCAACGGACAACTCCGTTTTGGAATCAAAGATAAACCAACTACACGGCGCGTTGTCAAAAGTTCAGAAAATCGTATTTTAACGCTATGTTCCGCTCCATCCTGCCCTTGTTGACAACTGCCGTTTTACTGACCGCCTGTAGCAGTGGAAAAACGGCGCTTCATCGAAATAAATTCGACCTTGCTGTTCAGAAAGCCTCGAAGCGGCTTCAGCAACGACCGGGCCTGAGCAAACGTGGTCACACAACTGCGGCTCAGGTGCTGGAGCAGGCATTCGTACAGGCCTATGAACAGCATCAGACTACTATCCGCCGATTGTCGGCTCCCACTACCAGCGAGCCTTTTCGATGGGAAGCGGTGTATCGGGAATATGAGCAACTCCAAACGCTTACCGACAATGCCCGCCGTGGATTTGCGAAGGCCGGAACGTGCAATGATTGCACCGAATGGCTAAATTCGTATCCAGCGTCTTATCAGGATCGACTGCACGACACCCGAGAACTGGCTGCCGCTGATCGCTACGAAATTGCTGAACAGGCATTTACCTATCGACAACAAAATCGACTAGCGGCTAAAGACGCTTTTCTGAATTATCGTAAAGCCGACGAGTGGGTGCCCGATTATCAACAGGCGCGAGCCAAAGCTGCCGACGCTCTCCCCTTCGCAATTCTCCGGGTGGTGGTCGAACCGTTGAGTCCAACACTGGAAATTAGCCCCCGCGAAAATCTGGAATTACAGCAATTAATCCTGAATCAACTTGGGCGAAATGCAGCTCCTTCCCAGTTTGTGCGCCTGTACCCACCCGAAGAATCGGCGGGCGAAGGCTTCACGATCCATCAAGCCATCCAGATGATTGTGACGAGTTATTCCCCTTTTCGCGAAAACAATTCCTCGTCGTCTACAACGGTTTATAGCACCCAGGAATACAAAGTCGGCGAAAAGAAAATCAATGACTCGACCAAGGTTGATATTAAGGAAAAGGTACACGGTACGCTGACAACTTATCGACGCGAAATTCACGCGGGGCTGGATCTACGCATGCGGGCAATTGACACACAAACGGGTGCCGTATTGTGGGAAGAGCCCATTTGGGAAAGCCGAACCTGGCAAACCGAATGGCAGACTTTCAGTGGTGACGATCGCGCCCTGAACGGCCAGTCGCTGAAAAGCGCCAGCGCGTTCCCTCCTTCGCGCTGGCAACTTTACGACAGTATGCGTGATGAACTGGCAAGCGATGTGGTCCGACGCTTGCAAACAAAATACAAAAACGAGTAGTATAGATTTTATTCTCCTTTCGTCAACGCCGTCTTTTGCGACTGGATCAGCTTTAGGGTGTACTCCATGATCCGGTCGCGATGATTCAGCATATCGTCAGCGGTAGGTTCGACGAGGTAATCGGGAATGATGCCCCGGTCGGCATGTTCGGCTACATTGGCCATATTGAAGCCGAACATACCGATGCCGAGATCAATTTTGCTATTCGGCAATTGCGTAATCGTAAAAATACCGCTGCTGTTTACCCGGTAACCTCCGCCACTCTCCTGCCCGATAAAGACAGCGCGCTTGTCGGCATGAATACGGGCAGCTAATTCGGTGGTGACCGAGAAACTAGTTCCGTTGAGCAACACGTAGAGCTTTCCCTGATAAGCTTCTGGTTTAGGTTTCGTATTGCGCAGTCCTTTATGCCAAGCTAGCGCATAAGCATTTCCGTGTTTCTTTACAGCTAATCCTTTCAGCATTCTGTATAGCTTCGATGTCCAGGCAGGAAATGAATATTTCTTTTTCTGATGTACGCTGATGTGGTCATAGTAACGGAACGGCTGTCGCGCTAAGTAACTGTATAACAGAATGCCCCAAGATTCCTCTCCGCCTTCATTATCTCGCAAATCGAGTACCAGATGCTGGACGTTTTTAGCCTTGATTTCCTGGAAAGAGTCGTGTAGAAACTGCTTGTAATCCTGTTCTTTTTTGTTGCCCATAAACCGCTCGATGGTCATTACAGCGGTTTGCGTATCCATGAACGTTAGCCGAAATGGCTTTTGCGGTGTGGGTTTATGAGCCTCAACATACGCCTTAATCGTTTGGTCCGTTACGGGCGAAACCGTTATAGTCTTTGTTTCGCTGCCGACCTGACAGACTACGTCAAATGCGGTTGGAGCGTCAATAAACGTGGCGTAATAGCCTGAAAAATAGTGATTCAGATCTTCCAGCTTACCGCCAATCCCATTTCCATCGGCAAACGTCATCATGGGCAGTAGCGTTTGAATAATCTGATGCATTGGCTTCCCATTGATCGCCTTTATCTCTGCTCCAATTGGCACTGGCGACGTACTATAATTGTCCATCATCCAGGCCTTTTCTCCCAGGAAATAAAGTTTTAGCGGAAACAGTTTATCCGTAAAAAACGGGTAATGTTCATCCCGCCCCGAAACAATCCATTTGATATGCCCATCACGCAGGGCAACCAGCAGCGGAGTCATCATCACATAAAACTCATGCTGGCTCATGGAGCGATTTAGTCGGGCGGCCGTTGCCTCAAAAAGTGAATCGAAAACCGGCTTCGGCGTGTAGCGATACATTTCTGGGTGAACTTCGTTGAGCGCCGTACGGAAACGTGAAAAATCGGCCTGAAGTTGGTCTGGTGTCAAGGACTGTCCCGCAAGCGGTAGGTGTAGCAGAACAGCGAGGAAGGTGGTAATTATGAGTGATTTCATTAGTAGTTGCTTTTTTTAACGAAGCAAAACTGGCGTTAAGAAATCGCGGCTGAAATGAATCCCATACCGAAAAGTAGGCTTTTGACGCTGAACCGTCGATTTTACTCACCCAACCAACGCTTCAAATCGCCTGCCTTTTCCCGACTCACGACGACTTCTTCTTCAAAAGCGGGTTGCAGATTTATCTTCAGCTTCCCGTTGAAATACAGGTGTACTTTATCCACCGCTCTCAATTCAGTAATCACCTGACGGTTAAGCCGAAAAAACCGACTGGGCTCAAGCATTTGTGCCAATTCATCGAGCGTGTAATCGATCAGCCACTCATGGTCATCCCGAGTTTTCAGGAACGACATCTTGTTACGCGTGAAAAAATAAGCAACTTCCTCAACGCTGACTGAAAACAACCGCTGCCCCTGCTTAATCAGAAATCGGTCTTTGAAAGTAGCCGGGAGCAAGGGGCTCGGAGCTGGGGGTAAAGGGCTGATCTGGTGGGACGTTTGTAGATGCAGAAGTAAATTGGCCAGCGATGCTTCCAGCGTATAGACTCCATGCCCCAAGCTCCCTGCTCCCTGCACTCCTTCCCCCTGCACCGCGCTCCCTGCTCCTCGCATCAGTACTTCCTTAAGCCCTTGTAGCTTGGTCAGTGCCTGCCGCAAGTCATCTTCTTTAATGGGCTTGAGCAAGTAGTCGATACTGTTGACCCTGAAGGCTTTAATGGCATATTCGTCGTAAGCTGTTGTGAAAATAACCGGGCTTTTTACGAGTACCTGATTGAAAATATCGAAACTCTGCCCATCGGCGAGTTCAATATCCATAAATATCAGATCCGGTTGTGGGTTCGTCTGCAACCAGTTTACCGACTCTTCGACACTAACCATCGTGCCAACAACCTGAGCCGTAGGTTCTATATCGACCAGTAAGCGCTGAAGTTTTCGGGCGGTAGGTTCTTCGTCTTCAATGATGAGAATAGTCATAGCGGGTTTCCTGAATAAGCGGCACCATCACCTGAAAGCAATTGTCCGACTGGTTAATAACCACGTCGGGCTGACCAAGTAACCGATATTTAGCGGTGATATTGGCCAGTCCGGTTCGATTTGACGGCACGATCGTGTGCTTCGGGCGTAGTGTATTGCTGACAATAAGGCGATTGGACGAGTCGGTATAAATTCGAATGACTAAGGGTTTGCTAGGTAAAGCAACATTGTGCTTCACCGCATTTTCGACCAGTAACTGCAACGTAAGCGGTGGTATTAAAAAAGCAAGCTGCGACTCATCGACTGTAATCTCCAATTCGACGCTTCGTCCAAACCGCATTTGTAGCAGATGAAAATACGCTCGAATAAACTGGAGTTCGCTGGCCAACGACGTCAGCAATTGCTCATTGGTTTGCAACACATACCGATACACCGACGCCAGTTCTTCGATAAACTTCTCCGCCTGTTTTGGATTTTCGCTTACCAGTGATGACAATGTACTCAGGCTGTTGAACAAAAAATGGGGATTAATCTGCGCTTTCAACGAATCGAGCTGACTTTGAAGGGCCTCTTTCTTAAGCTGTTCCGCTTCGTAATACGTAGCCCACCACTGCCGATATAAATAAAGAGCCTCGTAGATCAATGTCAGTGGAACCACAAACAAGAAAGGAACCAGCGTATTGACCCAATACGCACGTTCAGTTAGTGGGTATCCCCAGAACTGGGTTACATCATACGTGTAAACGATGGCTATTCGCTGGACAATCGTCGTACTTATGAACCAGGAAACCTGCATCATTATGCGCGTCCGTGTCTGGTTCAGGCGGGGATAACGCTGGCGCGCCCAGATAATACCAAAGCGAGCCACCTCCCAGATCAGGACGCACTCAATCAGGCTTACCCCGAGCGCTACCCAGCGACTGATGTGCCGGGCATCGTTGTCGGGTTGAAAAAATATAAAATTCGAGACGATTGAAATAAGCGGTACGCCAACCAGACGTAACCATCGGTCGTTCAGTTTTTCCATCCGATGTAAATATGCCATAACAGCGGGGGATGCAAAAGCGTAGCCCAACCGAACTGTCAGAAAAGCAATCTAAAGCGTAATGAAATACCTCTCCAAGCCGTATCTGCACTAACTTTGTTTACTGAACAACATACTATGCAACCTACCGATACAGCCCTTGTCCACCTGGCAAAGGACCCAATTATGGCTCGCCTGATTAGCGAGACGGCCTCCCCTAAAATTTTCAACGATTATGCTGGCGATGTGTACCTGGCTCTACTCGAAAGCATTGTCTCTCAGCAGATTTCGGTAAAAGCTGCCGATGCTATTTTTGCCCGTTTTCGAAATTTATTTCCTGATAATTACCCCGAAGCCAATGCGTTACTATTGAAAACCACTGACGAATTGCGGAGTGCGGGATTATCATTCCAAAAAATCAAATACTTACAAAGCGTTGCGGAATTCTCGCTCAATAATCTAATTGACCGTGCGCACCTTGATGTAATGACCGATGAAGAAATCGTTCAATATTTGCTTCCCATCAAAGGTGTGGGTCGATGGACGGTCGAGATGTTGCTCATGTTCGTACTTGACCGACCCGATATCTTCCCCATTGATGATCTGGTCATTCGGCAACGGATGATTCTGGCCTATTCTGAACAAACCAGCGGTCTGACGGGCAAGCCGTTATATAAAGTATTGCACGAAATCGCTGCTGCCTGGCGGCCGCATCGCACAACAGCAAGCCGGTATTTGTGGCGCTGGAAACCAATTGTTTAAGCAGTCTAACTACTCTAAAACCGCTTCACCTTCACCGCTACTTTAGACTGTACTTTAATCAGGATCTGGATTCCTTTCGGTTGAACAACAATTCGCTGGGGCACCAGTTTGAAGGTATCAATATCGAGAGCCGTTTTCTGGCCAACTTTCGCCTTGGCAAAAGCCGTTTCTATTTTTTGGGGTATTGTCGAAATTGGTTGTCGCAGGGGAACTACCATAGCGGCCTGAATGGTATCGCGCAAGTGATCATGCAGTAGCCAGTCGGCGGTGGAGAACAGGCGCTCTTTCGTATCGACATCGAAATCTACATTCTGAATCCGCAACGTATTGGTCAGTGTATCGTAGGTGGGGTTGCCATGAAAATAGAGCGTTCCATGAACCGTTCCACCCACATCGGCTTTCAAGATCAGCTTCTTACCGCTCCCGTATATACTTGTGTTTTTAATCGTGATGTTACCGCCCATCAGGCTTAGTTTCTCTTTTTCCAGTGTCCGGGCCAATACCTGGCTCACATCGGCATAGGGAATAAAGGCCAGAACCTCCAATCGGGAAGCTTCCGG
Source organism: Spirosoma arboris (assembly GCF_009754945.1). Classification (GTDB taxonomy): domain Bacteria; phylum Bacteroidota; class Bacteroidia; order Cytophagales; family Spirosomataceae; genus Spirosoma; species Spirosoma arboris. Next base: position 32,724 of record NZ_WPIN01000031.1, read on the forward strand.
CACTTCCTGCCGTCGTAAGAGTCGGGGTAGTCGTTCCAGGCTATCACCCGTCGGTTTGGGCCCTAAGCGCGTATCGACCCGAAAAGCAATTTGAATGGGAACAGTAATTTGTTTCGTATCACCGTAAACGGGGGCGGCTGCAATACTAAATGGTTTCGGCACTAACCATATGTTTTCAGGTACTTTCGCAATCCGTAGCGGCTTTTGCATATCCCGCCAGATTTTGCTCACCTCCTTGTCAAGACGTAGCCCCTTATGAACAGCATGATCAATAGCCTGCTCAATATCGGCCTTCCGTTTATCAAGAATTGTTTCAGCGATCTTTTTGATACTAATTTTTATGCCCAGCAATTGAACCTTGGGCTCCTGTGTCCAATGATAATCTTCAAATCTGGCTTTCGTTTGTAAACGCCAGTTTGGTCCTACGCCAACAGGGCTGGTGAAATTAACAGCCAGTGCGCATAAGGGACGGCTCTTCCGATTTCCACTCTTACGAAGGCCAATTGGATTACTATACCAGACCTGCAATGGAGCCGAAAAGAATACCCGTCGGTTCTCATACCGAATCTGCACAGGGCCGGTGCGTTCTACCCGCAGTCGCCAGGCTTCTCCTTTTCTCCCCTCAAACGTTTGTTCGGAAACCAATGTAGTAGACAGCCCCTTGTTTACCTTACGTTCCAGATCACGGATATTGAACGTAAGTTTCCCGGCCATATACGATACCGGATCTGTTACGGGTGGTTCGAATGCTTCTGCGGCAGGCGCTTCGGGCCGCACACGTTTACACCCATCGAACCCAATTACTATGGTCAGTAAAACGAAAAAACCGATGATCCGTTGAGCATTCATTGCTACAAGAACCATCGGAATACTAAAATGTTAGCTGACAATAATCATATTCACTTTTCGGTAGCCAACCGCTTGGATTTGACGTCTGTCGCACACCCACATCCTTTACCACAGCCAGCCTGTTTTTTCGAAAAGCTTTGGTACACCCGCCGACCCAAATAGGCCAGCGCAGCCGCAAAAACGAGAAAAATGATGAGCTCTTGCATGAGTATGTATGCTATATTGATATAGGATGTATGTCGTCGTGCAAGAATCATACATCCTATATCATATAGCATACATTTTTTCACTCCCAACCGTTCCGTTCGGCTAGTCGATAGGCGTGTTGGTAATGATGTTCACTATGCCAGGCGTAGAGGGCAATTACTTCCTGCACAGCAAATGTGCGTTGACTACCAGGATGATAGTACGTCCGTTGTAAATCGGTTTCCGTTAGTGATTCCAGAATTGTTACCCAACGTAAATGCAAACTCCGGAGCAGAACCAGGGATGGTGCAATATCAAGTTTAGAGTCCGGTAGTTTAGCCCATTCGCCCTCTTCGTATGGACTGATGGTCGGGTTCGATTCGGTCAGAGCCAGCTTTGTACGAACGTAAGCGTTCATATGGCTATCGGCTATATGATGAACAAGCTGCCGAATTGTCCAGCCGCCGGGCCGATAAGGTGTATCGAGCCGATCGTCTCCCCACTTACCCACCAGTTCAGTTAGTTTGACAGGTAATGCGTCAATAATCGCAATATGTTGTTTGGTATCATCGGTAGAGAACGATTGGCCGTATACAAAATCACCAATCGGGTAACGGAGCGTATCAATATCCTGCATCTTATAGGGGCTGGCGGTTACTAGTTAGCACATTTGTTGATACAAATATTGCTTACTTTCGGACTAGTCGAATCATCCGATTTTCAGAATATGGCTAGTCCAGTAGCAACGAATTCCTATTACTTCCAAAACTCCTGAATAACCTTTATCACCTCAGGATGAACCCCGCAACCGGCAAGCACATCGCCCCGGAACAGAAACTCGTCGCCCCCATCAAAATCGGTTACGATGCCACCAGCTTCCTGAATGAGTAGTACACCGGCGGCCATATCCCAGGAGTTAAGGTTGTATTCATAAAAAGCCTCAAACCGCCCGCAGGCTACGTAAGCCAGGTCGATAGCCGCAGAGCCCATTCGGCGCAGACCGTGCGTTTGGGTCATCAACGATTCCAGAATGCGCAGGTATTTCTGCATCTGATCGAAGTGATAATAGGGAAACCCCGTAGCAATCAGGCTCTCACCTAACTGCGTAGCGGGCGAAACCGAAATCTTGTTCCCATTACAATACGCCCCTCCACCCTGCCAGGCCGAAAAGCACTCGTCACGATTAGGATCGTAGACCACTCCGGCAATGGGTGTTTTCCCTTGCGCCAGCCCGATGCTAACCGAGAACACGGGTAGGCTATGGATAAAATTAGCGGTACCATCGAGCGGGTCGATAACCCAGTTGAGGGCCTCTTTATCAGCCTCCTGCCCGGTTGTGCCTTCTTCGGTAATGAAGCCTGCTTCGGGCAACAACTGGCTTAGTTTAGCCACTAGTTGTTTTTCGGTTTCTTTATCGACGTACGAAACCAGATTATTCAGGCCTTTGTATTCAATGGATTCGCGTTGAAATCGGCTTCGTTCCTGTAAAAGAAATGCACCCGCATCGGTAGCAATGGCAGCTATTTCGCGCGTGAGAGCGGCTAGGTCGTAAGGCATTAGTAGTAGAAGTTAATACCCCCCACCCTCTTCAGGGGGTGGGGGGTATTTTAGTAAAGCGGCTAGATCAATCGTCTCAATATCAATTCCTATTTCATTATTACACTCAACGCATTGTCGTACAAGCCCTTTGCATCGGCAAGCGTTAGAATCGGCGTTTCGTCGATTACAAAATTGTCGGCAGTCACAGTGCCTAACAGCAGGAAGGGAATTACACTATCGTTCAGATAACCTTCTACATGTTGTTGCTGCTCGGGCGAAATCGAAATAACGACCCGGCTCTGACTTTCTCCAAACAGGAACGCATCGGTACGGTGCCGGGTATCAGGGTGAATCTGAAAACCAGTATTACCTGCCATCGCCGATTCGGCCAGCGTTACGAACAGACCACCGTCTGATACATCGTGTGCCGACTGAAGCCAGCCGTGACGAATCATTGTTTTAATACCCTCCTGCGTACGCCATTCGGTTTCAAAATCGAATGACGGAGCGGGTGATGCTTTGATGCCCTGATATGAATACAGATACTCCGACGAAGAAATATCATCTTCCGATGGGCCAACAAGATAGATTAGATCGCCTTCGTTTTTGAAGTTGAGCGTCATACGGTGATCGGGTTTTTCCATCAGTCCCAACATGCCAATCGTAGGCGTTGGGAACACTGGACCGTCATCGGAGCTTTGGTTGTAGAAACTGACATTTCCGCCCGTAACGGGTGTGCTGAACCGAAGACAGGCTTCGCCCATACCCTGTACCGCTTCGACAAACTGCCAGTAGACTTCCGGTACGTACGGATTCCCGAAGTTCAGGTTGTTCGTAACAGCCAGTGGCTCACCACCTGAGCAAACGATGTTACGGCAGGCTTCGGCAACGGCAATCATGGCTCCCTGACGCGGATTGGCATTCACGTAACGGCTGTTGCAATCGACGGTAATGACAATCGACTTGTCGGTGGCGGGTAGGCCGGGACCTTTCACTCGAACGACGGCCGCATCGGAGGGCGCATTCGTGCTACGGTTCGCCGTCCCGACAGTGGAATCATATTGCTCATAGACCCACTTGCGCGAACAGATATTTGGATGCGACAGCAAGTGTACGGCGACCTTTTTGATCTCGTCGGTTTCAATATCATCCACGTCCGCGATCTTGAATTTGGCAAACTCTTTAATGTAGGCGGGTTCTTTGTATTCGCGGTGATACTGGGGCGCTCCCCCACCTAACACAAGGTCATACGCAGGAACGTCGGCCACCAGTTCGCCGTAGCGATAGAAATGCAGACGGCCGAGGTCGTTTTCACCTTTTGGAGTTACTTCACCAATCTGGGCGCAGTTCAAGTCCCATTTATCGAAAATACCCTGAATGATATGCTCTTTTCCTTTTTCAATGACGACCAGCATTCGCTCCTGTGATTCCGACAGTAGAATCTCGAACGGAGCCATGTTAGGCTGGCGGGTCGGTACTTTGTCGAGGTCGATGATCATACCGTGCTCACCCTTTGCGCTCATTTCGGAGGTTGAGCAGATGATACCAGCCGCGCCCATATCCTGAATACCGATCACATAGCCCGTTTCGATGATTTCGAGCGTAGCTTCGAGCAGTAGTTTTTCCATGAATGGATCACCCACCTGCACAGCCGGCAATTTATCGGTCGAAGCTGCTGAAATGTCTTCCGACGCGAACGTTGCGCCGTGAATACCATCTTTCCCCGTGGCCGATCCTACGATAAATACTGGATTACCAACACCATACGACGTCGCTTTCGCAGATTTGCCTACTTCAACAATCCCCGCAGAGAACGCATTGACAAGCGGGTTTGTGTTGTAGCATTCATCGAAGAACAGCTCACCTCCCACCGTCGGAATACCAAAGGCATTACCATAATCGCCGATACCTTTTACTACGCCACGCAGCAGCCGTTTGGTTTTTGCCAGCGACAGATCTCCGAAACGGAGCGAGTTTAGTTGTGCAATAGGACGGGCGCCCATCGTGAAAATATCGCGGTTGATCCCGCCAACGCCGGTAGCCGCGCCCTGGTAAGGTTCCAGCGCCGATGGGTGGTTATGCGACTCGATCTTGAATGAGCAAGCCAATCCATCGCCAATATCAACCAGACCCGCATTTTCTTCTCCGGCTTTGGCCAGCATCCGGTCTGAGTCACGCGGGAGTGTTTTGAGCCAGACGATGGAGTTCTTATAGGAACAATGTTCTGACCACATCACCGAGAAGATACTCAGTTCGGTAAAATTGGGCCGACGGCCTAAAATTTCGGCAATCCGATCAAATTCTTCTGGCAACAAGCCCAATTTACGGGCAGTTTCAAGCGAGGGTAGCGATTCAGTAGCGTCCATGTTAGCGAATTGTGAATGAATGAGTTAGTAAATGATCGAATGTGCTATATGGTCTATTCACCCAGTTACTACCTCATTCATTCGCTCATTGAATAATGGCAAAACTACGGTTTTTGCCCGAAAATGGCCCGCAGTGGGTTGACAAATCTCAAAACGCTCGTATATTTGCACCCAGAAAGAGAGATGGCAGAGTGGTCGATTGCGGTGGTCTTGAAAACCACTGACTGTAACAGGTCCGGGGGTTCGAATCCCTCTCTCTCTGCTGAGGCCTCTTTTAGCCACCTGATTATCACCGAGCCGCACCCTAAAAAGTGCGGCTCGTTTCGTTTAAACGCACTTTTCCCGCCTTGGCTGCATCTCTATGCGGTTTTAACCCGGTTGCACGTCGGGTTACATTTAGCACCCAGGTTACATAGGCATCATTTTGGTAGAGCGGTCGCACGAGGGTGCACATCCCGCTTACCATGTACCATATTAATAGAATGTGCGTTCTTTTCTGGTTCCGCAAATCCACCAATCTTAAACTAGTACCCACCACTAAAACGAAACAAGTATCCACCGATGACACTAATATTGACGATTCACCAGGCTTTATCCAAATGCGATTCACGTATAATGCTGACCGTGACGAGTTTGGATCGACTCACATTGATTGCAAAAAATCTCAATGGGATCCCGAAAACCAGGCATTTAAGGGAAAATCCATTTGGGCACAGGAGCAAAATAAAAAACTCAATACCTACAAACAACGGATTGAGAAACTCATAGAGGATTTAGAGCGCGAAAATGAGGAAGTGACTATTTCACTCATTAAACATGCGTTTTCAACTAAACAACGAAGTAGAGCAGGCGTAGGAACAATCTCCGAGCGCCGAACTATTTTTACATTACTAGAAGTTTGTGCCTACCATTATCAGCAACAGGAAAAGCGGCAAAAGCTGGGCAAGGTTACACAGTCTACGTTGGAAATTCAGGCCAATTATGCCGCCAATATCTCCGATTTTGTCAAGGCGACTAAGCGGGATAAATTACCAGCTACCTCCTTAAATCAGGATTTCATGGACGATGTGGCCATTTATCTGGCCGATGTGGAAAAATTTGGCTCCGCTCACATCGAAAAGCATCTTAAGTACATTAAGCAGGCCATGAAATTAGCCGCCGAGCGGCAAATGATTAGTAAGAATCCGCTGGCTAGTTTCCGAGTGGAGACTAACGAAGAAGAGCCCGACACGACTCATTTAACCGTTGAGCAGTTACAGCGGCTGATTACGTTTGATTTCCTGGCGATGGCTAAAGCGGGTGAACTTCACCCGGCAGCGGCTGAATCCTTGGATAAAGAACGTGACGCCTTTGTGTTCAACTGCTTCACCGGTATGCACCATTATGATTACACCTCGAAGCTGTTTAGAATTGACAAGGATCTAAAAGCTGACTACTGGTTAGTCGGTAAGCGCCAGAAAACCAAAAAGGAGTTTTTCCTTAAGTTACTAGAGCCAGGGGTGGCTGTATTAAAAAAGTATGGGGAGAGCCTGGAGGCTTTGCCCGTCAAATCGAACCAGAAACGAAATGATTCCTTAAAGCTGATTGCGGCCTATGTGGGTTTGCCGGTACGCTTATCCACTAAAATAGCCCGCAAAACATTTGCCGATTTAGCCTTGAATGAGATGTTAATCCCAGCCGATGATGTGGCCACGATGTTAGGTCTCACATCCACCGAGCGGCTAAAACATTACGCCCGACCACGGCGTAACCGCTTAGCCAGGCTCTTATCGAGTTGGAAAAGTCTTTCCAACCAGTTGAACCAGAATGACCAGCAAACCGCCTGATATTCAGGTTGCTAAGCTTTAATAAATCTATTTTTTAAATCTTGCACCCTCAATAACACAAAACAGCCTCATTATGAGGCTGTTTTGTAAAAACACCCCCCACTTTTACCCGTTTTTTTCTTTCCTGACCCCGCCCTTTAGCATTTTGGAACTTTCCACTTTCCGAATATATGAAACGGCTCTAACCAAATCTGGAAAGTGCCCGACTTAGAAATAAGTTAAGTCAAAATCTCCACCGCCCTGGCCCATCCGTCCCCCTTTCATCTTCCAAAGGATATAGTAATCGACTGTGTCACTTAGGTGTGTGGCTAGCTCCTGGTCTACCTTGCTGCCTTCGCTCTTCTTGCTCTTCGTGTAGTCTATGTTCAATGGGCTGTTATCCATGCTGATCACTGTGGCCTTCCCGTATGCCATCCACCCTTACCCGTATTAGGTTGGTGGTACGCTCGGCAAAGACGTTGCTTAAGTCCTTAAACTTGTCGATGTGGGGAGGGTTGTAATTTAGCGGCTGTGTAGAAACCTGCCATTTTCCAGAAGCCTCCAGAATTTCAGCCACCTGCTGAAACATGGATTTTGTAGAGCCTGCCGATTTATTCTTACCATTACGGTCTCCAGTCAGTACCGCCTCCTTAGTCTTGTGCCCCTCGTACTCGGTGGCTATCATCGTGGCCAGCGTCTGGGCCATCGTCATGGCCACCCCGTCCGCGTCTATGGCTGGCTCCTTACAGTATAGGTTATCTATAAGCCTGGCTGTTGTATAGTCGCTCTGCCATAGGGTAGCACTGGTAAAGTGAGCATTGAAATCTAAGCTAATCTCCAGCGGTAGACTAGGGTTATAGAGTGGCTCCCCGCTAAAGGCTGCTCTCCCTTCCAGTTCGTCGCTCTCATCCTTAACAACGTGGATAGCGTGTTGAAAGGTGGGGTAAAAGTTATGCGGCATTTTAGTCAGCCGCTTTCCTTCCACTTCCACCTCATACTCCAATTTAGTGAGGCTCTTTTTCAGCGTGTCTAAATAGTCATCTGGCAGAAAGGCCAAATTATCCCGCGTTTTTACTTCCAGGAAAAAGTACTTTTCTGGCTCGGTTTTGGAAAGCGCTTCTATGTCATACATCCACTGGCCTCCTAGATCCCAGGGAGGGGAACTAAAAACCGCTAACATTTGGTGGAATGTAGAGTCAAACTTTCCCACGTTGGCCCTGAGTGTAGGGAGCACCACCTTAAGCCAATCCTTTTTAAAGTTTAGCCCTTCGTCGATAACGTATAAATCGTAGTTGGCCCCCCGGTTTTCGGCAGCGGCCATTTTAAAGCTCTCAAATTCGATGACAAACCCGTTTGGAAAACTAATACAGTTCTCCCAAATGTCGGGCGCTTCATAAGGCCGGTCAAAGTGTGCCGGTGGCTCTCTCCAGAGCACAAAGCAGCCGCTGCCAGTTTTAAAATCATACTCCTGGATTCCGTGGCGTTTCCAGCCTGCTTTTAAGCCAGAGGTCAGTTTCGATTTGGCCTTTTTAATGGTTGGCACTCCCCAACCGCATTTGGCCTTTGGGAGCTCATCACTAGCCAGGTAAAGAAAATCGGAGAGCGTAATGGATTTGCCAGAGCCCCGCCCGCCAATCATACCGGCAATTTTAAAATGATTGTTAAAAACGGCCTCCAGGAAAATGGCTTGTTTTTCGTTCACTTCCACCTCCAAAACGTCACTTTCCAGAACGTCACGATTTTGGGCGCTCTCGTTATTGTTCGATTTCATAGGTTGTATTTTCGACTTGTTTAGGATCCTGGCCAGTGTTGTTATTTAGGGTTAATTGCTTCACTTTAAAGACCACTTTAGACGGTTTTTTGTAGGTGTCCGCGTTCACGGTTTTCTCGTTATCGTAAGCACCATCTATTTTGGCCGCTTTGTCCAGGAGAATACCAAAGTTGTAATAATCGCCTGCCTCTTTGGCTTCTTTTGCGGCATCTCGGAATAGTTCGGCGTATAGATCCTTTACGCCCTCTTTGGCCCTGGATTGGCGCAATTCAGCGAAAACAGCGTAAGAAAGCGTTAAGATTTCTCTGGCTCTGCGCTCCTGAAGTTTGCTAGAATTTTTCAGCATGGCCAGCACCTGGCTATCTGTATGGCCAGCCTTTAGCCAGGCTCTGGCCGAATCTATTTTATCCCAGGTGGCCCACTGTTCCGGTGTGAGCTCACCACCGGCCAAAAGATAGGCCTGGAAAACGTCTAATTCGCCCCGTACTTTCTCCAGGTACTTATTATTACTCTTTAATTGCTTCATAGCTTAAAAGTCTTAGTTCGTCTTTGTATTGCTCCAGGATGGCCTGGAGCCTGGCCAGCTCCTGTTTCCAGGCCGTGGCGTTTTTGTGCTCTGGCCGTTCTTCTAGTTTGGTTTGAGTCTTGTAGATATTTACCCGCGTTTTCTGGATCTCCAGTTTAATCTCAGCGGCCTGGAGCCCCTGGCTGGCCATTGTGGGCTTTGCTTCTTTTTCTTCTCTGCGTTTCTGGCCGGTGGCTGCTTCGTGCCGGGCATCTTTCCAGCGCTCCCGAATGGCCAGGATTTGCTCCACGACGGGCTTTCTCCCTGCTACGTCGTTATCGTCAAAATCGGCCAGGGTATTACTCAAAAGAGCGGCCTCACGGTGTAGGCCTTCAGCCAGCACCATAAGCCGCTCTTTTTCGGAATCCGGCGCGGATTCAGGCGTTAACTGTTTTTTTTTGCTGCTTCGGCCTGTGCCGCTGCTTTTTCGACTACTGGCGTAACGGCTGGAGTGGCCGAATTTGCAGAAGGTGCCAATTTTTCGAGCTCGTCTATTTTCTGGTCTTTCTCATTTAATTGGTTTTTGAGAAAAGAAACTTCTTGCTCTAGGCTGTGTTTCTGGTATTCCAATTGCCGGTTGGCTTCTTCCAGTCGGCCTAACTCCTGAATGAAATTTTCGGCCACGCTAGGCTCCGTTTCCGGGGTCAATTGTTCGACCTCTTTTGCGGCCTGTTCGTACTCCGTTTGTGCCTTGTCCCAGGCTGCTTTTTTGTGCTCGGTTTGGTCGGCATTATAGGCCATTTCGGCTAGTTGAGCGATTGCCTTAATTTGGCTTAGTGTTGGTTGGTTTGTGTTCATTTGCTGTTTAAGAAAAAGAATAATATTTGGTTTTTCGTCGAGTCTACAGCTCGTTATTTAAAATACTATTTCGGCACTATGCCGCTTTTTCGGCTTTTGTTTTGTCTGTTACTGGAGTCGCTTCTGACTCATTTACAACTTTGCAATAAACTCCAGGATAATCCTTTTCGATGCGTTCAGCGTCGGCCACGGCCATTTGATCGCTCACGATTACAGTACGTTCCTCGAACCCGAATTTTACGCCTGTTGCCTCATTGAGAACTACTACTTTTTTTGCCATTGGGAAGGATAAAAAAGGCCTCACCGCCTGCCGCAGGAACGCCTGCCGGTAGTGAGGCCTTTTAACTGATTAAAGGGTGAATTGATTAAGCCAGCGTTACGCCTGCAATAGCCAGCGCGTTACCTAATGGAATATAACCGAACATGTAGCCATCATTTTTGGCCTTCATTGTCCACTCTCTCCGGTCGCCACCTTTAGCTCCAGAGGTGTGGGTGACTTCAAATTGTAGACCTGATAACGACGTACCTAAAACCACTCGCTGGCCATCATTTAGGATGGCAACGGCCACCACTTCTGTATTAATTAGCTTTTCGACTGCGGCCACTTGATCCTTAGTGTAACCGGCCACTTTTACCTCCAGGCTCTGCTCCCAGGATTGGTAGCCCGTTGGCCCCTTTAAGGCTTCATCAACTTTTAGGGAGTTGTCCGATACTTGCACTTCGACAAACGTGCCTACGGGTGGCCCTGTTACCAGTGTAGGCACTACCGTTAGTTCTCCGGCTGTAATATCAGCTCGTTTGGGCCATTCGCCCGTAATTTGATCCGTAGGAATCAAAAACAAACGTCGGCCACCGCCAGGGTTTACGGTTTGCTGTGGTGTCCGGTTGAGCGCGGCCAGGGTGGCAACGGCCAAGCCGTGGCTAGCAAACAGGGATACGCCAGTCGTGGCCGTAACCGCATAGCTGGCCAGCGGTATGGCCACCACTCCGGCCAATACGCTGCCGGTTTCGGTGGCCACCAGTGCCCCGATAAATACCAGGGCCAAACTCATTAAAATCTTTAAAAGCTGCATTTGTATTTGCTGTTGTTAGTTAATTGAACTTGAAAAAATTAGAGAAGAAATGTAAACCGGCCACCCCTATACGTGGTGGCCGGTTGGGCTAGTTAAACTTTGTCGTTTAAGAAGGTGAACTTACCGAACCCGTAATCAAAGCCTACGCTCATACGGATGTTGATTTTGACCGCTTTAACATCTTTTACAACCGTCAACGTGTAGGCGCTCACATCTTCGTTACACACGAAATTCAGGTTAGAGCTTGGCGTAATAACCTGCGTAAACTTGCCCGAAAGGCCCACGTCCGGCACCAGGGTAATGTTTTCGTACCCGTCGATTTTGGTCATGTTCTCGCCTGGCCGTACCGTGTTTGGAAACTTCGCCTGCCGTCGTCGGTTGATGCTCCGAACCAAACCAGGAGAGCAACGGAATTGCAACGGAATTTCCAGCATGGCCTGGTTTTGCGCTTCTACCACCTGGCAAAGGGCCAGCATTTGCTCGTAACTGTTGGTGTCGTCAATGGTCGTTGCCGCCGTTAACACGTTACCGGCTGGAATGTCGCCCGTTCCAGCCTGTCGGCCAGCGGTCATTTTCGACAATAGGCCCGTAATGGCGTAAACCGAACCTGTATTGGCGGCATTCTTAACCGCTTTCCAGCTTGCTCGCTCTACCAGGTTGGCGCGGGCTGTGCGTAGGATCTGCTCTAAAAAGAACACCTCGAAGGGATTGGCCAGCACTTCCTTTTCCGAGCTTAAGCCCTTCACATACTGGAGATACGAACGGTAAAGCGTCTGAATTTCGCCCGTAGTGAATTGTAAATCAATGTCCACGTCTTCAAAACTGGGAATCCGAGCCCCGAACTGGAGCGCTCCCGCTGATGGGCTGAAATCGTCAGTAGCTGCCCGAAGAATATCCATAATCTGGAGATTAATCAGCGGGCTCTTATTATCCGTCACCAGAAGCTGATAGAGCTCCCGAATTTTAGCGTCACCGTCTACCAGTACGTCGGTGATAATCTCTTTTTTGCCATCAAAAACCTGCATTAAGGCGCTTGGTAGCTTGGTAAAATCGTACCCTTGTGTTTGTGCCATGTAAAGCGATTAAAATAATTTAGTAGAAGTTTGTTACTTACTGAATCATGCCCCGTCTAAGGGCTAGTTTCGGCTTTTTCGGAATACCTCCAGCGCCTGCTGGTTATACGGGGTTAGGGTTTGCTCGCCCTTGCTGGTTTCATCCCCTTCTGGTAGTTGAGCCCCTACCCCGGCCTGTTTCTCAAACCAGGCTTTGTACTTGTCCCGGTCTGTTTGGGTCTGGTTGAGTGAGTTCTGGAGCGTGGTTTTATCGCTTTCCAGTGTCGTCTTTTCCCCTTGCAGGGTGTTAATTGTGGTCTGGAGCGTTCCTTTCTCGGTTTCCAGGTTCGTTACCTGGGTTTGTAGCCCGGTGAGTTTTTCCTGGAGCTCCAGCGCTTCAGAAGTAAATTGGTTGTGCTCATCGGTGGAGAGCTTTTCAGAAATTACGGTTTCGGACTTTCCGAAAAAGGAGGCCATAAACGCGGCCAGGGTCTGCTTTACTTGTGCCATAGATTGACGGGTGAATGAATGAGTGAGTGAATTAGGCCGTTGCCTGAGCGCTCTTTTTAATGGCCTGGTTGAGTGTGCCTTTGAAATCGGCCAGGCCAATGGCTAGGGCTTTATTGGTGCCGTATAGTTTGGCCGTTTTCCATTCGTCGGATTTCAATAGGCCAGCCCGGCCCCGCTGAACGTAGCCCACAAATTGGGTTTGGCAGGCGTCCAGCATGGTCTGAATTTCGGCCCGTACCTCGTCCGAAAGTGGCTCGATGCCGTTGGCGGTGGCTTTGTCTACGCTCTCGGTCGCGCGGAAAATCTCCACGGCCAGGCCTTGCTGCTCTAGCGCCTTGCTCTGATCGGTGTAGACCATCAGCGTGCCAATGGATCCAATAACTGGCAACGGAGAATCCTCTAGCCAAATGTAGCGGGCCTGGCTGGCGATAAAATAGGCCGCGCTGGCGCAAAAGTTCGTCCATACATCCACCGGCTTTTTCATGGCCCGGATCGCGTCGGCCAGTGCTTTGAGGCCATCGACGGCCCCGCCCCCGGAATCAATGCGTAGCAGGATGGATTTAATGTCCTCCATCTTGTCGGCTACGGCCAGCAGTCCGGCTAGATCCTCATAGCCCCAGGAACACAACCCGTACCGCGTAAGCGTGCCAATGATGGGAATCACACAAACCCCGTCCACGGTGTATTGAGTGGCCACATACTCATAATAGGAGATGGTGCCCGCCATTACCTGGAGGCCCGCTGTTTGCAAGGTGGCCCGAATGGCCAGGCTAGGGTGCTCCGAGATTAGCCCCGGTGCAATTGGCTCTTTTCCGGCCAGGATCCGTGGCCTGGCCATTGCCTCCATTCGAGCCGCAAAGGAAGCCTCTACGTGCCAGAGTCCCGAAATGGTTAAAAGTCCATTCATTAAAAAAATGCGTTCAATTTGTTGTTTATCGCCTTATTTGGCGTTGTTGTCGTAAAGTTGCCACGGCCAAAAGGCTCTGGAAAGGACATAAAAAAACCAGCCGTTTCGGCGTTCCGATCTGGCTGGAGCTGGCTCGTGATTTTGTTAGTAAATTTTGTAGCTTGTGGCGACTAATAAGACAGTGTCGATTTGAAGCTTATTAACATAACGTTAGATTATACAACAGATTTGAATGATAAAAACCTATACTCTTAGTCTGTTTGCCGACTACTTTCAGGTATTTATTTACGATGCTTGCTTAGATTGGTCAACAGTTCGAATTGAAGCAGATTGGTGGACTGAGCAGGATAGTATAGATATGTTCGCTTCAAAAGAGAATGGCAGGTTAATAGTAATGGAGACGTTTAGAAACTTCAATGTTCCTATCGAAGTAGCTGTTTTAGAAACAGAACCGCCCATTCATTCCTTAGACAAATGGGACCAAAGTGTTGAATGCTCGATAAGAACCCAATCTTCAGGTATCTTAATTGCTGAATTAGCTAACGAGGGACAGAATGGATTGCTAATTGAAGGGGCTGGCCCTAATTGGCGGCTTCGGATCTACTATGGTGGCCAGAATACAATTGATCGGATGGGTATTGAGGGGAAAGATCATTACTTGATTGAACTGTGGCCAGTTGAATCCATATCGAGTGCCGTAATAATCAAGCAAAGGCATCTAGATTAACATATTGCCACTTATACAACACATTACTTATGGATAGCAAAGCTACTTTTTCGAATGCTTTTGGACCTCAAAAAGACATTGAAGCAGGCCTTTTATCGCTTAAAAATATAGGGTTGAGCCAAGCGGATTCGATAAAACTATTAATTCAAGTATTAAATATTTCCCTCTCTGAGGCTGATAAAATAGTGCTAAACTCGGCTACGTGGAAAGACTACAAAAACGATACAATCTCTCTACGTGAAGCCATTTATGAGACTTGGAAAGATTTGCAATAAAACCAGATGACACGCATATAATCTATCTTGCAAATTCTGTCTTTATTCGAATAACATAACATGAGTTATTCAACAAATTTAAGAAAAATGCAAAACGGCCAGTCTTATCTAGGTCTGGCCTTTTTGCATTTTATCCCTTTCCTGCCTGGCTTCTGAATTTGCGCCAATTCCACCACCCAAACAGCCGAACCCCGGCGTAATAGATCTTATTTCTGAACCGCCCAGGGTTAAACCGTTCCATTAGCTCCAGGTAAACGCCATCTGCGTAAGCCCTGGCTGCTTTGGGAGTTAACCTCAGTAACTCCTGATAAGTATCCGTAAATGCCTCCCAATCCGTATAGAGTCGATCATGGCCCATTGCGGCCAGGTTCGTTTTATTGTCATAGGCTGGCAGTACGCTCTGGCTCCAGGGTGGTGTGCTGTGGCAATCGGTCAGAAAGTCGGCAGGAATCAACAAAACCCGCAAATCGGCCAATTCGACTAGTATATCGTGAAATACTAGCATTTGGTCGGTTTTGGGTAACTGGCTGGACATGACAACGATTAGGCTGTAATCCGTATCCAATCGACCAATAAAAATGGGCTCCCCTTGTTCCATGCTTACAATTCGCCCCGGTGGTCGATGTTGGCTATTTCGCCCTGAATCAGCGCGTAGATAAGGGTCGTAACCGGCGTTTTGTCACTTATCGGTAAGCCCATCTTTTTCAGGTCTCCCAGGGTAATGGCCTGGAAATAATCCCGCTGGCTTATGGCGCCCTCGGTTCCTAGCTCCACCACCTGGCCAGCGGCATTCACCAAAGAGCCAACGGTTTGCCGCGTTACGATTTGATCGGCGTACCGTTGCAGGCTGGCCTGGCGTTGTGCTGGTGTTAGTGTTTCGTCGGCTTCTATCAGGTCGGTCATTGGCTTACTGGTGGCCGTGTCCAGGGTAATTACCCGTACCTGTTGAACCATGTTCAAATCTTCGGTAATTACAAAGTTTAAATGCTTGCCTACCCGTTTAAATCCGGTTGGCTTTTCGGGGCTGATGGGTTGACTAATTGACTCCATAAAGTGTAGTAAAAAAAGGTTGTTAGAATGTACTGAGGGCAGTCCGTTTCCAGCCTGCTGTTGTTTTGACATAGACATAATTGGCATCCCAGGCCACTTGCCCTATCGCTCCGTTAGCATCGCTGCTGCTGGTGGGCGTGTAGGAAGTCTCTAACCGCAACTGCTGGTGGCCGGTGGCTCCTTTTACATGCAAGGCGCTGGTAGGTGAGCCCGTATTCACCCCCATCTTTCCATTGGTGGCATTACCCGAGTTGACGTTCACCGTGGCCCCATCCAGGTTAAGATTCAGGTAAACACCGTTCGTGCGGTCGTAACACAAAATAGCCCCATTCCCTGGTGAAGCCCCATAAATGATTTCGACCCCAGAATCCGAGGTGGGAACCGTGAACGACTTGACACGAGTCATACCCGTCACGTCCACCAACCCATTGCCCTGAATCCGCATGAGTTCTTTACTGGTGGCCGGAGTCAGCCCCGCATAAAAAGCATGAGCCGATGAGGTGTCGGAAACCTGATACCGGAAAATGGCACTGTTGATACCCAACCCGAAAAATTGGTGGTCATTGCCCGTTGCATCGTAGAGAACGATGCGTCTACTGCCCAGTACCGACGCCAGCTTAACGACCTGGCTAACTTCGTTGATGAGGATCGGATAGGCCACAGCCGCCCCATAAGGTCGATACTTCAAGACCGCATCCGAATCAACGCCAAACTGTTGTATCCCAACTCCCGGAACCAGAAATTCGAGATAAGCTGGCCCACTCCCAATCGAGCCCTGCACTTGAAGTGCTGACTGATAGAGGGCTGTAGCGGCCATTGTTGCCGCCGTCGATTGAACTTTGGTATCCAGACTGCCCGTCAGGGAAATTTTGCCCGCCCGGTAAATCGCATCGGCATTACTGCCACCAGGCTGGTTATCGGATGTCCGTAGCCAGGTAGTCAGGTTGCCATTGATGGCCGTCTTGACCCAATCAATGAGGGTAAATAAAGCCGCCCGTACAAAGGCCGCTGTGCCCCGGCGTGGTAGGCCAGGGTTTGCATCGGGAATGTTGGAATTAATGAGCGCCTTTAGCGCTGTGTCGTCTGGTGCTGCCATTCGTTAGTCGTGTTGTTAGTTGTTGGTTTACGCGTTAAAGGATAGGTCAAAGGCTAAATCGAAATCGACATCGGCAAAGAGTTGGGTCGAGTCGAAGGTTTCCAGGAACCAGGCCGGATGGGTAGCCCGGCCCCGAAAGGTGAGCGTTTGGCTGTTGATGGATCCTACGGCCCTACTGGCCTCCATGCGTAAACCATTACCCCATTCGCCCGCCAGGTAAGCTAGGCCATTCCGGTCGAGCCAGAGAGCCAGCCAGCGCCTGGCTTTGTTTCGGTGGATCCAATCCAGCAGGCCAGCCTGGTTTTTGGGAATGGTGGCCATCAGCTCCAGGCTCCAGGCCGTTCCGGCTCCGCTGGTTTCGCTGCTCTCCTGGAATGAGCCCCCGCCAATGGGAAAGATTAACTCCGTGGCTACGGATCCACCGGCCACGGCCAGGCCAAAACGGGAAATGATTCCCGGCGCTGGAGCTGGCCACTCCCCCGGTGGTGAGAGTGCCAGCACGGCCTCTATCGGTAGGAGCTTAAGTCTGGCCACCTGGCCAGCGTTAGGCTGTTGTTGATAGCTGCCAAACGATTGCTCGGTTAGTACCATAATAGGCCAAAAGTAATGGCCTGGCCCACCACTGGAAAGGACATAAGTTTATAGGGTACCAGAAAACAAAAACGCCCTCCATGTCAAATGGAGGGCGTTTTTGTGGCTAAACAGCCCGGCCCAAACTGCACGCATCCGGCCTAATCTGTTTAAATCCGGCCCAAACTGCTCCAGGCCGGACTTTTTAATGCAAACTTTTTTACGAGTTTACTCAGCGGCCACCAGTTCCCGGTTTGCTTTGTCCATTCGCTCCAGGTAGTCCCGGTAGATTTTACGAACGGTATCAAAGTCAATATCCACATCGGCCTCGATATGATAGCGGGCCAGGAAATTGCGGATAAAGCGGGAATAGTCGCCCCCGCATAGCTCATGCAAGGCCCTGACCTCACAAATCAGCGAGCGCCGAAACTGTTCATCTAACGACTTAACCAGGCTGGCGTATTTCTCAGGAGGCACCTCCATCGTACGATCCCGATTGGGGTAATAAATAACCAGCTTGGCGCCCGTAATGTCGGGTTTGGGAATGGGGTATAAAATCGGCCTGGTAATACTGGCGATGTAGGAGCCAACCAGAGAGCGACCGCTAACCGAAAGAGCCCCGTCTACCAGGTCGCCAAATTCAGGATTTAACAGATACTTTTTGAGGTACTTGGGGACAGAAAGAACAACGCGTTTACGCATTCAGAAAGAAGAGATTTATTCATACAGTAGATCGCTAACGGGATTGGTAAAGATATGAAATAATACACAATTCAGTATTTATTGATTTTTCCACATAACTATCCTATGTAAGACAATAAACAACTTGGGAATATTAAGAGAGAAACAGTAATCTTGTAGCGCTTAAAAATCACTTAATTCGTATGATTTCCAAACTCACCATTTTAATTTTCACCTTAGTAAGTCTCACTCTTCACGCTCAGAATGAAGAGAAAAAATATGAACTAGAGCGGCTGACTCGTAAAAAGAATCACATTAAAGAGGGATTTATTTATGATTATGATATTGTCACAAACGATAGCAGCCTAGTTTCACATAATTTTTATGATAGTACTGGCAATATGACAAAGAGAAAAAATTATAATCCCAATGGAAAGCATAGCTATGATGGGATATTTACTTATAATGATAAAGGCCTAAAAATTCAAGAAACAGGTTATGATGAAAATGGGGATCTCATGCAAGTATTTGTCTATACCTATGACAACGATGGAAATCAAACCGATTATCAACAATTGAGCCCCAATAGGAAAATACTAGTTCATCAAAAACGTGTTTTCAATTCGAAAAGGCAACAAACAGAGCTATATAATAAGCTATATAATGAAGATAAATTTCATTTGGCAGCCACATATTCGTACAATGCCGAAGGGAACCAAATTGGCTCTACTACATATACAAAGAATGGTGATACAGGTGATCTTAGTGAGTATACTTATGATAGTTATGGCAATTTGACTGCTATTTATCATACTGGAAATCAAGGAAAAATACTCGTTCGCACAGATCATTACGACGATAAGCAACAGCTAATAGAGTCGAAATTCTATCAACGGAATAAGTATTATACGGATGGTCAGCTAGCACTAGCCCCAACTGATCGAAGAACTGTTTTCAAATATGATATAGATGGAAACAAAATTGAAGAATTAGAGTGGAATAAAACTGTCCTGGTTAAACGTACCCGATATTACTTCATCAAGTAAATAAACCCCAAAAGGCAGCTTGTTTAATAAGCTGCCTTTTTGATTAAAAATATCATTTAAAAGAGGAAATTCGGCTAATTAAGGCATCCAAACGCCCCGCCTGGTTCGTGCCCCAAACGGCCCCCTGTACGCCATCCACCGCGTTTTTCACCTGGTAAACGGCTCCCTCTACCGCGTTCACGGATCTCTTTAAGCCACCTACCTGGCCAGCCATCGTATCCAGGCCGTTCTGGGTAGTGGTAGCCAGGTTGGCCAGTGCCTGGTTATTGTTCCTAGTAAGGGTAGATAGTGAGTTATCTATGTTGCTGGCCAGCGTTCTCATAGCCCGCTTTAAATCCTCTCCGGTGGCTTTGTTTACGTCGATAATTTCACTTAACAGCTTAATCTGCATTTTACCCTGTTCCATTGCCTGGCTTTGGGCTCGCTGGCCTTCTGCCAGGCCTCCAGCAGCTTCTGGATCATCGTTAAGCACCACCCCACCGGCATCATACCGGCGCTTATTACCAACTATCCCACCATAGACAAACATAGAGTTAGAATACCTGGCCGCGTCCAACAAACCACCCTCTCGGAAGGCAGCGCCCCGGTAGTCCGTTACTGGTTTATTGCGCTGGCCTGGCGTTCTGGCGTTTCTAAACATTTTCTGGATTAGTGGCATATTGGCGCGGGTTTGTTCCCGGCTTATTATGGCCTCTTCGCCCTCCATTTCGCCCCGCTCCTGGCCGGTGGCCCTATCAATAATGGCCAGCCCTCCAGTGCCGTAACTGGATCCATGCCGCCCTCCCTGTGGAATAAAGCCGCCCTGTGCAAACTGTGGCGTTGACTGGTTGCGAATGCTGTTTACCTGGATAGCCGTCATTACTGCCGATGCGGCTGCAAATACCAGGTTCACCGGCCAGAATCCAGAGGCCAGCGCTTTGAGCGTGGCCAGTGCCCCGGTAATCAGTGCACTGGCAATATCGGCTTTCTTTTGAGCCTCCCAGGCCTTTGTTTTAGCCGCTACTTCTATGGCTTTGGCTTTCTTATTCTCGGCATCTATAGCAGCCTCCAAATCCTTTTTGTTCTGGATACGGGTCGCTTTTTCCTGCTCCAGCAGTTTGAGTTTAGCGGCCTTCTCTTCCTCTGCCGTTTTGACCTTTGCCGCTGCTTCGTCTTTGGCTGTCTGGATCAATTCTTTGGCCCGGTCTTTATCAGCAGTCTCCAGCTCCTTCAAGAGTTTAATCTTGCTCTCGGCTTCCTCGGTGGCATCTTTGGTCTTTTTCTCGTATTCCTCCTTTGATAATTTGGTCTTCGTCTCAAAGTCCTCTTTGGCCTGTTTGATCTCCAGTTCAGCGCGGTCTTTGCTCTCCTGGATCATCTTTTTGCGGGTGGCTGAATCCAGCTCTGTCCGCTTGTTGATGCTAGCTATTTCCGCATCTCGGGTGGCTTCGGCAGCGTCTATTTTTTGCTGCTTTTCATCTTTGGCGTTCTCTATGGCATCGTCATGTACCGCTTTGGCCGCTGCTGTCTTTTCCGCTTTCTCCTGCCTGGAGCGCTCAATTTCGGCCTCCATATCGGCCTTACCTTGTGCGTTACTGGCATTGGAGTAGAGTGTTTCCAGGCTGGTGATTTTGTCGGTTTCTTCCTGTTTGAGCGCTTTTATTTTCTCGCTCGATTCGGTCTTGGTTTTGTCGATGGCAGCGGTTGCGTCAGTGATCGCGTTCTGCTCTACGGCCACCTGGTCATTTAGAATCGCTACTTTCTCATCTCGTTCTCGTTTGGCTTCGGCGATCTCTTTATCGGCCCGTTGTTTGGCCAGATCGGCCAGGAACTGTGCGGCCTGTTTGGCCATCTCCCCAACGGCTGCGTATTTCTCGGTATTCTCCTGGAGCCGCTTTTGCCAGGCCTGCTGTTCGCCCGTTACAATCTTATTGGCGTGGTCGATAAAGCCCGATAGATCGCCCTTTAGAATGGCGCTAAAGGCCTGGCTGGTCTCTGACCAAATGGCGTTCTTTTTCTCCTTTAGCTCAGTTTCAATTTTGGCAATTTCTGCCGCGTTTTTGCCGGTGGCCAGTTCCCGCTCTGTTCGGTAGCGATTCTCAATGGCCGTTAGGGTGGTGGCTAGTTGGTCTTTATCCGTTATCTCACGGGTGGCTTTGGCCTTTTCGGCGGCTTCTTCGGCATCTAGCTTTTGAATCGTGGCGTTTAACTGGATCGTAAGCCGCTCCTGGTGGATCGCAGCCAACTTGGTGGCGTTGCCTTTGGCCTGGAGCTCCTTCAGATCGAGCATGGCGTTTTCGGCCAGTCGTTCCTGCTCCAAAACAAACTTGGTATTGGCCAGCCGTTTGGCTTCTTCTTCTTCGGTTTTCTGGCGCTTTTTCTCGGCAAATTCGCCTACTACCCTGGCCACATCTTCCTCCATTTTGAGGTCTAGCGCGGCTATCTGTTTGTTTTTTAGATCCTCGCTTTGGATGCCCCTCATGATGGCCTCTGCGGCCAAATCCCGCTTGGCTCCAATCTTGGCTATTTCCCGCTGGAGCTCATCCTTTATGCCCGCTATGTGAGCGTCTGCCTCAATTTGGGCCAAATCCTCCAGCGCTTTCTGGTTGGCTTTTTCTCGTTCCTTAAGTGCCTGCTCATGCTCTTTTAAATCGGCCTTTCGGGCCTTTTCTTCCTCTTTTGCCGCTTGGGTCAGTGCCTTCTTTTGCTCATCACTGAGCCCTTTAGCGTGGGCTTCGCCCTGCTTCTTTCCGGCAAATTCGGCCTTTGTCACGCTGGCCGGATCCGCCCAAATGGCCACCACGGCAGCGGCTCCCTCCTTGACATTGGTTTTAACGTCGGCTATCACTTTGGCCCCCGCTGCTTTGGTCTGATCCCAGGCCTTACCAGCGGCCTCGAAATTGCCACTTAAAAACAGGCCAATGGCCGTCCCTAAGTTTTTCATCACCCCCGCCGATCCCACCGCAAAATCGGCCAGCGTACTCCAGTAGGTGGTAACGACGGTTATGAGTGTTCCCACTACTTTAACCATTGTGCTAATGACCGTTATGCCATAGCTCATGGTCGAAATGATGGCTGAAAAAACCGGTTTCAACTGCTCGCCAATCTCCGTTTTGAGCGCGTCGAAATTGTCCCCCAGGTTCGAGGTTTGGCCGTCCAGGGTTTTCATCATGTCGGCGTTCTGACCCGCTACGCCTTTCATTTCGCCAAACTTGACAATCGCCCCTTGGATGGCTTCGGGCGTATTCTTCACCGTCTCATTGACGCCCTTAAAGGAAAGCGTTACCTGGTCGCCTGATTTTTTAGCTGAAATCCCGAACTCTTTCAATCGTTCATTTTCGCCCGTTTGGGCATCCAGTGCGGCCTCCACCAACTGGTCAAAGGTTTTGCCCTGGCTGGCCGCTAAATCGGTCATAGCCACCATTTCTTTTTGGCTCGGCCTCATGCCCCGATTCACCATTTTTACGTACCCTTCGGTGAGTTCCTCCACCGAAAAGGCGGTTTCAGAGCCCAGCTTTTTCAACGCGGCCATTGCACTCTGTGCCTCTTTCTGGCTTCCCAGAGCGGTCTCTAAAACCTTCCCGTACTTCTCGAACTTGCTGGTGGTCTCAAAGATGCTTTTGCCGATGTCGATTATGAACCCGATAATCTGGAGGGCCATAAACGATTGGAACACCTTCGACATGTTCCCGGCCCCGGTGGTAATCTTATTCCAGAGCGTTGGCTGGCCTAGAGCCTCCCCGCCCTCTTTGAGTTTGTTTACCTCCTCCTTTACGGCCTTAAATTGCTTTTCGGCGTCGCCTAGTCGCTTGGAGGCTGCTACAAACTCGTCGGTTCCTGGCTTAAGTCCTTTTAGATCTTTGGTCAATTGCTTCACCAAATTGTCGAGCTGGCCATAGTTGAGTGTGGTCAGATCCACCTCCTTTTTAAGTGCTGCCGTGGCCGTTTGTACGTCGGCCAATTCGCCCTTGTATTTCTTCCAGTTTTCGCTCCCCTTGCCGCCATCTTTCTCTATTTCGTTGATGGTCTTTTTTAGCTCTTTGGCTTTGGTGTTGAGCTCGTCTATACTCTTGCTGACATCACCGTTATTTAGCTTAAGGGTGAGTGTGGCTACCTCGTTTAGATTTAATGCCATTAGTCGGAAAAGGCCACTTTAAAGGCCCGGCTGGCCGTTAAGTTGCAGGCCGTGGCCAAATCAGAAAACAGGTAGGGTAAAACGTCCTTTAACAATGGATCGGAGTAGATGCCCCGGTAGCCGCGTACCACGTTGGGCTGGCGTATGAACTTCATTTTGAACGCCCAGGCTAGGCGCTCCACGGCTTTGGCTTCGGTGGCTGGAAAGCGCCCCGGCGCATAGCCTGGCACCTCCCGAAAGTTGGCCGTTCCCACCTTTTCCACGTAGTTCTCTATTGCGATTAATGGAGGTGTACGGCTGTAGTTCATACGCCGTAAATCCTTAATCCGGCCATAGCCAGCCATTTCCAGTTTAGCCGAAACATAGTCCTGGCCAATAATGGCCGCTTCGTGTCGAAAGCTGGAAAGGAGCTCTCCGGTTAGGGTTAAGCCAGCCGCCTGGATTCGGCTTATAAATGCCTTTTCGGCCTGGAGAATGTATTGGTCGAGTATTTTGGCTGCGTCTCGATTACTGGTGAGCCATTCGGCCCTGGTATCCCCACGGATGCCGGTAGTTTGTTCCATAGCTTGCTGTTTTGGGAGCAAGCTAAAACGAAGGCCAAGGGCTGGAAAGGACATAAAAGTGCTATGTAATTGAGATCTATGAAATGTAGTCTTTATTGTTATGTTGCTAATTCTTAGTAGTTTGCAAACATTATTTATCGCTTAATCAAAGAAAGCGTTTTTTTGTATTTTTACGATAAATGGTTACAATTTTATAGTTTATAAGTATGAATCTAGTTTCTATCCAAAGACAACTTAGAAAAAATTTAGAGGCAGGGGAAATTGGTTTAGCCATCAAACTATTTAACAGCTCTATAGTTGAAAATGACTTAGAAGGTGAACTTATTTCAGATACTCTTCTTACTTTATCCTCACAATTTACTCGACTTAAACATGACAATATTAAGAATGTTATTGACTATGGTACATTTCAAAAAGAGTATTCCAAAATAACTGCTAATCTTTCAGAACTAATAAATGACCTTCCTCTTTTAAAGAGTAGATTTAGACAAGAAAATGTCTCATTATCATTGAACAACTCGGACAGCTTATTGATGAGTATTCAAACAACGCAGACTAATAAAATTGAAGAATCCAGAGGAGAGTTAATAAATATCAATCAGGTTATAGTAGTCTTAATAGAAGAATTAAATGTTAAAAGAAAAGAAGCAAAAGATCATGAAAAAAATAGAGAATCTTTATTGAAAGAAATTGAACTTTTATCTTTAAGGATTGATAAGGAACAAAGGAAGTACGATGCGCTAAAAGAAGAATACAATATACTAAAAGAAGAAAAAAATGAATTAATTAACTTAAAAAAAGAACTTGAATTGCTGCGAAAGCAAACGGAGGAAAGAGCAGAACACATCAAAATATTATCTGACGTATTTGTTACTTACAAGCAAATGTTAACTGAAAAAGATTTAATAATCGAAAAATTAAAATCAGAGATCTCAAAGAAGTAGTTATGATTAAAGATGATGTTTATCAATTAATACAAAATAGCGCCACTCTTGATGCTTTAAACTTATTGATAAATTATTTGTATTCCAAAAATAAGGAACTATATAATCAAGCAATATTATGTAAAGCCAGATATATTAACTATAGGCGTGATGCTAACAAGAATATATTGGTTAATTCAGAAATAATTATTTCTCAAATAAACAATACAATTTTATCCATAGCAGATGAAATTGAAGGCTACAATTATACAGAAAATAGCTACAATCACAATCATCAAATTGAACCTTTAGCGACAACTTTAAATAACAATTTGAACTTGCGAGTTTTTTTATCATACTCTCACAGTGATGAAGACTTAAAAATAGCCCTAGACAAGCATCTGTCTTCTCTAAAGCGTACCAATAAAATATCTATATGGAATGACCGGAAAATTCTTCCGGGGGCTGAATGGGATGAAGAAATTAAGAGAGAACTAGAAGATTCAGAATTGATATTGCTATTAATAAGTGCAAATTTTAATGCTTCTGAGTATATATGGCATAATGAACTTTTACAGGCAATCAAGCGGCACGACAATAAACAAACCAAAGTAATCCCTATTTTCTGTAAGCCTTGTGATTTTATCGGTCTTCCATATGCGAAATTGCAAGGTCTCCCAAAAAATGCACGTCCCATATCGACATTTACCAATATTGATGAACCTTTAGCGGAAATTGCAGTAGCAATTAGAAAAATAATTGAAGATATATCTATCAACAGAATTCAGTAAATGAAATATATATTTCATTTACTGAATTCTGTTGATAGATATATTATGCCTTTAATAGGAGCACAGTAGCTGGCGATTTAATTGGTAATGAAATAGCCACGTTTGCTATAAAGTAATCCATTCCGTTAATATGCACTTTTTTGGAAAAGTCCAGCCTGGCCAGGTCTACCTCCGTTAAATCCAGGGAGCGCTCCACATAAAACCGGCGCGTCCTGTTTTGCTCCGTCATTGGCCAGAACGTAGCGGCCAGGCCTTGCGGCCCTTTCCAGTACAGTGAGTAATTGCCCCGGCTGGCCGTGGCCGTTGGCTGGCCATTTACAACCCCATTCCAGAACAATAGGCGCGGCCCGAACTTGTTAGCCAGTTGGCTAAACTGCTCAGTAATCCCGGCCTGCTTGGTTATGGCTAGGCCGGTGGCCGGATCCGTTAGCAGGGTAGAGAATTTGCTGGTTAGTGGGCTAATCGTGGTTTCGCTGTCGATTTCCGGCGTAAGGTAATCGGTCAGACTATCCGGTTTGTCTTTGGTCAGTGCGTCGTTACTGTCCTGCTCACTGCCCAACTGGAGACGCCTGGCCATTTCTGGCCGCTTTTTAAACGTTTTCAGCGCTTTTTTGCTCCAGTCGATACTGGTGGCCGCTTTATGGAACGAGTCCGTAAAATCGAGCCGAATAGACCTATCCACCGTGTCCACACTCATGGCCAGGTTAAAGAGTTTTCTCAGCTCCAGGAAAAATACGGGTATACTCATTTCCGGCAAGTGCTGGCGTAGGTCGATGGTGGTACGGCCATCTAATGCCCTGGTGTTGTAAAGCAGGAGCTGGCTTAAGTCTGGATCATCCAGGAACTGGCCCGAAAGCGTAACGCCTGTTAATTCGGCCAGCCGCAACAGGATCTCTTTTAAAAAGGGCATCGGTACAACTGGCCCCGCCGTGGCGTAAGCTCCTGCCGTGTAATTGTTGACCATTCCGCTGTAGGAAATGGCCCCGCCGTTGCTGCCGTAAAAATCGGCATTCAGGATAGAGGGAAATGCCAAAACGTCTCGGCCAAACGATTGCAGTACGGGTGTGAGCACTACCGGGAGAGCCAGAGTTCCAAACGGGATTTCTGGCAACGTTTTGGTTTGTAAGTCGCCAAATAGTTCGCCCAATGGCTGAACCACCGTTAAGGCAAACGTTTCGGCGGATTCGGTCAGGATGGCCACCCCGCTCTGGAGTAACTGGCCATTATAGTACTTTTCACAATCGTAACGCATTCCTAACGCGTCGCTCTGGAGCAAATCAGGAAAGCCCATGATGATCCGGTTTCGATTGGTGGCCGGTAAGGCTGGCACCGTTGACGAACTGCTCAAAATATCCTCATAAACCAGGTACGGATTTACCAGCTCCAGCGAAACCTGGAGCCCTGGGGTAAGATCCACGGCCTGGCCGTTTAGTCTAATTTCTAGGCTCATGGGTTAGAGTTGAGTAGCTTTAAAATAAAGTCGATCCATTGAGGCCAGCGTAACCTTATCATTTAGGCCCATGTATTGGTAGCCGTCACTATTCATTGTAATGTTCTGATTATAGCGTAAAACCCCGTTCTGGTAAATCATCAAATTGACGCTACTGACTGGCGTACCATACACACTAAATCGCCAATCGGATGGCCGAACGGGAAAGTTTAAATCCGTCGAATATTGCGCGTACACATAAGCCCTGGACTGGCCTTGCAAATCCCAGGTATTGCCGATTTTTATGGTGCCTGGATCGCCTGGCTGATACCATTCAAAGGCAAACTTATTGCCGTTGTTGGCCCGATAGCGCCATTCTCCAGCAGGCACCGCCACCACGTAGAGCTCCGGCGCGGCTGTACAACTGCCATACGTATCGGCATATACTTGTGTATTGAGTAAACTGTATTCGGCCTCCGCCTTGCTGTCCGCGTCGGCCTGGCTGATTTCGGAGCCGTATTTTCCGGCAGGAATGGTAATGGTGGCCACGTCGCCAATGTCGCCACCTGTGCACGTCGTCCGTTTGTAGGTGGTTACTCGGGTGAGTGCCTGGCTTGGGTAGGGCGTGGATCCGGCCACTACGCCTGGTAAGGGTAAGCTTTCGATGTAGTCAGGATCTCCCGGCTGGTTTGGCTTTTCGGTAATGGGTTTAAACAGCGTGTTCGTGTCGGCATAGTACCGCTGGAGTTTCAGCGAGCGCCCTTTTCCGGTTCGTTTGCCATAACTGTCCAGAATCTGCACCACCCCGGCCCCCTGCCATTTCATAGGTCTGGCCGGGGTGGCCGGTGCGGCTGGCATGGTGGAATGGTTCATCTGTGGGGTGCTGAATCGAAAGGTAAAGTTTCGAGCCAGTAGATCCGTGTTATCTTCTTTGTCTACCAGGCTATTCGTGACCATTTCCAAAGCCTGGTGGCCCCTGCTATCGACCAGGTAGATTTCTTTCGATAACATGAGCTCGTCTAAATACTTGAGCTGGTGGTGTGCTGCCTGCTCAAAATAGCCCGTACTCACGGTAATCTCTCGGGAGCCCACCAAATGAATTACCCGTAACTCGGAATAGTCGGCAGGGGCTCCGGCAGGCCGCTCCAGCTCTGCCGTAGTCCGCTCAGTAGTTAAGGTTTCGGCTCCCTCGCCAAGTAGCCGCATGGTATCCCACCCGCCTAAACTGTTGGCAAACAAAAGCCATCGCTCCTGGCTTCGATAGCTGTGGTCTACTCGGTAGGTGCGTACCTGGCTCAATCGGTTTCGATCCTGATCGGCCAGCCAAACCTCATAGTAATCCACCATTGCAGGGTTTAGGTTCAGCGCTGCCGGATGGACGGGCACGCTCACCACCTGGAACGGCTGACCACCAGACAATGCCCCGTATTCTAGCGTTTCGTAGGTGCCATTGGTGTAGTGCACCCGGTAGCGCCTAATGATGCTGGCCGGTGCTGGGGAGAAATTCAGCAGAAAGTATACATACTCTTGCTGGTTCTCGCCAATGGTTTTGCCATCCGGTTGCCAGGTTAAGAATGGCCGGTTCTCACTCATGTAGCTGGTAAAGAATGAGCTGCCCCAGGCCAGAAAATCCCGCTCATTCAAACCGGCTTTAAGGAGCCACTGGCTGGCATTCTGTTTGACCGATTCGGCCAGCAGAACGCCGTTATTTTCTACCGATTCCTTCACAATATAGGGCATGGTGAGCGTGGAAATAATGGCCATATCTTTGGCCCCAAAGGCTGGCTTTGTGAAGGACAAAAACCCGTCTAAGAGCTCATCTAACTGGAAAAATGCCCCTTCATACACCACCATTCCGGCCTGATTGGTTGGTGGCTTTTCGGAGCCTGGCATTTTTACCAATCGCTCAAAGGTGGTCGATCCGGCAAAGTTGGGTATTAGGAGCTCCAGGAAATAGCGTAACCCGTCGCGGCTTGGTAGACTGGTATTGGCCGGATCCATTACCTGTTCTATCTTATTCCGGGAGAATTGCACCGGCAAAAAGGCCAGACTGGTATTTAGGGGGTCAATGAATAAATTAGTAGGCATAAAAAAAGGCTCAACTTTGATTTGGTCAAAGTTGAGCCTCAAAAAGAGGAAGGTAAAGGACGGACTATCTTGTGAAGTAGATTGTCAAAAGTTAATCCCTGTTGTGAGGGCAAAACTCTCAAGTTGCACACGCGTTGGTCCTCCAGCAGTCTTACTAGGGTCCAACCAACTAGCAGGAGAAAATTCGTAGTTACTTAAGTTCCGTTCATATTGTAGTGTAATTGGAACACTAATTTTCCCCAATTCGATAGTATAGCCGATACCTGCCATTCCACTCACAGCAGACTTGTTTGAGGATGGGGTATCAGGCCCTAGGTTTGGACAGGGTGCCTGTATACAGTAAATATCATAACGCAAACGCAAGTTACTGTTGGTAAGATAATTATATCCGAATCCCGCTTGAACAAAAAACTGTTTTTGATTCGGGGAGATATAATATCGATACAGCAGGGGTAGTTTAAATGTACTGATACTTAGAGCAGCCTGGTTAGATTCAGACTCGGCCTGTGTCCAGGATGGTTGGAGATGTAAAGATGTTCTATTTGTTAAGGTGTACTGAATATCAACACCAGCCAGGAAGCTCGATAGTGACTTAATACCTGAATAAGCCGAAACGTCATTTGTATAGTTCAAGCCAGCAAACACACCAAATTTGACGGGATTTGCTTTTGCCAATGAACTTTCTTGAGCCTTTAAGCTCGTTAACGCAGAACAGAATACAATTAAGGTAGTACATAGAGCTTTCATAGATGGAGGGATTAAATATGCTTTTTAAAGTTATTAAGGTCTATAATCTAACTGACTCTATTTTTGGCTGAAAGGTTGTAAAAACTAGAACGCTCTGGTGTATTAGCTGGAATTTTATCCAAATTGGGAGCATTTTGTCCTTACCCCATTCAGTGAGCCAGTTTTGCCTGGACTTAAGCCGCCTG
>NZ_WPIN01000032.1 GCF_009754945.1 Spirosoma arboris
ACTAGCCGTCACCGACCCAGGAGTCTGTATACCTGGCACTAACACTTACAATACGACCGGTCTCATTAGTCTGACCAATGCCGTAACAGGCTCTCTCACTATCACCGATGGAGCCAGCACCACCACCCTTTCGGTCAGTGCAGGAGCCACCTCGATCCCGTATTCACTGAGTGGCTTACCTAGTGGAACAGGGTCTCACACCGTGACGGTCAGTTATCTGAGCCAGACCGCCAGCACCACCTATACCGCTCCAGCCTCCTGTTCAGTGGCTTGTAGTCTGACGGCTGTAGCGACAGCAGTGCCTGCTTCATGTTCGGGTACTACGGTTTTACAAAATGGCAAGATCGTGTTAATTGGATTCACAACTGGAGATACTTATCAGTATTCAGGAGGAGCCGCCTTTAATCCAGCAGTCGTCTTATCAGGCTCAGCTCAAGCAATTCCGGCAGATGGTATAATCGTCAGCAATCTGGCCAATCCTGGGACAACACAAGCCTACACTGTACGAATCTATACAACATCAGGTTGTTTTAAGGATTTGACCGTAATGCTGTTACCTACGGACTGTACTTGTCCAACAACTAGCTGTATACCAATGGTTGTTAAACAGACAAAAGGAGTTAGACGAGCTGGAAATCCACAATAAGCTAGACTACTGAGCAATGCATCCTTTTTTGTATTGCTCAGTAGTTCCAATTATAGTTTCACTTAAGCAGCTTATTTAATAACAAGTAGATAGATGCCAAAACCCGCGCTGAGGCTGCGGGTTTTGGCATTTTCAGCAAGGAATAGTGATTATGTGCCAAGAAGAATCAGGGCGGTCAACTTTTAAACGCCCTATTTTGTTATCCAACCAGACCAGATACCATTTCATCTGTTAACTTTGCGGCTTTGTTTGCCCGTCACGATATAACTTATTATGTTATCCATCAGTAATTTACAAGCCTCAATAGGCGAAAAAGAAATATTAAGAGGTCTCAATCTGGAAGTCAACCCTGGTGAGGTTCATGCCATTATGGGTCCTAATGGAGCGGGCAAGAGTACCCTGGCTTCCGTTTTGGCAGGCCGAGAAGATTATAATGTAACGGGTGGAAGTGTAATATTTGATGGTAAAGATTTGCTGGATATGGCTCCCGAAGAGCGGGCAGCTGAAGGTATCTTTCTAGCGTTTCAGTATCCCGTCGAAATTCCGGGAGTTAGCACAACTAACTTTCTAAAAACGGCCCTAAACGAAATTCGTAAGTATCGTGGTCAGGATCCACTCGATGCCGTGCAATTTCTGAAGTTGATGAAAGAGAAAATGAAGTTGGTCAACATCGATCAATCATTACTGAGTCGATCATTAAATGAGGGATTTTCGGGAGGGGAGAAGAAACGGAATGAAATTTTCCAGATGGCTATGCTCGAACCGAAATTAGCGATCCTGGATGAAACCGATTCAGGTCTGGACATTGATGCGCTACGGATTGTCGCCGACGGTGTTAATCAACTTCGTTCGCCAGATCGGGCCACGATTGTAGTAACTCACTATCAACGTTTGCTCGACTATATCGTACCGGATTATGTTCACGTATTGTATAAAGGTCGCATTGTGAAATCGGGACCGAAAGAGCTAGCTCTTGAACTGGAAGAAAAAGGATACGACTGGATTAAAGCCGAAGCAGCAGTTTGATATAGGATATATGATATAGGATGTAATTCGCTTGCTTAATACATCCTATATCATACATCATACATTCTATATCATACATCATACATTAAAGAAATGACTCCCTCTTACGCATCCTATAACGATTTTAAAGACCAGTTGCTGGCGGCTTTCCGGGACAACGAGGAGCGCATGAACGGCGAGCGAAAAGCGCCGATCCATCAACTCCGGCGGGCAGCTCTGAAACAATTTGATCAGCTTGGCTTTCCAACTACCCGAAACGAAGAATGGAAATACTCCAGTGTCAGTGGTTTGCTCAAACAACCCTTCGACCTTGATGATACCACGACAGTGACCGCTGACGATCTGGCCCCGCTGGAAATTCCGAACCTCGACGGAAACCTGCTGTACTTCATCAATGGTCGTTATCATCCTGAACTTTCGCGACTTGTTAGTCCGGCCGAACAGGTAAAAATAACAAGTTTCGCGGAGGCAATTAAAGCTGAACCTGAGCTAATTGGAGCACATTTTGCCCACTATGCCGATTATCAAACCAATGCCTTTACAGCCTTAAACACAGCGCTGGCCACTGATGGTGTAGTCGTTCGAGTACCCGCCAATACTACGGTTGAGCAGCCCATCATCCTTCGTTTCATTACGGATACCCGCACCAAAAACAGTACGTCTCAACCTCGTAACCTGATTGTTGTTGGCAAAAACGCGGAGGTTATGATGGCAGAATCGTACCGAACACTCGGTGAAGGAGCAAGCTTTGTCAATGTAGTCACAGAAATCGTGCTCGACCGCGATGCCCGGATGCAGTACTACAAGGTACAGAACGAAACCGAAAAGGCGTATCATATTGGTACTACCCAGGTAAGTCAGAAAGACAACAGTCATTTCTACTCGGCTACCATTACCCTTAACGGCCACTTTGTTCGCAATAACCTGAATATTGTCCTTAACGGTCAGCATGCTGAAGCCTTCATGTATGGTTTGTATATGCCTAACGGACGGCAACATGTGGACAACCACACGCTCGTTGACCACGCTATGCCGAATTCATACAGTAACGAGCTCTATAAGGGTATTCTGGATGACAATAGTACAGGGGTGTTTAATGGGAAGATTTTTGTTCGACCTGATGCTCAGAAAACCAATGCCTATCAGTCCTGCAAGAATGTAGTGCTGTCTCCGGGCGCGTCGATGAACACGAAGCCACAGTTGGAAATCTTTGCCGACGATGTAAAATGTTCGCACGGTACAACTACAGGTCAGCTAAACGATGAAGCGCTATTTTACATGCGTTCGCGGGGTATTCCGAAAGACGAAGCCCGTACGTTATTATTATATGCGTTCTCGCAGGACGTAATTAGCCAAATCAAAATTCAACCCATCCGCGAATACCTGGAGCGGGTTGTTACGGAGAAATTAACGAAGTAATCGCCCTATGAGGCTGTAAATAAGATCGGTCAGTCAACCAGTTTTGCTGTGTGACTGACCGATTTGCGTCATAACCTATCGTACACAAACTTATGAGACTGTTACTTGTACTTGCCTGCTGGCTGACCATTGGTATTGCATCGGGTGATGCCGCATTTGGGCAAAGTCTGCAATTCACTTTTGAGGGCGATTCGTTGACGCTACCGCTGGTTCGAGATAGCCTACGGGGCATTTCAGGCCTTGAAATTGTTCCTTCTACCGGCGAGTGGCATTTTGTGAGTGACCGAGGTTGGCATTTTGTCTTCAACGGTATCAAAAACATCCGCGATTTACGAGACAGCTCGCACTTGAAACTAGCTCAAAAAAATCCGTTCTGGTTTGAAAGTGTCCGTTACGATCGCAATGGTGGTTATTTCTGGACGGATGAACACGAATTCGTTACGTCGCTGCTGTATGGGAAGACGGTGAGAGATAGTGCCAGTCAAATTTTAATGAAAATTCCCCTGCCCGGTTCTAACAAAGGACTTGAAGGGCTGGCTATTACGTCAACAGGGACTTTATGGGTAGCGCCCGAAGCGGGCTGGGAAGGCGAAACGCGCATGAGCCAGGATACCATCTCGTTTTTTCGATACCCAAATCCACTGTCGGCTGATCCCGTCGTCGAGCGATTTGCCTATCCGATCAATCGCTGTCCCTTTGCACAGGGTGAAGAACGCGTGGGTGGCATTTCAGAAATACTGGCAGTCGATGACCAGCGTGTGTTGGTACTGGAACGATGCTATGACGCCAGCCAAAAGCGAGTTACAGCCAATTTATACGTAGCAACGTCAAATGAGCAAACCCACACGTTAACCAAAGAACTGGCCTTCGATTTTAACCGTCAGTTTCCCGGTACAGTCTGCAATCTGGAAGCGATGGCCTGGGCTGACGAGCAACACCAAACACTGGTTCTAATAGCCGACGATAATTTTCGAGTAAATAAGACCTTACGAAATCAGGTTATTGTTTTACGAAAACGATAGACACAGGATCGAACCTAACTGTACTCGATTTGCGTTTTACGGGTGACTCTTTTGTCAGCGTTATGTTTAGTTTATTCCTCTCTTCGCGAATACTCCATGCAACCAGCCATAGATAATATTCTTGATATTCAGCGCATTCGCCAGGATTTCCCGATACTCGACCGGGAAATCAACGGTCGCCCTTTGGTTTATTTCGATAATGCAGCTACCAACCAGAAGCCGCTTCCGGTCATTAATGCCCTGACGCGCTACTACGAGGGCTACAATGCTAATATTCACCGGGGAATTCATCATCTGGCCGAGCAGGCAACAGCTGCCTTCGAAGCATCACGCCGGGCTGTTCAGGCCTTTTTGAACGCCAAACATTGGCAGGAAATCATCTTTACCTATGGCACCACCGATGGAATCAATCTGGTGGCTCAGAGTTACGGACGGAATTTTCTGAAAGCGGGTGACGAGATCATTGTCTCGACGATGGAACATCACTCCAACATTGTTCCCTGGCAGATGCTCTGTGAAGAAAAAGGGTGTATTCTGAAAGTTATTCCCATCAATGACGAGGGTGAATTGCTGCTGGATGAGTATGAAAAACTGCTGTCAGAGAAAACCAAATTTGTTTCCTGTGTTCATGTTTCCAATTCGTTGGGAACCATCAACCCCGTCAAATTCATCATCGATAAAGCCCACGAAGTTGGGGCTGTTGTCCTGATCGACGGCGCTCAAGCCAGCTCACACCTTGAACTTGATGTTCAGGCACTTGATGCTGATTTCTATGTTCTCTCGGCCCATAAGCTCTATGGTCCTACGGGCATGGGTGTGCTCTATGGCAAGAAGGATATTCTAGATGCTATGCCACCGTACCGAGGTGGTGGTGAGATGATTAAAGAAGTTACGTTTGCTAAAACAACTTATAGCGACCTACCTTATAAGTTCGAAGCGGGAACCCCCAATATCGCTGATGTGGTGGCCGTAAAAACGGCTCTCGAATACATGGCTGGTTTGGGGAAAGAGAATATCGCAGCCCACGAAAACGATCTGCTTCAGTATGCAACTGAGCAATTAACTGAGCTGGACGGACTACGTATTATTGGACAGGCAAAACATAAAATTGGTGTCATTTCCTTTGTTTTAGATGGCATTCACCACCAGGATATTGGCGTAATTTTAGATCAGCAGGGCATCGCCGTTCGGACGGGTCATCACTGTACTATGCCGTTAATGCAACGCTTTGGTATTGCCGGAACTACGCGGGCCTCATTTGCGGTTTATAACACCAGAGATGAAATTGACCGGCTTTTACAGGGTTTGCGTCGGGTTCAGAAAATGATGTTGTGATGTCTAAATCTTACTACTATGTTTCCTGACGAAATTTTATTAGACAAAAATCAGGTTCTTGCTAGTCTCAATGAATTGCCCGACAAAGTATCTTCCGAAGACTTAATCGAGCGTATTCTGTTTATAAAATTAATTGAAAGCAGGCTCCGGGAAACGACCGAAGTTACTCATGATCAGGTCATGCAGGAACTGAAGGACGTAAAACAGAGGAAGTTGGCTGAGTTAAACAAAAAAGCATGATTGCTTGGAAAGAGTCAGCCAGAGAAGAAGTCCGGGAAATTTATGAGTACCTATTTGATCAATCAATTGCTGTAGCCGATGAGTGGACGGATGAGTTAGAGAAAAAATTAAATCTGATCACTCAATTCCCTGAAATGGGACGAATGGTGCCAGACTTTTATATTTCATTTATCCGCGAAGTGTTTGTGGGTAGGTATAGATTGGTTTATAGCACACAAGAAGAAACGCTGAAAATACTTGCCATTCGCCCAATGGGTAGACCTTTAGGCAAGTTATGATTATGACAATCAACGAAAAGCAGGACGAGATCATTGAGGAGTTTGATTTATTCGATGATCAACTCGACAAGACGCAATATATTATCGATTTGGGCAAAAAATTACCACCGATGCCTGAAGCTCAGAAAAACGATCAGAACCGAATTATGGGCTGCCAGTCGAAAGTGTGGGTTGATGCTGAATTGAAGGAGGACAAACTGTATTTTTACGGTGATAGCGAACCAACAGCTCAGATTTCCAAGGGTTTAGTTGGTCTGCTCATTCGAGTCTTATCGGGTGAAAAACCCGAAGATATTGCCAACGCCGACTTGTATTTCATTCCACGAGTTGGTATGGGTAACCTGATTACATCGTTGCGGGCTGGCGGATTGGCTTCGATGATAGAACGCATGAAAGCTTATGGCCGAGCCTATTCTGTATCAGAAAACAGTCATTAATGACGAAAGCAAGAAAATGACAGACGAAGAATTAAAAGAACAAGTCGTATTAGCCCTTAAAGGTGTATATGATCCCGAAATTCCGGTGGATGTGTACGAACTGGGATTAATCTACGATATCAAGATATTTCCGGTCAATAACGTCTACATTCTGATGACCCTGACCTCGCCTTCTTGTCCTTCAGCAGGTTCTATCCCCGCTGAAATTGAAGAAAAAGTGCGGGCTATTGATGGTGTCAGCGATGTAAGTGTTGAACTGACCTTCGATCCCCCCTACTCTACCGAACTTATGTCGGAAGTAGCTAAATTAGAACTGGGATTTATGTGATTACAGTTGCCAAGTCAGTAAGGTGGTAAGTCAGTAAATAGCTGACGCACTCATAACTCGCTGACTTGCCAACTTACTGACTTAACAACTTACAAACTATTATTATGTATCCTCCTCATTTGCTTGTCCCGATGCGGGAAGACCTGACCAGCGTTGGGTTTGAAGAACTGACCACTGCCGATGCGGTGGTGAACACAATGGAAAATGCCGAAGGCACCATGCTTGTTGTGGTGAATTCAGTATGTGGTTGTGCAGCGGGTGCAGCTCGTCCGGGTGTAAAAGCGGCTTTAGCAGCCAGCCCTATCAAGCCAGACAAAATGGTAACTGTATTTGCTGGTGGCGATCTGGAAGCCGTCGCTAAAATGCGGGAATATCTGTTGCCTTATCCTCCATCATCGCCAGCAATTGGCATTTTCAAAGATGGCGAATTAGTGCATTTTATTGAGCGGCACCATATTGAAGGTCGTTCGGCGCAGATGATTGCTCAGCACCTCGAAATGGCGCTGGAAGAATTCTGCACGCCAGCAAACGCGTAGTTTAATAAACTGAAATGGGGTTAGACATACGCCATATCTCCAGGATATGGCGTATGTCTAACCCCATTTCAGTTTATTAAACTACGTTACAGCAAATACCTTCGCTAAAAATCGCGACAGGGGTAATAAACAGAATACCAGAAAGGCCATTGGGAAGTTTGAAAATGCCGCTACCCAGGCGGCATTCATTACAATCAGCGATAATACGCCTGCTTTTACTGCTAGACCAATATTTTTACCAACGGGCTCTTTCACCGCACGCCAGAGGGGTGGAAAAATATAATAACCAAACAGCGCCAGAAAAGGCAAAGCTGTGCCCAGTTGTTGTTGACGTTGAGCCAATGCGGCTACACAGCCAATCACAAGCGCATACAATATACCAGCAAAGCGTAATGTAGTCGGACTACCGCCATGCACTTCTCCCCGACTAATCATCGTGATTGCTGCAATGTAGGCAATCGGGACCAGGCCTACCCATACCCAGGGCATGACTTGATCAGGCAATATACTTACACCTAGCAGCAAATTCAGGCCCCGGCACAGTCCCATATTAACCGGTCCTAGCCAGTTGTGATGTTTCCCGAAGCGGTCATAAACCAGCGACGCGATAGAAATCGCAATAGCCAGAAAACCAGCCGTCTGGTTAACCATAAATGATGCCCCAATCCCAACTATCAGCAGGGCAATTCCTAGCCCCACAGCAGCAGATTTACTGACCGTTCCACTTGGAATAGGACGTTCAGGGCGTTCGATCGCATCTAATTCCGCATCAAAAACATCATTAAAAACGACTCCTCCTCCATAAAGGCCAACTGTTGCCAGCGAAAGCCAGCCAGCCGGAGCCGCAGACGAATCAGGGATCAGAAAATACCCTGCAATAGCCATCCCTGCCAGGACATCGGCAATAGCTGTAACCAGATTAGCCGGGCGGGTCAGGGAAAGAAGTGCTTTTAGCATAATGAATGAGCGAAAGAGTGAAAGAATGAATGAGCGAAAAGTTGACGCAAGCCATTTTCACTCTTTCGCTCATTCATTCTTTCACTCTTTATTTAATTATCGTTGATTCTTTGTCTACTCTTGGCGCTTGTCCTCCTCGGAGAATTGAGCTGCCATTATAACGTTGGCTCTGATCGATACCTATTGGCTGGGTCAATTCTTCCAGACTCAATTGACCACTTTGGGCAAAGGCGGTTACGGCATTCGTAAACGTCACGAGTTTAATCGCTTCGTCGGAAATACCGCGTTGTTTCATCAATGCGGCCGTTTTTGGGACGGCAAGCGGGTCACTGATACCCCAATCGGCAGCTGAGTTGATCATGATACGTTCAGGTCCGTATTGCTTCACAATTTCTACCATCCGTTCGTTCCCCATTTTGGTAAATGGATAGATGGTAAAGCCAGCCCAAAAACCCCGGTCAAGTACTTCACGCACCGTTTCTTCATTATTATGATCGACAATGACCATACCCGGCTCCAGACCATGCTCTAAAGCGATATCCATACTACGACTAGTGCCCTGCTTTTTGTCGCGGTGGGGCGTATGAATTTGCACTGGCAAACCAGCCTCTTTCGCTAAATCCAGTTGTGCCCGGTAGTATTTATCCTCGGCGGCTGTTTGATCGTCGAAACCAATTTCACCTACACCAACAACACCCTCTTTATAGATGAACAACGGCAGGATTTCCATAACCTGCTCAGCTAATTCTTCCTGATTCGCTTCTTTCGAATTAAGCCCAATGGTGCAATAGTGCCGAATACCAAATTGCGATGCCCGAAACCGCTCCCAGCCAACAAGACTAGCAAAATAATCCCGGAACGAGTCAACACCCGTACGAGGCTGACCCAGCCAGAAAGCTGGCTCAATCAGGGCGACTACGCCCGCATCGGCCATGGCCTGATAATCGTCAGTAGTTCGGGAGGTCATGTGAACGTGCATATCGAAAAACGACATGCCCCGAATGGAATCCATAAAATCCATAATCCGTCTTGGTTAATCGTATTTAGTAAATACGGCAGGTAATAGGGGAACAAAGTTCTCAAAAAATACAACCCCATCCCAGATGATTTTTACCCACATTTTAATTCAACTTCCGTAAACTTCAGTGTAGTCTATTCGTTTTATAGACAGACAACAAATGTAATCATGAATACGCTTCAAGAACACAAGTCAGGAAAAGGGAGCCTTTGGGTCATACTACTGTTGCTGATGGCAGGTGGAGGTTTAACAGCCTGCCGCGAAAATGCAGTCAATGATTTAAGCCCAGCCGATAGTCCTGTTTATATTACAAACTATGATCGCTCTGTAAACTTCGGTCAGTATAAAACGTTCAGCCTGCCCGATTCGGTCATTGTCGAATCGAATGATGCCTATGCAATGGCGCAGAATACCATTTCAACCCGATTTGTAACGAACGTAGCGAGTGCTCTAACAAGCCGGGGATTTCAACGAGTAGCAAAAGGTGATAGTGCTGATTTGGGCGTGGCCATTATTCGGGTCAATAATCAGTATACGGGTATTGCCTCAAACCCATATTCCTATTATTCAAGCTATTGGGGGTATGGTGGGTTTGGCGGTTATGGCTATTCGCCTTATTATCCCAGCTATTACACCTATCAAGTCACAGACCAATACTGGGAAATTCAGATCGTTGACTTGAAAAATCGGGCCACCACGAGCGACGGCCAGCAACAGCTAAATGTCATTTTTGACGCTACTATCCGGGGGACAGACGTTACGGATACGCAGGCTGTCGATCTGGCCACTACTGCCATTTTTAATCAATCGCCTTATTTACAGGTAACCCGCTAAGACACTATGAAACGGATCATCGCAGTAATCGCGCTGCTTGGCCTGACAACGTCGGCCTGGGCGCAATATAAAAATGAATACACGCCTGAGTCATCTATCTATGACCGGTACGTCACGTTTAACATTTCAGCTCGGTATGGTGTCGCTTTTCCAATGGGCGGTCAGCAAGGCTATATCGACAAAATTTCGCCAACCAACCTGGCGCTGGATGCTGAATGGTTGTTTCCGCAACGGTTTTCAATTGGCCTAAAGACAGGCTATCAGTATACCCACCAGCGCTTACCGAGACAGGTGTATCAGTATGACGATCAGTCTATTTCGGCGGTTCAAACCCGCACTCTGTCCATGATTCCGGCTATGGTTTCGCTCTCTTACTATTTCGCCGATAATTCAGCTGCCATTCGACCTTATGTGCAGATGGCTGGTGGGGGTGCCTTTGTCGATTACACAAACTACTTCGGGCCACTGGCCGATCAGAAAAGTGGCTTCAAAGGAGCCATTGCACCTGCCATTGGATTAAAATATTATGGTCGACGTGAGCAGGGTTTTGGTGCCGAAATTCAGGCACAGTATCAGAATGTATTCTTCAACTATGATTTGTTGAAAAACTCAGCCCCATCGCTGATGTTGTCAGCGGGGATTGTGTATAGGTGGTATTAATTTGTTTCAGGTTTCATGTTCCAGGTTTGCTGGATGAACTTTGAACATGAAACATTGAACTTAAAACAACTAGCTCATTAACTCTTCCATATGAGCAGGCAAACTGCGCCCGGCAGCTCGACGTTCGGCAGCAAAATCGGCCAACGTTTGAGCGAGTCGGGCGTTATTGCGTTCGTTCAGTCCGATGATTTTCGTGACATCTTTGTCAGTAAAAAACGCTTTCATTATCAACTGATTCCAGGCGGGTTCGTCAAAGTAATCGGCAGGAAAAGGATTATGCAGCATAATCGCTGACTGTACATCAGCAATATTATTTCGAATACCTTCTGTTGCCTGAAATTTCCAGGATTCGGGATAAGCCAGCACAGGTAGCGCCGAATAAAGGGCCACTAATTCGTTCATCTCAGCCGCTTTAAATAACTGACTAATGGTATTGAGATAGGCATCCTTGTCATCGGCTGGCAGTTGAAGCAGCCACCAAACCCGCGCCAGTCGGTCAATCGTCCAACCTGTTACGGTAAAACCTGGGCGAATACGCTCCAGTGCAAAAGCCATATCCTCAGGTACTTCAATCTGTTGTTTACCTACAAAGCGAGGCAGAGCTGTGAATACACGATAGAACACCGAAACCTGCGGATTAACATGAAAGGCATCGACCTGCTGACGCAGGTAATTAACCGCTTTTTCGGAGTTGGATTGCTGTTCGATCAGATAAAACAGCGTTTGGCTCATCTGGGAAATATTCATGATGCAAAAATACTTGCGTAATTAGTACTCTACCTTATCAAAAACACATTAGTAGATGACTATACTCAGCTTTACGTAGTCAGGCTATGTATTCCTATAACTGCTTATTCGCCCAAATGCCTATTCGCTACGTCCGATTATGAAAAAAATAGTACTTAGTTTATTCGTCTTCCTCTATTTACCTAGCCTAACCGTTTTCGCTCAGCAGGCGGTAGAGTACGTTTGGTGGAATCCGGCTCAATCTGATGTGCCTGTGATTGAAGGACAAGCCTGGTCGGGCAAGTCGATTCAAAACCCGTATGATCGTCTACCCGCCCAAGCCGAAAAAAGTGTACGAAAAGAGGTTTGGAATTTATCACATAACGCAGCCGGCCTTCTTATTCGATTTCGAGCCAGTACCGATCAGCTAGTTGTTCGGTATACTGTGTCAGGCAAGCAGGCGCTGCCTCATATGCCTGCGACAGGCGTTAGTGGCGTTGATTTATACGCAGTCAATAGTGACGGCAATACCCTTTGGTGCGCAGGGAAATATGCATTTGGCGATACAATTCAGTACCGATTTACTGGCCTGGAACCCAACGATCCCTACCATCAGAAAGGGCGGGAATACCGACTTTACCTTCCCCTTTATAACTCCGTTACCTGGCTTGAAATTGGTGTGCCGAAGGGCGTGACCTTAACATCTTTGCCCGTTCGAAACGATAAGCCCATCGTCATCTACGGAACATCTATTGCTCAGGGCGCCTGTGCATCGCGACCAGGTATGGCCTGGACCGCCATTTTAGGTCGCAAGCTGGATCGACCCGTTATCAATCTGGGATTTTCGGGCAACGGGCGACTTGAAAAAGAAGTCGTAGATCTGCTCCCTGAAATCGATGCTAAACTATACGTACTAGATTGCCTGCCAAATTTGGTGGCATCTGTAGGCATCAAACCCGATGAGATAAAAACCCGAATTAGCGAATCGGTGAAAGCGTTACGGCAAAAAAAGCCATCAACGCCGATTCTGCTGGTCGAGCATGCTGGCTATACAGAGGGAAGCCTTAATCCGACTCGGAAGCAATTGTATACGGAGGTCAATGAGTTAATGCAGCAAGCGTTTGCCCAGTTGAAAAGTGAAGGCGTCCAGAAGCTGTATATGTTACCCAAATCGGCGATCAATTTGACTAACGATGCTATGGT
Organism: Spirosoma arboris; assembly: GCF_009754945.1. GTDB lineage: Bacteria > Bacteroidota > Bacteroidia > Cytophagales > Spirosomataceae > Spirosoma > Spirosoma arboris. Next base: position 12,666 of record NZ_WPIN01000032.1, read on the forward strand.
GGATGGAACCCATCCAACCGATCTGGGCATGCAGCAATATGCCGATGCTTATGAACGCAGTATCCGCCCGATTCTGAACGAACCTATCGGCGAAATCTCAACTATGAAGCCACTCACACAGTACCGCGACGCCCGCAATTATGATTGGGAAACCCGCCACAACGACATCTTGGCGCGCCTGAAAAGCAAGCCACCACGCATTGTTTTCTTCGGCAACTCCATCACACATTTTTGGGGTGGCGAACCCAAATCAACCCTTGCTAATGGCATTGACAGTTGGAACGCCAGTATGGAGCCGTTGGGTGTTCAGAACATGGGCTATGGTTGGGACCGCATCGAAAATGTTCTGTGGCGAACTTATCACGGTGAACTCGACGGCTATTCGCCCGCTCAGATTGTTCTGATGATTGGCACGAATAACCTTCAATCCAATTCTGACACGGAGATCAGCGACGGACTTGGATTTCTGGTACGTGCTATGCAGGCGCGCCAGCCCAATGCAGCTATTTTGATGATTGGAATATTACCCCGTCGGCAGATGGAAACGCGTATCGCAGCCTTAAATCAGCGTATTGCGCAGGTGGCTGGAGAAGTGAACGCTACGTTTATCCAACCAGGCACTGTATTTCTTAAGGCAGATGGAAAAATTGACGAAGCTTTTTTTAGCGACGGACTCCATCCCAACGCCGAAGGATACCGTCAATTCGCAGCCAAGTTATTACCATATCTGAAAGCACCGGAGCCAGCACCTAAAGCGCGTAAATAAGTTGAGCACCGAACGAGGTAGTTAAATATCTATCAGCCCACAACTAAAGTTGTGGGCTGATAGGGGCTATAAATTCGACTACGCAGTTATTTATTACCGAGCCGAACGAAGTCTACTTGACAACCTGCGCTTCATAATCTTTTGACGCCTTCCTTACCCCTTTATTCTTCAGCATCTGGCCTATCCCACCCGCTATACTGATAGACGCTTCAATCTCTGCTTTCCGAATAGCCACACTTTCGATATTGAAGCCAAAGGGAATGGAGCGCTCCATACAATATGTGGTAAGTTCTGAGGCAATATCAAGACATATCTTTACCGATTTTTCAAGAATATCGTCCGATTTTTTGAGGTCTTCCTTCAATTCATCCGGTACGTGAATTCCCAGCCATTCCATAAAATGGAGCGTTTTTGTCGATCCACAGGCGGTAATCGTAAAGATAATTGTCGGGGGGGAGATATTCTTTCCTTTACAATTGAGCACAAGGTCTTCAATAACCTGCTTCGCGTAATCAAGATTGAAAATACATTGTGAAATAAAGTAAGATACTCCACAACTCATTTTATCCAGTATCCTGACGTCCTCATCGTTTAGTAGGTTATGTCGTTCAGGGATGGTTACGGCACCGATAACGGATGTATCCTGATGCTTACTCCAGATCTTGTAAGCTTCTGGAAGGCTAGTTTTTACAGGAAAATCTGGCGCAGGTATGCCGACAAAAACCGGATAGAAATTCTGTTTGTGTAGTTCTTCCAGCCAATCGGATAACTCTAGGGGAGAAAATTTTCCGGCAGGACGGTAAATTATTTTCGGGATATTTAAAGAGCCCAGATAGTTGGAAGCAAAATCGAGCGGATCAAGCGCATTTAAAAATGGAAAAGGTCTTTCTTCTTTTGTTCGCGCTGCCTCATCCTGGACGTCATACACTACAAGAGCATCGATATCTAAGGTAGTCAGTCGCTCAATTGTTTTTTGAGCAATCTCAGCAACGCGCTCAGGTGGAGTACCGACTTTAGGTGGAGTGATGCCGTAAAGCAACACCCCTGATTCTGCAGATTTGATCTTTTCTAAAAACATAAATAGTACTTAAACCAGGAGTTCAGGGAATGATCTTCTTTATTTCTTTGCCTTCGGATGCGCTTGATCGTAGGTTTTCTTAAGTTGCTCAAGACTGGTATGCGTATAAATCTGGGTGGCGGCCAGGCTGCTATGTCCTAGTAGATCTTTAATGGCATTCAAATCAGCGCCCCGATTGAGGAGATGGGTGGCAAACGAGTGACGTAATACGTGTGGGCTTTTCTTTTCAAGCGTGGTTACGAGGGCAAGGTTTTTCTTTACAATACGCTGAATCATAACCGGATACGCGGGAACACCTTTATCACTGACGATTAAAATAGTTTGGTCGGCCTGACCCGAGAATTCCGTTTCTTTTAGCTGATTGTATTGCTGAATAAGCTCAAATAAGGGCTGTGTTAAGGGAATGAGCCGGTGTTTATTGCGCTTCCCTAACACCATAATGGTTTTGTCGTAGAGATTCACATCGACGGTTTTCAGGCCGGTTAACTCACTCAATCGAATACCCGTGCCGTAGAGTAATTCAAGCACCAGTTTGTCTCGGATACCCTCGAACGTATCAGGAAATTCGATGTCGTTGAGCAGCATCTCCATTGGCTTTTCTTCCACATACTGCGGTAGCCGTTTGCTAGCCTTCAGCGCCTGAATTTTCGTCATCGGGTCAAGCTCAATTACCTTCCGACGAACCAGGAAACTATAGAAACTTCGTAAGGTGGCAATCTTCCGGTTCACCGACGATTTATCCAAATCAGCCTCGACCAGACTCACAATCCACGACCGAATGTGCCGAAAATCAGCGCGTTCAGGCTGATCAACGTTGCATTCTGTGGCCAGAAACAAGGTGAATTGCTCCAGGTCATTCGCATAAGCCGTAAGCGTATGGTGGCTCAGCCGTTTTTCGTAACGAATGTGCTGGAGGAAGTCAGAACCGGGATTCATCTGATTTGTGGATTCATCTGATTTTGTTCAACAAACATACCGACTTTGTGATTATGATTTAGAAGACCCTAAATCTGATTAGCGAAACTATAAATTCCGTTAATAATCTACGCGCTAATCCTGAAGCAAAATCAGTGAAATCATAAAATCTGCTAAATCCCGGTCATAAAAAAGCAGCAAACATCCCTGCTTGCTGCTCCTATGCCCTGGTTGGCGGTTATTATCGCTGACTGCGCATTCAGCAAATTATTTCCAGCCAACTACGCACCACCGGCGGATTAAAATCCTATTGCTCGGTGTGGTTGCCGTACATTCTTTCTTTGTACGTGGCCTTAATAATCTCTGTGCGACGCTTTACCGACGGTTTTTGGAAAGCCGTCCGCGACCGCAACTGCCGTAACACACCCGTCTTCTCAAACTTCTTTTTGAAGCGTTTCAGGGCCTTGTCAATCGACTCGTTGTCTTTTACGTTAATGATAAGCATTGTTAAATATTGTGTTTTAGCTAAAAACCGGGTGGCAAAGGTAATAAATTTGCAATTATGAAACAAGCCATTATTGACTTAGGCACCAACACGTTCCATCTCTTCATCGCTGAAATAGAAGGCAATACACCTAAAATACTATTCCGTGAAAGTCTCCCAGCCAAAATTGGGCAGGCCGGTATCAATCAGGGAATTATCACCGAAGAAGGAATTGGACGTGCATTGGGCGTGCTGTCCTACTTTCGACAGGTGCTCGATCAGCATAATATACCCCCTGAGAAGGTGGTAGCTCTTGGCACCAGCGCCATTCGGGTAGCTCGAAACCAACAGGAGTTTATCGACCGCGTTCGACAGGAAACGGGCATTCAAATTCGAGTTATTTCAGGCGATCAGGAAGCGACCTACATTTACCAGGGTATTCGGGCGGCTGGAGCACTCGATGAGTCAACGGCTCTGGTGATCGATATCGGTGGAGGCAGCGTCGAGTTTATTCTGGGCAATCAATCGCGAATTTTCTGGAAACAGAGTTTCGAAATTGGTGGACAACGGCTCCGTGAACGATTCATGACGACTGACCCAATAAACTCTGTCAGTATTCGACGACTGCATGATTATTTCCAGGAACAACTGCTGCCGCTGGCCAATGCCATTCATCAGTACCAACCGTCCATATTAGTTGGCTCGTCGGGTTCATTCGATACACTGGTTGATATGTGGTACATGCACGAACGAGGCCACTTACCCGACCCCAATCAAGCTACATTCACACTACCCATCAATGAGTTTTATCGTGCTTACGAAGTACTCATCACGAAGAATCACGCGGAACGAATGGAAATTCCGGGCATGATTGAACTTCGGGTTGATATGATCGTAGTCGCTGTTTGTTTGATCGATTATGTGCTAAGAACTTATGGTATTACACAAATCAGAACCTCCACCTATTCACTAAAAGAAGGCGTTTTTGCTTCGTTGGTTGACTAATGGATAATAGATCATTTGGGAGTAGCTTGAGATAGGTATGTTTTGACTCAAATGAGCTTTTTATTATTCATTATCCATTCTGCATTATTCATTCTACAGTAGATGAAAGCTGAAACCAACGATCGCTCGTCTTATCGGAATCTTATTTTTACTGCGCTCCTCATTGCGTTTGTAGGGATAGCCTTCGCCTTCCCAGGATTGTTCCTTACTATTGGCGACTTTCCACTGAAGAAGCTCATTGTTCCTTTACTACAAATCATCATGCTTGGCATGGGCACTACCATGTCAATTAAAGATTTCGAAGGTGTTATTCAGCAACCTCGTGCCGTGTTTATCGGTGTAGCGTGTCACTTTCTCATTATGCCATTATTGGGCTTCACGCTCGCTAATACCTTTAGCTTTCCACCCGAAATTGCAGCTGGTGTGGTGCTTATTGGCTGCTCGCCTAGTGGGTTAGCATCAAACGTAATGTGCTTCATTGCCAAAGCCAATGTGCCTTTATCCATTACAGTCACGACATTATCAACGCTGTTAGCGCCGTTTCTGATGCCCGCCCTGATGAAACTCCTGGCTGGGCAATTCATCGAGATTTCGTTCCTGAAAATGATGGTCGAGATTATGCAGATCGTTATTGCACCAATTATAGTTGGGCTGATTTTGAATCGCATTTTTCGCAAATCGGCGATGATGCTGAATCGCGTGATGCCGCTGATGTCGATGGGTGGTATAATACTTATTGTTGCCATCATTGCAGCCGCCGGACGCGACAGTCTGTTAACGGTGGGTTGGACACTCGTCCTCTGTGTATTAATTCATAACCTCACCGGTTTTATGCTGGGTTACTGGTCGGCGCGTTTATTTGGTATGGATGAACAAAGCTGCCGAACTATCGCGATCGAGGTAGGTCTGCAAAATGGCGGATTAGCATCAGGTATTGCTGTACAAATGGGCAAAGTAGCTACGGTAGGTCTCGCTCCTGCTCTCTTTGGTCCTATCATGAACACAAATGGCTCCTTGTTGGCCACTTATTGGAGTCAGCATCCGCCCAAAGAAGTGGCTTTGAATGAAACAACCCATCAGCCCCTAAATACGCAGGATGCCTGAGAAAACAGACAGGAAACTAGTCTAATTAGCCTGCTAACTCTCAGTAGGCTAATTTTTTACAAACAAAGTTGCATATACAACTTCTCTTTCTAATCTTTATGCCATGAACGCCGAAACCTATTGCATTGCAGGCCGATTGCGAATGCTGGCACGGATTATAACCGGACGCTATAACGACGCTTTTACGCATGAAGGCGTTACGTTCGCGCAGGCGGGTTTGCTCATGCACATCTTCGCGCAACCGGGTGTACGACAGGCTGAGCTGTCGAAACGATTGCAGATCGAAAAGTCGGCGATGAGTCGGGATGTGCAGTTATTACAAAAAAAAGGCTGGCTGACCGATAATCTGCGTAGTGGTCTGTTTTTAACCGAAGAAGGAAGGTTGCTGGCCAAACGCTGCCATAAAATCTGGAAAGTTCTGAATCACCAAGTTCACGAAGAACTGGACTCGGATGCTGTTCAAGGGCTTTCTATTTTCTCTGCTAAAGTAATTTCCTTGCAAAAGAATTAAGCATGACAACTGAACTCTTATCCCAAATCTGGCAAATGAGCCAAACCTCCGCGCAGGGTCCAATTCGTAAGCTAACCATCGATAATTATCGCAATCGGCTAACACCAGAGACGGCTTCAGCAGGTTTCATTGCTTTGCACACAGCTGAGTCGATGCACCGGATGGCCAAGATACTTTTCGGGCGCGAAATCAGTATCCCAATTCAGGCCAGTGGTGGGGTTTCAGATCAAGGTCAACCGCTTGATTTAGTGTCGATTCAGCAAACAGTAACTGATAGTTACGCCATGATTGCCGATCATATTCAGCAGACTAGCGACGATCAATGGACTGAAATCATCCTCTCCCCTTTCGGTGAAGTCCCACGCATGCAGGTACTGGTTTTTCTGATGCATCATAATTCCTACCACGCCGGACAAATTGCCCAGGCGATCAAAAAGGGGAAGGAATTTTCTCTGATTAGCTAAAATGAGACCGGCTTTTCTACAAACCAATCGTAAGGAGTCAGCCAAATCCTGGTTGTTTCGGACAGGGTTGAACTGGTATCCGATGTATTTCGGGACCGGCGGTAAAATTTTGTTCTGGTCGAGCGATTGGCGGGAAGTGCATGTGCGGTTGCGCCAAAACATCTGGACCTATAACTACGTCGGTACCATATTTGGTGGCAGCATGTTCTCCGCCACCGATCCGTTTTATATGGTTATGCTCTTGCGCATTCTGGGGCATCAATACGTTGTCTGGGATAAATCGGCTAGTATTCGATTTCGCAAACCCGGTCGCCAAACGCTCTATGCGCGCTTTGAAATCACGGATGAACAACTTGAAATCATTCGGGCAGAAGTAGCGGCTAACGGTCAGACGGACCATGTTTTCAAAATTCAGTGGCTTGATAAACAATCCGTTGTGCATGCTGAACTCGAACGGTTATGCTACATCGCCGATAAGCAACATTACGAGCAACGTAAACAGGATAAGCAACAATCACGATTTCAGCGGTAATATGACTACAGAGCAAAACGAAACTCAACGCACACGGACCTACTCGTGGGAAGATCAAACTATTGGTGCCAAAGTGGGAGCCACACTGTCGGGTATCGAGTATTTAAAGGGAATGATGGATGGGTTATATCCTGCACCAGCCATTGCCAATACGCTTGATATGAGACTTGAATCCGTTGAAGAAGGTAAAGCCATTTTCTCGATTGTCCCGCAGGAATTTCATTACAATCCAATCGGTGCCGTTCATGGGGGTGTTTTCTGTACCATGCTCGATTCGGCCTTGGCCTGTGCTATCCACTCGACCTTGCCCATTGGAACCGGCTATACAACCCTTGAGCTAAAAGTGAACTTCATCCGTCCGCTAACGATCAAAACAGGCAAAGTACTGGCTATTGGCACACTCGTACACCCAGGCCGATCGGTAGCAACCGCCGAAGGTAGAATCGTGGATGAGCAAGGCAAACTCTACGCCCATGCCACAACAACCTGCATGCTGTTTCCGTCGAAATAATCGTACAGAACTTATGATAGAACATCACCTGCCTGTTCAGCGCACTGCCCGCTATTATACGATTGGCGAGTTAACCGCTGAGACAAAAAATATCTGGTTCTGCTTACACGGTTTTGGCCAGCTGGCGCAGTATTTCGGTCGTAAGTTCACTGATTTGGACGACGACCAAACGTTGATCGTGGTACCGGAGGGCTTGTCTCGGTCATATACAGATGGTAACTACCAGCGGATTGGTGCCTCGTGGATGACTCGGGAAGATCGCGACCACGAAATCAGCGATTATGTTCTGTACCTAAATTCACTTTACGACCTAATTATGGATGGTTACCAGCCAACACGAGCGGGTTTGCACATTACGGTATTAGGATTTTCGCAGGGTGCCGCTACGGCTTGCCGATGGCTGGAGGATGGTCACGTTCATGTCGACCGACTCATCTTGTGGGCTGGTTATCTGCCTCATGGCGTAGCTGACCTGATTAGCCCGGCTACGCTCGATACTACCGAAACACATTATGTATATGGTCGTCAGGATGAGTATCTATTGGAACTGAAGGATATAAACGGCTATTTGAACCGATTGCAAACCGATGTACCTACGCTAAAAATCACCGCTTTTGATGGTACTCATCGTGTTGAACCAGAGGTATTAAAAATGTTACTGGCCACTCCGCAAACGATTCCGTAGCCGTTGCCAGAATGACAGTTTTTTGTAGCCTCCAACAACAATTACTTCGCCTAGAAGCTTTTGATCCTCATTTAGCGCAATTGAGAGTGGCTCAGACTGATCGGGGCGACGTTGTATTTCCTGCGTTGTGAACCCAATCATTGCCACCACTATCACAATCTGTTCACCCTGATATTCGGTTGGGACTTGTAGTTGGAAGTGCCCCGCGGAATCGGTAAGAACTTCTGTTGATGTTCCTTTAAGACTAACATTTACACCCGCAAGACTTGTGTTGGTTGTATTCTCAATAACTCTTCCGGTAATTATCCGCAACGAGTCTGCCAATGTAGTCTCGTTATTGGCTGGCAATTCAGTTGTGCTCGTGACGTTTTGATCGATTTGTATAGTGGATGGAGTTGTAAGTGCGGGAGGAGTTTCGGCCTGAACCGTTTGATAGCCTAATAACCCCGCTGTCAGCAAACTAAAAAAACGTCTGGGTGAAGGAGATGCTGGGACAGGAACCTGTATCGCTCTGTTAAGCTGATTGAGTCGAAAACGACCGCAGGTCGAACCTGTAGACTGAGCTAATAAATCAATAAGTTGTTTATCGGTCAAGTCGGAGAAATCCACTACCGTTTTCTGACAATGGGCACAAAACCGGCCCAGTTCTGTGGATGTCATTTCTTGCCAACTCTGTTGACAAGGCGTATCGACTGCGAGTTGAATTCGTTCCGTTGCCATAACCATGTCCTTATTGTGTGTTCTTTACCAGGCCACCCGATTTACTCAACGTGTATTTAGTAAAATTACTACCTAGATCATTTAGTCCGACATAAAGCAAAAAGGCACGCTCGGTCATTTCCTCTACGTCGAAATGTGAACTATAAGCAGCACCTCCTATCTTGAAGTAGTACGATTTCCCTTGTTCAAACGTAACAAAAATCGGTTTTCGTTTTAAGGTAGTCAACTGGTTGTCATTATCAGAATAGGTCGCTTCCCTGATGATTCCCAAACTATCTGCATCTGTTTCGATCAGGACGTAGCCATTGTTTTTTATTTTAATAGGTTTGTCAGGATTGAGTGTTGTCAAAAATTGAAGGGGCCCTAAACTCTGTAATCCATTTCGGACAAGGTAAATTTTAGCTGGTGCTAACTGAGCCTGACCAAGAAAAGTCACCAGGCAAAATAGACAAATGAAAGCGGTAGTTTTCATGGATAATCGATTGGTTTTATGCCATCTGGAAAGTATAAAAAAAGCTTATTGGAGCACCCAGGCTACAGCTTTATCCACGGCAGTTGCCGAATAGTAGGTTTCATCAGGCTGAACCTGCTGTCCATAAAGCGTTTTAGTGCGATCAGCTAATGTCCCCTGTGTTAAATTCAGGATCGCCCCATCACTAAGAACCATGCTAGAATTGGTTGTAGACAGGCCGCAGGTAGATGTGCCGAAGCTGCGGGTATTACTACGATTTTTAAAGGAAATCGTTATCGCTTCTCCCGAACTAGCTGTAGCTCGGTCTGTCAGTACGGCTACTTTAGGATTAGACTTGCGCAATGTATAGGGTGTTTCTACTGAAACCTGTTGCGTTTGGTCTATGATAGAAGCTCCTTTCTGATAGGCCCAGGAGGTGGCATTTCCGTCTGGATCAATGAAATAGCCAGCCACACCTTCACCCAAAATAGGCCCTATACCAGCCAGCATGGGCCACATGTTGCCACCCGTATTTCCCCGCAAGTCGACAATCCAGCCACGAATCGAATCGGTATCTGCCTGCTTTATACTTGCCTGAATGGATTCGGCAAAAACGGTTGCAGCAGTACCACTGCCCGAAAACCCACTAACCTTCACATAGCCAATTTTTGGATTAGCAGGCACGGGAGTTGGTGCACCATCTGAACAGCTTATCGATCTGGTTCCATATAACAAGGTCCCCGTAGCCGTTGTATAAGAGCTGTGATTATCGCCCAATAGCGTTAACGCTAATTGAATTGCGGGATACGTATCGGCAATTGATTGGGCACCTTGTAGTTTAGCATTTACCTGCTGTGTAAACGAAGACCAATCGATGGTTTTCCGGTTGATAGAATATTTCTGCATCTCCCCCACGATTTTGTCTACATAGGCCTGTGCTGTTGCCGACGTAGTACCAGGTTCCTGCTCTTTCTGGCAAGAAACCAAGCAACCCAACAATAGGAAGGCTGCTACATAGAACATGTTGATTTTGACAGTAGTCATCGGTCAAATACAGCTATGGTTGATTCTGATGGGGAGCAAGAATGTTTTACGTTAATTGACAGCCAGCACTACGTCGTCAAAATAAACCGTACCTGTGGTTTTGGGTAGATAAGCCAGAAGTACATACACGTGAGTCGTTGTGGCGGGGAGCGCAGTCCAGGTTAGCGTGTACTCCTTGAAATCATTGGTTCCTGTAATAGACATTACCCCCTCCGTTGATGTGTAGAATGTGGAGTTAACTTTAGTAATTTGGCCAGAAGCATTTGCAATAGCCTGATTACCGCCCATAGCTATCGAAATTCCATTGCCCTGAATACCGCTGGTCTTAATTTTTGCTTTCAGTGTTAGCTTAGCTCCTGCCGGAATGGGCCTATCCGTCAGTTTAAAAAATTGCTGCATGTACTGATAGGTCGTGTCATTCTTCACCGCGTCGGAGCTAACCTTTATTGAGTGAGCAGGAGATGAAGCGGCTTCTGTCGTGTACTCAACGACGTATTTGTTTGGGTTCGTCGTCGAATTTTTTCCCAGATAAGAACCCCAGTCGTTATAGGGCGATGCTTCCATATCCCCATTCGTAAGAACATTGGCAATTGTCTGCGGTTGAGCGTCTTCCTTTTTGCAGGAGTTAAAAAGTAATGGAAGGGCAACTAGTGCGAATAAGGACCGTAGAATTTTCATGATGGTGTTTATATAAGCCTTGACTGATCAATGACAAATAAAACACCATCAAGCTACTTATGTTATTAAATGAATATTAATTTGTATTTATAGGCCAAAAAGTACAAATGGTGACTCATCCTTGTTTCCGATAAATCGTTGTAGGAGCTGCCTGTGCACCCGCCAGAATCGTCATATCGGCAATGGTAACGTGAGCCGGAGCGGTTACAGCAAAGACAATTGTATCGGCGATATCTTCGGCCGTGAGGGGTGTAAATCCGGCATACACCTTAGCTGCCCGCTCAGCATCACCTTTGAAACGCACTACCGAAAATTCCGTTTCAACCGCACCTGGAGCAATATTCGTCACTTTAATACCATGCTGGGTCAAATCCAATCGCATGCCTGTGCTAATGGCTTCAACGGCGGCTTTACTGGCGCAGTACACAGCTCCGTTTGCGTAGGTTTCTTTACCCGCAACTGAGCTTAAGTTTACGATATGACCGCGTTGACGCGCAACCATACCCGGCATAATTGCTTTCGAGACGTAGAGTAGCCCCTGCACATTTCCGTCAATCATCAGATCCCAATCGTCAGGCTCCCCATCCTGAATGGGCGACATACCATAAGCATTCCCGGCACTATTCACCAGTATATCAATCGCCTGCCATTCCTCAGGTAGCGTACGAATGGCATCGTCGACTTCCAGCCAGTTACGTACATCGAATGTAAGGGTCGTAACCGCCGTTTGTTGGCTCAGGCGTTCCTGTAATTCGTCTAAACGCTCCTGCCGACGGCCACAAAGAATCAACCGAAAATCGAGGTCAGCAAAAGCTTCGGCGGTGGCACGGCCAATGCCAGATGTGGCGCCGGTAATAAGTGCAATACGAGACATAGTAAGGATAAGAAAGTTGATGCTGCAAAGATAAACCGGCTGCCGAACGTTTATCGTTCGTATGTACCAATTCTATGGCTCCATTCAAGCTAAAACTAATTGCCAATATATAATCGCCTATTTAGCAGATACTTATTAGCAAATACTAGCCGACCAAATAACCCTAATTCAATTTTGGTTAGGTTTTTGTAATGCGTTGGATAGGCCTGTAACCCTATAAACAAACGAATTGTCAGATCGACCTGTACCGCTCTGGCAACAGTTGTTTTGTACGAATTATAACGGCTTAGCTTATATACTCTATTTCTCATTACCCGTTTTTATGCTACCTGAATTCTCGGTTGTGATCCCAACGTATCAGCAACCGGCCTTACTTCTTAAATGTCTCGATGCGTTAGGGCGTCAACGGCTCCAGCGTAATCAGTTCGAAATTATTGTGGTGGACGAGGGCAACTCGCCCGAGACTGAAATGGCCGTTCAGCTTTTTGCAAAACAGGTGGCCCGCGACGGTGGCCCGCTCGAAGTACGCTATCTCAGACAACCTGAGCGACGCGGTCTGGCAGCTGCCCGAAATCGGGGTTGGCGGGCAGCTCGTGGGCACATTATTGCCTTTACAGACGACGATTGCCTACCCGAAACCGAATGGCTAGCATCGGCACTGCCCTATTTTCAGCGCGGAGCGCAGGTAATGAGTGGACACTTACGTGTTTACTTACCGAATCAACCTACTTCTCTCGACAGAACAGCCACGATTTTAAAAAGAGCCGAGTTTATGTCGGCCAACTGCTTTTGTCGAAAGTCAAGCCTAGAGCGCGTGGGTGGTTTCGAAGAAGCGTTTGACACAGCCTGGCGCGAAGACAGCGATCTACAATTCAAATTCATTCGGGCGGGTATTCCGATTGGGAAATGTACCGAAGCCGTAGTTGTGCACCACATTCGACCGTGTCCGTGGTATGGCTTGTTACGCGATGAGCGAAACAACAGTTACGATGCATTGCTCTATAAACGACATCCCAATTTGTTTCGGGAACGAATCCCGTCTTTCCGGCGGCAGGTGCTCCAGTATTATATCTCGGTTATCAGCATTGGCATGGGTTTAGCAGGGCTGGTAATGGGTCATGGAGCTATGGCCATGATTGGTCTGAGTATTTGGGCCATCCTGTCGGCAGACTTAATTATACGGCATTTACCCCCAGATCCCCTGACGGGGGCAACGATTAAACACGTCGTAATAACAGCTCTGGCCACCCCATTTCTATCCGTGTACTGGCGGCTTTATGGAGCATTTAAATATAGGGTGCTTTACTTGTAAGCATGGAGCATGGGGCCTGGAGCATAGAAAACTCTTACGCATAGCCCTGCTCCATGCCCCTTGCACCCTGCATCATCGCTTATTTTCTCCATTACAAGGCTGTTTATAAGGAACCATTAACGATTCGATTGTATTTTTGATAGATAAAGACAGTGTTACTCAGCTGTCTTTATTAGTTCATGGATCATTTGCATCAGTCGTTCAGTGTTCGGTTCACATACACTGTTTTCTTTACCAGTCAGCTTTTCAAGAAGGCCAACTCACTGCTATCCGATTTTTTCAGACAGCAGTCTACCAACGATGTCCAGAAAAAGCTTCTCTTCGTCATTGATTCAGGGGTTATTGATGCCCATCCTGATCTTCAATCTGACATTAGTACCTATTTCGCCCAACATACTGACATTGTTGAATTTATCCCTGACTTACTGATTATTCCCGGTGGCGAAACAGCCAAGAATGAGCCAGTTTTTGTGGAGAAAATTGTGGATGCTGTGGATAAGTATGGCATTGATCGGCATTCATACATAGTGGCCATTGGCGGTGGATCAATCCTGGATTTAGTTGGCTATGCGGCTGCTATTTCGCATCGGGGTATTCGTCATGTCCGCATTCCAACAACTGTATTGTCGCAAAATGATTCGGGCGTGGGCGTAAAGAACGGCGTCAACTATCGGGGAAAGAAAAACTTCTTGGGTACGTTTGTTCCTCCCGTAGCAGTTTTTAATGATAGTGCTTTCCTGGCGACGCTCGATGACCGGGACTGGCGGTCCGGAATTGCAGAAGCGGTTAAAGTAGCCCTTATCAAAGACGCTAGCTTTTTCAACTGGATCGAAGCCAATGCGCAGGCGTTAGCAACGCGCGATTCGGTGGCAATGGATTACCTGATCCACCGCTGTGCCCAGATGCACCTGGACCATATTTCTGGCGGTGATCCCTTCGAAATGGGCTCTTCACGCCCGTTAGATTTTGGGCACTGGAGCGCGCATAAGCTCGAACAATTGACCAATTTTGAACTTCGGCATGGCGAGGCTGTTGCTATTGGAATTGCTATGGATAGCCTGTATTCGCATCAACTCGGCTGGCTTACCGAACCTGACACAAACCGTATTCTGGCTACGTTACGAACGCTTGGTTTCTCGCTCTATCAACCTATGCTTGACGCCAACGACAGCACTGGTGTATTGAAAGGCCTCGCCGAATTTCGTGAACATTTAGGTGGGCAGCTTACCATTATGCTATTGGAAGCTATTGGAAAAGGCGTTGAAGTACATGAAATGAATCCAGATCTCATTCGGCAGGCGATTGCTACGCTTAAAGCGCAGGAACAACAGGCACAACTCGTATGAACAACCTTGCTCTTGGCCATCTTGGCTATTGCACCAATATCCATGCGGGCGAAACGTGGACCGATCACTTTGCGGCTTTGCAACAGGCCATTCCCGAACTAAAGCAGCGGCTGTCGCCAGATGAGCCTTTTGGTATCGGTTTGCGCCTGTCTAACATAGCCAGTGAAGAACTGGAATTGCCAGAAAACCTAATAGCCTTTCAGCGCTGGCTAGCCAGTAACGACTGCTACGTGTTCACGATGAATGGCTTTCCGTTTGGCGGATTTCACCATACTGTTGTTAAAGATCAGGTGCACACACCTGACTGGACAACTGAAGCGCGGGTGGAATACACGAAACGGCTATTTCGGATTTTATCCGTTCTACTGCCGGTTAATGAATTAGGTAACGCGATTCAGGGAGGAGTTTCAACCTCACCCCTCTCCTATCGTCTCTGGTTTGAGTGGAGTCAACCTGCTGCCCGCGATTATATTTTTTCGCAAACGACTCAAAACGTGCTCGAAGTGGTGGCTGATCTGATGCGGCTACGGCAACAGACAGACCGGTTGATGCATCTTGATCTGGAACCTGAACCCGACGGCTTACTAGAAACAACCGATGAGTTCATTGCCTGGTTTACAGACTACTTGCTCCCGATGGGCATAGAGCAAATCAGTGAACAGTTTGGGCTGACCGACGAGCAGGCCGAAAACGCAATCTGCGAACACGTTCGACTGTGTTACGATGTGTGTCATTTTGCGATTGGTTACGAAGAACCAGCCGAAGTACTCGCCAAATTGAAAGAATATGGACTGCGCGTTGGTAAAGTACAGATCAGTGCCGCACTGAAAGCTGAGTTTCCAGACGATCCTGAAGGGCGCGAAACTGTAAAGCAGGCATTTGCCCAGTTCAATGAACCTACGTATCTACATCAGGTAGTAGCACGTACACGATCGGGAGACTTGTTACGTTTTGCAGATCTGCCCGATGCACTAGCCGCCTTCGACGACAACCATGTGGAATGGCGTGCCCATTTCCATGTCCCGATATTTATTTCCGAATACGGTGTGCTCAAATCGACACAAGACGATATTCTTGCCATTCGTAAGTTACAGGCCACCAGCAAATTTACGAATCAGATGGAGGTAGAAACCTATACCTGGGATGTTTTGCCAACGGATTTAAAGAAAGACATAGTTGATTCGATTGAACGCGAAATGAAGTGGGTTTTAAAAAATTAACCAACTTAACCGCTAAGGGCGCGAAGGTTTCGCAAAGAGCGCAAAAATAATTGCTTAGCGTTCTTTGCGTTAGCCTTTGCGCTCTTTGCGGTTAAACTAAACCTCTTTTTATGAAAAAAACTGTCGTCATTGATGTTGTTGGCCTGTCGTATTCGCTGATTGGCGAACACACGCCCTTTCTTAAACAATGGTTTGCCAATAAACACCAGGCTACCATCGATCCTATGCTTCCGGCACTAACCACATCGGTGCAGTCTACCTATGTGACCGGGAAGTGGCCGAGCGAAACGGGCATTGTTGGCAATGGCTGGTATGATCGTACCGATTCGGAAGTGAAGTTCTGGAAGCAGTCGAACAAGCTGGTTGCAGGTGAAAAAATCTGGGAACGCGCAAAAAAACTGGACCCAAATTTCACCGTTTCCAAGATGTTCTGGTGGTACAATATGTATTCTACTGCCGATTTTTCTGCCACACCTAGACCCCAATACCCGTCAGATGGTCTGAAAATTCCCGATTGCTATACTCATCCTGGTGATCTTCGCGATAGACTTCAGAAAGAGCTTGGTACGTTCCCGTTGTTCCAGTTCTGGGGGCCTGCTACAACGATCAAATCGTCGCGCTGGATTGCCGATGCGTCTATGCTTGTCGATAAGTGGCATAACCCAACGCTGACGCTTATTTACCTGCCGCATCTGGATTATTGTCTGCAAAAGTTGGGGCAGGATTTTTCGAAAATTGCGAATGACCTGCGCGAGATCGACGACGTTTGCCGTGATCTGATCCAGTATTATGAACAGCAAAACGCCGAAGTAATCGTACTATCAGAATACGGGATTACGAACGTGAGCAAGCCGATTCACATCAACCGAATTCTACGCGAAGCGGGTATGATCCGGTATCGGGAAGAGCGCGGTCTGGAAATGTTCGATGGTGGAGCCTCCCCCGCTTTCGCCACACCCGATCACCAGATTGCTCATGTGTATATCAACGACCCGTCGGTTTTCGATAAGGTTCGATCATTGTTGGAGAAGACGCCGGGAATTGAACTGGTTCTGGATAAAGAGCAACAGAAGAAATACCACATCGACCACGAACGCTCTGGCGACCTTGTTGTGGTAGCTGACGCTGAAAGCTGGTTTACATACTACTATTGGCTCGATGATGCCCGCGCTCCGGATTATGCCCGGTTGGTAGCTATTCACCAAAAGCCCGGCTACGACCCAGTAGAGATGTTTATGGATCAGACTAATCCACTCATCAAACTCAAAGCAGGCTATAAACTAGGTCGCAAGTTATTGGGCTTCCGCTATCTGATGAATGTAATTTCGTTGGATGCTACACTCGTCAAGGGATCACACGGACGCATTGGCACTGCCCCCGAACACCATCCAGTATTTGTCAGTAGCAAAAATGTAGGTAAGTCCCTGTCGGCCATTGATGTATATGATCGAATTTGGGATGCACTATCGGTTGAATCAGTCGAAAAACAGATGAAGTGAGTTCTTGGTTATTAGGTCGAAAGCCAGTAATTTACCTGTATGAAAGCCTTCTACGCCCTTCTCCTGCTTGTTTCTGCTTGTGTATCGAACCGGCCATCGGCAATTAATGCCCCAGCCGATGGTGCTGAATACTATCAGCCTTATCAGCCATTGGCGGCTGTGCAGCCACGTCTTTATCCTGATCCACAAGGGGGGCTCGGCCACTCACAAGACCCCGATATCCGGGTAACTGATATTAAATTGACAGCCAGCTACACGGTTTTATACCTAACATTTGGCAAAGATCGAAACGGACGAGACAACAATTATTTCGGCACTAGTAGCATATCATTTAATCCAAAAGCGGTGCTGGCTTCGTCGGATGGGAAAAAGACCTATGCCCTCATTAAAACAGAAGGCATTCCCATGACACCCGAGTCCCGCGAGATCAAGAATGATGAGAAAGTTCCTTTCATTCTTTACTTCGAGCGGTTGGATAAGGGGGTTGAATCTTTCGATTTATTTGAGTGTAAAAGTGATAATCAAAATTCCTGCTTTAATGTAGCCGGAATGAATATCCACAACCCAATTAGCTCAACAGCTGCTCAGAACTAACGTCGAGGCTATATTTTCCTTCAAGATCGGGTTAGCTTATTCAAACTAACCCGATTTTCTATTTATAAGGATCGCATTCAAAAAAATACATTTCCCGCCAGCGTTTTCTACGCATTGTTCGTCTATGACTTTACAGCCAGTCAGGAAAAGAGATTGTCTTTGGTAACAACTTAAAGCATTATGAAAACAATTCTCCATTTTTTAGATGCGTTTGTAATCAGTGTATTCATCGGCTGATTGAGTTTGTAGTCGCAGCTAATCCACAAAGCAGTTGTCGGATTGGGCAGTATACGTCTAGGGATTCAGGTTGCCAGTAATTCATACTCAACGGTTCTTTCAACTTGACAGAACGCCCATTAACTGATATTCTCAAAGATTGCCGCCGGGGTAGGGAGGCTGCGATGCAAGCGTTTTATGAACGCTTCTACAGCTATGCCCTGTCTGTATGTCTGGCTTATGCCAGCGATCGCGAAGACGCCCGTGAAATGCTCAATGATGGTTTTCTGAAAGCATTTCGACATATGGATGAACTCAAAAATGAAGCAGTTGTCGTACCGTGGCTACGGCGAATTATGGTCAATACCGCTATTGACTATTACCGCCGAAACCGGAAGCGGGCCCTGGAAACGTCAACTGAATCTGTTGAGTATAGCCTTGAAGAACCATACCTGAATGACGAAGCTATTTTTGCACAACTTTCGGTGGAGCATATTCTGACTGTGTTGCATCAATTACCCGTTCCATACCGTATGGTTTTCAGCTTGTATGTACTGGAAGGTTATGCACACCGCGAAATTGCTGACCAACTCGGCATCGCCGAAAGTACATCGCGTGCGCACCTATCTGAAGCAAACCGATTATTACGACAAGCCCTGACCTCCCAACTTCCCACTAATCATGAGCGAGCAAGTCGATAAACCACTCCATGACTGGGTACGTCAGTCAATGGATACCTATCGCCCCGACTATAATCCGACCGATTGGGTGCAACTGCAGCGTACCCTACGTCGCCGTCGGTGGAAGCGCCGGGGAGCCTGGGGAGGTGTGGGGCTATTGTTGCTGGGCTTCCTCAGTTGGTTTGCCGTTCGTCAACAGGACGATAAAGTGGTGTACGCAAATAGGCTGATTAGCAAGATAGAATCTACAGATCATACTGATTCTATAAAGAAGACTAATTCACCAATATCCGGTCGCTTACTGAACAATCTGGGTAAGTCTAAACCATTGTCAATAGTATCGGAGGCTAACCCATTTCGTTCAGTTCAGGCAACTGAGCCAGCCGCAATATCCTCACTTGCTTTACTATCTATTCGTAATGAGCTACAGCTCTTGCCAACCTATCTAACCGAACAACTTCAGCAATCTCAACGTGTTGCGTTTAGCCCAGAAGAAACGACTATAAAGCAACAAATGCTAACCGGCGATTTTGGTTCGGATTCAACCTCTTACCAAACATTGGCTCGCAATCTACGCTCGTGGCCCGATGCGGTAATCATCTGCGACCTTACTACAAGCATGTATCCTTACAGTACACAATTGTTTGCCTGGTTCAGAAAAAATGCACGTAATCCAACTATTAAAGGCATAGTATTTTTTACAGATTGCGATAGCCTGGGTCAACAAACCCGAGCCGGTGGACCAGCAGGTCGCATGTTTGTCACTAGCGACCTTAACTTAGCAAATGCCTTACCGATTATGGTGGATGCTGCCCGCAATACGCTTCATAATGACGATGATGCCGAAAATGATGTAGAAGCACTACTGGTTGCTCAGCAAACATTCCCAGAAGCGAAACATCTAATTCTGATGGCCGACAACATCAGCACCGTTAAAGATATGGCATTGCTCAATAAGCTTCATAAGCCTGTTCATGTCGTGCTTTGCGGAACCACAGGCAGCGACACAACATTGGCCTTTCAGTCTGATTATTATACCATTGCCAGTCATACTCAAGGAAGCTTACATACCCTGGAAGATGATCTCATTCCCAGCACTCTATCTAGAGAAACTACACTTCGAGTTGGCTCAACGTATTATCGGTACCTACCTCGCAAAAAACGATTCAAACCAACTCCGTTTGATCATCGACCAAGACACTTTCTAAAGTTAATCTGGCTATAAATCGTATAAGAGCCTCATTATAGTCAATTAGGTACTTATCTTTTTCTGTTCATATACGTACCGAATTCAACAATCAGACGTTACTAAAGAATCGTATTTCTATATAGTTTATGTTTGATTATGTCTCTTTTTTCTTCTGTTAATCGTCGTATACGCGTATCTGTCTTCTTTACAATTAGCTTGATTTTAAGTTTAGTTACGCTTGCTCAGGTTAATTTAACGTACCGTTTACTCAATGGCTATTTTCTGAGTAACGATGCTCCTATCAACAAAGGAAAGCCTACTTTATTTGTATTCGAGCAGGCCGAAACATTTGATCAGGTAGTTAAACCAGCCGCCACGAATAAACGACCCGATGTAATAAATTTCGCGAAAGAAATGGTAATAGGGGTTGCCCTTTCGCCAACGAACAAGCCCCCAAAGCTTTCTGTTAGCAAAGTATTTGTACAGGATTCCATTTTAACTGTTCGATACATTCGTATAGCTGATACTACATTAACGCATAATCCACAGTCATTCACGAGTCAGCCGATGTTACTATTTGCGATTCCGAAACAGACTATTCTCAAAACCAAACTTGTTGAGAACGGGAAAGTCGTACAATTGGTCAAGAAGCACGAAAATGAATAGCGTTCTTTTTACCAGGCGGTGAAACTTTTCACCTAACGCCTATAGTTATTCCATCACGAATTTGACTCCGTAGCTCAGCTGGTAGAGCAATTGACTCTTAATCAATGGGTCGACAGTTCGAACCTGTCCGGGGTCACTTAATAATCAAGCAGTTACGTTAAAAATCGTAGCTGCTTTTTTGTTGGTTTACACTCTGGTTTACACAAACCGTCTTTTTGCTTTAACGAGCGTCAATGGCTCCAATCAAATCTAATAGCTGAGGATGCGTCATTTCTCCCGTCTCTTTATTGGGCTGATGCTGGTCATTTCACTCGACCAATGTAAGCAACCTTCTATACCCGTTCCGGCCGACACGACGTCAACTCGTGATGATAACATGGCGATGGGCAACCCTGATGGAGCAAAAGCATCGGAGTCTAGCCTAAACAGCCATCTGATTACTCGATCAATTTATCGCTTTCTTATAATTGTACATTTTCAGCTGAAAGTAAAAAGAGGGCCACGCTGTCGCTATGATGAAATGATAAGCGATTAAGCTCATAGCCCATTCTGAGGAATTGGCAGCAATCGCCTAGAAAAGCTACGACAAATACAAAGCGCTGCATCAGTAAAGTGAGCGCTTTTATTGAACGCGAAAAAGGCTATTTTGGGACACTTCTCTCCTCTCTGGCCACTGTTCAGTTAAACGTCTGAATAATTTTCGGACCAGATACAAGGCCAGGCACCAGTTGTTTCTGGCAATCATCTATTTGCAATATGACACTTACCCAAATCGTCCCCATCACCAACATTAGTTACTAGGCCTTAAACAATCATGTCCGTACCTATCCATCGTCATAGGTAATCCATTCGCGCTTAACCAACTTTGGCTGACGTTCCTTTACCGCATAATGAGCTTTCCTGATGAACGAAGCAAACATCGTGATCTATATGGCCGACGACGATGCTGATGACCGATATTTTATGCGCCAGTCCCTCCAGCACGTCTATCCCTCAGTGACTATTGTTGAAGCCATCGACGGGGCTGAACTATTGGAGTTGCTGGGTAACTGGAGTCGGGTCCCCAAAGCCCAACCGATTCAGGTAATCCTTCTGGATATGAATATGCCCAAACTAAACGGCCTGGAGACCCTGACGGCCTTAAAGGCTAATCCGTTACTTCGACACATTCCAGCGGTCATCCTTTCTACTGACGCCCAACCGGCACAAATAGTGACTGCGTACAAGGCCGGTGCCAGCCGTTATCTGGAAAAGCCGGTCTCCTATTCAGGCCTGGATCAGATTGCCCGGACGATTCGTAGCTGTTTTTAGCTTCAGCAACCGAGTAATCAATCGATAATTACTCAAACCAATTATATGTGGATTTGTGTATGTTTACATAGGGTCACTAGGTGACGAATTTAAGAAAAGGTGTGGCCCCTGGCCTAGTTGGTAAGCTGATTAATGAAGGACAATGGGAGCAAAAAAATCCACTACGCCTGCCTTTCTGGCTGGGGGCGGAGAGCTGGGTGAACGTATTCGTACCCAAGACTGGTCCAATACCAATCTTGGTTCACCCGAGCAATGGCCCCAGAGCCTACAGTCAACCTTAGGTATATGCCTGAACATGCCTTCCCCGATTCTAATCTGCTGGGGAGATGACCTGATTATGCTCTACAATGACGCCTACCGACTCATACTGGGCGAAAAACACCCTCAGGCGCTGGGAAGTAAAGCCCAGGCTGTATGGCCAGAATTATGGGCTACCCTGGGCCCTACGCTGAATGCCATATGCACTGGGGGCCAGACCAAAGGGTCAACTAATCAACGGTTGATGATCAATCGAGACGGCGTTCTCCAGACAGCCTATTTTAGTTTTTCTCATAGCCCGATTTATAACGAAACAGGCGGCATCGGGGGCGTTTTTTGCCTGGTTACTGAGACAACCGACACCAAATTGGCTGAGCGGCAAAAAGGGGAGCTGATTTGGGCCGGGCGGGAACACGAACGAAATCTGGCTACTTTATTTGAGCAAGCCTCCGTTGGGATAGCTATCATTGGACCAGCACCCAATTTTATCCTTGAAATGGCCAATCCATTCTATTGCGACCTAGTAGGCCGACTCTCCGATTGTTTAATTGGCAAACCACTGCTGGATGCGATGCCTGAGCTGGGTGAACAAGGCATCCAGGAGGTAGTCATGCAGGTGCTAAAGAGTGGGGTACCCTATGTGAATCGTGAAATGCCCGTGGTGCTAATTCGAAGCGGCCAGCAAGAAACGATTTATGTAGACAAGATTTATCAGCCGCGTCGGACAACCGATCAGTCCACTGGTATAGAGACCATTACAGGGGTTGTCGTTATTCTCACCGACATCACCACGATGGTACGAGCCCGTCAGCAGATTGAGACCAATGAGCGGGTGTTAGACGCTATGTTCCGGCAAACACCCTTGGGTGTGGGTATTTGGTACGGACCAGACTATATTATAGAAAGAGCTAATCCAGTGTTGTGTCAACTCTGGAATCATACCCCGGACGAACTATTGGGAAAGCCCCTGTTTGTGGCCTCTCCTGAATCCAAAGGGCAGGGTTTCGAGGCCATGCTGAATACCGTGCGCCAGACCGGCGTAGCAGTTACGGGGACCGATCAGCCCGCGCTACTTTACCGTAATGGGCAGTTGAAAACGGTCTACTTCGACTTTGTTTATGAGCCCCTCCGCAGTCCAGGGGGGGATGTTGACCGCATTATGGTCGTGGCCACGGAGGTAACCAAAGCTAGGGAAGAACGACAGCTTATGGCCGAAAACGCTACCCGGCTCCAAACTCTATTTGAACGGGCACCCGTAGCCATAGCCATTCTTGGTGAAGGGCCGGATTTTCGTTTTGAACTGGCCAATCTACTCTTCTGCGCTATCACGAGTCGAACTGGGGACCAACTCATCGGGAAGCCGCTGCTTGAGGCAGTACCCGAATTAGCTGGTCAGGGATTTGAAACCCTATTAGAGGGTGTGTGCCGGACAAAACAAACCTATGAAGGCAGAGAAGTTCCCACGCAACTTCTGCGCAACAGCCAGCTCAGTACAAGCTATTTTGATTTTGTATATGAACCTCTGATCAACGCAAAGGGGAACCTTGATCGCATCTTAGTGGTGTGTACCGACGTCACGGAACGGGTAATTGCCCGCCAGAAAACGGAGCAGTTACTCATCCGGGAGCGACAGCTTAATGAGCTAAAGTCAAACTTTATCACCCTGGCCTCCCATGAATTTCGTACGCCTATGGGTTTGATTCTCTCCTCGGCTTCCCTGATCGGACGTTATAACGGGCCAGATGATGGAGAAAAACGGGAACGCCATGTGCAGCACATTAAACTGGCCGTGCAAAGCCTGACTGGCTTGTTAACGAATTTTCTCTCCTTGAGTCAGCTAGAACAGTCAAGCCAACGTACCAACCCGCACCCAATGAATATCATCACCTTTTGCCAGGAAGTCGTCGACCATATGCGGTCCATGATCAAACCTGATCAGCGCATTATCTATTCCCATCAATCAGGCGCGCCAACTATGTCGCTCGACGGACAATTACTTAAACAAGTCCTAATTAATCTGCTGAGCAACGCTAGTAAATACTCGTCGGATAACAAACAAATTGAGCTTACTACAAGCGTTAAGGACAATCAACTGAGCCTAGCGGTCAAGGACGAAGGCATTGGCATTCCCGATGCGGATAAAGACAAGCTATTTATAAATTTTTTCCGAGCTCGCAATGTCAATCACGTCGACGGGATAGGTCTGGGTTTATACGCAGTTAAACGCTGCGTCGATTTGCTGGGCGGACGGATCACCTTCAGCAAACTTGATGTAGGAACAGTTTTTACCGTTCAACTTCCACTTTCCCCTCCTCTCCCATGAAAACCATTCTAGTCATCGAAGATACGCCGACCATGCGGGCCAATATTGCTGAAATTCTCCAGCTGGCTCCTTACCAGGTGGTACAAGCGGCCAATGGCAAAGAAGGCATCGAACAAGCCCGCCAAACCAGACCAGATCTAATCCTGTGCGATATCCGGATGCCTGACCTGGATGGATACGGCGTGCTCCATATCCTTCGCAAAGATCCCGACTTAGCCACGGTTCCGTTTATTTTTCTAACGGCATTAGCTGAAGCCGCTGATTTTCGAGTGGGTATGAACTTGGGGGCAGACGACTACCTAACTAAGCCTTTCGATGATATAAGCCTGCTGGGCGCGGTAGAACTCCGACTAAAAAAAGGACCCGTTATATCAGCCGATCCGACCGCGAACCCCGACCGCCTGACGAAGCTGCGACAAGCTATTCTGGAGGAGAACAACGCCCGTTATTCCCTATGTGATCAGTACCCAACCACGCAATATAACCGAAAGCACCGCCTGTATATAGCTGGAAGCTGGCCGACGGTCGTGTATTTTATAAGCCAGGGGAAAGGCAAACTGGTTAAAGTCGATGCGGCCGGCAATCAATTCATCACGGGGTTAATTGGCTCGGGAGATTTTGTGGGTTACCAGGCCCTATTAACTCAGGGGCCTTACACCGATACGGCCGAACTGTTGGAGGATTCGTTGGTCTGTACTATTCCATCCATCGACATTAAATCCCTGATTGATCATCAGCCAGTCGTGGCGAATCAGTTTAGCCAGATGCTGGCCAGCGAAGTCGCTAACTTACAGGATAAACTCTTAAAGGGAGCCTATCAGTCGGTTCGTAAACGGATGGCCGAAGCCTTGCTGCTGGTTGAGCGAACCTTTTATTCCCAACCCGATGCCCGGTTCTCAGAAGGCTACGCGACCGGTGATAGGCCCCATAACCAGTCCCTACCAATGAGCTTGTCGCGCGAGAACTGGGCAGATCTAGTAGGAGCCTCCACCGAAACAGTCATTCGTATTTTGGGTGATTTACGGACTGAAGGGTTGATCGAGATCAATGGCAGCCAGATCACCCTACTCGATATGGACAAACTGGTTACTTTAAAACGCTGAATACCTAACAGTACGCATGTCCGAATCTGATGGTCATCATCCCTGGGCCTGTCTTTTATCTTCGTCGAGTCTACTCATTATCCTAGTTGCTACGACCCAGTTCGGCGATCTTTGTGGCATCTATGTAAGGTAGTCATGAATCTATATCCGCCCAAACCAACGATTAAGGACCTTCAGGGCTTTAGACTCTTTTATGATCAGTACGCGCCCAAGCTATGGGGCCTTATTAAGTTAGCTAATCTATCGGCCTCAAGATCCGAAACGATCCTGATGCGCACAATGACAAAAGCGTGGCAGCAACCTAACCCACCCTGGCCGGCTAAAAAACATGTTCTAACCTGGCTAATCGGATTGGCTTACACAGAAGGTCTGCCAACAGAGGGCTTGTTGACTAGAATAAAGACGAAGAGTTGAGGACCTGGTTCAGAGGCTTTTTTACCTAAACCCATCTAAAGTTTGCTTACACTGCCTGACTCAAGTCAGTCCATCCATTGTCAACTCCTCGGGTGACATTCGTCAGAAGTCAGGCTATTATTTATCTTTCTTTGCCTGGTTTAGCTCATTGGTTGCATCGGTTTAACCGGGCAATTTTGTCACTATGATTCATGTCGCTACTCAACCGAAAACAGCGCTTAAATTCAGTCCTGTTCAGCAGTCTCTATTCTTTGCCACCGCCCGAAGTCGGGTCGATAAGTACTTTGCCCAACGGAATCTGTCTCCCCACGCCAACCGGGCCATGTGGCAAAAAGCCTTTTTTTTTCTGCTCACGTATTGCCTGCTGTATGGATTGATCCTGTCTAATCAATTTAGTGGACTTGCGATGCTTGGTTTGGCGCTGCTACTGGGACTTTGTGCCGCCGGAGTAGGCTTCAACGTATCCCACGATGCCATTCATGGCGCGTTCTCCAATAAGGGCTGGATCAACCAGCTGCTTAGTAAAAGTTTTTATCTATTAGGAGCTAACCCGTACCTATGGAAGCTAACACATAATGTCGTTCATCATACATATACCAATATTGCCGGACATGACGAAGATATTGAACTGGCACCGGGTTTAGTTCGGCTGCATAAGGATGAACCGCACCGACCATGGCAACGCTTTCAGCATATTTATGCCTTTTTCCTCTACGGACTTGCTTCCCTGTCCTGGGTATTTCGTAAGGATTACGTTAAATTTTTTCAGGCGAAGATTGGCCCGCTTGACAACAAACACCACCCCCAAACGGAGTATATTAGCTTGTTTGTTTACAAAGCAGCTTATTATGTATTTTTCCTGGTGTTACCAATCGTTGTGCTTGACATTTCCTGGTGGCAAGTTCTAATAGGTTTCATGGCTATGCACCTAACGGAAGGACTAGCATTAGGGCTGGTCTTTCAACTGGCCCACATTGTAGAAGGAACCTCTTTTCCGATACCGACTTCAAAAGGTACCATTGATGAATCCTGGGCCATTCACCAATTACAAACGACGGCCAATTTCGCGCCACAAAGCCGGTTGGTTACCTTTTTTTGCGGTGGCCTAAACCGACAGATTGAACACCATTTGTTTCCCAAAATATGTCACATTCACTATCCGGCTATTGCGCCTATCGTCAAACAGACAGCTAGTGAATTTGGCCTGCCATATATAGAGAACCTAACTTTTCAGTCTGCGTTGGTTTCTCATTACCAACTCCTGAAACGATTAGGGGTTCCTCCAAGCACGAAACCTAATTGACTCATTACCAATACTAAGACAGAAGAACTAGGTTTACAATTAAACGTTCAGCTTATTCCCCTCCAGACTAGTTTATTTACGACGAAAATCCAGCCGTTAGCGCATCAAAATCAGACTAGTGACACATAATAGTTGAGTAGGGTTAGCCAGTACTACACACTGGACTATACCTGTTGATAGAAAGCTTACATTGGTTGGGCTGGTCAGTGTTATTGACTAGCAGGCGCTGGATATGTGGAGGACTGATATATCAGGTTATATATAGAATTGAGGCCGCGAGTAGCTATAAAGCGTCTAATAGATACGTTTTGTACAAGGCTTTCTCCTGGAGGAACTTTTGCGTTGTACATGAACAAATATCCATATACCTAAATGACTCATTGATTAATCTGACCAACTTATGGGTTCCCTAACCGAAGACGACAAAACGCAACTTAGACTGTTGGCCAACCATTTATCAGTACAACAGGAGACAATCGTAGAGCGGTGGCGAATGAAATGCTTACAAGATGAAGCGCTTCTCTTTTTTAACCGTCTTTCCCGCAAGGAATTTACGGAAGCAATACGGGTTCTACTCTCCCGCTTCATCCAGCATATAATGGGCGGATTCCAGACAAGAAATCTGAGTGAACGAGCCAGTCAACTTCATCACTGGCAGGATGGCTACTCCCTGTCAGAATGGGTTATAGCCGTAGCTAATTTCTATGACGTCTTGAATGAACAGTTCCAGCAGTTCCTTGAACTCTATCCCCAAACGCAGCCCCGGGTAATCACCCAAGTATATAGTCAACTGTTCCAACTGTCGCAGCAGGTCAATAGCGCCTATATCTGGTATGCTAATGAATTGCAGCAAACCAGAGCAGAACAGCAGCCACAAATGCATCAACAAACGCTGGATACCCACCCCCAATTAGCTATCCAGCACGTTGACCATCTGCTGAAGGCTGCACATGATCTGCGCAGTACCTTCGGCATTCTCTCCACAGCAGCAAGCTTGTTACAAAAACCGCTCAAAACCGATGATCGGGCAAAATACGTGGACATGCTACAGCGGAACGTGAACGTTGCCACTCACTTACTAAACCAACTATTAGTTAACTTCAAAGTTTGAGACTGAACATATCCGCCTTTGCGGTACGGCTAATAGCCAGATTAACGAAGAGGATTTTACAGATTTTACTAACTCTATTTAATCTGCTTATCAATACATTACAATCGATAGGAACCAAAGAATCTATAGATGCTAAATTGGAGAAGTACCAGTTTCTAGGGCAATAGATTCATAATATAAATTCAATTGGACATCTACTTTTTGTTGTTCGGCTCGCAACTTGGCCACCTTAACAATGTACCGATCCTGAAGGGTTTGATACTGGATTAGTCGGATCAACTCACTAGGTTGAGCCTCTTCTTTTCCTGTTGCCTGCTCAAGTAGTTTTCCCAGATGTGCAATATAGTGCAGCATTAAATCAATATGGGTCTGATAAATAACGAGCTGACGCTGTTGATAAGCTACATAACCCCTACCGGGAAGGCTCACAGCCGACTGCCATTGCGCCCGTAGGCTATCCTCAACCGATTGGTTCCTTATTTTCTTAGCGTGCTTAGTAGTCTGCTGGTGTTCAAACTCGGCCGTCAGGGGGGGCGAAACGATACGGCTTTTATTGCAGGTCAACATCAAGTGAATGAGTTTGTCCTGATGAGCGGAGTCGAACTGATCAATGACGGCAGAAGCTACCCTAAATAAATACTTATCTAGCAGCGTTTCAAACGTATTCGTGGTTTTTTCCATGGAATTGATGCGCTTTAATTAAGGTCACATCGGTTCGCTGAGTAGGACGGCGTGATGAGGCAGAGGGTAGCTTGAATGCGCTGGTTCCAATCATTTAGAAGCGCCGTATGTTGGCGAAGTTGGCCAATCGTAAGTGGCACAGTAGGAGAATAATCTGGCCCTTGGATATGGGCACTTAATTCGTCTAGAAGCACACAAGCTTCTCGTTGGAGTTGCTTTAAATCAGATTCTATTTGGGGACTTAACTGGAGTCGAACTGGTTGGGACGACGAAAAAATGGGCGAATAGCGCACAGCTAACAATAGATCTACCTGCTGGTAGCCGTGACCCAGTTGCTCAATCGCCTGGAGCCACTCCGTCAGAATTTTCCTGTAATTTTCTTCATCCGCCGAGTCTAAAGAAAAGGGCGCTTGCTTCTGTTTCATCGGCAACCTAGTCGAGTAGAATGATGAATTGACCCATTAAAGGTTAACCAATAAAGTTTATTTTCCTAATATTATCTCATAATTACACGGAATAAATCAATTTATTTAGTAGCATGTAAATAACATGTACTAACAGGAGGCTTGGATGGTTGCCACATCGATACGGTAGAGAATAGAACTGATCGTAACTAATGGATAGCCAGTTTGAACCGAACCACGAGCCATAGAATGAAAGTTAGTTACCTGCTAATAAGCACAACCAATCCAACTCTCAGAGTGACAACAACGAATCCAGTAACTCAGTTACCGCTTCCAGCCCAACGGGCTTGACCAGGTGTCCAGTAAAACCAGCTTCCCGACTCCGGCGTTTGTCGTCAGCTTGCCCATAACCCGTCAAGGCAATTAAAATCAGATCACGACCCCAAGGTTGCTGACGAATCAGGCGGGCCGTTTCATAGCCGTCTAGACCAGACATGCCAATATCGAGCAAGATCACCTCGGGCTGTAGATGCTCAGCCGCTTCCAACGCTTGCTGGCCATTATAGCGAACATCGACTTGGTAACCACTCATCTCCAATAGCAAGGCGAAGGTATCAGCCGCATCAGGATTATCATCGACCACTAAAATCCGACGACCAGGTGTGCTTAACAGGCTCTGTTCAGGGGTAAGTGGCAGCCCTTGACTAGAACCCGTTGAACCAGGAAGGTAAACCAGGAACTCACTCCCTTTACCCAACCCCTCACTTCGAACCTCCACTCGCCCACCGTGCAGCTCAACCAGGCGTTTGACGAGCGTCAGTCCCAGACCCAATCCACCCTTAGAACGAGCTAGGGAATTGTCGACCTGCGCAAACAATTCGAAGATCCGTTCCTGCTGGTCAGCTGCCAGGCCAATGCCATTATCACGCACTCGTAAGCGGACTTGGTTGTTGACTAAATCCAGATCAACCCAAACCTGGCCCCCTTCCAGTGTGTACCGGGCACCATTGGTGAGTAGATTGGTGATCACTTGTGTCAAGCGAGTGGCATCGCCAATTATATGCAAGGGTTCGGTTGGCAAAGAAACCGATAACTCACGGGAAAGGGACTCATAGAGAGACTGTACACTATCGACAGCCTGAGCCACTAGTGTTCCCATATCCAGCAGCGCTGGCTGCAGCACAATTTTTCCCTGATTGATGCGGCTCACATCCAGTAAGTCATCCACCAGCCGAACCAGATGATCTGCCTGGCGACTCATCAAGTCGAGAACTGAACGCATCGGCTCATTTTGTTCTGCATTTAGCGTCAGCAGTTGCAACGCATGACGAATGGGGGCCAGTGGATTACGCAATTCATGGGCGAGCATAGCCAAAAATTCGTCTTTTCGTCGATCCGACTCCCGCAGGATTTCTTCGGTAGCCTTACGTCGGGTAATATCCCGGGCCACTGTAGAGACACCGATGACCTGCCCGAAAGCATCCTTTACGGGCGAGAGCGCCACTTCCAGGTTCAAGATCTGCCCGGCTTTGGTGATCTGGACGGTTTCATAGGTTTCAACCTGCTGAGCCTGTTTTATTTTCTCTGTATTGTTTAGTATATGGGCCAGATCTTGAGGTAGAGACAGCAGGGTCAGCGGTTGGCCGATGACTTCCTGTGCCGGGTAACCGTAAAGCGCTTCAGCAGCTTGGTTCCAACTGGTGATCAGACCTCTAAAATTGGTTGTTATTATTGAGTCCTGCGATGATTCGACAATTGAGGCCAGAAAATAGTTAGCTTCTTCAGACTTCTTACGCTGGGTGATATCAACAAAGGTCAGCACTAGGCCGTTGATTCGGTCGTCAGCCGTGCGGTAAGGTATCATGCGCCCCATAAACATGCGCCCGTCCGTGGTACCTACCTCTCGCTCGATGGGTTGGAGTGTAGCCAGTACTGATTCGGCATCGGCTTGCCACTGCGTATAGTCAAGTCGACCAGTAATATCACTTAGAGGCCGCCCTACATCGGTGGCGATCAAATTAAAAATAGTCCGTGTCGCTGGCGTAAACAGGTTGACTCGTAGACTCCGATCCAGAAATAGGGTAGCAATGTCAGTGGCATTAATCAGGTTCTGCAGATTGTTGCTAGCCAGCAATAGCTCCTCTACTTTTATTTTTAATTCCTGGTTGATCGTAGTGAGTTCTTCGTTGATTGACTGGAGTTCTTCCTTACTGGTCTCCAACTCTTCGGCCGATGAGCGCAATTCTTCATTAATAGCCTGTAACTCTTCGTTGGCCGCTTTCAATTCCTCCGCTTGCAGTTCATGCTGCTCGTTGGCCAGCTTTAACTGCGCCTTAACTCGAATCAATTCTTCTTCTAGCTGATGGACCATGGGCTCAACCGCAGGGCGCTCACGGGTTGGCTCGACCGCTTCTTCAAGGGTTGGCTCAAAAAGAACCAACATAAACCCGCGGGCGGGGTTCCCCTCACCTAATACGGGACGAACATGGAGGGTAATAAGATGAGGCTGATCTGCTAAGCGTACTGAGAGGAAAGGTACCACCACAGGGGTTCGCTGTTGAACGGCCTGGTAAAAGGCCGCTCGAAGTTCCAGCCGCAGGTCGGGCTGGATGAGTTGAAGTAGATTTTTGGACGGCTCGCCCCCGCCAATCTGCAGGTATCGTCCCGCCCGCTCAGACACGTGGAGGATGTCGAAAGTCTCATTAACCAGAATCGAGGGGGGACCATACTGCTCAAGAAGCTGGTAATGCAGCTCGCCATAACTCAGCCGTCCGTGCGCCGGACTTTCATTGGCCTGGCTGACTCCCGGCACCCGTTTTTGGATGGCGCCTATCCCAGCGCTAATCTCGGGTACGGGGTAAGCGCGGTTGACCACAGATCGACTCTGGAACAGGTGATGCTCCCGGTTGAGGGGGGCATACAGATCCCCTTTTCCTTCGGTGGTTTCGGCAAGACCCAACAGCAGATAGCCCCCAGGATTAAGGGCAAAGTGAAACGTCTCTAGCGCCCGCTGCTGGGCCGTCTGATTAAAGTAAATGAGCAAATTTCGGCAGCTCACCAGATTTAGTCGGGAAAATGGCGGATCTTTAAGCACATTATGGTGGGCAAATAATACCATATCCCGAATCTCGGGGCGAACGCGATACACCTCCCCTTCCTTGGTAAAAAAGCGACGAAGTCGTTCGGGCGATATGTCGGCGGCATCATTGAGGGTATAGAGCCCTTCGCGGGCGGTTGCTAGTGCCGTCTCATCCAGGTCGGTGGCGAAGATCTGTACCGTTGGGGCATCGACTACATCCAGAGTCCGTTCAGCGCAAAGTATCGCAATAGAATAGGCTTCTTCGCCCGTGGCACAACCAGCCACCCAGATACGCAAAGTGTCGTCTTGGGTTTTGGCATGAGTTAATAAAGGCATTAACTGCAGCTCCAGAGTAGTAAATACGGGTCTGTCGCGAAAAAAATTGGTAACCGAGATCAACAAATCTTTTAGTAGAGCCTGGACTTCTTCGGGATGCGCTCGCAGAAAGGTGACATAGGTGGGCAGATCAAGCAGATTGTGCACGTTTAATCGTCGCTCAATTCGCCTGAGCATAGTGGGGCGCTTGTAATTGGTAAAGTCGTGGCCAGTGTGCAGGCGTAGCTGAGCAAACACATCCCGCAAGGCTTGCTGGGGCTCATCAGAACTAGGTTGGATTCCCCCGGCTATAAACAAGGCGACCCAGTTGTGAGCGTATGCCCGCAACCGGGCTGGAATCTCCTCAACAGGCAGTATATCATCCACCAGATCAGTAGCGATGGCATGACGGGGCATCTCGTTGTAATCGGCCTGGCGGGGGTTCTGCACGAAGACTGCACCACCCCGCTCCTTGATTCGCTTGAGGCCCATGGAGCCGTTAGCTCCCGTGCCCGAGAGGATCACCCCAATTGCCCGCTCCATGTGCGACTCGGCTAGGGTTCGAAAGAAAATATCCACCGGTGCCCGTCGGTCTTCGATCTGGGCATTGGGAAGCACTATCAGGTACCCATCCTCCATTTGCAGGTGCTTACTGGGCGGTACCACATAAACGTGATCAGCGATAACTCGCACCCGCTGCTCCACCTTATGGACAGGAATGCTGGCTACTCCTTGTAGAATTTGGGTCAACTGGGAGTCATAATCGGGCGATAAGTGTAGGATCACTACGTAGGCTAGACCTGAATCGGGAGTTACCTGCTTAAAAAATTGGGTCAGCGCTTCAACGCCCCCTGCGGAGGCTCCGATGCCCACAATAATTGTCTCTGCCGGAGTGGGTTGGTCTGGTGTTTCTGATGTTGACTTTTTCTTACTCAAGGGGAAAATGGTCTAGGTAAGGGAAATTACTGGAGAGCGGAGTGAATCGGCTCAAAGTCACCGGAACGCTGATCGTCAAAGCTTTCCGGTATGGGGCCGTCCGACTAGCCAGTCTTTAAATCTTATCTGATCATCGAAGATAAGTCTGATAAGTCAATTTTGTTTGCTAGTTCCTCAATATCTCGTAGCATGATCAGTTGATCCAATTTTGGTAATCCAAAAGCACTTTTTTAATGGCATAGGTATATTTCAAACAGAGACACTACCAAACACTCAATGAATGGAGATTCTACATTTATGCAGCTTTCAGCCTTAAAATCATAGCCGCATCGCCATAAATATCCAATAATTTATGGTGGTAAAAATTGCTCTAAATGGAAAACTGACAAGATCCCCTGTAAAAGTTAGACCTTGTCAGCTACTACCTGATTAAATAGTCAACGAAATTTTACTCGGTTTCTGCCGACGCGAGTTCATTGACGGAACTTTATGCAATTTGGGTTAATAATTCATCAGTTTGCTTTTCCTCAGTTAAGGTCGCTTCCAGCAATTTAACGGCCTTGAAGAAACCTAATATACCCGCCAAAGTGCGTAGCGTGCCATAGGTCGCAATTTCATAATGCTCTACCTTCTGAGCCGCAGCAATTAAGGACACATCTCGTGTCATCTTGCCTGCCTTCGTGTATTCCAGCAGTTCTTTTGCTTCTTTCACCAGCCCATCCATACCCTGGATTTTTTGGCACTGGCGGTTTCGCCTATGGACTCAAAAACCTGTTCTAGTCGGCTAACATGACCTTCCGTTTGGCTTAGATGGTTCTTAAAGGCACTTTTTAATTTAGGCAAGGTAGCCTCCTTGGCCAGTTTAGGTAAATTCTTCACTAAATGTTTTTTGGCCTAATAAATGTCTTTCAGTTCGTCCTGAACTAATTTGGTCAATGCGCTATCCTGTGTTTTTGTTTGGCCATGATCAATCACCACGCGTGGTTTTAGTATAGCGATTTTACGCGCTCTGATTAGGCTTGTTCAGTGGGTAAGCTACTACTTGCTGGAAGTCGTGATTGTCACAAACTAACTTTCAGCAGACTTATCCTTATACTGAGGCTGTTGGATCGAAGTGGCAAATGAAAATACATTTGGTCAATCATTTTATAAATACTGGGGTTGGCCGTTGTCTCACTTTGTGACTTGGTGATTCGCTTAAACGAGGACCTCAGTTCCAGGGCTATTCCCGACAGTAACCACCCAGCAAGCCCTAAAACAGTTCAATCAGGTGATTGGCTAAAATGAGTATCATCGTTTCAAGGCGAATCCCTAAAACTAAAGAGATTAAGCTGGGTTACGGTAAACAGGTCGTCTTTACTCAACAACATCTAAAATGAATCGATTTATAGTACTCTATTTGCACCAAGATGCCTACAGGCATATTGCTTGCCAAACTCAACTTGAAGCAAATGACTATCTTAAACAGGTTTTTATCAGGGAAGGCGGTACTCCAATGGGCATTTATGATGCTAAAACTGAATTGTTCAAATGGGAGCCCGTTCGCCAGCTACAATATGATCAGCTGTGTTTAGAAGAACAGAGCCGATTGGGCCATCACATAATTGCCATCGCTCAATTGTTTTTAACGCAAGTTACCTCCCTAGCTGCCATCCAGCTTCAACCCTAGGAAGGCTAAGCATATTACCTGTCCTTATCTCAATTGGGGCTGATGATGTCTAGTTTTTGATTGATATAAGCACTTAGTAGCTCTGGCACGTTAGTACCGATTCGTATTGTACGAACTTTTCCTTTTAGCGTCAACTCAATTGCATCCAAACCAGATACTGTATAGAGTGTAAAAGCTGAACTTACGCGAATACCCCAACCCGACCATATCGAATTTCTGACCACTTTTACGCCCACAACTTGGTCGAGGGATATGCTGCGTTGAATGAGGCCAATGCCAAACACAAACTTAATGTGCTGGTTGGTTACATAAACGTCCAATTTGTAGAATAAAAGTAGAATGATCCCCAGCAGGGCCAGGATAGGCTTTGCAGCGGTGGGATCAAGCCAGCCAATTATTAAAGCGGCAGCTACTAGCGTAACCAATGTTGAGGTACCGATTTGTGAGACTTTCATCGGGATCTAACTTGTTAGGAGGGGTCACCTGTATTGATCAACTTGACTGACGTAGTATAGACTTTAGTCTCAAAGCGTGGGATTTATGCAGTTTATAACTAAGGGACCGGATTGGCTCCCTTTTACCAACTGATTCAGACATAATTGAGAGGGGCAGTTACTACTCAGAAAGTCACTACCTGGCTGTATGATCCGGCAAGGGGCGTAATTGATTCGAGATTGGCGACGGGCGGGTTCAATAAGCAAACCGGAACATACCCGAACTAACCAGCCTCCAAACCCATCCCAAAGCGAACCCGTACTACTGACAGGTACAGAGTAACACAAGCGATCCGATGAGCTAAAAGCGACGGCCTTAATGAGCATCTTATAAAAGATGGTGGCTAAGCACCATCCCGCTCGTATTTTTTTTTCCTTCTGTGGTAAATAACAGGAAGGTAAGCGTGCGTTTTAACAAGCTCAAACCAGTAGAAATGTACATTTTGAATTAAGTTAGTCTGGACTTGGCCCCTTGAGCTTACTAATCTGAATAATCATATGCTGAGCCACTTATCTAGAATTTATCATCTATCTCTTTGTAAAATTGGGTATTGCCAAATTGGCTGGCAATGATGGCGATCAGCCCTCTATATGATTGTTAATAGGCTTTTCTCTTTGTTCACGCAGGCATAAGTAAGTCAACTAACGCCATCCATTGGCTTTCCTATGTCACCAGTTGGTCGCCTAGAGGAGCAATACGCAAAATTAATAGGTCTATATTGTCCAAATAAAAACATAAAGTTGATAAAAAGGACATAGGTCGCTACTTTCGGGTAACACACCATCTTTCTAAGAATACCTGTATGCGAGACGACGAGCTACTAGTTTTTTCCGGGGCCTATTATAAGCTGATTAGCCTAAGCCTTGGCCCCAGCTTTTCCCACCAGGCCCAGGGTCTCGGACTGCTTATTCTAGATCAGCGGACTGGGTACACCGGCACCAAGAAGTTTCCCAGGGTAAAAAATAGGTTAATCGGTGCCCTAACCGAGCTTCTCCGTACTGCCCGGTACAAGGCGTTCCAGCCGCAACTGACCGGCTGGCAGCAAACAATTCTGGAGACCTCTTCCAGTCAGGAATTGGGCCAGTTTTGCCTGAACCTGCTGGCTATCCTGTTACCCCAAGTGGGGTATGAAAACCCCATTGTTACCAAGGTTGATAGGGGTACATAAAGGAGCATAACATTTGGGGATTTCTAAGAAGGCTTGCCATCACTTAATAAACTTGTCAATTAATCTTTTCTAGCTATTTGGTTTGGGCCTAGCCTATGCTTTTAGCCGGTTTCCCCTCAAACGGAACAGCGAATGAATAATGATAAGTTAAGTAGCTATGCCCGTGCCTATGAGCATCTTATTATCACAGGCCTGGGAGCTAAATACGCTCAACAAGCTGGTGACTTTGAGCGGCTTCTCCAGGTCGAGCAGGGATTGATTCCGGCCCCAAAAAGCTGGTTTCAGTTAAGTTGCTGCTCGTCAGGGCTATGATCAGGTTGACCCGATCGACGGAGTTCCGGTACCTATACCCGCAGTTGACGACTTGGCAGCAAAGAGTACTATTTACTGCTTCTACCAGGGAACTAGGCGAGTTTTGTGTGTACCTGAAGGGCTTGCTCTTTCCGGCGGTTGAAGACCAGCAGAACCTGGAGGATGAAGGATAGGTGTTGGATCAGGCCTCTGGGTCACTCATAACTTCTGAAAAGAGAGATGCTGACGAAGCAGTACCCGTCGACGCCGGGAAATAGGTAAACTCAGGCCTGTAAGTAAATAAACCTCTGGCTTATTGATGGTTAATTCTAGCCGATCAATAAACGGGCGGCTGACCAGAATAGAGATGAGGAAGGGTTATATCGAATAAAACATGCTATAGAGCAGGTAATGAGTTGTTTGCCTTAATTTGGCTTTACTTCTTTTTCCACTCATCCTCGCCCAGGTGAAAGCCATTTATTAGCCGATTAACACTGACCTGATTGCCGGAGTTGATTGTTTAGCAACGAATGGGTAATGTCGTCTCTGAGATAGGTGTATTTTATTAAAATTCTCATCATGTGATTTGCACGCACAATTCGTTAGGTTGCAGACTAAGTTCGTGTGTATGGCAAAAAGACTACCTAAAAAACAGCCGGTGAATTACTTTGATCCCCAGACCGTGTTATACCTGACCGGGGATGAAAATTACAGTCATGTTCACTTGATGAATGGGACGGTTGTTGTAGCGGCCCGCACCTTGAAATGGTTTGAAGAACAATGGCCCGTCTTCCTGCGTCCTCATAAACGCTCCCTGATCAATCCGGTTTATGTGCTTGAGCTTTTGATTGCCTCGACCCTAAGCTCCCCCAGCTACGTAGTGATGCAGGATCAAGTTCAGTTACCTATTTCCCGCCGTCGAGTTTCTGGTATCGTTTATCACTTAAAGAAGAAAAGTACACCATTGAAATAATAGCCTGATCTAAGGGAACATCCGTCTATCGAGGAGCAGCTAGAAAAAATGCATACCTGAAAGGGCTTTATAGGCAGACAGCTTAAAATTCATACTGAATTGATGGGAGCGTAACGGTTTCCAACCAGTAGGTGCGCAACTCACGAAAACAAGTTAGCCAGTCAGCGAACTCGATTGGTTTAACTACGTAAGCCGAAACCCCCAGGCGATAGGCGTCCTTAATGTCGATAGGGTCAACCGAGGAGGTAAGCATGACAATCGGAAGCTTACCAATAGACGAAGACATGGCTCTAATCTGCTTGAGCAACCACCATCCATCAGCATTAGTGGGCAAGTAAAGATCCAGCAAAATAAGTTTGGGGATTTCCCATTCTTGATAGCGCCAGTCGTTGAGTAAGGTCATTGCTTGCTCAAGGGTAGATACGCGCTCTGCTGTTAGCTCACTCATGCATTGGCGCATGGCCTGCTGAATGATTAGCCATTGATCGTTATTATCTTCAACGATGAGTAGTTTAGCGTTTTTAAAATTGGCATTAATGAGATCATGGGCGTTTTTCATGACTACTGGGGAAATTAGTGTGTATTCTACTAACTCGCCACAAGCAATATTGATTAAGCGGATGGTTTTATAAACGTACCATCAAGATTATACGTTAAAAAAAGCCACGTTAGAGAGAGGTCTTCTATTCATATTTCAACACCTTGATTATCAAGGCTTACAAAAATACTTTTTTCATCAGGTTTTCTGTATTGAAACAAAAGGACGCAACGACATAATCAGGATAGATAGTCTAAATCTCTATTGTTATTTCGATTGAGCGGGCTCATTAAAATGGCGCGCCACTCGTGCTCTAATGCTTTAATGGCTGATTGACCACATTGCCCATCAAAGGCCTCTACTGGGAGGTGGATGGCGCTACTACCATCGATCATGGTCACTTTGACTAAAACATTCCCTTTGGCAACAAGCCTATTTAAAACGTCAAAACCAATTTCGAGTTCGTCGTATTCAAAGTGAAAATGCCGAAAATCGCCTTGTTCCAGTATGGTTATAAAGAAGAGCATATTTAATTAGGGTATGATTCCCTACTACATATGATAAACCAGAATGTTTGACTAACGATTTGATAATGAGGATGTGGGATTGCCACATGCACTTTTACACGATAGATCTTAATTATAGTGGGATAAGGAGATTAAAATAAGTGCCCTACGGCATTACAGATAGGAAGGATGCGGGATTGGCCTACATTTGTAACACTTGGTTACAATCCTTTCTATGGCAGAACATTTTTCTATTCTTGTTGTCGATGATGAATCGAATGTAGCCGATGTTCTAAATCGAGCAGCCAAAAATGCTTTTTCCGAAGCCAATATTATATACACCAGCAATTACAAGGAAGCGATAGCTTATCTGGATGCTTTAAAAGGTCGCGGACCTAAGCTGGTACTTCTCGACTTGGACTTACAGAGCGAACCCGGTGGATTTGATTTCTTATCGTTAGTGCGTCACCACCCTCAAGGTCCCTTGCTACCGATCATCATCCTTTCGTCTTACTCAACAGAGGAAAATCGTGCCGAAGCCTTTAGGCGAGGAGCTAATGCATTTACTAGCAAGCCATTTTCCTACATTGACTGGCAATCCTATGTCGCCCGCTTACGAACCTACTGGTTTCACACTGTTACCATACCCGATTTCTATTTCGACAAACTAGATTAGTCAAGGATGATACTTGCCAATAGCCGATTAATTGGCTGCATTATTATTACGTGGCAAACGTAAGCTAATAAACCTGTCAACCATCATGTAAAGGGATGAGAGCCATCATATAAGGTGATGATAGCCATCATTGTTAAATGATTTATGAACTCTGATTTTTACAAATCGGTCTTCCCATTTTCAAATTCAACAAGATGAAACTTACGCTTAGCCCCGTCGAAGTTCCCTTTATGGTCGGGGATATCGTATGGGTCGATCATCCCTTTGGAACCACACATGAATCCCCCCTATTTTCAGGGAATCATGCAAATTATCTTAAATGGTAGCTTGCTTAATACAGCTCTTATTCGACAGCGATCAGAAACGCATGAATTAGTGGTGGTAGCGCGCGATCTATGGCCTAACATGTGGGCTTACCTAGGGTCAATGTAAAGGTGCAGGTTGATCCGCTACAGACTAGTTTGTTTAAGACGAAACAAGAACTATTAGATCATCAAAATCGACCTTATTGAGCAGAAATTTTACAAAAAATACTGACACTATCAGCATTTTCATCTAACCTATAAAAGCTCGTTCACATGGCCCATATCAATTTAAATATTGGCTTGTTAAGCTTAAAATCTCTAACGTTCACTAGCCCACTTTTTGTTGCATGAATGCTGCTTTACAAGCGGAATCCGACTTGGTTCGAGATCTCCAGGCTAAACTACCTTCAGCATTTTCTACGCTATACGATGCCTATTCTCCGGCACTTTTAGGTACGCTTTTACGATTAATAAAAGATCAGGCACGAGCGGAAGATTTACTTCAGGATGCGTTTATCAAAATTTGGTCAACTATTCCTAGTTATGATCCCCAGCAAGGACGCCTTTTTACCTGGCTATTAGCTATTACTAAAAACGTAGCGCTAGATGAATTGAGAAAACAAAAGGTGCGCCATTCAGCTAACGAGTATTTGGATAAAAACAGTAATCAATCTTGCGACCTTCCTGTTTCGGAAGGCATGTTGCATCAATCCATACTGACCAACTTAGCGCCCAAATATCGGCAAATCGTCGAACTGGTGTATTATGGGGAGTACACTAAACAAGAGGTGGCGGCTCAACTCTGTTTGCCGTTGGGTACGGTCAAAACGCGATATCGGATGGCTTTACAACTGTTGAAACAGCAGTTCAGGCAGGACATTCGCCATTATCACGTGATTGCTTGAAACGCAAAACGGTAATGAAGCAAGGCCGTTTTTTATTAGAATTGCCTATACAAGTTTACCAATATTCAACTTGGGCACTCTTCTCCATTGGCCATGCCAACCTGTTGCAGTGAGCATAAAAAAGCCCAGCAGCAGATGGTATTTCGGGCTTTCACACTAGGTTACTTAGTAGACTCAATAGAGAAAAGAGTCAAAAACGGCTGGAAGGAGCTAATTCTGTTTCCAAATTTTAGATTAGCAGCTAGCGCCGATTAGTCATTTAGGACAGTCGTCGGCCAATAGAAATCGAACTTTAGTGGCTGCCAAACAACCCGCCAAGTATATTACCAAGCCCTCCGCCCTGACCACCCAGGGAATTAGCTACTTCCGGTTTAAAACTTGCTTTAACAATTGTTCTAATTCGGCCTGCTTTTGCTTCATAGCTTTTAACTCCTGCCGATCCTGTTGCTGTTGTTGCTGGAGTAGCAGATTAGCTTTCTCCTGCTGAATACTATATAGAGTCAGTTCTTCTACCTTCTCAAGCAACGTAGCATTTATCTTTACTAGATCAACCCCTTCCTTTACTACCTGATCAGCTGAGGGAACCCCAGGTAAATGCTGATTCGCATCAATGTACTTCTTTACCTCAA
>NZ_WPIN01000033.1 GCF_009754945.1 Spirosoma arboris
GAGAAATAGACAGTAAATGTATTGATTAGGTGAACCCAAAGGCATCGGATAAATATATGACACCTGGCTATAAACTGACCTCCTCCCAATAGTAGCTTACTCAAACGTTTAATCAGAAAGACCAGTTGTCAAATTGCTATGGAGACCATGGGCGATGCCTTCGAAATCTTAGGGATAACTGACCAACGCCAGCCCTAGATAGAGCTAGCATTGGTTCGTCCTGATGCCGAACTCGGTTACATTTAATTTAGCCGCCTGACATCCTTGATCGACGCGGCCGAAAACGCAAGCTCGTACTGGGCGGTCTGCTCCATTAGCAGGTCTTTTTTCTACTCCTCGGCAATGGGATAGAGTTAGACGGTCATGTAGATAGGATAATTCCATTTTTGCACTATTCTAGGAAATACGGAGAAGTA
Organism: Spirosoma arboris; assembly: GCF_009754945.1. Taxonomy (GTDB): domain Bacteria; phylum Bacteroidota; class Bacteroidia; order Cytophagales; family Spirosomataceae; genus Spirosoma; species Spirosoma arboris. The sequence continues at coordinate 417 of NZ_WPIN01000033.1, forward strand.
GTTACTAGAAAACGCCCAAACGTCAAGTTTTAGGGGAGGATAGGCAAATGAGGCATGGCTTTCGTACTTTAAGAAGAAAAATACCAAACCAAAAACGGCCGTGTCACTATAGACCCATACATGCATCTAAGTTGTAGACAGAAGTAAAATTATCCCTAAAAGGACTAGCCTTGCATCAGTGGTATCAAGCCAGACAATTATTGGCACGGCAGACCTTAGAGAGTGTATTTCGATGGAACTGGTTCTAAATCAGGGAAGTCTCTCATTGGCGAGCCATCTCCTCGAACCGCTTAATTTTACGGAATTTAGGGACAGGATTGAGCATCTTTTACTAACTGACTCAAGCAACAGGGAGAGGGATAGCTACTACCCAGAAAGTCCCTACCTGGCTGAATAACCCGGCAAGCCGTACGAATAGTTCGAGACTGGCGACGGGCGGGTTCAATAAACAGACCAGAACATACCCGAAATAACCAGCCTCCAAACCCATCCCAAAGCGAACCCGTACTACTGACAGGTACAGAATAACACAAGCGATCCGATGAGCTAAAAGCAAAGACTTTATTGAGCATCTTATAAAAGATAGTAGCTAAGCACCATCCCATTCGTAATTTTTTTCCCTTCAGTGGCCAATAACAGGAAGGCGGGCGGGTGTTTTAACAATCTCAAACCAGTAGAAGTGTATAGTTTGGATTATGTTAGTCAGGGCTTGAAAGTCATTGGGTTTGGTTATAAAGCTATTTACACCCAGGTCATATCCTTTATCAATATCGTCCGAGTCATCGGAAGTGGTTAAAATAACAATGGGTAAATGTCGATAGCGCGGTGACTGTTTTAAGTAAGCAAGCATGTCAAAGCCATTTAGAAAAGGCATATTCAAATCCAGTAGGATTAAATCGGGTGAGATCGAATTATTTTCAATATAGTTAAGACCTTCCAGCCCATTGGAGGCCAATTGTATCCTATAGTGGATGGAAACCTGCTCAAAGGCCATCTGGATAAATAATTGATCGTCAGGGTCGTCATCGACCACTAGCACATGATACGTCTTATTCATGGGACAGCTGACAGCTTAAAGGACAGAAGCGAGAAAGGGACTCAATAAGAGTGGATTATCTACGATAGATTTTTCGTTAGGCTTCTGGAGTTACCTGAACCGTTTCATCGGTTCCATCGACTTCTAAGCTGTAGGTACCATTCTGCTGATAAATCACACGAGCCCGGGGGTTAGCTGCATAGAAATAGATATACTTGGCTTCGTCTTGTCGCCAAGTTACTCCATTAGAAAATGTAAAGCGTGTTTTTCGATTGTTAAAGCCTCGAAATGGCCCCTTAAGCTTACCCACCTGAACCCCCATAATATGTCGAGCTGTTCACCTAGAATTTGATCATATACTCCTTTGTAAAATTGGGTATTGTTAAGTCGACTGGCAATGATATGGATCAGCACTCTATATGATGGTAGATAGCTTTTCACTTGGTGAACGACAAGCCATAACAGACCTTAATCACCTTTAGGGCGGTACTCTAATCGATCTCAATACGAAGGGGACTTATTGAATTTCTAACCCGGCAATGACAATACATTAGTAGAATGCAGGAGTCGATGCAGTTACTACTTGGATGGATCATCTGGCTGTAGACTAGACCCATTTGCTACCTTTTTGACCCGGTCAGCTTGCACCACTTTTACAATCAGGGTACCGTCAAACTTAACCTTTATATTGCCACGTCTAGTCCAGCTTAAGACGGTCGCTTTATAATAGCCACGGGAATAGCCCTTAATCATCTTCTCAACACTTACCCTGTCGCCTGGAGAAATAACTGGATTCATGGGGATGTAGGTTAGAAAGGTGAAGATACAAAAAATGCCGACTCGATCCGGGCCGGCATTTCATTCTAATCTACACCACTATGGGTCGCTTTTCCATTCTGTACAGCAATGGCTGACTGCTCAGGCGGCCCTGCGTAAAATCGGTCACTTGGGTTGTATTTTGTAGAATCAAGGCTTTAGCTACTTATAAAGCCACTTCACTCATACAACAATATCTATATGTACTTTACTGCCTTGCCACCAATACGTAAAAATTTGGTCAGTATAGGCTGGGTAACCGAAAGAGCAACTTGATGATATCAACCAAAACCGGATCTGCTAAATCGTAATAGATTGCTTTCCCCTTTCGACTGCTGCTGAGCAGACCATGATCGGCCATCTTAATTAAATAGGTCGAGGTCAGGGCCTGGCTTATTTTTAAATGAGATTGAATAAAGCTCACATTGAGTCGGCCCTCTTCAACCAGGAGTTGGATAATCTGAATCCGGATTGGATTAGCCAGAACTTTTAGCAGACTAGCGGCTCGAATGCGTTGGTGCTCTTCGGGATTCATAAGACGTGGTGAGGTTTGGAAGTCAAAACTTTTTTTTAGCCTGCTGGTGTGCATGCCTCGCTTATGGTAGCGATAACAGCCTAGTAGCCTGTCGGCCCTACAATGAGCAGGTCTGGTTTGGAGGAGTAATGCCTATCCCTTAGCATCACTATCATTAAGCGGGAACAGCATATCGACAGTTTCCCGGATGATGGGAGTCAGATCCGTTGAGGATTGAGCTTTGCTGACTTGGCTAATCCAGCGGGAAAGGTGCGTGCTAAACTGGGTAAACGCGGGCTTTTGGCTGAGCGTATCCAGGGCCAGCATGAGGTTGTCTTTGACAGGGAGCAGCGCTTTGGGGAGAGAGGTCTGGCTAAGGGTTTTTCCTTGCTCAACATAGAGCAGGTTAGTAAACTTCGCTAGGGCGTTCTGGCCTTCCGGGGACTGAAAGCCCAACGCTTCTATCAGCAATCGTTCATAAGGAATGGAATCGCTAAAGGTCTCAAGATGGTGCATATAGAAAGAGAGTTTATACTGGTAAAACAAAGCCCTGGCAAGCTGCCAGGGCCGGTAAAGTAATCTAACATATTGTGCAAGATGGATAAAACGTACGCTTTAGGGTCTAGGCCAACGCCTGAGGCACTGGCAGGGCAACATGGCTAATCCGCTGACAAATCAGTCCCAGTTCGCTCGATGTGTGAGCTTCCTGAATTTCGTTCTGCCAACCCAGTAGATGAGAGTTTGTCGGCAGAAATCCGTCCAGAAGCGCCAAATGGTGCAAGGCTTGGTTTAAAATCAGCTTTGTATTCGAGAGCATTCTGGATAGCTGGGTTATCGAGTTGACGCCCAGTGACTGATTCCGTTCGGCAATAACTAAGGTCTCGAAGCTACGCGCTTTCAGAGCCGACTCGTTGCCCAGGCCGTTAATTATCAGGCTTTTGTAGGAACCAACATAGGATTGAAAATCAGTATCGCTCATTGTGTTGTTTAGCTATAGCTAGGTTGAATGTCTAGGTAAATGCAAAAAATACCAACCAATTTTTACACTGGCTCACTTTGTTGCTTTCTTGCCTTTAGGGGATAAATCCTGAGGTGTAAATCCTGACTCGTTCTGTTCATACTTAGGAACTTTAGGCGCTCCATGCACTTTAGGTGCTTTAGTAGCCACTTTTTTGATGTTCTTATTTTTCTTTTCCTCGTGTGCCATGTTCTTGGATTTAGGGGTATAACATCAACCAGTTCAAAACGCTTTAATTTAAATTCAGATACCATTCATGTATTCGTTTTTTGCAGAACGTTGCCGAATAGAAACCGGAGCACTTGTCTAAATTGGTTTTGGCATTGGTTAGGGGTTGTCCAAGATTCATTAGTGAGAATAACGTTCAGCACTTTTTCTCTGACTGTAGGTGAATTTGCTACCTTTTACTGGACAAAACAGTAAACGATCTAAATTGGACATTACATAAAGGTTATTTAAAAACGTATCCTGTAAAGGATAGCAAGTCCACAGCTAACTGACCGTCTAAGTCGATCAACTTATGAGCCTGAAACGTCCAGGGGAACGTTCTCTATTGTATCAGATAACGGAGTGTTTCAGCATTCCGAACCGCATTACCTCCCCCATCATTGTTGAAATAAACAAAGACCTCCTTGCCCATATCAACCCACTCCCTTAGCCGATGGGCCCACCAGCGCAGATCTGTATCCGAGTAGGAGCCCCCATACAGATGGTGGCGATCAGGCCCGTGCAGGCGTACATAAACAAAGGGAGCGGTTGCGCGCAGCATACAGGGTAAGTGCGCCCCACTCATAATGCAGTAAGCAACCTGATACTGTTCGAGCAAGCCAAAAATGGCTTCAGTATGCCAACTTATGTGCCGAAACTCGATGGCTACCCGCATCCAGACTGGAAGCTGTTTCAAAAAATAGGCAAGTCGCTCATAATCGTAGGAATGATTAGGGGAAAGCTGAACCAGCAGGACGGCTCGCTTGTCGCGCAGTTGGTGCCAGCAAGCTTGTATACGCTCGATCCAGCCTTCAGGAGCATAGAGTTTTTTGGCGTGAGTCAAGCCCCGGGGCGCTTTCACGGTTAACAGAAAGCCCTCCGGTAAACGTCGTCGCCAACCGGCAAACGTCGATTGCTTTGGCCAGCGGTAGAAACTACTGTTTAGCTCAACGGTCTGAAATCGTTGCCCATAATGCTCTAGCCGGTCATGGACAGGGGTTCCATGGGGATATAAAATGCCCTGCCAATGATCGTAGCTCCACCCGGAGGTGCCAATGTGAATCTTCATACTGGATTGGTTAGGTTCAACTGCACACTAACTTAAGCAGGATCTCGCTATCCAGTAAAAGAGAGCAAGGCCCGTAAATTCGTATGCCGAAACTAATCGTGAGTTGTTTTATTGGGTTTGAGGTACTACTCGATATGGATTTAACCTATTTCCTGCTTATTCTAATAGGGTTAATTATTGGCTTGACCCCACCCGTTTTCCGGCTAGCTCGCTTGACCTGGATTAATTTTTTTGTCTCATTTGACCCCAATAAGCCCACTCATTGTCCCTACTGGTCGCGTAGTATACCGGCGAGCATGCGCCAGCCTTTATAAAGCTGTCTTCGTACTTTCTAAAGCAGTTGATCGATCTTTAGAGCGAGTAAGACAGACAAGGTTACTTACCGTTTGAACGTCCACCGATGAACAACGACAGGAGCTTCCTGAATTGCGTTGTTTAGCTGGTGATCCGATTTGAAAACTAGTTGATTCAGTTCAACTGTCTCAACGTGCACTTCGAGGGTTGACAGTTCAAACGGCCAGGGCTCCAAGGCCAATGAATTATCCGTTCGTTGATGTAAATAGTAGGCTTCCCCCTTTGGGCCCTTGCTTACCTCTAACCGTCGCTCCTCAGGAGGTATCTGCTTCAGGCACAATGCTAGTGATAGGGCGTCACACCATTGCAGAAATTTATACGCATAATTGGCCTCTACTTCACTCGCTTTCATTTCGTTTCGCCACTGCGACTGATTTGTCTGCTGCTGATCCAAAAAGGTATCCAGTTGTTGGTTCGTGCCTCGCCTGGATTCATACAGAAAAGAAGTATGCATTGATAACAGTAAGGCATTCCAGCGGCTTTTTTGCAATCCTATCTGAATGAGATTCTGACACTGTTTCAGGGAAAAATCAACCAATTGAAAATGGAGGGGCGCTCCGGCAGCGGTCAGGTGATTTTGTTTTTCCCAGGCCACTTGTCCATCATCATGCTCAGCGACGGCAAGGAGTGTTTCAGCCCAATAGGGTGGGCGTTTGTCCACTTTCCAGGCTAAGGCCAATTGTAAGGCAAGTAAACCGTGAGCAGGCTGATGAATCAACTGCCAGCCTGATTCTGTTTGGCTAATTATCATATAAAATGAACCAAGAATGATTCTCTTGATTAGTCAGACAGGGAGGGAGTCAGAAACCATTATATCAAGTGAACAAACGCGATACTAAAGACAACAGGATTGTTACAAAAAAGGCTTTTTATTATTGCTCTTGTAAGAAAATGGACCTGTACAAAATCAATGAACAATGAGGCAATGGTCTGACTCATTTCAAGTTCAAGGTGGCGGGTTAGCTGTATAGGATTGGTGTATATAGCTATAACCTTTAGCTGCCTTTTAATTATTTTATAATGAGGAATTGGCTCCATTAAACTACCTTTAAGGTAGTCAGTTCTCACTGGGTTCCCTCTCCGTCTTCCGCTCTACAAGCTGTCGGTTAAGTTACTCCTTAGCCACCGCTTTATGAAACCTAAATTTCTAATTCTGCTGGTAGATGATAATGCTCAGCTCATCGACCTCTTACAGCGGGCTTCACGAGAAAATTTTCCGGAAGCGTCGTTTATTCAAGTCTGTAACACCACTGAAGCGATAGCCTATATCGACCAGCTAGATGGGGATGGTCCTAAGCTTGTTCTATTAGATATCGACTTAGGGAACGGTAAGAGCGGATTTGATTTTTTAACTTTCCTCCAGGCCCATCCCGAAGGTCGTTTTGTACCCGTTGTCATGTTGACCGTCAATCAAGTACCGAGTGCTATTGTAGCAGCTTATTCAACCGGGGCTTCTTCTTTTATCGTCAAACCGTTCAGCTTTGAAAAGTGGAAACAGTATTTCGTTACCCTAAGACAATACTGGTTTGATACAGTAACAATAGCTCCCAGCCGATTCTATAAACGGGTTCATTGAAATGATTCGTGTAAACCTAAGACCTCGGCTTTGATACAGTTACATGAATGAGATTTGTCTACATTACAAAATAACTGGCGCTATACGCACCAGTACTGATACCTAACCCATAAGAACTCGCCTAAGTGACAATCAACCTAGAAGGTGCTTGTTGAGATGGCCAATGTCCATTTATTTCCTTCTGGTCAATCCTACGATTGCCATAAACAACTTAACCCATCCCTTTTGAAATCAGCTCCTATCCGCCCAAATCAATCATTTTATGTATTCATTGCGACCGCTAACCAAGACGATCAGCTTTTAATTGCTCAAAGTTTACGCGGCTCGATGCCTACAGTTCGATTAAACTATGCCCAGACACCTGAACAGACACTACAGTGTCTAGTCGACTATACCGCCGAGTATTATAATTTCCCCCGGCTACTCATCCTGGATTTAGAGATGGCCCATCGGCAACTTGCCTGGCATCTACTCGAAGCGATCCGGGTTCATTATCCAACATTGACCATTGTCATGACCAGTTTGGACTACCGCTCAGCAACAAGGCGCCAAGCCTATACATTGGGGGCGCATGCCTTTATCGGTAAATCAAAGGATTGGGATCAGTGGAAAGAGCAGGTAGATGGATTAGCGCATTATTGGCTTAAGCTTGCTATACTGCCTGGACAACCCCTGTTTTGAGTTAATTTTTACGAGCGGTACGAAACGACAATCCTATCGCCCCCAACTCTGAACCCACTAGTTTCAGACCGTCACGATACCCGCTCTGTATTTCCATAAGTCAGATAGGCTCAATAGAAATTCTCGTCAGCGACCCTAACCAGGACTCTTCCTGGTCGAATTAATTAGAAGCCTAGGTACCACTGCCTCACTTTGCTCGAACATAGTTCTTTCTAGTAGGGTTAGTTTGTAACCAACTAGGCATTCTTAGTTGGTTTACGCAACAAAACCCAATAGTCTCATGATTAGTCAAACAGACAATACCAGCTTGACCAGTTCTTCATCTACCGAATCTTCTACCCTAATGACGGCTATTTTTGCCGATCATGACGCGGCTGAGACGGCGTATAATGAGCTGTTAGCTCATGGTTTTTCGCCAACTGAGGTAAATGTCGTTATGACGGATGAAACCCGCAAACAGAATTTTGAGCCTAGTAGCTCGGATAATTCTGCGTTAACGGATAAAGCCATGGAGGGTGCTGGCAAAGGATCTGCTATTGGGGGTACGCTGGGAGCGGTAGCCGCTGCTATAGCAGCAATAGGCACGACGCTGGCTTTACCAGGCTTGGGCTTACTGATTGCGGGTCCCTTGGCGGCTGGCTTAGCGGGTGCTGGTGCAGGGGGTCTAGCGGGTGGCTTAATCGGTGCTTTAGTCAATTCGGGTATTCCGGAAGAAACAGCCAAGGCCTATGAATCGGGGCTGAAAAGTGGAGGTATCGTGGTCGGAGTCCATCCTAGGGATGAAGCGGATAAACTGTATTTGACTCAACAAGGCTTCCATTAAGGCTAAGCTTGTCAGGAAACTGAAGAGCGATTTGAATCGGATAAATCGCTCACTCAATAAATTCTTTCTCAGTAAAACAGAACGGCTCTATCTGGGCCGTTCTGTTTTACTGGATTAATTCAACTACATATCAATTCCGATTAGTTAACGGTCATAACCAAAAAGGCTGACCTGAGCCAGTATTTTTGATTACTATCTGCTACGATCTCTTAGCTGGCAGGGAGATATATATCAGAAAAGAGTTTGGATAGGGACAATCGTGAGCAGGTGCCAGCTCGATTTCATGGTTCAAAACACCTAGTTTCAGTAAGAAAGACTTTAGCTTGGCGAAGCATTTGGGCTCCTCGGACGTGCTGGGAACAACCCAGCCTACTTTGCCATCCAGAATCTGATCGTTGTGTAAAAACCAACAACCACTCGACTCCAATTTTTCAAGAACAAGTCGGTACGAATTGTAAGTCATCAATTAAGCTGGGTTATTTTAGCAAAGGGACTTACCCCCCAATGAGTTTTTTGAATTGACTGTACTCTACCGGGTTCATGTCCGAAATATTCATACTTAATAAGCGATCAATGGGCTTGCGCCGTTCAAAAAAAGTCTGACTACCCCTAGCCGACTTATAGCTCATCAGTAACTCATTCAGTTGAATCGTATGGCGCATCACTAATAACAGGGTACGCCGGGGGTTATTTTCACTGGGTTCCCACAGGTCAGCCTTGACATCGCCTCCGAGCCCTGTCTGTTGTTTAAGGGCTTGCCTGTAGCGAAGCAGCTTTTGAATAGCGGGAAAAATCACGGTTAACTCTGCTGGTGAATACGTGGCGAATTTATGCTGCTCGGTCAATTCAAGATTGATGGCTCGCTGGAGATAGGTTTGAATGGCTTCTATCTTTTCGCTGCTTATAGCAGGTTCCATTTGTTGTTTCTTTAAAGAGTTGTAGCTATTGACTAGTAACTCAACTAATTAACTTACGAAGAAAAGAACTTTAGCGATTGAGTGACCTTCTAGTTTAATCGCTTATTCATTTTTGGAGCACCATCCTTGCCAGGAGTTAATGCATACCTTGTATTCGGCTACTCGCTTTCCTGAGCCCCTGGTTGACGTCCTGAAGAGCACTTTGACCGAATGACTCTTAAGGTAAAAACCATTTATACAGCACTTAAGTGTCGCTCTATTAAATAGAACGATAGCGGCAAAGAATGAGATTATATGAACAACTTGACAAAATTGTACTCTAACAAGTTGACTGATAGACAAAATCAACGTTAAATTTGGTTAGAGTTCTAGAATATATAGTAAGTAGATAAATAGAAGACATCCTAGTAGTCATCCTTAAATAAGCTGAATTATAATTATACAGATACGAAAGCTTTTTATTGCCATGCTTGGGGAGCTCTTTTTGGGACACCTTCCTGACTGAGGAAGCCCGTCGATAGTTGTACTGTTCTTCCTCTTTTTGACAAAGCGAACTAATTTCTAAACGGGGTTGGTTCGCTTTGTCCTTTGTCACCGATCGCACTGACAATATTTGATCCCCGTTTAATTAATATATAGTTGGTTTAACTCTTTTTAATCCTTCAAGGGGTCTTAAAATCGTATCTTCAAGTTAGAAAAACAGCCTCTGTGTCCAATAGAGGCTGTTTCAGTGACCCAGTGCCTTTCGCTTACGATAAGTTTATTCGTCCTATTTACTGTCGGCGGTATACCGATGCCACTGCAAAAGAACATCTATTTATTGAAAGAATACATCAAAACACTGATCGCCACAGAGGTGATTTTTCCTGGTGTTTTGCCTCGGAGCTTAGGCCATGAATTTAGCCCGTCCGAGCATGAGGCTATTTACTTTGCTTTAAAATTTGTCATCCGAAAAGCCCACCCCCACCAAGACAGCGACATGATTAATGCCTTTGGGCAGATTGACGATCCAACCACGGAGATTCACTGGTTTTTAAGCGACTATTGGCGAGACCTTGTAGCCCTGTTAGTGCAATACCCCGACCTAGCCGATGATTATCTTTCGAATTTGAATTAGTCCTATGCATGGGTTATGACCTTCTAACTTCCACTCACCTTGACTGTACCGATCCTAATCACCATCGCTGGTATCGCCTTCATGGCTGGGCTGATTTACCTTTTTCGAACAATTCGGTTCGAGAAGACATGTCCAAGCTGCGGCAATCCTCACCCGGATCGCATCGCCCGATCTGGCTTAATGAAGTTCTTTACGAGCAAAGCCTATCGGTGCACCTCCTGCGGAAAACGGTTCTATCAACTAGAACGAAAGGGTAGGTCCAAGCCGCTAGCTCAACCTTGATATGATAAAAAATGGGATTCGATTGCTATCAATCATTCTGCTGATCACGGCGCTGCTATGTTTTGGTGGGGTAAACCTTTTGATCTACCAGCACCAATTAAAGTGGGCCTTCTTTGCTTTTCTGGCGTCGATTGGCTGTACAATTCTGGGTGCGCTGCTTTCCGCCAAGATTGGTGCTGATAAAGTCAGCAGTAATTTACCCGGTTTAGATCAGCCTAGCAATGTGCCAGCAACTCATTTATCTGCGTTAAAACAAACGATGAAGACCCCCTCATCTGAGAGTCAGGAATTTGCCATCCCCCCAACGAAAACAAACACTGATTCAGGTCCGATCACCACTGACCCAAATCAGCGAAATCCTTCATTATCGAGTTAGTCAGAATCCCCTTTAGCCGTGCTGGTGGGGATTTTTGTTAAAGTAATTTTTGCCAATGGATAGGATCAAATCCTATGTACAGAACATTCTAATCTTAGGGAAGTTAGTGAAGAACAAACACTTTTATAAGACTATGGGAAACGTACTATACACCGTTGCTGTCGTGCTCATCATCATTTGGCTGCTTGGTTTTTTAGGCTTCAATAGTTTTGGTCTGGGTGGTATCATTCACGTGCTCCTGGTCATCGCCGTCATTATGATTATTCTACGCCTAATTCAGGGTCGTAGCGTCTAGAGACTGCATGTTGACTAAAACGCCTGGCTATTTTTAGAAAGTAGTCAGACGTTGATACATTCGGCCCAACCAGCCATTTTTACTGGGGATGCCCATAGCTAGTAATTGGGTCTTTTTAGTTTAACTCGCTGTGAACAATTCATCTGCCGAGCGAGTAGTGAGAGAAAGTTAAACAAACGGACATCATTCAGCCGTAATCTGCTTAGGTGTCGGCTGTTTTTGATAAAAAAACCCCAACGGTTAGGCAGGGGCTTTACTCTTTATGGGTATATGTACTGACTCTATAAATTGCTCTAGAGTGGACATTCTTAAGATGACAAACCTTTTGGTAAGTCGCACTTAAAAACGCCAGCCTCAGGCAAGACTGGCGTTTATGGTATACCTTCATTTACTAAATCAAAAAGCAAGATAGGGAATTCGCGGATGGGCTGGGGAATCCGGAGCACGTTGGTAGCTATGGTGTATCGTTTGTTGAGAATAATCCAATTACTGAGGAATAAAGTCCGATCATTTTTCAAACAACTACTACCCTACAAAAGTCAATTGTAAATCCCATCTAAACCATCTTTATATAAAAAGCCAATTCGTAAGCTTGTGGGCCATTGCCTCATTAAAAATTCACGGCTTGCTTAATTAATCTCTAGGGTTAGTTCATAAAATAACTATATAAGCTAATTCAGTAGTTAGCTACTTTGCTGCCCCATTGCTTTAACACCACTACTTATTGAAAACTCATCAACGTAACCGAGCCGCTACTACCCAACGCATTGTCGATGCCTTCGAGCAGATTCTTCAGGAAGCAGGTACGAAGGGGCTTACCATTAATGCCATTGCAGAAAAAGCCGACGTAAGCAAGGTGCTCATCTATCGCTATTTTGGCAGCCTTGAAGGCCTGCTAGATTACTATATACGGCGGGGCCAACTCGTTTCTCATTTTAGCCCTGCCTGGTTAGAGCAACTTCGGCCCATCCAGCCCCAGGATTTGGCTTCCATCTGGTCGACTCACACGCTACAGCTTTTTCGTCGGTTTCGCCAGTTTCGGGCTGATCGTGAACTGCTCAAGGCTAGTATGCAAGAGGATACCCCGTTAGCTGAGGTCGCGAACCGGAGCTTAGATGCCGAATTGACCAAGTTGGTTGATCAACTGGCGTTCATTGAGGGTGGTGATCATCAAGCTATTTCAGCAGTGATCTATGGGGCCTTATCCTACTTGACCCTCCAGGCTCAACTCGACCGACCCGTGATCGGGATGGATTTGCGCAGTGAAGCAGGCTGGGAGCGGATCGAAGGAGCTATACGGACACTCTATGCGGGGTGGAGTCGCCTAGCCATTGAGTCTACCTCGGTCCAAGTAAAAAGTAAACCGGACAGTTTGCCCGTAAGTCCATGGTGAATGGCCCTTTCTTATGAGTCATGATTTTCCCTAAAATGTAGAGCCGTATAGCAGCGCATAATTGAATCTGGATAGAAATCCCGTTTTAGTATGAGCCGTTTGTGAAGGTGGAGATTACCTATTTGGACTGTTTTACTTGATACAGTTATGCGTTCTATCAAGTATCCCTAGTGGGTATTAAGGGATATAACTATAATACATAGCAGCATGTAGAACCAGGTGGTTGGAATAAGCGTAGGTCCAGAAAACGCCCCATTACGATCGATTTATTTAACAATCTGACTTCATCCACCGACTTATGAGATTTTTTATTCCGTTTACCACAAATCTGGAGCAGGCACAACTTGTGTTTCAGTGGATCGTAACACATCTTAATAGGAAAGGAATTTTCTTCAAAAAAGAACCCATATTTCAGATACTATATTGGCTAGGCAATCAGTCTATTACAGAAACAGTCGGGCAGAAAAATTCAGGTACCGGTGAAGTAGTAATGACCATCCTAATGAATAATTCTGAATTTCTAATCTGTAGTCACAGCAGAGGAATCTTGTCCGGAGAACCAATACGAATTCCAGCAAGCCTAATAGAAACCGTGATTGTATTTGACTACAGTTAATTGTAGCCGCAATAAATACATATCTGAAATGTATTTTCTCAAAACGCAATTTACGAAAGCCAACATCCATACCGCCTGGAAAATGCTGACTGTAAATAAACTACATAATTTTTGTAGCCGATTCCTGCCTTGAATCACTATAGATTGATTCAAGACTGGTACCGTTACCTTACTTCTGACCAACCTATACCGCCACCAAGCGGACAACTTAGGTTAACCATACAGATTACCAATACAATCTTAGATCAATGCTTGTGCTGAAGGCATCAGTTTTTCAGTCTCGTACAGGTCTTTTATTGGCGCTTTTTATCAATACATAGTTTAAACATAAATCAGTAGATGAATCCATTAAACAACCCCGAACACAAAGAAGGGCCTGTAACTACGGCCATTGAAGAACAAACGGCGAAACTTCCCTCTGATCTATTTCTGTGGGCGGCCCTGGGTTCCATGGGTATATCCTTATACCTCAAGGCCACAGGACAAAGTAACCGCAGTCTCTTTGTGGGACAGTGGGCAGCTCCTTTTTTGTTGCTTGGCCTCTATAATAAGCTGGTTAAGCTGGAAGGACATGACAAGACTGACAAGAAGTAAGATATGTTATGTATACAGCTACTCGCTAGATGCATACATAACTCATGAAGTTTAATCAGTTGATAAAAACTTCACACTTATGACTCCATGATAGATACTACTGATGCAATAGACGACGAAGCTATTTTCCGTTCTATCGTCATGGAGTCACCTATTCCAATTGCTTTACTGGTTGGTCGGGAATTGATTATTACGGTCGCCAATGAACCTCAGTTGACCGTTTGGGGGAAAGGTAATCAGGTGATGGGAATACCCTTAGCCCAAGCCATTCCCGAGATGCAGGGACAGCCCTTTCTTGCCATACTCGATGAGGTATTTAAAACGGGGGTCACCTTCGCCACGGATAATACCCCAGCCGAAATGGTCATCGATGGGATTCGTAAAATGGTCTATTTCGACTTTTCATTTAAAGCGGTTCGGGATCGTAAGGGAGCCGTGTACGGCATCATCGCGACGGGTATCGAAATAACCCAGCAACTAGCTGACCAACAGGCACTGCAGCAGAGCGAAGAACGATTCCGTGACTTGTCAATCGATCTGGATCGACAAGTCCAGGAGCGAACGCAGCAATTGGAAGAATCAATTCAGGATTTAAAGCGATCCAACCAGAACCTCCAACAGTTTGCCTACATTGCTTCCCACGATTTGCAGGAGCCCCTGCGCAAAATCCAGCAATTTGGTGATCTGCTCAAGAACCAATATGGTGTCGGCTTGGGAGACGGAATAACCTACATTGAGCGAATGCAAGTAGCCGCCAGTCGGATGTCTACATTGATTCGAGATCTACTGAGCTATTCGCGAATCTCCACCCAGCGAGATACCAGCCAGACCGTCTTACTGGCCACTATTGTGGAGGTAGTCGTAACGAATTTGGATGTGCTTATTCAGGAAACTAACGCTACTATTCAGGTTAGCGGCTTACCCATGGTCGAGGGTGATCCTTCGCAATTAGAACAATTATTCCAAAACCTGTTGAGCAATGCGTTAAAGTTTCGAAAGCCTGGGACTATTCCTCAAATTCAGATCAAGTCGAGCTGGGTGGAAGCTTCGCATTTACCAAAGAATAGTAAGCCCAATCGAGCAGCGATCGCCTATCACCGGATCGATATCGTTGACAATGGAGTCGGCTTTGAGGAAAAGTATGTGGACCGCATCTTTCAGGTCTTTCAACGACTACATGGTAAAGGCGAGTATGCCGGTACAGGCATTGGTCTGGCTATTTGCGAAAAGGTAGTCGCCAATCATGGGGGCGTGATCACAGCCACGAGTCAGCCAAGTCAAGGGGCTACCTTCAGCGTCTACTTACCGGTATAGTCAATTTCTGAAACATTAAGGAGGAAATCCACACAGGGCCATCATTATTGCCAGTGGCAAGCTAACCGTTCCTGCTGCCCTCTGAAAAGTGATTGTGATACTGCTAGTTTTTGGATGATGTAAGCCGGATAAACGCGCAGACGCAAGTCATTGCGGTCTGGCTTCACGCTCTTGCTTCCAGTGGCGAAACGAATTTAATTAACTTACTTTTTCTACTCCGCAACACGCTATAAAGGCGATAATTCCAGTTTTTTCAGGATTGCCTAAAAAAAGCCACACCGACTCGGTGTGGCTAAAAACTAAACAGAAAGGCGTATCGATGCAGATTAGCTGCCAAGTTGACCTAAAATCTGTTTGGTCAGCGCAACGTGCTCTTTAAACACCGCCAAAGCCAGGGTAGCCAAATGCCTCGTCTGGCTTTCGGCAGGGCTGGTTTTACCCATTGATTTCGTTAAATAATCCTGCGCCAGATCCCGCAAAAATTCATGATTCTCGAGTTGGGCCTCAATATACGCCTTGTCAAAAGCAGCGCCGGTGGTGGTCTTGATTTTGGTCAGTGTAGCCTGGGCCTTAGCGTCCATGGCCGGTACTGGAGTGCCCAACTCTTTGAGCACTGACGTAACCGCCTTAGCCTCTTCCAACTCAAAGCCCGCGAACTCCTTCGCATAGGTATTAGCCGCTTTACTTAGCGCAATCTGGCTGGTAACCAGCGAAAGCTCAGCTGGCCCAATCACCTTTTGACGAAATTCTTTTTCCGTGGCTGCTGTGGGCGAATCATCCAGTAGGCTAGATGCCTCGGTGGTGAGCGATGTTAGTAAGGAGGCCACTAAAGGAATACCAGCCCGTAGGGACAGTGTACCGACTATTGACTTTTTAACGAAATCTCTGCGGGGTGTTGGTTCAATCGATTTCATAGAGCTTGTTTGCGATGGATTTACGAATCCGTAACCCAGCCAATAAACGGGTAAGTACTCTACCCTGTTCATGTCCTCGCACAAATCGGCCATCCCAAGACCGTTTGCTCATCAATGCTCATTAAAAAAAGGTCTCTAAAGCTTACTGTAGTCACTATCGTTTACGGATAGGAAAGTAAATGATCTTGCCGTAGTGTCCCATGAAGGGTAGTAAGTCCAGTTTGTAAACCTAGGCGAGTTAAATCTTGATGACCTACCGACAATTCATCGACAACTAGAGACCTATTTATCGTTGGCTGACCAATCTTACAAACGGACGACCAACATCATACGTTTGTAAAAATACCATCAAGCCGTCTTTTTAAACGCCCAATTTAGGGAAATGCCAATCGCCCATCGTCTCATTTGGGAGGGTTAATTGAGATTCAGGTTCAGATCATTGCTTTTAATGAGCTAGCAACAATTTTCGTACTTTTCTTCTTAAAGTACGAAACAGGATCATGAGGGTATTACAACGCGTTGCCTGTTAACTTACAAAGTCACTTCAATCACTTTAGTAATCCCATCGACGCCAACTGAATTTTGAACTGATAAACTAACGGAATACTTACCTTTCCCAAATTGACGCTTGGGGTTCTTTTCACTAGTGGTTGTGGAATACACATCAAACTGCCAGCTATAAACATCAGCGTTTGTCGACTGATTTGTAAACTGAATGAGGCCATTCCCTACGTTTTCCCATATAAAATCGGCTTTTGGAGCCGGTTTTACTATTTCCTTTGAGGAACAGCTAACTACCAATATCGGTAAAAGAAAAGCTATCAACAGTCTGCCCATAGATTATCTTACTCAATAAATATGGTACAATACAAAGGCCTTAAATCATCTATTTTACTATTGTCTATTATCGGCGATTATACGTTGGTAATCAACTTCGTGAATAAAAGAGATGTAGAGTATTAGTCTTTATAGACACCATCATAGATCTATAAAGATTACTTTTCGTTTTCGTACTTTGAGAAGTAAAGTACGAAATGTGAAATACTAACTATTGCGTGAAAGTTTGTCATACGTTGTACTTTTCTAATGTAGGGTCATTATATTAAATCAGGATTTTCCTTCCAATGTTACTCTGCTATAATAGGCCCAAAAAAGCCCGGCTGCAACTTGCGTTCCGGGCTTTAAACTAGGCGTCAAACTTATTTGATTCGATTGGACCGAGAAAGTCACGGACATATCCAGCTCAATTCAGCCGCCTGACGTCATTAATGAACTCGGCCGAGAAGGCTACTTCATACTGAGCGATACGCTCCAGTAGCAAATCTAGCTTCTCCGACAGCAGGGCTGCTTTCTGTTCCAACAGAGTTACTTTCTCGTCCAGCTGCCGGTAGAGCTTATCTGCCACATCACACTGCTTGTTACTGCACGTCACCAGTTCACGCTGTACAGTCGCTAATTCCTGAAGGTCTTCCACCCATTGCCAAAGCGTCTCAAAGTCGTAGCAATCGCGCGGGTTGCCTGAGGATGGTTTCATCTTTTCCATATCGATCAGGAGGCTTTGTAGATTTGAGAGAAGGGTTGATTAATGATTACTCTCGGAATAACTAATTTTCTATATTCCTCATCGACCAACGCTCCGTCCGTTTTGACGTAATATTTTGTTGTCGTATTCACGCTAGAATGCCCCATGATCCCCGCAACACCCGCCATCGAAAAGCCACTTCTGAGCATCAGATTACCTGCCGTTTTGCGACATATCTTGCTGGTAAAATCACGCTCAAAACCGATCATGGTCGCTATTTCCTGCGCTTTATCGTTGAACCGGTTCGGGAAATAGATCTTGGGGATCTTGGTTTTAGCTTCTTCGAGCAACGCATGTAATTCTGGCAACATATAGATGTGACATTCATTTTTAGGTGGCTTATTTCGGGTAATCACAATTTTCTTACCCTCCTCCCCTTCCCGTTCGTAAGCCTCCCGGTTCTTTACATACCGAATCGCGTCCTTGTAATCAAGCCCGGTCAAACACATAAGTTTCATCCACCATAGGGCCCCCGCAATCCGGCCTGTTAGCTTCAGAGCGAATAATCGTTCTAGGTGCTCAGGAGCTAAGTAGTAGACATCTTTAGGTTTATCTCGAGGAAATTCAAGTGTAAGTATACCGGCATCAACCGTTATTCCTTCGTCAATCAGGTACTCAAATACCTTTTTTGCCTTGGTAGCGTAGTCAGTGGCATTGCTGAGCTGCATAGGACGGTTAAGGTGTATTTGCTTCGGACTACCAGCAGGAATGGTCAGCAGCCAGAGGTGAAAACGCTTTAGAAAGTTTCGATTAACCTCCTTGGCCTTTAGCGTCAGAGCGTCAATATGGGTCAGATACTTAATCAGGTAGTTAAGTCCCGAACGCCATTTATCCAGAGTATTGGCGCTTAACGCACAGGGAGTTCCTTTTTGTGAAAGCAGTAGGTTTCTGTACAGATCATAGGCATCAACCAAGCTTATATCTGGAGATATATGATGAAGCTTGGACTGGAGACTAAATCCAGGCTTCTGTCCAGTCATATATTCCTCTTTGACCGTCTTTACAGTTGGCTTTGGCCCAGTACCACCTTTGTACTGTTGCTGTTGATTGAGCAGAACATTTTTAATGAATAACTCCGTTTTTCTAAGCTCATCGTTAAATGCTATGATATCGGCGTGGCGTCCCCTTAGCTTTTGCTCTTTCTGATCCCATAGTTTAGGGTTAGCGGTGACGACTTCGCCTTGCCAGGGGCGTTTAGGATCTGGCTTTCGATCTTCAGGCCATCGTAGATAAAAACCACCATCCTCTTGTCCTTCAACAGTAATGCGAATTTGTAAAGGCACAGGTATAGATTGCTTTTGACCTAATAAAGCATCAAAGGCTAATTGAATCTGGTGTGTACGGTGATAGGGCTTTTCAGAAGCTAACGGGCGCAATCTGAATCGGACAGATATGGCCATTTTACGACGGTCAAACATGGCTTAAGCGGCTTTGTGGATGGAAGAGAGTGGAGATGAGTTATTTTCTTGCCCTTTATTGCTCATGCGTTGCATGGCCCGATCTACCGTAACGCTTGAGGTCTTAACGTAATACCGTTCAGTTGTAGCCGTAGTACTGTGACCCAGAAAGCGACTAATCTCATGGATGACATAACCCTCAAGCAGCCAGTTCGCACCAGCCGTTTTTCGGGCCACCTTGCTTGTCAATGTATGAGGAAAACCAATCAGCTTGCCGATCTTTTTGAGTCCTCTATTGAGGTATTCTAAATCATATGCCCAGCCAATAGGACCTGCAAGTACAGATTCAAGAATCACAGAAATTGGAATATGGCACTCCGAATCATTTTTGCTTCGCTTGATAACAATTTTATGCCCACCAATCCCCTGTACCTCGTACGCTGATCGGTTATTGACGTACCGTATGGCGTCTACATAATCAAGGCCCGTCAAACACATTACTTTGAGCCAGAATAGGGTTCTGGACTCATGCTGCTTTAGTCCGTTAAGGTTAAAAACAGCTTCTGTTTGTTCGGGACTAAGCCATACAACCGTTTTTGTCTTTGATTTAGGCAACTTCATGCCATGCAATGGATTGTACGGCAATTGGTCGTGTTCAACCAAATAGTCAACAAGCTGGCGAATGAACGTTACGTAGCCAGCGGCCGTAGTTGGTGTAGTGGACCGCTCTTGAATTAGCCAACCATAAAACCGCTTTACCCACCCTTGCTTTATTTCTGAGGCCCGCATATCCAGGGTATCCTCGTAGGTTAAAAATCGTTCCAGGTGATCGATGCTATACCTTTTTTTTCTCAGAGTGGCGGAGGCTAAACTACTTTCAGTGCCTTGTCTTGTTTTTAGGTGCTGGTAAAACTGTTGGGCAGCCCCAAAAACTGATTTAGACAAGCGTATGGCTCCTCCTTTTTTTGTCTCAAGAATTTGTCCCGATAGGTATTCGGCCTTGACACTTTCCAAAGTGGGCTTTACGCCTTCTCCAGCGATATACCGCGCGACTTGTTGGGTATATATTTCCCTAAACCTAAGCTCAATTTTCTTCAGCTCATCATTGAAGTGAGACACTTCTAGGCTTCTCCCTTTTAAACATTGTCCAGCCTGATCCCAGAGGTCAGGATTGACCGTTACAACAGAGCCATAATTGTTTCCTTCGATTAAGCCATTGACATAATCAGCGTAAGCAGGGCCATCTTCGGGAGCAAGGATTTTGAGGTAAAAGCCCCCATCTTCATTGCCTTGTACTGTTAATCTGATTTGTATTGGTGCGCTCTTTAAGCCGTATTGTCTGTCGGTTTTGGCTAGCCGAGTCTGTGAAGGGTGTGGAAGGTACTCGTTGGGTAGTGGCCTCATTCGATAGCGAACCGAAATAGGTTTTTTTTGCCTTTCAAAAAGTATGCGTACTCCCGCTAGCTTTAGTCTATGCCTGTAATTGTCGGGCTTAAATACGTCCTCTGGCTTTTCAATTGTGGTGTATTTTTTGGAAGTAAGTGACTTGGTGTCTACTAAATCGGCCGCCCATTTAAGGTTTGATGCCTTATCATTGCGTAAGTCACCATCAATATGTACTACCCTTGCGTTGTTTTTAGGATTCCCTAAAAAGGCTTTGGCGACAACTTCGCCAATATAGATGCAAGCCTCAGAGCCAACCTCCCCATATAAAGGGCGCAATGTGATGCACCTGGTACCTGATTTACTTATCTGAGTGCGGATAATGTTGCCATTGTAAAGGCTTCGGATTTCACCTAGGTTTGACACCTCGTAACCTCCTTTAAAGCCAGCCATAGGCTTCCATACTATCTCCTGCTTACCTGGAAGTGGTTGCCGGTGGCCCTGCTGAACAGGTGTTTTGGCCTGATTTCTGGCCTTTTGTGGAGAGGTAGTTGCATAGTTGCCCCTACCCACGTAGCTTTGCTCCGTTGTCATTTGAATGAAGAGTTAAAATGATTGACTACAGGACCCCGTATCGTGAATGCTTGGAGGCTTTCGGTTCGGGGTTTACTGTTTTTTAGCGGCTCAACTTTTGTCATACAGTCCAGCGGGCAACCTCCTCGGTACTATATCGCCTTTTCTGATCCTAATTGATTGTACAATAATACGAATGTGATAGTATATATCCTACCTTTCAGGATAAAAAAATGCTATTCAAAGAATGATTTTGGCTCTATTCCGAGAGCTTCGGCTATCTTCTGTAAAGTATCAAGTGTTAGATTTTGACTACCTGCTTCATAGCCGTTTATGGTAACTCTACCAACCCCTAATTTTTCGCCCAGTTCCTTTTGAGTAAATCCTTTAGCTTTACGGGCTTGTTTAATTAGACTACCTACTTGTTTTTTTAGCTCTGCCACTGCTCATTTATCTATAATGTAAATATACAATTTAGACGTATATATCCTACGTATTCAGGTTTATAACCTAATCATTAATCTCATTTAACTTCGCATAGAGCCCCGCATATCGGCTGAATACCTGCTCAGGGGGAAGGAGATCCCATACGTAAATTAAGCGCTCCTGCGACCTTAAACACGGTTCAGCAGCTACGCGAGTTTCAGATGCAGATGAATGACTTTATTGAGCAGAAAGTAAAAGAGCTGGAAGGCTAACAGACTTTATATATATGAGTGGGTTTAGAAGTCCTGGTGCTATTGGTGCCGGGTCTTTTTGTTTGAGTGTAAATTCATTGCTTGACAACCTAGCCACTTAGTCAGGCGGGTAGCTGAACATTTATTATAACCTACCTGTCGAATGAAAAAAAGAAGACAGTATTAAGTCACCAAAATTTAGATATAATTTCTCTATAATCTTTAATGGCTTTTTGTGGTTAGCTATCTCAAAGCAATAGCCATGAATGAAAAACTAAATCATCAACTTGCATCCGAACTAAGCGCCTTTAAGGGATTGGCACCAACTACTAGCGCTGCCGATATTACCGAGGCTTACAATCGGATTCTAAACATTGTTCAATCGCTGATGCTCACGGATGAAGATCCTGACTCCCATGCGCGGGCCTGGAGCCTGCTGAGAGACGATATCTATAAATATTTATCGGAAGTTCAGGAAGGAAAAATGAGCGCTATTGATGAGTTGAAATACAAAATGGATCAGGTTGGTCAACTACTTTCAATCACCTAGTTAAGACTGGGGAGTGGAACAATTCGTACGAACATTGGCCTTACCTATTGAATGGATCTGTCTCATACCAGCCTCTGGCGCTTCGCATTACATAGTACCATATTCTCATTAATAAGACTACTTTTTATCCCTTCTAATGTTGCGTCGTGTTAGATACTTACCTATTAACTAAATAGGTTTAATTAACTCAAGGTTATGAAAAAGGTAATCATACTGGGGGCTATGCTAGTGGGCATTGCTACCTTCAGCGCACAGGCGCAAACAACACCAACAACTACGAGCGGTAGTGGTACAGGCAATGGTACGAACGGATCTGCTGCTCAAAACGGCACCTCTCCTACTAGCGGTAATAACGGATCAACCGTAGGCTCAGGCAGCACTACGGGAACAGGCTCCATGAATAGCGATCAGACTGGCCAAGGTGGCCGGGGTAAATCAGCTCGTTCAGGCTCGATGAGTAACGGCTCCTCTATGAATGGAAACAGTAGTCAGCGCGACAATTCCACAACTGATGGCACCGGCACCCAGAGCAGCAACTCAGTATCAACCCAGGATGGGTCGATGGATAACGGATCAGCCCAATCTCGGGGGGGTAACCGCAAAGGGAAAATGAAAAAGCCGACTTCGACGACTTCTTCGAACTAATCAGCTTTGGCTTTACAATTCCTTAGTAAGTGTAGTAGGTTTCTTTTAAAGGTCGGTTCTTACCTGGAGCCGACCTTTTTTTATGAACCATAAATAGCTCTGTCTTGCTCTAGGATATGTAATTATATTGCCTTAGTGCACCTTACCACTAGTTGCCTTAGTTGTTCCTGTAATACTATTGATTCCCTATTTATTTGTTGTGACCTTGCCACAGTCTGCTTACTTCTAGCAATTGCCGCTAAACAGCGTTGCTGTAGTTGAGCCATATCAATTGTAGTATTCCTTTCCATATCGAGATCAATACATATATGAGTCAAAAGCTGAAACTCCTCTAGTTTGTTATCTCCCTTTATCAAAAGGTTTAAAACATGTAGCTACCTATAATTTTTACGTTGCGTAACTCTTCCTTCCCTCTCTCCCTATGCCGGTTTCAACTGGCAGATGCTGAGTAATCCATAAAGTCCGAGAGTCAACTATATATTATCGGGCTCTATAAATCGCTTATCATAGGTTGCTAAGGCTGTATCGTTGTAGGCAGGATGGTTGTGTCATGCCAGTAAGAACGCAGAGCAGTCACATACGTACGCCACCCCTGCAAATTATCGGGCTTCAGAGTATAGGCTACTGCTCCTTTTTCGTACGCCTGCTTTACGACAGGTGGCTCCGTGGAGGAGGTCAGCATCACGATGGGAGTCTTGCCCTTTAAGCGGTCATTGAGTTGAGGGATCAAGTCCAATCCATTAACGGAGGTGCCTAAATCAATATCTAACAGAATCAACTGCGGGATTTTATCGGCCTTCTGATCTAAATGATCAAGTGTTTCCTGGGCTGACCTGGCATTAATAAACGTAGCTTCCGGGAATAGCTGACTGGCTACCCGTTCCAGTAGCTCGCAGATGGGGGGCTCATCATCCACCACTAAGATTTCAAAGGATTTAATGTCTGGCATAGGGGATGACTGTTTAGACAAGGTAGAGCTTAACAAGCTGATTAGCTGTCGTGTTCAATGAATCTACCGGAAAATCACCCGCCGAAATATAATCTGGGTACTGTTGCGGTTAAAAACCAGAAGGTTCGCAGCTGATTAACATAAGCTTTCCAGTCCCCATAATCAAACGGCTTGATCGTGAACGCATTAGTCCCTCGTCTGTAGGCTTCGAACGCTAATGCCTTACTAGTTATGCCTGTTAGAATGATAATAGGCACTAAACAACCAACGGGGTGCTTTCGCATTTGGGTTAAAAATTCTAACCCACCTGGTTCAGTCTGGAGGTTTACATCTAACAGGACTATGTTTGGTCCTAGTCCTTCCAGATCATCCAGATATCTGGAAGCTTCCGTAAAATTGTTGACCAGTACATAGTGGGCT
>NZ_WPIN01000034.1 GCF_009754945.1 Spirosoma arboris
GTTACCGATCAGGCCGATATGCTTCGGCTTGAAGAAGCCTTACCAGGTATGACGGCGCGGTATGCCAAAGCAATGGGCTTTTCAGAAGCGGAGTTTAGCGAGCAGCTTCAACAGGGGATAGTCCTTAAACCAATTCTGAGAGAAGCCTTAACCAAAATCCTTGTCGACCCGCTCTTGCAGGTGTAAAACGATCAGCTAGTATCAGAGGCCCGAGCTATAGACTCGGGCCTTTTTGTAAGAAACAGGCTTACAGTCCAACTGACTACCTCCCGAGTTTGGACAAGATATGACTACTTCACCTCAACTTTAATCAGTTAAACGATTCGCTTTAACTTTACTAAACTTAGTTTTTGAACTTGAGTAAAGTTCATCAAATCGGTGAAGTGTATTCCAAAAGCTGCCGCAGCAATCAAAGGATTTATTGCCCTTATGGATCATCACTGCCGCATTTAGTAGCCGTTGGCTTTTCCCCCTAATCTTTGTACATTTATACCGACACAAGCACACGCAGGGCCGAATTGCATCAACTTTACTTGATGTACGGCTATGGCTTTACTTACCGATAATGATGTCTTCGGCTTTGATGGCTACTTTAAGCGCATCGCCGATTTGATGGTTAATTTGGAGACCCTCACAGACGGATGGGCCCAAAGTACAGTCGCTTCCGTGAACCGCATCCGAGCCTCGCTCGATGCCGCTCAAAAAGACCTGGCACCCCTCCGCGAAGGCATCAAGAGCCTGGGGAGTGTGACCCGTAATGGAGCCGATCAGCAAATCTCAGACTATATCCAAAAAATTAGTCAAGTCGGTCAGCGCGTTACTGTCGCCCGACAATCCCTGTCGATCCTAAATGAGGCTCAGCAACTCAACGGCAAGGTTGTTTCGGACCTGACGGCTCGGCTCGCCACTCTCGTTCAACGGTATCAGACCCTCGACGATCAGTCGAAAGACTATCAAAAGCAACAGCGGGCGCTCACGGCTGAAATGAAAACCGTCACGCGCGCGATCGACGCGCAGAGTAAATCGTTACAGGTCGGTAAATCGGCGATCGATGCGGCCGAGGGCTCCTTGAACCACCTCAAGCAGCAAACCGCTGATCTGAAGAAAACGCTCGACGCCATGCCGGGCGCGTATGACCTGTCGACCAAAAAGATCAACGAGCAGAACCGGGCAGCTGTGGCCCTCAATGACCAGTACCAAAAGAACATTGCCACCCTGCGTAAGGTTGAGCAGGGCCAACAGGTCTTTGGACGTAACGTGGGAAATTATCCGACCCAAACTCAAGCGTCCGGCAGTTCGGCGGCTAGTATGGCGCTGGGCGTGGGTAGCCGCCTGGCGGGCGCTGGTTTAGCCATTGCGGGGGTAGATTCAGCGATCGAGGCCATTAAAAAGGTGGGCGATATTACCCTCCAATTCGATTCGCTCGATTCGGCGCTGAAAGTGGTCTCCAACGACACGGCCCTGTTTACCCAGCGTCAGACCCTGCTACAACGCATTTCGGACGATTTGGGGCAAGATCTTTCGGTCGTCGAAAAGAATTATACCAACCTGACCGCTTCCAGTAAAGGAACCCGCTTGGAAGGAGAAGCTACCGACAAAATCTTTAGCTCGATTGTCGGTACCATGGGACGACTCAAACGACCCGCCGAAGATGTGGATGGGGCTTTGCTCGCCATTGGTCAAATGATGTCCAAAGGCACGGTGCAAAGTGAGGAATTGCGCGGCCAACTTGGCGAGCGTCTTCCGGGAGCCTTCAACATTGCCGCCCATGCGATGGGCGTCACGACGTCCAAGCTGAGTGACATGCTCAAAAACGGGGAAGTCGTTGCGTCGGACTTCCTACCCAGGTTTGCCGCCGAACTGGAAAAGACCTTTAACCCCAACCACGAACGGCGCGTCGAGGGGCTTTCGGCTAATCTGGCGCGCTTTCGCAACGAAGCCGTCGAATGGGTCAAGAGTGTCAACATCGGCGATACGGCGGGGGAATGGATTGGCAACATGACCCGCATGGCGCATTCGGTCCGGGAGTTCTTTTCGCCCGCCCTACAAACGGCGAACACCCGATTGGCCGATCAAACCGAAGTGGTCAAGCAACTGGAAACCCAATTGCCCGCCCTGCTCGCTCGCTACGACGAATTAAAGGCCAAATCGAAACTGTCCACCGACGAGCAACGGGAGCTAAAAACCGTGGTGAACGACCTGGCCAATCTCGCTCCCTCAGCCGCTACGGGCTTTGATGTGTACGGCAATGCGCTGGATATTAATAAGTCCAAGGTGATGGCGTTTACCCAGGCACAGCGCGAATTAAACGCTGAGCTCAATAAATCGGCTATTGAAGCCTTGCGCGTGCAAACCAGTAGTACCATGCAATTGGCGTCGGAGGCAACAGCTCGTTTAAATCGGGGGACCAAACAGGAATCTTTTGGAAAGCCGTATTTCTTAATGACCGATGAGGAGAAACGGCGCGCTACGGACAAAGACCCCGGAAAACGCCGGGAAGTACCGCTAACCGACGAGGAGCGAAAGCAGCAACAGGCCGACATACAAGCTCAAAATCGCCAAATCGAGTTAGGGCTGACGCAGCGGTTGCAGTTAGGCGATAAGCTCGACGCGGCTTCGGTCGCCTGGATCGAACACTCCGGATCGGCGGCTCTCAAACAATACAAGTTAATCAGCGACTACAACGACAAGATTGCGGAGCTAACAACCCGGCAGGCCAGTCTACTGCTGAAAGGCGATAAGGAAAGCCTGAAACAACGCGAAGCCATCCTGAAAGAAATCAAGGCTTATGAAGACAAGAAACGAGCTATCCTAAGCCCGTCGTTAACATCCGCGGCCTCAGGAAGCGACCAGCCGGGTCAAAGCGAAGCAGCGGCTAACAAAGCCCGGATCGCCGAAGAGAAGCGGCTACGCGACGCGCTATCGCTGGCCAAGTCAACCTCAGACCGCAACCTGGGCAAACTCAATGACGATAAACAGGACGGGCTCCTGGACGAGCAAACCTTTATCGAGCAGCGGTTACAGATTACGCTCAAGGGCCTGAGCGAGCGTCAGGTTTTGCTGGAACGAGCTAACAAAAAGGAGACCGACGATTATATCAACGTACTCCGGGAGAAAGAGAAAGCGGAAACCGAGTACAAGCGTTCACAACTTCAACTGGATCTAAAGACTACTAAGAGTCAAACCGGCGCGACTGTGTCTGCGCTGGATGTCCAACATAACGAAGGGGGACTGAGTGATCTGGACTACGAAGAAAAGCGGCACAAAGCGCTACAAGCGGGCACGACGCGCGAAATGGCGATTCTCAAGGAAGCTGGTCAGGAGGAATCCGAATTGTATAAGCAAGCTTACCAACATCAACTAGATGAACAGGCGGATTACTTAAAGCGCAAGGTAAAGGCCGAGGAGAAAAACTGGAAAGAAGGATTATCGGAAGCTAAAGACGCCCTCAAGCAGGTCAACGAGACCGTAGCGGCTGAACTGGAAAATCGCCTGCAGGAACTCGAAAAATACTACACCCAGCAAGAGAACCTGATTAAACTGGATGTGGCCAAGGGCACCATTACCCCGGGCGAGGGGGATGCTAAACTATACTCTCTCCAGATGGCGCACCTGAAAGAGCAGGCTACTGCGTTTGAGCAGTCTTACGCCAAAGATCGGCAACTCAGTAACTCGCTACTTGACGATAAGATCGAGCAGCTTAAGAATTACCGGGACTATGCCATGCTGACCGATGCGGAAATCGAAGCAGCTAATCAGCAACTCCGTGAACTGGAAAAGGTCCGTGGTCAGGAAGCGGCTGCCGACAAGATGAAGTTGGACGGAAAGATGGCTGACAATGGGATTGCTCAGGATGCTCGGGAAACCAGTGAGAAGCTGAAAAACGCGGAGAAAGCTAAGAAGAAACGCGATGCGTTGTTGCAACTGGGAGCCGAGTTCGCCACCACGCTGGGCGATACCGCCTTTAGCATGATGACCAGCAACAATGAGCGGGAATCCCAGGCCCTGGAAAAGCAGCACGACAACGAGCTTAAATTGGCAGGCGACAACGCCGATGCCAAACAGCGGATCGATGAGCAGTATAACAAACGAAAGGCCGAGATTGCTCGTAAGCAAGCCGTTCAGGAGCGGGACCAGGCGCTGTTCTCGATCGCGCTGAAAACGGCGATGGGGGTGGCCTCGGTCTTATCGACCGGGGGTGGTACCTACTACGCGGATCTAGGGATTTCGGCAGGATTACTAACCGCCTTTGTGATTGCGACGGGGGCATTGGAAGCCGCAGCGGTGCTGTCTCGCCCCTTACCGGCGTATAAGTATGGTAAACTTGAAACCGATAATTATACTGGTCTAGCCTTGGGCGGGGAAGCCGGTACTGAATTGCTGGTCGATCGCGCCGGTTATTCGCAGCTACTGACCAAGCCAACCGTATTCCAGACTAAACCCGGTGACCGGGTCTATACCGCAGCGGAAACCTCAGCGCTACTGGGCAATTGGAGCAAGCAACAAGTGGCTGACATCGCCCAACAGGAAATTAGTCTTAACCACCAATCGGCCGATCAGCTTCAGTTGGGCCGCATCCAGCAGCAAGCCGCGATTTATCAACTCGCTCTTCAGGGTTCGCCCTCGCTGACCAAACAGGATATGTACGAAGCCCTCGGAAAGGCTCTCGACGAGCGGCCCGTTCGTGAGACGATTTTCGACGAGCAAGGGATGCGTGAGCGCGAACGTCGCGGTCGCAACCTCACTGAGTACTACAAGCGACGCTACGGCGCATAAACGTAAAACGATGCTAACATTACCCATTTCGGATTCGCTCACCGTGAGCCTGTATAATTCGATCAAAGAGTTTCCGGCAGCTCGCCAACTCGACGCCAAGCTGTTTGCCATTGAGCAGGCGGGGCTGTCTTTATCACCCGAGGAACTGGAAGTCCGTAAGGAGCGGCTAGACCTGTTGCTCGCCTTCAATCAGCAGGCCGATTATCAACTAGAAGCCTATAATTATCAGCTCTCGATTACCTTACTGGAACAGGGTTATAATCCGGTCGAACCGGAATGGGCCTGCCATGTGCAGGCCATCAACGGGGAGCCGGTAACCGATTATTCGGAAGACGCGCTCGGCGCGCGCGTGACGGCCCTCAAGCAGCAGGGTCTAAGCCTTGAACAGATTGAGACTTCACTAGCAACGGTTAAAGCGGAGATGCTGGCCGAAATCAAGCGGTATTATCCGAACCGGGTCATTCGGGGCAAATACAATAACCTGCAGCGGCAACTCAATTACGGAATCGCGCTGGCTGATCATTTGGCACTCGATACGGAGGAAACCAAAGCCAAGCTAGACAAAACCACGCTCGACGTGCTGACGATGCAGAAGCCGATCGATCTGCGTGACGAGACCAATAATACCCCTGTGAGTTTAGAGAAATCGCAATTCAGGCTGTATACGAGGCTTCAGGAGTCGGGTTGCAATGATGTCAATTCGCTAACGGTTTATCAGTTCTACGGCTGGCTGGAGATGCTGGAAGAGCGGAATGAACAGCAGGCTTTGGCGCTGGCTAAGGCCAAGAAACGATAGGGTTCTTGACGATTAAAGACTTGCCTTAGCTACGAACAGTCAATCGGGGCCATGGTAAAGCTAGTCAGAAAGCGGAAAACGAGGACGTTTGCCGACCACTAGGCCACTCTGATATTAGCTGGGGCACTGGAATCCCATTCTGATTTTAATTCGTGTATGGCTACACCCGCATACTTAGCTTGGCCAATTCCTAATTGATCTATAACATCACTAATTCGTCTTCGGCCAATGGAAAGACGAGCGCCATTTCGCATAATCAACTGCGCTTCGATCGAGGAAGCGACAACGCAGCTATGAATGTGTTGCGGGTTGACCAGGCTACCTTTGTGAACACGTATAAACTGAGGCCAGCGCTCACTGTACCATTTCAGCGTCCGACTCGTTAAAATTGACTTACCGTTCAGCAAATACACGGTACAGTAGTTAACGTCTCCAACCAAATAAAGCACTTTCTCCGGCTCAAACTTGTGCTGTAGTTGAGCAGCTTCTAATCGTTTCATAACAGGAATAGTTGAAAGGAGTGGAAAAAATGTATGATATAAATGAGTAGTGGCTCGTAGAACTCGAGGCTCTATAGACCTGCCTATCCTGGCTGCTACCCCTTATAGGTAGGCAATTCAATTCTAAACTCAGTTCCCTCTCCTTGATGACTCTCCACCAGCAAGGTACCACCATGACCCTTGGTGACAATATCATAACTGAGTGATAGGCCTAAGCCAGTTCCCTCCCCGGTAGGCTTAGTGGTAAAGAATGGCTGAAAGATCTTGCTCTTAACCGACTCAGGAATACCTGTACCGTTGTCCCGAACGCGAACGACCTCTTTCCCAGCTACCTGGCTTGTGCTAACCCAAACAGTCGGTTGATAGTCTGCATGATGGGTTTGGCTGGCTCGCTGCGCAACCGCATAAAAGGCATTGTTGTACAGATTCAACAATACTCGTCCAATCTCCTGAGGCACCGTTTCTAGCGGCTCCAACGCCGGATCAAACTCGGTGACTAATTCACAGGCAAAGCTTTTGTCCTTCGCTTTAAGTCCATGGTAAGCAATTTTGAGGTATTCATCGGCTAAAGCATTGAGGTCAGTAGGCCGTTTCTCGCCTGTTTCAACGCGAGAGTGTTCCAGCATACCCTTGACGATGCTGCTGGCACGTCCGCCGTGATGGTTGATCTTTCGTAAGTTAGCTTTTAGATCCGCTAGCAGTTCTGTTTCTAACTCGGTATCTCGTTGCGGTTTGTGCCGTTCTTCTTCTAATTCAGTAACTAGTTCAGTACTTACTTCCGAGAAGTTATTGACAAAGTTCAAGGGATTTTGAATCTCGTGGGCAATACCGGCTGTCAGTTCGCCCAGGCTGGCCAGCTTCTCTTTCTGGATAAGTTGGGTCTGCGTGGATTTGAGTTCAGTCAGGGTATGGTCCAATTGATCCCGTTGCCGTTCTATTTCTACTTTTTGTTTCGACAGGAGTGCATTGAAGCGTTGCTTCACGTGATTTTGGCGAAACAGAACGGCTACGAATAACGCAAAGAGAGCGAGCCCACCTAGCAATCCTGTCCTGACTTTACGCTGAGTGTCAATGTCCAGATTCAGCAGGGAGATTTGATAATCTTGTTGGCGCTTGTTTTGAAGGGCTTTGGCTTCCAATCGCTCCTTGTCGAGCTTTTTGTCTAGTTCCGCTTGTTCCGCTTTCGACTCAAGTAACTGCTTCTCCGCCTGGGCTTTTAACCCATCGATTTCCCGCTGTTTTTCAATGGCCAGGATGTGTTGGCTTTGCTGTAGTTTTTCCTGCTTCAATCGATTTTTCTCTTGCTCCTCTTTTTCAATAGTCGATCGAATTTCCACGTCCGCTAAATAACTGGCTTCGTCTTTCTGGTCGGATTCTTTTCGGAGTTTTTGATACTCTTTCAGATACTTATAGGCTTCCAGTGGTAGTCCAGCTTCCTCATAGACTTCGGCCAGCAACAGCGATGACTTTGTGGTTACGAATCTAAATTGACCTGAGATCTGGTGGCGTGTCGAAGATTTATCGTAGCTCATCTTGCCATACTTGATGCTTTCCTGAAGTTGACCTAACTTCTGATAGCATTGAGCCATGTAGTAGGTCATATAGGAAGCCAGTCGGGTAGAATCCGTTGTCTGATTAGCAAAGGCCAGTGCTTGCGTGAACTTCTTCAACGCTTCCTGATAGCTGCCTTGCCCCATCAGCAGCTGCCCTTCCGCATCGTAATGCCGAGCGGTAATAATTTTTTTGAAGTTTTCACTATGGAGATTGTTCGGGGCTTTTTGAGATTTGTCGATAAAGTATTTGGCTTCCTCAAATTCTTTCAGGTTGATATAGGAGAAAGCTATTTGAAGATAAAGATCGGGTAGGCTATTTGCACTATTGTTTATATTTTCCGCAGCTAGAGTAGCTGATTTTTTTAAATACTCGGCGGCCTTCCTATTTAGGCCCAAATCGAAACTGATTATTCCCAGGCGATAAAGCGCGCTGAGCCGTAGTTCTTTCTCCCCAAGGTTTTCCAATAGCTGCACGGCTTTGGTATCAAATTCAAAACTTAAATCCTTTCGATTCTGAGACGCATATATCTGGTGGAGGAAGTAATACATTAAGGCTTTCTCCCGGCTATCTTTTGTGTTGGACAGAATGGTTCGGGCCTCAATTTCGGTCTCTCTGGCTTCCTTGGCTTTGCCTTCTTTTTCATAAACCACCATTTCATGTCTGTAGATAAAAAAGGGAAGATCGGGTTGGTTATTTTCTCTAAATAGCCGAATGGCCTTCTCTAAATAGGGAGCCTGTTCATCTCGTGGAATATACCCCAGGTAGGCGATCAGCAAATTGGCCAGAATCTCCCGATCCAGATGTTTTTCAAAGTAGTTTATGGCCACCAGCATTTGAGCTTTTGCTTGTGGGTTTTTCCGAAGGTCAGGCATCCTTCCGCCGAGCTGAAAAAATTCTTCCGCTTGCTTACGGTCATCATAAGACCACCTGGTCAGAAAATGATAAAATGAATAAGTATGAGGGCTATACGAGTTGAAATAGTCCAGTGTTCGCCAGTACAAACCATCCCCTTTCACATAATGCAGTTTGTTGGCCAACTGATGCGCTCGAACGGTTTCCAGGAGCCCCCGTTGAAACTGCATATCATAGAAGCATAGGCGGGCTAAATAATTAAGGCGTTTAACGGTGGTGGTATCGGATTTAGGGTGCTGATTGATCAGGGCTTGTAGGCTATCAATTTTTACCCGATACGGTGTAGCCGCTTCCTGGGCCTGCGAGTGGCTTAGGCAGGAAAAGAAACTAAACAACAGACAAAAAAAGAAATGTCGAGGCATGGTCAGGATGGAGAAAAAACGAATACCAAGCAACTAGGCTTAGGCTTTTCAAAGATCTCACTATTAACCGCGAGCGGCTATCTCATTTGAGCCAAAAACTAATCCGTTTGGGACATGGCAGTCTGACCAGAACGTAAAAAGTGATGATGAGAACTGGGCTTGATTTGCCTTTTCTATAAAAGACGATTAACGCTATGCAGCAGAAAATCTATCAGGGTGAACTCTCTCCAGAAGCACTGGCTGACTACTTAGTAACCTATTTTGATCCTCAGCACGATATTCAAGCCCAAAAATTAGGCAAGGATGCTACATTCATTGTGCAGATTGGGGCGGGGGATGTGATTGAAAAGATTCATAATGCCGTCAGTGTCACTATTACCAAAGGGGAGACAGGCTCGGGCCTGGTGGTTACCATGGGTGAACAGCGCTGGTTCACCCCTAAAATGGCCAGTAGCGCGGCATTCTGGGGGATCATTGCCTTACTAATCACTCCCTGGGCCTTGTTCATGCTGCTTTGGCCGTTACGGGATGCGATTGCGGGTAGTGTGATGCCTGAAGAGATCTGGAATCAGATTGATTTAGGGGTAGCTAGTCAAGGCGGCTCACTGACAGCAACCCAGTCGCTTAAACATCCACATGAGAGCTAATGCTGCCCATCTTTGAGGAGCTGGCAAGGTATTTTTACAGGAAACAATACGGACTCGATGCCCTGGAGATGTAGGTGATCTAGTTATTTTATGCAATAGCCAGGAGCGTTTCTTAAGTGAAGGCATAGGTTCTGAACCACTAGGGGCAAAATCCCCAGATTTAGGACGAAAAGCAACGAAACAGAAGCTAGTTAGGACTCCTCGTTTTGCAGCTCATATTGTTGCGTAGATTGATCCACAAACAGCCGGTACATAATGGGACTATTAAAACGGCCCACCTTTAGGTAATATAACCCACTGGGTAGTTCGGTAAGGTTCAGACTGCGTTTGTATTGGTTGGTATTAAAACGCTGCTCGAAGATTTCCTGGTGGTCTGCATCCTCTAGCGCTACCATTAGCCATCGACTGGAGAATTGCGCGCATTTCACGGTTAATTTACCGGATGGGTTCATACTCGGCTCGACCAGCAGGACAGCATTTCCTTTTCGCAAGACCACATGGCGAAGCGACTGCTCGGCAGTGGGTCGGTAAACAGGTATATAAGCTGCCGAAACCGCAGGTTTCTCAGTTAAATAGGTGGTCGTAAGAATCCGGTTATTGACCAGATGGGCCAGCAACTTATCCAGTGCGCGTTTAGTCTGCCGGTCGACATGCCGGGCACTAGTAGGAAGGGGCTCCTGATAGAGGAGTTGATGATGGGTATTGTAAAATTGGACCGTTGGTGTTTGGTCGGTTTGGTCGGCTCGCAGGGTCCAGTAGGCTTTGGATGAGTCAGGTTTAGTGTAAGCATACTGATCGGGGGACTGAGCAATTGCATAGCCTACGGCCAGAAAAGACAGCAAAAAAAGGAACCAGAAGGTTTTTGAGGCTTTCATGGGAGTATGTTTTATAGTTGTTTACAGCTTAGGTAAAGTCAAGTCCTGTGCCAAGTAAAAAATAGGCTTTGGGAAGCTGTAAGGGGTATTTTTTCGGCTCATTGCGTTCGAAATCGGACAACGAGTGTCCGATTTCGAACCGCTATTGACGTGAATGCGAGTTCACTTCTTTAACGATTCACTTCGGATCACGGGTATCGTGGATTCAGGTCATGCCGAACCGGAATGAGCTGAATTTATCGACAGCAAAACGCGTTTGCAGGTTGCCTACGTAATAATTGGTTTCCACAAAAAGGCCCGGCACTACTAATGCCGGGCCTTCAATACCCACTCATATATATAAAGTCTGTTAGCTCAGGCTTCGAGTTGTTGAAGTTTAGTATCGATCAGTTCATTGATTTCCACCTTGAAGTTACGAAGTTGTTCAGCAGTCGTCAGATTGGCAATAAGCCTTTGATCCCGCAGAGGCTCACCCTCACCTCGCAATAGGTATTCTGCTGAAATGCGAGGCTCTACGGCGCACATGCGTTCAAGAGTTTCCGAATTCGGCTTCCGGTTATTTTTTACAATATTATAAAGCGAAGAGGCAACCAGGCGGTGAGTTTCAGCAAAGGCGTGAGCGTTCGTTTGCAATCGCTCAAAAATTATCTGTACTCTCTGGTTGATAGTTACCATGTGAAGGTCTTCAAAGTTGTATCACAAAGTTATCAAAGTTGTAAGAAATAACAATAAAAAAGCAATATTGAAAATATTTATGGTAAATAAATTGCACTTAATTACAACATTGAATAACTTTGATTGTAAAATTTAGAACACTTCGAGGTAAAGGCAGAAAAGGCGATATAGTACCGATGAGGTTGCCCGCTGGACTGTAAGTCTAGACTGAGGAGGTAATTAAAACAGTAAACCCCGAACCGTGAATGCTTGGCGGCTATCGGTGCGGGGCTCTATGTCAAACATTTTAACTTTCATTATTATGTCAACGGGACAAAAGTACTCGGGGAAAGGGGATTCTACAACCCAATCTACACAAACGGCCCAAAACGAGGCCAAATTAGCCGCTACGACTAAGAAACGGTCAAAGAGCGGTATCACCTTCGATAAGGAGGACAATGAAACGGTCACTATCCCAATGGCTTTTGGGGGACGGATGCAAGACCCCGTACAGATTAACCGACTTCGTCAAGACATTCGTGCATGGTTTACAGCCTACATTCCCGTTTGGGAATCTAGTTTCAATCCGAATGACCTCGAAAAGTCTATTGAACATTTCGAGGTTCTCGATGAATTCTTGAGCGCACTTGTTGAGGAGGGTATTACTCAAATGGAAAGCAAGGAGGGCTTACGTGATGATAAGTGAAGCTTTGCCCAAATCCCGCGTATTGCGTAAGAGTGATCGGAAAGTCCCTGACTACTCCAAACGACCCAAAAAATACGATCGGAAAGCCCTACTCAAAAGAGAGTTGCCCGTCAGCGTTCGATTTGGCCTTGTGCCACTAAAGGACGGACAAGAATACGGCGAGTTTCATCCTCTACTAGCGACTGTTCGCGTTGTCGATGGACTCAAGGCCACCTCAAACGCTTCTCGTCTTGATAACACCCTATTGGTAAGGCCTGCTGACTGGTCGCATGAAGACCAGGCGAGTCGATGTCAAGATAACTTGGTAAATGAGAGCATTGGTTTTGTTAAGGCTAAAGTTGAACAGATTTACAGAGCCCAGAAACAAGCGGGGCTCTCCGTAGCCGCAAGGTCAATTATTCTTGAACTTACGACCGGCAACCGACCTCAACTGAGTAACGGAAGATGGGGTTTCCCGCGCCCTGAACATGATCCGAAAACAGCCATGAAACTCTTAACGCACCTATCAGCGAATAGCCCCTTGGTTGATGCATATCAGGCGTACGTTGCACATTTATACGCACAGAAAGGCACCCATAATGGACTATCTGTTATTAGCTTGCGCCGTTGGGATCGTGGATTGAAGCTGCTCACCACCTACGCAGAGGAAATGGACATACAGCTTCCTATCGTTAGTAATATTACGGTCGGTTGGGCCAAGCGGTACCATGCCTGGCTACAACGTCAGACTGGAGGTTCAAAATGTCTTAAGCCCGTTAGCAAAGGGCAAGCTAGTCGCTTTGTTCTGAAGATTTCCAATGTACTCGACTGGATGATTGAGGAGGATCTGATAAACAACAATCCGGTTAGCCGGGTTAGTTGGCCCAAATCGCCTGATAAAGAGGTTCGGTTTTTAGAGCCAACCCATGTTCATCAACTGTTAAATCTTGATTGGGAAGGTACACAAGGTATTGCCCTATGGTGGTTTTGTCTAATGTGCTGTACAGGCCTGGATTATCCCGATGCGGTCGCCTATGCTCAAAACCGAAAAGCGTATGAAGTGCACGGGAGTGCCGGAATGAAGCTAGTCGGGAAGCGTAACAAACCTCCTCATAGCGAATATCATCTACCCTTGCTGGACGAGGTCGAGACACTATTTACTATGTTTCCTCAGGGCCCGGTAATTCTTACCAATACCTGTATCAATCGGTATACAAACAAGATTGAGAAGGAGTTGGGTATTGACTGGCGAATAACGAACAAAACAGCCCGCAAAACATTTGGCTTTCTAGTTCGGGAAGCTGGGCATCAGATTGCTGATGTTAGCTTAATGTTGGGCCACAAGCGGATTGCGACTACGGAGCGCTATTACGTCAAAGTGATTGGGACATCAATCGATCGAGCGATGAGTCGTGTAAAAGTCAATATCAGCGAATTGGCGGGCAATCAAATAGGCGAGGAGGGCTTATTTCATGAATAACTCTGTCAAACGAACTAAACTTTCATTACCGCCTACTGAATCTAAAGTAATGTGGAAGCCTTTAGTGGACTATAAAGGTCAATACGAAGTGTCAGATTTAGGCCAAATCCGTAGCCTTCAAAGTGGCAACATTGTCCGTACTCAACTAAGCGATTCAGGTACTAGCTATGTTACATTGCGTCCATTAGGTAGTGAACTTGGCACGGAGGTTTGTGCCTTTATTGATGAGCTTGTGGCAAAAGCCTTTTTAGCTAACCCCAAGAATTACAAGCGTGTAGTACATATTGATGGCGACTTACAAAATAATAAGGCATCAAACCTTAGATGGAATACTGATGTCGTGGAGGCTGTTAGTAGTCAGCCCGTTATTGCAAATAAGCCAGAGGAATTGTGTATTCCTGTCAAGATTAATCAGTCCGGTAAACCTGTAGTAGGACGCCGAAAAGTAGCGATTTCAATTCGCTTTAGATTGCGCCCTGTGGTTTCGGGGAAAGGGTATCACTATACACACCCGATCCAAACCACTATTGATAAGTCATTGGGACAAAAGCCAAGCCTACCGGCTCCGATTCAAATACGAATCACCGTTGAAGGCCAAGAAGATGGAGGCTTTTATTTGCGTTGGCCTGAGTTTGAAAAACCTAACCCACTACTTCCGTGGGATGGTGAAGTAGTGACCGTTGATCGTAAGTTATGGGATCAGAAAGAACGAAAATTAAAGGGTCGTCATTCAGAAATAATTGCCTTCAATGATGAGCTTAGGAAAACTGAGCTGTGCCTTAGGAATATTCTTCTAATCCAAAAGCAGCGACACAAGTCCGGCATAGGGCCGCTCCCAACGGTCAGAACCGTAAAAGAGGAGTATACGACAGGTCAGCCGCCCGCTTACTCGGGTATAGGTCATGCTCAACTTTCATCTAGAGATAGCTTGCTTAATGTCTATCAAGCTTACTGCAAGTTTCTGCTTTCCCAGAAAAGTACTCAACATGAATTAAGCGCCAACACGCTCGACAAATGGGAGTATGGGTTGAATTATCTAAAACGCTACTTAGGTGAAATTGGTCAGAGGGAGATTCGGGCAACAGAGGTGAACCGCAACTTTTTAAAGCGCTATCGCCTTTGGCTACTTCAAATCGTCGTGGGAAACCCTACGCAACTTTACCTGAAGAAGCTTATGAAAAAAAGTACAGCAGCCGAATACTGTGGGAAAGTTCAAAAGGTATTGGAATATCTACAGGATGAAAATATCGCCGTTGATGCGGGGGCTATTACCATGAAATTTGAGCGCTCAAAAGGTAAGTCCGTCTATTACCTAGCTCCTGAACACATTGATCGACTTTTTACCCTAGAGGTCGATAAGTTTCTAAGCCCCGCCCTTTGGTGGATAAAACTTATGTGTTTGACGGGACTCGATTATAAAGATGCCAAACTATATATCCAAAATCGGCAAGCGTACGAACGTGACGGAACGGAAGGCAGGAAGATAGTCATTACCCGTAGCAAAAAGCCCTGTAATGAATGTCATATTTATATGCTACCCGAACTTGACGAACTCCTAAGTCAAAAAGTCCCGAAGGCATACGTTCTCGGCTATTTCAACAAGAAGTCTCGCGAAATCGCCAAGCTCATTGGATTTCAGCAGGATTTTACGAGTAAAATTTGCCGGAAAACGGCGGGAAATTTGATGCTACGACGAGGTTTTTCGATGGCAGGCGTAGCGGGCATTATGGGACATAGTAACGTCACAACGACCATGAAACACTATGTCAAAACGGACGGGGCATTGGTTGATGAGGAGTATAAGAGTATCGTATTTAAGCGAGCGAGCAATCGACCTTTCTCTCAAATTCACAAAGCCGCCTAATCTCCTATTAGCCATGAACAATCAACCACTCCCAATAGCCGATAACCGTCTGTAGCATCGAGGCAACCCGTATATAAGACACGCGCGATCAGCCTAGCTAGTCGCGCGTGTTTTGCTTGATGAATTTGCCGACCAATTTCACCCTCTCATTGAGTTTATAATTCAACAACTTGTTTTATAAGAAAGTCCTGTATATCAGCATTCACTATTAAACCTGTTTTCTTTCGCTAATAAATAATTGCTTAGTCCTGTAATTGGTATTATTGGTAGCACATAAGCAAAATGATACCAACTAGGGTAATCCCCCCAAACTGTCGTAAGAAAATGAATATATGAGCCAACGCAGAATACTACTGCCCCAACAAACCAAGCACTTTTCCCGTTATCGTTCGCAATTTTTGTTGTCGTTATACTGGCTGTTATGGAGGCTACTAATCCAATAAATAATCTAGACAAAAGCATTCCAAGAGTATACGATTTATCTTTACTATGAGTGGCATAGTCAGCCCAACCAATGTGAAGTAGATATAAGCCAAGTTTGCCAATAATCATATAGGCAATTAGTCCGGCAAGTATGCCGAAAATTAAATTTCTTGTTGTTTTTGTCTGCCATATTTTTTTGCCCATTCGTATAAGCCATTTGTTTCATTCTTATATGTTCAACCGAATCAAATAGGTTTAACGCTTAGTTTAAAGCCCGGAACGCAAGTTGCAACCGGGCTTTTTTATGCACACAGAGTAATATTGGAAGGAAAATCTTAATTTAATAAAATGAGCCTACATGAGAAAAGTACAATGTTCGCCAAACTTTCACGCAATAGGTTGTATTTTGGTTTCGTACTTTACTTCCACAAGTACGAAAACGAAAAGTAATCTTTATAGATCTATGATGGTGTCTATAAAGACTAATACTCTACATCCCTTTTATTCACGAAGTTGATTACCAACGTATAATCGCCGATAATAGACAATAGTAAAATAGATGATTTAAGGCCTTTGTGTTGTACTATTTTTATTGAGTAAGATAATCTATGCGCAGACTGTTGATAGCTTTTCTTTTACCGATATTGGTAGTTAGCTGTTCCTCAAAGGAAATAGTAAAACCGGCTCCAAAA
This sequence comes from Spirosoma arboris, assembly GCF_009754945.1. Classification (GTDB taxonomy): domain Bacteria; phylum Bacteroidota; class Bacteroidia; order Cytophagales; family Spirosomataceae; genus Spirosoma; species Spirosoma arboris. The sequence goes on from NZ_WPIN01000034.1 coordinate 16,221, forward strand.
GCCGATTTTATATGGGAAAACGTAGGGAATGGCCTCATTCAGTTTACAAATCAGTCGACAAACGCTGATGTTTATAGCTGGCAGTTTGATGTGTATTCCACAACCACTAGTGAAAAGAACCCCAAGCGTCAATTTGGGAAAGGTAAGTATTCCGTTAGTTTATCAGTTCAAAATTCAGTTGGCGTCGATGGGATTACTAAAGTGATTGAGGTGACTTTGTAAGTTAACTGGCAACGCGTTGTAATACCCTCATGATCTTGTTTCGTACTTTAAGAAGAAAAGTACGAAAATTGTTGCTAGCCCATTAAAAATCTGAACCTGAATCTCAATTAACCCTCCCAAATGAGACAATGGGCGATTGGCATTTTCCTAAATTGGGCGTTTAAAAAGACGGCTTGATGGGATTTTTACAAACGTAGAATGTTGGTCGTCCGTTTGTAAGATTGGTCAGCCAACGAAAAATCGGTCTCTAGTTGTCGATGAATTGTCGGTAGGTCATCAAGATCTAACTCGCCTAGATTTACAAACTGGACTTACTACCCTTCATGGGACACCATGGCAAGATCATTTACTTTCCTGTCAGTAAACGATAGTGACTACTGGCAGCTTTAGAGGCTTTTTTTAATGAGCATTGATGAGCAAACGGTCTTGGGATAGCCGATTTGTGCGAGAACTTGAACAGGGTAGAGTACCCACCCGTTTATTGTCTGGGTTACGGATTCGTAAATCCATCGCAAACAAGCTCTATGAAATCGATTGAACCAACACCCCGCAGAGATTTCGTTAAGAGATCAATAGTCGGTACCCTGTCCCTACGGGCCGGTATTCCTTTATTGGCCTCCTTACTAACATCGCTCACCACCGAGGCATCTAGCCTATTGGATGATTCGCCCACAGCAGCCACGGAAAAGGAATTTCGTCAAAAGGTTATTGGGCCAGCTGAGCTTTCGCTGGTTACCAGTCAGATTGCCCTAAGTAAAGCGGCTAATACCTATGCGAAGGAGTTCGCGGGCTTTGAGTTGGAAGAGGCTAAGGCGGTTACGTCGGTGCTCAAAGATCTGGGCACCCCGGTACCAGCCATGGACGCTAAGGCTCAGGCTACACTGACCAAAATCAAGACCACCACCGGCGCTGCTTTTGACAAGGCGTATATTGAGGCCCAACTCGAGAATCATGAATTTTTGCGGGATCTGGCGCAGGATTATTTAACGAAATCAATGGGTAAAACCAGCCCTGCCGAAAGCCAGACGAGGCATTTGGCTACCCTAGCTTTGGCGGTGTTTAAAGAGCACGTTGCGCTGACCAAACAGATTTTAGGTCAACTTGGCAGCTAATCTGCATCGATACATCTTCCTGTTTAGTTTTTAGCCACACCGAGTCGGTGTGGTTTTTTTAGGCAATCCTGAAAAAACTGGAATTGAGTAGGTCCTGTTTCCCGGTAATTTTCCCAAACCCATACGTAGGTAGTTCGTTATCCAACCCAATTTATGTACTCAGGTAGTGCATACCCAATGAGACCGTTAATACCTTTTAGTTAAACAGGAGTTTCTACAAGGAACTATCAGGAACGTTTTTTTAATTGCGGCTTGGAATTTGCAACGCCGTCAGCAACTTGCCTTCATTCGACAAATGATCAACTCCTTTTCGAATGCGTATGCCACTGATTAAGTTGGACAGCTATCATAGACCGAAATTTCTCAGCAAACGCTCCAACTTGAGACAAAATAGCGTCCGTAGTTTCACGTTAGCTAGACCTGTTGGGAGTGCGATTGGCTAGATTTAACAAGTTTAGCGCCATCAGATAGGGCATGATGAAGGGAAAAGCAGGGATGGACACTAAATAAGTGGCAATCACCAGCGGCTCAAATGAAAACGAGGGGAGCACACTCAGTAAAGCACCCACTAGACTGAAAAACGCATAGATACGACAAGCCCTAGACTTGAACCAGCTGGCTGATTGTAGGGCTAATCCAAAAGCAGCTGTAGCTAAATATAAAAGGGCTACCTCCACTCCGCTTATCCAATTAAAAAGGGCACGCATGGACAAGTACCAATCGGGTCTTTTGGCCAGCGAAGCGGCCGAAAAGTGGGTGAACGATTCGTCTAAAAAGCTACCCCAATAGGCCATGTTGAGGATAAATAAAGGCAAAGCGATGCCCAACGCCAGTACACCCAGTAACCAATAGGGCTGCTCATTGCTCAGGCGGAGTTTGTTAGCCAGTAGGGTCAATCCAACTGTGATCAGCATTCCCCCCGCTATCAGCAGGGCATAGCGGATCTGTTGTTCGGTAGCGGTATTCACCCAGTCGGGTATAGAAGTAGGCGGAGGTCCCATGCCCGCGAAAAGGGTAAAGCCAACCCAGGGAATGATCACCAACAGGGCAATAATACCGAGTTGCCTTTGCTCAGGATCGGGATTGGTGAAGCAATTCTTTCCCAGGCTCCAGACGGCGAATGCCATCAAGGCGGCATGGGCTAACCAGATGGGTATATAAAGTTGGGGTTTGCTATGACCAAGGCCAAGGGCAACTCCAGCGGCTAAGAAAGGAACAAGGGTAAGGTAGAACCGGCTAAGGGCTTGTCGGTTGATCATAGTGAATTAAGGTAGCAAATTCTGCTACTTTAAGTAGCCAATCGACAAGGTACCCAGTAAACTATTCGAATCAACGTATTCTTATTAATCACACCCATGTGAGACGATAGGGCCTTCATACATCTGATTTAAGAAATGGGCATTTTATGAACCAGTAGATAGCCCGAAGTTTCGTGCTTTGGCTATCCGATAAGAGAGTAGACAACAGAAAAAACTTCCGCTTCTCGTTAGTTACCAAAGTTGATAGCTCTACATCTTGATATGAAAATTATCCTAACCTCCGTATTCTTAATCACCCTTTCAGGTTTATCAGTATTCGGTCGTTCAACGGCCGTTAGTAGCAAGCCTGATTCTGTTCCCGCTCAACAACGAGTTCACTTTAAGCTGGCTTCTACTACTAGCCCCAATCAACAGCAGTGGGCTACTGTATTTTTCTATCCAGCTAAGAGTCGATCAGGCAATGAAATCAATCTACCCGTTGGTTTTAATCAAACGACCGTACGGCTCAGTTCGGGGGATCGAGTGCTTGAAGTCGATGAGGATTACCTGTTCATTCCAAATGCTAATCGAATACGAGTTTTGGATGAAGATGCCCTGACATCACAGCACCCGATAAAGATCACTTACGAAGGAATAGTTAAAACCGTTGATAAACGGTTGATATTACGTTATAGGCCTTAGATTATCATATTGCCGCTTATAAAACAGATTTGGTCATGGTAAAAAGAGGATTGTACTACCTGATAATATACATCTGGTTGCCTTATAACTTACAGGCTCAAAATAATACGTTGAAACAGTGTTTAATAGATCAAGCAAAAGCTATTCAAGCCGTAGCGACTACTAAATCGACTACTCCAGGCGTATTTATTCAACCACTAGACGCTGCCTATCAAAAGTATCAACAAATTCATCACGATTGGGAAGAATGCGTAAAGGGTCATCAGATGCCCCTCTCTACCTTTAAGACGCTTAATGGTGAATCGTACGACTCATCCACATTGGCAGGTAAGGTCTTAGTGATCAATTTTTGGTATATGGGTTGTGTCCCATGCGTGGCTGAAATGCCCGCGTTAAATAGGCTAGTTGAAGAATACAAAGGCAAAGGCGTACTCTTTCTGGGTTTTTCCTCTGATAAAGCTGAACAACTAAAACCCGCTTTCTTTCAACAGCATCCCTTTAATTTTAAAATCATTCCTGATGCAAGAGATATTGGTAAATCTTTTTATTTCTTCGGTAATCCGACGACCTATATAATAGATCAACATGGTATTATTCGTAATGCTTGGGTAGGGGGAGCTGGGCTGGACAAATTAGGCCCATACACTAGAGCAAAGAAGGCTATTGATAATTTACTAACAACTTCTCATAAGTAAGTTAACAATTGTACTTTATACAGAAATAGTTTGATAGCTTTTTTGTTATTTTAAAAGTTTATTCCCTTTACATATTCATAGTTCTACAACGGAGCTAATTATTGTGCAAAAATTGCCTTATCAAAAAGACAATACCGGTTTTGTATTTTAACTAGACTGAGGCTCTCACTTTATTGCCGTCAGGACTAAGTAGCGCATTGTCTCTCCGCCAAATTTTGGATAGGGTAACTGAGAAGCAGTGAAATATTCCCCATCGAAAACAACCTGCTTATCAACGGTCTTTAACTCATCCGGCATATTACAAACCAAGCCACTCAGTGTATTGTCGATGCCTCCCAGATAGACATTGATATAATACATGTTTAAGTCATCCCTAAATCCTATTCTCCCTGCTTGTTTAGTAACCTTTTTTTCTGAAATCAACGAAAAAGAACACGTGTTTTTGGGCAAGACAATAGATATAGATTCTTTAGTTTCTAATACATCTGGCTCTTTTTTATCATCACACCCAAAAGCTATAACTAGCAGGATGAATATGCTCTTTTTCATATTTCGGTAAGCTTATCTGTTTGACCAAGCATATAACGAGATGGTAGCCACTATCAGTACTACTATTCAAAAAGTACCAAAAACTGATAGGAATATACGTTATACTTTTTTTATTATAATTGTACAACTACACTTATTGTTATGTGAGAAATATTATACGAGAAGTGAATAGCAAAAAAGGCTTATCTTAGAATAAGTCTATAATGAACCTTAAACAGGAATAAGTTTTTCATAACTGCCGTCAGCATTAAACACGATAATTAGACTACCACCATTTCCACCGTCTATACGGCGTCTAGCCACTTTTATTTTTTTATTGACTATGGGCATGTAACTTGTCCAACGAGTTTTAATCGTGGGTCGAGTATAAACCCGATCGCCAATAATTTTTTCTAAGCATCGATTTAGCTGGTCTTTATCCCCTACAGTCGGTTTAAGAACAAGTCCATTCGATTCAGCGTCGAAAATAAGGATGATATCTCCATCAAAATCAGCAAATCGATTAGGTGGATTATCCTTATATTCATCATCTATACTAGGCAAGAGCAACCAACAGAGTTTACCTTCTTGATTATGGTACTCCCGAAGAAGGACAATGCCTTTATTATGCTTTCCCCAATCCTGTTCACAACTGCGAATGAAGTCAACTAAAATCTTTCTTTTGTTATCGTCTGTAGCAATGTTTACCTGTTGGGCTTCCCGACAAGGTGGTCCGTCATCTGTCTGGGCATGTAGCCTCTGAAAAACTGTACACACCAAGATGATGAGAAACCAGTTCATCTTACTGCTCATACTATTCTCTGTTATGATAAATGGCAATATATTTAAAAGCCCCAAAATGGCTAGATATAACGATTAATAGCAGGATGATCGCTTTCACCCATCTTGTCACAAGATAACAACCGTTTGCGTTGCTACACCGTCATTATTCAGTTTCGTACTTTTCTTCTTAAAGTACGAAAATCGGCACCCATTTTACTCTACTTTCCTGTCTTAAGCTTCATAGTTGGGCATTTTTCGACAGTTTTATTTTCGTATTTCCTAGAATAGTACGAAAATGGAATTATCCTATCTACATGACCGCCTAACTCTATCCCATGGCCAAGGAGTAGAAAGAAGACCTGATAATGGAGCGGATAGCCCAGTACGAGATTGCGTTTTCGGGCGCGTCGATCAAGGATGTCAGGCGGCTAACTTAACTGTAACCGAGTTCGGCATCAGGACGAACCAACGCTAGCTCTATCTAGGGCTGGCGTTGGTCAGTTATCCCTAAGATTTCGAAGGCATCGCCCATGGACTCCATAGCAATTTGACACCTGGTCTTTCTGATTAAACGTTTGAGTAAGCTACTATTGGGAGGAGGTCAGTTTATAGCCAGGTGTCATATATTTATCCGATGCCTTTGGGTTCACCTAATCAATACATTTACTGTCTATTTCTT
>NZ_WPIN01000035.1 GCF_009754945.1 Spirosoma arboris
CTGAGGTAAAAAAGTACATCGATGCGAACCAGCATTTGCCGGGTGTACCCTCGGCTGATCAGGTAGTAAAGGAAGGGGTTGATCTAGTAAAGATAAATGCTACGTTGCTTGAGAAGGTAGAAGAACTGACTCTATATAGTATTCAGCAGGAGAAAGCTAATCTGCTACTCCATCAACAACAGCAACAGGATCGGCAGGAGTTAAAAGCTATGAAGCAAAAGCAGGCCGAATTAGAACAATTGTTAAAGCAAGTTTTAAACCGGAAGTAGCTAATTCCCTGTGTAGGAAATGCATGCTCAAATAACCCTTTTTATTTTTCCCTGTAACAAATAGAGGCCATTGGCGACAAGCCTGTTTGAGGGGATTGCCTAGAAAGAGCCTAAGCCTTTTGCCTGTTTTGCCATGTAGTCGAGTGCGCGTTTTCAGAAATTATTTAACGGCAGGTATGGGCATTAAAAATTACCCCTGACTTTCTATCAGCATAGTTGATCTCAGCATGTTTTACACACCTACAACGTTGATTTTATAAACAGTTGTTGGTAATGATTAGATGTTGGAGGGTAAGTAGAGGTGCGATATTGTTGATGGTAATCTTTACCCATGTTTGGGCTCAGATAATAGCTCAGCCACCCATAAAGCCCATTCATTGTCCACATTTAGAAGAGCCTGCAAGGATAGAAAAAGTGGTTAATGGTATACTACACGATGGTGTTGATTCTACGGCTCTTCAGAAAGAAATTGACAGCACATACGCCCAGCTTAAAGGCTGCTGGTTTCTTTATCAACTACAAGGGGGATGGAGTGCTCCCAAACGAACAGATCGACAGGTAACCATGACCATTGATGAGCTTGGTAATGCCGTGATTGTCGAGCAGAATAAGCCGCTATCTGTTTTTCAGTTCAAATTACGAAGAGACTGGCAGTCGATTTACACACCCATTGCGGGCAGAAGGCAATCATTTTTTCTTGGTATGACTCGTGGACTTATTGTAGAGGTGTACCAGGATACACTAGTATTAAATGAAGCCTTAGGTGATGGGTTAGAATATGTGTTTAAACGGTAAACTAGTTATTGTTTGATAGACCATTGGCCTATACGCACTGATTTCTGTATACAGTAAATCGGAAGCGTACTGATTAATCTGGCTAGAGGTACTTTACCGCCTGGAGACAACGTAGCGCTGGTAGCGTTGACTGGTTCTGGCCAAGCAAGTCGACTGTATTTCTTATAGGTGCAGTACACGGTCGGGCCTTTAACAGGTAATCTCTACTCAAAGTAGATTGGGTACCTGCTCCACTCACGTTGGTCTATTCCACAGAACGCTAGGTCGAAAAAATTGACCTTGCACGAACTAGCCGCCTATTTTTAAGCTCAAAGTAACATCCACCCCTACTGGTACTATTTTCATTCCCTTTTCAAGTTACAGTGAAAGGTTCAGCATAGGCCAACATCTTCATGGACATACTGACCGATGCTGTTTACTAGCGCGGCTAGCGCCCACGGGTTTCTAAGTCAACATCACCGATGAGGCTGCTCAAGACGAGCGTTTGATTTGACTGGGGGCATTTTTAGCGCTGCTTTTTCCTGCGAGGCCATGAAAAGACCGTAGCTAACGCCGATGAGTCCAACAAGAAAAATAAAGCTGAAATAGCCAAGCAAATAAGCGGCAATACTGCGAATCACAGCCTTCACGGGCGGTATCCTTCCAGCATATATTTGCGTATAGGTCACGACATTATAAGCCATATAGACCACAAGAGACAGCCCTATTGTCCATGTGAACAGGGTAGTAGAAGCGCCGACCGCCCAAAATAATATCACACTCAGGAGCGAAATCAGGATTTGTACGTTCGCAATAAAGGTCTGGGCGACCAAAATTTCAGGGTAACTAAAGCCGCGACGCCTAAACATAAACCAGACCCAGAAGGCGTACAGGGGAATCATAGCAATATGCAGTAAGTTTTGTTTGGCCTCCACAAAGTGGGTTACCTGTGCCTGAAATGCCTTCATTCGTTCTGAAGCACTACCCACATTCGGATTGAATACCTCTTGGCTTTTCTGAGCAAAACTTATATCCAGCGTATGCATGATAAACAGCAGAAGAGCGCCTAAAATAAGCAACAAGGATAGCGGGCGGTAATGATTAGCGCGTTTGCCAGCCAGAAACTCCCGGATGCTGTGACCAGGCCGAGTGAGCAGTTCTTTGAGGGTGAATAGAATACCGCCTTCCAGATGCCAGACACTATGGAGTACATCGTGGCCCAGATAATGCCAGTTGATGCGGTGGGTGTCCGTGCGTTGTCCACAATCGGGACAGAAGCGACTAGTCGTAGCCTGTCCACAGTTTAAGCATGTAGCAGGGCCGGAGGGCTGGTGATGAGCGGGAGAGTGAGTCGTCACAGATGATGTACGCATTGGGAAGAAAGAGGAGTTAGTCAAAGTTAAGCATCCCTGTGAAAGCGAAAAAGGTCTTCGATCACTAGTTTCAACAACAGCAAAAAAGTATCAGGTCTTGCCATTTGCTCACCTGATCAGTACAGGTTGTAACCCAAGTTATTTAGTCTCCTAAAACGCTCCTAAGTGAGACGAAGAAACGCTAGTGCCTCTGAGACTAAAAAGGGAAGTTGTGCAAAAGCCACGCTCATTGAGGAGGGAAGTACGAACCGTTAAACTAACTCGGTCGAACCATTGACGCCAAACCAGGGAATTTCGTATCCATTGATCCACGCCTGGCAAGGATCTGCGGGATCTAGTACAAATCTTAGTACTCACTTACCTTTGCTGAATTCGTCCTATAAATAAGCGTAGCGGTTGCTCATAAGTTATAAACCTTTCAATCACCCCTTTACTTCGTTTATGAAAAATAACTCGAATCCATGGCTTAGTACAGCTAAGCCTTCCTTTCCCGTCAAGCTACTCAGTGGAGGCTTGCTGGCTGCCTTTATAAGCGCTTTGGGCTTGGGTTTGAGTAGTTGTGATCCCCAGCCTCCCGGACTTAAGCCGACTGAGCCCTTACCTATCGAATTGCAGGTCAGTGCTAAACCCGACTCGCTGTTTACTCTGCCCGATGGACTTGACTTCTCGGTGATTTCCAAAGTCGGTCAAGGGCCAACAGGTACACTGATTCGCTGGAATCTGCTGAACTCGCCCGGTAGCAATTATACCGCTTATACGTATGACCCACAGAGCCGACTGATAGGCACCTGCGAACACACCAGTTTCGGCTATGATGAACTCAGACTGGTTCTCTGCCAGGGAGCCAACATAGCCCAGGTCTACACCGGCATAGACCGCCACAATGGGGCGGTGAGTCCGAAAACAATCGACGGGATAGGCTATGTCAGCAAGTATGAGTACGATGCCCTGAATCGGCTGGGGCAAGTCTTGATTTATGAGAAAGTAGGGAATGCGTTTAAGCTCAATCATACCATTCAGTATGAATACAACGGAACTGGTCAGCTACAGCTTACCCGCCACACCTCAGGTATGGCTTTCAGCGCCATCATGAGTTACCCAGGTCTTTATCCTGTCGAGGTGAGCTACTGGGAGAATGGCGATAGTTACCAGACAGAGCTGTATACGCCTAATCAGCCACCCAGTAAGTCGACTAAGCGGGTGTTTTACAATCAGGTGAGTAACCCCCGGTCTAGCTTGCATCTATGGCCTCAAAATGTACTCATGGCCCATTATCCCATCGGCTTGGGTACGAACAGTCCTGATTACGAAAACGTCCAATATCGCTATGGCTACGATACAAAGGGGCGCTTATCACGAATGCAACAACGGAGTGTGATTGATCGTAGTGATTCCCACACTCAGTGGACGGATTGGTCCTATCAGGAAGAGTTCGTTTATGCGCCTTGAGGAGATGGTTACGGGGAGATGAGTGGTCTTTTTTACGATAGTTCTCGGTTCTACTACTTGACGGATAGCTGGTTGGAGTTGTGCACCAGTCAAGCTGGTTTATTGACGCTTAATTTACTCTAGATTGAGGCCGACAACATAGGATAAGCAACCGTTTTTCGTTACTACAAAGCAAAAAAGAGCGATAGCTTTCCAAAACTATCGCTCCCCTTGCTTGCCGTCAGCCAACCAAGAGACTAGTTGTCTATTTTCTTCGCTTCGCCACTAACGGCTCGACCTGTGGCTTTGGTCGCCTTCGTAACGGCGCGTCCGGTAGCTTTCGCACCATTGGCCACCGCTTTTCCGGTTGCTTTCCCAGCTTTCCCAACCGCTTTTCCGGTGGCTCTGCCTGCTGTACCAACCGCGTGGGCTCCGTCAGCAACGCCGGTTTCAACTTTATCGCCAACACGTTTAACATCTTCGCGAGTTTTTTCTTTACGAGCTGCCCGAGTCGCAGCTTGGTCATCCTGGGCCCCTGCGCTGGTGGCTAATGCCGCGCAAAGCACAATTGCTAAAAGCAGGTTAATTTTCATAACGTTTCTGTATGATGGTACTAAAGTTCGGCTCCTGATGTGTTGAGGATACCGGCAATCTAACCACTTTCGTCAGCTGTTTGTTTGTCGAGGTACGAGCCAGATGAAACCTTATTCAAAGGCTTTTCGCCTTCAGGACTCCATCAGAAAATTAAACGTACTAACTCGCTTAAATGACTAGTTAAACGGAATGGATTGGTAACCAACCTCAGGTTTAGTAAGCTGCTGTTTTTTTAAGCGAGATCGTTTGACCAGTTGGTAAACAAGCCATAAACCCCCTACGCCTGCTACCCCCATAAGGACTATTATTTCGGTAGGCTGTAGGCTGTTATAGAGCTGGCTGAGTCCTTGGGCCAGATTACTACCTAAAAATGCCACCATCATCGCCCAAATTACCGCCCCCACTGCGTTGTAGAGCGTAAAGCGAGCCGAAGAAAAGCCCGCTAGACCCACGGCGGCCGGTATGGCACCCCGTAAGCCATAGAATGCCCGAAAGCCGATTACTAACCCCGTACCATAGCGTTTCATCAATCGCTCAATTCGCTGGTAACGAAGCTGCCAACGAGGACGTGTGCGGATAAACGTACTACCGTAGCGATAACCCAGCCAAAAACAAAGTTGGGTAATACAAAACGAAGAAAGGGCAGCCAGGCCAATGACGGCGGGCAGGGAAAAATACCCTTGTTGGGCTAAATAAATTCCAATTAATAAAAACGCTTCACTTTCCAGCAGTACGCCAAGAAACAGCATGGGATAGCCGTAGGTGAGTATGAGTTCTTGAAAGTCCATGGTTCATCAGATAACATTGAGTCCTAGTAAAACCCATTACAGGTCAAATGGTTATCCTCTAAGCTGTCGTAACCTGTTGTTGTTCATATTGGTTGGAGACGCCTATCGATAGCCTCCTTCCAAACCGGTAACGGTCGACTATTCCTCGACCCCTTATGCTAGAACGCTTAAAGAAGTCATTGATGCGATGATCCGTTGAGAGCAAACCCACAAACGAAAGCTGGTTAGCAGTTAACTTGATTTAGGCGATCAACTGGCTCGTAGGGGATTCGTGTACGTTTTGGCTCATTTGCCGCTCTTTTCAATGAATTATTTGATAGAAAAAGCATTTTGTTTTACTTCGTTAACTTTAACTTGTATTCTAGTACCTACCCTACTTTTATGGCTGATTTTAGCATTACCCTGGAAGGGCACACCATTGAGATTGACACCAGTAGCTGGAATGGCAGTGAAGCCATCCTGTATGATGGAGATGTAGTGTCAAAAAAACGGAGTTTCATGTATTTAACGGCTCATTCTTTCCAGGTTAAGGAGAATGAGGAGTCAATCGTTTACGAAGTTAACGTCATCGCAGGGATGACTGGCCACGGCTATATTGTTCGTCGTAATGGAGTTATTGTGGCGCATGAGCCTTGATACTGTCGCTTTCGCTGCCACAGACCGTCGCCTGAATCACTTGATCTGCCTCTGGCAGAATTGCAGAGTCACCTGCCGATAGTCGACTTATCTGAAGCAATCAACTGCGGATAACAAGTAGATTATCTTTATATTCACATGGAGACTAAGGACGGCATACCTACTTTTTTAGCCGTTTCAATTGACCAATGACGAGCGTGGTTAGAGCAATATGGCCAACGCCAAAAATCGGTTTACCTGCTTGTTTACCAGCAAACAAGTGGGCATCCAGGTATTAGATGGCACTATACGATTGAACATGCCTTGAGTTTTGGTTGGGTGGATAGTAAGGCGACCAAACGCGATGAGCAGAGCGTGTATTTAAAGTTTACTCCTCACAATCCGAACAGTAGCTGGGGGGAAATGAATAAAAAGCGGGCGCAAAAACTAATTGATGCCGGATTGATGCGACCAGAAGGCCAGCGACTGATTGACTTGGCCAAAGAAACAGGCAAATGGTAACTCCTTCCTTTGGCCATAAGGCAAGTTATACTTTCCCCGATCGATTAAACTCTCAAGCTGATTAGGTAGACAAAAGGTACATGATCTCAAAGATCCCTCCTAATGAGAGACGAAGCAGTTTTTATATAGGTGCTTCTTAAATGAATGGGCTTTTTAAGAGACAATGAACTAGGAAGATTTTAAAAAGGAGAGTGTCAGATTAAGTCTCGACTAATACAATTCAAAAAGACACAACCTAATCCGATAATGATAAAGCATCACCGCTTTCTCCCTTGGAGGCTAGTTGTGTTATCTGGCTTTGACAAAAAAAATGGGAAAATCGCTTTAGCGGTGAGGTGCTATGTACGTCCGAACGGCGCTTAGACCTGGAAATGGCCCAGCTGGATGTTTCGGAGCAAGTCGCTGGGGAGTAGGGATTGCCCCCCAGTTCAAGGAAATTAAGAGCCGGTTTGTGACCGAATTGCCAGCGTATAGCTTTACTGATCTGAAGACGCTGGATCTGATAATCTGGCAACTGGGGAAGAAAGGGATAATAGCAAAAACAAAGCTTAGCGCCTATTGAATGACCGTTAGGGGCAATGCGTGGGCTTATTGGGGTCAAATGAGACAAAAAAATTAATCCAGGTCAAGCGAGCTAGCCGGAAAACGGGTGGGGTCAAGCCAATAATTAACCCTATTAGAATAAGCAGGAAATAGGTTAAATCCATATCGAGTAGTACCTCAAACCCAATAAAACAACTCACGATTAGTGCTACATAATAGGCATAGCTCACATATAGCGCCCCGGTATAATAGCCTGGCTCTTTCTCAAAGCGTTCCCCACAGCAAAGGCATTGCAGATTCATTTGATCAAATCGCTTCAGATTATAGGGATTATTGACGGCAAAGAAATTACCCCTCTGGCAACGGGGACATTTATTCAGAAAGATACTATATAGTTTCGTGCCTTTGCCCATGTAGGTATCTGATTAAATTAGCTTGTGGTAGAGCGATCTTTAAGAATCGCCAGGGTTCGTTGATCGGGTAGGTTGTTAAAATACTTCGATAAGACCGCTTGAAAAACAGGATCTGTCCGCTCCAATAGCGAAAACAGAGTCATACTGGAGTGCAATTTCATGTCGTCTGGATTGCCCAAAATTTGATTAGCCGACTTTCCCTCCAGTTGAAGCATAGCGTTGGCTATTTCAATCAGGCGGCTTCCCAGTATGGGATGCTCCAGGTAATCACGGGCCTCCTGAAGGTCTTTAATGGCATAAAATCGGGTGGTTTCGCTAAAGCCTAACCCAGCAATTTGGGGGAAGATATACCACATCCAGTGAGTTTGCTTTCGGCCGCTCCTGATTTCGGCCAAGGCCCTGGAATAGCTGTTATTCTGGGCATCTAAAAAGCGCTGGAGGTTATGGTCTGCTTTCATGGCCGTCTGGGTAGCTTACTGAAATTAGTTTTCTTGTGAACCTTTCCTTAACCTGCAAAGGGGGCTTGCTGTTAGTTATGTCAGGGTCTAATCAATGAATTGAAACTGCCCAATCTCCGCCTAGTTTATCAATATTTTCTAAATCCGTGAAGCTATACTGAATCAGGGATTTGTTTTGGTGGGCCCATGCCAGTCAGTCATTAAGACCGTCAAGCTAGCCAAAGCCGTGAAGCCTACATTAAACAACCTGGCTTTTCGATCAGCTTGAAACGGCTTTAAGAAAGTTTGTAGAGCAAACTGGCCGATATTGAAGGGGTCAATTTTGCCGTGTACAGGAAAGGGAATTAAGGGTTTAACGGCTACTGGCTGATCAGTCAGAGCTATATACACGAACAGAGCAAGTGCTTCAGCAGTATAGAGTTTTTTTACTGAATCACTGAAGCCCAATAGAGAGGGTACTGTCAACAAGCTACCAACTAATCCATAATCAATCAGAGCATGTAATTTAGGGGAAATCGGCTTAGGCTTCATGAGTGGCATTTTCGTAAAATTTTATCACTAGGTGATAGCAATTAGGACTTTGCGTGTCATTACGTTCTGGGTACCTCAACAAAAGCGAAGCACTTAATCAACGTTGAATGTAGTGCTTCGCCATCTGTTAAAACAAAATTTACGTTTACACAAGCGTATCCTCCAGTTTGTTTTTAGCCCATTTATACGAGCCTTTGACAGGATCAGCAACCGAATCAAACGCTTTGTTCGCCTTATGTCGATACTTCATTTTGTTGTAAGCACTTGGCCCATAGGAACGCTGATTACGCGCAACCAACCATAGACTACCCAGTATTCCTATGCCTATCGCCAGGGCAATTACCGTCGTTTGTTTTTGCGGCTCCGCTTCGTCCTTGGGCGTCATGTCTTTACGGACATTGGCCGCTAACAAAGGATCAGGTAGTATATGACTCGCGGCTACCCTTACTTTGTTCATCCAACCCGCTACTACGTGATCTTTACCACTCATGAGCGCTTGGTAACCCTCCTTTGCCACATCGGCAGGATTAGCCGTTTTTTGCGGATCGGCTCCCTGGGTATTTTCAGCACCCGCTACCTTGAAGAAATTCGTATTTGTGGCACCTGGCATCAGAACTGTAATGGTTACGTTGGTTCCCTGCAGCTCATTTCGAATCGCTTCGGCGAAGGATTTGATAAATGCTTTGGTTGCGCCATATACGGCCATCATCGGGTTAGGAATGACGGATACTTCTGAACCGAGCATGAGAATTTTACCGCTATCCCGAGCTACCATATCTTTCAGATATAGTTTAGACAAATGCATCAGGGCAACGGCATTGACTTGAACAACACTCAATTCTTTCTGCAAATCCGTTTCGGTAGCAAACTTGCCATACTCGCCAAAGCCGGCGTCGTTGACCAGAATGTCGATCTGTTGGCCCCTTCCACTGGTTTCCCCGTAAATTTCTTCAGGTGCTTTCGGGTCCGCCAGGTCTTTATGAATGATCGTTGTTTGCGTACCGTATTGGTTATTGAAATTGCTGGCTAGTTGTTGAAGACTATCTTGATCACGACCAACTAGTACTAGACTGTAGCCATCTTTGGCGAAAAGTCGACTTAATTCACGACCAATGCCACTAGATGCGCCTGTAATCAAGACTGTTTTTTCGTTGTTCTGGATTTCTATTGTTGAGTTCATTATAGCGGAATAACTTACTTAGGGTTTCAAAATTACTTTCGTGCAATCATCTTCTTTTTTCTTGAAGATATCGTAAGCCCGAGAAATATCAGACAGTGGCAATACGTGCGAGACGATATCGTCCAGCACAACTTTTCCCTGGACGACCAAATCGAGCAGATGATCGATGTTTTTATGGACAAAGGATTGGCCCGATTTAATGGTTACGCCCTTGTCAAACATTCGGCCAATGGGGAAATTATCGAAAGGTGTCCCGTATACGCCAACCACCGACACGATGCCTCCCCGACGCACGGCTTGAAAACACGTTTCCAACACGCTGATTGTCCCTTTCTCCAGATTAATAACGGCTTTCGCTTTATCAAGCAATGACCGCTCAGCCTCCATACCCACCGCATCCACACAAAGATCGGCTCCGCGTCCTTCGGTCATACTGCGAATGGCTTCGATCACATCTACCTCATGCGGATTGAGCGTTTCAACCTTATTAACGCGCCGGGCCCGCTCCAGTCGATAGTTAAGGGGGTCAATGGCAATAACGCGACCTGCACCCTGCAACCAGGCCGATTTTTGGGCCATTAGTCCAACTGGACCTGAACCGAAGATAGCCACCGTTTCACCCCCTTTTAGTTCACCCCATTCAATGGCACTCCAGCCAGTAGGAAAGATATCGGACAGGAAAAGCACTTGCTCATCTTTTAGCTCTTGGGGTACGTGGCGTAGACCGTAGTCGGCATAGGGTACCCGAACGTATTGTGCCTGTCCTCCATTGTAACCACCGTACAGATCGGAGTAGCCGAATAAGCCACCCCCTTTTTCAGTGAGTAAGCCTCCATCGGGTCCATAGAACTCGGGATTTGAGTTTTCGCAGTGCATTTCCAGATGGTGATTACAGAAATAACACTTGCCACAGGCGATGGTAAAGGGAACAACTACCCGATCACCTTTTTTTAGATTGGAGACTTCAGAACCGACTTCTTCTACTATGCCCATAAACTCGTGACCGAGTACTTCATTGCGAAGCTGGGGCAGAAAACCGTCATAAATGTGAAGGTCAGAGCCGCAAATGGCTGTAGAGGTAATGCGCAATACGACATCCCGTGATTGCTCAATTTTGGGATCATCCATTGTTTCGTAACGGATATCACCAACGTTGTGGAATACTGCTGCTTTCATGAATCGAAAAGAAATGTTGAGCCGACTACTCGGTTACGGCTAGTAACGTAGTCAATTGGCATTGGTTTTAAGAAAAAAGGGAATGGGCCGAACTACGTATTATTCCATTTCATTGTTGGCTTCGGCAGCCTGATCCGTTAAATGTGCCAGAACAGAGCTGGACAACCAGGTTTCACTATCCTTGCCTGCCATTTGTTGTTCACCAATACCGCCCGGATTGGGCAAAAAACTATTTAGGAATCCTAACGTATCCGTTATCAAGCCCGGTGCTATCCCGTGCAAAGCGGTTGCTAGTTTCGCCGGCAACGTAATGATCCGCTCGGCTTCGCCGACTCGACAGGCTGCTAGTATCTGGCGGGCACAGTCTTCGGCAGCAATCGTAAACAGGGGAATTGAGTCGCTGAGTTTGAAAACCGTGTATTCTTTCTCATTCTGCCCTTTGAAAATTGCATTGCGGGGACTTCCTGTGCGAATCAGGCCGGGACAGATCGTCGTGACATAAATACCGTCCTGGAGTAGTTCTGACCGAAGCCCTTCTGAATAGCCAACAAACGCAAATTTACTAACCGAATAAGGACCTAGATGCGGAACGGCTACTTTCCCGCCAAAGGACGTAATGTTAACGATACGGCCAGATTTACGTGTTCGCATTTGGGGAAGTACCGCATTGATGGTTTGAAAAGCCGCCCAGAAGTTCGACTCCATTGCTTCCCGAAAGTCTTCCTCGGTCGTATTTTTCAGCGGACTTACCGAGATGATTCCGGCATTATTGACCAGTATATCGACTGGGCCAAATCCCTGTTCTACAGCTTGAATAAACTCGTTCACCTGCGTTTTGTCGGTGATATCGCATGCATAGGTAAAAATATCGCTCCCCTGCATGCGCAAATTATCTTTTGCCCGATTTAACTCGGCTTGATCGCGGGCGCAGATGGCTACGTTAGCGCCCGCCTGCGCAAATTGTCGGGTCAGTACAAGGCCCAGGCCACGTGACCCCCCTGTGATAACGACGGTTTTATCATGGAAATCAATGGTTCGTTTTCTATCTAAAAAAGCTTTCGTGGCCATCAGCGCCCCAATACCTGCTAGTGTCCACCATATGTTTGTACTCGTTGATGTGCTCATGATTTGTTACGTTTTTTTCTACACTGTGCTCAACCACCGTATATATCCGATTGTTAGCCGTGATTAGGTAGTGGGCTTATTGCCTCTGTTTGAAGACCACTATGGGTAGTGTAGTAGAAACATCACTTCATCAAATAGACGCTTCTGCGATGCTGTTTAGAGCTGACAGCATTGTCTGTCAGCTCTGCTTTGGTAGATATCATCACCCACGTGTCTTTCCAATCAATGGAGACGATATCGATTATGAGCAACGGGAAGATGGGCGCAATTACTATCTTGAACTGAACGGGGATAAACCTGATAGATAATTTCTGTTTACCACCACAGGTGCTTAATCTGACTTGCACTCATTAAATTATTTCTCGTGGATTTGCTTCTTTTCAAAATACTGGCCTTTCGTGGTTCTTGTCTTGAGCCAAATGAAAAGAATCCCGTCGCTTTGTAACCGAATAGGAAAAGCGACGGGATGGTGCAATCGATATTGAGTCTCTAAGGATGTTATGTTATTTAAACGCGTTTAGAAGTTGTGTGGCAGCTAAACTCTGTGCCTGTTGAGCCTGGGGAACAATAGCATACATGCCAAAGAACTCGTGCGTAGTTCCGTTAAACAACTGATAGGTAACGTTCACTCCGGAATCCCGTAACTTTTTAGTTAAATCAATGCCGTCACTTTGCAACGGGTCGATTTCGGCCGCAATGATGGTCGTAGGCGGCAACCCATTGAGGTTTGCTACATCAACCAGCGAAATCAGCGGACTGTCACCATCAGCGGGTGAGTTAAAATAATTATCTGTGAAGTATTTCACCAAAGACCGATTCAGGGGCTTGGCGTCTGCATAGATGTTGTAAGAAGGCGTGTCCAGATAGTTGTTGGCTACGGGATAAACCGACAGGATATGCACAGGCAATCCGATACCTTGATCGCGGGCCATCATACTCACCGTAATGGCCATATTTCCACCGGCACTTTCGCCCGCAACGGCTACTTTGGCTGGATTCCCATTCAAACTGGCTGCATTCTGTTTAACCCATTTATAGGCCGCAAACGCGTCGTTATGGGCAGTCGGAAATTTGTTTTCCGGAGCGAGTCGATAATCTACTGATACGACGATTGCTCCCGTTTCTTCGGTTAACGCAAGCGTTGAGTATTCGTATACGTCGGAACTGGCGATTACCCATCCTCCACCATGGAAATAAACAATAACAGGCATTGGACCCGTCCCATTTTTGGGCGTGTATACCACAATACGAATGGGAACTCCTCCTGCCCCTGGAATCTGTTGCTGACTAACCGTAACGTTGGCAGTGGGGCGTGGAATCTTGTTTTTGTCTAGTAGCGAATTGACTGCATCCTTAAACGATGGTTGTTGGCGTGCTTGTTGGGGCGTAAGTGTATTGAGAGGAATCGGACTGAGTCGTCCTAACTCTTCGATTACCGCCTGCATCTGTGGCGCAATGGTAGGCCCCCAGGCAGGTTTAGGCTCGGTCGGTTGAATAACCTGACCCGCTAGTGGAATACGGTGATCTTGGCAGGCCATTACCCCAAGACTAATAAGTAACGCAAAGGATGCTCTACGTCCGTTTCGATAGAGAAATTGTTTTGTGCAGAATTGCTTCATAAACGTTGAATTTTTCACTAAAACTGTTGCCGTATGCGTCCTGAGTGGGCATTTATAGTAAAAATGAGGAAATGGTCTGGTGGCAATAAAGTGCTGTACTGGCGGGAAAGACCGTTTTCTCACTCTTGAAAACCAGTTGCTTTCTAAATGAGTAATGCCCCTAGTGCTAGCAATTATTTGTTTTACTCAATTTAATCAATGGAAAACAGTAACACTTCTACGAAAACAACGGCCCCGTCAGTAATGACCCAACGGCGTTCCTTTTTGCGAGCGGTTGGCGCAGCAGCCGTAACGGGTGGCATTCTCACCGCTTGCTCTACCGCGGATGTTCAAGTCAGCCCCAATGGTGCCAGAGCGGGATCAGCAGGCGACGTCATCACCCTACCAGGTGGTGATCTTGGCATTTTGAACTACGCCTTTATTCTCGAACAAATTGAAGCTCGTTTCTACGAACTGGTATTAGCGAATCCTTATGAAGGAATGACGGCCCTGGAGATGCAGCTTTTCCAGGACCTGCGTAATCATGAAGTGACCCATCGTGCTTTTTACCGAACCGCATTAATGAGTGCCGGTATTCCCGATCTCACGCTTGACTTCAGTAGCATTTACTTCCGTCAACGTACCGATGTTCTGGAGGCTGCACGCATGTTTGCCGAAATTGGCACAGCCGCCTATAACGGAGGAGGAAAGTACTTAACCGATCCGGAAAATCTGACTGTAGCGGGTAAAATTGTGTCCGTTGAAGCCCGACACGTTTCCATTATTCGCGAAATGGAATACATGAACCAGACTGCGTTCTCGGGCGATAACATCGTTATAGATGGCCTGTTCATCAAAAAGGAACCTTCGGAAGTATTGCCGATGGCCCAAAAATACATACGTGAAACAATTGATGCCCGCAACCTGCCGACTACCGTCGCCTAAACCTGCTCAACAACCATGAATCTACAATCTATTTTCGCTGAACTTGAACAGGTCGATAACGAATTTTTCGGTCGTCTGGAACACGTATCACGTCGGGGGTTATTTAGCAGCCTGACAAAAAAAACGGTAGCAGTGGCCGCCCCATCTATTCTTGCATCGGCCTTAACAAGCGCCTATGGACAATCTAGCGCCCTACCTGACAATGTGGTGGATGTGCTTAATTTTGCGCTTACGCTGGAATATCTGGAATATCGTTTCTACGATACTGGTACTAATCTAACCATGATCCCGTCCCAGTACAAGCCCGCCTTCGAACTAATCCGACGCCACGAACAGATCCACGTTAATTTGCTTAAAACAGTTCTGGGCGCAAAGGGCATTCCAGAACCGAAGTTTGATTACACGGCCAAAGGGAACTTCCCTGACACGTTTAGCAATTTCCAAACGTTTGCCGCGGTATCACAGGCCTTCGAAGATACGGGAGTGCGCGCTTATAAAGGCCAGGCACCTAATTTGATGAACGCCAAACCTATTCTGGAAACGGCCCTACAGATTCATGCCACAGAAGCTACCCATGCAGCACGTATCCGTTTCCTGCGTGGTCAAAAAGGCTGGATAACGCTGGCCAGCCCGTCGGGCCTACCACCAGCAGCTGCCGGTGTTTATATGGGAGAAGATAATGTGTCGCAAAAGGGTATCAACCTACAAGGCATACTGTCTGGTGTAGTGCCTGTTGAAGGGGTGACTGAGGCTTTTGATGAACCACTCACCAAGGATCAGGTTATGACTATTGTTAAGCCTTTTCTAGCTTAGATAAATAGTAAATGACCTGCCAGCTATTTTGATCGATTAGGGCTTGTTTTATTTCTCAACGCCAAACAGTCTATAGCTACCTTAGTAGCTATAGTGATAGAAGCGAAACATCTGATCAGCTAACGGGAGTAGTGTTTTCATGACGTATTTTTTCATTTTTGTCTAAGCCGTCCGACTGCACTATATATCAGCAATCAGTTAACGGTAGGCATTAACGCTGGCTCTGGCAGAGTCAGCGTTTTTTTGTGACCATTTCAGGCTTCTATAATCTAAAAACTAGTACCCACCGTTGTATTCCATAAGAGCTGATAACCAACCTATGTACAAAGCCCCAACCTGAGAAGGAAGGGGCTTTTGTGGTTAAGGCATATCTCTTTTCTAGCAGTTGTTTCACCCACTTTTCTAACTCATTAAGTCTTGCCTGTTGCTTGTCAAGCAGGCTTCACTTAGCCTATCTAAACCTGCTTAGACACGATTAACTAGACAAACCAAATCAAGGCTCAAGGCTGGCCTTTACCACCCGCTGATCCATATACCTGCCCTGTCGCGTAACTAGCGTCGCTGGCCGCTAGTTGAACGTAAATCGACGCTAATTCAGCGGGTTGTCCAGGACGCCCCAAGGGAGTATCCCCACCAAAGGTTTTAAGTTTCTCCGCTGTTGCCCCACCACTGGGCTGTAAAGGTGTCCAGATAGGACCCGGTGCTACACCGTTCACGCGAATCCCTTTGGGGCCAAGCTGCTTGGCGAGTGACTTAACGAAATTCATCGTAGCCGCCTTCGTCTGGGCATAATCGTAGAGATTGGGCGAGGGATCGTAGGCCTGTTCGGAGGTCGTACCAATAATGGCCGAGCCAGCGGGCATATGCGGCAGAGCTGCTTTAATAATCCAGAATGGCGCATAAATATTGGTTTTTATGGTGGCGTCAAAATCCTCGGAGGTGATATCCAGAATAGAGTCACGAGCTTGCTGGCGGGCTGCGTTGCTGACTAAAATGTCCAATCCCCCTAATCCTTTTACCGCTTCATCGACTAGCCGCTTGCAAAAAGCTTCATCTCGGATGTCGCCGGGAATGGCAATCGCTTTTCGCCCTTCTTTTTTGATCAGATCAATCACCTCCTTAGCGTCAGCTTCCTCGGCGGGTAGGTAATTAATGGCTACATCGGCTCCTTCTCGGGCATAGGCAATGGCCGCAGCCCTACCCATGCCCGAATCTCCACCGGTGATTAACGCTTTGCGACCGGCCAGCCGCCCTGATCCTTTATAGCTTATTTCCCCATGATCAGGCCGGGGGGTCATTTTACTTGCCAGACCTGGCCAGGGTTGCATGGGCGTATTAAAAGGTGGTTTGGGGTATTTCGTGGTCGGATCGACAAGAGCTACTGGCGCAGATGATGTGGTGTTTTTCGAGTTTGACATGGCTATTCCGGGAGTTGTTAGTACAGAAGCGGCTAAGCCACTTCCGAGTCCGCTAATAATCTGGCGTCTGCTTAATTGATTGTCATTCATAGGATTGCTGGCTACCGTTGAGTAAGTTTCTGAGTCCACTCTATAGTTTGTCTGTAGAATATAACAGCTAACTGATGACGTAATGCTAAGGTTAGATTTCATAGCCAAAAACTTGCTTACGGGCTGCTACTTATCACCATCGCCTACCACTCCACTGCCTTCCGTTGGAAGTGAGCCTGTTACATTTTACTGGACATTTAATTAAACTCCGTTTTGACAGGGTACGGGTGACCAATGGCTACTCATTTTCTATCGGTCAAATTCAATCAGTCACCTAATCTAAGTTCCAGGCAGTTTGTCCTATTTTTTTTGATTTCCGCTAAATAGCTTGTTGGTTGGCTCTGTCAGCGAGGCTAATCCAGTTGTACCGTTCGTGTTGGCAGTTGGATTTGTCGTGTTCGTAGCTGACTGTGCAGGCCGAGGGATGGAATAAAGAAGGAATTAGTGGGAATGAGCTTTTTACATTCCTGTTACTGGCTGTGGTGAAACTTTATAACCAGCATGAATTAGTGAGTAAATAAAGACCATTCCGAAGCCCGTCATCAGCATTACATGTAGAAAAAACATGCGGAAGTCCTGAATATAAATGGCCAGGACTAGTCCTCCTAAAAAATAAATGGATAAAAAACCTTCAACCATCGTCAGCCAGTTGATTTGACGATTTACGTACTTATTACCACCCCATCCATCGGTCGATGATCTTACATTGAACTTTGGTGTACGAATGAAAGGCGTTTTTCGGCCCAGATAGCCTTCAAGTACGGCAATCGTATTATGTAAGGACAGGCCCATCATAAGTGAGGAATACATTGGGAAATACCAGATCAGTTTAGCCTTTGTCTCGGGCTTTAGAAACCATAATGGGATACCGTAGAACGCAATCAGAATGAATAGATTGAACTGAAACAGATTGATCACAAAAAAGACCCATTCCCATTCCGGATGATGGCTACGAATATAAATCAGCGGTACGCTCATCACCCCCAGAATCAGGACCAGAATAAACGTAGCACTGCTGAAGAGATGAAAAAACGCATGAAGTTTCACTGTTAATGACAGGCCTGGCGTTTGAAGCACATGAATAAAAAGCTTTCGCGCACATTCGGCGGCTCCTTTCATCCAGCGGTACTGCTGCGACTTTAGGGCATTCATGGCCACTGGCAATTCGGCAGGGGAACAAATATCCTCTCGATACACAAATTTCCAGCCCTTTAACTGAGCTCGGTAACTAAGATCTAAATCCTCAGTTAACGTATCGCTTTGCCAGCCACCCGCGTCGACAATCGCTTGTTTTCGCCAGACACCACCTGTGCCGTTGAAATTCGCCAGAAATCCAGCGGCATACCGACTACTTTGTTCGATCGTGAAATGGGCATTAAGACCAAATGCTTGTAGCTGGGTCATCAGCGAGAAATCTTCGTTTAGGTGATCCCACCGAGTCTGCACAATACCTACTGACGGATCGGCAAAATGAGGAATCGTTTTGATGAGAAACTCAGGATCAGGAACAAAATCCGCGTCGAAAATGGCGATGAACTCCCCTTTGGCTATCGTCAATCCATATGATAGTGCTCCCGCCTTAAAGCCACTTCTTTCAACCCGACGAATGTGTTCAATGTCGAAGCCAAGCTCCTTATACGCAGCCACCTTATGGGCAATCAGCTCGACGGTCTCGTCTGACGAATCGTCCAGAAGTTGAATATCGAGTTTGTCTTTAGGATAACGCAGTTGTACTACCGAATCAATGAGCCGCTTGACCACATACAGCTCATTATAAACCGGCAATTGTACCGTTACGCGGGGCAACGCATTGGCTGAGATTGTCACGCTGGACGAGGCCATCAATTTGCGTTTTCGTTCTGAACGTAGGTAAATGAGAATAAGGCTTAGCTGTCCACAGTTGTAAAAAAACAACAGCATTAGCGCTAGTCCGTATAACAGCAGGACCAGGATTTCCATAGAGTAATGAGTAAAGTTTCTAACGTTGTGCGCCTACCAGGGCATATTAACTCGGGTAACTGCCTGAGTAAGTAAAGAGTTAGGCCAATAGCTCACTAAATGTAGAAGAGGTCTGAAAAGGCAGATCTAAAACGACCCAATAACCGCTCTCGCCGGCCTGAAAACGTAGCTAATTCAATCCGCTAAAGTACCAAAATTGTCTGCTTTAGAAGACATTGCAGAAACAGACCTCTGTGTTTACTACGATGTCCCGGTAAAAGGAGCAAGAATACCCTTTCACTAAAAGCGGCTCAGAACCACCGTCTCCAAAGTACACAAGGACAGGCTCATTGCCTAGGAAAAGGAACGATTAAACCAATAAACGAATAGAATCATGTTATTAGACATGAGATCCCGTTCTCGAAAAGAAGACTGGCCGGAAAATGACAGTCGTTGATAGTGAGGAATCAGGTATGGTGGTGTGTGAATTTACGGAGGCCGGGAAGAAACATATGATTTCCTTTCACCTCAATCCCTGGATAAAGAACCCATTATGGATTTTCCTATTGTTAATGACCAAATTGATTGAGCGCAACTACACAGTTTATATGTTTTGGAAGTAGACACCTATTAAACCGATTAAAGTTGGCTAGTTGGTTTAATAGGTAATCTACCCTATACATTCCCAGAAAAACGGCTTTATAAAAGCACATTGTCCACTTTTGCTTCTATGGCCTGCTGAACGCTCTCTGGTACATTCGACAGCAAATCATACCCAGTCTGCTTCTCGACTGCATCCACAGAAACCCGATAGCCAGACCAGGCCTGTTCACCTGCCGAGTTGGTATTTGGGATTATAACTGTAATAACCCTCGTCTGAGCGTTTATCCGATTCACATCATCCGAACCCACCGGCAGCACGACAATCACTTTCCAAAGTGCAGCAGGAACGGTCAGTTTACCATTAGGAATAGTTGTAGCCTTGCCGTTATCGCCTTCACCACCTTTACCCGAAGTTCCAGCAATAATGTACAGCTCATTTCCTGAGCCACTAGACTCCGGCAGTAGTCTTCTAGTCGTAACCAAGATTGCCGATTTAGGCTGGGAGCTTGTGGGACGATATTAGTCAGAATGAAAGTTGTCTTGTTCTCCTCCGCTGTACTATCCCGATCATCCGAAGGGCAGAGGTGGCCTCGGTCGAAGCCAGTATTCGTATAATCCGCGTGCTTTACCTGGTACCAACTAGCAGGCAATGACTGATCAGGGATAAAGTTGCCCGTGTAGCGAGAAGCAGATCCTTTCCAGGCTAAACTCAGATGCCAGCTACACCAGTTGGCAATACCCGTCGATTGATTGTACGATAGCGAATAGGTTGAACGAGTAATCAGGTAAGCGTTTGGGCTGGAATCAGATGCTTTGGCTCCATCAGGATTACCCATCGCCATGTTATCGTCACGAGTAGGTGTTGTGTTGGCCGGAATGGGTACAGAAGGTTGTTTACACTGGTCGAGAGTGATAAGCAGTGATAGCCCAATTAATAGCCGTAAAAAACTATTCATTGAAAGACGATTTACAGAGATTATACACGTTGTTTAAAATGCGCCTTTTTGCCCTCAATTATTGGTGGTTAGGTGGTAAAGTACATATAGGGGGCTTACCTTTACCACCAACCAAAACGCTTTAAAACAGCAAACAAAAAGCACTCAACTTTTTTCGCTAAGTGCTCATCTGCTAAGTGGCTCTGGATAGGTTCGCTCTCTCAATTGAACTACGGAGTCAATCTGTAATTTGATCAAGCACACAATTTTGCCATATTTT
>NZ_WPIN01000036.1 GCF_009754945.1 Spirosoma arboris
CAATATGTTAAGCTATTTAGAAAACCAGCTCACAATGGTTCAACCCCAAACGCTCGGCTCTTAAACGGCTTTCTGCTGGTAACCGAGCAATGTAGCCTGTTATGTTGGCCTCTTGCCACCTTTTAAACAACCGTTCTGAAATGTAAGCTTTCTGCGTGGACAAAAACTGAGTCCCGAAGATGTCTAACTCCTGATCGAAGGATGAGTTAAATACCAGTAAACTGGTTGCTATTGCCCTACCTGTCTGATAAAACACATTCATATAATCTTGGTAGGTGTTAATAGAGACCGTAAAATCTTCACCAAACTTCTGTTTATGGTATTTAAGATTATACTCAGACTGGCTAAAATTTACTGTATTCTCTCCTGTCTCCATATCATACACAAAGTGCCAGTAACCCTCCACGGGCTGTCCTGTCTTTTCCTTAGTAAATATAGTTGGCAAGAATTTATGATTGGGAAGATGAGCTTCTTCCAAGATGGCTTTTAAGCGGTCATTAACAAAGAAACCTCTCAAACCATCATCAATGAAATCTGTCAGTTTGGCTCCTTCTTCAAGGATAAGCCCAACCAGTGTTTTCGGGGCATACAGTTCATATTTGGCCCAATTCTTCCAAGATTCTTGAGGCTTTTGGTGGAATATCTCGTAATGCCATTTGTTAAGTTCATTAAAGGTGTTACTCACCTTCAACTGCCCAGCACCATGGCTTACTCCTACAACCTTAGGGTCCACGTTCTTACCTAATTGGTAATATATCATACTCTCCAAACTGTTGTATAATCTAAAATATATTGTCTAAAGCCTACAATCGACAAAATATAAATATAACTGAAGCGGCATTTCGTACTTTGGGAAGTATAGTACGAAACCAAAATACTAACTATTGTGTGAAAGTTTGTCGAAAGTTGTACTTTCCTAATGTAGGCTCATTTTATTGAATTAGGATTTTCCTTCCAATGTTACTCTGCTACGATGGATACAAAAAAGCCTGGTTGCAACTTGCGTTCCGGGCTTTAAACTAGGGGTCAAACCTATTTGATTCGATTAGGCCGAGAAATTCACAGACACGTAGGCTCAATTTAGCTTTCGTAAGTCATTGATCGACGCGGCAAAAAACGCAATCTCGTACTGAGCGATACGCTCCAGTAGCAAATCCATTTTCTCCACCAGTAGGGTTGCTTTCTGTTCCAACAGGGCCACTTTCTCAAGTGGTTGCCTGTTGAGCTTATCTGTAAGGTAACACTGTCTGTTCCAACAGGTCAATAATTCACACTGGATATGGCCAACTCCTGAGCAACTATACAGATCGTGAGAATCATGGGGAATAGATGCTGATTTCAGGCCTTAATGGAATTTGTGAATTTGGAAAAGACACAGGCACGTGTCCCACAAAAAAAGCGAACCATTTTCATTCACCTTTTTTGTCCTACCGCTATATAGTCATCAGCAGCTCAGAGTTACCCTTCGATTCCTGACTGCCTGATACATCATGAAATTGCCCTACATTGACGCATTACGAGGAATGGCCATTTTAAGTGTTATCTGGTTCCACTGTCACCTCTATCACTATAGCGATCCCCAATTTTATTCCTTCATGGACAAAATGGGTTCGCCAGCAGCTATGGGCGTTCAATTATTTTATGTAGTCAGTGCCTTTACCCTTTTCTTATCACAGCAGCGAACTAACCAAGTTAGTACACATACGATCGACTTCTATATCCGACGCTTCTTCCGCATTGCTCCTATGTATTACCTGGCTATGACCTACTATCTAATTCAGATGGCTTATAGCAATAACCAACCTGTTGCCCTGGTGATTGTGGCCAATACATGGGGCATTATTGCGAATATTTTGTTGGTACATGGCTTAACACCGCTATGGATGAATAGTATCATTCCCGGCGGATGGTCAGTCGGAATTGAAGTGATCATTTATATGCTGATTCCCTACTTATGCACGATCATTACTACGTTAAATCGGGCTATTTACTTTACTGCTTGTTCATTGCTGGCAGGTTATGGGCTTACAGTCATCTTGTATCAAATCCCCGCTGTTCAATCGAACGAACTGCTGAAGCAGTATCTGTTTTTTTATTTACCCTATCAATTACCGGTGTTTGGTTGTGGAATTATTGCCTATTATGTAGTGCTTAAGAAAGAAAAGCGGGTAAGTCCGTTTACAGTATGCCTGGCTGTAAGTGCAATTAGTCTTATTGTTGTCAGCAAAACAATTAGCAAAGCCTATCTCCTTAATTTACCTCATACACTTCACTTCTGGGGAAGCATAGGATTTATCGGGCTCATCATCGGGTTAGCTAACTTCCCGGTTCGATTACTAGTAAATCCTATAACCAGATACATTGGTAAAATAAGCTATAGTGCCTACCTGACGCATTTTGGGGTATTATTTTGGCTGGATAAGCTCCTTCCCCAGCAAGTTATTCCGGTCAATAGTACGAGCACTAATATGATCAACTTTAACTTAAAATTTATACTGGTTGTCTGCTTGACAATCCTCATCTCTACGATCACCTACGCGTTTATTGAAGAACGTGGCCAGGGGTTCGCAAAAAGGCTCTTACTGGGTAAACGCCCTAGCTGGATTGTTTAATTAAATCGTCAAAACATAGACCAGGAAATCCAACGACCCATTCGCTTTTTGGATCTTGGTCAAAACACACCTAGCTCAAACAGAATGAAACCACTAATTGACCATTATTCCACTCACCCTTTCAAACAACTCTAAACGAAGCGATTACTTATTGTATCGAATTATCCATCTCATCTTCCCATGAAAGCCCTGAGCCGAAAGCCTGCACTGCCATCACGACTTGATGAAGTTTTTCCCTACAGGATTCGAGGATCGCTAGTGACATTACCCTACCCGTGAGTTGCATAGGGTAGCCGCTTCAAGTGAACTATGTCCGGCCAACAGAACCCTATACTAGTTACCCTATCCCCTAATATCCGTAAACGTCCACCCAAAATGAAAATATTGTACGATCACCAAGCCTTTACGGCCAATAAATTTGGCGGAGTGTCCCGCTATTTTTACCACCTCATCACTGTCCTTCGCCGACAAGGTATTGAGGCCAAAGTAGCGATCCGATTTTCCAATAATGAGTATTTAAACCAAAATTCCTGGTCACGCACCCCATCCTTTCCCTATTTTCTGGGCTATAGGCTCACGAACCGACTCTTTTCGCTGATTAATCGGTTGTGGAGTTCAGGGCAAGTACGACGCCGACAGTATGATCTATTCCATCCCACGTTTTTCCATCCTTATTTTCTAAAATACATTGGCGATAAGCCCTTTGTCTTAACCTATCACGATGCCATCAAAGATAAGTTCGGTGCCAAATACGGACACGTTGATAATGCGTCGAAAGCCCAAAAACAGCTCTTATTCAACCGGGCAGCCCATATCATTGCCGTCTCCGAAAACACCAAGAATGATTTGATTGAGCTGTTCCAGCTACAAGCCGATAAAATTACGGTGATCCATCACGCGACTCATTTCCGAAGTATGGAGGTGCCCGATACGGTTCAAATTCAGACTCCCAGTTCCTATCTGCTCTATGTGGGTAGCCGGGAGAGTTACAAAAACTTTGGTCCCTTTCTTCAGGCGCTTGCTCCCTTGCTTAAGAAATACCCATCGCTGCACTTAGTTTGTGGCGGGGGCGGGGCGTTTACGGTCGATGAAAATCGACTCATTGAGCAGTTGGGGATAAGTGATCAGGTAGTTCAGTATATGGTTGACGACCTGATCCTGTATCGGCTATATCAACAGGCCCTGGCATTTGTATATCCCTCGCTGTATGAAGGGTTTGGGATTCCGATTCTGGAGGCTTTTGCCACTGGCTGCCCCGTAGTAGTCAGTCATACCTCCTGTTTTCCCGAGGTAGCTCAGGATGCGGCCCTTTATTTTGATCCTGAGTCGGCTCACTCCATTCGTCACCAGGTTGAATCCGTTCTTTTCGATGCTGAGTTGCGTGAGTCCTTGCGGCAGAAAGGGTATCGTCGGCAGGAAGCGTTCTCCTCGGAGCAAATGGTTCATCAAACCCTGGAGGTTTATCGTCGGGTACTCGCCCTCAATGCCACAACCGATGTAAAAGCATTCTCCCCCGAATCGGTTCAGTAAGTGGAAAATTGGTTGGAAAACGAGTGAGTGGTTATTGCCATAGCTTACCGATTCAATCTTCGAATGGCTGCACTAATTGAGTCTGACGGAAATTATATACCATTGCCATCAACTGAGTTCATTATTCATACCTGATACTAGATACGGGTACTAGTCACCTTTATCCTATTGATCACTCGCTGTGATTGCCACAAGCAAGTCGATCCTACCTGTGTTGAAAAGTTCATGGGTTGTTATGGCTGTTTAACCAATTATTACCCCGTTTGTAGGTGCAATGAGAAGACATACGGGAACGAATGTGAAGCCCTCGCTCATGGTAAGTGCTTACTGGATCAGTGGTATCAGCGGAAATATCAGAACGAGCCGATTGTATTCCGGGTCATTAATGATAACCAAGCCTATACTACCTTTTTCGGCTGTACGAATGTTGGGTCGTTGGCTGCAATTGATTTTAGCAAAAACTCCTTGCTCATTGGCACGAAGGCCGATTATGGTCAGTTTATCAATACCCCGGTTAATATTCGTCAAATCACGCAAGCTCTAGTTGCGGGTACTAATGGGAATTACAGTCTCCAAGTAAAAGTAACGGGTGAAGCCAGTAAGAATGCTCAGGGAGGTGAATGGTTTGCATTTACGTCGGTAGTACCCAAAATAACAAGTACGGTCAATCTAGATATACAGTATCAGTTCAACTAAATTTTGCTGTTTTATAAGTGCCAATATGTTAGATAGACCTTAAAACTGTTGCTGATTTTGCGTTCTTGAAGGCTTGAATGCTAATCGAATAAAGGCGGCAGCGGTTGCCAAATCAATAATGCGCCAAGTTGGCTGAGGCAGCTGAATAGGCTCCAGTGGGTTAAAGAGGATAACTAGCATCAGCAAACCAATCAACGCTACAATTGAGTCCCTTTCTTGTAAAGCGACATAGATAGCTACGCCACAAACAAAGATCCGCAAAAAGGTGAAAAAGCCATTAGGTAAAGACAACGCAGCTAGAGTAGCCAAGAATAATAAAACAGCTGTTGTTAGGAGAATTGCTCGGTAGATCTTCATAATCCAAAAAGAAAATGCACTAGTTTTTCATACTTAAACCTGTTGTATAATCTACAGTATGTTGTCTAAAGCCTACAATCGACGAAATATAACTGAAGTGGCTTTTCATACTTTGGGAAGTAAAATACGAAATGGAATAAAGCCGGTGTGGTGACACAAACGGTTGTAATATTGTAAAAGATAGGGCTATCTTACTTCTTCTGGGATTGTTGATTTATTAGTTTTTTCACCTGCTCGACATTGTTCAAATAAGAAGCCAGATTTAGGCTATTGGCTTCTTTCCCTAGCGAATAAGCCTTTTCATAGCTACTCTTAGCCAACAGCAGTTCTCCCGCAAGTTTATAGGCATCCCCTAAACTATCATAGGCATTACTTGACGTAGGAAACCTAGCCACATTTCGTTTAAACACAGCGATTGACTCAAAGGCTTTCCCACCGAATAAAAGTTGATACCCTAAGCTATTAAGTTGCTCTTCGGGCACTTCAATCGGGTAACCATACTGGGCAGAAAGCAGCCTATAATGCTGTTCCAACTTAGCTAAATTGTCTACCTGAGCAAGCTGCCAGTTTTTATATAAAGCCTTCAATGCCCAATAAAGACCTAGATGTACAACCGAATTATGGGTCTCATCGGAGATAAATTTAAATTGCCAGCTAAGGCCATCAGCCTGCCGGTTCTCTAAAATGCGCTTCAATCGATTGGTACTTTCCTGTAGAAGCTCTGAGTCGTCTGGACAGAGAGTAAAGTAGAGAAATGTTTTTCTAGTAACGGCTTTCGTTAAAACCGTTTCCGCTACTTGTGGTACGGCCTGTTTATCCCACCACAGAGCCGGGCTAATGGCAAAGTAGGCATTAAAATCAGTGCTGTGGGTAAGTAAGGTATTGATACTAAATAAGCCGCTTAATGAAGTCCCGGCTAAGATTTCATATACGTCAGTACGATAGTGGGACTTAATGAAGGGTTTTACTTCTTGATTGATGAAGGAGAGAAATTGCTCAGCACCCCCTCCTGATGGAAAGTCTTTATCGACCCCGTTTTTTGGTTTTGGCGTCATATCCCGTCCGCGATCGGCGTTGATGATACCGACGATGAGCAACTTGGGCATGATACCAAGAGAAGCCATATAGTTCACCATACTCCCCGTATGGACCAAATGAGCTTCTGCATCTAACAAATACAAAACTGGGTAGCGGGCCGTCGATTCCGTATAGCCGTCCGGCTTATAGATTAGAATCGATCGATCTTCCTGAAGTATAGTCGAGTGAATTGTGATTGATTCACCAATGACGATTGGAGCTGGTTTATCCTGACTGGAAGCAAGTGGGCTAAAGAGAAGCACAAACCAAACCGAAAGTGGACCGGTAGCAAACAGCCTTAGCGTACCCATATGATTTAGATTTCCATTGGAAACTTCAGTTTTTAAGGAAGGTTACAGGATATTTAAATGAAGCGGTATAGTCACCAAGCTGGTTTCCTGACAGAATAAATATTGATTATTGAGTGATGCTCTCTCAGAAGACAGACTCGTACCTATTTTGACTCATGTATTTTTTAAGCTTAGTTCTCTGCCTATTTGACCCCATTTGGCCCGTCAGCTACTTTCTTGACATGATCAGGTGACACGACTTTCACAATGGAGCTGCCATCGAGTTTAACTTTTAGTCTGCCCGAGGGCATCCAAGCCAAAACCGTTGCTTTTTCATAACCTCGCAAATAGCCTCTCACCATCTTGTCAACACTGACCCGATCACCGGGCGAAATGACTGGATTCATTAGGAAGGCCTTTTCATATATGAAAAGAAAAAGTTAGGTTTCAGTTTATTTGACTTCTACAATTCGTAGTATATCGCTTCAACAAATACTGTTGTTTCATATATCAACTTGGTTGCGCCCCTTGTAAAGCAAGTTACGACAGTGTATTACTAGACAGAATAAAACTGCCCCTAACTTTTGCTAGGGGCAGTTAATTAAAGCAGTAATTTTGCCTCGGGACTAATTTCTCTCCCTGTAAGGCAGTCGAAGGGGTACCAAGAACAAATATTCTTAATATTACCATTCTCGCTATAAGCGTAATGCGCATGTATTTTCACTAGGCCCCTGTCTACTAAAGCTTCGACAAGATAACGGCGCATATGAATGTATTGAAGCTCGATATTGCCACCTATAGAAGTTACGTTCATTTCTCTTACTGACCCGTTAGCGTAAAACAGTTCGATGTGCAGGATCTCAACATCTTCCTTTTTTGGGAAAGCCTCGCAGGTCTGTCGTTTAGTGACTCCCTTTTTACGTTGATTAATAGCTACCTGTTGGGATTTTTGTATTGCGGTGCTCATAGTGGTAAAGGGTTAAACGGTTTGGGGGTTACAGATGTAGTTATTAGGTTTCTGAATACGTCGTTCTTTCTGGAAATCTCTGTCTTCATTCATACCTTCTTCCATGAGTCGGAAGTATTCTTCTATGTCTGTCTTGATTAAATTCCGCCAGTAGTCCCGAACTTTATCTGTATTGAGAAGAATTTGAACAGCAGCCCAGGCGCGCGATGGGACGTGTGCAACCTTTCGAAAGCGAGTTATTTTTTGAGGTCGAGAAATAGAACCGGCTTGAATAATATGGTTAGTAATTAACGTTTTCATTGGCTTTGAGGGATTTTAGTTGTGAGGTACAGCCTACTATATTCGCAATAGCAGGCTGTCTATTTGTTTCACCTGTTACGCTACTACCATTCGACGGTAGACGCTTTTGATAACAGTTCCTCTTCGCCTAGCTTTGTGACTATGACTAATACGTTTCAGGTATTTTCTATCTAGATAGTTGGCTGTAAAACCCAGTGATTTACCGCAATCTTCGTTCAAAGTATACACCAGCATAGCGAGCGATACGGGAATGCCTTGTCTTTGTAGCAAACCAGAACTAGGGAAAGTCAAATAGTCATCATGCCACAAATAACCTTCCCTATGCTTCCATTTTTCTGGTTCAGTGATTTCGCATAGAATGCCTAATGCCGAATAGTTTGCGGTATTGTCGTGCATGACAGCAATCGTTCTATTCCCCATGCCTCTATACATTCCTTTCATTGCCCCTACCCATCTGCCCACAGTCGTCTTGTTTACTTTTGGCACGGATTGGAATGTGAGATGATTGAACTTTTTGAGAGATTTCATGTTTTTCAATTGCTTTAGAGTTTATTTAAATTGTGAGGTATTGCCCGCTACGATTGCAGTCGTAGCGGGCCTTTTATTTACTATCGTTTTACAAATCGAGCCTGGTATGGAGGAGGATAGGGACGTGGGTATTTAGCTTCCGTCTCCTGCAAAGCTTTCAACAGCTTTGCTATTGCCTTCATATTCGCTTGAAACTCTCTTACGATGTTCTTTTCGCAATATCTGCCCTCGGTAGCCATCCAATTATCAACGGCCAGTTGAAACCATTCTAAGAAGTCTGTTCCAGCCTCGTCAAATAGGCGCCTAACGTATTGGGTATTCTCCGAGGCACTTCGCATCGTATGCGGATGTTGGTTAACAAACCAATGTATCCGCCGATACTCAGGGTGATCTAAACCTATTGAGATAGGCTTTCGATTACGTTCATGTACCGGGTAGGTATCATACCTTGCCATAATCGTGTTGTTTTATCATTAAGAGATAGTAGTAGCTACTTGTAGAAGCCCATAAATTTCTTAACATCAGAAAGTTGGATGGTATACCGACCAGGTAGCAACTCAATTGCATCCAGGTGGTGCAACTTTCCATTGTGATCGGCCTTTCCCTGAACAATCCAATTCCGAACTGTCCGACCTGACACACTGAGAAGTTTACCAATCTCGTTTGATGTATAGCACAACTTGTCTTGAGCTAATTTCTTTTCGACCTCTTCTAGACGTTCAAGAATGGGGGTAATGGCAACATTAATGTGCTCGATTAATTGATCGGGCGTTAATACAATTACTTCGGTTTGCGTTTTCATTTAGTTTATGATTTAAGATGGATAATGGGCAGACTCCGAATAGAAGTCTTACCGTTTGTCTTGTTCAAATGTAGTGCAATAATTTATTGAAAAACAAGTTAAATGATTGATTTTTAAATATTTACTGTTATAGTTAGAAAGACTTTCAAAGTATAACAGTAAAAAAAGGAACCTAATGATATTTGGGTTAACTATTCCCAGCCTTCCTTATCAGATAGTTTTCGATGTGGATGGGGTACGGGTGAAGAAATGTACCCTATTGGCCTGATTTTAGGGCCGGGATACTTCCCCCGCTGCCGATGCGGATCGCAAAGCTGGCGGCTAACCTTCTTCTTTCAGCCGATACTGATTACCATGACAGGGGGTACGGGGTCTTTTTCGGCATATTGAGTTTTCGGTAAGGGGGGGGCACTTTTTTAACTATAACCTCCACTATTTCTGCAATAAGTGTAAAATATGGCCTCTATATACACTCACCCTATTCTCTACTATTATAAACTATTGCATAACGTAATTATATAATTTGTATTGAATATCAATTAGTTATATATTTGAATATATCAATTTTATCAATACTATTATAAGAGATAGGAAATTGATTGTATAACTGTCTGATTTTCAGTAACAATGGTCATTCCTCACGCGCGCGCATAGAAGCGTCTACTGCGTAAGAGAAAGTAAAAAGATGAAAAACAGATAAACCCACTCTCTCGATGTTATATGTAGAAGAAAATGCGACGTTGATTGCAAAAATGTGGAAGGTGGCCCCCTCGACTGTCAGCCGATGGAAGCGAATGGGCAGTATTCCTGATAAATATATCGCTCGATTGCCCATTGACAATGCAGGGCGTGGGGTTGAGCAGAAGTTGCTTGAGCTGGTTGAGGCAGGTTGGCTTAAAGCCAGACCCATAAGCCGGATCATAGGGCATCCAGACAAAATTAATGCATTACTCTCAGCACGTCGGCACCCCGATGACAGTCGCTACCATGTTAATAATCTCGACGGTGATGAAGTGGAGAAAATTCGGAAACTACTTCATAGCATACAGCATTCGTTGGGAGGGCTTTTTTATCTTGCTAGTACTACGCCAGCGGGGAGGCTGTATAACGAAAGTATACAAGTAGGGCTACGTGCTCTGCTAAAACGAAAAGAAATTGATACGGCCAATATACGGGCGAGCATGGACAAGAAACAGGTCGCTAGATTCTGGTCGTTCATCTATGGACGGCAGGCTACCCGAGAAGACTTGGATATAGTGCTGAGTCAGCTAAAGATATTTTTGGAATTATTAAGCTAGTTAGGTTTGATATTGACTACTGTCCTGTTTAGTGCTTATTATGTCAGTCAGAAGATATTGAAAGAGTAGCCGCATAAATTCTTCGGCTTTATGTACAAACTTCTCTCCATTCCCAACAGTAATAACGATGACTTCTCCTTCGCAGTCGGGTAAAGTGTGGGGTATACTCCAACGCAAGCCTACCTTTTATGAGTTGACCGCAATGGTCATGTCGCTGTTGTTTCTTTTGTCGGCGATCTTGCCTACTCTCGAAGGGTGGGTATATCAGGCATTTCGCGTCATCTGGTTGATTGGTTTTTTACTGCTGTTTTCTTCCGATGGGCCGATAACTGGTCGTAATCGACCGTTCTATTATTCTATATGGGTTGCTTCGTCAATGGCGATGTTTATAGCTATACAGGGTGGATTTCCCTTTGATAATATCACTGGGCAGGTTTGGAGGATGGCAGACGTTGCCTGGATCGTAGTCATTCTCCGGGGAGCATATACGTATCATTATCGCGATACCAAAGAAATTGCAAAGCCTCTATTCTGATAAAATGGGGATTGGATTGGTAGAGCTTAATTGCCCGGATGCTAAATTAAAGTATCAGGGCAATTAAGCTCTACAACCTCATCGGCGTCGATGATGAATAGTTTCTTCTTCTGTGCCTGTCAGATACTCCAAGCCATAATTTGCGTCCTGATCTCGCCGATGTGTGTGATGGCGATGAGTACGCGATCTAGCTTTGGGCTTTGGCTCCGGCAATAGCCAGTTTCCGATTAGGTGATTGATCTGCCGTACAGCTTCCATTGGTACACCTGCCCGAACAGCTCCCGCACGTAAAGCATTTTGCACCGCCTTCGTTACCTCCTGTTGGAATGCTCGTTCCGATGAATAGGTCTTGCTGGTTACATCAACGATCAATTCTCCTACCGAATTAAATAAGTCGGCTACCACTCCAATAGGATTGACATTAAAGAACTCACGCTTACTGCTCGGATTAGACGCCATGTAGGCTATCGCTGCTGTCGCGTCCCCCAGTTCAGCCGGAAAGAGTTGCGATAATATTGAGGATAGATAGGTCATTCCATAATCGAGATACTCACTATGCTCCTCTTCCTTGTCGTTCGCCTTTTCTTTATCGTCTTTAATCAGATTTCGAAGAGCC
Organism: Spirosoma arboris; assembly: GCF_009754945.1. Classification (GTDB taxonomy): domain Bacteria; phylum Bacteroidota; class Bacteroidia; order Cytophagales; family Spirosomataceae; genus Spirosoma; species Spirosoma arboris. The sequence continues at coordinate 11,609 of NZ_WPIN01000036.1, forward strand.
AGCACCCCTACGTCAACTGCTGTTGTAATCAGCGGAGCCAACACTGCGTTAAGCCCTAGATTATATGCCAACCGTAATCTAGCTGCTTTCTTCGCAGGATCAGGAGCTTGAGCTAATTCGATAGTACGGCGAGCCATCGTGTTGAATATTTTTACTCCCTGGCCTTTATAGAGTAGTAGAAGCTGCTCGACGGGGTTATTGGCAAATTGGATCGACGCCCGATCCGTGCGATCAAACGTCTGGTTGGAGTAATAAAGAGCCTCTTTTGCCCTGGTAGCTGCCTCCTGTCTGATTTGCTGTTCACTAAAGTCAGGGTTGTTAGCCACTACCTGCGCCTTGGCGGCCCGGTATAAGGCTCCTACAACGGCGGTGTCCGCTCGCTGGGAGATGCTCAATCCGTACTCCTCAAAAAAGGAGCGGAGTTTGTTTTTCGTCTGATTAACATACCCAGCCACGTCGCGCTTGGATGACCAGTCATCGAAACGAATATCTGGGTGTGTCTGCCCCTGCATACGCCAGCGAAGTACATGACTATCCGGCGTGTCGATAGTGGCAAGCTCCGCATTGATCTCATCGAAATCGGTAGGATTACCAAAATATCCACCTCCCTGGTCACCACGGCCCACTAATACATAGGACTCACCTATCATTTTAAAGTATAATGGAGCGGCATCTCGCAGGTATTTAGCGTCAATAGCCCCGGACCCAAAAGCAGACACAAAGCCGGTAATCTGTTTTAGGGGGATCGCAATGTTAAAGGCGAAGCGGGAGAGCGTTGCTAACCTTAAGAGCTTACCTATGTCATAAGTCCCCACTAGTTTAATTGTATTTGCTTTATGAACGGCATCGGGCATCTGATACCCTTTGGCCTGCCGGTTCAGTGCATCCGTAATACTTGCCAGACCGCGACCCGCCAAGTGTGACTGCTGACGTGCGGCCAGCCCTTTCAGATTTTGCCAGAGGGGCGAGAGCTGAACGAAGTTTTCCGCTTCTCGCTGATAGCGATTTGCTGCCGACAGGAAGCCATCAGCACTCACCCACTCAGAAGCTCCTTCGTCCCGTCCTTTTAGTAGACCCGCGTCGTCAACGAACTTATCAATCGAGCGGGCCATGATGTCGGCTTCCATTGATACAGGCGAAAGGGGGAAGTAGTCGGCCAATTGTGCCAATGTCTTGCCTGTCATCAGCCGATGAATCCGGGCGATGGAAGGAAACATCCTATTGCTATGGTCAGACCAGGCTTGCATCAGCGCAATTGTGCCCGCGTCATGGATGAACACGCGATCCTCCAATGCCCGAAGCTCGGTCTTATTAAGCCGTACAAAGATGGGCGCATCGGGATTGTCAACGTTGGGTAACTTGAATCCCATCGTCGGCTCGATACCCTGCGCCATTTTCTGGGCGTGTTTTGGATCGAAATGGCCCTTGCTCTTTATAGTTGAGCGGTACTGTGCCGCCATATGAACAACCTGATCAACAGGCACCTGTAGACGGACAGGCTGATTCTCCACCAGTCCGGTAATGTCCCATTTTTCGGCAGTGTTCCAGGTCATGGCTCCCCGGAAGACGGTTCGCCCTTTGAGTAGTATATAAAACTGCTTAAAGGCATGGTACCCTGCTGTTTTCATAGGAGCAACTATTTCTAGTTGCTGTTGCAGAATGTTCTGGTACTGTATACCAAGCAAACTTTCACCATAAACAAGAAGGCCCAAATTGCTGTGATCGAGAAGATTGGCATGTGTTCTTAACCAGGTAGCTAAGCCTCCATTGCGATCAAATTTGTCCTGTACCTGCCTAATAGTATTGAGTTCATCTGCGATATCTACTTTCTGTTGGGAGTAAGCACCCGTAGCTGGGTTATAGACTTGCTGATAATTATCGACAATATCTTGGTATTGATTCTCTGTCAACAGGTCGCCATTGGCTGCTAGCCATGCCTCGTCCATCACCGAAGGTAGCAGGACGGTAGCCTGTGTTGGGCGCTGTGCCTTCTGAGACTGTACACCTTCTTGAGCCAAGTCATCTGAGGTGTTCATTGAGAGAGTCCGACCGGATGTCAGTTCACGAGCACGCGCCGTCAGGTAGTCATCGAGTGTGCTTTCCATTGACAACGGAAAGCCTACTGCTTCACCAATCCGGTGCATCATTAATCCGGCCCACGTCTTAAAGCGCTGAATAATAGTTAGCGAGGACAGGCTCACCCCTTTCTCGGCAATTGCAGTAGCCAGGGCTTCTTCACGAATCGCTTCTTCATTTTTCAGATGGGGATGCGATGCTCTTACCTGGTCGATATACACACTGCCGTCAATGAGCTGATGCCCTCGCTGATAAAGCTGAGGAAAGTACTTTCTCAGTACCGTGTTGTAGATGTGGGCGTATTCATGGAGTGGCGTATCAGCAGTAGCCGTATCAAGATTGATATAGACAATCCCATTTTCAACCGCTCCTCGGTCAGCCTCTCCGAAGCGTTCCACCATCTGACTATTACTCAGTGTTTCAATCTTCACACGCGGGAATGCCTTGCGGAGCTTATTGATCCAGTCGATCAGTACCTGGGGTGGTGTCCGAGGAATAGCTACATCTTCTGGGACGGCCACCTGCTTACGCACCACACCCTTCCGTTCGGATAGAATCTTTTTTACACGAGTGATCTCAGCGGCTGGTGGCTCCGATAGTTTACTGACGGGTACCGTCCGTTCGACATTGCTGAGCACAACCCGTACCTTGGCATTGCCATCATCCCCAACGGATAACACATCGACCAGCACCTGACCACCCGACGTTCCGGGAGCCATCATCTGCTGACCGGGCTTCACCGTAGCAGCAGCCTGGGCCTCCTCTTCGGCAGGAGCTGGCAGATTCTCATCAATAGAAATAGGTTTACCCGATACTGCCAGTATGGCGCTCGCTGGATGAGGGAAATCTTCTTCCGCTGTTCCTTTTCGGTTCATACGCCGAACGATGATGTCGCCCTCGGCATTCTTACCCCGGATCACACCCAGCGTTTCAGTACCCCCACTCAGTAGTACCCGTACCTGGGTGCCGACTGTCGCTATCCCTTCGGGCTGTGGCCCAGCCTGATAAACAGGAAGCGAAGTCGATTGATCCGGCACATCAGCTACCTCTTCGGGATCGACGCCCAGCGCATCGGCCAGCGTGGTAGCCTGTTGACTTTTGTGCGCTTCGACTGCCTGCTGGGTCGCTAATGACTGTTGTACCAACTTGTCACCATCAGCCTTGGTAGCCTCCTCGACGGGCGTTTTTGGTGCAGTTGCTGGGTTGTAGAGTGCATCATCTTTCTGGTAAAAGACTTCCCCCTTCTTGACCAGCTTTCCGGTGAAGGTATACTCAGCCGGTGATAGGGTTTGAATGTCCTGGGTTACATCGGGGCGAGGACTGATCGTATCATTGAACGATGGATTAATCATACTGTCCCGATAGGTATAGGCACGACCAATTCGTCCACCATCTCCTTTACGGATGATGTATCCAATGTACCCCTTTTCCGTCTTCACCAGTCCAACAACCGTATTTGGGTTTGGCTTGTCTGAGATCGTCACTCCGTTGGGCGTTACAACCCCATAGGCATCGAAGGAACTGGGGTAGTCCAGTGATGCTATAGGGGCACTCCCGTTCTGATATGGGCCAGGCGTTGAAGAAGTTGCTGCCTCGACTGCTGGGCTACCTGTACCGGCAGGCTCAGCAGTTGGCGCATTCGCCAGTTGGGTTGAAACTGATCCATCAGATCCCGGTACAGTTTGGGTGCCTGACTCCGGGCTTCCGCCCTGTCCATCTTGGCTATCTTCTCCCGTACTTCCGCCAGGGCTTCCTGCGGTGTCGGGGTTAGTATTGATTTGTGCTGGCTGAACCGGCTCATTGGTAGGTGATTCTTTAGCGTTAAGTACTTGAGTAGTTAATTCATCGAGTGAAGCCATGTACACCGATTCATCCGTCTGATCGAAACCATCGAAGAGAATTTGCTGCCGGTCGGTCAGGCTCTGCCCTGACAGTTGGCGGGCAGCAATATCAGCAATGACCTCATTAGGTATCTGGTCAGAGTCGATGATCTGATTCCAGATACTATCGTCGATTACCTCTTCACCTGCGTCCAGTATTGGCTCAATTTGCGTGGGCGTATCAGCCGCGAGAGCATCCTGGGTATGTTCACGCTGCGAAGCGGGCGAGGCTTCGGGAGCGGTGACCGGCCAGTTGTTTCGCTCGGCGAGTAGCTCAATGTATTTTCGTTCATCCGAATCAGCTTTGTTTTTGCCCAGTTGTTCGTAGCGGGATTGTAACTGCCCTTCACTCATTGCATCCAGTGCGGTCACCGTTGCCGCTGGTAGCTTGGCTTTTAGCTTGTTACTGGTCTCCTCATTTCGACGCATCGCCTGCTTCCAGTCCTGACGAGCCAGTGCCTGCTCCGGCGAATAGGTGCCCAGTATCCGACGAGGATTGGACTTGTCGGTCAACTCGTCCAGTGTGCCCGTGATTGGCCCATCGGGGTGAGCAATGGTCAACGTCTGATTACCCTCAGCATCGATGTCGGTCTCCACTGGATAGCTCTTAGTTGGATCGTCAGCCAGCACCACACGCTGACCCGTCGTGTACTCCCGATGGTTGCCCGTTTCATCTAATTGATGCGAAACAAAACCATCGGCCAGATTATCGCCGACTGATACGTCACCGACCTCGGCTTCGGCCACATCGGGATTCTGATCAGCAGTACGGGGAATGCTCTGCTCAAAAGGGCGAGCATCGAGCGCACGAACCTGTACGCTGGTTGGCTGGTCTCCCGACTGAACGGGTGGTACTTCGACGGTTAACGTCTGTCCGTCTTCGGAGATGTTCGTCACGGTACCATCGACATCGGAGCGGTCGTCCAGGTTCGATCCGACAATCCGGTCGCCTGGTTGATACTTCCCAATCACATCATAGCCTTTGGCCCAGTCCTGATATTTACCCTGACTGGTGAGTCGATTCTGCACATCGGATAGGTACTTCACCCGTCGCTGCTGGTCGGCTAGTTCGGGTGCCAGTTGACTAGCCAGGTTAGCTGCCACAATCGGATCGACGGGTGTAGTAACAGGCTGACCATTCTCATCAATATCGGTTACCGTTGGCTGGTCGGATGTCAGTGCATCGTGTTGGGCCTGCAACTGGGCGAGTTGATTCTGCTGGTCAGGCAGTTGATTGTAGGCAACATCATAATACTGAAACTGCGTTTTCGGATCAACCTGGTAGGGATTCTTAAACGAGCTAATGACCGAAGCCATCCGATTCACCTGATTCCGAAGTACGCCCTGCTGCTCGGCATCGGCACTTCCCCATTTGGTTAGCCCATTTTGTAGTGAACTAACCGCACCGTCCAGCCCTTCTTTTCCGCCATCGAGATACGCATCCTGCAATACCTTAAATGCGGTCGGATGATACGTACCATTATGATGCAGGATCGCTCCCATCGGCCCACCGACGAGTCCTCCCAAAGCAATCGAGTTAATTAATCTGGCGTCGGCAGCTCCTCCCTGATCGGCGAGTTTGGTGTTGCCCGCTGCTTTATCAAAGAGTTTTTCGATAAGCATCTGATAGCTTTCCTGAACGCCTTCCGTTCCCACTTCGACGGCGAACTGAGTCATCCCCTCTTTCATTCTGCCTTTTACCCATTGCTCGGCAAAGGTCTTTACCAGGGGCTTGAGCGTCTCTTCGGTGACTTCCCCACTCATCCGGCCAATCACCTGTTTGACGAGTTCTTTCGAGAGCTGACGACCAGCACCGCCCGCAGCCAGTGACTCGACTCCGGTAAAGGCATCAATGGCCGCTACCACCGGAGCAACAGCCGCCGTGAAGGCAGCAGCCTTGTGACTATCTCCCGTTGCTTCCAGTGCATCCTGATAGAGTGGTTCCACTTGGGAAGTCACACCCCCCACAAAGCGCATGGCTCGCTCGGTACCTTGGGCGGCCCTGGTTAGTTCGGCAACCCGTTCGACATCGCCAGCCGCTTTCGCAGCCCGGAGCGCCGAAGTACCAATGCCGATGGCCTTTGCGCCTTTGCCTACCAGTCCCGGCCCAATCATCGACGCCAAAAAACCCAGACTCTGACCGATACTATGGGCTGCTCCCTGAATACTATTATAGTGCCAGTCGCCCGAATCGTCCTTACTGAACAGTCCCTGATCGAAAGCACCACTGGCGTCCAGGTCAGCTTTGCCCTTATCGACGAAGTGAGCGACGGCATCACCCAGTCCTTTAAAAACTTTATTGATTCGTTCGCTGTCGGCTTTAGCTCCGGCATCCTGCTCGCCAAACACGGCAGTATTCAGCGCACCAGCCGCATCATGGAGTATCTGAGGTGTGCGGGCAATGCCCGTTGCGGTATCGAGTAATCCGTTCCAGGCAGCTTTACCTAATTCGCCTAGTGTACTCGAATCTGATAAATCACTTTTAGCGGGGGCAGCCGAGGTAGATTTGATGGAGCCGTTTCCCCACAAATCACCCTCGAATCCGACCTTTTTAGCTAAGGCTTGAATTTGAATAGCCGTTTCATGGGCTTGCTTCTGACCAGATGCTACATCCTGATTGAACTTATTC
>NZ_WPIN01000037.1 GCF_009754945.1 Spirosoma arboris
CTGAATTTCAACGAAGATGCTGGTGGCACCGACGAGTAAAGTAACGATGCCAATAAGCAGGGCCGAATTGGTTTTCCCGGAAAGCCCTACACTTTTGATCATATCCTGAATTTGTTTGGCGGCTTCCTTGCCCACCAAGCCGTTAATCTGGCCAAAGATCTGCCCCTGAATGGCTTCCTGTCCCAGGAAAATCCCCGCCAGGGCTATGATTAGGACCAGCAGGGGAGCCAGTGAGAAAATCGTGTAGTAGGCCAGAGCGGCACTTAGCTTGAGGCAACGATCACCCAGAAAGCCATTAAACGAATCGCGTAAGACGATCCAGGCAGTAGGCCAAAAACTATTACCTGCCTGAGCCTTAGGCTGGGTAGGCTTCTGCGGCATAGGGATTGAGTCGGCGAATATGGCCTTATAAAAGCGGGTCAGCAGATTGGCCATGGGTACGACGATCCAGATAAACACCGAAAGCTGCCTGCAAACTATGCTAACGTTTAACAGGCAGTTTCCTCTTTAGAGATAACTCTAACCTGGAGAAGTTGTTCAAGCACCGAATTGACCAGTTAGGTAGAAGCAACTAGTTCACTGGGGTTAGCCCGTGACGGCACGCTGATTCTATACTACGGATAAATTATGGATCGTATCTTTACAAGCCTCGTAAACTACCCATAATATTTATAAAATAAGAGCAAAAAAAATAGTATTTTTTTAAGTAGAATCAGAGAATGGACATCACCGTTGAACTCGTAGGATCCGTATTGGGTGGCCTGATTGGGCTGCTAAGTGGGTATATAATGAATGTACGTCGGCAGCGCCGGGAGCTAAAAAAGAGTCATGACGAACTTTTGAATTTGTTCCGCGAAATGCAACTGGCTCACCAGGCGGATGCCCGGGATTATGAAAAGTGGCATCAGGAACAGCTGAACTACATCAGCACGTGTCAGGCCCAAATTCAGGCCAGAAACGAATCCATAGCGAAGTTGACCAGCCAGCTTAATTCGCTCAAACAGGTGCATTTAAACTAGACACAAGAGCTTACAGTATTGAATCGGTACTCAATACGATAGTTACGTTACTCTGTTAAGCATGGTTGGCCTACCTCCTGAGAGGTCGCTTCACTACCCGGCAAGTTGGTCTAGTCAGCTACTGTATAGCGTACCTGAGATTAGCTCCTTTGTGATTAGGAAATCACCGCCGTAATCAACTTGGCAATGAAAAACTAGACAATTTAGCCCATGGGGGTTTAATCCTTACTCAACGATACGAAAAACATTTCTAAAAAGGCCAAGGATCTTTACTAGAATCTTGGCCTTTTTCGGTCCTCTCCAGATGGTCTGTACTAAACCAACTCCCTAGAGTTTATTTCCGCTCACGAACTCGTTTGACAAAACTATCACTGGGCTTAAAGTAGGGAATAGCGTGGGGTGCTAGGGTGATGGCCGTGTTACTTTTAATGTGACGCGCTACTTTCTGAGCACGCTGCTTGAGCACAAAGCTTCCAAAACCCCGCACCTATAGAGGTTCCCCTTCGATTAAGGCCGTTTTGACGCTCGTGAAAAAAGCTTCTACAATAGTTTGACTGGTTTGAAGATTAATCTCCGTCTGGTCGGCGATTCGACGCAGTAAATCTTGCTTGGTCATAGTTCTCGAACGCGCTTTGCTAGGATTGGGAAGAACTGATAGGCACTGTGTTGACAGGCGAGGGTCGGTTATATTCCGCCTAGTTAATACTTTTTTTTGATAGGTTTTCCTTAACGAGTGGATTACACTGCCGAATCGCACGGCTAGAGATTTCGCGCTGGCACAAAGTAGGTAATTTCGTTTCCGATTGACCACCCCTTGTACTTTTCAAATCGAGCTAATGGACCAGTGGGGGATCAGTCGTTACCGTTCGAGCCTTAGTTAGGCCCATCCTGTTGCCTCTATTATTTTGACTAGATGGTAGGTCGACAACTATGATTTGTACCTAACCGCTTATCCACGAAACGGCTACTTTTAGCTTCTGTTTTAACCTACGAAGTAGTTCCAACTGCTTAGTAACTTTTAGTAGTCTTAAATTATATGAGCCATACCCGCAACTATCAGGTAGGTAAAGGTTACGATTTAAATCCCCATTATGTCACAAAAGCTTTTTTTGTATGCGTGACCGGATTCTACATGAAATCGCCATAATTTGCCGAGCGCAGGGATTTGAAGGCGATACGAGTGTTATTTTGTCTAAATCACCAACCAGTATGGCATCGGCACTTCGCCTATTAGGAGTAGATAACCTAATCATTGGTATTGTAGCGAATTGGGGAGATAGCTGGTGTGACGATGAAGTATTGGCAATGTTGAAATCTATTAATGATACGGGTACTTTATAAAAAAGCCTTCTAATATATGCGTGACCGGATTCTACACGAAATAGGGATCATTTGCCGTGCAGAAGGCTTAATGGGCGATCTTAGCCACCTACTAGCTAAACCACCCTTGGTTATGGCTATACGTCTAAGTCAATTAAAAGTAAATATTGTGGTTACCAGCATCATTGCGGGTTGGGGCCAAGAGCTTACCGATCAGGAAGTATTATTCCTTTTAAAATCCATTAACGATAAAGGGCTTCCCTAAAAATCCTTGCAGAGTGGCTACGGATTTTTACCAGAGTGGGTCGTGGCCTGAAAACGTATCACCTGCTCTGGTGAAACCATAGGAAAGTTTCTGTCAGTACCTTACTAGCAGCCCAGTCTAAAGCTGGGCTAGGCGCTCATCATAAGCCACAGCCTAAAAAATAGAAATCGCTACAACCTATTTACAGGTTTCAGAGTCATGATGACTCTATCGGGATGGAAGGATGAGATATACTAACTACCTAAGGCTATGAGAAGGCTATACTGGACATTGACTAGCGTCTTACTTTATTTGCTAAGCGCCTGCCAAAACGATTTACCGATTGAGCTAGCTGATTCGGATTATTTAATCTTCGGTCATTTCTACGGGGAGTGTGGAGGAGAAGCCTGCATTGAAATTTTCAAACTGGAACAAAGCCGTCTACTGGAAGATAAGAACGATCAATATCCCAGTGCCAGTGGTTTTTATAAAGGTGACTATGTGGCCTTGACTCAAACGCAATTTGCCAGTGTTTGTGATTTGATCGATAGCTTTCCTGAGGCCTTACGTAAGGAAACTAAGCGGGTTATTGGTCAGCCAGATGCAGGGGACTGGGGCGGCTTATATATCGAATTAACCTACAAGGGAAGCCGCCAGTTTTGGTTGATCGATCAGGCCAAGCGGAATGTACCCACTGAGTACCATAGCTTTATTGATAAAGTGAATGAAAAAATTAAGTTATTACAGTAAGCCTAAAGCAGCTTAGTGGATTCCTGGGAATCTGGGTTTCTACTTTGATGCATCCCGGGCTGATACATCCCAGGACTTCTCATCTGGTTTATTAGGCAGCTAAGTGCAAGCGGCTACGGGTTGCGGCTATTCGATCAGCGAAATCCTAGTGTTTGTAAAGAAAATGGCTCGGTTGGTCAGTGGTTAACCGAGCCATTTTAGCTGGATTAATACTACTAGCAACAGGTCATATAGGCTTCTTAGTGGAATCAATCATTGACGTACGAAGGCTGAATCGATGTGCATCCAATCTCATAGGAGACCATTTAAAGAGCGCTCCCTAGGAGGATTTAATTGGAATAGGAACTTGGTAGTGGGCTTAAAGAAGACTCTACTGGCCTCGATTTACAGGAATTTTGATGAACAAATGCTTTGACTTGTATCGGCTTTCTGTCTACCTTCACCTTCTAGGGCTGTAGAGGCTGCCCAAAGCAAAAAATGACCTCCTGAACTGGCGAGCCTTAGATACGGATGAAACCTATTCTTTCCCCTGGTGATCAGGTGAGCGTCGGGCAGACCCTGAAAGGGTTTTATCGGGGGCGTTATCTGGCCACAGTAATTCGCTGGACTAGTAGTGGTCAGTTACGGGTTAAGTCCCGTGAAACGGGTAAGGAGAAAGTTATATCCGCACAAAACGTCAATAAAGTAACCGACAGTCCAACAGGAGTCTAGACGACTACCCAACTGTGTCTTTGTTTACTTTAAGCGGGTTCTTCTCTAGAATGAGGTGCATTCGTATTTTTACCCACTTCATGGCTAGGGGACCCTTTCAGGGATCAAAACAAGAGCGTCACCGCATACTCAATCTTTTCCAAAAGAGCCATTAAGGCCGCTTCCATCCTGACTAGATCACTACTGGTATAGACCTGTCGTAACCTGGTTAACTCCGTTCGGGCCTGTTGATCCAACACCGCCCAGGCATAGGTTTGGTTAGCATTCTGGGGATAGAGCAAGTGTAAGTGCTGAAACAATCCCTCCAGGCGGGCAAAAGCTGATTCAATCTCGGAGAGATCAGGCTGAGGGCTAAGGGCTTGAATATAGTCATTCTGAGCCATGATCTGAGCCAGCAGAGGGTTCATAGCGCTGGGGATTGGAGTACGAAACAATTTAACTAGAAGCGGTAAAGACGCCCGCTATAATCTAGTTATACGTCAAATCAAGCAGGATAGATTCTTAACGTGAGCTGATTAACGGAGGAAGCCTCACGCTGGCTACTGATGATTAATCTGTTTGTGGTAGGAAATTCGGTTAAACAACTCGGCTTCTGATCGGTTACTTTTTAGCTGATTTGAGTCTGAGCGGTGCTTTCTCCACCAGCAGGGTAGTGAACTCTAGCCGCCAAGGTCGGGTCAAGCACCAGGCCTTAGGCTGGTCTGAGCGAAGCGATACGTTGACCTCATCTGCCTCCATGCCTTTCTATCTAAAGCCTTTGCCCCCCAATACCCCTGATCTGGGGGATTGGCCTCCGCTTCGGGTTTACACCAACAATACGGGTGCGCAGTGGCTGTCAGTAGCGGACTTGGTTTATTTAGAAGGGGAAGCCAATTACACCTGGCTGCACTGGGCCGATGGGCGGCGACTACTAGTAACTAATCTAAGTTGCGAGATAGTCTGGTTCAATATATGCCTCATCAATGGCATAAGCTAGCACAAATAAGAACACTTTCAGCAAGAAACCTTTAGCCGTGACGGCATGGATTTTGCGCGGAAACAGATGTTCAATCTGACTAATAACCGTCTCGATAGGCTTACGAAAGTGCTTTTTTAAAAATCGCTGCCAAGCTTCATCAGGCCGTTTCGAGTTGCACTTGCGATGAATCCTCAGGCTAATTTGGTCACACTCGGCATACAAATCCTCCTGTTCATAGTTAGTGTAGCCGCTGTCGCCATAGACGATGCTACCGGCGGGTAAATCCAACTGCCTAGCTTGTAAGGCGGTGCTGTCATGAAAACTGCCTCCAGTCACATAACAGTCCACCGGTTGACCAGTCGCCGTAGTGATGAGTTGGATCTTAAAGCCGTAGAACGGGGCCGCCCGCGCGGTACTCTTTCTTGGCTTCATGATAGCCGTGATACGATCTACCTGTGAGGAGTTTACTAACCCCAATCCGGCAGTTACGACAAACGGCTACTGGAAAAGAGTCAATGATGTAACGAGCGGATGTATTGAGTTCTTTTAAGGCCAAGCCCATAGCCTGAAAGACCAGCAACAGAGTGGGTTCTAACCGATGTAATCGCCGATGGAATCCAGACTTGTCGATCATCTGACAACCCATATGGTGTTGCCTATAGTCACAGGCACGGGCCTGGTTACCATAGAAGGACAGGGCCGCCATAAGGGCAGTGGTAGCTACCTCAGCATCATTGAGTTTGCCATGAGGGTCAGTTTTTGGGCCCATAATTTGGAACATATCATCGAGTAGGCAGTAAATTGCCAGTGCCTTGTCAGTCATGTGGGTGATCGTTTAAAGTGTCAGCCACTCTAAAGCGACCTCACTGACTGACGGGGTTCATATCTCGCAACTTGGGTTAGTAACTACAACACTCAAACGAGTGGAGGCTCAGTTACCACCGGCTTACTTCCTGCGTTTGCATCGTCGGTATGTGGTCAATCGGCAATTCATTGAGCAAGCCAAGCTCACGTTTGGTAAACCGATGGTTCATCTGGTCGGCGGCATGCATTTACCCATTTCCCACCGTCGCTGGATGGTGCTTCGTTCGCAATTCACCCTGCGGTAGCCTACTCTGGTGAAACTGTTAGGCAGGTTAATGACAAGCGAGTTTGGTGATAAATAGGCCCTAAGTTGATTGATCATCGGCTGATCATCTATAAAATGAGCTCTTAGATGACTAGGCGGCTGGTGGCGGAGTTAATTCATGACCTAGTTTCCTGACCCGGGTTGGCACCACAGTTTTGACGACCCCACTTTCGTCGAGCTTGATGGTCAATCGCCCATAACTGGTCCAGCCAAGCACCACTGCTTCACTCCGGCTCCTCAAGAAGCCTTTCACCATATTAGCTACACTGACGCGATCACCGGCAGAAAAGATAGGGTTCATAGATAGAGGTTTAGCTAGGGTAAGATACAAAAAAGTTCGATAGCATAGCGATTCTTCCCGTCTTTTGCCCAAACCCTTTGCTGTTTTCGGTGTTGCGAGCGGTTGCCAGTGATCGGGCAATATCACGGATGGATTTACCCTGTTGTTTGAGTAGCAGTATTTGGCGCAGTAGGTGCATAGTAACTCGGTGATTAGCCATAGTCGGGGGTGGGTCAATTACCTCCGAAAACTACAGCAGTGACGCGATTCCTACTCGAAAAAGGGGTGGGTCAGTTATGCCCAAAATGCCTGGGTTGGCATGCTGCGTACTAAGTGGGTCAGTTTACTCCGAAATACTCACTTAATTAAGGGGTCACCCCTTCAAGAATGGCTAGGCTTGTGTACATACCCATAAGAAAATCGAGTCGCTTAGACGCCTAACAAGTCAGGCCACCTCAATCTAAAGTGGCCTGCCCTAATTCTGTTTTATGAAATCCATTTGCATGCTATAACCAGATTCGGGGGTATTTGCGCCTTTTGCCCCAAACTGACCTAACGGGACTCTTAAGCCAGACTGATGCCCAACTCGATCAACTCATTCAACCACCCGTGGCTACCCCACCGGCTGACGGTCGATTAGCTGAGTTGCTAAAGCGGCTGCCTGCTATTGATCGCCAACTGGCCTGTATAGGCGTCACACGACATGATCTGTGGTTAGACTATAGGGGCGAACAACCCGATGGCTATCAGTATACTCAGTTCTGTCACCATTATCGACAATGGCGCCAGACTCAGCAGCTATCCATGCACTTCGAGCATAAAGCGGGGGACAAAGTGTTTGTCGATTTTGCGGGTAAACGTCTATCGCTTGTTGATCAATTAAGTGGGGAAGTAAAGCCGGTTGAGTTCTTCTTGGCCGTGTTAGGGTGCAGTCAGTTGACCTATGCTCAAGCCGTTGCTAGTCAACGCACGGAAGACTTTATCGAGGCACTACAAAATGCCCTACGCTACTTTGGTGGAGTGCCCGCAGCCATCGTACGGCAGCGGCCGACCGTCCGATAACCTCAAGGCCGCCGTCATCCGTGCTGATCGGTATGAACCCCAGATTAATGAGATGCTGAGCGATTTTGCCCTCCACTATCAGACGACGGTTCTGCCCGCTCGCAGCGGTAAACCGCGGGACAAGGCGCTGGTGGAAGGAGCAGTTAACATCCTTTATAACCGGGTGTATGCTCCGCTTCGCAACCAGTTATTTCACCGGCTCGAAGAACTCAACGCAGTCATCCTGGAACGGGTCGATGCCCATAATCAGATACTCTTTAGCGGCAAAGAGTACAGCCGACGAACTCGTTTTGAGGCTTATGAGCAAGTACATCTGAGTCCCGTACACACCAGTATCTATCAGATCAAACACTATCTGGTAGCTCGTGTGCAGAAAAATTGTCACGTACTGCTCTCGGAAGATAAGCATTATTACAACGTCCCCTACCGCTACGCCGGCAAGCGAGTTCGACTCATCTTTACACAATATACCGTCGAGATCTATGCCCATTATGAACGGATTGCCATCCACCAACGGGACAGAAGTAAGTATCACTACTCGACCACTAAAGATCATTTACCCAACACCCAGCAGTGGGTGACTGATTGGAACCCAGCCTCCTTCATTCGATGGGCAGGCCGCATTGGAGCTCAAACTCAACGCACCGTTGAAGTAGTATTAGGCAGTCGGGCTCATCCCAAACAAGCCTACAAATCCTGTCAGGGCATCCTGAGTCTGGAGAAGAAAGTAGGAGTGGATCGACTGGAGCGGGCTTGTGAGCGGGCTCTTTGCTACCAAAGCGTCAGCTACAAAGTCATCCGCTCTATCCTGGAGCGAGGTCTGGATAGCTTACCTGAATCAACGCCTAACCTGATTGCAACCGCTCACGAGAATATACGAGGATCAGCCGCCTGCCAATAATGACAAAGGGGAAAGAAAATAAACCAACAGGACCATGAATAACCAAGCAACCCTGGACCGATTACGTGAACTCAAACTAACGGGCATGTTCCAGGCCTTTGAGGCTCTTTTGCAACTGCCAGTTCACCAGCAGCCAGCGGCTGATAAACTACTGGCTCAACTCACCGATGCCGAACACGAATATCGCCAGCACCGTAAGACCCAGATGGCCATTCGGGCGGCTCGCTTCCGCTATGCGGCTTCGCTGGAAGAGCTGCACTACGGCGCTGGCCGGAATCTAGATAAGACAGCCATCCTGCGTCTGGCCGATTGTCGCTTCATTGATCGTTCGGAGAACATTTTCCTGACGGGTGCTACGGGCTGCGGGAAAAGTTATATAGCTTCGGCCCTGGGCTATCAGGCCTGTCAGTTAGGCTACCGGGTTGGCTATCACAATCTGATCAAGCTCTTGCAGCGCCTACAACTGGCTAAAGCCGACAGCTCTTACCAGAAAGAGATGGGTCGACTGGAGCGGCTACACTTACTAATCCTGGATGACTGGGGTCTCCAGCCTCTGGACCAACATGCTCAACTAGCCCTGTTGCAGATCATGGAAGATCGGCATGGGAAAGCAGCTACAATTATTACTTCTCAATTGCCGGTTAGCAAATGGCACGAGTACATCGGTGATCCTACTCTGGCCGATGCCATCCTGGATCGGATCACTCACAAAGCCCATCGACTGGAGTTGAAGGGTGAATCGATGCGTCGTAAGCAACGTATTATCACAGATAACTAATGATCACTAACTTTGAGTGATTTCTACTCGAAAAGGGGTGGGTTAGTATGCTCCGAAATACCTGGGTTAGCATCTCCGTAATATATAATTAAGGCAAGTGCTGATTATGACGGTATAGCCAGATGAGCATGGCTATATAGAGAATAGCTACCATAAAGGCCACGATGATAAAGGAAGGATGTTCTTTGAGCGGTTTCACGGCACAAGGGCTCAACCCGTTGGGTTTTACATTAAGTAATGTATAGGTTTTTTTCTTGATCCAGGCTATAGGAGGTTGGCTAAGCCCACTAGACGGGCATTAAGTCGATTATAAGAGCCATCGAGTATTAAAAATGCGGCATCAGCCTCATCCACATAGCTAGCAACACCATCGCGATCAGTATGGAGACCAATATATAGAGTAGGTTCGATTTATGAAGTATGGCTAGACCACTGGCTATAATCACTATTGGCATAACGACAACGATAATCAGCAGGCCCGTCCCTAGTAGTTCTACTAGCTTATATAGTCGGTTACCTGGCTGCTTCATGGGGTGATTCCTGTGGCCCTCTTACTAACTTACGAGTAATAAAGAAAAATTGCAAATAAGCCAAACGGGTCTGGAAGGATTGCTATCGGTATAGGAAGTGTAGAAAGTGAAGGCTCAAAAACATTCTTTTTATTTTTTCCTGCCATGAGTCGTGGCTAGTGGTGATAAATTGCCCGATGCCTATCAGCGCTTTTTTTATTTTCACTTGCCTCCCGTCTTAGGAGAGTGTCGTAAATAACCTTTTTAGGCGAGTTTGGCCGGTCTAAGTTGGATCTGGAACCGGTAATTTTAATCGATTGTCTGCTTATGCAGTTATAGGAAGTAGCCACTAAATGCTATAAGCCATGACCGAACCGACCTACACGGAAATCCCCGACACCTCAGACAACAACTATTGGGAATCTAAAGTCAATGATCGCAGCACAACCTTTGTCCCCAAAGACAAGAAGCTGCATCTTTTCCTAAAACGTAAAGCCTGGGCGGTCATTCAAGCTTCACTGACCAAGAAAAATAGGAAAGGCTCTAGCTATTGAGTGGGCAAGTCTGAAGGGTCTAAATGACTACCAGCCATTTAGTTGAATGATTGTACTTATTCACGTAATGAGCTCGCAAAAAAGCGCAACCCAGGATTAGTCGGGTTGCGCTTAACTCTGGTTAAAAAGAAAAGGATTGTTTCTTTAAAATCGGTCAACCTACTAAAAGTTCTAAGCGACAAGTCAGTCAACCGTGATCCGTTAATCGCTTCCTTCTAACTTGACCAGCTTGTTGTATACCCCTAAGGGGCTGCCCATTGGCCAATAAACAAACTACGTTTGCGGTCGCCCGTAGCTTGTAAGTATAGCGAAACGCCCATTGAACCCAGCGCTGCCCACAGGAAAATATCTGAGGGTAATTTGGCCGTTTGTTGTTCAATCGCTTTGGTCACTGGCCCCTCTTTGTGTGCTGAATTGGTTGAATCAGCCATCATCGTAGATTAAAAGTTGAATAATGAGCTTACAACGGAATGTTCGCCATAAGGTTTATACCGTGCTCCCCTTAAGTAAGCTCTCATGCAAGAATGTTAATGCACAGGGAATCCAACTAGACCTCTTGCTCCGGGGGCATACCAGCTGGTACTGTTAATTACTATGAGTGCTGGTACAATGAACTAGGCTAATCAGTGAGCGTTATTTGTGTAGAAAGGGAAGCTTGGAAAGCCTCTTTTTCCTGCCGTCAATTTGAGGCCTTGACTTCCCTCAAAAAAGCGCAACCTGACCGTCAGGTTGCGCAGGTTAACGCAGAAGAATACGGGAGGATGGAAAGAAGGAAAGTGCGGGAACGGTCTAAATTACTGTGCGTCAAGTCGTATCCTATCTCTGTTCATTTGGTCGGTATGAATCCAATCATTTCTCCTAGTGATAGAGATAGTTCAGACACATCACAAACGGCTTAGCTAGACGTTTTAGTGGTAGGCAACACCTGGGATAGAATAATCCTGAATGCCTCATCGTCCACACTAAGACGCCCCTGTAATAGTTTATCCATCACAGCGGTAAGCACTAATAGTAAGCCCAACAATACGACCAGTAGAATCGTAGTTACTTCGGCCTGCTTATCCTTAGGCAAGACAGTAGCTAAGTCGTTTACAGCTGGCGAAATTGTTTCTGGATACGGTTCACACGTCGGCGCGAAATGGCCACTTGAGCCTGGTCCTGCATGATGACGTAGCTAGTAGACTGTGTGTACCGGGCGGGCTTAATCTGGCTGACGAAGGCTGGATTCACCAAGGCCTGCTTATTAGTCCTTAGGAACGAAGGCCATCGATGTTCAAACCATTTCAGGCTGTGGCTAGAGACGACGACTTGTCCACTGAGCAAATGAACACGGCTATAATTGGAGTAACCAGTCAGATAGAGCACGGTCTGGGTATCAAACGAGTCAACAGGGCGTTTCTTAAATAGTTGTTTTGCCATACATATTAACTTATGCTGACAGAAACCTACTAAACTATTCTTATAATTAAACTACAAGTTGCATAGAAAATAAATTGTGGAACTAATAAAACATGGCCTATAGCTAAACACAATATGATGACTTTAGCCTTAAGAGATTATGTTTTCTCCGGCCTACTAGTATACCTACGCGTGTAATAAGCGCATGAACAAAGAAGCTCAATAAGAGCGCATTCGCTTACGGTCTGGCAATAGGGCTATCACCCTGCTACTTTTTGATTGATGTAAGCGCTCAGTGGTCCTGGAACGTTGGTACCAATTCGTATGGTTCGCGCCTTTCCTTTTAGCGTCAACTCAATTGCATCAAAACCAGATACAATATAGAGCGTAAAAGCCGAACCTACTCGAATTCCCCAATCCGATCATACCGAATTTCTCACCACTTTTGCTCCCATCACTTAGTCAAGGGGGATGCTGCGCCGAATGAGGTCAATGCCAAAGGCGAAGTTAATGCTTTGGCTAGTTACATCAACATCCAGTTTGTAGAACAAAAGTAGAATGAGTCCTAGTAGGGCCAGGACTGGCTTCGTATCAGCGGTGTTGAGCCACCCAACTAGTAAAGCAGCCGCCACTAAAGTGATCAACGTTGACCTACCGATTTGGGAGACTTTCATTTTAGTACAATTTGGTATGATAGGCCACCTATATTGATCTTATTGGCTGACATAGCCTAGCCCCCCTTCTAGTTGCAACAGACTGGTATTGGGATAGTTTGAATAAACCCAGCTTTTATACTGCAAATCAATAAAATGGTAATGGCCTTACGTTTCACAGACTCTCTATATATTACCCGCTCTGGGTGGATCAGCAAACGGGTGTTCAATGCGTAGTGGCCAACACGCAAGTGGAAAAGGTAGTCTAATAGAAAGTACTGAAAAAGAGCAGCTTTCATTTGGTCGACCAAACGGAGGGTATGATCTGGTGGGAATATATTCTCCAATAGTCGGCAGGAATAACTGGACTTTCTGTTTATAAAATTGTATATTTTGCCCTTCTTATAACAAACCTTTCGAATGCACTCTCGTCGAAACTTCCTCCGCCAGCTCGGCGGATCTTCTGCCCTACTTGCAGGTGGCGCATCGTTATTGATTCCCGATCAGGTGGATGCCCAAACCTATCGCCAAAGCTTACTTGAAAGCATCAAACCGCGTTCAGCCGCCGATTCCATTAATCTGGCCTTGATTGGCGCAGGTATCATTGGCCATTACGACCTTGACTGCGCCCTCAAAGTACCCGGTACGAAAGTAGTAGCCATAGCCGACCTTTACCAACCTCGTCTGGAGCGAGCGAAAGAAGTTTGGGGCAACAACCTGCTCATCACCCGCGACTACCGCGAAATTCTCATGCGCAAAGAGGTAGATGCGGTGCTCATTTGCGTACCCGACCACTGGCACGATTACATCGCCATTGACGCCCTGAAAGCCGGTAAACACGTTTATTGCGAAAAGCCGATGGTGCACCATATTAACGAAGGCTATGCGGTTATCGAGGCACAAAAGAAGTCAGGCAAGGTTCTCCAGGTGGGTAGTCAACGGGCGAGTGCATCGGCTATTCTCGAAGCGAAAAAACGCTACGAAGCGGGCGATATTGGTGAGTTGACCGCTGTGGAAGCGTTTTTGGATCGGACCGATGCGCTTGGTGCCTGGCAGTATACCCTGCCGCCCAAGGTGGATCCCAACGATTTAGACTGGAACACATTCTTAGGCGATGCGCCTAAACGACCATTCGAGCCCGTTCGTTTCTTCCGGTGGCGGAATTATAAGGATTACGGCACGGGAGTAGCGGGCGATTTGTTTGTACATTTGTTAACGGGTTTGCATACCGTAACGGGGAGCCTGGGCCCATCCAGCATTTATGCCTTGGGCGATTTGAACTACTGGAAAGACGGCCGCGATGCTTACGACCTAGTGACGGCTCTGCTCAATTATCCGCAAACGGAAAAGAATGCTTCCTTCCCGCTAGCTATGCGTGTGAACTTGGCAACGGGGGCTGGTGGGGATATTCACACCCGGTTGGTGGGCACAACCGGCGTCATTGACATTGGTTGGAATTCGTTTGTGATGAACCGGCTCAAGCGTCCTAACGCACCTATGTACAGCAAAGGCTACGATGCGTTATTCACCTACCCACAAGCTATGCAGGATCAGTTTGTGAAGCAATACGACGAAAAATTCCCGGAAGGCCAATTTGTGCGAGAGATAAAAAATGAGCCTGCCGTTTCCTTCGCAGCTCCCGAGGGTTATGATGACCGGCTGGACCACATGATTGTGTTCTTCAATGCCATTCGTGAGAACAAACCATCGCTGGTCAAAGAAGATGCCGAGTTTGGCCTACGAGCAGCTGCTCCATCCCTGGCCGCCAACTTAAGTGTTGAACAAAAGCAGGTCATCCATTGGGACCCCGTTGCTATGAAATTGGCGAAGACGGCTTAATGAATGAGGTGAGATTAGTTTGTCCTACTGAGGCAGAAGCATCCTGAGGTTTCCTAGCCCAAACCAGCCTGAACACTTTAAGCCGCCTTGTGCTTTAGCGTGACGGTTTTTGTACTATTTTTTTAATGCATCCGATTAGGCAAGAGGGTGGCTATAGGCGGCTCTTTTTCTTTGGCGTAAGTTATGATAGACAAACGCCCTACAAATGACATACAAAATATACACTGGAAAGTATAAAATGGTGTACCGAAATGGTACTACCTTACCCTGTGTACGCAAGGGGGCTTACACAGGGTAACAGTGATCGACCACTGATAAAGGTATTTTTCACCCCTTTTAAAAACATCTTAGAAAGCTAACAGTCGGCTCATATACCTAATGGCCAAGAACGTGTTGCATCTTTAGCATATCAGCTAATTACCTATATTGCGCCCGGATTAAAAATAGTTGCTACTAAGCTAAAAATGCTGACGCTATTAGCACCAGCATTTAGATCTAACCCATAAGAACCCGCCTAATCAGGCGATCAGAAGGTGAAGCGTTTGTTGAGCCGAAAAGTTAATTTATTTACTTATCGGTAACATTAAGTACCTCTACTGTGCTTCTTTAATGACTCACGATACCTACAGACATGTTCTTGAAAACCTGGAATCCAGTGGTTGTTGGTTTGTAAATAACGATCAGGTTCCCGATGGTAAAGTGGGCTGGGTTGTTCCCAGTACGCCACAAGAGACAAAAAGCTTCGCTAAGCTGAAATCTTCGTTATTGAAGTTAGGCGTTCTAAGCCATGAAATCGAGTTGGCACCTGCTCACAATTGTCCTTATCCAAACTCTTTTCTGATCTACCTTTTACTGCCTACTAAGAGATAGTAGATGAGCGAAATCAAAAAAGGCAGCTGACACTTAAGTAAGTATCAGCTGCCTGGTTTCCTTGAAATTTAACTGTAATACACTTCTATTACTGGCAAAGCAGGTGGTTTGTTACCGATACTGAGCCAATGGGGAATTGTCTCCTTGACAAGCCTTGCCAGGTTTTTACCCTGACTATCCGCTAAATGCTGTATATTGCTTTTGTAGTCAAGTTATACAATGTTATACATAGGAAACGCTAGTCTCGCTGGGAT
>NZ_WPIN01000038.1 GCF_009754945.1 Spirosoma arboris
TTTGTAGGTTGGACTCTTGGCTTGGTGAGTAACAAGCTGCCAAGCTTTGAGGGTAAACTCAAAGTGAGTTGGCATTTCGGTTCGCCATCGCTCTAAGGTAGATAAAAGGGGAGGTTGGTAGAAGGTATGCTGTATTTCGACGCAGGAGAAATGCTGGGCATAGTCCGTTTTAGAGCCGTTAAAGCCGCAAGTACCAATTTTTGTATTACTATTCATCTACTCTTAATGACAAGTGTGCGGAACCCATATATCAGTCCAATAATAAAAATTGGCCCTTGCTCTACTAACGTCAGGAGTGAGCGTCGTGTTGGCTGAAATGGAAACTAGTAGTTGCTTGTACTGTTCGAGTAAGATTTTTAGAAGGAGGCCTATAAGGAGCTGTAAACAATACTGGTGCCATTGAGGATAAGTCAGTGGTGAAAGTGATAAAAGTGTAGGCAGAAACAAATACTTTTTTTTCCGTAGCTTTTGTTATGAATTGAGCCACTAGCCCCTTGGGCCTGATCAAGAAATATTAAATAGCAGTAACCAACAGTAGTAGAAGGTAGTAGTCCTACCAAAGGCACCTATAGGAGTTGTGTTAGTAAGTGTGTTAGTTGTTACTCAGTTCTAATAAAAAAAGCCAGTTAGTACGTCTACTAACTGGCTCATTTCATGGACTTTATGGGCGAGCGGGAAATGGGTCTCGAACCCACGGCCTGCAGCTTGGGAAGCTGCCGCTCTACCGACTGAGCTACTCCCGCTTAATAACTATTACAAAATTGATTTTTTAAAATCAAAATGTCAAGCGCTGGTAGTCAGATAGTTTGTACTAGTTTGGTTATCTGTTCATAGGTATACGCTAATTGTTCATTTGTAGTGCAATAAGGTGGTATTAGATACAACACGTTACCTAAAGGACGCATCAGAATATTCCGATCAAGCAGAAAATTATAGGCTGTATCACGGATATTATTGAAATAAGATCTTTGCTCTCCGGCTTTCAAATCGAAAGCAAGCAAGGTGCCGCGCTGACGAATAGTTTCAACCGTTGAGTAAGCCGCTAACTGATTTGCAAAATCAGAATGCTGCTGAGAAATACGCTGAATACTAGCCTGTGTTTCATCCATTAATAATAGATCCATACTAGCTAATGCAGCTGTGCAGGCAAGCGGATTTGCCGTAAACGAGTGCCCATGGAAAAGCGTTTTGAACTTGTCGTCTGACAGAAAGGCGTCGTAGATCGCTTGGGTGCAGGTGGTTACTCCTAAGGCCATTGTTCCCCCCGTTAAACCCTTCGATAAACTTATCAGATCTGGCTTTTCCTGCAAATAATCCGATGCGAATAGCCGTCCTGTTCGCCCGAAGCCCGTCATTACTTCGTCGGCAATAATGAGCGAACCATTTTGCCGGGCCAGTTGAAACAGTTTATCTAAGATACTCGGCTCATACATGGTCATACCACCGGCCCCTTGTACTAATGGTTCGACAATAAATGCCGCTACTTCGTCGGTAAACAGTGTCGCGGCACGTTGAAGAACAACTTCTTCTTGACCAGCCACGGGGACGGGCAGATACTCCACATCGAACAGAAAGGGAACGAATGGAGCGGTGAACGCACTACGGCCGCCCACCGCCATGGCTCCGAATGTATCACCATGGTAAGCATTCTCAAAAGCGACAACCTTGCGCCGTGGCTTACCCAGATTATGCCAATACTGAAAAGCCATTTTCAGGGCGACTTCAACGGCGGTTGAGCCGTTATCGGAATAAAAAATCTTACTCTGATTTTGGGGCAAAATAGTCAGTAATCGCTCGGCGAGTTCAACGGCAGTTGGGTGCGTAAAATCTGCGAAAATGACGTGTTCGAGGATTTGTAATTGTTCCGACACGCGCTGAGCAATATAAGGGTGAGCGTGTCCATGCAAATTGACCCACCACGACGAAATCATATCCAGATATTCGCGATCATCAGCACTATATAGTACGGATCCTTGGCCCCGTACAATCGATATCGGTACCGGAGCCGTCTGCATTTGCGTGAATGGGTGCCAGATAACGGCCCGGTCACGTTCTGCTAAGTTGTTCATTTATAACGTCGATTCTGTTTTCTGTCATTCCTCCTGACGTCGAAATGACAGAAAAATATTAAATACCCCACTTTCCCTGGGCTTTCATTACCTGTTCAATTACATCCCGTACGGCACAATGACCGCCCGAATTAGGCGAGATATATTGGCAAATTTCCTTTATTTCGCTAACTGCATCGGCAGGACAAGCGCTAAACACGTCCGACCGGCTCAGGATTTTGTAGTCGGGGAGGTCATCGCCCATGTACAGAATTTCGGATTCGTTCAGGCCGTCGCGGGCAATATAGCCGAGGTAAGCATTTACCTTCTGATCGGTGGGGCCACCCATGAAAATGTCCTTTACATTCATGTTTGTCAGCCAGTTACGAACCCCTTCAGCATTTGATGAGGATAGGATACCTACACGAAACCCTGCTTTCAACGCTTGTTCAATAGCATAGGTATCGCGGATATGTACCGTACGGAAGCGTTCGCCGGAGGCTAGCAGATTAACACTGCCATTGGTCAGAACGCCGTCGACATCAAAAATAAAGGTCTTTATCTGGGCAAATCGGTCTTGTATTGCTGCCATGCTGCAAGTTTAGTGAAAACCGTCCGACAGTTCCGTATTTTTGCTGAATGAATCCTCACACCTCGTCCCTGACTGGATTGCCCCCAGTTGAATTGCCACCGGCGTTTCAGGCACAGATGCAGGCGCAGTTGCCAACCGAATTTCCTGATTTTCAGTCTGCACTGACCGAGCCTACGCCTGTCAGTATTCGGCTGAATCCGAGTAAAAAGATGTATGACGCGGCAGGTTTAGAGCCTGTGCCCTGGTGTTCTACGGGTTTTTATCTACCCGAACGTCCCAACTTTACGCTCGATCCTCTGTTTCAGGCAGGTGCCTATTACGTTCAGGAGGCTTCGTCTATGTTACTCAATGAAGTACTACGACAAACTGCCAATCTGAATCGCCCGTTGCGGGTTCTGGACTTGTGTGCTGCTCCAGGTGGGAAAAGTACGTTGCTGGCTTCGGCCTTACATCCCGATAGTTTGCTGGTGTGTAATGAAGTAATCCGGAGCCGGGTTTCTGTCCTGCGCGAAAATCTGGATAAGTGGGGTTATCCGAATGTCGTCGTTAGCAACCATGATTCGGAAGACATGACCAACATGACGGGATTTTTCGATGTTGTCGTCGTAGATGCTCCCTGCTCAGGAGAAGGACTTTTTCGAAAAGATCCTGATGCGATGGAGGAATGGTCGGAAGCAAGTGTGCTGCTCTGTTCGGCTCGGCAAAAGCGGATTCTGGCCGCAGCGGCAACCTTGTTAGATAAAGATGGTATTCTGATTTATAGCACTTGTACCTATAATGACACCGAAAATGCTGAGAATGTCCGCTATCTAACCGAGAATGGATTTAGGAATATACCGCTGATTCTACCTTCTGACTGGAATGTGGTGGAGAGACAGGCGGGCGACGCTGAAACTGGGGACGCCGTTGGGTATCAATGCTATCCACATCGAGTCCGGGGTGAGGGGTTTTTCATCAGTGTCTTTAAAAAGACAACATTTACAGCTCCAGTGAAATTAGATGCGCGCACCTTTCGTAGTATTCGGGCATTACGTCCTCGTGAGGCTGCATCAGCCGCTAAATGGCTGCAAAATCCTGCCGATTTCTCATTCTGGGAAAAGCCTAATGGCGATGTAATGGCTTTGCCGAAAGCGTTGGAGAAAACGTTTCTGTTCCTCGATAGCGCTCTTCGCCAGAAAGGTTTCGGTTTAGAGATGGGACAGTTCAAAGGGCAGGATTTTATTCCTTCCCACGCGCTGGCTCTTAGCACTGCAGTAAACCAGAATCTGCCGGGTATCGAATTAAGTAAAGAAAACGCGTTGCGGTACTTTAAGAAGGAGAATCTAGTGTTCGACGAACCCGTGAAGGGCTGGTTGTTAGCTCAATACAAAGGATTGAATTTAGGTTGGGTAAAAGGCGTTGGTAACCGAGTGAACAACTATTTGCCGAAAGACTGGCGCATTCGAATGGACATAAAAGAATACGTATGAAACGGTTTTTGCTCATTTTAGGCTTGCTTCTGGCCGTTATGACGGTTGGTTATTTACTCGGTCCATCGACCCATCCCGATCCCATCAAAGATGAACCGATTACGCTTGATCCTGACTTAGTGAAAATGGAACAGGGGATTGCTGATTCGGAACGGAAGCAAAACCTGCGTCCCGATAATGAAGCTCGAATCGTCTGGGCCGATAGTCTACATAAAGTCAAAACGCCCTATAGTATCGTGTATATTCCGGGTTTTTCGGCAACCTGGGCAGAGGGCGATCCGGTTCATAAACAGATTGCCAACCATTTTGGCTGTAATTTGTACCTCGCCCGGCCTGCTGGACATGGGGTTGATTCGCCCGATGCCCTCAAAGACCTAACGCCATCGGCTTATGCTGGCGCTGCCGAACGGGCATTGGTCATTGGGAAGGCTTTGGGTGAAAAAGTAATTGTTATGGGGACGTCGGCTGGCGGTATGCTGGCGCTCTATCTGGCTGCACATCACCCTGAAATTGATGGATTAATTTTGTACTCGCCCTGTATTGCTACCGCTAATCCAGCGCTAAAACTCGTTACGAAACCCTGGGGTAAGCAAATCCTCAGCCAGGTGTTTCCGGGCGAACATGTCATTAATACGAACTACAAAGGTGGGCGCGCACGCTACTGGTTTCCTCAATATCATAGCAACGGCCTCATTACATTGCAAACGATGATGGACGAATTTATGACGCCAGAGCAGTTTCAGAAAGTTAAGCAACCCGTATTTATGGGCTATTACTACAAAGATGAAACGCATCAGGATAAGGTGGTGTCAGTACCCGCCATGTTAGAGATGTTCGACCAATTGGGGACGCCAACTGATAAAAAAGAGAAAGTCGATTTCCCGAATGCAGATGCCCACGTTATTGCTTCTCATTTCACATCAAAAGACTTAACCGGTGTTTATCAGGCTACTGAGAAATTCATGACTGATGTGTTAAAGTTACCATCTGCACCTGCATCAATGGCTAGTGTAGCCCTTCACCCAAAAAAATAACCTAACTTTGCGATTAATTAAGAGTGAAGAATGTAGAGTGAAAAGTAAAATTTTATAACCAGAACTATTCTTCACTCTTCATTCCTCACTCTACATTCTTTACTAGACACATGGCTTACGGATTACTGAACGGAAAACGCGGCATCATTTCGGGTGCCTTAGACGAAAACTCAATTGCCTGGAAAGTCGCTTTGAAAGCGAAAGAAGAAGGGGCCATTTTTACGCTGACCAACGCGCCGATTGCCATGCGTATGGGAGCCATTAAAGAATTAGCTGAACAGTGCAATGCTGAAATTATTCCAGCAGACGCCACTTCGGTTGAAGACATCGAAAATCTGTTTTCCAAATCAACCGAAGTACTTGGCGGTAAACTGGATTTCGTTCTGCATAGTATTGGCATGAGCCCGAACGTGCGGAAAGGGAAGGCCTATACCGATCTCAACTATGATTGGTTTAAGCAGAGTATTGACATTTCGGCCCTGTCGTTCCATAAAATGATGCAGACTGCCTATAAGCAGGATGCCATCAATGAGTGGGGTTCGGTAGTTGCCTTAACCTATATGGCCGCTCAACGGACGTTTCCGTTCTACGGCGATATGGCCGATGCGAAAGCCGTTCTGGAGTCAATAGCCCGGAGTTTTGGCTACAAATATGGTAAATACCGCAAGGTTCGTGTAAATACGGTTTCTCAATCACCTACGCCAACTAAGGCAGGAAGTGGAATCGGTGGATTTGATAAATTCTTCGATTTCGCTGACAAAACTGCTCCCCTCGGAAATGCAACCGCGGATCAGTGTGCTGATTATGTAATCACACTTTTCTCTGATCTGACACGTATGGTAACGATGCAAAATCTCTTCCACGACGGCGGTTTCTCAATGACCGGTATTTCAGAAGAGGTAATGGAATTGATTACGAAGGAATAGATAGAAAAAAGAAAGTATAAAGGGGAATGAAAAGGTTGTAATATACCTTTTCATTCCCCTTTATACTTTCTTAGAAAAAGCTATCAGTACATATCGACGTAAGTGTATGTAGCGGTTAGCGGGCCTCCTGCATCTGTTTCTGTATGCGAAACAGGATATCCCTTTGCGTTGTAGCGATACGTATATTGCTTCCGATGAAACGGCATTTCGGCCCCATCTTGTCCCTCAATATATTGCGTAATAGTAGTCGGGTTATTAACCTGAAAAGTAACGTTTGGCAAGATCGGGTAAATCGTCCATAGATTGGTGGTGTTTTTATAAGAGTCATAATCCGAGTAGCGCGTCACTAATTCCACTTTATACACACCAGTCTGAGCATCTTTTGTGAGGTCAACCAGCTGTGTCAGATTACCTTTATTGTCGTAGGTGAATGTTCTGGCGGTCTCCATCTTCTTATCGCCTTCGCCTGTCGCTTCGTCTACTCGCTTTAGTCGATTTTCGAAAGAATAGTCATATAGGCGAGTTATAATCAGTTTACCTTTTGAGTTAAACTCCTCTGTCCTAACGACTTTATCACCATCATAGGTGTAATTGACAGAAGACCCATTGGAAACGTCCAGACGTGTTAATTGCTTACCCGAATAGACGAAATTATACACCACTTTTAGTACTTCGCCCGTTCCCTGATTATATAGATTTTGGGCCGTATATCGAATCGGCGTGTTGGCTGCGTCATATTCTACTTCTTTATAGTCCGTAGCGGCCCAGCTTATTTTTACCCGTTTGAAGACGCTGATTGAGTCTTTGTTTCCACTAAATGGCTCATCTGGTTTGACCGTATTTGTTTGGCAGGACACGATTGCCAGCATAGCCAGTGTCATTAATAATACATTGTTTTTCATTGTATTCATTGGTTTAACTAATCGATTAGTAATTGGTGGTTTGATCCATACTAATGATAGCTATGGTGTGCAATCCGTTCTGTAAAGCGCCTTGAACTGGCAAAAAAGGCTCTTGAACTGTTAAATTGGCTGCATGAACTGTAACGTGTGTTTGATTAGATAAAACAAAAGCGGAGAACGCTCATAGGCTCTCCGCTTTTCTATATGAATCTGCTGCAATGATTAGTTTAGAACTTAATTTCCTGAGTGAGGTATGTCGACTGATTATCACCATTAATACGAACAGTGGCGGTTAAGGGTTTGGCAGCCCAATTGATGGTGATTAGTCCGTAATTCAACTCAGCGACCATTTTTCCCACGCGGTGACGATTGGCTTCTTCATGTGGCGCTGAAACGTGGGTCAGACCGCTGCTGGTTACATCATACAAATCATAATTTAAGCCTGGTACGCTTACCTTTGAGACTTCCGCCATGTGTCGATCACCGCTGATTAAGAGAGCACCTTTGGGTTTCGTTTTGCTTAACAAATCCAAAAATCGTTGGCGAGCTGTTGGGAAGTTGGCCCATTTCTCGTACACATGTTCTTCAGGCAGGAATTGAATACCACACCCAATAATGTGTACATCGGCGTCGGAATTAGTTAATTGTTGCTCCAGCCATTTCCATTGGGGTTCGCCCAGCATATCGCCCGATGGATCGGGTACGTTTTGCTTGTTTTCTTTCTTTAAGGGGTCACGGAAATAACGACCATCTAGTAAGATTATCTTCACCTTTTGGCCTGTCGGGCCATAAACATGGGTTGAGTAGGCACCTTCCTGTGTTCGTAATGGACTAGTAGTTGGTACGTCCAGAAAATCCAGCATAACCTGTTGGCTTTCTTTCCGCTTAGGATATTCTTTGCCGCCATCGTTGACGCCATAATCATGGTCATCCCAAACACCAATAATCGGGGTCGACTGTCGTAATTGCTGGTAAACCGGATTCGATTTTTGGCGGGCATATTTAGCACGCAACGTATCCATACTTTCCGAGTCACCGTAAATATTGTCACCCAACCAAATCCAGATATCGGGCTTTTGCGCGACAATATCATCCCAAAGAGGTTGTGGGCGTTTCTGGTCACTGCACGAACCGAAAGCAATAGTTGTCAGTGGCTTTTGGGTTGACGAAGTAGTAGTCGTTCCTGATTTAGGAGTGCGACATCCAGTTAGCACGACGCAGCCGAACAGAAAGAGTGTAATTAGTTTTTTCATCGAAACAGGATATTTATACCGTAAAAGTAAAAAAGCCCGGTTGTTTCTAAAGTGGGGTAAAGATTTGATAACTTTACCACCCTGAAACGTACGATAACATACCACTGACCCTCACCGAAAATGCCTATCTACTAAGATAAGGCCTTTCGGTACACGCTGCCCGACTTAGTGCAGCAGTAGATCTACCCTTTGTCTGGGGTAGTTTCTGGTCATTTCTCACAATTAAATTTTCGTATTGATGAAATCTCGCCATTTCATCACGGGCCTCTTATGTCTGGGAGTAGCCCTGATTTTATCGTGTTCTAAAACGGTTTCTACTAAAAAGCAGATCATGCAACAAGAAGCAATAAATAAATCCATTATCCGCGATTTCTACCGCCGGGCGGTTAGCCAGGGCGATATTGACTTTGCGAAAGAAATAATAGCGGACGATTACATTCAGCATAGTCCGATGGTTAAGCCCGGAAAAGAGGGGCTTCTGGAGGCACTGGCCTATATGAAGCAAATGCCCAAACCGGCCAGTACGTCAACGCCTTTTCTACGCTTAATTGCCGAAGGCGAATATGTCGTAACAAACATGAGTTTTGGCTGGGGAGATAAGCAGAAGGTTGTGGTTGACCTATTCAAATTTCGCAACGGGCAGGTGGCAGAACATTGGGACGCCATTGAAGATCAGCCAGAAACGACTCAGAACGGTCATACCATGATGGATGGCCCACTGCCGAGCGAAGAAAACGACCACGTAGCAGAGAATAAAGCTCTAGTCGCGGACTTCTACGAACAGGTTTACATCAACCGGCAACCTGGGTTACTTTCCAACTTTGTTGCTACCAACCTTATTCAGCACATCCCCGAAATTGAGAATGGGATTACTGGACTGGAAGCCTATTTACGCGGGCAGGCTGATCAAGTCATTATTGAGAAAGTAGACCATATTATCGGTGAAGGCGATTTTGTCGTAGTTCAGGCTGAAGGTAAACTAGCCTCAAAGACGGCTACGTTCTATACTATTTTCCGTTTGAATGAAGGAAGAATCGTTGAGCAGTGGGGCGTAAAACAAGTTAGTTTGTAAATAAACTTCCCCTATATGCCAGAGCATTTCCCCTCTCCTGTTTTAGGAGAGGGGTCGGGGGTGAGGTGGGCCGCTGCCGTGAGGTGAGCTAACTACTCATCCCAACTCCGCTTAATCCGGCTCCCATTTTCTGAAGCTTCGGCGCGGATGTACGTATCAACTTCCTGTTGCAATTCCTCGACGTGCGAGATAATACCTACTACACGATTTTCGGAACGTAGTGCTTTCAGGGTTTTAAAGACTGTTTGTAACGAATCTTTATCAAGCGTTCCAAATCCTTCGTCCAGGAAAAAGAGGTTCTGTTTCGCTTTCGTCAGGTGCTGAATATTGTCAGACAATGCCAGCGCCAATGATAAAGCCGCCTGAAATGTTTGCCCGCCGGAGAGGGTTTTCACACTTCTGGTTTCGCCCCCGTTAAGATAATCACGTACCTGGAAATTGTTCTTTTCGTCTAATTCAAGCTTTAATTGATTGTTTGTCAATTTGAAAAAACGATCATTGGCCGATTCACAGAGGTTTTTCAAATAGACCGACGAGACGTAGTTGACAAAACCCTGAGCCCGGAACAACTCGTCCATTTTCTTCAAATCCTGCTTACGAAGGTCCAACGCATCGTACCGCTTTTGATACTCCTGTTTCTGAGTCCATTGTTCTTTTAGGTTTTTCAGAACATTCGTAAGCTGCCCAAATTCTTTATTCAGGCCGTCTTTCTGATCGCGTAACACTTTCAGTTGACTTTGTACAGTAGCCAGCGCAACAGGGTCAAATGGATGTTTGGCCAGTTCGAGTTCCAGATCAGTGATTTGCTTCTCCAGGCCAGCCCGTTTTTTGTCAAACTCACGGATACGTTGTTTCTCCTGATCGGCGTCCAGATTACTCTGCAATACCTGCTCAACGACCTCGCGAGTAATGGCGTGCTTAGTCAGATTCTGGGAAAGAGTCAATTCTACAGCCTCAATATCATTGGCGAGATCCGCTAGTTGGTTAGCCAGTTGCTGAAATTGTTCAAGTAGGGTAGCCTGTAATTTCTCGATCTCTGATTTCTGCTTATCGGCTTCGTCAAAATTTGTCTTCGTTTGGCTGTATGTCCGGGTAAGTGAGTCTCGGAGATCCGTAATCTGTCGCAAGTCCCACTTCGAAATCTCATGAAGTCGATAATAGGCGAGTGATTCAACGGCTGTTTTTAGTTGCCCATTCAAGCCTGCGATGGCGGTATCGAACTCCCGTAATTTCTTCTCATCTTCCTGTAGTACTGTGTCAATTTCCTCGATTTGCTTACTCAATTCCCGGACGACTTTCTGTCCATGCTGAAGTTGTTTCTGTTGTTCACTCTCTTGCCGAATCGCCCCAGCCAGATCATCTCCCTTTTCTTTGTCAAATTCGTGCCAAACAAACTGATCTTCGTGCTCAATCAGTTGCCGAACGACCTCGGCACGCTCCTGAATAAGGCGTTTGCTGTTTTCCAAAGCACTCCTAAGGTCTTTGGCTAACCCTTCAATGAGTAGTCGTAAAGCAGTCGTGTCGTCGATACGTTGATTGACTTTGTTCAGTGCGGTCTCGCTTTTTGATACTTCCTGCCGGATCAAATCAGCATTCGACTTGTTCTGAATAACCTCATGCTTAGCTGGATGATGCTCGGAACCGCAAAGAGGGCAAGGGGCACCATCGGTGAGGGAATCGGCAAAATGGGCTAATTCCTGTTTTACGAATGCCTGCTGGTAAACTTTCTCGCGGTCCTTTCGAATGCCTTTCAACTGCTCCAGTGCCGTATCAATCTGTATTGGCAATGTTTTCAACGTAAACGTCGCCCAGTCTTCAGGGAAACCTGCCAGCGCCTGATCTTTTTGCCGTTTGATTTGTTCGACCGCGGTTTCGTGATCCATTAACTGTTTCTGTAACTCGTCGGCCTGTTTTTTCAATGGCTTGTAAATCGCAAACCATTTTTCTACCTGATAAAGCCGCTCTAATTGTGAGGGTTGCCCAAGTAAATTGTCAATAAGCGTCTGGTAAGTTTGTCGCTTCGTTTTATGCCCATCGACCTCATTTTTCTGCCGATCAATTCGAGCTGCCACTTGTTGACGATTTCGAGCCTGTAATTCAATCGACTCTTGTAAGGTACGTATCTGCTGTACAGTATCCAGTTCATCAATTTGTTGCTGCAACTGACCGCGACCTTCATAGGCCTTTTTCGTAGCCTCATAAACAGATTGACTACTAACTAATTGACCTTCTGCCAGCGAGAGCTGTTTCGTTGTTTTACTTTTTGCGTCGACTAAGCCCGTTTGCTTGTCCTGTAATTTGCGAAGCGCCACTAAATCGGCCTGAAATACAAGCCGACATGTTTCATATAGGGCAATTGTCTGCCGAAGCTGATTGTACGAGATTTCCAGTGTTTGCAACCCTGCCAATTCTCGTTGTACAGTTGCTAGTTTCTGACTTTGGGTTTGCGACTGTAATAGTCGCTGTTCATTGGGCTCCAACTGCTCAATTTCGATTTCTTTTGCCCGAACAGCATCCATGCTGGAGGCAATATTAGCTTCAGCATGTGTGATAGCTTCGGGCGTAACATCTTCCAGTGGACTTAAGAGCCCTCGAAGTTCGGCTAGCTGATCGTCGTTGGCTTTACTTAATTTGCCTACCCGCCCAGCCAGATCGTACTGATCCAGTTTGAATAACTGGTTCATCATCTTAGTACGTTCTGCTGGACTAAGCTCCAGAAACTCACGAAACTGGTTCTGGGGAATGATAATCGTACGCTTGAAATTCTCGTAGTCTAAGCCCAGAATCTGTTTTGACAGTAAGGCAATATCCTCTTTTTCATTCCCGATCGGATGCCAGTCATTTTCCTGACGAATAAACATTCGCCGTTCGCCAGGGCCTATCTCGTGGTGTTTTTTGGGATGTCGTTTCGCTTCGTAGGTGAACTTATATATATGCTGATCGGGACCA
The DNA here is from genome assembly GCF_009754945.1 of Spirosoma arboris. Lineage (GTDB taxonomy): Bacteria > Bacteroidota > Bacteroidia > Cytophagales > Spirosomataceae > Spirosoma > Spirosoma arboris. Next base: position 12,246 of record NZ_WPIN01000038.1, read on the forward strand.
GCCTGAAATTCGAAGTCAATAAGCAGATGCTTCGACTTCAGGTTCATCATATTATATTGTCGGTTATCGCGACTATTCAGGCGTTCGGTTTCGCCATACAACGCAAAACTAATGGCTTCCAGAAGCGAAGTTTTCCCGCTGCCCACTTTACCGAATATACCGAACACACTCGACCCGGTCAGTCGCTGAAAGTCAATTTCCTGTAGATCCTGATATGAATAGAGACCTTGAATCGATAATTTAATCGGTATCATTCAGGTTCGGTTGCTAAAATCTCCCGAAACAACTGTTGCAATCGCCCATTTGGCTCCTGCCCTTTGTTTCGGTTTTTGAAATAATTCGTGAATAGAGTTTCCATACTCTGTGTAAGATCAATAGCGGGGGTAGCTTCCTGCTCCGGCTCATCTACAGGTCGAACATCAGGAATAATAGTTACCAACGACTCGTGTGCCTGCTGAAGTTGCCGACGTTCTTCGCTGGTTAAGTAGGTTGTCGTTTGCAAGGTAATCTCGGCAAAACAGTTAGGATTCTCCTGGAGCCATTCGACAGCCTCCGTAACAAGTTTGAATCGTGGCCGAAGAAGTCGCTTTCCTGTTTTAAGCGGAATCGGTGTAATGGCTACCGTCTGGTTAGGCTCGGCATCAATCAGAACGACATATTTTTGCTGGTCAGATTCAGCAAAACTATAGGCCAGCGGACTACTACTATATACGACTGGGCAAGGGCCACCCGCCATTTGCTGATAACGGTGTAAATGCCCTAATGCAGTATATTGAATTTGCGGAGGAATCATGTCTGTATAGACCATCGATGCGCCCCCAATCTGTAGGATACTTCGTTCATCATCCGATTCTTCGGGTTGTTCACCACCCCGCTTCATGACAAACAAGTGAGCTACTAGTAAATTGACCCCATTTGTATTCATATAGGTATCAGCCAGCGTCGCCCAATGACCTTGCAGATTTTGCCGGAGTTCATCGTCGAAGTCTGTCATCCCGAAATAGGATCGCATTCGGTGCTCATTGGCATAAGGAGTCAGAATTAGCCGAACAGGTGCATCGTGTCGGGGAAGTTTCAGTTCAATAAAGCCCGGTGCTGTTTGAAGCACTTTTGCTTCACAGCTTAATTTATGGGATTGAAATTCGGTCTTTGGGAAACCAGCGAAGATAATTCCACACTCTCGACCAAAATGATCTTGTGCCTCGATCCGATCTGGATTGTCATGATTACCTGCAATAGCCACCACAGTCCGCCGTCCACCCGCTGTTAGCTTTTTGAGCGTACTATATAATAGGTCTTCTGCTTGCGGGTCAGGATTGAACGTGTCAAACAAATCACCAGCTACTAATACAAGGTCTACATCTTCTTGGTCGGCTATTTGTACAATTTCAGCCAATACGTCCTGTTGTTCCTGTAAGCGCTGGAAATCCTGTAGCCGCTTACCTAAGTGCCAGTCGGCGGTATGTAGTATTTTCATCGTATAACTAAATTACACCCTGTTTTAGGGGGTAAAAGGAAGATGCAATATACTTCATAGTACTCGCATTAGGAGTAAAAACATACTTATCGAAGGGTATTTGGGATTGATTTAACTGCTGCGTACGTATTGTTTGAAAAAAATATAGAAATTTTCTTGTGTGTAAGTACTTGAGGGTGGGGGTCTTACCAAAGATTGTTTGGTGAGACCCCCATTTATTTTGCGAGGGGGCCTTGACAAGACTGAGAAATACCCCTACCTTTGCAGTCCCAAATCAGGGAAATGAG
>NZ_WPIN01000039.1 GCF_009754945.1 Spirosoma arboris
AGGCGGTACTATAAACACCTTGGCTGATTCTATTAACTCTTTGTTGTCTAGAATGTCAATAAATAACCTATAAGTTACTATTCAATTAATCTCATCCCTAAATTGGGGGCGATTGTGGGCTACCGACCTGTTCGCCTGCAAGCTCTTATGGGTTAGTCAAAACGTTGGTGCTCCTGGTACCAACGTTTTTTTATGTGTCCAAACTACACGTTGTACGTCTCAAGGATATAGACCTGAGTCTAACCCATAAGAACATAAACAACTTAAGCCTGTTAGCCCTGTTCCCGTAACAACAGGGTTATTTTTTTGCCCTAAAACGATCAGCCTTGCCACTCCTAAAGGTTTATTTCCAGGTCAGGTTAAGGCTGAGGTGAGTAAGTTATCTCTATCCTTTGATCTTCGGTAACTTATTTATTATAGGGGAAATTATATGTCGCTACAGGCTTTGGCTAGGAGGAAGGCCGCTACAAGCACTCGGCTAGGACCAATATATTTTTTAGGAGCCTGTAACTTTTCGATAAGACTTTGAATATCAAGCCCAGATCTCCTATACCCACAGCCAGCAAACTCCCATAGCTCTATCTTCACAGCTGGGCTATGGGAGTCCTAGTGGTCATCGATAGATTAGATACGGGTGCCTAGCCCAGGGGAAGCCCTTACGTACACTTGCCAGCCAACCACTCAGCGCGCAGCTGGCCGACGACCTCGCCTAGCCGACTCGCGTTGAGGGGCTTGGTGATAAAAGCAGTAGCCCTCAGATCCTGGGCCCGTTGCCGATCTTCGGCCAAATCCGAAGTGGTTAGCATCACCATCGGCACGTCTTGATAAAGCGGGTGCGCTCGTATCAGTTGTAAGGTCTCAAAGCTGTTCAGGCGGGGCATATTCAGATCCAACAGAATTAAACGGGGTAATGGTTGAGCCTGTTCTAGCTCATCCAGCAGGGCCCGGCCATCCTGGGCAAACAGGAGTCGACATTGGGGACTATGCTGCTGGAAGGCGATGGCCAGTAGGTAACGATCGTCTTCATCATCATCGGCAACAAAGACACAGGGGGCAGAAGTGGGCATCAGCGGTAGAGGTATGGATGGTATCAACCAAGGCGGAGGCTATCTAGTGCCGGAATGGACAATCCTTTGACACAAGTTAAGGGGTTAAGTTTAATTTCTCTTCACTTGACCGCTCCCTAAAAAACGATCGCTAACCAGCTGGTTTGTTGAACAAACCGACTGCTCCATGGATTATGTAAACCTCGTTTGGTATAATACATAATAAAGATGAACACGACTAAATCTTGGGTCGCTCTGTTAGATGAAGATGAGGAGGACTATGTATTCTGGCAGCACGGTTTTGTCAGCTGGGCTACTCATCTGGATGTTCGCTGGTTTGGATCGCCCCACAGCTTTCTTTCGGCCGCTTCCCTCAGCCAGTCCAAGCCATCGGCGCTGCTGCTGGATGGAGTTGTTCCCCGGCAGGAAGATCTGCATTGGCTCAGTACGTTGCTGCTTCACCCAAGTTGTGAGCAGGCCTGTATCATCATGCTCTCTGAGGAGTTTGACGCCCTCAAGCATGCGGCCTATCTGCGGTTAGGGGCCACCGATCATTTGCTCAAGCCCAGTAATCTGGAGGAGTTGAGAGTGGCCATTTTGCGCGTCAGCGACCATATTGCCACCAGGGCAGGGAAGTAGGTGTTGTGCCAACTCCCTAGCCTGGGTCACCTAAGAGGGCAGGCGGGAGCAAAAATCCCGATCAGCAATTGCCAATCGGGATTCGTTCCGAATGGAAATGCTTTGGAAGAGTTAAGATAACTCAAAAAATGCCCGCTCGTAATGTCCTGAGCGAAATGCTCAGACAGCCCATCAGCGAATTGGCTATCTTGCTGCTGATTTTAGAATAAAGGTTGATACACTAACGCCAGTCTCGCTTGGGGCTGGCGTTTTTTAGTAGTATAACTACCAGGTACTGGCCTTTATAACTACAGTAATTATGTGTCCGCTTGGCGCTTAGTAATGTAGATGTAAAAACCAAAAAGTCGACCCGGATTGAGTCGGCTTTTTTTAATGTGAAATCAGCCAATCACTAAGAGTATGTTTTGGAATATTATTTGGCTAGCCTATTGATGATAATGGAAATAAAGGCAAGTTGAAGCATAGCCTCCGAACTTTCGACGCTCTTCTCCACATCCCGAAAGAGCCGACGCCGAAAATTGAACCAGCCGAAACTGCGTTCGACGGGCCAGCGATTCTTCTCTGGCACAAAACCTCGACTCCCTTCCGGCTTTTGTGCAATTTCGACCCGCCAGCCGTTTGCTTCCACATGCTCAATAAAGTTTAGTTTGTAGCCAGCATCAGCCGCAATTACTTCTAAACGAGGCACTTTGCCTTCGATCAACAATTAACTCACCTGCTTCATTGTCGGATACATGCGCTCCTGTCACAGCCAGCGCCCAAGGTAAGCCTAAGCGGTCAACGGCGATGCTACGTTTGCGACCGTTAATGCGTTTGTTAGCGTCGAGCCCCGTGTCTTCTTCAATAAACTGCATAATCTTAACACTTTGACTATCAATGGCCAGTAGACTAGGAGTCATAGCCCTTTGCTGTCGTTTTCGTTCCTTGACGACTAAACTGTCCAGTATTTGCTCCCACATACCTTTCAATTTGAATTGGCGAAAGTGGTAGTATACGCTCTGCCAGGGCAGTTGGGCACCAGTCAGTTTATTCAGTTCACGCCACTGTAAGCCGGTGTAGTTAAGCCATAGAATAGCGTTAATAATGGTGCGTAGCGTATGCCAACGCTGGCGTTGGTCATCCAAAAGTTTTTCAATAATTTGCCATTGAGAGTCTGTTAACTCCTGAAATGATTGGTTCATAATCTTGGTAGCTTGGTAACTCCAAGATTAGACAGACTCTCCCTTTTATCCTATCCCAAACATACTCTAAGTAGAAGTTGGCTGATTAATCTGACTAAAAAACGTTTGCCCCCTCACTACTACACACGCTTTTGGTTTGTTGCTAACAATGAGGCAATGGCATTAAAAAGCCTCAACTGGGTGGAAAGGACTTTGGCACCAAGGCTACTAGGTATCACTCCGGTGCATCCAGTTCGCATCCTTCTGCAGGGCTTTGATGTGATCTTTCAACTTAATGAATTTGTTATATTTGGATATGGCACAACAGAAACCCGTCAAGTCTCATATCGTCCCCAAGGCCTATTTGAATAACTTTACTAAGTCGAATGGAAAGCTTTTTAAATTAAGGACGGACCTACAGAAACGACCGAGGCCCACTGAGGTTCATCCATCCGGCATTTGTTACCAAAAAGGCTTTTATCAATTTAGTGATGCCAATCCTATTCAGCGTTAATTTGGGGGAGTCGTCCAATTCCGGGTTAACACCCTCAGCCGTAACAAATCAAATTTGGCTTTGCCATATATGGTTCGCTTGATGGTTTTCAGCCGGTTAACCTGCCCTTCAGTTTGGCCATTACTCCACTCGGATCGAAACGCTTCTTCAACAGCAGCAAAGTCCTGACGCATACCGCGCACAAACCCACTCAAGACAGGTATCCCTTCGGCATCAGCACACCAGTTCGCTAGTTCTTCCGCTTGGCGGTCCTGCATGAGCTGCTTGAAACGTAAACTCAGTTGGTGCACCTGACCAATTAATTCATTGGAATGGAGTAAGTGTTTTAAAAAAGGACGATCTGTTTCCGGCCATTCGACGGCTAGTTGGCCTAGTAATCGACTGAGCCGCCGACTTGAATAGCTAAACTCCTTTTGGGCCGGTGGTAAAGTAGGCGCGTAAGAAGGACGCGGATAATTCGCTAAAAAGGCAGCTAAGATGGTATAACGCCCATAATAACCCTGGATTTTGATTTCCTCAAACAGCGTTTTGACACAAGTTTCACCAGCTTGCCAACGCTGCCGTAAATAGACTTCATAGGTTAACAAATTTGATTTCCTGCGCTTAGTTTTAGGGACAAAATGAGCTTGTTTGAAGTACTTTTTGACCGTATTTCGGGAGCTACCTAAGTGAGCGGCAGTGGCTCGAATACTATGACCTTGCTGCTGTAGTTCTTTAGCCCGTTGATAACGCTCATACCGTTTTTCTATATAAATTGGTTGCTTCCTAACTGATTATCAAGTAGTTGTTGGGTTGCCGGTATTGGTAAATCCATTTCTGTTAACGAAACAGTAGTTATCCGAATTGTCGATTGCTGACTAATGAATTGAGCGGCTTCTCGAATGGCTGGGCGTTGGCTATCTAAAAAGCGTTCGACGGCTTCAAATAAATTCTTCAACAGGTGCCAACGGTCAGCTACTTGAGTGGCATTGGGACAAACCGAAGTGATGGCATTCGCATAAATACTGGATCGGTTGCGCGTGATCAATTCAACCCCCGGATGAGTTCGAAGCCAGTCCTCCAATGTCTTACCTTCTCGATCCGGCAATACATCGATAGGTTTATGCTGATCCAGATCAATTAGAAGGGTGTCATAGTTACGCCCTTTCTTAAAAGCAAAATCATCGACACCTAATCGCCTGGGCGTTTCCACGACTGGTATTAGGGTTATGCGAATGATACGTAGGACAGTCGAAGCACTAACCAACTGGCCAATGGTATGACATAAGCGAGCCCCAGGCTTGGAACCAACCCGCAGCCCAATAGCCTGTATCTGCTGATCGGCTCTAAGCAGTCTCCGAGCATAAGGCTTGCAGCTCGGGTGGCATGATTGAGCAAAAACTTTACGGGGGCAATCGGCTAGAGAGCAGAAAAATTTGCGCAGCCTCACCAGGAGTTTGATCCGTTTACCACTTATGGGTAGGTCGGCTAAGGTACATTAATAGTAACTATGCACTCGGTTGGAGGCTGTCTGACAAAGTGGGCATGTGCCCATCCGATTGGTGGCTATCAAGCTAATAGTGATCGAATCGTGGGTGAATTGCTGGTGGCTGAACTGAAATCCAGGCGGTAAGAGTGGGGACAGATCCATACCCACTCAACTAAGAAAACTACACAAATTCACCTAATTTGACGCTGAACCGGCAAACTGACCAGCCATTTTGCTACGGAATTACCTGGTCAATCTCTCCGAAATACACATTGCCAAGCCCAAATCCAGCAGAAAAACGATACGATAAATGAATTGAAAAACCAGCTTAACGCCCTCAAACAAGTACATTTAAACTAAAAACCAATGAGCAATGACAGCGAGTTTGGTTATTGATTACAGTAGCCGCACATAAGTTATAAGATTGAATTGATACTGGCTTGTGAAGTTTGGTCTTAACGTATATGGATTCAGAAGAGAAAAAGCGACTACTCCTTCAATTAGCTTACAGATGGGTCCGGTTGAATTTGCCAGTGGGAAGCTTAACCTATACCGGCGAGTGATCGCTGGATTCCTGGAGGCCACAGGAAGTCAAGAGCGAACAACCTATTGAAGCCTTAGCCCAATTCGTGGAGAGTCGCAGTGAGTTGTTAGTACTGGATTTACAAAACGGGCCGATTGATGACCAGGCTCTGGACTTATATAATGAACAGGTTGGCAAGCTTAAGCCAATTAAATAATCGTACATATTGGACAGGGAATGCGAGAGAAATCCCGACTAGGGCCACTTGTCACTGCCAGCGTTTCACGAAATTCTCCAGGGGGTAAAGGTCGAATAAATCGCTAACCTGACAGAACATAAGTTATAGCTCCGGGTGGCTACAAGAAAAATGAGTGTATTTAGGAAATGGTAGACACGACATTACTTCAGAGGGGGCACCTGGTGGAGCTGATTCATAGTGGGGAACAAGCGATTGTTTGTCGAGCCTATGAAACCTTTGTCCAACTGCCCCAGGCGCTATCTGGGCAACCTGTGGCCTCTTATGAAGAATGGCTAGCTCAGGAAGAGCCAGAGCTTCTTTCGGCGTGGGACAAGGCACTACCCTGGTATCACTGTATGGAGCTAGGTGCTGGCTGGAAACCCCTGACTACCTGCCAGTCCAACCTGGTCGAGATCCAGCCAACTCAGATTAATCGCCAACGGTATCCCTTTACCTACTATGCGGAATTGGTTACGGTTGATCCAATTGATGAGGGGGCGCTAAGACTAGTATTTAAGGCACAATCTGCTGGCTGGTTGGGTACACCCAGCATAAATAGTATAAGCGTCTTTATCGAGCAACCCACGGTTACTCCCTGCGTGGGGGATACAATTTACGGTAATTATGATTATAGCGTAGTTAGTTCAGGAGGTATCCTTTTCCCGTATCAACGATTTGGCCATCTCCTTATCCAGGATTGGCCCATAGCTCAATAAAGGCATAGAAATCCATCACCCTGATACCCATTCCAGGCCTGCCTAAGTGCGTTACACCAGGTGTAAAAGGTAATCGGAGCTCAGACTGTCCTTACCCCATTCGATTGATAGAGCCTCAATTGGCTAAACAGGTTAATCGTTCGCGGGTTTAGCAAACTACACACTTCTCCCAGTGATTTAATGATGCTACAAGTCGAGCTCCGAATAGATGTATCCACGATTGAATGGAATGCAGGTTTTATTACCGGCAACGTTTATTTGCAAGTGGGCGATCAGTGTTTTCCGACAAAAGGCTGGACTGATAATATTGCCCTGGTGCTCGCCTGGTGGTTAGACAACATTGCAACCAAGGAATGGGATTTTTTCTTCATGCAGGGCTCTTATGCCTTTACAGCCATCCACTCCCAATTGCACCTTCTAGCTAATTATAAAGCCCAATCGACTGTTGTAGTGGATTTAGATATTCTATATACCAGTATAGTAACTAGGGCTCAGGAAGTGATTCAGTATTTATACGCCAATGGCTATAATCAGGATGATTTTGCCGACTTAGAAGCTTCTTACAATCGTCTTAAGCAGGATCGTTTAGCATAAGGACAGAGGGCTTAAATACGCGCCCGAAATCAAATTCGAGATGATAACCAAACAAGTTGGTTGTCTGCGATGTTTACCCTGAACTCAACGCTACGAAAAACTTTTTTAAAAGGCCAAGGCTCTTCCAAAGATTCTTGGCCTTTTTCTGTACTCGGCAGGCGGTTCGTCCTAAACTAGCGATTAGGGTTTACTCTGCTGTTTGTGATGTTTATTCCCCCTCCCGAACTCGTTTGACAAAACTAGCACTGGGCTTAAAGTGAGGAATTGAATGGGCATCAATCAGGACTGTTGTCTGCTGACTAATATTACGTGCCTTCTTAGGAGCCCGATGCTTGAGCACGAAGCTCCCAAAGCCCCGCACATAAATTGGTTCACCATCGATTAGAGCTTCTTTGATACTGTCAAAAAAAGCTTCTACAACGGTTTGGCTGATTTGTGGATCGAGCCCCGTCTGGTCGGTGATTTTGCGTAGTAAATCTTGCTTTGTCATCGTTCCTAATGGAATTAGCAGGGACTTAAATGAGCCTTGATGAGTTGTTATCTACCTAATAACCATATATATGTATATTGGTTATACTCGATAAATATCAAAAAGGCTGGAAAATCTTGGCTTTCACCGATTCAGGCATGCCTGTACCGTTGTCACTTACCCGAATCTCGATCCCCTTTTGGGTCTTTTGGGTACTGACTCTGACCGTAGGCTGATAAGATAACTCGTCTTGCTTTTGCCGCTCCTTGACAGCATAAAAAGCGTTGCTGAACAGGTTTAACAATACCCGGCCTATTTCCTGAGCCATCACCGCTGCTTGGTCAATAGTAGGGTCAAACTGGATTACCAACTCACAAGTGAAATCCTTGTTTTTGGTCCGCTGACCATGATAAGCCAGGCGCATATACTCATCCGCCAACGCGTTGAGGTCCTTGGGTTGCACATCCCCTCCCGGTGACGTTCTAAATAACCTCCCCTTAGATCGACATCCTGCGTATAGTGTAAACTTTTGTTGCCGTAATAAAGCGCACTATCGAGTCGTCCCATATGCAGGTGAGCCTCACTCAGAGCCAACCAGGCGGTATACTGGAAGCCCGCAAAGTAGTGGAATACGTCCTTTGTGGTTCGCATCTTGGCCAATGCTCCCCGGGCGTAGCGTAAGGTCTGTTGGTACTGGCTTTTTTGGGCATAACAGCCCGCAAATGGGCCTCAATCCGGATGACCCAATCTTCGCGTAAATTGTGCACATAAGGCAATGCCTGCTTAAAAGCATTGATCGCTTTGTCAGGCTGTTGCTTTTGCTCATAGAGTTCACCAATTCGGGTTAGGGAAGCCCCCAGTTGGGCTTTATCGTTTCGCTTGCGGGCTACTAATTGGCTTCTTTTTAGATAGATCAAGGCCTGATCAACATCCTTTAGACTGGTGTAAACTCGGCGATCTTCACTTCTGATACTGTTTCATGTCCCCTTTGGCGGAAGCGATGCCAGCTAAGGTACCCAATGCGATGGCTTGGCCGTAGTGGTAATTCAACTTACTGGCGAGTTGCAAACTCACCTGACCGATCAAGTCCAGCCTGTCAGGGTTGTCCGGTGGAAACTTTTCAAAATATACCGCAGCAATGTCGTTAAGGCGGTTGACCCGAAACGTATCTGCCTGAAGATGTTTAGCCAGTACTGTAAGTAGACTGTCAATCTTTTTAGGTTGGGAGAAGACTGGTCCAGCAGTCAGACAGAGCAGCAGCCAAATTAGGAATAGTCGAACCATGGTCAGGATAGCGGGAGAAATAAACGTCAATATACAATTTACCCTCCTCAAAGATCACGTTACTACCCAAGATGGGCTATCTCGTCTGAGTCAAAGTCTGATAGATTTGGGCAACTAGCTACCTACTTGGTTGGTCAAATCCGGATTACGTCAACCGTTATGTAGGCAACTCGGTAGGTGGGGTTGGGGAGCTTGTGAAGAGTGGCCCTAAAAAGCTGGAGCCTGCACAACCAAACCCGTCGCAACCCTTCATTGGTGTTCACAAGAAGCCTCTTAATCACCATGATTCACGTGCTATTGAGTGGGCAGGTCTGAGGGGGTCTAAATGACTACCAGCCATCTGGTGTGAACGATGCTACTCATCCCCGCAATGAGCTCGCAAAAAAAGCGCAACCCCGTATTAGTCGGGGTTGCGCTTAACGCTGATTAAAAAAAGGATTATTTTTTAAAATCGGTCAACCTACTAAAAGCTCTAAGCGACAAATCAGCCAACCGTGATCCATTAATCGCTTCCCTCTAACTTGACCAGCTTGTTGTATACCCCTAACAGCAGAAAAGGGGCTGCCCATTGGCCAACAAATAAACTACGCTTGCGGTCGCCCGTAGCTTGTAAGTACAGCGAAACGCCCATTGAACCCAGCGCTGCCCACAGGAAAATATCTGAGGGTAATTTGGCCGTTTGTTGTTCAATCGCTTTGGTTACTGGCCCCTCTTTGTGTTTTGGATTGGTTGAATCAGCCATCATCGTAGATTAAAAGTTGAATAATGAGCTTACAACGAAATGTTCGCTATAAGGTTTTTAGCTAATAGCCTCCTTAAGCAGACCATAGATCTAGCTGATCACTTACTGGGGTAATCATTTTTGGTCATGGGGATATTTTGTGAGTGCGATTAGGTTGGATGAGGATAAGATTCGCCGGTCCATTCAGTATGAGGAAGACCAAGATAAACAAGAGGAGGCAGATGGGCGTTAAACCGACCTCTTCAACTAGTATCCCTCACCAGAGGAGGGTATTTTTCCATAAAGCCCCACCTCTGGTGAGGAATCCTTTACTAGTATAAGCAACTCCCTACCTGCTTTGATACTCAGCGATTTCCCCAGGATGGGTTAAGGTTGTTGCGGAAATATCGACCCGATTTGGGTCGATATTTTTTAATCAAAACAGCCGACACCTAAACAGTTTAGGGCTATTTGCCTTTCATTAAACTTATCACTACCCTTCCCGTTCAAAAGCGATAAAGTTGACCACTTGATTTTGTCGGTTGACGATGGGCCGAATAATAATCCGGCACCAATAAGGGGTTTGGTCTTTTCGGTAATTCAATAGCCGTCCCCGTACTGACTTCTGCCGATCAATACCTTGCCGGATGCGCTCACGCATGGGTTGGCAGGTACCTTCACCCTGTAAAAAGGTTGGCCGGCGTCCCAAAGCTTCCTGGCTGGAGTAACCCGTCATTCGTTCAAACGGTAGATTCACATAGTGAATAATCTGGTTGGTGTCCGTAATCACAATGGCCCATTGGTCGCTTAACAACTCTTGGCGAATGGACGCGGGTAATTTCCAATCCTGGGTTTTGGCTAAGGACAGCCAACCCGCTCTTTCAGTTATTAGGGGTGTTTTCTGCCTGAACTCCCAGCCGGCTACTAACGGAGCGTGCAGAAATGACCGACGGTGCTCAGCCATGTATTTGTCGTAAGGACCGCAGAAATCCATAAACGAACTACATCAATAGATATAAATAAATCAATTTGACCCTATAAATATTAACCAGTGGAGCAAAAAATCGGCTAAAAAATCAAAGAGGCTCGCGTAAGGGCTGGCTTAACCCCAAAGGAACTTCGTGAACGGCTGGGGGTATCGGTGCCGGCCGTCAATAAATTAGAAAAGCGCAACACACCCCCTTCTGTCACCACTCTTGAGCGGGTTGCTCAGGCCTTGGGCCGTAAGTTAGTGATTGAATTTGATTAGGCGGAGTTCTGTAGGAAAAGTCATTCTCGCGTTTCGTACTTTAAGAAGAAAAGCACGAAAACCGGCACCTGTTTGACTCTATTTTCCTGCCTTAAGCTTCATAGCTGGGCATTTTTAGCCAGCTTTATTTTCGTATTTCCTAGACTAGTACGAAGATGGAATTATCCTATTTATATGGCTGCCTAATGGGTGAATGATTTTATCTAATTGCCCAGAAGCGAAAACGATTTCTCGAAGCCAGGCGAAGACTAACTATAAAATACTTTGCGACTGGGTTTGCTGCTTATTCTGAGTGGCTACCCTAGTTCACGCATCCTGCTATTATTAAGCGTTCTGAGGACTGACCAGCTCCCGTACTTTTCGCACCTCACTCAGGATACTACTCAGTGAAGGTTCCTGGCCGGGAAAATCCAGACTCATGTAGAGCTTAAATTTCCATAGCTTGATGACGCTACCAGCCTCAATAGTATAGGGCTTTTAGGTCGAATTAAAAACAGATTAAGCCCAGCCAAAAGGACTCTCGATTCTGTTTGTATAGGTAGCTACTCAATTTATCACTCACTACCTGCTATGGACTCCCCAACTCCCTCCCCTGATTCGACACCCAAAAGTATTTTTGAACGCTTTGCCTCCTCAGTCACCAAAGCCACGGGTAGTTCTGTCGCTTTTATCATTGCTTTTTTAACGGTTATTGTCTGGGCCGTAACCGGACCCTTGTTTCATTACTCGGAAACCTGGCAACTGGTCATTAATACGGGTACCACTATCGTCACCTTTTTAATGGTATTTCTCATCCAAAAAGCC
>NZ_WPIN01000004.1 GCF_009754945.1 Spirosoma arboris
AAGGGTCTATTATCGAAAGATGATAGACCCTTTTTGCGTTTAGGGAGTATTGGAATAGTGCATGCCAATGCCTGCCCAATACATTATTTATACAAATTCAATTTCCTGTAAAGTGGGCAAGGTTATTTTAGCGAGCAGCTGTTCCTCCAGTAACTCAGCCCAGGCAGTCATATAGGCGATAACATCTTCACGAATGTTATGCTTTAAAAAGCGTTTTTCGATGGGGAAACGAGCCAATACTTGGCGGTCATCCAGCCGTTCAAGATGCTTTAGATCTTCGAGCGTTAGTCCGGCATTTAGCATTTCGTTAATTAGAAGGTCAATGGGCATTTGGCTAGTTGAACAATAATCCTCAGCCTGTTCATTCCAGTCACCGTGTCGCTGCATGGCGTATTGATGGATTTGATCTTTATTGAGTTTTGTGAGCTCCTGAGCCAAATTACCACAGTTACAGCCACCCATGTGCCCCCACTGGTAAGCGGCTCCATTTCTCAAATTCTGTGCCGTTCGACGTAGGGCATTAATTAATTCAGGAGTTGGACGTGCCATAATTTTGAGGATTTATAATTTATTGGCGAAACAGCCCATGGTACCAATTTGTTCGATAGGTAAAAACTAAAAAGCCCGTTTTGAGACGGGCTTTAGATTAGCGAACTAATTCCATTAAATCTTTATCATTAACCTCCTTACGAATGTCTGCCATATCGAGGAAACGTGTATAAATTCCATCAAGAGTTGGTTTGTCGTAGCGGAAGCCAAGTAACTCAAGCCGGTGCTTTAGGGCGTGACGGCCACTGCGAGCCGTTAGTACAATCGATGATTTTGGGACACCTACATCATGTGGGTTCATGATCTCGTAGTTCTCAGAGTGCTTCAGGAATCCATCCTGGTGAATACCAGATGAGTGGGCAAATGCATTGCGTCCAACAATAGCTTTGTTAGCCTGTACGGGCATGCGCATCATCTGCGAGACTAAATTGCTTACTGGGAAAAGGCGAGTCGAATCAATGTTTGTATATAAACCTAACTCCTTTTTTACTTTTATTGCCATCACGACTTCTTCAAGCGATGTATTGCCGGCACGTTCACCAATGCCATTCATGGTCACTTCTACCTGCCGTGCGCCATTCATGACGCCAGCCAGCGTATTAGCTGTTGCAAGACCTAAGTCGTTGTGGCAGTGAATAGAAATGGTTGCTTTATGAACATTTGAGACATGTTCATAAATGTAGGCGATTTTTCGACCGTATTCGTCTGGCAGACAATAGCCTGTCGTATCTGGAATATTGACAACTGTTGCACCAGCAGCAATAACAGCTTCTGTGAGTTGTGCCAGGAAGGCCAAATCAGCCCGACCAGCATCTTCAGCATAAAACTCTACGTCTTCAACATAGGTTTTAGCATGTTTGACGGCAGCAATAGCTTGTTCAAGAATTTTTTCCCGCGTGCTTCCGAATTTATTTCGGATGTGGATATCCGACGAGCCAATTCCCGTATGAATCCGACCTCGTTTAGCCCACTTAAGTGCTTCGCCAGCCGCATCAATATCACCTTTTACAGCCCGACTGAGGGCACAGATGGTAGGCTCTGTGACGGACTTCGATATTTCGACAACAGAACGGAAATCGCCTGGGCTTGAAATAGGGAAGCCTGCTTCAATAATATCGACACCCATCCGTTCCAGTTCTTTAGCAACCACAATCTTTTCTTCTGTGGTCAACTGGCAACCTGGCACTTGTTCGCCATCGCGTAAAGTGGTATCGAAAATATAAACTCGTTGGCTCATGGTCCGATATATATTGAAAACGTAAAAATTCTTTTAATCTATAAAAAAGGCCCTTTCCTGTCGAGAAAGGGCCTTTTCGTATGGCATATCCTTCTCTCCGTTCTAAAAAACGTTTAGTTTTTGCAGTCGGTAAGTAAGGGAAATAGGCATAATCTAGTTTGCGAAATTTCGCTGATCGCGTAAATACGCTACAAAAATAACCATTTTGAAAAAGAGTGCAAGGAAATATGCAAATTTTTTCAACGTACTATTGCCTGGTATTAAGCTTTCAAACGTTGTAAAATCTGCTCACCCATGGCGTCAGTTCCTAAAACTTTATCAGCTGGGGTACTGCTATTTGCGATATCGCGTGTACGGAAACCTACTTTTAAAATAGCGTCTACGGCGTCAATAACTGTTTGGGCTTCTGCTTTAAGGCCAAATGAAATATCCAATAACAAAGCTACGCATAGAACCGACGCTAACGGATTTGCTACACCTTTGCCTGTAATATCGTGTGCCGAGCCATGAATAGGTTCATAAACCCCCGTGCTATCACCAATCGAAGCCGAAGCCAGCATACCCATAGAACCAGCAATCTGACTAGCTTCATCGGTTAGGATATCGCCAAAAAGATTACCTGTTACGACAACATCATAGCGTTTAGGATCTTTAATCAAAAGCATTGCCATAGCATCGACAAATTGATGCTCAACTGTAACATCTGGATACTCGGGTGCCAGGGATTGAACCACTTCTCTCCACAAACGGCTGCTTTCGAGTACGTTTGCTTTATCGACAGAACACAATTTTTTACCACGCGTCTGAGCGGCTTCGAAGGCTTTGCGAACAATACGTTCCACTTCGTATTTGCTGTAGATCATGGTATCATAGGCTGTATTTCCTTCATCGAGTCGTTCACGCTTACCGAAGTAAACATCGCCGGTCAACTCGCGAAAGAATAAAATGTCAGCGCCACGCAAAATCTCTGGTTTGATGCTCGAAGCATCCAGCAATTCGTCAAAGAGTTTGATAGGGCGAAGGTTAGCATACAAGCCCAATTCTTTACGCATCTGCAATAAACCTTGTTCAGGCCGGACTTTTGCCGATGGGTCATTATCATATTTTGGGTGCCCTACAGCGCCAAACAAAATGGCATCAGCACCTTTCATTTTAGTTAATGTTTCGGCGGGTAGGGGAGACCCCGTGGCTTCGATAGCGACATGGCCAATGAGGGCTTCATCGTACGAAAATTCATGTCCGAATTTCTCGGCGATCACTTCTAAAACCTGTTTGCCAACTGCGGTTACTTCGGCTCCAATGCCATCGCCGGGGACTACTAGAATGTGTTTTTTCATTTCTTAAAATGAAAGAAGAAGCGCATCTGTGCTCAATCTTTCTTTAGGGAACTTATAGCTAGATGGAATTAAATAAAAAGAGTTCTTTTAACGCTTGTAAACTATTGAGGACGAACAGCTTCGGCAATGACGTTCTTACCAATAACCTGACCTACTGTAAGCACATCGAATACACGGCTTACCGGAAAAACCACCCTATCGTAAAGAATGACTGACTCTTTCGTAATCCGCCCGTCTTTACCAAGCCATTTATAGAGTAACGAGATAAAGTAACCCGCAAAATCATAATACCGACAGTCGGTCACTTTCAGACCGGCATCTTCTAAAATCTGGCGAACCAGCTTTTTGTCATAGCGACGGTAATGACCAACATGCTCGTCCATGTTGCTGAAAATTTCCTGACGGGCGGGCACGAATACTTTAATCCGACCACCGGGCTTGAGTTTCGTAAATAGCTCCTTTACAATTTCGCCGTGGTGTTCGATATGCTCTAGTACGTTGATTGTGTAAATCAAATCATACTTCTTCGTGAGCTGACTGATATCAGTATATACAGGCTGCTTGATCAAAGGCAAAAGGTCAGGATCAATTTCGGCTGCGTCTACGCTTCCTAAAGGGAATCGATTGGCATATTCACCATTACCAGCACCGAAATCTAATACGGCCTCTCCCGGACGAACGTCGCGCGCTACCCAATTGTACAGACCGCTATTATAATTGACAGCGTGGCTCATCATAGCCAAATTGTCTGACCCGTTGTACTCTACTTTTTCCGCCGTTTGTTTTGCCTGACTCATAAAGGACGAATTGAACGTGATACCGTTTGGTGCTCTATAAAATTGAACACGAAGTTATTAAACGAATCGTCATTTTTAATCCAGCGTATTCAGCATTTTTTGAGTTGCCTTAATCGCCGATACAGTTTGGTCAGAATCGAGCCCTCTGGTTTTGAACTCACGGCTGTTATACTTCCACGTAATAATCGTTTCGCAAAGGGCGTCTGTTCGGCCCCCTGTCGGGATTCGTACCGCGTAATCAGTCAACGTAGGCAGGGTTAGCTTCTTCTTGCTGTAAATCTTTTTCAGAGCGTTCATAAACGCATCATACTGACCGTCGCCCTGTGCGTTTTCTTCAAAAAGTTCTGTGTCAATCCGGACCCGTAAGGTGGCAGAAGGTTTAAGGTCTTTGGAATGCGTTAAGACATAATTAAGAACTTCTACGCGCGAAGCTATTGCATTGGTATTCAGTACGTCGGAGATAATGTATGGCAAATCTTCACGCGTAACAGCTTCTTTCTGATCGCCCAATTCGATAACTCGCTGGGTTACCTTTTTAAGGTCGCCTTCCGATAATAAAATACCTAGCTCGCGAAGATTGTTCTCGATGTTTGCTTTCCCCGACATTTTTCCGAGCGCATAACTGCGTTTGCGGCCAAAGCGTTCGGGAAGTAATGTGTTGAAGTATAGGTTATTTTTCTTATCGCCATCGGCATGAATCCCCGCTGTTTGGGTAAATACGTTATCGCCAACAACGGGCTTGTTATCGGGAATCCGAAGGCCCGAGAAGGTCTCGACAATCTTGCTGACCTGATACAGCGATTTCTCGACAACACCAGTTCTGACATCCGGCATGAAATCGCGCAAAACCGCGATAGCACTGGCCATTGGAGCATTCCCAGCACGTTCACCCAAGCCATTCACGGTTAAATGTATACCGTGTGCGCCTGCCCGGATAGCCTCCATTACGTTAGCGATGCTGAGATCGTAGTCATTATGGGCATGGAAGTCAAAATGCAGGTTAGGATACCGAGTTACTAAGGGGCTGATAAATGTATAAGTTTCAGCCGGAGTCAGGACGCCCAACGTATCGGGTAACAGCACCCGTCGAATTGGTTGAGTTTGAAGAAAATCCAGAAACTGAAGTACATAATCAGGCGAGTTGCGCATGCCATTGCTCCAGTCTTCCAGATAAACATTTACCAATAAACCAGACTGATGGGCATCATTAACAACCTGTCGAATTTCCGAAAAATGCTCTTCCGGTGTCTTCTTGAGTTGGTGAACCAGATGATTGAGCGAACCTTTCGTAAGCAGGTTCATCACTTTTGCACCTGACGCACGCATCCAGTCGAGAGAAGCTTGTCCATCAACGAATGTGAGCACTTCAATTTTATCGAGTAGTCCGGCATTGGCGGCCCAGGCGGTAATCTGCTGAACAGCCTCTAATTCGCCTGCTGATACCCTTGCCGAAGCAACTTCGACCCGATCTACTTTAACTTCGGTGAGTAGCAATTGCGCCAGAGCTAACTTCTCGGACGCAGAAAACGACACTCCGCTGGTTTGTTCACCGTCGCGAAGTGTCGTGTCCATGATTTCAATGTAACGACGTTTCATTCTTAATGAGTGAAAGAGTGAAAGAGCGAAAGAGTGGCTGGCGCATCTGTTTTCGCTCTTTCACTCTTTCACGCTTTCGCCTTTAAAATGGCCGGCTTTCGGCGAAGGCTTCGATTTCATTTTTCATCGACAGCAGATAGTCGATATCATCGTAGCCATTGGTGAGGTTATGCTTTTTGTATTCGTTGATGGCGAAGCTTTCGTTCTCACCCGTAGCCAGTATCGTGATCGTTTGTGCCGGGAGGTTTACTTCCAGTTCAGTTTTTGGATCAGCTTCGATAGCCGCAAAGATTTTTTCCAGAAACTCAGGGCTCACCCGCACTGGCAGAATGCCTACGTTAATTGAGTTGTTCTGGAAAATATCGGCAAAGAAGCTCGATACAACGCAGCGGAAACCATAGTCATAAATGGCCCAGGCTGCGTGCTCACGGCTTGAGCCGCTACCAAAATTTTTGCCGCCAACCAGAATCTTACCCGAATAAGTTGGATCGTTCAACACAAAATCAGCCTTGGGCGTATTGTCATTGTTGTAGCGCCAATCGCGGAAGAGGTTGTCGCCGAATCCTTTGCGCTCGGTGGCTTTCAGGAAGCGGGCAGGGATAATTTGGTCAGTGTCAACGTTCTCAATCGGCATGGGAACGGCACTGCTCCGGAGTATAGTGAATTTGTCGTAAGCCATTTTTGGAAAAAGTTAATTTGTCGTTTAAGGTTACCCCGCCTGTATAAGTAAGCGCTTGTGGCCCATTCGACAAACGTCAGACTAATTAAGGAACTCGCGAGGATCGGTTACTACACCTGTAACGGCAGCAGCGGCAGCTACTAGCGGACTAGCCAGCAGTGTGCGTGCACCTGGACCCTGACGACCTTCGAAATTGCGGTTTGACGTTGACACAGCGTATTTACCAGCAGGAACTTTATCCTCGTTCATGGCGAGACAAGCTGAGCAACCGGGTTGACGCAGTTCGAAACCAGCCTGGGTCAGAATATCCAGAATACCTTCGTCTTTGATTTGTTTCTCAACCACGTGCGATCCCGGTACCAACCAGGCCGTGATATTGTCGGCTTTCTGGCGACCTTTCACAATAGAGGCAAATGCCCGGAAATCTTCAATACGGCCATTTGTGCAACTGCCCAGGAATACAAAATCGACGGGTTTGCCAATCATGGATTCGTTTTCGGCGAAGCCCATGTACTGAAGCGATTTTTTGTAGCTGGCAGAACCATCTTTTACGGCTTCAGCTAGTGGAATTTGGTGCGTAACACCCGTTCCTAAGCCTGGGTTTGTGCCATAGGTGATTTGCGGCTCAATATCGGCTGCGTCGAAAGTCAAATCTACATCGAACGTAGCACCTTCATCGGTTTTGAGGGTCTCCCAATAAGGAACTAGTTTGTCCCACTGTTCGCCTTTGGGCGACAGTTCGCGACCTTTCAGATAGTCAAGGGTAGTTTGATCGGGTGCGATCATGCCACCCCGAGCACCCATTTCGATGGTCATGTTACAAACCGTCATCCGGCCTTCCATCGTCATATTCTCGAATACCTCGCCTGCATATTCCACAAAGTAACCCGTAGCTCCACTAGCTGAAGTCTGCGAGATGATGTACAGAATCACGTCTTTCGGTAATACGCCTTTGCCCGTTTTACCATTGACCGTAATCCGCATTTTCTTTGGCTTAGGCTGCATGATACACTGCGTTGCCAGAACCATCTCAACTTCCGACGTACCAATACCAAATGCAATCGCACCAAACGCACCGTGAGTTGACGTATGTGAATCACCACAAACGATGGTCATACCGGGTAGCGTAATTCCATTTTCGGGTCCTACTACGTGGACAATACCGTTTTTGATGTGGCCAAGGCCCCAGTGCGAGATACCGTATTTAGCTGCATTGCGCTCCAGCGCTGCCAGTTGATTAGCCGACATGGGATCGGCTACAGGCAGGTGCTGGTTGATTGTTGGCGTGTTGTGATCGGCGGTTGCAAATGTGCGTCCCGAAAACAGCACTGGTGCACCACGACCTTCGAGACCCAGAAATGCTACTGGGCTGGTTACTTCGTGGATAAAGTGACGGTCGATGAATAATACATCGGGACCATCTTTAACCTGTCGGATGACGTGTGCATCCCATACTTTGTCGAACAGGGTTTTTGGGGTACTCATAGTGGTCAGTAGGTAACTGTTAAATACCTTTTTGTCATTCCGACGTCAGGAGGAATCTTAGTGTTTCCTATTAGTCAACCTTTAAGATTCCTCCTGACGTCGGAATGACAAAAAGCGGAGAAACGTGATTACAAAGTTGCAGAATCTTATTCAATCCCGTATCCCGTCATTCGTCCAGTAAATAGCGATTTTAGTTCAGAAGGTTAAATTGGTTGTAAAACCGTATTTGCGGGTAAAAGATAGAGTTACCGAGTTCTCTGTGAGATAATGAGGGAAAGACAGCCTATGTTACTCGCTGTTTTTAGCTGAGGTGTCGGTATTCTGTTGGCGATTTGCCTGTTTTCGTTTTAAATATTTTTGTGAAATGGGATGGATGTTCAAACCCAAGTTCGAATGCAATTTCACTAATTGGTTTGTCGGAGCCCCATAAAAGCGTTTTTGCTTTTTCTGTCAATTGCAGATGAATATGCTCTTGCGTTGATTTTCCTGTGTATCTTTTTAACAGATCGGATAGGTAATTGGCCGATAAATTAAGGGCTGATGCAAAATAGTGCACATCGGGTAAGCCCATGTCGATCAGTGTTTCATTGTTAAAATACTCTTTAAGCATTCGCTCAAAACGCTGTACAATGTCATTATTGACTTTCGACCTTGTAAGAAATTGTCTGTCGTAGAATCTATCGCAGTAGTTTAGTAATAACTCAATATTTGTTTGAATGAGCAGTTGAGTGTGCTTATCAATATTTTGGGAATACTCTTTTCTAATTCGCTCTACACAATCTTTTACGATCAGTTTCTCATCTTCTGAAATATGCAGTGCTTCATTTATATCATAATGAAAAAAAGAGTATGCATTCATTTTGTTGCCTAAAGGCGAACTGTTCAACAGGTCAGGATGAAATACCAGGCCCCAGGCCTCTTCTATTTGGAGGTCGGGGTCTGATGAAATAACCTGATTGGGAGCAACAAACATTAAAGTGCCTTCCGTAAAATCGTAGTGCGACATGCCATAGTTTAAAACGCCGGTTATCTTTTTAAAATGGATGCCATAAAAGCCCAGACGGTAAAATGTATCGTTCTGGATATTACTTCTGTTTGCTTCTTTCAGGTCTATTAATGAAACCAACGGGTGCCTGGGCTTCGACCACCCATACAGCGTATGCAAATCGCTTATTGACTGAATATCTACGTATTTGGTTTGCATAGTCTGTAGTATATAGCCCTAATTGATTAGCTGGTTTCGCATTTTTAGGATGAAGTCCTCATCATTATTTTTCGTTTTCAGATCGATGAAAAACTGCGCGTCTTCGCCAACCACATACCGCAATTTGAGTTTCCCGTCGGTTACGGCTTCGTAAATTGTATGGGCAACATCGGCGGCACTTGCTTTGGGTAGATGGCCCGTCATTTCCATAAAGCGCCCAAAGAATTTACCAAAAACGTCATTGCTGTAAGCCGGTAGATCGCTCGTAACGGTTTCTCTTGTGTTACGGAAATTTGTAGCGATTGAACCGGGCTCTATTATTTTAACGGCAATATTTAATGGAGCCAATTCGTGAGACAAGCCTTCGGAAAGACCTTCAATTGCAAATTTTGTGCTGTTGTACAAACTGCCGAATGGCAAGGCGACAACACCGCCAAAAGAAGAAATGTTGATGATTGTGCCACCGCCATTGGCTCTTAGGTGAGGTAAAACGGCCTGGGTTACATCCATCAAGCCAAACACATTTACGGCGTATTGTCTTTTGATCTGTTCCGTTGTCGCTGCTTCAAAAACACCCATCAATCCGTAACCTGCGTTGTTGACCAAGGCGTCAATGGTACCAAATTTTTCGACGCCTTCTTTAACCGCTTTTTGGATTGATTCGATGCCTTGTACATCTAACGCTGTAACCAGTACATTGTCCAATTGCGTTAACTCTTGCTCCTTTTCAGGGGAACGCATGGTGGCAATTACGTTCCAGCCTTTTTGTTGAAACAGTTTAGCGGTTTCTTTTCCAATGCCCGACGATGCCCCTGTAATTACTATTGTCTTTGCCATTTTTTGATTTTTGTTTTGTCGTACAAAGCTCAATAGTTGGCTAGCGGGCGGCTTATATATTTCGGGGTTTGTTTTATACTTTTGAAGGCTGCCTTTAAAACGTCGTTACTCCATCAGCTCACCTTTTCATCCTGAGCCTCAAATCCATCTTTTATAGCTGCTTCAAGTATATCAACGTTTATATCTTTTAGTCTTTTGAACTTAATGCAATAGCCAGTCACGCTTGCCTTCCCAAGTTTTTCTCCATACGTTTTGGCTAGATGCGTTTTATCTTTAAAACCAAGGATGTACACCGAGATTCCGGTTGTATTGGCACTCAAACCAATTTGATAAAACGCTCTGCTTGTGCCATCAGCATAGTTTATGGTGTAAAACCCATAGCCTATGTTCGGGTTAGAAACAGTTTTACCGTCGCTGTTTTTGCCATCGACGAACCATAGTTTAGAGACTGGTGACACTTGAAGGATACGTCGGTGCAACTCCTGCATATCACTCCGTTTTGGTTCAGGCCGACTGGCGATATAATTGTTGATTTGCTCTTCTACGTTCATAATCAAGGTTCAATGTATCGAATGAGCTTTTACTGTTCTTTAGATTCCGTTTACTTTATCAAAGTGATAACGCAACGAGTTCTCCCGGATGGCCAATTGCCCCAACAGCTACCACTATATATTGCTTGCCATTGATAGAATAGGTCATGGGTAAACCAGCTTGATTGGCGGGCAATTCAATTTCCGAAAGGATTTTTCCGGTTTGTTTGTCGTACGATCTGAATTTGTTTCCGCCACCGCCATCTGAACCATACAAGCCTGCACCTTCGCCAGCAAATAGCAGGGTCTTCGTTACGAGCATGCCAACCCGATCGGGCAATCCAGTTCTGGGAATTTTAATTCCCTTTAAGGCAGGAACATCTTTCACCCAACTTGGTGTATCGGCATTCGGTACCATCCATTTGTGATCGCCGGTATTCAGATCAATGGCCGTGATTCGGCCGTAGGGCGGTTTTACTAACGGCAAACCATAGGGACCAATTCGGGCATTGCCCATATAGGCTACGTAATCCATATCCGATATGTTAGGGGCAGACTCCAGGCTCATGGGCCGGATAACTGTACTGGACGAAACGTACAGCATCCCGGTTTCGGGGTCCATAACACCGCCCTGCCAATTGGCACCACCCACGGCGTCGGGAAGCATTAGCGTTCCTAAATTATTGGGTGGATTGTAGGTGCTGATGGGTGTATAAAGCGGCCCTTTTTTGTAGCGGCTGACAATCTTTAACGCTGCTTTTTTGATTTCGGGCGTAAAATCCACCAGAATATCATCTGAATACCCCTGTCGATCGAAAGCGGCTGGTTTTGTTGGGAAAGGTTGCGTGGGCGATGTCCATTCGCCTTTCACATCACTTTGGGGCACAGGTCGCTCTTCGATCGGCCAAACGGGTTTCCCGGTAACGCGATCAAAGACAAAGGCAAACGCCTGCTTGGTAACCTGAACAACTGCCTTTATAGGTTTCCCATCTACACGAATATCGGCCAGAATAGGCGGAGCTGGTAAATCATAATCCCAGATGTCGTGGTGAATCAACTGATAATGCCATACGCGCTTGCCCGTTTTCACATCTAAACAAACCAGACTCTGCGAAAACAGGTTGTTGCCTGGCCGGTGTCCACCGTAGAAATCGCCCGTAGCGGCCTCCAAAGGTAAATAAACATAGCCCAATTCAGGATCAGCCGTCAGCGGTGCCCAGGCTCCAGCATTTCCGGTATACGTCCAGCTTTCCTTTTCCCAGGTTTCATTTCCGACCTCGCCCTGCTGCGGTATGGTGTGGAAAATCCATAGCTTCTTTCCGGTTTTTACATCATACCCCATAATATCTCCCCGAACCTGTTTTTTAGAAACAGGTGCCAAACCAACAGGAAAACTTGCCCCCATGATGATAACGTCATTGACAATAATGGGCGGAGATGTGGAGCCAATTGTTGCGGTAATTGGATCAATTTCTTGGTCTAAGCCTTTCTTCAAATCCACAACCCCGCTGTCGCCAAAATCAGGGATTAAATGCCCCGTTTTAGCATCCAAAGCGACTAGTTGAAAACTTGGCGTAATGTAAATGATCCGATCTTTCCCAGTTGAGGGCGATGCCCAGTAAGCTACTCCCCGCCCGGAATTCTGTCGGGGTACATAGGTTTTTCGCTCTTTTTCGTCGAACCGAAAGGTCCAGAGTGTCTCCCCATTTTCGGCATCTATGGCGGCTACTGTTCGGCTCAAACCGGCAGTGGTGTACAAGACCCCATTTACCATCAAGGGGGTCGATTTAAAATAAAATTCCGGGCTCGATCCGAAATTATCGGTTTTCCATCGCCAGGCGATTTTTAGGTTTTTGGCATTTTCTTTATTGATCTGCTCTAAAGGAGAGTAGTTCGAGCTAGCGTAGTCGCCCCGGTGTTGTCGCCAGTCGGCTTCAATTGTGGTTGGTTTTGCGTTGTAGGCAGTAGGCTTAAACTGCATACTTACCCGCGAAGAAGGTGTGCCTAATGAAATAGCCGCTAATACTTCCTTCTTCGAAGACAAGGCAACATCTCCATTAGGAAATCCGTTGGTGTTCAGAATAAACGCCAATAGGGACGAATAAGCTGTATTGTCCAGCGAATGAGGATTCATTTTGGGCATGGTCGATTTTGTCAAATCAAACAATTGCCCTACCGATTTACCGGCCCACTTGCTTATGAAACGATCCCCAATCAGCGCAGTGCCGCCTTCCGTTCCCCGTAAATCTCTTCCGTGACAGGCAGCGCAATGCGTAGCAAATAGAGCTGCCCCTGCTTCAACTTGCTTTTTGGTGAAAATGCCCGAGTTCGCAGTTAATTCTCCTTTTTTAGCTGTAGGCTGTTGCGCTTTCAGGCACAAGCAAAAAAGTAGATTGAAGACTACTGCGCAAACGAGTAGGAAGCGATTTTTCATTTAAAGAAAGTTAGCAGGGGATATACAGTCCAGTTAAAAGTGTAAATACCGTAGCATGTATTTTTAATATAGAAGCCTCTAAAACCGTCTTATTTCTTTGAAATTGAACCGCTTTTTTGTCATTCCGACGCCAGGAGGAATCTCAACGTTGCGTATTAGTCAAGCTTAAGATTCCTCCTGTCGTCGGAATGACAAAAAAATAATTCTTGGTTTCTAGGCCTTACCTCCCATCCTACTACTCTCGTGGCCAAACGTTATCGGTAGGATTGGCATCTGGAAAGCGGCCATGTGGGTCAGACGTTATCTTTTTGATCTTGCGTTCGCCGAAATTCATAACCGCATTAAACGTACGATTGCCATCAAACCAAACGGATGCAGGCCAGGTAACTTCGGCCGTAGTGGCATCGATCATTTTAGCGTTAGGCATCGTTTTAATGGCAGGGCCTGTTGTTTCAAACTCAACCTTCAGCACAACCGGCGATGGCATCTGGCCTGCCTCATGAACGGTTACCGTAGTCTGGCCATTTGCTGTTTTTACTCCCTGAATTGATCCTTCAACAGTCTCCGTTGTCCATAACCAGTAGTACCAGAACCATTCGAGATTCTGGCCTAATTCATTGTTCATGAAGAAGATGTAATCCCAGGGCGACGGATGCTTGAACGCCCATGTTGCCGTATATTTTTTCATGGCGTTTATCACTGCCTGATCACCTACAATTCCGCCCAGCATGGAGAGCATCAACGGGGCTTTGCCGTAGGTTTGAAACCGATAGCCACTGCCGGCATCATTGGCACTCCACATCATGGGGGCTTCGTTTTCGTCGCCACTCGTGCGGCCATAGCTTTGCCCCAAACCATCTAGGTTATAGGGTTTCCCATCTCGGTCGGCGGCCGAGAGGATATTCATGTACTGATTGAAACCTTCGTCCATCCAACCATAACGCGTCTCATTCGTGCCCAACATCATAGGCCACCACTCATGCCCGGTTTCATGATCGGCAGCACCCTGATTCGAGTTAATGACCATCGGATATTCCATGCCTGCGCTTGGGCCATCCTGCAGGGTCAATTGCGGGAATGGATAAGGTGCCCAAAGTGCCGAATAAAACTCGAGCGCATGTCGTGTAATCGTACCCGCTTTTTCAAAGAGTTTGGCTCGCTCAGGGAGATAAACCATGTGAATCGGAATAGCGCCTTTGCCGGGAATAGTGGCACGGGTTGCTTTCCAGACAAAGTTTTCGGCGGTTGCCCAGGCAAAATCATTAACCTTATCGGCCACAAAATGCCAGGTGAGCTTGTCGCCCGGAGCCGTTGATTGGCTAGCGCCTTTTTCTGTTTCACCCACAATGATTACCTCATCGTTGGAGTTTAGGACGGTGGAAAGCCGCTGTCTTGCCGTTTGGGTCAAAACCTCGTTTGGGTTTTGAAGGACGCCTGTACCGCTGACAATCCATCCGCCAGGTACGGTTATAGACACATCGAATTTGCCGAAGTTATTGTAGAATTCTGAAGGGCCAAGGTAAGGGCTTGTTTCCCAACCACGCAGATCATCGTATTTCCCAAGACGCGGGTACCATTGAGTGGGTTGAAAAAGCTTGCTGTCAAACCGTTGCGTCATGCGGTGACCTCGTCCATTTGGGCCACCGGGAAGCTTGGTGTGCCATTCGATTTCTAGTTCAGCTGTTGTTCCTGCTTTGACCGGATCAACCAGATTTATAGTGGCTATCGTTTGGGTTAGCCCGGATACAGTCATTTTGGTAGTGGGTGCTGTACTACGACCAAATGACGACGGAGTGGGAGCTACAGCTGTAAGATCCACTGGCTGACCAGCTACTTTCAGGCTAGTTAAAACCATACCATCGGTTGATTCGGCTGGCACAGACGCCCCGCGCTGGGCTTCCGGCCGAAACAGGTTATGATCAAGGCGCAGAACAATCGTTTTTAGATCGTACTGACTATTGTTATGCATGCTGATTTTTTCTGACCCAGTAATTACCTGTGTTGCTGGATCAAGGCTTGCCTTTATGGTATAGTCAGCCTCTAATTGCCAGTAATTGGGTCCCGGTTTGCCAGAGAAATCACGCGTACCCGCCTTGAATGCGTTTTGGATGGAGTTTGTCATCGGAACATCGAGCCGAATCGAACGCTTCGAGGTTTCAACTCTTTTCCGGATTGGAGGATTAGCTTGCTGGGCTGAGACAAACGTGCCGGTTATCAGTAATAGAGGGATGGTTATTCGTGCGATCATGAGTGAGGAAGTGTTACAAATCTTGTTAATCTCGATAATAATTGCCGTAATGCCAACGATTAGGGTATTGCTAAATTTTATATGCTAGATAGGCAAGAATTCCTGCTATAGCTTGACCACTTGCAGTTCAACTACTCCGTTTGGGTGTAAAACCGTATTGTTGCTTGTAAGCTTTAATAAAATGGGAAACACTCTCATATCCAATTTCCATACTTACTTCCGATACGTTCTTTTCTGTGTTTCGTAGCAAAAAGTGAGCATGTTCAAGCCGTTTCTGGCGTACCCAGTGACCAGGCGATGTATGAAAGTGTTCTTCAAATTCGCGTTTAAACCCCGACAGGCTTCGCCCAGATAGGCGAGCCAATTCGCTCATCGATAGAGGTTTAAGGAAGTAGGTACTCATTAGGTAATCGAGGTCGGTTTTCTGACCCTGATAGATATGCCAGAGAATGGCCCGTAGCTGCCCTAACGTATCGAGTTCGAGAAGGTGGAGTAATAATTCCTGAAATTTAAGCCGGAGCAGATCGTTCAGAAAGGGAGTTTTAGAACCGAAATAGGGTAATAACGAATCAATAAACGTAGCAAAAGTGGGTGACGATGAGAAGGCTAAAATGAGGTCAGTCGGTAGGGTTGTCGAGGCTACCTGAAATATAGATAGATGCTGGCTAACAAACTCTTTCAGCATTTTCTCATTTACGAAAAACACCAGGCTTCGATAATTGGTGTCGATCGATTCGTTCATCGAATAGCAGCCGCGCTGGAAAAACAGAATGTCGCCTGTACTGACGTGTAACTCCTGCGTGGGCGAACTGAATTTCTTCTCTCCTTTTAGTACGACAATGACGGCGTGTTCCTCGAAAAACACTTCGTTACGCTCAGGATATACATCGCTGCGGTAGGCCACAAACTTCATCTCCGAAGCATCTGATCGCTGAATATTCAGCGATTCAAACTGATTGTCCTGAATGGAGGATGGGACGCGGAGCATGGATCACGAGTTTAATTATCCCGCAAGAACGACTGTATAAGACCCTGATTACACCAAAAACTGGAACAGATCAGGCT
This sequence comes from Spirosoma arboris, assembly GCF_009754945.1. GTDB lineage: Bacteria > Bacteroidota > Bacteroidia > Cytophagales > Spirosomataceae > Spirosoma > Spirosoma arboris. Next base: position 15,999 of record NZ_WPIN01000004.1, read on the forward strand.
GATCATTCAGGTACTCGAACACGATATTTTGTGCCTGCATTCGCTGAATGAGCGGTTCGAAATCTTCGCGGTGTTTTAACTCGATACCTACCACAGCAGGACCGGTTTCCCGGTTTGTTTTCTTTACATACTCGAAGCGACTAATGTCGTCGTTAGGGCCCAATACGTTTAGAAAGTCGCGAAAGGCACCGGCACGTTGTGGAAATCGAATAATGAAATAGTGTTTCAGCCCTTCGTATAGCAAGGAGCGTTCCTTAATCTCTTCGGTGCGAGTGATGTCATTATTGCCGCCACTAACCAGGCATACTACGTTCTTGCCTTTTATTTCATCCTTCAACATATCCAGTGCGGCAATGGTTAGCGCACCAGCAGGTTCGGCCACGATAGCATCTTCGTCGTAAAGCTTCAGGATTGTTGTACAGACTTTACCTTCAGGTACTAGCAGAACACGGTCGAGGTTTTTGCGACAGATTTCAAACGTCATATCCCCCGGACGTTTTACGGCGGCTCCATCGACAAACTTATCGATCTTATCAAGCGCAATAACGTGACCTTCGTCGATAGAAACTTTCATGGATGGCGACCCAAGTGGTTCTACCCCAATGAGTTTGGTTTTAGGACTGAGTTGTTTAAACACCGTTGAAACGCCCGATGCCAAGCCTCCTCCGCCAATCGCCATCAACAGGTAATCTATTTTGCCTGTGGCATCCCGAAGAATCTCCAACCCAACAGTTCCCTGCCCTTCCATGACTAGCACATCATCGAAAGGATGAACAAACGTACTATCATGGGTATTGACATAGTCCATAGCCGCATTGTAAGCATCGTCGTACGTATCGCCGATTAGTCGTATCTCAACAAACTCCTTCCCAAACATCCGTACCTGTTTTACTTTCTGGTTCGGTGTGGTTGTAGGCATGAAAATGGTGCCATGTACGGCCATTTTTCTACAAGCATAGGCTAACCCCTGCGCGTGGTTTCCGGCACTGGCACACACGACCCCTTTGGCTAAAGCCTCTGCAGACAGGCTGGCCATTTTATTGTAAGCTCCCCTAATTTTGTAGGAACGTACGACTTGCAAATCTTCGCGTTTTAAGAAAATGTTGGCTCCGTACCGGTCAGACAGATTGATGTTTTCCTGTAACGGCGTATGAGCGGCAACACTCTGAAGTCGTTCGGCGGCCAGATAAATATTATCCAGGTCGGGGAGAGTTAGTTTCGCGTCTTTATCAATCACTACTACTTTGTCATTACTTGCCATTTCGGGTCCGCCCGCGCGGTGTCATTAAATAGTCATTCATTGCCTCTTGCCGAAATTACGACAAATGGCAATGAATGACTACCTAAAGACAATAAATGACCCTAATTAGCTCCGCTCTGGGCGCAGTGACCGAACCGCTTTACCAGCCTGCCACATTTCGGAGTCACGCAGTTCAGCCAGTTCGACTTCCAGTTTTTCACGATAGTCGGGCTGAGAATTGCGAGTAATGCTGATTTCAGCTTGTTCCTGCGATTTTACCGAGTTGTATAATTGCTCGAATACTGGCTTAGTAGCATCATGGAAAGGTTTCCACCAATCTAATGCACCACGCTGAGCAGTTGTGGAACAGTTCGCATACATCCAGTCCATACCATTTTCGGCAACCAGCGGCATCAGTGACTGTGTCAACTCTTCAACAGTTTCATTAAATGCTTCCGATGGGCTATGGCCATTGGCGCGCAATACTTCGTATTGAGCGGCAAAAATACCCTGAATAGCACCCATCAGCGTACCGCGTTCGCCGGTTAGATCAGACGTTACTTCTTTGTAGAAATCGGTTTCGAACAAGTAGCCCGAACCAACACCGATGCCCATAGCAATGGCTTTCGTGCGTGCATTGCCTGATGCATCTTGGTAGATAGCGAACGAAGAGTTCAGACCTTTGCCTTCTACGAACAAACGACGCAGGGAAGTACCCGAACCTTTAGGGGCAACCAGGAACACATCGACATCGGCAGGAGGAACGATACCTGTTTTCTCTTTATACGTAACGCCGAATCCGTGAGAGAAATATAGTGATTTACCAGGTTTGAGAGCTGCTTTTACAGTTGGCCAGAGTTCAATCTGAGCGGCATCGGAGAGCAGGAAGCAAATAATAGTACCTTTTTCCAGCGCGTCTTCGATTTCAAACAATGTTTCGCCCGGAACCCAGCCATCAGCAACAGCTTTGTCGTAGGTTTTACCTTTACGTTGTCCTACAATAACGTTGAAACCATTGTCGCGCATGTTCAGCGACTGACCAGGACCTTGAACACCGTATCCAATCACGGCGATCACTTCATTTGCCAGTACTTCACGTGCTTTTTCTAACGGAAACTCTTCCCGTGTTACAACTTGCTCTTCAACTCCTCCGAAATTAATCGTTGCCATGTTTAATTGGTTTTTGTACTCTGATTTTGGGGTTATTTTTTTGTCATTCCGACGATAGGAGGAATCTTAATATCTCCTATCGTTGGAATGACAAAGACAAAAAAACTATCCTTGAATTTCAGTGTTCAAGGTTTTCCACTCTGGATTTATTGATTCAATTAAGGCTATCTTCTTTTCTCGACGCCAGCCTTTAATTTCCTTTTCCCGAGAAATCGCATTCCGTACATATTTATGAAACTCCCAGTAAACTAGGTTGTAACAATAATATTGTCCTGCAAATTTCTCAGATTCTCCTCTTGATTCATAATGTTCTTGTAAACGCCTGACTAAATCATTGGTCATCCCAGTATATAAAACTGTTTTATCTGGATTCGTAACGATATAGACATAAAAGGCGTAATTCATCAGTGGAGAAATCGGTTATTTTTTGTCATTCCGATGAAGGAGGAGTTTTAGAGCTTGCCTAATTTATTAATAAGGGAACCTTAAGATTCCTCCTTCGTCGGAATGACAAAAAACAAAAACTACAGGTAAGATTCCCATTCCGCTTCGGGTAGATACTCGACCAGACCTTTCTCGGTCTTGCCGACAGCTACACGTCCAGAGCGGACAAATTCCAGGATCTCGTATTGTTTGAGATAAGCGAAAAACTCGAAAATCTCGGTGTCATTGCCTGTCTTTTCAATCACAACATAGTCTAAGCCCCAGTAAACAACCCAGGCTTTATACTGCTTGTTAATTGTTTCGACATCCAGCGATTTACTGCCCAGGGATGTCGAAATCTTAAACAGTGCGATTTCATTGTAGACAATCTCGTCGTTGAGATAGCCGAATACCGCCAGCACTTCCACGATTTTACGAATCTGCCGGACAAGCTTTTCGACGTCTTCCCGCGATTCATGTTTAATGACAATTGTAAAGCGCGAGATGCCTTTTCGTTCCGTTTCCGACACGGTAAGGCTTTCAATATTAATACGTCGTCGCGTGAAAATAATCGTGATGCGATTTAGCAATCCGATGGTATTTTCAGTGAATATGCAAATGGTGTACGTTGTCATTTCAATCTGATTTGCGCTACACTGGCACCGGCAGGTACCATAGGAAATACATTCTCTTCTTTCTCAACGATTACTTCGAGCAGGAATGGCCCGTCATAATTGAGCATCGTGTCGAGGGCATCGGATAGATTATCACGTTCTGTACATGTCTGTCCGGCCATACCGAATCCTTTCGCAATTGTAATGAAATCGGGATTTTGTAATTCCACGAATGAATACCGACGTTCATGGAACAACTGCTGCCACTGACGTACCATACCCAGGAAGTTGTTATTCAGAATGATGGCTTTAACTGGCTGCTTATTCTGAACAATGGTACCTAGCTCCTGTAAGGTCATCTGGAAACAACCGTCGCCAATAATGGCTACTACCTGGCGATCGGGTGCGCCTACTTGTGCCCCGAAAGCGGCTGGTAGTGCAAATCCCATCGTTCCCATACCGCCCGACGTAACCAGACTATTTGGTCGCCGGAACTGATAATAGCGCGATGCCATCATCTGGTGCTGACCTACATCGGTTACCAGAATAGATTCGCCCTTAGTTTTGGTCGAGAGCATATCAATTACTTCGGCCATCCTGATTTTACCGTTGGTGTTGGTCAGTTCAGGAACCGTAATGGTCTCGTTTTCGACGGCATCGTATTTCCTGAACTCATTGCGCCAAACTGTGTGGTCGTTCGGTTTTACGAGCGGAAGCAGCGCATTTAATGCCGCTTTCGCATCGCCTACTACAGGAGCGTCGGCCCGGATGATTTTGTCAATTTCCGATGGATCAATCTCAATATGAACAACTTTGGCCTGTTTGATGTATTTGCTGGCATCGCCCGTAACCCGATCATCGAAACGCATACCGATAGCGATAATTACATCAGCGTGATCGGTCATTACGTTTGGTCCGTAGTTGCCATGCATACCTAACCAACCAACATAGAGCGGGTGATTGGTTGGAATGGTAGACTGGCCTAATAATGTTGTAGCAACTGGAATGCCCGTTTTTTCGACAAAAACTTTGAGTTCATCTTCAGCTCTGGCAATCTGAACGCCATGTCCAACCAATATGTAGGGTCGTTTGGCTGAGTTAATTAAGTTAGCTGCTGCTTCGACTTGCTCCTGCTTCGGTACCAGACGTGGGCGATAGCTGATGAGGGTCTGGCACTTCTCATACACAAATGGCTTTGTCATTAATTCCAATTGTGCACTTTTGGTAATATCAATCAATACGGGCCCCGGACGTCCCGATTGTGCAATATAGAAAGCCTTTGAGATTATTTCTGGTACTTCGTTGGCATCCGTAATCTGGTAATTCCACTTGGTAATGGGCATCGTTACACCCATGACATCAGCCTCCTGAAAAGCATCTGTCCCCAACAGTTTTTTGGCGACCTGACCCACAATGCAGACCATTGGTGTGGAGTCGATAAGCGCGTCGGCAATGGCCGTAACCAGATTGGTTGCTCCTGGACCTGATGTGACCAAACAAACTCCGGCCCGACCCGACACGCGAGCGTAACCTTCGGCGGCATGACCAGCACCCTGCTCATGCCGGACCAGAATGTGGTTAAGTTGCTCCTGATAGTCAAAAAGGGCATCGTAGACAGGCATAATGGCTCCACCAGGGTAGCCGAAAATGGTATCTACGCCTTCGGCTAACAGGGCTTTCATCAAGGCGTGTGACCCGTTGATGTAGGCAGGAGCCTCTTGTTTCTCGATGGTCTCCGGGATAACGCTGGCGATTGCTTCCATGACGTGTGTTCGGTTTAAGGTCGTATTCAGCTTGTTGGTATACTGTACTTTATTGGTCTCTATTAGGCTTCATCCGTTACGCAGCCTTCACTGGCAGACTTTACATTCCGAATGTATTTACCCAACACACCTTTGGTAAACAAAGGAGCTGGTTGTTGCCATTCACTTTTACGTTGTGCCATTTCTTCATCCGAAATGTGCAGTATAAGTTCGCGAGTGGTGGCGTCGATTGTGATATGGTCGCCGTCGTGAACTAGCGCAATTGGACCGCCTTCAAAGGCTTCGGGTGTAACGTGACCTACTACAAAACCGTGGGTGCCACCCGAGAAACGGCCATCAGTAATAAGTGCCACTTTATCGCCAAGGCCAGCGCCCATGATGGCTGAAGTTGGCTTCAACATTTCACTCATACCGGGGCCACCTTTAGGTCCGGCGTTTCGGATCACAAGTACCTGACCCGGTAAGATTTCACCTTTCGAGAGGGCATCGATAATGTCACCTTCATGCTCGAATACCTTGGCAACACCTGCGAACTTTAGGCCTTCCTTGCCGGTAATCTTAGCAACAGCACCCGTTGGGGACAGGTTACCCCGTAGAATCTGAATATGGCCGGTTGCCTTAATTGGCTGGCTTAGCGGAAACACAATCTTCTGTGTCTCAAAATTTAAATCAGGCGCTTCTTCCAGATTTTCGGCCACAGTTTTGCCTGTTACCGTCATACACTCGCCATGAATGAATCCATTCTGGTACAAATATTTCGTTACGGCCGGAACGCCCCCAATCGCGAGCATATCCTCCATGTAGTATTTACCACTTGGTTTCAGATCGGCGAGTAGAGGAGTGCGGTCACTGATTGCCTGAATTTCGTCGAGAGTCAGCTGAATGCCAGCCGCCCGCGCAATAGCCAGATAGTGTAACACGGCATTGGTTGACCCACCGAGTGCCATAACGATGGTCAGGGCATTTTCGAGTGATTTACGGCTAATGATATCCGCAGGTGTGATGTTACGTTCAAGCAACAATCGCATAGCCGCCCCAATTTTTTTACATTCTTCCTGCTTGCCTTCGTGCGTAGCTGGATAGGTGCTGCTGAAAGGCAGGCTCAATCCCATCGCTTCGATGCTGCTAGCCATCGTATTGGCCGTATACATACCTCCACAGGCTCCTGCCCCTGGAATCGCATTTTTGATAACGCCCTCGTAATCCTCGTCGGAGATGTTATTCGCGTATTTTTTGCCAAGTGCTTCAAAAGCCGAAACGATGTCTAGCTTCTGTCCTTTATAATGTCCCGAACGAATCGTGCCACCATACACCATGATACCTGGTCGATCAAGGCGAGCCATAGCCATCAGCGCACCGGGCATATTTTTATCGCAACCAACAACTGTCACAACACCATCGTACCACTGCGCCGACACAACCGATTCGATAGAGTCTGCAATTAAATCACGACTGGGTAACGAGTAGCGCATACCATCGTTACCGTTCGTCATACCATCGGATACACCGATTGTATTGAAAATTAACCCTACCAGTCCATTCGCCTGTATGCCCTGCTTTACATAGACAGAAAGTCCATTCAGGTGCATGTTGCATGTGTTACCTTCATAACCCGTACTGGCAATGCCAATCTGGGGTTTCTGCATGTCGTCTTCAGTCAGGCCCACTCCATAAAGCATGGCTTTAGCAGCTGGGTTACTGATTTCCTGCGTTAGGGTGCGACTAAATCGGTTTAGTTCGGTCGTTGGTTGTTCGGCAATCATACTTAACAATTAGCGAAATTTCGCTGATGGTGTAATAACGCTGTAAAGAAAAGTTATGTTTTTATGAAAGACAAGAAAAATCGGATTATTTGTTAGTTAAAATGGGTACCTATTACTTTTGAGGTATGACAACTGAAACAGCTTCGCACTACGACCATCTCGAGCAAATGTCGGTTCATGACTTGCTGACAAATATTAATAAGGAAGATAAGACGGTACCGCTTGCCGTTGAGAAAGCAATTCCGCAGATTGAAGCGCTAGTAACGGAAATCGTCAAACGGATGAAACAGGGTGGGCGGCTAATTTATATCGGCGCAGGCACCAGCGGTCGGCTTGGCGTTGTCGATGCGTCAGAGTGCCCACCAACTTACGGTGTTCCTTCCGACTTAGTAATCGGTCTGATGGCCGGGGGCGATGGCGCCATCCGCAAAGCCGTGGAATTTGCAGAAGACGATGCCGAACAAGCCTGGAAAGACATTGCACCTTATCAACCCGATGAGCAGGATACCGTTATTGGTATTGCAGCCTCAGGGCGAACCCCCTATGTTATTGGTGGCTTGCAGGAAGCCCGGAAAGCTGGCCTCTTGACAGGTTGCATTGTTTGCAACGAGGGTTCAGCGGTGGCACAGGCGGCTGAATTTCCTGTCGAAGTCGTTACGGGACCAGAATTTGTAACGGGAAGTACTCGTATGAAAGCCGGAACTGCTCAGAAGCTAGCCCTAAATATGATTTCAACATCGGTGATGATTCAATTAGGCCGGGTGAAGGGGAATAAAATGGTCGATATGCAACTGACGAATATTAAACTACAGGATCGGGCAGCCAAAATGGTCATGAGCGAAATTGGCGTTGGTCGGGACGAAGCTGAAGCGTTACTGGCGAAATTTGGGAATGTACGTGGTGCTATTGAGGGTTTTGCTCAAGCTAAAAAATGAGTTGATCGTGAAGTAGTTTGGTTGCCGCATGGTTATCTTTTCCGAACGATGACTGTATTTTTTGTCCTTTCGACATCAGGAGAAATCTCAACGTTTTTTATTAATCAAGCTTGAGATTTCTCCTGATGTCGAAAGGACAAACAGCCTCTACCCACCACAAAAGAATGGATAAAAAGATATTACTTATCGGTCGTAATCCAAGCGTGCTGACCAATCTGGCATCAGCTTTAATAAACGAAGGCTTCGTTGTAAAAGCGACCAGCGTTATTGAGCAAGCTAGTCAGGATTTCAATGCAATTGATTTTGATGTAGTCGCATTTGGACGGGGTGTTGATGCTGCGACGAATACAATGCTTAAAGCTAGTTTTTTAAGTCAAAATCCGGCGATTCTTTTTGTAGATGGCCTGGCTCCTGTTATTTCACTTTTAGTGAAGCAGATCAAACTTGCAATAGCAGGTAAGTCTGTTGCTGAAAAGGTGATTACGAGTTTTAGTTATGAACAGACTGCCCCATTACGCATCAACGTATCTACGAGAATCGATTGTCAACTAACGATTGATCTTTATCAGCTCGACGCCATCCATACTACTCAGCAAAAGACGATTGTCTCAAAGTTCATTAAGGCTGGGAACCATATATTTCCTGTCGATGCTTTCCCCGACCTAACTTCGACCATTAACTTTCTGGTAGCGGAAGCCAACAATCTTGATCTGGCTATTTTACAGCTTCAATAAAGCGTGCGGATACCTGTCGGTTTCGATTTAACCTGCTCACATTTCGTCAACAATTGCGCTGTTTCTGCCAAGCAGCGAATGAGCGAAAAACATCCGACCGAGGTAAGGGATTTAGCTGATAACAGAGGTTGGCCATGTTGATCTATTACTAAATGCCACCCACTCTGTTTAGCATCGGGGAAGTTATGAAAAGTATAGTCGTGGATACGTTTAAACCACTTGAGGCAGTCAGGCTGGCGAGTGTAGAAATAACTTTTCACCAAAGCGGCCAATGCTTCGACCTGTACCCAAGCCCATTTCTGTTGCCAATCGGGAAAGAGAAGCGGTTGTTGTTTAATGTCAACGTACTGATTCAGTCCCCCTGCCATTTCATCCCATGCTTGCTCGCAAAGACGTAAGCACCAGCTGGTAACCTGCGTTGCCAGTTTGCGATTTGCATTACTGAATGGGCTTGTTTTAGTCTGACCGCTTTCTGCGGAGAAATCAAGGAGATAACTGGCAGTCTGGAAGGTCAGTCCTACATTGATGCGCCGGCCTTCGGGTGTGTTTATAAACGAGCCTTCTGGTAAAACAAACTCCCGGAGTACATCTGTTCGACGATCAACGAACTCGTTCAGTAATTCCTGGACAACACTGTCTGTGGCTTGTTTCCAGGTTTCTTCATCCAAAAGAGCCTGGATTTCAAGCAGCGTTTTAAGCAGAGCAACAGGTTCACTCAAATGCTGGATTTGCCGAAAGCCGCCAAGCCCTACCGCTTGTTCTGTTCGAACCGCGTTGCGTCGCTCTTGCAGATCTGTGAATAGTTGTTTGGCCAACATGGCCCACTCATCATCACCGGTTGCGCGATGGAGTTGTGCATAGGCCATTATTACTGAACAATCAGTAATAATTTCAGTGGCGGGCGTTACAGGTCGGCCTAATCGGTCGAGTTGGGCGTAACAGGAAAGCGTATCAGTATGAGCAAATTGGCTTAAGAACGTAGCACCGTGTCGAGCGTGTTCGAGCCAGGTGGACTGACCATCGAGCGTATTATAGAGCCAGGCAAAAGACCAGGCTTGTTGGGCTTGCTGTATAACAGATTTATCGCCTTCGATTACATCGCCTGTTGCTGATAACAAATCAAAATATCCGCCGAACTGTTCATCTCGACTGTGTTTAAGCCAGAACGGCACTACTTGCCGAAGCAATGCCTGCTGATACGTAGCGGAGAGTTTTTGAAAGTCAAGCACGGAAGGGATGTGTGGTATAAGATGTATGGTGTATGATATAGATTGGCTTTGCTTGCAGCATACATCTTATATTATACACCATACATACATCGGCTTAATACACTTTCTCGACCTCGCGGTGCTCTTTTTCTTCGGGCAGCACGAATTTCATTGGCTTACCAACCTGACCAGGTAATAGCGCAATGTTTAGCACTTGGTCTACGGTATCAGCGTAGTGGAAAGTCAGATCTTTAATATAAGACTGATTGATCTCCTCAATGTCTTTCCGATTTTTTGAGCAAAGAATAATTTCTTTAATGCCTGCTCGGTTGGCCGCCAGAATCTTTTCTTTGATACCGCCTACGGGTAATACTTTGCCCCGAAGTGTCACCTCGCCCGTCATCGCTAAATAAGGCTTAACCTTACGCTGAGTATAGATCGAGGTCATTGAGGTCAGCATCGTAATCCCTGCCGATGGACCGTCTTTTGGTACAGCCCCAGCAGGAATATGGATATGGAGATCATAGTGACTGAAGACTCGATAGTCGATACCTAGATCATCAGCATGGGCTTTCAGATAGGAGAGGGCTGTAATTGCCGATTCCTTCATAACATCGCCTAGTTGCCCAGATAGGGTAAGCACACCTTTTCCACGACTCAGGCTTGATTCAATAAGCAGAATTTCTCCCCCAACCTGTGTCCAGGCTAAACCCGTTACAATACCGGCAATATCGTCGTCGGCATAGAGCTCCTTATCGAAAATCTCAGCGCCAAGCATTTTAGAAATATCAGTGGCCTTGACGGTATGGTTATATTCCTCCTCCATCGCAATGGATTTGGCTATTTTACGTACCAAAGCCCCAATTTTCTGCTCCAGATTCCGCACACCCGATTCGCGGGTATAGCCTTCAATGATGCGTAGAATAGCTTTATCTTCAATCACCAGATCTTTGGGTTTCAGCCCATGATCTTTACGTTGCTTCGGAATCAGATACTTTTTAGCAATCTGGACTTTCTCCTCAACGGTGTAGCCTGCAATGTCGATAATCTCCATTCGGTCGCGCAGGGCAGGGTGGATGGTGTCAAGCGAGTTGGCGGTAGCAATAAACAACACCCGTGAAAGATCAAACTCCGTTTCGAGGTAATTGTCCATGAACGTCGAGTTCTGCTCAGGATCAAGTACTTCGAGAAGGGCCGATGATGGATCACCCCGGAAATCGGAGCTTACTTTGTCAATTTCATCTAGAATAAAGACGGGATTAGCCGTACCGCATTTCCGGATATTCTGGATGATTTTGCCTGGCATGGCGCCAATGTACGTTTTACGATGTCCCCGAATTTCGGCTTCATCGTGAACACCACCCAATGCCATACGACTATATTTCCGACCTAGTGCCTTTGCAACCGACTTGCCCAACGAAGTTTTACCTACGCCTGGAGGGCCATAGAGGCAAAGGATCGGGGCTTTCATATCGTTTTTAAGTTTAAGAACGGCGAGGTATTCGATAATCCGTTCTTTAACTTTTTCCAATCCGAAATGGTCGCTGTCTAGGATTTTCTGTGCACGTTTAAGATCGAAATTATCTTTAGTGTACTCGTTCCAGGGTAAGTCAACCATTAACTCAACGTAATTCATCGTCACCGGATATTCCGGAGCCATCGGGTTAATACGTTGTAATTTGTTTAATTCTTTATCGAAATGGCCGCGCACTTCCGGCGACCATTTCTTTCGGTCGGCCTTCATCCGCAGTTCGTCAATCTCACGGTCGGGATTATCGATCCCCAACTCATCCTGCAGAACTTTCATCTGCTGGCGCAGATAATAGTCGCGTTGCTGCTGATCAAGATCTGATGAGGCTTTAGACTGAATCTCGCGTTTCAACTCAAGTAATTGCACCTCACGGAGCATGTATTCTAACAGCAGACTCGCCTGCTGATTCCCATCAGTTAGTTCTAGAAGCCGTTGTTTATCAGCTACATCAGCATTTAGATTCGACGACAGGAAGTGCAGCAAAAACGTAGGACTCTCAATATTATCAAGTGCAATACGGGCCTCTTGTGGAATCTCTGGATTAAGTCGCAGCGTTTTATAGGCTGCATCTTTTAGCGATTGCAGCATTGCTTTCCCTTCTTTTTTATTGGTATTTACACTAGGGAAAACATCATCAATCTGACGAACTTGGGCTGTTATAAAGGGCTCATCCTGTGTGATTTGCTGGATTTCAAACCGTTTCTTCCCCTGGATGATAATAGTGATATTACCATCGGGGAGGGTAATCATCTTGATAATATAAGCTACTGTTCCGAAGCGGTAAAGATCATCGGCCGTAGGTTCATCTTTCTGCTGATTTAGCTGAGCTGTTACACCAATAATCCGATTGCCTTTATATGCTTTTTTTACTAGGCGGATTGATTTTGCCCGCCCTACTGTGACGGGAATTACCATACCTGGGAATAAAACTGTATTGCGAACCGGCAAAATGGGAAGGTTTGCCGGTAATTCATAGTCTTCATCTAATCCTTCTGGCGAACCGAGAGGAACAATTTCTAAATTATCCGAATCAAAATCGGCCAACATCAAACGGGTCGCAAATTCTCTTTCTAAATTCATACACACACTGCCAGTCTGGCAGCATTCAATAATGGGTTGGTTCCTAATAAATCAGGAAAGGCAAGGGAAATGAGGTAGTTGCAAGGGCCGTGCCAATCATGCACTTATGACGAATTGGCACGACAATCGTTACTATTACAAAACTAACTAATTAGGGAGCGTGATGGCTTAGAAATTTATTAATCGAACGAAATGTCCTGGATAGGCTGATTTTTACGAAAAACAAACGTTTTTTTCTGACCCTGATATTGGATATTAACCATATTAACCTGGTCTTCAAATAGCTCCATTAGCGCGTTTTGCTTTAATAACCCACCTCGAAATGGTTCTGTATAAGGCATTTCGAGGTAAAGCCAGTTGGCATCGGCTTCAACTTCATGCCCAACGTATTTGATCGTTTTGGTTTGCTTCTGCGGATTTACGTATGAAAAATGGGCCTGTATATATTTTTCGATTAACGGATCATTTTTATCACCCGGTCCGTCCAGGTTAATTTTTGTGTTCGAAGCTGCCGAAAGCCCTTTCTCAAAATCGTCCGTAAAGATTCGAATACTAATTTCGAAGGTTCGCTCTTTCGCGTTGTACTGCATTTGTGTAACACTAGCATGAAAATCATGCGCTGGGCGACTGGCAGTCAGGCTAATTAGTAATAGACCGCAAATTAATTGCTTGAACACAGAGAATACAGGGTTTTAACACAGAGAACACAAAGCTCCGTGATCTCCGTGGAGAAACTCTGTGTTCTCTGTGTTTAATTAATTAAAAAACAGCCTTGAAAACATCATTAAAAATGGCGAAGGCCATCAGACCGAGTAGTAGAACCATACCTACCTTTTGCGCACCTTCCAGAAAGCGGTCGGAAGGTTTGCGGCCTGAAATAATTTCATAGCTAAGAATAGTGGCATGACCACCATCAAGAGCTGGAATGGGTAGTGCATTCATAAACGCAAGCGCCATAGAAAGTAAGCCTGTAACCGTCCAGAAACGATCCCAGCGCCAGATTCCACCGAACAGGTTTTGGGCGATTCCAATCGGGCCGCTCAGTGCTTTAGATGCGGAGACTTCACCCCGAAAAATCTTGCCGAAGCCTTTTATGTTGTCAAATACAACCTGAAACGCCTTTTCAGTACCAACACTTAAGGCTTCACCAAACGTGTACTCCTGCGTAGTTATAGGCAACAATAATTCAGGATAGAAACCGATGGTGCCATCAGGCGTCGTGGTCATCGTGAGCGTAACAGGGTTACCATTGCGATTGACAATAAGTGTTAAGGGCTTGGCTTTAAGTGGCTTTACGATTTCCGTGAATTCATGATAAAACCGGATAGGTTTTCCATTGGCACTGGTAATAACATCGCCTGCTTTAAGACCTGCTTTTGTTGCGGGTTGACCTGGCGCTAACTCGGCAACTTTGAACGGTTCAATTGGCTCAATAAATTGCCCCGCTGCTTTCTTATCAGCTAGTTTATCCACGAAATTATTCGGGATATAGATGTCCATCTGTTTACCGTTTCGTTCGATAGTATACGAACTATTATTACCTAAAAACACATCAGAACTGCGGATTTCGTTGAAATCAGTGATTTCTTTTCCGTTGACTTTAATGATTTTATCGCCCGTTTGTAGCCCAATGCTTTTAGCAAGATCGTAAGCTACAATACCGTATTTAGCGTCTTTAGCCGCCAGATAGGTATTGCCATTTTTGTAAGCCAGAATCACGAAAATCAAGATGCCGACAATAACATTAACAATAATGCCACCCAGCATCACAATCAAACGCTGCCAGGCTGGTTTGGACCGGAATTCATAAGGCTGAGGTTCAGTATCGGTATGGGACGTATCGAGTGATTCGTCGATCATTCCCGAAATCTTTACAAATCCACCCAGCGGAATGGCACCAACACCGTATTCTGTTTCTCCTCGTTTAATACTCCAGACCTTGGGCGGGAAACCGATAAAATATTGCTCTACCCGCATGCCAAAAGCTTTAGCTGCCAGCAGATGGCCTAACTCGTGTAACCCAACTAGAATAGACAAGCCCAGAATGAGCTGTCCTGCCATTACTAAAATTTCCATGTATTCAGAACCGAGATAAGACTAATTTTTAAGGTTATTTAACAACTGGAATTTGGTTAGTGTAAGCTTGTGTAGTCAATAGCGCACTAACATCAAACTACTATTTCAGGTCATCGTGACGATAAAAACGTTGTGGACAGACGATATAATATAAACAGCTAAACCAAACTTTTAATTCGTTCTCTAGCCAGTCGACGGGTTTCCTCATCTGTGCTGACATAGTCGTCGTAAGTTGGATGTTGAATAAAAGTCGCTTTAGCTAAACAGCTTTCGATAAGCTCCGAGATTTCCAGAAACCCAATTTGATCGTGAAGAAAGGCCTCTACTGCCACTTCATTGGCTGCGTTGATAATACAAGCTGCATTGCCCCCTTTGTCGAGTGCATCGAAAGCGAGTTGTAAATTACGAAACGTTTCCCGATCGGGCTGCTCAAATGTGAGGGATGAATAATCCATGAAGTTAAACCGTGGAAAATCCGATTTCAACCGGTTGGGGTACCCTAGAGCGAACTGAATTGGGAGCCGCATGTCAGGCAAACCCATCTGCGCCTTAAGGCTTCCGTCCTCAAACTGCACAAGAGAATGGATGATGCTTTGTGGGTGAACAATAACATCGATTTGATTGGAACGAAGGCCAAACAACCACTTGGCTTCGATAACTTCAAGCCCCTTGTTCATGAGTGTGGCCGAGTCGATGGTGATTTTGGCACCCATTGTCCAGTTTGGGTGCTTAAGCGCCTGCGCCTTCGTAACAGTCGACAAAAATTCCCGCGATTTCCCTCGAAATGGCCCACCCGATGCCGTCAGGATAATTTTTTCAATGGGGTTATGAAACTCTCCTACCAGACACTGAAAAATAGCCGAGTGCTCAGAATCGACGGGATAAATATTCACCGCTTTCTGAGCGGCCAACTGGGTAATGAGTTCACCCGCGACAACCAACGTTTCCTTGTTCGCCAGCGCTATAGATTTCCCCGCTTCAATGGCCTTAATGGTTGGCAACAAGCCTGCGTAACCTACCATAGCCGTCAGCACCATATCAATCGTATCCATCTGAACAACGGACGCAATCGACTTGGCGCCAGCGTAGACCTTGATATCGAGCGGATCAAGAGCGGAGAAAACCTGATCGTAGCGGTCTTTATTACAGATGACAACGACGTTAGGTTTCAACTCAACAGCTTGCTGAATGAGTAATTCGGCGTTGTTGTTCGTTGTCAGTACCTCAACCTGAAACTGGTCGGGGTGGGCCTTAATCACATCGACGGCCTGGGTTCCAATGGAGCCGGTCGAGCCGAGGATGGCGATATGGCGTTTTTTAGATTCGGTCATGTAGTTTTTACCAAGTCAAAATTGACTTTCACTGCTAGTTCTTCTTCGAGGGCACGGATGACGTAAAACGTATATGATCTATTCTCTAAACAGTTTCACCTATTCCCAATAATCCATCCGCAATCTTCCGATCATTTGCCAAACGAGGCACCTTGTTCTGACCACCCAATTTCCCCTGCGATTTCATGTATCGTTGAAAGGCACCGCGTGGCAAGCCCGTTAATTTTAGCGGTTGCAAGATGGAGCCGGTAATGAGGTCGTCGTAATATACGTTTAGTTTCGTCAGGCGGTTGTCTACATCCTGGGCAAAGGCGACCGGATCGTTTGGGGGCGTGGCAAATTCAACCAGCCATTCGTGATAGGGTAACCCTTCTTTCGGGCTAACCATTGGTGCCACCGTAAATTCAACAACCTCGGTTTCAGGGTGTTTTTCCATGGCACCTTTCAGTGCCTTTTCAACTTCTTCGCCAATAACGTGTTCGCCAAAGGCCGATATGAAGTGCTTGATCCGACCCGTTACCAGTAATCGGTACGGCTCCCGCGATACGAATTTAACCGTATCGCCCAGAGAATAGCCCCATAAACCAGCGTTGTTGTTGATAATAACCGCGTAGTTTTTGCCTAACTCCACTTCGTCAATAGTCAGTCGACGTGGGTTTTCGGTGAAATACTCGTCGGCGGCAATGAATTCAAAGAAGATACCGCTGTCTAGAAGCATTAATAAACCTTCTTCGGTCTGACTGTCCTGAAACGCAATGAAGCCTTCAGAGGCTGGGTATGTCTCAATCGAGTCGATACGCTTGCCGATGCTCTCAAATAGTTTGGCGCGATAGGGTTCGAAGTTTACACCCCCATAGACAAACAGCGAAAAATCGGGGAAGACATCTTTGATCAATTTACCCGTTCGCTCCTGAATACGGTCGAAATACATTTGTACCCAGGGCGGAATCCCTGAGATCAAAGACATAGGTTGGGTAATTGTTTCGTAGATAACTTTTTCCAGCTTGGTTTCCCAATCGTCAATGACGTTGGTTTCATAACTGGGCAACTGATTGGTGCGTAAATAAGCCGGAACATGGTGATTGACAATACCTGATAACCGACCGATGTTGATTCCCTCTTTCTGGGTGAGTTCAGGGCTGCCCGACAGGAAAATGAGTTTCTTATCCAGAAAGGCGCTTTTGCCTGTCTCGTTGACGTAGTTCAACAGCGCATCACGGGCTGAGTTGATGTGGTTCGGAATCGACTCGTGGGAAATTGGAATGTATTTGACTCCTGAAGTTGTTCCAGAGGTTTTTGCAAAATAGAGCGGCTTTCCCTTCCAGAGTACGTCACTTTCGCCGTGCAAAATTTGCTCGATGTACGGCTTCAGGTCTTCGTAGTCGCGAACAGGCACGGCCTGTCTAAATTCTCCGATTGTTTGAATGTCCTTAAATTTATGGTCCTGACCAAAAACGGTGTTACGTCCGCCGTCGATCAACTGCCGAAACCAACGTTGTTGAGCCTCGGCAGGCTGATACATCCAGTTTTGCTGACGCTCGACTACCCACTTGGCTAAAGGCTTACTGACAATTGAACGAATTCCCATAATGATGCAAAAGTAATGTATAATGAAGAATGAATACTACAAAAAGGGGATAGGAGCTATTGGAGCACTTTTCCCATTATTCATTTTGCATTATCCAAAATTCATTGAAGACATTCTCTTGAATAATCTATATTTTTGCACACTTTTCAATAAAACAGTATTTGTAATAAGGCGTTCTGCGTCAACCTATAATGGGACTTTTCAATTTTTTAACCAGCGACATTGCTATTGACCTGGGCACGGCGAATACCTTGATTATTCACAAGGATCGGATTGTGGTGGATGAGCCTTCGATTATTGCAATGGACAAAGTCAGCGGTAAAGTGCTGGCCATTGGTCATAAGGCCATGCAAATGCACGAAAAGACCAATGAAAATATCAAGACTATCCGCCCGTTGAAAGACGGCGTAATTGCCGACTTTACAGCCGCCGAACTGATGATTCGGGGGATGATTAAAATGATAGATACCGGCAGTAAGCTGTTTTCGCCTTCGCACCGGATGGTTATTTGTATTCCATCAGGTATTACCGAAGTGGAGAAGCGGGCCGTTAAGGATTCTGCCGAACATGCCGGAGCTAAGGAAGTCTATATGGTGCACGAACCTATTGCAGCAGCCATTGGTATCGGCATTGATATTACGCAACCTAACGGAACTATGATCGTGGACATCGGGGGAGGTACAACCGAAATTGCGGTAATTGCTCTGTCGGGGATTGTCTGCGAACAGTCGATTCGTATTGCGGGCGACGTATTTACCCGCGACATTGTGGATTACATGCGTCGGGAGCACAACCTGCTCATTGGCGAACGCTCGGCCGAACAAATCAAAATGGAAGTTGGATCAGCTCTGCCAGAACTCGACAACCCTCCAGCTGATTACGAAATCCGGGGTCGTGATTTGATGACTGGTATTCCCAAGGAAATTAAGGTTACCTACAGTGAAATTGCGTACGCGCTGGATAAATCCATTTCGAAAATTGAAGAGGCTACCATGAAAGCCCTCGAAATTTCGCCACCGGAATTATCGGCCGATATTTATACCAACGGTATCCACCTGACGGGTGGTGGCGCTTTGCTACATGGTCTCGATAAGCGGCTGGGTGCTAAAACCAAATTGCCGATTCACGTTGCCGATGATCCGCTCAAAGCCGTTGTAAAAGGTACAGGTGAAGTAATCAAGAACCTGGAAATGTACCGGTCTGTATTGATTAGTTAAAGTACTTTTGTGTAGCCTGGATGTCTATATCCGTGTGTAACCCATCTACACTCAGACATAGATATCCAGGCTATATAGTTTCCTATGGGAGAGTTAGTTGATTTTTTTGTCCGAAGCCGGAACTTCATTTTGTTTGTGTTGCTGGAAGTACTTTGTTTTTACTTCATCATCAACACCAGCAATTATTGGGGTGTTACCTTCTTCAACACCTCAAACCGGTACGCGGCCCAGGTACTGGCCTGGTCGAACGCAGCTAATCAGTACGCTAATCTCCGTCAGGTTAATGCCGATTTGGCGCTGGAAAATCAACGACTCAACGCCCGATTGACTCAACTGCTTCAAAGCAAACCAGTCGCTCCCGCTGAGTACCAGGCTGATTCGGCCTTTGCCGATCGATTTAAGTTTGTAGTGGCAAAAGTGGTTAATAATACCACGCAGTTTGCCAATAACTATATCACGATTGATAAAGGTACGGATGACGGTATACGGCCGGGTATGGGGGTTATTTCGCCGACGGGTGTTGTTGGTAAAGTGAAAATTTGCAACCGACGTTTTTCGGTTATCACATCTATTCTGCATTCAGAATATTTGGTTTCCTCCCAATTAGTGAAGGCTGGCGAAATTGGAACGGCTAAATGGGATGGCGTCGACCCACACCTAATTAAGCTAAATGACATTTCGCTGACAAAACCTGTCAGTAAGGGAGATTCTGTTGTGACCTCGGAGCGTAACTCTACGTTCCCGCCTGGTATTTTGGTTGGTCGTGTCCGATCAATTGGTGTTCAGCCGAATCAGGTATTTCATGATCTTACGCTCGATCTGGCCACGAATTTTAGTAGTCTATCATTCGTGTATATCGTAGAAAATCGATTGCAGGCCGAACAGGACCAGTTAGAAAAACAGGTTGAAACAGAAAAATAAGTCATAAGTTGGTGCCATCAGTCAAGCGTATGTGGCTTCTGATGACGGGCGACTATCGACAATCGACTATTAAAAATGACTTTTCGCGAAATCGTATCCGCTGTATTCCTGTTCCTGCTGTATCTCATTCTGCAAATTTTGCTGGTGCGGAATCTGGTGCTATTCGATTACGCCTTCTGCTTTGTCTATATCGCCTGTATCCTGCTTTTGCCAAACGAAACCAGCCTTACCTGGCTATTAATTATTGCATTTATAACGGGCATTACCATAGATACATTCTATAATACCCTTGGTATGCATGCTGCTGCTACAGTATTGATGGCGTATTGTCGTCCATTGATTGTACGGGCGCAAATTGATGTGCCGGGGCTGGAGTCGAGAATTGAGTTTTCACTGAAAGAGTTGGGGACAGGGGCATTTTTTAGGTATGTATTTGTGCTGGCCTTGGTTCACCATACCGCCTTATTTTTCATTGAAGCCAGTAGCCTGGCACTGATTATTCCTACCCTTATTCGAGTTGCCGCCAGTACGTTATTTACTACCGTAAGCATTGTACTAATTCAGTTTTTCACGCGGAATTAGTTTTTGTCATGCTGACGAAGGAAGCATCTTCGGGTGAGGCAGTATATTCAAACTACCGAAGATGCTTCCTTCGTCAGCATGACAAAAAATGGCTGAAACACTTAGTATTCCCCAGACAGCAAACCGCCAGGCTATTTACGATAGCTTGATTCCCCAAATAGCCGCACTCGTTGAAGGCGAACCAGATCTCGTTGCCAATTTGGCCAATATTGCTGCTGCCTTGAAAGAAGCCTTTGGATTTTTCTGGGTAGGCTTCTATCTCAAAAAAGACAACCAATTAGTTTTAGGGCCGTTTCAGGGGCCAATCGCCTGTACACGTATTGCATTTGGCAAGGGTGTTTGTGGGGCTTCCTACACCCGCAGAGAAACCATCCTTGTGCCCGACGTTGAGCAATTCCCCGGTCATATCGCCTGTAGTTCGGCGTCCAAATCAGAAATCGTTGTACCCGTGTTCGATCGTAGTGGCAACGTGACTATGGTACTGGACGTAGACAGCGATCAATTGAACGATTTTAGTGAGGTTGATGCTAATGGATTGGAACAAATTGCGCAGTTGATAACCAACTTCTGACAGTTGCCTAAGCAATTAAGATCTAATTAAATTCAGTACGTTTCTTAAACCGTTGGTCATGTCAGTCGTCTTATGATCGGATTAACTAAGCACGATCATGTTTAAGAAATTAATTGCCTTGAGTGGCCTGCTACTCACTCTGTCCTCATTACCACTTTTAGCGCAGCAAACCGCTACTCCTGATGCTCCTACTCAAACAGGTCAACGCATAGGAAAAGGCCGGGGTATGCAGCAATATCAGGCTGCCGATCCAGCTACTAGGGCTCAACGGATGACAGACCAAATGACAAAACAGTTGGGTCTGGATGATGCGACCTCTAAAAAGGTATATGATCTGACACTGGCGCGGGCACAGAAAGTGGATGCCATTCAAAAAGGCACTGATGATAATAAGACAAAAAATCAGGCGCTGAACGCAAATGCAGACGACTTTAAAAGTAAGCTAAAAGGGATTTTAACCCCCGATCAGTTCACGAAATTTGAGTCGATGCGGGGTCGTATGGGACGAGGCCGGGGTAATGGCGGTCCTGGCGGCTCAACGAATGAGAATGATCAGAACTAAGCTGGTCGAGTAAGCTAGAAAACGCGAAAGCCTGGTAGTCGATTTGTGTATTCGACTACCAGGCTTTCGCGTTTCTGTTTGACCTAAATGCTGTTCGAGAATAGTATCTTGCTAGCTATATCAAGTATACCCAGTTGCAGTAAAGTTAACCTGCTCTTCCCTTTTTCGGTAAACGCTACAATACTCTATGGCTTCTTTCTTATCGCGCCGGTCGTTCGTGCGGCAAACTTCATTGATTACAGCGGCTGGTCTTGCGATTCCGGCCAGTTTATCCGCTAAGTCATCTAGACAGATTATTGAACCCGACATACTTGGGCACAATGGATTTCGGTACCGCGTAGTGCCGGGTTGGGGCGTATTGGATGCTGGTAAAAACCCTGTTAATGACTGTCACGAGATGGTTCAGGATGCCCAGGGTCGGATCATTCTGCTGACCAATGAGACAAAAAATAATATTCTCGTGTACGATAAGTCAGGTAAGTTACTCGAAACCTGGGGGCACGATTACCCTGGCGGGCATGGGCTAACGCTTGGTGGTGAAGGTAACGACCAATACTTATTAATTACAGATACCGACCGCCATCAGGTTATTAAAACCGACTTGAAAGGGCGTGAATTGATGAAGATAGACTACCCGAAGGAAACCGGGAAATATGACTATCCAACCCAGTTCAGGCCGACGGAAACTGCTATTAATCCGGCTAACGGCGACATTTACATAGTGGATGGCTATGGTCTAAACTACGTGACTCAGTTTGATAAATCGGGTAAACTTATTCGCTATTGGGGCGGAAAGGGGGAAACCAACGATACGTTTGATTGCTGCCATGGTATAACGGTTGATCGGCGCGTAGCAGCTAATCCAACTCTTTTAATTACCGACCGTCGGCATAATGCGCTGAAACGCTTTACGTTAGATGGGAAATATCTGTCGACGATTGCCTTGCCAGGGTCGTACATCTGTCGCCCAGTCATTCACGGCGAGAATATTTACGGAGCCGTATTCCGCAGTACGTCCGATGCTTACCCTGATTCCGGGTATATTACGATTTTAGATAAGAATGATCGGGTTATTTCAACGCCGGGAGGAACGGAGCCTGTTTATCAAAATGGCAAACTTGGCGAACAGCGCAAAGACCGAAATCTTAGCACGTTTCTGCATCCGCACGATGTGCTGATCGATAGTGACGATAGTATTTATGTGGCTCAATGGGCATCTAAAAAAACATATCCTATTAAATTAGAGCGAGTAGCCTAAGTGTAGCCCGATTATGAATAACCTGATTTTAGTGCAGTCCACATCGCAACCATCCGATTGGATTTTGTTTTGGGGACATTTTCATCCACTCATTGTTCACTTACCAATTGGTTTCCTATTAATTGCCGGCCTTCTCGAACTGGATCGGTTGACCCGACGCAATTCAGTTAGTCCGCATACAATTACGCTGATTTTGTTCTGGTCGGCGGTTAGTGCTACGATGGCTTGTGTGCTTGGGTATATGCTATCGCAAGGTGGCGGTTATGAAACCGATACGTTAAGCTCGCATCAATGGCAGGGTATCGGGGTGGCTGTTTTTGCATGGTTAGCCTGGGCTGTCAAATCAGAAAATCTGGGTCGGATTATTCCATTTTCACAGCTCATGTATCTGCCTGCATTGGGCATCGCCTTGATTTTGTTGTTGTCAACTGGTCATTTGGGTGGAAACCTAACGCATGGATCAGACTACCTCACACAATACATGCCGGGGCCTATTAGAACACTTACGGGTGTGCCAGACAAACTGCCGGAGTTGAAAGTGGAGCCAATCACCGACGTTAATCAGGCGATGGTTTTTCAGCAGATTGTCAACCCCATTCTCCACAGTCGTTGTGTGCAATGCCATAACGCCAGCAAATCGAAGGCGGGTCTGCGGTTAGATACGCCCGATATGATTAAGAAAGGGTCGGAGGATGGACCTGTATTTGTAGCCGGAAAAGGAACCACTAGTGATTTAATAAAAGTATGCCTATTGCCTGAAGACGACGAACATCACATGCCTCCCAAAGGCAAAACTCAATTGGAGGAAGGCCAGATTGCGTTACTAACGTGGTGGATAGATCAGGGCGCACCGTTTGACAAAAAAGTCTCAGAAGTGAAAGTCAACGATGCCATTCGCCCTGTATTGGCCTCTTTGGGAGGTGGCGGTCCATTAGAAACTGGCGGGGCGAAGGTTGCTACGGGTCGTAATGACGGCCCCCCCGCTCCTGAGTCGCCAGTGTTGACAATGAAGGTAGCCGCTGCCGATCCGAAAGTTATTGGTGAGTTAAAGAAAGCGGGTTTGTTGGTTTTACCGCTCTCGAAAGAGCAAAACCAGTTGGAAGTAAGCGCCGTAAATGCCCAAACATTCAATGATACACAGGCCCAACTGTTGCCTAAACTGAGTAACCAGATTGTCTGGCTGAAATTAGGCGATACCGAAATTTCGGATGCGACACTGGCGCAGGTAGCCAGGCTTAAGAACCTTCAAAAGCTGCACCTTGAACAGACAAAAGTTACCGATGCAGGACTGAAGCAACTTAAAGGATTAGATTATCTGGAATATCTGAATCTTTATGGAACAGCGGTAACGGATGCCGGTTTAGCCGAGTTGACGAACTTGAAAAGCCTGAAAACCGTTTATCTCTGGCAAACTAAAGTAACAGAACAGGGTATCGCCAATCTGAAAAAGAACATGCCAACTCTTGATGTTATTGGCGGTATTAGTGAGAAAGCCGCTGCCGAGTTGGCTAAAGCAACCTCGTCTGAAGCAAAATCGGGCGAAGCAAAGAAGTAAAGTGAATGAGCAAAATAGCCTGACAACGAGAAAATATAGTATGATTTTTATGGGCGTTTCGGCGTTATTTTTGTAAAATCATTTCATTATCAATCGGTTCCTCCGTCTCGGCGGTTCATTCTATGCTCGTCTGGTCTGACATACGGTTTCGATATACTATTCTTAGCGTAACAGCTGGTCTGTTCGGCGCGTCTGTCTGGTTGACGGCCTGCCACAGTTCGGTTGAAAAACCAGCTGAGATTGTTGCGGTTGAATCAAACCTTCCCGAAAAAGTCGATTACAATTTACACGTCAAGCCGATCTTGTCCGATCGTTGCTTTGCGTGTCATGGTCCCGATAAAGCCAAACAACAGGCAGGTTTGCGGTTAGACACGCCTGAAGGGGCCTATGAAGCATTGGCAAAAAGTGGTCACACGGCTATTGTACCGGGTAACCTGGCCAAGAGTGAACTGGTAAATCGCATCATTAGCACCGACCCCGACGTAATGATGCCGACGCCGAAATCCAATCTGAGCTTAACGACAGAAGAGAAAGCGATGCTTATTCGTTGGGTTGAGCAGGGGGCGGAGTACAAAGAACACTGGTCGCTTATTGCACCAACCTTGCCGGATATTCCAAAGGTGAAAGATGAGCAGTGGGTGAAAAACGACATTGACCGATTTATTCTGGCCAAACAGGAAGCCAAGGGGTTGCCGCACGCACCTGAGGCTGATAAAACAACTTTATTACGAAGGGTTAGTCTGGATTTGACAGGTCTTCCTCCAACACCTGCCGAAGTCGATGCGTTTCTGGCCGATAAGTCCCCAAATGCCTACGAGAAAGTTGTCAACCGATTATTGAAAAGCCCTCATTATGGTGAGCGACAGGCAGTTGAGTGGCTCGATGTGGCTCGCTATGCAGATACGGATGGCTATCAGGACGACGGCCTCCGAACGATCTGGCCCTACCGTGATTGGGTTATTCGGGCTTATAACCATAACCTGTCGTTTGACCGGTTCATTACCTGGCAATTAGCCGGTGATTTACTGCCCAATCTGAAAGCTTCGGCTGACTGGAAGGAAAAACTGATTGCTACGGCCTTCAACCGAAACCATCAGCAAAGTCAGGAAGGTGGCATTGTGGACGAAGAATACCGGGTAGAATATGTGGCCGACCGGACGAATACCTTTGGAAAAGCGATGCTTGGTCTAACGGTGGAGTGTGCTCGCTGCCATGATCATAAATACGACCCCATTAGTCAGAAAGATTATTATTCGCTGTTTGCCTTTTTCAACAGCAACAATGAGCGAGGCCAGATTCCGTACAATGGTGAAGCAGCTCCGACCATCACGCTGACAAAGCCCGAAACAGATGCTAAACTGAAATTTATTCGCGACCAGCTTACTCCGCTTGAACAAAAACTAAATCCAAATCGCCCCGATTATCAGCAACGGTTTGGGCAGTGGCTGGCGAAGACTCGTTCAATAAGTTCAATCGATTCTGGCCTTTTGGCGCATTATACATTTGATGAAGCGGATCGGACCGATATCAGCGCATTTGTGAAAGCGCAGAATGAGAAGCGAAAGCTAGAGAACGCCCAGAAAAAGAAAGAAGAAGAGGCCAAAGCCAAGCTTAAAAAGCCTGAGGTTAAGGTAGCCGAGAAGAAAGAGCCGCCAAAGCCAAAAACGAAAGAAGAGCTCTGGAAAGACCCCCGCAATGCGTTTGCCAATACGGTCAATGATACGTTACCCGCTCGGTTAGGGGGTGATCCCGACAAAGTAGCTTATTCGGTGCCGGGTCGTTTTGGCAAAGCACGATACCTGGGCGGTGATAGTTATATCGAGTTGCCGAGCAAGTTTGGTGCTTTTGAGCAAAACGAGCCATTTACTATTAGCAGTTGGTTTAACCTGGCGAAACCAGGTATGGCGCTCACCTTGCTGGGACGAACCACTGGGCCAATGGACGGTCAGCGTGGGTATCAGCTTGATTTATTAGCCGATGGGCGACTGAAGTTAGCCTTTAGCCACGTTTGGCCCGCCAATGCCATTGATATTGAAACGATTGATAAAGTGCCTGTTCACCAATGGTTTCAGGTCGCGTTTGCTTATGATGGAACGGGTCAGGCAAAAGGCATCACTGTATACATAAATGGCCGACCTGTCCGCACCAATGTAATTGCCGATAATCTGATTCATAGTATGGTGTATGGTCGCAATCTGACTCACTGGGCACAGCATAATTTTTATGTAGGTCGGATGCACGATAATTTCTACAAGGATTTTGCAGTCGATGAGCTTCGCATCTACAAGCGGTGCCTGACTCCGCTCGAAATGCCTGCTTTGGCGGGTCAACCTGATGTATTGGCAATAGCCCTCAAAACGCCTGTTGCTAACCGAACACCGACTCAGCGAACGGGCTTATATACCTACTACATTACAAATCAAGACCCCGTTTATCGGGCCGATTACGCTAAAGCGATGAAATTGCGAGGAGAGCAACTTATGCTCTATACCAACTCCGATCAGCTTATGATTATGCAGGAACGTCCGGTGCCGCGCGAAACGCATTTGCTGAAACGGGGTGCCTACGATGCCCCTGCCGAAGTGGTGACGCCCGCCGTTTTGCATAGCCTGAACCCAATGGACGAGGAGACGCCGAAGAATCGGCTTGGTCTGGCGAAGTGGCTTTTGTCTGATAAAAATCCCTTGTTTAGCCGCGTTATGGTAAACCGAATGTGGCAGCAATATTTCGGCCAGGGATTAGCTAAAAACAGCGATGATTTTGGTAATCAAGGCGCCTTGCCTAGCCATCCCGAGTTGCTGGATTATCTGGCCGTTAAATTCCGTGGCGAGGAAGGAACTCCCGATGCCTGGAATGCAAAGGCCATGCACAAATTAATTGTGATGTCAGCAACGTACCGACAGGCATCGGCAGTACCCGAAAAAACGCGAGAAACCGATCCGGAAAATATGTTCCTGACACGTGGGCCAAGCTACCGAATGTCGGCTGAGCAAGTACGTGACAATGCTCTGGCAGCAAGCGGTTTGTTAACTCAGCGAATAGGTGGACCAAGCGTTCTGCCTTATCAGCCATCGGGTATTTGGGAGGCTTTGGCTACGCGAAATGCAGTAAAATACGAACAGGATCACGGCGATAGTTTGTACCGTCGGTCGATGTACACCATCTGGAAGCGATCATCTCCCGCACCAATGATGCTCAACTTCGATGCGGCCGAGCGACACACCTGCATTGTGAAACGGCAGAAAACGAGTACTCCGCTCCAGGCACTTGTTACGTTGAACGACCCGCAATTTGTAGAAGCCGCGCGTGTACTGGCGCAACACGTAGTGCCAGCCATACCAGTCGGAAAGGAGCGACTAATGGCTATTTTCAAAGCCGTAATCAGCCGCCCAGCCCGACCCGAAGAAATTGCACTTATGGAGCAGCTTTACGCCGAGGAACTGACTGATTTTAAGCAGAACCCGAAACGGGCGGCAGAGTTATTATCCGTAGGCGAGTACCCGGTTGATCAAAAACTCAATCCGGTCGAATTAGCTGCCTGGACAGTAGTGACAAGTACAATAATGAATTTCGACGAAGCGATCATAAAACGGTAAAGGCTATGGATATTCAGGATCAATTACACGATCAGCTTAGCCGCCGGAATTTTCTGGGTCAGGCTAGCGCGGGCTTAGGCACCATTGCCCTGGCTTCACTCTTGAATCCAACCAACTTGTTTGGAGCTGCCGGGCCCGGAGAAAATCCCGCTGTTGGTAAACCACACTTCCCGCCAAAAGTGAAGCGGGTGATTTATTTGTTCCAGAGTGGTGCTCCTTCGCAGTTAGAATTATTCGATTACAAACCGAAACTCGAAGCTATGTGGGGGCAGGATTTACCTGCATCGGTGCGGAATGGACAACGGCTGACAGGCATGAGCGCGGGCCAGAGTCGGTTTCCGTTAGCGGCCTCAAAGTATAAATTTGCACAATACGGCCCCAGCCGAATGTGGATTAGCGAACTGTTGCCGCACACGGCCAGTATTGCCAGCGATCTAACATTTGTGCGCTCCTTACATACTGAAGCCATTAATCACGACCCGGCTGTAACCTTCTTTCAGACGGGAAGCCAACAAGCCGGACGTCCTTCATTAGGCTCCTGGGTTAGCTATGGATTGGGTTCTGACAATCAGAATTTACCTTCGTTTGTGGTGCTTCTGTCCAAAGGGCGCGATGGCGACCAGCCGTTGTATGCTAAACTCTGGAGCAATGGGTTTCTGCCATCGGTGCATCAGGGCGTCGTATTTCGGTCTGGACCAGATCCGGTTTACTACCTCAATAATCCACCGGGAATTGATAAATCCAGCCGTCGGCGTATGCTCGATTATCTGGGTAAACTGCATCAGGAACAATTCAAGCACGTACTGGACCCCGAAATAAATAGTCGGATGGCGCAGTATGAAATGGCGTACCGCATGCAGACATCTGTTCCTGAAACCCTCGATATTTCGAAGGAGCCAGACTATATTTTCGATATGTACGGGCCAGATAGTCGCAAGCCAGGTACGTTTGCCGCCAATTGTCTACTAGCCAGAAAGCTCGTTGAAAAAGATGTGAAATTCGTGCAGTTATACCACCAGGGTTGGGATCAGCACGGAAACTTGCCTAATGATATTAAAATCCAGGCAAAGAGCGTTGACCAACCTTCGGCGGCACTCATCATGGATTTGAAACAGCGTGGACTACTCGACGACACGCTCGTGATTTGGGGCGGAGAGTTCGGACGAGGAGCCTATTCGCAGGGAAAACTCACCCGCGATAACTACGGCCGCGATCACCACCCACGAGCATTTTCGGTCTGGATGGCTGGAGCTGGCGTCAAAAAAGGATTGGTCTATGGCGAAACCGATGATTTTGGGTATAACGTAATAAAGGAACCTGTTCATGTTCATGATTTCCAGGCGACAATTCTCCATTTGCTTGGCGTGGATCACGAAAAGCTAACGTTTAAGAGCCAGGGCCGACGTTACCGCCTGACCGATGTGCATGGTAACGTAGTGAAGCCATTATTGGCATAGTGATCGTTTGAATGTACCTTGCATGGGATATTTAGATACTTACCGTGCTTGAGAGTTTTAGTGTTATTCCTTCTCCAGTTTCTGCTTATCTATAGCAGTCTGGCCCAATTACGTTATGGAAATGAATGGATCGTTCCATCTCAGTCCTATGCAAAGATCAGCATTACTGAAAATGGTATCTATCGCATCAGCTATGCCGAACTAGTAAGTGCTGGTTTTGCTGTCGATACGGTCAATCCCCAAAATCTCCAACTGTTCCATCATGGGCGTGAACTGGCTATTGAAGTAGTCGGAGAGGCTGATGGGCGATTTGATTCTGCCGATTTTATTGAGTTTTACGCTGAAAAAAATAAGGGCGAACAAGACAGTCTAGTCTACTATCATGCCTCTCGCGCCAATCCCTATCACAGTTTATTTTCCGACGAAACGTTTTATTTTCTGACGATTGGACAAACTCCAGGCAAACGGATTCTGACTTATCCTTTCAAACCAACGAATCAGGCTCTCGAGAAATACCATCTGGAGGAACAACTTACTGTTTACTCCGATCAATATTCATTCAATAATTCCATTGGGTTAGTGCCTTCTGTACAGCAAAGCTATTTTGAAGAAGGAGAGGGATGGACAGGAAAATATATCACCTCTGACACGGTTGCCAGATTCAGCCTGAAATTCAAAAATCGAGTCAATACAGATGAACTACAGCCCATTTTAGAGTTTCAGGTAAATGGCCGCTCGCTCAATGACCACCAACTCTGGTACGCTTTAGATGAAAAAAGTCCATTAGATACTGTTGTAGTTGGCGCATTCAGCCCTCGAAAAATAACCCTATCTCTGGCCGAAAATGCGATAAACAATGAGTCTGTTTTATTGAAGACGCAGACATTGAAAGCGACTAATTACGACTGGTATTCAATGACCTATTTGAAGGTAGTTTATCCACAAAGTTTTCCACTAGATGGTCAGCGAAGTAAGTATTTCAATTTGCGCCCTAATAACCTGAATCAGTCTGTCGTACAGATTAGTGATTTGAGCGCTGATCACATTGTCTACATTATAACCGATCAGTACAATCTTGCCAAAATAACCAGTCAAACAAAGCAATTGGTTGTGCCTAATACAGCCACCCAACAACGAATGTTTGTTAGTGATGAGATCAAGAAAGTAAATGCTACCTCAATTGTTGACTTTCCTGTACTTGAGCCTAAAGGGGCTAATTATCTAATTGTTACACACAGTTCACTGCTGGAGTCAGCTAATCAATATGCTGCTTACCGTTTATCGGCAGCAGGAGGGAGCTATAAACCGCTGGTGATTGAAACGAAGGCTATTTACGAGCAGTTTAATTTTGGCGAACGGAGTCCTATCGCGATTCGCCGTTTTGCTGATTTTATGCTGTCGGGTGGGACTGATAAGCAATTGTTTTTGCTGGGGCGGGGGATTAGTTTTCCAGATGTGTTGAAAATATCAGAAGCCGATGACCTAGTGCCAACGTTTGGATATCCGGGTTCCGATGCATTGTTAACCATGGGATTGGCGGGCTTTCCTGAATTTGTACAGGCGATCTCCAGTGGCAGAATCAACGTAACAACCAATCAGCAGGCACTGAATTATCTGGCCAAAGTAAAAGAGTTTGAGCAAGCTGTACCTGATGAATGGCAAAAGCGAATATTGCATTTAAATGGCGGTCATGACAAAGCTGAAATTCTCTATTTAAAGAGCTTGATGGAGCAACTTCGCCCGGTTGCCGAAAATCAGTTTATGGGTGCACAGGTTAAAACAATCTCTAAAAAAACGGTTACCGAAGTAGAAGCTATTGATATTTCTAAAGAGGTGAATGAAGGTGTTTCCATGATTAGCTACGCTGGTCATGGATCGTCGAACACACTCGACTTTAATTTCGGTTATTGTTCAGCCCCAACCAGCAATTTTCATAATAAAGGAAAGTACCCTATCCTGTTTTTCAATGGTTGTAGCGTCAATAACATTTTTTATAAATACGATCCGCTCAGTACAGATTGGCTGATTACACCTGATAAGGGAGCAATTGCTGTTTTAGCTAGTTCATTTTGGAGTTACCCGAACAGTACGCAGCAGTACGTTTATACGTTTTATCAAAAGCTCTTTACCGACAGTTCGAGTATTACCCTGACTTTAGGGAAGATTCAGCAACTTGTTAATCAGAGTCTTTCGTCGCAGAGTGGTGATCTGACCTTAAGGAGTGATATGCAGCAGATTATTCTGCAAGGTGATCCTGCTCTGCATGTGTTTCCGTTGTCGAAACCAGACTATGTGGCTCGTAGTCTATTTCTTCAGACTCGAAAATCAGGGACGATTATTGCGAATGATGACTCGCTTACCGTTAATCTGATTTTAGCTAATGTCGGGAAATACCTGGCAAACCAACCGGTTTCAATAGCGCTAAGAAAAATATATACGAACAATGAAGTAACCAGTCAGAAATTCTCCATTCTGGTTGATGCTGTTCATGACACCTTGTTTTTCCCCATTAAGAAAGAGCTTTCCGTAAGACGAATAGAAATAACCATTGATAGCGATTCGACAATAGACGAACTCAATGAAGCTAATAATCAACTAGCTATTGATTTAGCCGATTGGCCGGAAATCCAGAAAAGCAGCGTTTATCCCATCAATGCTTTGCCCGACCAACTAAATCCAATATTGTCAGTCACGATTGATAATCGAGTTATTAAGAATGGGGACTACGTTTCGGCTAACCCCATCATTCAAATTGGTTTAACGGATGAAAATCAGTTGTCTATTGGCGATTTAGCCAATATGCAGGCTTACCTAAAACAATGTGATTCCTGCCCATTTGTAGCTTTAAAACCACAGTCGGGGTCGGCGATCTCATCTGTGTCGTTGATGGCCACCTATCCGTTAGTACAACTTGCTGCCGGTACATATGAACTTCTGGCAATGGGCCGCGATGCGGCCGGAAATTCATCAGGAAACCCGTATGATATCACATTTAAGGTGATAGATGAATCGACTCCAATTCAATGGAAAGCGTATCCTAATCCAAGTAATGAGGTTGTGCAAATCAGCTTTACGCTCACTGGGAAAATAGTGCCCAAAACAGCCAAACTCCAGATTTTTAATAGTATAGGCGTACTTGTTGATAGCTATTTCGTCACGCCTTTTATTGGTGAAAATACAGTCTATTGGGAAAATCTCCGATTGCAGCCCGCTGGCCTGTATCATGGTAGTCTGGAAATAACCTGGGAAGACGGCAGGCTGGAGACCGTTAGAGGTAAACTCGTGAAACGGTAGGCGTATTGTTATTCTTTACCGGATTCAATCAATGTCCATTGCTGACGGTAGCCATAAGCAATTTGTCCTTTACCTATACAATTAGACGAGCTTTGACAATAGGCCAGATCTGTAGTTTCTTTAAAAATCAACCCTGTTTGATAAGCATATATTGCCAACTGACGATGTAGAGAAATAGCCGTTGAGTCATTTTTCTTATCGGTAACCTGAGCAGTATTGGAGTAATTGATAGTACCGATCTTATAAGGCTTCCCAACTTTTGTGTATTGATATAGGGTGGCTGGCAGCGCATTATACTCATTTTGATTCCAAGAAATAGTAGTAGCAACCGGAAAAATGAGTTTTACATAAGCTATATTATTCTCGGTACGAATCAGCTTATCGGGCCACTGTTGCATAGTCCAGATTGAATCAGCTCGCCAGTTGTCCGACAATCGGCTTTTTTTGTAGCGGGTCAATTTATAGGTTTTACTTCCCTGTGTTGTTGACAGCAACTCCCCAATCGTTTCTTTGAAAAAATAAGTACTTGAAATTGAAGAATCACTTAGCGAATACTGTTCTTCCTGGACTTCATATATCCAAAAACGTCCTGTTTCCGCATGTGCATAGTCGCCGTCATACTGCGTGCTAATAGTCACCTGCTTGCAGGCATATAGAAGTAGTAAAATGCAGATAGCGCTTACATTGAACTTGTTCTGGGTGAGCTTAACCTTAAGCATGACGGCTTTCAAACCTTTTCAGCCTTATGCCTGAAAGTCATTTACTGATGACATGGTATCAGAAGCACTTCCTCCTTTCAGTGTTAGTTGAGAGACGTGCCCGTACTTAATGAGTTTCGGTTGTTTATAGGCTCGTTTAACCTTTTTTACAGAGATGGTGGTGTAGTTACGCTTCATGTGATAAAATGGAAAATTTTAGGTTACTCAAACAGCTTACGGAATACTAATTTTGAATGATTATTTATGTGAACGTAGACTATTGAAAACCTCTCTATTAACATCTTTCGGCGCTTGGTTACCAGAATCAGCGCTTAAGAAAGTATATATTGTTACTTTAGAAAGACTCGTCAATGAATAAAGTAGTAGAGACACTACTAATAGTTTTTTCGTAAACACATAAATTTATTGTGTGTAAATTTATGTAATTTATTTTTTAGAAATAGAGTATTTAAATGGCTTTTACAGAAACTATGAAGCTAAGTGGATCTGTGAATAGCACATTACAATTTATTTCTAAAGCAAATGGGCTGACCGTCTTGAAGACGGTCAGCCCATTTGCTTTAGAATCCCTTATGCTCAATTTTACGCTAACACATTCTTATCAGGTGCTTATAATCCCCAACATAGTCAGCTAATTGAATTCGCTGGCGTACAATTAAGTTAGCTACAACTGATCAAAGGCCGCTAATAACTCGGGAATAGACATTATTTGTCGAGTTACTATCATACAATTGTGATGCATCATCCGTGATATTAACCATTACATTTGACGCACTGCCTGCATTGGCACTCGTGCGGGTAATGCTTAAGCCTAGAACCGATTTACCACTTGCCGCAATAGGCTGCCCACCGACAGCGGTCAACGTTAATTGCTTGTCTGACAAGTTATTCGTGACACTCCATTTTGTATTATCTACCGTAACTGGATTAGCCTCACCATCTGTGACATTGATTGTGGTGAGCGTATTATCATAAGCTAAGGTATAGCCCACTGGCGCCGTGATTGTTATAACAGTATTGCCAGTAGCAGAAAGCATATTACCAACCTCTGTTATAGTAACAAGGAAGGTGTTGGTCGCATTATCACTGAAGTTAGCCTGAGGTAGATCAATTGTAGGTGTCAAATCCGGGGCGGCAAACAGAAAACGAGCTGTTACTGGATAGTGGTCGGAAGTAGTTGTACCCCCTGTAACAGGTCGGACATTATTTACCGAATTTGTTATGTACTGTATACCGCTTGCCGTAAATGTTCCGTTTGTGCTAATCTCATTCGAGACCGTTAAATGGTCGATAATATCCGGATAAGAAGCCGTACTGGGTACATTACAATTACTGAGTTGCTTGGTGATAACCGTATAGTCTGGAGAAGTTGTAAAAGCACTAAATGACGAAACAAAAGTGGTGGTTCCATCAATATAAATTGATTGATCTGCGTCGTCATTATAATCGCCCATAATTAGCACGTTATCGTTTGGATACGTAGCATCAAGGTATGTTTTTAAGGAATTGAAATCAGCTATACGGCGATTGTATGATGATACATCAGAACCCGACTTAGCATGAAGCCCAACCAGTTTAAGATTTTTCTTGATACCATTTATCGTGACATCGCAATTCATTAGCAAAGGGAATCGGTTTGATGCCCAATCGCTGCTACCCGCAGTACCTGTCAGAATCTGGCTTGCTGATACATTGGTGACAATCGCTTTATCGTACACAAAGCATACTTTCTGGGCATATGTTGTCGCATCTCCTGTTACTTCTGGATCATCGAACCAGTGCGAATAGTAAATAGCTGGTGTACGGGTTGGATCAGCACCACATGTATACGTATATGATTTTCCTGTGTTTGTACTTAAAGTAGCAACAATAGCGTCTAGTTTGGTAAGATCACAAATCTCCTCCAGGCAATAGATATCCTTGTTCATTGTCTGGAGTTGAGTCGCTACATTGCTTTGTTGCTGCGCTTCATTTGTAGGCCCAAAACCTGTGTTGCCTAACCATTCGACATTCCACCAGACAATATCTAAGGTGCCAGTAACCGCAGTGCCTGATCCACCTGTACCCACTTCCGGACATGCAGCCGCAGTTGGTGTTGAGCCAGGAACATCATCTGTCGAACGAGGTAATAACTGGCAAACATTATTGAACAGGCTAACTACACCTGTAATATCTATGGTACCCGTAGGCTTGGATGCCGTAACCAGATTAGTGCCATTCTGAATCCGTATAACCGTGCCATCGCTTAAGGTGTAATTGGTATTACCCGCAAAGGCTGTCGCTGATGAGGCAATCGTTACACCAGGCAGGGTTACCAGTTCCCCTTTATGATCGCAAAGTGTAGCTGTTGTAACAGTTGTAGAGGTTGGTATTACGTTGGCCGCACCCGTATTGACAAAGCATCCGGTAAAGGTGCCTAGCTCTTTGTCTGTATTGTAGGTACTTAGTGTACCTGTTACCTGAATTTCATCGCCAATAGTTAGCTCTGGAATAGGTGTTGTGGTGCCTGTACCCGTATAGAGTAAAATACCGCCAGTTGCATCCTGAATATAAATATTGGTGCCTATATTCGAAATTACCCGACCGGTAACCGTATATACAGTACCATCTGTTCCGGCTCTGACTGCACCAATAGGAATAGAAGTACCACATGGGCCTACTGAGCCCGCAGGATAAACAGCGCCACTTAGAGCGACGGTTTTGGCTCCCGTTACCTCAGAACTACTTACTGTTACGCTACCTGAATAAGTGCTGGTAGAAAGCCCTGCAGTTAAATGAGCATAGATAGTTTTGTTAACCGTCCCATCTCCTAAAGGTAAAACTTCAATAGGACTGTTTGCATAGGTTGTGCCATCAGTTGAAATATCAAAATTAGCTGGAGGGACAACCGTAACAGAAGTAGTAGGCGTCAGGTTACTGCCAGTAACTGTAAATGAAACAGGAGATGATGGGCCATTGTCTACAATGTAGTATATCCCCGATTTTGTAGTTGGCAAAACACTAAGGGCTGGCCCGGTTGGATTACATAGATTTGCCGATGCTGATATATTACGTGGATTGGGAGCGCCAGTGGCAAAGTCAGAGGAATTATTGTCAGTCTCTGTACAGCCATTGCTCCCTCGCAAAATAGCCGTTGTATTACTGGGAGCTGGAGTAGGGCCTGAGCCTTCGAAACAATTGGCAGTGCCAAAACCAACAAAATCAACAACATTAGCACCTGCAGCACATGAACCTGATAAGGCTGTGGGAACACTCACCAGGGCTACCTTACCTGCAGTTCCTGACAAAGCTATAGTCCCTATGGCATCTGGCGTAGGAAGGTTCACAGTACCTCCTGAACCAATCGATTCCTGTACTAGGTAATATCTGCCAGGCTGGATTGTGCCGGAAAGATTGGTTACCTGCCAGCTCGTTCCTGAAGATGATGCATATTGCACACTCCATCCATCAATATTAACAGGCGTGTTGCCTCGGTTGAATAATTCAATAAAGTCATTTTTGTAAGTAGCTCCAGCGTTTCCACCACCACCATACACTTGACTAATAACAATGTTTGCGGATACTGTTGGGGCTAGATTCCCTTTACTAGCAACATGGGTAGTAAATACCTTGGCTGAACTACCAGAAGTTGCCGAATAGCGACCTGGATTCTTGTTATTACCTGCCCAGGCCATCGAAGGACTGGAACTAGCTAAGGAGCTAAGTGGTAATGCCATCTGCGCTTGCAGTGCGTGCGTTACCAAAAGAAAAGATAGGACGAAGAGTAAGTTTTTTAGCATAATAAAATGATTCAGAGACCGCCGAGTGGCAAAAATTGAAGTGATTTAACGTTTAATTATTTTATAAATTAAAAACACAATCGTGTACAACGAGTGTTTTAGTGTATTATTTATTTATGTTCATAATTATGTACAAATTAAAATTTAAAATTTTATGAAATAACGTAGTCTGTTAGCCTACCCAAACGAATTGGGTCAGAATACGCTATGTTTTAAGGATAAAATGAGCATAAATTTCCCTATATATACCACTGATATACAAAGAACTGCACCGATAATAAGTAGCTGATTTAACCTTTCAAGGTATAAGAACAAAAGGATATATATTGTTTATTATCAATATGTTAACTTTTGGTTTATTGTTTGTTTAGCCAGTATTGGACTAGAATAAATTCTTCCGCATTACTTTTATGGAAAATTAGCCCGATAGCAAATTTTATCTGGATTCGTATAAGCGGGTAGGATGCTAAATCATACAGTCAGTAGTACTAAAGAGATTATTTTTGGCGCAGTTTAAGAGTAGTATAAGTCTGAATAATTGCTGGCTGATTTAAGTGTATGAAAGACTGGTGGAAACGGTTTAGTGAGTTTTCTCATTTATCCCTTGCTGACAAATTGTTGATCGGACAGACAGTCGCGATTATGATCGTGATACGAGCAGGCCTTAAACTGCTTTCGTTTCAGCAATTCAGGAAGCTTTATGGCAAATTGCTTACAGTAAGGAAGTCCACGACTACATCCGACAAATTAATAGAACGACAAGTTTGGGCTATACAAAAGGTGAGTGGTACACTTGCAGCGGTTTGCTTGCCACAAGCCTTGGCTCTAACGTATTTTCTAAGGAAAGAAAAAGGTATTGAGCTAGTAGTAGGTGTTCAGAAAAAACAGGCGTTTGAAGCCCACGCATGGGTCGAGAAAAGTGGGAGAATCCTAATTGGAGAATCACCCGATAATAGCTTTAAACCGCTTTGGGTGTGGCAATAACCCATAAAAAAACAGCTAAAAAAAGACATACAGAGTCTTAAGCCGTTTAGACTATAAGGTAATAAGAGTGTCTATGCAGCAACAATTGGATATATGGATAAGGGCGGTGGTTCGCTGGTTTGGCTACATTCCCAATCGTGATTTGTCGGGATGGATACTACTATTAACGGCTGTCTTGTTGGGCTTGGCAGTTGATTTCGTGGTGACACAAATCATCCGGTTTATCGTGCGCCGTCGGTCGTTTCGAACCCTGGGTTTGCTCAAAATCTATGCACGTTGGGCATTCTGGGTGTTTGTACCCTCCTTATTTTTTCTGCTGGCAACCAATATACAATCGGAGCGATTTCTTCGACGGCATCCTATGGCCGATAAAACGGCCGAAATTCTATTTCTAATTGCCACGACCTGGCTGGTCATTCAATTATTGAAGGTCGGCGAATTACGATTGATCAACGAGTATGACACAACGAAAGATGTTAATCTCTCACAACGGAAGTTCGTTACGCAGGTTCGTTTTTTTCGCCGAATGATAGCGATTGTTGTGATTATTCTGGGGACTTCGTTGCTGCTCATCTCGTTTCAGGGAAGTCGGAAAGTAGGATTGAGTGTACTGACATCAGCGGGTGTTGTATCGGTCGTTATTGGTTTTGCTGCGCAGAAAACACTCGCAAATTTATTGGCTGGTATCCAAATTGCTTTTAATCAGCAGATTAGATTGGATGATGCCGTCGTCGTTGAAAAGGAGTGGGGACGTATTGAGGAAATTAATATGACAAGTGTTATTGTACGGCTTTGGGATCGTCGTCGATTGATTCTCCCAATCACCTATTTCGTTGAAACGCCCTTTGAAAACTGGACTCGATCCGACGCGTCTATTGTCGGGTCTATTTTTCTGTATATGGACTATAACGTACCCGTCGATAAAGTCCGGGCACAAGCCAGAAAGATAGCCGAAAATGATCCGCTTTGGACAGGTGATGCCTTTGCTGTGCAGGTAACCGATACAATGCCAACCTGTATTCAGATACGTATATTGGTGTCAGCTCAAGACGCACCATCGGCCTTTGATTTGCGCTGCCACATGCGGGAGCAACTAATTGCCTTCATCCGCGATGAATATCCGCAAAGCTTACCGCAAACCAGATTAGTATTGGCTGAGGAACTCAAGCCAGTGGAAAAAGAAGTGTAAAGATATATGACGTATAATATAGGATATATGATGTGGCTGCGCGAAAGCAATACATCATATATCCTACATCCCTCTATTCTTCCCAGCCAAACGACCGTTCAATGGCCTTTTGCCAGCCTCGCATGAGTCGCGCTCGTTGAGCTTCATCCATGTCGGGTTCGTAGGTTTTGGCGATTCCCCAATTCTGACGTAAGTCATCCAGATTCTGCCAGTAGCCTACAGCAAGTCCAGCGGCATAAGCGGCTCCAAGGGCCGTTGTTTCGGTCATGCGCGGGCAAACGACGGGACCATTCAGTACATCAGCCTGGAACTGCATCAGTAGTGAGTTGACAACCATACCGCCATCAACCCGTAGCGATTTGAGAGAAACGCCCGCATCCTGCTCCATCGCTCGAACGACATCAACCGTCTGATAAGCAGTTGCTTCCAATACGGCCCGTGCCAAATGACCTTTAGTCACGAAACGCGTCAGGCCAGCAATAACGCCACGGGCGTCGGCTTTCCAGTGGGGTGCATACAGGCCCGAAAAAGCAGGCACAAAATAAGCTCCACCATTGTCGTCTACCGAACGAGCGAGTGTTTCGATATCAGTACTTTTCTTGATAATACCCAAATTGTCACGAAGCCACTGTACGAGCGCGCCTGTAATGGCTACACTGCCTTCGAGTGCATATCGAACAGGCTCGTTCTGGAATTGATACGCTACCGTCGTTAATAATCCATAAGTAGACTCACGTAATTCGGTCCCAGTGTTCATGAGTAGGAAGCAGCCAGTACCGTAGGTGTTTTTCGCCTGACCCGCTTCAAAACAGGTTTGGCCAACCAGAGCTGCCTGCTGATCGCCGAGAATACCAGCGATTGGGACACCCGGCAAAACTTCTGATGTCACGTTTCCGTATATCTCGCTACTAGGTCGGATTTGAGGTAACATGGCTCGTGGTACCGTAAAATCACTGAGTAAGGCGTCGTCCCAATTAAGGGTGCGAAGGTTCATTAATTGAGTCCGGCTGGCGTTTGTTACATCGGTGAGGTGAAGACCCCCATGTGGGCCACCTGTCAGGTTCCACACCACGAAGGTATCCATGTTGCCAAAAAGAGCGTCACCACGCTCAGCGTCTTCGCGAAGGCCTGCTACGTTGTCTAACAGCCATTTTAGTTTCAATCCACTGAAATAGGTAGCTAAGGGGAGCCCTGTTTGGGTTCGAAAACGATCTTGCCCTCCATCTGCTGAAAATTGAGCAACTAAATCAGCTGTACGCATGTCCTGCCAGACAATCGCATTGTAGTAAGGTTTCCCCGTTTTTCGGTTCCAGACTACAGTGGTTTCGCGCTGGTTGGTGATGCCGATGGCTGCAATATCCTGTACAGAGAGTTTGCCTTTGATCCGGGCTAAGGCGACAACTTCAAGCGTATTCCGCCAGATTTCTTCGGGATCATGCTCGACCCAGCCGGGTTGTGGGTAAATTTGTTTATGTTCTTTCTGAGCCACAGAGACAATTTGGCCCTGTCGGTCGAATACGATGCAGCGGGTACTGGTTGTTCCCTGGTCAATGGCGGCTACGTAGGTAGGCATAAGGTGTTTAGGGATATTCGTTTAGGAGCGTAATATTGTCAAATTATCCAATTAGTTTAGCGAAAAACCCTATACCAATGAAAAAAAGAACCTTTCTGAAATTATCCTCCGCATTAATGGCAACCCCTATATTAGCACCACTAACAAGTTGGGCAGCAGACGATAAACTCAAAAACTGGGCTGGTAATTACCAGTATAGCACTGATAAATTATACAAAGCCAAGTCGATTCCGCAGGTTCAGGAACTTGTCAAAAAATACAGTAAACTGAAAGTACTCGGCACACGCCACTGCTTTAACGGCATTGCCGACAGCACGAATAATCTTATTTCTCTGGGCGAGATGGATGATGTTATCTCGCTGGATACCAAAGCTCATACCGTGACGGTTGACGCCACTATGAAGTATGGCCAATTGGCTCCTTATCTTGATAAAAAAGGATTTGCGTTACATAATCTGGCTTCGTTACCCCATATTTCTATTGCCGGTGCCTGTGCCACGGCTACGCATGGTTCGGGCGTGAAAAATGGTAACCTTTCGACAGCGGTTGCCGCTATGGAAATCGTTACGGCCAAAGGTGAAATCCGCACATTATCGCGGGCTAAAGACGGTGAGCAATTCAGGGCAGCAGTTGTTCATTTAGGTGCTCTGGGCGTCGTTACCAAAGTCACGCTGGATATTCAGCCGACGTTTATGATGCGACAGGATGTTTATGAAAACCTGCCACTAGCCCAACTTCAGCAACACTTCGAAGCCATTGTGTCGAGTGGCTACAGCGTGAGTTTGTTCACTGATTGGCAAAAGAAGCGTATCAACGAAGTCTGGATAAAAAGTCGAATTGAAAAAGGAAAGACGTTCGACGCCAAACCTGAATTTTATGGGGCAAAACGTGCCACGAAAAATCTTCACCCCATTGCCGAATTGTCTGCTGTCAATTGTACAGAGCAAATGGGTGTGCCTGGTCCCTGGTACGAACGCTTACCGCACTTCCGTATGGGCTTTACACCTAGCAGTGGCAAGGAGTTACAATCGGAATATTTCGTTCCGCGTAAGAACGCAGTCGAGGCTATTCTGGCAGTTGAAAAACTGAACGCTCACATCAGTCCGCATTTGATGATTACTGAACTGCGCACCATTGACGGCGATAATTTCTGGATGAGTCCTTGTTACAAGCAGCCAAGCTTAGCTATTCACTTTACCTGGAAACAGGATTGGGCTTCGGTAAAGAAAGTATTGCCGATGATTGAGAAAGAGTTGGCCCCATTCAACGCCCGTCCGCATTGGGGAAAGCTGTTTACATTGGCTCCCAAACAATTGCAGTCGCGCTACGAAAAATTGCCGGAGTTTAAACAGTTAATGAAGGAATATGACCCGCAGGGGAAATTCCGTAATGCGTTTCTGGATACGAATCTATTCGGGGCGTAAGCTTTTTTGTCATGCTGACGAAGGAAGCATCTTAAAGTGTCCTAACAATTAACGAAAGACGCTTTAAGATGCTTCCTTCGTCAGCATGACAAAAACAAACTATTTTACAGCGCGAACCACCGAATCAACACTCCGCCAATAACCGCTCCAACCAATGGGCCTACAACGGGTATCCAGGCGTAACTCCAGTCAGACGAGCCTTTTCCGGGGATTGGGAGTAACGCATGTGCCAGACGTGGACTGAAATCGCGGGCGGGACTCATGGCGTAACCCGTTGTGCCACCCAATGAGAGCCCGATACTCCAGACTAAAATGCCTACTAAATAAGGGCCAACGCCAATCGCTAATTCGCCCAGGTTTTTAGAAGAGATGCCTGCTAAGCCAAGGATAAGCACTAACGTAGCAAGTGCTTCACTCAGGAAATTGGAACTCGTATTACGAATGGCTGGGCCTGTAGCAAAACAAGCCAGCTTAGCTTCTGGATCGGGAGTAGCGGCCCAATGGGGGAGATACTGCAACCAGACCAATGTAGCACCCAGAAATGCCCCAATCAGTTGTGCTGTGATATAGGGCACCATATGACTATAATCGTTGGTGGCTACGGCGAAAGCTACTGTAACAGCAGGATTCAAGTGAGCATCAGTACTTCCGAAGGCTTTCGAAACAAACACGCCCATCGTTACCGCAAAGGCCCATCCTGCTGTAATAACAATCCAACCCGACGATTCACCTTTGGTCTGCTTTAGAACCACATTGGCTACTACACCATCGCCCAGCAGAATGAGCACCATTGTACCGATTAATTCACCAAGGAAAGGAGAGGTTTGCATGAGAAATAAATAGTCGTTAATCGACAGTTATTCATCAAAATCAGTTACCAAAAACCACTTACTGACTATCGATGTATACCTGTTGACTAACGACCTGATTCAAGGTTTAGGAATAGTTTGTGCGAATTAAGTCATATTTTTGGCCCCATTCCAAACTCCAGCAAAGAATTCTCATTTTTGTCATTTATTCATTCGCTCTATATACGTCATGAAAAGTATCATTTTTGAAAAAACAGGGAAACCCACCGATATTCTCAAACCCATAGACGTACCAATGCCTGAGCCCGGCCCCAATGAAGTCCGAGTAAAAGTTATTGCGTCGCCCATTAACCCATCCGATATTATGTTCGTACAGAATCTGTACGGAATCCGGCCTCAGTTGCCATCGGGTGCAGGTTTCGAAGGCGTGGGCATTATAGATGCACTGGGCGAAGGCGTTCAGATGCGAACTGGTATGCGGGTTAGTTTTACGAGCATTGGCACCTGGTCGGAGTACGCGATTGCGCACCACCGTAGCCTAATTCCGGTACCCGACGCAATGTCGGACGAGATAGCTGCTCAATTGTTTGTTAACCCATTCACTGCCTTCGCTATGGTGCAGGATGCAAAGGTACCCGAAGGTGGTTGGCTGATGCTAACGGCTGCCGGTTCTGCATTTGGGAAAATGGTCATTCAGTTGTGTAAAATGCGAGGTATCAAGACGATTGGTACGGTCCGGCGCAACGATCTTAACGAGGAGTTGAAAGCACTGGGTTTAACCGAAGTGGTCAACGTAGAAACAGAAAATCTGTCGGCTCGTGTCAAACAGATCACAGAAGGTGCTGGTGTGGCTTGTGTATTGGACTCTGTTGGCGGGCACACGGCTTCCGAAGCTCTGAAATGCCTGGGCAAGGGTGGTACCATGCTTATTTATGGTGTACTGAGTTTGCA
This sequence comes from Spirosoma arboris, assembly GCF_009754945.1. Classification (GTDB taxonomy): domain Bacteria; phylum Bacteroidota; class Bacteroidia; order Cytophagales; family Spirosomataceae; genus Spirosoma; species Spirosoma arboris. The sequence continues at coordinate 59,896 of NZ_WPIN01000004.1, forward strand.
GGACCCTACGATTAACGCGGGATTACTTATATTCAGAGAGTTGACAGTCAGAGGATTCTGGCTGACTGACTGGATGCGTCGAGTGGACAGCCATACCCGGCAGGAAGTTGCCCAGAATGTGATTAGTTTGCTGGCGTCAGGAGCTATTCAACTACCGGTTGAAGCTTCCTATTCACTCGACCAAATTACCGAAGCCGTCGATCATGCTGAACGTCATGGCCGATGGGGGAAAATTCTGGTGAAGCCTTTTTAGGTATATTGATAAAACGATTTACGTTGTCGGGTAGTTAGATTACTGGTGCTTTGGATCAGTTTGCCCGCGATTATTCGATTCATTATCAAACAAATCGCGGGTTTCCACCCGCGTTACGTCTATCATACCGAAGGCTTCCTTATCTTTGAAACAATATCTGGGGAAAGCCATGCGTTTGTTCCAGTAACGACCGCAGGTCTAACCTCACTCACTTACCCGACTCGTTCGTATGCTCTTGCTTCAGGTTCCGGCTGTTGATACTACAGCCGCATCGCTGTCGGCCACGGCGGCTGCTCAACCCCAATCGTTGCAACTATTTGATCTGGTAGCCAAAGGCGGCTGGGTAATGGTACCGATTGCATTTTTGTTCTTTGCTACTCTTTACCTGATTTTTGAGCGTTATTTCGTTATTCGCTCCCAAACCAAAACGGATGCTAATTTCATCGATAACATCCGTGATATGATTGCACAGGGCAACATCAAATCGGCAGAGTCGTTCGCCAAGAACCAGCGAACGTCTATGGGCCGTGTATTCGAAAAGGCAATTGGTCGGATTGGGTCGCCCATTCGGGAGATCGAAAGTACAGTTGAAACGGTTGGCCAAATTGAATTGTCGCGCCTGGAGCGTAATATGGGTTACTTAGGAATTATCGCTGGTATTGCGCCGATGATGGGTTTTATTGGTACTATATCCGGTATTATTCGTATTTTCTATGATATTTCATTGTCCGACAACATTAGCGTTGGGATCATCGCCGGAGGGCTATACGAAAAAATGATTACGTCGGGGGCAGGTCTGATTGTGGGCGTTATTGCCTATACGGGCTATCACTTGCTAAACATGATGATCGAGCGGTTTACCCTCTCGCTCGAAGTGAATGCCTTTGAGTTTATCGAAGTTCTCCAGAAACCAACGACTGAACCCGCCCGGATGCGCTAATTTCAACAACCGACCGAGACGGTCGGTACTACAGTATGAAACTCCGTCGAAAAAATAAATTTGCTGCCGAAGTCGCGACGTCCTCGCTGAACGACATCATGTTTTTCCTGCTGTTGTTCTTCCTGATCATCTCGACGGTTGCCAATCCAAACGTAATTAAACTGCTTTTACCCAAAGCTGCGGCATCGCAACAATTGAGTAAGAAGCAGGTAACGTTATCCGTTGACGAAAAGAAACAATACTTTATCGACAAAAAACCGGTTGATCCCGCCAATCTGGAAACCGAACTGAAAACTATCATGGCCGGTATTGCAGAACCAACTGTTGTTGTCCGTTTCGATAAAACCTTAACCGTGCAGGATTTAGTTGATGTGCTTCAAACAGGTGCCAAACTGAATATTAAAATGGTAATGGCCACGTCGAAATAAACCGGGATTTGGCAGATTTAAGGATTTGTAGGATTTTGTTGGGCTAGTGCTTCTTGCACTGGCTTTTTGTTGATTTAAAATCAATTTTGTCGCCTTAGTGGTTGTATAGCACAAAACTCAACCACTCATGATAGCTGACTATACCGAAGCCCCCGTTTGCCATGTGGATGATCTTGTCGATGGTGAATTGAAGGAAGTTCGCGTAGGCGATACCGACGTATTACTGGCGCGCGCTGATGGACAATATTATGCTCTGTTTCCTAAATGTTCTCACTATCAGGGCCCTTTGGTAAAAGGCTTGCTTAATGGGCATCGGCTTGTTTGTCCGTGGCATAATGCCTGTTTCGATATTAGAAATGGCCACCGGTTAGAAGCACCGGCTTTAAATGGCTTGCCTACACATGAGGTGCGGATTGAGAATGATCAGGTGTTTGTACGGCTGACTACGGATCAGGAGAGTCTGGAAAACCCAATGTCTGCGCCAGACGAAACGAATACCGAAACTTATGTTATCGTTGGCAGCGGAGGAGCGGGAGCCTTTGCCGCCGAGGGTATGCGTGAAGGCGGTTTTACAGGTAAAATCATAATGCTGACCGAAAGCAGCGAAGCGCCTTATGATCGCCCAAACTGCTCGAAAGATTACCTGCAAGGCAAAGCACCTGACGAATGGATGCCGTTACGTTCCGATGAATTTTATAAAGACTATGGCATCGAAATTCGTACGGGCCAGCTTGTAACGTCGCTTGATCCAACTGAGAAACGTATCGAACTGGCTTCTGGTGAAACAATTACTTACGATAAGGCACTGCTCTGTTCAGGAGGAAAGCCAAATGTATTGCCAGGTTTAGATGCTGATCTCAAAGGGATTTACTCTCTTCGCAGCTTGCACGATAGCCAGACCTTACGTGAGTTAGGCAAAGAGGGCAAGCGTGTGGTCATTATTGGTAGCTCATTTATTGGCTTGGAAGGGGCTATGAGTCTCCGCAAACTGGGCAGTGAAATCGACGTGGTTGGTTTGGAAAAGGTCCCTTTCGGGAAAATTCTCGGCGAAAAAATCGGTCATGTTATACAGGGTTGGCACGAAAAAGAAGGCATTCGGTTTCATCTCGGCCGAAAAGTAGATTATATAGAAGGGGAAGGTACAGTTAACGCAGTTATTCTTGATAATGGTGAACGGATTCCGGCTGATTTTGTACTGTTGGGCCTGGGTGTTAAACCGCGTACTGATTTTTTGAAAGGCGTTTTACTAGAGAAAGATGGTGGCGTTAAAACGGACAACTACCTGAAGGTTACTAATGGCCTATACGCGGCTGGTGACATTGCACATTACCCTGTTACTGATGGCTTTCAACGGATTGAGCACTGGAAAGTAGCTGGTCAGCAAGGACATGTGGTTGGTTTGACAATGGCAGGTAAAAATGAGCCTTACGAGGTTATACCGTTTTTCTGGAGCAATCAGCAGGGTAGGCGAATCAATTATGTGGGTCATGCAACTAAGATTGACGACATAATTTACGACGGTGATCCCGAAAAAGACGATGCGTTCCTGGCGCTCTACATTCAGGATGGCCAGATCAAAGCTGCGGCCGGGCTTAAACGAGATCAAGACATCATAGCCATTCGGGAATTGATGCACGAAGGCCGGATGCCATCGATAGAAACGATTAGAAACGGGTTAAAATGGGTTAAGGAGTTGAAAAAAGCCTGATTCCTCCGAAACGTGTTTACCTTTGTAACCTGACCGTGCGAAATCCGGTTTGGTTATGACGCATCAACTTATACTTAAAAAGCCGCTCGCGTTTTTCGATCTCGAAACAACGGGCGTCAATATTGCCAAAGATCGCATCATTGACATCTGCGTAATTAAAGCCCTTCCTGGTGGTGAAGTTGTCAGTAAAACTCAGCGTGTTCATCCGGGTATGCCCATACCACTGGAGTCGAGCCTGATTCATGGCATTTACGACGACGATGTAAAAGACGCTCCGCCATTTAAATCGGTTGCCCGAATGCTGGGCCAGTTTATGGATGGTTGCGACCTGGCGGGTTTCAACTGCAACCGATTCGATGTACCGCTTTTGGTGGAGGAGTTTCTACGCGCCAATGTAGATTTCGATATGAAAAATCGGCGTCTGGTGGATGCCCAGCGCATTTTTCATCTCATGGAACCTCGCAATCTTTCAGCGGCTTACAAATTTTATTGCAATAAAGAATTAATCGGTGCTCATGGTGCCGAAGTGGATACGATTGCCACGCTCGAAGTACTCAATGCGCAGGTACAGCGATACATGGGTATGGTTGCCAAAGCAGATAGTGGGCAGGATGTTATTTTCGAGAACGATGTCGATATGCTCCATAGCCTGACCGCTAACACCAATGTTGACCTCGCGGGACGAATCATTCTCAACGATAAAGGCGAAGAAGTTTTTAATTTCGGCAAGCATAAGGGTTTTCCTGTTCTGGAGGTACTCAAGAAAGAACCTTCATTCTACGACTGGATATTGAAAGGTGAATTTCCACTCGATACCAAACGTCGATTGACCGAAATCAGGCTTCGGATGTTCAGTAATGGCAATGGAAGGAAGTAAAAGTGTGATTCTTACACTTACCTTGCCTCGCCAAATTTGAGCAAGCCCGAATAATCTTTACATTTGCGACACTTTCTATTAACCGGCAAGCCATGCAACCCACGCAGGACGTCCTCATTCCGGAAGTCATTCAGCAAATACCGCTCACCTATTACCTGATTCTCAGCACCGCGCTGTTTGTTATTGGAATCATTGGTGTATTGACCCGGCGTAACGCCATCATCATTTTCATGTCCATTGAGTTAATGCTCAATGCGGTCAACCTGCTTCTTATCGCTTTTTCGTCGTATCGATCAGATTCGTCGGGGCAGGTATTCGTCTTTTTCATTATGGCCGTTGCTGCCGCTGAAGTATCAGTCGGGCTGGCCATTATTGTTATGATTTACCGCAATACCCGCTCCATCGACGTAGGATTGCTTAATAAATTGAAATGGTAAAATAAGTCGCTGGTTGTCAGTTAAAATAGGCTGACGAACTCTACGACTGTTGACTATTGACAAACGACCAATGAAAATAGAATTACTCTGCGCCCTAATTCCGCTGTTTCCACTGATTGGCTTTTTGATTAACGGCCTCGGTTTTCGTCGGGTACCAACGGGCCTGGCTGGGGCAATAGCCACCGTAGCAGTTCTGGCCTCCTTTGTATTATCAATTTCTTTATTCAGTTCCTTTTCGGGAGATGCTCAACCAATAGTCGCTACACTGTTCGACTGGATTAGCGTTGGTGATCTGCACATCAATTTCTCGTTTCAGATTGACCAGCTGTCGTTGCTGATGTTGCTGGTTGTAACGGGCGTTGGTTCACTGATTCACCTGTACAGCATTGGCTACATGAGTCATGATGAAGGATTTGGTAAGTTCATGGCCTTCCTGAACTTGTTTATTTTCTTCATGCTTCTGCTGGTGATGGGGTCCAACTACGTCATTATGTTCATTGGCTGGGAAGGCGTAGGGTTATGTTCATACCTGCTCATTGGCTTCTGGAATAAGAATACGAACTACAACAATGCCGCCCGCAAAGCGTTCGTCATGAACCGTATTGGTGACCTGGGCTTTCTGTTGGGCATATTCATGCTTATTAATACGTTCGGTACGGTTGAATATCTTGACGTCTTCAAACAAGCTACGAGTCTGGAGGTGGGTGATAAAACGGTTCTGGCTATTACCCTTCTGCTATTTGTCGGCGCTATGGGTAAATCAGCACAGATTCCTCTGTATACCTGGCTCCCTGACGCTATGGCCGGCCCAACACCAGTTTCGGCCCTGATTCACGCAGCTACAATGGTGACCGCTGGTATTTACATGGTCGTTCGTTCGAATGTGTTGTATACCTTATCGCCACTAACGCTCGAAATTGTTGGTGGAATTGCCATTGCCACAGCGCTGTTGGCCGCTTCCATCGGGCTTCTGCAAAACGACATCAAAAAAGTACTGGCCTACTCGACGGTTTCGCAGTTGGGCTATATGTTCCTCGGTCTGAGCGCGACAGCCTACACCGCGGGTATGTTTCACGTTATTACTCACGCGTTCTTCAAAGCGTTGTTGTTTCTCGGGGCCGGTAGCGTTATCCACGCCATGTCTGATGAGCAGGATATTCGTAAAATGGGTGGCCTACGAAAAGCACTACCCGTTACGTTTATCACTTTTTTAATTGGTACGATTGCCATTTCAGGCTTGCCCCCATTTGCCGGCTTCTTCTCGAAAGACGAAATTCTGGCGCACGTGTTTGAACACAACAAACTGCTCTGGGCATTAGGTGTTCTGGGTTCTGGCCTGACATCGTTCTACATGTTCCGTCTGTTGTTCCTGACATTCTTTGGCGAGTTCCGGGGAACTGAAGAACAAAAGCATCATCTGCATGAGTCGCCTGTTACAATGACCGCACCGTTAGTGGTGCTGGCAATCTTATCTGCCGTTGGTGGAGCGCTCAATCTGCCTGGTGATGGTTGGCTGAGTCATTTTATGGCTCCCTTATTTGAAGGCTCACGTCAGGTTAACCCAGAAGCCTTTGCCGAATCGACCATTGAGCATAGCACAGAATATATCCTGATGGCCGTATCGGCGGGCGTTGCTTTAATCGCTCTGGTCATTGCTTATGTCATGTACATCAGCCGGGGTGCTGTTCCTGCCCCTGAAACATCTGAGCGATCCTTGCCAGAGCAAGTCGTTTATAACAAATACTACGTTGATGAGCTGTACGAAGCGATTATCATCCGCCCAATTCGCGGATTGGGAGATGCATTGTATAGTTTTGGAGAAGGTCTTATCGACGGTATTGTGAATGGTGTGGCCTGGTTAGTACAGAAAAGCGCAGCGCAGTTGCGGTTGTTACAGAGTGGCTCGATTGGCTTCTACGTTCTGGCGATGGTTGTGAGTATCGTTGTCATTTTTGCCCTGCGATTTTTCATTCGATTGTAATTAAATCCAACAGATTCGCGATACATCACCCATCGTAATCGTCCTCGGTATATGCTTACATTATTTCTGATTTTGTTTCCTGTCGTAGCAGCTACCCTGCTCCTGATAATTCAGGGAGAAAAAACAAAGCAGGTGGCTTTGGTAGCTGCACTGATCGAACTGGCACTTGCAGGATACGCCTTTGTTGGATTTAAACCCGATGCCAGCTCACAATTCGGTTTCGACTACGCCTGGATTAGCTCGTTGGGCATTCGATTTAGCGCAGGCATCGACGGAATCAGTGTGTTACTGGTATTGTTGACCGGGTTGCTGGTTCCATTTATCATACTTTCCACATTCAACAGAGATTACCCTCGTCCTTCGCTGTTCTACGCATTGATGCTGTATATGCAGGCAGCCTTAGTGGGCGTGTTCACTGCTCGTGATGGTTTTCTCTTTTATTTCTTCTTCGAAGCAGCCCTGATTCCAATTTACTTCCTGGCTGCTATGTGGGGTGGAGCTAATCGAATTCCGGTTACCTTCAAGTTCTTTGTTTATACGATCTTTGGTAGCCTCTTTATGCTGCTTGCACTGGTGTATTTATATTACCAGACGCCTGCAACAGCCACATCGGCGCACTCGGCAGCTATTGTCGACTTTTATAAGCTTAACCTGACTCCCGAAGCGGAAACCTGGGTTTTCTGGGCGTTTTTCATCGCCTTCGCTATTAAAATGCCCGTGTTTCCGTTCCACACCTGGCAACCTGATACCTACGTTGAATCGCCAACGCCAGCCACGATGCTCCTGGCTGGAATTATGCTCAAAATGGGCGTTTATGGGTTGATTCGTTTTATTCTTCCTATTGTTCCGCTGGGTGTTGAAACCTGGGGAAAAACAGCCGTTATTCTGTCGGTTATTGGCATTATTTACGGGTCGATCATTGCTATCCGTCAGCGCGATATGAAACGGCTTATTGCTTATTCATCGTTTTCGCACGTTGGCCTGATGGCGGCTGGTGTGTTCTCTCAAACCGAAACTGGTATGCAGGGCGCATTGGTACAGATGCTGGCACACGGTATTAACGTAGTGGGAATGTTCTTCGTTGCCGATGTGATTTTCTCCCGTACCAAAACCAATCAACTCGACCAACTAGGCGGTATCACCCAAACAACGCCTAAACTGACGGTCTTCTTCCTGATTATGCTGCTGGGCAGTGTGGCGCTGCCGCTTACTAATGGCTTCATTGGCGAATTCCTGTTATTGCATGGTGTCTTTACCTACAATAATTATCTGGGTTTAGCCGCTGGATTTACCATTATTTTAGGTGCCGTTTATATGCTTCGCATGTTCCAGAAAAGCATGTTTGGTCCGACTTCATCCCGTACTGAGTCATTTGCTGATCTAACCAGTTCCGAAAGCTGGGTATTTATTCCGCTGGTCGTACTTGTTTTCTGGATAGGCATTTACCCGCATTCATTTTTGAAAGTAACCGAACCTGCTGTTGCCAATATGATGAAGTATATCGGCACAACGGCTGTATCTATGAAGTAAAGCTGTCAGTCGATAGTGGTTAGTCGGTAGTAAATGACTGGCCACTCTTAACTAACGACTCTTGACTATTGACTAATCACTGAAGTTATGCTCCCCATTGTTCTGTTATCGGTTTTTGGCATCGCTCTCCTGTTCCTTGGCTTCCTGAAGTCGAAGGCTGTGCTATTACCAGCTGCGCTATTGTTTCTGATCATCACCTTGGGAGTTAACTTCCTCGATTGGAACAAAACGTATCTGTATTTCAATGATATGCTGCGGACAAATAACCTGTCAATGGTTTTTACCGCCATTATGCTGGGATCTGCATTTATGGTAGTGGCTTTGTCGAGTAGCTTTATTAATGACGAGTCGGCTCAACCAGCCGAATACTACGCGCTTATTCTGTTTTCGCTAGTGGGGGCCGTTATGATGGTTAGCTTCGAAAACCTGATTATGCTATTTGTGGGGGTTGAAATTTTGTCAGTAGCCATGTATGTACTCACCGGCAGCGACAAAAAGAATCTACGCTCAAACGAAGCCGCGCTGAAGTATTTTTTGATGGGGGCGTTCGCCACAGGTATCATGTTATTTGGGATGGCCTTACTCTATGGTGCGACGGGTTCATTTACCATTGCTGGCCTTGCTGCTTATACAGATCATCCACAAACAGGACTTTCTTTACTGATTTACGTTGGCCTTCTAATGTTATTGATCGGGCTGCTATTCAAAGTGTCAGCAGCTCCCTTCCATTTCTGGACCCCTGATGTATACGATGGTGCTCCAACTATTTTCACTGCGTTTATGTCGACTGTAGTGAAGACGGCTGGTTTCGCAGCTTTGTTCCGATTATTGTCTGTTTCATTTGGTGGCGTTTATACATTCTGGTGGACCATTTTGGCCATTATTACAGCACTCACGCTTGTCGCCGGAAATATTACTGCTGTTTATCAGACAAGCTTTAAGCGGATGATGGCTTACTCCAGCATTTCGCACGCAGGTTATCTGCTTATTGGTTTATCCTCCTTAGGCACACAAACGAAACAAGCTATTGTATTTTATTCGCTGGCTTATTCCGTTGCTACGATCGCGGCTTTTGGTGTACTGATACTAGTATCTCAGCAACGTAGTACACAAACAATAACGAGTGAGGGCATATTAACCGAGAACTTTGATGCCTTCAACGGGCTGGCCAGACAAAATCCGCTTTTAGGCTTTGCGATGACTGTTTCGATGCTTTCTCTTGCAGGTATTCCACTGACAGCGGGTTTTTGGGGGAAATTCTACATGTTTTCGACCGCCGTCGAACGTGGCCAAATCTGGTTGCTGGTTGTAGCTGTGCTGATGTCAGCAGTTGGTATTTACTATTACTTCCGGGTCATCATTGCTATGTACTTCCGGGATGGAGCAACAGAGCCAATTCGCGTTGCGCCCTTCTTTCAATATGTGTTATTGGGGGCTATTATCCTAACGATAGGGCTAGGTATCGCACCAGGTTTACTACAGGGCCTTTTCTAATTAGTAAACCACTCTTGCCAAGACCGTATCCTAACTAATAATGGCTGATAGCATAGACCTTTGCTATCCACTTTGTATTTTTGAGAAATTTATCAACCCGATAAACGATAAAATTAACGAATTTCGCCCGGTAACATAGTGAACGTGAGTAGTATACAGCAGCCAAAATCAAAAGAATACAAAGACTTCTTCTCGTTCTTTTTAACGGCTGTACTGGGTGCATCCATTAACTTTGTCAGCCAGATTTTTTACCGGAAATTCTTTGATTTTGATACAAGTGTCTTCTGCGGTTATCTGACTGCAACCGTGCTGACGTTTATTCCAACGAAGCGATATGCCTTTTCCGCTAAAGATACAGGCAACACAGGACGTGAGGCTATTAAGTTCCTGGGGATTGCTGTAGTTGCGCTTGTCGTACAGGTTTATGTTGCCAAGTACACGTTAGAGTGGATTGCCACCCCCTTGTTTCCAAACGTGCATGAACTCTGGCGAGAAAAAGGTTCACATGTTGCTGGAATGGGAATGAGTTTCTTAGCGAACTATTTTGGTCATAAACTATTGACTTTCCGGAGTACAGGCTTTTATGATAAACTTCTTTCGCGCTCATCGAAGGAACAGGAAGGAAATCTATAGAGAATAAACTCTGATTAATTCAATTTCAAATAGGACTTTTTGATGTGAGAAGTACACTGACATAAATTTATTGAAGGGTATTATTGCATTCACTAAGAAAAAAGTATATTTGTGGCTGAGAACCTAAAATATCACTGAGAAGGTAATGAAAAAAGTTATCGCTTTACTGTTCGTTGGTAGCATGCTGACATTCGCTGCTTGCCAAAGCAAACCTAAGACAGAAGAAACCACCACGGATTCAACTGCAACTATGTCAACTGACACCACTACGATGGCTACGGATTCTGCATCGACGATGGTAGCAGATTCAGCTGCTGCTGACACGACGAAGAAATAATTTTCTTCGCGCAAGAATTTAAAAAGCCTTATTTTTATAAGGCTTTTTTGTTTTTAAGACGTTGACAGACGTATTCACTACACATGTTCCTCCGATGGCTATCGAGTACTGCCATCAACTGTTGCAGCACTATAAATTTCGCTTCCGAATTGTAAAGCCCCGCCGAACACGTCTGGGGGACTTTCGAGTGCTGCCACATAATCAGACCCAGATTACGGTCAATACGAATTTAAATCTTTACGCATTTCTAATTACCTATGTGCATGAAGTAGCTCATGCCGCTGTGCATCAACAAGGTGTGATGCAGCGTAGAGTAAGACGAGTGAAACCACATGGTAAAGCCTGGCAAACAGCCTTTCAGCAACTTATGCAACCGTTATTGATTGAGGCTGTTTTCCCAACAACCATACTACGTCCACTTCAGCACTATATGGCCAAGCCTGGTGCCACAACATATGCAAATCCGTCGCTAATGACAGCATTGCGGCAATTTGATGACAATCCAAAAGAGGTTATTGATGAGGATCGAGTGTTACTTCGAGATGTATCGGAGGGGGAGGCTTTTCAATTAGCTCAAAAGACCTATGTACGAGGTACGTTGCGAAGGACTCGCGTCGTTTGTAAGGAAGTAGCTTCGGGGAAATCGTACGCAATTCTGGCTCATGCCTGGGTTTCAATAATGAGCAATGATGAATGATAAATGCAAGATAAAACACAGCTTACAAAGATGGGGAAAGCAAACTGGCGGAAAATGGCCGTTCGTGTTACTCATCATTCATCATTTATTAGTTATCATTTCTTCTTCGAAAGCCCAGTCTGTATTGCGTGAGGGCATATGGGTGAAGATTGGTGTTACAGAGTCTGGTGTTTATCGACTCACCCAAGCCCAATTGGTTCAATTTAATCCCGCTTTTGCTACCATCGACCCGAGACGACTGAAGCTCTATGGCAATGGTGGAGCGACATTACCGCAGCCCAATGCAACGGCTCGACCAGCAGACTTAGTCGAAAATGCAATCCAGGTATCGGGTGAAGCCGATGGGCGGTTCGATGCAGGTGATGCGCTGCTGTTTTTCGGGCAAAGCCCTCATGTGGTGCGTTATGATTCAACGACTAAGCGCTTCACGCACCAAATTAATCCCTACACTGACACAACCTTTTATTTTCTGACAATCGGGAGCTCCAATGGCTTGCGCATCGCTGATCGCCCGGCTGGTTCATTAGGGGCCACACCTTCTGTTACCACTTTTGATGATTATCAATTCCATGAACTGGATTTGTTGAAGCTTCCGGCTGTACGATCTGGACGGGAATGGCTCGGCGAATATCTGACTACCGATACAACCAAAGTTGTTTCGTTTGATGTACCAGGAGTTGTAGCTAATACACCGGTTAGGCTAGCAGCGTCAGTTGTGGCTGGGGCTACCATATCTACCCAATTTAGAGTTCAACTCAATGATCAGTTGGTGGGAACAATGCCCATGACATCCATTTCTGGTTATGAATATGACTACCAGGGTATAGCTCGGGCAGACACCTTTCTAACTAAACTAACAACTGCCGACAGTCCAATCCGGCTTGCCATTACATTTCGGAAAAACGGTTTGTATTCAGCGCAAGGCTATCTGAATTACTTGTCAGCACAGTTTCGGCGTGAACTTCGTCAGTATGATAAGCCAACATGGGTACGTCGATTATCCGCTGGTCAGTATACTATAAAGCAGGCTACTACTAGTTTGCGCGTGTGGGATGTAACGAATCCGCTCGCGCCTATATCACAGACTTATACCCTTTCATCTGCGCAGGAGGCTGGCTGGATAACTACTCGAACTAGTGACTATTTTTTATTCACAGATGCGCAACTTTTATCACCAGTAGCATTGGTAACAGTCGCCAATCAGGACTTGCATAGTCAGAATACACCAGATTTGATAATAGTAAGTCCGGCTGCCTGGTTGGACCAGGCGGAGCGATTGGCTAAATTTAGGCGTGAACACGACCAGTTATCTGTTCTGGTTGTGACAACCCAACAGGTTTATAATGAATTTGGATCAGGACAAGCCGATCCAACGGCCATTCGGGATATGGCTCGCTACTTTTACCAGAAGCAACCCGCTAAACTTCGATATCTGCTGCTTTTCGGCGATGCTACTTATGACTATCGGAACATTTCGAGCCAACTTAGTTTGACCCAATTGGCCAACATGGTTCCCGTGTACGAAAGTCGGGAATCATTACATCCGGTTTTGAGCTACTCATCCGACGATTATTTCGGATTTATGGACACCAACGAAGGCGAATGGCCAGAGACGGGAACAGGCGATTATCTGTTAGACATCGGTGTAGGGCGATTACCCGTAAAATCGTTGGATGAAGCTCGAACAATGGTCGATAAGCTCATTCGATATAGTTCAGACGCATCGTTAATAGGCGATTGGCAAACACGGGTTATGCTTATTGCTGACGATGGTGACTATAACATTCACCAGCAGGACGCTGACCTGCTGGCCAGAAATATTGAAAAAATTGGGCCTGCCTATCGGCCAGAACGGGTATTTCTGGACGATTACCCGCAGGAAAATACGTCGGATGGTCAGAAAGCACCGGTTGTCAATCAGCTTATCAACCAGGCAGTTACTGATGGGCGACTCATTATCAATTACAGTGGACATGGGGGCGTAATAGGTCTTGCTGATGAACAAGTGGTAACCCTTCAGGATATTCTTTCCTGGAAAAATGGCCGACTCCCTTTATTTGTGACAGCTACCTGCCAGTTCGGACGATATGACGATCCTAATGTTAATTCAGGCGCGGAGTTGACCCTGTTAAGTCGAACAGGCGGAGGCATTGGCCTCTTAACGACGACCCGACCCGTTTATGCAAACACGAATCTGCTTTTAAATGAAGCATTCTACAATACTGTTTTTACGCCAACTAATGGCCAAATGCCTCGTTTAGGTGATGTGATGCGGGGTACAAAAAATAATAGTTTAAGTGGTCCCGTTAATAGGAACTTCGCGCTTCTGGGTGATCCATCCATGCAACTAGCGTATCCGCAGGCACAGGCAGTACTTACGCAGGTAAACGGCAAGACTGTGACAACTGCCCGTCAGGATACGCTTAAAGCTTTACAAACAGTTGAATTAACGGGCGAAATTCGTCAGCAAACCCAACGATTAGCCGATTTTACGGGTACTCTTCGGTTATCACTATACGATAAAGCAATAACTCATACGACACTTGGGTCTGAAGCTGGGAGTCCTAAAATGACTTATCAGGCGTTTAGTAACCCGATCTTTACGGGTCAGGTACCTGTACAGCAAGGCCGGTTTGTTGTCCGCTTTACAATACCGAAAGATATTGATTATACGGTCGGGCTTGGTAAACTGTACTTATATGCAGTAAAATCGGATAGTTTATTAGAGGCAAACGGGAGTTATGATAGCTTACTGATAGGTGGCAGCGTTTTTGCTGACAGTATTGATACACAACCACCCGTGGTGAAACTAGCTATATTGGGAGGGACTACTACAGGCGATATTGTTCATTGCGTTGGGCCAGATATTTCCTTGATTATCAGTCTTTCAGATAATCGAGGGATAAATATTGCCCGATCAGGTCTAGGGCATGAGTTGACAGCCCAATTGGATAATCAATCAGCAGTTGTATTAAATGAAAGTTATGTTGCCAATAGCTCTGACGGGCGCCAGGGAGAAGCACAATATACCTTTCGAAATGTAGCACCAGGCACCTATACGATTTGGGTCAAAGCGTGGGACATTAACAATAATTCCAGCGAGGGCGCGTTGACCATAGTAGTTTCTGAGCGGCCAGGCTTAGCTTTGCGGGTGTTGCAGGCGAATCCAAATCCGGTAGTTGCTCAAACAACGCTAACGGCTGAACTCAATCGTTCGGGCGAACCACTTGACTGGACGTTGGGTATATATGATCTCAATAGTCGATTGCTCAACCAGCAAACCGGTCAGTGTACCAACTGCGATGCTATAGTAAATGTTGGCGTATGGAACGGTCTGACAGACTCTGGACAGCCGGTATCAAATGGCCTATATATTATCCGACTGGAAATTCGTTCGGCAAGTGATGGCTCAACAACCATTGGCACTAGCCGAATTGTACTAACAAAATGATTTAAAAAGACTTAAAATCATCTCATTTTTTCTAATCCAACGATTCATTGTAATTTTGACCACACAGTACTGCCATTCTCACCATAACCAGTTGCTGTCGTTGACCAACTCTCTTTGTATGAAGCGCAATTTTTTCCGTGTTCTTCTCGGCGTTTGTTTTTGTTTTCCTTTCGTCGTATCTGCTCAAACTACTCTTAACGGCACACCGCTAAATGTCCCAACATCATCGGTTCCCTTTCTAAACTTTACGCCCGATGCTCGTTCGGGTGCATTGGGAGAAGCAGGGGTAGCGCTTGGTGATGTCGATGCCAACGCTGTTTTCTGGAATCCGTCGAAATTAGTCTTTGCCAAGCAGAGCTCTGGCGGCTCAATTTCATACACACCTTGGTTGCGAAACCTAATTGGTGACATGTATTATACGTACCTGAGTGGCTATGGAAAAGTAGGTAAAAACTCTGTCGTCTCTGGTTCGTTGATGTATTTCGACCTGGGAACGGTTGATTTCACAACAGCACAAGGCGTAGCAGCTGGTACATTTAATTCCAGGGAGTATGCAATTACGGCTTCGTTTGCGCAGCGGCTTTCGCAAAATTTTTCACTTGCCGTCGACCTTAAGTACCTGAACTCTAACCTTGCAGCAGGCGGAGCTAACGTAGGTCTTAAGCCGGGGACAACTGCAGCTGCCGACATTAGTGCCTATTACCATAATGAAGCACGAGATAATGCGACAGGCAAAGGTGTTGGCTGGGCATTTGGGGGAATGATTTCGAATCTTGGTGGCCGGATCAACTACGGTGGAACCCAAAGCTACTTTATCCCGACTAACCTCCGCTTGGGAACCAGCCTTACCTTATACGCAGACCAATACAATAAATTTAATTTTGTATTGGACGCTAATAAACTAATGGTGCCAACTCCAAACGTTGTGAATGGTGTCAACCTGAATGCCAATAAAAATTATTTCGATTCGGTATTTGGTTCGTTTGCCGATGCACCCGGCGGGTTTAGCGAAGAATTAAAAGAAATCACGATATCGACCGGTGTAGAATATTGGTATAACGACCAGTTTGCCGCCCGTATTGGTTATTTTAATGAATCGAACGAGAAGGGAGGGCGTAAGTACGTTACAACCGGTATCGGACTTCGGCTCCAGCAGCGATTTGGCATTGACTTCTCTTATCTGGTTCCAATAAAGCAAGGCAGCCCATTAGCAGATACTTTCCGGATTTCATTATTGTTGAACTTTAATAAAGGAAATCGGGTAGGCGACGACGAAGCCGTAACAGACGATTCTAACTAAAATCAAAGAACGAAAGAGCGAACGAGTGCAAGAGTGAAAAACCATCCGGTTTGGTTCGCTCTTGCACTCGTTCGCTCTTTCGTTCTTTCACTCTTAATATGACGCTCGATAGAACCCAATCGCCTGCATTTCAGGCGATTCACGAAATACACTTACCTTTAGTTCAATCCCATCGTTTAGATAATGGCATTCCGCTCCATTTGATCGCCGTTGACCAGCAGCCCGTACTTCGCCTGGAATGTATGTTTGATGCGGGTACCTGGTATGAGCAAGTGCCCAGTAGCGCCTTCTTTGCCATGAAGATGTTGTCGGAAGGAACAACTTCCCGCTCATCTGCCCAGATTAGTGAATACGTGGATCGTTACGGAGCATTTCTGGAATTAAATAGTGGTCCCGATCGCGCCAGTATCGTTGTTCATTGTTTGACGAAATTTCTGCCTGATGTGTTGCCGCTTTTGCGTGATATTCTCAACGAGCCAACCTTCCCTCAGAAAGAATTAGACGACCTGAGAAATATTACACTCCAGAATTTACGGGTTAATTACGAGAAAAATGCCTACCTCGCGGGCGTTTTATTTCGCGAAAAACTCTTCGGAGCTGATCATCCCTATGGGCGCAGCCAACGCCCTGAAGCCGTTGAGCAACTTACGCGCGAAGGTGTTGTCGGGTTTTATGAACGAGTCATTCGAAATCGGCAGTTTCAGATTATTCTGGCCGGACAGGCTACCGAAAATGAAATTCTGCTAATTAATCGTTCTTTGGGGCAACTGCCTATTCGAACCGATAATCTACCTGGCTTTGCGGGTAATCTGCCAGTAGATAATGAGTTGCCATTGCTAGCCGAAAAGCCCGATAGTGTGCAATCTTCCATTCGATTAGGCCGGCGATTGTTTACCCGATCTCATCCCGATTTTTTCAGGATGCTGGTTACAAATGAAGTACTAGGAGGCTATTTCGGTTCGCGATTGATGAAGAATATTCGTGAAGAGAAAGGGTTTACCTACGGCATTTCATCGAATATGCCCTCATTTCGCCGTGACGGTTATTTCCTGATTGGTACAGATGTTAATAAAGAAAACACACAGGAAACACTAGATGAAATTCGGAAGGAAATTCATGTTCTTCAAACCGAGTTAGTCTCTGAAGATGAGCTGGAAACGGTGAAAAACTATATGGCTGGCGAATTTGTTGGTTCGCTTAATACGCCATTTGAGATTGCAGATCGTTATAAAGTGATTTTGTTGGATGGAATGTCGGCCGATTTTCTGACGACATATATTCAAAAACTCCGGGCGGTTACGCCCACTGATATTATAGTAATGGCCACCCGCTATCTGGCCGATGGAAGCTTGAATGAAGTAGTTGTTGGTGGTAAATAAGGGCTCTTTATGCTTAAAATTGGTGTATTAAACCGTTTTGTGGATTAAAAAGATTGGCCGTTTAGTAACAATCCCTTAATTTTGGGGTTACATTCCCTTTACAGGGCTAATCACTACGTAGGTTAGGCTCTTTATCCAGCAACCAGTTCTTAACTTTTATTGATGAACGTCCTAATTATTATCGTTACTACGGTAGTAGCTTATTTGTTGGGGTCCATTCCCTCTGCCGTTTGGTACGGTCAGGCATTTTTTGGTCTTGATATTCGTGAATATGGTAGTGGCAATGCTGGCGCTACCAACACCTTCCGGGTTTTGGGCAAACGGGCTGGAACTATAGTCATGTTGCTGGACGTGTTGAAAGGCTATACTGCAGCTATTTTATCTACCCTGCTCTGGTATGCCGATGTTATTACAGTCAACGAAATTCTGACGTTTAAAATCGTTTTCGGGCTGGTTGCCGTAATTGGACACTTATACCCAGTTTTCGCCAATTTTAAAGGAGGTAAAGGGGTGGCAACATTGCTGGGAATGATGCTGGCAACGCATCCAGAAATGGCAGCCGTTTGTATCGGTATTTTTCTACTGGTAGTTATTGCTTCGCAATATGTATCGTTGGGCTCTATTATGGCTGCATTGGCTTTTCCGGTTCTGTTGCTATTGCAGATCTTCGGTCAAAAAGAGAATCCGATACTCATTGTATTTGGCTTCGTTGTTTTTCTGCTCGTTGTTTTCACACACCAGAAAAATATTGGCCGATTATTACGTGGCGAAGAAAGTCGTACGATTCTAATTCGGTTTCGGAAAAAGCATTAAGCTAATTAACCTTATTCCAGTATAAATCAACGCCCCGTCGTTGCGCGAAAAGGCGTAACTTCGGGGCGAACTTTTGAGATGTATGATATAAGATGTATGATGTATAAAGTTCGGATACATCATACATCTTATATCATACGTCATACATCTTAGCATGACTAACTACCTTGAAGCCAATAAGCAACGATTTTTAGATGAGTTGCTTGACTTACTCCGAATTCCATCGGTTTCGGCCGATTCAACGTTCAAAGGCGATGTGCGCCGAGCTGCCGAATTTGTCAGAGATAAATTAACGGCTGCTGGTTTAGATAAGGCCACTTTATACGAAACACCGGGCCATCCGGTTGTTTATGCCGAAAAAATTGTGGACTCTACCCGGCCAACTGTTCTGGTATATGGTCACTACGATGTTCAACCGGCCGATCCCTATGAACTCTGGAATTCACCTCCTTTTGAACCAACTATTCGCAACGAACGGATTTATGCACGGGGCGCCTGTGATGACAAGGGACAATTTTACATGCATATCAAAGCCATCGAAGCCATGGTCGCTACGGATGGTCTACCCTGCAATGTGAAGGTAATGATTGAAGGAGAAGAAGAAGTTGGCTCCGATCATCTTGGCACATTTGTAAAGGAAAATCGCGATATGCTTAAGGCCGATGTGATTCTAATTTCGGATACGAGCATTATTTCAAATGAAACACCTTCGCTCGAAATGGGCCTTCGTGGTTTATCTTACGTAGAAGTGCAGGTAACGGGTGCGAATCGTGATCTGCATTCGGGGGTGTATGGTGGGGGAGTAGCCAATCCAATTAACGTCTTATGTGAGATGATAGCGTCGCTTCACGATGAGAATGGACGTATTACCATACCGGGCTTTTATGATAAAGTTGTTGATTTAAGTGATGTTGAACGGGCTGAATTAGCAAAAGCACCGTTTGACCTGGATGAATACAAGCAAGATCTGGGCATTAATGATGTAATGGGTGAAACTGGCTACTCAACCAATGAGCGTACCTCGATCCGACCAACATTAGACGTCAATGGCATTTGGGGTGGTTATACTGGCGAAGGAGCTAAAACGGTACTACCCTCCAAGGCATCTGCCAAAATCAGCATGCGCTTAGTACCCGATCAAACACCGGATGAAATTACGGAAATGTTTACGGCGCATTTTAAGTCGATCGCTCCTGCAGGTGTGACTGTTACGGTTGTGCCCCACCACGGTGGTATGCCTTATGTGACTCCTATTGATTCTGTTGAATTTGAAGCTGCCAGCAAAGCGTTTGAAGAAGCCTGGGGTAAAAAACCTATTCCAACTCGGGGCGGAGGCAGTATCCCAATTACAGCTTTGTTTGAACAGGAACTTGGTATTAAGTCAATTCTCATGGGTTTCGGCCTGGACAGTGATGCCTTGCATTCGCCAAATGAAAGCTATGGCCTTTTTAACTTCTATAAAGGCATCGAAACCATTCCTTATTTCTATAAACATTACGCAGCTCTTAAACAGTAATCGTTCTTCAGGAAGTCGCAGAAACCTGCCTGGGTTTAATCCCTCTTTTCTCTATGAAAAAAACGTTTTCGGTTCTTTTGCTAAGTTTTTTTATGGTGACATGGGCTTCGGCTCAGCAAACGCCAACTACACCACCTGCTCGTGTATTGACACCCGCTGAGCAAAAGCAGAAAGATAGAATAGACCGAGAAGTTCAGCGAGAACGGCAAATTAGGGCAGAATGGCTTCAAAAACAGCGCGAATACGAAGCGAAACAGGCAGAGAAAGAGCGTCAACGGCAAGCTAAAAAAGCAGGCAAAGAGTTACCTCCAAAGGAAGTCCCTCAGGCAAAACCAACTGTGGTAGCTCCAGCGGCAACAGTACCGGAGGCTCAGCCTCAATCACCAGTAAGCCAGCCAGTAGCAACAACACCCGCAATTGTAGATCCTACTGAAAAAGAAAAGCGCTCTAACGAAGAAAAAGCAGCGAAAGAAGCTAAAAAGGCACAGCAAAAAGCTGATAAACAAGCAGCTAGAGAAGCAAAGGAAGCGCAACAAAAAGCCGAGAAGCAAGCTGCGAGAGAAGCAAAAGAAGCGCAACAAAAAGCAGCTAAAGCAAGCCAAGTTCAGCCCTCGCCAATTACAGAAAAGCCAGTTGTCGTGCCAACACCAACTGAACCGACTGTAAAAACTGAAAAGCCGCAACGTCCAAAACGAGAAAAGAAACCAATTGTTGAAGGTACAGATTCCACAGCCCTGTTGTCTGGTAATAGTGCTGAACCAACTGTTGCTCGGGCGGGCCGGGAATTTCTGCCCAAAGGTCATTTGTTCGATCCAATTATTCTGGACCCTCTTGAAGCACAAACCTATGGGAGTATTTTGCCCGGTTATTGGACTGAAGGCCAGAAATATAAGGGTAGTATTGTACCTTTTGCCTTTGGGTTTGCCAAGCCTTTCTACCGTCGGACTACCGAACCGGGCCGGGCCGAAGAGTGGGTACTGGATTTAGCGTCATTTACGCAGTTTGAGGCTTATCATGATGATGTGATGAACAAAGCTCGTCGGCAGATTGTCAATACAGATTACAAAATCAGTATCATTTACAACATCCGGCGGGGCGAACACAACTATCGTATTCGAGTATATCATATATCGTCTCATTTAGGTGATGATTACATCTATCGGAATAAGCTAACGGCACCTTCGCCCAATTCGGTTAACTATGAACAGTTAGACTTTACCTATAGCCGTACCGTAAACAATTGGCGGCTATATGGTGGTGCTGGAATTGTGTTGCGAAAGACAGAAGAGCGGAAGCTACTTAGTGCACAGCTTGGCGCATTCTATAAAAAGCCATCCACCAAAGCAGCCCGATTGGTGGGCGGTGCAGATATTAAATTCTGGCAGCAAACCGATTTCCGGCCTGGAATTCATGGAGGCATTGGTATTGAATTAGGTCGGACACAAAATAATTTGACATTCCTGCTGGAAGGCTATTCGGGTTTTCGTCCGTATAGCCAGTATGAGCAACAGCAAACATCATGGATAGGCGTTGGCCTGTATCTAAATCCATTTTGATTTACGAGTTACGAATTACGATGTACGATGTAACGTACTAGCTGATTCGTAACTCGTAATTCGTAATTCGTAAATCACAACATGGCATTATCTGCATTAACGGCTATTTCTCCTGTTGATGGCCGCTATAGGTCTCAGGTTGAAGCTTTGGCTCCCTATTTCTCTGAATTAGGTTTGATCCATTATCGGGTTCGCATTGAAATCGAGTACTTTATCGCGCTTTGTGAATGGCCTATACCACAGTTGGCCGACGTTGACCCCGCTCAGTTTTCGGTATTACGAACGCTCTATGAAACGTTTTCGGAAGCGGATGCACTACGGATTAAGGAAATTGAGAAGACGACGAATCATGATGTAAAGGCCGTTGAATACTTTATTAAAGAAAAGCTGAAAGGATCGTCAGTTGAACCATTTCTGGAATTTGTTCACTTTGGTCTGACTTCTCAGGACATTAATAATACGGCTATTCCACTGTTATTGAGCGATGCACTTGATACTGAAATCGTACCGATCTATCGGGAAATATTCATGCGGTTGCAGGAGTTGGCCAATCAGTGGAAAGATGTACCAATGTTGGCACGTACGCACGGACAACCCGCTTCGCCAACTCGCCTTGGAAAAGAATTATTGGTGTTTGTTGAACGTATCGAAAAGCAGCTTCAGTTACTAGCCGAACTTCCAACAGCGGCTAAATTTGGGGGCGCAACGGGAAATTTCAATGCCCATGTTGTTGCTTATCCCAATGAAGACTGGAAGAAATTTGGTGATAAGTTTGTTGAAGGGCTTGGCATGGTTCGTAGCCAGTTTACGACCCAGATCGAGCATTATGATATGCTAGCGGCCACACTCGATGCATTCAAGCGCCTGAATACAATCCTGATTGATCTCGACCGGGATATCTGGACCTACGTGTCCATGAATTACTTCAAGCAACGATTAAAAGAAGGTGAAGTTGGATCGTCGGCGATGCCGCATAAAGTAAATCCAATTGATTTTGAGAATTCAGAAGGCAACTTAGGCATTGCCAACGCCATTTTTGAGCACTTATCGGCAAAATTACCCATTTCCCGGCTTCAACGTGACCTGACCGATTCGACCGTGTTGCGGAGTATTGGCGTCCCGTTTGCTCATTCGGTCATTGCCCTAAAATCGCTACTGAAAGGATTGAATAAGCTTGAGTTGAATCAGGCTGCCCTCAACGCCGATTTAGAAGACAATTGGGCTGTTGTTGCCGAAGGAATTCAAACGATTCTTCGCCGTGAAGGTTATCCACAGCCATACGAAGCCCTAAAAGCGCTAACTCGTACCAATCAGAAAATAACTGCTGATACCATCCGCGAATTTATTGATGGACTGAATGTGTCAGAAGCAGTGAAAGGGGAGTTGCGAGCTATTACGCCGTTTACATATACTGGCATATAAATTACAAATCAGCGTGTGCGGCCAAAAATAGAGCAACTAGCACCATCTATAAAGCCACATCAGCCAGCTATCGATACCCGCAATTCGGCTTCAACAGCATAGTTAGTTTTGAGTACGTCAATACTGGACTATGCTGGCTTTTACGATACTTCTGGCCATTCCCTTTCAACTACAACTAGTAGGTCTGGGTGCCTTTATCTTTCTGGTGTGGTATTTTATTTTGCGTAAATACCGCAGCTTAGGGTTAAGGATGTTCTTCCTGTTTAGTGCGGTGGCTGCGATGGCAGCTTACTGGCTTTATTGTGATATTCAGGATGAAAAATCAATGGTCCAAAACGGCCACTTATTGACGGCTACTGTCCTGGAGAAAAATAAACTAACGAGTGGGACAGGTTCAACTATAGACAATCAGATTACCGTTTTCTTTCAATACCCTGAGGGAAAAACACGAGTTATCAGCACATCAGAATACATTTCAAACGAAGAATTTTCTGCACTAACTATTGGCCAACACATTGCTGTGCTGTACAATCCTGTCAAGGAACAGGTGTACTACACAGTGAGCTTTAGTCGCTATAAAACGCAGCAGTGGATACTATATGCTTTGCCCATGTTTTTCTTCCTGATAGGGCTAATTTTTGGAATCGTTTTTAGAAACTATGAAGTAGGCATTCATGAAGATACAGGTGACGAATATTTAGAAAGAGACGGCAAAATTATTCTAGATGAAAAAGGTAATATAACGGCACGTACGTTGAAACGCCTGAATATTGCATGGAAATTAATTCAGATTTTTCGATGAATGCTAAAAGCTACTGACTGAGTTTTGTTTCTAAATAAATTCCTAATGAAACCTTACGTTGTTATCCTTATTGTCTTAGGAGGTTTGACATTTTTTGTATCTCTCTGGAGCGGAATTATTTATATTATTAGCTATGCTTCCGGTTGGCAAAAATTAGCCAAAACATACGCGACAACTTACACACCTAGCCAAACAAAAAGCTGTAGCTGCCTTTTTCGGAAATCCAGTAGTTATAACGGCGTTGTTCAATATGCATCTACCAGAGAAGGCCTTTACTTAAAAACAATAAAACTGTTTTCCATTGGCCATAAGCCATTATTTATTCCATGGACAGACATTGAAAACTACGAATCCGGGAATTTATCGACACCCTACAAGCATAGATTTATGTTTTATAAATCTCACTTTAACGTAAAGGATGTCTCAATTTATATTAGCCAGGATGTGAAGGCAATGCAGACGCAGTAGTAAGTGCCGAATAAAATTATCAGGTGAATAAACTATTAATTATAGTTTATTCACCTGATAATTTTATATAGCTCGCAACAATACATCATATACCATACATCATACAGACGAGCCCTTCCGCTACTAACGCCCAGTTATGTGCCTCACATTGCCAACGCATTTGCACAATAGATCGATCAGCAAGATGGCGTAGAAAAGGCTGTTCATAAGCCGTGAGCAAGCCTGCAATGAAGAAATGAAATGTTTTGACATCCTGCTCAATCCCATCCAGCGAGGGTTGAGGTACTAGTTCGCCTAAACGGCGCAAAGCAGTTACGAGCATAAATTGCTCAACGCAGTTAGTACTTTTGGTTAATTCATGATACGCATCAGTAATCAGACGAGGGCGAATAGGTTCCAGGTCTGGAATATCGAAAGCAGCCATCAGCCGGGTTAGATGATAAATAATCAGCGATGTTCGGGCGTAGTGGGGCGCACACCGAAACGGCTCCGATACATATCGCCCTGACTCTACAATTGACCGCAGATAAGTCAGCGAATCGGTATCGTGCTGATTTAGCGGTAGTCTGTACTGATAAATACAATAGAGAATGTTGCTCAGCGCACAGGCATCGAAATCCACGCCCATATTTTTACCAAACCAGGTTGAGTAAGCCCGTAAATGCCGATAATCAGTGTAGGTATTCCGAATTTGGTGTCGCTGGCTACCATTGGCATGCTGGCTCAGCTTGCCTTTTAGCCAGAGTTTATCTGTTTGAGATTGGTTCGTCGTCAGGTAAACCATAGCCGTATCGTCAATGTCGTCGGGGATACGGAAATGCTCAAAACGACGAAACAGGTAACCATTTGGAAAGTGTCGGGATGGGCGGGTAGGCCAAAAATTGTACGTATTTAGGCCGTCTTTATTCCGGAAATTTGGGTAAGCAATAACGGCTCGTTTGGCTATTATGTCAATCAGCAACTGGGTTTCAGGCTGGACACGAGCACGCAGGGATTGCAACGTAAAGACGGTAATAGCCGTAAAGAAAATATTGATATCCTCCCGCCGGTACCCAATTGTATCATTCCGGCGAACCGATGGAAGCAGGCCCGTCTCATCCTGCAAATCGGCAATGCGCTGAATGATGGTCTCGGTCGTCAGAGCAGTCATAGTTTTGGTAAAAGTACTGTTTCATGTATTCTCTTTTTAACGATTAAGGTTAGATATTTGCCATCTGATCCATTGGACTACTCAATGCCAAACCTGATTTTATTTGACGACCCAGTTATCCGAACAGCGCTGCTGCCTTTCACCTTCACGCGACCGGTGGCAGGTATCCGTGTTGGCATTCAGACACTGGCCGAAAAATGGGCCGACGTGCTTGGTCAGGAAGTATCGTTTTTGACGGAACCATATCTACAAGCCAAATTCCCTCAAAACACTTCCTCCGACAACTGGTACGTCAACGGAGTTGTTTGCCCAACAACTGCGCTGCACGAGGCCATTTTAACACTAGCACCCGGTGCTGGTCTTATTACGACGGGTGGGGTAGTGCTGGCCGTGCGAACGAATTGCCAGTTGGTAACTCCACCCACGGTTAACAATGAGTATGATTTTCAGACATTCGAGGAGCCGCTGACCATCATTTATAATCTGTGGGACATTTTCGTGCACAATGGAGATCAGATTCGTGCCGACTTTGCCCGATTAACCGCCGGACGAACTTCGACGCCCATTACCGACCCATTCACCCGCTGCTACGCTCCTGAAAACATTTTTGTGGAATCAGGTGCCACCATCAGGGCCTCAATTCTAAATGCTGAAGGAGGTCCTATTTACATTGGTCGTGACGCAACGATCAGCGAAGGGTCTATCGTGATTGGTCCATTTTCGCTTGGCGAAGAGTCAACTGTAAACTGGGGCGGAAAAATGCGTAGCAATACTACTATTGGTCCCTTCTGCAAAGTTGGGGGCGAAGTGGGTAACTCCATTTTCTTTGGCTATAGCAACAAAGGACACGACGGTTTTCTGGGCAATTCGGTCGTTGGGGAATGGTGCAATTTGGGCGCAAACGTGAACAATTCGAATCTCAAAAACGACTATAGCAACGTTAAACTCCATTCCTACGCAACTGGCCAGCTCGAAGATACAGGTCGTATTTTCTGCGGACTGATGATGGGCGACTTTACCAAAGCTGGCATTAGTACCATGTTTAACACCGGCACCGTTGTAGGCGTTAGTGCCAACGTGTTTGGCAGTGGATTTCAACCAAAGCACGTATCCTCTTTTTCGTGGGGTGGGGCTATAGACGGCTTTGCAACTTATCGACTTGATAAAGCACTTCATGTAGCCGCAGAAGCCTTCAAACGGCGTAATAAAACGTTCGACAAGCAGGAAGAAGATATCTTGAGAGAAATCTTCTCTCTGGAGAGAACACGATCATTTGACAATTCGTCTCGATTCGATTTATAGCTTTCCCTTCGCTCCTCTAGCAGGAGCGAAGGGGGAACGAACTTATGCAATTTTCCGAAATAATTGGCCAGGAAGAAACCAAGCAGTTACTGCTTCGGGCGGTTCAGACGAATCATCTCGCCCATGCGTTGCTGTTCGATGGCTCCGAAGGTAGTGCCAACCTCGCGCTGGCATTGGCGTTGGCCCAATACGTCAACTGTGAGGATAAGCACCCTGAAGATGCCTGCGGACGATGTGCGTCCTGCATAAAAATTCAGAAGCTCGTCCATCCTGATCTACACATGGTTTTTCCGGTAGCGAATCTGGCAAAAGGTAAAAACTCAGAAGCGTACCTGGTCGACTGGCGGAAGTTTCTGATTGAACAGCCCTATCGCACATTACCCGACTGGCTCGAAACCATGGGAGCCGATAATAAGCAGGGTAATATTTCCGCAGAAGAAGCCCGGAATATTCTGCAAAAACTGTCGTTGAAAGCTTATGAGGGCGCGTATAAAATCATGCTCATCTGGCTCCCCGAACTGATGAACGTAACCTCGGCCAATGCACTGCTGAAAGTATTGGAGGAGCCGCCCGCCCAGACGCTGTTTCTGCTTGTTACAAACCAACCCGATAAGCTACTCATCACTATCTTGTCCCGAACTCAACGGGTCGCCGTGCGAACTTTTACGGATGAAGAAGTGGCCACCTATCTTCGCCAACAGCTGAACCTCGATGAGACCACTGCACGGCGGCTGGCTTACTTGGCCGATGGGAATCTAGCCAATGCCTTACAACTGAGCCAGAATGATACGGCATCGACAGACCAACATACCTGGTTTGCCGAATGGATGCGCACTTGCTACCGACAGGATTTAATTTCACTGGTAAAGCAGGCCGACCAGTTCGATGGTTTCAGTAAGGAAAAACAAAAAGGGCTATTGGATTATAGCATTCGCCTGTACCGTGATCTGTTTCTATGGCAACAGGGAGCGGCTGAATTGCTACGTTTGCCGGATAATGAGATGGCATTCGTAAAAAATTTCTCTAAAATATTGACAATTAATCACATCGAGTACATCGTACACGACCTGAACGAAGCCACTTACCACCTCGAACGAAACGCTCGCGCCAAAATGATTATGTTGGATATGTCACTAACATTCAGTCGATTGATCCGCGCGTGATAGGTTTCAGATTTAATGTTCCATGTTGTTACGTGCAAGAATGCTGGACTGGAGCCGAACATTCTAATAGGGAGCATTAAATATTGAACCTGAAACAATTTAAAGACTAATGAAAGCCCGAACGCCCAAGCCTAAACAGATTATCGGCATGACGGATCTCGTCGACTTTCCAGACCTAAGCCTTTTTGATGTTCAGGCCAAAGTTGACACAGGAGCCTACACGTCGGCGCTACATTGTAAAGACGTTCGGGTAATAAAGTCGGGACTTAAGAGAATTTTAAGTTTTTTGCTGATTGACAAAACCGGTGAGGATGCACGACCGTTTTATAGCGACCAGTTCAGCCAGCGCATGATTCGCAACTCGTTTGGCGTAGCCGAAAAACGGTATGTTATTAAAACCCGCATCATCTTATTCGGACGCACCATTCGGGCGGAGTTTACACTTGCCGACCGTGAAAACCTCAAAAACCCAGTTCTGCTAGGTCGTAAGCTACTCCGTAACCGCTTTATCGTAGACGTTTCACAGAAAAATTTATCGTATCAGAAAAAAAAGTCGCTGGTTAACAGTCAATAGTAGTTAGTAAAACGAATTATTCGCTTTTACTGACCACGCCTATCGACTGCCGACTATCGGCGAACCACTTTTATGCGTATTGCCATTTTATCGGCTAAGCCTGATTTATATTCTACCCAACGACTTCTGGAAGCCGCCCATCAGCGCGGCCATGAGGGTCTTGTGGTCAATCATTTGAACAGCCAGGTCATGATTGAGGGCGGAAAGCCTTCGATACTTTATGAAGGCCAGGAGCTGGGCTCGCTCGATGCGGTTGTGCCTCGCATTGGAGCCTCCGTAACCGACTATGGGTGTGCCGTTGTCCGGCAGTTTGAGATGATGGGTGTTTTCACGACGGCTAAATCGCAGGCTATTATGCGCTCGCGAAACAAGCTACGGAGTTTGCAGGTCCTCTCAAAAGCAGGTGTTGGTCTACCCAAAACAGTTTTTGCCAATCATCCTAAAAATGGCGACATTACTCAGCTCATCAATCTCGTTGGTGGTCCGCCTGTGGTGATTAAACTATTGGAAGGAACGCAGGGTATTGGTGTTGTACTGGCCGAAACGACCAAAGCTGCCAAGTCGACGATCGAAGCGTTTTATGGCCTGAAAAAGAACGTATTGGTTCAGGAGTTCATCGCCGAATCTAAGGGGGCCGACATCCGGGCGATTGTTATTGGCGGTCGCGTAGTGGGTGCCATGCGACGGCAAGGCGTTGAGGGCGATTTTCGCTCGAATATCCATCGGGGTGGTAATGCTGTTGCAGTAGAACTTACCCCCAATGAAGAAAAAACGGCGATAGATGCTGCCCGCGCCCTCGGCCTGAAAGTAGCCGGAGTCGATATGCTTCCCTCAGATCGCGGTCCGTTAGTATTGGAAGTCAACTCATCGCCAGGGCTGGAAGGGATCGAAACGGCAACAGGAATCGACATCGCCACCCAAATCATTGCTTATATTGAAGACAAAATTCGCGCCGACGAAGGCGACACGGTGGGCGTGTAGGTTAATGATGAATGATGAATGATGAATTAACTTAGCCACTCGAAACCGCATTCATCATTCATCATTTATAATTCATCATTAAAAATGCCTGCTCTCGACCCTGATTTGAAAAAAGCCATTGTCCGAATGTCGGGGATGGAAAAAGATAAATTGCTACTTCGTTTAGTTGCCAAAGATGCTGTACTGACCGAACGACTTCAATTCGAGCTGGTAGAAGAGGGCAAAATGATAGACGAACGGCGTAGCCTGATTCGGGAGTTTATTGACCGAACGGCAAAACTTCACGCCGATACAGCAGGTTGGCTAATGATGGATATGCGTACAGTAAGCGGTTACATCAGCCGCCATTTGAAAGTGACAAAAGACAAGTACGGTGAGGTAGAACTAATGCTTTACATGCTCAATACATTTTACGACAACAACGCCCACCTGCTTCAGAAGTACAATTCACGCACCGACAAAGCCGCTGAATACATTGCGAAACGTACTGATCAGGTAGTAAAAAAAGCCAGCAAACTCGATCCGGATTACCACATCGAGTTTGCCGACGAGATTAATAAACTACTTGGCTGGGTCAACAATACTGCTTCAGCGCACTACGCCCGAATATTAGGTCTGCCAAAAGAGTGGCTCGTGTGAGTCTATCATTTCAGTATTTCATCTTTAGAAGCTATAGGCAAACGCCAACCCGAAGGCACGAACTCCGTAATAGGGGCCATTTAACGTTGCTGTAATCGTTGGCAGGTTCAGGGATGACTGTACTGTATAGAGCGGCAACTTTGTATTGTCAATGTCGTTTTTCAGCTTAATAATGTCGGCAGGTTTCAGGCTGGGCCAGAGGGGATCTTCGCCCGTGAACGTAGATTTTACCTGTGTGCCATAGAAAGGGCCCAACAACCATAGGTCGAGGCCAATGTGTTTGCCAAACAGCCACTGATAACCAAGCAGAACGCCAGCTCCACCGCCACTGAAACTAGCATTCAGGTGAGCATGGTGCAGAATGCCATCGCTGGGTGTATACGTATAATCATTGCTGATATCCATACTGGCATAGCGAACAAACGGAGCCAGATACCAGCCTGTAGGTGCATGACCCGCCAGATAGAAACGGTATTCGAGTGTACCGATCTTCTTATTAAACAGAGTTGTTTCAATAGCCCGCTTAGCATCCTGATTATCGCCATACTGATTCAGAAGCGCATCCTTAAAGGGTACAGGTGTATTATTAGGCGTATAACTACCCGACAGTGTAATAGAGCTATGTCGATTCAAGACGCGCTCAACTTGCAGGGTATAACTATTAATGACCACACCCGACAAGTTAAGTTTAACGACCGTTCGATTGGTGAGTACCTGTGCCTGTGTAGATGGAAGGTAAAGGCCGATCAATAGCAAAGTCAACAGAAAAAACGATTGATTTTTCATACGGTTGCTTGATTATAAAGTGAACAGTTAATTATGGGTTATTCGCAAAATTGGCCGGACATGGCATGCACCTACACCAATCTATCCTGATTGAGTTTGCAGGGTAATTGTGATAAACAATAGCTGGAAGTGAATTTCATAAGGCGAGTGTAGACGTTGATTTGCTCAACAAAACTCGCCTTCCATGCCCCGTGGTGAAATAGTTAGTGCTAACGATTTTTGGGATAATTTCTCCCTATTTTATACCAATCCTTGCTCACGAGCAAAATTGACCAGGCCAACAGGCGTGTCGATTCCGAGTTTACGAGCAATGTTACGCCGATGTGCATTGATCGTGAACTCACTGACAGCGAGTGCATCGGCAATCTGTTTGGTTGTTACTCCGTTGCTAATCTGTTGAATAATTTCTACCTCACGCTTTGTAAGCTGGTATTTGCGCATGAAGGCATCGCTCGGCGAACTAGTTGTATCGGCAGAAGGATGATTGGACGATTCTATGGTGGGCTGTAACGTCGGAAACCAGGGCTTCCCTGATCGCACCTGCTGCACCGCGGTTTTGAGGGTTGGCGCATCGGTAGACTTGAGCAGGTAACCCATCGCACCCAGCGCCTGCACCTCCCGAATTCGCTGGGGCTGATTATAGCTCGTGAAGACAATGACTTTCACAGTGGGGAAATCCCGGCGAATCTGCTTAAGAGCCGTCAGACCGTCGGTTTTCGGCATATTCAGGTCTAACAAAACCATATCGACCGGATGCAGATGCAGATAGTCTAGCAGTTGATGACCGTTTGTAACAGACGGAAGCAGATCGGTGTCGGGCAGGTCGGACAGTACACTTCGCAGTCCGTCGAGCAAAAGAGGATGGTCATCGGCAAGGAGAAGGCGCATAAGGAAAGTCGACAGTTAATGCCTTAAAATTCTTATCCACAACGTTCGCCTGAAATAGTTATCTCTAACTAATTTTCGATGCTGCGGGCGAATGTTCTTCGGCGATTCGTTTAGGTACTTCGAGGTTGTCAATAACGACCAGTGTTCCACCCTCGGCTTTGCGCTGTACGTCCATCTGCCCGTGACGAAGCGCTACTTTAGTTCGGATTGTCTGCAATCCCTGTCCGTCGCCCACCGTATCAGCTGGCATACCTACACCGTTGTCTTCTACTAGAATCGTTATGTGCTGATCGTGTTCAATAACCTCAATGGTAGCTTCGGTAGCTTGTGCATGCCGGATAACATTATGCACTAATTCCTGCACAATTCGGTAGAGATCGCTCAGAAACGGTAATGGTAGTGAATCCTCGAATCCAACAACAATCGTCTGAATTTTAACTTTTTCTGACAGGTTAATACTCTCCGCTAATTCCTCAACAGCCCGCTTGAACCCTTGTTGTTCAATGAGCTGCGGAGTCAGACGATGGCTAATCCCACGTACAGTGCTGGTCACAGAAGCCAGTACGTCCTGTGCTTTCCGAAGCTTGGGGCCGGTAGGCGTATCAGTTTCTACCGTTTCCAGCGCCGATGATACATTGAGCAATACCACTGCCAGTAATGGATTTACTTCATTATGAAGTTGATCGGCAATGGTCAGGCGTTCATTTTCTTCTGCCTGCATAACGCCGTGCATCAGGTCGATTTGTCGTTGTTTTTCAAGTTGCTCAAGTTGACTCTGTTGCAAAGCCTCGCGCTGGCGGGCGCGAACCTGCCTGTTCCGGACATACAGCGCCAACAACCCAATAGCCAGCAACGCCAGGGCAATGATGACTCCATAGAACAGTCGTTCGCGTTGGAGCTGCCGTTCACGAGATGCATTTTCGGCATTCAGGCGGTTGATTTGCTCTTCTTTATCGCGGATGCGCACGCGAGCCAGAATCTGTTGCACGGCCCGATATTGGTTCAGACTGGTGAGTGAATCCCGGATAGTATAGTAAGCATCTAAGGCTTGCCCATATTTATTATAATCTCCCTGCGCTTTGTGCAGATCAGCTAAGGCCTGATAATAATACAACCCTATAGAGGTGTATCGACTAGCAGTTATATTTTGATCAAATACAGCTAATAATCGCTGTACCTCAGTGTACTGTCCCATTTTGAGCAAAGCATGAGCATAAAATAACTCAGGAGGCAGTATCGAAAACGCACTTGCAGTATTTCCCTTAGTGAGCGATTTCTTGTAGTAATCGGCCGCTTTTGCAAAATTTTTCTCATGATCGGCCAGCATACCTGCTGCCAGAAAATAGCTTGTGTAGGGAATCTGGAACTCGGGCACACCAAACTGCTGTCGACTCGTATCCAGAAAGGCCTGGGCTTTGTCAAACTGACCCTGGTAACTCTTTACAAACGCCATTTCGGCGTTGATATAGGGTACGAAAGGACCTTTAGGATTAGGCCGTACTATATCGTCATAGACCAGATCTGCAAACTTTCCCGCATTGTCATAATCGGTCAATAATAGGTTAAGCTGTACCAGAATGTATAAGATCGTTGGGCGCGGATTGCGGAAATAAACAGTGGTTCGCTCGTAGAAGCGGGGTTTCCGAATTAGCGTACTGTCATTAGCGAGGGAAAGTAGACTATCGAACGCCATAATCTGATCATTGGGGTTAGTCAGATAATGTTGAGTTCGGTTGAAACGAGCCATAAACAAAGCATTCTTGTCTGGCAGATTCGAAGCTAACCGGATGGCTTCATCAAAATCAGGGCGCATAGCTTCGGATTTACCCTGTCGAGCTTTCGACAACGCCCGAAATGTATACATAAACGACAGCGTCTCGCGATCATTTATAGCTTTAGCCACTTGTTCGCCAAGAGCCAGGTAATGGGCCAGAGAATCAGGCTTACTCCAATCCAAATATAGTTGAACAGTATACGCAATAGCCTGGCCATAAAGTTTAGGTATTGAGCGGGCATTCTGGCGAGCCTGTCGAAACAGTGGCTCAGCTTCGGCATAATGGCTAAGTGACTCATAGCTCTTGCCCCAATTAATGAGTATAATGTGAATCCAGGTTCGATTGCCTGTTTTTTGCACTTTCGGCACGTATTGAGCCAGCCACTCGTACGCCAACGGCAGATTTGTCTGACCCATGTCCTGAATTAGGTCGCAGGTTTGCCGGAATGTGGATTCGGTAAGAGATTGACGCTGGAGTCGAGCCCATTCTGCCCGCCCTTCGGCTTCGGTATAGGTACGCGCCTGACCGACACCATATGCCAGCAGCAGCAATATTAATGAGCCAATAAGTTTCCGGATAATCATAATGAGTTCCGTTTAGTCACATATAGCCTATATACGTAAAAATAGTCGCCCGAGGGGAACACATTTAATACTATTGATCAAATGGACTAAATAAGTTCAGAATTCGGGAATGCCTCAAGCTATTGTCGCAAACAACCTGTCTGTTTAGTTCGTTATAAACCTATACCCACCAGCTTAAAACGTATGAATCAAACGGTTTTGATTACAGGTGGCACCGGCTCTATCGGTCGTCGCCTAACTCAGTTGCTCCAACAGGAAGGTTATCAGGTATCGCTTCTAAGCAGGTCGCCAAAGACTATCCCCGATGTACGTGTTTATCAATGGGATATAGCAAAAGGGCATATTGATCCACAGGCTATTACTACTGCCGATTATATTATTCACCTCGCCGGAGAAGGCATTGCTGATGCACGTTGGACTGACGAACGCAAAGATGAAATTTTGAACAGTCGCACGCAATCGACCGAATTGCTGGCTCAGACATTAGAGGAAACGGATCATCATGTAAAGTCGTTTATCGGCGCATCGGCCATTGGGTATTATGGTGCTGATACCGGCGACCGACCGCTGACAGAAACCAGTGTAGGAGGCACCGACTTTATGGCGCAGGTGGTGCGGGCGTGGGAACGTTCAGAAGAGCAGATTGCCGCCCTAGGCATTCGCACGGTGAAAATGCGGACAGGTATCGTGTTGACAATGGACGGTGGTGCGTTACCTAAATTAGTTCAACCTATTCGATTGGGTGTCGGCGCACCCATTGGCTCCGGTCAGCAATATATGTCGTGGATTCACCTCGACGATCTCTGTCGAATGTACATTCAGGCGCTGACCGATAAGTCGTGGCAGGGATCTTACAACGCCGTTGCCCCCAATCCTGTTACGAACGAAACGTTAACGCGGGCAATTGCTCAGGTGCTGCATCGCCCTACGATTTTACCAACGATTCCAGCTTTCGCTATTAAGCTTTTGTACGGTGAAATGGCTATTGTTGTCACTGGTGGCAATTATGTGCTAAATAAACGCATTGCCGAAGAGACAACGTTTTCCTATAAGTATACTGATTTGAATAAGGCATTGGAGGATTTGTTGAAATGATAGTAAAGAAGCGCGGGTGGAGACCCGCGCTTCTTTACTATCACCTAACTCCACTCCCGGTCAGCAGAATCCTTCGTATTCCACACGTCGGTGGGCGCAAACCAGGTTCCTCCTTTCTTGAGGAATTTCTTGGCGACTTCCTCATTCAATTCGACACCGAGGCCTGGCTTTTCTGGAACCCGAACAAACCCTTTTTCAACGATAGGCTTCATCCCGGTAATCAGATCTTCCCAACCGGTCACGTCGACACCGTGATGTTCCAGGGCCACAAAATTCTCCGTAGCAGCTGCGCAATGCACGTTCGCCATCATCGAAATGGGCGATCCAGCAAAGTGCATAGCCATTGGAATACCCTTTTCTTCGGCATAATCGCCAATTTTCTTGGTCTCTAATAAGCCACCTGACGTTGCCAGATCGGGGTGAATCATATCAATGGCTTTGGCATCAATAAGTTTGATAAAGCCTTCTTTCAGATAGATATCTTCACCGGTCAGTGTTGGTGTGTCAATAGCATCTGAAATCTGCTTCCATTGATCGGTATAGAACCAGGGGACAAGGTCTTCGAGCCATGCGAGTCGGAAAGGCTCCATCGCCTTACCAATTTGAATGGCCGTATTTACGTCGAAGTGCCCGAAGTGGTCAGCGGCTAAAGGCGTATCGTAGCCGACAATCTCGCGCACTTTACCAACGTGTTCGACCAGTCGATCTAACCCTTTTTTCGTGACCTGAATTCGTGTAAATGGGTGTTTTGTGTTAGCGTAGTTGCCTAGTTTGCCAGGTTCTGAATCATTCCATTGTCGTTTTACACTCCAGTTATTGGCATTCACCAGCATACCTGGCTGATCGGCCAGCATACCAATCCCGAAATCCATTTTCAGGAATGTATAGCCTTGATCCCGGCGCTTTTTCATATTCTCGGCAAAACCTTCGTAGGTATCAGCTTCCGGCGTGTCGGCATACAGCCGAACGAAGTCACGGTATTTGCCACCAAGTAGCTGATAGGCAGGTACATTGTAGGCTTTTCCCGCCAGATCCCAAAGCGCCATTTCAACACCACAGACGCCCCCAGCTGCTCGGCTTTGGCCGCCAAACTGCTTAATCTGTTTGAATATTTGCTCTACGTTACAAGGATTCTTTCCCAGAATCCGGCTTTTTAACATGAGTGCGTAGTTGGCACTGGCTCCGTCGCGCACTTCACCCCAGCCAACAAGGCCCTGATTGGTATCAATTCGAATAATCGGGCTGCTAAAGGGCACACCTTGCAGAATGGCTACCCGCATATCCGTAATTTTCAGCTCTGATGGCTTGGCAAAACGGCTCACTTTCTGGGTAATAAACTCCAATTCCTGCTCTGGCGATTTATCGAACATAAGACCGAGTGAAAGGCCGCCTAATCCTGCTTTACGGAAAAAATCACGGCGGTCGGAGGAGTTGTCGGGAGAAGACAACCGGGAGAAAATGTCTTTCATGGCAAAACTTGAGGGGTTTAAGGCTATTCTGTACAGAATTTTAGAAATAACTCGAATGCTATTTCCTGACAAATGTGAACTACCGTATAATGCGATCCAGTATGCTAGTTCAGGATGTATATAAGTAGGCTAATGCCAGTATTTTACTTATGCTGTAGTCTTTTTGATTTAGAATTCCTCTTAAACTCATCTTTTCTCAGTATCGAAACTGATTCTACTTACGCAACGGAATTAGTTTGATTGACTAGTCAACTCTACCTAAAGCAATGACAAAACGAACATTCGTCCTATTGACAATCATCACCCTTTCGGTGAGCTTTTTCGCCCAGGCGCAACGGATCGGTTCATCGCCCGAATACATAACGGCCTTAACCTCAAACTGGAAAGGAGAACGCTTTCCTGATGGTCGTCCGAAGATTCCAGATATCGTTCTGGAACGTTTACAGAATTGCACGCTGGAGCAGATTTGGGGCTATTTAGGCAAAAAAGGCTACCGGAATCAGGTCGAAAAAGACTGGGTCATTCTCAAGCCCGGCGAAACAATGACCGGACGCGCCGTAACAGCCCAGTTCATGCCCACCCGTCCCGATCTTGATAGTCTGGTCAGAGCACAGGGTAAAGCTGAAGGCCGTTCTCAAAAAGGAGGTATCAACATCTGGCCAATTGACATCCTGACTAAAGGCGATATTTATGTAGCTGATGGTTACGGAAAGATTAAAGACGGTACGCTGATTGGGTCGAGTCTGGGGAATGCTATTTACGGGAAAACCGGGAAAGGCGTCGTCTTTTACGGATCTGTCCGGGATATGCAGGAGTTAAAGGATACAAAGGGCTTCAATGCCTGGGTAAAAGGCCATGATCCTTCTTACATCAAAGACATGACGCCAACGTCTATTAATGCGCCCATTCGTATTGGCGAGGTGACCGTATTACCCGGCGACGCGGTATTTGCCAACGAATATGGGACGGTATTTATTCCAGCTCACCTTGTTGAGGGATTAGTGTCAGCTTCTGAAATGACTGCACTGCGTGACGAATTTGAGCGAGTGCTCTTACAACAAGGCAAATATCCATCGGGCGAAATCCACGGCGATTGGTCAGAGAAAATCAAAGGTGAATTCAGAACCTGGGTTGGTAAGTATCCTAAGAAATTAGCGATCACTCAAAAAGATGTAGATGCCTACTTGGCAAAAGAAGGCCATTAAGCTATTATTTTTAAACGCAGAGGATGCAGAGATAAACGCAGAGAGCACAGAGAAAACCTCTGCATCCTCTGCGTTTATCTTTGCTCACCCTGCGTTTAAACCACTTATTAACCAAATTTCAACCTAATGAATAGTAAGTACGCTG
Source organism: Spirosoma arboris (assembly GCF_009754945.1). Classification (GTDB taxonomy): domain Bacteria; phylum Bacteroidota; class Bacteroidia; order Cytophagales; family Spirosomataceae; genus Spirosoma; species Spirosoma arboris. The sequence goes on from NZ_WPIN01000004.1 coordinate 97,674, forward strand.
TCTTCACATTAACATTAGCTCTTTTCGTTACAGGCATTTCGCTTGCGCAAACAATCCCCAAAGACGAGTTGGTCTTTTTAACATCCGAGTGGAAAGGTGAGCGTTTTCTGGATGGTCGCCCCAAAATTTCAGATAATTTAGTGGAACGGGCTAAGCATATTGGGCTTGATGATGCCTGGACCGTTTTAAAAAACGAAGGTTACACCAATCAGTTTGAAGGCAACTGGAAACTGATTCATAATGACGTACACGTAACTGGTCGTGCCGTGACGGCTATGTTTATGCCTAGCCGACCGGATGTAGAGAAGACAATCAAGGAACGTGGCATTACCAAACAGGGACGAAAGGGCAATACGAATACCTGGCCGATAGAAACCCTGACCAAAGGCGATGTGTATGTAGCCGACGGATTTGGTAAGATTGGTGGCGGAACCTTAGTTGGAGCAACCTTAGGCAATGCCATTTTCAGTAAAACAGGCAATGGAGTTGTATTCAACGGTGCTGCCAGAGATTTGCAGGAGTTAGAGAATATCAAAGGATTCAATGCCTTTGTCCGGGATTTTCACCCGTCCTTCCTCGAAGAAATGGTGCTGATGGGACTAAATACCCCAATTCGCATTGGCAATGTAATGGTACTACCCGGCGATCTGGTGATCGCTCAACGAGAAGGCGTTCTTTTTGTCCCCGCCCACATGGCCGAACAGGTTGTTAGCACTGCCGAATTTGTGACTCGTAAGGATCAGTTTGGCTTTGAAACCGTTAAATCCGGGAAATACACCACTGGCCAAATCGATAGTCAATGGACCGACGAAATTAAAACCGATTTTCTGAAATGGCTTGGACAGCATCCAGAGTTAGGTACTATGACCCGGCCTGAACTTGATAAAGTGATGAGCAAGCGAACCTGGTGATTTAGTAGCGCGGACATTCTGTCCGCATAGCAGATATAAAAATCAGATTAAGGCTATCTGGACAAGATGTCCGCGCTATATAAACTAAAAAGGCTCCCGCTGAAAAGCGGGAGCCTTTTTACTATAAATCAATTCTTAATTTCTAATAAAACTTCGCCCGGCGATCTTCTACTTTGGAAGCATCTTTAATAGCCTCATTGATGTAGAAACCTACACGCGAGGTGTTGTTTTGCTGAAGCTGGGTTTTGTACATTGTATAGTCAGCAATGGCAGGAGCGGGTGTTAATGAAGCTGTTTCCATAATCAACACGCCACTTTCACCGGCGAATGGTTTCGACCGTTTGCCGGGTTTCAAACCAAAGGCTTTGCCAAGTGCTACTGGATCAACACCTGCGCTACGCAGGAAGCCGGTAGCCAGATTAATATCGTCGGCCAGTTCAACCAGAGCACCTGAACCATATTTCTCCGCGATGCTCTCAAGCGTGCCACTGGCATTACCTAATTTGCCAATGATCTGCTCACCTTTCAGTTCGTTACGAACTTTAGTAGTCAATTCATTGCGGTAATCGCTAACTTCTACTTTGTCTTTTTCCGTTTTATTAGTCAACACAGCAATTACATACTGATCGCCTATTTCAAACGGTTCTGAAACAGAATTAAGGTCGGTTTTGTCGTTGAACGCCCACCGAACAACTTGCCGCACTTCAGAACCCGATAGCGCATTAATCTGAGCAGCCCCTTCTGGAATACGATCAGCAGTAGCAACTACCAGTGATTTATCTTCTTTCACTTTAGCATCAAACTCCTCTTTACTGTGCACAGTCGACGCGAACTCATCGGCTTTGCGCAAAGCTTCATCACGAGTTGTCTGGCTTGGAGCAATCGTTTTGCCAATGGCCGCTATACGATAGAGGATATTGGTTTTAGGCTGCGTTACCTTAAGGATGTGATAGCCAAACTCGGTTTCAACCAGATGAGGAATCAAGCCTGCCGAAGTAGCACCAAACACAGCTGATTCAAATGGCTTCACCATCTGACCATTGTTTTTGAAATACCCGAGGTCACCACCCGCCTGAGCAGAACCATCCTGGCTGTTAGCCTGTGCCAGCGCTTCAAAACTAGCACCACCCTGAATTTGCTTCAGAATACCTTCTGCCTTACGACGGGCTTCTGCTTTCGCCGAATCGGCCAGGCCTTTCGTCTGAATCAGAATGTGACTGGCGCGAGCCGTAAAGCTGGTGTCTTTCTTTGTGCCGCCGTATTTGTAGATGAAATACGTATTGTTTTCGCGGAAGGGACCATAAATACCACCCGGCGTAAAGGTTGGGATAGCCGCCCGAAGTTGTTCTGGCATTTCGCCCGCTGTCAGGTAGAGCGGAACACGCACGTCGCTGTTTTGTTGTGCAAAAGTCGAGTCGTTAGAGGCTGCACCTAATCCACGTGCCAATGATTTAATGTCATTGTACAAGGTTGCACTGTCTTCTTTAGAGGGTGCAACCGAGAAGGTTACGTACTGAATCGAACGGCTGTCAGTACCAGGATACTCATCCTTGTGCTTGCTGAGGTAATCCTGCAACTGTGAGTCCGTTACCTTAACGGTTGTATCGTTGATGGTATAGTAGGGGACGAACAGGAATTTCACATTCGCTTTCGAGTTCTGGGCCTGATATTCCTTCTGCGCTTCGGCAGTTGTTGCGAATACCGACATCCGTATCAGTCCTTCGTATTTATCACGCAGACGATTCGAGCTTAAATTTTTCTCGAAGCTAGCCCAGGCAGCCTGCTGTTGTACTGGCAGATTTTTCAAGCCTTTCAGGTAGCTGATAATTGAGCTCTTGTCGAAAACACCCGTTTGAGGATTCGTAAATGCCTGACGAACGGCGGGGCTGATATTATTACCCTGCACCATATCAACGAGTTCTTCAGGCGAAACCTGAAGACCAAGCTTGTCGAATTCTTTCTGGTAGGCAATTTCGAAAATCATCTGATTCCAGGCTTGTTCCCGAACCTGGCCCATTTCCTGATCGCCAGGAGCGCGGCCCGTTTGTTGTTCGTATTGGGCCCGGAGTTCGTCTATTTTCGCATTGAACTCTTGATAATCAATGGATTGTCCGGCAATTTCCCCGACTTTTTGTTGATCGCCACCGAACAGCAAACTACGGCCGCCGAGCAAATCTCCACCCACAATGAACAGGATCAAACTAACGGCGATAACACCTACAGCCAGCCCTGAACGTTCTCTGATCTTATTAATGACAGACATCTCGCTTTTAACAGTCAATATTAGCCCGCAAAATAACAATTTTCCCCGTTGGAATACAAGTAGTAACTGTATATCTATCCCCAAAACTGAGGAGTTGGCTCCACATTTTTTAAACAAAAACGGTGCCGACTCTCTCAGGAGCTGACACCGTTTTCAAAAACAAAGAATAACTTAGTTATCCTTCTTCAATTTACCGCCTGCTTTATCAAAGGCGTTTCCTATATCACGCCCTGCGCTTTTAAAGCCTGATTTTACGTCTTTCCAGGCATCGGCGGTTGAATTTTTAGCTTTATCCATGTCTCGGGACAAATGTTCTCGTTCAACTTCCAGTTTCGCTTTCTGGCGTTCGGTTTCGGCTTTGGCCTTATCGCTTTGTTTGTCAGCTTTTATCTTTAATTCATCAATTTTTTCGTCCAGTTTCTCCTTCTGTACCTTCATTTTAGCGACAATTTCGTCGCGTTCGCGTCTAAAATCCGCAGCTATTTCATCCGATTTAGCGTCAGCTTTCTCTCCCGCTTCTTTCAGATCTTCTTTGGCTTTTTCCGTAGCATCCTTAGTATCAGCGGCAATAGCATCGCCCGTTTTTTCCAGCGCATCTTCGGTGCGCGACTCTTTCTTTCCATCTGAACCGCATGCCTGCAATAATGCCAGTGAAGCAACCAACATCATTGTTCCGGCAACATGTTTAAATCGGGTCAGTACTAATTGTGGCTTTTTCATAACGATTTGTGTGTAGTTTGATTTCTACCAACGCCGTTGGCAAAGGCCGTGCCAGAGTTGGTAAAGTGGGAGTTGGTAAAGTGGGAGTTGGTGGAGTGAGTGAAGTAAGTGTAGTGGGTGAAGTAAGTAATGGAGTAGACGACGAACTGTACTCATTACACTTACTACACCTACTGCACTCACTTTACCACTCCACCAACCACTACTTCCACTTAATCGCACAGCCAATAGGTTTCGTGATTGGCGATTGCACAGGTCGACCAGCTAACAAGCTGCTAACAGCCTCATCGATGTATCGTCGTTGTACACTGGTTTCATCCTGAGGGCTGTCGTCAATTGTACCCATATACTCCAGAATGAATTGACTATTTGTCTGCTTGAGTACATACACCTCAGGGGTGCGGGTAGCTCCAAAGGCACGCGCGGTTGCCTGCGTTTCGTCAATGGTATATGCATAGGGGAAATTCTTGTCGCTGGCACGAGCTTTCATATTCCCGAACGAGTCTTCTTCGTAAGCGGTTGGATCATTGGGCATGATGGCCAACACAGGAAAACCCTGCGCCGAAAATTTGCGATCCAGTGCGATGAGCCGATTTTCATAAGCTTTGGCAAATGGACAATGATTGCTGGTGAAAACTACAATCAGCCCTTTTTGACTGCGATAGTCAGCCAACGAAATAGTACGACCATCCACACTTTTCAGGCGAAAATCGGCCACGACATCTCCTAATGTATAGCCTTTGGGTTGCGCATTTATCGCTGTCAGAGCTGTCAAGATTAGCAGCGCCGTTAGTGTAAAGCGTACTAGTTTATCTGTTTTCACTGGATTATTCATTTTCAATTAGACAACAAACACAAGACAAAGATTAGTTTACCCTGAATTTGGTCTTATGCTTTTATCAGGCATCAATCACAAAGTATTGGTATACAGTTTCCTAAAACGGAATAGTCAAATGCATGCGTATTTTAGCCCAATGAATCGACTACTGTTATGGGTAATTTTCGCCGGGCTTATCACCAATACTGCTGTTGGTCAGGGTTTACGAATCGTGAGCGAAAGCAACCTGGAATTAGGGCGATCCAGCTGGCGTTTTATGCCTGGTGATAATAAGCGTTGGGCCGATTCTGCCTTCAACGATAGGTCGTGGAAAAAGCAGCCTATCGAAACAACTATTGAACTCAATGACACGATATGGCGAAAAAACCAGGGTTGGTTTCGTCAAACGTTACATCCCGGAGCAACTATTCTCAAAAAAGACCTTCGGTTAGTTGTCAAACAATTTGGGGCGTCTGAAATTTATCTTGATGGCCGCCTGTTCGCCGTGCTTACACCTCCCCGATTTGATTCAGGCGGTTCTCAACGGCTCATTCGGTTCGTCCCGATTCGATTTACCGATACGAACCAGCATATACTAGCCGTCCGTTATCGGTTCCGGCGCGACCCAATCGTTCAGGCTTCGACGGATATTTCCCCCCTTAGCATTCACCCTCAGGAAGCCGATGAGATAGGCGTTTCATTAGTTGACGAAACTCAATGGCCAGCGGTACTAAGTGGGTGTATGATAGGCGTATGTGGTATTTTGGCATTACTTCATTATCTATTTTATCGGGCTAACCGGAGCCAGCCTATTAACCGAACGCTGGCCTGGGCCATGCTGTTTTTTATGCTGGCGGCCTCTATGGCTGAATTGAATGACTTTGTCGGTACGCTCACCTATGTTTCATTAACAGACCTGATTGGCGATGTGAGCCTTCATGCAGGTTTTGTACTGCTTCTTACGGGCGTTTATCAGTACCTACACCTCCGCCGAAGATGGATTTATTATGGTATACTCACCATAGTCTTTATTGACCAGCTTTACCGTACTGGCATTGGTAGCCTCCTGAACGAATTTGGCTGGGTTCCGTTAGCACTGGTCATAATCGACTACATCCGGGTTAGCTGGCTAGGCCGTAAAACGAAGGACGTAGATGCCCGTTTACCCTGGAATTCACTCAAAGCATCCCTCTATTGTTTCCTGCTCATTATTGTATGTGGCCTTATTCTTGGCCTTGCAGAATCGCTTATAAAGGACATGATAGAGTACATATTAGTCGTTTTTGTACTACTTGTTGCAGGGGCTATTTTCAGCATTCCCGTTGGGTTGTCCCTCTCCTTAGTGCGCGATTATACCCGAACGTACAAAGCCTTGGGCAATAATCTTCGGGAAGTAGAACAACTCTCGGCCCGGACACTGGCTCAGGAACAAGAAAAACAACACCTACTAGCCCGCCAAAATGAACTACTGGAAGAACAGGTGCAGGCCCGTACCGCCGAACTTCATCAATCGCTGGAAGACCTGAGAGCAACGCAGGAACAGTTAGTGCAGCGAGAAAAATTAGCCTCCTTGGGTGAACTTACAGCGGGGATTGCTCACGAGATTCAGAATCCGCTCAACTTCGTCAATAACTTCGCCGAAGTGTCGGTCGAATTAGTGGAAGAGCTACATGAAGAACGGGAAAAGCCCGAGGGGGAACGTGATAAGGAACTGGAAACAGATTTATTAAGCGATCTGGGCCAGAATGTACAGAAAATCAGCGATCACGGTAAACGAGCCGCCAATATCGTTCGGGGTATGCTCCAACACAGTCGAACCCGTTCGGGCCAGAAACAACCCACCGATCTAAACGCGCTAGTCGATGAGTATCTACGATTAGCTTATCAGGGACTCCGAGCCAAAGATAAATCCTTCAATGCACACCTGACGACCCGTTTTGCGCCTACTCTTCCTGCTGTCAACATTGTACCGGAAGATATTGGGCGAGTATTGGTAAATCTGTTCAATAACGCCTTTTATGCCGTTCAGCAGAAAAGTCAGTCAGAGCTGGACTTTGTACCGACGGTTTCTGTTCAAACTGCGCAGGATGATAATCAACTTGTTATTCGAATTAGGGATAACGGCACCGGCATTCCCGACGAAGTTCGTCAAAAAGTATTCCAGCCTTTTTTTACTACCAAACCCACCGGGCAGGGCACGGGCCTTGGTTTATCACTCAGCTACGACATTGTTGTTAAAGGGCATGGAGGCTTACTTAAGGTAGAAACAGAACCGGGAGAATTTACAGAATTTACCATTACGCTCCCGGTTGAGTAAATCACTGCGGTATCAGTTCATATTGATCAATTGTATTGCCCGTTTTACGGCTCTCGGCTGTGCGTTCGAGCTTCAATGATGATCCGTCGGGTTCAGCCAGAATGTAATATTCAACGCTACCGCCTGTATTGGTAGGCTTGGGATTCAGATTCGCTAAAATCAGCCGTTTGTTATCTGTCGAAACAGTCCAGGTGCCAACTGTCAACCGACCATCAACATCTTTTAGCTGAACGGTATCGGCTCGGCTCAGGTCGAGCCGGAAGTTAGTGTAACCTGGCTTGATATTGTTTGTGGCGCCGAGCGTAAATACTAACAGATCAGCCTCTTTCACAGTATTGGCTTTCCAGACTTTATTGATCAGCGATGTAATCGGCGCGACCGTTTTAGGCTGGCATCCCACCAGAATGGACAGCAGAAGTACTGGTATTAGTCGTATAACGAGCGTTTCATTTTTCATGGTAACAGAATCCGTTTGGCTAGTTTTCGCCCGTCGGCAACAATAGTAATGATGTACAGACCTGTAGGCAACGCATCCAGATTATAGTCCCAGCAATCAGCCGGACGAACCTTCCGATTGTCGGTTAATACAATCCCTCCGTTGGTAGTTTGCAGATGCACCGTCGTCTGGGCTGTTGTAAACCAGTTGGTAATCACGTGCAGGGTACGTTGGCTCACAAAAAGCGTGGTGTGGGTTTCCAGTTCATCTTCCACGGCAATAATCACCTCTTCAACCCGAGCCGTCGCTACGTTGGAATAACCCGAACTACCTGCCGTATTGATTGCTTTAATGCGATAGTAGTAAGTTGTGAACTCCTGTAAACCCATGTCGACATAAGTCGTTTGCGATGCCGGAATCTGCTTGATTTCGGTAAACGGACCGTTCGGGTTGGTTGCTCGTTCAATGATCACCGTAACGGCGGTAGCTCCCAGGGCAGCCCATGTTAGTTTGATCTGGTCATAATCAAACACCTGAGCCGCCAGATTAGTGGGCGTGGCTGGTGGTGCTAAAGGCGTAGTGGCGCAGGTAGCATCGGTATAGGCCGAATTACCAGCCGCATTTTTGGCCCGAACCCGATAACAGTATTGGGTATTGTCGGTCAGGTTCTTGTCTTCGTAAGTCGTGGTATTGGCAGGAGCATCAGCAATTTTGGTAAACGTGCCGGTAGTACTATTTCCGCGCTCGATCTCAAAACCGCTCTCATTGTTTGATAGGTCGGCCCAGGCTAGATTGATCTGACTGGTCGATACAGCCGTAGCTGTCAGCCGAGCGGGTGCCGCCGGAGGGATGTCGGGAGTAGCCACACAAACTACGTTCGAGTAGCCTGACGTACCAATGGTATTTTTGGCCCGCAAACGGTAGCAGTAGTTTGCCGCTGGTATTAGCCCCTGATCCTGATAAGTCGTTGTGTTAGCAGGTAAATCAGCAATTTTGGTAAATGTCCCCGTTTGACTGGTTCCCCGCTCAACCTCAAAGCCCGTTTCATTTGCCGATTGATCAGCCCAGGTCAGATTAATTTGCGTAGCCGATGCCGGAGTAGCAGCCAGATTAGCCGGAGCAACTGGGGGCACATCGGGCGTGGTGGCATCGGCGGTGTTCGAATAAGGCGATGGCCCAGCCGCATTGACCGCCCGAATCCGGTAATAATACTTTGTATTGGGTGTTAAGCCTGTATTCTGGAACGAGGTCGCGTTAGCAGGGGCATCACCAATTTTCGTCCAGTTCGTTCCATCTGAACTCCGCTCAATGTCAAAGCTGGCTTCATTGGCCGATAGGTCGGCCCAGGCCAGATCAATCTGCGTCGCCGAGATGGCTGTAGCCGTCAGGCGAGCAGGGGCTACAGGCGGCACATCGGGCGTAATGGCATTGGCGATGTTACTATACGGCCCGGTACCCGAGGCATTCGTACCCCGAATCCGGTAATAATAGCGGGTATTCTGTGTCAGATTCGGATCTGAATAAGTAGTCGCATCGCCAGCAACACTGGCAATCTGAGTCCAGCCGTCGGTTCCATTAGCACTCCGCTCGATCAGCACATTAGTAGCTGTTGCTACAGCGGTCCAGGTCAAGTTAATTTGAGTCGTAGAAGTAGCTGTAGCGACCAGGTTCTGTGGAGCGCCCGGTGGACCAACTGGTGTTGTAGCATCAGCCGTGTTCGAGTAAGGTGACGGACCAGCCGCATTTTTGGCCCGAACCCGGTAGTAATAATGGGTTTGGGGGCTGAGACTCTGATCGGAATAAGAAGTCGCATTGGCACCGACGTCCGCAATTTTGGTAAAGTTAGTCCCATCGGTACTGCGCTCAAGCTCAAAGCTGGCCTCATTGCCCGATAAGTCTGCCCATTGCAGATTGATCTGGTTATAGGAGATTACGGTTGCGGTTAGCCGGGCGGGAGCGGTCGGGGGCGTATCAGGCGTAATCGCGTTGGCCACATTACTATATGGACCCGAGTTGCCACCAACGACAGCCAGAAGACGATAGTAATAGCGCGTATTGGGCGTTAAGCCGGCATCATTGTAACTCGTTGCATTGCCAGCCGGATCGGCTATTTTCGTCCAGCCATCGTTCCCATTTAGGCTACGCTCGAGCTGGTAAGTCGTTGCCCCAGATAGGCCCGTCCAGGTCAGATTGATTTGGGTGGTAGAAGCCGCTGTAGCAACTAAATTTTGCGGGGCTCCTACAGGTGGGGCCTGCGTGGTAGCGCACTGGATGTCTGAGTATCCACTGGCACCAGCCCCATTCACCGCCCGAACGCGGTAACAATATTGCGTACTGGCCTGTAAGCTCTGGTCGCTATAGGTGGTGGCATTCGCTCCCAGATCAGCAATTTTAGTAAAAGGCGCCGTGGCACTGCTCGCCCGTTCCACCTGAAAACCCGTTTCATTATTCGAAACATCAGCCCATTGTAAATTGATCTGGCTGCTCGATATAGCAGTGGCTGTCAATCGCGCAGGTGCATTAGGGGCGCTCTGTTGAGTTGTCGCACAAACAACACTGGAATATTCATGGCCATTCTCAGCGATTCGGTAGCAGTATTCTGTGCCCGAACTTAATCCATTATCCGTGTACTCACCGCCATCGGACAGTGTCGAAGCGATTAGACTCCAGTTGCCGGATTGCCCAGTTCGTCTCTCGATGCCGATGCCATTTTCTTTCCCAAAACCTGTCCAGGTTAGTTTGATAGAACTAGTGCCAAGGGCCGTTGCCTGAAAATTCTTTATGTTCGTGGGTGCCAACGGGATAGATGCACAAGCGACATTGGAGTAGCCAGACGTGCCCCCGGTGTTACGAGAGCGAACCCGATAACAGTACTGGGTGGCAGCCAATATACTATTATCCGTAAAAGTTGGCGCTCGGCTATAGCTTACGGTTTGCACGACAGTAAACGGGCCACCCGACGAGGTTCCACGTTCGACGGTATAGTCAACGGGTGTTGATCCAGAGCCGTTATTCCAGGTTAGTTTAATGCCACTAAAGGCTTGACCAACAGCTACTAAATTCGTAGGCTCACCAGGAGGAGACAGGGGAGTGCTTATGGTAAATTCATTCGAATAACCGGAGGAGGACGTAACAAATACCGCCCGAACCCGGTAAGTATACGTGCTATTTTCTGCTACCGTTTTATCCTGATAAGTCGTGACATTAGCGCCAGCTTCACCAACTTTAACGAATGTCGCAAAGTCCTTCCGCTCGATCTCGAACTTGGTTTCGTTGGATGAATTGTCTTTCCAGGACAAATTAACCTGATTATACGAAGCCGCCGATCCTGTCAGATTACCCGGAACGTTGGTTTGAGCCAGGGCAGAGCTGATAGTCAACCGGATCAACAAGCTAATGAATGCGGTATAAACGAATGTTTTCATTGCCTTAAGAGATAGAAGTTAGCGCCATTCGACACCGACTGGGCTTGTTGAATCGCTTTCGCGCTTGTCGGGTTGAACAGCCACCAGCGTGTATTGATAGGCAATACCTGGTGTAGCTTCCCGGTCAATGAATTCGGTTTGACGACCCGGCACTGTGCCAACCAGCCGGGGCCTATCTGTTTTGGGGGTGTATCGATAAATCAGGACTTTGTCCAGCGAATTATCCAGCGGAGCATCCCAGCCCACCTTAACTCCTTTACCCGTTACCACAGCCACCAGCCCACGGAGAGGTAGAACGGGAGGCAACGGCACGAAATACGTCACCTCGGTGCTGAACGCACTGAATTTATCATTGAGACCATACGCCCGAATCCGGTAATTGTAATGACGGCCGAGTTGCACACTACCATCTTCGTAGCTATTCCGGGCGCGGTCGGTTGGGAGTTGACGATAGAGTTCCTTAAAGGCTCCTTCTTCCTCCTGCCGTTCGATCAAATAGCCAATTACATAAGGGTCAATGGTTTGCATGTTCTCCCAGATCACGAGTGCATGATCTTCCTTTTGCACGATAGCCGGATTGATAGGCGTCGCCAGACGAGCCGGAAACCGAGGATCGGAGTAGACGACCTGACTCATAGGACTCTGGTTGTAGCTGGTATTCACTGCCGTTACTGACCACCGATAGCCTACCCCAAGCGCTAGTTTGCTGACCGGAACTTTGTATTGAATGACCGAATCCGTTGAGATAATCACACTGGAGTATTGGGTCATCGGCCCGCTGGGGCTATTTGAAAAATAGAGATAGTAACCACGCGTATCGACATCCGCCCGCTGCCAGCGAAACGTCAGGGTATCGTCTGCCTGCGCCAATCGCAGGAAGGAAGGTGGCACCAAAGCCGATCGGTTAGCCTGTAGCATGCCCGACACTTTTACCGATGCGGGCAAGGCATCATACGTACCGTTGGGTCGAAGCTGGTAATAATAGCCTTTCACGGGCTCTACACGGTTGTCGTAAAAGACCGTATCGGTAGGTAAGGCCGAGGCAATCCGTCGGAAACTGTTGTCGTAGTTATCGCTGCGCCAGATTTCGATGGATCGTAAATCTTTGGTCGATGCCAGGCGCCAGCTGAGTCGAATGGCATTGTTAGCCTCTGCCGATGTAGTCCGAATGTCCAGAATTGCGGGAATCTGTTCGTTCGGGCGTAGGTTGGTCAGGGTAAGAGTGTCTGAGGGGCGGCTTTCGTTGCCCAGGAAATCGGTGATTAACACAACGTATTGATAAAGCATTTTTCGGCGAACCTGACTATCTGTAATCTCCAGAAGCACCGAGTCTTTCTTCCCCTTCCGAAACCCCCAGTCGGCGCCACACTCAGTAAAGGCAGTCTGCCCGTAGGTAGCCCGAAGGATTCGCACACCTGCCAGATCGGGTGTTGATTTTTGAAGCAGATACGTAATTTTTACCGCACTGCCATCGGCACTATGCCGCAACGATTTGGCGGTTACCGCCGGTTTTGCTCCCGGTACACTCACCGTAACCGGACTTCGGCTAGGACCGTCTCCCGTATTGGTCATCGGGCGAATGCGGTAGTCATAGCGTCGTCCCTGCACGACGGCAGTATCTAAAAAGCCAATCCCAAACGCTTCGAGATACTGCGGATTCCAGCCGTACGAATTCAGTGAATCGGCAGTGGCCATATCCCGATAGCGGGCATACAGGAGCCGGGTTAGCGAATCGTTCGGCAGTTGGTACAATGGATTTTTGCGGGTTAGCAGGGTCAGTCGGGCAATCAGATCGGTGGCACTACGCGGTGCTTCATCGGTCATGTAGACCGATTTCCATCCTGCCTGACCGTTGCCCGTTTCGAGCCGTTCGAGTATGTAGCGCGGGCCATGCAGGAGTCGGTCGGTCTGAATGAATACACCATAACGACCGGCAGTTGCCCGTGTTTGCTGTGCCGAGGCTGATAGCGTCAGCGAAAAGGCCAGCAGAAGAAAGAGGATAGATTGCGTTTTCATTGGTCGTTTGTGGTACAGACATTGCCGGGGCATTTGTCAAATGAGCAACTGACACTAGGCGATACCTTGGGTTTTTCTCCGTATTTGTAAGAGGCTGTTGCGCCCAGCTTGAGGCAGAAATCAGCACTGGTGCCAACATTATAGCTCGGCAAACCGGGTGGATCGACGCCCAGACTGACGGAAAATCCAGCACTCAGTTGCATATTCATCGTCATGGCAATACTCTTCTCTGCCGGATTTAGTGTCAGGGCAGCATCTGCAAAACCGTTCTGATAGATGTCGCCCGAGGCTTCGACGATCAGAATCTTACCGTGTGCATACGCATGCGCACTCACGCCGAGACCCGATCCAAAATTCCAGGTCCCGCTCGTGTAATTACCAAAGAAGTAGCCATCGACATAGGCATCCAGGCCAACGCTATAACCGCCAACCCCTGGCACATCCAGCTTGCTACTGAAGTTGCCAATAACCGGTACTGGAATCTCGCCCGTTATATAAAACCCTTTGAAACTTTGCGAGAACGTGCAAGGCAGTGCTTTTCGGTGGCTATTGGAGAACAGAAGCGCATTCGCATCGCCTAAATCCTGGCTGTCATAAAAGCCCATCATAAAGCCCCCTTTCATATCGACCGGAATAATCAGGGGCACATTCAGCAAATTGCCCGAACCCACCACATAAAACCCTTTGGGATCGATACGTACCTGCGCCACGCCGGAGAAGGTCATCGTTGGTGGCACGGGCAGATTACTCACCGTCAACGTACCTGTAAAGCGGTTTTGTTGTCGGTCATAAACCAGACTCAGACCACCGATTCCCGTATCGATGCCATCCAGTTTAATCTGCTGCTTATCCGCTTTGATCTCACCATAGGCTGTAAACGACAGGCGATTCTGTTCGTTTTCGGCCAGTGTTCCCATTCCCTTTGGCAGTCCAGAAAACGTCATCAACTGCCACTGGTTGTTCGACACCGCCTGGTGGCAATACACCGTCGAGAGTCCGCGTGAACCATCGAGCAATACGCCCATCGGTTTAAACTGCCCGTTTGCCGAAGCCTGATAATACTTTGTATCGTTTTTAGAATCAGTAATGTCGGCTGGGTTGTTGCGCAGGCTGATCAGGGCTGTCTCATCGTGCAGATCGAGGTTACGATCGTGAGTGATGTGTGTGTAGCCATTGGTATGTACCAGCAATGTATTGCTCAACAGCAGTTTATCAGGCTCCTCCGACTTGCCCCGAATCGCCATAACGCCATCGGCAAAGAAGATCGCCGTACTTTGGCTTCCATCGGCAGCTACGTCATTTCCCGCTTCGAAACCCAGGTATCCTTTTGTTTCGAACTTATAGCCGGCGGGTACAATCGTCTTCAGTTTCACGGCTCCTTTGTTGGGTCGAGAATAGATAAACCGCATCGAGATATCCTGGGGCGCATTGGGAATTTTGTTCGACATGCCCGCATCAAAGGCAAAGTAATCGGCACCGGTTTCGATGGTCGTTGGCCGAACGTCGATGATATTGAAATACTTAACCGACTGGCTACCTGAGCCAAACGAGACCACATTTTCGCCATTATCGAGCAGCGAAAGCGTCGCAAATTTCAGATCCTGCGTCAGGCCCGGCACCGATTTGGCAGGCAACGTAGCAGCGGCTACATCGCCCTGGGGTACGACGACTACAGACCAGTGCCCTTTCATATCGGAGCCGGTTTGCGCGTCGTAGCCGAAGTAGGCCTTCCCACCAAGATTCAACTGGGCAATACCAGCCAGATCGAACGTTTTTGTTGGTGTGACCTCCAGCTTAAAGAGATCGCTGCGTAGATTGAACAACGTAATAGGCATATCGACTACGCCCGTTTTCACGACGCCTTCAGTCGAGTAAAAGCCGCCCTGCTTGTAATCAAGCGTCCAGTTGCGCACTTCTACACTCCATTTGCCAGCCAGGGAGAATGTGAGCGGTGTCTTCCCCGTTTTGGCATCGACGGTATTGTTTTTCAGCACCAGATCGCCAATACTAACCGTCAGTTTCGATGGGTTCGCATCTTTGACCGTACAGGTCATGGTTGGACTGAGGTGAATTTCGTCGCCCACTAGTCGCGAGCCTTCCAATTGGCTTACGGCATCGAACCCAAGTAATTTCAGACTCATTGGCTGGCCGTTGCTTTGGGCAATACCAAACTGGCTCCATTTGATTCCGGTCTGGCCAGCGTCGAAAGCAGTTACCAGTGGTTTGTTGCCGGGTTGACCGCTGGCATCGGGATCGTACAGGAAGAACTGCCCTTTCGCATACGACAGCAGGCTACTTGGGAAATTGAATGAGTTGTCGATTACCTGCGCCTGGGCCATGATCTTTCCCGTCGAGCTTCCCGGTGTCCGTACAACTTTCAGCTTCCCGTACTGCCCATCGGGCGAGATCAGCCGGATATTGTATTTTACGTTCTGTATCTGAAAGCCAGCTTTTGCATGGTAAGCGAGGTTGTCGAGTATACCCGTTTCGAGTTCGACCGTTTCGCTCGCAGGTATACCTTCCGTAGGATTTTTGGGGTCCGCTTTGAAGACTACATTCTTGAACCGGATTTTCACATCCTTATCCAACAGGGCAAACGGCCCCAGTTTTGTATTGGTCAGATCGACGGTACCCGTTACGCTAAGCGTTTTAGGGTCAACGGATTCGACAGTAATTGGGAAACCCCAGAGGGTACTGAGTTTAAACTTGTCGAAGTCTGTTAGCGTGAGCTTGAGTGTTTCGTTTTTTGCTTGAGGCAGGGTTTGTTGTGTGCTAACTCCAACATACGAATCGTAGGCGATCAGCCCCAATGCAGCAGGATTATCGATTGGCGTCTGGTCACTAACCGTAACATTGTTCAGCGTACTCTGAGGGCTTACCGTACCCACCTTAGGCGCCGTACCTAATGTTGCTCCTGAGTTGCCGGAACCTGAACTGGCCGGCTGACTTGACCCTGAAGACGTCCCCGATGGTCCAGCTTTCCTGGCGGTGGCTTCTATCGGAATGGATGTACCATCGAATGACTTGGAAACTTCGAGCGAGAAGACGCCCCCTTTACCCGATGTTGTGCTGTATTTTACCGGTGCATTGCTTCCTGTTGGCACAAATACCTGAGCACCTTCAATCGGAGTTTCTTTCCCGTCGGTCGTTTTTACCACAACAACCCCTTTTATGGTTCGGGCTGGCTCAAGCTTAATGGAGCGAATCACATCGACTTTAGTTTCCACATTCGTGACTGAGACGGTCTGCGTAACATAGCCCGGTGCCGACACTTCTATGAACAGGTTTTCGACCGAAACATTCTTGAATTTGGCTTTCACAAGGCCGCCGTAATCACTTGGCCCGAATACAAAATCAGGTTCGCTTTTGCCAAA
The DNA here is from genome assembly GCF_009754945.1 of Spirosoma arboris. Taxonomy (GTDB): domain Bacteria; phylum Bacteroidota; class Bacteroidia; order Cytophagales; family Spirosomataceae; genus Spirosoma; species Spirosoma arboris. Next base: position 113,953 of record NZ_WPIN01000004.1, read on the forward strand.
GAGTTTAATGATTCCACCAACTACCGGACCTTTGGTTACGACATCATTCAGAAAGAAAGCAATCCGGTGATCCCGTTCAAAGAGTTTAATGTCACCAGCTTCGATTGTAAAGGTTTCGCCCGACGCTACTTGCTTTGGCAATGCGTTATGAATGCTCAACGCGGTCCTGAAATAGCTGATATTGACCGGAGTAACTTTGAGCGAATCGGCCGTTAAGGGAGCATTGATCGCGAAACGCCAATCGCCCTTGGCATCTTTGGCGGTCTTGAACACAAACCCGTCGTCGGCCTGAACATAGGCTTCGATGGTTGCTGTTTTGTCAGTGCTGTTATCAACGTCCACCGTCCGCCCACGAATCGTTGTATTGGGTTGCATTAGCAGCCGGTCGTAGTAACTATTCTGGCCCAGCATCACGTCGCCGATATACACTTTGCTATCCGGTACGATTTTTTTAGCGACCGAATCGTAATAGCAATAGCCTGGGGCTATAATCATCATCGACGCATTTTTCCCTGGCTTTAGCTGGAACGGCTTTAGTAGCCAGCCATTGGCATCTGTCGAGGTGATCTGTGACTGCTTGCCATTGCCATCTTCATCGTAAGTCAGAAAAACAAAGGCATCCTTTAGTCCCTTGGTTGGGTTGGTTTTATCGACCACTCGTGCATTGACGGTAGGCATACCGGGAGCCAGATAGCGCTGCACCAGATCGGAGGCAAAGTATTTGTACTGATCCGCGAATTCGAGCGACGATGCCGCGTAACTATTGTTTATCAGCACTTTCGAATTGACGTCGGTATCGTGCAGTTTATCGCCCAACCAATACCCATTTGCTGGCTGGCACCCTTCATCCTTACTATAGTAATCGGCCCCTGAACTTTGGTAAGAATCAGCATACGCAATAGCCTGTGACTGACTCATTGGGCCTTTTATTTCAAACGTTATACCGCCCGGCGGACTCGGAATCCGTACATACCAGTTCGTGGTGCAGTTTACATAGGCATAGTTCGACTTCGTTTTTCCGGCCTTATCCGATTTCTTTTTCTCCGCATCGGTTGGGGTTGCCGTATATACCGATCCCCAGGCCTCACTCACCAGAATACGCTTCAGCGAAACCAGTTTGTAGTTATTTAACCCATCAATGCTCGATTCGGTCGAAATGAAATAGGCATCGTTTTTCCCATTGGCCATCACCATCCGCGGGAATTTCACCATCCCATCGGCATCCGATTTCGTAGTGGCAATAACCGTAAAGGTCTGGTTGTTAAACGTCTGATTTGTTCGTACGCCCGTGCCTTCATCGGATGGTGGCAGCATATTGGGGCCACTTGGCACATTCGATTGCGGCACACGCAGAACGGATACTTTTATGCCCGATAAATCCTGTCGGACGCCCGCCTTTTGCGCCAGCACTTTCGACAGGCCAGTTGTATCGGACTTAATCTGAACATTCAGGTTGTAACTTCGAACGACGGCGACAACAGGGCCAAAATTGTAGGCCGCCTGTGGCTTGATCTGCTCACTAACTTCATCACCAAAGGTTTCGGCCGGACTCGCGTAGTAGGGATTCTCGACCATTACCCGTATGGCCCGCACAAATACGGCCGATGGATTGACAAATTCTCCCGAGCCAGTAGCTTTTGTAGCAGGCATTGTTCCCAGTGGAAGCGGCTTGGTCAGCTTGACCGAAAACGTAAATGAGCCATCGGCACTGGTGACTTTGGTATCCAGTATCGGACTGAAACCCTCGTGAAAGCTAGTGAACTCTGGATAATTCGGGACAAGGCTCGAATACGTACCATTCTGAGTATTTCGGTAAACCACCTGTAAACGTACCCGCGTATTACCGAGCGGTTTCACCTGCGCTCCATTCGTTCCACCATCGGCAAATTTGTAGGTTAGTTTACCGCTGAACGTCATTGTTGGCGCTTCGTCGGTCTGGAGGTTGAAGGTGTAGTTTTCGATGCGAGCGGGTGTAGCATCCAATTTACCCTGGGGTGCCTTGAAATAAAAAGACTCAGCGTCCTCTGGCTTTTGTCCACAGTTCGGGCAGTAAATACCGTACCCATCGGCAGGAAAAAGAGCGTATGTGAGCCGGTCGAAGGTAGCTCCGTAGGCTGTGCCGTTTTTCTGAAGAGGAGCGATGCCGATAAACTGATAACCAGCAGCTTCCACCTCTTTTCGGGCATCATCGGCGGGGGCACTCTTCATTGACTGACCAAGCGTATTGCCAATTGACTGCGACCCATTGGCCACACTCACCTGTGGGCCTGTAGATGTAGACATCGTCATAACAGTACCTCCCGAAATCAGCTGAGTAGTTTTTGCGCCCGAACTTTCTCCATTCTGACCCTCTACCGGAAGCCTGTATTTGAGATAGTCTTTCATCGCTGCACTTGGCTTGCGATACAACACCAGGTACTTTCCGTCTAATTTCACATCAGGGGCATCGGGCCAGTTGTTGAACGATTGCTTTGCCGTCACGCTGAGCTGATAACCCGACGCTAACCAACTGATTCCCTGAACCGTATATGTACTAGCCTCGGAGCGGGAAATCTGAAACGTATTCAGATTATCGGTCTGATAATAGCTGCCAACGTTGGCTATAGGCTGGATATACGGATTGACGACATCGACTAAGCAGCGAGTAGACATCTGTGTGGTATCGGTTCCGTGCAGCGTTGATTTAAGCACCTGGATTCGATAATTCCCCGACGCATCCGATTGCCCATAGGCTACTGTTCCGCGATAGGTATTGGGAAATACCTTCATCAATGCAACCTGCGTATTTGGCAATAAATGAGGTGCCCCCGTTTCGCCAGGGTACCGAAAGGCCAGTACTCCTTTGATGGTCAGGCTGTCTGCCGCATTCCCTTTGTCTTTGGCTACCAGCGAAAATGAATGAGGCTCGGCCGCCAGTGGACGACTGTCCAGATTCGCCTGTTTACGTTGGATATCTGTTACACCAAGTAATTCAACCTCAGCTTGGTACGTATTCCCTGTAGGCATCCCACTTGGAAGCTCGGTATTCTCCAGTTGCAGGTAAGGCGTACGCACCTGACGCTCCAATACCACAGCCCCAGCGGTTCTATTTTCCAGTTTGCGCACCCGTACCCGATAACTCAGGCTTGCAACCCGATCGAGCAGGGTTTTACCGGGTTGAGCATTATAGACTTTACGTAGGCTAGCCTCCAGCGTTCTGTCAAGCTCCCAGGTCATGTTAAACGGATTGTTATTGCCCACTTCTATCACAGGCAATTGTTTAATACGCCCAACCCCTGGCTTCGTAATCGTTACATAGGTTTCAACCGGGTCTGGGGCCGTTTGCTCGGGACCGTACCGGAACGCACAAACGGGGCTTTTACCATCGTTCAGCAGATTCAACTTGCCAGACCGATCCACGGCCTGCACCCGCCAGGCGTAGCGTTTGCCGAGTTTTAGGGGCAGGTATTGTGGGCCATATAGAAATGTGCTGGCCGTCAGGTTTTTAATTTCGATGCCCGATGGGGGCAACACTACCGCGTCGATAAATACGTTAGGATCAACGTTTTGCAACGGCAACTCAATAATGCGGAGCGTGTAGCTAACCTGGGTTGGTAAAATTCCGGCTGGTGGTGTCCAGGTAAAAACCGTTGCCTGGGGTGTCGTTGGAATGACTTCACTATCGCAGAAAGGTGTAATCAGAATGGGCGGCTCGATGGTTCTGACAGCAAAAGGTGGTGAACAACCCAGTGGAAAGCCCGACGAAAGCGGCAAACTGGTACGATTATCATACGCCTGAATACACACCTGATAATTCCCTTCGGGTAGAGGTTTACCCCGATAGAGCAGGTCTTTATTGATGCCTTCTACGCTAATCTGGCTCAGATCGAACGATCCTTCGAGGTCAGGGCGCGACAGAATACGGGTTTCGCCGGGTGCCAGTTTCAGTGGGCGAGTCGGCCGAAAGTTTGGTAGTGTCTGAATGACTACCCCATTATCACCTTCTACCCGCCCTTGTAGTCGCACGTCGAGCGAGGTTAATGTTGTATTGCGGACAATCACCTGAATCTGCTGTCCAGCTCCTGCATAGTCCTGCAAGTAAGCGCTGTAAGGCGGCATAAGGTTGATGGTCACCTGCACCTGCGTCTGGGCGTGAACCACCCGAAACAGGAGCATAAGGCCAGCAAAAAGGAGTGCGCGTTTCATGAATACCAGGAATCATTTAGAAAGAAATACCGTAGCCGAACGTCCCACGAAGCTCGTTGTACCGTTGATCGGCAACACCCGTATCTGAATTCAGGTAGAGCAGTTGCAGATTTACATTTTGTCGTTTAGCGATCTGATAGCTCGCATTGGCCGATGCGTTAATGACTTGGCCATTCAGAGGCTGCCCGTTCAGATCCGATTGCTTATTGATCAGGTAGCTGGCATTGACCGATGTGCTGAGTTTATTGGTCAGGAAATTCTTGGTTGCGCCCAGCGTTGGCCCATAAAATTTCGTCGACATCCCCTGCGCCAATGCAGCTTCGGTATAGGAAACCAGCAGGTTTGCACCCAGCCCACTTTTGACGCGCTGGTAGAAATAGCCAAGGTTCAGATTCGTGTTGGTATTGTTGGTGAATGCGGCCGTACGCTGATTCAGGTCGCTGAGTTGCTGGCGGGTTGCCGATAGTGTAAACAGACTCACAACTTCCTCGCTCTGGATCGTGTAGCGCGTATTGACGGTCGCCGAAAAGTTATTCTGAGCCAGCTTGACCGTGTCGATGACTGGCCGCAAGCCAGCCTGCTGACTGATGCCGTAGTTTGAGAGTTGTACATCAATCCCAAAGGCCGTAGCGGGATTGTACGACACAACCAGTGAGCCAATTGTCCGACCGGTTCGGGCGTTTTTGTTATTGTCTAAATTATCGTACTGAATACCATAACTTCCTGATAATCGCAATTTTCCATTCATTAGCGACAGATTGGGCGCAATGGCATAACTCTCAATATCGCTCTGGAAATAATAGGCCCCCATCGTCTGGAAGTTGGGGTCGATGCGTTTGTACTGGAATTTGACGCCTGCGTTTTTCGTCCGATAGCCGATGGCAGCCTGAGTCGCCTGCGTGAGTTGTGTGGATAAGCGGGGAGTAAAGAATTTACCAAAAAATCGCGTGATGGAATTGCGCCCTTCTGCTGAGACTTCCGTACTCCGAACATCACGCGTGTAGGCACTCACGGCGGCATCCAGTTCGACCGTAATGTGTTTGATAATCAGCAAGCGCGACGTAGCGCCGACCACCATATTTTCGGCGGGGGTAACGGTCTGTGTAGCCGATTGGGGTACCGAAGCAATCGAACTCGAATCGTCGTGCGCCCGCAACATGAGCAGGTCGATGTAGTTTCCTGATTTTCCGTAACCTACTTTCAGCGCATAGCCTGTGCGCTGATAAGCCGGAATAATGTCGGGCTCGGCCAGGTTAGTCGAGATGGCTTTATTGAAACGACCATATACAGCGCCAAGCCGGAGATTGCCTGGATTCAGTTCAACACCACCACCCAGAAACGTATGCCCGGCCAGCGTGAACGGTGAGAATGATACGTTACGGTACCCCGCGTGAACAGTTGCCCATTTGTATGTGGGCGAAACCCCAAATTGGTTGAACGGCTGCCGAAAACTACTTCCCTGATTGCCAAGAACCGCCGAGAACGGCAACGAAATCCCCCCCGGCAAAGCAACAGTGACCGAACCACTCAATCCGAATGGTGAAGCCTGATTACGGGCAGCAATGCCATTAGCTGTATAAAATCCTGCGTAGGCATTGAGTCCACCCGAAACTTTAACAGCCATCGGCTGGCCAGTTGGCGAATCCGTTTGCCCCCATGCCGGACAACTCAGCCAAAACCCGCAAAGGACAAGTAGTAAAGATGAGCGCATTTCCTGATACAGGGTTGAACATAGTGTCGAATACCTATGTCAAAACTACCTATAGTCTGTGCGCGCATCAATCGGATAAATATATGATAGGGAAACTACGTACGCCTGGAAATAAAAACCAATTAATTAATAATCAGTACTTTAATAAACAATCGCAAAAGCACTCAACAATACGTATCGCGTAGAAATACGCAGAATTAATTGAGACTATTTGTGGTCTTGTGTGACCCCGATGGGGTCAGATATTTATAGAAAGATCTCATTTACTATAAACATCTGACCCCATCGGGGTCACACAAACTATAGCACAGTTTAAAAATTACCTATAAGAATACTACTAAACGATGCTTATCCAATTATTGACTAAGTCCAACGCTTATCGTTCATGCGATTCTCGTTTGTTTACCAGTCTGCTGTCCGTTGCCGACGATAGTCAATTCCTGTCATCCTCAACGGACAATAAACCCTATGCTTCAGAGATTTTTTGAATGATTCCTATAGCGCCTGCTATTAATTAGTTGGAGAAGGATCGCCGGTAATGACGGGTCGAATATCGATCCACGCTTCAGCCCTGTCACGAAGAGGATTCTGAGCAGAAAGCGCGAACTTGGTTGTCGTTACATCATTCTCAATATACAACTCGTGTGGACCAAGCATTAATCCATCTTTTTTGCCGTAAATCCACGACAGATCGAAGGTAAGAATGGCCTGGTCGTTTATACCGACAGGCATTGCTATAGCCGATAAAACAGTTGAAATCTCATCAGACGGCAGGCAGGAGGTCACTTTACAAGAACGAATTTGATACCCTTTGTTAACCGGAAAAGACGGTTTGTTCCGACGCGTGAAATACGCTTTTACGGTGTAGGTTATCTGACCAGTCTGTCCGGCAGGAGCCGACTTTTTAGCCTTCAGGAAAGGCAACTGAGTAAAGTTTGGCTGACCACCATTCAGCAAAGGCTTCACCGTTCCCAGCAACGAGCCATCGTTACCGTAGAACTCCAGCTTGTCGAACGAAAATTCGCAAGCATAGGGTCGATCTTTTCCGTTTGTGAGTTTGCAGGACAGACTAAGCGGTGGCAGTTTTTTCTTAGGATCAAACTTGATTGTCAGGCTACTAGGATTGGTCAGTGTGGCCGAAAGGGGATGTTGAGCATATAAGGAGATGGGCAGCAGGCACACGAGTGCGAGCAACATCAATTGCGTTTTCATTCGTCAGATGAGTTAATGGTTTACTTAAACAACCCCGTTTTCAGGGCTTTCGCCACGGCTTCGGACTTGGAGTTGACATGCAATTTTTCGTAGATATTGACAATATGCGTCCGAACTGTACCCATGCTGATGCCGCAATGGTGCGCAATGAGTTTGTAACTATCGCCCTCTACAAGTCGTTGTAGCACGTCTTTTTCTTTATCAGTGAGCAGGAAATCGGTGGCTTTGGGTTGCCTAAAGGCATCGAGCACTTTCAGAGCTATGGAAGGCGTCATGGCTGCTCCTCCATTCATCACTTCGTGAATGGCGTCGATAATTTTGTCGGCCGGGGTTTTCTTGAGTAAATACCCTACGGCTCCTGCCGAGATCGCGGCAAAGATGCGTTCCACATCTTCGAAGACCGTGAGCATCAGAATTTTAGGCCGGGTCGTCTGCTGCCGAATAAGTTTCACTGCTTCAATACCCGTACGTCCTGGCATGTCGATATCCATCAGAATCACATCGGGTTGATTCGTCAACACAGCCTCAACTGCCTGAAGTGCATTCGGGTATTGCCCGGTCACAATCAGGTCATCGGTGGCATCGAAAATCAGGGCGAGTGTTTCCCGAAGCGAATCATTATCATCAAAAATCGAAATGCGAATCATACAGTTTATTAATTTTCTACAAGCTCCTCATTTATTCCACATACCAGGGCTTCGCGGTTGCTTGTTTCACAAAAGTAGCTTACCGATCTATGTCGGGAAATCGGATAAACGTATGACCTTTACGGACTAACGACCAGCTGCAAACGGGTACCATGACCGGGCGTGGATTTCACTTCCAGCGATCCGCCCATCGCTTCGGCCCGCTGCTGCATACTGGCCTGGCCTGTTCGCTGACCGACCTGGCCTTGTTCGAAACCCTGGCCATTATCTTCAATCAACACCTGAAGCTGGCTATCTCTACGTTGAAAACGAACTGTGGCATGAGTGGCCTGTGAGTGCTTTACTAAATTATTAATAGCCTCTTTACCAATTAGATATAAATTTCGACGAACCTCCATTGAAACCGGGACGTCCTCCACGTTTGGATCGGTCTGAAACGAAAAATGAATCTCTTTGGATTCCATCAGAGGCTGTGCATAGTCTCGCAGCCGTTGGGCAATACGTTGTAATGAATCATTGCCGGGGTTAATGGTCCAGATGATTTCGTCAATGGATTCGAGAATCTGGCGGGCATCGCTATAAATCTTCTGCACCATTTTCTGAGCCGTCTCAGGTTGGTTCTGGCTCAGCAGCGTATCGGTATGTCCACTCAGCATGGAGATGCTACTGAGCGTGCTGCCCACTTCGTCGTGCAAGTCGTGCGCAATCTGTTTGCGGAGTTGTTGCGCTTCCTGAAGTCGTCGGATTCGGGCGCGATTTAAGAGCCAGGTACTTATGGCTATCCCCAAAAGAACGATCAATAAGCCACCAATCAGCAAAGCGCTGGTTTGCCATTGTTTAACCGCCAACTCCTTATCGCGTAGTTGCGCCTGTTGGCCAAACAGTTTAATCTGCGCTTCCTTCTTCTCGCTTTCGTAGCGGGAAACCAGTTCATCCGTACGTTCCTTCTGCTCATTGCTCATCAGGGAATCCTTCAACTGCTGCTGCTGGAGCTGGTAGGTATAGGCAGTTCGGTAATCATGCCGCAGAGCAGCCAGCTCGGCCAGGCTAGTCACATAGAGTTGCTTATTATCCAGATCATCCGTTTCCTGGGCAATAGCCGATGCCTGTTGAAACTCCGTTTCGGCGTCGGAATATTGCTTCAGCGATTGATAAATTATCCCCAACGCATAATGGCTATTGGCAATGATACGCTTAAAGTCGAGACGTTTAGCCAATTGCAGTCCCTGCCGGGCAAAGGGTAAGGCTTTTTGCGGTTGATTCGCGTGGTTATAGGTATAGGCCAGTCCGTTAAGCGCATCGGCCTGAGTACTCGTATAGCCCCCTTGTCGACTATGGGCTAGCCCTTTGGTATATGCATCAATCGCCTGCTGATATTGGCCCAGATCGTTATAGAGTTTAGCGAGGTCGACTTCCAGGGTAGCCTGACTGTTCAGATCGTTATTTTCACGACTGATGGCAATTCCTTCGAGCAGGTACGAAATTGCTTTATTGGTTTGCCCTGACGCACGAAATAAAAATCCCAACGTTCGACGGACGTTTTCGCTACGGGGCCGAATGGCATAGCGGGTTTCTAACTGAACAGCCTGCATTACCACCTCAAGCGCTTCTTTGGTACGGCCCAGTGCGCGATAAGTTACCCCTAAATTAGACAAGGTCTTATACTTATCCTCTACTGGCATTTTATATCGATCGATGTCGACCAACAACTGCCGAAGTCGCAGGACGGCTTCTTCTGGTTTATTCAGTTGAAACTGGGCTCCGGCCTGTGCTACAGTAGCCTTATAGATACCTGGTCCAAAATTTAGTTGTCGTGATAGACGCTCCGCCTGACGGGCAATCGAATCAGCCTGTTGAGGGTTATCGCTCCCATAGACCAGCTCATAGGCATAATTGCCCAGCGTCAATGCATACGCGGTATCGCGACTTTTCATCTTTTTCAGTTGCTGCGCCAACGAATCTGCTTTCTGAACAGATTGCGACTTCGCCACCGTGAGCTTTAGGCAAACGAGTGCTAAACCAAGCGTGATAAAACGTAGACAGGAAAGTGACATAGCGTAGATTATGAAGCACAAACGAATACATTCACTTATAGGTAGCGTACTATTTCAGGTCAATTCGGTTAACAGCTGTAGCCGGGTTCCCATACCAGGTGAGGACTGAACCTCCAGCGATCCACCCATCGCTTCGGCCCGCTGCTTCATACTGGTCTGCCCGGTACGTTCACTGGGTTGTGCCATGTCAAAGCCGCGCCCATTGTCTTCAATCACGACCTGAAGCTTACTGTCTTTTCGTTCAAACCGAACGGTAGCCTCCGTAGCTTCCGAATATTTAATCAGATTATTAATTGCTTCTTTACCAATCAAATACAAGCTACGCCGAACTTCCATCGAAATTGGCGCTGCCTCTAAAGTTGGGTCTGTCACGAATAAAAATCGAATATCCTTCGACTCCATCAATGGCTGGGCATATTCCTGAAGCCGCATCGCAATACGTTGTAAGGAATCATTGCCGGGATTGATGGTCCAGATAATCTCATCGATGGATTCGAGAATCTGGCGGGCATCGGTGTAGATCTTTTGCACCATTTTCTGAGCCGTTTCGGGTCGGTTCTGGCTCAGTAACCTATCGGTATGACCACTCAGCATTGAGATACTACTCAACGTACTACCTACTTCATCGTGGAGGTCATGGGCAATCTGCTTGCGCAACCTTTGGGCTTCTTCGAGCCGTTGGAACTTGGATCGGTTGAGTAACCAGGCGCTTACACTAGCCCCCAACAGGAGCAACAACACACTACCAGCAATCAATACATTGGTTCTGAAACGGACACGCTCACTCTCCTGCTGGTTTAGCTTGGCCTGTTGCTGAAGAAGTTTGATTTGGGCTTCTTTCTTTTCGGTTTCGTACTTGGCCACCATACGCTGTACTTCGGCCGACGTGCGAACGGTAGTCGTGGAATCCATGCGCTGGTTTCGCTCGAGCTGAAAGACGTAGGCTTGTTGAAAATCCTTCATGCCGCCGTATAGATTGGCCAGGCCTTGCGTATAGATGGCTATTTTAGTGGCGTCTTCCAATTCATTAGCCAGCGCCAGTGCCTTTTTCATGTTCAGCTCCGCCAGCTTATAGTCTTTGAGATCTTCATACACCTGACCCAGATTGAAATAATCGGTAGCCATCGCCCCTTTACTTTCCTGCTTCTTGTTGAGAACCAAAGCCTGCTCTATTGAGTGTTTAGCCTCCTCAAATCGTTTGAGTTCTCGCAAGACTAGGCCTGTGTTGACTAAAATATCTGCCTGTAACAGCTCTGATTCAGACTCTTTGGCGTGCTTAAGGGCTATCCGGTAATAGGCTAATGCTTTATCGTACTGGTTCAGATCGTCATAACATCTGCCGATATTCTGTTCGACAATGGCCATGCCGTAAGGTGCGTTTAAATTCCGATTCAGGACGAGTGCCTGTTGAAAATAGCTGATGGCTTCACGCGATCGCCTGGTATTTTTCAAGGCAAGGCCGACGCCTATGTATGTATCTTCATTTCGAGGCAGAATATTATACTGCTCCTGCATCCGAAGCGAACGCAGGGAAATTTCGAGTGCTTTTTCGGGCTGATTTACGTTACGATACGCCGTTCCGAGGTTCGTCATCGCGTTTGCCAGTAGGCGTGGGGGCAGCTTATTAGCTCCAGCAATCGCAAGTGCCTTCTGTAAATACTCCAGGGTCTGTTGTGGTCTACTCGACAAGTAATAATTGGCACCTAAGAAGGTGTTTGCCTGATAGATACCCCGGCCGAAATTTAACTTAATCGCTAGTTTTTCAGCCACGCGTAGCAACGAATCGGCCCGGTCGTAGTTGGCTCTTGTCTTGGTAGTCAGATTTCCCATTCTGAGCAGGGCATTCACGTAATTTGTATCAGTTGGCGCGTGGGTTTGAACATAGACTTCCAACGAATCGAGCGATTTGGGTATTTGTGCGATTACGATGTCGCTACGTAGTAGGGTTAGATAGAGTGTCGTCAGCAGTAAACCGTAAAGGGACTTCATTGATTTCAGGTACAGATTAAGATCGTATTTTATTCAACAACTGCTGTTGTCAACACTAATCGGGTACCCTGACCGGGCGTTGATTGTACATCCAATGACCCACCCATTGCTTCAGCTCGTTGTTTCATGCTGGTCTGACCAGTACGTTTACTAGGTTGTGCTACATCGAAGCCCCGCCCATTGTCCTGAATCAACACTTCAAGCTGATTATCTCGTCGGGTAAAGCGAACCGTAGCCCGTGTTGCCTGTGAATACTTGATCAAATTATTAATAGCCTCTTTCCCAATTAGATATAAACTCCGGCGAACCTCCATTGAGATAGGAATATCGACTAAAGTGGGATCAATCTGGAACGAGAAACTAATATCTTTCGACTCCATCAGCGGTTGGGCATACTCCTGAAGTCGCATCGCAATACGTTGTAAAGAGTCATTTCCGGGGTTGATTGTCCAGATAATCTCATCCATAGACTCCAGAATCTGGCGGGCATCGGTGTTAATTTTTTGGATAGCCCGCTCAACGGCCTCGGGTCGTTTTTGGGCAATAAGACTATTGACCATTCCGCTCAGGAGGGATATGCTGCTGAGCGTACTACCCACTTCATCATGCAAATCGTGCGCAATTTGCTTACGTAAACGTTGAGCCTCATCCAGCCGACGGAGTCGTGAACGGTTGAGCAACCAGGCACTTACAACTGCACTTAACAAGAGCAGCATTGTTCCGCCAATGAGCAGGGCATTTCTTTGCAAACGCTGGCGATTTAGCTCTTCATCATGCAGCTGAGCCTGCTGACGAAGTAGTTTAATCTGTGCTTCTTTTTTCTCGGTTTCATAATGGGCAACTAACCGTTGCACTTCGGCACTAGTCCGAGCCACAGTGGCTGAGTCAATCTGCTTGTTTCGTTCGAGCTGAAAGACGTAAGCCTGCTGAAAATTTTTCATTCCCCCGTACAGATCAGCCAGCCCTTGTGTGTAGTTGGCAATCTGCTCCTTGTTGCCCCGTTCGTTGGCTAGTTCAAGCGCTTTTTTCATATTCGCTTCGGCAGGCATGTAGTCTTTTAGCTCTTCATAAATCTGCCCCAGGTTGAAATAAGCGGTGGCCATGGTAGCTTTGTTCTCCTGCCTCCGGCCAATAGCCAGCGAACGTTCTACATAGGGAATAGCCTCTTTAAATCGATTGGACAATTTCAGGGCTAAGCCAATATTTACCAGAATATCAGCCTGTAGCAAGGCAAAGTCTACCTCTTCGGCATGCTTTAGCGCCATTTTGTAGGAAGCCAGCGACTTGTCATATCGTTTGAGGCCATCATAACAAACACCCATGTTGTTTTCTATAATGGCCATACCGCTTATGTTTTTCTCTGCGAGCATCAACGCTAAAGCCTGTTGATAGTAAACCAGGGCTTCCCGAGGTTTATCCAGTTCCCGATAGGCACTGCCCAGACCACCATAGGTAGTCGCAATTCGCGGTTGTACATTATACTGTTCCTGAAGTCGTAGCGATCTCAATTGCATAGCCACGACCTTCTCGTACTGCTGTAGTTTGCTTAGCGCGGCAGCTACGTTCGATATAGCGCCACAAATAAAGCGCGGACTCAGTTTGTGGTTTTCAGCCGTTGTCAACGCTTTCTGAAAATACTCGACTGCCTGTTGTGGTCTGTCGGTCAGGTAATATATGGATGCCAGATTTGTATACGCTTTACTAAGCCCCAGGCCATAGTTAAGTTTAATCGCCAGTTTTTCGGCTACCCACAGTACAGAGTCAGCCCGTTTATAGTCGGGATTACCTTTTGAGTGTAGTTCACGGCCCATCACGTTTAGCGCTATGACATAGTTGGTATCCTGAACGGTATGCGTTTTCAGGTAAACTGTCACCGAATCGAGCGTCTTTGGTACCTGCGCCAGGGTAGAAGAAAATACGCCACTTAGTAACTTAAAGAATAATAAAATAACCAAGTATCTATGCTTCATACCTTTTGTGGAGTCGATACCCTAAATATGAATCAATTATCAATCAATTGAAAATTGCTTTAGGTATCGGTCATTTAGCCTACTAATTAGCCGATTAATCATTATTTCTTATAAAAAATGAACAAGTGCTTGTTTGATAAACAGTGTTCAGTAAGTTTGTGATGTTAATTAATAAATCAATGGGAATCGTAGAGCGAAAGGAACGGGAGCGGGAAGAAATGCGGCAACTTATTCTGGATGGAGCACAAAAGCTTTTTCTGGCCAATGGCTTCGAGAAGGTTAGCATCCGGAACATTGCCGATGCAATTGAATATAGCCCAGCCACGATTTATCTCTATTTTAAAGACAAAAACCAGTTGCTGTTCGCTTTACACCAACGCGGGTTTGTCAAAATGGTCGGTGAGTTTTTACCCTTACAATTGCTGGCTGATCCTTTTGAAAAACTGGTCGAAATGGGACGGTCTTATATTCGATTTGCGGTTGAGAATCCAGAGTTATTCGACCTAATGTTCATTATGAACGCACCGATGGATACGCTCGATAAGGAAGACTGGGTTGAAGGCGATCAGGCATTTGGCTTGTTGACACGAGTTGTACAGGAGTGCATGGATGCCGGTATTTTCCAGAAGCACGATGTTCAATCAACGGCCATGATGATCTGGAGTGGGATTCATGGCTATACCGCTTTGTTTTTACGGAAGCGACTGGGTATGTTTCCCGAATGCGACCGCGAGTTAATTATGGATGAAGCATTTAATCTGTTTTGTGAGACATTACGGCGAGGCCTCTAAATAGCCTTGCCTATTTTTTTGACCATACACTAAACACTGTTCATTAATTGATAAGCGATTATGAAGCTCAATTACAAACATATCCGCTACCTAAGTCTGCTCATACCGCTCTCCGTGGTAGCACAGACTACTCCGCCAAATCAGTCGGTGATTCTGGAAGGTTATGTACGGGAAGGCTTGACGAACAACCTGGCACTTCGTCAGGAGTCGCTCGAGATTAGCCGCGTCACGGAATCGCTCAATCAGGCGAAGTCGTTATTCTATCCGCGTATTGCCTTCAATCCAACCTATTCACTGGCGGCTGGCGGTCGGCGGTTGGAGTTTCCAGTGGGTGATCTGCTCAATCCGGCTTACAAAACACTCAACCAGATTATTGGCTCCGACAAGTTTCCGACGAACATCGAAAACGTGAATCAGTTGCTGGCTCCCAATAATTTCCACGACACAAAATTTACGGTTCAATATTCGATCTTCAACACTGATATTCAGTATAACTACCTTATTCAGAAACAACTCGTATCGGCTCAGGAGGCTCGTAAACGCGTAGTCGAGAACGAACTTCGGTATAACATTGCTACGGCTTATTACCAGTATTTACAAACGCTTGATGCTATTCGAATTTTCGAGAATTCGCGTCAGTTGCTAACTGGCCTGGCGCGCCTGAACGAAAAATTTGTCAGCAATAACGTCGCGACCAAAGAAACCGTCACATCGGCCCGCTACGAAATCAGTAAAGTTGATCAGCAACTGGCTGTAGCTCAGAAAAACCGGGAAACGGCCCGCGCTTACTTCAATTTCCTGCTCAACCGGGATTTAACAACGGGTATCGATGTCGATTCAACGCTCACTAAAATCTTGCCGGAGTCGAAAGAAAATCTCAATGATTTACAACAAACGGCGTTGCATAGTCGGCAGGAATTGAGCCAATTAGGCGGCTCATTGCAAGCCGCTCAAACATTGGTCAAACTAAATGAAGCCAACGCCAAAATCCCAAATGTATACGTTGGTGGTAATGCTGGTTTTCAGGGGTATGGCTACACATTCCAGAACCAGGCGTATCTGGTCGCTCAGGTTGGTTTGCAGTGGGATTTGTTTCGGGGGTATGAAAAACGCTCGAAAATTCAGCAGGCTAAAATCCAGACTAATGCCTTACAGACACGCGTGGCCGAGGTTCAACGGCAAATTCAACTACAGGTGTTGCAGGCCTATTATGACCTGACTGCGGCCAATGAGAGCTTAACGGCTACACAAAGCGGTGTGGTCAATGCCGACCAAACATTCCGGGTCATTGACAGCAAATACCGCAACGGCCAATCGCTCTTAATTGAATTCCTGCGGTATCAGAATGACCAACTAACAGCACAACTGCAACACTCGCTGGCCCGCACTGATGTTCTTGTTAAACGGGCTGCTCTGGATCGAGCAGTAGCGGTTGGACAGTGAATATGAGCCCACTGCCGCACTGGCGGCCCGGTTTAGCTGTGGGTTTGATTGATACAACTACGAACATATTTCTGTTGATTTTTTCTCTATCAAAATCATGAAAGTATTCCACCTTCTTATCTCTTTCTCGTTAGCCGTCGCGCTCTGGTCGTGCGGTAGCAAAGCCAGTACAGACGAAAAAAATACAGCCACCGCACCCGAAGAAGCAGTGGTTCCCATCAAACTATCACCGGTTAGCACCGTCGTACGGGCAGAGCCCGTTGTGGCATCGGGACTGGTTTCTTCCGCGCAGGAAGCACGGCTATCGTTCAAAATTGGCGGGATTATCAACCGTATGTTCGTGGAAGAAGGGCAGTCTGTTCGTAAAGGGCAACTCCTGGCCACACTCGATCTGACCGAAATCAATGCGCAGGTGAGTCAGGCGCAACTCGCCAATGAGAAAGCCGAGCGCGACCTCGGTCGTGTTAAAAGCCTATACGCCGACACAGCCGCCACGCTCGAACAACTTCAAAACGCTACTACGGGTACCAACGTAGCGAAGCAGAATCTGACTATTGCGCAATTCAACCAAAGCTATGCTCAGGTTCGTGCGACGGTAGATGGGACGGTAACCCGCAAACTTGTCAATGCTGGTGAGTTTATCGCACCAGGTACATCCGCTTATTTGATCTCATCAAATCGCCCGAATGATTGGGTTGTGCGCGTAGGCGTATCCGACAAAGACTGGGCACGGCTCCGATTAGGCAATCGAGCCAGCATCACCCTCGATGCCTACCCAGATCGAACATTTACCGGCACCGTCAGCGAACTGGCTCAAGCCGCCGATCCGACCAACAAGCTGTATGAAGTGGAAGTACGGATCAATCCCAATGGGGTGAAGTTCGCGCCCGGCTTATTTGCCAAAGTAACGCTCGTTCCGGCGCAAAGTCGCAGTTATACGCTTGTGCCTGTGGAAGCGATTGTAGAAGGAAATGGTAAAGAAGGATTCGTCTATTTACTCGCTGATGACAAAAAACACGTTCGCAAGGTCCCGATTCAGGTTGGTTTTCTGGATGGTGATAAAGTGTTGTTGACCAACAACTTGGTAGGTATAAAAGACGTAGTTACCGGCGGATCGGCTTATTTGACAGAAGAATCACTCGTGATAGTGAAATAACCATTTAAACACGGAGAACACAGAGTATACTAGAGAAACACGGAGCCCTCAGTGATCTCCATGAAGCCCTCAGCGACCTCTGCGTTTAGAAAGAACTATGAACCTATCCGAATTTTCCGTCAAAAACTGGCAGTTTATGCTGGTGCTATTTCTGGGCGTAGCCGCGCTGGGCATCAACTCGTTGCTCAATATGCCTCGGGGCGAAGACCCCGAATTTACGGCCCCCAGTTTTGCCGTCGCTGTTATTTATCCCGGCACAGATGCGCTCGACATGGAGAAACTGGTCGTTGATCCAGGTGAAGCCCGATTCAACGCGTTGGAGAACATGAACCACGTGATTACCAACGTGGATGATGGCCTGGCTGTGTTTCGACTCGACTACGATTACGGTGTTGATCCTGAGGAAAAATATCAGGAAATTATCCGCGAAGTAAACGCGCTGAAAGCCGAGTTACCCGCTGATATTTATCGGATCGACATCAAGAAGTTTTCGCCAACGGATGTAAGTATTGTACAAGTTGCATTGATGTCGGAGGTAGCTTCGTCCAAAGAGTTGGGCGAGTATGCCGATAAATTGAAGGATGAATTTGAGAAAGTAAAGAGCCTGAAAAATGCTGAAGATTGGGGGTATCCGGCTTCGGTGGTTCGCGTGTCGCTGAACATCGAAAAAATGGCTCAGAATGGTATCGCTGTGAATCGGGTCCTAGGCGCTATTCAGGCCGAAAATCTGAATATTCCGGGTGGCAATATCCAGGCCGGAACCCGGAAATTCAATGTTAAGACAGCGGGCGATTATAAGTCACTTGATGAAATACGGAATACTATCGTTTCGACTAATGGCCAGAAAATCATTTACCTGCGCGATGTGGCCGACGTTGATTTCAACTACGAAGACGAAACGCACATTACCCGCCTGAATGGACATCGGGCGGTACTTATTACAGCTGGGCAAAAAACGGGTGAAAACATTGCCAAAGTTGGTGAGCAACTAAATCCAGTGATCAACCGGTTTGCCAAAACACTGCCTCCGCACATCACGCTCGTTAAGAACTTCGACCAGACGGTTAGCGTAAACAAGCGACTCTCTCATTTTTTACAGGATTTTGGGTTGGCCATTTTGCTGGTTTCGCTCACATTGCTCCCATTGGGTTTTCGGGCTGCAATTGTCGTAATGATCTCGATTCCGCTATCACTGGCGATTGGGCTGGCTGGGCTCGATTTTCTTGGATTTAGTATCAATCAGCTTAGCATCGTTGGGTTAATTGTCGCACTGGGTATTCTGGTTGATGACTCCATTGTGGTTGTTGAAAACATCGAGCGCTATTTGCGCGATGGGTATTCAAAACGAGAAGCCGCGATCAAAGCGACTGGACAAATTACGCTGGCCGTTATTGGCTGTACAGTTACGCTGATTCTGGCATTTTTACCCCTCTTGTTCCTACCCGAAGCATCCGGCGATTTCATTCGTTCGTTGCCGATGGCCGTGGTGACAACTATTCTGGCATCGTTGTTAGTATCACTGACGATTGTTCCCTTTCTATCGAGCCGGATTTTGAAAGAGTCGCACAATCCTGAAGGTAATATCTTCATGCGTGCGCTTAAAAAAGTTATCAGTGGTTCTTACAGTCGTCTGTTGCACTGGGGTTTACGCCATCCGGTTGTCACGTTGCTGGTTGCGGGTGCGCTGTTTACGGGTGCTTTGTATATGTTCAAAGTTGTTGGTTTCGCACTGTTCCCAGCTTCCGAAAAACCTCAGTTTCTGATCAATATCGATACGCCCGATGGCACCAGTTTGTCAGAAACTGACCGCGTTGCCCGCTATGTAGAAGGCGTTCTGAAAAAAGAACCTGACGTTAAATATGTTACGACAAACGTAGGGCGCGGCCAACCACGAATTTATTACAACATCATTCAGCGCAACGAATCGCCGAACTACGCCCAGTTTTACGTGCAATTAGTGGACGTAGAACCCGCCGAAAAGCGAGTGTTGATAGACAAGTTGCGCGAGCGATTCAAGTTCTATCCGAACGCCAAAATTGAAGTAAAAGACTTTGAACAAGGCCCTGATCAGGAGGCTCCTGTAGCGATTCGTGTGTTTGGCGAAAACCTGGACACGCTGAAAGTAATGGCAGCGCGAGTTGAAACCGCTTTCAAACAAACGCCCGGCCTAATTTACGTCAACAATCCGCTATCCAGTCAAAAAACGGATCTGCGTGTTCGTATCAACAAAGAAAAAGCGGGCCTGCTTGGCATTTCCATTTCCGATGTAAACCGCACCATTCGATTGGCCATCGCCGGTCTTAACGTGGGAACGTTTAAAGAACCCAATGGCGATGATTATACCATCAATGTGACGCTTCCCAAAGGAAAAGTAGCGGATCAACATGTCTTGAATGACCTTTATGTCAATACGTTAACAGGTTCTGCTGTGCCGCTTCGTCAGATTGCTGATCTGGAATTTGAAAGTAGTATGAATCAGATTCGCCATTATGATAAGGATCGCTACGTAACCATTACAGGATTTGTAAAAACGGGCTTTCTGGTCGATAACGTGTTCAATGGCGTGTTATCGAAGCTGGATAAGATGAAATTTCCAACGGGCTTCAGCTATAAGGCTGCTGGCGAATTGGAAAGTCGCGAGAAATCGTTTGGTGGATTAGGCACCATTATTCTCATTACGATTTTCGGATTTATAGCTGTGTTAGTACTCGAATTCGGTACGTTCAAAAGCACGCTGATCGTACTATCCGTAATTCCACTGGGAATTATTGGGGCGGTTCTAGCGCTCTATTTTACAGGCAATCCGTTCTCGTTCGTAGCAGTTATTGGTCTGATTGCTCTTATCGGCATCGAAGTCAAAAACTCTATTCTGCTTGTCGATTTTACAAACCACCTGCGCGAAGAAGGTATGTCGTTAATTGACGCAATTCAGGAAGCGGGCGAAATCCGGTTTGTGCCGATTGTACTTACCTCACTGACTGCTATTGGTGGGTTAATTCCGCTGGCTATCGAAGGAAACCCCCTTTACTCACCACTAGCCTGGGTCATCATTGGTGGGCTGATTTCCAGTACGTTACTGTCACGTATTGTTACGCCGGTCTTGTACAAGTTGCTGCCACCAGGAGTTGTTGTGAAATCGATTCCAGCGAAAGAATTAGAGATGGCTTAGCGCATAGACGTCTGTTAAAACTTCCCGAAAGCGCTAAGCTTTCGGGAAGTTTTAACAGACGTCTAACCTAAATAAGGTACAGAGAAGCTTAACGATACGTTGTTCAAAATGAATAGAACACGATTCTTCTCTAGCCCTTTGACAATTCAGTTGCCCGAATCTGAGCCGCTTTAATACCTGTCACCAGTGTATCTGACAGCCCTCCGTTTTCAAATTCGCGTAGGGCAGCTTCGGTCGTGCCACCTTTGGAGGCTACTGCTTTAATGAGATCGTCTAATGACTTATCTGCGTTGTTGATCAGGTGATACGCGCCGAGCATTGTTTGCTTGACTAACAAGGCTGCAACGGCATCGTCGAAGCCCATTTGCTTGCCAGCTTCAATCATTGACTTTACGACATAGTAGAAATAAGCCGGGCCACTGCCGCTGAGAGCGGTTACAGCATCGAGCATAGCTTCATCTTCCAGAAATATTGACCGGCCCGTCGCATTGATCAAATTTTCAACTCGTCTTAGATTCGTTATATCTACTTCTTTGGCGGCCGTGAATCCGGTGATGCCCATTCCAAGCATAGCTGGCGTATTAGGCATAGCTCGAACGACTAATGGATGGCCTAATTTTTCCTGAATTTGCGATATTGGAATACCGGCCATAATCGACAAAATCACCTGATTAGGCTGAATAATGTCATGCAAAGCTTTGTGAACGCTGTTAAAATCCTGCGGCTTTACAGACAGAATAATTAAATCGGTTTCGCCAACATGCGGACCGATGGTATCAACAACGACGCCCGCCTTTTCGGCTTTCAACGCTTCAGAACGGTCGGTGCTTTTTTCGATTAAGAGTAAGTCGTCTTTTTTTACAAGGTCATACTGCAAAAATGATTTGGCAAAGGCCATTCCCATGTTGCCGCAGCCTACAATTGCGATTTTCATTTTAAAAAGCGAATGAGTGACAGAGCGAAAGAGCGTAACCTAGCCTGTGAGGATACTGCTTTTCATTCCAGATAAAACAAAAGGGTCAGGTTCGCGAACCTGACCCACAAAACTAGTGACTTGCGACTAACTCATTGACCGCCTTTCAGAATTTCTTCGAGTTTTTGCTCCAGGGCTTCACCACGTAGATTCTTTGCGATGATTTTGCCGTCCTTATCAAGCAGGAACGTAGCAGGAATGGCCTGAACACCATATTGCTGAGCCGCTGCCGATTGCCAGAATTTCAAATCTGAAACGTGCGTCCAGGTGAGATTATCATTACGAATGGCTTTGGTCCAGTTGGCTTTGGCCTGATCAAGCGAAACGCTGTAGATCGCAAATCCCTTGTCTTTGAACTTATTATACATTCTTACGACGTTCGGGTTTTCGGCCCGGCAGGGACCACACCACGAAGCCCAGAAATCGATCAGGACGTATTTGCCACGCAACGAAGAGAGCGGAACAGGTGTCCCCGTAGTGTCATTCAGGGCAATTTCTGGAGCAGACGCGCCAACCGATACTCCTTTGATTCGGGCTACTCGACCAATCAGCGATTTAGCATGTGGGCTGTTGGGGTTCTCTTTCTCAAAACGCTGCGCTAACGCATCGTAGGTAGCAAAATCAGTATCTATATTAATGAAGTTCAACGCGAAAAGCGATACTAAAGATGTTCCCATTTCTGGCAACATCGCCTTTACTTTATTGACTACGTCCTGTTCGGCATTTTGGTAATCCTGCTCGATTTGGGCAATTTTCTTGTTGTCTTTTTTCTCCGTGGCAGCAGCTACCTGCTTGTTCCAGTTAGCAACTTTGGCTTCCATATCGGTTCGCAGGGCCATAAGCTTGCCATAGTATTCCATATTTTTGGAACCTGTTACAGTTTCCTTGCCCATCTGGCCGGTCTTAGCGTCCATCCGGTAGCCATCAGCCACAACGTTCAGGGTTTCACCTCCTTCAACAAGTAGCGCCATTTTCTGGCCACCACCTACGTTCAGCACGAATACCTCACCACCATCAGCAGCTTTGCCGTTGAGTGTGAATGTATTACCCGCTGCTACTTTGGTTGAATCAATTTTGCGGGTTGGCTGCGAGTTCGTTTCCAGATAGACATAACTGCCTGGTGTTGCTTTGTTGATTTTGCCCGTAACCGTAAATGGCTTCGTGATTTGGGCGTTGGCTACCAGGCTGAGCGCCATGAAACCAGCGATGCTGAATACTGCGTTTTTCATATGTTCTGTAATGTCTTCGCTAACAACTCATTCACCAATTTTGGGTCGGCTGAGCCTTTCGACTTTTTCATGACTTCGCCAACAAACATACCCAGTAGATTTTTCTTCCCTTTTCGATATTGTTCTACTTTATCGGGCCAGGCTGCCAGTACTTCTTCTACCAACGTTTGCAGCGCATCGGTATTGCGGTTCTGAATAAGCCCGTGTGCCTGCGCCAGTTCTGCGGGCGATGCACTGGGTTGCTCAGTCATTAATGTGAATACTTGCTGAGCAGCCGTCTGGCTCACCGTTCCATTGTCAATAAGAGCAATTAACGTGGCTAACCGTTCTGCTGAAACTGGAAACTGACGGTCGCGTAGCGTTTTTTCATTAAGCTGGCCCTTCACCGGTCCCATGATCCAGTTCGATACAGCTTTATAATTGGTCGTGTGCATGCAAACCGCTTCGTAATACTCGGCTAATTCTTTGGCATCGGTGAGCAAAGCCGCATCGTAATCAGGCAGGCCATATATGGTCGTAAATTTCTGATACAACGCAGCTGGAAGAATCGGCATTCGAGCCTGAACATCCGCCAGCCACGCATCCGAAATAACGACTGGCGTTAAGTCTGGATCAGGAAAATAGCGGTAATCGTTCATGGTTTCTTTCTCCCGCATCGCGTAACTGAGTCCGGTAGCGGCATCAAACGTGCGGGTTTCCTGCACAATGCGCCCACCCGATTCAGTCAGGTCAACCTGCCGCAGAAATTCGCTGTCTACAGCACGCATGACGTTTCGAATGGAGTTCAGGTTTTTAACTTCAACCTTCGTGCCGAGATTCGTTGCGCCTTTAGGTCGGATCGAAACGTTGACATCACATCGGAGCGAGCCCTCCTCCATATTACCATCGCAGATGTCTAAATACCGAACCAGTCGCCGAACTTCCGTCAGGTATTGACCCGCTTCGTCGGCGGTACGGATGCAGGGTTCCGTTACCATCTCAATCAGTGGCGTTCCGGCCCTGTTATAATCGAGTTGGGTAGCCCACTCATCGCCATCATGAATAGATTTCCCTGCATCTTCTTCAAGGTGAATATGATGAAGTTGAATCGTGGTTTGGTACGGTTGGCCTGTAATAGGATCTTTTGCTTTGACTAAAACGCCACCACCCACACAAATGGGCCCTTTATCTTGTGATAATTGATAGCCCTTAGGTAGATCAGGGTAAAAATAATTCTTACGGGCAAACACGTTATGGCGCGTTATTTCGCTACCACAGGCCAGCCCCATACGCATGGCAAGCTCAACAGCTTTTCGATTTAGTTTGGGTAAAGTACCCGGATATCCAAGCGTAATAACGCTGATATTAGTGTTCGGTTCTGCGCCATATGAATTGGCATCAGCCGCGAAAATTTTGCTTTGCGTAAGCAACTGACAGTGTACTTCCAGCCCAACTACAACTTCGTATTGAGACAGAATATCTGGCGAAAGGGTCGCTTCGGCTACCATTGTAAAAATTAGTGATTTTAGGCAAAGATAGGCAGAAATAAAACAGCTGGCAGTCGCCAATGCGGATTAACAAATCTTGCTAAATATACCGAACAATAAATAGACCAACTTGTAGATGGCTATTTTGTGAATTTATAGTCTAAAGTCTAACTGTATCTTTTTATTTAGAAGACCTCCTCCTAAAATGACTACCCAAACTGTTGAATTAGTTCACGAGAAGAATATTGTGGTAGAGAAAAAATACCACATGAGCTATGAAGAATTCGCCGAGAAGCACCTGTTTGCGAATTACCCTGTCGTTATTGGTGATGCTTGTGAAGCGTGGTCGGCGAAGAAAAAGTTTACTCCTCAATTTTTCAAGAAACATTATAGCGACCGCGAAGTAAGTATTGCTGGAAAAACCTACAATTTCGGTGAGTACATCGACTGGATGCTGACGGGTACTGAAGCAAATCCCGCCCCTTATCCTTGTACGCTTCAAATTGAGAGTGAGTATCCGGAGCTCCTGCGCGATGTTACGCCCCCGCTCAAATATGCTCAACCCAGTCGTATCGGTAGCAAGCTTGTACCAAATCGTCTTTTGTCGGGTGCAAATACGCTGGAAATATTTTTTGGCAGCCCAGGCGCTATGTTCCCTTACGTGCATTACGATTTTATGTGCCTTCATGCCTTTATCACGCAATTGTATGGTGACAAAGAATTTACGGTTATTCCGCCAGACCAAACGCCTTATCTGTACCCCACACCTGGTAATGTCTGGGTTTCGCAGGTAAATGACATTTGGAATCCTGATCTGGAAAAATATCCCTTGTTTGCCAAAGCAACACCTGTTTCGTTTGTCGTTGGTCCTGGTGAGACACTATTTATTCCTTGCGGCTGGTGGCATACAGCTCGTTCACTTACACCTACTATATCGGTAGCGTTAGATAGTCTGAATGCGTCTAACTGGAAGAATTTTATGAATGAGGTGGATATGAACATGCAGAAACATAGACCAAAATTAGCCAAAGCTGTTCAGGCCTACCTGTCTGTAACAGGTGGCATATTGGGAACCTTTGAAAAAGCTGGTGTGAAGGTGTAATTTTTATCAAATCACATTCAGTCGGTATTTCAGATATGTTTGGGCTAATAGAGCAAACTTTTGCGGGTTCGGTACGCGAACCCGCTCGTTCTGAATGCGCGAAGCAGGGAGCTGCTTTATTTTGTTGAATAGCGTTTGATAATACATGTAAGCTAAATAAACGCCCATTCTGGCTCCACGTGGCAGATTCATAATGCCAATATAGGCCTCATTGAAGTCGCGCTGAATATCGTCTTCAATAATCTGCTTGACATCGCACCCAAAATTGCTGAAATCGACCCCAGGGAAATAGGTACGGCCTCGTTCCACAAAGTCACTTTTCATATCACGCAGGAAATTCACTTTCTGGAAGGCCGAACCCAACTTGCGGGCAGGTTCGTTTAGTCGGTTAAATTCTGCTAAATTACCTTCACAAAACACCCGCAAGCACATCAGCCCCACAACTTCCGCTGATCCGTATATATATTCGCTATAACCGTCGGTATCGTATTCCTGACAGTATAAGTCCATCTCCATACTTCTCAAGAAAGACTCAATTAGCTCATTTTCAATATTATATTGGCTAACTACCAGTTGAAATGAGTGCAGAACAGGATTCAGGCTAATGCCTTCTTCAATGGCCTGGTATGTATCGTGTTTAAATCGTTCGAGCAGTGTTTTTTTGTCGAAATCATGGAATGTATCCACAATTTCATCGGCATAGCGAACAAACCCATAGATGGCATAGATGGGAAAATGGAATTTACGGTCAAGTGTTTTGATACCTAATGTAAACGACGTACTGTAACGCTCGGTAATTAATTTACTGCATTCCAGTGCGGTTTTATCGAATAACGCCATCATAAAATTTAAGAAGGAAGGGTTAACGGGAAGGCCGCCGGAAGAAAAATAGGTGTATAAAGAAAGTTTAGTTGACTTGGCTTTCTTTATTCCTGTTTCTTCTTGCTTTTTCCCTAAAACTAAACAAATTCTTTGGCAACCTCATCGGCAACGACCAATCCTGAAATCAGAGAAGGCGGAACACCTGGTCCGGGCACAGTTAGTTGACCGGTGTAGAACAAGTTGTTCACCCTTTTGTTCTTTAAGGATGGTTTTAAAAGTGCCGTTTGTTGGAGGGTATTGGCTAATCCATAGGCATTTCCCCGAAAAGCATTATAATCGCTTTTGAAATCACGGTGTGCGTAGCTGCGTTTAAATACAATGTGGCTACGAATGTCTTCACCAACATAGGCTTCAAGCCGATTCATAATCAGGTCAAAATAATGTTCGCGGGTAACTTCATCATCCGTGAGGTCGGGAGCCACAGGAATTAGCAGGAACAGATTTTCGTACCCTTCGGGTGCTACGCTGGGATCTGTTTTAGAGGGTACCGATGCATAAAAGAGCGGTTTTGTTGGCCATTGGGGCGTTTCATAAATCTCCCGAGCATGGAGCTTGAAATCTTCATCAAAGAAAAGATTATGATGCTGCAAGCGCGGAACTCGCTTGTTTACCCCAATATAAAACAGCAATGACGATGGAGCCATTACCCGTTTTTGCCAATAATCGTCGCTGTAATTTCGATTATCAGGATCTACTAAACTGGTTTCGACGTGGTTATAATCAGCTCCCGCCACTACTACATCAGTCTCAAAAATACCTTTGTCCGTAATTACCTGATTCACTTTTTTATTCAGTACATCGATCTTCCGTACTGTCTGGTTCAGTAAAATTTTTACTCCTTTCTCCTCCGCCAGGCTGACCATTGCTTTCACTAGTTCGTGCATCCCACCCATTGGATACCAGGTTCCTAACGCCATTTCTGCATAGTTCATCAGACTATACATTGCAGGCGTGTTTTCGGGAGTGGCGCCGAGAAAAAGTATTGGAAACTCGACAATTTCGAGCAAGCGAGGATGCTTAAAAAACTTGCGGGCATGCGTCGCAAACGACTGAAAAACGTCTAGTCGCGTGACATCGTACAACAGTTTGAGGCTTAGAAACTCCGTGACAGACCGGCTCGGTTTCCAGACAAATCGGTTCATCCCGACCTCGTATTTGTAAGCAGCCTGTTTTAGAAATTCCTGTAGTTTAAGGCCACTACCCAACTCCATTTGCTCAAAGAGAATTTCTAACTTATCGATACCTGCCGGTAAGTCAATGGATTCGTTGGGGCTAAAAATGACCTTGTAAGAAGGATCAAGTCGAACAAGATTATAATAATCAGAAGGCTTTTTTCCAAAGCGGGCAAAATAGGTTTCAACTACGTCGGGCATCCAATACCAGCTTGGCCCCATATCGAACGTGAAGCCTTCGGCCTGAAACATACGTGCCCGGCCGCCGGGCATGGAGTTTTTTTCGAGGATAGTAACGTCGTAACCTTTATCGGCAAGACTGGTAGCAGCGGCCAGCCCGGCAAATCCGGCTCCAATAACAAGAACGCGTTGGGGCATTAGTCAGAAAAAATTGATTGAATCAACTGATAATTGCCTGATGAAGCAATTTGTTTTCGTGAAGCTACCCGAAAATTGTCGAACCTATAGTAATCAGGAGTCTAATTAGCAGGCAATGGAGAAAGAAAATAATACTAATCTGGAGATATACCAGCTTGATAAGCCTGTTGGATAGATCGTAGTGAGATTGCACTAATTGCTTGATTGCCAAATGACAAAATAAAAAAAAGTTGGGTGGATACCACCCAACTTTTTTGAACCTTCCTCTTTTTTAACCAAAAACTACTCAATCAATATGTCTTAGACGGAGTTCCATCTATAAAGTATCGCCTATGCGTTAAAATATGCGTAAACTTTTAATTGATCTTTTAGTTCTTTCCGGGCAATGTGAATCCGATTCTTGACCGTCCCAATGGGTATATTCAGTTTTGCCGCTATTTCATGATATTTAAAACCCCGAAAATGCATCATAAACGGTGTTTTATAGGTGTCATCAAGTCCATTTACCGCCCGGTTAATATCATCCTGCGCAAAAGATGAATAGGCCAGGTTGTCGGTGCTACTTTCTATCGAATTAATGTAGTGCAGATTATCAGTTGTATCGATAAACGTGTTCTTACGAACCATACGCTGATAATTTGTGATGAATGTGTTTTTCATGATCGTATACAACCAAGCTTTCAGATTTGTGCCATCTGTATACTTGTCACGATTGGTAAATGCTTTCAGTAATGTATCCTGTAACAAGTCGTTCGCATCTTCAACATCTTTTGTAAGACGGAGTGCAAATGGGCGTAACGATTTGGACACTTTGCCAATATGATTAGTAAATTCGAGAGCTGTCATGGCTGTTAAGTTTTTCTGTTGAATCACATCTGCACATCTACAAAACAAAAAAACAACCAGTCTCGTCGGAAATCATATTACAGTTTGACTTGTGGTTATAAGACGCTTTAAATCAATAGTTTATAAGATATTAATTTTGCTTGCCAGGATTTATATTGTTGTAGCAATAGTGTGTGGAGTGTGGAATATTTCCCCCATTCTGGGGAATATTGGGTGTGGATTCTGTTTAATGTTTGGTGAAAAAACTTACACAATATCACTAAAAACGCAGAAAGTTAATGAATCTGGCAATGCCGATTGGCATGATGAGAAGTAATTCTCTAAAAATTTTTGACAGTGTAATTATTGACAGGACTCTTTTTTAGGCGTAGAAAAACGCTTTTTAATAAGATTCAGAGATTAAACAGGATATTTAGTTGTAAAACCTGTTTATGCCCATAACTCTGTCGAAAAAATTGTCCTACTAAGAGAAGAGGGGCTAAAAAATCTTAGACTAAACCTTCTTTCAATAAATCATGTAGATGCACAAAGCCATGTACTCGCCCTGCTTCGGCTACGATAAGCTGCGTAATATCTCGCTCCTGCATTAGTTGCAAAGCCGCTACTGCGTATTCGTCGGGTGCTACACAAACTGGTTGAGGAGTCATAGCATCCTGAGCACAGAGTTGCCAAAATGAATCATGCTCGTAAGCCACCCGCCTAATATCGCCATCTGTAACAATCCCAACTAGTAAACCTGATTCATCAACCACAGCTGTTGCCCCTAAACGGTTCGCTGAAATGGTGAAAATTACGTCTTTAATAGTTGTGTTGGGAAGAACTTGAGGGCATTGGTTGTGTGGAAAAATATCGGCAACTTTTAGATACAGTTTTTTTCCCAGTGATCCACCCGGATGGTAGCGGGCAAAATCCTGCCGAGTAAAACCACGCAATTCTAACAAGCTAACAGCTAGTGCATCTCCTAAGGCGAGAGCCACTGTCGTGCTGGTTGTAGGAGCCAGATTCAGAGGGTCTGCTTCGTGCTCGGCATATGCATGAAGTACATGGTCGGCATGTTGGGCTAAATATGAATCGCGTGCACTAACGAGCGCAATAAGTCGAACGCCTGTACGCTTCAATAAAGGTAATAGAACCTTGATTTCAGTCGTATTGCCACTCTTCGAAATAATGAGCACCACATCATTATCCTGAATCATACCCAAATCGCCATGAATAGCGTCGGCTGCATGCATAAACAGGGCAGGAGTTCCCGTCGAATTCATAGTAGCCACGATTTTCTGGCCAATTAAAGCACTTTTGCCTACTCCTGTTACAACCAGACGACCCGTGGTGGTTAGTAACGTTTCTACGGCTGCATCAAATTGGTCATCAAGCAAATCAATGGCGTTACGGATGGCTTCAGCTTCGGCCAGGAGTACCGAACGGGCGATGGTCTTGGGATTTTTTATTACTTTCAATGTCAGTTTTGATAAACAGGAAAACTTTGCTGTGTATATTCGCTAACTTTATATAGCAAAGATACGGCAAGCAAATAGAGTAAAGTAACTTTTGTACGATTTGTAGAATGATGCAGGTTGATGAGGCAGTCCATGCGACGCTTAAAGAACGACTGAAAGAAATTTTTGGATATAGTCAATTCAGGGGCGAACAGGAGATCATAATTTACAGCATCCTGGCGGGTCGAAACACATTTGTCATTATGCCCACTGGTGCGGGTAAGTCATTGTGTTACCAACTGCCTGCTATTGTGAGCAATGGTACAGCTGTTGTCATTTCGCCCTTAATTGCCCTGATGAAAAATCAGGTTGACCAGTTAAACGCCTTTGGAATCAACGCGCAGTTTTTGAATTCTACGCTTTCTAAAGCGGAGATGAACAAGGTCAAAAAGGATACTTTGAATGGTACGCTCAAGCTACTTTACATTGCGCCTGAATCATTAACGAAAGAAGAGAATTTGGATTTTTTGAAGAAAGCCAATATTTCTTTCGTCGCTATTGATGAAGCACACTGTATTTCTGAATGGGGGCATGACTTCCGTCCTGAATACCGGAAAATACGTGGTATTGTCGATAACATTGGCAATTTACCCGTTATAGCGCTGACCGCCACTGCTACTCCCAAAGTACAGCAGGATATTCAGAAAAACCTCCAGATGGAGGATGCTAACCTTTATAAAACATCTTTCAACCGGAAGAATCTTTACTACGAAATAAAGCCAAAGGTTGATGCCAAAAAACAGCTTATTAAGTACGTTAAGCAGAATAAAGGCAAGTCGGGAATTATCTATTGCTTAAGCAGGAAGACCGTTGAGGAAATTGCCGAATTGCTAAGCGTTAATGATATAAAGGCGCTTCCTTATCATGCTGGTCTGGACCCGCAAACGCGAATGAACAACCAGGACGCGTTCCTGAACGAAGATGTTGACGTGATTTGCGCGACTATCGCATTTGGGATGGGTATTGACAAACCCGACGTTCGATTCGTGATTCACTATGATGCCCCTAAATCACTTGAAGGGTATTACCAGGAAACCGGCCGGGCTGGTCGTGATGGTCTCGAAGGTAACTGCCTCATGTTCTACAGCTACGACGATATTGTCAAACTGGAGAAGTTTAATAAAGACAAACCGGTTACCGAGCGCGATAATGCTAAGCATCTGCTGGCCGAAATGGTTTCCTATGCGAATCTGGGCGTCTGTCGTCGTCGGCAGTTGCTGGGTTATTTCGGTGAGTTTATGGATAAAGACTGTGGTTTTTGTGATAACTGTCTGAAATCGACCGAGAAGTTCAAAGTACAGCATGAAGTTGTGCTGGCGCTGCAAACGGTGCTTCAAACAGACCAACGTTTCGATGTAGCCCATTTGGCTGACGTACTAACGGCCACGAGCAATCAATATGTCACCAGTTACGAACACGACCGGCTTGCCGTGTATGGTAAGGGGCTTGAATTTAATGAAGACTGTAACTATTGGTGCTCGCTCATTAAGCAGATTACTATTTACGGTTACCTTGAAAAGGACGTTGATAACTATGGCATCCTGAAATTGACCCAGCGGGGTATGAATTATATTGAAGATCCATATCCGATTACACTGGCCAAAGATCACGATTACGAACAGGTTGTCGAGACAAAAGAAGATGAAGACAAAGATTCGTCTCCTTCGTCGGGTGGAGTCGCTTATGATGAAGAGTTGCTTGGGTTGCTAAAAGCACTCCGGAAAAAAATCGCCAAAGAAAAAAACCTGCCTCCCTACGTTATCTTCCAGGAGACATCCATGGAGGAAATGGCAACAACTTACCCCACCACGCGCGAAGAAATGGCGCAGATCAATGGAGTAGGGATGGGGAAAGTACAGAAGTTTGGTCGGCCCTTTATTGACCTGATTTCCAAATACGTTGAAGAAAATGAAATTGAAACGGCTCAGGATGTAGTCGTTAAATCGACTGTTAATAAATCGAAAGTCAAGATTTTCATTATTCAGCAGATTGACCGCAAAGTTGATCTCGATGAAATCGCCGAATCGAAATCATTGTCGATGGAAGACTTGATGGAAGAGATTGAGCATATCTGTTACTCAGGTACGCGGCTTAACCTTGATTATTATATCAATCAGGTAATGGATGAAGACCGACAGGATGAAATTTTCGACTACTTCATGCAGGCTGATAGTGATAATATCGCTGTAGCTATGCGTGAATTTGGGGGCGACGATTTCACAGAACAAGACTTGCGTTTAATGCGGATTAAATTCCTGTCGGAAGTAGCAAACTAATTGATTTACGGTTTACGGCTTACGGTTTACGATTTCCT
Source organism: Spirosoma arboris (assembly GCF_009754945.1). GTDB lineage: Bacteria > Bacteroidota > Bacteroidia > Cytophagales > Spirosomataceae > Spirosoma > Spirosoma arboris. The sequence continues at coordinate 146,138 of NZ_WPIN01000004.1, forward strand.
GAAGAATGCAGGTGGTCAAATCGTAAATTGTAAATCGTAGTTCGTAAATCGGTACATGAATATACTAATACTGGGATCGGGTGGGAGAGAGCACGCCTTTGCGTGGAAATTAGCGCAAAGCCCGTTGTGTGATACATTGTTTGTAGCGCCAGGCAATGCCGGTACGGCACAGGTAGCTACTAATTTACCGGTTAGCTACACTGATTTTTCGGCTATTGCCAATACAATTCGAGACAAAAATATCGACCTGCTGATTGTAGGCCCAGAAGAGCCTTTGGTAAAGGGGATTGTTGATTTCCTACGTCAACAACCCGATTTAGGCAGCCTACGCATTGTTGGGCCAGATGCAAAAGGAGCGCAATTAGAAGGCAGCAAGGATTTCTCGAAACAGTTTATGGCGCGTTATGGTATTCCGACAGCGGCTTCACAAACGTTTACGACAGAAACACTTCAGCAAGGGCTAACTTACCTGGAAACACACTCGTTTCCGATCGTATTAAAAGCAGACGGACTAGCAGCGGGTAAGGGCGTTATTATTGCCGAAACACTAGTCGATGCAAAAACGGCATTAAGCGACATGCTCGATGGGTATAAGTTTGGTGCCGCAGGCAGCAAGGTCGTTGTAGAGCAGTTTTTGCGAGGTATCGAACTGTCGGTGTTTGTTTTGTGCGACGGGGAGAATTACAAAATTCTTCCTGAAGCTAAAGATTACAAGCGCATCGGCGAAGAAGATACGGGACCTAACACGGGTGGAATGGGGGCCGTTTCTCCGGTGGTTTTTGCCAGCCAGTCGTTCCTGCAAAAAGTTGAAGATAAAGTTGTAAAACCAACTTTGGCGGGTTTAAAACAGGAGGGAATTCATTACCAGGGCTTCATTTTTGTAGGCCTGATGAAAGTGAATGGCGAGCCTTTCGTCATTGAATATAATGCCCGTATGGGCGATCCTGAAACGGAAGTTGTTCTCCCGAGGCTTCAGAATGATTTTGTTGAATTGATGGTAGCGACTGCCGACGGTGAACTGGACAAAATTTCGGTTCAGGTGTCTCCCCAGACGGCGGTAACAACCATGCTGGTATCGGGTGGTTACCCCGGTGATTATGTGACCGGTAAAATCATTTCGGAATTAGAGCGTTTAGAAGATGTAATGGCGTTTCATGCCGGAACGCTGGCCCAGGATGGTCACGTGTTGACCAATGGTGGGCGAGTGCTAGCGATAACGGCTCAGGCCAATTCGCTTGAAAATGCTGTTCGGAAGTCGCAGGAAGCGGCCCGAATGGTGCAATTTGATGGAAAACAGTACCGTAAAGATATTGGGGTTGACCTGATTCGGTACTCAGACTAACTGATTTACGGATTATGATGTACGATGTACGATTTTCTCGCGCGTCAGACAATTCGTAATTCGTACGTCGTAACGGGGCCGCCCGCGCGGTCATAAATTAATATATATGTCATGTAAATCCTGTGCAACCGGCGGGTGTGGAACCCAACGTGGAGCATCCGATGGCCCCGGCGGAGAACCGCAGAAAACGGCTACAACCGGATGCGGAAGCGGAGGGTGTAGCACCGGAGGCTGCAATAAGTTAAATTCTTTTGACTGGCTCAGCGATATCGCCATGCCGGGTCTTCGATACGATGTCGTAGAGGTTAAATTTAAGGGTGGCCGAAAGGATTATTACCGGAACGTTCATCAACTTGATCTCACCACAGGCGACTACGTCGTTGTCGAAATGCAATCAGGCTTTCATATCGGAGCCGTTTCGTTACAGGGAGAATTAGTGCGCCTACAGGTGAAAAAGCGGGCCGTTAAGATTAACGACGACACGAAAGTTATTCACCGTCTTGCTACGCCGAAGGATATGGAGCGGCACGAACAGGCCGTTTTACGCGATTTGCCTTCCCTGTATCGTTCCCGCGAAATCGTTCGTGAACTAAAGCTCAACATGAAATTATCGGACGTTGAGTTTCAGTCTGATAATACTAAAGCGACATTTTATTATTCATCCGAAGAGCGTGTCGATTTTCGGGAACTAATAAAAATGCTGGCGAGCGAATTCAAAGCCCGGATTGAAATGCGGCAGATTAGTCTGCGTCAGGAAGCTGGTCGGTTAGGCGGTATTGGTTCCTGTGGTCGCGAGCTCTGTTGCTCGACCTGGCTGACGGATTTTAAGAATATCGCAACTTCGGCAGCTCGCTATCAGAATCTATCCCTCAACCCGGCTAAATTGTCGGGTCAGTGCGGGCGGTTGAAGTGCTGCCTAAATTACGAGCTGGATACGTACATGGATGCGCTACGGGACATTCCGACAATTGAAAAACCGTTGGAAACGCAGAAAGGGCGGGCTTATCTCCAGAAAACCGATATTTTCCGAAAGTTGATGTGGTTTGGTTATGGGGCCGAGAGTACATGGCATCCACTACCTATTGACCGGGTGCTGGAAATTGTCGAACTGAATAAAAACGGTATCATTCCCGAATCGTTTGATGTATTGATGCCTATAGCTGAAAAGGAGCCCATTACAGCAGCAACCCTCAATAGTGATCTGCAAAAATTAGACGCTAAGTATACCTCGAAAGCGGGTAATAAAAAGAAAAAGAAGAAGCCGCGTGGCCCAGAAGGTAATTCGCCCCGCCCTGCCCAAAACGGTAAAGTATCTTAAACAAATAACCCCGACCTAGCTGGCCGGGGTTATTTGTTATTGGGAGGGATAAGCTTAAAAATCGCCTGAGTAAAATGGACTAAAAACGTAATAGCTGCTATCACGCTTGGCACGTTTAGGGGTGGTCTGGATGTATAACTGAAAGCGTGGTAAGGGGTTGTCGGCGCGGAACCAATCTCGGTAAGGTCGTTCTTTGGTATAAAGCCGGGCTACTTCGCGAACGTGAACGGTCGTTACATCGGCAGTCGTGGCGGGTAAGTTGTTGATAAAAATGTCTACAGTTTTAGCAAAGTCGTCATAGACTTTTAAATGTTCATTCTTCGTCCGTTCAACCAATGCGTTTTTGTTGTGAAAAAACGTGGCTTCAAGCAGTTGATTCATGTTAAACGAAAAACTCTCCCCAAGCGGATACCGTGAAATGGCTGCCGCTTGAAGTAATGTGAAAAACTGCTTACGGATTCCGTTAAATGGAACCGGCTGGGGGCTGGTCTGAATAATAATCTGGTACGGCTTAGCTTTAGTATCACTGTTAGCCATATTTTCCCATTGGTGCATCACAAATAATTCACTGACAAACTCCGGCGAAAGTTTTTTCAGCGCTTCGGCCGGAACTTCTTTCCCATCAATGTATACTGCTGATTCATATTTGTAATCGTCGGGAAGTATGAATTCGTCGCCTTTCAGTTGCAGCACAACAGGTTTACTTTGAACAACCTGTGTACCAGTCTTACTTCGGAATAAGGCAAGGTGACGATACCAGGTTCCTTTGTCTTCTAAATCTACGACCATTGCTCGCGTCGGATTGATCGCGGGTAGAGCGTTGGGAGCAAGGGCCTGGTTTAAGAGATAAGGCTCTTTTTTCTCCTGATGCCGACAAGCCATCCCCATTGCTCCCATCAGCAGCCCCCAAAGTACATACCGCCACCAGGCCGATGAATCTGAATGATGACTATTCATCATACGAACGCGCTGGTGCAGTGTTGGACCACTAAATTGGTTGGTAAAGGTGTACATAGACTTAATTGTCTTCGTTGACGTAAAACAGCAGGTACACAGTATCCGACCGTTTTTGTGCGGCTTGATTATAACCTAGTATGACGGCAACCGTATAAAGCTGGTCTATCTTCAACATGCGAATTGCTTCGGGAGTAGAGGGCTCGTTATTGATGAAGACTTTGACCATATTCGCTGCATTATCTACTGATAGCGAACCATCTGGTTTAACGCTTAAACTGCTATTGGAACTGGACTGCTTTTGAACTTCTTCTTTATCGAATTTACGGAAGCCAATGCCCAGATGGCCGTATTTACGTTCACCCTCCAAGATCAAGTACTCCATTTTTTTATCATCAATAGATTGAGAAACAATGGTTTCGTCATCGGCTGCACGCGACGGGCTTATACGCACCGAATCGACTACTGACAAATTGTTAACGGAATCTATTTGTGAGCCAACCGATGTTGATCGGAACTTACTCATTGAACCATCATCCGATTTTGAAACAATAGATTCATTCCCGATAACTTGTTTGGTTAATGTCTTGGAGGACTGGTCAGGCTTTGCTGCTACTTCAACTATAGCCGAAATTGGCTCCGTTCCAGGTTTAGGAATATAGTTGCTCAATGCCTTACTAGGCTGTGGAGGAGCAAATGCAGACGCTACTGTCAAAGCAGCGATAAAGAGAACAGGATATTTCAACCAGGTTACTGCTGAGGATTCTGGTTTGTTCAGCATACTAATCCGGGTCTTGAGCTGCGACTTGCTAAAGTGGTTCGTAATGGCAGATTGCCCGTACGACATACTTACTTTTACCAGATTATATTGATAAGCTTTGGCATCGACACCTTCGGCTAGCACAGCCCGATCCGCACTGAACTCAAGGGTTTGATGGAGCAGTTGCCGAAACAGATAAGCTGCTGGGTTAAACCAGAATATAATACATACTAACTCCGCGCCAAGCATATCGTAACTATGTCGCTCACGTACATGGACACGTTCGTGCCTAAGAATCTGATCTAATTCATCGGGTGCGTGGTGGCGAGGATTCAGCACAACCCAGTCGAAAAAGGAAAAAGGTGAGGTAGTGGCTTCATTGCGAACCAGCGTAAAATCGTCGTATGGCTCATGGACTGATTGTCTAATAAGTCGTCGCAAGGAAAATAACTGAATTCCAAATCGTATAAACAGGAAGAAAACTCCGCTGATATAGAGTAGTAAGAGACCAACTGGCCACGACCATACGAATTTTGGTGACGGGTGGCGAAATAACCTGTACGTCTTTTGATTAGGAAATGTGATTGTAACCTCGGGTTGAGAAGGCGTTAGGTTGGGCAATACCTTCGGGACAATTACCTGCGCCGTCTGGTACATCACAGTTCGTACACGCTCTGGTCGCCAATCAGGAAGCTCCAGCAGGGGTAGGAGCAAAGCCCCCGCCAAACCTACCCATAGTGCCAGTCGATTGGCCCCAAAAAACGTTTCGCGTCGAAGCAATGCGTAATACGCAATGCTGACAACAGCCAGAAGTGCATTGGCTAAAACAACATAACGTAATGTTTCCATCTCTATTCGGGTGCGGAAAATAGTTGGTCAGAAATAGTCTGGAGTGGTCAAGCATGGTCAGGTTTAGTTATAGCAGCAAGTATGACCATGCTTGACTATCCCTGACTATTTTTTCTCAATCATAGCCAATATCTCACGTAACTCATCTGCCGAAATCTTCTCATTCTGAGCAAAGTAGCTGACCAGATTCTTGTAGGAATTGTCGAAATACTCATCCACTACTTTCTTCAGAACAAACCGATTCTGGTAGGCTTCCTTGGTGATAATAGGGTAGTATTCGTGCGTGTTGCCATAAGCTTTATGGCCGACGTAACCCTTTTCTTCAAGATTACGAACAATGGTCGAAACCGTGTTATAATGCAGTGGAGGATCTGTAAACTGCGGTACCATATCTTTTACATAACCTTGCTCCATTTTCCAGAGCACCTGCATCACTTCTTCTTCTTTTGCGGTTAGCTTTTCCATAAGACAAACCTAAAACTATTTTTATCGTTTGCAAACTATCCGAGTAGTTTTTTGTCGTTTGAAAAGCCAGATGTACCGTCGTAGCTTTGTACATTATTCTGCGTGAGATTTATGAAACGATTGGGAGTAGTATTGGTCATTATGTGGCTGTTTGTTGGCTGTGATACAAATGCAGTATATAAAGAGTACACCGACATTGATGACGGAAAGTGGTATATCAAAAATGCGCCCTCGTTCACATTTGAGATCGCCGACGCATCGATACCTTATAATATTTATTACAATCTACGAAACAGCCTATCGTATGGCTATTACAACCTGTATCTGACCCGGTATCTGCGTGATTCGAGCGGTAAAGAACTCGAATCACGGCTGGATGAATTGATTCTGATGGACCCTAAAACGGGAAAGCCTAATGGAGATGGGCTGGGAGACCTGTTTGATCATAAGGTTTTGATGAAACATAACTACCGCTTTCCAAAACCCGGAAAATACACGATTCAGATCAGACAATATATGCGTCAGGACCCGCTGCTCAATATCCTAAGTGTAGGCGTTACTGTTGAAAAGGCTAGTACTGCTAACTAATTCGCCGAATTATTCGCCAATGCTTCTCGACTTTTTGCGTAAAAACAGATTTTTTTTTCTGGCCTACCTGCTTGTGTTGATCATGGTTGGTCTGTTGCAAGTAGCCTATACACAAGAACAATTAATGCAATGGGTCAATGTCAGGAATAGCTTGTTGGCCGACCAGCTTTTTCCCTACATTACCTACATGGGCGACGGAGCGTTTTTCGTGGTTGTTTGCCTGATCTTACTGATTTATAAGTGGCGCATAGGCCTAATGGGCTTTGCCAGTTTTGCGCTTTCTTCACTAACGTCGGAGTTTTTTAAGAAAGTTATTTTCAATGGATCGCCCCGACCGCTGAAATTTTTTGAGCATTCTACGTTTGAATACCACATTATAAAAGGGCTGGATATTCACAGCTATAATAGTTTTCCGTCAGGCCATACCACAACGGCTTTTGCTATGTTCGGTCTGCTGGCGTTTCTGGACGGACGGAAGGAGCGGGGCGTATTTTATGTGTTTTTAGGTGTTTTAGCAGGTTATTCGCGGGTCTACTTGTTCCAGCATTTTGTCGAAGACACCTATGCGGGTTCGCTGGTTGGAACGATTTCATCCGTGATTATTTATTTATTGATGTATCGTTGGGTAACGAAGAACAGAAATATAGCCGGGAAGTAGAGTCTCTTTTGTCTATCTTTGTTTAGGGCTCCGCCGAACCATTGCCAAAGCAGAGCCGTTACTTCATTACTGACTACAATCAACGTGCATCGACAGACTCTCTCATGAGCGACGCCATCAAACATGAGTGCGGTATAGCCTTAATTCGGCTCCGCAAACCGTACCAATATTATATAGACAAGTACGGCACGGCCCTTTATGGGGCCAACAAACTCTACCTGCTCATGGAAAAGCAGGTCAACCGAGGCCAGGACGGTGCCGGAATCGCTAATATAAAAATCGATGTTCCGCCTGGTCGTCGTTATATCAGCCGATATCGATCGGTCGATCAACGACCCGTAACGGACATCTTCGAAAAGGTCAATAAGAAATTCCGCAAAGCCCTCAAAGGAAATAAAGACAAGGCGAAGGACGCTCAGTGGCTTCAGGAAAACATCGCTTTTACGGGCGAGGTCTGGATGGGGCATCTCCGATATGGCACTCACGGGGCCAATGAGATTGAAAACTGCCATCCTATGCTTCGACAAAGTAACTGGCGAAGTCGTAATCTGGTCGTAGCAGGTAACTTCAACATGACCAATGTTGATGATCTGTTCGGAAAACTGGTATCGCTGGGCCAGCATCCGAAGGATAAGGTTGACACCGTAACGGTGATGGAGAAAATCGGACACTTCCTGGATGAAGAAAACCAGCGAGTGTTCGAACGGTTTAAGGGTATCTACGAAAATCCTGATTTGTCGGATATTATCGAAGACAATCTTGATCTTCAGCGTGTTTTACACCGCTCCTGTCGGGATTTTGATGGTGGCTATGCTATGGTGGGTATGACAGGCTATGGTGCTGCATTTGTAGCCCGTGATCCAGCAGGTATTCGCCCAGCCTATTATTATGCCGATGATGAAGTAGTAGTAGTAGCCTCAGAGAAACCAGCGATTAAGACCGCGTTCAACGTCGACTATAGTGCGATTCAGGAGGTGAAACCTGGACATGCACTCATCGTTGACAAATACGGAGAGTACGCGGAACAGGAATTCGTGACACCGATAGAAAAGAAATCGTGCAGTTTCGAACGAATTTATTTTTCGCGTGCTACCGATCCTGATATCTATAATGAGCGCAAACAATTAGGAAAACTGCTAATTCCGCAGATTCTCAAGGAAATCGATTACGACCTTGAAAATACAGTCTTCTCCTACATCCCGAATACGGCTGAAACGGCTTTCTTTGGCATGGTTGAGGGACTAGAAGAATACCTCTATAAGCAGCGCAAAAAAGCGATTATGGAGGGAATTCTATTCGAAGAAGAATTGGATCGGGTGCTTTCCTTTAGACCACGTATTGAAAAACTGGTCGCTAAAGACGTAAAACTTCGAACGTTCATTGCCGACGACTCGCAGCGGGACGATATGGTGTCGCATGTGTACGACACTACGTTTGAGGTTATTAAAAAAGGTAAAGACAATGTGGTTGTCGTCGATGACTCGATTGTGCGGGGTACTACGCTTGAAAAAAGCATCCTGCGTATGCTGGATCGATTAGGCCCGAAAAAGATCATTATTGTTTCATCAGCCCCTCAGATTCGTTTTCCCGATTGCTACGGTATCGATATGTCGAAGTTCAGGGAATTTATTGGTTTCCGAGCTGCTCTTGAGTTACTCAAGGATCGAGGTATGGAAGACCTGCTCGACGAAGTTTATGCACAGTGTGTGGCTGCTATTGAATCAGGCAATGCTAGTCAGCAGAATTATGTGAAGGCGCTTTTTGATCCCTTTACGCATGACGAGCTATCCAAAAAAGTATCCCAGATTGTTACCCCTACTGATTTGAAAGCTGAGGTAGCAGTTGTCTACCAAACGGTTGAAAATTTACATCGGGCCTGTCCCAACCATTCTGGCGACTGGTATTTCACGGGTAACTATCCTACTCCCGGCGGTAATGTCGTTGTCAATAAAGCTTTCGTAAACTTCATGGAAGGGAAATTGGTTCGGGCATATTAGCCGTATTTAATAAAACAGTGAAGTGGGTGGAGTAGGTGAAGTCGTTATGCTTATGCGCAAAAACTAACTTCACTTACTCCACCCACTTTACTGTTTACTTATCTCTCCCAGGCCAGAGCGTTGACATTAGCTCCAATTTTCTTGCCTTCGGCCAGCCCTGTTTCGTTATCCTGTCGGGTGTGAATATTGCTGTAGAAACGTGAGTCGGCAGATTCCTGAGCCGATGCCGCAAATGACGTAAACGAGCGGACTTTGAAAGAAATATGTCTTAGCAGGTCGTCGGGTCGTCCAACGTTTGAATCATCGGTAAACGCAAAGTTCTCACCGTACAATGCCGTTAGTACAGTTGCTGCCGAAGATGATTGGGTTGCGTGGTCTGATGAGAAACCGGGAAAAGGAGGATCTGGCCAGAATGGTATCCAGGTTGGATTTATAGTAAGCCGAACATAGGTATAAGGGCGAAGATTGTTGTAAGTAAACTTACATCGCCAGCAGAGAATAAATGCATCAGCTACAGAAATACCCGTTCTGGCAAACGTTTCAGCAGCTTTTGCCAGATCTGCCCTGGTAGCGATTGCCGCAATACAGGCGATACTGTACGAATGACCCGGAGGAGTGAATGACTCACCTGGATTGTCGGACCACCAAAGGGAAATCTCTTTTTCAGTTTGGGTTAAATTTTTTCCTTTGTTGTATACATCGAGGTACTGATTAAAAATGGCTGATTTAACGTCGGTTGAGTAGGCCAGTGGCTTAGGTGTCGGTAGGTCGCTATTAGCCTTAACAAACGTCCGATTCCGTCCCCAGTAAGGCTGCATAGGAATCTTCTGGCCATTTTCAGTAGGCTGCCACAAACCAGCCCCCGTTGGTACTGTATAATTTGTTGGGAAATTACGAGTATAGCCTGCATCACCCCCGTCAGTTTTTGACCACTCAAACACGGCATCCGCGATTTTCTTCCCGAAATCGACCGATCGCTGAGTGACGGCTTCATCAGTGCCTTTGAAAGCCGTCAACAAAACTGCCTCGAGAGAATCGAGACTAACTTTATTAGCCTCACTTGTCGTCGGAAATAAACTCCGTAGAATTTGAGCCTGGGAAGCATTGGCACTAAGCGCCCAATTATATTCCTTACCCGACTCCGCCTGGGGAAGTGAAATTAGCCCTTGTAGCTGGCCAACAAGCGATTTTCGATTAGAAATACCAGGAACAACTGCTTCATACATAGTTATACCAGCGTAGCCAAACGCCCGCGATGCTACAGGAGGAGTAAACCCAGCGGTTGTCTTGGTTAGTTTTAACTGCAAAGCAGCCCATGTGGTTGCTACATTGCCCGTATACTGGTCGGCTGCTTTACCAGTAGTTAATGTCGGCTGAACATCGTCGGTGGATTGAATTCGGCAGGCTTGTAGGGGAACGATCAATAGTAGGTAAGTCAATAATCCCAAATAGCTGCGTTGGGAGATATATTTCGACGTTGAGAGCGTACAGCGGGCACTAGGAAAACGTATATTCATGCTACTTATCGGTCAAAAAGAGTCACATTATTAGCTATGCCCTTGATCATCAATATCGGAGTTTAGCAAAAACGTTGCCAGAAAAATACACTCAACTTGTACCTGTTGCGACTACTGTAGGCAATGCGTTAACTTCGCTGTAGATTTGATAATTGAATAAACCTGATTCTGTCCAATGCGCATTCCCGAAGAAACTGTTGAACGAATTCGTCAGTCTGTCGACATTCTGGAGGTGATAAACGATTTTGTTTCCCTCAAGAAGCGGGGTAGCAACTACATTGCCTGCTGCCCATTTCATAATGAGAAGACACCATCGTTTAACGTAAACCCAACCCGACAGATTTATAAGTGCTTTGGGTGTGGCAAAGCAGGCGATGCTGTCCGGTTTGTGATGGACATCGAGAATATTGGATATGGAGAATCGTTACGGTACCTGGCCAAAAAGTATGGTATCGAAATAGAAGAGCAGGAACAAACTCCGGAAGAATTCCTGCGCCAGAACGAACGAGAGAGTCTCCTTATCGTACTCAATTTTGCCAAAACATTCTTTCAGGAAACGTTACTCAATACAGATGAAGGAAAAAGTATTGGTCTCAGCTACTTCCGCGAACGTGGCTTTACCAACCCAACCATCGAAGCCTTTGAGTTAGGCTATACATTTGACCAATGGGACGCTCTTCTGCAAGAGGGTCAACGTAGAGGATATAGCCGTGATCTGCTCGAGAAAGCGGGCTTAATTCTGATTAAAGAAGGAACCGCTGGGGGCGATAGTAAAGTATTTGACCGTTTCAGAGGCCGGGTTATGTTCCCGATTCATAATGTATCGGGTCGGGTAATTGCCTTTGGGGCCAGGATTCTTAAAACCGACAAGAACCAGCCCAAATACCTTAACTCGCCTGAAACGACGGTTTACCATAAAAGCCAGGTTCTGTACGGAATTTATCAGGCGAAACAGGCTATTCGACAGGAAGACGTTTGCTACCTGACAGAAGGCTATACTGATGTTATATCGCTACATCAGGCCGGTGTCAAAAATGTTGTTGCTTCGTCGGGGACGTCGCTCACAACCGAGCAAATCCGACTGATTGCGCGTTTTACACCGAATGTTACGATTCTTTACGATGGTGATGCTGCTGGCATTAAAGCAGCTCTGCGTGGCCTGGATATGGTGCTTGAAGAAGGGTTAAACCTTAGGCTGCTTTTACTGCCTGATGGCGAAGATCCAGATAGCTACGTTCATAAAGTTGGGGCTGATACCTTCAAAGCCTACATTAAAGAACATTCGCAGGATTTCATTGATTTCAAAGCCAGTCGTTGGTTAACTGAAGCGGGCGATAATCCACTAAAGCGGGCCGAAGGTATCTCAGATGTATGTACCAGTATTACACGAATACCTGACCCGCTGAAACGACAGACACTCTCGCAACGTGTAGCACAAGTATTTCATGTGAGCGAGCAATCGGTTATTTCGGAAATTAACCGATTGCTTCGGAAGCAACAAGAGCAAAACAAAAAAGATGCAGATCGGCAACAGCGATCCACTAGCGCAGGAAGGCAGCAGCCATCTTCAAGTAATACTTTAAGTACGAATGAGCCTTCACTAGATGAGATCAACTCATTGCTGGACGGATTAAGCCTGGAATCGCCTGAAATCAGCGATGATGGACTAACTATACCAGATACTTTATCCGCACCAATCGAGCGAATAAAGTCTGTCAGAACGCCTATATCGTATCAGGAGGAAGAATGTGTTCGTTTGTTAATGAACTACGGTGCACGTGAACTAGAGCCAGGTATTACGCTATGCCAGTATGTGCTTAGTGAACTGCATGATATCGAATTTCAAACCGCACCTTACGATCTTATTCTCACCTTGTTTCGGGAAGCCTATAGCAGAGGTGAAATCTTGACTGCGAACGATTTCCTGAACCGACAATCAGATAGGGCAGAGGGAGCTAGTACTATTGAACTTCAGCGCCAGGCTATTCATCTAACAACACCCCGCTATGAAATCAGTGATGGTTGGGGAAAACACGAGATTTTCGTACCATCAGAAGAGGAAATTGGAATTTTAGCGGATGCTGCCTATCGCAATATCCTGCGAATCAAAAAAATGCTGGCAGAACAGCGAATGACAGTCCTACAGCAATTGCTGCGAGAGTCGAGAAATAAAACCCCTGAGGAAGCCGATCAGCTTTTAACAGAGTTTATGCACTTTAAGCGAATCGACATGGAGATTTCGAACTTGTTAGGGACTGTTATCTCCGGTTAAAGTAAAAAAGCCCCAGCTATTTTATAGAGTGGGGCTTACCTTTATCAATAGGGGAGGGTGAACACTACGCTTGAGCTACCGTTGTGAAACTAATCAGTTCGGCATCAATTTTACGGTTCAGCTCATCCAATAGGCTGGCATGAGAGTGGAGCTGACCTGGTTTAGAAGATTGCGCTGAGGGGCTAGGCTTCTTGCCCGACATATCGAGCAGCAAAGTCATGAGAACATCACTCATGTGCTCACGCAAATCGATGAGGTGCCGCAGTCGCGTCCGGTTACTAGCTGTGGGTTGACGGCGAGATGCTGCCTGTAATGCGTTGATGACTTGATTCAGTTTAGCGTAACGACCATGAAATGCTTCGGTCGCTCTTGCCCATTCAATAATCACTTTTTGTACCTCTTCAGCCGACGCTTCGTAGCTGGAAAATACTGCTGATTGTTCCTGATTCATCACCCTACTTTGATATACGTGTTTTGCAATTGACTTGATCAAAATTCTACCTTGTTCAGACTGAAAGCAAACCGTTTTGAGTGAAATCACCCATTTTAGGTGTGAAATCACCCAAAAAGTCTGAAATCACCCTGAAACAAATGGGCGAGCGGGCGACTTTCTGCTGAAATCACCCATACCATTAAATCTTTTTGAGCCGGTTCATCTAGAAAATTGTTCATTTCATTCACAGAGTGTTATAAAAATTCAAGTATTGTTGGTACATTCATCCACCCATATATGTAATAGATCATGAACCAATCAACCAGTGTCCAGGAGGGCACTAAAAACTTCGCGATCCGAAGGCGCGATTTCTCCATTCTTGTTGCCCAATCCGAGCTTTTTACCTGTGAAGTTTTAAGCCAGCTTTTGAAAGAACAAGGCTACAATGTAGTCGGCCGTGCTATCGAAATGGAAGACACACTTCAGCAGATCATGGTGAAACGCCCGAAATGTGTTATCCTGGAATCAGAGATTTCGGGCGAACGGAGCTTCGACATCGTCGAACAGATGCAGCGTGCAAATCAGCAAACGAAATTCATTTTGTATACCCGTAAGCCTGACCTTCGAATGGTGGCCAAGGCTATGCAAAAAGGTTTCTTTGGATTTTTGTATGCCACTGATGGACTAGACGAATTGTACCGCTGTTTCCAGACTGTCAGTAGCGGAGGCTGTTATTACAGCAGTGGATTTATGGATTTGCTAAAGAATTTTGGCGTTGACATAATCTCAGAAGCTACCCGCGAAGAACTGAATCGTCTGACTGAGCGAGAACGGGAGGTGTTACGAATGATTGCCAGCGGGCATACGTCTAATGAAATAGCTGACGAATTAAGCATTAGCTATCGAACAGCCGTAAACCATAAGGCACACATTGCCCGAAAACTCAATCTGGATAGTTGCCGCCAGTTGCCTCGTTATGGTATTTCTGTAAAGAACTATCTGTAGAGGCCTAAGGAACTCATACTGTATTTCCCATTTTTACAATGGGAACAGCTCTCTATTGCCCGGCAGTTAACGCTATAGTCTCGTTTATTACGTAAGAACTGGGCCAGATTCCGCTCCACTTTCAGTTCATTTAATAACAAACCATTTAATTGTTTTCGAGCCCCGCACCGTCGCCAAACTGTCGTGGGGCTTTGTTGTATAAAACAGATTAGGTTGAGATACCCTAATATGGAGTGTTCGAAGGGTATAAGATCTTATAGGGCCTAGAAGAGCTATATAGCTGGGTAGTTAGTAGATTCAGTACATAATAAGGATATATAATCATCATATCCCCAGGCGAAATCACCTAAAAAAACATACTAAATAGTTGAAATCACACATAAAATGGGTGATTTCAGACAAAAAGCGTTCGATAAATTAAATCGACGGACGATATTCAACCCGGCAGCCAACTATATAGTGCATAGTTACTGAATTGACCTTTTGAGAAGAAGAACAGATAAGGGCAAAAAAATGAAGATTAATCGGTTACTCTGGGCGACTTATAGTAGATCGGCGTGCTCAGGCTTGCCAGCATCACGTCCTTGTAGCCACTCCCGGAACTCATGCATACGAACACGAGGAACAATAATCTTGTGTTGGTCGGGGGTGTTTAATCGAACAATATACTTGCCATTTTCCCAATAGGAGTAATGCAATACAGCCTGTCGATTGACAATATAATCGCGCTTGATTCGGAAGAATTGCGTCGGATCAAGCTCGGCCTCAAGTTCGTTCAATGTTTTACTGACTAGATATCGTTCTTTTAAAGACTCGGCGTAGTAGAATCGATCCTCAACAGTGAAGTAATAGACTTCATTGACCGGGAAGTCTAATTCACCCTGAGCATTTTTACCTTTCAGATAACTAAGGTAAAGAGAAGGGGTAGTTGGCTGCGGCTGTGGTGAAAACGTTTCGGATAAGGCTAAGACTTTTTGAGATGCTTCAGCGGCTTCTGCTTCGGCAGCTTCCTGCGCTTCCCGACGCTGTTTTAAGTAGTCGAGAAGAAGTGACGTATTGATGGCGATGTAGCCAATGAGTATTACAGGAACTAAATATTTGAAATATGTAGACCAGGTGTATGTATAAAGAATATAACCGTCCCAATAGTTTGACCAAGAGTATTCAGGGAAATACTCTAAAAAGTAACGAACAGTTTGAGTAAATGGATTAAACACCCAGAATGCAAGTGCTAAAACTGGTAAACAACGTAACTCATATCGACTAATTGCACGCCAGTTGTTTTTTACCGTATGTATGTGACTGAATTTGTGGTAAAAGTTAATAATAGCAATGATAATAAGTAATGTACATAATTCGGGAATAAATAAATCACGGACAAGTACGCCAAGATAGAAGATAGCTCCACCTGCTTTCTTGACCTTCTCAAGTTTTGCAGGCGCAGCAACAGACCATCCAACAGCTTCAACTAATACTACAATGCTCAGTAGTATAATCGCGCTGCTAAACGGTTTCTTGAGGAAAGCTCGATTGATTTGAATTTCCTTCATGCTGTCTCCTTACACAAAAGTCGGACTAATATAGTGGTAATATTTAACTAATTGCAACCAATAATCGTGACTTTTTTGCGATTGATGAGCCTCTTGGCAGGCGGTAGCTTTGTATCATCAAAAACAAGCAACTACAAATCAATCATACTAACTACAAATTGTCATGAAAAAGCAATTCATTATTAAGTCCGCCCAAGCAATTAAAAATGTAATCACTCCAGCTACCAAATTGGAATCGGCTAATATATTAAAGCTCGCTGCTGAGGATAAAGTATGTTGTGGTGGTTTCGATGTTGGTTTTACTGGCCTTGCTAATTCCAAACCTGTTTTCTCGCTTTAAGCTTCAGAAACTATGTTAAGCACACGGCAACTTTACAAACAGGAGTTGGCAAATTGTCGAGAACACTTCGAACAGGTTGACTTACCTAAGGAACGGGGTTATTTAATGAAGTATACTACTTTCTCCGCTAATGTTGAGAATGTGTTGCCTTCAATACCCCGTCGGGAACATGAGGCCCTCTTTAGAGAGCTATTGTTGCAGCAGGTATTTACCACATTCGATCAAAAGTGTTTGACCGCCGGCGATTTAGTAAAGTTACGTGGAGCGCATGATGTTCTGAATAAAGAGTATAGTCCTAAAATTTATTGTACCTATCATCTCGGTTCCTACCGACTGTTGACAAGTGTACTTTTTCGAAAAGGAGTCGATTGTGTGTTGCTGGTTGGCAGCAACATGAACCGCAATCAGGGAGAAGAGATGGCGGAACATATTGAGGGGTTACGCCAGAAACATGGCCTAACAAATGTGTTCCGCGTGGTTGAAGCAGGTAGTCCGTCTGCCGGATTAACTGTATTGCGAGAGCTGAAAGCGGGTCGATCACTAATTGTGTTCGTTGATGGGAGCCCAGAAACGGCTCCTCAGGTTGGGGAAGAGTCCCAGTTTCTATCCGTGCGTTTTGGTCAACGTCGTGTCCTAACACGGAAAGGAGTTGGTTACTTATCACATGCCGCTGGTGTACCTATCGTACCTGTGGTAAGTTATCGACAGTCCGACATGACAAATGTCCTGCATTGTCTGAAACCGATTCGACCAATTGTGCGTAGTGACCGGGATATGTATTGTCAGGAGGCCATGCAGCAACTTTACGATGCATTTTGGCCTTATTTGAAACAATACCCTGGTCAGTGGGAAGGCTGGAATTTTATTCACTTATTTCTGGAGCCAGAAATTGTTAAGAACAATTTTTTCAATTATCATGCAAAACGGCTTGCTTTCAATGAAAAGCGCTATACTTTGTGTGATCTTGAGCAGGCGCCAATCTTATTTGACCGTAGACTGTACCAAACTTACGAGATTACAGAAGACCTTCGTGATTTACTACTGAACCTGCATGAGGTAGATTCAGTTGAAGAGATCGTTGGACAGGAAATGTTTAGTGAATTGATGGATATGGAAATACTACATTAAGTAGGACCTTGATATATTTATAATGCCGGTGCCCGATGAAACTGTTTCATCGGGCACCGGCATTATACTAGTAAAACGTAGTAAAATTTTACTACGTTACTAAGCATTATTACTAACCTCAATTTCCTCCCCTGATCGGTTAAAGAATTTAAAGTTAACCATACCTAGCGAACTATCCTTGATTATTTTAACCCAAGTTTTATATTTCATATACCACTGCATTTGTTTTGAGTAAATACCCTTAGTATAGTAAGCATATAAAAATGGATTCATGGAGATTGAAATACCACGTTCGTTTTGTTTTGTCAAGATATAATCGAGGTTATTCTCAATGACATCCGTTACCAAAACACTAGCCTGAATCGTGCCCGTACCTCCACAAGTTGGGCAAACTTCACGCGTAACAATGTTCATTTCCGGCCGGACACGCTGACGTGTAATCTGCATCAGGCCAAATTTCGTTAAGGGCAAAATTGTAAATTTCGAGCGCTCGGGTTTCATTTCATCACGCATGATGTCTTGCAGGAGTTTTTTATTCTCTGCTTTCTTCATGTCTATGAAATCTACGACGATGATACCACCCATGTCGCGTAATCGAAGTTGACGAGCAATCTCTTTAGCTGCTTCGCGATTGACACTAATAGCAGTCGCTTCCTGGTCTTCTTCAGAATTCGATTTGTTACCGCTGTTAACATCAATAACATGCAATGCCTCAGTGTGCTCAATAATCAAATAACCTCCACCGGGTAAACTTACTGAGCGCCCAAACAACGATTTAAGTTGTTTTTCAAGACCTAAGGCTTCAAATACCTTTACTTTACCACTGTAGAGTTTAACAATTTTTTCTTTCTCAGGCGCAATAGTGTGAATATAATCCCTGATTTCGTCGTAAGATTCACGAGTATCTACTGTAATACTCTCAAAGGACTCATTAAGCATATCGCGCAGAATAGACGAAGCCCTATTCATTTCGCCTAATACACGATCACGCGGTTTGGCCTCAGACAATGATTTAAGCGCCTGATCCCACTTTGCAAGAGAATTTTGTAAGTCGCGGTCGAGCTCTTCTACATCTTTATCCTGCGCAACCGTTCGTACAATAACGCCGAAGTTTTGTGGTTTCAATGACGACATTAGCCGCATCAACCGCGACCGTTCGGCACGGTCTGTAATTTTTTTGGACAGGTTTACACCATCTGAAAATGGCACCAATACTAAATAACGGCCTGCAATAGAAATATCGCAGGAAAGGCGTGGACCTTTGGTTGAGATGGGCTCCTTAACCACCTGAACCAGAATGGGAGCGTTTTTCGTCAGGACCTTATCGATTTTCCCGATTTTATCGATAGGTGGCTCCAACTTCATGCCGCTGAGCCGCCCTGTAGTGACGCGCTTGGCGATTACGTCTTTAACCAGTTTGTTGAGCGAATTAATATTCGGTCCTAAGTCCTGGTAGTGCAAAAAACCGTCTTTCTCGTGGCCAACATCTACGAAAGCAGCGTTAAGGCCCGATGATAATTTCTTGACTGTTCCTAAGTAAAGATCGCCAACGGTGAAGCTGCTGTCTAACTCTTCTTCGTGATACTCCAGCAATCTCTTGTTTTGCAAGAGCGCAATCCGATCACCTTTCTGAGTCGAACTGATAACTAATTCATTACTCACAAGATGAATATACGGTTAAGAATGGCTATATAAAAAGAAAGAAGCCACGTTCGGGCTTTTCAGACCGGCCGAGGCTTCAAATAGGTAGGCAGTAGGCAATTGCAGAAGGCAGTTATGAGCATAACAGTTAAGCTGTTGACTGCCTACCGCCGACTATTTCTTCTTGTGCCGGTTTTTTCTGAGCCGTTTCTTCCGCTTGTGAGTGGCAATTTTGTGCCGTTTCCGTTTCTTACCGCAAGGCATAATAAACTAATTTAATGGTTAAAATATGTGTCGGCCTGCCAATCGGTCAGGCCCGAAAAAGTTGTATAGTTTTAAGTTGAACAGCTATATAGCTAGTTGACGCGTCGATCAACTTGATAACAATTCAACTATATAACTCACTTCAACCGCTCTTCATATTCGCGAACAGCGGCCAGAATCTGCGGGTCTTTCTCCTGCTTCTTTACCTGTGCCAGCACCTGTTTCGCTTCGGCTTTTTGACCGGCTTCAGCTAAACTAACCCCTAGATAAAACTGTGCTTTCCGGCTCGATGGGTTATTAACCAAGATTTGCCGAAACCGCTCAACTGCTCGTTCATACTGGTTAGATCGCATAGCCAGTAAACCTAAGTTGAAGAGTGCCAGTTCATTTGTTGGGTCCTGCTTAATGACCTCGCGCAGGAGCATAATTCCCTGCATTGGTGTATCGGTATTGACATAAGTCATGGCCATATTGGCCTTTGCCGATAGCAGATTTGGGTTTTTAGCCAGCGCCTGTCCGTATAAATCACGGGTTTTCTGACCTAACAACGCTGTTTTCTTTTCATCGACAGCAAAGGTATAGGCTTCAAAATATTCATCCCCGGCTCGTAAAAGATTCCGTTCCGTTGGTTGAGCTTTCGCCAGTTCCTCTGCATAATGAGCCGCACTGTCGTACCGGGTTACTTCATGCAACAAGGCAATAAGTTTTACCCCGACAGCTTCCTTTTGGGTTGTACCTGCCTTCGTAAACTCAGTTTGGAGTGTTACTAAGCGTTTCTGTTGCTCAGGCGATAGCGGCTTCTCATGAATAGAAGGGCTATTGCTTGATACGTTGAGTGAATCGGAACCAGACTGACTGACTCCAGACGTTTGCGCTGTACGTCCCCCTGCGAGTTGCTTACTTTCATTGCGTACAACCACCTTCGGTAAGGTATATAACCCCACTGTTAGGGCCGCAGCCAATAAGACAACAAGCAGCACGAATTTATTCATAATGGAAATCGTCACAATGCAAACGCCTGAGCCGGCCTGATTTACCAGTTCATAGCCGTTTGGGAAACTTTGCTTACTCAGCGGCTACTTTAGCTTTGTCGCTGGTTTTAACCTGCTCAACAAAAACCTTGGCGGGCTTGAAACTCGGAATAAAGTGCTCATCGATCACCATAGCGGTGTTTTTTGAGATATTCCGGGCTACCTTCTTAGCTCGTTTCTTATTGATGAAGCTACCGAACCCTCTCACATAAATGTTCTCTCCCTCAGCCAATGAGTCCTTTACTACTGAAAAGAAGGTTTCCAGGGTGTTTGTTACTTCTGCCTTATCAATACCGGTCTTATCGGCGATCTCGGCAATTACGTCTGCTTTCGTCACGACTTCTTAAACTTTAACGTTTACTGTATTGTTGAAAATTCGGGTCTCAAAATGGGAGCACAAAGGTAGGGCTTTCCTATAAATTTAAAAACCCTATGCTTCCGTTTTTCCTGCTAACGATGTATTTTTTTGTTTTATTTTGAATTGGCTATCAGACCTTAACAACATCGAAACCACATTTGCTCCTATTCTTGAGCAGTGGTATTCGGTTCATAAACGCGACTTACCATGGCGCCACACCCGCGATCCGTATCGTATCTGGCTATCGGAAGTCATTCTTCAGCAAACCCGCGTAGCACAGGGAAAACCCTATTATGAGCGCTTCGTAGATGCCTATGAAACAATTGCTGATCTGGCCCGAGCTGATGAACGTGAGTTGTTGCGACTCTGGCAAGGTCTGGGTTATTATTCCAGAGCCAGGAACCTGCATCAAACTGCTCGTTATGTAACTCTTCAATTAGATGGTAAGTTCCCATCTACCTATCATGACCTACTGAAAATGAAGGGGATAGGTGCTTATACGGCAGCTGCTATCGCTTCGTTTGCCTTTGGCGAACGTGTTTCTGTTGTGGATGGAAATGTTTATCGGGTATTGGCACGGGTATTTGGTATAGAGGAAGATATCACCACAACGAATGCGAAGAAAACGTTTGCCGCTTTAGCTACACGCCTGATCCAATCGGCCAACGATCCGGCTACTTATAACCAGGCCATTATGGAGTTCGGGGCGATTCATTGTACACCTGTTGCACCCGATTGCCTTTTATGTCCTCTACAACAGGGGTGCGTTGCTTACTTAACGGGGCGCCAGCATCGGTTGCCCGTTAAATCAAAAAAGGCTCCGGTTCGAGAACGATTTTTCACATACCTCATTTTTCGAAAAAATGGAAAATTAGCTCTTCGCGAACGGACGGCGCGTGATGTCTGGCAAAATTTGCATGATTTTTATTTGCTTGAAACCGAAGATGCAAAAGCAATGTTGCCAGATTTACCGCTTCCTGAAGAGGTCAAAGACTTAGTACAACGAGGGGTAGTTACTGGCTTGCCGGTGGAGTCAGTTCAGTTGTTATCGCACCAACGTATTCGTGCCAGATTCTACCTGATCGATTTGCCTGAAGCTGCTATTGATAGCTTGCCGACAGACTTACAATGGTATGATATGGAGGAAATTAGTCACCTTCCTAAGCCTGTATTGATTACAAACTATTTAGAAAATCTGTTTGGATAAGTGGGTAGATTTTAGTATCTTTAATCCTCTTAAACGCTACGGAATTTTATACGTAACCAACAAAATAAAGAGTATGGCAAGTCTTAATAAGATGACAATAATCGGTAATCTGGGGGCCGATCCTGAAGTCCGTTATCTGGATGGTGGAGCTGTTGTGGCAACCTTCAATGTAGCGACTACCGAAAAATATACAAACCGAAATGGTGAGAAAGTAGAGCAGACAGAGTGGTTTCGGATTGAATTGTGGAATGAACAGGCCAAAGTGGCTGAAAAATATTTGAAGAAAGGAAATTCTGTCTATGTTGAAGGTCGCCTTCGGACAGAATTATGGACGGATAAAGAAGGTAAAGAGCGGACATCGTTACGTGTTCGGGCTAATACAATGCAATTGCTGGGTAGTCCGAATAGCGACCGAGCAGAAGAACAACCTTCTTACGAAGCACCCAGACAGCAGGCTCCGCCCGCACAACCTCGCCCGCAACCGACACCAGCTGCTCAGCCTGCGCGCCAACAGGCAGCGCCATCGCGTAGAGAGCCTGAACCGGTGCCATTCGAGAGCAACAGTGGCGACGACGACTTGCCGTTTTAATCCACATAACTTGCTCTATTGTTGAACGAGATTTGATATACATGGATCCTGGTGACCCTCTTCCTCGACAGGTGCTCCCAGCCGCTGATGGCTGGGGCACCTATTTTGATTTATATGCCCCTTATACGGCTTTGATTCTATTGCTGCTGACAGTGGCGGGTTTGGTCTCTGCTTCAGAAGCTGCTTTCTTTTCTCTTTCTCCGGATGATCGTGCCCACTGTCGAGAAAGTAGTCAGGCCGATAAACAGCGAATTGCCACGCTTTTAGAGCGTCCTAAACGGTTATTGGCATCGCTGGTTATCTTCAATAATTTACTCAATATTGCCATCGTCGTTATAGTTACTTACCTAACTTGGGAGGTGACTCAAGTCTCGTCAGGATCAGGTTGGATACTGTCTGGGATGGCGCTGGCTACAACGGTCGCAATCGTCTTATTTGGTGAGATTGTGCCAAAGGTGTATGCGAGCCAGAATAACTTAACAGTGGCTCGCCAGACGGCTCCCCTGGCGCAACTCGGGCTGACTGTATTTCGCCCCCTGGCCATGATGCTGGTCAGTTTAAGCAATCAGGTAGATAAGCGAATTCAGCGCCGTGGCTATAAACTATCGGTAGAGGAGCTAAGTCAGGCCGTTGAGCTAACGGGTACGAACGCGACGAGCGAAGAAAAAGAAATACTTAAAGGTATTGTCAATTTTAGTAATCTGACGGCCCGTCAGGTGATGCGGGCAAGACTGGATATTTCGGCCGTTAGTGAAGATTTATCGTTTAGTGAATTACTGGCTCAGATTAATGCATCTGGCTACTCAAGGGTGCCGGTTTATGGGGAGTCATTAGATACGATTGACGGTATTCTATACATCAAAGATCTACTGCCACACATTCATGCAGATGATTCGTTCCACTGGCAATCATTACTGCGTCCTGCATTTTTTATCCCTGAAAATAAAAAAGTAGACGATTTACTTCAGGATTTCCAGAAAAGGCGAGTACACATTGCTATTGTCGTTGATGAGTACGGGGGGACGCGTGGTCTGGTAACGCTGGAAGATATCATCGAGGAAATTTTCGGCGATATAAATGATGAATTTGACGACGAGGATCCACTTGGCTATCGACGTGAAGATGACCAAACGGTGGTATTCGAGGGTAAAATGTCACTGACTGATGTGTGCCGGGTATTGAATGTTGATGCAACAACGTTTGAAGATGCACAGGGAGACAGCGAATCTCTTGGTGGCCTATTGCTTGAGCTATTTAGTCGACTTCCTAAAGCTGGTGATGAAACCACTTATAATGGGTTTGTATTTCAGGTAGTGTCTGCTGATGATAAGCGAATTAATGAAGTACGAGTACGAAAAAGCGATACTATTAAGGAAGCATAGGCTTATTACTCTTTTATACCCAAAGTCCTCTCCCCTGGTTATAATCCATGCCAATCCGTTCAATGTCATTAGCCGAATAGGTCAGAACTCCTTTTTTGCGAAGTTCGTGTAAACGTCTTTTCTCAAGCAAGGACAATTTGCCATCGACCAAAACGCCGAATACAATAAGTCGCTCCAGACTTCGACGTACGGCAAGAGGAGCCTGGAGTACCTGTTCAGTAAAATGACCCGTTAATGGTGTAGTTCTAGATAATTCAAAGCGGTCAATCAGGGTTTCTGTCAGCATAAAGTGGGCATAATTATACTGCCTTTTTAGAATCGACGCGTAGTGTAGGGCTTCCAGAATCAACGGACGGAATTGCTCGTTTTTTCCCCATTCTTCATGAAGTTCATGAACAAACTCACGGATTGTAATGGGAGCCATCACCCGAATTTGAGCTTCGTGAAGTGTTTGCCATGATGCCCAGGTATTCCATAATGCATAGATAGGCAGACCTACAAGGTCTGTTACTGGACGTAATGCATACCTGCCAATAAATTGTTTTAAGGTAATCTTTAGAATCAGTGTGCTGAGTGCTGCCTTGGCAATAGTTGATAGAAAAAAAATGGTTAATCCCCAACGGGGCATCGTCATAAATGGATCAACGCCAAAACGAAGAATGCCATATTGCGATTTTTCGAGGGCGGCATTAGCTAACGATTGCAAATGTCGCTCATACTGAGCATCGTGGGCACGGGGAAACTGACATACCTCCATGATCGACTTTACGCCCCATAAGTTAATCGCCAGCATTAAATTTATCTCCAGATAAACCAGTAAAATACTATATAAGGCTGTAATCAGGGATAACTCATGGGTATTTCCAAAAAGTCGAACGGTCGTTGTGCTGAATAATTCAGGCCAGATATACTGTGGCCAATACAGTAATAATACACCCGTTATACCCAGCAGCGATGTTATTGTTAGAGTTATAATTTTCGTTCGGCGGATAACTCGACTTTCAATAGAGTTCAGTACGTAAGGCTCATCGGCGGGGTGCGACATATCGAGTACCTGCCGTAAGTAGCGCATTGACAGATGGTCGAGTGGACCAGAACTGTTGTTCGGAGGCCGGGTAGACATGATTGTAGTTTGTGACAGTGGTATAATAGGATAAACTACTAAAATACCGAGGTTGTTGGCAAACAGCCAGATATAATCAAATTGCTTTGACTAAACGGTCATATCTCCTTGCGTGTCGGATAGGTAAATGCGATGGCGATTGCTCTTTACGAAGTATCGTATAAACGCCCTTCACCTATGAGATACTCACTTTTCCTTTTAGGCTGCCTGATAGCCAGTCAGCTACAAGTTTTGGGCCAAGTTGCTCCGTCGCCCAAAACATTGCCTGTTCAACAGCGTGTCAAAGATGAAATGACGGATGCGGCCAATCTGTTTCTAGGCATGCTTACGCCAGAACAGCGGCAAAAAACTACCTTCCCATTTGATAGTGAAGAACGCTTCAACTGGCACTTTGTTCCGAGAGAACGTAAAGGACTCCCTTTAAAACAGATGACGCCAGAACAGCGTCAGGCGGCAATGGCCATGCTCAAAACGGCACTGAGCCTACAGGGCTATGAGAAAGCAACATCCATTATTGATATGGAAAATGTGCTACGTGTAATTGACAATCGCCCTCCAAATGATGTATACCGTGATCCGGAAAATTATTCCTTTACATTTTTTGGCGACCCGGCCACAAACGCTCCCTGGAGCTGGCGGATTGAAGGACATCATTTGTCACTTCAATTTGTGGCAGTAGACGGTAAAGTGCTGGCCCAGACTCCTACATTCTTTGGCAGTAATCCGGGCGTACTGAAATTTGACTCAGGCATGGCCGATAAGCGAATGTCTGATCCGCGTGTCAAGGATTTGCCCCAAAAAGGTAGAGCGATATTAAAACAGGAAACCGAAAAAGCCTTTGCGTTGCTGAAAACTCTGAACACCGATCAGCGAAAGCAGGCTGTGTTGGCGGCAGTCGCTTATCCCGAAATGGTTACCAGCAACAAACGTAAGGCATCTCTGGAACGGATGGATGGAGTGAAAATGGCCGACATGAATAGCGAGCAACGCAAATTATTTATGGATCTGATACAAGCGTATTTGACTAATTACCGTATTACCCTGGCCAAACAGCAATTAGATAAATTGAAGAAAGCGGGACTAGATGAGATACGGTTTAGTTGGGCAGGCGATCTAACGCCCGAACTGGGTGATGGAAAAGGATGGTACTATCGAATTCATGGCCCAACGATTCTGATTGAGTATGACAATTCCCAAACGAATGCCAATCACATCCATACAGTAGTACGTGATTTGACCAATGATTGGGGCGAAGATTTACTACAGGAGCATTATAAAAATGCTAGTCACGGTAAGGACTGAAGCAAATAAGTAGACCGTTTAACAATTTTTAAGCGATTAATAAGGATGTTTCTTCGTAATTTGTCCAGATTTTTTGTTAACAATTCATGAAGAAACTCCTTATCAGTGCGTCAGTTATGTTGCTTTCGGTGGCAGCTTCGGCGCAGGAAACGCAGTGGTATCTGCAAGATAAAACCGATAACACGGCCGGCATTAGCGTCGAGCGAACGTACCGTGAACTATTGAAAGATCGCAAACCAACTCCCGTTGTGGTTGCCGTAATTGACGGAGGTATTGACACAACTCACGAAGATTTACGTCGAGTTCTATGGGTTAATCCGAAGGAAATTGCTGGCAATGGGAAAGACGATGACAAAAACGGTTATGTGGATGATGTTCACGGCTGGAATTTCATTGGCGGAAAAGATGGTCGAAACGTCAATTATGAAACGGCCGAGGTAACCCGGCTTTATGTTCAGCTAAAACCTAAATACGAAGGGAAAGACCGAAAGACACTAAAGCCGGACCAGCAGAAAGAGTACGATCTGTATGTAAAAACGAAGGCGGAATTAGAGAAAAATCAGTCGCAGTACAAAGCACAATATCAGGGCATTGGCCAATTCTATACACAGTTTTCAACTGCGGTCGCTAACTTGAAAAAAGTGCTGAATGTAACGAAACTGGATACACTGACCTTGCGTAAAGCTGCAGATACCCTTACAAATGCGAGTCTAAAGCGCCCAGTATTGGGAATATTACAGATATTAGGCCAACAGGGAGCTGCTGATACGGATGTAATCATGAGCGAGCTCGAAAAGGCGAATGAGCAACTCAAAGCTCGTGCGGAGTATAATTACAATCCGGAGTTCGATGGCCGTTCTGTTGTGGGTGACAATCCAAATGATATGAACCAGCGTGATTACGGCAATGCCGATATTGCTGGTTCTCGCCCTGATCATGGTACGCACGTTGCGGGCATAATTGGCGCCGATCGTACGAACAACCTTGGCGTAAAAGGAGTATCTGATGCAGTTCAGATTATGGGTGTGCGGGCGGTACCTGATGGCGATGAGCGTGATAAGGATGTTGCCAATGCTATTCGGTATGCAGTTGATAACGGGGCACAAATTATCAATATGAGCTTCGGGAAGGACTATTCTCCACAGCGCAGTGTAGTTGAAGATGCCGAACGATATGCGCTTTCGAAAGGTGTTTTGATGGTCCATGCGGCTGGAAACGATGGAAAAGATATTGACACTGCAGCCAA
Organism: Spirosoma arboris; assembly: GCF_009754945.1. Classification (GTDB taxonomy): domain Bacteria; phylum Bacteroidota; class Bacteroidia; order Cytophagales; family Spirosomataceae; genus Spirosoma; species Spirosoma arboris. Next base: position 173,457 of record NZ_WPIN01000004.1, read on the forward strand.
TTACCCAGCTCCCCGCTTTATTGATGGTTCTGCCATCCCGAATGTGATTACAGTAGGGGCAAGTGCTTTGCCTAATACCAGCGATTTGGTTGCCAGTTTTTCGAACTATGGCAAGCAGAATGTAGATGTCTTTGCTCCCGGTAAAGATATTTACTCGACTGTACCCGGCAGCAAGTATGAAAATAACAGTGGTACAAGTATGGCCTCACCTGTGGTAGCGGGAGTTGCCGCTGTGCTAAAGTCGTACTTTCCTAAGCTGACGTACGCCGATATTAAGCGAATTATTATGCAATCGGCAACACCTTATTCAACAAAGGTGACCAGACCAGAATCAACCGATATGGTTGCATTTAACACGCTATCAAAAACGGGAGGCATTGTCAACCTGTATGATGCTGTAAAAATGGCACTGGCAGAAGAAGCTGCTTCAGGAAAAGCGAAGTAAAAAATAAAGTAGTCTAGGAAATAAATCAGGCCAGCTAGTGCACAAATGCATTAACTGGCCTGATTTATTTATTGGCCTAAAATGGCAATGATCGCATCTGTATCTCCCACTTCGCCAAGGCGCGGAAAAATAACATTAAGACTGTTTTCATGAGCACTGGCCACCATGTCGGTCATGGCATCCTGGGCAAACGCAATGTTATAGCCCCGTTCGCTGGCGGCCCTTGCCGTACTTTCCACACCTCGGCTAGTTGCCACGCCCGCCAGTACAATTCCTGTAATACCCCGTTTCTTAAGTTCTTCGTCTAAAGGAGTTTCATAAAAGGCACCCCAGGTATGCTTGGTGATAAAAATATCGTCGGGTTGCGTTTCGATTTCAGGTACTAATTCCAGCAAGTCGGCAGTAAAGCCCACGCTTGACGGTTGCTGGGTATTACGGCGTATGGCCACTCCTGTATTAGCAACGGGTTTAACCATAACAACAACAATAGGCAAACTGACCTTCCGAAAGGCAGCTATTAACTTGGTTGTGTTAGCCAGAATTTCGCTGGCAGGAGTTAGAAGTGGGTATAACATGACCGCTTTCTGAAAATCAATTAGAACCAGTGCGGTGTTTGGGTCGAGTGCGGTGACCATGTGTAATTGGGTTTGAAATAAGCGATGCGATCAGTTTCTAGTGCTATACTGACTACTCTTGTGGAATGGCATTCGTCAGAAATGCACCACTAAAAAAAACAGGCAACATAGTGATACCAGAACATAGGGTTTATGAGTTAAAAATGCGTTCATACTCGGAGCTCGAGTCTGTTCCTCAAACTGGCGGAGCCACTTCAGCGGTCAGGTTTTCGGATGCAGCGGAAACTGCTTGTCTGGATTTGTTTGTTTGCAAATGCCGGAGGTGAAGGACACCGATTCCCAGAGCCAGCATGCCCTGACCTAATATGGTGGCCTCCACACCAACGTGTTCCGATATGGCTCCTACAATCAGACTACCAATCGGTAACGCGCTAGCGTACACCATAACGAACATACTGATTACTCGCCCCCGCATGGCTGGGGCCGCCTGGGTCTGTAGCAACGTGTTATTAATTGTAATCTGCGACATCATCCCGAACGCGCCAATCGCGATAAATAGCAATGCCAATGGATACCAGGCCGTGTAGGAAAACAAGATGAGGCCCGTTCCAAAAACAAAGGTGTTGATGGTCAGTATTTTATTTAGGTTAGCACCCGGTTTTAGAGAAGCCAGGAAGATTGCGCCAGCAAATGCTCCAAGTCCAATGGCGCTATCGAGCAGACCAAAGGTTGACGCTGTGCCATGAAAGACATCTTTCGCATAAACGGGCATCAGGCTGGTGAAGGGTAAAACCAACAGGCTGACCAGCGCCAGCATAACAATGATAAATCGAATAGACGGCGTTTCTTTTACATACACGAACCCTTCAACCAATTCACCAAGAATATTCTTGGTATGTAATTTAGGTACGTAGGTTGGCAGTTTCATGAGCAACAGCGAACCAATAACGGCAATGAAACTGACTGCATTCAGCCCGAAACAGACCACTTCTCCTAATCTCTCAATGGCAAGACCAGCTATCGCTGGACCAATTAACTTGGATAAGTTGACCATGGATGAATTTAAGGCCAGCGCATTAGGCAAGTCTTTTTTATCCTCGACCATCTCGTAAACCAGCGACTGGCGGGCGGGTACATCGAACGCATTAATCAGGCCCAGCACGACGCTCAGCAGGATGATCTCCCAAACTGCATAGTCCTTGAAGAAGACCACGGCGGTAAGCAGGATGGCCTGCATCATGGATAAGACCTGTGTGAGCAACAGGACGCGATACCGATCATATCGATCAGAGAAGACCCCGCCAAAAGGTGTCAGTAAAGCAGAAGGAAACAGGGTAGCAAATACGCTAACCCCCAGCATAAATTTGGAGTGAGTTTGCGAATAAATTACCCAGCTTACCGCCGTCTTCTGCATCCAGGTGCCTAACAATGAAATGGATTGCCCGGCAAAGAATAACCTGTAATTACGGCTTTTAAATGCAGTGAATGTATTTACGTTCATAACGTGAGTTATTGTTGGTACCTATCAATATTGCCTGAAAATCAGGGTTTCATCTTATCCATAAATGAAATACTAGCCATCAGTGATAAGGCCGTAAAGCCTAAAAACAGCAGGAACATCAACAGCTTGTTTTGAGGAGATGCCTTACTTACCCGAAGCAATACATAGCCGATAAACAGATTGAAACAGGCCCACAAGACATTGATCATTGGCGAAGACAAACCTTTGCCGGGCGGATTGGCAAACGGAGTTGGAAACGGATCTCCGGAGACACCGTTGATAAAATGAGGGACTACATTAGCCAGGAAAGCGCCGGCAAAAAACGCAGCTACATACTGATACCATTTCATGATTCAATGATTAAGTTGTGAGTAATGCTTTTAAAATCAGTTGGTTACTAGATTTAGTCAACCTCTACTAGTTTGCTTAAAGGAACCAATGCCTGTCGTAGAAGCGCCTTGTCTTCGGCGGAGCAGGTTTCCTGTATGGCTTTAGTCAACCATTCGTCCGCTTCATGTCTGACAGCGTGCAAAATGGCCTGACCTACCTCCGATAGTGAGATCATGACCTTACGTTTATCGGTTTCGGAAGGCTTTCGGGTAATGTATCCGAGTGCTGACAGATGATTCAAAATTTGCGACATCGACTGCGTCGTTACCTTTTCCATCTTGGCGATTTCGTTGGGCAACATTTCTTTCTGTTTATCGAGCAGTTTAATGACAGATCGTTCGGTAAGCGACAGCTTTTGATGAGTTGGCGACTGGCTGCGTATCTTTTTAATAAGCCGGGCTACAATCGTTCGTATCTCGGTTGATAGCTCTTGATCATTTTGGGGTGGCGATGTCATGATAGTAAAGTAAACTTGTTAAGTTACTTTACAAATTTAATACTAATTATTGATTAGCCAAGAGTGAACACCTGGAAAACTTTAGAAATAAGATGAAAAGGGATGGGGGAGTATTAAATCAGGGTAGCGAGGGAATTAAAGCTGGTCTGGCTCATTTTTTTACAAACCGCTTTGTCTGAATGCCAGACCCATCCGAAAGGTGAAGAATATAGATACCAGCTGGCAAGTGCTGAACTGGCAAATCGCCTTCAAACTGCCCGTTTGAGGCTTTTATGGAAAGCGGAGTCTGTCGTAAAATGCCATTCAGATCGAAGATCTTTATTTGGACCTGTTTTGCCGACGGGTTTACATAGTGAATGGAAATGATATTTTCTGTAGGGTTCGGGTAAAATGTGAAAAAACCGACTGTATCGGATACCGTCGCTGTCAGTACAGTTGTTTGCACGAGCCGATTCGTTGACCATCCTACGCAGCTATGCTGGGTTACCTGCACTTTATAGCTGCCTGGCGTTGAAACAGATAAGCGGTAGTCAGTTGCCTTGGCTAACGAATTATCATTCCGATACCACTGGTAACGATAAGATGTATCAATGGGTGCTTTTAAGGTCACAGTAGCGCCTATCGGGAGACTCAATTCTGTTTCTTCGGGTACTAAATTGAGATCATTGACGGAAGTTAACTGGACAACTGTTTCGGGCGAGAGCGCCTGACAACCGTTCTGTGTCATTCGTACCTGATATCGACCCGGCTGGGTGGCATCGAATGTACTGGCATGGGCATTGGTAACTACAGAATTATCGCGCAGCCAATCAAATGTAGCGTCTTTCAATGTTGCATCACTTGGCGAGATTGCTTCTAGATGAACAGGTGTATCCGAATTACAAATCCACTGGCTGCCCGTTGGCGTGAGTGCTACAGCCGTTGTTCGTAGCTGTATCTGTACAGGTTGCGAAGTTGCCGAACAGCCATTCGCATCAGTTATCCGCAGCATATAGGAACCTGCCTGAGTGGCCTGGTAGTTGGGGGTAGCTCCTCCTGCCAAAACCGTTCCGTTAAGTAGCCATTGATAACGAAGAGTTGCCGATGGATTACCAGCTTGTAAAGGCAACGTTGCTCCCTGGCAGATTGCAGTGTCCAGGGCTGGAATCGTAGTTGCCGTTAATTGGCAATTAATTCGATGGAGACCACTCACAATCAATGAGTAAGGCTGACTCGTATAGGTCATCTTGCCCTTATGGGAAACCGTGAGTGTATAGGTCTTTCCCGCTATTGGATTCGCGATATATACCTGTTCAACATTATCCCGTATGTTGTCGCTACGGGTGGCAGCTTGTGCTGGCTTAGTTGGATCAAGTGCAAACGGTAGGCTTGTCTGCTGCCCATCGCTCAAACGTAAATCAAGGTCATTGATAAGTTTTGGTGTTCGACTGTCTACGGAGCTGGGCACAACGCTCGTAGCTGTTCCTTCGGGATCTGTCCAGGATAAAGTGATAATCAACGGTTCGTTGCCTTGGGCAACAATGGAGCGGGTATAGGTACTACCCGGTGTCAGACTTTGTTCGAGAACCAGATGGGCCAGTTCTTCATTGAGCAACAGACGGGCAGCCGCTTCTGTGTTTAACAGCCCCCACCCCTGGCGATAGTTGGGTCCTACTGCCGGATTGGGCCGGTCGGCGGTGTGAATGGCCAGTCCTTTCAGGGTAGCTGCCCGCATGAATTGCCCACTGGTAGGCAAACCCGTTGCCCGTTGACGGGCATATAGCTCCTGTAACAAAAATAAGGAGCCCGACACATTGGCGGAGGCCATTGAGGTTCCGCTATAGGTATCGTAGTCGTTGGTCGACGTCGCGATGGATGATAAAACATCAGATCCAATTCCTAATAAATCAGGTTTGATACGACCATCGTCGGTAGGTCCCCAACCACTAAAGGAAGTTGAGCCTACTAAAGTTGGTACATTCTGACTCGTATACGTTAGCTCAGCCGCCCCAACCGTCAATACATTTTTTGCGGTGGCTTCTGCCGGAATAACATCATACGCATCGTTTCGACTACGGGCAATTGTGCTTTGAGTGGTCGTGTTTTTTAGAAAATAGGGTGTTCCGGTGGGTGGGCCAGTTTCACTGCGTTTATTGTCCGCCGATCGGACCATCAGAAAATACGGGTTGTTATACGCTATTCGATCCAGGTCCTCGGCCTTGGTGGTGTAAAACCCAAATAGATAATCCTCTGTAGCGCTAATGGCTGTATTTCCCCACCATTCCCATTTTAGGTTTGGGTCGGTACCTGGTCGTGAGGCATTGTATACCCAACCCACTACGGGGCCATAGGCGTGATTCGAAATGAGCAGCTTGGGAGCCGCCGTGAGTAGTTCGGTCACATCGTCGGTATAATCCCAAACCGATAACTGGGCACCGTACGCCATTCCTTTGGCCAATGGATTAACTCCTTTGCCAACGAGAGTTCCGGCCAGATGTGTAGTATGATCATTAACGCTACTAACGTTATCTTTCTGAGTGATTTTGGCACCATTTGCCGCTGTTCCGCCGAATTCCTGGTGGGATTCCAATACCCGCCCTCCGTCCCACAATCCCAGCCGACCAGCCATAGCGGGTGAATTGCCCGACAACGCAATAGGCAGTGAACCTCCTCCCTGCAAAGCCAGTGTTCGGGTTCCCTGTGCCGCTTCGACATTATGTAACGAATAATAAATTGGCTGGCCCAGAGCATCGACTTCCTGAAGTTGAAATACGCGATGATTGGAATAGTTTTTGTAGAGGGGCCAGTTATTCTGAAGGGCAAGAGTAAGGGTACGCTTTCTATTCTGAGTGTACCGTTCAATTAATTCCGTTTGCCAGGCTACTGGTTGTTTTTGAGAGACAGACTGTGCCCACACAGGGCTATTTGCTCCGTTTATAAATACCAAAATAAGGCAGAGCGATAGGTGGGAAAACTGCCATATCCTGCGCTGTGCCTTATTTTGAGTGATTGAGCTATGCCTGTCGAGATGTTTCAGATGCTGTCTGGGTTATTGCTTGTGAATCCGTTTCACGCGAACGTTTTGCGTCCGTTCGTCTTCAACAACCACAAAAAACGTACCGCCAGGAAGATTCCCCACATCTACTACCGTCGAATAATTTTTTCCGTCGAGCTGGAGGGTAGCGTTTCGTATCGTACGACCCTGTATATCAGTCAAACGCAACGCGGGCGGTTTTGATAACGATGATGAAACGGCCACAGATACCGTCAGTTGACGGGTGACTGGATTCGGATAAACCAACAGATCATCGTCGCTCAATACAGGTTCGGTTGCCAGAATCGTCAGCACAACCTCGTTGGAAATACCCGCTCCGCAACCATTTACGCTCCCTTTTACCGAATAACGGCCCGATTTCACAACGGTGTACGTTGTTCCCGTTGCGCCTGCAATTGGCACACCATCCATCAGCCACTGAATGTTTGATGTAGCATTAGATGTAAGGGTAAATCCATTGGTAATTATTACTGGATTTTGCGGAGTGTTAACAGATACCGTAACGACTGATGAGCGCGCAAAACAAGTATTGGCTACTTGTACAGCGTACTTTCCCACAGTAGTAACTGGTAGCGTACTACTTGTAGCAGCGGTTAGCAGAGCATCGTTTCGGTACCATTGATAAGCTAAGCCAGTTCCTGTAGTGATTGCCTCTAACGTCAGACTTGAACCCTGGCAAATACTTGCTGATCCGCCAGGCGTAACGCTTACCGTTGGCGATGTACCGGTTATAGGAGTAACAACGGTTCGTTGCAGGCTGGGGCAGTCGAGCGACCGAACTTTAATATTATAGAAGTAATACCAGGCTGTTGTCAGTGTATCGATCGTTGTTCCGCTGTTAAATAATGCCCCCTTAATGGTAACAATAGGCGTGCCTGTTGAAGTCTTAAGTTGATAAGGTAATCCACTTACCGATACGTTACTCCGAAAAGTAGAAGCTCCGCCAGAATAGTCGATGGTAATTTTATAATCACCTGCTTCGGGAATGCGCAGATTAATTGGATAAATAGCGCCCTGATCGTCGGGGTCGTCTACTAAATTGCCATTGCTGGTAACCGTTGTTAAACTCTGATTACGAGTTGGCGACACATCCAGTGTGACACTCGAGATAGCTGTTTCATCTAATTTACGTACTGTAAACGTCAACTGGCCCGCAGCGGCAATATAGAGTCGCGCGCTTTCAATTAGGATAGGAACTGTTGTTGAAATGAGCGGGGCAGGCGCATAGGCTCCATAATAGGAGCCACCCCCAAACGCGGCCTTGTTTACTGGGCCAATCGTACCCGAAAAATCATTCAGTGTCGCATAAAATTGACCACTGGGTGGCAGTTTCGGGGCTGTTGCCAGGTTGCCCGCAGCCAATAAATTGCCACCCAGCGGTGCATCGTACCAAAAGGCAGTGCCGCTGCCGATATTTCGTAATGAAACGACTGTATCAGCACTGCATTGGGTTGCTGTAAATAAGCCGTTTGCAGGAGTTGGCGCTGTTGTGCGGGTTTCGGTAACGCTGTCGTTTGCAGCATTCTGATCTGTGTTGAGACCCGTTGTGATTGTAAATCGGTACGTCTGCCCAGCCACTAAGGTGCTGGTTGCGGGCAACTGAAGCGTTAAGATACCCTCCCGAAAAGCAAGCAGTTTAGGAACAACACCGCTTAATGTGGTTAACTCTGTGTTGTTGGTGTCAGTAATTTTAACGCTTACAGGTACATTGAGTTGATCAGCAGCGCCATAATTGTGCAACCGCACCGTTACGACCACATCCGTATTGGTTTGCCCACAGAAATTAGTTAGAGGAGAAACCAATGCTACGGCGCCTACATCATTAACCGTTTGTACTACATTGAGCAGATAATCCTGGGTTTCTCCATTGCCATAGAGACCGCAGGCAGCTACCAACGCGGCATTGTCGGTTTCAGTTGCTACAAGGCGAAACTTGATAAACTGCCCATTTTGTACGCTGGCTGGAATGGTTAGGGTTGTCGAAAACTGCGCTGAGTTTGCTAATACGCCTGATGTAGCCAGCGTTTCACCTGCATCATCGAAACTGCCATTCTGATTCCAGTCGGCAAAAACTTTTACGATTGCATTCTTTGTTGCTCCGCAGGTGCCGAGCGATACCGTCAGCGGAATCTGTTGCCCAGCCTGAATACTTGTCGCTACCTGCGAAAAATCTGTATAGGCAGTGCAACTTGTAGAGCCTACCTGATCAATACTGCCCAACTGCACCCGGCTGATTTTGGTATCGGCAGTTGAGGTTGCTCTCGATTCGCAGTAGACTTTTCCCCCTACACCACTAACAAACAACGCATAATCTTGCTTACTACCGCTCAACGTGCCCTTATGGCCAATGATCAGCGTGTATGTTTTGCCCGGTATCGAATTGGCAATAATGACTTGTTCAATGTTATCGCGGATGTTATCGCCATGAGTAGCCGCATTTGCCGGATTATTTGGGTCTAATAGCCAGGGTTGTGTTGTGGTTGCTCCATCATTGATACGCAGGTCAAGGTCATTGACGAGTTTGGGCGTCCGATCATTGAGTGTAGCCGTTGGTGTACCCGCCGGATCAGTCCAGCAAATTGTCGCAACTACTTGCCCACGCCCGGATGCAATTACCTGAATCGTATCATGTTTGCCCTGGGCAAGTGTTCGTTCACTTAGTAAATTACTCTGGTCGGTATTGCCGATAACCTTGGCCGCTCGTTCCATGTTGAGTAATCCCCAGCCAAACTGGTAGTCAGGGCCGGGAGTTGTGCCGGCCTCATCGGCCGTATGCAGGACTAATCCACGAAGTGTAGACGAACGCATGTATTTGCCCGGATTGAGCTGGTTGTAATATTCCTGAAGCAACAACACCGATCCCGCTACGTTTGGAGACGACATTGATGTACCACTTAAGCTCACGTAGGCACTGTCACTAGTTGAGTTGCAGGAAAGAATACTAACTCCTGCGCCAACTATATCGGGTTTTATACGGCCGTCATCGGTAGGCCCCCAACTACTAAAATCGGCTAGTTGAACATCATTCGGTTGGTTATAGCCAAATGCCAGATTACTGATAGCACCGACTACCAGCGCATTTTTTGCCGACGCCGGGGGTGGAAGTATATCATAGCCTGTTTGATTGTCGCGAGGAAGCGTACTAATTACTGGCTTAGCTTTAGTTGTATAATTCCCCATAAGGTAAGGCGTACCAGCCGCAGGGCCATTGTATCCGCGAGCATTACCGGCTGAACTAACAATGAGGTAATTGGGCGCACTAGTCGAAACCTGATCCCAGGCCTGTACTCGACTGTTATAGACGCCAAATTTGTAGTCATACGTTTTACTAACAGTAGTATCACCGTACCATATCCAGGTGTATTGCGAAGTTGCATCCGGATTAGGAAAGAAGCCTGAATTGTAGCCATACGAATGGTTTGAAACAAGCAGCGTAGACGATGCGGCCGCCATTTCAGTTACGTCATTTGAGAAATCCCAGGCTTTCAGCGTAGCTTTATTGGCCATACCACGTACCAGTGGATTGATACCCGTTGCGATCATAATACCGGCTACGTGGGATGGATGCTCTTCATTGTCAATCGTTGTGCTGGCGCTGTCCATCTGCGTAACTCGACCCGTCAGTTCAACATGTGTACCTAGCACCGCACCTCCATCCCATATACCCAGTTTGCCCTGCACTGAAGCACTGCTCCCGGACAAATTCAGTCCAAGACTACCACCCGAATAGAGTGCGTTGGTACGAGTTGTGATCCCCGCTTTTGTCGCGCTGGTGGTTATATAATACAGTAAGTGTCCCCGGTCATCTAACCCTTGTAAACTCATTCGTTGCCCGTTGGGGAGCTTCGTTTCTATCGGACGACCTAATTTTTTAGCCAGCGAAAGCGCTTGGTTATAATTACTGGTGTAAGTTTTCTGAAATGTCTGTCGAAGTTGGTCAATCTGCTGGCGTTGTGCCGCGGAGTAGGGTATGGGTTGGGCAGATAAAAGCGTATGCGTAATTGACAGAAAAAGAACGGCTTGCAGCCAACTCGTGTAAAACCATAAACGTTGACGCATAAAAATAAAGAGGCTGACTATAAACGCGATAAGAAGATACGTACTTAAGTACGGAGAAAGAGTGATTTATGTTGCGTTATTGGCTAATGTCGCGGGTTATTAATAAACTTTTAACGACTTTTTGCGGATAATTCACTGTATAAACTTGTACCGCTGTTACAACGGATAATCCTGTAACGTTAAATACTGACAACTGGTTATAATTCACTAACTCAACTAGCACCTAATGAAACCCTTAATAGTTTATTGCAAGGTTACGTTCATTATCCTGTTTCAGCTTAGGGTTCTTTTATTGTCTAAAGTAGTATTCGCCCAAGAAGGGAATCCTCCTCCATGCACTGAAGTCCAGCAAGTGAAAATTGACACAAATAAGGTAAAACGAAAAGTTCTGATTGATTTCATTCATCACCCTGTTCAAAGCAATGGATTCAACAGCATTTATGATAAAGGGATTGTCCATTTATACGAATTTCATAATAGCCAGGGCCAACTTTGCTGGTATTTATCTGGCCTGATTGATGACAGCTATAAGGACAATCCGCCTAATCGATTTGCCGATGTTAGTGGTGATATAGTTTTAATTTATGAGGCTGATTCAACCGGGCGACCACTAAAGACAACAGGCGATAAGGTAGCTAAAAATCGGTGCTTAGAACAAATTATTGGCGATCGGGTTTTCACCCGTCCTACTATAAGAACGCGATGGACAAGTGATGTTTTGCCTCATATCAACAGAAAGCGAAACGAGGGCAATCACAGAAATATAACTGGTAATGGAGGAAGTATTTTGGTGATTTTTAATAAAGATGGTACGTATAAAATAACCTATCCAGCATAATTCCTTTCCTTTAGGGACTTTGGTTGGAATAGCAACCAATTTAAGGTTCAGTGCATTTGTTCGGGCCGTTTATCTTATTCTTGGATAAACGACCCGACGCATTTCTATAGGTCAGTTTTGAAGTCTAATGCAAACCTGTAATTCCTGCCCAACTTAGGCAACTGGAAGATTATTAATTGTTTATCGCTAAATTTTAATCTCCTGTTGGTTAAACGCTCGTTCCTTTAACTTGTCATAGGCTTATAGTCAATGCGTAAGCCGTATGATTAATCAAACCAGACAGCAACAAACGCGGTATCTGTTTGCGCGAGCCGGATTCGGAGCCACGCCCGCTGAACTTGATGAGGCTGCTCGCAAGCCCTTGAAGAAAGTGGTGCGACAGTTGTTCAAAGACAGTACGTCTGTGCCTGAATTGCGGGTCGTTGACGCTGATACGAACGAAACGAAAAAGCAACTCAGAGGCATGTTTCGCAATGGTCAACTGGACAAAGACATGCTGAAAGAGCGCATTCGGGACAATGCCGAAAAGGTGCGCGACCTTAATCTGGAATGGCTCGACCAGATGGCGACTGGTAAAGCTGCCCTCCGCGAAAAAATGGCGCTATTCTGGCATGGGCATTTTGCCTGCCGGACACAGGGTCGGAATCCGCTGTTTATGCAGCAATACGCCAACACCATTCGCCAGAATGCGCTTGGTCGCTTTAGCGATCTGCTGATGGCGGTATCGAAAGAGCCAGCCATGCTGCAATTCCTGAATAATCAGCAGAACCGCAAAAACGCGCCCAACGAGAATTTCGCTCGTGAAGTAATGGAATTGTTTACGCTTGGTCGAGGTAACTATTCGGAGCACGATATTAAAGAAGCAGCCCGCGCCTTTACAGGTTGGCAGTTCACCCTAGACGGGCAGTTCATTTTTCGGGAGCAGGTGCACGACGAAGGAGGGAAAACCATTTTCGGGAAAACGGGCGCCTTTAAAGGAGAGGATGTAATTACCATGTTGCTGGAGAATAAGCAGACGGCCCGGTTCATCACGGCGAAAATTTACCGCTTCTTCGTAAACGAAATCGAAGACAAGAAACAGATTGACGAGCTAGCCGAGCAGTTTTACAAAAGCAACTACGACATTACCGATCTTCTGGAGACCATCTTCACATCGGACTGGTTTTATGATGCGAAAAACGTAGGAGCACATATTAAGTCGCCAGTCGAATTGCTGGCTGGGTTGCGCCATACGCTGGGTGTTCAGTTCGAGCAACCGCAGTCGCAGATTTTTGTCCAGCGTACATTGGGCCAACTGCTGTTCTACCCACCAAATGTAGCGGGTTGGCCAGGCGGAAAAAACTGGATCGACTCGTCGAGCCTGCTTTTTCGGATGCAGTTGCCGAATTACGTACTGAAAGCCGCCGAAGTAGCCGTGAAGTCTAAAGATGAGGGGGATATAAACGTGCAGTCGCTGGCCCGAAAAGGCGGAGCTCGTTTCCAGACAAAAGTCGACTGGGCCGATTTTGAGGCTGCCTTTTCTAAAACAGCCGATGCTGATCTGACCGACGCTATTGCCAGTACATTGCTACCTTTTCCGCTTCGTTCCGACCAACGCGAATTAATCAACAGGCAGACCAGTTCTGGTCAATCTCGTTCCGAACAAATTCATGCTGTAACGGCAGCGCTCATGAGCTTGCCGGAGTATCAACTGACTTAAAACCGGGATTTAGCTGATTTGTGGATTAAAATCGATTTTGCTTTACGCTTCTTCGAAGCGAATCAATCTTTCAAAACAAAATCCAGAAAATCCCTGAATCAACTAAATCCCGGTTCAAACATTATGAACCGTAGAAATTTCCTGAAACAATCGGCTTTCACGACGGCGGGCACAATGCTGATTCCGCACTTTCTAAAGGCTTACGAAGCACAGATGATGGGGCAGGTCTCCGCATCGAACGGCAAAATTTTGGTGGTGGTACAATTATCGGGTGGAAATGATGGGCTGAATACAGTTGTGCCCTACCGAAACGATATTTACTATCGCGAACGGCCAACCATTGCGATCAAACCCGAAAAAGTACTGACGCTGAACAATGAAATTGGCCTGCATCCGGCCATGACGCCACTAAAAGCACTCTATGACGAAGGCTTGGTAACCGTCATTAATAACGTTGGCTATCCAAACCCAGATCGCTCACACTTTCGCTCAATGGACATCTGGCAAACGGCCAGCGATTCGGATAAATATGTGAATTCTGGCTGGGTTGGGCGGTATCTGGATGCGGCTTGTGCTGGTAAAGAACAACAGCCATTTCGGACGATTGAAGTAGATGACACGCTGAGTTTGGCTATGAAAGGCGATACCTTGAACGGTCTGGCGGTCTTAGATCCTAAGAAACTATATAATCAAACCCGGAGTGGATTGGTGACTGGACTAAGCAAAGAGCATACGACTGCCCAACCCGAATCAGTCGCTTATCTCTACAAAACACTGGCCGAAACGGTCTCGTCGGCAGCCTATGTTTACGACAAGACAAACCGGGCTGGCATTCCAGTGTATAATACGTTAGCCACTTATCCTGCTAATGAACTCGGCAATCGCCTAAAAACAGTTTCGCAACTCATTCAGGCTGGGGTCAGTACGAGTGTTTACTACGTGTCGATCAGTGGTTTCGATACGCATAGTAATCAGCCGGGTCAGCAGGAGCGCCTTCTGGGTCAATATGCCGAAGCTGTTGGGGCATTTATGAAGGATCTGAAAGCTGCCGGACGACAAAATGATGTCCTGTTAATGACGTTTTCGGAGTTTGGTCGGCGAGTGAAACAAAACGCCAGTAACGGCACTGACCACGGCACAGCGAACAATGTATTTTTGATAGGCGGTGGCTTGCCAGCCAAACGAGTCTTGAACGAAGCACCAAACCTGACGCAACTCACAGAGGGTGACCTGGCGTATTCCGTCGATTTTCGGCAAATCTACGCGACACTCCTGCACGATTATTTGGGTGCCGACGATGTAGCTATCCTGGGACGTAAATTCGATGGGGTAAAGATTGTGTGAAGTTTTCCCGAAAAGAGAAAACTAAATCGAGCCATCCAGACCGGGTCATTTTACATTTACGATAAAATTTCGGGGCCATACTCCTGAAATATCCCTGAATCTGTGTTATTTCGCAGAGAGTCAAGTCAATTCTTCTGAATGGTAGGTATCATCATGGGTAGTCTTTCCGACCGTAAGGTTATGCAGGAAGCTGCCGACATTCTGACCGAATTGGGCGTATCGTGGGAGATGGACATTGTTTCTGCCCACCGGACGCCTGAGAAAATGGTCGATTATGCAAAAACAGCCCGCAACCGTGGGCTACGGGTTATTATCGCAGGCGCAGGCGGAGCCGCCCACCTGCCGGGTATGGTGGCTTCATTAACAATACTACCTGTGATTGGTGTTCCGGTTAAATCGAGCAATTCAATTGATGGATGGGATTCCGTTCTATCTATTTTACAGATGCCAGGTGGCGTGCCAGTAGCGACAATGGCGCTCGATGGTGCTCGCAACGCGGGTATTCTGGCTGCTCAGATTGTAGGTACATTTGATGATATTGTGGCGCAGAATCTCGTTCAGTTTAAAGAAGATCTTAAGGAAAAAGTGGCCCATATGAGCCGGCAATTAACTACACCAATCTAAATGGCGAATGAACAATCGGGACCGCCCGTTCGGTATAATTGATAATTCCCTGCTGGTCTGTACTCATTACTATTGTTCATTCGTCATTTTTCGTTAACCCATGGAAGCCGACAAACAATCCTCTAATCCGCGCCCTGCCGGAAACTCCAGCCTACCTGCTATCACGCTTGTGGTGTTGGTAGGGCTAATTGCCGCTCTGCTTTATGTAGGCTACGGATACATCACTGACGATACGAATGGTTCAGACGAACTGACTAATGTGGCGCTTGATACAGCTTCGCAACAGCCACTGGCACAGAATGACCCCGAAATGCTGATGTCTCCCGAAGAGGTAGATACATCGTCGCAGCCGGCACCGGTCGATCTTTCGCAGGCCACACCTCCCGCTGATGCCCCAGAAGCGAATGCAAAAGCAGAAGAAGTTGCCGAAGACAACCGCGAAACAACCGACGGTAAGCCTTCTCCTGATGAAAAGCCAGTAGCCGAGAAGCCAGTCGTAGTAAAACCAACGCCTGAAAAAACGAAAGAGAAACCGGTAGAAAAGCCTGCCGAAGTGAAGCCCAAAGAAGAAAAGCCAAAGACAGAAGTTGTCATTGAGAAAGTTAAAGTCAAGCCTGGTGGTGTTTCGAGCACATACACGGTTGGGGCTGGCGAAACGTTCTACGGGGTCGCGAATCGGTACAATATGAAACTTGCCACACTGAAAGCCCTCAACCCCGGCGTGTCGGAAAGCGACGTGAAAGCAGGAATTACCAAGCTAAACGTGAAAGCAATGGCTGTTCATACCGTTGGGCCGGGCGATTTGTTACGTGTAGTAGCTCAGAAATATGGCGTCAGCAAGGAGGCTATCATGCGGGCCAACAAAAAAGACAAGGACATTGCCACTCGGGGCGAAAAATTGATTATCCCCTTCCCCGATAAGCAGTGAACTAACTTGTCAACTATTTTTTCTCATACACTAACCCCAGTGTAAACCGGAAGTCATTATTCTGGCGCCCCGGCACAATCAGACTTTCGTAGGCATTGGCTACAGTCGAACGCAGGCTAATTACCTGCGTTAGTTTTATCTGAACACTCAAACTGGCATTCCATCGGACGTTATATTGCCCTAAAGCAGGCTGATAAAATGCTGTGTGCGTAACGGTGAAGCGGTCTTTATCAAAGGTGTATTCTCCATACAATCGGGCCGAATTTCGCCAGATATTAATGTCATTCAGTTCAACAAAATCGGTGTATTCCTGCATGACCACATCGGTAAGAGAAATGTAAGCTCGTTTATGGTTGAGGAGTTTGTAGCCTAGCCCGGCGGCTGCCGTCCATCGATGATTGATCTGTCGCAGATTACTTCGCTCATACGAGCCAAAGGCCAGATAATAAAGTCGTTTTTCATACCGATAGGTTGTCCGCAAATCCCCAAACCACTCGCGTTCGGCCAGTATGCCGTTCTGTTTGCCATACACAAACGACGGATTACTCGATAACTTGAAATAATTGCTCAACTGATAGTCGACTGCACTGGTTAATTGCAGGAGCGTGCGACTAACATTGCCCGCAGTAATTGTACCGTCGGCGGTGAAGCGGTAGCGGAATATAGTCGGTATAGGTGGTGCTTGCTTAATTGAATCGATTTTCTGTTGGCCGGCTGCCGTTTTACTTGAATCTTTTTTGACAGCCTTGCTAGAGTCTGGTAGTGAGGGTCGTAGCGGGTCGGGCTGTTCGACAATCTGAGCTTCGGCGACTGTAAATGTGAAAATAAAACTTAACGTGAGGAGGCATAGCTGAGTGTATTTCACAGAAAGAGGCATTGGTGAAACTGCAACTTAGAAAAAAAAGATACATTTGGCGGCTGACCAGGTGGTCAACTTATCCAATAGCCTATTCATCTAAACCTGCCTTTACCCATGACTCGCTGGGGAATTTTAGGACCGGGCCGCATTGCCCACAAATTTGCAAAGGACTTACTCACCCTACCTGACGCGCAACTTTATGCTGTTGCTTCGTCCGATCAGCAACGCGCCAATGAGTTTGCGCAGGAATACAACATTCCTCATGCATTTGGCTCTTATGAGGATTTATTGACCCTGCCCGACTTAGACGTGGTGTATGTAGCAACTCCTCATGTCAAGCACCATGAAAACGTCTTGATGCTGCTCAAGGGTGGAGTTGCCGTTCTCGGTGAAAAACCATTTGCCATGAACAGCGAACAGGTTCGGGAGATGGTTGAAACGGCTCGTTCGAAGGGCATATTTCTGATGGAAGCCCTGTGGAGTCGGTTTATGCCGGGTATACTCAAAGCATTAGAGTTAGCTCAATCGGGCGCGATTGGCAAGGTGGTTTCGGTAAAAGCTGATTTTGGGTTTAAAGCTCCGTTCTTGCCTGAAAAACGATTATTTAACAAAGAACTCGGAGGGGGCTCCGTATTAGATATTGGTATTTATCCGCTATTTCTGGCTTATCTCATGTTGGGTAAACCTGCAACTGTCAAAGCATCAGCTAATTTCGGATCGACTGGCGTTGATGAACAGTGCGGTATGGTGCTAACCTATTCTGACGGACAACTAGCGCTACTGGATAGTACGATAATGGCCGATACAGATTGCGTCGGGGTGATTCAGGGTGATGCGGGCCAGATTCGGATTCATAGCCGCTTTCATGAAACAAAAGGGATTACACTCAAACAGACTGATCAATCGGCACAAACATTCGAATTCGAGCGGACAACATTCGGCTATGATTACGAAGCACAGCACGTTATGAACTGTTTAACCGAAGGCAAAACCGAAAGCCCGCTCTGGTCGCTGGAGGATAGTTTGAATTTGATGGAGTTGCTAGATGCTGTTCAAGCTGAAGCAGGAATTGTTTATGAATGATGAATGATGAATGATGAATGATGAATATTTCTTAGGAGACCTGTTTAATTACTCTTTCTTACCTTTGCTTATCACTGGTTCGCCAGCCCGGTCATCATTCATCATTCATCATTCATCATTCATCATTCATCATTCATCATTTTTAAATGGATCGCTATGCCCAGCGCGGAGTTTCCGCCAGTAAAGAAG
Source organism: Spirosoma arboris (assembly GCF_009754945.1). Taxonomy (GTDB): domain Bacteria; phylum Bacteroidota; class Bacteroidia; order Cytophagales; family Spirosomataceae; genus Spirosoma; species Spirosoma arboris. The sequence continues at coordinate 191,482 of NZ_WPIN01000004.1, forward strand.
ACGTTCACAACGCCATCGCCCAACTTGACAAGGGCTTATTTCCCAAAGCATTTTGTAAAATCGTACCCGATACGCTGGCCGGCGACCCGGATTTCTGCACCATTATGCATGCTGACGGGGCAGGTACCAAATCGGCATTGGCATACTTGTATTGGCGTGAAACGGGCGATCTGAGCGTTTGGCGGGGTATTGCCCAGGATGCGGTCGTGATGAATACCGACGACCTGATCTGCGTTGGAGCTACTGGCCCAATGTTACTGTCGTCCACCATTGGGCGCAACAAAAATCTGATTCCAGGCGAAGTCATTGCCGAAATCATCAACGGTACCGAAGAGGTCTTACAGATGCTGCGCGATCACGGCATCGAGATTTACAGCACTGGGGGAGAAACCGCCGACGTTGGCGATCTGGTTCGGACGATCATTGTTGATAGTACGGTTATTGCCCGGATGCGTCGTGATCAAGTGATTAGTAATGACCGAATTCAGCCGGGCGACGTGGTCGTTGGCTTGGCCTCTTTTGGGCAAGCCACTTACGAAAGGTCCTATAATGGGGGTATGGGTAGCAATGGACTGACATCGGCCCGCCATGATGTACTGGCGCATTATCTCGCTGATAAATATGCGGAGAGTTTCGATCCAGCTGTTGATAAATCATTGATTTATAGTGGCTCAAAGCAGTTGACAGATACGATTGCTGTTGAGGCTGATCAGAGCGTAAACGTTGGCCAACTCATTCTTTCGCCCACACGGACCTATGCACCCGTAGCAAAAGTATTGCTAGACGAACTTCGGCCGTACATTCATGGGATGGTTCATTGCTCGGGTGGGGCGCAAACGAAAGTGCTGCATTTTGTTGATAACCTGCATATTATCAAAAATAACCTCTTTCCAATTCCACCTTTGTTTCGCCTGATTCAGGCTGAAAGTGGCACGAGCTGGCAAGAGATGTATAAGGTATTCAACATGGGCCACCGGCTCGAAATTTACCTATCCGAACAGTATGCTCAGCAGGTTATCGACGTAGCGCAATCTTTTGGTATCGAAGCGCAGATCATCGGTCGCGTTGAAGCTTATGAAGGTAAACGAGTGACTATACAGAGTGAAGTAGGTGAATTTATTTATTGAGTGACTTATTGATTTTCTGAATACATTGCGGGCGAAATTTTTATGTAACTAAAATTTCGCCTTTTATGGATAAAATAGCCACAATTTGCCTGTTTATCTGGGTAATAGCTGCACGAATAGCTAACGCGCAAACAACTCCATTCTCTGCTTTATGGAGTTTTGAGGGCAATGATAATGGATCTTCTTCAAGTTCCATGGTGGCTGTTTCGGGTGTCAGTTATGTTGGCATTAATAAATTATTCGGAACATACCAGACAGGAAATGTTGGTCAGGGGGTTAGTTTACAACACTGGGCAACTACAGATTGTAATCATATTGAGTACGCTCAATTTACTATACAACCTCAAGGGACAGCCCGATTTACGATTACTTCATTATCATTTGCATTTTCCCATTCACCGACCGGACCAGCGTTCGTGACGGTTCGCTCAAGTGCCGATGGATTTAGTAGTGATATTTATTCGCAGAGTGTTGGAAATAGCTATCAGATAGCCTCCATTACGCTTAACGGGCCTAGTTTTATTAACCAAACTTCAGCTATAACTTTTCGGATTTACGGCTGTAGCCCAACTGATAGTAATGGAACGCTCCGTCTGGATGAAATAACCATCAATGGCACCGTCACCAGCGCTCCTCTTCCCGTCACCTTACTTTCCTTTACCGCCCAACCCGAAGGTGACCGTGTTCAATTAGCCTGGGCAACTACATCAGAACAGGATGCAGACTATTTTCTGGTCGAACGCAGCCGCGATTTAAAGGAGTTTGCAACGGTTGGTGAAGTGGCTGCCAAGGGTACGACCGATTCTCGGCAATACTATGGCCTCACAGATCTGAATCCGCAACCCGGTGTCAACTATTATCGTCTGAAACAGATTGACCAGGATGGTACTACACAAAGTTTCAAACCAATAGAAGCTATTATTCGATCTGATGAACCGGTTGTAGCTGTTTACCCCAACCCAGCCAATCCCGACCGAATTCACCTGCGTTTGTGGAATGCCGATGATGCTGTCATACAATTGCTAACGACTATGGGCCAGCCGATTAGTGGGCGCCTGGAACGCCAATCAGGTGAAGCTGAGCTGGTATTTGATCAGTCGCTACCAACAGGACTGTATTGGCTCGAAGTTCAGATTAATAGCCAGAGACGAATGATAAACGTGCTGGTGCATTGATAAAACCACTCGGCATGTCATCAGGTAGGAGACCGAATTAAATCGCTTGTGTCGGCGCATCGCCCGTGTTTGCTTCTTCTGAGGCTAGCTAAAGTACTTCGTTTAGCCTTGATAATTTTATCGGAATTTTATAGATTTAGTCGAGATAAAATACGCTAAAAATCACCTAAAGTAAACTGCTATGACAACAAATACCCCAACTAACGTAGACGCCTATATATCAGATTTTCCAGAAGCTACTCAGGAGCTTTTGCAGCAAATTCGATTGACACTTCGACAAGCGGCACCGGATGCTGAAGAAGCAATCAGTTATGGCATTCCTACCTTAAAATTGAAAGGGAATGTCGTACATTTTGCTGGCTACAAAAACCATATTGGCTTTTATCCCGCACCGCGGGGATTGGATGCATTTAAAGAAGAATTATCGGGTTATAAAGGAGCCAAAGGATCTGTTCAATTTCCACTCGACAAGCCACTTCCACTTGACCTGATCGCAAGAATTACCAAATATAGAATTGATCAAAACCTGGCTAAAGCAGCGGAAAAAGGTAAGAAGAAGGCATAACTTCTTATACATTACAAACTCATTCCGCCATCCACAAAAATCGTCTGGCCTGTAATGTAGCGGCCTGCGTCGGAACAGAGTAGAGCGGCCATACCGGCGATATCTTCGGGCTGACCTTCGGAGCCAATTGGAATGCTCATGCGCTGACTGATTTGGTCGGGGATGGGCGGGGTTGGTTCATCGGTACGGGGTGTTTCGATAACACCGGGCGAGAGGTTATTGACTGTAACGCCCTTATCGGCGAGTTGCAGGGCGAGGTTTCGAACCATGTTGGCGATAGCCGCTTTAGTGCCTGCATAGACTAGCATAGCCGGGTGTGGTTTCTGCTCCTGTACACTACCAATGGTCAAAATTCGACCCCAACCTCGCTCGACCATATCGGGGGCAAATCGTTGCATCATCAACAGGGTCGATTTCCAGTTGGCGTTTACTTGTTTGTCGAAATCGTCAATTGTAGTCTCTTGCCATTTCGCGGGTATTTGCACCGACGCGTTGGTCACCAGAATATCAATAGGGCCGAATGGTTCAGTCGCTTGGCGATATAGCTTTTCAATGGCGTTCGCTTCGCTCAAGTCAATGCCAACAACGGCGCTTTTACCGCCTATTTGTCGAATCTGATCGGCTACGTTTTGGGCTTCTTCGTCACCATGCCGGTTATGTACGATTACGTTTGCACCAAATTCGGCCAGTGCCAGTGCAATCGCCTGACCAATACCTTGGCTCGACCCGGTTACAAGTGCGTTTTTGCCAGAAAGATTGAATAAGTCTTTAATCATGGATAGTCTGTTTCAGGTTTATTGAACTTGAAATCTGAAACAAAAGATTTAAAACTTATCGAACGCGACAATTACATTTTCTGTCATCCCGACGTCAGAAGGGATCTTAAGTTTGACTATTAAGCAAGTTGAGATCCCTCCTGACGTCGGGATGACAGAAAATCTAGTTAATACGTTTTTGTCATATCGACAGGAATGGCGATTACGAAGTCGGCCAGGTTTCGATTTTCACTGGCGGGTTTGTTAATGTCGGGTATCTCGACTGAGGAAATCGTCAGGATTTTAAGTGATGGTTGTTGTTGACGCAGATACCACACAATTCCCTCGAAATTTTTGGAGTGATAATCACCATTAAAATGCAGTAATGTCTGGCCCGGTTTCAGATTTTGCAGAATGAAATAGGCCATTGTGGCGTCCTTGATGGCTTGGGCGCGGGCAAAGTTGGCCGTCATATCACTAGTCATACCATGCGGATTGGCACTGGATGAACTAGTGGTGCTGCCTGGCGAGGAGCTTCCACCCATCATGTCCATCATGCCTTTATAGCCCGGTAGCGTTAAATCAACGGTGAGTGGCAGCGGAGCCATTTGTTGTTTTGCTTCGGTAGAAACCGTATCGAGGGCCGCCAAACCCTGGCGTGATACCAGTCGCGCATACCGACGTGGTACATTCGTTGCCACGAACGGAATGTGTTGCTCACGAGCAAAATCGGCAATGGGTTTATAATCTGTATTGAAATTGGGCCATAAACGGGCTTGCGTAGCAAGTTCTTTCGCGGTTGTTTTTCCCTGCACATAATCGCTGAGAGCGACTTGATTATCAGCTTCAAACATTTCCGCTCCGAGTACCAGATTCCCTTTTTTAGCCGCCTGTAAATCTTTAGTCAACTGGAATTCGAGCCAGTGGCAAATGGGATCGTTGTGCAATTCGCCGAACAATACGACATCGGCTTCTGTTGCCTGACGAAGTAATTTGGCGTAAGTTGTGCCCTTTAGATTTGGGGTATATAATCGGTAAGCAGGTTTATCTGGACTACGGAAGGCGACAGCCAGAACACAAATCAGTACAAGAGTGATGCGCATCAGTCAACGAGTTCGTATCTTCATGCTGTAACCAATCGCCGAAACAATTAGTTACCTATGTGGCCATTAGCCTTAACTTCCTCATGAATTTATTAGAAAATCTGCGTCAGTTTCCCGCTTTAGAGGGTGTACCAGATGAACAACTTCAATGGCTTATTGATCAGTCTGAAGAAGTTGGCATTCCTGCCGATACGATCATTTATAAAGCGAATGATCCCGTCGATTACCTGTCACTATTGCTGGAGGGACGCATTCGAATTGATACGGGCTCTAATAGCTCAGGCGATGAAATTCTGACCTACGACGCCCACGCCATTTTGGGAGTCTTACCCTTTTCGCGGATGAAAAGCATTCCGAATCGGATGGTGACCGAAAAGGCAACCCGTTTACTCCGGCTTCACCGCAACCAGTTGCCCGCCCTGATTCATGCTTGCTATGAGCTAACCGAAGCATTGGTTCATCAAATGACGACCCGCGTCCGGGATTTTACGAAATTGACCCAGCAGAATGAGAAAATGGCGTCACTTGGGCGTTTGTCGGCGGGATTAGCTCATGAACTGAATAATCCAGTGGCGGCTGTTGTTCGCTCGGCCGATACACTTAAGACGCATATGCGGGCCACCCCCGAAGCCTTTAAAACCATCATGCACCTTAGCCTGACCGATGAGCAGGTGGACTCGGTCAATACGGTGTTTTTCGGGAAACTGGATCAATGCCTGGCTAAAGGCTCTAGTTCGCCAATGACGCTACTCGAACGAAGTAGCCTCGAAGATGACCTGACCGACTGGCTTGATGATCATGGCGTAGACGACTCAGTGGATTTGGCTGGGCCTTTGGTCGAATATTGCTTTACAGTAGATGATCTGGACTGGATTCTGGAAAAAATCGGTGATAAGAACCTAGTCGGTGTTGTTACCTGGTTGGTCAATAATCTGGTGACAGAGAAGCTGGTACTGGACATCAGCGAGGCTTCTAAACGAATTTCAACGCTGGTCAACTCGATCAAAAACTACACCCATATGGATAGGGGAGTGGGGAAAGAGCGCGTTCAATTGGCCGAGGGTATTCGCAATACGCTTATCTTGCTTGATCATAAAGTCAGAAGTAAGCATATTAGTGTAACACTCAAATTGCCCAGTGATTTGCCTGAAGTCTGCGGCTGGCCAGGCGAGTTGAACCAGGTCTGGACTAACCTGATCGACAATGCTGTCGATGCTCTCCCCGACGGTGGAAAACTCGAAATCAGTAGCCAACCCGACGGGTCAGAATTTGTATTGACCAAAGTAATTGACAATGGAGCAGGTATTCCTAAAGATATTCAGGATAAGATATTTGAGCCTTTTTTTACTACCAAAGGAATAGGAAAAGGTACTGGTCTTGGTCTCGACATTGTTCAGGGAGTTGTGAAGCATCACAACGGCTCCATAAAAGTTCGGTCGGAGCCAGGCCGAACAGAATTTAGTATTTGTTTACCAACACAATGAGTGAAAGAGTGAATGAGTGAAAGAGCGGACTAGCTAATCATTCATTCGCTCATTCGCTCATTCTCTCTTTAGCCCATGAAACTGCCCATCATTTTTGCCATTGACGACGATCCACAGGTATTGCAGGCTATCCAACAGGATTTGCGCAAGAAATATCGGAAGCAATACCGCATTATAGCCACAAGTTCGGTCCAGGAAGCAATTGATTCATTGCCCGAATTCAAGAAAAAAGGAGAGGAGGTAGCCCTGTTTCTGTCTGACCAGCGGATGCCCGAGATGACGGGTGTAGAGTTTCTGATGCAGGCCCGCAAGATCTTCCCAAATGCCAAACGTACCTTACTCACAGCGTATTCGGATACCGATGCCGCTGTTCGGGCTATCAACGAAGTTCAGTTAGATTACTACATTGCTAAACCCTGGGACCCGCCCGAAGAAAAACTATATCCGGTTCTCGACGATTTGCTCGACGACTGGCAATCTGACTATCGGCCCGCTTTTGAAGGGCTAAAACTAATCGGCTATCAGTTCTCGTCTCAGTCGCATGAGTTAAAGGATTTTCTGGCAGGCAATCTGTTTCCATACCAGTGGCTCGATATTGAAAATGACGCTCAGGCGCAGGAGTTGCTCGATTTACACGGCAAAACTCGTAATGATCTGCCCGCTGTAGTTCTCGAAGAGGGAGCCATAATGACACGGCCTACAATTGCCGAATTGGGTGAAAAATTGGGGTTGCAGCCTAAAGCAACCCAAAGTCTATACGATCTGGCCATCATTGGAGCGGGGCCTGCCGGATTGGCGGCTGCGGTTTATGGCGGCTCCGAAGGGCTAAAAACTATTCTGATTGACAAGCGTGCACCTGGCGGGCAGGCGGGTACGAGTTCGCGGATAGAAAATTACCTTGGCTTTCCCAATGGACTGAGTGGAGCCGATCTGACCCGGCGGGCTATTACACAGGCCCAGCGTTTCGGAGTGGAGTTTTTGGCCCCTCAAGAAGTTATTTCCATTAAGCCACAAGGATTATACAAGCACATTAGCATGGCCGATGGTAGTGAGGTAGTGGCAAGGGCTATTGTGTTAAGTACCGGTGTAGCCTATCATAAATTAGAGAATGAAAGTCTTGATAAATTCACTGGCGCAGGAGTTTATTATGGTGCTGCTACAACCGAAGCGTATGCCTTCCGGGGAAAGCCAGTGTATGTCGTTGGCGGAGGAAATTCAGCGGGGCAGGGGGCTATGTATTTATCCAGAACTGCGTCTGAAGTATTCATTTGCGTCCGTCGTCCTGATTTGTCCGAAACGATGTCCCAATACCTTATCGACCAGATCGGACGAACGCCGAATATTACGGTATTAGGTTGTACGGAGATTGTTGAGGGATTGGGCAACGAGCAGTTAGAATGCCTAATTCTGGAAAATATGGACTCGCACGCACGCCGGAAGGTGCAAGCCGCCGGGTTGTTTATTTTTATCGGTACAAAACCCTTTACCGATTGGATCGAGATGGATATTATTAAAGACGCCAAAGGATTCATTGCCACCGGCCGGGATCTGGGTCGATACGCCGATTTCAAACAGGTCTGGAAACATGACCGGGAGCCTTATCTGCTCGAAACGTGCAGTGCAGGCATTTTTGCGGCTGGTGACGTACGAGCTGGGGCCATGAATCGGGTAGCTTCCGCCGTAGGTGAGGGTGCCATGGCCGTAAGTTTTGTTCATAAGTATCTGGCAGAGAATTAAATTGATTTCTTTATCAGCGAGAAAATTCTTTCCTTTCTTTCTTACAACAATTTATTCAGTGCCCAAATCACCAATCGGCCTTACGACCTTATTGGCGATTTGGGCACTGATGTTCGGCATGATTGTTGATTCTATAAATATATTATGTGCTATTATAAGTGACAAATCGAAAGCTATTGCTAGCTAGAATAGAGTTCGAGATGGCTAGTAGTGCATAGCTTGTCATGCTGGGGAGAGCTTTCTTTTCAGCCTTAATAAATTCCTTTTTTATAATGAAACAGTCATTTTTCGCTTGCCTGATTCCCGTAGGTTATGGATAGAGCCTACCGAATCTAACACGACACCCTCTATGATCTAAACTCTACTTTAATCTTTTCACAGTGGTGGCACCACTGATTCATACTAGCAGCAGAGGTGCCACCTCTGCCTCCAATGCACTAAATTAGTTAGTTGATCATGCGTACAATCCTATTTTTCTGGGCAGCAGTCTTGGCTGCAACAGCGGCAATTGCCCAATCCAACCGATTTGAAGAGAACAAGCCGCAACTTGGCGTTAGCCTAAAGTATAACAGTACTCAGAATCGTTATGAGGTTTATGCACGTCCAAATTTCAAAGGCAGTCGGTTTGCACTTGGTCCTTCACAAATATCTGTTGTTTTGCCAAAGGCGGTAGCCGACCAGCCGCTTACCATTGTTAGTAAAACAGCTAACTGGGCCGATTACTCGATCGTGTATGCTCCCCAGGCAGAGCCTGATGTCGACATTCATGGGGTTACAACTATGGGTATGTTAATTGATTTTGAAAAAAGCGCACAGATTTTACTCTTTTCCTTTTCACTGCCCGCTGGCCATGTAGATGGGGTTCGATTGTTCGTGAATGAGAAAGATCCCAACTCGGCGCAACCTGGTATGTTAGGGGGCGACTTTACGAATGTAATCATAGGCATGGACGGTTCGAATAGCACTGACTTTTTCCGCAGTACGTTGGGTCAGACTAGCTTAACTGCCGCTAATTGATGATGAGATTGTTGATTCCGAAAGTTTAAAATAGGTCAGCAAAATGGAATCGCAATCAAGAAAGTCTGAAGGAATGATGCGTAATAAAAGCTGTTTTCTTTAGTACATGAATAAAATAAAACTGCATATTTGAACATGTATCCAGAAGAACGCGTCGGACAGTTAGAAATCCTGTCTGTTGATCATGGTCGGCAGATTGAAACCATTGCCAAGGACTGGCAGACTTAACCGTAACGGTTAATAACCGATTTGATCGGATAGAAAAGGATATTGCTGGTTTAAAGTCAGATATAACTGGTTTAAAATCAGATATGCCTGATTTACAGTCAGGTGTATCTGATTTGAAAAGTGGGCAAACTCGCTTAGAAACAACAGTCGCCGATATTCAACAGACGCAGCAGTTGATTTTGACTATCCTAAAGGACAAATTAAAATAGCCTGTTTAGACGCGGAAATAGCGTTCTAGTGTGCCTTAAAAAATTGTGGCTGTTTGTTCACCTGATATCAGGAAACAAACAGCCACAATTTTTAAGAGTAAATGATAGTAAGCTTCTACATACGTCTATTTCGTTCGAATGGCAATCGTTTTCGTCTCCTTAATGACGTCCATTGTAGCGATGTCATTGGCCGAAATCGCGGCTATTACCTCTTTCGTAGTTGCCTTTCCGTTAAGTGTAAAATGCTCTATACCGTTAAATGCCGATGCATCATTGACAGGAACTGACGGTGGTGGCGGTGGAGGCATCCTGTTTATGGATGCCTGTTCGCTTTTATCCTCCAATGTAAAATTAATGGGTAAGTTGTATCGGACATTCACCAGTTTGCCATTCTGAGTTGCTGGTTGCCAGTTAGGCATATTTTGTACAACGCGGATGGCTTCTTCATCAGCTCCATAGCCAATACCTTTCAATAGCTTCACATCGGTAACCTCGCCGGTTTTCGTCACAATGAAATTGACAAATACCCGCCCTTCTGCTTTTGCTTTCTGAGCAGTAGCCGGATATTGCAGATGGTTAGCCAAATACGCGCCCAATTCTTTCATACCACCAGGGAACTCTGGTTGATTTTCAACTACGGTAAAAATTTCACCCTCTACCTTTACGGCTTTTCGAGTTGCGGCCTGTTCGTTAGCCGGTACAACTGCATTCTGCGATTGATCCTGGCCCGATTGCGTACACATAACCAGACAGGCTGCTACGGGCAGAATCAGGGCGTAGCCGAGTAATGCACGGCGATGAGATGCGGGTTTTTGTAACATAATAATCCGTTGTTTAAGGGTTGATTTAGAGACGAAAGGAGTCGTCAGGGCTGTAATTGGCATGTTGAGTGCGTAGGCTACGAGCTGACGTGGGTAATCGGGTTGGGGAGTTTTAAGGACAGTACGGTCGGCCAGAAATTCGTGGACTTCCTGTAGGGCATGTTTGTAGAGCCATAGCACTGGATTGAACCACAAAGCGGCCTGCGCAATTTCTATAAACAACACGTCCGCCGTATGACGCTGACGAATATGTGCTTCCTCATGGCGCATTAACGCATCGGGTTCGGTGAGTGAATCGGTCTGATTCAGGACCAGGTATCGCCCGAATGAAAATGAAGGGGTAGAATCGTCGGGAAGACGGACGAGAGTATAGTCTGGTTTGTGTTGCGTACTACCTCGGTTGATAAGTTTAAACACCGACAGCAGGTTCAGCCCTAACCGCAGGAGCATCACCGCTACGCCAATGCTATACAAGAGCCAAATCCATTGCGTTATGGTTAAGCTATTCGATTGACTAGCTGATCCGACAACAAATGTGGGCAATGTAAGTGTACCCATTGGTAAGGAGTCCGCTGTTCCAATCGGTAACTCGACCAGTGGGAGTACTAATGCCAGGCCAACTGTTGCCAGTAAATACGCCCGGTTCAGGCCGAAAAACGTATTCCGACGTAAGAGCAGCCAATAACAGCCGTAGAATAACAGCAAGTACAGGCTGGCGATCAGGAGATAGGGGAGTGTGCTCATTTCTTCTTCGAGGTTATCAGAATGACGCCATTGGATGCTTTTGCACCGTATTGGGATCTTGCGGCCGCATCTTTTAGCACGGTTACACTCTCAATATCTTCAGGCTTCAGTTTAGAAATAGTTGGGATTTCAACGCCGTCAAGGATATAGAGAGGCTCCCCTCCATTTAATGCACCGCTGCGAATTGTGATGAATGTCTTTGATTCTCGCAGCGAATCGGGCAGACGCATTGCGTATCGCTGTTTATTGCCATATACAGAGTCGTTATCCAATGAGAGTTGGCTATTTCTATTCTTGTCAAGGACAAAGCCTGATTTCTGCTCAGGGCTGGTTTGAGGAGTAGGCGCAACTTGTCCTGTCCGTTTGTCTTCTCTTGTTTCCAGTGAGAACTGGATAGGGAGGTTGTATTGTACAGCGACCGTTTTACCATTTTGCTTACCAGGAACCCACTTTGGCATCTGGCTTACTACACGTACAGCTTCTTCATCGCAACCGCTACCAATACCTTTTAGAATACGCAGATCTCGGATACTGCCTGTAGTAGAGACAACGAACTGGACAAACACCCGACCAGATATCTTATTTTGTAATGCTTCTGAAGGATAGCGTAAGTTTTGGTTGAGATATTGGCCTAAGGCCCTCATCCCTCCAGGAAACTCTGGCTGCTTTTCAACAACGGTGAAAACTTCATTATTTCGATTGCTCTGGGTAGCGGATTGAGGCATAGGATATCCTACGACATGCACATCATTCAACTGGTTGTCAGATGCTTGTCCTGTTCGTTTATCTTCTTTGTTTTCCTGCGCAAATTGAATAGGTAATACATATTGGGTAGCAACCGCTTTTCCATTCTGTTTTCCTGGAATCCACTTTGGCATTTGTCGGACAATGCGCAAGGCTTCTTCATCACAGCCGCTACCAATACCCTTCTTAACGACTGCCGAACTGACGGCTCCGGTTGGTAATACCACAAATTGCACAAATACATTGCCCTGAACACCAGCAGCTTTGGCTTTGGCGGGGTACCGAAGCGTATGCGCTACGTACTGCATCAAACCAGGTATGCCAGTTGGAAAAACGGCGGGTTCTTCAACAGCTGTATAAACTTCCCCATTGATCGTTTCAGACGACGGAGGTGTTCGAATCGGCATTGTAGGATTGGGTTTTATTCCCTTATACGCTGCCGTTGCACCCATGGTGGGCAATTCGTTTGGATCTGCCAGCGCTAAGGCTACATCAATCGTTGTTCGATTTTCGACTGGAATAACCATGCTTGTAAAGCCGACGAAACTTACGCCCAGCATGGCCGTTTTAGGAACATTCTCAAGTTGGAAGTGCCCCTGTGCGTTAGTTTGTGCTCCTTGGCGGGTACCAACTACTACTACATGTGCCCCCGGCAATGGTTTTCCATCTACAGCACTTGTCACTTTACCCGAAACCGTGATGGTTTCATCGGTTACCTGACTCACAACAGCGGCAATCTCTTCCCGTGCGGTGGTCATGGCTAATAAACTGAACACCAACGGTATTACTAACGCATACTTGCCCAGTGCCCAGCGGGTTGTCGCCTTTTGGTGTAGCATCATGATTCGTTGTTTCAACAGCGAGGGATTGAAAAAACTGTTCGTTAGGGTATCCGGCCCGCTTAAGCCAAGCTGTGTACCGAAGGAATAGGCCACCAAGAATCGGGCATATTCGGTTGGTTGGCTAGCTGGCTTATCGGCTAAAAACTCGTGTACCTGACGTATCAGTCGATCCATTAGCCAGAGCGTTGGGCATGCCCAGAAAAAAGCCTGTAGTAATCCCATCCCCAATACATCGGCACTATGGCACTGCCGGACATGAACCAGTTCGTGCTGAATAATCAGCTCATTTCGGGTATCGGCTGGGTTAAGAATAACGTATTGGAAAAATGAAAACGTAGGAAGTTTTGGGTCGTTTGGCTGGACGAGTACGTAGTCCTCATGCACTTGCCGGGGCGACTGTCGAATCAGCCACACTAACCGCCCAACACGTATCCCCAAACGAACTAGCAACACCAGCGTAACCAACGCATAAGTCCATATGCCTAGTTGCTCCCAATCTGGGCCTGTTTCAACAGGTGCAGCAACAACTGTTGAAACAGGTAGAGCAATCACACCCACGGGCATGGTGACAGGAAGTGTTTCGACGGTTTTGGTCGGCAGAATGGCTAGCGGCAGAATCAGGGATAGAATGACCGATGCCAGCAAATAAGCCCGGTTAAGGCTGAAAAACGTGTGCCGACGCAACAGTAGCCAATAACAGCCCGCAAACAGCAAGCCATAAAGGTTAGCTTTCAGGAGATAGTCAAGGGCGTTCATTGATCTTTCTGTTTGTTTAGGAGTTTGATAATTTCGTCGGCTTCGGTCAGGCTGATGTTTTTGTCTTTCACGAAAAACGACACCAGCTTTTTGAGCGAGTTATCGAAGTAGTTCGCCATGAGTTGTTCGGTCTGGAAACGACGGTATTCTTCTTCGGTAATGAGCGGATAGTATTCATGCGTTTTGCCATAGGCGGTGTAACCAACCAGCTCCTTTTTTTCCAGAATACGGATAATAGTCGAGACAGTATTGTAGGCGGGTTTCGGCTCGGGTAATTCGGCCAGCACATCTTTGACGAAGCCTTTTTTTAGCTGCCAAAGAACCCGCATAATCTCTTCTTCGGCTTTGGTAAGTTCGCGTATCGGCATGGTTAACAGGAGACTAGTTGATTATGATCGAAATGTATGACTAATGATTTAGTTTTACAACTAATCTATTAGTTATTTATTTTTGAAAAATAGAAAACCCCTTTTCTAGATCAGAAAAGGGGTTGACGTTCTCGCTTGGCTACGCCGAGTGAGGGCTATCGTTTTAACGGCCTCTGGCCGGTGTGGTGCAAAATATATCCAAAACGGGCCAGAGGCCCTTGAAAGGATAGTCCTCACTCGGCGTAGCCAAGCGAGAACGGTAGAATAGCAATAATTGTGGTGAGGCTCCAGGCGAAAATCCTGTCAAATCACTTTGTCAATGTAGGGCCAGCAGCGGTCCAGTCAACGGGGATGTTTGAGAGAAACCAGCTTTTGCCTTTGTCGTTGTTGCCTTGGTAAAACAGATAGGTTTGTCCGCTCTTGTCGGTGAAAATGTGCGGATGACCCGATTCGCTGGAATTCCAGGTTCCTGGTGCGCCGTTTTTAAGGAAAGGCTGGGTTTGAACACGTTCCCAATGGATGCCGTCGGTACTGCGGGCAACGCCGATTTGCTGAGGCCAATTATTATAGGCACCTGCGTAGAACATATACAATGTGCCCTTGCGCTCAATCACCGATGCGCCTTCAATGCATTCGCCTTCCCAGGGTAGCTCTGGTTTTAGAATTGGTCCTTTGGTGTCTACCTGTTTCCAGTCTTCCCGGTTGAAGTTCGTATTCGCTGACGCTACAGCCACACCCAGTTGCTGGATTTTATAGCTTGTATCGCGGGTAGCGAAATAAAGAAAATACTGGTTTTTGAACTTGATAACATCGGCGTCGATGGCCCTTCCACACGACCAGTCACTGATGGCTGGATGAAAAATTGGATTGGTTGGGTTTCGCTCAAAATGAATACCATCGGTTGAGACCGCATGACAAATGGCATCGTTGCGCCCATTGCCATATGTCTGGTAAAACAAATGCACCTTGCCATCCCGAACAAGCGCGCCTGGAGCACATAAGCCTTTCTTCTCATACTCAGTAACTGGCCTGATCTCGCCGACTTTCTGCCAGGTAGTAAGGTCAGTACTACGGGCAATACCAATACCCCAATGATCTGCTCCGCTCGAATCTTTGTAGACAGGCACAGAATAATACATCAGGTAGGCTTTGCCAAAATGAACCACGTGCGGGTCTTTAGCGAAGCCTGATTTCCGATGCGTCGTATCCCCAAACATCATTTTGGGGCTTGATGATTGGGCAATAGTGCGTGTCGAGAGCGACCAGATTAGCGTAGTGACTATAAGTAAACCCCTGAGGTTATACATGATTACTGCGTTACTTAAACAACGGCGCGTGAATCTGACGAAGCGTCTCGACAGGAATCTTGATGACTTCTCGGTCGTAAGTCAATAACCCGTTTACTTCCCCTTCTACGTCTGTGGTTTGGGTATAAACGGCCGCCGATAAAGCCTGTTTCTGATAATACTCGATGATTTTGGCGTATTTCTTCTGATACGCTTTCAGCACCACATCGGCTGATTGATAGGTCTGATAGCCCCAGTTACGCATCTCTGGATTCCAGAGGTGACCCTGAACCGGCCAGCCGATGCCACCAAACTCACCAATCACAACCACCCGGTCGGTTTTAGGTGCAGGTGCGTTTGGTTCTTCCTGATACGTGTGAATGTCGTAGAAATCACCCGCGCCGAGGTCGTTCCAGCCGCTGGATGCGTTAACTGTTCGACTCGGATCAATCGCTTTCACCCAGTCTGCCAGCCGTTTGTTGTCGTACTGACCCCACCCTTCGTTATGAACAACCCAGGTTACAATACTGGGGTGGTTGTGCAGGCGATTCATCATCCGGCGCAATTCCAGTTCAAATTGCTCCTTTCCTTTCGACCGGCGAATTGGCTCCGACTGGTCGCCCGGATATTCATTCTGACCCTCCAGAAAGCCTGACGGCATATCCTGCCAAACCAGTATACCCAATTTGTCGCAGAGATAGTAATAGCGCTCAGGTTCGACTTTGATGTGTTTGCGAAGCATATTGAAACCCGATTTCTTGAGAAAATCAATCTCAAATGTCATGCCCTCATCAGACGGGGGTGTTAGCAAACCACCGGGCCACCAACCCTGATCGAGTGGGCCGTTCTGAAACACAAATTTGTTATTCAGTAGCAGAACTGGCTGGTTCGCGACTGGCCCAGCACCAAGCGCAATCTTTCGCATGGCGAAATAGCCCGTTACTACATCGAGCGGATTCCCGACAACCGTTGCATTCGCGAAAGCTGTAGTTAAAGGAGCATCCTGGCGTGGACGTTTGTTGCGGGGCGTATCACCAAAGGGATCAGTTACAGTAACGAGCTCAGCTTTAATAGTATACAGAAACGGACTGTCTGGTGACCACAGTTTTGGA
Source organism: Spirosoma arboris (assembly GCF_009754945.1). Classification (GTDB taxonomy): domain Bacteria; phylum Bacteroidota; class Bacteroidia; order Cytophagales; family Spirosomataceae; genus Spirosoma; species Spirosoma arboris. The sequence goes on from NZ_WPIN01000004.1 coordinate 207,555, forward strand.
TTTTTGATCGTTAGCCAGGCTGTTCTGCCCGCCCGAACGAGCGTTGTGGCTATCGTCTGATTGCCGTCCATAGCTGTCAGGCGAATGGCCGTCGTATAATTGTTGGCAGGTTGATCAAGCAATACATCTACCCGAAGGCGGCTGGAATCAAGCTCGGGCGTCAGTTTTACTTCCTCAATGTAGGTTTGCTTCGGAACGGGTTCCATCCACACCGTTTGCCAGATACCCGAAACCGGTGTGTACCAGATACCATTCGGATTCATTAATTGTTTACCACGCGGCTGTTCGCCGTTTGATGTTGGGTCGGTTACGCCCAATACCAATTGGTTTTGTCCGTCTTTTATATAATCAGTAATATCGAAGTTGAACGCGTCGGAACCGCCCGTGTGCGAGCCAACTAACCCACCGTTTACCCATAGATTGCATTCATAATCAACCGCACCGAAATGAAGTAAAACCCGTTGCCCGGACCAATCTTTGGGTAAACTAACGTCCCGACGATACCACAATCGCTGATCAGCCGTGAGTGATTTGTTGACTTTCGAAACTGTCGATTCCAGACAGAACGGCACCAGAATCTAACCATCATAACGGGTAGGTTGGGGCGCCGTTTTGGGCGTGATGGCGTACTCCCACATACCATTTAGATTCTGCCATTGTTGTCGCACCATTTGCGGACGTGGGTATTCGCGCCAGGCATTTTCGGGTGTAACCTGTTTTTCCCAACGGCTCATAATAGGCGCGGCACGCGGTTGATTGGGAACCGGCGTTTGGGCAATCGATATTCCTGAGCCTAGCAGGGTAAGGCTAAGGGCAGCGGAAAGAAATCGGGTGGAAAGCATAAGTGTGACTTTTCTAGATAAGGATTGTTTAGGATTATCCTGATTTTGTCATTCCGACGACAGGAGGAATCTCAAGCTTGACTAATACGCAACGTTGAGATTCCTCCTGTCGTCGGAATGACAAAATCAGGGATCAAAACTTTACTTGCTCAATTTCCCTTCGAGCATCTTAATAAAGTATCCGCCCACTACCGAACGTGCCTGAAAGCCAACCTGTTTCGCATTGGTTGTTTCGTGCCAATCACAAAGCGGTACGCGCGAAGGGGTTTCGTTGACGTATTTCCAGACGGGTTTGATGAATGCCTCAAAATCCCGATCTGATTTGGCGAGGGTAGCTGTCCACACAATCCAGTCCGACTTAGTGTAGGTCTTGCGACTATCTAAGGGAAGCCCGTACGGCTTTTGCTTGGTCAGGTAATAGGCGATTTCTGTTTGGGGAATCTCCTTGGGAAAGACATTCATATCCAGTAATTTATCCCAAACCAGATTATATTTCTGGCTCCAGGTGTCGGACTGATTTTCGAAGGTTAAGTCGTAGTGAGGCAGTTGGGAAGCCGTTTTGTCAAGGGCGAGTTGCTGCCACTTGGTCGCCATTTCCCGTGCCGTTTTCAGATAGCTTTCTGACGTTGCTTTGTCGCCCAGTTGAGCCGCCATTTGGCCATAAGCCGCAATGCCTAAAATGGCCTTTACCGACAGGTTCGCATTGCGGGCAATGTGCCCGGCAAAATCGTCGGTGCAGAGCTGGTTGGCGGGGTCGAAGCCGTCTTTTTTGAGATAATCAACCCAGGTTGTCAGCGTTTTCCAGTGTTGTTTTGCATAGTTGGCGTTGCCTTCTGCACCCGAAATGGCACCTGCTAACAAGAGCATATTACCACACTCTTCAACAGGCATATCTTCGCCATAAGTTTGGCCGTTGGCTAACGGATACGTACCTACATCGTGAGCGGCAAAGGGCTTTTTCCACTGCCCACTTTCTGAGTATTGGAAAATAGGCTCCAGCATGCCTTTCAACAGCGTCGGGTTGTAAAGTAAAAATAAAGGAGCCGAGGGGTAGGTCACATCAACTGTACCGATGGAACCATTGGAGAAATTTTCCTTCGACAGAAATAGTGTTTCGCCTTTTGGACCGGCTACAATTTTATGAGCGGCAATCGCCTGTCGGTACGCCAGCACGCACAAATCAGCATATTCTTTACCCCCCGCTTTTTTCGCATCGGAACGGAGCTTATCATCGAATTTCGTGCAGGCCGATCGGAGCCGATCGTAGTCTTTCTCCGCTGCTTGAAGTAAAGAGGGCATCGTTACTTTTCCGTCCCGATTCCACCAGGGACGCAGATTCTGCTTAAAATACTGTACTGAATACAGATCGTCATAAGCTAACATCAGGTGCTTTTCGGCGGCTTTCGTTACGTTGCCAAAGTCGAGAACGCTGGCAACGGCTACGTCAACGGCTGCCCTGGGTTTGTTCGCTGGTACGGCTGCTTTGTTGTCGGTGGGGAGTTGGCCAGTTGTCAAAAATGCCTGTTTCAAACCCGGCGCCATACCATTGCCCGTCTGGTTACCTTTTTCCTGCGGGGTCGCCAGATACGCGTAACCCCAGTCAATACGCACATTGTCGCCTTTCTTTGCCAGTAGAGATTGCGCTTCAGTACCAACAGTTTGGTAAATTAGGCCAGGAGCCTGCCCCGCTTTCATCACCACTTCCTGCCCAATCGTATTCGTTGCCAAGGTGCCGGATTCACTCAGATAAACCTGCACCGAATGCGACTTGCGATCCTGCGACCGAACCTCGAACGTAACATATGTAATGGGTCTTGCGGCTACTTCCAGTTCTTCAAGTAGGAGGGGTGACATAAACGTGACGGCCAGACTGACAGGGCCAGCCGTGAACATATAATTAGTTTGCGTAGCCGATACCGTTACACCCGTTTGGGTTGCGGTTGTAATTGATGATGTCGTAACCGGGTTGACAATACCCACATCGATAAATGAGCCACCTCGTGGACTCACGCAATGCACGGCTAGTACGTTTTTGCCTTTCTGCAATGCTTTCTGACCAGCCACGGGGAAGGGCAGATAAATATATTCGTTGACATAATCGGGCTTATCTAAAATCTTGATGCCGTTTAGATAAACGACTACATCGTCGTCATGATTGATGGACAACAATAGTTTCGATGGATCAGCTTTGCCATCATACGTAAACTCCCGACGGTAATAGATCCCATCTTTCATAGCCGCATTGTCACTATTTACCCATTTCGTTTTGGCGTCAGGCGTATCGCCAAACGGTCCTGGCCCAGATTTCCAGCCGCTGGCGTTGAAATCTGATTTTTCCCAACCCGCATTTGGTTTAGTCGTGGTGTATTGGGCAGTATAGGCCTGCACTTCACCAGTTGGAAGAATCGGTTCGTAAGTAGTTGGTACGGCTCCCAGAAACTGATATGCTTTGCCATCGACTCGTACAATGCCTTCCAATGATTGAGGTTTGCCCGTCCAGTGGCGCGTTGGCGAATCAGTGAGTTTATCCGTCATACTCCAGACACTGAAATAAGGGTCATGCGTAATGAGCGGGTAAGCAGGTGGACGTAGTGTCTGAGCATATGTAAGCCCAAGGGATAGAACAAAAAGGAAGGGAAACAAAAAGTGGAGAGCGGGATTTTTACTCATTAAGAAAGTTTGTTTGGGGGAGTTTCCGTTGCGGGTACTATAAGCCAACAGAATGGGCTCCTTTACTTATGAGAGATAGATTTTGGGATGATGGCTACACAAAGGATATGTAGTTTTTAAAAATTAAAAATAAGCTAAAAAAATGGCTTGTTGCATAAAATAACCTTCCTGTGGGCTGGTAGAGGGAGAATGTTTTATGCAACAAATTGACTAGTTGCATAAAGGATTTTTCATTAATATAATTTCATGTGTTTGCCCGGGTAGAACTGCTAATTAGGCTACTTATCAATCAACTACCAAACTCTTAAATTTCTTTTCATTGTCCATGAAACAGGTAATTGTACTGGCGGTTGGGCTGTTGCTGACTGGCCTGAATTCGGTATCGGTTGCACAGCAAATTTCAAAGGAAGAGCTTATCTTCCTGACGCCCGACTGGAAAGGTGAACGCTTCCCCGATGGACGTCCCAAAGTACCGGATGCTATTTTAAAACGCATGAAACTGGTGACGCACGAAGAAGCCTGGGCCGTTATGAAGGGCGAAAAATACCGATACCAGTTTGCCGGTGACTGGCAGACGATCAACCCCGATAGCGTACTGGTAGGCCGTGCCCTCACCGCTACATTTATGCCCGGTCGCCCGGATGTACACCGGGTTACGGATGAAAAAGGACATACAAAAGATGGCCGTGTGAAATCGCAGAATGCCTGGCCAATCGATATGCTTGTTAAGGGCGATGTATATGTGGTCGACCAGTTTGGCATGCACGAAGACGGACCGACTATTGGCGATAATCTGGGCAATTCAATTTATGCTAAAACGGGTAATGGTATTGTCTATGAAGGTGCAGTTCGGGATGTGGCCGGATTGAAAGAAATTGGCGGGTTTACGTCTTATTTCAGAAGCTATCACCCTTCGCACCACAATCCTGAGGGCGATCTGAATACAACATTGGTGGGAATCAATCGCCCGACGCGCATCGGTAAAGTGATGGTAATGCCGGGCGATGTGGTATTGGGTCGTGATGGTGGTGTTGCGTTTATTCCGCCCCATCTGGCCGAAAAAGTGGTAAAAACATCGGAGATCATTCGCTTGCGTGACATGTTCGGTCACTTGCGACTGCGAGAGCAGAAATATACACCAGGCCAGATTGACTCGCGCTGGTCGGATGATATAGAAAAGGATTTCTCGAAATGGCTCAACGACCACGTTAGCGAACTGCCTGTTCCGAAAGAGCAAATTCAGGATTACCTCAAAACGCGTACCTGGTAATTTTTATTAAACACAGTTGCCTAAGTTGAGCGTAGTCTGAGACTACGCTTAACACAAGTCCTAAAACTTTCCTTCCTAAGTTATGACAACATCTCGTCGTTCTTTTTTGACTAAGAGTGCCTTAGCTGGTGTTTTTAGTGCCAGTGCGTTGGCCAGTTTCGGGGAAGGGCTGGAAACAGCGGTTCATCATGCGCCACAATCTTCCGCGCCCTCCGACCTGAAAATTACCGATATCAAATGTGGCTACATCCGCAATGGGCATAGCCTGTTCGTGAAGATTCACACGAATCAGGGAATCTGGGGCTGCGGTGAAGCCGTCGATGCATCGGTTGGAACGTACCACCTGGTGAAATTAATGGGTGAGCGGATTAAAGGGAAGAGCCCGCTCAATGTGAATCGACTATTTGAAGATGTTCGGAAGTCCGGCTTTTTCGAGGGTGCCCAAGCGGGGATTTACATCTCTGTGCTGTCCGCTATCGAAACGGCGCTTTGGGACTTGACCGGGAAAGCACTCGGTATGCCCGTGTATCAATTGCTGGGCGGGAAATTCCGGGACAAAATTCGGGTTTACTGCGACACTGGAGCCTATCGTGAAACGGATACCAGTCCCGATGCCTTTGGTAAAAGCGCCAAAAAAGCCGTCGATATGGGTTTCAATGCCGTGAAATACGACATCGACGAACGCAACGACCCCAACAAATACGATGCTTACAACTGGACAGCCAGCCAGGGCGAATTGGAACGGATGTACAATCAGATTGCCGGTGTCCGTAAAGCTGTCGGACCTAAGGTTGACATCTGCGTCGATATGCATGGCCGGTACGATGTAACAACGGGTCGGCGAGTGGCCAAAATGATGGAACCCTTGAACTTGCTGTTTCTGGAAGAACCCATTCCGGCCGAAAATCCGGAAGCGTACAGGCAAATTCGGGAAGCGTCGAATACGCCTATCTGTGCGGGGGAGAACCATTATCTGGCGCACGGATTCCGCAAACTCCTCGAAATAGGTGCTGTCGATATTATTATGCCCGATTTGCAAAAAGCAGGTGGATTAGGTGAGGCCCAACGGATTGCCAACCTGGCCAACTTATATTATGTACCGTTTGCTCCTCACATGGTAGCCTCGTATCTGGGTGCGATGGCATCGAGTCATGTCTGTGCCTCAGTACCGAACTTCCTGATCCTGGAATGGCAGATTTATTTCCACGAAGAACCCATGTTCAAGGAAATCGTCACCTTCGATGGGCCTATGGTGGAAAAAGGGTTCATCCCGCTATCCAACAAGCCGGGTATTGGCGTGGAAATTAATGAAGAAGGCATGAAGAAGTACGCTCCGAAGGACGTACCGTTTTTTGTGTAGATAAGTTTTTGTGACAGGACTAACAGGATAAAACTGGATTTATACTGCCTTTTTAAAATCCTGTTTTATCCTGTTAATCCTGTCACAAAAAACTGAGCAGTAACTAATCAGGATAGTCGTGTTTTATCAACACTCACCTATCGATTTTTCCATTGACAACAAAACCTACTTCTGTAGCTGCCAGGCCCCTTAGTCCATTGGGCGGTGCGCCAACCTCAAGCAATTATCGCTGGATAATTGTTGGACTCCTCTTTTTTGCAACGACCATCAACTACCTCGATCGGCAGGTGATGAGCCTGTTAAAGCCAATTCTGGAAAAAGAATTTAACTGGACCGAAACCGACTACGGCGACATCGTAACCGTTTTTACCTTTTTCTACGGGGCCAGTACCCTCCTGGCAGGGTATATCATCGACCGGATTGGTACTAAAATTGGCTACATCGGGGCTATTCTGGTATGGAGTTTGGCGGCAATGGGCCATGCCCTGGCAGGCGGTACAACTGGATTCATGATTGCCCGTGGACTGCTGGGTATTGGCGAAGCAGGGAATTTTCCGGCGTCGATTAAGACAGTGGCGGAATGGTTTCCGCAAAAAGAGCGGGCGCTGGCGGTTGGTATTTTCAACTCGGGAGCAAATATTGGGGCAGTAGTAGCCCCGGCAATTGTGCCCCCGTTGGCACTCCTGGCCGGGTGGCAAATGACCTTTATCGCGACTGGTGCGCTGGGTTTTCTGTGGATTGTTGCCTGGTGGTTTTATTATGAAGTTCCCGCTCGACACAAACGGGTTAGTGCGGCAGAGCTGGCTCACATTACTGGCGAGCCTACCGTTGAACCATCAGTTGCCGGTGATGCCGCTGCAACCGATCTCATCGCTGATAGCACAACAACACGCTATCCGATTTTCGCCAATAAAGCCATTTGGGGATTCATGAGTGGCAAACTGCTCACTGATCCTATCTGGTGGTTTTTTCTATTCTGGCTACCTTCCTATTTATCGAACATCTATCACCTTGATCTGAAAAAGTTAGGCGCTCCGCTGATCGTCATTTATCTGGCGGCAACCATCGGCAGTGTTGGTGGTGGCTGGTTGTCGTCTACTTTGATTCAGAAAGGCTGGCACCCAACACGGGCGCGTCAATGGGCAATGGCTCTGTTTGCGATCTGTATAACACCGGTTATGGCCATCAGCCAAATGGGTAGTATGTGGCCCGTTATTGCCATTTTATCGTTGGCGGTAGCGGCTCACCAGGCTTGGTCAGCTAATATTTTTACCGTAGCTGCCGACCAGTTTCCAAAACAGGTATTGAGTCGGGTAGTGGGTTTAGGAACGATGGCCGGGACATTGGGCGGGGCCGTTTTTCCGCTGCTCGTCGGCCGGATTCTGGATCATTACAAAGCACTGGGAAGCCTGTCGGAAGGGTACTATATCATTTTCTACATCGCTGGCTTTGCCTATTTAGTAGCCTGGACGATGCTTTATATTTTCGTTTTCAGCCGGGTAAAAGCTAAAGTATAGCCATTCGCGCGTCAGCCAGCTTTCCTCCGGTTCGAATGGCCTGTGAGGACACAGGCCAAGGAATGAGTACATGAAATTTGTCGGGCTTTTCTACAACCATTTCTCCCCTAAGGGAACTACCAATTAGTTAAGATAAATGAGAACTATCATGTCATCTAATCAGTCCTGCCGATTACTAGTTTGGGTATGTGTGATTGTTGGTTTTTCTATTTCGAACACCAACGCCCAAGCTCCCAATCTTCAGAAAATGTCGCCGGAGGAGCGGACGGCTTACATGAATAAAGTTCGGACGGCCAGTCAGGAAGATTGGCAGAAGATGATGGACAAGCTCAATCTGAAGCTGCCAACACTACCGCCACCGGCCGACGACCCTAAACGACCTACGCATCTCAAAGCCAAAGAAGGGACAAATAATTGGTACGACGAAGCCGGAAACACGCACGTTCGGTCGGGTTGGGGTAACTGGACGAATTATGATGAGGCTAAAGCGAACGAGTACAAACTCACTGATCCACTGGTATTGAAAAATGGCAAGCCTGTAACAACGGCAGCTATGTGGTGGAAGCAGCGTCGCCCCGAAATTCTGAACGATTATCTGACGGAGATTTACGGAAAAATACCCACGAATACACCAAAGGTGACGTTTGCACCTTCGGGAGTCGATAGTACAGTATTGAATGGGAAAGCGCTCCGAAAAATGATAGTTGGTAGTATTGATAATTCCCGATACCCTGCTGCTACGCCAAGCATTCCCGTTACTTACTACAGGCCAGTGAATGCATCGGGCAAGTTGCCAATGATGGTGATCGTTTGGGGATCGTTTCCGCAGCCTGTGGCAAACATCGAGAAACTGATTGATGCGGGTTGGGCTGTTGCGTTATTGAATACCGGAGCTATTCAGGCAGACAACGGAGCGGGTTTGCCTGAAGGAATTATTGGCCTGATGAACGGAGGGAAAGACCGCCAGCCTGAAGAATGGGGAGTGTTGGCTGCCTGGAGCTGGGGGCTGAGTCGCGTCCTCGATTATTTTGAGAAAGACAATACGATCAATGCTAAACAGATTGGTGTTCAAGGGCATTCGCGCTGGGGCAAGACGGCTCTGCTGGCCGGAGCTCTTGACCCACGCTGGGCTATTGTTTTCGCAAGCTGCTCTGGCTCGTTAGGTGCTTCTCTGGAAAAACGAAGCTGGGGCGAAACGATTGACAACGTAGCTGGTTCAGGCGAGTATCACTGGATGGCGGGTAATTTTCTGAAATACGGTGGCAATTGGGCCGCAATGCCAGTTGATGCGCACGAATTGATGACACTCATTGCGCCCCGTCCGCTGTTCATTACAGGCGGTACCAAAGATAGTTGGGCTGATCCAAAAGGCGAATTTCTGGCCTGCGTCGGTGCTAGTCCGGTCTATACCTTACTGGGTAAAAAAGGCGTAGGAACCACAGAGATGCCCACGCCCGATGTTTCGCTAATCGACGGCGAACTGGCTTTCCGAAACCACGAAGGTGGCCACGTCGATTCGCTCGACTGGCCTGTGTTTCTGGAGTTTGCGAATAAACAATTTAAGCCAAAGAAATAGTACTATTCGTTTTTGTCATGCTTCCTTCGTCAGCATGACAAAAGCTAGTTCAATGTATAAATTATGGGAATGTTACAAACCATGCGGTGGTTCGGGCCGAACGATCCGGTTTCGTTGATGGATATTCGGCAGGCCGGTTGTACGGGCGTTGTTACAGCGCTTCACCAGATTCCGGTGGGCGAGTTATGGACAATTGAGGCCATTAAGGAGCGTAAACAGCTTATTGAAGCAGACAATCAACGGTATTCACCCTTGCACTGGGCTGTAGTTGAAAGTCTGCCTGTCCATGAAGACATCAAAAAAGGTCGGCCTACTCGCGCTGGTTATATTGAGAATTACAAACAATCGATTCGGAATCTGGCAGCTTGTGGTATTAAAACAGTCTGCTACAATTTCATGCCGGTACTCGATTGGTCGCGCACGAACCTCAATTACGAAATGCCCGACGGATCACGGGCGCTCCGATTCGTTTGGGAGGACTTCGCCGTTTTCGATTTGTGCATTCTCAAACGCCCCGGTGCTGAAATTGACTACGAATCCGAAATTATCGAATCGGCCAAACAGAAGTTCAGCCGTATGACCGCTGATCAGATAACTGAACTCTCAAACATAGTTCTGTTGGGTTTACCAGGTTCCGAAGAAGCGTTTTCGCTCGACACATTTCAGGGATTACTGAATGAATACGCAGCCATTTGCGACGCTGAGCTTCGGGAAAATCTATATTATTTTATCCAGCAAGTGGCTCCCATTGCGCAGGAAACAGGCATCAATCTGTGCATTCACCCCGATGATCCACCGTATCCATTGTTAGGACTTCCCCGGATAGTTAGTACCGAAGCTGATTTAGCGCAGTTGATGTCTGCCTGCGATGTAATAGCTAATGGCATTACATTCTGCACGGGCTCATTAGGAATTCGGCCTGATAATGACTTGCCGGGCATGATTCGTCGTTTGGGTGAACGCATTCATTTCATTCACCTGCGTACGACGAAACGCGAAGACTCCGGAATCGCTGACCGGCCCCGTAATTTCCATGAAGCCGACCACCTGGCGGGCGATGTCGATATGTACGCCGTCGTGAAAGAAATTGTACTGGAACAGCAGCTACGTGAAAAAGCAGGCGTTGGTGAAATTTCGATTCCCATGCGTCCTGATCACGGCCATCAGATGCTCGATGATTTGCACAAGAAGACTTACCCCGGTTATTCGGCTATTGGTCGATTGCGAGGGTTGGCTGAGTTACGGGGCCTGGAAATAGGCATTGAACGGTCATTAGGCTAGCATGTCGAAGTTCGTGTTTTAGCTATTAGCCCACAGTTTAAACTGTGGGTCTTGTGTGACGTCGAACTGATGTTCGTAACCGTTTTAACGGTTTATCAGAAAGCAAACCGTTAAAACGGTTACGAGATATTTGCCGATTTGGCCTTTGATACCCACGGTTAAAACCGCGGGCTAATACAAACTTCAATATGATTCGATCTCGACGTATAAATAGAAATATTGGTTGGCTGGTGGTTTTGCTCCTTCTTGTTAATAAAACTCATGCTGATGACGGTTACCGCCTTTGGCTAAAATACGATCTCATAAAAGACGTAGCCAAACGAGAGGAGTATGCCCGGTCGTTCCAGTTTATTGCAGTAAGTAATCAAAGCCCGATTTTGATGAATGCAGCCCAGGAATTACAGGTTGGATTGCAGGGACTATTGGGTAAGTCGGTACCGATCATTACCGATCTTGGCAAGAAAACAGGCGGAGTCTACCTAAATGAACATCAGGGTTTTAGCAACCATATTAAGTATGGCGATGAAGGCTATATGATGTCCAAAAGTGGCAATATCTTTATCCTGGCCAATAAAGGCGTAGGAGTATTGTATGGGACATTTGCCTTACTGAGGCATATACAAACAGGCCAATTACTGACGAAGCTTCCTTATAACAGCATCCCCAAAATCCGTTATCGACTACTCAATCACTGGGATAATACCAACGGAACGATTGAGCGCGGTTACGCTGGTGGAACCCTCTGGAAATGGTACGAGCTGCCCGCAACGGTTGACCCGCGCTATCATGATTACGCCCGCGCCAATGCGTCTATCGGGATTAACGGCACCGTGGTCAATAATGTAAATGCCAGCGCCCGATTTCTGACTGATGAATACATTCAGAAAGTAGCTGCCCTGGCAAATGTCTTTCGTGATTATGGAATTCGAGTTTATTTGTCGGTTTACTTTCCGGCTCCCAAAACGATTGGTGGCCTGAAAACTGCCGATCCCCTCGACCCAGACGTACGGAAATGGTGGACTGATAAAACTAAAGAGATTTACAAAGCTATCCCCGATTTCGGTGGTTTTCTGGTTAAAGCAAACTCAGAAGGTGAACCCGGTCCGCAGGATTATGGACGTACTCATGCCGATGGAGCCAACATGCTGGCCGAAGCTCTCGCACCGTATGATGGCATCGTGATGTGGCGTGCTTTTGTCTACAAAGCCGACCCTAAAGCTGACCGGTTCAAGGCGGCTCACGAAGAATTTACTCCTCTGGATGGCAAATTCGACAAGAAGGTGATTGTGCAGGTAAAGAACGGCCCAATTGATTTTCAGCCGCGTGAGCCGTTCTCGCCCTTGTTTGGAAATATGCCCAAAACACCCCTGTCGATGGAGTTTCAGATTACGCAGGAGTACACGGGCTTTGCGACCCATTGGGTGTATGAAGCGCCGATTTTTAAGGAATGCCTGGAATCGGATACCTACATAAATGGTAAAGGCTCAACAGTGGCCAGTGTTATTGATGGTAGTCTGCACAAATACACCATGACTGCCATTGCGGGCGTAGCTAATACGGGTTCTGACCGAAACTGGACCGGCAACCCGATGGCACAAGCTAACTGGTATGCCTACGGGCGACTGGCGTGGGATCATACGTTATCATCAGAAGCTATTGCGAATGAATGGGTGAAGATGACGCTCACAAGCGAGCCAAAAGCGGTAAAGACCATTACGGACTTGATGCTGAAATCGAGGGAGATTTACGTCGATTATAACACGCCCATCGGCTTGTCGCGCCCCTGGTCGGGTGTACACTTTGCCCCCGAACCCTGGCAGGAAAAAAGCGCCCGCCCAGATTGGACAGCCATCTATTACCACCGGGCAGACTCCATCGGGCTCGGCTTCGACCGGACGGCTACAGGCAGCGATGCATTGGCGCAATACCGGCCAGAAGTACAGAAACAGTGGAATAACCCCGAAACCTGTCCGCTGCCTTATCTGCTTTGGTTTCATCATGTGCCGTGGACAAAGAAACTAAGTTCTGGTCGAACGCTCTGGAATGAACTTTGCACCCGTTTCTACACCGGTGCCGATTCGGTCAAGTGGATGCAGCAGCAGTGGGCGCAGGTTAAACCTGCCATCGATCCTGAAATTTTTGCCGACGTTACAGGCCGCCTGGCGACTCAACATACCGAAGCCATCTGGTGGCGCGATTCCTGGATTCTTTATCTCCAGACCTATTCCAAACAGCCCATTCCGGCTCCTTTTCAGAAACCCGATCGGACGTTGGATGATGTTAAACGATTATCCGAAATTTATAAATTACGCTAGTGGAACAAGTACAAAATACCCAGGTAGACGGTCAGTTGTCACCTAATTATTCCGTTTTTTCGCTCGAAGGTAAACTGGCGCTGATCACAGGTGGCGGTAGCGGTATCGGCTTTGATATTGCCCGTTGTATGGTACAGGCCGGGGGCAGTGTTGTCATAACTGGTCGGCGGGAGCAACCTCTTCAGGAAGCCATCGCAACCCTGGGCGAGCGAGCGCATTATATGGTCAATGATGTGACAGAGCGAGCTTTGTTAAACGGCCTGGTCGAACGTATTGAAACTACCTATGGCCCAATCGATATTCTGGTTAACAATGCCGGAATCAACATGAAAAAGCCTGCTTTGGAAGTCACCGATGAGGATTTTGATCGAATCGTGCATACCAACTTGAACTCCGTTTTCAGCCTGACCCGTGCCTGTGCGCAACGGATGATGGCTCGTCAACGCGGTTCCATTATTATGATTTCGTCGATGGCTGCCTACTACGGTATTGATCGGGTAGCTGCGTATGCCGCGTCTAAATCGGGCGTTGAAGGTATGGTGAAAGTATTGGCGTCGGAGTTTTCTGGCAACGGCGTTCGGGTCAATGCCATTGCGCCCGGTTTCATCGAAACTGCCATGAGCAAAACCGCAATGGGTGGCGATCCCGACCGTTTCGCCCGCGCCATGCGTCGGACGCCGATGGGAAAATTCGGCCAACCCGAAGACATCGGTTGGGCCGCTGTCTTTCTAGCATCTGAGGCTGCAAAATACATCACCGGCGCTTCGTTGCCGGTAGATGGTGGAAATTCGATTGGATTTTAAAGAGGGCGATTCTTTGCTTGGTGTGATGTCAGTTTTGAGAAACTGACATCACACCATACTTGTTACCACAAACCAACGATTATGAATCAACGCTTCATCTATTCCTCGCTTTTAGGTGCTACGCTGCTACTTGGTTCAGCCTTAAAACCTCAATTAGTCGAGCCAACGCTCAAAGACGCTTATAAGGCCTATTTCCCAATTGGTGTAGCAGTTGGCCCGCGTAATCTGGTTGGCCCGGAAGCCGATTTGATTCTGCGTCAGTTCAACAGTCTGACGGCAGAGAATGCAATGAAAATGGGGCCGATTCACCCCGAAGAAAATACCTACTATTGGAAAGACGCTGATGCCATTGTTGACTTTGCGCAAAAACATGGCCTGAAAATGCGTGGACATAATCTGTGCTGGCATCAGCAAACGCCAAAATGGTTGTTCACTGATACTGAGGGTAAAACAGTATCGAAAGAGGTATTGCTAAAGCGGCTGAAAGACCACATTACTGAAGTTGTTACACGTTATAAAGGCAAAATTTATCAGTGGGATGTCGTGAATGAAGCCATTGACGATAATGCTCAGAAGTTTCTTCGGGATTCTCCCTGGTCTCAACTATGTGGAGAGGAGTTCATTGCCAAAGCGTTTGAGTACGCGCACGAAGCTGATCCCAACGCGCAACTTGTTTACAACGATTACAACACTGAGCGCCCCAGTAAACGCGATCGAATCTATCAGCTACTGAAGAAGTTAATTGACGCGAAAGTGCCTATTCATGGTGTAGGCCTGCAAGGTCACTGGTCGATTTATGAACCGGGCGAACTCGCTTTGGAAGCTGCGATTGATAAATTTTCTTCGCTGGGACTTAAGGTACAGATAACTGAGCTAGACGTATCGGTCTATCCGGCAGAGCAGGGTGGCCGACGTGACAAACGACCCGATGAGTCGGATGTGTTCACACCAGAGATGGCGCAGAAACAGGAAGAGCAGTACCGTAATGTCTTCCGGATTTTTCGCGAAAAGAAAAAGGTGATTACGGGTGTAACATTCTGGAACGTCTCGGATAAACATTCCTGGCTTGATACGCATCCGGTAGCGGGTCGTAAAAACTATCCTTTGCTGTTCGACACCAACCTGAAACCCAAAAAGGCGTATTATGAAGTTGTGAAATTTTGAGCTGTTGTTCGCAGGTGTTTACAACAAGCTCTACTTTTGACAGGATTAACAGGATAAGACAGGATTTTAGTCTTCATATCCTCAGTCTGTGGAAAATAGCTATATGAAATACACATTTACGCTGCTCTTGTCAATTGGCTCTTGTCTGACTCTCACCTACACTTGGGGACAGGCGAAACCGAAAAAAGCCCTGTTCGTTATTGTTGATGGGATTCCGGCGGATGTTATTGAAAAACAACCCACGCCAAACCTTAAAGCAATTGCCAAAGAAGGAGGCTACGCACGAGCGTATGTCGGCGGCCAAAAAAACACCTATTCACAAACACCAACCATTTCGGCAGTTGGTTATAACAGTTTGCTTACGGGTACCTGGGTGAACAAGCACAATGTCTGGGACAACAGCATAAAAGCCCCAAACTACCAGTACTGGACAATTTTTCGCTTCTTCGAGAGTCAATATCCAGCCAGGAAAAGTGCCGTATTTTCGACCTGGCTCGACAATCGGACGAAGCTGGTTGGCGAAAATTTGCCGCAAACGGGTCACCTCCGAATTGATTACTCCTTTGATGGACTTGAGCATGATACCTTAGTTTATCGCCACGATAAAGAGTCGGAGTATATTCATCAGATTGACGAGAAAGTAGTTGACGAAGCCACCCAATATATTCAAAATGAAAGCCCGGATTTATCGTGGGTCTATCTGGAATATACCGATGATATGGGCCATAAGTATGGCGACAGTGAGCAGTTCTATAAAGCTGTCAATATCATGGATGGGCAAATGGGCCGTCTATGGAAAGCCATTCAATATCGTCAGAAAACGTATAACGAAGACTGGCAGCTCTTTATCACTACCGACCACGGTCGAACGATTGAGACGGGTAAAAACCACGGCGGACAATCAGATCGGGAGCGATCTACCTGGATTGTGACGAATGCCAAAGACCTTAATGGTCAGTTTAAAACGAATACGCCCGCCATTGTCGACATCATGCCAACAATGGCCCGACATCTCCAACTGACGATTCCGAAAGAACAGGCTTTTGAGCTTGATGGGGTTCCCTTAACCGGAAAACTCTCCATTGTAGAGCCAGCCGTTAAAAAAGAAGGCAGTAAGATTGCTCTGAATTGGAAAGCAGTAGAACCGGAGGGGACTGTGAAGATCTGGGTCTCTACGACTAATCACTTTGAAGAAGGTAAGCGGGACGATTACAGACTACTGGCTGAAGTCCCCGTAAAAGCCGAAACAGCTACCATCGATGTAGCTACTTTCCCGAAGGGTTTTTTCAAGATTGTATTAGAAGCCCGATACAATCATCTGTCGCGCTGGATTGTTGAGTAATTGTAGTGCCGGTCGGTACTACTGCACACGTGTCCAGGTTTTGGATTTGCCCAGAAAACTTAGTCCCATTACATAGCCGCGCAAATCAATCGCGTTTGGGCCTTTGAGCGATACCTCACAACTATAGGTCTTGCCATCTTCGGGGTTATAAATCTCCCCGTCGCCCCAGAGATTGTTGCCTTTATAGGTCAGATTCGTTAGCAATACCAATTGCATAAGTGGACGATTCCGTAGCTTTTCGTCTGGGTTTTCCTTATCGACTTTTGGCTTCCCACTTTCCGGTTCGTTGGGTTCCAGCATCCAGACCAGCTTACCATAATATTTGTTTCCCTGCTTAAAAATCTGAACCTGATTTCTCTTTTTTGAACTAAGCCATTTGCCCAAAAGCGCATCTGGATCGTCGGCCCTGGACGTAAATGAAGTCAACGAGACGCAGACAAGCAGAAGCAGTATGGTTAAGCGTAACAGGTTCATACGTGAGTGTTTTTAGTAGTAGGACTCTCGCTTGGAGCCGTGCCACGGTTTAATTAAGCGTCACGAAGAACCGTGGCACGGCTCCAAGCGAGAGTCCTAAGTATATAAACGTATGAAAAGAAGTTTTGTCGATTTCCTTGATAAATATTTTTTGATTCAAGGTCTTAAGCGTTTGCCACAATCGTGTCTTTCTCTACGGCTTCTTTCAACAATTCAATTGCCGTGCGCCAGTAAAAATCAAGGTGCCTGAAAATAGCGTCTGTCGGGAAGTTGGTGATGGTCAGGGTTAATTGGGTTAGATGCCCAATAGAAGTCAGGGTAAAGGTCAGCACGCAATGATTTTCGGGCGCATCGGGCAGGTGTGATAGCGAGCTTAAATGGCTGTATTGGAATGTCTTATCGGGGTCGTAGATTAAAATGGTTCCTGTATTTTCAAAGGCTATGCCGTGCATGGTTCCCTTCATCCTGATTGGACTTCCCGCTTTCCAATCGGTGATGATGTCAATCACCATGTCGGTGTCCAGCATCCATTGTTTCATCAAGTCGGGCATCGTTAAGTGCCGCCAAACCGTGGATGCCGATGCGTTTATGGAAACTGTTTGGGATATAGGTTTGGGAGTTGGCATTTTGAGGTGTGAGTGGAATCAAATTCTTCTTACAAAAATTAATGCAGCGTTCCGCTACCCGCTATATTGCTATGCCCTAAAAAGTATCCACGAATGAATTTTGAATAGTCTGCTATGCTCTCATAGTCCGGATCATCAATAATGCTTTGTAGTTCGTCTACCAACTGGGGATAATCATTCTTTAAGTCTGGAGCATCCTGAAAACGACTTTTAACATATTTAATTACTTCATTGGGCTCATGACCCACTGTAATGGAATAACGGTCCTGCATTGTGCTGGCGTCCATGTGTCCCAAGCCGTATTTTGCCTCATACAATAGAAAAGCATCTTCCATTTGTCCTAATGAGTACAAGTAGAAAGAAAGCTGATATAAATTGTCGTGGCGCCAAATAGTACGTTCGCAATCCAGTTCGGCATGAAACAACTCACGAACTAGTTTGATGTCTGCCAATGAAAAGTCATTTAGTAATGCTTCAGTGACTGAATTTCTAAAACCTAAATTCTCATCTGCTATTATGTCCTCAGAAAGTTTTTTTAGCTTGAAGGCGAAGTATTGTTTCAGGTCATGAAGAGCCTCTGAGGGGAGTGAATTTCTGTATGAATAAATAATAGCAGATGGTTCCATAATGATTGCGCTGCCAATACGATATTAGCGACAGTCTATTTGTCAAGTGTCGTCTTCTAACTAACTATCTTTCTTATCTTTTTCTACTGCCTTTATCATATGCTTCTAAACATTTGCCAAGCGGTTTGCCCTTGTTATGAATACAATCACAAAATTCTTCACAAGCTTTTGGATCGCTATTGCCAGGACATCCATTCCAGCATTCCGCTGGGGAGTTGCCTGGTCTGATGTCGTACATGATATTGTTTAAAACGATAACCGCTGCAAGCGTTGCCACGACACCGCCAAAAAACAGAAATGGAAATTTGCTTTTTAAGGGGTTTTCTTTCATTACGTTAGCTTGGAATGGTAGAATAGATTTTAGACGATCATAGTCCCAACACAATAAAAATAAATTGGCCAATAGCATAAATGTTGCTGCACGAGTGCCTTCAAACCGAACGGAATAGGTGAGCACACAAATATTAAGGATAATCGGGAAGCTGCTAATAGCACCAATAAGCGCAGTCCTCGGAATGAGTAATAGGATGGCAACGATTACTTGCCCAATCCCAATAAATGTATAGTAGTAACCGGTATTCAGTAACGCATCAAAATATTGTCCCAATGGGTGATTATGGGATAAGCCAGCGGCAAAGCGTTCCCCTGAAATTTTCACATAGCCTGAAATTACCCAGGCAACAGCCAAAGCCAGGCGACAAAAAACGGCAAAGTAGTGATACCATTTGTTGCCCTTTGCCTCATAATAATAGGACTCGAGTTTATTCGACATACTGAATGGTGTCTGTGTTTATGGTTGAGGCATCTTTTTACTTGCCGCTAACATCCAAAAAAACAAAGACTACTCACTCCGCAAACTCCTCACCGGATTCATCAAGGCGGCTTTTACACTCTGGAAACTAACCGTCAGCAATGCAATACTTACTGCCACAAAACCCGCTAAAGCAAACATCCACCACGCTATGTCAATTTTATAGGCGAAGTCGGCGAGCCATTGGTTCATGGCGTACCAGGCCAGGGGAGAGGCAATGACGATGGCGATCAAGACCAGTTTCAATACGTCTTTCGATAGCAGTGTTACGATGCTCATGACGCTGGCACCCAATACTTTGCGGACGCCGATTTCTTTAGTACGTTGCTCAGCGGAGTAAGTCGCCAAACCGAATAGGCCTAGGCAGGAAACCAGAATGGTCAGCAACGCAAACCCATTAAATAGAGTCATCATGAGCTTATCTTTTCGATATTGGGCATCAAAGGACGCGTCCATAAACGTGTAGTCGAAAGGAGAGTTTGGATAGTGTTGCTTCCAGGAGGCTTGTACCAATGGCAAATGCTTCGGCTTCATTTTTAGTGTCAGGTTGGCCGGTGGAAACGTATTGAAAATCAATATTAATGGTTCAACGGCGGTGTGCAGGGAACGATAGTTGAAGTTCTTAACCACGCCAACAACCTTGCCCTTGTGCATAAATCCTTCCATCGGTTGCCCAATGGCCTGTTGCCAACCTGCCTGCTTCACAAAGGCTTCGTTGACCAGAAATGCGCCGTTTTTATCGGCTTCTGATGCAGTAACGTTCCGGCCACTTGCCAGTTTCATGTGCATCAACGGTAGGAAACGCTCATCAATAGATAAGTAACTGCCCATAATTTCCCGTTTTTTACCTGCCGATTGAAAAAAGGTTGTTCCTGTAGCCAGAAAGGCGTCGGGTTGAATGCCTGAGCCAAGCGATGCATCCTTGATTTCAGTTCGTTGGCGCAACGTATTGGCGAGTGCATACCCAGAAGTTCTGGCCAGCGAATCGTCGGGGAGGTGTACCGTCAACACCTGCTCTTTGGTGAACCCCAGATCAAGGTGTTGCAGGTAATTCATCTGATTGTGTGCCACGAGTACGCCCACAATCATGCCTACCGCCAGCACAAACTGGAATACCGTTATCGCTTGCCGAAGCCCGATTCCTCGCCCCAAGCTTACTGATTGTCTGCGCAATACCGTCGCCGTGTTATAGCCAGATAAGGCGAATGCCGGGTACAGGCCACCAAGCAAGGTAGTGCAGGTTCCGGCAATTGCGGCCATCAAAAGTCCCTCGCGCCAGGAAATGTCGAGCTGAATTTGAAGCAGGTCGTTGAAAAACGGGAGACTCACTTCGAGCAAGGCTATCGCCAAAACAACTGATAGCAAACTCAACAGAAACGACTCAAACAAAAACTGGACAACTAACTGTTGACGTAACGCGCCACTGGCTTTTCGAACGCCCACTTCCTTAGCTCGTCCAGTGGCTCTGGCCGTCAACAGATTGATATAGTTGAGCAACGCAATTGCCAGTACAAAAACGGCCAGGAACAGAAACAGGTACCCATATTGTTTATTGCCCTTCGGCATATCGGCCATTTTTCCCTGACTAAAGTGTACGTCTTTTAGCAACTCTGTCTGGAAAACAACCGCGTAACCCTCGGCACCCATTTTCTTGAATTCCGGTTGAATATCTCGTTTGCTGAGTAAGGCCAGTTTCTTTTCGAAGGCGTTTAAATCGGGCGTTTGCCGAAACAAAACGAACGTGTACGTAGGGAAATCTTCGCCTAGCCAGGTGGTGGACGTCGTGAAATCCTTTGCTAACAATGCGTTGATTTTCATGTCGGCATTCGACGGTAAATCGGCCATAACACCCGTGATCCGATACAGTTTTTTATTGCACAAGAACGATTTGCCAACGATGTCAATTCGCCCAGCATGTTTCCGGGCAAAGCTCTCCGTAACAACCGCAGTGTTTGGCTCGGTCAATGCCTGTGCTGCATTCCCTGCGACGAACGGGTAGGTGAACACGGAGAAAGTCTCTTGGTCGGAATAGTACACATTGGGTTCATTGAGCAATTCAGTCCCATACCGAATCGTTGCTGACACTGGTTCAAACCGGGCGGCTGTTTCAACCTCTGGGTAATCCCGTTTCAAGGTGCTGGCCAGTAAAATGGGACAGGCAGCTACCGACATGGGGGCATCGGGCGTTGTCAGGTTTGTGGTAACCCGGACGATACGGTCGGTATTTGCGTGAAAACTGTCGTAGGTAAATTCATGCTTCACGTACAGAAACATGAGCAGGCAAGCGGTCAGACCAACGGCCAACCCTCCGGCATTTAAACCAGTATAGAGTTTGTTGTGCCAGAGATTGCGACGAGCAATTTTGAGGTAGTTTGTGAGCATAATTCACGTTTCTTACGTAGAGTTGTAAGTTGCGTGAAAGGTTGTTTTTCAGGTTGTTAAAAATAGTTAAGCCGAGCGTAAATGGGAGGCTTTTTGTCATTTCGACGCAGGAGAAATCTCAAGCTTGACTATTACAAAACTCGAGATTTCTCCTGCGTCGAAATGACAAAAAGCAGCTTAGCCGTTTCTATAAAAGGAAATCTTTAAACAGGCTTCTACTTCGAGATCACCAGTTCATCCTTTACCTTTCCATCTTTGTCATAAACCGTATACGTCAGCTTTTTGCCCTGAATATCCATCAACTGGTAAAAGGGGCCGTTTTTGTAACGGAGGGCCGCGTAGGGTTCGTCGGGCCAGATTTCGTGCTCGCTGGGGATACCGATGGAGATAGTATAGATTGTTCCCTGAGTGGGCGTTGCTACGTCTTTTCCGCCGTGCATGGGTTTGGAGCGCATGTAATAATGCACGTGACCGCTCATGACCATATCTACGTGATATTGGTCGATGAGTGGGCCCCAGGGCCCCAGGCTTTCCGAATATCGGCGTAATCTTCTTCAAACGTGTAGGGTGGAAAATGGAAAAACATAAACTTCCAATCGTCTTTGGATTGAGCGAGTTGTTGTTGAATCCACGCCGTTTGTGCTTCGATGGGAGCCGTCGCATCAATCATTAAGAAGAGCGCATTTTTATAGCGGAAAGCGTAGGTCTGCTCATCAGGCACTTCGGGGTGTTTCGGGCCATTGTGGGGTAAACTGAACATCTGCTGATACATCCACGCGCCCAAACCATCCTGACTGTCGTGATTTCCGGGAATGGGCAACAGCGGTTTAGATTGGAACGTTGTTCCCGAATACTGCCATAATTCATCCCACTCATCCCGGTGCAAACCCGTACTGACTAAATCCCCTGCTATCGAGTAAAAAGCAATATTGGGATGGCGGGTAAGTGTCTGTTGAGCCATCTCGCCAAAAACAGGTGATTTGTGCGTATCCCCAAACCAGATAAACGAAAAGCCCTCATTCGTAGTGGATTGCGTCTGGAAAGAAGCCACAGAAGACCAGCCGCCTTTGGGTGAACCTATTTGATAGTCATAGGTTTTACCAGGCTTTAGTCCCGTTAGCTGCGTCGTAAACCGATGCGCGTATCGATCATTTTGCAAGAGCCGATCTTCCATTTTATTGAGCGTAGCCGCTTTAACCAGCGTATCGCGACTGCCTTTCTGCCAGTATTTGATACTACCATTCGGTACCGATGCGGTTGTTCGCCATTGGATATCCTGGGTTGTGGCAGGGTTGCCACTCCAGGTAAGCAGGATCTGGTCGGGCTGGGTTGTAGCCGGAAATTTGGTTCGGCGGAAAGCGCCTACTAAGTGGGCCTCTCGCGCTCTACCCCGAATCGTTTGAAACAAGGTCTGGCCGCGTAAGGATTCAGGTACTTCTGAAAGCGTCAGATCGCTCCAATCGTGGTACGTAAAGGCGCCTTTTTGAAACGTAGTAAATGTTTGATGAGCCGGGAAAATAGGCGAGATACGTAGCGCATCGCCTGGACGCTGAGCTTTCACGCTGATGAAATAGACTGGGCGGTGTTTATCGAATCCATTGATCCCTAACGACACTACACCAGCTTCATACGTTCTTTGCCAAACTTCATAGGTGTATTCTTCATTTTTGACGATCAGTTCAGTCTTACGAAATCCACTGTCTTTTAGCCAGAATGGAAGAACTTTCTGCGCCTGATCCCGCATCAGCGAAACGACAACCGGAACGTTGGTTCGGAACGTCCAGTACTGCGTTGCCAGTATCTTTTTTTCCTGATTCGTCAGAAAGGAAAGCACGAAATCCTGTTGAATTGTATCGAGTTGTTGAGGCTGGTAGGTTTTATACAAACGGGTGACAACGCCATCCATCACGACTTTAACGCCGGGTTTGGATTGTGGCTTGTCCCGATCCGTAAAGGCGGAAAATAGAACCAGCAACAGGAAAAGAAAAGGGCCAGAAAATTTCATGTAAGCAACTAGTTGGGTAGAATCAAAAGTAGATTACTACCCAGTAGTACGCCCAGCCGCCCAGCAAAGGCTATCTGCTGACTGTTAATTATTTGTGACTTGGTGCGCGATGGCGCAAGGCTCCAGCCTTGAGCCATCGCATCACTCACTTCTCAACGACTTCACCGGATTCATTAAAGCTGCTTTGATGCTTTGGAAACTGACTGTCAAAAGTGCAATGCCCACAGCTAATAAACCCGCTAGAGCGAATATCCACCACTCAATGTCGATTTTGTAGGCGAAATCGGCGAGCCATTTGTTCATGGCCCACCAGGCCAGCGGTGATGCCAAGACGATGGCGATAAATACCAGTTTCAGGAAGTCGCGGGAGAGGAGCGCTACGATGCTGGCAACCGATGCACCCAGCACTTTGCGCACACCAATTTCTTTGGTACGTTGCTGGGCGCTGAAGGTTACTAATCCAAATAGACCCAGGCAGGCAATAAAGATGGCGAGGGCCGAAAAGATGCTGAACAGGAGGCCGTATTGTTTATCCGACTGATATTGCTGCCCGTAAAATGCATCCAGAAAGAAGTAGTCCAGCGACGATTCTGGAAACAATGATCCCCAAATGGTCTCGATCTGTCCCAATAATTGATGCGGGTTATCTGTACGGAATTTGATCGAATAATAATTCGTGGGAATCCAGCTAAAGGCCGGGTCCATGAATAGCATAATTGGCGTAAATGGCTGATGTAGTGATTGCTGATGATAATCCTTCACCACGCCAATAATTTCACTGGCCTGATTGGGCGTTGTTTCTAACGCTATTTTCTGACCTATTGCCTGTTCGCTGGACGTAAATCCGAACAGTTTTACTGCCGATTCATTGAGCACCAACGCTGTTGAGTCGGCGGGGCGGGTTTTGTCGAAACCGCGTCCGGCTAGTAATCGCAACCCATAAGTCGGTATGAAGTCAAAGTCGACCTTTAGCATTTCAACGAGTTTATTATCGGCGGGGCTAGCTTCGAATCGGCGATTGGCTAGAAACTGACCTACTTCTTTGCCGGGCACAGAGCCCGAACCCGTCACGTTGGATACACCTGCCAGCGCATCAATTCGTTTCTTTAATAACTCGATTTTACCGGCATAATCGCTGGTATTGACGGGCGATTTGAGCACAACGGTCTGATCAGTTAGTACGCCTGGACGCTGGCTCATCATGTAGGCCGTCTGCCGATAAACGACGAGCGTACTGACCAATAAAATCACCGAAATAACAAACTGAACAACAACCAGCGATTGCCGAAACGACCGCTCCGTGCCCGAAAATCGGAAGCGCCCTTTCAGTACCGATGCTGGCGATGCCCGTAGCAATACGGTTGCCGGATAAACACCCGTCAACACGATACCCACCAGCCAAAGTGCCAGAAACCCGAAAATCACGAGCGGGTCTGCCCACACATGCTGCGCCGAATGTAAATGCAGCGAATCGGGGAGCAGCTGCGAGGCAATGATCACCATTGGTATGGCCAACGCCAGCGCAATCGTGTGTATGAGTAGTGATTCGACTACAAACTGGAATAGCAGCATTCGTCGCGACGAGCCGATCATCCGCCGAACGCCCGCTTCTTTGGCTCGATACATCACCCGAGCCGTGGTTAAGTTGCTGTAGTTCACCCAACTTATCAGCAGAATAACGAGGGCAATAATAGATAGGAAATCAACGGCTGTCCGGTTTCCTTTGACTTCAACTTCGTTTGGTGTAGCTGGGTTTAGATGCAGGTCACTAAGCGGTACTAACTGAATGCCCCATGTAACATCCCGCATCGTCGACTCGGTTTTGTACCCTTCGGCCAGTGCCGGAAATTTGGCCTCTACCCGAATCGGATCGGTGTTAGGTTTGAGCTGAACGAACGTATAGCTGGAATGCTGATACCAGAAATGCCAGGTGCGTGGAGGAGCGGTTTTACCCGAAATCAGCATGGTAAACTGCATAGTCGAGTTAACGGGCAAATCTGCGAAAACGCCGGTAACCTGACAGGTCAGCTTCTGCGAACGGGTACTAATTTCGAGCGTTTTTCCCAGTGGATTCTGCGTGCCAAAATACTTGTGAGCCGCCGATTCTGACAGCACTACGGAGTTCGGTTCGTTCAGAAATGTCTTGCGATCACCCAGCACCACCGGGTAGGCGAAAAACGTAAAGAAGTTGGAGTCGACCAGGCAGACGTGCGGCTCGCGAAACTTCTGATTTTCGTAGCGAACAACCCGCTCCGCATTTCGCCAGACAATCCGCGTAAAACTTTCCACCTCCGGGAAATTCGCTTTCATAGCCGGAGCAAAGCCGTTGGTGCTTGTCGCCCAGTGCTCCGATTTATGCCCTGCCCCATAAAACAGAGTTTCCACCCGATAAATGGATTTGTCATCAGCGGTAGTCGGATCAACCGCTACCTGATCGTAACTCTGCTCAAACCGGACGTACTGAATTAGTAATCCGCAGGTAGCCAGACCCAGAGCTAATCCGGTAATGTTGAGCAGGCTATATGACCGCTGTTGACGAATCGATCGCCAGGCAATTTTGAAATAGTTTTGGATCATGGGGAGAGGGCTTATTTGAGTGTAGCAGGGTGCACGGTTTTCCGTAACGACGGCCCACCGAGCACCATGCTCCACACTCCCCGCAATTTACTCAGACCGAAGCGATTTCACAGGATTCATCAACGCGGCTTTGACACTTTGGAAGCTTGGATCTTATTTTTAAGCCGAACCGTCCTCTCTCTATGTTTGGCGTTTTTCGTTTTAATGGCTTGCATGATTTGTCTAAAGTCGGCAAGTTCCTGTTCTGTCCAGGGTTCCGACTTTGTTGATAAATCTATATACTTCGGTTCTTTAATAATTCCCATCTGTTTAGCTTTTAAAGTATTGGGCAATCAGGCGCAGAGCAGCCCTGGTTTCAATAAACATACGTAATCCGCGAAAATGCGTTGCGTGAAGTGATTCTTGATAATGCTTGATAAGAGCTGATTTAGCATCGAAAGCCAGAAAACCTTCATATCCTTTGTCAACGGAAACTTTGCAGGCATATGCAACAAGATTTCCGGGAACACCATAATATGCCTTGTTCTTCCCTTTGTTGAATCGCGCACTTTCAATCAGGTGCATGAAAATGTGATCTTGCTTATCTTCGATGCTTAAAAGTCCTTGAATAATGAGTGGATTATTGACGGTTGTAAGTTTATAAACTGCCTTCGTTTCGTCTTTCAGTTCTTTATGCCAATTGAATTCCCAATCTGCTTTTCGAACGTACTTTTTGTCTCCATCTATAAGCTTAACAATTTCGGTATCGAAAACTTCGCCCGTAAGCGTGTTCTCAATTGAGTTTGTTAGCTTATCGATCTCGAAACTAAGCCCTGGCTGCTGTTGTGTATTCACTTACGAATTTACGAAACAATGATAGTATAGCCAACGATTCTGACTCCATACTAGAATATCCCAGAAGACCTTTACTAACCACCGAATCGGATGGCTCTGATGGCGCAAGGCCGGGCCATCGCATCATTCACTTCGCAAACTCTTCACAGGATTCATCAACGCGGCTTTGACACTTTGGAAACTTACAGTTAATAAAGCAACGCCAACCACTAGTAAACCCGCCAGGGCGAACATCCACCATTGGATGTCGATTTTGTAGGCAAAGCCCTTGAGCCACTGGTTCATAGCGTACCAAGCCAGCGGGGAAGCAATGACGGTAGCGATCAGAACCAGTTTTAGGAAATCTTTGGAGAGTAAGGTCAAAATGCTAGTGACCGATGCGCCCAGGACTTTCCGCACGCCAATTTCTTTCGTGCGCTGTTGGGTTGCGAAAGCGGTTAAGCCGTACAAGCCTAGGCAAGCGATTAGCACCGCTAGCAGTGAGAAATAAAAGAAAATGGTAGCGAAGCGAGACTCGGCCTGGTACTGCCCATTGAGCTTTTTATCCAGGAAACTATAGTCCAGATACGACGTTGGAAAGTGTGTTTTCCATTGACGTTCGACCCAGGCGATGGACTCCTGCGGATGCTGCATATCGAGTTTCAGGATGATGCGGGCAAAATTGTCTCCACGGACAAGCATGGCCAGTGGTTCGACTTTATGTTGCAGCGAATTGAAATGAAAATCACCGACTATGCCGACAACAGTTCCCTGCCTATTACTCATCGCGAATGGTTTGCCAATGGCGTCATTAGGGCTTTTCCAGCCAAGTGCCTTCACGGCAGATTCGTTAAGCAGATAATTCTGAGTAGAGTCGGTTCGGGCATCGGCAGGAAATTCGCGGGACAAATTCCGACCGGCTATCAGCTTCATTCCCATTACGTTCAGGTAGTCGTAATCAATCGCCAGTCGGTACATACTGGTGGATATTTTCTTGCCCTGATTATCAATTGTATTGATGCCGTTATTGCCCAGACCACCCACCAGATTACTACTTGAGGTGGTCATTCCTTTAACCAGCCCAGTGCCCAGCACATCATTTTTAAAGGCTTCAATCTTGGTTTCAACGTCGCGGTCTCCATTGATATTCAGCGTGAGTAACGCATCTTTTGAATACCCTAAATCCTTGTTCTGTATGAATGACATCTGGGCATGTATCACCAGGATGCCGACTAGCAAAATCACCGTGATGGTGAACTGTAAAATCACCAGCGACTGCCGCAGCCAGTTGCCTTTAGCCGAGGTTGAAAAAGAGCCTTTCAACACCGTCGTCGGTTTGTAGGATGAAATGACAAAGGCTGGATAAAGCCCGGACAACAGCCCAAGCAGTAACGATACGCCCAGCATAAAGCCCACTAAACCAGGAGAAGTAGAAATAGAGACAGCCTTGCCCGTTAGAACTTGAAAAAGAGGTTCAACAAGCTTGCAAAGGCCCAACGACAGTACGAACGAAATGATAACCAGGACAAACGCTTCGATCAGGTATTGACTCACTAACTGACTTTTCAGGGCGCCGATCACTTTCTTTACGCCCACTTCTTTAGCGCGCTGAACCGAACGGGCCGTCGCCAGATTCATGTAATTTATTCCCGCCAGTAGTAAAATAAATAACCCCACCGTGCCGAAGATATAGAGGTTATTCAGACTGCTTGTTGGGCCGATTTCATACCGCCGATGCGAGCCAAGGTAAATATCTGTTAGTGGTTGCAGCGTGTAGTCTGTGCGGCCGCTAACGTTGTATTTACGCATGATCGGCGCAATGTGCTTTTCATAGAATTGGGGTAGTTTTTTGGCTAAGGATTTTGAGTCGACACCTGGCTTCAGCAGGACATACGTATAATAACTGTTTTCTCCCCAGGCATCCGATGACATAAATTGACGCCGGTCGGAGGCAATCAAGGTCTCGAACGAGGCTAAAAAGTTGAACGTAATATGCGCATTCTTAGGGGCATCCGGCATCACTCCCGTGATTTTATACGGTAGCCCGCGACCGGTGCTATCATGGAGTAAGATAGTCAGTGAGTGGCCAATCGGATTTTCATTGCCGAAGTACTTCTTAGCCATACTTTCGGTCAGGACGAGGCTATATGGATCGCGCAAGGCCGTTTTCGGATTACCCTGTGTGAGACGGTAACTAAATACGTCAAAAAAGGAAGGGTCGGTCAGTAAAATGCCTTCTTCGTAAAATTGCTGCGTTTCGTTTTTGACAATAGCGTCGTTCTGATCAAAGCGGACATAGTTTTCAATCTCAGGATAATCGTTTTTCAGATTAGGCCCTAAGGGAACCGACGATACTGCCTGATCGAAGCTTTCGGTTTCGTTGATAATCGTTAAGGCTACCCGATAAATCCGATCGGCTTTTTCATTGAAGCGGTCGTAACTCCATTCGCTGCTGATCCACAGGGTAATAAAAGCAAAGCAGGCCAAACCGGTCGCTAACCCGCCAATATTGAGTAGCGTATACGCCCGGTTCTTGTTCAGCGTCCGCAGAGCGATTTTAAGATAGTTTGTGAGCATAATGGATGATTATTTGGCGTGGAGCAGGGTGCGTGGAGCACGGTTTGCTAGCCCCCGCTCCGCGCACCCTGCTCCACGCATTTATTCAGATCGTAAACTCTTCACCGGATTCATCAGCGCGGCTTTGATGCTTTGGAAACTGACGGTCAATAGGGCAATGCCAACCGCCAGGATACCCGCCAGGGCGAACATCCACCATTCGATGTCAATTTTATAGGCGAAGTCGCTGAGCCACTGATTCATGGCGTACCAGGCGATAGGCGAGGCAATGATAATGGAAATGAAGACCAGCTTCAGAAAATCTTTCGACAATAAGCCAATGATGCTGCCAACCGAAGCGCCCAATACTTTCCGCACACCAATTTCTTTGGTACGTTGTTCGGCCATGAAAGCGGCCAAACCAAATAGGCCGAGGCAGGCAATCAGAATGGCGAGTGCGGCAAAAGTTAACGCGATGGTACCAATACGTTGCTCGGCCCGGTACATCTCATCGAAACTGTCGTCCATAAACTGGTAACTAAATGGCTGTCCGGGAGCGACCTGCTTCCATTTTGCTTCAATCTGTTTTACGACTGCGGGTAAATCTGTGCTACTAAGCCGGAACGAAGCGGCTCCCGAATTGGAATCCAGCACCAGAGACAACGCGCTGATGTTGCGCCGGAGCGACTCAAAATGGAAGTTCTTGATCACACCGAGGATGGTATAGGTCTTTCGGTTTTTAGCCTGATTGTCAGTAAACCGCCAGACGCGCTTACCAACCGGATCTTTGAAACCTAATACCTTCACAGCGGCTTCATTTATAATTATTCCCGACGAGTCGGAACCGAAATCGCGTGAAAAACCACGGCCCTGCACGAGTTGCATACCCATCGTCTTCAGATAATCGTAGTCAACGCCCCAGTTCTGCATATTGATACCCTGATTCAGATTTGACTGACCTTCGGCAAAGAACGAATTATCGCTCCGGCTAGAGGGTGTTGGCAAATAACCTGAAATACTACCACTCACAACGCCCGGCATACGGAGTACCTCCTGCTTAAAGGTTTCGGCCTGCTTACCGATCGAATAGACGCCGAAGACGCTCAGAACCTGGTTCCGATTGAAACCCACATTCTTGGTCTGGATGTAGGTAATTTGACGATATACGATAATTGTCCCCACAATTAATATCACCGACATCATAAACTGGAAAACGACCAGACCACTACGTAATCCGGCACTTCTGAAACTCACATTTATCTTGCCTTTAAGCACCGTGATGGGCTGGAAGGACGACAGAAATAAGGCTGGATAGCTTCCTGCCAGTAAGCCAACAACAATTGGGAGGGCGACCAGCAAAGGCAAATAATAAGGAGATACGAGTTGACGAAGGCTCATTTCTTTGGCTGCAAGGCCATTGAAAGCTGGCAACGCAACGGCCACAATAAACAGGGCCAGCACCATAGCCAGCACCGTTGTCAGAATTGATTCGGTCATGAACTGACCAATCAGTTGCTGACGTTCTGAACCCATTACCTTTCTAACGCCCACTTCTTTGGCCCGCTTAGCCGAGCGGGCCGTTGCCAGGTTCATGAAGTTAATGCAGGCAATCAGCAGAATAAACAGGGCTACTGCCGAGAAAATATAGACGTACTGAATATCGCCGTTCGGGGCAAGTTCGTATTGTTGTTTGGAATACAGGTGAATGTCGGTAAGCGGAATGAGCCAGTATCCGATCTCGTTGCCAGCCTTCCGAAACTGCTCCATAGTTGTACCCACCGTTTGCAGCGCTTGTGGGCCAATATACTTTTCAATAATGGTGTCGAAGTTTTTGGCAAAAACAGCCGGGTTGGTACCTGGTTTAAGTAAAATGTAGGCATAATGGTTATTGCTAAGCCACTGCCCCCATTCATAGTCATCGTTGAGCATAGTCAGGAAGAAATCGCTGCGGAAATGCGAGTTCTGGGGCATATCGCGCATTACCCCCGACACCTTAAAGGTTTTGTTGTTGTCGAAAAGCATCGTCTGGCCCATCGGATTCTGATTGCCAAAGTGCCGTTTCGCTGCCGATTCGCTAATAACCACGGTATTAGGTTCGGCCAGCGCCCGTTTTGGATCACCCGA
Organism: Spirosoma arboris; assembly: GCF_009754945.1. Lineage (GTDB taxonomy): Bacteria > Bacteroidota > Bacteroidia > Cytophagales > Spirosomataceae > Spirosoma > Spirosoma arboris. The sequence goes on from NZ_WPIN01000004.1 coordinate 238,689, forward strand.
CACAAGTGGCAGCGTGAACACATCGAATAGCGTCGAATCGGCGAAGGTGATATTGTCTTCACGAAGGCTCGTTGGCTCACCCGTTCGTCGTACCGACCACGTTCCGCTTCGGTGCAGCCGCACAAACTGCTCCACCTGCGGATAGTCTTTTTTTAGCGTTGGGCCTATGGGGTCGGGTGAAAGGGCAAAATTCATGTCGTTGCCTCCGAACTTGAGGTGAGTCTGAATGCGGTAGATGCGGTCGGCTTTTGCGTTGTATTGGTCAAAGCTCAGCTCGTCCAGCACGTAGAGCATGATGAGCATACAACAAGCTAGACCAACCGCCAGCCCGAAGATGTTGATAAACGTAAAGCCCTGTTGTTTGCGGAGCGTCCGCCAGGCAATTTTGAGATAGTTCGTTAGCATAGTTGTAATACCGACCGGGACGGTCGGGTGTTAAATATTTTTATAAGCCGACTGGGCGGGCCGACGCATTGGCGGTCGGTACTACAGTTTCCCGTCCGAAATAGTCTTGATCATGGCCTCCACATTGGTTTTATTCTGTGCGTCGGGTGCCTGAGCTAACGCAGCCTGCAAATAAGGCAGAGCATCTTTGGGTTTACCAGTGGCCAATAGTGCCCGACTCATCCCCATGTTTGTGGTAAACTGATTTGGGTTTTTATCGTAGTTGGTTTTAAAAACGGCGTAGGCCTCCTGATTGCGTTTCTGATTGAGCAGACTGCGACCGTATTGATGTAATTCGTTCATGTTGCCCATTGGCATGGCTTCCGTCATCAACGCCGTGGCTTCATCAGGTTTATGGAGCGCAGTCAGGATAGCCGCTTTTGTACTCAGTGTTTGGAAATTCTTCTGACCGACATAGCGTGCATTGATGGCCTGATCCGCCCAAATCAGCCCCTGTTTGAGATCGTGATTGGTTTCCAGACAGTAGGTTGCGGCCTGCACGAGCGACTGCCATGTAAAGCCCGGTTTCGAGAGCAATTCCCGTCGAAATGAAGCCATTTGTTGACCAACTACGTCAACGCTTACTGTGAACGGAATCATCCGTTTTTCCCACGTTAGAGCGACTGCTGCCGAGCTATCGGTTTGGTTAACAAATGAATAAGTTAGCAACTCTACCGATTTGTCGAGCGGTTGATTTTTCACGGTCACACGCAACACATCCATAGCTGGGTCGTAGTAAAAACTGCCCCACGAGACAACGATTTTTGAAAAAATAACCGTTGTCTCCTGTTCACCAAGATTCATAAACAGCCCATACGTACCCGCAGCTAACGGCTTACCTTCGATCCGCACATCATCCGAAAAAGTAATGTTAGTTGTTTCATTGGCACCCGCTCGCCAGGGAGCGGGTTGCCCTGGCCCGTAACCCTGGTCCTGAAAGCCATAGTGTGCAATGGGTGTGCCCCATATTTTACCTTCGCGACCTTTCACGCCCGGCCGATCATAATGAACTGTAACCGTTGTGAGGCCAATTTGCTCCGAGACCGATGCTTTTTTATTTCCACCACTCGGAGCCGTAGTCAATTGCGCATGGCTTAAAATGGAGCTAAATAGCAGGCCGATGAAAATGACGAAATTGCGCATGGCTTTTATGGGGAGCAGGCTACTACTAAATTACCCCAAATGTTGTACCGAAAAGATAACGGGCTTATTGTTAGTAAATTAGATCCGGACTTTGGTGCGTGACTGTCCGAAATTGGACAGGAAGCGTACAGCTACGGACACGCGTTCAGTACGCACGTTCTCACCAGGCGAGGCCAATCTAGAACGTGCGTCGAAAGACAAACCACTATCTTTACAATCTATGAAAACCGCACTCAACAGTCTCTTTTTTCTAACCCTTTTTAGCGGGCTACTCGTAGCGCAGCCCAGGAAACAACCTACTAAAAATTCTATTGAACAGGCCGGTTTGTGGAAAGACACCGATGGCCATTTTATCAATGCGCATGGTGGCGGTATGCTGGTTCACAAGGGAACGTATTACTGGTTTGGCGAAATCAAAAAAGGAAAAACCTGGCTCGTTCCCAACCAGAACTGGGAGTGTTACCGTGTACCCGCTGGGGGTATTTCCTGCTATTCATCGAAAGATCTGAAAGCCTGGAAATACGAAGGAGTCGTGCTGTCAGCAACGACAACTAATCGCCAGAATGATCTGGATACCAGCCAAGTCATCGAGCGCCCAAAGGTGATTTACAACCAGAAAACAGGCCAGTTTGTGCTATGGATGCACATTGACCATAAGGATTATAGCTATGCGCACGCAGGCGTAGCAGTAAGTGATAAACCGACCGGCCCGTTTCGCTATCTGGGCAGTATGAAGCCCAACGGCCATGATTCACGGGATATGACCGTTTTTCAGGACGATGACGGAAAAGCGTATCTGGTTCACGCATCCGAAAATAACAATACGATGCATATCGATCTGTTATCAGACGATTACCTGAAACCAACCAATCGTTATATCCGCATTCTGGAAAATAAACGGCGTGAAGCTCCAGCCTTGTTTAAACAGGAAGGAAAGTACTACTTAATCACCTCCGATTGTACAGGCTGGAGCCCTAATCCGGCGTCGGTTGCTGTTGCCGATTCGCCGTTGGGGAAGTGGACGACACAGGAGAACCCCTGCGTTGGCCCCAATGCTGAAACGACATATCAATCGCAGAGCACATATGTTGTTCCGCTTGATGCCAGGCGGGGCAAGTTCCTGTTCATGGCCGACAGATGGACTAAAACCAACCTTCCAGATTCGCGATACGTGTGGTTACCGTTGGAGGTTAAAGCCGGGAAGGTAGCCATACAATGGCAGAAGGAAAGGCCTTAGTAAATTGGCATGCTTTTGATGTCGTAGGCATCTCATGTTTATAGACCGAAATAATGGTATCCTTGGGCCAGCATGCCGAAGGTATGCAACATGGAATCCAGTGGCATACCTTCGGCATGCGATTGATAATCAGATTAGTTTTCTATAAACATGCAATCCCTTCGGGATCAGAGTATCTATAATTCGTATTAGGATTTGCTAAGCTCAAATTGGCGTCCCCTGCTACTCACTCCGTAAACTCTTCACTGGGTTCATCAAGGCAGCTTTGATGCTCTGGAAGCTCACAGTTAATAAGGCAACCAGAACGGTTAGAACACCTGCCAGTGCGAACATCCACCATTCGATGTCAATTTTGTAGGTGAATCCAGCCAGCCATTTATTCATGGCCCACCAGGCTAGTGGCGAAGCAATGACAAGCGCAACCAGCACCAGAATAACGAAGTCTTTGGACAATAGGCTAACGATACTTGACACTGATGCACCCAGCACTTTTCGAATGCCTATTTCTTTGGTTTTCTGTTGTGTTACGAGCGATACGAGTCCGTATAAACCCAGGCAGGAAAGCAGAATGGCCAATCCGGCAAAGTAGCCAATGAGCTTGCTTAAGCGTTGTTCTCGTTCGTATAACTGCGCCAGCCGCTCATCCAGAAACTGATAGCTAAAGCCTTTTTCGGGGAAATATTTATCCCATTCCTGCTGGATGAATTTCAGCGTTTCGGCTTTGTCCTGCGCCTGAATTTTGATCGAAAACAAGGATAAACGAGGCTGGTCAACCGAAACGAGCAAGCCTTCGATGGGGTCTAGTAAAGACTGGTTGTGGAAATCTTTCAGAACACCCACAATCTTGCCGTCTTTGCCTTCCAGATTGATCGATTTGCCAATCGCTTCAGTCGGGGATTTCCAGCCGAATTGCTTTACGCCAGTTTCATTGATCAGAAACGCAGCCGTTTTATCCGTTGGGTAGGCTTCAGAAAAATCGCGACCCGCTACAAATTTCAACCCATAGGTCTGGGCAAAATTATGGTCGACGGCAACCGTACCGATAAACAGATTGTCATCGGGCTTATGCCCTTCTGGCACCACATTCCGCCGAATAGCTCCATCGCCCATTTGCCGGTTTGCCAGTGTTACCTGTTGAATATGCGGATTGCTGAGCAGAATTTCCCGGAAGGTTCGCAGCCGCAAATACGTACTGTCGTTTCGATTGGCGAACACATTGGTGATTTTATCATTCCGCGTATTCGCCGTGATCATGAACGTTTTGTCGAATCCCAGTGGCCGATTCTGCATATAATCAAGCTGCTGAAACGCGACTAATGTTCCGATAATCAAGGCAATCGACGCCACAAATTGTACGCCCAGTAGCACTTGCCGAACAGCACCACCTTTGGCTTTTCCGCTAACAAAACTTCCTTTTAACGTCGCAATCGGCTGAAAGTTCGATACAAAAAAGGCTGGATAACTACCCGATAGTAAGCCCGTCAGTAAAGCCACTCCAACAAAGAGTACGAGTAGCCAACCATCTGATAACAGATAACTCAGGGTCAGACTTTTCCCTGTCAGGTTGTTCAGTACGGGTAAGAGAACGCTGATCAGGATGAGGGAGAAGAATAGAGCAACGACGCTAAGAAGCATTGACTCACCAATGAACTGCGCAATGAGTTGCTGTTTCTCGCTGCCCAATACTTTCCGAATGCCGACTTCCTTGGCTCGCTTCAATGATCGAGCTGTCGACAGATTCACGAAGTTGATGCAGGCAATGAGCAACGTCATCAGCGCAATGCCGATGAACACGTAGAGGTACGTCATGCTGCCAGCCGGTTCGGGTGTATTCTGGGCGTTAGAGCGCAGATGAATGTCGCGCAGAGGTTCCAGCGCATACACAATGTCTTTGGCGTATTGCTTGGTCGCGTGGGTCAGTAGAAACTGTGGGAACCGAGCGTTAACCGTTTCGGCCGATTTTCCGGGGCGCAGCAACACATACGTATAGCCATGCGAAATAACCCAGTTTTGTGCGAGATTCTGCCGAACAGCCTCACTTTCGGTGGCATACATCGTCTCGTAATTCGAGAGTAAGTCGATGTGGACGTGCGAATTGTCGGGAAATTTATCGACCACGCCCGTTACCCGTAATGGATGCTTGCCTTCGTACAGCAGCGTTTTTCCAAGCGGATTTTCCTTGCCGAAATATTTGGTCGCTATGTCATCGGTGATCACAACGGTGAATTTATCCTTCAGTGCCGTATGCGGATTTCCTTGCCGGAAGTGAAAGGTGAAAATGTCCAACAAAGTTGAGTCGCCGAAGAAGAAGCGTTCCTCATCGTATTTGACGTGCTGATCCGGACGAGCGTCGGCAACTTCAATCGTCGCGCTGTATCGAACAAGCCGGGCCGACGTTTCGATCTCTGAAAAATTAGCAGGCAACAAGGGTGCGGCTGGTGGTGGCGTTAAAGCCAGTGGCTGTTCAAGACCCGCGAATTTGGGCAGGTAGGTCACGCGATAAATGCGGTCGTATTTCTGCTGGAACGTATCATAGCTGAGTTCGTGCCGGACAAACAGCAGAATGAGAAAACAGCACGTCAGCCCAACGGTCAGGCCAACGATGTTAATCAGCGAAAACCCTTTTTGCCGAAGCAGGTTTCGATAGGCGATTTTGAGGTAGTTGAGGAGCATAGGACTGGCTTTAATCGTTGTTTTTCAGGACGTTCGAAAGCTGGACATTGGCCATTTTCCAACTCTGCGTACCAACGGCGATGGCTGCCGTGATGAAAACGACCGTATTGGCTAGCAGGAACCACCCAATACCCGGTTGGAAAGAACCCGTAAATTCCTGCGTATTCTGAAGCAGTACCTTGATACCCAGAAAGCAAAGCACATTAGCGAGAAGTCCGGCAATCGACAGTAAAAGCAGGAATTCGCGGTTGACCAGCAAAACGATCTGAGTAATAGTCGCCCCCAGCATTTTTCGCACGCCCACTTCTTTCATACGTCGGGAAAAATGCTGAGCCGCTAAGCCATACAGGCCCAGGCAGGCAATCAACAACGCCAGTCCAGCCAGATAGCCAAATCCGTTGGAAAGATTCTGGAACGTAGTGTCGAACCCATCGAAGACATCTTTCTGGTAAAAATGAGAGGCCGTCGTATTGGGGAATTTAGCCTGCCAGATACGTTCCAGATTGGCTACTACTTTGGGACCGCTACCCGGATCGAATCGGGCTACTAGGTAGCTGAACATGGGCTGTTCGGCAGCGAAAAAAATGACCGGACGTGCCGCACCAGAACCCATTAGTTTGAAATCCTTAACGACGCCGGCAATTGTAACCAGCTTTTTATCCACCCGAATCGACTTCCCAACGGCAGCCACTTTCCAGTGATGCTTCTGCACAAATGATTCATTGACAATGACCGACTCGGCATTTTCGGTAGTGCGGTTACTATTGAAAAAATGACCCGATGCCAGTTCCAGCCCCATTGCGTCAAAATAATCGGGACCAACATTATACTGAAGCACGTTTTCCTGAACGTCGCCAATGTGGATGGTTGCCCGGCCTACAGACTCCCCGACGTGGTTTTCGGCACCGGCAATCGTCCTGACCGACGGGTTTCTGGCTAACTCATTCCTGACGATAGTAAACTGGGTACTATCGGTTAAGCGCAGAACCAGCGTTTGGTCGGGATTATAGCCCCAGTCGAGTTTTTTCCATTGTACGCCTGCACTCGTGAGCACAACGCCCAGAATAACCGACATAAAGGCCAGCACAAATTGCGCAACCAAAAGCGCCCGACTAAAAGTGTTCTTCGTGCCAAATTTCAGTTTCCCGGCCAGGACGGCAATAGGCCTAAAAGCAGAGACATACAACGCCGGATAAGCGCCCGACGCGATGGCCGTAAACGCTAACAGCCCAACCAGAAAACCCCACAAAGGCATGTTCTGACCAAAGGAGAGCGATATGCTCATGACCATCAAGTCGTTAAACAGGGGAACCAGAAAAACGGCAGTGATGAATAATGCCAGCAATAGCGCTACAAAGCATAGTAATAGATTTTCGATCATGAACTGGGCGATCAATTGCTGACGCGTGCCACCCATCACCTTACGCACACCAATTTCTTTTAGTCGCTGAGTTGCGGCTCCCAGGGAGATGTTGACGTAGTTGAAACACGACAAACCCATCATGATCAGGGCAATGGCCGAGAACAGAATCGTCGTGATTGGGTGATTGGCTTCGGCAGGTCGGCGATTCACATCGTAGGCGTTCGGGGCCGGGTCGCGAAGGTTATCGAAGATGAACGATTTGATAGGATTCTCGCTATTCTTTGAATTATAGAGCGAGACATATCGCCCCATCTGCCCAGCCAGCGATTTTACATCGGTTTTCTCCCGAAGCTCAATGAAAACGCCGTAGATGTGGGAAGTCCAATCCTGATTCTTAAGCGACGCATGAACGGGATGATAGCCAGTCAGCAGGTCGAAGGCAAAGCCGGTATTGTTCGGAAACTTCTCGGCAACCCCTTGAACGATAAACTGTTTGTGTTCCCGTTCGCCTGTTACGATGGACAAAGGTTGCCCGATTGGAATCTGATTCGGGAAGTACTTCTCCGCCATTTCGCTGCTCAGGATAATGGCATTCGGATCGGTCAGCGCGGTAGGGTTTCCGTATTTCAGTGGAAAGGTAAAGAGCTGAAAAAAGTTGGTGTCCGCATAGCTGATGATTTCGTCGAACAGATTCTCTTTGCGAACGACCTGAACACCTTCCCGTTGGACACGAACCGCTCGTTTCACCTGAGGAAAATCGGCAGCTAAGGCAGCTGCGATGGGGGCCGGAGCATTGCCGTACACCTGCGTTTCCTTGTTGACTTCCATTGTGTATTCCACCATGAAAATCCGGTCGCCGTTGGCGTGGAAATTATCTAGCGTCCAGAAGTTTTTCAGAATTAAAAAAACGGCGATGCTGCACGCAACAGCAATGGACAACCCAACAATATTGATAAACGACGTTACACGGTTGGTTATCAGGTTGCGATAGGCGAGAATGACGTAGTTTTTTAGCATACTGGTAATGCCGACCGTCCCGGTCGGGTGTTAAATTGTTCACTTGACACATCCGGCCGGAGCGGTCGCCGGGCCGCCAAAGCGGTGCTGCATACTATTCACTTCGTAAACTCTTCACGGGATTCATCAACGCGGCTTTGATACTTTGAAAACTCACGGTCAATAGGGCAATGCCAACCGCCAGCAAACCTGCTAGAACAAACATCCACCATTCGATGTCGATTTTATAGGCGAAACCCTGTAACCACTGATGCATGGCGTACCAGGCAATGGGGCTGGCAACAATGATAGAAAGCAATACCGGTTTTAGGAATTCTTTCGAGAGTAGCGTCACGATGCTGGTGATGCTGGCCCCCAATACTTTACGCACACCAATTTCTTTGGTACGTTGTTCAGTTGTGAAGGTTGCTAGTCCGAATAGTCCTAAGCAGGCAATGAAAATGATTAGGGCCGAAAACCAGCTCAGTAGCGTTTTCGCCTTCTCTTCCCGCTGGTATTGCTGGTTGAACGACATATCCAGAAAATTGGCCTCGAACGGGTAATTGGGAATAAGGCTTGCCCAAACTGATTGCACTACACCCACATCGGCTGGTTTGATTCGAACTAATACATTCAGCGGGGCATCGATTTGATAATAGAGCATGATCGGCTCGATGCGATTGTGCAGGGACGCAAAATGATAATCGGCAACCACGCCAATAACGCGCTTCGCAGGCATGTCGCCACCCGACGGTTTAATGATACGTCCCACGGCATTGGTCTGCTTCCAGCCCATCCATTTGACGAAACTTTCATTGACGATCACCTCCCGATTTTTGTCGGACGGAATAGCTGAATCGAAATTCTGTCCAGCCACTAGTTTGATTTTCAGTAGATTTAGGTAAACGTCATCTATGCGGGCGAAAAAGACCAGCCGTTCGGCTTTTTGACCGGACGTTTCCTTCAGGATATTGGCCTTCCCGTCATAGGTAATCGGATTCAGTCCCAATGAAACAGCTTCAACCCGACTGTCTTTTGCCAACGCCGTTTTCAAGACCTGCATTTTCTGACGAATAGATTCATCACCCGGTACATTCACGACAAGCACCTGTTCTTTTGTGAATCCCGGATCTTTGCTCTGGAGGTAATTCGTTTGCCGACTCACCACCAACGTACCGACAATTAGGGCAATTGACACCGCGAATTGAAATACGACGAGTGTCTTCCGGACGTATTGCCTGCCTATGGGACTGTATTGATTTTTCTGCACCAGTGAACCTTGGCTACCCGACAGAAAAAGGGCCGGATACAATCCCGCTAACAACCCAACGAGCACGACCATACCCACGACAGCAATCACAAACGACCAGCCGGGAAACGTCAGGGGTATGGCCGTCAATTGCTCGAATAGGGGTCGAATCGCCGACATGATGAATAGGGAAGCACCAGCGCTAATGCTGATTATCAGCAAGGCTTCTCCCAGAAATTGACCAATTAATTGACTCCGGCCTGCACCAACTACTTTCCGTACACCCACTTCTTTCTGCCGTTTCGTTGATTGCGCTACGTACATATTGACGTAGTTGATACAGGCTACGAGCAGAATAAACGCAGCCACGATAGCAAAAATGGTTAGATACGTCCGGCTACCTTTGGGCGTATCATCGAACAACCCGTCAATAAAATGCAGGCTGGTCAATGCCTGTATCTGGTGTTCAATTTTAAAGTCGTAGCCTAGCGCCTTGATGCGGGGTATAACCTGCGTTTGGTCGAATTGAGCAAGCTTCTTGCCAAACGCTTCTGCCTTTGCCTGATCTTGTAAGAGCAAATAAGTGAAACAGGACGTGTCTACGACGTCTTCGGCAGTAGGTTTTGCATCAGTCCAGGTTAGCAACGCGTTGAATTTCAGGTCTGTATTCGCCGGAAGGTTCTGTAGAACACCTGTGACGAGGTAGGTCTGGTTGTTGATCTTCAGAATTTTGCCCATCGGATCAGCGCTTCCGAAGTATTTCTGAGCCAGTTTCTGTGTGAGTACAATGCTATTCGGCTTGTCTAAAGCAGCCTTACTACCAGAAATCAACCGATAAGAAAATACGGAAAAGATGCTTTTGTCGACCTGATAAATATCCCCCTCGTTTATGAGCTTAGGCCCACTTCGAATGGTGGCAATGGGCAGGGATTTAAACCGAACGGTTTCGGTTATCTCGGGATAGGTTTGCCGAAGACGCGGACCAACGTCATAACCAGACACTGCCAGCCCATCATCTGACTCTGCCGTTTTCAATCGGGTGATGACTCGGTAAATAGAATCAGCCCGTTCGTGAAACCGGTCGAAACTAAATTCATTCCAGACGTACAGCGTAATCAGCAGACAACAGGCCATACTGACTGACAGCCCAATGATATTGATCAGGCTATACAGTCGATTGGCCAGTAGCGTACGCAGCGCAATTTTGAAATAGTTTCGTAGCATGACTGTAGTACCGACCGTCCCGGTCGGCTGGGTAAAATTCATTTCACACCCGACCGGGACGGTCGCCGGGTCGCCGGAGCGGCACTACTCAGATCGTAAACTCTTCACCGGATTCATCAAGGCGGCTTTGATACTTTGGAAACTCACGGTCAATAAAGCGACACCTACGGCCAGCAGGCCAGCCACGACGAACATCCACCACTCGATGTCAATCTTATAGGCAAAGTCCTGTAGCCACTGGTGCATGGTGTACCAGGCCAGGGGTGAGGCAATCAGGATCGCAACGACAACGAGTTTTAGAAAGTCTTTGGAGAGCAAACCTACAATACTGAATACCGATGCGCCCAGCACTTTCCGAACGCCAATTTCTTTGGTACGTTGTTCAGCGGTGAATGCGGCTAGCCCAAACAGACCCAGGCAGGCAATCAGGATGGCCAGCCCCGAGAAAACCAGAACGACCTGTGCAGTACGTTGTTCAGAGCGGTATAAGGTGTTCAGGAAATCATCGAGAAACGTGAATTCGAAGGCCGAATCAGGCATGTCTTTCTGAAAGACGCTTTCCAACTGGCGCATAGTTGCGGGTAAGTGAGCCGTCTTGGTTTTGATAAGCAGATAAGGCCGTCCTTCTGTATCGCCGTTATGGAACGCATAGGCACCGATAGGCACATGAAGAGATTCAAAATGGAAATCTTCGACAATGCCCACGATCTCGGCCCGATCCCAACCGAACAGATTGTGCGCTTTCTGACCCAGTGCTTTTTCAGGCGTGTAGCCTAAATAATCAACCGCCGTTTTGTTCAGTACGACCTGCACAGTTGTGTCTTTGGGATCTTTTATCGCTGGTAAGGTATGGCCTGCCAGAAGCTTCAAACCCAGTACGTTGATGAATTCATTCCCAACCCGGTTCGTCCGGATGGCCATGCCGTCGCTTGCATTGTTGCCGTTCGGATTGTCGGATTTAGAGAGAGTTCGCCCGCTGCCGCCATAACCAGGGAAGGTCTGCGCCCGACACACATCTACTACGTTACTCAGGCTCCGGTAGTCGTTCATCAGAGCGTCAATTTGCGTTTTATCCTTTGCCGCCGACGTCATAATAGCCAGCACCTGCGTGGGTTCGTAGCCTAGTTTCTGCGACTGAATAAACTGCAATTGCTGATAAAAAATAAACGTACTCACCATCAGCACCACAGAGGCTGTAAACTGAATAACCACAAGCGACCGTCGGAATAAACCTGCCCCCGACTGATTTCGGAACGTAGTACTCAGCAGGTATTTGGGCGAAAACGACGATAGGTAAAAAGCTGGATAAGAGCCCGCGATAAGTGTAATAATCAACCCAATGAGCAACAGACCGCCTACTACTTCGGGCGATAACAATGCCTGAAACGGTAACTGCTTGCCGGTTAGTTGATTAAATATTGGCAAACTCAAGGCGACCAATCCAACGGACAGAGCCAGCGCGAGCGACATCATCAGGCCAGTTTCGAGGTAGAAGCGGGTAACCAAATGCCGCATCGATGCACCGACCGTCTTGATAACGCCCACTTCGCGGAAACGAATCTGCGCCTTGGCAGTGGCCAGATTCATGTAGTTGATCGAGGCAATCAGCAGAATGACAATGGCCAGAATCAGGAGAATTTTAACCTGCTGAAAGTCGCCGATGCGTGTGGTGTTGGCGTTGGTAATATCAGCCGAATGCAGGTGAATGTCGGTGAGTGGCTGTAGACTAAGGGTGAAATACTGGTCGGATTTTGGGACGTTTTTATTCAGAACGACCGACATTTGCTGTTCAATCTGCGCCGGATTGGCCTGTGGTGACAATAGGAGATAGGTCTCAAAACTGGCGTTGCTCCAGCTTGGATGTTGAGCCCACCGTACGCTGCTGAACGAGCCAATCATGTCGGCATCCAGCGTTGAGGTTCCCGGAAAATTCGCGTACACGCCCGTCACTTCCAGCGTATCCTTGTTGTCTACATTCAGGATTTTGCCGATTGGATTTTCGGCGCCAAAATACCGGTCGGCTGTCGCCTGACTGAGTACGACCTTATGCGGGCCATCGAGTGCTGTTTTGGGATTTCCTTTGATCAGGTCAATGTCGAAAATGTCGAACAGAGTACCATCGGCCCAGTAAAGATTCTTTTCCGCGAATTTTTTATCGCCTGAATTGACAAAAGCCGTCTGCCCGAAATCGTGGCGGAGCAGGCGAACCTGTTGTTCTATATTAGGAATATCCGCTTTCATCGCTGGCCCAACGGCATTCGGCGAATTGGCCCATTTCATGGTTTTACCATCGAAAGAAACCGTTGCCTTGACCCGATAAATACGATCCGCGTTGGTGTGGTATTTATCGAACTGAAGTTCGTCTTTTACGTACAGCATCAGCAGCAGAGCCACGGCTAATCCTGTTGCCAGACCGACCAGATTCAGGAACGTAAACAAGCGGTTTTTGAGGAGGCCCCGCCAGGCGATTTTGAGGTAGTTTGTGAGCATGAGGTTGTGGTGATTATTCAGATCGTAAGCTTTTCACTGGGTTCATTAACGCGGCTTTTACTGACTGGAATGAGACGGTTATGAGCGTAATCAGGGCGGCCAATGTAACGGTTACCAGGAACATCCAGCCTTGAAGTTGAATGCGGTAGACATAATCCTGGAGCCAGGCGTTCATGAGCCACCAGCCGAGGGGCGCAGCGAGCAGAAACCCCAGCAAAACCAATCGGCCAAATTCGCGACCAAACAGCCCAAGAACCTGGAATGCACTCGCGCCCAATACCTTACGCACACCAATTTCCTTGCTTTTGGTTTCGACCATGAACGACACCAGACCATACATGCCTAAACAGCCAATCAGAATAGCGATTAGTGAGAACACCTGCGTTAAAGCCAGCATGATGCGGTCGCCCCGGTAAAATTCGTCCAGAAGCTCATCGACAAACTTGTAGGTAAAGACCTGTTCCGGGAAGAAATCGTTGTAAGTCGCTTCAACTGTTTTTACAAGTTTAGGTAAGTCGGTAGCGCCCACTTTTACCGCCATCATATGACTTTGGGCGAGGTCGTTGACGATTACAACAGGCTTTACGCTGGTCTTCAATGAATTGGTGTAAAAATCATTGACGACACCCACAATCGTTTTATCGGTATCCCAGATGCGGAATCGCTTGCCCAGCACATCGGCAGGAGATAGTTTGCCCAGTCGTTTAACAACCGTTTCATTTACGATCACTTCCTGAGAAGTGCTATCCGTTGCCCGGAAATTGCGCCCTGCCACAAGCCTCATTCCAAATAAAGGCAGGTAGTTGTGGTCGCCAATTTTCGACTGCACATCAAAGCCTTCGGGCTTCGTTTGGGTGTCGTACGAAAAAGGAAACTGATTGATATTGCCCGAAGCCGGTGGTTGATTACCCAAGGCCACTTCCTGAACGCCCGAAACCTGTAACAAGCGTTGTCGTAACGTTTCCTGCTTGAGTGGATCGTTCCCAGTCGATGCCGAATTCGGTAAGTCGAGCAGCATGATGCCGTCTTTTGTAAACCCAAGGTCGGCCTGCCGAACGTAGCGCAGTTGGGTCATCACGACAACGACACCAATGGTGAACAACTGGGTCATGAAAAACTGAACGACGACTAAGCTCCTTCGTACCGAAAAGCCGCCAACAGCTTGCGTCGTTAGTCGACCCCGCAAGGCCGTAATCGGATTGAAACCGGCCATCATCAGCGCTGGGTAGAAACCAGCCAGTAGTATAACAAATACCACCAGCAGGATCATGATTGCCAATGGTGTTGGGTCCAGCAAATCGGATAGCGACATGGTAGCGTTGAATACCGACATCGCCTTATTCATACCCGGAAGTCCCAGATTGGCGAGGATTAGCGCTGCGACCACCGCTACCAGCGTAATAATGGCTGTCTCGGTCATGAACTGACTAAACAACTGCCAGCGAGAACTGCCCATCACCTTCCGGACGCCCACTTCTTTCGAGCGTTTCAGGGCATGGGCCGTGGCCATATTGATGAAGTTGATACAGGCCGAAATCACCAGAAACAGTCCAACCAGCGTCATCGCGAACAGAATCGTTTTGTTCATCCGCCCGCCATACTGGGTGTTAAAATGAACATCACTGAGCGGTTGTAGCGTAAAGTTATATACGCTCTGATCGTCAGCCTGATAGTATTTCTTTCGGATAGTCGGGAAAGCGCTGGCCAAACGGTCAGAGGTCATATCGGGTGGTAAAACGACATAACACATCGCTTCACTGTTCACATCTGTCCAGGCCTGCAGCGACTCCTTCGCATTGGGTAAGCTAGCAATGGTGCTGTAAGAAATATAGGCTTCATAGGTGAGGTTCGTGTTGGCTGGATGGTCTTTCAGGACACCCGTTACCGTCAGATTTACTTGGTTGTCGAAGCGGAGGGTTTTCCCAATTGGATTTGCCGTGCCGAAGTATTTGTGGGCATATTTCTCTGTCAGTACCACCGAGTTTGGGGCCGACAAAGTCGACTGTGGATCACCGATTAGCCATTCGTAATCAAAGACACTGAACAGTTGTGGCTCAGCGAAACAGAAGGTTCTGGTTTCGTCAAACTTTTTCAAAAAACCACCTTTGGCATTGGGGACGCTAACGATACGACCATGCAGTCGTTCCAGTCGGGCTACCTGCTCCAGAAACGGATAATCGCGTCGTAAAACCTCGCCCAACGGTTTAGGCGTTCCACGAGAGAACCGCACATCGTCATGCTTTATTTGCGTGACAACGCGATAAATACGGTCGGCTTTCGCGTGGTACGTATCGAAACTGAGGTGAAACTGGGTTGTCAGGTAGATCAGAATTCCACACGTCAGCCCAATTGATAAGCCCAGAATATTCAGCAGGCTGTAGGTTCGATAGCGTACCAGATTCCGCCAGGCGATTTTAACATAGTTTGTTAGCATGATGTAGGAGGGCGTGGAGCTGGGCGCATGGAGCACGGTTTGCTAGTCCCTGCTCCGTGCACCCAGCTCCCGGCTTTTATTCAGAACGTAAACTCTTCACCGGGTTCATCAACGCGGCTTTGATACTTTGAAAACTGACGGTTACTAGCGCAATGCCCACCGCGAGTAGTCCGGCTACGGCGAACATCCACCATTCCATGTCGATCTTGTAGGCAAAATCCTGTAGCCATTGATTCATGATGTACCAGGCTATGGGAGCTGCAATGACAATCGCGATCAACACTAGTTTCAGAAAGTCTTTCGATAGCAGGGCGACAATACCCGGAATCGAAGCCCCCAACACTTTACGAACCCCAATTTCCTTGGTGCGTAGCCGAATAACGTACATGGCCAGGCCCAATAAACCCATACAGGCGATGAAAATGGCCAGCATGGCAAACAGGCCGAAGATCCGTTGGGCTACCTGTTCCGATTGGTATAAGGCACTCCAATCGGTAGCCAGATACGAGTAATGAAACGGTTGATCAGGCAGGTATCGTTTCCAGACGCGCTCGATCTGACTAACTACCGTTTCAGGTTCGTTGGCATGTACCCGAATAACGAGCTGGTTGTTGACTCGCCTAAATATCCGATCGTTCAGGACAAATAGCGGCCCGATACGCTGATGCAATGAACCGAAGTGGAAGTTACGGACAACGCCTACTACAGTATACGTAATGGGTGGGCCATCACGTTGCGTAAAGTTGTCTGGACTAGTAATTTGCTTACCAATGGGATCGGCTAATCCCACTTGCCGAACGGCTTCCTCGTTTAAAATTACAGACAGTGAATCGTCAAACTGGCGACTGAATGGACGACCGGCCAGCATATTCATCTGCATCGTTTGCAGGTATTGATCGTCAACCACGCAGCCTTTCCCCGTAACGGTTTCGTTCTGCCCATTTTTTCGGAACGTAATCCCGAAAAAATTCTCTTCACCTGGTGCGCTGCTAGTGCCTCCCACGCTCGTCACGCCCGATAGTTTCGCCACTTCCTGCTTAAAGGCTTCCGTATGGTTATTCAGAAAACCTGCACCTTTTAGCTTCACAACCGACTCCTTGGTGAAGCCCAATTCTTTCTGCTGGATGAAGTTCAACTGACTAAACACGACGATTGTACTAACAATCAACAGCACCGATATAGCGAACTGAAACACAACCAGCCCATTTCGTAACAGATGTCCCTGTCGGGTTGAGGTGAACTTGCCTTTCAGCACTTTAATCGGTTCGAAAGCAGACAACACACCCGCCGGATAACTGCCCGCCAAAAGCCCTACAACAATGGCTCCACCCAATAGTAACGGCAACGTTTCCCAACGTACCAGCGAGGTTAAGCTAAGCGATTTGCTGGCGATTGTATTGAACGGAGTGAGCAAACTAGCTACTAACAAAGCCGCAACTACTAAACTAAACAGACTTAATAAAACCGATTCAGTTAGGAATTGAGCTGCCAGCTGCTGCGTCGTGGAGCCAAGCGATTTGCGAATACCTACCTCGCGTGCCCGCTCCGACGACCGGGCAGTAGCCAGATTCATGAAGTTGATGCAGGCAATCAGCAAGACAAAAGCCGCGATGATGGAGAAAATCGACACCAGCGACCGACTACCATTAGGTTGATGTTCGGCTTCGAGGTGCGAGTCGAGGTGAATTGCCTGGAGGGGTTGGAGAAAATAATAATACCCATTTCCGGCCTTGACATAATCGCGGTAGGAAACCCCGAATGTGCGCTCTACTTCGCCAGCTGCGTATTTTTCGACTACAGCGGGCAGTTTTGCTTCCACAGTTTCGGGCTTTGTATTAGGACGTAGAAGCAAATACGTATGAGCCGAAAAACCAATGTGATTGACTTGCTCGGCTTGCGGGAAACCGCGTGTCGATGCCAGAAAGTTAAATGTGAAGTGGGAATTATGAACTGGATCAGCGCAGATGCCCGTTACTTCCAGCTTTGGTCCCTGCACAATCTCCAGCGTCTTGCCAACTGGATTTGTTGTTCCAAATAAGCGCTTCGCCGTACTTTCTGTCAGGACAACCGCGTTTGGGCGATTAAGTACCTGATCGGGTTTTCCGTGTAGCAAGGGCGTTTGAAATACTTGGAAAAAGGTTGAATCGACGATCATAAAGTCTTTCTCTTCAATGGTTCGCCCATCCAGTTTAACCAGAACCGGCGCATTGGTACCAGCCGAGAAAACACGCGTTGTCTGCTCTATTTCGGGAATTTCCTTCCTGACTGACTGGGCATAAGAAGGTGGAATAATCGCGTATTTAGTGCTGCGGCCGGGATATATTCGTTCCAGCGCCATACGGTACACGCGCTCCCCATTTGGCCAGTGCTGGTCGTAACTCAACTCGTCGGAAACATACATGACAATGAGCAGACAGCACGCCATACCAATGGCTAATCCGGCAATGTTAATGCCCGTGTTCACCTTGTGTTTCGCCAGATTACGCAGCGCAATTTTGAGATAGTTTCGTAGCATGGTTGTAGTGCCGCTCCGGCGGCCCGGCGACCGTCTCGGTCGGGTGATAAATTATCAACTGCTTTAGTTATTGCCAATCCTCCCGCCCGGGACGGTCGCCGGGCCGCCGGAGCGGCACTACTCACTTCGTAAACTCTTCACTGGGTTCATTAAGGCGGCTTTGATACTTTGGAAACTCACGGTCACCAGAGCAATAACAATGGCTAGGGTGCCTGCCAGGGCAAATACCCACCATTCAATGTCGATTTTGTAAGCGAAGTCAGCCAGCCATTTGTCCATCGCCCACCAGGCTATTGGCGAAGCGATCAGGATAGCAGCTAGTACGAGTTTAAGAAAGTCTTTGGACAGCATCGCGACAATGCTGGGAACGCTGGCTCCCAATACTTTCCGAACGCCGATTTCTTTAGTCCGCTGCTGAATCGAGACGAGCGCAATGGAGAACAGACCCATGCACGACAACAGAATGGCAATGCCAGCTGCCGATGAGAAAATGGTGGCCAGGCGTTGCTCTTTTTTGTACCAGCGTTCGGTGTTTTCGTCCAGGAACGACCCAATGAACTCCTGCTTTGGAGCAATCGTCTTCCAGGCAGCTTTAATACTTTCCATGGCCCCCGTTAAATTTTGCGGATTCACGCGAACGAGAATGTATTGGATGGGTGCATTTGACTGCATTTGGAGCGTAATTGGTTTGGCTTCCTGATGCAGCGAATACAGGTTGAAGTCCGACACGACGCCAACGATTTGGTACTCTTTGTTATCGGGTTTGATGAACTTGCCAACAGGATTCGCTTCACCCAACGCTTTGGCCATGCTTTGCGTAATCAGTATCGACGAAGTTGAATCGGTACTGAACGCTGGACTAAAATCGCGACCCTGTATGAGCTTGATGCCCATCGTTTTCAGGTAATCTGTGTCGATACGCAGCCAGTCGCAGGTAATATCACGTTTGCCGTACTGGAAACCGAACATCATCCGCGATGAACTACCATCCAGCCCCGCGCCGATGTTAACACCTGTACCCGATATGGCCGCAATGTTTGGCTGATTGGCTAGCCGGTCGCGCATCGCTTTCAGCGCTACCGTTCCATTCAATTCGTTGCCCACGGGCACGCTGATTACCTGATCTTTATCCAGACCCATGGGTTTCTGTTGCAGGTAATTAATCTGCTGACGAACAATCAGGGTACAAACAATGAGCAGGCAGGCAATAGTAAACTGTGTTACAATGAGTGAGTTACGTAGCAATCCTGGCCGACTCACTTTTACTTTACCTTTCAGTACTTCTACAGCGTTGAAGCGCGTCACGAACCAGGACGGATACCCTCCGGCCACTAACGTAATGAGCAGAAATCCCAAACCAGTTATCAACAGGACGCTTGGTTTCAGGAAGTCAGACAGCGTTAAGGAGCTTCTGAACAAACGATTAAATGTAGGTAAGCCCACGTAAGCCAGTCCTAGCCCGATCAGCAGAGCGCCGAAGCACAGCATCAGTGTTTCGCCCCAGATTTGACCAAACAATTGCACACGTTGCGCACCCAGCGACTTTCGAACGCCCACTTCCCGCGCCCGCGAGAGTGATTGCGCAATGGTCAGGTTAATGAAATTGATACAGGCAATGGCCAGAATAAACAACCCAACGAGCAACAGCGTGTACACATAAGCCCGGCTGATACCACCACCGTGGGTCGTTCCTGTGTCGAAGTGTACATCAAGCATGGGTTGCAGCAGCAGACTTTTCTGAAAGCCCAACTCGTTCTTTGGATAGCCCTGTTCTTTCTGATCCTTGATTTCCTGGGCGAAATATTTGTCCATGAACGCCTGCGTGCGTCGTTGCAGCGTCTTCGCATCCGTTCCGGCTTTTACTTTCACATACACATCATGGTTGCCATGATCCCAGCGACTTTTAAATTCCTGATAATCACCAGCGTTTTCGCTACGTATGAGTGCATCGTACTCTAATGTGGAATTTTTAGGGGCATTGCTAATAACGCCCGTAACCGTAAATCCCTGCCAGGCACCATTTACTCGCAGTTGAAGTGGCTTGCCAATGGGCTCTTCCTGTCCGAAAATATCCCTGGCCATGTTCTCGCTGATGACAATGTCACTCAGACTGTTCATGGCTGTTTTCGCATTGCCCTTGCTAAGCGAGAACGTGAACATCTGCAGAAAATCAGCATCGGCCATCCGGACATCTTTGTTGTACGTCTGGTCATTATGCCGGACACTTGCACTCCGGTCGAACCAGCGCGTTACCCCTTCGATCTCAGGAAATTCAGCTTTGAGCGCGGGTGAAATTGGGTATGGCATAGTAGCCCCTTGATTCGGCGTTCCATCCCGGTTGGTCGAAAGAAAATTCAGCCGGAAGATTTGGCCGGCACCAGCATGAAAGCTGTCGTACGACAGTTCGAAGGTGGCCGTTAGAAACAATAACACACAGGTGCCAAACGCTACCGATAAGCCAACGATGTTGATTAAGGTGTGCGTACGGTTTTTCCAGAGCGTGCGGATGGCGATTTTTATGTAGTTGAGAAGCATACGTATTTTTATTAAATTTGGTCTAAATCATATAAATAATTCAAATGAGTTACATAGGCCCAATTCCTCTCAAGAATTTAGTAATGGAAGATGAAATGGGTGTCAATGCACCTGTTATTCATCAAAGCGTTATTGCCCGATTAACTGCCGGACTGTATCCACTTTACCGATCAGGACAGATTTCATTTGAACCACTTCCGGAAACAATGCTTACGGAAGGATATAGTAGTCCAGTTCCTGATTTACTCCTCTACGACCATCCATCTGAACAGGCAAAAGTTATCGTTGAAGTTTGCCAAAACAATGGTTTAAAACACGATATCGCTAAAGTCATCCGACTTATCGACGAAAATTTATACGGTATTCTCGAAGGCTTTGTGTTCAATTACAAAACTCAGCAATGGTATCGTTATCGCTTCGACGATGGCGGACTCATAACGGAATTATCCTACTCCGAAACTCTACAACTGGACTTGAACGCCTTTTTGTGATTGTACCCACGGGGTTTAACCGTGTTTGAATCAACATACCCATGGGCTAAACCCCGTGGATACAAACTACTACAAATGGCTTGCTCGCTGATGGCATTAAGCCATCAGCGAGCAGAGAAAAAGCAAAAGTTACTTCACACCGTTTAAGATCATTCATTCACTCTTTAAGCTCGTTACCGGATTCACCATTGCGGCTTTAATGCTCTGATAGCTTACTGTTATAAAGGCAATTGTGATCGCCAGGGCGCCAGCCGCTGCAAAAATCCACCAGGTCAATTTCGTTTGGTAAGCAAATGTCCCTAACCACTCACTGACTGCCCACCAGGCTAGAGGTGAGGCCAGCACAAGGGCGACGAAAACCAGCTTCAAAAAGTCGGTAGAAAGCAGACCGATAATGTTTCCAATACTGGCTCCCAATACTTTGCGCACGCCGATTTCTTTGGTACGTTGCTCGGCGGTGAAGGCTGCAAGTGCAAATAAGCCCAGACACGAAATCAGAATGGCGAGCACACCGAAGTAGTTGACGAGCGTACTGACCTGCTGTTCACTTCGGTACATTTTCTCGTACTCTTCATCCATAAAATGGTAACTAAACGGATAGTTCGGGTTAAAATCCTTTGATAGCTGTTCCAGATCGGCAATGGCTTGCTGAGTTTGTCCGGGACGAGTTTTTACAAGTAGAAAACTTGTATTAGCCGCGTTGAAAATCAGAATTAGCGGGTTGATTTTCTCATGGAGTGAAGCCAGATGGAAATCTTTCATGAGCCCAACAATCTGACCTTTTCCCATCCAGAATTCTACTTCTTTGCCGACAGGATCTTTCATGCCCATCAATTTGGCAGCAGATTCATTGATGATATATCTGGCCGAATCCGCCGGACTATCTGTTCGAAAATCGCGTCCTGACAGCAGTTTGATATTCATGGTTCGGGTAAAATCACTGCCGACCGCCATCACCGAAACCTGGGTACTCAGATTCGGGTCTTTGCCCGGCCATTTCAAATCGCCAGACGTGCTTTGAATGTTGATGGGCAGGGACATGGTGGTGGTGGCCGACGCAATGGATGGCTTACGCATCACTTCCTGCCGAAAAACGTCCACTTTTTTAGGTTGCGCAATTTCTCCTTCCAACGGTACGTACAGCACATCCTCACGGTCGAGACCCAGGTTTTTAGTACGTAAGTAGCTCATCTGTTTACCTACCGCTAACATGCCCACAATCAGGAAAATAGATAGCGAAAACTGAAACACAACCAACGTTCGTCGAAACAGGGCTGGGCCAGAACCGAACTGTAGTCGGCCTTTCAGGATTTTAATCGGTTGGAGCGAGGATAGGAATAAGGCAGGATAACTTCCTGATAAGAAGCCGGTGATTAATACTAAAACCAAAATGATAAGCCAGAGTGTTGGCTCGGCGAGATTGAGCGTTAGTTGCTTTCCGAAAACCTCGTTGAAGGTGGGCAACACGTACCAAACCAAGCCGAGAGCCAGGACAACGGCTAACAAACTCGTCAGCATGGATTCGCTCAAGAACTGGCCAATCAGCGAGGAGCGGAGCGCACCAACCACTTTGCGCACTCCGACTTCTTTCGCCCGATTTGCCGACCGAGCCGTGGCCAGATTCATGAAATTGATGCACGCAATCAGCAGGATAAACAGGGCGACGATGGAGAAAATACGAACGTATTCAATTCGTCCGCCAACGCTTTTGCCATTCTTGTAGTCGGAGTACAGATGCATGTCTGTAATCGGCTGAAGAGTTGGTAAGCCCGTCTCGAAATTTTTTCCCGCAAAACGCGGATAAATATCCTTCATAGCAGCCTCGGCCTGAGCCAGGGTTGTGTTAGGCTTAAGCCGGACATAGGTATTGAAGGAATTGTTACCCCATTTCGTCATCCAGTCCTGCTCCTGCACTTTCCAGTTGACAAGCCAACCGAATTGAAGCGTCGAGTTAGCCGGTAGATCTTCGATAACGGCACCAACCACGTAGAGTTTGTCATTGTCGAGTTGGAGCGTTTTGCCTATTGCCAAGCCAGCTGGAAAGTATTTCTCCGCTACTTTTTTTGTAATAACAATCTGGTTCGTTTGAGCCAGAGCCGCTTTCGGATTACCATAAATAGCGGGCAGATCGAACACGCCAAAAAAGTCCTCTGTGGCATAATGACCTCGCTCTTTAGCTGCCTTTTCGCCCGTGGTTTGATTGCCGACGGGTTTGATCAACAGCTCAGGGCCATAGTTAATTTTGGTCACGGCGGCTACTTCGGGAACATCTTTCGCAATGGCTTCCTGCAATGGGCCGGGCGTAACGTAGTTCGTGGTTGTGTCGCCATTGTATGGGAAGTTTACCCGTACGTACATAATATGGTCAGCATTAGGCAGAAAGCGGTCGTAGCTCAATTCGTCTTTTACCCAAAGACCAATCAACAAACTACACGCCATACCTAGCGCTAAGCCCAGTACATTGATACCCGAATAGAGTTTGTTCTTCAGCAAACTCCGAACAGCGATTTTAAAATAGTTTCGGAACATAAGGTTGAGGGTAATTATTCAGAACGTAAACTGGTCACTGGGTTCATCAGGGCTGCTTTTATGCTCTGATAGCTAACGGTCAGGAAGGCAATGCCTAACGACAGTACTCCTGCCAGACCGAAGATCCACCAGGCTAATTCGGTCTGGTAGGCGAACGTACTTAACCATGTATGGACAGCCCACCACGCTAATGGAGACGCTAATACTAAGGCAATTAGCACCAACCGTAGGAAATCGGTTGATAACAAAGTGACAATACTGGCGACCGATGCGCCCAGTACTTTACGCACGCCGATTTCTTTGGTACGTTGTTCGGCAGTGAAGGCTGCCAACGCAAACAAGCCCAGACATGAAATCAGAATGGCCAGCATGCCAAAATAGTTGACGAGCGTGCTGATTTGCTGTTCGGTTTTGTACAGCTTCTCGTACGCTTCGTCCATAAAATGATAGGTGAACGGGTAGGTCGGATTAAACTGTTTACTAAGCTGTTCAAGATCAGTAATTGCCTGCTGAGTTTTTCCTTCGTGGGTTTTTACGAGTAAATAAGTCGTGTTTGTTGGGTTATAAACCACCACTAATGGGGTAATAGCCTGGTGCAGTGAGCTCAGGTGAAAATCTTTCATCAACCCAACTACCTGGCCTTTGCCTCGCCAAAATGTAATGTCCTTGCCAACAGGCTCTTTTATGCCCATCAGGTTTGCCGCAGCTTCATTGATCAGGTAATTTGATGAGTCGGCTAAGCTGCCCGCCCGGAAATCCCGTCCATCAAGAAGCTTGATGTTCATAGTCTTAATAAAATCACCACCTACAGTCATGGCTGATACGCTGACTATGCGCTTCGGATCTTTGCCCGGCCAGTTCAGATCAGTCGAGGTACTGTGCACATTGATGGGCAACCGATTCGTTATCGTGGCTGATGCAACGGATGGATTGCGTAGAGCCGCCTGCCGGTACGTTTCTGTTTTCTCTGAGCGGGCAAGATCTCCTTCCAAGGGGATATACACGACATTTTCCCGATCAAGACCGAGGTTTTTGGTACGTAGGTAGCCCATCTGTTTGCCGACCACCAACATACCCACAATCAGGAAAATTGATAGCGAAAACTGAAACACAACCAATGTCCGTCGGAAAAATGCTGGGCCAGAACCGAACTGCAAGCGCCCTTTTAGGATTTTAATCGGTTGAAGCGCGGACAAAAACAGAGCCGGATAGCTTCCTGACAAGAAGCCAGTAATCAGGACTAGCCCTGTAATGATCAACCAAAGCGTTGCGTTCGTTAAGTCGAGCGCCAACTGCTTATCGAACAAGGTGTTAAAGGTTGGCAGGATGGCATGGACAAAACTTAGTGCCAGCACGACGGCCAATAAACTCGTAAGGATCGACTCACTCAAAAACTGCCCAACCAGCGACGAACGGAGTGCGCCAACCACTTTCCGAATGCCCACTTCCTTTGCCCGAACCGACGAACGGGCGGTAGCTAAGTTCATGAAGTTGATGCAGGCAATCAGCAGAATGAAGAGAGCAACAATGGAGAATATCCGAACGTACTCAATCTGACCACCAACGACCTTCCCGTTTTTGTACTCCGAATAAAGGTGCATGTCCGCCATTGGATGCAGAATGGGAGCCTCATGGTTATTGAACTTGGCGTAGCGGGGATAAATGCCTTTCAGAAGTGCTTCGGTATGGGCAACTGTCGTGCCTGACTTCAAACGAGCATAGATGAGCACGGAGTTTGTACCCCATTCGCGCATCCACGGCTCTTCGTAACTTTTAAAATTGACCAACCAATCGAATTGAAGCGTCGAGTTACCGGGTAAATTCTCCAATACAGCTCCAACGGTATAATTTTTTTGATTGTCAAGTTGAAGTGTCTTGCCTAAGGCGACTTCGTTTGGAAAATAGTTCTCGGCCAATCGGCGCGAGATGATAATCTGGTTGAGTTGAGCTAACGCGACTTTCGGATTGCCGTAAAGCGCGGGTAATTCAAAGACATCAAAGAAATTAGCCGATGCATATTGACCAATCTCTTTCGTCGATTTCTCATCCTTGGAGCCACTAATTGCTTTGACCAGCGTTGGTTCGCCCGACGTTGTTTTGGTTACTGCCGCTATGCCGGGAATATCTTGAGCAATGGCTTCCTGCAACGGACCGGGTGTGTACATCGCCGTTTCGACAGGCCCGCCATTGAAGGCGTAATTGACCCGTACGTTATACACGTTTTCTACACCGGGCAGAAAACGGTCATAACTCAGTTCATCATGCACCCACAAGCCCACAAGTAACGCACACGCCATGCCCAGCGCCAACCCAAAGACATTGATAGACGAATAGAACTTGTTTTTCAACAAACTCCGAATGGCGATTTTGGCGTAGTTGCGTAGCATAAGGTTGAGGGTGTTAATCAGAACGTAAACTGGTTACTGGGTTCATCAGGGCCGCTTTGATGCTCTGATAACTGACGGTTAGTAGTGCGATACCAACGGCTAGTAAACCGGCCAGGACGAACATCCACCATTCCATATCAATCTTGTAGGCGAAGTCCTGTAGCCACTGGCTCATGATGTACCAGGCTACCGGAGTGGCCACTACGATACCGACCAGCACCAGTTTCAGGAAGTCGGTTGATAGCAGGGCGACAATACCCGTTATGGATGCGCCCAGTACTTTGCGAACGCCAATTTCTTTAGTGCGTTGCTCGGCAGTGAAAGCGGCCAGACCAAATAAACCCAGACAGCAAACCAGAATAGCGACTCCTGCGAAGAAGCTAAACAGCTGACCAGTACGTTGCTCAGTGCGATACAGTCGATTGTAAGTTTCGTCCAGAAAGGTATATTCAAATGCATTATCAGGTTTGTCTCGTTTCCAGAGACGCTCGGCAGCTGCAATCGCCTGTGATGCCTGCTGACCCGTTGTTTTGACGTGCATAATGCCATTGTCGCCGGGAACGCTAAACAGCAGCATGGGCTGTATTTGAGTGCGGATCGATGCTGTAGTAAAGTCCTTTACAACGCCAATAATGCGACCTTCTGTCTGGTGAAACTTGAAGCGTTTGCCAATGGGGTTTTTAATACCCGCCTGCTTCACCGCTGTTTCGTTTAGAATAAAACTCGTGGAGTCGGCTTTGGTACCCGTGAAATTTTTGCCCAGACTCAGTTTGATGCCATAGGCTGGGATGAAATCATGGCTAATGCCGAGCTGATCAACAATAAAGGAACGTTCTGGTGATTTGCCATCCCAATCGGTATCGCCAGTGCTACCACCACCGCCAACCAGACCACCAGTTGCCGTAACCACGGAACGTATGCTACTTTCTTTTTCGAGTTCGCGTTTGTATTGCTGGGCTTTGTCGCCCGCATAAAAGACGAAGGTGTGTTCTTTATTGAAACCCGGATCACGTTCCCGGATATAGCGCAACTGTTCGCCAATGACCAGGGTACCCACAATGAGGCCGGTTGCCAGAGCGAACTGAGTAACAACCAGTGCCTTCCGTAATCCTGCCTGACCGGTTTGAGCCCCACGTCCACGCAATGAACGAAGTGGATTAAAGGACGACATCATAATGGCCGGATATAGCCCTGCCAATCCCACCGTAAGTGTCAACGTGCCAAGTAATAAGGCCCATACTTCCGGATTAAGCAGGGAGAAGCCGAGCGTTTTGCCAGTTATATCGAAGTAAAACGGCATCAGTAGCTGAATCAGAACAACTGCAGCAATGAGTGCAATGCTCATCGTTAGTAACGATTCGACTAGTAATTGAACTAACAACTGCGTCGATTCAGCTCCAATTACCTTCCGAACGCCCACTTCGCGGGCTCGTCGGGTTGCTCGTGCTGTGGTCAGATTGATGTAATTGATACAGCCAATACTGAGCAGCAATAAGGCTATTAAGCCCAGCATCCGAACCTGTTGCATGCCCGTATCTTTCCCATCTGGCTGATACAGGTGGGATTGGGTGAATGCCTGAAGTTGATAATCAGAGGAGGAGTCGCCCGGCTTTGTATTTCGTGCTATGGCCTGAAGCTCTGTGAGCTTTTTGCCGACAGCTGCGGACTCGATGCCGGGGCTCAGTTTAAGGAATGTCTGAAAATAGTAATTGCCCCAATCATCATCCAGTCGCTTCCAGTCGCCATTACCGCCGAAAGTCCGTTTTTTCAGACTCATGGGGAAGAACACCTTAGAACGAAGTGAGGAATTGTCGGGCATATTGGCCAGCACAGCACTCACCGTGAAAACCCGATTGCTATCCGGAATGGTTATTGTTTTGCCAACGGCTTCCGATGTACCAAAGAATTTTTTTGCCATTTCCTCGGTCATGACTACCGAGTTTGGCGATGTAAACGGTTTATCCGCGTCTCCGCTACGTACGACAAATCCAGTAAACAGATCCAGGAAATTTTCGTCTACATAGGCCAGATCATCATATTGTTCAGTAAATGTTTTGGCACTTGCTCCGCTAGTAACCCGAAGTGTGCGAAAGTCATAAAGCGGTGCTACACGAACAACCTGTTCAACGCCCGGAACTTTACTAGCAGCAGCTACAGCAATTGGTGCGGGTGTACCCGACCAAAAATGTTCATCTTCGCCTTTCCCAAAATGAGCGTTGATCCGATAAATACGGTCTGAATCGGCATGAAATCGGTCGAAGCTCAGTTCGTCTTTCACCCACCAAAACAGCAGGGCGCTTACTGCCAACACGACGGCCAGACCGCCGATGTTTAAAACGGAATAGCCTCCTCCCGAGCGAATGTTTCGCCAGGCTATTTTGATATAGTTAGTGAACATGCTGAACCGGGATTACACTGATTTAAGGATTTTCAGGATTGATGCCGTGTTACCAGTACGCCAGAAAAGTGATTGGCTTGATCGTAAATCAAGCCAATCACTTAAATCAAAAAAAACGAGTTCTAGACGTGGAAGTTCTCGGTTACTACTTTACCATCGAACAGATTCACAATGCGGTGAGCAAAACCAGCATCGTAGGGTGAGTGGGTTACCATGATGATGGTGGTGCCCTCGTCGTTCAGTTCGCCGAGGAGTTTCATTACTTCCTCGCCGTTTTTCGAATCGAGGTTACCCGTCGGCTCATCGGCCAGGATCAGCTTTGGTTTGGCAACAACTGCGCGGGCAATGGCGGTACGTTGTTGTTGACCGCCTGATAGCTGCTGTGGGAAGTGATTGCGCCGGTGCATGATGCTCATCCGCTCCAGCGCTTCCTCTACGCGTTTTTTACGCTCGTCGGGAGGAGTTTTCAGATACAGTAGAGGCAGCTCGACGTTTTCATAAACGGTCAGCTCGTCGATCAGGTTGAAGCTCTGGAATACGAACCCGATTGAGCCTTTACGAAGTTGCGCCCGTTGCCGCTCGGTCATTTTGGCCACTTCGGTGCCGTAGAAGTTGTACTGTCCATCGCTGGGGTTATCGAGCAGGCCCAGGATGTTGAGCAGTGTCGATTTGCCGCAGCCCGATGGCCCCATGATGGCTACGAATTCACCGTCTTTTACATCCATGTTGATGCCATTGAGAGCGGTGGTTTCTACTTCTTCGGTTGCGAAGAGTTTCTGAAGGTCAATTGTTTGGATCATTGTTTGAATGGATGCCTGAACCGGGATTACGCAGATTTAAAGATTTGCAGGATTTTGCTTTCAGAGAAAGCAGGAAACAAAATCAGATTGATCCTTTAATCAGTGTAATCCTGGTTCAGATGAGGTTAAAATTCAAGTACTTCGTTATCGCCAAAATTTTCGTAAGAACTCGTAATGACTTGCTCGCCTGGTTCCAAGCCGGTTAAGACTTCGTAGAATTCAGGGTTTTTGCGACCAAGTGTGATTGGACGTTTCACAGCCCGCTTACCCGATTTATCAACTACATACACCCAGTTGCCGCCCGTGTCGGAGAAGAAGCCGCCAACTGGCAATAAGGTAGCTTTTGCCGCTTTGCCTAACTCCAGCTGAATCGGTGACGATTGGCCACGTTTGATTCCTTCGGGTGTACCTTTTAGAAAGACCATATCGACTTCAAAACGGCCGCTTTTTATTTCAGGATAGACGCGGTTAATTTCAAGTTCGTTCATTTTTCCATTGAATTCAAAGGAGCCTTTCAAGCCTGAAAAAACCCGGTTGAGGTAGTGCTCATCGACGCCAACACGCATTTTGAAGCCACTCATTTCATCAATCTGGCCGATGTTTTGACCCCGGTTAATGTTCGAACCAACTTCCACATCAATGCTGGATAACTGACCTGAAACCGGAGCTTTAACCACCAGATTATCCAGTGTCTGTTGCCAAAGAGCGACATTTTTCTGTGTACGTTGCAAGGTGCCTTCAAGTTGTTTAATCTGAAACGTTGCGTTTTCCTCCTGATACTTCTGCGTTTCGATTTCGATAGTACGCTGACTGATCAATCGGTCGTAAGCCCGTTTCGCCTTCAGGTAATCTTCTTCTGACACTACTTTATCTTTGTATAGCTTTTCCTGCCGATCGTAGGTGTCTTTTGCCTGAGAGATTTGAGCATCAACGTCCGCCAGCGTTTTACGGAGCGTAAATCGTTCAATTTGTATTCGTTGGCGAGTATTTTGCAAGTCGTTGACAAGTCGATTAGCCTCTGTTTCTGATTGAAGGAAGCTCAGTTTGAGGCTCTGGTTTTCGAGCTTCAGCAGTACATCACCCTGTTTTACGATATTACCACCTTCAACCAGTTTTTGCGTTACGTAACCACCTTCAATAGCATCAAGTCGGATGGTTCTGAGCGGTTGAACAACGCCTGTTACGGCAATAAAATCTTCAAAAGGCCCAGTAGTTACGCTCGATACGGTGATTTTATCTTTTTCAACGTTCAATTTCGACCGACGGTCGGCAAAGAAGAGAGTGTAAGCTAATAAGCCCAGGACTAGTGTTCCGCCACCGAAGATAGCTAGGCGTTGGGTAGTCCAAAATCGTTTAGGTAAGACGCGATCCATTAGTTAAGAAGTAAGCGTAAGATGAAAGAGAGAAAGAGCGAATACTGGCTCGGGCCTCATTCGTTATAATGACCTGTGCCAATGTCATGCCAGTTGAGTTCTATCGTTGATTATCAAGAGTTTATTCTGCGAGAGGATTGGCGCGCTGTCCGCTTTCGGACGGAATTTGTCCGCTTTTGGCGTAGGTTCATATGAGTGTGCCAGGTCGCTTATAGACAAACACTCGTTCACTCTTTCGCTCCGATTCGGCGTTCTGATTCACTCTTTAGGTAAACTTCCGCAAGTACATAAGGCAGAAGCGTTTGAGAACGGGTTGCCGGGTTAAGAAAATCATACGTCAACTGGCTGACGTGATAATATGGAAAGATAGCTAGTCGCCGAACGTCAAAGCCGCGCATAGCCAGTGAATCGGCATATACCGCTGTCGTAAAGACAGATTTTGGCCCCGTTTTCACCTGAATACGTAATGCAGAATCTGTGCGAGCATACACTGTAGGCCCTTTCGCATAAAATTCATACGACCAGAAACTGCCTCCGCCTACACCCGTACCGGGTTCATACAATACTGTCGGACGATTTGCCAGTGGCGGTTGCTCATTGACGTAGTCTGCCGTTGCCATGCCTGCCTGATACCGCAGGAAAGTCGGGTATAAAAACAAATTCAGCGAGCCCGCTATCACGAGCATTACTGCTATCATTCGACCCATTAGCGACAGGAGGTTATTCTGCCGAAAGAGTACGAACAGGAGAACCGTAAGGGTGAGTACCCAACCCAATGCAGTACCTAGTCCGGCAGGTTGGACGAGCCACAAAAGGGCAACCATAACGACAATGAGCAAGACGCCGATAACGGTTTGGGCAATCGTCCATTTACGGAGGTTAACAGGTTGCAGCTCCACTAAGAACTGCGCTGTCAGCACCGCGTAGAACGGAAAAACAATATTCAGATAATGAGGTAATTGAAATCCAGATAACGAAAACAAAACGAACGTAGCCAATCCAGAACCCAGCGATATATATTCAGGCTGGAACGTTGGCCCAAATCGGCGTTTAGCCACATCTGTCAATCGCTTACCAATACTAATGTACAGCGGTAACGACCAGGGAATAAAGGCCCATAACAACGTGTGAACAAAGAAAAACTTGTCTCCCTCTCCTTTAATGGGCCCTGTATTGAAGAAGCGCCCAAACTGGCTATCCCAGAAGAAAAATCGGATGCCAGACACGCCCGTTTTACCAAAAATGACTTTCTCTGGATGTAGGTCGAACTGTTGGTATAAGCAATAAATTTCAGGAATTGTAAAGGCAAAGGATAGCGTAATGGCTATATACCAACGTAGTTTGAGTAACTCTCGCCAATGGCCAGTCAAGAGCCAATGTAGCACCAAACCTGCTCCAATTGGAATAAGCACAAAAACGCCTTTGGTCATGAGGGCGCAGCCTGTCAGGAGTGAACCAATTAGAAGATGCATCCAGTTTTTAGACATACCATACCTTGACGATGTGGTATATCTATCTCCCAGGAATACCCGATAGAAATGGTAAACCGGTCCGATAATGAGCGGCATTAAATAAGGCTCGGCCCGCACATCGCTATTGGACAGAACACCATGAAAAGCCGTAAGAAGTACCAGCGAAGCTACCTGAGCTGTTAACTTTGAATAGGTTAGCTTAGTGAATTGGTAGGTATACGCTACGCTACCCAGGAAAAACAACAGCGCCGGAAACTTGTAAGAAAACGTATTGATACCGAAAATTCGGTAACTTAGTGCAATGACCCAGAATGGGAAATGAGGTTTGTCGAGCCAGTCGGTACCGACGGCGTAGAGGTTTACAAAATCGCCGGTTTGCGCCATTTGTTTGGCAATACAGGCATACAGAGCACCGTCGAGTTCCATAACGGGCGGAAATAGGCCGGTTGCATTCAGAAATGCGCCAACAGCCACGAGGGCATAAAACCAACGGTCAGTGAATGATGAAGAATGGTCAGTCATTAAATGAAAATAGGGTGTCAGAGCCTGGTTCTATATAGTCAGAAATTGGTTGTTACTTCTTTTGACCACTCCTCCTTATGGATGACCATTCATGACAATTTTATGGGTCAAAGTACGTAAGAAAACCGTAATTCGTTGTTGAAACGGGAGTCGCGTGCAACAAATCGTCTAACTCGTTATCTTTAGTCTATGCAAGATGCTAAACTCTTACTCGTCGACGATGATCCCGACGTACTGCTGGCAGCTCGGTTACTGCTTAAGCGTCACGTTGCTTCGGTAGATATCGAAAAGAATCCTGAAAAACTGCCCTTCCTGCTCAATAATAATCGCTACGATGCGATTGTGCTCGACATGAATTTTCAGCGCGACGTGAGTAGCGGACGTGAGGGATTTGCCTGGCTCGATCGTATTTTGGACATTGATCCAAAGGCTCGGGTTATATTGTTTACTGCCTATGGTGATGTTGAAATGGCAGTTCGGGCCATTAAAGCGGGTGCCGTTGACTTTGTCCTGAAACCCTGGCAGAACGATAAATTCCTGGAAACTATTCGTGGGGCAATTAGTAAAGCAGGAGGGAGTCAACAGGTAGACGATACGGGGAAAACAGACAGCCCGTCGTCGCCAGCTAAGAAAGCGGTTAAGCAAACGAGTATCATTGGCTCTGCCATGCGGCCCATTCTGGATACGGTTGAACAAGTCGCTCCAACAGATGCCAACGTACTGATTTTAGGCGAAAATGGTACGGGTAAAGACTTAGTTGCGCGTGCCATCCACGACCAGTCGCATCGGCGCGATAAACCCTTTGTGAGCGTTGATGTAGGTGCTCTTACCGAAAGTTTATTTGAGAGCGAAGTCTTCGGCCACGTAAAAGGAGCTTTTACCGATGCCCGAGACGACCGCGCTGGTCGGTTTGAGGAAGCGAATGGCGGTACCATTTTTCTGGATGAAATTGGGAATCTGAGTCCTGCTCAACAGGCTCGCCTGTTAACCGTTCTACAACAACGACAAGTAACGCGTGTCGGATCGAACAAAGCCCGGCCAATTGATGTGCGGCTCATTTGCGCTACTAATGCCGATTTAAACGAGCGAGTAGCCGAACGGGCGTTCCGGCAAGATTTGCTTTACAGAATCAACACGATTGAACTACATCTTCCGGCACTCCGTGAGCGTCCGTCCGACATTGGGCCGCTAGCCGAGCATTTCCTGAAAAAATACGCGAAACAATATAATCGCTCAATTTCGGGACTAAGTCCGGCTTTATTGGCCGAAATGAAGCAATATCGCTGGCCAGGTAATGTTCGGGAGTTGCAACATGCCGTAGAGCGGGCCGTTATTTTGGCTAAGCCTGATGTACCGGGAGCGACTCAGGGAACCTTGCTGGAACCAACGAATTTTATCTTCAAAAATGGATCTACAGCTGTGTCGCCGGTGAATGAAACGTTGCAACTGGAAGATATGGAGCGACAGCTAATTCAACAGGCCATGCAAAAGCATCGGGGCAGTATTACCGATGTAGCCAGAGAGTTGGGCCTATCGAGGCAGGCATTGTACAGAAGGTTGGAGAAGTTTGGATTGTGAGCAGCATTCAGCTATAGGCTGATGATTACTTAAGGCGATCTAGCAACAGAGTCAATATTTGCTGCTGAGTTTGTTCAACTTTCTCAAACTTTTGATTCACCTGTAAAAAACCTTCTCTCATTTCAGTCCGCAGATCATCGATTTGATTTTGCTGTTGATCGAATCGTTGATCCATCTGCAGTTGTTGTTGATCAAAGCGTTGATCGACTTGCTCAAACCGCTGGTCAATTTGAATTTGTTGCTGATCAAAACGCTCATCGATTCGAACAAACCGGTGGTCAACTTGCTCAAACCGTTCGTCAATCCGCACAAATCGATTATCGACTTGATCAAACCGTACGTCAATCCGCACAAATCGATTATCAACTTGATCAAATCGTTCGTTAACCCGCACAAATCGATTGTCGACTTGATCAAATCGTTCATCAACTTGGGTAAAACGGCGATCGACTTGATCAAATCGCTGACGCATTTCATCGTCAAATCAGCGACTCCTCGGGCCGCAATTTGGGCATTAGCATCAGCACGAGTTGCTATGACAAGAATCTGTCCATTTGATTCGATCAAACGGTCGGTTTTCTGAGCTACAACGGCTAATACAGGTTCGATTTGGTCTAAGCGTTTATCGGGAGTCATTCGGCAAAACTTTTTGTAAATAAACGAATATGTTCTTAGTATTTACAAATAAATTGATGCGTTTAAGCTAGAATTATCCCTTTCTTAACTCACTACCAATCGCTTCCCGAGATTGTTGCACAACCTCATCGGGTGTTCGCCCGGCAGGTTCTATTCCAGATAGGACTGTCCATGACATTCGAGAAAAGGAAGTGAGCGGAAACAAGCCTTTTGGATTGAAATGGCCTGTTCCCCGAATAGCAATGGGCACGACAAGTGAATTGGGAGCCCGTTTTAGTAAGGTAGCCACACCGCCTGTTACGAAAGGACGCATCTCGCCGGTTGCTGATCGGGTTCGAGTGCCTTCGGGGAAAATGACGGCTGATAGATTATGCTGTTGAATGAGTTTCCCCAACCGGGCAATTTCGACAATCGCCTGTTTAGGATCTTTACGGTCGATGAGGGCAGCACCGCTTTTACGGAGGTTGTACGATACACCCGGTATGCCATGTGCCAGTTCAACTTTAGATACGAAAGTGGGCGTGTGTCGACGCATAAACCAGATAATCGGCGAAATGTCGAACATACTCTGGTGGTTCGCTATAAAAATAATGGGCCGGTCGGTGGGGAGGCTGGTTTGTTGGTTAAAGTGAATCGTACTGCCTGTCAGGTACCATCCATAAGCAATACAGGCGTTCATCCAGTCAACGGTTTTTTTGTGAGCGGGTCGGCCAAATAAATTAAAGGCAACGGCCTGAGCCACATGGAAAATGCAAAGGACTAACCCGAAATAAATCAGGTAAACACAGCTTAGAATGTAATCAAGAAGTTTTTTCATACAGGCGACAAGTGTCAGCGCAGCAATTA
The DNA here is from genome assembly GCF_009754945.1 of Spirosoma arboris. Classification (GTDB taxonomy): domain Bacteria; phylum Bacteroidota; class Bacteroidia; order Cytophagales; family Spirosomataceae; genus Spirosoma; species Spirosoma arboris. Next base: position 274,024 of record NZ_WPIN01000004.1, read on the forward strand.
GTTTACCCCAAAATTAATCATGAGTCGCTTATAGTCGGGAAGAAAAACGAAAGCGAACCTAAAACATCGACTCTTTTGCCGAACTTTGTAGTCACTAAGGTAAATTGAACCGTTTCGTTGTTACTTGTTATATGATTTTATCTGGCACACGTTTGGATGTTATGCGATTCGTCGGCGAAAAAATCGACGCTTCTGTTGATGAATTTCTTAAGCCTATCGAGACGAATTGGCAACCGACTGATTTGCTGCCCGATTCGACAAAAGATTCGTTTCTGGACGATATAAAATTACTGCGCGAAAGCACACGCGAGCTCTCATACGATTATGTAGCAGTACTTGTTGGCGACACCATCACCGAGGAAGCTCTCCCAACCTACGAATCGTGGTTGATGGATATGGAAGGCATTCAACAGGGCGAACCCGGAGGCTGGACACGCTGGATTCGTAGCTGGACGGCCGAAGAAAATCGTCATGGAGACCTGCTCAACAAATTCCTGTATTTATCGGGCCGGGTCAATATGCGGGCGATGGAAGTATCGACTCAGTATCTGATTGCGGACGGTTTTGACATTGGAACGGGTAAAGATCCCTACCGCAATTTCGTTTATACCTCGTTTCAGGAGTTGGCTACCAACGTATCGCACCGCCGGACGGCCACGCTGGCAAAACAGGCTGGCTGCAATCAGTTGTCGAAAATTTGTGGCGTAATCGCTTCCGACGAGATGCGTCATGCCAAAGCCTATAAAGATTTCGTACGGCAGATTTTTGAAGTCGACCCTTCCGAAATGATGCTGGCTTTTGAGGATATGATGCGGAAGAAAATTGTAATGCCCGCTCACTTCCTGCGCGAAACCGGTGTGAAAATCGGGCAGACATTCAGCCATTTTTCCGACGCAGCACAGCGTCTGGGCGTGTATACTACCTACGATTACATCGACATTGCCGAATCGCTGCTGATTGACTGGAAGATCGACACGATTACAGACCTCAACGATGCTGGTCAACGTGCCCGCGATTACCTGATGGCATTGCCCGCTCGTCTGCGTCGGGTTGCCGAGCGGACTAAGGTGCCTACACTGGAGTACCCATTTAGCTGGATTGCGGGATAGCATGAACCAGTTTGTTATCGGCATAGGCTGGCGTATTCTCGGCATTATTATCCTGACCAGTGCCATAACGTACTTCTGGTTACAGGAAGTTAATGGCCTGATGCTGTTTCCATTGGTCGTTCTTCATATCCTGATAACGGTAAATCTGTACCGTTATGTGACCAGCCTGAACCGCAAATTGACTCGGTTTCTGGAATCGGTGCGCTACTCCGATTTTGCCGTTTCGTTTCGGGCCGATAACAATCTAGGGCCTTCTTTCTATGAACTCAACGACCAGTTCAACGAAGTGCTGGATGCGTTCAGACAGGCGAGGGCCGAAAAAGAAGCCAACCTGCACTATGTAAACACGATTGTTCAGCACGTCAGCGTTGGCTTGCTGACGTTCGATGTTGCCGGACAAGTAGAGCTGGTTAATCAGGCTGCACTGCGGCTGTTAGGTATTTACCGACTCCGAACACTCAACGATCTGAACGCAACCCATCCCGAATTAAGTGAGTTGCTTCTCTCGGCGAAGGCATCGCCCACGCCCGTTTCCTATCAGACGGGTGCCGATGGGGAATTGTCGGTACGTTGTACGGCGGTACGATTGCGGGGGCGGCTGGTTACGGTTGTATCCTTGCAAAACATTCGCTCGGAGCTGCAGCAGCGCGAACTCGATGCCTGGCAGAACCTGACGAAGGTGTTGCGACATGAGATCATGAACTCCATCACCCCAATTGTGTCGTTGGCGGGTACCATGCGCGACATCGTTGAAACCGATTTGTTACCCTTTGCCTTACCCAATACCAGCGAATTAAACGCGATACCCTCTGTTGTTGGTGAGTCGATCAATGACCTGCGCGACGCTCTGACCACCATTGAGCAACGAGGAGGAGGTATCATGCAATTCGTTGATGCCTACCGGAATTTCACCACCATCCCTCAACCCATTTTTGCCGACGTGCCTGTCGAGCAACTTCTACGAACGGTTGTACAGTTAGCTCAGGCCAATTCCCCAGAGTGCCAGATTGCGTTTACAGTTGGATCGCCCAATCTGGCCATTCGTGCCGATGCCTCTCAGATTGAAATGGTACTGTTGAATCTGGTGAAAAACGCGGTAGAAAGTGTTGAGAAAGGCACTGTCCCTATTATTGGCATTAGTGCCGAATCGGTGGGGCCACACGTAGTGATTCGTGTGTCAGACAATGGCCCAGGGATTGAGCCAGAAGCCCTGGAGCAGATTTTTATTCCGTTCTACACTACCAAGAAAACCGGCTCCGGCATTGGATTGAGCCTGTCGCGCCAGATTATGCAACTCCACAACGGCCAACTCACTGCCGATTCCCATCCCGGCGCAGGGAGTACGTTTAACCTGACGTTTTGAGGGGTATAATTCCAATATTCAGTACCAGAGCTTGTAGAGGTAAACATAAGTCGACATCTTTTATCCTGTCGAAAACTTATCTAACAAACCTCTGTTTCGCAATCGTCTTCGGCGACTATTTCGGTTTCGAGCGTTGCGTGGCTAATTTTTTGGTGTTCGAGTCGATGGCGGGCGTCGTGCTTGAGGGCAACGATCTGTGGATCAGAGAGGCCCGGTTGCAAGACGAGGTGAGCAGTAAGTGCATTTTCGGTCGTGCTCATAGCCCAGATGTGTACGTGGTGTACGTCTTTTACACCCGCTACGGCTCGCAGGTCGGCTAGGACAGCGGCAAGGTCAATGCCCACCGGTATGCCATCCATTGATAGTCGCAGACTATCTGTCAGTAGCCGCCACGTTGAGCCCATAATGATAACCGCAACAAGAATACCGATTACCGGATCGAGCCAGGTCCAGCCCGTGAAATTGATCAGAACACCAGCTATAACCACACCTAATGAGACCAGCGCATCGACAGCTAAATGCAGGTAAGCCCCCTTGGCGTTCAGATCGTGCTCTTTATTTCGAAAAAAAAGCAGTGCCGAAACCGTATTGACAACAATGCCAACCGCTGCAACCCAGGCTACGGCACCACCGGCCACCGGTTCTGGGTGACGGAATCGCTGGAGACTTTCCCAAAAAATAGCACCAATAGTAATCAGTAGAATAACAGCGTTGGTAAGTGAAGCCAGCACTGTACTCTTCCGATAGCCGTACGTAAAACTCGGCGTTTGCCGAATGCGCGCCAGCCTAAACGCCAGCAATGACAGGAGCAAACTCGCTACATCGCTGAGGTTATGGCCTGCATCGGCAATAAGCGCCAGTGAGTTATAGTAAAATCCCAGGACAAATTCCACGACGACATAGCCCGCGTTCAGAATAGCCCCAATGATTAACGCCCGGTTAATGGAGGTTAAAACGGTAGGGCCATGATTGTGGCCAGCGTGGTCGTGGTGATCGTGTTCGTGCGCCATGTATAAAGTCAGGTATGGTCAGGGTTCGTCAGATTTGGTCAGGAGTTGCGAATGGATTTAAAACTAATCCTGACAACTCTTGACTAAATCTGACAATTACCTGACCAATTCAATCAAAGCTTAAGTTTAATGCCCCCATTAATGATTCGACCATCGGTTGGAGCATAGATGTCTGTAACGAAAATAGGTTGTGTAACCGTGCCGCTCACCAACGGCTCGAAGCGCGACTGCCGCACATCGAGAAAGTTTTCGAAGTTAATAAAAATGCTCCCCTTTGTGTGTTGACCAAACGACCATTTCCGCTCAATCATATAGCCAAGTGTCCAGTAAGCGGGCGTAGTAGTGCCATTTGTTCGTTGCTGCGTTCCCGAATAAAAAGCTTCAAACCCGGTTTTAAGTCGATCCGTTTCGTAAAGCGTGGTAAAGTAAAGCCGGTGCTTTGCCGTCAGCGGAATCATGCCTGTCAGGTTATCGTACTGCCGTTGTGTATCAATAAACGAGTAGCCCAGAAAGCCATGAATGTCGTGATAAACCAGGCGGACATTGGTCTCAAAACCCCGCGTAGATAGATGCCCGTTGGCCGTTCGGAAAGTGTATCTGGCTCCCTCGGGAGTCAGTACGGTTAAGCGGTTCAATTGGGTATAAAAGAACAACTGATTAATGGATAGTGTGGTTTTATCCCCCAACTCAGTACGGTAATTAATATCCCAGTTCAACCCCATTGATGATTCGGTTTGGTCGCCGTTGATTGATCCTAGATTAACATTTCGAAAGGACAGGCGTTCGGCATCTTCGGTGAAAATGGTTGGCGCTTTATAGCCCAGTCCTCCACCCAGCCGGCTCGTCCAATGATCGGCGGCCCGGTATAGTAATGAAAAGCGAGGCAGTAGAAACAACTTCGGACGGGACGAGCCTGTTGCAAGGCTCACTCTCGTTGTTACCGCGTCGGCACGAAGGCCGGTCTCCAGACTAAATTGCTCGGAGAGCGTTAGGGTGTTCTGAAGGAACATACCCACGATGTTCTGCCGATAAATAACAAATGAGCTTGAGCTATTGGCTGGGTCTTCCTTCCAAAAGGTGTCCGTCCAGAGATTTAAGCCCGCAATCCAGTCTGCTTTTTTCTGGTGTTTAAAATAGCTCACTTCCGAAAAAGACGATTGCTGTAGCCCATCAAAGCTGTAATCAGGTAAGATAATTGCCCGTCTGAATCGGCTATAACTATTCTTGATCGTTAATACCGCGTCGTTACTAAACCGCTTTTCCAGCCGAAACTGAGTAGCTAGCCGTCGGGAGTCGTTGGCTTCGGTATAGCCCGTTGACGTTTCGCTTCGAATCGTCGGCACATAACCACCTGTCCGGTGCTCATTAACCCAAATTACCCCCGCCGAAACCGTTGTAGTTGGACTAGGATACCAGAAAAATTTCGGTTGAATCGTCGTACGAGCTGTTTGCGGAAGGTCCGAAAACTGATCATTATTGACGTCATAAACGCGCTGCAGGTTACGCGTGGCATAGAACGTTAAGCCCACCTTTTCGTTGCGCTGAGCATAATACGCATTGAGGTCAAGGCCGAGGGCCGAGGTGCCATTAATCAGAAATGACAAATCCCGCTCTCGGGTTGGTTCTTTCGTAACCAGATTGACGAGTCCGGCGATAGCGCCACTGCCGTACAAGGTTGACTGGCAGCCTTTCACCAACTCAACCTGTTTCAAATTTAGGGGTGGCACCTGCATCAGACTCAGGCCACTCGAAAAGCCACTGTACAACGGAAGTCCATCCTGCAACAGTTGCGTATAACGGCCATCTAAACCCTGAATCCGAAAGGTGGCATTCGCCGAAGTAACCGATGTTTGCTGCACCTGAATTCCCGGACTTTCACGTAGAATAACAGCGATGTTGGCGGGTTGCATATTCGCCTTTTCGTCTAGTTCTTCGGCGTCGATTACCTCGATGCGTGTCGGTTCGTCGGCAACGCTTCGTCCACTTCGTGTAGAGGATACGGTAATTTCGTCGAGTGCCTCTTCCGATGGTTCGAGCAAAATTTGAAGTGTATCGTTACCCGGCGTTATCAGTGTATGATGAGCTGACTCAAAACCGACTGCCGAAATACGTAGTCGATAGGGGCCAACTGGCGGTAGGTGCATCTGCGTGAAACCGGCGGTATCGGTCGCTGCACCAATTGATGTGCCAACCAGGAGAATGGTAGCACCAGGAATGGATTGTTTGGTAAGCGCATGACGAACAGAAACGCGTAAAGTATCCTGGAGGAAAGGAAGATTCTGGGAAGTCGTCCCCCGGAATGCCGTCCCACCCCAAACGGTGTGGGAAAAGAATAAAAATAAAATAACGTTTTTCATCCTGTATGGAGATACAATGGAACATATCGACTGATGGATGACCAGTCGGAAGAAAATCCATGAAAAACGATTACAATTTAGGCGGCTGCCAGATGGACATCGCTACATCTGACTGATTAGGAGATTGATAGATAAATAGTTGGCTAGTAGGAGCCAGTGCGTTTAGCAGTGCGGGAAGCGTATAGCTAAGCGGTCGGGGAGTAAAAAAACCAAGGCAGGTTGTACAATGGCAGAACGGACTGCAAGGGGCTTTGTGTTCGTCGTCGTCTGCCGAATGAGAAGTTGATGTGCTGGTTGTATGATCTGATTGCGCATGGCACTCTGCATCCGGACAGGGCAAGCCCGTTAGCAGCAGAATCCATAACGAGAAAAGACACATAACCACTTTCATACCTGCAAAGGTAGCCGACGGGGTAATGCAACAGGTAGTCAAAAAGGGATAAACTCTTGTTTTTGCCGGTTCAATGAGGTTAGTTTGTGTTAACGTTCTTTGTTTTCCGTCAAATTAGCTAATGGTTTTCCTGAGAGGTTCAGGAAATGAAAAAGGAATCGTGTGAAATTCACGAGCAGACGTTGCTACTGTCAGTGACCATTTAGAAAAGGGTTTGCCCTCGATGTCCATTGTCTTACCCATCGGTTCGCCGAAGCGGGAAGGATGAGAAGGACGGCAGATACCGTCACAAGCCAGGAGACTTGCCTTAGCTTTGCTGATTACGCCCACACGAAATTGGGCTTCATCAAGATTGACTATCCTATTTTTTTTCCTGCTTCTTCTCGAAGCCTGGTTAGGTATGTCGTGTTGGTAAAGTGGTGATAACGTGGTAAGCGTATGGAGTTCGGCATCGAACGCGATCAACCATTTTATTTATTAACAACATGATCGCACACAATCTCGGCTATCCACGAATCGGTAGCCACCGCGAACTCAAACGGGCCTCCGAGCAATTCTGGGCCAACAAAATCACTCGTGAACAGCTTCAGGACGCCGGTCGACGCATTCGACAGGATAACTGGCTGACCCAACAGCAGGCTGGCATTACGCTGGTTCCCTGCAATGACTTTTCGTTCTACGATCAGGTACTCGACATGTCCCTGACCGTTGGTGCGATACCGAAGCGGTTTCGACCGTTACTCGCTCAATCGACCGAGGCTCAACCAGCTACTGACCTGCTAACGCTCTACTTTGCTATGGCGCGTGGGTATCAGCAAGATGGATTGGACCTGAAAGCGATGGAAATGACCAAGTGGTTCGATACGAACTACCACTACATCGTTCCGGAGTTTACTGCCGACCAGACGTTTACATTGCTCTCTGAGAAGGTTTTTGACGAATTTGGGGAAGCGAAGCAAACGCTGGGTACCGCGCCAAAGCCCGTATTACTGGGGCCAGTTTCGTATCTGTTACTTGGGAAAGAGAAAGAAACGGGCTTCGACCGACTGGACTTACTGGATCGACTATTGCCGGTTTACGAAGCGATTCTGACCCGCCTGCAAGCGCAGGGAGCCGACTGGATTCAACTCGATGAACCTATGTTATCGTTGGATCTGACGAATGATCAACGGGCGGCTTTTGCTAAAACCTACAATCAACTGCGGGTGCAATTTCCGAAACTTAAATTGCTGCTGGCGTCGTATTTCGAGTGCTACGGGGCCAATTTGAATCTGGCGATTCAACTGCCGGTCGATGCGCTGCACCTGGATTTGGTTCGGTGCCCAAATCAGCTGGATGATATTCTGCAAACCGATTTTATCCACAAGCAAACTCGTCTGTCATTGGGTGTGGTCGATGGGCGGAACATCTGGCTAAACGATCTGGAAAGGTCACAAAAAACGATTCAACGAGCCGTTGAGAAAATTGGTCAGAATCGGATTCTCATTGCGCCTTCTTGCTCTCTGGTACACGTTCCCTGCGATCTGAATTCGGAAACCAACGAGCAGGGATTAACGCCCGACATTAAGCAATGGATGGCATTTGCCCGGCAAAAACTGGACGAAGTGTCAACACTCGTTACGTTATTCCGCGAACCAACAAATGCCCAGGCAACGGCCGTTTTAACCGCTAATCGGGCTGCGTTGGTTGCCCGCCGAGAATCAACTCTGATTAATCGCCCCGCCGTGCAAGCACGGCTAAGTCAGTTGACCGAGAAAGATGCGCAACGTCAGGGTGAATTTGCCGAACGGCAACCTCTGCAACACGAGCGTCTGCAATTGCCGTTATTCCCAACTACAACGATTGGTTCGTTTCCGCAAACGGAAACCGTGCGCGCCAACCGTGCGAAGTTTAAGAAAGGAGAAATCACGCTCGGACAATACGAAGACTTCATTCGGGCAGAAACCGAACGAGCTATTCGCTGGCAGGAAGAAGTTGGGCTGGACGTGCTGGTGCATGGCGAGTTTGAGCGCAACGACATGGTCGAATATTTCGGTGAACTGCTCGACGGGTTTGCCTTCAGTGAAAATGGCTGGGTGCAGAGTTACGGTTCCCGTTGTGTGAAACCCCCAATTATTTACGGTGATGTTTACCGTCCCGAACCCATGACAGTTCGTTGGTCGCAATATGCTCAATCATTGACTAACAAACCCGTTAAAGGAATGCTGACCGGACCGGTTACCATTCTGCAATGGTCGTTTGTTCGCGACGATCAGCCGCGCCGGGATACTTGCCTGCAAATTGCGCTGGCCATTCACGACGAAGTTGTCGATCTGGAAGAGGCCGGGATTCGGGTTATTCAGATCGATGAACCTGCTATTCGGGAAGGGCTTCCATTGCGGAAAGAAAATTGGAAAACTTATCTGGATTGGGCCGTACGCGCGTTCCGAATTTCGGCTTCTGGCGTGCAGAATGACACGCAGATTCACACACACATGTGTTATTCGGAGTTCAATGACATGATTGAGGCCATTGCTAATATGGATGCGGATGTCATCACGATCGAAACGTCGCGGTCACAAATGGAATTGCTGGATGCGTTTGTCAATTTTAACTACCCTTACGAAATTGGACCAGGCGTTTATGACATCCATAGTCCACGTGTACCGACGGTAGACGAGATGGTCGATTTGCTCCAGAAAGCGACAAATGTGTTGCCTGCTCGTAATGTATGGGTAAATCCAGACTGCGGATTAAAGACGCGTCGTTGGGCAGAAACGACCGAAGCATTAAAAAATATGGTTCAGGCCGCCCAAACAGCCCGCGAATTAGTTATTGAATCTGCATAATCATAAATAAAAGGTCTTCTGTCAATTGGTTGGCAGAAGACCTAACTTTGCACTATGGATTTCTGCGGACCTTACGACAAATACCTTGCTGAACATCATCGGGAATTTCTGCATGCTCCATTATTAGCGGGCTGGGAATTCATGCAAAGGGTACCCCTAACAACTGAAGAATCAGGGTGGATGTCGTTGGCAAAAGCGCAGGACTGGAAATTGCCCGCGTCAATTCGCCATGAATTATTAAGTGACAAATGGGCAATTGTGATCACGGATATCGATCAGATTATCCAATATGTGAATCTGCCGTTTGAAGAAATGACGGGTTATTCCAGCCAGGAAGTCTTGGGGCGCCGACCAGGTTTTTTACAGGGTGAAGGCACATCCCAGCGAATTCGTCAGCACATCAAACAGGGTATTGACCGGCAGAAATCAGTACGTGGGCGGTTGATGAATTACCGAAAAGACCAGACACCTTATGTGTGCCAGCTCATCATTCGGCCAATTGTAAACCGGCAAAAACAAGTAGTCAATTTTATTGCCTTTGAACAGGAGGTCGGATCCAATGGAAAATCAATTGTCCGGTAAGCACGAGCACACTGCCTGTCCCCGTTGCCACCGTGTATTCGAGTGCCGTGTCGGGAGCATCAATTTGTGTCAATGTCAGGCAGTTCAACTGACTTATGATCAGCTACAGTATGTTCGATCGGCCTACCAGGGGTGTTTGTGTGCTGACTGTTTATTGGCCGTTCGGACGGAATACAATCGCCTGACTCACCAGAAAATACTAACCGATTTACTACGTGGGCATTAACGAAACGCCAGAAATAGAGGCCCGAATCGCAGCGGCCGAAACCAGAATCTTCAAAGCTGTTTTTCCCAGTACAACCAATCATTACGATACGCTTTTTGGGGGCACTGCCCTGCAACTAATGGACGAGGTGGCGTTTATTGCTGCTACCCGGTTCTCGCGGAAGCGTATGGTTACCGTTTCATCCGATAAAATCAATTTTACCAAGTCTATTCCGGCAGGTACCATTATCGAACTGGTAGGCCGGGTCGAACACGTTGGGAACACCAGCATTCGGATTGCCGTCGAGATTTATGTCGAGGAAATGTATTCGATGGAGCGACAAAAAGCCATTCACGGATCATTTACGTTCGTGGCGCTTGATGAAGATAAAAAACCAATTCGCATTGTTTAACAGAACGATTTAATTTTTCTGACAGGATTTACAAGATTTACAGGATTGGTTTTCACCCGTCAAAATCTTGTAAATCCTGTTAATCCTGTCAGGAAAAAATCATACTCCGGCTACCGGAAATCATGAATTACAAACTGACAACTACGCTTAAAAAAGCAGATACCGAAGGCCGAATTCCGGCTTATACACTAGATCAGTACATTCGGAGTGAATTGTCGCAGCAATTAATCAACCAGCTAATACCCCACTTATCAATTGCCCGTACGGATAATCCAGCAAACACAAATCAGGAAATCGTTGAGTTTTCGACGGAGTTGATTTTGTTAAAATCGCATCAATGGCAACAGGTAAAACAATCGCTGACTGGAGCGTTGGAATCACTATCTCCTGATCAACAGATTTCACTTCAAAAGCTTATTCTCGAGGTCGACCAGGGTTAAACGTAGTAAACGGTATTTTTTAAGGTCAAATTTTCTTTTTGCAACATTGTTGCAAAAAGAAAATTTGACCTTACTTTTGCCCCATGGCAAATCGAACTAAAGCATCAACAAGTCATCTATTGGTCGAAAAACGCTTGCCCGTTACGGTGTTGAGCGGGTTTCTGGGTGCTGGCAAAACCACGCTACTTAATCATGTGCTTCATAACCGGCAGGGCTTGAAAGTCGCGGTTATTGTCAATGATATGAGTGAGGTAAACGTCGACGCTGAACTGGTTCGGCAGGAGGGATCGCTCTCGCGCACAGAGGAGAAATTAGTGGAATTATCGAACGGCTGTATTTGCTGCACCCTTCGCGAAGACCTGATGATTGAGGTCGAGAAACTGGCGCGGGAAAACCGGTTCGATTATTTGCTCATTGAGTCGTCAGGTATTTCGGAGCCGTTGCCCGTAGCACAGACATTCTCGTTTCAGTCTGATGATCTGGACGGAGAAAACAGCGTTGATCTGTCACGATTTGCTCGTTTGGATACGCTCGTGACAGTAGTCGATGCCTTTAACTTTTCCCGCGATTTTGGGAGTGTCGATACGGTACATGATCGCGACTTGAACGAAGATGCCAGCGACACCCGCACCATCGTGAATCTGCTCACCGATCAGATTGAGTTTGCGAACGTCATCATCCTGAACAAGACCGACTTGCTCGATACGTATCAGGTTGGAGAGCTTAAGGCTATTCTCCAAAAACTGAACCCAAAGGCGAAGTTGGTTGAAAGCAAATTCAGCAACGTTGATCCTGCCGAAATTCTGAATACAGGCCGATTTGATTTTGAGGAAGCCTCTCAGTCGGCGGGTTGGATTCAGGAATTGCAAAATCACAAAAATGGCAAGGGGCATACGCCTGAAACGGAAGAATACGGAATTTCATCGTTTGTGTTTCGCGACCGTCGCCCGTTTCACCCAGTACGTTTCTGGCAGTATTTGAGTGAGAACTTTCCGGCGGGTATTCTTCGCAGCAAGGGCTTGTTCTGGTTAGCTTCCCGGCCAAACGATGCGTTGAATTTCAGTCAGGCTGGGGGAAGTTTGCGCGCCGAATCGGCGGGTGTGTGGTGGGCCTCAATGCCATTCAATCAGCGCACTCGTTATGGCTCATTTCTGGAAAATCAGACGTCTATCGAGTCGCGCTGGCACAAACGGTTCGGCGACCGGCAAAACGAATTAGTCATCATCGGGCAGGACTTGAATCCGGAACAAATCACAAAAGAGTTACAGGATTGCCTGTGCACCGAACTGGAATTGACGCACATGGAAACTGGTGGCGTTTTTAAAGACCCATTTCCGGTATGGGAGTAAATGATTGTTCCAAAAAGTCAATAATTCAGTGTTTTAAGAATTTCATTCAGGTATACATTCATGGCTTCATTTCATTCAGACTACGAAATAATTATTGTTGGTGGCAGTTATGCCGGTTTAAGTGCTGCGCTAGTATTGGGTAGGTCGTTGCGTCGGGTATTGGTGCTGGATAGCGGAAAACCGGCCAATCGGCAGACGCCCCATTCGCACAGTTTTCTAACGCGAGATGGAGCAACACCCGCTGAGTTAACGGCTATTGCCCGACAGCAGGCACTGGCTTATCCAACCGTAATGATTGAAACCGCTACGGTCACGACGGCAGTAAAACAAGCAAACGAATTTGTTGTCACGACAGAGGCTGGGGCTTCCTATTCCGCCAGTCGACTGTTGCTTGCCACAGGACTAACCGATGAACTTCTACCCATTCCCGGTTTCGCGGAATGCTGGGGTATTTCGGTGCTGCATTGTCCGTATTGTCATGGTTATGAGGTGCATGGTCAGCCATTGGGCGTGTTGGCAAATGGCGATGCTGGCTTTGAGTTCGGGCGGTTGATTCAGCACTGGAGCGCCAACTTTACGTTATTTACAAATGGTCCTTCTACGTTATCGGATGAGCAAACGGCAGCCTTTCAACGTAATAAAATCAAGATTATTGAAACGCCCATTTCGTCAATTCCTCACCAGAATGGTCAGTTAAGTGGCCTGTTACTCGAAGATCAAACGCATTACCCACTAACTGCTTTATTTGCACGAGTCCCTGTTCGTCAGGCATCTACTATCGGTGAGCAATTAGGTTGCCTGTATGACGACATGGGTTTTATTCAGGTAGATGAGTGGGGCCGAACCAATGTGCCAGGCGTGTTTGCGGCTGGGGATACGCATACCATGATGCGCCAGGTGATGGTGGCTGGAACCAATGGGCTGCGAACGGCCGTCTGGATCAACAAAGAGATGATTGAGGAGGCTTTTTAACAATGTAGTGCCGAGCGTCCCGGTCGGTCGTGAAGCTATCTATTTCTCTACCGACCTTCCCGGTCGGCACTACATAAGTTTTTGCTCGAAAAAGAACAGCCTTGATTATCGTGCTGTACCTTTGTTCCAGATGAAAATCGCACTGGTCTATATCCTCCTGATCGCAACACTACTGCCAACAGTCAGTCAGTGGGGGACCATTGCTTATTATCATGTCAATAAGGATTATATCGCCCGTGTTCTCTGTGAAAACCGCGATAAGCCTCAGCTGCATTGTGATGGCAAATGCTATCTGGCGAAAAAACTGAAGGCCCAACAGGATCGACATGATAAAGAGACCGCTGCCCGCTTGCAGCATATGCCGATCATTACGTTATTCTGCTCCGAGATTAGTTCTTTTCTGATGGTGCCGCAATCCATTCGATTGTTTGTGCACCAATTACCAACTTACCTACTGTCGGATTATCGTGTGCCCCTGGCCGCCGTTTTTCAGCCTCCTCAGGCTTAGTTGATTGTACCCACGGGCTTCAGTGTTTCTAGCTAACTCATACACGGGCTGAAGCCCGTGGGTACAATTTAATTACTTCACATTCTGTTTTGCGGTCTTTGCGAGCTCAATCGCAACCATAAACCAACGCTTTCCCTGTCGGCAACGAGTTGTTTGTGATTTGTCCTGAGTTTATTTAGGTGACCAATCTGCCTTTGTTTTCCGGGGAAACACGCTCATCATTCGCCGTGATGATGCGTGTTCGATAATCATTTCGTTTCTATCAATCCAGAATGCTCACAATTCGAGTAGACCTAACCATGTCATATCGATATAGTATTCTTTTTATTGCCAGCCTGATTGTCGTGGTCTGGCTGAGTGCCTGTCAGAAAAATGAATCGGTAACGCCAACGCCGGTTGGTACCGTATACCTGCATCTGCACACTAATCTGGATAGCAGTGAGGTGGACGACTACGGCACAATTTATCAGGACGGCAATGGCCACCGTATTTACCTGACCCTGGCTCAATTGTACGTTTCAGGCGTCAAGGCGATTAAAGCGGACGGCTCGACGGTGTCGCTGGACAGCGCTATTATTTTGAAAACGAAGGAATTCGAACAGTTCCGGGTGCAGCAACTGCCAGCGGGCGAGTATAGCTCTGTTAGCTTTCTGGTAGGATTGAATGCCACAACTAACCAGGCGAATCCTGCCAGTTATCCAGCTACGAGTGCGCTATCGGCTCAACAACCTAGTATGTGGTTTGGCTCAACGAATCAAGGCTATATGTTCGTCAATGTACAGGGTGGTGTCGACACGACCAAAGCCCAAAATGCGCCATTGGCCCAGTTTCAGCCGTTCTGTTATCAGCTAGGCACGGCCGATGAATTGAAGACGATCACCATGCCGACGGAAAAATTCACGATTTCACCGGGGCAGGGACAGGAGGTTCACATCACCATCGACTACGCCAAACTTCTACAAGGACTGAATCTGAAAACCGAGAACAAAGCGACGCCTTTTAGTAATCTGACAGTAGCCAATAAGGTAACCAACAACATACCAGCCATGTTTCGTTATGAGGAATAATGCCAATGGCGCAACTGGTTGGGCTATAGGTCGGGCGCTTGAGCTACTGATCCTGAGTTTGCTACTGAGTTGTAGCAAAACACCAGTCGATCCACCCGTTACGTTGCCGGCTACAGTCTCGTTTCAGCGCGATATTCAGCCGATATTTTCGACAAACTGTAGCTTATCGGGTTGCCATCTCAGCCCTAATCCGAAGGGTAATGTCGACCTGTCGGCGTCGGTTGCGTATAGCCAATTGTGGAAGCATCAACTCGTTGATACGTTGCATCCTGAACAAAGTGTGCTCTATATCCAGATGAACTCAGTGAGTGATCCGATGCCGCCGACCGGTCGTTTGCCCGCAGGGACGATTGCGCTGGTATACAAATGGATTCAGCAAAAAGCGCCTAATAATTAATTTCTTTAATAGGTTGATTGATAGCTATTTATAAGAAATGCTTCTGGTCTGCTTTTTGCTTTAGTAGTAAAAAAAACTTTATGCGGACACTTGTACTCTATATTTTGCTGTTTGCGACATTGCTACCGACGGTTAGCCAATGGGGAATTATTGCGCATTATCAGCTCGATAAAGATTACATTGCTCGTGTACTTTGTGAGAACCGCAATAAGCCCCAACTTCACTGCGATGGGCAGTGTTATCTGGCTAAACAACTAAAAGCACAACAGGAAAAGCAGGATAAAGAGACGACCGAACGTGTACAGAATTCGCCGGTTATTCAGCTCTTTTATCAGGCAGGCTTTTTGTTTCAGTTCATTCCGGTTTGGAAGTTGCTCCTGTCTGCTGGCTTTCCAGCGTATCGATTTCCTTCGTATGTAGCTCCGTTAGAGAGCCTGTTTCAGCCGCCCCAAGTTTAAGCCGTTTTCGCAAAAGGACCTATATGTCAGGCTCGCAACGGCAGACTATGCCGGAGCGTTTTCTAAAATCCTATAGGTCTAAATGTGTCGTTTTCTGACTTAAACTAACATCATTGTGAAAATTTATAAGTTACTCATAACCGCTTGGTTATGGGCAATCATTGTATGTTCTGCTTCCGCACAGGATGTAAAACAGGGGCTTGTCTTCGACGCCCAAACCAAGGAACCTCTGCCCGGCGTCACGCTGTCGTGGGCCGATGGTAAATCGGGTGCCGTTACCGATGCAAATGGCCATTTTTCATTAGCCACTAGCCCGACAAAAGTCATCGTATCGGCGGTGGGTTATCGTCGCCAGGAGATTACGGTAACACCTGGGCAGCCGCTTCAGATTGCCCTTGAACCAGCCGCCGAAGATCTCCAGACGGTAGTTGTAACGGGAAATCGGGAGGCTGCGCTACGTACTGAAACGCCCATTGCGATTTCCAAACTATCGGCCAAACTGATCAACGAAACCAAGCCCACGAGCATTTACGAGGTCATCAACAAAACGCCGGGTGTGCTCATGGTGAACCTCAACAACGAGCAGCACATGATGGCCATTCGGCAACCGATGACCACCAATGCGTATTTCCTGTACATGGAAGATGGTGTGCCGATTCGACCGATGGGCGTGTTTAATCATAATGCGCTGCTCGAAATGAATCAGTTTACGGTCAGTTCAATTGAGGTGGTCAAAGGGCCAGTGTCGTCGATTTATGGGCCGGAAGCGGTAGGGGGAGCGGTAAATTTCATCACGCAACGTCCGACCGCTGTACCAACCGCTCGTGTTGGTATTCAGGTTGACCAGTGGGGTTATCAGCGACTTCAGGTTGGGGCAGGAGCGAGGCAGGGCAAATTCGGAATTTATGTAGGTGGCTTTGTCTCGCGGCAGCGCAATTCGTGGTTAGCCAGTTCAGATTACGACAAGTCCTCATACTTTGCCCGACTCGAATACGCCTTCACCCCCAGAACCCGCCTGACCGGCACGCTGTCTTATAACGACTACAATTCGCAAACTAGTGGCAGCGTAGACAGTACAGCCTTTTTTGCCCGTCAATACGTTAGTACTACCGATTTTACGTATCGAAAAACGGTCTCGTTACGTAGCCGCCTGACACTGGAACATGACTGGAAAGACGGTTCGCAATCGTTCATAACGGCCTTTGTACGAAACAACAGCGTAGGCCAAAATCCGGCGTATTCGATTCGTTGGACAACGGGCGCGACAACGGCAACAGGGCAGATTAACAGCAATGATTTCAAGAGTTACGGCTTCATTACCCAACATACGCAACGGCTGAATTTTCTGAACAGCAAGCTTATTGTCGGTGCCACGGTCGACCTTTCGCCTAATACGTATTACGCGTATCAGACCGATATGGCAGCCGAGTTGCGAGCCGATAAAAAATCAGTGGTCAAATACACACTCTTGGCTGAACGTCCTGACATTCAACTGGCTAACTACCAGGCCGATATTCATAATGTAGCAGCTTACGTGCAGTATGATTTTGAACCGTTGCCCAAATTCCGCGTATCGGCAGGCTTGCGCTACGACCGTATGGCTTTCGATTATACGAATGCGCTGGATAAAAGCTCAGGGAACAAAGACTATAGTCAGGCCACTCCGAAAATCGGGGCGACCTATGATTTAGGTAATGGCAAGGGCTTGTACGCCAACTATGCCAAAGGCTTTTCGCCACCTGCCCTTACGTCGATTTTCCTGAAACGAACCACGCCCACCGCTTCCGGCGATCAGTTCTATTACAACCTGCAACCCGCCAAGTTCGATAACATGGAAATCGGTGGCTGGGCTTCGTTGCTGAACAATAAAGTGTATGTCGATGCCGCGCTTTATCAGATGAATGGCACGAACGAACTGCTCAGCATCCGCCAGCCCGATAACTCAACGGACTATCAATCAGCAGGTCGGACGCTGCACCGAGGTGTTGAGCTGGGCATTACGTACCGACCTTCGAAACAAGTGTTTTTTCGCTTTGGGGGCACTCATGCTGTACATCAGTTTGTTGAATTTACCCTCAGTCAGCGGGCTTCTGATGCGCTACAGAACGTAAATGGAAAAGATATGCCATCTGCTCCGCGCACGCTCTGGAATACCGAAATTTCATATTACCCGTCCTGGTTGAAGAATTTCCGGACATCGGTGGAGTGGCAACACGTAGCGAGCTGGTATCAGAACCAGACCAATACGGTTAACTATGGCGGCTACGATTTTGCGAACGTTCGGGTAGGTTACCAATGGAAAGGCATCGAGGTATTCTCTAATATCCTGAACGTCACCAACGCACTCTTCGCCACCAACGCTACACGTGGTAACAATGCTACTGACCGCACCACCTACACCCCAGCAGCTCCGCGCACATTTGTGTTCGGCGTTCAGTATAATTTTTCAGGCAAATAAATTACTAAACACGGAGATACGGAGGTCTCACGGAGTAAACGGAGAAAGTTAGTGTACTCCGTGCTGCCTCCGTATCTCCGTGTTAAAAATAAACAGACCATGAAAAGCTTAGTAGTTACACTCCTCCTTTTCGGCCTGATTGCTGAAAAGCCAACCAAGGAAACCTCCGTTTCTAACCCGCAATTCGTTGGGGCAGTACCACGCCTGACGACTGATGCTTCCGGTAATCCACTACTAAGCTGGGCCGAGAAAGAAGGCGATAAAGGCAGCGCTTTTTACTTCGCCATTTCAAAAGATGGCGGACAAACCTTTGGCGAAAAGATTCGGGTGAAAGCGCCCACTACGCTCTCGGTTCACGCGGAAGGTATGCCGAAGATTGCCGAAAAAGCCGACGGTACGTTGCTAGCCGTATTTGAAGTGCCGAATCCCACACCGGCATCACGATTTGCGGGTGATCTGCTCTATACAGTGTCGTCCGACAAAGGCCAAACCTGGACTGACCCCAAGCCGGTTCATCAGGATGCTACACCGGGTAAGAGTCATTCATTCAGTGACATAACGCGTCTGCCGAATGGGGAAATTGGCGTGGCCTGGCTCGATGAGAAGCTGCCGAATCGGGAAGGTCGGCCAGTGGTGTTTGCACAGACAACGAAAGGAAAAGGCTTCGGTTCGGCGGTGTTGATTGATGATAATGCCTGCCAATGCTGCCGCATGAATGTATTTATCGATGCTAAAAAATACATTCACCTGACCTATCGTGATTTACTGCCCGCTGCCAAATCCGGTGAAATCGCATCCCGTGATATGAGTACAGCTGTTTCAATGGATGGCGGCAAAACATTTAGTAAGCCGCAAGTCTTATTTGCCGATCACTGGCAGGTCAATGCGTGCCCGCATGCGGGTCCAGTAGTGGCACAGGTAGGCAATGATATTCTGGCTACCTGGTTTTCGGGAAAGGAAGATGCCGCCGGATTACGGCTGGCTCGTTTGGGTTCTGATAAGCTGGTATCCAGTGTGTTATCAAATCGGGCGAAACACCCGCAAATCGCGTCTGCTGGCGGGCGACTGGTATGGGTTTGGGACGAGTCGATTTCCAAAGATGGTTCTGGCGAAATGGGCTCATTCGTACAACGTATTGGCATGCGAACCGTAGTCGGCGGAGTCGTTAGTCCCACTACATACCTCACACTCGAATCGGTTGACGCGACTTACCCCGCTGTGTTGGGCACAAAGAATGGGACGTTAGTTGCCTATGAGCAGACAAAGGATAAACAGAATACGGTCGTCGTCGTGCGGTTTCTGGAGGCTCAGTAGACGTATAATTCAACATTAGGATGCCGTAGGTGTCAAATGTTTATAGCATGCCGAAAAGCCTCGTGGAGAAGGCATGCCGAAGGTATGCAACAATAGGCGAATGGTAGCATACCTTCGGCATGCTTGGAAGATGACAATTCGAATTTTCTATAAACATTAGATGCCCACGGCATCACGCTGCCCCGTATTCACATTACTTAACATAATCCTCCCGCCAACATTAAACCAGACCGCTGCGTTTTATTTAGCGGGCCTTTGGGTGCGGTATGCTATAAAAGTGGTTTCTACCGACTTACTTTAGCCTTTGTTTTGATCAACCGCTGTCAGAAGACACGACTATGCGAATTTTGATTGTTGAAGATGAATGGGAGGTTGCTTCACTCATTAAGGCTGGTTTAGAGGAGTACGACTTTGAGGCTGATACGGCGGGCAATGCTATGGAAGCACAGCAGCGACTGGCCGAAAACGAATACGATACCGTGATTTTAGACGTAAATCTGCCGGTCATTAACGGGTTCGACCTGTGCCGAATGATTCGGAATCGCTTTGATACGTTGCCTATTCTGATGCTGACAGCCTTTGGTAGTACCGACAGTAAAGTCAACGGATTTGAGGCTGGTGCCGACGATTATTTAGTGAAACCCTTCGAATTTCGAGAACTGGTTGTTCGCTTGCGGGCACTTAATCGGCGGAGTGGAGCTGCATCACAGGAAGCGTTGATACTTAAAATTGCCGACCTCGAATTTAATCAGCAAAGCAAAGCGGTCAAGCGGGGTAATCAGAAGTTAGTGCTGACGGCACGAGAACTGGCATTGCTTGAGTTTTTCATGAAGAACCAGAATAAGGCACTTACCCGTAACGAAATTATGGAGCATGTCTGGGATCTCAATTTCGATACCGGCACCAACGTAGTAGATGTGTACGTCAACTACTTACGTAAGAAAATCGATAAGGATTTTCCACTCAAACTGATTCATACAATTAGTGGCATTGGCTATATTATGCAGGCCACCGATGATTAGCTTATGAAAATACGCACTCGCCTGTTGGTTACGTTCGTGGGAATTGTAGCGGCTATTCTGCTCCTGTTTTCGGGTGTTGTGTATGCCACGGCAGAGTATTTTCGTCAACGCGATTTTTATAGTCGATTAAGCGACAAGGCCAAGAATGTGGCCCGGCTTCTACTGGATGAAGAAGAAATTGACCTCCGCCTATTTCGGATTATCGAACGCAACAACATTACAGCGCTTCCCGAAGAACAAATCAATGTTTACGACCACAACAATCGAATTCTGTACTCAACACGGGATAGCTCGATTGTAAACTCCGAGGTCTTGACGCTTATCCGAACGAAGAAAGAGATCTTTTTTCGGAAAAACCGATCTGAAATTGTTGGCTTTACCTATCAGCATAAAAATCAGGAATACGTACTGGTTGCTTCCGCTTATGACCAGTATGGAAAAGAAGAGATCGGTCATTTAGGGACAATCATGATTGTGGGGCTGGTGTGCAGTCTGGCTTTAGTGGCTGTCGTAGGCTGGGCTTATGCCGGCCGAACGCTGAGGCCGATTTCTGACGTAGTGAAACAGGTCGATCAAATTACCGCATCGAATCTGGACCAACGTGTAACGGCCGGTAGCGATCATGACGAATTGGCTCAACTTGCCCACACGTTTAACCTGATGCTCGACCGGGTGCAGGAGGCTTTTGAAGTCCAGCGAAATTTTGTGGCGAATGCATCGCACGAATTGCGTACTCCGCTCACCATCATTACAGGGCAGATTGAAGTGACATTGCTCAAACGACGCACGGTCGAAGAGCACGAGGAAAAATGGAAAGCTGCCTTGGGCGTGATCCAGCGTATGAACAAACTAACAAATAATCTGCTCGACCTGACTCTCGTAAGTTTAGGGGCTACACCTCTGAAATTCAGTGAGGTAAGTGTCGATGAAGTTATTTATCAGGCTGCTCAGATGCTCATGAACCGGCAATCTGACTACGCCGTTGTTTTCTCGTTCGAAGGCGAAACAGATCAGGTTCAGTCCTCACTCACGCTGGAGGGGAACAAATCACTGTTGTACTCGGCCTTTTTCAATCTTATGGAAAACGGCTGTAAGTTTTCGGAGAAAAAGCGCGTCGACGTCATTTTGGGTGCCGATGAACAATGGGTAACGATTACGTTTAAAGATGAAGGTATTGGCATTTCAGAAACCGATCTAAAAAGTATCTACGAGCCCTTCTTCCGCGCTGAAAACGTCAAACGAATCCACGGGCATGGTGTTGGCCTACCCTTGACGTACCGCATCATTCAGCTCCACCGCGGCCAGATTCATGTTTCTTCACAAATTGGACGAGGTACAACCTTTGTCATTCGTCTCCCCAAGAAGTTCTAATCGATCTCTAATCATCTTCTAACTAGTCTCTCATCACCTTCTAAGAGGCCCTTAATTAAGGCTGTAGTTTATTAAACGAACTTTGTTATCTGAATTTCCGAGTGGATTATAAACCATTTTGAATCATGGATAACAACGTTGATGAAAAGACTAATTTTAGAAAACCTGCCAGTTGGATAGTCGTGTGGGGATTGATTTGGGTGCTTATCGCCTACAATATTTATTTCGATAATCGCCTGAACAACAATCGATACCGGGCCCAATACGAAGCAGAAAGCCAGCGAGCCGATTCATTATACATGGAGAAAGTTCGATTGGAGCAACGGCTACGGCAAATCGAAAAGTCTACCGTAAGACAACTGTCAACGAGCCAGTCAGATGCAGGGCCAAATCCAGTGGTAGCCAATAAATTATAAGCCTATCCTTCACCTACCAAACTCAACGGAATATACTATGTAAATGGCCTACCATTTACGTATGAAATACAACCAGACAATGAACATGAACACGAAACAACCTATTTCTCAATCTATTGATTTCAGCAATGTACAGGGCGACATCCGGGGCGGAGCGATTTCGTTTCTGGTGGCGGTGCCCTTGTGCCTGGGTATCGCACTGGCTTCGGGCGCTCCACTGTTTGCGGGTATTATTGCCGGTATTGTTGGCGGTCTCGTCGTCGGTATTTTTAGCCGGTCGGCCTTAAGTATTTCGGGCCCAGAAGCGGGCCTGATTGTCGTTACGATAAGTGCTATTCAGGCATTGGGCTCGTTCCCTGCCTTCCTGCTGGCTATGTGTATCGCTGGCCTTATTCAGATCGGGTTGGGGTTTGCCCGAGCCGGTATTGTCAGTAATTTCTTCCCGTCGTCGGTCATTAAAGGCATGCTTGCGGGTATTGGTATTATCCTGATTCTTAAGCAACTGCCGCACCTTGTTGGGTATGATGCGGATGCTGCGGAAGGGATGACACTCTTTCAGCCGGGCGGATTTAATATTATTGAGCAACTGCACATGGCTCTCGGGCAGTTTCGTGGGGTGGCAATTCTCATTACGTTAATATCGCTGGCCGTATTCTACATATGGGAACGTCCCGCTTTTAAGCAGCGGGCTATTGCTAAAAACGTACCGGCTGCGTTAGTGGTCGTGGTGCTGGGTATATGCATCAATGAACTGGTTCGGGTGATTTCTCCTGAATGGGTATTGAAGGGCAATCATGTTGTTCAACTGCCTGTTCCCGAAAGTGCGTCGGCTTTCTTCCAGTTGTTTACCCTGCCTGATTTCTCGCAGTGGAGTAACCCGCTCGTGTACACATCGGCTGTAGCGATTGCGCTCGTCGCAAGCCTGGAAGCCCTGTTAGCAATAGAAGCTTCTGACGAACTGGACCCACTTAAGCGAAAAACACCAGCCAATCACGAGTTAAAAGCGCAGGGAATTGGTAATCTGGTGAGCGGTTTGATCGGCGGTATTCCACTTACATCGGTTATCGTACGAAGTTCGGTCAGTATCAATGCGGGCGCTCGAACGAAACTGGCTGCGCTTATTCATGGAACGCTATTGCTGGTCTGCGTAGTAACATTACCCACCTTATTAAACAAAATTCCGTGGGCTAGTCTGGCGTCCATTCTGTTAGTGACAGGTTATAAACTGGCGCGTATCGAGATCGTCAAAGCTGTTTTTGCCGAAGGTATTTCGAAATTTATTCCTTTTGTCGTAACTGTGCTGGCGATCCTGCTAACCGACCTGCTGACAGGTATTGGTATCGGAATGGCAACGGGGATTTTCTTCATCCTGCGCGATCATTACCAGAATACGCACCGTGTGCGAACGGAATGGGATAGCGATATAAAGCGGATTCATGTAAGCCTGGGCGACCACGTATCGTTCCTGAGCAAAGCCAAATTGGTCAAACTCCTGAAGAGCATTCCCGATAACTCGATCGTCGAAATCAACGGGACTGAGTCGTCTTATATTGATAGTGATGTAGTTGCGGCCATTCAGAACTTTGGTACGTCGGCTCGTCAGCGGAATATTCGGCTTATCTTTTTACCAAGTCGTGTAGCCGATTCGCCGGCCGTCCATACATCAAAAGAGTTCGTCAGCAACTTCCGAACGGCTGGAAGCGTATCGATGCAGTAATGCCATAAGGCATCGGATGCTTGTTATAAACATGATGAATCCCTCTTAGTTGACCACTATAATGATGATCAACTAAGAGGGATTCTCGTTTTCGCTTGGCAAAGCCGAGCGAAAACGAGAAAAGATCATTTTACAACTTCACCTGTACCGTCAAATAGAAACTCCGACCATCGGAAGGTAAAATGCCTGGCCCCGGATACCCCGTTGCCCGGCGGGTGAAGTAAGCCGTGTTGGCCAGATTATTCAGACTGCCTTCCAAACGAAAGCGAGTGAACTGATACGATAGACTCGCATCCAGAATCGTGTAGGCCGGAATCAACCCCAGAACTGCCGACACGCCCCCGTCCGTCGCGTTGGTCGCATCCGAAAACTGATTCGACAAATGCGTGTACTGAAACGAACCTTTCAGATTTTTATAACCCAGTCGAAGCCCACTCTTCAGATTCAGATTGGGAACGAACTCCACTTGATTACCGGCAACCCCCGCAATCTCGCTGGCTTTGTAAGTCGAATGAATCAGGGCCACATTGGCGAAAATGACCCCGCTCAAGTTGGGATTTGCGGGATTAGCTAACCGCAGAAAATCACCTTCCGCATAAGATTCAATGCCCATAATCACCGCCTGACCAATGTTGCCCCGACGACGTAGCACCCGGTCATTGACATCTGAAAACTGCACTTCGCCAATGCGATTGTTGTAGTTCAGATAAAATGCGCTCACATCGAAATTGTACAGTGTCGTTTGTGTGCTACGAATGCCCACATCCAGCGAGTACCCTTTTTCATCCTGCATATTGGGGTCAATCACCGAGGAGGGATTGGCAATTCGCATGTCGGTGAAGGTGATGGACCGATAATTCTGCGACAGGTTTCCATAGATATCTAACTGAGTAAATGGTTTATAACTGATGCCAATGCCTCCCAGCAAAAACTGACGCCCGTTGGTTCGATATTCTGTTGTACTGACTGAGTTGATGATGTTTCCGGCTAAGTCGCGGGTGATGGTGCCGTAAAAACCATCAGCAGTCGTTTTGATATATTCGAAGCGAACGCCGGGAGTAATCGAAAGTTTCTCGCCGATATAGAAGATGTTTTCGGCGAAGGCCGATACGTTTCGATTGGGAAATCGGTAGTCGTAAGAGATGGCATGAGCGTCGGTGATGAAGTCGAAATCGGCGTCTTTTCCTGTACTTCCCAAGCCCTGAACGCTGTGATTGAAGCCATGATAATAACGACCTCCTACCAGCATAACGGCCTGTTGTTTACCAATCGAATAGCGTTTCAAATACCTCGCTTCGGCCCCATAGTTCTGGAAATCCCCTTTTATCAAATCGCGTTCGCTATTGTCATCGATGCTGGCCACCCGGTTGGGTCGAAAACCCAGCGAATACCGATAGGCGTATAAGCCAAACAGACGCAGGTTGAACTCATTGTTGGTGTTGAACTTATGGTCGAAGTGCAGAGCGGGCATCGTCCAGTTGACCTTGAACCAATTGCGCTCCCGATTACTTTGGCGGGGATCTTCCCGAAACATCTCATCGGTCAGGCCGCCGGGTTGCTGAGCCAGGTAGCTCATTTGGGTAATGTCGACACCCAGTGTGGTTTTCTCCGAGAAGTGGTAGTCGACATCGGCGAAGGCAGTGTAGTTGGTGAAGTGAGAATTGGGGCGCCAGCCGTCGCCTTTTTTGTATTGGAAAAAGGTGTAATAACTCAACTTTCCCACCGTACCGCTGGCACTGGTAAAGGCATTGTAAAAGCCAAAAGAGCCAATGGTTTGCCGGGCAGTAAGCTCAAACTTACGGTCGGTAATGGGCTTCTTCATGACGAAGTTGAGCAATCCGCCAAACTGGGTGCCGTACTGGAGTGAAGCGGCTCCGCGCACAATCTGAATACGGCCCACAGCTTCGGTAGGCGGGGTGTAATAACTTTCTGGGTAGCCCAGAGCATCTGCACTGATATCGTAACCGTTCTGACGGACATTGAAATTCGAGCTTCGGTTGGGGTCGAGCCCACGCCCGCCAATACTTAACTGGAGACCCGCTCCTTCGTTTTCCCAGATATTGAGTCCAGCCACCCGAGCGTAAATCTGGCGGGCGTTGTTGGTTGATAAGTTAGCTACGAGCTGTTCGGGAATAATGACTTCGGACTTTTTGCCCTCATAAATGCCCATGCTTTCCACACCCCGCATGCGGGTAAAGCCGAAGTCGGATTGTTTATCGGTGACGGTCACTTCGGCAAGGGTTTCCTGCCGACTGGCAACTAGAATACGTATCGACTGGTCGCGTCCGGCGAGGGCAATGGTCTGTTTGCTGGCCTTGAAATCGGGGGCGCTGGTGTGCAGTACGTATTGGCCATTGGGCAGATTGGTAAACGTAAACTGGCCGAGGCTATCGGTCACTGCCTGCCGTTTCCCGTTATCGAGGTAAATCGTAACGCCTTTTATGGCCGCACTATCATGCCGAGCCTGCACCGTTCCCGAGAGCTGATACTGGGCGAAGGTAGAAGTAGCGAAAAGACAAACGACCAAAAAACTAAAAACCGTAAATCGTATCATGGAAGGAGGTAATCCACTCTTTGTGGGTAAATGAGTCCTGTTGATTGGCCAGATTGGTGGTCGGCTCAATCAGTGGTTTTCCTAAACGCCCGTTCAGCGCTACGTAAGAATCCACATAGACTTCCGGGTTTCGAAAGCCGCGTTGGGTATAGTAATCCCGGAGAATATGCGCGTATTGCAGCAACATATCGGGTTGAGTCGACATCATTTTTTCCTGCAGGGGAGTCAGGAAGGTTGCGTTGTTGACAATGGTCTGGTGGCCCAACTTGTCTTTAACCGTAAACTGAGCATAGCCCGTTTTCTCCATCAACATCACCCGCCACGAAAATCGATAGCCCTGTTCGGTCCAGAATAACTCGCCCGGATAAACCAGGTAGCGTAACGGGAACAGGATCTGGATGGCAAAGAAAATGGCAAACAGACCCAGCACAAAATTGCGAATTACTGGCTGATACGTGTACACTCGTTTGGGCCATAGAAAGCTGGCGGGTATGGATAGCCAGTTCCCAAGTTGCCGAATGAGTTCCTTGTGAAAACTGGCGGAGAAGAAAATCAACGCCGTCACCATCATGATGTAAGGGAACATTCCGATTGGGAACAACAAAGCTGTTAAGCCATGAAAAACCACGACGGCCACATAAGCCCAGGGTCGTGTTGGCGAGTTCCAGAGCAGGAATGGAATCGACAAATCGTATAGACAGCCGAACCAACTAAATAAATAAGGAATCCAGGAGTAATTGAACAAAAAACCGATGATGGGCAGATCGTTGTGCGCGGGTAGCCAGATACGCAGGGGCTGAGCGTGGAGGAGCCAATCGCTGTTTAGTTTGGCTAAACCGGCAAACAGATAGAGCAACGCCACAAATAGTTTCAGTGAGTCGATGCACCAGGCCGGAATTTGATCGGCGAGTAAACCAGAACGACGGTAAGCATCCACCGAAAAGTAGGCATGAGCGGGCAAAAAAATCAGCAGTAAACAAACCAAACTGGTGAAATAATAGTGGTTCAGATACGTGCTTTTATCAATCAATTCGATGTATGTAAAACTTAGAAACAAGCTTATCATCGCCACGCGATAAAACAACCCAATAGCCACCAGAAGAGCTGACAGGCCGCAAATGGCAAAGAGCACATAGGTGTATTCGCCCAATGGCTTTACAAACTCGAATCCGTAGAAAGGGAAAAAGTAGTGTGGGGTAATGTATAAATCCACAATCCAGCCATTACTCCAGAAACGAACAATGCTCCCGAAGAGCATCAATCCGAACAGGACTCTGAAAACAGCGAGTGGAGCCGCCGAGGTAGTTTTGCGAAGATAATTCCGCATGAAAATAGATGCTCATATAGTTTTTATAATGGCTCCAGCCACCCGGTCCGACGGCCAGAGCCATGACAAAAACGTTGTTAATCCCCGTCGTTATCGGTGTAGGTGATAGTGATGCTCATCGCTGAGGTCATGTCTACTTTGAGCATCCGAACCGCTTTCTGCATTTCGGTGTAAACCGCCACCATAGCTGTATTATTCGTCTTGACCTCATCGGTCAAATTGGCTTTCAGTGCCGCGAGTTTTTGGTTCGATACCTCAAATTGGGCATTAATAATATCGACCAGCGATTTTCCGGTTTGACTGTCTTTGGCGCCAATACCATTCAGGTACGTTTTTAGACTTGGCCCTTCCTGTCCAGTCTTCACGTTTTTACCATTGAAAAAGTCGATAGAAGCCTGATGAGCCGTTTTGGCCAATGTGAGCGACAGATCTTTTTTGTAGTAGGCCTCTACTTTATCGGGGGCCACCGTACCGTTAGCCATAGCACCCGACGGAATCCCGAATTTGCCCGACCGGATGTACCGCTCATAGTTCAGGACAAACCCATTAACCAGCTTCCCCGTTGAGCAACCAGCGTTCAGGGCAGTACAGTTGATGAACGTATCCCGATAACCACCTGTAGTCCAGGCAGTGTAAACAGTAGTGAATTGCGAATTCATCTGAGTCGTCAATCGTTTCAGATAGGCGATTCGTTTGGCCGCATCAGCCGCCGTTGCATAGCGGGCTACAATGGCATCATCGGTTGTTTCGAGGCCATTGATCAGATAGTCTAGCGTAGGGAACCCTTGTTTAGGGTACGAAGCGGGAACATCAAACGAACCTGTGCCCGCAGCAATGTAGGCTTCGACACCAGCAACGTCTGTCGGATAGATATTGAAGAAATTACGTAGCGTGTATTGTTCCGCTGGTCCAACGTCAAACAACTCAACTTTCTGCCATTCGGTGTAGGCATCTACCCACGCCTGCCGGAGATCGGTGAGTGTGGTTTTGTCGGGCTTAGCCGCAAATGCATCCGATTTGGCAACCATTGCATCGAACTTCGTCTTGAAATTGGCGTAGCTGGGTACAATAATATTATCGGCAATATTGGTCAGCATGGCCTTTCGATCGCTGCTGGCCTGATCGGTTGGGTTGGGCGGTGTGGGCGTTGGTGTATCTGATCCACTGCCTCCGCATGCCCATAATGCAGCAACAAATGCGCATATCAAGCCGATCTGTTTCCACCTGAATTGGTTCATGATTGTAAAAAGGGACAGAGCGGCACGTGAAATACCGCTCTGTATGAGTTGAATGTAGAATCTAAGCTTGCTTACTGAATCGAAAACTTCGTCTTGATCGCCGTTGAAGCCGCATCAATTTTGGCATTGGTCAGACCCCAGAAACCATTGGGTGCACCAATCAGACCAACGAGGATGGCATCTGAAAAAGCAGCATCGGCTTTGGCCAAGGTTGCGTAACGCAGGCTATAAATAAAGCCCAACCCTTCGCCTATTGCGTGTGCCCGAGCGGCATCGGTCGTGCCAGACTTCCATTTTCCTAGATAACCCAGAGCGGCACCAGCAATGGCTTTTTCCAATGCTTTATGAATAAAGGCAGCTTGCTCTTTCACTACTGGCAGGTCGTTGTTAGCAATAGCTGCCCGACCTTTTAACAACGCCTTATGAATTTTCGGGAAATCTTCCAGATTGTATTCCCATAGGTAAGAACCAATAAAGCTTTCACCCGACGATGTGGTGGTAGCTTTAGCACCATAAATTGGATTGGCCGTCAGGATGCCGTAAATCTCATCCCAGTTTTGCTCCAGTAGCGTGTATTTCTTCCCCGCAACCAGGGTCGTATTGTCAAGCGCAAGGTTCTTATCGCTCAGGAGAACGTTACCGATATAATCCACCTGAAAAGCACCAATTAACCCTTTCTGAATAATTTGCCCCCACTCAATACCTTGTTCGTCAACCAGATACGTTCCTAGCTTACCTGCCTGCCCTTCTGAAGCCGTAGCCGTTACCGATTTGCTGGCGGTCGCAATTTTAGGGAAACCAGCTTCAACCGTCAGGCGTTCTTTTTCGGCGTCGGCTGCGGAAAAAGAAGAAGCTGTTACGTTACGCAATTGAACGCCCGATGAATTCAGAGCAGTATTGGCTGTGCCGGAAAAAGGGCTTCCTGTATTCGAAAACATATTTTTCAACACAGTCGCATCCAGCGTAGCACCTGTCCCAACGGCCGTACCATTGTATGTGTTGATCGCTCTGAACATCAATAACCGATTGGCTCCCGTGGTCAGGTCAACAGTTCTGGCACCAGCATCATCAACGAAAAAAGTAGCGTAGGTAGTTGTATCCGTCAGTTTCGCATAATCGATGGTTTTACGAAGTTGCGGGCGAACCGTGGTAGGATTTTCTTCATCCTTACAGGCAGATAGACTAGTTATAAGTGTGAATACTAGTGCCAATCGCGATAGTAAATTTAGCTTTATCATGTTTAATGAGTAATTGAGTCAATATTCCCGACAAAATTAAGGAGTACTTAGACTAATTATAAAGAAAGATTAAAAAAAGATTAAAAAAATAATTAGGAAATTAATCTATGACTTTGTAAATAGCTTGTAGTTAGATGGTTGACTTTGTAGCGATGAGAGCTTCAATAGATGTCTATTACCTCGTTATACAGTCGACCGATTAATAAATTGGACGTTAGCTCTGAAATCTTTGACGCCAAAAACCGTTAAATAAGTGTTAAATTCGGTAACAAATATTGATTGATTACAGGATAAAATAGTATATTTATCGTTTACTGATCCGCACAGTGTTTCCGGCTTTTAGCCGACACAACCGATATAAAACCGTTTATTCCAACGGTTTTAGCAGAGAAAGAATCTATCTGTTAATCCCTGTTACGCCGTAGTCAGTCGGTGATTATTTTTGCTTTATCCGCCGTTAAACTTCCCATAACTCTGAATCGTCATGACTGTACACTCACTAACCGGCTTTAGGCTACCGCCCGCCCCTTCCGTTTGGATCGTTGACGACGATGAAGACGATCAGCTTTTTATTCGGTCTGCCTTTAAAGAGACGCATAAGCCTATTTCTGTGCGTGCATTGGCCGATGGCGACGAACTGCTTCCCCAGCTAACAGATTGTGACGAGTTACCCTCGTTGATTTTGTTAGACATCAATATGAATCGTCAGGATGGATTTGAGACACTCAATCAAATTCGGAATGCACCTAACTTTGCCCATTTACCAGTCGTCATGCTGACAACATCGTCGGACATTTCCGACTGTCAGAGGAGTTTAGCGTTAGGGGCCAATCAGTGTCTGACGAAACCCACTACGTATAAACAACTGGTCAGTTTGGTTAAAGAACTAACCGAAGACTGGGCACTGGCGTAAGCTCACCTATCTAAATTTTTCGCTCCTCGTCTGAACCACTTCACCCGGTATCAGATTCTTTACGTATGTCTTCAGCACTACGTTTAGAACTCAGTACGCCTATTAGTGACGATCGCCCGGTATTTGTATCGGGTAATTTTTGCGATTGGCTCCCCGATTTGGCGCAGTTTCAGATGCGGACTGTTGGAGAGGGGCAGTTTGTCTATGAGTTCCCTGAGGGAATGGTACTCCCCAGGACGTTAGAATACAAATACACCCGTGGTGGCTGGGATCATGTTGAACTGGATTCGGCGGGGGAGTCGGTTGCTAACCGAACTGTATCGCGTACGGTGAACTCAAAACGCGAATATGTACCCCATTGGCGATGGTTCGGCATGCCTTTCAATCCGGCATTCTTACCTAAAATTGAACTGCTCGGCGATACATTCAACGTCCCCAAACTCCTACAGACACGCCGGGTTCATATCCTGCTTCCGCATGATTATGGTCAGACGGATAAACGATATCCGGTGTTATATCTGCATGATGGGCAGAATTTATTTGGGGGAGGGGTTGGCTACGGGAGTTGGGAAATTGACCAGAAAATGGCCCTTCTGGCTGCCAGACATCATCACGAAGTCATTTTAATTTCCATTGATCACGCCCATGATGAGCGTATTCGGGAGTTTACTTTCCACCGTACGCGGGCGGGTACAGGCAGAGGACAATACTACCTGGATTTTATTCGAAACACCTTAAAACCGCTGGTTGATCGACGTTTTCGCACACTGACCGATGCGACCCATACGGGTATTGGTGGGAGTTCGCTGGGTGGACTGATTAGCATTTATGCCGGGCTTTTGCACCCGGAAGTGTTCGGACGATTGATGGTATTTTCGCCCTCGCTCTGGATTTCGCCCAAAATCTATTTTGATGCCATTCGCTTCAAGGCAGCTGTACCAATGAAAATATACGTCTATGGCGGAGAGAAAGAGTCGCGTTATATGGTACCGAATATTCAGCGATTCAATGAAGCCTTAGCTCGTCAGCAGTATGGTGGAAATCCTATCGACATTCATTTGTCTGTTGACCCAACAGGAATACATCAGGAAACCCACTGGGGCCGCGAATTTCCGAAAGCGGTGGAGTGGTTATTTTATTGATTTTGGTTTATATCAACTATGAATATTACCCTAAATACCCAATTACCCGGCACTGGTGATCTGATTATTCCGATTGAGCAAACCGCCGAACTTGCGAATCAATTGACTCGTATCGCCGAGAAATTGGCTCTACCTGTTTCTGTAATTGAACGTGATTTCAAAGCCGACGCCAAAGAAGTGCTGGTTCTGTACAAGCCCGATGGGAGCAAAACGTATTTGCTTGGTGTAGGCGCCAATCCGCAGGCAATCGACTGGCTTCGTGCTTTTCGGAAGTTGTTTTTTGAGCAGAAAACGAAACTGTCTGGGCAGCTTGGTATTGATTTAACCGCCTTTGATGCTGCAGTGATCGAAGCCGTTGTATTAGGTGTGCGTTGGGGTGGATATGACTTGAAATTATACCAGACAGATAAACCTACAACTCCGGTTTTCTTCTCCGCTGCAGGTCAGTTGACAATCTTTATCAACGATAACCAACAGGCGATTGCACAAGCTGCCTTAACCAGTGCCGAAGCGATTGCGCAAACGCAGCGTCAACTACTGGATTTGATGAATGCGCCCGCCAATTATAAAATTCCACAAACGCTGGCCGATTGGGCCATTTCTTCAGGTACTCAATACGAGTATTCTGTTACGATACTCGATAAAGCTGAACTGGAAAAACAGAAACTAGGCGCTTTACTGAGCGTTAGCCAGGGTAGCGATGTGCCACCCGTGTTAATTGTAACCGAATACAAACCTAAAGGTGTTCCAGATACGCTGAAAGTGGGCTTGGTGGGCAAAGGCGTTACGTTCGATACGGGCGGTGTGTCGATCAAAACATCGTCCAACATGCACCTCATGAAAAGTGATATGGGCGGGGCTGCGGCTGTGTTGGGCACTGTGGAAGTGGCTGCCAAACTGAAACTACCAATCCATGTGATCGGCATTGTTCCGGCAACCGAAAACTCGACCGATGGCCGTTCGACCAAACCCGGCGACGTAGTTACGGCCTATAACGGAAAAACCATTGAAGTCATTGATACGGATGCCGAAGGACGCGTCATTCTGGCTGATGGACTTGGCTACATGGTCCGCAATTATCAACCCGATATTCTGATTGATCTGGCCACCTTGACGGGCAATGTCATTGCGGCTTTAGGGTATCATGCCGCCGGATTATTTACGCAAAATGACGAGCTGGCCAGTCAACTTATTGACGCATCGAACCAAACAGGCGAACGGTTATGGCGGTTACCACTTTGGGATGTCTATCGCGAGGACATCAAATCGGATGTAGCTGATCTGAAAAATTTCAGCGGAAAACCCATTGCTGGAGCCATTAGTGCCGCTAAGTTTCTGGAGGTGTTTTCGGAGAATCACCCTGCCTGGGCGCATCTTGATATTGCCGGTATGGCGTTTGCCGATACAGAGTTTGGTTCGCAGAAAAATGCAACTGGATTTGGTATTCGGTTGCTAGTAGCGTATTTACGGACATTAATTGCAGAAACTCACTAAGAAAAATTCGCTGTTTGCTGTTTTGGCCGTATCTTTTTCGTCAAAATTAACGAGTACGTCGTATGAGCCAGTTGTCTTTTTTGTGCATTGCCACCTTCCTGAAGGGGCACGATTTCATGAAGGCCTGCAAAGAGTTGGGCAACACCGTCTATTTGTTGACGGATCAAAAACTTGCCAATGAAAACTGGCCACGTGAGGCTATCGACGAATTCTTCTTTTTGCCTTCGCCGAGTAACGCTCCCGAGGATCTGGAGAAGATGATTCTGGGGCTGGCTCATGCCATGCGCTCCCGCAAGATTGACCGAATCGTGGCGCTGGATGACTTCGATGTAGAAAAAGGAGCGCTTATTCGGGAAACGTTCCGCATTGACGGCATGGGGCAGACAACGGCCCGGTACTTCCGTGATAAACTGGCCATGCGAACGCGGGCTTTCGCGGCTGGCATTCGGGTACCCGCTTTTAGCTCCCTGTTTCATGATGAAACGGTTACGGCTTTTTTGCAAACGACTGAATCGCCCTGGCTGATTAAGCCACGTTCAGAAGCCTCTACAACGGGGATTCGGAAAGTACATTCGCTGGAAGAAGCCTGGTCGGCCATTCATTTGTTAGGGGACCTTCGACACCATTACCTGATCGAAGAATTTAAACCGGGAAAAGTTTATCACGTAGATGCCTTATCTGTTGATGGGAAAGCCGTTTTTACGCGGGTAAGTCAATATTTGGCAACCCCGATGGAAGTTGCCCACGGAGGTGGCGTATTTCGTACGCGAACACTACCGCTCGACACGGCTGAAACGGCTGCTCTCCACCAGATTAATGATCAAGTATTAGAAGCATTTGGTATGCGATACAGTGCTTCCCACTCTGAGTACATACGGGGCGACCATGATGGGGAGTTGTATTTTCTGGAAACGGCTTCCCGCGTGGGTGGTGCCCACATTGCCGAGATGGTCGAGGCTGCATCGGGGGTGAATCTCTGGCGTGAGTGGGCCAAACTGGAAGTGGCCGTTGCGCGCAAGGAGCATTATGTACCTCCCGTTGATAAAGCAAATTTCGCTGGCCTAATTGTATCGCTGGCTCGACAGCAATGGCCTGATCTTTCGGTATTTACCGAACCTGAAATATTCTGGCGTATCAATCGAGAATACCACGTTGGGTTAATCGTTCACTCTCCGGATCGGGATCGGGTGCTGACCTTACTAGATGATTACATGCACCGGATTTATGCCGAGTTTCACGCATCGGCCCCGCTGCCTGATAAGCCAACGAGCTAAAATTAGTTGTACCTACGGGCTTTAGCCCGTATTTTTTACATACAATATGGACTAAAGCCCGTAGGTACAGCTAGTTTCTTAAAGAATCCTTTTTAGCCTTACCAACCGGCACCGAAACGCCAAATGCCCGTGGATCACTGGGGGGCATCGTTTTCCGTTTTTTGTTATTCTGAACTGGTGGCAATGGGTTTGTTGGCGTTTGCGCCGTCAACCCTCCGCCTGATATGGGCGTGTCCACACCCGGAATCGCTACCTGTACCTGTCTTGGAGTAGGGTCCTGTGTAGTGGTTTTGATCGAGTCGTTTTGGGCGAGACAAAGAGTGCCAGACAAGCTGGCAGCTACGAAAAATAGGAGCGTACGCATAAGAAAAGATCATTTGTTGAGTAAGCCGATGCCAGCTAAATCGCTGAAAATCTGGTATCCTATCAACTATCTTTCATGCGTAAAGTTTCGAGTTAATTTCACAATTCATCGACTCGCACAAACCGATACCCTTTCTGTCGGAATTCGATCAAAAACTCATCCAGATGATCGTAGAGTTTATCGGTACGCGTGGGACCAGTGCCGATGTGCATCAGAAGGATAAATCCATTCAAACCAGCCCGATTCTTCGCTTCATATGCGTGAATTGACTTAAGAATTGTTTCACTGGTTCGGTAGTTTCGGTCTTCAGGTGTTGTGTAATCAGCATGGCTAAGTGTGCCTGGAGTGTAGTTGATCAGTTGAATTCCTTCAGCCTTTGTCCAGACAGAAATGCTATCATTATACCACTCGTAAGGCGGGAGAAATAGGCACGTAGGTGAATTGCTAAAGCGTGCCAGCGCTGTGTAGTTCGCCCGCAAATCGTTCAAGAACTCGTCTCGACTGACGAGCAGGCTATCTCGCTTACCCCAATCGCAGTACAACAAGTGCTGATCGGAATGAGGGCCGATGTAATTCCTGTCCCGGACTAATTGCTTTACTATCGCTGTAAATGCCGGATTTCGCAGGAAACGACCGGTCAGGAAAAACGAAGCCCGAACATCATGCTTTCGCAACGTTCGGGCTATTGTTGGACCACCATCAGCAAACTCGTCGCCTGTGAATACCAGTGCGAGCCGCTTAAGCGACGTATCTCCTCTAATTTTAGCGCCCTTGAAATAGGTTGATTTTGGGTCGTTAGCTCGCACCTGACTCAGTTTTTTAATGGGCCTGCTTACTTTTTTAGGAGTAACCTCATGGCGAGACAAACCAGGTTTTTCAGCCTGTTTGGCCGCTAACAAGTAGATAAGCGTTGCTGTGCCGTCCATGGTTGGTTCATTGGTGCTATAGTCGCCATAGTCGTCATGATAGACAGCTACATTGCTCTGAAAATCAGCATATTCGTCAGGCTGATAGAGCGTTATGCCAATCAGATTTTTGTAAATACTTCCCCGAACGGGTCCATCTACCAGGCCACCATCAATAGGATACTGCTTCAGATGAGTGAATGCTGAGTGTGGATTAGAAGGGGTATCAGCATTGGCCGGGAGACCGTACACAAAACTTGTTCCCCACGGATTGCAGCCAAATAACCAATCGAAATTCGCCTGTTCGAGCGCTTCATATTGCGTATCGTGTGTGAGTTGTCGGTACCAGAAACACTGTGTGGCAAACGAGGTAGTGAGATTGTTGCTGCACCAGGTAAAGGGAACGCCCCGATAAAACGCGTTTTGCTTTGCCCGTTGCCAGATGATCTCGATACCTTGTTTATAGAAATCAGTAACCGCCTTACGCTGATTTGCAGGTAATTTTTTTGCCAGTTCTGCATGACCAACATTCACAAACGGATACCATTGATAATGCCGGGCTGTGTCGTTCAGAATCCAGGGAGTTACGGGTTCCTGACGAGCGAAATACAGTGCTGTTGTTTGCCATTTAATAGCCTGTTTGCCTGCGGCTCCGGCTGCATTGAGTTGCTCAACAGTCGCCAGTTCCATGTCGTCGGTGTAATTATCTTCTTCGTAGAAATAAGGTGCCCGACCGGGCGCTGTCTGGCAATTTCCCGGTTTGTTCAACCCCAACTGATACGCTGACTGAGACCGTTGCCAAAGTCGCTTCGCGTAGTCAGGCTGACGATTGCGTAACAATTGATAGCCTAACGCCATAGCACTGCTCACTTTTCCAGCGGTAGAAGCTACTCCTGTTGCCCGACTTTTGTACTTGAACATGCCCTGTGGCTGCCCCGAAGCGAAGTAAACAGGCCGTTCAAGACCTTTTCCATAAAAGTTATCTTCTTTCGGAATGCGCATACCCGCATGGTCGCGATCATCACCGAGTTGATTAAAGAGCCAATCTTCTCTGGGGTGCATTTTCAGCAGCCAGTCCAATCCCCATTGAGCTTCATCCAGTACGTCGGATTGGCCATTACTACCAGGTAATCCATTGGCCTGATGCTGATCACTAAATGCCTTCGGGAAATCGCGCTGAGCCGCCAGCAGATGATAAGTTGCATTGGCCGAGGTGGTTACATACTGCAAATAATCTGACGCGTCGTGCCAGCCCCCCGACGCGTCGATATGCGTACTATCGGGCATGGGGCCATAAAGTGTGTAGCCGTCGTGCGTGTGGCAGGAGTCTTTCAGAAAAGGATTGTAGCCACTACGCTGCTGGCGCATATAGCGCAAACAGAAATCGGCGGCCCCATCGTAAACTGTTTCGTCAATGCGGAAACTGGGGGATCGGGCACCGTCGTCTGTTTGAAGATAATAGCGCCCCGGTTTTCGAACGGTTGAAAAATCGAGTCGATAGGTTTGTCGGAAAGGTCCATAGCTACCAAATACCTTGCCCACTGGTAATTGTTGAATTTTCTGGTTTGTCTGTTCGTCGATGAGTTGAAATTGAGTCAACGTCTGTTCGGTCAGGCTACCCCAAACGGCTATTTTAGGGCTATTTGGTCGATAGCCAAGCAGATTAATTCGAATAACGGCAGACGGTTGTTGTGGTGGTTGTAGAGACAAGGCATGCCTTGTCTCTACGGTTGGAATAATAAGTGCCGCGAGACTGATTGCGGACGCTATGAATATTAATATACGAATAGGCATGGGTTGTAAGGGTGGCGATTGCGATTTTGGTATAGACAAGGCATGCCTTGTCTATACCGTTATATTTTCTTCAACAATCCCATCATCATTTCCTCGAAATAGGCACCATTGTAGGGACCAAACCAGTTCATGTCGCGGGTTTCGTAGGTTGGACGATTGTAATAGGCATCTGGAGTGACGTAGCCAATATAACCACCATCAAAGCTGGTAATCATAAGGTTAACGCCTTTTTTTGTAGCTAGTGGCTTGAAGTCGGCAACGAATTCCCCCGAAAAATCGCAGGGAGTGCCTAGTAGTACGGTCTGGCCAATGCGTAAAGCTTTCAGATCGGACGGGTAATCGCCGTAGATAGCATAGAATAGCCAGGGCCGCACACGCCAGTTACCAATGACACGTGGATGAGGTTCACGTAGTCCCAGTGGCAGCGTGAGAATGGCCAGAGAACTATCGGATTTAGTCTGAATTTGGGGTACGGTTCGTTCGATACGAAGGGCCAGATCACCTGCATAGTTTCGGATCTCCTGAAAGTCGGTTTTACCTCGCGCCTGTGGACCTGTACTGCCAACAGCTCCTGCCATAAACACGGCAAAATCAGCCGATTTTTTTTCCAAACGATCGACCAGCGAACCTGGGTAATCGCGGCTGAGGTAGTTCCACATGCTATCTTCATACAATGTCGCATGCCCTGCAAATGTGCAAAGCAGCGCCGATTCGCCCGTTGATTTCTTCAGTTTCAGTAAACGAATCATGCCATCGAGTGGACCGGTTGGGCCTGAGCTTCCGATTCGGTTATAGATATGGTCACTGGCATCCGTCTGGCCAAAACCAACCTGTACAGGAGCCATATTTGCCTGGGCATTCCGAATCGCTTGCAGAACTCCATCGGTAATGAGTGGTACGATTTTCTCGTCGTAACCACCCGCAATCAACTGCCCGACCAGTCCAGGTGCCCATCCTCCAATGCTATTGTGCGAGTGAATAGCGCCCGTATACACATTCTCCCAGCGCAGCCCAACCTCTGGCAGGCGTTTTTTGAGCGCTTCCATGACGGTTGGCGGTGTAATAAGTAAGTCCAAACCAACCACGGCTACCTTTGTGCCACCGTTATCCAATACAATGACCCGCGCAAAGATGGAGTCGGCGACAACGTGCCAGTGTTTGCCACGCCGGGCTCCATAACCTCCCGTGGGGGTAGAGTAGGGGGGCGTAATATTCACTTTAGCCCATCCTGCCCGAAGTGGCGCTTTGGCCGCAGGAGATGCGGGGAGTTGTTCCAGTCGTTGTTTGGTTTGGGTATAATAGGGCATTTGCTGGTAAGGCGTCTCATCAACCGGTGCCAGACTAACGGCCAGGAATAACAAGATGAACACAATAAGTCCCAGAAGAACTTTCAGAAGAATACGGAGGAATTTCATGCACGATTGCTTAGACTGGCGAATTTCGTCAAATCTGACAACTCCTGACTCTTTCTAATAAAAAAAGGCACCGGAGAAAATCTCCGATGCCTTCCGTCACCCTACCGGTGTCCCGGCCTCCCTATAGTATGAAATTTTATTACAAGAATGGCGCTGCTATAGCTAACACCTGTGCTTTGGTCAGGGGCTCATCAAATGCCCCACGGAGATTGTCGTCGGATATGTTGGATACGTTTGGCAGCGTTTTCAAATTCACGGTTCCCTGCATAAAGGTGGTCTGGGTCGTGTCTGAAACCCAGCCTTTCAATCCTAGCATTCGACGAACTTCCGATGCGTGCCGGGCTTCTACAGAGTGAATTTGCAAGGCTATCCCTAAAATAGCTTTATCGTTAATCAAGGCAGGTGCCTGCCCTTTATAAGCCTGAACTCCCGTGTCTTCGAGAGCACGTGCGGTGGCTAAAAAAGTGGGATAACTCGTAAACGTCCCCGCTGGAAACTTGAAGGTTGGCTTCGGTACAGCAGCCGTGAGCAGTGCTCCTTTTAGCAAAGCGACGTGCGCTGTTTCATGTTTGCTAATCTGCGAAATGACCGTTGTATCGGTAGAAGGTACCAGGCCAGATGTGCCTAAGCCAGTACGATAAAACTCGTCTTCCAGATATTCGAGCGTAAGGGCAAAATTGGCTACGTCGATCGCTGCCTGTGAAGGGGGCGTCGTGGTTTGAGCCAGTGCTTTATTCAGCGTACCTGCCACAATAGCTGGAATACCCGCAGCGATCAGATTCGAACTAAATTTGAGTAGGTTCCGGCGCGAATAAAAGCTGTAGCGCTCACTAAATTCGGGGTCAACCTGCTCAATGTCAGAGATTAATTTAAATAGATTCATAGCGTTGTGTCAGGTTTACTTGGGAAGATTAGTGGCGGTGATGGACGTTTTTACATACTTCTGTGCGATGGGCAACACGGTTGCCGGTGGATTCGACACATCAAGACCTGTTGTTGGAGCAACTACATCGTCGCCAGCAAAGTCAGCTGACTTAGGATTGAGTAGATCACGTATCGCGGCAGCATGGCGCGCTTCAACCGATACAATCTTTCCGGCTACTGTCAGATAATCTGGGTTTGTAATCAGGGGGCCAGCTCCATTATAAGCCGATACACCCAGATCTTCAAACGCTTTTGCTGTACCTAAAACGCTGGTCCGATCGGTGAAATTGATCGACGCGAAATTGGGCGTTAATCCTGCAATTGCACTGGTGCCTAAAGCGGCTTTGAGAAATTCGCGGTG
Source organism: Spirosoma arboris (assembly GCF_009754945.1). GTDB lineage: Bacteria > Bacteroidota > Bacteroidia > Cytophagales > Spirosomataceae > Spirosoma > Spirosoma arboris. The sequence continues at coordinate 314,713 of NZ_WPIN01000004.1, forward strand.
AACAATTTCATGATCACGGATGTCGGTTAATAGTGTTTTTTCCGCATCGGTCATCCCACTGTAGGGCGTAGCAATTACCTGCGTATAAAAAGCGGCTTCTAATTGTTCTAATGCATAAGCATAATTCAGAATCCCGGTGTCGCCAGTCCCTAAATCTACAGGAGCCATTACCGTTGTCGGATTTTCTTCATTCCCACAAGCGGCTAGAAGGGCACCTCCAGTGGTAAGTGCGCCTGCATAGTACAGGAACAACCGGCGACCCACCTTAACCGGTTCTAGCTGGCCTGGTAGCATGGTCAGGCCTGATTCATTTTGCTGGTTTTTCATAACGTATTAATTAAAATAGAGCGAAAGCGTGCAATTTCTTGCGGTTAGATACACTTACGACTACAAATGAAATTTGGATTCTGACTTTATGTAAAAACACTTCCGGCCTACAAAACCAGGTCCTATTTTCTGTTTAACAGATTGACGTCAACTTTGTTAGAACCAACTAATTGATGTTTCATTAAAATAGATTCTATGGATTTTGGGATTCTTTGGGAGAATGCTATTCATTGATTTGCAGGTGTATAAACTGGTAGCTAAGGATGAATTGCCGAATTGAATCGACTCCTAAATAGGGTAAAATCAGTTGTCGATTGTAATTTCGTTAACGACTTTCCTAATCGATTACACAGAATTAACGCGGCCAACGACTTACTATGAATATTACGCAAGTGCGCGAACACCTCCATCGGCTTATTGATGAAGTCGACGATCTATACGTGCTGAATGGCCTTTATCGGACGCTGGTTGCCGATAAGCGCCAACGAGAATCCTATGAAAAAGAACAACTGGAAAAAGCAAAAAAGCAAAGTGGAGGTCGACGTTCTGGATAACTTACTTCGATAAGCCACTAATGGTTAAGGCAATAATAATAGCATTAAAACCGAACGATAACACACCGTGAGACAGCGCCGTCCGGCGCATTTCTTTCGAACCAATTGTTACATCGGAGACTTGACTGGTCATGCCAATCACAAATGAAAAGTAAGCGAAGTCGAGATAATCGGGCTCGGGTTCATTCGGAAAATCCAGTCCACCGGGTCGTTTGTTTGGTCTGCGGTCATTGCCATAATAGAGATGCGCATAACGGAATATAAACACAGTATGCACTAAGCTCCATGCACTCGAAACTGCTAGAATAGGCAGCAAAATATGTTCCCTTCGGTTTTTGTCCATTGAGTTGAGCAAGGCTATAACGGCGAATAAGCTGGCTACAGCGGCTACGACGACAAACACCAGAATAAAGAGCCGACTTGAATCCTGAAGCTGAGACAGTTTTGGCAAATCGCGTGGATGCGCCACCAGCATGGATGTCCATGCCAGTACTAATACCGTCACGGCAAAGGCCACCCAGACAGCAGTGATATGAGCAGGAACATTATAACTTTCCGGAACAACGAAGTAGGCGATTCCGGCCACAACCAGGGCAATCATCAACCGGTGATGAGAATCAAAGCGGGAAATGTACTGGAGTAATCTATTGATCATTTCGCTCATTTTTACCCCAAATTTATAGGTACTAAAAGGGCGGGAGTAAATTTGGTACCATATATAACGGCTCAGATTAAAATTAGATTTAGATCTATGCAGGACACCACCCTTCAAGGTTGGGTAGTGTAATTTAGTGACGTTTCGTGCTCTACGGCTTTTGGTGCCTTAATTAACGAATCAGACGATCTGCTTCTGCACTAATTGAACTGACTAAAAACAGATCTATTAGCTGTAAAGGCACTTAAAATCAGTCTACAAGGCGTTGACTGCTTCATTTTTTGGAGATTCTCTGTTTATATGATTCGTGTAATATTTCGGGAAAAATCTGTTTTTTCCAATGATTATACGGTACAGGAGGGCTTTTTCGAAATTTTCAACCATCTTGCCCTGTCATTTGACGGTCTTATAGCCAGAAGTCGTTTTGTTGAAAATCTATGAAAGAGTACATCCGACCCATCAAACGCTTGCTCGTAGCTAACCGGGGCGAAATTGCCATCCGAATCATGCGGGCTGCCACCGAATTGGGCATCACCACCGTTGCAGTTTACACGTATGAAGACCGCTATTCGCTCCACCGCTATAAAGCTGATGAAGCGTATCAGATTGGTCGGGATGAGGACCCACTAAAACCGTATCTGGATGTTGAAGGCATTGTTTTGCTGGCCAAACGCCACAAAGTAGATGCTATTCATCCGGGCTATGGCTTTCTGTCAGAGAACGTAAAACTGGCTCGCCGGTGCCGCGAAGAAGGGATCATCTTTGTCGGGCCATCGCCCGAAGCTATGGATGCGCTGGGCGATAAGGTTCGGGCAAAAAACCTGGCTACCAAAGCTGGTGTGCCCCTCATTCCCGATTCACGGGAGGAGAACATGAGTCCCGAATTTGCCCTGACCGAAGCCGAACGCATTGGCTTCCCGATTATGGTGAAAGCCGCGGCCGGTGGCGGTGGGCGAGGGATGCGTGTAGTTCGGCAGGCCGAAGACTTTGAAAAAGCATTTGCTGAAGCCAAAAACGAAGCCCGAAACGCATTTGGCGATGACACGATTTTCCTGGAAAAATTCATCGAAGAACCCAAACATATCGAGGTTCAGCTGCTCGGTGATCAGCATGGCAACATCGTTCACTTATATGAGCGGGACTGCTCGGTACAACGGCGATTCCAGAAGGTGGTCGAGGTAGCACCCTCGTTTGGCTTAAAGCAGGAAACCAAAGACAAACTCTATGCCTACGCGCTCCAACTGGGCCGCGCCGTGGAGTACTCTAACGCGGGAACAGTCGAGTTTCTGGTTGATAAAAATGAGAATATCTATTTCATTGAAGTAAACCCCCGGATTCAGGTTGAGCATACAATAACGGAAGAAGTAACTGGCATCGACATTGTCAGAACGCAGATTCTGATTGCGATGGGTTACCAGCTTTCCGACAATGGGATTTATATCAATCGGCAGGAAGATATACCGCTCAACGGCTACGCCATTCAGTGCCGTATCACGACCGAAGATCCATCGAACGGCTTTAAACCCGATTTTGGTACGATCACAGCTTATCGAAACGCGGCCGGATTTGGTATTCGTTTAGATGAGGGAAGTAGTTATGCGGGTATGAAAATCTCGCCTTACTTCGACTCGATGATTGTGAAAGTTTCGGCGCGGGGACGCACCCTAAAAGGAGCTACCCAACGTCTGACTCGGGCGCTGCTGGAGTTCCGGATTCGGGGCGTTAAAACCAACATCAGCTTTTTGCTGAATGTAATTAGTCACCCAATTTTTCAGCGGGGTGAAGCTCGGGTATCGTTCATTGAAACGCATCCCGAACTATTCGACCTGCGCAAACCACAGGACCGGTCGACACGCGTACTCAATTACCTTGCCGATGTCATCGTAAATGGTAATCCCGAAGTAAAGAAGAAAGACGATAGCAAGATATTCCGAACCCCTATTGTTCCGGCGTTCGACACCTACGGCCCATACCCAACCGGCAATCGGGATCGTTTGAAAGAACTAGGTCGAGAGCAATTTACCCAGTGGGTGAAGGATCAGAAATGCGTTCTCTATACTGATACTACGTTCCGGGATGGACACCAGTCGTTACTGGCAACACGCGTTCGAACTCAGGATTTGCAAAAGGTAGCGGAAGGTTTCGCTAAAAATCATCCAGAACTATTCTCGATGGAAGTTTGGGGCGGAGCCACCTTCGATGTCGCCATGCGTTTCCTCTACGAAAGTCCCTGGAAACGTCTGGAAGCTCTGCGCGAAGCTATGCCGAATATGCTTCTGCAAATGCTGTTTCGTGGTTCCAACGCGGTTGGCTATTCGGCTTACCCCGATAACCTGATCGAAAAATTCGTTGAGAAGTCCTGGGAAACAGGTATCGACGTGTTCCGCATTTTCGACTCACTCAACTGGGTTGAGGCTATGAAAGTGAGCATCCGCGCCGTTCGTGAGCGTACTGATGCTCTTTGCGAAGCAGCTATTTGTTATACAGGAGATGTTCTGTCGCCCAAACAGCATAAATACACGCTCCAGTATTATCTTGACATGGCTCGCCAACTCGAAGACGAGGGCGCTCATTTGTTAGCTATTAAAGATATGGCCGGCTTACTGAAACCGCTCTCTGCCGAAGTATTAGTGAGCGAATTGAAGAAAGCCGTAAGCATTCCAATTCACCTGCATACGCACGACACGGCTGGTATTCAGGCGGCAACCTACCTGAAAGCTATTGACTCGGGCGTGGATATTGTCGACTGTGCACTAGGTGCTTTATCGGGTCTGACGTCACAGCCGAATTTCAACTCGGTAGTAGCTATGATGGAAGGACACGAGCGTGAATGTAAAATGAATCTGCCTTCGCTGAATGCCTATTCCAACTATTGGGAAGATGTTCGGGAGTATTACTATCCGTTCGAGTCGGGCATGAAAGCGAGTAGTGCCGAGGTCTATGAGAATGAAATTCCCGGTGGTCAATATTCCAACTTAAAGCCACAAGCTATTGCAACCGGTCTGGGCGATAAGTTCGAAACGCTGAAGAAAAACTACTCGGTGGCGAACCAGCTATTTGGCGACATTGTGAAAGTAACGCCTTCGTCGAAGGTGGTTGGCGATATGGCTATTTTCATGACTGCCAACAACCTTACTGCCGATGATGTGCTGACTCGGGGAGACTCCCTGGCATTCCCCGAATCGGTAAAAGAACTGATGAAGGGTATTCTGGGTCAACCCGTTGGTGGATTCCCGGAAGACATACAGAAGGTTGTTCTAAAAGGTGAGGAGCCAATTACCGATCGTCCAAACAGCCACCTGAAACCAATTGATTTCGATGCTGATTTCAAAGAGTTCCAGGTAAAATATCCTCTTTGCGACGGCTTCCTGGATTACCTATCGTATCAGATGTATCCGAAGGTTTACGACGAATATTATAAGGCTAATGAGCAATATGGGAACGTCAGCATCATTCCGACTCCAGCCTTTTTTTACGGTCTGAAAGAGAACGAGGAAATTCTCATCAATATAGAGGAAGGGAAAAATATTCTTGTGCGCCTGCTGTTTCGGTCAGAGCCAGATGAGTTCGGTATGCGAACGATCACCTTTGAACTGAACGGACAGAGTCGGCAGGTTAAAGTGCGTGATAAATCATCGAAGGTTGAGAAATCTCAGCACGCTAAAGTGAGCAAAGCTGGCGATGTGGGCGCACCATTGCAAGGCCGACTAACGCGTATTCTGGTAAAAGAAGGAGATACGGTTAAGAAAAACCAGCCACTGTTTGTCATCGAAGCCATGAAAATGGAGAGTATCGTAGCAGCACAGAAGGAAGGAAAAGTTAGCAAAGTCGTACTGAAAGAAAGTACAACGGTCGAACAGGATGACTGTGTATTAGAGCTTGCATAGTTTTTGAGCATTTGATAGAAGTCGTTAGACGGGGCCGTTCAGATGGCTCCGTCTAATTGCTTATTAGGGTACACTGATAGAAACGAATAAACAGACCGACATGAAAAAACTGCTTATAGTAACCGGATTGTTGCTGACAGGCTTTAGTAGCGAGGCACAGACAAAGCCCAAAGATGGCTTTTGGCGAGGAGTTTTTACAATGGCGGGTGGTCTGCAAGCACCTTTCAATTTTGAATTGAAGGGTAAATCGGCTTTTCTGATCAACGGCACTGAGCGCTTCGAACTTCCAGGTGTCCACCAACGAGCCGATTCATTGTTTATTCCGGTCGATGTTTACAATCGACTACTAGCCGCAAAAATCGAAAATGACGGAACGTTGTCGGGAACGTTCAACTACCTGGATACCTCGACACCTGTTAAACCAATACCCTTTCGGGCAGAATACGGCAAAAAATATCGATTTGTTGAGCAACCGGCCCCTGCTGCGGTTAGTTTGCAGGGGAAATGGGATGTGCTCATCAATGGCAAAACCAAAGTTATTGGTGTTTTCGAGCAGCGTGCAAACCGCCTTACGGGTACGTTCCTGAGCACAGGAGGAGACCTTCGTTATTATGAAGGCGTTGTACAAGCTGATAGTTTTGCGCTATCGGCGTTTGATGGGTCTAGTCCGCAACTATTTAAAGGGAAAGTTAGCGGGAATCAACTGATTGGTGAACAGGCCAGCGCGCGCGCTGTGCAGCCTATTACGGGTACCCGAAACGCCCAGGCTGCTCTGCCCGACGCCTATAGCCTAACAACAATGAAAAAAGGCGTCCCTTTCGCGTTTACTTTTCCAGATGCCTTCTCGGGTAAGCCAGTATCGTTGAACGATCCGAAGTATCGGGATAAAGTAGTCATCGTAACTATTATGGGCAGTTGGTGCCACAATTGCATGGATGAAGCGGCTCTTTTGTCGCCATGGTACGAAGCGAATAAGAAGCGGGGTGTTGAGATTATTGGGCTGTCATTCGAATATAAAAACGATCCTGTTTTTGCCAAAGCCCGGCTCGAACCCATGAAAAAACGATATCAGATTGGTTACGATATTCTGTTTGCGGGTATTTTGGATGGTAAACATCCTTCAGAAGCGTTGCCAGCTTTGAGCGAAGTAGCTGTTTTTCCCACAACGATTTTTGTTCGGCGGAATGGTGAAGTAGCTAAAGTTCATACGGGCTACTCTGGCCCAGCAACGGGTCAATATTATGAGGAGTTTGTTAAGGAATTCAATACAGAAATGGACCAATTGATCAACGAGCCGATTTCTGGTGAAACAAAACAAAATCTCAATAAGTAATTTCTAACGTATACTATAAAACCAAAGCTACTGCATCGATGCAATAGCTTTGGTTTTATAGTATAGTTTATTCTCAATCAGTAGAAACTTAATGAAGGCCCAAAGCTAGCCCATTGATATAGCTATTTACTAGGTTAACATTGTATCAATCAAAGTTTTATCGCAACTTACTGCTGTAACTAAATCACTTCACTATTATGGAAAATCAGCCGCCAATACCTCCTGTGCTGCCTACTCCTACACCGTTGAGTGAATCAGACGCTCGTATGTGGGCTATGCTTGCTCACCTGAGTGCGCTACCTGGCTCGTTCTTTTTGATCGGTAGTGTTGTAGCCCCTTTGGCTATCTGGCAAATTCAAAAAGATAAATCAGCGTTTGTCGATTATCACGGTAAAGAAGCCGTAAATTTTCAAATCACAATAGCGTTGGCGACAGGTGTATCGCTACTACTAATGTTTGTCCTGATTGGGTTTGTGTTAATTACTGTTGTAGGTATCATTTGGCTCATTTTCACTATCATTGCTGGCATTAAAGCCAATAATGGAGAGTACTACCGCTACCCAATAGCGATCCGATTTATTAAATAACGCGCTACCAACCTCACTTTATAGTGCCTGATAGCGCGGTTGACAACAATTTTATCAATATGAATGCTCCACAACAAAACCCCGAAGGTGCCATTGATGTCGAATTAAGTGAAGAAATTGCAGAAGGAGTTTATGCCAATCTGGCGATGATTGCTCATTCAAATAGTGAATTTATTCTGGATTTTATTCGCCTGATGCCGGGCGTTCCCAAAGCAAAAGTAAAAGCGCGTATTATTCTGACGCCTGAGCATGCCAAAAGATTACTAGAGGCCCTTCGTGAGAATATAAGTCGTTACGAAGAAGCTTATGGCGGTATCAACGAACCCAACGATGGCTTTCGATTTCCGGCTGGAGGTTTCGGCGGACCAGTAGGACAGGCATAATTTCATGTTTAAAGTTTCAGGCAATTAGCTTCACGAAGCTAATTGCCTGAAACTTTAAACATTGAACTTGAAACGTGAAACATTTTTTCCGTATCTTTGCACCTCAAAATTCGGGAAGACTGTTTTTTCGTAAACAAAATCAAGAATGCCTACTATACAACAATTAGTGCGTAAAGGCCGCGAAAAGCTGATCGACAAGTCGAAGTCGCCAGCTTTAGATGCCTGCCCACAACGTCGGGGTGTGTGTACACGGGTGTACACGACCACGCCGAAGAAGCCAAACTCGGCTCTTCGTAAAGTTGCCCGTGTTCGTTTGACGAACGGCCGGGAAGTTAACGCTTACATTCCAGGAGAAGGCCACAACTTACAGGAACACTCGATCGTATTGATTCGTGGTGGTCGTGTGAAAGATCTTCCAGGTGTACGTTACCACATTGTTCGGGGTGCCTTGGATACGGCTGGCGTTAGCGGTCGTCTGCAAAGCCGTTCGAAATACGGTGCCAAACGTCCGAAACCAGGTCAGGCTCCAGTAAAAGGTGGTAAAGGTGCACCACCAGCAAAAAAGAAAAAATAAGTTAGTGTAATAAGTTGATGCGTGTAGTATGTGTAAGTGAGTGTTAGAACTTACTACACCACTTCACTTAATTGACTAATTACTAAAAAAATGACTGGACGCTGGAAAGACTACGTTCAGAGTAAGATCAAAAATCTGAAGCAATCATGAGAAAGGCGAAACCGCCCAAGCGTTACGTGTTACCTGATCCTAAATATAAGGAGGTTCTCGTAACCAAATTTGTAAACAATCTGATGTACGAAGGCAAAAAGAGCCTGGCGTACTCCATCTTCTATGATGCCCTTGACGTGGTTGCAAAACGCACCAGCGAAAGTGGTCTGGATACATGGAAAAAGGCATTGAACAATGTAATGCCATCAGTTGAAGTTAAAAGTCGTCGCGTCGGTGGAGCTACCTTCCAGGTGCCAACCGAAGTACGGGCAGACCGAAAAGTCGCGGTAGGCATGAAATGGCTTATTAAGTATGCTCGTTCGCGAGGTGAAAAAACCATGGTAGACCGGTTAGCAGCCGAGATCGTCGCAGCCGCAAAAGGTGAAGGCGCAGCTGTTAAAAAGAAGGATGATACGCACCGTATGGCAGAAGCCAACAAGGCGTTCTCACACTTCCGGTTCTAAACCAATTATACGTGCCAAAGTCCCGATGGCCGTTGAATTTGCAAAAGCTCCCCAACATTGGGGGGCTTTTGTTATTTTTGGCCCTATGACAATCTTAGAAAACGACCATCTTCGCGTCTCAATACGCCCGAAAGGGGCCGAACTGACGTCTATTTTTCATAAGCCAAGTAGAATCGAGCATCTCTGGCAAGCTGACCCATCTATATGGGGTTGGCATGCGCCAAATCTATTTCCGGTAGTAGGTGGGTGCCTGAACAATCAACTACTCATTGACGGAAAAACGTACCCGATTGAACGCCATGGCTTTACTCGTCAATCGTTGTTTGAAACGACCGAATCGACGGCCACACACGCAATTTTCTCCTTACGATCTAGTGTCGTAACGCGCGTACATTTTCCGTACGAATTTGAGTTTCAGATAATCTATGAACTCACTGGTTCTCGCCTGACTATCACGTATCGTGTTGTTAACCAGGATGAACAGACTATTTTCTTCTCCGTGGGTGCTCATCCGGCTTTTGCCGCTCCGTTTTTTGTCAATGAAAACTACGAAGATTATTTTATTGAATTTGATCAGGCTGAGCCATTAGAAACACACATGCTTTCGGCTGCAGGCTATTTCACCGGCGAAACAAAACCTGTTCCAACTGAAGGTAGGCGGCTTCCTCTAACAAAGCATTTGTTTGACGACGATGCGCAGGTGTTTAAAAATCTGGCATCTCGAAGTGTGTCGCTTCGGAGCGATAAGCATGATCACGCAGTAACGGTAAGTTTCCCTCCATTCCCTTATCTGGGTTTATGGGCTAAACCTGGCGCTTCATTCGTTTGTATTGAGCCCTGGTTGGGTTGTGCAGATAGCGAAGGAGAACTAAAGCCGATTCAACAAAAAGAAGCTATTCAGCAGGTGGCAGAAGGAGAGGTTTTTGAAGCCGCCTTTACGATTGAAATAGCTTGAGATTCTCTGTATTTGATGAGGGTAGAGACAAGGCATGTCTTGTCTCTACTGTGTTTCCTCCAGTGGAGTGAAGTCTTTGAAAGTCCGTTTAATGGCTTTGTCAGTTGCTTCTTTTTTGCTCTGCCAGTTGGCATCCAGCTCAAGAGCAACTAAACCACTCAGACTCATTGAATTCCGAAAATCATCTAATTTTTTAATGAAGTCTCCATTCCGCCGGGTTGATTTTAAAGCAAACTCACGAGCGAAAACATCTCCTTTATTTTGCAACTCACTTCGCTTACCCAGTACATAGTTGTAACGATCGAGCAAATCCTTCATCGACTTACCGATTACCTCCGTTGCTTCCAATGTTCCCATTGTTAGAACGGCTGTCCCGCCAACCGCTGAAATCAGGCGACCATTATTCTGAGCCGCTTGACTTGTACTAGCTCCTGTAACGGCCGGCGTTACGCCCGTTACAGCACCCAGTGATGCGTTGGCTACGGAGCGATTACGCTTGCCTCCTTTGGCTTTTTTGTAATCGTGCTTGAGCTGTTCTTCTTTGTCCCCCAATTGTTCTACCAATCCCCATGCCTGTACCAACACCTGCCGATACTGAATATAGTAATAACGGTCTTTTTCGGCCTCGTTAACCGTGTTTAGGATAGTGAACGTAATGCGTTGTTCTGACCGATTTTGTGCCTTATCTAGTACGTAAAATGTAATCTGAACATTCAGAGAATCGTACGGGTCTTTCACAAAATCATAACCTGGCTGCCAGATAAATTCATACTGATTCTCTGTGTTTTTGATTAAAGCTGTTTTAGGAATCAATTGATTGTCAGATAGGAAACCAAAAGCTGCTACGTCATCTTCACCATTTGGATCTGATAAATAAAACTTGAGATCTACTGTTGCATTCTCGCGCAGTTTATAGTGCGTTTCTTTGGGAATAACGGCAATATCAGGCGGGAGATCCATAGCCGTAACTTCTACTTTCAGCCTTCCTTTTGTTCGTGTTTTAGCAGGCTGGTCTTCTACCCAAAACTCAATGTATTGGGGCGATTGCTTCAGTCGATTGAATTGGTTGAGCGAAAGTGTCCAGGTCAGCTCCCCTTGCGATGAGAGTTTGCTACCCTCTGGCATTTGGTCGGTAATGGGAATAAAAACGATAGGATCGCCATCATCATCCCGCACTACTTGTGGATCAATTTTATACGTATTCTGCGTCCGATATCTTACATAGAATGGCTGCAATTCGCCTACTACGGGTGGACGATTTACGTGCAGCACTTTAAAATCGATGGTTTGCGAAACCGTTTGACCACGCCTGTTTCGAGCCTCAAACGTTACTGGAATGGTTTTTACCGTTTGAATCCGGTCGGCCAGGCCAAAGCTGGGTATCCAGTTAAAATGCCCAAGTGAATCGAAATAGACACCCTCGGGTATATCGCTTCGAATGGAAAAAGCTACTGTATCAGCTTGGGGGCCAATGGCTTTCAGATCAAATCGAACAGGGTTACCTTCTGGCACAAGCGTCCAGTTAGCTTGTGAAGGAAATACGAGTTGTAATGGTTTGGAATCCTGCGCGTGGGTACTAATAACCGTCGTGGTCAGCAGTAGCCATGCAATTATACCGGCAGTTCGGTTCATAAGGAGCGTCAAAGGTGGTCTGTGTTAAAAAACGTAAAAATAAGCCGAAGATTTCGTCTCCCTGAGCCTATAAGCCAGTTTTGAGATTTTTCTTATCTATTTTGGCGCTTTTGTATATTATAATTATATTTTTCCAAGATAAAGTCCTGATGACTAATATGCACTCATCTTACTTAAAAGCAAAACAGTCACCACCTGACACAGATGGCGACTGTTTTGGGCAGGCTGTAGCCTAAACGTCAATTAGTTTTTCTTAGGTGCAGCTGCTGTACCCGATGCCGGAGCTGTAGGTTTCGCCGTAGTTGGCGTACTTCCACCTGTTGTGGCTGGTTTCGCAGCAGCGGCAGCTTTAGCAGGATCTATACCCATCTTTTTCAAGACTAACTCCGTAATATTGTTTTCTTCTGGTGCAACCAGAAGAATAGGAATGGTATTGGCTCCGGCATCAAGATTAAAGACATACTGGAAGCCATTCTCTTTGGCAACAGCATCAATCGCCTTCTGGATTTTCTGTACCACTGGATTTACCAATTGCTGATATTTACTCTGCAATGATTGCTGAGACGTCTGGCTAAATTCCTGAATCCGGGCTTGTAAACTCTGCAATTCGGTTTCACGATCTTTCTTAATCACGTCCGACATCTGAGCTGCCCCTTTTTCATAGGCCGCATATTTGTCTTCCAATTCTTTCTGCATCCGCTTCAGTTCGTTTTCTGACTGCGTCCGCTGAATAGTTAATTGGTTTTGAATATCTTTTGCTTCGGGCGTTTGCGACAGAACAAAATCAATGTTCGTATAGCCTAACTTCAGCGGCCCGGCTGCGGTAGTCGTAGCAGGCGTTGCGGTTGGGGCTTGTGCCTGTGCGTTTAAACCGCCCAGTAAAAGGGCTGCTGCAAACGCCATGACGAGGTTTTTCTTCATCTCGAATTGATTGTTTGTATTACTTAGGTTTTGTGGTTATTTTATTTGTTGGATTGCTGTTGGTCGCAGTTGGTTTAGTATCCAGTCCCAATTCTTCCATTACGTAATCTGAATAGTCATGCCGGGGATTTGTATAAAGCATAACAAAATCAGATGCCTTGTCGAATATGAAATCTAGCTTTTTCTGCGCACATACCTTATCAAGGGCTCGATAAATCAACTCCATGGGAGCTTTCATTAGCTCTTTCTTTTTCTCAAATAATAGCCCCTGATAGCCAAATACTTTATTATTATAATCTCTGGCTTCGCGCTCCTTATCGCTAATGGCTCGTTGCCGGTCCCGCTTCATGTCTTCCGTCAGCAGGATTTCTTCTGCCTGATAAGCTTTTTGTAGCTTCTCAATTTCAACGTATTTATCCTGAATATCCTTCGACCACTTATCGGCAAACTTGTCGATTTCGCTAAGTGCTTTCTGGTATTCAGGCATTTTACCTAATATATACTCCGTATCTACATACCCAAATTTTTGGGCTTCAACAGGAGTAGCTATCCAAATGGAAGACAAAAGTACGAAGAATAGGGCTTTTTTCATTAGTAGCCAGTCAAATTTTGCAGGAAGTGATTGATTTTCAAGGATAGTTTCAGCAAATCCTGTAAGTTCTTGAAGAACTTACAGGATTAATTAAAAACGTATGACCTTCTCAAATCTTATCTGATCTGCTGCCCAATTGTGAAGTGGAACTGACCCGATGCATGGTCTTTAACTCCTGGAATTTTGTCGAAACCATATCCATAGTCAATACCGATCAAACCAAATGCAGGCATGAAAATACGTGCACCAAAGCCCATCGACCGCTTCAGATCAAACGGATTGTACTGTTTATAACTAGCCCAGTTATTACCGGCCTCCAGAAAAGTCAGCACAAAGATGGTAGCTGATGGGTTCAGCGAAACAGGATAGCGAAGCTCAGCTACGAACTTGTTGTAGACAACACCACCCTGACTACGAGAGGTTTGATCGACTGCGCGGTCGTAGTCGGCAGTGTAAACACTACGGTCATCATAACCACGAAGACCAATAATATCTTGTGCCAATGCGAATTGTCCCTGACCTGCTAGCCCTGAACCACCCAAGATGAATCGTTCAAATGGTCCGATGGCGGTACGTTTATTATAGCTACCCAGGAAGCCTAAGTGGGCCCGAGTATTTAAGACCAGTTTGCCAAATACAGTCTGGAACCAGCTGGCGTCAAACATCCATTTGTGGTACTCGACAAATTTATATTTATCCCGTGGAGCCTCGGTTGCAGTTGTGGTGCGCCAGGCCGAATAGGGAGGAGTAAACGAGCCACTCAATGTAAACGACGAACCGGTACGTGGAAATTGCGGATTATCGATACTGTTACGCGATAGTGTCGTATTGAACGTAATGTTATTCGAGATACCATCTTTGTAGCCGATATAGAACAAGTCAAGATTGTTCAGATCATATCGTTGATACGAAATCGAATTAGTTAGCGAGAAATAATCATCTGGTATTTTCAACTGACGGCCCAACCCAATGGTAATGGCTGTGTTGGTATAAGAACCTGTGGGTGTACGACCCTGTAGACTTTGGTAAATACTATATGGGTTCGCTGGATCGTAGAATGTACGGTACACGGTATGGCTGGCACTTACCGATAAGGCATTTGGCTTGCGACCTCCTAGCCAGGGTTCTGTAAATGACAGTGAGTATACCTGATACTGACTACCATTGGCCTGGAAGCGCAATTGAACGCGTTGGCCGTCGCCAGCAGGTAGTGGTTTCCAGGCGCTGAAATTCGGAATGTTGCGGGCCGAGAAATTGTTGAACGTCAAACCAAGTGTTCCCACAAAGCCTACGTAACCACCCCAGCCACCCGACAATTCGATCTGATCAGACGGCTTTTCTTCGACCGTGTATTCAATATCCACTGTGCCATCACTCTGTGGCACAGGGTTGATCCCAATTTTCTCCGGGTCGAAATAACCAAGTGTGGATAGTTCCCGCTGGGTACGGATCAGGTTTGTTTTTGAGAATTTCTGGCCAGGTAACGTGCGAATCGTACGCATCACCACGTGATCGCTGGTTTTGGTGTTACCGTTCAGGATTACTTTGTTGATTGTAGCCTGCTTACCTTCAAAAATTCGAATTTCGAGATCGATAGAATCTCCCTCGATGGATTTTTCAATAGGCTGCGCATTGTAATATAAATAGCCAAGATCCATGTATTGCGAACTTAAATCCTGACCTGGATTACCGTTCATTCGTTTATCCAGATCTTCCGGATTATAGACATCCCCTTTCGTAATGCCGAGAACCTGACGAAGTTGAGTAGCCGTATAAAGATAGTTACCCGAAAAATCAATGTTTCGATAATAGTACTGATGACCTTCGTTCAGCTTCAGGTTGATGCTGATCGTATTACCGCCCTTATGTACTACAGTGTCATGCTCGATGGTCGCATCGCGATAACCGAGTTTGTTATAATACTCAAGTAGCTTTTTCTTGTCTTCTTCATACTTCTTGGGTATGAATTTCGAAGGTGTAAATACACGTCCGAACCGTTGTTCTTTCGTGCTCTTCATCTTCATGCGTACAGCCGTCTCGTCAAGTTCGTTGAGACCCTCGAAGTTAATTTTTGAAATCTTGACTTTCTGACCTTTGTCAACCAATACACGCATCGTAGCATTGTTGCGCGTGCTGTCAGGGATGGTTGTAATCTTTACCTTCGTGTTCAGAAAGCCTTTATCAACAAAGTATTTACGCACAGCCATCTGGGTATTTTTGGTAATCGTGTTGGTCACGATTTTGCCCAGATTGAGTTTTATTTTGTCTTTCAGATTGTCCTGCTCTCCTTTTTTTACGCCAAGAAAACTAACCCGATAAAGACGAGGGCGCTCTTGTACCCGAAACATGAGCGAAACCTTATTTTCATTGACATTAGTTGCAAACAGTTCAACGTTATCAAGCAAGCCTGATTCCATCAATTTACGTACCGATGAGCCGACGACTTCACCTGGAATACGAATCTTATCGCCTATTTTCAGGCCGGCCAGTGATACTAATGAGTTAGGGTCAAGGTAGCGAGTACCTGTTACGGTTAATCCGGCAATTTCATATTCTTTCGGGCTGGCGTAGTTGAGCAGATCGTTACTTTCCACTGGCGCGGCAGTATTGTCTCGCCCAACGCCTACACCAACACGCACTTGCGCCCACCCCTGAGCAGGCAATAGGCCAATGAGCAAGTAGACGGCTCCCAATAGGACTTTTATACGGTGTTCCAAGTTGTAATGCGGGTTAATTGATTGATTATCTGGATTCAGTTTGAACGTGTAGGGTTGGAATACATACAGCTTATTTCTCACTTGGCAGAGCCCCACGCCCGAATCCTCCTTATTTTACTAATTGTTCACTTATTTTTCCAAACCGGCGCTCACGTTGCTGATAATTCAGAATAGCTTCATACAAATGGGATCTTCGGAAATCAGGCCAGAGTACATCGGGCATATATAATTCAGCATAAGCTAATTGCCAGAGCATAAAATTACTGATTCGCATTTCGCCACTGGTGCGAATCATCAATTCAGGATCAGGAATGCCACCTGTGGCCAGATGCTGATCGAAAATAGTTTCATCAATCTGCTCGGGGGTAAGTTTTCCGTCACGCACGTCGGCTGCCAGCTTTCGGGTAGCTTCGAGAATATCCCACCGACCGCTATAGCTAAGGGCTAAGAGCAGTGTTAGGCCAGTGTTCTGGCTGGTTTCCCGAATGGCTTCAGCCAGCTCGCGCCGACAGTCGGCAGGCAGACTATTCGTATCTCCGATTGTTCCCAACCGTACATTATTATCCATTAATGTTTTTATTTCCCCCCGAATGGTATGAACCAGTAGCGTCATGAGCGCATCTACTTCAAATTTCGGACGATTCCAGTTCTCGGTTGAAAAGGCGTAGAGCGTAAGGTATTTTACGCCTAATTCGGCGCATCCTTCCGTTACTTCGCGTACAGCCTTAATGGCATTGCGGTGGCCAAACACCCGGGCAGCTCCCTGACGCTTAGCCCAGCGGCCGTTTCCGTCCATGATAACGGCTATGTGCTGAGGCAGATTGCCCGAGTCAATGTGTTCCTTCATCCCAAGGGAGGAGTTTTAACAAGAATTAAGTTTTCAACTTACAAAACTACCTAATTCCTAACAAACTGCCTGCATTGTCGTTAAATCTGATTTCCAATTATGGGTCTAATAGATAGTAGTCGGGTTTATAGAGCTATTCAGAGCCCAATCAGAGCCGATATAGGTAAACTGGAGCCGGCTTGGGCTAGGTATCAGGGAGTAGAGCACGATTACTTTGCTTGAGGCATGCACCTATCCCTAGACTAATAAGACAAGTCTATTCTGTAATCGTTCAGGCAATAGATAATAGGAAATGGCCGGAGCACTAAAGGGTCGGTAGTCGAAGAAGTAGTTTATGACTGGCTGATTGGCTTCGATTTTCGCGCTCTCTGTGTTTCTGGATTTTGTATAGGCGTTAGCGATTCTCGATAAGTGATTTCATAGTGGCCGTCAGTACCCTTTTGAAATGCCTTTTTCTGGCTTAACTCCTCACTAATCTCCTGTTCCTGATGCTCCAGCTGAGCTTTCATCGTAGTTTTCTTCAACTGATCGAGTTTATAGGCTCTTCGGTCTCTAATAGATTGATAGGCGATAATGGTCAGTAATAGTACGACGTAGATAAGCATGCTCATGGGCGTAATAATGTCTAGGAGTAGTTATAGTAAGATCATAAGTTGATGATGAAGTAGTAATGAATAAGAAAGGTACCGTTCTGGGTGCGAGCGGTA
Source organism: Spirosoma arboris (assembly GCF_009754945.1). Lineage (GTDB taxonomy): Bacteria > Bacteroidota > Bacteroidia > Cytophagales > Spirosomataceae > Spirosoma > Spirosoma arboris. The sequence goes on from NZ_WPIN01000004.1 coordinate 331,998, forward strand.
TCAGACAGGAAGCCGGTAACAAGACGTTCCCAAAAAACACATAAGACTATGAATAAGTTTATGGCGGTTCCATGATAAGAGAGCAAAAGCACTCAGTCGGGGTGGCGCTCCACCTGTTTCACAGATTAACTCTCTGTATCTTTGTCGGAAGAAAACATAAATAGAGTCGGTACGTTTTTGGGATACAAACCAATATTTCACTAATCACTTTAAATGACTAAGTTGTTTTCATTGTTTCTAAGCCGACTGTCGGTAGTTGTATTACTGTTGGCCTCGTTGAGTTGCCAGAAACGGGATGACGCGGTTGCAACTCCTCAAACGATCACCGACCGTATTCTGGAAGATAGTCAGTTCGGCTTATTCCGAGTGGCCATGTCTTATGCGGACGCTAGCGATGCACTCAAAGCGGGAAATTTGACATTATTTGCCCCAACCGATGCGGCTTTTCAGGCAGCGGGTTTATCTACCGAAGCGGCTATCAAAGCAATGCCAAAGGACCAGATTCGGAGCCTTGTGCTCTATCACGTTCTTTATGGTCGGGTAGCTGCATCAGCTATTCCAACCGGACTTAATTCGGTTGCAACAGCCAGCAAGGCGATTGCCTTTGTTAACAAGACGACCGATGGGTCAATTTATGTGAACATGGCGAAGCTGACGCAAACTGATATAGCCGTAGCTAATGGGTATATTCATGCGATTGATCGGGTGTTGATTCCAGCAACCGGAAGTTTGCTGGCAACCATTCAGGCGAATCCAAATCTGACATTTTTATCGGCGGCTATCAAACGCATTGCTACCAGTAATCCGACCTTGTTAGCCACGCTGGACAATGCATCGCCGACCAATACTGTAACGGTGTTTGCGCCAACCGATGCCGCTTTTAAAGCCGATCAAGTGTATAATACGCTGGCTGCTATCGAATCGGCTAATGTGCAAACGTTAGCTAATACGCTTTTGTATCATGTTCTGTCTGGAGTACTATTTTCCAATCAGTTTCAGTCGGGTAGCTTTACTACATTACTTAGTGGAAATAAAGTAACCGTGATCGTAACGGGTAGCCAGCTTTCGGTTAAAGGTAATAAAAATTCAACAGCGGCATTCGTTAAACAGGCTGATATTCCCGCAACCAATGGCGTCATTCACACCATTGATCAAGTCCTGCAGCCGTAGTGGATAGGTAGTAATTTCTAAATTAATCAGGAGAAATTTTAATCGACTTACCAACGCATTGCCACAGTCTGGGGTCATTTAGCGTATAAGGTATGTTTGTTCAGTTATTTTCATGGGTAAACTTCAGTTATTTATTTTCAGTGTATTGTTACTTGGCGGGTTAGCATCCTGCAAAACCCAGGAAGTAGATCCCAGTGTAGCAACAACCTATGCATCTAACATAAAGGACATTACTGATTATGCCACCAGCAAAGGAATGTCTGGCACATCGACAAGTTCGGGTTTATACTATGTTGTTACGAAAGCAAGTTCATCGACTGTAATTCCAGCTTACGGCCAGGAACTTGAGTTTACTTATACATTGTCTGTGTTGAGCCGCAGTACCAGTAACACTGCGGTTGTGACATCAACAAAGGTTGATTCGGCCTATGCGACCAACCCAACGTTTATTCCATTTATTAAAGGTGCGCTAAAAGCTGGGTTAGAAGAAGGTCTATTAGCCATGCACGAAGGAGATCAGGTCGTTTTATTGATGCCCTCTATTCTAGCCTATGGCGATGTCATTAGTTCTGATGGGTTGGTTCCGGCTAACTCGCCCGTGCGATTCGACGTAACCCTGAATCGAACCCGAACCGAAGATCAACAGATGGATGAATACGTGGCCGCTACCGGTTTAAGCCTTACCCAGACAACCACAACTGGACTGCGTTTTTTTCTGACAACACCAAGCGCAACGGGCGATTCTGTGAAAACGGCATTAGACAACGGATTGACGTTAACAGTCAAGTATGTCGGTAAACAACTTCATGCTAAAACAGCTGTGGGTTTCGACAGTACTACTACCAGTTTAAGCAAAAGCAATCTGGCTGGTCTTGTGGCTGGCTTTAGCGAAGGGTTAGTTAAATTAAAAGTTGGCGACAAAGCAACATTCCTATTCCCATCATCAATTGGGTATAGTACCGGTGGTCTTGTTGATAAAAGTACGGGATTCTATAAAGTTGCGCCTTATGCTCCGCTACGTTACGACGTTGAGGTGATTTCGGCCAAATAAATCAGTAAGTTCAATTAGTTGTTTTCCTATTTTCATGCGTAATCTACCTGTATTCATGTTCGGCCTCCTGCTCATTGGGGGGCTATCCTCTTGCCAAAAAGAAGATGTCGGCCTCACCGACGATCAGATTCTAGAGTCGAATAAATCCGATATTCTTAATTATGCCGCAGCTAAAGGGTTAACGGGGTCCATGACCTCTACCGGCGTTTATTATGCGTTGAATAAAACCAGCGGATCGACGGTAACTCCGGCTTATGGTCAGGAGGTAGAGTTTAATTACAAATTGTATTTGTTGTCTCGTAATAGCGCTAATGCGGTGATCGATACGTTTGTCGATTCGACCTACGCTACTAAATCCAGTTATATCTATCTGATCGACAATACACCGGGTATAACAGAGGGATTGCTAAAAATGCACGAGGGTGATCAGGGCAGTATTTTGCTGCCTTCCGTCTATGCCTTTGGCAGAACAGGGGCTGGCAACGGAGTAATTCCACCCAATTCGCCTGTTCGATTGGATGTAACGCTTAAGCGGACACGCACGGAAGAGCAACAGATCGACGAGTATCTTACTGCGAATAAACTGACACCAACAGAAGTAACTCAGAGTGGATTACGATTTGTAAGAACGCTTGAAAACACGGCGGGTGCTTCGACAACGCCAACTCAGGTATTGACGATTAAGTATAAAGGGAAGTTGCTACGATCTATATCGGCCTTCGACAGTACGGGCACGGGTACCTATTCTGCACAGGCAAGCCAGTTTGTTCCAGGCTTTGCAGAAGGTCTTGCTAAACTTAGAGTTGGCGAAAAAGCAACTATCGTTTTTCCATCGAAAATTGGGTACGGATCAACTGGTTACCAGGTCATTCCGGCTTATGCCCCACTTCGTTTCGATATAGAGCTGGTTTCGGCACAGTAAGCCAGAAAATCAGTAAGTTTTTAGAGCGTCCTATGTTAATTCATAGGGCGTTTTTTTATGAATTATGTATTAGGAAAATCGCATTAAGTAGACTAGTGGATTAGTGACTTAGCCCTACACTTTGGTAGCATTTATATTCAAAAAGGATAAGGTATACTAGGTGAATATACGTAGTCGATAGCTATTGTTTATAGTAACGTAGAAGTATAAAATAGAGAGAAAGTTTCTTCATATCTTATAATGTTTACTTATTATTTATTTTGATAAAAATGATATAATCAAAATATTGTATCATTAAAGTGCGGTATGTATAGTATATTATTTTAGATTTGCCCTTTAATATATAATGTGCTATATGCCTACTTACTACAAATTGAACCGTTTCATGTTGAGTGCTGTCCTATGGGCATTAACACTCACTGCCGTTTTGGCCCAAAGCGTTCGGGGCCGTGTAACAGATGCTACAACCAAATCTGCCATTCCAGGTGCAACCATTGTAGTGGCTAATACGAACATCGGAGCAACTACTGATGTAAATGGGGATTATACCCTGAAAGTGAATCCAGGCAGCTACACGCTGCGGGTAAGTTTTGTTGGCTACGAAACGCTGAGTGTTCCTGTAACTATTGGGAATGGAGAAGCCGTCGCAAATGCGTCCCTGAAAGAAACATCGTCGGCGCTGAGCGAAGTGGTGGTTATTGGGTCGCGTTCACAAACTGCCCGTACGAATGTACAGACTGCCGCTCCGGTGGATGTCATTACAACGAAAGAACTGAAGGGATTTCCACAAGTGGATATTAGTCAGGTACTGAACTATGTAGCTCCGTCGTTCAACTCGAACCGCCAAACTGTAACGGATGGTACAGATCACATTAACCCAGCTTCGCTACGGGGACTTGGCCCTGATCAGGTGTTGGTTCTGGTAAACGGCAAACGTCGGCATACAACAGCCTTGGTCAATATCAACGGATCAGTTGGTCGGGGTTCGGTTGGTACCGATATGGATGTAATTCCGGTATCGGCTGTGGAGCGCATTGAAGTGCTTCGTGATGGTGCTGCAGCTCAGTATGGCACTGATGCGATTGCCGGCGTAATCAACGTAGTACTGAAGAAGAACTATACTGGATTTTCGGCATCACTGACGGGTGGCCAGAATATGACCACTATGAAGTACATGATTCCGAATAGTAATGGAGGATCGGATCAGAAAACGCAGAAAATCAATGATGGTAGTTTAATTCAGTTTGACTTCACCAAAGGTTTCCGATTAGGTAGCCAGGGCCGGTTATCGGTAAGTGGCCAATACAATAACCACGACCGGACGAATCGGAGTGCTGATGACAATGCGCCAACGATCTATCTTGGATCGGCTGGTGGTTTCCCAACCACGCCAGCCGGTCAGGATGCAACGGCATTCCGCCAAAACCTGATTACACAGGATAAGGCTATTATCCAGCAACGGGGATATGATCGCCACAATATGATTGTTGGTAATTCCAACGCACAGAACCTTGGCTTATTTATCAACGGAGGTATTCCAACCAACTCGAAATCGGAATTTTATTTCTCGGGCGGTATAACGCACCGTTCAGGTACGGGCTATGGTAACAATCGTGTGCCAAACTCACGTAATCAGCAACCTCTGAAACTGGATGGATCGCTCTATTATCCCGATGGTTTCCTGCCGGGAATTCAGCCAAGCATTAACGACCAGTCACTGATTCTGGGCTATAAAACAATGCTGGGCAAGTGGAATGCCGAAGTTAGTAATGTTATTGGCCGGAATTCGATTGCCTACACGATTGTAAACTCCGCTAACGCATCGCTTCCAGCCAATGACAGTCCACAAACTACATTCGATGCTGGTTCGCTTTCGTTTCTCCAGAATACATTCAATCTGGACTTCAGTCGCCGGTTTATAGCGTCTAATAATGCTACACTCAACGTAGCGTATGGTGGTGAGGCTCGTTTCGAGAATTTCCAGATTAAGGCAGGGGAGTCAGGTTCGTACTCGGGCGATCCGACGCGTGTGTTGCCTATCGCTCCTCCATTATCAGGTACGGTTGTTGCGGCTCCGGGTTCGCAGGTGTTTCCGGGTAACCAACCGACTGATGCGATTAATAAATCACGGAATAGTCAGGCGCTTTATCTTGATTTAGAAGGTGAAAAAGGGCGCCTGTTGCTAGGTGCGGCTGGTCGATATGAACATTACAGCGACTTTGGCTCGACGATTAACGGTAAATTGACAGCCCGCTTGCAGATAACCCCAGCCATTGCCTTACGTGGTTCGGCAAGTACGGGTTTCCGGGCTCCTTCGCTTCACCAGCGATATTTTCAGAATACAAGTACGCAGTTTGTAAACGGCTTGCCATCGAACACGCTGACGCTGAACAACGATAGTCCGATTGTTCGAAACGTGATTGGTGTAGACGCGCTTAAACCCGAAACGTCGGTGAACATCGCAGCGGGTGTAACCGCTCGCGCCGGTCGGGCATTTACCCTGACCGTAGATGCTTACCAGATTGACATTACTAATCGAATTGTGTACTCGGGTTCGTTTACGCGAGCTCAGTTGGGCTTCTCAACAACCGATTATCCGGGTGTGAATCTGGTTCGTTTCTTCGGTAATGCTGTTAACACCCGTACGCGGGGTATCGACATTGTTGGTTCTGAACGACTTACAGTAGGGAAAGGGCAGTTGGTATTAACAGCTGCGTTGAACTTCAACAAAAACACGGTTACCGGAATCAATAGTACGCCATTAATCGACGATCCTAAAAACAATCCGGCCGATGCCAACCCAAGTACCTGGTATCGGACATCGTTGTTTGACCGCAATCAGATTTCGATCATCGAAGATTATTTACCCCGTAGCAAATGGAATTTAAGCGCAACCTATACAATTGGCAAGTTTGACATCTCGGCACGTACAGTACGTTTTGGAGAAGTAAAATTCAAAACCGCCACTGATCCTGATGCCAAGAAAGCGGATGGTACCTACTGGAACACACAGTTCGCACGTGATGAAACTGGCCATGCGTACATCGACCAGACGTTTAAGCCTGTTTGGATTACAGACCTGATTGTGACATACCGTGCTACCAAAGCCATTGGTGTTACGCTGGGCGCAAACAATATTTTCGATGTTTATCCTGATCAAATCTATATCGATCCCCGAAATGCGCTGGGTAGTACAGATTATGCGTCGGGTCGCGATAATTCAAACCGAGGCCGTTTTTTGTATCAACCGAACCAGGGTGGCTATAATGGCCGGTATGTATTTGGCCGAGTTAGTGTGAATTTCTAAGAATAGCCGTAGCACGGCTTTGAGCGTGAATGATATAAAGAGTCGTTCCGATTGGAGCGGCTCTTTTTTGTGAGAGAAACGTCTGGATAATTAAACAGTCTGGTAGTGAGAAACGGCTTCTAGAGAACTTTGAGTAGTAAATAGCTTAGTTCGTTATGGCCAAAATCCTTTCTTTTTCTGTATTGCTGACGGTGATGATGAGTGTTTCTTTTCTTAGTGTAGCTCAGTCAGACACCTCATTAGTGAAGGCTAACGAGTGCAGCACACGAGGAGGACTACCTTATTTCTTTGCCAAACTAAAGGATGGGCAGGCGGTGAAAATTGCTTACCTGGGCGGTAGTATCACCGAAGCAGGAGGGGGGTGGCGGGAGCAGTCACTAGCCTGGATTCGACAACAGTATCCTAAAGCAACGGTTGAGCAAATAAATGCTGCCATAAGTGGAACCGGCTCCGATTTGGGCGTTTTTCGGCTACAAGAACAGGTATTAAATTACCAACCCGATCTAGTCTTCGTCGAGTTTGCTGTCAATGATAATGGAAAAAAGCCTGATCAAATTGCTGTAGCTATGGAGGGCATTGTTCGGCAAATCTGGCGAGCAAATGCGCATACGGATATTTGTTTTGTTTATACACTGGCAGCTACGATGGCTCCCACAATCGCCAAAGGCTACTTTCCACTGTCGGCCTCGGTGATGGAAAGGATTGCGGATCAGTATGCCATACCTTCCATTCACCTTGGGCTGGACGTGGTACGCTTAGCGGAGAAAGGAGAGCTGGTATTTAGCGGGAAACTAGATGAATACCCAGGTAAGCTGGTCTTCTCGGCAGATAATGTGCATCCCTATCCACAAACGGGCCATCGACTTTACACGGAAGCGTTGGCGCGGGCTTTCAATATACTGGATAAAACAGGAACCAAGCGGACTAAAAAACTTAAAGCGCCCTTGTATCCTGATAACTGGGAAAAAGCCCAAATGATCAGTGCCCGACAGAGTACCCGTTCGGCGGGCTGGCTGGAAATCACGCCAGGTACAGATTCTGTAGCACGGAAATTGGCTAATCGGTTCACCTTTTTACTGAAAGCAACAGCTCCGGGCGAACGAATTCAGGTACGTTTTCGGGGAACTCGTTTTGGTTTGTATGACGTGATGGGCCCCGGTTGTGGTCAATACCGAGTAGTTATAGATGGGGGGAAGCCACAGGTATACCCTCGATTTGACAAGTATTGTACCTATTACCGGTCAAACTATTTTTTGTTGCCAGCTCTCCCAGAGGGTGTTCATACGATTGAGTTGTATGTTGATTCTCAGACGTTAGACAAGGCGGCCATCCTTAAGCAACGGAATACATCCATAACAAATCCGCAGCCATATGAACCACAGGATTGTTATGCCGGTCAGTTCTTAATTATCGGAGAACTTCTCAATGAATAAATCTCGTACTACTTCGGAGCCATTCGAATCGCGCCGTCGAGCCGAATAACCTCGCCATTCAGCATTGGATTTTGAAGGATGCTTTTAACCAGCATACCGTATTCTGCTGGCCGGCCAAGCCGCGAAGGGAACGGTACTTGTTGGCCCAACGAAATTCGGGCTTCTTCGGGTAGACCAGCCAATAGCGGTGTTTCAAATAGACCCGGCGCAATGGTCATAACCCGAATACCCGAGCGCGCCAGATCGCGGGCAATGGGTAGCGTCATGCCCACAATACCCCCTTTCGAAGCCGAGTAAGCCGCCTGCCCGATTTGACCGTCGTAAGCTGCTACGGATGCCGTATTGATAATGACACCCCGTTCTCCCTCATCGTTCGGCGCATTATGTTCCATTGCCAGAGCCGCCAGGCGAATGACATTGAACGTTCCAATGAGGTTAATCGAAATGACTTTCTGAAAAGCCGCCAGTGAGTGGGCACCATACACACCGTCTACTTTACCAACCGTTTTGCGGGCTTCGGCTACGCCTGCGCAGTTGACATTGATATGCAGACTGCCAAATGTGCCAATAGCCATGTTGATTGCCGTTTGCACATCGCTTTCATCGGTTACGTTGGTTTTGACAAAGCGAACCGTTGCGCCCAACTCTTCGGCGAGCGCATTTCCACGCTCGTCGTTCATGTCCAGAATAACAACATTGGCTCCATTCGCTACTAGCATTCGAGTGGTTGCCTCGCCTAAGCCAGAAGCTCCTCCTGTAACAATAGCGGTTGCGTTCGTTAGTTGCATGGGATAGGTTTTACGTTTCAGGTATTATAAAATGCTCATTAATTCTCGCCAATGCCGGATATCATAGGTTGGTTTGTCGTCAACGACTACGCCTTGTGGATTATAAAAGATCGTATCTAAGCTGACGCTTTTAGCCCCTAAAATATCCGCTTCGTAATTATCGCCAATCATCAGACTTTCACTTGCCGTGGCACCGCTGATTTCCATAGCATAGTGAAATACGAGCGGATCGGGCTTTTTAGCATTGGCGTTGTCACTTGTAATGACGTTCGTAAAGTAATGAGCAATCTCCGAGCTGTTCATCTTCGTGGCCTGAATATCGGCAAACCCATTTGTGATGACGTGCATGGTATATCGTCCTTGCAGATAATCCAGAATTTCTCGTGCCGACTCCAGCAAATGAGATTTGTAAGGGAGCAACTTCAGGTATTCGACGTTGAGATCAGCCTGAACCGCCGATTCATCGATTCCCAATGCCCTGAATACCATTGGGAACCGATGTTGTCGGATGTAACTATGCTCAATTAAGTTCTTGTCGTAGTCGGCCCACAATTGATGGTTTATCGTAATGAAGTGCCGGCTAAACTCCTCTGCCGATGCAATGCCAGCTTCCGCTAGTTGGAATGTGTCGAACAACTCGGCAATACACTCCGCCGAATTTCGGTCAAAGTCCCATAAAGTATGGTCGAGATCAAAAAAGAGGTGTTTGTACATGAGAATGGGTTTACAATACAGAATACTGTAAACCGAATGCCGAATACTATGATTACTAATAATCCAACTTCAGTCGCTCTACCGGCTGATTATTCACAAGATGGCTGTCTACGATTTCGTCAACGTCTGTTAGTTGGACATTACCGTAATAGATACCTTCTGGATAAACGACTAGAGCCGGACCAAAGGCACAGGCATCGAGGCAGCCTGTTCGTTGTGCTCTCATTTCTTTCAATAAACCACGCTCGGCGAGAGCGGCTTTAAAGGCATCGACCAGTTCGTTACCGTGTGCTTCGCCACAGGATTTTTTTGGTGCGGCTTTCTGATTATTGCAGATGAAAACGTGCTTTTTATATTTCATAGATCTAATTGAATTCTTCTCAAAGGTACGAACGAAGCAGATGCCACCGTCATTTCGCCGTCATGATCAGGAGGAAGAGGGAATTAAATTGTATACCGAATAAAAAAAACTATTAAACTAAATAAATCACTTCTGGTTAGTAGTTGATACGCCTACTGAATGAGAACTTTGAAATGTGCTGACTATCTGGTTTGTATGCGTCTGATGTTACTAGTAATGTGAGCAGAATTACCTTAGTCAACCAGTTATGAGTACCCCAGATTCTTTGCTTCTGGAGCAGGAACTATTGAGCGGGTTAAAGGCCAATAATCAACTTGCTTTTTCGAAACTGTATGATCGATACGGAGCAATATTGCTGGGTATTATCATGAAAATTGTTTTTGATAAAACGGAGGCAGTGTCGTTACTGGAAACAACCTTTACAACGATTCGTTTACGAATAGATCAGTTTCGGCCTGGTAAACAACCCTTGTTTCTGTGGTTGTTACAGATTGCCCGGTCTACAGCTTTAGAAGCCCTTAATGAGCATGGTCGGGCAAAGACCGTACCTCTTCAACTTACCAAAACTGGGGAAATAATTAACCCAGCCTGGCAAAAGAGCAGCCCGAATTTATCAGGAGACAGGCTTACCAATCTGGTTGATTCTCAATCAAAAGCGTTACTTGATTCTATCCTTTTTGAAAACTGTACGCCCGAAGAAGCCGCGAACTCAATAGGCATACCCGTTGAACTCGCTCGCCAGAAATTGCGGGTAGCTTTGCAACAACTACGCACAACTCCTAAGGCTTAATTACTAGTATTTCGCTGAACAACTGTGTGCAGTTCACCCCATGCCCGACGTAATACGGCATCAATCTGCTGCCAATCGGCTTCGGTGGCCCCGCCGGGATGATTTCGCACATCGTCACATAAACGCATGGCGTCGGCCCGCAGGCGCCCATACGTCGTAAATGGTGCGGCAGGTTGGCTATATAAAGCAGCAGACGTTTGTACTAAAGCGTTCGCCAAATCATCGTAGGAATAGCGTTCCCGTTGGCGATGAACAATCCACCACTCCAGTTCGAGTTTGGCCACTTTCGGTACATCGAATGACTCAGTACTGAGTGCCTGAATGGATTCATAATACGAAATTAGATCGGGGATGGTGCGCTGGTAATCGGCTCGGGAATGGCCTTCCTTGAAATCGAACGCGGCTTTAGAGGCCTGAAATCCTAGTGTAAATGATCGCCAGAAAGGTGCATGGAATTGCTGACGCAGACCAGTAGCCAATTGCCAAAACAGGAGTACTGGCTTTTTTTCATAATAAGATCGCCACATGGCGGTTTCCAGTCGCGCTACCTCTTTCGGATCGAATTGGCGAAGGCTGTTCTTTCTGGGTATATACAAATCCACCACGACCCAGACTACCAATGCCAACAAAATACCCCACCAGAACCAGCGGCCTGGCTTAGGTTTGCGGACGGGAGCAGGTTTTGTCGTCAAGTTTTCCATATGTAAATAAACCTATAGATCGGAGTTTCGTGCGGTTTTTAAAGCCTGGATATATATACCGGAATAGTGGGCAATTTGGTTTTATAGTTACACAAAAACCCCATTAGATTGACTGTTTTGGGTGAGCCATTCCAATGGGGATTGCGTGGTTTTGTTGTCTTTGAGAATTACTTTTTAGCTACAGTCTTTGCTGAAGCAACAGTCGATTTTTTCTTATGCGTCGCTGATGGAGTCGTTGGGTTTTTCTGAGTCATTGTAACGGGGTCCCAATGCACAACTTTCTGCTCGAAATAACTTTCGTTACAGGCTAGCACGGGTGCGGCCGCCCGGAAACCGAAAACCGGATCTTCGAGGGTACCCTGACTACCAGCTCGCACGTTATCAAAAAAGTTACCGAAATGCTTAGCATGGGCATCATCATTTTTGGGCGCTTCGAATTTCACTTCTTTTACTGGATCTGCCTTGCGCGTTTCGGGTGGATATTTGGCATCATACCCTTTCACAAATTCCTGTTGAACAGGTTCAGTAAACGTAAAGAAACTGTCGTAGCCGCCATAGCCAGGAGCAAGTGGCAGTTTCTTCTTGGTCATGATGAGGTTATTTTCCGAAAACTCGATTTGGCCTTCGTTGCCAATGATGCGCGTTACGTCGTTGATTTTTCCCGCATTGGCAAAATTTACCCGGAGCACCATCTGGAAAGCCTCGTGCTGATCTGTTTTGGGATAATCCATAATGCACGCCATGATATCGGGTACATCGCGACCGTCTTTCCAGTAAGCCAGGTTGCCCGACGAGTAAATGCGAGTGGGTCCCATTGTGTTGGTTACAAAGTGAACGCCCGTAATGAGGTGAATGAATAGATCGCCTGCTACGCCCGTGCCGTAATCTTTGTAGTTCCTCCAGCGAAAGAATCGTTTTTCGTCAAAAGGTCGCTTCGGTGCATCGCCCAGAAAACGATCCCAGTCGACGGTTTGGGTCGATGCATCGGGTGGAATGGAATAGTCCCAGGCGCCGATTGCGCTGAACCGGTCATTATTGGATTCGATATAATTGATCTGGCCAATTTCGCCCGCTTCCACCAGCCGTTTCGCTTCCTGAAACGAGGCACTGCTGATGCGCTGACTGCCAACCTGCATGGTTTTTCCCGATTTCTTCCAGGCATCAATCACTGCTTTGCCTTCGTTCAGATGTTGCACCATCGGCTTCTCACAATATACGTGCTTGCCTGCTTTCAGAGCAGCAATCGTGACGTGGTCGTGCCAATGATCTGGTGTAACAACCAGGACCGCATCAACATCGGGTCGAGCCAGAATTTCGCGGTAATCGCGGGTGGTGAAGAGGTCTTTGTCTTTACCATAAGCGCTTTTGGCGTGCTCGAGTCGACCATCATACAAATCAGCTACAGCAACCAATTCTACATCGGGATTACGCAGGGCGGCTTGTGTATCGAAGTTGCCCTGAATACCCATGCCAATCGTAGCAAACCGGATTTTGTCGTTGGGACTAATCGTCTTCAGGTTCGGAATATAGGCTGGAAAACCGAATGGTTTGGCAAGGCTCTCAGTAGCAACGAGTGCCGAAGCTGCCGATAAGCTTTTTATGAATTTGCGTCTGTTAGCCTGCATAGAGTTGAGGGTTTCTAGTATACCCGATAAAGCGCGTTTACAGGCCGATTTACCCTTGTTTTAAAACGCAGAGGCACAGAGAACACAGAGAGGTAAATAATACCGATAACTCTGTGTTCTCTGTGCCTCTGCGTTTAAAAATGTTGCCAGTTCAACCCTACTTCTTCTCAAACTGCACGGCTACCCATTGGCGGTCGGTTGGTACTTTGTGGGTAGCATTCCAGATAAATAGAGTCTGTTCAAGCGCTACATTTAATTGAAGTTTGGTTTGTTTGCGGGCAATGTTCAGGTTGCGGTCTATGGTTTCTTCGTAAATGAGTTTTTCCTCATTCGTATAAAAACGTACGATGCTCTGTTGACTTTTGGGCATTGTTTCAACGACCCAGAAACCATCTTTGGCAATGGGTTGCTCTTTTTTTAATTGTGCCTGCGTAGTGAATGAGGCAGTGGTAAAGAGGAGGGCCACGAAGGCCAGGCGGAGTTGTGAAATGGTGTTCATTGTTTTACGTGTTTGTGTGTTTACGATTAGTTGATAACTGAATCAAAAGTAGAAACACGCATAATAGCCCGCTTCGATTTTCGCCCGGCAACTTACGTTCGACACTATACTCCATTCTCCTGTCTACCAACGGCATTTTGGCCTAAATGTGGTTATTGGGCGACTATTCACCGTCGTCTGTCGACAATTGGACTAGCTTGTAGGCAAACCCAATCTGTTTGTCTATTTTCGGCTATGTAATCAGCTGACTTATGCAACTTCTTACGCAGGAATTTGTCTTCTCAAACCAACCGCGCCAACGACTGGTACGGCATGGTTTATTCTGGTTGGCATGGGCATTATTTTTTACGCTTACCTATGGTTTTTTGCCCGCTAACTACCTTCTTAATGAAGGAGTTGCCTGGCCGATAGCTTTCCTGAAAGGCTTTCTTGTATCGGGGATCGACTCGATCTTATTCATGCCTGCTCACATCTTTCTGGCCTATAGTCTGATGTATTGGGTGATACCCCGATACCTACTTACCGGGCGCTATGGATGGTCATTTATAAACACCATTCTTCTGATTATTGCAACCTCGTTCCTGTCGGCAGTACTGGCCAAATTTATTGTTTATCCTATTCGGATGATGGTAAATGGGCGCTTCTCGGGGAATACATTCGTTTTTGCCATGATGGCGGGTATGCGTGGTGCTACGACCATTGGTGGTTTTGCCGCAGCGATTAAGCTGGTGAAAATCTGGTATCTGAAACAACAGGCTTACGAACAAATTGATAAGGAGAAACTACAGGCCGAATTGCAACTGCTTAAATCACAGGTTCATCCGCATTTTTTGTTCAATACGCTCAATAACTTATATGCACTCACGCTCCATAAATCAGATCATTCGCCAGCTGTGGTCCTGAAACTGTCGGATTTGCTGAGTTACATGCTATATGAGTGCAATGCGTCGGAAGTGCCGCTTCAGAAGGAGATTGCGTTTATGCGTAACTATATTGGACTAGAGCAACTTCGCTATGGCGACCGGCTGGATATGTCGATTACTATTTCGGGAAATTATCTGGATAAACTAATTGCTCCGCTGCTACTGATCCCATTTCTGGAAAATGCCTTTAAACACGGTACCAGCGAACAACTCGAACAAGCCTGGATGCATATCGATTTGTCAGTTCAGGGAAATCAGCTGAAATTCAAAGTCATCAACAGTCGGGAATCGAATTCGGACACTGGTACGCATATCGGAGGTATCGGTTTACAGAATGTACAGAAACGACTAAATTTGTTATACCCTGGTCGCCATGAGTTACGAATTGTACCCGAAGAAGAAACGTTTATGGTTGCGCTGACTTTGGAACTAGCGCCTACGCTGGTCACAGATTTTCTGCCCATAAAACAACTCGCTGAAACAGCCTGATTTATTCACACTATGTCTTCAATACGTTGCCTGCTCGTTGATGATGAACCACCTGCACTGGCCGTTATCGAGTCGCACATCAACATGATCGATGGTCTGGAAATAGTGGGCAGATGTCACAATGCTATTCAGGCGTTTGGGGTGTTGCAGACCACACCGGTTGATCTGATGTTTCTGGACATTAAAATGCCGAAACTGCTTGGTACCGATTTCGTTCGTAGCCTGCGACAGCCACCCAAAATCATTTTTACGACTGCCTACCGCGATTATGCTCTGGATGGCTTTGAACTAGATGTAGTCGATTACCTGCTCAAACCAATTTCGTTTGAACGCTTTTTACGAGCGGTTTCCAAGGTGATGCGATCTGAGAACAGCCTCCTCAACGCTGGACAGACTGAGGCCTTACCTAATCAATCTGTTGAGAAACAATCAGTAGCGCCAGCGGAGAATACGTTCCTGTATTTCCGCGCCGATCGCAAGATGGTGAAAGTCTTCATCCACGACATCTTGTACGTAGAAAGCCTGAAGGACTACGTTAAAATCATCACGACCTCGGCTAAGCCTTTGGTGGTTAAGCAAAGCATTAGTTCACTGGAAGAAATGCTACCAGAGGTTGGCTTTTTGCGCATCCACCGCTCGTTTGTCGTAGCCGTTGATAAAATTACGGCTTATACTCCTAGTTATGTCGATATAGCCGGACAGGAGCTACCCATTGGTCGATTATATCACAAAGAAGTTGGGCGAGTGCTGAAGATGGAGTAGCAAACTGTGCGTTAGTATGTTCTTTCGCTTTGTCGCTTTAGGAGGCAGGACTTAACCGTCAAATCAATGCTTCCAATCAGCAAAAGAACTTTTCAAATCCTTGTCGTTTGCCTGCTTTGCCTTGCGGGTGCTCTTCGCGCGCAAACTAAGAAACCCAAATTCAGGGTAATTGCTTTTTATACAGCGCAGAATGATAAAGCGCATATTAGCTATGTGCATGAGGCTAATCGGTGGTTTCCGAAGGCTGCTGAGAAGTACAATTTCAGTTATGATTCAACCGATAACTGGAACAATCTGAACACCGAATTTCTGGCTAACTATCAGGTCGTATTATTCTTCGATACTCGCCCCGAAGAACCTGCTCAACGAGAAGCCTTTGAAAAATACATGAAAAATGGGGGAGGGTGGATGGGGTTCCACTTCGCCGGATTTGCCCTGACGCCTTCAAAATACCCACAGAACTGGGATTGGTATCATAACGAATTTCTGGGATCGGGTTCCTATAAAAGCAACACCTGGCGACCAACATCAGCTATTCTGCGGGTTGAAGATCGAAAACATCCATCGACAAAGCATTTGCCTGCAACCTTCAAAACAGCTCCAAATGAATGGTATCGGTGGACGAATGATTTGACAAAGAACCCCGATATCGACATCCTGATGTCCATCGACTCGACCAGCTTTCCATTGGGCACAGGTCCCAAACCACACGAAATATGGCACAGTGGCTATTATCCGGTTGTCTGGACGAATAAGAAGTACAAAATGATCTATTCGAACATTGGTCATAACGACATCGATTATGAGAATAAAACGAACAAAGAATTGTCGTTTACCTTCTCAAATGAAACGCAGAATAAATTCCTGATCGACGCGCTTATGTGGTTAGGGAATAGCAAGAAATAGCCTGTCACGGCTTTTTACAAAAGTCTTGATAAAGACAGCTCAACCAACCATCAACCTGATGAAACACATTTCACGCCGTGGTTTCCTGCAGTCGTCGGCTGTGCTGGCTGGCAGTTCTGTTGTGAATTTCAAGCTCCCAATCGTTAAAACAGCCCAAAAACCATTACGATTGGGCGGACCAATTTTCCTAAAAAGCCAGGACCCCGACGACTTGGCACGAGAGCATAGGCGATTGCAGTATAGTTCGGCTTACGTTCCTGCCGTTGAGTTGAAAGACACCGATAAAATTTTGGCCATTGAGAAAGCGTTTGCGGGGCAGAATGTGATTCTTGCAGAAGTTGGAGCGTGGGTCAATATGTTGGATCAGGATGCTGAAAAACGCCGGAAAAATCTGGAGTACGTTACCGAACGACTGGCTCTAGCCGAAGCCGTTGGTGCCCGAACCTGTGTGGATATTGGGGGTTCATACAATCCCACTCGCTGGGACGGCCCCGATGCGCGAGACCTGACCAAGGAATACTTCGACGCGACGGTCGAGAATTGTCGAAAGGTAATTGACGCTGTAAAACCCAAACGGGCCAAATTCGCGCTCGAAATGATGGGCTGGAGTTTGCCCGACGGCCCGGACTCTTATCTGAAATTTATTAAAGCCATCGACCGACCTGCTTTTGGTGCTCACATCGATATGGCCAACATCATTAACACCCCGGCGCGGTATTACAATAACAAAGCGCTTATCGACGAGACTTTCCGAAAATTAGGGCGCTGGATTGTATCGGCTCACGCCAAGGATATTGCCCCAAAAGATGGTCATTTTATAGAGACAATGCCAGGTCGAGGGAGCCTGGATTATGTAGCGTACATCCGCAATGTTACGTCATTACCGCAGGAAGTGCCTTTGCTTCTGGAACATCTGCGTACCGCAGAGGAATACGATGAAGCCCGGCAATTTGTAATTAGCCAGGCCACTAAAGCTCAGATTTCTTTGGCGTAGATGTATTAAACACAGAGCGGGCCGTAACGACGGCCCGCTCTGTGTTTAATGAAAAATCTTATAAATCCGGGATGTCTTTAATCCGAACTTTCATAACCGGTCGTTCGCCCTTTGGAACGATGGCAATAAATGAATTACTCACTGTTTCGCCATTTCGAAGCATAAAGCCAGCCTGAACATTGGTGGTGGTGGTTACCTCTTTTCCTTCTGAATTCTTGATCTTTTGCTGGTAAGGTACCATGAAGGGTCGGGCTACTACGGTTCCACTTTTAGAGGTGAGTCGTTTTCCGGTGGCATTCAGACAATCGAATACGGCCAGTTGATTTGGTTCGTCTGTGCTTAGAAAGGTTTGCCTCGGAAACATCAATTTGGTACAGTTACTCCTATTGGTGGCGTAAACCGAAAGTTCATAGCGCATAAAATTCTCACCGCTAATTTCCATCTGACGTTCATTGCGAATTTCGAAACCATAGTCAATTCCATTCAATTGAGCGGGTTTACCGGCTTCAACATCATAGGCTTGCTGGGCAAAAAGAGCAGAGGAAATAGTCGTTAAAACCAGGGAACAGAGTAAAAATCGATTCATTTAGATAAGGGAAAGGTTAACATTAGAACCAAAAATAACCATCATCTGACAAATTTTTCAAGTTTTATAATACTGCCATTTGCGCCCTGATCAAGTTTAAGCAAACGCTCGATTCAACTCCTTTTCTTTAGCTGTATGTACTAGACATCACGCTGTTGACGCTCACTTTTTAAGGAGTTTGAATTTCGTAACTGCCGTGAGATTTTAGCCGGGTAGTTTATCCATTGGTCGGGCTTATTGATTAACTGCAAAAACTGCTTACGAAAAGTCAGTTTTCGCTACCCTAAACAGCCTTCAACTTTTCAACACCTATGGTTTGGTTATCAACTTCTCCTAAACAGGTACTTCGATTTCTGGGAGTCGCCGGGGCTACCGTGTCTCTATACGCCTGCCTGAATACTCAGAAAAACGTCAGGCAGACCGCTGTGACTTCTACGACCGAGACATCGGTTGTTGCCGATGCCCCCACGGCTCCAGTTGTATCTAAACAGGCCAGTCCACGTCGGATATTGGTTTTTTCGAAAACAAAAGGATGGAAGCATACCTCCATTCCGTTTGGTATTGCGGCTTTACAGAAACTCGGCCGAGAGAATAATTTCAGAGTTGACACCACTAAAAATGCGGCTTATTTCAATGATGATAGCCTGAAGAATTACCAGGCCGTCGTTTGGCTAAGCACAACAGGAAACGTATTAAATCAGGTCCAACAGGCTGCTTTTGAGCGCTATATTCAGGCTGGGGGTGGTTATCTGGGTATTCATGCGGCTGCCGATACGGAGTATGATTGGCCCTGGTACAACAAACTTGCGGGCGGGTATTTTGCCAGTCACCCCAGTCAATCCAATGTCCGTAAAGCAACGGTAGACGTAATTGACAAGAATCACCCTTCGACCAGTATGCTGCCCGATCATTGGGAGCGAACCGATGAGTGGTACAACTATCGCTCGCTTTACTCCGATCTGCATGTGCTGGCCAACCTAGACGAAAATACGTACGAAGGTGGCATCAACGGAAGCAATCACCCCATTGCCTGGTATCATGAATTTGATGGCGGACGGGCCTATTACACCGGTGGCGGTCACGAAGATGCCAGTTTCAGTGAGCCATTGTTTGTGCAGCACCTGCTAGGGGCACTTAATTGGGTTATGGGTAGTGGTAAAGCACTGGATTACAGTAAGTCATATGCCGTGGTGATGCCCGAAGATAACCGGTTTGTGAAAACCGTGCTGGTCAATGACCTGAACGAACCAATGGAACTAGCCGTGGCAGACGATGGCCGTGTATTCTTCACAGAACGGAGCGGAAATTTGTGGGTTTATAACTCCCGCAAGAACACCTACAAAGTAATGCATCGATTTGCCGTAACCACCAAGTTAGGCTTTGGCGTACAAGGCATTACGCTCGATCCAAAGTTCTCGACCAATCATCAGCTCTACGTTTATTACTCGCCCAATACCGATAAAGACCCCACTTACCATTTGTCGCGCTTTGTGGTGAAGGACGATAATTCACTTGATCTGGCTTCCGAAAAAATACTCCTCAAATTGCCGGGTGAGTTTGAAGCCAGTGCCCACCACGGCGGTTCGCTGGCCTGGGACAAAGAAGGCAATCTGTTCCTATCGACGGGTGATAACACCAATCCGTTCCCCTCGAATGGCTACTCGCCCATTGACGAACGCCCCGACCACCTAACCCTTGATGCGCAACGTAGCGCGGCCAACACCAACGATTTGCGGGGGAAAGTTCTACGGATTCACCCCCAGCCTGACGGAACGTATACCATTCCCGATGGCAACCTATTCCCGAAAGGCACAGCTCAGACCCGCCCGGAAATTTATACGATGGGTTTGCGGAACCCTTACCGGATTGCGGTGAACCCCAAGACATCAGTCCTGTATTGGGGTGAAATTGGCCCCGATGCGGGCAAGGATAGTACGATTGGTCCAAGAGGATATGACGAGTTTAATCAGGCTAAAAAACCGGGAAACTATGGCTGGCCTCTCTTTATCGGTAATAGCCAACCCTATCCGAAACTTGACTTTGCCACCAACGCCCTCGGGCCCAAATTTGACCCAAAAGCACCTGTTAATAACTCCGTCAATAATACGGGCCTGAAAAACCTGCCGCCAACTAATTCGGCGATGATCTGGTATCCTTACGCAGTATCCAAGGAGTTTCCGGAATTGAGCCAGGGAGGACGTAGCGCGATGGCTGGCGCGTTTTATAATTACGACAGGAATTCGTCGTCCAAAACTAAATTCCCGGAATACTATGATGGTGCGCTATTTGTCTTCGACTGGATGCGCAACTGGGTGCTGGCTGTTCGGCTTGATAAAGACGAAAACTACGTCCGGAATGAGCCGTTTATGGCCGCAAATGGCGATTTTCGGCGACCTATTGATCTGGCTTTCAGTAAAGAAGGTATTATGTATATGCTCGAATACGGCTCGGTATACGGTGCCGATAACGACGATGCGCGCCTGGTGAAAATTGAATACAACACGGGTAATCGTCCACCAACGGTTAAAGCCAATGTCGTTGATTCGGTGGCTATGGCGATCCATAATTCACGGTCCTACCTCACATCCGATGGGCAAAATGCACCCGTGTCACACGAAGCCGCCGGGCAGGCTCCTCTGCGTGTGAAATTCAGTGGACGTGGTACCGACCTTGACGATGATGATGCCATCACTTATGAATGGCTCTTTGATGGTAAAACAGTTGGTGCCCAGCGCCCTATGGCGACGTATACGTACACCCAGCCTGGTGTATATAACGCCATTCTGAGAGCAAC
Organism: Spirosoma arboris; assembly: GCF_009754945.1. Taxonomy (GTDB): domain Bacteria; phylum Bacteroidota; class Bacteroidia; order Cytophagales; family Spirosomataceae; genus Spirosoma; species Spirosoma arboris. The sequence continues at coordinate 352,813 of NZ_WPIN01000004.1, forward strand.
TGATCAGAAGGGTTTAGTCGGCACCGATACGATTGTGGTGAAGGTGGGTAATGCTAAGCCGGAAGTCGTCATTGCTACGCCCGGTAACAGATCATTTTACTGGGAAAACAAGCCGTTTACTTATTCCGTAAACGTGACTGATAAAGAGGACGGGAAGGTTGACCCTAAGCGTATTAAGGTGTATTCGGAATACAGCGCCCAACCCAGAAGTGCCCCAACCGTAGTTGTGCAACAGGGGCACCAGGATTTAGCGTCGATTGGGAACGGATCGATCGGTAAAACCCTGATGGCGAGTAGCGACTGTAAAGCCTGTCATACGATTGATAAACCATCCGTTGGGCCAACGTTTCTAGCTGTTGCAGACCGCTACAAGGGTCAGCCCGGAAGTGTCGACAAACTGGCGAAAAAGATCATTGAAGGTGGAGGTGGTAGCTGGAGCAAAGATCACCTCATGAGTGCTCACCCACAAATTCCGACGCAGGACGCTCAGGAAATGGTGAAGTACATTTTCTCGCTGACCGATGCCCGTAAGCAGAAAGTAGCACCCTTGCAGGGAAGCCTTGCGGTAAACGAACATAAGCCAGAAGATGCGCGTGGGCAATACACGCTGGTGGCTTCGTATACCGACAAGGGCGCATCCGCGCCGGGCGGTAAGGTTGTCGGACCACTCACCGGTACGGATGTGGTTACGCTACGTAACGCCAACGTGAAAACGATTAACGCCGATTTGTATGTTGGTTTCCCTCGCTGGGGCAACCGCCTGGGGGCTGGAAATCACAAAGCGTATGTGCTGTTGAAAGGCATTGATATGACCACTATCAAATCGCTGACGTATGATTATTCATCGCTCAATAAAGATGGTGACATCGAAGTGCGACTCGATTCCTACGCCGGGCCAGTCGTTAGTCGAGCGCCTTATAAAGCTACTGGCGATTGGAAAACTAACAACCAGGTGACAGGCACGTTCGATAAGGAATTCACAGGCAAGCACGACGTGTATGTAGTGGTCATGAAGCGCGATAAACCCAATGACAACATCATACAATTGAATAGTATTCAGTTTAATCAAAATTAAGGACGTATTGATTGTAGTACCGACCGTCTCGGTCGGGCGAGAAATTCTTGACTACACGCCCGACCGGGACGGTCGGTACTACAATCAATACGTAATAATCTCCTTTTTACCTGACTCTATTTTCCTATACGGGTTAGTCAAAAACAACTGCGTAAAACGAGTCATATCCTCCCCGCCAACTCCATGTGCGCGATTGGTGAACAATAATCGCTGACTATTGGGCATGTAGTGATGAATCTGGTCGATATAGAGCGGCCGACAGGCGTTATCAAGTTCGCCATCCGCCAGTAAAGCGGGTTTGTTGGAATAAAAAGGCTGCTTGGTTTCTGGCTTTATGGGCGGAACCTGCCAGCAATCGCATAATTCCTTATAGACATCATTGATGTGATACCCTTTCAAGTACGGATACGTATCATACAGTTGCTGAAGGACTTTCTCACTATGATAGGCCGTCTGATCGGCGCAGTACACCGAAATTCGCATACCTGACGGAGCGGTGCTATGTTCAAAAATATCATCCAGAACCCGCTTGATGTAAGGATAATGATTGCCCTTTATCATTTCGGTGATAGTGTAGGGAATATGCTTCATCTGCGTGTTAACGAGGACGCCCAATAAATCTCGTCGGGTATATTGAATGCGTAACGTATCGGTCGTGCCTTTTTCTACATAAGGAATGTAAAACGCTTTCGCTCCGATGGAGGAAAAATAACGCTGGAATTTCTCTTTCAGGTTGCCGTATAAGGCTTTGTTTGTCGAGTCTTTCTCAACATGGCCAAACAGGATATTCAGCGATTCGTTGAAGTTGGCGGGCTCATCTTCATCAATAGGCACGAATGTGGGCAGTGGGGAGTCCAGAATTAATGACCTAACCTTGGATGGATCTTTCTGGAGCACAGCCAGCATAAGCCCACCACTATAGGAAATGCCTTGTAGATTAACTGAATCGACCCGCAAAGTGGCTAACAGGTCATGAATGTCCGCTACCGTTTCGTCAGTATTGTAGCCGGAAAGGTCGATCCCCTTAGCTTCCAGTGCTTTTTTGTAGCGCTTAACACCCACGACCATCATACTATCTTTATTCAGGTTTTTGCGGTATGACTCCCTGATTGCATCATCCAGTTCGGTGCCCTGTAGCCTTGGAAGCGCAAAATAGGTCCCTCGTTGCTCAAAGGCGATACAATTCCGGTCATTGATAAGTGGACTTTGGGTAGCACCTCTTGCCCAACCCAACGAACTGCCGCCCGGTCCTCCGCCCGTGAACAAAAGTGGGTCCTTCTTTTTATTGGGATTTTTGCTTTCTACCAGAATAAAAGGAAGTTTGATGGTTTTCCCGTTGTTCTTTTTCCGGTTTTCGGGCACAATCAAATAAGCACAGCGGGTGTGAAAACTGCTGTCTATTGGAACTGGACAGGCACAAGGCTCGAGTGTTCGGACAACACCTGGCTGGCCCTTGACATACGTTATAGAAAGTAATAAAACCACAAGCAGGCATGCCCGCATCGAAGATCGATTCATACGTTTATGAACTAATTTTCGACAAAACTAAAGCGGGCCTGATCTGGATTTTAGTAAAAAATGGACATCTTCAACGGACACTCTCAATTAATTTCTTGCCGGTAAACTGGACAACGTCTTTGTAAAAATGGCTCATATCATAATAGCCATGATCATAGGGCGAGAATTGTTTTTTATCTGTCACATATGCCGATAAAGCCGTTCTGGCTCGCACGGTGGAGAAGTACTGTTTGGGCGTAGTACCAATTATTCTGGTGAAATAGCGATAGATCGTTTTATTGGTCGTAGACAGTTCGTTAGCTAGTTGGCTACTCGTAAATTCCAGATTTCCGGTTCCATAGATGCCAATCGCTTTCTGCACGACGTCGACGTAATAGGCGTTGGTGTTTTTCTTTTTGTACTGACTTAAAAAGAAATTCTGGAGTAGTTGGACTCGCTCGCTAAAGTCAGCCAATTGTTTTACCCGGTTAATTAGAGAAGCCGGTAAAACGGCTTCCAGCCTCACCACCTGATCCGAAAATTGAGCCTGGTTTATGCCGAGTATCGCTTCCAGTCCACCCGGAAAAAACTTGATGGTGAAAATGTGATCTGTCGGTAAATTATGTCGCTCAACGATGTTGTTTCGCAAAATGAGCACATCGGTGCTCGGTTGAATCTGGTATTGAGTTGCGCCAACGGATAACCGATACGGTTGACCTAAATTAATATAACAGGTGGGTGTCCAACTCGGAAACATCTTGATGATGAATCGATTATCGCCTGCATACTGATACGTTTCCTCGGCAGATGACTCCGAGAAAAACTCGATGTAATCGGCCAGTTCAGGACAGGGATGAGCGAATCGGTAGAGTTTTCGAATGTTATCGAAAATCTCCGTCATCTGGTAATGACATCCGTTTATCGCTTTATCCATTGATGTATTCTATTTTTAGTGGCATCCTCGGCCTGTGTCCTCACAGAACGCTTTGACAAAGGCCGCGCCAAAGGCGTTCTGTGAGGACACAGACCGAGGATGCGATTCGTTCAAACCTGACGATCTTCTACTTATCCACTACATCATAATCCGTAACCAGTCCGTCAGACGTCAGATGGACGATCACATAATGTGGTGCATTGGTAGTACCGAATTTGTAATTCAGAATTTGATCTACTTTACCTTCGTGCCGCTCAATGCCACGCCCTTTAACATCCTCGGCGTTGATGAACGTAATGGATTTGAGATCAGCAAGTACACCGGCTCCCTGAGCAAAATCTTTCCGTGCCCCCGGCGTAATACCTGGTGTTTCTTCTACTGCTTTACCGCCCTTAGCCAGTGCCATCAACGCGACTTCGATCTTGCGAGTACGGGTCGGATCAGGGTCTGGTGCCGATTTGGGCGCGTTGAAGAGCGGACCAATGCGTGGTATTTTTCGTTCTCCTTTGTTGGTTTTCCAAAGCAGTTCTGTAACCTCTCCCTTTTCGTTAGGGCTGAATGTTAAATAAATATCGCGATCGGCCGAAGCAAAGTGGGTTGGTGTTTCGGGCACGAACTCTTCGTCGTTAAACCCATCGATCAGCGTATACAGTCGGTCTTTACTGGCTACAAACGTGATCATTTGGTTGTTGTTAAGCTCGTAGCGACCTTCGTAAGCAGTAAGGGCTTTGGCAGCAACCGGGACAGCGATACGTTTGGCGCCTACCATTGGCTTATAGTCTGGCCAATGATATTGCTTAGCCACTTCCTCCGTAATTTGACCCATCATGCGGGAGTTATCATTGGCGTTGATCATGATAACAAGACCCTGTCCGGTTTCAGCACCAGCCGTCATAAAGGCATCGAACCCTTCATCCCGTCCGTTATGCCCGAAACGCATTGTTGGGCCTTTACCTTCCAGAAAGACGCCCAGTCCATCGTTGTCCTTTTGATCGGTAAGCATTTGCTGGGTCATTGATTTCGACAAGATGGCACCGGGTTTTCCCGCAAAAGCGCTTTGAATACCCATCGCAAAACGGGCGAGATCAGATGGAGTTGTCCATAATCCGGCGGCTGCCATTTCGGGGTAAACATGCCAGCGTCCTTTTACTAGGTTACGGTCTCCATAATGACCTGTGGCGGTTGCTTTGGCTTTGTCGGCAGGAAGTGGCTGCTGATAAGTACTTTCTGCCATTTTCAGTGGGCCTAGTACTGTCGACTGCATAAACTGTGGAAAAGGCTGGCCCGTTACATCGAGCATGAGTTGCTGCATAACCGTATAACCACCTCCCGAATACCGCCAGCGGGTTCCCGGCACAAAATCCACCCGAACAGCAGGGGTGTTAGCGGGAGATGTACCGTCGAGAATTTGTACTACTGTTGGAATCGGCGTGCCTACCTCATAACCAGGAAAGCCGTGTACCGTCAATCCAGTTGTGTGGCTGAGCAATCCACGCAGCGTAACTTTCTTGTCTTTTGTGAATTCATTCTCCGGAACTTTCCAGGTCTTCAGTTTGGTATTCACATCCTCATCGAGCGACAGCTTGCCTTCTTCCGTCAAACGCAACGCCCCAACTGCGGCCACCGATTTACTAATAGAACCGGCCTGAAACAACGTAGATGGCGTGACCGGCGTAGTGCCATTTTTGTCAATAAAACCATAGCCTTGGGCCTTCACGATTTTACCATCCTGAATGATGGCAATAGACAGACCCGGTACGTGCCGTTTCTGCATTTGCTTCCGAATAAATTCATCGAGATCGTCGGCGCGACTTTCGGCAGCGAGGAATAGCAAGGAAAGAACGGCGATAGACTGGATAAGTTGACGCATAGGAATGACAGTGAGGGGAATAGTCAACCTAAAGATGCGCAAAAATCAGCTTTCGTTGCTTGGAGGGACATATAGTTTTTCTGACAGGATTAACAGGATTGACAAGATTTTTTTGTCGGGCTAATCATCCTGTAAATCTTGTTAATCCTGTCAGAAAAAATTACTCCTGTCGTATGGAATTCAATGGATTTGTTAAAGCCGCTCGTACCGTTTCGTAGCTGACCACGATCGCTGTCAATATGAAAACCAATAGAATACCGACTAGAAAAATGAGCGCATCAATGGGCACGCGATACGTAAAATCTTCGAGCCATCGGTACATCATGAACCAGCCCAATGGCAGAGCGACGACACAGGCAACAGCCAGCAAATTGAGGAAAGGCGTAAACAGCAAGCGGAGAATCTGGAGCAGAGAAGCCCCCATTACCTTGCGGATACCAATCTCCTTGGTACGTCGTTCGGCGAGGTACGATGACAGCCCAAATAAACCGAGGCACGCAATCAGGATCGACAGCAAGGAAAATGCTTTGAACAGACCCGACATCCGGTTTTCACCTTCATACATCCGGCCAAATTCCTCGCTCATAAACCAGTGACCGAAGCCAACGCCGGGCAGCACCTGCTTCCATTTTTTCTCAACCTCCGCAATCTTTTCCTGGAACTTACTCGCCGGCAATTTTATGTACACAATTCGGTCTTCGGGATCAGGGCGCGCGCTGATGGCCAACGGGGAAATGGTGTGGTGGATCGACCTGAATGGGAAATCTCGGACAATGCCGATTACGGTTCCTTCCTTTTTCTGATTCGGTTGCTCATAAGGCAGCTTGATTGTCAGGCGCATGCCCAACACTTTGTCAAGCGGTAGACCTAGGGATTTTACAGCACTTTCGTTGAGTAGATACGTACTGGAATCGGCTGGATTGTCCTTTCTGAATGTTCGCCCGGCGATCAATTCAAGGTTAAACGCCTGTGGAAGATCGAAATCTCCATGCATGGCTGCCCAGGAGTAGGACTGATTACCCAGTTGTGGGAACGTAACGTCGTGATCGAGCGAGCCAAAATAATCCTGATTAGGTAAGTGATTTGCCATCGTGACGACCTCTATCTCTGGGTCTTCCAGAATCCGCTGCTTTAGCGATTGATATTTATCCAGCGAAGCCATCCCCGACCATCGAATCGATAACAACTGATCGCCACTTCGGCTTAAGGTCGATTGATGAATAAAGTTCATTTGCTTCATCATGATACCGGTCGAGACAATGAGTAGAATCGTGATGGTGTATTGTAGCACCACCAGACCTTTCCGAAGCCAGTCGGAACTGCGACTGGTGAACCGATTATTTTTTAGTACGCTGATGGGCAGCAGCCCCGATAAATACAATGCCGGGTAACTGCCCGACAATAGCCCAACCAGCAACGTAGTACCTACCGTAACACCAATCAGTTTGCCTTGCACCAGATGAGCCAGCGTGAAATCCTTACCCGCAATGACGTTAAACAAAGGCAACAGCACGACGACTAATATCAGTGCAACCAGCAGCGCCATGAACGTAGTAATCAGCGATTCGCCCAGAAATTGCCAGACTAATTGCCAGCGATTGCTCCCCAGCACTTTACGTAAACCAATTTCTTTTGCTCGTCGAACGGCGCGGGCTGTGGCCAGATTCATGTAGTTGATGCTGGCAATGATAATTACCAACAAGGCCGTCGATGCAAAAATGTAAAGGTATTTTTTGTCGCCAATTCGACTATTGTTATAACTGGATCGAAGTTCCTGATTGAAATGCACCCCGCTCAATGGCATGATAGCAGGCTCAATCTGGCGTGTAGGATCTTTCGGAAGATTGGCCTGGACGACCTGATTAAACAAGCGCCTGATTTTCTCAACGTCGGCGTTTGGCGTCGTGTGCAGATACGTCAGAAACCAGCCAGCACCGGCTCCCCAGTTCTCCAGCCAGTTTGTATTATTGGCCGTCATCATTGAACGTAGCATGCCGGTGCTGATCAGGTAGTCGGGCTGGATGTGTGAATTGGCTGGATAATCGTCCAGCACACCAGTTATCGTCAGCGGAATGTATTTATTGTCGGTTGCATAGATGTGGCTTGTTTCCAGGGTTTTACCAACTGGATTCTGATCTCCGAAAAACTGCCGGGAAATGGTGGCGCTGAGGACAATGCCATTAGGTTTCTCGAATACCGTTTTCGGATCGCCATGCAGTAAGGGAAAGTGAAAGACATCCTTAAAATCAGGATTGACCCAAAACGCATTTTCGGACAATAGGATTTTATCCGTTTTTCGATCCCAGAACGAAGCCGGATAACCCATCGACACCACCTGCGCTCCGCCGATTACTTCTGGAAAACGATTCTTGAGCGCTTTCAGCCAGGCTCCTGCTGCGTAGGCCGATGTTCGTTCCTGGCCATTCACCTTCCGATGCGTGCCCAGAATATAGAGGTTATCGGAATCGGGGTGGAAGCGATCAAAATCCTGTTCGTCAATGATAAACAGGTAGATAAGCGTTACGCTGGCTAGTCCGATGGCTAAGCCCGTAATATTGAGAATAGTAAACCCTTTCTGACGCCGGAAGTTGCGCAGGGCAATGGTTAAATAATTTCGGAACATGATAAATGGGCGGGTTACTGCTTAGGGGTTTTAAAAATGCCAGCCTTGAGGTCATAGCCATCCGACTGGGGCAGCAGGTTCAGGTAATCGGTCGGCAATCCATTGGTCTTTACTTCGCTTAACAGAATGGTGCCTGATTTCCGAACTCCATGCTCGATCTGGTTCGTTTCGCTGGCCTCAACCGCGCCTTTCGAGCCGAAAAATCCCATGTAGTGAGCATTGCCCGTGATAACCGACGTAGCGAACGTATAGCCTGGCGTCGTGTTCTCGGGCCTGAGCCAGAAATAAGCGCAATTGGTAACAATGTTGTTGCGGAACACGAAGTCTGGCTTGTTATCGCCAAACCATACGGCGGCTTCGTAAGAGCCGGAAATGATTGAGTTGGTCAGGGCGAAATTGGTAATTGACTTGAAGAGAAGTAGCGCATTTTTGCACCCATAAAAAATGGTGTGATCCACATGGGTGCCGCCACCATGCGCCCAAATGGCACCCTGAATGGGGGAGGAGTTCTTTTCGCCAATGAAATAACACTGGCTTATGTTAAGTCTCTGTAAGGTTTCGTCCTCCCGTGTAATGGGATAATAATAACGGACGGTCGGATTAGAATTTCCTAGGAACTTAAGTCCCTTGAAACTCACGTTGTTTCTGGCGACCAGAAAGCCTACTGCGTGCGCAAACTGCTTGGTGGAGTTATCGGCAGATATCGATTGGATGACGGGCATTTTCGTAGGTTGCCAATCGGGATCGTCGGGCATAGTAACGGCTTCCAGACTATAGCGTACTGTATCGGCTGACGAGCTACGGGTTTTAATTTCCAGCAGTTGCCGAAGTACATATAAGCCCGGATAGATTTTTATCGTTACAGGTTCATTCCCCGTAAAGTCATGGGCCAGGGCTACGGCTTTGTCTAAACTGGCTACTGGATCAGTAATTGTACCTTTCGCTTCATCTTTACCTCGGGTAGCATCGACATACAGGGTTTGGGCACTGAGCGGAAAAAGGAGGCATAACCACAGGCCAATGGTTAAAAATGGCAACTTGTTCATGTTGTTTACAAGGATTTATTGACGGAAAGAAGTAAACCTAGCCAGATCACTTACTACCTTGCAATTCAATTGCCGATCAAGTTTTATCAAGTTATATCACGCTGATTCACAATGGTTTCTGATTCGACCGATTTGCTCCGATGCAAACAGCTTATTGAACGAAAACTCGACTGGGGGGCGAGCGAATCCTGGACAAGTGTCGATTTTGAGAATCTTCAGCAACGGATTCTGGAAGAAACAAGTGTTTCATTAAGTGCAAGTACGTTGCGACGAATCTGGGGCCGGGTCGATTACCAGCATTTGCCGAGCAATACGACCTTGAATACACTGGCCCAGTTTGCAGGTTACTCCGATTGGCGGACGTTTATCAAATCACAGGCACCTACCGACTTGCCGCCTACACCTGTCGAACGCTTACCTGTGGAGCCAGTTAGACCGACCATCAATTGGGTGAAGCTTAGCTGGATTGCCGGTTTTGTTGTAGCGATTATCCTGGTCGGCATCGTCGCGTTTGACCAAAAACAATCTCAACTAAACGCAGATCAATACAGCTTTAGCAGTAAACCACTGACCCGAAGCATTCCGAACTCGGTCATTTTTACCTACAATTCCTCGGCATCGCCCACCGATTCGGTTTATATTCAACAATCGTGGGATTCGCGTCGACGAACCTTGGTCGATAAAGATGCGCAAACACATACATCCATTTATTATGAGCCAGGCTTCTACCGGGCTAAACTGCTCGTTGGTACGCAGATCGTTCGAGAGCATCCGTTGCTCATTCCGACCAATGGCTGGCTTGGTCTCATTGCTACGAAACCGGTGCCCGTTTACCTGAAGTCACCTGAATTTATTGGGCCAGATAAGATGCGGCTGCCCCTTGCCGAAATTGAGCGAAAAAATGTGCCTTTACAACCTCAGGTTCCGCTGATTAAGTATTTCAATGTTGGCAATTTCGATCCCGTTCCGCTAACCGATTTCTCGTTTACTAGTGAAGTGAAAAATGAATACGGCGAGGGAGCTGCTGTTTGCCAACAGACCTGGCTTGAACTAATCACGGACGATATGCCGATTACGATTCCGCTTTCTACGAAGGGCTGTGTGTCGGAACTGTCATTACTGGATGGATCACGTATGGTTTCTGGCAAAAAGACTAATTTATCCCGTTTGGGGGTCGATTTCTCCAACTGGATAAACGTGTCGTGTACGAGCGATGGGCACAAACTCTATTATCACATTAATGGCGAGCTAGCCTACGAAGCAACTCTCCCCCAAAAGAAGGTATCTATCGTAGGGATTGCCTATGGTTTTATGGGTACAGGAGCAGTTAGGAACATCAATCTACAAGCGAATGGTAAGCGGGTCTTTCATGACTTTTAGAGTTTCACTATCCTATGCGACCCCTACAGGGTCGTATGTTTATAGGGACGCCATTTTAGCTATAAACATACGACCCTGTAGGGGTCGCATGCTGTTTTTTACGTAATACCAGATGAGAAAAGGCTAAGGGGAAGCTAAATAAAAGACGAAAAACCAAAGAAATAGCACCTCCCCGTCTTTTGATTTCATCTCCTAAATCCTAACGCTTCACGGCCTTTCCAGATGAATACATCACGCCGACAATTTCTCCAGAACTCTACCCAGCTAGCGGCCGGAGCGGGTTTGACTACGTTGCTTCCGAACGAGGTGACAGCAGCTTCTCAATCGCGTTTGTTCTCCGCAGCCGATACCGTGTCGGTTGGCTTAATTGGCTGTAACAACATGGGGTGGGCCGATCTAACGTCGATGTTGAAGAATCCGGGTGTTCGCTGTATTGCGCTGTGTGACGTTGATCAGAATGTGCTCAACAAACGTGCGGCTGATCTGGCGAAACTGCCTTCAGTACAGGCATCTGGACAGAAAGCGACGCTCTATTCTGATTTTCGCAAGCTGCTGGAAAACAAAGACATCGATGCGGTAATCGTCGGCACGCCCGATCATTGGCACTGCCTGCCTACGGTGTATGCCTGTCAGGCAGGAAAAGACGTGTATGTCGAAAAACCATTGGCCAATAGTATCGAAGAATGCGATTTGATGGTGGCGGCTGCACACAAATACAAACGTATTACACAGGTTGGGCAATGGCAGCGGAGTGGACCACATTGGAAAAACGCCATCGACTATGCACGTTCGGGGCAGATCGGCACGATTCGGACCGTGAAAACCTGGGCCTACATGCCTTACGGCAAAACGTTTCCAGTTGTAGCCAACGAACCCGTTCCGGCAGGAGTAGACTACGATATGTGGCTTGGCCCTGCGCCCAAGCGCCCATTTAATCGTAACCGATTTCATGGAACATTCCGCTATTTCTGGGATTATGCAGGAGGATTAATGACCGACTGGGGTGCCCATATGGTCGATATGGCCTTATGGGGCATGCAGGTAAGTACACCCAAATCGGTGGTATCTGTGGGCGGTCGATATGCTTTCCCAAATCAGGATGGCGAAACCCCCGACACCATGCAGGTACTTTACGATTATGGAAATTTTACCGTATCGTGGGATCAGTCGATTGGTATTGGGCGCGGTCCCTACGATCGCGATCATGGTGTAGCATTTATTGGGAATCTGGGCACCGTAGTCATTGATCGGGGAAAATGGGAAGTTCTGCCCGAAGTTGATGCCGGAAAATACCTGACGTCCGCTATGCCGACGCAGTACGGTGATGGCAAAGATCTTGATCGGCACACATTGAATTTCGTTGAGTGCATCCGAAGTCGCCAGCAAACGAACTGCCCGGTCGATATAGGGCGCAACGTAGCAGTGAATGCCCAACTGGGAAATATGGCCCACCGTCTGGGCCAAAAGTTATTTTGGGACGATGCCAAAAGTGCCGTCACCAGCGATCCTAAGGCAAATGACTTAGTGAAAGCGCATTATAACAATACATGGAAATTGCCAACTGTTTAAACGTTAAATTGTACCTACAGGCTTCAGCTCGTATTTTAGGTTAATCCATGCACGGTAAACCCCGTGGGTATAGTTGCCAAACCTACCAGACTAAAAACATGCAAGACGCTTCCGGAAGACGAAAATTTGTTGGGACCCTAACCAAAGTGGTTGGCACATCGATGCTTATGAACACACCGGGCTTGATTCAGGCCGAACAACTTTGGACTAGCCAGGAATCAATTACGGTTGGCCAGGTGATGGATCTGATTCTTAAAACGATCCCCAATGCACCTTTCCCAAAGACGGTCGATACGCTGAAATCGGGAAATGCATCCCAGAAAGTGACGGGCATTGTGTCGACGATGTTTGCTACGGTAGAAGTAATCGAAAAAACGATTGCTGCGGGTGCGAACTTCATCATTGCCCACGAACCGACCTTTTATAACCATTTGGATGAGACTGATTGGCTACAAAACGACCCGGTATTTAAGCACAAACATGAATTATTGACGAAAAATGGGATTGCCCTCTGGCGGTTCCATGATTACTGGCATTCGCACCGCCCCGACGGAATTCAGACGGGAATGCTAACCACCTTAGGTTGGGAGAAATTTACCGATCCTCAGGATGCTCATATCGTTACGCTGGCTGCAACTCCGTTGAGTCAGATCATTACGCATGTGAAAGGGAAACTAGGCATCAAACAAGTTCGCGTCGTTGGCGATACATCGCAGACCTGTCAGCGGGTTTTGCTCATGCCGGGTGCTGCGGGTGGCCGAAGTCAGATAACGGCTATTGAGAAAGTAAAACCAGACGTTATCTTTTGCGGAGAATCCAGTGAGTGGGAAACGCCTGAATACGTTCGGGACGCACGTCGGCAAGGGCAGAAGTTGTCTTTAGTCATCATGGGGCACATCATGAGCGAAGCCGCAGGCATGGAATGGCTTGTCCCCTGGCTAAAACCGAAATTGCCAGGAATGAAGATTACTTACATTCCGTCCGGTAACCCATTTACGTACGAATGAGGTTTTCTGACAGGATTTACGGGATAAAACAGGATTTCTGATCTACCTAAAAAATCCTGTTTTATCCTGTAAATCCTGTCAGAAAAATAGATTATCCTGCCTAGTTTTCCCGATCCAGACTTCGATATTGGATGGCTTCGGCGAGATGTTCAATCTTGATTTCTTCGGAACCGGTTAAGTCGGCTTTAGTAAACCCCCACAATAGGGTTTAGAATTATTTATTGACGTTATTATACTCCTGATCAGTTACAGGCTGCAACCAGGTTGTTCTTCCGTTTACTGTATTCGGCGTGATGGCGACCTGCATAAATCCGACCGTTGGAGAAGCGCCATGCCAATGTGGTAGGTTAGGAGGACATTTTACTGAATCACCTTTCTTTAGGATTTGGATGGGCTTTCCTCGTTCCTGATAGTAACCAATACCGCCCAGGGCCAGTAGCACTTGTCCGCCCGCATGACTATGCCAGTACGAGCGGGCACCTGGTTCGAAGGTGACATAGCCTACCGGAATATTGAAAGCGCTGTCTGGCTCGATTAACTGCTGCACCCAAACTGCGCCGGTAAAATTATTGGCCGGTGCACGCTTTCCTTTCGGGAAAATTGCACCCGAATTAGTCATTGCTTGTGGCTGAATCTGAGCGTTTGCCTGTAGGTTAACCAAAATGGTTAGAAAGGCCGTGAACGCTACCGATATCGCTTGGTATTTCATGAAGTTGATTGTTAATATTCCCTACTAGGCTAGTCTTTTCGGTTACCTCCGTGATGCCATAACCTGTGCTAAAACCGTCCGACCGCTGTCCGCTTCCGCTTGGCCAATGTTCGTCTCGATCAACGCCATAACTTGTTCAAGTTGAGTTCTAGTTAGACCCAGATGCAGGCAGATCCCCAGGTGCGATTGAAGCATCGGCTCCACACCGCCAATACTGCTCAGAACCGAAATAGTTGTCAGCTCCCGCTCAGTGAAGCTGAGTACATCCCGCTCAAAAATATCAGCGAATAAGTGTTCTTTCAGGAAAACGTCGATTTCTGGACTGAAAGCTGAGTACCCGCGCTTTGGTCCGGTTTCTGGCTGTCCGGTTAGTTGTTCAAGGACTTTTTTGCCCCGTTCGTACTTAGGATCGTGGCTGGTAATCGGCGAAGCTTCTTTACCTACTTTGTCAGTAATTCCTTTTTTCTTTCGCTCGTCCAGCACCGACATTAACGTCTGTAGTCCACGTATACTTCTAGGGAAACCACAATACGCATACAGGTGAACCAACACTTCTTTGATCTCATTGACCGTTAGTCCCGCATCCAAACCGGTGTTCAGGGCTGGCTGAAGTTTTTGCAGTTCTCCTTTAGCAGTGAGTGCTGTAACAACAACAATACTTTGCTGCTTTGCCGATAAGTTAGTCGATTGATCGATCTGATTTTGTGCGTTGAGGTGGTTAAATGGGATAAACCAGCCGACTAGCAGACAAACGAAAAGAATACGCATAGGTTGATTAGGAACGATTGATTGAGTGCTCAACACTAAAGATTGGCCTGGTAAAAGCCCGCTAGCTTAGTGAGGGCCTGCGACACATATTCTGGCTTCCAGTAAGTCTGTATGTGGGTCGCTCCCTCAATGACAAACAGTTCCTTGTTTTTGGCATTGGTTGCTTTGGGAAAGGCTTCATCCGTCATGTATTTTGTATCGGCTTTGCTACCAGCTATCATCAAGAGGGGCTGGTTGATTAGCTCCATATCCGTAGCGGCATCCCAGGTCATCAGGTCGAGCAGGCTGCTCATGGTATACAAAAACGTTGAATTGGGATGGGCATGGGTTCGATAATAATAGACGTACCCTTCGCGATAAAGATCGGTAGGGGTTTTGGCGATCTCTTCATCGGTGACGCTGGCCACACCAGCGTAAATTAGTTTACCGCCTGCCATTTCCTGGGCACGGGCATCTGACGCCTTTTTTAAACGCTCCTGAATCGTGTTTAGCTGGGAATTCTGAAACCCATTCCGCCTTACTTCACCGGAATTGAACATGCTCAGGGTGGCGACGGCTTTAAACCGCTTGTCGGACTGGGCTGCTTTTAACGTATAACCTCCCCCACCGCAGATACCCAGAACACCTAATCGGTTCGTATCAACCCCGGCGTACCGGGTAATATAATCCGCCATGCCATGAATATCTTCAATTCGGTTGGCTGGTTTATCGGTGTGACGTGGCTCTCCGCCACTGGCTCCCTGATAGGCTGCATCGGCAGCAATGGTTATGTATCCACGCTCCGCTAAGTGCTGTGCATAGAGTCCGGCCGTTTGCTCTTTAATACCACCGTTTGGGTGAGCGACCACGACGGCTGGGTATTTTTTTGCAGAATCATAGTCTGCTGGTGTATAAACATTCGCAGCAATATCAATCCCGTTCAGTTTATAAGTTACTGGATGAATGTTTACTTTCCCTTTTTCATTTTTGGTAATGGCCTCACCATAGACAAGCCCAAAAGGATTTGTGGGTTGGGACTGACCATAAGATACAATAGTCTTCATCACAACTATGAATACCAGTATTAATCTTATCTTTTTCATAGACTACAGGTCAAGGTTACTGTTTTTGTTCACCTAGTATGTGATACAAATTTCGCCCTATGCTCGTAGTATGTTGGTAGACAGATTACGGATGTTACTACCATTATTACTTATTCAGGTTATTCTCCCGGAGGAAGTCCGAGAGCAGATCGGCAATCTGAAGATTGTTGAGGTCAGAAAAAGGGAAGTGCGTATTGCCCTTGATGCCTAGGTCAGGTAAATGAACCACCTTCGCATGTCCGCCATGTTTGTTGATAGTAGCGGCCCAGATTTTTGCCATCTCCAATCCGGCCCGCCAATGGTCTTTGTTCCAGACCGTAGTTGGTTGATCAGCAATGTTATCGCCGTAGTAAATGATGATAGGTATCCTGGTCAGTTTTTCAAAATCCGATAGCGGGATCTCAACGCCTTTCAACTCGCCAAAAAGGCTGGCCGATTGGATCGGTTTAGGCAATTCACCCGCAGGAAAAACGAAACTACTAAAAGGTTCATAGGCGATAACCGCCTTTACTTTCGGATTCTTGATCGCTGTAAACCAGCCTATCCCTCCTCCCTGAGAATGAGTGATCAGGATACCATCGCCAATGCGATCGAATAATTTCGAACAGGCATTAGAGACAATATTGGCGTCAAAAGCCCCCGTATTAGGTGTCATTTGCCTAAAAAACTGCTCCAGGGCAGCCGTATCTTTAGGAAACTGACTTCCGGGGAAATAATCAGGATAGTTGCCGATCCTGAATTGGGTAAACCAAAACTGTTCATCTGGTGTGGGAGTGATCGTTGTTGCTACCGTACTTTTTCCCGCTTCGCCCCGTCTTGGTTGATCCAGTAAATAAACCCCATAACCCCGCCTGAGGAAAATCGTCTGAAATCCTTCCCGCCCGTCCGGGGTTGACTCCCATGTTTTTTTGGACTCTCCAGCCCCGTGCAGGAAAACCAGCGGGTATTTATGAGCTTTCACCGGAATCTGGTAAAAAGCATAGGCGTGATCGCCATGAAGGGTTTGCCCTTGTGGTTTTAGGGCATTCGCCACCTCAAATTTTCCCGGTTCGGTGAGCGTTGTGCCACCAACCAGAAAACTGCCCTGTTCCTGAGTAACCAGAGGCTCCCGTTTTCCCTTCGGTTGCGCATTAGCCCCGAACGAAAGGAGACTGGCAATCAATAGCGTGGATACCTTACGAAACATATGCGTATGATCTGCTTTGGAAAGATTACTGGGTTGGGAGTACTTTTTGTCATGCTGACGAAGGAAGCATCTTAAGTTTTTTGCAACTGTGAGTTAGGATACGTTAAGATGCTTCCTTCGTCAGCATGACAAAAAACGACTCATTAATTAGTATTTTTTTAAAGTTCAGACGGCTCCAACGTCCAGGGTGAGCTATAATACCTTTAACTTCCGCAGCCAATTCTTCACTGCCGTTTCGGCTTCTGTGGCCTTTTCTCCCTGAATAACCAGCAACTGGCCATCTCGCTCCGATCCACCTCGCATCGTAAACCCTTCCAATACGTTGCTGGAAGGGCACAGCTCCTTTACTGTCTGAAACGTACTGCCGATACCATACCCGCCATTGGTATTAAACGGAATGACGGTTTTACCGCTGAGATTATACTGACGCAAAAAGCTTTTCATGGGGGGAGGCAGTTGCATGCCCCAGGTAGGAAAGCCGACAAACACCAGATCGTACTGCTGGATGTTGTCGATCTTTGTTTTTAACGGCGGCAGATAACCCGTTTCATTTTCCTTCGCAACCTGTTGAACCGTAGCCTGATAATTTTCAGGGTAAGGTTTCTCCAGTTCAAGCGCCACCAACGTTCCACCTACCTGCTTATGAATCAGTTCGGCGATTGCTTTGGTGTTGTTGGTTCTCGACAAATAGACAATTAATACTTTCTGAGCGGCCGACGTCGAATCAGCTGTAAAATGAATAGCGTTCGTTTGGGAAGAGGAACACGCCCCAATCAACAGGAAAATTAAAAAGAGCAGATGCGTCGTCAACGTGAGTAGTTTCATTTCACTTTTACCAGCCTAACGACCGACCATTTTTTGCATTTGTTCTGGATAACGAGCCCCCTGCACATCAATCGTAGACAGCGCATCATTGATTTCGGCCAGATCATTCACACTAAGCGAAATTGAGGCTGCACCATTATTTTCTTCCAACCGGTGCAATTTTGTCGTGCCTGGAATAGGTACAATCCAGGGCTTTTGGGCCAGAAGCCAGGCAAGAGCAATTTGTGCTGACGTAGCATTTCGTTCGCTGGCCAGCTTACCCAGCAAATCGACCAGGGCCTGATTAGCTTTTCGGTTCTCTTCCGAAAAACGAGGAACAATATTGCGGAAATCCGCCTTATCGAACGACGTGTTCTCGTCGATTTTACCGGTAAGAAACCCTTTCCCCAACGGACTAAAGGGCACAAACCCAATGCCCAATTCTTCCAGTGTAGGCAGTATTTCTTTCTCGGGTTCCCGCCACCAGAGGGAATATTCACTTTGCAAAGCCGCAACCGGTTGAACTGCATGAGCCTGACGAATCGATTTCACACCTGCCTCTGAAAGGCCAAAGTGTTTCACTTTTCCCTCGTTGATTAACTCTTTGACGGTACCTGCTACATCTTCCATAGGAATATTCGGGTCAACCCGATGCTGATAAAATAGGTCGATGATATCGGTTCGTAATCGTTTCAGAGAAGCTTCGGCAACAGCGCGTATGTTTTCCGGGCGACTATCCGTTCCTGAAGAAGTTTTCGCTTCTTTAAAGCCAAACTTGGTAGCGATCACGACCTCGTTACGAAATGGCTCCAGGGCTTCGCCAAGCAGTTCTTCGTTGGTATAGGGACCGTATACTTCAGCGGTATCAAAGAAAGTGACACCCTGTTCAAAAGCCTTCCGTATTAGTTTAATCGCGTCCTGTTTGTCGGTGGCTGGCCCATACCCATAACTGAGTCCCATGCAGCCAAGACCGAGGGCGGATACCTCCAGCCCACTTTTACCTAATATTCGCTTTTGCATCATTTTCTTTGTTGAACTAGTTTAGTGCTTAATCACATGAGTATCCCGTACGCTGCTAAAGGTCAGGGCTAGTACTTTCCAGGCATTGCCTTCTTTTTTATAGACTTCCGTAACGGTAAACTCCACCTTGGCCTCACTGCCCCGAACCGTGGACTCCAGCGTAATGCGAGACCAGATGATGGCGGTATCGTCAAACAACTCAACTGCCGTATCGTGTATATCAGCTTTTCGGTACCAGATGCTTCCGGTTTTAATGATGTCGAGTTCTTCGTCCTTTTTCCAGGTTCCACTCATATGGACAAACTTTGCCTTATCGTCGAAGAGCTGGGCCAGTTTATCGACATTTTTATCCGCCATCCATTGCCATTTTTGCTTAGAGAGATTAATGATTTCCTGCTCGGTAGCTGTACTGCTTGCTTTTGAGGCCTGAGCGAGAGAGGCTTGCATGCCCATTAATAAGAAAAACAGACCCAGAATTGATGCTTTCATGCAATTATTGATTTTTAGTATTGAAGTGATTCAAACTTTTTTGCCAAAGGAAATATGGTCGAAATGACAAAAAGCGATTCAGTTATATATCTTCGTAGAAGGCTTAAATAAGTCCATTATTAGTTTTTAACGGGCCGCATCAGCCGGGAGAACGAGAGTTGCCCCATCATCCATTTGCCGTTTTCTTTCACATAGACCTCCGTCACCATAAATGGGTTGACGACCTCGTTTCCGCCCACAACGGCCACCAGATCAAGGTCACTTAGCAGGATGGCCGTATTGCCAATCATATGGAAGGCCGTTGAATAGACTGTCGCTTTCTTGTACCAGATGTTTCCGCTTTTAATGACCTCTAGTTCCTGGCTCTTGCCCCAGCTGCCACCCATGTGGACAAACATTGATTTTTCATCGAAGAGCCCGGCCAGCTTGTCCACATTTTTGTCAGACATCCACTGCCATTTATCCTTCGAGAGGGTAACAATTTCCTGCTCGGCATTGGTGGAATTGCTTGCTGACGAATTCGTTTGAGCAAAGGCGGATACTATGCCGAGGGCAAAGATACAAAGTCCCAGAATTGATGCTTTCATGATGATTTTTAAGGGTTTATGCTGATCAGCTGTGTTTATGATTAGTAACTGAGCTTTCGTTCGCCCAACCATTTGACCATAACTGGATCACGGTGATCAAAGAAGAGGCTGGCCTTCGTATCCAGGCTTTTGATGGCTTCCATATCGTCGGCACTTAGTTCAAAATCGAGGCTATTAAAGTTCTCTTCCATTCGCTCTTTACGAACTGATTTGGGAATAGCCACAACGCCCCGCTGAGTCAGCCAGCGTAACACAACCTGAGCGATGGATTTGTTGTACTTCGCACCGATTGAGCCAAGTAGCTCATTGTGAAACAGATCGTTTTTCCCTTCGGCGAATGGGCCCCAGGATTCGATTTGTACGTTGTTTTCCTGAAAGAATTGCTGCGCATCGATTTGCTGATGGAACGGATGCGTTTCAACCTGATTAACCGCTGGAACGATTTCGTTGTGAACGATCAGGTCAATTAGGCGATCTGGATGGAAATTGCTCACCCCGATGGCCCGAACCCGACCTTCTTTGTAAAGCTCCTGCATAGCCCGCCACTCGCCGTATACATCCCCATAAGGCTGATGCATAAGGTATAGATCCAGATAGTCGAGTTGCAGCTTTTTCAGGGAAGCCTCGAAGGCTTTCTTCGTGCCCTCGTAGCCATCAGACTGTATCCAGAGTTTGGTGGTGATAAATAAATCTTCGCGAGCGATCTCACTCTTTTTAATCGCTTGTCCTACCGCTTCCTCATTGCCGTACGAAGCGGCTGTATCAATCAGGCGATAGCCCGTGGCGATAGCGTCCAAGACACTTCGTTCACATTCGGCTGGATCAGGGACCTGAAAAACACCAAATCCCAGGATGGGCATTTTAACCCCATTGTTCAAAACTACTTGTTGCATAGGTATTTACTAATTATGGGACAAAGGTCTTCTCATTTCTTTGTCCGAATGGTATACAGATTACAGGGTTTACTACCATTATTACTGATTAATGTTTTTGCATCAGGCAGGCTGCTCAGAAAGCAGTAATTTCGGTTCAGAAAACCAACCGTGCTATGGATACGCTGCGACGATTTGAGACAATTGCCGATTACAACGCCTTCAATAAAAACGAAACACTCCATCCACTGGTGAGTGTCGTTGACCTGTCCAAAGCCGATCCGCGACAAGGTTCCCGCATGTATTTTGGCTTTTACACGATCTTCTTAAAAGAGGTCAAATGCGGAGATATGGTGTATGGTCGGCATACGTATGATTATCAGGAAGGCACGCTGGTGTTTATAGCACCGGGACAGGTGGCGGGTATGAATAGTAATGGAGAAATCTACCAGCCTAAAGGGTATGCGCTGGTCTTTCACCCTGATTTAATTCATGGTACTGCTCTGGGGCGGCATATTCAGGAGTATACCTTCTTTGGCTACCAGTCTTTTGAAGCGCTGCATTTATCGAGTCGGGAACGGCAAATCGTCCTGGATTGCTTTTCTAAAGTAGAGTACGAACTAGAACATGCCATTGATAAGCACTCTAAAAAGCTGATTGTCGCGACGATTGAGTTGTTTCTGGGTTATTGCACACGGTTTTATGATCGACAATTCATCACTCGGGAAAATGTGCACAAAAGCGTATTGGAACGGTTCGAGACGCTATTAAACACGTATTTCCAGACGGATAAGCCACAAACCATTGGCTTACCAACCGTCACCTACTGCGCGGGTGAATTGAATTTGTCGGCCAACTATTTTGGGGATTTGGTCAAGAAAGAAACTGGCAAAACAGCCCAGGAATACATTCAGGCAAAGGTGATTGATCTGGCGAAAGAACGAATATTTGACCAGAGCAAATCCGTGAGTCAAATTGCCTATGACTTAGGCTTTAAGTACCCTCAGCATTTCATGCGCTTATTTAAGCAACGGGTTGGCCAATCACCCAATGAATATCGGCGGACCGCCGAAGCAGACGCTTCATTATAATTAATCATTCATATCCACTCGCCCAAAATCTTGTATCTAGCCCGATCAACTAATATCAAAGGGCTGCCGTAAGATGTTAATGGACTATGGTTAACCTTATGTGGCTTCTGCTGAATGCGACGCCGGTGCGGACGGCAAGTTGACATAGCCTGTAACATTGTTCAAAAAAGGGATGAATGTTTTCAAATTGATAATGCTGAATAGCCAACTTAAAGTCGACAGATACCCACCTGCTTTTGCTCAAGCTCCAACTGAATCTGAAGGATACCGTTGGTACTTAAAAACCCTTTCTGTTTAATAAAGGCAGGATGCCTTCAAAATGGTTAGAAACGAGGGCTTTGCTGCTTCGTTGACGTAATGACATTAGCCAGACAGAAAGTAGAGACGAACGCTACATCATCGGCGTGTTGTAACCTGATCTGACTTCCCTCTTTTACCAACCTATTGAACTTACTGCATTGACTTATGACGAATTCTAGTGGTTGTTTCACCCCACATAGCTGTCCTCATAAAACGGTTTGGCTACCCATCATGGCCTTTCTAATCAGCACCGTGTTCGCCACCACAAGCATGGCGCAGGGGTCTAAAGCTAGCCGGAAAATGGTAGTTACTGGTGTGATTTCCGATGCGGTGAATGGGATGCTGATTGACTCGGTCAGCGTTTCCTCAGGTGGAGTCACCACACGCTCCAATGCCCAGGGCGTTTTTACCCTTGCAATCCCGGCAAAAAAATCGGTAGCGCCCAACGAAAACGTGCTGACCTTTTCCAGGAAGAATTTCAGCACCCTGAAACGTACCGTTTCGACAGGCAACGCGCTACGAATGGATGTCAAAATGAAATCCCCATACCCGCTGCGCAACATACTTCACCTGTTTACAGATCCCGGCATTCCTGAGCGAGGGCCACACGAATCGCCCCCCACGCCAACATGTGCGGACGTAACAGTCGTACCAGACCTGATTGGTGGGCAGCTGGGTCGGCACAACTTTATCTATATTGGCGAAAATCACCGGCGTATCTGCCTGGTCATCGACGGGAAACTGGCCTGGCACTACGATACCGAAAACGATTGGGAAGACGATGAAATCTGGCTCCTCTCGAACGGAAACATCCTCCACGCGCACATGAAATACATCGAGGAAATAACGCCCAAAAAGGAGATTGTGTGGCGTTATGACAGCCCTAAAGGCACCGAAATTCATACGTGCCAGCCCATTGGCGTTGACAAAGTGCTTTTTCTCCAGAATCAGAGCGATGTGGCCATTGTCAAGTTGTATAACAAAGTCACCGGGAAATATGAGATCGAAAAAGAGCTAAAGGAGTTAGGCAAAGGCCCTCACGGTCAGTGCCGACGATTTCGCATGACCAGTAAGGGTACCTATGTAGCTGGCACTCTGGGAAGCCATACCTTCTATGAATATGACAAAAATTTCAACCTGATCTGGACGCACGATCCGGGGTCTATGTGGGGCGGGGTTCCGCTTAAAAATGGCAACTATCTTTTCCAACGGGAAAATGCCATGACCTCGGTAGAGATAAACCGGGCGGGTGAGATTGTCTGGCAGGTTTCTATTGCCGACATTCAGGACCAACTCAATAAGCTAGCTCCCAGTGCAGGCAAAATTACCGCCACTCAAACATGCGAACGGTTATCCAACGGCAATACGGTGTTATTTACGCGGTTTTGTGATGCCAACCTACCACAGGCTATCGAAGTTACACCCGACAAAAAGGTGGTCTGGATTCTACAGGACTGGAAGCACCTGGGCGATAGTGTGTCGGCCCAATTTCTGGATGAACCCGGCTACCCAGAGGTGCCCGGCGAAACAAACCATTAGGAACCCTCTGGTGAAATAATCATGAACCTCTTCACTGGGATTGAAAATAGTGTGGTCACAATAGCCATCTAGACTGATAGTCATACCGAATGTTACCGTTCTCATGTTATTGGTCTTTGCATAGCCTCATTTATAGGCAAGATATCCTGTTTTTTTTCTCATTTTCCAGGAGAGTTCACGACTCTTACCCAGCCCAATTTTCCCGATCCAGACTCCGATATTGGATGGCTTCGGCGAGATGTTCAATCTTGATTTCTTCGGAACCGGCTAAGTCGGCAATGGTGCGCGACACTTTCAGAATACGGTCGTAAGCACGGGCAGAGAGCCCCAGGCGCTCCATCGCCGTTCGGAGTAAGGCACGCCCCGCATCGCTGATGGTACAAACTTCTTTTACCATTTGCGAGGGCATCATGGCATTGCTGTAGATTCCGGGCTGGTCAGCAAATCGGGCTGTTTGCCTTTCTCTGGCCTTAATAACTCGCTCCCGAATCACTTCGCTGGGTTCTGCTGGACGGTTGGCTGTCATTTGATCGAAGGAAACGGGTGTGACTTCTACATGCAAATCAATCCGGTCGAGCAAGGGACCACTGATTTTAGCGAGATATTTCTGAACGACGCCCGGCCCGCAGACGCACTCTTTTTCGGGGTGATTATAGTAGCCGCAAGGACAAGGGTTCATGCTGGCAATGAGCATAAAACTGGCAGGAAACTCCACCGCCCATTTCGCCCGCGAGATGCTCACCTTTCGGTCTTCGAGCGGCTGGCGCATGACCTCCAGTGCCGAGCGTTTAAACTCGGGCAATTCATCCAGAAATAGTACTCCATTGTGTGCCAATGAAATCTCGCCTGGCTGTGGAAAACTGCCTCCGCCTACTAGCGCTGCATCTGAAATCGTGTGGTGCGGTGATCGGTAAGGTCGGGTCGCAATCAGGGCAGCCCGAGTCCCGAGTTTACCCGCCACCGAATGAATTTTTGTTGTCTCCAGCGCTTCTTGTAAAGACAAGGGCGGCAAAATGCTCGGCAACCGTTTCGCCAGCATGGTTTTTCCCGCACCCGGTGGACCAATCATAATCACGTTATGCCCACCGGCAGCCGCAATTTCCATCGCTCGCTTAATGTTCTCCTGTCCCTGCACATGCGAGAAGTCGACTTCATACGCATTGATCTGGCTCAAGAACAGATCACGGGTGTCGCTCACCAACGGTTCGATGTCTTTTTTGCCTTCGAAAAATTCGACCGCATCCTGTATGGTTTTTACCCCAATGACATCCAGATTGTTGACAATGGCCGCTTCCTGAGCGTTTTCGGTAGGAAGCACGAATCCTTTATACCCCTGTTTTCGCGCTTCGATGGCAATGGGTAATACGCCTTTAATGGGCCGCAACGTACCATCAAGGGACAGTTCGCCCATAATGACATAATCTTCCAGGCTACGAGTAGTTGCGATTTGTTCAGACGCTTGCAAAACACAAAGTCCAATAGGCAGGTCGTAAGATGAACCTTCTTTTCGGATGTCGGCAGGAGCCAGGTTAACTACAACTTTCTGACGGGGCATCCGATAACCAAAGAATTTTAACGAGGCTTCAACACGCTGTTCGCTTTCTTTTACGGCGCTATCGGGCAACCCAACCAAATGAAAATGCAAGCCCTGTGCAACGACAACTTCAATGGTAATAATACTGGCATTAACACCATAAACGGCACCGCCGAAGGTTTTAGCTAACATAAAACGTTACAAGTAAACAATTATGGAAGATGGGTTTCAAAGCTACAGAACGATTGGGCAATAAAAAAGTCAGTACGTAGTCGGCGGTTGTATATCGACAAAAGATAACTCATTACACGGTGCATACGCAGAGAAATAATGTAGCGCAAAAAAATGTGCTGAAGTGATAAGAACTGGTTGGTAGAAGCTATTCAGTGAATATGTCTTATTTTAGAGTCAGGAACTAACCCCTCCCTACCATGACCTCTTTCGTAAACCAACAGCCTGTCTTTGAGTGTGTAAGCGGAGCTGACACTGGCCGGTCGGCTGTATTAATGCCACAAGTTCGTCTTGTAATTGGGCGTAGTCCTCAATCAAATATTCCATTGACAGATCCACAAGCAGCCAATGAACATCTTTCCATTTTATTCGATGGTCAGCATGTGTATTTCCAGACGATGGGCACTCAATTGGCCGAATTAAATGGCAAGATGGTGTCTACCGGTGAACTCAGCCCTGCTGGCGATCTCCGTATTGGAACCTCGCACTGGCGGCTTATTTTTAAGAATAATCCTACCAGCCCTAGCCCTGCAAATCCGTTTTCGGGGATTGATTTTTCAAACTCCGTTAACCGAATTTCTACCCTGACTGGCGTCGATACGCTGGATAGCGACTTCAGTTTGAAAACTGTTTTTGCCAAAGTGAGTGAAAAGCGATCCGACGAGGATATCGAAAGTGCGTTTACCGTCGGCACCCGCCAAACGACGCCCGTTGTGGGGACGATTGCTTCTCACTGGCCGCAACCCTGGCTTTTTGTGCGTTTTGGAGGAAGTGCGTTACTGGTTTTTGTTGGTCTTTATTTAGCCGTTACACAGTTTCAAAACGAGTTGTTAATCCCCGGATTACTGTTTGTTGGCTCGTTTGCGGTTCCATTTGCCAGTCTGATTTTTTTCTGGGAAATGAACGCACCACAAAATGTATCGCTCTATCAAACGATCAAACTGCTGTTTTCTGGAGGCTTGGTTTCCCTGATGATTTCGCTGTTTTTCTTTAGTAATATCGCTTTTCTGGAGACATTTCTAGGCGCTTCAAGTGCAGGCATCGTTGAGGAATCGGGCAAATTGCTGACCGTTCTGGTATTGATGCGCAATAAGAATCAGTATCACTGGATACTGAATGGGTTATTGTTTGGCGCGGCCGTAGGAACTGGATTTGCCGCATTCGAATCGTCGGGTTATGCGTTTGTTGTATTGCTGAGAGAAGGATTTGGGCAGGCCGTCAGCAACATTTTCTTACGTGGCGTTTTGGCTCCTTTTAGTCATGTCGTCTGGACGGCCATCACAGCAGCTGCCGTCTGGCGTGTTAAAGGTCAACGCCCCTTTGACTGGGATATGCTGAAAGACAAAGGGTTTTTGCGAACGTTTATCGCGGTTATACTGCTCCACATGATTTGGAACGCGCCCTTTGAAGTTCCGATTCTGCCTTACATATGGTTTTTGCCAACCAAGCAACTGATATTAGGAACCATCTCCTGGATTATGGTGCTGGGCATCATTCAAAGCGGGCTGAAACAGATCAAAAATGCACAGCGAGCCGTATTACAACCCGAAACAACAGCCTGATTTTGATTCGCTAACCCTTAAATTTTCTCCGCAATTCTGAGTTTTGCGCTCCGGGCGCGGGGATTACGGGCAATTTCATCGGGCGTAGCTTCAATAGGTTTGCGGGTTATGGATTGCAACGGTTTGAGGTCGTTGCCGAATAAATCTTTCTCGA
Source organism: Spirosoma arboris (assembly GCF_009754945.1). Classification (GTDB taxonomy): domain Bacteria; phylum Bacteroidota; class Bacteroidia; order Cytophagales; family Spirosomataceae; genus Spirosoma; species Spirosoma arboris. The sequence continues at coordinate 379,742 of NZ_WPIN01000004.1, forward strand.
CTTCACCCTGAAATTTGCCCTTGTTAATAAAGTTCTTAACCAGCCGGTCTTCGAGCGAATGGTACGACATAACGACTAGCCGTCCGCCCGGTTTCAGAATATCGGGCACTTGTTCCAGAAATTCTTCCAGCGCCTGTAACTCTTCGTTGACTTCAATGCGCAACGCCTGAAATACCTGCGCGAAATACTTGTTTTCCTTGCCACGTGGGGCATAGCGTTGCAGGGCTGCTTTTAGATCATTAACGGTTTTCAGAGGACGGTTCGAGCGAGCTGATACAAGTGCCGCAGCGGCTGTGCGCGCGTTGGTGATCTCGCCATACATACCCAAAATCCGGTGCAACTCCGGTTCCGAATAGTCGTTGATAACCTGTCGGGCCGTACGGTCGGCATTCTGGTTCATGCGCATGTCGAGGTCGGCGTCGAAACGGGTAGAGAAACCCCGTTCGGGCGTGTCGATCTGGTGCGACGAAATACCCAGATCGGCTAGAATACCATCGACTTGCTCCGCTTTGTAAAGCCGGAGGTAGCGTTTGATATTACGGAAGTTCGAGGCAACAAATGTTAATCGGGAATCGCCAATGGCTTGTGCATTAACACGGGCATCCGCATCCTGATCGAAGCCGAACAAACGGCCCCCTTCCAGTTGATTCAAAATTTCGCGACTATGCCCACCACCGCCGAACGTAATGTCAACGTAGGTGCCGCCGGGTTGTAAATTCAGACCATCAATGCAGGCCTGTAATAAAACGGGTTCGTGGTAATTGCTCATTCAGATCTTCTATTTAGCCAGGGCCTTGTCGACATGTACTAACAATCAACGACTTATGGGGAAAGTTGCTCTCAAATTAGCCAAAGGAAGAACTTTAATAATACTATCATAAATGATGTTGGCCAAAGGTGAATAGTGTAATTCTGCTGAAATAATTTTTTTATAGCTGACTCCAATACCTGTATCAAGCACTGTAAACATAGACGATAAACCTGTATAAACTTTCCCTTGAATAGCTCCCCGGCCAAAATATCGACCGCCATAAATACCAAATTGTAGACCAGTTTTGACTAACGATGAAGGGTTGGGATTTGTATTGCCAATATCGATCATCATAAAAAGATTATGGAATTGCCTTGGTAATAATACTTGTAGCGTGATGCCATACACCTGAGAACGCCCTTCGGAGTTTTGCCAATAGGATCCAAAAGCGCCTAGCCCCACAATTGGTTTATCTACCTTCTTTTGCTCCATATAAATTTTAGAATCTATTCGACAAAAAGAAAGATATTGTTTTACTGTATTAATAAGACTACGTTCCGAATAATCAGTGCTATTAGTAGTTAATGTTGGGCATTCATATAAAATAGTTTTTAGAGTTCTTCGAAAAACCGGATCTATGAAATTATGGTTGAGCCCTCTACGGTTTATCACCACATGAATATCTTCCAGCAGCACTAACGAATCATATTTAGCGATAAGAAATCGTGTCTTAGCTTCCTTATCAAAAAGCTTATAGAGTTTTACCGGATTACTGTCAAGCATGAGTTCGGCCAGAAAATAGGTTGAATCGATGTGGTCAACCACTTTGCCGCCTATTTCTATTGGATTTACTGTGTAGTAAGGCATACCTATATACAAACCCTCATACACAGGCCCATCTTTAATGATAAGTTTTTGTATGCTTTTAATAGGTATTTGGCTGATTGATTCTAGAGAATCTTTACTGAATTCTACGTAATTGGGATTTGTATTCCAATCATAGTACCGAATAACACCTACTATAGTTTTATCGTTACGATCGGTTAAAGTTGCGGAGCGGTTTTGATACTGACTAAATGAATATACTGATAAAAAACAGAATAAAATTGTGAAAAATGTACGCATATACAAAAAATAAATGGGAGTTGGGTGGGAAACAACTAATTTGAAAAATATCACGTTCCGAAGAAGGTAATCGTACAAAGCTATTAAATAGGAGCTAGCTCACAAGTTCAATGAATTATAAAGTTGGTATCGTTAGCATTATAGTTGGCATGTCAATTTCGGTCAGTTTTGGCCAGTCACCAACTGTCAAACCTGGTACATACCGAGCCGTTCTGAAAACCCGTGGGGGTGATTTACCGTTCGGGCTGGATATTAAGCCAGCCACGAATGATCCTAAAACCTACACGATTTTTGCCTTAAATGGCAGCGAACGACTTCCGATGGACCCGGCGACCATTGAGGGCGACTCCCTACGGATACCGATGGCCTTGTTTGAGTCGGAATTAGTTGCAAAGGTAGACGGGAATACGCTCCGGGGTGTATATCGCCGAAAGAGAGTAGCGTTACCATCGCAAACCCTACCGTTTGAAGCCCAATATGGCGTCACATATCGCTTTACACCGGACGAAGAATCTACGCGTTCAGTATCAACCAATCTGACGGGCAAATGGGCAACAGATTTTGGAAGTAAAACCGGGAAGGTTGATACAGTCAACGCTGTGGGAGTATTCGATCAGAAAGGAAGCCGACTGAGTGGTACATTTCTGACGCCTACTGGCGATTATCGGTATTTGTCAGGAAGCGTTGTTGGCGACAGTTTGTTTTTATCCTGTTTCGATGGGTCGCATGTGTACTTGTTTAAAGCGAAGCATGATCCAGCTACCAAAACGCTCAAGGGTGGTTTATGGGCCGGAATTGCGGGCTACGAATCCTGGGTTGCTCGGTTCGATCCCAAAGCTGAGTTACCCGACCCAGCCAAACTCACCTACCTGAAACCGGGCTCAAAAACGCTTAATGCCTCGTTTCCTGAGCCTAATGGCAACATTGTTTCGCTGGCCGATGCCCGTTTCAAAAACAAAGTGACCATTGTTCAGATCATGGGTTCGTGGTGCCCGAACTGTATGGATGAGACTAATTTCATGAGTCCCTGGTACAAAAAAAATAAGAGTCGGGGTATTGAACTAGTTGGGCTGTCGTTCGAGCGATCGCCAGAAATGGCTGTATCGGGTCCCAAAATCGAACGGATGAAGCAACGATTCAAAATTGATTATCCCATCGTGTTGGCCGGTACGAACGACAAGGCCCAGGCATCTAAAGCATTGCCTGATCTGAATGCCGTTGTCGCTTTTCCGACCACCATTTTCATTGATAAAAAAGGGCAGGTACGACATATTCACACGGGCTTCTCCGGCCCTGGCACCGGAAAATACTACGACCAATACATCGAGGAATTCAACCGGTTGGTGGATAAATTGGTCAGTGAATAAGGTAGCCTACAAACACATAGAATAACGTTATTTTGTTGCTGAAGTAAAAGAATACAGAGCCATAAGTGAAGTAAGTAACTCGCTGTTCATCGGTACACAGCCCATGAAAATATTATTAGTGGAAGATGAAGTCTCTCTGGCCTCTTTTATTCGGAAGGGGATCGAAAGTGAAGGGTATGAAATTGAGTTGGCTTACGACGGTCTGATAGGGCAACGATTGGCCTTTATTAACCTGTACGATGTAATTGTGCTGGATATTAACCTGCCTCATATCAATGGATTTGACTTGTGCCGTCAGATTAAACAGCACGCACCTCACCAGGCAGTTCTATTGTTAACGGCACTGGATAGTCTGGCCGATAAAGAAAGTGGGTTTGGCGCTGGTGCTGATGATTATCTGGTCAAGCCCTTTGAATTTCGCGAACTCGTGCTACGTATTAAAGCCCTCGCCCGCAGAAACAGCGACTTTGCCGGCCTAAAAACCGTATTGCGTGTTGCTGATCTGGAATTGGATACTGAAGCTCACTCGGTGACTCGTGCTGGTAAACGGATCGACCTCACGGCCCGTGAATACGCCTTACTGGAATACCTGATGATTAATCAGGGAAGAACTGTAAGCCGGGTCGATATTGCAGAGAAAGTATGGGATTTGCATTTTGATACCAACACCAATGTCATTGATGTCTATATCAATTACCTGCGCAAAAAAATAGACAAAGAATTTAGTCCCAAGTTGCTCCACACCATCGTGGGTATGGGATACGTCTTACGGGGTTGATTATGCAAATCAAATACAAACTCATTCTCTGGTTTTCGTCGCTGGTTGCTAGTATCCTACTCATTTTTTCGGTGTATGTCTATATCACTTACGCCAACTTTCGGCAGCGATCCATTGAAGATCGGCTGGAACGAAAGGCGCGCGTAACCGAGCAATTGCTAACGTTGCGAGGCTCAGTAGCGGGTAGCGTAATCACCTCCATGCCCGAACAGGTTGAGTTTGTCTATTCGCCCACAGACAGCCTGATTTACACGAGTCAGGAACACAACGACTTTGTGTCTCAGGCAGACTTCCGACAACAGGTTCGGCGTAAGCGACTGGTTCGGTTTCAGTACGAAAGCCCTGGGCATCTTTATCCTAAAGACGGCGTCGCCCTGACCTATGCCAGTGTGTCGCCATCGCCCGATGGGAAAGAATATGTAGCCATTGTAACGGCCTATGACACAGATGGCTATCTACGGCAGCATGAATTGCGGGACCTATTTCTCATTGGTAATGCAGTCGCTATCGGTATTGTTCTAATCATGGGTTTTGTCTTCGCCCGGCAGGCCTTAAAACCACTCAACAACCTGATTGTACAACTTAAGGCGCCTGCAGCCAGCACCCTAACATTCCGATTACAGCCCGACAATCCACAAGACGAAGTAGGGGTGTTGGCACACGCGTTCAATGAGTTGCTCACTCGCCAGGAGCGATTAGTCGAAAATCAACGATCCTTTATTGCCCAGGCATCGCATGAACTACGTACGCCATTGACCACTATTAAGGGCTGGCTGGAAACGTCTATCCTCTATGATGCCGACGCCAATAGTTTGAAACGGGGTATGGCACAGGCAGTTACAGAGTTAGATAAATTAACTGCGCTTTCCAATGGCCTCCTGCAACTGGCCCGTATCGACGGTGTAGACGCGCAGATTGACCGGCAGCAACTCGAACTGGTTGACGTAACATTGGACGCAGCTGATACGCTTGGACAGCAACGCCCTGGTCAATCTTTGTCGGTGCAGGTTAGTGACGGTATCCTCGAACAACCCACGCCGATTTGCGTATGGGGAAATAGGACGTTGCTTAAAACGGCCTTATTGAATCTACTGGACAATGCAGTAAAATACTCCAACGGTCAACCCGTTGCTTTGCATCTGGAGATGGATACTGAACAACGAGCCCGCATTCGAATTGAAGACCGGGGTATTGGCTTGACACCTGGCGAAGAAGATCGGGTACTATTGCCGTTGGTACGTGGCTCAAATGTGCAGACTATCGACGGCTTCGGTATTGGATTGACTCTGGCGTACCGTATTATTTCGCTCCATCATGGCCAACTGCACTTGCGACCTCGTGTGGGTGGTGGTACCATAACAGAAGTCGTTCTGCCATTACATCAAGCCTGAGCCGTTCTAATAACGTCTAATTTGGCTCTAATTTCGTTCTAATCTCCCGACCATACCTTTGGCCTTATTCACCGAAACAGGCTCATGTTCGACGGAGAAAGACACTATTTTTGGCTATTAACAACACTGGCAGTTTTTGGGACAGGCTATTGCATGGCTCAGCCGGAACCAGCCATTCAGAATCAGCTTACACTGGTCAAAGCGCTGGAACTTGCCCGCACAAATTACCCTGTTCTGCGCGGCAAATTGGCCACTATTCGTGCCGCCGAAGCCGATGCTCAGGCATTAAATCTGGCTTTATTGCCTCAGGCTGGTGTTCAGGCACAGACGCTGAATGCTACATCGAATCAGGTGAGGGGTGCCTATGTTTCCAACGGAGGACTTCTGTTGCCTATATCGGGCGTTCGTACTGATGGGTTCAATAATCAGGCAAACTGGACGAGCGGAGCCTCGCTGGTTGTTGACTGGGAGGCTGTGACGTTTGGCCGCAGGCAAGCCCGTCGTAACCAGGCCCACTTAGCCATTGAGCAGGCCCAGGCCGATTACGAAGGCGAATTATTTACGCATCAGATACGTGTTTGCGATGCGTATCTACTGGCGCTCAATGCCCGGAAAGCAGTTGCTCTACAAACGGCGAATCTCCGGCGGGCTCAGGCACTGCAACGTATTATAAAAGCCAGTACCGAGGGGGGGCTTCGACCGGGTATCGACAGCTCGATTGCCAACGCCGAGGTAGCCCGCGCCCGACTTCAGGTGCTGGAAAGTCAGCAACTAGCCCAGCAGCAGGCACTTCGACTCACGGAATTTATTGGTCAGCCCAATCCTACCGTACAACTGGATTCAATGATTTTTTATAACCGAATCCCACAACGCCCAATTGCGCCTGAGAATGCAGCTGCGATTCATCCGCAATTACGCCCCTTTCAAAAAGCGATTGAATTGGGACGGGCCAGCGAAACACTACTTAAAGCAGCCGCGCTGCCGTCAATTTCCGTACTTGGTTCATTGCAAGGCAGGGGTTCGGGTATTAGTGAACAAGCGCAGTCTGATGGTACCTTTAGAATCGATCCCTCGCTGGGTGCCGGTTTACCCTTACGAGCCTACAACTACATTGTGGGCGTAACGGCAATTTGGCGCCCCACCGATTTATTTCGCACAAAATACGTTCTTTCGGCGCAGCAGGAGCGTATTAATGCGGTTCGACAAACATACGATCAACAGGTATTGGCCCTTCAGGTAGCTGGTCAGAACGCCACGTTGCAACTTGAGTTAGCCCAGGCACGAGCCGAACAGGCACCCTTGCAACTAAATGCCGCTGAACAGGCCTATATCCAGTCGCAGGCTCGCTATGAATCAGGGCTCGACAACATTTTATCACTCACGCAAACGACCGCTTTGCTCAATCGGGCAGAAGTCGATCAAGCGCTGGTAACCAATAGCGTGTGGCGAGCCTTACTGCTTCGAGCGGCTAGTACCGGTGATCTAGATTCCTTTCTTCAACAACTTCCCCGATAACTCGACTAACATGATCAAATCGGCTTTAGCTAAACCAATTACTGTGATCGTCGCGCTGGCGGGTGTTGTGTTATTTGCGGTCCTGGCGCTACTCCAGATTCCGGTAGATATTTTTCCCCGACTGAACCTGCCCACGATTTACATTGCCCAGCCTTATGGTGGGATGACACCCGCTCAGATGGAAGGCTTCATTGCTACTCGCTATCAAAACCAGCTGCTTTACGTATCGGGTATCAAGGGGGTCGAGGTGAAAAATATTCAGGGTCTCTGTCTGGTCAAATGTACATTCTACGAAGATGCGAATATGGCGCAGGTATCCGGCGAAGTGGCCAACCAGGTTAGTCGTGTGATGAACTACTTGCCACCCGGAACCGTACCACCTACCGTTGTGCGGTTTGACGCATCGAGCCTGCCCGTGGGGCAGCTCGTCTTCAGTAGTCGTCGGGCATCGTTGGGGGAAATGCAGGATTTAGCCTCTACACGCATTAGACCTTTATTTTCACAGATCCCAGGCGCGTCAGCCCCGCCCCCGTTTGGGGGGAATGAACGTACCGTCGTCGTGAAAGTTGATCCAGAACGGATGCGTAGTTATGAACTGACGCCCGATGAAATTGTGCAGGCGGTAGTAAAAAACAACCAGATTTCGCCCGCTGGGAGTGTTCAGATCGGTGATTATACGGTTATGACGCCCAGCAATACAGTACTGGACAAAGTGAATGAGTTCATGGATATACCCCTCCGTAAGGGTGTGGGTCCAACCGTGTTTCTGCGGGATGTGGCTACAGTAGAAGACGCCACCGACATAACAGTTGGTTACGCCCTTGTCAATGGAAAACGATCGGTTTACATTCCCGTGACCAAAAGTGCGGATGCCTCGACCATGAGTGTTGTAAACGCACTGAAGGCCAAACTGCCCGAAATGAAGGCGTTATTGCCCGACTATGTACAGCTTTCGTACGAATTTGACCAGTCTAAATACGTTACACAAGCTGTGCATAGTTTGGCCGTCGAAGGCGGCTTGGGTGCAATTCTGACGGGCTTGATGGTACTGCTGTTTTTGGGCGACTGGCGTAGCTCGCTGATTGTAATTCTGACTATTCCGATTTCGATTCTGAGTGCTATTTTATTACTGAATCTGACTGGTCAGACCATTAATATTATGACACTTTCGGGTCTGGCACTGGCCATTGGCATTCTGGTCGACCAAGCCACTGTGGTAATTGAAAACATTCACCAGCATCTGGAAATGGGAAAGCCCAAAGCGCGTGCCATTCTGGATGCCTGTCTGGAAATGTCGTTTCCACTGTTGCTGATTACACTCTGTATTCTAGCCGTATTTGCTCCCGCTTTTCTTATGAGTGGCGTGCCACGCGGGATGTTTCTGCCACTCTCGCTCTCGGTCGGCTTTTCGATTATGGCGTCTTATGTATTATCGCAGGTGTTTGTACCCGTGGTGGCCAACTGGTGGCTGAAGAACCATCATCTGGCAAGTCCTCATAATCTGAGTATTTTACCTGATTTAGCGGATAAACCTGAGACCCGACAAGAGCAGTACGAAGAAAAACATCCCGAAAAAGTGACTGGTTTCGAGCGTTTTAAACTAGGGTACCTAAATCTGTTAGATAAATTAATGGTGCGGAGGGGGCTGGTTATTGGGATATATATAATCCTGTGTACTGTGTTGATCGGGATTGGCTTTACTCAGATTGGCCAGGACATGATGCCCCGGCAGAATCACGCCCACCAGTTTCAGGTGCGCATTGTAGGGCCACAAGGTCTACGTATCGAACGTACGGAAGAGTTGACCAAGCAGGTTATCCGGCAAATCGGCGATCTGGTTGGCAAGAAGAACATCGCAATATCTTCGGCTTTTGTAGGAATGACGCCCTCTAGTTATGGTACCAGTGCCTTGTATGTATTCAATTCTGGTCCACACGAAGCTGTTCTGCAAGTAACACTTTCTGATGACTACACAGTTGAATCATTGGATTTCCTGAAGGAGCAAATTCGCCGACGAGTTCGCCAGAAGATGCCCGGTGTCCAGCTATCATTCGAGCCTATCGATCTGACGGATAAGATTATGAGCCAGGGTGCTCAAACACCCATCGAAATCCTGGTAGGTGGCAAAGATCTGACCGAAGGACAACGCTACGCCAATCGACTGTTGACTCGCCTGCGTGAGATTTCCTACCTGCGCGACCTACGAATTAACCAACCCCTTAGCTACCCGACGATAACGATTCAGGTTGATCGCGAACGGGCCGCCCAGTTGGGCCTGAGCACCGACGAAATTTCGAAGTCGTTGGTAGCTGCTACGTCATCGAGCCGGTTTACGGCCAAAAACCTATGGCTCGATCAAAGTAAAGGGTTTGCCTATCAGGTGCAGATTCAACTGGAACAGGATCAGATGAAATCGGTAGCTGATATTCAGGCAATCCCCCTGGTTAAAGGCCAGTTACGACCAACGCTGGGCGACGTAGCGACCATCAAATCGACGACTGTGCCAGGCCAATATGACCGCATCGGTCCCCGGCGAATTATTACCGTATCGGCCAATATCAATCACAACGATTTAGGTACGGCAACGCGCGATGTGCAGTCAGCAATTAAAGCCGCAGGTGACCCGCCTAAAGGGTCGGTAGTGGAGTTGCGAGGGTTGGCTCAACTGCTTCAGGAAACCCTGAGTAGTCTGCAAGTTGGTCTTGGACTGGCGATTGTAGTGATTTTCCTGCTACTGGCTGCCAATTATCAATCGTTTAAAGTGGCGAGTGTTGTTCTGGTAAGTATTCCTGCGGTACTGGCTGGTTCACTCACTTTATTGTTGGCGACGGGGCAAACGCTGAATCTACAATCCTACATGGGCATCATCATGTCGGTGGGCGTATCTGTAGCGAATGCACTGCTATTGGTCACTAATGCAGAAACGCTGCGGCTACGCTATCGGGACGCCAGGGCTGCTGCCCGTGTAGCGGGTGCTGCCCGGTTAAGGCCTATTTTGATGACGGCTCTGGCTATGATTGCTGGTATGATTCCAATGGCCAGCGGCCTGGGTGAGTCGGGCGAACAAACAGCTCCACTAGGTCGGGCCGTTATTGGAGGGCTGTTCTTCTCGACTATAGCTGCTTTATTGATCCTCCCCGTTGTGTTTGCCGCCGTTCAACGGAAGACAGACTTTGACTCTCCATCCCTTGACCCGGATGATCCCACAAGTACCGTCTATGATGGCACGCCATTGGCCGTTTCCGAAGTGTCTGAAGCAAGCCTTATCTACTAATTAGCCATTAAAATTATGAATGCATATTCGTTTAATAAATGTAGTATAAGTCTGGTTGTCTTGATCAGTACCGGCTTTTTATTGAGTCAGTGCGGTAATTCGTCGGCCGAAAAGAGTCATATGGACGAAACCCCGGTTGAGGAAGAAATCCACTATGAAACCGTCAAGGTTACTGCTTCACGGCCTACTTCTGAGCTAAACCTACCGGGTGAATTGGAAAGTTATTATGAAACCGACCTGTATCCACGGGTTAGCAGTTACGTCAAAGCGTTACACGTCGATATTGGTGATCAGGTAAAAAAAGGACAAGTATTGGCCGAACTGGAAGCCCCGGAGCTAACGGCTAATTTGACAGAAGCCTACTCGAAGGTGAAAGCGGCCGAAGCCGTTTATGGCGCCAGCAAAGGAACCTTTCTGCGAGTCCTGCGTACCAGTCGCACGCTGGGTGCCATCTCTCCCGTTGACCTGGATGTTTCCCGTACTAAAGCCGTCTCCGATAGTTTAGCCGTAGTAGCTGCCAACGCCCATTATAACTCCGTTGAACAACTGGTCAGTTACCTGAAAATAACAGCTCCCTTCACAGGTGTCATTACTGATCGGAGACTATCGCCCGGTGCATTTGTAGGGCCGGGTGGACAGAATGGTGTGCCCATGCTAAAGATCAAACAGCTGGATAGGCTTCGATTGCGACTTGCCGTGCCGGAAGCTTATTTAGGGGATATTCGCCGGGGAAATCCAGTCCAATTTTCAGTGCGTAGCTTTCCAAATCAAACATTCACTGGTCACATCAATCGGATCGCCAATAATGTACGACCCGAAACTCGCTCTGAGCTCATCGAAATTGATTTTCAAAATAAGTATGGAAAGCTAAAGCCTGGTATGTTTGCTTCGGCAAGATTGCCCGTTAATTCCTCCGTTCAGGGTAGTTTATACGTGCCTAAATCGGCAGTGATCAGTACGTTAGATCGCACTTATGTGTTGAAACTCATAGCGGGTAAAGTGGTTAAGATAACGGTGCAAAAAGGGGATGATTCGGGTGGGCAGACGCAGATTTTTGGTGACTTGAAGCCAGGCGATATTGTCATTAGGTCGGCCAGTGAAGATCTTGCTGATGGGGCAACTGTGAAGGCACAAATGATCAATTAATGAGTTGGCCATGGAAATTCGTAGGTGTTGGTTCCCTAATCCTTGATTTACGTTAGTTTAATGTTCTGTTTATTTGGTATTGTTTGCGCCGGTCGAATGATAAACCTAGTAAAGAACTGGTTAGTCAAATTGTCGTTTACATTAGGATAGTAAGAAGAGTCGCTCCCAGGCAGGACTAGCGCCCAGGTGGGTTAATAAGGCGAGCCCTATCCCCGATTCGCCCTCTAAAAGTCCCAGATTAGGATGGTACAAATCGGCTCCATTGATGCGGGAGTGGGCCAGAAAAATGTCCTTTTCGTAAGTGGGTGCTGCTCGGCTCAAGGTATCGTCTAGCCAATACTGAGAGGCTTCTTCCAAAGCCGGAGCCTGATAGCGAGTGGCATATCGGGAATATAGATAGGAAGCCCCTGCTGAGCCGTGACAAAATCCTGCGTCTGAAATGGATGTATCTTTTCGGCTTCGACGCGAGGGTGTTTTCAGAAGCGTATAGTCTGCAATCTGTTTCCAGTGGTCATTTCGTAGGGTTTCTCCCGCCATTCCGAACGCATTGGCAATACCTAAATCGCCATAACACCACCCCAAACGACTGAATTCATCCCTTGGCTCGTCGAGGACGCGACTTGGAAATACCGCAATGTTCTGCTTATTGCGGCAACTCCACATCCAGTTCAATGTGCCTTCAATTAATCGGGCGCATGTCGACTGGGCGTAGCCCCGGTTATACAGCAGGCAAAGAATGGCAACAATACTCGCCGTTCCGTGCGATAGACCAATGTTGTAATCGATTAGATCGCCGGGTTTGCGTTGCCCAAAATTCGTGAACACCCAGGTTGTACCGCCGTTGTCTTTTTTGACTGCTATTGCCTCTAATTGAGCGACTAATTTCGTGAGATAAGCATCTATTTCGGGCGTGGGCCGACGTTCCAGAAAGTACAAACAGGCACCTAAACCTCCGTGCAGGTAATCGAAGTCACCGACACTCAGATTATCCATTGATAGCATGAATAAGGGTTCATCGAGCGCGGCAATAATCTCCTGAGGATCGTCTTCACTATCGTCTAGAAATCCATTATTGGCTAAGTGCAAGAGGCTCCAGGCAATACCCGTAATACCACTTCCGAACGTATGGACAACCTTACCGGAGCTAATCGCGTCGATACTGGCACCCAGACGATCCCACACCCGACTGGTATCGTTAATCCCGAAATGGCGGTGGTAGTAACTTTCAAACAGGGCGAATCCCGCCTGGCCGTCCAGCAACGAAACCGATTCATCAACGGGTTGCTCGGCTACGTGTTTGTAAATTCTGTGCAACAGGGTTTCAACACTGGTTTGCTGGTCAATTATAAGGTCGTTGTTCATCGTAGTATGTTAGTTGAATCTACTGCGTCAGCTCTGTCGTTACCTTGCGGAATTTGCGGAAGGTGTAGTCGGCCAGTGTTCGATCGGCAAAGACGATATTACCCTGGCCCTGCATACCTATGCGAACTTTATTGGCAAGGCGCTGATAATCGGTCAATTGAATCTGAATGGTAAACATGCCTTTTTCATCGGGGGTGAGCGATACCTGGCTGATCGTACCCTGTACAGTTCCCCATTCGTACACTGGATAAGCATCTAGTTTCAGTACCACCGCCTGCCCGGTTTTAACCTGACCAATGCGCGACGAATTCACCTGAGTAGATGCGTAAAAAGGAGCCTGTTTATAAATCATCTTGAGGACCGTTGCGCCTGGTGCAGCTTCTTTTTCCCCATTAAAGACAAACGATACCGTGCCCGTCCGCTCGGCTTTCAAAATCAGGTGATTGTCTGATGTTACCGCAAACGCGCCAAATCGCCCCTGAATACGTTTCCGAATGGCCTCCAGCGAACTACGAAGAAGAGCACCCTCTGCCTGAAAATCGGTACCTGTTTTGGTTGATTTTTGACTTATACTGCTAATTTCCAGCCTGTTTGACTTAATCTGCTGCCGCAGTGCGCGTTCGTCCTGCCGGAAATTCTGCGCGGCTGTCTGATAGGCATATTGGGCTCTTAACTGGGCCGCTTCAAACCCGTTTAAATCATTGCGACTGATGTCGCCGTCGCGGTAAAATCCCTGATTGACCTTGAATAATCGCTGTGCTTCCTGTTGCTCGTACTGCAATTTAACCGACTCCGATGTCCACTTCGTTTGCAATACGTCGAGCTGCATTTCTTTCAGCCGGATGTCTTCCTGAAGTTGTACGCTGCTCAGTGCAAGCATTTGGCGTTCGTTGCCCGTCGATGCCGTCTTGAATTGCTGGTATTGAGCTAGTTTGGTGCCGGCTATCGAAAATTCATCGACCAGCGCAGCTACGTCAGGAGCGCTTACTTCCAGCAATGGTGTTCCGGCTTCTACGTGCTGCCCCACTTTAACAAACGTTTGCTCAACGTACATGGTCGAAGGGAATCGATACATCGCTTCTGCTACTTCCGATTTCACCACAAAAGGCACCTGAATCATATCCGGAAACCGGATCGTCAATCCCATTCCCGCACCGATTATAACCAGTACAACCGACCACCATGCCAGTCGACTCAGCACACGCTGACGTACATCGGCCAGGGGAGCATCATCAACGTGGTATAAGTCTTCGTACTGCTTTTCGTCCAACTCAGCTAACAGCGCATTCATAGGTATAAGACGTATGATATAGGATGTATGATGTATTATACATCACCTAGTAGTCAATGTAGGTTTTGATGAAGTCGTAGTAAATGCCTTGTTTATCAATCAATTCTGCGTGATTTCCCTGTTCGGCAATGGTGCCGCTGTCGAAGACCAGAATCCGGTCAACGTTTTTGAGCGTATGCAGTCGATGGGCGATCGAGATGATTGTCTTGCCTTTAAACTGCTCGTACACATTGTCTAATATTCGACGCTCGGTTTCTACGTCCAGCGCACTACTGGCTTCGTCCAGAATAATAATGTCGGGTTGATCGGCGACAAACAACCGGGCAAAACCGATTTTTAACACCTGCCCTCCAGACAGATTACTACCGAAACTACCGATCATGTGGTTGTAACCCATGTGATTCGATTTGACAAACTGGTGCAAATCGGCCAGTTGAGCCGCTTCAACAATGCGTTCTGTCGATGCCGCCAGATTGGCGCAACGGATGTTTTCTTTGATTGTATCGTTGAAAACATAAGTATCCTGCGGAAACAGGTGAACATGCTTACGTAGCACTTTCGGATGAATGTCGCGCAGTTCGGTATCTCCGCAAATTATCTGGCCTTCATACTGCGGATAGAGGTTCATGAGCAGTTTGACAAAGGTCGATTTACCCGTGCCGTTGCGTCCCACAATACCGATACGTTCGCCCGGTCGAATCTCGCAGTTCAGGTTCTTCAGAACGTATTTTGAATCCTTCTGATGGTAGCGAAAGGAAACATTATTGAAGCGAATAGGCCCATTCGAAAAATGGGACGTTTGCTGTTGCACATCGGCCTTTTCCGGCTCTTCCAGAAAAATCTCGTTCACTTTATCGAAGCTCACACTGAGCTGGGTCACCATCATCCAGAGCATGCTGACACTGTTGACCGAATTCATCAGGATCATGAAAATGGCCGTGAACGCCATGTATTGTCCGATGCTTAACTGGCCCGTAAAAATCTGGTACGCACCTACCCAATAGACGGCAATCTGGCTGAAGATAAAAATAAGTCGCTGCATCGAATTGATCAGAATCTGCTTCTCCTCATCGGCCATCACAGAGTTGATCGACTCCCGGTGGAGTTGCTTCCAGCGAACCTGTTTGTACCGCTCGATGGATAGCAATTTGACCGTTTTTATGCCCAGCAGTGTATCCATAAAACCACCTAAGGAGGCCTGATTTTTATGGTATACTTTCGCCCGAAGGTTCTTAACAATCGGGATAAAATAGATTGTTGTCAGGCCGTAGGCCATGAAACAGCACAATGCAATGGTGCCTAACTGTACATTGAAATTGAACAGGATCGGGAAGTAAATCAGCATGAACACAACGTCCAGAAACTGCTGAATAATAATCGGATTAGTTAGTTGGCGAATGCTAATTCCTTCCTGAAACCGCGACATAAATTCTTCCCGCTTGCGGTTGTCATAGTAGGTTTGTTTCAACGAAATCAATCGCTCGAAAAACTTGCCCATGAATTCGGTCTCGAACCGAAAGCGGTAATGCATCATCAGCATAGAGCGGGAGTAAGTCAACACGACCTGAACTACAAAAACCAGCAACAGCCCCGCCAGAATGCCCACCAGCAACTTGCGATTCTGGTTGATCAGCACGTTGTCGAGCATGGTTTGCGTGAACAGCGGCAACACCAGGCCAACCAGTTCCAGTACCAGCGAAAACAGAAAAACTTCGAACAGCGACCGTTTGCCCTCTTTTAGAATAGGCAGGTACAGCTGCCGGAAGATGGACGCTTTTTGCTTCTGTTGTTGCTGGGCGGCTTCCTGTAAGTCAGTGCCTTGGTAGAATTTTTCGGTTGGTTTTACTTCCAGCACAATGCCACCCCACTTGTTCTCAAATTCTTCTCGGGTGTAACGGGTTTTGCCAAAAGCCGGATCGGATACGCGCACGTAGGCATCGGTAGACTCATAGACAACCACAAAATGCTGGCCTTCGTAATGGGCGATGCACGGCAACTGAATCTGTTGCAGATACGGATAATCCAGTTCGTAGCCTTCGGTCTTAAAACCGAAACTTTCGGCCACTTCCATCAAATCGTATAGACTACTGCCTTCGGTCGTTATTTCGCTCAGTTTCGTCAGCAATTGCCGCACATCCTGAGAACCATAATGCTTAAAAATCATGGCCAGGCAGGTCGGGCCGCAATCCATGCTTCCTCCCTGCTCGATATGCGGAAACCGGTCGATCAACGCATAAGGACTCACCTTACCACCTAACACCGTCTTGAATACGTTTTTCATCGTTGTGGGTTTAGCAGACGAGAGCTTCCGGCATTGATTTTCTGCGAGCCAATACGGTCCGGCCATATTCAGTCCGATACTGTTTGTGCAGGTGATAGTAAATGGAATATTCCACGAACCGCTGCCGCCCCATAAAGAGTCGGTTGGTGGTCATATGGATCAGGCTGGCCAGCAGCGAACGTAGTGGAATTGCCAGTTCTCCCCGTTCGTCCAGCTTCATAATCAGGCTGACAAATGGACGTAATGCTGCCTGCCGTTGCTGATTCAGTTCGTATAAAAATGCGTAATCATCATTGGTTTCAGCGAGGAGTTCGTTGATGGCCGATTCAATTTCCTTGTAGCGGGTATCGAGTTGCTTTTTCAGGCTTGTATTGTAGCCAAACTCCCGCCCAAAGTTGGCCGCCTGAAGTTCAGCGAAGTCTAGCCTGGCTTTCAAATCGAAGCCAAAATCGGTCAGTAGTGTATCGGTCAGTTTCATTCCGAATCGCCACCGGCACTCTTCGCCTTCGGCTCCTTCAATCAGGTTCAGAAATTGCATAATCGCCTGACTATCTACGTGAAAGTAGTTTTCAACGGCGTCGATTGAGTTGGCGCCATAGCGCTCCAGTTCCCGATTATAGGTGTCATTCACCACGGAGGTAACGCTCTTGTTTTCCAGAAATGGCAGCAGACTATCGTGTATTTCCTGGACAACATCACTCAGAAAAGATGAATGTCTCAGATGGAAACGAATGCGGATATGTCCTTCGGGATCACCGTAACGAATAAAGAAAAATTTATCGATCCAACCTTGTCTGTCAAAACGTTGTGCCATCGGATACAGGACATTCGTCAGTAGACTATCAGCGGTTTTGATGCCTGTATAAATCTTGTAATAAAGCCAGTCTGAGCCCGTGAGAAACTTGCGTGTAACCTGCAATCGGGGTCGTTCAGTAGCCAGCCGGAGTTGCGGATGAATCGCTTCCGACTCGTTTTTGAATGCCACGACAAACTGATTGGTATGCCAGTTTCCGTCCGATTGCACAACGGCATTATCGGCCCGATACAGGAATTCCTTAACCGTGAACGTGGACTTGGATTTAATTTCGTTGACAAACATTTCAGACAGCCACTGATTTTCCAGATCGACGTATAACTCGTTGTCATAATCGACCAGGCAAATGTGACGCGGAATGCCATATTGCGCCCGCCAGCGCTCAATTTCACTACGTAGTGCAGGCCATTCGTTTTGTTTTAAGGCTGCAATCAGCGGTTTCACATGCTGTGCCTGACAGTTCCAGTGAGCCTCGGACAGAATTATCGTATCGAGCACAATGCGTGGCACAAAAACAAACATCGACGTTGCGCCATGCAGCCCTACCCCCATGAACGGGCGAATGGATTGCTCCTGCAACGCGCACAGAAAGTGGTAAATATCCAGCGAGTCGAGATGCGAATAATTGTGGGCGTTGGCCAGCCTGGGTACAATGATTTTATTAAGTGATTGCGACCGTAACACAATCTGATCGTTCCGTACGCAAATCATCAAATCTGTTACCGGAAGCTGATGATCACGATCAACAGAGGCTTTGCCCAGATACGGAATCTGATAGGTTTTTAATTGCGGCCGGATGATGATATTGCCGGTGCGCGCTTCGGGTAAATGAACAATATCGGCGAAAATGACATCGGGCCAGACCTGATCTTCAGCCTCGCTAATTTGATGCAGTAAATTCAGCACGGTTGGATCAGTATGCCCAAAACGACCTAACAACATGGCTCCCGTCGCTCCACTGACACTATTCAGTACAAATGCTTCCCGACCGTTTTCGCGGATTACCGAAAAAAGAGCAGCATTGGTTGGGGGCAGATTAGTATGTCCCGACGGTAGGGGCAAGGCCGCTAATTCGTCTTCGGCGATGGTAATCTGATACGCCCGATTGAGTTGCGCTTCGGCTACTTTTTGGAACAGATACGCTTGCTCTGGCTCGATTGTCCAGCTACGTTTGGCCTCTGTCGTTTTTCCAGCGGTAATGCCTTCTACCAGCGGAGACGTATCAAGCGGATCGCCACCACCCGGAAAACCGATCCCCATTTCAGGGTCCAGCGCAATGACCAGAGGAATCTCTTCATCCTCATATTTGTCGACAAAACGCCGTCGAAAATCAGCCAACGCTCCGTCTCGTTGAGGGGTCAGTTTGAGGAGCGTTGGAATCCTGGCAATCAATTTATTGATGAGTCCCCGGTTTAACTGGCCGGAGAGCGTAGGAAGGTAGGTATCAATCTGAAACAGCACTTTCCGGTCGAACGGCGTGGCTAGTTGACCCAGCGTCTGCTCTACCTGACTCAGTGCTTCAATCGAGGGCTGTTGCTCCTGCGTTTCGATAGTTTTCAGATCAACATAAACCTTCTGCAACAAAGCCACGATATGCAGCAGCTCGGCAGAAGGGTGTTGGCGACCAATCGTTTCCAGAAAGGTCAGAATTTGCACTAAAAAATCAGCTCCTGTCAGCGATGGTTCCAGCTCACTAACCAGTAACTGGGCATCAATGACCGATTCTACAAAATCGTGGGCATCTTCCAAACTAATCTCGTCGGATACCAGCTCACGGGCCAGGTCATTTATGGAAACGCCCGACTGAGCTTTTTGAAATAAACAGGCCAGATAATCACTCTTTTCGGCACTGCTAAGGTGGTGCATGCGCTGGCCACTCTCGTCGTAGCGATAGACAACGTAGCGATATTGATTCGCTACTTCGTACAGACTGGAATTCGGAAAAAAGTGCAGATGTGGTTTCACATCGGGGTGTTTTTCCAAATCCTGAGCCAGGGCACAGAGGTAGTTCATATCGAGTCGAACCACTCGTTTTAATCTACCGGTATCAGCTATACGTATATTCGTTGGTGTTGTCTCAATGGGCACCGTAGCGAAACCGCCGAATAGTCCAAAGGGGGTACAGCGCGTAGCGTATCGGGATAAGTATTTAAGGAGGGGATAGATAATCCGACGCGTTTTTTCGTCGGGCTGACGACCGAAATCGAGGTGAATGGCTTCTTCGTACAACGCTGGAGACGCTACATAAAGTGCTTCCAGAAAGGCCGGGTGTTGAAGTTGCTGGCTCAGTTTAGACCAGTCGAGCTCGTCGATGGCGGCAAAACCGGCAACTGGAATCCGGACAAAAGCCGTTTCGAACGTAGTCGTTTTCATAAAGAGTTGTAGTGATCGGTATTGAGAAGGGCTGGAAAAAATGAAGGAGTTTTAACTGAATAAAACTCCTTCATTTTCTAGCGGAACACGTTATCCTGTACCCACGGGCTTTAGCCCGTATATGGACTATAACAATAACACGGGCTAAAGCTCGTGGGTACAAGCTACAATTAGAGACTGCAAATAGCAGTGCTGCAGTTTGAGCGTGAGTTACACTTTGCACCACCAACTACGTTTTGCGCCTGTGCTTTTGATAAAGAAACGATGGTGTCGGTTTTCAGGGTGATTTTCGAAACTTGCTTTTTCATGATTTTAATTTGATTACTTGTTGTTTGATTTGTTGCTTACTCTAGTAGGTTTTCAGCGTCTCCTGTGGCGTTTTCGTTTTGCCGATACAAACTTGGCAGATTGGCGAGCGCTAATGAAATGAGAGCTTATAACTGGTAGGATTTTATTGGTAACTGACAGAATTTTGCCGACAAATAGTATTGAATCTGAATTGACCGAAATGACTGATCATATACGCCAGCAGGCCCTCACACTTTGGGAGTATCATCACCTGAATCATTCACTGACCAAAGCAGATGCCATTTTAGTACTTTGTAGTCATGACCTGCGGGTAGCCCAACGAGGGGCGGAGCTATTTTTAGAAGGCTGGGCACCCTTACTTATATTCTCGGGCGGATTGGGAGTTATTACCCGGCACATGTGGTCGGAACCCGAAGCGGAGTTATTTGCACGAATTGCGCTGGATATGGGCGTACCAGCCCAGCAGATCCTGATTGAAAACCAATCCAGTAATACAGGTGAAAATGTGCTGTTTACCAAACAGTTGCTGGAACAACATCAGCTGGAGATAGAGCGGTTTATCGTGGTTCAAAAACCCTATATGGAACGTCGGAGCTTTGCCACTTTCAAAAAAGTGTGGCCTGGAAAAGACGTACTTGTTACCTCACCCCAGGATTCGTTTGACACGTATTTAAGTCAATATACGAACCCCGCACTGACTCCCGATGATGTGATTAGTATCATGGTGGGAGACCTGCAACGAATACAACTTTATCCCGAGAAGGGTTTTCAGATACCTCAACCTATCCCGACTGAGGTATGGGCGGCCTATGAAGCATTGATTCAGGCAGGCTATGATCGCCATTTGGCTACCAGCTAGTTGAGGGCTACTGTAAACTTACATTCCAGCTTGCCCGTGCTTCACTTGGGTGTAATCCGCAACAGGGCATCCGGTGTATTGGTCAGCACGTATAAAGCGCCATCTGGCCCAATCTTTAAATCGCGTATGCGACCATATCCTTTCAGTAAAATCTCCTGTTCAATAACCTGATCGCGGTCAATAACCAGTCGTCGGATTTCTTCAAACTTGAGAGCGCCAACAAGCAGGTTATTTTTCCACTTTGCAAACTGAGGGCTGGTTACAAATTCAATAGGGCATACGGCAATAGATGGAGTCCAATAGGTAATGGGCTGCTCCATGCCTTCTTTCTGCGTTTCCTTAGAGATAATGCTCCCATTATAGTCAATGCCGTAGGTGATAACTGGCCATCCATAGTTGGCTCCCTTCTTCAGAATATTCAATTCATCGCCCCCTTGTGGGCCATGTTCACTCGCATACAGTACGCCCGTTACCGGATGCTGCGCCAGCCCCTCCACGTTTCGGTTACCCCAGCTGTAGATAGCCTGTAAATCATTTTCTTTTCCATAAAGAGGATTATCTTTCGGAATCGATCCATCGCTATTGATGCGATAAACTTTGCCGGAAGGTCTTGACAGAATTTGTGAATCCTGGGCGCGATTCATATCCCCAATCGTAAAATAGAGAAACCCTTGTTTATCAAACAGTAGGCGGCATCCCCACCGCGTGCCACCGCTTACTTGCAGGGAGTCATTTACCTGAAATAACGTTTGCTCGTCAATCCATTGATGATTCTGAACTTTACCCCGGACAATCTTGGTCATGCCGGGCATCGTTTTGTCGGTGCTGTTTTTTGAATTATGACTAAAAGCCAGGTAAATCCAGCCGTTTTTTGAATAAGCAGGGTCCAGTGCCAAATCCATCATTCCCCCAACCATATCATAGGCATACGTTTTGGGCAGGCCGGTTATGGGTCGGGTATCAAGTTTCCCGTTCACCATCCAGTAAAGATCCCCAAACTTCCCCGTGATTAGCGCATGATTCGCATCGACAAACTCAATCCCCCAGGGTCCTTTAATTCCCTCTGTAATGAGCTTTTCTATCTTGAGGGAGTAGAGTTTCGTGGTTATATCGAGTGGTAACTCAATCTTACTGACGATCTCTGGCGAAGTCTGGGCCTTGAGAATAAAGTCAGTAACGTCCTCGATCTGCTTTGCCGAAAGGACACCCTCCCACTTGATCATCTCGGTAGAGGGAATTCCGTTTCGTATTGTTTTCAGGATTGAATTTCGGTCTCCACCATGTTTCCAGTCTTTTTTTAGTAGAGCCGGTGCCACACTGCCTTGTAATTGTGCACCATGACAGCCGGCACAGTACGTCTTATAGACGATCTCACCAGTTTGAGCGGACGAATAAATAGGTAGGTTCAGTAAAATGCCAACACTTACAAGTAGTATTCGATACATGGAGGATGTCATTAAGACCTCATTCATACCAGTCTTTTTTAGTTGAAGATTAGAGGATAGTAAGTCAACTACTGCGAGTGGCAATTCGTTTTCGTACGCCAACCCTGACTATACAAATAAGAAGATCTTATTATAATTTTCTCTTATGAGAGGGTATATACCGATGCATAAGCTCACTATATAGATAGGTAGGTTAGTTAGGGTTACAACCCCTGATTTATCTACCTTGAAGATTAGGTTGGTTAAAGAAGCTTGACCCTGTCAAGCTTCTTTTTTAGTATAACCAGAGCAAATCCATAGCTTACGCTTACGCAATTCCTAACGTCTGTTAAGCCGTCAAAGCAACCATTTGCTGACTAAAAGCAGTTAGCCAGCGTGTTTTGGACATCTGATTAAACAGCGTAATACCGACTACAGCGCAGGTAATACCGGCCAATACGTCCAACACATAATGGTGACTTGTGTAGACGGCTGAAAACCAAATACCTACCATCACAATGGCAAAGAATAAATTGACCAGACCCATTTTGTTTTTTAGGCCGTAGTACAGAACAATCACCGGATAAGACGAGTGCAGCGAAGGCATGGCGGCAAACACATTCGAGCTTTTAGTGTAAATAGAGTGGAAGAGCGAGATACCAAAATACTGGTCAAAATTGGCCAAACCAGCGGTATTGCCCGGTGTTTGCGGATGAAACGTAAAGCCATAGGCCTGTATATACCAGGGCGGAGCCGCCGGATAAACATAGTAGATCACAAAACCCAGCAGATTGACCAGCACAAATGTCAGCGCCAGGGGATAGAACGCAGGCCTGTTTTTGATAAAAAGATACGTAGCGAATAAGAGCGGGATAGGAATCCAGCTAACATAAAACAACCCGGTCAATACGTTTAGTAGCGTAGTTCGATGAGCCAGCCAGTATTCATTAGGCGTCAGAATCGACGAGCCGTACGAAATGCCGAAAAGCTTCTTTTCCAGTCGATATAGTGATTCTATGTGTACATCATTGTATCGATAATTCGGAAACGCTTTCATGTAATCGAACACGATCCAGTACACAATGAAAATCGAAAAGCCGATCAGAAACTTACGGCTTTGGTCGGAGGCAAAATACAATCCATTCACTAAGCCAATCAACACCAACTGGTCCGACTTGAAGCCAATCAGCATAAAGGATAGCAGCAGATAGGTCAGTGAGATCAGGCTTAGTGTTAGAATCTGTTTATAAAGAGATGGGCTGGCAATTGATGAATTTGTGATCATTTTAGTAGTAAACAAGTACGGAATCAGACCATAATCCGTTCAACCATATTTTCACCAGTAGACGCGTTAGTGCCTTCTACCTGAATATATTTTACGTTTGGCGCCCAAAACGTACCACCTTCAATATGAAGGTAAAGGCGTTTTAAAATCACCTTTTTCTGATTTACAGTAGCATATACATAGTAGCCTGAATCTTGCTCCGATTTGACCAGACGAAGGGGAAATTTCTTGTACGACACAAAGTTCAGCTCGTATTCTTCGTTTGACAGAGGCCGCGCTTTAATACCATACGCAAACGTCCGCTGAATATAGGAAAGCTCCTCCTGTTGGTTCTGTTCGGTATAGCGAATCCAGAAAACATGAACTGGGTCTTGCTTGTCCAGTTTCCCGTTTTTTAGATTCAAAGCACAGATAATCGTGTTCGTATTAGGATCGCGCTGAAGGTAAAATAACTGATTCGGTACGTTTTGAGGCACCGGAAAACTCGTGACTACTTTATTCTTTTGAGGCTTGTCGCCAGATACGCCTTTCGCTGTAACTGGCTGCCCGAGCGAAGTGGCCAGCACTAAAAATGCCATGACCAGGGCGGTTGGTCGGACGGTCGATTTTTCTTTCTGATCGAGCGCTTTTTTAGCATCCATCAGCCGATTATAAGCCGTCCAGTTAGTCATGAAAGCCATGATCGTAAGGGGTAATGTAAAAATCGACATCGTTTCAAAAACGTGCACAGGAATACCTGGCACAAAGATTTTAAAATCGGGACCAAGCAAAGGAGCAAAACAGCCACAAGCCAATGCTGATACCCCAATGGTAATGACTCGTTCGGGACGTTGCATAAGCCCACCTTTGCTCTCGATGCCCAATCCTTCGGCACGAGCGCGGGTATAGCTCACCATCATGGAACCAATCAGCGCAATAAAGGCAAACAGCGAACCGAAAAAGTAGTGATGGGCAATCAGGTAATAACAAATGCCCAGAAACATGATCAATTCACTATACCGATCCAGTACCGAATCGATTAGCGCTCCGGACAGGGAACTCATCTTGCCTAGTCGCGCTACCTGGCCATCGAGCATATCAAATAAACCCGCAAAAAGCACCAGCGCACCAGCCCAGCCAATGTAACTTAAATCGCCCCGGTTACCCTGCTGGGCCCCCAGAATGAAGATTACGGCAACGCCAATATTTAAGACAAGACCAATGACCGTAACCATATTGGGCGTTAGCCCTAACCGGATCAGCAATCTGACAAAAGGATTGATGACGGTATATATTCCTAATTGAACTCTAGTTCTGAATGTAAGTGCCTGTTCCATAGTAAGTAGGCGTATTGTGTTAAAAATCAAACGTGGCGCGGGCACGGATACCCCATTGCGATACATTTGGATGATCTAAATAATTAAGTCGTTTAACCAGATCAATCCGGAAAAACTTCAGCACATTGGCGACGCCCGCACTTGCTTCGATATAAGGCGTTTTGTTTAAGGTGTACGTTGTAAGTACACCCGATGCATTGGTCGGGAACTCGTATAAGGAGGGGTTCTGCTGCGGATCATTTTGGCTTCGTAAACCGCCATAAAGCGCTTTGAATGAAATGGCCTCCCGCCATTTCAGTTTCTTAAACAATGGGATTTTATTGAAGAAGAACCCATTAAATGAGTGATCAATGTTTACACTGGCATAGTGGTCACTGACGAATTCCAGAAAATTCATCAGGTTATACGAATTCAATTGATAGGCGTATGTCTGGTTGGCCCGGTGAATAGTCAGGAGTGGGAAAGGTACCTGGCCGAAAATATAGCCTCCCTGTACGGCTACGTTGGTATAACCCAGTTGCGACAGATAGAAGCGTTTACTAATGCTTCCAGTCAGGTTTTGGTAATTATAGGTACTGTTGAGTAACCCTTTCACCCCAGCCGTAAAGCGCAGCGTATAGACCGGATAACGCCCTACAATGGGCACCCGGTAAATCTTGCCCTGATAGAACTGTTCATTGGGTGCCCAGCGGGCTTCCACCGAGAATTCTGTAGTGGTTAACGTATGTGAGGGGGCGCTGTCATTTTCTTCAGGTTGTTTAAACTGCAAAGCTCCTGCTGGCGATTGTTGCCAGTTTTTAAAGCCGATGTTGTATGAAAAATGGTTTTCAAATTCGTGAACATAGTCAATGCGCCAGGTATCGTTGTACAGCCATTTGTCGTTAACACCGCGTTTGAACGACAGCAGAAAGTTGTCTTCCTGCACAAATTGAAGCTCCTGCCCTGGAATTTTTGTATCGCGCTGGAAACTGGCCCGAACGTAGTTTTGTGGAAACTGGTAAATCGTCTTATTATTAATGGAATACGTTCCACTCAAAAAATACTTCCAGCGTTGGTCTTTGAACCCATATGCAGCATACGTTTCGGCGTAGTACCGTTTACTCAGCTCAGGTGTGGTACGTCCACCCAATCGTAGCCGAAAGCCCTCAACCGGGTTGAAGCTATAGAACGTATTGGCTGGTCCCATCTCAAAAGGCCCGAATGATTTATAACCAGCCAACAGGAACGTTAAAGCCTCCATCGTTCGCCGAAACGAGGGCATTCGTTTTAAGCTATCAATGTTGGTGTAGATCTTCGATTCGGCAGCCGAAAGAGAATCATGTCGACTAACCAGCCAGAACTGATCCGGTTTCTTATCGGCGTCGGCTTCTACTACTTGTGGCTGACCATCATAAAAACTATCGATGTGTGCTTCGTCCGTTTTATAGTTTCGATAAGACAGGGTTCGCTGACCGAAAATACCGCCACCCTTGCCGCCTTTACTAAGCCCAAAGTCGGCCAGCATATCACTTTTGTTGAGGTAGTATTTGCCATCGGTATTTTGCTCGAATTGCAGCCGAATCTGCAAGTCGCGAACCCAGTTCAGGTTGATTTTGGGATTGACTGTCAGGTTAATTTTTTGTACCGCATAATTACTGTCTAGCGTTACGTACATCTTTCCTTCGAACAGCATATCGGTTCCATTACGGGGTACAAAGTTCAAGCCGATCAGTTTGTTCTTGCCAATAGTAAGCGTATCGGCCAGATAATATTGATAAAAAAGAGGGGCATTCGTGGCAATCGGACTTAGGAACTGGTTGGTCATCAAGAAGATCGAATTTGAATAAATATCGACCTTCGAATACATCCGGTTTAAATAAAGACTGAGTCCATTGCTATCAAAATACTGACCAAAATCGACCCGTTTTTTGGCTTTAATAATGACTTTCTCCTTCTGTGGATCTTTGCGGTAATAGGCATCCGATACTTTTTCTTCCAGATAAACAGGCAGCAGTGACTTACCCGGCAAAGTCGTAGTATCCCGGTTATTTAGCAGAAACTTATATTTCTGGAAAATCTTTCGATCCGATACTTTCGTGGATAAGCTACTGAGTGAAAATTGCAACTTGTCGTATTCCTCATAGGCTGCGTAGGCATAATGACCAATCTGATTCTGCTCTTTGTGGCTAATCACATTTCGAATCAGCTCAACCGCCGGATTATTTTTATTGCGATACCGTTCCTGTTTGCCTTTGCGAATAACAACCTCATTCAACTGCTGTGCATCTGGCTCCAACCGAACGGTAACCTGCTGCGATTTACCCGGTGTAATGCTTTTCGTAATCGATTTGTAGCCAAGAAATGAGATGGCAAGTTTGTCGTAATTGCCGTTCCCGGTCAACGTATACGTACCCCGGTCATTACTGGTCGTACCAATGGTAGTTCCAACAAAAACGATGTTGGCGAATGGTAAGGGCTGATTCGTAGCCCCGTCAATAATAGTTCCAGTGACGGTGGTCGTCTGGGCGCGGGTTAAACCAGAAATCAAAAACAGCAACCCGCTCAGAAGCAGGACTGTTCGATAAAATACGCTGTGAAGTAAATAGTTCATGACATGGTGAAGACGAAGTCTTTTTGCAGAAAATAATTGTAACTGACACCCACCAGAATCCCTACAGCTGTTTTAGCTAGTAGATATTGGATGTCCAGAAAATGAGTGGCCACATAAAGACCGGCTGCATTAGCCGCTGCATTGCCGAGCCAAACCAAAACAAACCGGCTAAACTGCGACGCAACGGGCTGGTTATTACCGGCGAACGCCCATTTTTTTGAGATAATAAAACTGGCCAGTCCACCAACAACAGCGCCCGTTACACTGGCTGATAAATACCAGATTTGCCATAATTGCACACAAAGAATCGTCGTTAGAAAGTCGATCCCGGTAGCTATGAGCGAGGTGGCCTGAACTTTAAGGAATGTTTGCATAACGTTTTATAAAATACTCAGCGCCAGAGCTCCCTGTAAGATCAAGTTTGCATAAAGCCCGGCAAGCAGATCGTCGAACATGACGCCCCAGCCCCCACGCAGTTTCTCCAACTTTCGGATGCCGAAGGGTTTCGCGATGTCGAACAGACGAAACAAAACGAGACCAGCCAGCAGACTTTTTTCGTTAATCGGGATGAACAACAAGCTCAGGCACATGCCCGCTATTTCGTCGATAACGACGCGATAACTGTCTTTACCCCATTGCTCTTCAACCACATTGGCCGACCAAATGCCCACCGCTGTAATGCCAATGGTAATCAGGATCGGGGCAAAAAATGGATAGTGAACCGACTGTGCCAGATACCAGATTCCACAACACACAATGGCAGCTACTGTACCTCCACCCTTGCGGATGTAGCCAATACCCAGGCCAGTAGCAATTAATTTATGCATTGTGTTATAGAATTTAGTCGCTGAAAGCGAGTCCTTTAAGTAAATCAGTGAGATAAAACGGCTGATTCCGAGCCGTGCTGTCTAAGCTCAATCTCGGGGTCAGCAATGAATAAAAAGTTGACAATCATTTGAGTAATAAGCTGTTTATGGTCTTCAGCATAGGTATTAAAATCATCCTCATTCATTTGCCAGGTATTCATGGTAAGGGCTTTTCCCAGAAAAATGAATTGAGTATTCGAAAGCAATAGACTTAATACGTGATGCGTATTAACAGGCCGCACGATACCCTGATCGATGGCTTCTTTGAGTTGCTGCTCAAAGAGTAAAGCAGCCTGGGTTTTGGCCGCCTGTATAATATTCACCAAATGGTCTGGGGCACGATGCAATTCATTCAGAATAAATATGCACAGACTCGGATTGCTCTTGAACGTCTGAAAATCGTGCTCGATTAACTCAACTAGTTTCTCTTTCAGACTAATAGGCTTGTGGAGCACAGTTGTCATGCCCTGGAAGAAAAGCTGAAGCATTTCCTCGAAGACGGTTGCGAAGAGTTTTTCCTTACTACGGAAATAGTAATTCATTAAGGCACAATTCAGCCCGGCTTCCTTGGCAATATCACGAGTGGTAGCTCCCTCAAAGCCTTTTTCCAGGAATACTTTCCTCGCTGCGTCCTTAATTTTCTCTTCCGTTGAACTAGCACATTTCATCATTATTCCAATTTGTTGAGCAAAGGTACAGTCAGTCAACTATATTTGCCAAATGATTTAAGCAAATGTTTAAATTATATGTTTTAAATAATTCGATGATGGGGAACATTACGAACTCTAATCGGCTTATCCCTTTTACAATGACGAACCTACTTGATATAAATCATCGTAATGCCGTGATCCTCAATGTTGTATAAGATTAATATGGGATTAATTAGGACATTAACGATAATCAAGCAAGTGTGCTGAACTACATATTCTCAACTAGTAAACTTAACCTGTCGCGTAAGGACAGACACCACTTATGACAGACATTTGCACAATTGGACATATATCGCTGGACAAAATTGTCACCTCTCAGTCGGTGACATACATGCCCGGTGGAACCTCATTCTACTTTTCCAAAACGCTGTTGCATTCGGATGTTGACTATAAGTTAGTGACCGCATTGGCGCTACAGGATCAGTATATAGTTGACGATTTACGGGCAGAGGGCGTTGATATTTATACCTTACCGAGCACGCATACAGTTTACTTTCAGAACAGCTATAGTGAAGACCAGAACTATCGGGAGCAACAGGTATTGCGAAAAGCATCTCCTTTCAGTGTCTCACAAATGCCCGACCTACGTGCTAAAGTATTTCACTTGGGACCACTGCTCGCCGATGACATTCCGGTAAGACTGATAAAGGATTTGTCAAAAAAAGGGCAGGTTTCGCTGGATGTACAGGGCTATTTACGGCGTGTCTGGAATAAAAAAGTAGTGTATCAGAACTGGCCCGGCAAAAAGAAGGTGCTCCCCTATGTAAGTATTCTAAAAGCAAATGAATTTGAAATGGAACTCGTTACAGGCCGCAAAAATGCCTGGGACGGGGCTAAATATTTGTCTGATCTTGGTGTGCGGGAAGTGATTATAACACTCGGTAGCGAGGGGTCTCTAATTTATTCTGAAGGTACTTTTTATGAAATCCCAGCCTTCAAACCTACCGCCGTTGTTGATGCCACGGGCTGTGGGGATACCTACATGGCGGGCTATTTATGGAAGCGTGTTCAGGGAGGGCATATACAGGAAGCCGGGGAGTTTGGTGCGGCATTAGCTTCCTTAAAAGTGGGCACATCGGGGCCCTTTTCTGGGTATCCCACGCAGGTTGCAACCTTATTGGAACAAGGTGTTTTAAGCTGATCTGGGCAACCAGATCTATCATTCGACTGAAGAAACAGGCGATTTGGGCCTAAAAATCAGGCATTCAGGTATGTTTTTTTTCGTATTGAAGGAAGGAGTGAGAAATTGACTATCCTTGGCAACTGATGTTTCTTAACTTGAGAATCAATTAGTTGGTAAGACTCAAATTAGTTAATTTAATCCGTTCGTACATTTATGCAAAACAGCCTATTTATCGGTGCCGCTTTGATCCCCCTATTTTTGACCAGCAGCCTGCTTACCGGCAATATCAATAGCGGAATCCCAAAAAAATCTGCTATTCACCATACCTTAGCCAAAGCCACTACCTACACTGTTGATCCGGCCCAAAGTACAATCAGCTGGAACGCCAAAAAAGTTACCGGAGAACATAATGGTCTGGTGAAAATAGCTAAAGGCCAACTGACCTGGGAGGGCAACAAACTCACGGGCGGCACCTTCGTGGCCGATATGACTACGATGCGTGATATAGATAAAGGGGAAGCGAATCCGTTTAACGAACGGTTGGTCAACCACCTGCGCTCAGATGACTTTTTTGGCGTGGAAAAATTCCCAACCTCGACCTTTAAAATTACCAGCGTGAAACCAATTGAGGGCGCCAAAGCCGGCGAACCCAATTATACCATTAGTGGTGAGCTAACCATTAAAAATACAACTAAACCGCAGACGTTTCCGGCAACCGTAAATCTGGCGGGTAATGTAGCTCAGGCGACGGCTAAGCTTACGGTCAATCGAATTGACTACGATATTAAGTACCGGGCCGCCATCATTGGTACAGCAGCTGACAAAATCATCGATGATACCTTTTCATTGGATCTGAAGATTGTAGCCACAAAGACACCGCTGTGATAGCGCGTGTTGAATCATCAAGATACAAGGAGTAGGAATTACTTACATTCAGATACATACGTATGGCAACCAACAACATCCATAAAGAAGATATCAAACAAGAGGTGTTTGACCTCTATGATGATTATGCTCACAACCGCATCGACCGACGTGACTTTGTGCAAAAGCTGTCTACCTATGCCGTGGGGGGTATTACTGTAGCCTCCTTGATGAGTTTTCTAATGCCTGATTACCAGGGTGCCATCCAAGTAAAAGCCGATGATCCGCGCCTACAATCAGACTATGTCAATTATCCATCTCCCAAAGGTGGCGGCACCATCAAAGCGTTGTTATCGAAGCCTAAGGATACGACCAAGAAACTCGGCGGTATTATCGTCGTTCATGAAAATCGGGGATTGAATCCGCATATTGCCGATGTTGCCCGGCGAGCGGCTCTGGCAGGATTTGTTTCCATTGCGCCCGATGCGTTAAGTCCATTAGGTGGCTATCCGGGTACTGATGATGAAGGCCGTGCGATGCAAAGCAAACGGGACAGAAATGAAATGTTAGAAGATTTTATAGCTGCCTTCGACTATCTGAAAAAGGACAAAGACTGCAATGGCAAAATTGGTGTTGTTGGTTTTTGCTTTGGTGGGTGGATTGCCAATATGATGGCTGTGCGGATTCCCGATTTAGCGGCAGCTGTGCCATTTTATGGAGGTCAGCCAGCAGCCGAAGATGTACCTAAAATAAAAGCTCCTCTGCTGTTACAGTACGGGGAACTGGATAAAGGGGTGAATGCGGGTTGGCCAGCGTATGAAGAAGCTCTAAAAAAGAATAACAAGGAATACACCGCTTACATCTATCCAAATGCCAACCATGGTTTTCATAACGATACGACCCCGCGTTATGATAAAGCCGCAGCCGAACTGGCCTGGAGTCGTACAATTGAGTTTTTCAAAGCGAAGTTGACGTAAAGGTCCAACACGAATTAATAATGCCTGACAAGTCATCTGCAAAACAGGTTGGTCTTTTGTCGTGTTACAAGTAGAAACTCAGGGTTGATACCTGGACATGCGCCAATCTGTTAGAACCCAAAAATGGAGCAATGATCAACCTCCCAGGCGCATCCTGATCATGCGTCTGCAAGCCATTGGCGATGTGATCATTACGTTTCCATTTGTCCAATTGCTCAGGAATCAATACCCCGCTGCTCAAATTGATTTTTTAACCAGAGATAGTCAGGTATCTCTGGTTAAAAATTTAACAGCCGTCGACAATGTGATTGTCTTTACAGACAGTCACAAACGAGGGTGGCAGTTGCTTCGAACGGTAGCCATTTTACCTGGCCTCCTACTAAAACGCTACGATGTCGTTCTAGACTTGCAGGCAAACACCTATTCAACGATTATTCGTCGGTTACTGGCTCCCAGCGCATTTACTGAATTTGAAAAATTCACTCCATTTACGGCCGCCGAACGCAACTTTACGGCCATTCAGCGGAGTGGGTTATTGACGTATTTTGAGCATCCAATCTTACCACTTAAGAGGAAAGATTTAGGCTTACAAAAGCTAAAGGAGAAGGGATGGGATGGTCAGAAGAAGCTGATTGTTTTAAATCCGGCAGGCGCTTTTCCCAGCCGGCACTGGCCTCTTGAAAAGTATGCTTCTTTCGCGAAAATATGGCTGACAAAATACCCAAATTCACAATTTCTACTACTGGGCGTACAGAAGATTGCTGAAAAAGCCGCCTTTCTGGAAAAAGAACTGGGAATGAATTTGATCAATTTGGTAGGAAAGACGACACTTCTAGAAGCCTTCGTTATCCTATCAAAAGCGACGCTTGTCGTCTCCGAAGATTCTGGATTAATGCATATGGCTTGGGCTCAAAAAATACCCACTATTGCTTTAATCGGATCGACAGATAAAAACAGAAGCTCTCAGGGAGGAACGCATATTGTCAGTTTAACCTCCGATGATTTAGCGTGTGGAAATTGCATGAAGCCTGATTGTCAATTTGGACCCATTCCGCTTTGTCTGAGTCGATATTCTGCTGAAATGATTGTGGAAATAGGCGAAACTTTACTAGCAAATCCATGACGAAAAAGCGTATCGCCATTATCATTTATGGAGGAGTTGGGGTTGGAATCGGCTCAGAAGGGGTAATCTGTTTAGTCAACTTATGCGAACGTATTGCTCAGGAGTATGATTTGACGGTGTTTTCTATGGTGCGCATTGATGCGGGCTACCAGCCGAAAGGCTATCAGTTAATAGGAACGCCTTTTGGTGAAAAAAGAAGTGCACTGGTCCGAATGGCGTATATTGGCTTTAAGCTGATCCAGCAACATGCCCAAAAACCATATGCTATTGTGCACGCTTTTTGGGCGTATCCGGCTGGCTTACTGGCTTTGTTGATGGGTAAACGGTTAGGAATAAAAACAGCCGTTACGTTTATGGGAGGAGAAGTGGCCAATCTGCCTACTATAAACTATGGCCTCTACCGGTCTTCGCTCAAGAAAAAAATCATTCAACAAATCGCCAAACGTGTCGATGTTGTTATTGCCCTAACCCAACATCATGCGCAGAAACTAACCGAAAAGCTGGCCATTAAAAAACTGGTCGTTATTCCATTTGGGGTTGATTTGGCCCAGTTCTCCATTGTTTCAAAACCCGTTTGTCCGCCTTACCAGTTTCTTTACCTGGGCAATATTAACCGGGTCAAAGACATTCCGACTCTTCTGAGTACGTTTCAGAAAATCAGCCAGACCGTTGACGCTACGCTGGATATTGTTGGACTCGATACGCTACACGGGGAAATGCAGGCATTAGCGAGCCAGTTGGCCATAAGCGATAAGGTTCATTTTCATGGCTATCAGCGAAACCATCAGCTTCGAAACTGGCTGGCTAAAGCGCATATTTTGCTTCATACGTCCTTATGGGAATCGCAGGCTGTTGTTGTCAATGAAGCCATTGCTTCGGGTGTTGTTGTGTGTGGCACCCGAGTGGGACTGATTGCTGATTTGGAAAATATCATAACCGTCGTAGCGCCCGTAGGCGATGCGGAGGATTTAGCTCATAAAGTGCTTCAGTTATTGGCCAATACGGATCAGTATAAACAACTCCGTTCCAATGGAATTGCCTGGAGCCAGAATCATGATTTAAGCACGCAATACCAGCACTACAGCAATCTATATCAGTCGTTACTTACTTACTAAGACAGGGTTTCTTATAAAAAATACAACCTCGTAGAGGTGGGGTCTTTGTAGTAAAAAGGTGCTCATTACTTTTCAGAACTCCGTAGGAGTGACATCTTGGCCAATTATGTCACTCCTACGGAGTTCTGAAAGGGGTGGTTGACCGTTTTCTACAAAGATTACATGCCTACGGCATTTTTATAAGAAAGCCCTGCTGACTAAGAAAGATTAGTAAGAGGCTCCTTTTTTAATGATGATCCAGGGAAAAGGGTTCTGATTTTTGGTAAATAGTCTTTTCCAGAAAGACTCGTTTTTATTCTTGTAGACGGGCGAATAGGGGGCAATACGTTGAAATGTATGGTGAAAATAAAACCGGGCCATTGCCGGATAGCCCAGTTGTTGATAGTAGTCTGCGGTCCTTTGCCGGGCATTTTCTACTTCGTCTATTTCGTAAAAAGGACTATCCAGAATATGAATTTCACCGCCGGGCATTAACAACCGAAAAAGAGCTTCAATGAGTTGGTCAATCGGATGAAAATACTGAATAGCCGCGTTTAAGACAACTTTGTCGAAACTTTGGGGTTGAAATAATACCGTCAGAATATCACCGTAACAAAAGAGTAAGTTTTCTTGACTGAAGAGTCGATGTGCCTGTTGTAATTCGGGTAAATTGAGGTCTAATCCGACAACTCTTACCTGAGAAATTTTCGCCAGTTTGGCTGAGAACCAGCCATTTCCACAACCTAAGTCCAGGATTTGTAACGGCTTTTTTACCTGAGCCAAATCGGTACAAAAGCGCTCAGCTGTTTGCTTTCGCAGTTGCCATTCAGCGTAATGCGGTGCGCCCTTAGGTAAATCGGGTAATTGCCTGACCAACTCATCACTAAGCACTCGATTTTCCTTTGTTCGTACTTGTAGATAAACTTCTTCGTGTGTATGGTCGGGTACATAAGTTGAAAGCAGCCAAACGCCCGATGCCGTAGGCATTTGCTCCAGGAACTGGCGCAACGTAGTATGACTGGTCATAGCATGGTAGCACCTTCCGTTTCGGGCTGACGGTATCGAAGCCAAAAACGCTGGAGAAGTTTCAGTTCAACCGGGAAATGAAAGAAATTGGTTTGATACCTAACCTTCGATAGAAAAGCAATAGCCTTCCGCTGCAACGAACTCAGTTTCACGTCTTGTACGGTCGGATAACGCGCATTTAATACCACTTCAAAATTTCGGATTTTGTCAATCATCGGAGCCGTTAGCCAGGGAGTCAATGGGTTTTTTCGTAAATCAAATCCTTTCCATTCCTGCGCTAACCAGTCATCCAGTTTTGCCGGAAACACAAAGCCTGATGCTTTTACTTTTTCGTACAAATCAGAGCCTTCCGTAAGCACCGGACTGTAGACATACAGGATGATTTCTGTATGAGGATTAGCTTGTTTTACCTTTTTGATAAACTCAATATCTTCATCGATCATGGCCATCACCTGTTGAGGAGTCTCCGCGGGAAAGCCCAGGACAAAGGAATATTCCGGAATAATGTTGAACTGACCCAGGCGTTCGGCAAAACGAATCATCTGGGCTGCGTTCTGCGTTCCACCTTTATCGATGGCCTTGAGCGTGTCTTCATTTCCCGTTTCTGCCCCTAAAAAAATCATTGTACAACCGGCACGACTCATGAGCGCCAGCGTATCATCTGAAAATTTATCGAGGGTGTCAATTCTAGCTTCGCCCCACCACTGGATTTTCTCGGGCTCAATGAGTTCACAAAAGGCTCGGATTCTTTTCTCAGACACAAAGAAATTATTATCGCAGAACTCAACGGAATCGATTTTGTACTGGTCTTTCAGGTATTTGATGTCCTGATAAAGTCGATCTGCCGACATACCTTTCCAGCGGGCTTCGAAAATGGGAACTATACCGCAGAAAGAACAGGTAAACGGACAGCCAAAACTGCTATGGTATAAAGTGGTTTTTTTTCCTAAGTAAGTTTTGCCTAAATAAGATTGGATGGGGTAGTATTTCTCAAGCTCCTGATAAGGAAGGGTTTGTAAGGAATCCATATCAATCGACGTGATTTTATGGGTTTTAACAATCACGTCCTTCACTTTAAAAATAAGGTTATTGATTTGGTGCAAATCGAGCTGATTTTCCAGCGCGTCAAGTAAGGCAGGAAAGGCCAGATCGCCGATGCCATTGATAATATAATCCACATAGCCCGACTCCATGCATACTTTATACTGGTTGGAGGCAAAGTAGCCTCCCCAGATAGTCGTTATCTGTGGATATTCCTCTTTAATCTGTTTGGTAAACGGTATAGCCTGTCGTAATTGAGGGCCAGGCATTACAGTACACCCAAAATACTTGAATTCGCCGGAGTCCAGGTATTTTTTTATTTTTCCCCAGGAATCTGTTTCTCGGTTACCATCTATTAAAACAAACTCGTATTTACCGTAAATGGATGCGGCTACCTGCAATATGGATAGCGGAATTCTGGCTTTGAATTTGGTTACCAGCGGATTGAAAAGTATAATTTTATTCTTTTGATTCATGGCATCTATTTCGCTTACTTTTAGTAACCAGCACTCGCTTAAAACTAGACTGATAACTTTACCAAATAATACCATTCACCATTCTTTTTTATAGTGGAGAATGATTGCCACTTATATCCTTTTTCAGTAGCTAATTGATGAATTTTTTTAAGATTGCAATCTTCTGAAAGAATCATCATCGCATAACCTGTTTTTGATAGAAAATGAGCTAACTGTGAAAATAGTTTTTTGAAATACTCATAATCATCACCACAAAACCACGCCTTTTCGGCGTCTGTTTTTGGTGTTTTTGGGTAATAAGGCGGGTTAATAAGTATTAGGTCAAATAACTGATCAACAAACTGATCAAATAAGTCAGAATGCACTACATTAACTACTACATCGTTGATACGAGCATTTTCCCGGACAGTAGCACAAGCGATTGGATTAATGTCAGATGCTGTAACGAGAGCGCCATTTCTAGCCATGTCGACAGCTAATAAGCCAGAGCCTGCACCTAATTCCAGTACTTTTAAACCCAGTACAGGCTGGCTATTTACGAACTCTAATAATAACTTTGTACTTGAAAATAAAGTAGGATGAAAAACGCCGGGAGGAACCTTTATCTCCAGTCCGGCTAACGCTATTTTCCGTTCTTTTGATAAATAGTATTTAGTAGCTGGAATTAGCACCCATCTGCCAAATGTTTTCCTTATAGATTTCGAAAGACTCATAAGTTTGATCAGTTGCACACTATACTGATTTTTTTTGCAGAGTTATCGCATAATAATCGCCAATTCTATTGAACGGAAATTTAGTACTAAACTTAGCTTCTGCTCGTTTCAGGAATTGCCACAATCCAGGATATTTGTCTGGAAAACCCTCCATATATGAAGGAGGAACAATTGTGCAAACTCCTTCCAGACTCACCAAATCAAACTCTTTTTTCAACTGCTTAATAACATAGGAAGGAGGATAATACCAGCATAAAAAATGGACACCATCAATATGCGCTTTAGCGCCCTTCTTTGCGAATAAACGTCGAAAGGCTACTTTAAAATGGCCTCTAACAACATGTAAAAACTCCCACAAACAGAAAGGGGGCATGATGACCAGCGTTACATAGCCATTCGGTTTAAGCAAGGGAGCAAATGTGCTTATTACTTTATCAAGGGATTGCGTACAGTTTAAACCGCCAAAATTTGAAAAAATGGCCTCAAATGGTCCTTTGTTCGTAAGCTTTTCAAGGTCAAGGAAAGAAATCTGCTCGTGTGAGATCAAATCAGCTAATTCCAGCCTATCAACTTTCTTTTGTAGTTGAGACAACATCCCTTCAGAAATATCGGTAGCATGTACGCTGTATCCTTTTTGGGCGAAGTAAACAGCATCCTGACCCGTGCCAGCATTTAATTCTAAAATAGTGCTACCAGTTTTGACGTACTTCTCAACATGAGATCGGATTTTTTCCCGTTTGTAGCTAACGATACTATTGCTGGCATACGTTTGGTCAAAAACGGCAGACTGTTTCGTGAATGCTGATTGAGCGGCCTTATTTTCAATAGCGTACTTTACCATGAGCTTAACTTGAGGCTTTGGCGTTATGGGCCATAATTAGATACCCTTCCATAAGTTGCTGTGTTGTTGGGGCCGATTTGATCGCTTTCTCAAAGCGCTGTGACCAGTGGGTTAAGGCTAACTTTCCGTAAACACGACCCAGAAACGTAAATAGGAGTGATAACTTTTCGTTAAGAGTTGATTTTGCCTTAAAAGCAGGTAAGGCATCGACCTTTTCTATTCTCAGTATATCAAATTGGTTCGTCGTCAACAGGCGCTTCCAATCATCTATATAAGGATAACTGGCACAGGCTTGATTAATCCCGAATTTTTCTCTGGTAAACTTATTAAACTGCGCGACTGTCTCCAGACTTGTACTGTTTAACCAGATAGTTTCATTGAGAAATAGCTTTCCAGATGGCTTTAAGATTCTGCCAAACAGCGTTAAAAGAAGCATCAAATCATTTCCACTCTGAATTCCCAACACTGACTCAATGTAGATTTTGTCGAAATAATTATCGGCAAAGCAATCCAATTGATTTTTTTCTATTTTCTGAACGACAACGCTCTTTTTTAAGTGACAAAATGCAAGCCTTTTTTTTGTTTTATCGATCATTAAATCAGAAGCATCAACTCCGCAGAATATTGTCTGTGGATATCTGGATACGACCTTAATTAAGGTACCTCCTGTTCCTACGCCAAACTCTAAAATTCGTTCTCCTGGTTTACAGTCCAGCCAGTTAATCAAATGCTCGGTGGCTATCTCACCTTTTGCATGCAGGTAAGTGCTATGAGTTTTAGCAAGAAAGTCCAGAAACTGATTCATTGGCCTGTACTATTATCCCCTTTTTTACGCTTTAATATCGCTGAGTTTTTTGATGATACTCTTTTATAATATTAGGATAATGATCATTTGTGTGCGATTTTGCTACGTGTCTTTGTAAGTTGGTGTAATAAACTGGATTTTCGAAAAACTTAGAAGCAAGTCTTTTTTTGCGCTTTCGTAACGAATAATTCAATAACCAATTATCGATATACTCTCCCAGTGAATTGTTTAATAAATATTCTAGAATTTTTTGCACCTTAGATTGCCTACGGATTACATCATTGTCTGGTGAAACTGGGTATTTTGGAAAAAAAATACTTGCCCAGCTGTTTTCATTTAACATACGTTTGTAGTAATCATAACCCAGCAACGGGATTAACGTCTTAATCTCAAAAGCAGTATAGATACTACGCTCATCGATTAATAAATGTTTGTTGTCAATAATATAATTATAGCAAAAGTATTTTGTTCTATTTAGTAATATAGTTCTTTTGAACATACTACAAAAAAATTGAGCTAGCCACAAACGTTTTGACTCTGTGATAATAAAGAAATCAACATCTCCTTTTTTATCAACACAATTTTTGGAAATTGAACCTGATAAAAATACGGCTCTTATAAACGGAAATCTGGCAAGTACTTTTGCGATTACCCTGGCTTTTTTTATGTAATTATTCGCTCTTACATTACGCTCACTCCTGAGCGTAATTAGCGTTGGATCGTTACGGAGTGAATAATAGCCATCGATCAGGAAAATTCGCTCTTCATGGAGGAGAGCTGAAAGACATATATCCAGCTCATTATCGTCTAGTTTACCTCGTTCAAAAATTTCTTTTCTGGTGAGAGGATATTGAAAAATATCCGAGTAAATAAGGATATTCAAAACATCCCGTATTTTAACATGCCAGTCTAGTCGTTGAGTAATTGCCATGGCTAGTCGTTTTTATTTTTACGCCAACGATTACCATACGGAGGTGCAAATTGAAGGGTTGCGTAGCCCTAAAAAATATTCGTGGTCAATGCTGAAAATTGATAATACATAATGAGTATGGCCATCTTA
The DNA here is from genome assembly GCF_009754945.1 of Spirosoma arboris. Lineage (GTDB taxonomy): Bacteria > Bacteroidota > Bacteroidia > Cytophagales > Spirosomataceae > Spirosoma > Spirosoma arboris. The sequence goes on from NZ_WPIN01000004.1 coordinate 419,712, forward strand.
CAAAAAGACGACTCTTGTTATTTATTTTTCAGCTTCTTAAAATCGTCCAGGGTGCCTCGTATAGTCGCTATAAACTTGCTGTCCTGTAACATAGGGTCTTTTTTCGGCCCGATCAGTTTACAGCGGAAAGCGACTTCATAGGGTGTATCTTTTTTATCGAACAGCATTTTGGGCAGCACACTTAGGGTTTTACCGGGTCTGGCTGTAACTGGAAAAACAACCGGCGTAACGGCCCGTTCCTTAATTAAAATGGGCTCTGCCTGCTCACCAGCGGCTAGTTCTTTTCCGTTAATAGTAACCGTATAATGCGCATTCGTGATGTTGAGCGGGAACCTGTTCTTATTGGTGATAGCAACTTTCGTAGCAACATTCGTCCGTTTCAATTTTAGCGGCCCAAAGTCAATATCCTCAATCTTAACCAGGGGGATGTGAAACGTTGGTAGGTGTCGTTCAATAGTAGCCGTGAACGTCTTTTCACCCAGAATCGGTATGTCGAGTGCAAACGACGAATTCACTTTGTAGGCGGTGCTGTCGATCCCTTTCCGCTCCAGCGTCTTCAGAACCTTCATCGCGGTTTTGGCCATCAGCTTAGTCGGAAGTTTGACTAACGAAATGTCACCCGCTTTAATCTGAATAGCTTTTTTGTAGGAGTCTTTTACAATGAGCGTGTTCGCAATGAAGACCGTATAATCCAGCTGATGGGCTTTGAAGCCAATCGGCAATGGATTTTCAATACGTAGGTACACCGTTAAGTCGACGGCATCGTCGCTGATGTTGGTAATGTCGAATCGAATTAGTTCGAGTTGGGGTTTGAGGGTATTGCCCTCAGAGCCTTTGAGAGAATCGGCTCGGTGTTGCAATCGGGTATATTCTATATACCCTCCGGCCCCGATAAGTAGTACGACGGCCAGAGTAATTATCCATCCCTTTTTCATAACGTGTTGAGTATGTTGAACCAAGTACATCAGGCGTTACGGAGGGAGACGTATTTTAGCTGCGTCGATCGACGAATAATTTGTTTTTCAGTATGTCATTTGGCCTTAAAGGGAGCTGGTAGTCTAGAGTACAGAATATGAGTAAAGCAAAAAGGCTAACCAGTAATATAGCGGTTTTATGCTCTAAAACTGATTAGCCTTTTTGCGAAAACTGAGTCTCCTTGAAGGCTCGATACCCCTATAATAATCTTCTCATAATAACATGAGTTGGGTGCGTGATTGATTGTATTATACAGCACAGCTAAGTGTAATGTCCAGTAAAATATAGCAAATCCTGTCGCCTGAAATCACCTGTTTTCATATATAGGGCAAGAATCTGAAGGCCATTTTACGAACCATTTCGGGAATTCATCCCAGTATTTAGGGCCTTCGTCACTAATCGGTCTGGCTGCACAACAGAACCTAAAGGTTGGTCGTAATCCTGTACAACTGAATTGTGTACATACGAAGCTACGATTTCGAATCAGTCAGCTATTGAATGCACTAACTAGTTGTCTGGAATCTAAACCCACGAAGTCGTTTGAAAAGATGAAACTAAAAAGAAACGTAGAGTTAGGAGTATTAATGGCTTCGTTTTGCCTGTTTACGATGGCAATCCTGGATGCCTGTACCAAACAGGCAGATGTGGTGAACCCCGCTTTTCCGACAGCGATTACCTCCATAACCTCAACCACGGCCAGCACCGGTGAGGCTCAGATTGCTCTGGGTAAGGCTTTGTTTTGGGACCCAATTCTGTCGGGTGGTAAAGACGTGGCTTGTGCTACCTGTCATCACCCCAACAATGCTTACACCGATGGGCTTGATCTGTCGTTGGGGGAAAATGCTGTTGGGTATGGGAGCGCCCGCCATTTTCTGTTACCCAATGATGTGTCGTTTACGAAACGAAATTCTCAGACAATTTTGAATACGGCCTATAACGGTATGGATGCTAACGGCCTGTTTAATCCGACAACGGCCCCAATGTTCTGGGATTCCCGCACCGCCAGTCTGGAATTGCAGGCCAATGGCCCGCTAACCACCTTTGAAGAAATGCGAGGGCATGCTTACACCGATATCCTAACCTTGGATAGTCTGGTTTCCCGGTTGAGTGCCATTGCCGGCTATCAGTCACTATTTCAGCAGGCATTCGGCGCGCAGCAGTCCATTACCACCACTACTATTGGGAAAGCATTAGCGGCCTTTGAGCGAACGCTTACGGCGACGGACTCACCGTTTGACCGTTATCAAAAAGGGGATAAAACGGCCATGACAGCCTTGCAGATTCAGGGCTTGCAGACGTTCACGAATAAGAACTGTACGACTTGTCATTCGGGTACCATGTTTTCCGATTATCAGAGCCATGTGCTGTCGGTGCCGGATAATACGAAACTGACGGCATCGGATGCTGGCGTTCATGGAACCTATGCCTTCCGAACGCCCAGTCTGCGAAACGTGGGGCTAACGGCTCCTTACATGCATAGCGGGGTGTTCCAGACGCTCGGTCAGGTAGTCGCCTTTTATGATCGAATTGGTGCTGGGAATTCTCAGAATCCACACGTATCCCGGCAACAGCTAGACACTAACCTTCGACGTATCAACCTGAACAACAATGAGCAGGCACAGATCGTAGCCTTTCTTTCCGCACTCACTGATACTAATTTTGACAAGAGTATTCCGACGAGTGTACCCAGTAAATTGAATCCCGGAGGAAATATTCGTTGATCAGGTTAAACAGCTGCCCGACTGCGGTTTTTCAGCACACCCAGCCACATACCGGCCAGCGCACCAACAATGGCTGAGACAAAAAAATTGACTGGAAACCAATCCAGCAGGAGGTAGGAAGGCCTTTCTTCAGAAATAATAGCAGTACCTAAGGCAAGTATGTACCATACCAGAAGCGGAGCCAGACTGATTAACAGGCGTTTAAAGGCTGTATATCGGGGTGAACCAGATAGCACAACGCTACTCAGTAAACAACAGACTCCGGCACTCAGGTAGAAGCGGGCAATGCCATCTTCGGGAGCCAGTATCCGCATTCCCATGATGCTCAGTCCCAAACAACACGTGAATACACACAAACCGGCAAGCACCAGCCAGCCTACTGGTGCTTGCTCTAACCAGGTAAATAAACGTTGGTTGGTGGCATAAGGAAGCACCACTTGTAGAAACATTAACAGCCAGGTCAGGTAAAATCCTAACCAGCAAATGTGGTGAATATGGTTGAACTGCTGATTGATCCACTGTTTTCGAATGGTCATTGTCAATAAATCAATAAAGCTATGCTCGGCGAAATACGCACCAAAGGCTGTTAATCCCACGAAGCTTCCCAATATCAATGTTAACCCGATGGGGTACTGGTTAAGCTGATGGAAAAACCATTGTCCAAGCCGATGGCTCTGCCTGACCAACCGCATGCCTGCCAGTTGCAGACCAACTAACGTAACCAGACATACGCTAACATCAAGTAACAATGTGATCCGTGTATCGCCCCAGTAGCTGGCAAACCAAACGGCTCCGTATTCTGTGATTATTTCGCTGATATTCTTGCTAATGATAAAGCAAAGAGCACCGAGTAAAAGTAGTACGGGTTCTCGTTGTTGAGGTACTGAACGGCTTAGTTTTGTAAACTCCTGATCGAGGAGATCGATTGATCCTAATCGCTGACTGGCAATCAGGAAAGCTTCCTGCTGACTTAGACCTTTGGTTTGTAAGTCGTCAATACTATCCAGCAAATGGCTCGTTAATTCTTGAAGCTCATCGGTAGTGAAACTGCCAGATTGCTCAAATCGGCTGAGCCAGGTTTGGACGGCTGTCGTTAGGTTAAACTGGGATTGGGAGTCCATAAGTGTTGGAGAAGTTGGTTAACAAGGTTCCAATTAGTACGTTCAGCAGCCAGTGTTTCACGGCCCTGATCTTTTAGTCGGTAATACTTACGCTGGCGATCATTTTGTGCCGTTTGCCAAAACGATTCGACTAAACCTCGCTGCTCAAGCTTACGAAGTACAGGATACAGGGTGCCTTCGGCCAGATCCAGTTTTCCGCCAGAAAGCTCACGTACCTGCCGAATGATTTCGTAGCCATAATTCTCCTGCTGAGCTAAGATGGTTAGCACAAGCGGCACCATAGCTGCCGCAACAAGCTCTTTGTTTAGGTTTTCCTGACTGGCCATACCTCGATGTACAATGTATAGCAAATATACATAGAACTTCTATGCTTAAAAGTTTTTACTATTTTTTTTATAAACCCTCTGACTTTTCTTCCGGTAAAATAGAGACCTAATTAAAATCGCTCAATGCTAATCGACTTACCCCGCCTGACAGAGGCTGTATCCGTATTAATAACTAGACACCTGACTAGACACCTGAGCATACCACCGTATCGAGAAAAGGGATATAGCAACATGAATACAACCAAACAGGCAGACGATGAGGGTTTTATTTGTTGTACAGGGCGAAGGACGAGGGCACCTCACGCAGGCCATTTCAATGGCGCAACTACTTCAGCAGGCCGGTCACACTATTGTCAGGCTGTATTGACAACAGCAGGTTTCGAATCCGTTTGTGAAGCGCTTTATCTGGGTAAGCCTGTGCTGATGATGCCACAATTCGCTCATTTTGAACAGGCTAGTAATGCACTCGATGGCCAACGGGTAGGCGCTGGTATTGCGGATCATATGTTTGACCTGGATCGGCTTATGAGGTTTGCTGCTACTTACGATGAAGCGGTAAGTGAGCGTTTTCGGAAATGGTATAGCAAAGGACACAGCCTGTTTGTGACGGCGCTCCAACGGGTCGTCGACCAATCGAAACAGGACGTGCCTATACCGAAGGGGTCACCACGCCCGGTTCAATGTAAGCCTGGTACATCGTTCTGATGCGATTGTGTGGTTTATCCATTTATCTGGCCTATGCATAACTTGTTACCTTATCGCCCATGCTGGTTGCTCATGCTGTTAGTTATTGGGCCACTCGTAGCCCTTGCTCAGAAAGCAGTATGCCCGGCCAGATACACGAACCCAGCGACCAGCGAGATCTACTCTATTACGTTCAGCGACTGTTTCCCAAACTCCGATGACCGATAGTCTAAAGCCGAATAATTTGCCGATAAATCAAAAATGCTGAATCAACCTGTGGATAATCCTTGTGCTGTTCAATGAGCCTACATAATTTGCCACCAAGAGTGAGGACATAAGAGCTCATCGGGTAAGGTTAGTCCATACAATAATCCAATGAAAACGACCATTTCGGTTGCTTCCATATCGTTCAACCTTAAATCGGTTTGCAGACGGTGGTACGATTTGATCCTTAATGCCGGTAATATGAACTGCTGGTTGATATGCCGGCATAAGTGCGTGAAAGTGATTATAAGTGAATACGCATCATTCATATAGTAGGGATGCTGGTAACTTAAAAAAACGCCAGATCAAGCTGATCTGGCGTTTCTGGTGATACCTAATTCCTAAACAATAACCTATCAATAAAGAGTAAGAAGTTTACTAGAGCAAAGCACCATTCGCATCAAAGTGAATCTCTTTGGTCTTACTGTTGTAGGTGAACTTTACTTCATAGTAAGTTGCTCCACTACTATCCGTTCCCTGTTCGGCCTGTACCAGCGTATAGCCAGAAAAGTTGGTGCTCAGGTAGGTCAGGGCTGCGGCCGGTAGCTTATCGGCGGTAATGACTACCTCGGTGTTGCCGCCTGATCCGCCTTGCCCCTTACCTTTTCCGTGGCCAGTCTCGGCTAAAACGGCACCAGTCATGTCGAAGTGCAGCTCTTTGGTTGCCCCGTTGTAAGTAAACTTAACTTCATAATACGTAGCCCCACCGTTAAGGTTAGTTCCCTGTTCAGCTTGTACCAGCGTATAACCCGCATAGTTCGTACTGAGGTAGGTGAGTACGGCGGCTGGCAAACTCGATGCACTGACAACGGTTTCGCTGGAACCTTTCACGCAGGTGCCGCTCACAGCTGATGTGCTGGTGACCGAGGCAATCCGGGCGTCGGCTAGACTAGCCGATGAGGCTGAGTCCACACTGGTTTGGGTGCAGGCCGCAATGATGCCAACAAAGAGTAGGGCCGTCGTAACGGCTACAAGCAGATTTTTCATGGAATTTTGCTGTGTTTGTTTTACTGGATTTAGACTATGTTGTCTTCATTAGCTAGTACGAGCGTTGCCCTAAGCCTGTTGCAAGGGCAATTGTCTATGTGACGAAAGGGGCAAAAACTGGGACGAAGGCTGGTATTCCTGAACGCGTTCAACAAATTGATCGTCGTAGTAGCTACTCAGCGGGATACGTTTTTCACCGATTCGGATGAGCTTGTTGTGTATCGCCTGTACCCGGTGAATCGGAACAATGTAGGAACGATGAACCCGAATAAAGTCAGTACTCGGCAATTCTTGAAGCATGGCCTTCATGGTCATGCGTACGACCAGGAAACTCTGATCTGACAAATGAATTTTCAAGTAGTTACTCAAGGCTTCAATCCACGCAATATCGGCGAGTTTAATCCGAACTAAACCCGCGTCAACCCGCACCGAAAGATAGGTAGTTGGTTGTGAATGAGGTGGTTGTTGACAGCTGGCGTAATTGGTCGCTTTTTGGATGGCCTGATGAAATCGGTCAACGGTGAACGGTTTTAGCAGATAATCTATAGCCTGGAGCTCGTAACTGATCAGCGCAAAGTCAGTAGAGGCTGTCGTAAAAATGACCATTGGAAGCAAGTCTGCTTCTGCATATCCAGTTCCATGTTGACGAATAGACTGCCAGAAATCAATGCCGGATTCAGTAGGCAGGTCGATCTCCATAAATACCAGATCAACTGGATTAACGTGTAAATAGTGGCGGGCTTCGGATGAATGAGTAAACGTTTGGGCAATGGCTACGGTACCCATCTGCTGACAAAACGTATTCAGAATCTCCAATGCGAGTGGGTCAGCGTCTAAAGCAATGGCTTTTAACATGTTCTTGGGGAAGTAATAAAATGCCCGCCAAAAAGACTGTTCGTGAAGCCTTCTTGACGGGCGAATTGAAATAGAAATTATTTGGCAGCGGTAAGAATATCCCGGTACTTAATGCCCGTTGTGGCATCGGTTTGTTGATCGTCAATACTGATTGTTTTGCCGTCAGCCGTACCAATCTTTTGATTGCTCAGGTACATATCATAACCAGTACCGTTTGTGCGCAGGCTAATCTCGCCGATAATACTAGTCTGGTCAGACTGCCCCGTTAGCTTGATCGTCTGGGTCAGGAATACGGCATTGGCTGAGTCGCGCCGGGCGGTTAGTGTTCCTGCTAACGTTGTACTGCTCACGGTATACGGCAGCGTATATTTATATAAAACAATGCCTGCCGAATCAGCTTCAACATAGCTCATGGTGTAGGTTCCCGCCACTTGGCTGCCCGCATCAGGGGTTGGGTCAGTTGATTTAGAACAGGCCGCAATCGTCAGCCCTAGAAGTAGTAAAAACAATACGTTTTTCATGCGTGAATTTGCCATTAGATGAAAATTTGATTAGAGAAGAAATCGATAGAAATGAGTAGATATCACGCATAGAGAATATAGCAAAATGAATTAGCCCGCCGGAATAGAGCGTATCCGGCGGGTTTTGATATAGAATTAAAACGTATAGGTCATGCCAATACCTAGCCCACGCGAGCTCGGTCCGAATCGGAGACTGGTAGCCGGTTGCTGCTGATTGTACCGATCAGCCGCTCGCCGAAATTGGACGGTTGCCCGGTGGTCAAGGATAATAGCGGCAACACCCAGCAATACTCCACCCCCGGCCAGCGCTATACCAACTTCTGCCGAACCATGATCCCCCCGATTTCGCTCATCGTTATTAATTGTTGAGTTTGTCGTGGTACCATCTCGACGATTGCCTTCGTTTCTCCCAAAACCACCGTCGCCGACTGCCGCAACGATTGCGCCAGCTCCTATCAAGGCGAGTCCTGTACCAGCCGTTGCATAGGTCCATTTGCGTAGGGATTGCCCACGTCGGTAAATCCGCATGGCATCGGGATGCTCAACTAACAGCGAGCGAGCCACTGAATTGTCGATCCGCTCGCCAACACTATTTGTAAAATAGCGGCTGAACAAACCCGTATGATAGCCCAGCCGTCCAGGTGTTGTAGCGCCTGTTGAAGGGGCAGGGGCTGACAGAACTGGATTCATAGGCGCAGGGGCCATACGCGATGAGCGACTGGTTGACTGTCCCAATACGTCTTTGGTACCATTGGCGTATTTGATCAGTAATACATCCGTAGTACCCGTCGTGTAAATTGGTCCGTCGGGATTATCCTGACGACGGTATTTAATTTGGCCGGGCGATACTTCCAGCACTTTGGCCTGAATCTCGGAGCCGTTCTTCAGGATGATGTTATCCTGGCCATAGACAAATGGCGTGCTCAACAGGCCCATCAATAGGGCAAGTCCAATAAATCGGTGAGATGCATTCATAAAGTCAATAGATGAAATTTGTTTACCTTCAATCGCCATTACGGGTGTCGTAGGGATAGGGTGGGGTAGTGCGTCAAAAAAAAACTTCAGAAAAAAAACAGATTCGCACCCCACCTTGGCCAATCAGTCTTCGTACTGATGAATGGTTGATCTCTCAATAACCTGCGCAGCCCTTGTTTTTTAAAAAGAAAACCCGCTTCTCGGAAGATGATCTGGCCAGTGTTCTGCAAGCCTGTCTGGCTGGTGATGACCGGGCGCAGCGTAGCCTGATTAGCCAGTTTTTAGGCTATGCCAAGAGCATTTGTCAGCGGTATACGGCGCATCCGCACGAAACGGAAGAAATAATCAACGAAGGGTTTCTGAAAGTATTTACTCACCTGGATCGGTATGATCAAACCCAACCGTTCAAGGCGTGGTTACGAACCATATTAGTAAATACAGCGGTAGATTATTACCGAAAACAGCAGAAATGGGCGCACCAGCTTAGCCTGGACGAACTAGAGGTGATTGACTGGAACGATGATGTGATTTCGGCTATATCGGCGCAGGAGATTCTGGCAATGGTGCAACAGTTGCCTCCAGCCTACCGTATGGTTTTTACCTTGTTTGTGGTCGAAGGGTATTCGCACCGAGAAATTGCCGATCTGCTTAGTATTCAGGAGGGTACGTCCAAGTCGAACCTGCGGGATGCCCGGCGTAAATTGCAACTCATGATCAAACTACACTACCCAACTTTGTATCAACAGTATACGTGGCCCAACAAGCGACTCAATGAAAACTGACCGATTTGACGAGGAATTCCGGCGCAAACTGCTGGGCCTGCCCGCCGAGGCTGACCCCGGTGAAGTCGAACGCATACAAGGCTTTGTTAAGGCGAACCAACCTACGCTACCCGGTTTTGGGTGGGGTAAGCTATTGCTGTATGGTGGAAGTAGCCTGTTACTAATCGGGTCATTATCCTATAACGTAATCCAAACCTATCGAAACACACATTTACAGTCATCCATTGATTCACTGACTCATCAGCCGGTCGTTCAGGCTACGCCAAATCAGGGAGTTCGTCATGATACGGTATACATTACGCGATCGGGCAGTACACAGGAAATAGGAGCAAAGTCGGTACCGGGTACCGCACCTGAAACGGTAGAAAACGAGCCGGTTGAGCAAGTCAATGCAACCCAATTGGATGAAATCGGACGTAAAGGCTCAGTTGCGACAGGGGATACGAAATCACCTCAATCGGGTGATGAAGTTCGTTCATCGCAACCAGAGGCAACTTCTCTCCGCCCGGCGTTAAGATCAACAAACAAAGTAGCTACTGCCGAATCGGCGGCACCCAGTCAGCGGGGGGAGAAATCAAGTCAGGTACGTACTGAAGTGGATAGTTTAGCCGCAACTTCCCCCATCATTTCTTCAGGTCGTTTGCTGACGGAAAAGGCCAATCCTACAACCAGAACCAAGCGAATAAATAAGCCTGCGCCTGCTGGCGTGGAAAAGGTGGAGGGTCTCTCCGTAAATGATCGGATATCATCTGCCGGTCGGGCAGAATCTCGTCGCCGTAACAATGTCAAGGGGCGACAAACAATACTACCTGCTAATGAGAACAGTGGATTGCTGGTAACGGATCAGTCCCACAAACAGAATCGGCAGACGAGTTCTAATCCACCAACGTCAGGATTCACGCCCGTCATTACGGAGAATGCCAATTCGAACGCATCAATACCCGAAATTAATCGCCAAACGATACCTGCTGAACCGCTAGCCAGTCTGCAAGCGAGCACTACGTCAACTAAACTGGCGATAATTTCGCCAAGCCATTCCCTTGTCGTTCCTAAGAACGAATTGGCCGTTAAAGCCACTCGCCGACCCTGGCATCTGACGATGCCTAATTTATCAGTGCCCAATGCGGAATACCGATTAGGAGTAGGCCTTATGGGTGGCAGTGACCAGGCGGGGGGAGCACTGCTGGGCGAGATTATGCTCAATCGCCATTGGAGCGTTCAGACTGGCTTACAACTCGGTTATAAACAGGGATTTCACTACCGGGATGAACAGGACTTTAATGAACATCAGAAAGAGGATTTTCGACAGACGTATGCGCCACAATTGTCCTCGTCGTCTGACATTCAGGATATTAATCAGATGACCCTGCTCGTTCAAGTCCCCATCCAGGTAGCCTATCATTTTCCGTTGGGTCGACAATGGGGAATACGATTGGGACTCGGCACAGAGCTGAAGCTTTGGGAACGTAGCACCGTTAGTTTTGACTATCAGGAAAGCAGCCGATCATCTGAACACGAGTTGTCACGTAGTAAAGATCACGTTCATACAATCAACAATCTTATACTGAGTACAGCCATAGAACGATCCTGGAAAAAGTGGCAGTTTCGGGCAGGGCCGTTTATCAGTCCGCAACTTCGTTCGACAGGTAACAAACCAGATGATCTTTCCTGGGGAGCAAACCTTCAGGTTTTTTATCGCTTAGGAAAATGAGTTGGGCGCTTCAAAAAATCAACTCGTCAAAACCCTTGAGAGGCCAGTTTATTCAGTTAGGAAGCTAAATCTATGGCCCTGATAGCGTGCCTCCAGAATCGTTTTTCTTAATAGTTTGAAGGATTCGTAGGGGCCACTGGCGGCCGTTAGATTGACAAGCCAGGCAGGGAGGCTTCCGCCTGGATTAACCCGGCACCGATAATCGATTTGTAGCTGCTGATTCGTCAGTGGGTGAACCTCCCAGACGGCCGACCATTCGGCAACGCGGACAATGTGGGGTTGGGGAGGTACCTCGTCGGCTGCTTTAGTAACCCGAATCTGCAAGGTATGCGTAGTTGGTTCCTGGGAAAACGTCAAATGAACATTCATATCCCGATTATCAACGGGCCAGGGCAATTCCGTTTCGATATAATAATACAGATCTGTCTCACTGACACGACGTAGTAGCCGGGAAGTTTTAGTCTTGTACATTAGGCTCGGGTAGTTTTCTACGTCGGAGAGCATAGCCACCAAGGCCGCCATCGTGCCTTGAAAGGTACATTGAACGCGTAACTCCTTTAGCCGGTTGTCAGTCAAGTGCTGCGAGTAGACCCGAATACCCTCCTTGTCTTTTTCAAGATGCCAGTCGTCGACGGGTTGCGCGTAGCCGATTCGGCTTAACCCGAGGCAGGCGACTATCAGCAATACGATTCGATCCATTCGCTATTGGTTTAGGACGATATTCTATTCCCGTAACTGAACTAAAAACGGGTTGCCAGACCCAGAAAAAGAGTTCGATTCTCCATCAAGGGTTCGGTAGCCGCCTGCTTAGCCATACCGAACTAAAGTCCAAGCCACCAGGGCGAGAGCCGCCCCAAAAAGATAGGGTACATACTGCTCTTTGATTTGGATTTTCATCGGCTGATTGGATTATTCCTTTTCCAGAAGGCTTTCCTGAACATATCACTTACCTATACGAAAAAAGCAGACCGAACGTGGGGGCTGCTACAAATGAAATTGTAGAGTGTTTCTAAGCAAAACTGGACTTCTGGGGTTTAACCACGAAATACAATAGCCCCTCAGAAACTTAGTCAGTAAAGCTTTCTCTGAGGGGCTATTGTATATAGTAGGCGAAAGTCCTGAAACTACTTGGTTGCGTATTCCAGCACCATAAACGTACCCGGCTTCACCGACGGACGTGGTCGCGGATTTTCGGTTGTGGCGGCTGGAGCAGGACCGAACTCGGCGGTTGTCACGAAAATGTGATGACTCGTTGGGTCGATGGTGATGGTTCGGGCACCGCGTAGGGTCGTTACTGTTTGAACGGCTTCGAATTTGCCTGGTTTTACTTCCTTCACCACCGTTAGCGTGCCTTCGCCATTCGAGCTGATGGCTGATCCGGTTGATGTGTCAAATACAGCTCCGTCGGTTCCGCTTCCCGTTGGTACTTCCGCCAGCACTTTACCCAATTGCGAATCCATCACCACCATGACCTTATTGCAGGTGCTGAACAATCGGTGATGCGGCTTATCAAACGCAAGGCCGGTAGGTTCTTCGCCCTTACCTAACTTCCAGTGATGTTTCACCGCCAGCGACTTGGCGTCGAATACGGCCACTTCGTTTTTATCTTCCAGATTCACGAAAATCGTCCCGTGGTCGTCGCTGACAGCCGCTTCGGGCGCACCGCCCAACTCGACCGTACCGGCTACGTTGCCGGTGGTTGCATCCAGCACCGTTGCACTGTTGCCTTCATTGTTGAAGATGAAGACCCGCTTGGAAAAGGCGTCGTACATGATGGCATCCGGCTTTTTACCCGTCGGAATTTCTTTGTTGGCTTTAAAGGTCTTCGTGTCAAACATAGTCGCTGTATTAGGACGGCCATTGGTCGTATAACCGATAGACGTGCCGGGCACAACTGCTATGCCGTGAATACCAGGAGTAGGGGTAATGACACCAACTTTCTCATGACTTTTCAGGTCGAGGACTTCCACCTGCGTACCGTGCGAAACGTAGAGCCGACTGCCTTGTGGGTCGGCCAGCAGGTAATCCCAGCCACCTTCACCCCCGATGGTCGTTTTCTTGACGAGGTGATAATTCGCTGACTGGGCGAAGAGAGAGCCCGTTAAACACAGGCATACGACAGAAATCCAGACTGTTTTCATACTGATCAAATTCGGTTTATTGGTTTGTCAATTGATTTAAGTTACATAGGGCTTGTTTAGTGGGCCTCATTACGTAATACCGGGTACTCGGCAAACGCGAGCATTTGTTTATAGTATTGTTTGGCCTGTTTGTCCTGTCCCTGAACACGGGCTATTCTGGCCAAAACCAGATACGCATAGGCCCGCACAGATTCATCTCGGATCGAACTGCGAACCACCTCGTCGGCCAGCGTTTGGGCGGTTGATCGCTGCCCCTTTTCCAATGCGTAACGAGCTTTTAGAAGCGTTCCCAGCTGATGATAAACTACCTCCTGAGCAGCCATCAACTGGCTGATTTCGTGAGGGATGGCATCTAATTGATGGGCGTTCAGTAGCGATTCTGCATACTTGTAGCGCCAGTACGGATTATTGGGATACGTAATAGCCAGTTGAGCCAGATACGGTAGCGCATCGGCGGGTTTATTGTCGTAATCCGTTAGCAGGTGCGTTAGATAAAGGATGGCCTCCGTTCGAACAAACAGGGCTTTTTGGGTGGCGATCTGAAGTTGGGCCATACCCAGTTTTTTATCTCCTGATGTCATGACCCAGGCAACGGTTTTATAGAACGGATGAATTTCCGGGTAGACTTCCCGATAGAAATTGTAAAGGCCTGTGGAGAGGTAAAAGTCCGGGTAAGTCTGCTGAAAATCTTTGCCTTTCTGAATGTAGGGGTAGGCATTCTTGGCATGCCCAATAGCTGCGAATGGTTCATGTTCGTAATGGCTGATCTTAGCCAACATAGCCTCGGCCGTGAAGTACAGAAACATCGCTTCAGGCTGGGCAGCACCATTCGTTTTCTTTAGCGTCTTTTGCCAGTCATCGGCTTTTTTTGCCGCCATCTCTAGCTGTTGTAGACAACGTTGCTTCAGCTTCGCATCAGTACGGGCCGGAAACCACTGATAGTATAAACTAACACCCCGGAGTAAATCGATAGCTGGATGTTTGGGTACCAGTTTCTCCAGTTGACCAAAGGTTGCTTCGGCGGCAGTAAACTGATTGTCATAGACTTGATCCAGGCCTTCTGTCAGCAAAGCTCGTGCACCTGAATTGCTGCTTATCAACGTGTATTGAGCAAGAGCGCTGTTCGTAAACAGAACAAAAACGGCTATAAACGCCAGAGTGTGTCGGATGATTATTCGTGTCAACATAATTAAAACGCTTCCGATATATTGACATAAATGCCGTGTGTTTGCTGGCCAACGGCCACATCGAATCGTAAATTCAGGTGCTCTTTTCGACTAATCAGGTAGCGTAGTCCGGCTCCGCCCGCTACCTTCCATTCTAAAGGAGAAAACTCACGTAGTACATTCGCTACGTTGCCCGCCGAGGCAAACACCGTACCGCCCAGGCGCCCAAGTAGTCGTTGCCGAACTTCGGCCTGAAATGCCAACGCATTATTGTCGCGGTAACGACCATTGTAATAGCCCCGCAATAGAAAAGATCCGCCTAAGGTTGCGGCCAACTTGAACGGCACTTCACCCACATTCAGATTGGCAAACCCCTGCAACGCCAGAACGGTACGGGGAGATAAGGACTTGTACCGCCGAATGTCTACAGTATAGTTGGTGAAGGTAAACTGACTGCCCAGCGTCTGATTATAGAGCATGCTGGACACATCGGCGTACCAGCCCCGAGAGGGCGAATAAATATTGTCCCGCGTGTCCAGAACAGCCGCCACACCAACCCCATTGACCACGCTGCCGAGTCCTCCAATCAGCGTGTTTGTCGGAAAGGGAGTTTCCGATGATCGGTTAACATCAAACGTTTTGAAATACTGCTGCTGCAAACCCACAAACAGTCTAGGCCGGACTTGCCGAAGAAATCGATTGTAGGCCCGCAGGCTTTTGTAGGAAATCAGTTCTTTCTGACTATCGGTTGTTTCGTTTCCGATGCCGTAATAAAACTCCGGAAACTGTGTGTAGAGAAACATACCCCGTAGTAGATAATGTTCACGGTGGGTAAATACGGTGTACGTTGGCTCTACCACAGTTTGCCGGTTGAGGGTATGGATGATGGCAAAATCCACATTTGACGTTCGGGTGGTACTATCTGTTCGGAACAGGGAAACGCCCAAAAGGCCATAGCCCAACTTGGTTTCGGGCGTGTAATAAATGACGGGTAATGGAATAAACTGAGCGCGTTTGGAGCGTTCAGAATCCGATCTGGATTCCTGAGCCTTCACTTGCATGGCAAAGAGAAGCAAGCCGAACAACAGTCGTTTAGTCATCGCCCGTGAGAAAATAAGTTAATTCATGGCCGGTTTATGTCGACCTAATGTGCGTTTCAGCCACGGATAGACCCGATAGGCGACTTCGGTCGAGAGTAGTCCAATACCCGCGCCAACCAGTACGTCCGATATCCAGTGTTTATCGTTGGTCATTCGTAAGATGCCCGTCGAGGTGGCCATCGCGTACCCGCCAATCGGAATCCAGGGGCTAACTCCGCTAAATTCCCGATCCAGTAAACTCGCTCCGGTAAAGGCATTGGTAGTATGTCCCGATGGAAAGGAGAGGTAGTTGGACCCATCAGGCCGAAGCTCATTCGTCGTGTGTTTCAGTACCAACACCACGCCCGTACTGATCCCATAAGCAAGCACCCCGATAAGCGCCCGATCGAGAGGTTGCGACCGACCTTTCACGCCTGCCAGACTTAAACCGACCCAGGCAGCGACTGGACCATATTGTAGGAAGTCGTCGGCATGGGTGCGAAAATGGATTTTATCCTGAATCTCACTTCGGATATAAAAGCGGTCGAAATTACTGTTTGGGTAGTCGGGGGATAGGGCTAATCCAACGGGAATCAGTACGGTTGGCGCAATCCATCGGAAAGTGGTTGGCTGAGCAGGAATACTGTCCCAGGATGCCCGCTGGAAAACAGTGTTTAGCGGTTGCCCAAAGGATGCGATTACTGGAAGCAGAAAAAACCAGCAACTAATCACCCAGGAAGAAAATGGAGAATCGAATTGCCCGTTGCGTTTTGTCATTCGGTTATTCGTATGGTCTGTTATTTTGTCACTACGTACCGGGGGCTGTCAGGGTGGGGTGGTTACAACACTTTATAGGAGTCGGGCAGGAATAGTAGCATAAAGAAACAGAGGAAACCTAAAGAGAATCTGAAGTTGGTTGGCAGTGGTTGTACAAGTCAACTTGAAAATGTATTCAGTTTTCTGCGACGAACTAGAAAAACATACCGGACGAGCAGCCAAATTTGGGGTCGTTCATGCAGTGCTCAATCGGCTGGAAGAGAAAGGACTGGTCAATAGTAGCCTGGGCGAATCGACCAGTACACGAGGAGGGAAGCATAAGCGCTATTACTCGGTGACCAGTGCGGGGAAGGCCGCTTTACTGAAAAGTAAGGAAGTGCGCGATGGACTTTGGCACTTAATTTCAGCCTTTGCTCTCAAAACCAGTCTATGAAAATGCCAGACAGCCAGAACCCAAACTTCGATGATACTATTGGAAAGCCTGTCGAACCACCCAAATGGGCGCAGCGTCTGCCAGTTGGTATTACCGCCCCGAGTTATTGGAAGATCTACAGGGTGATTTGAATGAATACTTTGAGCGCAACCTCGTAACAAAAGGAGCGAAGCAAGCCCGTTGGATTTACGTTCTCGACATGCTCAAATTCGCCCGAATCTATACCCTTCGCAAGCCTTCATCACGTACATTTTTCCCCCAACCGATTATGATTGGCAGTTACCTGAAAACATCTGGCCGCAGCATCATATGGAATAAATTATTCTCCTTCATCGACGTTGTGAGACTCTCGGTTAATGTATGGATGATCGTATCTGTCCCACTAATTGATCCTCCAATGAGACGACTGGTTGACTGGAAGAGAATGCTGTATTGGTAAACAGGACATCGTCATCTGCTGCCATCAGCTTGCCGATACGTCCGCTAGTTCGCTTGGGGATTAACGTAATTTTGGATATTGTCGCTGATCGAACCAAATACATTTAGCTTCTGATATAGTTTGCGTTGTTGTTACGAAGGCCGAGTCAGTGTCTCTACTCAGTCAGTCGCATTTTCAGCGGGCTTATTATTGGATATTAGCCCTAACTTATTCACGGCCAACTTTACACGCTCAAAACGTAAAGAACGGCTTAACTCACTTCACAAAAAGTGGGTTTTGGCAGCCGATATAGGTACGGTGCTTTATTAGCGGCACCCGTATACTTCTTCTCCAATCGTTCTAATCCATTAAGACTCAATATTTTCTTTTGAAAGTTGCCTCGTTCGAAGGGTTTATTTAAGATGGTTTCGTAGAGTTCCTGCACCTCTTTCATGGTGAAGGTTTCGGGAAGTAGGTTTAATACGTTCAACTCCTGATCGAGCGTGAGCCGAAGCATTTTAAGCGCTTTGGTCACAATCGCGTTATGATCCATAATCATGGGTGGCAATTGCTTGATATCATACCACTCAATAGACTGATCAAGCTCACTTTTCCGGGGAATGGCCCGGTCCATATCCACCAGGGCATAATACCCGATGGAAACGAATCGCCGGGTAAACCATTCATACTCACGGAGGCCCTCTCCTTCACTTATTGTCGCATTAGGCCCAATTAATTCGGAATTAAGCTCAATTAACTGGTCCAGAAAGGCTTTGCCGTTGCGGTTCGCCTTGCCCGTCACCTGAAACTGCTCCAGATAGTTTTCTTCAATTCCGGTTCTGCTCCGAATTATTCGTTGAGCAGCCTCGTCAATATCTTCATCCTGAAACACAAACCAACTGGGTAAGGCCCAGAAATCACCTTTGTAGCGAAGCTTAGGAACCAGTACGCTTAGTTGCCTATCTCGATAACCGAAAATGACACAATCAATCGTAAGTTGCTGAATATAATTTTGCTCACTGAGAGTCGGTAGCGGTTGGATAGTGGTCATACTAAACGGAGCATCAATTGGAAGGTTTACATCGGTGAAGCCGGTAGCTCTGCCGGTACAAATTTATAGTTACTTAGCATTCATCATCTCTCAAGGCCTTCATTTGGCTATTTTCTGCGTCCAGCGCAACCATAGAAAAACAAATACTACTTCCGGTATAGCAACCGAACGGGCATCCGTTAACCCAGATAACGTATCAGGGGAAGCATAAACTAGTAGCCAATTTCACCAATTCATAAGTGTCAGAATTAATGTGTATTAAATTATACATTGATTGTATTACAAAGGTATGTAATTGTAAAAAAATTATTGTGTATGTATTGACACAATAAAAAATATTTCTTTTACCTTTGATTCAGAATTTGAAAATCCTGAAGAAGATGCGATTTAAATCTTTTGTTTTCAGTGTCTTACTGGCGTATCTGTGGCTACCTCTACAGATAGTTCTGGCTCAATCACCAAAAATCAACGTATTAGTCTTTAGCAAGACAGTTGAATTCAGACATGAGTCGATTGACGCCGGAAAAAAGGCGCTGGCTAAGCTGACAACGGAGAAGGGCTTTGGCGTGAGCTTTACTGAAGATGCCGCGCAGTTCCGGGAGGATAACCTGAAAAAATATAACACAGTCATTTTTCTCAACACGACCGGCGACGTTCTGAATCTAGAGCAGCAAACGGCCTTCGAGCGTTACATTCAGGCTGGTGGTGGCTATGTGGGTGTTCATGCGGCTACCGATACTGAATACGGCTGGCCCTGGTACGGCAAACTGGCGGGCGCTTATTTTTTGGATCACCCTACGCCCAATAATGTGCAAAAGGGCAAGTTTATCGTAACCCTGAAAAATCACTGGGCGACGAAAGGCATGCCCGATGAGTTTGAGCGAACCGATGAGTTTTATAGCTTCCGAGATATTTCGCCCAAAATCAATGTCGTCCTGAAAATTGACGAGAAGAGCTACGTGGGCGGCAAGAATCCCGATTTCCACCCGATGAGCTGGTATCAGGAGTATGACGGTGGCCGGGCGTTTTATACGGCTATGGGTCATACCGACGAAGTCTACCTCGACCCGCTGTTCCTCAATCATCTGTGGGCAGGTATCAACTACACGACTGGTGGCGATGCGCCAAAATCGCTGGATTATGAGAAAGCAAGGCCCGAAGAGAACCGATTTACCAAAGTCGTTCTGGCCCAGAAGTTAGATGAACCCATGGAACTAAGCGTGCTTGGAGATAGTCGTATCTTATTCATTCAGCGCAAAGGCGAAGTACGGCTTTATAACACCAAAACGAATCAACTGAAGACGATCGCCAAACTTCCCGTGAATACGAAGAATTTTACGAAAGATGGTCGGGAAGCGATTGGTGAAGATGGATTGCTGGGATTGAGTAAAGACCCCAACTTCGCTCAGAACCACTGGATTTACCTCTATTACTCCGACCCTAAAGAATCCAAAAACGTACTGGCTCGCTTTGACCTCAAGGGCGATGAACTGGTGATAACATCTCAAAAGGTGCTGCTCAACATACCGACTACCCGCGAAGAAAACTCCCACACAGGAGGTTCCATTGCCTGGGACCGTCAGGGTAATCTTTATCTATCGACGGGTGATAATACCAATCCCCATGCGTCCAACGGATTTAGTCCCAGCGATGAGCGCGAAGGTCGCAATGCCTGGGATGCTCAGAAGTCAGCATCGAACACGAATGATCTTCGTGGCAAAATTCTCCGAATTCACCCCACAGCGGACGGAACGTATACAATACCCGAAGGAAATCTCTTTCCAAAAGGCATCGACCCGTCGAACCGCACCCAAACCCGTCCTGAGATTTATACGATGGGCCACCGCAACCCATTTCGCATTTCGATTGACCAGAAAACGGGTTACGTATATTGGGGAGAGGTAGGTCCCGATGCGGCTAAATCTGACTCGACAAGAGGTCCCGCCGGTCAGGATGAAGTGGGGCAGGCCCGTAAGGCCGGTAACTTCGGCTGGCCCTATTTTGTGGGCGATAACAAGGCGTACCGCAAGTACGATTTCGCAACCAACAAATCCGGAGCACTGTGGGATGTTAACGCACCGACAAACACGTCTCCCAATAACACGGGCCTGAATGTGCTGCCACCAGCCCAGAAAGCATTCATCTGGTACCCTTACGACGTATCGAAAGAATTTCCGCTGGTGGGCAGCGCCGGGCGAAATGCAATGGCGGGGCCGGTCTTTTATGCCGACGATTTTAAGCAGGCAATTCGCCCTTTTCCGGCCTATTATGATGGCAAACTCCTGATTTACGATTGGATGCGGGGCTGGATTATGTCGGTTGCTATGGATCAGGAAGGTAATTACCAGTCGATGGAGCGGTTTATGCCCAGCTACACCTTTTCCAATCCAATGGACATGGAGTTTGCCGCTGATGGCGACCTGTATATGCTCGAATATGGCGCAGGCTGGTTTTCGGAAAACGATGATGCCCGCCTGATTCGGATTGAATACAACAAAGGAAACCGAAAACCACAGCTCCAGATGGTCGCTAATAAACTGGGTGGTTCGGTGCCACTGACCCTGAAACTTAGTGCGAAAGGCACCACCGATGCCGATGGTGATGCACTAATCTACAGTTGGAAGATTTCATCGAAGAACGGTTTCACAAAGGTATTGAACACGCCCGACGCTAATCTGACGCTCTCGAAAGTGGGCGACTACAAAGCTACTCTGACCGTTTCGGATGGTAAAGGGGGCATTGCCTCACAGTCCATGGACATTACGGCGGGCAACGAACCACCCGTAGTTAGCCTGGACATGCCAGCGAGCAACAAATCGTTTTACGCGCCTAACAAGCCCTTTCGGTACGATGTCAACGTGACCGATAAAGAAGATGGTACGTTGGGGAAAGGTATTAATCCGGAACGCGTGGCGGTTAACATCGACTATCTGGCCGAAGGCTATGATAAGGTAGCCATTACCCAGGGTCACCGCTCCGCCGATGCTGGTGCGCAGTTATCGAAGGGCCAGAAACTCATTGAAGCTGGCGACTGTAAAGCTTGCCACAGCGTAGACAAAAAGTCGATTGGGCCCGCTTACCACGATGTGGCCCAAAAATACAAAGGCGACGGTACGGCGCTGGATCGACTGATGAAGAAGGTTATTGCTGGGGGCAGTGGTGTTTGGGGTGAAACACCGATGTCGGCTCACCCACAACTCTCGGCTACTGATGCGTCGGAGATGGTTGCCTACATTTTGACCCTGGCCAACGAAAAAGCAAAAGCGCAGACCTTGCCCGCCAACGGAACGTACACGGCTAAGGTGCCTGATGGCGATAAAGGCAAGGGCGTTTATATGGTTAGAGCGGCTTATGCCGATAAAGGGGCCAATGGCCTGCCGTCGTTACGGGCTGAACAAACGCTGATGCTTCGGAACGCCAAAATAGACCCGCATGGCTATGATGTGTATGCCGATGTACGCAAAGTAGCGAGTGGTAATAACATGGCCATTCCGGGTAAAAGTGGAGCGTATATGGTGCTGAAACAAGTGGATGTGTCTAATCTGGATGCCTTGATTGTCAACGCTGTAGCACCTAAAGCGCAGTTAAAGTCTAAAGGCGGTACCGTTGAACTCCGATTAGACAGTCCAATCGGAACCCTGCTGGGTACATCACCTTTCCTGGA
Organism: Spirosoma arboris; assembly: GCF_009754945.1. Taxonomy (GTDB): domain Bacteria; phylum Bacteroidota; class Bacteroidia; order Cytophagales; family Spirosomataceae; genus Spirosoma; species Spirosoma arboris. The sequence continues at coordinate 441,363 of NZ_WPIN01000004.1, forward strand.
GCCAAGCGAAAAGTTTGCCTTTAATCAACTGAAAACCCCCATCAAATTACCCGACAATTACGACGGTAAGTGGCATGATGTGTATGTGGTTTTCGTCAATAAAAATGCCGAACCCGGTTCGCTGATGCTGATCATGGGTACCGAATTTGTCCTTAAATAAGTAATCAACTGTTCAATTTAAACAACCAAACCAATGCGTAAACTAAGCTTTTTCCTCTCTGTATTTCTCCTCGGAATTGTCTTCCACGGCTTTTCTCAAACGACAGCATCGACAGCCACTACACCGACGACAGCGACTTCGTCAACCGACTTTTATGCCGGGAAATGGGAAATTGTCATAGCTGGGACACCCAATGGCGATTCGAAAATGGTGGCAGACCTGATTCGAAAAGACGGTAAACTAACCGGCCAACTAACCAATACGGCCGATCCAAGCGCCGAAAAAATTCCTCTGACCAGTGTTGTCGAAGGTGGCGACAAACTGGCACTAGGCTTTAACGCGCAGGGCTATGATCTCACCATCGACCTGACAAAGGTGGACAACGATAACCTCAAAGGCTCGATGATGAACTTTGACACTACCGCCAAACGAGTCAAATAGTAAAACACCCTACAGATAGCGCGGTTAGCGTCTGTCGTACTTATGGAAATTGGGATGCAGCCAGCAAATAAAACCATCGTCGTAACGGGTGCCGGAAGTGGCATTGGTCGGGAACTCACCCTTCAATTGCTCCGAAAAGGTGCGAACGTTGCGGGCGTAGATATCAACCAAAACGCTTTGTCGGAAACTCAACAACTGGCCGGGGTAGGCGATGAGCGATTCAAGGGGTATGTCCTGGATATTACGGACCAGGCACGTGTTGAAAACTTCCCAACCGAGGTCATTACTCATTTTGGCGCAGTCGATGGACTGATCAATAATGCCGGTATCATTCAGCCCTTTAAACCGGTAAACGAGCTAACGTTTGACCAGATTAACCGGGTTATGCAGGTCAATTTTTATGGTACCGTTTACCTGACGAAAGCGTTTCTGCCCCATTTCTTACAACGCCCGGAGGCCCATATCGTGAATGTGTCGAGCATGGGTGGGTTTATTCCGTTTCCGGGGCAGACTTTATATGGAGCTGCCAAAGCTGCTGTAAAGATCTTTACCGAAGGACTACACGCCGAACTGGCTGATACGGCAGTCCGCGTAACGGTCGTGCATCCGGGAGCAATCGCTACCAACATAACGGCCAATTCGGGTCTGCCCGGTCCAAAAGTGGACCCCAATGCTGCATCGTCGAAAATGGCGCTGTCGGCCTCAAAAGCTGCCGACATCATCATCCGGGCGATGGAGAAAAACAAGTACCGGGTAACGGTCGGTAAGGATGCTACGTTGCTGGACATCCTGTACCGGCTAAGCCCAAAACGGGCCAGCCGTTTCATTGGAAAAATGATGAAAAAGACCTTAAGTAAGATGTAACAGAACGGCTGTCAGTAAACCATTGGCAGCCTTTGAAGGAACGCTAAATACCCCAATTCGAAACGAAAAAGCCAATGATTGGACTAGAATCATTGGCTCTGTAAATCCCATTTCGCAGAACAACCAGAATCTGGTTGGCCGGGATTGTCATGCCTGAAATTTCTCAAAATCAAACAAAACAGTCAAAAGTATGAACAAAACTCGTACTTCAACGGGACAACGTCTGAAAATTGCGGTGGTTCCATTTCTGCTGCTGCTTGGCTTACCCGGTGTAAGCGAGGCAAAGAATGGCGGGCATTCAGCGCACTCTATGGGTAAACACGCGCTGATTCAGGCCATTACCGGCAAAGTAACCGGTGAAAAAGAGGAGCCCTTGCCAGGGGTAAGTGTTGTTCTGAAGGGAACAACACAGGGAACCACCACGGATGCCAATGGTAAATTTAGTCTGGATGTTGCTGAGGGAGCCGTTCTTATCTTTTCCTTTATCGGCTATCAAACTACAGAAGTTGCTGTCAATGGCCGTTCCAGCCTTAGCATTCAGCTTCAGCCCGATCAAAAAACGCTCGATGAAGTGGTTGTGGTTGGCTATGGCACCCAACGCAAATCGGATCTGACCGGTGCCATTTCCTCGGTGAGCGCCAAAGATCTGGCAAAAGCGACGCCCATCAATACAACGGATGCCTTGCAGGGCAGGGCTGCCGGTGTTATGGTGTCGACTAACTCCGGCTCGCCCGGTAGCGAAGGCACCATCCGTATCCGGGGTATCGGAACAGTGAATAACAACGACCCTTTGTACGTCGTGGATGGTATGTTTGTCAATAGCATCAATTTTTTAAGCCCATCCGACATTGCCCGGCTGGAAGTATTGAAAGATGCCTCGGCTACAGCAATCTACGGGTCGAGGGGAGCTAATGGAGTTGTGTTGATCACTACCCATAAAGGGGCAAGTGGCAAGCCTACGATTGTGTTTAATGCGACTACCTCGATTAGCCGAGTGAGCAATTTGATGAAAACGCTGAACCGGGATCAATTCCTTGATTATCAGAAAACGGCTTACCTGAATGGGTATTTACGCTCGACACCCAATGCCGATCCTACGATTGATCCCTTCACCACCACCAATGCGTTTTTCAACTCGTTAAAAATCGTAAAGACGCAGTATGATAAAGGGTATTATACGAATTGGGCCGATGAGCTGTTAAAAACGGCCTCTATTCAAAACTATGATCTCGCTATCCGGGGCGGATCAGCGACCATGCGATATGCCGCCAGTGCCGCCTACTTTGATCAAAAAGGAATAATTGACAACAGCTCCTATAAACGGTATAATTTCCGGCTTAACACCGATTATAACTTGGGTAAGCGACTAGTCGTGGGAGAAAATGTAAACATCACGGCTTCCTCTATTTTAGGAGGAGCAGGATTTGCGGAAGGTCGCTCCAATAGTACCGTTGCTCAGATTTTACAGGGTGACCCGCTCTCGCCCATTCTCAATCCGAATCCGAATGTTAATGATCCTGATTACCAATATAATAAATATGCCGCGTCGGTTACCGGAGCAGCCAATCCGGCGGCCACGATAGCCCGCATCAACGATAAAAATAACCTGTTTAAGATCGTTGGGAATGTGTATGGCGAACTGGAATTACTAAAAGGCCTGAAACTGCGAACCAGTTTTGGCTACGATTACAACAACATCGATAACCCATCGTTCAACCCGCGCTATTATATATCCGCTCAGGAGCAGAACGCGACCAGTTCGGTAACTCAGAATGATAGTACTTTTTTCGGTCAGCTTTGGGAAAACACGCTGAACTATAACACGAAAATCGGCAAGCATGCTATCTCTGGTCTGTTGGGTTATACGGAGGAACTTTATAAAGGTCAGTTCGTAAGAGCTACCCGGCAGGGCACGGCGAACAATGATCCTGCCCTTCAGGTACTCAATGCCGCAACCGGGGCCATTTCGCTGACGGGTAATAAAACGCAATATGCGCTCCAATCCTATTTCGCCCGTGTCAATTATGTGTTCGCTGACAAGTACCTGCTAACGGCGACGGTACGGCGGGATGGTTCGTCAAAGTTTGCCCCTGACTACCAATGGGGTACCTTTCCATCCATTTCAACGGGTTGGCATCTCAGTGATGAACATTTCTTTCAAAACTTAAGACTTGATTTTGTTTCCGATATCAAACTGAGGGCGGGTTGGGGACAGATTGGCAACCAGAATATGCCGGGCGGTACCAACAATCCCTACCTGTCTTTGGTCGAGAACACCAATAACTACCGCTATATTTTTGGCGATGCCATCGCTAATGGTAATTATCTGACCTCGTTAGGCACGCCATCCATCCACTGGGAAACCTCTCAGCAAACCAATATCGGATTGGATCTGGGCCTAGCTAATAACCGACTCACTATTTCCGCGGACTACTTTGTGAAAAACACTAGGGATATGCTATTGCAGGTTGCCTTGCCCTCGTATGCTGGCTTTCCCAAAGTTCCGTATACCAATGCCGGGAACATCCAGAACAAAGGGGTTGAACTGGTGGTGGGGTACGCAGGAAGCGCCGGAAAACTTACCTACAGTCTGTCGGCGAACGCGTCCCGGTTTGTCAATAAGGTGGTTAGTTTAGGTACGGGTGATAACCCTATTGCTGTAACTGATCCATACACGAATCTAAGCGTCAACCGAACGGAAGTCGGCAGAACGGTCGGGGAATTTTACGGTTATGTTACCGACGGAATTTTCCAAAACACGGGTGAAGTCAATGCGTATACGAAGGATAGCAAATTGATTCAACCCAACGCACTGCCAGGTGATTTCCGGTTTAAAGACCTCAACGGCGATGGCGTCATCAATGCCAGCGACCGAACCTTCATTGGCAATCCGCTGCCTAAACTCACCTATGGGTTTAACCTGAATCTAAGCTATCAGCATTTCGATCTCGCGATTCTCTTCCAGGGGGCGTATGGCAATAAGCTGTTCAACGCCAACAAAAAGTACAATAACATCTTAAACGGAACCGGCGGTGCCAGTTTGAAGGCCTACGAGGCAGCCTGGCGGGGTGAGGGTACGTCCAACACCCAACCGATCATGTCCAGCGTAGATCGCAACGACAACTTTAGAGTTTCCGATTGGTACGTGGAAGACGGGTCGTATCTACGCCTGAAGAATCTTCAGATTGGCTATAAACTAACGGGTTCCTGGGTGAAAAAAGCGGGGATCAGTAGTAGCCGAATCTGGGTAGGTGGGACCGATCTGCTCACCATTACCAAATACACCGGCAATGATCCGGAAGCTGGGCTGGCGGCCAATCCCTTGCAGGCGGGTTGGGATTTTTCACCCTATCCAAAGATGAAACGATTTAGCCTGGGGGTAAACGTAACGTTCTAATGGCCGAATTAATCAACGACAACAACGCATCATCTATATGAAAACGAAATTTTTAGCTCAGATGGTCATGGCAATCGTTCTGCTTTCGACGAGCGCCTGTAAAGAAAATCTGCTGGACAAATCTCCCTATGGAGTCCAGACAGATGACAGTTACTTTAAATCGGCCGATGATTTAAGCAAGACCCTGACGGCAGCTTACAGCTATATGAATACGTCGGGTTTTCCGCCTGCTGAAGCGGCCATATGGGCCATCGGCGATGTGGGGTCCGATGATGCCAATAAAGGAGGAGGCCCTTCCACGAACCAGCCGGGAATCTATGAAATTTCCTTGGGACAGGCGAAAACTACCAATAGCATGGTCAGTCTGTATTGGTCAAATCTGTACGCCATGATTGCCGCTTGTAATTTGATCCTGGATAAGCAATCGGTGGTTTCGGGCGATGCAGCTGACATCAAAAAAATAGCGAACCAGGCTAAATTCCTGCGGGCTTACGGATACTACGGGCTGGTTACCAACTTTGGCGATGTACCCATGCCGTTAACCTACCTTGACCCAGCAAAAGTCACATTATCCCGGTCGTCCAAAGCAGATGTATGGACTCAGATCGAGAAGGATTTAACGGATGCCTCCGCTTTACCTACCAAAAGTGGTTGGGGCGCTGCTAACGACGGCCGGGCCACATCAGGAGCGGCTCTGGCCTTATTGGGAAAAGCATATATGTTCCAGAAGAAATATACGCAGGCCGAAGCCACGCTGAAAAAAGTAATCGATGAGGGCAGCTATTCGCTTGTCGCTGATTACGGAGCGATTTTTAGAAAAGCCTCTGGCGACAACAACAGTCCCGAATCGATTTTCGACATCAAACACAAGACTAATACCGGCAATATTCCCGGCGAAGGTTCATTTATCTATTATTTTCTCATGCCCAACGACGCAGCGATTGGGGGAACGGGCTATGATGAACCGACCGATGAATTGGTAAAGGAGTTCGAGAAAGGAGATCCGAGAGCAATTTACTCGATCTCGTTTAAAGGCGACGTTTACCCAAATGGGGCAACAACCTATACCCAAAATAATTCAACGGCTTCGGTCAGCGGACGTACCAACCGGAAATACTTTGTGGTACCGGCCGAGAAAACATCCCCGACCCTGTTCGATGAAGCCAAAAGCAACCATATTATTCGGTATGCCGAAGTGTTACTGTTATACGCCGAAGCCCTGAACGAAAACGGGAAAGCGTCAGACGCTCTTACGTGGTTGAACAAAGTCCGCCAACGGGCCCGCACCACGCCCGCCACCGATCCTCAACGGATCTCGACTTCGTACGATTTGACCTATACCGGCACCTTGTTGCCGGACGTAACGACAACTGATCAAACGGCTTTGCGCACGGCCATCTGGCACGAACAACGGGTTGAACTCGCTCTGGAAGGACACCGCCGGGAATACCTGATTCGCACGGGCCGACTTGCCCAACGCCTGGCAGCCGCCAAAAGTATCGCGGTGCTGGATAGTAAATTCGAAAAGCTACCAATCCCGCAAACGGAGATTGATCTATCCAATGGAAAAATCATCCAGAATGAGGGGTATTAAGTAGGCGATCATGGATTTTGAGCATTTTACCCCACCCCAACCCCTCCCCTGAAAACCAAGGGAGGGGCTAGAAAGGGGACTTTTGCCCCCCTCCCCTTATTTCAAGGGGAAGGGCCGGGGGTGGGGTAAAATGCCGCAAAACAATTGCACAAGTATTTAAAAAATTGAGATTAAAAAGATGATACCTGTGTCCCACAACCGGAAATCGATTTTAGCCATTGCTTTTTCAGTAATGATGCTTTCTGCATTTGGGCAGAAAGCTCCTCGTCTGGTGAAAAGCCCAACCGAAAAATGGTTTCCGAAATATGACTTTAATCTGCGGACGTTTCAGAATCCAGCCCTTGATTTTGCACCCTTTACCCGCTGGTGGTGGCCGGGCAATAGTGTGGACAAGACGGAATTAAGACGGGAGATTAATCTGTTTGCCGACAACGGCTTCGGGGGCGTGGAAATACAGCCGATCAACCGATTTGCGCCGGGTCCGAAAGAAGTCAGGGCGAAAGAGATTACCTGGGACACACCAGATTATTATGACAATGTGATTGCGGTCATGCAGGAGGCCCGAAAACGAGGCATTACGGTGGATATGAGCGACGGTAGCGGTTGGCCAGCTGGTGGGCCCTACCTGTCGGCCGAAGATGGTTTTTTGACCTTAGATCATGCAGAGGTGGACGTAGTCAGTGGCCCCATTGCCATCGCACTGCCTACCGTCAAAAAAAGCACAGCAGTTCCGCCCAGATTGGAGGCTGTACTGGCCGTAAAAAAGGGAGCTAAACCAACTGGTGACAATACGAAAACAACTCGGTTAGACTCTGCCTCAACAATTGTTCTTACCAGCTTCGTTAAAAACGACTCGTTGCAGTGGAAATCCCCAGCGGGCGATTGGACAATCATCGCCTTCTGGAGTAAACAGCAAGGCCAAAACGCATTTACGGCAACGCCCAAACAAGGCCCGGTGATGGATCATTTCGATTCCAGCAAAGTGCTCAAGAATTATCGGCATCTGTTTGGTCCACGCACTGGGTTGCAACCGTATTTCGGCAACCCAATGCGGGCCGTTTTTGACGACAGTTATGAGTTCTCCGTTGATCGCCATTACTCGCTAAACTTTCTCGATTTTTTCAAAAAGCGCCGGGGGTATGACCTGGCTCCCTGGTTACCGGCCCAAATGCAGAAAGGTTACAATTTTGTTGTCTTTTCGCGACCCGTGGCCGATCCTGACTTTTCGTTTTCTGACCAGGACTGGCGTCTCAAATACGATTACGATCTGACCCTGAGCGAAGTACTAGGCGAACAGTTTGAGGATGCCACGCGGAACTGGCTGGAACCGCAGGGGTTGCTCCACCGCACGCAGGCGTATGGATTTAACTCAGATATGATGGCCCTGGCCGGCCAGGCGTCGATTCCCGAAACGGAAAGTATGATTGGCCCGGAAGCGAGCCTAAAGCTCATGGCCTCCGGTGGGCTGCTGTATAATCGGCCTATCGTATCCGCTGAGTCGGTTGTTTTTGCGAACCGGGCCTACACCAACACGCCCCAGAAAATCAAAATTGCGGTGGATAAACTCTTTGCTGCCGGGGTTAATCAGATTATCTATCACGGCGTTCCTTACCACTACACACCCACGGAGTTAGGCCCGGAAGGATGGTATCCATTTTCCAGACCAAACAGTGGGACGAGTTATTCGTCGAACCTAGGCGAGGGAAATATCTTCTGGAAAGATCAGAAAGCAATCAATGATTATATCCGGCGAACTCAGTATGCTTTACGTTCGGGAAAACCGCATGCCGATGTACTCATTTACTTCCCGTTTATGGACATTGAGGGAATGCCGGATAACCCCGAAGAGATTTTGGCTAAAGGCGAGTTGCCGGGTGTTGAAGGCCCGCTGCCACCCACGAAAGAAGTAAAAAGTGCGGCCAAAGAAAAGTGGGCACAAACGGCCTATCCACTGATTAATCAACTGGAATCCAACGGGATTACCTGGGCGTGGGTTAATGATTTGTCCATACAAGCCGCTCAATTAACCCCCGATAAGCGAATTAGCATACGCGGCAATACGTATCAGGCCCTTGTGTTGGCGGACGACACCACCATGCAGGTAAAAACAGCCCAACAGATTGGTCGACTGGCAGCAAACGGCATGAACCTGCTAACTATCGGGCGATTACCCCAGAGACAACCCTCCTTTTTGAACTGGAAAGAAAACGATCAGAAAACCGCTCAGGCTATTGCAGCTGCGGTAAAAGCTCAGCGCAGTACGTACGTCAAAAGCGATGCCGAGCTAACAACCTGGATCAGCAGCCTGCCCCGACCGGTTAAGTTCAGGAACCGGTACTCGTTTACACGCTTGGCCCAGCTAAACATGAGCGACGGCAGTCGTATTCAATTCATCTGGAACAAGAGCGACCAATGGCAAACACTTTCCCTGTCGCTCAATAAGCAATACAAAACCAGCTATTGGATCAATGCGGATCTGAATACCGCTATCCAAGACAAGGGCCCAGTTGTTACGTACCGGATGCCGCCTTACGGGTCTGTCATCCTCTATGCCTCTACTCAAGAACAGAACGTAAGTAGCCCTGCGTCAAAGGTCGCAACAGATGAAGGAAAAGAACTAATCAGACTTGATACATGGAGTTTGAAAGCGGATAGCGTTGCGATAACGAACAGCCCACTATTTGACTGGCGCTCTAACGAGCAACTCAAATTTTCTTCATCGGAAGGTGTCTACACAACTTCGTTTAAATGGAGTAAGCCTAATTCGGCAACCCGATATACGCTTGATTTAGGGAGGGTATCGTTCATTGCCGACGTTTTTGTCAACGGCAAATCGGCTGGGAAACGCATTTTCGCACCCTACACGCTCGACATCACCCCGCTCCTGATAGTAGGCACGAATCAGCTGGAAATCCGGGTGACACCGGGCCAATTGAATGGCTTTATTCAAAAGGCCAAATTGGGCGATGGTCGCTATCGACAGTTTAAAAACAAAGAGGATCAACTTATGTCGGCAGGCTTGTTAGGCCCGGTAATCATCAGAGAGAATTAACGCCAATAGCTCGAAAATCATCAATAGACTCGCTGAGTCGAGTCTGAAATTCAACGCACAATCGGTATGCAAGCAAGAATTTGGGCCCTGTTGTTTTTGTGCTGTATCAGCAGCCTTATATCGGCGCAAGATCCAGGCCGTAACACGCCAGTTCGCGAAAAGCTAACTTTAGATAAAGGGTGGAAGTTTTTCAAGGGGGATATTCCGTTTCCGGTCGTGAAAGGGCACCGGGAGAGCTACAACAATGCCAAAGCCGGAAATGCGCTGGGGGCAGCCGCTCCGAACTTCGGCGATATGGCATGGCCTATTGTAAACCTGCCCCACGATTGGGCCGTAGAGGGCGCTTTCGATAAAGCCGAAAATATTTCCCAATCGTACCGGAAGAGGGGCATTGGCTGGTACCGTCGTCAATTTAAGCTGGACCCATCCGACCGGGGCAGACATCTTGAAATTCAATTCGATGGCATTGCGACGCATGCTACCATCTGGTTCAACGGGATGGTCGTTCATCGCAACTGGTCGGGGTACACGTCGATGTATGTAGACATAACAGCCTTAGCAAAGTACGGCGATGAGATGAACTCCATTGCCGTGCGGGTCGATGCCGATGATCAAGAAGGCTGGTGGTATGAAGGAGCCGGTATTTACCGTCATAGCTGGCTGGTCAAACGTTCCCCTTTACATGTCATTACAGACGGCATATTTGCCAATCCAATCAAAAACGAAAGCGGTTGGACTATACCGGCGGAGATAACGCTGGCCAATTCGGGTACTCAACCAACGAAGGCCGATGTTCAGGTTAGTCTACTGGATGCAACTGGCAAAACAGTCGCCACCGGGCAGACGCAGACCAGCGTAACGAACCTGGGACAGAACATTGCCCGGTTAACTATCAAGGTCGATAACCCTACGCTGTGGTCGGTCGATAATCCATACCGTTACTGGGTAAAAACAATAGTCAAACAGGGGACTACCTTTGTCGATTCGCTGACAACAACCTGCGGCTTTAGAACCATTCGCTTCGATGCTGATTCCGGCTTTTATCTGAACGAAAAACACCTGAAACTTCAGGGCGTTTGCAATCACCAGGATCATGCCGGGGTGGGCATGGCCGTGCCCGATGCGCTCTGGGAGTTTCGCCTGAGGAAGCTAAAAGAAATGGGTGTGAATGCTTACCGTTGCGCTCATAACCCGCCCTCGGTCGAATTTCTTGATGCCTGTGACCGAATGGGGATGCTGGTGATGGATGAGAATCGCAACTTCAACACGTCGCCGGAATACATGGGCCAATTGCAGTGGATGGTTCGTCGGGATCGCAATCATCCCAGCATTATTTTGTGGTCAGTGTTCAACGAAGAGCCCATGCAGGGGTCAGAGCAGGGCTACGAAATGGTGCGTCGGATGAGTGCCGAAGTGAAGGCGCTGGACACGACAAGGCCAGTCACAGCCGCCATGAACGGGGGCTTATTTGCTCCCCATAATGTATCGAAAGCGGTTGATGTTGTGGGATTTAACTACCAGATGCACATTTACGACCGCTTTCATAAAGAAAATCCGACCATGAAGCTGACTAGTTCGGAAGATGCGTCGGCCTTTCAGGTGCGGGGCGAATACAAAACCGATAAGGGGAAAAATATAATTGATGCCTACGATAGCGAACGAGCCCTTTGGGGCGCTACGCACCGGGGAGCCTGGAAGGCCATTGTTGAGCGACCGTACTTAGCCGGAGCCTTCGTTTGGACAGGGTTTGATTATCGGGGCGAACCCTCGCCGTTTAGCTGGCCCTCCGCCAGTTCCTTCTTCGGGGCGATGGATCTCTGTGGCTTTCCCAAGACCGCCTTTTACATTCACCAGGCGCAGTGGGTGGCCGACAAACCCATCCTCAATATGGTACCCCACTGGAATTGGTCTGCCGATAGTGTGGGCAAATCCATTAAGGTTATGGTGATGAGCAATGCCGACAGTGTACGACTGGTGCTAAATGGAAAACCGGTCGCCGGGCAGCGGGTGGATACATACGAAATGAATACATTTCAGGTGCCCTACAGTCCGGGGAAGTTAGAAGCAATAGCCTATAAAGGAGGGAAAGAAATCGCCCGAACGAAGCAGGAAACCACCGATCCTCCAGTAGCCGTACAACTTGTGCCCGACCGCTTAGCACTCGACGGTGATGGACAGGATGCAATGCCCATTACGGTGCGCGTTGTCGATAAGAAAGGCCGCGAGGTTCCCACGGCTAGCAACGTGGTAAAACTTAGCATCAAGGGAAGCGGCCGAATCATCGGTGTGGGAAACGGCGACCCCAATTCGCACGAGTTGGAAAAAGGCGATCAACGTAGCCTGTTCAATGGGTTAGCCCAGGTCATTGTGCAAGCCGATGAAGGTATAATTCCCGTCGAATTGATGGCCAGTGCTGAGGGCTTGCAGCCATTTACCTTACGAATTCCGGTCAGGAAAGCCCCGTTAGTAGCGGCTGTGCCGATGGTACGTCCAACGCTTCAACTAACGGAATGGCGAATGAGTCCCTTCACGGATTCGAAACCAAATCCAGTAATAGAAATAGCCGAGAATGACATGAATTCGTGGCTACCGACCAAAGCTGCTCAGCTACAAACCTTTGCCGAAGGGCGATTTGCTCTGTTTAGAACCAGCTTCACCCTGACCGATTCTCCCGGCGAAACCGACCGTACACTATCGTTAAAGAGCCTGACTGGAAAAGCGGAGGTATGGCTGAATAACCAATTGATTTTTACCAAGGCTAGTGAGGGGAGTGAAGCGGTGAGAATTCCGTTCAAGGGTATGAATAAGACCTATAAACTAGTTGTGCTAATCGAAGCAGAGAAGGCTAAGCAAGCCGGATTTGGGGGCGTCGTTAACGTAGAATAACCAGATTCTGACGTATTGATAATTGGGGAAATTGTTTGTTTTCTGTTTTTAAAGATCTGTTAATCAATTAATTGAAATAAAATTATGAAAATGCCCAGTTGTTTGAAAGGCATATATCTTGCCACAACGCTTCTTTTGGTTAACACCGTTGGTTTTAGCCAGACAGTTACTAACCAGGCACCCAATTATGCGATTATTCCCAAACTTCCTCTTCCTCCCAAGCCGGAGCCGTTCACCGTTTCAACAATACCCTTACCGGCGAATGTAGTCGAAAGTGACGTGGTCAACTATCTCCCGGACGGGAAGCATATCATCGCAGAGGTGCATTATGCGGGTAAAAAAAAGGGGGACATCGCCGTTATGAACGAAGACGGTAGCGATTTCAAGTGTCTGACCTGTGAGTTGAAAGAAGAAATTGGTGGCGAAATGCCCGTGCCACTACCAGACGGGAAACGCGTGTATACACCCAATGGTATTCTGGAATGCAGTCCCTCTATCGTTGATTGTAAAGTGGCTCGTATTCTTCCATTGGTCTATCCAGATATTCCGCAGGCGAAGTATCTTATGCATATAGCTACCAATATGTCGCCTGATGGCATCCATGTGGCATCAGGATTGGTAACGACCAAAGGGTATATTGTACTAGTCAGTGAACTAACAAGAGTATCAGATAGTAAAGGCGATCACTATGAACTGCAAAAGGGAAAGGTGGTTGCCGGTAGCTCGAGTGGATCTGATTTGACGGGATTCAGACCTAAAATAGACGGGGCCGGCGAAGTGAAAAGTTTTGCCGATGGCGGAAAGTCGCTTATCAATCTTGGTTTCTTTGAAGGTGACAATTTCGACCTGGCCAAGATTGACCTGACTAATGGCAGCGTAACTCGTCTAACGAAACATTTCAGTTATGACGAAGGCACCTATCCCTCACCCGATGGAAACTGGGTCATTTTTCAAACCCACAGGCACACCACACGCATGGATGCGTTTGGTCTGATTCCTCGACCCCTTATTGCCGGATTGCCGCAGGCAGCCGGTGTTTCCATGCAGCGAAATGCAGAGTATGAAGGCTATCCCAAAGCAACACGCTTTTATGGGCTTACCATGGTGGACAAATACGGCGACCGGGCCCGGTTGCCCGAAGAAGGCTATACAGGAATAAATCTGATGACGGATAAAGACGATGTTACACTTTATCATCATCTGGGAAATTTCGCGTGGCACCCCACCAGTACTCATGGCATTTTTTGGGAACAAAAAGACCCCAAAACCGTAAAAGAGGGTGAATCAACCGGGCGGCTACGTATGATTCGGTTTACATCCAGAAAGCCCACAAAACCGTTAACGCCCGTTCGACCTGAAATAAACTGGGCACCTGATCTGAAGGACTATAAATGGATCACCCCAACCTATCCGGAGAAGGGAACTCTAAAAGGATACGTTTCTGGGTATGCTGAAATTAGCACGGTGAAACCGGCCCAAGGGTCTACCGATGAAGTCCGACGAGTCATAAAATACGTTGACTTTTCGGATGATGGCGTATACATTTTAAATGGTGTTGAGTCATCTACGATAGGTACAGCCGACTATACTAAGCCCGTATCCTGGGAGGCTGATATTAAAGTCAGCGGCAAACAGACAGGGTTCTTAAAAGCCAAAGACGTAAAGTTCAGAACGACCAGCATGTCATCCGGGACCATTCAGGCTGAACTTGGTAAACACAAAGTCGAGGTTGACCTTTCTCATGGCATTCCGACCGGTGTACCCGGTGTGCTTCGGTAGGTTCGAACGTTGACAAGAGCACCCATCAGTATTTACCTCCCCAAAACGATCTATTCCTTATGAAAAAATTATTGCTAATTTATTTATTGCCATTGGTCAGTCTTGTCAGTTATGCGCAGAATAAGAATACCCTTGAGCAAACAAAACAAAACGCTATCGATTTGAAGGCGATGCCGCTCATCGGTAAAGTTGATGAGCGATACCAATCTTTCAATATCGAAATGTGTGAAGTAATCGGTGGTGATTTCTGGATACCTTATGAGTTGGTCGATTCAGTAAAAAAGCATTCCAATAAAACCGGATTTGCGGCCTTAAAGTGGAAAATCGAACCGATTAATTTGTACGATAAAAAATTACGTAACCTGGCATCTGCCCTGGGCCCTACCTACGTACGCGTAAGTGGCACCTGGGCCAATGGCGTCTATTTTCAAAACAACGATGAACCTAAATTGACCAGCCCGCCGAATGGTTTCAAAAACATTCTCACCCGGCAGCAATGGAAAGGGGTAATTGATTTTTGCAAGGCTGTCAATGGGAAACTAGTGAGTTCGTTTCCCATTAGCGATGGCATGCGAGACGAAAATGGCAAATGGCAGCCCCAGCAGGTAAAAGCCATTTTAGAGTACACCAAAGCAGCAGGGGGAGAAATTAGTGCGGCTGAATTTTTCAATGAACCTTCCCATGCTTCTCATGGAGACGCTCCCAGGGGCTATAATGGGGATCAGTTCGCCCAGGAGTTTTCCCTCTTTAAATCGTTTGTTGCGAAAGCGGCTCCTAACATGACGATCCTTGGCCCAGGTTCTACCGGCGAAGGGGGCATACTTCCCTCCGGACTGGATCTGTCGGTCGATCAATTGTTGTCGCCTTCACCGAAACCCACCTTTGATGTGTTTACCTATCACTATTATGGCACGGTGTCTAAACGGTGTCTTGGCGCTCAGAAACCGGAACTCGCGTTGACCGCCGACTGGCTAAGTAAAACGGAAAAAGGACTCGAATTTTATCAGCGTGCCAGAGACAAATATGATCCTGGGGCACCCATCTGGCTCACCGAAACGGCTGAAACCGCCTGCGGAGGCAACCCCTGGGCTGTTACTTATATTGACAGTTTCCGATATTTGGAGCAATTAGGTCGCTTAGCTAAAAAAGGCGTGCAGGTCGTGATGCACAATACATTGACACGAAGCGAATATGCCCTGTTAGATCAGGATACCCATAACCCCCGTCCGAATTATTGGGCGGCATTACTCTGGAATAAGCTCATGGGAAATCAGGTATTTGATGGGGGGCAGTTAGAGCCTGGTATTGATATGTTTGTCCACAACTCTAAAATACATTCTACCGGAAGAAGTGTTTTGATTTTAAATACAACTGAAAAAGCCACTGCCGTTACTATACCTGTCGGAGCAACGCAATATTTACTTACTGCGGATGAATTACTTACCAAAAAAGTAAAGCTTAATGGCTCAGAATTAAAACTAACTACGGATGGCAACGTACCACCTATTAAGGGTAAGCCAGTAAAAAAGGGGCAAGTGATCTTGCCAGCTCATGGCATTGTGTTTCTTGAATTCAATAAGTGAAATAAAACTTTATAGCTGACCCGCTTTCTGGCAAATTTATCTATTTTAGGGGCCTATTTTTCCCTGTTTTTGGTCTTGATTTCAAGACTACTTCTATCTGTATTAAGTCAGTATATAATCCTGGTTAGTCAATAATGCCCACCCCTCAACTAATTAGTTATATCCCGAAAAAATGAAATCAATTCTTATTTATCCTTTTCTTTTATTCGCTGTACTACAAGCATCAGCACAGGCAAAGCGAGAGATTTTTTTTGCAGATGTAACCATATATATTGAAGGAGGCATGTATTACCTTACCGGGTCAAAAGGTGGGAGCGTCGGGCCGCAGGGATTTGCCTTTTTAGAATCAAAGGACCTGAAAACATGGGCAGTGCCTGCTAAGTCAACAGATTCGCTAGGTATGATCCTTACCAAAGGCGACCACACCTTCGGCACCAAGGGCTTCTGGGCACCACAAATAATCAAAGATAAGGGCACTTATTATATTACCTATACGGCCGATGAACAAACCGTATTGGCTGAGTCAAAATCGTTATTGGGCCCATACAGGCAAAAAGAAGTTGGACCTATTGATGGTTCTGAGAAAAATATCGATTCCTATATTTTCAAGGATACCGATGGCACATATTACCTCTACTGTGTACGTTTTAATAAAGGTAATTACCTGTATGTAGCCGAGTTTGACATGAAAACCGGTAAGATAAACCCCGAAACCCTGAAAAGATGTTTTGACCAAACAGAACCTTGGGAGGCAACACCTAATTATAAATCAGCCCCCATTATGGAGGGTCCTACCGTTATAAAATTGAAAAATAAATATTACCTGTTTTATTCAGCCAACCATTTCCAGAATATCGATTATGCTGTTGGCTATGCCGTGGCCGATTCGCCATACGGGCCTTGGGTAAAATATAAAAATAACCCTATTATCCATCGTACTATAGTTGGTGAGAACGGATCAGGACATGGTGACTTGTTTGAAGGAATAGACAAGCAATTGTATTATGTATACCATATTCACAACTCATCAGATAAAGTAAGCCCACGCAGGACACGTATAGTGCCAGTAGTAAAACAATGGGATGAAAAAGCCGGTGTTTTTACTTTTAGCGTAAAAGAGAAAGAGGTAATTGTACCTGTAATGGCCGAAAAATGAGGAGCTTTTTTGTGAGATGAAGATTTTCTTTATTGAAGCGGACAATCAATCTCCTCAATAAATACTATTTTTAATTCAGACCGACTTAGGGCCCTCCTATAAGCCATTACCGTTGGTTGGTAAAGGCCTTCAAGATGTAATTTGCTAAGAGTTCGTCAGCCGGCGACTGTTGATTAAAATTGCCGCCGGTAATCACCGTCACCATATGTAGGGTTGGCCAGATGTAGATCCGCTGGCCGCCATTTCCCTGGGCCGCCATGCCCTCGAAACGTGTTCCATTCGCATTGAGGTACTTCAGCCACCACAGGTAGCCATAGTTTACGTTCTGGACCACCGAATGTTTGGTGAACGAAGCGGTGACCCAATCTTGGGAGAGGAGTTGTTTGCCTTGCCACACCCCCTTATTTAAATACAACAGGCCAAACTTAGCCATATCCCTTGGGCGCAATGAAAGCTGACAATAGGTCTCAGCACTCGATGAGTCGGGCTGAAAGTGCCAATCAAACTGGGTGATACCTAAGGGAGTAAATAAGCGCTGGGTGGCAAACTTAGGTAACGATTGATGAGTTTGCTTTTCTATGATGCGGCCTACTGTAATGGGGTTACCGGAACAATACATCCCTTTGCCCCCAGGCACATCACTCATAGGTAAATCCAGGGTATATTTTACCCAGTCCGCCGAATAATCCATTTGGGTTTCATTACCGATTGAGTGCTCATTAGCAACGTCACAATCCAAACCACTTTGATTAGCTAATAAGTGGGCGATGGTGATGGCTTGCTTGGCCGGCGAGTTGTTAGCAACTTGATACTCGGGAAAAAACGGTAAGACAGGCGCGTTCACACTGGTAATGTATCCCTGATCGATGGCGATGCCAGTTAAAGCGGAAATAAAACTTTTGGTGGCTGAGCGGAGCTGATGAAGCCGTTGTTGATTGTATTCATAAAAATATTCTTCGAACACCAGCCGACCGTCTTTAATGATCAACACCGAGTGAATATTAGGATAAATGCCCTTAATAATTTTGTCCACCATCGTTGTAAGTAGTGCTGCATCTAAACCCGATTGCCGGAGATTGCCAACCATTAGGCCATCTTCGTTAGGTGAAGGGGGGTGATAGGTGTAAACCAGTGACTGTCCGGGTGGCCCTAAGCGGGGATACCACATTTGAATGGGGAAACTCAGCGTATCACTGAGTTGGAGAAATTGTTGATGCTTAACCGAATAGGCAATGACTTTGCCTTGTGGATTTCGCTGAAACGCAATGGTATCCTTACTTTGGTTGCGAAACAGGTCAGGGCCAATGGGATAGAGTGGATAGCGGCTTTCGGCGATAATAGCGTATAAGAGCGAATCTCGGGGCGAAGCTGCCAGTTTGAGGGTAGTATGGTTCTGATATTGATAGAGCCCCTGAAATTCCTTAAGTTTTGAATAGGATCGGTAAGAAGACACTTGGGCTTGGGCCGTCAGTGATGCTAGTCCTAGCAGATTGATGAGTAACCACTTGTTCATGGGCGAACTAATGAAGGATGAGTTGTTTCCAGGTGAAGTCGTAGATCAGAAATGATTAACTCGATCAACAAATCAAACACTCCCTTATACTGGTACATACTTATGCAGCACTTTCCCATTTGTGTAGGACGTTATACTTTGTAATGCCAGCACCTTTCGCTCCTTGAAGATTGACAGCCCGCTCCCAATTGCGACGGGATTGATGATGAGGTAATATTCGTCGATCAGATTGAGATCGATCAGCGAGCTAACAAAATCGACACCACCATAAACGAGGAGGTCCTTGCCGGGTTGGACTTTCAGCGTCTGCACGACGGTTGCTAAATCGCCGTTTTCCACTTCGAGGTTGCGGCCGGGGATGTCCGTTTCGGTGCGGCTGAAAGCGATCTTCCGCATGGTAACCATACGTTGCGCTACCGGGTACCAGGGGCTATCGGGCTGGTTATCGACTATGTTTTCCCAATATGGGACGAATCCTGGAACACCTTTGCGGCCCAGCAGAATGGTGTCGCAGCTATCGGCCAGGTCAATGGTGAACTGTAGCGCGGCCGGATCCTGTTTGCCGGCCAGAAGCACCCAATCGCCCTCGCCGTTGGGGCCAGCGGCAAAACCATCAAGAGAGAGCTGTATCTGCAATTTTAATTTTCGCATACTAATTAGTAGTTTGTCCGGGATCGTGTTTGTTTCTAGTACTAATATCCGCAGGCGATCTAAACAGGGTATCGTTGCGATAATAAACGTATGAAATTCGTTTCTCCTAGGTGACCCAATCGGAACCGCTTCGGAATGTCGCATCACGGCGGACCAACCGAAGCGATCAGAGTTAAAGAACGGCTTTTTCACTTAGTTTGCCAACCAGATCAAGTCTACTAAAAATAAAAATATGAGAAAAATTATCGTAACAACCCATGTTACTTTGGATGGTGTCATGCAGGCAGCCCTTTCCTCTGAAGAAGATCCATCAGAGGGGTTTAACTATGGAGGTTGGGCTGCACCTAGTGCGGATGCAATGAGTGGTAGAGCTATACAAAAAGAGATGAATAAACCCGTAGATTACCTGTTGGGTAGAAAAACCTTTGAGATTTTTGCCGCCTACTGGCCTAAACATGCCACTATATGGCCTGGCATCAATACCGGTACTAAATACGTCCTGTCCAAAACGATTAAAACCTCAGATTGGAATAACACGGTATTCCTCCAAAGTTTAAACGATATCCAACAGCTCAAACATTCAGAAGGTGCTGATATTCAGGTTTGGGGTAGTAGCGAGCTTATCCATCTTCTTCTTGAAAATGGCTTAGTGGACGAACTTCATCTTAGAATTTTTCCCATACTTCTTGGCAAAGGAAAAAAGTTGTTTGACAATGGTACGATTCCTACAGCTTTTACCCTGACGGAGCATATTGTCACAACAAAAGGAGTCATTATTGCTCAGTACAAACGAGCCGAAGAACTGTTTCCAACCGAACCTGTTCAAACGTTAATTGATCGATATTTAAATCGCTAAGGGCTGATTGGGGAATATGTTTGGTGTCGACCTTGAATGCGCTGTAAGCGGATTTGTCTATTGGCCAAATACAACCAGCAGACCGAAGTCTACGCTTTAATTCACATATAAATGCAAGAGAAAGTCATCCTGACCCGTCTAAATTAAAGTTATCTGCGTCAGCTTTTCCATCTACCAATATGCTACAGATTGAGCTGCGGTAGCCGGCCGTACCACCGCCTGTGCGGAACTACAGGACAGATGGTAAAATCAGCCTTTTATGAGAGTAGGATTACTATTGCCGAACAGTACACTACATGGGAAGCGGCTGACAATTAAAACAGATTGGTGGCTTGGTTTCGACAGCCTGTTAAATTAAGTTAAGGTTAGCGGCCAGGCTTTTATTAATTTCTGGAAGGCCACACTTTTGTGAGCAACTTAACAGAGAAGAATGAAGTATTTTCGTGTACTGGCTCGTACGGCTATATTCATTGGTTTAACAGCCTGCAATCAGGTCAGTAAGGACCCTCCGCCAACCTATGCCTATCAGCTTCCCCGGCAGATCGCAGATGGTTGGTCAGTAGCTTCGCTCCAAAGCCAGCAAGTCGATCCTAAGCCGATTGAGGAGTTAACCAATCAGATCCTGACTGAGCAATATCACAATATTCACAGTCTGTTGATCGTCAGGAACGGAAAACTGGTCTACGAAAACTACTTCAATGGCTATAACCAATCCATTCCCGAAAACATCTACTCGTCCACCAAAAGCATCACCTCTGTGCTGGTTGGGATTGCCCTCGACAAACACCTGATTGGCAGTGTTGAGGATAAAGTCATTGATTACTTTCCCCAATACGCCGATTTGCCGAACCTAACTCCCGCCAAAAAGCAAATAACGATCCGGAATTTGCTAACCATGAGTTCAGGCCTGGAGTGTGATGATGACCAGCCGCTGTCACCTGGCAATGAAGCAACCATGTATAAGTCAACGGATTGGGTCCGCTATACGCTTAGTTTGCCCATGAAGGCTGATCCCGGCACGATAACAGCCTATTGCACGGGGGGCGTTGCGGTGTTGGGCGGTATTCTTGAGCGGGCGACGGGTAAAACCGTCGACGAGTTTGCTCAAGCCTATTTGTGGAATCCCCTGGGTATTCAGCCCATTCGATGGGATCGCATGCCGACCGGTCAGGTCAATACTAGTGGACGGCTGTTTATTCGACCACGCGACATGGCCAAACTAGGCCAATTAGTTCTGGATCAAGGCAAATGGCAGAGTCAGCAGGTAGTTTCCACTGACTGGGTGAACGAGTTGACTCGCCAACAGGTAGTATTACGCGATCAGGCGTACGGTTATTTATGGTGGCGCAGGCCATTCCTGATGGATGGAAAAACCTATCCTGCTTACTATGCGTCGGGCAACGGCGGCCACTATATTGTCGTTATTCCGAGCGAGAATATCGTAGTTGTTTCAACGGCTGGAAATTTGAATTCCCCATACGCGGCACAGCTATTTGGTATGATTCGATTTGGTATTCTTCCCGCTTTATGATGAGTAAGTATATAGTGACCATACTAGTGGTTTATGGAGTACTAGTGTTGGATAAGCCGGTTCTAGGTCAGCAACGAACGCAAATTTTGGGGCTGACAGCTGGGTTTTCTCCTTTGCAAATCAAGGATCAGTTTCGTTCAGATTACACCTATCGGGGAGTGGGATTGGGTCTGCAAGCTTATTATGGGCAGAACCGATCAACTAAGCAATGGCTACTCGAAGCGGCTTATAGTCGGGCAACCCCACAATCCATCGTCTCCCGAAAAGCGTCCACTCAGCTTGTGGATTTAACGTTCAATTACCTATGGCGATTGTCGTCGATTAGCCGTCCGGGCAATCGGCTTCAGTATTTTGGTGGTCTTGGCGTTCATCTGTTTAGCACGACAACAAATTATTCACCTGATATTGACGTCTCGACGATAGTGACGACAGGCATTGCCGCTTTGGGTTTATCGGCAAAAGCGAGCTACCAACTGAGCGCTAGACAACATATTCAAGGACAGGGCTTTGTATCGGTCCTTAGCGGTGTTTATCGGCCAAATTACGCTTATTTTGGCCGGGATCAACTTGCCATAAGCTGGTTTGGTCAGAATCCGATATTGGGTATTCAGGTATCATATCAGTATCAACTTAGTAAAAAAATAGCGGCAGTCAGTAGCTACCAACTGACCTATTTCCAATACGATAAGCCCCGACCTGTAAATGGGCTATATCAAAGCGTTAGGCTAGGTCTTCAGCGAACGTTTTAAGGGCTTAGTCCCTTATGAGCCATTGTGATCACCTTCCTGATTCGGACCACCTAAGATGAAATCTCGTTCGTCTCAGGTAGGAGCCTTTGTTGAGATTAGGCTTGTTACCTTTCAAGACAGATGTTACTTATCTTTTTGTCCAATAAACTGTAGCAAATCCATATTGCCTGAGTTAACGTAATCAGTATCCCTTTATTAAGTCCGATTTTATGAAGCTTCTGAGTTGTATAAAATCGGACTTTAATTTAGATCAACCTTTACCCGCTTAAACAGAAACACCGTGTCAATTTGGGGATTACCCGTCGCTGGTAGAAACGAGACTCTGATTTCAAGTTTTCCAGTCAACGATCGTTCCTGTAGACCGTGGTCAGCCGCCCAGTTCCGAAGATCCTGGCCCGAAAAACGGCCAATTTGGGCCGCCAGTGTCTTTTCTGCGTTTTTGGGCATTCCAGGGTACGACGGGGCGAAATCAGTCTTTTGAACGGTACCCCTGTCGGAATAAATGGGAGCTGGAACAAGGGTAGAGTCGGCCAACATGAACAGATACGATCCAGTGACCGCAACAGGTTTATTCGCTGTATCGGCTAACATCAGATAGATCGAAAGTGAATCCGGGCTTGGTTTATAGATCGCTACGTCTTTGATCTGAGACACTAGGCTTTGAGGCTGCTGTTTTTTACAGGCGCAAAAAAGGAGACTAGCCAGCAGGAAAAGATAGACGTATCGCATGAGGGGTTGATCATTGGGACTAGCAAAAATAAGCTTTCGAACATCACTATGGAGACTAGCATGAAATACTACTGCACATATCGGATCTCAACTGTTGGGAGGTAAAACGGCGAGTTGGTGAGGCAGTAACCTTTATTCCCAAAGACCCTTAAACCTAGGCATGGGCGAAGATCCAATTATATAGCTTTTTTCTATTCATATCGCCTACCCAGTTCGACTAGAAAGTCGAGGTAATCTTACCTTGGCTTTGTGCCCAACTGCTGGGTCTATAATCATTGATCCGCCTAAATAGGGGTAGGATGCCCTATTGTGAGTAGGCAAATATTTCTTACTTTCTACTCAATCAGGGGCCCCTGTCTCAGACTGAGGAGGGTTTTGAGAGACGATTATTTTCAATACTTGTCGAATGGCCAGCAGCGGCTGACCGTCGCCACCGCGGTTCAGTTTTTAGTTTACGCTTCAGTCGCACTAACGCAAAACCGCTGGTACCAACACGGGCTTTTGTCGCCCGTTTTGTCTGTCAGTTAAACGTGTGGGCCGAAAAGCAAAAAAGCCACGGATATCTTGTATATCTGTGGCTTTTTTGGGCTAAGAATGGGATTGATGACTTCGTTTAGGGCGCAGTCGGTAGAACCACCGTCAACCAATAATGCCGACTCATTGGTTTTCTTTTTTTTGAGTGGATGGAGTTAAAAACCGTACATACCACCCGAAACCGAAAGTTGCTCGCCCGTAATCCAGGCTGCATCATCGGAAGCCAGAAATACGGCAGCTTTCGCAATATCTTCAGGCTGACCCCTACGACCAAGCGGGGTATTGGCAATAAATAGTTGCTCATACTCACTGCCCGTAGTGACGCCCGCACTAGTGGCCCCTTCGGTTTCCGTGGCGCCCGGCAAAATAGAATTGATACGAACGTTTTTTGCTCCCAGTTCTTTCGATAAAGAAATCGTTAGGGCATCTAAGGCCGCTTTCGTAGCAGAATATAACGACACCCCCGCCATCGGCGATTTGCTGGCACCCGAACTGATATTGATGATATTGCCGCCGGTAGAGCCAAACAGGTTTAAAGCTGCCCGGATGGTCAGTACAGGACCCAACACATTGACGTTGAAATGCTGATGAAAAGCGTCTGCTGATGCCTGTTCAACAGGTAAAAATTGCTGAAAGACTGCGTTGTTGACCAAAATATCCAACGTGCCAAACGCCTTCTTTGTTTCGTCAAACAGCCTGATTACATCGGCTTCTTTTGATACATCGCCCTGTATTGCAATGGCTGTGCCTCCATCATCGGTTATAGATTTCACTACGTTATCCGCTGCTTCTTTACTTGATGCATAATTGACAATAACTCTTGCCCCTTCTTTGGCAAATGCCTTTGCAATTCCTGCACCAATTCCTTTTGATGCACCTGTCACTATCGCTACTTTGTTGTTTAATTTACTCATTTCTTTATTATTATTTGATACTGTGGCTCCTTTGGCCACGAGGCAGAATCGCCTTGACATTGGCGATCATGATTCATTAGTCGAATTTGACTAAGTCCTTAAAGATCAGTTGACCCCAGGTATTTCCGTGCGCCTGCACAAGCAGTCCACCTTCCGATAGCCCGCCAAGTTTGATTGCCGCGAAACCCAGATTGTCCGCCAGCGCACTAATCTGCGTTGCTGCGTCGTCATCGTCGCTTGCCAGGAACACGACTCTCCTGCCACCCTGTACGGCCGGATCTTGTTCAAGGACGGCAGCGCCCAAATGGTTGAAACCCTTAACCAGTTTTCCACCCGTGAAGGCCTGCGCGACGACCCTGCCGGAAGGCTGTCCTCCCAGCTGCTCAGGGGACACGCCGTAGGCATTGGTCACATCGACGATGGTCTTCCCCTGCCAGGTGAGCAGCGCCTTTGCGACATCTGGGTGCGCTTCAAAACGCACTGCCAAAAAGATGATGTCTGCCTTAACGGCTTCCGTGAGTGTGGTGGGAATGATCTCGGGTCCGATCGCGGCCGCGGCAGATGCAAAGCTTTCCGGGTCTCGCGTAGTGGCAACGGCTACGTCGATGCCCTTGCGGGCAAACGCCTTGGCCAGGGCCTGGCCGATCTTGCCGAAGCCGATAATGGCGTAGCTTCTTGCTACGTTGTTTTTAAATTCACTCATTTTCAGAATTTTTTAATTACTTAGCCAAATAGGTCATACCCCCATCAACCAGGAGTTCAGCACCCAGCATAAACGAAGAATCATCAGAGGCCAGGAAAACCGCTGTTTTACCAATATCCGATGGTTGCCCAATCCTGCCGATCGGCATGACACCGGCATAGTGTTTTTTAACCGCGTCAATTTGTTCGGCAGGAACAAACTTGTCAAAGGCTGGTGTATCGGTTGTACCGGGTGTGATGACATTAGCTCTGATCTTTCTCTCTAAAAGGTCGCTTGAAAATCCTTTCGCTAAATAGATGATAGCCGCTTTTGCCGCTCCATACAGCGAAAATGAGGAATAGGCCCGATGGGCGGCATTTGACCCGATAAGAATAATTGAGCCACCATCATTCATATAGGGCAGTGCTTTTTGAACTGTGAAGTAGACACTCTTCAGGTTCAGATCCATTGCCTTGTCATAGTCGGCTTCGCTGGTATCTGCCACCGTTCCAATCGTTCCACCACCCGCATTGGCTACAACCACGTCTATTTTACCAAACTTTTCCGCTGTTTCTTTAAACACTCTTTCCAGGTCGGTCAGGTTGGTTACATCGGCATTGATGGCTATAAACGTATCGCCAAGCTGAGCCGCAGCACTCGCTAACGTTTCCTGATTTCTGCCGACAATAGCACCTACCGCTCCTTCCTTTTTAAATTCCTGGGCAATGCCCAATCCAATGCCACTATTACCCCCTGTAATCACGGCAACTTTGCTGTTTAGCTTACTCATTTTTTAGCTACTTTTACATTTGTTTCGCAAAGGAACCATCAATAGTTTATTTTTGAAACTATAATAGTTTATTCTGGTTACTAGTAGGTAACTACAAATTTTGACTATGAAAGACGACCGATTTTGCAATTCGAATTGTCCATTTACGAGAGCTATTGGCACCATTGGTAATAAATGGAAGCCAATCATTATTAATGTACTTGGCACCCGTACCATGCGTTTTGGTCAGTTAGATGCCATCGTACCCCACATTTCAAGGAAAGTGCTGACCGAACAGTTAAAAGAGTTGGAGGAAGATGGCTTATTGGAACGATTGGCGTTTAAGGAACTACCTCCAAGGGTAGACTATAAATTGTCTGAAAAAGGCTTAGCTTTTTTGCCAATTTTAGAACACATCAAAGAATGGAATTTAAAATATGAAGTAGCTACAATCCCCAAAGAGACTGATTACCAATGGAGTAAACTCCCCACCGACTGATTGCCCTGAAAAGACCGAAACTAGCCCATTACTAGTTATCTAAGAAAGGGGAAACCAGTAGCTGTTTATTACGAAACAGGTTTTGAGAACCTGTCTCATTTTTCTTCTGGCTTTTAAAAAAATGGGTCATGCTTCAACTGACTCATCAAGCGAACCGTAGTCGGGGATTACCCCGTTAAGATTTCGTATACAGCAGAAGCCTATGCCGATACGTTAATTCCCATCATCTACGCCATGAAGGATTGGGGCTTAACCACCACTACCCGGTAAGTCTGCGCCTTCAGCGGTACGGTACTGTGGAAGTAAGGCGTTAGACTCTGCCATTGTACCCCAAATTTAGTATCCTGCCAGCTTACTCGTCCATACCAAACCGCTGTCAGGCCATGAATGAGTTCGTGAGCAAGCATGCCCATGATCATCAGTAGGCCGAACCAAAGCGAGGTAGAAAGTTGGATGTGGCTGGACAGGTGAACTTCCCAGATGAGATCATAGGGCCAAAGTAACAGAGGAGTTCCTAAGCAAAAAGCGACTAGTCCGTAGATTTGGGCCCTCAGGGCGGACATTGTAAGCTCTTGGGTAACCATGTAACGTAGAGTGATGAATCACGGTAATTGAGGGCAACCTTAAACAGGCCAGAAAACTGGGGGTGTTACAAAATGTGGGTGGGTGTCGTATCCCGAAAATGGATCAGTACATCGAAACTACCCGTTAGAGGATAATTATACAGGTACTTTTGGGGATTACTACCATCGTAACCGGCACCTATTAAAAGAAGAGGC
This sequence comes from Spirosoma arboris, assembly GCF_009754945.1. Lineage (GTDB taxonomy): Bacteria > Bacteroidota > Bacteroidia > Cytophagales > Spirosomataceae > Spirosoma > Spirosoma arboris. Next base: position 468,481 of record NZ_WPIN01000004.1, read on the forward strand.
TGAGTCCCCCGGAGCCAATTCCGTAGCGATGAATCCGCAGGGGATTGGGTAAGGTTAAGCATAAAATTAGGATACTGTACCTTACCTAACAGGTAGTTCGAGGTGCTTTTAATGGATTCGGACTGGATCGATAAGCTGCTAAGCGGGAGATTGGTTTTGCTGGCATCGATAGCCGTGAAGGTGCCATTGGAAAAACTTGTCCCAACAATCAGGTACTTACTCCCCAACTGCTGCTTGAGCAGATAACCCATCGAAGCAGAGCCGCAACTCGAAGGAACGTTCGCCACATGACCACTGTGAGCCCATAAGCCTAGTTTATGAATGCCCAGTGTCTGGTAGAGCCACTGAATGTTTTCGGCCATGTATTGTTCCCGTTTTGAATAACTCAGGCAAGTCGCCTGATTACTGCTGATTACATCCTGGTTTTGAATCAGTACGCGCACGGCGTGCCGGGCTAGTTGATACGCTTGCTGACCACCAGCAGCTATCCATTGAGCCTCATGGTTAACAAAGAGATTGTATAAAGTGGGTAAACGCTGGGAATATTGCTGCCAGGCAGCATGGGTACTTGATCCCCCGCTAAGGGAATATAAGTTCACGATTGAATCCATTGAAGCCACGGAAGCGGGATCGACCGTCGACAAAAATTCGCTAACTATAGGAAAATTATCATCGGCCGATTGGCAATCGAAGCCATAAAACGAGATTTTCTGATCAGCAACTTTACCCGTATTGTAGTCTTTCATCCACTGGAGCAGATCACTTACTTCGGTAACCTGCCAGGGCCACAAGCGAAGACTTCTGGCGGCATCTGTCGTCCAGCCGAAGGAAGTACTTTCCCCATGAATAAACCGATTAATGGTGAGACAAAGGCCAAAGTCAGCTTCAAAGCCAAGCGCCTGATAACTTTGGTGTTGGACTATATACCGAAACAACCGGTCTTTCATTTGGAAAAACTCATGGGTGCCATGGGTACCTTCGCCCAGGCCAATCACCTGGGCTTTAGCCAGGACGCTATCCAGTGGGGATAGATCCGCAAAACTACGTGTAGGATCAGCGTCCTGAATGGGCAATGCCACCTGGTTAAGGGCCTGGACAACGGCGAGTTGGCTGGTCGATAGCCCTTGATTCGGATCGGGGTCCGTGTGTTTACAACTAGCGATTAACAGGCTGAGTCCCAGAAGACAGAAAAGCCTATACGTTGGTGAGAACATAGCCTTATCCAAATGCACAGGTTAATTGAGGGTAGTTTGTCAGAACGAGTATTGCGCTTAATTAATCGCTAAGGATACGTCATCATAATAAGCGGTTCCGGTCGTGTTAGGCATGAAGAAGATTATTACATACATATTGTAAACGTTAGGCGGAAATGAATCGAAGCTGATCGTATATTCTGTAAAGTCATTGGTACCGTTGATCGATATTTTCCCTCGGCTTTCTGTATAGAAAGCCGAGGCATATTTCTTATCGGCTCCATAGTAGCCACCCATGGCGATATTGATACCCTCACCTTTGATGTTGACGGTCTTGATTTTGGCCTTCATGGTTAACTTAGCTCCAGCCGGTATCGATAGTACCTTAGCCCCGGCTGGGGGTGACGAGCTGGAACTGGCCATATAAAAATTCTGCTGAAGGAGGTGATAGGTGGAATCATTGTAGGCTGCATTGCAACTCACTTTAATTGAATGAGAGGGCGATGAAGCCGCTTCCGTAGTATAATCGACCGAGTAACTGTTAGGTTTTACCAGTGAGTTCCTGTTGACAGCTGAACTCCAATCCTGGTAGGGAGTAGCTTCGAAATCCCCATTGACCACCGCATTAGCGATTGATTGGGGTTGGGTTTCCTGCTTTTTACAGGCAGTCAACAATAGCAGTAAGGAGAGTGGAACGACTAGTAAAGTAAAGGCTTTCATCGCTAAAGTGGAAAAGGAACTTAAACAGGCAGAAAAGTGGACCTATCTCCACAACTACTGATATTGAAAAAGGATAATTAAATAGTAGTTAAATATAAAAATAATTGCAATTGAGCTTGTATTGCTACTTTTGCGAGTAACATAAAATGATTTTATAGGCTATAATTTGGTCATTTTAAGATAAAGCGTCAGAATACTAACGGTTCGCCCGCTTAGTTTACCACATCTTAAAACACCCTATTTAAGAAACAGATAGATGAACGTTCCATCGCACATTTGGGAGCGTTTTAGGGGGCGGTGATAAACCCAGTTCATTTACCCTGCCGCATTTTTTCGATGGCATCCCAGCCTTCCGGCTTGATATCCATTATCTCTGTGGCAACACCCAGTACTTGATAGGTGTCGAAAAAGCCATCTTGGCGATGGAGTGATCGACCTAGAACAAGGTTAAACAGGAAGTGTTTCTGTAAAAGACAACGGCTCATTTATCCCATGTTTCCTCCCACTCATTCCGGCTTTCGGCGCGCTCAGCGGAACGAGCTTTCTGAGCGACAGGCCCGCGTCTACTTTTGTCTCAAGCAAAAAGTTAAAAATGAGACAAACCGAAAAAGTATGGCTCGTTACGGGAAGTGGTAACGGCCTGGGTAGAAACATTGTTGAATCTGCATTGCAAGCCGGACATAAGGTAATCGCAACGGCTCGCAACATAACACAACTTGAGGATTTAGCCAACCAATACGGCCAGCAGATACGAATAGCGGTCTTGGACGTAACCAACGAAAAACAGGCCAAAGAAGTAGTTCAATCGGCTATTGAGTATTTTGGACGAATTGATGTGTTAGTCAACAATGCGGGTTATGGCGATAAACGACCCTTTGAACAAACGCCAGCTGATGAGTTCAGGCAGTTGGTCGAAACCTGTTTTTTTGGGGTGGTCACCCTCTGCCGCGAAGTGTTGCCCACGATGCGAAAACAACGCAGTGGCCATATCATTCAAATCTCCTCAATCGGTGGTCGTTTTGCTACACCGGGCAATGCAGCCTATCACGCAGCTAAATGGGCCATTGGCGGGTTTACGGAAAGTTTAGCTCTAGAAACAGCTCCTTTTCAGGTAAACATAACGGCACTGGAACCGGGTGGCATGCGAACCAGTTGGGGCCAACGCGCCTTTAGTGGTACTCTTGACTTATTACCAGATTACGAACCTTCAGTTGGCGCACAGTATAAAGCTGTTGAAGGGTATTGGGGCCATGAAAGTGGCGATCCCGAAAAAGTAGCCCAACTGGTGCTTAAAATTGCCGAAGCCAAACAGCTTCCTGCTCACATTCTACTGGGCAGTGACGTCTATCAATTTGCCAGGGCGATCAGTGAACAACAGTGGAAAGTTGCCGACCGGTGGAAAGAAGTAAGTGCTTACATCGACTTTACCAATCAGCAACCGCTACCTGAACTGCCAGGCGTTTAATGACGTAAAGTAGGATCTGATATCTGGTGCTTTAGGGCTGAATGAGGTTATGATAGACCGACATATAATAGGGTAAGAGGAAAAACGTCCCTTCATGTTCATCGTTTCCATCTCCTTCTGATAACCTGAGGGCAAACCCGTCACGATCCTGTCTTACGTGTCCACGCTCATCGATTGGGAGGGCATAGCCATCCGTACGCCAACCTTTGGTGGGATCTTGTCCAGGAGTAGGGTCAAAAACAATATCTAACCGGTGGGTATTGTCCATGGTATAGCCAATTAAATCCAGCGGGATTTTCTGAAGATTTTCAAGAATAAAGGCTGGGTTGTTTGATGCTTTGTAGCAGCTCTGGACTAGAGACGGGGCATACAGGTGGTTTTCGGGAAAGAGATTTTTGCCTTCAAAGTACTTCTGATCGGCCAGACCAGTAAACTTATTGGCCAATGACTGGTAAATGGCATCCCAAAAGGCATTTTTCTGCTTACTGACATGTAACCAGGCGGTTTCCAGAGCCTGGCGGTACATGAGTAACAACGATGGATCCGTTTCATAGTTAATCAACCCGTAGAGACTCATCAGGCAAAGATTATTGTCCCAGGGAACTACGTTTTCTGGGGGGAAAAATTCTTTTGGATGCAGGGCGAAAATATGGTAATTGTACTGCTTTCGCAGTTTGTCGGCTTCGAGATCATACTTATTGTCACCGGTTACGTGCTTGGCAACATTAAGAAATGAGAGCATCATCATAGAGTTTAGTCCACGTTGATCATACCCATACACCGAATTGAAGTATTCCGGTGAAAAGTCACCCCATCGGGTCACTTTCCCGTCATGGTCAACCAGTTTGTATCCATGGCGAATCAGGTGATCGGTTATGGCACGAACCACATCCTGCACGGCTTTTTTCTCTTCGTCGGTTTTGGCTACCAGGTCATAATAAATTCCGTAAAAGAAAAAATGCCCAGCCAGCTCATCCGAACTTGTATCGCATTTCCACCTATAGTTTCCGTCCTTGCTTTTGGGAAATCGGGGGTAAATGTCTTTCCACATCGGATCGGATTGCTGATGCCGTTTATTGTATTCGTGTCCATACTGCTCGTTGACAGGCTCAGGCCAGTCGATAGGAATAATTACCCTTGCAGGGAAACCCGGTTCGTGTGAAATGTCCACCAGCCATTTGCAGGAATTGAAACATCGATCTGCGAGTATCTTGGCTTGTGGATTGCCCGTTGCTGCATAGCGGAAGGCCTGGGCTGCACCGTACATGGCGGTGTACATGCCGTCATTGTCTGAAATAGCGTGTTCCCAACTCTCACGATCAAACTGTTTTTTTAGATGACTCTGGGCTATGAAACCCATTCGGTTGTGTCGTTGCTCAACTTGCTGGGTGAAATAATCTGCTTTCTGTTCCAGGGTTATCGAAGTGGGTTTAATCTGCCCTACGCCATTGTTCGTTGCAAACCAGGCTGTTCCATCTTTGGCGATCGCTATGTCGTTAACAACGTCATCTGGAAGCCACCGTTGGCTGAACCGATAGGTAAAAAAATCGTTTTCGACCTTGATTGCGCCTTTGGAGGTGCCAAACCAGACTACCCCATTCGGTGCAGTGGCTCCACAAGTGAACTGATTGTAGGGTAGCCCTTCTTTACCGGTAAACAGATGCCAGTGTGTTCCATCCAGATAGCCTACCCCTTCTTCCGCGCCGAACCACAAGCGGTTTCTGGAATCGACTAGTACCACCGAAACCTTGCGTAAGGCCCAATTGTATTTTTCGTTTGAGGGCATTAGACGCTCGATTTTTTTTCCAGTCAGACGATATAATCCCTTGGCTGTGCCTACGATCAACCGATTTTGATACGTAACCGAAGAAAGGACTTTTGCTCCCTCGATTTGAGTTAATGCCGATGCTGGTTTGGCCGGTATATGGCCTGTTTTTGACCGCCAGGTATGTCCAGACAGCTCGTATATGTCGTTATTACTGAAAGCAAGGGGAGAATTGTTCACCAGCGCTATCGCCGTTATTTTTCCCTTAGTAAGTCCACTTTCAACCGTATAGGAGGTAGCCACTTCCTGAACGAATGATTGCCCGTAAGAAGCGTGGGACCACACCAGAATAGGTGTTAAAAGCAGTGCAAGGAGTTGGAAAATGGGTTTCACTAGCATGGCTGATTTCGTAATCATCTGCCAATACTACCTACTTTGTCTTGGAATGGGCTACGTATCTGGATGACTAAAGGAGATTTATTCAATTCTAGTTGTCACTTACAAAATAAGCTAGGTATCAAAATAAGAGCTAGTAGGAGCTTTATTTGAGAATAAATTACTAGAGGTCAGACAGTCCTTCTTTGCAGGAAATATGTCAGGTGAGGTTGACAGTGCTAAGATTCATCAAATACGGTGCTTTGCTTTCCAGCGTTCATACTTGCCTCGTAACAAATCTACCGCATTCATACCCCACGTTTCTGGCCAAAAAACTCCAGGAATAAACTGGATTTGGTTGATTTCTCAGCGGGGAGAGCTATTCGGATAAACGCACAAGTGGCGCGTTGCTCCCCACACCGTTTATCCCCACCAGCCGCCGACCCTGCCTCCAATGCCAGCATGAGAATTTCTGCCATTGGCAACTCTTGGGCCTGAGCTTTTACTACCGCCTGCATGATCGTAGATAATACATCTTGATTGGCTAACGTGTTGCCCTGGATGGAAATACCGGTCGCGGTTAAACTCCCACCAGCAGGATTCGTTGCTGTTCCGGTGTAGGTTCTGGGTTCGGCCAGCTGTTGTAGGGTAACCACAGCGTACTGTTGCTCTTCAGGCGTGAAAGCTGGATCTTGCAAGGCTTGGATGATTTGCTGAGGTGTATATCCAGCCTGAATCATCTGGGTTCCTTTTCGTCTGGCGTCGGCATTACTCATGGCCTGAACAATAATGGCTCCCTGACCAGGAATGATTTTACCAATGCCACTACAGTTGTAGGTACAAGAGGCACCAGCAATGCCGATTTCACCTGTTTTGGGATTAATGAGGATGATTGACCAGGTAGCCCAGGAATAAGTTGGTGTTAAAAGAAACGACAAACAGAGGAAAATGTATTTCATAAAAAATCATCCGGGTTACACTTCACAGATGCAATTTATGAGCAACAAGTTGCCTATGTGCCCCTCATAATAATTTCAGCCTTCTCAGTCTCACTTTTGGGAGCCTTTTATGAGATAAAGCAAATTAGTCAACAGCCAAACGAATAGGCGGCCGGCCGATGAGGGATGGCAAACACTTACTTGTGTAATTTGGGTTGGTTGGGCTATAAACCGCTCCTCGGGAGTAGTTGTCGGAAGACTGATAACTACTCCGCGCGGAGCGGACAAAGGCTCTGACTTTCTACTGTGCTGACAATCGTATTCAGTCTGTCGTTAGCTTACTTAAGATGATTAGAATTCTAAGGATGAGATGCGTTTCATCAGCCTGCATAGTAGAAAACCTTACCGGTGAGTTATAAATAACTTAACCACCAGTTTTCTTTATGACTTTGTTTGTAAGCAGCAAACTTTTTACATAAAGGATATAACAAGGCAATAATGCTTATCCATACTACATAAACCACCCAAAGCGGATAGCCATAGCCTTGCAGGTCAGGATTAAAACTGGTCCAGGCCGTTAACAGATAGTGTTGCCAGCCAAAACCTGACAATTGAGCAAATAACATAGCTAGCCCATGTATAAAATATATATGCAAAATATAATAGAAAAAAGGCACCTTGCCGAATGTAGAAAAGAAAGTAACGGCTTTACCTCGTACGTTTTCTGAATTAGCCAAAAAAATTAAGACGGTACCTAATGTCATTAATAAATACAAAAGGGAAGGAGGGTATTTAGTGGGATTGAAAAAAGAGATCATGTCTTTACTCAAAGAATGATAATGGACAAAAGCTCTTTCATCACCGTATAGGTTTGTGATTCTAAGAAGTATGAATAGGAGCAAGGCAAAAGCACCTACTGTATTAAACAGCTTTCTTCTTTTAGTTCCATCGAATAGTGGCAAATAAAATAAGCCAAAACAATAGCCCAACGCCATTACTGCTATCCACGGTAAAACAGGATAACCAACATATAGGTTGTAAATGCCCGAAATAGGGAATACTTTCTCTTCATGAAGCAAGCCCCAAATAATACTGTTTTTAAAATGGATAGTATCCAGCAGATTATGCCCAAATATCAAAAGACAGCAAAGCAAAACTAACAACCCTCTTGGGACATATATCAAGCCTGCCAATGCCATCATACTAATACCTAATGACCAAAGTACCAGCAGGTCAATATTTCTGAAGTGCACATCGAAATACCACCCGAAGTTCACCACTGTTAGTTCCATAACCACTAGCCACACCCCCCTTTTGAGTAAGAATGTGGACAGTTCCTTTTTTGGTTTTCCTTGGCCAGCCATAAAGGCAGAAATCCCTGCTAGAAAGCTAAACGCAGGCGCACAAAAATGGGTGATGAACCTGGTAAAGAAAATGGGTAATGAAGAATGACCAGGATCACCTGGATCGAAAAGAAAAGCCGGTGCATGAAAATATTCACGGGTATGGTCAATCGCCATAATTATCATCACGAATCCTTTTAAGAGATCGATGGATGCAATCCGACTCTTTATTATTGATGTCACAACGAAGCTCGTTAATAGGCTTACAAAGAAGTGCTGTTTATGGGAGGTAATCGCCCTATTTAAGAAAGTTCCTTCGTATCAAGTTGGGAGGATTACTTGAAGCTAAATAATTAGTTGCAACCCATTTTTATGAACTCAATAGGCTCGTGTTATTTTGACCACATAGCGGCCAATTGAGCTAATACACCTGCTTTTTTGGCTATACCAATGGTGTTGGGAAAGTCTTTATAGTAGATAATACCTATCTCATCAAATTGAATCAGAGCAATTGACGATTGAATCTCGAAAGTTTCTTCTGTACTAACGGATTTGCCCTTCGTAAAATATTCAACAGTTACCATTTTATCGCTTGTGCTATGATATACTTTAGCCGTAACCGTTTCGATTTGAATCAGTTTGGTTAGCGGATTTTGGCCGACACTGAGAAAGTGTTCGTTTATTTTAGGGAGTCCTTTCAGAATTGTTCCGCCATTCACAGTAAAGGGAATTTCAAAAACAGCATTGTCTGTGAAAAAACTGGCAAACGTCTCATATTCACGGTTTTGTAATGCTTTTGCTAATTCCTTTACAATTTCATCAATTTGATTTTCTGTCATTTTTCAGTCTGTTTGATGGTTTCTTAAAACGCCCGTTTATCCAAGAGTGCGGCCATTCCTATGAAACGGTACCAATGATTTATTCAAAAGTCTCAAATCGCCGTCTCAAAAATCAACCGCGATGGCGGGCCGTATCTCATTTTGAAAATACAGATGAGTATGTAAAACATTTTTACAAACGTATGATCGTGGAAGAGGTTTGCAAGATTGATGTTAGTACTTTCTTGAAAGAGACCCCTATTGCTGGGAATGTTTGATAGCAGTTATCCTGAAAATAGTCTATTTGTAATACTAGTAATTTCAAAAGGTTAATCCAGCTTTTTTCTAGCTTAAATGCAATTAAGAGTGGCCTTGATTTCGTTCAACTTAACGCTCGAAAGGTTTACGCGGAGTTTTGTTAAAAGCTGTTTGTAATCAGTCGTATACGGTGGAGTCTATTTTTTGAAAGGATTAAATCATGGCTACGTATTTAAATTTTACGCATTTTTCTTTAGCCCTCTAATATTCGGCCAGTAAGGATAACCACTTGCCGGCTGAAGTAACCCACACCTCTTTATAGGTAGCATTATTGATGGCCGGCCACCAAGGAACATCTTCGTTATTGACGGTTCGTATACCAACCGGTATTTCCCCGGTTATTTCCCCGGAAGAAAAACTATCCATTTGCGGATACCTGTTTCCTTCCCCGTAAATGAGCGATTGACCAAATGGGTTTTTTCCTACCGTCCAGTATAATTGTTCGCGCCCTATTTGAAGCAACTTGTCATCGTTTAAAAAATTCCCACACATAGCAGCCGCCTTGCCGGTGGCAAGATGGACAGCCGTATTGCCATTGAAAATACTGAACCAAACGGGGAATCGCTTCAGGTAATGCTCTTCGTCCAGTTTTACACCTTTTGTCAGTTGTTCCATATATAACTCCTTGGCGTTGGCTGGCGGGAATAAATGCAGCGAATAGAAGGACGCCGAATCAGATGCTTCATCTTTATGGTATACACCACTGGGTATCATTCCGTAAGGAGCGGTGTATACCAGGATGCCCTTGAGGTAATTGCCGTACAACTGCACCGCCTGATACCATTTCGGATAATCGGAATGATTGCGCTGCGTTTGGCATAGCAGAATAAGTGCCTGCATGTACACCTGATCTCGGGATTGATGCACGAAATGCACAATGGACTTTCGGGTCGTATCCCGGTAAAAAAAACCTTTACTCCCCTTGGCATCGCCTAGCGGAGTGGTCCGTTGACACTTGAGTGTATAGCGGATAAAATCGGCCGCCGTTTGGGCATATTGCTTTTCGCCCGTCAATTGGTAAAGCATACTGGCTGCCCAGGAAACAGTGGCCATATACTGGCTTTGCGACGTATTATAGCTATGTTCATACATCTGGGTGAAGCCTCCATACCCACTTTCTCGATACGTCTTCATCGCCAACGAAAAATCCTCCCGGGCCATTTTACCCAGGTATTCGCTAAACGCAGGGTCCCCATCCAGCGTCATGGCGGCATAAGCCTCGTAAGCAGCATAGAGAAACGTATCAAACGAGTTATTCTGTACCCGCACTGATTGAATATCATCCAGCGTGCCTATCACACCATCCTGCCAAATAAGCAATCCCATGCTGCTGGCACGATAGCCATCGTCATAGCGGTTCTTCAACACAAAATTAAGCCCCCATTCGGCCTCTTCCCGCAAGCGGGCTGCCAGTAATGGATTTTTTGTTCGCTGGTTTTTGAACGATTCCAACAAGGCAAAACTAACATCTGCCGTTTGCAGGGTTTGCTGAGAAAGATCACCCGCGTCATGCCAGCCACCACTGTAGGAAATCTTTTGTCCCTTATGTTCAGAAAACAGATCAAGGTGACACTGTCCGTGTATTTCCGGAACCGCATACCCACACCGCTGACAAAAAATATAATTTAATACCCGCCACTGGGAAGCCGTCCATATACGAGTGCCAATCCCGAAAGAAGCGGTTTTAGTCGTACCAAAGACGATATGGTAGTTACCGGCTTTTCTGAAATCACTGAAGTCGAGCACCTCGTATTCACCCGTGGACGTTTGTACTAGCTTTGCGTTCGATTCATAAGCTACCCGGCGAGTCGCTTCATTGATCAGCTGAAAACGGGTAGTGCTTCTACCGTCTGCCCGATTGGCAATAGCCGTTTTTTGGCCCTCGGTCATGTAGCCCGATGTGGAATAAACAATATGGTTGGGCGCTGGCATCCATCCATGGCTTATTTCCTTTGTTTTTACTTGTTTTAAAACGGGCTGATCAATGTAATAGATGACCGAGTCACCGTTGGTTAAGTTTTTCCCTTTTAATGATACGTAAAAGGCAATTTCTTCCACCTCATCGCGACGCAGGTCCGACAGATCCAGATAACAGCGGTTCCATTGGTTGTTCGTCAAATTTAGAAGATGATCGGCCGAAGCCATGAGCGTTCCATTTTTGGCAGATCTGTTTCTATTTCGAAAATCAATATTGATGTTTACTACCGGCGCCCCTTCGGCCTCGGGATAAATAAAGAATTCAAGTCGGTTGTAGGCTTCCCAATTCGCCCCATTCAAGTTCAACTGCATACGGCAGTTGCCATACGTGGCATAGTCTGGGTCATTACTTGAACCCACAGCCCTTTTTCCGGTAACTGTTGGAAGGCTCAATCGCAAAGTAGGATGCCCAGATTTTGTTCGGCTATTAGCCATGGCAAGCTTTCCGTAGCCCATATGTTTCCAATTGCTGAAAACAGCCGCTGCGGTCAGGGGCTCCGCTGTTACTACTGGCTTTCTCAGCGACATGGCTTCGTAAGACCGGGAATAATCTAGCGGTAAGGGCCGATGAATGACACCACTTCGAATAATCTCATTGACTAATTCTATCTTAATTCCATCATTGGGGGGCTGGGCATTAAGAGCAGAAGCCGTACAGGCAACCAGCAGAGTATAGAGTACACGTAGAGTCATTCGCGCAGGTTAAACGAAACTGTAAATCAAACGTAAAAAATTAACAAATGGGAGTTCAAGTCCTGACTACAGCAGGGTATTTCTTCGCCAATCCGTTAGAGAATGGCGCGTTTGGTTCTGGAGTTGCTGTTGAACGTGGGCCAAAGGCAATTTCAGATTAGCCACGTTCGACTGGGAGTCACAGCTTCGCTATAGCTATGCATTCAAAATCGGCAAGAGTACATCTGATAGTGGCGTGATTAATAACCTTGCAAGGAGTTAATTTAAAAAGGATAATAGCCTAAAAGAAAAGGGGAAATCTCCCGTATAAAAAGGGGAAATACCCCCTGTTAAGTCAACGGAAACCGTTCTTCTTTTGTGTTATTCTGGTGATCTACTCCTACCGATAGGCGGTCAGCTGACTTAAGAATACGGCTGGCCTTGATTGCGAGGGTCAGTATTCAAGTAATAAGTCCACGCCGACCGCATCCGTATAAAAGAGTATCGTTTGCCCATATGCTCTAGCGGGCCATGAATCCTTGGTTCGCCGTTGTAAACTCCTTCTATTGGTATACGAAATGAATCCAGAAGAGCATCACCGCATTCGAATCGCTAATGTGTTAAAAGTGCTAGCCAATCCCATTCGGATTCAGATTATCCGACTTTTGGCAGAACAGGGTGAGCTCAATGTGAGCGTTATTCAATCTCATTTAAAGATTAGCCAGGCATTGACTTCGACTTACCTAATAAAGATGACCGATCATGGGCTGGTTAGTAGCACTCGAAGGGGTAAAGAAATCTATTACTCCTTAGTAGACCCCGTTTTGATTGACATTGTCAGGTTGCTCCTTCGGTAATTCAACCCACGTACCGTTAAAGCTCCTCACCCGACATAAATCATTGTTGTAGTAGCGTCAGATTGCCTGGGTGCTATCGGTGAAGCCCTGCACCTGCTGTTTAGGAATTAATTTTCGTTTTGAGTGGGCCTAGCGAACAATCAAATATTTACTCCATTCGCCACGCGTTTCGATCAACCTGATCGGATTGCTTTGATCTAGATCAGTCTCGGTAAACTGATTGATATCTTGGCTCTTATAGAGTAGTTTCCACTGTGCCTTTAGTGTTTGAGCTATCCTTACAAAAGAAGTAGGATAGCCCTTTTTGCATAGTTTAACACAGCCTATTTTTTGGCGAAATAACGTCCTATTAAACGCCCCATTTAAGCGATGTTCGCAGAACTTCTACCAATTGCGTTCATTCTGGCTACACTCTATCTCAAATTGTGGACTTGCAACAAAACACTGGACAAATAGCTAAGCGACATTTTGAAATTGGCTGTTATACTAGTCGAAAGGGGAAAGATAGCCTAACGCCGAATGCCTTCGTTGTCGAAGGTAACCTGGGTAAGTTGCAGCGCGTTTAGTACCTTTTTGGTAGCAGATCGCCACCGATCAATGTGAGCGTTGATAGTCTCGAAAGGTTCACGGGCAGCCTGATTCTTTTGATTGATGTAGGCACGCTGGCTAATCATATCCCATTGATAAGGCTCAATAGTTAGTCCTGTTGAGGCTTTAAACCGGACGTTATTGTACCGAAATACGAGATTTATAAGTGTCGGTCGGCGCGGGCGTCTTTCAAAAGGTCGATACCAAGCTACAAATAATATAAATACCGGGGACAGAATAGGGAGCGGACTTACTTTACTAAACCGTCTTAGTAGTAAAGTACGATAAACTAAAAAAGGCTAACCAGTTGATATAGAGAAGTTACGCTCTAAAACTGATTAGCCTTCATTCAAAAACTGAGCCTCCTACGGGATTCGAACCTGCGACCTACGCATTACGAATGCGTCGCTCTACCAGCTGAGCTAAGGAGGCTTTTTGCTGCTTTTGCGGGTGCAAATATAACCGTTTGGAATTTAAGAACACAAGTATCCGTTCTATTTTTGGTAAATTTGCATCCATGATTTCCATCACAAACCTCTCTTACTACCTCGGTAGCCGGGCGCTCTACGAAAATGCATCGCTCCATATCAAGCCTAACCAGAAAATCGGTCTGATTGGCCTGAATGGTACCGGCAAATCGACGTTACTCCGAATTATCAATGGTGAATACCAACCCGATGGCGGTATTATTTCCAAAGCGGGCGATGTATCGATCGGTTTCCTAAATCAGGATTTACTATCCTACCAGACCGACGATTCGATTCTGTCTGTTGCCATGCAGGCATTTGCCCGACAAAATGAATTACAGATCAAAATTGATGAGTTGCTCCATAAAATGGAGACCGATTATACCGATGATCTGGTCGATAAATTAGGTAGGGCGCAGGAAGAGTTCGATGCACTCGATGGCTATACAATTCAGTCGAGAGCAGAAGAAATTCTGGAAGGGCTAGGCTTTTCGACCGACGATCTGCATAGGCCGTTAAAGTTGTTTTCTGGGGGATGGCGGATGCGCGTAATGCTCGCTAAACTGCTGTTGGAAAAGCCTTCGCTACTAATGCTCGATGAGCCAACCAACCACTTGGACTTACCGTCGATTCAGTGGGTAGAAAAATATGTTCAGAACTACGAAGGATCGGTAATTGTGGTCTCCCACGATCGCGAGTTCGTTGATAACGTAGTCGATACCATTGTTGAAGTATCGGGTGCAAAACTGAATTATTACGCCGGTGACTATTCCTATTATATGGAAGAGAAAGCACTACGGAATGAGATTCAGAAAGGGGCATTTGAAAACCAACAGGCCAAAATCCGGCAAACAGAGCGGTTCATCGAACGTTTTAAGGCGAAAGCCTCAAAGGCAAAACAAGCACAAAGTCGGGTTAAGCAACTCGAACGCATGGAACTGGTAGACGATGTGATCGACAGTAATGCGCGAGTCAATTTTAAGTTCAACTTCTCGCAGCAGCCCGGTCGACATATTCTGCATCTGGACGACATCTCGAAGGCTTATGGTGAAAAACGTATTCTGACTCATTCCACAGCCCGGCTCGAGCGAGGAGATAAAGTCGCTCTGATTGGTGCTAACGGACGTGGCAAATCAACGCTGTTGCGCATTATTTCGGGCTCAGAACCCATTGATGGTGAGCGTGTTTTAGGTTATAATGTTTCGTTTAGTTTCTACGCCCAGCACCAGTTGGAATCCCTCCGGGTCGAAGACTCTATGCTGGATGAACTCAAACAGGCCAACCCAACCAAGTCGGATGGTGAACTGCGTGGTGTACTAGGCTGCTTTTTGTTTTCGGGCGACGATGTATTCAAGAAAATCAAAGTGCTGTCGGGGGGGGAGAAGTCGCGCGTAGCACTGGCGAAAGTACTGCTCTCACAGGCGAACTTCCTGCTACTTGACGAACCGACGAACCACTTGGATATGCAATCGGTGAATATCCTGATTCAGGCTCTTCAGCAGTATGAAGGTACCTACGTAGTTGTTTCCCACGACCGATATTTTGTATCGCAGATTGCTAATAAAATCTGGTACATCGAAGATGAACAGATTAAAGAATATCCAGGCACCTATGACGAATACGAATGGTGGCAGGAAGAACGTAAGGCACAGGGTATTGGTCCTTCGAAGCAACCCGCCGACAATTCAAAGATGCAACCTGCAACCAGCCCAACACCCACTACAAACGGACAACCAACAAACGGGAAGGCTACGAATGGCAAACCATCGGATGATGAGCGGAAAGAGTGGCAAAAGACGCTTAAGAATCTGAACCGTCAAGCACAGGAGTCGGAAACGAAAATCGCCCAATTGGAAGAACGCAAGAAATGGCTCGAAGTTGAATTGGCTAATCCCGCTACCTATGGCGACGATAAACTGATGCAGGCCAAAAATGACGAATACCGACATGTAACGGCCCAGATCAACCAACTGCAGGATGAGTGGGAATTGGCCATGCTCGAAGCCGAAGAGTGGGAGAAAAAATTAGCGTAAAAAAGCCGGAAGCAAAAGAGAGTACTAAGTTATAAAGCGGTAAGTGGCTGGCGCAAGTATCATGCTCGCGTCAGCCACTTACCGCTTTATAACTTAGTACTTACAATTATTTTCTTTATGGTATAAGTAAAATATATTTATGTTTTATTTGTACGATCATGGGCGACTACAAAAAAGGGCGGGGAGCACAGTTTAATACGGCGAATTCATTTTCGAAGCATCAATACGAACCAGATGATGATCTTAGTGCGTCGTATGATGATGATTTCCCCGCGCCAACGGTAAAAACGCAGTTTTTGCTAGAAACGCCAAAACAGATTATCAGCCGATCTACTAGCCCTGATATCGGTTTTTCGGCGTCTATTAATCCGTATCAGGGTTGTGAGCATGGCTGCATTTACTGCTATGCTCGGCCTTCGCACGAGTATTGGGGCTTTTCGGCAGGGCTGGACTTTGAGAGCAAAATTATGGTGAAGAAAAACGCGCCTGATTTACTGGAGAAACAATTTCAGTCTCGTTCTTATAAACCCGTCGTCATTCATTTCTCGGGCAATACCGACTGCTACCAACCCGCCGAGCGGACCTATCAGCTTACGCGACGGATGCTTGCCCTTTGTCTTCACTATCGCAATCCCGTTTCGATTATTACAAAAAACGCGCTGATTCTTCGCGACCTGGATATTCTGAAGCCAATGGCTGCTCTCAAACTAGTAAGTGTAGCTATTTCGATTACAACCCTGACCGAAAGCCTGCGACTGTTGATGGAACCGCGTACGGTTACGGCCGCTCAACGGTTCAAAACGATGCATACACTGCATCAGGCAGGTGTACCGGTAGGCATCATGACCGCTCCAATTATTCCTTCTCTGAACGACCACGAAATCCCTAAATTGATCGAGCAGGCGGCTAAGCAAGGTGCTTGCTGGGCGGCTTATACAGTTGTGCGACTGAATGGAGCACTCGGTCCACTTTTTACCGATTGGCTTCAACAAGCTTTTCCCGACCGTGCTGAACGCGTTCTGAACCAGATTGCCGATTGTCATGGTGGGCAGTTGAATGATTCACGATTCAAAACTCGCGTGTCAGGAGAAGGAATGTATGCCCAGCACATCGCTCAACTGCATCGTATTGGTTGCCAGAAATACCTCAGTGGTCGTCAAGCTCCCCGGCTCACAACAAACCTATTCCGACCGGCGGGGCAAATTGGATTGTTTGAGTAGAGTTCTGTTGATCTTTCAGATAGCTATTTCTCATACGAAAAGCCTTTTTGCTTTTCGTTGGGCAAATCGTCTGGTTCCAATGTAAGTTTATGATCGAAAGATTGCGTTACGGTTTTATGAATACCCTTGCAAATCGTATCGAGTGGTAGGTCATTGTCGTCGGTGCCAAATGGATTTTCGATTTCTTCAGCGATGATTTCGAGGCTTGCTAATACATAAAAAACGAATATGACTAGTGGAATGACTAGATAGTGCAGCGTGTAGACATAGCCGATGGGTAACGTCAGGCAATAGGTGAAAATGAATTTCTTGATGAATGAACTGTAGGAGAAGGGGATAGGCGTGTTTTTGATTCGTTCACAGGCTCCGCAGACATCCATTAATGCCTGTACCTCTGAGTTGAGAATGACAAGATGTTCTGGTATTAATATCCCCCGGCGCTGTAAGTCATTGATTTTGCCGAAAATAATTAACGCAACTTGTTGAGGAACATGCTCATTCAGGTGTAAGCTCTGAATACTGAAGGAAGACGGTTCTGTAAACTCCCCTTCAAACGACTGTTGTCGTAGATGATTTTTGAGAGCAAAGGCGAAATTGGGAATCATAGCCCTGAAAAACTCGCGGGCATCGGCCTGGTCGGGTTCGAGTAATTGATCTAGTTTCAGGGCCAGGTTTCGGGAGTTATTGACCAGCGATCCCCATAGTTTACGGCCTTCCCACCAACGATCATAAGCCGTATTTGTGCGAAAAACTAACAGCATCGAAATCACGAAACTCAGCAGCGTGTGCATGAGCGAAAAGTTTTTAAGATGTGGATTTTCACTTATGCCCAATAGTTCGAGCAGATGCACGATAATGAACGAGTAAACACCAACTGCTAGTAAAATAGGGGATAGCTTGCGTACCGTATCGGCCCGATTTAATGTAATGATAAACCGGAACCAGTCTTTCGGGTTATAATTGACCATAGATCTGTTTTGCTGAGTAGACTATAATCATACGCGATTTTGTTGACGATAACAACGGTTAAATCCGTTGACGTTGACAACTTTGTATAATCAGACCGACTTCGAAGCGTTTATCAAGCAACTCTATCGTATTAAAATCAGCTTAAATGGGTGTTCTTATCAGATTATCTGCTCTTTTGTTTTTCGGGATACTATCAATACCCTTAAAGGGTCAGGAGCTCAAAACCGTCGACCATATTTATGATCCTAAAGTGGAAACTGTGTTGTTGTTTCCGCAGGTTAGTGCCAACCAGCTCGATCCATCCTTAACGCTAAATCCGCCGATTATTTCGCTGGACGAACAGGTGCCACTCCAACTCGAATTCGACGATCTGACGGCTACCTATCGCTCGTTTCGTGCCCGACTTGTTCATTGTAATGCCGACTGGAAACGCTCTATTTTAAATGACATCGAGTTCACCTACGAGTATAATGACACCCCAGTTACGGAATATCAGAATTCGATCAACACCAAAATTCCGTATTACCATTATCGGTTTACGCTTCCCCGAGTGAAACTTCCGGGCAATTATCTACTGGTTGTTTACGATGAACGTAACCGGAACAATATCATATTTACCCGTCGATTTAGTACGTATCAGAATCGAGTAACGGTATCTGCCGAAGCGCGATTCTCCACTGACCCATCCCGACAATTCTCCGATCAGCAAATCGACCTAAGTATTAGCTATAAAGGCTATCAGGTGATTTCTCCGCAGGACGATTTCAAGGTAGTTATTCGTCAGAATTACCGTGATGATCGCGAAATTCGGGGCCTTCGTCCGACCAATGTACAGTCCTTCGATCAGACATTGGAATATCGACTTATTGACTTGAGCAACACCATGTCCGGTGGTAATGAATTTCGATTTTTTGATACACGAACCGTATTATCTCGTGCTAATTACATTGACCGAATCGACCGCCTTGCCGATCGGAATGTTGTGTATGTGCAGGCCGATCAGCCACGTAACCAGGGGCCTTATATCCAGAGCGATGATTTCAATGGTCTATTCGTGATCGACCACCGTGAAACTAGTAACGGAGCAACGAACGCCGATT
Source organism: Spirosoma arboris (assembly GCF_009754945.1). GTDB lineage: Bacteria > Bacteroidota > Bacteroidia > Cytophagales > Spirosomataceae > Spirosoma > Spirosoma arboris. Next base: position 487,299 of record NZ_WPIN01000004.1, read on the forward strand.
ATATCGAAACGGTGTTCACTCTCAAAGTCCCTGAAATAGCAGGCTGGGATATATACGTAAATGGAGTCTTCAATTTCTGGCAGTTAAACGATCGCAACCGCATGTCGTTCGATGCCTTGTTAGGTGCCTATCGAGCCACTATTCTACTCAAACAGGGTGTTTATAACTACGACTATATTGGGCAAATCACAGCCTCGCCCCCTAAAGTAGATGAGCATTTTATTGAGGGTAGTTTCTCGTCGACAGAAAATGACTACGAAGTATTTGTCTATCATCGACCACCCGCGTCCCGAGCCGATCAGTTAATTGCGTATCGGAAAATAGGGGTGAATAAACGGAAATGATTGATGTAGTAAGTGGAATAGGAGAGTAAGTACCCATCTACTCATTCCACCTACTCCACCCACTTTCACTTACTACACCAATCACCAATTAGGCGCTATGCAAGAATTCCATAATATCGCCGTCCTGAACAACGTATTCTTTGCCTTCAACCGCCAGCTTACCGGCTTCGCGAACGCCCGCTTCAGTTTTAAACTGCGAAAAATCGGGTAGTTTCATAACCTGCGCCCGGATGAATTTCTTTTCGAAATCGGAGTGGATGACACCGGCAGCCTGTGGCGCTTTCCAACCCCGATGAATCGTCCAGGCACGAACTTCCTTCACGCCAGCGGTGAAGTAGGTAATCAGACCCAGCAACTTGTAGGAGGCTTTGATCAATTTGCTCAAACCCGATTCGGTCAGACTATATTCACCCAGAAACAGCTCCCGTTCTTCAGGATCTTCCATTTCGGCAATCTGCGATTCGATACCTGCGCTGATTACAATTACCTCGGCGCCTTCATCTTTCACGGCTTCCCGAAGCGCGTCTGAATATTTATTACCGTTGGGTAATGAACCTTCGTCTACGTTGGCTACATAAATGACCGGCTTTATCGTCAGGAGTGAGATGTCGCCGATGGCTGCGTCTCGCTCTTCAGGTGACAAGAGCACAGTACGTGCACTTTTTCCTGCTTCAAGAGTCGTTTTGTATTGTTTCAGAATTTCTAATTCTGCTTTTGCTTTTGCATCGCCAACCTGAGCAGCTTTCGCAATTTTCTGAATTTTCTTGTCAACTGCTTCCAGATCTTTCAACTGCAATTCAGCGTCGATAATCTCTTTATCTGAAATGGGGTCGACTTTTCCTTCGACGTGGACGATGTTGTCATCTTCAAAACAACGAATAACGTGCACAATCGCATCGACTTCCCGGATGTTAGCCAGGAATTTATTGCCTAAACCAGCTCCCTGACTGGCTCCTTTTACCAAACCCGCAATATCAACAAACTCAATAATAGTCGGTACCACCTTTTGTGGTTTCACCAGCCCTTCGAGCGTATTCAGGCGTTCATCGGGGACGGTTACTACGCCCACGTTAGGTTCTATTGTACAGAACGGATAATTAGCCGCTTCGGCTTTCCCGCTCGAAATTGCATTAAACAGTGTCGATTTGCCCACATTTGGCAAACCTACGATTCCACATTGAAGTCCCATAGTTCAATTATGAAAGAGCGAAAGAGTGAATGAGCGAAAGAGTAGCCAGTTTAGTTACTCTTTTACCGCTTAGGCGGCCTGCTCTTTCGCTCATTCACTCTTTCGCTCTTTGTTTTTTGCAAAAATACAACCGCATTGGCGGACCACAAAAAAAGCCTTCGGTGTGAAACCGAGGGCTAACTGTACGGTGGGGACAAATCCCGGTTGATATAATTATGAAGTAAAGTCTAGATCATGCGCAAAATGTAATTCGTTCGTTGTAAATCTTGTTTATTCCCATTTTAGCTCGCTGGCGAAATCGTCCTGTTCGTCGCGTTCGCGTTGAGTGAACTGTGCAAAATCTACGTCGGGCATGAGTTCAGTTTTTACATGCTCTACCGTTTCCTGTAAGGCTTCAACAAACTTATCGAAATCCTCTTTGTAGAGAAACATCTTATGTTTTTCATAGACAAACCCCTCGCCCTGCGGGTGCCGGCGACTTTCGGTAATGGTTAGGTAATAGTCGTTTGTTCGGGTTGATTTAACGTCAAAAAAATACGTTCGCTTACCCGCCCGAACTCGCCTTGAATAGATTTTCTCCCGGTCTCTTTCGTCCACAATCAGTGAGGTTTAATAGGTTCGCAAACGCTAAAGTACGGTCATTAAAGAAAGAACAAAAAGAAAGCGTATAAATATATTTTGGGGTATAATAACCCCAAAAACAAATAAGGTTGTGGAGGCTATTCCACACTTTTTTGGCTAATCGCTTGGTAGTTAAGTCGGTCTGTACTATCTTTGTTTTACAGGAATTGCACTTTTTGGGGGCGGATGGTATGAGTGGATTAATCTTCATGCTATTCGTCTATTTTTTTCACGTAACCAAAAGCTGTATGAGTTTGATCATGTCCATCATGTTGTTTTTTAGCAATATGAAACCGGCGGAGGCTCTTCCGAGCCTCATACAGAAAGGCAAAGCGTCTTTTTATTCCAAGAAGTTCAATGGTCGGAAGACCTTTTACGGTGAACGAGTTAGTTCCGAAGCCCTTGCTGGTGCACACCGTCACCTGCCGCTAAACACGTTGGTTGAAGTAACAAACCTGGATAACCAACGGTCAGTAATTGTACGAATCAATGATCGGGGTCCTTTCGCCAAAGGCCGTGTTATTGATTTGACACATGCAGCTGCTCATGCACTTGGTATGGTTTCCAAAGGAATCGCCAATGTATCGCTTCGGGTTGTTGGAAAGGGTCGCCCTGTTACATTGACCCCTTCTGCATTTGATAACCCTATTGCTTTTCAGCCAATGCTGGAACCCGTATTTTAACCTGCCTCTTTAAGGTACATTTAGCCGAACCGTTCGCCATTTCCCTGTGCAATTCCTGCCGGAGATGTCGAACGGTTCGGTTTTTGCGTTAAATTGGAGGTAGTATACTCGAATGTTTTTGTCATTCCAACGACAGGAGGAATCTCAAGTTCCCTATTAGTCAAGCTTGAGATTCCTCCTGTCGTTGGAATGACAAAAAATACTTCTTCTCTTCAATGAAACAACCGCTTAACCTAGGTCAGGTACGTTCGTTTGGCAACGTCGAATTTTTAGCCCGCCAATTGGTCGAAGGCTTCATTACCGGCCTGCATAAATCGCCATTTCATGGCTTCTCGGTGGAGTTTGCCGAACACCGGCTCTATAACACTGGCGAGACCACGCGGCATATTGACTGGAAAGTATTTGGCAAGACTGAAAAACTATTTGTCAAACGGTATGAGGAGGAGACCAACCTTCGTTGCCATCTGCTGATTGATACATCGTCGTCGATGTATTATCCAGAAGCCAACTACGGTAAGATGACGTTCAGCGTCATGGCGGCAGCGTGTTTAGCGTATATGCTACAGCGTCAGAAAGATGCGGTAAGCTTGACCACTTTTGCCGATCAGATTGACTTACAAACACCTACTAAGTCAACACCGTCGCATGTTCACAAGCTCTTTACGCAACTGGACCTATTGATGCAGCAACCGAAACCGTTGCGTCGAACTTCGGCTGCTGATGTTATTCATCAGGTAGCCGAGAAAATTAACAAGCGGTCGTTAGTCGTTATTTTTAGCGATATGTTCGATAATAGCGAAAAAGCCGATGCGCTATTTTCTGCTTTGCAACACCTTCGCCATAATCTGCATGAAGTGCTCCTGTTTCACGTTACTGATAAGAAAACCGAGGAAGACTTCGCATTTGAGGAACGTCCTTACGAATTCATCGACCTTGAAACAGGCGAGAAGGTGAAACTCCAGCCAGGGCAGGTTCGGGAAACCTATCAGCAAGCGGTAAAAACCTATTTTCAGGAATTGAAAATGCGTTGTGGTCAGTACAAAATCGATTTTATCGAAGCAGATATTGATCGGGGCTTTGACCAGATTCTGACGTCGTATCTGGTGAAGCGGACGAAAATGAAATGAGTGAATGATAGAGTGATTGTGTGAATTAAAATTGCGTCAGCTATTCACACAATCACTCTATCATTCACTCATTTTTTTACACTTGCCTTAGCATTCGCAGGTGCTACTGAGGCAGTTTTCTGGGCAGCCTGTTGGCGTTTGTGGAATAACATGAAATCTTCGATTTGCTCAACAGGTAGTTTGCGCGCGATGATTCTCTTGTTTTTGTCGAGCATGTAAACGGTTGGTGTTGTCCAGACGTCGTATTGATGGCGGTAATCGGTGCGGTAGGTAAAATCGTAGCCGTTGACTGCGTTACCAAGTTTGAATTCCTTAATAAACTTCTTCCACTCTTCGGGGCTTTGGTCGATGGCAATGGCCACAACATCAACACCCTTCCCTTTATAATCATCGACAAACTTTTTCAGCTTGGGCGCACTTTCGCGACAGTGACCGCAGGTTGGCGAATAGAAAAACACGACGGTATAGTCGGCTTTGAGCGCTGAGAAAGCAATAGGCCGACGAAGAGTGTCGCTGATGACAGGAGAAACCAGCACTTTACCAACAAGGTTGGGTTTCAACGTTGCTACCCGTTCGCCTATACTCTTCAGCGTAGAGGAATCTGATACAGTCATGACCCCCGTTTTGTAATACTTCTCGAACATGTGGACAAACAATCCATCCGTTCCCATCACTTTAGGTTGCTCATACTGACTTGTGATGTAATAAATGGTGTAGTACTTCACCTCGCTATTCTTACCCACAATGGCTTTATTCACTAAAAAATCGGCTTCTTTAATGAGGGAATCAGGAACTTGAACAGTTAATTCTTTAATATATCGCTCAATTTTCCCCTGCAAAAATGGGGTACGAACGAAACGTTCGTCTGAGAAATCAAAATCATCCCAGAAGTGGTTTTTAAAATAGTTGAATACCCAAACAGAATCAGGCCGACCGTTTGATGCTTTAGGAGCAGGCGGCACATCAGGTTCGGCGGTTGCTTTAAATAGTTTGGCTGCGAACGTGCCTGGATTATCTTTTAGAAACTGGTTACGGTAGTCATTAGCCTGCTTTTGCAAATCGCCCATCTGCTTATTTAGCATAGCTATTGAAGGCGCGTCGGTACGAATTTTTTTCTGCATATTCAACACCTGGGCTTCCTCGGAGAGTTTACTAAGCTGTTGTTGATACCCATAGAACAACTCATTTTCCTTAGAGCCCGTCACCTTCATATCCTTGACGATATTGGTCGTATCAGTTTCAAATGAAAATTGCTGATCAGCAGTGATAAGTAACTGGAGGTATCTTTTTTGTGGAGCCACATTTGGAACTACCACCATAAACAAGCCTTGTGGCAGGCTCTTTTTTCCTTCAAAAATTAGATTGCCTGCTCCGTCTACGCGGGCTGTATCTTTAGGAATATACTGCGTTGCTCCAAAATAGTGAGCCAATACACAGGTCGTATCTTTCAGACCTTTGATCTGGCCCGCGATCCGGAAACCGTCAGTTGGGGTTTCAGCGGTTGATTGTGCTTTGGCAACAGGTAGTAAAAATAAGCCAAGCAGAGCAGTCAGAAGGAGATTTTTCATACAGGGTGGTACGATCTTCGCAGGAAAATAGGGTCAAATTTACGGTATTTGATCGTAATTATATTGCCTACAAAACGCTTGCCACACCCGCTATAGTCTATGGTTTATTTCTTTTCTAAAGCATATCTACGATCTACCACCAATACTACTGCTCAAAATCGTGAGGATGAGTTGCCATTCTGGTAGAATGTAATGACTAACGTACTGGAAAGAAACGTCGTTTTCAATACATATAACTTGTACTGCCTACACTCTATAAGCGTAAAAGGAGATCTGGATTTATATAGAGCTATAAGGCTTTATGAAGCCTTATAGCTCTGGTCTACAAGATATTAGACGGATAAAATCTTTACCATCCTTAGTAAATCTTCATTGATAGGCTTGGGTAGACGAATTGTATCGCGGAAAGGCGTATAAACTAGCTCGTTATTGACTACACCTGCCATAACATTTTTCTCGCCATTCATTAGCCCTTCCAATGCGCCAAGTCCCAAACGGCTGGCCAGAATGCGATCGTAGGCAGTCGGAATACCACCTCGCTGGATGTGCCCCAGAGTCGTAACGCGCATGTCCATGTTGGAGTCAACTTGTTGCCGAATTTTTTCGGCAATTTCTGTTGCAATACCTGCTTCCTCACCTTCGGCAATCACGACGATAGAGGACGATTTCTGACGGCTCCAGCCTGATTTTAGCGTTTCGACAACTTCAGAAATTGGCGTTAATACTTCGGGTACCATGACCATTTCGGCACCGCCCGCAATACCCGACTGAATAGCAATATAGCCCGAGTCGCGGCCCATCACTTCAATAAAGAAAATTCGGTCGTGTGAGTCGGCGGTATCCCGAATTTTATCAATAGCTTCTAGCGCAGTATTAACGGCCGTGTCAAATCCAATTGTATGGTCGGTGCCGTAAAGGTCATTGTCAATCGTACCCGGCGCGCCAACGGTAGGAATACCATACTCGTCATAAAAAAGCGTTGCACCGGTAAATGTGCCGTTCCCTCCAATGGCAACTAACCCTTCGATATCGAACTTTTTAAGTTGATCGAAGGCTTTCGCTCGGCCTTCGGTAGTCATAAATTCTTTACTGCGGGCCGATTTTAGGATGGTGCCTCCGCGTTGCACGATGTTACTCACCGAGTGCGAAGACATCTGAAAAATATCGCCATTTATCATTCCGCTGTACCCCCGGCGTATACCAAACACTTCGAGACCATGATAGACCGCCCCCCGGACAACCGCCCGGATGCAGGCGTTCATACCCGGTGCATCACCACCTGAGGTAAAAACAGCTATTCGTTTCATAGGTTAAATCAATTTTTTAACGGATTTGCACAAAAGGTCAGGCGGGTCTTATAATAAACCCCGCAAATTTATCCGCATTTCGCAATCTAAAGGCATCGCTCTGGTAATTATCCCATTGTTTTCCTCTAAATTTCATAAAATAGGCTAAATGAGCATGTTTAAGGGGCAATGATTTTAAACAAGTACCTATTAGTAGCGGTTACCAAAAATTCTTAATACTAATAAAGAAGAAAGCAAAATATTCATTGTTTTTTGAAGCTACTAGCTCGTAAAATAATCTGTATATGGTTGCGTAAGGTCGTTAGCAGGCCAAAATGGGTTACTAAAACCTTGAATCGGTCAATCAATGATCGGCGATGCTGTTGCACTGATAATCCACCAATAAGGTACTTGCATAAGACAAACGGTAGAAACTCTATTTTGGTGGCTGCTTTCAGACAGCGGATTTCCCAGTCTAAATCAGCACTTAGATTATTCGTCTGGTAATCGGGCGCAATGGCTCGTTTGGCCACAAATGCCTGGTGACAAACTTTCATACCGAGTGCCATATCGTGCCAGGTCAGCTTGTGCGGTAAACTATGCGGAGTCACCTTACTTCGTAGCCCAACCGGTATCCCGGATTGGGAGCCTCCATCATCCCGGACAAATAAAGCATCGCTATAATAAATATCCGCTTGTGTTTCTTTTATGCGGGCCAGCAGATTCGCCAGGGTTTGCGAATCATACAGTTCATCACCAGCGTTCATAAACCAGACATACTGCCCTTTGGCCTGATGAAGCCCTTTATTCATCGCATCGTAAAGCCCTTGATCAGGTTCCGAAACCCAGCTCGTAATATGACTCTCATAGCGTTTAACAATTTCCAGGGTTTTATCTTTCGATGCTCCATCAATCACGATGTACTCAAAATCAGTCGCCTGTTGAGCTACTACGCTCTGAATCGTACGCTCCAGAAACCGCTCAGCGTTATAAGTAATAGTGATGATAGAGACGGTAGGCATGGCTTGAATGATGAATGATGAATGACATTCCGTAATTCATCATTCAGGTATTCAACAATTGATTATATAACTCAATATGTTGCTTCGCTATAACTTCTTCCGAGAAACGATTTTCGGCGGATTTTCGGGCATTATAGCGTACGATTTCCGGGTTTGCATTTGTTAATATAAAGTCCATTCCGTCGACGAGTTGCTGGGCTGAACCAATGTCGGCGAGATACCCATTTTGCTGATGGTCAATCATCTCAGGAATGCCACCGGTTCTGAATCCCACTACTGGTGTTCCACAGGCCATAGCTTCGATAACCGTATTGGGTAAATTATCTTCCAAAGAGGGGACAATCATGGCATCAGCAGCATTATAGGCTGCTACAATATCGTCCTCGGTGGTTAATAAACCGAGGTGTCGGACAGGGTAGGGAAGCTCATTGAACAGATAGGAGCGCCCTTTGCCAAATACCAGAATTTCAGGCGTTAAATCAGGGTGTTGCCGGTGCAAAAGCGTTAGGGCTTCGGCAAAATAGGTGAAGCCTTTGCGGGTGTCCGTTACGTTCGCACTACCGAACAAAAGCCTTGGGTGTTGTGTGTCAGGAAGGTCAAGACGAGCGTTTGCTTCGGCGCGGTCAACGGGGCAAAAAACAGTCTGGTCAATGGCGTAGGGAATAACAGTGAACGGAAAATTCCGCAGCAGCGCGCTTCGTTTAGCTTCATTGGCTAACCAATGGCTCGGTGGTGTAAAATGCAGGCTTGCCTTACCGAAAAGGCGTTGTTTTTGCTCAAAAACTTTATTGGATAAATCGTGTTCCGCTGGCTTTTTCAGATATGGACACTGGTGGCAATGAGTCAGAAAATGATCGCATCCGCGTGAGTAGTGGCATCCGCCCGTAAAGGCCCACTGGTCGTGCAGCGTCCACACGATGGGTTTACCTAAATCGAATAGTGATTGTAGACCATTGATCGACAAAAAGCCAAAGTTGATCCAGTGAAGGTGCAGTATATCAGCCTGTTGGATTGCCGGATGAAAGTTGAGTGTAGCGCCAAACTTAGCGGGCGAAAACTGAAAGCGCACCGAAGCGTCACGCTCATGTGGCAAAAAGTATAGCCGTTCAGCCACGAAGCGTCCAAAAGCAGTTTGCTCAGCCAGGAAATTGTTTGCTAAATACAGGACACCTGACTCTGATTTATGTGTTTCCAGCCGATTTGCTGTTCCGACGAGCATTGTACTATCAACCGGTGTACTGGTCCATATTTGCTTTTGCAGCGCCCGATGAAGCCGATTGGCCGCCACAGCCGCTCCTCCAAAAAGGTGGTATGTGCTCAGGTGCGTAACTCTCACCGCCCCACTAGTTTATCGAACTTCTTAACGACTTCAGGCCAGAAGCCCAGACCAAATACGCGCCCCCAAATTCGCCGACGTGAATAGGCTTCCATTTCGGTGAAAATCGGGTCTGAGGAGATGCTTTTGGCTTTCTGAGTCAGAATCAGTGCAAAGCCATGTTGCTTTAGCGTCGTGGCAAAAACCCAGCCTAACAATAGGTTTCGCTGGGTAAGCATGGTTTCATTAGCAAACCGATTCAGATAAGTCATTTCTCCCCAAACGGCGCTGTTCTTGAGCGAAAATAGGACGAATTTCTTTAGTAGTGGTTGGTTTGTGAAACTGTCCAGCAAAGCAGGTGTGATCCGTGGAGATCCCTTTGGTAGCAACTCGGCGAGCCAGTGACTACCCGTTTCTTCCATGAATTGCAGTACCTGATAAAGTTTGTCTTCGCCATCGTAGATAGAAGCAATTCCAGGCTCAAATTCAGCGGTGAGCACACGTTGAGCGCGATCGTCGCCAAGGTTGCGGAATAGTCGGAGATCGGTGCCTTGCGAGTCAGTTTTGAACCAGTCAACCTGTTTGATGTTCAGGCTATCGAGTGTGGAGCGAAGGCTCCTTGTCTTAAGTTGAACGACTTTAGTTGGTTCAAATTTTGGCGCAAACGCATACTCCTGAATCAAATCGGGTCGGGGACGTAGCAGACTGGAACAGTGGGGCGAAACGGTCAGGTAAAAGTTGGCCCGGCCTGGATTGGCTGTTTCGGTATCTTCCTCATCCGAACTGGGTCCAGTAACAATATTATTGAACGTGTAAAGCTTCCGAAAATGCCCGGACTCACTTTCGACATAACCAAAGTCGCGATCGTCGGCATCGAAAGCGATACAAACGGCGTATTTGGCAAATGACTTCCACCGGCCATGCAATTGCCCTGACGCACCAATGTCCACCAGCACAGGTGGTTCAGTTTGGAACTCAGGGCGGGAAAGGATTTTGTCGATCATTATTAGTTAGTAAGTGAAGTAGGTGAACTAAGTGAAGTGAGTAAAGTCTATAACGCACTTCACTTAGTTCACCTACTTCACTTCTCTACTAGTTTCTATACGCAAAGATATTCAATTGCAAGTCCATGGTGTCGTTGCCAGTATAACGATGATTGACCAAAGGCGCATGGCGGTACTGACTGGTATTGATATAATAACGAAATCCACTGCCTTCCAGGACTTTCATGACATCGGTCAGTGTTTGTGGGTGGTCGAGGTAGGCATGGAATTCGACGAATAGGTTCTGGACATGGGCCAGTGCATCATGGCAATCGGTTAGGACGGCGGTTTCGGCTCCTTCGATGTCCATCTTAAGCATGTCGATGCGGGTCTCACGTAGGAGAACGTCGCGCAGCCGTACCGATGGTACTAATTTTCGATCGGTCTGGGAGAAGATAGAGGCTGAATCGGCCTGGTCACTACCGAACCAAATACCTTCTTCGTTTGTCCAAACGGCTTTTGTGATTACCTCAACACCCGAAATCTGGTTTTTGCGAAGATTATCCTGCAAGATCGCGCTGATCTGCTCATCGGCTTCAAAAGCTACAATGCGCGCATTGGGGTAGTTCTGCCGGAAATACACGACACTTGTGCCGATGTTCGTTCCGCAATCGAAAATGACGGGATTAGGATTCGTCGTCGTGAACTTATAAAACTCATCGACAAAAATCTCCCGGTATTGCCAGACAAACGATAGCGCGTCTGGCACTCGAAATCGGTAGGGGCCAAACGTAACATCAATGGCCTGATTACGTGGTCGATCGCCATAGCGAAACGCCAGTCCTAATAACCGACGACCCTCAACCGATCGCAAAAGTCGGGCCGCTTCAGTAAATAAAAATCGAAAAACCCACATGGATTATAACTGTGTGATTTTGTCATGCTGACGAAGGAAGCATCATAAAACTTCCTTACTGACTGGTTGGGGAGCTTTAAGATGCTTCCTTCGTCAGCATGACAAAAAATAAAATCATAAAAACCGTTTTCGTAATCCCTCTACCGTCTGATTTATATCTGAAGATAATTTCAGGACGATAACTGCTCCACCAAAAAGACCAGTAATTAAGGCTGATCGCCAGCCAATATCCAGTATAGTTCGCCATTTTGGAGCATCTGCGCTAGGGTAAGGAATTTGTATCGTTACCCACCACACAACAAGACCCAGCAAGATAACAACGAGATTTCGCCAGGTAAACGGTTGCATCCGAAAGGCAAATCCTACGAAAAGTGTTCGGGCAAGGTTGTATAGTATTGTTGCCAGTGCAGCACCTATGGCAGCTCCGTTAATGCCAAAACGTGGAATCAGTAACATATTGGCGGCAATGGTAATGAAAATGAGCACGACAAAAAATAATGAGTCGTAGGTATAGTAGCGTGATGTATTCAAAATAATACCGTTTACGCCAGTCGCCATATCAATCAGTTTGCCAAGCCCTAACCAGAGAATTACATAATAGCCTGCTTCATAGTCGGGGGGGAGAAAACGAAAAACATTGGAGAGATTAGCAGCTACACCTACAAAAACCAGGCAACCGGCAATCAGTTGATTCAGGCAGCTTTTTCGGTAGATAGTGGCAATGTTTTGCAAGTCATTTGTCTTCCAGGACTCGGCGATGAGTGTTCCTGAAACTTTGTATAAAGCTGTCGCCGGGATCGCAATCACAGCGGCAAAATAAGAGGCAGTACCATAAATTCCTGTATCGCCCAGGCCCTGCTTGCTGTTAATCATCACTTTGTCGATAGTCCAGACAATCTGTGTCGAAAGGGCAGAAGTGAGCGTTAGTCCGGCATAGCGCATCAGGTTCCGCCGTAAGTCGGCATTGACTGACACAAACGTACGGTTGAAAAATAAAGCCTCATCTCTGGCAACGCTGATAATCATAAGAATCAGCGGAATGAGGAACGCCAGTAGCCAAACGCCAAGAAACTGCGGCAACGTAACCCACCCGAGCCAGTATAGTCCACCCGCCAGAAGAATTAACAGACGTAGTACAAATTGTTGCAACAGGGTTCCTGTAACGGGATCGTAGAGCAACCGGGCGTAGTTGTCAAAGACTGTAAAATAGACGGTAAAAAGCGTTAATGGAATAAGCAGATAATAATATTCTACAAAAAGGGCTGAATCCTTTTGGTAGAATTCGATAACCCAGGGACGCGCCAGCCAAAGAACCAACACGCAAATTCCAAAACCTGCCAACGTCGTCAGCGTTGTAATCAGCAGGTAACCATTATGCTGTCGTTCTGCATTTCGGAAGAGCGGGAAATAGCGTCCACCAGCCCCATTTAGCCCCAAGTTTGATGCTTGCGCCAGTACCTGCGATAACGAAATCAGTAAGGTTAACAGGCCTACTACCTGGGTTCCTCGAAATAAATTCGGAAACCAAAGACCTTGCGTCAGAAAGCCAACGGCCACACCCGCATAGGAGTAAATAGAACTCTGAATGGTTTGCCGTTTGATTATACCCATGTGATGAAAGGCGAAAGAGTTGAAAGAGTGAAAGAGCGAAAAATGCCGGCGTCAGCAATCCGCACTTTCACTCTTTCACTCTTTCACTCTTTATTAAATTCCACGCCAACGCCGTCCCAGCCTGAATGTCCTGGTTGGCGATTTTGCCGATGATGTCGTCGTAATAACGGGTGTGTAAACCGTTGGCTGGACGGATGCTACGGACGGTATCCGACGTGAACGGTTCACCCGCTTTCATGTCGCGCACGACGTATAACGACCGTTTGAATTGCAGGCTTTTCTCCTCTTTGGGCGTGAGTGTGTAGTTGACTTGGCCCATAGCCAGATGCGCTCGCTCGGTTTCGATGACGAGGTTTTTTAACTCATCGGGTTCTAATGAAAACGCAGAATCAACACCGCCATCAGCTCGACGTAACGTAACGTGTTTTTCCAGCACAACTGCGCCTAAAGCTACTGCTGCTACTGCTGCGCCAATGCCCATAGTATGATCGGAAAGACCCACAGGCACGTCGAATAACTCGCGCATGTGTGGAATCGTACGCAGGTTCGTGCTTTCGGGCGTGGCTGGATAGGTACTGGTGCATTTGAGCAAAATGAGGTCTTTACACCCATTGGCCCGCAGGACTTTTACCGATTCGTCGAGATCAGCAATAGAGGCTACACCTGTGCTCATTATGACTGGCTTACCCGTTTGTGCTACTTTCTTGAGCAGGATATGATCTGTATTTTCGAAGGACGCAATCTTGTAGAGGGGTACATTCAGCGACTCCAGAAAATCAACCGCCGTCGTATCGAAAGGCGAGCTAAAGGCAATCATCCCTCGCTTTTGCGCGTGCTCGAAAATGGGCTTGTGCCATTCCCAGGGCGTATACGCTTCGGCGTAAAGTTTATAGAGGTTTTTATCGGCCCAGAGCGACTTGGCATCCCGGATATAAAACTCCTCCGATCCACCATTAAAGGTAATCGTGTCGGGAGTATAGGTCTGGAGTTTGAGCGCATGTGCACCGGCATCGGCTACCGCATCGACAATTTCCAGCGCCCGATCGAGCGATTGATTATGATTGCCCGACATTTCGGCGATAACAAACGGACGATGAGCCGGGCTAATAGTATAGTGGGCGACCTGAATCGGTTGGTCTTTTGTCATAATATAACAAACCTTATAGGCTACTAAACCGCGACGGCGGCCCGATTATAAGGTTTTAACATAAAGCAAGCACGGCCTCTGCTGGCCTAACGTGGCCTGGCCAGAATCCCCAAATTTACCGCTTTCGCCCGACAATTTGAAACCGGCTCGCTGGAAAGCCCGAACCGAAGCCTGATTCTCTGATTTGATATAGGCATGAATGGTAACGGCGTCCCACCGTTTCTGGCAGATGGCACAAGCCTGCTGAATTAGTTGGCTGGCTAAACCTTTGCCGCGTTGCCGGGAATCGACGGATATCCCAATAATAATTTCGTCGGGCATATCGGCAATCGGTGTACGCTCAAAACGGACTTGCCCAACCGGTTGGCCCACTTCGTTAGAAAAGATAAGTAGCAAGGCATTGGGATCAACTAATTTGCGCGTGAACCAGGCGGTATGCGTCTCCAGCGAAATTGGTGCGGAGTTGAACGACTGCTGCCGGGTATCGGGGTCATTGGCCCAATCGAAGTAAAGACGGGCATCGGCGGGTTGGGCAGTTCGGTAGGTAAGCATAGTCGTAGCGCGAACATCTGACCGAATTACGCACTTAATTGTTGAAATAGCGCACGAAACCGTTCGGGCGAGTGGCCGTCGAAAAACCGACGTTGGTTTACGAGTGTTTCAGCGATGTTTTCGGGAGAAAATTGAAACGATTGAATCGAAAATTTTAATAACTGATCTAACGCAAGTACGGGAGTCAGGCGAGTTAGTAATGTTGGGAAATTGACAGAAAGAGCCAGTTTTTCTTCCAATAAAAACTGCGCTAATCGAGCCTGATTATCAGCAGTCACAACGGCAATGAGTGGTCGATTTATGGCGCAAACCTCATAACTAATTGTACTACAAGCGGTGATAGCCAGACTACAGTATCGTAATTCGTTACCCATTTGAGACGCACTCAGATTTTGAAGAATCGTCAGATTCGGTAATTGACTTTGAAAGGCTTCGATAGCTGAACGATTTGGATGAAATGGCCCCAAAACAATGTGTACAGGCAGCGTAGTATCAACCTGACGAATGGCTTCCAGCACAGTTAGCGACGTGTTATGCGGATCAGCACCACCCAGACTAACGAAAATAGGACCGTCGATGGGCGTTTCGCCGAAGCATTCTGATCTTAAGAATTCAGGCCGGAGTAAAGCGTAGTGTGGTCCTAAACAAAACTGCGTATCTGGAGAAGTATCATAATCTGCAACCGAAACACCCCCAGCGTGATTGATAACAACATTGGCCGCCTGTTGTCCGGTTACCAAATCATCGATAAAGACCAATTTCTTAGCGCGGGATCGGACGGATTGTTGAAACGTTTTATCGAACGAATAACCATCCAGTACGACAATTTCAGTAGGTTCGATTTGGATCAGGAAGTCGGCTTGTTGAGTTGATGCCGCGAGTGAGCTGATCGATAACCCTGCGCTTTCAAGCAATTGCCTGACTTCTGGTGTTGGTTCTACGATTGCGAAGCGCATCGAAAATTCACCTTTCAGCATATTGGCTAAAGCCAGGCAACGCATCACATGACCGAGGCCAATTTGAGCGTTACCGTCAGCGCGGAAAAGAATTGATTGTAGGGAATTCATCGAGAAGGTTCAGTAAGTGAGTAATATCAGCCCACGGTTTTAGCTGTGGGTGAAATAATCAGATTGAAAATATAAGGGTGAGCCGTTGAAACGGTTAAAATCAATATTGGCCTTTACATAGAACCACAGCTAAAGCAGTGGGCTGATATAATCTTGCCTCTTTACTGATGCAATAACCGATACTTGAATTCCGCTACTTGCCAATCGGTCTCTGTATCAATATCATGTGCGGCCATTTCAGGAATTATAATGCCGCCCGAATTGTCCGTAATCAGGCGCTGATTTTGCTGAAATGCATTCACGTTAAAGAAATAGAATTGACCCGCATCGTGGTAAACTGGTTCCAGATCCTGCGAGCGTGTCAGGGCATGTTCAGGTTGAAACCATTGCACTTTTGACTCTCTCAAGAGCACAGCGCGCTGAATGGGGAAGCTGAATTGCTGAACCGGATACACAGTGTCGAATTGTTTTTCGATTAGAGTCGAAAAGGCACGATTCAGAAGGTCAGGAGTAACGAAGGGGGCAGTAGGATAGAGGCAGCAAGCGTAGCTAAACTGTTTATTTTGCTGGACATATTGGGTGAGTACTTCCGTTAGCACCTGGGCAGTTGTGGCAAAATCATCTGCTGTTTCAAGAGTACGTAAAAACGGAACCGACGCGCCATAGTTCCGGGCAATTTCTGCAATCTCGCTGTCATCGGTTGAAACCATCACCTCGCTGAATAAACCCGATTGTAAAGCCGCATCAATGACGTAGGCAATGATAGGTTTGCCCAGAAATGGACGGATGTTTTTGCGCGGAATCCGCTTGCTGCCGCCCCTTGCCGTGATGATGGCTACGTTATTCATGCGCCCACGAATTCCTTTACCGAGTCAATGACGTAATTCTGTTCCTCGTCAGTCAAGGTCGGAAACATAGGTAGACTTAGGCATCGGGCATAGTAACGTTCGGCGTTTGGGAAATCGCCGGGTTTCCAACCAAACTCCCGATAATAAGGCATCAGGTGTACGGGTATATAATGTACTTGCGCCATGATGTTTTTCGTGCGAAGAAAATCGTACAGCCCTTTTCGATCATCTACCTGAATAACATAAAGATGATAAGCGTGATGCACGTTGGCGAGCGGAACGATGATGGTCACGTTGGTTCCAGCAAAGGCGTCATCATAGCGTTTGGCAATTTCCTGTCGACGCGCCAACATGGCATCAACACGCTGTAATTGACTCGTTCCCAAAGCAGCCTGCATATCGGTCAGGCGGTAATTATAACCCAACTCCTGCAACTCCATGTACCAGCCTCCACGTTCAGGTTCGCCTGGATAAGGCTGTGTAAACTCGTTGAGTTTGTTGGTAATTCCGTGCGTTCGGAGTCGCAGTAGGTGTTTGTAAAGGGCTTCGTCATTTGTCGTAATCATGCCCCCCTCACCAGCTGCAATATGCTTGACGGGATGAAAACTGAAAATAGCTAATTCTGCCAGCGACCCATCGCCACAGCGGTGTTCAGTATTCGACGTTTCATCAATAATTGAACCACCGGGTGCGTGGCAGGCATCTTCCAATAGCCATAATCCATACTCGTCTGCCAGTTCGCGGAAGGCAGCCAGATCGACCGGATAACCTGCGAAATCGACGGGAATAATGCCCGAAAAGAATCCTTTAGGATGCTGTTCCAATAAAGCCCGAACTGCCTTGATGTCGAGTAAGGCCGTTTCTGAATCAATATCCGCGAAATAAACTTCGCCCCCACAATATCGAACGCAGTTGGCCGAAGCGGAAAATGTAATCGGTGTCGTAATAACCCGAGTACCTTCTTTAACGCCCAATGCCATGCAGCAAAGGTGCAAAGCGGCTGTACCGTTGGCAATGGCAACGGCGTATTTACAGCCAATGTAGCTGGCAAACGCAGCTTCAAACGCACCGATATGCGGCCCTTGAGTCAGAAATGGCCCGCGTAGTACGTGGGCAACGGCAGCAATATCTTCGTCGGTAATGTGCTGCCGACCGTATGGAATGGGTTGATTCATATTTTGGTCTGGCGAACAATCAGTTTATCGAAAATGCTGGATCAACGTGCTCCCGAATCTGTTCGCGTAATTGCTCCACATTCAGCCAGTCTGTATTAGTGCCGGAGTTGTATTTGAAGCCCATCTCAACTTGTTTGCCGTTGAAGGCTTCCATATAATCGTCGACACTCCAGGTGGGCGTTGATGGCGTAATGACGTAGTATTTATCTGTCTCGACCGTGTTGAGTGAGTCAGTTTCGGTAATCATTTCCTCGTGCAGTTTCTCTCCAGGACGGATACCAACCAATTTCTGTTCGCAGTTGGGACCGATGGCTGTGGCTACGTCGGTGATGCGATACGAGGGAATTTTCGGAACGAAAATCTCGCCACCCCAGGCATGTTCGAGGGCATGAAACACCATCTCAACCCCTTCTTCGAGCGAGATATTAAAACGAGTCATGTCGGGGTGGGTGATGGGCAGAACACCATCTTTCCGCTTTTCCAGAAAGAACGGCACCACCGATCCACGAGACCCAATCACGTTGCCATAACGAACAACCGAGAACCGCAGATCGCGGCTGCCTTTCATGTTATTGGCGGCAACAAATAGCTTGTCGGAGCAGAGTTTTGTGGCTCCGTATAGGTTAATCGGCGCAGCTGCTTTGTCGGTCGAAAGGGCCACTACGCGCTTGACGCCGTTGTCTAAAGCGGCATTGATAACATTTTCGGCCCCGAAGACATTGGTTTTAATGCATTCCATCGGGTTGTATTCGGCCGCCGGAACCTGTTTTAATGCAGCTGCATGCACGATAATGTCGATTCCCTCACAAGCCCGCTTGAGTCGATCTCCATCGCGTACATCGCCAATGAAAAACCGGATGGACTTATATTTTTGCTGCGGGTAGTATTGTGCCATCTCGAACTGCTTCAGTTCGTCGCGCGAGTAAATGACAACGCGTTTAACATTCGGGTGGCGTTGATACACCATCTCGACAAACTTTTTGCCGAAGGAGCCGGTGCCGCCCGTAATCAAAATGGATTTATTCGATAAATCAAGCATTGCGTATAGGTACTGAGTTGGCCGTCGGGCCGTGTAAAAAGCTGTCTAGTTAGTGCCTTCTTTTTCCCGAATGGCGTTCAATAAAGCACTAAGTTTAGTAACTATCTCGGGGTATTGTCCGACCAGATTTTTGGTCTCGCCCAGATCAGTTTTCAGATCGTACAGTTGCGGTTGCGGTGTGTAGCCTGTTTCGATCTTAACCTCTGGCATAAAGGCCTGGCCATTGCTGGGTTCAATATATTTCCAGCTGTTCTGTAACAACGAAAGTGTACCGTTGAGCGCGTGTTCAATAACGTATTCCCGGCTTTTTTTAGACTTTCCAAGAAACGTATTGATCATGTTAAAGCTATCTCTTGCTTCTGTTTTATCTAATGACTGACCCGTTAGTGCGGCAAATGACGCTAACAAATCTACCTGGCTAACCAATGCATCGGATGTGCCCGGTTTTACCTTGCCCGGCCAGCGCACGATAAAAGGAACTCGGGTTCCGGCATCGAAAGCACTGTATTTTCCTCCGCGAAGTGGGCCAGCAGGTTTATGCCCGTTTAGTTTTGTAACGGCGTCATCCTGATAACCGTCGTCAACGACTGGGCCATTATCACTACTGATAATGACGAGCGTTTTGTCCGTTAAACCCAGTCGATCCAATGTCTTCGTTACTTCACCAACGCACCAGTCCAGTTGAAGAATGGCATCTCCGCGCGGTCCCATGCCACTTTTACCCGCAAAACGGGAGTTTGGTAATCGAGGTACGTGAATATCGTGGGTAGAGAAATAAACAAAGAAAGGCCCGCTTTTACTGGCTTCGATAAACTGATTTACTTTTCCCGTCAGTACATCCGCCATTTCTTCATCTACCCATCGTGCCGACTTACCACCGCTCATGTAGCCAATTCGGCTGACACCATTTACGATGGTTTGATCATGCCCGTGCGAGTATTTCATCTTGAGCAATTCGGGGTGTTCCTTGCCCGTCGGATCATTTCCGACTGGACCTTTATAACTTACCTGGATTGGGTCTGCGGGATCTAAACCAACGATGCGGTGATTTTCGACATATACACACGGAACCCGGTCGCCGGTGGCGGGTAAAAGAAATGAATAGGAAAAGCCAATTTCCAGCGGACCGGGTTTGATGTCGCCATTCCAGTCAGGACCGCCCTTTGGGCCTAAACCCAAATGCCACTTGCCTACAACGCCCGTTTTGTAGCCTGCTTTTTGGAGAACACCAGGCAATGTAACACGATCAGTTGGGATCAGGAGAGCTGCATCGCCGGGAGCAATGCCCGTTCCTGTTTTCCGCCAGGCATATGCACCCGTTAGAAGTGAATAACGCGAAGGTGTGCAGGTTGATGATGAGGCATGTGCATTGGTAAATTGCAGTCCTTCCTTCGCAATTCGATCAATATTAGGTGTATGAATTTTCGTCGCGCCGTTGCAGCTAATATCCCCATACCCTAAATCATCCGCATAAATCAGGACAATATTGGGCTTTTGCTGGGCCACAACCACTGTGCATGATAGGCAAATACCAAGAAGAAAGAAAAAAGACGTCGTTTTCATGCTGCATTTAGCCGTTACTCACTGATTAACCGACTGGCCGATAGATTCTCGTTCGAAAGCATCGATATAACTTTTGGCGCTGGCATTCACGATCCGAACACCCCGATGGTCGGCATAATCGCGCAGGACCTCATAGCCATGAAACACTTTGTGTAAGGATAAAAACTGAGATGCCATCGAAAACGTGCGTTGCCGTTGCGCATCGGAATATACCGGCTGGTGGGTTACGTCTTTTGGTTTATCGTAGAAGTGTATTTGCTTGATTAATAGTTGGTTTTGATCGTTTAATCGAATTTGTTCATGCCAGGATGTATCGGCGCCGAAAAGATAGATCGTCTCGAACTTCCGGTTGATCATCAGTGCCAGTGCCGCAATGATAACAGTCTGCGCCCGTGGCATACCTAAACCTTTGGCATACAACCAATAGATAAGCCATCTGAACCCATGAACAACTGTGTAGTTAAAATAGACGACCTTGATGAGTGGATTTCCCTGTTCGATCTTGCTAAGTACGTAGGAACCTTTGGCAAAATACGGAACATACAAGGTCATGGCCCAGTCGACAGATTCCACGAAAACCGATAACGTCCGGCGAATGTCCTCACGGTCAGTAGTTTGTTCTGTAAACAGGAAGTAATTAGGGTCCGAGATAACGTAATTCTGCGGACGTAATCGTGGAAAAATATCGGCGTGCGCAAAGTTATTCACACAGACAATTTCGGTTTGGCGAATAAAATCGAACTGCTCACTTAGCGATTCATTCAACGAAGGACCGTTGCCTAATACAGAGCAAACAGGAAGCTGCCGGGCGGGCAAACGAGTTGCATGGCGGCCACGGATCGCTACCTTCAATAGCGATACCAGCGATGTAAACAACTCACTCAGGAATTGACTAACCGAATTAAAACCAGCTTCAATCATGCTGTCGGCTCCTGAAAAGGCAGCCTTTTTTTCTACAAAATAACGAAGAAAATAGCAGACCGGACCAATCCTGTCTTATCCTGTTAATCCTGTCAGAAATCAGAGCTGTTTCTCGAAAATCAGTTTAGGTGATTCCTTGGCACCAAGATTTCGTTTGAATCGTATTAAGCCGGGCTTCGGCTGGCGGTTATTGTCGAGTGCTACCCCCAAATCGAGAAGCCGAATTTGTTGTTGCTGGCAGTATGAAAATAACCCATCTATGAGCATAACCATCGGGCTAAACGTCTGATAATCGATATGGGATGCAGGTAGAAAATTATACAATATATCATGACGAACACGCACAGCCACCGTTAGCGCAACAAGCTTAGCCTTACTTTCTACCGCAAAAACAATGAACTGCTCCGGAAAGCTCTGTACTAACTTTATCAGTTGTTCGGGAGATAGCGTGAGCGGATACCCTTTCTGTCGACGAGTTTTCTGTAGAAATTCAGTCACTTTATAGAGGTTAGGCGTTGCCCAGTGTATAAACTGAAAATCAGCGTCACGGCATTTGCGCAATCGTCGGCGTTCAGCAGGTGCAATGCTACAATCAAATGGCTGGTTAGTAATAGGTAAAAAGAAATTTTGACTCGTTTCCTGTATGTGGAAACCATATTTAAGTAAACTAATTGTTAGTATAGTGGCCTGTTTAGGTGCATAACAGGTTGGGTAATTAACTATTCGCAATAGGGTTGCCTTAGCCGAGTAAGCGAAATCGATAAGCGAGTTCAGAAACGTATCCAAAACAAGTTCGGGTAGTGTCTCGGCAAATTCGACAGAGCCGAACGGAGCAGCAGCGGGACTAATTGCCTCGTTGGAACGAATAAAAAATGCACAACGGGCTTCGGCTAGTTGGGTTGTCTGGTTGAGGGCTGTCAATAAATAAAACTGACCACCGGCCTGTTGCCGAAGGTGGTCACGTTCATTAAATAGAAAACCATGCTGACAGAATGGTCGAATGTCGGGAGGTTGTGGATTTTGTTGACGTATAATTGTATAATTGTCCATGTTTTAATATGTGGGCTTCGTGTAAGACGCCAAGGGTATGGATAAAGTAACGGGAAACGTGGGTTGGTGTAATTGGTTTGTACGTGAGGTTGGCGTTACTTGCTTGTTGATTTTAGGCTTATTCAGTCCACTCTTATCAAACGCGCAGGCAAGAGATTGTCCTACAATTACTAACACGACGCAAACGTCAGTGACTGCTTGTACTGGCTACATCATTGATAGCTTGCAGGTTAAGACAAGCGTTTTTTGGCCGGATAAGATCGAACTAATACGTTTTAACTCTCCTCAGACTAACCCTTATGAGCGTATAGACGGCGTATCGCTAGGTGAGTTGATTTCATCAAATGGCATCGCCACCATGCGAACCATAGCTTTTCCGCCTAACACAGATGCTTCTGATAAAACGTATTATGTGTATGGAGTCGTAACACCTGCACCGACCGATGTAAACTGTAAGCCATTCGCATTAATTACAGTGACGATTAAAGCCAGCGCAATGGCTACTCTACAGGCGCAGGAAGCAAGTTGTATGGGTTCGGAATCGGCGGCTGACGGATGGATAAAGCTTATCGGCTATCAACCGACGGATCGCTATGAGGTGTCAACCAATGGACTGTTTTCGGGTCAAAATTATCCGATACCGACTGATGGGGTCGTTGTGAGCCACCTTAGTCGAACGGGTAATCCAAAGACATACGACGTAAGAATGTACAGCGCATTTGGTTGTTATACAGTGCAATCAGTAACGCTGGCGAACATAGCCTGCAATTGCCTTCCTGAAAAGTGTGTGCCGATTGTTATTCAGAAACTAAGCAGAGGGCATTGAATTGCTAAATGACTGTAGTTAGGATGCCGTTAGTTCATGAAGTCTTGTGTTGGTAAATACACACTAAATGTGGCCCCTTTTCCAAGCTGGCTCTGCGCCATAATATAACCTCGGTGATTTTCTGCAATCTTTTTGGCAATGGCTAGGCCAATGCCTGTACCAGGATATTTGTCGGGGCCATGCAACCGCTGGAATGTACCAAATATGCGTTCTGCCTGGTGAGCATCGAAGCCAATACCATTGTCAATAACCTCAATCAGACAGTACTCTGTCTGGGTAGCCAGAGGAAGAAAGACCGCTGGGAGCTCAGATTCACTCACCCGCCGACTCGCTATTCGAATGTGAGGGGCTGTGCCGGGCTTCATAAATTTGATTGCGTTGGAAAGCAGATTCTGAAATAACTGCATGAGTTGTCTGGCATCACCAGGAATTGTATCCAGTTCGCCTATCTGCACCAGCGCGCCAGTATCCTGAATGCCGATTTCCAGTTCATTCAGTACAGTGTCCAGAAGTTCGCCTAAAGGTTGGGGACGCCAGCTATCAGGACGTAGCGTAAGTCGGGAGTAATCGAGTAAATCTTTAATCAGCATCGACATACGCCTTGCTGCTATCACCATTCGTTCAACAATATCTGCTCCTTCTTCGTCTAAGTTGGGCGCGTAAGTTGTTTTTAGCCGATCGCCAAAAGCCTGAATCTTACGTAGCGGTTCCTGTAAATCGTGCGAAGCAACATAACTGAACGAAGCTAGTTCAGCATTTCGATGGACTAGCTCCTGATTCTTTTCTAACAGAGCCTGATTGATATCTTTTAATTCTGTCTCGTAGCGAATTCGTTCTAACTCAAATTCAGCTCGCTTGGCCACAATTTTTAATAACGATGAAATATATTCTGGTTCGCTAATGGCCGATTGGTGCATGACAGTCAATATACCAAATGCATGCCCTTTCGTATCGTATAATGGGTAACCAATATAGCCTTCTACATTAAACTGAACCAGGGTCTGGTTTTTGGGGAAAAGGCGCCGACACTGGCTGGGGTAAGTAGATAACTGACCCCGAATAACCTGTTCACAAGGGCCGTCGGGAAGATCGTATTGAATATTGCCAACGGTTTGTCCATAAGCCGTGAGCGCATAGGTACGAATGGCAAACGCACCGGGTGATGGTTCTACCAGCTCGCCTAGAAACACATAATCAAGCTTTGTTTGTTCGGTAATATAATTGACCAGGGAGTGGAAGAATTCATCACCAACTTTATAGGTGGCAAATCGATCTGAAAATTCCAGTAGAAAACGCTGATTGATGCTCTGTTGATCGACCTGAGATTTTAGCTGGCTGTTTTCAAGGGCCAGGGCGTCGATTTGTTTCTGTAAGTGAGTAGTTGACAGTACGTCCATGTTACGGTAGTTAATAACACTTTTTTCCTCAGAAAACCGGCTATGTTTTATGCCGTATGCACATAAGCAAAAGATTAACCAAATTTAATACGCTCGTTAAAAAACTGATTGTCACGTAATTTATTTTTTTCCAATCAAATACACTAGCAACAAAAGCTTTTGGAAATAATATGCAGTGTATAGGTAAACGTTCGGTCAAACTAACAACCTTTTCTTGCCAAGCTGTGCGTATACTAATTGAATAATTCCATCTTTCAGGCCTAAATCGGGTACGATTATTTTTTGAGCACCCGCCCATTTCATGACCGAAATATAGATATCAGCCGCTGGTACAATTACATCAGCACGGTCGGCATTCAGGCGAAGTTTGTTAATGCGGTCTTCCTGGCTGAAGCTCGCAATGTAGTCTCGAATGCGTTCAATTTCGAGACGTGTCGTTTCTAACTCTGATATTTTGGAGGCCAGATTAAATAATTTACTGATGTTGCCCCCCGTGCCAACAGCCGTGATTTCACGCGTTGCGTCTACATTTTCCTCAACCCAGTCCTCAATTTTGCGCCAGGCTCCTTTGGTTTCTTTTCCCTCCAACAAACGAACGGAGCCGATTTTAAAGGATTTAGAATTTATTTTTTTGCGGTTCTCATACACGTTTAGCTCAGTACTACCCCCACCTACATCAATGTGTAAATACTGTTGGTCATCCAGGGCCTGTACTACTACATTGTTAATAAGTTCAGCCTCTTTACTACCCTCAATAATATGGATTTTAATTCCTGTTTGGGCTTCAATTCGTTTGGCAACCTCATGTCCATTGTCGGATTCACGCATGGCCGATGTAGCGCAGGCCATGTAATCTTCTACCTCGTGTAGCTCCATTAGAAGCTTATACGCCTGCATGAGCTTCAATGTCCGGGCTTCACTTTCGGGTGTCAGGGCTCCATAATTGAACACATCGTGGCCTAATCGAAGCGGAAAACGCACATATTCGACGCGCTTAAAGCTAACCAGATCGTCATTGTGTAATACTGTCGAAATTTGCAGACGAGCTGCGTTGGAACCGATGTCAATGGCTGCCAGTTTCACGATATAAAGACGCTTTTACGTAATATAAAACGGTCAAAGATACTCTTTTTTGACGCCCTATAGTCTAATTCCTCCCGGCCTTTTGCCTGACCGTAGGCTAAGTCACCAAACTCTTAATACTGTGTTTGCGAAAAAAAACAGTTACTTTTGGCCCCTGTTTGATCAGTCTTCTAGTTCATGACTATATTAGGTATTTCTGCTTTTTATCACGATTCGGCAGCTGCATTGATTGAAGATGGTCGTATCGTTGCCGCTGCACAGGAAGAGCGGTTCACGCGTAAAAAGCACGATCCGGGCTTCCCTGC
This sequence comes from Spirosoma arboris, assembly GCF_009754945.1. Classification (GTDB taxonomy): domain Bacteria; phylum Bacteroidota; class Bacteroidia; order Cytophagales; family Spirosomataceae; genus Spirosoma; species Spirosoma arboris. Next base: position 512,937 of record NZ_WPIN01000004.1, read on the forward strand.
CGAAGCCATTAAGTACTGCCTTCAATATAGCGGAGCAGACCTAAATAAATTAGATGCCATCGTTTTCTATGACAAGCCATTGCTCAAATTTGAGCGGTTGCTCGAAACTTACTACGCTTTTGCGCCTAAGGGAATTCGATCATTTCTAATGTCGATTCCCGTATGGCTGAAAGAAAAACTATTTCTTAAGCGGCTTATTCGGGAGGAGTTAGAAAAGTTAGGGTACGATCCGGCCAAAAAAGTGAAGCTGCTGTTCCCAGAGCACCATCTGTCCCACGGAGCCAGCGCATTCTATCCATCTCCTTTCGAGCGGGCTGCTATCCTGACTATCGATGGTGTGGGCGAATGGGCAACGGCTTCGATCGGATTAGGCGAAGGGAAGAATATATCTATCCTGAAAGAAATGCGGTTTCCGCACTCTCTGGGGCTATTATATTCTGCATTTACGTATTTTCTGGGCTTTCGAGTTAATTCCGGCGAGTACAAATTAATGGGATTGGCCCCTTATGGCGATCCGAATTCGCCCGATGTGGCCCGGTATATTGCCATCATCAAAGAAAAACTAGTTGACCTTCGTCCCGATGGTTCCGTTTGGCTAAATCAGGAGTATTTTGATTATGCCACTGGGTTGACAATGGTAAAAGAGGCCAAATGGGGAGAGCTATTTGGTTTTCCGAAGCGTCAGCCTGAAGATGAGCTGAAAGATTATCATTGCAATCTGGGACTTGCCATTCAGTACCTAACTGAAGAAGTTGTGCTGAATATGGCTCGCGAAGCTAAACGCCTGACCAATGCCGATGCACTGGTAATGGCGGGTGGTGTAGCACTCAATTGTGTTTCGAACGGAAAACTACAAGCCGCTGGCCTGTTTAAGGATATTTTTATTCAGCCAGCCGCTGGCGATGCTGGTGGCGCCTTAGGAGCTGCCCTGGCGGCCTACCATATTTATTATGGGAAGGAGCGTGAAGTAACCAAAGAACGCGATGCTATGCGAGGCTCTTATCTGGGACCAACCTTTTCGGACTTGGACGTTGAGCTCATGGCCGTTAAATACAAAGGGGTTGCAACGCATTTTACCGATTTTGGCGAATTAAGCACCGAAACCGCGCGCTTGCTTGCCGAAGGTAATGTAGTTGGCTGGGTGCAGGGACGGATGGAATTTGGACCAAGAGCCCTGGGCGGACGAAGCATTCTGGGTGATCCCCGCAATGCCGAGATGCAGAAAAAGCTGAACCTTAAAATCAAATATCGAGAATCGTTCCGGCCGTTTGCTCCTTCAGTGTTGGCCGAAGATTGTGCGGAATACTTTGATTACGACGGTATTTCACCTTACATGCTGCTGGTGCACCCAGTCGCCGAAAGTCGCCGGACGCCCGTTCCTGCTGACTATGCTAGTTTCCCACTGCGCGAAAAGCTGTATTATCAGCGTTCAGATTTGCCCTCGATTACACATATCGACTACTCGGCCCGTATTCAAACGGTTCACCAAGACACCAATCCGCGTTATTATGGGTTGATTGATGCCTTCAAGAAACTTACGGGTTATGGTGTCATCGTGAATACCAGTTTCAACGTGCGGGGCGAGCCAATCGTTTTGACGCCCGACGATGCATACCGCTGCTTTATGCGTACCGAAATGGACTATTTAGTCGTCGGTAACTATCTGTTCGATAAGCGCAAACAGCCCGAATGGCAGGAGAAGGATAACTGGAAAGAAGAATTCGTTTTAGACTAACTAAACTACTTGCCGAACAATTTGTCCTGATGGGATCAAAACTTGTATCCAGTGCTGTCCGCTTGCTTTTGCTGGGATTTTTAGCCTTTCTTTTGTACTATGGTGATCGACTGCATGTTACCTTCGATTATCCGCACAAAGGTTTTTTTGATAATGTTTACGTTCGACTAGCTAAGGGATGCATCCTGGTGCTAATTGTGATTGAACTGCTGCGGTGCTACTATTATGGTATTGTCAAAAATCCCAAATCGCCTAAGCTCCTTGGTAATTTAAGTACGTTGATCGTTCTGAGTGTTGGACTATTGGTTACGATCGAGATTGGCTTTATGTGCATCTCACAAAGTCAGGAAGGTGGGCTTACACTGGCGTCGCACATCTGGTTCGAACGGTACTGGCCACCGATGGTGGGTGATTATCGAGACACGCCGAAAGTAGATACAGTGGGGAAAAAGAATGTTTTCGTCCTGGGCGATTCGTTTACATCGGGGCATGGTCTCAAATCTGCTGACGAACGATATGGTAATATCCTTGGCGAGAAATTAGGCACAAAAGAGTATGTGACCTATAACCTTGGTATATCTGGCTCAGATACGCGTGATGAATATGCCCGATTAGTAAAGTTTGGGAAAAAGCCTGATGTGCTAATTTTACAATATTTTCCGAACGACATCGAAAAAGTAGCCCGTGATCATGGTCTAGTGCCATCTGGATTTGAGCCATATTCTGATATGCCACGAGCTATCCAATCGCTATTTATTAAATCGTATCTGCTCAACTATTTATACTGGCAGTTTCCTCACGGTAATTTTGCCCCTTTCGACACGTATGCTCGCACAGCTTATGGTACTCCGGCCATTATTAACGACCACCTGAGTGACCTTAACAAATTCATAACCTATGCACAGGAGCATAATTCTCGATTCTACGTTGTTATGTTTCCGTTCTCCCATAATATTGAGAAAACGGCTGTATACGTTAAACCTGTAGTCGATTTTTTTCAACGTAGTAACGTACCTATTCTGGATGTTGGTAAACTCATGGGCGATATCCCCCCAAACGATCGGGTAGTGGGACGCAATGATGGCCATGCCAGTGCACTAGTGAACCAACGTGTGGGTGATGCCCTATTCCGACTAATGCAGGCAAATCCGGGTATTATTCAGGCGCCATCTGTTAACAAACAACTAAACTAAAAGTAGGCATGGAATTTTTGCAGGACATTTTCAAATTTCTGACACAGCGTAAAAAATGGTGGCTGGCTCCAATGATTATTCTGCTGTTGCTCATTGGTATTCTCATTGTTATTGGCGGTGGCTCTGCCGTTGCTCCATTTATCTATACGTTGTTTTAAAGCATGGATGTTACTGAAAAAGTAAAAGCCCAGTTGGTTATTGTAACTGGGCTAGTCGTATTATATTTTGTATTCAAGTCGCCCTGGTTTCTATATGGAGCCGTTGCGGTTGGTGTATTGAGTCTGGCTGTTCCGGTTGTAGGTGACCTGATCGTGAAGGCATGGTTTAAAATAGCTGAAGTACTGGGAAACATAAATGGCAAAATCATTTTGTCGGTCCTGTTTTTTGTATTTCTATGGCCTATCGCCATGCTATATCGGCTGACATCCAAAAACCCATTGTCTATTAAACGAACTGACGAAAAGTCGTTTTATAACGAGCGGAATCACCTGTACACAAAAGAAGATTTAGAGCAGACTTGGTAGAATCTACCCTATCAAAAAAGTAATCTAGGGTACGCCGATATACGGCGTACCCTATTTTTTTCTATTTTTGTTGTAACTTATCCAGAAAGACGGAGGGAACGGACCCGATGATGTCTTGGCAACCAACCCACTCCAGGAAATGGTGCCAAATTCCTCCCGCTTCATCGCGGGATAGATAAGACTAGCCTCTACTACCTGTCTTTCTGTCTGTAAGTGTTTTAGCTTTTTGGATTTTTTTAAGTGTGCTGTTTGTTAGCTGTCCTAACAACCATGCCTTCTATAACTTGCTTGTGAAAACAATATCCGAACTTCTGCATGAGCGTATCCTGGTCCTTGATGGCGCGATGGGTACCATGATCCAACGGTATAACCTCACTGACGCTGATTATCGGGGTGAACGATTTAAAGATTGGCCACATGATCTAAAAGGTAACAACGATTTGCTATCGTTGACGAAGCCCGAAATAATCCAGGCAATTCATGAACAATACCTGGAAGCAGGAGCGGATATTATTGAAACGAATACCTTCAGTAGTACGACCATTGCTATGGCCGATTATCGCATGGAGGAACTGGCGTATGAACTCAATTATGAATCAGCCAGAATTGCGAAAGAGGTTGCCGTTGCCGTTACGCGGCAAAATCCAGATAAACCACGCTTTGTCGCCGGCGCGATGGGGCCGACTAACCGCACGGCTTCGCTTTCTCCTGATGTAAACAATCCGGCTTATAGAGCAGTCACATTCGATGAGTTGGTCAATGCTTATTATGAACAGGTAAGCGGGCTGGTGGATGGTGGCTCAGATTTGCTTCTGGTTGAAACGATATTTGATACGCTCAATGCGAAGGCAGCTATGTTTGCCATCGACAAGTATTTTAATTTGAATCCGCAGAAGACGGTTCTGCCCATTATGATTTCCGGCACCATTACGGATGCTAGTGGCCGGACACTTTCGGGGCAAACAACCGAAGCATTTTTGTACTCAGTTTCGCATTTACCATTGCTGAGTGTGGGGTTGAACTGTGCGCTTGGTGCCGAATTGATGCGTCCGTATATTCAAACGTTAGCGAAAGAAGCGCCCTTCTTTACATCGGCCTATCCGAACGCAGGCTTGCCAAACGAATTTGGCGAGTACGATGAAACGCCAGCTATGATGGCGGTGCAAATTGAAGATTTTATTAAAAGTAACTTCGTCAATATTGTGGGCGGTTGTTGTGGCTCCACACCCGATCATATTCGGGCTATTGCAGATGTAGCCGCTAAATACCCGCCCCGGCAACTGCCCGAAGCTGAGCCTTATCAGAAGCTGAGCGGCTTGGAACCTCTGAAAATAACGGAGCAAACTAACTTCCTGAATGTTGGTGAACGGACGAATGTAACCGGTTCGAAGAAATTTGCCCGGCTTATTAAAGAAGGTAATTTCGACGAAGCCCTAAGTATTGCCCGCGGACAAGTTGAAGGTGGAGCGCAGGTGATTGACATCAACATGGACGAAGGTATGCTGGATTCAGTCGAAGCGATGAAAACCTTCCTGAATCTGATTGCTGCCGAGCCTGATATTGCTCGTGTACCTATCATGGTTGATTCCTCAAAATGGGAAGTGATTGAAGAAGGTCTAAAATGCGTTCAGGGAAAGGCTATTGTAAACTCTATTTCTCTAAAAGAAGGGGAAGAAGCGTTCATTGAACGGGCCAAATTAGTGAAGCGTTACGGTGCAGCTGCCGTTGTGATGGCGTTTGACGAAACTGGCCAGGCTGATTCTTACGAACGGCGTATTCAGATTTGCGAACGAGCTTATCGGATTCTGGTCGATAAAGTCAATTTTGCCCCACAGGACATCATTTTCGACCCGAATATTCTGACCGTTGCCACGGGTATTGAAGAGCATAATAATTACGCCGTTGACTTTATCAACGCTACTCGCTGGATCAAGGAGAATCTACCATTGGCCAAAGTGAGTGGGGGGGTGTCGAATATTTCGTTTAGCTTCCGGGGTAATGATGTCGTTCGTGAAGCCATGCACTCTGCATTTCTATACCACGCAATCCGGGCTGGCATGGATATGGGTATCGTGAACGCGGGTCAACTCGAAGTATATGACAGCATTCCCAAAGATTTGCTGGAACGTTGCGAAGATGTCCTGCTGAATCGCCGTGACGATGCCACCGAACGCTTGGTAGATTTTGCTGAAACAGTAAAAGCGAAGGGGAAAGCCATTGTTCAGGATGAAAGCTGGCGACTCGAGCCTGTTCGCGAACGGCTCAAGCACGCACTCATAAAAGGTATTACCGACTATATTGATCAGGATGTAGAAGAGATTCGTTTGCAGGTTGAGCGGCCATTGCACGTCATTGAAGGTCCTTTGATGGACGGAATGAACGTAGTCGGTGATTTGTTTGGCGCGGGTAAAATGTTCTTGCCACAGGTCGTAAAATCGGCGCGGGTAATGAAAAAAGCAGTGGCTTATTTGACACCATTTATCGAAGCAGAGAAGTCGGGCGGAGGGTCGTCATCAGCCGGGAAAATCCTGTTGGCTACCGTTAAAGGTGACGTTCACGACATCGGTAAAAACATCGTTGGCGTAGTGCTAGGGTGCAATAACTACGAAATTATTGATCTTGGCGTAATGGTGCCGACGCAGAAAATTCTGGATGCTGCCCGTGAGCATAACGTGGATATTATTGGATTGAGCGGTCTTATCACACCCTCGCTTGACGAAATGGTGGGCGTAGCAAAAGAAATGCAGCGTCAAGGCTTTACGATGCCTTTGCTGATTGGAGGAGCCACAACTTCTCGTATGCATACGGCTGTTAAGATTGATCCACACTACGCCGGACCAGTTGTGCATGTGCTGGATGCCAGCCGGAGCGTTCCGGTTGCTGGGCGATTGGTAAGCGAAACGGATGGTACTCGAGACAAAATCTTTACGGAGATTAAGGCTGAATATGTTAAACTCCGTGAAGATCATACCAAGCGACAAAAAGATAAGGCAAGTCTGACGATTGCAAAGGCTCGTGAGAATCGGACAAAAATTGACTGGAATACATTCGAGCCAACGAAACCGACGTTCTTGGGCAATCGCTATTTTGAGGATTACGATATTGCCGAATTAGCTAAATACATCGACTGGACGCCATTTTTTCAGACCTGGCAATTGCACGGTAAATACCCGGCTATTTTTGACGACGCAGTTGTTGGTCAGGAAGCCCGGAAGTTATTTAACGATGCCAATCAGCTTCTGCAGGAAATTATTGATAACAAGTTGCTGAAAGCAAAGGCCGTTGTTGGATTTTATCCCGCCAACTCTGCCGACGATGATGTGCTGCTGCATGACTTTGAGGAGCACGTTCGGGATATTCCCTGCGAACGACACGGTTCCCATCAACACATAGAATATAAAATTAGCAAGGCCCAATCGCAAACAGCGGTTAGTCCAGCTGGTGAGTTGATTTACGATACCAAAACGGTGCTACATTTCCTGCGTCAGCAGAACCAGAAAGCGCCAGGGCTACCAAATTTCTGTCTATCGGACTTTATTGCTCCCTTGGAAAGTGGTCGGGAAGATTACATTGGCGGCTTTGCGGTAACAGCGGGTATTGGTATCGAAACGTTGCTCGATAAATACGAACGCGACCATGATGACTACAACAGCATTATGGTTAAGGCCCTCGCCGACCGGCTGGCCGAAGCCTTTGCTGAGCGTATGCACGAGCGGGTTCGGAAAGAATTCTGGCCATATGCCGTGGACGAAAACCTGCCAAATGATGCACTTATTAAAGAAGAATATCAGGGTATTCGTCCGGCACCGGGTTATCCGGCCTGTCCCGACCATACCGAAAAAGGCACCTTGTTTAATCTGCTGGATGCCAATAAGATTGATATCGAATTAACGGAAAGCTACGCTATGTATCCGGCCTCGTCGGTAAGTGGATTTTACTTCTCGCACCCCGAATCGAAATACTTCGCGCTGGGTAAAATCAATAAAGACCAGATTCTGGACTATGCACAACGGAAGGACATGCCAGTTGAGGAGATTGAAAAGTGGCTGAGCCCGGTGTTGAGTTATGATGCGTAGGTTTTGATTGAACTAACTTGAACAAAAAATCTCCAGAGAGTCCCTCTGGAGATTTTTTGTTTTTGGAGCTAATTTATTACGGCATCAGCACCGTATCAATCACGTGAATCACGCCGTTGGACTGGTTCACGTCGGCAATTGTTACGGTAGATGTACCACCTTTGGCATCCATCAATTCTATTTTCTTGCCTTTCATCATAGCTGTTAGCGTACCACCCGATGCGGTTTTCAGCGTGGCTTTACCACCGCCATCCATGATCGCTTTCATCAGATCAGCAGAACTCATTTTGCCGGGTACCACGTGGTAGGTCAAGATCTTGGTCAGTGTTTCTTTGTTCTCGGGTTTTACCAGCGACTCAACTGTGCCTTTAGGCAGTTTGTCGAATGCTTTGTTCGTAGGAGCAAAAACCGTAAATGGACCTGGGCCAGAAAGCGTTTCGACAAGACCTGCCGCTTTAACGGCAGCTACCAGGGTGGTATGATCTTTCGAGTTTACAGCATTCTCAATGATATTTTTTGACGGATACATGGGGGCACCGCCAACAGTTACCGTTTTTTCCTGAGCAAATGAAACTTGACTGACAGCCAGTAAACTAAGTATGGCAAATGTGAATTTGAGCGTCTTCATTGTCGTTGTTCTTTTAAATAAGTTGAACTATGTACTGAATGCGTTACTGTGTGTCGATCAACGGGAAGACTTACGGGAGAATTGTAGACTTTGGATTTAAAAGAACTGTATATATATTATAAGTAACTGATTGTTAATTAATTGTAATCGATGGCTTTGGGCAAGAGTAATTGAGATAGGCCTAAACGCAGACCGCCAGGCATATGCCTGGCGGAACTGAATTTTCAGGGAAGTGAAGACGCGAACGTAGTATGGATAAGAATGAAAGCCTCACAAAGGTGATTAATAAACTATTGAATGGCTAGGGGAGATTCCCCAATTCACATACGGGAAAAATACGGTATCAGATACGGGAATTCTCCCGTATTTTATAAATGATAAACTCTTTATTGTTTATTGTTATTTAGTTAATTTGTTGATTGTCAATATATTATGCTGTTGTTATTTGCTTGATTACGTATATACTAGCTCGTGTAGTATTGCTTATAAGTAAGTAAGCTCTTACGTTTGAGTAAACCTTATAACCACTAATTAATCATGGCCGATATCGAAAATGACGATCCATATCCTACAGACCCCATCAAACTTAGAGAAGCTTGCGAACGTTACGAAAAAATGTTAGCTTCGGCTGGCTTAACTAATTTTTTTCAGACGGGTTTCTTTGACGTTACTGGACTTGAAAAAATCCTAAGTGAGAACCAGTCCAAACACGTCAAAGTATATTATGGTATTGACGAGAAGGGTAGACATTTTTTGTTTCTTGCTCCAACACAGGAAGATGGTCGTGCCCGGGATGATGTCAATACGACAGAAGCATTATGTTGTTGCCAAGTACCTCCATGTCCGCTTGATCAAGGTGATCGCTATGCAAATTAGCGCGTTAATTCTATGATTTAATTATGTGGGATACGTTCCTGTATATTACATTGATGGGTGTAAGTACCTATTTGTATAGTATAAACTACCGGGTACTTACGCCCTCACTTCGCCTATTAGCTATAAATATAACTGTCCTATTGGCTGGAACTTTGTACGCCATTTATGTTTGGCGTATAGAGAATAAACCCAACATATATATATACCATATTCTTCCTATAATACAATATACACTGTATGGCTTATTGTTTAGCCAACTGATTGAGCAGGCTCTAATTAAACGAATAATCTGGCTGTCAATCGGCTTGTTTGGGTGTATTTCTATAATTTTATCGTCGACTGTTCAACCCTGGCACCAATATAATTCATATGGTATTACGTTGTTTAACATCCTTATTGGCCTTTTAGCTGGCTACTACCTCTGGCGAACCTTTATTGATATCAAGGTTGTGGCGTTAGAAAAAGAGGCTATGTTCTGGGTGGCTACAGGATTATTTTTCACATCCTTAGGCGATTTCTTTGTGCAGGGCTTAATGGACTACTTAATTACAAATGAACGGCAGCATGCGTTAACCGTTTATTGGATTCATGAGCTAATGCAATTTCTATTGCTCGCTACCTTTTTGTTGGCATTATACGTCTATTTGCGATATTCGCCAATCAGTAGTAGGCGGTGAGCACTATGTCGACATACCCATCTGAGGTTATCTTAATTATTTCAATTGGTACCTTGCTTTTACTTTCGTTAGGAGGTTTTATTACCTTACTACTCTTCCTTTATAAGCAACGCTACAAAACACATCAGCAAGAATTAATTGCGATTGAGGAAATCAACCAGCGTAAACTCCTTCAGTCTCAACTCGACACCCAGAATCAGACGCTTAAGCAGATCGCTCATGAGCTGCATGATAATATAGGGCAATTGCTTAGTGTGGTGGTTATGCGCCTAAATACCATTGAAGACGAAACCGCCGAATCTGTTACCGAGCAGTCTGTTCAGCAAACTCGCAACTTAGTACGAACGGTCATTGCGGATGTCAGGATGATGTCGAAAACTCTTGATTATGACACCGTTGGTCGATTTGGACTGCTCCCTAGTTTAACGCTAGAACTGGAGCGGATTGAGCAGGCCGGTCGTATACATACTCAGCTAAACACAATCGGTGAGCCCTATTCATTAGAAAAACAGACAGAAATGGTGCTATTGCGTATGACGCAGGAAGCGCTTAATAATGCTATAAAACATGCTCAGGCCAAGACACTGACGGTAATGACCGATTATAGTGCCGACCCCTTTATACTCACCATTGTCGACGATGGTCGGGGTTTTAATGTCTCGGAAGCTACAAGCCGAACGATTGATCAGTCTGGGTCGGGTCTGAATAACCTCCAGCACCGGGCCGGCTTACTGGGAGGTACGTGTATTATACGTAGCCAGCCCGGCGCTGGCTCCCGTATTGAGATTCGTATGCCGCGTAACCAATCTATTTAATAAGTATCCGTACTAGCAAATACATTAAAATAATTAAATGTAACTGTTGCATTCATTGGTTTAGGGCTCTACTTTTCAGGCCACATTGTTATGTCCTCTTTTAACCTATGTCCGTGTCCATTACTATTGTCGACGATCATCGCCTGGTAGCCGAAGGGCTATCAAACCTGATTCAGAAGTTTGATGGCTATGAAGTCCTGTTTGTCGCTGAAAATGGCCGCGATTTGCTTGATCAATTAGACCGAAATGCCCAAATTCCAGACATTGTCCTGCTTGACTTAAGCATGCCTATTATGGATGGCTTCGAGACAGCGCTGCAACTTCGAGAACTTTATCCGACTGTGCGCGTGCTGGCTTTATCGATGACCGACCGCGAAGACCATATTGTACGTATGGTGCGAAATGGAGCACGTGGTTATTTGCTCAAAGATTGCCGCCCATCCGAATTCCGCCAGGCCCTAACCGATGTAATGACGAAAGGGTATTACTACTCTGATTTTCTAACGACAAAGCTTATCCATAGTCTGAATACGCCTAATGGACAAAGTGCTGTTACAAATTTCAATTTGAATGATCGCGAGCACGAATTTTTGAGAATAGCCTGCAGTGAACTAACCTATGCGGAGATAGCCGATCAAATGTGCGTAGCCGCCCGAACAGTAGATGGCTATCGTGAAGTAGTTTTCCAAAAGATGAACGTTCGCACTCGTGTAGGAATGGTTATTGAGGCTGTACGGCATGGCCTGGTCAAATTTTAATTGACTTCTGGGCGAGCCCTAGTTTTGATCTGAGGTTTATTGGGGGATTTTTATCCGACTTTTATAAAAACAGATCGCCGGACAACTGTCCGGCGAAACTGCCATCAGGAAGGTGTAGTGGATAAGAGCGATGCTACAAAATTGAGGAATAGAAACTTAGTAGAATAGGGGAAATTAGCCTGAAATTTGAAGGTGAAATAAGCGGTGTTGGATACGGGAATTTTCCCGTATCCAACACCGCTTATTTCACCTTCAGCTATCTTTGTCGAAATCTTCAGATGCATGCAGTTGTTTTTTCACCAGGTTGATCTCCGACTGAACCATACATTTACCATTGCTCACGATAGTCGCGATGTGCAGCCAACGCTTATTGTCGAGCTTCGCGATGGTGCATACCGGGGTTTTGGGGAGGCCACCGCTACACGCTATTACGGAATCACTATTGAGGGTATGGTGGCTGCACTTGAAGCCATCCGCGATCGTATCGAAGCGCATAAACTACTTGATCCTGAGCGGTTTTGGGGCGACATGTACACGCATCTGGTATATAATCCGTTCGCACTCTGTGCGCTTGATCAAGCTGCCTGGGATTTGTGGGCTAAACGTCAGGGCCAGCCACTTTACAAAATCTGGAATCTCGATCCGACTAGTAGCCCCCTGACTGACTACACCATTGGACTTGATTTGCCGGAGAAGATGGTCGAGAAAATGCAGGAACGTCCCTGGCCACTCTATAAAATTAAACTAGGTCGGCCAGAAGAAGATATAAGCCTTGTTCAGACATTACGCCAGCATACTGATGCAGTATTTAGGGTAGATGCGAACTGTGGTTGGTCGCTGGGAGATGCGATTTCTAAGTCGAAGCTATTGCGTGGCTTGGGCGTTGAGTTTATTGAACAACCGCTCCCTGCCGATGATTGGGAAGGTGCCAAACAGGTATATCAAGCGAGCGCTCTACCCATTATTGCTGACGAAAGCTGTATTGTTGAAGCTGATGTTGATCGTTGTGCAGGCTATTTTCATGGCGTTAATATCAAACTGACCAAGTGTGGAGGTATAACACCCGCCCGACGAATGATTGCCCGCGCCCGTGCGTTGGGTTTACAAGTAATGGTAGGTTGCATGACTGAGTCGAGCGTTGGTATTTCGGCCATTGCGCAGTTGCTTCCTTTACTTGATTATGCCGACTTAGACGGAGCCATGCTGATTGCTAACGACCCAGCCATTGGCGTTACATTTGACTATGGTAAAGTCGTTTACGCCAATGAAAATGGCACAGGAGTGCGCCTAGTAACAAGAGAATGAGCGAAAAAGCGAAAGACCGGGCCGACGTTCGGCAAAAGGGTGAAAATTTTGTAATCAGCCACCTTCCAAACCGAACGATAGTTCATGAGGAGAAAGTATATCGTTTTTTTAGTGGTACCGCTTATTTGGGATTACCGCAACATCTGTCTTTCCAACACTTGATGGCGGACGCCATTGGTCGATATGGAACCGTTTTTGGTAGCTCGCGCAACGGCAATGTTCGCCTTGGTATTTATGAAGTAGCCGAAGCGAAGATGGCAGATGCCACTGGTGCTGAGTCTGCATTGACGGTATCGTCTGGTATGATGGCTGGACAGGTCGTTATTAACTGGCTACGTGGACAGAAAGGCACATTTGTGTATGCGCCAGCTGCCCATCCGGCGCTCTGGCATGAACCGGTAGTTGCGTTGCCTTCGATCTCATTTGCCGATTGGACTAATCAACTTTCCCGTCAACTGCAAACCGTTGCTTCTGGACCGGTTTTTATTTTGGCCAATGCCCTAAATGCCGTCCGTTCAGATTATTATGATTTTGATTGGGTCAATGACTTGCCCGACGATCGACCCATTACGCTCGTTGTCGACGATTCGCACGGGTTGGGTGTCCTCAACCAAGGGCGAGGTATTTGGCCACAAATCAGCCATAAATCCAATGTTCAATTGATTGTCACCGCTTCGCTGGCAAAGGCGATGGGCATGCCAGGTGGAGTAATTTTCGGTGAGGCTACTACGTTGACCAATCTTCGCCGAACAGCATTTTTCGGGGCTTGTTCGCCTATGCCTCCCGCAAATTTGGACGTCTACCTGCAGGCAGATGCGTTGTATGCCGAAGGCTATGAGCGACTTCAGCAAAACATCTTGCTGGCCGAGAAACTACTGCTACCAACAAGCTTATTTCGCCATGCGACCGGCTATCCGGTTTTCTTCACGGAACATGATGAGTTGTACAAACACCTGCTTGAAAACGAAATCCTGATATACTCATTCGCTTACCCAACTGCCAATGATCGTGCTAACACACGCATTGTAATCAGTGCGTTTCATACTTCAGAAGATATTCAGGAGTTAGCTGATTCGGTTAATGAGTTTCAACGCAGAGGTCGCAAGGGATAAGGCAAAGATCACAAAGATTCTTTGCGCTACCCTTTGCGACCTCTGCATTGAAACCACTCTATTTCAAACCTTCTAGAAACGCCAGACTTTCGGGCATTTGCTCCATTGAACGCGACGATTCGTCTTCGATGAAAAAATGTTTCACTCCCGATTTTTTTGCCTGTTTCATAATGGCCGCAATACCCACATCGCCCTTACCCAGGACGACATTCGACTCTACATCGGAGTGACCCGTTTGACTGTCGGGGGTACCAGGTTTACGGTCTTTGAGGTGCATTAGCAGGAAGCGTTTGTGGTACTTCTGCAACAGCGCGACGGGGTCATAGCCGGGAGATTTTACCCAAAATACATCCATCTCGAAATTGACCGATTTGGGATCTAGATTTTCGACCAGGTAATCGAAAAATGTGCCGTCTTTATACGTCTGAAATTCGTAGCCATGATTGTGATAACATAAGGTAAGATCGTTACCTGCCAGTAATTTACCCGCAGTATTAAATACATCGATGGCCCGGTCGGCATCCTGTATCGTAAACGCATCGCCAGCGTGGGGAATCCAGGTGCAGACGATATACTTTACACCTAAAGCCTTAGCTTCGGCAATAATTTTGGGCACGTTCGAATCTAAATCTTCGAAACTTGCTCCGGTGCTGATAGCTTTAATGCCATTCTGATCCAGTAATTTACGGAAATCAGGTAAGCTAAGTCCGTAGGTTCCGGCAATTTCAGCCTCCCGAAAACCCATTTGTTTCACCTTTGCCATCGTACCCGGAACATCTTGTGCAAACTGGGTACGAAAGCTGTACAGTTGCAGACCAACCGGCGCGGGTTTTTGCGCCAGTGCTACCAGACTACATAAGAGTAGGCCAGCGAGTAGAAAAGTAGCGTTAGCTTTCATGAATGGAGGGTTTAAGGATGGTTTCAAGTTAAACCTGAAACAGTAAACTATCTACCTGTTTGGGTCGTAAACGTACTTTCGAAAATCTTGTCGGCATTGCCTGTTTCAAAACCTTCGCGTCGGTGCTGACGAGTAATCTGATCGATGGGTAAGTCGCGAAACGGAGGTAATACACGTCGTTCGGCAAATTCCACGTAAGAACCCGCAATCCGGAATGTAGCTCCACCGGCAAATTCGGCATCAATCATCTGCGCTATAGTAGAGGCTTGCCGCAAATCACCGTCTGGGCTAACTTTTATAGTGCCTCCTGCCGAGTTGAGTCGAAAACCCCGGTTTTCCAGAAAGGCGACAAATTCGTCGATGGTATTATAACCTGCTTTGAGGTTATGAACGCTGATTGTAAAATGATTCAGGTAATAGCGGTTATAAATTACCCAGGCGGCATACTCGCTTTCTGCCAATAGGGTTTGATAATCAGCTAGAGTGGGTGTTTCCCAGAGAGGTTGATGTAGAAACTGATCGACGGCGTCGGCATTGTCCAGATCCAGCGAATCAACTGGATCGCTCGTTACCGTGTCGGTATACCGATGAATGATCTGCTGAGCTTCCTCAGAGAGTTCATGCACGCGCAGTTCACTGGCGAAAATGCGCGGATAATGTGGCTCTGGTGGGCTGTACCAATAGGCCGTTAATTTCTTTCCAGTGAAATTGAATTCGTCTCGTTTCTCATAACCATAATGAAGGAAAATCTTCTCGAACGATGCGATACCGAGATTGGGTACACCCATTGTCCGGAAGGCAATGTGGTCGTTTTCAATCTCGCCTGGCGATTGAATAATGCCTTCGTTAAGCATGGCATTAATAACATTCTGCACATCGGGAACGCGCTCGCTGTATCGGCGCATCAGACCACCTAGTACGCCATCGAGCGTTTGAGTTGGTGAAGTAGTCATAATTGAGGATCGGTTAATTATCTTCCCAAATGCTTCTTGCCTGTAGTACATCTTTACCCGTTTCGGGGTAAATAATCCGGTGCAGGAAGGCCGTTGGAGTCTCAGCTACCGACTGTATCTGCAATTGGTCGCGCCAGTGGCTTTCGGCCCGGTAAACTAAATCAATTTCGGCTAATTTCCGCGTTTGCAGTATCTCACTATCAACGGCTTCGATAAGCCATTCGACATAGGCCACGTTATTGACGTGCTGATTCTGGTCGATGCTTAGCCAGCCTACTTCTATGTTTTTTGTCTGGGTTGGGTCAAAGTCAGTTGCCTGAAAAATAGGTCTGGACGATAGTTTTGCCAGGGGGGTAACAGTCGTTTGGGGAATATCCGCTGGCAGGCTCAGGCTACGGATAAAATCAGGCAGCGATACCATGGCTCGCTTTTCCATACTAAAAACGAGCCATGTGCTGGTCGCATCGGCCAGCAAGGTTCCGTCTTCGGCCAAGACCTGAAACTCACGATAGATAAAATATTTCTCAACCTCAGTAGGGTAGGTTAGTAGCTGAATAGTCTGGCCATAGCGAGGATACTCGTGCATTCGAAGCCGGAAGCGCATCAGCATCCAGCCAAATCCCCGCGCTGCCAAATCAGCAATCCCAATGCCATACTCAATTGCATTTCGATTCGCCGATTCCTGCATCAGGTTCATCAGAGCCGAAATATTCATTCGCCCGAAAGCGTCGCACTCATAACCGCGCAACGTAAAGGTATCAGTCTGGATAAATGCCATGCCATAAAGGTACAACTAAGCTTGAGTCACGCGCCAATCTGTGAAACCGTTAATGTAAAGACTCGCTTTTCGGGTAATTAAGCCCCAGGGGGTAACGCTTTTTAAATCTATCAAGTAGGTTTTTCTTGCATATTGGTTTATTTATAAATTGATTATTGATATTAAAAAAAATGTTTACATATTGATATAGCTCTCCTCCTCACAATGCAACTACTCCACCGTTCTCCTAAGCAAATTTTTGAGCCCTCTGATGCTTTTTGCCTGAACCAGGGGCTTTCTGACCTAACTCGTTGTGAATGGAAAATTTTACTACACGTAGCCACTGATCTGACAAACCTTGAAATCGCGGAAAAACTTTGCCTGACCCCAAAAAGCGTTGAAAACTACCGCACGCGCATCGGGACTAAACTGGATTTGAAAGGTTGGCATAAATTGGCAAAGTTTGCCCGCAAGCATGCTGATGAATTAAGGCGATGTTATCAACAGGAAATGGGAAAACTACCTCCGAAATAGAGTTACTTATCAAAAACTGAGGGGTTTTCCCTCTTTCACCGAGTATATCAGCGGAATACCTTTGACACAGAAAAAGCCCCACGACAGTTTGGCGACCGGACGCGGGGCTTTGAGCAGTTCAATGTTTCACCATTAAACATGTCAAATGTAGTGAAAATTTTACTCAAATCTACTGATTTCCAGCGAGCTATTGTGGCGACAATACTGCTGATTTTTACATCAATTATGACAACATGGGCGCAGTGCTCAGTCAGTAGTCCGAATGGTTCAGTGGATTATGCCAACTGCAACAGTGTGGGTGGCTGGGCTTTCAATGGGGCTAACCTGAATCAGCCGGTCATCATCGATATCTATGTGGATGGCGTTAAAACCTATTCGGGGATCACAGCCAATGGCGACCGGCAAGATTTAGTAACCGCCTTCGGCAGCTCAGCGGCTCGATATCATGGTTTCAGCTATAGCTTTCCAGCTACTGCTCCTTGGAAAAATGGACAGAATCATGCCATTTCAGTACGTATTTGCGGAGCAAACAGTGATATAGGTGGATCGCCTAAAACCGTCAGTGGGTGTACCGGTGGAACCCAACCGCCTGTCTCAACAGGCAATTGTCCGTACACCGAGGGCCAATTTTTGTTCACCACCAGTTGGGGCGAATCGGTCTATGCCCATTATTACAATGGTAGCTTATTCGCTGCCTATCAGGATGGGGGCAATTTTAGGCCGCAACATTGGTTGGTGGCCACTGGCTTGATGGCCAGCAGCACCGCCAGTTGTTTTGCCGAGAACGATCCGCATACAACTACAACACCAACCCCACCGACTACGACCACCACTACCACACCGACCACACCAGCAGGTGCTAATCTAGCAGGCAATCTGGATGGGGCCGAGTGTACGGGTATTGGTGGTTGGGTGATGAATCGAAATGCAACCAATCAGTCCACTAAATTTGATGTGTACATCAATGGTCAGTTAGCCGCTTCCAATGTTTTAGCTAGTAATAGCCGACAGGATGTATCCAATGCCTTTGGTGTTTCTGGTTACAATGCCTTTGGCTTTAGTTGGTCAATCCCTGCCCAGTATAAGAATGGGTCGGCCCTAAGCATTTCAGTACGATACGCTGACACTACTACTGATATTCCGGGTAGCCCCAAAACAACAGCCGCGTGTCAGGGGTCGGGCAATCCAACAACGCCAACAACTACTAATCCAACAACTTCGCCCGCACAGGCAGGCAGCAACTTCGCGGGTAATCTGGATGGAGCCGACTGTAGCGGTATTGGTGGCTGGGTCGTAAACAAAAATACCCCCCAGCAATCCACCAAGTTTGATGTATATATAAATGGTTGGTTGGTGGCTGTTGGTGTACCAGCTACCAATAGCCGTCAGGATGTAGCAAATGCACTGGGTATTTCGGGGTACAATGCCTTCGGTTTCTATATGCCATTACCTGCTAAGTATAAGACAGGTAGTGCTATGACGATTTCTGTCAAATATTCTGGTACCCAAACGAATATTCCGGGTAGCCCCAAAACAACAGCCGCTTGCCTGATCAATCCATTAGGCTGTAATGGAGATGGGGCGGCTAGAGTTGCTTATGCAGAGTCAATAACTCATACTCATTCTGGAGGAGTGGCGCTACAAGTAGGAAAGGGAGGTAGTTCGCGTGTTTCTTCCTTAACGAGCAAGTTAATTCCTGTGCGACAGGGATCCACCTATTCGCTAGATGTATATGCTTATACACCTAGCATACAACGACCAAGTTTAGCACCTCAGATTACAGCAGCAGTAGCAGGCGGAGCATTGGCAGGGGCTAGCCTTTTACAACAACCAACTGCTCCTGATCAACGTAGTTCACTTAGCCAAAAAGTCCCTATCCTTGGCGTTAGTACATCACTGATAGCTCCACTTGTTAAATCGCTCATAACCAAACGACTGCCTAGGTCTAGCATGGAATTGGCTTTTTATAATCAATATGGTAAATTTATATATCGCCAACAGATTGATATTAGTAAGGATGCTCGTTCAGCCTGGCAATTACTACATATTGAGGGGTATACCCAGGAGACTGGTTATGTAGCGGTGCGCTTACAGAACCTGAGTAAAACGCCAGTCTGGTTCGATGATATTTCATTTCATACTGTCCAACTACCTCGATCCAGTTCGGTTAATAAGGGTCTTTTTGTTCCCAAAACTACCACCTCTATCAGTGCTTTTGCGCCACAGCAGTCAATTAATACGGAAAGCCTTTATCGAAACTGTACACAAGAGGCTCCTGTTGACGGAGGCTGGCTGAATGTGGATGTGACCGTGAGAGGTTATAGTAATGATGGCAGTGTAAATTGGGGTTGGATTTCAGGGCCAGACAGTGGAAGTATAATAGGCCCTGTTGGCAGTACTGGTGGTGGGAGTGGTGGTTCAAGCAGTACGGCCACGTTTGTACCCTATAATGCTCCTAAGGATACAGTAGCGACCGGTGTATCGACGACTGGTACATTGACGAAAGGCCAAGTCTATAACTCGCCTACGGGAGCGACTTATATTTGGGATGGCAAAAGTTGGTGTATTGCTATAGCCGAAGTCGAAGTGAAAGGCAAGCGCCCAACCAACCCAACTAATGAGCAGTTTTATTTCTATACTGACCCTGATTTTGGCTATACCACAGTGTATGAATACATCAGTGGGCGTTGGACTATGCCGATGGTGAATTTTGACGTTAATAGTTTACCTAAGCCAAAATTTTTAAGTGAGCCCTTATGTAAGACCTTGAATAACATTTGGCGCCAGAGTTTTGATATAAATGGAGACCCAATGATTGAGAATATGCTGTTAGTTACTGATAAAGGAACATTAGTTTTACCAACCTCAGGGCAAGACTGTTCGGGAACTTATCATGCTAATAAGGTCAACGAGTCTTGGCCTGAGTATTATGGTGACTTTATTACTCTTATGGATGGTAATGGTAACAAAAGTACAGCCCTTGATTTATGCGATGGAACAAGAGTTATTATTTATAGCGCTATACATACTCATCCAAGTACTGCTATTGGAAACCCTTTGCAACCTAGCCCCGGCGACATAAATTTTGCCAGAAGCAATCCCGGAGTGAATACATACATTCTAGCCAATGATGGCTTATGGAATTATGATACTGATGGCCATTTGAACCTAAATGAGTCCAGAAGTCAACTTAATAACTGTAATTGATATGTTTAAAGCCACAATATATCTCCTTCTGTCTTGGGTTGCCCTAGAATCAATTCAGGCTCAAAGTCAATTAGAAAGACTTTTGAAGCACAAAGATTTTAAGCCAGTTTTGGCAGAGCATCTCAAAGAAGTCAACGCTTTATCCAAAGCAGGAATACCTAATGTTTCTGTTCTATTATTTAAACCTAGTGCGGACACAGTAACCGTTTATCTCACGGTTATGTCATATTTGATCGAAGTCAAAGAAAATTTACCCACTAGCTTTACTACAGTAAATGGCCAACCATTTCTTATTTATGACGGCTCTGAATTGCTTATTGATGACAAACAACGGTGGTTTGAGACAGTAAAAATGTTCGTCGGCAAACACCTTTGCGATAACCTCAAATATAGAGAATTACTAAAACAGCCAGGTCCAAAAGAACTTCGTGTGCCCTGTAATTATATCTATGATGCAACGGTAGAGAAATTGATTTTTAATGCAGAGAAGTTAATAAACCGCAAAATAGTAAATAATATACCTTATTATTTAAAGTGGCATAACTAATAGTAGTTATTTAGTCTATTTAGTAGTTATTAATTTACTACTAAATAGACTATTTTAATTTAATATTTCTGTTATTGCCCCATTTTGTGAATGAATTTTGGTTGGAGTTTAATTTTTACTGACTCACGTTTATAGGTTTAGAATACTATCACCCTACGCCACAGCCAACCCCTTATGATGCGCCACGTTCTGGCGATAAAACATGCGGTAAATAATCGGGAAAATAAGCAGCGTGAGTATAGTAGCTGTAATCAGTCCGCCAATCACGACAATGGCCAGTGGCTTTTGCGTTTCAGAGCCAATGCCCGTTGAGACGGCAGCTGGCAACAGACCAATAGCGGCCATAAGCGCGGTCATGATTACAGGTCGAATCCGCGTCTGAACACCTTCCCGAATAGCTTCGTCAATAGGCATTTTGTTCTGCCGATTCGTATTGAAAACCGAAATCAGGATAACGCCATTCTGTACACAAATACCGAACAAGGCAATGAAGCCTACTCCTGCCGAAATGCCGAAGTTCATGCCTGTTACGTGCAGCGCCAGAATGCCTCCAATCAAGGCAAAAGGCACATTGAGCAATACCAGACCTGCATCTTTCACATTGCCAAACAGGACGAACAGGATCACGAAAATAGCCGCCAGACTTAGTGGAACGACCTGCCCCAGTCGTTTGGTGGCCCGAACCTGATTCTCAAACTCGCCGGTCCAGTTGATAGCATACCCTTTGGGCAAGTTTTTCAAGGCTGCATTGACCCGTTGCTGAGCATCGGCAATGGTGCTACCCAAATCGCGTTCCCGCACCGAAAACTTGACGCCAATAAAGCGTTTGTTGTTGTCGCGGTACACGAAAGCAGGCCCAGTTACCTCACGGATAGTCGCAATTTCACGTAATGGAATTTTGCTGCCCCGTAGCGTTGGCACCATCAGGCGCATAATGTCGTCTTCGGTTTTACGGTAGCTCTCGCCATAGCGGAGACGAATATCGAATTTACGTTCCCCTTCGTACAGGATCGACGCTGTTTTACCGCCAATAGCCATTTCGATAACGGCTTGCGCATCGGCTGTCGATACACCATAAAGCGCCATCTTCTGATCATGAAACAGTACACTGATTTCAGGCTGACCAATGTTGCGTAGAATACCCACATCTTTTACTCCCGGTACGTCGCGGATGGAAGCAATAACGGTATTGGCCAGTTTGTTGAGCGTATTGAGATCATCGCCAAAGATTTTTACGGCATTACTGGCGTTCATACCTGCCACTGCTTCGGCTACGTTGTCGATGATAGGTTGCGAGTAGTTGTAATTAATACCCTGAAACTGCTTCAATCGTCCATCCATTTCCTCGATCAACTGGTCGGTGGTAATGTGTCGTTTCCATTCATCTTTAGGTTTTAGGTTTACCTGCATCTGCACATAATAAAACCCCGATGGATCGGTACCATCATTGGATCGGCCGGTTTGTGATAGCACACCGTTTACCTCCGGGAAATCCATCAGTTTTTGCCGCAGTATCCGTACCATACCGACTGTCTGATTCAGCGAACTGCTCATGGGCAATTTAGCCTCCACCCACAAGGCGCCCTCATTGAGCGTTGGCAAAAATTCTGTACCGAGCAGGCTGGCCGATAGAAATGTAACAGCCATGAATACTACGGCGGCTAACAGACTGAGCCGCCGGTTGGCGTAACATTTGCTAAAGCCCGCCATCACAATCCGATTGAAGAAATTAACCAGCGGATTGTTTTTCTCCCGCACATTTTTCTTCAACAGAATCGAACAGAGCAATGGTACCAGCGTTAGGGTGAACAGCAACGCACCCAACAACGCAAAACCGAGGGTCCACGCCAGGGGCGAAAACATCTTGCCTTCTACTTTCTGGAATGAAAAAATAGGGAGTAAAGCCGTGATAATGATCAATTTGGAGAAGAAAACGGCTTTGCCTAACTCGCCCCCCGTTTTCTTGATCAACCCCATTTTTGCCATTCGGTTGTACTTCGTCATCCCCACCTTGTGGGCCAGGTGATCAAGTGAAACGAAGATGCCTTCGACCATGACGACAGCTCCATCGATGATGATACCAAAATCGACCGCACCCATCGATAGCAGATTGGCCGACATGCCTCGTAGCTTCAGACACATGAAAGCAAACAGCAATGCCAACGGAATTATCATGGAAACGATGATCGTTGTACGCCAGTCGGCCATAAACAGGAACACAATCACGGTAACCAGAATAATGCCTTCGGTGAGGTTGTGCAGAACCGTTTTCGTACAGAAACTAATCAGATTATCGCGGTCATAGAACGTCACCATCTTCACATCGGAGGGAAGAATGCGGCTATTCAATTCTGCGATTTTGTCTTTGACGCGGGCCAGTACTTCGCTCGGATTCTCGTTTTTGCGCATTACAACAATGCCTTCTACTACGTCATCATCGTTATTCAAACCAACCTGACCCACACGCGGGAGGTTTGATTCAGCGACTTCTGCGACGTTTTTGACAAGCACGGGATTGCCGTCTAAATCCTCTACGATCAGATTTTCAATGTCCTGAATGGATGTGAGTAGGCCAATACCGCGCACAACATAGGCTTGCCCATTGCGTTCGATGACATCACCCCCTACGTTAATGTTACTGCGCGTAACGGCCTGATACACTTCCAATGGGGTAATGTCGTACTTGGCCAGCTGGGTTGGATTAACCCGGATTTCGTAACTCTTTTCCCGCCCGCCAAAGGCTACCACATCGGCCACGCCCGATACCGAACGGAGCTGGCGATCAATGACCCAGTTATGTAGTGTAAGCAGTTCGCGACTGTCGCGGGAGGGTGATTTGAGTGTAAAACGAAAAATCTCACCCGTTGGACCATAGGGGGGCTGCACGTCGGGCTCTACGCCATCCGGCAGCGATACGGTTCGAAGTTGATTATTTACCTGCTGCCGGGCAAAAAAGTCCTCGACATCGTCTTCAAAAATGATTTTGATAATGCTCAGTCCAAACATCGTGATGGAGCGAACATTTGTTTTTCGTTGTACCGAACTCATTGATATTTCAATTGGTACGGTCACAAATCGCTCGATTTCCTCTGCCGAACGACCATTCCATTCGGTTACTACAATGATTTGGGTATTGGTTACGTCGGGAAAGGCTTCGAGGGGTACATTAAGATAACTGACTATACCGGCCACAATCAGCCCGATAGTCATGAAAAAGATGAAAAAGCGGTTCTTTAGGGAGAAACCGACGACATCGCGGATGAACTTGTTCATAAGGGCGTAGGGGAAGGAGCTTGGTGCAAGGAGCAGGGCGCAGGGACACTAGTTCATTGTCCCCTGCACCTCGCTCCCTACGCCAAGCTTTTTAATCGTTAATGGCGTCGTAGACCAGTAATTGATTTTTCGAAATGACTCGCTCGCCCGGTTTCAGGCCCGTTTTTATATAAGCAACGTCACCAATAGTCTTGAGGACATTTACCTCGCGCGTATCGATGTCAGAACGTCCCCGGAAAACCATGACGTAATGTTTCGACTGGTCGAAAATGACTGAGCCTGCGGGGACTGTGGCTAACTTTCCGCCATCTTCGTAGCGTAGCGTAACTGTCGCGTGCATTTCAGGACGGAGTTTCATGGCCTTGTTATTCAGGCGAATCCGTACGGTCATCGCTTTGGTGCCGGGGTCTAGTACCGTATAGATCTTGTCGACCTGTCCCTTGAAGAGTTCGTCAGGGTAACTCAGGGTTTGTATGGAAGCCTCCATACCCATTCGTACCCGCCCAATGTCACTTTCATTGACATTGGCCAGTACCCATACCTCGCTGATCTGGCCAATGGTAAACAGGTTGCCCGCGTTGTCGGAACGAAGTTGTGTACCCCGGTTAACATTTTTCTCGATGACATAGCCATCGATAGGGGCTTTTACGGTGTATATTGATGTTTTACCGATGCCATATATTTTAGAAACTTCCTCGACTCGGTTCGACTCGGCCTGCGCTTTTTCGACTTCTTTCTGAGCCGCAACCACTTCGCGCTGTGATGTAAGTTTAGTCTCAAACAAATCCTGGGCTACCCGCAGATTTTTCTCGGCCAGCAGCAGATCTGAGCGAGCCTGGATACTTTGCCGTTCTATATCGGCTACTTCGCCCGATCGAATGGAGGCCAGCGTTTGACCTTTGTGGACGTAATCACCCAATTCTACCTTTACATCTTCTACATTACCACCCACCAGTGGGTACACCTTAATCACCCGATTTTCGTCGGCCATGACTTTGCCAACCAGCGTTAGTTCACTTCGAACAGGTTGCATAACCACACTATCGAGGTGAATCCGATGCATCATCGTATCGGAGAGCATAAACGCTTTTTCTTCTTCCTGTGCTGGCTTAGGCCCACACGAGAGTATGAAGGCCAGGCAACTGAGTAGCAAAAAAATAGTGATTTTCATTGTCGTTTCGGACGTCTTGTTCGGCTATGTAAGGGTCGTTAATTACTAATTATCGCTACCGAACGAGACGGCTGGCGCTATCTGAATAAATCATCTCCAACAAGGTAATTCAGTTCTTCGTAGGCACTGATTCGGTCGGCTTTTAGGCGGTTGAGCTGACGAATACTATCGTTGTAGGACTCAATCAGGTCGACAAATTCAATTAAGGTCAGGTTACCTTTCTGGAAACTGATAATGACCCCTCGGTTCAGCTCGTCGAACTGATCGGTAAACGAACGTTCGATGGACTGTACCCGCCGTTCTACTTCCCTAACTTTTTGTAAGGAGGTAGCTACTTCATTTCCTACCTGAACGGCCTTCTGGCGTTGCAGCTGGCTCTGGTAGTTAATCTGACTTCGAGCTGCCCGAATGGCCCCCTGATTGCGGTTGAAAACTGGAATGTCGGCCGAAACAGACAGGCCGACGTAGTTCTGAATGTAACTCCCAGCCTGGTCATAAGTACCGCCCACCCGTAAGTCTGGAACAGCCAATGCTTTTTGCAGGTTATAATTCAGTTCTGCCTGCCGGATAAGCGATTCAGACGCTTTCAAATCCGGCCGATTGCGTAGAGCCATTTGCTGGAGTGTATCATCGGGTTGAGTTGGCAGATGATAACGCGGTAGTGTTGCATCTCTAACCAGTGGCTGAATGGGTTGATCAACAGATAATAACGTTCGTAATGCCCGCTGATCATCAGCCAGTTGGAAGACAATTTCTGTTCGGTCGTTATTGAGTTGAAAGAGCAGCGCCTTAAGTCGAAGCAACTCGCGAAGTGAAATATTATTCCGTTCGTACTGCTTTTCATACGCCGATACGGTAGTTTCCAGCGTAGCGATTTGCTGATTGAATCGATTCAGGGTCAGCTGCTGGAAATAAATAGAGTAAAACCGACTCCGCAAATCGAAGCGTAGGCCACGGAGCAAATCCAGTAATTCTAATTCGGTCAGATGGGCCGCTTCAGATGCCAGCGCAATACGCTTATTGCGTTTACCGGCAGTATACAGTAACTGCTGCACCGAAATGATTTTCTCTCCCTGCTTCCCTACATCCAATACCCGTCGAGTTTCGTTGTTGAAGGAACTAACCTCCAGCGTTACGTTAGGATTGTCATATAAACTGGCTTGTAGTACCTGTGCCTGACCGGCATCGATCCGAAATCGTTCGGCCAGTAACAGTAAATTGTTTTTGACAAACAAGCTATCGGCCTGTCGAAGGGTTACATGAAGTGAATCCTGCGCTTGTGCAGGTTTGGCATGCAGAAAAAGAAGAGTACTAATTAAAAAGATCAGCAGTAGCCGCATGAGTTGACATTAACAGGGCTACAAATATCTTTAACCTATATTAAATAGGACTTAAAATAGCATTAAAGGGAGTTTATAAAAAGATTAGAAAATTATTAGAATCCCTATTGAGGCCTGGATTCCCGGTTTTTGCTATATAGAATTAATTCAACCCATACTAATTTTAATCTAATAGATTAGTAGCAAAACAATAGAATCTAAATTTTGCAGTGAACCTCAATGGTCTCTATTTTTATAATACCGTTGAATACTTTCAGTTAGTACCTGATATACCTCGGATACGTGCGGTTGATTGCTAAGATAAGCTAAATGAGCATCGATTGTCGTCAAATCTCCCCGTCGGGCTGGACCAGTTTGCACGTCGGCGGGATTATGCGCAGCTAACCCCTTGCGAAAGGTTTCTGCAATGATTGGTCTGAGTAAATCAAACTCCAGACCCTCCTGTGTGGTCAGGTCATGGGCGAGAGCGAGCAAATGATTCGTGAAATTGCAGGCCAATACACCGCCAATATGCAGTGTTCGGCGTTCGCTGGACGTTATTAAATAGACAATATCACTAATGTCCTGACCCAACTGAACCAATGCCTCTTCCGTACCAGGATCGGAGGCTTCTATACAGAGGGGGATTTCTTCAAAGGCCAAAAATGATTGACCTTTGGTAAAGGTTTGTAACGGATAAAAAACACCCGTCTGAACAGGAACGTCACTGTAAATAGCCATCCAATGCGCTAACGATTGTAACGATTGCCCGCCTGACGTATGCACAATCATAGCATTTTCGGGCAATACCAATCGCGAGCAGACATCTTCGAGCGCTTGGTCAGAGACAGCCAGCACAAACAAATGGGATGGACTATCCGCAAAATTTAATTCAGAATGGGTGCGGGCGTCATACAGATTACTGACTAACTGGCGAGAATGCTGAAGCTGACGGCTATACACCTCATTGATATGATGCCCTGCATTCTCAAGAGCTGGTGCGAGATGCCAGGCAAGGTTACCGGCGCCGATAAACGAAATTTCCATAGTCAAGTATAGAACATTTTACTCGGATCATTAACCACAAAGTGATTAAGCGAGTAGAAAGTGCTTTCGCGAATAATAAACATCTTGAACTCGCAGACACCCTAAAAATATGGCTCGGTAATTGTAGACCGGCTTTAAATAAGATCACTTAAGTCCTCATTTACAGGAAAATGAAACGTAATTTACTCGCATGAAGGCAGATTAATGTGTAATTTTATCCCCCGGTTAGGCTAAAACGAAAGCAAACAGCCAGTTAAAAAATCTATTGCTCTATTAGACGAATGGCCTAATTTTGGCCGTTTGATAGAAGAACGTATCCTCGCTATTCATACTGAACCCGAAAGTACCCCCGATGGTGAACCACTACTTTGTTCACAGTTCTGTTGTCAGTCACTTCATTCTTGCTAGTAGCAGACTCCTGTTTATTCCGAACGGGTGGCTGATATTGGGATGCTGGCTGCTGTTAGGGCTGGGTATAAGCTATAGCCAGGATCAGCCAACCCCTGCACGACGAGGAGCGGCCGGACGGCGTCAACAGGCTGCGGCCGATTCGGCGCGTGCTAACGCACGTCGACGGGCCGTTATGCGAGCAGATTCTGCCAAGCAGGCTCTTCAGGAGCGCACGGATAGCATTCGGGCGGCACGTAGCGCCAACCGACGGCCAACTATAAACTGGCCTGACCGACGGGCTACCCGTTTCTCCGATCGACCGTCTAAATCTCCGTTTATCTTACGTGACCCTAAAGGCGTTTCAACCGATTTTCGGCTTGATCCTGAAGGGCGCATTGGCGTTACCGAGCGGGTTCGGACAGGCGTATCGTTGTCTGGCCCTCCCACGCCTAACTCAGTACAAGGGCAAACGAACTCGACCATACCCGCTACGTCGGGTACAGGTACGCCCGGCCAGTCAGCAACCAGCCCGATACTGCCACCATCGCAGTTTGGCCTGCCTTATCGACCAGCAGAAACGATTCCCTTTTCGACCTATAACCAACTTCAAAACCAACGGGTTGAGCAAAGTATCTGGAGTGAGTATGGAGCTAAGCGTGATGGTCAGAGTGCGTTGAGTGGAAGAGGGTTAATTCCAAAACTAGAATTACCGCCTGTTATTGACCGGCTTTTTGGCGGTAGTCAGGTTGATTTTAAGCCAAACGGTTTTGTGACACTTGATTTCGGTTATCTCTATCAATTCAACGATAACCCAGCTTATCCTGTTCGGCAACGTCGCAGTGGTAACTTTCTCTTCAATGAACAAATCAGCATTAACTTCAATGGTAAAATCGGTGAGAAGCTAGGTGTACTGGCCAATTTCGATACCAAGGCTAGTTTCAACTTCGAGAATGCACTGAAACTCAATTACAAACCGGGAGGTGGTTTACCCGCTTTCGGTACGGGACAGGGCCTGCCAGGGCTACCCAAGGCACCCACATTGCCAGGTGCTCCAACATTGCCGGGAATGACTACGCCGGGTACACCAGGATTTACTCCCCAGAACGAAAGTATTTTACAGGGACTCGAAGTTGGTAATATTAGTTGGGCGGTTAACAGTCAGTTGATTCCAGGGGTGCAAAACCTATTTGGGGTTAAAACCCAGTTGCGTTTTGGCCGGCTGAATGCCACATTAGTGGCTTCGCAACAACGATCACGTAAAAGTGAAATTGTACTGCGAGGTGGTACGTCGAACCGTCCGTTTGAAATCCGTGCTGATGGTTACGACGAAAACCAACACTTCTTCCTGTCGCAGTTTTTCCGGGCTAACTACGAAGCCTCGTTAAAAACGATGCCGCAGGTGACCTCAGGAATTAACGTAACCCGGATTGAAGTGTATGTGACGAACCGCACGAACACAACTGAGTCATTGCGAAACATTGCTGGCTTCCAGGATTTGGGCGAAGGCAATCCCTATAGTCAGACGAATCCGAATCTATCTCCATTTTCGCGTAATAACCTGACTCCTTCCGCCAACACAGCCAACGGCCTCTTTAATAAGTTAACCGCGAATACCAATAGCGCATTTCGGCAGGTAGATCAGACAAACGATCAGCTGACAACCGCCTTTCAATTGACCAAGGGTATAGATTTTGACCTCCTCCGTGGAGCCAAACGGCTTACCGACCGTGAATATAGGCTTCAGGCCGACCTGGGCTACATCTCGCTCGTAACTCCGCTTCGTAATGATGAAATTCTGGCTGTTGCTTACGAGTATACCTACCAGGGCCGACGCTATAAAGTTGGGGAATTGACCGAAGATTATCAGTCCCGTAAAGGTGATGAAGTACTGGTGTTAAAGCTATTGAAGTCGGCTACACTGCGTAACAATCTTCAGTTACCTATGTGGAACCTGATGATGAAGAACATCTACGGGCTTAGCACCTCTCAAATCACCCGTCAGGGTTTTCAATTACGAATTATTTATAAAGACGATCTGACAGGTATTGATAACCCCAACCTACAGGAAGGACGACGGACGCAGAATCGTCCATTGGTGCAACTGTTTGGTATGGATCGACTTAATCAGCAACTGGATGCCCAGCCTGACGGTAACTTCGATTACGTCGAGAGTTATACAATTGATAGTCGATATGGGAAAATAATTTTCCCGGTTCTGGAACCCTTTGGAGCTTATCTGGAAAAACAGTTCGATGCTGATGAAGACAATCTAAAGGCAAAATATGTCTTTAATGAGCTTTATAGGGGTACCAAGACCGATGCTGCCCAGATTGCCGCCAAAGATAAATTTTTCCTGAAGGGATCATTCCAGTCAGGTAACGGGGCTGAGGTGCAACTACCCTATGGTGTTAATGAACAGTCGGTTACTGTAACGGCAGGTGGTGTGCCGCTTGTGGCCGGAACGGACTATGTGCTCGAAGCCCAGATTGGTAAGCTACGGATTATTAACGAAAGCGTGACGAATTCGGGCCGCGAGATTCGGATCAGCTACGAACAGCCCGATTTGTTTCAGAATCAGATCCGTACGCTGATCGGTACGCACCTGGATTATACGGTCAATAAGGATGTTAGCATAGGTTTGACCGCTATGCATATGAAAGAAACTCCGGCCGGCTTTTTGACCCGTGTGGCACTTGGTAATGAACCCGTTAATAACACGATTTTAGGTATCAACGCCAATATCCGTAAAGATGCACCTGGTCTGACTCGTCTGCTGGATGCCCTGCCTGGCGTACAAACCAAAGAATTGTCGACTATTCAGTTTAATGGCGAGGTCGCGCAACTTTTTCCGGGTACAAATCAGAAAGCCAAGAATGAAAGCTATCTGGATGATTTTGAAGCAGCTCGTACTATTTTCGATCTGACCCGGCAACCTACGCGCTGGCGACTTGGGGCCACCCCTCAGCAGTTTCCGCAGGGGTCATTTGCTGATCCACTGCCGTATGCTTACAACCGCGCCCGAATTTCAGTTTATACAGTTGACCCCAGTATTTTTGGGTCAACGGGTTTGCTTGGTGTGTCGTCGAACATTGATGTTGAAGATGCCAACAAACACATGTATGAACGCCCTTTCCTACCACAGGAACTGTTTCCGGGTCGGTCGGCAAGGCCAGTACAGCTACCCGAAAATATTCTGGACGTAGCGTATTTCCCAGCAGAACGAGGTATGTATAACTACAACCCGAATCTGGACGCGAACGGTCAACTTCCCAATCCTACACAAAACTTTGGCGCCGTTACCCGAGCTATTGCCTCGGATATTGATTTCGACAATGCCAACATAGAGAATATCACATTCTGGCTCATGGACCCCTTTGTAAAGGGAGATGCCGGTGACATTCGATATGGCCCCAACCCCAATCAGACGTTAAAAGGCGGTAGTCGTAGGGGAGGAGGAAAACTGGTCTTTAACCTTGGCGATGTGTCGGAAGATGTTATTAAGGATAGCCGCTATGAGTTTGAGAATGGATTTCCGCTCGATTCAGCCGTGAGTGTGCGTAACCCTGGTACCGAAGCAACGGCCTGGGGGCAGGCGCCAACCCGGCAATTTGTGACGAATGCTTTTCAGACCGGTTCACGTGCACAGCAGGATATTGGTTTGGATGGTTTAAGTAGCCAGCCAACTATTCCGAGTGGAGTTATCGCTGAAAAGGATTTTTTCAAAAACTACCTGACCGCCGTTCGAACGAAAGTTACTGACCCAACGGCCTTAGCCGATATTGAGCAAGACCCTTCTGGCGATGACTTTAAATTCTACCTGGGTGATGATGCCGATCAGCAGAAATATATTGTCGCCAGGTACAAGAAGTTTATGGGTATGGAAAACAATTCGCCCGAAAACACCAGTGCCAATCAATACCTGACTCCCGCATCGACTACGTTGCCCGATATTGAAGACCTCAATATTGACAATACAATTAATGACAATGAAGCTTACTATGAATATGAAATAGACTTGCAGCCTGATAAACTGGAAGTTGGTCAGAGTAAATACATTGTCGATAAGGTATCGGTCAACACGCCAGGTGGGGTTGTCAACTGGTATCAGTTCCGGATTCCGGTGCGGGAGCCTTTACGGAAAGTGGGTAGTATCAACGGGTATAAATCCATTCGTTTTATGCGGATGTACCTGACTAACTTTGCTGATCCAGTTGTGCTTCGATTTGCCGAATTGCAGATGGAAGCTAACCAGTATCGCAAATATACCGGCGACCTAACCCAGCACGGCTTGCAGGAAGTGCCAGAGCCTTACGATGCGAACTTTACTGTCTCAACGGTAAATATTGAAGAAAACAGTAGCACACAAACCACCACCCAGGGTGGCGATAAGTATCAGTACACAGTACCCCCAGGCTACATTCGGGATCGTGATTATACGCAACCCAATATTGTTGAATTGAACGAGCAGTCAATGCGCCTAAGCGTAACGGGTCTGCGTGATGGTGATTCGCGGGGGGCGTTCAAAAACACGAATTACAATCTGTTATTTCGGGAGCGGCTCAAAATGTTTGTGCACATGCACAATAATGACGATGAAAGTGGGCAGGTGTCAGCTTTCGTACGGTTAGGTACCGATTATACCGATAACTATTACGAAATTGAAATTCCCCGACTAATAGCTACGCCCGCTGGTAATCAAGTCGCCGAGGTAGTTTGGCCTACTGCTAATGCGTTGGACTTAGCTCTTGATGAACTTATCAACCTCAAAGCAAACCGTAACCGGGAGTTTGGGCGAAAAACATCATTACCATTTACCCAGACGTCTGCTGATGGGCATTATCTGTTAACAGTGGTAGGTAATCCTGATCTAAGTTCTGTCCAGTCAGTTATGATTGGGATGCGTAATCCTAAAATTCTTGGCGATGGCGAACGACCTAAATCCTTCACTATTTGGGTCGATGAGTTGCGGGCCAACGGCTATGACCAGCATGCAGGGATGGCCGCTGTTGGTGCATTGAACATGAAACTAGCGGACCTGGGCACACTCACTGCATCGGGCCGGATTACGACTTTTGGCTTCGGAGGGGTACAGACGCGCATTGGTGAACGAGCCCTCGAAACAACCACCGAGTTTGGGGTGTCGTCGGCGCTGGCTATCGATAAATTCCTGCCTGCTACATGGGGACTGAAAATTCCGCTCTATGTCAACTATGACCATCGCAATGTCGATCCTCATTTTGACCCGCTAGACCCCGACACTCCGCTGGAAACCTCACTGTCAACAA
Organism: Spirosoma arboris; assembly: GCF_009754945.1. GTDB lineage: Bacteria > Bacteroidota > Bacteroidia > Cytophagales > Spirosomataceae > Spirosoma > Spirosoma arboris. Next base: position 546,017 of record NZ_WPIN01000004.1, read on the forward strand.
AATCATCGGAAGCTGAACGGGAGAGCTACCGTCAGTTGGTGCAGGATAATACGACGCGCCGGGGGTATAATTTCTCGAATGTCAGGAAGGTGAAAACCAATCCGAATGCCAAATCGCACTTCTGGGATTTCGAAAATTTTGCCTTTACCTATGCGTTCAACGATATGAAACGCACGAACATTCTGACGCAGGAATACCTGCAACGGCAGAATCGGGGGGGCATTGCGTATACGTATAGCGCTCAACCAAAACCGTTTGAACCGTTCCGAAATGTGGCTTCATTTGAGGCTCCGTATCTGCGCTGGCTTAAAGATTTCAACCTGACGTTGTTGCCGTCGCTGGTCTCGATTCGCACCGATATGGACCGGAGTTACATCAAAACGCAACTTCGCTCATCAGATCTGACAACCGACGGCATTCTGCCCCAATTCGAGAAATATTTCCTGTTTAATCGCTATTACGATCTGACCTGGAACCTGACACGCAGCTTGGTACTAACTTATCATGCACAGGCTAACGCCATTATCGACGAACCGGCAGGCGACATTAATACCCAGGCTAAACGCGACTCAATTATCAATAGTATCAAGCATCTGGGCCGGATGAAAAATTTCGTGCAGGATATCAAGGCTACCTATAGACTACCCTTAGATAAAATACCGCTGCTCGACTGGATTGCGGCTGATGCCAGTTACGGTGTCGGTTACCAGTTCCAGGCTAATTCGTATGGTATTGTCGATTCACTCGGCGTTCCATTTGGCAATATTCTCCGCAACAACCGCGAACGAGGCATTACAGGCCGGGTTGATTTAATCAGACTGTATAATAAAATCCGCTACCTGCGATTTGCCAATACACCCGCCCCAGTCCGGAAAAACTTCGCTCGTAACCCCGGTGATATGGAGGATATTGAGCGAGGAGATAGTAAAATCCTTAAAAACTTTACACGGGCTTTGTTGACCGTGCGGGGCATTAACTTCTCCTATAATTTGCAGGAGTCGACAATTCTTCCCGGTTTCCTGCCAACACCAAAGTTTTTTGGATTAAGTGCCGAAAACGCGCCAGGTTTAGGTTTTGTACTAGGCAGTCAGGATCATAATATTGCCTACAAGGCTGCTCAGAAAGGCTGGTTGTCGCCTAGTACAGTACAGAATACGGCTTTTCAGCAGAACATTACGAAGAAATTTACAGCCAGTACGACCCTGGAGCCGTTTAAAGATTTCCGGATGCAGATAAACTGGCGACTCGATCGAACGGATGCGTATCAGGAATACTACCGGCCTGGTTCGCAGGGTGGAGCGTTTGAAACTCAGACGCCTGTGCGCAGTGGGCAATTCAGTATGTCGTTCTGGTCGTTCCGAACAGCGTTTAAGGGGCTTCGCTCAGATAATACCTCTGTTCTGTTCGATAGTCTTGAAAGCTACCGAAACTATTTTAGCCAGAAACTTAATGCAGCCGCTAAAGAAGGAAATCGGGCAGGGACGTATGATTTAAATGCGCAAGACGTACTAATTCCTTCGTTTTTTGCTGCGTATAGCGGTCAGAAAAAAGAAAAGGCGAAATTCTCGCCTTTCTACAATTTTCCACTACCGAACTGGCAGATTACCTATAATGGTATTTCTGGGTTAGGTATTATTCGGAAAATGTTCACCTCATTTACGATAAACCATAGCTACTCCTCGACCTACAGTGTCGGCAACTTCATTTCGAATTTAGATTATGGAGCGGCTTATGTAAATCTGGCGGTGCAGGATTTTGGGGTTGGAACAATTACTAACCAGTTGAATCAGTTTGTGCCTATTGTGGCAATGAGTACCATCACGATGTCGGAGAAATTTGCGCCGGTGATTGGTGTTCAGTTTCAGACGAAGAATCGTATTAGCGGACAATTAGCTTTCAACCAGAGCCGCGACGTAGCGCTAAGTCTATCGAACGCTCAGGTTGCCGAACTAAGCAATAAAGATATAACAGCGTCTATGGGCTTTACGCGGCAGAATTTCCGGATTCCGTTCCGAATCAATGGCGCTTACAAGAAGCTGAAAAACGACCTGACTTTCTCCTGTGCCCTGACCTTCCGCGATACGCGAACGATTCAACGGAAATTAGATGCAGAACAGATTGTTACTGCGGGTAACGTAAATTTCCAGTTGCGCCCACAGATCAGCTATATCGTTAGTAAGCGTTTGAATTTCAACCTTTATTTCGATCGTACGTTTAACGATCCTCTCGTTTCGAATTCGTTTAAGCGGGCTACTACCGCTGGTGGTGTGCAGGTGAAATTTAACTTGGCTGAATAGAGTACCGGGAATTCAATCAGGAAACAGGCCAATCTTTTTTCGTAAATACGCTCTCACCTGCTCGATTTCAGCGGCTGCTTCGTCCATTTTCTGGAGCTGTGCTTCCAATATTGCTCGCTTTTCTAAATTGGTAAGCTTTCCGGCTCGCCAGTCTACGAATTTCTCCTGTATATCTTTGAGTGTAAAGCCCATTGCTTTGATAAACTTAATCTGTAGCAATCCCGCCACATGCGACTCATCATACTGGCGATGACCCCGTCTGCTCTGGCGATTGCTTTGCAGTAAATTCAACTTCTCGTAAAAACGGATTGTATCGGGTGTCACACCGGTTCGGTCGGCTAGCTCGCGGATATACATTTTTTGAAAAAATCAGGATTGCGGGAATTCTGGAGTTAACTCCAATTTGTTCGCTATACGAATATGAAACCATTCTCAACAATGACAAAGACAATTTTTATTACTGGTGCATCAAGTGGTCTTGGAAAAGCGGCTGCTATTCTGTTTGCCAGCAAGGGGTGGAACGTAATTGCTACGATGCGTAATCCCGAAAATGAAACGGAACTCACCCAAATTCCGTCAATTAAACTCTTGCCGCTGGACGTTACTAACCTCGAACAGATACAATCTACAGCTCAGCAAGTGATTGACATGGGTGAGGTAGATGTAGTATTCAATAATGCAGGATACGGTCTGGCGGGTCCTTTAGAAGGGACAACCGATGAGCAGATTGTAAAACAGCTGGAAACAAATCTGTTAGGTGTCATTCGGGTTACGCAAGCATTTATTCCTCACTTCAGGGCGAAGAGATCAGGGTTGTTTATTAGCACAACATCAATCGGTGGTTTAGTGGCTTTTCCGTTCAATTCGGTATATCATGCTACCAAATGGGCATTGGAAGGTTGGAGTGAAAGTATGTCGTTCGAGCTATCTGGGTTTGGTATTGGTATCAAAACAGTTTCACCTGGCGGTATCACAACCGATTTTTCAGGCCGCTCAATTGTTCGCACATCCCACGAAGCCTATACGGATCAACTCAATAAAGTAATTGCTGTTTTTAGCGATCCAACTCGCCGGGCCAATTACTCAACTGCCGAGCAAATAGCCGAAGTCGTGTATGAAGCCGCCACTGATGGAAAGAACCAACTGCGGTATGTGGCAGGTGAAGATGCTAAAGCCATGTATGCACTGCGATTACAGGTAGGCGATGAGCAGTTTAGGCAGGGTATAGATGATCGTTTTTTTGCTTAATGAACTGGTCGATTAGACAACCAAATCAACAATCGGTCCGTTATCCCGGTTGACTTAACAAACCCTAATAAACGAACGTATGAAATACAACCCGCTTGGAAACACCGGTGTATTAGTCTCCGAAATCTGCCTTGGTACCATGACCTTCGGCGGTAATGGCTACTGGAAAGCTATGGGCGAGCTTCAGCAAAATGCCGTTAACGATATTGTTAAAGCTGCTCTGGATAGTGGAATCAACTTCATTGATACAGCCAATGTATATTCATTTGGTGAGTCAGAACGCTTGCTAGGACAGGCGCTGAAATCGCTTGGCCTGTCGCGCGATGAACTGGTGATCGCTACTAAAGTTCGTGGGCGCATGGGCGAAGGCAAAAATCAGGTCGGCTTAGGTCGCCTGCAAATTATGCAGCAGATAGAAGGCAGTCTGAAACGCCTTCAAATGGATCACGTTGATCTTTACCAGATTCATGGATTTGATCCAATAACGCCCCTGGAGGAAACGATGCGGGGACTGGAAGATGTGGTCAGGAGTGGTAAAGTGCGCTATATTGGTTGTTCAAATTTAGCCGCCTGGCAGGTGATGAAGGCCAATGGCATTGCCGAGAAAAATGGCTGGACGAAATTTGTATCGACCCAGAATTACTACTCTATTGCTGGTCGTGACCTCGAAAATGAAATCGTACCCATGGTACAGGATCAACAGATGGCTATTCTACCCTGGAGCCCACTGGCAGGTGGTTTCTTATCGGGTAAATACACTCGCGACAATAAACCAGAAGGCGATTCACGTCGGCTTGCATTCGATTTTCCACCTGTTAATCAAGAACGGGCCTACGACATCATCGAGGTGATGCAATCAATTGCCGAAGCACATGGTGTTTCGGTGGCACGTATTGCGCTGGCCTGGGTGCTGGCCAAACCAGGGGTAACAAGCGTTATTATTGGTGCAAAAAACACCGATCAGCTTGCTGATAATATTAAAGCCGTTGAAGTAAGTCTGACGACTGAGCAACTTAATCAACTTGATGAGATAAGTGCTACTACGAAGCCGTATCCACAGTGGATGATTCAGCGGCAGAGCAGCGATCGGCTCGGGGCTTATAATTTTTCTCCTAGCCCGACTGTGGTGAAGTAAGCCTAAAAGATAGCCAGTAGATAACACGTATCTACTGGCTATTCTATTGGTTACTGTTTGCAAATTCGGCCTCATCTACCGTATTTTGTGCGTATAAATTAAGACCCCTTTACAATGAATTTTCCCGCAGAACTAAGTTATACGGAGGATCACGAGTGGATTCGGATAGAAGATGACGGTACAGCAGTAATTGGCATTACTGAATTCGCACAGAATGAATTGGGCGATATTATTTTCATCGACGTCAATACGGTAGGCCAATCACTCGGAAAAGGGGAAGTTTTTGGTGCCGTTGAGGCTGTTAAAACGGTGTCGGATTTGTTTTTGCCAATTGAAGGAGAAGTTCTTGAACTGAACCCGGCTATTGAGAAAAGTCCCGAATTGTTGAATAGTGATCCATATGGTGAAGGCTGGATTATTCGTTTGAAACCTGCCGATGCAGGAGAGAAAGACGGATTACTAACTGCCGATGCCTACCGGGAATTGGTAGGTGCCTGATCCACTGAATAGACTAGTAGAAGGCTCCGAAAGGGGCCTTTTTTTAGATAATTACTTCACTTGCGGCCCTCTGCTCAAAAATTTGGAGGGTAATTTCCTATGCAATTTCTAATCCGTTCTGCCCGTGTTGTTGATACTGCTTCGTCATGGAATGGGCAGGTGGTTGATATTCTGGTTGAAAACGGCCTGATTCGTCAGATTGGCGAAAAGCTGCCTGTCAATGCCGACAATGTGGTCATCGAGTCGGATAACTTGCATGTATCACTCGGTTGGGTCGATATGCGTGTATTAGCGCAGGACCCTGGCTATGAACATAAAGAAGACCTGACCAGCGTTTGCAAAGCCGCTGCTGCCGGTGGTTTTACCGACATTGCGGTATTGCCTAATACACAGCCGGTTATAGACGATAAGGGAACGCTTGGCTATATCCGGCGTATGGCCGAAGGGCAGCCTGTAAATGTTCATGTCATTGCTGCCATAACGAAAAAAACAGCCGGTGAGGACTTTACTGAAATGCTTGACCTGCATCATGCGGGGGCTGTAGCATTTTCTGATGGGACTCATCCACTACAGAATCCTGATTTATTGCTCAAAACGCTACAGTATCTACAACCTATTAATGGGTTGCTTATGAATCGGCCGGAAGAGCAGCTGCTGACTCGATTTGGCCAAATGCATGAAGGGATTCAAAGTACATTGCTCGGTTTGAAGGGCATGCCCGCATTGGCCGAAGAATTGATCGTAGAACGCGATTTGCGATTGCTGGATTATGTGGTGAGTGAAGAGCAGGGGGCAGGGGGCGCGGGGCAGGGTATTACACAGTCTGCATTACATTTTTCGACCATTTCTACTGCTCGTTCGGTGGAGTTGATTCGGCAAGCGAAGGCGCAAGGATTACCTATAAGTTGTGATGTGGCGGCTCATCAACTTGTTTTCGATGATTCGGCCTTGTCGGGTTTTGATACAAATTTGAAAGTAAATCCTCCCTTCCGATCAACGGCCGATGTATCAGCTCTTTGGGCGGGTTTAGCCGATGGTACAATTGACGCAATCGTATCTGATCATTCGCCCCAGGATGCTGAAAGCAAAAACCTGGAGTTTGATCAGGCTGAGTTTGGTATTATCGGTCTGGAAACCGTCTTTGCTGCCCTTATAACACACAATCAAAATCTGTCGTTGTCGCAACTGATTGACAAACTAACGACCCGACCCCGGCAAGTTCTACGGCTCCCTAACATCAGTATTGCCGAAGGGCAGTCGGCCTGTCTGACACTATTTGATCCAACTGGCACGTGGCATTACGAACGTACGTTCTCTAAATCGAAAAACTCTCCGTTTCTGGGTCATTCATTCACAGGGCGCGTTGTCGGAACCATACATCACGGCCAATTTAAGCCTACTAAATGAAAAGTATTCTGAATTATTTTGGGCATCCGTTGCTGAAGATTCCGCTTCTGGCCGGCTTGCTGACGGGTGTTTTATGCTTCCTGTATTTTCTGGCACTATACGCCATTGGTGTGCCTCCTTTGGGGAATATTCGGGTGCTGGATTTCGGTATTCACATCATTGTCATGATCGCCACAGTCTGGTATTATCGGAAATATATTGGTCATGGTCGGCTGCATTTGTGGGAGGGATTAACCATTGGTTATGTGCTCAATACAGTGGCCGCCTTAGTAACAGGCTGGCTGATTTACCTGTTCGTCACTCAAGTTGATACGGGCGTGTTTGCAGAATATATTGTTAATTCTAAAAAGCTCCTTCTGGACGGCAAAAAACAACTCACAGATCAGTTTGGGCCAGAAACGTTTGCCGAGCAATGGAATAAAGTCATTACTATGCAGCCTTCTGTACTGCTTCCCGATGAGTTGACCAAAAAAACAGCATTAGCTGTACTGCCTGTACTCATTATTTCACTTATTTTCCGCAAGCAGGACTACAGCGTTTTGCAATAATGTGTCCGACTACTAACCTGCTATCATGAACAACCAGACCTCCACCGCCCGCGTTGCCCTAAAATGGGGGTTGATAACCGGCATAACCTTAGTTGTGTATTCGATCATTCTGTATACGCTCGATCAAACGACTAACCGTTCACTTAGCCTCGTTATTTATGGTATTCTGATTGCTGGTCTAGTGTTGGGGATGCGCGACTACCGTACTGCCAACGGTGGGTACATGAGTTATGGGGAGGGGATGAGCCTGGGTACTCTGCTCGCAGCAATTGCTGGATTTCTTTCGTCGCTGTTCAACGTTTTTTATACTCAGATTATTGACCCTGGTTTTCAGGAGCGCCTGACCGAACAAGTTCGCTCGCAAATGGAGGAGCAGGGGAAATTGTCAGATGAGCAGATTGACCAGGCTATCGAGGTGATGCAGAAATTTCAAAGCCCAGGTATAACCTTTGCCGTTGGTATCTTTATGACCATTCTGATTGGTGTTATTTTCTCACTGATTATAGCGGCTTTCATACGTAGGAACAAAGACAATCCGTTTGAATAGGGTAATTAGTGGAGTGAGTGAATTTAGTGGAGTAAGTGAAGTGAGTGGAATAGGTTAAGTATCGACTCCACTTACTCAACCCACTTAACCTACTCCACTAAATTCACCAACTTCCACTTCACTACTCACAAAAAAGTGCTGCCTATTTTTCGTAAAGAAATTAACCAATTCTTCTCGTCGCCCATCGCCTATATCATTATGGGTGTGTTCCTGACAGCCATGGGGTTGCTACTTTGGGTGTTTCCAGACACAAGTTTACTCGAAAATGGATACGCCGACATGGGTACGTTCTTCAATCTGACACCCTATCTATTGCTATTTCTGGTACCCGCCATCACCATGCGCGCTCTTGCCGATGAAGTGCGTTCAGGGACGCTCGAATGGTTATTAACCAAGCCCGTTAGTGGCTGGGGAATTGTGGTCGGGAAATTTCTGGCGAGTTGGCTACTTGTGATCATAACCTTACTGCCTACGCTGGTCTATTATTTCACGCTCTATAAACTTGGCTCACCAGTTGGCAATATCGACTCGGCAGGTGTATTTGGATCATACTTTGGGCTTCTCCTGTTGGCGGGTGTGTTTGTAGCAGTTGGTATATGGGCGTCCTCGTTCAATGACAATCAGGTAGTTGCCTTTGTGCTGGGTGCATTTTTTTGCTTTCTACTATATATCGGCCTTAGTGCCCTGGCTGGACTATCCGCCTTGGGTGGGTTATCGTATTATCTATCTCTACTGGCGCTTGATGAACAATATCGAGCCTTGGGTAAAGGAGTGATCGATAGCCGAAATGTAATTTATTTGTTTAGCTTGCTTATTCTCTTCCTTTTTTTGACAACCAACCGATTGAAATCAACTGTATGAGAATTCCCCCCATTGTGTTTCGCTGGCTAGCTATCATCTGGACCATTATTATGTTGATCGGCTGCCTTACTCCCCACGCTGATTTGCCGGGTGAATTAGTGGAATTTAATGATAAAATTCTGCACGCGGTCATTTTTGCTCCATTTGCCATTTTGTGGATACTGGCAGGATTTAGACTGGACTATGTGTTGATCGCGGGTATTTTATTTGGCGGACTTATTGAAGGGTTACAGTATATATTACCAATTAATCGCACTGCTGACTGGATTGATTTAGCTGCCGACGGCTTGGGAACTCTTATTGGTGTAGGGTTGGCCTGGGTCGTTCAGAAAACGAAGATTATAGCTTGACCAAATCGACTTGTCTGTTCAGGTTATGTCTATGAATGCCTTGGAATCTACAGATTGTAGAGAATAATACGCCGAAGAATAGTTTAAAATAGGGTTAACTAAATTCTAATCGGGCAGTCGAAGGAGGGTACAAAAAAAATCGCCAAATTGACCGCTCAAATCATTGATTGTTATGCATATTGGATTCATAGGCTTAGGCAAGATGGGGTTTAACCTCGTCAGTAACTTAGTAAAGCATGGCCACTCCGTTGTGGGTTACGATATTAATCCGGCTCTGGTAGAAGGCGTTAAGAGTGAAGGTGCCCAAGGTGCTAACACCTTACCCGAACTTTATAATGCGTTGCCCGAGAAACGTGTTCTGTGGCTGATGATTCCGGCTGGGCCATTGGTCGATACGGTTATTGAACAATTGCTAACCGTAATGCAGCCCGGTGATGTCGTTATTGATGGGGGCAATTCTCATTATAAGGATTCCCTCCGGCGGCATGACTATCTGAAACAGAAAGGCATTGGCTTCTTGGATTGTGGTACCAGCGGAGGAATTAGCGGGGCGCTGAATGGTGCCTGCACCATGGTTGGTGGCGATCCCGACGTAATTGAGCCCTTACACGGTGTTTTTCAGGATATTTCGGTTGAAGATGGCTATCTCTATACAGGCCCTGCCGGGAGCGGTCACTTTACTAAAATGGTACACAATGGGATTGAGTATGGTATGATGCAATCCATTGCTGAGGGATTTGAAGTACTGGAAAAAAGCCAGTTTCCGTTCGACTTTGAGGCAGTTGCCAAAATGTGGAGTCATGGCTCGGTTATTCGCGGCTGGCTGATGGAACTGACCGAGCATGCGTTCAGTAAAGATCCTAAACTGGATGCTATTAAGGGAAGAATGTTTTCATCAGGCGAAGGTAGATGGACACTCGAAGCAGCTCTCGATCTGGGTGTACCAACCCCTGTAATTGCCCTATCGTTATTGACACGCTATCGCTCGTTACAGGATGATACATTCACTGGCAAAGTAGTAGCCGCTCTGCGTAATGAGTTTGGCGGACATGCTGTTGAGAAAAAATAAAATTCGTCCTAACGCGAAATAATTAAATCCAGTTCCAGTTTTTTTCGTTAGTATTACACAAAGGTTCGGGTCGTTTCAATTTCGCTATGAACGATAATTGAAGCGACCCGAATTTTTGTGTATATACCTTTAACCACCGTATCTGTTGCATGAAGTCATTGAGCACTATCCACGATCCCACATTCACGGGTGGGAATTATAATCGGCTGGATCGCTTTTTTCTCCAGTTTATTAAAGATGAGCGCGATTTGCCCTTTATTTATCTTATCATCCGCATTTGTCTGACGCTCATTCCACTCAGTGTACTCTTATTTATGCCCTTCCTGACAGGTTGGGCCTGGTGGGCAGTTGCAGCACTGCACTTCGTCTTTAGTAATCTGGGCATCAAAGGTCCTTTCGGACTGATGCTTCACTGCACAATTCACCGGCAGTTTTTTAAGTCAGAATATGACTGGATGAACAAGTTTCTGCCCTGGGTACTCGCCCCGTTTTTCGGCCATACACCCGAGACCTATTACAGTCATCACATTGGCATGCACCATCCTGAGAATAATCTCGAAGACGATGATAGCAGCACCATGACATTTCAACGTGACAGCTTTCGGAGCTTTCTGGCTTATTTCGGTCGCTTTTTCGTAGTTGGTGTCCGTAACATGCTGACGTATTTGCGGCAGAAAAACCGCCCTAAACTGGCTACCCGCGCCCTAACAGGAGAAGTCGTATTTGGAATTGTCTGTCTCGGACTATGTTTTATAAACTGGCGTGCTACGGTATTGGTATTCTTGTTGCCACTTGTTGTTTACCGGTTTATTGCGATGCTGGGTAACTGGACACAACACTCATTTGTGGACTTTGAAGATCCAGGTAATGCTTATAAAAACAGCATTACGTGCATTAACATACGGTATAACAGAAAATGTTGGAATGATGGTTATCATATCAGCCATCACATTCGACCCGCTATGCATTGGAGCGAACACCCAACTTTTTTCCTGAAAACCGTCAATAAATACGCACAAAATCAGGCAGTTGTTTTCGATGGAATCGATTTTGGGCAAGTGTTTTTTCTCCTCATGTTTAAGCGATACGATGTATTAGCTCGGAACATGGTCAACATAAATGGTGCTTTTGCTGATGATAAGGAAGCCATTGCACTGCTACGTCGACGCACGCAACGAATTCCAATGAGCCCAGTTGTTAAAACTGTTCCACAAGCAGCGGCAATAGCTGCCTAAATCTTCCTGGTATAAACAGATGGGACGTTCTGTAACGTCCCATCTGTTTATACTAACTATTCCCGCCGTCGATTTGCCTTTCAATAATCTGCTGAATGTCAACCGGTACGTTCGACAGAAAATCATAACCCGTTAGTGTTTCTAAAGCGTCTACACTGGTTAAATAAGCTCGCCAGGGTTTGTCTGCAGCAGTCTGATTATTGGGAATATTAACCGCAATGACGCGTGTATTGGCTGTAATCTGAAAGGAATTGTCGGTTTCGGTGGGCACTACAACGAGTATTTTCCAAAGGGTGGCTGGAACAGTTAGTTTTCCATTTGCTATTGTAGTTGCATAGCCGTTTTGTCCAGTGCCTCCAGTTCCGCTTACTCCAGCAATAATATAGACATCATTTCCGTTGCTCATCAGTTGCCGTTCATAGTCTTCTAAACTTTTCCAGACCTCCCGATTATGCCTCGGGGCTTGTGGCACGATGTTGGATAGGATGAACGTGGCTGCATTATCTTCGGGCGTTGAATCCCGATCATCGGATGGACATAGATGACCTCGGTCAAAACCAGTATTGGTATAATCGTTTGGACGGGCAGCATACCAACCCGTGGGTAACGTTGGATCTGGTCGGAAATCTGTTGTTCGTTTGGCATCTCCTTTCCAGGATGGGCTTAAATGCCAGCTTACCCAGTTAGCAATGCCTCGACTGCGATTATACGACAGCATATATTGTGGGCGGGTAATGGGGTAATTGTCTGGATCACTGATCGACGCTCGGCTCGGATTACCGAGGGCGAGGTTGTCAGTTCGGCTAAGATTGACAGGGGGAGTCTTTGCTGCTGGAACCGACGGTCGCGTTGTAAAACAACCAGTTAGAAGCACCCCCAGGCTGACCGTCAAAATAATAGTTTTGAACGGATGATGAAGTTGAATTGATTTTGCTGACATTCTTACGGAACTTTACGATCAATCCATAAATGTAGTAATTCTCGATGTAGCCTATTAGTAAATCTGACAAGAGAATTTGAGTAACCTAAAATAGAAGAATAGACGAGTATCTGCTGTTATGGCTAAAAAAAAACAAGCACCTGGCTACGAGAATCCGCGCTCGACAGCTCCCAAATCTACACCGAATACAACACCGGGTACCATAAAGCCCAGTGCAACTCGCCCTGTTGAAACTACGCAGCGTCCACCAGTTCGCCCAACAACGGTGAAGCCAGTTGTTACAACCGATCTGCCTATTGACCGACGGCCTATTGAATGGTGGCCACCCGCTATTCTGGCTTTATTAGGATTCGCACTATATATAAACACGTTTGGTCACCAATATGCGCTCGACGATATTGCCGCTGTAGGGCAGAATTTGTTTGTTAAAAAAGGGCTTGCTGGTATTCCTGATTTACTTCGCACTGAGTTCTGGCATTTTAGTAATATTTCGTTGGGGTACTATCGCCCTCTGTCGCTCATCACATTTGCGATGGAGCAGGAATACTTTAAAGATAACCCCAATATCAGCCATATGATTAATGCCGGTCTGTATGGAATAACGGGCTTAGTCGTTGGTGTGCTGTTGCAGAAGTGGCTGACTAACCAGACGATTACGGCATTTTTGATCGGGCTGGTTTTTATTGCTCATCCGCTTCATACCGAAATTGTTGCTAACATAAAAGGGCGCGACGAAATTTTGAGTTTCCTCTTCATTTCGCTGATGTTGCTTTCTTACTGGAAGCATTTAGAGTCCAAATCACCGTTTTGGTTCAAAGGCCCTGCTTCCGACTGGCCGTTAGGCGGAATATTGGGACTCTTCTCTATTGTGGGTGGCTGGGTTATTGGTAGTAGTCTGATGATGAATACCTTGGGCAGTACGGCTGGCGGTATAGTAGGCGTGCTGATTATGGGGGCATTGTCGGGAAGTTGGTTGGGTCTTGCCTGCGCTTCACTTTACTTTGCCTTTCTCTCCAAAGAGTCATCTATTGTAAGTCTGGCCCTGATTCCAGCAATGCAGTATTGGTTTGCCCGTCGGAATGTCTGGCAATCGCTCATTAGTTTGTGGCCATTCCTAATTGTTACCGCGCTGTTTTTTTACCAGAAACAGAAAATGATCGGTACGCTTAGCGGAACACCTCCTGTTGACTGGGCAAACTATCCATATGCGATTGAGAAGACTCAGAAGTCGACTATGTTTAAATTCCTGGAATATTACCTGCGACTACTTATACTGCCTCATCCGCTGGTGTATGACTACTCCTATAATATCATTCCATCGGGTGGAAAGGGTGATATTCTGACATGGGCTGGCTTCTTTACATTTGTAGGGCTGGTTTGGCTTGCCTGGAAAGGATTTATCAAGCGTACACTCTGGGGGTTTGGAATATTCTGGTTCTTCGTAACCATGGCGCCAGGACTGGGCTTCATCTGGTTCCGGGGTGGTATTTTTGCCGAACGTTTCTCCTATGCCGCTGTCATGGGCTTTGGTTGTATAGTAGTCTGGGCTTTACAGAAGTTATTGGTTCGCCAATCTGAAGATTCTCCAAAGCCAGTGCTGGTTCGGTATGCTCCTCTATTGGGACTGATGGCCGTTGTGATTGGGTTATATTCTTTCAAAACAGTAGAGCGTAACCGCGACTGGGAGAATAATTTCGTGCTCTTTAATTCAGCACTACCATATGCACCTAATAGCTGCCAGGTACAGCGGCACGTGGCAAATGAGTGGATCGAGAAGGGACTGAAAGATCGTGCTAAAGCCGATTCAATCGCCAATGCAACGAACGCGATTAAACCGAAACCTTCGGTGGAGCAGGTTAAGAAGGCTCAAGCACTAATCGATACAAATATTGCGCACGCCAATAAACATGGTCGCTGGGCACTCGATCACTTGCAGGAGTCCACACGAATTTACCCCAACTTTGGTGAAGCCTATTTCTCGATGGCGTACGTGTTTCAGAAAATTACGCCCAATGTTGACTCTGCTAAGTATTACTATAAACAGACGATCCGGGCGGCCAATGCCTATGCTCCGGCTTACAACAACCTTGGCGTAATCTATCAGGGTGAAGGACAGACTCAGAACAATCGGCAGAAGCTTGAACTGGCGTCGTACTATTACAATCGGTCGATGGTGGTAAATCCAGCCTATGTCGATGGACAGAATAACCGCGCGAATTTGATGAAAGCCTTTGGCATTGATGTAAAAGTGCTGCCAGATTCGGTTATTAATAAGTACTAGAGACCCAGTTCTCTAAGGTTAAGTATAAGGGGCGTCCCTGACTCAGGAACGCCCCTTGTACTTAACCTTAGAGAATAGTTTCGACTGGGAGGTTAGCATACGGAAACGCCTATCTATAGGAATTTGTTACCTTTATACAATCAACGATACCAAGCTTTAGCGCTTATGAACCCGTCAACAAACCCCCGCAGATTAAGCAATGCCCAAGCTCTACTGCTTCAGTTGTTTGAACGTGATTTGTCTGAATCTGAGCTTACAGATGTGCGTCAAGTGTTGACTAAGCACTTTGCCCAAAAAGCCGAAGCTGAAGCCGAACGTATTTTGAAATTAAGAAAACAATCTGCCAAACAGGTGGAGCAGGATAGTATAGTTATAAATGAAAATAGAACGGAATATTTACAACAGCTCCGGTCTACTAATCAATGAAGGCTGTTATTGACACAAACGGATTACTCAATGCAATCTCTAAGCGTGGTTCAAAGAAATGGCTTTATAATGCATTTATAGCTGAATCCTTTATTTGGGTTTTCAGTAATGAGATACTGACTGAGTACGATGAAGTGATTGGCCGAAAATTCAGCCAGGATGTGGCTAATTATGTAATCAGTTCTCTGCTGGTATCTGCTAATCACGAGCGTTTCGAGCCATCGTATAAATATCAATTAGTGACTAAAGATCCTGACGACAACAAATTTGTTGATTGCGCAATAGGAGCTAATGTTGACTATTTAGTCACTGATGATCGACATATACTAAGTCTATTGACAATTCCTGACCTCTTTCCTCCAGTTCCTATTGTTACATTTACTCAATTCAGAAATATCTTAAAAGATTGATTTAAGTAATGGGATAGACTTGTTCAAAGCCTTTGGTATTGATGTGAATGTTAAGAAGCACCATGTCAGATGTCAGCATTTTCATTTGCTATTTATCATTAAGATTGCTCCTGCATCAACTCCGTCAAAATCTTCTGAGCTGCCACTGAAATCACCGTTCCTGGTCCAAATACGCCCTTTACGCCCGCATCATATAAAAACTGATAATCCTGTGCTGGAATAACTCCCCCAGCAATCACTAAAATATCGTCGCGACCGATTTTCTTTAGCTCTTCAATTAGTTGCGGTACCAGCGTTTTATGCCCTGCTGCCAGACTTGATACCCCCACAATATGGACATCATTTTCTGCCGCTTGCCGAGCTACTTCGGCAGGGGTTTGAAAGAGTGGCCCCATGTCGACATCAAAGCCTAAATCCGCGAAGCTAGTCGCAATTACTTTAGCACCCCGGTCGTGGCCATCTTGCCCCATTTTAGCTACCAGAATCCGTGGGCGACGACCATCGAGTTCAGCAAAACGGTCGCTCATTTCGCGGGCTACCCGGAAATTTTCATCGTCAGACACTTCAGCGGAATAAATGCCCGACACGGCTCGAATTGTGGCCTTATGTCGGCCGAAAGCTTTTTCCATAGCGTCAGAAATTTCGCCAAGAGTAGCGCGGTGGCGGGCCGCTTCAACCGCAAGCGCAAGAAGGTTTTTAACTCCCTCTTCTAAACTAGGAGAGGGTTGGGCGGTCCGACGATCTGGCGAAGTAAAAGCAGCTTCCGTTAAGGCCGCCAGCGCCTGCTCTACTTCTGCCTGATTCCGTCGCTCTTTTACCTCTCTCAATCGCTTTAATTGACTTTCACGCACAGCCTGGTTGTCAATATCGAGAAGCTCAATACTGGTTTCGGTTTCGGGTTTGTACCGATTGACACCTACAATAACATCTTTACCAGAATCAATACGAGCTTGTTTGCGAGCCGCAGCTTCTTCAATTCGGAGCTTAGGAAGGCCTGTTTCGATGGCTTTCGTCATACCGCCTAATTTCTCCACTTCCTCAATCAAAGCCCACGCTTTTTCAACCAATTCGTTCGTCAGGTACTCAACGTAATAGGAGCCTCCCCAGGGGTCAACGGCGCGGGTAATGTCCGTTTCGTGTTGCAGGTAGAGCTGGGTGTTACGAGCTATTCGAGCCGAAAAGTCAGTAGGTAAAGCAATGGCCTCATCCAGTGAGTTTGTATGTAGGCTTTGTGTGCCACCCAGCACAGCTGCAAGGGCTTCGACTGTTGTTCGAGCTACATTATTAAACGGGTCTTGCTCAGTTAAACTATAGCCAGAAGTCTGACAATGGGTTCGTAACGCCAGCGACTTCGAATTTTTCGGCTCAAACTGCTTCACGATTTTTGCCCAAAGTAGCCGACCAGCTCGTAGTTTGGCAATTTCCATAAAGTGATTCATGCCAATGCCCCAGAAAAATGACAGACGGGGAGCGAAGTCGTCGATACCCATACCTGCCCGTAAACCCGTTCGAATGTACTCAAGTCCATCGGCCAGCGTATACGCTAATTCAATTTGGGCGGGTGCACCTGCTTCGTGCATGTGATAGCCGCTAATACTAATTGAATTGAACTTCGGCATATGCCGGCTGGTGTAAGCGAAAATATCACCAACAATGCGCATAGAGGGTTCTGGTGGGTAGATGTAGGTGTTCCTAACCATGAACTCCTTCAAAATATCGTTTTGAATTGTGCCGGATAGTTTTTCTGGTGGAACACCCTGCTCTTCGGCGGCTACAATGAAAAATGCCATGATGGGCAACACTGCGCCATTCATGGTCATCGACACCGACATTTGATCGAGAGGAATCTGGTCGAAGAGGATTTTCATGTCTTCGACTGAATCAATAGCAACACCTGCTTTACCTACATCGCCCACTACGCGCGGATGATCAGAATCATAGCCCCGGTGGGTGGCTAAATCAAAAGCGACCGATAACCCTCTTTGTCCGCCAGCCAGATTACGTCGGTAGAATGCATTCGATTCTTCAGCGGTTGAAAAGCCTGCGTATTGCCGAATGGTCCACGGTTGGCGAACATACATACTGGCATAAGGCCCACGCAAAAATGGGGGAATTCCTGCCGCATAACCCAAGTGGTCAGCCTTGGCCACATCTGCAATGCTAAAGTGTGGCTTGAGTTTGATGCCTTCGGCAGTCGTAGAAGACATTGTGCCCTGGGCGGGAGTTTTATTGGCGATTTCATGCCCAGGACTCTCTACCCTATGTTCGGCTATACTATTGAAATCAGGTCTCATGTTTGGTTAGAGTTTACTCAAATCCCTGGGCTAGTCGTCGGTCAGGTAATAAACCTGTGAGGATTTTAGCAGCCTTATGAAGTTGAGGAGTCGATTCGTCAAAGCGAAACTTCGTAACGCCTACCAGCACTTTTCCTCTTCGCACGGCTTCGACTTTCGCCTGATAGGATCGGTTGATCTCGTCTGCAATAAAGCCTGTGGCCAATGCTTTCGAAAATCCTCCCTGTTTTTCGACATTCAGAAACAGCACCCAGGCGGCTTCGGTTAGCTTCTGCGTCAAATTTTCGATGTAATACGATCCTGCCGATGGGTCAGCAACTCGATCTAAATAACTCTCGTCTTTCAATAGTAGCGATACATTACGAGCCATTCGTTCGGCAAACGGATCTGCCTCTACGCCAGATTGGCCTAAAATAGCATTGTATGGGTGTATTGTCAGCACATCGCAGCCACCTATGACGGCTGCCATCGCTTCCGTAGTTGCCCGGAGTAAATTGGTGTATATGGTAGCTGTAGAATCGTAAAAGGTAGATGTTTGGGCATGGATACTCAATGAATAATGACTGATAGCTAATGAATAATGGCTGATAAATCGGCTAAAAAGCACCCTCAGAGCGCGGAGTTTCGCTATTTCCAGAAAATAGCTCGTGCCGATGGAAACGGACAAACTGGTTTTGGGTACGAGTTGATCAATCGTTAGGCCTTCATTAGTGAGTCGATCATAGCTGTCAGCCAGTGAAGCGAGCATAAATGCCAATTCCTGGATGGCTGTGGCTCCAGCATTGTGAAAGATGTGGCTACTAGAACAAATCGTGCGAAATTGAGGTGAGTCAGCCGTCAGGCGAGTAGCTTCGGCGGTGCTATCATCGGTATCTGCCAGTAAACCTCCCTTGAGTTGATAAGGGGCAACGGCTTTTAATTTCCTTACCAATTCGGCTCCATTGATTCCTGTTGTTTGCGCATTGAAGCGAAAAAAGACCGGGGCTTCGCTAAGCTTAATACCATTCAGCAGTTGCATTAAGTGGGGTTCCTTCGGTAGCGTGATTACCAGAGCATCTGCTCCATGAATGAGGGTATCCCGAAGATTGATATTGTCCGTTTTTTCGTTAGAAATAACCCGTTCGGGCGCATTGAGCCAGCCAGGTGTTTGTTTCTGGGCTTCCTGAGTCGTAGTAAGCGGCAGATCTGTAAGGCTATCAGCCGTATAGTAGGGTTCCAGGGTGAAGCCTTCATCGGTATGCCAGCGCAACGTATCGTAAGCTCCCTCACTTTTCAATTCTTTTTGAACCTGAGTTTGCCAGGCCGTCTGGTCAGTCGCTGGAAATAAAGACGAAAAAAGAGAGTCCATCAGGTAGGTTGCGATGATTAATAGTAAAAGTACATTTTTTATCTTTTCGAGGGAAAATTGTGCCTGTTACCGCTTAATAAGTGCCTTGATTGCATTATTCAAAGGGATTTAAATCGGCCCTTGACGTTCCGCCTGAATCACGTAATTTTAGCTTAACATTGGGAAAGGAAGACAGCACTGCTCAAAAAACCTGACGTAGTCCGTATGGCCGGGTCAGATATTTTCCCCATATTTGTCTCCCTTTTTTGCGACCCCAACCGTAATTAGAAATGTCTTCCCGTGAATATAACAACTCAGACCGGCATGCAGCGTGAAATAACGACGGTGTGGAATCGCTGTCTGAACGTTATTCGGGAGATTGTACCCGAACAGAGTTTCAATACATGGTTCGAACCCATTGTGCCTCTGAGGCTTAATGGGAATGTATTGACGATTCAGGTGCCCAGTGAGTTTTTTTACGAATGGCTTGAAGAAAACTTTGTTCATGCTCTGCGCAAGGCACTCGATACGGCTATTGGCCCCAACGGTCAGCTGGAGTATTCGATCATCGTCGATAAGGGGAATGCCCAGAACCGCCCACTTACAGTAAATATACCGACGACTAAATCAACACAAACATCCAAACCCGATAACGTTAGCCCTGACCTTATCAAGAGCCCTTTTATCTTCAAAGATCTTGATTCGCTAACGCTCGATTCATACCTGAATCCAACTTATACATTTGATAACTATGTGGAGGGCGATTGTAACCGTCTGGCGCGTTCGGCGGGTTATGCCGTTGCTGAGCGACCGGGTGTTACTTCCTTCAATCCACTCATGATTTACGGGGGCGTTGGCCTGGGTAAAACCCATTTGGTTCAGGCTATCGGGAACTACATCAAGAATAACAACCAGAACAAATTCGTATTATACGTTACGTCTGAGAAGTTTACCAACCAGTTCCTCAATGCCGTTCGAAGCGATGGTATTCGCGACTTCACTTCGTTTTATATGCAGGTGGATGTGCTGGTGATTGATGATGTGCAGTTTTTGCAGAAGAAGGAAAAAACGCAGGAAATCTTTTTCCATATTTTCAATCACCTCCACCAATCGGGAAAGCAAATTATCATGACGTCTGACCGCGCTCCAAGGGCGTTGGACGGCTTGGAGGATCGGTTACTGTCCCGATTTAAATGGGGACTCTCGGCTGATTTGCAAACGCCCGATCTCGAAACCCGGATTGCCATTATTCAGAAAAAACTCCAGGCTGAAGGTATTTATATCGAGAATAATGTGATTGAATACCTGGCTCACAGCGTGAACACCAATGTGCGGGAGCTGGAAGGGGTGATTGTATCGCTAATGGCGCAGGCATCCCTGAATCGGCGGGATATTGACCTGGAACTGGCAAAACAAACTCTACGGAACATAGTAGTCGATTCGGATCGCGAAGTCACTATTGACACGGTGCAGGAAGCCGTTGCCAGTTATTTCAATGTAACGATTGCCGATCTCAAGGCTAAAAGCCGGAAGCGTGAATTAGTGCATCCAAGGCAGATTGCCATGTATTTAGCCAAAGAAAAAACCGACTTGTCACTCAAATCCATTGGCTATCATTTTGGAGGCCGTGACCACAGTACGGTCATTCACGCCGTGCAAACCATCAGCGATCTAGTAACCAAACATGCCGAAACCCGCGAGGCAATTGAGAAGCTGAAAGCGCAGTTTAAATAGCGTTTTCGTCAGCATGACAAAAACGCTGAAGATTGTCCCCCGTCATCAAATCGATAGTATTGCCTGGGATGCTTGCGTGGCTGCTTCTCCACAACGAATGCTGTATGGCTATTCCTGGTATTTGGATGCTGTGTTGCCTGCGCCAACGTGGAAATGGGTTGGCATCATTTCAATAGATGAATCAGGACGATATCGGGCCATCATGCCTGTCCCGTTACGCCGGAAGGTAATAGCAGGAATTACATACGAATGGGTTGTGCATCAGCCGTTCTTCTGTCAGTTTCTGGATGTTTTCAGCCCCGATGGCTCCGTTGATTCGAGCCCATTTTTTCAGTTGACGATTGAGCAGTTTCGATATGGTTCTGTATTCTGTACCCGTTCGCAATCAAACAAATTAAGCGATATCGGGCCTACTGAGCAGCTCACTACCCACATACTCGACCTTTCCGCTGACTACAAAACGATCTATCAAAATTACTCGCACGACCGTAAGCTGAATCTCCGCAGGGCTCGGCATGAATTCAATGCAGTTGCCAACTGGACAATTGTGGAGTCAGGCGACCCAGAGCCCTTGCTAACCTTATTTCGTCAACATCACGCTGAGACTATTGATGGAGGAGTGGCAGATTGGGCCTACGCTATTTTTAGAAAGTTGACAAACGAACTGAGCAAGCGTGGTTTAGTTACTTTGCGTTATGCTCAGCACGATGGACAACTAGAAGCTGGCGCCTTGTTTGTGTGCGAAGGAAATCGAATCATATATCTCTTCAATGCAGCTTCTGAGATTGGGCGAAAGGCAAATGCCCGCACACTCCTGATTGACCAACTGATTCAGGAAAAGGCTGGACAATCATTCGTATTTGACTTTGAAAGCCCTGCAAAACCATCAATTCAAGCTTTTTACCAAAGTTTTGGGGCCACTGAAGAGCCGTTTGGGATGATGCGCTGGAACCGATTGACATTTATTGAACGAGTATTGCTAAAATTGAAAAATCGATTTTGATCTTATAGCGAACCGGTTGCATAAAAAGCGAAAAGGCGTGCCACGGCTCTAAACCGTGGCACGCCTTTATATAGAACTATTGATAAACAGCTTAAAAAAACTTCAGAGGCTGCTTCAAACCGTTATTAAGTTTCAGATCCATTGCCATAGAACCTATCCATAAATCGACTTCAACCTTAATTGGGATTTTATTCGCATCGTCGGAAACGAAAATCCGGATTGATTCTTCCTCTTTAAACATGGCATTTCCTGGGGGCAGTACAGGATTAAGTTTGATTACATTAATCTTGCCGCCCTTTGCCTTGACCACGTCTTTACCCCGATACCGAACCTTCATATTATAGATGGTATCGTCATAGAAGGCTGGAACCTCGATTACCTGACCACTACTGAGTTTGTTAAAGTCGATGGTTCGCAGAAAATAATAGCCGCTGATGAGATCATGGACATTATCGGGCACTTTAAACACATCCTTTTCGGTGCGTTCTTCGGCCTTTACGGTATTGGTTTCGTGATTGAACGTAATGTTCTCCTCCTTCCGATATTTATTTTCCTGGAGGTTAGTATAAAACTTTTGTGGAAGTATCGCCGAAGTATCGATGTAGGAACGCCAGGTGTCGCGCACACGCGTTACAAGATCGAACGCGCCAACCGTACGGCCATCCACATTAACCCGATAGCAGGGTCGATCATTTACTTTATAAAGGGTCGGGCTAACATCCACGACGGCTTCAGCTGCGTTTATAAACCCATAGTGAACCCGATATTCGAGGTGCTCACCAGGTCCAAAACTGTTATTCTGCACGCGCCGATACGTGTTCATAGCCATAAAACCAGTGCTAAGAACAGACAAAATACCGATGCCAATCAATAACTTCTTCATACTATCAACTACCCGTTGACCGGGCTTTGTTTACAAGGATGGATAGGTCTGTTTAAGGTATGTTAGATATTTTTTGAAATCTCCACCAAATCGTTTTTCAAATTCCTGTCGAAAACGGTTCTGTTGTTTCCGATAAGTCAAATACCCAATAAAATACGCATTATTGGGTAGGTT
This sequence comes from Spirosoma arboris, assembly GCF_009754945.1. Classification (GTDB taxonomy): domain Bacteria; phylum Bacteroidota; class Bacteroidia; order Cytophagales; family Spirosomataceae; genus Spirosoma; species Spirosoma arboris. Next base: position 568,684 of record NZ_WPIN01000004.1, read on the forward strand.
TAGTTTTGTAAGCTGCCTTCTTTTTGCAGAAGATACACTTGGTTTGCTTCGTTGGTCGGTTAATGTATCTGATGAATCAACAATTTGCCGAATTGTAGTCCACTTCAACGAATCTTTTAGTGCGCTAGGCGTTGCCGGTTTAAACGACTTATACAAGCTGTCAAGCACTCGGGTTCCGCGTAGAATATGCTCATCATAACGTTCATAAAACGCTTTCGTTGCCAGATAGTTCTGATAATGAACTGATGTCTTGCCGTACTTCTGAGCCAGAAATCGAAGAGCTCCATATTCGCCTACGAAATCTGCCAGGTTTTCATTGTATTCTAAACTGTTTTTCACAAATAAAGTACCGTGTGTCAGTTCGTGAATAATCAACTCGGCCAAGCTTCCTTCCGGTCTATCCAGAAAACTGGACAGAATCGGGTCATTTAAAAATCCTAATGTCGACCAGGCCGACACTTCACCAATACGCGTATCCAATCCTTCTCGTTTCAATTCTGATACAGTCGAATCGGCCCGGTCTTTTTCGAAAAAACCTTTGTACGAAAATGTACCAATTATGGGAAAGTGCCATTGTCTGGCAATGAGTTGATACGGTTCAGCTGCCGTTACTACCCACAAAATAGGCTTTCCCTCCTGGTCGTAAAACGATTCGTAACTCCCCGACTTATCCAGACCAAGCGAGTCTAAAGCAAAACGCTTGATTTCGCGGATAAGTTCTATTTTTTGTTTCAAAGAATCGGGATATGCCGGGTCGCCCAGCACTTCTGAAACGGGTTTAGTATTCCACAGAATATGTAACTGGCCTCGTGCCTGCATCCAGCCATAACTGACTAGCTCCCACTGCCAGACAATTAGAATAGCCAGAACCCCTACAACGACAAGACCAATTTTTTTGAGCATAGGTTGGAAGTAACCCTTAGTAATGTTCGCTGCAAAAGTAAATAACCAACAGTCGTAAATAAAGATAAAGTACTATCAGCTAGCAGTTCGGGCTTGTCAACTGTACTAAATGCCTGATAAGTGGGAATTGATTATGGAGATTCCAGTACACTGTCTTAGAATACCAGAATCAAACTTTGCTTAAAATAAAACCGGCCTTACCTGAATGGCTGGGTCGGTTCTAAAGTATAAGGCAGAGAAATTGATCTGTGAGTTTAAGCGGAATAGCCACGCGTTTCAACTTCCTGAACAGCTTCGCCTGTCAATTCATCTAAAAACTGGCCATGTGTCATCGGCTTCGAGAACATCGGGAAGTTTTTAGCGCAGGCAAAAGCCTGTTCTTCTTCGCTTAAGGTGGCGGTGCAGTCGGTAAGTGTGATGACCTCGAAGCCTTTTTCATAGCCTGATCGCATGGTTGATTCTACACAGCAATTGGTTAGAAAACCCCCTAAGGCGATAGTTTCAATACCCTTGCTCCGTAAAATAAAATCCAGATTGGTGCTGGCGAATGCGTCCAGACCGCGCTTGCCTTCCAGCACAATATCACCGGATTGGGGTGCTAGCGTATCAATAATATCAACACCCCACGAGCCTTTACGGAACGATTGACTGTCTACAACACCCTTCAGAATGCCGTATGGATGTTTCGTGATTTCAAAATAACCTTCCTGAAAACTAATGGGCGAATGGATGACAACAGCCCCGGCTTCGCGTGCTTTTGCCACAAGGTCAAGCGTGTTGGCCAACATGTTGGTAGACTCCATAACACCTTTAACAGCATCGTGCAGGCTACCTCCTGGCGACGTAAAATCATTCTGGTATTCGATCAGAACAACGGCGGTTTTTTGCGGATTCATGACAGTTCGGTTTAGTGACAGACTGATAACGAAAGGAGCTACAATCCCGTGTTTACTCCAATGCCTGATAAACGGCAATCCGAAATTTCTTCACGAAATCTCCGTAGTAGGCATACGGATGGACATTGGTAAAAATCAGCAGAATAAGTTCTTCTTTGGGGTCGATGGTGAACTCGGAACAGTACATGCCTCCCCAGGTAAATGAACCCGGTGTTGCCTGATCTCCATAGTGCGAGTTCTCAGTAATGAGCTGAAAGCCAAGCCCGAATTTATCTTTTCGGTCCCAGACTTCGGCTGTGCCGATCTGATTCCGGAGCATCATTTCGACAGTCTTACGCCCTAAGATTCGCTTGTTGTTGAAAGTGCCACCATTGAGCATCATCTGGCAGAATTTCGCATAATCCTCTACAGAACTGACTAAGCCAGCCCCACCCGAGAAGAATGTCTTTGCCCCCGAGATCACAAAGTTTCGGTACCCCTCGTTCGTATGTACCGTCAAAGGTTTGTCCATGCTCGACTTGCTGTATAACTCGACCAACCGACTAGCCTTATTGTCGGGTAAATAGAAATAGGTGTCAGTCATTCCCAGCGGTTCAAGCACTCGTTCACGCATGGCTACATCAAAAGGCTTACCGGATAGGATTTCGATCAATCGACCAAGAATATCAATGTTTAGACCATACGTAAAGCCTGCACCAGTTGAATCAGTACCCGGATCGCGAAGGAGCGGGCGAGTGGCGAGTTTATTGATAACGTCTTCGAGCTTGTCGGGCGCGGTCGAGTTGAAAAATGGAATCTTGAATTCAGCTCGTTGGTCGAGAGGGTGTTCGTAGGGGATACCCGCGTTGTGGCTCAGCAACTGCCGAATCGTAATTTCACTTTTTGCGGGCCGGGTTTCATAGCTACCACCAACGGGATCTTTTTTGTCGTAGGTAACCAGCACTTTTGGGTTTTTAAAAGCCGGAATGTATTTCGAAATAGGGTCGTCTAATAAAAACTTTTCCTCTTCGTACAAGGTCATCAATGTTGCAGTCGTGATGGCTTTCGACTGCGAGGCAATGCGGTATAAATCGTCGCGTTTCAGGGGCGTTTTCTTCGCCAGATTACTATAGCCAAATGCTTTATAATGAACTATTTTACCGCGATGAGCTACAAACGTGACTGCATTGGGGGCAATGTCTTTGTCGATCAGTTCCTGTAACCAGGTATCCAATCGTTTTAATCGGTCGGCAGAAAAACCAGCTTCTGCTGTCGATTTGGCGGTAGTGAAAGTTTGTGGAAGGGATTGGGCAAGAAGCGAGGTATTGATAAATAGGAGTAGTAGGAGTAGGCGCATTGTGTTCTGTTCCAGGTTCAACGTTTCGTGTTCAGCTACGTGACAGTAACTTGAAACTACGAACTACAAACGTCAAACCCGGCAGATTCTACTTCTGAAAATCCCAGGCTACTACCACCCATGTTTCGCCAATGACCGGGTCGAAGAACTCATGAAGTGGTTTGAAACCAACGCGATTATGGGCACGCAACGAACGAGTATTGTTGGCCGAAATATCAGTTATCAGCAACTGGTAGCGATCGCCATAAACCTCACGATGATGCTCAAACATTCGGTCGAATATGCGCTGACCCCGGTAACCTTCGCCTACACAAACCTGGCCCATTACATACCACGGGTATTGCTGTAGCGGTTTCTCGTTGTAGGTCAGTGTATTAATTAATGAGAAAAGCGGTAGTAATTCCGGCACGTCGGTTCCGAATTCGGGAAGCATAGTTAGGGCATAACCTACAACTGTATCACCATCTTTGGCAATAACACTTGGCGCGGCCTGATTCATACGAGTCAGCACTTGCGGGTCATGCTCAACGGTTACAAAACCCTGATCAAGTTGCACATCGACAGGTACATTTTTACGTAAATTGGCTTGTTGCAGCGTCAGAATACCCTGCACATCGGCGGCTGATTGAACGGTGGTAATCGAAATCATGAACTGCTAAGAAATAGTTTTACACTCACAGCGAGCCAAAAATGTCGAATCTACTTCGGCACCGATGCCTGGCGTTTCTGGTAGTTCGATCTGGTAGCCGTTGTAGGTAATGCCGCCATAGACGGGATCTTCGGCATGCTCAAAACAAGCGTCCAGATCGTAGAAACGCACGTTTTGGCGAGCTGATGCAAAATGGGCATTCGCGGTCAACGCTAATCGCGACTCCGACATGCACCCGATCATACACGGAATTCCGGCAGCTTCGCCAATGGCGTTGATCTTGAGGGCTTCAAAAATACCCCCGCTCTTCGAGAGTTTGATATTGAAATAATCTACAGCCTCTTCGCGCACGAGTCGAATGGCATCGGTGGCATCGAATAGACTTTCGTCGGCCATAATGGGGACAGTTGTTTTCTGTCGAATTTGGCGCAGTCCCGCAATGTCATGCCGTTTAATGGGTTGCTCACAATACTGCACATTCCAGTCACCAATGGCGCGTAATACGCCTGAAGCCGTAACAACATCCCAGCCCTGGTTGGCATCGGTACGAATGGGAATCGTATCGCCAATGGCTTTCCGAATAGCTTCTACCCGCTTAATATCGTCCTGTAGGTTCGTTCCGAGTTTCACCTTGATGGCTTCGGCACCTTTCGCCTGAATCCGGAGCGCATCCTCAACCATACGCTCGGGTGTGTTGATGTAAATCGTTTCGTCGGTTACGAGTGTACGTTTTTTACCCCCCAGGAACTGGTAAAGTGGCATTCGGGCGGCCTTGGCAGCGATATCATACAAGGCCATATCGAAGGCCGAGCGAGTTGTGGGATGAGCAGGCAAGTAGCGCGTCAGTGCGTTCAGACAGCCTTCGATATGCAGTGGATTGTAGCCAATCAGCAGGCGAGCCATATCGTTTGCAGCCGCTAGTCCTGATGCCTGGGTTTCGCCAGCAATCATCCACAGGTGAGACCCTTCGCCCCAACCTGTAATGCCTTCGTCAGTCTGAATCTCGACCAGTATATTACGCGCGTTTTCAATGGTACCGAGCGAAATGGCAATAGGCGCTTTGAGCGGAATGTCGTAGCGATAGAGGTTGATTTGAGTGATTTTCATTGGTATTTAAACACAGAGGAAACGGAGGTTTCACGGAGTTAACGGAGGATCTCTGTGTTCTCCGTGAGATCTCCGTTAACTCCGTGTTTAAGAACTCTAATTTGGGAATTGGCTCTTATCTAAACCGGGAATAATACGGAGGGCGTTTTTATAGTACACCTTCTTCAGAATTTCATCAGGTAAACCCATGCCGTACATCCGCCAGAATGCATGGTACTTCTTGTGATAAGGGAAATATTCGTCTTCAGTTTCGAGGACGCGGAAATAGGTCGCATATTCTGATGGTACCCAACTGTCTTTTCCGAACAGAATCCGGTCCTGATATTTCTCGAAAAACTTCCGGCTAGCTCGTGGTTGACGACCTAATTCAGCGATAACAGCCCCAATCTCAACATTCATGTTCGGAAACACTTTCATCAGACTGTCGAGCTTGGTCAGATCGTTTGGATACCAGCCCATGTGAGCGGCAATAAACGTGGTTTTTGGGTGCTTACGGAATACATTATGCTGCTCGGCGATGAGTTGTTCCCAGGGGACAGGATCAGTTGGAGAGCGTTTGCGTCCCGCATGGAGTTTGAGTTCGAGCCATCGCTCGTTATATCGATCCATCGGGTCCCAGAAAGATTTGGGGTCGGCGGTGTGAATCAATACCGGAATGCCTAATTCGCCACACTTTGCCCAGATGGGATCTAGGCGTGGATCATCTACCCGAACGCGACTGCCCTTATCGTCTTTGACGTTCAACCCTAAGTTTTTGTAAATCTTCAGACCTCTGGCACCCTTCTTGACGTCTTCTTCAAGCATTTTTACCGCCTGCGCCGTCCAGCCTTTGTCGTTTACATCGGAAAAGTTAAGGTTGGTAAACAGGGCCAAACGTTTCGGATTGGTTTTCTGGATATTGGCCAGCGCACTCGTGAAAAACTTGGTGCTTTCGGCGTCGCTATTGCTAAAGCCGCGCCCACTCAGGTTAATCATAAGACCCATATTTAGGGCATCCATCTGAGCAATGAGCTTGCTTAGATCCTCATTATCCATCTGATATTGGTGGTTGTGAACATCAATAAACGGATATTTAGACCGCGTCAGTTTGTGCTCTGGCACCTTCAGAGTTGAAACGGGATCATACTCCTCGAAACCCAGCGGCTCAGCGGGTTTATTCGACTGGGGGGACTGGCCACAAGCAACGACTCCTAACAAGAGCAACGCCGGAAGGTAAAACAGATTTTTCATAGACAGGATGTATTGACAAACTAATCTCTAAATATAAGCGCCACACAATGAGCGGCAATACCTTCACCCCGGCCCACAAACCCAATGTGCTCCGAAGTTGTGGCTTTAATCGAAATATCGTCTTCGGGAATGGCCATCACTTCTGCCAGACAAGTCTTCATTGCCGGAATATGCGGGTTGAGCTTCGGTTCCTGTAGCACCACCGTTACGTCTACATTCGACAGTTCGTAGCCTGCTCCCCGCACCATTCGAAGTACTTCGGCCAGCAAAAGCTTACTATCAACGCCTTTCCAACGCGGGTCTTTATCCGAAAAATGATAGCCGATGTTACGCATGTTAGCCGCTCCCAGTAAGGCATCGCACAAGACATGGCAAACCACATCCGCATCAGAATGCCCCACCGGACCGAACGTACTTGGAATCTGAATACCGCCGAGCCAGAACGGTCGCCCTTCTTCGAGCCGGTGAACATCATAGCCTTGCCCTACCCGAATTTTCATGCGACTCGGTAATACAAGGTCGAACAATTGTCTTTCCGAAGTACCTGTCTGGCCATCGACTGAATATCGTCGGGCGTGACGGCCTGGATTATAGCGGCTTCTTTATTGACTAAGTCTGGGTCGCCTGCATTGGCCGCATAGGCGAGGTTCATTGCCCGGTTCAATAGTTCGACTTCCGAGAAAGCCAGCGTTGCTTCGGCCTGATTTTTTACTTTAGCCAATTCGTCCTCGGGAACGGTTTGATCTATGAATTCCTGTAAAACAGCTTCTACTGCGGCATCGGCTTCCTCGAGCGAAACACCTTTGTTAAGATTACCCTGAACCACCAATAAGCCGGGGTCAATGGAGGCTGTGATATAAGCGTTTACGCTGCTGAACATAGGATTGCCACGTAGTAGTTGCTGGTAGAGCCGCGATGATTTACTTCGGCCCAGCATATCACTTAATAGGTCGACGTCGTAAAAATCGGCGTCAAAACGACCGGGCATGTGATAGGCTTTGTAGAGCCCATTCAGCGGCACTTTCGCTGATGTTTCCATTTTCCGGGCTTCGACTTGTTTTGGCTCTATAGGAAGCTGGCGAATGTATGGATCGCCCGCGGGAATCGGCGAAAACCACTTGGCACACAACTGCTTCACCTGCTCGACCGTCACATTACCAGCTACCACCAAAATGGCGTTGTTAGGCAGATAGTATTTAAAGAAAAACGACTTAACGTCGTCTAATGTAGCGTCTTCAATGTGGCTAATGTCCTTCCCAATCGTGGCCCAGCGATACGGATGTTGCTGATATGCCAATGGACGAAGTTTAAGCCATACATCGCCGTAGGGTTGGTTTAGATAGCGCTGCTTAAACTCTTCAATCACTACTTTTTGCTGTACATCCAACACCTGTGGGTCGAACGAAAGGCTTAACATCCGGTCCGATTCAAGCCAGAATGCGGTTTCGAGGTTAGCTGCAGGTAGGGTGATATAATAGTTAGTGATGTCGGGGCTGGTGAAGGCATTATTTTCTCCCCCAACTTTCTGCAAGGGTTCATCGTAGCTGGGAATATTTCGCGAACCGCCAAACATCAGGTGTTCGAACAAGTGAGCAAAACCCGTTTTTGTTGGGTCTTCGTCGCGCGAACCAACATTATAGAGAATATTAACTGCAGCCATTGGCGTAGACGAGTCTTCATGAACGAATACCCGCAGGCCATTATCTAAAACAAACTGTTCGTAATGAATCATTAGTAAGAATCTTTTGCGTAAAGCCCTTGTTACATAATACGCATCAAACAAAAGTACAGTTCCGACTGTATAGAATCAAACAACGTTATTGCGACTATTACTTTGTCCATTCTGAAAAGTACCTTTCTAAGCTTATTCTGCCTCTGTTTACCACTGCTGGCTCCCGCCCAGGTTATGAGTGACCCAGTTGCTCAGCAGACCATCGTGAAAGCTTTAGACGATATCTATAATCTTGAGTTCGCGGAGGCCGATGACCTGATTCGACAACTTCAGACTCGGTATCCGCAACACCCGATTGCTTTCATTTTGCGGGCTACGCAACTGGATATACAAAACTTGCCTTTAGTAGAAAATAAAGCAGCTACGGCGCAATTTGAGCAAACGGTTGGGCAGGCATTACAATTGTCAAAGCGAATGCTTGCCAAAAATGAAGAAGACCCCGAAGCCGTGTTTTTTATGCTGACCTGTCATAGTTACATGGCAGCGCTCTATAACAATCAGGGTGAGTCACTAAAGGCCGTTGGCGAATCGAAGAAGGCGTACAATTACCTTCGGGACGGGATCAAACTGATGGACAAAAACCCGGATTTTTATTTTACAACCGGGCTTTATAATTACTACGTCGAGCGGTACCCGATTGATCATCCAATTGTCAAGCCGTTCATGTTTTTCTTTGCCGATGGAGACATTGCCTTAGGAATCAAGCAAATGGACACGTCGACTCGCAAAGCGATATTTATGCGCCCGGTGGCCAATTATTATTTGGCTCATCTGCTGATGAAACACGAAACAAACCCCGCCCGAGCCACGATCTATACGAAGTATCTGGTTGACAAATACCCTAATAATCCGTTGTTTGCCATGACCTATGCTGAATCGTTGTTGTTATCGGGCCGCTATGCAGAGGCTCGACCTTACGTACAGCGGCTAAAGCAGATGCCTAATAAATTAGTGCCACTGGCATTTAATACGTTTACGGGAATGCTGGCTGAACTGGCCGACAAAGATGACAAAGAAGCTACTGAAGCCTACCAGACAGCGCTCAAATTGCCATCTAATGATGCTTATACGAAAGAATATCGCGCTTTTGCCTACGCAGGTTTAGCTCGTATAGCAGCTCGCGCAAATGACCGAAATCAAGCCAGAGTTTACTATAAAAAAGCGCTTGCTGTAGGCGAATATAAATCGTTGATTCGCGAAGCGAAAGCGTATAAATAATATGTATGGTGTATGATATAGGATGTATTTCGCGCCAGCCATACATCCTATATCATACATATCAATAATCTACCTCCAGATTCAGTACCTTTCTCAACTCATGCAGGGCGGGATTTTTCTCGGCGAGGTAATTGTATTTATCCTGGGAGCTATAAATCATTTTCTTCACTTCCTGCACAATCACTTGATGCTCAATCTTAATCTGACTGTTCTGAAGTTCGCTGCGGAGGTAGCCCAACAGGTCGGGTTTCAGCTCTGTTAGGAAATCTACCTGTAGTGTATTGTCGAGGTTAAGGCGAATGGTTGTACCATCGAGAGTCAGATCGCGATTCAACACAACCTGCTCAGTGGTAATATCGCTTTTCTCCCGTCGAATCCTGGCAAAAGCTGCCCAGGCTTCCTGTAACTCCTCTAGGTCAAACGGCTTATCAGGGCGAGTTTGTGCTACTGCAATTGGAACTTCGTCGGCATCGGCTACAGGTTGAATCGGGCCAGATGTCAGGGCAACCGTCGGACGCAGGCGACTACTCGCTGGTCGTGTAGGTGGAATAGGCTTCGGTTTAGGTGTTTCAGGAATGCTCGCTGGTGCCACTACCGTTGCTATACCGTTTGTTGCCGTCGAATGGCCATTTGAATGAGCTATCCCATTTGTCACCACATCACTGCCATTCGTAGGTGGTGTGGGATAGTAACCATTCACCGGTTCGCTCGTGATGGGATGATTTTCGGTCAGTTGGTTGTTTTCAGGCGGTGATTGGGGACTGGCGTTTTTTTTTTCGGCGATCACCTGACCGACTGTTAATGCATCTCCACTATGTGCGCCATTGAGCGACAAATCAGGCAGTGCTTCCCAGTTGAGCAGATTTCGCAGATTGGCCAGCTTCATCAGCCACAATTCTGTATGCAGTCGCTGGTCTTTAGCCTGTTTATAATTCATGTCACACTGGCCGCCCAGACTCAGTGCCGACAATAAAAACGACATCGGCGCCTGGGCCGATTGGTCGAGGTATTGACGACGAACGTTTTCGGTCACTTGCAGCAACTGCACCGTATCGGCATCTTTGCAAACCAGCAAATCGCGGAAGTGGCGGCACAATCCAACCACAAACTGATGTCCATCGAAACCTTTCCGCAGGATTTCGTCGACCGTCAGGAGGCTTTTTGGGAGATTTCCCGCCAGCAATAAATTTGTCAGTTTGAAGTAATAGTCGTAATCAAGAATATGCAGATTATCCAGCACTTCTTTATAACGAATAATCCGGTCGGCAGCAAAGGTTACGTTCAAATCGAACATCGACAGTGCATCGCGCAAACCCCCATCGGCTTTCTGAGCAATCAGGTCGAGAGCTTCTGGTTCGGCAGTAATCCCTTCTTTCTCGGCAATCTTCGCCAAATGATTGGCAATATGGCCCGGTTGAATCCGATTAAAGTCGAAAATCTGACAGCGCGACAGAATCGTCGGCAGAATTTTGTGCTTCTCGGTTGTTGCCAGAATGAAAATGGCGTAGGAGGGAGGCTCTTCCAACGTTTTCAGGAACGCGTTGAAAGCCGCCGACGAGAGCATATGCACCTCATCAATAATATAAATCTTGTATTTGCCCGATTGGGGTGGATAACGGACTTGGTCAATCAGGTTGCGAATATCTTCGACTGAGTTGTTGGAGGCCGCATCCAGTTCGTGAATATTAAACGAAGCGTTCTGATTGAAGCTCACGCACGACTCACAAGTATCGCAAGCTTCGCCTTCAGTCGTCAGGTTTTGACAGTTAATTGTCTTGGCCAGAATCCGGGCACAAGTCGTTTTACCAACACCACGTGGTCCGCAAAACAGGAATGCCGACGCTAAGTGATTGGTTCTGATTGCATTCTTAAGTGTGGTAGTAATGTGCTCCTGACCCACGACGGTGTCGAAGGTAGCGGGACGGTACTTGCGGGCCGAGACCACGAAATTTTCCATACTGCAAGTTAGTACTGTCGGGCATGAAAGGCAAAAGGTATTTAGTGGTTTGGGTGAAGTGGCTACTCCACTAACTCCACCTACTTCACTAAATTTCCTTCCCGCAATGAGGGCAAACCTTTCGTCGGGGCGTTTTGTGCTCACGAATATGCTCGTTAAAGCCAGATACTAAGATACCCGTTGGTAAGGCAAACAGGCCAATACCTACAATCGCTGTGACGCCACCCAGTAATTTTCCCAATGGTGTAATTGGATGTATATCGCCATAACCCACTGTTGTCATGGCCGTAACCCCCCACCACATAGTTGCCGGAATACTTGAGAAATTATCGGGCTGGGCTGGATGCTCTACATAATACATAACACTCGACACAATAATGAGCATAAAAACCACCAGCATTGTACTAAGAATCAGTTCTTCTTTCTTTTCTTTCACTACATTCTGAATCAGACGAAAGGCGTGCGAGTAGCGCGAAATACGAAATAGCCTGAAAATACGGAACAGTCGTAGAATCCGAACAATGGCTAAATCGGTAGCGAATAGCGAGAAGTAAAATGGGAAAATGGCCAGAATATCAATAAGGGCGCTGGTTGAGAAAATGTAGCGCAGACGCCCCCATAACCAATGGTGATATTTTTCATTTTCGACACTAACCCAGACGCGCAGGATATATTCAATTGTAAAGAAACCTACTGAAAACAATTCAAAATCTGTAAATAAGCGCGCAAACCGTTGGTTGTATTCGGGTACAGTATGAAGAACGATGGCAATGGCGTTCAGCGTAATAATGGTAATCAATACCAGGTTGAAGGCCAGACTTATCCCCCGGCGCTTACCTGCCGAAGTTTCGAGGATACGATAAAGTGATTTGCGAAGATGTAACATAGTACGAACGGTCGGTAGAGATGCAAGCTACTCACCAAAATCTGAACTTGCCACTAGGCGTCAATTAGGCCGTTTAGATAGTTTTAGACCTTTCAATTAATGTGAATGCCTGATTTTTAGCAGTGTAACGATATTTCGCTTAACGATTAGTTAGTATGTTTTGACCGTTGGCGAACTATCCTGAAAAAAATCCGTTATTTTATTGCAAGACCCGGATAATCTCTCTAACATTGTCCGCGTTTTCGCACAAACCAATGGCAAAGCTCGTCTACTTACCGACCTTCTTCCATACTACGCCATTTCGGTTTAGGTCCGAAAGGACTATATCATTTTGTTTGCCTATGTGGTAAACTATTTCCGTCTTTTTTCTCGTTTTATCTATTCACAACAAACCAGCTCGGATTACGCTGTCTCCGTTTTCGCGGCTTCACAACCGCCAATAAACGACAATGATCACCCCAGAAATAATCAACGATCAATACATTATTCAGGTGGCTAACGAAGACCACCTGCGATTAGCAGAAACCATCTGCCGCGAAATGGAAGAAAGTGCGAAAGCCCGGGGAACCGGTATCGCCAAACGTTCGCCCATTTATGTGATGGAGAAAATGCTCGAAGGAAAAGCAATTATTGCCATGACCCTATCGGGCGAGTGGGTAGGATTTTGCTACATCGAAACTTGGGAGCACGGCAAATTCGTGGCCAACTCGGGCCTGATTGTCCATCCCAGCTATCGTAAGAGTGGCATTGCTACACATATTAAAGCCAAAGCGTTCGAGCTCTCACGGACAATGTTCCCAACGGCCAAGATTATTGGTATTACAACCAGCCTGGCCGTTATGAAGATCAACTCCGATCTGGGCTATCAACCCGTTACGCTTAGCGAGTTGCCTGGTGATGAGTCGTTCTGGAAAGGATGCCAGACCTGCGCTAATTTCGATATTCTGACGCGTACCAATCGGAAACACTGCCTTTGCACAGGTATGCTTTACGATCCTGAAGAGCATAAGAAAGAGGAGAAAGACGAAAAATGGAATTTCCTGAAGGAATCGAAACTCTACGAGCGTTGGATGCGCATCAAAAAGCGTATTTTGCTACGTATTCAACCGACCGATCGTTCCCGTTCCCGAAAAGGCGACCGTGAGTTAGAGGTTGCCTGATAGATACATAGAATTAAAACAAGAAAAGTCCGGAAGCTGCTTCCGGACTTTTCTTGTTTTAGGCACCCTTAGTTACTGGCAAATGTCAAAAAACAGCTCTGTGGGTTCTAGTTATTTTCTTTTGCAGGCTACCAACAATAAAAAATCAATATTCTCTTAACATTTAGTTAACATTGAAGTGGAAAAATAATATTCTGAATATTGATTTATCAAGATAAGGTATTAGTATATTTTGTATTGAAAATAAGGGAAATTCGAAATATAATAATTAATCCATTAAATATCGTCGAATAGCTTGACAGCTAATTGATTAAGTCGAAGAATGAAAATGATAACACAAATTTAATATTGACATAATATTTGCTTAATATTAGTTATCAAAAGCTCCCGGGTAATTTGAGTCGAGAGCGCGTTGTTCTATCACTTAACTCATTTGAAGTCATGAAAAAGAATTTTACTCTTCTCATGCTGGTAGGCTTCCTGGCAACGCAAGCCTACGCTGCGCCGATCACTACGCACAAACCGAAAGCCGCTAAAGCGACTCTGGAGCAACAACTGTCGAAGTACATATCTTACCCGGATGCCCTCAAGTCGACTCAACAGGCAGGTATTGTTGTTGTGCAATTCCGGGTAAACTCTGCAAATGAACTATGCCAGGTAGAGGTTTTTAGTCAGAATGAACAGCTTAATAGTGAATTACTTCGCCAACTGACCGGTATTAAACTAAAAGGTTATCAGAACGATTTGAGCGAATTTGCCCAACAGGTACATACTGTTCGGCTTCGTTTTAAACCTTAGTGAAGCTAGTTTCAGATAGATAGTCAGCGATTGTCAGCAGCTTCTGATAGTCGCTGACTTTTTTTATGCCTTAACTTTTTCGATCCACCACGAGTTAGCCGATAAACAAATCAAATCCATCTGAACCTATGTCTGAACCAATCTCGCTGGTTTGGCTCCGGCGCGATCTGCGTCTGCATGATAATGCTGCTTTATACCACGCGTTTAAAAGCGGTCGTCCTGTCCTTCCTGTTTTTATTTTCGACCAGATTATTCTCGATGACCTGGATGACCAGCATGACCGTCGGGTTGAATTTCTGGTTCAGGAGGTTAGTCGCTTGCAAGATGAATTAGCCAAAATGGGGTCGACCTTGCTCGTTCGGTATGGCAAACCCATTGACGTGTGGAAAGAACTTCTCTCGAAGTATACCATAGCCGAGGTATTCACCAATCATGACTATGAAACATACGCCAAAGAACGGGATAAGGCCATTAATAAACTGCTGAACGAGCATAGTATTGAGCTTCATACCAGTAAGGATCAGGTGATTTTTGAGGGAGATGAGGTGCTTACCGGCAAAAAAACACCGTACACCGTTTTCACGCCCTATAGTCGTAAGTGGCGTGAGAAGCTGAGCGATTTTTATCTGAAGTCGTATCCAACAGAAACGTACTTTAGACAATTCTGTAAGGCTAAACCTGAAAAAAAGCTCACCTTGAAGGAGATGAATTTTGAGCCGGTAGGCGATTCATTTCCAGCCCGAACCGTACCTGACGAATTGCTTGATACCTATATTAAAACACGTGATTTTCCCGCTCTGCCACACGGAACGAGTCAATTGGGGATACACCTGCGATTTGGCACGATTAGTATCCGGGAGTTGGCCCGTCAGGCCAAAGCAGCCAATGATAAGACGTTTTTGAACGAACTCTGCTGGCGTGATTTTTACTTTCAGGTACTCGACCATTTCCCGCACGTTGAAAAGCACTCCTTTCGACGCGAGTATGACCAGATCAAGTGGCGTAATAATGAAGACGAGTTTGAGAAGTGGTGTCAGGGACAAACGGGCTACCCGATCGTAGATGCCGGGATGCGCCAGTTAAATACTATTGGTTGGATGCACAACCGCGTTCGGATGATCACGGCCAGTTTTTTATGCAAACATCTGCTGATTGACTGGCGCTGGGGTGAGGCCTATTTTGGTAAAAAGCTTCGGGATTATGATCTCGCTGCCAATAATGGGGGATGGCAGTGGGCCGCTGGGTCGGGCACTGATGCGGCACCCTATTTCCGAGTTTTCAATCCAACTCTACAAGCTAAGAAGTTCGATCCGAAAGGGGTTTATATTCGTCATTGGGTTCCTGAAATTGACCAGCCGAATTATCCGAAGCCCATAGTTGAGCACACTATAGCTCGTCAACGTGCCATAGATACCTACCGGAAAGCACTGGCAAGAGATAAGGCAAGCTAATTAAAAATTAGTTAATTGATTCTGGGGTAAATAGGCCACAATGACAACCTTTTTGTAGCTTACGGTTCTTTTCATAGATTATTCCATTACTCGGCCTTATGAAGTTGCGGCTCACCCTGCTTTGTTTCTGCTGTCTGTTTGCGTTTTCTTCATCAGTAATAGCCCAACAGCGGCTTCGTTTGAGCGTCGTTGTGCGCGATGGTATTACTAAAAAACCAATTCCGGGTGCCAGTCTGCTCGTTGCTGAAACAAAATTGGGCGCGCGTGCCGATAGTGCAGGTGTCATTGCGCTTACTCACCCACCGGGCGTTCTAACCATTTATGTTTCGGCGGTTGGGTATTTTCGAGGCCGGGAAACAGTTGTGCTGGATTTCAACAAGCGAGTCGAGTATTTTCTTCAACCTCGCTCGACCGATCTGGAAGAAGTAGACGTACGGGCAACGCGCAAGGATAAGAATATTAAGGATGTGCAGATGGGGCAGATTCTCATCAGTATGCCCGAACTGAAGCGCATGCCAGTCGTTTTGGGAGAACCCGATATTTTAAAAGCCCTCACACTACAATCAGGGGTGACTACGGCGGGTGAAGGAGCAGGCGGCTTCAACGTTCGTGGCGGGCGTGCCGATCAGAATCTGGTTTTGGTCGATGGGGCTCCTCTGTTCAATACCTCGCACTTGCTTGGTTTCTACACGAACATCAACCCCGATATGGTGCAGGACGTAAGCCTGAACAAAGGGGCTTTTTCGGCGCAATATGGCGGACGGGTATCATCGTTGTTGTTGATGAGTACCCGCAATGGGAATAAAGATGGCTGGCGGGTGTCAGGTGGGTTGAGTCCGGTGAGTGTGCGGGCTGTAGTGGATGGGCCCATCTCTAAAAAACTAACGCTGCTGGCAGGTGGGCGCGTCGCTTTTCCTAACTATTTGCTCCAGTCATTCCCGTCGGCCAGTGTCAAAAATAGCCGGGCGTTTTTCTACGATGGTAACATCAAACTAACTTATACCCCCAACGAACAGAACACGATTTCCCTGTCGGCCTATCGGAGTCAGGATAATTTCCGATTTCCAGGAGATACGCTCTATGGCTGGCACTCGAATGTGCTGACAGGTCGCTGGAGTTACCTCGTTCGTCCGGGTCTGCAAGTTAATCTGTCGGCCCTTTACAGCGGTTATTTCCTGAACGTAGATGGGGTTTCGCCTAATCTTAACTTCCGCTTTACCTCGCACATTGAGCAGAAGGAGGGTAAAGCAGATGTGTTTTACACCGTAAATAAGTCATTTAAAGTTCAGTTTGGCGTCAATGCGATTCTGTATGGAAATCAGACGGGGGCTATTCAACCAATGGGTGAAAACTCCAGTATCAATGCCAGGCAAGTTAATCCTGAACGAGGCCGGGAACTTGGGGCATATGTCAACACCGAATGGGAGTTAACGCCCAGCATTACATTAATGGCCGGTCTGCGGTATTCGGCTTTTGCCCTTTTGGGACCACAAACCGTTTATGGCTATGCAGAAAATTTGCCCCCATCTCCCGAAACTGTTGTTGATTCGGTTCAATATAGCAGTGGGAAAGTGGCGCAGGCATATGGGGGCTTTGAACCTCGATTGGCCTTACGGGTGCAAATCGCTAAAAATACGGCCCTTAAAGCCAGCGCAGGTCGAACGCGCCAATACCTGAACCTTATCTCGAACACAACCGCTATTACACCACTCGATTTCTGGAAATTGAGCGACCGTTATTTACCACCTCAGATTGCAGATCAGGTATCGTTGGGCCTATTTCAGAATTTGCAGGATAATGCATTTGAGATAAGTGTGGAAGGCTATTACAAACGGCTTCAGAACCAGATTGACTATCGTTATGGGGCCAACCTGATTTTAAACCCGAAACTCGAAACAGCACTTTTACATGCTGCTGGACGCGCCTATGGTGTTGAGTTTGGGTTAAGCAAGAATACGGGGCGGCTGACAGGCCAATTCAATTATACCTACGCCCGCTCGCTGATTGCGGTACAAACGCCTTTCGATGAGCTTCGTATTAATGGTGGCGACTATTACCCATCTTATATCGATAGGCCACATACGCTTAATATGCAAGCCCGTTGGGGAATGTCGCACAACTGGACATTTTCGACAAACTTCGTGTACTACACGGGTGTACCAGCCACCTATCCAGACGGGCAGTATACGTATAACGGCGATGTTGTGCAGGACTACTCCCGTCGAAATGCCGACCGTATTCCCGACTACCATCGTTTAGACGTGGCCTTCTCAAAAGATACCCGTTTCAATAAATCACAAAAGCGATACGGTATCTGGACACTGGGTATTTATAATGTTTACGCCCACAAAAACCCGTACTCGATTTACTTCACCCGTTATAACCAGCGAACAGAATCGTACCGGCTGTCGGTATTCGGCACAATGATTCCGTCTATCGCTTACAATTTCTATTTCTAGTTATGTACCGGCTCTTCGTTATTCTTCTTACCAGTGTTTTAGTTGCAGCCTGCATCGATCAGGTGGACTTACCTATTCGCACTGAAGAACCCCGTTTGGTGGTTGAGGGCCAGATTACTAACGAAGCTCCACCTTATACCGTGCGGCTTACCTACACGGGTAAATATGGTGGTACAGGCGGACAAAATGTGAATGATCAGTACGTTAAAGAGGCCCAGGTTACCGTTGCTGATGATCAGGGCCGTTCAGCGCGATTTGTGTCGATGGGGCTGGGTTTATATCAAACGACCGATTCAACTTTTCGCGGGCAAGTGGGACGGGCCTATAGTTTGAGTGTAGTATTGGCCGATGGTAAACGATACGTGACAAAATCGGAACGTATGCCTGCTGTGCCCGTAATCGATAGTGTTTCGGCGACGTTGATTAAAACAGGCAGCATCGTTACTCCCTATGCGCTCTCATATGCTGTAAATACCACTGATCCCGCAAATGAACAAAACTACTATCGTTGGTCTGCTTATGGATATACCACTCGTTTGTCAATGGGGGTGCCATGTAGTTTGGGTAATCCAACGCGCTGTAACACCCGCTGTTGGGTTAGTGTGTCGAACGATATCGTCAATGTGTATAGTGATGAGGCTATTAATGGAAACCCGCTTCGAGGTCGGTTTGTCTTGCAGGTCCCCATTTATGCAGTTGGGCCGCAGTTGGTTGAGGTTCAGCAATATGGCATTACTCAAGCCAATTATCAGTTCTGGAAACTCTATCAGCAACAAAACGCCCGAACTGGTAGCATTTTCGATCCGTTACCCGCACCCGTAACGGGTAATCTGGTCAACACCAGCGATCCCTCCGATTTAGCCAGAGGTTACTTTGCCGTAACCTCCATTACCCGACGACGCTACAGACAGCAGAGTTTTCCAAGTGCGGTGTTCTATTCGGCCTTATTAAGTTTTATCAGTAGTCAGATCATCCCGGATGGCGATTGCCGGGCTACTTATGGTAATGTGCCGATTTTGGAGCCTGAGGGATGGTGATTCAGAACCGGGATTTAGCAGATTTATGGATTTACGAGATTTTGTTTGCGCGTCAAAGACGCGAATCTGTTTAAAAACAAAATCTCGTAAATCCATAAATCTGCTAAATCCCGGTTATAGTTTCCACTGCACCACCCAGCCGGGTTTTATAACTTTTGGACGGGGAATACCTGCTAAACCAGTTGCGGGATTCATGGCTAATAAGGTGAGTGAAACAGTGATGTTCTCCTGAGCCGAAACGGCTTTGGTTGCTCGTAGGAATAAATTACCGCGCGTGTCTACATCATCGACAATGGCATAGAGTATATCGCCAGTTTTCAGCGCATCATCGCCAATCTGAATGTCCTCTGTCAGTGCAAACGTCCAGCTTTGACCCACTTTAGGTAGGCCGGCGCGCACCAAACGGGTAGTTACGTCACCTACAAAGACGGGAACAGAAGTTGGCTTATTTTTAAGCAACTCTGTTAGCAGACTGTCCATGACCATCGCTTCATTTTGAGTCGGCTTACCTGAATCGTGTAACGACTCAATCGGAATGCCTGCTGGCTCAGGCTCATCGTCCTGGAGCCAACCCATACGGCGTGCCTGTTCGCGTTCCTGTTCATACAAGTTACCTGAGTAGGCCAACATTGTACCGACTGAGCCAAGGCCGTAGGATGGATTCGTAAACAACTCTTTCATGGCCAGAATCCGGTATAGGTAGTAGCCTGTTTCGGGATTCATGGTCATGGCATAATAGTCGCGGTGGCCCGATTTCGTGATTTTACGCTGGACCATGCCCACGCCCCCATTATAGGCAGCTGCTACAAGTGTCCAGGAACCTAGCTTGCGATAGAGAAACGTTAAGTATTTGCAGGCAGCTTCTGTCGATTTAAGAAGATCGGTACGTTCATCATTGCCGGGCGCTATGGAAAGTCCCATGTCCTGAGCCGTGTCGTCCATGAACTGCCAGTAGCCAATTGCCCCTGCTGACGATACCGCATTCGACTGCCAGGCACTCTCGATAAGTGGCAGATATTTAAAATCGGTTGGGATATTATACTTCTGAAGAATGGGCTCTATAATCGCAAAAAATGGTGCCGAACGTGCTTTGAGACCATTTAAGTGACGGATATAACCTGAACTACTCGCTAGCGCAAATGCTAACTTAGCCGATACCTCTCCCTGCTCGGTCGGAACGACCTCACCACAAAAATGCAATCGCTGTGGGTCGCTTAATGAGCGAGGTCGGGCTATTGCTTTATGAATTGGTGTGGTTTTTCCAGAAGTTGCTTTTTTCTGTGCTATGGCAAATGATCCAAACGATAAAATGCTCAGAAACAAGAGTATAATGCATCTAGTGCCTACTATCAAAATAAAAAGCTGTTGGTCAGATCAATAGACAACGAATCGCATTTAGGGTTTAGTTCAGTTTGTGATTGGTGGAGTAGGTGTAGTGCGTAGGTGACTGATTAACCTATTCCACTCACTGCACCTACTACACTTACTTCACCACTCCACCAAATCACAACGTTTTCCAGGTTAGAATCCAGCCTGCTTTTATTTGATCTACATCGGGCAGTTTAATGCCAATACGGCCTGTTGATGCATCAATGGCCGACAGATTCATGGTGTACGTATGTTTTTCACTGGCCGAATAAAGTCGGTCGGCTCGTAAATAGATTTTCTCGGTTTTGGGATCAACATCTTCTACAATCGCATACAAAACATCTCCTTCTTCAACTTGCTTACCATCGGCCATGCCATTGCGGGTAAGATGAAACACCCACACCTGGCCTCGTTCTACACCAGCCGACTCAATCAGCTTAGCCTTGATACCTCCCCGAAAAACATCGGCTGCGTTTGGGAGTGGTAAGTCGACTGTTTGTCCATCAGTTGGCTTCAATGTTTCCTGTACGGTCGTGTTTACAGCCAGCTTGGTAGCTTCTTCCATAATCACTTCTGGCAGAAGTACTTCATCTTCCTGCTGATCTGATCCGGGTATGAGGGGCTCGCTCAAATAAGCCATCATCCGCTCTGGAATAAGATGATCGTACGATTTATAGTTGGAAAACAGCTCTTTAAACGCTAGAATGCGATAGAGATATTTACCTGTTTCGGCGTTCAGGCGCAGGTAATAATAGTCTCGTTGCTGCTGCCTGCGAATATTACCCAGTAACGCCCCAATGCCATTATTATAAGCTGCAGCTGCTAGCGTCCAGGAACCTAGCCGATTGTACAGATACCGCAGATATCGGCAGGCTGCATCGGTTGATTTGACTAAATTTTGCCGTTCGTCATAACCAGGCTGAATAGTTAAGCCTAACTCACGAGCCGTGGCAGGCATAAACTGCCAATATCCTACGGCCCCCTTGGGCGATACAGCCATGCCCGTCAGTGCACTTTCGACTAGAGGTAAATATTTGAAATCCAGTGGAATACGGTGCCGGGATAGAATGGGCTCAATAATCGGAAAAAACACGGCCGCCCGTTGTCGGATACGATAAAATACCCGATTCTGGTTCGTATTCCGTGCCAAAGCAGATACTAACCGACGGGCAACGGCTTCTTCATGCAACGGGACAGATTCGCCACAAAAATAGACCGGAGGCAACATTCTGGTCAGGCCAGGATCAACAACTTTAGTAACTGTGGTATAGGGCGTAAATGGCCTATCTGCTGGGGTGTGGAGCAAACAAGGGAGATTAGAAACACTTGTTACTATCAGTCCAGTCGTTAGAGAAAGAGAAGATAACAAGTTCATTAAAGAGCAAAAATAAATTTATGGGTTATCTGTTTAGACTCAATAGTTAGTCTATGGTAACAATATATTACTCTTCTTTTTTTAGTGTAGACTGTTGCATTACAAAACACAAAAGCCACTCGATGAGAGTGGCTTTTGTGTTTTGTAATAGCAGTGATGAGTAGCTTATAACCAGTCCCAGAAGTGAAGTGGGCGAATTCCTTCTCCTTTTTTCCATTGTAAAAACCGAGGTCGACGGAATCGAAGAACCATCAATCCCATCATAAGTTTCTTAATGGGCAAATGTTGGCCTTGCTTTTCCAGGTCGGCGGCCGGAGCATTAGGCGTATTTTTAGCCAATGCAGCATCCGCAATTAATTGATCTGTATCTGATGGAGCTTTAGTTAACGCGGTATTTGGGCGTGGGCCCCAGGTAGGATCAGTATAATCTTCATCAACCAGTTCGATGGTTGGCGCATCCTTAATTTTTTTCGGGAGCGCTAACGGCTTATGCCAACTGGGGAGCGGCTTGGTTAGCTCGGCAATTGTTGAACCGCGCAATAGGAGGGCATACTGGCGTGGGTTCGTCAATAATTCTTTAAACGCCAAAATCCGGAATAGGTAATGGCTTGTTTCGCGATGCAGTCGGAGCCGATAATAACTTGTTTGGCCCTGCTGTTCCATTTTGTTCATGACGTGCGTGATGCCACCATTGTAAGCT
Source organism: Spirosoma arboris (assembly GCF_009754945.1). Taxonomy (GTDB): domain Bacteria; phylum Bacteroidota; class Bacteroidia; order Cytophagales; family Spirosomataceae; genus Spirosoma; species Spirosoma arboris. The sequence continues at coordinate 590,946 of NZ_WPIN01000004.1, forward strand.
GCTGCTACCAATGTCCAGGAACCTAATTCCCGATAAAGCTGGTGTAAATGGCGACAGACCGCAATCGTTGATTTTTCCAGATTCAGGCGTTCATCCACGCTGCCATTTACTTTCAAACCTAATTCGCGGGCTGTACCAGGCATAATTTGCCAGTAACCAGCGGCCCCTCGGTACGATACACTACGATTATCTAACGCACTTTCGGCCAGCGGCATGAACCGAAAATCGCGGGGGATTTTGTATTTGCGGAGAATTGGGTCAATGATCGGGAAGAACTCGGCCGCGCGAGCACGAAGGTCAAATAGAAATTCTTCCTGTGCGCCATACGTACGTAATGTTTGTGCCCATCGACGCGATACTTTGCGTTCGTTAACCGGTACTTCTTCTCCGCAGAAGTAAATAGGAAACAAACGTTTGGTCGAATCGACGACTAATAATTCAGGATTGTTGAGACCGTTTGAGGGAAGAATTCGGCTCGTGTCAGAGGTGAAAATGGAGAACGGATGAGTCGTTGTAACGACACCCGGCCCCGTTTTTACGGCGGCCATGAGCAGTGAAAAACTTACTTCTTTTATCAAAATTACATTAGTTGTTGTGATACATATAGACAACAAAACCCGTCTTTATATAACGGGCTTGATTACTACTAGAATACGAACTTAACTGATTCTGTGGTATATACCAACTATTTCCCTAAGAATTATCCAACGGTCCAGTGGAAAAATGGATTTTATCTTTACAATAGCCCCATGACAAGCGTCAGTTTGCCATAGTCATACCGACCTCCTAAATAGTCGAAAACAGGCTTTAAACGCCCTTCTTCTATACCAACAGCGGCAATGGCCTTTTCAATTTCACGCCGATCTGTGGGGTCAATAAGTGAGACTAAATCAATATCGTAGCCCGATTTTGAAAGCTGTACTAAATGGCTCGCAACAGACCCGGTTGTGAGTTGTCGCTCGGCTGCAATCTGGTCAATCGTAAGACCATTATTATACAAATCGAGGGTTACTAATTGGGTCGATCCTTTGGGTTTTTCTCCGGCCTGCACCCGACTCCGTACATAGTCGAGAATCTCACTCAGAAACTGCTTTCCAAACAGTTGGAGTTTGCGTTCGCCTACGCCACTTACATTCCGTAATGCATCGGGCGTGGTTGGCCGCTGACGGGCCATGTCTTCGAGGGTTGTATCTGTAAAAATAACGTAGGCAGGTACGTTCTGCTCATCGGCAAGTTGTTTGCGCAGAACACGGAGCCGCTCGAACAGATCGTCGCGCTGGGTTTCGGTTTTGGTCTTCGTTTTCTCGACCACTGGTTTGGGCGCATCGTCGGGCCGCACCAAATCAATTTTTCGGCCACCGTACAATACCTGATCAGCCAGAATGCCCCGGCGAAGCGCATAGTGCTGATCGTAGGCTATTTCAATGACGCCAATGTTAATGAGTTGATGTATATAGTTTCGCCAGTCTTCGAACTTAAGGTCTTTACCTGCACCATACGTTTTCACCTGATCGTAGCCACCCTGCATTACTTGCTGGCTTCGTGAACCGCGCAAAATATCAATCAATAAATTCATCGGAACTCGCTCGCCTGTACGAATCATGGCCGACAGCGCTTTCTGAGCCAGAATAGTACCATCGAAGGTAATCCTTGGATCTCGGCACACATCACAGTTACCGCAGGGTTCGGGAAGGTCTTCCGAAAAGTACGAGAGTAGGATCTGACGTCGGCATGTGTGGGCGTCGGCATACTGTTGCATCCGTTCGAGCTTGGCCAGTTGTAAGCCAAGATTAGCCGGATTGTTTTCGGCCAGCATCTCTTTGTAGGTTGCTACATCCGCAAAGCTATAGAAGAGAACTGTCTGGGCTGCTGCCCCGTCGCGCCCTGCCCGTCCGATTTCCTGGTAAAAGCTCTCGATATTTTTGGGCATATTATAATGAATCACCCAGCGTACATTAGACTTGTCGATACCCATACCAAAGGCAATCGTCGCACACATAATACGCACATCGTCGCGCAGGAAAGCTTCCTGAGTTTTCGACCGATCATCAGGGTCCATTTTGGCGTGATAGAACGCAGCGCTGAACCCTTTCTCCTGCAACTTAGCGGCCAGCGATTCGGTGGATTTTCGGCTGAGGCAGTAAATAATGCCCGATGTATCGGGTTTCTGCTGTAATAATCGGACAATCTGCTGAATCCGATTCTGACCGGGTAATACCTGCAAACTCAGGTTTTTACGGTTAAACGAATCGACAAATACGGCCGGGTCGTTCATGCCGAGCCGCGTGGCAATGTCGTTGCGAGTGAGCTTATCGGCAGTGGCTGTGAGTGCAATAGTCGGAACGGTAGGAAACTGCTCTTTCAGAATATGCAGTTGCGTATATTCAGGTCGGAAATCGTGCCCCCAAGATGAAATACAGTGCGCTTCATCAATGGCGAACAGGGAAAGGTTGACTCGTTGCAGAAAATGAAAAAATGACTCCGTCAGCAATTTTTCGGGTGAAACGTAGAGTAGTTTGAGTTTCCCGCTAATGCAATCGTCTTCAATATCGCGCTGCTCGCGACTGGTCTGGGTACTATTATAAAAAGCCGCCTGGATACCGTTCATATGCAAGGCACCTACCTGGTCTTTCATGAGCGCGATCAGGGGCGAAACGACAACCGTTAAGCCGGGGAGCATGAGGGCCGGAATCTGGAAACAAACGGATTTTCCTCCGCCGGTTGGCATCAGGACCACCGTGTCGCGACCGCTCAGAATGGACTGAATGATTGCTTCCTGCATCGGGCGAAAGCGATCATAACCATAATAACGCTTGAGATAATCGGCTGGGGTGAGCGTACGAGACGGATTTGTACTAATCATTGCGTCTTTCTGAGTAGGTTAAGCATCGGGAAAACAGACAAAGCTAAGACGAGTTAAACAGCTGTTGGTGACCGATTGCAGACTACTATCCTACTATCAAATTTAAGAAAAATTTAAGTTATTTTTAGTGACAGAACCGTGATTTTATGCTCATCTTTCCGTCATAAGAGCCAAAGTTTCTTATTTTATCATAAACCCCAATCCGATTACTATGAAAAAGACCCTTTCAATACTATGCCTTGCTCTCGGCATGCTGGTTATGTTTGATGGTGTGGCTCAGGACGATAAATCGTCGAAAAATAAAGCGAAGAAAGAACAGAACGATGCCGATGCGTCGGCTAAATCAGCTGCCAAAGCGGAGAAAAAAGCAGCTAAAGACGCCGTAAAAGATGCTAAAAAAGATGCAGTGACCGATGCTGACAAAGCGGCTAAAGATCAAGCTAAGGCTGATAAGAAAGCCACTAAGGATGCCGCCAAAGCGACTAAAGCAGAATCAAAAAGCACCGCAGATGCGACGACTGATGCTGCTAAACAGGCTGCTATGAATGAGAAGATGGCGAAGGTGAGAGCGGCTAAAGACGCTAAAAAGGATGCTGCTGATAAGGGAGCTACTACTACCGACGCGAAAGTGGATAAAGCAGCGAAGAAGGCAGATAATACAGGTCTAAAAGACGATAAATTAAGTAAAACGGCGAAAGGATCTACACCCGCTGTGAAAGAAGAAAAAGCAACCCCCGCCGATTACAATGCGCCCGTTGACCCGTCAAAAAAAGGCCCTAATGGCGAGAAAGTGATGACCGGCCCACGGGGTGGTAAATATTATATTAACAAGAATGGCAACAAAACGTATTTGAGTAGTACAAAAGGGTAATCATTCTCTAGTTCACTAAAAAAGGGGGCAGATTATCGAATCTGCCCCCTTTTTTAGTGAACTAGAGAATGCACTGCTGATGAGTTGGTTGATAGGGATTTAGAAGGGTGTTGTTCCGTCAATAATACCGTTTGTGTTTCGGGCCTATACAAAGGCGCGCCAGTTAAGTGGTGGGCGTGTGGCCGAAGTTACGTTGACACTAGAGCATCCGGAGCCTCATTAAGGGTTTTAGCTTGCCAGATGCCGTCGAACGAATGGTAAAAATTCGTATGTTCAGGGTAGAATATAAGCCTATGCGCCAGCTACTTTGCCTGATTATTGCTTTTTTGCCAATTAGTTGTAATTCTCAAACAAGACAAATGACGGGCTTGCAGCAACCCGTCGAAATTATCCGAGATCGTTGGGGTGTCAACCACATTTACGCCAAAAACGAGCACGATCTTTTTTTTGCGCAAGGGTATTCTGCTGCTCAGGACCGTTTGTTTCAACTGGAAATCTGGCGTCGGCAGGCTACCGGTACCGTTGCTGAACTGCTTGGTCCGCAGGAAACCAAACGTGATATTGGTACACGACTGTTTCGATTTCGGGGAGATATCAATAAAGAACTGCTTCACTACCATCCACATGGTCCACAGATCGTTGGAGCATTTGTCGAGGGAATCAATGCCTACATTACCGAAATACTGAAAACGCCCGAAAAGCTACCCTTTGAGTTTCGGGTCCTTAACACAAAACCCGCTTTTTGGACGCCCGAAGTTGTGATTAGTCGGCATCAGGGGCTCTTGGGCAATGTTCGTGATGAGCTGAATTATGGTCGATTGGTTAAACTGATCGGCCCCGAAAAACTTCGCGAACTGCAATGGTTTCATCCCGCGTCGAAACCGAGTGAGCCGGATCTGACACTTCACGTGAATGGTGAGGAACTGTTTCAGCCAATCCTGGGAATCTACGAGGCCTTTCGCTTGCCGTTGAAATTTAATGGCAAATTAGCCAAAGCCTATGAAGACGAAGCGAGCCGATCCAATAAATCAGTAGATGACTGGTTTGAGACAGAAAAACAGTTCGTTGGTTCGAATAACTGGATTATTTCGGGTAGCAAGTCGGCGAGTGGATACCCAATGCTGGCCAACGATCCGCACCGCTCACAATCGACTCCCTCGCTCCGGTACTGGGTGCATCTAAACGCGCCGGGTTGGAATGTAGTTGGAGCAGGTGAACCAACCTTACCTGGTATTTCAATCGGTCACAACGACTATGGGGCCTGGGGTTTAACGATTTTTGAGACTGATAACGAAGATCTGTACGTTTACGATACAAACCCGGCAAACCCCAATCAATACCGCTATAAAGGTAAAGGAGCGAGCTATAGCTGGGAAAATATGAAAACGCTCTTCGAAACGATTCCGATGAAAGATGGGAAATCGGTTCGGGCTGAGCTAAAATATACGCGTCACGGGCCGGTTGTATTTGAGGATATACAACATCACAAAGCGTATGCTATTCGGGCAGGATGGCTCGAAACAGGTTGCGCTCCTTATCTGGCAAGCTTACGGATGAACCAATCGAAGAACTGGACGGAATTTCGGCAGGCATGTACCTATAGTCGGGTGCCGGGTGAGAACATGATCTGGTCGGACAGGACGGGAACAATTGGTTGGCAGGCAGTAGGTTTAGCACCGATTCGCAAGAATTTCACAGGACTGGTTCCAGTGCCAGGTGATGGCCGATTTGAATGGGATGGTTACCTTCCTATTCTTCAACTTCCAAATAAGTTAAACCCTCCCGAAGGCTACGTAGCAACGGCAAACAATAACCTAACTTCTATCGATTTTCCTCATCGCGATGCGGTTGGCTGGACATGGGCTTCACCGAGTCGGGCGCACCGTATTGAAGAAGTACTGAGCGATGGGAAACGCAAAACTCTGGTGGATTTTATGGCTTTGCAGGCAGATTATCTGTCCATTCCTGCCCGGACATTGGTCCCTTTAGTGAAAAACTTGTCGTCGCCTATTGACCGGACAGCGCAGGCTTTAGAATACCTGCGTCGATGGGATTATAAACTTGATCCTAATTCGATTGCAGCTTCTATTTATGTGGCCTGGGAGGGGCAACTAAAATTGGCAATTTACCAGCAGAAAGTGCCGGAAATAGCCCAACCTTATCTGACAAGTTTTCCATCGAAACGGGTAATTGATGCACTTCTTACTCCGACGGCTACTCGTAATAGTTTGTTGCTTTTGTGTATGGATCGTGCTGTGGCCGAACTCACCGAGCGACTCGGTAGCGACATGACTAAGTGGGTATATGGTCAAACTAAGAACAAGCATATTACCATTACACATCCGCTTAGTAACCTGGTTGATAACGCGATGCGGAAGAAAATTAACCTTGGTCCAGCGGTTCGGGGGGGCTATGCTGAAACCGTGAATGCAACCAGTGCCAATCTTAATCAAACGCACGGCGCATCGTTCCGAATTCTGGTCGATACCGAAGACTGGGATAAAACGCTCGGGATCAATACCCCCGGTCAGTCGGGAAACCCCGATAGCCCGCACTACGGCGACCTATTTCCGATCTGGGCCGAAAACAAGTATTTTCCAGTGTATTTCTCCAAAGAAAAAGTAAAGTCTGTTGCTGAAGAAACCACCGTATTGAAGCCGTAGTAACGCGGACAGGATGTCCACGCTACATATACATAAGCGCTACATTTCGTACTTTTGTAGGAAATGGATATTCAATCAATAGTAGAAACCGATATTACACGGTCAATCGCCGAACTCTATCCCGGCAATTCCTGCGACGTACAGCTTACGCCGACTAAAAAAGAGTTTGAAGGACAGTACACTTTTGTAACGTTTCCACTCACCAAAGCTCTCCGACAGGCTCCCGCACAGATTGGGCAGGCAATTGGTGCCTGGCTATTGAAAAACAGTACAGTTGTCAGCGCGTTCAATGTAGTTCAGGGCTTCCTGAATATAAGTATTGCCGATACGGCCTGGGTTGGGCTGTTGAATGATATAGTCGCTAATCCGAACTTCGGTATACTTCCCACAAAAGAGCAGTCGGTGATGGTTGAGTTTTCGTCGCCGAACACCAACAAGCCCCTTCACCTTGGTCATTTACGCAATAATTTCCTGGGTGATTCGGTCAGCAAGATTCTGGCCGCGAACGGTTATGATGTGGTGAAAACCTGCATCGTTAACGACCGGGGTGTGCATATCTGCAAATCCATGCTGGCTTACAAGCTATTTGGAACCGATGCATCGGGCCATGGCGAAACGCCAGAATCAGCGGGTATGAAAGGCGACCACCTGATTGGGAAATACTATGTGCTTTTCGATAAAGCGTACAAAGCGCAGATCGAAGAGATGGTAGGGCAGGGCACCCCGAAAGAAGAAGCGGAAAAGAAGGCTCCACTCATGCTCGAAGTTCAGCAGATGCTGCGCCTTTGGGAGAAGGGTGACCCTGAAACAGTCGCTCTTTGGAGTCAGCTCAATGCCTGGGTGTATGCTGGTTTCGATGCCACCTATAAACGAATCGGCGTTAGTTTCGATAAAACCTACTACGAATCGAATACCTATCTGTTAGGGAAAGAAGTTGTCGAAGAAGGGCTTCAGAAAGGTGTTTTTTACCGGAAAGATGACAGTTCTGTCTGGATTGATTTGACCGAAGAGGGCCTGGATCAGAAGCTGGTGATGCGCTCCGATGGTACATCGGTGTACATGACTCAGGATCTCGGCACAACGGATTTGAAGTACCAGGATTTTCATAATAACCGCCAGATTTGGGTGGTTGGTAATGAGCAGGATTACCATTTCAATGTACTGTTCGCCATTCTGCGCAAGTTAGGTCGGACGTATGCCGAAGCGCTGTATCACCTCTCCTATGGTATGGTTGATCTGCCAACGGGTAAGATGAAATCGCGTGAAGGTACCGTTGTCGACGCCGACGACCTGATTCAGGAAACCGTTGACGCGGCATCTGCGGCTGCCGATGACGCGGCCAAGGGTAAACTGGAAGATTTCAGCGAGGAAGAGAAAGCTACGCTTTTTCAAACGCTTGGTTTAGGTGCCTTGAAATACTATCTGCTGAAAGTCGATCCGCAAAAACGGATGCAGTTCAATCCGACTGAATCAGTGGATTTGCACGGAAATACTGGTCCCTATATCCAGTATGTTCATGCCCGAATCCGGTCTGTTTTGCGGAAAGCTGCTGAACTGAATGTCGTGCTGGAAGGGCCGGTGGCAGCAACACAACTTGATGAGATTGAGCAGCAATTGGTATTTTTGTTGAGCCAGTATCCGGAGCGGGTAGCCGAGGCAGGAACGGCCTATGCACCCTCCTATATTGCCCAATATGCTTATGAGCTAGCTAAGGCATTCAATCAGTTTTATGACAGGCTCTCGATCCTAAAAGAAACTGACCCAATTAAATTGCATACCCGCCTTATATTATCAAAATCCATTAGTGAAACTATTCAGAAGGCAATGGGTTTATTGGGAATAGAAGTGCCTGAAAAAATGTAGTTTAAGTTATTCAGGTTCAGTACAAATACGTTCCTTTGCCAAACTTTCTACAAAATTGTCAAACTAACCATGAAAAAGAATCTCATTGTTTCCCTGGTCGCGGTTGCGGTCGTTTTTTCACTCACTAGTTTTATGTCCTTTTCTGTTCTTGTCAAAGGCATTTTCAGCGATAAGCGGGCTGCTCTTTCTGCACCAGCCAATGCGCCAGCCCCCACAAAAAGCCTTTATGATTTCACGGTAAATTCGCTTGAAGGTAAGCCCGTAGCATTGAAAGCCTACAAAGGCAAAAAAGTTGTCATTCTGAACGTTGCGTCGAAATGCGGCTTTACCCCTCAGTATGCCGATTGGGAAAAATTCTACAAAGAACATGGCGACAAAGTAGTCGTTCTGGGTTTCCCTGCTAACAATTTTAAAAGTCAGGAACCTGGTACCAGCGAAGAAATTGCTGAGTTCTGCAAGAAAAATTATGGCGTAACCTTCCCGATGTTTGAGAAAGTATCGGTACTGGGCGACGATCAGGCTCCACTTTACAAATGGTTGACAACCAAGTCTATGAATGGCTGGAATGAGCAGGTGCCTACCTGGAATTTCTGCAAGTATGTCATCAACGAAAAAGGTGAACTGACCAATTTCTTCGGCTCGAAAGTGAAGCCAGAAGATGAAGAATTTAAGAAAGCGATTGGTATTTAATTAATTGGTGAAAGAGCGAAAGAGTGAAAGAACGAAAGGGTGAATCATAGGCGCAAGCTTTAATCATTCTTTCGTTCTTTCACTCTTTCGCTCTTTCGCTCTTTGCACACATGATAAAGAGCTGGATTGCAGCCGCTCGGCCGCGTACGTTACCGCTATCCTTAGCCAGTATTATTCTCGGGAGCTTTCTGGCCTCGGCCGACCATCATTTTAGCTGGTCGATAGCCCTATTAGCCGCTCTAACGACCATCTTCCTGCAAATCCTGTCCAACTTTGCCAATGACTACGGCGATGCGGTATCGGGTAAAGACACTGAACTTCGTGTTGGGCCTCGCAGGGCGGTTGCCACCGGCGACATTACCAAAGAAGCGATGATGCGAGGCATTATAATCATGTCAGTGCTCTCGCTGGTTTCCGGAATCGGCTTGCTTATCCTGGCTTTCTATGACGCTGGGGCTACGGTTTTCTGGTTTTTCCTGGTATTGGGATTACTGAGTATTGCAGCCGCCATTGGCTATACAAATGGCAAACGGCCTTATGGGTATGCAGGCTTCGGTGATATTGCCGTCTTGATTTTCTTTGGTTGGGTGGGCGTATTAGGGACGTATTTTCTGCATACGCTCTCGTTCAATGCTATCTTGCTCTTACCTGCAACCAGTGTTGGTCTATTTGCAACAGGTGTACTGAACGTCAACAACATCCGCGACATCGAAACTGATACAATGACTGGCAAACGCTCTATTCCTGCACGGATTGGACTATCATTAGCTATTCGGTATCACTGGGGGCTTCTTCTAACCGGAATGTTCTGTGCTGTTGCTTACTCGTTTCTGACAGGTGCCAACTGGTTCAGCTACGTTTATCTATTAGCGTTCCCATTGTTTATTCTGAATGGTCGAGCTATCGCAACGCACAAAAATCCTGTTGAACTCAACGCTCGTCTTGGGCAGCTTGCTCTTACAACCCTGTTGTTTGTCGTGCTTTTTGGGGTAGGCCAAGTTCTTTAAATTAACCCGCCCTTTTCTACTGTCGCACAACCTTTCGGGTTATCTTATTTTGCCCAGCCTGAATAGTAAGCAGATACGTTCCTGCGGTATGTGGCATCGGGATCGTTTCATTCACAGATGAAACCGTACCGAATTGTTTCTGAAATATCGCCCGGCCCTGCAAATCACGAAGGCTTACACTGACTTCCTTTTTTTGCGTCGTCGTCAACTCCACATAGACAACTTCATGAGTTGGGTTGGGATAAACTCGTAGTTGTCCGCCAGAAAACTCTTCTTCGGCGGTGGGTAAAAGAACTGTTATTGACGCTTGGCCCGAAGTACTGCCTTTACCGCAACTATTTTCGACACTAGCTACGGTGTAGACAATAGATTTAGTCGGTTGGAGCGTCAGGGCTGTTGGCGTTACACTACTGGAGAAAGCCGTACCGTCGGATAGTGTTCCTTTCCAGGGGCCATCGCCCGTGAAACTGAGTGAGAGATTAATTGACTGTCCCTGCAATACAGTTGTCGAACCGGATAGGGTAGCCGTTGGTAAAGGTTTAACTGCAAATCCACCACTGGCAATAAGCTGTGCATAGGGAATACCGCGTGGCCTCACCTGCAACCGATAGCCTGCTCCGGGCACTAAATTGGCCGGAATCGTTGCACTTAATGTGTTGAGTGTGCCTGAGCCAACAATCTTTTCAGTAGTGAAATCACCCGATGCATCAGACAGCAGCACGTCATACTGCCAGCCAGCGGCTTTTGTCGTATTTTCGGGTATAGCCGTAACAGCGAAGGTACTGCCTACACAAACTGATGCATTGACTGATACTTTGGCCGTTAGTTTTGGGGGTTGCTGGACAGTGACAGTAAATTGATCGGTCAGGCACTGCTGATTGTCATTGACAACGACCGGAAATGTTCCTGCCTTATCGGCCACGTAACGAATCGTGCGGCCAGTCTGCCCTCCTGACCACCGGTAATCGCCAACCCAGGAAGCTGAAAACGTGAGTGTATCGGCAAATTCGGTTGTTAGTGACGCTGATTTATTCACGTTTTTCATGATCGTGAACTTGTCCTGTACCGAACCATCGGACATAACTAATTGCGCATCCAGGCGATTGTCGTTTACGTCCAAAAGCATTGATCCACCAAGAGTTGTGTTATTATAAACCGTAGCCGGGTGCGGGAAATCGACAGATTGGCCTCCTAATTGACCACCCGATCCATTGACAACATATACGGTGCCTTGCCCTTTGGTCAGAATAGGGCAGGAGTTTGCCGAACCATCGTAACGGGCAGTTGTATTTTCGACTAGATTTTGGCTTTTATCGTAGGTTTTTGCTAAACCACGTAATCCCTTAATTCGATAGGTTCGCTCATAGCCGTGGCTATGGCCGTTGAGGACTAAATCGACTCCATAGCGTTCCAAAATAGGAATTAGATTCTCGCGAATGAGTCGCATGGATTCCTCCGTGTCAGAATTGTGACCCCCTTTACTGTAAGGCGGGTGATGGAAAATGACAATTGTCCAGGGAAGCTTGTTGGCAGCAAGATCTTTTTTGAGCCATTGTACCTGCGTCGAGGTTGTATCATAAAGGCGATATTGACCGTCTGGCCTGCCTTGCGAGTCAAGCGAAATTAAATGCACATTGCCATAATTGCCTGAATAATACGATTTTGATCCCGAAGGTATGCCTCCGGCTTCGCCTTGCTGTGGGAATGAAAACAGGTTGAAGTAGGCCGTGTTGGTATTTGTTTCACTATCGGCATAATCGTGATTGCCGGGTGTAATAAATAGAGGTGTGTTGCGAAGTGTAGCTGCGTAAACCGGAAAGACCAATCGCTGATATTCTTCTTCGAATCCAAACGAATAAGCATTGTCGCCAAGCCACACCCATAAATCGACCGGGCGATTAGCGGTGGCGTTTCGGTAAGCTTGATACACATTTGTCTGGTTGTCATTACCACTGCCAAAATCACCTAATACCCACATCCGAAAGGGACGCGTATCGCCAGCGGGAACGGCAGTTTTAACGTAATAATCTGGGCCGGCCGCTAATTGTGTATCATCATAGCCAATGGCATATGCATAACGGGTTGCGGGTTGTAAACCTGTGAGCGTGAGGACATGTTCGAGGGTGGGCTGCGTTTCGCGAGTATCTTTTGTCAATTGGCTGGCAGATGGGCCAAACCATACTCGGCCTGTTGTGGGCTGATCTGTACGCCAGCGAACAACGACCGAGGTTGAGGTCAATACCTGTAAATAAGGCCCTCGGACAATAGTAGGTACTTGAGCTACAGTTTTCTGTACAAAAAAGAAAAGAAAAATGATAGCGAGTAGAAGTGTATTTTTCATGTGGTGAACTAGAAGTCCACCGTAAAATTACACCTACTGGTCGACAATTCCGCCAGTAGGTGTAATTTGTTAACAATCAGATAATTACTAATTATACTTTGTCTAAAGCCTGATGCATCTTCAATAAATTTCGAACGGGCCAGTCGCTCTGATTATAGGATTCCAGTTGTGCTGTCTTAACAAGCAACTTTCGTTCTGTACGTCGGCGTTCTTCGGGACTTAACTTTTTTAGATTGATGGGTAAATCATGAAGCGCCTGATTTAACTGGACGCAGGCGGTAACTGGTAGCGTAAAATGAGCCGCTAATCGCTCAACATCCGATAATTTCCAGAGATCGGGTTTACTGCGTCGATTCCGGATAGCGTTACCACTCAAGCCCACGGCAATTCCTAACTGCTCATCGTTGAGCGAACACTCACGCAAACGCCACATAACGGCCTGATAATTATTGACAAATGAGTGTAGTGTAGTTCGTAAATAGTCTATCAACGTCGTAAGATTTTAGGTGAATGCAGATTTAATTAATGCAAGCTGATGTTCTCTCAAATGGGCTAGTGATGTGAGTATGGCTGGCCCGCTTCAACAAATGGCAGCAAGGGAATTAACACAGCAATCAACTACTTACTCAATATTGCACATACAACATTCATGCCGTTGTGTACTTATTTTTCTATAGTGGGTAATATGCATGTTTAAAAAAAATAAATTCCATAAATAAAAAGTCACCCTATAATTTATATAGAGTGACTTTTTATTTATGGAAAAAACTATTGACGTTACACTCTGTCTACCTTAAGCCTTAATTGGAATTCATCCATTTCAATCTCAACAGCAGAGCCATTTAGATCACTGACTAAATCCAGTGAAACCGCCTGAACTTCCTGGCGGATATACTCCTGATTGCTCTCAATAGCTGTGGCCAGTGTTTCATCATTCCGCTCAAGTTCAATGCGAATTTTGTCGGTTACCGAGAAATCGCGGTCTTTACGCAGATTTTGAACACGATTCACAAAATCGCGGGCGATGCCTTCTCCGCGCAGTTCGTCTGTAACATTAACATCCAGCGCAACGGTTAAACCACCTTCACTGGCAACGAGCCAGCCTGGAATGTCTTCCGTTAGAATCTCTACATCGGCTAATTGTAAATCGTAAGCGCCTAGTTGTAAGCTGTTGGCTTCCTCCAGTTGCTTCAACTGCTCAGGTGTCATAGCGGTGATTACAGCCGCAACATCTTTCATCTGTTTCCCAAACTTGGGACCAAGGGCCTTGAAGTTTGGTTTTACTTTTTTCTTCAGAATGCCGCTGGCATCGTCGACAAACTCAACGGCTTTCACATTCACTTCCGACATAATTATCGGGCTTACGTGCTCAATTTGCCGACGCGTATCGGTGTTTAGCACCGGAACCAGTACGCGACTTAGAGGCTGCCGAACTTTTAATTTATGGCCTTTCCGCAAAGAATGTACCAAAGATGAAACTTGTTGCGCCAGTTCCATTGACCGTTCGAGTTCTGTGTCGATCAGGTTTTGATTGGCAACCGGGAAATTTGTGAGATGCACCGAAGCATCATTCGTGCCAATCCCTGTTAAATTTCGATAAAGCCAGTCGGCGTAGAACGGCGCGATGGGCGACATCAGTTGTGATACAGTTGTCAGACATTCGTGCAGTGTTTCGTATGCGGCCTGTTTATCGGTCGTTAACTCACCTTGCCAGAAACGTCTGCGTGATAACCGGACGTACCAGTTCGACAATTGATCATTCACAAAATCCTGAACGGCCCGCCCAGCTTTAGTCGGGTTATAACTATCGAATTGCTCTTCAACTTCGAGTACCAGCGATTGCAGCTTGGACAAAATCCAGCGGTCCAATTCAGGGCGTTGGGCTACTGGAACAGTACGTCCGGCAAACGAAAACTTGTCCAGATTGGCGTAGAGTGCGAAGAAGTTATACGTATTGGATAAGGTTCCAAACAACTTCCGCTGCACTTCACCAATGCCATCCGTATTGAATTTCAGGTTATCCCAGGGCTCAGCGTTGGTGATCATGTACCAGCGTGTAGCATCGGGACCATACTTGGCTAACGTAGCAAATGGGTCAACGGCGTTGCCCAACCGCTTCGACATTTTGTTGCCGTTCTTGTCCAACACCAACCCTGTCGAAACCACGTTTTTAAACGCTACCGAATCGAACAGCATCACTCCGATAGCATGGAGTGTGAAGAACCAGCCGCGTGTTTGGTCAACGCCCTCGGAGATAAAATCAGCCGGGAACGCTTTTTTGAAGATGTCCTGATTCTCGAACGGATAATGCCACTGCGCATACGGCATCGCTCCCGAATCGAACCAAACGTCAATCAGGTCAGATTCCCGCTGCATCACCTGGCCACTTTCCGATACGAAATACACTTCGTCAACATAAGGACGGTGAAGATCGTAGTCTCCCGACGCAAGTTTCTGCAGAAACTCGCCGTTCTTCGCTTGCTGCTCAGCCGTCAGTTTGCCAGATTCCTGCGCTTTCGCGACATGTTTCTTCATGTCGTCAACTGAACCGATGCAAACCTCTTCGCCTGTTTCGCTTCGCCAGATGGGTAATGGTGTCCCCCAGAAACGGCTACGACTGAGGTTCCAGTCCACAAGATTTTCGAGCCAGTTGCCGAAGCGACCTGTGCCCGTACTTTCGGGTTGCCAGTTGATGGTTTTGTTCAGTTCAACCAGTCGATCTTTCTTCGCCGTTGTCCGGATAAACCAGCTATCGAGCGGATAATACAAAATCGGTTTATCCGTCCGCCAGCAGTGTGGGTAAGGGTGTTCATATTTCTCAACCCGGAACGCTTTGTTTTCTTCTTTCAGCTTGATCGCGATGAGCACATCGGTCGGTTTGAAATCAGGGTCTTCACGTTCTTCGTCAGAGTAATACTCTTCTTTCACATATCGTCCGGCATAATCTGTGATTTCATCCACAAACTGGCCGTGTTTATCCACAATCGGTACATCTTTTCCCGTCTCATCCTTGACCATGATCGGCGGGATACCCGCAGCTTGTGCTACCCGAAAGTCATCGGCACCAAAAGTAGGCGAGGTATGAACAATCCCCGTACCATCTTCGGTTGTCACGAAATCGCCCAGAATAACCCGGAAAGCTGGCTTGTCTGGCTGCACATATGGCATCAATTGCTCGTATTCAATGCCTTCGAGATGCTGGCCTTTAAACTCAGATACAATGGTCCAGGGCGTTATTTTATCCGTAGGTAGGTAAGCATCGAAGGCAGGACTGTTACGCGAATCGACTTTGCCTTTCTCGTTCAACCAACGTCCCACTAAGTTTTTCGCCATCACCACATGCACAACTACATGTGTGTACGGGTTGATGGTTTTTACCATCACATAGTCTATGTTGGCACCAACGGTCAGAGCTGAGTTGGCAGGCAATGTCCAGGGCGTAGTAGTCCAGGCCAGGATATAGATGTCGGCATCGGCAGAATCGAAAAACAAAAAGCCCGATTTGCCGCTGGGTTTCACCTTAAACTGAGCCACAATAGTTGTGTCGCGCACATCTTTGTAGGTACCCGGCATGTTCAACTCGTGCGAACTCAGACCTGTACCTGCCTTTGGAGAATACGGCTGAATGGTATAGCCTTTGTACAGCAAGTTCTTGTCGTACAATTGCTTGAGCAAATACCAGACCGATTCAATGTACTCATTTTTGTACGTGACGTACGGGTTATCCAGATCCACCCAATAGCCCATTTTCTGGGTCAGGTCGTTCCACTGATCCGTAAACCGCATGACCGTTTCGCGGCATTTGCGGTTATAGTCTTCCACGCTAATACCGCCTTCCGACTCTGGTTTGCCGATGTGGTCTTTGGTAATACCCAATTCTTTTTCAACCTGCAATTCAATGGGTAGACCATGCGTATCCCAGCCGCCTTTCCGCTCGACCTGAAAGCCTTGCAGTGTTTTGTAGCGGCAGAAAATGTCCTTGATCGTCCGGGCCATTACGTGGTGAATACCCGGCGTCCCATTGGCTGAGGGTGGTCCTTCGTAGAACGTAAAGGTGGGTTGTCCATCGCGGATCGCCACCGACTGTTCAAATACCTGATTCTGATTCCAGTAAGTCAGTACCTCGGCTGCAATCTGCGCGTAGTCGAGGGACTCATATTGTTGGTACTTCACGCCTGGCATAATCGAAAAGCACGATTTATCTCCTGTCAGAACCGGAGCTTGTCGTGCGGTTAAAAAATAATTGGCAAAGATACGGAAATTTAGGGCATAGGGTGGGTCGCGAATGACTCCACATTTCTAGTTACCTTTGTATAAAGGCTGAACAAAGTATCTGGTTTATAACGTTCATAGTTCACAGGCATAGCTTTTTAGTTGTATGGAAAATAACCTGCATAGTCCACTTACTGAGCCTCAACTTGATTTACTGAAGATGTTTTCTCATAAGGTGGATGACGCCGATTGGGTGGCTATTAAGCGTATGATTGTTCATTATTTTGCTCAAAAAGCCATTGAAGGAGCCGATCAGGTTTGGGACGAGCAAAACTGGGACGATCAAAAAGTAGACGAGATTTTAAACACTCATTTACGGACGCCTTATAAGCCAGCCAGATACTAATTTCCATATTGGCAAACCTGTATTTTGTCATACATTTGCTCGACAAACACCAATGCCGACAAAGGGGCTGAAAGCAATGGGTAAGTTTGCTTAACAGCCATGTCATCTTTATTGGAATACCCTCAGGCAACATCTCTTAAAGTTGTCATTGATACCAACGTTCTGTTGGTTGCTATCTCCAGTCGTTCGCCTTATCACGCTATCTATCAGTCATTTATTAATGAGTTGTTCACGCTCTGCGTGACGACTGACATGTTGGAAGAATATGAAGAAATTCTAAACCAACGACTCGGCGTGGAGAGAACCCGCTACGTGTTAGAAACAATCGATAATGCACCTAACACATTGCCTGTCACACGATACTACAGATGGGAACTGATAACCGTCGATCCCGACGATAATAAATTCGTTGATTGTGCCCTGGCCTGTAATGCTGATTATATCGTTACAAATGATGGGCATTTTGGGGTATTGAAGACGCTTCCGTTTCCTAAAGTTAATATCATACCTGCCGACGAGCTGCTGAGTCTTATTGAGTCTATCAATTCGTAAGTTGTTGAATAAAAGGGCAGGACTAAACCGCTCATGTAATTCGCCTTGCCTGACCAAGGTACAAATCAGTACCTTGAAGCCTTATCAATCATTTATTTCCTAAACACTTATCAACAACTAAATCATGAAAAGAACTACGTTGCTATTCAGCGCATTTTGCCTGTATTTGAGTTCGTTATCGGCTATTGCTCAACTCAGATTTCCTGCGGATGGCGGGAATAAAAAAGCATCTGTAAGTGAAGATATTGGCATTACAGCCGTGACCATTCAGTACAATCGCCCGGCATTGAAAGGACGTGAGGGTAAAATTTGGGGTCAACTGGTGCACTATGGATTTAAAGATTTAAACTTCGGTACTAGTAAGGAAGCGCCCTGGCGGGCGGGTGCCAATGAGAACACGACCATTTCATTCAGCACCGACGTAACGATTGAAGGTAAACCCTTAGCCGCCGGAACCTATGGCCTGATGATGGGTGTGCAGGAAAATGATGTGACGGTTGTTTTCTCGAAAAATGCCAGTTCGTGGGGTAGCTATTTCTATGATCCTAAGGAAGATGCGCTACGTGTTACGGTGAAGCCAATCAAAGATCAGCCAACCGTCGAGCGGCTTAGGTACGAGTTTATGAATGAAACCGATAGTTCAGCCGTAGTTGCGTTGCTCTGGGAAAAATGGGTAATTCCGTTTACCGTGAAGGTTAATCTGGTGCAAACCCAACTGGTGTCACTACGTAACGAGCTGCGGGGCGAAAAAGGCTTTAGAGCCGATGCCTATCAACAAGCGGCTGCCTATACCGCCGACCATAAAACGGATCTTGAAGAAGGCCTTCGCTGGGCTGATTATTCGATTAATGGCCAGTTTGTGGGCGAAAAGACGTTTGGCACGCTAAGTACCAAAGCGCGTATACTTACCCTGATGAATCGAAGTGCGGAAGCTGATGCACTCATGAAAGAAGCAATACCGCTGGCCAGCTTGCAGGAGTCGTATCAATATGGTCGGCAACTCATCGGCCAGAAAAAATCAAAAGAAGCATTAATGCACTTTCAGGAAGTAGCGAAAAAATACCCGAACGTATTCATCTCGGATATGGGACTGATGCGGGCTTACTCAGCCGTTGGTGATTATAAGTCGGCTACGGACTGGGGCAAAAAAGCACTCGCACTCGCTCCGGATGCAGCTAATAAAGCCAATGTGGAACGGTTACTCGGCGTGTTGAGTCAAGGGAAAGATGTGAATTAATATCACCTCACCCCCAGCCCCTCTCCTAAAACAGGAGAGGGGTGAAAAATAGGGTAATTGAGTTCCCCCTCTCCTGTTTTAGGAGAGGGGGTAGGGGTGAGGTGAACACTTAAATCGCCAGAATCACAAACTCCACCCGGCGGTTGACCTTCCGCTCTTCATCCGTTCCTTTAGTTAGAATAGGTCGTGTGTCACCGTAGCCCACGGTTTGGATTCGGTCGATGTCGATGCCTTTCTGAACCAGATAGCGCTGACAGGCAATGACCCGGTCGCGGGAGAGTTGCAGGTTTTTGTCGTGGTCACCTATGATATCGGTGTGTCCTTCGAGTCGGATACTCATATTTGGATTGTCCTGCATCATGGAAACCAACTTGTCTAACTCAGCATAGGAGGCTGAGAGCAGATCCGATTTCGACATCTCGAAATAAATGTTCTTCAGCGTTACTTTATCGCCCACGGCTAAGGGTGTGAGCGCAATATCTCGTGTGAGTTTTTGACCGCCGGCTATTTTGCTTAAATCCAATACACCACTAGCCGACTGATAGCCTCGTGCCGATGCGATATAGGTGTAAACCTGACCTTTTTGCAGACTCATTCTGTAGGCTCCAGTTGAGGCAAAACTCTGCACAGAGTCGATAGCCTGCTTGCTGGCCGAAAGTTGATAGTCGATCGTGGCTGTAACGGGACGCTTGTTTTTTGCATCGCTTACGATGCCCGATACGTTCACAATCGTGATTACGGGTGTTGGAGCAGGAGTCGGTTTAGTTTTTGGAGACTCCATTTCACCACCCGATTCGCCCGACGGAGCTGGAGGTAGATTTGTTTTCTTTTTGGGAAGGTTAGGTACGGGCGTTGGTTTTTGTGCTGGCTTAGTTGGGGGATTATAAACGATTGGGTCGGCAGGGTTATTGACGTAGAGGTTGTAGATATTCCAGCAAACGATCTGATCATAGTCGTTGCATTCAAACAAATCAAAATTTTCCAACCCTTTGTCTAATCGCTCAAAATAGAGTGTGAATGTGACTTTATCGCCAGGGAGCGTGGTTATTCCTTCTTGAATTCTTTGGCCATTTCGATCGAGTTTAGGAGTTATTGATTTCAAGGGGATGCCCTCAGCTTTGAGGAACCCAAACTTCCTGGCTCCATTCGCAGCTACCAGTTGCCCGGCTGGATCGAATTCAATGAATTCCTGTCCCATTAGCTGGCCATTTCGGTCTCTCTGGGGCTGGTTTGTATTGACAAATGTCAGATTCAAAATGGTGTAATCCTTTGTCAGGCGAATGCTATTGACGGTTACACCAGGATCGGCGGATCGACCAGACCCCGGTTGAGTACCTGAATTGGGGTAATTACCCGACTGATTGCCTGAGTTTGGATACGTATCATCGGGCGATTGCTGCCCACTGGGTGGGTATTGTTGCCCACCACCCGACGGGTAACCGGATGGATAAGAGCCAAACATACAGGATGAAGTAAACCCGGCCAGAAAGAGGAAAAGGAAGAAGCGTTGCCGCATAAGTACAAGAAACAAATAGTTAATAATCAAGCAGTAAAGAACGGGAAATTCAGTTGAAACAAAATCCGTAGTTATCGCTACGTTAGTTATCGGTATGAGACGGTGAGAGGGGTAGAATAGTGACAGAAAAGAGGTATAATCTTTAGCTGGGCAAGCGGTTTACAGGTAAAAAGAATAGTAAAAATCACTACGCCAGATCTTCTGTAGCATATGAATCGTCCCTGAACCTTGCCGATTATGTCAACTGAAAAAAAATCAACTGTCTCCCGGAGAAAATTCATTGATCTGGCAGCTAAAGGTACCCTCGCATCATCTGCAATCATCAGTGGTTTTCCGACGATTGTACCCGCTTCGGTATTTGGTAAAAATGCCCCCAGCAACCGAATCAATGTGGCCGCTATTGGTACCGGACGTATCTCCCGTGGGCACGACATGCCGGGCGTTTGGCAGTACGATAACGCACTCATTATGGCCGTTTGCGACCTGGACAGCAAACGGGCCGAAGAAGCGAAGCAACTCGTTAATGGCGTGTATGCCAAGAAAACAGGTAAGGATAATTACGATGGCGTTCGGGCTTATACCGATTATCGCGAATTGTTACTCAATAAAGATATTGACGCTGTCATTGTCAGCACCCCAGATCACTGGCACGCGCCTATTGTGATTGATGCTGTTCGGGCTAAGAAGGATGTTTATATGCAGAAACCTGCGTCGCTCACCATTGCCGAAGGACGCATGATGGCCGACGCGGTGAAACAATCTGGTCAGATTGTGCAGGTGGGCAGCCAGCAACGCTCGTCGGAGCAGTTTCGATATGCTGCCGAATTGGTACGTAATGGCCGGATTGGCGAGTTGAAAACTGTATATGTTGGTCTGCCGGGTGATCCATCGGGCGATGAAGAACCGCAAATGCCCGTCCCGAAAAACCTCAACTACGACATGTGGCTCGGCACAACACCCGAAGTGTATTATACCGAAAAACGGGTGCATCCGCAGGTTGGTTATGACCGTCCGGGCTGGTTGCGTTGCGAGCAATTTGGCGCAGGTATGATTACCGGCTGGGGTGCGCACCACGTTGATTCAGCGCACTGGGCTATGGATACGGAACATACTGGCCCGATTGAAATATGGGGCCACGCCGATTTCCCAAAAAGTGGTTTGTGGGATGTACATGGCATCTTCAAAACCGAAGCCATGTATGCGAATGGCGTACACATGATCGTAACCAACGAAATAGCTAACGGCATTCGGTTTGAAGGAACAAAGGGCTGGATTTTCGTTTCGCGGGGTGATGCGGCTGTGACGGCCAGTGACCCGATTGCCAAACAAAACGCGGCCAAGAAACTCGATGCCAGTGATCCAAAAATCCTGACGTCGGTTATTGGACCCAACGAAACTCACCTGACTGTCAGCAAGGAGCATCACGGCAACTGGCTGGAAAGTATCGTAAGCCGAAAAGAACCCATCGCTCCTGCCGAAGTGGGCCACCGTTCGTGCTCAGCCTGTTTGTTACATCATGCAGCCATGAAACTGAACCGCAAACTGTATTGGGACCCCAAGAAGGAACAATTCAAAAATGATCCCGAAGCCAACAAACTCCTATCGCGTCCGCAACGGGCACCCTACGCGATTAAAATGGTAGCGTCAGCCAAATAATCTTAATTAATTAGTTAAACACGGAGATAACGGAGGTTTTCACGGAGAACATAGAGATTTCTATTTGTATTTTATTCCCGTGTTCTCCGTGGAAACCTCCGTTATCTCCGTGTTTAAAAAACCATGTCAATGAAGTTATACCCCACCGTTGGTTGCCTACTTATGGCTGCATTGATTACTGCCTGTCAGTCATCGAAGAATGAAATCGATACATCAGCGATCCGCCTGATTACCTTAGATCCCGGCCATTTCCATGCGGCACTGGTTCAGAAAATCATGTACGAGGGCGTCGATTCGGTTGTGCATGTGTATGCTCCCGATGGCCCAGATTTACAACTGCATCTCGATAAAATTGAGGGCTACAACACCCGTGCCGAAAACCCAACCCATTGGAAAGAAGAGGTGTACAAAGGCACCGACTTTTTCGATAAGATGATCGCCGACAAAGCTGGTAACGTAGTGGTCATGGCAGGTAACAACCGCCTGAAGACGGACTATATCCAGAAAACAGTTGGGGCTGGCTTCAACGTACTAGCCGATAAGCCAATGGTAATTAGCGCGTCGAACTTCGACCAGTTGAAAGAGTCGTTTGCTACTGCTGAAAAAAACAAGGTGATGCTTTACGACATCATGACAGAGCGGTACGAAATTACGACCATGCTGCAACGGGCGTTTTCGCAGCAAGCGGAAGTGTTTGGTACGTTGGAAAAAGGTACGCCTGAAAATCCAGCGGTTACCAAAGAAAGTGTGCACCATTTTTACAAGAACGTATCGGGTAGTATCCTCACTCGTCCGGCCTGGTTTATGGATGTGGCTCAGCAGGGCGAAGGTATAGTAGACGTAACCACTCACCTGGTCGATTTAGTGCAATGGGAATGCTTCCCTGAGCAAACGATTGATTATCAAAAAGACATCAGTCTGACATCGGCACGTCGGTGGACGACGGACATGAGTCTGAGCCAATTTAAGGCGATAACCAAACAGGATGCTTTCCCGGATTACCTCAAAAAGGACGTAGTGAAAGACAGCATTCTGCAGGTGTACAGCAATGGTGAAATCAATTACCAGTTGAAAGGAGTACACGCTAAAGTATCAGTTACCTGGGCTTACAAGGCACCCGAAGGCGCGGGCGATACACACTACTCCATCATGCGTGGCACCAAGGCTAACCTGATGATCCGACAGGGAGCAGCTCAGCAATACAAGCCAACTTTATACGTAGAGGCTGTTGGGGGAAACAAGGGTTTGGAAGCTTCGCTGAAGACCGTTCTGCCCACCATTCAGAAAGAATTTCCGGGTGTTGAGGTAAAGAAAATAGCTGCCGGTTGGGAAGTTATTATCCCGGAAAAATACAAAGAAGGTCACGAAGCGCACTTTGGTCGGGTTGCCCAGAAATACCTGGATTATCTGAAAGCCGGTAGCCTACCCACCTGGGAAGTCCCAAACATGATTGCCAAATACTACACGACCACACAGGCGCTGGAATTGGCCAGAAAATCTAAAGGTGCAAGAGCGAAAGAGTGAAAGAGCGGGCTGGTATTTTAGTAATTGCCTGATTATTAAATTGTTTCATTTATTCTCCTCTCTTGCACTCATTCACTCTTTCGCTCTTTAAAATATGAACTCACCAAACGCCAATCGGCGCAACTTTATTAAAGAAACCATCAGCACGGCGGCTGGATTGGTTGTATTGCCCTCTCTATCAGGCGACCTGATCGGCGCGCCCGCTATCGTACGTGCCGAATCGCTGGGAAGTGATTCAGTACCGACCGGTGCCGCTCGAATTCGTTTTGCTGTCATTGGCATGAATCACGGCCACATTAACAGTCAGGTTGGGGCTGTTACTCGAGGTGGTGGCGAATTTGTTTCCTACTACGCCAAAGAGCCTGAACTAATGGCGGATTTTGCCAAACGCTATCCACAGGCAAAACAGGCGAAAAGCGAGGCTGAAATTCTTGAGGATAAGACCATTCAATTGGTTCTCAGTGCAGGCATCCCCGTTGACCGTGCTCCGCTCGGCATTCGGGTCATGAAGGCTGGAAAGGATTATATGTCCGATAAACCCGGCATCACGACTCTCGAACAATTGGCCGAAGTGCGTAAGGTTCAGAAAGAAACCAAGCGTATTTACTCGATCATGTACAGCGAGCGGTTTGAGAATAAGGCGACCGTTAAGGCGGGCGAATTAGTGCAGGCCGGTGCTATTGGTAATGTGATCCAAACTATTGGCTTGGGGCCACACCGCATGACGCCCGCATCGCGCCCGCCCTGGTTCTTCGAAAAGAAAGAGTTTGGTGGAATTATCTGCGACATTGGTTCCCATCAGTTCGACCAGTTTTTGTTTTTTACCGGCTCGAAGAAAGCAGACGTTGTTGCTTCACAGATCGGCAATGTTCATTTTCCGCAATACCCAAATTTTGAAGATTTTGGCGATGTGATGCTACGTGGTGACGGTGGTATGGGCTACATTCGGGTTGACTGGTTTACGCCCGATGGGCTGAAAAGCTGGGGTGATGGACGTCTAACTATTCTTGGCACCGAAGGCTTTATCGAGCTGCGCAAGAATATTGACCCGGCCGGACATGAGGGTGGTAATCACTTGTTTATCACTGATAAGAAAGAGACCCGGTATATCGACTGCAACAAAGAATCTTTGCCCTATGGTGAGCAATTGGTAAACGACATTTTGAATCGAACAGAGACCGCCATGACGCAGGAACATTGTTTCCTGGCTACAGAACTGGCATTAAAAGCGCAAAAACAGGCGCAAATCGTTCATCTTAAGAAATGAGACAGTAGATTTGGGTCTGGCATGGGTAAATGCCCGCGTCAGACCCAACTTGGCTGCTACTATTCTAATTATCGACGACGAGTCGCGGTTGCGGCAGCTTCTGGCCCGCATCCTGCAACTAGAAGGCTACACGGTGCTGGAAGCCGAAAATGCCCGTGCAGGTCTTAAAATTCTCGAACGGGATGATATTCATCTGGTCATCAGCGATGTAAAATTGCCGGATAGAAACGGTATTGAACTATCGGCCCAGATTAAGCAACTCTACCCGGCTACCGAAATCATTGTGCTGACTGCTTACGGCACCATTTCGGATGGGGTGACAGCCATTAAAAATGGCGCGTTTGACTACATCACCAAAGGCGATGATAACGACCGGATTATTCCGTTGGTGAGTCGGGCAGTTGAGAAAGCAACCCTACAGTTCAGGATTAAACAATTAGAGCAGCGTGTAGGCCAACGTTATGGATTTGATGGCATCATTGGTCAGTCAAAATCTATTCAACAAGCTATTGGCCTCGCCCGAAAAGTAGCGGTCACGGATACCACCGTATTATTAACGGGCGAAACCGGTACTGGAAAGGAAGTCTTCGCACAAGCTATTCATCAGGCCAGTCCCCGCCGAACAGGACCCTTTGTAGCCATCAACTGTGGGGCATTGGGTAAAGACATTCTCGAAAGCGAACTCTTTGGTCACCGTGCTGGCGCTTTTACCGGGGCTAGTCGCGACCAGAAAGGGCTATTCGCCGAAGCAGACAAAGGCACCATTTTCTTAGATGAGATTGGCGAAATGCCGCTCGACCTACAGGCCAAACTACTACGTGTGCTCGAAGCCCATGAGTTTCTGCGGGTGGGCGATACCAAGCCAACCAAAACGGATGTGCGCGTTATTGCTGCCACCAACCGAAGTTTAGAGGAAGAGGCCAATGCTAATCACTTTCGACTGGATTTATACTACCGTCTGTCGGTGTTCAGTATTGAGTTGCCTCCCCTGCGCGATCGGCGCGACGACATACCGACGCTGGCTGGCCAGTTTGCTCAACAAGAAGCGACTAAAGTAGGTAAACGGACTATTCGGCTTAATCCTGGCTTTGTACAGAAACTCCAGCAACACAGCTGGAAAGGAAATATTCGCGAACTAAAGAACGTCATCGAACGAGCGGTAATCCTGGCCGACACGCGCGATGACGGAACAACCGAACTGACAACCGATCTGTTACCTTATGATATGCAGGACGGTGTACTGCTCGCTAATCCAGCTGCCATGGATTTAGCTACTGTTGAGCAACAACACATTCGACGAGTTTTACGCCATACCAACGGCAACAAAGCAGAAGCCGCCAGGTTGCTGGATATCGGCCTGACGACCCTTTATCGTAAACTGGGCGAACAGTAATCAGAACTCATTTACTAGATAGGCTGACCAATGTTGATGTGAAAATTAAACATGGGTGTTTTCAACGTACTATAGAGTCGTACCCAGATCGGTAACAGCATTTCGGTAGCGCGCGCAGTTGTCAGATCACCCAGGTCAATAATATTGGCCTGTTTCCAGCCAAAGGCTTTTAAGAATTCGATGGTTTCCTCCTTGGCCCGATTGTCGTTGCCACTAACAAAAACCGTGTGTTCGCCAGGTAGCAATGCTGGATTCACCATGAGACTGGCATTCATGGTATTTAATGTTTTTACGACGTTTAGCATCGGGAAAGCCCGTTGAATTTCTTCCGCTAACGAATTTGTGTTGCAAACCGACAGAGAAGGAGGGAAGCCATTCGAAAAATCGAGCGGATTGGCTATGTCGATCAGCAATTTTCCTGACAGGTTTTCTGCGCCAGCCAGGTTTAATACGTCAATAGAAGCATCTCCTTTCGTACAATTGAACAAAACCGATGCCTGTTGGGCGGCTTCGGCAAAGGTGGCCAGGCTAATGGTTTCGTGCGCTTTTAACCAAGTGCTGAATGGCGGATTGCCATACGGACCTGGTGCTGTTTTGGACAACGTATCGACTACGTCGCGAGTGCCAATCGTAACACTGTATCCTAAGTTGGTCAGTCGTTCGGCAAAGGTTTGCCCTACGACACCGGTCCCTAAAACGGCGATTTTCTGTTCCATATCTGAGGTTGATTTGTACTATAAAATTTATAGTTGCAAACCTATTTATAGCTTTTTAGCTTCGCAATAACTATCAAAAATGGTAGTACCGAAATTTTTCAATTAGTTCAGGCAATAGGCCAGATGGTGAACATAGAATATGAAATTAAATGATCAGGAAGTTGCTGTTGAACTGAATGGGAAACGCTACCACTGCGCAATGGACATCACTATGGATTACATTGGTGGTAAGTGGAAAACGGTTGTGCTCTGGTATCTGCGAAATGATAAAAAACGATTTGGCGAACTCCGAAAACTCATTCCGCAAATGACCGAGCGAATGCTTAGTATTCAGTTGAAACAACTGGAAGAGGATGGATTGATCCGACGAGAAGTATTTACCGATAAGCCACCTCTAAAAGTAGAATATTCGTTGACTGATTTTGGCCTGTCGCTCCTTCCCGTTCTGGATGCGGTTGCTAAGTGGGGTCGTGAGCTAGGCCAATCGAACGGAAAGCTGGTGGAGATTAATTAGCGGAGATCGTCAAGATTAAATAATGTGTAAAATAAGCCAAAACAACGAAGGTGTGCTGTAGTTTTGAGGGTAACTAATTCTATCCGATTGGCTTCATGTCTACATCTCATTCGTCAATAAATAAAGTCTCTGCTCAGGGTTTATTGGTCGCCATCGGCATTGTGTTCGGTGATATTGGTACGTCGCCCCTGTATACGCTGGCGGCTGTTACGCGTGGTAAAGACCTGACCGAAACGCTGGTGCTTGGTACGTTGTCATGTGTGATCTGGACGCTGACCTTGCAGACAACAATCAAGTATGTAATTATTACCCTCCAGGCTGATAACAAAGGAGAAGGAGGTATTTTCTCTCTGTACACACTTGTTCGGCGCTTTACCGGGAAGTGGTTGTTGTATCCTGCCGTAATTGGTGGCTCGTTTCTGCTGGCCGATGGTTTGATTACCCCGCCAATTTCGGTCTCTTCGGCCATTGAAGGGCTGCTCATTTTTTACCCCCACCTCGATACCGTTCCCATTGTTATCGGGATTCTGATTGCTCTTTTTGTGAGCCAGCAATTCGGGACACAGCAATTAGGAAAGCTCTTTGGGCCAATCATGCTGGTCTGGTTCACGTTTATTGGGGTGATTGGTTTTCTGGCCTTGCTGGGGCAGCCATCCGTTCTGAAAGCAATAAATCCCGTCTGGGCTTTCCGGTTAATAGCTGAATATCCGGGCGGATTCTGGTTGCTGGGGGGCGTCTTTCTCTGCACAACTGGAGCTGAAGCGCTCTATTCCGACATGGGCCATTGCGGTCGAGGTAATATCCGGGCCAGTTGGGCCTATGTCAAGTTAACCTTGTTGCTATCGTATGCCGGTCAGTCGGCCTGGCTGATGCAGCACCTTGGCAATCGCGTTGGTGAAACCAGCCCGTTTTATTCCATCGTACCGGCCCCGCTGGTTGTGTTCAGTATTGGGTTGGCAACCTTAGCGACCATCATTGCGTCGCAGGCACTCATTAGCGGGTCGTTTACACTGGTAGGGGAGGCTATGCGACTGAATCTGTGGCCTCGTCAGCGCGTCGTTTATCCATCCGATTTCCGTGGGCAATTGTATGTGCCCTTCGTCAACTGGGGCCTCATGACGGGTTGTATTCTGATGGTGCTCCACTTTAAGGAGTCCAAAAATATGGAAGCGGCTTTTGGATTAGCTGTTACGCTTACCATGCTGATGAGCACAGTGTTGATGAGTACCTATCTGCGCGTAAAGCGTTTTAATCCTATATTGATCGTTGTCATTACAGGCGTATTTCTGGCTGTAGAAACTACGTTCCTGAGTGCCAATCTGGTGAAGTTTGAAGAAGGCGGCTGGATTTCGGTAACGATGGGGCTGATACTGATGGCCATGATGCTATTCTGGTATCGGGGCGAAACCATCAAAGCACAACTCATTCGCTACGATTCTCTGCCCGACAATCTGCCGCTATTGAAAAAGCTGAGTAACGACTTTGAGATTCCCAAATTTGCGACTCACTTGGTCTACATGACCACTGCCGAAGACTCCCGTAAAATTGAAGCTGAAACACTGTATTCAATCCTGAATCGAGCGCCCAAACGAGCAGATATTTACTGGTTTCTTCATGTATGTGTTGAAGATGAGCCTTATGTGATGCGTTACAAAGTGGACATGCTGGCTCATGATGATGTTTATTTTATTACGTTTTATCTGGGCTTTCGGGTGCAACCGCGTATTAACCTGTTGTTCAGAATGGTGGTGGAAGATATGGTGAAAGGCAAAGAAGTAACGATCGACAGTCGTTATCAGTCGCTCAATATCCATCGCGTTCCAGGTGATTTTCGGTTCGTACTGTTTCGGTCATTTCTTTCGTATGAGAATGATCTGCCCATTGGTTCTCAATTGATTATGACGGGCTATTTCTTCCTCAAGTCTATTGCATTGCCTCCCCAGGCGGCTTACGGTCTGGATACAAGCAACGTTGTCATTGAAGATGTACCGTTAGTGCTAACTCCGCCGAATAACATCCGACTCGTGCGTGTGAAGCCCAAACACGAATCTTCAGCAGAGTAGTTGCTGACCATATCCACCACTTGAGATACTTTTAACCGCGATTGCTAGTTAATCATACTGTTCAGCATCCTCCATCTCTGGGGATGGCATAAATCGCGTTGCCTGAAACAGATAAATTGAAGACCTTATTTTCGATTGAAGGCAGCAGCAGTTTCCATGTTTTTCCCTGGTCAGATGATCTGAAAATACCGTCAGGATGACCACAAAAGAAGTATTCGCCAACCTGAATAATTGAGGCAATGGATGCGGTCGCCGGAAGGCCAGCATCAATGGATTGCCAGATTTTGCCGCCGTCGTAGGATGTTCGCACTCGTCTGGTCATCGACTCTGTATTGTACGTGATGGCAGCGAATCCGCCTTTGATGCGTTCTACAGCGATGCCTACACCGCCCTCACGAATCACCAAATCCCAGTTTTCACCATCATCGGTCGATCTTAATATACCGCTCTGGCTGGTCGCCATCAATACACCGTTTGACTCTACCAATTTCATCACCCAGCCTCCAGTATGGACTTGTTTCCAGGTTTCCCCATTGGTAGTGGATTTAAAAAGGCCGTTGTTGCAACCGATGAAAACGGTGCCTCCGGCAGTTTCAAAAACGGTGTTTACTCCTTTGTGTTGAAAATTCGTGTACGTAGGCGACCATACATTGCTGCGATGCTCGTTAGGGAAACTCTCTTTTTGCCAAAAAGGAGCTGTGGAAGTTGGTTTGCCATGATAGATCTCATTTCCAGCCCGTATATAAAGCTCTCTATCCTTTTCAATGATATCCTCCGCCTGCGCACCTTCAGGTAACCCTTCGCTAATGTCCTGCCATGTCTGCCCGCCATCCGTAGATTTAAAAACGATGTTTGCCGCTGCGGGCTTACCTCTTTTCTGTATTTGCTGACTATCTGGGTGAGGGAATGACTTTGGAAATTCTAACGCTTTATCTAACGCAAAGGAGAGTTGACAAAGGAGCAACAAAGCAAGGCCATAGCTATTCATGACTAGAATTGATTTGGTGAAACAACTACGTAAAAGTATTGATCCTCAACCGTCCTGAAGTTTTTTACTGGTAAAACATTGTAAACGATATGTAAAATGTTCGTAAAGCCATCGCTTGATCAATTGGCATGAGTTTTCTTATGCAGTAGCTGAACATCGGGGTGGAGTCCAATTGACGCCATTTCCAGTTAGCACTGTTGATTGCTTCTATTTTTTTTGAGTTGTCGAATCAGGGTATGACATAAGGCTGTCACTGATGGCCTTGACCTTTGTAAAAGCAAAATCAACTGCTCGTTTACACAATTCGAAAGATAACCATGCAAAAGACAACAATCGATCCTTGGGAGTGGGGTAAGTACACCAATTCAGCGCAAGCCGTTGAGGTCAAACAAATAGAAGGCACGCTGTACTGTTCTGGACAAGTCGCCATAGATGCCAATGGTGAACCTCATGTAGCTGATATGAATACGCAGTTTCTGCTGGCCATTCAGAATGTAGAGCGACTCATTAGTGATGCTGGCTATGCGACCAGTGGCATTGTAAGGTTGAATATTTACACCACATCAATGCAAGAGTTTTTTACTAGTTGTGTTGAAACGTATCAGACTTGGATCGTCCAAAATGGTATAAAGCAAGCGACGACTATGGTTGAAGTGAAAGGCCTGTATGGCGGATTATCAATTGAACTAGAAGCCACGGTAGTCAAGTAATTTCTTGTGTTTATGTCTTCTAAGAGAGCCCGGTTTCGGGCTCTTTTGCTTGGGTATTCCGTAGAAATCGCTCATAAATCCCGTTATTCATTGGATTCCTTTTATCAGCATGGCATTTGTGGAAAAAAATAAAAACATATTTAGCCCGGCCAATCGGCAGGAATGGAGACAATGGTTAGAAGAAAACCATTCCCGAGAAACATCGGTGTGGCTATTGTTCTACAAAAAAAGCGCAAAAATAGCTACTCTGACCTGGGCCGAAGCGGTAGAAGAAGCCCTTTGCTTTGGCTGGATCGACAGCCTGGCCAAACCCTTCGATGAAGAACGGTATATGCAGTTTTTTAGCCGACGAAAGCCCAAAGGTGTCTGGTCGAAAATCAATAAAGCAAACGTTCAAAAACTCATTGATGCAGGGCTTATGACAAAAGCCGGGTTTGATATCATCGAAGTGGCTAAACAAAATGGCTCCTGGACCATCCTGGACGATGTAGAAGAGCTCATTATTCCCGCTGATCTTGCGAAAGCCCTGGCTGATAAGCCCAATGCCAACGCCTTTTTTCAGAAATTAAGCCGGTCCGACAAACGAAACTTGCTACAGTGGCTGGTACTGGCGAAACGACCAGAAACGAGACAAAAACGAGTCAACGAGATTGTTACATTTACCGATCAGAACCTAAAGCCTAAAATCCTTCAATGGGCCAAGAAACCTGAATAATGACCGATCCTGAAATAAGTCGTCTTTCTCGTTTGGTAACCTTACTCACGTTACTTCAAACAAAGCGTGTATTAACGGCGACAGAATTAGCGCATCGCTTTTCGGTCAGTACCCGTACGATCTATCGGGATATTAGAACCCTTGAAAGCGCTGGTATACCTATCGTAACCCAGGAAGGGAAAGGCTATGCCATGCTGGAAGGCTATCGACTCCCGCCCATTATGTTTACTCGCGAGGAAGCGATTGCACTGCTTACGGCCGAGAAACTAGCTTCCAAGCTCACCGATACCGTAACAGCTCAACAAAGTGGCGCGGCTATGGATAAGTTGCGTGCTGCTCTTCGGTATTCGGATCGGGATTACCTCGAAACGGTAGCCCCTTACATACAAGTGCTGGACCCTATCAGTGTGCCAGAGCATCCCAATACGTACCAACAGTTGGTTACGGCAGTGACATCGCATCGGGTTGTCCGTATTGACTACCAGGCTGCCGAAACAGGCGAGGCAACTAGCCGGGAGGTCGAACCGATTGGACTGTATCTAAGTCAATACTGGTATTTAGTTGCCTTTTGTCGTCTGCGGCAAGCGGTTCGAAATTTTCGTTTGGACCGCATTACGAGCTTGGCGCTTCGAGATGAAATATTCCCAACACGCCCTGAAACATTAGAGCGCTATTGGGCCAATGAATTGAAACGAAGAGACCGAGAAAAGGTCATAATCAACTTCAACCCTACGGCAGTATCTCCTGCTCAGGTCCAGCATCTACACGATACCAAACATCAATATGGTTGGGTACATGAGCAGCTTTTACCAGATGGTAGCTTGGAAATGCTGTTTTTAGTAGGTTCCCTTCCCTATATAACCACGTGGCTATTACCCTATGCGGGTGCCATTACGGTTGTAGAGCCATCTGCCCTACGTGAGCATTTATCCGAGTTGGCCAAACGGGTCTATGAATCCTTTTATAGTACCGAGTAGAATTGTGATTACTACAGGCTATTGTCCCACAAAACGCACACGTTTATATGGCAGTAACCAGCCTTCTTAGCTTATCCCTTTTTGATCTGTAAACCCGTTTTAATTAACTTTTTGCTTCTCCTGGATTTCCCCAAAGGGCAGAATACCTTATCAGTTTGAAACGTCAACCCTTCCAAAATGGAAAGGTTGACGTTTTTTTTGACCTGTCTATTTGTAAAGGAAAAATATTAAATATATGATAGTCAATGGATTATTGTTGATTTTCTGCCTTCCAGGTTGATCTGGACTATTTCTTGGCATAACCCTCTGCGAACGTTTTTAACAAACTAATTCTCATGGGTACACTCCTGCTCCTCGTTGCGTCAGCCCTGCTTTGCTTCGCTGCTTTTTATAAAGCCATCGACTGGTTCGAACGTATTTAAAGGTGAAAGAGCGAATGAGTGAACGTGTGCAATAAAATGCCAGAACCACTCATACTCTCCATTTCGCTCTTTCGCCATTCACTCATTCGCTCTTTAATCATGCTCACATTCCTGTTTATCGTCTCGCTGCTGGTTTTCGCGTACATGCTATATGTATTGATCAAACCAGAAAAATTCTGATTTAATGGAGGAGGATTCCACTGGAATCCCCGCCTGATCTTTCGCTCCGCTTCGCGGTCCGATTTCACTCTTTCGCTCTTTAAAAAATGTCAACTGAATTAATCGGCGTTTTAGTTATGTATGGGCTAACAGTCCTGTGGGCTATTCCGCTGGGCAAATACATAGCTACTGTCTTTAAACCGGGGTCGGCCAATGGGCCGCTAGAACGGTTTATTTACCGCGTGGGCGGCATCGATCCTACCCGCGAAATGACCTGGAAAGAAAACCTCGTCGCCTTGCTGACCATCAATGCTGTATGGCTTGCTCTTGCCTTCGTGCTGCTCCTGTTTCAGGGATCGCTGCCCCTCAATCCCGATGGAAATCCCTCTATGACGCCCGATCTGGCGTTTAACACGGCCATCAGTTTTATGGTCAACTGCGATCTACAACACTACTCGGGCGAATCAGGGGCCACGTATCTGACGCAGTTGGTCGTCATGAACTTTCTGATGTTCGTCTCAGCCGCAACGGGGATTGCCGCCTTACTGCTAATTATCAGGTCGTTTCTGCCTAAAGTAGTCGATACGGTGGGTAATTTCTACGTGTTTTTTGTAAAGGCAATTACCCGAATTCTACTTCCGATTTCCTTCGTAGTTGCTCTGTTACTGGTGATTAACGGCACACCGGCCAGTTTCGATGGGAAAGACACGATCGTCACTATGCAAGGCGACACGGTCAACGTTTCGCGCGGCCCGGCGGCTGGTATGATTGCCATCAAACACGTGGGTACGAACGGCGGTGGCTGGTTTGGGGCCAACTCCGCGCACCCACTCGAAAATCCAAATTACTTCACCAACATAGTCGAAATGGTGGCGCAGGTGTTACTGCCAATTGCCATGCTCTTTGCGCTGGGTTTCCTGATTAACCGTCGCCGATTTACGTGGGTAGTGTACGGCGTCATGACACTCGGAATGCTATGTCTGCTCATTCCAACTTTAGTGACCGAAATACATGGCAATCCCGCCATTGCACAGCTAGGGGTGAGTCAGCCAACGGGCGCGATGGAAGGTAAAGAAGTTCGGTTTGGTCCGCTGGCGTCGGCTTACTGGAGTATCCTAACCACGATTATTTCGACGGGTTCGGTTAACTCCATGCACGATTCGTCGATGGCACTGTCGGGAACAATGGAACTCCTCGGCATGATGACCAACGCGTTTTACGGCGGCTGTGGCGTTGGTTTCCTGAACTACTATTACTACCTCATCATTGCCGTTTTCATTTCTGGATTAATGGTCGGTCGTACGCCTGAACTCTTCGGGCGGAAGGTGGAAGCACGCGAGATTAAGATTGCGTCTATTGTTGCGCTACTGAGTACGTTGCTCGTGAAAGGTGGAGTTGCCTTAGCCGCCTGGGTTTTCATCAATTATGGCGACGCCGACTGGGTCGTGAAGCCGTCAGCCTGGCTCAATAATCCTGGTAACCACGGCTTCTCGGAGATGCTTTACGAGTTCACGTCCGCTAACGCCAACAATGGTTCTGGTTTTGAAGGGCTAGGCGATAACAACTTCTTCTGGAACTACGCAACGGGTATTGTGCTGATTCTGGGGCGCTTCATTCCAATCATCGGCCCAGTCGCAATTGCCGGATTACTAGCCCAGAAGAAATACGTACCGGAGTCATCAGGAACATTGCCAATCGACACGGGCACATTCGGTTTGATGACTTTCGCTGTAATCATGATCATCACGGCGCTATCGTTTTTTCCCGCACTGGCACTAGGGCCATTGGCCGAATATTTTTCACTTAACTAATCAGAAGTCAGAACTAGTATTCCATCAATCCTGAAAGTCATTTCAATCGCAAAAATCCTGGTTCTGACAATATACAAAAATGGCAAAGCAAAATTCATCCCAGTCCCTGTTCCAGCGCGAGCTCGTTGGCACGGCTATTCGGGAGTCGTTTGTCAAACTTAATCCGGCAATTCTGATCAAGAATCCGGTCATGTTTACTGTTGAAATCGGCACTGTTGTGATGGTGCTGGTAACAGCCTACATCGCTATTTCGGGCGATACGACGCAAGGTTCACTGGGTTATAATATCGCTATCACACTGATTCTGTTGCTGACGATTCTCTTCGCCAATTTCGCCGAGGCCATTGCTGAAGCACGGGGGAAAGCGCAGGCCGAATCGCTTCGTAAAACACGCCAGGAAACACCCGCCAAAGTCATTCGAGCAGTGGGTACTATGTACACTGGCGAAGTGCAGGTTATCTCATCGGCGCAACTCGTTAAAGGCGACGTTTTTCTCTGTGAAACGGGCGATATTATCCCATCAGATGGTGAAATTATTGAAGGGCTGGCGACGATCGATGAGTCGGCTATTACGGGTGAGTCGGCCCCGGTTATTCGGGAAGCGGGTGGCGACAAATCATCTGTTACGGGTGGTACGAAAGTACTGTCGGATCGGATTAAAGTGCAGGTGACAACCCAACCCGGTGAATCGTTTCTGGATAAAATGATTGCCCTGGTTGAAGGCGCAACGCGTCAGAAAACACCAAACGAAATCGCACTGACAATTCTGCTGGCTGGCTTTACGCTGATCTTTATAATTGTCTGCGTGGCGCTGAAACCCTTTGCTGATTACGCTAATACGCCCATCACCATTGCGGCTTTGATCTCGCTGTTTGTATGTCTGATTCCGACCACTATTGGCGGGCTACTTTCTGCCATTGGCATTGCAGGTATGGATCGGGCATTGCGTGCCAATGTGATTGCAAAATCAGGTCGGGCCGTTGAAACGGCGGGTGATATCGATACGTTGTTGCTCGACAAAACAGGCACAATCACCATCGGGAATCGGAAAGCCACCAATTTCTACCCGGCTCCGGGCGTTTCGGAAGCGGAAATGATTCTGGCCTCGGCCCTGAGTTCGCTGGCCGACGAAACTCCAGAAGGTAAATCCATCGTTGAGCTGGCTGGCCCAAAAGTAACCTCCCGATTGTCTACTGAGGGGGCTACGTTGATCAAATTCACGGCTGAAACGCGTTCGTCGGGAATCGACATGCCTGCTGGCAAGAATGGTTCGGTCGTGCGGATTCGGAAAGGCGCTACCGACTCGATTCGGAACATCGTTACGAAAGCAGGCAATACGTTCCCGGTAGAAACTGAGAATCAGGCAAAGAAAATCGCTGGCAATGGCGGAACGCCTTTGGTGGTCATCGAGAATGAGCAGGTCCGTGGTGTGGTCGAATTACAGGACATTATCAAACCGGGTATCTCAGAACGTTTTGAGCGCCTACGAAAAATGGGCGTAAAAACAGTAATGGTGACGGGTGATAACCCACTGACTGCCAAGTTTATTGCCGAGAAAGCAGGTGTCGACGATTACATCGCTGAAGCCAAGCCGGAAGACAAAATGAACTACATCCGCCACGAACAAACCGGCGGTAAACTTGTAGCCATGATGGGCGATGGTACCAACGATGCCCCGGCGCTAGCCCAAGCAGACGTAGGTGTTGCGATGAACTCGGGTACCCAGGCCGCCAAAGAAGCAGGCAACATGGTCGACTTGGACAACGACCCAACCAAACTGATTGAAGTCGTTGAAATTGGGAAGCAGTTGCTCATCACGCGTGGTACGTTGACAACTTTCTCCATTGCCAACGACGTTGCCAAATACTTCGCCATCGTTCCGGCATTGTTCATTATGTCGATTCCGGCCTTACAGGCAATCAATATCATGCGGTTGCACAGTTCAGAGTCGGCTATTCTATCCGCCGTGATTTTCAACGCGATTATCATCCCAATGCTCATTCCGCTGGCTCTGCGTGGCGTAGAATACAAACCCATTGGTGCATCGGCCCTGCTCCGCCGAAACCTGTTTATCTATGGCGTAGGGGGAATTATTGCTCCCTTTATTGGCATCAAATTGATTGATTTGGTAGTGGGTCTGTTTGTTTAAAACAACTAAAAATCATGAAAACTCATATTATCCCGGCCATTCGGCTTACGCTCGTTCTGCTGGTTATTCTTTCAGTTATTTATCCACTCGTAGTTGCTGGCGTTGGTCGCCTTGCACCGGGCGGAGGCAAAGGCGAAACGGTTACGGTTAATGGTAAGGTCGTTGGCTATACGCTGGTTGGCCAGAAGTTTACCGAAGACCGTTATTTTAACTCGCGCCCATCGGCAGTGGAGTACAATGCGGCTGGTTCTGCCGGATCAAACAAAGGACCGTCGAATCCGGATTATCTGAAAACGGTTCAGGTTCGTATCGATACGTTTCTGGTACATAATCCAGGTATTCGTAAAGAAGACATTCCGACTGAATTAGTAACGGCTTCTGGTTCAGGACTAGATCCTGATCTGTCGCCTGTTGCGGCCAAAATTCAGGTAGCTCGTATTGCTAAGACTCGTGGAATTAGTGCAGATCGGTTGACTAAACTCGTTGACGCACAGACTACAGGTCCGCTCATTGGTTTGTTGGGACCGTCGACCGTGAACGTACTGAAATTAAACGTTGCGCTAGATGCGCTGAAATGAAAATAGACCTGAACAGCCGGAGCCTGTTCGGATCAGTGAATTGAGTACAACAAAACAACCATGAAAAATAGAATTCACTTGCTGCTAACTACAACGTGGTCGGCGGTAGCAATGCCTTTGATGGCGCAAACAATAGATTCAACGGCATCGACAACAACGCAAACCAGTGCGACTGCATCGAATACCGGACTGGTGTTATCGGGCTACATCGAGGCTTATTATACGCATGATTTCACCGCTCCGAAAACCAGTCAGGAACGCCCCGGTTTTTTGTATAACCACAAACGCAACCGCGAAGTGAATGTAAATCTGGCGTTTGTGAAAGCGGCTTACACGAGCGAACGGGTTCGAGGAAATCTTGCCCTCCAGGTGGGTACGTATGCGCAATATAACTACGCGGCTGAGCAAGGTTTGGTCAGGAATATTTATGAAGCGAACGTAGGAGTGAAGCTTTCGAAAAAACGTGACCTATGG
Organism: Spirosoma arboris; assembly: GCF_009754945.1. Lineage (GTDB taxonomy): Bacteria > Bacteroidota > Bacteroidia > Cytophagales > Spirosomataceae > Spirosoma > Spirosoma arboris. The sequence continues at coordinate 629,283 of NZ_WPIN01000004.1, forward strand.
CTTGATGCGGGTATTTTTGGTTCGCATATCGGTTTTGAAAGTGCCATTTCGAAAGACTGCTGGACATTGACCCGAAGCATTCTTGCCGAAAACTCACCTTATTATCTGGCCGGTGCCAAAGTGACGTACAACACGCCGAATGGAAAATGGACCCTGCTTGGTTCGATACTGAATGGCTGGCAGCGAATCGCCAAATTGCCGGGTTATTCTGGGCCTTCACTAAGTACACAGGTGCAGTTTAAACCCAATGCCAATTTAGTACTGAACTGGAGTAGTTTTCTGGGAAGTGACCGGCCAGACTCACTAAAACAAACCCGCTTCTTCAACAACTTTTACGCAATCATAAATTCGAATGGTAAAATCGGCGCTATTCTGGGTTTCGATGTTGGTGCCGACCGGAAGCCCATTGGCGCTGGTAATCAGCGAGTAGGCAGTGGAAGTTATGTATGGTATTCACCCGTCGCTATTCTTCGCTATGCTGTAAGTGATGCTGTTAAGGTGGCAGGCCGGATTGAATATTACGATGATAAAAATGGGGTGATTATTGCAACAGGTACGCCAAACGGATTCAAAACCTGGGGCTATTCTGTCAACTTCGATTACTTCATTTTACCAAACGCCTTGTTCAGAGTAGAAGGTAAACTATATGATAGTCAGGATGCAATTTTTGAAACGAGTACTACACTCAGCAAAACCAATACGTCATTGACGACGAGTTTAGCGGTAAGTTTTTAATTCATTTTTTGTCATTCCTCCTGAGGTAGGAATGACAAAATCAATAAAAACAATGAACCCAAACGATCAGAACGCTGAACATTTTCTGAACCTCCTTCGTCAATCGCGCCGGGGGAAGTTCAAGGTTTATATTGGCATGAGTGCGGGCGTAGGCAAGTCGTACCGCATGTTGCAGGAAGCACACGGGCTGCTACGTGGTGGCATTGATGTTCGGATTGGGTTTATTGAAACGCATAACCGGGCCGAAACAATGGCTCTTGTAGCCGGGCTTCCCATAATTCCCCGCCGGAGTTTATTTTACAAAGGGCGTCAACTTGAGGAAATGGACGTACAGGCAGTACTCAACCTGCACCCTGAACTCGTTATTGTCGATGAGTTGGCGCATACCAATATTCCGGGCTCGAAAAACGAAAAACGCTGGCAGGATGTGGTCGAAATTATCGAAGCAGGTATCAACGTGATCAGCGCGGTTAACATTCAACACATCGAGAGTCTGTACGATGAGGTACACGCCATTACGGGTGTCGACGTGACCGAGCGTGTGCCGGATCGGGTACTCCAAATGGCCGACGAAGTGGTGAATATCGATCTCACTGCCGACGAGTTGATTACCCGATTGAAGGAAGGGAAAATCTACGATCCGGCTAAAGTAGAGACTGCTCTTCGGAATTTCTTTCAGGCCGAGAAAATTCTGCAACTACGTGAGCTGGCACTACGCGAAGTGGCCACTGCCGTTGAGCGGAAAATTGAGACATCGGTGCCACCCAGTATAAAGGCCAAACCAGAGCGATTTCTGGTCGCTATCAGTTCCAATCATGAAATAGCCCGACGTGTCATTCGTAAAACAGCCCGACTGGCGGCTTATTACAACTCACGCTGGTTTGTGCTCTATGTACAGACACCCGCCGAAAGTGCCGATCGGATTAAGTTGGACTTGCAGCGTCACCTGATTAATAACCTTAAATTGGCCACCGAACTTGGCGCCGAAGTCATTCAGGTAAAAAGCAATAACATCGTCAATAGCATTATGGCCGAAGTCGAGAAACGTAACGTAACGACCGTCTGCATTGGCAAACCACACCTCACGCTTGTGCAGATTATTCTCCGGACGAATGCGTTCAATCAGTTGTTGAATAAACTCTCAGGTTCTGACACTGACCTGATTATCCTTTCATAGCCATGTCCATTAAAAGTAAAATAGCGGCTGCGCTGGGCTTCATGTTTGCCGTTATTCTGGCACTCGGTGGACTGGGCGTGTATTATTTACGGGAGCTTTCCGACGATTCGCAGGCGATTTTGACGGACAACTATATTTCGCTCGAATATGCCAGTGCCATGCAGAAGGCGCTGGTCATGCTTACCGAATTGCCCAAACCTGATCCGGATGCCTTGACGGATTTCGAAAGCAATTTGAAAAAGCAGGAAACAAACATCACCGAAATTGGTGAGAAAGAGGTGGCCAGCAACCTACGCCGTGAATTCAATCGGCTTCGAACGGGACCTGTCGATTCCGCAACGCTTTTCCGGATTCACCAAAACCTGTTCGCACTGGACGATATTAACCGACAGGCCATCATTCGCAAAAATGAAATGGCTAAAAAAACGGCGAAGGATGCCCTGCTATGGTTATCAGTTGTTGGGACGGCCTGCTTCCTGATCCTGTTCTCGTTCGTCATTAATATTCCGGGCTACATTGCCAATCCGCTACGTGAACTAACGCGCGGTCTTCGACAGGTAACCAAACGCAATTTCCAGGAGCGATTGCACATTCATTCCAGCGATGAGTTTGGCGAATTGGCCCGCACGTTCAATTCGATGGCGCAAAAACTGGACGAATACGAGCATTCGAATCTGGCCAGAGTACTGTTCGATAAACGACGTATTGATACCCTCATTCGAATCATGAGCGAAGGCATTGTCGGTATGGATGAGAACAAACGGATTCTATTTGCCAATCCGGTTGCCTGTCGGTTGTTGGGTGTCGGAGAGGGGCAATTGCTGGGTCAATACGCCCCAGACGTAGCGGCTTCGAATGATTTAATGCGGACGCTGATTCAGGATATTATGACCGATAAACCGGCCGATTTGGAGCAGAATGGATTTCTTAAAATCTATGATCCCCGACCGGAGATTCCAGGCCTGGAAAGTTCTGGTGTTGAGCCGTCTGGTACAGAAGGATCGGAGAGTGCGACGCGCGGAAAGGAAAGCTACTTCAATCGACGGACGCATACGGTTAAGGTAATTCCTACGGGTGAAAGTCAGCCTCAACTGGCAGGCTATGTTATGGTGCTCGAAAATATTACGCCTTATAAAGAGCTGGACCTGGCGAAAACCAACTTCATTGCGACCATTTCGCACGAGTTGAAAACCCCCTTGTCGAGTAGTAAAATGAGTCTCAAACTGCTGGAAGACAGTCGAATTGGTCAGCTAAATGACGAACAGAAACAACTCGTTGGCAACATCGGAGCCGACATCAATCGACTGCTGAACCTAACGGGCGAACTGCTCAATATGGCTCAGGTGGAATCAGGCCAGATTCAGTTGACTATACAGGCCGTAGCGCCTGCCGATATTGTAAAGTACGCAACCAACGCCTTGCGGGTACAGGCTGGAAACAAGCATATTACGTTTAACATGGACGTAGACGCTGGCTTACCGTTTGTATCTGCTGACCCGGATAAAGCCTCGTGGGTACTGGTGAACTTTCTTTCCAACGCCATCCGTCATAGCCCCGAAGATAGCACCATTGATGTGTCGGTGCACCAGCTGGAAAACAAAGTTGAGTTTCGGGTTCGTGACTATGGGCCTGGTATCCGGCCCGAGCACCGCGACCGGGTATTTGACCGTTATTTTAAAGCATCAGCCGTTGATAGCTACGTTATTAATGGGCAAGCCCGCGACGCATCGCCCGGAGAAACGCCGTCAAGTGGTACCGGTCTTGGGCTGGCCATATCGAGCGAATTTATCCAGAGTATGAAGGGGCAGATTGGTTTGGATAAAACCATTACCGATGGAGCTGCTTTCTTCTTCCGGCTGCCATTTTTTCGACAGGACTAACCGGATTTCTCCAGTACTAGAATCCTGTTAATCCTGTCGGAAAAAGAATTTGCCCTGCGTTTCCGGAAAGCGTAGATAACCCATACGCTTTGCTTTTCGGTGTAAATCGTTTACCAAATTATGAATCGAGTTACGGCTATAGGGTTGTCTGCGTTGTGTTTAGTCCTGATCACGTTGGGTGCTGGAGTAAGCCAGAACGTGAACTGGAAAAAGGTGAAAGTGCTGGTGTACACGAAGAATGGCAAAGGCTATGTTCACGACAATATCCCCAATGCCATACGATGCATCCAGAAACTGGGTCAACAGAATGGCTTTAGTGTCGATTCCTCCAGTCAGGCAACCGTTTTTACGGAAGATAATCTTAAGCAATATACCCTGCTCATTTTCCCCAGCACCAACAACGACGTATTTGACACAGATGCACAGCGATTGGCCTTTCGGCGATATATCGAAGCGGGTGGCGGCTTTGTTGGCATTCACTCGGTGATGGGTACGGAACGTAACTGGGCCTGGTTTAAACGAATGCTGGGTGGTACGTTTGCCTGGCATCCCAAGTTTCAAAAATTCAAAGCGGAGGTGATTGATACAAAACATCCATCTATGCAAGGCTTGCCGAAAATCTGGGAGAAAGAAGATGAGTTTTATTTTACCAAAAATATGTCGCCCGGCCCCACGGTGATCATGGCAAACGACCTGACCTCGCTGAATCAGGATGAGCCGGAAAAAGTGAAACTATTTGGGGGCTCCTATACCGAATTATACCCCTCGGCCTGGTATTATAATTTCGATGGCGGCTATACCTGGTGTACGACCCTCGGCCACGCCAAAACAGATTATGAAAGTGATACTACGTTTATCAAGCACATCTTTCAGGGCATTCGCTACGTGGCTGGGAAGGTGACGAAAATTGATTTCAGCAAAGCCTACGCCGATTCGAGAGACACGCCCATTCGATAGACTGCCGTTCTTTTTATGAAAAAACGGGGTTGAGGGTTAGTTTTTTGCTTACAAGAGCTTACTGGTTGTAGAAAAGATTTATCAACTCTACCTATGACTACGTATTGCAAAGCGGTACTGGCCCTGACGGCCTTACTGACTATTTCCAGTAATTTATTGGCTCAGCAAAATACCGGAAAAGGACTTGATTCGATCAAGGTGGTGGCACCCGGTGCCACGCTTCGTCAGGTATCCAATCAGTTTACATTTACCGAAGGGCCAGCCGTCAATAAGAAGGGGGATATATATTTCACCGACCAACCCAACGATAAAATCTGGCTGTATGACACAGATGGTAAACTGTCGCTGTACATGGATAAAACGGGCCGTTCGAACGGACTGTATTTCGATAAAAAAGGGAATTTGATTTCCTGTGCAGATGAAAAAGATGAACTATGGTCGATTAGCCCCGATAAGAAAATTACTGTTCTGTTAACCAATTTTCAGGGTCAGCGAATGAATGGGCCCAATGACTTATGGATCGACCCCAAAGGTGGTATCTACTTTACCGATCCCTATTACCAGCGCGACTACTGGGAGCGGAAAAAACCAGACATCGAAGGCCAGAAAGTCTATTATTTACCCAAAGACAAGCAGGAAGCCGTATTGGTGGATGGTGATCTAAAACAACCGAATGGCATTGTTGGTACGCCCGATGGGAAGTATCTGTATGTAGCTGATATCCGGGATAGCAAAACGTACAAGTATCAAATCAATGCCGATGGTACGTTAACGAATCGACAACTTTTTATTCCGCAGGGCTCGGATGGTATGACGCTCGACAGTCAGGGGAATCTGTATATCTCAGGCCGGGGAGTTACGGTTTATTCGCCAGCCGGAGTTAAGCTGGGCAATATACCGATACCGTCGCGTTGGGTGGGTAATGTCTGTTTTGGTGGTAAAGATCGTAAGTTGTTGTTTATCACAGCATCTGAATCTGTTTATACGTTGCCGATGCAGGTAAAAGGGGTGGAGTAAGAATTATATTTTTGTCATCCCGCTGAAAGGTGGGATGACAAAAGGATTAAAGTATAGCGTATTTTTTAATAGGGCAAGAGAGATTGTTGCTGGAAAATTTTGTACTTTTTTTGATTAACCAAACCTTATTTGGTTCTTATTGAAATATTGGCGTTTTTGAACCACTATAGCTGCTCGGCGGAAACCATTTGGGTTAGCTGAACGCTCACTTCACAACTTATCTGGTTCAACGCATGCGTTTCTTCTGGCGAATCCTCGCTTTTTCCTTCGTTCTGATAATCATTATTCTGCTGGTTAATACCCTTCGTCTGACCTCGCATCAGCTAGCAGATGTGCCTCCAGCCGCGCCAATTAATGTGCCTGATTCGGCCATTCAACGCTTTGCTGGAGCTGTGCGAATCCCGACGGTTTCCTATACCGATTACACGCTGACAGATACAACTCAATTCGATAAATTCCTGACTTACATACGGTCTTCCTACCCGCTTATTCACCAGCGGCTAAACCCGCAGGCGTTTAATCAATATAGTTTATTGTATGAATGGAAAGGCCGTAATCCGGCACTGAAACCCATTTTGTTAATGGGCCACTACGATGTTGTTCCGGTTATTCAAGGCACGCAGGGTATGTGGAAACGGCCTCCCTTTGCGGGTATCATTGATGATGGATATCTATATGGACGCGGTACTCTCGATGACAAAGTAGGGGTGATGGGCCTGCTTGAAGCCGTCGAATACCTACTTCATACGAACTTTCAACCCGAACGGACGCTATTACTGGCGTTTGGGCAAGACGAAGAAACATCAGGTCATGGAGCCCAGACCATTGCAACTGCCCTTAAAAAACGGGGCATCTCACTGGAGTATATTCTGGATGAAGGAGGAGCTATCAAAACCGAGGGCGTTTCGGGAGTCAATAAGCCGGTTGCCTTGATCAGTATTGCCGAAAAGGGCTATTTAAGTCTGGAGCTGACAGCTATTGGCAAAGGTGGCCATTCGTCTATGCCGCCTGCACAAACCAGTATTGGCATGGTGGCCGAAGCGGTCAGTAAATTAGAACATAACCCATTCCCGGCTCGACTGGATGGAGGAGTAGATCGGTTAATCGATTATCTGGCCTCGGAAGTTTCCTTTGGGCAGCGAATGATCTTTGCAAACCGATGGCTTTTTGGTCCAATCATTAAGAAAATCGTCGGGGAGACAAAGTCGGGAAATGCTACGATGCGTACCACTACTGCGCCAACTATTTTCCGGGCTGGAGCCAAAGACAATGTGCTGCCAATTGACGCCGTCGCTACGGTAAACTTCCGGTTGCTACCCGGCGATACAGTAGAAGGGGTTATCAGTCGGGTGAAGGAACTGATTGATAACGACAGTATTACGGTTAGTATTCTGGGAAAAGGAAACAATCCCGTGCCACTTTCTAGTACCGAAAATTTTGCTTTCCAGACGATTCATAAAACCATCCGAAGCATTTTCCCTGATGTGATCGTAGCGCCAAATGTCATGCTTGGCGCTACAGATTCCAAGTTTTATGCGGCCCTTACGCCATCAATCTACAAGTTTTCGCCCATGCCCATCACGGAAGAACAAACGGCAGGTGTCCACGGAACCAATGAGCGCATCGGTGTTAAGGATTATAAAAACGCGATCTGGTTTTACGTAACGCTGATTAAGAATAGCCAGTAAACGTTAGTATGTATGACCCCTTCAGGGTCAAATGTCTATAGAGGTAAACTTGACTATAAACATTTGACCCTGAAGGGGTCATACATACTAGCAAATGATTAGCTGAATTCTACCTCAAAACTTCATCGGCAGAATTTCTATTTACCTGTCGATAACTCTTTAACCAGCACAAAGTCCAGATAGGCCAGGTTTGAACCCTTGTTGTAATGCAAGGTTAGCAGATTTGGACCGGCAACCGGAAATGTAATTTCGCCAACTGTAGCCTGTGTCCAACGATGATAATCACCCGTATTCTCGGGTAAGACTAGATCAACGGCTTTTTTATTATTCAGCCATAACGATGATTTGTTGTCCTGAAAGCCATAGACCGTAATGATTCTGTACTGACCCGGAACTTTGACGTCGACCGTATAATTCGTCCATTCGCCATCTTCCTGCCAGCCAAGGTATAACTGGTTCACTTTAGGGTCGACTTTATTCGGGTGGTTGAAATCGGCAAAATCTTTTGTAAATGAGATATCTACGCCTTCTTTTTCTCTAAAATGCACCAGGTATTCGGGCACACCCGGACGCTGATGGTCGGGTTTTCGATTGAGCTCTCCGCTGCCTTTATTAATCGGATCGGTATCATGATAGGCAACGCCTTCTCCTCCCAGATCATAATAGGCCAACTCTACACGACCGGGTATTAACTGAGCCCCTTTTGTATATTCGGCATCCTTGAAGGGTTTGCCTTTATATTCTTTTGGTACCTGAGCCGCAAGTGGTGAAGTTGCTATTGCAAACAGGAGTGCCATACGTAGAAATTTTCTTCCTACTGTATTGTTGTTGGCGTATTGAGAAATAGAACTAACTGCCTGACTGACTGCGCTGTAATTCATGATGACTAAGGGAAGTTTTGGGTATCGCCTGTAAAGTACAGAGTAGACAGGACTAGTTTTTGGTGAGTGGCTTTACCGATACTTCTTTGAAATAAACGACATCGTGTTCGCCATGATTCTGCAAACCTATATAGCCTGAATTTGGCCGTAGACCGCGGTAAGGCTCGAAATCAAATTTGCGTGCTGGTACGGGATCGCCTTCTTTATAATCGGTCACTTTGATACCATTGACCGAGATGATGGTACGCGGGCCGTCGAGCGTAATTTCCATCGTATTCCATTCCGGACCAGGTTTGCCGGGTTTGGCCATCGGTTTAGTCAAGGAATAAAGCGTTCCTGTGATGTGGGTGTCATCTTCCTTTGATGTCTCGGGGTGGTTGTCAATTTGCACTTCGTAGCCATAATGAACAGGCATCCATTCTTCGCGGGGCTCAAGAGGGATGCGGATATAAATACCCGAATTACTATTCTCTTTCTGCATTTTGTACACCACGCGTAGCGTACAGTTCCCGAATTTTTCTTTTGTCCAGTATAGCAGTCCCATACCGCCGTGACCACGAATCAGGCCCTTTTCGACGGACATGCTTCCTTTGCCTACATGTTTCCAGCCGGTAAGGTCAGTGCCATTGAAAAGTTGCCTCCAACCGTTGGTTGTTAATTTGACTTGTTGAGTGGGTGCAACTAATTTATCTGGAGTTGGTGGGGTTGATGCCTTGCTATAGTCGGCTACCAGGAGGAGGTTAATGACAAGTAGCCAGTTTTTAACGATTACGTTTTTCATGGTCACAGCTAATGGAGATTTCTGAAAATTGGAAGCTGCGCCCTACCCGAAATCTACTCTACAAAAAGGCCATGCTTCAAGGTGAGCATGGCCTTCACGTTTTCTTAACCTAAACTCCATTGCAATGCTGTTACCCGAATATAGTAGTCCTAGCTGAGTGCATTAATGGAACAACGATAGTACCGATTCAACTACTATACCAAAAAGCTAAGATACTGATAATTAGGCTGAAATATTTTTTTTGTAAGCATGTAAGTGTACGATTGTGGACAGCTGGCGTCCATTTTAGTACACCGGAAGATCGGCTAGTTGCTTCTGATTAATGTGCGTAAACGCATGCTGGCATTATGCAGGTCACAAAACTATTTTTGGGCCATGCAGTTCAGCCGTAAACTATTGATTCGTGGCCGTATTTGGCCTGTCTATGAATGTAATTATACTTAAGCCTGGCCTGTTTTTTGTTGCCATACCTACCTTTTAATAAATTTATAGTGACTGGTCTATCAAGCCCTGTCTAAACCTATAAAAAATTACTCGCCGTACTTATGAAATTATGGATACTCGTAATCAGCATTCAACCTTGTTAAATTATATAATCTACGCACTGCTTGCTATTGCCGCCATTACCACATGGGTTATTATGTCAGTCTAAGTTAATGATTGCCCTGACTACCCAAGCAATTAAGTCTTTCGTTCATTTGTTAAGAGAGTAACCCTTATACATGAACACCTCTTGCTGGAAAATGGCCTACAACTAACAAGCTTTCTCGCCTGGTGCGAGCAACCTCAAGAACTTCTAGTCTATCCCATTAATGTACTCATGCCATCGAATCAAAAACTCGCCCTTGTCACTATTTGTGATAATCGCTTTGCCCTCTTACTAGCCTCCCTACTCAAGTCAATTGAAGTAAAGCTTACTTCACCTACTCAATTTGATCTTTATCTGGTTAATGACGGTATTCGTTCGGTAACCAAAAATAAACTTTTACGGGCCATTAACCCGGCCGTCTTTCGTGTCCATTGGCTAACCATCGATGAGACGTTGCCTCCAGGTGTGGTTTTACCTATGGATCGCTCCACCTTTCCCCGGAACGTCTTTGTTCGTCTATTTATTCCTTATTTTATTCCTCAGGAGCTGACTAAAGTTGTCTATCTGGATGTCGATATGATTGCCCATCAGGACATAACGCCTTTATGGTCAATTGATTTGGGCGATAAACTGCTAGGTGCTGTTATAGACCGGGCCGAAGTAGTAGGAAGCTCTTGGGGTGGGTATCGTAATTACCAGGAATTAGGTTTAGCGGCTGATACCAAAATTTTTAATTCGGGCCTTTTGCTGATTAATCCCGTTGCCTGGCGTGAGCAGAATATTGCCGAACGTGTCATTAGTTGCATTGAAGAGAATGTTAAATACGCGGTCTTTCCTGATCAGTACGGTCTTAATGTTGTGCTAGCCAATCAATGGCTGGAGCTGGACAGACGTTGGAATTGCTATGCTCAATATGATGAGCCCAATCCCTATATTATTCACTTTACGGGTATTAAACCTATTTATACATCTTACGATTCTAATAAAGACTATCAAGAGGAGTTTTATCATTACCTACGCATGACTCCCTGGGATCAATATAACCCTATTGGTGGATGGCGACGACAAGTGCTAAAGCAAACTCAAAAAATGAGTAAGCTTTGGTATCGGTTAATGCATCGGATCAATCCATTTAAAGGGCTTTCCCGCACTGCATCGGTAGAAACATCGTCAACGCAGACCGGTACATTAGTCAAATTGTAGAACGGAATGAATATAAAATTTACTGTTCTGATAGCTATTTGAAGGCTGACTGGTTACAATAAATTTAACCGACTCATCAATTCAGCTTTATTGGCGCGGCTGATGGGAATCACTTTGGAGGCTACGACTAAATTACTCTCCTCAATATCGACGATTTTATCGAGGTTGATGATGTAAGACCGATGCACCCGTAGAAACTGGGTTCCCAGCTTTTCTTCTAAGGACTTCATGGTCGTATAGACTACAAATGCCTGGTGGTTAGTCAGGATTTTGACATAGTCGCCTGTATTTTCGATATACATGATCGAATCATAGGGAACGCGAACGTATCGGCCATCACTCTTTACATAAATGGCTTTATTATCGCCCTGCCGTACCTGCTCATTTTTCTTTTGAGCTGCCAGAACCTTTTCAACGGCTAGCTTAAATCGGGGTAGCGCGATGGGCTTTTTCAGGTAATCTGTTACCTGATATTGAAATGCATTGAAGGCATAATCCGTTTTGCCCGTTGTCAGAATGACTTGTGGGATAGTAGGAAGGCGATCCAACAAGTCAAACCCTGACAGTTCGGGCATCTCAACATCCAGCCAAATCAGATCGATTTCCTGTTCCGCTAATATTTTCAAGGCCTGAGTGGCGTCCTCGCAAATAGCTACTACCTCCAGGGACTCGTGCTGGTCACAAAGCCGTTGTAGTGCCTTACGGGCCATCGTTTCGTCATCAACGATTATACACTTCAGAATCATAGCTTATTTATTGTCAGAAGGCGTTGCCATTCAGTCTGAACAAGCGGTTTACAACTTTGTAGATCAGACTGGAATAAGTACCAGTGCCGGTGAATTCGTTGAGATTCGGCTTTCATTATGATCAGTTCTTCAAACTGAGCTAGTAACGTTTCTAAATCCGTTAACCCAACCATACCGAGTGTTGGCCTTAGTTTATGAGCTAGTTGACGCACCTCTTCCCAGCGGTGTTGCTGAATTAAGCTGTCAAAATCACTGAATTCCGGTAATACTTCCTCTAGGAACGTCTCGAACATAGTGACAGCATACTCAGTATCATCACCGTATAATTCGTTTAGTCGATCGAGATCCAGCGAATAAATTGGCGTATTAACTAGTCGACTCCTCAACTGCATCGCTATCTCGTTTTGATCCCGTTGAGTTAATGACGCGTCTATATTATTCATTTTAAGTATACAATAATTGTTTTTCTTTAATTATAAGTATCATATGAGGCACTAATGTAAATAATTATTAAAATAGATACCTGTTTTTAATAATTATATAGGTTAAAAAATAACTCTCCTGATAGATACCTGCTGAATTCTACAGCCAAACTGGAGCGGGAGGCCAATTCTCGATACATTAACTTATTGGTCTGGCAAAAAAGAAACTAATAATTACCCAAAAACCGTCAATTCATGCTGTTCATCGAATAATAGCCATTCACCGAGTGTATTACTGCCAATTTTATGCCACAAAACTACATGTCCACGACTACCCTACCCATTTATGTCTACGTTATTAACCGACGAAGCCCTGATTCGGGAATACATGCCGGATCAACCTAATCAATGCTTCGAGACGCTCTATAATCGGTATGCCAGCAAAGTATATCGGCATTGCTTGTCTATAACCAAAGACACTGAAAATGCTCATGATTTTACTCATGACATCTTTATCAAGATGTTTAGTAAGTTAGATACTTTTCATGAACGATCAAGTTTTTCAACCTGGCTTTATTCAATTACATACAATTACTGTGCTGGCCAGCTTAAATTAGCCAAACGACTGCCGCTTACCGAACTTGACGAAGAAACTAATCAAGATGCTTATTCGACTGAATGGCAGGATGCTCAGACTCAGGAACAATCTCTTCAACTGCTGAGACAGGCAATGGCCAGCTTATCAGTTAATGAGCAGACACTGCTAAAGCTTAAGTACGAACAGGGAATGCGTGTCGAGGAAATTGCTGAGTTATATAACCTCAAGGTTAGTACCGTAAAAATGAGGATTAAACGAAGCCGGGATAAAGTGTATCGACTTATGGATCAATATGCACCCCAATAACTTTCTGTTACTACTAGTTAATACTGATAAATTGCTGATTAGTAAATAATTAATGTTAAACTCAGTTATTCACGAAAGTTCTATTCAATAAGGATAAGTAGTAAGTACAATAGATAAAAGCCCCAAAGACGCCAGTAGTATAACCAGCGTCTTTGGGGTAACTTGTTTTTGTTTGGAAGTGGACCAACCTTTAGTTAATCGGATCTCCAATGCGCCGTGGACGCTTGGTTTGCTGAATCACATACGGTACACATACCTCCACTGGACAATCGCAGATTGTAGGAATCAAGGTCACTGTCTGATCAATGTAACAACCCGATTGATTATAAACCCGGACCGTATAAGACTGAGCGTTGACTGGGTTAGCCAAATTACTGGCTAGTATACCAGTTACAGGAATCGCCTTAGCCGACCCCGACAGTGAGGCTGTTGGGTTGAAGCTAGCCCCTGCCGAGTACTGGTAAGTATGAGTCGATTTGAAACCACTAATTACCAACTTAGCATTACTTTGAGCTGAACTTCCTAGGCAGGTAGCTGGATTCGCCACCGCCTGAAAGCTTGGAAGTGAGTCGACTTCGATAATCAATGGGCAACATGAGAAATCAGGACAGTTGGCGATATTGTCAATATCCAGACTGTAGCTTCCACCTGCTGTCACACTAAGTACATTGGTGGTCGCACCGGCTATGAGTTGACCATCCCGATACCAGCGATAAGCGGCTCGCCCGGCAGGTGCTGTCAGAGCATACTCATCACCTGGGCAGAGTTTGATGGGTATTGAGGTACAAACTCGGCTGGTATCGCCTGGAATACTGGCTGTGTTGTAGAGAATCCCCGTACTATCAACCTGAACCTGAAAAGTTAGCGTTAGACTCTGGCCTGCACTGATACTGGGCACAATCCATAAACTAACAGGTAAACCAGCGGTGAAGGTCGTACCTGCAGGTGCACTAAATGATCCAGGTAGATAAGTTGCCCCTGTGCTGAGCGAGTCTCGAACCGTTGTCGTTGCGGATATTGATCCTGTATTTGTCAGAATCACCGTGTATGTAAGCACACTACCTACAGTTGCTACAGATTGACTTACTCGCTTAGTCAACGTCAGTTGCGTAATACAGGTTTCAGGAGCAGAATAAGTCACAGTGGCGGTTTTGCCCACATAGCTCACCGTGACCGTATGCGAACCTGTTCCTGAGTTCAGTCCGTTCAAGAGATAAGACACCGAAGTGGCTCCTGCACTGACCGATACAGTGCTAGTAGCTGTTCCATCGGTAATGGTAGCGGTTCCGGCGATAGCATTGGTCAGTGAGAGTGTACCGGAGATACTGTACTGATTAGTCGCTGATTGACAGACTCCCGTATTGACACTCAGCGCTACGGCGACGGTACAAGAAGATGGTGCCGAGTAGGTCTGAGTCTGGGTCTGTCCATTAAACAGCGCTGTCAGAGTGTGACTGGCTGTACCAGATATTAAACCTGTCAGACTGAAGGGTACCGAACTTTGTCCAGCGGTCACCGCGACCGTGGTAGATGCTGCTCCATCAGTGAAGGTTGCAATACCTGCCTGTGCATTGGTCAGCGAGAGGGTACCTGTCAGGGTATACTGGTTAGTGGCTGATTGACAGGAGCCAGGTGTAGTAACCAAGGCTGATCCCAGGGTACAGGAAATAGGGGCAGTATAAGTTAAGCTAACGGTTTTGCCCACATAACTCACCGTGATCGTGTGCGAACCTGTACCTGAATTCAGTCCGCTCAACAGATAAGGCACCGAAGTGGCCCCTGCACTGACTGACACGGTGGTAGTAGCGATTCCATCTGTAATGGTGGCCATACCAGCGATAGCATTGGTCAGTGAGAGCGTACCAGATATGCTGTACTGGTTGGTAGCTGGTTGACAGACTCCAGGTGTAACACTTAGCGCTATAGCTATGGTGCAGGAAGCGGGAGCTGTGTAAGTCAAGCTAGCGGTTTTGCCCACATAACTGACAGTTACCGTATGCAATCCCGTTCCTGAGTTCAGCCCTGTCAAACTATACGGTAGGGAGGTAGCTCCTGCACTGACCGAGACGGTCGTAGTTATAGCCCCATCAGTGATGGTAGCGGTCCCAGCTACGGCATTGGTCAACGAGAGTGTACCGGAGATACTGTATTGATTAGTCGCTGATTGACAGATGCCTGGTGTAACACTCAGCGCTACGGCGACGGTACAAGAAGATGGTGCCGAGTAGGTCTGAGTCTGGGTCTGTCCATTGAACAGCGCTGTCAGAGTGTGACTGGCTGTACCAGATATTAAACCTGTCAGACTGAAGGGGACCGAACTTTGCCCAGCACCCACCGCTACAGTGGTGGACACCGCTCCATCGGTGAAGGTAGCGACACCCGCCTGTGCATTGGTCAACGAGAGCGTACCCGTTAAAGTATACTGATTGGTGGCTGATTGACAGGAGCCAGGTGTAATAACCAAGGCCGACCCTAGGGTACAGGAAACAGGGGCAGTATAAGTTAAGCTGGCAGTTTTGCCCACATAACTGACGCTTACAGTATGTAAGCCCGTTCCTGAGTTCAACCCCGTCAAACTATACGGTAGGGAGGTGGCTCCTGCACTGACCGAGACGGTCGTGGTCATAGCACCATCAGTGATAGTCGCGGTCCCGGCTATAGCATTGGTCAATGAAAGCGCGCCGGAGATACTATACTGATTAGTCGCTGGCTGACAGATGCCGGGTGAAACACTTAGAGCCACGGCTATGGTACAAGAGGCTGGTGCGGAGTAAGTTACACTAGCGGTTTTACCCACATAACTGACAGTTACTATATGCAAATTCGTTCCTGACGCCAAGCCAGTCAGCGTATAAGGCACAGAAGTGGCCCCTGCATTGACTGCGACAGTGGTCGATACAGTTCCATCGGTGATGGTAGCGGTGCTCGAAACGGCGTTGGTTAACGTAATCGTTCCAGTCACAGAATACCCGTTCGTAGCTGTCTGACATAGGCCCGGCGAAACGGTTATAGTCAAACCAATTGAGCAGGAGGCCGGTGCAGTGTAGGTTGCGCTAACACTATTACCACAACTAGTTGTGGCCGACGAAGCGACTGTAACGATATGGCTGCCTGTTCCACTGGTTAGCCCTGTTAGGCTATAGCTTACCGACGATTGTCCGGCTGATACGTCCACTAGTTGAATAGCCGTGCCACTGCTGATAGTTAGGCTTTGAGCTGGACTATTTGTTAGACTTACCGTGCCCGATACACTGTACAGATTTGTGGCTGGCGTACAGACAGATGGAACCGCAGTTACACCTTGCAAAATGCAGCAACTAGCCTGGGCTAACGTCGTACTGATCACTGTATAGCAGTAAGGACCATTATAAAGTACTACGTTATAAGTAGTGCCGGTGGTACTGGTCGGATTGCTCAAGCCGGTAAAGGATACGGCTGATGCTGATATAGGCTGGCTACTTGTGGCAGTATAGGATGGTATAGTACTGGTCGTGACTAGAAATGCCCGGTTAGCATTTTGGATATTCGTTACCGTGATTCGGCCATTACTTTGGGCCGTACCAATCCCAATATTGCAGGTAGCTAGTGTAGTACTAATACTCCCGGCAGTGGTAGGTAGACATACAAAACCAACATCAAGTGTATGGTTGATTACACCGTAAGCTCCTGTGGTTAAACTAACAACAGGAGCAGTAAGGCCGGCTACCGTAGCTATTTGTGCATCCGAATCATTGAGATCGCTGGCTGTTGAGGCAACACTGTTTGCCGTTGTTAAGGCATAGTTGCCATTATTAATTGTCAATATATTACTGGCAAACTGGCCATTCCCAAAGAGAAGTTGATAGGCTGTAGTAGGCCGTAGTGTCGTATCGGCCCCTGTTGCACTCCAGGTGCCAGTCGTTAGTTTGCTTTTGCTAGAGAAGTAATATTCCCCATTGGCATTTGTAATTGTTGTCGCAATGAGCGTTCCACTTTTATAAAGAGAAACAGTAACGCCAGCCAGAATAGGTTCACAAGCATCCTGAATACCGTCTTTATCATCGTCGAGCCACACCCTATTGCCAATTTCAATTAGTTGTTGTTCACTGCAAAGCAGTTCTAAATCACCAATCCCGGTTGCTTTACCGAATGTACCATCTCGGGTATTCGTAGTTGGTGATGAATACAGGGCAAAGGCATCGTTGACTAACCCGGTTGTATTGTCCATATGTCTAACACCGCCAGAAAAGGCCGTAAATGGATAGTCTGTATTCAAGCCGGTTGGGTCCATCACACCCGCGACCACTTCACCTGAACCAGGGCGGAGTGCTAAGGCACCCAGACCAATTTCTGTATGATAAAGATTAGAACCTGTATCGCCAGCGCCCGAGTCATCAACATAAAATTCGCCAAAGCCAGGTCCCTGATTGTTTTTAGGCCTACTACCAACAAACGGTCCGGCTTTAGCCGCATTTTCCAGTACGAAGGTACCTTGTCGGGAAAATGCTCTTAACAGATCGCCCCCAACCCGGCCACTGTAGTCTCCCGAACCAGTCAAATTGTAGTTACGGAAACCCGTCTGTAACCCCGCCCGGTCACTTAAGGCAAGGATCATAGAACCATCGATATCAAATTCAATATCACTTAGGATAGGCTGCGGACGAATCACATTGGTCGATAAGCTCGAACCACTACCGAATGTTCCTGTCGTAACAAAGTCACTGAATGTATTACTCCAGGGAAACCAACCTGTTATGCTAGGTGTCTGTATTTCCGGATATCCTTTTGGGTACGTTAACGGAAAATCAAAAATAGGTTGGTTATTAAACGCATTCGTGCTGGGATCGAACGCAAATATCCCTGCCCGCAAATCGGACTTAGTGCCTGACAGAGCGTTGCAGACGGTACCCACATATACCTTGCCTTTCGAAAACTTTACCGCCCACGAACGTTGCACGCCATTGGTACAACCAAGACTAGGTACTGCATACGGGCCACCTTTTAGTGTAATATCGGCCTGGTTCAATGTCGTATTATACGTACTCAAATCCAATGCATACAGAGAGCTATTGCTTATGTTCATCAGATAGAGCGTCTGCCCATCAGAAGAAAGACTCATTCCGCCAATGCCAACCGTACCAATCAGACTGAATGCCTGAGGGTCAGATGACTGTAGGGTTTTGTCGCCTACCAGACCACGGGTACTATTGGTTGGCACGGTGCCAACATTAATGCCCAGCGTACTAAGTTTAAAGTAGGTTGGCGTTGGTGGACTGGCCTGATTCGTTAGATTGGTAATGTAGATAGCATCTATACCACCCGGTCCGAGACCCGCATGCCGCTTAAGTGTAGCAGCACTAAACAATCGCTTTGTGATTTTGCTGTAAGCTTGCGCCCAGAGCGTGCCCACTGCTGACGCTGGAATGGTAAACGTCATCGGAAAACTTAGATTTGTTCCCCCCGTGTTATAAGGGAAGCCGATGAGGCCTCTATAAGACCCTGCCGCTCCTGATACTAAGGGGTCACCGCTACTATAGGTTGGCAAAACAAGGAGCGGATTATCCTGACAGTAATCAATTGGGTCGTTAACACCGAGGTTGACATTACACTGACTGGCTGCCACAAATTGAACCGTAGTACGACTACCACTACCCTGTAAAGTCGAACTACCTAAGTAAGCCGCTGGCAGATTTGTGAATTCCACCCGAACTGGGTAGGCCAGTGATGCACTGGTACTCCAGTTACCATAGGCGTCCGTTGTTGTAGAAACGGGCGAACCGATACAGGGAAAAACCGTGACCGTAATACCTCCGACTCCATTGGTTTCGGCGGCCTCCTTTACGCCGTTGGCATTGTAGTCATTAAAAACCTGACCACCTAACCCTCCTGACTGACATAGAATTGGCTGACAGGGGGCAGGAGCCGTGTAGGAAGCTGTAGCCGAACAGGAAGTACTGTTCGAAAAATGAGCATTTATTGCTCCTGACGCGCTGTTGGCATCCACTTCGAAGGCTACAACTTGGGGAGAAACAATAGTTTGCGACCCACTGGGAGTAGTCGTACCACCACCGCCATACGACACCGTAATGACACCGGGAGTGATTGTCCGGCTTAGTGCTCCTGTAGTAACAACGATGTAACCATTCGCAGGTGGATTCTGCCAGGCTACTTCGACGCTAACGGTGGCTTTGCTGGTTCCACTAACAGAATAGCAACCGGAAGTTGTGACATGAGGTATTGTAAGGGAGCACTGAGCTTTCGCAAATCCAACCGAAAGCGTAAAAATGACTGACAGAACAAGTAGTTTGGGAGTAGCTGAACGCCAATTAATACTCCCAAAGAACGTACCTGTCTTTCCTGAACTCGGCGACGAACGCGCACCAATACTTATAACGGGCTGTTTCAGCCCGTTAATCTTTTTTGTAAAGGACATATGCTTGGTCTGTAGACGTATTGTATTTATACGTCTACAGGCTTTTCAAAGAATATGCCGTTTGTATAATTATGCTTTATAATAGATTGTATATATAAAATTCAGTAACTAAATAGGCTTATATATTTACGTTTATTGTAAATAGTAAACTTAATTAAGCTTCTTTCAAAATATATGCCAATCCGTATTTAATATACAAAAATAACGAACAGTAGCTTTTATATATTAAATACGGATTTTAATGAAATTAATAATGAATTTATAGTAAAGAAAAGGATAGATTTACTAATACACATCTCGGGAATTCATCACCTGTAATCATCTTATGTATACTTTACCTTCATCAACTGATGGTAGTTACTAAACGTTGAGGGCACAATAACCGTCGTTTTTGCCTGTATTCGTTATTGATTCGTAAGTGCCTGTTTTATGCAATTACCTTCTATTGTGTTGATAATTGTAGTTTAATAGATGAATTGGTTGACTAAAACAAGAAGATTTAACTGACTGATTTCGTTGATGTTAGCATTTTTTATTGTTACTATTTTGGCACGATAGTTGGCTATGTATTTACGATCTGCTATCTGTGAAGAATGGATGCGGGGCCTGTAGACGTATTAGAAAAACGCTGACTCTAATAGGGTTGGCGTTTTTGTTGGTTGACTCAAAACAACTAAGCAACTCCGGTCCATTAAAAGCGAACGAAATTTTGTTGACAGGGGAGTTGGATAAAGCTATCAGTAGACCACTTAATTTTTAACGGCTCACCAGCATCCCTAATCGTCTCATGGCTTACCTCCTTACCGGTACCATAGTTGATTTGCGCGAAAGGATTTTTATCAATATTCAGTACTACCAGCAGACGGCTGCCCTTGCTTACCTGACGGCTGAACAATCTGGTCTTCGAAAAAGGTATGGTTTCCATAACACCAGGCTTTAACAGATGCCGAAGGCTTGCATCCTTGGCATAACTTGCTCTACCTAAAAAATAAGACAACTCAAAATAGTCACCCGCTGGTGTCACCTCGTAGAGGACAATACCAATGTCCATATCTTTTTTATTGGTGACCGCTTTCAGCTCTCCAGAAAACATCCCACTGAGAGAAACAGCATGCGCAAAGGGTTCGCTAATAAAAAATAAACCATTACTTCGATTTAATTCCTTTCTGATAATTGGGTCCGGGTAATAATCATTGTTGGCGGTACTTCGGTCGGCCAGATCCACTTCCTGCTTAAGTGTTCCGGGGATTTTAGGCTTTTGCACGCTCAACCGATAATTGTTTCCTTCTTTTTGGTCTGTCAGATAAAGCTTTACGCTCGTAGCACTCATCTTCTCGATGGAGGGGACATGTTGCCAGCTATTGGCACCCATTACTTCGTAATTAATTTTATCTTTTAGTAAGTCCGGTTTTTTGCCTCCCTTCAGCACATAATCCAGCCAGTCAAATGTAATTTCCTTCGTATTGATTAAGGCAATGGGGTCCACTTTGTAATCCCGCAAAACAGGTATGCCTCCCTGCTGCGCGCCAAAGTGATCATAAGGGCCAATGATCAGGTAATGTTCTGCATTGGGTTTGTATTTATAGTGCTCAGTAACATACTGCATGGCCGAAATCTGGCCGTCATCATAATACCCTGTAATGCTCAGCACCGGAATCGTGATGTTCGCAAAGTCAGCTCCATAAGGCACCATGCTTTGCCAGTAGGCGTCATAGGCAGGATGTTGTAACCACCGTTGCAGCCAGGGATTAGGCGTCCCATCAATGCTGTCGATTTTCGCATAGGCTGCCCCCGATTCATACCACCGGTTACGCATGCTACGCCAGCGCTGATTGTCATTATTTACCTCATTATCTACATACTTGTTGTTGGTTACGTAAAACGCCCACTGATAATTGGCGTTCAGGAACACGTTGTTTTCCATCGGCAAACCCTGGCCGGGAATCGCTGCAACATAAGGGACAATTGTCTTCAAGGCCGGGTGCGGGTACTTCATAGCCGCCCACTGGGCAAAGCCAGAATAACTTCCCCCATACATACCCACTTTCCCATTACTCCAGGATTGTTTAACGATCCAGTCGATGACCGAGTTAACATCTTTGGCTTCATGTTCATAGGGTTCCACAGGATCAGGACTCAGCCGTTTTCCTCTCGTATCGGCTACAATACCCACATAGCCTCGTGCGGCCGCGTATTTTGCCTCGGCCAGGCTCCTATCTGTATTGGAGTAAATAAAATAGAGCAACGCTGTGGGTTGAGGAATCGTAATCCCTCGTTTACGAACGACTACGGCTGAAAGTGTTGCGCCTTCTTTCGTTTTAATCAGAACACTATCGGCAATGATAAACCGACGTTCATCATCGGCTTTTAATACGATTCTGGCAATGGGTTCAACATGCTGATAGACCAGATAGGTAGTATACCGACTACAAAGCGCTATGGCCTCAGACAAATTCAGACTATCCTTTTTCGTTCCAGATAGCAGTTTATCCAGGTCATTTCGCAGCGATAGTAACCCGTTCCGACTGGCAAAAGCCGTTGAGAGAATCAACGCACGTCGATCATCCAACGTTGTAAAAAGAGTAGTCAGTATTGGGGTAAAGTGCACCCCGAAACTACCTCCGCTCTGTCTTTGTCGTAGACGGGCTTCGGCGAACAACTCATACTGTTTGTATAATAAACTTGCTGTGGAATCTTTGGACAACGACCGCACCAGGGCGATGCTCTTTTTCGCTTCTGTATACTGACCAGTCACCAGCTGTAGGCGGAAAATAGTATCGAAAGAGTCCTTTTGACCTGTTTGGGGCCGATAGACAGCTAAAACGCTCGTAGCCAGTTCCTGCATCGCCTGCGCAAAGCCGAGGCTATCAGCAGTATTTTTGGTTGCCAATCTAAATGGTTGTGCCGGGCATGCAGTGGCCATGAAAAGGCATACTAATCCTATCATGAGTTTTTTCTTCATGTCATTTTTCAGTTTATCGATTGAATTAGATTTTGCCTGTGTTTTTGAGTTTGACCGATTGTCTATCTGAAACCTTCAGGGTTTGCCCTGTGGTCAGCGTAACTGTTAATCGACTATTTTCAGCAGTATGAATCGATTGGATAAAATTCATGTTGATCACCTGTGCCCGGTTGATGCGGAAGAACATCGCTTCGTCCAGTGTTTTTACCAGCTGGTTCAACGAGCGCTTCAGCCAGACATTTTTCCTGTCAAAGAATAACCGGGCGTAATTGTCCATGGATTCGATCAGATAAACCTCCTCCCAGCGGACAAAATGATATTGATCCCGATCCTTTACAAAAATCTGTTTGCTCTGGCCGGAAAAAGCCGATTTCATGGTCAATTTGGCGATCGCCTGCGCAAACCGTTCTGCCCGGATTGGTTTCAACAGATAATCCAATGCATTTACCTCAAATGCTTTTACGGCATACTGGTCAAAGGCCGTAGTGAAAATGACTTCTGGTACATTCGCTAAAGCTTCCAGTAAATCAAATCCAGTACGTTCTGGCATCTGGATATCTAAAAACAACAAATCAGGCTGTTTATCCTCGATAAGTTGTTGTGCTTCATCAGCGTTCCTTGCTTCACCGATATAATTCAGTTCAGGAAAACCGGCAATTAGCCGCTTAAGCTCCGATCGGGCATGACGCTCATCATCGATGACCAGTATGTTTATCTTTCTCATGAGATAGGTATCTGTACGATAGCGGAGACAACAGCCTCTGGTTCATTCACTAGGCGTAAACTGGCTTTACCATTAAATTTCAGCTGTAGCCGTTCCGCTAAATTCGCCAACCCCACACCGGTCACGGGTATACGCGAGTCAAGACAACCGGGATTTTGAACCATGATCCTGATAAATTCGCCCTCTTTCGAGATCTTGATACGAACCAGGCCACCAGCCTTCCGGGTGCTTATTCCATGTTTGAGGGCGTTTTCCACTAATGTTTGGATGGATAAACGTAGCACCTGAACCGATGCCAACGAATCGTCCAAGTCCAGCTGATAGGTCAATCGTTCTTCAAAACGAAGTTTTTCCAGGTCCAGGTAATATATAACCAGCTCCAGTTCGTCCTTGACCGAAATAAGTACATCATCTCCCGTATACAAACCTGTTCTTAGCAGATCAGATAATAAATCTATTGCATGTCTGGCCGTCTCCGGCTCATCAAGCACTAATGCCTTGATCGTATTTAAGGAATTGAACAGCAAATGCGGGTTAAGTTGGGCGGAGAGATTACTCAAACGGGCGTCTCGGGTGATGATTTCCTGCCGGGCCTTCTCCTTAGTAGACTTAACTTCCCGTTGTGCATAATGGTATAGATGATAAGCAAGCAGCCATATTGACATCAGCCTGACCCCAGCAATAAAAATCGTTACACCATTAAGCCGGATAAATGGGAAAAAATCTTGTTGTGGTCCAACGGTGAACCACAGCCGGAATAAAAAGATTTTGGCTAAAGTAACCACCACGTAAACAAGCCCTAAAACAAAAACTGCTGGAATAAGTCGCTTTAGTAACGGATTGATTTCCAGATCTGTCCAGTGGTGTCGTAACGCAAAATTTCGGTACAGGTGCGTGATCAGGCTATACACCGCAACATCTGTAACAAACTGAAAAATGCCTAAGGCTATATTAAACCTCCCGCCTGTGATACCGATGTATCCCCAATAAAGAGCGGCCAGTGACCAACCCGTCAACTGGCATTTCCAATAAAGGGATAATTGATTTTTCAAGGGTGTATCAGCTATGTTGACTCAAAGCAACAAAATCTGTTAGCAACTAGAAAAAAAAGTACAGGAACGTGGAATTTTGGGGATAAACGCCACTACATAATGGGTAGGCTACTCTAAACAAATTGGCACAGTTTGTTCAGCAGCCAACCGTCTACTCAACAACGCTCCCGTCTAGTCAATAAGTTATCGAATGTATACTAAGTTATTTATTTTGCGGCCGATTGCTTCTTATTAACAGGTAGCAGGCTCTTATGGGTTAGTTAGGAAGCGTTGGCACTCTTAGAGTCAGCGCTTTTTTGTGACCCAATGACAGAATTACATTCTAAATGATTGCTGTTCAACAATAACCCATAAGAGCAGTTCATATACCCATAAATAGTAAAAGCCCCTTCCTTGCAGTTGGGGTTTTTTTTATGCCCTAGTTGGTACGGATAAGCCAGATAGCTACCGTTAAAAAAATAACGCTCGTTTTTGCAAACCAACAGATGTTCCTATTGGTATACTCCTGCATATGAACGAGCTTGACGACCTCCTTGATTATTACCAGGGCCGCTGTTTGCCCGACACTCCGTTTACCATCTCCCGGTATGCCAGTACGAATAACCTCCGCCACTGTGTAAAACTGGCCATTGCGACTGCCAAGGTGGGTAATAAAGCCAGCATCAAAACGCTTCGCCAGATTAGAGAACGGCTACTCAACCCAGAGAATTCACAAATTCAGAAGGCAAATCATGTTATTTCGTAGCTGTCAGAATGAGAAATTGATGGCTTGAACTAGGAGTTCGCTAGTGCTAAATGGCATTTACCGGTTGCTCAAAAGGTGAATTAAAATTTAATTAAACCATTGATTTCCTCTCTGATATTGAGTCAATTGGGATAAGTCCTACTCACTTTGATCAATTGGTTTATGAAAACAAGTTTACTTTTCTGTATCGTTTTGAGCAGTCTCCCAGGCTGGCTCAGTGCCCAGGGGAATTACGTAGTCGTTACCAGCAATAATTCTGCTACAGCTACCTATGGCACCTTTAACACGCTGTTAGGTCCAGGGGCGGGTAGCAGTGGTAGTCTGACAGGCAACCGAAACACGGTGGTGGGCTACAGTGCAGGCCGCTCAATGACCATGAGTTATAATAACTGTTTTTACGGGGTAGATGCGGGTCAGCAGACGACCTTGGGCTCCCAAAATGTGTTCATGGGTTATGAAGCGGGTCGGCAGAACACTACGGGTGATTTCAATACGTTCGTGGGCCGAGCCGCCGGTTTACTCAATGACACGGGTAGTTTTAATGTGTTTAGTGGTGGTCAGGCAGGATATTCCAACACCAGCGGAACGAGTAATGTATTTACCGGTAACAATTCGGGGTATCACAATACCATGGGTCATGATAATGTATTTAATGGTAATAATGCGGGCTACCTCAGCAACCTGGGTAATTTTAATGTGTTTATAGGTAGTTCTGCGGGACAGAACAATACCACAGGTAATTATAATATATTTAGCGGCTACCGGGCAGGCTTCAATAGCTCTACGGGTTCTAATAATATTATCATTGGCCCCAACTCGGGCACTGCCATCACAACCGGCGACGACAACATATTGCTGGGTTATAACAGCCAGGCCGAAGATGGTTTGTATAATGCCACTGCAATCGGGTCTAACAGTCAAGTCGCTATCAGTAATGCCGTTATTCTGGGTCATCAAGCCAACGTGGGTATCGGTACCTCAGCCCCGGCTACCCGGTTAGAAGTCGTCAGCGAATCTTCCGATGCCAGTGGGCTACGGCTAACTCACCTTACCAGTCGGAGTGTGCCAGCCTATACTACGGATCAATTTCTAACGGTCAACGAAAAAGGTGATGTAGTGAAAGCTCGCTATCAACTGCGAATTAGTAGTGCCAGCGAGTGGAGCGATAAAGTTTTTACCCCTGCTTATCAACTGCGTTCGCTGGCCTCTGTAGAAGCCTATATTGGTCAGCATGGGCATTTGCCCGGCATTCCATCTGCCGGGCAGGTGGCAAAGGAAGGCATTGATTTGGTTAAGATGAATACCTCCCTACTTGAGAAGGTGGAGGAGTTGACCTTATATAGTATTCAACTAGAAAAAGCTAACCAACTGCAACAGCAGCAACGTCAGCAGGATCAGCGAAAGCTACAGACATTGGAGCAAAAGCAGGCAGAGTTAGAAGGCTTGCTAAAGCAGCTTTTAAACCGGAAGTAGCTTGTTGAATCTAGTCATTTCGTGCAGTGATCGCTCTACGGTTCACCTAAGCTCATGGCACTCGCACATCAGCGGTGGCTTCATCATCTTCGCCACGATTGTAGCCGTTGCCTGGCGTGGAGTCAGGGTCGGGTTGGTCGACGTGGGAGATTTGGCCGGTCAGCTGGGCGAGATTGGTAGTAGAACCTGCGCGCACAACCAACATAAGCCGCGAAGTATTACCGGCTGGAACCTGAGCAAGTGTACCTGTGACGGTTTGTCCACTGATGGTGAAACTATTTGTATTAAGTAATTGCCAGCCAGTAGGTAGGACCACTTGTATCGCGACATTAGTTGCGGCTAGCCCTTGCCCATTACTTACGGCACAAACGATGGTGAGCGATGCGCCCGGTTCTACGGTACTGCTGGTTTGTATGGCTAAACTTAGGTCGGCTTTGGTAGGGTCAGGAATAGGCTGATCTACTGGACTAGAAGCAGCTGTTCGTCCACCGGGATTAGGGGAGTCATAGCGGATAATGCCATTGGTTCTAAAATCAATTGTTGCCATATCGTCCTCTCCATCTGTTGTACCACTGTTTGGAGTAGAGTCTGGGTCAAATTGGTCTGCAGCCGTAATCTGAGCGGCCACAACATAGTGTCCTGGCGCTGTTACGTCCGTTCGGATAGTGACCATCCTGGTTGTGTTGGCGGGCAGGGTATCGAATGCTGCTGTAACAAGACCATTCAGTGCCGTAACAGATGCTTGTGGGCTATCAATAAACGAGAGCCCGGCAGGTAACTGACTCTGTAGGCGCACGCCAGTGGCAGCCTGGGGCCCGTTGTTCATCACAAATAGCTGATGGGTAATCGGCTGGCCTACTGTTACAATGCGTCGGTCGGTTTGCATGGCCATACTCAAATCGGCCTGCTGAATAACGAGCGGGGGCGGTGTAGGCTCATTGCCAATGAAGAGCGTGTTGCGGAAATCGTGTAAGACCGTTTCGAGTTGATAACCTGGACCACTGTCACCAACCGGGCGCACAGATAACCGATAACTTCCTGGTGATATACCCCCCACGCCAGGCGATTGGGGAGCATAAAAACGTAACGACCCATAATCACTGAAGCCAGGATTGGCATAGCCTGAAGTATCTATGCGGGTAAGAGTAGTCCAGGAAGTATCTGTGAAATCACCACTATCCAGCCGCTCCAACCGCCCTTCGACGGGCGAACTTGATCCAACTAACAGGAAAAAATTGTGCGACGACGATTCATACCGATACCCGACCCGCTGTAGACTGCTAAACACGGTGCCACTTGTAACAGCTTGCCAGCCTGCATCGGTCCGAATCGTGTCAGCTGAGGGAGAGAACGGAATCGACTGACTGAAAAACAGGTTGGTCAGACTCTGATTCCATAAATTAGCCACACGCACCAGACCCTGACCGCCAAAATGGATGTCATCCACACGGTTGTCGGGGCCAGTCAACCCATCGGTTGCCGGACCCGCATACACATCGGCGACCTCGTGACTTAACCGGTTCTGAGCCGAAATCACCTGGCTATTGGTTGTCCCTGAGATATAACTGGCCCGCGAGACCAGCCAGGCCAGACGGCTATGGCTCAGTTGCTGACGACTTTTTGTGATGAGCGAGCTGACATTGTTAAAGTACGTCTGTTCAGTTATACCGCTGTCGCTTTCGCCCTGATGCCATAAGATGGCTCGCATACCCAGCCGACTAATATAGTATAAGAGTGTAGTACTGACTCGCTGATAGGGGAGGGTGATGGGTGCTGCCGCAGCACTTTTGGTCCACTCGGTACTGTTACTGCCTCCCTGGGCGGCCCCCAGAAACAGAATCGGTACATTGAGTCGTTTAGTCAAACTATCACCCAAAATTCCCCAGAGATAGGGCGCATTGGATGGTCCAATGCTGGCTCCTGCACTGACATGACTGAACAGGAAGGGGAATGTCTGGCTGTCAATCTGGTCACGCTGGAAGAAGTCGATGCAGGAGACTCGGTCGTCGATGGCTGGTGGGACATCGGTGGCGATTCCCCCCTGGGCATTGGATTGTCCTGCAATGACGAACACCTCCCCAACGCCGACTCGGCTAACGGCGGTATCGGCGACCACAGTGGTGGCAGATTTGGCTCGTATCTCGAGTCGATACCAGCCGCCGTGGGCCGCTAGATTTCCTCTAAATGTTCGATCATCGTTGACAGTTGCAACAAGTTTCCAGTTACTAGGCGTACCTTGTCCAACCGCCATGGGTATGAGTCGAGCTTCGATCGTTGCGGCTGTTCCTGGTGCTTTACCGGCGATAGTAAGTTGAGCCCGATTGGCGGTATCCCGTTGAATGACCGACCGGGTCATGGGGGAGTTAATAATAAACTGAGCCTGGAGAAGATAGGGTACTATGCACAAAAAAAATGCTTGGTAAATAGCTTTAATCATTCCGTATTAAGTACAAACTGGTTGTACTTTGAGTTTTTGATTGATTTTTTCGTAGAAAAATGATTGAAAATGGGCTAAAATGCAGGCTCATCCGCTCTGGCGTTTAGCGGAAATTCAACCAAAATTGATGGGGCTTTATGGGATGGTTTTTTGGGACTGAGCACCTCACTCTTAAGACTTTAACATAAAATTGGCCTTCAAAATTAATCGAGGAACGGTAGCCGAAAGTTGGGTGCAGCAGGCGAATAGTACAATACTAACGCTCAAGTGCCCCGATTAATATAGTTGAATAAGTCAGCACGAGAGTCAAGGAGGTTCTTATTCCAACCGAGAGGAAGCATTCGTTTAACTGATGGGCAAATTTAATAACACTTCTTGAGTGTTGACCGAATCGGGAAAGAATTTAATAACCTCACCTGTGGCTATAAAAATTATATGCTCATCAAGTCTGGCAATTAGATGTCAGATTTGATGAGCATATTCAGCTCATTGTCAGTGATAATTGATTTCTAATTTACCTGTTCTAGTAGTTTAGTGGCTACTAGTCCTGAATAGCCACATCGTGTTTCTTCGCAGCCTTTTTAATTCGTTCTTTAATGGTGTTCACTTCATCCGAGTCGTATTTGGCTGCGTTATCTTTGTGGTTGATATAACTCCACGCAGCCCGAACGTGCTCAGGCGTATCGATTGGATATTTTTTGTTCGTCCGATCGGCGAATTCAACGTCGCCATATTTGTGCTCACCTTCTGTCGGCTTTACGTCGTCGCGCCGATCAATTTTAGGGTCGTTTGCCATGATCGTTGAGTTGTTTGATTAGATTTAAATGCTATTTGGATTGAATATTGGATGAAGATTAATCCAACCAGCTTCTTCATCAACGATAATCGGGAATCGAATGTTTACAGGCCATTAGGTCTTACTAAAAAGCTATGTCAATTCTTTTTTCTCCGCTATCCATTCGTAGCATTCAGCTTAAAAATCGCATTGTTGTTTCGCCCATGTGCCAGTATTCCAGCGAAGATGGTTTCTCAAATGACTGGCATCTGGTGCATCTGGGAAGCCGGGCTGTAGGGGGAGCCGGCCTGATTTTTACGGAAGCAACAGCCGTTTCTCCTGAAGGCCGAATTTCGCCCGATGACTTGGGAATCTGGAAAGACGACCATATTCCAGGGTTAAAACGAATTACTCAGTTTATCAGACAAAATGGTGTTATAGCTGGTATTCAGTTGGCTCATGCCGGACGAAAAGGCAGTCACCGCCGACCCTGGGAGGGTGGCAACATGATCGCACCAACTGCCGAACGAGGGTGGCAAACCGTAGCGCCCAGTGCTATTCCATTCCAGGAATCAGAACCTGCACCTGTGGCATTGACTACAGAAGGTATCGAAAAGGTACTGACTGATTTTCAGTCGGCTGCTCAGCGTGCACATGCTGCTGGATTTCAGGTGATTGAAATTCATGCCGCTCATGGCTATTTGATACACCAATTCCTGTCGCCGTTGAGCAACCATCGAACGGATGAATACGGCGGCTCCTTCGATAATCGCGTACGGCTGTTACTCGAAGTGCTTGAGCGCGTCCAAACCGTATGGCCAAAAGAGTTACCGCTTTTTGTTCGAATTTCAGCTACCGACTGGACCGAAGGCGGCTGGACTGCCGACGATTCGATTGCATTAGCGAGTATTCTGAAAACAAAAGGAGTTGATGTTGTGGATTGTTCAACAGGAGGTAATGTGGCAAGTGCTAAAATTCCTTTGAAGCCCGGCTATCAGGTTCCTTTTGCAGAGCGTATTAAGCAGGAAGCGGATATCATGACAGCTGCAGTGGGATTAATTACATCGCCCAAACAGGCCGATACGATTCTGGCAACTGGTCAGGCCGATTTGGTGTTGTTGGCCCGCGAGTTTTTACGAGACCCGTATTTTCCACTGCATGCTGCCCATGCTATGGATAATGCCATTAGCTGGCCGGTTCAGTATGAACGAGCACGCCCCCGATGAATAATTGCGCTGGAAATAAACATTTTGCCGCCAGAAACAGTAATCTTGCCAGCAGAGATTAGCTATTCATCATTCAGTAACTGGGTTATTGATAAGCAATGGACTGATAATGACCTTATAACACAATGATTTTTTATTAAGTAATCACCATTTATTAACTGAGAAAATTTATGCGCTGGTTAGGAGGAGACGAGAGTGATAATGTCGAAGACCGCCGGGGAAGCGGTGGAGGAGGCTTACTCGTTGGCGGTGGAATTGGCACCGTCGTGATAGCCATTATTGTCATGTTACTGGGTGGCGATCCGTCAGAAGTGCTCAACCGTAGTTCACCTGATCAGGCAACGTCGGAGGCTCCATCTGGACCACAGGCTGATGATGATGCAGCCCATTTTACAAGAAAAGTACTAGCCAGCACAGAGAAGGTCTGGACGAAACTGTTTGCCGAACAGGGCGCACAGTACCAGAAGCCGGTTTTAGTGATGTTTCGGGGAGTAACCTCGTCTGGTTGTGGTACAGCACAGGAGGCTATGGGTCCTTTCTATTGCCCGGTCGATCAGAAAGTGTACATCGACCTCTCGTTCTATGATGAACTCGCCCAGCGATTTCAGGCCCCCGGCGATTTTGCAATGTCTTACGTCGTGGCACACGAGATAGGACACCATGTGCAGAAGCAACTGGGAATTATGGATAAAACAGATGCCATGCGCCAACATATGAGCGAACGGGAATATAATCGGGTATCAGTTCGTCTGGAGTTACAGGCTGATTTCTTTGCGGGCGTTTGGGCACACCATGCACAGGGTCAGAGTATTGCGATCGATGAGAATGACGTTGAGTCGGCCCTGACAGCGGCCAATGCTATTGGTGACGATAAAATTCAGGAACAAACGCAAGGTCGAGTCGTACCCGATGCGTTCACCCACGGCAGTTCGGCTCAACGGGTGTATTGGTTCAAAAAGGGACTTAAAACGGGCGATATCAACCAGGGCGATACCTTCAACAGCCGCGAAGACGCAAATTTGTAATAGGCTGATTGGCTTATTGATACAAAAAACGGAGCTGTTACGGCTCCGTTTTTTTGTGAATATTGCCTGGATTATGACCAGCCAGGCGGCTATAATTACTTCTTCCACTCTGTCAAAAACTCCTCGAATGCGTGTTCTAGAGCGTGTAAAGCCTCGGCCAAGCCACTGGTATCATTGACTTTCAACTTGCCTTCGGCGGTGCGGGCAATGTCGGCTACGCGGGATATCCCGATGGTTCCGGCACTTCCTTTCAGCGTATGCAAGTGGCTTTTCACGGTTGGAATGTCGCCTAATGAATAGGCTGACAGAGAGCCGTTTACTAAATCGCTTGCTTCTGTCACAAACTCTTCCATAATACTGTCTACCAGATCCTGACCGCCAATATCCCGAAGCTGTCCAACAATCTCGGCGTCGATAATGGGCAGTGCGGGTTCGACTGCTTTTACAGCAGGTTTAGGAGCAGGTAACGAAGGAGATTCAGGCGTATGCTTGGCCCGATTGGCATCTGTGAGTTCTTTAACTTTGGCCACCAGACTCTGGGCACGAATAGGCTTGGCAATGTAATCGTCGAGCCCCTGACTGATGAAGCGTTCCCGATCTTCTTTCATCGAGTAAGCCGTCATAGCGACAATAGTTGGTAGCTTTTTACCGAACTGTTCACGCAACAAGCGAGTGGTTTCAACACCGTCCATGTCGGGCATCTGAATGTCCATAAAAATGACATCGAAGCCTGCGTATCCTTCGGTATTCTCGACGGTTTCTCTTAGTTCTACCTCCCGAATAGCAGCCGGACCACTGTCGGCGGTGGTGACAATACAGCCAGCCTTTCGCAGAATCTCACTCGCTACTTTACGGTTTACGGCGTTATCATCCACTAACAACACATTCGGATGGTAGGTACTGAAGAAATTTGCCAGGGCAATTTCTGCCACTTCCGTTGTTTGCTGCGTTGGGCTAATGGCAGTCTCTTTCAGTTCAATCGTGAACCAGAATGTACTACCCATACCGACTGTCGATTCTACACCGACTTCGCCTTTCATCAGATGGGCTAGTTCTTTCGAGATAGCTAATCCTAAACCCGTGCCGCCAAACGATTTTCGGGAAGATGTATCTACCTGGCTGAACGAGTTAAACAATAGGTTAATGTTTTGAGGAGAAATGCCAATACCCGAGTCAACAACGGCTACACGCATGCGGTTGAATTTGCCCCGTTTACTAATCAGCGATGCTTCGACCCGGATGGCGCCGTGTTCTGTGAATTTAATAGCATTGCTGGTCAGATTCGACAGAATTTGCAAAAGCCGTGTCTGGTCGGCAATAACGAACGTAGGAAGATCTGAGCCGAGGTGATAGGTCAGGGTATTATCTTTAGAGTTGGCCTGTTGCCCAAATAGCGCAATCAATTTCTCGAAAATTTCCTTAAACGCTACCGGTGATTCATGGAGAACCATTTTGCCGGCTTCAATTTTGGAAAGGTCCAGAATGTCGTTCAGAATGTTCAACAGCGTTTCCGACGAACGTTTGACGGTTTTTACATAGCTGCGTTGTTCCTCATCCAATTGGGTATCGTTCAGCAGGTCGATCATACCGATAATTCCGTTCATCGGCGTTCGGATTTCGTGGCTCATATTGGCCAGAAACTGCTCTTTTACTTTCAGCGATCGTTCGGCTTCATCTTTCGCTTTCACTAATTCGGCCGATTGCTTCTTTAATTCCGTGATGTCGCGAGCCAGTACGGCTACGACCGAATTACTGCCTGGATCGTCGTTCAACATCAGCATGTTAAACATGTACTGCCGTTCGCTACCATCTTTTCGACGCATACTGGCTTCGAAATTTCTCAGGCTACGATTACGACCCAGTTTAAACATGGCGTGGCGAATCGCATTTTCGTCGATGAAAAATTTAGTTATCTCCTGGCCCATCACTTCGTCGGGTGTGTACCCCATCCGTTTGAAGATCGACGGGCTGATCATCGTAACGCGCCCTTTCCGATCTACACGGGCGTATATATCCTGTAGATTTTCGAAGATACCCCGGAATTTTTCTTCGCTCTGACGGGTAGCGATTTCAGCCCGTCGGCGGTTGGTGATGTTCCGGGCAATACCCGAAACCTCATCAATAACACCACCCGCCAGTAAAATTGGATTGAGGTGAAACTCAAAATACGTCTCACCGCTGGGTGTCATAAAATGCAGTTCGAAATTCTGTGGATGCCCCCGGAACGCCTGCCGATATCGCTCTTCGAGTCGTTTACGATTTTCATCCCCAACCATGCGCCAGCCAAGTTCGGGCGCATGCGCCTGAATGGAAGGCATTTCGTTGCCCTGGTATTCAATCAGCCGAGCGTAGTTTTTGTTGAACGAGGTCAGTTGAAGCGCTTTATTTACTGACCAGATTAAATACGTACTACTGTCGAAAATAGCATTCAACCGGGCGTTCTGCTTATCCAGACGAGCCTCCGATTGTTTACGCGCAATGGCCAGTGCCACTTGCCCCGAAATAAATTCCAGCAACTCCAGATCACGGGGGCCATACGTCTGGGCATCATCGTACGACTTCACGCCAATGATCCCCGTAATTTCGTCGCCAATGCGGAGCGGTGCTGTTAACATCACCTGCGGTTGGCGCTGGCCATATAGATCAATGTTATGGTGATCTTCTAACTGACGAATGTCTCGTTCGTACAGAAATAAAGGTTTGTTGGCCAGAATTGTGTACTCGATAATGCCATTGCCCAGTTTCCGCTTGGTGAACCGCATATTACTCCCAAAGTATTCATCGACGTAGTACGGGAAGGATAAATACGTTTTGGTGGAGTCATAGAGGGCAATAAAGAAGTTGCGGGCATCAATAATGTTGCCCAGTTCTTCATGAATTTTATGATATAGTTCACCAAGGTTAGGCGTATTGATTGTCCAGTTGGCAATGCTATAGTACAATTTCTGCGATTTTTCGGCCCGAATTTTGCCAGTTGTATCGTGCAGAATGCAACGGAAGGCAGTAGGACGACCATTATCGAACCGGCAGTTGACACTACCGGATAAAAACAGAGTTTTGCCAGCTTTGCTCCGAAAAACAGTTTCGACATAAGGAAGTTTGTCTCCGTCCTGAATACGTTTGAGCAAGCCCAGCGTGCTGGTGGCATAATCGGGATGGAGGACATCACGCAGGTTAAGCGCCGAAATCTCGTCGGAGGTATAGCCGAGGGCTTCACGCCAGGCACGGTTTACGAAGATGAATTTGCCATCGAGCGTGAGCAACTGGATCAGGTCGGAGGTGTTGTCGACCAGGTCTTGCAGTTGCGCATTCGTATTGGACAGAGCTGAGGCAACACGACGTTTATTCGTTACATCTTCGCCAATAACCGTAAAGGAAGAAACGTGACCATCAACACTGTTAATAATGACCGAGTTGAGTTGCACATTTCGAAAGGCCCCAGAGCGGGCAAGAAGCGTAATTTCTTTCTGCTCAGGGAAACCTCCTTTGACCAAAGCCTCTTCGAATTCAATTTCGAGTCGGGCACGATCGGTAGGGGGAATGAAGATTTCGAAAAAGTTTTTACCAATAATGTCACTTGGTTGCCAGGCCGTTACGCGATAGGTGTACGGGTTGGCATAGCTAAGTGTTCCGTCGCGCTCAATAGTAAGGCCAACTAAATTGAGTTGACCAACCGTTTGGCGAACGTCGAATATAGGCTGTGCTTCAGACAGGGAGTGTCCGTCGCGTTCGTGATGTAGTCGTTGAATTTCGGCCACTAATTCATCTTTGGTTTTGGCAGACCAGCGCATAGGGTAAGGCAATGAGTTGTATAAATTTACGAAAATGTTGGGTTCCGCTAACGACTAAATCTATAAATGACAATCGACATAAGAAGCGGATTTCCCCGTTAGACTATACGCAGTTGCAGAAGTATTGCTTACTTTGTTGTGTCTCAACAAATAACTATGATAAGGTATTCTATTTGTTTATTGGTGTGGCTGACCACAATGGCCTGTGAATCATTTGATTTAGAGAAGAAAAAATTTCCGGTATGTGCGAAACCGTCGGCTTCCATTGGCTATACGGTTGGGCAGTTAGATGTTACTTTTTTTCTAGATAATCCACAAGGTGATATCGGCGTTGCTGGCTGGGACCCCGGCGATAATAAAGGCAAAACTCGTGTTGGAACGCGGGTAACCTACAACTATGATCAGCCAGGCACGTATACGATTACGCTCAATATTGCCAATTCGTGCGATGATAAGTTTACAACAACCCGGCAAATTACTGTCAGCAATTAACGTATTATGCGTCTATTACTCCTTTTTTTTCTTTGCCTATTTCTGGTTTTACCGGGCCGGGCGCAGGAGCGCGTTCGTCATGTTCAGATCTATGTAGTTGATTCAGTGCAGCTCGAAATTCACTATGATCTGATCAATGCGCGCCCTGGAGATTCTGTTTATTTTGAGGTGCGCAGTCGACTACGCGGACCGTTGCGCATTTTGCCCGAGTTTGTACGGGGCGATATAGGAACTCAGATTACAGCAGGATCTGATCGGCGAATAATCTGGGATGCCTTAGCCAACGGCTATTCGCTGAATGAAGAAGTGCAGGCAAAAGTACTCGTAAAAACAGGTATCCCGCTCATGGCTTCTCAACCGGTAGCTACTAAGCCCGTAACTGAGTCTGCATCGACAACAGAACCAGCAGAATCAGCTCGCCGAAAAAAAACAACACCGACAAAGCCGTCCGTTTTTGCCTTGGATGAGGTGCCATCGGCTCCGGCTACCACAACTCCTGCGACTCCCGTGGTTGTAACACCAGCCCCACAACCGCCAGCTTCAGTAGCAGTTTCGACGCCAGCACCTAAACAGAATCCACCTCAACCTGCAACTGTGACTCCGACTTCGGAATCTGCTCCGGCAACTATGGTACCTGATTCGACGAGACCACCCAAAACACGTTACGCTGGTCCTGCCTGGGCTTTGCTATCAGCCGTGGCGCCAGGTATCGGTAACATTTTTGTACAGATGCCGAAGCCTAAAGTAGGGTTACGTCCGTTGCTGACAATAGGGTGCTACGGCCTGATTGCCTATGGATTGTCGGAGCGAAAGAAATCGCAGGATGAATACGCCATTTATGTGGACCAGAAAAACATGACTGCTGGTGAACCGTATTATCAAACAGCCAACGATCATCACCATCATTACTTTATGGCCACACGAGGGGCTATGGTTGTAGCGGCAGCCGATGTGATTCTGACGTTTATTAAAGGACTTCGCAATAGTCAACTGCAGAAAGCATCCCAACATAGTCAATCGGTCATGCTTCGGCCGGGGATTCAGGCGGGGCAGGTAACAGCTGTTGTGCGGTACTCATTTTAATTTTGACTGATTCACTAATGCGTCATCAAAATTTACTCAATCGTTCATTCAAAAGTCACACATTAATCATGCGTTTATTCCTGACAACTTGCTTTATAGCACTGGCATCGGTCATCAGCCTGGCGCAGTCGACGGGGCGACGTGCGAAATCGGCAATTTATTCGGCATCTAGTGACTGGCAGAAAGTAACGCTCAAAGCAACTGCACGCCTAACTACTACTAGCAAGACTGCTGTGGTAAGCCCGTCTGTAACGCAATTGAGCGATCGGATGGAAGCTACTTCTGCCGGCCCGTCGTCATCTGCCAATATCGACTTCCGACCGGCTTTTGTAGGGGATTTTGCGACCAATCGGAATGGCTGGAGATCCGGTAATCGTGGCGATTACAATTACCAGATCGGTATGGGTCGATACAGTGTTCGCAAACTGAATGTACGCACTCAGCAGGTGGCGTTCAGTGCAGTTGAACTGCCCGTCGATATAAACCTAAATAAGGCTGATATATTCACGATAAAGGTTGATGTGCTGGCTGATTCGGGGCAGGTACCAACGGGCGGAATACTCTTTGGCGTGAAAGACTCAC
The DNA here is from genome assembly GCF_009754945.1 of Spirosoma arboris. Lineage (GTDB taxonomy): Bacteria > Bacteroidota > Bacteroidia > Cytophagales > Spirosomataceae > Spirosoma > Spirosoma arboris. The sequence goes on from NZ_WPIN01000004.1 coordinate 667,042, forward strand.
TCAATTACAACGCTTTTATGCTGAATGTGAAAGGCGAAGTGTCGATTATTCGAGTAGCCAATGGGAGGACATTTAGCGATTATATGTCAGGTGATTATTTCTCACCGGGTGTATCCGTCGAAAAAAATCGGAATAGACTCATGATACAGCGTAAGGGCGACACGATACGGTTCTACATTAATAATCAGGAAATTCGCACGAGTCCGTATCAGTTCAAAATACTTTCCGGGAATGGCATTGGTATAATGGCCTCTGGATATTGGACTTCGTTCCAGAAACTAAGCGTCACGCTAGGGTTGTGATAGAGAGATTAATTCCTCACCTGTTCGCCGTTGCGATTGATGGTCATGAGCTGGCCGTTCAGAAATACAGAAGCCGTATTGCCCCGAAACGGCGTTACGGCTTCATATTCAGGCTGAATAACCCATTCATCCGCTTCATTAATGTATCCCCAGCGACCATGACTCCGAGCGCGTCGCCAGCCGCGGTCGTCGGTTCCCAGTTCTACTTTGTCATACGGTTTGTTGCCAAAAGCTTCTTCATATTTTCCTTGTCGGGCATCGGTAGGAGAAGCTGGTTTCGGGGCTGACACGGCTGCCGTAGGCGTATCGTCGACGGGTTTATTGACAGGTTTATCTTCTTTTTTCGGAACATCAGTTGAAGCAACAGGCGGGGTATTGGGAGCTTCAGTTGGCGTATCTGTTGCTTCTGTTGTTTCCGGTTCTTTGTCGGGCTGCTGATGACTTACCGTTGAAACTCCTGCTGGCCGCTCCTCCTGCAAGGAACTGGTTGCCTTTTCGGTTTTAGGCTTGGGTTTCGGCTCATTGCTCTTTGAGTTGCTGCTTTTAATAAACCAGTAAATAATAGCCAGCAGCGCCAGCGCGAATAGAACGCCGTACACACCACTTCGGTCACGTGGAATTACGTCTACCCGCACGGTACTCAGTGGATTATTATTGGCATCGAAAAGCGTGTAATCTGTGCTCTTTGCTGGTTTTACCCAGCCTCGATTAGTCGGTGATAACCCTTCGCCTAAATCATCAATTGTGACGGCCAGTAGGTTCTCAACTTCCCAGGATAGTGTTACCGACTGTCCCTTGTGTATACGAGCGGGCGTAGCAGTAAACGACCGTACAATGGGCGGGGGCTCATACAGGTTAAACGAAGATTCAGGATCTGCCTTTTCAACAACAACAGGTGGCGGCACGACAGGTGGTACCACTGGTTCAGGGTCTCGTATCGTAATTTTTTGAGGCTCTGGCTCAGGTCGTTCAGGTTCGCTTTTGATCAACTCCTCAACGATGTCGGGTTTTGTTGCCGGCGTATTAACCGTTGGGGGAGTTACTACAGCTGGAGCTTCCGGAGTTTTTGGAGCCGAGCTTGCTGCCAGACGTTGTAGGACAAGAGGCACCCATCGATTCCTGACAAAGTCGGGTGAGAGCTTTAGAGAGGTTGCGGCATTAATAATCTGGCTTAAATCCTGCTCAATCAAATGCGCACGAGAGGGTTGGGCTAATCGGGCAATACGAGCCTGTATGTTTTGAAACAGCAGGCTATTGTTGGCGACCTCCTGGCTTACTTCGTTCGCTCGTTTGAGTGCGTCGGCCAACGAAAGGCCTGCCTGTTGTGCATCCTGAAGATAGCCGTTAGTTCGCCAAACGTCGGGCCCGTCGAGAACAATGGCTTCACGAAGTCGGTCGGTCAGTTCGGTTTCCGTCATTGGATGGCGCGTCAGGGTTTACAGCTGAAATCAATATTTTTAAGAATAACGCATAAACAAAGCAGTTGTCCACGAAAGTTCTAGGCCACGCGCCCGTTCTTTTTCATAATAGTCAACTAACCGCATATTGTGGGTGCGCATTAGTGCAAGAATCTCCAGTGAATCAGACTGGCCTTCGTATAAGGACGAAAAGTTCAGTTCCAATAGAACGGCTCTAATTCGTTTCTTTTTGAACAAGTCAACTCCTCCCCGAAGAACCGGAAGCTCAAATCCCTGCGTATCAATTTTAAGTAAATCAATCTGTTCGATACCTTGTGCTGAACAGAAACTATCCAGCGTATCTACCTGAACCGATTCGGTCAGAATCAACTCTTCTTCCGCAAATATATTTTCCGATTTGTCGGCGTTCATAGGCAGAAACGAGCTTAGTTCAGATTGTGTGTAATTGCGAAATTCGGCAACTCCGGTCTGTTCGCCAAGGGCGAGCTGGTGAAGCTGAACCCGTGACCCAAACGATTGACTCGCCAGGGTTGCAAAGGTAGCTGATGATGGCTCAAATGAATGAATAATTGGATCACGAAAACAGTCCTGAAGCAATTGAATGGTTTGCCCACGATTGGCTCCTATATCGAAACAGACCGGATTATCGTTCCGAATAATTACGTTCAGATCATACGCCAGCTCGTGACCATTTACCGCATTTGGGTATCGTCGGGCAACAAATAATCCGAAGAATGAAAACACCGATTTTATGTAATCGACTAGTTTTTTGCTCATGGTTGTCAAAATGACCGGAATAGTGTCATCATTTAATTGACTCAATTAAGCGTTTTTAGTCATGCAAAGCACTCAAAATCCGTCAATTTCTCCAGAAATAAAGCATTAACGGATAGGCAAATAAACATCAAATTTTAGTCGAACGTCACCACATTACGTCGGTAATCCACAGAAATTTTTCCAAACTTCGACAAGGCCGACTGGCCGAGCAGGAGGGGAGCCTTCGTGCTCCGTACCACATTGGCATTCACGTTTTCCAGAACCCGATCACCAATCTGCACCGATTTAAGCCGGATTATATCGCCGGGCGACAGATCGCCATTGGCATCTTCAAAGCGCGACTGTCCCACAATATCAGCTTCAGTAATTGTACCTTGCTTCATCATAAATTCGGCTTCGGTAGATGAGATGGAGATCAGACTGGCCCCTGTATCCAGAATGAATTTCATGGGATGACCATTGATAATTACCGGTACCTTATAAACGCCCTTATCTTTTTCCATAATGACCTCCGTAGGCCCACTTCCAATTTGAGTGAGTGTCGGCTTAGGGGCTGGCGTTGCAGGTTCAGCTGTTTGGCTGGTTGGTTGGTCTGTCTTGCTACCCTTTTTTTTGCGCGGCTGATGACTCCCCGACCGCGAGCAACCCGAACAGCCTGACAGGTAGATAGTCATGACCAATAAGCATAGGAATGCAATGAGCCTGATAGCCATTAAGTGGGCGTGTGTGGTTTTCATGTCTATGTAACGAATGAGAGACCCAGACACGACACCTTGCCTCATATTTTTTTGACAGGATTTACGAGGCTGTCGAAAAAAGTTATTCGTGATGTTCTGATTCGTGATGATATAATTCCTCAAATACCTCCGTTACGGTAGCTATGTAAACGCCAATGACGACCAGATTGATAAGATGGTTGAAAAAGGCAATAGCGCCCAGGAGAACTAGAAAGGCAAGGATGTACGCCTGATTGTTAATTAGTCTCTGCGCAAAGGTATAACCCTTCTCACGTAGCCAGTTTGTTAATTTTATCCATGAACCCGACTTTTTAGAGGGTGCCTTTTTTTTCAAGTGATGCGGTTCCTGCATCAACAGATAGCCTACGCCCCAAAATCCAGCCATTAAATAAAGCAAATAGCCAAACCCGATTAAGTGGCTACCAGCGAGCAAGTTCATAAACATGTTTATCAGTAGAATGGACCCATGCATTTGCCCCACCAGGGTATGGTGCATATCACGATCAGAATCTTCAAACAGTCCAATGAATACAATGCTTCGTTTGCAGTGATTGTAGTTATCCCGAAGTTGCTCCAGAAAGGCCGTTCGCCCACCGAATTCAGTTGTGTCGGGATCGGTGACTTCGCCTAACCGGAAAAGATTGGGCAAAAGCCGACCGGTAGCATTCTCCAAACTAGTGTCCGATTCGGCTTCTCCCCAGTTGAATAAAGGCGGTAGCCAGGGATGGGCGCTCTCTGACTCTGATTCCGTCTCACGACTTACATCCTCATTATCGATCCAGAATTCGGGCACAAATAAGTCAGATTTTATGAAACCTTTAGCTTGTGCAGACGAACTGGGTGGGCAACCCGGCTTAGACGGAGCAGCCATGAGTCGATTATACAGAACAGTTGGCAGGCTTGCGAGGTGGCGCTCTGTCGAATCAAAAAAGTCATAGGTAAAGAATGTTCCGTCGTAGTACTTCGTAATATCGACCGATCCACCATCCAGCACTTCGGTATTAACCGCCGAATTATCATGTACAGATTTACTCTCCGTCAGATCACTCTTGGCTATGAGTAAGTGATGCTGCGCATTCAGTGAATCGAAAGCGGCTTGCAGTGCCTCATCCTGCGCTTTGTTTGGCGATAAGGAGCCAAACGTCAGATCACAAACCACCATATCGACAAAATAACGGCTCGAATCCTGCTCATTCGTCAGCGATTTCAAAAACTGGGCAAGTTTCTGTCGATCTGTAATGAGCTGATTGGATCGCCAACTGGCATTAAGGGATGAATCAGGAATTAAAGCCAGATCGTGCGACACATCGACCAGTAACAGGCGGTTATCCTTCAGCAGTGCGTTGATCGACTGATTCTGATGTAACTGGCTTTGAATGTGATGTAATCCAGAAAACAGAGCAACTTGCTCCTTAAGTAGCAAGGGAAATTGACCCGAATAGAAAACCGTGAATACGGTAAGCAGTAGCGCATTTACGATTGGAAATACCCATCGAAATGTTTGCCGGGGGAGAGATTTTAGTAACAGATAAACGGCCCCGAAAACGACTAGAAAAAGGAGTGTTTCGAGTAGCCAGCCGTGTTCCGATTCGAGTTCGAGACTAATCATGGAGTACAGGTGATCTGTTCGTTCTGAAGCAGACTTTTAACGACCCTCCGCTGGGCCGAGAGGTAAAGTGCCGGACTAACGCATTGTTTTCCACCCCAGTTGCGGGTCAGGTAAGCGACCAATAGTTCGGGTAGCTCGGAGCAGGGTGGCGCTTGATCCATAGTCCATCCTCGCAGCGAACGAACAAGTTGAGCACGCTCATCCGGCGATAGAAAATAAAAGGTTACTGAGTGTGTTTCGCCATCTATACCTACTTGAGCGGGCAAATTGCGACCTGTTGTCAATCCTGGAAACATACCTGCATACAGCAACAACTCTGTGCGTGCAGCATTGAGTGGCAACGCATAGTTTTTCTGGCCAACTGTAAGTGTAAATCGGGTTTCGGGAGTAAAGTCACCTAGTCGAATACGGAGCGTGTCCAGTACAACGGTCGTATCCTGAAAAAAACAACGCTGGTTATCGCCCGGCTTTGCATTGGTATCCAGGCCTCCTCGGCCGGCGGCTGCACTAACCGACTGTTCAAAAAAGAGTCCCTTCTCGCCAGCCGACGCCTGCCAGAAACGGACTTTTTTGTCGGGATAATGAATCGCTACCTGAAAACGGACCAGCTTTTCGTTTTTCCGCCAATCCATCAGATATTTCTGAAGTAATGCTTCGTTCTGGCCTTGGTCCGGCACGGGAAGGCTAGCCACTTGTTTCGCCAGTGTATGATACCCTTCTACTGAGCCAGGGCATAAACCAACCCGGTATTTTGCCTGGCCGTTCACTGTTAACGTGGCCAGTAACGTAAGGATAAATCCAAGGTTCAGGATACGCATTGTTGTGTTTCTATTTTTTATTTATCAAGCCGCTCCAGAATTTCTTCCAGTCGGCGAATAATTGAAGGCAAATCGCTGCGGGCCTGCTGAACTAACTGAATAGGTCGTTGTGCGTACTTCTGAATAACCTGATACCGCTCATTGACCTCGTCGGTGCTTTCTTTAACCCATTTTGTATCGGTATCGAATTGCTGCTGACATCGGGGCGACAAATCGCCAATTCGATTGAACAGAATTCGATTTAGGCTTTCGTAAAATGGCTTCTGATTCCTGTAAAATAGGGAGAATGACTTGGCATAGGCATCCGCATTATTCGTCGTTATGGAATTGTTCATATCGCGAAGCAACGGCATATCTTCCCGAATACCGGCAAGGGCCACCTCATTTACAAATTGATCGAGTGAAGGACAGGGTGCATCGGCGGGTCTGGTGTTCGTGAGCGAGCGACTCACAAGGGCTGGCTGAGTTGGTTGCGCGACGGAGAAAGGAGTAAGTTCCTGTTCAAATTGCGGACTTTGTGTCTGGCGATTTTGCTTGGCCATAGCTTCGGTACGTTTCACAACATCATCAAGCAGTGTTTTCCAGGTCAGTAACCCTTTCCGATTAATGGAACACCAATCGAGCAGGGCGTTTTGAAACGATATGCTCATCCATCCGCCTTTGGGGTCGCTGTGCGAAAACTGATTCCGTTGTGAACTGCTCATAAAAAAACCACCCTGCCAGTTTCGAAATAAGCTTTTGATACGCTCGGGATTCAGATTGGTTGGAGGCATCACATCAATAGGTCGTCCGCTGGTAATAGGTACGGGTGGGTCGGTTCGTTCTTTGTTGCAGGCATCGCCCATCACAATGGTCAGGCGCGGTTTCTTCGCCCGAATGCGGGCGTATAACTCGCGCAGGTTACGGGCCGATGCGTCGATGGTGGCGATATCGGCGGTGGCTTTTCCGAAAATCAGTGATGGGTAAGCATTCTGGCGACTGTTAAAGCCATGTCCCACGAAGTAAAAAAAGACGACATCATCCTTGCCGGGGTTTAGCTCATTTAGTTTTTTATCTACTTCAACCGCCTGACACTTAGGGCCATAAAATCCGGCCATATTCAGCGTTAGACCACTGTATTGGGCAATAGTCTGAGCCAGGCCACCATTGCCCGTGAGTGAGCTGTACGTTTTCATGTCATTGCCACCAATACTCGGATCGTCGGTATCGGCAAATACAATAAAATGAAGCGTCTGGCTTTTTACCAACGGACTCACTACCAATAAGCTAAGGATCAACCCGATTGCCAGTGTATGTCTCATGGTTTGGGCCCTTTTGCTGTTGACGGACGATTGCGAGTCGCTTTGCTTTTGATTAGCCCTACCATTCGTTCATGTTTCTCCGTGTTGACGACTGCCTGCGACAAATCGGCGTTGATATAAGCCGTTGAGAGCAGGAAGCTAATGTGATTGAAACGATCCCGAGAGCGAGGGTGAGAGGCATAAATCGACTCGCGTTTTTCGGGTGGTACTGATTTTTCAGAGGAAGTCTTTGCCGCCGTAGGTTCATCCATCATCTGCATCATCATGTTGGTTGCCTCTACGTCGCGCTTGGCCCCTTTTTCATCCTGCGCTAGTTTTTTCCAGATGTTAGCTGCTTCACGGGGATCATAACCTGCATCGTACATATAGCGTAACCCAATACGGTCGGCCTGCATTTCCTGCGATCGACTGTATTCGCTGATATACATTTCCGACAGTATATTCAGGAAAGCGATTGGAAACCCACCTGGTCCCATTGTGTTCACCGATGTTCGACTTCCCTGGTTCGTTGGATTCGTTCGGACCATCTGGTTTGATCGCTGATTTGCCCGGTTAGTTTGCTGGGACGATGCGTTTACCCCGGCGGTAGTTGCTACCGATAATACATCCGTAATGGTTTTCCAGCTTTTGCGATTCCGATAATTTTTAGCCTGATGTTTCTGCGTTACGTGCGCAATTTCGTGGCCGATAATCGCAGCCAATTGCGCTTCATTAGCGATGTTCTTTAACAGACCAGTATGAATCACGACAGTGCCGTTCGGAAATGCCGACGCATTCATTGACTCATCTTCGACAAAATAATATTTAAAATCAATATGATCAGGGTGTTGCGGGGGGAGCGTTCGTAAGTATTGTGGAACGAGTTTACGACCAATACTATTCACATAATCCTGAAGTGTGTTGTCAGTAACGAAGACTTTGGTGAATGTCTTGCCGATGCTAAGTCGGTTTCGGTCAACCTTCATCCCCAAATCAACCGCCCGACGCAGCATCTGATCATCGGTATTTTCCTCAACGGGCCGGGCGGTGCCGCGCGATATGTAGATGAGGCCATCCGTTTCGCGCTGGCCGTGTAAGGTTAGTTCGCACCCTAACTGGAGTTCGCTGAACGAGGTGAATTTTTTGTCTTTCCATTCATTCTGTCCCTTCACTACAGCGTCCTTGTCGAGAATCACCAATTGGCCATCGACCGAAGCCCGTTTCCCGTCCAGAAACTCAAATAGTCCCGTTATCGTAACCGAGCCATAATAGTTGTCGGACAGCACGACTTCTTTGGCAATATTTTTCAGACTGCGCTGATAATGATCGATGTACAGATTAACTTTCATTCCGGGGACAATGGCGGCTGGCGTGAGTTTATCCTCAGGTTTTACTTTGTCGATCTTTCGAAATCGCTTTAGAAGGAGCGTACTACTCGAAATATTGATGCTTGAGTACCGGGCGTCAGGATCATCTTCGAGATACACCTCCATTGTATAATAGGGTGGCGCGAAGCTAAGTACCGTAGCGTTCGTGAATTTCTTGTCGAGTGGTACTTCATTCAACTGCGCCTGAGCAACCGATTGGTTCGTCAGCAGCAACAGAAGCAGGATGAGGTAGCATATATTTTTCATTGTTTATGGAGTCAGGTAGAGGAATCATCAGAAAATAAGCTCGTCGGTGGTCTGGTTCAGGTATTCGGGTCGTTGTAACGTGCCTGCCTTCTGCGAGGTTTCGAGTACTTCGCTGCGCACACTTTTCAGCGCCTGTTCTAATGTGTGTCCTTTTTTTAGATGACGCAATAGGGCTTCCGTATAACATCCATTGCGGCCCGGCCCGTTCCAGGCGCGGTTTCCGGCAGTCGTTGCCTGCGCCACACAGCAGTTTCGGATGAAATTCTCCACAACAATGGGTGTAAAGGGTGGAGGAGTAAAACGAGGCATTCCATCGGCACCATCGACTGGAGCTTTGACGTTTTTTAATGGGTCTTCGCGGCAGGCATCGAGCACAATGACACAGAATCGTGGATTTTTCTTTTGCAATTGCTCAATCAGTGTCGTGATCAAAAAGGCGTGTTTCGTGAGATCTTCATCGTATCGTTTGGGTATGGTTGGATGTACTTCAATGTCAGTTGGGAGCAGGTAATTGGCCCCATTGTATTGCAGACCGTGCCCGGCGAAATAAAAGAAAACTAAGTCGGCATCAGTAGCGGTTTCGTAAAAATCGTTGAGCTTGTCCCGAAGCGTTTTTTCTTCCGTGTTTGTCTCGATGATAGACGAAAATCCTAATTCCCGAAGTCGGGTATTTATGGCTTTAGCATCGTTTATGGGCTGATCCTGAAGAGGAGGTGCAATGTTTAGATACTCAGAATTTCCAATCACCAAAGCCACTCGTTTGCCAGTGAATGTAGACGCGACAGCATTTGTTTCGGCAGGTTTTGTAACGCCGGTATTCGGTATTCCGCTTGTTTTTGAAGGTAATAAACCCTGTTTAAGTAACCCCTGCTGACGTACTTCGGCATCCGGGTAACCCGGTTTCTGAGCCAGCGCTTTGGTATAATAATCAGCTGCATGGGCGTAGTCTTTTTTTAGTTCGTACGCTTCACCAAGGTCGGTTAATACACGGTAGGCTTCACCGTGCTGTTGGTCCAGACTACGCTGGAAATCGGCGATAGCCTCATCGGGTTTACCACTGTAGAGCTTCGCCCGACCCCGATTTCGGTATGGATAAGGTGAGTTAGGATTTAGGTCGATGCCTTTTTGAGCGGTCGTCAGGGCTTCGGCAAGACGATTTTGTTTAACTCGGCAGTAACTCAGTCCGCTATAGTAAGTAGCTTCTTTAGGTTTGAGTTGAATGGCACGACTATAGTCAAAGGCTGCACGATCATATTCGCTTATCTGAACTAGTAAATAAGCCCGCTGCGCATAATAGCGAGCAGCTGTGTCGACTAGCGCAATAGCGGCTGTGGCATCGGCAATACCTTCTGCATAGCGTCCAAGCCGACCACGAACAATAGCTCGCCCAATGCGAACCGCATCAGCATTAGGAAGCAGTTGTAGGGCTTTTGTATAAAGGGCTTCGGCTTTCGCAGGATCAGATTCGTTGTCGGCGCTTTTAGTAAGTTGCTGAACCGTTCGCTCCACCGACGATTGCGCATAGAGCGAATTGGGAATTAATAAAACAAAGCCTATCCACCCGAAAAACACCCATCGAGAAGCCAATAATTGACTAGAGACGTAAACAGACCTTGCCATTTCGCCAGATGATGTTTGAGTGGATAGTTAGAAAACCACTAACTATGAGTTGGACGCTTGTTCAAAAAGTCTCCCAATTTAAAGACAATCGCTTGATGAGAAAATAGTTAGCCCTAACTAGTAGTTGATCAGGTATTCATCATTTCGTTCAAATCAGTTAACCCAGTGGAGCATAACAATATAGGAGTTTCGCAACAAGCGGTGAAAAGCCGTGCCACGGTTTATTTGAGCGTCATGTAATAACCGTGGCACGGCTTTTCACCGCTTGTTGCGAAACTCCTACAATAATTACTCATACCGGATCAGCGCCTTCGTTTTCACGCGCCAAACACCATTGTCGAGTATGGCCTGACCATCCTGACGCATGGCAATGCGAGTATATGCAGCGGTATAGCTATTCTCGCTCTCGCAGGCGGGTTCAATCATATAATTTCGATAGGTCAGAAACCGGGCTACACGACCAGGTTCAGCCTCAAACCGGAATGAGGCTACCGACGGATTATCGGCACTAACGCTGAAGCGGTAAGCTGATTCGGGCGATAGAGAGTCCGATTTCTGCGCTAGATCGAACTGACCGTTGGGATCGGGTGGAGGGAAGTAAAATACTTCGGAACGGGGAGGAGTAGGTATGGGATCTGGTAGTCGAACAAAAGGAATTTGCTCCTGCAGTTGAACCGGTTCGGGTAGTATGGTGGGCTCAATCTGTGCTGGCTTAGGCGTTGGTTTACTAAACTGCTGTTTCAACTGCCGTATGGCCATCAGCGGATTGTCTGTGCCTAATTCGGCAACAATCTTATCGTAGGCATCCGCTTTTGGGCGATAATCGACTCGTAAAGAATTGACTTCGTTGACGGGTTTAGTAGGTCGCCGGAGTGATTCTAAAGAATTTGATAATCGATTGTTCTCCGTCAGTAACGCGTTGATTTCAGCCTGTGCTGCCCGATACAACAGTAAATAAATGGCTCCCGCGCCAACCAGCAATCCAACAATACCACCTACGATCATCATCCAGAGTTGTTTGGCTTCTGCCTCTTTTACCCGACTCTCCAATTGACCCTGTTTAAAAACTGTCGGATCTATATCTGCTTCGTCTCCTGGTGAGACCTGAGAAGCAGTTGAGCTGTCCGAAACTGCTGGGACTGGTTCGGGCGCAGCCGGAGGTAACATCTGGTCAATTTTAGCCAGTATCCGTGTCTGAATGGCTGGGCTAAGGGGTTTTCCATAGTTATTGTCGGCTTTGTAACGGGCGTAGAAATCAGCCAGTTGCTTCCGAATGGCCACATTTGCTTCTTCTGGCGACATTGCAATAAAAGGAGCGGTATTTTTTAGCTCATTTAATTCCTGCATTTTCACCCCAACCTGATCCCAACTGCCTACCGTACGGATAATCATTTGGGGATCGCAACCGTCGCCACAGTTCAACAACTGAGTATGGATTTCCTGCGCTTTCGGCTGATTAATCTTCGCAAACACAGCGATCGCCACATCTTTAGTCATCGTATCAACCGCCGACTGGTTGATATTTTGGGCGAATGTTACTGATGTAAGTAGTGCGAAGAAGCTTATAAAAGATAGTCTTAGCATAAAAGAAGGTTAAGTAGCCGATCATCTAAGTCATTTATAACTAACGGCAGATAGTAGCTGCTCCGTGCTGTCAGATTTAAGAATCTGACAGCACGGAGCAGAGCAAAGCACGCAACTTGCCCAATACTACGCCAGCGCATTCGCTAATTTGTTAATAGCGCCAATGAGCGGGTAGAAAAACAACGTTTCTTCAATAGGTGCGCCAAGGGCATCCGTCATGCCGCTGTACTCGGCAGCTACATCGCCCTCTTTCCGCTGAATACCATCCATAAGCGATGTATCCAGATGTGTCCGCAATTCCTGTTGTGCAGTTACCAACGACCTCGCCGATACATTCAAATTCCGTACGAAACTAAATTGTTGGTTGATCGCAAAGAAGAAGTCGATAAACGCATTGGTTTCTTTGAGCAGCGAGTCGATCACTTCTGGCTTCCGAAGGTCAGCATAGGTCAGGGCTGGGAACTCGTCGTTGAAGGTCGCTGGATACACATAATTGATAGCCTCTGTATCGACCGGACGGCTGTTTGTGGGTTGCATAAGTGCGCCTTTGCAGGTTACTTCTTTTGGCCCTTTACGCTCATAAAATAGCGTCAGTCCGCTGGTATCATAAGTTTGCTCGTAAACTTTCTCGAAGATAGCCTTCGTCAGTTTGCCCAGCATCTGATCGTCGGAACTGATGATGGTGAGCAATTTAGAGCCTGTTCCGCTAAAGGTAATGGCCCCCGGTAGACTAATATTCCGATGTTTCATCAACCGAGCCACGTGGTAGAGCAGCGCCGTGTAAAACAGTACGAATACGACTTTTAGATCTTCATCTTTGGCCAGTATTCCATTGAATGACAGCATGCTTTTCGCCTTCACATCGTTACTTTTCTCGATGGAAAACCAGAATGCCATAATGTCTTCTGAGCGGTTCGTGTCCAGAATTCGTCGGTTATTGTCGCTCAGATTGCCGAGGCTCTGGCTGTCTAGCAGCGTCTGAATACGGTCGGCGTATTTGCGCACAAACCCGTTGTGACTGGCTGCACCATACTCGCTGAAGGCGTCGCCGTAAATGGCATTGCCCGCAAACCGGAATGAGGTCAACAACTTGGGTTCGTTGCGTTCATAAACGACCACGTCGGACGTTCCACCGCCAATATCCACGTTGATAACGGGGCGGGCCGAGGCACTTAACGTTGGGTTTTGCTTATAATAGTAAAACGGTGCTACCGACTCCGACACCTCACGTAGTCGCCCAGCTGCTCCACCAATGTATCGATCATAAAGCAGCTGCCAGTCGGCGCGGAGTTGACTCACGCGACCAGGAGTCATACTGGCCGGGAAGAACCAGTAAACGGTCGTTTGTGCTAAATTACCCCCTTCGGTTAAGACTTTATTTTTAATGAGCATCAGCAACTCTTCCAGAAAAGCCTCTACCCGCCGTTCAGTTTGATCGCTGGTTTTTGCCCATTTCAGGTTGGTCGTAATGCGGTTAGAACCCGCTGGTTGACGCTCTACGTAGAACGGAATATTGAAGTCGGCAAGCGCCTGAGTCTGCTGATTGAAACTTAGGTTCATTGGCTCAGCAATGGCCGTGCGTGTCGGAAAATTGTCTGGTCGACCGGGACCGATGGTTGGCGGTACAAATTCCAGGTCATATAGCAAAAACAACTCGAACAAGGCTGGATTGTACTGTGCGGGAGCTACCAACGTAGCGACCTGTGGCGTCAGTTCGGCTACGTCGAACGGGCGGGGCGATCCACCGTCCACTTTGTATTCAACGTGGGTGTTGGTCGTTCCGAAATCTACCGAGAATTCAAACTGCTTACTACCACCGTTGTATACCTGCCAGCGTGGAACCAGAATGCCGTTCATTTCGCGACCGTCGCCACGAATATTGGTTTGCAGATAATCGAATTCCTCACGCAATACATAATACACGCTCGAACCGTCCGTATTCTGCTGGCGAACCGTGCGCTGGTGTTTCGATTCAACTTTTACTTCTGTATTGTTCTTCTGACCGAAGTAGGTTAGTTCATACTGATTCTGGCTATCAAAACCCGATTCGATGAGTTGAACCCGATAATCGGCGGGCACAGTTACAGCGCCTGACCGAACAAACGGATAAATATTGACCGTAAACGAGTTTTCAATAATTATTCCCTCGTTTGTTAGTTCATTGGGCGCGCCAGAACTGCCAACTGTCTGACTATAAAGTCGTTCGAAAGTGACGAACTGGTTGCCGGGTTGATTGGGAGCCGTAACGGGAATGTCGAGCGTAACATTAATACCGCCAGCCTGAGGAGTCATTTTCAACCGAACGCGACCCATGAGCAGATCATCGACATCGAAGAAATCAAAGAAATCCTTTTTGAGCGGGAGCAGAAATCCTTTATCAGTTGCGGGTGTTTGAAGGTTTCCATCGAAGAATCGACCCCGATCGGTTGGGAAAGGAAGCCGAATTAAATACGGTTCCAGCAAGTCGCTGACCGTCAGCCAGGGATAATTTCCCGGCTGGCCCGGCAGTGGCCGCTGGTTGTCGCGCCACGATTCGCGAGCGTAATAAGGCACGGGTGTATTCGAATTCCACTGCGCCTGGGGCACATACGTAAACTGCCGGAAAAAGCGGTTTTGCAACGCCATTGGCCGCGGTTGACTCGGGTTCAATCGGGCGTATTTGTCCGATTTGATGATAAAATCACTGACCTTGTCAATGGCGCGGGCATCGGACTTTTTCTTGCGAAGCGGGAAGCCTAACACTTCTACAATGTCACCGGGCCCCGTAGTTAGTTCATCAAAATCCTGATCGAATTTTTCGCGTGTCAACAGCGGCTGCCCATTGTGCGACTCGATATGCTCATAGAACATAGACGGGTTTTGTTGTTGCAACAAACTACGGCTTCGATTCAGGTAGTCGTCCACTTCGCGGAAACGGTCGCGGAAGTTGGGCATGAACTGCTTAATCGCGTACCAGAATTTCTGGTATTCAATGTCGCGCTGGTGCAGGGGGCAAACTGAGGCATCGAACAACCGGTCGTTCCCCATCGATACATCGACCCAGCTCAGGTCGTTGCCCGAGCTGAAGAACAAGGTTTTTGGCGAAGTTCCACCAACTACTCGCCCCCGATAGCTGAGTACGAAAAGTCGATTAATGTCGCCAAAGTTGTATTCAGGCGCATCCTGATCCAGAAACAGTTTCAGCGCATCGCCCAGTCGTTTATGCCCTTGATTTGTCGATTGTCGCAACCGATTGAGATCGGTATGGACGTCGAACGGGGTGATTGTGACATAGGTTTTAAGTTTGTCGTAATTAAAAAACAACTCACCTACATCAAGTGCATCCGACACGATACGCTGGTCGTTCATCGTACCACTAAGGTCGGGTTTAAGGGCCAGATTCAGAAAGGCCGAACGCACCAGATCCATCCGGGCAAACGGACTCGGAATAGATGTCGGCTGTTTCGTTGTCTGACCACCCTGCGGGTCACGGATAGCGGCTATCTGGTCGGTACCAAGCGGTTTGCTAACGTACCAGTGCAGGCCAGGGGTAGGGTTATGTAAGCTGAATGTTGTTGGCATGAGTAAAGGACTAAATCCTTTTTGTCATTCCGACGATAGGAGGAATCTCAAGCTTGATTAATACTCAACTTTGAGATTCCTCCTATCGTCGGAATGACAAAAAAATCAGACTGAAAAGTTTAATAATCCATCACCTTAGGCAGTCGTTCGCGGACAAACTGATCGGTGCCTTCTGAAAATAATTGTATGAATTTATCCGCTTCACTGCCATAGGCTTTGCCTTCGGCGGTTTTGTTGAGCGTCTGGTCGAAGTCGTCCACAATATCTAATTTCACATCCGACTCACCACCGAAAATGCCTTTCTTTTTCGGCTCGAAGCCCCGTACAGTATGGCCGAGATTGCCCGCATCGAGCAGGAACGGCTCAAACGATCGCTTGTTCTCGCGCATCTCGGAAAGCCATTGCCGGAACGCCGTATCGAAATTTTTGACGCTATTGAAAAAGCCGGAATTCAGAAATGAGGTTGAAATAGTCGGATTGGCTTTTGACCATTGTACCGTGCCAGCCGCCTGCCGAAGTCGTTGACTTAAGTATGTGCTGAACAGCGCCATTTTCGACAGGGGCAAGCTAATCAATTGCTTGGTGGCTGCGGCAAGGTTGCCTAATTGAATGCTGATGCCATCCTGTTCAATGCCAAATTCCTTATACACTGGGTTCGCAGGACGACCATTCGTAACGGCCAGACTGCTATCGTCCATATTCATAAAATCCACGATGGCCAGCGCCGACGCCATTTCCACAAAATGGGCCTCGTTTTTCTGTCCGCCCGCGCCTGGGTCGTACGTGTAGGCTTTCGTCTGATCGTCGCCAATGTAATAGAGTGCGTTTACGGATGGATTCACGCCCTTCTGATAGTAGTTCAGAGCCGCTTTGGTTTTGGCGATGAACGAAGCCGGATCGATCAACTTGTTGTCGTTGGTCGTCAGGCTGAAATACGGCATCACTGATACCGCACCGATCTTCGCATTGGTGAGGAAAGCCGGATTGGGAATCTGGCCAATCGCCTGTGCTCCCCGAATGTTTTTGAGCAAAATTGGAAAGCCTGCCGCGCCGGTTCCACCAAAAATAGAACTGACAATAAAGATTCGGTCATTAGCACCAAAGTTTTCTGCAAATGCCTGAAACACATCGGAATACCGGAACTGATTCAGTACCGTACTGCCAATATTGGGGTTGCCAACGAAACCAATGTCCATTTTGGTTTCCAGATTTTCTTCTGAAAACAGAAGACTGGCGAAGGCTTTGCTCGGTCCATCCAATCCTTCGTAATTGATATAATCCCGGAATTTCTCTTGCTGAACGCCTTGTAATTCAAAAACATAGGTATCTGCAATAGTGGCATTGCCACCGATTGACCGATTAAGCGTTTTGATTTCGGTGCTAAAAAAACCAGAGGTTGGTTTGGTTTGCATGCCCGCGCGAATGTTGCCGTATTCACGCAACAGATCTTTGGTTCGAAGGAGGTCGTCGTTGGTGGCATGGGGGTCCAGCACAATCGGGATCACCTCGTCGGTATTGTTCAATTTAACGCCAGAGGCCAGCAAAAACGTCAGGGCTTTCAGCACCCTCGAGCCAGTTCCGCCAATGGCGAAGACAAATAGTTTAGCCATGTTTTTTTAATGTTAGGCTCCTTTTGTCATTCCGACGATAGGAGGAATCTCAAGCTTGATTAATACACAACTTTGAGATTCCTCCTATCGTCGGAATGACAAAAAAAGAGTTATTTCGACGGCCACAGCATGGGCCGGTGTTTCGCGTTTTTACTGAAATTTTTCATCACCATCGAAATGATGAAGAAAATAAGAGCGGTTAGTAAAGCCATTTCGAATGCATAACTCAGGAATACGCTAATGCCCTGGTCGAACAAAGTACCCTGATTAGAATCGGCTTCGTCGCGGGGAATGTCCTGATTGGCTTTTTGATAGCAGGTAACCAGGGTAATAATGAACAGTAATAGCGCACTGACACCCGTCATGAGCAACCAGCTACCCATACCGCTGAAACTTACTTTGTTGAATGGCCAGATGTAGAACGCAAACGCCACCACAAAGGCAAGGCCGATAGCTGTCCAGGTTAGGGGCGACAGCAATTCTTCCTGATATAAATCTTCGAGCAAGGCTCCGTTAACGAACAGGTTGTAAAAGTTATAGAGTGATTCTTCCATGGTTTAATGAGTGAAAGCGCCAAAGAGTGAATGAGTGAAAGAAGATTCGCGTCAGCTTTTCGCTGGATCGCCAGCCCGCTCTTTCGCTTATTCACTCTTTCGCTCATTGTAAATTGATAATAAGTGTAAAATATTCGGTTTGGTTATTTGGGTTGTAAGCGCGCTCGACACCTTGTAAGAGGTTTTGAATGCCAAAGGTCGAATTTGCATCGGGTTCTGCATCATTGGTTGTATTGGTATTGGCAATCCAGCGGGGCGGAAACTGCCGACGTAGCCGAATCGTGGCAGTACGTTCACCTCGGGCAGGTTTGTCGGTAGTGAGCAACAGTTTGTGAGTTGTACCATTCGCACCCGCATACGTCTGAACACCAGAAACCTTGAAATTGTCTTTTCCATCCACAACATACTGACTGGCATCGGTCAATAAGGAGGCTGGTAAACGTAAGGCTGACAAATCTACGGCTATCGGAACCGTCAGGCTTTTGTCGGTCACGTCAGGCTGTACATCCGTAAGGGCGTGAACAGCTTTGGCGTGGCTTCGAACTTCTTCGTCAGACCGTTTAAAACGACCTTTACGAGCGGGATCAGTGACCAGCACGGTATAAAATGGGGTTACAGCTTTTTCATCGCGACCAAAGAACCACGAATCGGCAAAGCCCGGCAATTGATCGAATCGCCGGATGGTCTGATAAGTTTGGTCCTGATAAAGTCGCTGGATGGTTTCGTTACGGCCAATCAGACAGAGATAATAAGGTCGTTCGCCCACATATTTTTTCTTAGCATTGTTCCAGCTATAATACGTCCCGTCGAAGTCGGCGTTGAATTTCAGCACCAGCATCGAGTGTGTATTGGCGTAGGGATTGAATACCGTTGTGAGCAATGAGCTGGCTGCATCGAGCGTTTTTTGAGCGCTCATACCCGTCAGATTAGGGTCGGAATAAATCAGATCGGAGACCAGAACGCTCAAGTCATCGCCGGATGTATTACGCAGGATTTCGGTAAAAATCCCTTCGAAATCGGTGCTGGTCGTCTTGCCTTTGGTTTTAGCAACCGTAAATATATTTTTCTCCTTGAAGAACTGTGGTAACGACAAGCCGAGGTCATTGACCTCAGTATTCACGACGAACAGTTTGCCTTGACCGGGATTGACAGCATCGAACTCGGTCAGCACATCGTTGAGAGTTCGCTTGAAAGCCCCGTTTCCACCAGGCGCGTCGTAAGGAAACATGCTTCCGCTGGCTTCCAGATAGAGTTTTAAGCGTAACGGCTTGCCAGAAGCCACTGTACCCGACAAATTTACGGTGGGCGTTTTGCCGTCTTTGGCTAACTTACGATAAACACGATTACGTTTAATATAGGCCAGTAGAGCCGATTCATCGAGTTTACCATCGGGAGTGAGCAGGGCTGCCGTTTTTTTATCCTTACCAAGCTCTTTGCTTTCCTGCGCTACAAATACCCGGAGGGCGTCAGCTTCGGCTACGTCGATGGTGTTGTCGTCCAGCGCATCACTAATTTGTTCGTCTAAATGATCTGCCGAACTGGAACAGCCCGACAGCCATCCCGCCGATACAACAAGAAGTATGAGTACATAAAAACGAAGGTGGGTCATGAACGGTTAATTTTTCTTAAATTTCTATACAACCTAACGAAGCCACCATCCATTTTATGTCAATCGGTACGGATTAACGATAAACGGACGTTTACCTTTGTAGTCTGATTAATTCAAACATGACGCTTCGCCACCTCGTAGTAATTTTCTTATTGGCTCTTCCGATTCTGCTCCAAAACTGCGCTCAGGTAGCTCAACCGCCCGGCGGCAAGAAGGATACATTGGCACCAAAGTTAGTGAGTAGTATGCCAGCCGCCCGCCAATTAAATTATAAAGGAAAAACCGTTGAACTGGAGTTTGACGAATATGTGAACAGCGAAAACCTCCAGCAGAAAATTACGATTACGCCCCAGGACAGCAATACATTCGTCGTGAAATCGCTGCCTCAGGGCCTCCGATTGAACTTTAATAAACCGTTCCTGCCCAACACCACCTATACCATTGATTTTGCGGATGGGATTAAGGACATCACGGAGCGAAATATTGCCAAAAATACCAAAGTTGTGTTCAGTACGGGCCCTGTTATCGACTCGCTTTTTCTAACGGGCAACGTTGTCGACGACGAAAGTCGAACACCTCTGCTAGGCTTTGTTGTTGGTCTTTTTGCATCTACCGATACATTGCCAATCAACCGGAAACGTCCTCAATATTTTGCCCGGACAGATAGTAGTGGCAATTTCCGCATTGAAAATGTAAAGGCTGGACCTTATAAAGTGTATGGCTTCGACGATAAGGATTTGAATCTTGTGAATAATACGCCAGGGGAGCGGGTTGCTTTTCGTGACAGTGTACTGAATCTCAATCGAAATTATAGCGATATCAATATGGTGGCCTTTCGTGGATACGGTAAACCACGAATCAGCCGACGCGAACGAACCGACGAAACACTGGGATTAGAGCTAAGTAGCGGTATTGCCAGCTATAAATTGCGATACGGTAAACCTGTGTCTACGTCGGCCATTTCCTCAACAGCTACATCCACGACTGGGGTTTCAACAACGGCTGTATCCACCTCGGCAACGTCTACAACGATTACTGAAGCTCCTTATACAGGTGATACGCTGGTGTCATTTCTGGAAAACCCTAAAATGATTCGCCTATTCCGACCAGCCAACCGTGCTGCCGACGATACACTACACCTCACTATTGTAGCTGAAGATTCGGTTGGAAATGTTACCGAACTTAGAGAACGAATTTACTTTTCTCCCCTGAAAACGAGGGCCAAAAATCGATCCGCGCTGACGGTTCAGATAAGCCCTCCGGCAGGCGAACCGATTGACAACAATCTGGAATTTACCCTGGTGTTTAGTAAGCCAGTATTTCGTTACGACACAAAGTTGATCATTATCGGGCCCGATAGCACAAAACCCTTTACACTCACGCCAGCTAATCTGACGTGGAGTAATAACAACTCCCGATTGGTTATAAAACAATCGACCAACCTGCGCGATAGTCTGCTGTTCCGATTGCAAAAAGGCTCATTTATTAGCGTTCAGGGCGATACGTTGGCCAAATATTCTGCCAGATATACCATTGCTGAGGAAGATAGTTACGGCCTGATTGCTGGGCATGTTAGCCCAGCAACCATTGGCTCAGCAGGAAAAAACTTCATTGTAGAGTTGCTGGATGATAAATACAAAGTAATCCGAACGGCTTACGGAACGCCAGCCTACAGTTTTGGTCGGCTTAAACCGGGCCTCTACCGCGTCCGACTGATTATTGACGCCAACGCCAACCGAAAGCGCGACATTGGTAATGTGCAGAAGGCTATTCAACCCGAACGCATTATTTATGCTCCTGGTACGGAGGAAAACGGCACCATTCGTGTCAAGCAGAATTTCGAACTGACAGATACTGATTTTTAAGGCAAGTTAGAGGGTAGATTGAGTTTGTTTTAGCCCGTCTAGAAAATTACTTAAAGTAGCTTAGCCCTAAATAATCCATTTCGAAAATTGACCGTTTCTGCGGCATCGGATGTGGTTTGTCTGCTTTTGTCCCTGATTAAAGACACCTCGAAAGTGCCCTCAATCTCACCTCTTTGCGGGTCATACTTTGTAATCTTGATCGTTCCGGTTTTAGTTAAATCTAGTTGGTATTGATCGCGAATCACATCGCCCCCAATTAATGTCATAAAGCTTACACCAACTTTATTCGTACTAGCCTGGCAAGGTTGAGGGGTTGAGAGAGTGTACACGCCAACCGCCAGAGGTATTCTAAGAAACGTAAGCGCTTGATCGCCACAATACCCTGCGCATAAGGCAGGAGCTTGTAAGCGGGCTTTAGGATAAGGTAGCTTATTTTCAATACTCAGATTTATCGTATTAATCCCACAAGAGTCACTGGGATTTCTCCAGGTAGTGGAAAACCCACCCCAAGCCTGGTCATTCAGCATCGCATTCGTGTCTCCGCTAAGAGCGGGATCAGGAGTAGATTTTGAACAACCTAACAACCCAATAAGTAGAATTAAAGGCCATTTAAAGCGCTTCATAAATTTGTTTTCCTGAGTAGACCGAGATTAAACGATAAGCGTTGGAAAGACTGTTGTATAATCTACACTATAATTGTGAGATGAATACTGGCGTTTGGGCAAACGGCTTTATCTCAATGCCGACGAACAGAAATGATTCCTTCTGCCTGCTTTCAGGAGTCAGATAGAAAATAGTTTTGCGACTTCAAGAAAACCCTATTGGATTGATAAATTAATAGATCAACTACTGCAACCAATAGCGCCAATTGAACATCTTCCCTGTATCAAAACGGCCTCCGTATGCACTTCAAGAAACTAATTGGCTCTCTGTTGCTTAGTCTGCTGGCTTACAGCTATGTGGGAGCTCAGTCTTCACTCATCAAAACAGATTCGCTTCATTCGACTACCTTAAATCAACAACGCTTCATTCAGGTCATACTGCCTGAAAACTATAAGGCAGCGCTCGCGCAAAAATATGATGTGATTTATGTCTTGGATGGCGACGGAAACACGCCGTTGGTCAGCCAGATAGCTCAATTCATTCATCACGAGGGCTTTATGCCTCCAGCTATCATTGTTGGTATCAATAACATCGACCGGAATAAAGACCTGACCCCGACCCATGAAGAGGATCATCCAACTTCTGGAGGAGCAAAGGATTTCCTGACTTTCATTAAGAAGGAGCTCATTCCTTATATAGCCAAGACGTATCCCGCCAATAGCAACCATCTCCTTTGGGGACACTCGTTTGGTGGTTTATTCGTAACGTATGCCCTCCTGAACGAACCCGAACTCTTTTCTGGCTATATAGCGGCTGATCCGAGCTATTGGTGGGGGAACAGGCAAATGATGGGAATGGCCATTAAAACACTACCTGAACTACATCCTTCACTCAAGCGGCTCTACATCAGTGGACGGCAAGGACAAGGTATGAACGAGATGGGCATTACCCGAATGGATTCTATTCTACAACGCTATGCTCCGGCACAAATACAGGCGAAAACGGTAGCCTACGAGGGCGAAACACATGGTACCATTCGGTTGAAAAGCATTTATGATGGGCTACGGTACGTTTACGAAGGGTATCACGACAAAGCGCCAGTATTTCATCCGATGAACGGTATTTTGCTAACCGGTAAGCCTATCCGACTATGGAACTTTGACGATACGACGAAAGTCCGATATACCACCGATGGAACGACGCCTTCGCAAACGTCTTCACTCATTCATAAGGTACTGACCATCAGTCAACCAACTACTGTGATCACCAGAGCCTTTACGGCTAATCCTACCTATGACAAATTAACAACTGGTGTATTCAAGGCGGGCAACGCACTGCTACCAGGTAAGCGGGACAAGAACCTCACGCCAGGAGGCTTTCATTATCATTACTATGAAGGCCAGTGGAACCACTTACCTGATTTCGATACGTTGCAAGCCGTTAAGGAAGGACGGGCTGATAAAGATTTCAAGCTGGCAAAGTTGCCCCGTCGTACGAATTTCGGCCTGGTACTGAGCGGCCAGATTGAAATAAAAGTAGCCGGTTATTATATTTTCGCCCTTGAATCGGACGATGGCTCCCGACTCTCACTCGGTGGGCAGTTGCTCATCGGTAATGACAGCCTACCTGAAGGAAAAGGAAGAACCTATATAGTTCCGCTACAAAAAGGCTTTTATTCCTTTAAGCTCGATTATTACCAAAAAGCAGGAGATAGCAGCTTAGATCTGGAGTATGTAACTCCTGATCAGATGAATACCCGCAACCTACGATCAAATCCGATCCCGCTGGAATTAGTATATGGTCATTGACCGCACGAAATCATGACATAGAATCAGCAGCATACGAATCTCGTTGCTTAAAGGTTAATTAACTCTTTTAGCTGAAGTAATACTTCTGGTCGCAGAAAAATCTCGTGTCCCTGATTCGCCAATGTCACTGTCTTGACCGATATGCCCTTGTTGCGGAGTAGAGTGGCGTAGCGGTACGTATAAGTGGGCAATGCAATTGAATCAATACTCCCTGTTACCAAGGTGATCTGAGTTGAAGGACTAACCTGATGCACCAGTTCAATGGGCGATAAACGCTCAACCGGTATACGCCAAAGTAAATTGTTTTGTTGATCAGCCATGTGCCTCCGAAAGGCGTCAACATCACAGGGGCAGCTTACTAACAAGGTTGCCTGAACTAAATCTGGATATTGACTCATTACATCAGCAGTAATGACCGCTCCGCCCGAGTGACCTGCCACTACGATTTTGCGGGGGTGATAGCGTTTCTTTAAGTCCTGGATAGTTAAGACTACTGCCTTAATAATGGATGGGGTATAATTATCACTTGTTGTCCAGCCGCGTTGACCCGCTGAGTGATGCCCCTCCAGGTCAGTATAACCTGGCCGAAGCAAACCCACGGCTACCACATTATTATTTTGTTGGGCTCCTTGTTGAGCTAGTTTATATTGATAAGTGGGCTTATTGAAAGGGGCATCCCCGTGCAAAACCACTACCAGAATGGGATTCTGAGTTAGCTGAGGACTTGAATAGGCTTGCCCGTATAGTACTGAGGATTGACTACCGCTACCTAAGCCCAGCCAGTAGATCAGTGCGAATGAACTAACCAGTACCACCAGCCCAATAGCTATCCAGATAAAAAGTGAGCGTTTAATTTTTGTCAGGAGGGCCATATGTTTGCCAAAATGAATGACGAATAGTCAAAGAGAATTGAATGTCTATTCTAAGACTATTCATTAGAGTGAGTCAAGTTAGCTAATTCCAACTTGGCTCACTTTAATGAATAATCTCTCCTTACCCAATGGTCCCAATCGAGACATTTGCCTGGAAACGCTGGTCTCACTTGGGGCTGGCGTTTTTCTTGTGACGCTCACTATCTCTTTGTAGTCTAATCAGCGATTGCCATGCTGCAATCAGTTAACGGTAGGTCTTCAACGCTGGCACTGGTAGGGCCAGCGTTTTTTAATAGTAAAACCGCTTGGCAACAACCTTTTACACCAAAAGTTGTGTACCCCTCAGGTACATATTGGTGTGGATTAGAATGAAATGCCGACCCGGATCGAGTCGGCATTTTTTTAGCATAAACAGCCGACACCTAAGCAGATGTCGGCTGTATAAACTTTAGATTATCACTGACTTTCTATTACACAGGAAGCAAATGGTTTGTTGCCGAAAGTGAGGGAATGGAAAAAGGCTAAACCAGATAGAAGAGGCTTTCTGACCCTGATTGACATCAAAACAGCTGCGCTTTATGACCTATCCCAGATAGTCATTGTAAAAAAATCTATTCAACAACTAAACGCAATACCACCGGCACCACTGGGTAAACCGTCGTCTTGCCATCCAGATCAGTCTGAGTCAGACGATAGTAGCTAGTACCCTGATAGGGAGTGAAATCGGCCAGGTGGTAGTTCTTTAGCGCATTACTGTTGGCTCCTAAATCGGTTACTTCGCCCACTTTATCAAAGGTTTTCAACTCTTTACTTCGCTCGACCAAAAAACTCTTGTTGTTATTTTCAAGAGAGGTTGTGCAGGCTAGTGAAACCGTATGATCTGCCTGTGCTTTTGCCGTAAAGGACACCAGTGATACAGGTAAGGCACCTGCTATCACAGTCACCGGGGTACTAGCATTATCATCACAACTGTCTTTTGATAAAACGAGCCCTATCGTCACAGATGGGACTGCTAAGCTTATTACGTCTACTTCTTTTCTACTAATTGTCTGACCAATTGTTTAAGCTGGTCAATTTCTTTTTGCTGTTGAATGCTATACAAGGTCAATTCCTCAACCTTTTCCAATAGGGTCGCATTCATTTTGACTAAATCTACTCCTTGATTGACGACCTCGTCTGCGGAGGGTACACCAGGTAAATGACCATGCTGATCAATATAATCGGCTACCGAGCCCAGCGGACGTAGTTGATAGGCAGCTGAAAAGACCTTGTCACTCCACTCATTGGCGTTGTTGATGCGTAATTGGTATCGGGCCTTGATTATATCGCCATGCTCATTGACAGTTAAGAACTGATCAGTAGTCTGAGCCGTCCGATGCTGACTAGTTAGATTGGTTAACCGTATCCCGCTAGTCCCTGACGCTTCGCTAACGACTTCCAGTCGTGATTTAGGGGCTGAGGTGCCGATTCCCACATTGGCGTTGTTACCCAGGATAAAGGCGTTACTGATGGCTACTCGCGAACCAGCACCGATGGCCGTCGCGTTGTAGAGCCCATCTTCGGCTTGGCTATTATAGCCCATGAGGACGTTTTCACTGCCGTCTGTCACTGCCGTGCCAGAGTTGGGTCCAATTATAATGTTGTTGTTACCTGTCGTCACGCTTCGGCCAGCTTGATAACCCACAAAGGTGTTAGCCGATGCAGTAACGTTAAAGCCTGCCTGATAGCCAATAAAGGTGTTTTGTGAACCTATCGTGTTTATATAGCCTGCCTTAGACCCCACAAAGATGTTACCCGAGACGGTGTTATAAAACCCAGCCGAATCTCCTATCATGACGTTATTATTGCCAGTATTGTTATTGTACAAAGCGTTCATACCCACAGCCGTATTGGCATAGCCAGTCTTAATCATGGCACCGGCATAAGACCCTACAAAACTGTTATTGAAGCCAGAAGTATTTAGAGAACCGGAGTAAGCACCTAGATAACTATTAAAATTTCCGGTGGAATTGACGAAGCCCGCTGAATAACCTACGTAACTATTGTAATTACCGGTGGTAGTATTACGACCCGCATCATAGCCTAGTATACTGTTGCCAGAACCGATTGTGATATTGAGCCCTGCTTGGGAACCAACGAGCGCGTTATAATAACCAGGTGAGTATGCGTTACTAGAATTGGCAACATAGTCGGTTGGTGGGAATTGAGCAAGTAAATGAGGACTTACTAGAATTAGGAACAGGTACAGGCATTGTTTCATTGGTAGTAGATGGACTGTAGTTAAGTAATAAGTACAATTATATATGCATCTTAATGCAAGAGTCAAACCAGACCACTAAAGTTGCGTTAGTGATAGGTTAACTTTTTGTACCAAACTAAGCCACAAAAAACGGTCCCACCTATAAATTTCTTGTAAAAACACCCTTTTTGCCGGCTATACGTCGTCAGTCGAAAGTGGACAAATGCGAGTGGAAAATAGCTGATTTGCTACACCAGGTGAACGATAAGCACCCAAGCCTGATACCCAACTAACAAGCCACTAGACAAGTTTTGGCAGAACGCCAAGCGATACTTCGACTAAACCATATCACTTTTCAGTTGACATGGCAAAAATATGCGTTCAGACATCTTTTCAGGTAATCTGGATAAACCATAAAGCAAAACAGGTAACGGCAGGTTTGTTTTGACACCAATAACTGGGTTCAATAGGGAGTCTGGCTGAACGAACCCTGTTTGATACTATTTTCTTTTGATTTATGGCACTGAAAACAACCCAATTTATCCAAACCCTGCTGTTATGCATTATTGCCGGGCAGGCTTTTTTTTTCCTGATAGGAGGCACTGCTGGCCTGAAAAATGTATCGGCCAGTACGTTCATCGAACAACGAAAAGCAATTGACTTAGTGATCGGCCCTTACCTGAAAGTGATCTATTTAATTAGTGTATTAGTCAGTACAGTGGTGCTGATATTGCTTCGTCAGCAGGTTGGGTCATTTTCGTTTCTGCTCTCAACAGGAATCTTAGTCCTTATCCTCATTGATCTGACCATTGCCTTAAAGGGCAATATTCCCCTGAATCAATTGATACAAAGTTGGTCACTAACCGACTATCCGGCTAATTGGGCTACGATACGTGATCAATGGCTGGCGTATATGTACTGGCGTGAGGCATGCAGCATTACCGCTCTGTTGTGTGCGTTGTTGGGTGTATATTTTCAGATTTAGCGCATCAGTTCTCCGATTAGTGCTTTAATATGTGAACTAGTTCACACCGCATGTGCCCCTCCTTAATGATTCATATGGTTTACTCCCTAATCGCCAATGAGTTGCAGCGGGTATGGCTCAGGAAGAACAGGATGATCACATGCAGAAGGGTAATGCCCTTTCCTTGTTTGTATCATTTGTTCAATAGACAATGGCTTGTTTATCGCGTACTCCGCCATATTCCTTAAAATTGATTTTCTTACTGGCTATTGTCAGCATGGCTCAATTCGGTGTAATCAACGTTCAAAAAACTCAATGTTTGCCCGGTAAAATCCACCTGATTCAGGGTTGAACTCCATGCTGATGGCTCCATTCGACGCACTGATTTCACCGGTATCTTTATTTTTTAAAGCCAGTAGTCGGGCCGTACCACCCGAGGGTTTGTGAACTGCTTTGACACTGTATTTACCAAGTGGTAAATCCTCCAGATACTGGACACTGGCATTGGCGGGTTTCAGTACAATTGGCCCACCTGGTACGCTTCCGTCGATAAGCTCCGAAGCAGTGAAGGTGAATTCGACTTCGTTCTTAGGAATATTCGTCTCGCCCTGATAAAGACCAATGTAGCCACCAAAATAGCCCTGTAGCGGAACGGGTTTACTACCTGATAACACCCAGCTAAAATCAATAATGGGACTGTCATCGACCGAAAAACTATCTGCGTTGCCTGGTTTGAGCTGGATTTCATAGGTTTTGCCCGCGTACTGTTTGTCGAAGGTAGCGTAGATTCGGTAGGCACCGTAATCCATTTTTATGCGATAGTGACCCTTATTATCTGTGTGCGCAGATGCGCCACTTGAGTATGGGCCCGTGCTGCTAATGAATACGAAGGCCCCTTCAATGGGCTTACCTTTTGTATCCGTTACAGTGCCCGAGACATAACCTTTTTGTGGGCTAATGTCTCTACTGCCTGCATCGGGCTTGCAGGCCAGCACCAACAAGCTGAACAGGGCGGTAAAGAGAATAAGGTGTTTTTTCATGACAAAAGCTAGTGTAGAATCCATTTTTATCCTGTATGAGCTAGATGAGTTGAATAGTTCTGGTGGTTGATAGGGGTGTAATTATCAACTCTTTCGAGATTAGTTGACTGCCAATGCTAATCGCAACATGATAAGTGCCATCTCCAAAGTCAGATAAGTCAAATGCCTGGCTAATCGTCGTCTGGCGTGAATCGAGTGAGGTATTATAGAGAACCTCCTCTTCATTCAGAATCTGAAGGGTCGTGCAGACCGTTTGTTGCGCCAGTGCCAACCAAAGTTTTCCGGTAATCGCTGATACCCAGAGTGCCATATCGGGAGTGGAGACAAATGCGGATATCTCGGCGACTTGTATTCGATTTGAGCAAGTATTGGTGAATGAAGCCATCGTGAGTAGGCCGCAGGTTGTGAATGAGAGGAGTTTATTCATTGAATTAGCTGGCCAGTTTCGAGTTGTAGTTTGAGCTTGGATAAGTCGCTGGTCATTTGCTGGCGAAACAGATAGCCAACAATGGGAGAGAGTAAGGCCAAAATGCCAGTCGGCTCCAGATTCAATTCGTAGGTAAAGCGAGTACCTGTGGGGTGCTTTTCAAACAGCCGCTGGCCCCATGCCTTGACAGGACCTTCAACTGACCGAAA
Source organism: Spirosoma arboris (assembly GCF_009754945.1). Taxonomy (GTDB): domain Bacteria; phylum Bacteroidota; class Bacteroidia; order Cytophagales; family Spirosomataceae; genus Spirosoma; species Spirosoma arboris. Next base: position 696,182 of record NZ_WPIN01000004.1, read on the forward strand.
TGCTGTTCGGCGGTTTGTTTCGGCAGCAATTACGTTGGCGGTGGTAACCGTTCGGCTACCCATAAACGTCATTACTTCCCGCGTTTCCATACCAATTCTGGCAGTACCGGAGGTGTTCTGCTGCATGTCCACAACGCCAGTACGCCAGTGGATATCATTTTCGTAACAACCTAGGAAGTCGTAAACATCAGCTACAGATCGCTGAATAACCGTTGAGAGTCGGATAGTAATCATAAAATTAAAAAAGAAAAGCCCAAAATTGAGCGTTGATGTAATCGAATGCTGAAGTGCCTTTCTTCCGCCTAAACTTGGTTACCGCTGGTTTTCGGATAAACTACCGGTATGTCCAGTATACTATATTGATCCTTGTTCTGGAGTAATGATCCATCTAATCAGGCTGAAGGTTCTATTTCAACGATTGATGCCTGACCTCTGGTCATTTCATGCTCACCCGGTGAGGCCAGTTCGAAAGATGTTTGTAAGTCGAAAATCCTGGCGTGTTTAACCAGAATGGACTTATTAGATTTTATCGGAATACAAGCCACCCATAGCCGTTGACCGTATACCAATATACGCTTAAAGCGGGATGTTCATCCCAATTGGAGGTTTCCCCTCCATTGACAGTATCTGGATATTTGCACCCTACAAGTAGGAAGGCTATTATAATAAGATGTTTATGATACATAGTATTACTAGTAAACAAGTGAACCAGGATTTTGAGTTGAATGGCATCCATAATTCGCGCCGACTAGACCGATCAGTCAAACGTTAAGGCAAAGCAACACGGAAGTAGTGAGTTGGTTAGAAGCGATTATCCGAACTGGTGCAACCAGTATTTGAAAATATATTCTTATGGGGTCAATAGGCCGTGTTTTGCTTATAGCTAATGACTAATACAAATCAATCTTGCTGGTAGATGCCTGAAAGGCTGATTTGACTAGCGATTAGTGATGCTAGCTGTTTTCCATCCAGACGACACCTATAAAAAAAGTCCATTCAGACGAGCTATAGGCAGATGACCCGGCGAAACGTCAATTTTACCCGCTTAGCCTACAGGTTTACATAATCACTAATCCATTTCGGATAATCCACAACGGCTCAACGGTTGCCTGCTCCTTTTTTTGCAGTATAAATCGGTTAACTAATTGACTGATAAGAAACTATATCCGTTTCATTTATTTAAATCTCAGTATATGAACTTGTCGTTGACACGTCCCTTGTATGGCCTGACACTGGGCCTGCTCTTATTCACTACGTCCTGCAAAACCGATCCTGATCCAGTCCCGTCTGGTCCACCCTTTGTCGGCAAAACCTACCAGTTGGATACCTTTACCTTAGATCCTGCTATTGATCTCGATGGAGACAAAAAACCAGATACCGATTTAACCATTCTGATGGCATCTTGTGAGTTAGATAATACCGTTAGGTTTGATACCGGCGGCAAAATCACTGTGGGTTTTGGAGCGTCGAAATGCCCGGACGACGACCCCAATGATCTGAATGGGGGAACGTGGATCTACGATGAATCCCGGAGTGTCCTAAAAATTACCGACCGGGATGACCCCACTATACAGACCGAATGGGAAGTGACATCAGCTGGTGCGTCAATTAAAACGATTAGCCGATTTGAGGAAAGTGGGGTAACCTATACCGGCACCATGATCTGGAAAGCCGTCTAGTCATAGCACCGGTGAAATCATTGATTTGGTTAGGTCTGCTAAGCGGTTGTCTGAAAGGAAGCTTCTGCTGAAGTGGCCGTTGCGCCCTCGAACATCGTTCCCATAGGCTGGCCTTCGCCTGTATAATTACCCCTTCTAATTTTTACCCCTTATTATTAATTAGACAAATGGTACTCAACAGATTTCTGGTAGCCGTAATCGCGGTTACCTTACTCGTATCGGGCTGTAAAAAAGATCCCGATCCTACTCCAACTAGTACACCCGGTACGCTGACCGCTAATGCTGGCCTAAACCAAACGGCTCAGGTTGGTATCACAGTTACCCTGGATGGCAGTGCCTCCAAAGACAGCGACAATAAGCCCTTTACGTACCAGTGGTCTATTATCCAAAAACCCGCAGCCAGCACGGTAACGCTCGGTAATAGTGCAACTGCCAGGCCTTCGTTTGTGCCGGATCAGGCGGGGGAATATGCGTTTGAAGTAACGATTTCCAACGGTCAGAATAAGAGTAGCGATAAAGTCACGGTAATCGTCACACCTACACAAGCCGCGCCCTTAAGTGAGCAAATTCGCGCCAACACTGTGCTGGAAGATCGTATTCAGGACCCGGCTTTCCCCGACTATGTAGTCGACAAGAAACTGGACGTCAAAGCCCAACTGACGCTCAAACCCGGAGTCGTGATTGCCTTCGCCCGGGATGCCCAGTTCAATGTAACCAACGATGGCGGTAGTCTGATAGCACAGGGCGAAGCAGCCAAAAAAATCAGGCTGGTGGGGAAGGAAGCCGTTAAAGGCTCCTGGCAGGGTTTGTGGATCACCTCTGAAAGTAGCGCCAACGTGCTGGAAAACGTTGAGATCCTGCATGGGGGTGGACGGGATGTCTACATGGCTGTAAAGGCTGGACTTACCTTAAGCGGTAAGGCTCAACTCAGCCTGAAAAACAGCCTTGTCAGCCAGTCGGATGGGTATGGGTTGCATGCCGGCGATGGAAGCACGTTACGAGAATTCGTCGCTAACACGTTTAGCAATAACACCGAATCGGGTGCTTACGTGTCTGCCGACAATGTAAAAACGCTGGATTCATTGTCTGTTTTTAGCAGTAATAACGGGCGCAATGTAATTGAGGTTCTTAAATCCAACCTATCCACTAAAACGACAGAAACGGTCTGGAAAGGATTTGCCGATAAAACTCCGTACCGGATCTTGACGAATCTGGGCGTTCAAACCGGACTACGATTAAATCCCGGCGTAGTGCTTCAACTAAGTAGAGATGTTTCTATTCTAGTCGATAGTAAAGGCTATTTGACTGCCGTTGGCACTGCTACCAGACCAATAACGTTCGGTGGCGTTGAAGCCGGCGCTGGTCAATGGCGCGGATTGCACTTTAGTTATTCAGCTAGCTTGAATAATAAACTTGACTACGTCAACATCAGTGGAGGTGGCAGTAGCCAATTGGTTTCAGGTCAGAAAACGAACATTGCTATAAGTGGCTCGACGACCCGCTTTTCGATCAAAAATTCAGTAATCAGCCAAAGTGCAGGCTATGGGATTTTCACAACCTATGAGGCTAGAAATCAATTGAATGCCGATGCCGCCACGGCCAATAAATTTGAAAACAATGCCCAGGGATCCATTCTCATTGAAAAATAATCGGGAAGTAACGATGAATAAAGTGCTGAACAAAAAAGTGTATAGCGTCTTCACCGCTTTTACTTTGTTAGGCCTGCTAACGGGTGGCGGCTGCACACCATCAGGGGCCGACCCTGAACCTGGCAAACAAACGGCAGGCCATCTGTCGGGGCGGGTAGTTGATACGCAGGGGAAGCCGTTGCCGGGCGTTACCATCATTGCCGACAATACAATGTTCTACAACAATAATATTCTGGCAACTAGCGACGCCAGCGGCAATTACCGTATCCAAACACCTAATGGAAGCTGGGTAGCTACCGCCCAAATTCGGCGAACGTATAATGGTAAGAGTTATATACTGGATCTGGAAGCGGATAAGCCTGATGCCTTTTTAGGAAACGATGGGGCAGTCCGTAATTTTCAATGGAAACTGTCGGGTGAAAAACCCGACAATCCGGGCGCTTTCTATGGTGGTTCGGTGGATGTGGCCAACGAATTAGGGAAAGGCCCTTATGATACCCAGAATATTGACTTTACATTCACACCCGTTGGCCCGCTCATTGACGGAACTGCCGGAAAATCAATGGTGTATCGATACGATACCTACTATAATCGCATTCCCGATGTGCCGATCGGGCGGTACAAAATCACGGCAATCTACAAGCCAACTGGTACGAAGTTGCTGTTACGAAATCGAGTAGATGGAACCTACTCTGCCGATGGTTCGGCAACGATGGATTTTTATGGTGAAGTCCCGTACTGGTCGTGTACAAACTGTATGTTTCTGGAGTATAAAGAACCTTAATAAAGCAGCCATATCTTCACCAGTCAACCCAAAGCGACTATCCAGATGAAAATCAGTCTGAATAGTCGCTTTGGGTTGACTGGTGAAGAACGTTCTCAAATTACAGATGGCTACCGACTAATTTGAGGTGAATATCAATGTCGGGTTTAATGAAACTGGCGTCAGGCAGGGCCGGGTCAGAAGCATACGTTATTCCCCACAGAGTCCGGTTTACTTTGAGCGTTCCTTCGGCTGTAAAGTCATTATTGCTTAGATTGATTCTGGCAGGAAACGAAACCGGATTCGTTTTGCCCAGCATTGTAAGATTTCCGTTTACCTGATAGTTCGCACCGGCAATACCCACAGTACCATCATAAGGCGCTACACTTGTTATCGTATAAGATAAGTCAGGGTAGAGTGCCATGTTAAAGAAGTCTTCACTTTGTAAGTGATGAATCAATAGCTGTTTGAGGGAGTCGATCGGCAAGTTGAAATTTTTGATTGACGAAAGCGGAATGCTAAACGTTCCCCCTGTCACCTTCCCGTCCTGAACTGTCAGGTTGTTGCTCTTGATTTGAATCGATCCTTCATTGAAATAACCCGTACGAAGATATCCTTTCCATTCGGCTACCGACTTGGTGTCGTCGAGTACATAGGTAGTAGCCATTACACCTTCATTTTCCTTACAATTCCATACTAGAGCGGCAATAGCAAGTGTGCCTACTAAAACTGTTTTTTTCATACATTTTGATTTAAAAAGACGCTTGGTTGTAATCGTTGAAAACAGGGGGTTCGAGTCTCCTGACTGCTTTTCAATCGGTCTACAAAGCTAGAATCCAGGCGTTTCGGCGTAAATCAAGATGCGCTGAACGATAGTAACCATTATTTGTAGAGCAACTTTTGTCATCTGGATTAAGATGAGCGAGTCTATCTTTTCTGGTCCGGGATCAATTGTCCTATATCGGATTTTTTAAGATGAATACTCCGCTGTGTTTGGGCCAAGCCCTTCTCCTGCTAGCTTATAAAAATTTCAACCAGCATTTCACTCGATTCAAATAACCAATCATCCAGTTGAGATAATAAATCCTGCTGGTAGATGGCCAGGCACCTTAGTTTGCTACACCATTTCTTAACGACTTCATCATAAACTTGTATGCGTCAGATCATCTGGCTTTTTGCTGGTACTTTATGGGTATATTCCTTTCTTCCCGATCCGCTCACGGTTCAGGCCGATTACGAACAATTGGTTGCCGCCGAGCAGGCATTTGCCCGACTGGCTCTCGAACAGGGAATACCAAAAGCCTTCGTTGAAAATCTGGATGAACAATCCGTAGTCTTTTTGACTAATCGCTTTTTGCCCGGCAAATCAACATACCAACACATACTAGACGGACAGGGGAAATTAACCTGGCGACCTACCTACGCTGAAATCTCAGCTTCGGGCACTATGGGCTACACAACTGGGCCATTTGAATTTCGTCCGCACTCAATGAACGAGGAACCGGTTAGCTACGGGCAGTTTACCAGCGTTTGGCACAAAACGGCAACGGGCCAATGGAAAGCGTTACTGGATTTTGGCTGCTCGCATGGAAAGCCTGATCGACCAGAGGCTACGCTAGTACTCCCCACTCAATTTGCCAGGAAAGCCACAGGGATCGTGGATACATCGGTAGTTGGTAGAGAGTTAATGCAAACCGAAGTTGCCTTTGTACAGGTAGCCCACACGCAAAGTCTGCAAGCCGCCTACCAGCTAGTGTTGCCTGCCAGTGACTCGATTCGCCTATTGCGGGAAGGTAGTCTGGTTTACTCAGGGCTCGCAGCCCAAAATCTTGGCAAAGCTTCCAGTCAGAAAATTGATTATCAGCCTGTTCGGGTGATTGTGTCTTCGGCTGGCGATTTTGGTTTTAGTTATGGTTATGCGACTTTCAATCAGTCTCGGCAAGGTTATATTCGCATCTGGCGAAAGCGACAGGGCGCCTGGCAACTGGCCCATGAAGTCCTTGGAGTTAAACTTAAGTAAACAAGCTCAATTCATTCAGATTGACTAGTTTAAGCGTAGAAAACAGTCCGTACAATCTTATCTTGACGGTTCGATTTATCGCCCATCAACCATGACGAGCATCGACAAACTTTTAAAGCAAGCCAACATTCCCATCTCCAGTCGACAGTTCTGGCGATACGCTTTTGTGTTTTGGGGGATTCTATCCATTATTTCCTATATCCAGCACACACTGGTTTGGCTGGTGGAGGGAAAGTCGAAGATGTATATCGCGTCTTCGGTTCAATGGCTAATTACGTATTTGATGTGGCTGGGATTTACACCGTTGATTCTATACGCAGCCCACCGATTTCCCATTCGGCTCATGGAAAACAAAGCCAGTTGGGGGAAGATGATTGTGATCCATGTACTGATTGCGTCGCTGTATGCGCTGCTGATCGCGGTTGTTTCGTATGGGTGTCTCTTACATTTATTCTTCTATGAAACCGGGCAATGGATTGGTCCTGTCAATATCCTATACTGGTTTTTTTATTCATACTCACTCTCGGTTATTACTTATCTGCTGGTTGTGGTAGGCTATAGTATCATCGTTTATACGTATCAATTTCAGGCACTTAAAGAGCAAAATCTTACCTATGAACTGAACAATGAGCAATTAAAAACGCAGTTGACCAGCGCCCAGCTTCAATCGCTGAAGATGCAGTTGAATCCTCATTTTCTGTTCAATACACACCACGCCATTGTGAGCCTGATGCTACAAAATGACACGCGCAAAGCAATCGACATGGTCACAGCCTTAAGTGATCTGCTACGAGGAGTACTCGCCCACCAGGACACGAACTTCCTGTCCCTGCGCGATGAGCTAAACCTGACCCAGCAGTATCTGGCTATTCAGCAGATTCGTTTTCAGGACCGGCTACGCATCGAGTACGACATTGACCCTGACACAGAGAATTGCCTGGTGCCTCAACTCCTGCTACAGCCGTTGGTTGAAAATGCCGTTACGCACGGAATATCGGGCTTAACGACCGATGCGCTGATTCGGATCACAACCCGAAAACGGTCTGGAGATATTCAGATTACTGTTTTTGACAATGGCGTCGGCCAACGCCGGAATGGGCGGAGTGGCGGTAGCGGCCTGGGCTTGAACAATACCCGTCTGCGCCTGCAACAGGCCTATGGGAAAGCCGCTCATTTCGAATTTGATCAACCAACTGGTGGTAGTACCATCGTTCTACTAACCTTCCCCTGTCAAACCAGCTTGCTAACCACATCCAATCATGCCCATCTATCGCTCAATCATCATTGATGATGAAGTGCTGGCCCGAGGGGTCATTCGCACGTTTCTGCAAACCGATCCGTCAATTAACATCGTCGATGAGGCCGGAAACGGTGCGGAAGCTGTTATCAAAATTCTACAGCACCGGCCTGATCTTATTTTTCTGGATATTCAGATGCCCGAGTTTGACGGCTTCGAAGTATTAACAGAAATATGGCCCCATCACCAGCCATTTGTCGTTTTTACTACGGCATATGACCAGTATGCCCTTCGGGCCTTCGAGGTCAACGCTATTGATTATCTGCTCAAACCATTCAACGAAGTGCGGTTTTATCAGGCACTCGGACGTGTGCAGGAGCGTTTGGCTCAACAAGCTCAGCCCCGCATCGAAACCTTGGTCAATCAGTTAATAACAGAACAGGCTTCGCAACCCAGGGGTGCTTACCTGCGCCGGATTCTGGTCAAAGAAACGGGGCGAATGTATTTCGTTAACACCGATGAAATAAGTCATCTTGACGCCGACGGGAATTATATTACACTACACACAGAGAACCGGAGTGATAGAAACGCCGGAGCAGGACTGGAACGGCATACTATCTATGAAAGCCTGACCAGTCTGGAAACAAAACTCGATCCGGCCGATTTTGTCCGTATTCACCGTTCCTATATTGTTAACCTGAACTACATTGCTGAAGTAGAAACCTATTTCAATGGGGACTATATCGTCAAATTAAAAAACGGTCAACAGTTGAAATGGACGCGTAATTACCGGGATAATCTAAAGGCTTTTTACGCTAAGTCGATGTGATAAAAGCTGTGTAACAGATTAATTATAAGCATCATTATCTTCAGGGCCCGTTTCACATCGACAGGATGAAACGGGCTTTTACATACTCATTCAGTGCTTTTAAATAAGTGCGCCGGGCAAACCGACAGGTATAGACTTGCTTTGTCTTAAACATCGCAATTCTGTATCAAACCAAATGTTTTCTAAACGAATCCTGTTCGCCACCATGCCGATGGATGGCCATCTCAAGCCACTGACAGGGCTGGCCGTTCACCTCCAGAATCAGGGCTACGACGTGCGCTGGTACAGTGGCCCGAGCTATGCGCCAGCCATTCAAAAATTGTCTATTCCCTATTACAGCTTTCGACAGGCACAGGAGATTAATCAGCTCAATCTGGAGCAGGTTTTCCCCGAACGACAACGCATAAAAGGTACCGTTGATCGTCTGCGCTTCGACATGAAGAACATCTTCCTATTGCGGATTCCTGAGTTTATGGCCGATCTAAAAGCGATTCAGGAGGAGTTCCCATTTGACCTGGTGATTTGTGACGTTTTTTTTATGGCCTCTCCATTCATAAAATGCGTACTCAAGGTGCCCGTCATTGCCGTTGGGATTGCCCCCCTGGGGGAAACCTCTACGAATCTTCCACCAGCGGGCATGGGATTGGAGCCTTCCCCTGCGTTTTGGGGTCGCCTGAAGCAGGATTTCCTTCGGTACGTAACCACGAATATTCTATTTAAACCCTGTACTAACCTGTTCAACACATTCGCGAAACAATACGGCTTGGCTGTAACAGATAGGCTCTTTTTCGATACGTTAGTTCGGCGAGTGGATATCTACTGGCAGAGTGGCGTACCTGGCTTTGAGTATCCACGAAATGTGGTCAGTCCAACCGTTCAATTTGTTGGGCCACTCTTACCGCACCAGACAGGTGATCAACGCCCATTCTATCCGGCTGTTAAGTTAAATCGCTATCAACGGATTGTACTAGTTACGCAGGGAACCGTAGAGCGTGACCCGGAAAAGCTGCTGGTTCCTACACTCGAGGCTTTCCGAAACGACCCGAACACGCTGGTTATCGCCACAACGGGCGGGACAGGTACAGCTGCCTTACGAGCCAGATTTTCAGAAAAAAATCTACTGATTGAGGATTATATTGATTTTCAGGAGGTAATGCCACTGGCCAGTGTGTTCGTTACCAATGCTGGCTACGGTGGCGTACTGATGGCTGCTCAGAATGGCTTACCCATGGTAGCCGCCGGGATACACGAAGGCAAAAGTGAAATTGCCGCTCGTATCAATTACTTCCGGTTGGGCGTCAGCCTAAAAACCGAAACACCCACCTCGGCTCAAGTTCGGGAAAGTGTGAAGAAGGTGCTGGCCGACCCTTCGTACCAGCGTAATGTAAAGCGCCTACGCGAAGAATTCATGACCTACCATCCTCACCAGTTATGCCAGGCGTCAATTGAGAAATTACTGGCCTGATCTCAGCAACACACCAACCCCATGAAACAGCTTCGCCTTGCCCTTGTACTTTGTATGATGGCGCAAATCATATTGAACTGCAATCCGTCGGATGTAAATCCACCCGGCCAGACAGATGCCAGTTGCAAACTTCTATTTATCGACCGGGGGAATGGGTACACCTATACGTACACCTACAATGAGGCCGGTTTTATTGCCAAAATGATGATCGATGTCCCAAAAAATACGACTTCCCTTAAGGACACCTATCTCTACACCTTCAGCTATACCAGCACGAATCAGATTAGGGAAGCGACTATTACTGTGAACGGAAAAACACCTGCCAAGGTAACAGACAGAGGTATTGGTGATGCCGTTAGCTTTACCTGGACAGATGGAAAACTGACCAAACTAGTGGATAAGCTAGGCAATAAGCCGTTTTTAACGACCAGCCTTACCTACGACGAACGGGATCGAATTACCAAGATACAAGCCGATGCCGACCCTACGATCAGTACATCGTTTGAAACTCAATATAGCTACGATACTCAGGGTAATTTCAGAGTTAGTGAGCCAGATGGAAAGGGCGGGTATTATTATGAAGATGTTACCATTGATCGGACTACTACCAATGCCGAGTCACTCTTATCTGCGCACGGATTGCCTTTTGATATTTTCTACACCTTACCCTGGATGAGCAATAGTTATACCAGCATAAAAGGCTATGAAGTAGACCCGACCGGCAAAGCCGTTTTAGTGACAGAGTATAAACTGATCAACGTAGTTAAGAACAGCCGTAACATTGCCACCAAACAGACCATTGAGAACAACGGTAAGCAACGGATCGTGACCGCCACACTGGCTGACTGTGATCGGTAGGTTTGTTCGTATTGGCATCTATTACAATCAGACATTTAAAACGGGAAGAGGTTTCTTTGAACATGTCAATCCCAATAATAAAAGAGGGTAAACCAGCTCAATGTGGGACTACACGCTTACTTACATGCAAGCGGCTCTGAAAGCGAGCAACCTGAAAAGCGGTCAACATCCCCACATGCTGTCTGACAATGGGCCTGCCTATGTGTCTGATTATCTAAAGCAATATCTGAAAGGGGAACGCATTGAGCATATTCGCAATGCGCCGTTTCATCCCATGACGCAACCGGGCGTTCGCATCGTTGAATCGACCAGTGATACCGCTCGATTCAACGATGCGAACGCCCTATTTCTGAATTCTAATGTCCATAGTATACCACCGGCGTCCTTCGGCCGTGGTGCCATTGCCCGTAATCCGAAACAGGCCAAGCTTGCCCTGACCCGTTATAAACGTATACAGAAACCGATTCTGAAGATAGGTCGGCAAACACGTATTCTGGTCGGTACCACTACTCTCCAATACCACCGATGAGAACGTATTGTCTTTGTCGAAATTAGAGCGGACCAGCGCTTTTATATCACTGGACTGCTGAATGCTGTTCCATTGGCTTAACAGAATGCCCGGATTATTGTTAGCGCCCACATAAAGCAGCGTTCCCCGCTGAAGCGTCGGCCAGTTTTGACTGCTGATCACGTTCCAGATCGGGCCCGTGCCACACGACTGATCGCATGTTTTGAGCGTGAAAGGTGTTGTCAGGTTGCTACCGCAGTACTCCGTTCCAACGGCGTCGATCGTAGCTGCGTGGGCTGCACCATCACGCAGTTTATACACTTTACCAGCATCGAAGTCGAGCAGATTTAGTTGGTCCAGATCGGTCTGTGTACTCGAAAGCTCCATTCGTACATTCAGGAATTGGTTAAAATCGCTGTTGGCCGCCAGTGGCAGTGAGGTTGGAACGCCATCCGCTTTCTGGCCCCAGGCGGCCGATTCCGCAATCGTTGGTTCACCCGTTATGGCTACGTCGTAAATGCAGTCCTGCAGATAATCAGGATCAGAGATGCCGGCATTCTGGCAAATACCCTCGGCCCATTGTTTGCGCTCATCCGTCAGGGTCACGCTGGTGCGTGGGAAGTTGCGATTGGTATAGGAGTCCGTCGTTTTCCCGGACTCATAGACAAACAGCGACTGCGCTTGCTGAATCCGCCAGCTATCGGCGTACGGACCCGTTATATTGTCAGTAAAGCGGTTGACAGCCGCACCGGTGCTGAGCATAAGGTCATTGCCCGGTGTGCCATCGAAGTTCCCCAAGAGACCGCTTACCTGCCCGGCCCGGGCCGCTTTGAGGGTTACCAGATAATCGAGCAAATAATAACCGCCACGCCACTCAATCGTTACTTTTTCATTCTGGGCGTTGGTCAAGGTCAGGTCGTTGCCATCTTTAGTGAGCGTGGTGCCATTGCTGAGCGGTAAACTAGTAAACGCGTCCGTTTTTAGTACCTTATTGACGTACAGTCGGTTGGGGTTCACCAGTACGCAAACCACATCACTGCCCATCCGAACGGCCACGCCCGTGTTGACCGTTGCCACGCCCGTATTGTTGTAATCTTCCTGCCGAACCTGAATTTCCAGATCACCCGCCGTCGCTTTTAGGGCGGTAAATTCGCCGTAGGCCTGAAAATCATAATAGAGTTCGTCGAGCGTGCGCAGGTGTGGGTCACCTGTGCTGCGGGCGGGTAGGGGATCGTCGGTCGGCTTGCAGTCACAGGCAGCCGCTGCCGCTGCGTTGGCCAGAATGCCCGACGCGCAGCTTTGCACGAAATTGTAGGGATTGCCCGAAAATGCGTTCAGCTCACCTTCCAGACAGGACGCTCCATTATTGGCAATGTCCTGAGCCGATGGGCAACCGACAGCTGGCTGGCCGGAGGCAATATTGCCCAATACGCCCAGTGCGCTTTTACAACTCTGATAGGTGTTGTAGATACTCAGAATGGCAGCAGGAATGCCAATGCCAGTGCCGAATTCGCTGATTCCCAACGCACAACCAGCCGCATTGACCGCAAAATACCCGGCTGCTGCTGCCTTGTACTGGCTCTGACTGCACTGACTGGCTACCCGCGCCGTTCGCAGGTCCTGATCAAGTATCGTCTGCGCCCCACTGGCCCAGTCAAATACATTCTGGTCTAGTTTGACCCCATCCATAGCCCCCAGCTTAGCTCGCGTGTCGGTCTGGTAACCCGTTATGGTCACCGTTCTGCTGGTCATATTGTAATTCGTAAAGCCGATCGTATAGCCCTTCGACAGCCGCGCCCAGATAGGTAAGTAGCTGGAATTGAATTCGTATAAAATCCACTCTTTTGTGCTGGCATCCGTAACAAGCACGAACTGCACCTGCTTGAGGTAGCCGTAACTGTTTTTGGTGCCGAATACCAGTACATCTTTGTTGATGTCTGGGCTATGGAAAACCTGTCCCAGCGGGCTGTCGGCTGAGCGAACGACTACCTGTCTGATCTGGTCAAATGAGGTCGGCGCGTTTGTGTTGGTCGCTACTGGGGTATCTTGATTGTGCTTACAGGAAATGAGGACGAGTAACAGGAAACAGATAAAGTACTTCATAAGCGAGGTAGGAACTTATCGTTGAGCAAGTTGCTGACATTCAGATTTTTATGTCATTTCGGGTTAAGAGAGGGAACTAGCTTACTCTTTACAAAATCGGTTATTTGATTTTCCACATTGGGAACTATTCTACACTGATCGATACTCAAGTTCGTTTCCATTGTGACTCTTGAAAGTTTAAAGGGTGCTTTCAAATGTCATTCATAGGCCATAGACTATCTATCATAAATTGAGTGAACGGTATTAAATTTCGATTAAGTTAATTGGCTGATAATCAGTATTTTAATTATAATTTAATGGACTGTATTTGTATTTATGGATACGCTATCAAATAGGTTGAAAGGGCTTTTATAAAATCGCTTTTGACAAAGCCGCTTACTTGTATATTGCCAATCACGCGATTTGAGGGCAAACCAATCTGCCCTAATAAAGCAGGGGCCTCATCATCCAGAGCAAAGGACTGCCATTCTCCTAGAACGACCCAAACCTAATAAGCTGATTTGCTCAGTGGTGAGATTGTCAATGGATACAGGTGTCGCTTTAAGAAACAAAAGAGTTTTCTGCTATCCTTTGCCGATGATCTGAGCCTGACCTACGATGGAAATTTGAGTAATAATGTCTATGCCCGCGTTATCAGCGGCTTGTAAACGCTCGTTCAGGGGGCAACGATTGATTCTTGGTCATTGCTCCCTGAACATCCCCATAAATTGGGCGTTTTAAGTGATACTAAAGTATTTTTATGGATCATTATTTGGCGTTGAACATTCGTCCATTTTTAATGACCAACGCCACTTTGTCTAAATTATCAATGTTTTCAGCCGGATTAGCGGACAAGATAACCAGATTCGCTATTTTCCCTGGCTGGATTGTGCCTGTTCTATCATCAATACCAAGTGCCATTGCGTCATGTTTCGTTGCACTAACAATAGCTTGCATAGGGCTAAAGCCACAATCGTGGACTAGCGTTTTTATTTCCTGCTGAACGAATTTTTCCTTGTCCGTATCGGTACCTGTACAGACGGGTACCCCGCGGTCCAAAGCCAGCTTAGTAAAACGTTTATCAATTTCCCAATGGGCTGTTGTACGCACTCTAGCAGCTTGGCTTCTGGCCGGGTTTGTTGACCCATTTTTATCAATGAATACTGTCGGGTCTAATATGGTTTTATGCTCAAGCATCGCTCTGATATAATCCTCAACAGGTAGTGTTTTAAAGGCAGCATCCCAAAAGCTTTCAGACAGGTTTGGCTTTAGCCATGCTTCCGGAATCTTTCCAGAGGGCCAACGGGTAAAAAGAGCTGTCTCCAAACAATAATCGTTAGATGAAATGACTTAACGGTAAAATGTAGATGGACAACTAGTTTTTATCTTGTTCGGGTCAGGACCTACCCCGATAAGTTAATTACACAAATTCATTTTGTACCTGACAGTTAGAAAATCTCAAAATACCCTCCTGTGTGCGACGAAGAAAATCTCAAGTATCAACTTCTTTAATTGGGTATTTTACGCGACGCTTCCGCCACTAGTCATCCTTTACAAGTCGGTACTGGAACAGCTTTCCTTTGGCTTCGTCGTAAAATCGTATCCGTATTCTGCTGTTTTGTATAAGGAGCGCGGGTGGCCAACCGGGTAATTTTGCCTCATCAAAAAAAAGAAGAGGCAATGGTGAAGACAATTTTTATTACGGGGGCATCCCGCGGATTTGGCAGAATTTGGGCAGAAGCTTTTTTGGAGCGAGGTGACCAGGTCGTTGTTACCTCAAGAAAGGGTAGCGGACTAACCGAGTTGGTCGAAAAGTATGGCCGCGCGGTGCTGCCGCTAGAACTGGATATAACCAACAGGGCAGCCTGCTTTGCAGCACTGGAAAAGGCAAAATCTCATTTTGGTCGGGTGGATGTCGTAATCAATAATGCAGCAATGGGTGTCGTTGGCATGGTGGAAGAACTCGGCGAGCAGGAGTCGAGGGACATCATTGAAGCGAATCTGTTTGGGTCACTATGGATCACCCAGGCTGCCTTACCCATACTAAGAGCACAGGGCAGTGGCCATATTCTGCAACTATCCAGTGCGCTGGGTGTCTATACATTTCCTTCCGTAGGGATCTACAGTGCCAGTAAATTTGCGGTCGAAGGCTTTAGTGAAGCCCTTTACCTGGAAACCAAAGACATGGGTATTCATGTCACGATCGTCGAGCCAAATGGATTTGCTACCGACTTTACGGCATCAACGATCCAAAGTAAGCCTGTTACAGCCTACGACCAGGTACGGACCGCGCTTTATTCAAATCCGGCCATGACCGAAAGTGATACCTACGGCGATCCAAAAGCAACAGCGGCAGCTATTCTAAAACTAGTCGATGCAACAAATCCTCCGCTGCGCTTGTTCCTGGGCAAAAAAGCGCTCCCGCTGGCCAAAGCGGTTTATGAGCAGCGGCTGGCTAGCTGGGAAGAGTGGAATCCGGTTGCTATTGAAGCCCATGGCCTCTAGGGGCATCAAGTAGTCGTCCGTTTATAACCGATCAGCCTGGGCCTGTGTCTAGGCTGATCGTAACGTTTCATCATATGCATTTCAAAAGCCTGAGTGATGTACATCACTGCAATAATTATCCAGGACCGGAAAATCCGCTACTGACGCTCTTTACCTGTAACCCGTTGCGGAGCATATCCAGCTATGAAGTGACGACGGATTTCTACATTATCGCCTTGAAACCACTTCGCTCCGGGGAGATCCGCTACGGCAGGACACGCTACGACCACCAGAGCGGATCGATGTATTTTATGAAACCACAGCAGGCTATACAAATGAAGGATATCGCCCTGGAAAGTGAAGGCTTCGAGATCTGGTTTCATGCCGATTACCTAAGCGGCCATCCGCTGCATACGGCCATTAAGAAGTACAGCTATTTCAACTACGAACTGAATGAAGCACTTCATCTATCCCCAAAGGAGCAGCAGATTATTTGGGAGCTTTACTGGAAAATAGAGGTCGAATATACGAACAACCAGGACGAGTTCACCCGGGACATTATTCTGGGCCATATTGAATCGATCCTCAACTACTCCCAGCGCTTTTATAAACGACAGTTCCTAAATCGTACGATCGGATCCGGAACAACAGCGACTAAGTTCAATGCCATTTTATCAGCGTACCTTGAGAAAGGATTGTTAGAGGAAAAAGGATTACCTACGGTGGCTATGATTGCGGCTGAGCTGCACATGTCGGCACGATACCTGAGCGATCTGTTGAAGCAGGAAACGGGGAAAACCGCCTTGGAGCTCATTCACATCGCCTTGGTCTCGGAGGCCAAGAATCTGCTCAATGGCGGAGCTTATACCGTGGTGGAAACTGCCTATCGGCTAGGTTTTGAAAACCCACCTTACTTCTCCCGCTTATTCAAGAAACAAACCGGGATTAGCCCTAACCACTACAAAAAGCATTATTTGAATTGAGGGCAAATCGGTAAACTAGAGATTGGGTCGGACAGCTATTAAATTTAAACCGGACATTCTCAAAATACCCTCCCAACTGAAATGATGAGGAGCACATGTGTCTGCTGCTTAATTGGGGCGTTTTAGGGTACGAGGTTACACCTAGAAATTGTTTTTTTGTCGTTGTGGTAATTCAATGACAAACATAGTCCCTTCACCCGCCTGACTGTCCACTCTTAACGTTCCCTCATGTCCCTTGGTGACAATATCATAGCTCAACGAAAGGCCCAATCCCGTTCCTTCGCCCGTGGGCTTGGTAGTGAAGAACGGCTGGAAAATCTTGCTCTTTACCGACTCTGGAATACCGATGCCATTGTCCCGTACTTGAATCTGGAGAAAGTTCGAGTCACGAATTGTACGAACCTCAACCCTTGGCTTATAATCGGAATCTTTACCTTGTCTAGCCCGTTCCGAAACCGCATAAAAGGCATTGTTATATAGGTTAAGCAGTACCCGGCCGATTTCCTGAGGGGCGACTACGACTTGCTCCAGACCTGGGTCAAAGTCGGTGATTAATTCGCAGTTGAAGGACTTGTCCTTGGCCCTCATCCCATGAAAGGCAATCTTAAGGTATTCATCGGCCAGAGCGGCCAGGTCTGTAGGTCGTTTCTCGCCCGATTCGGTGCGTGAGTGCTCGAGCATACTTTTAACGATACTGCTGGCCCGACCGCCGTGGTGATGGATCTTTTGCAGATTACTGTTGAGGTGGGTGAGCAGATCCTGAATCAATTCTACATCGCGATCAGATTTGGCTTCTTCATCCTGGATTTCACTAACCAACTCGGCACTGACCTCCGAGAAGTTGTTGACAAAGTTCAAGGGATTTTGAATCTCGTGAGCAATGCCCGCCGTTAGTTCACCCAGACTAGCCAGTTTTTCCTTCTGGATGAGTTGAACCTGCGAGGCTTTTAATTCAGCAGTACGGGCTTCGACCTGCTGTTCGAGGAGTTGGTTTTGATCCTTTAGAATTTTTTCTTTCTCGGCACTTAGTTTAGTTACCTGATGGGCTTTTTCCTGAATAGTAACAAAATTTTGTCTCAAGCTTAGAGATGCGTAAATCAACAGAGAAACAGGAAATGAAATATAAGTGATAAATGTTAATAAATAATAGGTTGTATACTCTATTGAAAAATAGGAGTCCATTACAATTGTAATGATTCCTGACATAAGCGTTATAAATAAACCTAGTATTACAGCCCATTGTGGCTTGCTTAGTTTTGATAGATTATTTTTGAATAAGACAACAATATAGATGACAATAATAATACCTAAAGCTAACTTGAAAATGCCTCCAAATTTTTCAACGAGAACACTAGTAGTGAAAAAGTCTGGAGCCTCATAAGCAACTAGGCTAAATATGGAAAAGTATTTGGCAATTTTATCTGTTTTATTTAATACAACATTTGAAATTACGGCTGGAATTAAACATACCCATAGTACAGTAATAAGATTGTTAATTAAATCAAAAATAGTAAGATCTTTTAAATATAAAGTGAGTTCTTCTCTAAAAAGATTTAATATTCCTCCGGCTAACTGGATAAATATAATGGTAGTTATCCATACCATACTTTTATCTTTTCTGTCCTGAAATACTAAAAACCAGGAAAAAAATGTAAGTAAGGCTAGTGCCGCTGCTGTTGAGCTAAGCATCATATAATACCTCTGAATCCTGATTTTTTGATTTTGCATCGACTTGGCAGTTATTAATTGAGGACTAACTTGAATCGATGGGGCTATACAAGTTTTATTTTTTATAAAATTTCTAACGCTGAAATCCGAAAAGATTGTAATTGTGTTTTCTTTATACATATCTATCAGAACCGGATTATTTATTGTATAATCAATCTTGTAATCACTAAAACTGAACTCTTTTTTATCATGGTTAATCTGTTTCCCATTTAGAAATAGTAAAGATGGTATCCCTAAACTCGTACGAATATATAATGGATTATCGGGAGAAGATTCTGTTCTAAAATGAAGCCTAAAGCAGTAGTCTTTAGCATTTGTTTGCATTTTTTCGACCTCTTCAAGTGTAGCTTCCTGCCAGCTTGAATCATCAAAATCTTTTACAGCCCATTTCTCATTTTTGCCTTCATGAAACTTCCAAGTAATAGGTCTTAATCGAATATAGTCTTTGTTGAGCAGCATAGTGTCTCTCACAACAAATAAGGTATCAGTAGCATTTGCTGAATAAATGACTAATAAGCCTATAACAGTGAGTATTTTTTTTAGCATAGTTATAAGAGATTTAATTTTGCTAAGTTCAGTAAAAGGCGATGTTGTTAGATCGAAAATAACTTATAGAGCTTTTAGCAGTAGCTTAATTGTAAATTCTGTGCCTTTCTCCTTTGCACTTTCCATGGCGAGTGTTCCACCATGCCCCTTCGTAATAATATCATAACTTATCGACAAGCCTAATCCTGTCCCTTCTCCCGTAGGCTTGGTGGTGAAAAACGGCTGGAAAATCTTAGCTTTTACTGACTCGGGAATTCCCGTACCATTGTCTCGCACCTGAATGACGATTCGATCCGATTGGCGCTTCGTATGGACCTCAACGGTCGGTTTATATTCGGGATCGTTGACTTGCCTGGCTCGCTCAGAAACGGCATAGAAAGCATTGTTATACAGATTTAGTAATACTCGTCCTATTTCCTGAGGAGCCACTTCTATCCGCGCTAGGGTAGGGTCAAAGTCGGTGACTAACTCGCAGTTAAAACGGTCCGATGATCCAGTTTTATTTTTAGCCTTGAAGCCATGGTAGGCTATCTTGAGGTATTCATCGGCCAAGGCGTTCAGGTTGGTAAGCTGCTTTTCGCCCGAATCAGTACGAGAGTGTTCCAACATACCTTTGACGATGCTGCTGGCCCGGCCACCGTGGTGATGAATCTTTTGCAAATTTTGTGTCAGGTCATTCGCGATGGCTTTGGCTTCCTGGGTATCACCCCGATCCAGTTCGTCTTTTAATTCTTCAACGAGCTCGGCACTGACTTCTGCGAAGTTATTGACAAAGTTCAAGGGGTTTTGAATCTCGTGGGCGATACCGGCTGTTAATTCGCCTAGGCTGGCGAGTTTCTCTTTCTGGATAAGTTGATCCTGGGTGGATTTCAGTTCAGTTAGGGTTTCTTCCAGATAGTCTCGCTGGGTTTCGATTTCTTCCTTCTGCTGTTGAACTTCGTTGGTGCGCTGGGCCACTTTTTCTTCCAGCATCCGATTCTCCCAACGCAATGTTCGTGAACGGTACACGATATAGGTTCGCAACAGAGCGCCAAAAAACAATAAATAAAGTAAATACGCCCACCAGGTACGCCACCAGGGAGGCAAAATCGTTATTTGAACACTCGTTCCTTTTTCATTCCAGACCCCATCGGCATTGGCCGCTTTGACCTGAAAGGTGTAGGTACCGGGCTGTAAATCCAGAAAGCGAGCCTGCCGAGTGGCTCCTATGGGCACCCAGGCGGTATCGATCGGAGATAATTTAAAGGCATACTGCGATTCGCTACCTCGGTTATAGCTCAGCGCAGCAAACTGTAACGTAAGATCGTTTTGGCCATGAGGCAGGGTAATTTCTTTCGTGATCGAAATATGATTGGGTAGTTGCCCATCAGGGCCAAGCGTAGCGGGCTGGCCATTGATGAACAGATCTGTTAGGACTACAGGGGGGACGGCTGAGTCGAATTGGAGCTGGCCAGGATAAAAGACATTTACTCCTTTAGGTCCCGCAAAGTATAATTCGCCATCGCTGGTTTTACACGACGCATCGGTTGTAAAGGCCAAACTTTGTAAGCCATTTCGTAGGCCAAAAGACCGAAGCTGTCCAGTTTGGGGATTTAACCAACACAAGCCATTGTCGGTGGCGATCCATAGATATTCCTTGTCTGGTTGAAGGGAACGTACTGTATTGCTTGGCAAACCGTCCGTTAGGCTGTAGCGCTTGGTTGTTTTGCCCTGCTGATCCAGCAATAATAAGCCACGCGTGAGATCGCCTACCCAGAAACCGCCTGTTTGTTTATCGGCCAATAGCGTTGGCGTAGAAATAGGCCCTTCAAAAAAATCATAGTGCGATTTAAACGCCCCCGTAGCAGGGTAAAACACGACGACTCCCCCACTGTTGGAACCAATCCATATGCGCCCGCTGGCATCTGCCCGAAGCGGAAAGAGAGACGCATTGGACATTCCGTTTGAAAATCGCTTTTTCAGTAAACGATTCAGAGTCAGGACTTCCGGCGAATTTAGTTGGATAAGCTGAACGCCCCATAATTCAGGGTGGGTGGGCGGAGCGTGTGTCCACTTTCCATAAGCATATTCTTTACCGGAGTGATAGCGGAGTCGATACTGACCAGCCTGTAGCCGAATTACATTGGCCTGCAGTCTGACATTAGGATAAGCTCCATCGATTACGCTGTTGGATGCCGAATACTCCCAGACAATTTTCCCGGCAGCATCTTCGATCCAGCCATAACTAAGTTTCTCGAATGTAAACACGTCAACTCCAGCGACAACGAACAGGTCTTCAGGCTGCGTTAAGCTAAAGTTTACGGTTCTGTCTACATTCGGCCCAGGCCGTACAATGGCCGCTACCTGTCGTTTCGGGATAGCTAACTGGTTAATTTGATCGAATAGGGCGGGCGTATATGTGGACTCCGTTTTATAATAATGGGTAAATGTTTGGCGATCGGGGTCGAAATGGTCAAGTCCAACGACGGTGCTTATCCAGAGGGTTCCGTCCGAAGCCGCCAGCAACTTATTCAGGTAATTAATCATCAAGCTATTAGGCTGAGCCGGATTATGAGCAAATTGTGTGAACTGGCCTGTTTTTCGATTTAGCTGATATAGGCCGTTGCTACCCGTAGCGACCCAGAATCGCCCCTTCCGGTCTTCGGCCATAGCGACTACCTTGCCTTCACCAATGGAGTGACTATTTAGCCTGTTGTACTTATAATGGGTGTATATACCTGTTTTTTTATCGAATCGATCCAGGCCCGTTTCCGTGGCAAACCAGATAATTCCTGGTTCCGATGGTGCCTCATAAACCGCCGAAACGCTCGGACTTTGTAGACTATTCGGTTTTTGGGGATCGGAGGTCAGTAACGGAAACGTGAGTAGCCGACTTTGTTTGCTCAAGCCACCTGACCAGGAACCCACCCAAACCAACCCTGTTTTATCCACTAAAAATGAGTTAATTGCCCGGCCGTGCAGTGTGCCTTCGCCCAGCGTTGGGTCGAGCTCATAGCGTACAAACTGACCAGTCTGCCGATCATAAAAATTTAGCCCATTACGGGTAACAAACCATAGATCGCCGTTGGGCATCTCCTGCAGAAATTTCAATATACCGCCACTGGGGGTAGACGAATCATTCGCCTTCGAGATAACGTGGGTAAACGCGCCTGTTTCGAGATTCAACCGGTCCAGCCCTTGTTTCGTAGACACCCATAGTACCCCATAGCGATCCTGATGGGTTTGTACCACGGTATCCGAACGCAGGCTATTTGCCTGAGTAGATTGATGGGTAAGCTGGTCAAGCTGTCCCGTCTGCAGATTTAATCGAAACAACCCTCGGTGATTACTCGCCAGATAGAGCTGCTGCTTAACGACGCTTACCGTAGTGATTTCCTTAAAAGCACTAGTCAATGCAGCAGGAGGTGTATAACGAGTAAAACGATCCGTTTGCTGGTCGAACCAATGCAGCGTTTTCCCTTCAGGGCCCTCGGTTACGACCCATATTTTCCCATTCGCATCCTCAGCGAAAGACCAATCAGGGATTGAATTTATGGTATTCCAGTAAAGACCATTATTCGCTAAACTATGGCTGTCTTTAGGATTATGTCGAAAGTAGGTCCAGGTTTTGGTACGGGGATTTAGCCGATCAAGCACCCATATCTGCAATTGATCCTTAACTGTAATCGTCCATAAATTCCCCTGGTTGTCTTCCTTAATAAAATTGATGAATCCCACACGTTGATCCAGTTTTTCAGGGGAGTTTTGGGGATATTCAATAAATCGTCCGGTAGCCCGTTCATAGCGGAAGAGGCTTTCACAACCGATCCAGATATCCCCGTTGCGATCTTCATACAACGCCTTAATCAGTCCTCCTTTCAGGGTATTCGGCTTTTGGGGATCATACTGATAGGAGACTAGCGTGGTTCCATCGTATCGAGCTAGCCCTCCTTGCGTACCCAGCCATATGAAGCCTAAATGATCCTGTAGCATACATTCAATGCTATTTTCGGGCAATCCATCAGCCACTGTCAGATGCTCGAAGCGGATGCGTTGAGGGGTCTGATGAGGCAGCGTTCCATTCGACCGGCTAGCCGATTGCTGAGCCAATCCGCTGGACAGAATCGTAAGGTTTGCCAGAAAAAGGAAGGGTAAAAAAAAGCGGTTCATGGGTGTATAGAAAGAGGAAAGCCCGTCAGCAGACACGCGTATGGCATGCCAAAATAAGCAGCTGATATAAGGAAGGACTATCTCGTTTGAGACAAAAGCTATACCGTATGGGACATTACCCTGGTAGATGTACAAAGCGTATAAATATTTTGTCCTTCCCGTTGACTCAATCTCATAAATCGCTCCTTCTTGAGACCAAGACGGATTAACAATGCAAAAATCAGGTGTTTTTTATTTTGACTATTAAAATACACATAGGGTGGGTGCAGTAGACCTCAAAGGTGATTAGTGATCTACTGCATAATGTAGCTGGACGGTGTTGGTATTTAGTTTTTTGATCTCTACTAGATTTAATTTAAAATCAATCTCCACTCCAGTTAGTAGGGATAAACCATTTCCAAACAGCACGGGCTTCAGTACTACATAAAGATTAGTCACCAAACTAGCTTTGACAAACTCACTAATATAGCCCTGCCAATGATAACTGCTTCGGTATGCCCTCGCTTTGTGAGCATCTGGACTATGTCAGCGGGAGTTGCTTGGGTAAAGACTACCGTTGCGTTAGCTGATTGGGCCTGTTTGTCCCGCGTTAGCACAACCGTTGTTCCCTATTTGGTGAAGGGCAGATGATCAGGTGCCAGTATATCATACGTAGTCTTCCCCATGATCACGGCGTCTAATGAAAGCTCTTTTACTATCCTTGGGGTTATTAGCTGTAGGTATTTCACACCTACCGGCTCAAAACTGATTGTCGATAGCGCCCATCTATCGGTTCAACTATAATCCCTGCGAACTACTTAACCAATAAAATACCAACCTGAAAAAGTTTTTATATTAACACTAAAAATAAATTAAATTATTAATAATCAGTGAATTGCAGATTTTGTAATTTTAAAAATCGCTATCGAATAAATGGGAGCGTCTATTGTATGTGGTGGTAGTTTTGGAATTACTAGTTCATACTAATTGTCTTGGATTTGCCCTATCTACTTAAGATGTGCTCGTAACATCCAGGCTATTTTTTCATGTTTCTCCAGTAGGCCGGTAATGTAATCACTAGTGCCTGCGTCCTTATGGGCCTCGACAAACTCATCAATATTACCCCGGATGAAGTCAATAATGCTTTCATGGTCACTCAGCAGTTTTTTGATCAAACTTCGACTGTCATTACCATTCTCATCCTGCTCGGTCAGGTGAGTAAGTTGAAGAAAATTTTTCAGCGTGGCCGGGGCATAGTGCCCTAATTGACGAATGCGTTCGGCTACATCGTCGACAATCTCGGCCGACTGCGTATAGAGTTCTTCGAAGTACAGATGAACCAAATGGAAGTCCATCCCTTCCAGATTCCAATGTGCATTTAGTGTTTTAGTATAGAGCACAAATTCATCAGCCAGTAGTTTGGCTAATTGATGGGCAACAACTTCCCGGTTTTCAGCCGAGATACCGATTGAGGTTTTCATGAATGGTGAATTTTAGATGAATTGCCCGCTGAAACAGAATTAGTTATCGCCTTTGGCGATTTTTCCATATATCGGCCAAACAGAATTACGACTGTTAACCTACTTCCGACAACTAATCAGTACTGCCACCGACCGGCTTTTGTCAAAAGCCGGTCGGTGGCAGTTTTCGTTAGCTTATTTTATTGTTTAGCCAACTTAGAATATCGTTCATTACAATTTCTCGGTCTATGTCATTTAATAAATCGTGATAATGTCCATCATAAAATTTTAGTGTTTTGTCTTCTGATGAGGCATTGTCATAAAAATATTGGCTTCCACTTGGCTTAGTTGCTTTGTCGGCTGTGCCGTGAAGTATCAGCAGTGGCAGTTTTATGGTAGGTATTTCCGCCTTCAGTCTTTCGTCGGCAAGTGATAATTGTTGTATGGTTTTAGTAGGCTGAACTTCATCCGCAATGAGCGGGTCATTATTCATAAAGTCAACCGCTGCCTGATCACGGGAAAAATCTTCGTTTTTCAGTCGCAATACGTGTGCATGAGGAAATAAGTGGCTTAGCCCTTTCAAAACGGCTACGGCAAAATCAGGGGCAGGTACCTGAAACGCGAAACTTTCACAAATAAAACCGCTGAGTTTATCCTGATGCTCTACCGCATATATGGCCGACAAAACACCTCCTGCACTATGACCTAACAAGAATGTTGGCAAATCTGGATGTGCTGACTGTACAATGTCCACTAATTTATCAAGATCTTTTACAAACTGTTCATAGTCAGCTATGTAATACCTTTCTCCGTCAGAGTTCCCTCTGCCCGGAAAGTCAATCCCGTATACTTCATAATGTTGGGCAGATAATTGTTCGGCAGCCCATTGGAAATAACCACTGTGCGAATTAAATCCGTGAGCAAAAACGAGAATGGCTTTTGGACTATTGACTGCTTTCCAATTTTTGTAGGAAACATTAAGCCCTTGTTCCGAAATGAATGTAGCTGTCTGAGGAAGGAGTCTGCATATTATCTATATTGTTTGAGTTATTGAGTTACATGTTTTGCAGCTTCTAAAATTACCTCTAAAACTTGGTTGGGTTTGGATAACATAGCTACGTGGGATGATTTTAAGGTGGTGGTTTTGGCCTTTGCCCGTTGAGCCATCAAGCGTTCCAAATCGGGGTTGATGGTCTTGTCTTCAGAAGCCACTATATACCAGGAAGGTTTCTGTTTCCAGGCAACTTTACTCGCCACTCCTTTAAATACTTCAGGGGAGGTTGGCTGTTGTACAGAAAAAACCAACTCCTGTTCCTGAGCCGAAAGATCATTGGCAAATGCTTTCGTTACACCCTCTTTTGTAAGACTTATGAACCCACCTTCCGCTTGTAAAAATGATGTAAGTTGGGTCGGTGCCGCTTTGTCACTTAACGAGGAAATGGTTTCACCATTGTCGGGTGCATAGGCCGCCACATAAACCAATGCTTTTACCTGTGGATTATCTCCGGCTTCAGTGATCACGAAGCCTCCCCAGGAGTGACCAACCAAAATTACATCACCACCAGCAAGAGCTATAGCTCGTTGGGTGGCAGCAATATCATTCTCAAGTGAGGTAGTCGGGTTTTGTACAGATATGACCTTATACCCTTGAGCAACTAGGGATGGTATAACTTTGCTCCATGACGATCCATCTGCCCATAAACCATGGACAAGAATAATGGTAGGTTTTACGGGATCAGATTTTTTTGTCTGAGCCTCCGAATTTGAAATAGATAAGATTGCTCCTGATAGTAAAAGTAGTGCTAAGCTGTTCATGAGATTTTGGTTATAAAATGAATGAAAAAATCGATTATTCAGCCTGTTTCAGTGCCAGATCGGCGTTGTAATTAGTAAGGGAGTATGAATTTTTAAACGACTCCAGCAATTAGCTTACGTTTATGCGAAAATTGCGCTGACCTTTATTCATCCTTCTTGAAGTCATCAAGATTTAATGCGCTAACCCGGACGACCGTTCTCGATTCGAGTAGTGGGACAATTTTTTCGACCACTATACCCTGAAAGTGCGCTGAATCGCGGTGTTTATCCAATGCCGTTTCATCCTTATATCCCTCGACTAAAAAAAGAGTATTTGGAGCGGCATAGCTTTGATATACAGTATAGAAAAGATTGCCCTCCTCCTCCGTACTTTTTTCTGCCACATCGGCCAGTAATTTCAGTACCGTTTCGAGCTGACCATCTTTCGTTCGCCATTCTGCAATTGTGTTAATCACACCTCCGTTCATACTTTTTGAAAGTTAATTTTTTAATGTATTTCAAAAATTGGATTCTAAAATCGCTATTACCTTTTCGGCTACGCCTTGAGCGGATGCCGGATTTTGTCCAGTAACCAATCGTCCGTCGGTAATGCTGTAAGCCTGCCATGGGTCGACGGCACTGTAATTGGCCCCGCGCTCCTTTAATAAGTCTTCCAACTCAAATGAGACATCTTCCTTCGCATAGTTCGCTTCCTCGACAGCGCTGAAACCCGTTACATTTTTGCCCTTGACTAAATAAGAGCCATCTTTCAATTTGACATTGCCCAGGGATACCGGTCCATGGCAGACCGCACTCACCACTTTGCCACTTTCATAAAAAGATGACAAAATTTTCTGTACCGGCGGATTGTCCGTCATATCAACGACCGGTCCCAAACCGCCTGGAACGAACACCGCATCATAGCCGTCAATCGATAAATTGTCTATGCTCTTGGTGGTTTTCATTTTGGTAAGTCCTTCATCATTAAGAAATGCCTGATTGATCGGATCATCTAATTCGACCAAATCTATTGGTGCTTCTCCTCCTTTGACGCTGTAAATGTCGATATCATACCCTTGCTTTTTAAACGCTTCATAGGGGTGGGCCAATTCTGTAAGCAGACTTCCGGTCTTACGATTTTTGGGGCCAATGAGGCCTGCACTAGTTACCATAAACAAAATTTTCTTTTTCATAATTGAAAACTTAGAGTTGTTAATTGATTAAATAGGCGTTCGTTACTTTTTGGCCAAGTCGGATCGGGAAAGCCAAATGATGTCGACTTTCCATTGGCTGTAGGCTCTCGGTGCGTTTGCGCCACTTGCAGGCCTGGGGCTTAAGCAGGGATACCCTTCCGATTAACTTTCGATACAGATACGCACGGCATGCTTTTTCTTACTGCCTGCTGACGGTAGCATATATACGTAATCAGATACTAGTTTCTAATCAGACTCTTTGGTTGAGCCAACGTATGGTGTCCTTGATGATGATTCCATTATACTTGTCGTTGAGCAAATCATGATAATACCCTTCATATAATTTCAGTTGCTTATCCGTCGAAGATGCATGATCCATAAAGTATTGGCTTCCAGTGGACTTAGTTGCTTTGTCGGCGGTACCATGAAGTATAAGAAGCGGGAGTTTAATATGAGGCATTTCCTTTTTTAAATACGCTGCCGCCAGAAAGAGTTGCTGCATTGTCCGTGCTGGCTGCTTTTCATTTTCCAGCAGGGGATCGTTATTCATTTTGTCCACCATAGCCTTGTCACGGGAAAAATCTTTATTTTTCAACCTGATCAGACGCATATGCGGAATAACATAACCTATGAATTTAATGATGGCCTGGGCAATGCCAGAGGCAGAAATCTGAAATGCGATGCTTTCGGAAATAAGCCCACTTAGCTTGTCCTGATTACCTACCGCGTAAACCGAAGCAAACACACCACCTGCACTATGGCCCAATAAGAAAATAGCAATGGTTGGATGTGCCGATCTTGCAATATCTACTAATAAATCAATGTCACTTACAATGTCATGATAATCACCGATGTAATATCGTTCACCCTCAGACATTCCTCGGCCTCGAAGATCCATTGCGTAAACATCATATCCATTTTCGGTTAGCTGCGCAGCAAACTTTTCATAATACCCGCTGTGGGAATTCAATCCATGAACGATCAGGACTATCCCCTTTGGTTCGTTACGCGTGGCCCAGTTTCTATAAAAAACATTCCGGCCCTCATTGTTAGGGAAAACGGATGTCGTAGGGGTTTTTCCTGGATTCATGAAACCTAATGCCAACAGCTTGAACTACCCTATCATTGATAAAATGACGGTAAACAATTTCGTACCATTCAATCATCGAGAAGAAAAAAAAACAACTAATTGATATAAAGATCTGAATATCAGTATATTAAAATATATGCTATAATTTACAAACTTTAAAACGGATACTTTTCACTCCAAAAATATTGGAGCGAAAAGTATCCAACTACCAAATTATTGGAGGTGATGTTGTTACGCAAAGCTTATACAGCCTTGTCAGATCCCTAAATCCCCCCGCTGAATACCCAATTTAGCAAGTTTTGCTTCGAGGGTTGTCGGCTTTATTTTCAGTAATTCGGCGGCCCCATTGGCACCTCGTATAAGGCCGTTCGTTTTTCTGAGAACGGAGATAAGGTATTCCCGCTCTGTCTCTTTTTGAATGCGCCTAACATCCCCGAACGTTTCGATCTCTTGCTTGCCGGATAACTGGGCTTCTATACCCATGAGATTTTGCTTTAGTTCCAGTTCAGATTTACCGTCATTGAGTATCACCGACCGCTCCAACACATTCTCGAGTTCACGAATATTTCCCGGCCAGTTATAAGCCTGCAATTCGCCGATCATTGATGCCGCTATCCCGTTGAAATCCTTGCTGAACTCTTTGCAGAACCGGTTGGCAAAATAAAACGCCAGTGCCAGTATATCACTTTTTCGTTCACGAAGTGGCGGTAATGTGATCGGGAAAACATTAAGCCGATAATAAAGATCAAGCCTAAACCGGCCTTCGGCAACTTCACGTTCCAGATTTCGGTTCGTAGCTGCTACAATACGCACATCGACTTTCCTGGGCGACTTGCCCCCTACGAGGTCAATTTCCTTTTCCTGTAAAACCCGCAACAGCCGCACTTGCATGTCCAACGGCATTTCTCCGATCTCGTCTAAAAATAAAGTCCCTTCATGGGCTTGTTCAAATTTTCCTTTCCTCTTTTCTATGGCACCAGTAAATGCTCCTTTCTCATGGCCAAAAAGCTCGGATTCTATTAGTGACGCCGGAATAGACGCACAATTGACTTTTATAAAGGGTCCGTTACTCCGTGCAGAGAGTGTGTGAATGGCCTGCGCAATGCTTTCTTTTCCAGTACCGCTTTCACCAAGTAGTAGCACTGAAGTTTTGTAAGGCGCCACCTGTGTCGTAAGATCTAAGGCTGCGAGTAAAAGCGGATGCTTTCCAATAATGCTGGTAAATTCCGTAACAGAGCCTTGATGATCCTTGGTGTTCTCATGCTTCCTATCGGCAGATGGCCGTGTTGTGGACGTTAATGACACGTCAGACCGGACTAATTTCTTAGTAACGTTGGTCAAACTGCTTACGAAAAGGTTCAGCAAGGCCACATGACTTGGCGCATACATATCGGGCAGACGACTATAAAAAGAATAGTGAACCCAAGATCCATTGCTGAGGGCGACCGGAAATACCAGGTATGACTCTATCTTGAAACAGTTTAGCCAAACCTTTTGCATCGGAGTAACGGGTACAGCATCAGTCGTTCCCCCATTGTTATACGTAGCCACATGGTTATCTGTAGAACTATTTTCTATGATTACGGATAAAACGTCGCTTTTTAAACCTGCAATTGTTAGTAACTCTTCTTTACCAATGAACTGATATTCATCAAAGCCGACACGTAAATAACCGTAATCACTAATTTGGGAAGCCGTAAGCGGCCTGGTTTCGCATACGATAAGATCAAATGGTATAAACGCTCGTATTGCCCGGGCAATCTTTAAAAACGTCTGCCTGGCATCCGAGGTTTCATGGCTAATCTCCAGCAGTTGCCTTTCCAATAGTGCTTCCTGTCGCAATTTTGATTCGAACCTATTCTTGTGACGATACACCGCAATGTCCAATGCTACCAGCAAATCCTTCTCCCTGAATGGCTTGACGAGAAACCCGTACGGTTCCGTTTTTTTCGCTTCTTCTAGTACCTTTTGGCTTGAATTGGCGGATAAGTAAACAAAGGCAATATCTTCAGCTTTTAGTTTTCTGGCGAGATCAATACCAGACTCGGCTCCATTCAATCTGATATCCAGCAGCACAAGGTCGAGTTTATCTTTTTGCAAAATCTCATAGGCTTCCTCAGCCGAAACCGCGATACCACTCACACTGTAGCCGGCCTGCCTTAAAAGTATACGGAGCGAATTGGCAACCACAAACTCATCCTCAACAATCAGTATTTTGGTATTCATACAGGTTGATTACGAAATTTTTTCAGGTGAGGATGTGTCCGAGTAATGTTTGCTTACTGTTATAAACCTGACGGTCACCAGTACACCGTTATTGTTTTCAATCTTGAAGTGCCCATTCAATTGCTTCGCCAGCCCCTGCATCAGTTCAAGACCAAGCGAGTTATACTCCTTTAGGTCAAGTCCTGCGGGTAGGCCAATACCATTATCTGCTATTTTTAGTACTAAATAATCAGGTCCATCCTGTTGAAGTTCTATTCTCACAACGCCTTTCTGTCCATTTAGAAAAGCATGCTTAATGGTGTTGACAATACTTTCAGTGACGATCAACCCAAGGGGAATTGCCTGTGATACGTCAAGAGATAAGGGCTCAATTGTCTGTCGAAACGTGATCTGGCCACTGTCATCGAAACTCTCCTGCAAGTAACACGTCAGCTCATTAATGTATTCCGGCATGGCGATGCTGGACGTATTTTCATCCTGGTAAAGCTTTTGGTGAATCAAGGCCATAGCTTGCATCCGGCGAAGGCTGTCCTTTACGGCCAGTCTGGCCGTGTCATCCTGCAAATACACCGATTGAGAATAAAGCAAGCTGGTTACCATCTGAAGATTGTTTTTAACACGATGATGAACCTCCTTTAACAACCATTCTTTTTCTTTGAGGAGTTTGTCCTGCTCGGTATTCAGAGTTTCTAGAAAACTATTTTTTTGATCCAGTTCTCGCTGATTCGCTACAAGTTTACGGTTCGTTCGTTGTTTGATGAGATAACGGTTAAATAATAGCGCGATAATGATCAACGTTAGCACCAAACCTGCCAACATAATATTCCTGGTTCGGTGCGCCTGTTCGGTTCTTATACGCTCCAGCTGATTTTGACTGTTCAATAATTGGATGTTTTTGTCCTTTTTCTCAGCCTCATATTTCACCAGTAATTCTTCTGTTCGTTTCCGTTGGTCATAACTAAACACCGAGTCGGTAAACTCGTAACTAAGCCTAAGATGCCTGATCGCGTCCAGATGACGCCCCTCTATCGAATCGATTTTGAACAGATTATAATAATAATTGTTCTTGGCCAATATATCGAATGAAGAAATATACCCTTTTCCCCGCTCAAGATACTCTCTTGCTTGGCTGGTTTTACCAATTGTGCGGTAAAAGGTAGAAATCTGAAAAAATGCCGAAGGGAATTCGTCATGGATATATTCTACCGGAAATTTTTCTACCATGGTCAAAAAGATCTGGTAGTTGCTTTCTGCGAGGCTAAATTTTTTTAAATTGTCATACGTCTTTCCAAGCAGGAAGGCAAAGTGCATCTTGTCAAAGTATGTGTTAGGCGGATAGTTTCTTTTTGCTTCCTTGAGCAGAAGCAAGGCATCGTTTGCTTTACCAACTTCATTAAGCGTTAGTACTTTGCCTATGAGGGCTTTGTACCAAAATAAACGTGTTGCGGGTGTCTTATTTTCCAACCCTTTGTCATACCAGGTAAGAGACTCGTCTAATTTAAGCAGTCGCTCATAGATAAGTCCCCTTCGTATGTAGAAATAACTAATAAATGTAGAATCGGCCTTGGAGGTCAGGCTCGCCAAACTTTTATTAGAGTAGGACAACGCATCGGTAAGGGCTCCTTTTCGGTAAGCCAGCCAGGATAATGCATCGTATGGGTATTGTTGATGACGAAAGTTTATGAGGGCTTGAAGGTTGACAATTGTGCGCAAATAATTTTCTGCTACATCATACTTTTTGGAAACAAAATAGTCAATGTTAATCAGAGACAGCGTTTCAATTTCTTTTTCTTTTGCATTTGCTTTTCTAAAAATAGACAGGGCTTTTTCAAGTTTTATAAGTCTTGCAGGGTCTCCATAATGAAGTACTTCTCCGGCACGCAGCAATACCTGGGCGGATGTCAGTACGTTACCCGATAGATCGCATAAGGTCACTAGTTCATCAAATACCTTCTGGCCCTCAGCGGCAAGCCCGGATTGTTCAAGCCAATGAGCCTGAAGAGCCATACTCTCAACTTTCCATAGAAGGGGGGCTTTCTTACTCAGAAGTAACGCTTCGTTTATGTATTTTGATGCCTGCTCAAGATCGGCCTTTTCGGCGCCCGGCTTAAAAACGAAGTAACTGCCCAACTCCAGCAACAACCGAAGCCGTGCTTCCCGTCGCTGCGTGCCAAGCAGTGCCTTGGCTTCTGCTATTCTTCCTGCATCCAGCAACCTGGTGCCCGCTGAGGGTTTTCCATCTCCGTTACTAAATCCCTCATTGTAGGCAAGCAAAGGACTTAACGCATAGACTTTGCAGGGAATACGTATGGCACTGTCCATATCGATTTGTCCCTGACTAATGGTATGGATGTATTGCGCCGTAATGCGGATTAACAATCGCTGTCGGGCTAAGTCGCTATATACTACGGCACCAGGCTGCGCATTTGCAAAATATCCTGGTATAACAAAGATGGTCACTAGACCTGATACTAGTGGCCCAAGACATGTAGGAAGAAACTTACATCCCATACTAAGAGTATTATTATGTCAATTCAATATTAAGTATCTGAATATGAGTGCTATAAAATTAAATATTGTTATAAAGTTAACGACTAAATTGATAAGTAATAAGTGAGTAAAATTCACATTCTCAGATCAATACCATACTAGCAGCAATCCATCCATTCAACTGTAATAGATACCATGAGGCTTTGAAGTAATAAATTCTTGTTAATAAGCCGTGGCAGAAAGCTTTTTCAAGACATTAAAGTCAGAGTTGGTCTATCAACAAGCGTTTCCTAATCGAGCGATGGCTAAGC
The DNA here is from genome assembly GCF_009754945.1 of Spirosoma arboris. Taxonomy (GTDB): domain Bacteria; phylum Bacteroidota; class Bacteroidia; order Cytophagales; family Spirosomataceae; genus Spirosoma; species Spirosoma arboris. The sequence continues at coordinate 729,705 of NZ_WPIN01000004.1, forward strand.
AGGCAGTCTTTGAATATGTGGAAATCTGCGGAGCCGCCCGTGCGGTACAACAGGCAGCGGAGGCATTCCGTACTGGATTATCTTTCCCCTTTTGATTATCACAGTGGACAATTTCACCATGTTCCTTAAAGAGTTGTCCAGTATTTTGTTGCAAGTCCAAGCAGAATTTGCTACCTTAATTCACTATGACCAATCGACAAGCCCTTAGCCGGTTCTACCTTACTCTTGTGCCTTTCTTAGCTGCTGGAGTAGCCCTTGGCCTTGGCCATAGCAGCCCCCAACTCTATCTACCTATCTGGCTGGCCCATGCAGCCCTGATGGCAATCGCAGTCTGGGGCCTGGGAAAGAATTGCTTTTTCAATCCCGATCCTGAGCAAAGGCAACTCGGTAACATTGCCCTGTTAGTAATTATTCCTTGGATTGGTTTTACCGTTTTCGCGGGCATGGGACCTCCGCCCACTTCTATACCCGAATGGTTGAACACGGTTACCGAACAACAGATCCGCTATTCACTGCTTATAGCGGGGGGGATTCTGATTACGGTTGCGTTGACTTTGCTGGCTAACAAACTCCGTCAGAGCGGTGAGCAGCCCTATTGGTTACTGGGTTTGCTGGCGATGGGCGTTGCATTACCTTTATTTATTCTCAACATGGCCTATTGGGGTAGCTTTTTAGGTGAATCGTTTACCAACTTTTCGGCCGCTTCGCTGGCGAAAAGGCCCGATTGGTACCTGTCCATGCGTGCCCTTTTTAATTGGATTAGCGGAGTGGAAGTAGCCCTTTTGTATTTGGTTACGGCTGCTTTTGGATTGGCCCTACAATCAGCCAACTGGTTCAGGTCCAAGGCTTGTCGTCTCTACGTGTTTTTCAGTTTAGTCGGTGCTTTGCTGGGTGTGCTCCCCTCGTTTTCATTTGAGCCATTGGAGATTGCCACTTATTTAGTGTCCATCCCTGCTTTCCCCTTCATCATGCCTTATCTCATGGCGCTGAATTTGTTAAATCTAGCCAACCGCATTCCCAACAAGTTTAGATAAAGGAAACTATGGACGCTTTCGTCTCATGTAGGAGGGTTTGGTGAGCTTTTCTAGGAAAAGCTATCAAACCGTTCAACCATCAGATTGAATTAAGCCCAATCCTGGAAGCATACGCTTACTTTTTCTCCAGCAATTGGTTAACTAGCTTCTCCAGTCGGTCAATTTTATGCTGTTGATCCTCAATCTGCTTCTGTTGCTGTTGATTGGTTTTATCTTGATCAATGGAGTACAAGGTCAACTCTTCCACTTTTTCCAGCAAGGTGGCATTCATCTTTACCAAATCAACCCCTTCTTTAACCACTTCGTCTGCCGAGGGAACATTCGGCAAATGCCCGTGCTGAGCAATGTAAGCAGCAACCCATGACAACGAGCGTAGCTGATAAGCGGGTGAAAATACCTTATCGCTCCACTCACTGGGATGGGTAATCCGAAGCTGGTAGCGAGCTTTGACAATTTCGCCCCACTCATCCACCGTTAAAAACTGATCAGTGGCCAGCAAAGCGGGACTCGACGTTGTGAGCTTGGTCAGACGAACACCACTTTTATCGGGTGCTGGGCTCACGACCTCCAATCGATCCATGGGTGCCGATGTGCCAATGCCCACATTCACTTCATTACCCAGGATTAGTGAATTACTGCTGGCTACCCAGCTGTTAGAGCCGATGGCAATGCCATTAAAAATCCCTTCATTAGCTTGGCTATTGTAGCCTATCAACACGTTATCACTACCTTCGGAAATAGCGGTACCTGAGGTGGGGCCAATGATGATGTTGTTGCTACCCGTGGTGACGTTGTAGCCCGACTGATAGCCCAGGAAAGTATTGTTCGTTGCAGTGGTGTTATTGTAGCCTGACTTGGAGCCAATGAAGGTGTTGCCAGACACCGTATTATTATAGCCTGCCGAATCCCCCACCGCAACATTGTTATGACCCAGGCTATTTTTATAGGCCGTCCGTATCCCCGTGGCCACATTACTGTAGCCTGACGTATTGGCACTGCCCGCCTGATACCCCGCAAACACATTATTGCTGCCGGTTGTCGTTGATTGACCCGCTGAATAACCAAAGAAGTTATTGTTACTACCCGTCGTATTATAATAGCCCGCATCAGTGCCAAAAAAACTGTTGGAAGCACCGGTCGTGTTGCTCGTCCCTGCTCCATAGCCCACAAAATTATTCTGGACTCCCGTGGTATTTTTGAGTCCCGCTTCAAAGCCCATAAAGCAGTTGGCGAATCCACTCGTATTGGTGTAGCCCGCGTGATAGCCCACAAAGCAGTTGGCATCACTGATATTGTTGTAGCCCGCTTGAAAGCCTAAATAACTATTATAATTACCTCGGGAATTGCTGTAGCCCGCTGACGTACCCACATAACTATTATAGTTTCCAGTGGCATTAAGGTATCCCGCTGAAGCACCCACAAAACTGTTATAGTTACCGCTGGTATTGTTGTAGCCCGCCTGATGGCCCACAAAGCTGTTACTGATACCACTGGTAATATTACTCCCGGCGCTGGGGCCTACTAATGTATTATAGGAGCCTGGCGAGGAAGCATTGGCGGTGTTGGCCACATAGTCATTTTGGGCTAAAGTGAACCGAGGAAGTGCGGCTAGCAGCCCTAAACAGACAAAACCGAACTGAGCGATTGAGATTGAGCACATGGGTCAAAGCGAGTGCGTAGTTGATAGTCTTCAAAAATAACTACTTGACATTCCGCTAACGCGATCCGGTTTTGAGTGAATCCAGTTTTAATGTCAATTTAATGGATCTTATGCGTTAGCTTTCGGAGACGGTGTTGCATTGGCGATCCAGCCTGGCGATTTTAAGAAGTATCCCATAAAGCTTAATTACGTCTCAAGTGGGAGGGTATATTGAGATCTTGAAGTAGACTGTCATTGTAGGCAGAAGTGTAGATAAAGGCTTCTACAGGTGGGACTACTCGTCAATCGAAAACTAATAAGTCAAGTAATTAGTAGTATATACAGGCCAGCCTTTAGGATGGCCAGCGTATTGACCAGATTCTTATTGTTATGAAGTTATATGTCGTTGAAGCCGCCGAAACCCTTGAATTGCTCGAATCGCAAGTGGTTGATCGGTTGTCCAGTGGCTACGAGTTAGCCGGCGGTGTCTCCTATAATCCCGTGGATGTTGTTTATATCCAGGCCATGTACTTGCCCAAACTTGACAAGCAAGTCGATGCGCTGTTAAAAGAAGAGAATGTATATAATGAACGGGGCTTGCTGGATGTTTAGGTCTTCGGTTTAATTCTTTTGGCTTTTATGTGCGCCATGCGATCCCCCAAAAGAGCGATTTAGTGAGACGATGTTACTCAGCTAAACCAGCAAGCTGAAGGGAAATAATGTAGTCAAAGTTGTCTCGAACAGGTTAGCGTTTATCGTAATAATCGCGGGGGCGACAACTGGCAAAGGCGGCCAGATAATGACCTGACGAACGCTGTCCAGCCATATAGGTACCATTCACAAACAGACGAACAGATGCCGTTGGATCAGCGCCGTTCGGTAAGATCGATAAATAAATTTCCAGGGGCATGAATGACCTTCTTCCAGCCACCACGAACCCCTTTTTCTTCGTCTACACCACCCGAAGAATTCGTGAATCGGACACTACAATCCTGGCAATCCACCTCATAACGTACTTCGTATCGCTGCTTATCTAACTCATCGGCTCCCAGGTCATATCGATACCGTATAAAGTACAGCAGTAAACCCATACCGATCGCTAGCCCACTAAACAGTTTAGTTCGGTCGCTCCCCAATCCAATGATCGCACAAGCAGCTACTACGATCAACAGACTGAAAAGAAGTTCGATGGGTATTGCCCAGCCAATAAGGGCAAATGCACTAGCGAGTATGCCAAATGCGTTTGATCGTTTCGGTTTTGAGAAGGATTGGTTCATGACAAATTTTCGTCGAATGAATGCACTAGGTATGCTTTAAGTTGGCTTTCAATTGGCTTTCAATTGGCCTTGTCAGCTTCTTAGGTACTGTGAACGTATCTCTTGGTCAAGATTATTCCTATTATCGCTAACAACGGGTTGCCATTCTGCCGTGTAAACCTTTCACTTTGTGCTCAGTAGGTAGAAAATGAGTAGCTTTCCTGGTATCTTCGTCAAGCAACCTTAATCAAGCTGTCTCCAATCGGTATGAACTACGTTTTGTATTGGTTAGTTGTGGTCCTTAAGCTAGTCGGGTATGTGGCCATCCCAGTCGCCCTTATATTGGGTATTCGAGCGATCGTTAAGCACTCGCGCAGGAGTCGCTAAAACTAATCGAGTTTAATGCTAAAATCGAGGGTATTTTGAGATTGCGTGACGATCGACCACCGGGTTTGCTACCAGCAACAGACTACTTATTCAGGGTTCGATTTAGTTAGCCGCAACTTTTCTCTTGGGCCCGGTCAAATCAGTGGGGTTATGACCAAATCGCTTTTTAAAAGAAACTGAAAAATGCGATAAAGTTTCAAAGCCTAAATTCAGGTAAATATCCGATGGCTTTTGACTTCGTTTTTCGAGTAGGTTATAGGCATCCTCCAGTCGTTTTCGAAGCAGCCAGCGGCTTGGGGTTTCGTTAAATAGATTGTGGAAGTCCCGTTTGAAAGCTGATAAACTCCTGCCGGTTAAATACGCAAATCGGTCGATAGTCACATTAAACCGATAATTACGGTTCATAAAGGCTTCCAGGTCTATTTTTTGAGGAACGCCATAATCAAAGAATAGTCCAGCTAATTCGGGCTCCAATTGCAAGAGAATTAGCAACAGTTCTTCCCGTTTTACATCGAAAAAAGCGGCATCCATCTGCCCCTGATCATTGTAATAAGGTGTCAACGAATCAATAAAATGGAGGAACAACACGTTGCCTGATAACCGTATAAAGGACTCTTCCGAGTTAAATGGGGTGGTAATTAACTGGTGCTTTGCCTGAAATGTCCGCAAAAAGGACTCATCAAAAACGAAAATTATTTTTTCTACTTCCTCCGTTACTTTTGATGGATCCTGTCGGCTTAACCGGTTTTTACGAGTGATACCGTACTCACCCGCATGCAAGGTATAGTGTTTACCACTAGCATACCCACTGATGGTTCCCTTTTTCAAATAGAAAAATAAGTGTTCAGCAATAAACTGTTCCTCCCGTAGGGCAGGCCCAATCAGACAAGTCTTGTTGACAGAGGCTTTCATGATGATCTTACCGAGTTGATCATGTATTTACAATCAACACAATACTAGGGATTTTACGATTGACAATTAGTCGCCAAGACTAGTTTTGGTTTTACTCAGGAAGCGTCTGGGGGGCTTTCGACAAAAAGGCACGGGTCTGGGAGACGACCATGTCTTGAAATTTGGCGTCCCGCACCTGTTTTGAGCCGAGCATCGGCTGCCCTTTTTCATCAAAATACACTCCGGTTTTCCCCGATTCATCGGTCAGCACATGGGTGATGATTCGTGCTGCCTTTTGGGGGGTACTTCTGTACTGGGCGAAGGGCGGAAATAAGGTGAGTATACGGCCAAACAGGAAATGAAGGATAGCGGGGGCATCTCCTCCCAGCCCGGTTCCGGGTGTGATACCGGGCTCTACCGCATTGATATGGAGCCTGGGTGTTTCCCGAGCTAAGGCCATTGCCGTGGCCAGCACGCACAGTTTGGACGTGGCATAAGCATCAGCACCGGGCGCTTTAGAAAGGGGATGTTTCCACTCTCCTTTCGCACTCGCTTCTACTGACAGAAAGCGAGCGCCTTTCATGCCTAAGAACCTCACCGGCTTGCGGTCTGGGTCTTCCACGGCGGACGCAATGAAGACGACATTCGCTCCATCAGGCAGGTGAGGAATAAGCGCGTCGGCCAAGGCGAATGGACCTAGATGATTGGTGGTGAACACTAGATCCCAGCCTTGTACACTTTTAGCCGTTTTCATAGGCGAAATTCCGGCATTATTGAGTAGTCCTGCAATGGGTATATCTAAGGCTATGATCTCCTGGGCAGCCCGGCGAACACTTACCAAATCCGATAAGTCGCAAACGACTGTGATGGCCTGTTGACCTTTTTGCCGAATGCTCGACTGAACGTCGGCAAGCTTGTCGGCATTGCGGCCAACCAGGATGAGTGTGCCGTAGTTGGCCAATTCGAAGGCCGTGGCTAGGCCAATCCCTGAGGTAGGGCCAGTAATGATAAAGGCCTTGGGCTGCGAACGATTTTTCAAATTAATCTTTGACATAATTTATTTTCAAAAAATGATGCTGCAAATATCCGGCCTCATAGGTCCGTCAGCTTTCTTGAAAAGTCCAAAGATGCTTTCTTGAAAAGTTCAATTTGGGGATTAGGTTCGTTTTCGTTTAAAGCCTCAGCATTCGGCAGGTATTATTCTTTCATAGACATTGTATTCAAGCATCCCATAAAACGCCCTATAAAAGGGAAATACATCTCGTCTCAGGCGGGAGCCTTTTTTGAGACCATGAAATTTAGCTTTACTGATAATCTACTGGGAGTAGTCTTGACCTAGATAACTAAGTGGAAAGGTTAGTAGGGGATGAACTGATCATCGATAGTAGGGCTACGCTGGTGCGTCTCGATAAATGCCTCCCACCAGGACCGCATTGTTTCCTGTTGCTGGTCCAACGTGGTGCCCGGCACATGCCTTCCATACGGGTTGTAGCGATAAGCAATGATCGATTCGAGACCATAAGTCTCATAAAGCAGCCTACGCACGGTGGATTCAGCCATGTCTCCCTGAATCTGAATCGGGTCAGTAGATCGGCCCATTTTGCTCAGCACATAGTCAGGGGCTACATAGGCCTCCTCATCAAATCGATCCGCTTTGTAAAAGCCGGGTGAGGGCTGGAAAAGGACAATTGTTAAGAGCGGCCATCTGGCTTCCAGTGTTTGCTGAACCTGCTGATGGGTCATGCCCTGTTGAAGGGTGATGCTGGTGTTCATAGACCAAGTTTACAAAAGCGTTCGACGATTTGATGCTCCATTGAAAATGGCCAACCTAGTAAAATTAGCGTTTTAGGAGATTGTTCCTATTTGTAAAGCAAAGGGAGACCATAAAAAAAACTGAGGTGAATTATGTTAGGCAACCAGTAGACTTACTCAAAAGTAGCGGATCTACGGAAAGACAGGTTGCTTTTGAGCAAAAACCGGCTGCTACTCCTATCCGAAATCATCTGGGACAAGTCGCTCGTTAAGTCAATAACCTGGAGCACCTCAAACTTTTTTATGCTCTCAAATTCTGGCCAGGAAATTGATCGCCGACGAAGCCAGATAACCCACCATAGATAGGTCGTCGCTCAACGGTACGCATTTAACTACCTCCTACAATTTCTGTCCGTTTTAGGTACATCACGTGTCCAGAATCGGACAATTAACTTACACGCAATCTGTCAAAAACCGCGTCAAACGCAAATCAGAGCTGATGTAGGCAATTGGTCTTTTATTTGTCCGGAATTATAGGAGAAAATAACCAAACCATGAAATGGGCTTTTCTGGGTGGGTGAACGCAACTGATGAAACCTCGATCCGTCGCACCAGATCGTAATGACCGGTGCGGGTGGTGCGGTATCCCGACCATATTATCAAGAACCATATACATCTCCTTTTTACTAGCCCTGCCATGCTACTGAATTATGTCAAAATAGCTTACCGTAACCTGCTCAACAACAAGGGATTTTCGGCCATCAACATCATCGGACTTGCGTTGGGGATTGCCTGTTCCATCGTGTTGTTCCTGTTCATTCTCGATGAGCTAAACTTCGACGCATTCAATAAAAAAGCCAGCCAGACCTATCGGCTTTACGTTCACAGTTCGATTAACAACGAAGAATCGAACAATGCCAAGACGGCACCTCCGGCTGGTCCTACACTCGTGCAGATGCTCCCTGAAGTGCTCACCCAAACACGCATCGGCTACTTTGGTGTACATGATTTGCGGTATAAAGACAAGATTTTCAGGGAAAACAGCATCTACACGGCCGACTCCACCTATTTCGATGTGTTTACGCTTCCCTTCATTCATGGTGATCCGTCGATTGCCCTCAAAAATCCGAACAGCATTGTCCTGACCGAAACCATGGCCAGCAAATACTTCGGACAGGAAAACCCGACGGGAAAATCGTTTCTGGTCGACGGAACAAACTCATATCAGATTACGGGTGTCATGAAAGACTTTCCCGCTAAGTCGCATTTCCGTTGCGATTTCCTGTTGTCGATGTCGACCTATCCCGAGGTTAATCAACAAAACTGGCTGCAGGGGAATTACTCCACTTACATTGTTCTCAAAGAGGGGGCAGATCCTACGCGGGTCGAGCGCAAAATGCAGCAAGCCATTCTTGGCCGTTTAGGACCTGAGATCGAAAAAGCATTGGGTTTTTCTATGCAGCAATTTCTGGCTAACGGCAATGTATTTGAGTATCGGATGCAACCGTTATTATCCATTTATCTGCACGCAAAACGGCAATACAATATCGACCCCAATACCGAGTGGGGTAACGCCCGAATTGGCGACAGTACGTATGTGTATATTTTCTCGGTGGTGGCGTTATTTATTCTGCTGATTGCCGTCATCAATTTCGTCAACCTATCGACAGCCCGTTCTGAGAAGCGCGCCAAAGAAGTAGGCATCCGAAAAGCCATTGGTTCGAGTCGCTTAAAACTAATGGGGCAGTTCACGACCGAATCCATACTACTGACCGGTCTTTCGGTCCTTGTGGCGTTGTTTTTGGTACAACTCATGCTTCCCGGCTTCAACCAGATTGCAGGTCGGCAGTTGACACTACCGCTTTTTACCAATGCGTATACCCTTCCGGCGCTACTTGCTTTTACACTTCTCGTAGGCCTGCTGGCGGGAAGTTATCCCGCCTTTTTCCTGTCGTCTTTTCGGCCGGTCGAGGTGTTAAAATCGGGCGTACAAAAACGAAAATCCTCCTTACGAAGCCTGTTGGTGATTACCCAGTTCTCGATATCCATTACGCTAATTCTGGGTATGATCATCATCCGAAACCAATTAGGGTATCTTCAGCATAAAGACCTTGGATTCAACAAAGAGCACTTACTCTCGATCAACAATGGAGCAGCACTAGGCGATAAACTCAAACCATTTAAAGCTGAGTTATTGAAAAATCCAGCCATATTATCGGTCAGCAACTCATCCTTATTATTTGCAAACGGTATTCCGGGAAGTGCTTATTTGTTGGGGAAACGGTCGGGTACTGATCCCATTTTAAGCCAGTTTCTAGACGTCGATGCGGATTTCGTAAAAACGTTTGCGGTGCCGTTAAAAGCCGGGCGCTTTTTCTCCAACGATCGGCCGGCCGACAGCACTGCCGTGGTCATCAACGAAGCGGCCCTTCACGCATTTAATACGAACAACCCGTTAGATCAGGAACTGACCGAAGTCGATGTAAATGGCTCTAAAACCTATAGAATCATTGGTGTTATAAAAGACTTCAATTATGAATCGCTTCACCGCCAGGTTCGTCCTTTGGTGTTTCACCTTAGTCCCGTTCGGCAAGCCACCAGTATTTTAACTATCCGAATTCAGCCCAATGCCACAAAAAATGCGATTGATTACATCGAAGAAACCTGGCAACGATTCGAAAAAACGGAACAATGTCACTATTCGTTTTTAGATGAGCGGCTGGCCCGACTTTACGAATCGGAACAAAAAACGAGTATTATCGCTACGGTCTTTTCGGCCCTGGCCATCTTTATTGCCTGCCTGGGCTTGTTTGGTCTGGCCGTTTTCATAACCGAGCAACGCACCAAAGAAATTGGCATCCGTAAAGTGTTAGGGGCTAGTATTCCCGAAATCCTGTTTCTGTTGTCGCGCCAATTTATTGTCTGGGTTGCCATTGCCATTCTGATTGCATCGCCCCTTGCCTGGTACGCCATGAGCCGATGGCTCGACAACTTCGCCTACCGCGTCGCTATTTCGTGGTGGGTATTTGTTGTGGCCGCTTTTCTGGCCATTGGCATTGCCATATTGACGGTGAGTTTTCAGAGTCTCAAAGCTGCGTTGATGAATCCGGTAAAATCATTGCGGTCGGAATAAAGGACACTGTAGATCTGCCTTTGTGATCTTAGCTCGTTGGCCAACAGGTAGTCTATTAATCTCAAACCGAACGATGTACTGGGCGGCTAGCCTTCTTTTTTCCAGTGTAGTAGAAGCAGGGCGACCTAAATAAAGTCGCATGTTGGTTAGATAGGAACCAATAGTATCTTCGGATATACCTGCTTCTCGTAGCCGCTGCTCGGTAGATAGTAAAATATCTTGGTAGCCAGGCAAGACAGGGCCATTGAGGGCGAGCATACATCTGATTTTCGGAATCCTTGAAGCGGCAATGGTTGCTCCTTCACTGTGCCCGATAACTCCAATTCGTCGTGCATCTACTACCCTATATTCCACTTGCTTTCCAGTCTTAAATTGACATCTCTCATATCAACGTATCATTTTGATAGGTATAGATGAGTTTGTAGAACACTAGCCAAGCTTATTCATTAGGGTTCCGACCTTAAAGAAGCCCCAACCCCCCCTTTGCAGATACAGCATGGATGTCGAAGTTCAGTAAAATTTATTGAATAATGAGCCTGATCATTTCGCTCCTAAACAATTTTTTTTCTGGATTTACTTAACTGTGCCCGATTAATGAAGGTAACTATGTCATTCGTTAGCTCCTATGAATTATACAATATTATACTGGCTAGCTTGGTAAAAAATAGTATTTATAACATCTAATAATAGTACAAACTTACTTTCTATCGATCTCGATCAGGAAAACCCTGGTATTGTTGACTGATTGAAGACGATTGAAACGCAGTGTCACGACTTATCAACTTAAAGTCACTACCTACTGAACTCGTTTTATTATGTTTATTTCTCCTAAAAAGGGTTTGGCTTATTGATGGATCAAATCTAAATGTTGTGGAGCGACTTGGCTTAGGCATATAAATGAGTCAGTTGATAAAGGAAGAATTCCACATTCCGAACTTCACAGAATTGATTGCGAAAGGCCTTGATTTTGGTATTAAACGATTCAGTCGGGGCTAGATTGAGCCATCGGCACTGTTTGATATGAAGCAAGACCTGATGGCTCCGCATGGGGAAATTTTGTACGGTAATGCAGGAAAACAAACCCTTAGACAACAAATTGTCCTTTTGCTGCTCTTTAGGTTGATTATTTAATTCCTCAAGGTGCAGATGCAAGGTCTGTGCATGCTGATCGACCAATATAAGCTCAAAATGATCCAGAATGAAATTGAGTAAAAGTAACTTGATCAGGGGTATGTGGCCCTCTAAAACAAATGAACTTGGTTCGAAAACACAAGCCTAGAAAAAAACAACGCCCTCCACAACTGTTGGGCTTGGCCCGAATTGATCGGGTGTGTTAGTAAACGTGTTAGTAGAAATGAAAAAAGCACTTAACATTTAGATGCTAAGTGCTTGATTTTCACTAGTGGGAGTTGACGGGTTCGAACCGCCGACCCTCTGCTTGTAAGGCAGAATCTATCCCTTTATCGTTTCCTCTCTTTATCTCTTCTTGCTTACAAATATAGCTATTAATCAATAGGTTAACAATTATTCTATTTCTACTATCTTATGGTTATTACGTTTTATTGATTAGATTTGTGTATCAAATTGTGTATCAAACGCCTGAATACTATCGATCCTCTGCCTACTATATAAAAGGCCCCTGAATTTATGGCAAAAACGCCGAAGGAACCCAAACCTACAGCCGCTATTGTGCTGGATACGCGTCGACAGAAACAGGATGGCACCTACCCTCTAAGACTGCGCGTGACGTTTCAGCGTGACCGTAAGTACTATAGTGTCAAGCTACCGGATTTAACCCAGCCCGAATGGGAAAAACTAAATGGGGAGCGTTTGCGCGATGAAAAGCTTCGGGAGATTCGGGATAAAATCAAGACCTACGAAAGCGATGCCGATACAGTTCTGAAAGACCTGTCGCATTTCACGTTTGCCCGCTTTGAGAAAGATTACTTTGCTGATCACACGATTGATACCAAAGCCAGAGCTGAGGATGTTTATCACGCCTTTGAGGAGCAAATCAAAAAGATGGCCAAGCAGGGCAGCGCTTCAACGGCATCCATTTACCAGACTACGCTAAACTCATTGAAGGGCTTTAAGCCTCGCCTGCGATTTGAAGAGGTTACCGCTTCGTTTCTGGAGAAGTATGACGACTACCTTACAGGTGCAGGAAAGTCTGTTACAACGGTTAGTATTTACCTGCGTAACCTGCGTACCATCGTCAACCAGGCTAAGGCTAAAGGGATTATTGCACCTGAAGAATACCCGTTCGGCAAGAATCAATATGAAGTACCTGCGGCCCGTAATGTAAAGAAAGCCTTGACACTCTCGGAGATTGAGAAGATCTATCAATTCTCAACGGAAGTCGGAAGCCTACCTGATCGGGCTAAAGACTTCTGGTTCTTTTCCTATCTCTGCAATGGGATCAATGTTAAGGACATTTGCCGCCTGCGCTGGAAAGATATCGATGGGGACCGGGTAAGCTTCATTCGAGCCAAGACAGCTAGGACCAAGCGTCGAAATCAAAAGGCGGTTGTTGTGATCCTAACCGATGTGTCACGCGCTATTTTGGATAAATGGGGCACTAAACATCGTTTGCCCGATAACTATGTATTTCCAATTCTACCCATGGACGTAACACCCCAGCGAGAACGGGAACTGGTGCAATACTTGACGCGCTCAATGAATAAGTACGTGGGCAGAATGGCCATTGAGATAGGAATTGATAAGCCTGTGACTACATACACTGCTAGGCATTCATTTAGCACTGTTTTAAAGCGTTCTGGAGCTCCTATTGAATTCATCAGTGAAAGCCTTGGCCATCATGATTTACGCACTACCGAGAACTACCTGGATAGCTTTGAGGATGATGTCAAACGGCAGTATGCCAGTAACTTGCTAAACTTCAAATCCTAGTATATGAGTAATAATCGAATTCCTTTCCGCGAATTAGCAAAGATGGAAAAGGGAGAAATTCCAATGACTGAAGAAGGTAGGGCTCAGATTGAGAAATGGAGTGCAATGGTTCGTCCTATTATAGAGCAGCAAAAAATCATGAATTTGGCGGTTAAAAATGCAATGGCCTCCCTTTCCTCTCCGTCAATATCTGCTGCTTCCTCTATAATAAATTCAGTTAAACCCCTTCTTACCATACCTGCTTCAAACTTTAATATTCCAATTGTAAAGGGCTTTGCTACCCCGAATATCATTATCTATGCTGAATCAATCCGAAAAGCCTTTCAGCCTACTGCTAACTTATTAAATGATTTAAGAATTCACAGTGAAGGCATTAGGGCCTTTTTTGAAAGGCTTAAGAACGATCCTACTTTTCAGGAGCGCCTGAAGCTGCTTGCTGATAAAGAAAAGATGTTCAGGCGATTACTAAAACAATGGGAGATGTATTTAGTCAAAAAGGCAAATGAAATGCCTTTTGAGTCGTTTGCGCACCATATTGAATACGCTTGTTATGATCTAATTGATTACGCAGGAGACAATAAAGAGTTGGCGTCATTAAATGACTCAGATTTCATTAGCTTATTTAAGGACGTTGTTGCTAAACTAGCCGTAGAAGATGAACTACAGTTTGAGCAACAGAAAGCAAGGCATAAACAATCTCCTAATATTGTTTTACCTGTAAAGACCGGAAAACGCCAAGTATTAGTTAAGCATTACGATAATTTTACATCCATTTTTAGGAATCCCGATGACATTAGCAGCTGCGTTGAAGCCTTATATAAACTAGAGACTCCCGTTATAAATGATGCAGGTGGCTGGATTGGCAAAAAACGTGGTTCATATAGTAGTATATCAGTCTTAGTAGCCTGGATCGAAGTTTTGGAGATAAGGGCAAAAATTTATCCACAAATTGACCGTTGCCATTTGGCAGAACTGCTTAACTCTTATTTCTCCGGCTTAAATATGGGAACTAAAGACCCAGGCATGTTCAATAAACAGAACGATGTTCAACAACAGTATAAGACGATATTCCTAGCAATGATAAATAAATAGAAATAGTATGTAATTCCATTTCTTGAATTGCCGGAATTGCCGGAATTGCTTAGACCTTACTTGCTGCCATGTTCTACCAAGTTAAATAGACATGGAAGCAAATAAAATTATAATCACAACTCCCCTAGAATTACAAACACTTATCGCTGATGCGGTGAGTGCGGCTATTAAATATGGATCGACATCCATATTTAATACTACACCGGTAGTCTCTATCTCTGAGCCAGATTTACTCACAATCAAGAAAGCTTCTGAGTTCGTGAATCTTGCTGTTCCGACCATATATAGTATGGTTGGGCGCAACGAAATTCCTTTTATGAAGAGGGCTAAAAAGCTGTACTTCTCGCGCCAGGAACTGGAAAGCTGGATTCGTGCTGGCCGTAAAAAGACCACTGCGGAATGTGTGGACGAAGTTAGAGCAGATCTAAAAGGGCGAAATGCATGAACCAACTCCCTGCCTTCCGCCAACTCCAAAATTTCATTGGAGCAAATACTGCTCGTAAGAGTAGACTGAAAGGGCCGAAACCAGAAACGGCAAATGCGCTAACAAAACGACTAATTTCCTTCTTACGGAATCGTGGCCATTTTGCCGCCCGTATCAACACGACGGGGCTTTACGATGAGAAGCTGGGTAAGTACCGACCATCGGGAGCTACTACTGGCGTACCGGATGTGATCTCCTGTATTGAGGGCCATTTCGTGGGCCTGGAGATTAAAATCGGAGCCGACCGATTGAGCAAAAAGCAACAGCAAATCGCCTTGCAGATCAACAGCGCTGGAGGCTTTTACCTGATCGTTCGCTCGTTTGATGATTTCGAGAAGTTCTACGCCGAACTAATCACCCCGTCTTTCTGATGTGCTACTTCGATTATACCTCCTTGGGCTCCATCCACTACCACAAAAAACGGGCTGATGCCACCACGCACCAACCCGCTTAACTCATTGATTTTATGACACCCGAACAGGACAAAGATACACAAATTGATGTAGATATTGATGAATTTGATCCATCTCAGTTTGAGCAAAAGCCTGGTGATACAGCCAACGAAAAGCCTGAAGAATGGCCTTCTCCTCAACCTATCACGACTAATTTACTCCCTGTATTACAGCTGGAGTCAGAGATGATCCCAGAGCCATTGCGTCCCTGGCTAACGGACATTGCTTACCGAATGAAATGCCCATTAGACTATGTGGTAGTGGCCAGCATTAACATGTTCTCCTCCTTGATTGGAACTAGGTTGACGATTCAGCCAAAAAATCGAGACGACTGGACTATTGTCCCTAATTTATGGGGGGCGGTTATTGGAGACCCTTCAAGCATGAAAACCCCATCGGTCAGTGAGGTGTTTAAACCTCTCCACCGGATCAGTATTGAAGCCAGAAAACAGTTCGAAGAGGAATTCCAACGCTACGAAGCTGAACAGGTAACCTATGAGGTCCAAAAGAAGGTCTATCAGTCGCAGGAACAGGACCGGATGAAAGGTAAACCGGTAGAAAGCCCGGTAGGTTATCCCGAAGCACCCCAGAAGCCGATCGAACGGCGATTTATAGCCAATGATCCAACCATTGAAAAGTTAGCTGATCTGCTCAATGAGAATCCGACTGGGATGCTGGTCTGCCGGGATGAATTGATCGCTTTAATTGCCGCCTGGGATAAGGCGGGACGGGAGCAGGATAGGGCTTTTTATTTGGAAGGCTGGAATGGGAATGGCTCAATTATTATTGATCGAATGGCCAGAGGCACAACCCACGTTAAAAATGTCTGTATTGCCTTATTCGGGGGGATTCAACCCTCAAAACTGCTAGGGTACCTGAAAGCAGCAACAGGACATGACAATGATGGTTTTGTGCAACGTTTACAGCTCGCCGTTTACCCCGACAAAGTGCCCTGGACCTATACCGATGAATATCCTGATAAGTGGGCTCGCGACAAAGCGTTTGCCCTGATTCAGCAGCTCGTTGACGCCGACTTTGCCGACATTGCCTATGATGCGGATGAGTATAACCGGCTTCCCTACACTCGCTTCGAAGCCCAAGCCCAGCAGGTTTTTAAGGAATGGCTAACCGAGTGGGAAACGCAGGTACTACCCAATGAAACTGGGCTATTACTGGAACATTTCACCAAATACCGTTCGCTGATGCCCTCACTGGCGCTAATCTTTCACGTAGTGAACTGCGAATCAAATCCAGTTGAGGTGCCTGGTTCACAAAAACGGCTTGTGTCCATCGACGCGGCCAGGATGGCCGTTAAGTGGTGCGAATATCTCCAATCCCATGCACGGCGCGTTTATGGGCTATTAGACACAGTGAGCGCTGTAGCAGCCAAAGACCTGTTGAAGCACCTGAAAGCAGGCGATTTGAAAAACGGGTTCAAGGTTCGTGAGGTGCGCCAAAAAGGGTGGGCTGGGCTGACGACTGCCGATGCAGTTGATTCAGCACTATCCGAATTAATTACCCGAAACTGGCTTAAAGAAATAATTCCGCCCACGCCAGCCAACGGCAGACCCGAAGCACCCCACTATCTGATTCATCCACAATTAATTTTTAAAAACGAGTAGTCTACCACCCTACAGAACCTACAAAACCCCGTTTTAGACCTTTTGTAGGTTCTGTAGGTAGGTCGAGTGCATGATTTCAAAAATATATGGCTACCTATCTAGATACTCGAGAAGCCCTAAATGTTGAGGTGTCCTGTTTTGCCAACTACAACACACCTGGCAACCCGAAGCCTGTTAACCTCTACCTGTGGCTCATCAATGCTAAATACCGGGATAGAGTATTGACAATCCGGGCAGAATCAGACAAGCTCAAGCGGGATGCTCTCAAAGCTACCTTGCCCGCTATTACTCCGAGTGGCGTATTTACCTATCGACAGGCATCAAGCCTGGTGCCGAGTGGCCATAGTGGGTTTATTCAGTTCGATATTGACTTCAAAGACAATCCACATATTCGTAATTATGCTAATCTGAAAGCACAACTGGCTAAACTACCTTTTGTGGCCTACTGTGGTCTGTCTGTGTCAGGAACTGGCTATTGGGGCCTTGTTCCTATTGCCCATCCGGAGCGGCATGGACAGCACTTTGACGCCTTATTTCGGGTATTTGCTCATTACAAGATCAGATTGGATGATAAGCCCCGAAACGTGGCCAGCCTGCGCGGTTACTCGTATGACCCAGATGGCTATTTTGCCGAGAAGGTAATGCTATTTGAGCTTTACGATGAGCCTCAACCGGTAGCTACCCGTGAGTTTGCCCCAACAGCGGATGCGGATACCGAGCGCCAACGGGTAGAGGTGTGCATTGGTGAGATCAGTAAGCGAAACATCGATATTACCAGTGGTTACAACAATTGGTACGCCATCGGTTGTGATATCGCCAGCACATTTGGCGAAAATGGCCGGGACTACTTTCATATTATTAGCCAGTGTCACCCCGAGTACCAGACGGTCAGTTGTGACAAGCAGTATACGCATTGCCTCAGGAGCTATAAAGAGGTTCAGCTAAAAACGTTTTTTTGCCGCTGCCGGGATTCGGGTATTACCTGGAAAGAACTGCTGCCGTATGAGCCACCAGAGCGAACGACATTGCTCAAAAATAAATCAGAAACGAGTACTCTACCTACCTACAAAACCTACAAAAGTCTTGAAGAAACAGATGGTCGTATATTGGTAACCGTTAGAGAAACTGAGCCCGTAAATACAAGGGTTGATTCGCAATTAAATCAACGAACGATCAAGTTACCCAAGTCACTACTCTACAAATGGAGTCTATTCGGACATCCTCCGCTATGGTGGAATAAGATAGCTGCTCACAAAGCGCTACAACGCTGCCTGGAACCGGACGATCAAGCAGTTCAGGTAGTAACGAACATTACAACCCCTGTCGGTGTAATCAAGCCTATTGAGGACCAGATCGAGCGTTTAGTTGTTGAGCCCTGTGATAGCTATCCAGCTGAATGGGATGAACCCAACCCGCCCGATGCGGTACCGACAATTAAGCCGCTTTCATTTTTCGAGTGGCAGCGTCAAAATCCATCATTTAGCCAATTAGGCTTAGCTCTTTAAACAAACAATTATAACAATCATGATTAATCCTGAAGAGTACAAAAAGCCCGAGTATATGAATCACCCCATTGTGGGTAAGTACATGGATCGATTTTTCTTCCTGGTAGATGATCTCTACCTGGAAACTGATAATAAGCCGATGGATGAGGAGGTAAGTATGCTCAAAACCATTCTGCGTGTGGTCTTTAGCCGCGTCGCTATAGACGGGGAAATGGCTGAACTGGATGATATCCTGCATATGCACTTCCCCATCGAATACGAGCCCGAGACGGGTAATAGTATCCCTTCATTAACCGAGTATCCATTAAGCACCAGCAACTAATGTAATGCTACCCGCAATGACCTGCCAACGACCCTGCCGATTAGCCCACACCCGGAAGTACCGGTACTGCCCACCCGCTTCCTGCCCGTCAAATACGCCCTGTATATCGGCCTTCCTCGACACAATCACCAGATTATCTATGGACTTAATAGTAGGTTCGTGGGCTACCAGACTAGTGATATACATGGTACGAGCGCGGTGTGAGGCCAGATCCATTGCTTTATCATACAGCTCACCATCGGGACCTACAAAGAGTAAATCATCTGCCAATAAGGTATCCAGCGTGTCAGCGTCGGAGGCTAGCTGGGCCTTGATAAGGGCTTGTTCAGCCTGCTCTATTTGCTCGATTAGGTTCATGATCTTCAGACAAGAGGTTAATAAAGCAAAGATCAATCAGTCTACTACAACTGCTAGTCGGCAGGACTTAAGAGTTTATCAGCATGGCTTGATAAGTCTTGCAAGAGCAATGGTAAACTAGGTAGGGGAGGGGTAGGTCAAATCCCTAAAGACGGCCTCTCCGCGAATCGCATGTCCACCCCAAAAAAATCGGTGTCAGTTCAAAACTAAAAATGATCATCATGCCCAATCCAAGAAAGACCCAGGAAGAGAAAGAATTACTAGGAACAGCCCGAAAGGATCGCGTAGAGCCCGATTCTGTGCAACCTCAGCCCATAGAAACTCTGCCCGAAGCGCCGGTATACCTGACCAAAACGGGGCGAAAACAGTGGAAAAGTACACCAAACTACTCCAAAATGAGTGTATTCTGGCCGAAACTGACCTGGATTCCCTGGGTTTATACTGCATGCATTTGCAAATTGCGGAGGAAGCCGCTGAAGAGTTAAAGAAAGGTGTGGTTCGGGAATGCCGGGATGAGGACGGTAAAATCTATTATGTCGAAACGCCACCACTTCTGAAGATCTACAATGAGGCCAGCGCGGCAGCTATGAAGTGGGGTGCTCAATTTGGCTTTACCCCCGTGTCAAGAAAGAACGTACCAGTACCTAAAAAGAAACCGGCAGAAAGCAAACTGCAAGCCCTGATGAATAAGCGGGCCGACCGGGAAGGCGTCTTTAAAGTTGCCTAATGCCCTGCATGTTGTATCCATTTTAATTGCTAGAAACTCATGATTGGTAGACCCAACACACCCACTGAATTAAAGCGCTTACAGGGCACGGCACGATCTGACCGGGTGCTACCTGACCAAATGGCTCCCGAACCCTTGCAGACGCTTCCTAGCCCCCCAGAACAGCTTGAGGGGAATGCATTGGCCAAGCAAGTGTGGTATGAGACCACAGCCGCCCTTGAAGCCTTAAAGATGTTGACCGTTGTCGATATGCGTCTACTGGCCACCTATTGTGCAGAGGTGAGTCGGTACTGGAAGGCTCAGGAGCAATTGGCCCTTGAGGGGGAGGTGATCACCTCGCACAATGGCTACCCCATGCCTAACCCGTGGATGGGGATCGGCAACCAGGCCCTCGATCGGGCGCTAAAGATTGCGGGTCAGTATGGCTTTACTCCCTCAGCCCGGACCCGGATCGGTATGGGGCAGGTCAAGGAGCGGGACGAATTTGAGGAGGCAATGGGGTTATAATCGATGGGGAGGAACATATGAAGCTACTGGTAACCCCCATTCCCAATTTTGACACGGTGCGTGTGAGACTAGGACTGCGATTCGTGCAGGCGACGGCTTTCAAGATTTTACCCACCCCTGGGGTAGGTGCCTATTAATATCGAAATATCTCGCCTTTCCCATTGATAATCAGGGTAATTAGGTTATTTTTACTTATAAACAAATTACGAACATGCCTACACTAAAAAAGATTGTACGCCCTTGGATGATGCCTAAGGAAAAGCCTAAATCCCGCTGGGCAAACGAGACCTACAACGGCATACGAAATCAGGACTATCGCAACGCACCCTGGCGACGTACCCGTAAACTCCAGCTAGAGAAAGAGCCGCTTTGTAAATACTGTCTGGACAATAAGAAATTAACACCAGCTACTGTGGTGGACCATAAGAAACCCGTTCGATTAGGTGGTGGATTCCTGGACGAAAACAACTTAATGAGCCTCTGCAAGTCCTGCCACGCCCGGAAGTCGGCTAAGGAACGCAATCAATAAATTAGGCAGGTTTAGAAGGCCATACGGCAAGGGGCGAAGCAGATATCCCCGCGTGTTAATTGACCTATAACAGTCAATAAAAAGACAGCCTCGCCTAGTGACGGGGCTGTTATCATTTAATTCATAGGTTGGTTTGAATGCATAGAGTGAGCGAGATCTAGAGGCAACTAGTAAGGGGCGTTTTCTCTGCTTGCTTATTGCTTGCCCTTTAAAGTACTTTTGCCCTTTCCAGTCGCTTTATAATCCATCTTTGTCTCCCGTTGAGCCGTGTGACTACCGGGGGAAACACCACTATTGGGGTTAGCTGCTGCGTCAACTCCCGTGCCGACTGATGAAGCAGGCAGTGGATGATCCGCCCGCTTAGGTATAGCTTTACCTTTCTGTTTAGTGTCCTTGTTGTAGGGAACACCTTTACCCTCTAGCTGACTATTGTTTGGGGTTTGAGTACTTCCGGATTGAGCCCGTGCCTGTAAGGTTCCAGCCAGCAAAACCACGGCTACGGCGATTTGTATCTTTTTCATGTGTCTAGCTCGTTTACGACATCGTCAATTGATTGAGTAAACAAATTGACTGCTGAAAAGGGAATAGCGTATTGCCTGAAATAAGGTAATGGTACCAATCGCCCTGTTATTTACGGTAAGTAGTGATAGCCTCTTCGTAAATCCGTACACCTGGTATGTCCCGCGCACCATTCGCAATATCAGCCTTAATGGAGGCTTCATCAATGATCCAGTAGCCATTGGGTACCTGGTTAGGGTCGACAATCTCAATGGCCCACTTTAGTTGTACACCCTTGGGCATGGCCGCCAGAGAAACCTCGGGTGTGAGCCAATTAGTTTCACCAGTAGGAGTCGCAGAGGCTTGCTGAGCCGCTTCAGCCTTCTGGTGTTCACGTACTCGAAGCAACTCCCGGTTGTAATGGTCAACAGCGTCCTTAAGGGGCTGTATAGCTGTCAGGATAGGGGCAGTCATCTCTTTCTCTACCTCCATCCAGTCATGCTTCTGCTTGTCAAGCTGGCGGGTAATCTTCAGTCGTTCTGAGGCTACCAGCTTGATTAATTCGTGACCTTTAGCCACATGCTTAATCAGTGCCTCATGTTGCTCAGGCGTGCCACAGATGGCAGGCTGGCGACGCAGAAAGGAAACATACTCGGCAATGGAGGATTGAAGTAGTTGGCGTCCACTCGACTCCGTGAGCGAAAGGCCAGTGGTTTGGGTAGTCATACCCCTACAAGCAGCGAACAGGTATAAATGTTGGCTAAATCATATTTACTGAATAGACATAAGCTCCCTTTTAGTAGTAATATCCATACGCATTGGAGCGTAACCAGGCACATTAAGAGCAGTTTTCGCTGAAAAAAAGAACCCCATCCTCCGAGAGGGCAGGGCCAACACTTTCTTTATGATGTACGTGCTCTTATGGGTTAGATTCACGTCGGTATTATTGAGACTCTGAACGTGTATTTTGGACACATAAAAAAACGTTGGTCCTACTAGTGCCAACGTTTTCTCCTAACCCATAAGAGCTTGCAAGCTAACCGAACTGTTAGACATGAATCATTAACAAATTTGATGTCAGATTTATAGTTTGCAAACTAATTGATTATGTGGTTGCCTATCTGTTAACAAAAATAGCCATTAGCCAAACGCGTGCTGACAGTCTGAAACGAAGCTTATACCGGATTAATCTTCGCTCTAATTCATACCCAGCCAGTGAAATAGGGACTACGGTCCAGATCCGGTAGTAGCCGTTAACGAGTATACTTGTTAACAAAAATACGGGCACACCAACTAGTGCCCGTATTTCATTTTTTTTCTGAACAAATCAGCCGCCACCTAGTAGATAACGGCTGATTGACCTGATTGAAACAGCGATCATTTGGTTGCTAGTACTAGTCAACCTTTTCGTTGGTTTAAAGTAGTAAGGCAATGGGCATTAGAACCCCAGAGAAACTATAAGATTAACAGGAACTAGTTTTGGTGGCCTTTAATACCTTGCTTTTGATAGCCCATTCCCTCACTCCCTAAGAGTATTTTAGGCGTGAGTGAGTTTTACTAATCTAAAAATCCTTTTGGTGAGTCAATCAGGTCATGCCTGTTGGGTATGACCTGATTTCGTTTATCACCTCTGCTAATCCGTTTCTTCTACTCCCATAAGGGCTTTTTCTTCCCTGAACTAGAAACAAAGTAGTAGGCCAGGACGTAATTTGGATAGAGACGGAATCAATCAGCCACCAATTAAGCAGATGATGGCTAGGTACTTCTACATCAAGTAAAGAAATAGGGCTAGTAAATAGGCTACTAAAGACCGATGTTACCGATAAGTAATTAAATTAACTTATTAGCTAAACACTCACTTAATGTGTTGATTGCCTGAGAGGGCGAGCTCTTATAGGTTAGACCAAAATGCTGGTCCTACGGATAGGGCCAGCATTTTTTTTGTTACCATACTACATTTTTTTAGTCCAAATACTATTACTTGACTTTACATTGAAAAATATTAACATATAGACTATAGAACTATAGACAAAACAGTATACTAATGATGACGAGTGATCTTAACGAACTTCTTGACTTCTACGGAGCCCCACAACGACCTCAACCAACCCAATACTCTTTCCATTGGAGTAACTCCAAAACCCTGTTAAACTGTATAACGTTGGCTATGCGGGGGGCTAAAAGCGGCAATGAGTCCAGCCTTAAGACATTGCGCCTGATTAAGGATTTATGCTTGACCGAAAGGTGAGGACAAGGCCTTCTCAACTATACAGGGGGCTGTCTATTGGGGAAAAGAGTTAGACTAGTAAACGAAACAGCCGCCACCTAAGTAAGTAACGGCTGTTTACCTTTCTTGAAAATTATCACTGGTCTTATCTACTCACTGAAGGCATAATTTGTTGCAGAAACTGAGACAATGGAAAAGCCCCTGCCATAGCTGGTCAGGGGCTTTAAGGTTAAAAAAGGAAAGTTTCCTGTGGACAAGTAGCCAAAAGTAACATATGTTCGGCTACTAATTGAAGCAAATGTTGTGAATGACCCCATTTGGCGGGTCAACAACAGGATTTGGTAGGTGAGAAAAGTCCAACCATCAACAGGGGTGAGGGGAACAAAAATCGTATAACTCTAGCGATGTATTCTTTATATCTGCAATCCCTAAATCTTTTGCTTGAAAAGAGGAGAAAATGACCTAGAGATCTTTATAGAGCCTATACATAAACGTTTATATTTGCCACGCTGCGTTTACTTAATTGGTTCAATGCCTGCTCAATTTACCATATTGCTGGTCGATGATAATCCGGATGTTGCCGACATCCTAAAACGGGTTTCCAGTCAATCATTTCCCGAAGCC
>NZ_WPIN01000040.1 GCF_009754945.1 Spirosoma arboris
TGAACGTCTGATCCTCAATCTTTGAGCGGAACGCTTTTCGGGAGGACCTCAGTTCATTTGTTTGATTTTCCTTCCCCTTTCCAACTTCATCGGGCGTCTTTCCACTCAGCGAGCTATGGGGGCTGAAGCTATTATACTCTGGCCTCCAATGTTCATGTAATATGTCCAATGAAGTTGAATGAGCCGTTTTGGAGTGGCTTAACAGAGATTTTTGGTTAAGTTGGACAAAGGAGATTTGAGTGAAACAACAGGGGCGCCGGAGGTTCGCCGTTGCAGTGCGATTACTAAATTGCCTCAGTGGCACGGTCCATCGTTGCGGGCACACTTCTTCTCTTTTTCCATATAGTGAAATGGTCCGCCTGAGCGAGCCCTGCCGCTGTTGTCTACGTTTACTTGACGACGTACACTGTTAAGCCAGCATATTTATATCAATTACTATAGTCTTGGCACCTCGGGTTTGAGCCTGTTTAACCATATGTTCCGTTCCTCCGGGTCCATCTCCTCCTTTGCCGTTCCATAATGCAATCAGGCTCATGTGGAGACCCCCATTGTCCAGCGCCTGGTTCAACAGCCAGAGGTTATTGCGCTCCCAAATACTATAGCTTTTGTTTTTCCCGAGCCAAGCAGGTAACTCCTTGGTTTGCGATAAAACCTTCCAAGGTAGTTTAGTATACATTTTGTTGAAGCGGTCAATCCAGTCGGGTCCGGCAATGGCGACTGATTCGGCAATATATAGATCGCGTGGCAGCGCCAGGTATAACTCTGTTTTAATGCCAAGTTCCTCACATACTTCATGAAATAGAATATCGCCCCCACAGGCTCCACCGGCCAACCCCACCAATGGGCCGTTTATAGTTTCCTGCTCCTTCTGTAGAGCCTGTTTGATTGCCTTTCTGACTGCCATCTCTTTTTCGGGTGGAAATCGAGGTTCCGGTCTTCCGGCCTGGTCTATCCGATGACCTGTGAATAAAATGGTATGCACCTTGATTTTATTGCTGGAAAGCGAAATGGCCGGTAATGCCTCTAGGGCTGCCTTCACATTATCTTCTTTAACACCCAATTGCTGATAAATCACTAATTGCCGTACAATGGCATCAAAATTTAAATTCGTTGCGCCTTTCAGCGCATTCTGGTAGGACAGTTTAACCCGGCTGGGTCGGGTCTCAGTTAGACAGATAAAATCAGCTTCCGTAATTTTTAACCAGGCATATTCATCATCATTCTCTCCGATAATTTGTTTTCCCGCTTCAATCGAATAATAAACCGATTGTTTTATGGCCTCTAGTTTTTCCTTTAATCCCTCCAGTTCCTGTTTAGCTAAACTTGTTGTCCTAAATTTTAATTCCCAGACTTCCGGGATCCGTTCGGCGAGGGTAATGGTTGTAATTAATAATCCCAAGGCGTTAATTCCGGAATAAAAATGATTCAGGCATTCCATAAAAGCATGTTCATATGTTTCAAATGCAATCGTTAAATCCGTAGAACCTATGGCCGCAGAAAAGTGATCAGGCGTTGGGACGTTTTTCCACGCTTCCAGCCATAAGGCTTTTGCATTTCGGGCCTTTAGGGCAAATGACTCCGCCCGTTTCAAAGGTGTCAGATCATGGCGATGAGCCAGCAATTTTTCAATGGCTATGTTGGATCGTTCAAAAAGCGCTTCACTTTCCGGAAGATTTGCCGTAATTTCGGATTCGGCAAGCCGTTGGTAAATCGTGGCTAGTCGGTCATTGGCCTGCAGATCATTCCTATTATGTTCAATTATTTTTTCCCAAACGGTCCGGGCGGGTTGCAGACAACGAAGCGCATAAAGAGCCTCCCCGATTTGACGAAGACCCGGAATATACCATTGAAAGCCGGAAATTTCCGTTGCCATAATAGCTAATATAGACGCATTTTTTTGAACTGTCGCCACCCGAAGATCCGCCTCAAAATCGTCTGGGATTACCAGAAACCGTTCCGGGTCCTGAGAGATGAGGTTGGGCAGCTTGTCAAAAACCGGACTATCTACTCGGGTGGCCTGGCGCGTTTCTTCCAGTGCCTGTAGCAAATCAGGAATAGCATCTCCTGGATTCTCTTTGTTATAAGCGATGTAGCGATACCCTAGAATATCAAAAGGTGTCTCATCAAAGCCCGGACATTTTATGAGCACGGTTCGCTTATCCCTTAAGGAGTGCCGGATACCCATTTCATAGAATACATTGGCATTATGAATGGAAATATCAACCACCACCAGATCCGCCACCAACAGCAGCGAGAACATGTCTTCATGAATACTACCGGCTTCAAATATATTTCCGGTGGTACCTCCTTGGAGACCCGCCTGATCCAGAGCGGGAAGGATAAG
The DNA here is from genome assembly GCF_009754945.1 of Spirosoma arboris. GTDB lineage: Bacteria > Bacteroidota > Bacteroidia > Cytophagales > Spirosomataceae > Spirosoma > Spirosoma arboris. The sequence goes on from NZ_WPIN01000040.1 coordinate 2,345, forward strand.
TTCCTTCTGTACCCGCTCAAAATCGAAGTCTATCGGGACCTGTTTCCCGGTTTTGTCCTTCTGCAGGACTTTTCTAGTGCCAAATGGTCGAACAATAAAAGCTTGCATACTCAGACGAAATTACCAAGGTGAGAAATCTTGACCTGATTGGCGGCTGCCGCTTAGCCTACTTCCTGCAACTGATCCAAAAATTGTACTGAGTTCAGTTGACGAACGTCCTGAGACTGGATATGAGCAAGCCCAGTGCATCAAGCCCATCATGGCTCAAATCAACATTGTGGCGGACGTAACGAAATAGTCATTTTGCTCGGTCCGAATTCGAAATTGCCTCCTGGGCAAAATCGCATCGCCAAACTCCCGATCGATCTATGCCCCATAGGCACAATAACCGAAGATGCGACAGTTTATATCCTGATCTACCAGGCTGATATACATTAGATTATCGGGTAGTGACTTGAGCGTATCCACAAAATTACCGTATACTCTAGGAGTGGCTGAAGCGCCCGTTCCAACCGAAACCAGCAGTGAGTTATCTTCACCAGTCGTCCATTCCAACTTATAAGCGGGATGGGTAGCCATTTTATTCAGTAAACAATATGCATCACCCGCCAATCGTCTGACAACCAACCACCCCGATCTAATTCAACCACCCTAGCTCCCGTCTCATTTATCCACTTCGGTTTGCCCTATACAAGGCAAAAATTGCTTAATTTATTAAGAAAAGAAACGGGAAAATCCCCATTTTTTAGGATGCCCGTTTTTGCGTTCTTTGCGCTGATCGAGTTCTGGTTATTATATACCCTGAATTTTAATTATGAGTGTTTAGAACAAATCAAGTGGATGCTGAAACTAGCCGGTAAAGCTTCCCCTGATAGGCAACTTGGGAAATAGCTAAAAGTTGTATAAGGGGTTGCAGCTAGCCAATAATTCGTTATGTATCCTGAGCTTTACTTTAAAGAATTTCCCTATTAAGGAGTGCATTCGATAGAGGCTAAATCAATGTTTGTGCTACAAACTCTAGTCCTGTCGAAAGTATCGATTTGATTAGTAGTTACGTAAAAACAATTTACTATGGACCGAATCTTGTTTGCCAAACCCGCGAAAGGAGATCTAATACGCAAAATTCAGAGGCACCTAACCGATTCCTCTTTCGACACGCATGGTATGGACGGGACTTTCGGTGTCAATACCGAACTGGCGGTTATAAACTTTCAGAAACAGAATGAACTCCCCCCCACCGGCCTAATTGATTTAAAAACCTATACCCTCTTAACAGGGGAAGAGATTCCCTCCGTCCAGGAAAGAACACTACAGCTAACGGCCGCCTTTGAAGGACATGATTATACGCTAGCTCAGGGCAATTTTGATGGGGCAGGTATTACCTGGGGTATAATTGGGTTTACCCTTTTATCGGGCAAACTAAAGAAAATTATTCAGTTGATCCACCAGCGAAAACCAAGTCTGGTTGCCGATGCCTTTCAGGAAAAGATGCCCGAACTCTTATCGGTTTTAAAATCACCCTTAAAACAGCAATTGGCTTTTGGGAACAGTATCAGTATCGGTTCCAGTAAAGTTAGACTAGCCGAACCCTGGCGAAGTGCATTTGCTAGGTTTGGGGAGATGGAAGAAGTAAAAGCCTTACAACGGGACATTGCTGACCAGGATTTTTTTCAACCGGCTTTGCAAACAGCCCATGATTTTGACCTAAAAACCGAGCTAGGAACTGCTCTTACATTTGATATTCATGTGCAGAATGGGAGTATTAAGGAGATGGCCCGTAAACAAATTGATCGCGAAACTAAAGCGCATCCAATCACCAAAGAACAGGATTTACGGGTAATCTTGGCCAACGCGGTTGCGGATCAGTCAAGACCGGTCTTTCGAGAAGATGTACGGTCCAGAAAGCTTACCTTGGCCACGGGTTCTGGGAAGGTCCACGGCGAACAGTTTATCCTTCGCAACTGGGGCTTAGATGAGTTGGAGGTTTAGTAAGTTACGGCGGCTCAAGACCATTAATCTATTACCACAATGTATGATGAACTAACTTCATAAATGCGGCCTCAGGACTACCCCTTGATTACAATGGAGGGTTTCGCTGATGTATTTTTAGCTTTAGTACCCAATACTATAGAAATAAATGGATGATCTATTCTACCCCTAACCTTTAACAGAGTATGTCCTTCTTCTATTTTCATTGTCACCCCATTACCAAAGCCATCTGAATGGAGAGTGATCGCCAACATCTGCTGGAAGAAAATATTATCCCCTTATCGACCGCCGGTTTAAGCCGTGTATCGGCATGCTTATTTTGCGTCTTTTTTGGGACAGTCAACTTAAATGAAGCTCAGTAATCCACGGCCTTGGGCGCTGGTGATGTTCTAGTTAGCTACACCTTTTTGTAGTTTTACTCCATCAGTAAGTACAAAAAATAGGCGCACGTGTCTGGGAATGTGATTACCGTATTGCCTGAACGCCCAATTACCGATTCCGAGTACTGTCGGGCTTGGTTAAAGACTTAGGGGAGCCGATCTTAGCCATGCGGATCTTACTCGTGCCATATTTCAAGAGGCTGTTTTATTAGAAACTATTGTAGAAGATGCTATTCTCACTGGGTGTAATATATATGGCATATCCGCATGGGATTTAAAAGGAGAACCAAAGGATTAATCTGATCTTCTTGTTAGCATGTATAACAGCATAAGAATTGATGATATTCAAATAGCTCAAATCATCAATTTACTGCTTTCTAATAAAAAATTACGTATTGCTATTGATGGAATCACTTCTAAGTTAGTGTTGATTCTAGGTCGATTTACAGAGGAGCGCAAGCCTGCTTTAGATGCCATTCGTAACGCACTTCGGGACGCAACCATCTACCCATCGTCCACGATTTCACAAACCCTAATAGTCGCGATATTACCGAGACCGTTTCTAGACTGGCGCACATGGCCAAGTTCGTCATTGCCGATATTACCGATGCGAAAAGCATTTCACAGGAGTTGATGGCAATCGTGCCAACGTTGCCATCCGTACCCGTTCAGCCGTTGATCCTGGCCTCTCAGCAGGAATACGCTCAATTCTCCTTTTTTAAAAACTACCTCTGGGTACTTAAGACTTGTGAATATGAGAATATAAAAAGCTTGATTGCTTCGATTGAAGAACGGGTCATAAAGCCCGCCGAAGACTGGCTGGCGGCAAAGCGATAAAAAATGCCGACTTGATCTAGGTCGGCATTTTACTTTTATCCACACCATAAGTAACACTCAGTGTTGCCAATGCAGGTATAACCTACGAGTCTATCGGCAAAGTGTCAATTCACATTAGCTAACGGTAGATCTTCAACGCTGACCCTACTAGAACCAGCGTTGAAGATCTACCGTTAACTGATTGCTAAGGCAATCCTGTGGCTTAGACGACAAAGCGAAGAATCAGTAACAACAAGTCAGTAAAAAGCCCCATTCATGAGAATGAGGCTTTTTACTTTACTAGCCACCACCTGGTGGCTTGATGGGCTTTTCGGGTGGATCGTCCCCGTAGCGAGGGCTAACAGTTGATGGCTCACAGGCGCTCATGACCAGCATTGTTACCAGTGTTAGTATGGCTGCCCAACCTGTGATCAAGGATTTCTTTTTCATAGTTTAGCTACTAGTGGTTTGAGTAAGGGAAGCTTTATTATTTACACCATAAATAAGCTATTTTCAGCTGAACCCATATCTTGAAGGAGCTGACATTACTTAACGGTCGTAAAAAACGCCCGTCTCGTTGGGGCTGGTGTTTTTGCTTCATGACCATTAGCTCACTGGTTGAATAGGCAACCTGTTCTTGGCTACGATACAGGCAATCCAGTTGCTGAGGAATAGGCCCACTCGTTTTAAAAAACGAGCACTCGACTACCCTACGAAAGCCCCATTAGGCTCTTTTCATGTCTCTTCTGTAACAAGCAAGTTGCCGCCAATAAGCTTACACTCGTTGCAGGGAAAAATAAAAAGAGTTGTTTATGCCTGCATTTCCTACACTGCCTACACGGATGATGTTCGACAGGAATCATAAGCATGTATCTACTTCTGGTTTAAAACCTGCTTTAGCAACCGTTCTAATTCGGCCTGCTTTTGCTCCAATGCTTGTAGTTTTTGTTGTTGCAGTTCCAACCGCTGCTGCTTTTGCTGATCGGCTTTCTCCAATTGAATACTATATAGAGTCAACTCCTCTACTTTTTCCAGTAGGGTGGCATTCATTTTCACCAAATCGACGCCATCTCTGACTACTTCACTCGCTGAGGGAACCCCAGGTAAATGCTGATTCGCATCAATGTACTTTTTTACCTCAGTCAATGATTGCAGGTGGTAGCCGGATGCAAATACCTTGTCACTCCACTCATTAGAGTTGTTGATCCGTAGCTGGTAACGAGCTTTCACCACATCACCTTTTTCATTGACGGTTAAGAATTGGTCGGTTGCCTGGATAGGTTTGCTTTGACTGGTTAGGTTAGTTAGGCGTAATCCACTCTCGTCGGCCTCGTCTGAAACAAGTTCTAATTTCCGCTGAGGGGCGGAGGTCCCAATACCCACATTCACCCTATTGCCCAGAATTAACGCATTACTAATAGCCACTCGACTATTCGAACCAATAGCAATTCCATTGAAAATACCCTCAGTCGCTTGGCTGTTATAGCCCATCAACACGTTGTCGTCCGTGGTCGTGATGGCCGTACCGGAGTTAGGGCCAATGATAATATTATTGCTGCCGCTCGTAACACTGGAGCCCGCCTGATAGCCAATAAAGGTATTTTGAGCCCCATAATTATTGGAACTACCCGCCGAATAGCCAACAAACGTATTGTTGTTACCACCACTGGTTGAGTAGCCAGCAAAGGAGCCAAAAAAGCTATTACTATTGGCAGTCTTGCCCGAATAACCCGCCTGAAAACCAACAATGGCATTCAAATAACCAGTGGTGTTTGCGAAGCCCGCTTTATCGCCCATAAACACATTATTATAGCCGCTGGTGTTATAGCTTCCGCTATAGGTGCCAATAAATATATTGTTAGAGGCTGATGTGGATGATAAACCCGTAGAATACCCGATGAGTATATTTTCGCTACCTGTTCGATTAGAGCTACCTGCATCAACCCCCATGAAGATATTTCTCGTACCTGTCGAGGTGTAAAAGCCTGTGCCTTCGCCTAAAAATACATTTGTCCCTCCACTCGTAAGGGAATAGCCTGCTGCATCACCGATAGCGGTGTTGGCTGAACCTGTGGTGCTGCTACGTCCTGCATTATCACCAATGTAGGTATTGCCATTACCCTCGGTGTTATACAAACCGGCCGCAAAGCCAACAAATACGTTCTCTTTCCCTATTGTGGTGAAGCGTCCGGCATCCACTCCATAAAAGCTATTCCATTGGCCTGTTGTCAGCGAACTTCCCGCATTATAGCCAGTCACCGTATTGCGGTCTCCGGTTAAACTCCCACTGCTACCCGCCCCTGGTCCCACCAGCGTGTTAAAGGTGCCATAGACAGACGAATTGGAATTGTTGGAAGAGTTCACCACATAGTTGCCCTGAGCCAGCAGCAGGCTGGGCAGCAACAGGAAAGGAATACCAAGAATGAAGAGCTTAGCCATAAAGCAGTTGATTAGGATGAGAAGAAGTTTCTTCTAATTGACTCAATATCAGACACTATATCAATATTTTAATGGCATTTTAATCTGGTTTTGAGCAAGTGGTTAATAAAAAAACGCCCTGCTTATTAGTCAAGGCGTTTGATCCTCCTAGGGGTATATTGACAAGACTACTTCTTTCCCAGTAGTTGCTTGAGGAGTTGTTCTAACTGATCGATTCGTTCTTCCTGTTTCTGGGCTTTCTTATCCTGCTCAATGCTATATAAAGTTAGCTCCTCCACTTTCTCCAACAGTGTCGCATTCATTTTTACAAGGTCAACACCATCATGTACTACCTGCTCAGCGGAGGGTACACCAGGTAAATGTTGATTGGCATCGATGTACTTCTTTACCTCAGCTAAGGATTGCAAATTGTAGTCCGGTGCAAATACCTTATCACTCCATTCACTGGTGTTATTGATCCTAAGTTGATACCGGCCTTTCACTACGTCCCCTTGCTCATTAACGGTTAGGAACTGATCGGTAGAAAGCACGCTAGGACTCTTGCTGGTTAATTGTTCAAACCGAACACCTGATTCATTTGATTGCTCACTACGCACCTGTAGACGCGCTGTAGGTGCTGAAGTACCAATACCCACATTAGCTTGATTGCCTAGAATTAAGGCATTACTAATAGATACCCGGCTGTTTGCACCGATGGCGATGGCATTGTAAAGTCCATTGTCGGCTTGGCTATTATAGCCTATTAGCACATTGTCATCGCTGGTGGTAATGGCGGTGCCTGATTGGGGACCAATGATGATGTTATTGGAGCCTGTCTTGTTAGAAGCTCCGGCACCATAACCATAAAATACATTGCTTTCGCCAGTGGTATTGCTGGTACCTGCATACGTGCCTGTAAACGTATTGAAGTTACCTGTGGTGTTGGATGAGCCCGTCAGATTGCCAATAAACACATTTCCATTTCCTTCGGTGTTACTATAGCCTGCCTGTGCACCACTAAACGTATTAGTACCTCCTGAGGTATTACTATAGCCTGCCTGCCAGCCACTAAATACGTTCAAACTGCCAGTGGTGTTGGTATATCCCGCCTGATAACCGTCAAATAGGTTCGAACCGCCAATCGTATTGACATTACCCGCCTGATAGCCACTAAATACATTACTATATCCTGCGGTGTTAGCCTGCCCTGCGAAAGCACCCGTAAAGACATTATAATACCCTGTGGTATTTTTAAGACCAGCTGATCTACCGACGAACGTATTATAACTTCCTGAGGTGGTATTTTCCCCGGCATCCACCCCAAAAAAACTATTGAACGAACCTGATGTCAGGGAAATACCTGCATCGTAACCCACGACTGTATTTCGATTCCCCGCCGAATGGAAACTAGCCCCAGCATAAGGTCCAACAAAGGTGTTAAAGGTGCCATAGGTAGCCGTCGTGGAATTATTCGGGGTATTGGCTAGATAGTTACCTTGGGCTAATAGTAGGCTAGGAAGTACTTGCAAAAGAATAGCGAAAATGGCTAGCTTCCTCATAAACAGGTCGATTAAGATGAAAAGGAGATCTGATCTAATAGACTTACTATCAGGCAGTAATTTACTGAATTAATGCTAGGTTAATTCGCCTTTTTAGCCACTGGTACCTGTAGCGATGAACAATACAAAACGCCAGCCCTGCACAGAGCCAGCGTTTGTTTATTCCCCATCATTGAGCAGGTCTCAATTCAGCCTTCTGACGTCATTAATCGACGTGGCCGAAAACGCAATCTCGTACTAAGCGATACGCTCCATTATCAGGTCTTCTTTCTACTGCTTGGCCATGGGATAGAGTTAGGCGCTCACGTAAATAGGATAATTCCATTTTCGTACTATTCTAGGAAATACGAAAATAAAACTGTCGAGAAATGCCCAACTATGAAGCTTAAGGCAGGAAATTAGGGTAAAATGGGTTCCTGTTTTCGCACTTTAAGAAGAAAAGTACGAAACGGCATTAATGATGGTGCGACAACACAAATGGTCACTATCTTGTCACAAGGTAGATGAAACCTGTCAGTTCACCATTATTATATCTCGCCGGTTTCTGGCTTCTAAACATATTGTAGATTATACAACAGATTCTAGCCCCTTAGTATGACCGTAGATGAGTTAGAGGAGAAGGAAAACAAGTTGCTTCTTCAGATCAATAGTACCGAAGGTCCAATGGAAGTAAAAGTAGGTCAATTAGAGGCTGGGGGAGTATTTGATGAATACAGGCAAGTCCATAGCTTCTATGCTGATCTTGCCCAAAAAGACAGCGAAGCTTTAAAACGAGGCCTATTTCTCCAATGGTACTCTTCAGTAGAGCCTTCCTTCTTGAGCGGTATTGATAACGTTGATCCACAAGCAGAGAAGCGGATCATAGATACCTTAAATAATCAGATTGGTCGAAACGAAGTTGATTCTGAACTCTACTCAATGCTTAGCTACTATGCGGGTTGGAGGTTTGTATTTGACCGCTTCAGTGATTCTACCAACCTGGTGAAGCTACTCAATAACAGATTAGATTATGATTCCATTATCCAGCAACTTAAACAAAGTGACTTAACCTGTAGAGGTCAAATGGGAATCTATTGGCAGTCAATTATTCCTCTTGGTTAACATATTGGCAGTGGCTGTTGCAAAAGTAAACCAGTATACAATAAAACTGATCAGGTACTTGTAAAGCGATGACCATTCCGCTTTGTTCAACTGGTGTAAAGCGTAGGTACTTCTTTAGATTGTAAGCCATAGCTGCCACATACATTACCTTAGCCGCAGTTTCCCGGCTTCTCGTGTTGATTTGGCGTAGCCCATAATAGTTGATCAAACTACCCAAAACCGGCTCAACCGTCGATGACCGCAGCCGCATCATCCGCTTGCCAAATCGGCTCGATAATCGATTCGTCATTCGCTTATAG
>NZ_WPIN01000041.1 GCF_009754945.1 Spirosoma arboris
TATTCAGAATTTCATCGCCCTCATAGCCCATGCTATTAAGTCTTCCGGCAAATGTTTTTATACCAGGCATATTGGGCTTATAGGTAGGTACTGGCCCCGGTATTGCAGTTAGGTTATTTGACACGGTTTAGAATGCGGTTAATGTCTGATTGGGTAGATAAACGTCGTTTCATCCCAGCAGGAATTGTTTGAGCATCTGACCCATACTGACGTTGTTCTTCTTTACTGTTATATATCCCCGCTTGGTTGACCAGCTCACCCTGTGTTAAATTGCTATCTGAAATTGGCACAGCCACCTTACGAGGTTTCCCATTGATGCGGGCGACAGCGTGAATGAATGGCTTATCCCCGTAGTAATAAATCTTGGAAGGGTCAACGCTGTCAAAGGTAAATGGGCTGGGTGTACCCTTCTGACCAGCAATACTATTGGTAAGTTTTTGGTCGAAATTGGTGGTATACACTTCATTCAGGCGCGACGAATAGACCTTCTTGTCATAATCTGGGTTAGGTATCTTCTCCTTCGCATCGAGAAATTCTACCGACGAGGCATAATCCTGTTCTGGCTGAATACCTGCCGCTCGAATTATCCCATCTGCAACCCGGCCTGTGGCACCTGGTTTTACATAGATAGTCTGACCATCAGGGGTCTTATAGGAGGGTATAGCTCCGATTGGGTTGTAGATATGATCGACAATTGTTGGCACCCCTCCAATCCCCTTAGCAGCTTTCTCCGCGGCTTCTGTCGCCAGGTGATGACGACGGGTCTCTGCGGAGTCGGACTTGGCGAGATTCAACTTCTGCTTATCCATCTGTTGATCCCAGACCGTTTTGCTGGCGTCCCACGGCTTCTGGCTATCCATCTTCCAGTACCGGCCACCCTGATAGCCAATCTTATTCATGTAGTCCGAAGCCTGCTCACCCGTCAGCCCTTGGCTCAACAGGTGGGCAACCAAGTCAGACTGCGACACTTCAACCGGGCGACCTTTGCTACCAAACGGAAGTGTCGGATGGTACGTCTTATCGAAATAATCAAACCCCTCTTTCGGTGGATCATACGCGCCCCGGTAGTTGAGCTTGTTACTTTTGCCGGAGACATAATCCGACCAATCCTGATCGTAGTTACCCAGTAATAATTTACCCTTACTCTTGGCTTCCTCTGCCTGGGCATAGGCCGTCTTATTTGCCAGCGCCTGCTGGAAATCGGTCGAGGCTTTCAGTTCGTTCTCATACCGATTCGCATGGTATGCCTGCCGCTCCCGCTTCCACCGAACAATGTCACCCCCATACTGGTTGGTGATTTCATCTTGCATCTGTTGACGCCACCGCTCCGTGTACTGGTTATTCAACCGGCGCATATCGGGAGCCAGAATATTCTGCTGGTCGATAAGACCCAGTGACTTCTGGGTCTCCTGTAAGGCACGTTCTTTTTCAGCCGCTGCCTGGTCAGCTATGCCCATTGCCATCGACTGGTACTGAACCGCCAGGGCTGCATCAGCCCGCTTCTGGGCGAAGTTATCAGTCGGCATCAATGCGAAAGCCAGGCTGGCAGGCATACCTCCCTGATACTGGGCACGAACGTTTTGAGGTGCATACAATGGATTCGTTATCATTTTATTAGTCACCTAAAAATTTCAATTCTATTTAGAGTTTCGCGGGGGTGGTTAATCTACTTTCAACAATTTCCTTCGCTTCCTCAAGTCCATACATACCAAGCATAAGCTCATAAAATTCAAGCCTGATGATGTCCTTTTCCAGCTTTTCGAAGACGAATCGAATTAGCAGTTTGGCTAGGGGTGGATGATACGCAATGAGTCCGTTTAACTCATCGAGTAGAGCGAACATTGCATAATTGCATCCACTGAGGTACCTCCTCAGATTTCGATCTGCCCGGTCTGCAAAAATTAAATGAGCGATAACAAGAGGGCTAGCTCCATTCAGTACGGAGAGTTCCCCATAGCGAGTGTCGCCATTATTTAAGAAATCTCGTATCGCATCACTATGGATGGGCCTTTCCAGGAGCTGACTGGGTGTTGGATTATTCATGGGACTTGCCTGCTTTTAGGTAGGATATTAAATCGGCTTTATGGAAATAAGGTCTCCCAAAACGACGTATAAAGCCAATTTCTGAGCGATGTCGGCAAAGAGTCCGACCGGATACACCTAAAAAAAGTGCGGCCTCTTTTTTTGATAAAAAAGGGTTATCGTTGTGATTATTCTTCATGTGTTCTTTGTCTACTTCTCCCTGACAAAGGTTGTCAACTCTTAGCCAAAGAGTGTAGCAAGGGGGCTGTGCAAGAAAAACGACCAAGATTAAGCCCGTTCGCTATGAATGGCTGAACGGGCTTAAGAAAGGTGAATTATGTGACCTTAAGCAACAATAGTCTGCTTTTTTGTGCGAGTCTTTTAGATTAATCCAGGGTTCATAGGCTATCCTCGCTGCATTTAGTAGGTACCCCCATCTGACTGAAATACGAGTCTTGACACTGCCATTCGTGAAAATTTTTCGCACTGATCATTGGCTTTCTGCCTACTAGGTTAGGTTCTTCACATTCTGATGCGCAACACCTTTCTGGTTCAACAGTCAATATCTCGATTAACCCTTCATTTTGCAGCGTTTTCTCTGTAGCTGGAGGAGAACATGTCTCCGAAATTGATGTATCAACCAGACTAATAATAGGTGGTTTAAATGGAGCAACTTCCCTGGCCACAGGTTCACTTAGTAACGTTTGAATTTGGTTACTTGGCTCATCGGTACTTTTGCCGGTTTTGCCGGTAACTGTACTACATGTTTTTGACTTATTTTTCAACAAGCTTATCCGATTGACTGGCTCATGGGGTAGTAGTTCCTTCCAGGTGATGCCCGCATCCCGACAACGTCCGAAAAATGCCTTTAGCTGTACTTCTTTGTAGCTACGAAGGCAATGCGTGTACTGCTTGTCACAAGAAGTAATTTGGTATTCAGGATGGCACTGACTAACAATGTGAAAATAATCCCGTCCACCCTCGCCAAAGGTGCTTGCTAGGTCGCAGCCGATAGCATACCAATTGTTATAGCCACTGGTAATGTCAATGTTGCGTCGGCTAATCTCACCAATACAGACTTCTACCCGTTGTCGTTCGGTATCGGCATCTTTCGTTTGACTGAACTGCCTAACTGGTACCGATTGAGGCTCATCATAGAGTTCGAATAGCATTACCTTCTCAGAAAAATACCCTTCAGGGTCGTAGGAGTATCCGCGTAGGCTAGCCACGTTCCTCGGCTTATCATCCAAATTGATTCTGTAGTGGGCAAATACCCGGCGTAAGGCGTCGAAATGTTGGCCATGCCGCTTGGGATGAGCAATGGGAACAAGACCCCAGTAACCCGTACCCGAAACAGACAAACCACAATAGGCCACAAAGGGAAGTCTACCAAGTTGGACCTTCAGATTAGCATAATTACGTATATGCGCGTTGTCCTTGAAGTCAATATCGAACTGGATAAGCCCACTATGGCTGCCCGGCACCAGGCTTGATGCTTGGCGATAGGTAAATACGCCACTGGGTGTAATAGCGGGTAAGGTCGCTTTGAGGGCATCCCGTTTTAGCTTGTCTGACTCTGCCCGTATTGTCAGTACTCTATCCCGGTATTTGGCATTCGTCAGCCACAAGTAGAGGTTAACAGGCTTTGGATTACTAGGCGTATTATAGTTGGCAAAGCAGGACACCTCTACATTCAGCACACTCTGGGTTGGTAAGTAGGTAGCCATAGTTTTTTTTGAAAACTTGTAGTACACCTACCGGCAAAACCGGCATAACTACTTTTGCCGGTTTTGCCGGTAGGTGTACTATGTATCTTGTGAAATAATTTGTGGGTGGATCAGATAGTGTGGCGCTTCGGGTCTGCCGGTCATCGGTGGCGTGGGTACTACCTCTTTAAGCCAATTTCGGTCAATTAACTCAGCCAGTGCCGAATCAACACTTGCCGTAGTATTGAGGTTAGCCCACCCTTTTTTCATTACGTCTCGAACCTTGAAGCCGTCTTTCAGATCCCCTTTTTTCAGATGTCGTAGGAGTTCTTTAGCCGCAGTGGCACTGACAGTGTCTAAGAGCCCATAGATTCGTCTGGCGTGGGATTGGAGATACTCACACCATCGAATTGCCATTCTAGCCGCTTCAATCGAAACAAGGCGCTTTGGCGCTTCCGAGGCTTCCACTGGATTCGACTCGCAGTTCAGTACGTGAAAGATTAAAGCTAACGAAGGTACCAGTGAGCGATACTTCGTAAAGTGCTCTTGGAGTAGTCCACTCTCATTAGGCAATACCTGAGTTTCCCACTTGACTAGCCAGTCCTTAAAAACCTGCTGAGCTTGTTCATCAAAGCGTGTATAAGGTAGTCGATTGTACTCGTTGGCAGGATAGGCAATGGCCGCAAAATCAGATTGCACAATTTGCTTAATCAGAGTAAAGGCCTTATCTCTAGCCGCTTTATCTGGAAATTCGTCTGTGTAGGCCCAGGCCGCCTTGTCAGGGAAGACGGCTAGTTGTAGCCGTTGCACAAACCCATCATTATCGTGTTCAGTGGCCGCCTTTAGGTAACCCAGTAGTCTTGACGGTTGAATCCCTCCGAATAAGGTAATACAGACGTTTTTGACGTGGGTAGTTCCTCTGGCCATTCGGTCAATGATAATTGAGCCATTCCCATTCCAACCTTCCAAGTAAAACGCACGATCTTGTTCTCGCCCAGATTTATCCCAGGCAGCGATTAAGGCGATTAACTCATCCCGAGTAACTAGTATTCCCGTTGGATTTTCATTGAGTAAATCGGCCAGCTTTTCAATCGTGGGATCGTTCGCTATAAAGCGCCGTTCGGTTGGATTTTTTGGTGTCTCGGGGTAGCCTATTGGATCCGTTGATGGTTTACCTTTTAGGCGATCCAACTCCTGCGATTGATACACTTTCTTTTGGAGTTCATAGGTCATCTGTTCTTGTTGGTACCGTTTTTGTTCCTCTTCAAACTGCTCTCGGGCTTCAGTGCTAATCCGATTGAGTGGCCTGAAAACCTCGTTAACAGAAGGAGTTTTCATTGTGGATGGATCGCCAATGACGGCTCCCCACACATTAGATACAATAGTCCAGTCATCACGATTTTTGGGCTGAATTGTCAACCTGGTGCCGATCAAGGAGGAGAACATAGTGATGGCTGCTACTGCCACAAAATCCAGGGGACATTTCATCCGGTAAGCAATGTCAGTTAGCCAGGGGCGCAGAGGCTCGGGAATCATCTCTGCTTCCATTGGCAGAACATCAAGTAGATTCGTTGTGATGGGCTGGGGAGCAGACCATTCTTCGGAAATGTTCTTTGTGCTTTGGCACGATTGCCGCTCGAATTGACTGGGATCGTACCCATCTATATCAACGTCATACTGGGTATCTTCTTTGTGATCAATCGACGCTTCAATCAGGCGATCATCCTGCCCAGTAAAAACAGGATATGTGGCTTGGTTATTAAGCTGTGAATGAGTATCTTGCATGGTCTTTAGGAGTTTTAACGGGTCGGGGCTGTAGGGGCTGCCGACCCGTTTTTCGTTTTATGGGTGCAGGCTGAAACTATCAGTTGTTTCCTACTGTAGAGGGTAAATCAGGACTGCATTGTTAGGAATGAGCGGAGACCAGCGATACTTGTAGCTATATGCAAACGTGAGTTTGATTCATAGACAGGATCACCAATGGTTTGAGTCATGGTTGGTAGAATCACGCGTATCTGACGACCATGGGCGGAGCACCGGAAAAGCAACCCGTAATCAAATTTTTGAATCAACCAGATTGAGAAGCCAGCGGCTCTTACTTCCTTGGCTACTTCAAACGAAAGCAGTGTTTTATTGCTACCAGGAGATGGGCCGAAAGGCAAGTCATCGTCATCTTCGCTAAAGGTGTCTGTTATTCGTGAGTTTTGTCGGGCTGTCATTTCATAACACCTCCTTTCGGTCTGGCAGCAGACAGCACTTCGGAACGAAGGTATCGAACTTTGTTACCTATACGTCGAGGATTGAGGATTCCACGTTTGCTCCAATCCCAGACTGTAACCTTGCTGACTTTTAGTGTTTGAGCTGTTTCTTCAGGTGTTAACAGTTCATCTGCATCATCACTTTTTTGAGTGCTAGATAGCTTTTCCATCAGATCAGATAGCCCCCGTTCTATACCCATCAAGCGATACACAATATCATCGAATGGATTTGGGTTAGATGGCGACATTGGCTTCCTGATTGTTTAAATAGGCCAATAGATCAGCCCGTTGTACATAGATTTTCCCAAACCTTCTTGCATGCTTTATTGCAGGAAGGTGTTGATAAAATGTCCTTAGCGAAATGCTTAAAAACTTAGCAGCTTCGCTGGCAGTGAGAGGTTTCTGCTCATCAAGCGTATTCATGTTGTTTTGTATGAAGTGTGTTACGTTCTTCATACTGCGAAGGTCTTACCGGTATAAGGGCGAGGTGTAACAACCCCCCTGTGCAACTTTAAAATAATTAACAGTGGGCAATTTGTATGGGAGGTATTTTGCGTAAAACAATAAGCGCATCTAGCTTATAATGCTGGATGCGCTTTATTATAGGAAGACAAAAAGTAACGGATAGTTGAAGTGTGATATATTATAGCTGTTTATGTTTGTTAAGTTCTTTATAATAGTATAGCGCCTTAACTAAACAACAATCTTCAGTACTGGTTTCTGTCCAAGATACTGACGCATTAAATCAAGCGTCTCAGCTGCATCAATTTTAATGTATTTTAGAAACTCACTTTCCTTTTTGTGTCCGGTTAGCTTCATGATTAAAACTGTGGGCATGCCTCGTTTAAACATATTAGTGGCAAAGCTTCTTCGGGCCGTGTGTGAAGTCACAAGAGTCCATTTTTCAACGCCAGGCGACATCTTTCCCCAACCCTCTGAAGTCTTCACAACAGCCTTGCCGCCTTTGGTAACGTGCTTTAAAATTCGCTCGTTGATTTCGGCCAACTGGCAAATCTCTTTTAGGTAATCGTTTGTTCGTTGGTTTGAGATACCAGTTGGTAATTGATTCTTATACTTTGCCAGTAACTGGGTGACAGCTTCATGTACGATTGGTATTTGCACCCGCCCGCCCGTCTTGCGCTGGCGTAATTCGAGATATTGATTACCAGCCTCATCGGTCTTTATGTGTTCAGGTTGAAGAGTAGAGAAGTCGGAAAACCGTAAACCTGTCCAGGCTGCAAAAATAAATAGGTCGCGCACTACAGTCATGCCGACAGCCTGTTTGCTTAGGTCAAGCTCGAAAATGCGTTGCAACTCAGCTTCAGTTAGATAGATGTTTTCAGCATCTTCACGCAGATTGGCAAACTTACGATAGGCCATATTAGTCGTGAACCCTTCGTCAACTGCTGCACTCATGAATCCCTTTACATTCTCGATGTATTTACTGACGTTGTTAGTCGCATAGTCTTTCCCCACAAGCCAGGCGGTGAATGCTTTGTAGAAAGCTGCGTCGATGTTGTCAAATAGGAGAGGGCGTGGGTATGTCTTAGAAAAGGCTTTCAAGCCATTCAATGTCGTCTGGTAACGTCGAATGGTATCGGGTGAAATAAACCTTCCTGTTCGGGCTTTCGAGCCGCGTACCAAGCGAGTAGGGCAGGTGTCGATATACCATTGTACGAAATCCAGAAGTGTCTTTGGTTTCTCAACTTCAACGACTGGATTCAGATAGTTATTAATTCGCTGTTTGACAATTTCTGTTGTCACCGCTACCTGCTTGGCTTTCAGGTCAATGATAATCGCGGCAATCTCTTTCTCTAGCCGGTCGAGAAAGCCATTGATCTGGCCTTTATCTATAGCATCAACGACGTTCTTAACTCGCTGCTTGGTATCGTTCCAGTGGGTAGGCATTACTTTAAAGCCAGTGCCGATGTTCATGCGCTGATTATCGAACCGGATAGCACAGGTAATGGGCGTCGGCTTCTTGGCTTTCGGGTCGCGTGGGAAATAAGTAACAGGGGAGTCAGATGAGCGAGGCATACACCAGGTTTGAGTCTTTTATTCCGTACACCAAAGATAATCGGTGTACGGATTGGTGTACGGTATTACTTAATTTATTTTAATCAGGCTTATTCTAGATTAATACTTGAGTACAGTAAAAATGCCCATTCTGATTAAATAGGAGCTGTTTTTGTGCTTATTTAGCAATTGGAGAAAATATATAAATTAAGTATGTTCGAGTCTCGCCTTCGGCACATAATTAAGCCGCAATCAATTGGTTGCGGCTTTCGATTTTTAGGTGGTATACGGATTGGTGTACGGAATTGGGAATTTATACTACAACTGACTTAACTGATGCAACCAATTAGAATACTTTAATTTTTACTGAAAGATTGATACGACACTTCGTCTAAAGCATTTTACAACTTGATTCAGTTTGTAGAGGGTTATTCTGAATAGTTGATTAAAGCTTCTCTCCGTAAATAATTGTGCCATCAGAAAGGATGAATCGAGGCCACGTTAACAAATCCCTAAGATCAACATTATTATTACTGAAAGGAATTTTGTCTTCAAGGTAACGGCTTACCATTAAGGACCTAACAAGTTTTCGCAAGGGTTGCGCTCGATAACGCCACTCTTCATACTTACCACTATCGGGCCATATGACAACTTCTCGTCCACTTAAGACGCTAAATCGGTCTGGATTATACCACTTACCGCCTGTAGAACCACCTGTTGCTATCCAAATATATTGTGGCCAAATTGCCGAACATACTATGGCTGTTGATTCGCCCTCAACTATAGCCACTGGTTTGGTTTTATCACGTAATAGGTGCTCTCCAAAATAGCATTGTTGTAAATTTGTGATATGGTCTGTGGTCAATTTCTTGCCCGCAAACCATACCTTTTCAGCTGAGTCCAATTCATAAAGTTGATTACGTTCATTCCATTTGTAAACTGTGTCATTGGTTCTAGCTCTGCGTCCGGTAATAGGATGGAAAGGCATAACCTTAATCTGTCGTAAATTACCCTCAATATCAAACTGAGGGAAGCAGGTAGCAAATGTGTGCTCATATTGCCATCGGTGCGATGTGCCGATGCAATAGCGCTCAATTTGTTGATCAGCCATTGACTGGCCGAGGAAGTAGCACAAATATTGATAAAAACCATTTCGCTCGATTTGTATTCGGCATAATTGATATAAATCAACTGGTAAATAGGTAGTATTAAGTAATTTAACTGGCCGGATTTGATCTAATCGGTGCCTATAGGCTCTTTTACTGTTTAAACCATATTGCTGGCATAGTTCAGATAAGGCAGTCTGGTAAGGTATTTTAAATACTTGACTATAAGCAGTTATAGGATAATAACGCTTACTCAGTGCGAAGTCCTGTATATACGGTTTTCCTTGCTTATCAGACCGGAAATAATATTCAGCCGAGTGTTGGGTAGTATCAAATAGCCTAACTGGCTGTTGATTTCGAATAAGAAACTGGCCCGTTAACTCCGATAAAATGGCTGTGCCAAAATCGGTTTCCAAGTGGTCGAATTTGGAGCTTGGTGACATGCTAAATGGTGTTTGGTCGTACTATTCGTACCGTTCGTACGGTACGAATAGTACGATTTTATGGTTTCTTTGTGGCTTCATCCTGCTTAACCCACTTTCTGACGGCGCCCTCAGAAACGTTTAATTTTTTGGCAATCGAAACGTTTGATAGACCTTGTCTCTTCATTTCCAAAGCTTCTTGCAGCCTGTTTGCTTTATCCTGCTCAGTTTGATGACGTAAATGCTCTTGTTCATTGCCGTATGTCAAAAATTCAAACTGCAAGAAATTGAGCGGCTTATTGACTTGACAGACAATCACATTATCGTCACCATAAAGTTTTGGAGTGTTCCTTTCTTTTATTTGCTTGATGTATCGGATTTGTTTATCCTTTGTACTTTCACCGATTGCAAAACAGGCGTCACAAAAATTGATGAGCATCTTGGAACCTTGAAGATCATTTCGAGTGATAGGTTTTGTCAAATCTCGTTTAGGGGTATGAGCCAGGCAGAGAATAGATAATCCGTAACGACTTTTTAATGCTTTCAAATGTTTCATCAATGGCAAAGCATCTTTGGCTCGTTCTGTCTCATTCCTTAGGTAGGCAAGATTGTCGATAATTAGGACTTTTGCATTGTACTTTTTGATTGCACATTCAAGTGAGTGATTTAGAAAGTCTTCAAACTGACCTCCCCCCGCCAAAGCGTTCCAGTATAAAGTAGAGAAAATCGGACAATTGTAGTATCTTAAAACAACCAGACAAT
>NZ_WPIN01000042.1 GCF_009754945.1 Spirosoma arboris
AAACAGCAAAGGGTTTGGGCAAAAGACGGGAAGAATCGCTATGCTATCGAACTTTTTTGTATCTTACCCTAGCTAAACCTCTATCTATGAACCCTATCTTTTCTGCCGGTGATCGCGTCAGTGTAGCTAATATGGTGAAAGGCTTCTTGAGGAGCCGGAGTGAAGCAGTGGTGCTTGGCTGGACCAGTTATGGGCGATTGACCATCAAGCTCGACGAAAGTGGGGTCGTCAAAACTGTGGCGCCAACCCGGGTCAGGAAACTAGGTCATGAATTAACTCCGCCACCAGCCGCCTAGTCGTCTAAGAGCTCATTTTATAGATGATCAGCCGATGATCAATCAACTTAGGACCTATTTATCACCAAACTCGCTTGTCATTAACCTGCCTAACAGTTTCACCAGAGAGGCTACCGCAGGGTGAATTGCGAACGAAGCACCATCCAGCGACGGCGGGAAATGGGTAAATGCATGCCGCCAACCAGATGAACCATCGGTTTACCAAACGTGAGCTTGGCTTGCTCAATGAATTGCCGATTGACCACATACCGACGATGCAAACGCAGGAAGTAAGCCGGTGGTAACTGAGCCTCCACTCGTTTGAGCGTCGTGGTCACTAACAATCGACGACCATTGGCCCAATGCAGCCAGGTGTAATTGGCTTCCCCTTCTAAATAAACCAAATCCGCTACCGACAGCCACTGCGCACCCGTATTGTTGGTGTAAACCCGAAGCGGGGGCCAGGCCCCCAGATCAGGGGTATTGGGCAGTAAAGGCTTTAGATAGAAAGGCATGGAGGCAGATGAGGTCAACTTATCGCTTCGCTCAGACCAGCCTAAGGCCTTGACCCGACCTTGGCGGCTAGAGTTCACTACCCTGCTGATGGAGAAAGCACCGCTCAGACTCGAATCAGCTAAAAAGTAACCGATCAGAAGCCGAGTTGTTTACCCGAATTTCCTACCACAAACTTCGTATTCACCCCTTGCCAGCGGGAGGCCTCCTCCGTTAATCAGCTCACGTTAAGAATCTATCCGGCTTGATTTGACGTATGACTAGATTATAGCGGGCGTCTTTACCGCTTCTAGTTAATTGTTTCGTACCCCAATCCCCTGCACGATGACCACTCTGCTAGCTCAGATCATAGCTCAGAATGACCATATTCAAACCCTTAGCCTTCAGCCTGATCTCTCCGAAATCGAATCAGCTTTTGCCCGCCTGGAGGGATTGTTTCAGCATTTACACTTGATTCATCCCCAGAATGCCAATCAAACCTATGCCTGGGCAGTGCTGGATCAGCAGGCTCGAACGGAGTTAAGCAGGTTACGCCAGGTCTATCCCAGTAGTGATCTAGCCAGGATGGAAGCGGCCTTAATGGCCCTTCTGGAAAAGATTGAGTATGCGGTGACGCTCTTGTTTTAAGCATTAAAAGCCCCCTCAGCCAGGAGGCTAAGGGGGCCTGAAGCCTTCCCCGGTGGAACGGAATCCGCTAGAAACTAAACGCAACTAGACCTGTCACGGATATGCCAGGCTTTGGTAGTGGTAGGCTATTCTGGGAATGCTCCCTTGTAATGTGAAATAACAGATAAAAATAAACGATGTTTTACTGCTTGCATTTGCTACACTGCCTACACCGGTGTTCTAGGTTGTCAGCGGAGAAGCCCAGATGATAGATTATTTGGCTGTCTCCCAAATTCCTCGCACCTTCACGAGTAAACCCATAAGCTGAAGTGAACAGATGCGCAAAGATACTAACATTTGCTGGGAGGCGGCGCGCTATATCCTGGTGGTTTACCTGATATACCAGGCCGGTAACACCCTCAAAGAGATTAATACTTATGCCCGCATACATGCGAATCGGAGCCAAATGAACTCGGTCCGGGCGAAGGGTACTCTGGCTCGGGTAGCGTTAGTAAAATCAGTCAGGAAATAATAAAAAGCCAGCCGGGAGAGGACTGGCTTTCTTTGAGTGGCAAGTACTTGCATCGTCAATTCAACCGCCGTACATCATTGATCGACGCGGCCGAAAACGCAATCTCGTACTGAGCAATACGCTCCAGTAGTAAATCTAGCTTCTCCGACAGCAAGGCTGCTTTCTGTTCCAGTAGGGTTATTTTCTCATCCAGTTGCCGGTAGAGCTTATCTGCTATATAGCACTGCTTGTTACTACACGTTACCAACTCTTGCTGAACAGTGGCTAGTTCCTGAAGGTCTTCCACCCACTGCCAGAGCGTCTCGAAGTCGTAGCAATCGCGGGGGTCTCCTGAGGATGGTTTCATCCTTTCCATAGCGATTAGGAGGCTTTGTAGATGTGAGAGAAGGGAATTGGAGAAGTTGGGGTTTCATGCCCGCTACCACTTCGTTCAACAAACCCAGCCACAATGCCCAACGCATCCCCTAAATATCTCCGAGCCTCCCTGGGATTACTCCAGCCAGCCCTACTACTCAGCTGAATTGCATTGGCTCCCTGCCGGGCTCGACTAGTCAGACCCGTGTCTCGTCCCTGACCAAATTGCAGATCGATGAAATTGCCCTCCCTATCCCTTAAGTTCGTTAGATAAGCTATTTGCTTTAGCGCACTCGAAAAGGCACCACTCGTTTTATAGTATAGCCCCCTGGGTCCACCATGCTTAGCCAATAATCGGATTGCCCTAGCAGTCACGTTCACCGTCTGCACCAAACTAGTACCCTGCTGCTTACTTCGCTCATTTTGAATATAGGTGCCGCCCTGATAGGAAACAAAGCGCATAGTCGGCAGACTCCTGTAATCCGAGTAGTGCAGACATAGTTCACCTGCAATCAGCCATGAATCACAGATCAGTCGCAGGCGATCTGGTAATGGGCAGTTCTCTAAATAGTCGAGCGTCTCTTCACTCAGGGGCTTTGGATTGGCTGCTGAGCCGCCCCGACAGGCAAAGCTAGTAATTACATTTGCCTCAACATATCCCTTACTTTGAGCGTAGGTAACCAGCATTTTCAGGAATGAGATTGCCTTGTTGATAGTAGCCGAGCCGTAAAGCTTCTTTTCTTTGGGTTGATAGGCGACCAGAAATTCTTTAAGCCGAGTTGTAAACCCATAATTGATTGCACCAATGGGGAAGGTATTTCTTTTATCATGCTTCAGATACAGCTCAATCATAGCCCACCGCTTCGTGTAGGACTTATAGGTTTGCTCCGCAATCTGGTCCGTCTTCCGAAGCCTACGATTAGGCTCAATCATCGCTTTACGAGCCGTCATAAACTCGGCAAATACCGAAGCGAGGGTGGCGAGGCCACCCAGTTCTTCGTTTCTGGCAATCTTAATAAGTAAATCGCCCGTTATGGCCTCGCCTTTTGACAGTAAGTCGGCATGAATCGATTCGAGTAAATGCTCATAAGCAGCCAGTTGATTGATGAGCGCTTTGCTTTCGGCGCTGACCCGGACCGATTTTCGCCCTTCCCAAATACTACGAAACGTTCGGATACCAGTTGCATAACGACCGTAGCGAACGGAGTTGATGCAAAAACTAACTTCAATTAAGGAATCGTAAGTTGGCTTAGCGTCGGCGGAACCAGTCATAAATTGTTTTGTCTGCTGAGCTTTACGGATGTCGAACCGTATGTTCTGCATAGGTTGGCGTGAGTGTTTATACATGACTTAGGAAGCTTTATGGATCTGAGTGAAAGGTTTATCAGGTCTTGGCTCGGGCTGCGCTTTTAGGGTATTGGCAAAGGCTTCCACAATCGCTACCGGATTCGCCACGTAGCGCTCTGCCTGACCTGTTTTCGACCACCCAGCCATCTTCGACAACTGCACACTGGTGGCTCCTTGAATAGCTCGCTGCGTTAAACCCGTATCCCGTCCCTGGCCAAACTGCAAACTAATCAGATCACCTTGTTCATCCCGAAGATCGGCTTCTCGGGCTATCCGCTTAAGTATCTTGCTCCAATAGGAATTACTGCCGTAGTACAGGCCAGTAGGACCATTATATCTGTCCAGCAAACGTTGGGCACGTGGCGTTAGATTTACAGTTTGAATCAGCTTAGTACCGGCCTGTTTGGCCCGGTCATGCTGAATAAATAGCTTACCGGTTTCAGAAGTAACGAACTTCATGTTGGGTAACTCCATAAAGTCAGCATAGTGCAGACAAAGTTCGGCGGCTACTAACCAGCTATCACACTGATGGCGTAGCGCAGGTGGTAACTCAGCGGTTTCGAGCTGGTTCATTTGCCCCTCAGTCAAAGGCTTGGGATCAGCCGGAGAACCCGCCGGAATGGAGAAGGTCGCCAATACATTATAACGAACGTAGCCCTTGCTCTGGGCGTAGATTAGTAGCATTTTTAGGAGCTTGATGGTCTTACTGATGCTTGACTGGGCGTAAGTCTTCGTTTTAGCTCCCCGGGAGGTATGTTGCTTCACCATCCACTCGACCAGGTTGGTCGCGATGGCGTATTCAACGTTCATAACGGGCATTCGTAACTGCTTTTTGTGGTGGAGGAACTGCTGAATCAAGACCCACCATTTGGGGTAGGTTTTGAAAGTGGCGGGCGAAATCTGTTCGGGTTTACGGATGCGTCGATTGGGCTGGATCATGCTTTTCTTCCAGGCGATGAATTCACCGTAGACCTCCGCTAGGGTCACGGGATTGACCGACTTGAGACGCTTCCAGATGTCGAGAACCATGGGTCCATTGATAATGAGCCCGGTTTGCTGTTCTCTTATTTGACGACACAACTCTGCGTGGGCGACTTCGAGCTCATTTTGAACTGAGCTAATCTGGCGATTAAGTTCCCGAACTTCGGGGGTGGGACGAAGTGATCGACGAAGATCCCACAACCCTTTTGTGGTGGTAATTTTCGTTCCATAAGGTCCATAGGGGATACCCCGCGTATTGCCCGTTATCTCATCGTAAATGGTCCCGATAATGAGAGTGGCATAAACTTTACCCGGCATTTCAGATGGAACTGTACCGCCCTGATATTTACTACATTTTTGGCGTTGATTCTTTCGAAACTCAAAACGGACATACATGGGTTGGTCGGCACACTTCAAATAGTGATTCATAATAGTATATTGATTAGTTGCTAAGATTAACTACTAGCCGGATGGCTAAACATGAAAGACTGCATCCATTAACCAATGGAGGACAGGTGCTGACGGGCAAAGCCCTGAACCACCTCGACGTCTAAGCCTACATACCGGTTTGCTACCCGAGGGTTGGCCCAACCTCCCATCTTGGTTAGTTGCAGCGCATTAGCGCCCCTAATTACCCGGCTGGTCAAGCCCGTATCGCGTCCCTGTCCAAATTGGAGAGGAATTATATTGCCGTCCCGATCAACTAGGTTGGCCCGTATCGCGATGATTTTAAGATAGTCCGCAAAGTCACCACTGGATTTGTAATACAGCTTCTTTATATCGTATTTAGCCAGTAGCCGCTCGGCACGGGGCGTTATATCCACCGTCTGGAGAAGTTCCGTGCCGCGCTGTTTACTTCGGTCGTGCTGAATATATCGCTGACCGTCTGGCTGGGTAATGAATGTCATTTTGGGTAGCTTCTTGTAGTCCGAATAGTGCAGGCATAGTTCAGCGGCAATCAGCCAGCTATCGCAGATATGGCGGAGATTAGGCGGCAGGTAAACCGTCTCCAGATGCTGCATCTGAGCGTCGGTCAATGGCTTTGGTTTAGCCGATGATCCTGACCGACACGATAATTCATCCAGGGGCATCTTATCCGTGTGCCCTTGTCTTTTGGCAAAACTCATTAACATTTTCATCAGCGAAAGGCTTTTGTTGATGCTCACCATCTGGTAGAGTTTACCATTCTTTTGCCGGTAGGTCTTTAGGAAGTCTTTTAACTTCTCACCCCACTTGGCTTTTATACCCACCACCGGAATATCCCGTCTACCGGTATGCTTCAGGTAGGCTTCAATCATGACCCACCGTTTGGGATAAGTATCGTAAGTGGACCTTGAAATCTGGCCATCTACTCGCTTCTGCCGGTTATCCTCAATGTCGCGCTTGCGGGCGATCATAAACTCCTTGTAGAGCTCAGGCAGGGTTATATAGGCACTGCCTTGCTTGATGTCCAGGGCCCGGAGCTGAGCGACCGTTTCCCCTTTTAATCGCTTCCTTTCGACTGTCATAGCGCCCATGACCATTTCGCCGTTGATCGGTATTACTTCGCCTTCAATGCGGCACTGATGTAATAAGGCGGTATAAACTTCTTTCAAGAAATTGGCATAGTTGACCATCTGCTCATTAAGCTGAATAACGGCTTCGGATGGGCGCGGTTGGCTGCGGGCTTTCCAGATCTGATGAAAGGTATAGATGTCGGTCGCATAGGGACCGTAGCGAATATTGTTAATAGTCAGCACCACGCAGACTGTACCGTCGTGATCAGGCTTACCGTCGGGCGTACTGGCATGAAATTTCTTTTTGGCTCTTCCTTTACGAAACTGAAATAATGGCGACTTCATGGGTTGATGCCGGAAGACAAGGCTGTTCATAGTTATAGGTGCAATTAGGCCCAAGTCTATTTGGGCGTGAGACAATGAAAAATTGACGATTGGCTTAAGCTCCCCCTTCTGAGTCAGAGGGCAAAAGGTTTCTTAAGAAAAGCCTTGTGATGGTGAGTCCTAGTTGGGCTACTGCTCTTCCAATACCCGCTCAAAGGCGGATACCATCAGATCATTGAGGAGCTCATCCAGATGCTGAAACAAGGTCGTACTCCTGCCCAGATCAGGACCCGGCACACTGGTATGTACATCATCCGGGATGTAGCAGCAAAACCAGGCGCGCACGGCTTGGCGAACCTCAACCAGATAGGCGAAGTCCCCCAAAGAGTCAACAAAGGCATTTGCCTGGATTTTGACAGGAGGTCGGGAGCTTCCTCCATAGGCTCTGGGGATAATTATTGCACCGTCGTTTGCCGACATAGCGGCAATGACTGCCGCCTGTAGCTCGTTTTTAACCGTTTGTTCAGGAAGGGTTGTAGAATCCCCTTTCCCCGAGTACTTTTGTCCCGTTGACATTTGAATGAAGGTTTAAATGGTTGACCACAGGACCCCGAACCATGATCGCTTGCAGGCTTTTGGTGCGGGGTTTACTGTTTTATACTGTTTCAACTTAGATCATACAGTCCAGCGAGCAACCTCATCGGTACTATACAGCCTCTTATATATTCTTGAAATACTTAGCAATATTAGCTGCTTTAAACGCAAAAAGCAACACAATGTGTTGCTAATTTAAAAATATTAAACTCTGTTAGATTTAAAGCAACTTTACTTTTAGCCTAATCGAGTAATTCGTTGTTGATGATCTATTTCGGCCACTGCTATCTTGTTTTCATGCAAATAAGCAATTGCTCGCTCTACTACTTTAGCAGCACTAGGACCAAATAAAGGTTTAAGTTCTTCAATCTGAGACAAACTGTCTCCGGGAAGTCTGAGTGATAGCGTCTCCTTTGCCATTGCTTAAAAATTATAATGGTAAATATAAGCACTGAGTCATTAAAAGCAACACATTGGGTTGCATAAAAGCAAGCGTTTAAGTTTTAATGAGTCACCGTGATAATGGATATACTTTGTGACCTATCACACTATATCTTCCTTCCTCATGGATTTTAAAGACCAGATCAATCAATTAGCTGACCGAGTTTCCCGCCTGAAAGATTCTATTCAAACCGAAGAGGCTACCAATTTTTCCGTTTTTAGAGATTGTATGAAGGTAACCAGTAAACTCGATAAGCTATCAAGAG
>NZ_WPIN01000043.1 GCF_009754945.1 Spirosoma arboris
TAATTATTGATGTCAGCGAAGGGGGGCTACTGTGTGGTCCCCCACTGACTCAGGGCGGAATAGCCCTACTGGGCTGTAATAAAGATGGTGAAGTGTTTATTTCGGGTCAGGCTGAGGGATGGCAGTTTTTGATCAATGCGTTCGCCGAATTTGACAATCAGAAGGTACTTCTTCCCCTGTCTAAGCATGCCCAACTGGCGGACTTTCTATTTGTGCCGTACAGTGTGCCGGCTCACATCAATGTATTTACGGTAGTCCCTAAAGAGGTTGAAGGAAAGCTAATCACTCCTGTTTTGTTTCATTGTACGAACTATCTGGGTGTTATGCCCAGAGTTCCCGCGAAGGCAAATCTTAGCTTTTTGGACATCATTAACCGCGAAGCCTGGCTCAAACACTATGTAGAAAAGCAGCCAGAAGGAACCATGCGAGATTCAGCCCTGATTGCCCGGTTTGGTTCAGGTAGTAAAGACAACTGATTGGAAGCTCAAGTTCAAGGAACGCATCAAGGCCATGCAGGAGGAGGTGAACTGGACGCAGCGGAGTGATAATTAACAGATTTGGCACCTTTTACTATGAAAATCCCCCGCTACCCAGTTGGGGGTTTTTTTAGGTTTAAACCTCCTACAAGCAGACAATAGCTCTGTATGATCAGGTTATTCAGGAGCCTGCCCATTCGCAAACACCTGATCAAGATCAGGAGCATCGGCCTCCCCAGGCCAGGTACTGGCCTGGCCCCCTTCCTGGGGCTGCTTGTGTACCCACTGGGTCAAGTAGGCTTGACAGCAAGTCCAAAGATAATTCCAAAGAGTTAGTGGTGAGTTGAGCATAATTCTATTCAGAAGTCATTAAATAAACAAAAACCGATGCATTAAAAAAGCCAGGGCTGACCCAGAAAGGGATTAATGGCAAACCTAGGCGGTTGATACTGCAAAGGCCACCGATAAGTTCCCCACCCGGCGTCGTTCCCGATTCCAATATTCAACGGCATCTTTCAGGGGCTGCATAGGGCCTCAAGCCGGGCGTAACATCGAGATCGCTGCCATCTGAATAGGTTTAAAAGCCTACTACAGTCTTTATTGACTCCATGTTATTAAAAGAGTTGTCTTGTCGGTAGTTCTTTTTCTTTTCCATTGGCTATTGTGCGGTTAGTATCCATTCTTGTCTGAGGACCTCAGCCTGTTGGATAGTTTCGTACAGCTCTTGATCGCTCTTGAAGGCTAGTTGCTTTAGTTGAAAGCACTCTATACCCACGGCAAACGTTTTCGTTTCAAAGGGCCAAGGATCAACGCATAACGATCCATCAGATTGCCTGAAGACAAAATAAGGCCTATCTTCTGGCCCCGGACTAATCTCAAGTCGCCGACCCATGGGTGGGACAAGATCCTGACACAGTATTAATGAAAAGGCATCACACCATTGCAGGAAAGCATAAGCATACTGAGCCTGCTGCTTAGTCGCCTTCATGGCTCGTCGCCAATCTCGCTGGTTATTACGTTGCTGATCCAGAAATTCAGCCATTTCTTTTCGTTCGTGTCGCATCGGCTCGTACAGAAAGGAAGCATGCATCGATACCATCAGCGCATTCCATCGGCTCTTTTCTAAAGCGATTTCTACCATTCGACGGGCTTGAGCTACCGAGTAGTGCTGGATTTGAAAATCCATTGGCGCCCCCGCTTGAGTTAGATGATGGCGCCCTTGCCAGGTATCCTGCCCATCATCATGTTCCGTGATTGCTACCAGAGTTTCCACCCAATGAATGGGCCTATTGTCAGGCAGCCAGTGAAGCGCTAGTTGGAAGGCTAATAGCCCATGGGCTTGCTGGTGGATAATTTCCCAACCAAAGTCTCTACTTTTAACAATCATTATTTATGTACGCAATAGCTACGCTTGATTCTTAAGGTTTTGGTTGCTAATTGATCGCGCCATCAGGCTCTTAACGGCTAACAGAAAGTTAGCCGTTGATCAAGAACATACGCAACGCATTAGTCAACTAGAAGGCAAGTAATAAGCCACTACTTATGGCTAGTGGCATTACCTGTCTAACTGGGCTTCCCAATAGGCTTGAACTTGCTCGTTGCTAGACGATAAAAAGTAGTTCGCCAACCTGATTCATTTTGTATTTCAACTCATCCATAGCCTTTGGATTGCCTTCCTGAACTTCTGACAGGTACTTATAAGCATCGTCTCTTAGAAGGCTCCAGGCCCGGGCATGTGCATCGGGATCTTCATTGGTTAGCATCAACGATTGGACGAGGTCCAGAATCCGGTCGTACGCCTTAGTAATGTCGGCAGCGCTACTGGTTGGGGCTAGGCCTTTGAAAGCACTTAATTCGAATGCGAGTTGATGGTTTAGTTCTTCATGCATGGTCATTGCTTTGAGCTAGCTACCCACGAAAAGCGGGTAAAGATTGGCAAGAGGTAATCATCTAATTTTGGCAACTTCGCGCCATCTTCTTTTTTGTGTAGCCTCCAGTAGGTGGTTGGGGTATGGTCAAGGTAGCTCCGCTTTATGAGCCCAATACTCATCCAAAAAGACCCGGTACAACGAGCAACAGATCTGTACTATCCACTACTGATCATCTATTTACTTCATTTACGGTAGGTAGTGATAGCCTCTTCGTAAATCCGTACACCTGGTATGTCCCGCGCACCATTCGCGATATCAGCTTTAATCGCAGCTTCATCAATAATCCAGTAGCCATTGGGCACCTGATTAGGGTCGACAATCTCAAAGGCCCACTTTAGTTGTACACCCTTGGGCATGGCCGCCAGAGAAACCTCGGGTGTGAGCCAGTTGGTATCGCCAGTAGGAGTCGCAGAGGCTTGCTGAGCCGCTTCAGCCTGCTGGTGTTCACGCACTCGAAGCAACTCCCGGTTGTAATGCTCAACAGCGTCCTTAAGGGGCTGTATAGCTGTCAGGATAGGGGCAGTCATCTCTTTCTCGATCTGCATCCAGTCGTGTTTCTGCTTATCAAGCTGGCGGGTAATCTTCAGTCGTTCGGAGGCGACCAGCTTGATTAATTCGTGACCTTTAGCCACATGCTTAATCAGTGCCTCATGTTGCTCAGGCGTGCCACAGATGGCAGGCTGACGACGCAGAAAGGAAACATACTCGGCAATGGAGGATTGAAGTAGTTGGCGTCCACTCGACTCCGTGAGCGAAAGGCCCGTGCTGGGGATAGGTTGGATCGGACTCATATCCCTAAAAGCAATAAAAAGGGATAAATGTTAGCTAAATCATATTTGTTGAATAACCCTAAGCCTCCTTTTCGTAATAATATCCATACGCATTGAGGCTTAACCAGGCACGTTAAGGTCAGTTTTCGCTGAAAAAAAAGAACCCCATCCTCCCAGAGGATGGGGCCAATACTTTCTCTATGATGTACGTGTTCTTATGGGTTAGATTCACGTCGGTATTGTTGAGACTCAGAATGTGTAGTTTGGACACATAAAAAAACGTTGGCACTAGGCGCACCAACGTTTTGACTAACCCATAAGAGCTTGCAGGCGAACAGGTCGGTAGCCCACAATCGCCCCCAATTTAGGGATGAGATTAATTAAATGGTAACTTATAGGTTAGTCAATTGGGTAACTCGAAAACAAAAAGGCTAATTCTGCTAATTTCAGCGTTTTATGTAGCCGTCCGCCTACTAGCAGGCATCATGAATAGACTCAATTGACTCATGCTAGCTAATACCAGGGCAGGTTATACCTGCTCAAACCAGAGCTGCAATCACTCAGAAGGCTTCTGATCTGCAGCAATCC
>NZ_WPIN01000044.1 GCF_009754945.1 Spirosoma arboris
CACTTCCTTGATTAAGCATTAATCCATAAAATCCTGTACTGCCCGGCAAGCCAATCCTTAACGATCCCTCTCAAGGGGATTGAGTAAGCAAACTTACGAAAAGGCAGTTACCTTTTTGATGGTCCTGGGTCTGAAGAATAGGCTCAACGCTTTTTGAGATGATCCACAAACCTTTCGTTGTTAGCTCATCGGATCGCTTCTGTTATGGAGTGCCCGTCAGTAGTACGGGTTCGCTTTGGGATGGGTTTGGAGGCTGGTTAGTTCGGGTATGTGCTGGTCTGCTCCTTGAACCCGTCCATCGTCAGCCCCGCGCCACCCACACGGTTTGCCGGGTGATTCAGCCCGGTAGTGACTGGCAGGGTAGGAGGTATCCCTCTCAAGTCTGCCAGATTCGACTGCTAAAAGGCCCCCTGTCCTGCCCCCAAACTTAGGAGAGTTAAACAGGGGATGGTATTGACCCATCGGCTAGGTGGCTGACCCGTTCAGGCTTTACTAAGCGGCTATTTCAGGATCAGGAAGTGGCAAAATGCACTGACCATTAAGCAACTTCGATATAAGCTGGCGCACTGACATCCCATTCCGACTTTAATTTGTAGGTAGCCGTCCCAGCATACTTGGTCTGGCTAATCCCTAAGCGCCTAATAACCGTGCTAATTCGTCTTCGCCCAATGGGCAGACGAGCGCCATTTCGCATAATCAGATGCGCTTCGATGGAGGAAACCACTGTCTTAACCCCCTATTAACTGGACAGATTTTCTGAAAAGGTTGTGTCGTAAATTACCTGCGCTTCTTCCCATTTCTGCTGGGGTGTTATAAATCCAATCGAACGATGCAACCGATGATAATTGTAATGGGAAAAATAACGCCCTAACATTTCTTTAGCTTCGTAATAGCTGGCAAATTCATTTCGCTCAATGAGATCGTGTTCAAGAATACTGTGAAAAGCTTCAATGTACGAGTTCTCCTCAGGGGTAGCAACGTGCGTGAATTCCTGCTTGATCTCTGAGCTTTTCAAAAATCGGACCGCCGAAGCGGTTACGCACTGAATGAGCAATGAATTGACTGCCATTGTCATTGCGCAAAATGACACCTTCAGTTGATGACTCCGGTTTATTCGTCGGAAAAGATTGATTAGGTCAATTTGGCGAATACTGCCCTGGAATAGCCAATCTAGAATTTTACGGCTATACACATCGATGACGCTCAACAGATAATAATTCCGGCGTTCCCCTTCTACCCAGACATATTTGATATCCCAACACAGATACTCCAAGGGTTTGGTAGCTTCAATTCGCCTGAATTTAACGAACTCTCGCTGGCCCATCGGCCGGATCACTTTGCCTAGAAGTAAATTATGCTTCTGCATCAACCGATACACCGCGCGGCGGCCGCCTTTTTCTTGTTGATTAGGTACTCTTTTTTCAACTCATACGTGATGTATTCGTAGCCAAGGGTATTGAACTCAACATCCAGTAACTGACGAATACTGTTCACTACCAGTTGATTGTCTACTATCTGACCATCCAGCTTCGTAGTCACTTGGCTGGGTCGTGCTCCAGGTATACCTGACTGGGGCTGATAATAATATACGCTCCTAGGCAGGTCAAGCCACTGGCATAGTAGAGTGCGGTTAACACGAGATTCGAACTGTTTCATGAGCGCTAGTTTCTCCGAGGTTGAATAGGCGTTTTTTTTAGCAGTTCGCTTTTGAGTGGTCCGCCACCGCGGCTCAATTTCCAGAGCTTGTTTTGCCACAATTCGCTTCAGGCGTTCATTTTCTTCTTCGAGTGCTCGCAGTTGGGGATCGACGCGCGCATAAGAGTCTTTCAAACCTTCTTTGCCTTTGCTTAAATATTTCAATCGCCACTTGCGCAGCAATGAAGGGGATAAATTGTACTTGCGACAAGTCTCGGCATGGCCGTCACGGATGGCTTCCTGAACGATGGAATAACGGTCTTCGGGAGTAAAACTCCGCCTAATTTTGCTCATGATTTCTGAATGTAAAAGGACTAATCGCAGTGGCGCACCACCTGTTTTTACAATTTTGTCCAGTCATTCAGGGGGCTAAGACACCCTCTTATTCAGCCGATATATGCCCTGTATGGGGCTACTTGAAACGTACAATAGATAGTACATAACCTGAGGCAAGACAAACTTATCCATGGCTCATAAAAAAGGTCGGCTCCAGGTAAGAACCGACCTTTAAAAAAAACCTACTACACTTACTAAGGAATTGTAAAGCCAAAGCTGATTAGTTTGAGGAAGTCGTTGAATTCGGCTTTGCCATTTTTCCCTTTCGGTTGCTGCGCCCCTGCGATTGTGCTGATCCATTATCCATCGACCCATCCTGGGTTGATATTGAATTGCTACTCTGAGTGCCGGTGCCATCAGTTGAGGAATTGTCGCGCTGACTACTGTTTCCAGTCGTTGATGAGCCGTTACCCCTCGAGCCCGAACGGCCTAATTTACCCCGGCCACCTTGGCCAGTCTGGTCGCTATTCATAGAGCCTGCTCCCGTAGCACTGCCTGAACCTACGGTTGATCCGTTATTACCGGTAGTGGGAGATGATCCGTTTTGAGCAGCAGATCCGTTCGTACCATTGCCTGTACCACTACGAGCGGTAGGGGTAGGAGTTGTTTGCGCCTGTGCGTTGAAGGTAGCAATGCCCACTAGCATAGCCCCCAGGATGATTACCTTTTTCATAACCTTGAGTTAATTACACCGATTTAGTTAATAGGTAGGCATCTAACACGGGGCAACATTAGAAGGGATAAAAAGTAGGCTTATTAATGAGAATATGGTACTATGTATGACAAAGCGCCAGGAGGGTGAAGGCTGGCCTGGTGTCGCTTTTTTAAATTCCCTCAACCTATAAATAATTTATCTACTCAGGCTTCGAGTTGTTGAAGCTTGGTGTCGATCAATTCCATACCAGGATGTATTGGCCTTTTATACGTACTCCGCAAAGGGTTATCTCATTTATAGTGAGTGATCGATCGTCAGTGGCCGCAAAACTGGACCTTACCCGCTTACTACTAGGCTGCTGGGCATGCCCGCTTCCACCTAAGCTCCGAATAACTAGCTAGCAAGCCTATTCAAGTACATGATTAGACAATACCTAATAGAAGGCCTATCCATTTATGCCCAATAGCAGGTTAAAAGTGCATTAAACTCAGTAGGGAGGCGACTAATCTGTCCGCGTTAGGCGAGGTTTGTCCAGAAAACTACAAAACTCCCGATCAACATGAAACCACAAACGGATGCCACCCCAAATTCAGCTAGCAGTATTTTTGAGCGCTTCGCGTCGAGTGTGACCAAAGCCACGGGTAGTTCTGCCGCTTTCATCATCGCCTTTTTAACGGTTATTGTCTGGGCCGTAACCGGACCCTTGTTTCATTACTCGGAAACCTGGCAACTGGTCATTAATACGGGCACCACTATCGTCACCTTTTTAATGGTATTTCTCATCCAGAAAGCT
>NZ_WPIN01000045.1 GCF_009754945.1 Spirosoma arboris
CAAATTGAGATACTAGAGCATTTTTAAGTATGCGTTAACACGCAGCAAAGGGTGTCTGGGGGATGCCTAAGGCTTCTGATGGCGAAGAAAGACGTGGCAAGCGACGAAACGGTACGGGGACCCGCTGGCAGGGGCTGATCCGTATGTGTCTGAATGGGGCAACCCGGTAGTTTGAAGAACTATCACTCCTTTCCGGAGAGCAAACGCGGAGAACTGAAACATCTAAGTACCCGCAGGAAGAGAAAACAATTGTGATTCCCTGAGTAGTGGCGAGCGAACGGGGAACAGCCCAAACCAATCACGTTACGGCGTGGTCGGGGTAGTAGGACCTGACATCAAATGACAAGACGAACGGAAAGCACTTGGGAAAGTGCACCATAGAGGGTGAGAGTCCCGTACCGGTCAGTGGCGTCATGGGTTGGGACTCCTGAGTAGGGGGGAACCGGAGAAATTCCCTCTGAATCTGCCGGCACCATCCGGTAAGGCTAAATACAATCAGAAGACCGATAGCGCAGAGTACCGTGAGGGAAAGGTGAAAAGTACGGGGAGTACCCGGGTGAAATAGATCCTGAAACCAGGCACTTACAAGCGGTTGGAGCCCCCAGTGTGGGGTGACAGCGTGCCTTTTGCATAATGAGCCTACGAGTAACCGTCACTGGCGAGGTTAAGATCGTTGACGATCGGATCCGAAGCGAAAGCGAGTCTGAACAGGGCGTCTAGTCAGTGGGGGTTGACGCGAAACTTGGTGATCTATCCCTGGCCAGGCTGAAGGGGTGGTAACACACCGTGGAGGGCCGAACCGATAAGCGTTGAAAAGCTTCCGGATGAGCTGGGGATAGGGGTGAAAGGCCAATCAAACTGAGAAATAGCTCGTACTCTCCGAAATGTTTTTAGGAACAGCGTTACGTGTTACTGTCTGTGAGGTAGAGCGACCAACAGGATGCGGGGGAGTCACATCCTACCAACTTCTGATGAACTCCGAATGCGCAGAGAGGTGCGTGGCAGTGAGGGGCAGGGTGCTAAGGTCCTGCTCCGAGAGGGGAACAACCCAGACCATCATCTAAGGTCCCCAAGTGTGTGCTAAGTTGAACAAAGGCGGTCCGGCTGCTGAGACAGCCAGGAGGTTAGCTTGGAAGCAGCTATTCCTTTAAAGAGTGCGTAACAGCTCACTGGTCGAGCGGGGCGGGCGTCGATAATAAACGGGCATCAAGCACACCACCGAAGGTATGGACATACACAAGAGTGTATTGTGGTAGGAGAGCATTCTATGGGGGGTGAAGTTGCAGCGTGAGCTGTGGTGGACCGCATAGAAAAGCAAATGTAGGCATAAGTAACGAGAATGAGGATGAGAACT
Organism: Spirosoma arboris; assembly: GCF_009754945.1. Classification (GTDB taxonomy): domain Bacteria; phylum Bacteroidota; class Bacteroidia; order Cytophagales; family Spirosomataceae; genus Spirosoma; species Spirosoma arboris. The sequence continues at coordinate 1,355 of NZ_WPIN01000045.1, forward strand.
CCTCACACCGAAAAGCTAAGGTTTCCTCCGCGATGGCAGTCATCGGAGGGTTAGTCGGGGTCTAAGGAGCAGGCGAATGCCGGGCTTTGAGGGGGATTGGGTTAATATTCCCAAACTATCTATGCAGGAAGTGCAATGACGGAGTGCCAGAGATTCTAGGTCCTGACGGAATAGGGCGTTGAGCGGAGGTTTCGGCTGAAGCGAAGAGTTGACGGGGCTTCCAAGAAAAGTTGTAGTTCGTTAAGCGTATGGATACCCGTACCGTAAACCGACACAGGTAGCTGGGATGAATATTCTAAGGTGCGCGAAAGAATCATGGTTAAGGAACTCGGCAAGATTACCCTGTAACTTCGGGATAAGGGGGGCCGTCTGGCAACAGCGGCTGCAGAGAAGAGGCCCAGGCGACTGTTTACCAAAAACACAGGACTCTGCCAAAATGAAAGTTGACGCATAGGGTCTGACACCTGCCCGGTGCTGGAAGGTTAAGGGGGGAGCTTAGGGGCAACTCGAAGGTTTGAACTGAAGCCCCAGTAAACGGCGGCCGTAACTATAACGGTCCTAAGGTAGCGAAATTCCTTGTCGGGTAAGTTCCGACCTGCACGAATGGTGTAACGATCTGGGCACTGTCTCAACCATGAGTTCGGTGAAATTGTAGTAGCGGTGAAGATGCCGCTTACCCGCCACGGGACGGAAAGACCCCGTGCACCTTTACTACAGCTTAACGCTGAATGCCGGTCAGGCATGTGTAGGATAGGCGGGAGGATGTGAAGTGGTGTCGCCAGGCATCATGGATCCAACCTTGAAATACCGCCCTTGGCTGACTGGCGTTCTAACTGGAGACAGGACCGCGTTTGGTGGGTAGTTTGACTGGGGTGGTCACCTCCGAAAGGGTAACGGAGGTTTCCCAAGGTTTGCTCATGCCGGACGGTAATCGGCAGGGGAGTGCAATAGCAGAAGCAAGCTTGACAGTGAGGCCTACAAGCCGATCTGGTGCGAAAGCAGGGTATAGTGATCCGGTGGTTCCGCATGGAAGGGCCATCGCTCAAAGGATAAAAGGTACGCCGGGGATAACAGGCTGATCTCCCCCAAGAGCTCACATCGACGGGGAGGTTTGGCACCTCGATGTCGGCTCGTCACATCCTGGGGCTGGAGAAGGTTCCAAGGGTTCGGCTGTTCGCCGATTAAAGTGGCACGCGAGCTGGGTTCAGAACGTCGTGAGACAGTTCGGTCCCTATCTGTGGTGGGCGTGGGAATACTGACGGGATCTGTCCTTAGTACGAGAGGACCGGGATGGACTCACCGCTGGCGAATCGGTTGTTTGGCCGCAGGCACGGCCGAGTAGCTACGTGGGGAACAGATAAGCGCTGAAAGCATCTAAGTGCGAAACTGGCCTGAAGATGAGTGTTCCGGTATAAAGGGGTGTTGTAGACGACGACGTTGATAGGTGACAGGTGTAGGCATGGAGACATGTTAAGCCGAGTCATACTAATGGCCCCGGACGCGAGTTAAGGTATTGCTTAAAGGGATGTGTTCTAGGATTGGCAGTTGACAGGAAGGTAGCAGGACAAGGTAATCAGGGTCTCTCTCTGTGGGAAAAAAGACATATATGATATTGATACAACTCCTTCACTAAGGAGGGTATCAGACGAGTCAATCAGGTTGGTGCTGGTAAGGCGGGTGTTCACCTCTCCCATCTCGAACAGAGCCGTTAAGCCCCGTACTGCCGATGGTACTGCTGTCACAAGCGGGAGAGTAGGAAGGTGCCACCTGAATGAAAT
>NZ_WPIN01000046.1 GCF_009754945.1 Spirosoma arboris
CCCTGGTTATAGCATGCAAATGGATTTCATAAAACAGAATTAGGGCAGGCCACTTCAGATTGAGGTGGCCTGACTTGTTAGGCGTCTAAGCGACTCGATTTTCTTATGGGTATGTACACAAGCCTAGCCATTCTTGAAGGAGTGACCCCTTAATTAAGGCAAGTGCTGATTATGACGGTATAGCCAGATGAGCATGGCTATATAGAGAATAACCACCACCATAAAGGCCGCGATGATAAAAGGAGGGTATTCTTTGAGTGGTTTCACGGTACAAGGGCTCAACCAGTTGGGTGTAACATCAAGTATTTTTTTTCGATCCAAACGATAGTAGGTTGGCTAAGCCCAATGGACGAGCACCAAGTCGATTATAAGAGCCATAAAGTATTAAAAACGCGGCATCAACCTCATCCATTTAGCGAGCAACACCATCGCGATCAGTACTGAGACCAGCATATAAAGCCGGTTCGATTTATGAAGTATGGCTAGGGTACTGACTAGAATCACGGTTGGTATAATGACAAAGATAACCAGTAGGCCCGTTCCCAGTAGTCCTACTAGCTTATATAGTCGGTTGACTGGCTGCTTCATGGGTTGATTGCTGTTGCCCAGTTACTAACCTACGAGTAATTGAGGAAAATAGCAAATAAGCCCAACAGGTCTCTAGAAGGTGCTTTCAGTGTAGCAAATGCAGGCATAAACAACTCTTTTTAAGTTTAGTGAGTACTGATGACTGTTAGCAGAACAGTATTTCTAAGCCCTAAAACCTATTTGCCTAGCTTATCCAGTAGGACTACTCATCATCGGGGGTATACCCGACTCTACTCCCTTAGATATACCCTCATTAGCCGTTTTACCAATTGTCATTCGGTAGCCCATCCTTCGCTTTTTAGGCCGGTAAGTATACACTGAAGATCGCCCCTTGCCCCACTTGACTGCACGCCGTAATAGCGCCCCCATGATTGATCACTATTTTTTCACAGATGGCTAACCCAATACCTGTACCCGTAAATTCGCTTCGGCCATGCAACCGCTGAAAGACCTGAAAGATGCGATCCAGGTATTTCTCATCAAAGCCAATCCCATTGTCGGCTACCTCAATATGATGATAAGATTTAGCCACCATAGTGGGCTTTACCGAAGCCGGTAACTTAGTAGCCTCTATAAGCTGGGCACGGATATGGATTTGGGGTGGGAGCGCAACGCCAGACTCATCCACCCGGCGAAACTTCAGGGCATTACTGAGTAAATTCTGAAACAGTTGCTCTAACTGCGATCGGTCACCCTGAATATCCGGTAAGGTCTCCACTAAAACAAGGGCATCCGTTTCCTGGATGCGCAGCTCTAAATCGGTCAGGATAGTAGTCACTACTTGTGTCAAAGACACTGGGGTTCTTGCCTCCTGTTGAGTTGTGATGCGGGAGAAGGTCAACAGGTCTTTAATGAGTACGGACATGCGACTGGCCGCCGCCTGCATGCGCTCCAGATAGGTAATGCCTTCGCCCAACTGAGGTCCGTACTGGTCTTTTAGCAAGTAGCCAAACGAGAGAATCTTGCGCAGGGGCTCCTGCAAGTCATGACTGGCCACGTAAGCAAACTGTTGCAGATTCTGATTGGAGCGGTTCAGTTCGGCATTGGCCTGGGCTAATTCGGCCGTCTGCCGCAGGAGCCGACTGGCATTCTGAACCTGTTGGGTGGTTTCATGAACAATCGCCAGCACACCTCTGACCTGGTTGGTTTCGTCCAGAATAGGGCTGTAACTAAAGGTCCAGTACACTTCCTGGAGCTGGCCATTGCGGTAAATAGGAATGAATTGATCCTGACTCCAGGTAGCTTCTCGGGTGGTTCGTACCTGCTCGATTAACGGCTGGATGACCGACCAGGCTTCGGGCCAGCAGTCGGCCCCAGGCTGTCCTAAGGCGGTGGGATGTTTG
>NZ_WPIN01000047.1 GCF_009754945.1 Spirosoma arboris
CTGGGAACCAACAGCTGGCTTTGGCAGACCATCGTTAATCAATCGTGCTTTCTGCTTATGGTTAGTCATGGAAGAGACTCGTTAGTTTGTTTTAATAACCAGAAACCGCCCCTTGAGTTTTCAGCCATGATTTATTGAACTTGCGGCATATCGGACGGATCAATCAGTAAAAAGCCCTGATTGATGCAAGCCCCGTGCCAACGGACCCCAAAATGTAGGTGAGGACCTGTTACTCGACCCGTTTCGCCTACCAAGCCAATCTTTTGACCTTTGGTAACGGTTTGATTGGTTTTAACCAAAGAGCTCTTCAAATGAAAGTACTCGGAAATTAAGCCATTACCGTGACCAATGTAAACTGAGTTCCCACTATAAAACTGAGTTCCCACTATAAAAATGATTCGCCACGAGCAACACACGACCATTGCCTATGCTCAGGGCTGATTCGCACATGCCAACCGGATAGTCTTGTCCTGTATGCCGATCGCGGGGCTGACCATCAAACGTTCGGCAAGCACCGAAATTACCTTCTCCTTTCGGCAGTGGATTGGCAGGCTTGCCTACAGGTAGATCGAAGACGGCAGGACGAACGGTCGCTTTGTAGCTAAGGATTGGATTGACGATCGCGGCTTCCTTGACAGCACGAGCCTGATTTTTCGCAGATACATTGATATATCCCTTCTTAGGGAAGTTTTTAAGGTCTTTCTGGATACAGGCTTTGGTGCTCACCTGGAGGGTAGCCGTTTCTAATTTGCCGCCCGTTGTCCGACGGGAGATGGTATAGGAGCCTGGCGTCATAGCCATGTCAACGGGATAGTAGCAGGTAACATTAACGTCCGACCAAGCCCGCTTCTCAAAGCTACAGCGCAGGCAATTGCCAGCCCAGCGAGCCACTTCACCCTGAGCTACGTTCACCGACTTAGGCGCTAAGCTCAGCCCAGCTTTCTGGTTTTGAGCATTTCCAACCGGTACGTTGAGTAAGAGGGTAAGTAGAGACATTAACCGAATTATAGGCATGGAATGGCTTCTTAGAAAGGCGCTAACTGATTGTGCGGCTAAGTTATTTATTGAGCTTTAGTGGTTACCAAACAGCCCGCCAAGTATAGTACCAAGCCCTCCGCTCTGACCACCCAGCGAATTGAGTAGGCTCCCCGCATCAACACTTGAGTCATTGGGATCGTTGGCTTTATGCAACAGCTTACCAAGCACCAGCGGCACTAAAGCTCCGGCCACGGACATGGCTACCTGGGGTGAGATGCCCAGTTTACTCATCAGGTCTTGTTGAACCGTCTGTTGAACGCCCTGCGTGGCGGGATGATCAGCCACGCTACCCCCTTGCCCGGTTACCATCCCCAGTAAACCGCCCAAGCCACCGCCCTGGGCTTGCTGACCCAATCCATTCATGATGCCACTGGTGACTGTTTGCAGCACCGTATCGTTCTTCTCATTGGGAATGGCGGGGTTGTTAATAACCGACTGGCCCGCATGCTGGCGGACGAGATTCAAAATGGTTTCAAACATGATCAGCGGCGTTTAAGCTGGCGGACAAGCCGCCTGAGTTCGTACTTTCTAACAGATACCCTAACGGATTGTTCATCGTAGCCAGTTAATGGTCTTAAAAAGGGGAGTGCCTTAAGCCATCCAGTTCGCTCAGGTTTGGGCTTATAATTCATTATTAATTAACTTTCCGCAACAAACCATCTGGGTACTGCGTAGTAGAAGTCAGTGATATTTATTAAGTAGATCAAACAGCTCTGATC
>NZ_WPIN01000048.1 GCF_009754945.1 Spirosoma arboris
AATCAGAGCTGTTTGGTCTACTTAATAAATATCACTGACTTCTACTACGCAGCACCCAGATGGTTTGTTGCGGAAAGTTAATTAATAATGAATTGTAAGCCCAAACCTGAGCGAACTGGATGGCTTAAGGCACTCCCCTTTTTAAGACCATTAACTGGCTACGATGAACAATCCGTCAAGGTAGCTGTTAGAAAGTACGAACTCAGGCGGCTTGTCCGCCAGCTTAAACGCCTATTGATCATGTTTGAAACCATCTTGAATCTCGTCCGCCAGCATGCTGGCCAGTCGGTTATTAACAACCCCGCCATTCCCAATGAGAAGAACGATACGGTGCTGCAAACAGTCACCAGTGGCATCATGAATGGATTGGGCCAGCAAGCCCAGGGTGGTGGCTTAGGCGGTTTATTGGGGATGGTAACCGGGCAAGGGGGTAGCGTGGCTGATCATCCCGCCACCCAGGGCGTTCAACAGACGGTACAGCAGGACCTGATGAGTAAACTGGGCATCTCACCCCAAGTAGCCATGTCCGTGGCCGGAGCTTTAGTGCCGCTGGTGCTTGGTAAGCTGCTGCATAAAGCCAACGATCCCAATGACTCAAGCGTTGATGCGGGGAGCCTGCTCAATTCGCTGGGTGGTCAGAGCGGAGGACTTGGTACTATACTTGGCGGGCTGTTTGGTAGCCACTAAAGCTCAATAAATAACTTGGCCGCACAATCAGTTAGCGCCTTTCTAAGAAGCCATTCTATGCTTACAATTCGGTTAATGTCTCTACTTACCCTCTTGCTCAACGTACCGGTTGGAAACGCTCAAAACCAGAAAGCTGGGCTGAGCATAGCGCCTAAGTCGGTGAGTGTGGGGCAAGGTGAAGTAGCCCGCTGGGCGGGTAACTGTCTACGTTGTAGTTTGGAGAAGCGAGCCTGGTCGCCTGTTAATGGCACTTGTTACTATCCCGTTGATATGGACATGAAGCCAGGTTCCTATACGATTTCTCGTCGTACAACCGGTGGAAAATTGGAAACCGCCACTCTCCAGGTAACACTCAAAGCCTGTACGCAGGAAGATCTTAAAAACTTCCCGAAGAAGGAATACATCAATGTAGCCCCGCAAAATCAGGCTCGTGCCGCCAAAGAAGCGGCCGTTGTCAATCCAATAATCAGCTACAAAACTACGGTGCGCCCTGCCGTTTTCGATTTGCCGGTAGGCAAACCCGCTCATTCGCTGCCGAAAGGAGAAGGCAATTTTGGGGCTTGTCGGACCTTTGATGGTCAACCCCGCGACCGGCATACGGGGCAAGACTACCCGGTTGGAATGGGAGAACCAGTATTAAGCGCTGGCAATGGCCGGGTGCTGCTGGCTGCGAATCATTTCTATAGTGGAAATTCGGTCTACATTGACCACGGGAATGGCTTGATTTCAGAGTATTTTCATTTGAAGAGCTACTCAGTTAAACCCAATCAGACCGTTACGAAGGGACAAAAAATAGGCTTAGTAGGCGAAACGGGCCGGGTAACAGGTCCACACTTGCACTTTGGCGTACGTTGGCATGGGGCTTGTATTAACCCTGGCTTTTTGTTGATTGATCCGTCCGATATACCGCAAGTGAAATAAACGGGGAAGTACGGCCCGATTAATTGTTTATTGATAGAACTTAACCAGTCTTTCCAATGGATAAACGTAAGCAGAAAATGCCACCTACCAACGATGGCCTGACGCATAAAGTCACTGATTCCAGT
>NZ_WPIN01000049.1 GCF_009754945.1 Spirosoma arboris
CGAGTCGGTAGGTGTCCCTTTGGCAATCAATGTACCACTGATGGCTAGCTGATCACTGTAAGACTTCGAATAAATATCTACCCCTGGGGCGATGGTAGTAGTTACCCCATTCGCAATAGTAAATCCGTTGTTACTCAGTACATAATGAGACCCTGGACCTGGCTTGGGTATCGTGGAGGAAACATTTATATTTTCTCGTTGGAGGTAGATGTCGGTATTGGTCAGGTTACTGATTCCGCCTACACTGGAAGGATAGGCCAGAACATCCTGATTGTTGGCGTTCAAACGGAGGTTGGTGAGCGTGGGGCTGACGCCAGTAGCTATAATATTGATCCCAGTCCCTTCGGTATTCCGTATGCTGGATTGGTTGATGGTTAGGGAAGAGGTTTGTGCCAAAATTGCACTACCATCATTCTGAAGATCTCCCCATCGATCCATCACGACATATTCCATCACGGAGTTGGTACTGCTGGGAGCGAAGTAAATCTGTCCCCCATGGGAGGAAGGTGCGTAGGCAGGATTGGCAAAACCTACAAACCGGATCGAGTCGGTAGGCGTCCCTTTGGCAATTAATGTACCACTGATGGCTAGCTGATCCCCATAAGACTTCGAATAGATTTCTACCCCTGGGGCAATGGTGATAGTTGCCCCATTCGCAATAGAAAATCCATTGTTACTCAGCACATAATGAGACCCTGGACCTGCCTTAGGTATGGTACAGGATACCGAGGTGGCATCGTTTCGGAGATAAATCTCAGTATTGGTCAGGTTACTGATTCCGCCTACACTGGAAGGATAGGCCAGAACATCCTGATTGTTGGCTTCAAAGCGGAGGTTGGTGAGCGTGGGGCTGATGCCAGGCACTATCATATTAATCCCGACCCCTTCGGTATTCCGTATGCTGGATCGGTTGATGGTTAGGGAAGAAGTTTGTGCCAAAATTGCACTAGCCACATTCTGAAGATCTCCCCATCGATCGACGGCTACATACTCCAGCACAGAGTTAGTGCTGCTGGGAGCAAAGTAAATCTGTCCCCCATGGGAGGAAGGTGCGTAGGCAGGATTGGCAAAACCTACAAACCGGATCGAGTCGGTAGGCGTCCCTTTGGCAATCAATGTACCATTGACCGCTAGCTGGTCGCCGTAAGACTTCGAATAGATCTCCACCCCAGGAGCTATAGTGGTCGTTGTGTTCTCTGTGATAGTAAAGCCATTGCTCGTTAACACATAATGAGACCCTGGACCTGGCTTGGGGATGGTACAGGATACCGAGGTGGCATCGGTTCGGAGATAAATCTCGGTATTAGTCAGGTTACTGATTCCTCCTACCGTAGAGGCTGTCGCATCAATGTCTTTAGCATTGCCCCTAAATGTCACCGAACTGATAATAGGAGTGATGGAGCCCCCAGTGATGTAAATCCCCGTCTGATTGTTCTGCACCGTTGAGTTGGTGACACTCATCGTTGAGTTGGTGTAAATACCGGTTCCTTCGCTGTTTCGAATGGAGGAGTTACGGATACTCACCGAGGAATTGTAGACATAAATCGCATTGCTATAATTCTGTAGATCCCCCCATCGG
>NZ_WPIN01000005.1 GCF_009754945.1 Spirosoma arboris
CTTACTGGCAGAACTGGCAAGTGTTATTAATTGGATTTTGTCAGTTCTGCCAGTTGTCGCCTTATGTGATTTGAGCCTACGAAGTGTTATACATGTTATTTAGTCCAAGGCTATTAATGGCTTTTGTATATTTCCTGCCATCGCTTAATATAGAACTTATTGAGCCAGCTCAGTCCTAATTAGTCACTCGGTACTATATATATTTGTGAGATTAGGCGAAGCTTACATTACCCAAATTATCTATTATCCACTAATAAAATATAGCATCTCCTCTATGGCTTCAAAATTGTTTGTCTCCTACAGTCATGCCGACACGAAATTTGCTAAACTGATCGTTGATTTACTCCGTGTAAATGCAGAATTAGAATACGTTTTTTATGACAAAGACACATTGAAGCCTGGTCAGAAGTGGGCGAAAGAGATCACTAAAGCTTTGAATGAGGTGCAAAAGGTTCTTGTTATCTGGTGCGAACATGCTTTGGCCTCATCTTATGTTAAGAGGGAATATATGTTAGCATCTAAACAGGACAAAGAATTAATTCCCGTTTTGCTGGATGATACACCCCTCCCCAAACGGCTATCACTTTTCCAAGGGATAGATTGTCGAGAAGCAGTAAAAGGTTCACATGAGCTCTTAAATGCAGACTTAAGGCGACTCCCAGAAAGTAGGTTAAAGCGCCCAAATTTTTATACGGATAGCCATAATGGCAAAGGTGGAAGAGAGTTTCCAGAAGAAAATTGGTGGGATTTAAGACAGGAGGAAATTCGAAATAAGAATCATAATATTTTCACTGAAAATGCAAAAAACGTTGCAAAGCTTCTTAATCAGGAACTCCAAAAGCGATTAAATCAAACTACTTAAATGGTTGAAGAAAAAGCGTTGTTAGAAAATGTTGTTTCTAAAAGAGTTCTGTACTGTTTTCAGATTACATATATTACCCTACACTTCTACATCAATTTAGCTATACCATTCAGAGATTGCTACACTGGAACTGTCACTACCTATTCGACTCCAAAAGTTGCACATTCGGTAGCCTGATGATCAATAATAACCTATTTTACCTCAACAAGTTAGGCCCGTATCGTTCGGGCATGGTTTGTATGGCAGTATTGATTGCAGTGTAATAAAGATGGGGACCAATGATTTGTATATCATTGGCTAGTTTTCTGACAGTATAAATATCCTATTTACTCTTCGACGAGCTTATCGTCGCCTGAAAGCTATACATAACGGATGAAATATGCTTATGTATAGTCCAAGTAATTATTTTTAGATATGATTTCTTTCAGAATGCCAATAGGTAGTAATATTGATTAACGAATAATTAATGTGTGGTTGGCCGAATTATTAAAAATCAGAACTTAGTCCGAAGCGACTTTTTAATTTTTTCAAAATCGTTTCTAGAAAGTAATTCTATCGTTTCTGAATTCATATCATTTAAATGAGAAATTAATTCACCAATCTTATATCTAATCGTTTTTATTTTTTCAAATTGATTAAGAGTTGATGATGAAAGATAGCTTAATACTAACTTTTTCCATTCATTTTCTAAATTCTCCCAATATTGAAAATATTCTAATAGTACTGAGGGATTATTTAAATAAAGAGTTTCAATACGTACAGGCAGTATTTTCAAAACAAATTTTTCTTTGCTAAGCGTACTATTTCTATATATTTCATATAGCTCAAACATACAATAAGGCGATTTGAGATATTTATCACTAATAAATACTAGTATAGCATCTCCTTGGCCAATTTTTTCTATAAATTTTGAAATAAGCCCCCTATATTCTAAGTCAATTTTATCTCTAATAACATTAAACCCTTCCGACTTAAGACTTTCATATAAATCATCTACAAGTATTTCACGGCTTTTATTTCCTTCTTCCGCGTCATTCCAGGCATAAGAAAAGAAAATAGTCTTTTTTGAATTATCTATATCAATTTGTACCTCCTTTATACTCAACAAATAATCTAAATCCTTTTCAATAAATCCGATTATATCCAAAAGCCTACGTATAACCACTGCCTTTATTGGATTTTCTTTATATTGTTCATTTAGGTGTATTACTTCCTTTATATAAACTGATAATTTATCGTATTTCCTTAAAAGGGTCGTAAGTAGGTAGGTAGATTCTTCAATTTCAGAAATAGATATTAACCTACGAGCTTCTTTAATAATATTTTTATTATCCATACATTTGATTAACTGTAAAGTTGCCTTTATTCTGGAAATAGTATTAGTTTAATAGTGGCTTTTTTTTTCGACCTTGACGGTTGGCGCTTTCTGTACTTATTTTTATCTCATCATTTAATTTTGAACCGAGTAAAAAGAAATAGAATAACCTATTATTACGGTATATATTTATAATAAAATATATAAAAAATACTTTTAATAATAATATAAAATATAAAACATATATTGTAATAGCTTCAATAAATGCCGTTGATCTATTAATTATACTTTCACCGATTTTTTTTGATAAATCATTGTTGATTTTAATATTACTTCCAATTATGTTAATATTATCGCTGCCTAATACTGCTTTGAAAAGAGCGGGATCGAAGAGAGTAAATAATAGCTGTATTGCTGCATATAGATATAATAACCATAATTCCCATTTTTTTGGCTCAATAAACTTACTGTCAAGCCTACCTATAAACAGACATAAGCCCACAGAAACAACAGCTCCACTAATTGTCCTACTAATTAATGCAAAGAAACCAAACTCTATATTTTTTGGGTTTATAAAAATATAAAATGATCCTATAGTAAAAATAAATAAAGCGATTACTGCGACCCCTAATTCCATTTGGTAATTTAAGTCTTCCTCAAATGTGTTTTCGATTCTTGAACTAGGTTTAATTGTATCATCCGTTACTATTCTATAAAGTACAACCAAAAAGAACCCTTCACTTCCATTAACAATAACATCTGTAAAATTTTTAAACTCGTCTGGAAAATCTATATATATCATTTTTACACACCAGTTTATATAATAAAGAGTATACAATGCTAAATAAGAAAGTCCTAATCTCTTCCACCACTTGCCAAACTGCCAAATAGAGGTATTTGCCCTTTCTGAAAACCAGGTTAATGTATCTACTCGATTATCAAATTTATTTCTAATATATACGTCAGCATTTTTAATAAAACTATCAATCACTAACCTGGGTATTATAGGATACAATACCATACAAATAAGTGTTGAAATTTGCAATACTATATTTAGAACATACATTAAATTAAACCTAGTGGGATCCTGAATTATGAAGTAACCTATAGGGATAGAAAATAGCAATAGAGACATCAAAAATGTCCAGAAGAAAGAAAAATCTTCTTTTCTCTGCGAAACTGTTGTAGTTCTAGAGATTATACTATCACTAAGTTCAGCTTTCAAATCTCTTAAACTTTCGTCTTCTACAATAAGTAGAAGTTTGTCAATTATTATTATTGCACCATGATAATTTTTATTATTTTGATATTCTCTCGATAAAGCGACCATATTATCAATCTCTAATTCTACTTTATTTACAATTTTTAATAAATTTTCAATAAAGATAGCTCGCTCTTCAGTTGTAGAGTTATTTATTGTAATCGGTTGTTGTCTATTCCAGTACTCAAATTGAGCCGAAAGACTAATAATATCATCGTGTAAGTCAATATTTACTTCGCCAGTAATTGAAATTACTTGTTTTATAGCTTCCTGAATTCTATTCTCAGCTATTAAGCCTCTGACTTTGTGAAGATACATATGGAAAAATTTATAGAATTAAAGGTTATACTGTAAAATTTATATTGACTACATACCAATTAGATTAGATAAAGGCATCTTTATTGATCAAAGCAGCACCTTGTAACTGTGTCTATCTACAACTCTATCTAATTGATTTAGAAATTTGATTCTCCATTCAGCTAGGTCGTTCACCCAAATTAATATTTAAATAATAAAAGTTTGCTAATTAGTTGTAAATATTTAGTCACTTATTTTTAACAAGTGTTGACTGTATTAACTAATCATTTTTATGCTTCTAAATCGCAAGAACTGTTTTCGAAGTCTAATTTCCTACGGGAAAAACACCCTTTTTTGGAAAAATAACCCGTATTCCCAAAAATACCATACCTCTGTTTATATACTTACCGATGAATCAATTAGTTATACTTTAATTTGTATGCATGCAATTACATACATAACTTTACTGTAAATTAAAGTAGCTATGAAATACGTAACGCCTTATCAGTATGCAAAGCTTTGTGGTGTTTCCTCACAAGCCATATATAGCAGAATTTCAAAGGGTTTGGTCGAAAAGGTACAAATACCTGATCCAACTGGCAGTTTGAAAGATTATATTGATATTGAGAAATATCCCCCTGAAAGGATTAGAAAGGAAAAAAAATAATCTAACCACTATTTGTATATATGCAAATAGTGGTTAGATTTGTATTATCAATGAGGAACAGAAAAGGCGATATAGTACCGACGAGGTTGCTCGCTGGACAGTATGCAACGAGTTGACAACCAATAAAAAGCCCCAATGCTAAATCTTTGGACGGAGTAGCAAAGGGGTAAGTAATTCACTTTAAACTTTGCGTATAAAATGAACACGGAGCAAAACTACGTGGGTAAGGGGAGCTATGCAAACATCCCTCCACAAACTGCCCAAAATCGGGTTAAAATCCCCATTACGACCGACTATCGGTTAATCACCCCTCCCCTTGCCAACGTGAGCGATGAGGTGTACCAAGTCCAGACAATGCTACTGAATGTAGTGGACGATTTCATGGAGTACAGGACTCCCATTGAAGAAATCAACAACTTGCTTGAGAAGTGGCTGACCACTCCTGCTGTCGATTTATCAGACAAAAATAACGCAAGGCAACTAAGCCTGATGCTCAAGCTCGTCAACTTCCTAGTTGAGTTGAGAGAGTCCCACACGAACTTGGAGTATATGGCCAAACGGGAAGCACAAAAAGGAGGGGTGAGCAATGGATAATAAAGACACCTTACAGGCACAAGATCATGACTTGTGTATTTCACTTCTGTTAAATACCAATTCTGCTGTTTCAAATATCTCTAACGCTACAATTGTTTATTGGGCATTGCGTGACTATAAATTAGATAAGCTCAAGTACATCATAAAATATCATGCGGAAAGTGTAGGTGGTGCCAGTGGTCTTGAGGATGCTGCTGATATGTGGAATGAGATTCTAAGCATAGAGGCTTTACAAGTCGAGATTACTGATAAAGCGATTGAATTGGCTGAGAAAAACTATTGGAAAGCTGAGCAGCTAAGGAATCCTAGTGACTATGCCAAAACTAAGCTAGGTCACACTGAAAGTAAAGCCAGAATGCTAGCCGACTATTTGGAGGAATTTAAAATCGCAATCCCATAAAAGCCAGCGCACAAAAAGCAATATCTTCAATGCACCTTTGCCCAATAGCATTAGATTGCGGGTATGAAAACTCTAATTGCACGAGTACAAAAAGAAGGACAAGTAGATGATTGATTAACAAGTCTCCTACCTAGTTATTACTGTATTGAACAGCCCTGGCAATCGTCAGGGCTGTTTGCTTCAGAGTATGTACAATTAAAATTCACTTTTACCTATAATGACCAATTCTGCATTTTCTAAACCCAAAATGCCTGGCAACTAAAGATTTAACCGGGCTTTTTAATTAGCTTAATCATGCCACGGTTAACATTCAATATTGAACTCTCTAGTAAACCTGATAAAAAAGGGCGATCATCAGTAATGGTACGATTGCACATGATGGGACAAAAACCAGCACGAGTACTCACTTCGGTAAAAATCTTGGATGCCCATAAGTATTGGAATCCTAATAAGGACTGGGAAAAGTGGATTATAAAGCACCCCGACCAGGAAAGCCTAAATAAAAAGATAAAAAATGAATATTTGCGCATACAGGATCAGGTCGAAAAGTGGCAAGAGGCCAAACCGAATACAGTATTTTCACCCTCTATTTTGGCTGAACGGTTTAGGTCTGGACTTTCTGAACGCTATTTTGATTGGATTAATAAAGTTTTAATTGATGTAAAAGAACAGGCTTATGGAACATATGCCGGAAAGTTATGTGCGGCCAAGGCATTACGACAATGGGCAGGTGAAGACTTATTGTTACAGTCGATTACGACTGACTTTGTGCAAAGATATCAAGACTATTTACGTACAACTCCAATGGTAAACGGAGCTCGTCGTAAAGGAGCAACAGTCAACAGTTACCTACATATTCTGAACGTACTTCATAAAGCAGTGCTAGTTAAAACTGGTCTGTCACCCAAAGAGTCTAATATTCTTTCACCTTGGGATGATATAATACCAATTAAAGAAATTAAGACCCAAAAAGGGAAGCTCTCCGAAGCGACAATCGAGCGTGTAGCGGCTATGAAAATTACCACTAAGCGAAGAAAAGTTACACCTGAAACAGCTTTTCAAGTTTGGATGCTTTCACACTTTCTGGCTGGTGCAAGATTCTCAGATATAATGCAGCTTCGTTATTGCCAATTTGAATTAGACACCAATGGTCAACCCATTCACTTACGATACGAAATGTTGAAAACTGGCAATAGGATTAGTATTCCTATTTTCGATGAAGCCAGGGAATTATTAAAAAGATGGTGGCGTAAAGATACTAAGCCTAGCGAATATGTATTACCATTTTTAAAAAGCAAGCAACCCTACAATAAACTGTTAACGCATGAGCAATATCAACTGGCACCATTTGAAGTACGCAAGAAATTATATAATGACATAACTCATCAAAACAAACTGTTTAATACTAGCTTAAAAGATATTGAAAAGCAAACAGATGTAGGAATTAAATTAAGAATGCATAACTCAAGGCACAGTTTTGCGGCAATGGCAAAACGCATCATGCGTGAAGATAAAAGCCTAACCATCTTTGATATTCAGATGATGCTAGGCCATAGTAGTTACAAGACAACTGAAGAATATTATCGTGAAATAGACGACGAAGACACTACATCTGCAATGAATGCTATTTTCAATAGGAAGAAAGGGTAGATGAGTGCTTATTTATAATTTTATTCATTATTAAAATCCTAGAATCGTATAGTCCGACTCACTGACAGAACCGACAAAAGGGAATATTGAAGTTTAGTCGGTTTTGTCAATAGGTTGCCTTACACGTTTTGAAGAAGAAAATACCTGTTGAGGTCTGTTTGGTGAGTGTGCGAACGAGTTTTACAGGTTGTACCTTTAAAACAGAAATAGAAAGTAACATAATAAATAGCCCACATGGAACCATCTAATATTATTGACAAGCTTTCTTCATTAACTATACTACCAGAAATTTATAAAGACTTGGCAAAACCAGGAATTCGTAAAACAGGTATGGCAATAGGTGATGCACTTGAATTTGTTTTTTTGCCTATTCGCTTTATGAAACATGGCCATGATTAGATTGATATACATTTGAAAAAGCACTTAGAAAGGGTTGCTAAAAAGCTTGATGAAATACCCGAAGAAAAGATTGCCGTAGTACCCAAAGAAATTGCGGTGCCACTTCTACAAAAACTTTCTTACACAACTAATGAGCAAGTAGCGGAACTATATGTTAATCTATTAACATCTGCTGCAAACGAAAACACAGCAAGCAATGCACACCCAGCATTTGTGCAAATGGTGGAGCGTTTGTCTGCTGATGAAGCAAAAATTATAGATTTTATAAAAGATATTGATGAGCTGAACTATTTACATTTACAAGTCGATTATGGTCCTCCTAAATTTAAACAAGCTTATCTTTTAAAATACGTATCAGAATTAGACGAACTCAACTTAGACTTCCCTAAAAATATTACTGCCTATTTAAGTAACTTAGTTAGTATGGGCATTCTAATAGATATAAAAATAAATTATTTGAAACATCAACAATATGTTTTTAATAAGCTTAGAGAAAAATACAAGCTCAAGTTTGAGGAGTCGGAAATTGAACTCAAAAGAACACATCCCAATAGTAGTCTTGTATGGATTCAGTCGTATTTTGAGGTCACCCCATTTGGCTATCTTTTTATTTGTGCTTGTACAGGAGCAATATATTCAGAAATTAGAGTTATTATAGATAATGATGATTTTATACTTGATTAGCCAAACTCTTACGGGTTTAATCAACAAACCTTGTTTTACAACAGCTAACGTATCTAATTTGGTCTCAGCAACTGGCCTTCTATGTTGAAAGTCATATGAAAATTAGATCTGAAATTATAAAAAATATAAATTGTACATATTACTAGTAGTTGAGTAGATTGTACTATTAACATGTGTTCTCTGCAATACAGTATTAAAGTATTATTAACTATTCAAAGGGGTTATTATGCTTCGTATTTATTTAGACAAGCAGGTCATATCATATTTGCGGAAGTTCCCAACAAAGAAAGAGGATATATATAATCAATTCCTTGCTATATTTCAGAATCAAAAAGATGATTTTATTTTACCCTATTCTATCGGTCATTTTTTAGATTTAAAAAGAGATCTAACTGATATAAAAGATGAAGATCTAACATTCATGTCAAGTATTGGTATGAATTATTTTATCAGATATAATATACATATGAAGCGGTCAAGAATTGCTAATGAGAATCCCCTTACGGCATATTATGCAGGACGTTTGAACGAAAATGTTAATTATCAAACAAGAAAGGAGTCAAATGTATTTGATTCCATAAATCAAGAGTTTGCGGTAATGTATAAGCATTATTATAAAATTCTGCATAAAATTAATAATAATAAAAACTACAAAAAGTATCTATCAAAACAAGACATAGAATTCTATGAGAGAATGAGAGTCATTGTTCCTTTTGATAAGAGAAGCATTTCTGAAAGTAAGTTTATTAAATATGTACAAAAGTATTACTACAAGTTAAAAGAAAAGCCAAAATCTGATTTGAGAGCTTTTATGAATGAGCGAATTAGTAAAAGTAAAATAGATTTTACAGTACCAGTTCATCAATTAGATTTTAGCAAATATAATTTAAAGGAAGATTTAGAAAACAGTAATCTGCAAGCTTTTTTCATAGAGAGAATCCTAGATCTAATGGTTATGAAAGGCGAAAAAGATTTTAATGCGTTAGATAATGTTTTCTTTTTCCATAGCTTTTACCAATCATTAGAGCTTACAGGAATAATAAATGAAAAGCCAAGCAAATTAAGTGTCGAAAGTATGACAAGTGATGGCGAACATGCCTTTTCAGCGTCTTATTGTGATATATTAATTACTGAAGACAAAAAATTATCTCAAAAATCAAAACTTCTCTATGGCCTATTATATATTAATACACTAGTTTTTACAGTAGAAGAGTTTATAAAATATTATAGATCTTATCAAAAATCTGTAGTCATAGATAAAGATCAAATAATTGGTCTGAGTAAGGCTGAAGTGAAAAGATTCCTAGCCAATGAAATAAAAAAATACAACAATCTAATTGAAAGGTATTATATAGATAGCGAATGGCGATATCTGGCTATGTTTAATAATATTAACTATAATAGTGTAGGTGGGCATTATGAGTTAATATTCTCACGAATAACAAATAATTATTTAAATATGTGGATTAATGAAGAAATTAGATACATTACTAATTTAGCAGTGATGAGTCTTGGGAAGGATATAAACGGGAATTCCAATTTTATTGAAGAAGTTGAAATACCACAAATTCAGAACAAAACATGGTTAGGAAGAATATGGCATTATGATAGTTTAATAATTCAATTGTATATAAGCGATAGCGATGTACGTCACATGCTAATGAGAATTGGACTTTTTAAACAAACCTCATCCTAAACGCTATATTTTTAGTACTAACAGGTTTTTCCAATATAACTGCAACGATTTCTGAATTACCTAGGAGGAAAACATAGTTAATAATCAGCAATCTTAGTTTTAATAGCAAAGTATATATTAAACACATAAGCGTAAAGCCTACTATAGAAAAGGATACTACTTATAAATGCTTTTATTGAGGTATTCCCAATTTTTCTTTTAACCAAACACCAGATTTTCTGCCCTGAAGGCCCTTAACAATATTATCCAATCCTCTTACCATAATATATAAAGCACCTAGTAGCTTAATGCTCAGGTTAGTATCTAATCTCACCTTAATACATGTTATTCCATGTGGATCTACGAAAAAAACGCTTATAAAGCCAACTAAAAATTCAAAGATCCCATATGCTAGTCTTATCTTCTCTCTAGCAATAAAAAGAACAATACTTATAAAAAATATGGCTAATAAAATTCCCCAAACCTCAAATGTTGAAACAATTAAATTTAAATTAGCGTAAATCAATATTCCAAATATTGCCCCAGAAATTCCAAAAACAATATTTTTAATATATCATTCCTAGTAATATTTGAATATTCTTTTAAGTTTTGAAAAGTTTCTGATGTTTCATCTATAGTATTTTCTTTTATAATTAAATCTGCAACAGGCATTATAGAAATCTCTTCTTTAGCTAATGTTTCAGCAAGATATTTATCTAATGTAACTACAGATACATCCAATTTTTTTTCATTTTTCAAATAGCTCGCATAAAAAAATATACGCAAATCTGCATGTGAAAGCTTCAAATAATTTGCCAATGCTTTTAAGTCTTGGCTATTATATATCTGCTCAGGCAGTTCAGGAATCACAACACGACCTGCTTCTTTAGCATTGGTAATGCTCAAAGTGAGAAAATTAAAAATATTTGGATTTAATCCTTTCTGTGAAAAGGTCAGCTCTTTAACAACATCGGGTAAAATATAAAATTTATACTCTGAATTATTATTTAACAAAATTTCAGGGTAACGTATAAGTATATTTGTGTCTACTATTATATGTTTCATACTTTACATTGATATCAAGTTTAAGCATTTAACTTTAATTGGCAATAATATTCAGTAGTTTAACTTACCTGGGTTACAAAATTCAACACCCCTTGATACATTAATTTTATCTCTTCGATAGTATAGTCAGAATACTTTCCATGAGCAGCACTGTTTCTGAGACCTAGCCAAGCTGTTACTTGTTTCTGCTGAAGTGCATTATATACACTTGCCTTAACTAAATCTGAGTTCATTAAATCGGCCTTTTTAGGCATTATATCCCCTCGACTATTAGTAATAGTTATATCTATGGAATAAGTGCCACATAGCTGACGTATATGCTCTTCTAAGACTGAACCAATCATAACAGCGGCTGCGTCTTTGTATTTTTCATCTAATAAGTATTTGCCCATTTCGAGAAAATCAGAAAATACTTCAGCTGTAATGAGTTGTCGATAAGAAAAAAGCCACCCATTTTTAACCTCTTCTTTTATTGATTTAAGGATTGCTATCGCGGTATCGGTAACATACTTCTGGTTACCTTTCATTTCAGATAACTGGCTAAAATAGGGGTGACTTTCGCCAAATAAACTTGAAATAAAAGAGAGCACCGCTGATCTATAACCACCAGCAAGGCCTCCGTCAACATAAGTCCCGTAGTCAATATATGTTGTCTTTAGTACATCATTACCCTTTTTAATAAGAAAGTTAATTCTCTTCAGAAGTTCTATGGATGAAGTCATTTTCAATAGGGAGGAGCAAAGGATATATAGCTCTGAGCTTTAAAACCCAATGTGAATAAAAGTGGTAGAAATGAAAACTTTTACCTAATAGTGCGATAAATTTTTCGAAATTAATATTTGAGCACGTATCTAATTGTTGTGCCTAGTGTTGAACCTGAAATGAAAAGACACCTTGTAGTTAAGATAAGTAGCTGATTTTCAATACCGAGCCCGTAGGTTCGAATCCCGCTCCCAAGTAAATCAACTTAATACCTTCACTTGCCAAAGATAAATTAATCCAATTACACATCCGAAAAGGTCTCATTCTTGAACAACTTGCACATTTTGAGCACTATTTGTACCTTAATCCTCATAACCAATGAATAACTAATTTATTATCAAAGATATGTAGCCATTAATTACTTTCTGATACAGAAAGTAACCGCACTGAATAAACTTTTAGGGGTTCAGGAGACTGTTTCATTTTACATTTCTCAACCTACATTAGCACGTAGATGAAATTGACTCAACCAGACGACAAATGGCTCTCCAGAGTGGTCATATTTATGATCATTTCCTTCTTGTGTATTCAATACACCGATTCAGCCGGAAAATTCGTATGGCCGCTCCTTTTATCGGCTTTATTAAGCGTGATGTTTCTTTCTAATGAGTTCATTCCCTGTTTGTTAATCCTCCTCGCTTGGTTCTACTTATGGACGCTCGTTCTCTTCCCTAGAGATCGAAATCGATTCCGGGTAGGTTTTTCGATTGGTTGGCTGTGGGCAGCTTCGGCTTATCCTGGATGGTTATATCTTCATCGAGCCGATCCTTCTCGTCAACCCTGGACTGGCTACCTGGTAACGGCTAGTCTTTTCATCTTATCGTCTTGTCTGTATCTCTATTGGTTTTACTTTACGAAGAAGAAAAGCGATTCAGAGCTAGATACTGTTTCCCCCTAATCCAGTTCATTTGATTCTGATACCTCCAATTTTGTTTGGTAAAACTGGAATACCAATTCCGTTGGCAATAGCTACTACGTATATATTTAGACCCCAAAAAGTGGGTAGATATCAAGAGCTGCGCCGTTAAAATTCAGAAGCTGTAAGGTTGCTCTTACCACACCTCGTAAAAGCCCCAATAAATGAATAAAAACAGTAACGCCAGGTAAGCCAGATTATTAAGGGTCAATAACAATTTAGAAGGCATCCACCAGCTGGCTCTGCTAAAGACCTGGATATTAGCCCTTAAAAGAGGAATGATAAGCACTAACAGAATGAAAGGCAGGTAGGCAGCCATGTTTGTCAACGAAAAGTAAATGTCCTGATAGGGAGCTTTGCTATAAAACATGGCAGGTGTTCTCACCAGCAAGAACATATAGTAGAGCATTGGCATACTGATTATAGCGACCAACAGCTTATAGCTCACATATGAATCCTGAATACGGGTCGATACGTTTAGGTTAACCAAATAGCTGATTAAAAAGAACGGAGCAGAAAAAGCAAAAAGACCACCACAGAAAAGCAGGAAGGTAGCAATGCGTTGGTCGTTTTGAGGGACTTTGTAGTTTACTAATCGCTCATATTCTTCATTGGTGGGAAACAGCGAGGCTATGTCAATCGTATGATCTCCTTTTGCCAGTTCTCCGGCTAAATTGAATTTTACTTCTCGGTTATAATCATGATAAAAATAGAGCTGAAAGTCGCCCTTTTGAAGATCGGCGATGGATGAATACATCGTACCGTCGCCCATTTTTTCTCGGCATTCGTGCATCGTATCTACCAGTGCCAGGCAGTAGTTGGCCGTTGTATCGAACGGATGTTTATTTATATAGTCCCGGCCCCGCTGATATCGGCCCCAATTCAGCCGCTCTTTTTCTGGCGTAACAGAGGGGCAAAAGTTGGCAATAATATATTTATCATCGTTTCCCAGGATCATCGTGTCAGGTTCCATGATGAGATAATGTCCCGATTTGTCGGCAAAAAATAGCTGGCCATTCCGGATGATGTCTCTGTTATATTGGATCGCATAATGCATTACATCGTCAACCGTTTGACAAGTCTGCATTATCTTCCTGACGAATGTGGCGAAATTGGTGAGCGATTTTTTGGATGGGTCGATTTTGATTTTCTCCTTGTAGATCGTCAGTCCATCGAAGGCCAGCCCGGCTTGGTTCATCGCTCCCTGGGGAAAAAGGTCGCTGTAACTCACGTATAATGCCCCTAATTTGCCCGGCGGAGCATTCACAAAACTTATCCTAGCCCCGATTCGCCACGAATCTTCATTATTACCCAAATAGGTCTTGCCATGGATTGTCACCTTGCACATACTACAGGCCAGGCCAGTTAGACTCACCATTTGTGTGAAGGCAATTAAGAGACAAAGACAAATGCGGAGTAGGGTCTTCATAATGCTTTATTACCAGTAACTTATGAGGTTCTCCAATTATTGCTGACTTGGCACAAGATAACGACCGTTTGCATTGCCGCACCACCATTATGTTGTTTCGTACTTTCATTCACATTCATAATTCAGTTACTCGCCTTTATCTACCTGTCAACCACAACATTTGCTGCTGACTTCCTTAAACCTCTGTTTACCTTTCCAGGGCTGGCGCTGCTGACCGCAGCCAGCCAGTATCCTGACCTGAGCCCTACGATTATTCTGCCGATGCTAATTTTCCCGCAGGCAGTTCGCGCAACATGGTAGTCAACATCTTTGAAGGGGCGGGCATCCCCACTTCCATGGGCAATGTGCAACTAACTTTGAGGGCCCCGGTGGGCTATCCGCTGAGTTTTGATAATAAGCTAACCAGCATCAACGTATCGGGTGGCTCAATGACCAATGTCAACAACTCACAGTGGAGCCTACTCCCAACCACGGGCAATCGACAGCTAACGTTGCAGCTCAATACAGATCAGTTTGTAAATGCGAACGCCACTTCATCACTGGGTTTCACCATTACTCGAACGAGCGCCAATGCGGGCAGCGCGTCGAATGTGACGGTCAACGTGGCCGATGATGCCAGCAAGAGCTACGATGGCAATCCGGCCAACAATGTCTACGCCCGCATTATTAGTGGGTTGTAATACACCCTACCTCATCTTCGGAGCCTAGCTTTTACTACATCACCTTTGACGGTTAGAAATTGGTCGGTTGAGTAAGTAAGTCTACTCTGACTGGTGGGATGGGTTAAACGCAAGCCTATTACCTTGGAACTGCTGCCTGGTCAATCGGTCTTCTCTCCATAAAAAAAGCCTTCTCATTTAGAGAAGGTTTTTTTATTCACTAACAAACGAACATAATACTGTAGTGCATCAGGCCAATCTGACGCCTTTTTATATTCCCTGAATCCTATTGAACGCCTGTATTGTCATCTACTTTTAGGGAGTCTATTAGCAAGGAAATTACTAGAGGAACAAGAGTTTACTTTATTTTGTCAGTTATTGGATTAATTTTGCATTGTAAAATTACTATCTAATGATTCAAGTTATTAATCGGGCACTGGACCTGTTGGAACTAATCGCGAATGATCCCGAACAGCCAAAATCTCTGGGAGAATTGGCCGATGGGCTTAGCTTGAACCACGGGACTTGTGCCAATATTTTGAAAACCCTGGTAGCACGCGGTTACGTCGAACAGGTAGCTGCTAAGAAAGGCTATATACTTGGCGCAAAAGCCTACACGCTAACCGGAAACGAAGCCTACCAAAAAGATTTGCTCGAAGCAGCTCGCGAGCCAATGGATGCACTAACGCAATCGGTAAACGAGAACTGTTTATTAGCTATACTCAAAGATAATCAGCGAGTTGTAATCCATAGAACGTTTGCTGAGCAGGATCTTCAAGTACGTACTGCCGATATAAAACCCGTGTATGATTCGGCTTCAGGCCGACTTCTGCTAGCTATGCTATCCAAAGAAAAACTTCAGCGCTTCATCAGTAAGTACGGTCTACCTTATGGAGATTCCTGGCCAGAAATTCAGTCTGAAGACCAACTATACGATGCCCTGGCGCTCATGAATCGGGATGAGTTAGCGCTACAAACAATTCCGAATCGACACGTTATAGGCCTTGCAGTACCGATCTATAAGAATGGAATTGTGGTATCTAGCCTGAGCATTTATCTACCTGAGTATCGATACATGGCAATGGATAAGCAGAGGCTTGTGCAGGACTTGCGAAAATGCGCCGAATCTATTAATAATAAACTGATATAGAGCTATATATAAAAAATATCTTAAAGGCTTCGGCCTTTTTTTTATGCCTATTCAACTAGGTGTTGTTAATAGCCGAATCAATTTTTTATGAAAAATCAAGAAAATATTTGGAGTTAAGCCATAAAACACCTTACTATTGCAATAGAATAAAATTGATTTTTATAATATAAAATTAATTCCTAAATCTCATGAAATATGTTACGTTTACGTGGCTGATTGCCTGTATGACGACGCTTTGTGTATCCATGTCATGGGCACAATCTGTCGTCATATCCGGGCAAGTAAATGGCGCGGGCGATAAGGCTCCCCTACCAGGTACCACCGTATCACTTAAGGGTACCACCATCGGTACTGCAACTGATGCTTCTGGGAATTATCGGATCTCGGTTCCCAATCCGGCGAATGCGACCCTGGTCTTTTCGTCAGTGGGCTTTTTAAGCCAGGAAGTTTCTGTTGGCAGTCGATCTGTTATCAACGTGGAGTTAGCTGTCGATACACGGCAACTCAATGAGGTTGTTGTGGTTGGCTACGGCACGGTACGTAAAAGCGATTTAACCGGCTCACTCGCTCAGGTAAAAGCCAAAGAGCTCTCTTCGTTTCCGGCTCCCAACGTGTTACAGGCTTTGTCGGGTAGAGCGCCAGGGGTACAGGTGATTCAAAATACAGGTGCGCCGGGCGCATCGATTAGTGTTCGAATTCGGGGAGCAAATTCGGTTCAGGGAAGTAATGAGCCCTTGTATGTGATTGATGGTTTTCCTATTGCGGGCAGCAGTCCATCTATTTTGAACAACAACGATATCGAGTCGATCGAAATTCTCAAAGATGCCTCTGCTACCGCTATCTATGGATCGCGCGGGGCGAATGGCGTGGTTATTATCACGACTAAACAGGGCAAAGTGGGCAAAGTGCAGGTGGACTATGAAGGCAGTTATAGCATTCAGACACTCCGGAAAAAACTGGACCTGATGAATCCGAAAGAATATGCTGCTTTTTACAATGAGCAAGCCGTGAACGATGGAAAAGCACCCTATTTTACTCAGGCTCAGATTGACGGATTTGGGCCGGGTTATGACTGGCAGGGTCTTGTATTCCGGAAAGCGCCT
The DNA here is from genome assembly GCF_009754945.1 of Spirosoma arboris. Taxonomy (GTDB): domain Bacteria; phylum Bacteroidota; class Bacteroidia; order Cytophagales; family Spirosomataceae; genus Spirosoma; species Spirosoma arboris. Next base: position 16,889 of record NZ_WPIN01000005.1, read on the forward strand.
ATGCAAACGCACAACCTGACGGTGAATGGGGGTACTGACAAAACACGTTTCTCCATTGGCGGGGGCCTTATGAATCAGCAGGGTATCATTGCCAATAGTGATTATAAGCGGTATTCACTGCGCGCCAACTTTATAACCGATGTCAGCTCTAAATTCTCACTGACTTACGGGGCAACATTAAGTAAAATCACCTCCAATCGTCAGAATAACTCAGGTGGTAATCGGGGATCATCATTGATTTCGGCGGCCATTTCTGCCCCACCAACTCTGACGCCTTATAATGATGATGGGAGCTATCGGGTCCTGACAACGGCTTATCCGTTTATCTCGAATAGTATTGTCAACCCCATTAATGTTATCAATGAAACGAGTGACAAATTAGATGCGAATCGAATCCTGGCTAACGCAGCGCTAACGTTTAAGCCGTTCGAGGGACTGGCCATAAAAATTTCCGGGGGTATTGAGAACGCTGATGATCGGACGGATGCCTATCAAACAACCAAGCTAATTAACTCCCTGGGTAATGCCAGTGTAGGCGTTTCGCGGACAACCAGTTTGCTCAGTGAAAATACCGTTAGCTATAACAAAATAATTGGCCAGAAACATAGTCTGGCAGCTGTAGCCGGGTTTACGTATCAGGATTTTCTCAGTACCTCCCTGAGTGGTTCGGGTACAGGTTTTCTAAGCAACGTTCCCCAGACTTATAATCTGGGATCGGCCAGTACGCCCGGAATTCCCGGTTCGAGTTATGGCTATAGCACCTTACTATCGTATTTGGGTCGGGTAAATTACAGCTTTAATAACCGTTACCTGGCCACCGTTAGCTTCCGGGCCGACGGCTCATCGAAATATTCGACTGGCAACAAATGGGGGTATTTCCCATCCGGCGCATTAGCCTGGCGGGTGTCAGAAGAACCGTTCATGAAGAACGTATCCTTTCTGTCTGATCTAAAATTACGGGCTAGTTGGGGGCTATCGGGCAGTCAGGCGATTAATGCCTACGCAACGCTCAACATGCTCTCATCGGGTAAAACGGTTTTCGACGATGCACTCTACAATACATTTGCCCCGAGCACTACTCTGCCCGGAAATCTGAAATGGGAAACTACCGAACAAACGGATGCGGGGGCTGATATTTCCTTTTTTAATAATCGCCTGCATTTAACGGCTGATTATTACGTAAAAAATACCCGAGATCTGCTTAATACGGTCCAACTACCCAGTTCGTTTGGGTACACTACCACGATCCGTAATGTCGGTCAGATTCAGAATAAAGGACTTGAATTTTCGGTAGATGGACGGGTAATTGACAAAGCTGTTAAGTGGGATGTTTCGGCCAATATTGCGTTTAACCGCAGCAAAGTCATTAAGCTCTATAATGGGCAGGATATTCTGGGCGGCAATTTTAATGTTACGTTGATCTCGGATGCGGCCAATCTGCTCCGACAAGGCTTGCCCGTCGGTGTGTTTTATGGCTACGTTGAGAAAGGCTATTCCGATAAAGGGCAAGTCGTTTATCAGGACTTAAATGGCGACGGTGTAATCAATCAGAATGATAAAACCGTTATTGGCAACCCCAACCCAAAGTTTATTTACGGCTTCAATTCGTCCGTGTCATTCAAGGGACTGGAACTGTCGATTTTTATTCAGGGTGTTCAGGGGAACGACCTGGCAAATCTTAGTGCCATTGGCAATACGCTCGATTACAATTACGGCTTAAACATGCCCCGTGAGGTATACCTCAACCATTGGACGCCTACGCACACCGACGCGAAGTACCCAATTATTTCGAGCAAAAACTCCTATAACTTCTCGAACCGGAATATAGAAAATGGTTCGTTCATGCGGCTCCGGAACATTCAGTTAGCCTACACACTGCCCATAAAACAGTGGGGGCTTAGTGATTTGCGCAAAGTGCAAATTTATGCCAGTGGGCAAAACCTGCTAACCATAACCAAATATTCCTGGTGGGACCCCGAAGTCAACTCAATGGGTGGCGCAAATTCCATTGGACAGGGAATCGATTACTATACGTACCCAACCACCAAATCGGTCACGTTTGGGTTGCGAATTGGCTTCTAATCATCTTAAACCAAAGCCTTGCTGAGCAATGAACTTCCTAACTACTTTTTTTCATCTCTACGGTAGAGGACGGTCCGTCGTTGGACCAGGACTAGCCGGGTTGCTTATTATTTCGGTACTTTTTTCCTGTAAGGATGTACTGACAGAACAGCCCAAATCAATTGCGGTAGAAACGTTTTATAATACGACTAGTGAACTGGATGCCGCCGTAGCTGCTGTTTATAGCGGCCTGCGTAACTCGGCCAGTGGTATAGGGGGCGAATATGCGGCCCAATTGGAAGCCTACACTGATTACTGTTACGGACGGCCCGGTAGCAGCTACGCTATCCTGAGCGACTTTCAGGGACTAAATAGTACGAATATTGTTCGGGTGGGCAACATGTGGACGGTCCTATACCTCAGCGTTCGGAATGCAAATCTGGTCATTCAGAATGCGCCTAAGGCCAAAAGCGTTTCGGCTACCGACATTGCTAAATATGTAGGGGAAGCTCGCTTCCTTCGGGCACTTACCTATTTTACGCTCGTCAAAAACTGGGGTGCAGTGCCCTTGCGTACGGAAACAAACCTGAACGAACCCAATGTGAAGCGGAGTTCCACCGACGATGTCTATCAGTTAATTATAGCCGATCTCCAGAACGCCGAAACAACCCTGCCCGATAAACCAGCTCAGTCGGGTCACCCGTCGAAATGGTCGGCGAAAACGGTTCTTGCGGATGTGTATTTCTATCAGGGTAAAAATGCCGACGCCCGCGACAAGGCTAGTGAGGTAATCCAATCGGGTAAGTATTCGCTCGTGCCCATTACGAAAACCGATGATTTGCAGAATATTTTCGGACCGGCGGTAGTAACAACAACCGAAGAGGTTTTTTACCTCAAGTACACCCGTCAGGCAGGGCAGGGAATGTATTTTGTCATGTTCCCGAACCACCCAGCCACCAAATTCGTCGGCGCAGGCGGGTTCTATGGCATCAGCTCGGATTTAACGAATTCAGTTTACGCGGCCTGGGATGACAAGGATTTGCGAAAAGGCAATTGGTACGTCTGGGATCTCGGCCTTGGAAAGACCACTACGCTTAGTAAAAAATTTATTGACCCGCTAGCACCATTTCAGGACGCATGCGGCAACGACTTTCCCATGTATCGCTACGCCGATGTGTTGTTGCTCTATGCCGAGGCCGCTAGCCGGGCGGGTACCGGACCAACCGCCGACGCTGTGGATGCGCTCAACCAGGTACACCGACGTGCCTATGGATTTAGTCCGACGGCCGTCTCCAGCGTGGATTTCAAACTAAGCGATTTTACGGCCAGTACCTTTAACGATCTGGTGTTGAAAGAACGGGGCTACGAAACCCAGCTGGAAGCAAAGCGCTGGCACGATCTAAAGCGGTTGGGCCCCGACAAACTCAAGGCCGTCATTAAAGCCGCAGTTGGTAAAGACGTAGCCGACAAGCATTTGCTTTGGCCCATTCCAACGTCGGAACTGAACTACAATACGGCGCTGGACCCCAATAAAGATCAAAATCCAGGGTATTAAAGTAAGTGAAGAATGAAGAGTGAAAAGTGTAGAATAGAATTAACCAATTAGTATAAACACTACATATTCTTCACTTTTCACTCTTCATTCTTCACTTAACACAAAGCTTACTCATGACGCGACTGATTATTTGGCTGACAATGTTGGTCTGGGCGGGAACCTCGCAGGGGCAAAATTTCGTGCAGGTCAGCAAAACCGACCCGCATTATTTCGCTACGTCGGATGGGAAAACCTATGTTCCCATCGGCCTAAATCTCTGCTGGCCTCGCTTCATCGACGACGAAGCCGAAGGACTGGCGAAAATGGATATGTACTTCCGTCGGTTGTCGGAAAATGGCGGGAATTATGCGCGAATCTGGCTCAGTGCTCCCTTCTGGGAAATTGAAACCCAACAGGCAGGGCAGTACGATGAACAGAAACTAAAACGATTCGACCAACTGCTAACACTAGCTCAACACTACGGTATTCACCTGAAAATTTGTCTGGAAAATTTCCGTAAACTGACCGGTTATCCAGCTATGTTTCCCGGTTCAGTGCCCTTCGATCGGCCCATTTATGCGTCGGCAAATGGTGGTCCACTAGCCGATATGAATCAGTATCTGGACAGTGAAACAGGTCGGCAATTATTTCTGAAACGAGCCAAAAAACTAGCTGAGCGCTATGCGAACCATCCCGCTATTTTCGGGTGGGAACTTTGGAACGAAATGAATTCTGTTAGTGGCAAAAATTGGGAAGAATGGACCAAAATTATGCTCGGAGAGGTGAAATCCCTGTTTCCAAATCACCTGGTGATGCAAAGCCTGGGGAGTTATGATAAAGAGTCGCAACGAGCTATCTACCAGCGAATAACATCACTGCCCGACAACGATGTAGCTCAGGTACATCGCTACATAGACAACGGAGCCTCCTGGAAAATCTGTCAGGCACCTATGGATACATTAGCCAGCCAGGCCACGCAGGATTTGCTGAATTTTCAAACAAGCAAACCCGTGCTAGCGGCCGAAGTTGGTGCTGTTGAAGCCAACCATGCAGGCCCCTGGAAATTGTATCCCAACGACACATCGGGTACGTTACTCCACGATATTCTATTCGCACCATTTTTTACTGGCGCTGCCGGACCGGGACACTGCTGGCACTGGGACTCGTACGTCGAAAAAAACAACCTGTGGTGGCATTTTGGCCGATTCGCTGAAGCGATTAAGGGTTTCGATCCGGCTCAGCAGCAGGCTGTCCCCTTCACAACCTCGCTACCAAACGGATTAAGACTATACGGCCTTCGCGGAAAAACGCAAACAATACTCTGGATTCGGGACGGGCAGAGCAATTGGCAAACTGAACTGGCGCAGGGCAAACCAGCACGTATAGTAACAAACGTAACGTTGCCTTTACGCCAATTCCCGGCCAAACGTATCGACAGCTACAATCCCTGGAAAAACCAACACGTAGCGGGCAAGGTGTCTGGTAAAAGCATTGCACTACCCGATTTCACCCGCTCCATCATTGTTAAACTCTATACGGATTAAATGAAACGACTTCCTCTTTTTACACTACTGGCGTTGTCGGCACTTCAGGCGTCAGCCCAGCTTTCCGACGACTATAAAAATCAATGGAGCGATCCGGCGGTTCAGCAACGTATTGCCGATGGCATCCGCGAAAACCGGATGGGCGCTTTTACGATTCGGTTTACCGACAAAGAAGGAAATCCGGTATCGCCCGGTGACGTATCACTGACACAGACGCGCCATGATTTCTACTTCGGGGCTAATGGGTTCATGACCAAAGGGTTTAAAAATCCGAAAGAAGATGCGCTCTATGAAGAACACTTTGCGAAGTTGTTCAACTTCGTGACCATCCCGTTTTACTGGCCCGAACTGGAGCCGGAGCCGGGCAAACTGCGATTCGGGAAAGATAGCCCATATAGTTACCGTCGCCCGGCACCCGATGTAGTGCTGGAATTTGCCCGGAAAAATAACATCACACCCAAAGGTCATACGCTCGTGTGGGACAACCCGCGCTGGTCAATTCCGGCCTGGCTACCCAAAGACGAAAAAATCATGGAGCAGAAAATCAGCAAGCGTCTCCAGGAAATCGGTGAGCGATATGGGCATGATATTCAGATCTGGGACGTGGTGAATGAAGTAACCGACCGCCACCCTGATGTGCTGATGCCTAAAGATTTTGCCTTCAAGGCGTTTAAGGAAAGCGAGCGGTTGTTCCCGAACAGTAATGTGTTTACACTCAATTTCACTACGGGTATTTGGAGCCGTAGCAACAAACGCGAATACAGTGCCGATTATCTGCTTCTCGAAAATTTGCGGCAACGTAACGCCAAGATCAACGCCATCGGTATGCAGTTTCACAACTTCAGTGAGCCGGAATATGATCAGATTTTGAAGGGTAAAGCCATGACGCCCACTACCTTATTTAATACGCTCGACTTATACTCAGATTTCAACCTGCCGATTCACATTACTGAAATTACAGTATCTGCTTTATCAGAAAAAGGCCCTGAATATCAGGCCGTCATGACCGAAAATTATTATAAACTGTGGTTTAGTCATCCCAAAGTAGAAGGCATCATCTGGTGGAATCTGCTGGATGGTACAGCTGCACCGGCTGCCATCAAACCCGACGGCACCATCGTTCCCGGTGAAGATAAATGGAAAGGTGGCCTGTTGAACCGCGACTTCACCAAAAAGCCTGCCTACGACGTACTAGACCGGCTGATTAACAAAGAGTGGCGCACCAACCTGACCGTTACGCCTAAAAGTGATGCCGCCAGTTATCGCGGATTTTATGGGACGTATAAGCTGGTCACCCAGCGGAACGGAAAGAAATACGAGAAAGAAGTTCAGTTTCCCAAAAGCGGTGCCCGCACGCAAATCGTGGTGCTGGATTGAAAAAATTACGTAAGTAATCGCGCAGTATTAAACTGAGTTATTACCATTTTGTGTGACCCCGACGGGGTCAAATATTTATAGTACTAATGACTTTCTATAAACCTTTGACCCCGTCGGGGTCACACAAAATGATCTAATCTAAATCTGCTTAGCTATTTAAGTAGCCAAGTAAATTTATTAACCACAGAGGCACAAAGAGCGCAGAGCTTAATCGACTTGAACTATTTTAAAACTCTGTAATTCTGCGGTTTATATACTATAATTCGGCTTAATACTCCTGAACTAATTAGCCTCTACGTTATGCGTTGTCTGAGTTTGTTTTTTCTGTTCGTTACGGTTCAAAGCCTGGCTCAATCGGCTCGCTACGATTCGTTGTGGAACGACCCGGCCATTGAAGCCCGGATTCAGCAGGGTATCGAAACCCATCGAAAGGGTGATTTTACACTGACACTAATTGATAAACAGGGTAAACCGATTCGAAAAGCGACCGTCGAAGTTCGACAGACTGGCCATCTGTTTCAGTTTGGGGCTAACATCTTTATGCTGAAAGGGTTTCCGACGGCGCCGGAAAACGAAAAATACGAGTCGTTTTTTAAATCGATGTTCAATCTGGCTACGATTCCTTTTTACTGGAAAACGCTGGAACCTGAGCAGGGGAAACCGCGCTACACCGCTGATAGTAAACCCATTTACCGCCGACCGCCCACCGATGTCGCCCTCGACTTTTGTCGCGAAAATGGCATTACGCCACGCGGCCATACACTTGTTTGGGACGAAGCCATGTTTGGTATTCCTGATTGGATGCCGGCCGATACATCGAAAATGCAACCGATTATCGACAGGCATATTCAGGAACTGGGCCAACGGTACGGTGAAACCATCAAAACCTGGGATGTAACGAACGAACTGCTCATTTCACGCTATAAAGTGCCCATGCCATCAGACTACGCTAGTAAGGCATTTCGAGCGGCACAAGCGTATTTCCCCAAAAGCACACGGTTATTTATCAATGAAAATACACCCAGCTCGTGGCAGGCATATCGCCGGGAGTTTACGCCCTATTACCTGCTGATTGAAAACCTGAAACTGAAAGGTGCCCGCATTGACGGCATTGGTATGCAGTTCCATTTGTTTGAACAGCCCATGTTCGACAATACCGTGAAGGGTCTGGCGCACAGCCCTGCTGAGCTGTTTCGGGCTATGGATTTGCTTGGTGCATTCGGTGTGCCCCTGCACGTATCGGAAATTACGTTCCCGACGCTGCCGTACAACGAAACGGGTTTACAACAGCAGGCTAAAATGGCTCGTAACTTCTATCGAATCTGGTTCAGTCATCCGGCAATAGAAGCGATTATTTACTGGAACACAGTTGATGGTACGGCCGTAGCCGGTGAAGACAAATGGAATGGAGGATTGCTCAATCGCGATTTTTCGCCCAAACCGGCTTTTACTATTCTGAACGATCTGATTAACAAAGAATGGAAAACAGCCTTCACCACATCAATAACTGACGGCAAGCCAATCAGCTTCCGGGGCTTTTATGGCGACTATACCTTAAAAGTGACCGTTGGCAAGAAAACCATTGAAAAGACATTTAAACTGGCTAAAGGTCAACCCAGTACAGTACAACTTGAACTATAAACTGGAAAAATGAAAAGCACTTGTTGCCGGATGCCGGACCACCGGTCATTCATCGCAATGGCGTACCGCTCTTTCATTCTTTTGCTCTTTCACTCTTTGAATTATGAAAATCATTGACATCCGTACGCGCTGCGTCGCTATTCCCCTCAATGCTCAACTTCGCCACAACACGGGCGTACACCCCGGCTATTTTCTGCGCACGATTCTAGAAGTTATTACCGACGAAGGCATCGTTGGGTTGGGCGAAGTAGGTGGGGGCGATCAGCGGGGAGCCTTACAAAAACTCAAACCCCGTATTGTTGGCGAAGACCCGTTTCACCTCGAAAAAATCAAGCTGAAAGTACTTCGCAGCATTTATTACATGTCGAACGCCCGACTCTATGCAGCCATTGAAATGGCCTGTCTCGATATTCAGGGCAAAGTGCTAAATCGCCCTCTGAGTGATTTGCTAGGAGGACGAGTTCGAGATAAAGTACCTTTTATCGCCTACCTGTTCTGGCGCTACGACCGTCCGGGCGATGGGAAGCACGACGAAACCGCCGAAGATATGGCCGATTTCTGCGTCGAACTGCACGAAACGCTGGGTGTCAATTCCATGAAATTGAAGGCGGGTGTGAAAACACCGAAAGAAGAAGCGCGGGTGCTGGAGCTTTGCCGGGAGAAACTCGGCGACGATTTCGGCTTACGCATCGACCCGAACGGTCTTTGGTCGGTGCAGACTGCAGTGCAGATCGGGCGTCGGCTGGAAGACCTCAACATCGAATATTTCGAAGATCCATCGTGGGGATTGGAAGGCAACGCGGCCGTTCGGAAACAAATACGTATTCCGATTGCTACCAACATGTATCCGGCCAAATTCGATGATCTGGCTCCGGCCATTCGGATGGGCTCGGTCGATATTGTGTTGACTGATATTCACTATTGGGAAGGACCTCGTGGAGTGAAAGATCTGGCTGCGGTTTGTAATACGTTCAATCTGGGCGTTGCCATGCACTCCGGGGCTGAATTCGGTATCGAACTGGCGGCCATGATTCACACCGCGTCGACCATTCCCCAAATGAATTTCGCGGGCGATGCACACTACCATTACCTCACCGACGACATCATTGAAGGCGGACTGATGAAGTATGAAAATGGCTGTATCAAAGTCCCGACGGGGCCCGGCTTAGGCGTGTCGTTGGATGAGGACAAGATGAAGCATTACGAAAAATATTACGAAGAGAAAGGCGATTACTACGCCCGTTTCCACCAGGACCCGTACCGACCCGATTGGTTTCCGACGGTTGGTGGAATGTAATTTTTCTTTCGACATGATTGACATGATTTCTAACTGAAAGCAAATCCTGTTTATCCTGTAAATCCTGTCAAAAAAAGACAAACGAAATGCGCCTGAAAAATAAAAAAGCCCTCGTCACTGGGGCGTCACAGGGAATCGGCAAAGCCATTGCCTTACAGCTAGCCGAAGAAGGCTGCGACGTAGTCGTGCATTACCACGAAAACCGGGAAGATGCCGAAACCGTTGCGGACACTATTCGACGGAAAGGTGGTACGGCGCATCTGTTACAAGCCGATTTGCAGGAAACAGTGCAGGCTATCCGGCTTGGTGAGCAAGCCTGGGAACTAGCGGGAGGGCTGGATATTCTGGTCAATAATGCGGGCGTTTCGTACAAAAAACACTTCCTGGATGTAACTGAAGCCGATTTTGAGCAATTCAACAGCGTCAACTTCCAAAGCACAACGTTCCTGACACAATCGGTTGCCAGAAACATGGTGAAGCACAACGTAGCGGGGAGCATCTGGACTATTACATCGGTCAATGGTATTCGACCGGGGCTGGGCCTGACACTCTACGGAGCCACCAAAGGGGCGCTTGAAACACTCATGAAAGGGGTGGCGATGGAGTTGGGACCGCACAACATCCGGGTTAATACCCTGGCCATTGGCGCTGTGCAGACCGACATCAATCGGGGAGTCTGGGAAAACCCAGCTTTGCTTCAGGAAGTGAATGACGGTATACCCGCCGGGCGATTGGGGCAACCTGAAGAAATCGCTGGTGTATTGGTGGATTTAATTGCATCAGGCAGCTATATGACCGGTTCGACCATCACCATCGACGGAGGCTTATTGCTGATGCGGGGCTATGGAAAACTGGGACCTTACAGAGACGCTTAATCTCAATCATACGATGAAGAACCTTACTCTTTTCATTCTCAGTCTACTGCTGTCGAATCTCGTTTCGGCTCAGTCCGATACGACTGCCCCAAAGCTCTGGCAGCCCTATCGCATTACCCCTCGAACGGGAGCGCAGCATATATCCTTGTCGGGCGATGGTTGGGAGCTGTCGCATACCGATGCGCCCATAACCGACCTGAAGGCTCCTCGTAAAGATGCGTTTCAGACCAGCATTCCGAATTCGGTACACTGGTCGTATTTCAAGGCTGGAAAACTGCCACATCCGTATTACCACAAAAACTCCGACCAGTATAAGTTTATGGACGAGAAAGCGTGGTACTACCGCAAAACGTTTTCGACACCCGCCAGTGCGAAATCGGGCAGTTACGTTTTCCTGTGCTTCGATGGGATCGATTACTTCTCGAAAGTCTGGCTGAACGGTACATTGGTGGGCGTGCACGAAGGTATGTTCGGTGGCCCAACTGTTGAAATTGGTAAGCTGCTGAAAGCGAGTGGACAAAACGAATTGCTGGTGGAAGTGCGGGCGGGCAATTGGGGTAATAAAGCCACTGATTACGAAAGTCTGCCCCGAAATAGTAATGGAGAGTACATGATTGAGATGCGCAAAGGCTACAACCCACGCGCCAGTGGCCGGATTATCAAACCCTGGGTGATTTCGGGGAGTTCAGGTTGCGAAATGTTTTTCAGCGTGGGCATGTGGCAGGATGTTCGGCTCGAAATTGTGCAACCCTATCACCTCGAACGGCCTTACCTGACCACGAGGTCTATCCAGAACGGAAAAGCAACGCTCCATTTCGCAAGTGAAGTACTGGTCGATACCACTTCGCTCGGTTATCAGCTCCACCCCTGGAAAAATGCCCAGATGCACCATTACGATGGACGAGTACCGGGTACTACACTTTCCAATGCCAACTTATCCGTAATAGTCGAGCTGGTCGATAAAGCCGGGAAAGTTGCCTTTACGCAGGAAAAACCATTTAAAGCCTTTAAAGGGCGTACCTGGTTTGACGATGAGTTAACCGTAACGAATCCCAAGCTATGGCATCCGAATGGACTGGGCGAAGCCAATCTCTACACGGTTCGGGTGGTGCTCAAAAAAGATCATCAGGTTGTCGACCAGATTCAGTTTCCGTTTGGCATACGTACCATCGAGCGGATTGCGTCGGCTGGGCCGCGTACTGCCGATCGCTGGGAAAACTGGCAATTTGTCGTGAATGGGAGGAATTTTTTTGTGAAAGGCATGAACTTCACCCCACAGGACGTATTGCTCGAAACCTCGAAAGAACACTATCGATGGACACTGGAAGCGGCTAAAAAAATGGGCGTTCAATTGATCCGCATCTGGGGCGGTGGCCTACTCGAAACCGAGCACTTCTACGAAATCTGTAACGAGTTGGGCATCATGGTTTGGCAGGATTTCCCAATTGGTAATCAGGATACCCCTCTGTATCCGCAGGATATTTGGGAAGCGCAGGTTGTGCAGACCATCGTTCGGTTGCGGAATCATCCATCGCTGGCGGTTTGGTGCGGAGGCAACGAATTTAATCCGTATTCCTACGGTAATGCGGCCACGATGGGCATCTTGGAGCGCAATCTGGATATCTTCGATAAGTCGCGATTATACGTCCGCACCACGCCCGACGACGGCAGTCTTCATACTTACCCCGACATGGACCCGACCTGGTATGGTGTAGGCTACCGCTACGAACCCTGGATATCGGAAACAGGGATGCACTCGATGCCTGAGGCCAACATGTTCTACGAAACTGTTGATAACAAAGAGTTTACTGGGCTGGGGCGCATGTGGGACAAGGAATTTTACAAAGACCACCCAGAGTTCATTCACCACTTTACCGAATACGGCCCCAGCCGCGTACCGCGCATGCTGAGTCGGGCATCACATATTGCCGACATGAACGATCCGACTATCGAAGCCGTGACGGAAGCGTCGCAGATTGGAGCGGGTGAGTTTTATCAGGTGTTCTCCGAAAAAATGCAGGGCAATTATCCGGTTACGACGGGGTTGCTGCCGTGGGTATTCAAACGCCACTGGCCCGTCATTGCCATTCAGATGATGGACTGGTTTGGCAACGCTGGTGCGCCCTATTATTTCCTCAAACGTACCTACGAGCCTACGCATGTAGCCATTGACATTCCGCGTCTGCTCTGGAAAGCCGGTGATCGGATTAAGTTGCCCGTCAACGTACTGCATTCGTTACCACAGGCAATACCCGGCGCAACAATTTCCGTACAGGTTCTTGACGATACATTCAAACAACTCTGGAAGAAAGAGCAAAACGTAACTATAGCGGGTGGTACCTCGGTGAGTTCTGCAAATCTGGGCGAGTACGTTATTCCGGCAGACTACCGCGACCGCTACATACTCATTGTTGCTGAACTTCGGAACGCTTCGGGCAAGCTTCTATCGCGGTCATTCTACTATCCACGCAGTTTGTCGATGCTCGAAAACGGGGAATTTTATCAGAAATATATCAGCAACCCAATTCCCTGGCCGACGCTGGAAAAAGGTCCATTTCTGAAACCGACTGTCGCTAAAACCACTACGTCGCTGACTGCTTCGGTGGTGAGTCAGAAACCTACCGGATCAGACCAAAGTCAGCTTCGGGTGAAGGTTACCAATACGGGCAAAGTCCCCGCATTCATGGCCAAACTGGACATTATCGGCACCAAACGGGCCATAGTGGCATCCGACAATTTTACCTGGATTGCCCCCGGCGAAACGCAGGAGATCGACCTCAATGTGATCTGGCGCGAACCGACGACCCGTTCGAAAGCCAGCCTGACAGTCAGTGCCTGGAATGCCGTTCCTACAACCGCTAAACTCCCTTAATCATGGTTGACTCACCGCCTTCGCTCACGAAAAAAACGACTGGCTTCCGCTGGGAGTTGCTGGCATTACTCTGGCTGGCTTTCTTCCTGAATCAGGCCGACCGGCAGATTTTTAGTGTTGTACTACCACTCATTCGGAAAGACCTTGGCCTGACCGATGCCCAACTTGGCCTGATTGCATCGGCGCTAGTCTGGACCTATGGGTTATTGGTTCCCATTGCCGGGTTCATCGGCGACCGATTTTCGCGCCGGAATATTCTCGGTTTTTGTCTGCTGTTCTGGTCGTGTGCTACGTTGCTGACGGGTTTTTGTTCGAGCGTAGTCCAGTTCATTGCGCTACGTGGCATGGCAACGGGTGGTGGCGAAGCATTTTACGCGCCCTCGGCGAATGCCCTGTTAGGCGAAACCTACAAGGAAAAGCGCTCATTTGCGCTGTCCATTCACCAAACGGCGGTGTATTTCGGCATTATTCTAAGTGGCATTATTGCTGGCTACATCGGCGAACACTACGGCTGGCAAAAAGCGTTTTATCTATTTGGTAGTCTGGGGGTTGTGCTGGCGTTCGTATTCTTTACCCGAATCCCCAAAGATGTTGTTGTATCGACGGCCGAAAGCCAGCAACAGATGTGGGCCGAAATTGGTAAAACAGCTCGTACCGTCGCCCGAAAACCTACCGTGATCATGCTCACCTTGGGCTTTGGTTGTATGGTGTTCGTGAACGTTGGGTACTTAACCTGGATGCCGTCGTTTCTGGTCGATAAATTCAATATGAGTTTGACCGATGCCGGATTTTCGTCCCTGTTTTATCACCACCTCGGCGCGTTTTTGGGTGTACTATCAGGAGCCAGAATTTCGGATTATTACGCTAAGTCAAATCCCCGAAGTCGCCTGGTTGTGCAGGCATTGGGGTTGCTGCTGGGAGCGCCGTTCATCTACGGCATCAGCATGAGCAATACGCAACTGCTTACCTACATAGCCTTGTTTCTGTTTGGCATTTTCCGGGGATGGTACGATTCCAACATCGTAGCCTCGCTTTACGAAGTGGTATCGCCTAAAATCCGCTCCTCGGCTTATGGCTTGATGCTGGCCTGCGCCTTTCTAATCGGCTCGTTTGCACCCTACTTACTGGGCGTTTTAAAACCAACACTAGGGCTGACAGCTGGGCTGGCTAGCTTATCGGGCGTGTACGTGCTGGGAAGTCTATTTCTCTGGGCGGGCGCCTTCCTGTTTTTCGACCGGGATAAAGAAGTTAGCCAGTAATTATGATGAACACGTTATCAAAACCAGCTATTTCAACGGAAGACACACCCACTACGTTGATAACCGGGCTGAGCTTTCCCGAAGGCCCTGCTTTTGCGGCTGACGGAAGTTTATGGGCAGTTGAGCTAAAAGGCGAAAGTTTGGTTCAGTACAAAAACGGAAACCTAAAACGCTTTCCTGTTGGTGGAGGGCCGAATGGCATTGCCATCGACAAACAGGGAAAAATCTGGTTTTGCGATTCGGCACAACGTAGCATCCGGCGCTTCGATCCAGTATCCGAAAAAGCGGAAACCATTCTGGATAAAATCGACGGCGAACCGCTTAACAAGCCCAACGATCTGGCATTCGATTCAGCAGGCAATCTGGTCTTTACCTGCCCCGGCGAATCTCGTCAGGAACCGACGGGTTACGCGGTTGTCCGAATGCGCAATGGCTCTGTCAAAAAAATTACGACCGAGAAATACTTTCCGAATGGTCTGGCATTCAGTGCCAATGGTAAAACGCTGGTGCTGGCCGAAACCTACAAACATCGACTCTGGAAAGGCAACTGGAATGCGGCAACAGGCGAGTGGACTGACGCGACAGTATGGGCTATGGTTGAAGGACCACAAGGACCGGGCGGCCCCGATGGCATGGCGTTTGGCGAAGATGGAAATCTCTATGTAGCCGTCTATGGAACGGGTTATATCCACATCGTTTCGCCCGAAGGAAAAGTTATTCAAAAAATTAACACTGCTGGCCAGAACCCAACGAATTGCGCCTTCGATCCAACGGGCAAACTTGGTCTGGTCGTTACCGAAGCAGAGAAAGGGCAGTTACAAACTGTAGCGATAAACACAAAAGGAATTACATTATTCAATTGATTATAAACTATATAAACGAAAAATCATGAGTGTCGATCAGTATAAGAAAGAAGTCGGATTGATGAATCTGGAGAAGTTGATCGAAAAGCGTGAAGGCGTTTCCGATACCACGTTCCCTATCCCAGAAAAAGAGTTATTGCAACGGTTTGAGCAGCTCTATACGGGGGCTGT
The DNA here is from genome assembly GCF_009754945.1 of Spirosoma arboris. Classification (GTDB taxonomy): domain Bacteria; phylum Bacteroidota; class Bacteroidia; order Cytophagales; family Spirosomataceae; genus Spirosoma; species Spirosoma arboris. The sequence goes on from NZ_WPIN01000005.1 coordinate 32,383, forward strand.
CAATGACGTCATGCGCGAATTTTGTCTGCTGAATCAGGCGTTACCCGGCCATATTCTACCACTCCGTGAGTATCGTACCGTGGCAGGTTTTGCCTTTACAGTCAAAAGCGCGCCCAACGCCATGATCCGGGGTGAGATGGAATTCCGAACACAAATGCTCGAAGAAATGCACGAAGACGCCTTTATCGTTTGGGATACGACCAGCGATAGTAAAGCTACGCTTTGGGGGGGCGTTATGACGGCAACGGCCAAAGGCAAGAAGGTGAAAGCGGCTTGCATCGATGGGGGTATTCGCGATACGCACCAGATTCTGGAAGCCGAACTACCGGTATTCTACAAGTATCGAATTTCGAATGGTAGCTTAGGTCGATGTCTCATTACGCACTATCAGGTCACGATTCAGATTGGCGACGTAACCATCAAACCGGGCGACGTAGTACTGGGCGATATTGACGGTGTCCTGGTTGTGCCGCGCGAAATTGCGTATAACGTTCTGATGCGGGCCGAGGAAATTATTGCCAACGAGAAGATGATTTTCGGATGGGTGCACGAAGGGAAAACTATTCAGGAAATTACCGAAAAAGGCGGTTATTTTTGAGTAGAACGGACCCGAAATAGCCTCCTATTCGTGACCAATAGCGTGTTTGCCCAAATAGATTTTATAGATTCTTTTTTTGATAACGAAACTGTTTAAACTTTTCCTTAGTGAGTAAAAGTTTAAACAGTTTCAACCAATGGAATAGAATCGAAAGAATCTTATAGCATCTATTTTGAAAGAGCACTGGTTTCGAACAGCGCCTTTTCAACTCTGTAGCCGTAGAAATGCCGACAACCCGACGAACTTTCCTAAGACTATCTGGCTTGAGTAGCCTTGCCCTTACTGCCGGAATTCCCGAAATCCACACTGGTATAATCAGCCCACTAGCCGAAAACGACTATGACCTCATCATTGTCGGGGGTACTCCCGGTGGTATTATGGCAGCTGTATCTGCTTCCCGATTGGGCAAAAAATCGCTGATTCTGGAGCGGACAGCCCACATTGGCGGCTTACCTGCCAATGGCCTCGGGGCTACTGACATTGCCACGCGGGGTGCTACGGGCGGCTTGTTTCTCGAGTTTGTGCAGCGAATTAAAGCTCATTATGTCGAGAAATACGGGGCCGATTCGCAACAGGCGAAGGATTGCTCGGATGGCTACCATTTCGAACCTTCGGTGGCAGCCAAAATCTTCGACGGTTTCCTGAAGGAAAGTCCCCATGCGACCGTGTTGACCATGCGCCAATTCGACTTTGAACCCGAAAATCTGACGATCCAGAACAATCGGATTCAGAGCATTCGGGTAACGGATCGAAACACGAAAAAGACGGAGACCTATAAGGGACGGTTTTTTATCGATGCGACTTATGAAGGCGATTTGATTGCGGCAGCAGGTGTGCCGTTTTTTCTCGGACGGGAAGGCAAATCGGACTACAATGAAGTAGGTGCCGGGCGAGTCTACAAATATTGGGCTGGACCCGAAGGACCAGGTTCGACCTTTCAGGGCGATAATGCCGTTCAATCGTACAACTATCGGCTGTGCGTAACCAGCGATCCGACGATTCGGGTCAAGATTCAGAAACCGGCCCGGTACAACCGGGAAGAGTATGTATCGATGATCGGCGATGTGACAACGGGGCACTATACTGGTGTGGCGATGATGGAGCTTACGGATGCCCAAAAAGCCGAGAACCTGCGCCGGTCCAAAGCCGGTTTGCCGCCCGAAGTACCCGGTATGCCCAAAGGAATTGCCTGGCTAACGAACATGGTCAAGCTGCCAAATGGTAAAAACGACGGCAACAACCAGCATCATTCGTTCATTTCGACGGATTTGCCGGAAGAAAACTGGCCTTATCCAACGTCCGGTTGGGAATGGCGTGACCGCTTCGCCCAACGGCTTCGGGAGTACACTGAAGGGCTGTTCTACTTTGCGCAAAACGATCCAGAATTGCCGGACTGGTTCCGAAAAGAGTGTTCTGAGTGGGGTTGGGCTAAAGATGAATATACAGACAACGGCCATTTTCCGCGGCAGCTTTACGTTCGGGAAGGCCGTCGGATGAAGGGGAAATACGTCTTCAAAGCCCAGGACGCCCAACCTGTTAAGCCGGGTGGGCGACCACCAATTCACGCCGATAGCATCACGGCCAGTCACTACGCGCTCGATTCGCACGCGGTTCGGAAACGGGAAGCAGGCCGAATTCATTTAGATGGGTTTATTAGTTACCCGTCTGCCGTGTATACCGTTCCGTTTCGGGTGATGGTGCCCGATTCGCCACTGGAAAATTTGCTGGCTCCGGTTCCAGCATCAGCTACGCACATTGGCTTTTCCACGCTCCGAATGGAACCTTGCTGGATGGCGCTCGGCCAGGCTGCTGGAACGGCAGCGGCCATCTGTGTACAGAAATCGCAATCGGTGCATGCGTTACCCGTTACGGAATTGCAAAAAGCCCTACTTCAACAGAAAGCGATTCTGGTCTACAGCAAAGGCATTGCCACTACCGACCCTAATTTCGAGACCAGCCAACTGGCGATGTTAAACGAAAAATGAGATTTTAAGAACGAGTTGCTTTGGTATAAAGCAGCCTATTATCTTGCCTTATTTCAAAGTTTATGCGATACGTACTCACCAGTTGTTTAAGCCTGTTAATAGTCTACTCCTCCATTGCCCAGCAGCAGGTCGATATCTGTGTTTATGGCGGTACTTCAGGCGGGGTCATAGCGGCTTACACTGCCCGGAAAGCTGGAAAAACCGTGATCCTGATCGAGCCGGGCAAGCATTTGGGCGGTATGACCTCCGGTGGTTTGGGGCTAACCGATATTGGCAATAAGTACGCCATTACCGGAATCTCCCGCGATTATTACCGACGCATCGGCCAGCATTACGGCAAGTTTGAACAGTGGATTTTTGAGCCCCATGTAGCCGAAGAGTTGTTCAACGAGTATGTCAAACGGGGCAAGGTGGACGTACTGTTTTCTCACCGCCTTTCGAGCGTAACGAAAAGCAGTGGGCAGATCCAGGAAATCGTTCTGGAAAACTCGGATAAGCCTTCTTCGGCCAAACGGACTATTCGGGCGAAGATGTTTATCGACTGTTCTTACGAAGGTGATTTGATGGCCAAAGCCGGAGTTTCCTACACCGTTGGCCGGGAAGCCAATTCAAAATACAACGAAACCATTAGCGGTGTTCAGTTGATGACCGGCCACCAGCTTCCAGACGGTATTGATCCCTACAAAACACCCGGTAAGCCAGAATCGGGGCTGGTTTGGGGGGTTAGCCCGGCTAAGCTGGAGCCCAACGGAACAGGTGATGGAAAGGAACAAACCTACAATTATCGAATTTGTCTTTCGTCTGACCCAGCCAATCAGGTCCCTATTACGCGTCCACCGGGCTATGATTCCACTCGATACGAACTGCTCGTCCGGCTGCTGGCAGCCCAACCCCAGAAACTATCGCTCAACGACTATTTCATCTGGAGTGGAATGCCCAACAAAAAAACCGACATTAACAATCGAAACGGTTTTTCGACCGATATGATCGGTATGAATTATGCGTATCCAGATGGAAGCTACGAAAAACGGGCGCAGATTATCCGCGATCATGAACTGTATACCAAAGGGTTACTGTATTTTTTCGGCCATGATTCACGCGTCCCCCTACCGCTTCGGGAGCAAATGCTGACATGGGGCTACCCAAAGGATGAATACACTGATTCTGGCAACTGGTCGCCACAACTCTACATCCGGGAAGCGCGTCGAATGGTGGGCGCCTACGTAATGACACAGGCGAATTGCGAAGGAAAAGAAGTGGTAACTGACGGTGTTGGCATGGCTGCCTATACGATGGATTCGCACAATATTCAGCGTATTGTGATTGAAAAAGACGGCAAGAAAATGGCGAAGAACGAGGGTAATGTGGAAGTTGGTGGCTTTGGCCCCTATCCGATCTCGTACCGGGCGCTGATTCCCAAAGAAGGCGAATGCCGCAATCTGCTGGTTCCGGTTTGTTTGTCGGCCTCACATATTGCGTATGGATCAATTCGAATGGAGCCGGTTTTTATGGTGCTGGGTCAGTCGACAGCGTTAGCGGCTGTCATGGCAATCGATGCAAAAACCAGTGTGCAAAAAGTGGATATTGCGAAACTACAGCAGGAATTAAAAGCGAATCCTTTGGGTGACGGCAGTACACCCGAAATTCTGGTCGACAATGAAGATCAAACACGAACAACAATTACTGGCCCGTGGCGTATTGAAAGCAAAAGTAAAGGAGGTTACGGCCCCTCCTATCTGATTTATGAGGGCCAGGGCGGAGAAGCGGCTTCCGTCCGATTCAAGCCCGAAATTGTAAAAGCGGGTAAATACCACATTTACGCCTACTTCCCCCGATTAGCCAAAACAGCTTCGGAACTGGGTATTACGGTTTCAGACGGTAAAACAAGCAAGTCCATTTCGATCAAACCAGCCGATATTGTCGTCGTTGGACAAACATCCGGCGAATGGGTTTCACTGGGTGAGTATGAACTACCCAAAGGCCAAAGTTCAGCAGTTGATATAGGGCTCAAACAAGCCGATGGACCCGTAGTGGCCGATGCGGTTTTGTTCGTTCCTACGTTCTGACCTCCTGATGTTCCTATTGCTTGTCGAATTGCCATGAATTGATTCATAAATCATGCTGAGCGTACTATGTAAGTCTATGCCAGTTTAAATAAAAGCATAACCTCGCCACCCAGTTCAATCTGGTCTCCATCCTGAAGTGGGTAAACCAGATTAGCAATATCGGCCCGTTCAATACGATCGTCAGGGTGCATGATTTTTGTTTTGTTCCCGCTGGCTGGCAATCCTCCCGCATCGACAAGAAGTGCATATCGTTGCAAAGTCATGTCGTACCGGATCGTTGCATGTGACCGACTAACGGCCCCATTTCCAGAACCTTTCTGCGGGTCGAAACCGGGATCATCCTCGTTGAGAATAACAATATCGTTGGTTCGAACCCGGCCCGATGTTGTCTGAGTAGTATGGCCACGCCCGATGTAATAGGTGGTCTTTTGGGCAGGATCGAGTACATAGTCCGCTTGCTCTGTCTGGCCCACTAACGCGACGATGCTGGCCCGAAGCGGTGCGCTAGTGGGCTTGGATTTATCCGCTATAGCTAGTGCCAGGTTTCCCTCCCGATACGAGCTTTCGGGTAACTCATCCGAAAAAAAGGAATAATCAAATCGCCAGTTTTTGGGCAATGTAATGTAGTTATCAGCCAGTTGCCGATTCAACTCATTCTGAAATTTTCCCGGTTGATTTTCCCATAGGGCCACCCGGTATAGCTCTTCCTCTTCGGGGTCTGTAGCTAAAATACTTAACCGAAGCCCAACAGGAGCCGTCTCTGGTTCATTCTGATAAACTCGAAGTCTGCCGACTATAAGCCGGATGACCCGCTCCCGTTGCTGAGCGGCTGGCGGAGGCCCGGCCGGAGTCGGTTTCGGTGTAATAAGAGCAGATTCGTTGTTTTGTGGCAAATCGGTTGTAGGCTCGACAGACGAATGATGCTCCGCAGGCGCAAAACCAAACAGGTTCTTTACTTTTTCTATGAGGCTCATAGTTGATGGGTTTGGGTTATTAATGTACCCACGGGCTTCAGCCCGTGATAGCTGTCAACAAGTATCTTTTCAATAGAATCACGGGCTGAAGCCCGTGGGTACAACACAATTAAAAGCTACCTAAATAGCCACGTTGCTTTAAAATTGGGGCGACAACAGTATTCGCTAAGTTGACGGCATCTGCCGATGAGTTGCCCAATTCGATCCGCACAACGACAACGGTATGTGATCGACCATCGGGTGTAGGGGCGAAAAATACGTACCAGCCGTCATTCTCCTGAACACCCTGCACGATACGTTCAGGCGTACCGGTTTTACCCGCTACCCGCGCGATGCTAATCTTACTCCGCCCCGCCGATGGATTCGACTGCTCGATCATGAATTCCTGCAATTGCTCTGCATAGTCAGGCCGACGGGCTACTGCTTTTCCGGCGACTATCGGCTGCGCTTTCCCGGCCCGATCCAATAGGTAACGGGATGGTTGCAATATGCCTTTATTGGCAATAGCTCCTGCCATTCTGGCCAGCGATGCGGGCGTTGAAGTCAACTGTCCCTGCCCCCAGGCCAAACCCGAAAACTCCGAGCGGTATCGTCTTGGATACTGCGTACTCTGGTACAACTTCCGACGAACCACAAACGAGGAGTCGCGCCAGTGCTTTCGAATTTGAACGCGTTCGGCGTCGGTGTGAGTGTCTGAAAAAGAGTAACCGCCGATCAGATCAACGTTCATACCCGTGGCCAAATAGAGATCAGCCATCTCGTTATCTAACGTGTTGTCGTTCGCTGTTCGGATGAAATACACGTTACTCGACCGGACAATCGCCTTCTGCATATCCACGGATTCACCGCAGGGTTCTGATTCACGAGTACCCCGCCGAATAATTTCCTGACAGGAAATCGGGTACGAAACTGCCGATGCCGACGAACCCAGTTTATTAAATGCAGCCATCGCCGTCAGGATTTTAGCCGTCGAACCGGGTGCCGTTGGGTAGGTCATCCCCAGATCACGCTCGGTCACTAGATATGGCAGTTTCAGTCGATCCCGATCCGATAAAAGCATAGTTTCGGGGGTTTTCAGACTAGGCAACGGGTACATTGCCGACGCCATTACGTCACCCGAAGCAGCATCCAGCACAACCACCGAAAGGCGCTTGCCATTATACTCCGATTGGGCAAGTGCCTTTTGAATCGTCACCTGCAGCTCGGCATTCACGCTCAAATGCAAATCGCGGTTCTGTGCTTTACGGCGAGCAACTTCACGGCTGTCGATCCCCGCCCGTAAGGCAGGTGCCAGTTCGCTGTAATCGTAAACCGATAGCGTGCGTTCCTGTTGAACCGATGGGCTAAAGCGGTCAGCCCGGTAGTCAGTGGCTACAAGGTTCGTTTTGCGGGGGCGACTATCGAAACCACGCAACTCGCTGAAATGAGTAGCTTCGGCATAATACCCGTTGCTTTGCCCCCAGAAGAGTTGAGTGTTCAGATCCCCGACCCAGAAAAACAGGTGTTCCCCGAATGGATAATAGCGTTGCAGCCGTTTTTGGGTAAGCGTTTCAATCTGATCGGATTTTAACCCGCTTTGCCGCAATCGGGATAATTGCTGCGTAACAAGTTCCGGCGAACTCGTTGCCAGCACCAGGCCGTTGCGGTCGTAGATCGTGCCGGATGCCAGTACGCGGGTCAGGCGCTCAATGCGCGGATTATAGCTGTAAACGGGATCACCATTACGTGTTACCACTCGGGCAGGACGCACAATATAGTCGTTACCTTTCCAGCCAATAATCGGTAATAAGCGCCCGATCAGGATAAGCACACCTACTAGGAAACCGGCAATGCCTGCCATTAGTACCAGGTCGTAATTCTTCTCTAAATATTCCCGTTGCTCTACTTGACCTGGCCGTTGCGCCACACTGAACACAACACCCATCGCGATCAAATTGAGGATCAGCGAGATCTTCCCATAACTCAAAAACGGTACGCTAATTCCCGTGAGTGGTAGTAATCCAATCGACCCACTGGCGATAATCAGGAATTGAACACCCGTTGCAATAGCGATCCCGGCTACCAGAAAAAAGCTGAACGGCTGTCCTGCCCGGCGGGCGTGCAGGAATATCCGGTGCAACAAGATTCCCATGAGCAGAAACACTGCAATGACGCCTAATCCGCCCAATTCTTCGCCCACGCTGGGTAGAATCATATCGGTATGAGCGGCTGGCATGGCACTGGCAAATCCTTTGCCGAGCCCCTGCCCTGTCCAGCCGCCCGACGCCAGTGTCCAGAAACTATGCGCCAGATGATCGCCCCCGTAGACATCGTTATTCCAGGGGCTGAGCCACATAGCTTTACGATCAGCCAGTCGGTCGCCAACGAATGGCAGTTGATCGCCAAACGCAAACATCGCCATCACGAGCAGGAGCAATACGGGTGCTTCGGTTAGCAAAGCGGCCCAGCCCAATCCCGTTGTCGAGCGAGCTTCGCCCCGCCAGTACATATAGCCAATCAGAGCCACTAACGAGAGCACTGTAGCGATTCCACCGGGCAATAGCCAGAGCGCAACACCATAGCCCATCCCCGTTGCCAGCGTCAGGAGTAAGTTCCCCCGAGCGATGCTATAAAACAGCAGGAATGTAAAACAGACGACCAGCGCTGGCCCCATATCGCCCAGCAGCAAGTAGAGCAACATGAGCAATCCTGCTCCTGCCAGTGCGCCAAAACTCACGGTAAAACGCCAGCGCAAATCGGGCAACTGGCGAATCTGTTGTTCATTGGCGGCAAAGAACCCTGCGAAAAACAGGATCAATAGAAATTTGGTAATCTCGCTGGGTTGAACCGTTAGCCCTAGTATCGACAGGTTAACGCGCACGCCACTACCTTCCGGTCCTGAACCGATCAACAATGTCAGGGCAGCCAGTCCAACGGCGAGTACTAACCATGTCCAGCCAGACAGTTTAACGGACGTTCGGTTACGGAAGGCAAACAGCCAGTCATAGCGCCAGTCTGCGTAGAAGCGACCGATGTTCAGTTGTGACAAAATCGTCATTCCGACCAGGCCAACCGCAATGCCTTGCAGCGTTTGCCAGGCATAGAGCATATCTTGTAACGGGTCTTGAATGGCTAAAAGTGTCAACACCGATATGCCCGTCAGTAGCATCAGTATGGGCAGCAACAACGGATCTGGCTGGAATCGTCGGAGTGACCAGAAGCTCTCGACAAGCCAGAAGGCAAACAGGAACAAGATAACAATGACCCAGAATTGTGCAGTATAGGCGTTTGGCGTACGTACCGTAAATGCGTGATCGGCCTTAAGTTGTCCGTATACGATTGAGCCAATCAGGCGCAGGCGGTGCGGGCGAGCCGAAAATGTATAGGTCTGATGGCTTGTCAGCCGACTTACACCCCGCCGACTCCCAAACTCAAAACCGGGTTTAAGCGGCACAACGCTATATCCCGAACCCTCCAACAAGCCCGTGAAGGCAAACTTCCCATCGGTGTCTGTACGGGCGTAGGTGAATCGGTCTGGGAGTGTATCGGGTTGAGCAGTGGCCGGGTGGCGCTTGAGTTGCACCAATACATTCGCCATTGGTCGGTCGTCTCGCATTACCTCACCTGACATCGACTCCGTTCCACTTCCCGCGCTAACGGTAGCTGGGTATGTTTTAGGGTTGTTCAGTTCGCGGACATAAAGCACCGAATCGAAGCCCATTTGCTGACGGGATGCCTGCAACCGGCTCTGAAAATCAACCCCGCCAATCCGGCTTCGCCACGCTATAGGAGCCAGCACCGAAAACTGTCGTTTATTGATGGCCCCCAGATTGTCGAGCGAACTGTTTTGACGAAGTTTGGCCGATAACGAATCGGCGACGAACGCTATGTCTTTAGGATCGCTGTAATAATTGCCGCGGTTAAGCAGTCGCTGGATGGCTGCCGATTTGAGTCCTGCTTTAAGCGGCAATGCCTGTCCATTAGCAAAGGCGTCTTTCGCCTGACTCAGGTTAGCGAACAGGTTCATGTATAACCGGGCGAACAGCACCAGCAGCATGACCGATGCACCCAGCATATACAATCGTCCAGACGGAACGGTGGTTTCTTTCATGTAATCGTGTTACGTTCTCGCTTGGCTTCGCCAAGTGAGGGCTGACTATAGCCCCTCTCCCGTTTTGGGAGAGGGTTGGGGTGAGGGAAAGGATTTTCGGTGTTCCCCTCACCCCCAGCCCCTCTCCCAAAACGGGAGAGGGGTGCAACGTGATCCGCCAATACGGTTTAGGGTAATCACTAATTCGGAATCCTCGTCGTGTCCTCGACTGCACTAGACGAATCAGGTACGGGTGTTGGCGTGGCGGGTACGGGTTCCGTTGTAGTTTCAGAATTATCTTCAGTTTCGTTCCAGTCGTTTGTCGATTCATTGGGATAATCAGACGAAGTCGATGTGGTGTCTTCCGTGACTTCACTGGTAGTTGATGAATCAGTTCTCATGCTTGTCGAATCTGGCAGAATCGTAGAACTGGCCTTATTTTCCTTTTGGCGATATGTATAAATGACGGCCAGACCAATCAATAGAGCCACGAGTAATGCAGCCAATCCAAGATTCCACTTCGTTAAGCTATTGGCAGGTTCATCCTCATAAGTTGGTTGGACTTGTACTGGTCGCGGTGTCTGTAGCGTCGATATGGGTGTTGCTGATACGGGTGCCGCCATTGTTCGCGAGGAAACCGGGGCACGACGGTCACTGGGACGACTGGCCTGTAACTGCTCAACATTTGCCTGTCCGAGCAACAGTACCAATTCAGTTACGTCACTGAGTCGCTCCGCGGGGTTTTTGACTAACATCCAGTCTAGTAGTGTATTCAGGCTGGGCGGTAGGTATTGACCCGATGGCAGTTGCAAGTCAGGGGGTGGTGTACGCAGAACCTGCCCCATAAACGTAGCCATTCCGGCACTATCGGTCATCGCGAACGGCACACGGCCAGACAAACTTTCGTAGAGCACAACGCCCAGCGAATAATAATCCGTCGCGACATCAACGCTTCTGGGATTATCAAACTGTTCGGGCGAAGCATATTCATACGTCATCAGCGATTGTCCTGTCATCGTTTGCGTCTGTTCACGCAGGCGGGCAACGCCAAAATCCGTTAAGAGAAAATGGATCTCTTCACTAGGCAGAACCCGAAAGAGAATGTTTTCCGGTTTGATATCGCGGTGAATAATGCCGCGTGAATGAATCGCTTTAAAGGCTTCGGCCATCTGCTGACCCAATCGTATACTTGCGGGTACATCCAGATATTCCCGTTCAGTAAGAAGCGACCGAAGATTACCGCCCTCAATCCAGTCCATGACAATGAACGGCATGGGCATGTCGAGCTGCACCTCCCGCACGCGTACTACGTTCGGATGCCGAATATCAGTCATCAATTGCGATTCAAGTCGGAATCGACGAAGTGTTTCGGCATCGGTATTGAGTGCGAAGTGTTTAATCGCCACCAGATCGCCCGTGGCCAGATGGCGCGCCTTCAGGACACGGGCATTCGAGCGCCCCAGTTCGCCAATAATTTCGTAACCCGGAAAATGCGTATTGACGCTTACAGTTGGCATTGGTCAATTAATTTAACGAGTCTGACGTCATCGTATTCGTAAGGGAATCCAACGGCGGAGAAAACTGATGATCCACAATTTTGCAGCTAAGCCGGGTTCCCCGGTCGCTGTTCGGCGCGTTTTGGGTTAATGATGCATTCGGGCCAACTGCGCTGAACTGTACGTTCTCTGATTTATAGAGCCCTCCACTTTCTTTGTAATAATTCACTCGAACCGTAACCGACGAAAAGGTAACAGTACTCGGGTTAGTCAGCTGGAGTTGAATGTTTTTGATCCCTCCAAATAAGCCGACCCGAAAATCAGTCGTTTTTACCCGTAGGCTCTTAACCGCAGCCATCGCTTCCTGTCGAATTTGCTCCTGCCGTGCGGTTTCTTCAGCTTCCCGCCGACGGGTTGCCGCAACCTCCTGTAAATTAGGACGCCCAGCCGAATCAGCATTGGTGATCAAATTTCCGACTGGATCTTCTGCCTTTGTACTATTCCTCGTTTTGGACCCGACAAAGACATAATAAAGCGCAGCACCACCAAGTAAAACAGCAAGTACAACAGTCTCCAGTTTTAGGCCAACTAGTTTAGGTTTAGGCAATTGTCGTTCCTGAATGGGCAAGGGTTCTGCCGAATCAGCCTTTGCCACATTTTTTTCAGGTTCCTGAATGTGTGGGGCAACCTGGGTTGAATTCGTATTTACAGGCGGAATAGGTGTTACCCGATTGGCTTGCAAGTAGTTTAATTCGGCCTGTTTGAGCAGCCACGTTAACTCATCAGGATCGCTCAGTCGGTCGCTTGCTTTTTTCTGCAATAAGCCTTGTAATAACTCTCGAAATGGGTTGACCGATTGATCATCGGTGATCGTGAGTGCGGGTGGAGCTTCGGCCAGTACTCGGTTCATAAAGGTTACGATTCCCGAATGATCGTCCAGCGCAAACGGCACACAGCCGTGGAGACACTGGTACAGAACCACGCCCAGCGAGTAATAATCCGTTGCAGGTCCTACGCTTTTCGGATCGTTAAATTGCTCCGGCGATGCATATTCGTAGGTCATCAACGACTGGCCCGTTAGTGTATTCGATTGCTCATGCAGGCGGGCCACGCCAAAATCCGTTAAGAGGAAATGTAACTCCCCACTGGACAATGGCCGATACAAAATATTTTCCGGTTTAATGTCGCGATGAACAATGCCTTGCGCGTGAATCGCCTTAAACGCGCTGGCCATTTGTAAACCCATCCGAATTGTCGTTGGGACGTCCACGCAATCCTGTCCGGCGATGAGTTGGCTCAGATTGCCGCCCTCGATCAGTTCCATGACGATATAGGGCAACTCGGCTTCCAGTTGAACCTCGCGCACTTTAACAATATTAGGATGGGCAATGCTGGTCATGATAGCCGACTCCCGCTGAAATCGCCGGAGCGTTTCGGCATCGGTATTGAGTGCGAAGTGCTTGATCGCCACCAGATCGCCCGTAGCCAGATGACGTGCCTTGAGAATCCGGGCATTACTACGTCCCAATTCACTCAGCACTTCATAGCCCGGAAATCGCGTATCAAATCGAATCGTAGCCATTAGGGACGTACTCGTTTAGATGAATCAGGTTGGTTTTTTATAGAAATCTCAACGACGGCATTGCGGAATGTATCCTGCCGAATAACCGCGTTAACAGGCAGCGCTACGTTTCGAAAAGAGACGTTTGCGAGTTGTAACTTCGTTTTTGGGGTCGTTTCAATACCCGTCTTAAATCCAGCGATCACGATGTTTTCTACACGCACGAGGTCTTCTCGCGTTATCCGTAACGCCACCTGCACTCGTGACGTATCGACTGGCATGAAGACCGTCAATTTCTTGTCACCAAGAATGGTTAACAGCGAATCGGTCAGGAAAAGGGGCTTGTCGAGCCGAAACGTATCAGCCGGTAAAACCAGTCGGTGGTCTTTACTACGGTAAGCGGTTTGCAACAGCGAATCAAAATGGGACATTCCACTAGCAATTGTCACGGCACTCGGTTCGCTACTAACTGTATGCAGACTGTCAGTCGAAACTAAATCGGCTTGATGGGGTGACTGAAATTGATACCAGATAATCCCTGCAATTAATCCGCCCACCAGCAGTCCTAGAACACTCCATAAACCGGTCAGACTTCGTTTTGTGGATTGCTTCTTTGTCGATAACGTATCGGAAGCAACTGGCGCAGCAGGTGTCAATGGCTGTTTCGGAGTCGGTGCTTCGACTGCTTTCTCTACCCGCGTCGACGGCGATGGCGTCAACTTATTTCTAGCTAGTACAACCGTAATGTTGTCATTACCTCCCTGTTCATTAGCGATTCGTATTAGCTCGGTGGACTGTTCGTCAATCGAAAGCGTTCGGTTTAGAACGGCTTTTATCTGCGCCTGGGTAATCATATCGGTCAGGCCGTCACTGCATAGCAGCAATTGATCGCCCGGCAAGAAATCCGTTTCGCCCGACTCTAGAAAATCAGGATCATCGACCCGGTGTTCAGTCGAGCCAACTTCCCGCAGAATTTCGTTGCGTCGCGGGTGTTGCATGGCCTCTGCTTCGGTGAGTTCATTAGCGTCTTCCCGAATACCAACCAATGAATGATCGTTGGTGAGTTTTTCGAGCGTACCCTGCCGATACCGATACAAACGGGTGTCGCCCACGTGAACGAACGATAATTTACCCGATTGAGCATCGGCTACTACGGCTGTTAATACGCAACACATCTGCGCCAATCGAAGCTCCTGCTGGCGTTGGTCGTTGATTCGATTGTTCGCAAACACCACTGCTTCGCGGAGCATGGACAAAGGCTTACCATTGGGCGTTGCCATGTATTGTTCAATCGACTCCTTCGCAATAGCTGCCGCCCGATCTCCCCCGGCATAGCCACCAACGCCATCAATAACCACCAGTAACGCATTGCTTTCCGCCCAGATCATTGAGCAGATAAACGTGTCCTGGTTATCATTTCGACGCTGGCCGACATCCGTCTGACCCGCAATTTGGATTGAATTCATTCAGTAATGTATTGGACGATGCAAGACATTTTTTCTGACAGGATTTACTGGATTAACAAGATTTAAAGGCGAAAGAGAATCCAGTAAATCCTGTCAGAAAAAATAGCTGTGATACTATATTATCGAGGTAAGTCCTGAAAATGTTTTACCACCAGTCCTATTACAAATACGAGTAGCAGCACCACAAGCAATGCATCAATCATAGCCTTATACGTTCCGGTTAAAGTGTAACGTCACCATGCTGTTGAGTAGGATCTGGGCTTTATCTGGTAAGCTATGCCACTGTGGATTAGCCGGTTCGCTACGGATAACAAGCTGCTCATTGACCCGTGTCTCGTTTCGGCTGAAAGAGGCTATCTGAAAGGAATCTGTTGCATCATTGAAGCGAATTCGGGCGTGCGGATTCGATACGTACGCCGATTCGATCAACAAATAATTCGGAAAATGTTGGTTGTCAGGCTCTTTTCGGGCCACAACAATTTCCCGGTCGCGCATGAGGTATGAATTCTCTTTGTTCAATTCGGCAATGTAATAATCGATCTGGGCTAGTCCGGCACTGAGGCTTCGGGGCAACTGCGTGGCGTTTCGCGGAGCAGTTGCTGTACCAACAGGGTTTTTCGTTGTGGGTGTCGAGGGATCGAAATTAAATTTCACGACGAAAGCCCCTGGTTCGCGGAAGTCGATATGCTGAAATGTATTCAGGCCAACATCCACTTTTTCGTATCGGTTGGTCTGCTTAACCCGGCGCGTTACGTTCACGCGCTCCGACGATTGAGCCTGCCCATTTCCGGGCAAAATGCCGGTCAGTGCACCCACCACGTTGACATCGCCCGGCGTAACTTCCTGACCACCAAATTCCCGGCCACCCCCAAACTTAAAGAACCAGCTCGACGCCACCGGCGCAACGTGTTCATATTGCCCTTTTTGCGACTCTATAATGGCCTTAAACGCATTTACCGCTTCATTGACGATTACCGGAAAGGCATTCTGACGTTCTTCATACGTATCAGGATGCAGGATAATCAGAAAGTGCGCGTTGAACAGCATACTTTTTCCGACAGATTCCCGGTGTATGGAATCCTCGAAGGAAGCCACAAGCTCATTCAGAATGCGCTTGTTGGTTACTGTAGTTACCGCAGTCGTTTGGGTTTGACTGGCTGGAACCAGCAGATTACTTAATTTACCAAGCCAACCTTCAGGCCGATTTGCCATGTATAAACCGATTAGTGGGGATTACAGCCTTGTAAACGACAGGAGGGGCTGGTTTCTTTTAATCAATTTGTCGAGCACGGGGAAAATGACCCATTGTGGCACTCTCGTTCAGGTAAAAACCGCTCTACTTTACAGCCCATTCACTCAGTTATTACGACCACAGTCTTAATCAATAAGGTTACTATAGGCAATGGTTTTAAATCAACTCAAGGCTATGAAAAAGGGAATAATAGTAGGGGCTTTACTATTGAGTTTAGCCAGCCTGACTTCTCAGGCACAATCGACTGCCTCCGGCAGTAGTAACACAGGAACTCCAACCGCAGGCTCGACTCCTGCCCAAAACGGTTCAACAGGTCCTACAGTTTCGGCTACGAAGGCTAACTCAGGCACAATGAGTCAGAGTGGCTCGAAAAGCAGCGGCCGAAAAATGAAGAGTACGAGCAAAACCAGCAAGAGTAGTTCGCATTCTTCAACTGGTCGTTAATGACTTATGTAAAGTAGGATCTTCGCAAAAAGCCGTGCCAAGGCTTTTTGCGAAAGCAGTGCATTACCCATGCGAGTTATCAAAATATTATTTTGTTATTTTGCATTACTCAAGAATTATCCCCAACCGCCTTGTACTTTCGCATGGTTACTCCTACTGCTTCACCCAAACTATCCGGCGATTCGGTACAATCGGCTACGGTCAGGCTATTTAGCTTGCCAGTCATTGTGGCCGCACTGGGTTACTTCGTTGATATTTACGATTTGCTTCTGTTTGGTATTGTCCGCGTACCAAGTCTGAAAAATATGGGTCTCACAACGGATCAAATCTCAACAGTTGGTGGCCGTATCATGAATTGGCAAATGGGCGGTTTACTGCTCGGCGGCATTTTATGGGGTATCCTTGGCGATAAGCGCGGGCGTCTGTCGGTGTTATTTGGCAGTATCATTACCTACTCCATTGCCAATATTGCCTGTGGATTTGTTAAGCAGGTAACCTTCATGGACCCAGTCCAGTACTACGCTCTCATGCGATTTGTGGCAGGTGTAGGGCTGGCCGGTGAATTAGATGCGGGGATTACTCTTGTCAGCGAAATTCTACCTAAAGAAAAACGAGCGATAGGCACCTCATTCGTAGCGGCAATTGGTGTGTTAGGCGCTGTGGTGGCTTATTTTACCGTTAAACTATTCGACTGGGAAACGGCCTTTTTCGTGGGGGGTGGTTTAGGATTTAGCTTGTTATTGTTGCGCGTTGGCGTGGTTGAGTCGGGTATGTTCACCAACATAACCGAACAAAAACACATTAATCGGGGAAATTTCCTGTCTTTTTTTACCAACAAGGATCGGCTTAGTCGCTATCTTAAATGCATTGGAATAGGGGTTCCAACCTGGTTTATTACCGGCATTCTCGCTTCGTTCAGTAATGAATTTGGTAAAGCATTAGGCATCGGCGAAGAAATTCAGCCGGGTTTAGCCATTACGTGCTTATATATTGGGATGGCCATCGGCGATCTGTCCAACGGGTTTATCAGTCAGGCGCTGAAATCGCGCAAAAAAGCGATTGCCCTTTTCATGGCGATTGCGTTTACATTAAGCTTCGTTTATTTATACCTCGGTATCAAAAGTGCCCTGGTTTTCTATGGCCTCTGTTTAGGGTTGGGCTTTGGTAATGGCTACTGGGCCATGTTCGTGACCATTAGCGCTGAGCAATTTGGTACTAACCTGCGCGCTACGGCAGCGACAACTATACCGAATATGGTGCGTGCCTTTCTGATTCCAATGACCTTGGGATATCAAGCGCTCAAACCATCGCTGGATGTCATTAATGCAGGAGCCGTTGTCGGGCTGGTCAGCTTCATACTCGGTTTTTACGCCATCCTGACCATCCCCGAAACACATGATAGGGATTTGAATTATTTAGAAGAATGAATCTGATAGGATGGATCATAGTCAACGGTTCTGTTAACTATGATCCATATATTCTTTCTTGATACCTAGTTTTTTCATTTTAGAATTCAGTGTTGTTGGAGGTACATTCAGTACTTCGGCTGCTCCGCCCGCACCCCAGATCCGGCCATTGCATTTTTTGAGCACGGCAATGATATGATCCCGCTCGTTTTCATCGATGGTCTTAATCCGGTGCTCTTCGGGCATGGTTGATACCGTTGGTTGACCCATATTGAGTAAGCCCACATCCTCAATCAGCGTTCCTTTGGTGAGCAGCACGCTTCGCTCGATCAGGTGTTCCAGTTCCCGAATATTACCCGGCCAGTGATACGCCAGTAGCGTACTCAACGCCTGCGTCGACAGCCCCGTGATTTTCTTGCCCGTTTTCTGATTATACTGCCTGATAAAATGCTGGACAAGGGCTGGTATATCTTCCTTCCGATCCCGCAATGGTGGAAGCGCAATCGGAAAAACATTCAATCGATAATATAGATCGAGCCGAAAGCGCCCCTCGGCTACTTCCTTTTCCAAGTTGCGGTTGGTGGCGGCAATAATGCGCACGTTGATTTTAATAGACGATTGGCCCCCGATGCGTTCAATCTCTTTTTCCTGTAATACCCGCAGTAACTTAACCTGCAATTCAACCGGCATCTCCCCGATTTCGTCCAGAAAAATAGTTCCTCCGTCAGCCTGTTCAAACCGGCCGATTCGTTTGTCGGTGGCTCCCGTAAATGACCCTTTTTCGTGACCAAATAGCTCGGACTCAATCAGATTGACGGGCAGTGTAGCGCAGTTGACCCGGATGAAGGGTTTCCGTTTTCGGGGAGAGAGCTGATGAATAGTGGCCGCAATACGTTCTTTACCGGTTCCACTTTCACCCAGAATCAGGACCGACGTATCGGAAGGGGCAACCAGCGACAGATGATCGAAGACCGTCAATAGCAAGTGACTACTGCCAACAATACCCTCGAATGTAGTCGGACTGGAAGGACTGTCTGACGATTGGGAAATAGACTCAGGTATTGAGGTTAGAGCCGCAGGTGCAACTTTAGGATTCGCATTCAGCTTCTTTTCAACGGCAGTCGTCAGTACTGGCTTTAATTGGCTAAACAGCGTAATGTGTTCTTCCTGGTAGGCATCTGGACGGCGACTATAAAAGAAAAACGTAAACTGTTCACCCGTCGGTACAACCAGCGGTAGCACTAGTTGGGAGCGCATCAGAAAGGTATTTGCAATCAATTTTCGGATGGATGGTAGCTGGCATACGCGTTTAAACTCGTTCTCGTCATACCAGGTCTCTTCCGTTTCCAGGGGGGTTTTTGCTTGTAAGGCTCCCAACTCATGCCGTTTTAAGTTCGTCATGACCATCAGCTCGTTTGGCCCCACGAGCTGGTATTCGTCAAAGCCAATTCGCAAAAATCCCAAATCCGAATAGACAGTAGTATCTGCTTCTGCAAAGCCAGTCGCCATGTAATCAAATGGAATGAAGGGCTGAATCGCCTTTCCTACCTTCAGTAACTTTTGTTCCCACTCGATGGGCTCAGCCAGTAGCTTCGTTAATTGTTTCAGGAGCTGAGTCCCCCGGCGAAAACTGGCTTCCTGGCTATGCTCATGCCGATACCGGGCCACTTCGAGCGTGACCAGCACATCTTTTTCCCGAAAAGGTTTAACTAAAAAACCATCGGGCTGAGTGGCTTTGGCCGCTGTCAAAACATCCTGGGTGGAGTTGGCCGAGAGATAGATAAATGGAATCGTATCCTCCTTTAATTGTTTGGCCAGGTCGATGCCGGTCAGCGGACCTTTCAGAAAAATATCCAGCAAGACAACATCCGGCTTTTCCTGACCAATGAGTTCCAGGGCATTAGGAACCGAACGGGCAATACCCGTAACCCGATAACCCGCTTTTTGCAGCATTAGCCGCAGGTCATTGGCTTCAATAAACTGATCTTCGACAATAAGTACGGTTTGGTTCATAAGGCCGTCGTTTCAAAAGGTAGATTGGGGGATATTCCGGCTGATTCCGGCTGGTCAGTCGGTTCGTAGACAAAGCGGATGTTAATAAGGGTACCATTATCGTTCATGATGGTAAAGTGGCCGTCGATATCGTCACTTAACCCACGCATCAGGCTCAACCCCAGCGAATCATGCTGCTGGCTATCCATATCGACTGGTAACCCGATTCCATTGTCGGCAATGGTAAGCAAATAATGGATACCGCCCGTATGCTGAAATGAAATGACAATCTGCCCCGCTTTATTGTCAGGGAACGCATATTTGATACTGTTGGTAATGGCTTCGTTGAGAATCAAGCCGATGGGTACTGCATAGGAAACTCCCAGTTTAACCGGCTCAATATGCGTCTCAAAGCGGATACGCTGCCCAGTCCCAAAGAAATCCCGCAAATATTCGACGAGTTCCCGGATGTAGGCCGACATATCAATAGACGACAGGTTTTCAGATTGATAGAGCTTTTGGTGAATCAGTGAGATAGCCTGAACCCGGTGCTGACTATCGCGGATGGCCAGCATAGCCGCTTCATCGGTCAGGTAAGCGGATTGCGTGTTCAACAGGCTCATCACGATTTGAAGATTGTTTTTTACCCGGTGATGAACTTCTTTTAGCAGCCATTCCTTTTCGGTCAGCAAACGCTGAAGCGACTGATTTTGGTCGTTGATCTCTTTCTGCTGAGCTTCCAGAATGGCGCTGCTTTTTTGTTTGAGCCGGTACCGGTTGTAGACTAAACCGAGAATAATGAGTAGCAATGCGATGACGATAAACGTAACATTCCGTAAGGTTTTTGTTCGATTTAAATCGTTTAACTGCAACTCGCCCTGTTTTTTTAGTAGCTCAATATGCTGGCCTTTTAATTTAATATCCTGATCCTTCTTTTTGGTGTCGAACTGGGTTTGTAATAAAGCAATCTGCTTACTTTTCGACGCCGTAAATAAGGAGTCATTCAACGTTTTATGGCGCTGGTAATGCATGATAGCGGACTGATAATTACCCTGAGCCGAATCTACCTTAAATGTCCATAAATGATTCGTAGACAAGCCACGTAGCGACCCCATTTTCTCGGACAGCACTCGGTGGGGCAATAAGTACTGCTCAGCCTGCTTGTATTGATGGGTGGCCAGGAAAAAACGTATTAGCCATCCATAGGCATACGTCTGGGTTTCATTATCAATGCGTTCGGTATTTTCGGATAACCTGATTAGTCGGTCACAATAGGGTTGAGCCAGTGCATATTGCCGGGTAGGTAAATAGGCATTAACAAATTGACCCGTAATAAGGATTTGGCTACTGAGATCAGGAATAGGGTATTTCTTCACAATAGTCCGTAAAAAAGCCAGCGCAGCAACCGGTTTATGAAGCAGTACGTAGGTATCGCTGATGTTTGTTGCCAGGATACAGATGGCGACAACATCATTATACTTCTCAGCAATGGCAATCGACTTTCTAAAGTATTCATTGGCGGGTTCAAGTTCATTCAGATTCTGATAGGTTATTCCCAGTCGATTATAAATGGTAGCCAGTTGCATGGTCGAATCGCCGGATTGTTCGGCTGTCTGAACAGCTAGTAGCCCATAGCGAATCGCTTCTTTATAATCGCCGAGCTCACCGGAAACCTGGCCTAATAAATCATAAGCTCCTTGTAGTTTCGCGTACCCACTACCCACCGATTTGTATAAGCTCAACGCTTGCTGAAGAGAAGCCAACGCTTTCCAGTTATTGCCTTCCACCTGGTATAAATCGCCGAGTTCCTTGTTGCAATTAGCCTGCTTTAATTTATTACCTGACTGTTGAAACGTCGATAAGGCTAGTTCCGATAAGCGTATCCGTTCGGCCATTTCAGGTCCGATAAGTGGGTAATAGCTTCCCAGTTCAAAGTAGGCTTCGCCCAGTTCATCCAGGTAATGGGCGTTGGAAAAAATCGTAATAGCTTTGGTCACCAACGCTCTTGCTTTCTCCTTTTTTCCATCATGGTTGTACACTCGTGCAAACAAAATCAAACTGGTTGCCTGCCCTTTCAAATCGTGTAACGTTATGCTCAATTGTTCGGCCTGGCGGGCCATGACGAGCGCACTATCCATATCGACGGCCTGGGCGTTCGGTTTGAACATGTAATAGGTAGCCAAATCCTGCAACAGGTGAACGCGATGGGTATCCGGCTTACTTTTTTGCAAAAGCGCCAGTAATTCTCGCGATGACTTCGTTTGCGGTTGGGCAGAAGCAGTCAACAGCGCACATCCTAAACCGCAGATAATCAATAACAATCTCCTCATTGTTTTTTCTTTCGGCTACTCATTCACAAATCAGGCCATCTCACCTGGTACACTATCTGAAGAAGTCAGCAATTCCAGTAACTTACTGTCTATCAGCACCCAACCAATAAAGATCAGGCATTTCCAAATGATTTAGAAGTGATCTGTATTGAATGGTAAAGCTACCGCCAACGATATATCGTTGTTCAGCTCGTTGTCCAACGATATTCAGTAGCTAAATTTCTGGCACAAAATCATAACACATTGATTTACAGTAAATTAAAACAATGGCATTTCGTTTGGTTTAAGTGGTTCAACCAAGTAAACTAAAACGATCATGAAAATTACCCGTCCCAAAACCATCGTCTTTATCACCGGTGCCTTTGTCAGCAACGATAGCTGGAGAGAATGGCAAGCCTATTTTGAGCAAAAGGGTTACACGACCATCGCTCCTCCCTGGCCCCACAAAGATGCGCCCGCCGAAGTATTACGGAACCGGCATCCAGATTCTGAGATCGCGTCCAACCGATTAGCAGACCTGACCAACTATTACGCCCAAATTGTGGAGCAACTGCCCGAAAAACCCATCCTGATTGGCCACTCCATCGGCGGGCTGATGGTTCAGCTTTTGTTACAACGGGGTCTTGGCGCAGCAGGCATTGCCATTCACTCGGTTCCTCCGCAGGGTATCTTCACGTTTAAGCTGTCGTTTCTGAAAGCAGGCTGGGGCGCGTTGGGCTTTTTCACTTCCACGAAAGAGACGTATATGATGTCGTTCAAGGATTGGCAATATGCCTTTACCAATGGCATGCCGCTCAAACAGCAAAAAGACGGCTACTACCAGTTTGCCTTACCCGAATCCAAACTCATTGTTCGGGACACCATTACGGCAGCCGCCCACGTCGATTTTAGCAAACCTCATGCTCCCCTGCTCCTTACTTCGGGCAGTACGGACCACACGATTCCAGCCTCGCTCAATTACGACAATTACCGCAAATACCAGCATTCAGAATCCATTACGGATTACAAAGAATTCGAAGGTCGTAATCACTTTGTGCTAGGTCAGCCTACCTGGAAAGAAGACGCCGACTACATCTTAAACTGGATTGACAAGGTACTACCTCAGCCAGAAACTACTACTAAGTCGATGAAAATCAACAACTAACTGATTTTTCTCCTTCCTCTGGCGTCCTCGGTCTGTGTCCTCACAGGCCGCTTGTGGACAGCCTGCTATAAAGCGTTCTGTGAGGACACAGACCGAGGATACAAATCAACAATTAACAAATTATCCCTTCCTCTTTCTCTCAATTTCTAAACAATCAATCATCATGAAAACGTTACTCCTCTCTTCGCTTCTGCTCGTATCCCTGTTTTTTACCCTGTCGTCATGCACAAAAAATGACGCCGTCACGCCTGCCCCCAAAACGTTCGTGCTGGTACACGGAGCCTGGCAGGCACCTTATGCCTGGCAATCGGTTAAAGATCAGTTGGTGCAGCAAGGCCAGAACGTAGTGGTAGTTGAACTGCCCGGTCACGGATCGGACAATACCTCGCCCGCTACGCTATCAATGGATATTTACCGGGATAAGGTCGTAACCGCGATTAATGCGCTCTCGGGAAATGTAATTCTGGTTGGTCATAGCATGGGTGGGATGGTTGTATCGGCAGTTGCGGAAAAAATCCCCAGTCGCATCGACAAGCTGGTATATGTCGGGGCATTTTTACCGGCCAATGGGCAATCCCTGCTGGCCCTGGCTTCCACAGATAGCACCTCGCAACTAGGACCCGCTTTAATCCCCTCCGCCGACCAGCTTACTCTGGGTATCAAGACCGAGAATTTAGCGCCCATCTTCATTCAGGACGGATCGGACGTAGTGAAAAAACAGGTGGTCGATAACTACCGGGCTGAGCCGTTTATTCCCTTCACCAATCCCGTTGCGCTGACGGCCGCCAACTTTGGAAAAGTAACCAAGTACTACGTGTATACCGCACAGGATCATGCGGTGGGGCCAAATCTGCAAAAACGAATGGTGGCAGCGGCTGGAATTAAAAACACGTACACCCTCAACAGTAGCCATTGCCCCTTCCTGTCGATGCCAACGGAAACGACTACGCTGCTTCAGACCATCGCTAAAGAAACTCCTGCTCAGTAAACAAATAACCTCACGGCAGCGGCCGACCGTCCCAACCCCTCTCCTAAAACAGGAGAGGGGCTACTCAACCGCCCTTCATACTAATATCTAATCCTCTAACCATTTTACTCTCCTTACTACCATGCTAACCTTAGAAGCAGCTATTGGCCTTGATGACCAAGATGCACAGATCAACTACACGGAGTTAAATAAGCAATTTATTCATGGACAATGGGTCGATGGGCAAGAAGATGCGACCGTTGACAACCTGAATCCATTCACAGACGAAGTCATTCATACGCTTCGTTCGGCAGGAACGGCCGATGTGGATGCCGCCTTTGAGGCCGCCAAACAAGCATCTCCTAGCTGGGCCACCACCAATCCGCTCGTTCGTCGGGATATACTTTTGAAAGCGGCAGCGATTCTGCTGGAACGTCAGGAGGAATTCATCGGCTGGCTGACCCGAGAAACGGGGAGCACGTATTTGAAAGGCCTGCTTGAAGTGCAGCAATCACACGATATTCTGGTCGAAGCGTCCTCATTCCCTACC
This sequence comes from Spirosoma arboris, assembly GCF_009754945.1. GTDB lineage: Bacteria > Bacteroidota > Bacteroidia > Cytophagales > Spirosomataceae > Spirosoma > Spirosoma arboris. The sequence goes on from NZ_WPIN01000005.1 coordinate 56,683, forward strand.
CGTATGCATGGGCGTACCACTGCGTCTACGATTGATGGAAAAGAAACGTACGTATACCGGAAACCGTTAGGTGTTGTAAGCCTCATCAGTCCCTGGAATTTCCCCTTATATCTTTCCATGCGGACGATTGCCCCTGCTCTGGCAGTCGGCAATACAATGGTTGTTAAACCGGCCTCACAATCCCTGGTTACGGGCGGAACGATCATCGCTAAACTGTTGGAAGAAGCAGGTATGCCTGCTGGTGTGTTTAACGTAGTAGTTGGCCGCTCAGACATCATGGGCGATTACTTCACAGCGCACCCCTATTCACAAATGGTCTCGTTTACGGGTTCGACGCCGGTCGGAAAAGGCATCGGGCGAATTGCCGGGGAAGGGCTCAAAAAGTCGGCACTGGAATTAGGCGGCAACAATGTATTCATGGTTCTGGATGATGCCGATGTGGATAAAGCCGTCGATGGTGCCGTGTTTGGACGATTCCTGCATCAGGGTCAGGTTTGCATGGCAACCAATCGCATTCTCATTCACGAAAGCCTTTACGACGAGTTCAAGACCAAGTTTGTAGCTCGGGTAAAGCAACTCCCGTATGGTGATCCGGCGGATAAAACCACGGTTGTCGGCCCCCTGATTGACCATAAATCGGTTCAGCGAATCCTAGGGATTCTGCAAAGTGCCGTAGCCGATGGCGCTGTTGTTGAAACCGGAAACGTAGCCGAAGGAAATGTTCTACAGCCAACCGTATTATCGGGTGTCACCAGGCACATGCGTGTTTTCAAAGAGGAAATTTTTGGCCCAGCCGTAGGGCTCGTTCCCTTTGCCAATGATGAGGAAGCTGTCGAGCTAGCCAACGCAACCGATTTTGGGTTAAGTGGTGCATTGTATACACGGGATATTTACCGGGGTATGCAACTGGCCCGACGGGTGGAAACGGGTATGATGCACATCAACGACCAGTCGGCCAACGACGAAGTACATACTCCGTTCGGGGGCGAAAAATCATCGGGAACCGGTCGCTTTGGCGGTGATTTTATTCTGGAAGAACTGACGACGGTTCAATGGGTAAGTGTTCAGAAAGTCGCCCGACAGTATCCGTTCTAAGAAACCGAGTTGACTCAAATCAACCCAAATTCAACACAAAATCATGAATCGTCTTCAAAATAAAGTAGCCATCATTACGGGCGGGAGCAGCGGCATTGGCCTGGCAACTGCCAAAGAATTTCTCGTTCAGGGAGCCACTGTCCTGATCACTGGACGTAATCAGGATGCGCTAGATCAGCTCACCGCCGAATTGGGTGAGAAAGCATTTGGCCTTGTCTGGGACGCCAGTCTCCCCGGCAATTCAAGTCATTTGTCGGACTTTGTGCAAGCCAACTTCGATTCGATTGACATTTTGTTCGTCAATGCGGGCGTTGCCAAATTCGCTCCCTTCGAGAAAATGACCGAAGCCATCTTTGACGAAAGCGTAAACACCAATGTCAAAGGAGCCTATTTCACTATTCAGGCGCTGGTGCCTTTCTTCAAAAATGGTGGTTCAATTATCTTAAATACGTCCATCAATGCCCACGTTGGCGCACCCAGTGCGAGCGTGTATGCAGCCACGAAAGGAGCGTTATTGACGATGGCCAAAAATCTATCTACCGAATTGATTTCCCGCCACATACGCGTCAACGCCATAAGTCCGGGACCAGTCGATACGTCCCTACATAGTGCAGCCAAACTTGGCATTTCGGATCAGCAACTAAGCCAGATGAATCAGGGCATTATTCAGGCCGTTCCACTCGGTCGCTTCGGTCGACCCGAAGAGATTGCCAAAGTGGCCTTGTTCTTCGCATCGGACGATTCATCGTTTGTAGTGGGTGCCGAGCTGATCGTGGACGGCGGCATGTCGATGGGCTAACGATAGCCTGAATACACAATCTCAAAAACTAATCTCAACCTCAATTTTAACCAAACACAATCATGTATACACTTAACCGCGCACTCAGCGCACTAACCGGTATTATTATGACAGTTTCAGCAATCTCAGGAGCCGACGCTCAATCGACCAAAACGGGCGTAACCAATGTAGTACTCGTTCATGGTGCCTTTGCCGATGGATCAAGCTGGTCCAAAGTGATTCCCCTGCTGGAAGCAAAAGGGCTTACTGTTATTGCGGTGCAAAATCCGCTCACATCGCTGGCTGACGACGTAGCGGCTGCTAAACGGGCCATCGCCTTACAGAACGGCCCCGTGCTGTTAGTTGGTCATTCGTGGGGTGGTGCCGTGATCACCGAAGCAGGCAACGATCCCAAGGTAGCTGGTCTGGTATATGTGGCGGCTGGTGCGCCGGACGAAGGGCAGTCATTTGGCGAAATGGGCCAGGCAGCTCCACCAGCGCCAGGCACTGGGGAAATCAGACCCGATGCGGCCGGCTTTCTTTCACTAACCGCTAAAGGCATCAAAGAAGATTTTGCCCAGGACTTGCCCGAAGCGGAAACCAAACTTATGTTCGCTACACAGGGTCCCTGGTCGGCTAAAGCACTGGGCGATAAGATTTCCAAAGCCGCCTGGAAAACCAAGCCCTCCTGGTACATCGCTGCCAGCGAAGACCGCATGATCAACCCCGATCTGCAACAGACGTTAGCGAAGAAGATTAAGGCAACGACCCTTACGCTCAAGACCAGCCACGTACCGATGGTATCTCAGCCGGAGAAGGTAGCCGCTTTCATCATTGAGGCAGCGGCCCACGTAAACGTGCAATAAATTCAAAAGCCTATTCGCACCGACTTACGAGGAAAGTAGGTTTATAAATCTGAAGTAAGATAGAATTAGCCCCAGAACGAGGTTAATTCTATTTTACTTCAGATTTGCTACAGATTTCGTTATTAATCTTACCAGCTAAGTATGCACCCTACATTCATTCACAGATAAAACACCTGAAATTTAATTTCTATATGAACTAAAGCTACATTCAATAAATTAATTTCGCCTTTCAATGGAATCCGACCAGAGAAGCCTTCGTAAGAAGGCACTTCCACTCTTAGTGATCGAGAACAATGAAGATCACCAATTACTAATCGGCTATTGTTTACGGACTAAAATACCCCAAGTCGAACCTATTTTTGCTTCTACTGTAAATGAAACGCTCGCTTTTTTAAAGCTTTCAGTTATTCATAAAAAAATCTTTCCTAGTCTAATTCTATTAGATCTTTATTTGCCCAAATTAACGGATGGATTTAATTTATTAAAGGAGATACGAACTTCGTATCCTCCCCTCCCTGTAATCGTATTAAGTACTCAATCAGAAGCAGGCTTAGTCGAAAAAGCTTATGCACTAGGGGCACATTCTTTCTTAACCAAACCTTTCAATTTAGATGAGTGGGAAAATCTTTTTAAAATACTGAATGAGTACTGGTTAGGCACCGTCACACTACCCAAAGGAGAATAAAATTCTGTTATTGGTTTATTCGTTTACTAAGCCTAAAGCAATTTAAGAGCGTGTCAGGAAATTACGCTTGAAAAGGAGCGGCAAATGGAATCAAATTAAGACTTCTATATTGATAATAAAGTATTGACGAAACAATAAATTTAAACTTGAATACCACTAATCATATTAGTATCCCTGAATATAAAGCCAGCAATCCTCCAAATACTATTTCCCCACTCTTAATCTGCTAACTTCATTTCATTTTCCGAAAACTTACACAAACCATCCAGCATTTCACTTAGTTTTTCGCCGATGGGTGTTAACGAATATTCAACCCTTACCGGAATCTCCCGAAAATTATCGTTTCTGGTAATTAGTTTATGTTGTTCAAGAAGTTTTAAACGATCGGCCAGAATATTATCGCTAATATGTTCTAAATCTTCCTTTAGGCTCGAGAATCGGTTATTACCCTCTTCTATACTAAATAACACTTCGGTTAGCCAGCGTTTACTCAATAAATGAATAAGCTCATTCAGCGCACATTTCTCTTCCAGAAAGGTTTGGTTATAATAATTCGTGGAGCTTAACTTTCTCATAGTCGTAACTAACTTTTTTAGGAGTAACTCACAATTCCTAAAGCTATTGCCCTAAGCAAGCTTTACCTGGTTCTTTGTAACCAGACACCAATAGAGGTAATAAGTGAGTAAACGAACGGGTTTACTCTTTTAAAGATATAGCTTACGCGTTAAACATTACCTTATGCAGTACCGGAAATTAGGGAATTCCAATCTGGAAGTTTCAGTGATCACATTCGGAGCCTGGGCAGCTGGTGGCTGGATGTGGGGGGGTACCGAGCGAAATGAGGCTATTAAGGCCATTCGGGCCTCCTACGACGTAGGCGTAACCTCCATTGACACGGCCCCTATCTATGGCCAGGGATTAAGTGAAGAAATTGTAGGCGATGCTATCCGGGATCTCCCCCGCGATTCAATTCAGATACTTACCAAATTTGGACTCAGATGGGATCTGGATCGCGGAAGCCTTCACATGAAAAGTAAAAACGCCGAAGGAGAATCCATCGATATTTATAAATATGCTTCGAAAGAAAGTATTATTCACGAATGTGAAGACAGCCTGAAACGGTTAGGAACTGATTATATCGACCTTTATCAGATCCATTGGCCTGATAAAACCACGCCCATTCAGGAAACGATGGAAGCGGTTTCACGCCTGATCGACCAGGGCAAAGTACGGTATGCAGGTGTCTGCAACTACAATACCGACCTCCTGACAGAAGCTTCTCAGTACATAAATCTGGTTTCCAACCAGGTTCCCTATAGTATGGTAAAGCGGGATATTGAACAGGACACAGTACCTTATTGCCTGCAACATAATTTGTCGATTCTGGCTTATAGTCCGTTGGAACGAGGTTTATTAACGGGTAAAATGAAACCAGGGCACCAATTTGCCCCAGACGACCACAGAGCCTCACTGCATTTTTTTACCGATACGAATTTAGCTCGGGTCAATAGTTTTCTCGAAAAAATTAGCCCACTGGCCAACGAAAAACAGTGTACAATCGGGCAGTTGGTGTTGAAATGGACCATTGAACAGCCTGGCATTACCATTGCTCTGGCGGGAGCAAGGAATGAAAAACAGGCATTGGAAAATGCCGCTGCTGCCGATGTAGAATTAGCTCCTTCAGAATTAGCACTCATTACCAGCCAGTTAAATGAACTAAAGCTGGCCAAATAAGTACTAGAGCGGGTTAAGCTGCTTTAGTACTGACTACCATCCGACACAAAACCATGTTTACAAGAAGAATTTTCATAAAGAGAACCGGTTTGAGTGCGGCTGGCTTAGGATTGATGCCTGGACTTCCAGACTTTAGTAAGTTGGAACCTGCCTTTGTACCTGTCGAATTACCACGCAGTACACCCGAACAACAAGGTATAGCATCATCATCCATCCGTAAATTCCTGGATGCCGCCAATAGCAGCGGGCAGGAGTTTCATAGCCTTATGATCGTACGTCATGGTCATATTGTAGCCGAAGGCTGGTGGGCACCCTACTCGTCGGAGCACCGGCAACAACTATATTCCGTCAGTAAAAGCTTCACCAGTACAGCTATTGGGTTCGCAGTTTCTGAAGGGCTTCTTTCGGTTGATGACCCCATCGTTAAATTTTTTCCGGAGGCCGTGCCCGCTGAAATCAGTGATAATCTGGCTTCATTACGCGTAAAGCACCTACTTTCTATGTCGGTTGGTCATGCTAAAGATTCCATCCTGATACTGGAAGCCTCTCCGCCAGGTGTCACCTGGGAAAAAACCTTTCTAAGCCTGCCTGTTGTCTTTACACCTGGCACTCAGTTTATGTATAATTCGGGAGCCAGCTATATGCTGAGTTCCATCGTCAAACGAGTAACGGGCCAAACGGCTCAAAACTACCTGACATCCCGTTTGTATAAACCCCTGGCTATTACAGATTCTACCTGGACAGAAAATTTTGAAGGTATCAACATGGGGGCATCTCATTTACGGATGCGAACCGAAAATCTGGCAAAGTTTGGTCAGTTATACCTTCAAAAGGGAAAATGGAATGGAAAGCAGGTCCTGAATGCCGATTGGATTGCGGCCGCATCCTCGAAACAGATCGTCAATGGCAAAAACGATAGTAGCTGGGGATATGGATACGGCTATCAGTTCTGGTTAAATCCTCCCGGCGGTTTTCGGGCCGATGGTGCCTTTGGACAGTACATCATGGTTTTGCCGGAACAGGATGCAGTCGTTGTAATTACCAGCGAAAGTATAGCGACAAAAACAACCATGCAGTTGGTGTGGGATGGGCTCGTTCCGGCCATGACCAACACTCCACTTCCCAAAAACCCTACAGAATCTAATCAACTCCTGGCTGAACTGAAAGGACTCAAATACGATCCGCCACTATTGGAAACCCATTCTACTAATGCGTCCAGGATTTCGGGAAAGGAGTTCTTATTGGATAAAAATGAATTCAACGCCAAATCAGTATCGTTCAAATTTGTTGGCAACAAATGTATTTTCACGTTAAAGGAAGACGGCAAACCAGACATTATCATTACCAATGGCCTGAATCACTGGATTAGAGAAGGCAATAAAAAACCACTACCTCATTCGTTGTTCTCGCTACGAAGAATTGATTTTGATTCCATTGTTGCTGCCAGTGCTACCTGGCAGAATGATAACACCCTTTTGTTAACCTGGCGCTTTATTGAAACTGTACATACCGACAGTCTTAGCTGCACGTTCGATACTGATCGATTAACCATCAAGTTTTTATTCAGTGTAGCCCGTTTGCAGAAAAAGTCTGACGATCGACCTGATATTACCGGTAAAATGCTTGCTTAAAATCTTACTCTTTTGCCTCCCTATATCTGATTATTCTAAAACCCCTTTTATGAAAAAGTTATCTGTCGCCCTGATCGCTCTATTGTTCATAGTAAATACATGGGCATTGGCCCAGCAAAATACACAATGGACCTACTTGTTTGATGGCAAATCGGTGGAACCGTTAAGAGGCTATAAAATGACCTCATTCCCGACGGATGCCTGGAAAATTGAGGATGGAGCTTTGGTGGCGCAAACGGGTGTGCCCAATATAGATTTAGTAACCAAAGAAAACTACAAGAATTTCGAACTTGACCTCGACTGGAAAGTATCTGTAGCCGGAAATAGTGGTGTGTTTTACTATGTAAATGAAGAAGCCGCTAGTGAAGCCGGAAATGGAAACAGCCCGAACTGGCTGGATAATTTCGAGATGCAATTACTGGACGATGTCAACTTCAACGATAAAGCACCCATCCGTTCGGCAGGCTCACTTTATGATCTGATTATTCCGACCAACAAACACTTAAAACCCGTTGGCGAGTACAACCAATCGCGACTGATTGTCAATAATAATCATGTAGAGCATTGGTTGAATGGTGCCAAAGTAGTTGAATACGAAATTGGATCACCTGCGCTGAATGAACTGATCAGCAAAAGTAAATACAGAAATAACCCCAAATTTGCGAAATCGACCGATGGACTGATCATGATACAGCATCACGGCCAGAAGGTGTGGCTGAAAAATATTAAAGTCAGACGCTTATAATTGATCCGATCATCTAGCCCACTGGAGCACTCAAAAATGAGTGCTCTTTTATTTTCATGGCATCCTGCGAACAAGTAACCGTAACGTCGTGTTTGCTAAATATCGATGTCTTATTCACCAGATTCATTGGCTTTGGCGTTACTCTATTGACAATCAGCGTCTGAGCATCGTGTAGCAGCGCTACAATTGCCAAGTCTATAAAAAGTGTAGACGATTTGTGTTGTTAATTTTCGGCCAGATACGGCTGCGGAGCATAAACGAAGGCTTTCATAAAAAGCCTCAACGAAAATGAAGCGGACAGTCTCCTTCCCTACTGGAAAGGAGACGCCGTTTTTCAGATTAGGTTGGTTTGAAAAGCATAGCGGATATTCTGCTATGCTTTTTCGTTAAAAAAAGCATAGCCTCCCTTTCATTTACTCATAATTTACTGGTTTTCTGGTCAGATGAGGCCATTTTCTCTAGTACGCCATTTTATACGATACTGAAACCAGACCTGTTGAATACGTTTTTGAATCGATTAGGGTAAGCTTAATTCGATCAGTAGTGGTTGTGAATAATAGTTTCCCTGAACCCAGAATAATCGGGTGAATCGCCAGAAGTAGTTCATCAACTAACCCTTCCCGCAGAAACGAAGCGGTTAAGTCGGCACCGCCAAATAGCCAGATGTCTTTTCCCGGTTGATTTTTAAGTTCATTCACCTGTGCTTTTATATCACCCCGAACTAGCTCTACTTCATCGTCTACCTCAGTAAGTGTGTTCGAAAACACATACTTTTTATAGCCGGGAAAGGAGTAGTTACTGGCCGCTTCGTCAGGATTTTTCAAAAGTTCGTAGCTCTTCCGCCCAACAAATAATGCATCGATCCGATCCAGAAAAGCGGTCATTCCGTAATCCTGATCCGTAAAGCACCAATCATATTCCCCATTGGGGCCTTCGATGTAACCGTCTAAAGTTACGGCTACGCATAGAATTACGTTGCGCATAGATAGGTAGTTTGCTTCGTTGATTTTCAGCCAGTGCATTGATCAAAGATACGCATTTCAAAAAATCCGAAATCAATTCGCGGGGCCACTTGATTCAGTTGTCCGTTTTGCGGACACTAAATGTCCAAAATCGGACAACCGATTTAAATATTTTTTTACAAAAACGGCTTTTAAGCCGCATTCAAGGCCTTATTGGCGAGTTGGCACCGCATTTGATCGACATTATCGTATATAATAACCTCTGCTATGAAAAGGGCCTTTTTGGGAGAGTTTGAAGAGATTGTTCTCCTCACCGTTGCTGTGTTGGGCGAAAGTGCTTATGGCGTAACCGTCACGCAGGAAATTGAGCAGAAAACCGGGCGAACTGTTGGCTTTAGCACTGTTCACACCACGCTACAACGACTGGGAGAAAAAGGCTTTTTGTCTTCCGAAATGGGAGGTGCTACTGCCGAGCGCGGAGGTCGGCGAAAACGCTTTTTTACTGTCACAGCCGCCGGACGGAGAGCCTTGCAGGAGGTCAAGCAAGTTCGCGAGGAACTATGGGGAGCGCTGCCTCCGCAAACCCTACAACTAATGGGGGGATAAACTTGCACGGTGCAAAAGCTTTGAACTATGGAAAATTCCCGATACGTCGGACCGCCCCGCTGGGCCAACTGGCTCTTGAAGACCTTCGGTCATCCTGACACCTCCGAAGAGGTGCAGGGCGATTTGCTGGAACTCTATGACTATTGGGTGGAAACGGTGGGCGAGCGAAAAGCCAACTGGCGATATAACCTGAATGTATTGAAACTAATGCGGCCATTGGTCAAACATACACCTGAATACCAGAGTCCATTTTTCCTGAGTCCTATTATGCTACGCAACTACTTGAAAATCGCACTGAGGAATCTTGTTAAGAACAAGGCGTATTCCTTCATCAACATTGGCGGACTGGCTATGGGTATGGCGGTTGCCATACTGATTGGTCTCTGGATTTATGACGAACTGTCATTTGATAGGTATTTTCAGAATTACGACCGAATTGCCAAGGTCATGCAAAACGGAACGTTCAATGGGGAAGTGTTTCATGGAGAATACAATCCTGCACCTATGGGGCCCGAACTGCGGACGGTTTACGGCGATGATTTTACGCATGTTATTATGTCTTCCTGGACGCGTGATCACATTCTGGCGTTTGGCGAGAAGAAATTCACCAAAACAGGCAATTACCTGAGTGCCGATGCGCCCGATATGCTCACGCTGAAGATGCTCAATGGCACACGGGCTGGTTTGAAAGACCAGAATTCGATTTTGCTATCGGAGTCAGTGGCTAAAGCGTTGTTTGGCGAGACTGATCCGGTGGGTAAGCTCATGAAGATCGACAACAGACTGGATGTGAAAGTAACGGGCGTTTATGAAGATTTTCCGTACAATACCGAGTTCAGAGATATGCAGTTCATTGCTCCCTGGGATCTCTATGCCTCGTCGGAAAGCTGGGTGAAACGGGCTCAGGACAATGTAGAATGGGGAAATTTCTCCTGGCAGGTGCTGGCTCAGATCGCACCGAATGCCACGTTTGAAGGCGTATCGGACAAGATCAAAAACATACGCCTGAAACATAGCCCCGAATCAGCGTTCATTAAGCCGAAGGTGTATCTCCAGCCTATGAGCAAATGGCATTTGTACTCGGGTTGGGATAAATCAGGGAACCTGGAGGGGCGAATTCAATACGTCTGGCTTTTCGGTATCATTGGCGTGTTTGTCCTCTTGCTGGCCTGCATTAACTTCATGAATCTCTCGACGGCCCGGAGTGAAAAACGAGCCAAGGAGGTAGGTATTCGGAAAGCGGTGGGTTCGGTTCGCTCCCAACTGATCGGTCAGTTTTTTAGTGAATCGCTACTCGTAGTTGCCTTCGCATTTGTGTTATCAATACTCCTGGTGCTGCTGATACTGCCTGTGTTCAACGAAGTGGCGGATAAGAAAATCGGCATCTTGTGGACGAACCCTATTTTCTGGCTATCCGGGATTGGGTTTAGTTTACTGACCGGGATCATTGCGGGTAGCTATCCAGCTCTTTACCTATCGTCGTTCCAGGCGGTCAAAGTACTGAAAGGAACTTTTCGGGTGGGTCGGTTTGCGTCGATTCCCCGTCAGGTATTGGTGGTGGTTCAGTTTACAGTTTCGGTAACGCTGATTATTGGAACGATCATCGTATTCCGACAAATTGAGCATGCCAAAAGTCGGCCTGTAGGCTATGATCGAAGTGGATTGATTACCGTCGCGATGAATACGCCAGAATTACATCAGCACTATAATGCCCTCCGTGATGATTTATTGCGAACAGGCGCTGTCATGGACATGTCGACTTCATCGGCTCCGGCTACTGACCTGAATTCGCAGAATAGCGGTTTCGATTGGGTAGGCAAAGACCCTAACTTCAAAGACAACTTCGGAACCATTGCGGTTACGCATGATTTTGGCAAAACAGTAGGCTGGCAATTTGTTCAAGGCCGCGATTTTTCGCGGCAGTTTCCGAGTGATTCCTCAGGTATGGTGGTAAACGAAACCGCCGTGCGCTACATGGGCGTGAAGGATATCGTAGGCAAACAGATCAAATGGAATGGGAAGCCTTATCGAGTAGTCGGGGTTATTAAGGATATGCTCATGGCTTCGCCTTTTGAGCCGGTTTTTCAGACGGTTTATGTGATGGATTACGGCTGGGCAAGTGTCATCAATATCAAGCTCAACCCCAACCGAAGTACCAGCGAGTCATTGGCTAAGGTTGAAGGAGTTTTTCGCAAATTCAATCCCAGTAGCCCATTCGATTATCGATTCACGGATCAGCAGTACGCGTTGAAATTTGCCGCCGAGGAACGTATTGGCAAGCTGGCCTCAGGCTTTGCCATCCTCGCCATTTTCATCTCCTGCCTGGGCTTGTTCGGTTTAGCTTCGTTCGTGGCCGAACAGCGCACCAAAGAGATCGGGGTTCGCAAAGTACTCGGCGCATCCGTATTCAACGTGTGGGGGTTGCTGTCGAAAGACTTCGTTATTCTGGTCATAATCGCCTTCGGAATTGCAACTCCCATTGCCTATTATTTCCTCGGCAACTGGCTCCAGAAATACGAATATCGAACGGACCTATCGTGGTGGATTTTTGCCGTCTCCGGCGCGGGCGCGCTGGCAGTTACGCTACTTACGGTAAGTTATCAGAGTATCAAAGCAGCGCTGCTTAACCCGGTTAAATCGTTGCGAAGTGAGTAGTACCGACCGTCCCGGTCGGCCGTAAACGGGCATAACGATATATACAGCCGACCGGGACGGTCGGTACTACAGGCATGAAACACCCGCCCCGCTGGGCTCAGAAGCTCCTAGAAGTCTTCGGCCATCCCGATACACTAGAGGAAGTACAGGGCGACTTGCTGGAACTCTATGACTACTGGGTAGAGACCGTAGGGGTGCGCAAAGCAAACTGGCGGTATACCCTGAATGCATTGAAATTGCTACGGCCGCTAGCCAAACGAAAACCAATATCTGACTACTCATCACCTTTTTCTCTAAGCCCAAACATGATCCGAAACTATGTCAAAATCGCCTGGCGAAATCTGGTTCTTCACAAAGCGTTCACGGCCATAAACATTATTGGCCTGGCCGTTGGACTGGCTACCTGCCTGCTGATTGTGCTGTTTGTTACCCACGAACTCAGCTATGACCGCTACAACGCCAAGGCCGACCGGATCTTTCGTATGACGACCCACGGTCTGGTTAGTGGCAAGGAAATTAATACGGCTTACTCTGGTGTACCGGCTGGCCCGACCTTGGTTCATGATTATTCTGGGGTAGAAGCCGCCACACGCTTTGAACAGGAAGGGACGTATATCGTGAAGCATGACCACGATAGCTTTAAGGAAGAACACGTTGTTTTTGCTGATTCTAACTTTTTCGATGTCTTCTCGATCCCCTTGTTGAAAGGCAATCTCAGAACGGCATTAACCGAACCAAATACAATCGTTCTTACAGAAACGATGGCGAAAAAATACTTTGGGGAGCAAGACCCAATGGGGCAAACGCTTACGCTCGGCACGCGGGGACTTGTTCGGGTAACAGGCGTCTGTCAGGATGTTCCTTCCAATACCCACTTTCACTACGACATGTTCGTTTCAATGCGCTCAATCGAACTCCGCAATACGTGGCTGAGCAGTGGTGTCTATACCTATATCGTATTGCGACCGGGCTATTCTATTGACTACCTGACGGCAAAAGTGCCTGAACTGGTAAAAAAACACGTTGGCACTGAAATTCAGGGACTTTTTGGCATCAGTCTGGCCGAGTTTTACCGGAGAGGTGACGGATTTGGCTTTGTATTTCAACCCATAACGGATATTCACCTTCATTCGGATCTTGAGTCTGAGATCGAAGCCAACAGTGATGTTAAATACATTTATATCTTTTCGATTATCGCGGCATTTATCCTGCTGGTCGCCTGCATCAACTTCATGAATCTGTCCACCGCCGGATCGGCAGGACGGGCCAAAGAAGTGGGCATTCGGAAAGTACTGGGCTCGATCCAGCAGCAGCTTATCTGGCAGTTTTTGAGCGAATCAATACTGGTTACGTTCATGGCGCTGGTGGTTGCCATAGCGCTGGTGGCGCTGGTGCTGCCTGGCTTTAATCAGATATCAGGCAAAGACTTTGACTTTAGTGCGTTACTGACTGGCTGGATGTTGCCGAGTATCGTACTGGCCTCTTTACTGATTGGCTTACTGGCGGGCAGTTACCCGGCCTTCTTCCTGGCGGCGTTTAAACCGGTTAGCGTGCTGAAAGGGCAGATACGGGCGGGCTTCCGAAGTGGCTGGCTGCGCAACACGCTCGTGACTACCCAGTTTGTGGTGTCGATAGGCATGATTATCGGGACGCTGGTCGTTTACCGGCAACTGCATTTTATTCAGAACAAAAAAGTAGGTTTCGATAAGGATCAGGTACTTATCCTGCATGACTCCTATACACTTGGTCCCAAAGGCAAAGCATTTCGGGACGAACTGGCGAAACTATCGCAGGTAGTTAATGCAACGCAGGCGGGGTATTTGCCTGCTGGGGCATCTAACAGCGCAAACGATGGCTTTCAAACTGAAAACGGACCTGACCAGTCGACAATTTACCGGGAAAAGACCTACTACGTCGACGAGAACTACCTGCCGACCTTAGGAATCGGTCTGGCTCAGGGTCGAAACTTCTCGAAAGCCTTTCCTTCCGACAGTGCCGCTATCCTGATTAATGAATCTGCGGCCAAACGGTTCGGCTGGAAAAACTCAATTGGTAAACGACTCTGGTCGGTGGGTAATGGCAGTCCAGAAAGCCATCGTTTATACACCATCGTTGGCGTTGTGAAAGACTTCCACTTCGAGTCGATGCACCAGCGTATTGCGCCTTTAGTGATGTTTTACGGTGCCGACAATTACCAGATGGCCCTGCGTATTCGCACTACCGACATGCCGGGATTATTGAAAACCCTGGAGCAGAAATGGAAAGCGCAAACGGATACCCCATTCGCCTATTCATTCCTGAACGAACGCTTCAACCGCATGTACCAATCTGAGCAGCGCGTAGGGCAGTTGTTTGGCATCTTCGCCGGACTGACGGTCATTATTTCCTGCCTGGGTCTGTTTGGTCTGGCCATGTTCACGGCTCAGCAGCGCACCAAAGAAATCGGAGTTCGTAAAGTATTGGGCGCATCAGTTACCAGTGTCGTGGCCCTGCTCTCGAAAGACTTTTTGAAACTGGTAGTCGTTGCCATCGTCATTGCGTCGCCCCTGGCCTGGTACGCCATGAGTCGATGGCTACAGGATTTCGCCTATAAAATCGACATCGAGTGGTGGGTATTTGTGCTGGCAGCCTTTATAGCTATCGGCATTGCGCTGATCACCGTGAGCTTCCAAAGCATAAAAGCCGCGTTGATGAATCCAGTTACCTCCCTTCGGTCGGAATAAATAGCAGGGAGCGCGGGGCACGGTTTGCCATGCACCCTGCTCCACGCCCCTTGCCCCATGCTATGAAAAACCCGCCCCGCTTTGCTACCTGGCTGTTAAAAACGTTCGGGCATCCTGACACTTCGGAAGAAGTACAAGGTGATTTGCTGGAACTCTACGACGACTGGGTACAAACGGTGGGCGTGCGAAAAGCCAATTGGCGGTACGGCCTGAATGTACTAAAACTGTTACGGCCACTGGCCAACCCGAAATCTCAAATCGAGTACCGTTCACCGGAATGCCGGACCACTTTTTTTCTGAGCCCCAACATGCTACAAAACTATATCAAAATCGCGTTTCGGAATCTGTGGCGTAACAAAGCGTTCTCGGCCATTAATATAGTTGGACTGGCACTTGGTATAGCTGCCTGTTTCTTTGTGTTTCAATACGTTTATTTTGAAACAAGCTACGACCGCTTCAATGCCAATGTGGCAAACATTTACCGCGTTCCTCTTTCGAATTCCGGGAACATGGCCAATGTATCAATTACCGCGGCAAATCATCCGGCGGTAGGCCCGGCCATGAAAGCGGATTTTCCGGAAGTGGTCGATTTTGTCCGGATGGTTAGCGTTTCGCTGTTTATGAATGCCTCAACCCTTTCGTATGCTGATGCGAAAGGCGAACCCAAAACATTCAACGAAGGAAATATCTATCTGGCAGATGCCTCATTTTTTTCTGTCTTTTCTTACCCATTAATAGCAGGAGACAGGAAAAGCTGTTTGTCGGAAAGTAATTCGATTGTAATTTCTGAAAGTACAGCGAAGAAATATTTCGGGACTACGAACCCGCTGGGGAAAGCGCTTAAAATGAACGGACGAATGCCCATGAACGTAACGGGCGTGTTTCAGGACGTTCCAGAAAACTCACATATCAAGTTTGATATGCTGATTTCGTTCGCTACGGTTGGCCCTAAATGGGGTTACACCGAATGGACCTGGCCGGAGTTTTACAACTACGTAGTATTGACTCCCGGAACGGATGTTAAAAAGCTGGAAGCGAAATTTCCGGCATTTATCCAGCGCTATCTGGGCGCAAAAATGAAAGAGTTGAATTTCAAATCGTCTTTCCAGTTACAGCCAATTACGGATATTCACCTCAACTCCAATTATCTCAAAGAAGCCGAAGCGAATGGCAGTCAACGAGAGATTTATTTTCTGGCAATTATCGGCGTGTTTATCCTGTTTATCGCCTGGATCAATTACATCAATTTATCCACCGCCAAATCAATGGAGCGGGCTAAGGAAGTGGGGCTGCGAAAGGTTGTCGGGGCAGAAAAAGGTCAATTGATTGGCCAGTTCCTGCTCGAATCGTTTATCATCAATACGTTCGCGCTGGTGGTCGCCATTGTCATTGCCGTTTTGTTCATGCCTCTATTTAACACACTCATTGGCAAGGATATAAGTGTCGGTTTTTTCTCAACTGGATTAGGGCACGAGCCATTCTTCTGGGTAGCTGTTCTGATCATTTTTGTGGCGGGGGCGTTGCTGGTGGGTGTGTATCCGGCGTTTGTCCTGTCGACCTTCCAGCCCGTGAAAGTCCTGAAGGGATTGGTTGTAAAATCAAACACGGGTATTTCGCTCAGACGAGTGCTTGTGTCATTTCAATTCATTCTGTCCATTATTCTGATTGCCGCCACTGTTATTGTCGTCCAGCAATTCAATTTCATGCGCAATGGGAATCTGGGTTACAAAAAAGATCAGGTTCTTATTGTAAAAGCACCCGCTATTACGGACTCAACGATCTGGGGTAAGTACACGTATTTCAAATCTGAACTAGCAAACACCGCTTCTGTGAAGAACGCGACGGCTACGTCGGATATTCCCGGCACCATGATCCGTTACCGGAACGTTGTGCGAAAAGCAAATCAGGATAAGCAGCATTATTTCGATACGTATCTGATGGAGATCGACGAAAAATTCGTTCCAACGTATCATATTGACCTGATAGCCGGGAGAAATTTTGTTGCCACGGACAGTTCAGCTATTGGCTCGAAGGAGAGTAAAAATGACCGGGTTCTGATCAATGAAGAAGTTGCGAAAGGCTTAGGCTATAAAACGGCGAAAGAAGCCGTCAATCAGGATATAATATTTGTGCTTGGCCAAAGTGAAGTTCATTGTAAAGTTGTGGGCGTTATGAAAAACTTTCACCAGCGCTCATTAAAAGAAAAATACGATCCAATCCTGTTCTATTATCCAACACGTACGGAGTGGAAATATATATCGGTGAACCTGAATCCTTCTGATGCCGCCCGCAGCATTGCCGACCTTGGAACACTCTACAAAAAAGCGTTTCCGGGAAATCCGATTGAGTACTTTTTCCTTGATGAACATTTTAACCGGCAATATGAGGCCGACAGCCGACTGAGAAATGTATTTAGTTTGTTTGCAGTGCTCGCCATCGTCGTTGCCTGCCTGGGGTTGTTGGGGCTTTCCAGTTTTGTGATCAGATTACGTACCAAAGAAATCGGTATTCGGAAAGTACTTGGAGCCTCCGTTGGTGGTTTGCTGGTGCTCGTATCCAAAGATTTTGTGAAGTTGGTTTGCGTGGCATCGGTCATTGCCATTCCAGTCATTTATTTAGTTGCCCGCGCCTGGCTCAACAATTACGCGTTTCACATCGATCTGGGCTGGTCCGTCTTCATTATCCCACCCGCCTTACTGCTAGCCATTACGTTGATAACGATCTGCGTACAAAGTTTTAAAACCGCGTTGATGAATCCGGTTAAATCACTACGTTCTGAATAAACCCGTTCCCCGTAGAGACAGGGCATGCCCTGTCTCTACAAATCATATACAATGAAAACGCCACCTCGCTTTGCTACCTGGCTGTTAAAAACGTTCGGTCATCCTGATACCTCCGAAGAGGTGCAGGGCGACCTGCTGGAACTGTATGATCATTGGGTCGATACGGTGGGCGAGCGAAAAGCGCGCTGGCGATACAGCCTGAATGCCTTGAAATTGTTGCGGCCACTGGCAAAACCTAAGTCATCATTAGATTACCCAAACCCTTTTTTATTAAGCCCTTCTATGATACGCAACTATGTAAAAATCGCCTTTCGAAACCTCTCCAAAAGCAAGGGGTATTCGTTTATTAATATCACGGGTCTGGCTGTGGGCATGGCCTGTACGGTACTGATATTTTTGGTTGTCAGGCATGAAACCAGCTACGACCAGTCCCACTCCAACGGGAGTCGGGTGTATCGGGTTGAAGGCGAAAACCTTAAAGACAAGTTCAGGCATCCGGGTACATACACCGGCATGGTAAACGCCTTACATAACGACCTGCCCGAAGCAGAGTTAGTTGTTCCCCTACTTCGGAGGTGGGGCGGAAATACGTTCGCCGTACCTAACTCCGACAAACGATTCAAAGAATCATTCGTGTTTGCGGATAATGCGTTATTTCATTTACTCGACTATCAGTGGATAGCAGGCGATCCCCGCACGGCGCTATCGCAACCCAACACGGTGGTGTTAACACGAGTGTATGCCGAAAAGTATTTTGGCAAAACGGACGTGCTTGGCAAAACCATTCAGTTCGATAATAAGCAGGATTTACTGGTGGCTGGTGTGCTGGAAGATTATCCGATAACAACCAGTTTCCCATTCGATCTACTGATTTCATTCGCTACAATTAAGAACATCAACCCAAATTTTGATTTTAATACCTGGAATAGCCGGGATGATAGTTTTCAGACGTTTGTGCTACTGAAAAATGGCATTAATCCTAACCAGCTAACCCGACGCTTTCAGCATATAGTCGTCAAATACATGGGTAAGGACGTACTGGCCGCCACCCGATTTTACCTGAACCCGTTATCCGAAATTCATTATGGCAGCAATCTGGGCGGACGGTCGGCCAATTTACCTTTACTCAAAACGCTGTCGTTCATTGGCTTACTGGTGTTGCTGATTGCCTGTTTTAACTTCATCAATTTAAGCACGGCTCAGGCATTCAAGCGGGCAAAAGAGGTGGGCATTCGGAAAGCGGTTGGCAGTAATCGTTGGTCGCTGATTTACCAGTTTTTGACGGAGGCCGGGCTGATTACATTTTTTGCGGTCTTGATCGCTATTCTCTTAGCCTGGATTATGCTTCCGGCCATGGCTACTACGCTGGTGGTACCCCTAAAAACCCCCGATCTATTTACCTGGCAAACAGCCCTCTTCGCTCTTGTGTTGGCAAGCCTGACAACGCTGCTGGCAGGTGTTTATCCAGCGTTCCGATTGTCGGGTATGGCGCCAATCTGGGCGTTGAAAAACAATACGTTACCGCAGGGGAATCAGTGGTTTACCCTACGTCAGGGCTTAGTGGTGGTTCAGTTTACCGTTTCGCTGGTTCTCATCAGCAGTGCCTTTCTCATTAACCAGCAACTCACCTTTTTTCACAACGCTGATCTGGGCTTCAATAAATCGGCCATCATTACGGTAGGGCTTCCTGATAATAAACCCGAGAAATTGCAAGCGCTAAGGAATCAGCTCATCGAGTCTCCGCAGATTAAGGACGTGAGTTTCTCGTTCAACAGTGCGTCGTCAGAAGGTAACTGGATGCAGGGTATGGAATACAGAAAGGGTGCCAAAGCCAATCAAATCAAAACCCAGATGAAAATGGGCGATTCGCACTACATGGATACCTATGGCATTCAATTGTTGGCCGGAGAGAAACTGAAGGATACCGACACATCGTCTGCCTCCTTTAAAGTTATTGCCAATGAGGTATTTATCAATCGGATGGGCATCAGTCGTCCCGCAGAAGCCATTGGGCAACGGGTGTATTACGGAGATGGGCAAGAGTTTGCCACGATTGTTGGGGTTACCAAAAACTTCAATGTCAACTCATTACATCAAAAAATCGATCCAACGCTGATCCAGGTTGTACCTAATAACTTTTATCAGGCCGGTATCAAACTGCAAAGCGAGAAACCCACAGCCGAGACCGTACAGGCAGCATTAGCCCAGATCGAAAAAGCCTGGATAGCCACCTTCCCAAATCAGGTGTTTGATTACAGCTTTCTGGATGAGTCACTGGCGCAGGCCTACCAATCCGAAACCAGAACCGCGCAACTCATTGAGGTCTCTACCTTCCTGGCCGTCCTGATTGCCTGCCTGGGTTTGTTCGGTTTGGCAACATTCACGGCAGAGCAACGCACCAAGGAAATTGGTGTTCGTAAAGTATTGGGCGCATCGGTTGGCAGCATCATTACGCTACTCTCCAAAGACTTCCTGAAACTGATACTGGTTGCCATTGTCATTGCCTCCCCCATCGCCTGGTACGCCATGAGTCAATGGCTCCAGAATTTCGAATTCAAAGTCGAAATCAAGTGGTGGGTATTCGCGATAACGGGCCTGTTGATGGGGGTGATTGCGTTGCTGACAGTCAGTTTCCAGAGTGTCAGAGCGGCTCTGGTGAATCCGGTTACCTCCCTGCGGTCGGAGTGAAAAGTTAAGAGTGAAGAATAATTTATGAACCCAACCCAATGACTACTCCTTATTCTTCATTCTTAACTCTTCACTATGAAACCACCCCGCTTTGCTACCTGGCTACTAAAGACCTTCGGTCACCCCGATACTTCGGAAGAAGTGCAGGGTGACCTGCTCGAACTGTATGCTTATTGGGTCAATACGGTGGGCGTACGAAAGGCTAATTGGCGGTATAGCCTGAGCGCGTTGAAGTTGTTGCGTCCGTTGGCCAAATCGAAATCTTCGTTGGACTATCATTCACTTTTTTTCCTCGCTCCTGCTATGATACGAAACTATCTTCTTGTCGGATGGCGTACACTCTGGCGCCACAAAACACAAACGTTCATTAACGTACTAGGCTTATCCATTGCTTTTGCGGCTGGTACATTACTATTCTTAACAGCCTATATTGAGTTATCCTACGACCGCTTTAACGCGGATGCAGATCGAATATTCCGGCCTTATTTTTTTGAGAACCGGAGCGAAGGCATTCAGAAAAATAGTGGTATGCCTTACCCAATGGCCCCGACCTTAAAAAAGACGTTTCCAGAAATTGAACAAATAACCCGATATACCGAAACCGCGGGGATCGTCCAGTACAAAGGCAAAGACTACCAAAAGGATATTCGAACAGCCGATCCCGATCTATTAACCCTATTCTCGTTCCCAATGCTGCAAGGCGACGCGAGACGAGCGCTGAATAACCTGAGCGATATTGTCATTAGTGAGGATATGGCCAGAGACGTTTTCGGGAAAGAAAATCCAATAGGCAAGCCATTGCTGGTTAAAGATTTTGGCGAACCGAAGCAATTCATTGTGACGGGTGTGGTGGCAAATGCACGTCCGACCTCATCCATTACTTACGATGCGTTTATCCGTACCGAAAATCGTCCAAATTATGCAGCAGACAAAGACAATTGGCACAACGGCAATCACTTGATTTATGTGAAGCTACGCCCGGATATTGACCGGGTAACTATGGAACAGCGCTTACAATCGTTTACCCAGACCTATTTTCAGGAAACCATTCGTGACCTTTCGAAAAATGGAGCGCTGGCGAAACAGAAGAACGATGCGTTTAGCCTCCGCCTACAACCCCTGTTGGATGTACACTTCAATACCGAACTCACGGAGGGAATGAGTCCTGGAAAAGTGTATGTCTATACGCTGCTGACTATAGGCCTTTTAATTGTGCTGATTGCCAGTATCAACTTCATTAACCTGGCACTAGCCCGTTCATTTACACGTATGCGGGAAGTTGGCGTACGAAAATCGCTGGGCGCATTGCGCGTGCAACTCTTCTCCCAATTGTGGAGCGAATCGCTGTTAACCTGTTTCATTGCGCTATTAATTGGACTAGGCTTGGCGATATGGCTCCTCCCCGATTTCAACACGCTATTTAATGCCCAGCTGACACTGGATTATTTAACGAATCCGATCAGTTGGGCCGTTATTCTGGCAGGCTTTGGATTGATTGCGTTCATATCAGGAGGGTATCCGGCCTGGGTGATGGCCCGTTTACCAGCGGTCAAGGTGCTGCGTGGGCAGATCAAAACGGGCAAACCCGGTTCATTACGAAATGGCCTCATCATCTTACAATTCGTTATCACCTGTGTGCTCATTACCAGCACCTTCGTTGTGCTGCGCCAAATTCACTATTTGCGCGACCAACCGTTGGGATTCAATGAAGATCAGGTAATTAGTATTCCGATAAATCAGAACCAGAATGGGCCACTTGCACTGGAGCGGTTACGGAATCGACTGGCAAACAATCCGAATATAGTATCCGTCAGCGGTACAGCTATTAACATTGGGAGTGGTCTCGATGGTGGATATAGCAAAAGCACAATGGGGTTCATCCACAAAGGCAAAGAGATTAGAACCAACTGGGTTCGAGCAGATTATGATTATCTAAAAACGCTGGGAATCAAACTGCTGGCTGGTCGGGAATTTAGCGGTTCCTACGCTATGGACACCATCTCTAACGTCATAATAACTACCAGTATGGCTCATCAACTCGGGGTCAAAAATCCAGTGGGTACCTTCTTTCAGGCGGGCGCAGACAATACTACCTATCAGATCGTAGGACTCATACCTGACTTCCACTTATACGACCTTCGGAATAAGCTGGAGCCCGTTACGCTATACATGAAACCGAACGACCCAATCAGGTACATACTGGTGCGCGTGACTCCACAGAGTATGGTATCCGTTATGGAAGTACTTAAGCATGAGTGGAAGCAAATTGCGCCAAAGCAGGAATTCTGGGGTTCCTTTTTAAATGAAAATACAGATCGCTGGTATCGCAGGGAGGAACAGTTATCGAAAATGTATGGCATTGCAGCCGGTATTGCCATTGCCTTGTCCTGTTTGGGTTTATTCGCCATTGTGCTGCTGTCCACCGAACAACGGACCAAAGAAATTGGCATTCGTAAAGTACTGGGGGCTTCGGTGATGAGTGTTGTAACGTTGATCTCGAAAGATTTCCTCAGGCTGCTCCTGGTTGCCATTCTTATTGCTTCACCCATTGCCTGGTATGCAATGAATCAGTGGTTGCAGGAGTTCGCGTACCGCATTGATGTCGAATGGTGGGTGCTCGCTGGTTCAGGCCTGCTAGCCATCGTGATTGCCTTGCTAACAGTTGGTTATCAAAGTCTTAACGCTGCCTTGGCGAATCCCGTAAAAAGTTTATCAAACGAATAAACAGTTAACTGATAATTAGGATGAAACATAAATTTCTGGCTACAGCCCTACTGATTTTCCCTGCTCTCCTTTGTTTCGCAGCCCTGATTGGTTTGGATGGAAAATGGCAGGGGAATATTACCCTGCCCGATGGGAACACTTATCCGGTTACGTATGAATTTACGGTCAATAGCGGTCAACTCAGCGGCAAGGCAAGTGCAGAAGGTTCGGCTAAAACGCTTACCGAAGGCAAGGTTAACGGGGCTGATTTCAGCTTCAGCATCACCGATGATGACGGCCAACCAATTCCACATAGTGGAAAATACTATACCGAAGGTGATTCCATTGCCTTACTTGTAACCTATCAGGGATCGAAACTGCATGGATCCTTAAAACGGGCAAAAAACTAAATCCAATTTGGTTATTGATCAGCCTGACTATTGAAACTACGCCCCTGCTATGAAACCTACCCCATCGCGTTGGATCACCTGGCTACTAAAAACCTTTGGTCACCCCGATACGCTCGAAGAAGTGCAGGGCGATTTGCTAGAACTGTATGCTTATTGGGTCGAGACGGTGGGCATACGTAAGGCCAATTGGCGGTATTGCCTGAGTGCGTTGAAGTTGTTACGGCCGTTGGCCAAATCGAAACGATTAGTAGAGTACCCTTCACCCTTTTTCTTAAGCCCCAACATGATTCGCAACTATGTCAAAATCGCACTAAGAAACCTCGTTAAGAACAAGGTCTATTCGTTTATAAACATTGGCGGTCTGGCCGCAGGAATGGCCGTAGCCATGCTGATTGGCCTTTGGATTTACGACGAGTTGTCGTTCGACAAATTCAACTCGAACCACAGCCGCATTGCCAAGGTCATGCTGCAACAAACGGTTGATGGAACAACGTCCACCAGCGAAGCAATACCCATTCCGCTGGGAAAGGCGCTAAAAAACGACTATGGCAGCGATTTTAGTCAGGTCGTACTCACACACGGAACAGGTGAACAGATTCTGGCCCATGACACCAATAAATTCACAAAAAGGGGGTCTTATGTAGAGCCCGAATTCCTTCAACTGCTGCCTCTGAAGCTCTTGGAAGGTACGCAGACTGCCCTAAACGACCCTACTTCTATTGTGCTATCTGCGTCAACAGCTAAAGCCCTTTTTGGCGATACCGACCCGATGAACCAGATCGTGAAGGTCAATAACCAACTGGCCGTTAAGGTGGCTGGCGTTTACGAAGATTTCCCGGCCAATTCGGAGTTTAGAGATGTGCATTATCTAAGTCCTTGGGCGCAATTCGTTGCCGATCAGGGCTGGGTGAAACGAGCACAGGATGAGGATAACTGGACTTTAAACTCTTTTCTGTTACTCGTCCAGATTGCGCCCAACACCGATTTCGACAAAATCTCGGCCAAAATCGCCCACGTCAAGGCAACCCATGCCAAAGACGAAGCGAAATTCAATCCCAACGTGTTCCTGCATCCCATGAGTCGCTGGCATTTGTATTCAGACTGGGAAAATGGCGTGCCGGTTCGGGGACGTATCCAGTTTGTCTGGCTGTTTGGGATCATTGGCGCTTTCGTGCTGTTGCTGGCCTGCATTAACTTCATGAATCTATCAACGGCTCGCTCTGAGAAACGCGCCAAGGAAGTGGGTATCCGCAAGGCGGTTGGTTCGGTACGTAGTCAATTGATTAGTCAGTTTTTTAGCGAGTCGTTTCTGGTCGTTGCGTTGGCCTTTGTGTTGTCGTTGCTCCTAGTGCAGCTTGCGCTTCCCTGGTTCAATGAAATTGCCGACAAACAGATGGTTATTTTATGGGGCAATCCGTTGTTTTGGGCCTTTAGTCTGAGTTTTAGCCTACTGACAGGCTTGATTGCGGGTAGCTATCCGGCTCTTTATCTGTCTGGCTTTCAACCCATAAAAGTCTTAAAGGGTACGTTTCGGGTTGGTCGTTTTGCGGCTGTGCCCCGCAAAGTGTTGGTAGTGGTTCAATTTACGGTATCGGTCACTATCATCATCGGCACTATCATTGTTTTCCGGCAGATTCAATATGCCAAAAACAGACCCATTGGTTATGATCGAGCAGGTCTGTTGAGTATTCGGATGAATACGCCGGATCTGGTTAAGCATTATGATATTATCCGCCATGACCTGCTGCAAACCGGTGCGGTTAGCAACCTAGCAGAATCATCAATGCCAACAACCGGCGTTTATTCAGGCGACTATCGATTAGACTGGAAAGGCCGAGCCCCCAATCAACCCGTTGATTTTGACGTGGTTGCCTGCACCCATGATTTTGGCAAAACGGTAGGCTGGCAAATCAAAGAGGGCCGCGATTTCTCCCGTGCGTTCTCGACCGACTCCGTTGGTCTGATCATGAACGAAAGCGCCATCAAGTACATGGGCCTGAAGCATCCAGTCGGGGAACAAATCAAATGGGCTGGTGAGACGTACACCATTATTGGCGTCGTGAAAGACCTCGTAACGAATTCTCCTTTTGAGCCCGTTAAGCAAACGGTTTTCAAGCTGAATTATCAGTGGACAAATTTCATTACAATTCGGCTCAATCCACAGGTAAGTGCCAGCGAAGCGCTTACTAAAATTGCGCCCGTTTTCCGAAAATACAACCCCGGCGGCCCATTCGATTACAAATTTGCCAGCGATGAACACGAGGAGAAATTTCGGGCTGAAGAACGTATTAGTCAACTCGCTACGTTGTTTGCCATCCTCACTATTTTTATCAGTTGCCTGGGCCTGTTTGGCTTAGCTTCGTTTGTTGCCGAACAGCGTACCAAAGAGATCGGCGTTCGAAAAGTGCTGGGTGCCTCAGTCTTCAATCTGTGGCAACTCCTCTCGAAAGACTTTGTCGTTCTGGTTGTGATTTCGTTTCTGATTGCCTCACCAGCCGCCTATTACGTCATGAACAACTGGTTGCAGCAGTATCAATATCATTCCGATATCGCCTGGTGGATTTTTGCATTAGCTGGTGCGGGAGCGTTGCTAGTGACGTTACTGACAGTCAGTTTCCAGAGTATCAGGGCAGCCTTGGTGAATCCGGTGAAATCATTACGATCAGAATAAACCCGTTTCCTGTTCCGTAGAGACAGGGCATTCCCTGTCTCTACCAATGACAAACCATGATTCCACCCCGTTTTGCTACCTGGCTCCTCGACCACTTCGGTCACCCTGACACGCTCGAAGAAGTGCAGGGTGACCTGCTCGAACTGTATACCTATTGGGTTGAGACGGTGGGCGTACGTAAGGCGAATTGGCGGTATAGCCTGAGTGTATTGAAATTACTGCAGCTATTAACTAAACGAAACTCAAGCGAACAGTATCCTTTATTTTTAGCCTATTATCTTACGCAACATATAAAATCGCCTTTCGAAATCTCGCCCAAAGAACCGTCCTAAAATCTGGCCGCGGGAATGTATACGACCAGTGATGGAAAGCAAGTCAAAATCGTAGTGTATATAGTCGCTTCTTGATGAAAAGCGACTATTTTTGTTTCTATCCCTTAAAAAACTACGCCATGAGTAAGCTAGCTATTGAATTAATCTGTGAAAATAGAAAAACGCAAGATCCGTTTTTGGATTTAGGCAATTGCGGCCTCACAGAATTACCTGAAGAATTATTTAATTGTATTTGGCTAGAGCAGCTAAACTTAAGTAAAGTATATTACAGTGATGAAACTAGCCAATGGGTTAAATCCAAAAACAATGGAATTAAAAATTCTTTATACTCTAACAATATACTACCGTTAAAAAATTTATTTAATTTAAAAAAACTCTATCTGAGTAGTAATAAAATTTCTAGCACTAAGCCTTTTGAAAATTTAGTCAATTTACAAGTATTGCATTTAGGGGATAATGAGATTGAGGATATAAGTCATTTAGTAAATATATCTAACTTACGTGTATTGGATTTAAGCAACAATTTAATTACTGATGCTATTCATCTTAGAAATAACATTCAGCTACAAGTATTACTTCTAAGTCATAACAAAATTACTTGCAATAATTTTCTTGAGCATTTAACTAAATTACAAGTATTATACTTAAACAGTAATGTAATTACCGAATTTAACTCAATCAAAAATCTAACTAAACTAGAGAAATTATATTTAATGAATAATAGAATTGAAAATATTGATTTTATCCAGAATTTAATCAGCTTAAAAAAAATAAATTTAAGCAACAATTTTATTAAAAATATTGAACCTTTAAGATATTTAATTAGTACAGAATCTCTCAACTTAAGCAATAATGATATTATAGATATCATTATTCTCAATAAAATGATAAATCTACAAGTAGTAGATTTAAGCAGTAATAAAATTAAAGATGTTAGTTCTCTTAAAAATTTAAACAAACTACATACATTAGATTTAAGAAATAATATAATTACCAATATCAAGTATCTTGAAAACATAGTAAAGTTAAAGAACCTTGACTTGAGTTATAATAAAATAAAAGACATTAAATTTCTTCAAAACTTAATTAGTCTACAATCGCTAGACTTAAGTAGCAATGAAATTAAGAATATAGCATTTTTAAAAAATTTGCTTAACTTAAGAATACTAAATTTAAGAAATAATAGAATTTCAGACATAAGCCATGTATTACCGCTGTTAAAAAAGGAAAAACCACTTCTTGTTAGCTTAAAAACATTTGACTATAAAGGTAAATTAAATATTTCCGATAATGATTTAGTTAGCCCACCTATTGAAATTGCAAAACAAGGCAATCAAGCTATTCTGCATTATTTTGATGAATTAGAAAAACAGGGGACAGATTACTTGTATGAAGCTAAAATGCTTATTGTCGGTCAACCTCGAGCAGGTAAAACGTCTTTGCGGTATAAGCTATTTGAGCAGCAATCTGTCTTGCCACCGGAAGAGGCTACAACGCGAGGCATTGATATTCAATCCCTTACCTTTATTATGAATGATCAGGATAATAAAGCTCAACAATTTACCTACCATGCTTGGGACTTTGGTGGTCAGCAGATTTATCAGTCAACTCATCAGTTTTTTCTAACGCACCGCTCACTCTATGTGCTGGTGATGGATACTGGAAAAGACAGCTTTAGAAACGACGATTCAACCATAAATTACTGGTTGCAAGTCGTTGAATTGCTGGGAGGAAACAGTCCTGTAGTCTTGTTACGGAATGAAAAGAATGAACGAACATTTAGCGTGAATTTACCCTCTAAAAAGGCGCGTTTCGCCTTTCTCAAAAACGACTATGGTATCGATCTGAATGCCCTGATTCCAAATACGCCGGCTTACAAAGTCGATCAAGACAGAGCGTTTAAGCAGTTCCGAGACACGATCGAAATGGAGTTAAAACACTTACCCTTAGTTGGTTTCCCTATGCCCAAAAACTGGATAAAGATTCGCGAAGCTCTACAGAGTCTTAGTCAGCAGAAGCCGTATATCTACTGGTCTGAATACAGTCAACTTTGCCAAGATCATGCAGTTGCCGAGTATGAACGGCAACTGGAATTAAGCAGTATTTTCCATGATCTGGGTGTATTTCTGCACTTTCAGGATTATTATACACTGAAAGAGTTTATTATTCTTCAGAATGTGTGGGCCACGGATGCAGTATTTGCCGTATTGGATAGCCCGTTGGTTAAAGCTAGTAAAGGAAAATTTACGGATAAGGATTTAGCAGCGATCTGGCAAAAAAAGAATTATGACCCGAGCATACACCATAGGTTACTTGCCTTGATGATGCAGTTTGAACTATGCTATCAGGTCGACAATTATTTCACGCATGAATATATCGTTCCAGAAATGCTGACGAAGGAGTCACCAGACAATTATACTTGGACTCCCCGCCATGATTTGCCGCTTCATTATCGCTATGATTTCATGCCGAAGGGTATTCTAACCCGGCTCATCGTCCGTTTACACCCGCATATAAGTCGGGATAAAAAGAATCAGCAGGTTGTCTGGAAATCGGGCGTAAACATAGATGGTACCACAATGGACTGTCCCACCACGTTTGCCGAAATAACTGAAGCTTGGGATAACGAGCAGTTACTAGTTCGCGTGCAGGGCAAATTTCCGAAAGAGTTGATGAGTAAAATCACTTTTGTCATAGACTCCATCAATAGCGATTTTTTCAAACAGGTAAGCCGTGACCCAGCCAGCCAGAAAAGTAAATGGTATAAAATGATTCCCTGTGTTTGTTCTATTTGTAAAATTAATCCTGACAAGCATTTTTATGAGTACAGCAAATTACTGGAACGAAAAGAATACGGAAGACTAACCATCGAGTGTGATCGAAAACCATTTGAGACTGTTTCCATTAATGAACTACTTGAGGGTATTTTTTCAGAAAAGTTAGCTCATCATACACAATCAGAAAACATGGAAAATTCTCCCAAAAAGATCTTCATTTCCTATTCTCATAAAGATGAAAAACGATGGAAAAATAAAATAATTACCCATTTGGCTCCTTTGAAGAACCAGGACCTGATTGAAAGCTGGAACGATCGACAGATTGAAGCGGGTCTTTGGGATCTTCAGATTGAAAAAGCGATGGAAGAGGCTGATATTTTTCTACTATTGATCACGGCTAATTTTTTAGCCTCCAACTACATAAGTTCCAAAGAAATCGCGACCGCTTACCGTCGCTTTAAAGAAGGAACAGCCCGAATCTTCCCTGTCATTTGTGATGCCTGTAAATGGGAATTGCAACCCGTTACCAAAACGGAAAAAGAATTTAATTCAGTAACCAATAAAGAAATGTATGTCTGTTTAGGCCAGTTTCAGGCGTTTCCCAAAGATGCTCGCCCTATAAAAAGCTGGACTAATATTCAGGATGGGTTTCTGGATGTTATCAATCAGTTGGAGAAGCATTTATAGCTTCCCCTATTCATAATGTTGGGCGTATTGGCCATTGGGGTTGTGCTGTCAACCATTGATTTTCAGAGTATAGATAAGGCATGCCTTGTCTATACTTGTACATAAACGCTTTTATCAGCAACTTGCTACTTTACAATAGCAACACTGCATCTGCATGAAAATCGTTTCGCTCGTTTTACTCCCATTTATTCTTAGCTTTATTTGTCCACTGGTCGATCCAGTTCGTTCTGCATTCACGACTGGTTTTGATGTTACCATAATCGCGCCCATAAAAACGGATAAAAAGATCATCACAGGGGCCGATCAGATTTCTGCCTACTTACCTTATCTTAAAGGCAAACGGATTGGGATGGTCGTTAACCAAACGTCCATCATTGGTAGCAAACCCAGTGTCGATAGTCTGGTGAGTCTGGGAGTAAATATTGTAAGCATTTTTGGCCCTGAACATGGATTTCGGGGGAACGCCAGTAACGGTGCTAAGGTCGACGACGCTGTCGATGAGAAAACGGGCATTCCCGTTGTTTCGCTCTATGGCAAAAACAGGAAACCGTCAAAAGAACAATTAGCGAATATCGACCTGATGATTTTCGATATTCAGGATGTGGGCTGTCGGTTTTACACCTACATCAATACGCTCAACCACGTAATGGAAGCCTGCGCCGAAAACAATAAAGAGCTGATGATTCTGGATCGGCCAAATCCGAATGGCTTTATTGTGGATGGCCCGATTCTAGAAAAACATCTTTATTCGGGCATTGGGATGCATCCAATTCCCATTACACACGGTTGCACCATTGCTGAATTTGCCCAGATGATTAATGGTGAAGGATGGGGTGGGGTCACCAAAACGAATCCGTGCAAACTAAAAATCATTAAGCTAGCCAACTACACGCACGATACACCCTATACGTTACCGATTCTGCCCTCGCCCAACCTGAATACGCAGCAATCCATTATGCTGTATCCAAGCACCTGCTGGTTCGAGGGGACGATCATCAGCCAGGGACGAGGCACCTATATGCCTTTCACTGTTTTAGGAGCGCCTGCACTGAAGGGAATTTATTCGTTTTCGTTTAAACCCGTTAGTCTCAAAGGCATGAGCGAAACGCCCCTGCACCAGGACGAAGAGTGCTACGGACTTGATCTACGGAAATATGACACCAATCTCCTACGAAAAACGAAGCAACTCAATCTGCACTGGCTGATGGAGTTATACAAAGCCTATCCCGACAAAGCCCGTTTTTTTGACACGAGTTATAGTAAACAAATCGGCAATTTCGACTACCGGAGCGGTAACGATGCGCTTAGAAAGCAAATCATTGCGGGCGTCTCCGAAAAGGAAATTCGCCAAAGCTGGGAGCCTGGATTATCGGCTTACAAGCAAATGCGGAAGAAGTATTTACTATACCCATAATGCTTTGCTGAGCCCAGTAATGGTCTCGTTTTACACTGATCCAGCCCTACAAAGCCCATCTTCTTTTTGTTGCCCTTGCGATGTTGTCAAACTCCTGACCACAACAGCAGGTATAGTACGAGACGACAAATTCGTAATAAGCAGCTTACTACTAATTGCCAATCAGCTGCCTGATTGATTCGATTACTCATTGCCCGGTTGAATTGATTACCATCAGCGGAGCCTGTCCTGAATGTTATAGCTTTTGTCCCAAACGGGATAGGTACGCCAAAGGCTGGTGTTATATCTTTGTTTAATGTCAATTCCTTTTTTAATCCAAAACAATACCTGCATGACTTGTTTATCTACCTTCCTACGAACGGTGGTACTAATCACGGCCGTTTGCTCTGTCGCTTTTGCGCAGAAACCTCTCTGGATGCGGTATCCCGCTATTTCACCCGATGGGCAGACAATCGTTTTCAGTTATCAGGGCGACCTGTACCGGGTAGCGACAACGGGCGGACAAGCCCTTCCCCTAACCATTCACGAAAGCCACGATTTTATGCCAGTCTGGTCGCACGATGGTAAATCCATTGCCTTTGCCTCCGACCGCTACGGCAATTTCGATGTCTTTGTGATGCCCGCAACGGGCGGAGAGGCCAAACGCTTGACGTTCCACTCCGGAAATGATTTACCCAGTGATTTTACGGCGGATAATCAACGGATTATTTTTTCGTCGGCTCGTACGGACGATGCGAAAAACGCTCAATTTCCTTTAGGGTTGCTGGGTGAGCTTTATAGCGTACCGACAAGCGGGGGCCGGACGCGCATGGAATTGACCACGCCAGCTGAACTGGCCCGGTTCAGCAGCGATGGTAAGCAACTGGTTTATCAGGACATGAAAGGCTATGAGGACGCCTGGCGCAAACACCACGTCTCCTCAATTACGCGCGAT
Source organism: Spirosoma arboris (assembly GCF_009754945.1). GTDB lineage: Bacteria > Bacteroidota > Bacteroidia > Cytophagales > Spirosomataceae > Spirosoma > Spirosoma arboris. The sequence continues at coordinate 88,562 of NZ_WPIN01000005.1, forward strand.
TTGTGGGTTTACGATGTTCCTTCAGCCAAACACACGCAACTGACCAACTTCGCAGGGGAAGACCGCAACCCAGTTTTATCGACTGACGGCCAGACGGTTTATTACCTGAGTGAACAAACCGGTTCATTCAATGTCCACTCTTTCGCGCTGAACAACCCGACCAGTACCAAACAACTGACCAGCTTTCATAAGCACCCGGTCCGGTTCCTGAGCAGCTCGCAAACGGGTACACTTTGTTTTGGCTTCGATGGAGAAATTTATACGCTCACACCAGGCGAACAACCCAAACTGGTCAACATCCAGATTATGAATGATGGACGACTGACCAGCGGCAAAATCGTACCAGTCAATACTGGGGCTACCGACATGGCGCTCTCGCCCAATGGAAAAGAAATTGCGTTCATCTCGCGGGGTGAGGTATTCGTGACGTCGGTGGAAGGGGGTATCACCAAACGCGTTACCAATACACCCGAACAGGAACGTTCAGTAAGCTTTAGTCCCAATGGACGGTCGATTCTGTATGCTGCCGAGCGCCAGAATAACTGGAATGTGTATGAAACGAGCATTGTCCGCAAGGAAGAGCCGTATTTCTACGCGGCTACGGTATTAAACGAGAAGCCAGTTGTTGCTACCCAGGCCGAAGAGTTTCAGCCCGAATATTCACCCGATGGCAAGGAGATAGCCTATCTGGAAGCGCGGGTTGTGCTGAAAGTGTTCAATTTGGCCACGAAAGCCACTCGGACAGTGCTTCCAGCCGATAAAAATTATTCGTACTCCGATGGCGATCAACATTACGCCTGGTCGCCAGATGGCAAATGGTTTCTGGTTGACTTTGCTCCCACCAGCATCTTCACCAGCGACGTTGGCTTAGTGGCTGCCAGTGGCAAATCGCCGGTGGTGAACCTGACTCAGAGCGGTTATAATGAGGCTCGCGCCAAATGGGTAATGGGTGGTAAGGCCTTTATCATGGAAGCGGACCGCGATGGGATGAAAAACCACGGCAGTTGGGGCGGAGAGAGCGATGTGTATGCCATGTTTTTCAGCAAAGATGGTTTCGATCGATTTCGCTTAAGCAAAGACGATGCAAGTCTGGCCAAAGAGCGGGAGAAAAAAGAAGAGGACGACGAAAAAGAGAAAAAAGAGCAGCCCAGCAAAAAAGGCAAAAAAGCGGATACACTGGCCAACGGCAAACCGACTCTGGCCGCTGTGGTCCAGAAAGCCGATTCGACCATCAAACTCGACCTTGACGGAATCGAAGATCGTAAGCTACGACTTACCATTCACTCCTCGCGACTGGCGGATATGGTACTCTCGAAAGATGGAGAAAAATTATACTATTTAGCTCGCTTCGAAAAGACATCGGACCTGTGGGTGACGGAATTGCGGACGAAAGAAACCAAAATTCTGGCCAAAGATGCCGGTACGGAACTTGTCCTGAGTAAAGACGGCAAGTCGCTGTTTGTCATGTCGGAAAAGGGCATCAGTAAGATCGACGCCGAATCGGGCAAGAAAGAGCCGGTTACCATCAATGGGGAGATGATGCTGAGCTATCAACCTGAAAAAGCGTACATTTTCGACCATGCCTGGCGGCAGGTTCGCGAGAAATTCTACGTCACGGATCTTCACGGGGTTAACTGGGCCGATTATTACACGGAGTACAAAAAATTCCTGCCGTACATCAGCAACAACCGCGACTTTGCCGAACTGCTGAGCGAGATGCTGGGCGAGCTGAATGCCTCACACACAGGTTGCCGCTACGCGCATCCACAACTCAATATGGACGCAACGGCTTCATTGGGTCTTTTTTACGACCAGGCCTACGCGGGCGACGGCTTGAAAATTACCGAGGTCATGAAAAAAGGCCCACTGGATCGGGCAGCATCGAAAATCAAACCGGGCGTGATTATCGAGCAGATCGACGGGGCGCCTGTACTGGCTTCGATAGATTATTACCAGCTGCTCAACCGCAAGGCCGACAAAAATACCCTGCTCTCGCTCTACAACCCAACGACAAACACACGCTGGGAAGAAACACTCAAACCGATCACGCTGACCGAAGAAAATGAGCTTCGCTACCACCGGTGGGTGCAGATGCGCCGGAAAGAAACCGACGAACTGTCGGGTGGCAAGGTTGGCTATGTACACGTTCGGGGGATGAATGATGCCAGCTATCGCACGGTTTATGAAGAAGTATTGGGTAAATGTGCCGATAAAGAGTCGGTGATCATCGATACGCGTTTCAATGGAGGGGGCTGGCTCCACGACGATCTGGCCACGCTACTCAGCGGTCAGAAATACATTGAGATGGTACCCCGCGGTCAGAAAGGTGGCCACGAACCTATGCGAAAATGGATCAAGCCTTCGGTGGTGCTGGTTAGTGAGAGCAACTATTCGGATGCACACATGTTCCCCTACGCCTACCGGGCCAACAACCTGGGCAAAATCGTGGGGATGCCAGTACCAGGAACCGGAACCGCTGTCTGGTGGGAAACCCAGATCGACCCGACGTTGGTCTTTGGCATTCCGCAGGTAGGCATGATTACCAATGACGGCAAATACATGGAGAATACGCAGTTGGAACCGGATGTAAAAGTGCAGAATGAACCGGGCGTAATTGCGAAAGGTAAGGATCAGCAGTTAGGCCAGGCAGTTGACGAATTACTCAAAAAACGAACGGCGAACGTAAGCGGGAACTGATGAATACCCATTAGGTCTGTTTAACCTTTTAAAACCGCAGAGAACGCTAAGATTCCCTGAAGTATAAAAGCTAAAACAGGTTCATAGTGCGACCCTGATGGGGTCAAAAGTTTAAAGACATTGGTGCTATAAACTTTTGACCCCATCGGGGTCGCACGTTAACGCCAGATCATCCATTCGATTATTGAATTTTAGCCAGCCACAACGATGCATTGACAGGCAAAGCCGAGTGAAACGTATGTCCTACGGGAGCGTTTCATCCTACTCCAGAAAAGGGTCGTTTATCGATTCAGAGCACTTAAAAATCGTTCTGGATAACGGGAGCCAGAAACGATTCCGGCGGGTAGGATCGCTTCAATGCTTTGCAGGTCTTCACGGGTGAGTTTTACATTTTCGGATGCCCTATTTTCGTCAAGATGCCTGATACGTTTGGAGCCGGGAATAGTAATGATATCGTCACCCTGGGCAAGTACCCAGGCAATCGCTAACTGAGCTGGGGTACAGCCTTTTGAGGTAGCCAGCGTTTTAATCTTTTCGACCAGTTCCAGATTTTTGTAGAAATTCTCACCCTGGTAGCGGGGCATATTGATACGGCTGTCTTTGAGATCGTCGGGTGTTCTAATTTCACCACTTAGAAAGCCCCGACTTAGAGGGGCGTAGGCTACCAGACCAATACCTAACTCCCGAATGGTGGGAAGGACTTCGGCTTCAATGTCACGGCTCCAGAGCGAGTACTCTATCTGTAGGGCGGTGATGGCATGGACGGTAGCAGCTTTGCGAATCGAATCGGCCGATGCTTCCGAGAGACCGATGTACCGAATCACTCCTTTTTGAACTAAGTCGGATAGTGCGCCAACCGTTTCTTCGATAGGAATCGTAGGATCTACTCGTGCCTGGGTGTAGAGATCGATGTAATCCGTTTTGAGACGGCGGAGACTATAAAAGACCGCATTGCGCAGATAATCAGGATGGCCGCTGACCGGACCGGGTCCCATAGCCCCATTGGGTCCAGCAGTAACCAACTGACCCGTTTTTACCGAGAGAAAGGCTTTTTCACGTTTTCCTACGATCGCCTGAGAAATCAGTTCTTCGTTGTGGCCTACAGCATAATAATCGGCCGTATCTAAAAAGTTGTGTCCGAGCTCAAGGGCTCTTTCGATCGTGGCGATGGATTCCTTTTCGTCAGATTGCCCGTAAGCACCCGACATGCCCATACAGCCTAACCCTACTGCCGATACAAGTGGGCCGTTTGTTCCTAGTTTTCTGTTCATCATTGGCGGATTTATTAGGAGAACAAAGGTCTAGAGAACCTCAGAAAAGGAACCGGACAAAACACATTAGTTCCCTGACAAATCCTGAATAAACGTAGCGATGGTTTGGCCAGTTACTTTTTTAAACAAACGGGAGAAGTATTCAGGGTCGTTGAAACCCAGGTCGTAGGCCAGCTCCTTGATGGAACTTTCAGCATAATAGAGACGACGTTTCGCTTCCAGTATGAGACGGTTAGTGATGAATTCTTTGGGCGAAAGTCCGGAGTAGTGTTTAACGATAGTATATAAGCTGTTGGTGTTGAGAGCGAGTTTTTCAGCGATGTCGTTGACGGTTGTATGATCGGTGAGGTTATCTTCGACAAAGAGCTTGAACCGGATGTATTTGGAAAGTTTGTCGTCTGCAGGACTTTTGTCGGAGGAGAAATAAGCCGCGTTTATTTCAGTTAACAGGCTATTGAGGTGGGCAAGAATGAGTTCAGGATCGGTCTCCGCCACACTTAATAAATCAAGCAGTATGCCGAAGATGGATTTTAGTCTCGCAGCAGCGGGTGGCGTGAATTGGATTTTTTGTTTGTTGAACGGGTTGACAAGAAAGGGATATTGTTTGGGTAATAAGGAAAGGCAGTTTTCATCAAAACCGAGCTTGACATAATCGGTACCTTCTTTAGTAGCTGGCAACCGGTGGATCTGGTGAGGCAGAATGAAAAGAAGCTCATTGGCCTTTATATCGAATTGCTGAAGATCGACGCCATGCCGGGTGTGGCCTTCGAGCATAAAGAGAAAAAAATAGTACGGCTTGCGGTGAGTAAGGCCATATTGATGGGCAATTTCAGGAGAGAGATGGCCGAAGGTAGGGGAAATAATACGGATGGAGAGCTTGTTGTTTTGTCTATTGAGCGTAAGAAGTGATTCAATGGTTTGCATAGGGTAAAAATATGGAAGTAATAGGGTTAAATTACGTCCATTAGCCTTTGTACACTACTTTTAAACTCATTTTGTGATTTCAGAAACAATGAACACTTTGGTTCAAAGCGACTCTACTACCATTCATCCCTGATGCAATGCATACGATTTTACCTTTTCTGCTCGCCATGATAGCAGCCATCGTGCTGTTGAACATGTGGGCTAACAAACTAAAAATTGCTTACCCGATTCTGCTGGTTGTTGCCGGCCTGTTAGTCAGTTTCATTCCGGGATTGCCAATGGTACGAATCAATCCCGACCTTATTTTTTTTATTTTCCTGCCACCACTCTTGTTCGAGGCTTCCTGGACGATCTCATTCAAGGAAATGAAAAAGTGGTGGCGTATCATTGGTAGTTTCGCTTTTCTGGTAGTGTTTTTCACCGCCTTGTCTGTAGCGGTGGTTACTAACCAGTTCATTCCAGGATTTACGATTGCCTTAGGCTTTTTACTGGGAGGCATCGTATCACCACCAGATGCAGTAAGTACCGGAGCCATTACCAAGTTTGTAAAAATCCCCCGATCCACTTCGGCAATTCTGGAAGGTGAAAGCCTGCTCAACGATGCTTCATCGCTGATCATTTTCCGCTTCGCCCTGGTCGCGGTGGGCACAGGTCAGTTTATCTGGCAGCAGGCGGCACTAAGTTTTGTATGGATGGTACTGGGTGGTGCGGGCGTTGGCTTACTGCTGGCCTGGGTGTTTGTTCAGGCCCATAAACGACTTCCTCTTGAGGCTCAATCCCACATAGCCCTGACGTTAATTGAGCCTTATTTTATGTATTGGATAGCGGAAGAACTTCATTGTTCGGGCGTGCTGGCTATCGTAAGCGGTGGCTTATTTATGTCGGCAAGGCGGCTTGTTTTTCTAAACAGTGCCAGTCGTATTCAGAGTTTTAGTGTTTGGGAAAGTTTTGTATTTATCCTGAATGGTATCGTCTTTCTGATCATTGGTCTGGAGCTTCCCGAAATTGTTGAAGGACTGCACGCTGAAGGTATTCCTCTACGTACCGCCATTGGCTATGGCGCCTTGGTAACGGGCGTGTTAATTGCTTCCAGAATGATTAGTTCGTACACGGCCTTACTGGCTACACTTATCTTTCGTCCTAGTGTGATGCCTCGTGCCCGTTCCAGTAGAAGGCGTTGGTTGATGCCTATGCTTCTGGGTTGGACAGGTATGCGGGGTGTCGTGTCGCTGGCTGCGGCTTTAGCAATACCCATCACGTTAGACAACGGCGCAGCGTTCCCGCAACGTAATCTCATTCTGTTTATCACATTTGTTGTGATCCTGCTTACTCTACTGGTGCAGGGCCTTACGCTTCCTGCTTTCATCGCCCGGACGAAATTATTTGATGGTCTATTTGAAGAAGAGCCAGAAGAAGTGACCAGACAAAAAATGAAACAAGGCTTGAAACAACATGTCTATCAGTTTCTGAAAAATAAATATGAAAATGAACTGAATGGGCACGTCGGTCTGGAGAAATTCCTGAAGCAATGGGAAGAGCGAGCCAAAGCCAGCGATGATAGTTGGATGAATGTAAAAACGAAGGTAATTTTTGTGGAAGTCCTTGAAAGTCAACGGCAATACCTTACCGAACTCAACAAAGACCCGAAGATTGACGAAGGCATTATCCGTCAGCAGTTATATCAAATTGATCTGGAAGAGGAACGGTTGAAAATCATTTAATCCTGACAAAAAAGATTTTGCCATTCGGTGTTATACACGACTAGCATGCCACTGGGCCAGTGGCATGCTAGTCTATTCGAATCATCAGGATTGACTATGAATCCTTCGTTTAGTGATTGACCAGTTTCATAGCTTCTTCACTATAACGTTCACCGGTATTTGGATAGCTGGCTACCAGTTCGTCAATGGCTTTCAAATCGGCCGCCGACAAGGTTACATCAACTGCCCCTGCATTTTCCTCAAGGTACTTTCGTTTCTTCGTGCCCGGAATCGGGATAATGTCATCACCTTGCGCTAGTACCCAGGCCAGTGCCAATTGGGCAGATGTCACCTGCTTTTCTTGCGCCAAAACGGCAAAAGCCTCAGCCAGCGATTGGTTGTTTTCCCAATTCTCGCCACTATATCGAGGTAAGGTTTTACGGAAATCTGTATCAGCCAACTGACTAACATCGAGCGCATTAGTAACCAGCCCTCTTGCCAATGGCGAATACGGAACCAACGTAATACCCAATTCACGAATCGTAGCAAGGATTTCTCCTTCTACATCTCGGCTAAGCAAGGAATATTCACTTTGTAAAGCGGCAATCGGGTGAACGGCATGCGCTTTTCGGATAGATGCCGCCGACGCTTCACTCAAACCAAGGTAACGGACTTTACCCTCTTTAACCAGCTCGGCCATAGCGCCAACCGTTTCTTCAATCGGTATGTTGGGATCAACCCTGTGTGCATAATACAAATCAATAGTATCGATTTTCAGGCGCTGCAAGCTCTTTTCAACGGCAATCTTTAACCAGGCTGGCGAACCATCGAAATACGTACCGGATGCCGCACTAGGACCAGCGATGCCATCCTTAAACCGAAAACCAAACTTAGTAGCAATAAATACCTTATCCCGATTAGGGACCAACACCGTTGAAATAAGTTCCTCATTGAGGCCATTGGCATACATATCGGCGGTATCCCAAAAATTGATTCCCAGATCCAGTGCTTTATGTAAGGTTGCAATACTTTCTGTATCGTCGGTGGGGCCATAGGCGAAGCTCATGCCCATACAGCCCAGGCCAACGGCCGATAATTTTTCTCCTGTGTTACTCAGATTTCTGTAGTTCATAACTGTTCGTTTATACGCAACAAAGGTAGCGTACACATGCTAGCACGGACTTATAGAATTCACACAGATGTGTATAAAAATCAAACAATCACGCTACGAGCTTCATTGGGCGTAAGGCGGGTCTGTTTCTTAAAAAACAGATTGAAGTAGGTTGGATACTCGAACCCGAGACTATAAGCTATTTCGGCAATATTCCAGTCGGTGTGTTTAAGCAACGCCTGAGCCTCTTTGGTAATTCGGGCCGATATATGTTCGGTTGTGGTTTTGCCGGTTATTTCTTTAACGGATCGATTCAGGTGGTTTACGTGCACCGACAACTGCTTTGCATAATCAGTAGCTGTCTTTAGTTGAAGCGCATCTTCGGGTGTATCAATCGGGAATTGCCGTTCCAGCAATTCGATGAATAAGGATGTAATTCGGGCCGATGCATTGGCGTGTTTTTCGAAACTTTCGGCGGGCTGCATTTTCATGGCTTCATGAATAACCAAATGCAGGTAATTACGTAGCAAATCGTATTTATGGGTGTATGTAGAAGCTATTTCGACCATCATTTTCTGAAAAATTCGGGAAAGCTCCTGCTGCTGTTGCTCATTGATAAAGAATATAGGATTACCCCCAATCTTAAACAAAGGCGATTCGGCCAGCGATTCTTTCCGTTCATAATGATGGACAAATGCGTCGGTAAATAGACAAAACCACCCTTCCTGTTCTTCCGATGTCGCTTCCCAGGAATACGGAATAACAGGGTTAGAAAAAAGCAGTGCCGGCCGGTCAATCGCAATCCATTTATCGGCATAGTATAATTTCCCAGTACCAATGATCAAGGAAACCTTATAAAAATCCCGGCGGATATAAGGCGTTTTATGAAAGCAGGAAGCGCGCGTAAATACGTTAAAATGCCCAACTCCAGCATTGTTTAGTGCAAGCCCAGTTGCGTTTGCCTGTGGAACACGTTGGTAAAATTCCTGAATCGTTTCGGTATGGCTCATGGAGTAAAGTTATACAATTCAAACGGCATATAGCCCGATACCGGGTTAAAATCCAGCGCGATACAGCCGCATTGATAATTACCCTAGGCTTTAATCCGGTGTTGTATGGCCAGCCATTGCCCTGTTCTTCGTCCAGCCTACAACGTATTATCCAACAGTGTCATTAATCGTATTTTAATGGCACGCAACCACAAAAGCTTCATCTTCGTACCATTGTTTAGAACAAGATTAAATAAAGTAAGCTATAAATGATCTCTGTCCTAATTGCTGATAATCAGACATTGACACGAGAAGGTTTAGTCAACATCCTATCTACTACTCAAGACATATCTGTTACTGGTCAGGCGACTACGTCGTCAGAACTTATGCAACTGGTTGCCGACTTGAACCCGGATGTTATCCTTGTCGATACCCATTATTATGCACATTTTAGTGTATCTACATTAAAAGATATTCAGGCGCAGTCTGCATTAAAGAAGATTCTGGTTTTATCGAATAGCCATTCCAGAACTGAACTTCTCCAGTCGATCAATCAGGGAATCAGGAATCACGTATCCAAAGAATGTAGTCCGGAAGAATTAATTGATGCCATTCATGCCACCGCTAAAGGCGAAAAATTCCTTTGCACAAAGACAGTAGAGCTTCTTTTGGACAACCAGCCCTTTACTCATCAGGAAGAAGAAGTCCCCTCCTTATCAGCTCGTGAAACCGAAATTGTCAACTTAATCGCCGAGGGCAAAACGAATAAAGAAATTGCGGAAAGGCTCTTTTTAAGTATACATACCATAAAGACCCATCGGAAAAATATCATCAAAAAAATGGGCTTTACGTTCAAAAATGCCTCCGAACTCGTACTGACACTTAGCTCCTTAAATGACTTATCTTATTTAGACCTATTATAAATATACCCCCGTGGGGGTATTGATAGCCCTTATTTCGAGGTCTACTTTTGTGCCCGAAATAAGTTTTGTACATATCCAGAATTCATAATGAAGCGATCTCTTCTAGCACTCAGCGCCTTTTCTGTAGTCCTATTACTTGCCGTAAGTTGCAAGGAAGAAAACCCCACCACTGTAGACGTAGTCCCAGTATACACTATACCAACGACTTACAACTTCACCAATGTCGATTTTTCAGAGTCAACCACTCGCCTGGGCATGGTGACGGAGATGTCAACGTTGATGAGAGGTGCTCTTACGGGTACTCTGGATGGAGACAAATTGAAAAACATGTTTACCAATACCAGCTCGCCTTTCTCAACTTCACTGACTTATAATACATCGGGCTTACAATTAAAGGATCAATGTTTTTCGCTGATGCAAACCGATGCTCTCCGATTCATCGATAGCCTAGTGGCGGTTAGTAAAACGGGCAACGTAGCTAGCCGAGGTGTAGCGGGTGTAGGAACTAGTTCGGCGAACGCAGCAACTAAATACGCGTTAACGGCAACCGGAGTAAACTACGCGCAGGTCTTTAATAAAACCATGATGGGTGGATTGATCTGCTACCAGATTGTGAATAATTACATGACTGCGGCCGCCAATAATTCGCTCGACAACACTACAGTAACCACGGGAAAAGGAACGGCACTAGAACATGCCTGGGATCTGGCGTTTGGTTATTGGGGTGTTCCTATCGACTTCCCGACCAATAAAACGGGTGCTAAATTATGGGGTAGCTACACAACTCAGGTCGATTCGGGCTATCATGCCAATAAGATATTCATGGATGCTTTCCTGAAAGGCCGGGCTGCTATCAGCAACAAGGACACCAAAACTTATCAAGATCAGGCAACGATCCTCATGCAAGGATTTGAGCGAGTTGTCGGGGCAGCCGCACTTCAGGAAGTGAAAGAAATTAAAGAATCGTTGAACGACAACATCGCTAGAAACAGCCGCCTTTCTGAATGCTATGGGTTTGTGTACTCCTTGAAATACAACCCAAAACGCAAAATCACCGATGCGCAAATCGACGCTATACTGGCTTTATTTCCTAAAAACTTCTACGACCTGACCTTGACGGATGTAAACAACATCAGAGATGCCATTGCCAAACAGTATGACTTTGATTCAGTAAAAGACATACTGTAAACAATGGTTAGTCGATTACATTGACGCTCAACAACTAAACCATCCACACCAGTCTGCCGTGGATGGTTTTCTACCATAAAAACGACCCGAAATGCGTACATTCATTCTTGTAGCCTTAGCCGCAACCGGACTTGCTCTTGGATCTCAGTCCTGTTCAAAATCCAGTGATGATCAGGCCCCAGCGGCCACTTCATTTGATCGGAAGGCTATGTTGACCAACCTGAGTACCAATCTTATTCTTCCGGCCTATACATCCTTTCAGACCACGGCGGTCAATCTGGATGCAGCGGTCACAGCCTTTAACACCACTCCTGATGCGGCCAAACTAACAGCCCTCCAGTCGGCGTTTCAAGCAGCTTACAAACAGTGGCAGGCAACATCGGCCTATGGATTTGGGCCAGCAGATCAGGCAAATTTGCGCGTCAACACAAACACCTACCCTGCTGATGTCGCTCAGATCAATACGAATATCAGTTCAGGAACGTACAATCCGACGCTTTTGGCCAACCTGGCAGCAAAGGGACTTCCAGCACTTGATTATTTACTGTTTGGCGTAGGTACTGATAACAACGCTATCCTCCAACAATATACCACCGATAGTAAAGCCGCAAATCGGAAAACGTATCTGGCAGCCTTATCTACCGAACTAAAAACGAATATAACTACCGTGGTAAACGCCTGGAATTCGGGTTATACCGCTACGTTTCTCAATGCGACAGGAACCGATGTTGGAAGTTCTACAGGTCAGTTAGTCAATCAATTGGATTATGACGTCGATGTGTTCAAAAACTACGAAATAGGTATTCCTGCTGGCGTGCAATCGATGGGGACAGCTTACCCGGAAAAAGTGCAGGCGTATTATTCTAAAATGTCGGTACAACTGGCGTTACTACACATTCAGGCTCTTCAAAACATTTACCTGGGGAAAAGTGCACAGGGAGATGGTCTGGGATTTGACGATTACTTAACGCAGATAGGTGCTAAATCCAGCAGTGGTGGTTCACTAAACGATGTGATCAAAGCGCAGTTTGCCACGGCCACAGCCAAGTTGCAAACACTGACCGATCCGCTGTCGGATAACATCAAAACCAATCAGGGAGCTGTTACAGCTACGTACACCGAACTACAAAAGCTCCTCGTACTACTCAAAACAGATATGACCTCATCCTTGGGCATTCTGATAACCTACGGCGATAACGACGGCGATTAAGGGCATGGCCACCTCAGTAAAGGAGAAACTCAGCTCCTTTTTTATTGGACAACAGCATATTGCTCCCCTGGCCGTCTTTCGGATAGCCTTCGGGAGCATTATGCTATTGAGCACAATTCGTTTTGCGCTGAAAGGGTGGGTATATGCTTTCTATATCAAACCGCAGTTTCATTTCACCTTTTATGGGTTTGATGGCGTAAAGCCACTCGGTGCAACAGGCATGTATAGTTTGTTTGGGTTGCTCATAATTTCTTCCCTGTTAATCACTATAGGCCTGTTTTACCGAGTAGCTATCCTGACTTTTTTCCTGTGTTTTACGTACGTGGAGCTAATTGACAAAACCACGTATCTCAATCATTATTATTTCGTTAGCATCCTTTCGTTTCTGCTGATCCTGGTCCCGGCTCATCGTTATTTCTCCGTTGATGTTTTACGAAAACCTCGGCTTGCTGTTACGCAGGTTCCCGCATGGACGATCAATCTGTTTAAACTTCAGCTGCTACTCGTCTATTTTTTTGCGGGCCTGTCCAAACTCAATTACGACTGGCTCATAGCTGCGCTTCCACTCAAAATATGGTTGCCAGCCAACAGTCACCTGCCCATTATCGGTTCATTACTGACGCAACTGTGGGTAGCCTACGCATTCAGTTGGTTTGGAGCTTTGTTTGATTTAGGAATCGGCTTTTTTCTGCTCTGGGAAAAAACCAGAAAGCCCGCTTATGCCTTTGTTGTGCTCTTTCATCTGGCTACTGGCATACTTTTTAAAATTGGGATGTTCCCCTACATCATGATTGCCGTAACGCCGATTTTCTTTTCTGAACGCACGCACTTACAGATCATTGATTTTCTCAGGAAACTCCTACCGGAATGGGGCATTCGTTCAAGAGAAACCAGGCGCATTTACCAAATGCCGGTCGTTCAGCAAAAGTTAATCTGGGCAGTATTGGGGCTTCATTTTACGATTCAACTGCTGCTTCCTTTCCGCCTTTTATTGTATCCCGGAAAATTATACTGGACTGAAGAAGGCTACCGTTTTTCGTGGCGGGTGATGCTGATGGAGAAAGGAGGCACGGCTTTTTTCTATGTAAAAGACCCTACAACCGGCAGACAAACCGAAGTCGTCAACGCACAATACCTGACCAGTTTGCAGGAAAACATGATGGCTACTCAGCCAGATATGATCCTTCAATATGCCCATTTTCTCGCCAGAGAATATGAGCAAAAAGGAATCAAAAACCCTATTGTAACCGCCGAAAGCTACGTAACGCTAAATGGAAGTGGCAGTAGGCTCTACATCGACAGTACCATTAATCTGGCAAACGAGGAAGAGACCTTTGATCACAAACGGTGGATTCTTCCATTTCGCCAATAAACAGAATGAACAAAAACGGTATCTTATTTTTCTTACTTCTAACGACTAGTAGCTTGAGCATAATGGCACAAACCGTTACGCTCAAGGGGCACATAAAAACAGCATCGGGAGAAGGAATACCCAGTGCCTCTATTGTGTTACAAAACACTGATTTTGCTACGGTCTGCGACTCCTCGGGAGACTATCGGTTACGGCGCATTAAAACCGGCACTTACACGCTTGAAGTGTCTGCCATCGGCTACAAGCCACAAACCCGATCGCTTGACATTCACGAGAATTTGACTCTCAATCTGGTATTGGAGGAATCTGTCCAACAACTGAATGCAGTCAGTGTCAATGCCGAACGGGCAAAAACATTTGGCATCACTCGCTTACGAGCGATAGAGGGTACAACGATCAATGCGGGCAAGAAAAGCGAAGTGATCGTACTGGATGACATAACCGCCAATAAGGCAACCAATAACAGTCGGCAGATATACGCCAAAGTCGCCGGGCTCAATATCTGGGAGAACGATGGAGCCGGTATCCAGCTAGGTATCGGCGGTCGCGGGCTGAACCCGAATCGGGTAACGAATTTCAATACCCGACAAAATGGCTACGATATGAGTGCCGATGCACTGGGTTATCCCGAAAGTTACTACTCCCCTCCTGCCGAGCTGACCAGCCGCATTGAGATTCTGCGGGGTGCTTCTTCTTTACAGTATGGAACCCAATTCGGGGGGCTCATTAACTTCAAATTGAAAGAAGGAGCGGCCAATAAACCTATAGAAGTAACCTCGCGGGAAACTGTCGGGTCGTGGGGATTTTTCAATACAACCAACAGTATTGGTGGCACCGTGAAGAAAGTACAGTACTATACCTTCTTTCAGCATAAGTCAGGAAATGGCTGGCGCCCGAATGCCGAATTCAACGTCAATACGGCTTATGGTTCAGCGACCTACACCGTTAATCCAAAGTTGGCATTGACGTTTCAGTATACATACATGCATTATCTGGCTCACCAGCCCGGTGGCCTCACCGATGCCGAGTTTGCGATTGATGCGCATCAATCGGTGCGGGCGCGTAACTGGTTCAAGGTCAACTGGAATTTGGGGGCTATGCTGTTGGATTATCAGATCAACGAGAACCTGAGATTTAATTCCCGTTTTTTTGGGCTATCTGCCGGACGGTATGCGCTCGGCAATCTGGATTACATTAACCGGCTCGATCCTGGCACTCCCCGAGATTTGTATAAGGATAATTACACGAATTATGGCAATGAAAGCCGGTTGTTGTATACGTATAAGCTGAAAGGTAATCCCCAGAATCTGCTGCTGGGCGTTCGCTACTATAAAGGATTTACCGACCGTCGGCAAGGGCTCGGCAACAGCGGCTCGACCGGCACTACCTCCGACTTTGATTTTGTCAATTCAGACGCCTACGCCTATTCCAAATACAACTTCCCGAATTACAATGTCGCTTTGTTCGCGGAAAACATAGTCCGGCTAAATTCCAAATTAAGTATTATCCCAGGTGTCCGATTTGAAAATATCATTACGAAAGCAGACGGTTTTTATTCGCTAATTAATAAAGATCAGGCGGGCAACATCATTTTCAATCAGCAGATACAGGAGACGAAAAACAACACGCGCCATTTTCTGATAGGTGGCATTGGCCTAAGTTATTTACAGAGTCAGGGTTTGCAGGTTTACGCCAACATTTCGCAGAATTATCGGGCTATTAATTTCAATGATATACGTTCCGTCAATCCGAATATTCAGGTAGATCCAAACTTGCAGGATGAGCGAGGTTATTCGGCAGATCTGGGTATTCGAGGCAATCTGGCGGGTCTGTTTAATTACGATGTGAGTCTATTTACAATCAACTACGCCAATCGCATTGGAACCGTGCAAAAGTCTGATCCCGTCTCATTTAATATCTATCGCTATCGGACCAATGTGTCTCAATCCCGGAGTCTAGGTCTGGAGTCGTTTGCGGAGCTGGAATTGCTGCATTTCATCGACAAACAGTATAGTAAGGCCCGGCTTTCGGTGTTTACCAACCTGGCCCTGATTAATGCACGCTACATTAATAGCGACGAACCTGCTTACCGAAACAAAAAAGTAGAGTTGGCTCCCGACGTGATTTTTAAAACTGGCCTCTCCTATCAGCGTAAGCGGTTTTCAGCTACCTATCAGCTAGCTTATACCAGTGACCAGTTTACAGATGCGACCAATGCTGTTTTTACAGCCAATGCCATCGATGGATTGGTGCCAGCCTATACGGTTATGGATCTTTCGGGGGAATACAAACTGAGTCGGATTTTTGCGCTGCAAGGCTCGATCAACAATCTGGCTAATGCCCGCTATTTCACCCGGCGCGCCGACAGTTATCCTGGCCCAGGCATCATCCCTGCCGATGCCCGCAGCTTTTTTCTGACGGTACAGGTAAAATTATAATTAAATAAAATTTATTTTTAACAATTCTAAATAAATCTTATTTGCTTATATTTGCTTTGTCATTTCACAAAATATGGAAAGTACCGTACCAGTCTCCTATCAGTTAGTCTTTAAAACCGATAAAGGCACAGTGTATCAATGCGACCGGACGAACCGGCTTATCTTATCGTTTTGGGGAACGCATACACCCCTGTCAGCCCGCGACTTTTCACAGTTTCGGCGCATGGTTCAGACGGTGAATATCCATCAAATGGCCCTCAGCACCGAGGCCGCCGATGAGGTGGAAATTTTTACCCTACCCCGATTGGATCGTTGCTACGTATTGACCCTTTGTGAAATTCTTCATCTTCGTGAGCTGCTCAACGGAGCTGCTTTTACACTTGAGCTAAACAGTTTGTTGCGTGAATGTGGGTGTTCAACCCTTTCTGATGCAGCATAAGCTATTTTAGAAACCGTCTAATTATTAGCCGTTTCGTACCACGAAACGGTTTTTTGCTGTTCTTTGGGGTATCAATTTTTGCATACATAAACGCCATGAAAGATTTAGCAAGACTCCGCACATTGATTAAAGAGCCCGTCGAACTGGTTTTGAATCAACAGATACAAATGGAACTGGTATCATCGTCTAAGTATCTGGCGATGGCGGGCTGGTGTGATCGCAATGGTTATGACTATAGCGCAGGATTTTTCTACAAGCAGTCGGAAGAAGAGCGGAAGCATGCCATGAAGATCTTCCATTACCTATGCGATCAGGGAGGAACGGCCTATACACCCGAAGTGCCAGCTGTTCCCCAGGAATTCGATACACTCCGGTCGGTTTTTGAGAATGTACTCGATCAGGAAATTGCGGTGACCGACTCGATTAATCGGGTTATTGGTGTTTGCCGTCGTGAAGGTGACTACGCCACCGAAGAGCTGATGAAATGGTACGTTAAAGAGCAGGTTGAAGAAGAATATATAGCCCGGCGTTGCCTGGAACTGATTGATCAAATTCCGGCCGATCAGATCTATTATTTAGACAAAAAACTCGCCAGCGTTACCTATGACCAAAACCCATTCGAAAACGAATAAGTCACACTACATATTCAATGAAAAAAGGGTAGCTAACCAGCTACCCTTTTTTCATTGCACAATTATCTGCTGCTATTCAATTCTTAGTACCTGGCCATAAGGAGGAGTAAACCACTCATATGGGTCTGTTAGTACCCAAAGCACCTGGTAGGGCATTGATTCATAGGGATACTCTATGCATCCATCGGTAATTATGACGACATAGAGTATACCCTCATCCTGAGCTAAATGCAACATCGCCGGTGTTATATCGCTCCCGCCTAAGCCTTTAACCTGAAAATCAAGTAGTTCAGATGGCGTATACCAGCTATCATCGCTGACGCCGGTATCACATTGCACTACATGAACTTCGGGGATCATCGACGATTCGGCAAAGGAGGCTATGAATCCCAGTACTTCAGAAAGTAGGCTACTCATCGACCCACTTGTGTCAATAATAATATGAATTGTATTCCCTTCGCGCTTATAGCCAGCCTGCACCAAATCGGTGTAGGTGCCCCGTCGACTGGGTCGGGTATAGGTTCGCCCACTTCGGGCCGTAAATTCCAGCCATTGCTGGAGAGCCATTTCCCAGGGAGGTTTATAGGCCGACTTAACCGCCTGGTAGTTAACCTCGTAGATATTGGATTGGGACCATCCAGGAACGTCGAGATTGGGTAGTTTATCGTAAACGAATTTTTCGGCGAGAGCTTTCTGAACCAGGCCATTGATCTGTACCATTCGGTTATGGATTGTAGCGGGCGTAACCGTTGGAAACAAAAGTTGCTCCAGTTCTTCCGAAAGGATGTCCGTTTTGTTAGATAGCCTATCCTCCAGCGATGCTACTGGCTGGACCATGTTTAGCTTTTCCAGCAAATCAGCAAACGGAGACTCATTCCTGGTAGCCAGTGCTCCATTTCCAGCTTGCCAATGTGGTCTGGACATGAGTTGCTGAAGCCTCCAGTCGCTAAACGAATCCCGAATAAATGTCAGCAACTCTTCTGCCGGCTTATCCGCTAACGAATAGTAGCGGCCAGCATCCTGGTCCCAATCCAGGCCAGAGGCTGGCACTTCATCTACACCAAATGCCCGTTTGAGTATATCATTGATTAGATAATCGTGTGTAATGTTGAACAGTTTGGCATCTTCCTGACTCGAACGATAGTGCGATCGTAGGGCCAGATGCATCATTTCGTGGGCCATCACAAAAGATGCATCGTGCAAGCTCAATTGGACAAGCCAGTCGGGATTGTAGATCAGCCTACCAGATGCAAAAATGGCAGCCGTTGCCACCTGGTTAGTCGGAACTAACTCAATATTGAGCGTTAATTCGGCCAGATAGGGAATCGTGATTCGGACAACATGCAGCGCCTGCTTAGCCAGTTCGCTGGCGGTGATCGTTGGATTCATACCAGTCCGGTTACTTGTTTTAGTGTTTCCAGGAAAGCCTCCGACACACCCAGACGCCCCCATTCCCATACATGACCAGCAAATAGCGCAAATCGTTGTTCCTGAGGCAATGCCAGCAGGAAACGGTTCAATTCATCGGCCGATACTTCCACTTTTCCCGTCAGGAGGTGATGTTTGATCCGGTTCAGCAGAAACCACAGTTGGGTGACCTCGTCGGGTAATTTCTGGGGGTCTCTCACATACTCCTCTATTGTCAGCAACATAGCGCTATTAACGTCCAGTGTGGTACAGAAAATAGCCGCATCAGCAGCCGACACCCGACCGAAACAAAGTGCTCGAACTAGATCAGGATTGAGAGCGCCTGCCCGTTCGACCAGATCCAGCGCCTGCGATAACGACGCCCAGGCCCGCGGAGTTGAGAACGGAACCGGCTCGGCAGACACATCCCGAATAAGCGCATCTGGGAAAAAATTGATGAACGAAATAATTTCCTTGCGGATGCCATGCTGCTGAGCCCAGATCATCCATTCTTTTAAATCAACCCGAATCTGCACGACAAACGTGCGATTGATTAACGCACTGCTGATCTGACGCACTAAAGCCCGATCTTGCTGCCGATTTCCGGCGGCTACTACCCAGGTGCCTTTGGGCAACTGATGTTCACCTAATCGCCGTTCCAGCAACAGCGCGTATAAGGCTTTCTGTACATCAGGTGCAGCCGCGGGCAGCTCGTCGAGAAACAAACAAAATGGTTCCGGTTCTTCGGGTAGCAATATACGCGGTGGACAAAAAACCGACCGACCATTGACAATCTGAGGGATACCGCTCACATCTTCGGGAGCTATTTGCGTACCAAGCAATGACCGTAGCGGCAATCCCTCCTCTTCGGCTGCCTGCCGAATTACGTCCGATTTGCCAACACCTGGGGGCGACAGGAGCAAAAGGCTTTCTTTATGTGCCATTGCCTTGATGAGCAACTTGGCTTGTCCCAGTGTGATCGTTTCCATTTTCAGGCTAGTTTAATAATTTGTAAATCCTGACGACCTTCTTCGTCGGTTAATCGTACAGACGCGTGCGTATCGATTGCTACCGCCAGCATCCAGCCACTCTTATTCTGTACAATTTTCAGCTGACTAAGCTCATAGAACGCAGAGGGTTTGAGGTACTTCTCACTTCGCAGGCGATTTCCTTTCAGAAGCGCCATAATTGCATCTTCGTACTTAATCAGAGTTGTGGGGCCAAGAATGTCTGCCCAACGATCCCAGAACGAGTGAACCGTTGAGTAAGTCGAGAAGCTTCCTGTCCGGTACAACTTTTTAACAAGGCTTTTACCCATTATTTGCTCAATCCCCTCTAAGATTACTGAGCTACCCAGGTCAATATCGAGTGGAGGATACCACCAGAGTTTGGGGTTATACGTCAGATTCACCAGTTGTATTTTTGTCGCATTGGTCTTCCGTTGCTGGAATGTTACCGAAGCCTTTTTGGGCCCTCTCTTCCCTCCACGTCCCTTCCCCATCCCTGGAAACGCATCATCCAGGTCGATCTCATCGGGCTCATCTTGCTTATATTCATACTCCTCATCAGAATGGGATTCTGTCTGCTCAGGCGCTATAAACCCCTTAGCCGCCAGGAAATCGCGGTCATCATCCGACAGATAGGCTTCCTGATACAAGTAGTCGATTATGTCGAGCAGTGTTTTCATGCTGGTAAACGGTTCATCGTTCTGAATTAGTTTTCCAGTGGGCCTGATTTATGATATAAACTTAAGCGACTAACCAGCGATTAAAAAGGCGAAAATTAATTGATCAAGGCCATTCATGTAGTTATTGATGAGTAGCTAGTAAATTTCGTTTCATATTATACATTTTGCTTTACCTATGCCCCCTCGTAAACTCTCTCTTGACGAGCTGAATCGGCTCTCTGTCGACGAATTTAAAGGCGCTGAAAAATTCCCGTATTGCCTGATTTTAGACGATATCCGGAGCCTAAACAATGTTGGTTCTGTATTCCGCACAGCCGATGCATTTCGGGCCGCAAAACTATACCTCTGCGGTATTACAGGCCAGCCTCCCCATCGCGATATTACCAAAACTGCCCTCGGTGCTACAGAATCTGTTTCCTGGGAGCACACACCTGATGTAGTAACTTTAGTACAACGGTTACAGGCCGAAGGATGGGTTGTGGCCGCTATTGAACAAGCCGAAGGGAGCACTTCGTTAGCTGATTTTTCACCCGATTCAAACAAACAGTACGCTTTTGTGTTGGGTAACGAAGTGACAGGTGTTCGGGATGAGGTTGTGCAGTTGGCCGATTTGGTACTTGAGATTCCGCAGTTTGGCACAAAGCATTCGCTCAATATTGCTGTTACAGCTGGTATTGTTTGTTGGGATTTTCTCCAGAAATGATAACAGAAACTTAACATTGGACTTTTGATTGTCACAAAAAATTCGTATTTCTTTGTAAATTTTTTTCATACTGAACAAATGGCCAATAAAACCCTTAAAACCAAGCAGAAGTCGCTGGCATCTGAAATCGTCAGTTCTATAGAAACCAAACTTAGCGAAGCAGGCGCGGCTACAAAAAAAATGAAGAAATCCATCGAGAAATCGGCGGATAATCTGGCGAAGAAACTAGCGAAGTTGATGCATAAAGCGGAGAAGAAAGCGACTAAACCGGCTAAAGCTTCTGAAAAGAAGGTAAAGAAAGAGGTCGCCAAAGCGAAAAAGAATGCAGATAAGGCCGCTAAAAATGCTAAGCGAACCGCGAAAAAGGCAGTTGCTGCTGTAACCGAAGCAACGGTATCTGATGCTCCTGCTACTCCCCGCACAACACGCAAGCCAGCACCGGCACCAAAACCTGCGACGTCTAAGGCTACACGTACACCACGCCCTAAAACACCTGCCTCACCGGCACCAACTCCGGCAGAAACACCAACTGAAGCAGTGTAAGTTAATCAGTAAATACATTTTTTTTTACAAGCCCGTCTAAAACGGGCTTTTTTTGTTATCGATTATTGCTTTTTAGACTATTTTCTTGTGACATTTACACATTGCGTTTATGTCGTCTATTTGTAGGCTTTTAGTGTCCTACTAACTCATAAAAGACAGCGTTATGCTGCGTCGTTCTCTTATTTATCCTATATCCGCACTTACGCTTTTGCTGGTCATTATCATAAGTGCAGTAGTTTATGGAAATAGGCTTTTATTAGCCGATACTGGTTTTTCCATATCGTCTTCACTTCAATGGCTAGGCCTCACTGGGCTAGTCTTGATAGCGCAGGGCCTGATGGGCTACCTCGTCTGGTGGCTATTGCGTCGACAACAGCGATCGGTAGTTCAGACGGAAGTATTGCATTCTATTGTGCATGAATTTCAGTCACCAATTACGGCCATTCGAATGGCTGCCGATATTCTGGATTCGCCTATTGCCCGTAATCAGCCCGAACGAACGGAGAAGTATGTCCGTATCATCCGGGAGGAGACCGAACGGCTCCAGCATCAGGTTGAAACAATGCTGACGTTGGCCCGAGCAGACCGCAACACACTCATTTTAAATCCTGAACCAATTCAGCTACACCAGCTCCTACGCTCGGTAGCCGAACGTCATGGCGATTACCTGACCCTGAATTTACCCGGCAACGACACACACATACTGGCAGATCGCCTGCATTTGACCAACGTATTGTACAACCTATTGGATAATGCCATAAAGTACAGCTCAGAAGACCCCCAAATCACGTTACTCACAAAGACCAATACAGATGGCCTCACCATTACGGTACGTGACAAGGGTGTGGGTATTCCGCCCAAATTAGTAGCCCAGATTTTTCAGCCTTTTTTCCGGGTTCACGATCGTAATCAGCCCAGTGTGAAGGGTTTCGGTTTAGGATTGAGCTACGTACAACGTATTATTCAATCCCATAACTGGACAATCTGGGTCAAAAGCGAAGTAGGTCAGGGAAGTGAGTTCATGATTCAGGTACCGCCTTCTGCCCTCTTATCTCACGACGAAACAATAAGCAAGTAGCTGATTCAATGTTGATTTGTTATACGACAAAGGTCGTTGTCAGGTATCCTAAGATGACTTGACAACGACCTTTGTCGTACTTGTAAACGGGTAAGGTCTGAGCGACCTTACCGAGTTGATTATTTATTTTGCATTCATGGCCTGACCCGATTTTGTAACCTTCATCACACCATTCATAATCCGCCAGTGGCCTGGGAATGTGCAAACAAAAGGATAGTCGCCGGGCGTGGTTGGAGCTGTGAATTTGAGCCGATACGTTTGATCAGGGTTAATCAGTGGTGTAGCCGCAATTACCTGAGCAATAGAGGGAACATAGTTTTTCTCGGCTCCGTCTTTTGCCGTAATTAGCTTATCGGCAGCAGCGCCAATGATTTCCATACTTTTGGGTTTACCAATCACCAGATTGTGCTGCATGGCATCGGGGTTTTCCAGTACGATCTCAACTTGCTTACCCGCCGTTACGGTAAACTCTTTCTTGTCGTAACGCATTTCTTCACGCACCGTTTTCATCCGTACAATTTCTACATCTGGATCTACCGGAGCTTCTTTCGTTACTCCCCAGGCTTCGTAAAGGCGATTCAAACGTTCACGGTTTTCGGTTGAAACGGAGCTGGTCAAACTGGCCAGAAATGACTTATCGGCATCCTGAACCGT
The DNA here is from genome assembly GCF_009754945.1 of Spirosoma arboris. Lineage (GTDB taxonomy): Bacteria > Bacteroidota > Bacteroidia > Cytophagales > Spirosomataceae > Spirosoma > Spirosoma arboris. The sequence continues at coordinate 111,528 of NZ_WPIN01000005.1, forward strand.
TGCTTTTTGTTTCAGATTCCAGCCTTCAGCTACACCTTTAACAATAGCTTCTCCTTGTGCGGAAGCCAATTTCTGGCTTTGTCGGAGTAATGCAATAACAGAATCGACAGGAGCAACCGATGCATAGCTACGAGTAGCTCGTTCGAGCGCATAGGCACTTAGACTTTGCGGAGCGCGATAGGTTAGCGTATGCGTAGCATTGTTATTTTGTTCGTTTCCTTCAGCAATTTTATTCTCGCGGTCGAGCATAACTGTGAGCGTATACTGGCCGGCACGCTCAAACGTTACGCCCATATCGCCAACCCAGGGGCCGTTGTTCGACTTACTAATCGTAACGGTTTCGCCGGGTTTGATGCCCGTATTGTGTGTCACACTCACAAAATCAATTTTTGCTCCTTCAGCAGCCCCTTTAGGTCCTTCAACACGTAGCGATAATGGAATTGGTGTTCCTTCGGGAATGGCTACTCCACCGTTATTTTTCACGTCGACAAACAAGCGAACACTCTCGCGTACAGAAGGCGACTCGGGCGTGGTGCGAATGGCCGCAACGACGAGGTCTGGCAGATTCGATGATGAAACGGTCTGTGGCGAGTTAGAGGCCGTAGCCGCTGCTGGCGCTTTCTCCATATCTGCGTGATTATGAGCCGCCATATCATGCGTTGCTTTGGCAGGCGCATTCGTCGCAATCTGCTTCAGATACGCTTTCAGCAATTGTCCTTTCTGGCTAGTTAGCGTAGTGGCAAATGCTTCGGGCAACCAACGGTCATCGACCTCCGTAGCTTTGTCGAGCCGAGCTAGAATAGCCTGTTGAGTAGCCGGGCTCTGGGGTATTTCCGACAGCTTCAACAGTGTATTCAACACAACTAATGGCTCTGTATCGTTCAGCGAATTGGCTTCCAACAGCGCAGTTGCGGCTTCCTGAATGGGTGGCATAACTTGTATTGCTGTTTTCCGAACAGCAGGAGCCGGATGTTTCAGCGCCTTACCAACTGCGATAGCCGCATTCTGGTCCGAACCATCCAGTGTATTCAGGCCTTTCAATGTCCATAATGCGTGAATAGCCGCCGGATTATTGCCAATTTCATCGATCGACTGATCATTGACCAGTGCTATCAGTTGTGGGACAACGTCCTTATTGTTTCGTTCGATGAGCAGCCTCTGAGCGGTCATTCGCCAGAACATATTCGTATTCTTCAACGCGGTAATTAACTCAGCTGGACGGTCTTTGCTCAACGTCATTGGCGTATAAGCGGGCGCATTTTTGTAGCCAACCCGATAAATCCGGCCATGTGTAAAATCGCGGAGTGGCGTTTCGTAGGCATTACCAGATCCGTTGGTGGCGCCCTTAGGCGTGGGGTTATGCTGGATGATGTAACTATACCAGTCAACGACCCAAACGGCTCCATCTGGTCCAACTTCGGCAAACACCGGTGCAAACCATTCGTCGGCCCCAGCCATTAGATTAAAGCCTTCCGCATCTTCGAAATTGGTCCCGTTTTTCTGCATGACGTTCTGGTGCAGAATATGGCCCGTTGGCTCGGCTACAAAAGCAATCGTATTCCAGTATTTCTTCGGGAAAGCGCGGGCGGTGTAAAAGTTATGTCCAGCCGCTGCCGTAAATCCACCAAACACGTCGACCTGCCGCACTTTTTCGGTAATTGGCTTCATGTCTTTGTGCGTATCCGTACTGCGACTGCCATTTTCGCGAAGATGAGGTGCCCCACTGAAATACTGGTTCGGAATGGCCATATACCAACCGTGTGAATTGTTGGCCGTTGACCCGAAAATATCGCCGGTTTCCTTCAAGCCTAATCCCCAGGTATTATTCGAGGTACTGGTCATGTATTCCAGTTTCGAACCATCTGGTTTGAACCGGAAAAAGCCCTGACTGAACTTCACACTATCGGCACCAATTTTTCCTTTAAAACCCGAGTAGCCCACACTTCCCCAAATCCAGTTATCAAAACCATAATGCAGGTTGCTTGGTCCAGCATGAGTATCGAACGTACCAAATCCAGTGAAGACAATTTTCTTTACATCGGCCTTGTCGTCGCCATTAGTATCCTGCAGGAACAGCATATGCGGAGCCTGCGAAACATATAGACCACCGTTGGCAAACGCCAGACCTGTTGGAATACTCAGTCCTTCAGCGAAGTTGGTAAACTTATCGGCCTTACCGTCTTTATCGGTGTCTTCGCAAATAACGATGTAATCTGAACCGCCTTCGGGTTTGCGTTCATTGGGGTAATCTTTCGTGATGAGTGCATAGAGCCGTCCGCGTTCATCCCACGCCATCGCAATTGGGTGCATAACGTTTGGCTCGTGCGCAAACAGATCGAGTGTAAAATCGACCGGCACCTGAATATGCTTCATCGACTCTTCTGGCGAAAGCGGGTTTTGCTCTAACTGCGCACCCGGACGTTTTTCGTAGTTAGGGAGGTTGGCATCATGATACGTAAATGCCTGTGGCTTTAAATCATCGTGTAGTTTTTTGACGTCATCGCCTACAGCCCATAAAATACCTCGTTCGAGTAGTTGCTGAAAACCGGGCTGGAGCCAGGTACGTTCGTCATGTCCATAAGCGGTGTAAAACACACGACCTTTCCCGTATTGGCGTGTCCAGGTGTAGGGTTCTTCCTTGACGCCCGGCTTATCTTTTTCCTGGTCGGCTTTAATGTCCCGAACCGCCAACACGTTGTTATCAGCTTGCAAGTGGCTGTGCAAATAGGTTTCGTCATAAGCTTTGAACGAAGGCAAACCAGCTACAATTGGATTGTTTGGTTGCGTGAAGCGCGTCTGAATGGTGTCCATCCGATGCCGCCAGAACTGTCCGCCTACAACTTTATCGACGTATTCGGTTGAGTTTCGGAAACACCACGATGCGCAGTGCACTGGAATTATTCCTTTCCCGGATGCGACATAGTCCAGCATTGCTTTTTCCTGCGGCTTCGGAATACTATCCCAGTTGGCATAAATAAGCAAGCCGTCATATTTATTCAAGTTCTCGGCATTCAGGTCTTCCAGCTTATCTGTATAGGTAAAATTAATGCCTTTGTCGCCTAGAGCAGCCATAATTTCTGGCACTCGCTCAATAGGCTTGTGATGGCCATTATCGCCCAGGAACAGAATTTCTATCCGACGTGGACTCGCCGAATTCTGCCGAACACTCGTTTGTTTCGCCGATTGGCGGGCACATTGAGCAAAGACAGTTGCCAGCCCAATAAGTATGAGTAATTTTTTCATTTTAACACAGAGGTAACGGAGGTAAACACGGAGATCACAGAGAAACGCCGTGCGCTCCGTGTTTACCTCCGTTACCTCCGTGTTTAAATTTTATACATTCTTAAAATCTGGCAACTTAATCAATTGCCCACCCTGTAACGCTGATTCATGCGCCAGGATACCCACGCTCGTCCAGTTGGCCGATTGAGCCGCATTCGGGAATGGATCACGGTCTTCGACAAGAGCCGACAAAAATTCATTCACCATGTGTGGGTGCGAACCACCGTGGCCTCCCCCCTGTGTAAACGACAGGTGTTGCTGTTCGTCGGCATCATAAACTCCCTTTGTCGTGAATCGCTGGATTGATTCAGGCAGCAGGTGTGCGTAATCCGGTACGGTCACTTTTTCTGGAATTTCAGGCTCTGGCTTTTTAGCGGTATGAATCACGGGTTGCTCCTCTTCGATGAGTTGCCACTCAAATGATTTTTTATCGCCATATACCTCAAAACTTTCGCGGTACTGACGCGCCACGTCAAACAGAGAGCGGTAGACATAAGCAGACAAATCGCTGTCTTTGAACTTAATATGTGCTGATTCAACGGCAAATGGCGAGTTGTGAATCTGTGCCAACTCTTCCCGAATCGTTCCTGAACCAAAGCAGGATACATAATCGGCTTCGAGTTTGAGTAATCCGGCCACCGGACCAACGCAGTGCGTGGCATAGTGCATCGGCGGTAAACCAGGCCAATAGTCAGGCCAACCGTCCATGTCCTGCTGGTGACTGGCTTTCAAAAACTGCACTTTCCCCAACTCACCTGTTTCATACAACTCTTTGACAAACAGAAACTCGCGGCTATAAACCACCGTTTCCATCATCATGTATTTTTTGCCGCTTTCTTTTGTGGCTTTCACGATTTCAAGACATTCCTCAACAGTAGTAGCCATCGGAACTGTACAGGCAACGTGCTTACCCGCCCGCAACGCTTTCAGGCTTTGCTCAGCATGGTTTGGAATTGGGGAGTTGATATGAACCGCGTCGACGTTCGGATCGGCCAGTAGTTCATCGTAGTTACTATAGCGTTTCTCAATACCATACGCATCGCCGATTTCGTTTAGTTTTTCGACATTACGCTGGCAAATTGCATACATGTTCGCGTTCGGATGACGCTGATAAATCGGGATAAATTCGGCACCAAAGCCCAGACCGACGATAGCAATGTTTAGTTTCATTGTAGTACTGACCATCTCGGTCAGCTGTAAAATTTAGGATTTATAATTCGCTGCCAACTGGCACAGTCGGCACTATATGGCTTTTTATAAATTTCAGACCATCTACCGCCAACTGTTCCGGAGACTCGAACATAGGTCGAAAAATATGAGTAGCGGCTGCGAGTTCAGGCGGGTTCGGCCCGAAGGCTTCAATGGCAATCGGGCCATCATAACCAACTTCCTGCAACACGTCAAATACCTCATCGAAATTGATATGGCCCTGACCTGGTGTGGACCGGTCATTCTCCGAAATCTGAACATGAACCAGATAAGGAGCTACTTTCCGTAAGGCATTAGCCGTATTTTTCTCCTCCATATTGGCGTGGAACGTATCGAATGCGGCCCGGCAATTCGGATGATTTACGGCCTCAACATAGCGGACCAGGTCATCTGCACACGTAAGCAGATAGGTTTCAAATCGATTAAGGTATTCTATAGCCAGCGTAACGCCTTGTGTTTGGGCATGTTCGGCCACCTCACGCATACCCGTTACCGACCAATTCCATTCTTCAGTTGTAGCCGGCTTACCTGTAAAGGTTTTGAAACCAGCATACATCGGACCCATCAGAATAGCGGACCCAATCGCCCGAGAGCAATCGACAATGTGTTTAAGGTAGGTAACTGCGGCCCGACGTGCAGACTCATCAGTACTAATGAGACTATATTCAGGCCCACAGATTGTACAGGTCTGAACGCCCAGATCCAAGTCTTTCAACTCCCGACCAAGATGCTCCCACTTCTCTAATTTGACCGGCGTAGAAACCGGTTCACTAATGGGGATTTCAACAAAATCAAATCCGCTCGTTTTCAGAAATGACAGCGTATCGGACAGATCCTCGTCCATTGTCATTGTCCAGACGAACATATTCATTCCTATCTTATTCATATTGCATCTGCATAAAATTACACAAATCTAAGCAGTAGTAAAATTCAAGGTGTAGCTTTTATTGGCCAATCCCGACTATATTTTTACATGAATCAGAGGGTTTATTCGTTATTTGCGTTAAAAAGAAGTAATTCAATGAAACAACCCCTTCGTAAAGACCTCGAACCTGTTGCGGCATCATTCACGGTGAAAGAACTGGTGGAGCCTCATTTCGATCCAAATTGGCATTTCCATCCACATTATCAATTATTTCTGGTGGAGGAAGGTACGGGGACACGTTTTATCGGTGATTCAATTAAGCCATTTAGCCCCGGAGATCTGGTTTTTCTGGGGCCGAATCTCCCTCATCTCTGGCGTAGTGATCAAGCTTATTTCGATAAACAGTCAAGACTTTCAACAAAGGGAATTGTCGTGTATTTCACCGGAGATTTCCTGGGCACTACTTTTTTCGAACAGCAGGAGATGGCCCCGTTGCGTCAGTTGCTCGGCCATGCCCGGCAAGGGTTGGAATGGAACGGCCCTACTCGCCACCGAGCTGCAGCAGCCCTCCGCCAACTGACTCAACAGCCCATTACCTTTGAGCGTATTCTCAGCTTGCTAACCTTATTGAATGAACTTTCTCACGCTACCGATTATCAATATCTGACCAGCGCAGGCTATACAAATACAGTTAAACCGACGGAAACTGACCGTATGCAATTAGTCCATGATTATGTACTTGGTCACTTCCCCGACGACCTTAGTCTGGACAAAGTTGCTGACTTGGCGGGGATGACATCACCTGCCTTCTGTCGGTATTTCAAGGCCCGGGCGAATAAAACCTTCTCGGAGTTTGTCTCCGAAGTTCGCATTGGTCATGCCTGTAAGCTATTGATGAATGGCAAGCACTCAATCACCCAAATCAGCTTTGAAAGTGGGTTCCGAACCTTATCTAACTTCAACCGGCAGTTTAAAGACATTACGGGTCAGACACCCTCAACTTATGTGAAAACATACCGGCAGTTTTAACTAGTTAGTCATGTAATTGTCATGCTTAGACAGAGATTGTCAAACATTGTTAATTCCAATAGCTTCTTTATACCAAAGCGGCCCATCTTTCCAAAAGATGGGCCGCTTTGGTATAAAGAAAAATAAAATAAGCCTAGTACAACGTTGTTGTTCCGACTGGTTGACGCACCGACACTCCCTCCAGAATAAACGAAAGCAAATCCTCGTTCAGGCGATCTTTTTGTGTTACAAACAGGCCATGCGGCTCCCCTTCATAGACGATATATTGAGCCGTTGGCAGTGCATTAGCTGTCCGTTCACCCGATGCTTCAATGGGTACCGTCTTATCCGAATCGCCGTGAATAACTAACGCTGGTACCTGAATCTCAGCTAGATCATCGCGAAAATCTGTTGATGAGAACGACTTGGCACATTCAATTGTGGCCTTGTGCGAGGCCACATAAGCGCGGGCAAAATCACCGTCAAGATGTGCCTGGCTAACTGGTTGACTCACCAGATTTACGCCATAAAATTGCTTACTGAATGTTTTAAGGAAATCGGCCCGGTCTTTCTGTAAATTAGTCAGTATCTCGTCAAAAACGTCCTGATCAACTCCATCCGGATTATTATCGGTTTTCAATAAATAAGGCGTTACAGCACTGATAAACGCCACTTTTGCTACTCGTGCACCACCATGGCGACTCATATACCGAGCTACCTCTCCTCCACCCATCGAAAATCCGACCAGCGTTACATTTTGCAGATCTAATTCATCGAGTACTGCTTTCAGATCATCGGCCAGCGTATCGTAATCATAGCCACCCCAGGGCTGAGACGATTTACCAAATCCCCGTCGATCATAAGCAACGATGCGAAGACCATGAGCGGGCAATTCGGCCAGTTGGTAGTCCCACATTTCGTGGCTCAACGGCCAGCCATGAATTAATACAACGGGAGATCCAGTACCCAGATCCTGATAGAAAAGCTTAATGTCGTTGCCGGACGCATCCGTGCCTGCTTTAATGTAGCTCATAACGTGTTTACCTTGTTTTGTTGAGTTATTTCTTTACTCTATTCAGTTAATAGAACTATAGCTACAGAGAATGGTTTTCGGTAAATTTCCCGTTCAATCAGTTTTAATGATAATTCTATCATTCTTTTATGAAGCAATCGCTACTCACCTCTAGTTAACCAACCTGACCCGTTAAATCACCTATTGGACACAGTTTTCGTTTCAGGAATTGAGTGAACAAAGGTAGACCAGTCAGACAGCGCTATATGATTTTCTGAGCAATTTGCACGAAGAACAACTTTAAACAAAATGATGAATGACTATTTAGACAGCGTGAAAAAGCAGTTTACTTATTATAAACTGCTTGGAGAGAAGACGTTCGCCCAGCTTCCTGATGATAAATTGTTCTGGCAATACAATCAGGAAAGCAACAGCATAGCCACAATTGTCAAACATTTGTGCGGCAATATGCTTTCTCGCTGGACCGATTTTTTAGCTACCGATGGTGAAAAAGAGTGGCGAAATCGGGACAATGAATTCGAGAATATTCTTACAACAAAACAAGAGGTTCTCGATGAATGGAATGCAGGGTGGAATTGCCTGTTTGACGCACTCAATTCACTGACACAAGACGATTTACAAACGGAAATTTATATTCGAAACCAGGGACACACAGTGGTAGAGGCCATAAACCGTCAGCTTGCTCACTATCCGTATCATATTGGGCAAATCGTATTTATCGGAAAAATGATTTGTGATGATAGCTGGACATCCCTTTCGGTTCCAAAGGGAAAATCAAAAGAGTTAAATGCCGAGAAATTTTCTAAACCAAAGCATAAGGAACACTTTACAATCGAGTATTTGAACAAGAGTAAGACTAATTAATAGCCAAGTGTACTAGGAAGCTTTAAGGCTATTATGAAAGAGTAATCAAAACCTTACATCAACACACCCTGAAATACCTCGTCTAATCGAGACACCGGCCTGATATGAATTTTGTAGCCCTTCGTATCCAACCCTTTCATATTGTACTTGGAGATAAACATCTGTTTGAAGCCCAGCTTTTCGGCTTCGGCAATGCGCGATTCAATTCGGCTAACAGCCCGCACCTCGCCCCCTAAGCCAACTTCTGCGGCAAACGCCACGGATGGTGGAATAGCAATGTCTTCGTAACTCGATACGATTGCGGCACACACAGCCAGATCAATGGCGGGATCTTCGACACGCAGTCCACCTGCAATGTTCAGAAAGACATCCTGCTGACCAAGCCGGAAACCTCCTCGTTTTTCTAAAACTGCCAACAGCATATTCAGCCGTTTGGCGTCAAACCCCGTGCTGCTACGTTGCGGTGTACCATAATTGGCCACGCTGACCAGGGCCTGCGTCTCGATCATAAGCGGACGATTCCCTTCCAGCATCGAGCCAATAGTCACGCCACTCAGGGCTTCGTCGCGCTGTGAGATTAGGATTTCAGATGGGTTGGTTACTTGCCTTAGGCCACTACCGAGCATTTCGTAAATACCTAATTCATCTGTGCTCCCGAAACGATTTTTTGTTGTACGCAGAATCCGGTAAGTGGTGTGTCGGTCGCCTTCGAACGTCAGCACGGTATCGACCATGTGCTCCAGCACTTTCGGACCAGCCAGCGAACCTTCTTTAGTAATATGGCCAATCATAAACACAGGTACACCCGATTCTTTGGCATATTTCATGAACTCCGCCGTGCATTCCCGCACCTGCGACACACTTCCCGCCCCTGATTCTACCAATGACGATTGCATGGTCTGAATCGAGTCGATAATCAGGACTTCTGGTTCGAAATGTTCTACCGTCCGAAAAATATTCTGGGTCGATGTTTCGGTCATAACGTGGCAATCGCTGGTGGGTGCATCGAGTCGTTCAGCGCGCATTTTTATCTGTTGCTCGCTCTCTTCCCCCGACACATACAATACCCGCATCCCCGCTAAACTAAGCGCTATCTGCAGAAGCAGTGTAGATTTCCCAATGCCCGGTTCTCCGCCAATGAGCACCAATGACCCCGCTACAATTCCACCACCGAGCACGCGATTTAGTTCGGCATCGGTAGTATGAACACGGGGTTGCTCTTCATAATTAATGGCGTGGATCGCCTTGGGTTTAGCTGCAATTTTTAGCCCGCCCGGTCCAGATGATGGACTTCGCCAGCCGCCTTTTTCGGGTTCGTCTTTCTGAACGAGCTCCTCTACAATTGTATTCCACTCGCCACATGCAGGGCAACGCCCCATCCATTTAGCAGACTGATGCCCACAACTTTGACAGAAATAGGTAGTTTTTAATTTGGCCATTTTTCGCAGTTAACAGAGAGCAGCACCATTTATCAGCGATTCGGTTAGCGACAGATTAAACCTTTTTGCTAACCATCCATCCAACCCGCATCAGGAAAAATACGGATAACTGTTTACGGATAACTGCTCATTATATCAACGCCGTTTCCTCGAAATAAGTTGGCTTTCTGTACCGTATTGAACCGATTTACGTTTAACAAACAGTACTATATTTTGCAACCAGCTATGAAAAAAATCCTGCTTTTTACTTCATTAATTTTTCTGCCTGCTTTGACATTTGCACAAGGCTTTCAGATTGGTATTAAAGGAGGGGTAAACCTCTCTAAACTTACGTTTGGCGATTTCGTCTCTACAGGCACAAATGCCAATGGATCTCCAAATGTTAGTGTTGACGGCCAGACATTTCGGAATAACTTACAAGCGAGCCTTGACAGCAAAATGGGTACATCATTTGGGATATATATGCGTTTTGGTCGTAATCTGTTCATACAGCCAGAATTGTTGTATTCCACTCGATCGGGTTCATTTAATGTCATTCGGAATGGGCAAACGGAAACGTCGACTATAAAAACCACCAGTTTCGATGTGCCGTTGCTGTTGGGTATTAAAGGTGGCCCCATCCGAATTGTGGCTGGCCCAGTAGCTTCATTCAGAATTAATGATAACCAGTCTTTGGGCGATGCACTGCATCAATACACGAATGGGTCATTGAATGACGCCTGGGCACAAGCGTATTATGGATACCAGGTAGGTGGTGGGCTGGACATCGGCTCGTTTGGGCTTGATGTTCGTTATCAGGGCAATATTTCGGATATCGCCGAGATTAAAGATAGCGGTGCTAAGTTTAGCCAGGGCATGAGATCATGGCAAATTACGCTCGCTTATCGGCTGTTCTAAAATGAGTCGTAAGTATTGGCCAAGACTTACGACTATTACATAAACAAACCGTTGCTGTCCACCCCTTTAGCAGGAGTTTGCAGCAACGGTTGTTATTTTAAAATTAACCCAATAAAATTTAAACGTCGATAGCCGAACCCCGACTTAATTGTAAAGACGTTGCCAGTATTGCGCCAACTGAAACGAAATATCTTTCATACGTCGACGAGATATGGCAACTTCACGACCATCGGCTAGTCGAACCTGGCGATCCCGATTAAAGATGCTCCGTTGTACGTAAGCCAGATTGACAATGTATGATTTATGGACACGCAAAAACATTGTTCCGTCCAGTGTTTTTTCGAATTCTTTAAGTGTTTTAGACACTAAAAATCGTTTCCGGTCGCGAGTGTGCAAAAACGTATAATTACCTTCTCCCTGGAGGCACAAAATATCATCTACTGAAATAAAAATTGTCCGATTCAGGTAGGGTAATGCGATACGCTGTGCACTACGCTGATAAGAAGAAGGAAAATGAGGAACAACCGATAGTGGTTGAGCAGATGAAAAAATTTTGGCTTCCATGGTAGAGAGTATGGTTTTGGTTCGGTTTTTAGTCCCTGATTGATGAAACAAAACTACTTTACGACCACTAGCTCAAAAAAAATGCCCTGATCAACAAGGGCCGCCAAAACATAGCAACCAATTGTTAACCAGGACATTACGAATGAAATTCGTCTACTTATTGGGTGAATTTACCCACCCTATTGCGTAAAACTACGCATTAAAGAACTATGTGAATTTGCGCTATAATTTTCGGAAAATCCCGGCCAATTCAACTATACTAGCGCTACAGGCTGAAAACTCCGAATACGATCTATAAACATTTGTGCTCGCCGACGTGATATTTTCACTTGTTGTCCATCGGTCAGCTCAAGTTCACCTTCTTTCTTAACAAAAAATTTACGTACAAAACCGAGATTTACAATACAGGATTTATGTACTCGAACAAATGCCTGACCATCAAGTAAAGTTTCGTATTCTTTTAGAGTCCGCGATACCAACATTTTGGTACCATCTTTCAGAAAAAACTTAGTATAGTTCCCGCACCCTTCCAGTCGTACAATTTCATCGACAGATACTGTACGTTTACGATCATAAAATGGAATGAGCAATTTTTGCAAACAGGTTGAATCGGCAATTTTTTCCACACTATTGTGGAAAGGCATAGACAGTGTATCAAAAATAGAGTCGTTAGCGAATGCATTCATAGTGGTTTGATTATGTAGTTGATTAGTTCTATTTATAGGTTGATAGTCAGTAGCTTACCAGGCCGATCCATATGCTGGATTCATTGATTACCATGTGTTCCCCATCGAATCAATCTACAAGAATCAGTCCTACTTATTAAGCTTTATCCATATAATTAGTGCCGCCCCGCTAAGTTATTAATATTCAGCATAATTCTACCGTTTACTCAACAAATAAAAAATCAATCCTTTCAACAAGTATCGCTACCTACTTAGGCTATAAATAGCCTGCCCTGATCAGAGTCTTATCCAACACATTCGTATGCTCTTCCCAGTTTTGCCTACCTTTGTGATAGCGAATAGCGAAACGAGTAGCGTATGCTGGATAAAGTAAAAGATCTCCACGTCGAGATTGACCAATACAACATTACATCGCCGGAACAGCTGGAACAGTTTCGAATGCGATTCATCAGCCGAAAGGGTGTCATTACTGAATTGTTTGAACAGCTTAAAAGCGTTCCACAAGCCGACCGACGAGCCGTTGGCCAGGAGTTAAACGGCCTGAAAAATCTGGCTCAAGAGCGTTTTGACAGCTTTAGCCAGTTAATTGAGGAGCAACAAACAACAGCCAATAGTGCCCCTCCTGTTGATCTGACACTGCCAACAATACCCAATCTAACGGGGACTCAGCATCCACTGAGTCTGGTTCGTCAGCGGATCATTCAGATTTTTGAACGGATTGGCTTCAACGTGGCCGATGGCCCTGAAATTGAATCAGACTGGTACAACTTTGGCGCGCTCAATTTTCCCGACAATCACCCTGCCCGCGATATGCAGGATACATTTTTTGTCGAGAAAGCGACCAATGGGGAAACATCATCGGACATGTTACTGCGGACGCATACATCCAATGTACAGATTCGATTGATGGAGCGACAGAAACCTCCAATTCGTTCTATAATGCCTGGTCGGGTTTATCGGAATGAAACCATTTCGGCACGAGCGCACTGTATGTTCCACCAGGTTGAAGGCATTTATATCGATCGGAATGTAGGGTTCAAAGATTTAAAAGATACGCTCTATCATTTCGTGAAGGAGATGTTCGAGCCGGGGACGCAGATTCGCTTTCGTCCTTCGTATTTTCCGTTTACGGAGCCCAGCGCAGAAATTGACATCTCGTGTCAGATTTGTGGGGGCAAGGGTTGTAATATCTGTAAGCATTCAGGCTGGGTCGAAATTGCCGGATCGGGCATGGTTGACCCACAGGTGATTGCCAATTGTGGCATCGACCCTGAAGAATATACCGGTTTCGCTTTCGGAATGGGTATCGAGCGGATCACGCAATTAAAATACGTGGTGAACGACCTGCGACTCTACACCGAAAACGATGTGCGGTTTCTCCGTCAGTTTGAAGGACTTTAAACGAGTTGTAAGTTGTAAAGAGTTATAAAGTTGTAAGTGGGTTAGCCTAACTCTACAACTTACAACTTTACAACTTACAACTTTATAACTCTTTACCATGTCGCCCATTCGCCTTTCTGATTTAGCGTTTACGCTCGAAGCCGTTGTAGACGAAGCATTCGGACAGAAAGCCGTGTGGGTAGTGGCCGAAACGAGTGACATTAAGAATTATCCAGACCGGGGTTATTGCTTTCTGACACTCGTAGAGCGGGAATCTGCGGGACGCGAAACGCTGGCTAAACTCGATGCCTGTATCTGGCGTAGAAATTATCATACGATTAGCGCGTTTGAGCAGGCAACAGGTGTGGCCTTCGCTCGTAATATCCAGCTCTTATTACTGGTATCGGTCAGTTTCAGTCCCGTGTATGGCCTACGCCTGGAGATTCTGAAAATTGACCCATCGTATACCCTTGGCAATTTGGAGCGCGAGCGACAGGCTGTCCTTGATTCGCTTGTGCAAAATCATCCTGAATTGATCTGGGTTGAAGCAGGGCATTATATTACGGCTAATCAATTACTGGCACGACCCGTTGTTATGCAACGGCTGGCACTCATTGCGGCCCCCAATTCAGATGGCTGGCGCGATTTCCGACACGAACTGACCCAGAATCCATTCGGCTACGATTTTGTGGTCGATGAATATCTGACTCAAGTACAGGGACAAGGTGCTGAACGTGCCATTTGTGGACAATTAGAGCGAATTCGTACCAGTGGCGTAACTTATGATGCTGTTGTGATTGTTCGGGGTGGTGGCTCGCAGTTAGATTTCGGCTCATTTGATACGTATCTAATGGGCGAGACAGTGGCAGGTTTCAGCATTCCAATTCTAGCCGGCATCGGTCACGAACGAAACGTTAGCATCACCGATTTACTTTGCCACCAGAGCGTGAAAACGCCCACCAAAGCAGCTGCGTTCCTGATTGAACACAACCGGCAGTTTGAAGCAACCTGTTTGCAACTGCACGAACGATTGCGGGTAGTTGCCCGCGAAGCCATGCAAACAGCTCGGGAGAATCTGGATCGTGAAACTGAACGACTACGTTTTACAAGTCAAACCTATTTTCGGGAGCGCCACACTGACCTGACAGAGAAAGCCGTGACTATCCGTCATCTAGACCCGTCTAATGTGCTCCGACGGGGTTATGCATTGGTGCTTCGTAATGGACGAATATTGACAAAAATCGATACCATCCAGCCTAACGAAACACTCCAGGTGCAGATGCACGACGGAAGTATTATGACTAAAGTTATTGAATTGTAAAGTTGGGAATGCACAGAAACTTTATAATGTGCCAACTTTATGACTCCCACAAGATTATGACTTACCAGGAAGCTTATGACCAGCTCACTACGCTGGTCGATGAAATAGAAAATGATGAAGTGCCACTCGATGAATTGCCTGGCAAAATCAGGCTGGCTGCCGAGTTGATTACCTTCTGCCAGGAGCGACTTCGGGCTGTTGAGACGGAGTATCAGGAAGTTATAGAAAGGCTCCCCAAGCGATAAATCGGGATTTTATTATTCGGTCATGTGCGACCTTTGCTAAACCTTGCCTAATTTTATCCCCTGTGTGAACTTCTACGGTACTTATATACCCGGTTTTGGTTGTGATGTAAGAGACAAGTACCTATTTACTGCCTGATTGAGTCTGTTGATTATATGAATTTATTTGCCAATCTAACGAATGTATTAAACTCGGACGTTCTGTCGCGTATTGCTACGTACATCGACGAGCCCACCGAAAAAACCAGTAAAGCCGTTAATGGGCTTGTCTATACCATTGTAGGTGGACTGATGAAGCGTACGACCAGCGAAATTGGCGTCAATCAGCTCTATAATCATATTCAGAAAGGTCGGTACGATGGCACACTGACTGAAAGTCTGACAACTGTATTACGCGACCCTGCTCTAACAAACACAATCATTACTCAGGGCAACGACGTAATCAGTCACCTGTTGCCCGCCATGAAAAGCTCAATTGGCAGTATGATTTCGGGCTACGCTGGTATTCGTAACTCGTCGGCCATTTCTCTATTGGGTCTGACTACGACTATCGTGCTGCATGTGCTGGGGAAACAGGTGAAAGATCAGAAGCTAGATGCCGATGGGCTTGCGGCATCGCTATTTGGCGAGCGCGATGCGTTTGTTAATGCTGTTCCCGAGGATTTCATGCCTCAATTAGTCGAGAAAGTAGGCCTGCATCAGGTAGTCGCTGGTCTGGCCATGCCCGCCCGCCGGTCAACAGCCGAATCGTCGGGTCGCTCGACCACTACAACCACTCGGCCAGTGATCAGTTACGAACCTGCCGATGATTCTGACTCTGAAAACGAAACTCTAACCAAATGGGGTGTAGGTGCTTTAATAGCAGTGGCGCTTAGTGTTGGCGGCTATTACCTGTATCAGAATACGCAAAAGTACTCGAATGGCGAGGAAGAAGCCCGAGATGTTACAAGTGTAGCAGCGGATACTATCCAGACTGACACGGTTGCACGTTCATTGGCTGTTCCCAAAGACTCAACTGCAAAAGCTGCCCCCAAATCAACGGTGGCAACGGCTGCAACCAGTTCGGCAGGACTTACGCCCGCCAATCCAACTGGTGGATTAACGCAGCAAATGACACCTTATCTGGGTAATGCGGCTCTCCCTAAAGGGCGGGTATTTCCCTTAACCGGGATAACGTTCCAGCCGGGTTCGTTGTCGATGGCAGCTGCATCGCAAGCTACCATTAGCGAGTTGGCCAACATCCTGAAAACCTACCCCCGACTACAAGTGCAGCTTGTAGGATACGCTAACGATGCTCAAGGTGATCTGACCAACAAGAGTCTGTCATTCAAACGAGTTAATCAGATTAAGCAGCAATTGATGTCGTCGGGTATTGATTTTGTTCGGATCGATGCCATTGGTCGTGGTACCGGCGTAGCCAAAAACGATACGTCTGGTATAGCGAAGCCAACACTACGAAAAATTGACCTGAAAGTGGTGGTAAAATAACCGCCAGACTTCATTACCAAAAAGCCTTTCCAGTTTCTTGGAAAGGCTTTTTTATGCGCTGTATTTTTTCGGCCGATGCGTATGCTTGTTTGTAAATCTATATGTTTTCTCAAAACAACTTCTGGCAGGCACAGTTCATAACGATTAGTAACGAACTAATTAATCGGTATGAACACAGGAACAGGAAAAACCGCTCTGATTACGGGTGCCTCTAGTGGTATCGGTCAGGAACTCGCCAAACTGTTTGCCCAGGATGGCTATAACTTAGTGCTGGTGGCCCGAAGCGACGATAAGTTGGATCGGTTGGCCGATGTGTTTAAAAGCAACTACGGTACACAGGAAATCACAGTCATCGGCAAAGATTTGGCGACTGAAGATGCCGCTCAGGATGTTTATAATCAGGTCAAAGCTAAGGGAATTACGGTCGATGCGCTGGTCAACGACGCAGGCGTAGGACTCTATGGCCTCTTTGCTACTGATACAGATTGGGAACGGGAAAAGGCAATGATTCATCTCAATGTGCTGACACTGACCCAGATGACAAAGCTTTTTTTATATGACATGCTTTCACGCAATGAAGGCAAGATTCTGAATCTGGCTTCTTTATTATCCATCACGCCTACGCCACTAATGGCCGTTTATGCGGGTACCAAAGCTTACGTTTACAATTTTACTCAATCGCTTATTAACGAGGTAAAAGATACTAACGTAAGTATTACGGCCCTTCTGCCAAACGCTACCGACACTGATTTTTTCTATAAAGCTGGCGCCGAAAATGCCAAAGTGACTGATGAAGTTCAGGACCCGGTTATAGTTGCTAAAGCAGGCTACGTCGCATTGATGGCGGGCAAATCCAAAGCCGTTCCCGGTGGCTTTAAGAACAAATCTTACGAGGTATTGTCTTATGTAGCTCCACAGGAAACGTTGGCGGCTGTTATGCGGGACAAAATGTCGCAAAAGCCGGAGCCAGAAGAAAAGGAACCAACGATTTCATTAGCCTGGGGAATTGGTTTTGGCATAGCCGTTATCGCTGGAATTGCGCTGACAATCGGCTATAAAAACAGCAGTGATTTTCAGAAGGCCAAGTACCGGTATAAAGCTAAATCGGCAGGTAATACCTTGTCAGACACCTTATCATCTGTATTAGATACGGTCGTTGAAACAGTGGTTGATGCCTATCAGAACACAAAGGCTAAAGCGGAGAAGATTGTTGCCCAACCAGAAGAGATTGAAGAAGAAGTAGCTGCCTAAAATCATGAAAAACTCATCATTTTGGCGAATTGCCACAGCTGCCTTTGCCATTGGCAGCATTATTTATACAACCGTATCGAGCAATCGATCGCGGCAGCAAAGTAAGGATGACCCAGATCAGGGTGGCTCGGAATATGAGTATGACGTACCAACCGAATACCAGAATGTCTTTGAGAAAAACATGATTGTTCCAGCAGGATGGGCATTTGGTGTTGTCTGGTCCACCATTTATTCGGGTCTGGCCGCTTTAGTAGTCCATCAGGCCCTACCCTCGCAGGAGCATAATCCACGTTATGAAAAGGCATTACCCTGGTGGTGGGCCAGTTGGACACTCAATGCCATTTTTGGTCATTTCTTTTCAGATAATGATCCACGAAGCATTGTTATATCCGATCTTACAACGAAGTTCAATTTACCAGCAGCCTTAGCCTTACATCAGAGTCTGGAAATTGGAACAACTGACGTGCCTTCGCCTGAGAGACACCTTCGCATTCCGGTAAGCCTGTATGCGGGTTGGCTCACAGCCGCAACAGTCGTTGGTACACCTAACACGATACTGACGCTGAATGCATGGGAGCCCGATGAGAAACGGGATGAGTCTATAGCTGCAGGGATTCTGGGCGCTACCGCTGGTGCTGGCTATTTTATAGCGAATCGTCTCAATGACCCCTGGTATATGCTACCGTTCGTAGCTGGTTTTGGCGGTATTGCCACGCGGCAATGGGAGAAGCAGCCCATTGTTGGCTGGACAGCTGCGATGCTAGCGGCTGCCTACATCGGTTTACTGGCTTATTGGCTTCCTAAAGGTAAATTTCATGAGTATGACAATTTTGTCGTGTACGATGCCGAAGCCGAAGTATTGGCGGGGCCGGTTGAAACCGAAGAACCCTATCAGGCTGAAATTGCCCGCGAACGAATGAAACCAATAGAAGCCGAAGGTTTAGATTAATAATCGCTTATCTACATTACTATTACCAGGCGCATCCTGCTACAAGTAGGGTGCGCTTTCTTATGGGTAATTATCTCATTCCCAACAATAAATATTTCTTATCTCTATTAGTAGAAGAAGGCAGTCCATTGTATTTTTAGAAATTGTATACATACATGTTTCTATGAACCCTGCCGCTGATTCTACATTTACGGTACCCTTACTCAGAAGCAAGCGCATTCAGGTGGTCGACGCACTACGTGGATTTGCATTATTAGGCATTTTATCCGCTCATATATGCAAATGGTACGATGGTGGGGCTTTACCAGCTTCTGTCTATCATGCTCATTCTGGAAGTATAGCCAATACGCTTGTTGTAGGAATCGTCCTTGTTTTTATTAGTGGTAAGTTTTATACCTTTTTCTCCTTTCTTTTTGGACTAAGTTTCGCACTGATGCTAACCCGATCAACCGAATCGGGGAGTGCATTTTTGCGTCGGTTTATCTGGCGATTAGTGATTTTGGGAGCCATTGGCTTTTTACACCAACTGCACTGGCGGGGCGATATTTTGACAATCTACGCCTTACTAGGGTTTCCAATGTTGCTATTCCGCAATGTTCCCCTCCCAGTAGTGCTTGCAGTCTCCGTACTGCTTATGCTGAATTTGCCAGTACGGATCTGGGATAGTTTCATCCCTCAGCCAACCAAAGAACAAAAAGAGCAAACTGAAGCAGCCTCTGACAAAGCACTAGCTGCTAACTATCAAGTAATTAAGCATGGTAGCTACCTGGATGTAGTTCGGTTCAATTTCCGGGAGTTTAAGGAGAAAATGGATTTTCAATTCACCAGTGGTCGTATTTTCATAACGCTGGGTTTCTTTCTGCTAGGCTTATACGCCGGTCGCCGACAACTTTTTCAACGCCCTGACGAAAACCGGACTTTGTTTTGGAAAGCCATTATTTACAGCGCCATCCTGGTGCTGATCGCCATCCCTCTTTTAGCATTAATTAGGCGTGTTTATGATGGCAGCATACCGTCACCCAAAAGTATCGACTTCACATATGCCCTACTTTATGATTTAGGTAATGGTGCTATGACCATTTTCTATATCGGCAGCTTAACACTGCTATTTCTCCAAACTTCCTGGCAACCGTTTGTTTCACCGTTAGCAACAGTTGGCAAAATGGCGCTGACTAATTACATCCTCCAATCTGTTTTCGGAACGCTTATTTTTTATGGATATGGCTTGGGGCTTATTGGCGAATTCAGCTCTGCCATAGCCATTACGCTAACGATTCCGGTTTTCGCAGCTCAGATTTTATTCAGTCGCTGGTGGTTAGCGCGATTTAAGTATGGCCCACTGGAATGGGTCTGGCGTTCACTCACATTTGGGAAGATGCAGCCAATGAGGGTGTGAGTTTCCCGACCTTAGGCCAATACCCAATTAAATTTTCTGTACTTACTGGAGGGTCATTTTTTGATCTCTTACCTTATCTTTTTGGCTGAACTTGTATAAGATTCCAAGCTACGATCAATAAGTAATTCACTTACTCATAAAGGAGTATAAATATATAGCATTATTCTGCCCTTATACATACTTGACAAATAGTCCGATTTTCATATAAAAAGAGTCCATTTTTCCGCCAAAATGTCCGAAAAACCAGCACGGCCCGTGATTTGTTACTAGGTAGTCAAATGGTAATTAACCTATAACCTACACCGTCATGGACTTCAAAAACTACACGGTAAAAGCACAGGAGGTCGTACAGAAGGCATCTGAAATTGCCCTCGGAAACGGCCAGCAAGGAATTGAAACAGGGCATTTGCTTCAGGCTATCTTGTCGGAAGATGAGAACGTAGTTGGTTTTATTGCCAAGAAAACTGGCATCAACTTACAGAATACCAATGCCGCGCTACAAGCTATCTTAACTACTTACCCTAAGGTTTCGGGGGGGAATGGCAGCGTGTATCTTAGTAATGATGCAGCTGCTGCTCTAGCCAAAGCCAGTAGCTATACTAAAGAATACGGCGATGAATTTGTTAGCGTCGAATTAATGTTGCTGGGGCTAATGGCTGGTAAAGACCAAATTGCAACGTTATTAAAAGATGCCGGTTTCAACGAAAAACAAACGAAAGCGGCTATCAACGAACTTAGAAAAGGAAATTCGGTGAAAGACCAAAACGCAGAAGCTAAATATCAATCGTTAGAACGATTCAGTGTCAACCTGAATGAACGCGCCCGTACCGGTAAAATCGACCCGGTTATAGGCCGTGATGAAGAGATTCGTCGGGTACTGCAAATTCTGAGTCGCCGTACCAAAAACAACCCGATTCTGCTCGGTGAACCGGGTGTTGGTAAGACTGCCATTGTGGAAGGACTGGCCCAACGGATCGTTTCGGGCGATGTTCCTGAAAATCTAAAAACGAAAACCATCGTCTCGCTCGACATGGGTCTGCTTATTGCAGGTGCCAAGTATAAAGGTGAGTTCGAGGAACGATTGAAAGCAGTTATTAAAGAAGTAACAGATTCCGATGGGCAAATTATTCTGTTCATCGACGAGATTCATACGCTCGTTGGCGCGGGTGCTGGTGGCGAAGGTGCCATGGATGCTGCCAACCTGCTGAAGCCTGCTCTATCGCGTGGTGAATTGCACACCATTGGTGCTACTACGTTGAAAGAGTACCAGAAATATATTGAGAAAGATAAAGCGCTTGAACGCCGGTTCCAGGCTGTTGTGGTTGATGAACCAGACATGCCCGATGCTATTTCGATTTTGCGCGGTATCAAGGAAAAATACGAACTGCACCATGGTGTTCGCATTAAAGACGACGCTGTAATTGCTGCCGTTGAACTCTCGACGCGCTACATTACCGATCGCTTTCTGCCCGATAAGGCCATTGACTTGATGGACGAAGCAGCGGCTAAACTGCGTTTGGAAATGGACTCGGTTCCCGAAGAACTCGATGAGCTAAACCGGCGCATTATGCAGTTGGAAATTGAGCGGGAAGCCATCCGTCGTGAAAACGACAAGGAAAAAGAAACCATGCTCAACAAGCAGATCGAAGACCTTAGCGAGCAACGAAACAGTCTGAAAGCTAAATGGGAAACCGAAAAAGCATCAGTCAACGAAGGCCGGACGTTGAAGGAACAACTCGATAAACTGAAGCTGGAAGCCGATCAGGCCGAACGTGCGGGTGATTACGGTAAAGTGGCCGAAATTCGTTACGGACATATTCCCGAAATTGAAAACAAGCTGAACCAGCTCACTCAGGAAGGTGCGACTAAAGGTGCATCGGACCGGATGATGCAGGAAGAGGTTACGGCCGAAGATATTGCTGAAGTAGTAGCCAAATGGACAGGTATTCCGGTATCGAAAATGCTGCAAAGCGACCGCGAAAAACTGCTCAACCTGGAGAAAGAACTCGGGAAGCGTGTGGCTGGACAAACCGAAGCGATTGAGGTGGTGGCCGATGCGGTGCGTCGAAGTCGGGCTGGTATGCAGGACCCTAAACGCCCAATTGGTTCGTTTATCTTCCTGGGCACCACGGGGGTTGGTAAAACCGAAGTAGCCCGAACACTGGCCGAATATCTGTTCAATGACGAGAACGCGATGGTGCGGATCGACATGTCGGAATATCAGGAACGCCACGCTGTGAGCCGGTTGATTGGTGCCCCTCCGGGATACGTAGGTTACGACGAAGGTGGTCAGTTGACTGAAGCCGTGCGTCGGAAACCCTATTCGGTCGTGCTGCTTGACGAAATCGAAAAAGCACACCCTGACGTGTGGAATATTCTGTTGCAAGTGCTTGACGAAGGCCGTCTAACCGATAACAAAGGCCGGGTGGCGAACTTCAAGAACACGATCATCATCATGACCTCGAACATCGGTAGTCATCTGATTCAGGAGAAATTTGCTGAAGATGAAGGCTGGAACCATTCGCTGATTATCGAAGAAGCCAAGTCGGCAGTGATGGACTTGCTACGCCAAACCATTCGTCCCGAGTTCCTGAACCGGATCGATGAAATCGTGATGTTCGAACCACTGACGAAAGCCAACATCCGCAAAATTGTGGACATTCAGTTCCGTGGCATCAAGCAACGTCTGGCCGAAAACGGCATCCAACTCGACGCAACTGACGAAGCCCTGAGCAAACTTGGCGAAGAAGGTTTCGACCCCGTCTTTGGTGCCCGTCCGCTGAAACGTGTGTTACAACGTCGGGTGCTCAACGAACTCTCGAAAGCCATTTTAGCCAACGAAGTCAAGAAAGATTCTGTCGTGCTGATGGAGTTAAACGACGACGGTGAGATCGCTTTCACGAATCTGGATGCGCATATCGAGAACTTATAATTGATTGATTTTGAGAAGCCTGGTTACTGAGAAGTAGCCGGGCTTTTTTGTATATTTATGGCAAGCAACTTTATGACCTTATGAAGTTTATTGTATCATCATCAGTACTTCTGAAGAATCTACAGCATATTAATAGTGTAGGTTTTGACAATCCAATTGTACCTATCTTGGAGAATTTTTTATTCAGGATTACGGATGGGCATATTAAAGTCCAGGTGGATACAAAAGAATCAATAGAGCAAAGCACAAGTGGAATTACTGCAGTTATTTTACTTAATGAACTGCGCAAGCAGTCACAAATAGATGATATTGATGAGCTTATTCTAGAAATTTACAAAAACAACAAAAAGATCTACAGTACCCATCACTACGATTTTGAACGGATTGTTAGAAAGCTTTTCATGGGCTTAGGCTACGATGTGACACCTACAAAAAGAACAAGAGATGGCGGTTATGATATGGTTGCGGTACAAGATGGTATTATCCCGACAGCTCATTTAATTGAGTGTAAAACTCGCAAAAAAACACCTTTAGGTATTGAACTAGTAGAGCGGTTCTTATTTAAAATAAACGAATTAAAGGCCAGTACTGGGGTCATGATTACGAATTTCAGGTTCTCAGCTGACGTCATAAAAAAATATATGACTAAGGCATATCAGCATTATCTAAAGCTAATTGATGGTCCAGAATTATTAACAATGGTAAATAGTTATGTGACCAAATTTCTTAATTATTCCTTATAATTAATGAGTCGCTCCCTCCGCAAAACACCAATCTTTGGCTTTACTACAGGTTCAACAGAAAAGCAGGATAAACGGTGGGCAAATCGACGGCTACGCCGTACAAACCGTGTTCGTATTAGAAAAGCTGATGAACCTGCTTTACTACGGGAGGTCAGTAATGTTTGGGACTTCAAAAAAGATGGAAAAATGTACTATTTGAATCCATTAGCAGCTTGGTTACGCAAATAACAAAGGCCCTATTCCCAAACCTCACCAACCAAAAAAGCACTTCGGGAGAAGTGCTTTTTTGGTTTACAAAATCATCTAATTCTACCGTCGGCGACCGAACAGGCGCAGCATGTAGAGGAACATATTAATGAAATCCAGATAGAGTCGTAAAGCACCCATAATGGCTTCTTTGCGATCTTCGTCGGTACCCGCATTGCCAATTACGTTCATTTCTTTAATCTTCTGAGTGTCGTAGGCCGTCAACCCGACAAATATCAGCACCCCAGCGTAGGTAGCAATCCAGTACAGCGTCTCGTTCTGCCAGAACAGATTTACAACCGATGCAATGATCAGACCGATTAAGGCCATCATCAAAAAACCACCTAATGAAGTCAGGTCGCGTTTGGTGAAATAGCCGAAGGCACTCATAGCGCCAAATGTTCCCGCCGTAACAAAGAAAGTCGACGCTATCGAACCGCCGGTATACAGGATAAAAATTGATGCCAGCGTTAAGCCATTCATAATGGCATAGCCCAAAAACATAGCCGTTGCCGCTCTCGCCGATACACGCTGCACGGCTGCCGATAAGTAGACTACCAATAGCACTTCACCAATCAGGAGTGCGTAGAAAACCAGTCGATTGCCAAAAATGATATTCAGCAACGCTGGGGTACTAGCCACCCAGACGGAGACGGAGGCCGTAACAAGCAGGGCAACAGTCATCCAGCCATAGACCTGGGTCATGAAAGCGGCCTGCTCGCGTTTGACTTGATCGGCGGTAAGAAAAGGGTGTTGTCGTTCAGGGTAGGATTGTGATTCCATTGGAGTAAATAGGTTTTTACGTCCGAAAGAAAGCTAAATGCCTGAATAGATGCAACTCAACCTTTGCGCTTACTTAGCCAATCCATCCCGACGGGCGCGATCTCGCACGCGTTGCGCTCTAGCCTGACTATCGGGGTGCGACGACAAGAACGTGGGACCACCTTGTCCACCATTTAATTTGGCCAGTTTCTCGAAGGCAGTAGCCAGGGCCAGAACGTTATAGCCATAGCGTTTCAGAAACCCATAACTATAATCGTCCGCTTCGGTTTCCTGCTGGCGACTAAACGAGGCTCCCAATAGATTATCAGCAACATCGCCTAATTGCGACCGGGATAGCTCCCCTAATTTACCCGATGTTGAGCCCACAGCATCCCGTATGGCCGAGCGTTGAAGCGATCGTTTCATGGCATCACGTGTGTCATGATTAATCACATGCCCGATTTCATGCCCCATAACAGCCAGTAGCTCATTATCGGTCATGATGTCCATTAGTCCTTTAAAAACACGTACGCTGCCATCAGCCGTTGCAAATGCGTTGACATCAGGTACTTTGTACACTTTGTAATTGACGGGTAGTCCACTGATGGTATGGTGGCGGCTCACGATTTTATTGAGCCGTACAGTGTAAGGATCATTCGCTGCGGCTACGGGATTTTTAGCATCCATTTCCACGATAGCCTGGCGCGAAAGCTCGGCAACCTGCGCATCGGATATAGTGGCAGAACCCACAGCTTCCATCAACGCCTGCATAAGATTAGAGTTAATTTTGATTTGGGCCAGGCTCACCGTGGGCAGTCCAAATCCTACAAATAATATAATGATGATACGTTTCATAAGTTGAATCATGGACCGAATCCATGTGAATGGTTTGTAAATGGATTAATAGTATTGACTATTAAATCGACTAAAAGTTTATCAGATGACTAAAATGCAACACCTTATGGCCTCTCACTGCACTATAAAGCGGGAATTATAAAGGCAGGAATTTATTAACCAATATGATTTTCGTTCAGATTTGCCTGACGACGAATCGTTTGGCATTTTTGCTTTCAAAAGGAGCCTAGTTCCTTGTCAATCTGAAAACGAGAACATCCAATGAGCGAGCAATCACGGAGAAGTTTTGTCAAAAATAGCGTCGCAGCCGGGCTGGGTGCCGGGTTGCCAGTCATCGAATCAGCCCCTAAAGAAATGTTTGTTCACCACGTTTTCTTTTACCTGAAAAATCCGGGTAGTGAGGCCGATAAAGCCAAGTTGCTGGAAGGTCTAAACAAGCTCGCTAAATGTCCCACCATCAAGCTGGTAAATATTGGCACACCCGCCGGTACAACCCGTGATGTCATTGAGCGAAAATACACCTACTCCTGGTTGTGTTTTTTCGATAGTCCCGCAGATGAAGAGGCTTATCAGAAGCACCCTATCCACGACGACTTCCGCAACAATTATGCACAACTGTGGGAGAAAGTAGTCATCTATGATTCCGTTGGCCCCAAGCGGTAGCTTCCTAGCGTGAACGGTCCGGTCGGCCGTTCACGCTATAGTTCTGGTGCAGTAACAACTGGTGGCGAAACCTTCGCTGGCTTCCCTCGGGTAAAGGAAATAATGGCCCCTAGCAGCACCAGACCAGCCATTACCAGATAGGCGTAATGCATGCCAAGTAGTTGCGCGACCGTTGCCTCAGCCGTTACTCCATGCTCCAGTGCGTAGCTATTACGCGTACTGTACCAAATCGCAGCGGCCAGGGCAATTCCGACCACAAAGCCCAAATTGCGCATGAAAGCGATCATGCTACTAGCAATACCCCGTTGTGCCAGCGGGGCGGCATTAAGGGCGCTGCTACTATTGGGAGACTGAAATAAACCAAAACCCAGACTAACAAGCGAACTCCGCCAGATAACATCTGTCCAATCCCAACTTGTGTCCAGAAACGAAAAGGCAAAATAACCACAGGTAGTAATTAGCAAGCCAGTGCTGGACAGCCAACGGGTGCTAATTCGGCTGGACAGATAACCCCCTAAGGGAGCGACCAGACTAAGTGTCAACGGTCCAGCCAATAATACTAAACCTGCTCGTTCGGGATTAAGTCCTAATAATTGCTGTAAAAAGAAGGGAATCACGAATAGGTTTCCTCCTGAGGCAACGAATCCGCAAAAAGCAGCCAGAATAGCTGCGGTGTACGGTCGAATTCGAAATAGACTCAGCCGCAACATCGGTTCGCTGACCCGCATTTCCCAAAAGAGAAAAAGTATCAATAAAACCGCACCAGTAGCTAACAACCCAACAACGAGCGTATCATGCCAGCCATATTGAGGTTCCGGCCCAAAATCCAGACCTGTTAATAAGGTAGTTACGCCAATCAGAAATAGCCCCGCTCCTACCAGATCGAAGCGTTGATTCGTAACCTTTGGGCTTTCTGGCAATATGGTCCATGCCCGCCAGATGGCTAGTAAGCCGATAGGTACGTTCACAAAAAAAATACTCGACCAGCCGAATTTTCCTAGTAATAGCCCGCCAATTACAGGTCCGGCACTAGAGCCCGCAGCCACCACCGAGCCCATAAGACCAAGAGCCTGCCCGCGTTCCTGAGGAGCGAAGGCATCCCCAATGATAGCTGGCCCAATGGCGTAAATCATGGAAGCGCCTAATCCCTGAAGCACGCGAAAACTTACCAGCGACCATAGATTCCAGGCGAGTCCACAAAGCAACGATCCCAGCACAAACACGCAAAAGCCAGTGATGTAAAGCTGCCGACGCCCAACCCAGTCCGACAATTTACCCATGATGAGTAACGTACTCGTCGTTGTCAGCAGGTAACATAATACAATCCATTCGACACTGTCGCCCGCATTCAGATCCCGCCTTATCGTCGGCAACGCAATGTTGACAATGCTGCTATCGAGCGTCGACATAAATGTACCGAACATGATTGTCCCCAGAATGATCCATTTATTGGGAGACGACGAAGTTGCCGTTGAGACGGGTGATACTGACACAAGTAATTCAGGTTATTTCTGCGACTTAACTGGCAAAATTGATTGGTTGTTCATGGCAATCTAATCCATAGTTGCTCAGATTTATTATCTTACTACGCTTATTCTCTGAGCAAACTCAATCAAACAACCTGATGTACACGTCCAGACGAACTTTTTTACGTAAAACAACCCGAAATGGGTTGGCTATTCTGTCGACAGGCGGTTTAACCGCAACTGCGTTTGATCACACTCCATCCAATGCTGAACAGACAGAAATACTGACGACCAAATCAGCGCCTGTCAAACCTGATCATGTCGTCCGCTCCTTACCAGAAAACATGGTTTGGGGTTATTTCGGAGCCGATGTCCCGCCCGTCTACAAAGTGAAAGACGGCGACGTGGTTGAAATTCAGACAGTCAATCCGTCGGGTGTTAGTCGAACCAATCCCGAAGAGTTTTATACGAAAAATAACCTACCTCTCGATCAACATGCCCAGGAAGTTATCGCGATTCTAAAAAATGTAAAACCCGAACCATCAGGCATTCGGGGACACATGCTGACTGGGCCGGTTTACATCGATGAAGCGCAACCCGGCGACAGCCTTGAAATTCGCATCCTTGATCTGACTTTCCCGGCTGGGTTTGGTGTCAATAGCGTCTGGCCTGGTGGAGGTGGTATTCCCGATGAGGTAAAAACTCGGGAAACGTTCGTATACCGGTACGATGCCAAACGTAAGATGGCGACACTCAAAGAGGGCCTTGAAATACCATTGAAGCCGTTCATGGGCGTCATGGCCCTATCGCCACCTGCCGATATGGGTCGCCAAAGCTCTATTCCACCTAATTTCTTTGGCGGCAATCTGGACATCAAACACTTAACAAAAGGCACGACATTACACCTACCGGTTTCAGTACCGGGCGGATTATTTACCACCGGAGATGGTCACGGCGCTCAAGGCAATGGCGAAGTAAGTGGCGTGGCCATCGAGACGGCCATTAACCTGACCGTCAAATTTATTGTCCACAAAGGCAAAGCGCTGAAACAACCGCGCGCCGAAACGCCAACCCATTTTATTGCTGTTGGCCTGGACAAAGACCTAAATAAGGCCATGAAAAACGCTCTTTCTGAAGCTTGTGCCTTCATCAGAGATGAGTTAGGCTTTACGTTCAACGAAGCGTTGTCCATTGCCAGCACGGGCGTCGATTTTGAAGTGAGTCAGGTGGTTGATCAGACGCTTGGCGTTCATGCGATGATTCCCAAGTCGATCTTTACGAAGAAGAAATTCGATTATTGGTCGTAATCGGGTTGTTATTGATCTTTTTTCTTACCCAGTTGAATAGACGTTTTCCCGCCCGTAACTCGGCCATTTTCGTATTGATAGCTCGAATTAACACGCTTATCTTCAAGCTTTTTGACCATATCAGGTTGTACCCCCGCTCCCTGGGGCTTAGTAGGCACTGGGGCGGGTTGTACACCAAACTGGCTCGGCTGTTGGTATTTTGAGAATGCGTTCGTTTTGGGAGCTGGCGTCTTTGTACTATCAACAGACTGAGCAGCTGCTGAAAGTGATACGCATGAGATCAGGATGAAAAATGAATTCCTCATAGCCTTAAGCGTTTAGTTATGCTAAAAATAAGCACTTATTTGCTATACCCTACTTTGCTTTTCTCCGATAAAAAACGAATCCATTTTCTTCGCCCGTTTTTCGAACATCGGGGAGCGAATCAAGTAAGGTTGGCTCCTCAGAGGCATGGCGAATGAATAACACATCTTTGTCAATTCGCCCCTTTAGTAACCAGTCGAGATTGTACTCATTTGGGTTTGTAACAGGCTGTTTCTGCGTATAAAAATAAGGGCCGTAACTGTGGTATCCGTAGGTTTTCACGTACACATTCTGCCCTTGTGCCCGCTCGAAAAATCGCATGGCTGCGTCCTGCGAAATTCCTTCAATACGGCCAATGAAAAACCAGAGCGTCAGGGTTATGAACACCGCCATACCAATGAAGAGCGTCACCGAAGCACGGGCCATTTCGCGCTGATTGTACCAAATTAGCACCAGCGTAATAATAATAAGCAGCCATATGCCGGGAAATGCTTCCCAGCCCGTCCACTCTACTTTCGCGTTCAGATTACCCTGCGTAAATGCATCCTGATCGGCAGCCGCCTTCACAATATCCATCCGACGGGCTAGAAACGGCAGGCCTGCAATAGCAGCTACATAAATTCCGCCAACAACCAGTAAACCCGCTCGCATCCAGTTGTTAAACTGTATTTTTCGCTCTTCCAGTTGCAGAAGCGTTAGAGATGCGAAATACGTCAGCGGGAAATAGCAGAGCGAGGAATAATGGACGATTTTCGATTGAACAATACTGAACAGAATCAGCACTATCCAGAATAGAATCAACATCCATCGTCGAAATTCTCGCTGGTAGTTCCGTTCGATAAACAATGACCCAAACGCCCGAATCCCGAAAATAGAGGCCGGAAAACAACCTATCAGCAGAATAATAATATGATAGCCCGGAAAACCGACATGACCCGCATCGGGTGTACTAAACAGCCGGATGCTATAGGCCAGAAATTCGCGGACAAGTGTTGGACCATGCAGGTAAATATCGAGGCCGTACCAGATTAGTGAACTTGCCGAAGCGGCTGCAGTAAACGCCAGAAATTGCAGGGGCGTAATGAACCAACGGAACCGATTCAACAGCCAGTACGTGCCCAATACTAAGCCAACAATGAGATAGGCAACAGGCCCTTTGGTTAAAATAGCTAGGCCCAGCACAATTCCCCCTAGCAGAATATAAGTCCATTCACTTTTGGGTACAGTCATAGCGCCCCCCAGTCGTTCGCGTTTCCAGGAAGCAAAAATTACGTTGACCAGACTAATGAAAATAAACAGGTTAAAAAATGGGTCGATGATGCCAGACCGGAAATAAAGATGAGGTAATACCGAGCCTAAGTAAGCCAGTGCCCACAGCAATCCGAAGCGGTGTCCGTGCAGTTTTTTCCCAATGTGATAGAGATAGACCAGCGTAATGATACCACAAATTGCATTCGGCAGGCGGGCCGAAAATTCGTTGATACCAAAGAGATTCATCAGGATTGACTGGAACCAGAAAAACAGCGGTGGTTTTTCGTAAAACGGCTTAAAATCAATATGAACGTGAAAATAGTCGCCCAAAACAATCATCTCACGGGCACATTCGGCGAAGTTGATTTCGTCCCAGTCAAACAATCGGACGCCCCCCAAAAACGGGATGAAGAATAAAGCCCCCAAACCAATCAGTACTAGCGAATAGAACAGTTTTTGATTCATTAATGAATGTATTGATGCCGAAAAACAACGATCCCGAATGGAAAAGGAGCGTAAAAATAGCCGAAAAAAGATTGCGGGGATTCACGATATTCGCGCCAGTGAAATGAGTTTCGAGTTTCAGGCTCCAAGTTCCAGGTTAGCTGATGCGTCAGTAACTCTGGCAACCGTTAACCTGGAACTTAGAACCTGAAACATAAAACCCCTTATGCTCGCCAATCACCGATTTACCGACTTACCGGCTTATGCCCAACTACAAGCTCATTACGATGGCCTGAAAGTTCGCCATCTACGCGATTTGTTTGCCGAAGACCCGGAACGGTTTAACAAATTCACACGCCGGTTTGAGGATATTCTGCTCGATTTTTCAAAAAATCGGATCACTGCCGACACACTTGATCTGCTTGTACAACTAGCCGAACAGGCCGAATTAAAAAATGCCATTGGCAAGATGTTCTCGGGCGATAAAATCAACCGGACTGAAGATCGTGCTGTACTACACGTTGCGCTGCGTAATCGCTCCAATGCACCTATTCTGGTAGATGGTGTGGATGTTATGCCGGATGTGAATGCGGTGCTCGACCACATGAAATCGTTCACGGAACGGATTCGGTCGGGCGAGTGGAAAGGGTATACGGGTGAGGCCATTACGGATGTCGTGAACATCGGCATCGGAGGTTCCGACCTCGGCCCGGTTATGGTGACAGAAGCCCTGAAACCCTATGCCGACGACAAAAAACTGCGCGTTCACTTCGTCTCGAACGTAGACGGTGTACACATCTACGAAACGTTGCAAACCGTCAAACCCGAAACGACGCTGTTTCTGATTGCGTCGAAAACCTTTACGACGCAGGAGACCATGACGAATGCCCAAACGGCGCGTCAGTGGTTTTTAGAGGCCGCCAAAGATGAAGCCGCTATTGCCAAGCATTTTGCGGCCCTCTCGACGAACCAGAAAGACGTTGAAAAATTCGGCATCGACCTCGACAATATGTTCGGTTTCTGGGATTGGGTTGGTGGCCGGTACTCGCTCTGGTCGGCCATCGGCCTGTCGATTGCACTCTATGTCGGCTTCGACAAATTTGAGGAGTTGCTGGATGGTGCTCATGCTATGGACCTGCATTTTCGCGATACACCCCTCGACCAGAACCTGCCCGTTATTCTGGGATTAGTGGGTATCTGGTACAACAATTTCTTTGGTGCCCAAACCGAGGCTATTTTGCCTTACGACCAATATATGCACCGTTTTGCCGCCTATTTCCAACAAGGCGATATGGAAAGCAACGGCAAATCGGTTGATAGGGCTGGCCATCCTGTCGATTACCAAACCGGTCCCATTATCTGGGGTGAACCGGGAACCAATGGCCAGCACGCGTTTTATCAGTTGATTCACCAGGGAACCAAATTAATTCCGTGCGATTTTCTGGCCCCAGCAGTGAGCCAACGGCCCATTGGTGAGCATCACAAAATTTTAATGGCCAATTATTTTGCGCAAACAGAAGCGCTCATGAACGGCAAAACGGAAGCCGAAGCGGCCGAAGAATTACGCAAGACAGGAAAGAGTGAAGAGGAGATCAAAGCGTTGACACCTTTCAAGATGTTTTCGGGAAATCGCCCCACAAATTCTATCCTGTTTAAGAAATTAACACCCTATACGCTTGGCAGTCTGATTGCCATGTACGAACACAAAATCTTCACCCAGGGCGTTATTTGGGACATTTTTAGCTTCGATCAGTGGGGTGTTGAACTGGGCAAGCAATTGGCCAGTCGTATTCTGCCTGAGTTGCAGGACGACGCACCGGTTAGCTCGCACGACAGCTCGACAAATGGTTTAATGAACGCGTTTAAATCAATGCGAAACGAGTAATTCCAATTGAATATAACGAAACAGAATCACAGAGAAATCAGTCAAATCGAGCCCTATTCGCTCTATGTGTTTTGTAACTCTGCGTTTATTAAAATTGAAATAGTTCAAAACATTGCTAAGTAATGGCCTGTTAATGGGGTGTAGTCTAGGCTACACCTTTTTTTAGTTATACACTCAACGAGAAAAAAATTATGAAAACGCAATTCTCCCTCCTGGCAGCATGCCTGTGTGGTATCGGGCTCGTGAATGCCCAAACCACGACCACAACGAATTCGACTACGATGAGTACACCGACGAATTCTACGTACTCATCGCAAATGACAACCGATAGTACGGGTTCACTCAACAGCCCAGCACCAACGAGTCCGATGACGAACAGCAATTCGACGATGGACAATAACGCAACGAATAGTAATTCGTCAACCACGAACGGAAACTATTCGACGAACAGTATGGCAACACCTGCCGATGGTACAACGACGACAGTCTCGACGGAAACGTATTCGACAACCGAGCGTCCGGCACGTACGAAAGCGAAAGATTACAAAAACTTCGTATTTGGTATTTATGCTGGTTTAAACTCAACCAAGCTTAAAGGTGAATCGACGGGTGGCGATATATCGGGGCGTGTGGGCTATCAGGCTGGTTTCTTCGTACGGGGTGGTGGCCGGCTCTTCGGTCAACTTGGTGCTGAATACTTTGCCTCCAGTTCGAACTATTTTACCAAAGGAGACGGTCAGTCAGCTAGCCAAATTCAGGATCAGATCAACATTCAGTACGTTCAGATTCCGGTTTACATCGGCTACAAACTGCTTCAGTCCGATCGGGGAATTTCGGCGATCCGGTTGCAGGTTGGTCTTGAATATGCCAATCGGATCAATTCCAACAGTGGCAACTTCAACCTGACCAATGCAGAGATTAAAAGTGGGACATTCAATGGCTTAGGCCAATTAGGTTTCGATATTGGGCCACTGCTCATTGACCTGACTTACCACTATGGATTGAGCGATTCGATCAAAAATCCAACCAATGGCACCACTACATCAACCGGTTTTGCAGGTTCGCAACGTCGGATACTGAGCGCCAGTGTAGGGTTCAAGTTTTAAAACTGCCTAAGGGAGACCAAAGCAAAGCCGCCTTTCAATGAAGGCGGCTTTTTTTATAGGAATGATTAGGCAAAAATGGCCTTCAGACATGATTACACAAACATTCCTCCATATTGAACGGTTTTAGAATTGAATCTATGTATTCATTTTACTCAACTCAACAGGTTATGAAAACTTTCACAAAAACAGCTTTACTCGTGGCAGGAGTCTGCAGTACGAGTTTCGTATTGGGCCAGCAAAATTCCAATAATGACCGATACGATTACAACCGAAATGATAGCCGGGACCAGCGTCGCTACAATCAGCGGGACGAACGGCAATACAATAATGCCATTGATGAACGACGTGAATATAATCGCCGAAACGAGGAATACCCACGCTATGACAATCGCTACGAAGGCCGAATTGGTGATAATCGCCAGTTTGACGAACGTGATCTGAGCAAAGCTTACGACGAAGGGTTTGAAGATGGACAACGTAGCCAGGAAGTCTCTGAACGTCAGGAACATCATCAGAATTATAAGCACTTTACATTTGGTGTTTATGGGGGTGCTAATTCAACCCGTTTTGAGGGTGAAACCGTAAATGGGCAGGGCTTAACCGGTCGGCTGGGTTATCAGCTGGGCTTTCTGGTACGGGCTGGTGGACGCATCTATGGTCAGATCGGGGCCGAATATCTGGCGTCTAGTTCGCAATTCTTTAAACCGGGCGATGGTCAGGTAAACGGTGTCAGCGATATTACTGCCAACATCGACCAACGGTATTTGCACATTCCAGCGTATATAGGCGTCAAATTAGCCCAGTCAGATCGGGGTGTATCGGCGGTTCGTTTGGCAGTTGGTGGTGAGTATGCTACCCCACTCAGCACCGACAAAAACGATTTCAACTTAGGTAATGCTGATTTTCAGGCGGCAACCATCAATGGCCTGGTTAATCTTGGCTTCGATGCAGGCCCAATCATGCTGGACTTCGTGTACCACTACGGATTCGCCGATGTACTCACTAGCGGTAACAGCAAACGTCGAATTCTGGGTGTTAATCTAGGGTTTAAGTTTTAATACGTTGCAAAGAAGTAAGTTGTAAGGAATAAGTTAACAAGTTGTAAGTTTGTCAACAGGCCAATTATCGGTTCTTGACTTCTTACTTACAGCTTGTTAACTCATTCCTTACAACTTTTTCATGAATACCCTCTTCCCTATTTTCGTCAAGGCTGAGAACCTGCATGTGCTCATCGTGGGTGGAGGTTATGTAGGTCTGGAAAAACTGACCGCTTTACTGGCTAATTCACCAGAAGCCCGAGTCACGCTTGTTGCACCTGACATACGAGACGAAATTCGGGAAATGGCCCGTCAGTTTCCCAAGCTACAACTGATTCAGGAATCTTATCACGAAATTTACCTCTCCAGTAAAGACTTAGTCATTGTTGGTACGAATGATAAGGCCGTTAACCGGCAGGTACAGTCCGATTGTAAACGCCAGCGAATTCTGGTGAACGTAGCCGATACGCCCGAGTTGTGCGACTTCTACCTGAGTTCAGTTGTCAAGAAAGGCGACTTAAAAATCGCCATCTCCACCAACGGCAAATCACCCACTTTCGCCAAACGATTCCGCGAAGTATTGGAAGATATTCTACCCGATAGCTTGCAGGAAACGCTCGACAATCTGACCGCCATTCGTAATCAGCTCAAAGGTGATTTTGTGCAAAAAATGGAGAAACTAAACGAGATCACGAAAGTGTTGCGATAGATATTAACGCCAACACGAATGAAATTTCTCGCTATATCGGGTAGCCTGCGGGCGGCTTCCACCAATACATCACTCTTACGGGCCATTGCCGAATTAGCTCCTTCAACGATAACTGTCACGCTCTACGACGGCCTCGATAACCTTCCTCATTTCAGCCCCGAACGCGATACCGATCAGGCACCAGAAGCGGTCATTAATCTACGGACTCAACTTCGGGAAGCCGATGCTGTAATCATCTGTACGCCAGAATACATTCACGGTATGCCAGGTGTTCTGAAAAATATGCTTGATTGGATTGCCTCATCGGGTGAGTTCGTCTATAAACCAGTTGGCATTATCAGCGCAGGCCCATCGGATACGGGTGGCATGCGGGCACATGCGTCGCTGTCGCATACGTTGGAGGTTTTAATGGCACAAACCCCAGAGAAGGCGTCGCTCATTGTGCCCTTCATTCGGCAACGATTGGGAGCTGATGATCGAGTAACCGACCCAGTTTTGGTTCAGGAATTACAGGATGTGGTATCGTCTTTACTGGAAGTGGTAGAGCAAAAGAGTCAGGTAGTTTAAAACCACTCCTACAAAGCCAACTCCACGGCAGGGTCCCAGAAGACTTTTTTAAAGTCAACAACCTTATCATTTTTGACCTGTACGCCCTCGGATTCGAGCAGGCGCTGCATGACATCGGGCTCACCGAAGAAATGCTTGCCTGATAGCACACCCACACTGTTAACAACCCGATGAGCGGGCACGTCGGGGCGGTTATGACAACCGTTCATGGCCCAGCCTACCATTCGGGCACCCGCCCGTAGGCTTAAGTAGCGGGCAATGGTTCCATAATTCGTGACGCGGCCTTTGGGTATTAACCGCACGACTTCATATACCTCCTCAAAATAATCACGTTGTTCCATAGCTAGATCGAAGAGGTATTTATTCTTTCTCTTCAATAGCCTTTGACAACCGGCTGTACCATTCTTCACCGTAAGCCCGAACAAGCGCTTCGCGGACAAATTTGTAGATCGGTACGTTTAGTTGTTCACCGAAGCTACAGGCAGGACTACAGATAGGCCAACGGTCGTAGTTCAGCGCATGAAATGATTCATACTTGGTAACCCGAATCGGATACAAATGACAGGAGATGGGTTTCTTCCAATCGACTTTACCCTCATTATAGGCTTCTTCGATACCACATTTAAGAATACCCTTGTCATTCCAGGTGGCATATACGCACTCCCGACCACCCACTGTATTGGTCACGAAACCACCGTGTTCATCAGGTTCATAACCTCCTTTCTGCTCAATAACCCGAATACCTTCAGGTGAGAGATACGGTTTTATGTCTTCATAAATTCGATCCAGAATTGCGGGTTCATCGCCCTCAAGCGGGGCTCCCATATCCCCTTCCACGCAGCAGGCGCCTTTGCATTTATCTAAATTACAGACGAAGAATTTTTCAGCAACGTCATCGCTGATGCAGGTATTGTCAATCAGAATCATAGTTGTAAGACGGTGATGGGCGATTCTCTACCAGAACATTCCGCAGGAAACCAGCCTATCCTATAGTAAAGATACTATGCAGCGAACAATACAAAAAGCCACTCCTGTCCGAAGTGGCTTTTTGTATCTTCAACTAGAGAAGAAACTACGGTTTTACAATCTTGATTTTCTGGCCCAATTTCACGCCTACATCCGACAGATTATTCCAGGCCTGAATCTGTTCAATGCTTACGCCATAAATCTGAGAAATACGGAACATGGTTTCGCCCTTCGCAACGGTGTGATACGTTACTGCCGACGATTCTGTTGGTGTAGCCGTTTTGGCAGTTGAAGAGGGTTGCACAAGTCGACCGCCCGGAGTAGGCTTAACCGCTAGTTGCTGACCAACCTCAAGTTTGTCATTGGTTGTCAGATTGTTGAGTGCAAGTAGTTCATCAACGGTTAGCCCATGTAGTTTCGAAATACTATAATACGTTTGGCCCGCTTCGACCGTATGCGTAGCAGCGGAACGATTGGTTACTGAAGGAGAAACGGGTTTAGGTTCAGAGGTTGTGGTAACAGGTATTGTTGATCGTGTTTCTACTTTGGCAGCCGGACGAGGTGGTGCTTTCGTTGGTGGCACAGCAGAAGGCACGGTCAATGAGCCATCTGCCTGTTGTTCACGAGGACCTTCATCTTTACTTGTTTCTGGTCGACCCATGTCGATGTCGGCGGCCGGAGTAGATTTAGGACGCTGTGTAGTAGCATACGTATCGGCAGGTTTGGCTTTCTGCGGTATCGTAGAGCTATTGGCCGTTTTATCCTGCTCAGGCATAGTGGCAACTGGCACTGATTTCGTAGGCTGCGATCCATCAGGTGTACGAACAATGACAACGCGTTGCGATCCATCATTACTACTCGTTGTAGAAACAGGCGCTGGCACCGAACGGCTGTTTGTTGGCGGTGTGGTTGGTCGGGTTGACTCTGGCTGTGGAGCCGTTGCCGGTTCAGAGGTACCATCGTTCGGGGTTACGCCACCGCCGACCAGTTTAGGCTGATACAGTTTTCGTTCGGATGGGTTTCGGGGTACGCTCTCACTACCACTTACAGAGCGGGGAACACCACCTGCAGGTGTATTTGCGGCTACATCTGACCGAGTGGGAGGTGTTGGCGTCTGATCGTAAACAGGAGGAGTTGGTGCGTTAATAATCTCGACAGGTTTGTTGCTGGGTCTGCGATCACGAAGCCACATTACCCGTCCTGTTGCCAGTTTCTGAACGCGATCCAGACGATTATAACGCATCAGTTTTTTAAGCCGGATACCATAGCGCTGCGATATACTACGAGCCGTTTCATCTTCACGAACAGTGTGAAAAGGAACCAGGGCCTTTTTTCGTTTCTTAGCCAGATAATATACATCATTGACAATCACCGGATCGCGGTCGCTCATATCGTTGTAGCGCAAAAAGCTCGACAGACTAATCTTCGCTTTTCGTGACAGCGATGCCGCGTTGTCGCCCGCCTGAGCCTGAATACCTGGCAAGCCATTAATCTCGTACAAAATGGGGTCGTTCTTACTACTCAGGCCCGTTGTTACTCGGCGCAAAACTGGAAATCCAACGTCATTCTGAACAAAATCGGGGGTCTTTTTGGCATCTACATTAACTATTTTCTGCCGTACATCATTGATCTGATTACTCGCTACCGGTATCGCCATTACGTAGGCTTTATCGGTAGGTACTGCATCGCCCAATACCCAACGATTATACTTGCGAAGCTCAAACTCATCAACACTCAATTCTTCGGCGATTGCCTTCATGCTTTTACCCCCTCCGTTCGGATACTCGATCAGCGCAAATCGATTGCTGGTCTGGTGGGTTTGAAGCGCATTTTCGATGGCAATTTTATGGGCAAAGAATCGTAAAATATAGCGATCAGTATGGCCATCAAGCGCTACTTCACGAGCATACGACCAATCGGGCGGAATTAACTTAGCGATACCTCCCGCACCGAGGTAATAGGAATAGAGGGAGGCTACCCAGTTATTAAATTGAGAATTACTTCGTTTCAAATACTTAGAGGCTCCGTGCGTAGAGGCCGTAATGCTCTTTCGCTCATCCACTACGTCATCTACGCGCATGCCATTGTCCATGGCGGTCTCGCGTTTGAACTGCCAGTATCCTACGGCTGTCGACGACGATACGGCATCGGGCGTAAGTGAGCTTTCCTGAACGGCAAGGTATTTAAAATCAGTGGGTACATCTTCGTCAATCAGGATAGCTTCAATCATTGGGAAATAAAGCACTACCCGATCAAGTTTGGCGACCCAGTACTGCCGATTTGCCATAAGCGCGTTGACATCCTGTTGTACAATACGGCGGGCGTCGGGATCTAACTGCACCGATATATCGGCAAAGGTCAGTTGTTCCGGCACCGTTGGCACGCTCACTTGCGCCGATGCCATGAAGCCTGTCAACAGAAAAAGAAGCGTTACTAAATGAATTCGTTTTTTCATAAATCATACCGCAATGGCGGCTCATTTTGTCAATCGCACTTATCGTTTTCGCATCACCATAATCCCGTCCCGGACGGGCAAGAGCACATTTTCTACGCGCGAATCGTCCTGAACTTTTTGGTTAAAAGCCAGCACCGCCATTGTATCAAGGTCCGATGATTTTACTGATTCAACAACCTTGCCACTCCATAAAACATTGTCGGCCAAAATGAAACCACCCGGTCTGACTTTATCCAAAATGAGATCAAAATAGACTGAATTATTGCGTTTATCGGCGTCGATAAATACTAGATCAAACGTTTCGTTGAGGGTTGGAATTATATCGACTGCCACACCGAGTCGAAAATCCAGCTTATCCTTTAAAGGCGATTGTTCCCAGTAAGATCGGGCAAAGTCTTCGAGTTCTTCGTTATGATCAATGGTAATTAATAGACCATCGTCCGTTAATCCTTCGGCTAAACAAAGGGCAGAATAGCCCGTATAAGTACCAATTTCGAGAATTCGACGCGGACGAATCATCCAGGAGATCATCGACAAAAAACGGCCTTGCATATGCCCCGACAACATTCGGGGGGCTATGATATGAGCACGGGTATTACGATTAAGTTGATGCAGCAACTCAGTTTCGGGCGAGGTAAACGCTTCCGCGTAGGCGCTTATGTTGGCGGGCAGAAAATCCATTCGGCTATTTACCTGTACAGTCAGTTGTGACAACAGGCAAGGGCTGGTTTCAGTAAAAGTAACGTATAGCTGGCATAAATCGGTACTATAACTAGACTAAATCCTATTTTTCGAGTCTATTAAAATAGTAACAGGTCCATCATTGAGTAACGACACTTTCATATCAGCTCCAAACTCACCAGTCTGGATTGGCTTGCCCAGGTCTATTGATAATTGAGCAATCATGGCTTCATAAAGTGGTATGGCTACATCCGGGCGGGCAGCTTCAATAAAACTGGGTCGATTCCCTTTTTTGGTACTGGCATGAAGTGTAAACTGGCTGATCAATAAAATACTACCATCCACAGCAGCTAGGTCCAGGTTCATTTTACCATCGGCATCGCTAAAAATACGCATGCCAATTAGTTTCCGGCTAAGCCACTCCACATCCTCATGAGTATCGGTATGGGTAATGCCAAGTAAAACTAAAAAGCCTGTTCCAATCTGGCCTTTTATCTGATTTTCAATGGTAACCGAAGCGTGTGAAACACGCTGAACAACAGCAATCATACTAACAAAAACTAACTTACGAGAACAATTTATTAAAAAGGCTATTCTTTACTTGCCTATACCCATTGTTAATTCAGGGCAGGCTTTCCAGGTTTTGAAAATTCTTCAGCAACTACCTTTAGTAACTAATTTACTAAAACTACCTACCTTGCGCGATCATTCGAATTACAGACTATATAATCCTAGTTTTGATCAATGAGTTACTACTATTAACAAAAAAATGGGGTTCTGATTAAACTCTATAGTGAAGTAGATGTCATAGTTCGTGTCACATATGGCCATCTCTAATTCGCTTTGACTAATTTAAAAAAATGAATAGGAAATTACTGATTTTGTTGTTTATACTCGGATCGATAGCCACGTTCATCGGCTTTTTCGTCATATTAATTGATTGGTTACAGGATTATACTAATGGAGTTAATCATCACAGCTTAATCGAATCTATTCTCGAAACAGGTGTATTACTCGTTTATGCCTATTTTGGTATTCGATTTTTCAGTAGACACTTCAGTTTTTTACACTAATTTCCACTTCCAGAAAGCAGCATAAAACGATGAAAAATTACCCTTCACAGGAGGGTGCATGATAGAACTCAAACAGAGTTTTGTAATATTTGATGCGGAAACTGTATTGAAACCTAGCTTATAGGATCAATCCTGCTCCAAACACCTTGACTCCGTACGTATTTATCATCGTTTTATGCTTACCTTCTCCTCACGTATCCCCTTTTTTATAGCGGCTTTAGGCATTAGCCTTACGCTTCATGCTCAGCCCGGTGCGCCAAAAGCCAATGATTCCACGACACCTTTGCACCTGTTGCAGCCCGATTACCCCGTTCCATATGGTCAGCCTAAGGTCGATGAAGTAACGGGAGTGTTACGGCGGATTTATACCTATCTGGATGCCAATACACCAACCCAACTTATTGACAAGGAGACGAAGAAAGACATCCCGTCGGGAGGTGCGTTTAATCCGAATGCCATTTTCAAACCTGGTGATTTTCGGCTAATCAGCTACGAATGGGGTGTTACGTATACGGGAATGCTACTCGCCAGCGAAGCCACTGGCGACGCCCGCTATGCCGATTACACTAACAAACGACTCCAATTTATTGCGGATCAGGTGCCGTATTTCCGGGCTCAGGTACTAGCCGATCCAAAAGCAAACACACCCATGCGGTCGGTATTGGTCCCACACGCACTCGATGATGCCGGGGCTATGTGTGCAGCTATGATCAAAGCGAGTCGGGCGGGTGGCATAAAAGCCGATTTGCGGCCACTCATTGATAACTACATCAATTATATCCAAACGAAAGAATTTCGCTTAGCCGACGGTACACTGGCTCGCAATCGTCCGCAGCCTAACACGCTCTGGCTCGATGATCTGTTCATGAGCGTTCCGGCATTAGCCCAAATGGGCAAACTCACCGGCGACCAGAAATATTATGATGAAGCGGTGAAGCAGGTTACTCAGTTTGCCAAGCGGATGTTCAATCCTCAGAAAGGATTATATATGCACGGTTGGGTCGAAGGCATGGCTGTTCATCCAGAGTTTCATTGGGGAAGGGCTAATGGCTGGGGAATTTTAACTGCGGTGGAGCTGCTGGATGTACTACCCGAAAACCATCCCGGCCGACCAGCTATTCTGGATTTACTGAAAGCACATGCCAAAGGGTTAGCCGCTCAACAATCGGGTTCAGGCTTCTGGCATCAACTACTTGATCGTAATGATTCTTATCTGGAAACATCGGCCACGGCCATTTATGTTTATTGTTTCGCGAGAGCGATTAACCGGGGTTGGCTCGATCCTTTAGCCTACGCTCCGGCGGCTTTATTAGGCTGGAATGCGGTAGCTACCAAAGTTACCCAAGGCGGTCAGGTTGAGGGTGTTTGTGTAGGCACGGGTATGGGTTTTGATCCAGCGTTTTATTACCACCGCCCCATTAATCCCTACGCGGCTCACGGTTATGGGCCTGCATTGTTAGCAGGTGCCGAAGTTATAAATATGCTAAAAAAGCACACGTTTGAAATCAACGATAGTTCATTGCAACTGACGCAGAAGAAGTAGCGATAGCCAGGCAATATTTATTTGAGAATCAGGCAGGTGAGTTCAGGAGAGTTCGTACCAAAAAACTAACTTATTTTGTACAATACGTTTTATCATAGGTTTGTTACAGGATAAGCCCACCAGATGTCTGATGGGCTTATTTAGTTTAGCGGGATTTCCGACTAGATTTTTACAGCTTGACGGGCTAATAATTTCCAGTTTCCTTTCTGCTTAATCCACACCAGCAGTACACTCAGTTTCACCTGCCCTGGTTTGCCTTTATCAAGCGTCTCACCCATCAATT
This sequence comes from Spirosoma arboris, assembly GCF_009754945.1. GTDB lineage: Bacteria > Bacteroidota > Bacteroidia > Cytophagales > Spirosomataceae > Spirosoma > Spirosoma arboris. The sequence continues at coordinate 154,679 of NZ_WPIN01000005.1, forward strand.
TATGGCGAACCAGAGCCGTATTATCAACAACTGTAATCGTCTGATCAACTAACTCGATACTTACGAAATCAGACGTACCGCTTGTTAGTGCCTCCACAAACGCGGCTTTATCTTCAATTTTTCCACTCGAATGTCCATAACTTAAATCATCGGCGGCAATGGCTTCTAATTTAGCTTTATCTGGAGAAATCATCAATAATCTCAAATGCTCAACAGCCTGACTAACAGCAGTTTGATCTTTACTTTGAGCAACACTATTGGTGGTTACGGCAACTAAACTGCAAAAAACAACAAGAGTAAGCACAATAAGTTTCATTGGCATAATTGGTAAATGTTATCTGTTTTTCCCCAATTGCCTCTACTTGGGGCAATCGTTATTTGAAAAGCAAAAGTCGATAATTTTTACCTAGTGTTAACGGAAACTTATTAAGTAATACGTATAAGTGTCTAAAAATCCATAAATGTTTTCTAACTAAAACTCCCCTTCGCCTGGCTCTTTCAGCTTCTTTTTGGCCTGATGCAAACGGTAGTTGAATGTCAGATTGATCTGCCGTAAGCGCCCCTGTGAGCTGCTTTCGGTATAGAAGTTAGCTCCTTCGGTAATGGAGCGGTACCGACGGGAATTAAATACGTCGAGAACATTGAGAACCAACGTACCGTTGTTTTTAAGAATATCTTTACTAACCGATAAGTCCAGTGTAGCAATAGCCTGTCGGGTGCCCTGGGGTGTTTTTTGTGGAGCTTCGTAGTTACCCCGCATCTGGAAATCAGTATTCCGCCAGATCGTAAATCGGGAAGTCATGCGGGTAAACCAGCTGTATGTATCACTCTGATAGCTTACATCCAGATTACCTCCATTTGTAGTAGCTCTAAAAAAATTGACACTGCCGTCGAGTTTCCACCATTTATAGAGCGCATATGAACCGGCAAATTCAGCCCCATATGAGTCTTCGGTAGCTAGGTTTTCGGGGCGGGTCGTTGAAAAGCCCTGATCATTTACCCGGCGAATTCGGATAATTTTGCCCGTGGTGTACCGGTAATAAATCGACGAGCTAATCGACCCTTTTTCTACATATTTAATATGCCCGATTTCAAAGGCGTCGGTAAATTCAGGATTTAGGTCGGGGTTACCACTGAAGAAATTTCGGTTATCACTGAACGTCATAAACGGACTCAAATCATTGTATTGTGGCCGTCGTACCCGGCGGCTGTAGCTAATTTGCAAGGCGTGCTGGCTGGGCAAATCGTACGTAGCGTGTATGCTTGGAAACAGGTTAGCATAACTACGGGGATTTACATCATTGGTTTGTTTCAGGGTGGTAGTCACTCCAGTCCACTCTGCCCGAAGCCCCAATTGGTAAGAAAACTTTCGAATCTTATTCCCTACGATTCCGTACAGCGCATTGATCTTTTCCTCATACAAAAAATTGTTGGTCAGGTTAGGGAGTTGAAACCAGCTCCCGTCGGAGTTCTGCTGAATAACGGTATAATCGTTCGTCATATTCCGGGTGCTACTGCGCAATCCCCCTTCCAGTTTCCCATCTTTTTTAAATGGACGGACATAATCAACCTGCACCAAAAACTGCTTTTCAGTTTCATCATTTATTGCCCGTTGTAATGTACTCGGAATGCCAGAAGGAGCTCCGTTGGGCAGAATTGTTTGCTGAGCAAAATACTGATCCGATTTTTCCCAGTTATCCAGATAGCGTACGTCAGCAGTGAGTTCGTGACCTTCACGGGCAAAGGTCTTTTTGTAGCTGATCACGTACTCCGAATTAGGCTCCGTTTCCGTTTCGTCCTGCGTTCGATTGGTAATCGTTTGTAGTGTCTTCGTATTAGGCAGATAATCAAGGTACTGGATATCAGAAAAACGTTTGCCTTTACTAAGGCGCCATGTGTATGAGGCCGTCAAAATACTTTTAGGATTGAAGAAATAGTCAATCCCGGCGCGGGCATTGTTGTTTTGCCCTTTCAATTTATAGGTCGAGCTTTGGCTGTAAGCAAAGGTTGTGTCATTGCTATACACTTCCTGATAGAGCGAACTTCGACCGGGTGTGTTGCGGTAAGAGGCTGTGTAATTGATGAAGAAATTCAGGTTTTTACGTCGGTAATTGACGTTAGCTGCTGCCCCAAAATTGGCCGGATTACCCGTAATCACATCGAATGAGCCGTTGAAGCCTTCTTTCCGTTCTTTCTTCAGGACGATGTTGATAATACCGCCCATGCCTTCAGCTTCGTACCGGGCCGATGGATTCGTAATCACCTCAACCCGTTCTACCATACTGCCCTGTAATTGCTGTAGGCCAGCTCCACCTTTGAGGCTCACTAAACCAGATGGCTTTCCATCAATCAGAATACGAACGCTGTTACTCCCGCGCAAACTAACATTGCCATCTCCATCGACGGCCACCGATGGAATGTTTTTCAGAATATCCGACGCGGTACCACCAGCATTCGCTAAGTCTTTACCAACGTTGAAAATTCGTTTGTCCAGTGATAATTCCATCTGGCTTTTTTCGCCTTTCACAACGACTTCCTCCAGTTTTTTCGCGCTGGATTTAAGTACAGATGTGCCGATTTGCAAGTCCTGATTAACTATATGGATGTCGGGAATTGTCTTATCCTGATACGACAAAGCCGTCACTTTCAGGTAATAGTGGCCGGGCTTGGTCTGCAATTCAAATTTTCCGGCATCATCCGATACGACGCCCGTCACCAGAACAGATCCAGTAGCCTGATAGAGCGCTATAGAAGCAAACGGTATGGGCTTATTATCTTCATCAATGAATACACCCCGAATCCAAACCGAATGCTCGGTTTTACTGACTTGGGCGAAGGTCATCGTTGGTAATAAAAGGAAGAGAAGTATGTGAAAGCGTAGAGCAATCTGGTGCATAGTTGAGTAGCCCGCCCTGATGAATCGGCTCGAATCAGTTGGGAATTAGAGATTAAAATCGGCTTAATACATAAAGAAATCGACGCCGGGCATCTACCAGCGTCGATGTAATTTTTCTTAGAACCGATGGCGCAAGGCTCTGGCCTTGTGCCGACTATTTTTCGACCTCTGGCCGGTATTAAAGTCTATTATCTAAATCGGCCGGAGGCCGGAGAATAATTGACACAAGGCCAGAGCCTTGCGCCATCATCAGGGCAAAATATAAACGATCAGCGAACGGGCACCGTGGGCGCCAATCACTAAGCTCTGCTCAATGTCAGCCGTTTTGGAAGGGCCGCTGATAAACGTACCGAATCCAGTTGTATCAACCTGTATTTTCTTATAGGCATCATGCATGTTGGCCACAATGGTTGACTGCCGAATTATAATGACTAAATACTGCGTAATCATTGGCACTACACGATGCGGCAGTTGACGTTCATCGACCCAGATAGCGGCATTTTCCGCAACGGCTAGCGGACCTTCAATAATGGTCAGATTCAGCCCAGATAACTCGTGCGGATCGGCAACGTCCAGTATAACATCGGCCATATGTGCCAATTCAGGACAGGTCGTTGCCACGTTTGTGAGCGCAGGATAATGCTCTTTCAAATGAGCTTCAATGGCTTTATAGTCGGGAACAACAACAGCCATACCACCAACAAACGCCAGCGAATCACTGAATTGCTTCGTCAGATCCGGGAACAGGGATGTAAATGTAAACTGCTCCGGAAGTGGCATTAACGAAGGCTGATTGGCCTGAATACTAGCCAGAATTTTTTCGCGGGTGGTCATGCTTTTTTGTTGTTAATGTACCAGTCGCGGAAACTCTCGGCAGGTGGCTCGGGCATTTCACGCTGATTATACCACGGATTGAAGCGATTTTCGACCGTAACGGGCGCAAATCGTAACACACCCCGCCCTACTTTACCAGCCATCCGATACAGTCGGGGCGATTCCAGCACCGTGGCCATTGCCTTCATCGACACGGTTTTTGACGTTGGCCCGTAGCCTTCCTGCATAAGCACCTGGCGCCATTTGTAAAGCTGGTCATGGATGTCAATCTTCACCGGACACACGTTCGAACATGACCCACAAAGCGTTGATGCAAAGGGCAGATCGGCGTTCAGTTTCATATCCAGGTTGGGTGCCAGAATAGAGCCAATTGGCCCAGCCACAGCACTGTGGTAGCTATGCCCACCCGATCGCCGGTAAACTGGACACGTGTTCATGCAAGCCGCACACCGGATGCACTTGAGTGAATTTCGAAAATCAGGTCGGCCCAGTTGGCGACTGCGTCCGTTATCGACAATAACAATGTGCATTTCCTGGCCAGGTCGCGGGCGATGAAAATGGCTCGAAAACGTTGTGATAGGCTGCCCTGTTGCCGACCGAGCCAGTAATCGCAGGAAAACACCCAGATGCTCAGCACGGGGAATAATTTTTTCAAAACCCATAGCCGCAATATGCACATCGGCCAGATGAGCGCCCATATCAGCGTTGCCTTCGTTGGTACAAACGACAAATCCGCCGGTTTCGGCAATAGCGAAGTTGACACCCGTTAGAGCTACTTTTCGGGTCAGGAACGTCTCGCGAAGGTGCTGACGAGCCGCTTCGGTCAAATATTGAGGATCGGTAGCGCCTTTTTCGGTACCGAGGTGTTCATGAAAAGTTTCGCCAACATCGGCCTTGGTCAAGTGAATGGCAGGCAAGACAATATGCGAAGGAGGTTCCTTTCGCATTTGCACGATGCGCTCGCCTAAGTCACTATCAATCACCTCAATACCATGCCGTGTCAGATAATCATTGAGGTGGCACTCTTCGGTCAGCATCGACTTCGATTTGACCATTCGAGTGGCTCCAGCCTTTTGAATCAGGTCATGAATGATGGCATTATGTTCAGCTCCATCAGTGGCCCAGTGAACTGTAATGCCGTTGCGTTTGGCGTTTTCTTCAAACTGCGCCAGTAAATCGTGCATGTTGGATAGCACATGATTTTTTATCTGCGAAGCTGCCTCACGCAACTGCTCCCACTCGGGTAGCTGGGCTACCGCACGGTCGCGTTTTGTGCGGACAAACCAAAGCGTTTCGTCGTGCCAATCGACCCTGGGTTCGTTTTTATTGAACTCAATGGCGGCATGAGCGTGATCTAGATTTAGCTGGTTCATGTTGGTTCAGGTTTCAAGTTTCATGTTCCACGTTTCAGACTGGTTGCTACTGACTAACCTGAAACTTGGAACATGAAACCATTAACTTATTTATACCGTAGCCGTCAGGATTTCGGCAATGTGTTTAACCTGTACGTTCGAGTTGGCCCGCTTCAGTATACCTTCCATATGCATCAGGCACGACACGTCTACCCCTGTAATGTAGTGAACTCCATGACGGAGGTGGTCAGCCACGCGATCTTTACCCATCTTGGCTGATACAGCTTCTTCGGTCACGCAAAACGTACCACCGAAACCGCAGCATTCGTCACGCCGGTCGAGCTGAATCAATTCCAGATCTTTTACCAGATTAAGCAACTGGACTGGTTTAGAATAGGGAGGGGCAACCAGTTCTGACATTTGCGCCAAATGCAAGCCACGCTGTCCGTGGCAACTCTGGTGCAACCCAACCCGATACGGAAATGTTGCTTCCAGAGTCGATATTTTGAGCACGTCTGTCAGGAATTCGGTGAGTTCGTAGATGCGCGAGCGAATCTCTGTAGCCGCTGTTTCATTGGTTCCATGCAGATGATGTTTGATGTGCAAGGTGCAACTTCCCGATGGAGAGACAATGTAATCGTATCCGGCAAAGTTGCTCACGAAATTATCATTACAACCACCAGTCAGGTGTTCGTAACCTGAGTTCGCCATTGGCTGACCGCAACAGGTTTGTTGTAACGGATACGCTACGTCGCAACCTACTTTCTCCAGCAATTTCAGCGTGGCAATGGCCACTTTCGGGTAAAACTGGTCGATGTAACAGGGAATAAATAAGCCAACTTTCATATACATTCAGGCTAACTACATGCCTTGCTGAGTTCGTTTGTATCAGCCTCTATTAATCCAATAAAAGCCTTTTCGAAAAATCCAGATCAGAGATTACGGATGTCTGGTTATCTCGCACCTGCTCAGAACGAGACTCCTTACAAAAATAGGTCCTTTCCAGAACCTAACCTTTCCTGTACTCTCCTATAAAGTAATTAAAAACAGCTAAAGTCATTATTTTTTATCTGTTCCAGGTTCCAGATAAGGCATAGATTCAACAGATAACTGTCGGTTCATGATTCATTTTACCTATGTTATCCTCCGTTCATGTAAGCCCCATCCGTAACGGATTTACTGGTTAATTCAGTTCTACTCCAAGCTACGTAACTCTGAAAGGGTTACAATCGCTCATTCTGCCGTGAGGTGAAGCTCACTCAAACCGGTAGATTTTAGCCTCTATCCGCTTGTGTGCGTAAGCAATGTCCTGCCTCAGAACTGAATACTTTCAAGAAAACCACCTACAAAATGACTCATCTACTCAAGGCGAAACTACTGCTCAGTAGCCTCTTAATTAGCGGGTTATTCGCCTTTATTTCGGCCGATCCAAACGTCTTTGCGCCTGACTATATCAAAAATACTATGCTTAAGGTGGTAGACTGGCAACTGAAACACCCGAAGCACAAAACCACCGACTGGACCAACGGGGCCTTCTATGCGGGTGTATTTGCGGCTTACGAAACCACGAAATCGCCTGTAGTACTGGATTCACTGATGGCGATGGGTGAACGCACGGGTTGGCAACCCGGCTCCCGCTATGATCATGCTGATGATATTGCCATCTGTCAGACCTACATCAATTTGTATCGACTCAAAAAAGATCGCCGGATGATTCAGCCTACGATTGATACGGTGCAGAAGCTGGGTCGTATTCCGGGCAAAGAGGTTAAAAATCACGGCATTACCTGGTGGTGGTGCGATGCACTGTTTATGGCTCCCCCTGTGCTGGGGCAGTTGGGTAACGAACTAAAAGACCCTTCCGCTTTTGCACTGAATGATTCGCTCTATAAACAAACGTATAAACTCCTGTACAATCAGGAAGAACACCTGTTTGCGCGGGATGCCAATTACCTCGTCAATGCAGCGGGCGAAGGCAAGCTGGAAAGCAATGGTAAAAAAATCTTCTGGTCTCGGGGTAATGGCTGGGTTATAGGTGGACTGGCTCTCCTGTTACAGGAACTCCCTAAAAACTACCCTACTCGAAACTGGTATGTAACTATATACAAGCAGATGAGCGAACGGCTTATTGGCTTACAGCAAGCCGATGGCTTATGGCGATCCAGCCTGCTCGACCCCGATGCATATCCCGGTGGCGAAGGGAGTGGCTCTGGTTTCGACTGTTATGCGCTGGCCTGGGGAATCAATCAGGGAATTCTGGATAAGAAAACCTATTTACCTGTTGTTCAAAAGGCCTGGGCTGGTCTGAATACGCTGGTTTCGCCAGAAGGGCGCGTGGGTTGGGTCCAACCCATTGGCGGTGATCCTCGCCGTAACTTCAACGCAGATAGCTGGGAAGTATACGGTTCCGGCGCTTATCTGCTGGCCGGTTCCGAGGTAATTAAAATCAAGGAATTAGTGAAGCGGTAATGAGTATGATATATCTCTGATGGCATATCCGAGAACGGTGATTTATAGCGCTGATCAACTACTTCCGAACGCACATTAAAATCATTAATTTTATGGCATCAATTGATCCAGCTCTGGCTATTCATTTGGTGCCATTTCACTTGGATAAATACAAAATCCTAAACCCGGCTTTATCAGTTTAGATACTTATTAATCTAGGCTTTTTGATGTTCACAACACTCTTTTCTACAATTAAACCAGATAGGCTGGCGTTTCGGTAACGTTACCGGCAACGCTTGCATAAAAATAATCGGATATTTTCTTCTTTATATCTAGTATTTTTCAGAAGCTTATAGAAGTCATTAGCCATAAATAAGAATCGTCACTAAGAGCCATATCTCCAAATAATCCAGAAAATACCAAATACTATGATAGCGAAACTTTCATCTCTGGTTCAGGGTCGCCGACAAACATACGGATTTGTCGATGTGGATTGCAGTCCGTCAGTTCCGCTTTATAAACTTCAGTTTAACCCGAAAGACAAGACGCCTAAGTATAAGCAGATTGTCCAGTCAGTAATTACGGATATTGAACGGGGGGTACTAAAAAACAATGAGCAACTTCCTTCCATCAGCGAGTTAAGCGTTGAATATTACCTGGCGCGCGACACCGTTGAAAAGGCTTACCGGGAACTTCGGGAACAGGGCTACATAACGTCGGTGCAGGGCAAGGGCTACTATGTACAGACAGGAGCCGCTCCTAAACTGAAGATTCTTCTTATTTTTAATAAGCTTAGCTCTTACAAGAAAATCATTTATTACTCCTTCCTGAAAGCACTCGGCGATAAGGCAACCGTCGACCTTCAGATTCATCATTACAGTGCCTATCATTTTCGGGAAATAATCGAGAAGAATCTGGGCAAATACAACTATTATGTTGTGATGCCACATTTCACTCAGGATCTGGATAAAGCCAATTATATGCAAGTGCTTGAGTCCATCCCGACCAATGAACTGGTGCTACTCGATAGAGACGTCTCAGAATTGTCAGGTTCACCACTAAGCGTTTATCAGGACTTCGATAAGGACATTTGCGAAGCGTTGGAAAATGCACAGGATTTGCTGACTAAATACCGTCGGATGGTCCTTATTCTGCCCGGTGACGGTAACCATCCCGTTGAAATAGCGCATGGTTTTCGGGCTTTCTGTGTCAACTACAATAAGGAATTCTCGATTAAAGAGAATGCCATGAATGAAAGCTTGCAGGAGGGTACGGCCTATGTGGTTATCGAAGAAACCGATTTATCGGAAGTAGTCAAAAAAGTGCGCCAATCGAATTATGAACTAGGCCATGAAATCGGGATTATCTCGTTCAACGAAACGACGCTTAAAGAACTACTGAATATTACGGTAATCACCACCGATTTTGAAGCAATGGGCTATACTGCCGCTTCATTATTACTTGATAATAAACACATTAAAATCAAGAACCCATTCTACATGATTCGGCGCGAATCGTTGTAATTGGTCATTATTCGTAGCCAGTTTATAAAAATAGAGGGGGCAGTTTCTTAAAACTGCCCCCTCTATTTTTATACCCACCGTCCATAAACGACGAAACCACAGAGCAGGAACAGGATTACGTTTAGCAAAACGTTCTGCTTCTCATCACGACGATAATGAATTACGCTGGCCGGTATCATAATCAGGCCTAAGCAAAGTGCGGCAATGGGCGTCAGAATTGGTAGTAGCTGCGTATACCACGGTACTAGTAAACCTACAACACCGATCAATTCAGAAATTCCAATAAAGCGAATTAGTGGCGTGGACAAGTGCTCAACTCCCGTCTGCCCCATAGCAACCAGTTGATGAGCAGATCGGGTCGATTTCATCCATCCTGAATACATAAATGCAACAGCCAAAAAGGCTTGCGTAAACCAGAGTGCGCTATTCATGATTGTGTTTGTTTATGTGTTCTGGCAGCAAAATTGAACGTCGCTCAGACACAATCCTTTGACAATTATCAAAAACTAAATTTGAGCGCGCATTCGGCTTAGGGTCTCGGGCGTCATGCCCAGATAAGAAGCCACCATGCTCAATGGTACCCGCTGCACGAAGGTAGGATTCTGTGTCATCAGCGTTCGATATCGTTCTAAAGCCGTGGCAAAATGGAGTTCATCGAAGCGCTGTTGCACAAGCAGAAGACCGTAATTAGCGAGGAGCCGCCCCATTCGTTCTAGTTCATGGTGCTGCTGGTAAAGCTTCTCTAAAGCTGAGTGCGAAATAGACCATAGTACCGAGGGTTCCAGCAATTCAACGCTACGCCGGTCGGGTTGTTGGGTAATGAAGCTGCTTATAGAAACCGCAAACTGACCTTCGGCACTCAGCCAATCGGTAATGTCTTTGCCATCCTTGTAGTAAAAAGTCCGGGTCAGGCCGGTTTCAATAAAGTAGATCGAGCGGCAAATCGTGTCGGGAGGCACTAGCACATGCCCCTTTCCGAACTCCAGTCGATGGAGTTCGGAAAATAGGGCTGATTCGCTTGTGGGCGATAAGGGCGTAAACTGACGAACGGTCTCAATAAATGGATTCCGTACCATAACCGCTCACTGAAAAAGAAAGTAGTCGTAAATCGTTCGGGTAACTTCGGCAATGGTTCGTTCACGAACGGGACCTTCTTTTTTAGATGATTTTACAAAGACCGAAATGGCGACGTGGCCCGCATCGCCCGGTAGCGTGATTATGCCTACATCACTGGCCGTTAGACCAATAGTTCCGGTTTTATGAAGTACTTCGGTATCGGGTGGCAGGGCACCTTTTAAGCGCGCAAGGCCTGTTTCGCAACGTTTCATAATGTCGAGCAGTAGGGTTTTGCTATCCGGTTTGAGCACTGGCTGAGTGTAGAGCTTCGTCAGGAGCAAAGTCATCGCTTCGGGCGTCGAGGTATCCCGAATGTCATTCTCAAAGGCAACATAACTGGCCTCCCGCGTTGCGGGCGTACTAAATTTTGCCAGCGAGTCGTAGCGGGCGGGCGACCATGCCTGATTGATATCCATCGGTATACCCACGCAGTCAGCAATGAGCCAGGCTGTTGGGCGATTCACTTGTAACCCTTCGACACCCAGGCGTTTCATGCAGGCATTCACAGCGGCAGGTCCACCCGCCAGACGCAGGCAAAGATCCGTGGCACTATTGTCGCTAATCAGCAGCATCAGTTCAAGCAAACTTCTGACCGAGAGCGAAAGATCAGAATTTAGGGAATTGGGCCAGTTGAACCGCTCCGATAGCATACCGCTCCCCGGATGAAAATCTGTTTTGAGAATTGGCACCAGTTGAGCGAGCGTTATACTACCACTATCTACGCGTGACAGCAGTTGGGTCGCAATAGCCACTTTATACGAACTGGCCATCGGAAAATGGTCTTTCCCATTTTGGGTGATGGTTTTTCCACTTTCAAGATGCACCGCACAAATGCCCACTTTACCAGCCGATAGATTCGACAAACGAAATAGCTCCTGCTCTAATCGAACCGGCACCGTGAATGCTGGAGCAGGTGCCGGGGCAGTTGCCTTGCTCAATTTAGGTTTCTGAGCAATCCCCAGATGAGTACAAAAAAGAACAGAAAATGTGAGTAGATTGGTAGCTAGTTTCATCAATGAAGTCGTTTAGTTTTCAGCCTCTTAACAACCACTCATTTCTTTTGTGGCATGGCAGCGGTCATGGTCATTTCGACACTAGCCCCAAAGACCAGTTTGGCCACGCCCACTGTTGTTCGGGCAGGGTAAGCACCTTCTTTGAAGAACTTTTTGTAAACGGTGTTCATCTTCGCAAAGTCATCCATGTTGCTTAGGTACACCGTCACACTCACAACATCATCAAGCGACGCACCGGCATCTTCCAAAATACCCTTAATGTTCTGGATCGTTTGTTCGGTTTCGGCTTCAACCCCGCCCGCAACTACTTTGGTGGTTTGCGGATCGGTACCTACTTGCCCAGAGACGAACAACAGGCCATTACTGATAACACCCATACTAAATGGATAGGGCATCGCGGGCGCTTTACGCGGCTTAACAATTTGTTTTTGTTGCCCCGATACGGAAAAACTGATGCTGAAAACAAGGAGAGAGAGGACAAGATACTTCATGATTATCAGGAGGTTATAAAATTAAAGATTACTAAAAAATCATACTTATTTTGACAAGAATTCACGCAGTGCTGTATTGTATTCGTCGCTGGCGTTCAGGTACGGAAAATGCCCTTTCTGGCGGAAGGTATGCACCTGTGCTGTCGTGTAATAGTGTTTCAGTTGCGTACGCAGTTCGGGCGGTACGAGCGGGTCATTATCTGATTCAAAAATCAGCAATGGAGTCGCCGTCTGTTTCCCGTCGATAGGATTGAATTTATCAACTACGCAATGATAGCGGGCAAGAAACTGTGATTTCGACATACGCCCGTACGTGTTTTCGAGCAGTTGCGCTTTGACTAGTGGATTGTTCTCGGAAGCAGGCAATACCTGATCAAACAAGTTTTGGCGTAGTGCATTCATAACTGCCCATTCCGGTAACCACGAAGCCAGCATTACCTTGGTTTTATTTTTTTCTTCATAGGCATCATTCTTCGGAAATGTATTACCCAGAACAGCCTTTTCAATTCGCTGCGCATAGGTTGCCAATAAATACTGGGTCAGGTAACCACCCAGCGAACTACCTACGACAGTTGTGGTTTCAATTTTTTCTTTGTCGAGAATCGCGATAATGCCTTTTCCCAAATCAGACAGATTATCAACGGGCGGATAGGTAACGCTAACGACTCGATACTCAGGACTAAACGCATTCATCTGCTGCCACCAGAAATCATAGCCGCCCGTCATACCATGTAGGAAAAGGATGGTTTTCGGTCCCTTACCGAGTACCATATATGTCCAGTCGTAGCCCTGCGTATTAATCGTCGATGTTGGAAGTTTCCGGAAGTTGGCTAAGTCATTAATTGGCGCTTTATCGGCACCATCATATAAGTCGATGGCATCTTTTTTAGGCGTTGGATACAGATAGGAAACTATAGTGAGGACAAGAGGAATTAACCAGAGGAAACGTTTCTTCATGAATAGTTTTTTAGGAAATTAGGGTACAAGTCGGAGGAGGTTCATAAAAATAAACACTTTAGTCGAATCTGTACGGGTTTCTCCGTTTCTTTCACTTTTTGTTACGAAAAGTGCTACAGAAGACCTACATAAGTAATGTTCAGGCAATTGCGAAAACGGATTTCCCCATATCCTCACGCAACGGCCAGCCTGCTTTCTATATCTTTGATCAACTAACAACCGGTGAACAGACTTGAAAACCAATCAGCCATTACGTCAACCAGGCAGGCACTACAGTCAGAAATAGTCCTGTTTCTGGTGTTAATTCCCCTGATTAATGCGTACAATTATTACCTCACGTATACGAACATTCGGTTCGGGTGGTTTCTCATTTCGACCTACACAATCGACACGTTGACGGGCTACGGAGTCTGGTGGAGCATCCGTAGTAGTATTCTCTGGTTAGACCAACGGCTACCGTACACGGCCCGCCCTCTGAAGCGCATTGCTATCCAGGGCCTCCTGACTATAAGCATAGGTTTGTTCATTATTATTGCCTCAACCGAAATTCTCAATGCCTTACTGAAGGACAAACCCGTGCCGATGAGTTTTTATCAGTACGACATCTTCATTTTTGTCATCTGGTTCATCGGCATCAATGGGTTTTACATTAGCTTTCATTATTACAGTGAATGGCAGCGAACGGAGCAACTACGTACCCATGATAAAACCATTCGCCAGGAAGGAATTCGGGTACGATCAGGTCGGCAGGAATTGTCGGTTCCTTTTTCGGAAATTAAGGGGGTTTATGTCGATGGTGATTACACGGTTTTGGTAACTGAGCAGTCCAAAAAATATCTGCTGGATCAGTCCTTAGATAAGGTTGAGCAGAGTATTCCGTCCGAATCGTTCTTCCGCCTGAATCGTCAGTATATCCTGAATCGGCAAGCCATTGAAGGGTTTAAACGAATCGAAAACGGCAAGCTCAGCCTAATCCTCTACAACACCGATCACTTCCCGGACACCTTGCAGGTGAGCCGTACAAAAGCACCCGCATTCAAGGCTTGGTTTCAATTGGTGTGATAGTCATTGGCGGAGTTATTACAACTACACTTCAGGGAGAAATCTGCTACAGTTCGCCGGAAAGCATCGATTTTGACTTGGTTTTCGCTGGTAGGCAGGCCTAGCTTCGTTCAAAATTTAGTTCACGATGCTTACTGTCAACCAACGCCAACCAGTTTCAATTTCGCCCATTGAATCCCCTCGATTTCACGCTTTAGATGCCGCCCGAACCATCGCCTTGCTCATTGGTATCGTTCATCACGGTATTGAATCCTTTGTTTCCTATGCCAATGGGGATTGGGCAACGCAGGATTCACAAAGCAGTATTGTGCTGGACATTGTGTTTTACGTCTCTCATGTTTTTCGGATGCAGGCATTTTTCCTGATGTCGGGGTTCTTTGCGCACCTACTTTATCACCGGCGTGGACCGCGCGAATTTATCATCAATCGAACGAAACGACTCTTGCTGCCTTTCCTGTTGTTCTGGCCAATTCTATACGCAATCAATTGGCACATCTGGGTATGGGGCATTCAACGGGTTAAACATCTGCCGTGGCAAGAGTCCATCACGAAACTACCTGCTTATTTCAACTGGGACAATGGTTTCCCGCTCATGCACCTTTGGTTCCTTTATTTTCTCGTACTGTTTTGTGCAGGTGTAGCCGTCGTTCGTCCTATTGTCAATGGTTGGCTTGATCCCACGAAACGCCTGAGGGCTATGGTGGATAAGAGTCTGGCGTTTGCGCTTACGCACTGGTGGGGAAGTTTAGCACTGGGATTTATCATGATTGCGCCTATGCTGGGTATGACCGATTGGTTCGGAGTCGATACGTCGGCCTCAGGTTTAGTGCCTCGCTGGGCACCGTTTATTCTATATGGACTTTACTTTACGCTGGGATGGTTTCTACATCGACAAGTTCACCTCTTAGCTTATTTCCGTCAATTCAGGCTGATCAATTTGATACTAAGTATTTGCTTAATTGCGGCTCTGATCATCTTAAGTTTATTGTTTGATGAGCCAAAAAATCCGGCTGATGGCCGACTGATTCTTGCCGGCTTGAACACGTTGTATGCGTTTGCCTCTATGACAACAGTGTGGGCATTTATCGGCTACATAATGGCTCACTTCTCCAAGTCTAACCCGCGGATTCGCTACCTGGCCGATTTGGCGTATTGGGGCTACTTAGTCCACCTATCCATCGTGGCTTTAGTACAAGTACTGGTGGCTCCCTACGATTGGGCATGGCCCCTGAAACTCCTGCTTATTCTGAGCATAACGAGTGTTCTATTGGGCGTCACATACCAGTTTGGCGTGCGGAATACCTGGTTAGGCGTTTTGCTCAACGGAAAACGGCATTCTCGTTGAGCAACTAATAGGCAGTACAAATTTTCGATCAACACAGGGTTTTCGGTTTGAACCGTGGCACGGTTCAAACCGAAAACCCTGTCAACAAAAAAGCCGCCCCTCAATCCGGGGACGGCTTTCACGTTTTCTTAACCTAAACTAAGTCCGTTGTTATGTAGGATGTATACTAGGCATATATCTTATAGTATACATCCTATATCTCTCTAATTCTGTCCGCCTACCCGATTCTGTTCGGCCGATGTGGCTGAATTGCGTTGACGGGCACCTTTTACGTTTTGATTACCAAAGCGGTATGTGAATGTCAGTCTGATCTGGCGGCTCTCCCAGCGTGATTGTACCCGAAAATCAATGTCTTGAACCAGTGCCCGACCGCTGAAATGATTTAGCCAGAAGGGGTCGTTTACATTCAGTTTCAGATTACCCTTGCCATCCATAACTTTCTTTTGCACACCTACACTAAAGCCACCCATTGGTTGTGCCCGGTAGAACCCATATTGCGAGGCCGAATTGTACCAGCCCGATAGTTCTGCCGACAGCGTTTTGCTCATCGTGAAGTTATTAGACATGTATAAATTGTAGGCCACTAATTTCACTTCGTAGGGTGTACCTGAGTACGTAGTCTGATAGTGCTGGTAGTAGCTATTGATGTTATTCTGCATACGCCACCATTTAGCGACCGTTACTGGAAAGCTCAGGTTCAGGCTTAGGTTGTCCATATGACCCTGGTTTTCGGGAGTCACATAGGTAATGTTCTCAGCAGGAATCTGGCGGGGTGTTTCCTGATTGATGAAATCCGTTGTGCGACTATAGTTCAATGTTGTTGTAAATGCATTTTTATATACGTGTGTCAACTCAATTGAATTCGTGTATTGAGGCCGCAGGAACGGATTTCCTTTCTGATACGTATACGGGTCCAGATAGAACACAAAGGGATTCAGATTCTGGTAATCAGGGCGGTCGATACGACGGCTATACGACAGGTTCAGCACGTTGTTGGTATCCAGTTGCCGCGACAGGAACAATGTCGGGAAGAGATTCAGGTAATTCCGATCAACGGTTTGGTTCAGTGTGATCGAGTTACCGATCGAGTGCGTATGCTCAGCCCGTAACCCCGCCTGAACTTTCAACTTGCCGAATTTACCAGCGTAATTAAGATAACCAGCGTTGATATTTTCATTATACTGGAACTGGTTCGAGCGACTGGCATCAGGCAACCATTGCCGATTTTCCTGTTGCAGTGTATCATATAGGGTGTTATTATCGGCGTTAACGTAGCTGCTTTTCAGACCTGCTTCTACTTTACCTCCATTTTTAAGCGGATGCACATAATCGGTCTTGAATGCCCAGATATTAATAGTCGATGGCATATTGCTCCGAACATCCTGGTTAGGGCGGAAAATCGCGTTTTCGGAATTAAAATACTGGGTAGCCAGATTATTGCCATTCTTACCACTATAATGAACATAATCGGCATCAACTGTCCATTCGCGACCTTTACCATAGTCGAATTTATAGTTGACATTACCCGTCATATTTGACAAAAAGTTGCCCTGATTCGTCTGCGTAACCGCCTTGCTGGTCAGTTGGTGATTCTCGTCGCTGATGAGCGTATTGTTCAGACCCGATGAGCGCCAGTCATTTGAGAAACCATTGACTAACACCCCAATCGTACTTTTGTCGTTGATGAAATAATCCATACCTGCCTTGTACGAATGGCCAGTAAATTGGTTAGGCCGAAACGAATTCTGGTCGAAGTAGGTAGTATGCCCGTTGTAGGGAATATTCCGGGTAATCTGATTACTTTGAGAACTTTGCCGATTTACGTAGCTATAGTTACCAAACAAATTGATCTTTCCTTCGCGGTGATTAATGTTCAGTGAGGAGTTAAACTTTGGCAGATCATCACGTGCCCCACTCAGGTTGTTCACCCAGCCGTAGCCAGTACCAAGAATGAAGGTTCCATTGGTGCCAAAATTCTTGTTTTTCTTCATCTTGATGTTGATGATCCCCGAATTACCAGCGGCATCGTATTTGGAGCCAGGATTGGTAATGATCTCGATCGAAGCAATGTTGTCGCTGGGCGTGTTTTTAAGCAGATTCGATACTTCCTGTTGCGAAAGGTAAGTTTGCTTTCCGTCGATA
The DNA here is from genome assembly GCF_009754945.1 of Spirosoma arboris. Classification (GTDB taxonomy): domain Bacteria; phylum Bacteroidota; class Bacteroidia; order Cytophagales; family Spirosomataceae; genus Spirosoma; species Spirosoma arboris. The sequence continues at coordinate 171,858 of NZ_WPIN01000005.1, forward strand.
TAAACGATGACACCCGCTTTGCCTTTTAACTGAATCTGGTCATTCTGGCGGTCGATGGTTACGCCGGGTGCTTTTTCCAGCACTTCCAGAGCTGTGTTGCCACTCGCTACAATGCTGTTTTCGACGTTCATCACCGTACGGTCAACCTGTTGTTCGATGAATGGTTTCTGAGCAACAACTTTCACCTCTGTCAGGCTTTTCGTCTCGTCGGTCATGGCCAGTGTGGGCAATTCAACTGCCGGATGTGCTTCATCAATCGCGAACGGTACACTATACGTTTTGCGGTATCCGATCTGTTGAGCAGCTACCAGATATTGTCCTGCACCAACATTTTCGAAGGCGTATTTCCCGTCGATATCGCTGATGGCTCCTTTTACCAGCGTTGAATCTTTTGCCTTTAGGAGCATCATTGTTGTGAATTCGAGTGGTTTTCCAGCCACCGTGCCCACATGTCCGTTAACAGTTCCCCGCGTCAGAACCTGCCCAAACGCCGTTGTCAGCGTCAGCAGAATAAGTATTGAGAAGGAGAATAACGTCTTCATAAGTAGTGTTGTTTTCAGAAGGTTGCTTTGTCTTTGTATCAAGTACATGGCAAAGGTAGGTAGTGGGCATCACAAAGTACCTGTTCTTACACAAGCGGTCTGAACGGCAGGATGAGCGGATTTTACGAGGGGATTGGTATTCTGAGAGGTAATTTCAAACTAAAGACACAAGCAAAAGCAGAATGTTGCATGGTCAGAACCGGGATTTAGCAGATTTATGGATTAACAGGATTTTGTTGTGCGCTTCTACGAAGCGAATCAGTTAAAAAACAAAATCCTGTTAATCCATAAATCTGCTAAATCCCGGTCAGAGTTTAATTCCCACAGCCCACACGCTGGTATCGGGACCCTGGCCTGCACGGAAAGGACTGTTTGGTTCGTAGCGGAAGAACAACTTAGACGTACCCCGGAAACCAAGTTCTGTTGTCAGTCCCCAGCGAATCGGGTTCAGGTTGTAGGAATTATGGTTCCGAACAGATGCCCCACCTTCAGGTTTCACTTTTGTGTAGCTGTCCAAGCGCATGCCAGCATAAGCACCCAGACTCCAGTTAAAGCCCGATTTGAACGACAGGTTCACCATAAGTGGCAGATTAAGCTGGGTGGTCACCAGTTTAGATCGGTGGAGATCAACATTGGCGGGCTCGATAGCAACTTGACCATTCTGCAGGACTAAGGTGTTCCGGTCTTCAAACATAAAATTGTTCCAGGCAACTTCAGGACCGGTTATCAACCGGAGTTTGGTAGCTCCATTTACAGCGATCGGAATGCGCTTCTGCCAGGAAAGGGCGACAAAGCGCGAACCAATTGGGCTAAGTTCGTAGCTCGCAGGAAGCGATCCACCGAAGTTGTTTAAGCCAACATAGATGCCGAAGTCGGAAGTAACCCGAGCGTAGTTTCTAGTTCTTGTTACCCGGGTTGTCGAGGTCGAATCGGTTGTGACGGTAATGGTAGTTGATTGTGCGAACGACGCAATTGAGGCAGCAATCATAGCGGTGGTGAGGAGGTGTTTGAACGTGTTCATAGCTGTTGTATTTTAAGGTTCAGGGTTTAGGAAATTAATGGTTTCAGGTTTAGGAAACTGGTTGTGTTCGTGGCTGTATTTGTTGTGTTATTTGACAGGAAGATGTCAGAACCCTGGGGGCAGGTTGCATGAGGTTGAAAAAAAATCAGATTTTTTTTGAGGGCTGATCTCTGTCGTCGACGGGGTTGTATCTGTTGCAGGTCAGTAATGGGGTGCGTAAGCAAATCGTACGGATTCTAAGACCTTGAGCAGTAAACTAGTCTAAATCATTCAAGAGGTCCTTTCTCAATAATTGGAACCCAGTTATTGAGAAAGGACCTCTTGAATGACCGGATTGATTTTACAAAATAGGGCAATGAACGCTTTCTGGTCATTAGTTACCTAATTGTTAGTTAATGTAGAATCAATTTTAATATCACTTTAATATCACTAATCTCTTCATTATTAGTAGTTTTAATGGTTTTAGTAAACTATTTTACAAAATCCACAAACACTTTCAGGCTAACCAATTACCTATGAAAAAACTCTATCTACTCCTATTTTTGATTTGTTTACAACTCACCACTTCCCACGCCCAGGTTTCGTTAATTAGAAAATTTAATACCTGCTGTGGTATTGGCCCCTTCGAGCCGCTGAACAATAAAATCATTTTCAACGCCTATCCTGGTCTTTGGAGCAGTGACGGTACTTACGATGGAACGATTCAGCTAACCACGGGTGCTGGCTTTGATAACTATAGTATACGTCGGTGTAGGGTAGGAAATGTCATTTTCTTCTGGGGAGGAGCTGGCCCTAATGGTGGCGGCCTTACTCTATGGAAAACTGATGGCACACCAGCGGGAACCGTGCTGGTAAAAGAATTTATGGAAGGCAGCTATGTTGACGGTATGGTCAATCTAAATGGGATACTCCTGTTCGGCTACAAAACCAATGCCGAAGGAAAGGAAGTGTGGCGTAGCGATGGCACAGAAGCAGGTACCCACATCGTTACCGATCTGGTGCCGGGTTCTGGAGATGGACTACTTTTCAGTTCACCCCAATCAGCAGTTTTGGGTAGCTATTTTTATTTTCAGGGGCCAGCCGATCCCGCTCTTGCCGGAACCCACAGTCCGGCAGAAGGGCGGCCAACCTTATTTCGAACCGATGGAACAGCCGCTGGCACGACCATGATAGCGAATAGCGGATACGCCCCACAAGCGATGAATGTAATAAATGGTCGGCTCGTTTACCAGGCCTCTGCCGTTTATACAACTACTTACGGCTCACCCTGTTTTTCACAACCTACTGTTATAAGCGATCTTACCGCCGTTTTGATGGTCATTGATAACGGGGTGGCCAGCATACTCACATTGCCTGCAAATGTAGAAAAGTGTGGCAAAAGTGTGCCACTTGGGAATACTTTTGAAAACACAACCAAATTCATCAAATCAAGCAACTATTTGTACTTTTCGGCCGCATCACAAGTTAATAGTGCCGCTACTTTGTGGCGTACTGATGGAACTCCAAACGGCACCATTCAACTGACTACGTCCTCGGGTGGAATCTATGAAGGTCCTTTTGGTGGTATGTTCACTCAAAGTTTAGGTACCTCCGACTACAACTTCGGCACCATTGCTTACTTTCCGATCTATACCAATGCTGAAGGAGGAGAACTCTGGCGCAGTGATGGAACGCCCGCAGGAACCTACTTACTCAAAGATATCAATCCCGGCCCAGATGGCTCGGGAGCATATGCCTACAACGGAAACAGTAATCCCAACAATACCAGTGGGATTCTTGATCCTCGTACGGTCAATGGCATCACCTATTTTTTCGCCAATGATGGCACGCATGGCGTGGAACTCTGGAAAACCGATGGCACCACCAACGGCACCCAGATGGTACAGGACTTAAATCCAGGAACAGGTAGTCAGCCCATCAGCACGAATCATGTTTGGGATGACAATGGGAATGCTGCAGCGATCGGTAGCAAGTACTTTTTCTTAGGAGCAGATGGTCCTGATGCCGACAATCATGCTCTATTTACAACCTGCTCCTCAACGCCTACCCTGACCATTACCGCCACCCCCTCGCTCACCATCACCCAGGGGACTACCACCACTCTCAAAGCCACCGGGGCCGCCACCTACAAATGGAATACAGGCGCCACAACCGCATCCATCACTGTCTCACAAGCCGGTTCCTACTCGGTCACCGGCACCAGTGCGGGAGGATGTCCTGCCACCACCACTGTTGAAGTCGTCACCGTTCCCGGTCTGACACTGATCCCATCAGCCAGTGTGCAGGCAGGTTGCGTGGACGGAACCGGCGCTTTATCGAGCATCCTGTCGGTCTCCGTCACCGGCGGGGTGCCCCCCTACAGCTACACCTGGCTGGCTCCATCCGGCGTTAGCCTGAACCCAAAAAACACCAGCCAAGTTTCCAGCACCATTGCCACCGGAATTCGAACCATCACCGTCCGTGTCGCCAGTGCGGCAGGAGGACCCACCAGCACGGCCACCATTAGTGTGACCGCCAATGCCCGACCCACTCCTGGGCTGAGCGGCAATGTCAACCTCTGTGCTGGTCAGTCGACCACCCTGACTGCTTCGGGAGGAGTCGGCTACCAGTGGTCAACGGGCCAGAGCGGGGCGAGTCAGGTGGTGAGTCCAACCTTGAGCACTGTCTATTCAGTCACCGTCACTAATGAGTCTGGCTGTAAGGCCACCAAAAGTAGCACGGTGAGCGTCAATGCCGTGCCCAAGGTCGTTATTAAGGGGAGCCCCTCGCTGACCCTCACTCAGGGCAGCAGTGCCACCCTGACCGCATCGGGCGCCACGACTTACGTGTGGAGCACAGGGGCCACCACCCCGGCCATTGTGGTCAGTCAAGCGGGGGCCTACTCGGTCACAGGGATCAGTTCGGGGGGATGCTCTGCCACGGCTACAACAGCCGTCACGGTTACTCCCTCACCCCTGGTGCTGACCCCTTCGGCCAGTGTGCAGGCAGGCTGCGTGGACGGAACCGGCGCTTTATCGAGCATGCTGTCGGTCTCCGTCACCGGCGGGGTGCCCCCCTACAGCTACACCTGGCTGGCTCCATCCGGCGTTAGCCTGAACCCAAAAAACACCAGCCAAGTTTCCAGCACCATTGCCACCGGAATTCGAACCATCACCGTCCGTGTCGCCAGTGCGGCAGGAGGACCCACCAGCACGGCCACCATTAGTGTGACCGCCAATGCCCGACCCACTCCTGGGCTGAGCGGCAATGTCAACCTCTGTGCTGGTCAGTCGACCACCCTGACTGCTTCGGGAGGAGTCGGCTACCAGTGGTCAACGGGCCAGAGCGGGGCGAGTCAGGTGGTGAGTCCAACCTTGAGCACTGTCTATTCAGTCACCGTCACTAATGAGTCTGGCTGTAAGGCCACCAAAAGTAGCACGGTGAGCGTCAATGCCCTGCCTAAGGTGGTCATTAAGGGTAAACCTACCTCGATGATCATTGCGTCGGGCAGCAGTGCTACGCTGACAGCCTCAGGCGCTACTACTTATGCCTGGAGCAATGGAGCCACTACACCCGCCATTGTGGTCAGTGAAGCGGGTTCCTATTCCGTGACGGGTAGCAGTTCAGCGGGGTGTTCAGCCACGGCCACTGCTGTCGTGACTGTAACAGGCACAGTAGCCAATGGACCCAATTGCGACACCTATACTTACGTCACAGATTCTCTACATAGTATTAGCACGTTTGTGCGAAGTGTTTATACAGTGGGCAATACTATTTATGTTGCTACTGATGGTGGGCTGAGCATTTCCACTAATGGAGGAAGCAGTTTTACGAACTATACCACCTCAAATAATTTAGGGAGTAATATGGTTTTCCGTGTCTATGTAGTGGGCACTAAGATTTATGCTGCTACGACTAATGGGTTGAGCATCTCGACCGATGGCGGGGCGCACTTTAGCACAACAACTAGTGGCTTGGGAAGTAGTTTTGTGACTGGTGTCTATTCCCTGGGAAGTACCGTTTTTGTCTCTACTCTTGGCGGTTTAGGTATCTCGACCAATGGTGGTATCAGTTTTGTCAATAAAACTACTGATAATGGTCTGGGACATAATACGGTCTATGGAGTCTATGCAGTTGGGAATACCATCTACGCAGCTACTGCTGGCGGAGTTAGCATCTCGACTAATGGCGGGACCAGCTTTACCAACACCAGCGTTGGCACAGGCAATAACTATGCAACTAGTGTCTACGCAGTGGGTAACACGGTCTATGCAGCTACTTATGGGGGTGGATTAAGTATTTCAACCAATAATGGAGCCAGCTATATCCATAAAACTACAGCTGACAGTTTGGGCAGTAATACCGTGTGGAGTGTCTATGCTCTGGGTAATACGATCTATGCCGCCACAGCGACAGGGTTGAGCATCTCGACTAATGGCGGAGCCAGCTTTACGAACCACTACTTAAATGGCCATGGCGTTTATGATAGCTACGTAGCCAACAATATTATCTACGCAGCTACCGATGGGGGGCTAGCCTATTGCGGTACTGTGGCTGCTCCTCGTCTGGGGGCTGCTGAACCCAATCAGAGCTGGCAGGTGCGGCTTCTAGGTAACCCTCCAGTCGATGAGTATGCCGAAGTGGAGGTGCGGGATGCTTTAGGGCAAAACCTGAAGCTACGCTTGAGTGATGTAGCAGGCCATGCACTCAGCAGTCAATCGGTAGAGGTGCAGGATGCGGTTCAGCGGGTACGAGTTCGGTTAGGCACCTCGACGGGGATATATCTGTTGCAGGTGAGTGATGGGGTGCGTAAGCAAACCGTACGGATTCTAAGACCTTAAGCATAGACTTTTTCTAGAATTAACAGCCATCCCCTTGTTCAGTATATTCGAACAAGGGGATGGCTGTTAATTTTCACCAATATAGCTTCTGTGTAACTAAACCCCTACTAATCAACGAACTGTAGTAGTTCAATCCGGTTCTCGAACGGATCACGAAAGAAGAATCGCTCGCGACCGTCGATGTCTGATGAATATTCAATGGCAAGGCCCTTACTGGCTAAATTCTGTTTGGCTTCATCGAGGTTAGCCACTTCAAAAGCCGGATGTCGTTTGGAATAGCTACTGCCAGCTTCCTCCCGAAGATGCAATTGGATGTCGGCAATTTGGAACCAGATGGCACCACTGGGGTGATTCCCAGGAATTTCGGCCAACCCTAAAACGTCCCGGTAAAACTCCCGAGCCTGGGCTGTTGCGCCTTCAGGAATGCACATCAGCACATGGTCTAATCGTATGAATTGTATCATCCTGGGTGGTCAATAAAATTTAGGCGGTGGATTTAGAGTCAGATTTTGCCGTTGATGCCAGTAGGGATAAATAGTTGGCACATCACTGGCAGCGTCTAACTTTTTCACCTGCTCAGTCGTCAGGTTCCAGCCGACGGCAGCAAGGTTTTGCTTTAACTGTTCTTCGTTCCTGGCTCCAATCACAATGGTCGATACTGTTGGGCGTTGCAACAGCCAGTTGAGCGCTACCTGCGCTACTGTTTTACCCGTTTCGGCAGCTAGCTCATCCAGTACGTCGATGATACCATAAAACAGCTCGTCGGAAATGGCAAATGCCGGTACGGGGCTGCCGCCCTGAGCCACCCGGCCATCTGGCGGTACAGGTTGATTACGTCGATATTTCCCGCCCAGACGACCAGCTGCTAATGGGCTCCAGATGATTCCCCCTACGCGTTGGTCGATACCCAGCGGCATCAGTTCCCATTCATATTCCCGGTTCACGAGGGAATAATATACCTGGTGCGCTACGTACCGATTCCAGCCATACTTTTCAGAAATGGCCAGCGATTTCATCAAGTGCCAGCCCGAAAAATTGGAGCAGGCAATGTAGCGCACTTTACCACTTTGCACCAGATCGTCCAGTGTGCGCAAGGTTTCTTCAATGGGCGTCACTCCATCGAAACCGTGCATGTGATAGATGTCAATGTAATCCGTTTTCAGGCGTTTAAGACTACTCTCACACTGCTTCAGTAAATGAAAACGCGACGACCCCTGGTTATTAGGTCCCTCGCCAAACGTAAACGTGGCTTTAGTCGAGATCAGCACTTTATCCCGTAGGCCAGTCAGCGCTTTCCCAAGTATGGTCTCCGATAATCCATCCGAATAAACATCGGCTGTATCGAATAAATTAACCCCAGCCTCCAGGCAATGATTTACCAGGCGAGTTGCTTCGTCGGTCTGTGTACTGCCCCAGGCTTTAAAAAAATCGTTGCCACCCCCAAAGGTAGCCGTGCCAAAACTTAATACCGGGACATGCAATCCCGAGGCTCCTAATTGTCTGTATTCCATAGATGCTATAAATGATTCTATTGCTTTTTTCGAAATAGGATTATCGTGTGTTACAAGTATTTGCCGATTAGCGCATAGCCTGATGCTTCTCGTTGAACATAGGCTACAGGGGCAGAAGTTTAGACTATCCTGAATTTAACTTAAACTTCTGTAGTTACTAAAATCTATACCGAGCAACATATTTATACTATTTGACCAATTTATATAATTATTAAGACCTACTAGTAACTTCCGTCGGCAAGTTGGATTGATTAAATCATATTATTCTGTAAAGAATCGCTTGTACTATTCAATTTTTTACTGAAAAATAATGGGCACTTATTGAACTTTACCAATATAGATAAACCAATCGCGATAGCTATTTAGTTATTTAGTTGAAAAGTCATCCATTCCATAGTGGCCTATTTAAGATTGATTATAAATAACTTACAATAATCATGAAGTTATATTACACATCAAAAATCGAGAATAAAGCGAAAACCATATGGAAGAATAGTTGTACTTTTTTGCGTTTATTCATTTCTGGCTTCATTGGCAAAAATGCACTTGGAGTGTCAGGATTGAGTCGCAGTTAAACGCTCTCCAAAGGCAGCTGGATCTCCAGAAGCCATTAAGAGGGTCATTGCAAACAGGGGAAACTCTTACAGCATTTTTCTATCAAAATTATCCTCAATACGCAACGACTGGCTCAAAAAGCTTTTCCAGCGATTGACGATTCCCAAAGTGCCCACGGCTCCCGCCAGGGCTTAGTATAGTCGGCGTGTATATACAATGTACTGTCAGTCGACTACTCGCGCAGAACTCGTCGTTCGACAAGCGCCGTTATAACCAAACTTCATAACAGATGAACCGTTTTTCAGTCATTTACCTGCTTAAAAAGCAGTATCACCATATTTATAGTGCCACACATGAAGAGGCCGATGCCGTTTTAGCGCATCTACTTACTCAGGAAGGATACAAACCCATTGGCGTCTACGACGCAAAAACCGAGCTGTTCTTTTGGGAACCAATCCGGCAGCATCAATACGATAAAGCAAGTATTGGTAAACAGGGGAAACTAGGGGATCAAATTATTCGAATTGCTCAGACCTTGCGCCATCACGACGAAATTAACCAGGGGCAGACGAACTCCATAGCACAACTTCTGCAGCCAGATCAGCCTCAATTTGTTTAACAGTCAAAATTAGATTCGTGATCTGGTGCAGCCATTGGCCTATTAGCCTCATTTGTTGGCTTACCAGCTAGTCAAAATGCTGACCATAAGCGAATTCTTACGTCAAAACACTGAACTACTTTAGACGATTTGGGTGCGATTGATTCTCGGAAAGAGCTAGAAGCGATCAAGTCAATAGGCTCCATAACGTCTAAAACTCTCTAACACTCACTCATCATGCATACCAATAATCAAGACATTTTAATGATGCTGGCTTATCCAGCATTTTTAGCGGGGTATCAAACCGTAGACGAAGCTCTGAATGATCAATTATTCAGCAGTTACCTCAGTGCCTTTATCGAGCAGGATGTCATGCCATTTACAGATGCACAGTCTGACATAAATCAGGACGAAATAAGAAATCAATGGCTCAATCAATTTGCTACCTCGACAACGACTGATCCGCTCGTTAGCCTATGTTTCGATGGGGCATCGAAACTACCATCTCTGATCCTGCCAGCCTTGCTCGACTTATTAGCCCAAAACAGAGATATTCACCGTATGGCGTTTTTGCTGGCAGCGTATGGCCATTACCTGTCTGCCAATGTCGATGATAAAGGGGTTTCATACGAGCCAAATAGCGCTCACCTCCATCGGCATGACTGGGCCAAAGTCAATAGTGATAATGTAGTCGCCTTGCTGGAAATCTCTACCATGGCTACAGCTCGGTTGCACACCTACTCGCACTTCGTAGCCATGTACAAGTCATACCGAACCCAGATTGCCAAATACGGAATCGTTTTTCTGCTTAAGCAGATGACTTATAAGCGTTTGGCGGTACAGTAACTGATATAGTAGTTTCGTTTGTAGCCGTGCCACGGTTTAATAGAGCGTCATAAAGAACCGTGGCACGGCTACAAACGAAACTACTGTAGTAAACAGAAAATCGGTATCAAGACATCTTGATACCGATTTCGACTACTTCCGACAAGCTCCTGAAAAGATCAGAAGCTCATTCGGTATTGGGCAACGTTTATCATAGGTGAAACTGTAAGCTCTTATGGACTAGTCGTTGATGTCTTTACTTAGGTGTCAGCTACTTAATAGTCATCCACAACTAACAAGCTTTATTATCAAGTTACGGTAGGTACGAATTACGGTAGGTACGAAAACTGTCTGTTTACTGGTTAAAGGTTAATGGGCAACGAATGTTTTTTCAATTTGCTCCAGGCTGGTGCCCTTAGTCTCAGGCATCAGACGTACGACAAACAAGAGTTGTAATACCATCATTATGGTAAAAAACAGAAACGTGTTGCCGCCACCAAAATGCTCCGCAAAATATGGAAACGTAAAGGTGATAATGGCAGCCATCAGCCAGTGGGTAAAACTGCCTAACGACTGACCGCTTGCCCGTACTTCGTTCGGGAAGATTTCGGCAATAAACACCCAGATGACTGCTCCCTGCGAGAAGCCAAAGAAGGCGATATAACCAAATAAGAGAAGCGGTACGGTCATTCCGCTGAAGTCTTCTACGTAGAAAGCCCGAGCGACCAAAGCCAACGTAACGATCAAACCAACTGACCCAATTTTCATGAGTGTCCGACGACCAAACCGGTCAATTAGATTCATCGAAATCAGGGTAAAAATGAGATTGACCAGACCAATCCCCGCCGACGACAACAGGGCTGAACTCTTACCCAATCCCGTCATTTCAAAAATTCGGGGAGCATAATAGATAATGGCGTTGATACCCGACACCTGATTGAAAACAGCAAATAGCACGGCTAGCATAATCGGTGTTTTATGACTAGCTGAAAACAGCCGGGTCGATCCTTCCATATGATGATTGCTTTGCTGAATCGCAACCAGTGTTTGTCTGGCCGTAGCCGGATCAATCATATTCAGAACCTGAAGCGCTTCGGCTACCTGACCTTTTTTAAGTAACAACCAGCGAGGACTCTCGGGTATGTTAAGAACGGCAATCAGGAAAATCAGAGAAGGTATCGCCTGGACACCCAGCATCCACCGCCACGAGTCACTACCAATGCCCTGTAATAAGAAATTAGACAGATAGGCGATCAGAATACCCAGTACAACATTGAACTGGAAGAGGGCTACAAGGCTTCCTCGGGACTTGGCGGGCGAAATTTCGGTGATATACATAGGAGCAGCCACCGAAGAGGCTCCCACACCCAGACCACCCAGAAAACGAAAGATCAGAAAGATAGTCCAGTCGGTAGCCAGTGCGGTTCCAATGGAAGTTGCCAGATACAGAATGGCAATTCCGAGTAGCGTCTTCTTTCGCCCAAACGTTTCGGCTGGAATACCGCCCAACAGGGAACCCAGCACCGTACCGATGAGAGCGATGGAAACCGTAAGACCATGTTCCCAGATAGTAAGGCTCCACAATTTTTGCAACGATTGCTCAACACCGGAGATAACGGCAGTATCGAAGCCAAAGAGAAAACCGCCCAACGCGGCTGTGATTGACCAGACAAAAATACGCTGCTTCTGACTCATGAATTGGCAAGACGAACCGGGCTACCCTCGATTCATGAATCAAACTTACGGAACGTATTTAGAGGAAAGGTTTCAGTAACTGTTCAAGTAATTACAAATAAAGTTCAGTATATAATATACTAATAATCAGTATATTGAAAAATAAATTCTAAATGAATTTTCAATTTTGTTACGTCGATTTTCGATTTTGTTACGACGCGTTCTTTATAGAGTTTAGAGCTTCTACCCGGTATCCTACGCCATGTACAGCCACAATCCGAATACTGGGGTCGTCCTGAAGCATTTTTCGTAAGCGCGACACAAACACATCTACGCTACGCCCAACAATGATACCCTCATCTTCCCAAACCGATTTAAGAATAAAGTCCCGCTCGACTACCTGATTAAGGTGGCTACTGAAAAACCTGAGCAGTTTGGCTTCGCGATAGGTTAGCGTATATTGATTCGTTCCTGAATACAGCAGTTGTCTGGCCGGTTCGAAACTTGAATTACCAAACAGTATTCGGTCGGGTTCGAGTGCAATAAGCTCTGGCATAGTGGTTGAGTTACTGCCTCCCACAGATCGCTTCCAGACAACAAACCCAAGACCCGTTAGCAAGCCACCCATAGCCAGCACCCACCAGCCTGCAATTGGTTGAGAAGCTGTTTCAGGCGAAGCAAAAGTAACCTGGATCGTATAGCACCCCGGCGCTTGAGTTCGCGCTAAGCAGGGCACTTCATTCTTTTCTGTCAAGTCTCGAACATTATACCCTAGCTGCAATTGGCCCTGAGCGCAATCCAGCACAGCAACGTCATAATTCGTTTTAATATCGTGTAGACTGAGCGACTCCTGTAGCAAAGCAGGCAATAGACTATAATCAAACGAATGATCAATTCGGACCTGAAAAATCTGGGCATTGGGCTGCTGTATGGGCTGAATACGGGATGTAGAATCCCCCGATTTCAGTAGCAAATGGTGCACAGTACGTCGAATGGCCAGGTTCGCTTTCTGGGAAAACCGTTGGTTATCTGTGGTCGTCTGGGCGGGTGCTAACCAGGCAAATTGTGTACAGAGCAGCCCGACCAGCACAAGGCTCACCATCCCGATTATTCTTACCGATTTTCTCATAAACAGTACACAAATTTTCTTAAACACAGAGTCACAAAGAACACAGAGTTGACCTCTCTATTCTTTGTGCTCTTCCTGACTCCGTGTTCAATATAATCAACATCCAGGCCTAACTCCATTAATCGGAAAAAAAAGCCAGCTGGGAGGAAGGCACGAGTTGAGTGGTCTCAGTTTAATAACGCGCTTTGCGACTAAATCTGTTTTTCTTGCCGGCTCAATAACCAGATCATCTCCGGGACGAGCCAGCGCCAGCACGGCCGCAACTTCAATATCGTAGTATACTGGCTGCGTATTGTCTGATACACTCGATGTGACAGCATTTCCTGCCCGTACGAGGTAAATACGAAAAGGAATCTTTGTGGTCTCTTTCGATTCAGGGTCTCCGTCTACAACAGCCAGCGTGCCACGACTGGACAGAGAAAAACTACCATAATTCAATGGCTTACCATCTAGCGTCAATGGGTTACCATAGAAATTACTTTTTTTACTCGTTTCGCCCCGACGAACTACGCTGTCTAACCGTAACGCATGTGCGCGTGCAGGTTTATTATTCAGGGACAAAGTTACCAGAACCACCAAGTTCACTATGTGAATGTGCTTACTCATGAGAAGAGATAGAATAAGGATGAGAATTTAAGTAAATTATTCGGAATGAAAAGGTTAAATCACTGTACCAGGATTTCATTATGCGGCAAAGCGTAGGAATTATCCAGCGTCAGTAGCACAATATGATCACCCTTCCGGCATTTGGCGAGCACTTTCTGGATAGGCACCTGCTTGAATTCTTCTTTCGAATAAAGTACTAATGTTTGGGTAGCCTTGTCGCGAATAGCGATTTTGAATGCGATTCGGTCAACGGCTTTATTCTCGCCAGGCGACAATTCAACTGTATTTACGGTTAATTCGCCGGTAGTAGTAGCGGGCAAAGTGCACGTTCCTTTAGTCGTATATTCATTTACAATCATTTTTGTACCGACAAAAGCTGCCGCACAATCGTTGAAAGACTGCTGACCAATACACAGGTTAGACAGGATGCACCCCCAAAAGAGGAGTGCCAGCTGCATTACATTTCTCATGATTTTTCGTGTTTAGTACGTGATCAGACAAATGTATAGTCGCGCCGAAAAGCATTAGGTAAAGGGCTGTAAAACCTTGTAAAGGAATTGTAAAACCTTCAATTTACGTCTAAAACAGGTTTTTCACACAAAGCCGCGCCCCGGTTTACCCATGATGTTTGAGTAAATCGGGGCACGGCTTTATAGGAAAACTTGCTATAAATGAGACTAGGCGATATGGAGTTAAGACACGGCGTTGTTACTATCCTTGGGTCGGAATCTCCGCTTTGTGTTGCGGTTTAGGCGCAATAAACAGAGTCAACCAGGTACGACGGGCCATCCGAAAGAAATAGGGAGTCAACAGGATTAAGGTTGGTAGTAAACCGACCAGATAGTAGTTCACGTCGACCTGTAATCCCTGCACGAAAATGAAAAATGTGATCAGGATATAAAGGGTATACAACGCATAGCTCACAAACATGGAAGCCCAGTAGAAACCTGGTTCGGGCATGAAGTTTTCGCCACAATGAGGGCAATGTTCATGCATTTTATCGAAGTTTTTACTGAAGGCACTATTGCTTACGAAGAAGTCACCTTGATGACACCGGGGGCATTTATTGAAAACGACGCTGTATAATCGGCTGTTGGTTGACATGGCTTAGGAGCAAGTACGCAGACAGATTTGTCTGAAAGTTGGCTGTTGCTCAGGCAGTTTTTACGTGACAAAGGTAGCAGACCGCCAACGCCACTGAAAAGACAAACCAAGCCATGTATGGTACAAATCAACGATTAGCGACTAGCAACTGCCGAAATTCGGCGGGTGTCTGCCCAGTTATTTTTTTGAAAAATCGTACGAAGTAAGACGGGTCGTCGAATCCTAGCTGGAAACCAATTTCCTTAACAGATTGAGCCGTATGTGTTAATAGTCGTTGTGCTTCAATAACGATACGCTCATGCAGCAGTTGGCTGGCCGTTTTACCCAGAACTTTCTTGCAGATATGGTTGAGGTAATTCGGTGTCAGGCTGAGTTGGTCGGCATAGGCGCTCACCTCCCGAACGGTCAGAAACTGGTTTTCGATCAACTCTTCATAATCGCGTATCCGATCGTAGAGGTTCGTGTCAGTACCAACCCATTGCTGATTATAGAGTCGATTAGCGTTCTCTAGTAGGATATGCACAAACGAGAGAAATACATCGGCCCGGTTGAGCTGCTGCTTTTCATACTCATTATAGGCATACGTAAACAGATCGTTGAATAGTGGTACTTGATCAGTTACTTCCAATAATGGCTGGTGCTGATGCGAATGAAAAAAGGGATACTGATACAATCGATTGCCAAATCGCCCACGAAAGAAATTAGCATCAAAAAACAGATTATAGCCCTGAATATCGGGGGACAATTTCCAGCTATGCACCTGACCTGGTGTAAGAAAATAAAGCTGGGACGCACCAATCTGGTAGGTTCTAAAGTCGATCGTATGGGTGCCACTTCCCTGCACAATCCACATTAACAGGTAAAACGTATGCGAATGCGGATTGTCTATTCCTTTAAACTCCTGCACTAGTTTCTCCAGCCGGGTCATATAGAAAAGTGCATCCGGTTCATGACGTGGAAACGACTGAAGTTTATAGACGGGAACAGATAGCGACATAAGAATAAGAGTGCTAATCCAGGCTCGTTGAAATTAGCACTCAATAATAATCACTTACCCAGTCATTTACTAGGCCATGTATTTAGGCATTCATGGCCGCTAAAGCACCGGACGGTGACGAAAGCGACAAAGCGTAAATCTGAGCGGTGTTGCCAACGTGAATTTCGTATTCATCGTTTTCCAGCGCAGTCAACAAATCATCGGCAACCACCGAGGGAGCAATTCCATTTTCACCACCAATAGCCTGCGAAAAGTCGGTGTTGACTAATGGAGGCATAAGTTCAAAAACTTTAGTCGTTGTGCTTCTTTCCAGCGTGATGCGCAACGATTGTGTGTAGGAATGTAAAGCTGCCTTACTGGCTGCATAGGTAGGCAATCTATGGCTGGGCGCAAACGCTACGATAGACGATACATTAACAATAGCCGATTCTTCCTGCTTGCTTAACAAAGGCGCTAGTTTTTCGGTAAGTCGGATAATGGAAAGGTAATTGGTAAGCATTTCTTCACGCGCATTTTCAAACGCATTTTCCTGAGCCACCAGTTTATAGTAAAACGCATTTCCGGCATTGTTGATCAGAATATTCAGATCAGGGAATTCAGCATACAGTTGGTCAACCAAACGATTTACATCGTCCTCCTGCGTGACATCACAGGCAATAGCCGTCACGTTTTTCAGTTGTGCAGCCGCTTTTTGAAGCCGATCTTCATTTCTGCCCGTAATAATTACATGATTGCCTTTCTGATCGAACAGCTTTGCAATTTCAAAGCCAATGCCTGCACTTCCGCCGGTAATCAGGACGGTGTTTTGAGTTGTTTTCATTTGTTTTGACCGTATAAATGAGTTGATAACGGTTTGCAGAATCCGATTCAGGGATTAGTTCGCATACAAACCAGTTGCCAATAAAATACCGATCAGTATTTTTTAGTTCAAAATTTTTAGGTTTTTATTTGCGTAATCAGCAATTCCACCGTCTTCAGAATTTTAACCAGACTGGTTGGGTCGTTGGTTACTTTAGCAATCATAATCCCGCCTTCAATCAGGGCGATCATCGAGAGGGCCGTTTGTTCAGGCGCTACGTCTGTTTTAAATTCACCAGCGGCTATACCTCCTCGAAGCAAATCAATCAGTCGTTTCTTCCAGGCCAGGATCGCTTTAGCAGCTTTATCTTTCAGCAGGTTATTCGTATCATCGGCGTCAATAGCCGTATTTAAAATTGGGCAGCCACCTTCTGGAAACGGGCTTCCGGTAAAACTATGGTAAATCTGTACGTAAACGAGCAGCTTCTTGTGGAACGAAGTCTCCTGATCAAGCCGTTGTTGAACTGCCCGGTTAATTTTCAAAAGATTATAATCAAAACAGGCCAGGGCTACTTCTTCTTTACTCTCAAAATTCCCATAAATGCTCCCCTTGGTCAACCCAGTGGCCTCGGTTAGGTCAGATAAGGACGTTCCAGCATAGCCTTTTGTATTGAAAATACCAGCCGTTGTTTCAATAATAAACTGGCGGGTTCGCTCTGCTTTCGACAAATCATTTTTCATACTACAAATATACCAATTAGTATTTTTATTTAGTACCTTTGCCTGCATTTTTTCGCACTGATCCGTAATTGGCTCTAGTTGGAATACTGATTGGATCAGTTACTTATTTTAGCATCAACTACAATGTTACACCGAGTTGTTATTACTGGCATTGGTGCATTGACCCCTGTGGGCAATGACATTCCGACGTTCTGGGAGAATATAGTAGCCGGGCGAAGTGGGGCTGCCACAATTACCCACTTTGATGCGTCTTTGTTCAGGACGCAATTTGCCTCCGAACTCAAAAATTACAATGCTTCGTCCTATTTAAGTCACTCCGACATCAAACGAACTGATCCGTTTACGCAATACGCCTTGATTGCTTCCGATCAGGCCATTAAGGATTCGGGTTTTGATTTGGCTCAGATGGACCCTTTCGATGTAGGCGTCATCTGGGGATCTGGGCAGGGTGGCATGGAAACATTTGAACAACAGGTAACCGAGTATGTGCAGGGCAATGGCCAGCCTCGTTTTAGCCCGTTCTTCGTGCCCAAACTCATTGTCAATATGGCATCAGGCATGATTTCGATCCGAAATGGCTACATGGGCATTAACTACACGACGGTTTCGGCCTGTGCTACGTCGAACACTGCCATCATGGACGCATTCACCTACATCCGACTGGGAAAGGCTAAAATAATTATAACCGGCGGCTCCGAAGCACCCATTACACCAGCTTCGTTTGGCGGATTCAGTGCATTGAAGGCCATGTCGACCCGCAATGATGACCCAGCTACGGCTTCGCGCCCTTTTGATGTTCATCGGGATGGGTTCGTAATGGCCGAAGGAGCTGGTGCATTGGTGTTGGAAGAGTACGAACATGCCGTAAAACGGGGAGCAACTATTTACGGCGAAATTACAGGGGCGGCCATGACTGCCGATGCCTATCACATGACTGCTACGCACCCGGAAGGCTTAGGAGCCGCTAAAGCCATGCAGCTTGCGCTGGAAGAAGCTGGGCTGACCATTGCCGATGTCGACTACCTGAATACGCACGCTACATCAACGTCGGTCGGTGATTTATCTGAAATAAAGGCCGTTGCAAAGCTTACCGGGACCGGGAAAACAAAACTACAGATCAGTGCAACCAAGTCGATAACAGGTCATTTGCTGGGAGCCGCCGGCGCCATTGAAGCGATCATTTGCCTGCTATCCATGCGTGACAACGTCATTCCCCCCACGATCAACACCACCGAACTCGACCCGGCAATTCCTAAAAACTTATCCATTGTTTTACAGGAAACTATCCCTGCCGATGTCAGGACGACGATGAGTAATACGTTTGGTTTCGGAGGCCACAATGGCACGGTTATTTTTCAGAAGGTGTAGCGAATCAGGCTACTTTCATTTATGCGCCCCTTTGTTCTCGCTTGGCAAAGCCAAGCGAGAACAAAGGAACAAAAACAACAAGGTAAGTCTCTCCGAGAGAGTAGGTAAGACCAGGAAACGTTTTTTTACTAAAACGAAACCTTCCTCATGAATAGGTCGAAATCTGTTCTACTCACCTGCGTTATTGTTTGCCTGTTGGCTCTCTTTACGGGCTCAATAACCCAGGCCCGTATCGTCCGAATTGAGATTACCAGTACGAAATCACCAACGTTTGATGGGAAGGTTTTTGGGCAGATTGGTGCTTATGAAAAACTTCGTGGAAAGGCTTATGGCGAACTTGATCCGACCAATCCACAAAACGCGCTCATCACCGATATCCGGCTGGCTCCCCGCAATGCAAAGGGAATGGTTGAGTATGCAATGGACATCTATATCCTCAAGCCCATCGACCTGAATAAAGGAAATCATAAACTCTTTCTGGAGGTCAATAATCGGGGAGGCAAACTCTTTGGTGGCTTTAACAAGAGTAGTGGTGGCAATGATCCTACCACTGCCGCTCAAGTCGGTGACGGTTTTCTGATGAGCCAAGGGTATACAATTGCCTGGAATGGCTGGGACCCATCGGCAGCTGCGGCCAATAATAACCTGACGATCAATCTGCCCATAGCCAAAAACAAAGATGGCTCGCCCATTACCGGTCCATCTTATGAATACATTGTGTACGACAATGCAGGGTCAGTGAGTCATACCCTCGCCTACCCTGCCGCAGTCGTAACGAAAGCCCAGGCAACGCTCACGGTACGTGATCATCTTCAGGATTCGCCTATGGTTATTGCAGCTGATGGCTGGGAATACGTGAATGAGCGTACGATTCGGTTGCTCCCCGCCGGAACGCCCTTTCGGAAGAGTGCTATTTATGAGTTCAGCTATACAGCCCGCGATCCAATGGTTGCCGGAATTGGACTGGCCGCTACCCGCGATTTCGTTTCGTTCCTACGCTATGCTACCGCCGATGACGTTGGCAATCCGAACCCATTGGCCAATGCTATTCAGTTTACATTCTCCTTTTCTGTCTCGCAACCAGCGCGCTACCTGAATGATTTTCAGACACTTGGTTTCAATGCCGACGAAAAAGGCAAGCGAGTTCTCGATGGCATTGAAAACTGGCTGGGTGGTGGCAGCGGTATCGGCCTGAATGTTCGGTTTGCTCAACCGTCACGCACAGAGCGCAATCGACAGAATCATCTATATCCAGAATCCAGTTTTCCATTTGCCTATCCGATCCTGACTGATCCGCTTACCGGAAAAACAGCAGGTCGCATTGCAGCCTGTTCGGCCAGTAACACCTGTCCTAAGGTATTCGAGGTGAATTCTGCGAATGAGTATTGGGTAAAAGCGGCTTCGCTCCTGCATACAGACCCGAAAGGGAACGACCTACCCGATCCCGAAAATGTCCATTTCTTCCTTGTATCTGGTGCCCAACACGGTACAGGCAATGCAGCATCGCGCGGCATGTGTCAGCAACTTCAGAACCCAACGAATGCAGATCCACTCCTGCGTGCGCTCTTTATTGCGCTGGATAACTGGGTTACAAAGGGTATCGAACCACCCAAAAGTGCAGTACCCCGACAGGCCGATAAAACTGCCGTTGTCGCTATGCCTAAAGCTGGTTCTCAAACGGGCATAGTTCCACAATCTGCTCTGGGCTGGCCATCCATTCCTGGAGTTACTTATACAGGACTTATCACCACACGCTACCAACTTGATTTTGGAACTTCCTATAGCCAGGGAATCCTGACAAACTATCCTCCCACCCTCGCCGACCGGCCGGTTTACGTGAATTTTGTTTCCAGAGTTGATAACGATGGCAATGAAGTGGCTGGCATTCGTTTACCGAACGTAGCGGTTCCAACAGCCACCACCACCGGCTGGGCGTTACGTGGTGCTGGCTTTGGAGAAAACGAAGGCTGCGAGGGGGCCGGTCAATATATACCATTTAAAACAACCAAAGCCGAACGGGTAGCAACCAACGATCCCCGACTATCGCTAGAGGAACGCTATCAAACGCATGATGGCTATGTCCAGGCTGTTACAAATTCAGTCAACAAGTTAGTACAACAACGATTGCTGCTTCCCGAAGATGCTCAGGACTATATAAAAAACGCCGAAGCCAGTAATGTGTTGAAGTAATCGCAGTATTATTTCCAAAGAAGTTTTCAGCCCACCGCTTTAGCTGTGGGAATCAATTAAAAGGTGCGTTTATTGGCAACCGTTGAAACGGTTTATCCGTAAAATCGTTGAAACGATTGCCCCACCGAATTCATCAATTTTCGCCTTTACCCACAGCTAAAGCAGTGGGCTAAAAACAAATTACATGAAATACTTATATTCTTTTTTATCGCTGCTTATAGGCATAGTAGTACTCCTTCCCAACCTGTTACTGGCCCAGTCAACGCCCGTAGTCGTTCCGCTTTGGCCCAATGGCGCTCCTGGATTTGAGAATCGGCGAAACGAGCCTGAACAGGCAAAAGATTACTGGGTACGCAATATCCACAACCCATCCATCACGGTTTATCTACCCCCCAAAGAGAAGGCCACGGGTGCTGCCGTACTCATTTGTCCGGGTGGTGGGCATCGAGAGCTTGTCTTTAATGCAGAAGGAATTCAGCCAGCGCAGTTTTTGAATAGTATTGGCGTGGCTGCCTTTGTACTGAAGTATCGCCTGAGCCGGGAAGCCAACTCGCCTTATTCGTTGGATAAGCACCCGCAGGAAGACGCTTATCGTGCCATGCGGCTGGTTCGCAGTAAGGCTGGTGAGTACGGTATCGACCCCAATCGGTTGGGTATGCTGGGTTTCTCGGCCGGTGGCGAAGTAGTTGCCATGGTAGCCTATGCATCGGGAAAAGGATCACCCAACGCGCCTGATCCGATCGACCGTCTGGATGGAAAACCCAATTTTCAAATGCTGATTTATCCGGGTCCGCTGGGCATTCCAGAAACCGTTCCTGCCGATGCGCCACCCGCGTTCATGCTGGCAGCCAATGATGACGTGTGCTGTTCAGGGCCCGTTGTCAATCTACTTCAGCGTTATAGGGCAGCTAATGTTCCGGTGGAAACGCATATTTATACCCAGGGTAAACATGGATTTAATATGGGAGATCGCTCTAAATTAAATTCGATCCACACCTGGCCCCAGCGCATGGCCGACTGGATGCGAGACACTAATTTGTTAGAACCAGTAGCCAGCCAATCGAAGAAGTAACATTGGGGGTTTGTTGTACCCACATCACGCTCCTACAGGCGATTTCCGGTATTCTGATGGCGTTTTCTTCGTATGCTGTTTAAAGAACGTCGTGAAGTAAGCCGCTGAATTAAAGCCTGTTTCGTCTGCAATTTCTGCGATAGGTTTGGTCGTCTCCTTAAGCAGGTATTTGGCACGTTTCAACCGGATTTCGGTTAGATAATCCATTACGTTCATTGCCAGCAGAGCCTGTACTTTTCGATACAACTGTACGCGCGAAAGTCCCATCTCGCGGCTTAATTTTTCGACGCCAAAGGCCGGATCAGTTAAGTTCTGCTCAATCAGTGCGGTTAGCTCGTTCAGGAATTTTTTCTCCTCCCGATTACCTGGCTGCGGGGAGAAATCAGATGCGAAGCGCTGTTGCCATTTCTGCCGGTTCGCCAGCGTGGTACGAAGTGTTTCCAGCAGATGCGTCGTATTGAAAGGCTTGGTTAGATAAACGTCAGCACCGGCGCGGGTTCCTTCAATCCGGCTTTCCAGTTGTCCATTGGCTGTCAGCAGCACCACTGGAATGTGCGATGTTCGTAAATCGGTTTTTATTCGCTGCGTCAACGCCAACCCATCCATTGCATCGGAGGATTGTCCCGACAGCATAACATCGCTAATAATCAGGTCAGGAATAATTTCCAGTGCCCGTTCCCATCCCTGCTCGCCGGTACTTTCAGCGACGATCTCGTACTGACTGCCCAGACTAGCTGCCAGAAAGGTTCGAAGATCATCATTATCTTCAATAATCAGCAGTGTCCCAGCCCGTTTAGCGGCTAACGAACTGGATTTTGCAGGCTCTACTTCATCAGCTATCTCCGCTAGTAGATGATCCTGGAATAAGGTATTCCGGCTAGTTACACCAGCCATTTCTTCCGCTGTCAGGTGTTGATTTCCCAACGGCAGCAAAATCGTAAATGTGGTTCCTTTGTCCTTCGTTGACTGTACGCGGATGCTACCCCGATGAAGTTGAATAAACTCCATCGACAATGCCAGCCCTACGCCTTTGGCCAGATTAAACGACTTGGTGCCACTATAAAATAAATCAAACGCGTGGGCCTGTTCGTCGGGAGTCATGCCTTGTCCGTTATCCTGAACTTGGATGCATAACTGATTATCAAGGCAATCCAGCTGAACGTGAATCAGACCTCCTCTCGGCGTGTATTTAAACGCATTCGACAACAGATTGAATAGGACCTTATCAAGTTTCTCCGCATCGAACCAGAGCGATTGAGTCGACAGACTTGTCAGCAACTGTAAATCAATTCGCTGTTTTTCAGCCTTTCGCCGAAAGTCCTGAACAATATCACGCACAAACGCAACGATGTCTTGTTCTGACGTTCGCAACCGTTGTTTCCCCGCGTCCGATTTGCGAAGATCCAGCATCTGGTCGACCAGGCGCAGCAGTCGATAGGCATTTTTCTGCACTAACGACAGGTTGTTTCGAAGTTCGTATGGGCTAACATTCTTTTTGCTCAGCAAATCTTCGGTTGGTGTCAGAATCAAATTCAGGGGCGTATTGAATTCGTGCGAGATGTACGAGTAAAATCGCAGTTTTTCTTCCGTAGCCAGCCGAGCTTGCTGCGATACTCGTTCAATTTCATCTTTTTGCTCCCGAATCTCCCCATTCTGTTTTTCAAGCAATTGATAAGCTCCCTGTTTTGTCCGAAACAAATACAAAGCCCATCCGCCTAGTAAAATGGCTACAATCAGGCTGCCAAGGGTAAAATAGAGGGTATTTTTCTGGTATATATAGATCTGATTCAACTCGCCAATCCGGTGGATTTGTTTCTCAATATCAGCCTGTTGCTCCATTATTTTATTGTTCTGGAGCTTCATAATCCGCACATTCGACGAATCGACGAGCGTGGTGGGTAATCGATTTTCGCGTTTGAACGCTTGCTTGTGCAGGATAGCCAGAGCCGTCCGAATAGCCTCTTTTCCACCCGTAGGATAGAGCACCGTAGCTTCCAGAATGCCTCGCTCTACGAGGTCAATGCCTTCATTTTTGCCCGGTAATCCGTCAACTCCGATAATCTTTACCCGTTTTTCAAGACCTAGCTGCTGACATACTGCGTGCGCTTTCAGCGCTGTACGATCATTTTGTGCGAAAATAAGTTGAATAACTGGCTGGGCTTTGAGCACCTGAGTCAGTTCTCCTGCAAACGAACGCTTATCCCAATCCCCTGCCAACTTTTTCACCAGTCGAATGCCTGGATGGCGGTTAATCGCTTCAACAAAACCGCGATGCCGGTCAATATCGGCCGATGAACCGGGCGACTCGCCTATTTCTACGACGTTACCGGCCCCCTTCAGGATCGTATTGGCATAAGCTCCGGCGGTTCGACCAACCTCAACGTTGTCGGCACCCACATAAGCCATATACTGGTCGGAGGCTGTGCGTCGATCGAGGATAATAACCGGAATGCCTTGCTGGTAGGCTTTCTCAACGACGGGCGTAATAGGTCGGGCCGCATTCGGCGATACAATCAACAGATCGACCCGCTGATTGATAAGCTCCTGAATTTGTTCAACCTGCTTATCACTTTGGCCACCAGCATCTTTTACCAGGAAATCAATGTCGGAGTAAAACGATAACTCCCGATTCATATCCGCCAGCATGGTTTTGCGCCAACTGTCGGTTTCAGTTCGCTGAGAAAAGCCAATTCGGTACGTCTTCGTTTGAGGAGACGTCTGACAGCCGATCAGCAATAATCCGATCAGAAAAACAAAGAGAAAACCGGTTCTCTTTATAATAGAAATATACTCGTTCTCTACCGGTAAACGAATGGTTATTAGCCAACGAAAAAAAGCATTCATGAGGATAGTTGGCTCAAAAGAGGTATTGTCCAAAGACAATATATAAGAATTTAAACATAAAGCCTAAAAAGTAAGATTTTCGTTACGCTACTGACACAAAGCAGAAGATTTACCCCAATAGAGTAACAAAAACCATGTTATTTCCCGAGGAATCACTTGCATAATTTGACTTTTCAATGAAAAATCGAATGCACTTTTTGTACTATACCAATAAAACTAAACTATTCTGGTCAACAATTATGTTATATAGATGAGAAGGATAAGCTCATAGCAATTTCTTTTCAAGTTGATTATTAACAAATTAATAAAATTATGAAATTCTCACACGCGCTGAAACATGAAAATAAAGCACAGGCGACGTGGATCAGTATTTGTACTTTTTCTCGTTTATTTATCCTTGGCTTTATTGACCGGAATGCACTGGCATTCGAAAGCTTAACTCGACTTTCGAGCCCATTTGGAGGTAATATCCGCTCCCGCATTTACTAAGTTATCAATCCTGCTGTTCTGGGTAAATCTGCCCGGACACGTTTAAACATATTAAAAGTATCACCATGACTGCCTTAGAAAAACAACTTATTAGCTTACAACAAAAGTTAGAACACCTGAATACAGAAGTTGCCACACTGATCGCCCTAACGTCCACCGAGAAAGCTATCGATACCCTGACGGATGTAAAAGCTAATCAAGCGGCTGGAACTGTAGCCGCTCATAGCAAAAAATCGTTGGTGGGAATCAATCGGTACCGTCAGCTACAGGCCAATAATGAGCTAGTTAGCTAAAATTGATTGATCATAAAATCAGGAATTGCAAACCGTAAATGGTAGCTGGTTTGCCTAAAAAATAAGTTCGTGATGGAATTATCTCTGTGGTAATTAAGGAACTCTCCCTAAATTGCCAACAAAAAAAGATAATTCTAACACGAATTTATGCAACAAAAGATACGTCGTGAAGATGCTCTTGAGTATCACGCCAAAGGCCGTCCCGGTAAACTTGAAGTCATTCCCACGAAAGATCACAGTACCCAGGCCGACCTTTCGTTGGCCTATTCGCCGGGCGTAGCAGAGCCTTGTATGGCCATCTACGAAAACCGCGAAGACGTTTATAAATACACAGCGAAAGGCAATTTAGTAGCCGTTATCAGCAACGGAACCGCTGTGCTGGGCCTGGGCGATATTGGTCCCGAAGCCAGCAAGCCCGTTATGGAAGGCAAAGGGCTATTGTTCAAGATTTACGCCGATATCGACGTATTCGATATTGAACTGGATACCAAAAACGTCGATGAGTTTGTCCGGATGGTGAAGATTCTGGAACCCACCTTTGGGGGGGTTAATCTGGAAGACATCAAAGCACCGGAATGCTTTGAAATTGAGGAACGACTCAAGGCGGACTTGAACATTCCCATCATGCACGACGACCAGCATGGTACGGCCATTATTTCGGCGGCTGCGCTGCTGAATGCCCTTGAAATCGTCGGCAAAAGCATTCAGGAAGTGAAAATTCTGGTCAATGGTGCGGGGGCGTCAGCTATTTCCTGTACTAAGTTGTACGTATCACTCGGTGCGAATGTCGATAACATTGTTATGTGCGATAGCAAAGGCGTAATTCGTGCTGACCGTACTGACCTTGACGAGCGGAAAATCCTGTTTGCCACTTCCCGCGATCTGCATACACTCGAAGAAGCCTTCGTGGGCGCCGACGTATTTGTTGGTTTGTCGAAGGGCAACACGGTAAGTCAGGATATGGTCCGTTCGATGGCGGACAACCCGATTGTATTTGCCATGGCTAACCCCACCCCCGAAATCAGCTATGAGGATGCGCTGGCGGCTCGTCCTGACATCATTATGGCAACGGGTCGGTCAGATTACCCGAATCAGGTGAACAATGTATTGGGTTTCCCTTACATTTTTCGAGGTGCGCTCGATGTACGAGCTACCGAAATCAACGAAGCGATGAAACTGGCGGCTGTTCACGCCTTGGCCGACATGGCTAAAAAGCCCGTTCCTGATTTGGTCAACATGGCTTACGGAACGGATAATCTGATGTTTGGAAAGGGCTATATTATCCCCAAACCTGTTGATCCCCGCTTGCTCGAAACCGTTGCACCTGCCGTAGCAAAAGCCGCAATGGAATCGGGAGTAGCCAAGTATCCCATTACTGATTGGGACGCTTACGAAAGTCAATTAGCCCGGCGGTTAGGTCAGGATACACGTATTTCGCGTGTCATCAATAACAAAGCCCGCACCAATCCCAAGCGGGTCGTTTTTGCCGATGCCGAAAATTTGAAAGTACTCAAGGCCGCCCAACAGGTAAAAGACGCCGGCATTGCCTATCCAATTTTACTGGGAGAAAAAGGCCGAATTCAGGCTATGATTTCTCAAAATAATCTGGATTTGGGTGAAATTGTCATTATTGATCCACATGCCCCTGAGCAGCAGGCATTGATTGAGCAGTTTGGCGAATTATTCTATCAAAAGCGGTACCGCAAAGGAGTAAGCGCCACTGATGCCCGTAAGCGCATGTACTCGCGCACCTACTTCGGCGCGATGATGGTTGAAACGGGCCAGGCCGATGCCTTGATTTCGGGACTTTCTCATAATTACCCCGATACGATTCGGCCCGCCTTACAGATTATCGGTAAAGAATCGGGAGTACAGAAAGTAGCGGGTATGTACATTCTGCTCACCAACCGTGGTCCCCTATTTTTCTCCGACACAACCGTCAATGTGAATCCCACTGCCGAGGAGATTGTGGAGATTACCGAGCTGACTGCCCGTGCCGTCGAACGGTTCAATATCAAACCTCGAATTGCCCTGGTCACCTATTCCAACTTTGGTAGTGCCAAGGGGGAAGACGCCGATAAAATGCAGCAGGCGACGGAGATTCTCCAGCAAAAACACCCCGATATGGTAATAGACGGCTCTATGCAGGCGCACTTAGCGTTCAATACGGATTTACTTCGCCAGAATTACCCCCTGAGTAAACTGGTCGATGAAGGTGCTAACACGCTCATTTTCCCCAATTTATCGGCGGCCAACATTGCGTATAACCTTATGCGTGAGGCTGCTGGTCCGCGATCGGTGGGGTTCGATGCCATTGGTCCGATTCTACTTGGTTTGCGGAAACCCGTGCACGTGCTACAGCTTGGCTCATCAGAACGCGAGATCGTCAACATGGTGGCCATTGCCGTAGTCGAAGCACAGGGCGTGAGTTAACCTATTCTCATTCTCTCTATATGCCGCGAGCCGCACTAGTGCGGCTCGCGGCATATAGAGAGAATGTATATTACAGCAGCCGGTATACTTTCAGGAAGTTTAACAAGTCTGTCGTATCGGCCATACCCATCTTCCGAATCATTTTCTGCCGATGCGTATTGACCGTGTGGACGCTAATGAATAGTTTTTCAGCAATTTGATCACTCGTCAGGCTCTGATTTAGCAGCTTCAGGATTTCCACTTCGCGTTTGCTTAAGAGATCGAGGGGGCTGCACTGGTTAGTGTCATCGACTTCGAAAAGTAAATGCTCGGTTCCGTCCGTAAGATGAAGGTGCTGTTTGTCAATGCGTTTCACGTGAGAGATATCGGATACTAATGCCAGAAAGAACAGGATATTGCCCTGTTGATCTGTTTTGAGGACGATGCTTTCCTGGCATATTCGAGCAACACGCCCATCTTTACGAATCATGCGATAATCAAAAATAGCGCGAAACGATTTTATTTTCTCGGGAGGCAGCGCAGCTACATAAGCGTTGATCGACTTCGTCATTTCTTCAAGGCCCGGTTGATCGGCGAGCGGAATTTTAGCGATATAGGCTTCTACTCCTTCGTTAAAAAATAGCTCTTTGGGCCAGCCACATACGTTTTCGACATCACCTAAAATTAATGGATACTGCATACTGCTAACATCTTTTACGGCCAAAGCAGCCCCTTGCATCAGTAGCATCTGGTTTAACAAAGGGTTATGCTCGAGCATGTCGCTGATTTCGCCGACATCAGCAAACTCAATACCTGAATTCCAAGCCTTCTGGTAAGAGGAGAAACTAAACGGAGTTTGATTAAAGACACCCACTGGAATCGGATTAAACTGTGGATAAAGGACAATGTATTTTAAATAAGCTAGCTCATGACTCAAATCAGCCGGTATACTTTCAGGAAGTTTAACAGGTCTGTGGTATCGGTCATGCCCATCTTCCGAATCATTTTCTGTCGGTGCGTATTGACCGTATGGACGCTAATAAACAACTGCTCGGCAATTTGTTCGCTGGTCAGGTTCTGACTCAGTAACTGGGCAATTTGCACCTCTCGCTTACTAAGCATGTCGAGCTGTGTGCATTGGTTGGTTTCGTTATCAATAACATACAACCGTTTCTCAGCTCCATTTAAAAAGCAGAAATGCTGTGTACCCTCTTTATTAAGATGAGAGATATCGGACACCAATGCCAGCGAGTAAATTATTCGGCCTTCGGCATCGGCTTTTAAGGTGATGTTTTCTTGAATTATTCGTACCTGATGACCGTCTTTGTGGGTGAGTTTGTAGTCATACAGCATTCGCATTTGTTGAAGCTCCGATTGACTGATCGTACCAACATAATCCGTAATATATTTCGAAATAAGGACAAACCCCTGTTGGTCGGCAGGCAGAAACGTCGACAAATAAAACGCAATTCCTCCATCAAAATAGTCGTCTTTACTCCAGCCCAGTAAGTTTTCCAGATCTCCCCAAATACCTAGATACTGGAACGTACTGATATCTACTATTGCCAATGCAGTTCCCTGAAGCAGTAACGTTTCATGTAGCAAGGGATTGGCCTGAATTAGCGTTTCAATTTCCGCGATGTTCGGTTTGAGCAAATCAGAGTGCCATATTTTTCTGATGGAGGAAAAATCGTAGTTATCATCATACATACTCCTATAGGTTAGGTGTGAATTGGTGACAAAAATACTGATCATTCAGTATTGAATGCATGGCAACATGATGCGTTCCTTTGTAAAAAGAAGAAAATCCTATAGTGTCAGCGCAGCTACCTCCATCAATCATAAATTTCTATCCACACCTTTCTCATTTTTCTATTAATGCAACACAATACCCAACGGTTCTTGATTAAGGCATCAGTTGGCGCCCATGTGTGTCAATTGCGCTAAAACTCAGGCCAGGTTGCCTTTCCCTAATTCCTAACTGCCGTTCACTCAAAGGTTCGTCCTTTCCGTTGAACGGCAGTTTAGTTTGCGGGCCTAAACAAACAAATACTTCGTTTTATGCTTCGCTCATTCATTTTCACTACACTGATTACACTTATTGGAACAGCTTTCCGTCCGGCCCTTTCACCGACATTCGACAGTATATCTGGCACCTGGAAACGCACTGGTATGTCACTTGTGGAAGCCACAGGCAAAACCACTGATATGATGGCTGTCATGAATAATGCCATGCCCTGCTCAAAAGATATTACGTACACGTTCATCAGTGATGGTCAAATGAAAACGGCCGTTCCTGACGCTTGTGGAGCGATGAAAAAAACAATAGAAGACATGAATGTTAACGGTCATTGGTCAATTAGTGGCCAGAAAGTGACCGTTACAACAACGATGAAGGGCATTCCTCCGGCTACGTATGAGGTCAGTTTTCAGGGCAATACAATGACCTGGGTATTTAATTTTAGTGATAATCCCAAAGCCCCAAACCCGACAAAAGCCAAACGGATGACCATCGTGTACCAGCGGGTTTAAATCGTATAATTCAGCGGGTAGCCTGTCAGGCAACTCTCCAAACAGGGAGAAGAAAGATGACATTAGTCTCTTTTTTCTCCCTGTTTTTTTGCCGGCACGCAATCTGGTTTGACTTAAATACCGGTAGGTTCAACATAGCGGTTTCCTTAAATTATCCCTATCTTAACAGCTCAAATCCAATCCCTAAACCCCTGAAAATAAGCTTACTTATGCAAACTGATTCGCCGTCTATCAATCAATCTGTTCGTACTATTATCAAGGCCGGTTTGGTAGCCGGTCTTCTAGACGCCATTGCTGCTATGACAATGACTATAATCAGAGGAGGGAAAGATCCATCTGCTGTTTGGCGGTACGTAGCCAGCGGAGTTTTTGGTCAGGAAGCCCTGACCGGTGGCGTACCTATGGTTCTCTGGGGCCTGGCTTTTCATTTTTTTATCGCCTTGGCATTCGCAGCATTTTATTACCTGATTTACCCGAAGCTACACCGATTCATCGGCAGTCCGGTTACCATTGGTTTACTCTACGGCATTCTGATTTGGCTGGTAATGAACCGAATTGTACTTCCTTTAAGTAATATACCTCCACCTCCTCAACCATTCGACCCGGTCAGAGCTGCCATAAGCATGGCGATTATAATGGTCATGGTTGGCTTGCCCATTTCACTTATTGTGAACAGACATTATTCGAGCCGACGGTGAGCAATTTAGCGCCACATGGCACCTGCCCTGCGCGAGTCTAGCTTTAGAAAAATAAATAGCAGAATGGAAAATGACCAGAGCGAAGAGCCGCCATAGCTAAAAAACGGCAAAGGAATGCCAATGACAGGCATAAGACCAATGGTCATACCGATGTTGACCATTACGTGGAAAAAGATAATGCCGGCCACGCAGTAGCCATAGACTCGGGCAAATTTAGTACGTTGTTTTTCGGCCAGAATCACGATTCGGGCGAGCAACGCGATGAACAGTGCCACGACAATGAAGCTACCAATAAAGCCATGCTCTTCGCCAATTGTGCAGAAGATAAAATCGGTACTTTGTTCCGGCACGAAGTCAAATTTAGTTTGTGTCCCCTCCAGAAAACCTTTGCCCTGAAGTCGCCCGGAGCCAATGGCGATTTTCGCCTGCGTCACGTTCCAGCCTACACCGAGCGGATCAATCGTTGGATCAACGAGTACTTTAATCCGATTTCTCTGGTGTTTTTGCAACACATTATTCACAAAAAAATCAACGCCTGCCACATAGCCCATCATCATCAAACCGACCAGCCCTATTCCCAGCAGGTTAGGCAACGTGCGGTTATAACGCGGCATCAACAGAATCACCAGCAGCAACAAAACAACAATACCCAGGAAGATGTACAGTTTTGAAAACACCAGAGCAAGTATAAACAAAGCGGCTGCCGATAGGCCAACAGCCGGAATCCAGCCTGGCAGCCCCTCTCGATAGAGCATAATGGCAAACGAAGCAAATACCAGCGTTGAACCCGTTTCGTTAGAGGCCAGAATCAGAATACAGGGCAGTACAATGATACCAGCAATGTAGAGGAGGTCTTTTTGTTTAGTCAGATTAATCCCCGGCACATCCAGGTATTTGGCGAGTGCCAGTGCCGTTGCAACTTTAGCAAACTCGGCAGGCTGAATTGTAAACGATCCGAATTTGAACCATGACCTTGATCCATTGATGTTGCTTCCGATAAAGAGCACCAGAATCAGCATAAGAATCATGAAGCCATAGAAAACAAAGGCAAACGTATCGAAAAACGTATGGTTGATAACCAGAATACAGATAATCAGAATTACGGTCGTACCAATCCACATTAGTTGTTTTCCGGCATTGGTCGACAGGTCGAACAAGCTAGTGTGGTCTTCAGGACTGTATACAGCAGCATAGACATTGAGCCAGCCCATCGTTACACAGCCGAGGTACAACAGCAGTGTGAGCCAGTCAATATTTTGAGAAAAGGGGTCGTTTTGGCGAGCCAATGTGATTTACGATTTACGATTTCCTTAAATTACCGATTTGATATAAATCGGAATTCAGTTAGTTTCCGCTTACTGCTGGCACCACGATCGGATTAGACTTGGTAGCTGTCATCAGTGGTTTTGCGGCAGGCGTTTTTTGAGTTGTGTCTTTTTTAGGAGCAACAGGCTTTTTTGCGCCAGGAAGGAATTGGGCAGGTGGTAGGTAGTTCGATGCTTTTACCTGTGCATCTAACTTAAGGGCTTCAGTTTTGCGTTTTAGATACCGTTCGGCTACTAAAGCGGCTACCGATGCGGCTGCTTTACCACCCCATCCTGCATTTTCAACAAACACAGCAACCGCAATTTTTGGGTTGTTCATGGGGGCAAAGCCGATAAAAATGGAGTGGTCATATTTGTGACCATACTTGGAATTCTGCGATGTACCTGTTTTACCACACAGGTCAATGCCTTCAATATTAGCTAAAGGTGTTACCGTACCGTGAGCAACAGCCCCACGCATGCCATCAATTACCGGCAGGTAGTATTTGTAGTCGATACCCGTTTCGTGATGCTCGTTATACTCAGCGGGCAATCCAACGCCTGCTTTCCCGAAGCCTTTAATATAGTGCGGTGTGATGTACCAGCCCCGGTTGGCAATCGTGGCAGCCAGATTAACTAACTTAAGCGGACTAATAAGCAGCTCTCCTTCACCAATGCTCAACGAGTAAACGTTCGAGAATTTCCACCGTAAGGCACCATGATACGCCTTGTCGTAGTATTCTGGCGTAGGCAAATTGCCTTTCAATTCGCTGGGCAAGTCAACACCAAGCCGACCACCGATGCCAAACTTCTCGGCCATATCATGCCACTGCCTTAAGCCTATTGCCGACGCTTTAAACGTGTTATGTTCGCCGTTGAAATAGAGAAACTTACGAAATACATAATAGAAATAAGGATTACAGGAATTCTGTACAGCTCCCCGCAGGTTGTTCCCACCATGACAGTGACAACGCATTGGCGAGCCTCCATGTCCATACACGGTATTCGTGAAAAGAGAGCCCTGCTGTTGGGCAATCAATGCCTGAATTAGCTTAAAGGTTGAACCGGGCCGGTAACTGGCCATAACTGGCCTATTGATGAGTGGCTTATAAGGGTTCTTAATTAGAGCCCGGTAGTTTTTAGAGAAAAACCGACTCGACAATAGGTTAGGATCGTAGGTAGGTGCTGACACTGAAACCAGGATTTCGCCCGATGAGGGCTCCACGGCCAGTACAGCCCCTACTTTATTCTGCATCAGGCTATCTGCATATTTTTGCACTTCGACATCAATCCCCGTAATGAGATTTTGCCCAGCCACTGCCAGTGTATCGAACTCGCCGTTTTTCCAGGAGCCTTTATTTACGCCCCGGACGTTCTGCATCATAAACTTAACGCCCCGCTTGCCCCGTAGCTGCTCTTCGTATTGCTGCTCCAGGCCGTTATGACCAATATAATCGCCCTGTCGATAATAAGTGATATCCTGATTTTCCAGCTGCTTTTTGCTGATTTCACTCACGTAGCCCAGCGCATTCGCCATCGTATGAGCCGGATACGTACGCATCGAACTGATCACCGGCTCAAAACCCCGATAGTCAACAAGCGCGTCCTGAATTCGGGCGAAATCTTCTTTGGAAAGTTGCCGTAAAAACAACGACGGCTTCACAGGCGAATAGTTTTTGGCCAGTCCCATGATACTGTCGAAATCGGAGGGGGTGATGGCCATCATTCGACAGAAAGCAGCCGTATCGGGAATACGAACCTGCTTTGGAGTGACGTAAAGATCGTAAACGGGTGTATTGTAAACGATTAACTGATTATTGCGGTCGTAAATCTGCCCCCGGTACGGTATTTCAACAACCCGCTTAATGGAGTTTTTCGATGCGCCCAGCGAGTAGGTATCGTCTAAAACCTGTAAATAAAACAATCGAGCCAGATACGTTAATCCGACTATGCAAAAGAGGCCGATAATGACCCACTTACGATTCTCTAACATGAGAATAAATTCCGTTCAATCAAGCGATGTACTCTTGACAAAGTTAGCCATTCTTCATGAAGAATACAGAATGAAAAATACAGAATAAGAAATGAAAAATAATCTGACGAAGCCACACCACTCGTTAAACAGAATCTTAAAGGCATAGTCTTCTGTGCAATGGGGCGTGGGGGTATGTTATAAAGCTAAAGTAGATTCAATCCATTACTTGTTTTGAAGACTGTAGCTCGTCAAACAAATTTTTATGAAATCGCTATACGCTCTTCTAGTTCTGATAGTTGTTGCCGGCAGTACTATTCATGCTCAATCACCCCAACAAGGGAAGGCTAAAGTCATTCGAACGCTAATCGTCGATGGACAGAATAACCACGACCAATGGCCGAAAATCACGTTTATGATGAAGCGATACCTCGAAGAAACGGGTAAGTTCTCGGTCGATGTAAAACGGTCTTATTATACTTGGAACGGGGATGCTCTGATTGAAAAATATAAAATTCCAGGTGTTCAGCAAACCAAAGCCTTACCCAAAGCCAGGGCAGATTCCAGCTTCCATCCTGACTTTTCGAAGTACGATCTCGTCATCTGCAACTTTGGCTGGAATGCCGCTCCCTGGTCCGACGCCACGCAGGCCGATTTTGAAAACTTCATGAAAAAAGGGGGCGGTTTGGTCGTAGTCCATGCGGCCGACAATTCGTTTCCTCTATGGCCCGCCTACAACAAAATGATTGGCCTGGGTGGCTGGGGCGACCGCACCGAAAAAGACGGTCCTTTTGTGTATTACGACAATGAAGGGAAGTTAATAAGAGACCCTCAACCCGGACCTGCCGGATCGCATGGTGCGCAGCAAGAATTTCTGATCACGGTGCGTGATGCCAACCATCCCATTACGAAAGGCATGCCACTAACCTGGATGCACACCAAAGACGAGATGTATGACCGCCTGCGCGGGCCTGCCGAGAACATGACCGTATTGGCAACGGCTTTCTCGCCAAAAGAGAACAAAGGCACCGGTCGCAACGAACCCATGCTAATAACCATCAACTATGGGAAAGGCCGGATTTTTCACACCCCCATGGGCCACGTCGATTATTCAGTTGAATGCGTTGGGTTCATCACCTGCCTGCAACGGGGTGCACAATGGGCCGCCACCGGTAAAGTCGACATTCCTATCCCAGCCGACTTCCCAACGCCAACCGCCACCAGCAAACGGAACTTTGTTGAGTAAGAACGACTAATGATCGACTAAAAAGATTTTGGACTCTGATAGCTTCTCTTGACTCTAGTGCAATGATAATCAAATAAATAGAATCAAGAGAAGCTATAGTAGGGGTTTTGATTATTACCAGCCCTTAGCAAATGTTCTGATTCGGCAGAGGTACATATCGGCGGTGATATACAGCGTGGAACCATCATCACCCCAGGCACAGTTAGCCGTAGCTCCGCCAATTTTAAGGTGACCCAGAAAATCATATGGTCCTATTCCCTGCGTTGGCGCTAACACCAGAACACCACCGCCACCCGTTACCCACAGGTTTCCATCACGGTCTACTTTCATACCATCGAATCCACCGTCAAGATTCTGCTTTTTCATCTGCTCCGGTCCAAACACAATACGTCCTTTACCAACCGAACCATCGGGTTGTATTGGATAGGCCATCACGACTGGGCGTAATGGATCAGACTGCGCGACGAAGAGTATTTTCTCGTCGGGGGAGAGCGCAATACCGTTCGGACGGGTCAAATCGCCGACTACGATAGAGACCGCACCCGGCACACCAGCCCGTTCGGGCGCAATGCGATATACACCCCAGCCATCGGTTTCCCGACCTGGATCTTTTTCTTTTTTTGGCATTCCATACGGTGGATCTGTGAAATAATAACTACCGTTAGAGTGCGCTACCACATCATTAGGGCTGTTGAACCGCTTGCCATTATAGTTGTCGGCTAAGGTGCGTTTCCCGCCACCACCAGTAAGCGACATGGCTGTAACACGCCGGTCGCCATGTTCACAGGCGATGAGTCGTCCCTGCTTGTCAATGGTAAGTCCATTGGAACCGGGTTCGTCGCTGTAGGGACCGAGACCCGTATACCCTGAGGGTTTTAAAAATGGCGTAACGCCGTCTTTATCCGTCCATTTGAAAATAGTATTCTTAGGGACGTCGGAGAATAGCAGAAAAGCTTCGTTTTTTACCCAGATCGGCCCCTCGGTCCAATCAAATCCACTGGCCAGCACTTCAATTTTGGCATCAGCCGAAACGAGTTTATCTAATCGGGGATCAGCCTTCACGATCTGACCAATCGACGGAAATGGGGTTGTTTGAGCACTTGCCGAACTAAGTACAAAGGCTAGCCAGCCGGCCAGGAGTAACGGTTTCGATTTCATGGTTAATGTCAGGAATTTACCTCAATGGTACGACGAATTGAGGGACGTAACAAATAAGAGAAAGCAAGCTGGTAACCATTTTTAACCTAAGCTGTAATCAGGGGTCGCTGTAAGCTTGTCTTACCTAACTTACTTTTCACGCCGAGAGTAGGCAGCAAAGCCAAGTGGCTTAACTAGAAAGAAAATTAGCCAGTATGGCCTAAAAAATGGATCAGGAACTAACCTTACGAATCATTCTGGAAAATCCACCGGAGCATGTCGATTTTGGCCTGCAAAAAGGAAGTGGCCGAATTTATGAGACCGTTCAAACCCAACGGTCTACTTCCAACGAGTTACAGTTCAATTTCACTATTAGAGTCAAAGGCAATCCAGAACAAAACTCTCTACCCGCTTTTCAGGGCGCCTTTGTACAGGGTCCTTCAGCTGCCCGCTTTGTTTATATCGACATTGGTGCGTGTGCTGGCCAAACGGATTCCATATGGAGTCGGCGATTGAAAATTCCTTTGTATGGAATTACCTGGTCACTAATCGACCAACTATTGGCAAATGATAAACTGGTTCTTGAGACGCGTATTCCTGGTACGGGCAAAGATGGAGGACCTATCTGCGGAACGGTAAAACCGTTTGCCGGTTGGCAGACGAGATAACGATTATTCGCTTATTTTTAGGAGATTTTTCTTCATTCCCCAATTCTTGATCGTACATGAAAAATAACAAACGAGCGGCTTCGTCGGAGAATAACAAAAACTCCTCCCGACGGTCGTTCCTGAAAACCCTTGGCCTTGCTGGTACAGCCGCTGCCGCTGCTCCGGCTGCTCTTGCGGAAACGCCTGTTGCCATTCCGCAATACCTGAATCTGGTGCGTAGTCACTCCAGCACTGCGGCAAACGACAAAGTTCGGATTGCCCTGATTGGTACAGGTGGTATGGGCATTGGCGATATGCAAACCGCCCTCATGGTCGACGGGATCGAAATGGTAGCCGCCTGCGATTTATATGACGGACGACTACGTCGGGCCAAAGAGCTTTGGGGCGATCAACTCCCCGTGACCAAAGATTATCGGGAGATTCTGGAGCGCAAAGATCTCGACGCTGTCATTAATGCAACAACTGACCATTGGCACGAAAAAATCTCATCGGATGCGATGCGCAAAGGCAAGCACGTGTACTGCGAAAAGCCGATGGTTCAAAAAGTTGAGGACGGACACGCACTCATAAAAGTATCGAAAGAAACGGGTAAGGTTTTTCAGGTGGGCAGCCAGTTTGCCAGCTCGTTGCTCATTGCCAAAGCCCGCGAGCTAATGAAAGCCGGTGACATTGGTGAGCTTGTTTTTGCCGAAGCGATCTATGACCGTCACAGTGCTATGGGTGCCTGGCAGTATTCGATTCCACCCGATGCCTCGCCCCAAACGGTTGACTGGGATACGTATCTGGGCAGTGCGCCCAAACGGCCCTGGGACCCGCTCCGGTTTTTCCGGTGGCGGAATTATCAGGACTACGGCACCGGTATCGCGGGTGACTTATACGTTCACTTACTCACTTCCTTACACTGCATTACGGGTTCGAAAGGCCCAAATCGGGTATACTCAACCGGGGGCACGCGTTACTGGAAAGATGGACGTGATGTACCCGATATTCAGCTCAGTATCTATGATTACGGCAAAACAGCTGAACATCCCGAGTTCAATTTGACAACCCGTTCTAACTTCGTGGATGGTGGTGGTGGTAATTATCTGGTTCGTATCGTTGGTACCGAAGGTGATTTATCCCTCGGTTTCGATTCACTAACCGTTCATCGGAACAAGTTCCCAAAGGCACCGGGTATGTCGATCGACAATTTCCCGAAAGATCAGAAGGAACTGTACATAGCTGAATACAACAAACTGTATCCTCAAGTCCCTGAACTGGTTGGACCCAAAGAGTTCAAATACAGTTTCCCGAAAGAGTATAAAGGCGACCGTTACGAGCACTTTGTCAATTTCTTCAACTCGGTCCGTACGGGAACGCCCAACATTGAAGATGCTACATTTGGCCTACGCGCTTGCGGACCAACTCAGTGTGGCAACATGAGTTATTTCCAGAAAAGAGCGGTGAGTTGGGACCCTATCAACATGAAGATTCTGCCCGCCGTTTAGTGAAGTAGGTGAAAGTGAGTGAAGTAGGTGAAAGTAAGTGGAGTGAGTGAACGTAAGTGGGGCCTTTTAGCTCCGATTCTACTGCACTCACTCCACCCACTTTCATTTACTCCACTTTTACAACAGCTCTGCCTACGCCCGGCATTCCTCCGATCGTTATGCCCTCGGCTCGCAGCCGAATATCGGTTTTGGCATCCGAAGTAAAGAATGAAACCGTCGCTTTTCCCTCCACATCAGTTTGAATCATCGGCGCCCAGAACAAAGTGGTACGATAGTCCGGACGACGGTCTGACGGTCCAGTCTGCTCAGGTTTCCTGACATCGTAGCGAGGAGCGTAAAACTCCCGAACAGGGGCGTACCCTGGCAGTTTGGCAATCAACGTACCAGGAGCAGCCGCCAGGGCCAGGTCATTATTGGGACCACCTCGTTTTGTCAGAATTGAAATTACGCCCCCCGATGCCCGTGAACCATAAATAGCCGCCGATGCCCCTTTAAGCACATCGACCCGATCAACATCCTGCACCGAAATACCCAGTATCGATTGTAAATCCATCGGCATACCATCCAGCACAAACAGAGGGGAGACAGGACCGTTGAAATTAGCCGCTCCCCGAATCTGCACCCGCGCATTAAATCCATTACCAATTACCTGAACGCCCGCAATCTGTCCTTGAATCACATCCAGAATTGTTAGCCGTCCGGATGTATTCTGCTGATTAAACTTGACACTTGCGTCGGGCGTGCCATAAATCACCCGAGAATCCCGCTCCTCATACTTTTTCGCTTTTACAGTAACTGCCTGCAACAATACCTCCCCATTTCGGCGAATCTGCCGTTCAATCTCTTGGTATTCTTTTGTTCGGCGGATGAACTCAGCCAGCTCGTCGCGTCGGAACTCCAGCGGATTGTAGGGTACTTGTGTGCTGGTTACTGTTGGCAGTAGTAGTTGATCGAGTGAGATGGCCAGCGTACGATTTGCCTTGCCTTTTGTACCCTGAATCATCACCGTAGTGGTGTCCGTAAAATCGAGGTCATATGCGCCATAATTCCCTAATTCATCGGTATCACCGATCAAAAAATCCCGCGTACTATCTCGCTTCACCAGCAAAAACGTCAACTTTACTTTGCCCCCAATATCTTTCTGGTTTGGTCGAACAACCCGGCCCGTCAGTGATAGTCCACGCTCGACAGGCTGATTGATTGGTGGAATAGTCCCCGCTAAAACATCGGTCCAGACAAAACGTCGCCAGCCTTGCGTCATTAATAAAAGGTCTATTTGAAGCCATCGGTCGGTATGAGCCGGGTCAAAATAGTAATTGGGTTGTTCAACGGTACCCGTCAAATCAGACGAAAGCAATAAATGCGATAGGATAGTAGCACCAGTCGAATCAACTTCAGGTGCCAGCCGGGCGTCTACCGCAGCCAGCGATAGATTAGCGGCAATGGGCTTACCCTGCGCGTTGGTTGTGGTAATAGTCAGGTCTACTTTCTCCCGATTTTTATAGGTCTTTTTGTCGGATGTCAGCCCAATAGAAATCTGCTCGTTTTTATTGATAAAAACCAATCGTTCGCTCACGGGTTTATGCGTCTCATCGAACAGGGTCAACTGCGAAATACCTTCGGGAAAGGTATTTCTCGGCAGTTGAATCACCGATGATTTTTTAGCCATCGGTATCGTCACCACATGAATAATCTGCCCACGCGTCTGGGCAAAAAGGGTGAGTTTAGCCGTTGCGTCGGCACTCGTTTTATTGTGCCGCACATAGACCTTCATGTTGTCTTTATGACTCAGATTATCTATCTGCATTACGACACCCTGTGTTTGGACAGCAGGCAGTGGGTAGGACAACGTAGTACCGTCGCGGAGTCGTACACTAGCGGTGTAGGTCTGCCCCAGCTCGGGATTGATCGTGAAATAACCCATACCCAAATGGGTACTGGCAAACCCTATAACAGTATCTTTTTTTGCATTGAGGACAAAGCCTTCTACAGGCATACTTTGTCCTGACGCATTCACGGCTTTGAAGGCGACGCGGCTTTCAATTCCTTCCACTAGCTGACCACCTTCGGGTAAAAATTGCACGTCAGGCCGGGTTGTAGTTGCATTAGCCGTCCCAGTCAAAGTACCGTCCGATCCAAGAATAGTAATCGTTTTAGAAAAGAAATACGCATCTGGATAATTACGCATGAAGTTGGTGTATCCCCGCAATTGATAGGTACCAGCGGCTATTGAATCGGGCAGAAAAAGTTGACCGGGCGCATAACCAGCCGTGGTCCGTAGTTGCGTTCGTAATCGAATCCGTCGGGCAACAGGGTCTACAAGATCGACATAGAGCACCCGACTGACACTATCGGCCTCATGTGTTGTGCCATTCATCAGATACCCTTTCAACCAGATTGTTTCGCCGATGAGATAAGCATCACGATCTGTATGAATATACACTTTCTCGGTAGGACGCTGTTGATTATAAGCCCGAAATCGCTCGATCACCTGCTTGCTAAACTCAGGATCGTCAATAAAGTGAACTGCCGATAGGGAAACAATACACAGAAGAATAAGCCTGACTCTATGGAAAAAAGAACGGCGCATAGAATAGATTTCTGAATTGAGTGCCTTCGTTTGTCAATGAAGCAACTAAATTAGCAGAAATACCCTCTTTTTACCATGACTAACCCTACTCCAAAAACAGCATTAGTACTCGGTGCTACGGGTCTTGTTGGTGAACTTCTTACGCATCGACTTGTCGATTCGCCTTTCTACCAAAACGTGAAAGTGTTAGTACGCAAATCGTTAACCTGGCAGCACCCCCGCTTGCAGGAAGTTCTGGTTGATTTCGACCACCCCAATGGGCTGCTCACACAGGCCGATGATGTTTTCTGTTGTTTGGGTACAACCATAAAAAAAGCGGGCTCAAGAGAGGCTTTCCGAAAAGTAGATTATCAGTATCCAATGGATATTGCTCGCTTAAGTCTGGCCAATGGGGCCAAACAATTTGCTATCATTACAGCCATGGGTGCCGATCCGGATTCCTCTATTTTCTATAATCGGGTAAAAGGAGACGTAGAACGCGATCTGACTGCCTTGAACTACCCTACTTTACTCATTTTTCGGCCTTCGCTTCTGCTTGGCAATCGTTCCGAAGCCCGCTTAGGCGAACGAATTGCGGCTGGTGCTATGCGAATCTTTGGCCCGCTCATTCCGGCAAAATATAAAGGAATTGATGCCGGTAAGGTGGCCAATGCCATGCTGTCTACGGCACAACAAGGTCTGACTGGCCAGCATGTTTTTGAGTCCGATTTGTTGCAGGAGTTTTAGGAGCAATAGGCTCCGTCAACTTAACTTGGTTAGCTTATCCAGTTCCATAACCAGCTTCACCATGTCCCGAGTTTCGGGCGAATTGCCCATTGTCAAGGAAATCGGGCCTTCTTCAGGCTGGTATGTCAATTGAAACAGTAACCAGGGGCAACACAATCGTTCAAATTTAATGAACTCGATCAGTTCGTCATTCAGCTGGCTATCAGCCTTTTGAAAGACTAACTCATAGCTATTATCGTGTTCAATAGCCCGGTCTACTTTCTTGAAAATGGTTTGATGAAGTTCATTCATGCGGGCAACCTGATCCCGATCAGTCAGTTTGCAGGCCAGCGCAATTTCCGCTTTCGATTCAGTTTTCATAAGAGTTGTTTTGGCTGATCGACTGGCATATCCGCCAATTAGTATTGCTTAACAACGTTTGATC
This sequence comes from Spirosoma arboris, assembly GCF_009754945.1. Classification (GTDB taxonomy): domain Bacteria; phylum Bacteroidota; class Bacteroidia; order Cytophagales; family Spirosomataceae; genus Spirosoma; species Spirosoma arboris. Next base: position 214,231 of record NZ_WPIN01000005.1, read on the forward strand.
ATGCCAATTAAGTTAGGAAAGGCAGTCATTTTGACTGATTTATAGTATAAAATGACTGCCTTTCTCTATGACCAAAGTTATTCAAAAAGCCAGCGAACCGAGTATTCCTTTTAACATCAGCCAATGAGCCGATAGAAACTATAGTCGGTCATGGGGGCATCCGTCAGGCCAACGATTCGTCCAATTGTTACAACCTGACCACGATGATAGGTGCTGTGGTTCATACAGTGGTGAATAAACGAGATCCGGGTCTGAACCCCATCAACCCAGGGCGTTGTAAAATAGACCTCTTCTTCCAATTCGGCTTCAGTCAGCGACTGAACATAAGCCGAGAATTGCTCCGATTGCGCCACAATTTCCGTAAATACTTCGTCTAATGTTCCATAAAATCCTACCTGCCGAAATGAAACCGGAACAGGTGCCTGCTGCACAATCGCCAGCCAAAAACGTTGCGTATCCCAGATATGAACCAACGTTGCTTTCAGAGTTGGGAAGCTGGAAGGCACTTGTTGATCCATCAAGTCCGTTGGCTTTGTTTGCAACCAATCTACTAATCGCTTGTTTGCCCAGGCATTATAGGCAGCAGAATCATGGAGTAAAGACGATACGGTTACAGCGGTTTTTGCTTCGATTGTTGGGGTCATAGCTTGTTTGGTTTTATATAACAAAGTAACTCCAGACCTGTGACAGCCCTATGTCAGTAGTGATTTTCAACTTGTCTATTTTCTCGGGTTTAGAGCACTTTCTGGTTTTTCACGGGCTTAGGAGTAACCCTTCGATCAGTCTGACTTATGACAGCAAATCTTTTTGTATCATGATGCTACGCCTTGCCTTCTTCACACTTTTTAGCCTGATTACACGACTATTGATAGCTCAGTCTATTGAGTCTAAAACCTATGTATGGGCGGAAGCACCCGTAACCAAACAAGCTAACTCTGAGCAGAGAACCCTTCTGGAAGGCAGCACGACGGATTTTAGTCATCTTAAGGTTCATGCCACTACGCTACTCCCCCATCAGGCTCCTCACCCAGCTCATAAGCACGACGAAGAAGAACTAATCATCATCAAAGAGGGAAAACTTACTGTAACTATTGAAGGCAAAACAAAAACATTAGGCGTTGGAAGCATCGCCTTAATGATGCCGGGCGATGAGCATGGGTTCGAAAATAAGGAAGACACGCCAGCTACTTACTATGTGATGCGGTATGCATCAAAAGAACCTAAAGATCTGGAACGTGGTCGAAAAGCAGGCGGTTCTTTTTGGATAGACTGGAACGACGTACCTTTTCAGCCACATGATAAAGGGGGTATCCGGCGGATGTTCGACCGCCCTACGGCTATGACGAAGCGATTCGAGATGCACGTTACCACCCTTAATCAAGGCTTATGGAGTCACCCGCCCCATACGCACCGAGCTGCCGAAATTCTGCTCATGGTCGACAAAACGGCTAATGAAAGTATCAATGGCAAACTCTATTCCGCAACGGCCGGTGACCTGATTTACCTGGAATCCAATGTTCCACACGCCCTACAAAACACGAGCCAGGGTAGTTGCATGTACTTCGCTTTTCAATTTGAATAAGCACGCCTATTCTTAGTAAACTCTTCCATGTATAATCTATCTATTAAAGATACCATTATTATAAATAAAGGAATAATATAAATACTTATTCTTGACATATCAATACTATAAGTTTATATAGGCATATTTTTTGCTTAATTTTATTTTAATGTCTAACCAACTGGTTATAGATCGGCTTGTCAAGTTGACCTGTAACCAGTTGGCTAGTTGTCTATCTTCCACCATATAAAATCAACTATCTCACTCCTAAGTGGTAACCTACCGAAGGGTCAGATAGCTCAACGATCATGAAAAAACTCCTTACCCTCCTGGCTCTCGGGCTTGGAATCACCTTCGTAGCAAAAAGCCAGCAACTCTATATCAATGAGTTCATGGCCTCGAATCAACAAACCATCGCCGATGCGACAGGAGCCCATGAAGACTGGTTCGAGATTTACAACCCCAATTCTTTTTCTGTAAATATTGGCGGCTACTATATTACTGACAATCTGAGTAATCCCACCAAATACCAATTTCCCACGGGATCTCCACTAACGGTTGTACCCGCCAATGGATTCCTGCTGATATGGGCCAGCGGGGCCACCAGCCGGGGAGCCAATCATATCAGTTTTAGTTTGTCGGCTGATGGAGAGCAAATTGGACTTTATCGCTTAGCTAGCAGCGTATTGGAGGTGGTGGATAGTTTGAGTTTTGGTCGCCAGCGAACCGATATTTCTCTGGGACGCCAACCCAATGGCAGTTCTGCCTGGCGGTATTTTCAGGCCAGTACCAGTAATACTAGTCCGGGTGCTTCAAACAACGGAAAGACAGGCTATGCTGACGCCCTAACGACGCCGGTCTTTTCGCAAACAGGCGGCTTTTACTCGACCGGGTTCAATCTGGGAATTAGCACAACTGATCCTTCTGCGACTATCTATTATACCCTGGACGGCTCGGACCCTGATCCATCGAATCCGAATTCGGTTACGTTCGCGTACAAAAACAGTTATCGTGAGCAACCGAGTCAACCAAATGGGCCTTTTTTAACAGGGAGTTATCGCACCTATCCGTACTCGACAACAATAGCCATTACGGATCGAACCAGTAGCCCAAATACCGTATCGACCAAAGCCTCGTCCTGGAATTTCACCCCCAGTTATTTCCCTACTACATCCATTTTCAAGGGAACCGTAGTTCGGGCAATGGCTTACAAAGCCAATGCCATTCCCAGCGATATTGTCACCCAAACCTATTTTGTTACGCCTTCTCTTCCACGTTACTCAATTCCTGTTGTTTCGATTACCTTGAATGAGAAGCATTTATTTGATTACAACACAGGCATTTATACAGCAGGCGTCACGTTTGATAACTGGCGGACGGCAAATCCCACAACAACTGCCAGTTATTGCACAACCGGAAATTTTTCCAATGAAGGAGATGCCTCAGAACGGCCCGGTAATGTGGAATTTTTCCTAAACAATGCATCGGTCATCAATCAACGAATCGGGTTACGAATTCACGGCGGATGCTCTCGATTCGTTCCCCGGAAAAGCTTACGACTGTATGGAAGTGGCGATTTTGAATACCCGTTCTTCGATAATCGACCCGCTTCACTTTTTTACAATCGGCTGATCTTACGCAATGGCGGTAACGACTGGGATTATACCACACTCGTTGATGCCTTTGGGCAGCGAATGGTCCGGCATCTCCCTTTTGATACGCAATCAAATCGCCCTAGTGCACTGTTTCTCAATGGCGAATACTGGGGCGTTCATAACCTCTATGAACGCTATGATAAATATTACGTCAATCGGAATTACGCGGTTGCTACCGATAGCGTCGATATGGTTGAAATCTCGCTAGGGTATGAGGCTAATGAGGGTGATTTAGTGAGTTACAATGCGCTAAAAACCTATTTCACTCAGACAAGCCCGGTAAACTATACCTATGTCAGAACTCAGATGGATGTCGAGAATTTTGCTGATTATCAGATCGCAGAGATTTTCGTAGCCAATACTGACTGGCCTGCCAATAACGTATCGCTTTGGCGAAAACGAACCAGTCAATATAAGCCCACAGCGCCCTATGGCCATGACGGTCGCTGGCGCTGGATGCTACGGGATCTTGACTTTGGTTTGACCGGCCAGAATTATGCTCAGCAGAACACCCTCGATAATGCCACCATGACGACCAGTCAGTACGCCGAGTTTACGCTATTTTTTCGTCGGTTACTGGACATTCCCGCGTTTAAAACCTATTTCATCAACCGGTACGCCGATCTACTCAATACGACCTTCCACCCTACCCGGACGGTCGCTCTGCTCGACTCCATCCAGCAGCAATACCAGCCTTATATGCCCGAACATTTCAACCGGTGGATTACGGGTACGAACTTCACAAGCTGGCTGTCGAATATGGGGAATATCAATAATTTCCTTCAGCTCCGTCCGGATTCTGCCCGTAAACATCTCCGGCTAAAATTCGGACTAACCGCCACTCGAAGCCTGACCATCAATGTATCCAATACGGCACAGGGCTATGTTAAAGTCAACACGATTGATATCCTGCCCACAACAGTAGGCGTTCCTGCTTCCCCCTACCCCTGGACCGGGGTTTATTTCCAGGGAAACCCGATCACTCTTGTCGCTAAAGCTAAAGCTGGTTTTATCTTCCAATACTGGAAAGAAGGGAACACCATTGTATCGACCGATACAGCCTATAGCTTCAATCCGACAGCCAATCGAAACCTGGTGGCCATCTTCGAGCTGGACAACTCGTTTGATTCGACGCCAGCCTCGTATACCCTACTCAGTTGCGATTACCGATTTACTAACTGGCCATCGACTTCCCCAGCCGGCACTCATCCGGCCAATATGCTTTTTGTCTCCATGAACCAGGAAGATCCACTTCTGACAGCAACAATTTCCAATACCGTTACAGGCGCCTATGCTTATACCAGTCGAACGCGAATCAACGGTTTAGGAACCAATGGAATCTCGTTCATCAATACGGGGAATAACAATACCAATCCAGGCTATGTGGCCAGTACGTTAGGTGGGGCTCTGCTGGCATTGCGTACAACAGGACTCAACCAGGCCTATGTGCAGTGGACAGGCGGCACCATCACCGCCAATCCGAAACAATACAACATTCGACTGCGCTACCGGATTGGCGATTCGGGACCATTTACCGATCTACTGGATGCATCTAATAATCCCGTCGAGTATGTTCGTAATGCCACAGCCGGGCATAGTCAGGTGATTGGACCGGTGGCCTTGCCCGCCAGTTTGCTCAATCAACCTTACGTTCAACTATTCTGGCAATATTACTGGACGGGTATAGGTACCAACGCACGGGATGAACTTCGGTTGGATGACATCATCATTACCCGAGGTTCTTGTGAAAGTCTGGCTTCGGGCCCCTGGAATGTAACAGGCACCTGGAGTTGTGGTCGAGTGCCAACCAGTTGCGATGCGGTGAAAATCAACCCCGGCCATGTGGTAACGATTTCGATTCCTAATGCCATTGCCAAACGCGTGGAGTTCGATAGCAACGCTAAGCTTCTGTATGCTACTACAACGGCAGCGTTATCGATACAGCCAGATAACTAGTACTCGTCCAATTTAGGTTCTATACTCCCTTTGAATTCTACGTCGTCAATTCTAATGCGTTAGTCGGCCCTTTATCATCCAGACTTCAACTTCGCCTTTACTTGAATAGCCATTGGTGCTGGTTAAGGCGATGATGGTCGAATCGGCCAGAATGCTCAGGCTGTTCCATAATCCTGACTTTCCGGCAGGAATAACAAAGGGGACGCTTTTCTGGCTGAAATTACGCGCCTGGCTATCACCGATAACGACTTTCATTTCGGCATTCTCCAGTCGATTGATTCGGTTTTCTGTGCCCTGATACGAGAGTAGGGTTTCACCCGTTGGTAACTGCTTTAGGTAAGGCGCTCCAGCGTAAAGCGTATCACTAATCGGTTCGGCCAGCGCATACCAGCGGTCAGGACTAGTGCCGCTTACGGGTTGATGCCAGTTTTGCCCGATAGTCGAATGGATCAGATAGGGTTTGAAATTACGGAAGCCATTGTCTTCAATAGCAAATACAATATCGCGACCGTTCTTGAGCAGCAATGGCGCTGGCATACCATCGCGACTGCCCGCCCGAAAGCTCACGATAGATGGAGTTTCTGTCCAGCTTAATCCATTGTCAGTTGAGCGAAGCAGCGAAATATTTTGCTCATTAGAGGTCTGGTAGATTCCCTCATTCGCGAAAAACAACTGAATCTCACCGTTAGGTAACTGAATGGCGGCCGGTTCCCAGCAGCCGTTCTTAAAGTCAAAACCGGCTTCGTAAAGCAGTCGTTCATCCTGCCAGCTTTGCCCGCCATCGTAACTCTTTTTGGTTCGTATGCCAAACCGCCGGGACGGGTCAATTTTGTAAGGTCGGGGATTGTAGCAAACCAGAATAGAATGATCTCTCAGTTCCAACACATCGGGAACGGCCATGTTGATACCGTCCTGTCGAGGAGCTATGACTATAGGTGCCGACCAGCTGTCCCCTAAATCGGTACTTTTTACGGCGACAACGCTTCCAGCTGCCTCATAGACCGCCAATAGTGACTGGTCGTGCAATTGAATCAGTCGGGCATAGCCACTGTATCGAACGAGTGAGCCGGCAGAAACCTTGCGTAGCGTTTTTTGATCCCATATAATCTGACCTGGTTTTGACAAAATGGTGGCCGGATCATTACGTATGGGCATAACGTTGGCAGTCAGACCACAACGCAGTATTAGTAAAACGGAAGTGAATAACAGAATACGCATCACTCTAAGGTAGCAAGTTATATACGTTTTCGGTCGAAAAGCCAGACGACACGGGTAACAACGATGGCCAGATTCAGTAGGGCGATCAGGCCCAAACCCAGCACACCATCTGGTATCATCAGGAAAATACGTTCCCAATTTAACACACGACCGCTAATTGCTATAAGCAGCGAAGGAATAAGCAGGAACGTAATAAAAGGCAGCAATCGAACAAGTAAATAGAGCCACGACCGCCAGACAGGCCGCTGCTGATACGTTTGGACCCAGTGCTTAAGTCGAAAAAGTTGCCGAATGGTTAGCCCAATGAATAACAGCAAAATAAGTCCGACACAAATTGGCAAAACCCAATCGGGTAATGTTGGCAACTCCGGTTCCTGACCGGCCAGAATCTCGGCGACACCCCGGAGAAACGAATTGTAATCGACATACGGATTGAGGCCACTCTTGAAGAGCATCACAACGCCATAACCGTCCTTGGTGAGTAAAAGCTGTTCGGCGCTATAGGTCCACAAAATGCCGCTGTGGTAGAGACTCGAATCAGGCCGAAGAATCCAGCCCATACCGTAATGCATCGACGTTTTGGGCGGAGGGTTATGTGTCAACGTCAAGGATTGTTGACTTAGTAATTGCGTATTGCCAACACGCCCACGCGCTAGTTGCAGGCTAAGCCAGTGCGCCATATCGTTGACCGTAGAACGCATCCCGGCGGCTCCATCAATAAACCAGTCTGGTTCCTGAATAGCAATGGGTTTCCCCAGTACGAAAATATGCCCGTTGTCTATTCGGTCAGCGCCAGTATAAAACGCCTTCGTAGCAGACACATCGTTTGTATGGGTCATCTGCAATGGCTCAAAAATATGCTTCTGCAAATAATTGGCGAAGGGCTCCTGGCTAACAGCTTCCACGATTTTGGCCAACAGTCGATAATTGGGGTTGTGATAATGAAACTGCCTGCCGGGCTCACTAACCAGTCGGGCCTGGTTAAATTGCGCAGTAGCTTCATCCAACGTAGCAGGCTGCTCGTGGAAGGCTAATTCGGGAAAACCTGTGTCGGCCAGTCCGCTGGTCTGGTGTAAAAGTTGTCGGATGGTTATCGACTTACCTCGTTTGTCTTCCGTTGCAAATGAAGGGATGTACTGAACAACAGGCGCATCGAGCGAAATCCGACCTGCATCAACTAACTGCATAATCGCCATCGCCGTAAACGCTTTACTAAGTGAAGCAATGGCAAACGGTGTATGAGCGGTAACGGGCGTTTTAGCGCTAGTAACACCGTAGCCTTTCGACAGTAACACCCTATCGTTATGGACAATGGCAATGGCTAAGCCAGGAATACTGCTTTTAGCCATCCGCGTCTGAATGTAGTGATCTATTTTATCTGCTACAGATTGCGCATCAGTAGCCTGAATGGAAAGCGAAAAGCCAAAAAGAAGCGCTAAGGCAACTCGTATTAACAGTATCTTCTGCGTGAAACGGAGCATCGTATGGTTTGGATGGTCAACGTAGCAAAATTCCGGCGGATTGGAATGTCATCCATTTACATAGGTAAAGAAATCAGGATTGTGACCATTTTTTGCGGATACGGCTTAGTTGGGTAGGCGTAATACCCAAATACGATGCAATGTGGTACTGCGGAATTTGCTGTTCCAGTTCTGGGTACTTTTCCTGAAAAAGCCGATACCGGCTTTCTGCATCCAATAGTACGATTTCGATTTCTTTCTGCTCTTTCTCAACAAAATACTGTTCGGCAAAGCGTCGGCCAACGCGTTCTAACTCAGGATACGTATCATATAGAGCGGTGAACATCTGATAGTTAGCCTGAAGAAGTTCGCAGTCGGTTAATGCCTGTTGACTAATCTGATTCGGTTTGCCGGTAATCAACGACGTATAGCCACCTACAATGGAAGGCGATACAAAGAAATGTTTATTGTATTCGGTACCCTGCGGATCGCGATAAAAACCGCGAATCACTCCCGATTGTACAAATGCAAACTGAGTGGCCAGTTGACCCTCTTCTATAAAATAATCGCCTTTTTCCAACCGAGTTTCGGTAAACAGAGGTTCTATTCGTTGCCACGTTAAATCGCTGATGGGCGAGAGCGTGTAAAGAAATTGCTTTAACGTGATCAAAGTTGTGCCAGGCAAGAATTGCGTTTTCTATAAGGTTGGATACTCATCGACCGGGGAATTAATAGGGCATCAGGCTTAGGAGCATTACCGGCCAGTATTACTAGATGGCTTACTGTAAATCCTATAGTCAGTAGGTCTGACTTATTGAATGGAAAGCAGATCGATCTGGAAGACAAGAATCGAATTGGCAGGAATATCCCCCTGTTCCTGAGAACCATACGCTAGCGAAGGGGGCAAATACAGCGTAATGCGTCCACCGGGTGCAATTAGGGGAATGCCCTCCTGCCAACCCACAATCAGTTGATTGAGCCCAAAGCTGATGTCCTGCCCACTGTCAAAGCGGGTGCCATTGGTTAAATGCCCATCATAATTAACGCTGACGTTGGAGCAGACAGTCGGTTTAGCCCCGCTCCCAGGCGTTTGAATGGTGTAATAGAAACCCCGCTTATCGGCAGTAGCCTTAATTCGGTTCGACTCAATGAACGCTTTGAGCCGGGCGATCTCCTCGTCGGGTGCCTTCGTGGTAACGGCTGTTGACTCGCAAGGAGCCTGGTTCGCAGACTGACAACTCGTTAAGAGCCATAGGCTGGCCAGCCCGATTATAATAGCCTTCGATAGGATTCTAGACATAGCCGCAAGGTAGGGCTTTTCTCAAAGAAAACGACCACAGAAAAAGGACAGGGTACAGAATCGAATCGATTAAACACTTATGAATCAAACACTTCGGCTACCTATTACTCTTTATAGTTTTATTAATTTCATGCCTGAGCCATGAATAAATCCTTGATCAGGTGCAAGGTTTTAAGGCTGGACTCATTGCCATTTTTAGCCCCGTTCATAGCCAGATTTATACAGTTTCGCAGATTCTTGGAGTTGCTCCAATGAGAATAGGGTTGGATTGACTGCGATACCATACCAGCACCATAAAAATCAAGTAGTTCGTCAAAATTGGGCCTAATCATTAATAGTAAACTAGTTTAGATATTGATCAGTATTAAAATTGCTAATGTTTCCTCTACTCAATTAACCAATACTATTTAGACTTAAAAACTATAAAATGGTAACAAAAAAAAAATAAACAGACAAAAAACGTATGCTCATGGACTAGCTGTTTGATTTTTTCAGCTGAGTTGGGGGATGCCCAAATAACTTTTTGAATGAATAGGAAAAATGGGAGAAGTCTTCAAAACCTAAGTCAAGATAGATGTCTGAAGGTTTCTTTTGTTCTTTTTCAATAAGAAAATAAGCTTCTTCAAGCCGCTTTTGCACTAGCCAATGGCTTGGTGTTGCCTTAAAAATCTTCTCAAAATCCCGTTTAAACGCCGATAGGCTACGTCCTGTCAAGTAGGCAAATCGCTCTATACTAACATTGAACCTGAAATTGCGGTGCATGAATTCTTCCAGATCTATTTTTTCAGGATTGCTGAAATCGAATAATATATTAGCCAGTTCGGGATTCGCTTTCAGTAGGATGAGAAGTAGTTCATTCCGCTTAACATCCAGAAACTGTTCATCGATAGTGCCCTGATCGGTAAAGTAAGGCGCTAGCGAAGTGATAAAGTTTTCAATTAACGGATTCCTGGCCAAAGGGATAAATGCATCGGTCCGTTTCTCCTTTTTTATTGAGTAGGTATGCGTGTCGAAAAAAAACTTCAGGAAATCCTGCCCAAAGAGGATAACAATTTTTTTAAACACGCCATTATCAGGCAGCTTGCTGTATTTGGCCAGACGGTTTCTTCTGGTTAGTACACATTCTCCCGCCTGTAGTTTGTATTTTTTTTGTCCATCATAACCTTCCATCGATCCAGATACTACGTATAAGAAGGAATGGTTGGGTATAAATTGTTCTTTCGAAAAGGAGGGACTTACATAGCAAGCCGATATAGTCGTTTCGTTCATGTGATTTTAGGTTGGTTACTGTCTTGCTAATACCTGAATGTCTTTGACTTCAAGAATTTGTTTGGAATAGCCCTTCAGAACACTATTAATCATAGCCTGCCCAACTTCGCGCATTGTGCAAGCCCACTTAGGAAACAAGACAAGCCATACCGGATAGAGCCGTGCGAAGACTTTGTAAATCGTGGTTACATTCTTCTGCCCAGCCATTGGTTTCATAAACCCAGGTCTGAAATTGTACACGTTTTTAAATGGTAGCCGCATCAATGCATTTTCAGTCCTGCCTTTTACGCGAGCCCACATCACGCTTCCTGTCTCTGAACTGTCCGTCCGATTGCCGGATACGAAGTTAAAGATCATATTGGGGTTTATTGCTGCCAGTTTTTCCGCAAACGGTACGACAACATCATACGTCTTTTTGGTAAATTCTTCTTCCGAAACACCAACCGAACTAACGCCTGCGCAATAAAAACACGCATCATAGCCTGTCAACTGCTCTGAAAAGGCAGTTAAGTCCGAAAAATCGGGAACAAGCAACTCTTGTAATTTGGGGTGTTTCAATGGGCTATGTCGCCGGTTAACCATGAGCACCTGTTTTACATCAGCGTGTTCCAGGCACGTCAAGATCACACCCTCGCCAACTAAACCGGTTGCCCCCGTAACAATTACCTTAATTTCCATTAGCGTGTGTTTTTACCAATCCAAAACGCAGTAAACTTTCCGCTGTATCGACAATGGCCTCTTCATTAGAACGAGGGGACCAACCCAATAAGCGCTTCGCTTTTTCGCCACTCGCATCCATATATTGACCAAGCATGGGAATGAGCATTTTTAACGTGGGATTTCTTAAGGCTACAATACGTAGTAACCAGTTTGGAATTTCTCTTGCTGGCACTCTTTGGGCCCAAGCACCCAGTCGCCGTCTCAATACGTTCGCAATGTCTAATAATGTCAGGCTGGCACCCGAAACAGCCAGAAATCGTTCGCCATTGGCGGCAGGATGCGTCATGGCCAAGAGATGCAAACTAGCTACATCCCGAACATCGATATAACAGGAGCTGATTTTAGGACAGGCTGCTATTTCGCCGTTCAGCATTCGTTTCGTTAGTTGAATGGAATGCGAAAAATCGGGGCCTAAAACAGGCCCTAAAACGCCTACGGGATTGACTGCGGCAAGCTCTAATCCGTTGCCTTCTTTAGCGATAAAATCCCAGGCAGCTCGTTCGGCTAACGTTTTTGATTTCTGGTAAGCGGGTGTACTGTCATCCAAAATAGACCAATCCGTTTCGGTAAAAGGGGTAGTCCGGTGTTTATGGCCAATCCCGATGGCCCCGAATGCAGAGGTTAATACAACCCGTTTCACGTTGGCATCCCTCGCGGCTCGAAGTACACGTAATACACCCTCACGGGCAGGAATAATGAGTTCGTCCTCGTGTTTGTAGTCATTAAGTGGTGTTGGAGAAGCGATGTGTAAGACATATTCACAGCCCGCTACTGCTTCTGCCCAGCCAGCATCGGCGCCAAGGTCGGCGGTTACAAACGACAAATTTTGGCCTGCATCAACGCCACCTTCTTTAAGCATAGCACGAACTTCGTCTTCACGCTTCAGGGAGCGCAACGTTGCCCGTATTCGATACCCGGCGTTTAGCAACTGGATCATACAATGTACGGCAATAAATCCTGAACCGCCTGTTACGAGTACTGTTTTGTCTACAGTTGATTTTTTCATTTCTCATTGAATTTAGACGACAAAGTTCCGCCCTGGCGGTGTAAACCATTGTGTTGAAAAGTCCAATGAATTGTGTTGTAAAGTTCAAATGAGAACAGTATTAATTTCTGCTATTTTTAACTTGACTGGCTGAGTAATGTCTCACTAACTCCTTCTTTGGTTTCAGCCGATAATTCGAATAATTCGTACTTTTCTGGAATGAGTATCGTCGAATTTTTACCGGGCGCCGACTGGCGTGAACATATCGCTGCCTATTGGGTGCGAAAAACGGAGCCGGATACAGGACCTTCCGGCAGACGGGTCTATGCCGATGGTTGCGCCGACCTAATTTGCAATGCAGGGGAAAATACCGCCTATTTTTATCCGATGGCCCGCAGGCATAAAGTTATTCCTTTATACCCAGGACGATTATACCTTGGCGGAACGATGACGGCTTATGGGGTACTCAGGAGCGATGCGGGGTGCTTGTTGACAGGCATTCGCTTTTGGCCAGGCGGATTTTATGCCCTGTTCTCGCAAACCATGCAGGTGGCGGTCGATTCGCTCATTGAATTTCCCGAAGGAGAACTGTGCACGCTGATGCGACATCCGGAGAATTTGGCTACAAGACTGGATCGATGGTTGGGCGATCGGTCAGCACCCGGCGCGTTGCGGAACACAGGTGGATATGATTTCGCGTTTCTCCGAAAACGAATGTATGATTCGGGAGGTCAGACGTCGGTAGAAGCGTTGGCAGAGGACATGCACGTAAGCAACCGAACGCTGGAGCGCATTTTCAAAAAAAACGTCGGTATTCCACCTAAGGAATTCCTGCGGATCGTTCGTTTCCAGGAGGTGTTGAGCCGTTTGCGGAAGGCATCAGGCAAACATGACTTACCGGAGGCATCCAGGGAAAGCCTCTTACACATCGCCTACGATCTGGGCTATTTTGACCACGCTCACCTCACCCATGAGGTTAAAAAATATGCGGGTATTCTTCCTTCTGAATTGTCGCATTTTTACAAAACAGGACTATCTGGCGGTCAGTACTTTTGACCTAAAAAATATATGGTTATTCTTGTTACAGGGCTGATCGCTGGCAGCCTGGATTTTGGCGCAGCTTTGCTGCTCTTTGTTTCCCTGAGTAAGCAAAAGCCTTCGCTCTTGTTGAGATATATTACCAGTGCTGCTTTGGGGCCCAGGGCATTCAGTGGAGGCTCTGGAATGGTGCTTCTGGGTCTCTGCTTCCATTACCTCATTGCATTATGGTGGACTGCCCTGTATTTTGCTGTTTTTCCACGGTTGTTTCCGTGTGGCACGGCTGTTCTTACCAATGCGGTCGTATACGGGATGTTTGTCTGGGTGATCATGAACCTTGTGATCCTTCCGCTTTCAAAGGCTGAACCCAGGCCGTTTTCGCCCTTAATGGCAATGATCAACATCTTCATCCTGATCATTGCCATCGGATTGCCCTGTGCCTATGCAGCCAAACTTTATCCATTGTCTGGGCTTTAAGATCCATTACAGTTAATTGGAATTTCCAGCTCCATCATCTTTCCAAAATGTGACGTACATCACAAAATTGAAGCCCTTCTTTCAATGTGATGTACGTCACACAATCGCCCCGGTTTCCCATTCCACTTTTGTGTCGTAATCGAAACGATGGCAACGCATTAATAAATCAGGACGCCATTGTTCGAACCATCTTCTAACGACAGAAAATCACAAAACAATGGCAAAGACAATTTTCATTACAGGCGCTTCAAAGGGATTTGGTAAAATCTGGGCTAAAGCTTTTTTAGAACGTGGCGATAACGTAATAGCTACCGCACGGAATCTCGATAATCTGGACGATTTGGTTCAGAAATACGGCGAACGTGTTTTCCCGATTCAATTGGATGTAAACGATCGTGATGCAATTTTCGCGGCTGTACAGAAAGGGAAAGATTACTTCGGCAGGATCGACGTATTGATCAACAATGCGGGTTTTGGTCTGTTTGGCGCGGTTGAAGAAACCACCGAAAAACAAGCTCGTGATCAGATGGAAACGAATTTCTTCGGCCTGTTATGGGTAACTCAGGCTATCATTCCTATCATGCGTGAGCAGAAAAGTGGGCACATTATTCAGTTATCGAGTGTCTTGGGTGTGGTGACGTTCCCAACGCTCGGTTTATATAACGCGTCGAAATTCGCCGTAGAAGGGTTGACCGAATCGCTGGTACAGGAAGTAGCTCCGTTCGGTATCAAGGTGTCCATGCTTGAACCAAACGCGTTCTCCACTGACTGGGGTGGTTCATCGGCTGTGCATACAGAATCGAACCCGCTTTATGAAAAAGTAAAAGCGGACCTGTTCGCCAGCTTCACACCCGATTTCTTTGGTGATCCGACAACAACAACCGCTGCTGTTTTGAAACTGGTCGATAGCGAAAATCCACCTTTACGCCTATTCCTGGGCAAAATAGCCTATCCTGCTGTGAAGCAAAACTATGAAGCGCGCTGGGCTGAGTGGAATGAATGGAAACAGGTTTCAGACGAAGCACACGGATTCTAAAAAGACGATCATGAATACAGTTGACAAATTTATCAGCCTGCACCGGCAAGCGAAACCGCTCATATTACCCAATGCATGGGACGCGGCCAGCGCAAAAGTCATCGAAGCTTCCGGAGCACTGGCCATCGCGACAACAAGCGCCGGAGTGGCCTGGTCGTTGGGGTATCCCGACGGCTATAAGATGAGCGCAATCTTAAACGCACAGGTAGCTCAACACATAGCACGTGTCATTAACATACCGCTTTCCGTCGATTTTGAAAATGGCTATAGTGATGATCCGTCAGTCGTAGCAGAAAATGTCAAGCTGCTGCTCGACGCCGGTGTTGCCGGGATTAATATCGAAGATGGACTGGACAGTCCGGATCTGCTGGCGAGAAAGATTGAAGCGATACGACGTACTGCTGAACGCTATGGCTCGAACTTGTATATCAATGTCAGAACCGACGTCTACCTAGCATCGCTCGTACCTGCTGGCGATCGCGTTCGGGAAACAATCAAACGGGAAAAACAATATGCGGCTGCTGGGGCCAGCGGTTTATTCGTGCCGGTTATTACGAATGGAGAAGAGATCGCCCGGATCGCAGAAAACACTACTTTACCCTTAAATGTGATGGCTATGCCCGGTTTACCTAAAGCGGACAGGCTCGCCGATTTAGGGGTAAAACGATTAAGCGCAGGTACTGGCGTATCTCAAATTATCTGGCAGACTGTAGCCCGCGTCGCCAACGCATTTTTGGCCAATGGCGATTCCGCCGTTTTTGCTGAGGACTCTATGCCTATTGGTAAACTTCAGGGGTTGTTTTGGGATGGGGAATAATCTGAATTATGGATAATTAATTTTTGTCATGCTGACGAAGGAAGCATCTCAAGGTATCCTTATTTGAAGGTTGAGAAATCTTAAGATGCTTCCTTCGTCAGCATGACAAAAATCCGGAAAATGGCACTAACCATTCCGCTTAAGCCGACTCAATGTTTCCCTTGAAACGCCCAGATAAGCTGCTATTAGTTGTTTGGGTACGAGGTTGTACAGTTCAGGATACTGTTTCAGCAATTCCTCGTATCGACCTTGTGCATCGTTATTCATAAAGGAAAGCAATCGTTTGTGCGCAGCCACATATCCTTTATTCGTTCTTAATCGAAAGAAACGTTCAAATTGATGCAATTCATCACACAGCTTTTCCCGATCATCGCTGCTTAGGCAAAGCACTTCTGCATCCGTTACGCAGTCTACGGTTATGGTTGCTTTAAGATGATACGTCAATGCATTATAATCAGAAGCCCACCAGTTCGGCATGGCAAACTGAAGAATGAACATTTTCAGGTCGTCATTCATATAGAATGATTTCAGGCAACCACTTAGGACGAAATATTCGGCATCAACCGCATCACCAGGGGAAATGATCGCTTGTCCTTTTTTAAATGAAAGTGGCTTAAAATGGGAGAAAACGTAAGCAAACTGTTCGTCTGTAAGGCTTATTGTTTTGAGCAAATGTTGTTTTAACAGTTCGTCAGCTTGCATGAAATTACGTGTTAGGTACTTAAGCTCGCAGTGGCCCAACGTACCGATAGGTAGTTAAACTTACACCTGTTGGCGTGGTCATCGTGCTGACATAAGCGAGTTCACGCGCGTCGGCACTTTCCGAAAAGAAGCGTTTGCCTTTGCCCAACAAGATTGGATAAACGATCAGCACAACTTCGTCGGCCAACCCCTGCTCGAGCAACACAGATATCAGCGTTGAACTCCCGCAAACAATCAGATCAGGGCCGTCTGTCGCCTTGAGATCGCGAATACCCGCTACGATGTCCGTGCCTAAGTCTTTGACAGGTCCCCATTCGAGGCTATCCGGCCTGTGTGTAGCAACGTATTTCGTTGCAGCATTCAAACTGTTCGCTATTGGAATATCTCCGGCCTTGGGCCAGAACTCAGACCAGCTATCGTAGGTCCGACGACCCAGCAGCAGATCAAAGTTACTGCCGTATGATTGACGGACGGCTTCTAATCCGGCCGGAGTTCGATAGGGTGTCGTCCATCCGCCATGTGTGAAGTTTTCGTCATTTTCATGCTGCATTACACCGTCCAGCGAGATGTGTTCTACGATTCTGATCGTTCTCATTTTGTTCGTTTTTCGTTTACTGTGTACACAAAGTTAACCCCTATTAGATACATATATGAGGGGCAATCGAGACAAAATGAGGGTGTTTTGCGCCTACCTATGGGAGCTATTTTCTCTTGGTATTCGACAGGTAATAATGCCAAAGCATCATGCAGGCTACCGACCGAAACGGCTCCCAACGTTCACTGATTTCGAGGATTTCTTCTCTTGTCGTAGAGGGAGCAAGCTGTTTCAGACGCTTTAACGCATTGACGGCAGCCAGATCACCAATCGGGAAAATATCGGCCCGCTGAAGGGTGAACATCAGATACACATCGATGGTCCAGTTGCCTATACCTTTCAACCAGATGAGTCGTTCGCGCACCTCATCGTTGGTCAGTTTGGCAAGCTCCTCAAGATTGATCTCTCCGTTTGTTATGGCCTGTGCCAATCCTCTTAGGTAACCCATTTTTTGGCGACTGACAAAGCAAGCCCGCATCTCTTCGTCGCTAAGCTGAAGCACGGCGTCTGGCGTAATCTCTGTCGTTTTCTCTTTCAGCTTATTCAGAGTAGCCAAAGCCGATGCCAGCGAAACCTGTTGTTCCAGGATGATGTGCACCAATGTCTCAAACGTATTTTCCCGTGTCCACATCGGCGGATAGCTGTGCGCATCCAGAATCGCTTTTAGATCATCGTCCTGACTAGCCAGGTGCTCACATAGCTCGTGGTAGTTTTCGAGATTGAAGGTGATGGGGGTTGTTTCAGAGGCTAGGGTTGTGCTTTTCACGAGGTACTTTTTATAGAGAAACTTGACGGTATTTTTTGTCATTCTGACGAAGGAAGAATCGTAAACTATCCTTATTTGAGGGTAAAGAATCACTAAGATTCTTCCTTCGTCAGAATGACAAAAACGCTCATTGAAATGGTTATTTTCAAAAATCAAAACCTACCTCAATTAAAAAAGCGTTGGCGCTCTATGACTATTCTCCAGATTAAGCAGGGTCGATTTGTTGCCCAGGCCACCGGCAAAACCAACCAGTTTTCCGGATGCGCCCACCACTCGGTGACAGGGAACAACAATGGATATAGGGTTCTTATTTAAAGCACCACCAACTGCACGTACCGCTTTTATGTCGCCAAGCATGCGAGCAAGATCACCATATGTTTTGGTTACGCCATACGGAATACCAAGCAGTGCTTCCCAAACCTTAACCTGGAATTCGGTTCCATTGAAATCAAGCGGAATGTCGAAAACCGTTCTCTTTTTCTCGAAATATTCGGTCAGTTGTTGCTCGGTTTGTACCAGTATCGGGGCCTCATCATCTCGTTCAGGCGTTGGTAGTTTTGTTCGTTTATAATCTTCGCCTTCCCATAGTATAGCCGCAAGACCAGTATCGGTAGCGACAAGCCGAATAAAACCTACCGGCGACGATACGTCTTTATATACCAGCCTTTTATGTTCTTTCATATTTTTACTTTCAAGGCGTTTTTCGTCAGCTTTCTCCGTTACTCTGCGGGCACAAACTGCTCTTCAAATTTTGCATCTGATGGAGAATTAGTGCCTGAGGAGTTTGCGTTCTGCAACTGACTTTGCTTTCCATCAGGAAGCAGATATAACATAATTCCTACCAGTACTACACAAACCAATAAGCCTATTGTACCGGCATGATAAGCAGCTTGCCAGCCGTCTTTGGAGAAATAGAAGAAGACGCCCCCAATGATACTGACACCCAGAGCTGACGCTGTTTGCTGAAAGGTTGAATAAATCCCTGCTGCTGCACCTGCGTATTGAGCCGGTACGTTTTTGAGTGCCACATTCAACAGCGATGGCAGCACAAGCCCGTTTCCAAGTCCCCATATACCCATTAATCCGACAATCAGCCAGGGACTTATTCCTGGTTCCCAAAGCGTCATCTGCAAGTAGAACGCGACGCCCAGAAGAACAACACCGACTTGCAAAACGCGTTTTCCAAACCTAACGATCAGTTTGGACGCCATTACTGAAGATGCAATAAACAGGATACCTGGAACGATGAAGTATAACCCGCAATACAAAGCAGAAACACCGAGGCCATTTTGAAGATAGACCGCACTCAATAGCAGATAAGCGGTATGCAGCATGAAATGAAACAGGACCGCCACTAATCCGATGTTGAAACTGTTGATTTTAAACAACCGCACATCGATCAACGGATTCTCGCCATTGGCAAGTTTCTGTTTTTGATTGGAAATGAAATAGGCGAAAACACCGAACGACAGAGCCAGCAATCCGAAACTCCACAAAGGCCAGCCAGCTTCGCGGCCTTGAATCAAAGGATAAATGAGACAAAACAGGGCTACTGTCAGAATCAAGATGCCCGAATAGTCAAATTTTGCGCCTTGATCGCTCTTTGTTTCAGTCACGTACTTGTGTGTTGCCCAAAGTGTCAGGATACCAATAGGCAGGTTGATAAAGAAGATCAATCGCCAGCCTTCTATGGCCCAATGCGTATCAGACAGGTAACCGCCTAATACTTGCCCGATGGCGGCAGCGGTACCGAGTGTAATTCCATAAAGGCCGAATGCTTTTGCCCGGTCTTTGGTGTCCGTGAAAAGTACCTGTATAAACGCAATTGTCTGAGGCACCATAAAGGATGCGCTCAAGCCCTGAAAGAATCTCGTTACGTTTAGTTGCAGCGCGGAGGTCGATAAGCCGCATAAACAGGACGCAACCGTGAACGCAAACATCCCCCAGAAGAAGACCTTCTTCCGCCCAAAATGATCACCAGCCCGCCCGCCCGTTATCAGGAAGGCAGCATATCCAAGTAGGTAACCTGCTATAACCAACTGGATTTCAGCGTCTGTAGCATGAACTCCTTTTTTAATAGTCGGTATCGCTATGTTAATAATGAACACATCGATTACCGACAGTAAAGGCGCTGACAACACAATGATCAGCTCCAACCATTTGTTTTTCACCTCGTTCATCTTAGATCAGTTTTTGAATGATTTGTTTTGCCGATTGTAGTTCGGTGGGTTGCTTGAATACCGAGGCTGCCGCTATTGCCCCTTCTAACGTGATGAATATCAACTCTGCCAGTTCCTGGTCGGTCAATAGCTTTTTATGGCCCGAGTTAACAACAAGCGTTTTTATGAAGTCTTTGCTATGCTGCTTTGTCAGCTGAATTTCCGCTAACACACGTGGATCACTCGTACCTGCTTCGTCATTTGCCTTTATAAAGGGACATCCGCCAAACTGCCGGATTTCCTGACGCTCTACATGGTGGTCAAAAAGCGCCAATAACTTGTCTTTCGGATCGGCCACCTCATTTACGGCATTCTCAATCCGGTTAAACCAGCGTTCGTGGGTGCGTTGAATATAGGCAACCAACAGATCCGTCTTTGTGTCAAAATGTTTGTACAAGGACGCCTTTGCGATATCAGCCTCTTCGATGACCTGATTAATCCCCGTATTGCTATACCCTTGCGCATAGAAAAGTCGCTCGGCGGTATCGAGTATTTTGTCAACGACCACTTGTCCTCTCTGTTTCATGACACAAAGATAAGCCATAAATAGACAAATCTGTCTATTTATGAAAAATTATTTTTGCCGAACATATATACTTCTGCTCGGACAAGCTCTTTTTAATCGAGGAGGGGAAGTCAGCTTACCTGGCACGGTACCAACAACTTGATTAATACCGAATACCGTTGTTTTGAAACCTTCAAGAGTGATGCGTTTTCAGTGACGAAGCCGGTGTATTTAGCCGCATCCGACCAGTTACAATTTTCCTTCATTAAGAAGATGCACATCAAAGGGATAAGTGCAAATAAAAACGAGCCCGGTTAGACTACCGGGCTCGTTTATTTATAGTAATTAACTGACTACCTATTCTTACGAATGCACTGCAGCAAGCCGTGGCTCTGCGATAGCTTCAGTAGCATAGGGTCTTGCCTGATAACCGCTACTAAGCCCGACCGCTATCCATAATATATCGCCTACAGTTAACTCTGTGCCCGAAAAGAAACCATACTCGGGTGTTCGAAACAGATTCTCGCCATGGGGAATAAGTCGAAACCACTCCTCGTCACCAATCTCGTTAAACTCATGGGTAGCAACATATTGCAATACGTCCCCTTGGGTAAGGGTAGGAATGGAATTATTGGCCTCGGTGATCATGACGGTATTATTTAAAGATATTTTTTACCTATATAACGAAATAAGGAGACACAACGTTTAAAAAAGCTCATAAAACCGAAAAAGATCTAACAAAAAAAACGGACCCCTAGAGCGGTCCGGTAAATTCGTCAGCAGCTTACTTAGCTAACTATTAAGCCGTTACTGCCGGTGAATACGCGACGGCAACGGGACTTAAAACGGTGTATTCTATCAGTTATTTCTTTTTGATAAGAGCCACTAATTTTCTGATCTGAACAAACATAGGGGACGTATCAGAATAACCCGGCCCGTAAAGATACTGCCCCAGCTGATATGAGGCAGAATTATGGCAAGCAACATTAGCCGTACATTCGTCATGGATTTCATAGTCATCAATCGGTTTGGGTTCGATGGACTAAAATTCCGCTTCGGCAAGGGCTAATGAAATAGTTAGCTCTAACGATTTTGAGTCTTAGATTAGGTCGCACTACATGATAGCTGGGAGGGCTGCTCAAGGGCGACCAGGTCAGGGTGGAAATACAAGTCCAGGTTTATTATCGTAGAACGCACAAGGGTGTTGACAGGCTCGGCCCACCCACTCGTCCTAAATTCCGACAAAAGCATAGCGGATGCTTTACCAGGCTTGTCGGTAGAGTGCCACGATCTGGTTGGCCGTTGGTACGGTCGGGTTGTTTTGGGGACTACCCGAGGCCAGCGCGTCGGCAGCCATTTTTTCCAGTACCTGCTCAAAGGTGGATTGATCCACACCCACACAATCCCGTAGTCGGGGAATTTTTAACGACCGATTTTGTCGTTCCAAACCAGCTACTAAAGCAGCACTAGCAGCTTCATCAGACTCATCGACCTGAGCAATGTCCATTGCCCGGGCTATCATAGCGTATCGCTCTAGCGCACCAGAGACCGAAAATTGGGTTACAGTCGGCAATAAAACTGCATTACTTAAGCCGTGTGGCAGATGAAACTGCACACCCAGGGGCCGACTCATGCCATGTACTAAACATACGCTACTATTCGTAAAGGCAAGCCCACCCAGGCAGGCTGCCAGTGACATTCCTTCGCGAGCTTCCCGGTGAGTGGGCTCCTGCCAGGCCGTCTGCAAGTGTTTGGAAACTAGCTCGATGCACGACAAAGCAAGTGGATCGCTCAGGACATTTGCTTTCTGCGAGACATACGCTTCCATACCATGAGTGAGCGTATCAACCCCAACGTGAGCGGTCAAAGCCGGGGGCATAGAGAGCGTGAGTTCGTAATCAACCAGCGCTATGGCAGGCATAAGGTGGGCATCCAGAATCATCATCTTCACATTCAGCTCAGTGTCGGTGATGACGGTTACTTTAGTGGCCTCACTGCCCGTTCCGGCGGTGGTCGGGATGGCAATTACAGGCAATCCGGCGTTCGGAATTTTATGATACCCCATATACTTGTGCAAAGGGCCTTCATTCGTTCTCAACACGGCAATGGCTTTGGCAGCATCAATCGAACTCCCCCCTCCTACTGCCACAACGACATCGGCATCGTGTTTAGTCAACTCAGCCAGGCCGTCCAAAACCGTCTGAACAGTTGGATCGGGCTGTACAGCGCTGAAAACCGCTACGGCAAGACCTGCCTGGTGAAGCGGTGCAGCCAATGCCTGCACTAACCCCGTACTCTCGATAAACGGATCGGTTACGAAGAAGACCCGCCGGGCGCCGATCCGGGTAAGTTGGGGAAGCAATTCACGGCTGGCCCCAGCGCCATGAATAATTGTTTGGGGAGCGTTGAACAGATAACTCATAATTTCCGCCTTGTTGATAGCGAATGAGCCATGGCAGCAATGCCAGGTTTTTGTAGGAGTAAAATTGCACTATTTAGGCAGTATCAGCTTACGTTTTAGCAGATATTAATTCATATGTTTCCAACCAGGTGTACTATTCGGATAGTTTCTTAGGTCAATGAGTGGTCGGCAACTGAATAATAAACTCAGTACCCTTTCCTTCCTGACTTTCCACCAGCAATGAGCCGTGATGCCCCTTGGTTATAATATCATACGAGAGTGATAACCCCAAACCGGTTCCTTCGCCCGTGGGCTTGGTGGTAAAGAAAGGCTGGAAGATTTTGGCTTTGATCGAGTCAGAAATACCCGTACCGTTGTCAATTATCCGAATCTGAACCTGCCCATTAACCTGAGTGGTCCTTACAGTTACTGTAGGTTGATAGCCGGTCGGAGCGGCTTTCTGTCTTTCCCATACGGCATAAAACGCGTTGTTGTACAGATTCAAGAGCACTCGGCCAATCTCCTGAGGAACCACCCCGACCTTTCCTATTTCAGCCCCAAAATCTGTTTTCAATTCGCAGTTAAACGACTTGTCTTTAGCTCGAAGGCCCTGGTAAGCAATTTTGAGGTATTCTTCGGCTAAGGCGTTGAGGTCTACGAGCCGTTTTTCGCCCGTTTCGGTACGGGAGTGTTCGAGCATGCCGCGTACAATGCTACTGGCTCGTTCGCCATGGTGTTTGATTTTTTTGAGATTACTGGTGAGGTCGCCCAGAATTTCGCCTGCGTAGCCTTTTTCGGAGTCGGATAGTTTCTGAAAGGGCCCTTCCTTCAATTCGTCAATCAGATCGACACTCACTTCGGAGAAGTTATTGACAAAGTTCAATGGGTTTTGGATCTCATGAGCGATGCCGGCGGTCAGTTCACCCAGACTGGCGAGTTTTTCCCGCTGAATAAGCTGGTCCTGCGTGCCTTTAAGTTCCGTCAGAGCGTCGGCCAGGTGGTTGCGCTGGGTTTCGATTTCCTGCTTCTGGTGAATTACTTCTTCCGTGCGCAGGGCAACTTTACGTTCCAGCAGTTGGTTGGTCCGGAGCAGTTGTCGCGACCGATAACGAACCAGTGCCCAGATACTGAGGATTGCCAGCAGGGTATAGAGGGTGTAGGCCCACCAGGTACGCCACCAGGGCGGTAGAATCACCAGCCGAATCTCGGCCCCTTTCTCGTTCCAGACCCCGTCGTTATTCGACGCTTTTACCCGAAAAACATAGTCGCCCGGCGCCAGAAACGAATAGGTGGCCGTGCGCTGTGCTCCGCAGTATACCCATTCGCTGTTCGCACCTTCGAGTTGATAGGCGTACCGGTTCTTCTCTGGCGCGATATAGTTAAGGCCCACGAAATTGAACGAAATTACGTTGTCGTGGTAAGCCAACGTCATGGGCGACAGTGGAAACAGGCGGGTCGAATCCAGCACCCGAACCTGGGTGATGTACACGGGTGGTTTATAGGAATTAGCCCCCATTTCCGATGGCCGAAACACCACAAATCCATTCGTACAACCAAAGGCCAGTTCGCCCGTTGGCGTGCGGGTACAGGCACCCGTGAATTCCCGGCTCAGCAGCCCATCACTGTTATCGAATACCCGAAGTTCGCGCGTTACGGGGTCCAGTCGGCATAATTTTTCACCAGTAGCCATCCAGAGCATTCCCGCCTGGTCGGTAACGAGGGCAAGTACATGATTGTCGGGCAGGCCGTCGTGGATCGTGAAGGTAGAAACGGCAGCTGTTTTTGGGTCAATGCGGAATACTCCACCAATATTGGTCGACACCCAGATTGCTCCGTCGTGGGTTTCGCAGAGTGCCGGCACATCCCGGCTGTACATAATTTTCTGATTTTCAGAATGCTGCGGATGATAACTCACAAACCGACCCGTACGGAAGTCTAGTTTGCAAGGGCCTACGCCCCCCACGGCTACCCAAACGTCACCGGCCCGACTCACCAGGATATCATTGACCTGACCTCCACCTTTGCCGATGGGGCCATCCTTATCGATTGGATAAAGCGTATACCGACCATTGGTCGGATCGAACAGAGCCAGGGTCGACTGACCGCCCACCCACAGCTTCCCTTGCCTGTCTTCTTCGATACTGGTGATGGTAAAGCCAACAGGATACTGCCGAAATTGGCCATTCGCGTCCATAGTGCGTAGTCCCGACGGGGTAGCCATCCAGATTCGTCCGCTCCGGTCGCAATGGATGGTCGAAATCAGATCGGCAGGTGAATGCTCGGTAAGTTTTTTCGGTATCAGCAGGTCAGGCGTGAGCAACTGCGATGTATAATTGACGTAAGTCCGATTGTCCGACAGATGTAATCGAAATATGCCCTCAAAGTAAGGGCGCCTGGCATTGCTGAACCAGATATTTCCCCGTCGATCGGCGGTTAGGGTGCTAATGAAGTTTTCGAACCGGGGCGTCGCGTTGTGGTCTGGAATGGGTTGATAAAAGGCAAACCGGGGCATCAGCATGGAATACCGGTCGATGCCGTTTCTGGTGCCTATCCAGAATGTGCCCCGGTTATCAGCCAGTAACGCCCAGACTGCGTTATGACTCAATGCACCCGCCACATTCGGGTCCGCCTGATAGGTGACGTAGTTGCCGGTTGCGGGGTCAAGCTCAATCAGCCCCCCAAATGTTCCGGCCATCAGGTTATGGTGTTCGTCTTCTGCCAGGCCGTGCGGCAATATTTCCATACCGGTTAGGTATACCTGGCCGGTTGGTATGTAGGTGGTAGCTGTATTGCCCAGGTCGGGCAATGGTGTTTTTCCGGGCAGCAACCGATAAAGCCCTCTTTGTTGGGTCGCTATCCATAGACTATTGTCGGCACCGAGGTACATCGACTCGATAATGGGCTGCTTTTCGGCGGGGTTGATCCCAAAATAATACGGACTGAACTGCCCCGTGCGCCGGTTCATCGTGAACAGTCCGGTAGAGGTACCCACCCACAATGTACCAAACCTATCTTCCTGAATAGACCACACGCGGTCGTCGGCTCCCTTCGCAACAGGTATGTCGTAGAACCGATACTGTTTCGTACGGGGATCGAAGCGGGCCAGCCCTCCTTCTGAGCCAATCCATAGAAAACCCTGTTCGTCTTCAATCATCGTATAGCAGATGTCATAGGGCTTATATTGCTCCGATCGATCTGGTCCTATCCGAAAGTAGTTGACCTGGCCTGTTTTCTTGTTGAGTCGGTGCAATCCTCCGCCAGGGGTAACAAACCAGATTTCACCCGACCGCGACTCCAGCATATCCCAGACCGTATTATGGGCCATGTGGTTGTTTGGGTCGGCTGGGTCGGGTTTATACACGGTAAACGTGTACCCGTCGTAGCGATTCAGGCCGTCGTCAGTGCCAAACCACATAAAGCCTTCCCGATCTTTATAGATACAGAAAATTCTATTATTGGATAAGCCCTGCGAAGTGCTGAGGTGCTCGAACCTCAGTGGATACTGCCCCAGCGGATGCTGCCCATGCGTGAGGGTAGTAACAATCGTAAACAGGACAACAACAAGCAACCGGCAGCAGTATCCAGTGGGGCAGTATCCACTGAGGTATTGATTCATGAGTTCAGGTGGGAAAAAAGGGAAGCCAGCCTCTTCACGTCAAGATTCAGTGGCGATTCGGCTGATTTGCTCATCAAGTTTAGCACGAAGCAGTACATAATCAATGGATTTGCTCAAAAAATTGTCGGCTCCGTCCTACATGACCCGTTGGAATATTGATCTATCAATAATGTAGTGAGATGAGCGAATGAATTTATGTTTATTTTTTCTCCGTCGATGTGGCTTTCGCCCGTACCGACCGGGCATCAGACGGCTGAAAATCCGGGTGCCCCGCCTGCCAGAGCGCAAAGGCATACATGTTAGCGAAGTTGCGAAAAGTCACCGCCTTATCTTCGGTAAAATGGCCATTGTCGTAATTAACCTGCATCAACACAGGTTTGCCCGAAGCTGTAGCGTTTTGCAGCGCAGCCGCAAACTTACCGGGTTGCCATGCCATCACGCGTGGGTCGTTAATGCCACCCACACCAATCACCGCCGGATAGTTCACTCCTTCTTTGACATGGCTCAGGGCATCCATTTCGTAGAGTGCCATACATTCGACGGAGTCCTTAACGGTTCCATATTCGGCAGCATTCACTGGGCCGTCGGTTCCATATTCTGAGCGCAACGTATTACAGTCGGCCACATTACAGATTGCAGCGGCAAACAAATCAGGCCGTTCTGTAATGGCCCGCCCAATCAGGATACCGCCCGCGCTGGTACCTTCGCCAATCAGGTGTTTAGGACTGGTGTATTTTTTATTAATCAGGTATTCGCCACAGGCGATAAAGTCCTTCCAGGTATTGGGCTTGGTAGTTTTATACCCCGCTGTATGCCAGCTTTCACCTTTTTCGCGCCCACCTCGTGGGTGTGTTATCGCCACTACGACACCCTTATTGAGCAGAGCGAGGTAGCGAGGATTAAAAAAGGGCTTTGCCGAAGACCCATACGCTCCATAACCCGTCATATAAGTGATTTGGCTTCCATCTTTTTTCAGTCCTTTCCGGTAAATGAGCGATAAGGGCACCATCACCCCATCGTGGCTTGGAACTTCCAGTTCCTCAACAATCAGATCAGTCACACCCGGATATGTTACCGGCACATTGAATGGACTGGTGCTGAATTGTTTGGTAGCAGGGTCGTAGTCGTACACCGTAGGGGGTTGTTTCCAGGAGCTGATCAACAATAACCCATCATTGCTAATCGGCGAATACGGGCTAAACCGGACTGTACCCGTCAGCGGTAAAGAGACATCCGCCCACTGCGCCGACCGAACATCGTACTGTCGGACATGGTCGTTGATACCATCGTTCAGTTGAACAAAGAGGAAATTTTTCCCTGCGGAGATACCCGTGATCGTCCACTTGCCTTCGGGAAGTAAAACAGTTGCATTCTGCACGCTGGGATGTCGGGCATCTGTTACCAATACCCGGCCTTTGGAGGCTCCTTTATGGCTTTGAAGAAACAACTGATTACCAACTGTGGCGAGGTTATAAACGCTGTCGGTCAGAGTAACAAACCGCTGCCAGCCGATGGTTGGCTGAAGCAGTTCATTGGCGGGGGCCATGAACCCGTTTAGTCGATTATCGGCCGTGGCCAGTATACCAAACAGCATGCTGAAATCATCACTATAAAAAACAAGCGGAAGTTCAGCGGATTTAATACCCAAGGTTGGGTAACGATTCCGGGAAAACAGTTCCGTATCGGTACCAGGCTCCGTACCAATGCGGTGGTAAAATGATTTATTATCGAGGTGAGCGGCTGGTAGTTGGGGGTTATCGGAAGAAAGCTGTTTATAGATAAACCCTTTTCCGTCGGGCGACCAGCCATAATTATCATAGCCAAATACGGCCGTTATACTTTCGGGATAAAACGTTTTGGTGGCCACATCCATAATCCGCATGATCGAGATTTCGGCTCCGCCTTCGGCCAGCCCAATCGTTAGCTTCTGACCATCTTCACTGGGCTGGTAGCCCGACACGGCATATTTTTTTGCTTTGTCGTAGGTGGTTGGATCGAATAAGAGCATCTCCGCGCCCATCTTTCCGTCCCGATAATACAGCTTACTGACGTTCTCTTTGGGTAAGGTTTTGCGGTAAAAGTAGCGATTACCCTTCCGCCTGATATCCGAATAGTTGACTGACTTCAAGGCATCATACCGGACAAACGTATTCACTAAACTGTCGCGGCCCGGAATCTGCGCCAATACGCTATTGCTGTAATCACCCTGAGCTTTAAACCAGTCTTTGGTTTGCTGGCTGTTCATATCCTCCATCCAGCGGTAATTATCGGTGACGACTTTCCCGAAGTAGGTATCGACAACAGGGCGTTTAGGCGAAATGGGGCGGGCAATTTGGCGCTCTGATTGAGCAAGAACCGGGAGTGACAGGCCCAGATAAAGGCTGGCGACAAGGAATGGTTTCATCAACTAGGCGTTTAGGTTAAGATCACTGCCTGTTCATTATTCAAAGGTCATTTTCTGGCCACGATTTCTCTGTCAGATTTGGGGCAAATGCTGATAAATTTGGGTCAAATCTGACAAAAAAAGCGTTAAGTTCTTCGTCTTTGTCTGAGGTAGGACTTCCGCTCAGATCCGTGCCACGGTTCCATTGATATGCCTGGATAACCGTGGCACGGCTCCGAGCAATTTGAGTTAGGTGATTATTTCCTGATGGATAGCCAGAGGTAGCAAGATGGTAAATTGACTTCCCTGATCCGGTTGACTTTCCACGGTCAGGCTACCACCATGTCCTTTAGTGACAATATCATAGCTCAGCGAAAGCCCTAGTCCTGTGCCCTCGCCAGTGGGTTTGGTGGTAAAAAAGGGCTGGAAGATCTTGGCCTTTACAGAATCGGGAATACCTGTTCCATTGTCCCGCACACGAATTTCAACCTGATTTACCCCCCGTCCCCCTTCAGGGGGATGGGGGGTAAGGCGCGTCCTGACGCTCACGATTGGCTGATAATCAGATACGCCTGCCTGTTGCTGGCGAGCCTGTACTGCATAAAAAGCATTATTGTAGAGATTCAGCAAGACCCGCCCAATCTCCTGAGGAGCCACTTCCGCTAAACCCAGGTCTGGGTCAAAATCAGTCACTAACTCACAGTTGAAACCAGTCTTGTCTTTGGCCCTCATGCCGTGGTAGGCAATCTTAAGGTATTCTTCGGTCAGCGCGTTGAGGTCAGTAGGTCGTTTCTCACCCGATTCGGTGCGACTGTGCTCCAACATGCCTTTGACGATATTGCTAGCTCGACCTCCATGATGGTTGATCTTTTGGAGGTTGCTACTTAGATCGTTAAGCAGATCCTGAATCAATTCGGCATCACGGTCAGTTTTGGCTTCTTCTTCCTGGAGTTCACTGACCAACTCGGTACTGATCTCCGAGAAGTTGTTGACGAAGTTCAAGGGATTCTGAATTTCGTGAGCGATGCCAGCAGTCAATTCACCTAAACTGGCCAGCTTCTCTTTCTGGATGAGTTGAGCCTGAGAGGCTTTCAACTCGGCGGTTCGCGCTTCAACCTGCTGTTCGAGTCGCTCGTTTTGGGTAGCCAGCAGTTGCTGCTTTTCTTGTTCTTGGGCAATCGTTTTTTGGGATAGAACTTCTAATTCGCCAAGCTGCTTTTTAAGCAATTTATTGGCATCTGCTCTTTCCTGTGAGAGTAAAAGTGTCACTGTAAGCGCAAGGCTTAGGAAAGCCAGAAAAAAGAAAATATGACCATCTACAGGCAGAGAAAAAGAGGGAAATAAATTCGGTACTACCGCATCTATTATAAAATTCACAATAAACACCAACAGGAGCATACTATGTGCCCAGGTAAATAATTTAGCTCCCTGTTTTTTATGTTTTATGGCAATAATGCCTACGCGCAAAATAACAGCCCAAGGGACAAGACAACCTAAAACATGTTGGGCTACAATGTATTTAAGTAAAGCAAGGTGGTTGGAGGCAATAAAATATAGTGGGAAAGCCGATAGAGTAAGTACAGCCGTTACAAAAAATAATATCCCTTTAGGCTGGTTGAAATAATGGTAAATGCCAATCAGGTAAAATAAAGCAGATAACACAACTCCGCCAATAAGCATACTATCACAAACATCGATGAGAACAAGTACGTTTCTTACAGATAGTTCGATAGGAAACGATTCGAAATCCCGGAGAATAATTATTGAACAGTGTGTCAGGCACTGTGCCAATAAAAATAACCCAAAGTAAAGGCTGGATTTTTGGGAGATATAAGTGACATATAATAAAAGTTGTAAAATCCCCATAATAAAGAATACGCCCAAAAAAATCGTTTGGGCTGCTATATTTCTCTTTATCCATTTTAGGCTAGTTTCTACTTCTTCTGATTTCAGAAGCCGCATCCAGAAAAATGGGTAGGCGTCGTTCGTAAGTGTTATTTTTTCAAAAGCAAAACGAACAGCAACAGTATGAACTGAATCAGGTCCTATGAATAGTAAAGGAAAATACTGCGAACGAGCTCCTTTTTCTAACCGCTGTTGTGAGTTTATTTCACCATTCCGAAGAAATAATCTCCCATCTAGAAAAATCTCTGAAGCTCCTGCCTGAAATAGATACATGCGAATTAGTTGTCCCTGCAATTTTGGAGCAACCTGAAGGCGTAGTCTAAGCCAGCCAATACCTTCCTGCGGCAATTTGTTTAACACTGAGATACCTTGAGTTGGATTGAGCGTATCCCAGCGAGAATCATCAAAATCCGGCTTTGCCCAGGCGGGGTTATCGCCCAACTGCCACTTCCAGGTTTTATTCAACACCACACCGTCGGTGGGTAAACTATCGATGCGAAAAACAGATTGCCCCCAGGAAACCAGCCCAGTTAAATACAGAAAACAAAAGAGTAAACGTGATTTCATGGCAGAGGAATTAAGCTTGAGTAGGTAAGCTGATGACAAACGTCGTTCCCTGACCCGGTTGACTCGCCACCGTCAGTGTCCCGTTATGTCCTTTGGTGATAATGTCATAGCTCAGCGAGAGACCCAATCCCGTTCCTTCGCCCGTGGGCTTGGTGGTGAAGAAAGGCTGAAAAATCTTGACCTTCACTCCGTCGGGTATGCCCGTGCCATTGTCCTGTACCCTAATTTCTACTCCCGACTCACTACGTTGCGTACTGACGCTGACGGTAGGATGATAATTGGCCGGAGTCATTTTCTGTTTTTCCAAAACGGCGTAGAACGCGTTGTTATAGAGGTTCAGCAAAACTCGACCAATTTCCTGAGGGGCTACCTCTACCAGTTCCAAGGTTGGATCAAAGTCGGTGACTAACTCGCAGTTGAAACCAGTTTTGTCTTTGGCTCTTAACCCGTGATAAGCAATTTTAAGGTATTCATCAGCCAGCGCATTCAGGTCAGTTGGCCGTTTCTCACCGGATTCAGTGCGGGAATGTTCCAACATGCCTTTGACGATGCTGCTGGCCCGGCCGCCGTGGTGATTGATCTTCTTAAGATTGCTACTCAAGTCGTCGGCGATGGCCAATACATCGTTGGTGTTACCCGCCAGAGCTTCTTCCTTGAGTTCTTCTACTAGTTCGGCACTCACCTCGGAGAAGTTATTGACGAAGTTTAGTGGATTCTGAATCTCGTGGGCGATGCCTGCCGTTAGTTCACCCAGACTAGCGAGTTTTTCTTTCTGGATCAGTTGGGTCTGGGTGCTCTGGAGTTCGGTCAGGGATTGTTCGAGGTGGTCGCGTTGAGCCGCGATTTCCTCCTTCTGTTCCAATATTTCGCTGTTCTGTTGTTGAACCTGTTTCGTTCGGATGGCGACTTTTTCTTCTAAAAGGCGATTTTCCCGACGTAGTGCCCGTGAACGGTACTGGACAAACGTCCAGATGGCTCCTCCCAGCAATAATGTATATAGGAGATACGCCCACCAGGTTTGCCACCAGGGGGGACGTATCGTTAGCTGAATACTTGTTCCCTTTTCATTCCAGGCCCCATCGGCATTGGCCGCTTTAACCTCAAACGTATAAGTGCCGGGTCGTAAATCCAGAAAACGAGCCTGCCGGGTAACTCCTAAAGGCACCCAGACTGTATCAGTCGGGGTTAATTTAAAGGCATATTGCGACTCCTCACCCCGATTATAGCTGAGGGCGGCAAATTGGAAGGTAAGATCGCTCTGGTCGTGGGGCAACGTAATGGTTTTAGCGACTGAGATATGCGTGGCCAATTGCCCATCAGAGCCAACGGTGGCAGGTTGACCGTTAATGAGCAGATCGGTTAGCACCACAGGTGGACGTATCGGATCGTCCTGGGCCTGATCCGGAAACAAGGTGATCACATCTCCCTCACTGCCCGCATAGATTTCGCCACTACTGGCGCACCAGGTGGGCGTGAATAAACCCTGTAACCCGTTACGTCTGGTAAAGTGGCGAATCTGATCGGTGTTCCGGTCGAGTCGCACTAACCCGTTGCCCGTGCCAACCCACAAGAGGCCTTGTTTGTCGCGATGGACACTAATTACTGTATTGTTTGGCAGGCCGTTAGCCCGGGTGAAATGTTTCAGTACCCGTTTCTTATCATTAACGAGCCATAGACCATTCGTAAAATCACCCACCCAAAAACAACCTGGCCGGGCATCGGGCAACAGGCACTGAACACTGGAAAGGCCGCCTGCATCGGTCAGGATGGTCGTGAATTTACCCGTGCGAGGATCTAACACCTGTACGCCACCGGTTAGTGACATACCAATCCAGATTCGTTTCTGACTATCTTCTTCTAGTGATAAAACAAATCGGCTGTGTAAACCCGTGAACTGCCGTTTACGGGCTAACTGGCTCACAACCTGACCTTCTTCTGGTGAAAGGGCCACACATTGGATACCCCATAATTGGGGATGCGCGGGTGAGGCTGATGTCCAATGACCGTAGGCATACGTTCCATCCGACCGATACCGTAGTCGATACCGACCTGCTTCCAAGTGAATCACGCTTATCTGATTGCGAATCTGTCCTGTCAGACCATCACCCGCGCTCTGCTTATACGTAGTGGTCCAGATGCGATGCCCCTCTCCGTCTTCCAGCCAGCCATAATCGAGCTTCGTGTCAGAAACCCATTCACCACCAACGACCAGCAGTAAATCGGTCGGCTGACTTAAGCTGAACGCCACTGTCTGGTTGACGTTATTACCCGGTTGCCGGATAGCCGCCACGGGTTTTCGGGCTGTTGTCAGCGATTGAATGCGGGTGTAGAGTTCAGGCGTGTAGAGCGAATCGGATTGATAATAGTGGGTAAACGTCTGACGGATTGGGTCATAGTGATCCAACCCAAGATAGGTTCCAATCCAGAGCGTACCATCCGAAGCCGGAAGAACCGCTCGTAAATTGTCATCCATCAGGCTGTTGGCCCTGGTCGAATCATGTATGAACCGGGTAAACGTCCCATGCTTCCTGTCGAGTAGGTTTAGGCCGCCCCCCTGCACGCCTACCCAGAACCGACCCTGCTTGTCTTCAGCCATTTCAAAGACCTGACCTTTACCAATAGACTGGCTGTTTCGATCCTCATGGCGATACTGCGTTCGGTGTCCGGTTTTTCGATCCAGCCGATCTAATCCGACGTCAGTACCCAGCCAGATAACGCCCGGCTCGGAAGGAGCCTCGTACATCCGGAAAATAAATGAAGCTTTCTCCGAGCCTGACGACCCCTGTTTAATCAAATCAGGCTTATTCATGATGGCCGAGAACTTAACCGCCCGGCTCTGTTTGTACACCCCGTCGTCAGCCTTTCCTACCCAAACGACTCCGATTCGGTCTACCAGGAAAGAGATGATGTTTCCTCCGGCTTTTAGCCCCTCCGGCTCATTTCGTTTTTGATACCGCACAAACGCTTGCCGACGACGGTCATACATAGCCAGCCCGTCGGTGGTCACGAACCATGAATCCCCTTTGGCCGTTTCGGCCAAAAACTGAAGCATGCCCGGGCTGGGGCTGTTAGGATCATTCGGCTTCGATATAAAATGCGTGAAACGTCCGGTTTTCGGGTCTAATTGATCCAGACCCTGGTTCGTAGGAACCCAG
Organism: Spirosoma arboris; assembly: GCF_009754945.1. GTDB lineage: Bacteria > Bacteroidota > Bacteroidia > Cytophagales > Spirosomataceae > Spirosoma > Spirosoma arboris. The sequence goes on from NZ_WPIN01000005.1 coordinate 248,537, forward strand.
ACGGTCCCATCCCGGTCTGGATACACACGCGTTACAGAATCGTTCCGAATCGAATAAGGGTTTTGGGTGTCATGTTTGAATTGCGTCACCTGCCACGTTTGGGGCGGTCCGGCGGTCCGGTTCAGACGAAATAGTCCTTTCGCAATGGATGACAGATAAAGATTCCCCTGCTTATCCTCGGCTATCAACGAGATTAGTCCGAAATCAGCGGCAATGCCAGGACTGGTCTTGGGCTGGAAGCGATTGAACTGATTGGTCTTCGGGTCGAAGCGATGTAGCATGTTTCCATCGCCCATGGTGGTTACCCAGATGGTGCCCGACCGGTCTTCCAAAAACGCGAAATCTTTAATCCAGTTCGTATTGCTTAGGTAAATCGCATTCGCCAGTAGACTGTGTGGATTGGTAGGGTCATGCCGGAAATAAGTCCAGGTCGCTGTTTTTGGGTTAAATCGGTTCAGCAAGAAGATATAGTCTGAATAATTCCCGGTAATGGTCCAGATGTCGCCCCGCTGGTCTTCATGGATAAAGGCGATGAAGTCCGCATTTCGACTGCCCTCGGGGGCCTTTTGCGGATACTCGATAAATCGTCCGGTGGCCCGTTCAAAACGGACCAGTCGCTCACAACCGATCCAGATATCGCCGTTGCGATCTTCATAGATGGACTGGACATTCCTGCCTTTAAAGGCGTATTTATTTTTAAGATCTGACTGAAAATCAACCATCTGAGTACCATCGTAACGAACCAGGCCACCCTGCGTACCCATCCAGATAAACCCCAGATGGTCCTGCAGCATGCAATTCACCGAGTTTTCGGGCAACCCATCGGCCACGGTCAGGTGCTCGAACCGGATACGAGCGGGCTGCTGGACCGATAATGCAGTATTCTGACGTCGGTCTAGTTGCTGGGCCAAACCGCTGGACAGAATCGAAAGGTTGACCAGCAAGATGAAAAAGCAACGAAGGTGACTCATGAATGTATGTATAGAGCGGAAAGTCATTCGGTGAACGCGTATTAGCCAGGCCAAAATAAACAACCAATCCCTAGAGAGGCTATTTCGTTTGGGACAAAAGCTATACCGTTTGGGACAGTAGAAGGTCATAACAGAAAGACCTACTCCAAGGTACAATAGAATGGCTCAAAATTGGCTAACAGACCATTTACCCGAAACTTGTCGGATGAATGAGGATCAAAACGATGGGTATTCTCCCCCATACAAAAGCAAAATAGGGTAATACATAATCTTTTGGCCTTTTTCACTTTTGATCACTAAGTAATTTAACGATTTGGAGGCAAATTTTTTATGCCGACTATCCCTTAGTCTGTGGCAAACAGAACATTACTAATTTGGTACCCTGTTTGCCTGTGGGTTTAGAAAGGATTAATCGTAATGGTCGGCATCTGCAGGCGAGTGAACAGGAACCAGCTAGCAACTAGCAAAGCCAGGCTGGCAGCGAGGACGAAGGCGGTCAGCGCGAAGGCAAGGGCGGTAGTAGAAAATCGAGACATGGCGGTAGTGGTTTAGGTTACTGGCTTCGAACAGATCAAAGGTCAGTTTTCCCTAGTCGTCTCTTTTTCAGGTTTGAGTCAAAAGCTGCTAAATTTGAGTCGATGGGTAGAAGTGATCACAAAACGTTACTATTCAGGTTTATGATAATTGCTTTATAAGCAGGAACTTGAGGCTTTTTGCGAATGTCTTATTTCTGCAAGTTTTTTTAACTAAACGAAGTTATTTTTGTGTGATTTAACGAAAAACCAACCCCATATGGGCAAGCTGTTGATCACTATCGTAGCGCTGGTAACGATGCTGGGTGGCTTCGTTTTCGATTGGAATGAGACGCATATTTTCAACCCTCACTGGACTCCTCACGCCAAATTTCATAATGCACAGACAATGGTCCTGGGCGCACTATTGGGCTTGCTGTCGGGCTGGTTTTTGTGGTTTCAGAATGGTGACAAACGGACCACACTCCAACTAGCCGTACTTTTTGGGAGCTTGTATTGGCTCAGTCAGGCAGGTGCTTATTTCTTTCCCGGTACGGCACTGGTCGATCCCGAATTTGCCCATCCTGGGCAATGGCCAGCCCAACTCATCCTGGACGGGACTCTGTTTTTATTATTGGGTGTTGGCTACTGGCTGGAAACTCGTAGCCTGACGAGGATGCATTGAGTCAACTCGTATGCTACTGATCCGGATTGACAGTTAGTAAACCATCGATGCCCCTCTCCTAGTCAAAAATCCTTCAGTCAAAATAGATGTTTGACTGAAGGATTTTTGACTTAATCTAGCCCGTTTTATAGTCTAGTTACCGTATCGTAATCATCAATTCCCCCGATTGGAGATTGGGAGAACTGGCTATTAACCTAATCCTACCCATTGCTCCTTTTGGGCGAACGATAGCTAAACACCGACCCCGAAACGTCGTTTTACGAGCTTGTTGAAAACTGCTCAGGTCCGTAGGATTTGCATTGGCTACGCCCGCCAACTCACCCACACCCGATAATTGAAAGCTGACAGGAAGGTTCGCCGTCGGAATTAATTGCCCCTGCTCATCCAGCACCTCAACAGTTACGTATGACAGATCATTACGGTCGTTACGAATAGTCGCCCGGTCGGCGATTAAACGAAGGCGGTGCGGCTTTCCAGCGGTACGCAATTCGACCGTGCCCGTCGGTTTTCCGTTTTCAAAACTTGTTGCTTTTAAAAGGCCCGGCTGATACGGAACGGTAAATGTTGCCGTGATCGTGCTATCTGGCATGTGCTGCTCACCAATGAGTTTGCCATTCAATTCCAGACGAACCAACGAACTGCGCGAAAAAACACGCACCTGAAGTGGTTTCCCTTCGGCTCCCGACCCATCCAGGCCGGACCAGTTCCAACTTTGCTGTTCGTCTGGCCAACCCCAGTTGGTAACGGTTTCTTTCATGCCGTCGGGAATGGGCGCATGAACGGCTAGGGCAATGGGGCGATTTCGCCAGACAACATCCCGATAAAAGGATTGTGGCTTTTTAGAACCAATCAGGTCCAGATCACCGCACCAGGCATTAAACCAGGGCCACGGCAACACTGCTCGGGTACTGTCTTTATCAGATTTCGGCTGAACAATTGTGTGGCCAATGGCCGTTTCGCCCATGTAATCCATGGCGGTCCAGACGAAATCACCGATGACATAGGTTTTTTTTTCGACTTGCTGCCAGTTTTCAAACGCTTCTTTGGCAAACGTTTCGGTACCCACGATAATCCGTTCGGGATGACGCTGATGATCCGATTCGTTGTGCTTCCATTCATAGTTATAGCCGCCCACATCCAGCAGCGCAAAAGCCTTGTCCGAATCTTCCCAGACATTGCCGGGATGCTCCCAAAATACACAAAGCGCTTCGGTAACTGGTCGCGTTGGGTCTAACCTATGCGCTTCATCAACCAGTTTTTTAGTGATCTCCAGTCCTGAAGGATCGGCTCGTTCGTTGATTTCATTGCCGATGCTCCACAGAATAACAGACGGATGATTCCGGTCGCGCTGAATCATAGCAGTTAAATCCCGTTCCCACCACGTATCGAAAAAGCGGTGATAGTCCTGTGGCTTTTTGGGCCTCTGCCACATATCGAACGCTTCGTCGATGACCAGCATACCCAATCGGTCGCAGGCGTCCAGTAAAGCAGTAGAGGGCGGATTATGGCTGGTACGAATGGCATTAAACCCATTGGCTTTTAACAGTTCTACCTTTCGCTCTTCGGCCCGGTCGATGGCTGCGGCTCCTAATGGCCCATTGTCGTGATGAACGCAACCACCTTTCAGCAGAACGCGTTTTCCATTCAGTACAAAACCCCGGTTAGCGCTGAACTCAATCGACCGGATGCCAAACGTAGTGACCAGGCTATCCAGTCGTTTCTTGCCCGCCATGATCACTACATGTGCTTTATACAAGTGAGGTGTTTCGGTCGACCATAATTGTGGGTTCGCTACCGTCAGCGCTTGTTTGTTCTCGGTTTTACCGTTGGCAGATATGGTTATAGTTTGCCGGGACGTAGTACGTGTTGATTTACCGCTCGGATCAATCAATGTGGTCTGAACGACCACCGAAACAGGCTTCCCTGCTGCATTATTAACCGTAGTAGTAAGCTGCACTTGAGCTGATTTTTCGGTAATCTGTGATGTCGTGATTGATACGCCTAACGGAGCGATATGCACAGGATCGGCAACGGTTAACCAAACGTGCCGATAAATGCCCGATCCGGTGTACCAACGACTATTTTGGCCCAGATTTTTTACGCGGACGGCCAGTACATTCTTAGCCCCCGACGGAGCTAAATAGGGCGTCAGTTCATAGCTGAACGGCGTGTATCCATAGGGGTGATAACCAAGATGATGCCCATTCAACCAGACATCGGTTTCGGTATACGCACCATCGAACTGAATCAGAACTATCTTCCCTTTTTCGGAGGGACTAAGCGTAAAAGATTTGCGATACCAGCCCGTTCCACCCACTGTATAGCCTGTGGATGTAGCGCCAACGCTGACTCGTGAAAACGGCCCAGCTACTTGGTCTGGAGTCTGGTTCAGCAAATCCTCAATGCTCCAATCATGGGGCAGATCCAGCTTTCGCCAGTTGGCATCGTTGTAGGTAGATTGCTCGGCCTGAACTGTACTGTCTTTTAAAAATCGCCAATCCGAATCGAAAAGCCGGGTTCGTGCTGGTTTCTGCTGCCCAGCCGCATACGTCGTAACAAGGACGCAACACGCTAAAAATAATCCCTTCATAGTTGCTTATTGATACACCAGAAACCCGTTCATTGATGGATTCTCCTGTAAACTTCTGGCCTTAATTGTCAGTCTACCGTTTTTCCATTCCCATGCGCTGAATGGCTTTTCGGCTTTATTCATAACGGCAACGACTTTGGCTGGCTTCTTTGCCAGTGGCAATTCCACAAAACCGCTATCAAACGGAATTATCGCCAGTTTCTTTGTCTCAAAAATACTCTGTTCATCCTGCGATATTAAGGCCCAGCGTCCCTGCCACATCATATTCCGAATAACCGATTTATCAAATGAAACCGGACTCTCCCGCAACGCCAACGCCGTCAGCCGGTCGTTTTCCAGGCGTCCCCAGCAATTAGGGGCAGGCTCCTGCGATAAGCTTCCTTTCTGACTATTCAGCCATACTGGTGTCCAGCCTACACTTGTCCGGTGCCATAGCGCCAGTGCCATGCGTTTGCTGATTTTCTGAAGCGGCACCGGCGATCCGTTGTCCAGTTTACGAGGTAACACCGCACTCTGCCCACCAACAATGGCCGTATTCAGTAAGACCTCATCATCTGCGTTCCAGTCGTAACCACTCGACGCCGTAATGGCCATGCTCTGCTGCCCGGCCAATGAACTCCAGATGCTCCATTGTCCGTGGCCTTCAACCTCGTGTCCACCCGCATCGCCCATGTCATCCAGCGCCAATAGATTCTGAATTGGCCGAAACAGCGGATGAATCGAATAGTATTGAATCGTGATGTTCGGATTGATTTCACGAGCCGCATCCGACACCAGCCTGAGCAGTGTATAGGCAAGATTCTCTCCCCGTAGAGCCGGATTTCGGGCCGTAGCCACATCGGGACTGGGAATGCCATAGCCGAAATCCAGTTTCAGAAAATCGGGTTTTAGCTCACGGACGATGGTTTGCGTCCGATTTCGAATCAACGCCACCGCCTTGACCGAACTAGGATCCAGACAGTAAAAACCTTTCCCGTGTGGATTCATATTCCAGGCAGTTTTCACGGGTTTACCATCGGCCCCACAGAGCAAATCCTCGTTCGTCAGGCCAAATTTTTCTGGTTCGCCTAACCAGATTATATTTTGCCAGTAGCCCGTTTTCAACCCTTTGGACCGAATGTAGTCCAGGTCTTCTTTGTATTTCGGGAAACGTTGCTCATTCCAGATACCGCTCCCCTGCGAACTCTCCCAGGAATCGTCAATGGCTAGTATATCGGCTTTAAAGTCCAGCGCTTTGTCGGTGATCGCCTTCAGATTGAAATCCCCATTTTTGAAGTCGCCCCAGGTATTCCAGACATTTAACTGATGATTTCCGGGTGCCGATTTAAACGATCCAAACGAATCGAAGTAGGCTTTATAGGCATCATAAGCTGTTGCAGCCCAGGCGATACGTAACGGCTCGGTCCAACTACGCTGGTTGGGCGTTGTCTTATTCCACAAATCTTCCCGGTACAGATACTGCAAGCAACCGTTCGACGATTGAATTTTATAGACCATCGCTGCATCAGGTATGCTACCGGCCCCAAGCACAATCCAGCCGGGTTGATTCCCCATAGCGCAACTGTAGAAAGGGCGCGGAAAAGCCGCTGCATAGGGAGTTCCTAAACTCGGTCCGAAACTCCCCAGTGGTAACGTAGCATGCCCCAAATCCCACATCCGAAAAAAGCTCTGTGTTGGATTCCCCTTGGCACTGGGAATGCAAATCCCGGCGGCCTCCCAGTCCGGCCAGAACGGATATTCCTGCGTCGGAGCGCGGACTTTCTCTTCCGCATTTAGTAGCGACGTACCGAAATACATCGAAATCAGTTTGGGGGGAGTGTCGTTCCAGTTAACCGTTAACTTCGTAATACGGACGATGCCCTGCACATAGTTAATTTCCAGGCTCCCACTTCCCAACGTACCAAAGGCCAACTTAACCACTCCCCCATTTTCCTGAAGACCGCTGACATCAGAAAGCGTCGCCTTAACATATTGTCGCCCACCCGATTCAGTTTGGAGCCAGAATGCAGGCAAAAGGCTCCCTTTCCAGAGCGTCTGACGTGTTTTCTCTTTGCGGAGTAAGGCCGAATCGTTGGCCATGTCCCAGTAAAATTCATAGCCATCAGATTTCACGGAAAAGACATTTCCAGCTAATCCGTTGAGAGAAAGGAGAAGAAGAAAAAGGTATAACCAGCTTTTGTAAGAGAGTAAAGAAGCCTTCATTCGGTGAGGTTAATGGTTACGTCGTAGTTGGTAGGATTGTATGAAACTATCTATTGGTTTGGTATGACCCCGATGGGTCAGAAGTTTATAGAGAGATCACATTTACTATAAACATTTGACCCCATCGGGGTCATACAAAGAAGGTAGTTTGGCTTGATGACTTCATTTCAATTGGTCAACTATCATACGGCATGATTTTCATTTGATTGACTGAAGCAGGAGCCCTTCAATAAAGAGCCCCTGACTTATAACCAACCTATTTTTACTAAAATCGAGTATGTCTAGTCGCTATCATACCGCTTTCGAAGAAGCTCCATCATATAGCTATTTACCTCCCATTGATTGACCACGGGTTGGCACGTGTAGGGTTGGAGAAACATATACGGTGGCGCTCCAAATTCAGGAGTGAATGTACAACTCGACCGGTCATTCTGCCGATGCAGGTCAACCACGCGATCCCAGATGTCCAGATGTTGCTGCACCGCTTCCTGCCATTCCGGAGCGCGCGGGTCTGAAATCTGCGGCCCCTCGGTATGCCCGACCCGACAGTGAATGTGATCCGTTCGGGAAATGGCAAGCGCCACCGCTTCGGGTTGATCATGAAGAAACGTTTCGGCCGTATTGAACCAATGTGAGATGTCGAGCGCGATCCGCAGATTTGGCAACCGGTCGAGGTACGTTCGGGTCGTATGCGCAGCAAAACTGAACTTCCCCCGATGCGTCTCGTGAATGACCGGCACGTTGGTTTGGGCAGCTATCGAATCAGCCAGCGCGATCAATTTTTCATTTTGGTCAACGCTGTAATAATCCTTCCCAGTCTGGCTATTGATAAACAGTGGTCGGGCCGCAGCCAGCGCCTGAAGTCGGTGTTCAAACTCCGAATAATGCTGGTCAAAATTAGCACATACAGTTTCCCAATGCTGACCAATAAACTGAAGTCCCTGGGTAGCGAGTTCGTTCAAAAGTAGATCCCGTTCATCGTCTTCAACTGGCAAACTAGCCTCTACTCCCTGATAGCCAGCGACTTTTACATGTTGTAGAAACTCCTTCCAGGGCGTGTGCTCCTGGCCCCAACGCGGGCAGAAAAAATGAACGTTCATGAGCGTTTCGTCAGTAACAATTCAATTTCTTCCAATGACTTGCCTTTGGTTTCAGGTACGTTTGCTTTTACAAAAACAAAGTAAATCAGGCAGATTCCGGCATGAATGCAGAACGTAGCGGGAAGGCCCAGATACGTTTTCATCACCGGAAACGAAGCCGTCGTGAAGAAGTTGGCAATCCATAAAGCCAGTGTTGACAGCGCCATAGCATTACCCCGAATCCGGTTGGGGAAAATTTCGGAGAGAGCAACCCAGGTGACAGGTCCTAACGTAGCAGCATAGATGGCAATGAATCCCAGTACGAACGTCAGAATCCAGTAACCCGGCCACTGAAAATAAAAGGCCGCAGCTAACGCCAGCGCATCGACACAAAGCAGCGCCGAACCGTACAGCAACAAATACCGACGACCAATTTTATCAATGGCCCCGATGGCGAAAAAGGTAAATACAAAGTTGATTAGCCCCAGAATAACCGATTGCAGAAAAGCCGAGTCTTCGGCCATACCAGCCTGTTGGAAAATGGCCGGCGCGTAGGAAAACAACGAATTCTGCCCGTCGGCCTGCGAAAAAACGGCGATACCTATACCCACCAATACAATCCCAAACAGGTCTTTGCTGAACAGGTCGCGTATATTTTCTTTGATCTCCTGTGAGAAACTTTGCCGAATCGTTTCGCTTTCCTGTTTGGCGTAACCAACGCCCCCAATCCTGGCAAGCACTTCATTGGCGAGTTCATTTCGTTGTTTACGGATAAGCCAGCGGGGGCTTTCGGCTACCAGAAAGAGGCTAAAAAAGAAGAATATAGCGGGCAGCGACTGCGATGAAAACATCCAGCGCCAGTTGTTGACGCCGGTATTCAAGAGCAGGTAATTGGCGAGGTATGCCAGCAAAATTCCTGTTGTAATGGCTAATTGATAAATAGCGACCAGCCGTCCACGTAAAGGAGCGGGAGCGGTTTCGGCAATATACATGGGGCAAACCAGTGCTGCTGCTCCGACCGCCACACCACTCAATAAGCGGAAGAAAATAAACGTCGTGAAACCCATTGCCCAGCCCGTACCAACGCCCGATATGGCAAACAAAAGTGCGCAGAGAACCAGTGTTTTTTTGCGCCCTATCGTATCACTAAGCTTCCCCGCGACCAATGCGCCAACCGCAGAGCCGAGGTTAATACAGCCAACAGCCCATCCCGTTTCGATGTTAGTCAGGCGAAAAAAATCACTAAAAAAGCGCACGGTTCCCGAAATAATAGCCATGTCAAAGCCGAACAATAGTCCGCCCAGGGCCGCTACGATACTAATCAAATAGATGTATTGTAGGTTGTAGACGTGCGTACCACGGCTTGCGGTATCGAGTTGGGTAGGAATAGCGATTGCCATACAATGCGGGTTGAGTTTATTTAGAACACCTGACTACGTCAAGGATACGTCATTTTCCTTATTCAGGAAATCCGTTTGATCGGTAATTCCAGCAACTTGCCAGGTTAGCAGAGCTTCGTCCGGTACAGTTTCTAAAGGGGTGATGCAGGACGTAGACGACTCATTATAAGGCACATTATCCTGACGATTGTAACACGAAATGAGCGACCATCGGGCATTTTCAGACAAGTTGGCTTCAGATCGGTGCAGGAGGTTACTATGAAAAAACAAGGCATCGCCCGGCTTTAACTCAACGTAAATAAGCTCCATCGTTTTCAGCGCGAGATCGACATAGCGTTGAGAAGCGCCGACCTGTTCGCCCGCAAAACCATGCTCAACCCGACCCATTTTGTGGGAGCCTTTAATGACTTGCAAACAGCCATTTTCTTTCGTCGCTTCCGTAATCGCCACCATAACCGAAAACATCTGGTCGGGGAACAGAAATTCGTTTTTGTACCAATAGCCATAATCCTGATGCCACTCCCAGGCACCACCCACGAGCGGTTCTTTCTGCATCAGTTTCGAATGAAAATGACAGACCGGCGATGAGCTATCCAGCAATTTATTCACCGATTGTACGATGCGTTCGCTACGGGTCAATAAGCCGTACATATCGTTTCCCGGCGTGAACCACAGAGCGAGTTTAGTTTTTTTTCCTGACTGATCATTCAGGTCGTATGAGTGTTGAGAAATGGCCGTGTCATCAATAGCCACTTGATAAAGCCTATCTATTTCTTCTGACGAAAACAACTTCGAGACAATCAGATAGCCATCCCGGTGGTATTGCGCTATCTGCTCGTCAGACAACTGATATATTGACATAAAGATGAGATGTTAAATTTCTTTACTGCTAGTTAAAATAGTATTTCAACTGTGCAAATTGACAGGAATAAACGACTTGATTCTACTAGTTTTGTATCAGAAGGCGGTACTATTTTAACGGTTTATGAAAGCGCTATTAGAGAAACTTCCAGCCACTGAACGATCCTCATTTAAGCTGTACAATTTCAACTTTCCGTACTTCCCGACACCCTGGCATTTTCATCCGGAATATGAGTTGGTGCTGGTCGTAAAAAGCTATGGCCAGCGAATTATTGGCAATGGCATCGGCGATTTTACGGATAGCGATCTGGTATTCATCGGCACCAACGTACCGCATATCTACCGAAACGATTCCGTTTTTTATCAAAATTCGACTGACCACCGGGCCGAGTCGGTTATTGTTCATTTCCTGGAAGACTTTCTGGGCGAGCCCTTTATGGAACTTCAGGAAATGATACCCATCCGACAATTGTTTCAGCGGGCTGCTTTAGGTCTCGAAATTCTCGGCCCCACCAAAGATTACGTCATTGCCCAGATGCTGGAATTATCGCAGCAGGAAGGGATGCGCCGATTGATAACCCTGTTGGATATTTTAACCACATTAGCTGAATCCCCTCATGTACGCACACTGTCTACCCAGATTATTGAAGGGAGCAACCCGGTTGAAAGTGAGAAAGTAAGTCTGGTTTTTGACTACATTTCTCGACATTACCAGCGCCGGATTGCCCTAAGCGAGATCGCCGATCTGATGAATATGTCCGTTCCGTCGGTCTGCCGGTTTATCAAACGCCGAACGCACAAAACACTGGTCAGTCTGATCAATGAACTACGGATCAGTCATGCCTGTAAACTACTGACAGACACCAATCTATCTATCATTGAAATCTGTTACGATTGTGGTTTTCAGAACCTCTCCAATTTCAATCGACAGTTTCGGCTCATTAAAAACAGCAACCCACAAACGTTTCGGAAGCAGCTCTGGGACAAAAACGTGCAGGAATGAAGTCTCATAAACTGCCTAAAAACCCCTAAATCCCCTGAAGGGGACTTTGCTCGTGCTTAAATAAAGTCCCCTTCAGGGGATTTAGGGGTTTTTAGAGAATCAATACCCTGCATTCTGCTTCAGTACATTGTTGCTCAAGTCTATCTGACGCTGTGGGATAGGAAAATATTCGTTCTTCCCGGCGGTGAATTTCATGCCAACGAGATAGGTACGCAGCGTACTTTCATACTGTAGATATTTCGTTAGCGTCGATTCGGCCTCGCCCCAGCGTACCAGATCGAAAAAGCGATGCCCTTCCATGCCTAGTTCAAGTTTTCGTTCAAAATGAACTGCCTTTCGGGCAGTAGCCTGATCCCATCCTTGCTCGTATAAGCCTACTTTGTAATTGGCAGCGGGTGTTGTGGTGCCATCTTTCATGACCCAACTGCTTGTTTTGGCCGCTCGGGCCCGCACCTCATTGACATAGGCACGGGCTTTGCTTAAGTCACCCGCTTCGACTTCACATTCGGCAAGCCATAGAATAACATCGGCAAAACGGATCAGATTTGTATTAATGGCCGTAACGGTACTTGCCCAGAAAGACCCATCGGTTAGCGTTCCTTTTTGGGATTTATAATAAACACTCTTTTTGGTGTTGTATGGACCGCCATAGGCCTGATCTCGTTGCCAGCTGATGCCCTGATGCGGGCCATAATCGAGGTAAGGAATGCCCCGCCGACCAACGGTCCAGTCTAAACGCGAGTCCACGGTTCCCGCATAAGGTGTAAACGGATCGGTGATTGCCACTCCTTCATCGCTGGTGACCGGATTCGTATTATACGTATCGAAATCGGGCAATCCAGTTGCACTGACTTTGTATGAATTGACCAGATCCTGCGACGGTTGAAAGAAGCCACAGCAATCGAACGGGCCACCGTAGGGCGCATTCAACACATCGCCATAATTGGCATTAGCCGCCGTAGCCCCATCGTTGACCGAACTCTGGGACGCGAATACGGACTCGCTGGAGTTCTTTGTTGCTGCGTTAAAATTATCCTGATACTTATCAAGCAGGCTATATTTAATTCCGGACGGATTTACACCCCGTTGGTAAACCTGCTCCAGCACAGCTTTAGCTTCGGCGTATTTTTTCTGAAATAACAGGCACTTGCCCAGCATAGCCCCCGCCGACCATTTGTTTGCCCGACCGATAGATCCCTGTAATTCAGGTAGATTGTCGTATGCAAATTGAAAATCTGCCTGAATTTTAGGCCAGATAGTCTGGTCATTGGGTATGTTTACTTTGACGTTAGGAACTTGGAAATCGGTCATCGTTTCGTCGATAAACGGAACCGAATTCCACATTTTCTTGGCTTCAAAATGATAGTGACCACGTAAAAACCGAGCTTCTCCTTCGAGTCGTTTGCGGTCGTCTGCCGAAATATCCGTTGCGCCGGGCATTGTTTTCAACACAATATTGGCTCTTGTTACCCCTTCATAAACGACTTTCCATTTATCGTTGAAAAAGCCATTTGTGGGAATCGGGATATAGGCTTCTATTGCATTGATTTCTGGCTGATCGGTGCCCGTACTGCCTTTGTGAGCATCTCCGCCCGCTATACTGCCGTAAATCCAGTTGGAGGCCGCGCTTGACCAGGAACCCAGCGTTGTTGTGCCAACGCTATAGCCATCCAGCATGGAATAAGCCCCAATCAACAGTGATTCAAGCCCATTCTTGTTCGCCAGAGACGTGGCATCGAGTGTACCATACGTAGATTTATCCAGGTACGATTTATCACAGCTAATTAGCCCACTGACTCCCAGGCAAATAATGGTAAAGGTGTATAGTAACTTGCGCATATGAGTAGGTAATTAAAAGTTGATACTAGCCCCAACGAGGTATTGCTTAACGGCCGGATAGGCACCGGCATCGATACCCGCAGCCCGATCATCGGTGCTAATAATTTCGGGTTCTAAACCCGTGTAGCGAGTAATGGTAAACAGATTGGTGGCCTGTATATACACCCGCAGCCGGTCAACCCCGATCTGATTTAACAACGACGTAGGAAGCGTATAGCCGAGGCTTAGGTTTTTCAGCCGCAGATAGGAGGCATCTTCTTTGTAGTAGGAATTTGGAATCGCGTTGGTACTGAAATTCCCTACTGTTTCCTGGATTGGAACTTTGGCGTTTAGGTTGTCGGGCCGCCAGGAATTGTAGAGCGCATCTTTACTTTTATTGGTGATTCCCTGCGAATAAAAATCGGTTGTGAACCGGGCATAATTAATCGCATCTCTACCCTGAACGCCATAGAAGAATCCCGCCAGATCAAACCCTTTGTAGGACAGATTCAGGTTCAAGCCGTAGGTGAATTTAGGATTAGGATTCCCGAAGAAGACCCGATCATTGGCGTCGATTTTCCCATCGCCATTGGCGTCCCGGTATTTAAACCGACCGGGGGCTGCGCTCTGTTGCGTAGGCGATTTGGCAACGTCATCCGCGCTTTGAAATAGCCCAATTACGTCATAGCCAAAGTACGCGTTGATCGGATGGCCAACCGCATTTCGGGTGAACACGCCCCCAATCCGGTTCTGTTCATTCAGCGGGCTGTTATAATCAAAATACGAAATACCGTCGGCAATTTTCGTGATTTCATTTTTATACGTAGTAAGCGTCAACGTAGCATCGAGCTTTACTTTCTGGAGGTTTGCCCGTTGCGAAATGGCCAGATCAATACCTGTATTTTTCATGCTGCCCACGTTGAAAAAAGGCGGATTTTGAGAGGCAATACCACCCGCAGTAGCCAACTGCTCAACCGTGTACAAGAGGTTATTCGTTTTCTTCTGGTACCAGTCAAACGAGATGTCGGTTTTACCACCGAAGAATGTAGCGTCGAAGCCCACGTTGGTCGAAACGTTGGTTTCCCATTTACCCGAGCTGTTGCCAATAAATGATAAGTAATAACCCGATTGAGGAGTCGTACTCGTTCCGCCAATGTCGTAGGAAGCAGCCCCTTTACTAGTCGAAAATTGAGTATACTGATTCGCTGGATCGATGCGTTGGTTGCCCATCAGACCATAACTTCCGCGCAGTTTCAGATCAGTTAACCAGGTCACGTTTTTCAGGAACGCTTCCTCTGAAATCCGCCAGCCTAACGAACCCGCCGGAAAAACGGCATACCGATTATCGGCCCCGAAGCGGGAGGAGCCGTCCCGCCGGACAATAACACTGGCGATATACTTGTTTTTGAACTCGTAATCGACCTTGCCAAATAAGGAAAACAAAGATGCTGGCGTATTGGGGAAACCGCTCACCAACTGGTTGGATGTGCCCGAACTGAGCGTAATGGCATTAATGTTCGTGTATAGAAAATAATTACTCCGCGACCCTTCAATGCGATTGCCCGCATCGTCTACCGCTTCGGTACCCGCCAGCACTTGCAGACTATGATCACCAAATGTATTTTTATAGGTCAGCTGGTTGGTCCAGGTCCATGACCGATTTTTGAAAAAACCAACAGCAAGGGTCGGGTTACGATTGTTTTCGGCCCCCTCGTATTCAATCGTCGGGTAGTTTGTGTAATCATTCGTGCCATACGTACCGCCGAAGCTAGTACGTGCCGTAAAGTGCTTTAGGAAGTCAACTTCCAGATACATGTTTCCAAAAATTCCAAACGTATTGGCCCGGTTGTTTTTGGTGCGCTCCCGAACGGCCACCGGGTTATCTGCTGTGCCTAACCCGTTGCCTTTTGTTCCAGCGAAATCACCCTCCCGAATCGTGTAGAGCGGCACAATCGGCAAAATATAGCGGGCAAGGGCTAATTCACTGGCTTCGGTATTGTTCGCTGCGGTATTGGCCTGTGAGGTAAAAACCTGTAGATTTTCGCCAATTCGAATGTTCTTTTTTAGTGTAAACTCAGTGTTGATACGAGCCGAATAGCGCTTATAAAAGTTTTCAATGACAATACCATTCTGATTAAAATAGTTGAGGCTAAACAAGTATCGGCTCTTGTCGGGCGCACCACCCGAAACCGTGAGATTGTGGTTGGTTATGGGCGCATTACGGGTTATTTCTTTCCACCAATTCGTTCCCTGCTTATTAGCTTTGACAATGAGGTAAGGCGCATAGGTCGAATTGGCCAGATTAGCGTAGCTCAAATCATACAGAGCGGGATTTGCGGCTGGATCACCTTCTTTTACGCCAGACGCCGTACCCGCCAGCAGATAATCGGGCAACACGGGCGTAGCGCCTTTGCCATACTGGACACTTTGCTGGGGTTGGCCGGAGTTCTTTAACGCTAGCCACGTCAGATCAGCATACTCCTGTGGATTCAGCATGTTGGTCCAGCCTTTCCCTGGGTCCTGAATGCCATAGGATACATCGTAAGACACTTTTGCACTGCCAGTTTTCCCTTTTTTCGTCGTGACAACAATGACACCATTCGAAGCACGAGCGCCATAAATAGAGGCCGAAGCGGCATCTTTCAGCACCTGCATCGACTCCACGTCACTGGGATTAATGCCTAATAGAGAACTGGTTGGAACGCCATCCACAATATACAAAGGGTCATTTCCTGTAAATGAAGCAAACCCACGGATCCTGACAGTCGATACACTTCCCGGCTGGTTATTACTGATTACGGTTACTCCGGCAGCTCGTCCTTGTAGCTGATTTTCGGCGGTCGACGCGGGCAACGACTGGAGATCGCTTACTTTAACTATGGCAACCGAGCCCGTAATGTCTTTCTTCCGCTGCGACGAATAACCTGTTACAACGACTTCCTCCAATGCCTTGACATCGTCGGAGAGCACAACATTTAGGATCGACTGATTATTAAGAGGAATTTCCCGTGCAGTGAAGCCTATGAACGAAAAGACCAGCGTTACATTCCCGTCTGGTACATTGATGGCATAATTGCCATTTACGTCGGTAATCGTACCGGTCGTTGACCCTTTAATCACAACACTAACACCTGTCAGTGGCTCTCCTTTGGCATCCGATACTTTCCCTTTAATGCCAATGTCCTGACTTTTAACGCCATAATAATTTTTCCCCAAAACTTCAGAGGCTATACTAGTAAGCTTTGGGGAACGGGCAGTTGCTACGCTCGTAAACAGAACTATGACGAGGGCTGGGAACGTACTTCGGTCAATAAGCCGAAACAGGAACCTTGCTAAGTAGAGGTTACTATTCATCGTATAATGGATTGATTTAGGAGAAAAAACGTACTGCATTTTTGAGCGATACGGATATCGCACTCAGTTTCGGAACCAGTTTGTTTTGGGAATTCACAAAGACGAGATGTTAATTTCATCCCGCAGAACAAAACTTCTTATTTCAATAATGCAAATAGACAGCGATATAGGTCAAGAAGCCACTAGTTTCGTATCAGAAGGCGATACGATTTTAACATGCCTTTAATTCGCATGTTGATAATTTTTATAGAGGGGATAAACCGGCAGATCTAGGCGCGTTTATCCTGACAAGTAAGAAGAATGTAACAGACTACTAATGCAATGGCACAACCAGAATAGTCGGTTTTTGGGCGGGGAAATTAGGAACGGGCTTTCCCGCATCGTCGAAGGCATCCCACTGACTATTGGCGATATAATAAAACTGCTTATCCACCACAACCCCAAGTGTAGGTTCGCTACTGAGCGGGTGATCTGTTTCCAGGATTTCAACCTTCGTAATTGCCGACGTAGTTTTAGCCAGCTGAATTCGGATGACGCGGTAGGGCTTCTTCCGATTCTGAATGGCAATCAGGCTATTTTGATCATAATATAAGCCATCGATCCCGCTTAAATCGGTCGTTTGAGCACATGAAAGGCAAGTTACTTGCTTCGTCGATAAAGTAACCGCCAGGAGCCCGCGCCGATAATCAGCTACGTACAGCGTTTTCTCATCGTCAGACAAGGCCAGCCCTTGCAGGGACCTAAATAAGCTGTCGGTAAGAAAAGGCGTTACGACTTTCGAACCGGCCTCAAGGCGATAAATCCAGGGAGACCGGCTATCGGTACTATATACCGTTCCGGTTTTCGATAGGGTCAAATCACCTAATAAGTGCGGTTTTCCATCAACGGGTACTGGATAGGTAGTTATCAGTCGCCTGGTTTTCAGATCATAGGCAGCAAGCGCAGTATGCCCGTCGCTGGCAGGGGTATTTCCTTTGGCTTGCGGCAGTGCCGAACTACATCCCCATAAAAGTCGCCGGGTGGGGTCCACCTTTAGCCCAAACATACCCCAAAGGCTATCGGCTGGCCGCGAGAAATCAGTCGTCCCGTTTTTGGCAGTATAGCTAATGATTTTGCGTTCATGAACGCTGCTAATGTAAAACGTCTGGGTTATTGGATCGTACCCAATTCCTTCGGTAATCAGGCCCGTTTCTGGTAGTTGAAAGGCAATTGTACTCGGATGCTTATTGGGATATGAAGTCGGATTCTGTGCGTGCAGCAACGCAGTGAAAGCAAGCTGAGCAATCAGACAAAAATGTATAAAATAGTAGCGCATCACGATAAGGAGTTGTCGTTAAATACGCCCATACAAATGCGTCATCCCGACAGTTAAGTAAAGATGACGCATTTTTCCGAAAAGTCTGACTATCAACCTATCTACGCATTTTTATCTAACCAGGCCAGAATATAATCGGCATCTTCTTTCCAGGTAGGCTGGCCTACAACAAAGTGGTTGCGCCCTTCAAATTCTTTGTAATTCAGTACAGAACCGTTGTCTTTTTTATAAGCCTCATAATTTCGATTATTGAGGTGGGCAGGAATAATGTTGTCGATGCTACCCGATGTGAGTAGTAACGGAGCGTGCGGTTTATCAAAATCTACATGAGCGGCACTGGTCAATCCACCTCGGGCCACCTTTTTCGATTCGGGAATCGTATTGGCCTCATAAGCCGCTTTTTGTTCGTCCAATGGCATGTCATTGACGAATGCATATTGCCAATCCTCGAACGACATCAGATAGGTTTCTTCAAGATCGGTGAATATGCCAAGCGCCTTCCAGCCTGCTTTCAGAAATGAGAACTCGTAGGGAAACACGCCTTGTGGTGGCACAGAGTGAATGGCAACGCCAGCTGCGGCTAAATCTCGATTCACAATAATTTGGGTAATAAGTCCGCCCAGCGAATGCCCGATCACGATTGGTTTTTCGGCGTAAGACGCCACAATGTTTGCGTAATGATCGACCAGTTCGGCTAATGATAAATTGGCTAGATCGGTATCGTTTGGCTGTCTTGCCCGTAGTTCAGCGGCAGTGCCATCTTTGAATGGCCACGCGGGTGCAATTGTATTATATCCTTTACTCTCAAAATAGGTTCTCCATTCATCCCATCCGCTATTACTGACAAAGGCTCCGGTAACAAACACAACGTCTTTCGTTTTACTGGCTTTCATGATTATGTAGTTTTAAGTGTATAAAAGGAAAAGCGTCTACAACCTGTTCATCTTGTGCGTTGAACAGGACAAAAGTCAGCAGGATATCAGCTATTAATTTTAACCCAGGTTAAAATCGGTTAACGGCTGGCCATTCTTTTTCGGATACGGCTCAACGAGGGTCCCTGAATACCGAGATAAGACGAGATATGATAGAGGGGAATCGTATTATAAATATCGGGATGCTCCTTCATCAACTCCAGATAACGCTGTTCGGGCGTTTGAATCAGAAAGCTTTCGGCGCGACTCATGGCAACTGTAAAGGCTCGCTCGGCCACCAACCGGCCAAAACGCTCCCATTGATGTGATTGCTGATAAAGCTGAGTCAGATGGTCATAATGAATGTACAAAATGGTTGAATCAACCATCGACTCGGTAAAATAATTACAGGGCGATTGCTCAATAAAGCTCTTATAGGAAACAACAACCTGATGTTTAGAGAAGAAAAACACATTCTTTTCTTCGCCCGTATCTTCTTTCACATGATACGCTCTGAAAACGCCATCCAGAATAAAGCCGAGGTGTCTGCAAACAGTTTTGTACTCGTTGTAGAGTTCACCTTTCTGGTAGTGCTTCTTTTGCCAATACGGTTTCGACAACGCAAACGCGACTTCATCGATTCCCGCAAAAGCATGTAATGCGTGCCCCAACAAGTCAATATCGGTCATGAGTCAGGAGGGTCTTTCGGTTGGCTCTGCCGTAAAGGTAAAAATCTGTGGCTGGAAATTTTGCCCATTTACTCAAGACTTGGCTCCAACAAATTTCAATAAGTCGCGGTAGATGATATTGTTTTTCCAGAATAACTGCGTCACCATCGGGATATGCTCTTTGCCTGATAATACTGTAAATTCATGCTTGATGCCCAGCGCCTGAAGCCGTTCATTGAACCGCCGGGTACTACTGGCAATACCGGGGTAGGTCTTTTCGCCAGCATACATAAGTACGGGCGGGCTATCTGTCCGGAGGTAATAGATTGGCGATACAGCGTGCCAGACATCAGGCTTCTTTCCAAAAGGTACCAGGTACGAATCATCGCCGGGGTATTGCATTTTGGAAAGATAATCGAACATATCCAACCCGCCTGGATCATCGAGAATGGCTCCTTTTATCGGATTTTTTGCCGAACCAAATTTTGCAAACAACTGATCATCGGTAGCGACCAGAGCGGCTAACCCACCACCTGCCGAGTGGCCCATTACGAAAATTCGGTTCGGATCGCCACCATATTCGGCAATGTGTTGTGAGGTCCATAGCACCGCACGGGCGCAATCGTCGGCCATGGCAGGTACCTCCACGGCGGGGGCAAGTCGGTAATTGATAACAACAGCAACGACACCCTGCTTGGCCAGCCGCCGACCAATAATAAAGTATATATTTTTGCTTCCGCTATTCCAGGCACCACCGTGAATGAATACCACTACAGGTCGGGCTGTCGCTGATTTTGAGCGTGGTGTGTAGATATCCAGCAAATGACGTTCTGCATTAAAATCGGGCGATGTGGCCGGCACATACGCCACATCTTTCGTACGGCGGCTGTTGAAGGAAATGGCATAGCCACTCATCGAAAACAGGATTATAACCAATATAATCAGGCCAATGGGCACCTGCCAGAGTAGTCGCAGAAGTAGCATTTTGGAGAACTTCATCGGGAGAAGTTAGCAACTGCGAACACGCGCAGAACGGTTTAAATATATACCACGAAAGTAACGTTCTGGATTGGCCCTTAAACAATAAATGCCTGAAGGCATGTCATACCTTCGGGCATTTTCGCTCGGAGCCGTGCCACGGTTCAATTGATCTACTTGGATAACCGTGGCACGGTTCCGAGCGAAAGTCCTATAGTAGAATTGTTGATTTAGTTACCGGGAACAAAGCTGATTGTAGGCCACAACCATTTCGCCGAATTGATTCCAGTTCCGGCGGCTGGCCGATGGATAATTACGGATGAACGCCGGGCAATCGCCAAATAGTCGTTCATGGACGGCTTCCATTTCACCCCGTTTGGCAACCTGCGCTTCCCGGCCATTTTTCAGGACAATATAACTAAGGTCCTGTCGGCTAGTTTCAATAGTAAAATTACCGAATGTGTACTCGGTCGTTTTCTTCCAGCCAGCCACATCGAAATAAAGCGCAACGCTACCACCGAAGGGAGTCAATCGCTCAAGCAACATAGGTTTTTCATTTCGGCGAGGATTGGGAACACGTTCAAAAATGACCATTTCCCGCTCTCTTGGGATACTCCCCGTCGAATAGGCAAAATCGGGTAATCGCTGAGCAATTAACTGTAAATCACCACCTTTTAACTTAACTTTATTTCCATCATCAGTACGAACAATAACGCTCACTGGCGAATCATTCAACAATGACCCAACGCGTACCTGCCCCTGAATGGTATCGTTCTGGAGGGTCACGACGTACCCTTCTGACCACATGGTTAGGGCACCCACCGGATAATATTGGGCCAGACAGGCCGTGCTGCTTAGCAGCGAAATAGCAATTAACAACGCTTTCATGAACAGAGATACCTGGTTACCAACCGCAAAACTAATCGGCATTACCAGGTGCTCGAATGGTATTCCGGATGAGTTGTAACATGAGCCACATGAACTGGAGAATATAGCGACTGAAACTCAAAAGCCGGATTTCCAGCATCACTGCCGTAACGACATATTCTGCTTTTCCCGCTACTTGTACGGCCAATTCCACCCGTTGCCAATTCTGGCTGGATACGCCCTGGTGTGTCTACCTACCTTTGAACAGGTTTACAAACAAGCCCTTTCTTTTAACGCCTTAGTCAGGTTAACAAACTATGAATCGTGTATTTCTTGCCGCCTTACTAGCCAATCTATTTATTATTGGCGCAGTGCGGGCCGATTGCCCCCCTACCCTTATGAATGGAAAACTCCACGGCATCCTGCCCGTTACAAATCAGATGGTAACCTATACTGACGTCGTCGATTGTGGTACCGTATCGCAGGCCGACTTGTTCCGCAGAACTCGGTTATGGTTAACCCAGTCGTTCCACTCGTCTAACGATACCTTCACGCTTAGTGATAAGGAAACCGGTGATTTGGTTGGGCGCTTCACGCAGGTGGTAACCCTACCCCGTTCGGAGAGTTCAGCGGGTGGCGTATACACGTTCCGCTACAGTATCTCGGTGGAGTGCAGCAATCGCAAATACCGCGCAACGATCACGCAAATCACCCTCGAAGAAACTGGCAGTACCCGGCCCAGTCCGATTGAAACCTACTGCCAGAAGAATGAAAAAGACCTTCAGGTGATCTATTCAGAACTCGATAAACAACTCAAAAATACGCTGGCGGCCCTTCAGGAAAACGTGAAGAACTACAAAGCATTTTGATCAGCCAATACCCGTATATTACCCCATGAATCGTACAACTGCCGCTTATTTGCTGGGTCCCGAAATCGCCTGGCTACTCATGCTCGCGATTGCTGGCCTTATCGTTATGTTCAACCAGCCTGTGGTGAGCGGAGGGCATTTCAAGCTTATCTGGATGAACTGGTATCTGCCTACCATCGGGGTTATCCTCGCTTTCATTCCATTGTTTTGGGCACCGGGCAACCAATGGTGGTGGCTAGTTAGAATTGTAATTTCTGGTCTGATTGGCGTCAGTTTACTAGTTGGCTTTTTGTCTAAATCAGCCAGTTACGATGATATCCGGGATGTGGGCGTTATTATGGGATTCGTCTTTTTTGTTGGCATAGGTTGGGCAATATTGCTGGGTGTGGGATCTGTAATGCTATTTTTCCTGATGGCACACTTGGCCTTTCTGCCCGTTTTGAAATGGATTTTGATTTTTCTTTCCCTCGTACTGATCACGCTTCGAGTTTCATGGGAGCTCATGTAACTGGTGAATTACCGATTAAGGTTGGTGTGTCGATTACCTTAACAATCAAGCACCCAGGTCCCAAAAGGCTCGATCCATACCTGCTGTGAATCAGGCAGTTTCAGCGATACTATTGACGAAGGCATGGGTGTAATCCGATACCCCGCCTGAATCGGTTCGGGCAGTTGAACAGCTAAAGGCTGATCGGTATGATTCGTCACCAGCCAACGCCTACGTTCATCCTTAACCAAAAGCAGCGTACTACAGTCCAGCGGTTTATCTGTATGCGTACGAATCACCTGCCCACCTTGAAACCCCAGCACCTGGGAAAACAGCACCGCAATCGGATAGCGTTGTGCATCATAAGACATAATGCCCTGATTGCCCACTGTCTGGTAATACGTTATTGATCGCGCACCGGCTTCGGCCAGTTGCTTAATACTTCCCAATGTCCAGCCAGCCGCCCATAGTGAAGGTTGACGCGGGTCTGCTTTTTGAGCATTACTTAGGTTACGGTTCGCCGGGTTGCGGGCATCGGGATTGACGCGATGACGAAGCGTAACGGGCGATAGCTGTACGGACGCCAGTCCACAAAACGTCAGCGCCGTTCGAACGGAATCGCCTTGCCCGGCAAGATTTTCCACCATCGATCGATTATCGAAAGCGTGTACCTGAGGGTGAGCAGTATAACTGATAAAGTCGAGTCCATGCGTCGAAAAACGGTTTCGGTTCAACTCGGTGAAATTATAGTTCGTCCCTGCTCCAATTCGCGTTTTTGGCAGTTGACTTCGAACGGTATCAATCGCAAGTTGCAGCACTTCTGCATTGGTCGTGGGGCCCTCTGTTGAGAAGAGTAAAAGCTCGGCTGGTATCACCTGATTTTGGTGCACCACATCCAGAAAGGTCCGTAGTTCAGCAGCGTGATTGTTCGATAGGTGAAGGGTTATCAGCAATGGCAAATCTATTAATCGAGCATTGGTAAGGTCCTGCAAAAAAACAGGTATCCAGTCTGATTTTCCGGGCGATACCTCAATCTGGTAATGATCGAATAGATAGGGCTGTAACGCCTGAACAAGCGGTTCTGTCAGTCCCCGGATTTCGGTTGAAGCCCCCAGACCAATTGCAGAAAAGGCCGTTCGCTGTTCCTCGTCGAACTGGATAAAAATGGTGTTCGGCCCACTCTCCGATAACGCAGGAAGGGATTGCTCAGGCCGAAAAAGAATTCGTTGATGAACAGTCTCACCTTCCCAAAGCGTCACCGGGAAAGGCCGATCCTGTGGTGTACAGAAGGTTTTGAACGACGCGTCGGTCCAGTTACGCTGGTCTTCCGTTTCAAAGACATCGCCCTCCATTTCCAATTTAAACCACTGGCCACCACCCTGTTGCCAGCGCATTCCGGCCACCTGCTTGAATGGATTCGCCGGGCTGATGGTCTCTGGGAATCGGGTTGTTTCCAGGTTTCCATCGGGGTGAATCAATTCGCAGGGCTGCCCGGCGGTACCCACAATAGGATGCAGAATGCAGAAACCAGCCCGATTTTTCAGGAATGTCTGGTGAGCGATTCCATCAATGCTTATTGAGAACTCACCAGTATGATTCCCTTCGGCCACGACCTTCCAGACAAAAGGCGTCTTGCCATTCTGCTCGTAATGACATGTATACGTTAGTCGAAACCCGTCTGGATTAATAGTCCACTGCTCATCTGAGATAATGGGCGACCACGTTCCCCAGTTCTCATCCCGAATCGCGAAATAAATCATCCGTAAAATCTCATGTCCACCCCATCGAAAATACCGAAAGAAGCCATTTTCATAACTGACCGTTAGCGGTCCCATCTGTAGTTCTGTGAGGGTAGGCAGTGGAGCATCGACGCGATATACTTGTTGATTCGTGGTCATAGTTAGTATCTTAAAATTGGAGAGGGGCTGAGGTTAATTCGACACGTTTGTAAGTAAATTCCAGACAGATTCTAATCAGCCAGCTTCCAAATTTGGAAGCCTTTGGAATCTAAACGAATTAGGCGAGTACCTGTTTACAGCCTATTTTCAATACACCTCATTGGGCGTTAAAACGTTGAATTTCGCCCGCACCCGTTCGCCATAAATAGTCCGATAGGTTTTCTCGAAGAAATTTTTTTTGAGCGTAAAAGGGATAATCCTTCTATTGCCCTGCACTAAGGGTATAGAACGGCAATAGTCAGCCTGACAGCCCACCAACAACCGGCTCTGTGATGGCGATTCAGTCTGGCTACCCGTTCGAATTAAGACTTATTCGGTAATCTCTAAACCACTTATTCTTCATGAAAGCAACGTTCTACAGACTTCTGCAGACCGCTTTTCTCAGTGCAGTCCTCTGGCTGTATGGGGTAACTGCTTTTGCTCAGGACCGTCGTTTGACGGGTAAAATTACGAGCGCCAGCGGGGCCGTGCCCGGTGCCAACATCGTCCTGAAAGGCACGCAGGTAGGTACTTCCTCAGATGCCAATGGCGATTTTACCCTGGCGATACGCGGTGCTGAGCCCACAATTGTTATTTCGTCGATTGGTTATAAAACGCAGGAAGTTGCCGTTGGCAATCGTTCGTCGTTGACCATTACCCTTGAGGATGAAGCCACTGCATTAAGCGAGGTCGTCGTGACCGGCTACTCGACCGAGAACCGGCGAGATGTAACCGGTGCCGTTTCGACCGTCAAACCTGCTCAACTTCAGATTGTCCCATCGGCGAACGTCGAGCAACAACTTCAGGGGCGCGTGGCTGGACTCACTGTTATTTCCAATGGACAACCCGGTACGTCCAGCCAGATTCGGATTCGGGGATTTGGGTCATTTGGCGGAAACCAGCCTCTGTATGTCGTGGATGGCGTGCCGACTCAGAGTATTCAATTCATTAATCCCAACGATATAGAGACCACAACCGTCCTTAAAGATGCGGCTTCGGCGTCAATTTATGGAGCACGGGCAGCAGCGGGGGTTATTGTTCTGACCACCAAGAAAGGGCAACGTAAGGCTCAAAAGCTGAGTATCAGCTACGATGGCTTGTACGGCGTGACTGATCCGGGCAAAGGTCCCGCTATTCTCAATCCACAAGAGCAGGCCGACTGGACTTGGCAGGCGCGCAAGAACGATCTTTTCCAGACAGGGAAAACGGTCGATGCATCTAGCTTTGCGGGTATCGCCAATGGCCAGTACGGCTCAGGCACAACACCGGTCTTACCCGATTATCTGTTGGTTGGCAGCAAAGCGGGCGTCTCCGCTTCTGCCGTTGATTTAACCGCCGAACAGCTCAAATACAACGTCAACCCAGCCAACGGGGCTATCTACAACGTTATTCAGGCCAACAAATCGGGCACCGACTGGTACAAGGCCATCACACGAACAGCGCCCCTGACGCGCCATACCTTAGGCTTTTCGGGTGGAACGGAAACGAGTCGCTACTACCTGAGTTTGGGGATGCAGCAACAGGCGGGCATTGTCCTCAACAACAACTTTTCCCGCTACACTTTCCGGGCAAATACCGAGTTTGACATCACGAAAAAACTGCGGTTTGGCGAGAATATTCAGCTTGCCTACGTATCAGCCACCGGTTTGCAGGGAAGTACGGGCAGTTCATTGGGCAACAGCACCAACAACAACTCAAGTGTAGCGTCGGATGAAAATGATATTTTGACCGCTTTTCGGATGGCGCCCATTATCCCGGTTTATAATTCATTTGGAGGGTATGCAGGCACAGCGGCACCGGGTTTCAATAATCCCCGAAATCCAGTAGCCAATCGGCAGGCGGCTGCGAATAATATTAACTACACGATCTTCGGATCGGGAAATGCCTATCTGGAATATGACGTTATTCCCGCTCTTACCCTACGCAGTAGCCTCGGCGGTACGTATTTCAATAACTACAATAACAGCTATTCGCGGTCTACCTACGAAAACTCCGAAAACATTGCCAACTACACCTACAGCGAAGGTTCGGGGTATGGTCTGGCCTGGACGTTTACGAACACGGCTCAATACAAACAAGCCTTTGGTAAACACGACATTAGTGCCTTGGTAGGCATCGAAGCCCTGAATACCGGCGTTGGTCGTAACATCAGCGGTTCGGGCCTGAATCCCTTTTCAACCGACCCTGACTACGTTACACTGAGTACGACTACAGCCGGTGCCACCCGGCAGGTAGGCAGTAATTATAATCGGGGAAACAGCTTCTACTCCTTGTTTGGACAAGCCCGCTACACTTACAACGACAAGTACATTGTAACGGCAGTGGTTCGTCGGGATGGCTCGTCGCAATTTGGCCTCAGCAATCGCTACGGAGTTTTCCCGGCTTTCTCAGCGGCCTGGCGATTATCGTCCGAAGAATTCATGAAGAATCTATCCTGGGTATCTGACCTGAAAATTCGCGGTGGGTATGGTCAGATGGGGAACTCCAATTACCTCAGCTCGACCAACCAGTACAACCTGTTCACCTCTAATGCGGCAAATGGCTATGATTTAGGAGCTAGTAACAATTCGATTGCGTCGGGTTTTTACACCAGCCAGATTGGTAACGCCGATGCCAAATGGGAAACCAGCATTACGTCCAATATTGGTCTTGACGGTTCTTTCTTCAATAACAAACTGGAGGTCGTCGTGGACTTCTGGCGCAAGGATACCAAAGACCTGCTTTACCAGTTAGCGCTACCCAGCGTAGTAGGTGTGCGGGCCAGTGCGCCTTTTGTCAACGTGGCAAGCATGCGCAATCAGGGAATCGATCTGTTACTGACCACCCGTGGTAAACTGACCGGCGATCTGAATTACGAGATTACGGGAATTGGTAGTTTTCTGGACAACAAAATTACGGCCATTGCGCCACTGGCTCCTTATTTCACCGGCGGTGGTACGCGTTTGGGAACGCCCGTTGTGCGTAACGAAGCGGGCCACGATCTCTCGTCGTTCTTTGGGTATAGAGTGGTTAGTCTGTTCAACAGCAAAGAAGAAGTAGCGGCTGCACCAACGCAAACAGGCGCAGCTCCGGGTCGTTTCCGCTTTGCCGACATCAATGGCGATGGCAAAATTGATGACAACGACCGCACGTATCTGGGCAGCCCAATTCCTAAATTCACAGGAAGTATTACGCTGACATTGAAGTACAAAGGTTTCGATCTGAATACGAATTTGTATGCTTCGCTGGGCAACAAAATCTTTAATAACCAGCGCTGGTTCACCGACTTCTATCCGTCTTTTACAGGAGCAGCGGTGAGTGCGCGGGTGAAAGATTCCTGGCTACCCACACACACGAATACGACCGTTCCTATTTTCGAAAGCACAGCGAATTTCAGTACCAATACGCAGGCAAATTCGTACTACGTTGAAAACGGTTCTTATGGGCGTATGCAGTACCTGAACCTGGGTTATACCTTTCCGGCGGTCATGCTCAAGCAGTTGAACTTAAGTCGGTTGCGCGTATCGCTGTCAGCCACAAACCTGTTTACGATCACGAAATACAGCGGGTTAGATCCAGCCGTTGGCGGTTCGGCCGATGCTACGTTTGGGATCGATGTGGGCAACTATCCCGTAACGCGGGGGTACAATGTTGGCTTAAGTTTTGGCTTCTAACCAGAAAGAAAAATAATGAGAACACATACAATTACATTGTTGGTAGCCACAATACTACTCTCGCTATCGACCTTTTCCTGCAAGGAGAAATTCCTCGAAATACCCGCTACCGGCCAGCTATCGGCGAATCAGTTAACCTCGAAAGCGGGTCTTGAAGGCCTGTTGGTAGCAGCCTACGCTGAGATGAATGGTCGGGGTTTCAGACGGGTAACCAGCTCCGACAACTGGATGCGGGGCAGCATATCCGGGGGGGATGCCAACAAAGGCTCCAACTCCGGCGATTATGGCGACCTTATTCCCTGGATGACCTATCAGCTTTACCCAAGCCTGTTCGATATCGGGCAAAAATGGAGCGCGATGTACGAAGGCATCAGCCGATCCAATGCTGTACTTCGTATGATTCCTGCCGCCACTGCCGACGTAACAACTGCCGATAAACAGCGCATTTCGGCCGAAGCTCGTTTTCTGCGTGGGCACTATTATTTCGAACTGAAGCGGCTTTTCAACATGGTACCCTTCGTCGATGAAACGCTAACCTATGGAACGGGCATTGAAAAAGTGCCAAACAACGTCGATATCTGGCCGAAGATCGAAGCCGATTTTAAGTACGCACAAGACAACTTGCCCGAGCTGCAAACGCTGGTGGGTCGCGCGAACAAATGGGCTGCGGCAGCTTATTTAGCCAAAACCTATCTGTATCAGAAGAAGTACACGGATGCAAAAACGCTCTTCGATCAGGTCATTGCCAATGGCAAAACGCCGGGTGGGATAAAATATGGCCTGGTTGCGAACTACGCCGATATTTTCAACGCGGCTAAAGAAACTAACTCGGAATCAATTTTTGCAATTCAGGCCGCAGCCAATACCGGCAGCACCGACAATGCCAACACCGATCTGGGTCTGAATTATCCGTATGGCTCAAGCGCACCGGGCGGCTGCTGTGGCTACTTACAACCCAGTTTCGAACTGGCCAACTCGTTCCGGGTTGATGCGAATGGTTTACCGCTCGTCGATGGTTCGTACAATTCGTCGGCCAATCAACTGAAAACGGATCAGGGGCTTTTTTCGGATCAGGCTTTCACACCCGATGCCAATCCGGTTGATCCCCGTCTGGACTGGTCGGTAGGGCGTCGGGGAATTCCTTATCTGGACTGGGGCCCACACCCAGGCTACTCCTGGATTCGCGATCAGAGTTTCGGTGGGCCGTATTCGCCCAAGAAATTCATTCACTATAAATCGCAGGCCAAAACCCTGTCGGATGCTACGGCCAGCACAGATACGTATTCGGCGATCAATTACAACATTATCCGGTTTGCTGATGTCCTGTTAATGGCGGCCGAGTGCGAAATTGAAGTCGGTAGTTTAGAAACGGCCCGTACTTATGTCAACATGGTTCGAACGCGGGCAGCCAACAAAGATGCCTGGGTAAAAACGACCGATGGCAAGAATGCCGCGAACTATGTGATCAATACGTATACCACAGCCTGGAGCGATAAAGTAGCGGCTCGCACGGCAGTTCAGTTTGAGCGCAAACTGGAGCTATCGGGCGAGGGTCATCGCTTTTTTGATCTGGTTCGTTGGGGCATAGCACCTGCTGCACTGAACGCATTTTTAGCGTACGAAACCACCAAATTACCCGTGGCCTACAGTGGTGGCAAGTTCACAGCCGGGCGGGATGAATACGTACCCATCCCGCAAACACAGATTGATTATCAAGGCAAAAGCGTTCTAACCCAGAATCCGGGCTATTGATTTTGACACGGTGGTGTCAGTTTTGAGAAACTGACACCACACCAAACGAATACGACAATGAGCAATAACCGTAGAGAGTTTCTTCAGAAACTGGGACTGGCTGCAACGGTTCTTGGCGTAGGGTCGCCTTCGCACGAAGCGATGGCCAAACCGACGGCTCCCGGCACTAAAAACAGCGTTACGGCTGCCGAGTCAAACGCGGTTGTCGATACATCGTCGGGCAAAGTGCGCGGATACACGCACAACGGCATTGTGAATTTCAAGGGCATCCCTTACGCAGCCACCACAGCCGGAGAAGCTCGATTTATGCCTCCGTCAAAACCCGCACCCTGGACGGGCGTTCGAAACTCGCTCGTGTATGGCCCGGTTTGTCCGCAGAAACCCAACAATGGCTGGAACGCCGAAGAATACGCGTTTCTCTACCAGTGGAATGATGGGTATCAGGGCGAAGACTGTCTGCGGTTGAATGTCTGGTCGCCGGGAGTGAACGACGGCAAAAAACGACCTGTTCTCTTCTGGATACACGGAGGTGCATTTTTCTCTGGTTCCAGTCAGGAGCACCCTTCCTACGACGGTGAAAACCTGAGTCGGCTGGGCGACGTAGTGGTCGTTTCGGTCAATCACCGCCTGAATGTGTACGGTTATCTGGACTTGTCGGATTATGGTAGTCAGTATGCACAATCGGGTAATGTGGGTATGCTGGATCTGGTTGCTTCGTTGGAATGGGTTCGCGATAACATCGCACAGTTTGGGGGCGATGCCGGAAATGTAACCATCTTCGGACAATCGGGTGGTGGCGCTAAAGTGACTACGCTCATGGCTATGCCTTCAGCCAAAGGCCTGTTTCACAAGGGCATTTCAGAAAGTAGCTCAACCATTCAGGTGGCTACACACGACTACGCAGCCAAACTTGCCGACCTCGTGGTTGCTGAGCTAGGCTTGACAAAGGCGACCATTGCCGATATTCACAAAGTGCCATTCGCCCGGTTAACCGAAGCGGGTGTAGCCGCCGAGAAGAAAATGGGAACCACTTTTCCGGCGAATGTGGGGCGGGCCGGTTGGCAACCAGTCGTAGATGGAAAAGTCATTCCAGCGCACCCCTTCGACCCGACCGTTCCGGCTTATTCGGCAAATATTCCCATGATTATTGGTACGAATCGGAACGAAGCTTCTGCCAGTATCAATAATGCACAGATGGAATCGCTCGATGAAGCCAGTTTGACGAAACGCCTTGTCGAACGATTTGGGGAGAAAGGCCGACAACTTCACGAGGTGTTACGAAAAGCCCATCCGAAGGCAAAATCCGTCGAACTCCTCTCCTACGTAGCCCCTTACAATCCGATGGCTTATCTGCAAGCCGAACGCAAAGCGGCTCAGCAGGCGGCACCAGTTTACCTGTATCTATTTGCCTGGCAAACACCCGTTCTGGATGGTCGGCCCCGGTCGTTCCATTGCAGTGAAATCCCTTTCGTCTTCGCCAACACCGACCGTTGCGAAACCATGACGGGCGGTGGCGAAGAAGCCCGCGTTCTGGCGTCGAAGATCAGTCAGGCATGGCTCAGTTTTGCGCGTACCGGCAATCCAAACCACAAAGGGCTACCCAACTGGCCCGCGTTCACACCCAGCAAAGGTGAGACGATGGTCTTCAATACAAACAGCGAAGTCCGCAATGACCCCGACGGCGAAGCCCGGCAATTGCTGGAACGTATTTTTTACAAACGCGATGTTTAATCTTTTCTGACAGGATTTACAGGATGAACAGGATTCTGGAACACTAACAATCCTGTTCATCCTGTAAATCCTGTCAGAAAACCATTTTTAAATCTGACTTGTGCATGAGAAAAGCAGTGGCAATTTTACTAGCCGTTTCGCTCTGGATACCAACAGTTTGCAGCGCGCAAACGAGCAAGCCCAGAGTACTCATTTTCAGCAA
Organism: Spirosoma arboris; assembly: GCF_009754945.1. GTDB lineage: Bacteria > Bacteroidota > Bacteroidia > Cytophagales > Spirosomataceae > Spirosoma > Spirosoma arboris. The sequence continues at coordinate 280,382 of NZ_WPIN01000005.1, forward strand.
AACCCTTCGGTACTATCACGAATCGATTCCCAACGGTATCGCTACCATTATGAAGTTGGGGCAGGCCAATGGGTTTGATGTCGACACGACCAAAAACGCGGATTTCTTTACCGAGAATACCCTCAAAAAATACGCAGCCGTCATCTGGCTCAGTACTACAGGTGATGTACTGAACCCCACACAAGAAGCCGAATTTAAGCGGTACATCCAGGCCGGTGGTGGCTATGTGGGCATCCACTCGGCGTCGGCATCAGAAAAAGACTGGGATTGGTTTGGTCAGCTAACCGGAGCCGTTTTTGTCAATCACCCACCCGATCCTGTCGATGGTGTTGTGCAAGTGGTTGATAATAAAGACCCATCAACCAGACAATTGCCCAAGCGGTGGCCATGGAAAGATGAGTGGTACAATTTCAAAAAGCGCATGACCGATGTACATGTCCTGATGACCGCTGACGAAAGTACGTATCAGGGCGGCACAGAAGGCGCTTATCATCCGTTGGCCTGGAAGCACTCGTTCGATGGTGGGCGAGCGTTTTACACCGCCCTCGGGCATCTGGAATCTGCCTACAACAACCCGCTCTTCCAACAGCATATTCTGGGTGGTATTCAATACGCCATCGGCAAAAATGAGAAGCTGGATTATGCCAAAGCAAAGACCGCGAAAGTGCCATGAGCAGTTGCCTGATCTCACTAAACACCCTATTTCACAGCCTGAAGAATGTCTTTTAAACTGAAGCTTTTTTGCCTTAGCCTGCTCGGAATTACGTTTCTCCTTTACTCAGGCATGACCGTTCGGAATTCGGCTACGCCACCGAATGTGCTGGTTTTTTCGAAAACGAAAGGCTGGCATCATACGTCCATTCCGTTTGGGATTGCCGCTATTCAAAAACTAGGTCGTGAAAACGGATTTATGGTCGATACGACAACCAATGCAGCTCTGTTCACCGACGATAATCTGAAAAAATACGCAACCGTCGTCTGGTTGAGCACGACCGGCAATGTCCTGAATGGTGAACACCAGGCCGCTTTTGAGCGCTACATTCAGGCCGGTGGTGGCTACGTGGGTATCCATGCTGCTGCCGACACGGAATATGACTGGCCCTGGTATGGCAAACTGATGGGCGCGTTTTTTTCCAGCCATCCACATAACCCCAACGTTCGCAAAGCCACGGTTGAGGTCACCGACAAGTCGCATCCCGCAACCAGCATGTTGCCTGATCGGTGGGAACGTACTGACGAATGGTACAACTATCGCTCGTTTTATTCAGGCATAAAAGTGCTGGCCGATCTGGACGAAAACACCTACGAAGGCGGCACCAATGGAGCTAATCACCACATCAGTTGGTATCATGAATTCGATGGTGGACGGGCGTTTTATACGGGCAATGGGCATACCGACGAAAGCTTCAGTGAACCCTTGTTTCTCAGTCATTTACTGGGCGGCATCAAGTACGCAATGGGCGATGCAAAGCCGCTCGACTATCGAAAAGCTTACGCCAAAGTCACGCCCGAGCAAAATCGCTTTGTGAAAACCGTGCTGGTCAATGACCTGAATTCGCCAATGGAGTTGGCCGTAGCGCCCGATGGACGGGTGTTTTTTACGGAGCTTTTTGGTAATCTGTCCATGTACGATCCGAGAACCGGCAAATCGGTGTTGATTCACAAACTGCCGATCACAAACATGGGTGGAACAGGTGTGATTGGTCTGGCGCTAGACCCAAAGTTTGCCCAAAACCACAATCTGTACATCTATTACGCCCCCGCCGGATTAACCGAAGACAACCTGGCGTTTCAACTTTCCCGCTTTACGCTCAATGCGAACAATACGCTGGATCTGACATCCGAAAAGATCTTATTGAAAGTACCGGTGCAGAAAAACAGTGGTTCTCACCACGGTGGATCGCTGGCGTGGGACAAGGACGGCAACCTATACTTGTCCACTGGCGACAGCTCCAGCCCATTCCCATCAAACGGTTATTCTCCCATAGACGAACGACCCGGAAAGGAATTTTACAGTCTCGACTCGCAACGTTCGGCGGGGAATACCAACGATTTCAAAGGAAAAATTCTGCGAATTCACCCGGAAGCTGATGGCGCCTATACCATTCCTGATGGCAATTTATTTCCCAAAGGCACCCCAAAAACCCTTCCTGAAATTTACGTTATGGGTTGCCGAAACCCCTATCGGATTGCCCTCAATCCGAAATCATCCGTGCTTTACTGGGGCGAAATTGGCCCGGATGCGGGTAAAGATGGCGTTCAGGGGCCACGCGGTTACGATGAGTTCAACCAGGCACGTAAAGCGGGCAATTTTGGCTGGCCGTATTTCATGGGCAACAACGCAGCCTATGCCAAGTGGGATTTTACAACCCAAACCGCCGGGCCCAAATTCGATCCAGCTGCGCCTGTCAACAAATCGCCTAATAATACCGGTCTGAATCAGTTGCCTCCTGCCATGCCCGCCTTTATCTGGTACCCTTACGCAGCGTCGGAGAAATTTCCCGAATTGGGCGTCGGCGGACGTAGTGCGATGGCCGGGGATTTCTATACGTTCAACCCGAAGGCGACATCGAAAAACAAATTCCCGGATTACTACGATGGAGCCCTCTTCGTCTTCGACTGGATGCGCAACTGGGTAATGGCATTACGATTTGACGACAAAGAAAACTATGTTCGAAGCGAACCGTTCATGGCGGCCAATGGCGACTTCCGGCGGCCCATCGACCTAACCTTTGGCCCCGACGGCGTGATGTATATGTTGGAATACGGCTCAGTGTATGGCGCTGATAATGAAGATGCCCGACTGGTAAAAATCGAGTATAATACGGGCAATCGGGCACCCATTGCACAAGCCAGCATAACCGATTCGGTCACCGAAGCGCATGTCGACAAAACCGTTTTTCTAACGTCAGAGCGTCGAAACTTCCCCATTTTACGCGAAGCCGACGGCCAGCCACCACTACGGGTAGCGTTCAACAGCCGGGGTAGCCGCGATCTGGACGATGATGACCAGGTTACGTACCAGTGGCTATTCGATGGGAAAACTGTAGGCGCTACTACGCCAACTGCAACCTACACCTATCGAAAACCGGGAACGTACAAAGCCATTTTGCAGGTAAAAGATCGGGCAGGCCTGATTGGGCGAGACACGTTAGTTGTCAATGTTGGCAATACAAAGCCGGTGGTAACGATCACGAGTCCAGCCAATAAATCCTTTTTCTGGGAAGGCAAACCGTTTGCGTATGCGGTGAACGTGAAGGACAAAGAGGACGTAAAAATCGATCCCAACCGAATAAAAGTCTTCTATAGCTACAATCCGCAACCGAGTACGAATCAGGAAAATGTAGGCCCAAAATCACCAACAGTAGCGATTGAGGAACCGACGCCATTGGGTAAAACACTGATGGCCAGTAGTGATTGTAAAGCCTGCCATACCATCGATAAAGTATCCGTTGGGCCGTCGTTGCTGGCGATTGCCCATAAGTACAAAGGGCAATCTGGCGCACTGGAACAACTGGCGACAAAAATCATAAATGGTGGCGGAGGGAACTGGGGTACTGATCATGTGATGAGCGCCCACCCACAGCTTTCAAATCAGGACGCGCAGGAAATGGTCCGTTACATTTACTCGCTGACCGATCCAAAAAAAAGTCGGACAGCTGTGCCACTGCAAGGAACGCTTCCGCTAAAGGATAATCCCAAAGACGACCTGAAAGGGCAATACACCATTCTGGCTTCCTACACCGACAAAGGCGGCAACAAGGTTGGCCCATTGACAAACACCGATGTAGTGACACTGCGCAACGCCAACGTAAAAACCGCTTATGCAGACGCCCACGTCGGTTTCGCCCGGTTCCGGGATAACCTGTCGCCGGGAGCGCACAAATCATACATTCTCCTGAAAAACATAGATCTGACAGGCATCAAGCGGTTCGTTTACGAATATGGATCAGCGAACCAGACGGGCGAAATTGAGGTGCGAATTGATTCACAGGCGGGCCCTGTCGTTAGCACAACTCCTTACAATCCAACCGGTTCCTGGGATACATTGAAAAAAGTAAATGGGCAACTGATCAAGCCAATCAACGGTCGTCACGACGTCTATTTTTTCGCCATCAAACGAACGAAGCCCAATGATGAGATTCTGAAGCTGACTACGATTCAGTTTGATGAGTGAGTTTTTTTGACAGGATTAACCGGATAAGACAGGATTTCTTTTAATCTCTAATCCTGTTTTATCCGGTTAATCCTGTCAAAAAAATGTTCTATAAAAAGTAAGGCAAATAACCACCCAGATGGCTTCCCAACCGGCGCAAAGTTGCTTGAGATTATTGAGCGCCTTGTAGATGAGTTTGTAAACGGATGGGGATGTCAACTCCATGACCGAGGCTATTTCCTCAGTTGATAACGCACTGTAGTATTTCAGGAAAATAATTTCCCGCTGGCGGCTGGGCAATTGACTAACGAAATGGGCTAAGCCTTCTGAAATCTGGTCATCCGTTTGCGACAAAATCAGCTGTTCTTCTGCCGATAGTTCAGCTGCATCGATGACGACATCTGTGAATTGACGCTGCCTAGTAATTCGCCGGAGAAGTTCCCGTCGTAAGGCGACAATAAGGTAGGCTTTGACAGATGTAACGGCGGGTAGTTTTGTGGAGTTATTCCAGAGCTGAACAAATAAATCCTGAATCGTATCTTTTACCAATTCTTTATCAGGCACAAGCCGGTATCCATAATTATGCAGCATACGACCGTATTGCTGATAAAACCAGGCGAGTGCGGATGCGTTCTTTTTTTGCAATAGACCCCATTGCTCTTGTTCTCCTCTCGCATCATCGGGAGTTTTTGTATAGGCAGGAACAGCCTTTGGTTCGTCTTCAGAAAAACTGACTGCTTCCTGGGGCGATTTAGGCAGATAATCAAAATGTTCCATAGTCACCAAACCTAATTATTTCATCGAAGCAACTACTTCTTCCGGCTTACTTTCTTTATGTATCTGGTGGATCGTTATGCAAGAGATTATAGGCAAAAATCAATACTGATAAGCCCACTAAAATCTCCCCGATTATTGTTGCACTAAAGTACGGATTTATTGCACAATAATTTTAATTCTACAACAATTCTTTATCATTCATTTTAGACGATTTATCGCTCAGGTAAATAAAGCTAGCCTCACGAGTCAAATTGCACTTATTGGAGTCAATATTTTCTGAAACTTGGCAGAATATTTAGCTTATATTTAGGATAGAATTCATGAACTAGTTGCTTTTGATATTAAGCAAAGCGATACTGAATCGCTGCTTTTTTCTAGAATTTGCAGTACACGAAGGGATGATTTCCGCCAAATACTGCACTCTATATGTAGAACTTACGCATGATAGTCTATGCGCTCGTATGAGCTTTTTTCCAGCCACGACTTTGTCGCCGACGATGCCTTCATTGCCTGGGTGATTCGACCTACCGAAGCCTCTAATTCATTTTGGCATCAGTGGGTAAACCAACACCCTTACAAGAAGGCCGAAATAGATGAAGCTATAAAGATTATCAAGGAGTTATCATCTCAGCCTAACGTATTTTCTGAGGATGAGATTCAGGAAAACTGGGCCCGAATTAACCAGAAAATTTCGCCATTTACTCGCCAAGAGTCAGATGAAATCGTCGTTCCACTTTGGCGTAGGTGGTATGCTGTTGCTGCTGCCGTTACTGTTCTGGTTCTTTTCGGTGCTGGAATCTGGTGGTACCAGCAGCCGATTTTGTATGCTACAACCTATGGAGAAAAGCGCACAATCGTCTTGCCCGACAGTTCATTTGTCACACTTAATGGAAATTCCCAATTAGCTTATTCCCGAGGCTGGACAACGCGAGAAGTTTCGCTAAAAGGCGAGGCATTTTTCCAGGTTAAAAAGCAGAATCGACTAAATGAACCGGTAAAATTCAGTGTTAAAACGGGTCGTGTAACAGTCAATGTAGTAGGCACTATTTTTAATGTAAATGATCGGCGCGGAAAAACGGAAATTATGTTAAAAGAAGGCAAAGTTCAATTAGCTATTTCGACAAAAAACCCACAAAATATGTTATTAATTCCGGGCGAAAAAGCGACTCTTTTAGCGAATTCAGATCGTCTTGTGAAAGAAAAATCTGATCCAGAAATACAGACAGCCTGGTTACGAAATATGCTTATTTTTAACGGAGAAACATTGAGTACTATTTTTCAGCAATTAGAAGATGGTTATGGAATTCGCACAACCGTAACGAGACCTGATTTACTCAAAAAGCGCTTCACAGGCTCTGTTACAACCGACTCCATCAATACCTTTTATAACCAGCTTCAAACTATTTATAGTATACGTGTGAAGCCTATAAAAGGTGGTTATTTGGTTGAATAGCGGCTTACCTATTCGAGTGGCCAACATAAAGGTTGTGTACAAACAACCTGAATAAATCATGTACAGATCGCATTTATTGGCTGCTTTTTTATGTCTCGGACTGCTACTAAGTCCATCAATTAATGTGCGATGCCAACAGCGAACGGATAGCCAATTACCCGTTTCTCAATCAACAAAATCAGGCATTTCAGACAAGCTATATTTACCAGACGTCCTCAACGAATTAGCTAAAACTTACCATGTCATTTTCAATTATGATACAGATTTACTACTCAATAAAGCTACTACGCTTGGTATAAATCTGAACCCCGGTCAAAATCTGGATCGAATTTTAAAGAAACTACTGGCACCTTATCACATAAAATTTAAGCGGAGTAAATTCATCTATATTCTCTATCAGGAAAACACTCCAGTAATTCCGCAGACAAATGCAGGCAATCGGCAGGCTTCGCTGACGCCTAATAAACCGAATTCGTCTCCACAAGAAAAAACTGAATGGCACCTGCGGGGTAAAATAGTATCCACAACCGGCGAAATACTGCCCGGCGTTACAGTCCTACTCAAAAATACGACTACGGGCACCACAACCGCTCCCAATGGCGAGTTTAGTCTATTGATTCCACCACAAGCCGGAAGTCTGATCATCTCATCCATTGGCTACGTATCGCAGGAGTTTTCCTTTGATAAAGAGACCGTTATCGCTGTCAATCTGGAAGAAGACACAAAACTGCTCAATGAAGTCGTCGTAACCGGGTATTCAACCGAAAACCGAAGTGAAGTTACAGGAGCAGTTTCCACCGTCAAACCCGCTCAACTTCAGATTGTTCCATCGGCGAACGTCGAGCAACAGCTCCAGGGGCGCGTTGCCGGACTTACCGTCATTTCGAACGGGCAGCCCGGTACGTCCAACCAGATTCGAATTCGGGGGTTTGGGTCGTTTGGCGGCAACCAGCCTCTGTATGTCGTGGATGGCATGCCTACACAGAATATCCAGTTCATCAACCCAAATGACATCGAGACCACGACCGTCCTCAAAGATGCGGCTTCGGCTTCGATCTATGGAGCGCGAGCAGCGGCAGGAGTTATTGTTCTTACAACAAAGAAAGGCCAGCGCAAAGCCCAGAAACTGAGTATTAGTTATGATGGCTTGTATGGCGTGACCGATCCGGGTAAAGGCCCCGCTATTCTCAATCCACAAGAGCAGGCCGACTGGACATGGCAGGCGCGCCGGAATGACCTTTTCCAAACGGGCGGAGTGAATGGCCCGAACAGTTTTGCGGGCATCGCCAACGGACAGTACGGATCAGGCCAAACGCCGGTTCTACCTGACTATCTGCTGGTCGGCAGTAAAGCAGGCGTGTCAGCTGCGGCTGTTGATTTAGCTGATGAGCAGCTCAAATACAACACCAATCCAACCAATGGCGATATCTATCTGGTGATTCCTGCCAACAAATCAGGCACCGATTGGTACAAAGCCATCACGCGGGTAGCGCCTTTAACCCGCCATACGTTGGGCTTTTCGGGAGGAACCGAAACGAGCCGTTACTACCTCAGTTTGGGCATGCAACAGCAGGCGGGGATCGTGATCAACAATAACTTCTCGCGCTATAGTTTTCGAATCAATACTGAGTTCGGTATAACGAAAAAGCTGCGGTTTGGCGAGACTATCCAGTTTACTTATATATCAGCCACGGGTTTACAGGGAAGTGTAGGCAATCCTCTGGGAAACAGCACAAACAACAACTCAAGTGTGGCCTCGGACGAAAATGATATTTTGACGGCCTTGCGGATGGCGCCCATCATCCCGGTTTATAATTCATTTGGCGGCTATGCTGGCACGGCCGCACCGGGATTTAGTAATCCACGGAACCCGGTCGCCAATCGCGCCATACATGCGCATGATCTAAATGCTACGCTACATGTTTTAGGAAATGCGTATCTGGAGTATGACCTTATTCCCGCCCTCACGGTACGAAGCAGCCTCGGCGGAACGTATTTCAGTAATTATACTACTAGCTATTCGAGAGCTACCTACGAGAATTCCGAGAACATTGCCAATTATACCTACACAGAGGGTTCGGGCTATGGTCTGGCCTGGACATTCACCAACACAGCTCAGTACAAACAAACCGTTGGAAAGCATGAAATCAGCGCACTAGCGGGTATTGAAGCCTTGAATACAGGCATCGTTCGAACGATCAATGGTTCAGGTTTGAATCCCTTTTCGACCGATCCAAATTATATTACGTTGAGCACAACTACAGCGGGTACTACTCGCCAGGTAAACAGTACATTGAACCGTGGAAACGCCTTTTATTCTCTTTTTGGGCAAGCACGCTACAGCTATCAGTCTAAGTACATCGTAACGGCGGTGGTTCGTCGGGATGGTTCGTCGCAGTTTGGCCCTCATTATCGGTATGGAGTTTTTCCGGCATTCTCAGCCGCCTGGCGACTGTCGTCCGAAGCGTTTATGAAGAGTTTACCCTGGGTATCTGATCTGAAAATTCGCGGAGGCTATGGTCAGATGGGCAATACGAACTATCTCAGTTCAACCAATCAGTACGACCTGTTTGCCTCTAATGCGGCTAATGGTTATGATTTGGGAGCTACGAACAGCATCATTGCGTCAGGGTATTACACTAGCCAGATAGGTAATCCTGATGCCAAATGGGAAACTAGCATCACCTCTACTATTGGTCTGGATGGCGCTTTTTTCAATAACCGTCTGGAAGTAGTGCTCGACTTCTGGCGCAAGGATACCAAAGACCTGCTGTATCAGCTAGCCTTACCCAGCGTAGTAGGCGTACGAGCCAGTGCGCCTTTTGTGAATGTAGCCAGCATGCGTAATCAGGGGATAGACTTACAACTAACGACTCGGGGTAAGTTAGGTATAGGCTTAGGCTACGAACTGACAGCCATCGGGAGCTTTCTGAACAATCAAATCATGGCCATTGCCCCGCAGGTACCTTATTTTACGAGTGGGGGCACTCGGCTGGGCACGCCTGTGGTACGTAACGAGCCGGGGCATGCATTGTCTTCGTTCTATGGCTATCGGGTAATGGGGCTTTTTACCAACAAAGAAGAAGTTGCGGCTGCGGCTATCCAGACAGGGGCCGCACCAGGCCGTTTTCGTTTTGCGGATATCAATGGCGATGGGAAAATTGATGATAACGACCGTACGTATCTGGGCAGTCCGATTCCCAAATTTACAGGTAGTCTTAACCTCAGTTTGACCTACAAAGGAATTGATCTGAGCGCCAATTTATATACCTCTTTGGGGAGTCAGATTTTCAACAATCAGCGTTGGTTCACTGATTTCTATCCGTCATTCACAGGAGCGGCAGTAAGTGCCCGGGTAAAAGATTCCTGGCTGCCGACGCATACAAATACAAGCGTTCCTATTTTCGAAAGTGCAGCTAATTTCAGCACCAACACGCAGTCGAATTCGTACTACGTTGAAAACGGCTCCTATGCCCGTTTGCAATATATCAGTATGGGATACACGTTTCCTTCAGACTTAATAAAGCGTCTTACTATCAGTCGCCTTCGGGTGTATGTATCTGCAACGAATCTCTTTACAATTACCCGGTATAGCGGATTAGATCCGGCCGTTGGCGGTTTGGCTGATGCTACGTTTGGGATTGATGTAGGAAATTACCCCGTAACGCGTGGGTATACGGTAGGCGTAAGTTTTGGGTTTTAATTCGAATCAAGCAGCCTTTGGAAACAGGCGTATGTAAAAGGTATAGACGTAACAACCGGCACAGAAACCGGCAATGGATTCGAGTGCGGCAAAAATGACGAGCACACCAGTCGGGATGATTGTAGAGACGCCTGCTAGTTGAAGAGTCGAAATCAGTACCCCAAAGGCAAACCCGATACGAGCCGCAAATCGTTTAGGAGCCTGATCTGTCGCTTTGTAAGGCAACCGAAGTATCTTCACTAACCACTCGGCTACGTTCCCGAACAGACTATATTTGCCGAAGTCAAAACTCCGCAGCCCAAAGTCTAAGACGAGTAACAATGGCAATACCAACCAGCCGCTGACCAGGTACACCAGTCCGGTAATCAACACCAGACCAGCCACCATTCTGACCTTTGTTTCATTGATCTGTATTCCGTCGACAGGGCACTCAAGATTAGTATTCATGTTCGTTTTGTTGAGTATGCCAAAATCACTGCTCTAAAGCGTTCAGGACATCGGTCTGATGCGTAAAGCCTTCAAAATTCTCATCCAGGAAATGATATTGAATCTGACGGAAACGATCAATGACGTAAATCGCCGGCACAAATACATCTTCTGAAATGCCAGACACGCGATCCCAGATCGGGTCAGTTTCCGAATAAACGCCAAACCGACGAGCTACTGATTTATCGGCATCATAGGCTAACAGCATAGACGACAAATCAGCATGCTTTGCCAGGAATTTGGGGTTCTCATTTGTAAAGACAACCATCTGGCCACCTTTTTCCCGAACTTCTGTAGCCATTTTTGTCAATGCAGCTAAGAATGGGCGAGCGTAGCCACCCCAGCAAGGGCAATAGAAGCTAACCACAATTGGCCCACGGGTTAGCAATTCAGGCAGGCTAACTGTCTGATGCGATAAACCTGCCGTGATAAGAGAAGCCTGCCAATAATCAGCCGTATCGACTAAGGAGAAAAATGGAACCGATTCACCCGTAAGTAGAGGACGAACCCGCTCAATCGGCTGACGATCTTTAACAACCACCCCACGAATCTCCCCTAATTCATTCACCATTTCAAGTGTCATATTCTATGTCGTTTCGATAAAATTACTTAATCTATATATTAAATAGATTATTATTAAAAATAAAGAAGTCAGTTCTACGGCTGACTTGAGTAATCTGCGCCACTTTGCTTATTAACGTAGATTGTGCGACAAAGTTGATAAGTAAATTTTAATTCTGCAAGAAAAATCAATAAAATGATTATCAGATAGTTATGCAATAGTCTATCGAGTTTAGGGATTTATCCATGATAGCGCAAACGGAGACGTTCGCGCTATCATTTGCGCCCCTTAAAGTAGCGTCGGGCAAAAAATGTCTTTAAAACAGGTGATTACAGTAAGCACTACAATCAAACCGTTAGTAGCTTGCAACGAGACGTGTTAACTAAAGCTTAGAATGAAAAGAGGGAACATGAGTGTAGTAAAAAACAGGAAACTTGGCTGGCTCTGTGCGCTGGCTCCAATGCTTATTTTGGCGGGCTATCAACAGGAGAAAGACCCAATAGATCGCCGAATCAAGCGCATGGCTCCCGAAAAAGCGGCTCAGTTGGCCAAAGCCATCGAGGCCACGGTAACTCCCGAACTAGCCGAGGGACTCACACTCCGTTTGTGGGGCGTCGATTCGTTAGTTGCCGACCCCATTGCCATTGATATTGATGACAATGGCCGACTATATTACACACGAACCAATCGGCAGAAGAACTCGGAATTTGATATTCGGAGTCACCAGGATTGGGAAATCGAATCGAACCGTTTGCAGAGTATTGAAGATAAACGGGCGTTCCTGCACCGGGTCTTGTCTCCCGAGAACAGTAAGAAAAATGAATGGCTAAAAGACCTCAACGGCGATGGCTCCCACGATTGGCGGGACATGACAGTCGAGAAGGAGAATGTCTACCGAATTGAAGATACCTCTGGTGATGGTGTTGCCGATTTATCGCAATTAGTGGTCGATGATTTTCATGAGGAAGTAACCGACGTTGCTGGCGGTATCATGACCAATGGCGACGATTTATACGTAGCTGTCGCCCCCAACCTGTGGCGCATGCAGGATAAAGACGGCGATGGTATTGCCGAAACAAAAACGTCTATTTCGCACGGTTATGGTGTTCACGTGGGTTTTGGTGGCCACGGGATGTCGGGAATCGAAATGGGTCCAGATGGAAAAATCTACTGGCAGATTGGTGATATTGGCTTCAATGGCAAAGGGCCGGATGGAAAAAAATGGGAGCATCCCAACAGTGGCGTCGTCGTGCGCTCCAACCCCGATGGTAGCGATTTCGAGGTGTTTGCTTATGGCGTTCGCAATACCCACGAGTTCGTATTTGATGAATACGGCAACCTGATCAGCGAAGATAATGACGGGGATCATCCCGGCGAAAAAGAGCGTCTGGTGTATATCGTTAATGGGTCGGATACAGGCTGGCGCAGTAACTGGCAGTACGGTAAATACCGCGATCCCAATAATAATACCTACAAAGTCTGGATGGACGAGCAGATGTACAAGCCTCGCTTTGCGGGTCAGGCGGCTTACATCACACCGACTATCGCCAACTTTGTGAGTGGCCCGGCAGGCATGCGCTACAATCCGGGTACAGCGCTAAGCCCGACTTACAAAAACACGTTTTTCATCGCTGAATTTGTAGGAAATCCGGCTCGCTCGGGCATTCACGCATTTAAACTTAAGCCAAAGGGCGCTACGTTTGAACTCGGCGATCAGAAGAAAATTCTTGGTAATGTGCTCGCGACCGGCATTGATTTCGGGCCCGATGGTGCCTTATATGTTGCCGACTGGATCAATGGCTGGGATGCCAAAGACTATGGTCGCATCTGGAAACTGGACGATAAAGCAGGCGCTAATTCGGCAGATCGTCAGCGCACAAAAGCGTTACTAGCTGAAAAGTTTGGTGCTCGTTCTGAAGCTGATTTAGGCGAGTTGCTCAAGAACCCGGATATGCGTGTTCGGCAGAAAGCTCAGTTTGAATTAGCCAAGCGTGGGGCCAAAGGAGCGCCTATTTTTACCGCAGCCACCAAACAAACCGACAATCAGTTGGCGCGTGTGCATGGTATTTGGGGCATTAGCCAACTGACTCGTCAAGATAAGCAATATGGTCAGTTGTTGATGCCACTGCTTCAGGACAGCGATCCCGAAATTCGTGCACAGGCTGCCAAATGGCTAGGCGATGTTCGTTATCAGGAAGCAGGTGCAGCCTTGATTCCGTTATTGAAAGATTCCTACAGTCGTGCCCGTTTCTTCGCTGCTGAAGCGCTGGGACGAATCGCCTATGAGCCTGCTATTCAACCCATTATTCAATTGCTGGAAGCCAATAACGACGAAGATACTTACATCCGGCACGCGGGTAGTCTTGCTCTGGCTCGTATCGGTAAAGCGGCCCCTGTGGTTGCTTTGGCCAGTAATTCATCACGGGCGGTACGTATTGCTGCCGTGGTAGCTCTTCGTCGTATGAGCGATCCGGGCATCGCTGCTTTCCTCGCGGATAGCGATGAATTTGTTGTTACCGAAGCATCTCGCGGCATCAATGATGACCTGTCGATTCCAGATGCATTGCCTGCACTGGGTAAGGTTCTACAAAACACACGATTTACCAACGAAGCCTTAATTCGTCGTGCGATCAATGCCAACTTGCGGGTAGGCTCGCCCGAGGCTATGCAGACGCTGATTGACTATGCACAGAAAGAAGGAAATCCAGTAGCCATGCGGGGAGAAGCGCTGGAAGCACTGAGTACCTGGGCTAAACCGTCGGTGCTGGATCGGGTTGACGGACGTTACCGTGGGGTTATCGAACGAGACCCGGCTGCGTTAAAAACCAAGACTGCTGATTTGTATATCAAGCTATTGACTCATTCAGATTTGGCTCTTCGGTTAAGCGCCATCAAAGCGATCACGAAGCTAAACCTGACAGAAGCCTCTGAACCGTTATTCAGTCGATTAACGGGCGACAAAGAAGCAACCGTACGTATTGCCGCTTTGCGGGCGCTGGCTGCTATGAATGATAAACAGGTCAGTAAAGCCATTGAAACAGCACTGGCTGACAATGAAAAAAGTGTACGGGTAGCCGGACTGGATTTACTGGCGAAATCGGATATGCCCAAAGATCGAATGGTGAGTCTGCTTTCGGAGGTGATCAACACCCGAACAACCGAAGAAAAGCAAGCCGCTCTGCTCACATTGGGTAAACTGCCAATTGCCAATTCACAAAAGACATTCGATCAATTACTGGCCAAAATGACAGCAGGTACAATGCCCGCCGAACTTCAACTGGAACTGGAGGAAGCCATCGAGAGCAGCCACTCGCCCCAGTTGACGGCCAAGTATAAAGCGATCACGGCCAAGCTATCGCCCGATGCGCTGGCGGCTACCTACAAAGGAAGTTTATTAGGTGGCGAGCCGGATCTGGGTCGGCGGATTTTCTTCCGGCATCAAACGGCGCAATGCATACGCTGCCACGCTTATGATGACCTCGGTGGCAATGCTGGCCCGCGCCTGAATGGAGTAGCCAGCCGACTCACACGTGAACAACTGCTCGAAGCGCTGATTAATCCAAGTGCTCGTTTAGCGCCGGGATTTGGTACAGTCAATCTGAAGCTGAAGAATGGCAAAACGGTCAGTGGTATTCTACAGGGCGAAACCAGCACCGACATTAAGGTAAAAGTGGGCGATCAACCAGACACAACAGTACCTAAAAATCAGGTTGCCAAGCGCACGAACTCGCCGTCGAGTATGCCCGAAATGAAGTATCTGCTCACAAAACGGGAAATTCGGGATGTGGTTAGTTTCCTCTCGACATTGAAGGACGATAAATAGGCTTTTTTAAACACAGAGACACAGAGAACACAGAGTTATTGAGATGATAACAATTCTGCGTTCTCCGTGTCTCTGCGTTTAAAAGTATTAACTCAATAATCGCTTGAGTGCAAACTTTTCTATTGCTTTCTGCTCCCCTGCTATTGTTTTTGCGGCTATCTCCCCAAACGAAGCGCCCTGTTTGTAGCCGTGACCAGAGTCTCCGCTCATAACCCAGAGGTTATTTGCGTCGGGATGCGTGTCTAGAATGAAGTCTGAATCAGGCGTCATCGTGACCTGGCAAACCCGTTGCTCAATCAACGGCTGACCTACCATTTTAGGGAATCTTCGTTTAATCACACCCAGCGCCATCTCCAGTTCTTCTGGTTTTACAAAGCGGTGATACGTATCAAATCGATCAGTTATATTATTGTCGGGGGGTGTTAACCCTAGTTTGAAGCCTCGAAAATCGCTTCCCGGCACACCGAACGAGCGAAACGGGCCAGCCATATCCCGATCCATCCAGGTAGGGAGCCTGTTTTCCATAAAATCAGACTGACCCGCCGGTGAAGCAAAGAAGAAAACGACTGCACGCGTCACGGTGAGTTTCTTCGTCAATTCGGGAAAAAGGCGAACCGCCCACGGGCCACAGGCAAATACAAACTGATCGGCCTCTAGTACAGTGCCATTAGCCAGGGTAATAGAGGTTGCTTTACCGCCCTTGATGGTTTCCTGTTTTACCTGCTGCTGTAAAAACGTGCCGCCCTCTTTGACAAACAAATCGCAAACAGCCTGGCAACCTTTTCGGGCGTTCAGAAACCCGGCCGTTGGGTCGTACATGACATGATCCAGCCCTTCAGTTCCGATTTGTGGCCATCGTTTAACGGCATCATCCAGGCTTACTTTCTCAAGCGGAAGACCTAACCGTTTATAGATCGAAACGGCTGCTTCGGCCTCGTTCTTACTTGACGGATAATTGAAGAGTAAAAGACCATTCTGGTTCAGGATTTTCTGCCCCATCTTCGGCTCATTCTCTTTCCAGAGTGCCAGGGCACGCATCGCCATATCGGCATAAAGTGGGTCGGCATAATACGCTCGAATCAGGCGCGTTTCTCCACCCGAACTCGACTGATTGTTACCCGCTCCAAACTGATCAACGAGCGTTACTTTATAGCCCCTGCGTAACAGGTGCAAGGCCGTCCAGCCACCAAACGCCCCAGCACCAACCACGACGATCTTGCCGTTTTTGGCTAGCTCTTTACTGAAACTGGCGACACCGGCTTTTGCAGGCAATGCAGATCCAAGTGCACTTACAACTGCGCCCTGAACACTGTATTTTAAAAGTTTTCTACGATTAAACTTTCCTTTTAGATCTTCAATATCAGATTCTATTGCCATGGCGAATAAAAGAGGAGGATTTCCTTCGAAAATGGGTGTGATGGCGTGATGTCAGGTTCTCCAACCCGACATCACTGAAATGGCAAAGTAGCGCCCCTCTCCTGTTTTGGGAGAGGGGTTGGGGTGAGGGCAATTTGTCACACCGCGTCCGACAAACTCGTAAATGTGAACTCCCGGATTTTCATGGCGGGAACGAGATAGTTGCTAAAGGAGCCTTCGCTGCTGACAACCCGCTCGACTTTCCCCAGTGTTTCCAGGTTGTTGAGCATGATAACCGGACTCTCATTGAAGCGAAAATTCTTTACTGGGTGCTTGATTTTGCCGTTTTCGATGTAAAACGTCCCATCGCGGGTTAAGCCGGTAACCAGCAGCGATTGCGGATCAACGGAGCGGATATACCAAAACTTAGTAACCAGGATTCCCCGCTGCGTGCTTTTGATTAGCTCGTCTAGTGAAGCCGTTCCGCCCACCATCATGAAGTTGGTTGGAGCAGGTACGGCTTTGACGCCTTTTTTCTGCGCCCAATAGCGGGAATACGATAGGTTTTTAACAACGCCTTTTTCGATCCAGTTAAGCTTTTCCTGCGCCCGGCCATCTGCCGACCAGGGGGAAGCGGGTAATTCTGGATTCGTCGGGTCGGAGTAGATTGTGACTCGTTCGTCCATGATTTGCTCGCCGAGTTTCGTTTTTCCACCTGGCTTACTCAGAAACGAGCGGCCTTCGTCGGCACTGCGCGCATCCAGACTTCGGAACAGGTGTTCGAGCAAAACGGCAGCGGCTAATGGTTCCAGAATAACCGTGTATTTACCCGGTTCTATGGCTCGCGCACCTACAGAACCCAGCGCTTTCTGCAACGCCATCTGCGTGGCCGATGCCGTGTTCAACTTCGGAAAATCACTTACGCCCTGCGTAGCGTAGCCCGAGCCCGTTCCGTTATCGGTACGAATGGTGGCGCTAAAATTGACTTTTGTGCTAGGATAGTAGGCAAACAATCCTTTGCTGTTCATCATGGCCGAATAGCCAACCCGGTCTTCCAGATAACCCGCTACGGTTTGCTTTTGCGCCTTTGCGATTTGAATACTTTGGGCAACCGCTTTAGCCCGGTCAACTGCCGACATGTTCGCCGTTGAGCTGAAGAAGCCGCTGGCAGGCAAGTATTGTTGGGGAGCTAACAAACCAATGTATTCGGGATTTTCGGGTGCTAGCTGAGCCACTTCTTCTGACCGGCGAACCGCTTTTTCCAGGGAAGCATCGTCGAATTCGTCGATGG
Organism: Spirosoma arboris; assembly: GCF_009754945.1. Lineage (GTDB taxonomy): Bacteria > Bacteroidota > Bacteroidia > Cytophagales > Spirosomataceae > Spirosoma > Spirosoma arboris. The sequence goes on from NZ_WPIN01000005.1 coordinate 297,989, forward strand.
TAGCAACGCCCACTTTTTTGCCAAATGCCGATTGAACCGAAAGTGTTTTATATGTTTTCGATCCGCAGGTAGTGACCTTGTTGAGCGCATACCGGATATTACTCCACTCTTCGCCCTGCAAATTCACTTCGCACTCGTCGGCTTTGGAGAACTTAAGCACCTTCTGTAATAGCGCTTTTGCGTCTGCTTCGGTAAGGATGATAGACATTACGTAGGTGCTTATATTTTACGGGCTGTATTGATCACATTGACGCCATTGAACCGAGCGGTTGCGCTGCCGTGCGATACGGAGTTGATCTGGATTGGCTGCCCTTTCCCATCGAAAAATGAGCCGCCTAACCGGTAGTCGCGTTCGTCGCAGACTTTCACGCAGGAGTTCCAGAATTCCTGTGTGTTGGATTGATAAGCTACATCTTTCAGCATACCAACGATCTGACCGTCTTTGATTTCGTAGGCCAGCTGCCCACTGAACTGAAAGTTATAACGCTGCTGATCAATGGAATAAGAACTATCACCAATAATATAAATGCCTCGTTTTACATCTTTAATCAGCTCATCAACCGATAGCGGTTCTTTACCAGCCGCCAAGGATACATTGGCCATCCGCTGGAATTGGACTGAGCCCCAGCTATCTGCATAGCAGCATCCCTGCGATTCCTTTTCACCTAGAATATGCACCTGATCGCGGATTGCCTGGTAGTTGACCAGCATGCCATCTTTCACTAGATCCCAGCGTTTGGTTTGCACGCCCTCATCATCGTAACCCACAGCTCCCAGCGAACCAATCTGGGTTTTGTCGGCGAAGAAATTAACCCGATCACTGCCGTAATTGAATTTCCGGGTTTTCCATTTGTCGAGCGTGGCAAAGGACGTTCCGGCAAAATTGGCCTCATAACCCAACACACGATCCAGTTCCAGTGGGTGCCCAACGGATTCGTGGATGGTTAGCCAGGTGTGCGACGGGTCGAGAACCAGGTCATATTTACCTGCTTCGACCGATTTGGCAGTGAGTTTTTGTTTTGCCTGTTTGGCAGCCGCTACCACATCCTCCAGCATGTCGTAGCCTTTATTATAGCGCGTTGTGATGCCCATTATTTTGTCGGCGGGATTAACCTGCAGGTATTCGTACCCCATACCCATCGGCGCACTCAGGGCGTCGCGCGTTTCGAACTTACCACTTTTGGGATCGATAACCGTGACCGTGAAGCTGGGCCATAAACGATGAATATCCTGATCGATATACGAGCCATCGGTCGATGCGAAATACTTTTGTTCGTTCACTAGAAACAGCTGTGAGTTCACGAAGCTGGCGCCGTTTTTCGTAGCCGCTCCATTAACCGCCATCAGCAAATCCACCTTCTCTTTGATGGGAATCTCGAAGGCGTTTTTCTGGATGGGCGTTTTCCAGTTTATTTCCCCGAAGCCTTTTTGTGGAGCCAGTTGCACCGGATCATCCGACAACAATAAGGCGTTTGCTTTGGCCATCGCTACAGCTTTTTCGGCTGCTTTGGCTAATTCTGCTTCGGTTTTGGCATCACCAACGGCCGCAAATCCCCAGCATCCATCGGCAATGACACGAATGCCCACGCCATACGATTCGGTATTGGCAATACTCTGGACTTTGTCTTCGCGGGTAATGACAAACTGATTCAGGTAGCGGCCAATGCGAACATCGGCATAAGAAGCTCCTTTCGATTTGGCGGCATTGAGAGCAGCATCGGCCAGTCGTTTCTTTATGGCTACGTCCAGACCGGGTGCCAGTAAGGCTTCTTCGGAGACTGGGCGCCCGAAAACGGGTAGTTGCGATAGCATCAGCGTACCGGTGCCCAAGCCCGCTACCTGCATAAAATCTCGTCGATTCAAGAGCTTTTCCTGCGTTTAGAATATGTATTTGCGGTAGTTAATCGCCGTCAGATTGCTGTATAGACAGAAGAACCAACCGAACCAGTCAGGAAAGTATATAATTTTACGGATATTCGAAATATAATTTTGCCTAGATACGACTAGTTGTACTAATAATTCTATTGTTTCTTTAAAGTATAAAATTAAAATACATCATCAGGCGGCAAATAAGTAATCTAAGTGGGTTCACCGATTCAAAAAATATCTCGGAATTCTGCCATTTCTCGTTCCTCCACTTCTCTGTATTTTCCGAATAGTTTATCCCCTACCTACGTAAATTTGCACTTTTAACGCATGTTTATACTTCACAAACCCGGCACGTCGTTTGATAGACAACTTATGAACATAACTCAGCTATACCAAACCATGGCTACTTCTTACGCCGTCCGGCCTTTCCGGAATGCGCTCTTTCTGTTATTGGCAATCGGCCTGCTTACTACATCCTGCAAAAAATCTGGAGGTTCTGATAACGTTGATCCACGCGATCAGTACGTTGGTACCTATGTGGGAGGGTTTCAAACCTCGTTTACGGTGGGTGGTGTCGAAAGTGCTCCAGAATCAGGAACGGCTACAATTACCATTACCAAAGGGTCGAATCCGAAGGAAATTTATATCGAAACAAACGTCCCACGGCCCACAGCCTTAAAAGTAACTGCTCAGTTAGACGATACAGGCAAGGCCTTTACCGTGATTGATCGCAACCAGGATCAGATGGCGGTGCTTAATAAAACGTTTACCGGTGATTTTACGGCAACTGGTGTTTTTGATACGAATCAGATTGCTATCACTACAACTACCGAAACCGTTCAGGGCGGGCGCATTAGTCGGTACGAATCAATTACCGGGACAAAGAAATAACTGAAGCTTGATCAATACAGATTCTGTAGATTCTAACTGACCGGCCCACAGGCCGGTTTTTTTGTATCTGTAAACGTATATAAATAAACAAAATCGACTGACTATGCTTTTATACCGAAGAGCAACCTGAAATGACCCGCCGGGAAATTAGCTTGATTCAATCGTATTAATTTACCTCAGGTCATTAGGAAAATGAATGTATCAGGTCCTTAACTAGTATAGTCTTATGATTCGCTCAACCCTATCTCTGCTCATCACCTGTATTGGTTTTTACAGTTGTCATACGCCCGATTCAGATCCGGTATCTATTTCTGCAAGGCAATTTCTACAGCCCGTTGAGCGGGTGAGTAAAATGACGGTATATTATACCTCTCCGCTGGCAAGCACTAACTATGTAGGAAAGGACACGGTAAATGGGAAGATTTATAGCTTCATCGGGGCGGATGCCTACACGTTTCAGTACGATGCTCAGAGTCGGTTAGTTAGTCACGCTTTGATTCAAACTAGTGCTTCCGATATTGGCGTATACACGCACAAAAACCAGTACAGTTATGTGTACGCTAACGGTCGAATGACTGAGACCCAAACCAGTGATGGTGGTACGCAAACTTACTCGTTTAGGCTCGATAGTACCCAGAGCCGGGTTCTTGCCTATACCAAACGTATCTATACCGCTTCTGGACCTATCTATGCGTCGGCCCTCCTCGATACGTTAAGGCAGTATTCAGCCGATGGCATTCTGCAACGAGTGGTCAGAGGATCAAATCGGCAGACCATTACAATCGATAAAAAGAATATTGCCCGAATTGATGAATATAGTAACAGGACAGGTAATTTGGATAACGCAACGGCTTTTGTATACGATATGGATTACTACGCTCCCCCGGCTTATTTTACATTTCTAGGGGAAACAAGCCAAAATGCGGTTGTGAAGCGAACCGTCAATTATGGTAGTCAGAGCCAGGCTAATGCTTATGTCTCAACCTATCAGAATACGTATGATGCCCAACGACGTTTAGTTAAGCAAATTGAGTTTTCGCAGTATCCCGGCCAGGGCAAACCCGTAGTATCGACCATAACCACCTATTCCTATTAATTAATCCAATGAAATTTTTCCTGACCCTGGGTCTTTTTTTTGCAATCCAATTTGTACGGGCACAAACGCCTGATGAAAAAGCCGTTATCGAAACCGAAAAGCAACGGTTCACGGCGCAGATAAATGTCGACGAAGCCATATTAAATCGTGTTCTGGCCAATGATCTGATCTACGCCCATTCGAATGGCAATACCGACACGAAACAGACGTACATCCAATCCATGCGGGACGGAAAAACAAAGTATACGTCCATCGACATCGAAGAGCAGAAGGTGCGGATATATGGCAATACGGCCCTCATTAACGGCATGTGTCAGTTGAAAGCAATCAGCAATGGCGAACCACTCAATAACCATTTGCGGTATCTGTCGGTCTATGTCAAGAATGCGGGGCAATGGCAAATGGTAGCGTGGCAGTCGCTGAAGCTGACGAAGTAGAACCGGGATTTAGCAGATTGATGGATTTGCAGGATTTTGTTCTGCGCTTCTACGAAGCGAATCATTTAAAAAACAAAATCCTGCAAATCCATCAATCTGCTAAATCCCGGTTCAGACTTTCAAAAACTCCCGTAATTCCTTAGCATCCTGTGGGTTCATTCGCCCGGCTAATACCAGACGTAACTGCCGCCGACGTAGCGCGCTGGCGTAGCGGTCTTTTTCCTCATCCGTTTCGGGCATAACGGCGGGAACTTCAATTGGGCGACCGCTCTGATCGACAGCTACGAATGTATAAAATGCGCTGTTCGTACTGACCCGAATGCCAGCTGGAATATCTTCCGCCCAAACCTCAATAAATACTTCCATCGACGAACTGAATGCCCGGGTCACCTGCGCCTTCATGGTCACAATGTTGCCTAGTCGGATTGGTTCCGAAAAGGATACATTATCGACTGATGCCGTTACGACAATGCGATTCGAATGTTTCTGAGCAGCAATGGCTGCCGCGATGTCCATGAAGTGTAGCAGTCGCCCACCCATCAGATTGTTCAGCGTGTTGGTGTCATTGGGCAGTACCATTTCGGTCATCACCGTCATGGATTCGCGGGCGTATTTGGGTTGAGGCATTGGTTGGGGATTAGTAAATCGGATCGCCGGGTCATTGTTCGGCTACAAACCAACCAACGAAAACCGAATTGGGCAAATGGGGTACAAAGTTTTATAGCACACGGTCTGTTTGTTGGCTTCGATTTTGCAGAGATATCGGTTAGTGGTAACTAACATAATGCCGATGAAATAATGTCAAATCAGTAGAAACTACCAAATTAATGCTGTTCCCAGGTGAACAAAACAACCGAATGTCTGTTCTGCCAACAGGCAGTAAGCTACTCTACCTTATTCACTAATCACCAATTCATTATGTTCATCCATCAATACACGTCCGCTGGACGTAGTTGGGGCCTTCTACTCGCGTTATTTACAGCTCTGACACTTTCCTTTTCTGCCTGTAAAAAACAGGAAGATAACCCACCAACCTTATCAACGATTTCAGAAATCATCAACACTGGGAGTAAATTTACGCTCCTGAAAGCGGCTCTTGTGCGAGCTGGATTAGATGGTACGCTAAGTCAACCTGGCACTTATACAGTTTTTGCTCCAACAGACGACGCGTTTAAATTGTTTGGCTATGCTGATGCCGCTGCGATCAATGCCGCTCCCGTCGATGTATTGAAGGCCGTTTTGCAATACCATGTGCTGGGAACCCAACTGATGTCATCGGCCATACCTGTAGCGGTCAACACGGCCCAGCAAACATTACTTGCCAACGCAGTGCTCTATACGTCAAAAGTTACTTCAACTTCCTCTACTTCAGCTACGTCGACTACTTTATCAGTAAATGGTGCTCATGTTTTACAAGCTGATGGCCAGGCCAGTAACGGTGTTATTTATGCTATAGATCGGGTATTGTTACCGCCTATTTTTGGCAACGTTGCTGCTACCATTCAGAGCATTCCGATCCTATTACCCACCGCATCGTTTAAGCTCCTGCAATCGGCCGTGACAAAAGCGGGTGTTGGTAGTATATTAATCGGAACAGGCCCGATCACGATTTTTGCGCCTACAGATGCCGCATTTACAGCTGTAGGCTATGATTCGGCAACGATTGCTAAAGCGCCCGCTGGCTTGTTGACAAATCTGTTAAGCTACCACGTGCTTAATAGCCGTACGTACACACCATTGATCACCAATGGTTCGAGCCTGACCACGTTGCAGGGAGGTACCATTACCGCTGGAATTAGTACGACAGCCTTGACCGTCACTGGCCGAGGAAACGCCAATACACCCTCAAACATTACCGGACCCGACATAACCGCAACCAATGGCGTGGTGCATATCATTGACCGATTGTTGGTACCTTAAAAAGATAAATTTTTAAACGCAGAGTGCGCTAAGAAGGCACAAAGTTCGCAAGGATATGACTACTATTCTTTTGCGAACTTTACGCCTTCTTAGCGCACTCTGCGTTTAACTAAAGAGGAATCAAAACCCACTATTGACTGTTCTAGTTATAGGTAATTTCTCCTCCATAACTTCGCAATTTGTCGAGCCCAAAGTGCGCGATTGTCCGTGAGACTGTCGACCTTTGGAGTCTTGATCTGTGATCGTTTCGAATGGCTAAACCACAAAAAAAACTCTTTCTGCTAGACGCGCTGGCTCTCATTTACCGCGCTCATTTTGCCTTCAGCAAAGCCCCCCGAATTTCGTCGCGCGGCATTAATACCTCGGCCGTATTTGGCTTCATGAACGCCATGATTGAGGTTCTGACGAAGGAAAAACCCACCCACATCGGTGTCGCGTTCGATTCGGCCAAGAAGACCTTCCGGCACGAGCAGTTTCCGATGTATAAGGCCACTCGGCAGTCGCAACCCGAAGATATTAGCGTGGCCATGCCTTATATCAAACAGATTGTGGAAGCCATGCACATTCCCATTCTGATTTTGGAAGGTTATGAAGCCGACGATATCATCGGCACGATTGCCAAGAAAGCAGCACTGGCCGATTTCGAGGTGTATATGATGACCCCCGACAAAGATTATGGTCAGTTGGTGGAAGAGCACATTCACATTTATAAGCCCGCCTTCATGGGCAAACCCGCCGAGAAACTGGGTGTAAATGAAGTGCTGGACCGCTGGCAAATTGAACGGATTGATCAGGTAACAGACATGCTGGGGCTGATGGGTGATTCGGTCGATAATATTCCGGGGATTCCGGGCATTGGCGAAAAAACGGCTCAGAAACTCATCACCGACTTTGGTTCGGTTGAAAATCTGATTGCCCGTGCCGACGAACTCAAAGGTAAACTCAAAGAAAACGTTGTCAATTTTGCCCAGCAGGGTCTGCTGTCGAAACAGCTGGCAACCATTCATTTAGACGTTCCGGTACCCTTTGACGAAGAACACCTTCGTCATACCGAATACGACAAACCTCGCCTGGCTGCGCTTCTGGATGAACTTGAGTTTCGGCAGATGAAAACTCGCCTATTGGGAGCTGATTTTGACGAAAAACCACTGCCTGCTGCGTTTAAAGCACCTGCGTCGTCGCAAATGAATCTGTTCGATTCGCCCGGAGGGAACTCGCCAGCGTTCATGCCTTTCCCGAACATGGGAGCGGCTAATCCATCGGGAGCGGATGATTTGCCGTTTGATTTTGGTAGTGTACCCTCACCCCCGGCCCCTCCCGCAACGGCGGACCGCCCAAACCAGGAGAGGGGTGTGAAATCGAAACGGACACCAGTTAGTGTCCCGACTGCTTCGGCTACAGAAGCTACGCCTAATCAGGTAACAGATACAACTACGACGGACGATTCCACAGGTACAGAAGAGCCAGCTTATTTAGATGTTTATCCTGATTACGAACTAGATCCAAATCAGCCTGAACGTCGAAAGACGATTATGTCGGTCAAGCACGACTATCGCTTAGTTGATACACCCGAGCTACGGGCTAGTTTAGTACATTATCTGGGACTTCAGGAAAGCATCTGTTTCGACTCAGAAACGACAGCGATTGACCCGGTAGAAGCTGATTTGGTAGGCTTATCGTTCGCCTATCGAAAGGGCGAAGCGTTCTACGTTCCCGTGTCTGCTGATCGTAATGAAGCACAGGCGATTGTGGATCAGTTTAAGCCTGTCTTCGAGAACGCCAGTATCGGCAAGATTGGACAGAACCTGAAGTATGATCTGCTCATGCTGAAAAAGTATGGTGTGGAAGTACAAGGCAAGCTGTTTGACACTATGATTGCCCACTACCTGATTGAGCCAGAAATGCGCCATAACATGGACATGATGGCCATGACCTACCTGAACTATAGTCCGGTTGAGATTGAAGCACTGATCGGAAAGAAAGGAAAAGGTCAGTTGACCATGCGCGACGTGGATCTCCAGAAAGTAGTCGACTATGCAGCCGAAGACGCCGATATTACGCTTCAGCTCAAAGATGTTTTTGCCCCCCGACTCGAAAAAGATAGCCTTCACAAACTATTCGATCAGGTAGAGATGCCGCTCGTGCAGGTACTCACCGACCTTGAGCTGGAAGGCATTACGCTAGATACGAACGCTCTGGCTGAACTGTCGGCCACGCTGGAAGTAGACATGCGGCAGGTGCAGCAGGAGATTTTCGACATTGCAGGTGAGCCTTTTAACATCGGGTCGCCCAAGCAGTTAGGTGAAGTTTTGTTCGACAAATTGAAGCTCGATAAGAACGCCAAAAAGACTAAAACGGGCCAGTATGCAACGGGCGAGGAGATTTTGTCGAAGATGGAAGCCGAGCACGAAATTGCCCGGAAGATTCTGGACTACCGCGAGTTAATCAAACTCAAGAATACTTACGTTGACGTACTGCCCTTATTGATCAGTAAACGCACAGGCCGGATTCATACCTCATTTAATCAGGCCGTTGCGGCAACCGGGCGCTTGTCATCGGTCAATCCTAATCTGCAAAATATCCCAATTCGAACGCCACGTGGGCAGGAAATCCGTAAAGCGTTTGTGCCACGCGGACCGGAGTTCGTGATCATGTCGGCCGACTATTCGCAGATCGAGCTACGAATTATGGCAGCGTTCAGTGGTGATCAAACGATGCTGGAAGCGTTTAATAATGGTGTTGACATTCATACGCAAACGGCCAGCAAAGTCTTCCACGTTGGCCTGGATGAGGTAACGAGCGAGATGCGCCGGAAAGCCAAAACCATCAACTTTGGGATCATCTATGGCATTTCGGCTTTCGGCCTGTCGCAGCGACTAAAGATTCCCCGTAAAGAAGCGGCACAGATTATCGACGAGTATTTTGCGGGCTTCCCGGCGGTGAAAGACTACATCGATCAATGCATTGAAAAAGCGAGAGGCTTTGGCTATGCAGAAACCATTCTAGGCCGTCGCCGGTACCTACGCGACATCAATTCCCGCAACCAGACTGACCGGATGTTTGCCGAACGTAACGCCGTAAATGCGCCCATCCAGGGCAGTGCCGCCGACATGCTCAAGATTGCCATGATTCGGATTCACGAATTCATGCAACAGGAGCGTCTAAAATCAAAAATGATCCTGACCGTACACGATGAATTGGTATTCGACGCTCACCGCGACGAAATTGAGATCCTCCGTGTGCGCGTAGACGACATCATGCGCAATGCCATCCCAATGGGTGTTAAGATGGAAACCGGTATTGGTACTGGTGAGAACTGGTTGTTGGCGCACTGATAGAAGAACTTTATTTTTTGCTTATCCAAAGCCGTCTTATGTTAACTCAGATAAGGCGGCTTTTTTTGTTCATTGACCATTTATCCTGACCTTCTGCCGACTAATAAATTTGTCCGCTATCAGAAGAATGAAAAAGCAATCTTGGAGAACCATCATGTATTCCCTATGAAAAAGACACTGCTACACAAGCACCTAGGTCTGGCTATCATTGTCATTCTGCTAACTACGTCTTCTGCTTTCGCCCAGACAAAAGCTACTAAAATTGACGCTCTCGTTCAGCAATATGTTGCTAACCGGCAGTTTAATGGTAGTGTATTGGTGGCCGAACATGGTCAGGTAATTTTCAAAAAAGGATATGGTATGGCCAATATGGAGTGGAATATTCCAAATGCGCCCGATACCAAATTCAGACTGGGTTCCATCACCAAACAGTTTACGGCCATGCTCATTATGCAGCTGGTCGAGAAAGGGAAGCTCAAACTGGATGGAAAAGTAACTGATTATTTGCCGGATTACCCAAAAGCCAACGGCGACAAAATCACCATACATCACCTGCTCACGCACACATCGGGGATTCCCAATTACACCAATTTTCCGAAGTTTTTTGAAATGGAAAGTCGGAATCCAGCTACACCCAGTGAGTTCTTAAAAAAATTCGCCGATATGCCACTTGACTTTGAACCCGGTTCAAAATTTTCATACAGTAACTCCGGCTATTTCCTGCTGGGTGTCCTCATCGAAAAAGTCTCAGGAAAATCGTATGCTAACCTTTTGAAAGAGAATATCCTCACTCCTTTGCAACTCACGGATACAGGCTACGATTTGTTTGCGCCAATCCTCCCTAAACGGGCAACCGGCTACGAAAAACAGGGCAGTAACTACGTGAATTCCCCTTATCTGGATATGACAATTCCATACGCTGCCGGGTCTTTATACTCCACCGTAGAGGATTTGTACCGCTGGGATCAGGCTTTATATACGGATAAGCTACTGTCAGCCAGCGCAAAAGCAACGATGTTTACGCCGTTTCTGGATGGTTATGCGTACGGATGGGGAGTGCGAAAAACAAAGATTGGCGACTTAAAAGACAGTTTGTTGGTAATTGAGCACACAGGCGGCATCAACGGTTTTAATACAATCATCAGTCGAATTCCTAAAGACAAACAACTGGTTGTTTTGCTTAACAATACGGGCGGTGCCCCGCTTGGCGCTATTCGCAAAAACATTCTCAATATCCTTTACAATCAGCCTATTGAGCCCCCCAAAAAGCCGATTACAGACTTGTTACGGCAGTCGATCTTGTCGGAGCCGCTGGCCAAATCGCGGGAGAAATTCAATGCTTGGAAAACTGATAAAGCCTATAACGTAAATGAAGATGATGTCAATAGCTTGGGCTATGAACTCATGGGTAATGGAAAGCTACCTGAGTCAATCAACGTGTTTACGCTTAACGTCGAAGCTTATCCAAAATCATACAACGTGTATGATAGCCGGGGAGAAGCCTACATGACCGCTGGGAACAAGGCGGCTGCTATTCAGGATTACAAAAAATCGGTAGAGCTCAACCCACGTAATACGAATGGTTTCGATAAGCTGAAAGAATTGGGCGAAACAGTTGAAGCGCCAAAAGAAGTAGCCATTACTGTAGATGCTACTACGTTAGAATCGTATGTAGGCAAGTATGAGCTAGCTCCCTCCTTTGCTATCGCGATCACGCGTGATGGCGATAAACTCTTCGGACAGGCAACAGGGCAACCCAAATTTGAACTATTCGCCGAATCGAAAACAAAGTTTTATCTCAAAGTCGTGGATGCGCAGGTAACATTTGAGAGCAACGACAAAGGCGAAGTTCAACAATTAATCCTACATCAGAACGGGCAGAATATGCCGGGCAAACGAGTGCGGTAGCGGTTAATTTTCCTCTCAATTGCATTGACTAACTAATAAATTAGACCTTTCTTAGAGTAGGGAACAATTTTGCACTTTTTCTATTTTCCTAACAAAATAGGCTTCATATCGTGAGGTTTATTGTGAGTTTTCCAAGTTGGAGTAACTCACGAGCTGTCAGAAAATAGTACGCTGCAAATGAAAAAAAGTCTGTTACCCCTCGCTATTGGAGGCTTCGGTATTGGCATGACGGAATTCGTCATGATGGGCATTCTACCCGATATTGCAAACTCCCTAAACATCTCGATTCCATCGGCTGGCCATCTGATTTCGGCCTATGCACTTGGCGTCGTGTTGGGTGCTCCCCTATTGGTGGGCATTGCCGGAAATTATCCACCTAAGAAAATTCTGCTGGGCCTGATGGCCTTGTTCACCTTTTGTAATGTGCTTTCGTCTTTTGCGCCTAATTATGAGATCATGATGATAACCCGCCTGTTGTCGGGTTTGCCGCATGGTGCTTTTTTTGGTGTGGGAGCTGTGGTTGCCAGCCGGTTAGCAGGTAAGGGCAAAGAAGCGCAGGCCATTTCGATGATGTTTGCGGGGCTTACTGTAGCCAATATCATTGGGGTTCCTCTAGGCACTTACATTGGTCACACCATGAGCTGGCGGATAACGTTCGTGATTATTGCGTCTGTTGGCCTGATCACAATGGCTTGTATCCAAAAGCTGCTGCCAGTTATGCCGGTTGCAAGTGAGTCTAATCTTCGCAAAGACCTCAAACTATTTACCCACGTAGAACCCTGGCTTATTTTGGGTATTACAGCCATTGGCACCGGTGGGCTATTTGCCTGGTTCAGTTATATAGCGCCATTATTGACCGAAGTCGCTCATTTTGGTAGCGACCAGATTACCTGGATTCTGGTACTGGCTGGTTTAGGCATGGCAGCGGGCAACCTCATTGCCGGGCGTACCGCCGACAGTATTTCACCCATTAAAGCGACCGCTTTATTTCTATTGCTGATGAGCATTTGTCTCTTTGTGGTTTATTATGTCGCACCATTCCAGATACCACTATTGGGAATGACATTTATTACGGGTGCCATTGCCTTCTCGTTGGGCGCTCCAATCCAGATTTTAATGATTCGGGCAGCTAATGGTTCCGAAATGCTGGCGTCATCGGTTAGTCAGGCAGGATTTAATATTGGAAATGCGCTGGGTGCTTACTTAGGTGGATTACCCATTGCTGCCGGCTTAGGCTATACGTCTCCTCAATTGGTGGGCGCCATGCTGGCGTTTACTGGTTTTATCATGGCGATGATGATGTACTTCCGGCAGAAGGAAGCCGAAAACTTCGAACTATCGCACGGACACTAAGCAACGACCGATTAAACAAAATTAGTCTTAGACTATCAACGGATTCCGTACATTGAGACGGAATCCGTTTTTGTTTTTTTAACCTTTCTATTCATGAGCTTTCTGGGTATACTTCTGGTACTGGCGATTATTGTCGTCTATCTTTCCGTCGTCATTGTGCAACAGGGCACAGTCGCAGTTATTACCGTTTTTGGTAAATATTCCCGTGTGATGACACCGGGTTTGAATTTTAAAATTCCGTTTATTGAATTTATTTACCGACGCATTTCGATCCAGAACCGCTCTGCCGAATTGGCGTTTCAGGCCATCACTGCAGATCAGGCTAATGTGAACTTTAAGGCGATGCTGGTTTATTCAGTCCTGAATCAGGGTGAAGAAGTCATTAAAAACGTAGCATTCAAATTCATTGACGAAGCCTCATTTATGCAGGCACTCATCCGAACCATCGAAGGCTCTATCCGTAGTTTTGTGGCTACCAAACGCCAGTCCGAAATTCTGGCGTTGCGCTCCGAAATCATCGAACACGTTAAATCGCAACTCGATGTTCTACTCGAAAGCTGGGGGTATCACCTTACCGATTTACAACTGAACGATATCGCATTCGATGAAGTCATTATGCGTTCGATGGCGCAGGTAGTAGCCTCCTCAAACCTGAAAGCAGCTGCCGAAAACGAAGGTCAAGCGCTGCTGATTACTAAAACTAAAGCCGCTCAGGCCGAGGGGAATGCGATTCAGATTTCGGCCGAAGCGGAGAAAACAGCCTCTCAATTACGTGGTCAGGGTGTGGCTCTGTTCCGGGAAGAAGTTGCCAAAGGTATGGCTGAATCGGCAAAAGTAATGAACGAGGCCAATCTGGATGCTTCCCTAATTTTGTTCTCGATCTGGACCGAAGCCATAAAGCATTTTGCCGAGAACGGGAAGGGCAATGTTATTTTCCTCGATGGCTCAACTGAAGGTATGGAGAAAACAATGAAACAGCTACTTGCCGTTGAAACGATGAACCGAGGTGGCGGCTCAGGTGGTATCATTACCCCACCATCGACACCAGCCAAGAGGTAAACATAGTTTGCGATTTACGGTTTTCAGTATATGACAGACTTACTATTCCCTACCGATTTTTCGACCAACACGACAGCTGCTCTGGATTGGGTTCGACTTTTCGCCCACAAAACGGGCGCAACCATTACATTGTTGCACGTTTTTCAACCCATGATTCCCGACTCCACGTTACCAACCATGGGCGATCCGGGATTGGGCTTTATAGCTTCGCAGGAAATTGAAGACATTAGCCGGCAACGATTGGGCCAATTAGCCGACGAACTTCGCGCTGAAGGTCTTTCTGTAGAAGTAGAATGGCGCATTGGATTTGTCGATGACGGCATCCTGGATGCAGCAAAAGAACGTTCGATCGATCTGATTGTAATGGGCCGAAGTGATCTGAGCACCTTCTTCGACCGATTGGCAGGTAGTGCCGTTACTGATGTAGCCGATGAGGCCCGGTGCCCGGTTCTCATTGTGCCCACTACACCCGAAGGCCACGCAGTTCGTCCGGCTCAGGTGCATACGATTGCCTATGCTATGCAACCTGAAACGACGCAGGCTCAAGTGTCTTTCCAGACAGATTCACTCGTGAAAGCCTTTGATGCACAACTGCTTATTCTGACCGAGGATCAACTGGAAGATACCCATGTCGACCTGATTGTGATGGAGTTACATCCCGCATCGGGTTTTCTGGATAGTCTATTTCATCCCAATCACGTTGCCAAACTGATTGAAAAATCGGAGGTTCCCGTGTTGGTTTACCACAAAGAAAAGTGAAAGTTGGGCGGTGTCGTGTGGTGTCGGCGGGGCCGCCTGCGCGGTACTTATAACCGACACTTTAGGTTTCTCAAAACCTATTGTTTACACCGATCGGTTTTGAGAAACCTCATAAGTCAGATTCTTAAATCTGACTTCACTGTATCTATTGCATTACAAGTTGGTTGGTGATGAACCGGGAAGTTGCAGGAGTTGGCAATAAAGCAGAGTTTATTTGCCTGATGATGCAATTCATTGGCTTTGGCAATCATCGATTCCTCGGCAACAATAATAGTTGGATACAGTGTAACTTCAGTAAAATGCCCTCCCCCATCTGGCGTTTCGGTCATAACTCCCGTAGCGTTATCGATATACTCAATCACGACGACGCCAGCAACTGCACACAGGTGCAAATATGACAACATGTGGCAACTGGATAGAGATGCAACCAATAACTCTTCCGGGTTGTACTTTGTCTTATCACCCCGAAAAGAAGGGTCCGATGAGCCCAGAAGATCTGGCTTGTTTCCGACGGAAATAGTATGACTTCGTTCGTACGAGCGGTACGTACTTGTCCCTTCTCCTTTATTGCCAGTCCATGTTGTTGTTAGTGCGTATTGATGCTGTTTTGCCATTGCTAATCTCGTCTAAACCAAGTTCTATTCAGTTTACTTACCTACCTCTGGTCGTCGGGCGGCCATTTCATCTGCTAGTTCAGCAGCACCAGAATTGCCCGTTTGTCGTAGTTCCGAAACAATATTCTGGTAGTTTTTGTCGTCACGATTTTGGCTCAATTTAGCCACTCCCTGTATAGAATCTATGGTCATAGTAAAGGCAACAATACCGCGCATTTCTTTACGGACATAGTCTTCTGTCATGCTGTCAACCGAGACTGGACATTTCGAGTGAGCTTCGTATTTGTCAACCTGTTGGCGTAAAACTTCCAGTGCTTCATCTTCTGATAAAATGCTTGTTCGACCCGTAACCTGTACCGCAAGATAGTTCCAGGTAGGCACATTCACATGATCGTACCAGGAGGAAGAAATATAACTATGAGCGCCAGAGAAGACGGCCAGAGCTGGTGTATCGCTACTTAATAGCTTCCATTGTGGATTCGCTTTCGACAAGTGACCCACTAGTCGAAATTGGCCATTTGCATCGGGTTGGAGTTCGATGGGTATGTGTGTGGCAACGGGAACCCCATCATTGCCCGTTGTGACTAGCAACCCAAACGAATTGTCTCGAATGAACTGATACAAGGTCTCACGGTCCGTTTCCTGAAAAGTTTTAGGGATATACATAGCTATCGTTGTTAATGCAATTAAGTGAATATGGGTTACTTTCCTTTATCAATGGCCATCCGCACAGCCAACCCAGTCAGGATACTCGCCATAATCCATTTTTGCGCTCGTATGTAGGCCGGGCGGGCCTGAAACCAGCGCGCCATACGTGCCGCCGATAATATAATCATAAAATTAACTGTAGCACTAACCAGCAGTTGTGTAAGCCCCAATTCAATATTTTGTGTTAGCAACGAGCCATATTCTGGCCGGGTAAACTGTGGAAAGAAGGACAGATAAAAGACGGCTACTTTGGGGTTCAATACATTAGTAAGAAAGCCCATTTGAAACAATTTTCGGTTTGAGTCGTGAGCTAGTTTCCGTGTCTCGAAAGGAGAACTCCCACCCGGTTTGATGGCTTCCCAGGCCAGATAGAGCAAATAGCCAATACCAAACCAACGCAGGATTTCATACGCCATCGGAATAGCCATAAATATGGCTGTCAGTCCAAAGGATACCAGAAAGATATGTACTAAAAAGCCTGTCAACACACCCACTAGTGAGAGAAACCCGGCACGCCGTCCCTGCGTAATGGATCGGGAAATAATATAAATCATGTTCGGCCCAGGGCTAAGCACCAAACCCAGCGCAGCCAGCGCAAACAGTAGTAAATCGTTGATAGGGAGCATGGTGTTATAGGTTAGATTGGAGCACTTTGGTTGTTCATAAACAAGACCATCAGCTCTTCATCATAATACATATCTCCATCTTTAATAGCATTTTTCTCGAACGAAAATGAGCGGAAACCTAACTTCTCGTATTGCCGCTTTGCCCGGCTATTGTTCGCCAAAACCTGTAGGGTAATCTGTTCTAGATCAGTGACTAAGCGTACCCGTCGAATGGTTTCCACTAACAGAATACGTCCTAAACCCTGACCACTGTATTTATCGGCTACATACATCCCAAAAAGTAAGCCTTTGTGTCTGAATTTCTCATGGTACTGACCTTCACGCTGAAAACTCACCACACCTGCCAGTTCGTTGGCAATGTTGAGTATGCCGAGCGTAAAACTATCTGGCGTGCCATTTGTCGGAAAAGGTTTATTGAGTTGGTCGGCGGGGGTACTTCGAAAACAATCCTGGTGTTTTCTTATGCCCTCTACCAAAAACTGTCGGTAGCCAAAATTTTCCGTGGCGGTTAATTCAATCAGTTTCATGACAGATAATCGGGCAAAGGTATTTCTAAGCTAGTCCCTGCCGGAATGGGTGTTTGGCGTACCGTTTTCAGCGGAATCACGCCTGACCACGTGGGCAGGTTTTCATCTTCAGGATCATCGTTAGGACCACCAGTACGCACTTTGGCTGAGGCTTCGGCCAGTGAAAAACGGAGCACAGTTGTTTTCCTCATTTCACTATCGGTAGTCGGTCGAAGGTCATCCCAGCGATTAGGGATAAGATGGTCCGTAATCAAAGCCAGCGCATTCATTCGTTCCGTTTCGTTCGTCACTTTCTCCGCATTGGCAAATATCACCACCGACCGATAGTTGACCGAATGGTGAAATGCCGATTTAGCTAATACCAGTCCATCGGCCAGCATGACCGTGATACAAACCGGCGCACCATGCTCAATAGCGCGAATAAAGTGGCTCCCCACCGAACCATGAATATAAAGTTTATCGCCTTGTCGGGCAAAGGCAGTAGGAATGGCCATAGGTTGGCCATCTACGGCAAAGCTGACAGTGCAGAATAAAGCTTCGTCCAGAATAGGGTGGATCGTAGCCTCATCGTAATGAGCGCGTTTGGCCAATCGGCTGGGAGTTGTGCGGGCGGTTTGCATATCGTAGAGACGCCACCCCTGGCGTCCATTTATGTGTTCTAGTAATTTCTAAGACAAATGTCGTTCTTTGCCGGACTAGTAGAATCGTCCAATTTGAAGAAAATAGATAGTCCAGTTATGCTACCATTCAAATCGCTGATTCAGGTCGACAAAGCATTGACCACTCCTGTTTTTCTGCAACTGAGCGATCAACTAAGCCAGCTTATTCGTAAAGGCACATTACTACCGGGTTATCGCTTGCCGGGTTCACGTCAACTAGCGGAGCTGCTTTCCTTAAATCGTCAAACGATCGTAGCGGCTTATGATGAAGGATTGGCGCAGGGCTGGCTTGAAAGCCGTTCTGGTAGTGGCACCTATGTAGCAACTCACCTTGCGGAGGTTAACCCACAGGCGTTGGTTGTAAATGATAGAGATGCCACACCTTTAAGTTCTGACATCCCTACTAAACAACCTGGCTATGCTTTTGAATCAATCAGTTTTCTGATGCGGCCTGTACTCACCAATCAGGCAGGATTACGACTGGATGATGGATTTCCGGATACTAGGTTGGCGCCTATGGATGAGCTGAGCCGGGCATATCGCTCGTATTTTAGTTGGGGAAATCCGCAGAAACACTTTGGATACGGTGATACAAAAGGACATTTGTTATTACGGGAACAGCTCTCAATTCATCTGAATGAAACCCGTGGTCTGCGCACAACACCCGACAATGTCCTGATTACGCGCGGTAGTATTATGGGCTTACACCTCACCTGTCAGGTGTTATTACGTCCGGGTGATGTAGTTGTAACAGGCGAAACGACCTGGGCAGGAGCCACGATGAATATACTAAAAACAGGCGCGTCGGTGCTGACGGTTTCTGTCGATCAACACGGTATGGACATTGATACGTTAGAGACTCTTTGCCAAAAACAACCAATTCGAATGGTCTTTGTAACGCCCCATCATCACTATCCCACGACAGTAACCCTTCGCGCTGATCGGCGAGCTCGGCTATTACAACTTGCTGAACAGTATGGCTTTGTGGTCATGGAAGATGATTATGATTACGATTTTCACTACCTCAGCCGACCAATTCTCCCGCTGGCTAGTGCCGACCAGCATGGTATGGTTGTTTATGTAGGCTCACTAACGAAATCGGTTGCCCCAGCTTTTCGAATTGGGTACGTAGTGGCTCCAACAGCCTTGATTGACGAGCTCGCGCGGCTTCGACGCATCATCGACCGACAAGGCGATCCAATGCTTGAGTTTGCTATTGGACAGCTACTTAAAACTGGCGATTTGAAACGTCATTTCCGTAAAGCCCTACGCACCTACCACGCCCGACGTGACCATTTCTGTGAGTTATTGACAACAGAACTATCGGACATTATTCAGTTTACCAAACCCGATGGCGGAATGGCTGTCTGGGCAACATTCGATCCTACTATAGATATGGAATTAATGGCCCAACAGGCCGCTCGCGCGGGATTGTCCTTATCGAATGGAATAGCCCATAATCCACCGAGTCAGCGACTCAATGGAACGCGGTTGGGTTTTGCTTCAAGTACTGAAGTAGAATTGGAGCAGAGTGTAGCTGTATTAAAGAAGATCTTAAAAGATTGCTGATACACGGCCGTGATATCCACCTATACTATCTATCCAACCAATAAGGCCTAAAGGCCAGATAGTATAATTCAAAAAGCCCGTCCTAAATGATAGGATGGGCTTTTTGAATTATACTCTAGTTAAGCAATCCGATTAATAACCAGGGTTTTGAGCCAAAACGCTCTTGCCCTGAGAGTCAATCTGCTGCTGAGGAATCGGTTGGTATTCATCCTTACCGGCAGTAAACTTAGCGCCTGTGTAACCTACAGGTAGCAATTTGCTTTCGTAAGCGATGAACGCATTCAACACCGTCGAGGCCGTGCCCCAACGAACCAGATCATAGAACCGGTGACCTTCACCCGATAACTCCAACTTCCGCTCAAACTGAACAGCTGTCCGAGCCGAAGCTTTGTCCGCAAATGCGGTGTACAGACCAATCTGGTAGTTAGCCGCATTGGCGCCAGCCGCCGTCTTCACATAAGCTGTCCCTTTAGCCCGACTACGAATCATGTTCACATAACTCAACGCCGTGGCTAAACTACCCACCTCCACTTCACACTCAGCGGCCATTAGCAACACATCCGCATACCGAATGATGTTGTAGTTGATGGCTGAATACCCATCCGTCCACGAGCTTCCATCGGTCAACGATTTGTCCTGCGATTTGTAGAACACAAACTTGATGGGCGAATAAGGACCGGCAAAGGTCTGGTCACGAATCCAGTCCAGACCTGGGTGCACCTGCCAATCCAGGTAAGGAATACCCCGACGACCCACTGACCAATCCAAACGAGGATCTACAGGACCAGCGTCCGGCGTAAAAGGAGCACTCGACGCAATACCTTCATCGGTTTTCAACTGATTAGCGCCCACATTGTATGAGCCATCTAGCAAAGGCAATCCATTGGCATCCACCCGGAACGAGTTAGCTAACTCGAAGCTAGGGGCGAAGAATCCGCAGCAACCCGCCGGACCGTTCGAACCCGTGTTGTAGGGGAAGTTCAGTACCAGATCCGGGTTGGCATTATCAGAGCTACCCGTGTTGGCTGCTGCCTGAATGGCGAAGACCGACTCCGAGCTGTTGTCCTTGGCGGCATTGAAGTTATCCTGGAAGTTGGTCACTAGCGCATACTTCTTGCCATCAGAGGTAACCCCACTGGCGATAACCTGATCGAAGAGGGCTTTAGCTTCGGTATACTTCTTCTCGTAGAGATACGTCTTGGCCAAATAGGCGGTAGCTCCCCATTTGTTGGCCCGCCCTACGGCACCCTGAGCAACCGGTAGATTATCGACAGCATATTTGAAATCAGCCTCAATGTTTGGCCAGATGTCAGCGCTATTGGGTACAGCTTCGATGCCCGTGCCGTAATCTTTGGTTTCGTCCACGTAAGGCACCATGTTGAAATTACGCTTCAACTCGAAGTAGTAGTGAGCACGCAGGAAGCGAGCCTCTCCCGAGATGCGGGCTTTGTCAGCAGCCGTAACATCGGAACCTGCTGTAGCCAGTGAGCGCAGGGTCGAGTTACACCGGGCAATACCTTCATACATGGCTTGCCATTTCGCATTTGCTTCCCCGCTGGTAGCCAGAATCTGGTAGGTCTGATAAGGGGTCAAGGCGTTAAAGTCCCCGGAGTTGGAGCCTTTGTTGGCTTCTCCACCGGAGATACTTCCCCGTACCCAGTTGAAGGAACTGGCAGATTGGGAAAATCCACGGGCGTTGAGCTGGGCATAAGCCCCAATCAGGAGTCCGTCGAGTCCGGCTTTGGAGGTTAACTGAGCTCCTGATAACTGGCCGGTGGCCGGTACATCAAGGAATTTGTCCTGACAAGCGAAGGTCACCATGACCAGCATTGCGGTGGCCAGACTTCCCTTGGTTATATATTTTTTCATCGTGCGATTTGTAAGATGAGTTTGTGTTTATACAACAGGTTGTTGAATTCAATTACACTCCACAACCTGTCGTTAGTATCGAATAAATTAGAAACCAAAGCTTAAGCCTACGTTGTAGCCCCGTTGTACAGGGTAGTTACCAATGTCGATCCCGAAGTTCTGGTCAGCCGAGCCTCCTACACCTGGATCTAAGCCCGAGTATTTGGTGATGGTGAACAGGTTAGTCGCGGATACCGATAACCGCAAGCGACTCAGGTTCACTTTATTCAGAACCACCGCTGGGAAAGTGTAACCTAAGTTCAGATACTGCATCCGAGCGTATGAGCCGTTCTCTACGTAGTACGAGTTCGCTTGGGTGTTGGTACTGAAGTTAGATGCACTTTCGAAAATGGGAACGGTCGTATTCGTGTGAGTGGGCAACCAAGAGTCTTTCACTCGACCGCTGACAGCCGCACCTGTGAAGGATGGGTAGAAATCGGTGAACCAACGCTGGTTGTTGAAAATCTTGTTGCCCAGCGATGCATACAGGTTGGTGTTCAAATCGAACCCTTTGTACTTCAGTGTCAGGGTGATACTACCCGTGAATTTCGGAATTGGGTTACCCAGGAACTGACGGTCATCATCATTGATCTTGCCATCGCCATTGGTGTCAGCATAGCGGAAACGACCTGGAGCTGCTCCATCCTGCGTTGGCGCAGCGGCCACTTCTTCCTTACTGTTGAACAGACCGATTACTTTGTAACCGTAGAAGGAAGATAGCGCATAGCCAGGCTGGTTGCGAACCACGTTGGTGCTCAAACGAGTACCACCCGCTGTGAAGTAAGGAACTGATGGGTCAATCGCGGTGATTTTGTTGCTTAAGAAACTGGCAATACCCGTTACTTCATAAGTCAGATCGCCCGAGATAGTTCCCCGGTTGGTCACCAAAATGTCGATCCCTTTGTTGCTCATACTCGCTACGTTCTTGTAGGGAGCACTCGAACGAACACCGACTACGCCGGGCAACGTCAACGGATACAACAGGTCTTTGGTGTCTTTCTGCCACAAATCGAGTACGACTTCTAACTTGTTATTGAAAAACGATCCATCAATACCGATGTTGGAGGTGATACTGGATTCCCATTTAGCCGCTGGGTTCCCAATCTGACTCCGGTAGAAACCAGAGGCAATCGAGCCGTTGGTACCAGCAATGTCATACCCCTGACCAGCTCCACCGCCATAAAGGTTATATTGGTTGGTGGCACTCAGGTAGTTGGAGTTCCCCATGATCCCATAGCCACCCCGTACTTTCAAATCCGACACCCAGGGCAGATTCTTCATGAACTCTTCGGACGACAAGCGCCAGGCAGCTGACACGGCTGGGAACACCCCGTAGCGGTTGCTAGCAGCAAACTGCGAGGAACCATCGCGCCGGATAACGCCGGTCAGGATGTACTTATCGTTGTAGGTATAGCGAGCCTGAGCAAACAAGGAATAGAATTTATTCCCGAGATAATAGTTACTGCCTACCTGACGAGTAGCACCTGGCGTGGTCGTGTTGATCGTTACATAGTTAGGGTCAGTTGAGAATGGATTCTGACCCGAACCACTGATGTTACGACCTAAACCATTGTTCAAAGCTTCGATACCACCTAAGGCAAACACATCATGACGACCGAATTTCTGCTTGAAGGTAGCCGTGTTGGTAAAGGTCCAGGCTAAGCCATAACCAGAACCTTCACTGTAGGTATAAGTCGTGTTGTTCTCCGAGTTTTCGTACTGGACCCGACCGTAGCTGTTATAGTAATTGGTAAAATAAGTACCTCCAATGCTACTACGCAGAGTTAAAGATGGGATGACATCGTACTCTAAATACGCATTACCAAAGCCGTAGATGTTGAAGTTACCGTTGTTGGCGTTAGCCGTCCGGTCAGCAACTGCATTGTGAGGGTTGTTAAAGCCAGGAGCCGCTGTACCCGCATACCCACCGAAGGAGTTATAAATCGGGATAATTGGAGGTGTACGGAAAGCCGTCAAGACCTCATTTTCATCCGAAGAAGAACTCGAGTTGTTATTGGTTGCGTTACCAAGCTGGTTCCCTACGCCACCCAAAACACCCTTATTAGAGATGTAAGCCAGTTGGAAATTCTCACCAAACCGAAGTTTCTTGGTGATATCAAACTCGGTGTTAGCACGAAGAGTATAACGTGAGAAATCGTTGAAGATAACAATACCCGCTTGTTTCTGCATCGCCAGACTAACGTAAAAACGGCTGGATTCGGTACCACCCGAGAAACCGAGTGAGTGCCGCATCATAGGAGCTACCCGAGTAATGGCGCCGTACCAGTCGGTACCTGCCTTGTTCGCGGGAATGACGTTGTAGATCGCACCGTTCGCGGGGTTCACATTGTACTTGGCCGCTTCTGCCGTTAAATCGACCTGCGAAGCTGCCAAACCTGACCGGCTACCAACTAGCAGATAATCAGGCAGAACTGGGGTTAAACCTGAGCCATATTGGCCACCGGCAATACCCGCAAAGCTCGTCGCATCAGGGGTTGTGCCTGCCTGATAAAGGTCGTTTTTACGCGCCTGCCAGGTCCAATCAGCCTGCTCCTGTGGATTCAGAATAGGCAGGCTTTTGCCTGGATCGGTAGCCCCAAACAGACCATCGTAGCTAACACTTAATTTCTGAGCCCGACGCTGTCCTTTCTTGGTGGTCAACACGATCACCCCCGAAGCAGCCCGCGCTCCATAAATCGAAGCCGAGGCCGCATCTTTCAGTACGGTGGTGCTTTCAATGTCATCCGGAGAAATGTACTGGATGTTCTGGGTTGGCACCCCATCAACCACATACAACGGCTGGTTACCCCCGAAGGAACCAAAGCCCCGAACCCGAACCTGACTAGAGGTACCAGGTTGTCCGTTGGTGATAACGGTTACCCCGGCTACGCGACCCTGTAATTGCTGTTCCACGTTAGCCGAAGGAACCACTTTTAACTGGGCCGGTTTGACGGTCGAAACCGCTCCGGTTACATCCCGGCGATTTTCGGTGGAGTACCCCGTTACGACCACTTCACTCAAAGCAGTCGCGTCATCCTCGAGCGTCACATTGACGTTAGTTTGATTACCTACGGCAACCTCCTGAGTTTTAGTACCAATAGCCGAAATTACTAGCACTGGATTAGTGCCTCGTACCGTAATTTTAAAGTTACCACTGGCATCACTTGATGTACCGGTTTGTGTACCTTTCAGTACAATGTTGGCACCTGGAACCGGTCCATCATTACCGGTAATTTTTCCCGTCACCTGACGGTCTTGGGCGGACGCTTTTAAGCTTCCCAGCAGTAGAACTGCACCCAAAAAAGCGGTCTGCAGAAACCTGTAGAACGTTGCTTTCATGAAGATTAGGTTGGTTTTAAAAATGAGTAAACACCTCAATATTATGGGACAGAAATTATATTTCAAAAAGATCTATAAATAGTACTAATGATAATTCTCTAAAAATAAAAACAGTTATAAAAAAAGTTAAAAATTAATATACTATATTCACTGATTATCAATATATTATACCTTAAATTATGTTAATTAAATTATCTTTTTTTAAATAAATTAAATTTTAATTAACGAAAATACTTTTGTCCTATTTTTTAATAAAAAAAGACCGTAAAAATCAATTTTTCCCAAAATGGAATTAATTGATTTTTACGGTCTTTTTTTATTAAAAAATAAAGTTTCTTAGCTAAAATTAAGTGTTAATACTCAAGTAAATTACTCAGGATCTACTAAAAAAGAAGTACGTTTGACTTTTAATAATCCCGGCACTAAAAAAGAAAACTACTATATCTTCCCAGTTGGAATTTTGATAGTAAAAACGAGCAAAATCTGACCGTTCTTAGAGCCTTGGGATAACGTGAGAAGTTGCAGAAAAGACGGCTGAATCTAATTCGTTTCCTTATTTCCAGGAAAGCAACGCTGACAATAAACGGGTTCTACTCCTAGTCCCTGGCTGATTCCCTGAGCAGCTTCAAGAGCAAGCTCAAAACTTGAATAGCCTCCCCGCCAACGGCCCGTTAAGTAGCCAAGTTTTTTGGACTGCATACCTTTACCGTTATTACAAAAGCGGCAGTTTCCTACATGTAGCGTTACTTTCGGATTGCGGAAATACGCATAGAAATAATAATTCATAACCCTATAGTCATTTGAGTATATCGTTGAGAGATACTGATGACAGATAGAACAATAGCCTATCAACCGTCATACACGTTTATCCATTCTTCAGAAAACCAAATGGAAAGCGTCACTAAGTTTGCCAGTCGATTATCGAAGACGAAAAAAAAAATGACTGATGACAGGTTTAATGGGTTGAATTAGGGGTTTTGGCAGTTGAAACCAATAGGCAATGAGAAAGAAGTGGTACTTACGGCTTACCGTCCTAGCCAGTCTTTAAATTCAGTAACTCGTTCAACACTGACAAAGACTTCCTGTCGCGCCACGGGTTGAAGTTCGACTTTAAGCTTACTACCCGAATACGTATGAACAGACTGAATGGCAGAAATTGCCACTAGAAATGAGCGATTAACCCGAAAAAATTGCCCAGGGTCAAGCAATTGTCCCAACTTATCCAGACTATAATCAATTGATATCGGCGATCCACCTTGGGGCATCAAATAAGTCGCTTTGTTCTCAAAAAAGAAGTAAGCTATAGCATCGGTTTGAATACTCCGTAGTTTGGGGCCAACACTAATCATAAATCGGTCGCGATAGGCAGGTGGGCTCCATCGCTTTATCAATTGGTCCATAACATGTTCCTCTGGAATCGATTCAGCAGGTGCCTGACGTACCAATTTGAATTTATTTAAGGCTGCTGTCAGCTCATCGATTTCAATAGGCTTAAGCAGGTAGTCAATGCTATTTGCTTTAAACGCCTGCAACGCATGATTATCATGAGCAGTCGTAAAAATGATTGGAATGGTCAGATTGAGTTGCTCAATAAGGCTGAATCCCAAATCGTCTTCCAGAAAAATATCCAGAAAAATCAGGTCTGGCTGAATTGGTGGTGAGGATTTGAACCAATTGACCGACTTGGCCACAGATGGCAGATGAGCCAACACCTGAATAGCAGGATCATACTCACCCAGCAAAGTAGTGAGCCGATGAGCCGTCAATGATTCATCTTCAATTATTAATACGTTCATAACGTCTAGAGCAGTGGAATTTTAACCATAAACATGCCATTCTGATCGCCAAACCAAACAGGGCGCGAAGTAAGTAATCGATAACGATCTGTAATATTTTTTAAACCCAAGCCTGTTGAAACCTCTTTCTGGGGTCGAAGGCGTATGAGGTTGGTGATCAATAAATAATCACCTTCCGTTTTAATAATTACCTGTAAGGGTTCTTCGCTTGACATCTGATTGTGTTTTACCACATTCTCAATCAGTAACTGTAAAGTCAATGGGGCAATACTGTACTTAGTAGCTGTTCCCGAAGATACATCCGTGGTAATTTTCAACTTTTCGCCAAAGCGAATATGAAGCAGAAACGTATAGGCATTCGTAAAGGTTAGCTCATCATGAAGTTTGATATAATTCGTTTCACGCTGTTCTAATATATAGCGAAATGCCTTGGCGAGCTGCCCAACAAATTGAATGGAGAGTTTAGGATTAGGCTCAATTAAAGAAGAAAGAATACTAAGGCTATTGAACAGAAAATGAGGATTAACCTGATTTTTAAGGGCCATAAACTGAGCTTGGGTAGCTTCCTGTTTAAGTTGCTCTGCCTTGACCCGTATGTCCTCCAATCGTTTGTAACCTCTGCGATTAGCAGCCAAATAGAAAGCTGACAACATGGCCATGATCGTTAGCCCATTGTCATATTTTCGACGCTGATTACGCTCCTCAGCATTAAGATACGGGGCCGTAATACGGGCTGGTTGTGAAAAATGGAAACGTTCTACCCCCGCCATTGTTACCCACATCCGGTGAAAGGCCATATTAAATAAGGCAGCTAATGCACCAGCCACTACTAAAGTAGCCAGCTGAGCGGGTAAGTCAAACTCAATAAGAAATTCCCTATTCATCTTACTAAAGAATCGCTGCTGAATCCAATCCGTAACCGTCAGCCAGAGTCCGAAGAAGAGAATTGTGACAATAATTTCCATGATCCATAAAGGCCATACTCGTTGTACCAGTTCAATCGAGAAATGATTGATATGCACATACAGTCGAATTGGCCAATAGATAGCGAAAATAGTTGCAGCGAGCTGCCATTTTTGCCGATATGTCAGTTGGCTCTCTGTCTTTTTCTCCATGTTTGAAGAAGCTAAACCAGTATAGTATCCCTTTTTCGAATAAATAAGTAGCACCGAGACGATCTAACGTCTTACTTCTGAGGCCCTAGCGTTCGCCAAACTTACTCATCCTATCTGGCAAATGTTTCTTCTAGTACAGCAAGGAACGAATTTTTAATGTCGCTATAACTGCCAGACCAGCTACAGCGCCAATCAATTGGTTGTGACCCTGTGACAGTTCACCCAGGGCTTTTTCCGTTTCAAGAGATTTGTACCGGGGCCCGGTAAAGACGACTCCTACTTTTGGACTGTTAAACCAAAACATTCCGCTACAACGGACTTCCTCTTTTTATATGAAAGCTATCACATTATCGTATCCGAACCCGCACATTGAACAAATCCATATCCTGAGAAAGGGACTCTTTCTATTCTTTGTTCTACTAGCTCTGCTCCTAACGGGTTGCAAAAAAGAAACCGATGTAAATCCGGCGGGAACATTAACAGCCAATGCTGGAACTGATCAACAGGTGCAGGTTGGTCAGGTTGTTTCGCTGGATGGTGGGTCCTCGCAGGATAGCAAGGGCAAACCTTTTACAATGCAATGGACTATTGTTCGCAAACCAGCCAAAAGTACGGTAACGCTAACTGGTACTACAACTGCCAAACCAACGTTTACGCCCGATGAAGTAGGCGAGTATGAGCTGCAATTGACTATTTCCAATGAAAATGGCAAGAGTACCGATAATGTGGTTATAGTCGTTTCAGCAGCGCAGCCTGTCACCATCAGTCAAAGTATAACGGTCAAAACTGTTCTGACCGACCGGATCATCAACCCAGATCTGCCCGACTATATTGTAACGAAAGCCGTTGATATTCAGGCCGAGCTAACGATCAATCCGGGCGTAGTGATTGCCTTTGAACGGGATACGCGAATGAACATCAATGACAACGGTGGTCTGATCATCGCTAAAGGCGAAGCAAATCGCAAGATTCGCTTCATAGGTGTTGAAAAAACGAAAGGATTTTGGGCTGGTCTAACGCTTTATTCCGGCAGCAACGCCAACGTATTTGAGTACGTGGAAGTGCTGCATGCTGGTAGTCGTACGCTCTATTCTACGATAAAAGCGGGTATGTATATTGCCGGAACGAAAGCCCAGATTGCCATTAAAAACAGCTTATTTGCCGAAAACAGCGGCTACGGTTTATATGTGCAGGATGGCGGCATTATTCGTGAGTTTGCGCAGAATACGTTTTCAAACAACACCGAATCAGGCATGATGCTTAGCGCCGACAATGTACCTGTATTAGATGTGGCCTCTGTTTTTACAGGTGGAAACGGACGCAATGTCGTGGAGGTTATGGGCTCTACGATTAAGGGTACCAGTGAAGTAGAGTGGACTCCGTTTACAGATAAAACCCCTTATCGCATCAATGGAGAATTGACTGTAACTACAGGCTGGTGGTTAAATCCAGGAGTTACGCTCGAAATGGCTCGTGATGCTGTGATTCGAATTAATACGGATGGTTATCTCAGCGCGAGAGGAACAGCTACGAATAAAATTACGATTACCGGAGCCGAGCGTACGGCCGCTTTCTGGAAAGGCATTATCTGTTATTCGGCCAGCGCACAGAATATCCTCGACAATGCTGACATCAGTAATGCTGGTAGTTCAGTAATTGTATCAGCTAAAAAGACCAACGTCGCTATTTATGGAACTGGTGCAAAAATGGCCATCAAAAATACACGCATCAGCGGCAGCGGTGGTTATGGTCTGTTTGTCAGCTATGGTTCATCCGTCAATACCGATGTCATGACCGCCAATACATTCGAATCGAATGCACAAACAAATGTGCTGATCGAAAAATAAAGCACACAGCTAAGGTCTGGCAGAATTCGGAACTAATCGGTATGAAAACGGTTTATGTCCATGAAACAAGTTCAACTTAATAAACTCATTTCAATCATGGCAGCAGGATCGAATGCCGTAGAAGCAACCGACGCTAATTTCAGCGAACTTATAAATTCTGACAAACCTGTTTTAGTCGATTTCTGGGCAGAATGGTGTGGCCCCTGTCGTATGGTCGGCCCAATCGTTGAGCAACTTGCCGGCGAATATGAAGGCAAAGCCGTTATCGCTAAAATGGATGTTGACCAAAACTCACAAACACCCGCTAAATTTGGTATCCGCAGCATCCCTACGCTGATGGTATTCAAAAATGGCCAACTGGTCGATAAAGTAATTGGCGCTACATCTAAAGGTGTATTGGAACAAAAGCTGGTAGCCGCTATGGAACCCGCTACGATCTAATCAATCGATTAGGTTTTCAATAAAAATCATGAGTCATTCCAATTGCAGGAGTGCTTATGAAATCCAAAACCCTCTGAATATTGTAGTATTAGCTACAATATTCAGAGGGTTTTCTTATAGATATACTTACCCTTGAGCAGCCGGATCTGGTGCATCAGGCTTCTTACCCAGTACATCGTGAATAGCCGCTTCAGCATCCGGGAAATTCGTTTTCAGCATTTCGGCGAGCTGAGTTTTCAATTTTTCGAAATACTCAGGGGCATTATCAATAGCGCCTTCGGCCTCTGTTTTAAGTTGCATCCCTTTTTCTTTCAGGTCAGACACCATCTTCTGACCATCCTCTGTCTGGGCATATTTATGGAGAGCCACCCCAGCAGCTGCACCAAGAATAAATGTGGCTAAATGTTTCGCGTTGACAGGCATAGCTTTTATTATCAGTTGGTTAAATTACTAGTCTAACTTACCTAATAGTTTTTGCAAAGCATAAACCAATGTGAGCAATTGCGGATATGGGCTGTTCAACGGTCAAAAATCTCCGCAAGAATCGGGTTTCTCTCCAACTGGGTTATGCCGACATTTGTATAGGTCAAACAACAATGCTATATGACAACTGCAAGCACCTACACCTATCAGCAAATTGCCCGCGCTATCGAACACCTTACCGCTAATTTCCGGGAGCAGCCTTCTTTAAGCGAACTCGCCGAAAAAGCCAACCTGAGTGAGTTTCACTTCCAACGGCTCTTCACCGAGTGGGCGGGCGTAAGTCCGAAGAAATTCAGCCAGTACTTAACCCTCGAACACGCCAAAAATCAACTTCGCAAGGGCGCCCCACTGAGTGATGCCGCGCATGAAGCCGGACTTTCGGGAACGGGTCGGTTACACGATCTATTCGTAACAATCGAAGGGGTTACACCAGGACAGTTTAAGCAGGCGGGTTCGGGGTTGGTACTTGCGTATGGCGTGTTCGATAGTCCGTTTGGGAAGTATGTGTTGGGAGAGATTAATGGAAAAATTGCGCTTCTTCATTTTCTGAATGATGGCGACGAGCCAGAATCGATTCTAGCCAACGCCTGGCCCGAAGTTACTCTTCGTCAGGATGCTGAAGCCCTCCATGAGCTAGTCAACCAGATTTTCCCGACAACCGCCAATGCAACAATGAGCCATCCGCTGCCGGTTTTACTACGAGGATCGGCTTTTCAGCTAAAAGTATGGGAAGCGCTGCTCAAAATTCCTGAAGGGAGATTGGCCAGCTACGATCAAATTGCCGAAGCCATTGGACAGCCCACGGCCTCGCGGGCAGTTGGAACAGCCATTGGCAGTAACCCAATTGGCTATTTAATTCCCTGTCATCGGGTCATTAAGAAAACTGGTCTCTTCGGTGGCTATCGTTGGGGAGTTGAACGCAAGCAAGCCATGCTTGGCTGGGAAGCTGCGCGCGTTGATGGATAAATTTCACTAACCACAGAGATACAGAGGGCACAAAGCTTTGTAGGCAAACATTCTTTGTGCCCTCTGTATCTCTGTGGACACAAGACTTATACCAATGACTCACAAAATTCTTAACTGGCCATCTCACCAACAGCTCCTTTCTGAATCAGGGTTTGTCTTGCTTCCTCCTGCCCTATCGGCTGATGAATGCCACGAGTTGGCCAATTTGTTTGATAAACCAGACTTGTATCGCAAAACGATTGTGATGCAAAAACATGGTTATGGTAGTGGCGAGTACAAATACTTCAACTATCCACTACCACCCATTATCGACACGCTTCGGCATGAACTATTCACACAGATAGCTCCAGTGACCAACGACTGGAACGAGAAACTCGGCCTCGCCCAACGTTACCCAACCGACCTGGACGAGTGGTTAGCTAGTTGTCACCAAGCTGGCCAGAAACGTCCAACCGCCTTGATTTTGAAGTACGGATCGGGTGATTGGAACGCGTTGCATCAGGATATTTATGGTGAATTGTATTTTCCATTTCAGGCCGTTCTGTTTCTAAATCAACCCGGTCAGGATTTTTCCGGGGGCGAGTTTGTCTTGATGGAACAACGTCCACGGATGCAGTCTAAAGCAATTGTGCTGCAACCTGAGCAAGGGCAGATCTTAATATTCACCACGAAATTTCGGCCTCAAAAAGGGACACGAGGCTATCATCGAATTGGCCTTCGACATGGCGTCAGTGAAGTAAAAACAGGCCGGAGGATGACCGTAGGCCTCATTTTTCACGACGCAGCATGATCCGGCAAACGGCTCTTGGGCCAACCCGTTTCGCCCAACTTCGAGTCTTGGTAAAGTTGGTAACAAGTGAAGCGGTTACGCTAGGTGGTCACCGGCCCGGAAAGATTTATGGCACGCTTACCTGCCGGACGGGTAAACGAATGAAGCCAGAAAATCGGGTGTTCTTCCGGAATGAAACCGAAGCTATTGCACAAGGTTTTCGACCTTGTGCAGTCTGTTTACCTGGCGCTTATAAAGCCTGGCGGAAAGGCTAAGAATCGTAGCTGCGATTCTTTTACGCCACCTTACACGTCACACCATCAATAGCTTCTAATGCCTTTAGGAACGAGTTTGCTGGGGAAACCTTTAGCGTTCGTGCCTGCAAACTTATTTCAATACGTTCGATTGGATCGACAACGTTAAACGAAAGTGTACAGGTGCCGGGATGTGCATTCGCCAACTCATTAAGTTTAGCAATGACCTGGGCGTTCAAGGCATCAAGCGTTAAGGATACGCGTAATTCTTTGCAGAATTTTTCACGCATATCGTTCAGGAGCCGGATACTCACGGGCTTGAATTCCAATTGCTCAGAACCCCATTTATTTTGAGTCTTGCCCGTAATGTGAAGGAATCGCCCTACCTCAATATACTGCACTAACCGAACGTAGTCATCTCCGAAAAGTGCCATTTCGAGCGATGAATTATAGTCCTCAATTTTGAAGATACAGAACGGATTTCCACTTTTAGTTACCCGCATTTGTACCGCTGACACAATACCTCCGACTTTAATTTCAGGCTGCTTAGTCTCAAAAATATTGGCCAGTGTGCAATTGCAGAATCCGTCCATTTCGAGTTTGAACTCATCGAGTGGGTGGCCGGTGATGTAAAACCCAACAACGTCTTTTTCAAATTTGAGCTTCTCGATCTGGTTCCACTCCTCTACAGTAGGCGCTTTGGGACGGGCAAGCATGGGCTCTCCATTCATCATGGCCCCAAACAACGACTGTTGAGCTGCCGCCTTTTCCGCGTGGTAGTTGTTGGCGTATCGGATAATTTTATCCAGGAAGGGCGACGTATCACCCTCTGCCATGTTGAAATATTGCGCCCGATGATACTCGTCCAGATTGTCGAACGCACCAGCGTAGGCCAGTGATTCCCACGTTTTCTTATTCACCGTCCGGAGGTTGACCCGAATGGCGAAGTCGAAAATATCCTTGAACGGGCCGCCAGCTTTGCGTTCCTCAATAATGGCTTCTACGGCAGCGTCGCCCGCTCCTTTGATACCACCAAGACCAAAGCGAATTTCACCTTTTTGGTTAACGCCAAAGAATCGTTCGGATTCGTTTACGTCGGGCCCCAATACTGGAATATTTATATTCTTACATTCTTCCATGAAGAACGTAATCTTGTCAATCGTACCAAG
The DNA here is from genome assembly GCF_009754945.1 of Spirosoma arboris. Lineage (GTDB taxonomy): Bacteria > Bacteroidota > Bacteroidia > Cytophagales > Spirosomataceae > Spirosoma > Spirosoma arboris. Next base: position 331,406 of record NZ_WPIN01000005.1, read on the forward strand.
ACAGCTCGTTAAAACGGCTGCCATGTACTCCGAGCGGTAATGCGCTTTGAGGTAGGCGGTTTGGTAAGCGACGAAGGCATAGCAGGTTGAGTGCGATTTATTGAAAGCGTACGAAGCAAAGGCCTCCCAGTCGGTCCAGACTTTTTCGCAGACTTTCAGAGGCAAGTTATTGGCAGCACAGCCATCCATAAACTTGCCTTTCATTTTATCCAGCGTGGCTTTATCCTTCTTCCCCATCGCCTTCCGCAGTATGTCGGCGTCACCTTTGGTGAAGTTGCCCAGCTTTTGCGAGAGCAGCATCAGCTGCTCCTGATAAACGGTAATACCATATGTATCAGCCAAATACTCCTCCATTTCTGGCATATCATATTTGACTTCTTCGCGACCGTGTTTCCGGTTAATGTAGTTCGGAATGTAGGCAATCGGGCCCGGACGGTATAGCGCATTCATCGCAATGAGATCACCAAAGCGGTCAGGCTTCAGATCTTTCATGTGCTTTTTCATGCCGTCGGATTCAAACTGGAAGACGGCGTTGGTTTCGCCACGCTGGAAGAGCTTGTAGGTTTCGTCGTCGTCTAGCGGAATATCGTCAATGTCGGTTTCGACGCCATTGACGTAAAATCCACCGTGATTTTGTCGAATGAGTCGCAGACATTCCTTGATGATCGTCAAGTTGCGCAGACCCAAAAAGTCCATCTTGATTACACCCGCATCCTCAATAACTTTACCCTCATACTGCGTGATAATCAGGTTCGTATCTTTCGAAGTCGATACCGGAACAATATCCGACAAATCGCTGGGGGCAATGATAATTCCTGCTGCATGCAAGCCGGTATTGCGAACAGTACCTTCGAGTTTGCGGGCTTGTTTGAGTACTGCCGAGACCTTTTCGTAATCCACGATGCGCATGGCCAAAGCCGCACTCTTGTCGCCGGCTTCGAGGGCGCGCATCCGTTTCACATTATCAACCTCTTCGGGTTGAATAACGTTGGCTAAACCACCCGGCCCGTCAATCGGATCTTCGAAGATACGCTTGAGCGTCATGTTGTAGGTCGGCTTGTCCGGCACAAGCTTCACCACAGCGTTGGCATCCTGCAAAGGCAAATCCATAACCCGCGCTACGTCTTTGATCGACGATTTTGAGGCCATGGTACCATAGGTCACAATCTGCGCCACCTGCGATTTACCGTATTTCTGCACCACGTAATCAATGACCTTCTGCCGGCCTTCATCATCGAAGTCCGTATCAATATCGGGCATCGACTTCCGGTCGGGATTCAGGAACCGCTCGAAGAGTAAGTCGTATTTAATGGGATCGATATTGGTGATTCCCGTACAGTAGGCTACCGCGCTACCAGCCGCCGACCCACGTCCGGGGCCAATCATAACGCCCAGATCACGCCCGGCTTTGATGAAGTCAGACACGATCAAAAAGTAACCTGCGAACCCCATCGTTCTGATGGTAAACAACTCGAAGTCAAGACGTTCCTGAATGTGCGGCAGAATATCGACGTAGCGCTGTTTGGCGCCTTCGTAGGTAAGGTGACGCAGGTATTCCCACTGATTCAGGACATCATCGGTGTGTTGCTGAAACTCCTTTGGAATCGGGAAGTTGGGCAACATGATGTCCCGTTTGAGCTTCAGCGTGTCTACCTTGCCAACAATCTCATTGGTATTGTCGATGGCTTCGGGCAGGTCATGGAAAAGCGTCGTCATCTCCTGCGTGTTCTTGAAATAGAACTGATCGCTGAAGAAGGCAAAGCGCGTATTTTTAGGCATCACATCATCATCGCTGAAATCCTTCATCGACGGTGTGCTTTGCTTTTCGTTGGTGTTGACACACAGCAAGATATCGTGTGCTACCCAGTCGTCCTGATCGACATAGTGCGAATCGTTGGACGCAATAATCTTAACGTTATACTTCCGGGCGAACTTGATCAGTATTTCATTAGCCTTTATCTGATCAGGAATTTCGTGGCGTTGGAGTTCAACGTAGTAGTCTTCGCCAAAGCGGTCGAGCCACCACTTGAATTCAATTTCCCCAGCTTCTTCCCCTTTTTTCAGAATCGTTTTCGGAACCGATGCGCCGATGCAACAAGTGGACGCAATCAAACCCTCTTTGTACTGATCAATAAGGGCTTTTGTAACACGAGGGTATTTACCATAAAGTCCCTCCATGTATCCCAGCGAACAGAGTTTCGCCAGGTTTTTATAACCCTGTGCATTCTTTGCCAACAAGAGCTGGTGGTAACGAACGTCCTTTTGCTCTTTGGTAAACTGCTTTTTATGGTGATCCTCCACAACATAGAACTCGCAGCCAACAATGGGTTTGATTCCTTGTTTGCTTGCTTCGGCCACAAACTCAAATACCCCGAACATATTACCATGGTCAGTAATGGCGACGGCAGGCATGTTGTCGGCTTTGGCCTTCTTAATCAGCTTCTTAATATCAGCCTGACCGTCGAGCAGCGAGTATTGCGTGTGGCAGTGGAGGTGTGAGAATTGCATTGTCTGAACCGGGATTGACCTGATTTTAGGATTTACAGGATTTTGTCCGTCTGTAAATTTAAACTAAAGCAGTCGGGAACAGGTAACGGCAGGCCGGGATTTTTGAAAAGATTTTGGTAATAGGCTCAGAAGCAGTCTTCTTCATGCAGGACAGGCGTAGCCATCTAATTCTTTCATGTAGCAGGCCAATTGCTCAATGAACGCCGTTGTATAGGGCGGCAGTTGTTTGCTCTTTAGCGTAGCTGCATACCATGTTCGCAGCACTCGTTTTCCGGTAATTTGGACAGCTGCCAGTTGGCCCGATTGCAAATACGGTTTAACCACCCAATTAGGCAGTACCGCCACACCCAGCCCGGCCTTCACCATCTCCAGAATGGCTTCGGTGAGTGTGATCTTGTACACCTTGGCCGGGCGACGATTCTTGAAAAGCATCATAAAATTCGAGCTTTCCTGATCCGGAATGTTGTACATGATGTAGTTCTGATCGACAAACTCATCGATTTCAACCCAGGGACGGCCAGCCCAGGAATGATCGGGGGCGACAATAGCTACAAACTCATCCTGAAAAAGTGGCGTATACGCAAACTTCGGATTTTCGTCGCCTTCCGTAATGGCCACATCAATCTTATTGGCTAGCAAATGGTGGTCAGCATCCTGCGAAGCAGCCTCCAATTCAACCTTGATGTCCACTTTTGGGTAAAGCGTCTGAAATTCCCTCAGAAAACCAGCTAACCAGTGGTACGATGTATAACATTGCGTACAAAGCCGGACCTCGCCCGCTTCCTTGTCGGTCAGGCATCGAACTGTAGCCCGTGTTTCGGCAACTTCCCGCAGGATCTTCTCGGCTGCCTGTACGACGACTTCGCCCGCTGGAGTCAGCAACATCTGCTTTTTTTCCCGGATGAACAGTTGGGTGTCGAAGTAGCTTTCCAATTCCTTCAACTGATGACTCAGAGCCGATTGGGTCAGAAATAGGCGATCAGCGGCTTTCGTCAAATTGCCACAGAGTGCCACTTCTTTCACCATCTGAAGATGTCGAATTTCCATTGATGAATTTCATTCATGGTTTCAACAAAAATAATTCGCTTTACTAATATATCAAAACCCGCCACCTTTGAGCCATCAATTTAACGCCGGTAAAACCGTACTAAAAAAATGAAAACAACACGACAATTTATGAACGTACTGCTCCTGAGTATCCTCATGACAGCCCCAATAATCAATGCACAAGCTACGGGCACCGCCCCTAGCGATTCGACAACGAAACCAAATTCATTTGAGGTAGGCCTCTACATGGGCAACGACTGGACGGTGAATATCATGCTGGCAATTTACCAGCCGAAACAAGTTGTAGTTACGTTGAGGGATGCTAACAACGCCATTCTGTATCGGGATTATCTGAAAAAAGCGTCCAAAAGCCACCACCTGAAATTCAAATTCAACGAGTCGGAAACCGGGCAATATCAGTTTGAAATCAGCGATGGACGGCAGACCATTGTTCGCAAAGTGGAAGTAGTCGACATGCCAGCCATTCAATCACAGCGGTACATTGTCTACGGCCCACAAATCGGTCAGTAGTTGTAATACGTTTATTGATTTTGCAACGCCCAAACATAACATCCTGTATTGGTGGCAGGTCGTTTAACAAAGGCAAAATATCTGGATGCCAGTTCCTTCCCATTACAGTTGATCGTTACCTGTGCGACAAACTTGGGAGCATCTTTTAGAATGGTTTCGGAAATTATGATTTGCTGATTTGACGCATTGGCATAAGAGCTTTTGGTCAGGTCACCAGAGAGGGTGTCTTTCTGAACGAAGATGTTATAAACGAACTGCATTTCTGTACTCCCCACATAATTCGAGGCTACTAGTTGAACACCCTGATAACCACTTTCGCAGGGCGCTTTGGCAATAAGGGTAGCTGGCGGCTGGCAGTTTGTTTGCAGAGGCTCGTTTTTCGATTGACAGCTGTTTAGAAATAGCCCAATAATGCAGGAGCTGACGAAGAATTGGATTGTTTTCATAGTTGCGTTCTATTGAATTACTCTCAGAATAACTCAATAGAACGCAATTATGTCTTGATAGTTTTATAATTCAACGCACTTCCCATTCGTGCGTACCTGAGCCAACACCCATGATCTTCCAGAAATTACCTTCAGCGGTGGTCTTTACTACGTTCCCATTTTCCCATACCTGGCTTTTCGCCTTTCTGCGAGGCAAATAAACGACTCCGCTGGTATTGGCAGGCAAGGTAACACGCAACTGAAACCGGTCGGGGGAGTTGTCAAAGGCGACAGAGATTGGGCCTCGTAAGGTGGCCAGCTGTAGCGATGCCTGTCGTAACGTATCGGGTTGAGGCTTGATCCGAACCGTTTCAAAAGCGGGATTCAAGGCTTCGACACCCATTAATTTTCGCACGATGATGTTGGCCGGGGCCGCTCCCCAGGCATGATTCCAATCCTGATTGGGTTTATACTTAGTATCCCAGGCCTCGGTTGTCATGGTTGAGCCGGTACGGATCATATTGTACCAACTGCGTTCGTCAGTCGAGGTTAGCAAGGACAATGCATAGGCACTTTCATTGGCATTGTAGAGCGCATCCAGCAAAAACTGTGACCCATACACACTACACGCCATACCCCTCGACCGAATATGAGCCAGCACGCTTGAGTGATATTTTTCGGGAACCAGTCCAAAAGCCAGCGCCATCATGTTAGCATGAAGCGACGCGTGATCGGTGCTATCGCCATCCCGAACCAAACCAGTTTTAGAATTAATAAATGTGGCCTGAAACGCTTTCTTAACCTGATTTGAGCGGTCGGCATAAAAAATAGCATCGTCAGATTTACCCAGACGATTCGCGACCTGCGCCATAAAAACCAGTCCCTGATAGTGAAAGGCATTGACGACAGCGTTGTAATTCCGAAAAACAAAGCCGTCCGTTTCACCAACTTCTTTTTTACCCAATCCCAGAACGCCCTGCTGCGGCCAATCGACGATGTCCTGAATCGTCGGTCGACCATCAAACGTATCGTAGTGAATCGACTTTTTAAACTCAGCCGTTTGAAGCCCCGTTCGGGTACTGATCAGCCCATCCGGGCGGGCCAGCGGGAGCAGGAGTTTAGCTTTCAGTTCAGGATAAAGCGCTTCTATCGTGCGTGAATCGCCGGAATTCAGGTAATCATACCAGGCAATCAACACGTTTTGCAACGACCATTCTGTTGGCCAGGTTGCGTGAAAAACCAGGTAGTTCAACGACCGTTTGGCGATGTTATACTCCGAATCAGTAGCATAATGAGAAAGTTGGTTAATCAGCGCGTCGGCTTCGTACGGAATCCGTTCACGATCTCCATCAACGTAATAGCCACTAAACGTGGTCGCTTTGATGGTGTGTTTACAGATTCCCCAGACACGATTCAATGTTGTGTCTGAACTTGTAAAGGTCGTAGCCGTTTCATCGAATGGATACGTAACAACCTGACGAACAAGCTGCTCAACACGAATAGTATCCGTCGGCAATTCGACTTCAACGTAGCGAAATGGCAAAACCTCACCAATATAATCCGGCATCAGAATGGCTTTCGGTCCTGTGTTGCGCTTATCGGGTTTAAACTGAATGGCGTATCGATGCGTCCCGTGTTGTAACAGAACCGGTATTCGGCGGTACCGAAGTACACCCATTGGTTTGGGGTTAACATGGCCATCGGGCATAATGGCCTCACCCACGTGCAAAATCAGTGTATCCTGTTCGGCGGGGCTATTCACGGTAAGATAAACCTGCCCAAACGCATCCTTCCCAAAATCATAAACCATCCGTTTCGATCCCACTGATTTCTGCGAAACGGGTGCTTCTTCAGCTTTCACAACAGGATAATAAGGCGTTTCATAGTCCGCTAGTTGGGATGCCGTGCGAAACGCTTTCGCTTGCGAAAAATCACTTTCGCCATTTTGACTAGTCCAGACTTTCACTTTCCAGTAGTAAATCCGGTTAGCCTCCAGTCGATGATCGGCGGGCAGCAGAATGCCTACGCTTTGACTGTTCACAATTTTACCCGAGTCCCATACATCGCCCACATTGCTTTGGCTGGTTTTCCCGGAAGAGCTTACAATCAGTCGATAAGCTGTCTGGCGACTATTAACACCAGCATTGGGAAGCACCCAACTAAACGAAGGGCGGGCACTACGAATGAGGGCAAGTTGTCCGGCAAACCGGGATGAGTCAGCGGCATCGAGCGTTAGGTTCGTTAAAAAGCCGTTGCTCCAGACCTTATCGGTATGAAGCAGCAAATCGGTACGTAAGGATGTAGGTGGTGCCAGTAATTGGGCAGAAGCTGTTAGGCTAGTCGAAAACAGTAGCCAAAAGAAATAATGTCGCATGAAATCCTCCCAAAAAGGCACTAACGGTTATCGTAAATCCACACTATGATCGTGCGGAAAATCTTCTCCACTCCATATTTTTTGCGCGCTCCATTTTTCCGGTGCATCGGCCCAGAACGGGTCTGAATCAGGCAAACCAAGCGGCAGGAAAATGTTGGTGGCAATGTACAGGCTGCCCTGGTTGTTATAAAAATCGGCCAGATCAGGTTGCGAACCGTATAGGCCGATGGTCAGCCAGCCATTCTGATAGGTAGAAGGACTTTCCAGCGTTTTTTTAATCACAGCCGTCAGGGCGCAACGTACCTGAGCGGGCTTTAATTGTTCGGGCAACGCTTTCCGCCACGACATATCAGCCAGGTGCTGAAATACCGCGCCCCTATACACAATCGAACGACCGGTGGCTGGATACGTACCATCAGTATTGATTAACCGTTCCTGAATAATGGCATAACGCTCGTTCCGCTGCTTGATTTTGGCAATCATACCCGTATACGCATTCGTCTTCTTGCTGACAATCTCCGTGATAGCCGCCAGATACGGATGCATCACATAACTGTTGTAATAGTCGTAAGCATAGGACGTTCCATCGGAATACATGCCATCGCCAACGTACCACTGCTCCAGTTGCTGAAGCGCGTAATCAATCCGCATCGGGTCCCATTCATAGCCGTATTTGCAGAAGAACGCTTCGGTCATAGCCGAAAATAGCAGCCAATTGGAGAACACCGGTTTAAACTGACGCGTGGTTTTCAAGGCTTTAACCAGTCGTTGCTGGTCGATTTTGTTCAGATTCTCCCACAACCAGGGCGCTCGCACAAATGCATACGCGATGTACGACGCATCGACCAGCTGCTGACCACCGATGTTAAAATACATGTAGTCTTTAGCGGTCGAATCCAACGCGTTCGATAGTCCTTTGATCACCCATTTCCGGTACTGATTTCGCAACGCAACTTCCTCGGCGCTTCCACCTTCGCCCTGCAACCAGGGCGCAATACCACTCAGTACACGACCCAACACTTCAACGTATTGAACCTGAATCCGATGCTCCTTATTGTCAATTCGCTTAGAGACCACTTTCGGCATAACGATGCGTAAGCTGTCCTGAGCCAGGCTATAAATAACTGGTCTGACCATCTTATCCATCTCAGCCAGCCAGAACTGACGGTCGCTGACGGTCGGGGCAATTTTTGCCGATTTGGTGGTTGTTTTTTTCTGGGCGTATGTAGCACTGCATGCCATGACGATGAGCAGGCAGGCGATAAAAAAACGGGTGTTGAAATTCTTCATTCCTGGATGGTCTTTATCATAACATGGAGTTATGTAATCACGCAGAGTTATATCGAAACCTATTTTGTGCGACCCCGTCGGGGTCAGATGTTTATAGAAACAAACTTGACTATAAACATTTGACCCCGACGGGGTCGCATATCTTGTATCCTCAGTCTATGTCCTCATAGAATGCTTTTGTAAACGCTAACTTCTGGCGTTCTGTGAGGACACGACCGAGGATGCAGAGGGTCTCTACCTGGTCAAAAATCGATGCATTTCGCAGCCGGCCAGCAGAAAAGCACCGACGCCGAAATTGGTAGTTGAGTTGGCATCAACGACTTGGCCCGGAATAGCTTTTTCGCCGATGGGTTGGATGTAGCCAATTTTTCCGTTGGGTTGCAGCGCTACTGTCGATAGGTAGTTCCAGCCTTTCAGGGCCGTTGGTAAGCACGTTTTTTCGTTTAGATAGCTGTTATTGATTCCCCACAACAAGCCGTAAGTGAAGAAAGCCGTACCACTGGTTTCCGGACCGGGAGCATGTTCAGGATCGAGTATACTTCGGGTCCAGTACCCTTCGGGCTGTTGGGATTTACGAATGGCTTCGGCTAAACCTTTGTATTTCGCTACGTATTCATTGCGGTGCGGGTCGTTTTTCGGTAGGTCTTGCAATACTTTCGCTAAAGCAGCAAACACCCAACCATCGCCCCTTGCCCAGAAATCCTTTTTGCCGTTGACGCTCTTGTGCTTCGGATACACATACTTCGCATCGCGGTAATAAAGCTTTTCATCGGCATCATACATGATGCTGTTGGCATACATGAAGTACTCATAAAGCTTATCCAGATAGAGCTTATTGCCCGTCACCTTGTAGAGCTTCGTCATTACGGGCATTACCATGTACAGTCCATCGGCCCACCACCAGTAATCGACATTTGAGGTGCTCATCTCGTAGTCCATCACTTCCTTCGCACGGGCAATTTTCCGATTGTCGGGCTGGAGATTATACAAGTCGATGTACGTCTGGAAACAGATTTGCCAATCACCGAACAGTACATAGTCATCGGTTTCGCCGTAGGAATATTTCCATTTTGACGTATCGTTTGACCTAGCGCCCATCCACAGATTGTGTTCCGACCAGGCTTCTGAATACTGACGATAGGCTTCATTTTTAGTTAGGGCATAAACGTCCATATTGCCCGTATGGTAAGCCGCATTATCCCAAAAAGCCCGTCCGTGAGTCAGGTTCGTCGATTGCCAATAGTCGTTTGCCTGCTTAATCGCTTTGAGAACGTCTGGTGCCGATGGTTTCTGCTGAGCCCAGGCACCTGCGCTAATCAACAGGAGCAACGCCAGTACATAGTTGTGCTTCGTCATTCGTATCAATTTGCTTTTTGAGGTTTCCAGATCGTCAAATCCCATTCATTTGTCCATTCAATTACGGGCTGATTATTCTCAAATTTCACCGGCAACCATAAGTAACGACTGTCTTTCAAATCTTTCGGATTCCACTTGTCGGCCATAAAAATGAATGCATCCTTTTTTCCTTGTACCGGCAGAATGTAGGTCGATTGCCCATCAAATGTCTTGTCGGCCAGAGGTCCTTTCATTGGATCACCAACTAGTTTCCAGGGACCAAACAGTGAAGTTGCGGTATGCAAACTGGCCTGATTTGGGTCCCAGCCTGTACAACCGCTCGTTATGAGGTAATAGTAATTGTCTTTCTTGAAAATGGACGGTGCTTCCCGATGATTACTGAACAAGAGTGTGTCCTGCGTGGTCGCCGATAGATAATCATCACTTAGTTTCACAAGTCGCAAGTCGTAGTTTTCGCGAGCGGAATAGATGTGATAAGCCGAACCATCCTCATCGACAAACAGCGTCATGTCCCGCGACATATGCCCATTAGGCCGGAAACTATTTACGTATCGGTACGGTCCCGTAACCTTGTCACTAATGGCCACCCCGGCGCGGGCGGCTTTATAGCCCTGACCCGGCAGTTCTAAATGAAACCACATGATGTACTTTTTCGTCTTCGGATTAAAGACAACCTTGGGACGTTCGATGAGCCCACCGACGGCAATCTCGCTCTGCGGATCGGTTGACTTTGGCAGGGCTAACCCTTCGTTCTTCCAGTTGTACAGGTCTTTCGACGAATAAACCGTAACACCTTCCGAAGCTGACTGTCCTCGTTTCTCACCAAACCAGTAGTACGTTTTGTTGTCATATAGCAAGCCTCCGCCGTGAGCATTGATGAGTTCGCCTTTATCGTCGTACCAGCGTTCGCCGGGTTTAAATTCGGCTTGTTTTTGGAGAGGTACAGTTTGGGCCTGGCAGAGGAAAGCGGAAGCCGTTAGGGTAATTGTTAGTAAGGTGGCGGAAAAGAGTTTCATTGATTGATGTGAAGTTAGTGCCTCGACATTATTTTACCCCACCCCCTCCCCTTATTTCAAGGGGAGGGGCTCAAAAAGGCAGGTGTTCCCCCCTCTCCTGAAAAACAGGAGAGGGGCTGGGGGTGAGGTGAAACGAATTAATACCCAGGATTTTGCGTCAACACAGCGTCTTTGTTCAACTGGATTTCCGTTAAGGGGATTGGCATCAGCAAGTGTGTACTGGTCAGGCCAACGGTCTTGTTAACGGCGCTGTTTGAATTAAGCCGCGTAGCGCGATCCACTAATGTTTTGGTGCGCATGAGCGTCATTCGACGATTTTCTTCACCAACGAGTTCACGAACCCGTTCGTCTAGAATAAAGTCCAGTGTCATGTCGGCGGAGGTTACCTGGCCCACTGATGGATAGCCTGCGAACGATCGCTCACGTAAGGCGTTGATGCTGGTAGCAGCTGCTTCCAATTTGCCTTGTTTGAATTGGGCTTCGGCCAGCAGCAAGTACGTTTCGCCCAAGCGCATCAGGATAAAATCCTTGATCATTGCATAGCCGAAGCTATCGTTCGGATTAAACTGATACCATTTAGTAGTGTGTGGAGCGATGTTATAGAGCGTATCGCTGCCCGTGTAAGGAACGGGTTTACCATACGTAGCCGGTTTTGTTGCATCGTTGTACACGTACCGGCGACGGATATTGTACTGCGAATTGCGGATATCACCCGGTTTGTACAGACTATACAAAACCCAGTTGCTAAGCCGTAATCGGCCCAATGCCCGGCCTCCTGTTGAATCGGAAAGGGCCATACCCGAAATGTTGTGGTACGAAGCTCCCCATACCCGACGTTGCTGCGGATTGTCGGTGATACCCCCTACTACAGTGCTTGGATTTTCCTGTTCCAGAACCCAGATGGCTTCGGTGTTGCCCTGTACCCGGCGCTGATTACCGTAGATGAACATATCATGGTAATAATCGCCCGGTGCAGTTGATTGAGCACCATAACGGCTTTTTACGAGCTTAAACCGACCGCTGCTAATAATCGCCTGAAGTTGTGCTTCGGCCAGATCGGGCTTATCCATGCGCAGGTAAACTTCGGCAAGTAATTGCATGGCCATGAACTTGTTGGCCCGTCCGTAGAGCTTTCCTCCGCTCGTGTTGGTTTTAACACTTTCGATATCTGGCAGATTCGCAACGGCAAAGGTCAGATCGTCAACAATCTGTTTATTGACATCGTCCAGCGGTGCCCGCACAAAATCGGTTTTAGGTCCTGTTAGTGCCTGCGTCAAGAGTGGAACACCACCGAAACAGGTTGCCAGATTGTTGTAAGCATACGCCCTGAAGAACTTCGCTTCGGCACTGATTTTTGCTTTCCCACCTGTGCTAATCGCCGTCAACGTTGGCGCTTCGGCTCCATTGATGATGACGTTAGTCAGATTCACCATAATATAGTTCCGGTTCCAGGTACGGGCTGCCGCATTATCGGTAGGCGTCAAAAGCGCGTAGTTGTAATACGGAATCTCGACACCCTGTTGTTGAGCCGTCGCATTCGCCACGTCGGTACCAACCTGCCAAACACTGGGCCATCCCTGCTGATCGGACCAGGAGAAAATAGTGCTGGTATGGTTATAGAGGCCCACCAGCGAGGCTTCGAACCCCAACGAGTCGTTGAGCGTAATTGGGGTGTAGGATGAGTAGGGTTTTTCGTCCAGGAACGTATCCTTGCAGGACGAAGCCAGTACCACAACCGACACGATGAGTAGCTTAATGTAAAGTTTCATTGTATCTACTAAATTAAATCGATGATTAACGAAGGCTGATGTTCAGGCCAAGCACAAATGAGCGGGTCAATGGATAGTTGTTCGTCCAGTCGCCCGATCCACGGGTAGATTGTGCTGCCTCAGGGTCCCAGCCAATCCAGTTCGTAAAGGTGTACAGGTTACGTCCGCTCACGTAGGCAGTCAGATTGCCCAGCCGCAGTTTATCCAGCAGTTTTTGGCTGAATACATAGCTCAACGTCACGTCTTTGATACGTGTGTAGCTGGCATCCGATGCATAGCCGTACCCCCGTGGATTTTTAAAAGCCAGTGATGGGCGGCTATTGCTCATGTTCTCGGCCGTCCAGTAGCCGACGGCAACCGGCGTGTTCCGTTTGCCCGTCTCATCGGCATAGGTCAGGTCAGCGTTGTTCTGGGTTACCCCCTGAACAGTCTGGATAAACACATTCAAATTGAAATTTTTGTAGTGGAATGTGTTTGTCAGGCCTCCAGTCCATTTAGGAGCTGTTTGCCCCAGAATCATACGGTCACCATCCGCCGTAATTTTTTTATCGCCGTTCAAATCGGCAAACTTCAGATCACCAGCTATAGCCCCAGGGTCCTGCACAGACGCATCTTCACCTTTCTGCCAAACGCCGACCATTTTGTAATCATAGATAACACTAATTGGCTGACCAATGAACCAACGGTTACCAAGGTCATTTTTCTTGTCGCCGTAGAGGTCGATAATCCGGTTTCTGTTCGACGAGAAGATGACGGTGCTTTCCCATTTGAAATCGCCCTGCGTTACGTTGCGGGAGTTCAATGTCAGCTCGATACCTGTGTTCGATGTTTCGCCCAGGTTGTCATACACACTCGAATAGCCAGTAATGATTGGGAGGCTTCTCAGCAGTAGCAGCCCTTTCGTGTCGTTCTTGTACATGTCGATGCTACCGTTGATTCGGTTATTGAAGAAGCCGAAATCCACGCCAAGGTTCGCACTTATGGTGCTCTCCCACTGGAGGTTAGCGTTACCTAAGTTGCCGGGCTGCGCACCAATTGTGCTGATGCCATTGAAGGGCGAACGTACGGTTCCGTCGGTTGTAATGGTTCGATAGACGCTAATAGCTTCGTTACCCGACTTGCCATACGAGAAACGCAATTTCAGGTTACTGACAGCACGCATATCTTTCATGAATGATTCATTGCTGATATTCCAGCCAATAGCCGCCGAAGGGAATAAACCGTACTTCGTGGTGTTGGCACCGAATACTGATGAACCATCGCGACGAGCCGTTACCGTGAACAGATAGCGACTGTCGTAGGTGTAGTTAATCCGACCCATCTGCGAGTTCAGACCATAGCGGTCAGCATATGAAGCGCTCGATTGGGTAGCGCCAGCGCCGAGGTTATTGTACGACAATTCATCGTTTACAAAGCCGACTGCCGTAGCGGTGGCTTCCGAATACTTCCGCTGCTGAGCACTATATAAGCCCGTGAAATCCAGGTGGTGCTTGCCAAAATCTTTAGCATACGAGAGGATATTCTCAATCGTGTAGCTACTGGTTTCCGAATAAAACGTGCTCCCCGTTCCAAGCAGGTCATTGGCCGCCCGCCCAGTATAACTAGCTCTATGCGCAGGCAGGTACGAATAACCTACATTCAGACGGTATTTTAAGCCGGTGAGTTTGCCGGGCAACTTCAGTTCGAGATAGCCATTTCCGTTCAGATTCGTATTCCGGTCAAGACGATCGGTTTTCAGGCCAAGCATTGGGTTGGTGTAAAGCTGCTCCGGGAACATCGGGTAGATGGTGTAACTCCCATCCGCATTATATTCCTGACCATACGGGCTCATGGCGGTTGCATTCAACAAATTGGCTCGTCCGCCATCGCGGTTGTTATTGGTGATAAACAGCGACGTACCTACCGTTAGATAATCCGTCAGGTTAATGTCCAGGTTCGAACGGAAACTTGCCCGCTTGTACTGGTAGCCTTTGATTACGCCTTTCTGATCCAGAAACTCGCCCGAAATGAAGTAGCGAACATTGCTGGTTCCGCCCGAAATACTCAGGTTATGGTCCTGCAAAACGCCCGTTTGAGTAGCTTCTTTAAACCAGTCCTTGGTGATACCGGCTTTGTAATTCGGCAACTCGTTGTAGTTAGGAACGGGGTTGGTCAATGTCTGACCCGTTTGCGCCATGTAGTCGGCGTATTTTTGCACGTATTCGGCCCCATTACGTGGCGTAAGAATATGCGCGAAGTTTTCGATACCCACATAGTTACTATAGCGAATGACCGGCTTTCCCGTTGTACCCCGCTTGGTGGTAACCAGAATTACGCCGTTAGCCCCGTTGGTTCCGTAAATAGCTACCGCTGATGCATCCTTAAGGATTTCGACTGATTCAATGTCGTTGGGATTAATGTCGCTGAGCGATCCACCTGCTTTGTTAAGCGGAATTCCATCGACAACGACGTACGGGCCTGAGTTGGCATTGATGGAGTTCTGACCCCGAATCGTTGTAGACGGTGCTGTACCCGGAACCGACGACGACTGCGTAATATTCACCCCCGCTACCGACCCCTGAATGGCCTGCAACACGTTGGTGACGGGTAGTTGCGACAACCGCGATTTAGGAACCGACGCCACAGCTCCTGTAATATCTGAGCGTTTCTGCGTACCGTACCCAACAACGACAACTTCACTCAGCGACTTAGCATCGCTCACGAGTTGGACATTCACTACCGTCTGATTACCGACTGATACTTCTTGAGGAGTATAGCCGATAAACGAAAAGACGAGCACAGGGTTAGCCGTCCCATCTGGAATGCGCACGATATAATTACCCTGAGCATCGGTATTTGCGCCAATTGTACCACCTTTCAGCGAGACGGTAGCGCCCGGTAAAGCATCCCCTTTTTCATCGGAGACCTTCCCCGTGACGGTAATAACCGCTACGTCTGACGAATGCGAACCGGCATCCATCAATCTGGCCGAGGCATAAAGCGGACTGCTATTGCTGACAATCTGCTGGGCGAATACGCCCCTTGCGGGAAGCATCGCACTACAAACAAGTAGCCATTTAATGTTCATAGAGAGGACTTTTAGGTTTCTTCAGTTATTGTAGATTTACTTGACGATGCACAGATAATAGGCAAATCAAATATTTGAATAGTGCAAAACTAGAAGAACTCGCACGAACAGGCAGGGGGGTATTTCGCCAAAAAGAGGGGGGTATTTCAGCAGCCCAAACTTAATTATCAGGGCGTTACGCGTTGTATTATGTAGGCTAACTGAGAAGCCTATATGAGGAGAAGTGCAATTTATTAGAAATAGAGAAATGGCTTATGGACAGCTGAAATAACCCGATTTCAGGCCATAGTCAAGCTGGCTGACGTTTTCGCAGTAATTTTCATTTTCCTGCCTCCGAAGATGCCCTGACTTTTATCTTTCTTCAGAACCATATTGCTAGCTCGTTTTGGATTCGTAAACACCTTTCGATATTTATTTCGAGTGTTCTGAGCCTGTAGCTTGGTAGTCAGACATAAAGAGGGGCTTATTATAACGTGGTCAAGCTGGCGTACCAGCATCCTCTCCGCGTTACTTATTTTCTCGTCTGCAACTGCCGTATCATGGCAGCTAGTTGCTTTGGTTTGTCCATATAAGGCGAGAGATCGAACAAAGCAACCTTACGGAATTCAACGGGGTGACTTTCGCTTTGCAGCGAGATATACCCCTCTCGTAGCAACTGGCCATTTTTTTTAACGGCCGGATCGTAATGAATGACATTGCCACCACCAATCTGTGGTTTCGTGTAGGTCAGCACAGTATCACCTTCAACAATGTGCTTCACCAGCGAATCGCCCAGTACCAACGCTTCAGCATGCACCCACTGATCGCCAGGATAGGTCTTTGAGTTTGAATCAATACAGTGCTGGGTAAAGAGCTTACCATCTAAAACGAAGTTCGTACCGGGTGTGCACAGATTAGCGGTGTGCCGTTCGTGCCGCCCATCTCCACCCAGTAGTTGCATCTCCATCGAGATTGGGAAATCCTGCTTGAGCCCCATCGTTTCCGGTGCTTGTCCATGCAACATAGCTCCGCTATTCCGAATTGCCCAGCCGGGACCACCTTTCACCTGCTCCCCAACGAATCGGTACTCCATCACCAGCAGATAGGCAGAAAAGGGTTTGTTATAAAAAATATGGCCGTATTGCTCATCAAAGGCAGTATACTGATCGTAGCGAACGACCATCTTACCATCTTCAACCCGGAAGGTATTTCCGTAATTGTCGTTGAGCGGGTGGCCCGTTATTTTCACCGACCAATCCTTAAGGTCTTTACCATTGAAGAGTTGAATCCAGTCGCCGGATTTCGTTTTGGATTGATCCGGTCTGGACTGATCCGGTCTGGATTGACCTAAACACAGACCACTGATTAGCAGAAATCTGAGGATTAAGTAGAGTTGTCGCATTATGGACGTGAAGTTAAAACGCATTTCCTGAAACCAGTAAAGTATGTAAAGAAAAGAGACGAGACAAAGTCTCGTCCTTTCTAAACCAATCCTAATCTAAACTTAAACTTATTGATTACTGATCGAAAAACGATTTGGGCTACACATAACCCTATCATTTTCTGGCAAAAGTTACTTTTCGGGTGATGCTGAAATCATTGCAGAACCAAACAACAACCCGTCCAGGCTGAAAAGTACAAATCATGCTGGACACCGGGTCCTTGAGGGATACTAAATTCTGTTATCAATAAATCACTGGCATACAACTCAATAGAGTCTATAGAAGCCAAAGAATCAACAGAATCTAAAGTTGTTGGATTATAAATCGTACAAAAGTAACCTGGTCGAAAACTGGCTATGGGGTTAGTTTTCGTCAAAAGAAGGGGGTAAATTAGTCCCTAATGAAGAAGTGGTTTTTAATCTGTAGTTATTGCTTTTTAAGCGCTGTTCTAGTGCCCAGCGTTGGTATCGCCCAGCGTGAGACAGACCAGTTTCGCTTTGAACACATTACCGTTAATGAAGGCCTTTCGCACAGTGACGCCATGTGTGTTATCCAGGATAGAGCAGGATTTATCTGGGTAGGCACGAATAAAGGAATTGATCGCTATGACGGATATGGCTTAAAACAATATGATTTACCCCTCAACGACGAGGATGGCATAGCGAGTAATCGAATCAGGGCGTTACACATAGACCAACGTGGTCGATTATGGGTCGGTGTTGAACGGGCCGGTTTGTTCTGGTACGATGCCAACAGGGATCGATTCGTCAGCATTCGAGAGTTGACAGGTGCTGCTGGTTTTGCCTCATTTATCCAAAAACTAGCTCACACAAACGTTCAGGCGGTTACCACCGACAGCCAAAATCGGCTTTGGGTTGCGACTCAACACTACGGCGCGTTTATGGTGCAAACAGATGATCAGGGTAAGCTACTTGACATTAGGCAAATCCGCCTGACGAATCGACCAGATCACGAACCACTTATCAATAAACTGACAGTCGATCATCTGGGAAAAATCTGGATAGGTACGTTAGGAAATGGTTTATGGCTTTTTGATGGGAAACAGAATTTATCTCAACAGAAAACAGTACAGGCGATTCAAGTAACGTCGCCTTCGGCAATTAATATTCGGTCATTACACCTTGACCGACGGGGTGATTTGTGGATTGGCACCGACGACCAGATTTTCTGGATAAACAAGCAGAAATTAGGGCAGTTACCGAATCTGGCGACCCAACCGCTACGCCGAACATTTGCCGATATTGAAAGTCTGTATCTGGATTCATCGAATCGGCTGTGGATCAGCACGAATTATGGGTTACTTCTCATGAACGCCGGACCAGTAACGGGTGTATTGCCGCCAGTAAATGAGCATAACGTTCACACCTTTCTCCCGCTGGATACCGACCCGTTTAGCATTAACTCCGTTCGGGTACACGATATTCTGGAAGATCGGTTTCATAACCTCTGGCTGGCTACCTCGGCAGGGGGCCTGAATCAACTGAAGCTTCGATCAAAGCCATTTGGCCTAATTCGGCGACAAATGGTTGGTCAAACGACTCCGGCTAACAATTATATCAATACCATTTGCAAAGACGAAAAAGGAGATAAGCTCTGGATGGGTACCCGAAACGGCTTTGCCAGCTACGATCTACAAACGAAAACCTATCAGAATTACCTGAATCGATCTTTATCAGGCGATCTAAACGGTATTGATGTTTCCGCCATTTTTCAGGCATCGAATGGCACGACCTGGATTGGCACCCGCTACTACGGACTTTATTTGCTAAACAGGCAAACCGGCTCCGCCTTAAAACGATTACCCAATAATCTGGATGTGACCGATTGGGGCGGCATCAGTATAGAAAGCATTACCGAAGACCAGTTTGGGTCAATTTGGGTCGCCACCTTTAATGGAGGCATTCACCAGTTTAATCGGCAGGGGCATCATCTTAAAACATACAAACAGCCGATTTTACCCACCCATCAGTTTACTGCACTCTTCTATGATACCCATCAACAGATTTTATGGGCAAGTACACGGGATGCTGGTGTCTTGAAATTACAGGTTTCGCCTGATGGTTTGCGCTTACTCAAGCAATTCAAACATGAGCCAAATAATCTAAACAGCCTGAGTACCAATTATGCCTGGCCATTGCTGAAAGACCGGCAGGGAAGCTTATGGATTGGCACCATTGGTGGCGGTTTACACCGACTAACGGCGACCAAAAATGGCCAGGAAACCATTGAACGCTACAGTAAATGGGTGCCAGAAACAGATGTAGAAAGTCTGCTAACCGATGACGCGGGAAACCTCTGGATTGGCGGGGCGGGACTCTACAAATTCAATCCGTTGACCAAGCGACTGTTTCATTACGATGTATCGGATGGTTTACAAAGCAACTCCTTTAAAGTGGGAGCCGCTTGCCGAGCTACAGACGGAACGCTGTACTTTGGTGGTACCAACGGCATTACCTATTTTAAGCCCGGTGCTCTACAGCCAAATCCATACCCACCCCTGGTGCAGATTACAGCGTTGCGGATCCTGAACCAGCCTGTGGGCATTGGCGATACGCTGAACGGTCGGGTTTTACTTAATAAGCCATTTGATAAACCTCAGGCTATCCGCCTGAACGCATCGGAGAATGATTTTTCTGTTGAATTTGTCGGCTTGAATTATGCCAATCCTCAAAAACAGCAATACGCCTATCAACTTGAAGGGTACAACTCAACCTGGGTTCAGGCGGCTCCCGGTCAGCGAACGGCCAGTTTTGCCAACCTACCGGCTGGCGACTATATTTTTTTAGTGAAAGCCAGTAATGACGATGGGGTCTGGTCGACAAGGCCAGCCGTACTGCACTTTACGATTTTACCTCCCTGGTGGAAAACCTGGTGGGCCTACCTGATCTATCTGGCGTTATTTGCTGGGGCTTTATTGCTTTATCGGGAAATTGAGATGACGCAGCAGGCACTAAAAAATAAACTGACCCTCGAGCAGTTTAAAGTTGAGAAAGAAAAGGAGGTCACCGACACCAAGCTTCGGTTTTTCACCAATGTCTCCCACGAACTCCGTACTCCTCTAACGCTGATTCTGGGACCGATGGAAGAACTGGCTTCGATGGGTAGTGGCACCCTTTACAACGTAAAAGACAAAATCATACTGATGCACCAGCAAACGCGTAAACTGCTGGATCTGGTGAATCAGTTGATGGATTTCAGGAAAGTGGAATCTGGCCATGTGGCTCTACGAGCCAGTCAGGAAAATATCATGGTTTTTCTGACGGAAATCTTCCTGATTTTCAAATTCAAAGCAGAGGAGTTGCGGTTAGATTACGCGATGGAAGCGCCTACAGATGTTGTTCCTCTCTATTTTGACCGAAGTAAGCTGGAAATTGTACTAACTAACTTGTTGTCAAATTCCTTCAAGTTTACACCTGAAGGCGGAAAAATCAGACTGCAAGTTTCGGTTATAGGCTCGCCCGGTGAAGCGGCTGTTTTTCAGAAACATACACTTCTAAATAACTACCTCCAACTAACGATACGCGACTGGGGCGTTGGCATGAACCCCAACGAACTGGACAAAATTTTTGACCCATATTATCAGGCATCACATACCGAAACGATGCGCATGACCGGTACGGGTATTGGGCTTTCGCTGGTCAAGCAATTCATAGAAGTGCATGTAGGAGAAGTGTCGGTAGAAAGCGCATCGGGCGTCGGAACGACTTTTACATTGCGATTACCGTTCGGAAAAGATCACCTTTCTCCTGAATCCATCCGGGAAGAGCCCGTCCAACTTGGTGTTGTGCCGAATATTCTGACGGAATCCGTTGACGTTGAAACACCTGATGAACGAGACGTATTGACTACACCTGTGCGATCGGCCCGTATTCTGTTAGTAGAGGATAACGATGAACTTCGGCAGTATTTACAGCAACTCTTTGCGCCAACATTTGAGGTTTTTCTGGCCGCCGATGGTGTAGAAGGCTGGGAAAAAACGCTTGATTTACTACCTGATCTTGTTGTCAGCGATGTGATGATGCCGCGCAGTAATGGGCTGGAACTGTGCAAGAAAATCAAGCAGCACCCGAAAACGATGCAAATTCCGGTAGTGTTGCTGACCGCTCGGGCGGCTGCGGTGCATGAATTGGAAGGGCTGGAAACGGGCGCCGATGAATACATGGCTAAACCTTTCAACCCTAAATTACTCTACACAAAAATAGCCGTGATGCTCCAAAGTCGGTTCCGGCTCAAGGAATACTACCAGCGTCAGATTTTGCTGGAACCTACCGATATTATTATTCCTGATGAAGAGAAACGACTTCTGGAAAAGGCAATGGCCATTGTGGAAACGCATCTGGCTGATACCGATTTCACCGTTCCCGTTTTAGTACGCGAAATGGGCATGAGTCAATCCGCTTTTTATCGACAGATTAAAGCCATTACGGGCCAGTCGGTGGTCGAGTTCATTCGTGATGTCCGTATGAAACGAGCCGCTCAACTGCTCACAACGACCTCACTCCGAGTTTCCGAAATCGCTAATCAGGTTGGTTTCGAAGACCTGAAACACTTCCGAAAAACGTTCCAGAGCTTATACACGCTGTCTCCTTCCGATTATGCGAAGCAATATAGGGACTCAGTCAGAATTGAGGGCTAGAACACCCATTTCCCAGTTCTCGCTCGTTACTTCTTAACTTTATTCTCAAACAGAAACACACCGTTTTTATTGGCAATCACGATATCCGGTTTCTTGTCGCCGTTCATGTCCTGCGCTACAATGTTGAGACCTGCCCCAGAATCGTTGTCGATGACATGCTCCTTGTAATAAGGTTCTTTTCCGGGCGTAAATTCAAACCATAGGAGAATACCCGGATCACTGTCGCCGGGATCCCGACCGTGGTGAGCCAAAAACCGTTTTCCGGTAATGTAGTCCTTACGACCATCGCCGTTCAGATCGGACATGATTGAGGAGTGGGTTTGGGCAGTCGTGTTGCTCATCAGGTGGGTTTTAAAATTGATTTTACCCTGCTCATCCATAACCTGCTCGTGCCACCAGATACCCAGCGCATGAGCCGATGCGCTGACCACGTCATTCTTACCATCACCATTTACATCCAGCACTTGCATGTGGGAACAGGGTTCACCCAAATCCGCTGGGTGAAATACCCAATTGCCAGATTTTTTATCGGCTGTGCCTTCAAACCAGCCTTCCCGAACGACAACGTCGTTGAAACCGTCCTTATTCACATCGCCATAGCCGATGCCGTGAGAGAAGGTTTCTGTACCTGGAACGTTCTCCTGGCTTAAGGCAAACCGTTGCCATTCGGTGTCACCGGGTTTTGTTGGTGCTTTCAACCAGACAATCTGTTTTTTAGCCTTGTCTCCACAAAGGATATCCAGTCGACCATCGCCATCAATGTCGATAAAACCGGGTGACTCATTGGCAATGCCCATAGAGTCGGCAAGGATGTGTTTTTTCCACTGACCCGCCGATTGGGTTTTAGGATTCTCAAACCAGAAACCGGGCTTTCCGGGGAAGTCAATAATCACCACATCGTCCCAGCCATCCTGATTCACATCCATCCCCAGATTAAGAAACGACTCGCTATATTCTTTGCGTGGGTCAAACACGCGCGAAGGGGCCATCTCGTGGCGTGTCCAGTTTGGAGCCTCAAACCAGTAATACCCAGCAACGATATCCATCTTACCGTCTTTATTCAAGTCGGCAACGGCTACACCTTCTGAAATAAAATCTCGCGTGAGCGTCGTCTTTTTAAAATCACCATCCGGCACAACGGGTTTCGTCGATTTAGCCACGTTCGTAGCAGCATTCGTTGCCTGTTGCTGGCGTACGTTGAACAGTGATTTTTCCTGTCCATAGGTGGTTGTTATCCAACAGAAAGCCAACATTCCACTCAGAATACGTCGGCTAATTATATTGGTTGTTGTAGTCATAATAACCAGATCTGTTTACGGTTCTTGTGTGGTGTCGGTTTTGAGAAACCGACACCACTCGACTCCCTTCTACTCTTCTAATGTCTTAGCGATCAACGATTGAAGCTCATGCGTCTCGTGAGAATGTTCCAGTTTACCAACCCGGTCATTCAACTCTTTGAGCAATTTCTTTGAATCCTCTGTGCCTAAAGCACCTATGCGTTGCACCGTATAAGGTAATAGCTTGGGCAGTTTTGCCTTTTCGGCCATTTGAAGTGCCCGCTTTGCATCTACTGCCGACAACGGTTCGGCGGCATACCATACCAGCAGAGGCAAATTATGATCGTCTTTATCTTCCGACTTCTGAACGAGTGCATCCAGTACATCCCAGCGCTGATTGGGGTCTAACCGAATCATGGCCGATGTCAGGTAGAGCCGGACAAGGGGTGACTTGTCATTCTGAGCCAAAGTTGCAAAGCGTTTCAGAGTTTCGGGAGAAACGCTTTTGTTCTCCGCCAATAACTGAATCGCCCAACTTCTAACGTACTCACTTTCACTCGATAGCAAGTCCGTCAATTCTTTCTCTGTCAATCCCTTCGTGACATGTAGCGCCCAGAGTGCCCGGAGTTTACGGGTAGCGTCTGGATTTTTGGCCAGAATTTCCTTCAGAGCTTTATGTACCTTTTTATTTGGGCCACGCTCCTGCAACAACAACCGAGCTTGCCGAACGTACCACTCGTTCGGATGTAACTGGTAATTAACCAGCTCCATATCCGACGCCTTTGCCAGATCTACCTGAACCCATTTGTCGTTTTCGTGCGTGATCTTGAAAATCCGGCCCATCGTTTTGTTATGCACGTCTGGATTTGGGCTGTGGCACTGGTTCTTGTCGTACCAGTCGATGGCAAATACCGAACCGCTTGGATCGTATTTCATATTCAGCCATTGCGACCAGGAGTCGTTCATGACCAGAAAATCGGGTTGGTGCGTAACCAGATAACCCGACCCTTCCCGAACGGGGTGATCGTGGTTCAGACGAGCACCGTTAATGTTATTCATGAAAATATCATTGCGATATTCCTTTGGCCAGGAATCACCGCCCAGGTAGATCATAGCGCCCGAATGCGCATGCCCGCCACCCGCCGAGGCCGATCGGAAATTACCGGCATGGGGTCCCCGTTCGCCCAGCCAGTGCACGTGATCGGCGTGAGTTTTGATGTCGTCGTAGGTGTAGGGATTAAAATGCTTACCTGCCTGCCGGAAATAGCGCCCGCCCTGAATCATCTGGTACATATGGGGAATCACGCAAGCGGTAACGAATGCATGGCCGTAATCATTGAAATCAAGCCCCCAGGGATTACTCGTACCTTCGGCAAATAGTTCGAATTTCTGCGTTGTTGGGTGAAACCGCCAGACACCTGCGTTCAGTTTTGTCCGCTCCGAATCGGGGGCACCCGGCTTACCTACATTCGAATGGGTAAACACGCCGTGGGTACCATACAACCAGCCATCGGGGCCCCAGCGGAAGCTATTGAGAACTTCATGGGTATCCTGCGTACCCCAGCCGTCGAGCAGTTTTTGGGCTGGACCAGTTGGGGTATCGTTTTTGAAATCGGCAGGAATAAACAACAGATAGGGTGCCGCACCGAGCCATACACCGCCCATGCCCACTTCGATACCACTGACCAGATTTAGCCCTTCGGCAAAGACTTTTTTCTTATCCAGCGTTCCATCACCATTGGTATCTTCAAATATCAGAATGCGGTCTCTCCCCTGCCCTTCCGGAGCCGGAACGGGATACGTATGCCCTTCTACTACCCACAGTCTGCCGCGCCAGTCGATGGTAAAGCAGATGGGTTTCACAACATCGGGTTCGGCAGCCGCCAGCGAAATTTTAAACCCATTAGGCAGCGTCATTACTTTAGCCGCTTCGGTACCCGAAAGGCCAGCATGCAGTACGGGATCGAGTGGTGGCAGGATGATAATGTCTTTCTGCTGCAACTCATTGGGGAAGTTCGGGCGGGTGGGGTAAAACAGGAATTCATCGAAGTTAATATGCGCCCATTTGTCATTGGCGATGTACGGAATCTGCGAAATACCGGTCTCGTTATCAATAATTCGGATAAAGATTTCCTGATTCAAATACGGCTGTAAGTCGACAACAACCGGCTGAAGCGTAGCACGACCTTGTCCGGTGCTATGAAAAATGACTTTATCGGTTCCGGCCTGCACGATTTCTACCCGCGTATCCTGCAAGGCTCCTCCCGATACCATAAAGGACGCAAAGGGCTGGGTTACCGTAAATGGAACAGACGTTAATGTTCCGGTAAGTTTATAGTTGGTGGTTCCTCCGCTGCTTAGGAAATACTTTCCTGCAAAGCCGATATGCATGTCTTTTTCATGGATTGGCGAAGGATCGTCCTGAGCAACAAGTGGGTTGGCAAACGCGTCACCAGTGGCCGTCCAGTCTTTCAGCGTACCCGTCTCAAAATTCAGGTTTAACGGCTGGCCATTTTTCATGGGCACCTGTCCGGCAATGGTAGCATTAGTGACGCTTCCTTCTACGACCTCGAAGCTTCCAACCATCCCGGCAGCCCGGTGGCCCGGAACGGTACAATAATAGGTATCGCTCTTGTCGGCGGTGAATGTAATGCTGGTGCTGGCTCCTTTGTCGTTAATCGACTTACTTTTTAGACCGAGTTTTTCCAGCGCAATATCGTGCGTCATCTGCTCGGCATCAGTAATAGTAATCCGGACACGGTCGCCTTTGTTGGCTTTTAAGGTCGGATTTCGAGCCCCATCCTTCGAAAAATAGCCCAGCATGGACGCTTCCAATGCATACTCACGATCAACTTTCTCGGTGTCCTGGGCAGGCTTGGTTTTAGGCGCCTGAGCTGTACTATACGGGCTAGTCAAGGCGAGAACGGCAAAAAGGAAAGGTATGAGCAAACGAAATTTGTTCATAGGAATAAGGCGTAAGGCGATTAACGTGAATTAGGGTACTTTTAAAACTTTTTTAACTTAATTACTTAAAGTTCTGATATCGTCAAATCTCTGAATTCAACCTGGGCTACACCGCCACTGTGAATCTGAACAGCAATCACTCCTTTTGCCGGAATTTTGCTGTCTTTCTCCATGTAGTCGCAGGTTTTAACGCCATTAATGTACAGTTCGTGGTGGTTGCCTTTGCACCGAATGATGTAGCTGTTCCAGCCATCTTCCTTCAGGATTCGCCTGAGGATTCGCAGATCACCACTAACCAGCTTTTCGCGTCGGTGTTCATCATACAAATCGCCCCAGTATCCATTGCCAATGTCAGCCTGATAGCCCACCATTTTACCGCCCTCTATGAGCGAACGATATTGAATTCCACTGTTGATCATTCCCGTTGCCGGATCGCCAGACAACCGAAACAGGCAGCGAAATTCAAAATCACCGTATTCTTTTATCGTGTGGAGGTATGTATTGGCGGGAATCTTTTTAACGCCATCTCCGCTTCGAATAACGCTATCTTTTACAAACCAGAGTTGTGTATCGGCAGGATCAACCGTCTTCCAGCCAGTCAGGGTTTTCCCGTCAAATAATGACACAGCTTTCACCGTTGATTGCGCCCAAATTAACTGTCCGCCAGCGACATAAATATATAAAACAAACTGTAGGATCAAAAACCGCCAGGATAAACTGGGGCCAGGAAGCAAGTGAGTCCAGGTTGATTTCATGCGTTTACTGGTTTCGGGTAGCTATTCGGTTTGTATACGCTACAAAGTGCTGGTAAACCCTCTTATTACTCATTAAATACTGTGCCTCTGTGGTTAATAATTTCGCCTGATTAGTTCAGGTATTTCGTTGCGGGCGTCAAAACTGTGTTCCGCGGGCGGTCGATTCCCTGATAACTGACAGGCGAATTCGGATCTCCGCTGATGTATTTAGGCAACTTTGGATATGGATAGATCGGTCGTTGGAATCGAACGCCGTTTGCCGGAATTCCGCCCGTAAAAGCGGTGGCAATTAGTTTATCGGGCGCGCTGCCCTTTTCGACCCAATTGATCAAGGCGGTTAAGACGTCATGTTCGCCATCCTGGGGAACATTGAGTGCCAGATTCTGACCACAGTCGTTTAAGCCCGGCCCTCCGCCACAATGAGCCATTCCCGGTATTAGATAGAAACGAAAAAAATTACTGGTCTGCTTTACTCCTCCCTGCGCAGCAATTACCCGCTCATAATAACTGACCGCATCCTGATAAGGGACGAGCGGATCGGCTGTTCCCGAGTACATGAGGATTTTTCCACCCCGTTTTTTTAGAGGTGCTAAATCAGGATTGTTCGCATTGAGAATTGGCGCCAACAGCGAATCCATCTTGTCCTGATCACGGTCAAAATCGAAGGTGGTGTAGTCGAAGTTGCTACCAAACGCCCATTTGTACTGATAAAAAAGTGAAGGTGGTGCCTGTTTGGGGTTTTGCTGATACTCTATACCCGCCCCCGAATTTTCGCTCCCAAGCGGAATGGGCGTGTAAATTCGTTCGCCCGTTCGGGGATTGGTTGGCCCGGCATAGATTTTTTTCAGGGCGGTTAGCTGAGCATTAGTAAGACAAGTTCCATCATCGGTACCATCCGAACATTTAGGCAACGTTTCCGGATCAAACGTACAGGCACTGGGGTCTGTCAAAAAATTGTCGCCGGGAGCCCCTCCATCCTTTCCTCCACAAGCTTTAATTACCGCGTTGGTTATTAGGGCGATCTTCTCTTTGGGCAGAAAAGCACTACCTGGTATCTGATTGGTTACCTTGTAGTTCCAGACAAAGCCTGTATGCAAGTGAGTGCGGTTATTGGCAGGCGCTCCAACTAAAATTCCATTGTAATCATCCGGGTACCGTTGTGCTTCCATTAACGCTTGCTGACCACCCGTTGAGCAGCCTGCGAAATATGCATGATGAACTGTTTTTTTGTAATAAGCCTGTGTGATGGCTTTTGCAGTCACCGTCATTTCATGCGTCGCCCGGTGGCCAAAATCTGCCCACCGTTCAGGGTGTCCAACAGCCTCATTGGCATTTGGGGAAGTTCCCATATCGGTGTTGGTCGTTGCAAATCCACGCTTTAGTCCATTGGCCAGAGCTGAATAGGAAATACTTCCCGCACCCCCGCCCGTACCTGTTCCCAGAAACCGCCCATTCCAGTTGGTTTGAGGGAGCCAGACTTCGATTCGAATCATGGATTCGGGCGTGGGCTTTAAAGTAGCCGCAACCCGACAAAATGCAGGTAAGTCGGCAATGGCCTGACCACCTGGTGGTGTAAATGTACCTGCAGGCACACAGTCGGCTGTGGTAATAGTCGCCCCCGGAAACGTTATAGTAGCGATACGTTGGCACGCACAATCAGCCGTTGTCGGGGAAATACTAGTCGTGCTGGGTGCAGGTTGGGCATTTAGGCGATTATTAACCTGCACCGAAAGGAGTACAGCGACAAGAAGATAGTTTTTATAGACCATATAGCTACCAATTTTCAACTCGAAGAGTAGGTTGTCCATTTTAATCTAAAAGTAATTAACCCAATTGCGGCTACTGGCAAGATTTCCACAGATAGCTCAGAATAAATGAATAGAGTGCATTTCGTCTAAACGGGATAATCGATCCAAGCCACTCGCTTATCCCGTTTAAACGAAATATGACCAAATCTTCTCCTTTTTAACTAGCCAATGTTACCTTTTTGATTTAACTCAGTCAACACAGTAGAAATGAGTGCATTAAAGTCGATTTCAGAGTTACAGTTAAACACTCTATGTAGCGTTCGTGCGGTATAATTGTTTAGTTTTTTGTTACCATATCTTTCTTTTCATACACATGAAAGTATATTTCCTAACCTACAAATTATCAAGACTGGCAGTATCTATAAGCTTAAGTATCCTGCTCGTTTTATTGGCGCTTCGATTACCGGCTCAAACGATCACAACGATAGCGGGTTCGACACAAAAAGGTGATGGAGGCCCAGCCATTAATGCGGCTATAAATGCGCCTACCGGGGTAGCTGTAGATGGTACTGGCAATCTCTTTATTGCCGATCAGGATAATCACCGTGTCCGTAAAGTAGCGCCCGATGGCACCATCACTACCGTGGCAGGAACAGGTGCTTACGGCTACAGTGGCGATAATGGGCCAGCTACTAGTGCCAATCTGGGTAGTCCATCAGGGATTGCGTTGGATGGCTCGGGCAATCTCTTCATTGCCGACCGGAATACGCATACTATTCGTAAGGTAGCTACTGATGGCACAATCACGACGGTTGCAGGCAATGGCACTCCAGGCTTTACGGGGGACAATGGTCTGGCAATCACGGCTACGCTGAACACCCCTTATGCTGTAGCGGTGGATGCCACCGGCAATCTCTTCATTGCCGATCAAGCGAATCATCGCATACGAAAAGTAGCCCTCGATGGAACTATTACCACCGTAGCGGGCAATGCAACGCAAGGTTTTAGCGGAGATACCGGACCAGCTACCAGTGCCAGTCTAAATACGCCTTCCGGAATAGCAGTGGATGGAGCGGGCAATCTTTTCATTGCCGACGCATTAAACCACCGCATTCGAAAGGTAGCTATTGACGGCACTATTACCACGGTGGCCGGTAAGGGTACCCAAGCCTTTAGTGGCGATAATGGACCAGCCACCGATGCAGAATTAGCCAGTCCCGCCGGTGTAGTTATAGACGGTACGGGTAATCTCTTCATTGCCGACCTAGCCAACCACCGCATCCGAAAGGTAGCGACCGACGGCACTATCACCACCGTAGCAGGTAGTACACAGGGCTTTAGTGGCGATACCGGACCAGCTACCAGCGCAAACCTGAATAATCCCGCAGGCGTAGCAGTGGATGGAACAGGGAATCTCTTCATTGCCGACAAGAATAACAATCGCATCCGTAAGGTAGCCACCGATGGCACCATCACGACCGTAGCCGGTAATGGCGCAACAGACTTTAGTGGCGATAACGGCCCGGCAATCAACGCATCATTGGCCAGCCCTTCTGGTGTAGCGGTAGATGGTACTGGTACTATTTTCATTGCCGATCAGACTAATAATCGTATCCGCAAAATAGCGCTGACGGGTATCATCACCACGGTTGCGGGCAATGGTAGTTTTGGTTTCAGTGGTGATACCGGACCAGCTACCAGCGCAGCACTGGCTGGCCCTACAGGCGTAGCGGTAGATGGTGCAGGCAACCTCTTCATTGCTGATCCAAACAATAATCGCATTCGGAAAGTAGCCACCGATGGCACCATCACTACAGTAGCCGGCACGGGTAGCGCGGGATTTAGTGGCGATAATGGACCGGCTACCAGTGCCAAACTGAATAACCCCACCGGGGTAGCGGTAGATGCCACAGGGAATCTATTTATTGCTGACAGGGATAACAACCGAATTCGGAAGGTAGCCACCGACGGTACCATTACTACAGTAGCGGGCACGGGTAGCGCGGGATCTAGTGGTGATAATGGACCGGCTATCAGTGCTAAACTGAATAATCCCACCGGGGTAGCGGTGGATGGTGCAGGGAATCTATTTATTGCCGACAAGAATAATAACCGGATTCGAAAAGTAGTCGGCTTAACCATCACCACTGTAGCTGGTAGCGGTACGCAAGGTTCCAGTGGCGATAATGGACCAGCCACCAGTGCCAGACTGAATACGCCTTCAGGCGTAGCGGTGGATGGCAGTGGCAATCTTTTTATTGACGATACATTCAATCATCGTATTCGCAAAGTGACCACAGGTGGCACCATCACCACCGTAGCCGGTAACGGTTCGCCGGGTACAGATGGGGATAATGGACCGGCTACCAGCGCCCAATTGAATGCTCCTTTTGGTATAGCGGTGGATGGGCCCGGCAATCTATTCATTGCTGATCAGGCTAATAATCGGATACGTCGGGTTAGTGCACCGGCCAAGGTGAGTGTAAGTCCGGCTAGTTCGCAGTCCGTCTGCTCCGGTAGTACGTTCAGCCTGACAGCTATCGCAGCTAATTTTACGCCTACCTCTTATACCTGGACCAGCCAACCTAGTGGGCTATCGGCCAGCGGAGCTACACCTACTTTTACAGCTCCTTCTGTAAGTACGGCGACTACCTATACCCTGACGGTTACTGCTACCGATGGTACAGCGAGTCCAACAGCCAGTGTTACTATAACAATCAATGCGTTGCCAACGGCCACGCTTTTATCGAGCGGCACACTTACCTGCGCCACGACTAATTTGACCCTAACGGCCGGAGGAGGAAGTACATATACGTTTAGTGGACCAGGTATTGTAAGTCAAAATGCTACTTCGGGCACAGCTCTGGTCAATGCGTCGGGTGTCTACTCCGTAACTGTTGCCACAATTACCGGTTGTACAGCCACTCAATCGACCCTGGTGGAGTCTAATACAACACCACCTGTCGCCATTCTGATTAGCAGCGGGCCGCTGACTGCTAGTATGACCAGCGCTACGCTGATTGCAGGCGTAGGTAGTTCCTATAACTTCGCCGGACCAGGTATTGTGAGCCAGGACCCAGTCTCAGGTACGGCTGTCGCCAACGTCTCAGGCACTTACTCCGTAACCGTTACGAGTATAAATGGCTGCTCCAGTACAACCAGCGTTGCACTCATTGGCACTGATTTAACGCCTACATTGATCTTGCCCCAGGCTAATTTCCCGGCAGGTGGTGTGGGTAACTTTGTGGTTAATATTTTTGAAGTGACAGGACTGCCTACTTCTATGGACAATGTGGCCATTACTATTACCGCTCCTACAGGGTATACGCTCTCCTTCGATAATTCGCTTACCAGTATCAACGTATCAGGAAGTACGGAAGGTCCAGTGGCAGTCGATAATACCAAGTGGGCGGTTACCTCAATGACTGCTGGCGTCCAACTTACATTAACGATTAACAGCGGGCAATTTATTCCAGCGAATGGCCAGGCGGTATTAGGGTTTAGCATCACACGAACGACTGCGAATGCAGGCAGTGCCTCCAATATCACAGTGAATGTCAACGACGATGCCACTAAGGCCTATGATGGCAATAGCGCCAATAACGTTTATGCCCGAACAATTAACGGGCTATAAGCAACAAGGCCGGATCGGAAACCTAAACAGGTTTCCGATCCGGCCTTACGTTCTAGTGTCCCCTATTTCCCTTTCTTAGGGTCCAGAACAACGTGCCGAATACGCTGACGTTTCCAGGTGTAAGTCACGTGGACAAGCCCATCAGCGGTTTGAATTACAGCTGGATACGAATATTCACCCGGTTCATTTTCGAGAACAGCCAGCGTTTTCCAGGTTTTCCCATCGTTAGAGATCGCAATATCGAGGGGTGTTCGTGGCCCGCCAAATTTACCCGGTGTGGGCGCAACTGGATTATAAACCAATACTTGCCGACCATCTTTCAGCGTCACGGCATCGGTTCCCGAATTAGGATTGGGGAGCGATGTTTTCTGTAGGGGTGACCATGTTTTACCATTATCCTTCGACCAGGTTTCGACAATAAATCCACTTTTCTGGCTACGGCAAAGCGCTTGTAATTCGCCATTAGGGTGAAATAAAATACTTGGCTGAATAGCCCCGTCATCAACACCTTCATTGATGGCGGCAGTTTTTTGCCAGGTTTTCCCCCAATCACTGGTCTGCTCAAAATGCACCCGCCAATTGTGATCTTCCGAACTACTTGGGCAGAGCAAAACACCCGAAGCCAGCAGCACGGGCTTGTTTT
The DNA here is from genome assembly GCF_009754945.1 of Spirosoma arboris. Taxonomy (GTDB): domain Bacteria; phylum Bacteroidota; class Bacteroidia; order Cytophagales; family Spirosomataceae; genus Spirosoma; species Spirosoma arboris. The sequence goes on from NZ_WPIN01000005.1 coordinate 363,888, forward strand.
TAATAGGGCCTAAAATACCGTCCGGCAACCGCTCTGCTGCCGACCAGGTTTTGCCTCCATCTGTCGATCGCTTCAGCATTCCCCACCAGGTTGAAGGACTTGGCCCAACTTTATAAAATAGCAGTAACTCGGCGCCAGGCACCTGAAACAGTACCGGATTCCAGCAAGGTAGTCGTTTTCCATCGGGCTGGACACCTGTTGCCACTTCGACAGGTGTTGTCCAGTTTGCTCCCAGTTGGCTACTCACCCAGATACCTACATCTGGATGACGCTCACGGGTACCGCCAAACCAGGCTGCAATCAAACCTGTTGGCGTTTCGGCCAGTGTTGAAGCATGGCATTCCGGGAAAGGAGCTTTTTCATAAATCCACTCGCTACGAAGAATAGCTGGGTTGTCTGACTGCGCTATAGTGTAATGGGCAATCAGGAGGAATGTAATCAGCAGGGATAAGGAGGAGGTTTTCATACCCCAACAATACGATAAGCTCCACAAATTAGCTAGTTACCGTATAAACTTCATCATTGATAAATGCCTTAACCAGGAGCTTTTTTTAAACAGTTTTAACAAATATATTTTTATGGCTCCATTATATGCCATCGGCACATTTCTTGTATTTATCTATAATTATAGCGCATCATTCAGTCAATAATGAGCCGCTTTTACTACTTAAATCATCTACTTAAGTATATCGATAAATAATAATATCCTACAATAATCTACCTAAAATCCAATTCTTGAAACCTATTTGAACCGTAGAAGAAATCGTAAGCGATTGAGCCTGAGGTAAAAGTCTAGAGCTAATAAGGCAAAAAGGTGGCCTATATTGATTTAGACCCAAACTCAATTATCATGCCAAATCCATAAGTACGTTAAGCAGAAACTGTAGACTGGTCTTGTACGATCTTGGCCATTTTCAGTCATGTTCAGAATTATTGTCCACTCCAAAAATAGCCTCATATGATGAAAAACTACAAGCGAGTAAAAAAAGCAGTCAACGTTCAATTATTTCTATGGGTTTCACTTATTATTCCAACCATTGCTTTCGGGCAATTTCAAATTAACTTTCCCGTACCCAGAATCGTTTTTCAACGCGATAATTCGAATCAGGCATCAGTCCCATTTCACGCTGTCATTACTGCATCTGTCACGCAAATCAAGGTACGTTTAGTCGTTCGTCAGGGTGGAACTACTACTGGTTGGACAACTTTTACGCCAGGTAATGGTGCTGTTTCAGGTCGCATCCTGGCAGTTCAGGGCGGCTGGTATGATCTGGAAGCCGAAGCGTTCAATGGTGCTACAAGTCTGGGAATTAAACGAATAGACCGGGTAGGTGTGGGTGAAGTGCTGATTGCCTCAGGCCAGTCCAATGCGCAGGGTTTTCCTTATACAACGGGAGCCTCAGATGACCGCGTATCATGCCTCAAGTATTATGATGGCCAGATTACAGAGTCCCGCTTTCCCTTAGCGTTCAGCCATTTATCTGTACCTACTAACGTTGGTCCAACAAACTCTTCCTATATCTACGGCATGTTGGGCGATAAGCTTGTGCAACGCTTAGGCGTACCTGTACTAATTTATGGGGCAGCCATAGGCGGTACGTCTTCTCTTCAATGGCGTCAATCGGCAGAGGGGCTGGTTATTCCAGAGAGTGATCAATGGGATGGTGCCGATGATTTACGGCCTTACCGGGCCATGAAGGCAACCATTAATCACTATGTGAAACGAACGGGCCTTCGGGCTATCATTTGGCATCAGGGAGAATCCGACAAAGGGAAACCTGCTTCAGACTACATAAGTAATATACAAAAACTGATTGAGGTCAGTCGTCAGGATATAGGCGTGTCAACGTTATCTTGGGTCATTGCGCGAACTTCATGGATTGACGGCAGTAACGACCCTAACATAACGCAGGCACAGAATCAACTGATTACTCAGGTTCCGTATTGCTATCCGGGACCAAATACTGATGTGTATGATAACAGCTACCGTCAGGATGGCACCCATTTCTTACCAACTTTTTATCCACAATTGGCAGAACTCTGGAATCAGGCGCTCACCAACGCGTTTTTTCAGCAGTCACTCCCTTACGTTCTTCCTCAGGACACGCCCAAAATCACGATTGGACTTCCCCAGCCTTTCTATCAATATCAGGGTGGGCATCTCGTTATTCCATTTTTAGATGAAGCCCCGGATGGCCCGGCATCAGGTGTTACATACACTGCTCAGTTAGTTTCTTCGAGCGGGCAATTTATTACCAATCTGGGTGTGGGCAATACCCGACCTTTACGCGTTACGCTTCCAGATAATTTAACAGCGGGAACCTACCAGACACGGATCGTTTCCTCAGCATCTTCATCCACACTGAGTCCGCCCATTACTGTTTTTGCCCCTACGTATTCCAAAAAAACAGGAACAGGATTAACGGGAAAATATATTAATGGCTCTGATTCGAACGGACCAGTTATGTATACCCAACTGGATGGACCACTGGATATAACCTGGTTTGACAGAGGACCTACTTCTTTTATGCCGATTCGTGATTGGCTTGCCAGTTGGACCGGTCAACTAGAAGCTCCGGTTACCGGCACGTACACGATAAAAACCAGTTATGACGATGCCACCCGAATCTGGATAAATGGTCAACTTATCATCGACGAATTGGGCGCTCACGCCTATCCATTCGTTGTAAAGGGTCAAATTACGTTGCAGGCTAACCAGCGGTACGACATTCGGGTCGAGTTATACCAATATTGGTTCGATGCCCAGATCCGGCTCCAATGGGTTGTTCCGGGTACTACGCAGGCCGTTTATATTCCGAAGGATCGACTATATCCATCCACAACGCCTGTTACCACATCGGGTACTTCACTTAATGTCGTTTTTCCCACTCCCCGCGTGGTCTTTCAGCGAGATAGTAGCAATTCTGCCCAAATCAATATCAGGGGGCTTTGTCCACCCCAAACCGAACGAGTTGAGATACGGGTTTCGCCAACGGTATCGGGCTACGGTCAAAACAGCGATGTATTTGTTGTGCTGGATAATCAGCCCGTAAATGGCACTTTCTCAGGGTCAGTTACGGCAACCGGTGGCTGGTATAATCTGGACATTCAGGCCATTGCCCAAAGTAAGACGATCAGTCACATACGGGTAACGCCCGTTGGCGTAGGCGAAGTTTTCCTCATTGCAGGCGAGGCCAATGCCCAGGGAATTAACCCCAACCGGTCGGTCATATCCGCCACCGATGATCGGGTAAACAGTGTCCCCTATTACAATTATACCGATACGACTCGCCTACCCTTGCCGCCTGCGTTTAGTAAATTGACGGCAGATGGAACCATTGGGCCGCATGGCAATACACCCTGGAGTTGGAGCGAATTAGGCGACTTATTAACCAATCGACTAAACGTTCCGGTTCTGTTTTATAACGTAGCCTGGGCAGGTACAACCGTTCGTAACTGGCGGGAAAGCATGGAACAGGGGGCAACGACTACCATCGATGGCACGACAATGTCTGCTGGTATGCCTTACAGTAATCTTAAACGCGTATTGAAAGACTATGTTCCGCTAACAGGTTTACGGGCTATATTCTGGCAACAGGGTGAAAGTGAATATTACTCAAGCAACCCGCAGGCGACAAATTATGCCACAGATTTAAAGGCACTGATTAGTCAGAGCCGGGTGGATGCGGGCTTTGCTGCACTTCCGTGGATCATAGCCCGATCCTCGGTAGATAATACGACAAGTGCGCTGTATCCATCCGGCAGTTACGAGCCCGTTACAAACCGCCAGAATGAAGTAATTCAGACAACTAATCAGGTCATAGCCGGACCTATTACCGATACAATTCAGATACCCAGACCCGGCGGCAAGTATTTTCAGGGCAACGGCCTTACTCGACTGGCGCAAGCCTGGAATACGGCTTTAACAACATCAGTCTGGTCAACATCTGCTTTATTGGCTCAATCGCCAGCTATAAGTGACCTTAGTCTAAAGGCTGAATTAGAAGCTCGGATAGCCTCAGTAGATAAGGACCTTCTCTTCATACTCAAAGTTGTAAATGAGGGCCAACTACCCGCAACTAATATTCGGGTACGCAGCACCTTACCCGAACAGTTACAATTTACAACCAGTGAGAGTATGGATTACATACAGGGGACTCTATTGGCGTCAATTCCCAGTCTGGACATTGGCCAACAGACTGAACTGACGTTTACGGCCCGCCCCAAGCAGCCAGGCACTTATCGAATAGCCAGCGAGATTATTCGGGCCGATCAACTGGATCAGGATTCACGGCCCAATACGAGTATTAGTAATGGCGAAGATGATGTTGCCTGGATCGACTTTCGGACATCGGAGAGTACGTCATCGATATTTACTTCCATCGCGTCACAGAATGCGCCGGTGCTACCTGCAGTGATTAGTTCTCAACCCTTTGCCGACCCTAACAAAGCCGATTTGAGTCTGCAACTAGTCGTTAATCAGCTTTCTCCAACGCCTAATACGCCTTTCTCTGTAAGTGTAATTGTGAAGAATAGCGGTGCTTTAACAGCCCAAAATGTGCGGGCTGGCTGCCTTTTACCTGCTGGTCTGTCATTCGTCAGCAGTACCAATATGACGTTGTCTGGCAGTACGGTTCGAGGCACGGTATCCAGTATTCCGGCGGGCCAGCAGGCCGTCCTCCTGTTCAACGTTACGTCCACGACAGTTGGCGCTAAATCGCTTCAGGCTCAAATTGAAGCAGCTACACCGCTAGACCCCGATTCTACAGTGAATAATGGTTTTACGAATGGCGAAGACGATACCGCTACATTAACGATTCGGGTTGGAGGAACGTAAGTCGACGGCCATAACAGCGTCCTTATAATTCCGCCCAATCGGAACCAGATTTCCATTTAACAGGATTCGATTACGCTCGATTCGGCTAATCCATGATACAGCAACGATGAACGATTTGTGTACCCGAATAAACCGGTTTAGCGGAAAAATATCATGCATGGCTTTGATCGAGCCTTTTATGACAATTTTACCAGTGGTTGTGTAAATGATCGCATAATCTTTCAATCCCTGAATATGAGTCACCGTATCGAAATTCAGTTTGATGCGTTGGACACCGCTTTTCACGAAGACCGACGTAGGCGAATCGCCGGTAAGGAGGTCTTCTAGCCGAGCGTTTTGTTCTTTCAACGCTAAAAAGTCACGAATTTTTTCGATCGCCTGTATAAACCGGGAATAGGAAATAGGTTTCAGCAAAAAGTCGATCACGCCCAGTTCAAAGCCTTCAAATGCGTAATCGCGGTAAGCCGTGGTGAAAACCGTAATGGGCGTTCTGGGGAGTGCGGCTTCGGCAATCCGATTTAGGAAATCAATACCATTCATACCCGGCATTTCAATGTCCAGAAACAGAACATCGGCCTCATAATTATCCAGGTATAAAAGAGCGTCGTGAGCATTGCCAAATTGGTGCACCGATTCGATAAAATCCAATCGACTCAGGTAACCTTCCAGCAATTCACGAGCCAGCAATTCGTCATCAATAATTACGCATTTTAGCATACGTATCAGTCAGATAATGAAATAGATAATGCCGCTTTATACGTCTCTAGCCTGTCTTCTGTTTGAAGCGTATACTGTCCGGGATAGAGTAATTCCAGCCGTTTTCGAAGGTTGGCAAGGCCAATACCACCTTTCTGTCCTTTCGGGTGAATAGGCGGTTTATTGTTTTCCACCGTCATTTCCACCTTAGTTGGGTTTAAGGTTAGCGTACCATGCAGCCAGGACTTTCCTGTCTGTTTACCAATCCCGTGTTTAAACGCATTTTCGACTAGAGGCAGCAGTAAAAGTGGCGCTATTTCCTGCCCATTAGGATTCCCGTAAATGTGCAACTCGATATTCGAATGGTCGCCACAACGGATTTTTTCCAGTTCAATGTAATTCTGCAAATAGCTGATTTCTTTTTCAAGAGGCACCCTGGCCTCATCGCTATCGTAGAGCATATACTCCATCATATCGGATAACTTCAGGACCATATCTGGCGCCAGGTCCGATTTTTTAAGTGTTAACGCATAAAGATTATTGAGGATATTGAACAAAAAATGCGGGTTCACCTGCGAGCGCAGGAAGTTCACTTCGGCCTGTAATTTCTCCACCGTTATTTTCTGAAGCATGCGCTGCTGCTCATACCAGTCGATGCTTAGTTTTAGAGGCACCATCAGTCCCAGATACCATAACGTACTGAAAAAATTGTACGACAGCGTTTCGATCCAGTTCCGATTTTGCGTCGGGGCAATAACGAATCCGTAAATGATATAATCATAAAAAGCCTGTACCAGCAAATAGCCAAAGATTGACAGGAGTACCAATGAGAAATAGCGGAGATAGCGCCCTGTCAGTAAATAGCGCGGCAAAAAGTAGTGCAGATTGAGGTAGGCAATGCCAATCAGCAAACTAACTCTGATAGTTACACAAGCCGCAAAATAAGGCAAACCTGCCTTATAAATCAGATACCGTTTTTCGTACAGGAAAAAGCCTGTAATCAGCACCCAATAGGCCGTGTGCACCAGTGCATACTTAATTGGAATGGTTCGGTTCGAAAGCGGAATTTTTATTCGTCTGTCCAGGAAATCCATGTCAACATCAGCTGTAAGTCTATGTAAATGAACGCAAAAGAAAAACACCCTGAAAATTATATCGACCAACGACCAAAAAAGTAGAGGAAAGTAATTAGCTCTTGCAACTCGTCTATTTTTCTGGCCGTTGGTCTACTATTTTTTGGGATGACAAACGCTTACCGTTGCTTTGTTCAGGCATCAGCCAACCTGCTGCTAATACCTTTGATCAACTCGTCTCATGAAAAATCAACTTTTTTTTCTGCTTATCGCCACAATGACTCTTACGCTGAACGCATTTGGTCAGGACAAAAAAGTAGGTGGCCCCTGCGAAGGTTGCGAAGCGATTTACGAAAGTCCGGTTCCATTCGACAAGCTGGACAGTTTCGTAAAAATGCCCGATGCTACCTGGACTGGCAAGAAACCGCTGGGTATCAATGGGATTGTTTATAAAGCAGATGGCAAAACGCCAGCCCCAGGTGTTATTTTATACATCTATCATACTGATGAAACGGGTCATTACAGTCCGAAAGAGGGCGCAAAAGGCTGGGAGAAACGGCATGGGTCCATACGTAGCTGGATGCGCACAAACGAAAAAGGCGAGTACAAGTTTGTCACTCTCCGTCCCGCTCCTTACCCCGGCCGTACTGACCCAGCTCACATCCATATTACTGTCAAAGAACCTGGTCTCAATGAATATTACATTGATGAATATCTATTTGCTAATGACCCTCTCCTAACCCCCGAGAAACGACAGAAGCTGGAAAATAGGGGCGGCAACGGCATTCTAACTCTCATAGATGTCGGTAACATGTATAAAGCCGAACGGCACATCTACCTCGGCAGGAACATCCCGAATTACCCGACGAATCCGTAAGCTGTACCCCACCCCAACCCCTCTCCCCTATTTTTCAGGGGAGGGACTAAAACTCGCCTTTTCCCAAGGTCTGTGTCCTCACAGATCCAGCATGCGCCAGTCAGCCTGTGTCTTCATAGGCCTTGGACGAACTATACCCCTGATTGGAGACTCCACCTGATCATTCCAACGCCAATCGTTATGAAACGCTTTGCATTCTTCCTCTTCTTGGTCATTATTCATTGGTCTCCATTAAAAGCACAACGTATTGATAGTCTGGGATCTGCAACTGGAATTCTTATTGATTCTATTACTACTAAGGCGATTCCGTTTGCGACCGTTTCCCTGTTTCAACAAGGCAAGCTCATTGACGGAACGCTTACAGATAGCCTGGGGAAGTTCGTACTAAATAGCCTCCGATATGGCACCTATTCTCTTGCGTTTAGTGCCGTAGGTTACCAGTCTTTTCATACGCCAACCTGGACCGTAAATGAGCAACGTCCGGCAATTGACTTAGGCACTATTGGTATTAGTCAGGATGCAAAAAACCTGCAAACAGTGACTGTTAGAGGCCAAAAGCCGCTCATTGAGCAACGGGTAGACGGACTTACATTCAATGTGGAAAGCTTGCCAGGTATTGCTGGCAGCGATGCGTCGGATGTGTTGCGCAAAGTACCTATGCTATCGGTGGATGCGAACGGCGGACTTTCGATGCGAGGCAGTTCCAACATCCGGGTTTTTATCGATGGAAAACCGTCCGACATCTATGCCTCATCGGTAGCCGATGCGTTGAAGTCGATTTCTGGCGAAAGCATTGTCAAAGTGGAGGTTATCACCCATCCATCCGCACGCTACGATGCAGAAGGTTCTGATGGCGTGGTGAACATCGTTACCCGAAAAGTAAGGGATAACATAACAAACGGGAATGCGAGTATAGTGCTGGGCAACCGGAACGAAGCGGTGATGAGTAATGTGCAGAGCAAATTCAATAAATGGCTGGTAAAGCTGGACGGATTTTACCAAACATACTGGAACCGAAATGGCTCTGTATTGGAACGGGAAACGGAGCAAGTCAAGATTTTTCAGAAAAACGAATCGCGAAACACAGGTAATTATTTCTTTGGTGGGGCTACCGTATTATACAGTCTCGATTCGCTCAACACAATTAGTATCGGGTATCGCCCGCGGTCGTTGGCCAATCAAAGTGATGTCGTTTCCACTAATTTCTATGCAGAAAACGAGCGGTTTCTGCCTTCATTTCAACGGGAAATAGCAACATCTACACCCGCATTTAGTCATGTTTTCACGACGGGCTATACCAGTACGTCAGCAAACAAACGGATCAGATCGTCGAAGCGAGAGTTTTCGCTGCTGGCCACGTATTTGATTAGCAATAACATTAATCGCTACGATGTTTCACAAGTAGCCAATGACCAAACGCCTTACCAGGAAAATTTCGACAGTAAAACCCGGAACCGCGACCTCATGATTCAGGCTGATTATACACACTCATTTACAGATAAATTGACATGGGAAACGGGTGGCAAACTCACGCAAAAAAATCTCGTAAGCGACAGTCAGTTTGGTATTTATAATTTTAACAATCAGGCTTATACAAATGACCCAATCCGATCAAATGCGTTTTCGTATCGAAGTGAGATTTATGCCCTGTACACTAATTTCAGGTTTCAGCTAAAGACCTGGCAATTGATGGCCGGACTCCGTTACGAAAAAACCGATCTGAATGCCACCTTTAAAGACAATTTCCTGCAACTGCCTTCTTTCCAGAACCTTGTCCCTAACCTGTTGATCAGCCGAAATCTGGATCAAAAAAGTACGCTGAAACTGGGGTATACGGTCAAATTGGTTCGCCCCTATTTTACGTATCTCAACCCGACCGTAAACCGAAGCGACTCGCTTAACGTCCAGTCTGGCAATCCCTACCTCCACCCTGAAATCACCCGCCGGTATCAGCTTAGTTATTCCCGAAATGGCGTCCGCTTATTTACGGACATTACCCTGTTTTATAACCATAATCAAAACAGCATTGAAACCATTCGAACGGCACGACCTGATGGTGTTTTTGAGAGTACGTTTCAAAACATTGGCCGGAATAAACGGCTGGGCTTGTCGGTTAATCTGACCTGGAAACCCTCTCCCAAAATTAGCCTTGGCGGTACGTTAACGATCCAACATGTTCAGTTAGAAAGTCCCGCATTACAAGTAAGTAACAGCGGCCTGATGCGGCAATTGGTACTGAACTACAGCCACAAACTCCCGAAGAGTTACAGCATCGACTTCTATGGTTTCTTCGACTCGAACAGCATTAGTCTGCAAGGGTATCGCTCCGGCTGGAAATACTACAGTCTGACGTTCAGCAAGAAATCGGCGAATGAGCGATTTACGATGAGTTTGCGGATGGACACTCCCCTATCCAGATACACCTTCCTCAACGAAGAAATCACAACAAACGCCTTCCACCAATTACAGACGAATCGCTATCAGAACCAGAATCTCCGGCTCACAGCTTTCTATAAACTAGGCCAAAAAGAAATTAAAAGCCCTAAGATGCGGCAGGCGGAAAACCCGGATTAGCGCAGGGTTGGTTATTGGATAAAGTGTCATAGAGAAACTTTTTTTGTCATCCCGACAACGGAGGGATCTTAACGTTTCTTAGTAATCGAGCCTAAGATTCCTCCCTTGTCGGGATGACAAAAAATACCGATTCACACCCATTTGAGAATGCTTAAATAGCTTCAGAATTACAGATCATCTTCGGATGACAATTCATCCTTCTTAGCCTTTTCAGCTTTCAATTTCTCAATCAAAGCCTCTATTTGATCTTCCCAGGGAAACTTCTCCTCTTTAGCCGGATCATAAGGAGACAGGTTTGGAACTTCCACACCCATCCGATTCAGCAACTCCGTTGTTTTGTTTAGTTCATAGCGATACACATACGGCTCACCGTCGGCCCAGGCCCATCTGTAGGCTTTAAGAGCGTGAACCTTTGCCTGCGCCAAGTTACCTATAGCAAACCACAACTCGGCCAGTGAACGGCTACCAGAATTCAATTGGGTAAGCCGTTCAGCTTCTTCAAGTGGATCAGAAAGCTGATTAAGGTGAAATTTAGCTAGCGCGAGCCAAGTCTCCGAGTCAGAATCTGATTGTCCAACAACACGCACCATCCGAACTGCTTCGTTAAGGCTCTCGACAGCAAGCTGCCATTCACCTTGTTCCATTCGCCATGCCCCACGTAGCTTATGTATATCACGTATAATACTACGATTCTTACCTTCCGTGGCCAACTTTTCCGCATGAATGAGATATTCTTCTCTAAAATCTCCTTCAAAGAACCGAAACTGAGCATAACAATACTCCGCACGGCCCGGACGATAGATTGTACGAGTCCAATTCCGGCTCATCGGATCGAGAAGATTCCACATATCTTTAGCAGCAGTCCATTGTCCAAAACGAGAAAGATTTTCAAACATATCTAGTCGGTCAGCAAAGAGTGATTTATCGTCTTCGTCTATGGCAACTAGTAAAAGGGCAAAATCTATCATTCGTTTCCCCGCAGCAAAGTGGTTTTGGCTATTTAAATTTTTTGAAGCATTGGCAAGAGCAATCTGAAGGTAATTCAAGTTCAAAACATTCAGATCACATAAAATGGATAAATTAGTAGCTTTAAGGCCTTCTTCCGATTCTCCTATATTAGTTAAAGCAAGAGCCGCTATATGAGCTAGATATGAACCATCATTCTCATCAAGTTCAGTAGGTAATATACCCCATCCATTAGGAAAAAAAGGCCGAAGCAGAGACAAAATTTCAGTGTAGGCTTCAAGATTAAAAAAAAGTGCAGAGGCTAAGTCTCCTCTATAATTATCGCAGGCTTCCTGGTAATGCCACATCTTGAGCTGAGTTTGTACAATATTGAGCCCATAACGTATATCATCAATCGTCTCGGCTTCCTCATAGGGATTATGAACCTGGGCCGAAAAGTAATCAACTACACGCTGACCATGCTGTTCTATTTCTTCGGGCTTGAGGCTCCCAACAGCTACACCCCGCACAACGGGATGTAGATCATAGCGCTTGGTGTTGTGATCATATTGCAACAATCCTCGCTGTTCCAGGTCGCGGATTGTTTTAGTTAATTCCTTTGGGGCGTTTCGGTATTCTATGGAGTAGCGCCATCTTTCCTGCGCCTTCTGATACGCTTTCCACTGCTTCAAGTCGGCTTCATATTGCTGTTGCAAGTGAGCATTTTCAGAATCAGATTCAATTTTCCAATACTTACCAAGTTCAGGCTTTTTAGGTTCGGTCACTTTATCCGGCTCCGGAGGCAAATGCGGATTAAAGGCCGAAATCGTTTGGTAATCGACCGCTTCTGACAAAAGCGCAAGAGTAGAGAGTAATTGGCGATTTTTCTCCGAGAGCACATGCAGGGCAGCTTTTAGAATGTGGTTTCGCTTCTGAATGAGATCCAGGTCGGCGAGATTGAGTTGGCCACCTTCGGATAGGTCGGCAACCCAAGCATCGAAATTTCCTTTATCTGGTAAATAGTTATTGACCAGCCCTGCGAGTACGCCAATAGTCAACGGATGGCAGTCGCAGTTGGTTGTCAGGTAGCGCTGAATCTCCTCAGAATTACCCGTTATACCGCAGGAACGAAACAATTTTTCCGCATCAGTCGGTCGCAAACCCGGCAGCAGAATCCGCTGAACACCGGGAATGGGTTGGTTGGCCGCATTGACAAGCACTCGGGGAACCAGACGGGAACTGACCAGCAGCTTAGACGGAGCAGCCGATGCGAGTGAACGAAGCAAATCATCATCGTCGGTATGAATACAGGAACAAGGGTTGCGGTTGACAATCTTGTCCGTTGGGGTATTCAACTCTTCATCGGGTATCTCCGCAGCGTCAATCCGGTGGTAAGCGACTAACACCCGTTCCAGCCCGTCCAGGATCAATAACCATGGTCGGTCATTCAGTTGGTGGAGCAGCAGTTCCTTTAATTCAGGAGTCTTTTTCTTTTGAAACTCGTCCAGAGGTCGGCCCGTCATGTAAGCTAGCGCTCGTCGGCAGAAGTCAGCCATGATGGCCCCCTTTTCGTAGAACGAATACCAGAAAATCCCCGCCCAATCCTTGCGTACGTTCGTCGCGTGCTTGGTTGTCCACTCCCAGGTGAGCATGCTTTTGCCGTTCCCACCAATGGCCTCGAAAAGCAGGATCGTATGCGAATCAGCCGGTCGCGCCCAGTCGTTCAGGGCTTCTAACTGAGCATCGCGCCCCACGAACGTATGCGATCCAATATAAGCGGGTTCTGCATAAAGAGTAGGTGGTTTGGGGATGGGATCAAGTAATAACGCTAGTACCTCGGTAGGAATTACGATGGCATTGAGGGTAGCTTTAGCATGCTCGTCCAGATACCTACGAATACTGGCAATGGATGGACCGATTTTTTCCTTGAACTTATCCAGGCTGTCAAACTCAGCATAAACACGATGAACTTTGGAGTCAGCCCCCATTTTTTTAGCTCGTTCAATAAACGCCTTGAGTTGTTCCTTTTTCCCGGGATCAGGTTCGATGTCGTCCTCATGAACTAAATGATCCCTACTCATAATGAAAAGCAGGATGGGACGGCCACGTTCTAGTGCTTCATTAAACTCTAATTCGGTGATGGATAGATTATCCGGGTTTCTAATGGGGTCTGGAGGGATCTGCCCGTATTTTTTGCTAATGATACCAACGTAAGCAGAGCCATCTCGAACCATTTGCAGGGATGAATCAATGACATCCATGAATTTTGCGGCATCATTCTCCATCGCAATATCGGTCAGCCCATGCGCTTTAATCGTTGTAATCAAGGCCTCCCGATGTTGCTTTAAATCCGTAAATGTGCTTGAGATGGTAACTCCAGGAAAAAGACGTGGCTCGATGGGTGGATTAGTAGGCATTATGCGTGTGTTAATGGCTTAGATAGTCAGCAAAACAAAGTAATACTATTCTACGCAAAAGCCATAACTCTCTCATATCTAACAAGATTTCTACCACCCAATCGCACACAATTCTCAATCAGCAGTCAGTTTTGTCGTTCACCATAGCAGTAGCAAAGCCCGTCGGGAGCCACGACAAAAAAGACTTTCCAGTCTGTAGTTCCATGTTTTTGATGGTCAAATTTCGGTTCGCTTTTTTCCAGGCCATTCGCCTTTAACTCCGCAAACGCCTTTTCGACATCGTCGACCTCGAAGAAGCAACCGTCCTGCGTTGGGTCACCGCCATTTTCGGCCAGCCCAATCTGAAAGCCACCCTTATCCAGCGTAGCCGATTTGTATGGAGCATCTTTCCGGGCAACCACTTGAAATCCCATAATCGTTTCGTAAAAAGGGATGGCCGTTTCCAGATCAGGAACTGGCAAATTCATTTTATCCTGCTGGTAAGGCCAGGCATTTTTAATCGTTACGTTAGTCGTTTCCATTCGTATTGCTGTTTTTATTTAAAGATTTTGATTTAGAACAGGTTATATTTTTCAAGACTCAAGACTCTCGTCTGGTTAACTGATTCTGCTCACTTTCATTTATCCTGTAAAACTGCCGCTGATGTATTTTGAATTTGGGGAATTAATCCGCTACTGTACATTGCATAGTTCCTTGTAAAACACAAATCCAAATGAAATACATATTAAGACTATCCGGGCTTCTTTTTATCATCGCTCTACTGGCCTGCTGCGACGGTGATGATCGTAAAATTTCGGTCACTGACTCCGATGATACGTATGAGTTTTTTGCCAAATTCGATAAACACGAAACCGAGCGTGTTCAGAACTTTATCAATACCCAGGTAGCTCCCAGTAGTTTTTCCGGAGATCACGTAGACGTTACAACCACCCTGGACGATCACACCAAATTCAAACTGGAAGAATCGCCTGGTAAAGTACGGATAGAACTAGATAAAGGAGACAATTCCGATGCGTCTTATCGGCGGATTAAGTCAATGTGTGAGGGCATCAAAAAGATACTCACCAAAAAGTGATCGATAAATCCCGTTTAAATCCAGCCTGCTTCTCGTCGCCACGCGTTGAAGCCAGCGTCCGTATGCAAATCGCCTGACTTTTCAGCATTCGTATCCTCAATTATATCTGTTGAGGCAATGAGGGGTAGCTTTAGTTCTTCCCGGAGTATATTCACGACTGCCTTATCCTCGACCGGATACATTTGTCTATCACCATACTGGGTGCCGTACCGCTGGGGTCTTCCCTCAAAATAACAAATCCGGTCATACAGATAGGCTACGTTTTGCGGGTTGATGTCATCCATTGAATTCAGCATCAATTGATAGCTGGCTCGCATGAATGAAGCCTCCCCAATCGAATGTTGCACAATAAGCCAGGCCGCATCGCTGGCTTCCGCACCAACCTTCGACCGGGTTGGCCATCCAATCAACGAAATGATTTCCCGTAGTTGGGCAGCATTCGCTTTATGAACGGCTTCCATTTCTGAATTATAGCCACCTGATAGCTTATTCTCTGTCAGCAATCGTTCCCGAACGGCTAAATCATGCTGGGCCAGTTCAATCAATTCATGAGCAATTTGTTCTTCCATGTTAGGGCTTTAAGAGCTGATTCAGTACGTCTCCTGTTCATTCATTAGTAGTTGTTTACAAGTTCCCCTTTCAATCGGAACCCACACGCCCGCAGGCCTGCTTTCTGGAGTGCAGCCTTAGAAATCGGGTTGTTTGTATTACACCGGGCGGCTGGGACCCGCCCCATGAGATAAGCCATTTTTTTTAATTCCTGTACCAGCAAGCTACCCAATCCCTGTTGCCGAAAGTCTTCTTTTACCTGCATATAAACATCGGCAAAAGGCATGTTGTAATTCAGCATCAATCCCCCGCTGGCCACGATAACTCCGTTCTGTTCCAGCACGTAAGGACTATCATCATCCGATTCATCATCGCCCGTTCGCTGACGAAAAATGGCGTCCGAAACAGTAAAATTTGTGGTAATATGATCCTCAAAAAGAATAGCTTCGGCATTGATGTTACGAGCGTATTCGTACGTCATAGCGGCTAAGAGCGCGTCATTAGTTTGGCTTTCTATATAACTACCTCCCGAAACCGAAGTGAATTTTGGAAAAAGTAAATTCACGAATTTTCTAAATGGCGGTAGAACGTAAAATTCAAAGATCGTATCCCGATCTTCCCGTCGATCTGTTCCCCAAATCGATCCATAGCCAACTTTGGTGTCGTCGATCGTAAATAGATACACATCGGCCCAGCCATATTGGTGGCATTTGTTACACACAAACTGGGCGTTGATTTCCTGTAGAAACAACACCCGAAAAGGCTCTATTTCGGCTTCTGACGTTTTGTAAATCTGTATGTTCATGAGCTAGTCGCTAAAGCCTGAGCAATATTAAATCCCTGACAACGTAATCTTTTTACGTTATCAGGGATTTAGTTGAAAAAAACTCGGCTAAAATTCCAGTCAACACTTACTCACTGCGCAAACTCTTCACTGGATTAACCAAAGCCGCTTTGATACTCTGCAAGCTGACCGTCAATAAGGCAATTCCTACAGCTAATCCACCCGCCAGCGCAAAAATCCACCAGTCAATGGAAATCCGATACGGAAAATCGTTCAGCCAACTGCCCATTGCCCACAAGGCTACCGGTGTGGCGATCACAAAAGCCAGGCCAACCAGCACGATAAAATTCCTGGAAAGCAGTGCCACGATGGTAAGTACACTGGCGCCCAATACTTTCCGGATTCCGATCTCTTTAACACGTTGTTCTATACTGAAGGCCGCAAGCCCGAACAATCCCATACAGCCTACGGTAATGGCAAGCACGGCAAACACCCAGAGTAACTCGCTCAGTTTTTCTTCGGTGCTATACATTTTCCCATAGGTCTCATCCATGAACTTATAATCCAGAGGGAAATTGGGCGAGAACCGGCTCCATATCGTATTGATATACACTATCGTTTGCTGCATATCGGCTTCTCTAACCTTTACGGCCACCTTAAATACCTCCTGCGGTACCATGTGGATCACCGTCGCCGTGACTTTCTCATGAAGGCTTGTGTAGTGAAAGTCCCGAACTACCCCCACTATTCTTCCTTTTTTAATCGGATTTGACGTGTCGGCGGGTACCCATTCATGCCAGTTTATCCGCTGGCCCAACGCTTTTTCGGGAGAACCAAAGCCGAATTCCTTCACCGCCGTTTCGTTGATGATAAAGCCTTCCCGCACATCGGTCGACATGTCTTTGGAAAAATCCCGGCCCGCAATCAGTTGCAGACCCAGTGTTTTTACATAGCTATGATCACCGATAAACATGTTTACGGAGTATTCCTTTTCGGCATTCTTACCCGGAATGGTAACGCCATCTCCCGCAAACTGGTCGCCCGGAAGGCCATAGCCGGAGGTAACAGCCAGCACATTGGGGGATCGTCTAAGTTCGGTCTTAAACGTTTCCAGTCCTTTTCCGGCTACGTCGCCCTGTGCCTGAAAATAGATCAGTTGTTCTTTACTGAATCCCAGATCCTTATTGTTCATATACTGGGTTTGCCGGAACACAACAATGGTCGAAATAATAAGCAAGGAAGAAAGCGCGAACTGGACAACAACCAGCCCCTGTCTGAACCAGGATGTACCGTTTTGAGATAGCCGTATATTTTTCAACACCTTCACTGGCTGAAAACCAGACACGATGATGGCCGGATAGCTACCCGCCAGTATACCCACCAATAGGGTTGCTCCTACCAGCAACAGACCCAGTTCCGGGTCGGCAAAGGGGTTAAAGAAAATGGCTTTACCCGTGAAGCGATTCAATGCCGGAACTACGATGAACAAAGCCATTACCGCGATGAGCATTGCTATCGTGGCTATCAAAATCGTTTCGCCCAGAAATTGGAAAACGAGTTGCCGACGTCCTGCACCAACAACTTTCCGTACGCCAATTTCCCGGGCTCTCCTGAATGAGACTGCGGTGGCCAGATTGATAAAATTGAAACAGGCAATAACCAGCACAAACAGCGCAACGATCATCAAGGCATTCACATAACTTTCATTCCCGCGAATGGCATTGTCGAACGTAAAATCAGCCGAGCCAAGATGAATATCGTGGAGTTGCTGAAAAAAAGGCAGCATGACGGTGTCGCCGGGTTTGATAATCTCGGTTTTTACATACGCCTGTAACTTGTTCTGCAGGTGGTCAATATCGGTTCCCGGTTTCACTTTCACATACGTAAAAAACTGGTTCCAGGTCCATCTCTCCATTCGATTCGGTGGTATACCCACGCTGGAAAAAGACATCAGGAAATGAAAATCCAGATGAAAGTGATCCGGCAATGGTGCCAATACGCCTTTTACGGTATAATCGAACGTGTTGATTTTAATGGTTTTACCAACAGGATTTTCCCTGCCGAAATACTTTTTTGACAGTTCGCTGGAAAGAACAATTGTTCTCGGAACATCCAGAATACCAGTAACCGTCCCCTTTTCCAGGGGCAAAGCGAATACCTGTAGAAACGACGGCTCCACAAACCAGCCCTTGTCCTCATAGTTTTTTTGGCTGCCTAGTTCCATCAGAAACCGGTCGGGAGCCATTAGTATTCGGGTAGTAGTATCAACTTCAGGATAGTGCTGTTGCAGAAAGCTGGCATAGGCCGGAGCCACAACGGCTTGCTTCGTGGTTGTATTATCTTTGGTTCTTTCCGTATAAATGCGATAAATATTCTCTCCGTTCGGAATCGTTTTATCGAATTTCCATTCGTCCCATACAAACAGACCAATGGCAAGGCAGCCGATCATGCCAATCGTCAACCCAACAATATTGATCGCTGAATAGGCTTTGTTGAGCAGCAGGTTTCTAAAAGCGATTTTGACATAATTCCGTAACATAGTAGGGTGTAGGGTTGATAGTTGTTGATAATAGTCTTCCTGCCGTTGTCGCCGATGTACAAATGGGGGCAGCACCGACACCACATTGAGCACGTGGCGTAGTGTAGCCTGCGTTTTCCCGGCCTTACGGTACCAGTATACGTATAGTTCATCCAGATCGCCCTCCACCTCCTCAAGGGTTTCTCTGGGATGTAACCAGGTCAGCAACTGTCTGGTCCACTCGGGTGGAGAAGGGCGTGGTAGCATGCCGTACTTATGGTTTTGGCGTTACAACCAGATTCGCAAAATGGGCATCGGTTCCTGGGCCAATCCAGAGCCCAATGGCACCTTCCTGCGATGAGCCATGCTTCAGGTCGTTGACGATCAATGTTGGCTGCGTAGATCCATGCACATACAATCGGGCTTTATCACCCTGTACCTCAATCTTCACTTTAGTCCATTCACCAACAACCAGATCCACATACGCTTCGTATTTCTCCGGGGTTTCTTTTCGGTTTTTCTCCCAGGGAAAGCCGGGATACGAAATGTACTGTACCGAGTGATTTCGCCGGACCTGATCGTCGGCCCGTCCATTGGTTGGGCGTAAGTAGATGCATTCAAATTTGGTATCGTCGTCGGCAATGCGAAAGGCAATGCCCACAAAGCCCCGTGCCCCTTCGCCTGCCGTAGCGAGGGGCTTCCCGGCCAGTTCCAGTTCGATGGTGCCGTTCTGAAAGCGTAGATTTTTGATTTTGGCATACGTTACCTCCGGATAGTTGGTATTGCCTGGATCGACCACCCGAACACTTTGCTTACCGAGGTACTGCTCTACCGACAACTGCATACGAATGGGTAGCAGTCCATCCGTAGTATTCAGGGGCAGCTTCTGCGCACGAACCTGTGCCACACCTGCACTCACGCAGAGAACTATCAATACAATGGATAGGAGTTTGGTTTTCATAGTTTTGCTTTTTGGCGAGGGGAAATGGATTACCTGTTAGAATGACGACTAGAGGTGGTTCAGATGGTTGAAGGTAGGTGCTCTATTTTCTTGATTTTCGCTGGATTTGACTAAAGAGCGAACGATTCAGCACATCGCTGCATCAGACGATCGATAACTAAGCACTATTCGCTACGTAAGCTTTTCACGGGATTGACCAACGCAGCTTTGATACTTTGGTAACTGACTGTCAGCAACGTAATGGTTAATGTACCGATACCGGACCCTGCAAAAACCCACCAGGATATGTGTGTATGATATTCGTATTTCTGAAGCCAGTTCGAAAGGAAGTAATAAGCGGTAGGCGTGGCAATAGCGAAGGCGGTAAGCACTAACAAAACAAACTCCTCGGAAAGTAATCGCCAGATTGTCAGGGCCGATGCACCGAGTACTTTGCGAATCCCGATTTCTTTGGTACGCCGTTCGGCCATAAACGAGGCCAGACCAAACAAACCAAGGCACGAAATGAAGATTGCCAGGATGGTAAAAAAAGAAGCCAGTTTACCAATACGTTCTTCAACAGCAAACTTGAGTGCGTACTCCTCGTCGGCAAATTTATAGTCGAAAGGTACGTCGGGCACTATAGTCTTAAATGCCGCTTCCAGTTTTGGCAAAGCTGCATGAAGACTTACATGAGCATCAATTTTGACCAGCATCCATCGCTTGCCTCCTCGAATCGAGAAAATAGTAGGGCGAACCCGCTCAAATGGGGAAGCCATCACCATATCTTTCACAACGCCCAGAATGGTATAGGTACCTTTTTGCCAGTGTTCGGATCGAACTTGTTCGCCAATTGGCTGTTGAAGCCCCATTGCCTTCATCGCAGATTCATTAATGATCAGACCCGACGAATCACTTCGAAGTTTTCTCGAGAAATCCCGACCGGCCACAAATTGCCACCCTACCGCTTTCCCGTATTCGCCAGAAATCCGGATTGTACCAAAATCATCGTTCATAGAGGGTGTTTTCCCTCTCCAGTCAAAGCCTGTATTGTTAGAACCTTCGTTGGTAAGTGGATAAGCCGATTCGGCTACCTCGGCCACAACACCAGTACGTAGCAACTCGTTACGAATAACGTCTTCTTTGCCCAGAAAGCCATTTTCGGGGAAACTCAATAAGCCACTTCGGTCGTAACCAACCGGTCGGTTTTTAGCCAGTTGAATCTGCTGATACACACTGGCGGTACCAATAATCAGGGCAGTAGAGATGGTAAACTGGAACACGACCAATACTTTACGGGAAGCAACCGCCGAATGCCATCCAGAAAGAGAACCCGAACTGTATAGTCCTTTCAGGGTTTGAACAGGTTGAAGAGACGACAGATAAAAAGCAGGATAACTTCCTGATAATAAGGCAGTAAACAGAGCAAAGGCAATGCAGACCAGCCAGAAAATGGGATTGGCCCATAAAATCACGATCTGTTTGTCTGCCACTCGATTAAACCAGGGCAATGCCAGCTGAACCAACCCCAAACAAATCCCAAAAGCAACCATTGATACAAGCACAGACTCACTTAGGAACTGGCTCGTTAGCTGGGCACGTACCGAACCGACCGCTTTGCGGATGCCCACTTCTTTGGCTCGTTTTTCGGAGCGGGCGGTCGATAGGTTTGTAAAATTGATACAGGCTAACAACAGGACGAACAGCCCGATTACGCCATAAAACAGGACGTATTTCATGGGTTCACTCGTTATAGATAACCCATTTTCAAAGGTCGAAAACAGATGCCAGTTAGGCATCGGATGCAGAAATACTTCTGGTTTGGAAGCTGCTTTCTCTGCCTTCAAATGAGGCAGCATAGCTCCTTTTATACGAGCCGATACTTGTTCGAATGTCTTGTTGGGTGCGATCTGGACATAAATCGGAAATGAGTTATCACCCCAGTTATCTCTGGCGTCTTTGACCCACGAATTAAGGGAACCATACAAGCGAAACGGGGCAATATAGGCGGTCTCCCGAAAATCAGAACTGATGGGTAAATCCTCATATACGCCAATTACTTTTACGTTCACCTGCGTATCAATAGTGACGATCCTGTTTATCGGATTTCCATCACCAAAGAGTTTTTTAGCAAGCGTTTCAGCGAGTAGAATCGTATTTAGATCGTGAAGCCCCGCCCGACTACCCTGTACCATTCTTAGTGTAAGTAGCTCAGGAGCATCGGCCTGCATAAATCGCCCCGACTGATTGAATTTTGCATCGCCACTGGCAATGATGTAATTCACAGGTTTTGTCGACAGTACGACGTAATCAAACTCATCTCCAAAAGCGGCCCGAAGCTCCGTTCCAAGAGGCATCGGGCTCGACTGTCCACCTGTTTCTTTTTTGCCGTCAAACCACTCATGACGCATCACCTGAGCAATGCGACTATAGTTTTGGTGGTACTGATTGAACGTCAGCTCGTCGTATATCCATAATCCAATTAACATCGCGACGGCCATGCCAACAGCCAAGCCACCAATGTTAATGACAGAATACACCTTGTTTTTTGTGAGATTCCGCCAGGCAATTTTTAAATAATTTCGAATCATTGTAGGCTGTAGGCTTGATACGTCTTGACGGTAAGGCGATTGTTTAGGTTTTCGTCTCCGCACAAAGGGCGGCAATACCGATACTACATTGAGCAGATACCATAGCGTAGCCTGGATTTTGCCCGACCGCTCGTACCAGTAGGTGTACAATTCGCCCAGATCTCCCTCAACTTCCTCCAACGTTTCGTCGGGATGGAGTTGAGTTAAGAGCCAATGAGCAAAGCGGGGCGGAGTCATAGATTTCATGGTTAAAAGCGCGGTGCAGGGAGTGAGGAAAAGGGTTTACGCCTTGTATCTGCTCCCTGAACCACGCTCCCTGTTATTCACTGCGTAAACTCTTGACTGGATTAACTAACGCGGCTTTGATGCTTTGAAAACTCACTGTTAGCAAGGCAATGCCAATCGCCAGCAAACCCGCCAGGGCAAAAATCCACCAGTCAATCGTAACCTTATAGGCGAATTCCTTTAGCCATTGATTCATGCCCCACCAGGCAATGGGGGAAGCCAGCACCAGCGCGATCAGAACGAGTTTGAGAAAGTCTTTGGAGAGTAAGGCCACCACACTGCCAACGGATGCGCCCAGTACTTTCCGAACCCCAATCTCTTTGGTACGCTGTTCGGCGGTGTAGGTAGCCAATCCGAACAATCCTAAACAGGCGATGAAAATGGTCAGGCTTGAGAAGAGGGTTAGTATCTGTTCTATTTTTTGCTCACTGACATAAACCTGCTCAAATCGGTCATCCAGAAACGAATAGGAAAAAGGGGCGGTGGGCGCAAATGACTCCCATTGCTGCTTCAACGAAGCCAGAAACTCCGGAAGTTTATCCGTACGGGTTTTAACGAGAATATTGCCTGAGTTTCTCCCCAAAAACATGGCTAACGGCCCGATCTTCTGCCGCAGGGATTCGAAATGAAAGTCGCTGACAACACCAACAACCCGGTACATTATATTTACGCCATTATCATCCGTATGGCCGATCAGCTCTCTTCCAATAGGGTTCTTTTGCCAGCCTAACGCCCGTACAGCCGTTTCATTCAGAATCACAGCGGAAGCATCGGTCGGGAAACTTTTCGAAAAATTACGCCCCTGTACCATACGCATCCCCAATGTGGGAATGTATTCAGGATCAACGAAATAGAACCGGGTCATGACACCTTGATCAGGATCTTCTTTGGTCCTTACGGTGGTGTTATCCATGTTTGTCCTCCCAACGGGTACCTGCCCTGAAATACTCCCCGTGACGACTTGCGGAGATCGAATGATCTTGTCGCGAAATACGGTTTCGTTATTTCGGAGCATGTGCGTATCATGAATCACCAGTACTTGTTCGCGATCAAAACCAACTTTTTGCGCTTGCATATAGCGCAATTGGCGGTCGGCCGTAACGGTGGCGATAATGAGTGAGATGGTGATAAAAAATTGAAAGACGACCAAACCGCTTCGCAGGTTAAAGCTGCCGCGTCCGGCGGTAACTCGCCCTTTCAGCACAAAAACAGGCTTAAAGGAAGACAGGTAAAAAGCCGGGTAACTACCTGCTAACAGCCCCACGAGTACAGTGCCCGCAACTAAACCAGTTGCCATCAATGGCTTGATCAACAAGTTCATTGATAGCGTCTTGCCTGTCAGCTGATTAAAGAAGGGCAGCGCCAGGCTTACCACCAGCAAGCCAACTATCAGTGCCACCATCGCCAGCAGAACCGATTCGATCAGAAACTGTTGCTGCAATTGCCCTTTCACCGAACCCAATACCTTACGTACCCCTACCTCACGCGAACGCCGGACCGCCGTGGCCGTAGCCAGGTTCATAAAGTTCACACAGGCGATCAGCAACATAAAGGCAGCAATGGCCGTAAGCACGTATACGTACATAATATTCCCACTCTGACTTGACTCGGCCCTGGAATACAAATGAATATCGGTGAGTGGTTGCAGAAAAACCCCAAAGTCATCACCCTTCTCACGAAACTGTTTTGGGGTGAGTTTCAGGAATTGCTGTATTTCACTTCCCATCTGTTTTTCAGCGAGTTGGGGAATTTTGGCCGCCAACTGTCTATAATCGTAATGTTCAGGCAGAAGCAGATAAGTCTGATAGTCTATACTATACAGCCATCCCGGCCAATCTATAGTTTGATCCTGACCGACTAACGTAGCCAGCATATCGAACTTAAAATGGGAGTTCGTCGGCACATTCCTGACCACGCCCGTAATTCGGTATGGCCTCTTGTCATTGCCGAATGACAAGACTTTTCCAATCGGGTCCTGATTGCCGAAGTATTTTCGGGCCGTTTCTTCGGTCAATACCACCGTATTTGGCTCGGTCAGCGCTCGCTTCGGATTTCCTTTCAGGAAGGGAATGGTGAATACCTCAAAAAAAGTTGAGTCGGCAAGCAGCAGGTTATCCTGTCTGAATGAGGTTGTTCCATAGCTGACAAACTCACCTCCCTGCCCCTTGATACGCGTTACTTTTAGTACTTCCGGAAATTCCTGTTTCAAGTCCCGAGCGGCATTCTGGCCTAAACTGTATCCACCAACGTCCTTACCATTCATCTGCAATTTGAGGCCGACCCGAACAATCCGATCTGCCTTGTCATTATAGCGGTCGTAGGATAATTCATCCTGCACGTACAGCATAATCAGGATGCAGGTAGCCAATCCGATGGCCAAACCAACCACATTAATGCTGGTTGAGACTTTTTGTCGCTTCAGATTCCGAAGCGCTATTTTCAAATAATTCCGAATCATAGTAGGTTGTAGGATTGAGGGGGTTTGATAATAGTCTTCTTGTCGTTTGCGTCGGCGCACAAAGGGTGGCAGTACAGATACTACGTTCAGCAAATAGCGTAGGGTAGCCTGCGTCCGGCCCGCCCGCTCATACCAGTACGTGTACAGTTCATCCAGATCGCCTTCGACCTCTTCCAAAGTTTCCTCAGGGTGAAGCCGGGTCAGTAGCCAATGGGCAAAGCGGGGTGGTTTCATAGTGAAGAGTGACGAGTGAAGAATGAAGAATAGGTGTAAACGATGATAGATGCCAGGCTTTTATTTTTCACTCTTCATTCTACATTCTTCATTCCGACCGCAGGGAGGTAACCGGATTCATCAATGCGGCTTTGATACTCTGAAAACTCACCGTCAGCAGGGCAATTCCAACGGCCAATAGTCCGGCTAGAGCGAAAATCCACCAGTCTAGCGTCACCTTATAGGCAAACTCTTTCAGCCACTGATTCATGACGTACCAGATCAATGGGGTGGCAAGAACAATAGCAATGAGCACCAACTGAATAAAATCCCTGGCCAGCAACTGGACGATACCGACAACGCTGGCGCCCAGCACTTTCCGAACGCCAATTTCGCGGGTACGTAGTTGAGCAGCATACGTTGCCAGGCCAAATAGCCCCAGGCAGGAAATCAGAATAGCTACAGCAGCGAATAAGCTAAACAACCAACCCGTACGCTGTTCTGATTTATACAGATTGTCGTAGGTGTCGTCCAGAAACGAATACATAAACGGTAGTCCTGCGTTGTATTGCTTCCATCGCTTTTCGACAGCAGCCAGCGCCTGAGGAGCATCTTCGCCAGTTGTCTTGACGTACATCAGTTCATTGCCGGGATTGTACTGAAACACCGCTGGTTCTATTTTCTGCTTCAGCGAGGCAAAATGAAAATCTTTCACCACCCCAATAATGGTTCCTTCCGTATTCCAAAGCGTAAATCGTTTGCCAATAGGATTAGTTAGACCGGCTTCGCGTACGGCCGTTTCGTTGAGGATAAAATGGGTAGAATCTGAAGCAATACCGGTAAACCCCTGCCCTTCTACTAACGATAATTTGAAGACAGAAAGAAAATCCTGATCCACTGTAAGCGGGTGAACAAAAAAACGCTGGTCTGGGCTTTTACCTTCCCAATCCGTTTTTCCGGTGGTGGTCCCCAGGTTGACCAACTGGTCATTGGCATAGGTAATGCCCCGTACGCCCTGTTGCTTCATCAAGTCGGCTTTGACTAGCTGGGCCTGTCGCTGCATTTTTCCTATGTCTACTGAGAATACGTACTCCTTATCGTAACCCAGCTCTTTGGTGTGGATGTAAGTCAGTTGACGATCAATAACCAGTGTGCCGGCAATCAACCCTACCGAAACCATAAACTGTCCGGTGACCAGTAGTTTACGAAAGAATGTAGTACTTATGCCCATACTAAATCTCCCTTTCAGAACCTGCATCGGATCAAAGGACGCTAGGAGAAGTGCCGGATAAATGCTGGACAGCGCCAGCGTAGCAACCAGAGTCAGGCCGATAACGGACCACAATTGGGGATCAGAAAGACGTAACACCATATGTCTGTTGGCGATGGTGTTGTAGGCAGGTATCAGCAGTTGCATGAGCACCAGCGTAGCCATTGCCGCGATCGCAAAGAGTAAGGTTGCTTCCAGAATGAATTGAACAAACAACTGCACTTTGCCTGCACCAATCAGCTTGCGAACGCCTACCTCTTTCGCTCGCAGCAGCGACCTGGCCATCGACAGATTGACATAGTTGGTGCAGGCTACTATCAAGATCAGAATCCCAATGATCAGAAACAGATTGACGGTCTGAATAAGGCCATCACTGCCGTCGGTTTTGTAAAGGTGTATATTCGCCAGTGGCTGAAGGGCATACGGATCGTCGATGCCGATATCGCGGAAATGAATACGAAGCAGCCCGGCCAGTTTATGCTCGACGGATTGGGTGGCGGTTCCTGGGGTTAATTCCAGGAATGTATCGTAGGTAAACGTTCCCCAGTCTTCATTGATGGTTTTCCCTTTATGGTCTCTGGTAAAACGGGTGGCATAGAGATTCATAGGAAATAGCATATCGTACTGAATGCTTGAGTTTTCCGGAAAATCATCCAGCACCCCTGTTACTACGAATTGCTCTTTCGTATCGGCCATCAGCACGTTACCGATCGGGTTTTCATGACCGAAATAGCGTTGCGCCGTCGTTGCGGTTAACACCACCGAATGATCGCCCTGGAAGGGATAGTTTGAGTTGCCCTGTAGTAGCTTAAAATCGAAAAAAGTAAAAAACGAAGGGTCTACGTAGGCTTTCTTATCGTCGATAAGCTGTCTATCGCCATGCGTGAATTGAACAAAGTCCCGATTATCCCGAATACGTACCGCATTTTTAATTTCCGGCACGTCGGCTTTCGCAAAGGTGGCTAAGGGGGCATGCGTATGCGACCAGATTTCCCGGCTGTCTCCTTTTCCTACGTTCGTTAGTACCCGGTAGATATGAGGAGTATTTCGGTGAAAGCGGTCGTAACTAAGTTCATGTTGCACCCAAAGCAGCACAAAAATGCCGACCACCAGTCCTGTGGTAAGGCCGATAATGTTGATAGCCGAATAGACCCGATTTTTAATCAAGTTTCGAAAGGCGATTTTCAAATAATTCCGAATCATGTCAGGATGGAAGGATGAAAGTTGTTCGTATTGTTGTTTATCCGTTTTCCGTCGGCGCACAAAGGGTGGCAACACCGATACGACATTCAGTATATAGCGTAGAGTAGCCTGCGTCCGGCCCGCCCGATCGTACCAGTACGTGTACAGTTCGTCCAGATCGCCTTCCACCTCCTCCAGGGTTTCCTGGGGATGAAGCTTGGTTAAAAGCCAGTGCGCCCAGCGCGGTGGCGATCCGACGTTTCGGTTCGCATCCTGTGGATTCATGAGCCGCTGAGTTGAAGCGTTTTGGGTGGAATCAGTTGCCAAAGCTCCTGACGAAGCTGTTGAATCTCCTGAAGCGCCCGACTCCCTAAGGCCGTTACCCGGAACAGGCGCTTGCGCCGTCCACCCCTTTCAGCAGTGCCTCCGCCCAATTCCGAGGTCACGAAGCCTTTCTCTTCCAGACGGATGAGCGTGTTATGGACGGTACCAAACGTAACAATCCGCCCCGTGTGCTCCTCTAGTGCCTGACTGACGGTAACGCCATAGCCCTCTCCATCCAGAATGGCTACCATCAATAGAACAACCTCTTCAAACTCGCCTAAATACGTGCGACGCATGGCTTTCGCTGATTAGTTTATATTTTATCGTACAAATCTGCGGCCAAATAGCCAACATAGCCTGGATGCGCTATTTTGGGCGTTTAACAGCAGTCTAATCTGCTAAATATGTCCGTTTACGGACACAGCATTGTCCTTCAACGGACAGGTAATTAGTTACGGTAAAAGTACGTCTACCACAATCATCCCTACTTCGAGCAGTGGTACTTGAGCGACTACTTCACCTGAAGGATTGATAGCCGCCGTTGGGCCGTATCCAACTCGTAAAGTCCCTCGCATTCCTGTAACATCAGCCGAGATTAGCCACATCCCTGTTTCTTTTGCACGTTCAGCACGCATCGGGTTATGGCGAAGTTTCCATTTTTCAGCCGACGCTTTCTTCATCATATTCTGGGCGGGTACCAGCAGTAAATGAGCACCCTGAACACGAATGGCAGCAGCAGCGTCGGCAAACTGTGTATCATAGCAAATGTTAATCCCAAATTTGACGCCTTCCAGGTCAAAAACTGGATACGCATTGCCCGCGTCAAAAAGTGACTCGCCGGCCGTAAGGTGTGTTTTCCTGTAAGCTCCTATGATAATCCCCTTCCTGATCACCACCGCCGTATTAAAATAACGATCATTCTTCTGCTCAATGAGGCCAAACACCAGGGTTGCTTCAATGGTCGCAAGTTGCGCCAGTATGGTGGTCATTGTGGGCGAATCCAGCGCAAGTGCATACCGCTCAAGGTGGGTTTGTTCAACAAGATAGCCTTGCAGGAAGCATTCAGGAAATAGGAACAGATCAATTTTCTCGTCCTTAGCCCGCTCGTCAACGAAGGAGCGTATACAACGAAGGGCAGCTTCTATATCTCCGATAATCTCCGGCGTTTGACAAGCGCCAACTCGTAAGAATTTAGTCATAAGGTTTTGGGGTCCTACGCTACTCACTGCGCAGACTCTTCACTGGATTCATTAAAGCCGCTTTGACACTCTGGAAAGAGATTGTTAGCAACGCAATGCTAACAGCTAATAAGCCCGCTAAGGCGAACACCCACCAATCGAGATCAATTCGGTAAGCAAAGCTTTGCAACCAACGGTTCATGGCGTACCAGGCAATGGGCGAAGCAATGACAATAGCGATCAAAATCAGTTTCAGGAAATCCTTCGAAAGCAGTGTCACAAGGCTTGTCACCGATGCGCCCAGCACTTTGCGAATTCCGATTTCTTTCGTGCGTTGTTCGGCCATGAACGCGACCAGGCCGAATAATCCCAGGCAGGAAATGAATATAGCCAGTACGCCAAACGAGTTGATCAGCGTCGTTACTTGTTGCTCTCTACTATATAATCGCCCATACGCTTCATCCAAAAACAGATAGGTAAATGGGTAAGTCGGATTAGCCTGTTTGATTAACCGTTCCAGACTGGTTAGTGTTGGTGAGGTTTGGCCAGCTTTTAGTTTGATCAATAAGTAGCTGGCATTGCCATCATCAAACGCCAGAATTAAGGGCGTGATCTTTTGATGCAGTGATTGCAAATGAAAGTCCTGGAGCAAACCAATGATTGGCCCTTTTCCTCGTAAGAAATCGATTTCCTTGCCAATCGGATTCGTCATCCTCATCAGCTTAGCCGCTGACTCATTGACCAGATAACCCGCCGAATCAGCCGGGCGATTTACCTGAAAATCACGACCAGCCAGCAATTTAATGTTCATCATTTTGGCAAAATCAGGCCCAACAAAATCGGCGGATACTTCTGCCTTTTGGCCAGGGTCTTTTCCCGGCCAGTTTAAATCGCCCGAACCGCCCTGAATATTTGTTGGTAAGTGATTGACCGTAGCCGCCGATGCAACGCCTGAAAGTCGCAGAGCCCGTTGACGGACTAGTTCGGCGCGACCTGGCTTAAGGATTTCGCCCTCCAATGGAATCACAACGACGTTCTCACGATCCATACCCAAATTTTTGGTTTGTAAATACTGCATCTGTCGCCCCAGAATAATCATCCCAACAATGAGTGAGGTCGATAAGGTGAACTGAACGATAACCAGCGCCCGCCGAAATAGCACCGGGCCAGTCCCTAGTCTTAACGTACCCTTCAATGTTTTGGCTGGTTGCAAGGAAGACAAAAACACAGCTGGATAACTACCTGATAATAAGCCCGTCAACAAAACAAGCCCTACTACAATCAGCCAAAGCGCGGGGTCGGTTGGTTGAAGGGTCAATTGTTTATTAAACTCTGTATTGAACAGCGGCAATGCTATCCAGACCAGGCTCAGCGCCAATCCAACAGCCAATAGACTGGTTACAAATGATTCGCTGATAAACTGGCCAATTAGTGAACTTCGTAGGGCGCCAATCACTTTCCGGACCCCAATTTCCCTGGCTCGTAAGGCTGACCGCGCTGTAGCTAAATTCATAAAGTTGATGCACGCAATCAGCAGGAGAAACAGGGCGACAATCGAAAAAATACGCACATACTCGATTCGCCCTCCAACAGGTACCCCGTTTTGGTAGTTTCCGTACAAATAGACCTCGTTAAGCGGTTGAAGGATTGGGAATATTCTCCCTTCTTTTGCGCTTTTCCAATCGGTGTAACGCGGGTAAATACCTTTCATAGAAGCTTCGGTCTGAGCGGCAGTACTAGCCGGTTTTAATCGAACGTAGGTTTGAAATGGGTTATCGCCCCAGGCTTTCATCCATTCTTTTTCAAAAGCACTGAAATTCGCAACCCATTCGAACTGAAGCGTTGATGCCGTTGGCAAATCGTCAATAACAGCCCCAACTCGATACATCTTATCGTTGTTTAGTTGCAGTTGTTCGCCCAGAGCCGAGCCACCAGCAAAGTATTTTTCGGCCATCCGACGCGTGATCACAATCTGGCCTGGGTCAGCTAAAGCTGCTTTAGGATTACCAGCTAAAGCGGGTAGTCGAAACACATCAAAAAAGCCACTGGTGGCATAATAGCCCTGCTCTTTACCAGTTTTCTGATCCTGTTTGGGAGTAATCGGTTTTACTAACAGGTTGGGCCAATCTGCAATTTTAGTCGCGGATTCGACCTGAGGAATGTCTTTTTGAATCGCTTCCTGCAACGGCCCCGGCGTTGTTAAATTAGTCAGTATCTCTCCTTCACGAACCAGATTGTAATGAACGACATACAGCCTATCCAAATCGGGCAAAAAGTGATTCGAACTCCGCTCATCGTTCACCCACAAGCCAATGAGCAGGCTGCACGCCATGCCTAAAGCCAGACCGAAAATATTGATGCCGGAGTACAGTTTATGTCTGAGCAAATTCCGCCAGGCGATTTTCACATAATTGAGGATCATGGTAGGATTTAGTAAGGATGGAGATGAATATGCTGCCGAAGCGCCGGATCGTAGTTTACTGGTACTGTGCGACGGATTCAAATAACTCAACACTGCCCAACTGTACGCCCAGCGAGCTCGTGCCAAACCTATTTCGCCGAGTTGTTTATAAAACACCTCATGCAAATCTCCCTGCACATCCTCCAGCAAGTGAGGAGAGAGGAGCCTTTCTAAAAGCCAGTCGGCCCAGCGGGGCGGTTCGACGAGTCGAGGAGTCATAGTGAAGAGTGAGGAATGAAGAGTGAAGAATAAAGAGTAGTCATTGGGGGGGGACAGATTATTTTTATTTTTCACTCTTCATTCCTCACTCTTCACTCCCTTTCATTCTGACCGCAGGGAGGTAACCGGATTCATCAAGGCCGCTTTGATACTCTGGAAACTGATCGTTAGTAAGGCAATGCCAATGGCTAGTAGCCCAGCCAGAGCAAAAACCCACCAGTCGAGGTCAATTTTGTAGGCATATTCCTGCAACCATTGACGCATGGCGTACCAGGCCACCGGCGACGAAATGAGGATAGCCACCAGTACTAGCTTGATAAAATCCTGCGAAAGCAGGGCAATAATGCTCGCTACCGAAGCGCCCAGTACTTTGCGAACTCCGATTTCTTTGGTCCGTTGTTCGGCCATAAAAGCCGCCAGCCCAAACAACCCCAGGCAGGAAATGAATATAGCCAGAAATGCGAAGTAATTAGCCAGCGTCCCAACGAGGGTTTCGCTGCGATACAATGTCTGAAAGGCTTCATCGGCAAAGCGGTACCGGAACGGGAACTTTGGATTCATTTGCCGGGCCAGTGTTTCCAGGCTCGTCAATGCCTGTTTCGTTTGTCCTGGCTGAACACGAACGATAATAATTTGACCTTCACCTAATTTAGCAATGAATGGTTCGATAGCCGTGTGCATTGAACTCTGATGGTAGTCGGCAAGGACACCAACGATTGTCCCGGTCTTGCCCCATAGGGTCAACGGCTTACCAATTGGATCTTTGTAGCCGATCCGTCGGGCAGCAGTTTCATTGATGAGATAATTCGTCGAATCGGCGCCAAAATCTTTCGAAAAATCTCGCCCGGTCACCTTTACGTTCAATGTCTTCGTGAAATCGTAACCAACCTTGGAGAACTGGAATTGAATGCTGGCTTTTGGGTTCTTACCAGGCCATTGGACGTTGCTTGTACTTCCAAATCCATTGGTGGGTGTGCCATCCATTTTAGTTACGGCTTGAATTCCAGGCATCTGCAGCAACTCCTCTTTGAACGTGTCGTATTTGGTCTCCAACTCACCTTCAGACGATACATAAAGCATCCCTTCCCGATCAAACCCCAAATTCTTGGTCTGGATAAAATTGATTTGCCGGTATACGATGATCGTTCCAATAATCAACAGCATTGACAACGCAAACTGAAAAACAACCAGCCCCTGCCGGAAAAACCGGGCGCCAGAACTAAATCGAATAGTGCCTTTCAAAACACGAATCGGGTTCAGCGACGATAAAAAGAGCGCGGGATAACTTCCGGCTATGAGACCTGTTAAGAGTGTCATTCCTACCAAAATGGCCCAGAATGTAGCATCTGTAAATTGATAGGTGATGTGCTTATCTGTCAGACTATTGAAGGTAGGCAGTAATAGCCAGACCGTGCCCAGAGCGATCAGTAAAGCAATTGATGTCAACACCATCGCTTCGCCAATAAACTGTCCGATCAACCAACCACGCCCAGCACCAACCACTTTTCGAACGCCCACCTCGCGCGCCCGTTTGACAGAACGGGCGGTTGCTAGATTCATGAAGTTGATGCAGGCAATCAGCAGAATAAAAACGGCCACGATGCCAAAAAGCCGGACATATTCGATGCGCCCACCATCCTGATAGCCATTCTTGAAATTCGAATACAGATAAGCTTCCTGATAGGGCTGCAGAAAAAGCTGAATATCAGAACCGCGTTTTGCCATATCCGGATTATGTTTTTTCATCAACGATTTTATCTTCGCTTCCACACGAGCCGGATCGTCCATAACCCCATTACGATCTACGACCAATTGAATGCGGGTTTGGGTTGCGCTGGTACCCCAATCTTTTAACCATTCGTTGTGGTTCAGCATATCCTTCCAGGTCAGCAGATAGTCGTAGGTTACCGAGCTGGTTGGCGGAATATCAAAAACCGCACTGACCTGATAATCATCTTTGTTGCCGATCCGAATGCTCTTCCCCATAGCTGCCTGCGGGCTGCCAAAATAGTTTTGAGCCAGTTTTTGCGAGATCGCAATATTCGTCGGCGCGTTCAAGGCGGTTTCAGCGGTACCGGCCAGTAACGGAATGCTGTACATCTTAAACCAGTCGGCTCCGGCCCATCGCCCTTTCTCTTTATTCAATTTATCCCCCACAGAAAACGTGCGTTCCTGCTCCCACGAGATGCCAGCTGCATAAGCAATCTCAGGAAACTCTTTTTTCAATTCATCGGGAAGCAAACCGGGTGTTCCAGAACCGGCTTCAACCTTGCCATCGAAGAACTGACGCTCCATCACATTGTAGAGTTGCGGACCATTAGCGTTATATGCATCCACTCGGAACTCGTTCTGAATCCAGAGCAAAATGAGCAGACTACACGCCATTCCGAGGGCGAGGCCCAGAATATTAATGGCCGAAAACGATTTGTTGTTAGCGATGTTTCGCCAGGCAATTTTCAGATAATTACGAACCATAGCAGAATGAAATAATGAGGGTTGAGGATATGTAGTATAATGGCTAGTCGCTGGTTTTCCGGCACTGTGCCGGAACGTCTTAAAAAAGTACGGATTCAAATAAGTCAACACTGCCCAGCCATATTCCCGACGTGCCTTTGCCAGGCCAACTTCGCTGACTCGTTTATAGAATACTTCATGCAAATCTCCCTGCGCATCTTCCAGCAAGTGGGGAGACAGGAAGGTTTCCAGGAGCTGGTCGGCCCAGCGAGGTGGTTCAACAGGTCGAGGTTTCATAATTGCTGTAGTTAAGGCAGTGAGCGGTGAGCGCCCTGTTATTTATTTACCCGCCAATCAATTGAAACTTCCCTGGTGGAATGGCCTCCCATAAACGATTCCGCATTTCCTGAATATCATTTAACGCCCGAACGCCCAAAGCCGTCAGAGTGAAAAAGCGCTTGCGTCGTCCACCCCGCTCGGCTGTGGCTCCCCCCATACTGGACTCCAGATAGCCTTTCTCCTCCAATCGGTATAAAGTGGCATGAACGGCGCTCATGGTTATCGAACGCCCGGTCTGTTTCTGCACCTCTTCCCAGATGTTGACGCCATAGGCTTCTTCTGAACAAGCAGCTACGACCAGCAACACAATTTCTTCGAACTCCCCTAAAAAGGCCCTTCGCATAGCGGTAAACGACTGAGGTGATTAGTTGTAATTTTGCAAAACAAATAACCTGCCAAAGCCCAAAAAGGCCATTGGGAGCCACCAATAAGGCTCGCTATCAAAAACATTGTCCGAAACCGTACAGTTTATGTCCGGTAGTGAACAGCTAATCTGGACAGGCGAACCCTACCCTCAGATAAGGACGAGTTTAGGAACAACCGCTGTCTATTTGGGTTATCCCTATAGCTGAAACTGCTCAGCGAGGATCATCACAGTTCAACAGCCAACCTTTGGCATACCTACGATGACGACATCCATGACAAACCTACTGGCGCGCTTCTACCGGAAGCTGTTCGCCGACTCAATACCATTGCCTATGACAACGACGAAAAAGAAAACGAAGGACAACCAAAGCTTCTTTTCAAATGCGTGGATCGTATTGCACGATTCATTCAACGGTTTCCTTGATGACCGTTGTCTGAAATTGAGTGCAGCCCTAGCCTACTACACTATTTTTTCGCTGGCTCCGCTACTGGTCCTAATTATCTCACTTACCAGTATCTTTTTTGGTCAGGAAGCGATTCAGGGGCAGATTTTCGGGCAGATCAATGGCTTGGTGGGCAATGAAGCAGCCAAGCAAATTCAGGACATGATCAAAAGCGTTGGTCTGTCGGGAAAGACCAGTACCGCTCTCATTATTGGTATCGTTACGCTGGTACTAGGCGCTACCAGTATTTTCGTTGAAATTCAGGATTCGGTCAACCTGATCTGGCGAGTCAAGCCAAAACCCAAGAAGGGCTGGGTGAAGATCCTCAAAGATCGACTTCTATCGTCTTCCCTAGTCGTTAGTCTGGGTTTTCTACTACTGGTTTCCTTAATTATAAATGGGCTGGTATTAGCCCTGAGCAGTACCCTAACGCGTTACCTGCCGGGTCTAGGCGTATATGTCATCAGTGCGTTTAATTTCTTAATCAGCACGGGTGTCGTTACGGTTCTGTTTGGTGTTATTTTCAAGGTCTTGCCCGATGCCAAAATAGACTGGAAAGATGTTCGTGGGGGTGCGATCTTTACGGCTCTACTCTTTATGTTGGGGCGTTACCTGATCGGTTTATATATTGAAACAACCAGCACCAGTTCGACCTACGGTGCGGCTGGCTCTCTGATAGTTATTCTGACCTGGATTTACTACACAGCAGCAATTCTCTACTTCGGCGCTGAGTTCACGCAGGCATATGCCAACCATTTCGGCATCAAAATAGAACCCGCCGACTATGCAGTGTACGTGGAGCAAACCGAACGCGAGCGCGACGTTGCCACAATACCAACACAGAAAAAAGTAGAACAAGCCAACAAGTAATATTTTTCGACAGGATTAACAGGATAATGAAGGATTTGCTTCTAGGTTTTACGCTGCCTTATCCTGTCAATCCTGTCGAAAAATAAACCTTGGCCTGTTACATCAGCCGGGAAATAGATACTGGATTAGCTAATCTATAAATGATTTTAGCTTAGAGTAAGCCTATTTGGAGAAATAATTGCTTTTTTACAGGCTGATTTCAAAACCTATTTTCCGTGCTGCTACAATGAACCAACTTAACCAGACAGATTACATTATTTTTCTCCTGTATTTCATTGGTGTCTCCTCCTACGGATACTGGATTTTCAAACAAAAACAAAAGACCAAACTCGATACCAAAGACTTTTTCCTGGCCGAAGGATCGCTGACCTGGTGGGCCATCGGGGCATCCATG
This sequence comes from Spirosoma arboris, assembly GCF_009754945.1. Lineage (GTDB taxonomy): Bacteria > Bacteroidota > Bacteroidia > Cytophagales > Spirosomataceae > Spirosoma > Spirosoma arboris. The sequence goes on from NZ_WPIN01000005.1 coordinate 400,220, forward strand.
ATTGCCTCCAATATCTCTGCCGAACAGTTTATTGGCATGTCGGGAAATGGATTCACTTTCGGGGTGGCGGTGGCTGTGTATGAGTGGTTTGCGGCTCTCGCGCTGATCATCGTGGCCATATGGTTCATGCCTATTTATCTGAAGAACCACATTTATACGATGCCGCAGTTTTTGAAAACGCGGTATAACGAAACGGTGAGTCTGATCATGGCCATTTTCTGGCTTTTTCTCTACGTATTCGTCAACTTGACTTCTATCTTATTCCTGGGTGCACTGGCAATCAGCACCTTAGTTGGTGGCGACTCGTTTCACCCAATCGTAATCGGGCTGAGCATTTTTGCCATTGTGATCACGCTGGGCGGTATGAAAGTAATTGGCTTTACCGATGTAATTCAGGTGGGTGTCCTGATTATTGGTGGGTTGGTAACTACTTACATTGCCTTACAATTAGTTAGCCAGAAGTTCGGCCTTGGCAACGATGTTGTTGCTGGTTTTTCGGCTATGATGAAAGACGCCGACGATCACTTCCACATGATCTTTGAAAAACCCGGCCCCAACACCTCGCAAGTTGACATCAATAAATACTTGACACTACCCGGCATGGCGATGTACTTTGCCGGTATCTGGATCGTGAACCTGAACTACTGGGGCTGTAACCAGTACATCACCCAACGCGCCCTCGGTGCCGATTTGAAAACTGCCCGCACAGGGATTCTCTTTGCTGCCTTGCTGAAGATGTTCATGCCGCTTATCGTAATGCTACCCGGTATTGCGGCTTATGTCCTCTATAAGAACGGCAGCCTTCAGGAGCAAATGGCACCCGGCGGAAAACTCCTTGCTGATAACGCCTACTCGGCTATTTTAACCTTCCTGCCAAACGGCCTCAAAGGTCTCTCTATGGCTGCATTGACAGCCGCTATTGTCGCATCGCTGGCAGGTAAAGCTAACTCGATCTCAACGATTTTCACGCTCGACATTTACCAGAAATACATCAAAAAAGACGCTAGCCAAAAGCAACTGGTATGGGTGGGCCGAATCACCATTTTTGCCGCTATGCTGCTGTCTATTGGTCTGACATGGCAGGATGCACTGGGCATTGGTCGTGAAGGTGGTTTTACGTTCATTCAGAAATATACAGGTTATCTAAGCCCCGCCATTTTTGCGGTGTTTATCTTAGGCTTCTTCTGGAAGCGTACAACAGGATCAGCTGCTGTGGCTGGTATTCTGGGCGGTTTTGGTCTGGCCGTTTTGTTCAATAACTACGCGCCTGATTTATTCGGTCACGAAACGATCCTGTACACGGCTTATCCAAATGGTAATGGTGGCTACGAAATTCCCTTCCTGATTTGCATGGGCTGGGCTTTTTTCTTCACCATCCTGCTCATGGTTGCCATAAGTCTGGCAGGGCCGGCCATCAACAAGAAAGCTTTTGTTATCGATGCGAGCATGTTCCGTCTGGCACCAGGCGCAACAGCACTGACCGTTATCATTTTGTTGCTGGTTACGGTTCTGTACGTTCGCTTCTGGTAGTTTTCAGAAATACGGAACGATAAACCGAAAGGCACAAAGAACACAGAGCATTTAATTGCTTTCTCTGTGTTTTTTGTGCCTTTTCGCATATTAAATTTACCTCTTTACAAACCCCATGACAAGTTCTACCTCCCCCACCTCACTACGTCCACTATTTACTTTACCCGTCATTGTAGCCGCACTGGGTTATTTTGTGGATGTCTATGACCTGTTACTATTCAATATTGTTCGAGTTCCAAGTCTCAAAGACCTCGGCCTGTCCGAAGCTGACATTTCGCTGGTAGGTGGTAAGATTATCAACTATCAGCAAACGGGTCTGCTGGTGGGCGGCATTTTATGGGGTATCCTGGGCGATAAACGGGGAAGGCTATCTGTCCTTTTTGGGAGCATCATTACCTATTCGCTGGCGAATATTTTCTGTGGTTTTGTTCATGACCCTCAGCTTTATGCCTGGCTTCGGTTTGTAGCGGGCCTGGGTCTGGCAGGGGAGTTAGGAGCAGGTATCACCTTGGTAAGTGAGATTTTACCCCCACGTCTGCGTGGTTATGGTTCGTCGCTGATAGCTGGTGTAGGCTTATTAGGTGCCGTAGTCGCTTATTTTACGGTTACTCTGTTCGACTGGCGGACAACGTACTTCATTGGTGGTGGACTGGGTTTAGGCTTATTACTCCTGCGGGTAAGTGTTCTCGAATCGGGTATGTTCAAGCGTGCCCAGCAGACAGGTGTATCGAGAGGAAATTTCTGGGCCTTATTTCGGGGGAAAAGCCAGATTTTGCGGTATTTCCGTTGCATGGGTATCGCCCTCCCAACCTATCTGGTTATCGGCATTCTGACCACTTTCGGGAATGAATTTGGGAAAGCATTAGGCATTCAGGAAGCTATTCAGCCGGGACGTTGCGTCATGTTTACGTATATCGGCATGGTCGTTGGCGATTTGTTAAGTGGCACATTAAGTCAATGGTTCCAGTCACGCAAGAAAGCCATTGGGCTTATGATGGGCATGGCTTTCTTTTTTGTCGTGATCTACTTATATGCCGGCATTAGCTCAACAGGTACGTTTTATGCCATCTGTGTGGCCATGGGTTTTAGCATCGGCTATATTGCTATGTTCCTGACTATCACAGCCGAAAGCTTTGGCACCAACCTCCGCGCAACCGCCACAACCTCCGTTGCCAATAACGTTCGGGCCACTACGTTGCTCACCATTCCGGCCTTTCAGGCTATGAAACCTTCGTTAGGCGTGATTCAATCTGCCGCTATTGTAGCCATTATCTGTTTTGGGCTTGGCGTATGGTCGTTGCTTACGATGGAGGAAACATTTGGGAAGGAATTGGATTATAGTGAATAGTCCCTCACCCCCAACCCCTCTCCCAGAACGGGAGAGGGGAGAAAATTAATACTCCCAATTTCCGTTCGGCTTGGCTTTGCCGTTCGAGGACCTCTGGCCACTTTTAATGTAGCTGTATATTCTCAAGCCAGTAAAAATAGTCTTTACTGATACATTAGTCGAATAGAAAAGCTAAGCAAGAATATAAGTTAGCCCCTCTCCTGTTTTGGAGTGAGAGGAGGGCAGGCAATTGCTAATCTCTATTACTATTTAATCTAGTTTTAAGCGTCCTGAACCACATCCAATCCGCTATTGTTCAGGAAACAAGTCAGAAACTAACTAGTAGTTTCTCTTTATAGGTTTCTGACCGTTCGTTTGTACATGATATGGACGAGACAAGCTTATAGAGTTGCATATAAAGATCTGTACCGATTGCAACTCACAAGACTAAATGGATATGGAAACAGCATTTACTTTTCCGAAAATAGACGATTTACCCCTTCAATTTCAGTTATCGTTTCGCCCCTTTCTTGCTTTCCTGAAAGCACAACAAAAACAGTGCACATCGGCCGATGGGTTATACGAATTGTACGCGTATTTGATTAGTCAGTTCAGCGCGGCAGTGGCCATTGAGGATGCACATAGTGGGCCTATTGACGAAGCACGATTGAAAGAGCTTTTTCAGTTGGCCACAATAGCCGTTTTACCACTTGATCACTCAAAACGGAACATTGCGTATTCGTTTGGCCTGCCAGTTCCGTTAACGATTTATCATTACTCAAACGCATTTGAGCAGATCGTTCATGAATCGCCGGATTTTCTGCTCACGTTGCCAAATCAGATCCGAAAGCAGGAACGGCAACGGTTTGCCTACCATCTTATTCTAAAGAAATGCTATGGTATTGAGGTAAATAAAGGCAATGGGCCCTCCTTTCGCATTCAAAATAAACAGAACGGTCTGGCGAGGTATTACCAACTAGATATCAATCAGTCGTTTATGGAGCCCCATTTCGATGGGAAATTACCAGCCTTACAACCAGCCTGGGTCGACTTCGTTAAACATGCGACCCCGATCCCTGATGATGTAGAGCCACTGCCACTAGAGGAATTTTCGTTTGAGGGCTTTTCGTTTTTCCTGATGGAAGACGTAACGGAGGCTGAAACCATTCAGCAGTTGCAGGATGTCTTTGCTCACTTACACTCTGATACTGAACCCATTATTTATCAACGTTTTGAGTCGGCCCTTCGCAATCTCTGTGGGCAACCCGATTTACAGATTGGGCTCATATCACTGCCCCAGGTGAATGGGAAGTTTGTATACCACCCCGATGCCAAAACCCGGAGTGTTTTCTTACGCAATACTGACATGCATCTGGACGGTGTTGAAGATCCCAGAGCGCAACAGATGATCACCCAACTGTTCAACAATCCTACTCCACATATTTTCTCTGATTTAAATGGACTCCCCGAAGCGAAACGGCAGGTTTTCCATCAGCAGGGAATTCGGAGTTTTATGTTGTACCCTATCTCGGCCGCCAATGAGGTGTTGGGGATGTTGGAAATGGGAAGTCCAATCGTAGGTGGCTTAAATGAAACCATACTGGCTCGGGTCGAACAAATTATTCCGCTCATTCAGGAATTGCTACGTTACCAACTCAATCAGTTCAATAACAACATAGAGCAACTTATTCGGAAGAAATTTACGTCGCTACAACCTTCAGTAGAATGGAAGTTTTATGAAGCTGCCTGGAAACAACTGAGCCGAAACCCAAACGAGCCAACTGGAAGTGAAACGATACCTGTTCGGTTTCCGCAGGTGTATCCGCTGTATGGTGCCGTCGATATTCGAAACTCATCCATCGAGCGCCACAAAGCGGTTCAGCGGGATTTAGCCGATCAATTAACAGCGATTGACGAAATCTTTTCAAATCCAGACTTTCCATCGAACTGGGATAGACCCGAACAACTTCGGGAAGAGAGTTACCAATGCCAGCACAAGCTTATAGCGGGACTTTCGCCGGAGGATGAGCCAGATGTAACCCTGTTTCTGGAGCAGGAAGTGAATCCCTATTTTCGATCCCTGCTACCCAATTATCCTTCACTAGATGGAGCTATCAGGCGCTATTTTGCACAGATTAACCCAGCCACTGGCTTATTCAATCAGGCACTAAAACGCTATGAGCGAAGCATGGATTGGCTCAATGTGACGGTGAACGAGTACATTGATGCAGAAGAGAAAAAGCTGCAAACCATTTACCCGCATTATTTTGAACGCTATCGTACCGACGGCACGGAATATACAATATTCATCGGTCAGTCGATTGCGCCCAAGCTTGAATTTGATCCGGAAATTAACCACCGATTCTTTCATTGGCAGTTGACATCCATGGTGGAAATGGCCCAGCTAACCCATCGATTATTGCCCATTTTGCCGCTACCCTTACAAACGACTCAGCTAATTTTGGCGCACAATCAACCCGTTGACATCAGTTTCCGGCACGACGAGCGTCGGTTCGATGTAGAGGGATCGTATAGTATTCGCTATGAAGTGCTGAAAAAACGGATAGATAAAGCACTGATCGAAGGTACACAGCAGCGATTGACCCAGCCCGATACCATTGCATTGGTCTATAGTCATCCGTCTGAAATAGCCGATTATCTGCCTTTCATTGCCCAAATGCAGAACAGTGGACAACTACAGCCTAATCTGGAATACCTCGATCTGGAGCCAATGCAGGGCGTTGTTCACCTCAAAGCGTTACGTATTCACATAAACTACAACGAATCCACGCAGGCATGAAACTAGTAGGTAAATCAGGTGCTTGGATTGTGTGGTTAGTAAGTAGTTTTTTCTTCCTGTCGATTGCTTCGGGGCAGTCTGTTCCAGCAGATTCGATCCGGCACCGAATTATTTTGATTGGTGATGCTGGGCGACTACGAAATGGCAAAAATCCGGTCGTTGATGCGGTAAGCGCCCGTTATGATTTTAATAACGCCCGCACTACGCTAGTCTACCTCGGCGACAACGTTTATCCGCACGGATTATCGGATGAGAGCAGTCCCGACCATGATTCGCTGGCAGCTGTATTAAGGTATCAGGCCAAGCCTGGCTTAGCCAGTTCAGGGCAGGGCAAAAAATCGCAGGTATTGTTCATTCCTGGCAATCACGATTGGGCAAAAAGTCATGCAGATGGCTGGGAGCGAATTAAACGACAGGGGCAATGGCTCGACAGTCTGAAGGCTCCCAACATTCGGCTTTTACCCGCCAACGGCTGCCCCGGCCCGGAGGAAATTCCGCTGAGCAACAACTTGGTATTAGTCATTATCGATACGCAATGGTGGCTACACCAATTTAGCAAGCCCGGTCCAGATTCGGATTGCGCCTGCAAAAGTGAAGATGAAGTGATCGCCCGGCTGACTGACATTGCCTATCGCAATAAGGGGAAAGGCATTATTCTGGCTACGCACCATCCGTTTCGCAGCTACGGTATTCACGGTGGATACTACACGATCAAACAGCACATTTTCCCGCTAACGGAGTTTTCTGACAAGCTGTATATTCCTCTGCCGGTCATTGGCTCACTCTATCCATTGGTTCGGGGGGTATTCGGTAATATTCAGGATTTGCCCAACCCGACCTATAAACACATGGTTCGGGTGATGGAAAGCGCGGTTTCGAAAGCGCCAAACGTAGTGTTCGTATCGGGTCACGATCATGCCGTGCAACACATTGTAGATGGCTCCCGCAATTATATCGTCAGTGGTTCAGGCATCAACCGCGAGCGGGTAAAGAATGGGAAACTGGCCAAGTTTGTGAGTGGCGAATGGGGATACGTTGTGCTGGATGAATTGACCAACGGCAAACTAAAGGCGACGTTCTACACAGTGGATGAATCCGCCAAGGCTACCGAAGCACACGATGCCACGCTCTTTACAATCCCGCCAAGTGCGGATTCGTCGAGTACAGCTACAAAACAGGAAAGTTTACAGCGTTCAAGTTGGCCCGACAGTGTTCGATTGGCCATTGTGCCTGCTTATGACAGCGTAGGTCGAATTCAGCGCTGGCTACTCGGCAACAACTACCGTACTGAGTGGGCCACACCTGTTAATCTGCCGGTTTTTGATATAACCCGTACCAATGGTGGATTTAAAATTCTCCAGCGGGGCGGTGGTCAGCAAACAAAATCGTTACGACTCGAAGACGCCAGTGGTCGGGAGTGGGTGTTACGGAGTATCCAAAAAGATCCAGCGAACGCTTTACCAGCCGCCTTGCGCGAAACAATTGCCAAAGACGTATTGCAGGATGAAATTTCGGCGGGCTATCCATTCGCGCCCTTAGTTGTACCTACGTTGGCGCAGGTTGCCGGCGTACCACACGCTAATCCCAGGCTCGTGTACGTCCCCGACGATCCGGCACTGGGCATCTATCAAGCCGATTTTGGGAAAACGGTTTGTCTTTTCGAGGAGCGTAGCCCCGGCGATGGCAAGTCGATCAGCACCGTAAAAGTCCTTGAAGCGCTGGAAAAAGACAATGACAATCAAGTCGATCAAAAGGCTTTTTTACGGGCTAGAATGCTCGATTTGTTCATCGGCGATTGGGATCGCCACGAAGATCAGTGGCGTTGGGGAAGTCATAAAACGGCAACCGGAAAAGAATTCTTCCCTATCCCTCGTGATCGCGATCAGGTTTTTTTCAGGACAGATGGACTTTTGCCTTCTATTGCTTCATTGCCCTGGCTGCAACCTAAATTTCAGGGATTTACGACCAAACTCGCTAACGTAGACGGCTTTATGTTCAATGGCCGCTACGTAGATCGTATGTTTCTGAACGAACTGGATGTCCAGGACTGGATGAATGGGATTACCACTTTGCGCGATTCACTGACAGACAGTGTGCTGCAACGAGCCATTAGTCAGTTACCCGATACGATTCAGAAGGAGTCGGGCAATAAGATATTGGAAACGCTCAAGATCAGACGGGGCTGGCTGCTGGAAAAAGGCCTTGACTATTATCGGTTCATTTCTAAAGCGGTCGATATTCCCGGCTCCGATAAAACAGACTTATTCCGCATCGAAAATCTGGACGACGATCATGTGGAGGTTTCGGTGTTTAAGGTTTCTAAAGATGGCTCGCTGGCACAGCGGTTCTATCATCGCCTATTCGATGCATCGGTTACTGACGAGATTCGCTTGTATGGGCAGAAAGGTGATGATCGTTTTGAGGTCAAGGGGCCCGAAGCGGCTAGCATCAAGGTACGGTTGATTGGTGGCAAAGGAACCGATGCGTTCACTGTAGAAGGCCATCCCGGTAAGCCGCTCATTTACGATTTGAGTACAGAAGACAACGTACTACCCGACCGAAATCTGGCAAAGCTGCACCTATCGACTGACAAAGTAGTGAATCAGTATGATCCACACTCGTTCAAGTACGATATCGTAGCGCCCTTAGCTACAGCGGGTTATAATCTAGATGATGGTCTATTGTTGGGCGCAGGTGTTCAGTGGACAAAGCAGAGCTTTCGGAAGTCGCCTTATGCGGCTATGAATCGCTTGATGGTTACGCGTTCGCTGGCTACAGATGCCATGTCGATCAAATATGACGGAATCTTCACCGATTTCATTGGTAAGAATGATTTGTGGATCAACGCCTTATCGAAAGCACCCGATAACGTAACTAACTTTTTTGGACTGGGAAACGAAACAGTTTACGACAAAGCCAACCGAATCCGCTACTACCGAACTCGCTATAATCTGATTAACGTATCGGCGTTACTGAAGCGGAAGTTGGGCGAGCATATGTCCATGTCGATTGGACCGATCTTTCAGCGATTTACGCTGGATTTGGACGACAACAAAGGCCGATTTATTCAAGATTATCTGGCTCAGATTCCAGACCCGAACCAATTCAAACTTCGGGAGAGTTACGGTGGGTTACAGGCAGGTCTTGTCGTCGACAATCGAAATAAACCTGTGCAGCCGTCCAGAGGATTTTACTGGAACACAACGTTGCTGGGACTTCAGGGATTTAGTCAGCGAACCAGTCACTTTACGCAACTTCGCTCCGACATGGCGATTTACACCAGCTTCAGCCAGTCGGCTCGCTTTGTGATGGTCAATCGAATTGGCGGAGGTGTGACGTTTGGTAATCCAGCCTTTTATCAGCTATTGTACCTGGGTGGTCAGGATAACCTGCGGGGGTTCCGTACGTATCGTTTTGCGGGTAATCAGCTATTTTATTATAACTTGGAAGCCCGGCTCAAACTGCTAGATTTTCGGTCGTTTTTGTTTCCGGGAAGCGTTGGTCTCGTGGCTTTTAACGACCTGGGACGCGTATGGCTGAAGGGTGAAGATTCCAAAAAATGGCACGATGGCTACGGGGGCGGCCTATACGTAACGCCTGCAAGTTTGCTCGTTGTGGCAGCCACGGTTGGTTTTTCCGACGAAGGAGCGCTACCTTACATATCACTTGGTTTTCGGTTTTGATTTTATCCTTCCCTTTATGGCTGCTAGCCTTTTACCTCAAATTGAAGCGCATGTTATTCATTATTTCGAAAAACATGTCCGGCCAGAACTGACGTTTCATAACCTCACGCACACGCAGGAAGTCGTTCAGGCCACCGATCAAATAGCCCGACACTATCAGCTTTCTGAAGCCGACTACCTGGCGGTGATGGCTGCGGCCTGGTTTCATGACACAGGTTATTTAGATGGATCGCCCGAAGGCCATGAGGAGCGGAGTGCAGACATCGCTGCAAAATTCTTACAGCATCAGGATCAACCAGCAGCGCTGATAAAGTCGGTAAAGCACTGCATTCGGGCAACCAAAGTGCCGCAAGCACCCCAAAACCTACTCGAAGAAATCATCTGCGATGCCGACCTTTTTCATCTTGGCAGCGACGACTACAACAGTAGACAGAAACAACTGCGGAAAGAACTGGAGAAGGTGAGTGGAACCGACATTTCGGGCAGCGACTGGCGACAGCAAAACATCGACCTGCTGTCAACCCACAAGTATTTTACCGTTTATGCTCAGACGCTCTTAAATAAAAGTCAGGCCGATAACCTTCGTCGTTTGCAGGAAAAACAGGCAGAGAAAACGGGAACGCCCATCCCCGAAACAGAACCCACAGCCGAGTCAATCGAACAACCCTCAACCGGGTCAGCCGAACGGCCTGTGATACTAGAAACCCCTCCGAGCGACAAGAAGAAAAATAAAGACGGCAAGTCTGAACGGGGCATCGAAACCATGTTTCGAACCACCTCAACCAATCATTTGCGATTGAGCGAAATTGCGGATACAAAGTCGAACATCATGATTTCAGTAAACTCAATCACGGTGTCGGTACTGGTGTCTATACTCCCCCGTCGGATTGAGGAAAACCCGGCCTTGATTGTACCAACGGCCATGTTTCTAACAACATCGCTACTGACGATCATTTTTGCCATCTTAGCCACCCGACCCAACATAACGCAGGGCACGTTTAGCCATGAAGATATCCAGCAGAAAAAGGGCAACCTGTTGTTCTTTGGCAATTTCCACCGAATGAGTCTGGGCGAATTTGAGTGGGGTATTCAGGAGTTGATGCAGGATAGCAACTACCTATACAGCAGCATGACCCGCGACATTTACTATTTAGGACTGGTGCTGGCCAAAAAATACAAATTGCTGCGAATAGCCTATAGCATCTTCATGTTTGGCTTTGTGATGTCAATTCTTGCCTTTCTTGTCGTGTTTCTACTATTCGACAAAAACAAATAGGGCATCTTATGGCTCTTTTCGCAACGCCCGTGTATTTCGATCGGGACTTAAGCTGGCTTAGTTTCAACGAGCGTATCCTACAGGAAGCCGCCAATCCGGCAGTGCCCCTGTACGAGCGGATTCGCTTTCTGGCTATTTTTTCGTCGAATCTTGATGAGTTTTCCCGCGTTCGGGTTCCTGCTCTTCTAGCCATTCACGCACCCGGCGAGTCGTATGAAGAAATCGCCGATTCGACACGCTGGCAAGCTGTTCAGGATACGTTACAGCGGCAGCTAACTATGTTTGGTCAAGTACTAACTGGCCAACTGCTTCCCTTACTGGATCAGCACAAGATTCATGTGTACTATCGGGAAGAATTACCGGATTCATATCATTCAGTCCTCAGCGAGTACTTCTACAGTCGGGTTCTGGCTTTTCTGCAACCCGTCTGGCTCACAAATGATCCTGGCAAAACTCTGTTTTTAGAAGACAGCGCATCTTATTTTGTGGTGGCACTGGAAAAAAACCACCAGCCTGGTGTCACGCAATACGTTCTGCTGAATATTCCTCGTGGACAATTGCCCCGATTTCTAGTTCTCTCTCCTACCGATGACAGACAGGCCATTGTTTTTTTAGATGATATTATTCGGCAGCAGTTGTCGATTGTTTTTCCAGATTGTTTCATTCAGGGCAGTTACAGCTTTAAAATCAACCGGGATGCCGACTCCAGTATTCATGACGAAGAAGTTGGCGAGATCGATCAGAAAGTTGCCAACATGATCGATATGCGGGAACGAGGTTTGCCCAGCCGTTTCCTGTTCGATGCGACCATGCCCGTTGAGCTACGTAATTTCCTGGCAAACTATTTTGCACTAAGTGATCAGGAAATGATTGAGGGTGGCCGCTACCATAACCTGCGCGATCTGGATCAGTTACCCAACCCCAGCGGGCTTTCTCTCACATTTCCGCCCCAACCTCCTTCACCCCATCGCGCCCTGCAAGGAGACAAGTCTATTTTTGATCGGCTGGCCCAAAAGGATTACCTGTTACATTTTCCGTATCAGTCCTACAACCACATCCTGCGTTTCTTCAACGAAGCGGCCATAGATCCTTATGTCAGTGAGATTTATGTTTCGCTCTATCGGGTAGCATCCGATTCGTTCATCGTTAATGCTCTGATGAGTGCGGCCAGAAATGGAAAGAAGGTGACCGTGTTTGTGGAACTAAAAGCCCGTTTCGATGAAGCCAATAACCTGAAATGGGCGAAGCGAATGAAAGCGGCTGGCATTCATTTGATATACAGCATACCATCGCTAAAAGTACATGCTAAAACGGCGCTAATTAAGCGAAAATCAGGGTTAACTATCCAGCATTATGGCCTGGTGGCAACGGGTAATTTCAACGAAAGCACGGCCCGTTTTTATACCGATCACGTACTGCTGACCAGTCATTCGGGCATAACACAAGAGTTAGATTTGCTATTTGCCTACCTGCGAAATCGCGAACTACCAACGAATTATCCCTTTCTTTCCTTTCAGCATTTACTAGTATCTCAGTTCAATTTGATGGATCGTTTCCTGGCGCTGATCGACCGGGAGATTGCGCATAAGCAAGCCGGTCATCCGGCCCGAATCGTTATCAAATTGAATAATTTGCAGGAAAAGACGATGATCGATAAGCTCTACGAAGCTAGTCGGGCGGGCGTTCCGATTGATCTGATCGTACGGAGTATCTGTTGTCTGGTTCCGGGTGTTCCAGGGCTTAGTGAGACAATTACTGTCCGACGTATCGTAGACCGCTATCTGGAACACGGGCGGGTTTTCATTTTCCACAATAATGGCCAACGGGAAATCTATCTCGGTTCAGCAGACTGGATGAACCGGAACCTCCACCACCGTATCGAAGTCTGCTGTCCGATTTATGATCCAGTTTTACAGGATGAAATGCAGGCCATCATCGACCTACAATTGGCCGACAACCAACAAGCCAGGTTGATCGACAGCAATCTGGAAATGATTCCCGTGCCAGATCAATCCAAACAGCTACGTTCACAACAAGCTATTTATACGTGGCTTGCCGAGCGTTCGGTTGGCTAGCTTTTATAGGAAATATTCATCTGCTTTTGTCATTTCGACGCAGGAGAAATCTCAAGCTTGACTATTGCGAAACTTGAGATTTCTCCTGCGTCGAAATGACAAAAACCAATCAGTTTCAATAGATTTTGGCAACAGGTTCATTATAAAGCAGGCCGCTTATCAAACCACGGCCTCTCCTGCTCCAGTTGTCCCGCGAGTCGGAACAAAGTTGCTTCCTCGCCGAGTTTAGCCGCGAACATAACCCCAATGGGCAGTCCATCAGGTGACCAATGTAAGGGCACCGACATGGATGGTTGGCCGGTCATGTTTGTGATGACTGTAAATGAAATATAGCCTAATGACCGTTCGGCCAGATCATTTACGGTTTTGCTGCCTTTAAGGTATTTCAGCCCCCCAAACGAGTCAACCAGTTTGAGCAGACGTTCTTCCGATGCTTTGTTTTGAAACGTACCGATTTCGATAGGCGGACGTGGTAAAGTGGGTGTCAAAAACAGATCATAGGTTTCGTGGAGTTGACCCATGCTCCGATTCAGCGTATTCCAGCGACGTTTCTGAAAGGCAGCATCGGCTGATGAAAACCCTTCGGCCAGCCGCGACTGCGCCCAGGTGTTTAGCTCAACATCCTCCCGTCGAACAGGGCGACCCAGATAGCCCCCCAGCTCTCGAAGTACAGCCGCCGTTTCACTGAGCACATTCACAAAAAAAGCTTCTGTTACAATCGTTTTCTCGTAAGGCAAAGGAATCTCTTCAACTGTATGACCCAGGCTCTCAAGCAAACGGGCTGTTTCCTGAACTGCTTTAACGCATTCCGGATCGGTGGTTTGTGAAGGCATTAGCGATTGTGTCGAGAATGCAATTCGCAATTTACCTGGCCCACGGCCAACCTCCTGTAAAAATGGGCGTTCGGGTGGAGCAATTGTGTATGGGTCACCCGCCATTGAGCCTGCAATCGCATCCAGAAAACCCGCACTATCACGGACACTACGAGTCAGGACATGGCCAGCTACTGCTCCGTTCCACAACTCACCAAACTTGGGGCCTAGTGTAATACGTCCCCGCGAAGGTTTTAATCCGAACAGCCCACAGCACGCAGCCGGAATTCGAATCGATCCTCCCCCATCTGTAGCCGTTGCCGCCGGAACAATGCCAGCCGCCACCGCCACCGCTGACCCACCACTCGATCCACCCGGCGAGTGCGTCAGTTTCCAGGGATTATGGGCTGGCCCGTAGAGTTTCGATTCTGTGTAAGGCGTCAGGCCAAATTCAGGGGTGTTCGTTTTTCCAAAAAAGATCAAACCCGCAGCTTTCAACCGCTTGATCACTTCGCTGTCACTCGTAGATACGTAATTGGCATATCCTCTGCACCCAGACTTCATTGGCGTCCCAGCCCATTCGAGTTCCAGGTCTTTTAGTAGAAACGGCACACCCCGAAACGGCCCCGAAGCGGGCAACTGCTCAGCCATCTCACGGCCTTTGTCGTACAAAGGCGTGACAATGGCATTGAGCCTTGGATTCACTTCCTCGGCACGGGCAATAGCCGTTTCCAGCAATTCAGCAGGCGTAACCTCGCCTTTTTGAACGAGCTCGGCTAGGGCCGTCGCATCGTGCTTGACGTATTCTTCGAAAGGCAGAGTTTGGGAGCGAGAAGTTTGCATAGAAGTTTAGGAGTTGTAGGAATGATAGCGCAAGGCTCTAGCCTTGTGCTGACTATTCTCCGGCCTCTGGCCGGATTAGTATATCATATCGGCCAGAGGCCGGGTAATAATCGGCACAAGGCCAGAGCCTTGCGCCATTCTGCACCATTACTGCTTAGCTACAGCCACGCCAATTTTTGAATCAGCCGTACCGTAATACAAAAACCAGCGACTATGAAACGGCACCATGCCTTCCAGGAAAACGACCTGATTAACTTGTCCCTGCGTTTCGTACGGCTGATCGGGCTTAATAAAGTGAGCTTCCGATCGGTCGATTAGCTTGGTTGGATCTTGGGCATTAAATAACAGTTGCCCACCCGCATAGGCACCTTCGGGAAGGTTTACATCGCCGTTTTTAATATCGTTCATACCATTGTAAATCAATAAAATACCCTCTTTTGTTAGCATGGCATAAGGGCCCGGCTCAATCAGACGATAGTCGTGTTTACCCTTCCGCGATTCTGCTGCAACGACTGGTTTGCCGCCATCAGTTTCGAGGGGCGACCAATGCAGAAGATCGTCGGAGGTGGCTAGGCGAAGTTGAGGCTGATCCCCCCAATACATCCAGTATTTGCCGTTGATTTTCTGTGCCACAAACCGACTCCCAACCCGTTTGCAGACAATAGCACCCGATTTCGACCAACTGTTTCGGTACTTACCATTCTCAAATTGATCGAAAGCCAGGCCTTGTTTTTGCCAGTCGGTCAGGTTTCGCGATGTGGCCACACAGAGTCGGGCTTTGTCGCCATCGTATGCCGTGTAGGTCATCACATAGACGCCATTCGGACTTTCTACAATACGTGGATCTTCACAGCCACCCTCCCATTCGTAGACTTTCATGGCATCGTTATTGGGATAAAAAACTGGTTTCGGCATTCGCTTAAAATGAATACCATCGGTGCTAACCGCCAACCCCAATCGAGACGTACCACCCACTCGCCGAACAGTATCTTCGGCCCGGTAAACCATATA
Source organism: Spirosoma arboris (assembly GCF_009754945.1). Lineage (GTDB taxonomy): Bacteria > Bacteroidota > Bacteroidia > Cytophagales > Spirosomataceae > Spirosoma > Spirosoma arboris. The sequence goes on from NZ_WPIN01000005.1 coordinate 415,577, forward strand.
CACTTTGTTATTGCGAACCACCGCTGTTGGGTTATACACGTCTTTCTCTTCCCAGCGGATGGTTTGGTGCCGCACTGGACAGTCAAATGTGGTATTTGTTTTAGCCGCTAAAATTGGGTTATCGGTGTTTAATTTCTGGAATGGCCCTAACATCCAGGGCTTTTCCGCTTTTGACTGAGCCTGTACTAGACTCGGCAAAAGCAGTAATAGTAGCGATAAGCGCTTTATCATCGATAAACGTAATAAGATTTGCTTGTAAAGGCAGAAGAAGGTAATGAGCTACTAATTCGATGTAAGAAAGGCTCCGTTCTCACTCATTTCGCCACTACTTTTTTACCTAATTTATGTTCCGAGACCAGTTCATCATGTCCTTCATGAGGTGGTTTTGTCAACTGTCCACCAAACCATCGTGCCCGTTGCTCGCGACTGGATGAGCCATCGATCCGTGCATCATCTAACTCCAGCAGGCGAATGCCGCCCGGATGATCAAATGTAGGTTCCTCGTAAACGATCTCTAAGCCAACCCAGGACAGATACTCATTGAGTTTGGTTTCGAGCGGCTCGTTACCAAAAATGCACAGGTCATAATACCAATCCAGCGATTCACCAGCAACCGTTTCAGTTACGGCCCGATAGTCCTCAAGTGTATACCCGACGAATGGTTTGCCAAATTGCTCCCACATGATTCGCATCACATTATCTAGGGATCGGGCATGGTTAGTAAGTCTACGAATGTGCAAATCTAGAATTAGCGCAGCTATAGACCCTTTATGATACACCGACACTTTTCGGTCAGGAACACCCTTATCATAGCCATCGAGCCACAAATCCCAGGACGATTCGGTGAGCGACTGGAATGCCCGGCCATTGTTTTCGAAGTGTCGTTTAAACAATACCTGAAGCTCTTTCAGATACGCTTCGTCGGAGAAGACATTCGATTGCCGAAGCATTAAATCACCGTAGTAAGTTGTCACGCCTTCAGCCACAAAGCAGGTTGTGAAGTAGTTTTCCTTTGTGAAATCATAAGGAAGCAATTCGACTGGTCGAATGCGGATGATGTTCCAGGCATGAAATAATTCGTGCGACGATACGCCCAATAAATCCTGGTACAGCCCTTCCCCTTCGTCATTTGGCCCAAGCACCAATACTGTCGAGTTGCGATGCTCAACGCCATGATAGTACGGTACGGGTAAAATCAGCGTTAGAAAATGATAGGCTTTTTCGGGAAATTCGCCGTAGAGATCAAGTTGCGTCTGCGAAAACCGACTGAAATCATGCACAATCCGCTCGGCATCAAAAGTAGGATCGCCATCCGTCCGGCGTCCTCCCTGAATCCAAACGTGGAACGGCGTCCCTCCTACCTCATACTGAATATGCTGAATAACAGGCGCAGCGATAAGTGGGCAATCGACTAATTCATAAAAATCAGCAGCCTGAAGTGTTTTTCCATCTGTTTGCTCCAAACCACAGGCAATTGTCCAGCCATCAGGAATGGCTAATTCCAGCGTACAAGGGTCATTAATGCGTCCCTCTGCATACAAACACAGGTTCACGGGGTTTACATAGAGCAATGTTTCGCTGATGAAGCTACTGCCCGCGTTCAATTGATTTGGTGTGGGCAGCAACGCATAATAATTATATAGGACAGTCAGTTTGGTTGCACCATTTGCTTGCACGTACCAACGGTCTTTTGTAATCTTCCGAAACGGGAGCGGATTTCCCTGCCCATCGACAACCGTAAATCGCTGAATATTTTTGGCAAACTGCTGTAACTCATATCGCCCTGGTCGCCAGGCGGGCAATTGCAATTCCACACCTTCCGTAGTAATGTCGGTTAGAGTGGCTTCGATGGCTATATAGTGAGGAATCTGAGGATCAGGCGCTAAGCGATAATGCATAATTTGAAAAAGAAGAGAATGATTCAACGACGACAATCGCCGAAAAAAGTACAGTTACCTAAAGTAACGCTCAATATATCAAATCGTTTTTACAAAAATCGGCTTGTTAAACTGCACATATTCACCTATCTTTGCGGACTCATTTCGAAAAATAAGAGTTTTTAGGCAAGATAGATCATGAAAAGAACGTACCAACCATCGAATCGGAAGCGGAAAAACAAACACGGCTTCCGTGAGCGGATGGCTAGTGCCAATGGCCGTCAGGTTTTGGCTCGCCGTCGTGCCAAAGGTCGCCACAAACTGACCGTCTCGGACGAGAAAAAAGGCGAACGCTTTAAAATTTAATTAGTTTGTAAGTAGTCAAGTTGTAAGTTAATAAGTGGCTAATTAGTACTCACTTATTAACTTACAACTTGACTACTTACGACTTTTATACCTATTATGCCGCAAACCTTCCCAAAATCAGAACGGCTTTGCAGCAAGAAAATTCTCGGTGAATTATTTAAAAAGGGTAGTGCGACCGTTGGGACGTTCTACCTTTTTCCATTTAGGGTGCTCTACCTCCCCCAGCCCGAATCTCTTCCTGAAAGCAACGTTTTGTTTCCCGCTATTGTCATTACCGTACCGAAGCGAATCTTTAAGCGTGCCGTTGATCGTAATCTTATTCGCCGACGGGTGCGGGAAGCTTATCGGCTCAATAAACACCTGTTCAGTCAGGAAAAACCCATACCTGGATATATAGCCTTTCTTTATACCGCAAAACAGATAATTTCGTTTGAAGAGATAGAAAAAGGTATGAAATTAGCTATAGCAAAATGTAAAGTGAAAAATGTAGAGTGAAGAATACCTTCTGTCAACTCTTCAGCATTCATTGTACATTTTCCATTATACATTCTTCACTCAAAAGCTCCTATGCGCTTCTCTAAACGCCTTACACTTTTAGCCTCGTCAGCGCTGGTAGCGGGTGGCATTGGTTTCTTTTCGTTTAAAAACGACGACCGTTTTTTCGAAATCGCGCGTAACCTCGACATCTACGCGACGCTCTTCAAAGAATTAAATCTATATTATGTAGATGAGATCAACCCGAACCGGATGGTCAAAACCAGCATTGATGGGATGCTGAAAGCCCTCGATCCGTATACCAACTTTTTTGCGGAAGACGAAATCGAGGACTACATGACCATGACCACGGGTCGTTACAACGGCATTGGCGCACTGATTGGCCAGCGTCAGGGAAAGAGTATTGTATTGATGGTGTATGAAGGCACACCCGCAGAAAAATCAGGGCTTCAGATTGGCGACGAGGTTATCAAGATTGATGGCGTCGATATAAAAGCACGGAAGGAAGCTGATCCGGGTAAGTTGCTGAAAGGCCAGAATAATACTGCAGTGAAACTGACCGTCCAGCGGTATGGCGAGAAAAACCCGGTAGAGCTCAGTGTCATTCGCGATGTTGTGAAAATGACCAATGTGCCCTATTACGGCATGGTTTCCGAAGATGTTGGCTACATCGATCTAAAAGATTTCACGGCAACAGCTTCTCGTGAAGTTCGCACAGCGTTTCAGGAGTTGAAGGGCAAGGGCATGAAAAAACTCATTCTCGATGTTCGGGAGAACCCAGGCGGATTGCTCAATATGGCTATCGACATCTGTAATACGTTCATCCCGAAAGATTCTGAAGTTGTTACGACCAAAGGCAAAGTGACTGAATGGAATAAAACCTACACGGCTCTGAACCCACCGTTAGACCTCGAAATGCCGATTATTGTGTTGACGAACAACCATAGCGCATCAGCTGCCGAAATTGTGTCTGGCGTAATTCAGGATTATGACCGGGGCGTTTTGATCGGTCAGCGCACCTACGGAAAGGGACTTGTACAAACCACCCGCGAGTTATCGTTCAACACCAAGCTGAAAATCACAACCGCTAAATACTACATTCCAAGCGGACGGTGCATTCAGGCCATTGATTATAGCCACCGCAATCCTGACGGCAGCGTTGGTAAAATTCCCGATTCACTCAAAACGGCTTTTAAAACCAAAGCTGGACGTGTAGTCTATGACGGTGGCGGTGTTCTGCCCGATGTAGTCATTGAAGCACAAACCCCGACACCTATTGCACTGAGTTTGACAAACAAAGGGCTGATTTTCGATTATGCCGTGAAATATCGTCACGACCACCCAACGATTAAGCCTGCCCGCGAATTTCGCCTGACGGACGCTGAATATGCAGACTTTGCGAAGTGGGTTGCTGATAAAGAATACGATTACACGACGCAGGTTGAAAAAGATCTCGGCACCCTTGAAGCTTCGGCGAAGAAAGAAAAATATTTTGATCAGATTCAGGATCAGCTCAAGTCGCTCAAGACCAAGATGTCGCACAGCAAAGACGCTGACCTGAATACTTTCAAACCTGAGATTCGGACATTACTAGAGCAGGAAATTGCGGGGCATTATTATCTGCAACGTGGTCTGAAAGAGTCATCCTTCGCCACCGATCCTGAAATGAAAGCCGCTCTCGACTTATTTAAAGACATGGGTCGGTACTCAACCATCTTAAAAGGAAAATAGTGTGGTGTCGGTTTCTCAAAACCGACACCTGTATTAACGTGTCGGTTTTGAGAAACCGACACCACTGAAAATGTCCCTAATTCTATCGTTAGATACGTCTACTGCTTCCTGTTCTGTTGCTCTCCATCGTGATGGCCTCTTGCTAGGTTGTTATGAACTCTTTACCGAGCGAACATCGGCAGCTATGCTCACAACACTCATTGGCGATGTCGTGAAGCAAGCTGGTTATGAGCTGACTCAGTTAGACGCAATTGCGGTGGCTAAAGGTCCAGGTTCTTACACCGGCTTACGTATTGCCGTATCGACCGCCAAAGGGCTGTGTTTCGCGTTAGATAAGCCCTTATTGGCTATTAATACGCTGGCGGGCATGGCCGAACAGGTTCGTGCGTATTTCCCGGTCACATACACCCTCTGTCCAATGATTGACGCCCGTCGCATGGAAGTGTATTGTGCGCTTTACAATACAAATGGGCAGGAGCTTCAGTCAACATCCGCGCAGATTATTGACGAACATTCGTTCAGTTTCTGGCTCTCTCAGGGGCCAGTTGTTTTCTTCGGCGATGGAGCCGCCAAATGCCGAGCGCTCATAGGCGAACAACCAAACGCCATTTTTCCAGACGTAAATGTAGTACCCTCCGCCCGCACCATTGGGCAACTAGCGATCTCCGCTTTTGCGGAAGGTCCCCTTGAGAATCTGGCTACCTTCGAGCCATTCTATCTAAAAGATTTCATGACTACGCAGCCCAAAAAGCTAGTGCTTTAGGAAAGTGCGTATCGTCCTACCCTCATTTGCAGCAGAATAGACTCTGCCTGTTAGTTCGTACAAATCCGCTAAATCAACAAATAGTGCTGGCTAAGACATTAAGGTATCATTAAAAAAGGAGCATCCTATTTATAATTGGTCTAATTTTACTGCCTGAAAAGTTCATCTCTTATATAGACTTAAACTTAAAGATGAAAAAAATTACATTTCCTCTTATAGCATTATTAATGGCGGCAAGCGCTTGTTCTAACAATGACTCTGTCACGCCAGGTGTTACTCAACGAGATGTCGTGTTGAACTATGCGGCTATTGTAACGGCCTCCTATGCTGATGCAATCACAGGCGTTCAAAGTCTTAAAACGGCTATTGATGCTTTTGTAAAAGCCCCATCGTCCGCTGGGCTGGAAACATGTAAAACTGCCTGGATCAACGCCCGTCCGGCTTATCTTCAAACAGAAGCATACCGGTTTTATAATGGACCAATCGATGCTACTCCTGCTGAATTAGAAGGTGAAATTAACTCCTGGCCCCTCGACGAGGCCTATATTGATTACGTTCAGGGAGATGCTAACAGTGGTATGATCAATGATCTGACAACGTATCCTACCATTACGAAGGAGGCTATTTTTAATGCAAACGGATCGAATGGTGAAACTGACGTTCGAGTGGGCTACCATGCCATTGAGTTTTTACTATGGGGGCAGGATTTATATGCTGACTCGCCAGGAAAACGACCATTTACCGATTATACGACAGCTCCCAATGCCACACGTCGGGCTGCTTATTTACAAATCGTTACCGACGCATTAATTACGTCATTGCAGGAAGTAGCTACCCAGTGGGACAGTAAAACGGGAGCATACTACGCTGATTTTACAAAGGCAGGCAACGAAACGACTTCGTTAACCAATATGATGCTGGGTATGGGAAAACTAACGAAGGGCGAGTTGTCCGGCGAGCGCATGACCGTTGCTCTGGCATCAGGCGATCAGGAAGATGAACATTCCTGTTTTTCGGATAATACAACCAACGACTTTATCTACGATGAACTGGGTGTTTATAACGTGTATTTAGGTCGGTACAAACGTATTGATGGAACAACAATTGATGGCGCTGGCATTGATGATTTACTAAAAGCAAAAAATACGACGTTGAATACAGCTATGATTGCAAAATTAGATGCATCGACAACTGCAATCAATGCGATTCCCAAGCCATTTGACCAGGCGATTTTATATTCAAAAACGCCAATTCAAACCGCGATCAAAGCTCTGCGTGACCAAAGTGATCAATTGGTTTTGGTCGCCAAAGAATTGGGTATAAACCTGAATGTTCCCGAACAAAACTAGCCACTAGGTCTACTGATCTCAATAGCGTAATGGTCTTGTCATTACGCTATTTTGAGTTTTTAGAAAGCAATTCCGAATGAATACCTTACACAAAATTTTGGTCGGGCTTTTACTGGTAGCGGGTAGTTGGGCTTGTCAAAAAAGCGTCGATCCCGATCCAATGATTACGGCCGAAACAGATGAAGAGTTTTCGGGAGGGCGCGAAGGGACAATATTCGATGAGACATTCAATGCCTTCGGAAATGCCCTGGTGAACCTCACATCTGACGAAACCGATCAGTTTGTTATCGGTAATTCCTTCAATCGCAACAATTGGGTCATTGCCCCATCGTCAACAGCCGCTCGCGATGGATTAGGGCCACTTTTTAATGCATCTTCCTGTGCCGGTTGTCACTCGCTTGATGGCAAAGGTTCGCCCTTGCAAACAGATGGTGTTAGCGTAAATCCGGCATTATTGTTTCGACTTTCTGTATTCGGAACAGGTATGCATGGGGAACCCGTGAACGATCCTAACTATGGTGGTCAGTTTAATCCAAGAAGTATTCCAGGTGTAGATGCTGAAGGTACTGTTGAGGTCACCTATCAGGAACTACCGGGCAATTACCCAGACGGAACTTCATACTCACTCCAAAAACCAACCTATACGTTCAAAGGCCTCAATTATGGTGCGATGAATGGCACCTTTATTTCACCGCGACTGGCTCCGCAAATGATTGGTGCCGGACTTTTAGATGCGATTTCGGAACAAAGTATTTTAGCCAATGTCGATGTCAACGATGCTAATGGTGATGGTATCTCCGGACGTCCGAATTACGTTTGGGACGAGAAAACTCAGAAAAAAGTAATTGGCAAATTCGGTTGGAAAGCCAATCAGCCTAGTGTAGACCAACAAGTTGTAACCGCTTTCAATAACGATATTGGAATCACGTCAACCGCGCTTCCTCAGGAGAGTTTTACCGACGCACAGAAAACGAAATACGGCAATCTGCCTACCGGTGGAAACCCTGAAATATCGGATACTATTCTCCAGAATGTTATTTTCTACATTAAATCCTTAGCTGTTCCAGCTCGCAGGAATTGGAAGGATTCGGAGATTTTATCCGGGAAACAGCTATTCGTACAGGCAAACTGCTCAGGCTGTCATGTGATGAAGCTGGAAACCTCGAGCTACAACTCGCCCAAGTATTTGGCAAATCAGGCGATACGCCCTTACACCGACTTGCTCCTGCACGACATGGGAGCCAGCCTGGCCGACAATCGACCCGATTTCGAGGCAACCGGCACCGAATGGCGAACCCCGCCTTTGTGGGGAATTGGTTTACAAAAAACGGTTAGTAAACATACCTATATGCTACACGATGGGCGGGCCAGAAACGTAGAAGAAGCCATCTTGTGGCATGGCGGAGAAGCCGAAAATTCGAAGAATAAATACATGAAATTAGCCAAAGAAGATCGGGCAAAACTCTTAAAATTTATCGACTCATTATGAAAGCGTTAATTGGAACATTTGCTTTCGTTAGTTTATTGGTTTGGGCCTGTTCAAAAACCGCAGATCCAAGTGCATTTGATACGTTTGATCGGAAGGGCATGTTAACCAATCTGGGCAACAATGTTATTATCTCTTCATTCGACGTTTTTTACCAGAAGTCAGACGCGTTAGAGGCTGCAACAATCGCTTATACGGCCGATGTAAAAAATGAACAAAAATTAATCGCCGTTCAGAAGGCCTGGCTCGATATGTCCATTGCCTGGAAACAGGCATCGGTGTTTAAACAAGGCCCTATTGAAGATAAATTTTTGCTCTCCAATATTGATTTTTCAACTAAAGGTGTCTATCTGAATACGACGCTGTTAGAAAAAGCAATTACCGATGGAACAACCATCGACAACGCATATATTGAGTCGAAAGGGTCTACTGTTAAAGGCATTCATGCAATCGAATATCTGATTTTCGATAAAGCACAAAGCAATGCGACAGTCATTGGTGGATACACCGGAATCAATGGGGCAAAACGAACGGCCTATCTGAGTGCCTTAACGACCAATTTGAAAAACCAGGCCAAAATTATTGTGGATGCCTGGAAAGGTGGCTATGCAACGACCTTTATCAATGCCGATGGGCGGGATATCAATTCATCGCTCGGTATTCTCTCAAACAAGTTGATTGATTTGATTTACACGATCAGAGACGAGCGAATTGGTGCTCCTAAAGGCAACAGAAACAACGGTGTACCCCAGCCAGATTTAGCTGAGTCGGCAATTAGCAATAACTCAATTACTCTGGCAATCAACGAATTAAAAGGTCTTGAAAATGCATTTCTGGGAAGAACACCAGCTGGTATAGACGGCATCGGTCTGGATGATTTATTGGATAAGCTGGGGGCAAAATCAGGTACTGATTTGCTATCGACAAAAATCAAAAATCAGTTCGCTACCGTTTATGCCAAACTCAATGCCATTCCCGCTCCTCTGCAAACGGCGGTGGTCAGTAATACAGTGGAGGTACAGGCTGCCTACGACGAAATCAAACGATTGCAGGTCATGCTGGAGGTCGATATGATTAATAATCTGGGCGTTTTGCTGACGTTCAGCGATAATGATGGCGACTAATTTATCCCTTAATTCACAATCCACTGCTGAACCGTATGCTCTCGCTTTTTTCCGAATTAGTTTCGGTTTACTCATGTTGGTTGCCGAGCTTCGGTTTATCAATAGAGACTGGGTATATGCATTTTATGTAAAGCCGCAATTCCTCTTTACATTTTACGGCTTCGACTGGATAAAGCCGTTATCTGAACCTTACATTTACTGGTTGTTTTATGGCCTGGTTATTCTAAGTTTTTTAATCACAATTGGGTTAGTTTATCGCTTCGCAATTATTGCTTTTTTTCTCGCTTTTACTTACGTTGAATTATTGGATAAAAGCGTTTATCTAAACCATTATTATCAGGTGAGTTTATTAGCTTTTCTGATGTGCTGGCTCCCAATGAATACCGTATTTTCTATTGATAATTGGCTTGCGAAAAAACTTTCTTTTTATACGCTACGAGTACTAAAATTTGCTCCCTTTTCAGTAAAACCTAATAGTCTAAAAGCCATTATTTATAATCCTGTCTGGGCGTTACGATTGCAGGTTGGATCGGTTTACTTTTTCGGTGGTATTGCTAAGTTAAAATACGATTGGCTTTTCATGGCTCAACCCCTCAGAATCTGGCTGGCGGCCAACGAGCATCTACCGGTTGTAGGCCCGCTACTCACCGAAAAATGGGTTGCTTTTTTACTGAGTTGGCTGGCCATGCTTTTCGATCTATCGGTTCCATTTCTGTTGTCGTTTCGTCAAACTCGACTACCTGTGTTCATTGTCATCGTTGTATTTCATGTGCTGACCCATTTCCTGTTTTACATCGGCATGTTTCCCTGGATGATGATCGCCACAGTTTTAATCTTCTTCCCGCCCGAGCTTTTTCAGAGGATTCTACGCTTTTTTGATAAGGGTACAATGCCTCAACCACAAGCCGCATTACGATATACGTTCAGCCCTATCCGACTTATACTGCCTGTCTTCTTTTTGCTACAACTTATACTTCCCTTTCGAAGTCACGCTTATTCGGGGAATGTGCTCTGGCATGAACAGGGCTTTCGGTTTTCGTGGAATATTATGCTGATGGAAAAAAATGCGAGTCTCGAATACTTTGTAAAGGTTAAGAAAACAGGGAAAGAATTTACAGTCAAGCCCATTGATTTTCTAACCCGTATTCAGGCGCGACAAATGAGTTTTCAGCCTGATATGATATTACAATTCGCTCATTACTTACACGATTATTACCTCACAAATGGGGTTGGCGATACCGAAATCAGAGCGGAGTGTTACGCATCATTGAACGGGCGCGGCAGTGCGTTGCTCATCGATCCAACGGTTGACTTAGCGGCCGAAAAAGAAGGGTTTCAGGAAAAAAACTGGATCAATAAATTATGATTCTTTGCATGAACTACGTAAAAATTTACCTGCTGATTCTCCTTAGTTGCTTTTGGACATTAGGGACATTCTCTAATGTTCACGCCCAAAATGCTACTATTTCAGGGGTTATTACGGATCAAAATGGTGCTCCTATTTCTGGGGCGAGTGTTCGGGTATACGAATCAGGGAAAGGTGTTAGCGCCAATTCGGAAGGGAAATTTACGATCGTGCATGCCGCCGGAAAGTTTTCACTATCAGCTTCGTCAGTAGGCTATTTATCGCAAAATCAGACGATCATTTTACAGAAAGGACAAACCAGTATCGTAAACTTCAGTCTGAATATTGATACGTTACGGCTGAATGAAGTAACAATTGCGGGGCAATATCAAGACCAAAATGGAATTCGCCGGTTGGCCGATGTGGAAAATATGGCCATTTACGCAGGCAAGAAAAATGAGGTGGTCGTGTTAGGCGGAATCAACGCCAATTTAGCGACCAACAATTCGCGTCAGATTTACGCCAAAGTACCTGGGGTTAATATCATTGAGAATGATGCAGCAGGTATACAGTTAGGCATTGCGACCCGTGGACTAAACCCGAATCGTACAACCGAATTCAATGCCCGACAAAACGGATATGACATTTCAGCTGACCCAATCGGATATCCGGAGAGCTATTATACTCCCCCTGCCGAAGCAATAGATCGTATTGAAATTGTGCGGGGAGCGGCTTCTTTACAGTACGGAACGCAGTTTGGTGGGTTGTTAAACTTCCAATTCAAAAAAGGAAATACTGCCAAGAAATTTGAATTTACGACCCGGCAAACCGGCGGTACTTATGGGCTCTTCAACTCATTTAATTCCGTTGGCGGTCAGGTTGGAAAGCTTAATTATTATGCTTTCTTCATTCATAAACAAGGTGATGGCTGGCGTCAGAATACAGGTTTTAACGTCAATACAGGCTATGCATCGGTAAGCTATCAATTTTCAGATGCGCTTAAAGTTGGTCTGGAATTTACGTCTATGGGCTACCTGATGCAGCAACCCGGCGGATTGACGGACGCAGAATTTAATGAGAATCCTCGGGCAAGTTATCGCAATCGAAACTGGTTTCAGGCTAAATGGAACATGCCTGTATTTACGCTTGATTATCAGTTGGATGAACGAACAAAGTTCAATATACGAGCCTATGGGCTGCTTGCCCAGCGAGGCTCAATTGGGAATATCGTGAACCTGCTAAAAGACAAAACCGACACAACCCAACGCCGACAACTTACCTACGACCATTACCATAATTTCGGTACCGAAGCCCGGCTCTTACATCGCTATGCGTTACTGAGCAAAAAAGCGTCGTTGTTAGTCGGAGCTCGCTATTATCAGGGCAATACGCATCGGCAACAGGGCTCAGGCTTTACAGGAAGCAACGCCAATTTTGAGTTCCCGAATCCATCCAAATTAGATGAATTCGATTATCGGTTTCCATCGTACAATGCTGCTTTTTTTGTGGAAAATGTGCTATGGTTAACAGACAAAATAAGCGTTACGCCCGGCTTCCGGTATGAGTATATCAACTCCAATTCGGAAGGGTACAGTTATGTGGATGTAACGAACCAACTATTGTCGGCCAAACAGCAGAACGTTCGCCATTTTCCGCTATTCGGTGTTGGGGTCAATTATGCCGTAAATCCACAAGCTGAACTCTACTTTAATATCTCTCAAAATTACAGCCCCGTTAACTACGCTGATATTTTAGTCCGAACGCCCAACTTTCAGGTAGATCCGGCGCTCAAAGACGTTACTGGTTTTAATGCCGATTTAGGATTTAGAGGGAATTATAAAAATTGGCTGAATTACGATGTAAGTGCCTACTATCTGGACTACAACAATCGAATCGGTATTATACGGATAGCATCAGCCGACGGTCTGGAAGTTATTCGGTATCGGACCAACGTTGGTCGTTCGCGCAGTGTTGGTGTAGAAACATTTGGGGAGATTAATTTCTCTCGAATTAACCATACATCGCCTAGAAACGAGCTATCGCTATTCGGTAGTTTTGCTTACACCAACGCCATCTATACACAGGCGATTAACCCGCTATTAGAGACACTGATCGTTGGCAAGCAAGTGGAATATGCCCCCAAAACGATTGTCCGAACAGGCTTAACCTTTCAGCAGAAAGGATTTAGAACTACCCTGCAATTTGCCCGTACCAGTCAGCAATTCACGGATGCTTATAATTCGCTCCAAACGGCGGATGGCTTAGTCGGCGAAATTCCTGCCTACTGGCTGGTAGATTTAACGGCTAACTATAGAATCAGGAAACTCGACTTTGGCTTGAGTATCAATAACCTAACGAACAATTATTACTTTACCCGGCGGGCATTAGGCTTCCCCGGTCCCGGCATTATTCCTGCCGATGCCCGAAGTGTTTCACTCACCATAGGCCTGCGGATTTAATCAGTAGACAGCTCAAAAACGTACGTCAGGGCCGTCTATATGGAAAGAAACCCGTGATGATTTTGACTCTTTTTTTTAATTATCCCCATTTTTCTCCTTACTTCACCCCGGCAACCGTCTATTTCTCGCTCCTGTGCAGATTATCGTTGATATTGGCAATACCGACGCCGTTTTCGGATTTTACGACCAAACTACCTGGAAATACATTTGGCGTACTCCATCCCGGCGCGATGAATCAGCAGATTCCTATGAACGTCGGTTGCGACTCTGGTTGCTCGAAGCCAGTATTCCGCTGAGTGCAATAAAAACTACTGTATTGAGTAGTGTGGTGCCCGACTTAACACCTACTATGCGGGCGATGCTGACCGAACTGTTCGGGTTTGATCCAGTGGTGGTTGGGCCGGGTGTTTATCCACTATTACCCATTGAGATTTTGCGACCACACGAAATCGGAGCTGATCTTGTTGCCAATGCGCTGGCAGCTTACACACGCTATAAACAGACTTGTGTTGTTGTCGATTTTGGCACGGCACTCACGTTTACCACAGTTTCGGGTGAGGGCAAAATTCTGGGTGTTGCTATCGCACCGGGCCTCAAAACCGCCATTCGTTCCCTGTTTGCCAATACTGCCCAACTGCCCGAAGTACCTATTGAGGTGCCTTCCTCAGCATTGGGTACAAGTACAACGCATGCGATTCAGGCGGGTGTAGTGCTAGGCTATGAAGGGCTGGTTCGTACACTGGTTGGCCGGATTCAAAGCGAACTGAATGGCGACTGTATTGCGGTGGCTACAGGCGGTTTGTCAGGCCGAATCCCGTCGTTGCGAGATATATTTACCGACATCGTTCCATCACTGACGTTAGAGGGTGTTCGATTAATTGGCGAGTTTGTTACAACGGCGACGAGTAACCCTTAATCTGTTTCTCCCTATTAACCTATCTCAAGTTATCTTAACGTTCTATTGTTCACAATAGACCTTAAGGTAACTTTATTTTTTGTACTATATCAATACACGTCAAAAAGACACAATTATTTACAGACCATATAATAAATCTATGTCCGTAGCTTTATTTAATCAAAAAACAGAAAAATATAACATTCCCTTTCTTTTCTTTTGCCAGTTCTATTCTATCAAGAGATAGTTAAATAATTAATAATAGGACAATTTTCTAGCTGATAACAAGCTACTTATCTATTAAGTAACTTGAAGTGACAGCCTTGCCTTATTGATTCGTAAATAAGCTGGCTGGGCACGAATAGGTTTTACTTTTCACCTAACATCAGCAACAATGAAAACACGCTACTTTTTTACTCTACTCACTACAATTGTACTTTTTCATGTTTTTTCTGTTCATGCCGCCCTACCGAAGCCAGCATGGAAATCAGGCCAGCTCATTCTTTGGAACAAAACTGTTTTAGAAGGCGATTTATGTTACAACTGGCTAATGGAAACGGTGCTGTTTCGCCATGCGGATGGGCGCGTACACACATTTTCGGCTAATCAGGTTAGTCAGTTCGGCTGGTTTGATTTCGATATTCATAAATACCGCCAGTTTAAAGTCCTGGCCAGCTCCGGCACTAAAACTCATACCCGGCAGACATTTTTCGAAATTTGTATGGATGGCTCATTAGCCGTAGTCCGAAATCTACGCCAACCACGCGGCCTCTTCAAGCGTGCATTTTCGCACCCGGCTTACTTTGTGGATCAGCCTACAATGGCACAAAACACGGATTACTTCAACTACTATGTGTACGATGCAGGGCATTTACTGGAATTGGATCGATTTTATACAGATATATATGACCCATTAATGACGGCTTACGATAAAGTATTAAAGCGTTATATATACGAACATAATATTAATGACCGTAATCTGGCCGGCCGTTTAGTGTTGATCGATCGGTACAATTCATTAGTAGAGCGGGATGCGAAAACAGCTTCGGTTAAGGGCATGACTGTCGCTCCCGAATAGATACTACTCATCGGAAGGAGTCGGTGGCTCATCGCTGGATGACGGACTACGTTTTTTTCGTTTCCGAAGTGCCTCGTTGAGTAAAAACTCAATTTGTCCATTCACGCTTCGAAACTCGTCCTGTGCCCATCGTTCCAGTTCTTTCAGCGTCTCGGGATGAATTCGTAAGACAAAGGCTTTTTTTTCAGCAGCCATAATTAAGTTGTAAAGTCATAAAGTCATAGAGTTATAGCATTGGCTGGCGAATCGCAACGGCGAGCCAGTTTTAATGCCATAACTCTATGACTCTGCAACTAGGCGTAGAGTGTTCCTGCATTAACGACCGGGCTAACTGATTTTTCACCGCACAGCACGACCAGCAAGTTACTGACCATTGCGGCTTTGCGTTCTTCGTCTAATGCAACTACACCATTCTTTTCAAGGCGTTCGAGTGCCATTTCAACCATACCAACGGCGCCTTCTACAATCAAACGTCGGGCTGCAATCATGGCCGATGCCTGTTGACGTTGTAGCATAGCTCCGGCAATTTCGGATGAATAAGCTAAGTGACTAACGCGTGCTTCAATAATATCGACGCCGGCCCGTGCCAGCCGTTCGTTCAGCTCCTCTTCCAGAAATACATTGATCTGGCCGGTGCTATCACGAAGCGTTACCTCCGAAGTTTCATCCTCCATATGGTCGTACGGGTACGAATTAGCCAATTTCCGAACGGCCGCTTCTGACTGAATCTGTACGAAGTTCACATAGTTGTCCACATCGAATAGGGCTCTGGATGTGTCTTTTACCTGCCAGACCACAACAGCCGCAATCTCTACAGGATTACCCATTTTGTCATTGACTTTAAGGGTTTGTCCATTCAGGTTACGAGCACGCAGGCTGATTTTTGTTTTGCTATAAAGCGGGTTTACCCAACGCAAACCGGTTTCCTTGATTGTACCGACATAATCCCCGAAAAACGTAGCGGCCATGCCCTCATTAGGGTAAATTACAACAATACCTTTTAGAATGAACCCAGCTACAACAAACAATAAACCGCCTAAAGGTGAACCATAACTTATGAACAGGACTGCCACGCCAAAACATACTATAGCAATCAATACATACACATACCCAGAAACTGCATTAAGCTTTTTCTCTTCCATGACCGTAAGGATTTAGACAAATAAATAATATCATTTTGATAGCACAATGATACTTACTATTTTCTGTAATCCATCAAAATATAGAGGAGCGGTCAAGCAAATCCATTAACGGTTAGGGGCGATTGCGATGGGATCGTTGATAACTTAATGGACTTTTGCCCGTAACAACTTTAAATTTCTCGAAGAAACAGGTCGCATTTTGAAATCCACTTTCGTAGCAAATCTGCTGAATGCTCATTCGATTGTCGATCAGTTGCCGACAAGCATGCCCGACTCGAATCTCGGTCAGGAACTGAGAGTAGGTCTTGCCGGTACGTGATTTAAAATATCGACAAAATGAGTTTGAGGACAGACCTGCTACTGAGGCCACATCATCGAGCCGGATCTTTTGCTTGAATTGCTTAAACGTAAAGTCATAAATGGCATTAATACGCTCATTTTCGACATCGGCAAAATTACATTCGAATCCCAACGACGATAAGAGGACAGCCTCCTTTGCCTGGGCAATGGAAACTAAGCAATCCATTAGGGCGATCAACTGATAAGGGCCCGTCGACTTGTATACAGATTCAATCTTCGAACTAATCGACTCGCTGTCTAGCCCGGTTAGTAAAAGGCCGCGCTGGGCCTTGTCCAAAACCTGTTTAATCGGCTTCGTTTCCGGCAGCGTCAGAAAATGAGTTCCCCAAAAGTCTTTAGTGAAATGAATGACAGTAGCATAGGGCTGCGCAAGTTGATCGTCAGGTAACTCTTGTTCATCGTACCGCCAATAATGAGGCAGGTTAGCGCCTACCAACACCACATCACCCGGCCCGAACCGCATAATATTATCGCCAACAAACTGCGTTCCAGTACCTTTGTGAAATTGAATCAGTTCGACTTCGGGATGAAAGTGCCAGCGGTTATTGATATTTGGCGACTGATCCTGCCGAACACTAAACGAGTGCGTAGGTCCGGTCGTTACTTTTAATAATTGGGGTTTCATAAAAATATTCTCCGATAGCAATAGCATTTCCGATGCTATGCCAATATAGCTTAGTATCTGGGTAAATTCCTACAAAATATGAGTTACGAAATAGAGTTACTTTGTAGCGTAATCTTACCGGATTTACACCTAAACCTGAAAAAGTCCTGTGTCTAAACCTGATAATCGCTTCGCCGTTGGCTTAATAACGGTTCTGTTTTTTCTCTGGGGGTTTGCACTAAATCTGAACCCAATTCTGATTCCGCACCTCAAGAAGGCCTGTCAACTTAGTGATCTTCAGTCGGCTCTGATTGATTCTGCGTCGTACTTTGCCTATTTCCTGATTGCCCTCCCCGCTGGGTTGTTTATGAAACGCTACGGATACAAAGCAGGTATTACGCTGGGTTTATTATTATTTGCAGGCGGTACATTCCTATTTTACCCAGCGGCCGAACTTCGACAATTCAGTCTTTTTCTGGTGGCTTTGTTTGTTATTGCCAGCGGCTTAACCTTACTCGAAACAGCCGCAAATCCATACATAACCGTTCTGGGAGATCCAGAAACGGGTACGCAGCGGCTCAACTTTGCCCAATCGTTCAATGGATTAGCCGCCTTTCTGGCTCCGCTCGCTGGTGGCGCATTTATTTTGTCAGGCAAGAATGTGTCATCCGCTGAGCAGCAGACTATGGCACCCGGTCAATTCGAAGCTTACCTGAAAGAAGAAGCATCTTCGGTACAAGTTCCGTTTCTGGTAATTGGGGGCGTTGTCTTGCTGGTGGCATTGCTGATTAGCCGTACTGCTCTGCCTGTAATCGAAGAAGCAGATGAGTCACCAACAGCTAGTCAGGGCTCAATTCTATCAGAAAAAAATCTGGTGCTGGGTGTAATCGCTCAATTTTTTTACGTGGGTGCACAGGTTTGTATTAGTAGTTTTTTTATCCGGTTCGTGGGGCAGGTAGCCGATATAGGGGAAAAATCAGCCGCCCTCATGTTGTCGGGAGCTTTATTAGGTTTTATGGTTGGTCGTTTCTTCGGTACGTTCCTGATGAGGTACATTAGTCCTCCTCATTTACTGGCGGTTTATAGTTTTCTTAACATCGGACTGTTGGCTATTGCGGTATTTGGTCATGGGCTAATCCCGGTTTATTCCCTGGTTGGTGTTGAGTTTTTTATGTCAATCATGTTCCCGACCATTTTCGCCTTAAGTATCCGGGGTCTAGGCTCAAAAACCAAGTTAGGCTCATCGATGGTCATTATGGCGATTGCGGGTGGAGCCGTGTTTCCAGTCATCATGGGCCGCGTGTCTGATCTGACCACGATGCAGACAGCCTACCTGATACCAGCTATTTGTTTTTTACCCATTCTGTATTTTGCCATCAAAAACTTCGCGGTTAAAAACGTGACGCTAACTGCTTCACATTAACTAACTATCTGAATCCGGTTAAACCGCTTCAGAACAAAGCCAATAACTCCATTCCGAAGGAGTTTTTTCATAGGTTGGTTTCGAAAAGCCCTCACCGGCTTGAGTGAGGGCTTTCTTTTTTCATCGAACGTTCATTCAGTACGTATACATATGGATTTACAACTGCAAAACAAAGTAATCATCGTTACGGGAGGAGCCAAAGGCATTGGCGAAGGCATTGTAAAAGTGCTCGCTGCCGAAGGTGCCATCCCGGTCATCATTGGTCGAAACGAAGACGATAACCAGAAGGTCGTAGCGGAGGTTGAAGCTTCTGGACAGCAGGCCTTTCAGGTCGTAGCAGAGCTGACCCAGCCCGAAGAATCAGCCAAGGCGGTTCAGGCCGTCCTGAGTCAATTTGGGCGAATTGATGGGGTCGTCAACAACGCTGGCGTAAACGATGGCGTTGGCCTGGAAAATGGTAATTATGAGGCATTTATAGCCTCCCTGCATAAGAATCTGGTGCATTATTACCTGATCGTACATCATGCACTCCCTGCGCTGAAAGAATCGAAAGGGGCTATCGTCAATATCACCTCCAAAACTGCCGATACAGGTCAGGGGGGAACTTCTGCCTACGCAGCCGCTAATGGTGGACGTAATGCATTAACCCGCGAGTGGGCTGTCGAATTGTTGAAATACGGCATCCGGGTTAATGCAATTGTCGTTGCCGAATGTTGGACCCCGCTGTACGAACGCTGGATCAATACCTTACCCAATCCAGAAGAAAAACTAGCGTCCATCGTCGCGCATATCCCACTCGAAAACCGGATGACAACCGCCGAGGAAATTGCGAATACGACGGCTTTCTTACTATCAAATCGTTCTAGCCACACAACCGGTCAGCTTCTGTACGTCGATGGTGGTTACGTGCATCTTGATCGGGCTTTAGCGAATGCTTCTTAACTGAGGTTTGAAGTGGGTGTTTCATACGCCATATCTCCAAGATATGGCGTATGAAACACCCACTTCAAACCTCAAACTACTACTTTATGCAAACTTTAGTCTGTACAACGCCGGGGGAATTAACCTATCAGTTGGGCATCAAGCCAGAATTAACCCCTGGTAACGCCATCATCCGGATTCGACGAATTGGTATTTGCGGCACAGATCTCCACGCGTTTGAGGGAACACAGCCGTATTTCAACTACCCACGTATTCTGGGACATGAACTAGCGGGTGAATTAGTCGAAGTAGATGGCACATCTGATTTTGAACCCGGCGAAGCAGTCACCTTCATTCCTTATTTCAACTGTGGGCACTGTATTGCCTGCCGATCAGGAAAGCCTAATTGTTGTGCTAATCTAAGCGTATGCGGTGTTCATGCCGACGGCGGTATGGTCGAATACTTGTCTGTCCCCTCCTACTCGCTGGTGCACGGCAATGGCTTGAGCTTCGATGAACTGGCTTTAGTCGAACCACTGGCCATTGGCGCACATGGTATTCGTCGGGCTGGTGTTCAGCCTGGTGAGTGGGTGTTGGTTATTGGTGCTGGCCCAATTGGGCTAGGGGTCATGGAATTTGCCCGGATTGCTGGAGGAAATGTAATTGCTTTGGATATTAATGAGTCACGACTGAATTTCTGCCGAAATCGACTGAAGGTGGAACATACCGTATTGGCAACGGCGCCAGATGTTCTCGAGCAATTGGCAGCCATTACTAACGGCGACATGCCCACAGTAGTTATTGATGCAACGGGTAGCCTGCGGGCCATTAACAATGCATTTCAATACATGGCCCATGGAGCACGCTATATACTGATTGGCTTACAGAAAGGCGAGATTTCCTTTAGTCATCCAGAATTTCATAAGCGAGAAGGTACACTCATGAGCAGCCGAAACGCCACTCGACAGGATTTTGAGCATGTTATTACCTCCATGAAAAGTGGACAGATTGACCCAACGACCTACATCACACATCGGGTGGCGTTTGGCCAGGTAAGCGACGAATTTGCGAGTTGGCTCAATCCGGCAAATGGGGTTATCAAAGCGATGGTTGCCATCAATGAATAATTCGTTTTCTGACAGGATTAGCGGCTAGCAGAAATCCTGTTTTATCCCGTAAATCCTGTCAGAAAAAGCTCGTCTTCTATATCTACTCAGGCCCTAACTCTACAAACGCCAATCCTTTTCACTATTTTTGCGGCCTTAATTACTGGTCAACCCGCTGATTGACCAACTTATTGACAATCATGCAACTGAGTGAACAAGAAATAAACCGCCGACAAAAGCGCGAAGAATTAATGCGGATGGGGATCGACCCCTACCCCGCCGAGTTATTTGACGTAACGGCCACCATTGCCGACATTCGAGAGGCTTTCCAAACCGTTGAACCTGAACAAGACTTTTCGGGTGACCAGCGCTGGGGTAATATTCAATTGGCTGGCCGATTGATGGTATTCCGCATTAGCGGCAGTGCGTCATTTGCCGAAATACAGGACTCTACTGGCCGGATGCAGTTCTACTTCCGACGCGACGACATCTGCCCAGGCGAAGATAAAACCCTCTATAACACTGTCTTCAAGAAGCTTCTTGACATTGGCGACATTATTGGTGTTCGGGGCCATGTATTCACGACCAAAACCGGAGAACTCTCGGTTTATGTAAAGGAATTTAAGATCCTGAATAAATCACTACGTCCATTGCCGGTGGTGAAGGAAGTGATCAATGAGCAGGGACAAAAAGAAACTTTCGACGCCTTTACCGATCCTGAGCAGCGCTACCGCCAGCGGTATGTGGACCTGATCGTTAATCCACAGGTGCGCGATGTGTTCGTTAAACGGACGAAGCTGGTGAACTCGATTCGGCAGTTTCTGAGCCAAAAAGGCTATCTGGAAGTCGAAACACCCATTTTGCAACCCATTCATGGTGGAGCAACTGCGCGACCATTTAGCACACACCACAACTCGCTCGACATGACGCTTTATATGCGGATTGCCAACGAGTTATATCTGAAACGCCTGATTGTGGGCGGCTACGACGGCGTATTTGAATTCGCTAAAGATTTTCGCAACGAGGGCATGGATCGTACGCACAATCCTGAGTTTACGCAGGTTGAGTTCTACGTCGCATATAAAGATTACCTCTGGATGATGGACACCATCGAAGAGATGGTCGAAAAAGTGGCGCTGGATGTAGCCGGAACAACGAAAGTGACAGTTGGCGAAAACGTTATTGATTTCAAACGCCCCTGGAAACGCCTGACCATGTTTGAGGCCATTCAGGAATATACGGGCGTCGACGTATCAGCAATGGAAGAAGCCGAATTACGGCAGGTTGCCGAATATCGGGGAATTAAGGTCGATAGCACCATGGGCAAGTCAAAACTGATCGATGAGCTGTTTGGCGACGCCTGCGAACCCAACCTGATTCAGCCGACATTTATTACCGACTACCCCGTCGAAATGTCGCCGTTGACTAAGAAGCACCGTAGTAAACCGGGCCTGGTTGAACGGTTCGAAGCTATTTGCAATGGTAAAGAGATCGCAAACGCCTACTCTGAGCTAAACGATCCACTCGATCAACGCGAACGTTTTGAAGAGCAACTGCGCTTAGCCGAACGAGGTGACGAGGAAGCGATGGCTCTGGACGAAGACTTCCTGCGTGCCCTTGAGTACGGCATGCCCCCAACGGCAGGTGTTGGTCTTGGTATTGATCGTCTGGCGATGATTATGACCAACCAGCCGTCGATTCAGGATGTTCTGTTTTTTCCTCAGATGCGCCCGGAAAAGAAAGTAGAGCTATCGGATGATAGTGATTTTGTGGAGGCCGGCGTTCCAGTAGAATGGATTCCAGCGGTGCAAAAGCTAGGATTTCAAACAGTTGAGCAACTCCAAGCAGGTAACCCTAACAAAATCTTTAATGATCTTGGGGGTGTTCGCAAAAAATTAAAAATGAATGTCCCAATGCCAAGCCTGGAGCAGGTTCGTAGTTGGACAGGGAATTAAAAATAGAAACCCCCACCTGAAAACCGGGTGGGGTTTCTATTTTTTGAGTCGATGCTGGAGGGTAAATCTAATTGGCTATTTTTTGCACCTTTACGGCGTTGAGTCCTTTTTTGCCGTCAACCACTTCAAACTGTACCCGGTCTTTTTCTCGAATGGTAATCCCATTCAAGCCGGTGATGTGAACGAAAATGTCTCTGTTGGTACCATCTTCAACAATGAATCCGTAGCCTTTACTTTCGTTAAAGAATTTTACTTCACCTGTTTGCATAAAACGTAAACAATTAAACAATTAAACATTTAAGGGGTCAGTCATTAACAAAGATTCAGGAAAGAGCGAACAAAACATCCTTTTGATTAGGATATTTAGTTGAGGATCAACGAACTTTGTTAAATGTAATGGCGAAAATGGCACCTTATGAGCCTTTAACCCCGTTACAACACAAAGAAAACGAAAATGTTCTGACTTCAATGAGTTTGGGACCACTTTTTAGCTAATTTCATTAAGTTTATATTGGCTTTCTTCGTAAACGGCAAACATTCTACCAAACACAGTCGTTAGCTTTGTGCACGATCAATGACTGAACAGTATCCACTTCATAGACGAACAAAATGAATAAGATTCGATATTTTGTTGAAAGTCAGGCGTTCGGTGTCTGCTCCCGCTTGGGAGAAAAGATGAATATTTCGGCCAGCAGTATCCGCTTATATTTTATATATACTTCATTTCTGACACTTGGCTCCCCCGTTGTTCTTTATCTGATACTGGCTTTCTGGATGGAGATGAATAAACACATGCGTCGGCACGCTCACCCAACCATCTGGGAACTGTGAGCATATATATGATATAAGATGTATGATATATGATGTACTGCTTTTGCGTAAGCCATATCATATATCATACATTCTATATCCTACATCTGATTAAACGTCTTTTTTCCTTCGGCAAAATATTGCCAGACAATGCTTTTCGGGTAGAGCTTAACTTCGGTGGTTTGCTGTTGCTTTAATAAGCGTCGCTGTTGGTGAAGTTTTGGCAGTGCTCCATAAAAGGCGAAATGTGCCCGTATAATGGCCCATACATCACGCCATTGCTTTTCCCGCATAAAGAGCAATGACGATAAGCCATCCATTACTAGCCTAAAAAGAATTTTTGGCCATAACCAGCCATTGGCAGGCCAGTTCTTGTAGAGCATATAGAGGCTGTTGCGGTAATTCAGAAAGGTTTTATGGGGATTGGACTTATGGAGTGTTCCTCCTCCAACATGGTAAACTGTCGACTCGCCACACGCCCAAACTTCATACCCCAATCGCTGTATGCGCCAGCACCAGTCAATTTCTTCCATGTGGGCAAAAAACGATGCATCGAAGCCTCCAGTTTGGTGAAACACAGTTGCCTTTACGAAAAGACAGGCTCCAGTCGCCCAAAATACCTGTTGGTTATCGTTGTATTGTCCATGATCTCTCTCGAATGTAGCAAACACACGGCCCCGGCAAAAAACATAGCCTAGCCAATCGACAAAGCCACCGGCAGCTCCTGCATGTTCAAACAAGTCACGCTCGTTATACGACCGAATTTTAGGTTGGCAAGCGGCAATATTCGGATTAGCCTCCAATAACGCCAGTACGGGTGAAAGCCAACCGGGTGTTACCTCAATATCGGAATTTGGTAAAACGTAGTAAGTAGCACCTCCATAGTGTGTTCGGATATGTTCGAGGGCCGCGTTGTAACCTCCAGCATAGCCTTCATTACGAGGAAGTTCAATGACTCGAACAGTTGGGAACGTAGACTTTAGAAAGGGGACGGAATCATCGGAAGAAGCGCTGTCTGCTACGTAAACCGGGTGCCCATCAGCGGTTGCCAGTACGGCAGGCAGGAATTTGGCCAAAAACGGTTTCCCGTTGTAATTAAGAATAACAATGGCAAGGGTATCCAAATCAGTTTGTGGTTTGACGTTTGCCATAGTAATCGATCTATGCCAACATCGAACCACAAACTTACAAACTATTAAGACATCAGTCCATCCAGATTTAGACCGGGTATGTTTGGCAACAGCCCTTCTGTGGCTTGGCGGAGATGTTCACGCGCTTTTGTTTCAACGTTAGCCATAGCTTTATTCGTTGCTGCTACGATTAGATCTTGTAGCATTTCGCGATCATCGGGCCGTATCAGGTCGGGGTCAATCTCAATTTTCAGAACATTTTTCAGACCATTGACGGTCACTTTCACTAATCCCGCCCCCGATTCGCCCGTTTCCGTAACGGCGCTCAGCGTTTCCTGGGCATCTTTCATTCGGGATTGAACTTCCTTCATCTTCCCGAACATATCCATCATATTCATATTGCTTTGTAGTTAGTAAGTAGTGGAATCAGTGAAGTAGATGGAGTGAGTAAATTAAGCTTTTGATCAGACTTGCTGCTTCACTGACTTCACTTAGTTTAGTTTCCATCACCTTATTAATAACACGGCACCGGTACGAACAGTTTTCATCCCAGTAAGGTCAATGACCTCAACGCGATACATATACTGGCCTGTTAGCGCATCCTGGCCTTTAACTTTACCATCCCATCCCTGGTTTTTATCGGTCGTTTCATAAATGACCTCTCCCCAGCGATCATACATAATCAGCTTAAACTGATCAAAATAAACTCCTTTTACTACAAATGTATCATTCTGCGTATCATTGTTAGGCGTAAAGGCATCAGGCACCCAAATTTTAGCCTCACGACGGAACGTATAAAAATTTGAATAACTGACTGCTCCATTCTCAGAAATAACAATGATCCGGTATTTCTGTGATTGCATATCCAGATCTGTAGCACTCAAATCGTAGTGTGTATTGACCCCAATATTTGTGATTTCTTGCCTGGTATTATTCACAGAGTCGACCACCTCGATAATGTAATTCCCTATTTTTTCGGGTGTAAAAGGCGACTCAGCAGTCCAGTCGATGCCTGTAGGTGATTTGGAGGATAAAAATACAGTACAGACTGGACTCGATGGGGGCGAACTTAGTCCACAATTACTTAGGTAAGTCACCTCGTAGCAATACGAAGCTGCCGATGCGTCGGCTGTACTATCTGTGAATGTATTCTTGTTAGCAACGGTTGCTATTTGCTGAAACGTACCTGAAGGGCCACTGGCACGACTAATAACGAGGGTATAGCTAGCTGATGCCCCTGTAGCAGGTAATGAAGTCAATAAATGTGGGTGATTATCTTCAATCGATACAACCGTGCTGCCTAAGTCTCCGGGCAATTCGCCATTGATACCCAACACACAGGTAGGTGCTGACGTAATAACAGTTTGAGCAGTTCCCGCAATAGTCGCTTCAAGAGTATAGCAGTATTGCACACCACAGGTAATATTATTGGCATCACTATAGCTACTGGTAGCTCTATTTGTCTGCGTATTTACAGGAAGGCCATTTTTATAGATTACGTATTTTCTAAATTGCGTTGTTGCCGATATCGTTCCTGCATAAGGTTGCCAGCTTAGGTTATTTTGCTTATTCACAGCTTTGGCATCCACTACCAGGCTGCACACTTCGTCGGATATTAGTGGAGTACTATTACAGGCATCCTGGGTCTGAACCTGGAAACATTGTACCTGTTTGGCATCGGTCTGAACTGTGAATATCCCAGCCCCTGTACCGTTCTGTCCTGTTGCGGTGTAGGTGCCATTTACCTTTTGGTACAACTGTATTGAGGAGCCGGTGCTAGCCTGGTATGTAATCTCAATCGAATTATCGCTGGTTGTTTTTAAGGCCGTGATTAAAGGTTGCGATGAATTTGCTGAAACCGTTATAGGAGCCGCTTGCGTTATCGTTGACCGGCAGCTAGCCGGCGCATTATAAATACCTTGCAATGTTATCGTATATGTACCCGCATTCGTGTAGGTATGAGCCAGTTCAAGAGCCATTTCAGCGCGCGTTTTTTGCTCCCGCACACCATCTCCCCAATAAACTTCGTACAAATCGTATTGCCCTAACGTTGAGGCATCTGGAACGATCATGGCTCTGCGTCCAGAACAAGCCCTAGCCGTAAATGTCACCTGATCGACGGGAAGTACAGTGACTTCTTTACAGAAAATAGTGCCCGTTCCAACACCGTTACCACTTCCTCCCTGTATAATTGTATAGGTGCCAGGTTGCGAATAGGTGAAGCTTGTTGTTGAAGACAGCGCTACTTTATCAATTGAACTCTTGCCGTCATACTGAAAATTATAACCGGCACTAATTATTGTGGATGGAGCATTGACAGTAACCGGAGTACCGACGCAGATTTTATCTTTAGAAACCGAAAAATTACCGGGAAATAGTGGGTTTATACAGGCATTTTGGGCTTGTGCGGCACGCGATCCGCAGATGAGAAATAATCCCAATAGAGCCATAGTTTTCCAACAAGCCAACAAATCGGCTTTCGCCCCACTATCAATCAGCCACAATCGTAAAATTCGCACAGAGGGTTCTTTTTTATCGTTCTTCGATTATACTATTCCTATGCCTGAAAACGGATCGATAGACATTTTCGCATCCGGCGAAACGTATCTTTCTTAAAATCAGTTTTCAGATTACCTGAGGGTAGGTAGTTGCGCTGACGATCTGAACAGTCACCAAACCGACCAACAAATATACTTTATATACTTTTACTGGCACGCATAGACTAAAAAAGATGAGCAATAATAGTACCAACTCTGAAACCACTGGGCCTCAATCCCGCGCTGGTGAAGAGTTAAACCAGACTGACATAGCACCTATTCGGCTGGACCGTATTGAAGAAGCTATTGCCGATATTAAGGCAGGCAAAATTGTGATCGTAGTTGATGACGAAGATCGGGAAAATGAGGGAGATATGATCTGTGCCGCCGAAATGGTTACGCCAGAAATGGTCAATTTCATGGTACGTGAGGCCCGTGGCCTTATGTGTGTTCCGCTCACACACGAACGATGCGAGGAATTAGGCCTGGATATGATGGTGACCAGTAATACATCCGTACATACAACGCCTTTTACGGTTTCGGTCGATTTACTGGGTCGTGGCTGCACAACAGGTATATCGGCGTCTGACCGCTCGAAAACGATTCAGGCACTGGTAGACCCAACCACCACGCCGGATGATCTGGGACGCCCCGGTCATATTTTTCCGCTTCGGTCAGTAGAGGGTGGCGTTATTCGTCGGGCAGGCCATACCGAAGCCGCCGTCGATCTGGCTAGAATGGCGGGTCTGTCGCCGGCAGGTGTATTGATTGAAGTGCTAAACGAAGATGGTACCATGGCCCGACTGCCCCAACTACGGGTGATGGCTGATCGCTTTGGGATGAAACTCGTTAGCATTCAGGACCTGATCGAATACCGGCTTCGTACAGAAACTCTGATCCATCGGGAAATCGGCGTCGATATGCCCACCGAATGGGGGCACTTCGACCTGATTGCCTACAAGCAAAGTAATACAGGCGATACGCACCTGGCACTTATTAAAGGCACCTGGGAGCCTAACGAACCGGTGCTGGTACGTGTGCACTCCTCCTGTGTTACGGGCGATATTTTCGGTTCCTGCCGTTGCGATTGTGGAGCTCAACTGCATGCGTCCATGAAAATGGTCGAAGCCGAAGGCAAGGGGGTAATTGTTTACATGTTTCAGGAAGGGCGTGGCATTGGCTTGATGAATAAACTGAAAGCCTACAAACTTCAGGAGATGGGTCGCGATACAGTCGAAGCGAACCTGGAACTGGGTTTACCGATGGATGCCCGCGACTATGGCATTGGTGCCCAAATCCTGCGCGATCTGGGCATTCGCAAACTACGGCTCATTTCGAACAATCCTAAAAAACGAGCTGGTTTGATGGGCTATGGACTGGAAATTATTGACACAGTACCTATTGAGATTCCATCCAATCCGCACAATGTACGCTACCTGCAAACCAAGCGCGATAAGATGGGACATACAATTATGAATGAGCCCGTTAACGAAGAACAATAGCGAAGCTGGTAAGTTGTAAGTTTTTAAGTAGTAAGTTATTGAAGCCACATATGCGTCAGCTACTTACCACTTTCTAACTTACTACTTAAAAACTTATGACTCATCAACCATGAACAAGCAATCATTTAAAGACCTCATCCAGGGCGATAAGCCTGTACTGGTCGATTTTTATGCAGATTGGTGTGGCCCCTGTAAACAGCAGGCTCCTATCCTGAAACAACTTACTGAACGTGCTGGCGACAAGGTCCGGGTTATTAAAATTGACGTAGACAAGGCGCAGGCAGCAGCTCAACAATATCAGATTCGGAGCATTCCGACGATGATTATGTTTAAAGAGGGCAAGATTGTCTGGCGACAATCGGGCGTTCAGCCACTACATACCCTGGAAGGGCTGGTAAAACAATTTGGCGCTTAATCAGTCGATTACTGGATCAACATAAACGGGCGGGATGAGAATCTCGCCCGTTTATGCTGTAGTAAGCAACTTATCGAGCCGTCGAATCGACTGTACTACCGAGCGAACGGTATGGTAGTTGATTTTCCAGGAGTGACTCATATGTGTCCAGATCGGAATGCCCTGTCGGGTCATGAGTGGCCACCATTCGCCCACCGGATGATTGATCATTTTATCCATCACGAATCGGTGAACATTTGCATAGGCATTCCAATAGATTTCATCACCGAAAATTCGATAGGCGTCTAAAAAGCCAATCAGCACTTCGGCCTGCTGCCAAAACTCCTTCTCGCGGTCGTATACTTCGCCACTATGCGAACCTTCTACAAATACCCCTCCATGCTCCCAATCTACGCCGTTTGTAACCGCATGAACAAATGGTTTTAGCAATTGATCGTGGTAGGCATCATAGGGAATAGCTAGTATATCCAGGGCGTGAATCAGAAGCCAGGCAAACTCGCCATTGTGACCATAACTCGTGTTATCTTCGGCTTCCCGCTTGACTCCATCCTCTGTAAACCGATCCCAGCCCCAAATAACATCGAACTTTATTTGAGGAGCTACCCGCCAATCGGCCCAAAACTGCGGCACGCCAGTTCCATAGATTGGGTGCATAATTTTCGTAACCAGAAGGTCGATCACTTCCAATAATTTCCGACGATGAATTGGCTGCTGTGTACCTTCGTACAAGGTTGTAAATGCCTCCATCAAATGCATATGTGCATCCAGCGTTTTACGATCTCCCCCAGCAGCGCCCGGTCCTTTTAGCGTCCAGTCACGGTGAAACATCTCGAAATAGCCTCCATAGCACGTATCTGCTGCATATTTCTGCAACAGATCGAAAACCTTCTGGGCATACTCAATACCGCGATTATCGCCCGTTGCCAGTGTATATTCACTCAGACAATAAATTGCAAAGCTTTGACCATACACGATCTTCTGATCGATTAGCACCTCCCCTTTTCGGTTAGTCATCCAGTAAAATCCGCCATGTTCCTGATCCCACATATTGGTCAGCAGGTACTCGACACCATGACGGGCAAGGTCAGCTAATTCACCATCTCCATAGCCAGCTCTGTGGGCCGATGAATAGGTATAAATGGAGCGAGTCTGGGCAATAAGTGATTTCTCATCTTCGCCTGAATCATTTCCGTATTGATCAAAGTGGGTAATAAAGCCTCCATTGACACGATCGGCGGCTCGCTGAGTCCAAAAAGGAAGTAACTCTTTGGTCAGATGGTCATGTAGTTCCTGACGATACTGTTGTAGGGTTTCGTTAGTCATTAGAATGGTCGATTGAATGCAGGGCAAGGATTTCAGATAGGCTGGCGGTGCCGGTTTGATTTAGTTTCTGAACCGTTACAGCTGCCGCCAGGTTAGCTATTGTAAGGGCTTGTTGGGGCGTAGCGCCAGCACCTATGCAAGCTGCCCAAGTGGCAACAACGGTGTCGCCTGCGCCAACAGTATCAAGTTCGCCCTGTAGCGAAAGACCTTCCACTAGTTGCGTTTCGTAATCATCCAGATACAGAATTCCGGCCTGACCACGTGTAATCAACAATGGGCCACCACTCTGTTCGCGAAATAGATTTCCCTGTCGAACGCACCAGTCCAAGTCAGGATGTTCGGGCGATTCTATCGACAGAAACTTAGCCAGTTCAGCCGTATTTACTTTCAGCGTAGCTCGTTGAATCAGCTTTCCTACATCCCGCATATCGACCAGAAAACGAACCTTTGGAAATCGGGCCATCAACGCATTTAGCATGGTAACTCGGTTTTCGGTGAGTAATGGGTTGGCAAATTGCTGGTTAATGATCAGCACATCCAGCTCGCCAAGCGCCTGTTCCAATCCGATGATCACATCCGAAAAAACAGCCTCATCCAGTTTATTGGCAATACCGAAATCAATCCGATTAGCCTCTTTCCCGCTTTGGTTCGGCTTGGTGTACAAGCATGTATCCCAATCGCTATTGAGCACCTGTAGATATTGGGTTTGCACGCCCAGCGAACGGAATAAATACTGCATTTCCCTACCATATAAGTCATTGCCTACGCAGCCAATGGCTTGAATATTTGAAACGCCTAAAGCGACCAGATTCTGAACGACATTTCCAGCCGCTCCCAGAAACGCACGGGGTTTACTGCCCCAAAACACTTCCAGGTCGGTTTCCAGGGAAATTTCACCAGTTTTAGTTTGTAGCGTAAAATAAAGATCAATGGCAAAGTCGCCGATAACGCCCACCTTTAGGGAAGTAAAGCGTTGGAAAACTGTTTTGATATCTGTACTTGTCATTAACTCGTAGTAGGATTCCGTAATTAGACACAAAACCCGTTACTATGGGCTAGCTACTCACTAGTTTATTTTTAGTATAAGCCAATCTATACGCCATTTCTTTGGGAAGTGGCATATGGATTGGCTTATATACTTCCGTTTGTTGTCTTTATCTTTGGAGCCCGGCTTTGTCGCCTACTGGCTTAAATCTGGACTTTACTATGCTCCCTATAACCCAACCCGACCTTGCTCCCATTACGCGCCACTTACGGGCGATGTTTGGCTCCAGACTATTAATTGCAGCTGTCTATCATTTACATGTATTTGAGGAACTAAGTAATGGGCCTCTCTCCATAGAGGAATTACGCGATCGGCTCCAATTGAATGAACGTCCAGCTATGGTGTTATTTCCAGCTCTCTGCGCTATGGAACTACTCGCGTATAATGAAACAGGTCAACTTTACATTACGGAATTAGGGCATTATTTGACCCAAAATCAGACGCCTAATATAAGCGGGTATATTGGTCTGGAACAAGGCGATCCCGGGGTTATCGAGATGGCGCTTCGGCTCAAAAACGACGGCCCGCTTCAGGCCCCTGAGGGTATTTCCTTCGTAAAAGAAGGCGAAGGCCCCTCCCCTATGGACGATCCTGAACTGGCCCGGATGTTAACACTTGGCCTGGCAGGACGCGCCCGCCATCTTTCGCCCCTTGTCGCTAGAAACCTATCCAAACGGGAAGGGCACTTACTGGATGTAGCTGGCGGTACAGGATTTTACACCTATGAATGGCTGCTGGCTAATCCAAACTCAACGGCCACTCTCCTGGACCGGCCTGCAGTACTCACCGTTGCTGCCGAATTACTAGATGAATTCACTCAAAGTGAACGCCCAGGTGCAGCAGGCATAAAAGAAAGGGTAACTTTTTTGGCGGGTGACATGCTAACCGACGATCTTCCGAAGACAGATATTCTTCTGGCAGCCAGCCTTTTCCACGATTGGCCAACACCCATCTGTCAACTGTTGGCCAATCGCTTTACCGCAGCCCTACGCCCTGGTGGTGAGTTATGGGTTCACGATGCGTTCCTGAATGATGACTTGGATGGTCCATTGGCTGTCACGGATTATTCGGCACAACTCTTCTGGAATACGAAAGGTCGTTGCTACAGCCGCGCCGAATACCGGAATTGGTTCACCGAAGCTGGCTTAGAATCAACTCCGGTAAATATTCCGACGCAGATGGACTATGGATTGATCTGGGCTACAAAATCTGTCGATCGTTAGCTTGAATATACTAACGGCAGGCCCGCCACAAGCATTTATTTTATTGAAACTAAGTCTGTGTGCAACAGTCGAATGGCTAATTGATTTAACTGTTGTTCTGATCCTTGCAGATGAAACGTGGTATGCCGATGCTGGCGCTTAGCAGCGGGAGCCAGATTGGCCGCTGGCGACGATGATTCCAACTCATAAAAATGGCCCATTTGCGGCTGACCCGGTTTCATAGGACCGTCATTATAAGCGTTAATGACATCGCCCGAATAAGGATCTTTTTGATGCTCCCAAGCCGAGTTGACATACAGATGGTCCTGCGGGTCGAAGTCATAGGTTACCAGCGTCAGGGTTTTAGTGGCTGAGTCATAGCTCCCAATCCAATTCGTAACCCGTGCTGGAGAAACGCCAATTTTACTACGGTACTTCGCATCTGCTTTAAACAATGCAGCTGTTTTTCCCATCTTCAATCGATCAGCCGGGACTTTCCCAAAGTAGGAATCATTGACTGGTTGACCAGCACCTTCTCGATACGGCACGATGATCATGGATTCAGGCGATGCATTCATCATACCCAAAATCCAGATAGATGGCATTCCAGTTTGATCTGTCCAGGCTTGTTTTCCCTTGTTTGTAATTACGTTATCGGACTGAATACCAACTACCTTGAGTGAATCCGTATTAACTGCCAATTGCCGCATAATCTCTGCCTTATCCAAGAGTTTAACCGTTCGTTCAATACCGATGTCAAATCGAGTTCCGGTATAATTGGTCAACGATACATTCCGCGAAAATGTAGCAGAAGTCTTAGTGGTATTAGTGGTTTCAAACGGTTCTGAATCAATAGCGGCTGGTGTCTGCCAATGATCACCATCAAATGGATCGCCTTTTTTGAAATATAGTGCGTATTGCCCACCCTCTGGTCCTAACCAGAAACGGTCTTCCCCACCAAACGCATTCATATGCGGTAGAAGTTTGCCAGACTTTATCAGCTCGTAGTTGATCCAACCATAACTAGCTTCTCCATCGGCAGTCGTTGTCATTACACGCCCTTGATAAGCTGGGCAGATTAAGGCACGAGCATTTCCTAATTCTAATTCAACTAAATCGGAATGATGCTGCTGTAAGAACTGCCGGTCTTTAGCGTACATATTTGCGGTTAAAGTTTGGGAGATTGAATCGGTAGAAGGTATTTGACCGTCGTTTGTTTCGGCTTTTCGACCAGAGCAAGCGACCATTAAACCGCTAAAAATTAAGACGATAATTTTGTTCATGAGAAATTCAACGAGCAATCTGAAAAATACTGAACTTGAACAGCCATTTTCGTAGCTACACGTATCCCTATAAATTACAGTGACGTCCCAATCTACTTTCGCAAATGCTATACAAATCAGAACTGCGACTCCATCCGATGCACAAACTATTTATAATTTTTTGTGCGAATTGGAGGAAATAGAGTTAGATCAAACAGCCTTCTATACCATTTATCAACAGAATCTTGTCAATCCAGCCATCTATTACTTAGTAGCAGAAAGGTATGACGAGGTTGTCGGCTTCGTGAGTTGTCATGCTCAATACTTGTTGCATCATTGTGGTAAAGTGGGCGAAATTCAAGAGTTATATGTCCGCCCCGACGCTCGTAATCAACGTATCGGTCAGGCACTTGTGGCCGAGCTGAGTGCATTGGCCGTCCGGGAGAAGTTTATCAATCTGGAAGTGACCACCAATCAAAAACGCCTGGATACGGTTCGCTTTTACGAACGCGAATTTTTCAACAAAACACACATCAAACTAGTCAAACCCATTCAATTCTAATGCGTGTCATCCTTCTCTCTTTCGTATTTACGTTGAATTGGGTAGTTGCCAATAGTCAGTCGCCTACACGAAACGATAACGCTCTGGAACGAAAACTCCAAGCTGCACTGGCTAATTTCCGGGGTGATGCGGGCGTGTACGTCCATAATCTTCGCTCAGGAAAAATTGTCGCTATCAACGCCGACACCTTATTTCCGACGGCAAGTATGATTAAGATTCCGATTCAATGTGGCCTGTTCGACAAAATCCATACAGGTGAATTAAAGTACGATCAGGAATTAACCTACAAAGACTCGCTCCACTACGACGATGGCATTGTTGGCTCCCTGAAAGAGGGTGCTAAAATTACGCTTAGCAAGGTGGTTATGCTGATGGAAACGGTCAGCGATAATACCGGTAGTTTATGGTGTCAAGCCCTAGCCGGAGGTGGCACTACGATTAATAACTGGCTCGAAACAAACGGGTTTCACCAAACTCGGGTCAACTCCCGAACGCCAGGCCGGGAGGCCAACCGAAATCGATACGGTTGGGGACAGACAACTCCGCGAGAAATGGCTGAGTTAGTAACCTACATCCGTCAGGGTAAAGCCATTAGCTCCGATGCCAGCGAAGAAATGTATAGAAATCTGGGACGCCAGTATTGGGATAATGATGGGCTGTCGCAAGTGCCTCCCGATGTAAAAACGGCCTGTAAAAATGGGGCTGTTAACCAGTCTCGTTCAGAAGTTGTCTTCGTGCATGCTCCACATGGAGAGTATGTGTACTGTATCATAACCAAGAACCAAAAAGATGAAAGCTGGACACGCACAAATGAAGGTTCTGTACTGTTACGCACGGTAGCAACCACACTATGGCATCATTTTGAACCCAAATCAACCTGGAAGCCAGCCGAAGGATATGAAAAGTGGTGGTAAAACAAAAAGTCGCTTTCCATGATAGAAAGCGACTTTTTGCTCGAGACAGTTTATGTTTTAATTCAGAAACTGCAAACGCAACTCATTCAGCTGACTGCGAATTGACCCATCAATCTGCTGATCGCCAACACGCAACACATAGCCCCCAATCAGTCTCGAATCGATTTTCTCTTCTAATTCAACCAATTTACTACCGGTTGTTTTCATGACTATTGCCTTAAACTTCTTGCGAAGTGCATCTGTAAGCGGTACTGTCGTGATAACAGTTGCCCGATCTACGCCTTTCAAGCGGTCATATTGGTTGATGAATTCATCCGCTATAGCGTCCATGATAGGCTCACGGTTCTTTTTAGCGATGATTTCAAAAAATGACATAGTTACTGGATCAACACGAGTGGCGAAAACAGCTTTTAAAACAGCATTTTTCTTTTCGGCCCGAACAATAGGGTTCTTCAACATGAGCAACAATGGCCGGCTTTGCGCCACTGTGTTCTTAAAGAACAGCATGTCTTTATACATTGTCTCAGTCAGGCCATTTTCTCTGGCCAAATCCAATAGCGATTTGGCATAGCGGGCGGCTACGGTAGCGACTGCCATAATCGAATTAGTTTAAGCGTGAGTTTGATACCAGATCGGTCACTAGTTTCTCCTGCGCCGATTTATCGCTGAGTTCTTTCCGAAGAACTTTCTCTGCAATATCAAGCGAAAGGGTAACAACTTCTTTTTTCATTTGTACGATCAACGCCTGCCGTTCGTTTTGCATCGACTCACGAGCCTGTTCCAGAATTCGTTTGCCTTCAGACTCTGCTTTCTCACGTGTATCGGCCAACATTTTATCGGCAGTTTCTTTCGCACCACGCAAAATAGCTTCGCGCTCAGAACGAGCTTGCGCTAATAATTTCTCGTTATCTGCTTTCAGTGCCGTCATTTCCAGACGGGTTTTTTCGGCCAGATCGAGTGCACTTTGAATATTGTTTTCGCGCTCGTTCAGGCTTTCCGTAATGGGTTTCCAGGCGAATGCACGAAGAATCAGGAACAGGCCGAGGAACACCACTACCTGCCAGAATAATAGACCGAGTTCGGGAGTAAGTAAATCCATGAGTGTGAATTATGGAAAATCAATGTTAGTAATTGTGTAATCAATCTTTTGTTAGAAAATGTCCACCCGTCGGCAATCCCAAACGGGCGAACATTTTCTGAGTAATTAGCGAGCAGTGGAGCCAGTGCCTAATGCAACCAGCCTACTCAAACTTAGCGTCTGCGGAACTCAGCCGAATTAGGCTGTAGCAACCAGAAGACAAATAACGGCTGCAAACAGAGCAACGGCCTCGATCAGAGCTGCGATGATCAGCATGGCGGTTTGGATACGACCAGCCGCTTCTGGCTGACGAGCAATACCTTCCATTGCACTACCACCAATTTTACCGATACCCAGACCAGCACCAATAGCAGCCAGACCAGCACCGATAGCAGCACCCATAACCGAAACACTACCAGTAGCTTCTAACAGCATAGAAAACAACATTGCGAACATAATCGTCAAACAGATTTATTAGTGAAACAAAAGATTGCGTATTGATTGGCGATTTACGATGTAAAGCGTAAATCACACTTCGTAAATTAGTGCGCTTCCGCGCCTTCGTAACCGATACCGTGGTCGGCCTCATGATGTTCCTCTACAGCGCTACCGATGTACATAGCCGTCAGCAGCGTGAAGATGAACGCTTGTAGAAACGCCACCAACAATTCGATTAAATTCAAAAACAAAGTAAAAAACAGGACAACGGGGCTGATGGCAATGCTAGTACCCATACCGCCCATGTGATTGGCCATAAAAATCAGGCCTAGCAAGCTCAGAATGATAATGTGACCAGCAGTAATGTTGGCGAATAACCGAATCATGAGCGATAGTGGCTTCATGAACACACCCACAATTTCAACGGGAATCATAATTGGCAGC
Source organism: Spirosoma arboris (assembly GCF_009754945.1). Lineage (GTDB taxonomy): Bacteria > Bacteroidota > Bacteroidia > Cytophagales > Spirosomataceae > Spirosoma > Spirosoma arboris. Next base: position 452,718 of record NZ_WPIN01000005.1, read on the forward strand.
AACGCAACCGGAACACCCGTTGGCTTTAGAATGTGCAACCAGTAATGTTTATTACCACTGAACGTAACAATCAGGAAGGTAATAACAGAGAGTACCAGCGTGACAGCAATATTACCCGTTAGGTTAGCGGCACCGGGTAGCAAACCCAGCAAGTTATTAATCAGAATGAAAAAGAACAGGGTTAGCAGATAGGGTAAAAACTTGGTGTACTTAGGACCAATGCTTGGCTTGGCAATTTCGTCGCGGACAAACAGGATGATTGGTTCCAGAAACGACTGAATGCCTTTGGGTGCTTTTCCTTTATTCTTCGCATATCCTTTACTAACCGAAGAAAACACCAAAATCATAATAATGGCACTTAATATCAGCGAGGCTACATTCTTAGTAATCGAGAAATTATAGAATTTCGCTTCATGATCAACTTTGCCCGCTTCATCAACACGGTGAATTTTACCATGTTCGTTCTTATAGCCATTATATACCTGCTCGTGAGCTAGTTGTGATGACGAAAAAATCTCCAGGCCCCTATCTTTCGAGTACAGAATTACAGGTAATGGCACTGTAACACCGTGAGCAAACTCCCAGCCATGATCGTCTTTAATGTGGTGCATAATCATTTCACCTACATTAAATTTTCCTTTAGGAGCGGCTGCTTCGCCTTCGTGTTGGGCATGTGCCTCGCCCTCCTGATTATGCTCCTGCGCCTTCGCGCCTACTAACGAACTCAAAATGAGAGCCGTTGCTAACAAAAATTGCTTAATTGACGAACGCATCATATGATGTGACAGATCCTTTTTACGAATCGCGTCGCAAGTTACGAGTAAGCGTCCAAATCTCAAAGCCTGTGTAACATATATATAGTACAAGAAAGTCCAAAACGAAGGCTCGACGTTGCTCAATGTGCCGGAATAAAAAAAAACCGATGAAGGCCAGCCCAAGTATCAAACGAGCAACGGTGGCGGCTAAGTAAAGTGGGATAAATCGTTCTTGATTGCCTTGTAAACCAGTCTCTACCAGTCGGTGAGTTAGGAATGAGACGCTAAGGAAAAAGATCAATAGAATTTTCCAATCAGGATGTAGCCAAGGTGAAACAGAATATCGTTCGGCTACGAAAAATACAATTGCTAATATGATGGTAAATAAGAATGTACGAAGCATGAGGCAGGGAGCAGGGAGCATGAGGCAGGGAGCAGAATAGTTAAGCTTTTGCTCCTTGCACTACGCACCTACCTTTTTATCAATTGGCGAATAAATAAATAAAGTGAGGCTCCAATTGCAGTTAATGATAGTATAATTGTCCAGATAGGCCGATGATTTTGCTGCCAGGCATCTAATTTCATGCCTGCCCAGACACCTAATCCAATTGTACCGAGCATTTGAAAAGCAATACCGCTAAATTGCACAAATGATGTTGTTTTTTCGGTCGCTTTTTTCAGAGGTTCATTACCCCGAACGGGCTTATCTGAGTTACTTTGATCGGGTTGGTCGGGAGCGTTTTCCATAGAATTAGGACTGAAAGACGATATGCTGTACAAAATTCGTTAATTTGGCCTAACGTTCCATATTGCCTAACCGACCTGCAACGTTTTAATACGAGTGACCACGTGTTATTTCCGAATGTCCCGCTATTATCGCTATCACCTCTTTCTGTTTTATACGGTCCTGATTGCACTGACCGGCGAGCTGGTTTCATGTTCGCAATATAGCACTAAGCCCGTCAGTAAAGGGTATCATAATCTGACAGCCCATTTCAATGCTTATGTAATTGCCCGCGATGAAATTGCCCAGGCCGAGCAAGAACTATTTAAAAAGAGGCAGGAAAATTATAACCAGTTATTGCCCATCCTGCTTCCAGTCGACTCAATGCTGATTCTGCCGGTGAAACCTCAATTGGATGATGCGATAAAGAAGGCCTCAATTATTCCTGAACGCCACCAAAATAGTAAATGGCTCGATAATGCCTATATACTTATTGGTCGGGCACGACTGTTGAAGCAAGATTTACCGAATGCAATTGAAGTATTCAAGTATGTAAATACAAAAGGAACCAATGAGGACGATAAACATACTGCCTTAGTAGGATTGATGCGGGCTTATGTTGAAGCCAGCGACTATACAAATGCCCTGAATGTGGCTGAGTATCTAAGAAATCAACCGCTTAACAAGGTTAACACCCGCGATTTTTACCTGACAAAAGCCTACCTGCACGAACGGCAAGGTGAGTATGCAACTGCAGCGGGTATTCTGGATGCTACGTTTCCAGTCCTGAAAAAAGGAGAATCTACGGCCCGGCTTCACCTTATTGCAGGACAATTGTATGATCTCATTGGTCAGCCCGCCAAGGCGGTTGATCATTACCGACAAGTACTCAAATCACGACCAAGCTACGATCAGTCTTTTTATGCTAACCTCTACGCTATTCAAAGTAATGGTTTGACAGGCGACCAGAAACGAATGGCACAGTCAAATGAAACGTTTGAGGAGTTGCTGAATGATCGCAAAAATGCCGATCTAAAAGACAAAATTTATTTTACGATGGGGTTGCTCGAAGCTCGTAATGGACGAATCGACAAGGCCATTAAACTATATAGTCAGTCGATTCAGGCGGCAGGCTCCAATACCTTGCAAGTGCCATACACTTATCTGGAAATTGGTAAATTGTATTTTGAGAAGAAGGCTGACTACACTCACGCAAAAGTATATTACGATAGTGCATTAGCATTGCTTCCAAAGCAATCGGCCGATTACGCAGCGCTACTGAATCGAAAAAAGACGTTGGATGAGTTCGTTTTGTATCAAACAACCATTCGAACTGATGACAGTTTATTGAATCTGGCAAAAATGGACCCTGCTGCTCTTGATAAACTGCTGGATAACACAATCACTAAACGCGAAAAAGAAGATAAAGCTCAGGCTGCTCTTGCGCAGCAAATTGTGGACAAAGCAACAAACGGAAATATCAATTCTGTACCAGGTGCTACTAACTCTAATTTACAACCCAACGAACGTTGGGTCTTGTACAATCCGGTTACTTTAAGTCAGGGTCGGCAGGAATTCTCTGTAGTTTGGGGCAATCGACCACTCGAAGACAACTGGCGACGTAGTAATAAAGAGTCGTCGGAAGCCGTTGCAGGTGTAAATAGTCCTGTTGCAGGTGCATCACCCGCCAATTCAGTAAATCCCAATGCACCTTTATCACCAGCCGATGCATCGGGCCCGGCGGCTGACTTGACTGGTCCTGCTGCTGGCCGGAAAGCCAAGAAAGATGCCATGATGGCAAAAATTCCCTTTACGAAGGAAGCGCAGGTTGTGGCTAATCAACGAATTGAAAATGCATTGTACAAATTAGGAAAGCTTTATAAATTTCAGCTGAATCAACCTGCCGATGCCATTCCTACGTTTGAACAATTATTAACAAGGTACCCAAATACACTCCAGAAACCAGAAGTCTACTATCTCCTGTATCTTTCCAATGAACAGCTAGGAAAAACCTCATCCTGGAAGGATAAATTGCTGGCCGAATATCCAAATACCTCTTACGCTCGTCTAACGGGGAAGGCGGCTGTTCATACAACTGATTCAGAAGCGCAGGCTCTTAAGACGTATACGGCTATTTATGAACTGTATAAGACCAATCCAACAGAAGCATTAGCTCGCGCAGAAACAGCAATGAGTGGCGTCGCTGGTACCCAGTTAGAAGACAAACTGGCTTTACTCCGGGTTATGTTAATTGGTAAGGTTCAGAATGTGGAGGCTTATCGTCAGGCATTGACTGAATTCGTACGTGATTATCCAGGTAGCCAATTGCTCCCTCGTGTAAAAGAAATGCAAGTCGCTGCCGAACAGGCAACAGCAAAAAGAAAATAAGTTCAACGTTTCGTGTTTCAGGTTCCAGGTTAAAAGCGAATCAGCCAACCTGGAACCTGAAACACGAAACCTGAAACAAAAAATCAATGATTGAATTTGCACCCGGACCATACCGGACTATCATCCGAAATCTCTGGCGCTACTCGCTGATTGGCATAGTTCTATTGATTCTATATGTTCTGGCAGTTAGCTACAACTTCTTATGGTTATTTGGCGGTATGCCTAGCCTGAAAACCCTCGAAAACCCTAAAAGCGAGGAAGCGTCGGAAGTTTACACGGCCGATCATCAGTTGCTGGGTAAGTATTATGTTGAAAATCGAACGCCGATTGAAATCTCGCAGGTATCCCCCAACGTTACCTCAGCCCTGTTGGCAACTGAAGATGCCCGCTTTATCAAACACTCAGGCATCGACCCTCGCTCGCTTTTTCGGGCGGTAGGAGGATTTCTTACTTTTCGCGATGCGTCGAGTTCGGGAGGAGGTAGTACGCTTACACAACAAACAGCCAAAAATCTTTTCGATACCCGGCAGGAAGAACTTCGTGGTGTGTTAGGACATATTCCTGTCATTGGTCTGGTGATTGCCAAAACTAAGGAATGGATTCTGGCGGTGCGTCTAGAGCGTAATTATACCAAGCAGGAGGTTATGATGATGTACCTCAATACGGTGTCATTTGGCAATAACACCTATGGTATTAAGACGGCGGCCAAAACCTATTTCAGTAAAGAGCCCTGGAATCTGAACGTAGAAGAAGCTGCTATGTTGGTCGGAATGCTAAAAAACCCGACATTCTACAATCCACGTTTGTCTGAAGAACGGACAAAAGAACGTCGGAATGTTGTACTGGGGCAGATGAAGAAATACAAATTTCTGAGTGATGAGCAGTATTTTACCTACAAACGTAAACCTCTGAAACTCGATTTTAGCGTCGAGAATCAGAATACGGGCATGGCAGCTTATTTCCGCTCGGTGATCAAAGACGACATTAAACGGTGGATTCGGCAATACAATGAAGAAAATCCTGGTGCTGAGTTAGATCTTTATACAAGTGGACTGAAAATTTTCACGACTATCGACTCACGTATGCAGACCTACGCCGAAGAGGCCGTTATGGCAAACATGCGCGATCAGCAGAAGAAATTTTACGAACACTGGCGCGGTCGAAATCCTTGGGTACAAAAAGATAGGCGAACGAAGAAATACATCGAAATTCCTGGATTTATTCAAAACGTGGCCCGCCGAACTACACGCTATAAGCAGCTCAAAGCACTCTACGGTGCAGACGAAAAAGCCATCTGGCAGGACATGCAGAAGCCTATCAAGATGAAAGTATTTGTGTATGGTGGCAGACGCAATGAGAAAGATACAACCTTAAGTCCACTTGACTCTATCCGTTATTACAAACGACTGCTAAATACAGGATTCATGTCAATGGACCCTCGCAATGGGTATGTGAAAGCTTGGGTAGGTGGCGTCAGTTTTAAACACATGAAGTTCGACCATGTTCGACAGAGCCGTCGCCAACCTGGCTCGACCTTCAAGCCATTTGTTTATCTAACGGCTATGGATCAGGGATTTGTAACGCCCTGTAGTCGTATTACCGACCAGCCAACTACGTTTGCTCACGGAGAGGATAACAATGGCGGACCAGCCTGGACTCCGCATAATTCAAATGGGAAATATAGTTATCAGAGTTTGTCACTGCGTGAAGCGTTAGGGCAGTCGATTAATACGGTTAGCGCCCAGTTGATTAAGAAAACGCGGGCAGCCGAGGTTATTAAGTACGCACACGAAATGGGCATCGAAAGCAAAGATCTACCCGAAAATCCAACCCTTTGTCTTGGTACAGGTGATGTGGCTGTGTATGAAATGGTGGCAGCTTATTGTGCATTTGCAAATGGTGGTATGCGTGTTCGTCCCATGATGCTTGTACAGATTCAGGACAAGAATGGGAATGTCTTAAAGAATTTTACGCCAGATGCTAAACAGGTTATTAGCTCTAACCGAGCTTACGAAATGTTGCATCTTATGCGAGGGGCTGTTGAAGAGCCTAATGGCACAGCTAAGCGGTTAGAAACGCAGTATAAATTATTAGAAGGTGGCAACGAGATTGCGGCTAAAACCGGTACTACCTCAAATTACTCAGATGGTTGGTTCATGGGGCTGACCCAGCACCTTGTCTCAGGCTTATGGGTAGGTGGCGATGATCGATCAATTCACTTCCGTACCATCGAATTGGGTCAGGGAGGTCACGTAGCGATGCCTGCCTGGGCGATGTATATGCAGAAAATTTACAAAGATCCTACACTAACAACTTATCGTCCTGAGCCATTCCGAAAACCCAACAACTTCAAGATTGATTGTGGCGGCTATAATATCGACTCATCGCAACGGTATATTCCACCTAAAGTTGTACCGGAAGATGAAGACGAAATATTACAGTAAGACCAATTAGGCCAGCAGTTTGCTGGCCTAATTGGTAGATGAATTATAAGCAACCTTTCGACTATATTGGTTGTTTTGTAATACCGGTCATTTCGGTCGGAAACTAAGATTAATTCCCGATTTAGACAGTCGGTACCACAGCATGCCCGAATTCGACTACAAACAAGAACTCTCCAAAGTACCTCATGAGCCGGGTGTTTATCGCTATTTCGATAGCACAGGTGAGGTAATTTATGTTGGTAAGGCCAAAGATCTGAAAAATCGTGTCAGTAGTTATTTCACTAATTCAAAAGGGCATGACCGCAAAACGTTACGTTTGGTAAGCCAGATCCGGAAAATTGAATTTACCATTGTTCATACCGAGTTCGATGCTCTCTTACTCGAAAACCAACTTATCAAACGTTATCAACCAAAGTTCAATATTTTGCTTCGGGATGATAAAACGTATCCATTTGTTTGCGTCACGAACGAGCATTTTCCCCGCGTGTTAACAACCCGGCGCATTGATCGAAAATTAGGGACGTTCTATGGCCCCTTTGCGAATCTGAAGCCGATGTATACCGTACTGGATATGTTCAGTCAGCTATTTACGATTCGGACTTGCAACTTCAATCTGGCTCCCGAAAACATTGAAGCGGGCAAATACAAAGTTTGTCTGGAATACCATATTGGCAATTGCAAAGGGCCTTGTGAGGGTAAGCAAAATGAATCTGATTATGACAGCGATATTGAGCAGGTTCATCATATTCTGAAAGGAAATCTTAAACCAGCACAGGAGTATTTTAAAACTCGTATGGTTGAAGCAGCCAATGAACTGGCGTTTGAGCAGGCTCAGAAGTACAAAGAAAAAATGGATGTATTACAGCGGTTTCAGAGTAAATCAACCGTTGTCAATCCCAAAATTGCTGATGCCGATGTATTTTCCATAGCCTCCGATGAGGTGTCGGCCTATATCAATTTCATGAAGGTTGTGAACGGTACAATCGTTCAAACGCACACTGTTGAAGTCAAGAAGAAGTTGGACGAAACCGATCCCGATCTATTGGCGATGATGATCATCGAGTTCCGGGAACAATACGGTAGCCAGTCGAAAGAGATTATCTCAAACATTCCGCTGGATGTGGATTTGAAAGCTGAGGTAACAGTTCCGCAAATTGGTGATAAGAAGAAATTGCTGGACATGTCTTTGAAAAACGTACTGTATTTCCGACGCGAACGTCAGGAACGTGCAGCCGCCGAAGCCACGGCCAGTGCCAGCAAAAAAGACCGCGTTTTAATTCGTTTGAAGCAGGATTTACAATTAAAATCCCTTCCTAATCGGATTGAATGTTTCGATAACTCAAACATTCAGGGTACAAATCCGGTCTCGGCTATGGTGTGTTTTATTGGTGGCAAACCCGCAAATCGGGAATACAGACATTTTTCTATTCAAACAGTTGTGGGCCCGAATGATTTTGCCAGTATGTATGAGGTTGTTACCCGACGATACACACGCGTACTGACTGAGGGAACCGACATGCCCGATTTAATTGTGATTGATGGTGGTAAAGGCCAACTCAGTGCAGCCTGTGATGCCCTCAAGGCTTTGAACTTATATGGCAAAGTACCTATTATTGGCATTGCTAAACGTCTGGAAGAAATTTATTTCCCTGAAGATAATTTACCACTTTATATCGATAAAAAATCTGAATCGCTTAAACTGATTCAGCGTATTCGCGACGAAGCCCACCGATTTGCCATTACTTACCATCGTGACAAACGGAGCCGGAACAGTTTGATCAGTGAACTAGAGAACGTAGAAGGAGTCGGAAAAAAAACGGCAGCTAAACTTCTAAAGCACTTTAAGGGTGTAAAAAAAATCCGCGAGGCTTCACTTGACGAAATTGCTGAAGTAGTTGGCCAGGATCGAGCCCACAAATTGAAACAGTATTTTGATACAATAGAGCAATAGCTAGTTAGCTTTAACTAAGTATAAGTTGCGTGTTCATAAAAACAAAAAAGGCATCTGTGCGAATCAGATGCCTTTTTTGTAAAAAATCCAGAGATTAATACTCCCAGAGACTATGTTCGGTTTCCATCAGCTCATACTCAGTTTGGTATGATTTCAGCAAACCTTCTCGATCACCATACATACCCACTAAATCAGTATCACCAGGGTTAGCCACTTTTGTAATCCGACCATAGAACAGTCGCAGATCAAATGCATCAGCCAAATTTTTGTGCTGTGCCTGGTTTTGTGGATTATACCAGATAAACTTCTTCGGATCACTACGGAATAACTTGTCCAGATCCTTATATTTAAAGGAAGCAATTGGCTTTTCGTAACCAGCTGTATTCTTATCAGCGGGCAGTAAAAGCGTTACAGTTTGAATATCATAATATAAACGTGAACGTTTCCGATCAAAAATCCAGTCTTCCTTAAGTTCAAGAATATTTAACTCTTTTGGAAAATATTCATCACCCGATAGAACAGGTGCCTGCGCAACCGCTACAGTATCTTTTTTCGGTTCTACAACAGGGGCAACAACAGATTTACCTTTTTTACCCTTTGCATTTTTTGCAACAGACGATTTTTTCTTAGGAGCACCCCAGCCATCATCAACAGGTTCAGCGGCTTTCTTAGGAGCACCCCAGCCATCGTCTGCTTTTTTCTTATCGTCTTTTTTGGGGGTATCCCAGCCATCGTTTTTAGCACCGCCTTTACCATCTTCGGTAAAACCAGCAGCTTTTTCTTCTGCCGACAGACCACCTCCTGTATTCGGAATCAGTAGATTTTCGTGAAATTTCTCAGGTGTTATTTTCGTCGTACACGAATCATTCGTGTATGCGTCAATTAGACCAGCTCTCACGGCCTCCATCAAATACTTCGAAATCTCATTATTCTTCGAGAACATCGACTGATTTTGTTTCTCCTTTAGGTCAATTCGACGCCAAAGGGTCTTCTTCATCATAATATCGTTCTCATTGATTCCACGAACCGAATTTGCATTTACGCCACTGCTCGCCTTCTCCTGAGCTAAGGCATTCTCCCCTGCCAACGCCAGCGCAGCTACAGCTAGCACACCAGCAAATCGTATCGTTCTAATCTGTGTCATGGCTACTAATTGTTGTCAATTCAGTAAGTTAACGGTCAAGAAACCGCTTTAGTACATCAATACAGGGAAATCTGCGCAAGCGAATTACCCATTGGTACATCACTAATATCACCACGGAAATTTCGGCGTTGTACTCCACTAACTTCAATAACTAGCCGATCACCGGGTTGCGCTTCTGCGGCAATCTCACCAATAGGACCTCCACCAGCACCTACCTCGGCAGTTTTAACTCGTCTCGTACCGCGCACCAGTGATATGGTAGCTCCTGTAGTCCGGAAGTTAGCATCCTCTGGCGAGAATGCAGCAAAGCTAGGATCAGGAACCGCCTGAATCTTCACGCTACGTGCCGAAGACGCCGGTACACCACGAGGATCAGTGGTCGGTGTTCCACCTACTGAAATTTGTAGAGTTGGACGTGGTACTTTATTCACTCGAAATGGCTCTGTACCCAATAAGCTACCGGCGTTGCTAATATTTAAAGCCACACTGGCAGAGTTCGGTACAACAGTCACTTTCCCTTTTTCACCCGATGCAATTACTGCAGCACCATTTGCCGTAATTGTTGGGTTCCACAAGGCCCCTAACTGAGGGCTTTGAATGCTAAGCTTGTTCGCACAACCGAGGTACAAAGGAGGTAATGTACCTGTTTCGATTTGATAGGAAGGTTTGGCGACGAAATACTCAGCCGATAAAGGCACAGTTTTCAAACCAGCCGGAGTCTGGTAAGCAATCGATCCTGTTAATACACGACGTGCAAGGCCATTCTTGTCATAGGCACCACCCTGGGCAGTAAACTCAACGATACCCTGCCCATCCTGCATACGAACTGCACCACCATTCAGACTCATACGGGGTTGAATACCTGATGAGGATGCAGCCAGAAACATTTGACCTTTAAACTTCGTACCGGCAACAACTACCTTCGAGTCCATGCTTAGCATGGCAATAATTTTATCGAATTTAACGTCCTGAGCACCAACTTTGCTAGCCAGTACGTCGAGCACTTCACCTTCAAGTCGGCGTACATCGGCTTGTTTCTGACTCAAAACAGCCAAAGCTGCTGGTACAGGTGTTTGGGCAAAGTTTAGCTCAGCAAAATCCTTTCTTTTTTGGTCAGGTGAGTTACTGGCAATTGGATCATCTTTTCCATCAAGAGCCATGGGGGTATATTTTGTACCCGAGTATTTCGAGAGGTTTTCAACGTATCCATTCAGCTGATCTTTCAGTTTGAAGGCCGCTCCATTACGGTTTGTACCGATCATAAGCTGTGCTACTTTCTCTTCTTCGCTCAGGTTTTTAATATTGCCCGATTCATCACGACCGCCACCAGCGTCTACTAGTTGCTCTTTGAGTTTATCAACTTCACCAATTACATCCGCTGTTATCTTCCTTACTTCTTCAGCCTGTTTAACAATGGCTAAATCGGTAGCTCGGTTACCTGATTTTTCAACAGTACCCCGAATATTATCAAACGTGCCCTGGTTAATTTTACCAACGGCTCCAGTGGATTGCTCTAAGCTATTATTAATTAAAACGAATTTTTCCAGAATGGCCGACGTGACTTGTAGAGCCAGTAAAGCGGTCAAAACCAGATACATCATCCCGATCATTTTCTGACGGGGTGTCTCTTTTGTGCCTGCCATAAACTATGGTAGTGAGAATAAAAAAATTGTGGAACAGTCCGCTTTAGCGGTTATGTGTTATGAAGAGAGAAGTCTACCTTATCTATCGCAGTACGAACTTCCATATTAGTTTGTACTGCGATAGTGTAAACCGTTTTTAGTTGCCACGCATGGCTGTCAGCATACTGCCATACACACCATTGAGAGAGGCTAAATTACCCGTCAGTTTAGCTAGTTCGTTTTTAAACTGTTGTGTATCACGACTAGCATCACTCATGTTTTCCATCGCAGCCGTCAAGCTACCATAGAACGCGTTCATTGCTTTCAAATGCTTGTTGGTGTCCTGTAACTCCAGTTCATAAACTGCATTTAAAGCACCCATATTTTTGGTTACTTTCTGGAATTGATCCCGGTAATCCTTCGCTTCAGTAGTCGCATCGGCCATTGAATTCATCGCCGTGATAGCTGTACCATACGATTTATTCATTTCAGTAATCGAACTCGATGCCGATTTTACACTCTTAGCATAATCATTCGTAGCTACGGTTGCATCGGTAAGATCTTTGATTTTCGATACTGTTTCATTAAGACTGCGAAAACCAGTGCCTAAACGTTCGAATACGTCAGGCGTCACTTTGGCTTGTGCTAACATCTGGTCCATGTTACCAGTCAACCCATTAGCTTGTGGAGCTGGCTTACGAGCTTCTCCTTTAAAATCATCAGCCAATTCAGGATAAACTTTTTCCCAGGCATATCCATCGCCTGATATAGCTGGCATTGTAAAACTTTGAACTGCGTATAAGGCAAAAATAACTACTTCGGTTAACAGGCCGAGCGTTAGCATGAAGCCAAACTGCTCGTTGTGCGTAATTTTAGCCCAGGCTCCGAAGATAACGACGGCTGCCCCAGCACTATAAATGGTTGGTACTAAACGATCCCAAAAGAAACTTGTGGATTTTTCTGCTGCCATGATAAGCGATTGTTGGATGGAATAGGTAATTGACTTTAGTTATACTTTTTTAGCTGCTTTCTTGCTGCTTTTGCTCTTGCTACTCCCCCCTACTTTACCTCCACGAGCCGATGCAGTCCGTCCTTCTAGGTTATCCATCACACAACGGAACCCAATGTAAGAACGTTTCTGGTCTTCATATTCATAATAACGGGTACCTGTTTCGAGGTAGTAGGCGATGTCTTTCCAGGAACCTCCGCGAACCACTTTACGAGGCTCATCGGCATTCTGGTTATCAGGATTCATATCCCACACAATAGCATTTGTGTTTTCAGCATAGGCATCGCGACACCATTCAGCTACATTACCGGCCATATTATATAGGCCATAATCATTGGGGCTATAGGCGGTTGCTGGAGCTGTGTATGGATAGCCATCTGCGTCAAAATTACCACGTTGTGGTTTGAAGTTGGCTAAATAACATCCTTTGCCGTTAGCCACATAAGGGTTACCCCATGGGTACTTAGCTCCATTTTTGCCACCACGAGCAGCCCATTCCCACTCAGCCTCTGACGGCAGGCGAAATCCAAACGACCGATAGCCTCCCTCTTTATTACGGAAATCATCGAGCATATTTGTACGCCATTTACAGAAATGCTTAGCAGCAATCCAGCTTACACCTACTACAGGATATGTGTCAAAAGCAGGGTGCGCATAGTAATGCTCCAGCATAGGATCACCATTGTGGTAAGTGAAATCGTTTTTCCAAACGGTTGTATCTGGGTAATATTTGGACATGATCTCTTCTTCGCCCAGCGTAGACACGGAGTCGGCCAACAAGGCATTGACATACTGCCGATACTCGTGATTTGAAATTTCAGCATCATCCATGTAGAATGAACTGATCGTCACCTGCCGGTTCATGTTGATCTGGGTAGCCGCCACGTCTTCGTCGGCTTGCCCCATAATAAATGAACCTGAAGGGATCAAAACCATGCCATAAGGAGTAGGTTGTTTCCAGCCTTTACGCCCGGTTGCTGTAATTTCCCCGTTTGTGACGCCAACTTCTCCTCCTTTGCCGCCTTTGCCTCCAAATTTTGACTTCAGAAAGCCACAACCTTGCATAAGCAGTACTACTGCTGCGACCATCACTACCCGGGTTGCGTTGACTGTTAACCAGTTATACTTCATCATCGTAGAACTTTTCTTCTTCTTCTTGTGCGAGACCAGACTAAAAACGAAAATCTTTTTGGTTATTGTATGTAAAACCGGGTTCAGAATTATTTTCTATCAGTATTCTTACTCAAATTCAGTACTATTCAGGTAAACGAATTTGGTGTTAAACCAGCCTACTTCCCCAAAAATAAGCTACTAGCTGCAAACTGCCTAACAAGAATATTGCCAAAATGGTCTGAATTACCGAAATCAAGCTATTTACCGGTGCAAAATTAATATCGAAAACGTGGAGTTCTTACAATTGGCTTCTTTCGGGCATCTGGTGCTGGCAATGCATAACCTAATATGATTTCGTGCGATGCCGGACTTTTTATTTGTGCTCCCCCCGTCGTAATATCTAATGAATAGCCAACGCGTAAGGCGTTGTTACGCATTAAATTTATACCAGCTGTAGCCATGACAGCATCTTTGAACCGAAAACCAAGGCCTGCCCAAATTCGATTATCATAGGTACCAATTATATTAGCAACAGCTACAGATCCCCGAATTCCTTGTTTTGTACTGTATTGAACCAATAATGATGGCTGTATATCAATATTATAGCCCAAGCCAAGCCGGTAACCTGCCGACAAATAAGCTTTAGGCTCTGAGGCATCAATCGAGCGATCAGTAACATAACTATATGTAGCCTGATTTAGGTGCGACACGCTAACGCCCAGCCAGTAGTCGGTGGTGTTGTAATAGACTCCGGCCCCAATATCAGGCTTGAACTGATTGATACGGCCGGTTGGAATAAGAGGATCATTCGGGTCAGTAGCTCGAAATTGCCCAAAGTCAAATCCCCGATTAAACATTCCTGCTTGCACACCTAATGCCAGTGTTCCATTTTTCAATGCCAGACGATAAGCATAGGATAACTGTACGGCTTGATTAATTGACGGTCCATATTTATCGTTGAGTGCATAAATACCGATACCACTTTTAATTTTAGCCAATGGCATATTGAATGAGAGCATCTGCGTGCTTTGTGCTGCACTACCGTCGCCATTACCAACAGTCTGGTAACCTATATACTGCGTTCGTTGTGTGATTTGCAGTCGTGATACGCCCTCCGATCCAGCCGCTGCCGGGTTATAATAAAGCGGATTATACATGTATAAACTAAACTGCGGATCTTGCTGCGCCCGGGCGGTTGGTGCAGCAATCGCTAGAAGCAATAAAGCGTAAACGTAAAGTGTGCGAATCATACGGCCTAAACGAAATTCAGAATGACTATTGATCAAGGATTACAGCCTTCTGTTAAACAATATCACAGTTTACAACTAAACGCGTGTAAAGACAAATTATTGGCCCGGAAATAAAGGCTAAATGCCGGAAATGAGGTTATTTCTCGGTTCCGGCATTCAGTTTTGTTTAGCGGCAATTATTTATTAGTTATTAGCCTTTTTTAGATACAAATCTAAGGCCCCAGTCATAGACGGCGCATTGGGCAATGGAGCCTCAATATCAAGGGTTAAGCCAGCATCCGTAATTGCTTTGGCAGTGGTTGGGCCAAACGCTGCCATCCTTGTTCCATTCTGATTAAAATCAGGAAAATTGCTCAATAATGAACTGACGCCCGACGGACTAAAGAAAGCGATGATATCATAGCTTTTTATATCCAAATCCGACAGATCTGTTGGAACGGTCTCATACATAACAGCTTCCGTAAAATGCAGACTGCTGGTATCCATGAACTCGGGAATATCATTCCGGCGGATGTTTGAGCAGGGAAACAGGAATTTTTCGTTCTTATGTTTCTTGATCAGGTCAAACAGTTCGGTAGCCGTTTTGGTACCGTTAAAGATTTTACGCTTTCGAATGACAATGTACTTCTGCAAATAGTTAGCTGTCTGCTCCGAAATACAGAAGTACTTCATATCGGCCGGAACTTCAATCCGACCTTCCTGGCAAATCCGAAAGAAGTGATCGATGGCATTTCGGCTGGTAAAAATAATAGCCGTATGAGCCAGGATATTGATTTTCTGACGACGAAAATCCTTAAACGACACACCCTCAATTTGAATAAAAGGACGAAAGTCGATCTGGAGATTATACTTGCTAACTAAATCAAAATACGGAGATTTTTCGTCGGCGGGTCGGGATTGGGTTACTAACATCCGATTCACTTTCGTAAGCCGGGCCTCTGTGGATTGCATACTAGTCTCGTTCATTGAATCTCTACTCGGGTCAATAGTCAGTTGGCAGTTAACAGTTTTCGTCGACAGTCTTAACATGCATTTGCTGACTGCCAGCGGCATACTGTTGACTGAAAACTCATTCATCACAGCGCAAAACGCAAACCGATGATGAGTGGAATCAATTCAACGATACAAAGGTACGAAAATAAATAAAGATTCTTGATAGGGTCGACACTACGTATGACGAAGTATAAAAGTGTTAAGCGAGCAGCATAGAAACCAATCAAAGGCAACAGCAGTGCATTCTGTGACCATATAGTAGTCGAGGTATTATAGGCTATAACAGCAAGCAGCAAGGTTAAAGACGTGAAAAATAGTAAAGAAGCCTGTAAGATTTTGAAATAGTGAACATTAACAACCTCCTCTAATTTATATAAGCCACCCATTATCTCCAATGCAACATATTTGCCGATCAAGCTTAAGAATGCAACTCCACTCAGCAAAAAAAACTCACCTAGTAGCCAGCCCATATGCTGTTCACCCAATAATAATGTGCGCGACGCGAACATATCTATGTTACGGCTTTGTATGAGGACGATCAGATAAGCAATAACAAAGCTTAAATTGAGGGCGAACAGTGTATTGGTGCTACTTAGAGGTCGATTAATGAGGAAAGAATCGTCCTGTGCCCGCATTGATACTAAATCACGTAAACTATAAAATCGGTGAAAAGCCCGGTGATAAAAAGAGTACAGAAAGGCATGCGTAGTTAGTAAAAACAATAGGCCTAATCCTATAAAATTATCGTAGATTGTTCGGGCACGAGGCCGTACGCTCAGATTATCGTCACGCAGAACAACGGGCTTTTGCGTCGCCGATTTAGGATAACCAATAAATAGCTGCTTATCATTGAGACCCGGAGCTCCGTAAATAGTCAGGAAAATTTCAGGCTGACGATAGAGTCGATACAGACTATCTATGTTTAAAACCTGCCATTGGTCGGCACGGAGTTTTCGCTTGAGTGCTGCGTTAATAAAGAGATACCCATCCTTCTGGGTAGCTATCATCAGGCTATAATGCCGATTACTTTCCAGATCTACGTAAACGCTCAGCGCTGTCTGGTCGGCATGTAATTCAACGATATAGGGGACATAAGCTTTTGCCCGTTCGTCATATACCTGAAAATCATCGTGGAAATCATGGACGGGATAATAGCGTCCATTAGGCCCAACACCAGTTGTACGGGGTTGGGCGATAGCGCTATTAACTATGAAAAGAAGAACGAGCGAATGAATGAATGAGTGAATGAGTGAATTGAAAAACGCATGTTGCGTTCCTGACTCATATTGAATTTGCTTACCGAAGCGTCGGACCGTCACTAATTCACTCATTCGCTCATTACACATTAATTTTCCCCCAACGCTTTCAGCATTGTGTCGCCTATGAGAGCAGGTGATTCAACCACATGGATTCCACATTCGCGCATGATGGCCATTTTAGCAGCAGCGGTATCATCAGCACCACCAACAATGGCACCAGCGTGACCCATTCGACGGCCTTTGGGGGCAGTTTGTCCGGCAATAAAGCCAACAACGGGTTTGCGGTTACCGTCGGCTTTAATCCAGCGGGCGGCTTCCGCTTCCATTCCTCCACCAATTTCACCGATCATAACGATCGCATCTGTGTCGGGATCATTCATTAACAGTTCAACTGCCTGCTTAGTCGTCGTGCCAATGATTGGGTCACCTCCGATACCAATTGCCGTTGATTGACCCAGTCCAGCTTTGGTTAGTTGATCGACTGCTTCGTAAGTAAGCGTTCCAGATTTGGAAACAATACCGATCCTGCCTTTTTTAAAGATAAAACCAGGCATGATACCTACTTTACACTCTTCGGCAGTCATAACACCAGGACAGTTTGGCCCGATGAGTCGAACATCCTTATCGGCTAAGTAATTTTTCACGGCTACCATGTCTTCCGTCGGAATACCCTCGGTAATACAGATGATTACCTTAATACCGGCTTCAGCAGCTTCCATAATGGCATCGGCAGCAAAAGCAGGTGGTACGAAAATAATGGAGACGTTGGCTCCGGCCTGATCAACAGCCTGCTGAACGGTGTTGAATACAGGTCGATCGAGGTGCGTTTGACCACCTTTTCCAGGTGTTACGCCCCCAACAACGTTGGTACCATATTCGATCATCTGCTGGGCATGAAAACTGCCTTCCGAGCCAGTAAAGCCCTGGACGATAACTTTAGAATCTTTGTTGACTAAAACAGACATGACAGGTTTTAGAAATCGTTGGCGATACAGTTATGCAAAGAAAAGAGGAATAGATAAGGGATGCGAGACTTCCCAATCGCCCATCTACCCTTCTTGCGTCTTTAAAAGTTGGGCAAAAGTAGCCGAAACTTCGTAAATTACGTGATGATTTTTTCGCACATCCTTTCTGGCTCTATTCTGGCTGGAGCGGGCGTCGGGGTGTTCTGGCACTTTTTCGGCCGCATTTCTCTCTTTAATCGGCTCTTATGGGGCTTCTTTTTATTAATAACATCGTTGGCAGCCTTAATTGGAGTCATTTATTTTGCTGGAGATGAATCGCTTGAGCCTCTGCATCAATCTATGATTGTGTTATCTGATAGCTTAGGCGTTGTATGCGTAGTTACTGCCGTATATGCCTTACTGAATCGACAGAATCTTTCCCTAATCACATTTATAGCTACTGTTGTATTGGGAATACTTTTATTCATCAGCTTGTTGCTCCCTGATGTGCGCGTCTTCACACCTATTGTACCATCTCTTGGTATTTTAGTGTTGATGTTAATGGCCGTCTTTTCATTACTGCAACGCAACAAACGAGGTTTGTGGGTAGTATTGGCAGCCATGATGATGGGATTGGCTACCAAAGCCGAAGCGTTCGATTCCCTAATACACCCTACCGATTTTTATCATTATGCAACAACAGTTGCCCTCTGGCTTTTTGGGAAGGCTTCAGACTGGCGCGTTGGGGTAGTGTAAACGCACTTATCTAAAAAAGAAGAAGCAAATCTAACCAATGCTTTAAGCAACGAGTTACGCACTCAATCCTTTCTGAAATGGGAAGAGAAAAATATAAATTAAACATAAAGACACTAAGGCCAAAGAGTTGATAAACAAGAAGAAGTAAACGGTTTGGCTATGGTTCTGTGGGCTTGGTATCTCTCTGCTTAATTTTATTAAACGACTCAACGAACGTGAATTTATTAGAATTAGCACACGATCCAGCTCAAGTGGCTCGAGCCGCTCGACTTGTGTATATGAATGATACCATGCCGGGTATTCATCGTCAGAAAACAGGCAACCAGTTTACATACATTGACGCTAAGGGCAGCTTGGTGGAGGATGAAGAAACGCTTCTACGCATTCGTAGCATGGTGCTTCCCCCAGCCTGGGAGAACGTTTGGATTAGCCCCAGAGCCAATGGCCATTTACAGGCAACTGGCATCGACGCTAAGAATCGGAAACAATATCGTTATCATGCGAAATGGAACACGATTCGGAGCGAGACAAAATTCTTTCGAATGGTAGCCTTCGGCGAAGCACTGCCGCTACTTCGGGCACGCTTAGCTAACGATCTGAAAACTAGTAGTCTTTCACGTGAGAAAGTAATTGCCATTGCTCTCAGTGTAATGGAGCAAACTCTGATTCGGGTGGGTAATGCTGCTTATGAGAAAGAATATGGCTCCTATGGCTTAACAACCCTCAAAAACCGGCATGTTACGTTCGAAGGCAGTGAAGTGCGCTTTAGTTTTAAAGGCAAGAAAGGTATTTACCACGACATTTCTCTCCACGACCGACGCTTATCACGCCTAATAAAGGCCTGTCGCGCCCTTCCAGGCAAAGAGTTATTTCAGTATCTTGATTCGGATGGCAAACGGCATGTCGTCGACTCAGGTATGGTAAACGATTATCTGCATGAAACAATGGGCGACGATTTTTCGGCAAAGGACTTCCGTACCTGGGCCGGTACAGTAAACGCGCTGCGACTTTTAGTCGAGCTGGAGCCTTGTGACACGGAAAAAGAATTGAAAAAGAATGTAAACACAATTCTTGACGAGGTTTCTCATCAATTAGGGAACACACGTGCTGTTTGTCGGAAACACTATGTGCATCCGCAGATTTTGGAAGCCTATGAGTGTAAGGATTTGAACCCGTATATTAAGCAAAAAGCACGGTTTCGGCAGACTGATCCTTTAGGACTGGATGGGATTGAGAAATTACTGCTAAAATTTCTGAAAGATCAGATAAAGTTGGTGGAGTAAGTGTAGTAGATAACATGTCTAGTACACTTACTCCACTTACTTACCGCCCAAGTTCCTGAGTGATCGTACTACTTAGCCGAAGGAGTTCGATCTCTGCAGTTTTGGAATTGTATTCAGCATCAATTAATCGAAGTTGAGCATCGAGCAGATTTCGCTGCACATCACGAAAACCTACAGCGGTCAAGGTTCCTAGCCGGTAACGGTCATAGGCAATATCTACGTTTTGCGTAGTAATTTTATAGTTCTGTACTTCAAGTGACAGTAACTGTAAGTTAGATCTATACTGTTGAAATGTTTGCGTAAGTGCCTGCTCGAGCTGTACTCGCTGATTATTCGTCTGATATTCAGCAGCTAGTGAATTAACGGCAGCCACCTGCTTTTGACGGCGTAGATTAAATCCATTAAAAATAGGTAACGATGCCTGAATGCCATAGGTCAGACCATTGTTATGGGCTGATGCTAAAATTGAGGTCCCCCCCGCCTGGTTATTAATGGCCGTGTACGCATAGCCAGACAATAAATTTACGGTTGGGTATTGTTGTGCCTCGGCCAATTTTATATTTAAATCCGCAACCCGACGGTTTAGGACAGCAGCCGCCAATAATGGGTTATTAGCCAGCAGTGATTCACGTAACTGCTCCAGAACTAAATTGGAGCGCACCAGAATTGTATCCTGCACAGCAAATTCAGTAACAGGATCACGTACTAACAGTGTATTCAGTAAAATTTTAGCATTAGAGAGCGCCAGTTGCTGAGCAATCAGGGAAGCACTATCTACATTATAATCAACTTGAGCGGTTAGATAATCTACCTTCGAGAAACTACCCACTTCAAAGTTAGTTTTGGCAAGATCAAGCCGATATTGTGATATATCAAGCGCTTGACGTACAGCCAGTAAACGTTGTAGTTGCCGCACGACGTTATAGTAAGCAGACGAGACACTGGCTACTGTTGCTTCAATATTAGCTCGGGTATTTACTTCACTAATTTTTACTAACTCTTTGAGCTGATCAAGCACATAAAACGTAGCAAATCCGTTGAAAATGTTCCAGTTTAAATTGACACTAGCGGTCGTGTTTTTGCTGACAACTCCTGGCAGATCAGTAGGCTGAGTGGTTTGTATTAAATAAGACTGTCGTATATGCTGATTTGAGTTGTTATTAGTTAGGTTACCACTCAACACAGGTAAGAAACCAGCATTGCCCAGCGTATTATTATAGTTAGCTATCTGCTGCTGTGCCTGAGTTATTTTAATTTGATAGTTTTGGGCAAGTGCTGTTTGAATAGCGTTAGCCAACGTAACTATTTCACCTTGCTGCACAATAGTAGCATTGCGTAGGGCACGTTGAATAGGGGTTTGGGCAGGTTGAGTGGATTGCTGAGCAAGAGCCAAAGAAGGAAGACAAGTAAAAATAAACCAACTGCTGAGTTTCATTGATTCGAGGTTGAGAAGAACAAGTAAGACAAAAGTAAGAGAATCTTCAATTGGCCCGTCAGCTTATTCGCCTTTCGCTTATCTTGCATCTTTCCTTTTAATCTCCATGAAACGTCTACTGCTGCTGTTTTCTACTCTTTCGGCTCTGTTAACGGGCTGTTCCTTCAAAAAAAAGGCTGATCTGCTCGTCAAAAATGCGCAAGTGTATACCGCAGATTCCAGCTTTTCGATGGCCGATGCGTTTGTCATTGAGGATGGAAAATTTCTGGCGGTAGGTAAAGAACAAGCGCTGGCCGATCAATATGAGGCCACGACCACAGTTGATCTGAATGGACAACCGGTTTATCCAGGCTTCTATGATCCCCATGCTCATTTCCTGGGGCTGGGTCAAGTACTTGATCAGGCCGATCTGGTTGGAGCAGAATCGTATGATGAGGTTCTCGAACGATTGAAAACATTTTATAAGGCCCACCCTACTGTTCTCTGGCTTACCGGTCGTGGGTGGGATCAGAACGACTGGCCAGACAAAGTTTTTCCGACAAAAGAAAAACTGGATGCTGCCTTCCCCAATGTACCTGTTGCACTGATGCGAGTAGACGGTCATGCACTCTTTGTGAATTCAAAAGCTCTTCGCCTAGCCAATGTAACCGCTGGATCGAAACTGCCGGGTGGCGAAGTTATCCTTGAAAACGGCCAGCCAACAGGCGTACTAGTAGACAATGCCATGCAATTCATTAAACGTGTTATCCCACGTCCCGACAATGCCGATAAAGCCCGCATGTTGCTAAATGCGCAAAAGGCTTGTTTCACATTGGGACTCACGACTATATCTGATGCAGGCATCAGCCCCGATGAAATTAACCTGATCGATAGTTTGCAACAAGCGGGTAAGCTCAAGATTCGCGATTACGCCATGATCAGCCTCGGCGAACCAAATCTGAATTACTTTCTCAAACGGGGACCCTTCCAAACAGATCGGTTGACCGTTCGCTCCTTCAAGCTTTACGCCGACGGCGCTTTAGGGTCACGTGGAGCTTGCCTGCGTCAACCTTATAGCGACCGTCCCGAAACCAGCGGCTTTCTGCTGCTTGCTCCATCCGAACTGGAGCGTGTAACAAAACTGCTGTATGCGTCTAAATTTCAAGCCAATACGCACTGCATAGGTGATTCGGCCAACCATTTAATGCTTGATCTCTACGGTAAACTATTGAAAGAGAAAAACGATCGTCGGTGGCGAATCGAACACGCGCAGGTAGTTTCCCCAGAAGATGTTGTGAAGTTTGGCCAATATTCAATTATTCCGTCTGTGCAGCCTACGCATGCCACGTCAGACATGTACTGGGCCGGTGATCGACTGGGGCCAATTCGGGTAAAAGGAGCCTACGCATTTAATGACCTTATGAAACAGAATAGCCTGATTGCTTTTGGCAGTGATTTTCCAGTAGAGGCCCCTAACCCACTATTTGGTTTTCATGCAGCAGTAGCCCGTCAGGATGCTAAAAACTTCCCGGAAGGTGGCTACCAGATGGAAAATGCTGTTGATCGAAAATCAGCCCTACTTGCTATGACTCGCTGGGCAGCCTATGCGAACTTCGAAGATCAATTGCGGGGTTGTATCGCTCCGGGTAAACAGGCTGATTTTGTGGTTCTTGACCAGGACATTATGACGGTTCCAAATCAGAAACTACGCCAGACGAAAGTACGCCAAACCTGGCTTGGTGGCGAGCGGGTTTATTAAGGTCAGAAGCTGGTCTGGAGTCGTTCAACTAACGACTCCAGACCAGCTTCTGACAATTGTTGACGACCCAGACTATTTTCAATACACTTCCAGTACCTGATAAGTTATTTTGTTGAACGTTGTTTCATCGCCCGCTTTTCGTCCTGCTAAGGCCCCTGCAATAGGAGATGCAGCTGAAATAGCAAAATAATCTCTTCCATCAACGGTGAGTTTGCCAGCGCTCATACTAATAAAAAATGATCCTCGGTTCGTAATGACCATACTACCTGACTGAGCAGTATCATATTTTTTTTCGATGTTTAACCGAGCCAACTCCTGACCAAGTTTCTGAGCTTCGGCTAAGAGCTGAGCATTTCGGTCGCGTTCGAGTTGAGCCATAGCTCTACCGGTTTCATATTTATCGCCCGCACTGCTTTTTGATTCCGAATTAGCGGCCTCCTGAGCATCTTCCATCGCTTGTCGGGCGTTAATGATTCGTTGTTGTACATAAGCTTCACACAGGGCGAAAAGGGCTGATTTGATTTGTTGTTGATTCGACACGTTATAAATTTCGTTTCTTCATTTCTTCCACAGCAAAGTTTGCTGCCCGTTTTGACTTATTCCCAAAAATGCAACCAATAGCAACGTAATGAATGTAAAGATTCCTCTACTCACCCGGCTAGCTAAAACGCAGAAAGAAGTGAGAAATTTGACAAAGATACGCCTATGGAACGCGCCAGCCAACCCGCGAACTAGCGCCAGCTTACGTGTTTTGGCACAGTATTTTGCGGGTTAGTTATTCATGTAAACGGTGGAGAGGTCGTTAATTCATAGCAATTCTAATAGGTCAACATTATCTTTATAACCATTCTGAACCTTGTTTCGGAATGGCTTTTCATTGATGGAAACTACAGATCTTTCTACTCTTCCCGTACCACTTCATCCAGGTTTGCCCATGCTAGGAAATACCCTCGCCTTCCTGCGCAATCCACTGGGTACACTGCATACGTTACAGCGTCAGCACGAACGGCTTGTGCATCTGCGTATTGGCGGAAGGCATCAGTACCTGGTCCTTCGACCTGAAGATGTCAAACATGTCATACAGGAAAATCATCGAAATTACGGTCGCTCACCAGCGTTTGAGATCCTGAAGATTTTTCTGGGAAATGGACTACTGACCAGTGATGGCGATTTCTGGCGACGGCAACGACGGCTGGCACAACCCGCTTTTCATCGGCAGAGGTTAGCCGCTCTAACGACAACCATGATTGCCGAAACGGCCAACTGGATAGTGGAGCTGAAACAGCAGAGAAGCAAACAGCCAGTCAATATGTCGCAGGCGTTCATGGATGTAACGATGCGTATTGTCTGCAAAACGCTGTTTGGATCTGATACAACGGGAAAGTTGGATGGTCTCTCAGCCGCCCTCGATGACCTTAATTATCTGGCCAATAAGAAGATGTTATCCCCACTTCGGTTTCCTTATAGCTGGCCAACACCAGATAATGTACGCTCAAAGCGAGCCCGAACGCAGGTCGATACTTTTATTTACGGAGTTATCGAACAACGACGCCAACGTGACGAAGATAAAGATGATTTGTTAGGCATGTTGCTGAGCGCCGAAGATGAAGACACGGGCGAAAAAATGTCTGATCAGCAATTACGCGATGAGTGCGTAACCATTTTTTCGGCAGGTCACGAAACTACAGCTGTCTCAATGGCTTGGACAATCTATCTTTTAAGTCAGCATCCCGACGTTCTTATGCGACTCCAGGCTGAAAGCAGAACTGTATTAGGCGATGCAGTAACGCCATCACCTGACTTATTTCGTTCGCTTACCTATACGCTACAAGTCGTGCAGGAGTCTTTGCGACTTTACCCACCCGCCTGGATTATGAGTCGGCGGGCGCACAATCCAGACTCTATTGGACCTTACACTATTCCAGCAGGCGATACCGCGTTGATTTCGCCTTATCTACTTCACAGAGACCCGACTAATTGGCCTAACCCTGATCGATTTGACCCCGATCGATTTGTACCGGGTGGTCCCAAAGACCAACTCCATTCCTATGCTTACCTGCCTTTTGGTGGAGGCCCACGTCTATGTATTGGAAATCAATTCGCGCTAATGGAAATGCAGATTTTGTTAGCCATGCTAGTACGTTCATTTGAGTTAAAGGCGACCCCAAATCAGCGCATCATTCCTAAGCCACTGATCACACTACGTCCAAATCAATCCATTTGGATCGGTTTGTCGTAAATTCTCATTTATACTTTTTAAAGAATTTTTGTATTTAACCGTTCCACGTTTCTATTAAAAAGCTATTCTGTCAAGCGATTACCTCTTTTGAAGGCTAAATCCTGTGAAACACAGTTGCATCTTTCGTAGATAGCCTTGACTTTGTGGTTCCAATAGCCAAACTTAGACAGTCCATTGATGTTCTAATTTCAGTTCACTTTAAATGCGACACAATGAGACTACAAATGCACGCCGTTAGATTCACGGCAGATCAGAGCCTGTTAGATTTTATCCAGGCTAAGCTTGATAAGCTAGACACTTTTCATGATCGTATTATCAGCGGAGAAGTGTTCTTAAGACTAGAGGGGGCTGACTCCAATAAAGTCAAAGAGAAAATCGTCGAAGTCCGACTGATGATTCCAGGTAAGGAAATCTTCGTGAAGGAACACGATAAAAGCTTCGAAAGCGCAACCGATCGGGTAATGGATGTCTTGAAAGACAAACTCGTTCGATTTAAACAAAAACGAAGTGATATTTCCAGCCCAGCTATCGCTGAGGTAACATCCAGAGTTGAAGCTGAAGACGAGGTCTTTGAACCTGATGAGTTATAACTAATTAGAGTACTACTAAAATCAGAAAGCCACTCTTGGGAGTGGCTTTCTGATTTTAGTAGCGTGGGTTCCTTTCGTGCTACTTTACAAACCAAATGCAGCTTTGACTTTATCAACAAAATCAAGTTTTTCCCAGGTGAACAACTCAACTTCAACTTCTTTCGTATTCCCGTTAGATCCGAACGTTTTCTTAACGATTTCATTCTTGCGACCCATATGACCATAGGCAGCCGTCTCCGAGTAAATCGGGTTGCGGAGTTTAAGCCGTTGTTCGATAGCATAAGGGCGCATATCGAAAATTTCGCTCACTTTCTCAGCTATAGCACCGTCGTGCATATCTACTTTGGCAGTGCCATAGGTATTGACATATAGACCACATGGTTTAGCCACGCCAATAGCATAAGAAACCTGTACCAGTACTTGATCACAAAGACCAGCGGCTACTAAGTTTTTGGCAATATGACGAGTGGCATAAGCCGCAGAACGGTCTACTTTGGATGGATCTTTACCCGAAAAAGCACCGCCCCCGTGCGCGCCTTTACCGCCGTAAGTATCAACAATAATCTTCCGGCCCGTCAAACCAGTATCGCCATGAGGACCACCAATTACAAACTTACCAGTTGGGTTGATGTAGTAGGTAATGTTATCAGTAAACAGGCCATGCAGCTCGGCTTTCTGAGCCGCTTTCACACGCGGAATTACAATATTAATAATGTCTTCCTTGATTTTGGCCAGCATTGTTGCATCATCGGCAAAATCGTCGTGCTGAGTCGACACTACGATAGTATCAATCCGAATAGGTTGATCGTCGTCAGAATATTCAATGGTCACCTGCGACTTGGCATCGGGACGTAGATACGGCATCAACTCTAATTCATTATTCCGAATCACCGACATTTCGCGAAGAATGGCATGAGCCAAATCGAGCGGCAATGGCATGTAGTTGTCAGTTTCGTTGGTGGCATAACCGAACATCATACCTTGGTCGCCAGCCCCTTGAGCGTTCGCTTTTGACTCAAAATCGTTGTTGTCAACCAGCCGATCAACGCCCTGATTGATATCGGCTGATTGGTCGTGCAGGGCAGAGAAAATGCCGCACGAATTAGCCTCGAACATATATTCGCTCTTGGTGTAGCCGATTTTACGGATCACTTCGCGCGTGATTTTCTGAACGTCTAAGTAGGTATCGGTCTTAATTTCGCCAGCCAGAACAACCTGACCAGTTGTAACAAGGGTTTCACAAGCTACTTTGCTGGATGGATCAAACGCCAGAAAATTATCAATCAGTGCGTCAGAAATTTGATCGGCAACTTTATCGGGGTGTCCCTCAGAAACAGACTCGGAAGTGAAGAGATAAGGCATTGAGTTATCCGTATGACTTGGTTTAAGCTACAAATCTACGAGTTTCTGGGTAGGGGGCAAACCCTCAACTCCTGCCTTCGTTGTTATCCAGCTATCTTTCGGCGCAATACATCGAAAAAGGCAAGCAGAAATGGCCAGAACGGCATTGTAGCAAATAATCTTATTTCCTCGAAAAAGCGGGTTTCCTCATCCAAAAATTTGAAAACGCGCTGGGGGTTCTCGGTATACACTCGGGTAAAAATGTCATCGGCCGGATGTCGATTTTTTTCCAGAACATTAAGGAAAATACTATCGTAAAGCTTAAATCGACGCTTAAACCAAGGCACCATACGATGTGGCTTACCCGTTTCGGCAAGGTTCTGCACAATGTCCTGCAAATAACGCTGCGTTCGGTGGAAGGTATACCCCGTTGACGCTTTTGTAAAACCACCCGATGTACCAATCCTGACAATATGTTCAGAAGGGTTCTCCTGGGTTTGCTCATCCGACATGGGAATAACCCCATATTCGGTTTCGCAGATTTCATACCCTCCTGTCATTAAGAAACGGTCGATATACTGGCGGAGTTCAGCATCATATTCCTTATCGAACAGCAGTGTAGAATTGAAAATTGTATACTCAATCAAGGCCGTTTTTTCATCGAAAGGTAATACATACAGAAATCTGCAATCTCCTTGCTGATCTACACGAAAATCCATGATTTCGGGTCGTTTCGGATCAAAACAAGGAGCTGAGGTCTTAATTACCCAGCCTTTAAAATGTTGTAGCAGGTTATGATTTTCAGGCTGGTCTAATTTTAGAGCAAATGTGCTATCGAATACGTAGTCGGCAATATATGGTTCGTCATCGGCAATAACGAAGCCGCCCTGCGGAGTGTCTTTTATGCGCTGGATCGTCGCATTCTTCCGCTCAACATTAGGCCATTTTGCCAGTTCGGTTTCTACAAATGTGTAAAAGTCGATACTCCGAAGCATTTTGTATTGATACTCCCCCATATCGAGTACACCAGAATAAGTAGTGCCATGAAAAGAGATCGAATGCCAGGTGCGAAACAAAACCGACTCAAATGGTCGTGCTGTCAACTGGCTAGACCGCTCTGGCCTCCCTACTTCGAGCTCATGCTCCCAGAAGCACCATGTCCGATCATTACGATTTTTCTGTTCGCGGTCCAGAATCAGAATACGTCGATCACGTAATGGAGACTGAAGCAGGTAATATGCCAGACTTAAGCCTGCCATACCTCCCCCAGCGATGATGAAGTCGTATTTTTTCATGCAGCAAAGAAAAAGTCCGGGCCGTTGGTCCGGACTCTCTCCTTTAAAATGGTGAAGATGGCTAAATTGTTTATTTATCCGTCTTCTTACACGTTCACATGCTTCTCTGCATGGTAACTTGATCGAACCAATGGGCCCGACTCTACATATTTTAGCCCGCGCTTTAATCCTTCTTCACGATACATTGCAAACGTATCGGGATGAATCCACTCAATTACTTCGTGGTGCATTTTAGTGGGTTGCAGATATTGGCCAAGTGTGAGTATGTCAAGTCCATTTTCGGCCAGATCATCCATTGCCTTAAACACTTCATCGTGAGTTTCGCCTAAACCAAGCATAATCCCCGATTTTGTTCGCTGACCATATTCTTTCGTTCGACGGATCTGCTCAAGACTACGTTCATAGCGAGCCTGTGGTCGAACACGGCGATAGAGCCGTTCGACGGTTTCCATATTGTGCGAAACTACTTCCTGACCAGCCGAAATCATTCGTTCAAGCGCATCCCAGTTACCTTTTGTATCCGGAATGAGTGTCTCAATAGTTGTGGAGGGTGATGCTTCTTTAATGAGTCTCACTGTCTGATACCAGATTTCCGCTCCCCGATCTTTCAGTTCATCCCGATTGACTGATGTGATCACAGCGTGTTTAACTTTCATCAGCACAATGGCTTCGGCCACGCGCCGAGGTTCGTCGGTATCGTACTCGTTTGGGCGTCCGGTTGCCACGGCACAAAAAGTACAGCTTCGTGTACAAACATTACCCAGAATCATAAATGTAGCAGTGCCTGCTCCCCAGCATTCGCCCATATTTGGACAATTGCCACTCTCACAAATGGTATGGAGTTTATGCTCGTCTACTAATTTACGAACTTTGGCATATTCAGGTCCAATTGGCAATTTTACACGAAGCCAATCAGGGCGCTTTTTTCGTTGTTGTTCAGAGGGTATTACGGGTAGTTCGATCATGGCTCCTCAATCCTTTCCAGCAAAATTCGTTTTCAGGGCGGAAAGTTCACTATAGAAGTAAGAGGCAGGGAGCGTATAGCATGGATAAAAAACCGTGCTCCGCGCTCCCTGCCTCTTACTTCTTTTATTTCTTACTTCCAAAAAACAACGTAAGGTAGGCCGAGGTGAAGAAGTTACGATTGCCATCTTCCCGGTTGCCAGTAGGACTTTGATTGGGAATGATAACGACCTTATTGGGGAAAATTTCGGCTAAAAATCCAATTTCAACACCAGTCGTATTGGCTCTAAAAGCGCTCAGTTCAAAACTCAAAGCAGCTTTTACGTTCAGCCCGACAGTTAGCTTCGACTGATCGAGGCCTTGAAAAAAACCTCCGGCTCCCGTTACTGTCTCGCCCGTTGGTGTAGTAAACCCGTTGACTTGGGAAGCAGGCACTGTTCGGGATGAGTTCCCATAAGATACTTCTAAATAATAGGGCTTAATGATGCCTAATGAAGGGCCTCCTGCCAGAATACCACTTACCGCAATACCTTCGTCACCATTTCTCTGGAACAGCTTTACTTCCCTACCGTATGATGGGCGCAACACAAACAAATAATTTTCTTTCCCATCAATATAGCGCGAGCCAATAGAATTGATGGAAGACTGTATCTCTTTGGGATGCTTTACATTAACAAGCTCAACACTCAGATAACTATATTGTGGCATACCCATCAACTTACCCGACAATAGCCGCGACTGCCGGAACGCAAAGCCGCCAATTATCCCGGAATTCGTGTTGGTAGTCAACCCAAACGTAGTTATAGTGTGATAATTATCATCCTCACTGTCAGCATTTTGCGCATTAGAAACGTGGCCTGATAGCAGGAGCGAGCTTAACGCAAGTCCAAGTACTTTGTATAGTGTTTGCATTTCCGTAAAATCCTGAATTAAAGCTACTCATTATTATGTATATTCACAAAATCAGGCGCCACAATTAGCGTAACTACATCATTCTTTATATGTTTAAGCCGAAACAGCGAATAAAACCTTTGCACCCATCAGATTTAGGCAATGGTTTTTATTAGGATGATCCATTAACCTAATAAGATAGGGAATTTTCGACCGACTAAGCATATACGTTTTTTTCTATGGCAACGATTCATATTGATTACCTGGGTGGTCTACGTACAGATTGTGTGCATTTACAATCAAACACCCACATTAATACCGACGCACCTACTGATAATCAGGGCTTGGGGGAAGCCTTCTCTCCTACTGACCTTGTTGCCAATGCTCTTGGCTCCTGTATTATAACAACCATGGCGATTTTTGCCCGACGTGATGGTATCGACCTAACTGGTAGCGAACTGGATGTAACGAAGGTGATGACAAGCCAACCTCCTCGGCGCATTGCCCGGATTGAAATTACCCTGATTCTCCGCGCCAATCGAGAGGGCGAGCCGTTTCTACCCGATGATGAAACCCGCGCCCGCCTGGAAAAAATTGCGCATACCTGCCCAGTTGCCATCAGCCTTCATCCAGATCTCGAGCAGGCGGTGAGTATTCAATGGGAAGAAGGAGTAACAGCCTGATAGTTGACTTATGATGTATTGGGACTAGAGAAATACATCATGAGATCCCTATAATTCAAAGCGATAATCAGCTTCAAAGAGAAACTGATTATCGCTTTTTTCGTTTCTGACGCCAATATTTAATATCGGCGGTCAGATTTTCCAGAAAAAAGGAAGGACCAACTGATATATAAAAACCAGTATAATTGATTTGACTGTCTGGAATATCTTTTTTTAGAATAAAGCGATAGCCGGTCAGTATATTTAGGCCAAACCAGTGTAAGGGTCGTAGCCAGCGTACAGTTGGGAACTGGTAGGCGGCAGCAACCCCAACCCCAAGTGGCAAAAAAATTCCCCGCGCCACTTCGTGTTTGTTCAATTGGTCATCATCCCGTTCATAGCGCGAGTGTCCATATCCAAATTCAATTGGCATACTCACTTCAAAGGCTTTCCGGCGGAACAGATAACGTTCATAATACACGGTGGCAATACGCAAATGACGGGTAACGGATTCCGACGTGTTGGGTAGTAAACCGGGCTCGTCGAGCCGCTGGTTAATAAAGTAAAAGCCCGCACCAGCCTTAAAACTAGCGGAACGCCCACCTCGCAAAGCAGGACGATCATGCTGAGGAGGAAATAAAAACCCAGCTCTTACCCCATACACACTGACCGGAACTCGCCGGTTATTAGCATTACGAGTATCGCTAAAGAAAAAAAAACGCTGGTCGGTTGAGGCAGTGAATGTAAGTGACTTTGGACGGCTACTCTGTACAGTGTCGGAAATTTTATGGGCGGAAGTCTCGACAGATGCTTCGGGCTGTGCCCAGGCTGTTGTTCCGATAATAAGCCAAATTAGAAAAGGTAAACCTAAAATCCATTGAAATCGCATAATTTTCATACCGTTGGTAAACTAATAACGACGGATAGGCTTAATGGTTTTAACGGAGCTTTTTTGTCAAAAAAATGATCGAAACATTATCTGCTGGCGTTTTTTTTGCGCAAAAAATCGCCAGCAGACAGGCATAAAACTGGTAAAAAAAGAGCTAAAAAAGTCGACTAAAAAAGAAGTCTATGCCTTTCGTAGGCTGTTTACGTTATTTGAAAACTGCCCATATTCTCCTCGTCAGCTGGAACCCTTCTTGAATAAGTACAAAATACATTAGCAAATACACTCTATAAATCACCTCGAGAATACCAGTTATTTGTTACAAAACTCCCTCTATTCGACAAAAAATTCTTGCTGTTTTCCTATCCGGGAACGTTCCCGGTAACGCTTGCATAAAAAAAGTGAGATAAAACATTCTTTATGTCTAGTTTTTTTCTGAATATCATACTAGAATTTTTTCAAAGAATAATAGTACATAATAAAGCTAAATCGAAGAATAATCCACAATTAATCTAAGTCTATCAGGCGACAACTCCGCCTTCAGGTGATGTTTTTAATAAGTAGAAACCCTTATATCTGACGCTTTGGCCTACACGAAACAGTTATACACCGTGTCCCATAAGCCATACTCTGCTTACACCGTTGAGGAGCTCGCCCTTGATGACTTGTTTGTGCGTTGGGTACAACATCCCAACGACGACGAGGTAGAGGCTTATTGGCAAAACTGGCTTTCGCAAAACCCAGATTGTAGCGAAACGGTCGAATCGGCCCGTAGACTGATTCAGGAAGCTAGCCAGCCAAGGCTACCAGCATTATCGACCGACGAAATTTCGTCGGTGTGGGGGCGAATTCGCGAATCGCTCCAAACAATGGAAGACCTCCGCCCGCTTCAACCCGATGTACGGGCTGTTATTGGCTGGTGGTACTTTATTAGAACAGTAGCTGCCCTGATGGGTGTCATGCTCCTGATTGGCTGGGCACTCTGGATGCAGTATGGCCCTAATCAGTGTGTGTCAACAATAAGTACTCCGGCTAACCAAACCCGGCTGATCCGATTACCCGATAACTCAACCATGACGCTGCAACCCAACAGCTCTGTACGGTATGCACGCCAATGGGATGACGAAACACCAAGGGCAGTCTGGCTAACAGGTGAAGCTGACTTTTCGGTTACACACCGGAATGACACATCATCAGCCCGTTTATTCCGGGTCCATGTAGACGGCTTTACGATAGAAGCCGTGGGTACCATTTTTCGAGTACGGCAACGCCCAAAAGGAACTTACGTAGCCCTGACTTCAGGGAATGTAAACTTACTTCTAAAACAACAACAGCCTATTCGGCTTCAACCTGGCGATTCGATTCAGATAATCGCAGGTTTAGCTAAGTCTTTACCTTAACAATTAACTCTTACTTGAACCTACAATGCAGACAATTACCCAACCGCCACGGCGAGCGTGGCTTCCTTTGCTTGGACTAACGGCGCTCACGCTTGTTAGCCAACCGGCGTTCAGCGCGCCACCTACCCATCGACCACTTGTAGAAAACCCGGCGCAGGAGCGCATTATTACGGGTAAAGTAGTATCGGTCGACGATAACAATGCCCTTCCGGGTGTAAACGTAGCGGTGAAGGGCAGCTCACGTGGTACCACTACCGATGCTGATGGTGCCTACAAAATTGCCATACCGAACGGACAGGCCGTATTGGTATTCTCGTCGGTCGGTTTCAGGGCCGAAGAAATTACGGTAGGTAATAAATCAACCGTTGATGTTCGACTGAACTCCGACGACAAAACTCTGAATGAAGTAGTCGTTGTTGGTTATGGTACGCAGAAAAAGAGCCAGTTAACTGGTGCTATCTCATCGGTAAGCGCAAAGCAAATCACCGAGATGCCAATTACTAACATAGGCCAGGCACTACAAGGCCGGGTAGCTGGAGTCGACGTGGCTCAATCAGGGAGTAAGCCTGGTACAACGCCGAAAATTCTGATTCGGGGCCGTCGTTCGTTTAACGCGAGTAACAACCCGCTCTATGTGGTCGATGGTATTCCACTGACGGGCGATCGGAACGAACTGTCAGCAAGCCGCCCCTTTGATTTTGTCTCTGGTGGTTATGAGGACTTTAACCCAAATGATGTCGCTTCGACAGAGATTTTGAAAGATGCTACATCGACCGCTATTTACGGAGCACGGGGCGCCAATGGTGTTGTGTTAATTACAACCAAACGAGGAGCGCCTAAAGGCAAAACCGTAATCAGCTACGATAACTACGTTGGCTTTACCAATGCTTTAGACAAAATTCACTTGTATGATGGCGCTGGATATGCTGAGTTAAAGCGGGAGTCGCGCCGGACAGTTGGCACCTACAAGGATGCAAATGGTAATCTTGTCCCTACAGGTACTGTTGATGCCTATGCTGACTCTAAATTGTTTGAAGCGGTTGAATTAGATGGTATTGCGAACAACCGTACGACCGATTATCAATCCATGATGATTCGGCAGGGTTTCCAGCAGAACCACTCCATTGGGGTTCAGGGTGGCAATGAAAAAACACAATTTTATATTTCAGGTGCCTACTTTCAGGACAAAGGCATTATTCCGGGCTTAGATTATACACGTACATCGCTTCGGGTTAATATCGATCACCAGATCAATAAAGTACTTAAAGTCGGTATTTCATCGAATTTGGTCTATAGCATTCGGAATGGTGCTAACCGAAATCCATACGGGTACACGCTGAGTCAAAACCCGCTGGCCAAAGCCTTTGATGATAACGGGAATATGATCTTTTCGCAAACGAGTGATGCGTTACTGACGAATCCTCAGGCCGAGCTTGTGCCAGGTGCTCAAGTTGATGAGACCAAAAAGTACCGCATTTTTAATGCAATCTATGCAGAGGCTAACATTATCGACGGGCTGAAATACCGCGTTAACTTCGGTCCTGACTTTACCTCACAACGGGCAGGGCGCTTTGAAGGAGGTCTAACAAACGATATCAAAGGAGGAAGTCCTGTGGCTTCGTCCAACACTCAATTTGGTTTTAACTACGTACTTGAAAACATCTTAACGTATAATAAGACGTTTGGTCTGCATACGCTGGGTGTTACGGCTCTGCAATCCATTCAACGGGATAACTTTGAAATCAATAGCATTTCGGTGAAGGGTGTTCCGGTTGAAACACAATCATTTTATAACGAAGGAAATGCCAGTTCTGTATTGGGTGTAGGCAGCGGGCTTACCCAGTGGACGATTAATTCGTATATGGCTCGTGTCAATTATGCATACAATGATAAGTATTTGCTGACAGCAACTATCCGTCGTGATGGATCGAGCCGATTCGGTGAAAACACCAAATACGGTAATTTCCCTGGTCTGGCTTTAGCCTGGAACATGAGCAGTGAAGAATTCCTGAAAAACGTGACCTGGCTCGACCAACTCAAACTACGGGTAAGCTATGGCCAAACAGGTAACCAGGGGGTTTCGCCTTACCAAACACAGGGCTTAGTAAGTCGCACACCTTATGCCTGGAATGCTGTACCAGCATATGGATATCGGCCTAATACCATCGGTAACCCTGATTTGAAATGGGAAACCTCTACAACCAAAAACGTTGGGGTCGATTTCTCCTTCTGGCGCGGTCGGGTAGCTGGATCGCTGGAAGTGTATCAAACCAATACTACCAACCTGCTACTATCCGATTACCTGCCAACATCAACGGGTTTCAACGCTGTTACACGTAACGTAGGTGAAACCCGCAACCGAGGAATAGAAATAGGTTTATCGACGGTAAACATAAATAGCAAAAGTGGTTTTAAATGGTCAACGGATTTCACATTCTATAAAAACACAGAAGCTATTCTGTCATTGTACAATGGTAAAATAGATGATACAGGAAACCGCTGGTTCATTGGCCAACCACTTAACTCCTTCTTTGATTATAAGAAGTTAGGTATCTGGCAAACCAGTGAAGCGGATGTTGCTAAGTCATTTGGCTTTACTCCTGGACAAGTTA
Source organism: Spirosoma arboris (assembly GCF_009754945.1). GTDB lineage: Bacteria > Bacteroidota > Bacteroidia > Cytophagales > Spirosomataceae > Spirosoma > Spirosoma arboris. Next base: position 488,405 of record NZ_WPIN01000005.1, read on the forward strand.
AGTTACAGGATACTGACGGTGATGGAAAAATCACGGCGAATGACCGGGTAATTCTGGGTAACGATATTCCCAAATGGCAGGGTGGTATCACCAACCGATTCAGCTATAAAGGATTTGATCTTTCGTTCTTTATTTTCGCCCGGATCGGACAGACCATTGTCAGCAAGTTCCATCAGAACAACCTCACCTTACAAGGTCGGTACAATCAGATCGTTGTCGATTACTGGACACCTAATAACCCAACAAACGCATTCCCACGGCCCAACTTTAACCAAGAGTTTCCAATCTATAACACGTCGTTTATCTATTTCGACGGTTCGTTCGTGAAAGTGCGGAACATCAACTTTGGTTATACCTTCCCAGCTTCTATTACACAAAAGTTGCGCTTACAATCCCTGCGTTTATTCACCAGCATCCAGCAGCCATTTATTTTCTCGAGCTATCGCACGAAATACAATGGTATTGACCCCGAATCGTCGGACGGTAACGTAAACAGCGATGTTACACCTGCCACTCGGGTAACCACCTTTGGTCTGAATGTCAAGTTCTAAAACAGGCGTTTGCGCCATTTAACATCTAAAAAAATGAAGTATAAATTATCCATAAAATCACTAAGAGTACTAGGAGTTACGGCTCTTATGCTCATGGGTCAGTCGTGTAAAGACACACTGAATGAAGTCGTCGTTTCGAACATTAGTAGCGATTATCTTAGCACGCCCGCAGGTTTCCAGGCAGCTATTAACTCCGCTTATTCGTCAATACGAACCTTTTACGGCCAGGAACGTGGGCTGACCATGACCGAATATGGTACTGACCTTTACCAGACGGGTGCCGACGGCAGTTATAAAGGGTTTCACTTTTATGACTCTCAATTAATTGGTACTGTTGATATTATCCAACAAGTTTGGGAGGAACTCTACAAAGGGATCAACACCTGTAATGCGGTCATAGGAAGAGCGGCAACTGTAGCTAACACAACGGATGCTATCAAAAAACAACGCGTGGCCGAAGCTAAATTCTTAAGGGCTCACTATTACTTCATTTTGCTCCAGCAATTTGGCCCCCTCGATTTACGCCTGACCGAAACGCTGGTGCCAACGAAGACTGCAGTGCGGGCTCCAGAAGCAGATATTTACAAAGCCATCATTGCCGATTTAGAAGCGTCTTTGCCCGACTTGGAAAACAAGGCAGCATCGTCTGATTATGGACGAGCGACTAAGGCAGCTTCTGAAAGTTTGTTGGCGAAGGTGTATCTAACCAAGGCGACCTCATCGGCCAAAGCAGCTGACGATTACGCTAAAGCAGCGACCTATGCTCAAAACGTAATTGCGAACTATGGTTTCAAGTTACTGCCCGATTTTGCAAGTGTATTTGCACAAGGCGCTGGTGAGATTAGCAGCGAAGTAATTTGGTCGGTACAATACACGTCTGATCCACTGACGAATATCAATTCGGATAATACGGTGAATAGTAATGGGAACAACCTTCACTTGCTCTTTGGGATGCAATATGATGTACAGGCAGGTATGCAACGTGACATCGTTTATGATCGCCCATTTAAGCGCCTGAAGCCAACCACCTATTTATTGGAAACCGTATTTAAGGACCGAGTCAATGACTCCCGCTATAAAAAAACCTTCCGGGATACATGGCTCTGTAATACCGCCGGTGGTACGTTCACGAACGTGTTTGACAACTCAAAAAAATCAGTTACGTTCAAAGCTGGCGACACCACCATCTACATTCCAGGTGTTGAATGGACAATGGCGCAACGCGCAGCCAAACCCTATCAGGTATTGGTTCCCAGTTTGTACAGTAACTCTCTGTTTCCAACCTTAGTTAAATTCATGGACCCGCTTCGTCCTGATAAAACCTATGAAGCTGGTAGCCGTGATTATTTAGTGTTCCGTTTAGCCGATACCTATCTGATCTTAGCCGAAGCCCTGATCCAACAAGGAAAAGCAGCTGACGCAGCAACTGCTATCAACATGGTTCGCCGTCGGGCAGCGGTACCAGGTAAGGAAAGTGCCATGGAAATTACGGCTGATCAGGCAACTATGGATTTCCTGATGGAGGAACGTGCGCGCGAATTGCTGGGTGAGCAAACTCGTTGGCTTGACCTGAAACGTTGGGGGAATCTGGTTTCTCGGGTTAAATTATATAACCCAGATGCAGCCCCAGCGATTAAGGAAACACATAATCTACGACCAATTCCACAAACTCAGATTGACCGCAGCGATAAAGCCGCCAATGGTAGCCCAGGTTTCCCGCAGAATCCTGGATACTAACGAATAAATGAGCGAAAGCGAGAAAGAGCGAATTAGTTAACTGCTTTTCTCGCTTTCGCTCTTCATTTCAGTAGAACTAAGTCTATTTACACTTATTTTGCCAGTTATTAAACTGTAACTCATTCGTTTCACCATCAGTATTCAGGCACACTAGTCTATACTGATTATCCCTCCCCTCCTACTTATGCAAGAGACTGTAAACAGACGACAGTTTCTCACCACGGCTGGTTTATCAGCTTTGGCACTCACTGCTGCAACGAACCAGTTATTTGCCCGAACCAGCAAACCGTCCGGCCTGAAAATTGCCTACTCAGCCATTACGTGGGGCGGAAACGATGCACAGGCAATCACAGATCTGGCTTCTCTCGGTTATCATGGTATTCAGCTTCGCGCCAATGCGTTTGGACCCTATAAAGCCAAGCCCTCTGAATTGAAAGCCTTACTTGATCAGAACCACCTGGCTCTGGCTATGTTTTCGAGTGGAAATGTGGAAATTGACCCAGCTAAAGAACAGAGTACCATTGATATGCACGTAGCCCACGCAAGTTTTGTGAAAGCACTTGGTGGGTCGGCCATTCAGTTAACGAACTCAGCGCGGCCTAAAGATCGACTTCCAACGACCGAAGAGTTGAAACGACTGGCGTTTGTTATGAACGAAATCGGTAAGCAAACTGCCGACTTGGGTATTCAGGCTACCTATCACAATCATATGAGTCAACTCGGCGAAACCCCTGAAGAAGTAGAGATAATTGTGCAGGCCATGAATCCCAAGTACATGAAATTAGAGCTTGACATTGCTCACTATAAACAAGGTGGTGGGCAACCCGAAAAGGCTGTCAAGCAATACAAAGACATTATTTACGCACTTCACCTGAAAGACACAATGTCGCCCCTCCCCGAAAAACCTGGTGATCCCAAAGCATACAAATTTGTGGAACTGGGACGGGGAAATGTAAATGTTCCGGCGGTATTCAAAGCCTTAGATGAGATTAAATTCAGCGGTTGGGGAATTGTTGAGTTAGATGGTGTACCCGAAAAAGACAAAACGCCCATTCAGTGCGCTCAGATCAATAAAGACTATATTACTAAAACGCTCCACGTTCAATTGTGAAATTGACTAGATGGAAACGGAGTTCTGTTTTCGTTTTTCCACGTATTAACACTATGAAACAACTAATCTTATCCGGCTTTCTGGCACTGAGTTTACTTGCGGCCAAAGGCCAACAAGCTCCCAATACACTAACAGCACAGGAGAAAAAAGACGGCTGGAAATTGCTCTTTGATGGCAAAACCACTAACGGTTGGCGTGGTGCTTACAAAGACAAATTCCCCGAAAAAGGCTGGGAAGTTACCGATGGCATGCTGACGATCCAACAATCGAACGGCTCTGAATCGGAAAGCTTCGGCGATATTGTTACCACTAGCGAATACACTGATTTTGACCTTGTCTTTGATTTCAAATTAACTGAAGGCGCCAATAGTGGTGTCAAATATTTTGTGGCCGAACAAAGCCCAAAACCAAAAGGATCAGCATTTGGCCTTGAGTTTCAGGTATTGGATGACGACAAGCATCCCGATGCGAAACTGGGTCGCAATGGCAACCGTACGGTTGGTTCTCTGTATGATTTAATTCCAGCAACTGGCAAGCAAGCCAAACCAATTGGTGAGTGGAATACAGGACGCGTTATTTCGAAAGGTAAACACGTTGAACACTGGTTAAACGGGAAAAAAGTAGTCGAGTACGAACGAGGCAGCGAGCAATTCCGCGAATTGGTTGCTATGAGCAAATATAAAGCCCCCGAATATAACGCCAATGGGCGTTTTGGTGAAGCGCCTAAAGGTCATATTCTACTTCAGGATCATGGTAATCGGGTATACTTCCGAAATATGAAGATCAAAACACTTTAAAAGGCTTTACGTGCTACAGCCAATAGTCTTTCTATCATCGTTTATCGTATCTTTTTTTAAACACATTAAATTTTATGGAAAATCGGCGTGAGTTTATAAAAAAATCGGCAGGGGCCGCCGTCGGCTTAGCAGGACTGGGGATGAGTTTCTCAGCCAGCAGTTACGCCCGTATACTAGGGTCGAACGACCGCGTTCGGGTCGGCATCATCGGTTTTTCCGACCGCTTCCGGCAGTCGCTGGCACCTGCGTTTGCGGAACATGCCAAAGCCCAGAATTTTGCTTTTGTGGGCGTTTCCGACCTTTGGAATCGGCGTCGTGACGAAGCTGAAGAATATTTAAAAGGAAAAGGTTTGAACGATAGTACATTTTTCAAAGCTCGTAATAACGACGAACTCCTCGACCGCAAAGATGTCGACGCTGTAATTATTAGCACGGCCGACTTCCAGCATGCACTCCACTGCACTGCCGCCGTTGAATCGGGCCGGGATGTGTATTGCGAAAAGCCCTTCGCCGAAGCTTTGGATGACGCTCGCAGAGCCGTTAAGGCCGTCGAAAGTTCAAAGAAAATTGTGCAGGTTGGCTCGCAACGCCGGTCAGCACCGAACTACCATGCGGCCAATGACTTTATCAGATCGGGTAAGTTTGGCGACATTACGATGGTCGAAATGACCTGGAATGTCAATCAGCCGGGTCGCTGGCGCCGGCCTAAGTTGGTGTCGGAAATTCGCAAAGAAGATACCGACTGGGATCGCTACCAACTTAACCGTCCCAAAACTGCATGGGACCCACGCAAATACTTGGAATTCCGGTTGTTTTACCCTTACTCATCAGGTATTCCTGGTCAATGGATGTCCCACCAAATTGATACAGTACACTGGTTCAGTGGCTTAGATCATCCACGTAGCGTAGTTGCCAATGGTGGTGTCTATAGTTGGAAAGATGGTCGTGTCAATGCTGACACCTTTACAGCCGTGTTCGATTACGGCCCGGACAACGATAAAACTAAGGGCTTTCAGGTGTTATATTCCTCGCGGATGAACAACGAAGCTGGCGGTGTAAAAGAATACTACTTCTCGAATGGCGGCATGATTAACCTCGACACGAACAAGATTTCGCCCGAAGGAGGTCTGGAAGCGAAATATGCCAAAGACATGAATATGCAGGCGAATCTTCTGCCCACCATGTCACTTGGAGAAGCCGCTAAAATGGAAACTTCCGCCAACACCGGTGGCGATCCAATGACTTCGCTACATATGCTGAACTGGATGGAGTGTGTGCGTAGCCGTAAAGAACCAAATGCACCTGCCCGCGTAGGATTCAATCACTCAGTTGCTAACATCATGGCCACAATGGCTCTGCATACCGGCAAACGTGTAACCTGGGATTCGACCAAACAAGATGTAGTTGTTAGTTAGTGTTTAGTGAATTGGGTGGAGTAAGTGGAATGGTAGTAAACCTGCTTCACTTACTCCACCCAATTCATTTATTACCTTTCAATAGTGCTGCTCCTATCTGGCAGCTTAAGCATTTCTTTACGGAACAAAACTCATTATAGAGTTCAATAGCCGCCTGCGAATCGAAGGCTGTGTGGATACCCAGTCCAAGAGTGTCCCAGCCTTCGGTCAGTCGGTTTTTTTCAGCAGGTAGCTGCTCTAGCAAATCAATGGCTCTGTCAATATAAGCTGGTTCACCCCGATGATGGGCATAGGCTGCCAGCAATGGTACAACTGTATTAATCACAATGTTCTCGGCAGAGTTTAGTCCCAAAGCCGAAACACCTTTTTCAGTTTGTTTACCAAAGCGGTAATGCGATTGCCAGTAGTTGGTTGGCGATACTTGTAAGGCTTTAAGTAAGGTTCCAATATCTCTCGTACCTACAAAGAGTGAAAATAAACTGGCATGATGCGTTATCAGGCGAGTTAACTGTGCCAATCGTAATGTAGGAAAATTAGCGGGCCGCAGCCTCCCCCACTTCCAGATGTGCGTAGCCATCTGTTTATCAGCAAGTGCATATTTAGAGGCCATAAACCGGTATTCGCGCTGAAGCGTCTTCATATAATCGTCCGCTTCATCTGTTTCCAATAACCCAGCTGTACCAAACAGCATCGCTTCTACTTGTACTAATACATCACGATGTTTCAGAATCGCTTTTAAGGGCACAGCGCGGCTAAGTTGCGCCATGGGATCAGCATTGATTTTAAACCCCATATTTATCGCTAACAATCGGTAGGCGGTTTCCTCCCAATCACCACCTGTTTGTTCAGCTAGTTGCTGAACCCCTCCCGCCTTCCTCTCCAATCGTTGCAGCATGGCTTTGTCCAGCATTGATGTAATGCGTAAGGGAGCAACGTTCCGAAATTGTCCGGCACAAGGTATAGGCTCCTGCGAGTCGCCTAATACTTGATAGCGATCCAGAAAGCTTGAATCAGTAAGAGGTTGTAGTTCGAGAGTAGGTAATGGTGTCCCGTTAGCCCGGTCGACCCGACGACCATTGGTAGATCGATCATCTTGCCAGACAACATGCAGAATGACATTGTCGTAAGCCCGGTCGTGCTGATGACCATGCACGAGCCAATCCGATGTTCGGGTATGCATCTCAACTGTACCAACCCACTCTACTTCATTGATCAATAACCGGGCGTTAATGAAATCAGGTCCAGCATTGTAGTTACGAAAACCCGGATGTAACACCTGCACAGGCTCACCGTCGGTAGTCAGGAGGTTGTTTCTAGTGAAATACTGGTGTTGCCAAATAAAATATAGAAAAATTTCAGGCACGAGTCAGTAGATAATTAATAGTAAGTATCATTTATATCAACTCAATTGAATGCTGAATATAAACACACTTACTAAAATAATATATCTACAACTATTCCTTATTCTAAAATTTAGTGATATTAGCCAAGTGCTTCGCCATCTCCTCTTGTAAAGCTTTGGCTTCTATTCGTGCCCGATCGGCAAAATCTATCCCATCTGATGCATATAGAATACTTCTGGATGCATTCACCAAAAGGCCTCCAGAAGCAGTCAAACCTCGCCGGGATACTTCCTCAAGGCTACCACCCTGTGCGCCTACACCGGGCACAAGCAGAAAGTTATCAGGAGCGATTTCTCTAATACGACTCAACTCATCAGCTTGTGTAGCTCCTACAACAAACATCAGCTTATCTGGTCCGGCCCAAGTGTGTGCCGTGTCAATTACCATTTCAAATAACTCCTGATCACCTACTTGCTGGCGCTGAAAATCGGCACTACCGGAATTGGATGTCAGTGCTAAAAGAATAATCCATTTGCCTTCATAAGCTAGAAAAGGCAGGACAGAATCCCGGCCCATGTAGGGAGCTACAGTCACCGAGTCAAACGATAGTCCAGCAGCTGTGGGATCGAAAAAAGTGCGTGCATACAGATCTGACGTATTGCCAATATCGCCCCGTTTAGCGTCGGCAATGGTGAAGCAATTAGCTGGAATATAGTCCAGTGTTTTCTGTAGGCTCTCCCAACCCCGAGGGCCCTGCGCTTCGTAAAAAGCAATATTGGGTTTATAAGCTACGGCTAAATCGGCGGTAGCGTCAATAATTGCTTTATTAAATGCAAAAACCGGATCGGGTTCTGTTAGTAGGTGGCGAGGAAGTTTGCGAGGGTCAGTGTCTAAACCAACACACAAGTAGGACTTTTTTTCAAAAATCAGATTACTTAGCTCCGAATAGGTCATGTTGAAATAAGGAATCACAGACAAAAGATTCTGCCCAAAATTACAACTTACAGTCTCGGTTTCATAAATTTGCCCATAAGAGACCTTCGTTTACGAAACATCACTTTATTATGCAAGTCCGTCAAACGGCCATTGAGGGCCTGATCGAATTAATTCCACGCGTATTTGAAGACGAGCGCGGCCATTTCTTCGAGTCCTATAATAAACCTCTTTTCGTATCGCTGGGGCTACCCATGGAATTTGTGCAGGATAATCAATCCTTCTCTGTAAAGGGTGTTTTGCGAGGATTACATATGCAACATTCCCCTTTTGCACAGGGGAAATTAGTGCGGGTTATTACTGGACAAGTGTTGGATGTTGCTGTTGATTTACGACCAGATTCGCCAACGTTTGGCCAATACGAAACTTTTTTGCTGGATGCAAAACTGGCTAATATGGCCTATATTCCAGAAGGCTTCGCACATGGTTTTGTTGCTTTGGAAGACAGTATTTTCAGCTATAAATGCACAAACGTTTATAACAAATCGTCTGAATCCGGCATTATCTGGAACGATCCAGAGCTAAATATTAACTGGGGAGTCAGTGATCCTATTGTTTCGGAGAAAGATCAGGAGTTAAAGACGCTACGAGAAGTTTTATCTCAGGCAGTAGTGTGATTATATGTAAGATATAGGATGTATGATATAGGTGGGACGAAAACACTATATCATACATCCTATATTATTATTCACTTCTCATACATTTCCTCCAATACTTTCCGACCCACTTTTCGCGCTGATAGTGGGTTCTGCCCGGTTACTAATCGCTCGTCGACTTCAATATAAGGCAAAAAGGGTATTAAGCCCTTACTATAAAGTGCTTTTTTCTGGCGTAGGGCGTCTTCGAGAGAAAACGGCACTTCCTCATCGAGCCGAACAAGCTTTTCTTCCATATTTGAGAAACCTGTTACCTGGCGATTATCAATCAACAGAGAGCCGTCAGATAGCATAACATTAAGCAGCGCACTCACTCCATGACAGACAGCGGCCACCATACCGCCACTTTCATAAACCTGCTGGGTAAGCCGTTGCAAAGCCAGATTATCCGGAAAATCCCACATAGTCCCATGTCCACCAGTAAAGTAGAGAATCTGGTAGTTCGAAGGGTTAATATCATCTAGCTTCAGAGAATTATCTAACTTCGAGCGAAATGTCGGATCATGATACCATTTTTCATTAATCGTATCACGTCGCTCAATACTCCTCTCGTCAATAGGTATAGTTCCTCCTAAAGGACTGGCTATATCGTAAGGCAGGTTTCGCCCAGCCAACTCATCATAGAAATGCGTGGCCTCGCTCAGCCACAAGCCCGTTTTTTGGAGCTTTGTTGGATAGTCTGCATGGTTTGTACAGACAATTAACGCACGATAAATAGGGTCCATGAGTAAGTTGACAGCGGCAGTTTACGGTAAATAATCCGCACTTCGGGACGAAGATAAAGGGTTTATAGTAAAACCGTCTATTGGCAGATACTTAAACTCTCTTTCAAATCGTCAGGCTTTTTATTGGCCCAATTTCCAGATTCAGCGCCCCGCATGGACGAACAACTGAGCATATATTATAAGCTGGCTTTATAATATATGCTCAAAGTCAGTAGTTTATTATAACCGATAGTAAACTACTGATAATAAATATTTTGTGTAATGTCAGTTAAGCAAATAAAAATTTGTCGAATCAAGAGTTTATCTTATCAAATAAGTTGGTGTTTCGTTATATTTGTTGGTAAACCGTACTGTACTAGCTATTATGCAAAACTTAACTTATGAATCTCTACAAGCCGAATATGCCTGGATGCTTGTATCCGATCAGCTTCAGCAACGAAATAACGTACTAGCCAAAAGTATATCACATATGGAGCGCAGTCCGAAGGAGTTACCCATGGCCAGCCGCTTAATAATCCTTCGTTATCATCTTAAAATGAGTTTGCGCCAACTAACACAGGCAGCTCGTCAGCAAAAGCCAGAAGCTCAAAACAGTAATCGATTAGCTGATCAGTGGCAACACATTCATCAATTATTTTTTTTACTTCGTCAGATCGATAACGAGCTTGGTCGAGCTACTTCCGAAAGCCAAGCTTTACGCTCGTGGATGAAGTCGCTTGATGGACGTGTTTATCGGTCAGCACTAGTGCATTTGAACTAAATAGTTCTTATAAATCAGTTAGGGGTTAATTCACGGGAAACTATCTCCGTGAATTAACCCCTAACTGATTTATAAGAACTAGACCTACGCGGGAGCCCTTTCGCTAGTTGTTTACCGCTTTCGATTTGAAGGGATGTATTGAATTCTTTTCACAGTAACCAAAGCACAACCAGGAACACAAGGAGCATCAATATCTGTTGTTGGGTCAATTGGATCGGGAGTAGGGCCATCCGGACTAGTGGCAACCCAGGCTAACTCAACCCAGGCGTTAGGCTGTGCTTTATCGGTAATAGGCTCAAATGCAATTTGTCCAATATCAGCTTCAAGCCAATTATCGTTTGAGCTCAAATCAATTGTATAGGTATGGAATTGACCGTCATTAATTACTGGGAATTCCATTATCCGGTCACCAGTGCCATATATTGTTATATCATCACTTCTACGCCATTTAAGGCGAAATTTATCACTTTGCGTATTAAATGCCGCCCGCAAATATATTTTCGGATTACTACGCCCTTTCCAAAAAACGAATGGCGATAAAATACGCGCATTTGTTGCATCGTCTAGCATAACATGCAATTTCCCTGAAATAGGCCACCCAGTATCGGTTGCATGATAATAAATCCAGCCCTTACGCGCCGTATCGAATAAAAAATTAGGACCAGTAGGCGAGTGAGTTTTACCATATACGTATGAACGTATGTTATCTATATGACCTAAAATTAGTTCGTAATCCCACTCATGAACCAAATTATAATCAAATACGACCTTATTGGTAGCTGCGATATAGGAAGCAACTGTACTCGTCTCATCTCCACTTAGGTCTGCCCCAAAATAACCTCTTTTAAATTCGTAGTTACCAGGTGCATACAAGCCAACTCCATAGCCGTTCTCATTCGTCGACGCCATCCAGGGTTCTGTAGGAAAGACATCTCCAAAAATCATAGTTTGAGGAGGCTGTATCTGTTCCAGTGAGAGCGAGCCATTTGTATAAGGACTAGTACCGTTATATAACCACATTTTATGGTAATCACCGGTCAAATACACACAAGGAAACTCTTGCTGGCGAGCCTCGTATTGAGTCTTATCAGAGCGCGACAAAACTACCTTTACATGAACCTTTACTACGTTACCATCTAAACGAATCCAGTGCTCTATTGTAGCTTCTCCTGGTTCATTATTAAAAGCAAATTGCTTGGGAATGGTTTTTGTATGAAGCAGGTTGTCTTGCTTTTCGACTAAAAGTACCTGTGCTGGATTAAAATATACGTCACCTGCCTGTATTGGATTCCACCCCAGACCAATCCAAGCGGGGTTTCCATTTTGGGAGTAGTCATAGGGGCCACCATAGAGACCTATTTGTATCTGCCGACCCAGGTCAGTACGCCCACCAATAACTGGATTACTCACCATATTCCGGGTATTCACTTTACCACCTTGATCATTCTGAAATGTAAGGTAGGTAATAGCACCACCAGCGTTTGTGTTAATGCCCACCTTTATCTGCGAATTCTCAATTGTTTGTAAGCCGTCGGCTGCCAAACGAAGTGATGGCGACGCACCTGGAATGGGAGACGAATTACGAATCTGAGCAATTAACAGAGTTGGTGCCCATATAAAGGCAACAAAAAATACACGACTCCAATACGAGAATTTACTAAAGAGGATATGGGTCATATAAACCGGCACGATTTGATATACTAATGAGGTGTTTACAAATAATATGCCAAATGATCCTCATCTAACAAGTTAATAATTTTAAATATATGTTAACTATTTGTTTAATCGACTCAACTCGGTATCAGATAATGCACCCGACTGAATTAACAAACGATGCCTGAACGTAACAGCCTGACCTGCTGGTAGTGTATAATTTAAGGCGGGTGCCTTTCCACTACTCATGATTGATGGCCCTAATGGATTGGCAGCAAACAGACCATAGCCACGGGCATGCCAATACGTCGGATAGCCTATGTTTTTGGCATGATCTAATAGAACAACCGAAAGCGCTTCTCCATTAATAACGCCTGTTAATTTTACCCATTGTGCACGGGTTCCCCAAACAGCATCACCCTCTACACCCTCACTGCTGTGATATAGGCCCGTTACACCTTTATTATTCAGCACTGGCACTTTCGTCTCTACACCTTGTGCATCGGTGAAAACCTCTGGTTTAGTAGATGGTTGTTCGAGTTGACGAGCAACCCGCAAGGCAATCATTCCTTCTTTATTATCTTTAAAAACTACTTCTTTATCAGTGGCCTTTAATGTGGTAATACGCTCAATCGTACGATTGTTAGCTGTAGCCTGGAACTCATAAGTAGTCGTTTCCTGAAGCATGGCTTTCCCATCTTTATCGAGCCAATCGGCAGTAACAATTAACTCCGCTTTGCCCTTTCCGCTTTTCATAGATTTAATCCCAGTATGTACAATGGTTCCAAATGGGCCTTTGTGCTCGGGACCAACCTGAATAGAGTTATTCCAGAAATCGTGACCATTTACGTCACCATAATTGAACCACATACCTACGTGGTGGGGGTGGTCAATGCGCTCATCAGGCCGTGGGTCGAGTGGCCAGCCACGTGTGATAAAGTTACCTCCGGCCGATAAAATGGGATATAAGACTGGCTTTTTTAAAACCGTTGGTCCAGGGTAAATATAGGCAGTGAAGGGCTTCCCATCTACTGTAACGGTAACACGTTTCTGTGCTTCGTCATGAGTGAGTTGAATCTGATTCGACTGAGCCTGACTCGTTAGAATCATACTCAAAAAGAGGAAAGCAGTAAAATAGTAACGCATCAGCTAATTAGTTAGTCAAAGGTAGAAATCCGGGTTGCAACTCAAGCAAATCGCCCCGACCTAAAAAGTCGGGGCGAATAAAATGCTACTGAATACAAAGATATAACGCAGGCTAATTACCTAATAAAATTTTATTCGTTACGTCCTGGTCAATCGTGATATAACCTGGATAATTAACCTGCTTACCCAGCAAATCCAGCGTTGGCTTAATTTTAATGGTCAGTTTTGAAGGCTGAGTTCCAGCTGCTCCCGACAAATTTTGTACTAATTGGGTAAACGCATCACGCGTTTTACTATCTGTAAGCAGTTGATAAGCATTGGTGTTTAACTGAACCGGCACCCGCGTACGCCCACCACCGGGCTGTACTTCAATACGTTGATTCAGGAAACCATTGAACAATTCCTGCCCAGCTAATAGAATACGATATTCCAATTGATTAATTCCTGCCAGTTTGTTAGTTGGATTAGTGATATCAATATTCAAGCGGGCGTTCAATGGTACATTACGCGTCAGCAAGCCCGTCGCTAAACGAGGATACTGAGCGGGATTAATATCTTCTACTTTTCGTAGCTGCCGAACATCGATACCTGCCAGGTAGATACTATCGGCGGAAGCAATCGTATAACGGCAATTGCCCAGCGTTTTCGCCTGAGAAATCTGGTTATTGACACTGCATTGGCTAAACAACAACGGCAATGCAGCCAACAATAAAACAAGTGCTTTTTTCATAATTGGTCTTTAGTCCTTTTTGTATAAACGTTCGACAGTGAGAAAAGGGTTTGGTTTAATTGTTTTTAACGAATACCATTCGCGTCCGGTCGGCATTGGCAATCTTTTTACGAGAATCGCTATAATCGGCACAAGTAGCCCAAGGAAACCTTCCTCCATGCGTTGTTATATGACGAACATACGTGACATGGTCACCATTAATAGTTAAGGTGCCCTACAGGATTATTATTCGTTTTACGGTAATTTACTCCCAGGAAAACTTCAGCAAAGATACGCCCTGCCGAGGCAGATCCATTTTCACAGTAACCTCACCCGATTTCACCGGAATCCATTCGGGCGAGGTGAGCAATTGAAGTTGGCCCGCTTTCTCCAATTCGGCTACTTGCTCGGGCGTCAGCGTTTTAGGCGATCCCATTTTTTTCCAGACTTCATACGAATTGCTGAACTGCTTATCAATTCTATAATGTTGAAGCAACACTTTCTGCCCCGGAACGCCCTTTATTTGGACTGAGACGGGAGCGTCGGGCGCAGGGAGATTATCGTCATGATAATTCCAGACCATTACAGAAGCCGTTCTCGCATCTTTCGTAGCGAAGGCATTGATGTCATCTTCAGCCCGGACGCTCTGATCCCGAATTCGGGCGTAATCGTAGGCAAGGCCGCCTTTCACGGCAACCCGATTACCCTGCATCATCCCAAACATTCGGAATACGTTCAGCACGGGTTTATCGACACCATTGGTAGCCAGATCGCGAAACCCACGAAACCAAGCCTGATCTTCAAACTCGAAAGCCCACGTAACGGCTCCTTCCAGATTCACACCACGAGCCTGGGCCAGGTCGTATTTTCGGGCAAATGAAGCTGCCGTATAACTGGAATACATGGTTCCATTCCGATATGCATTCTGGGGATGTAAATCTTCTGAACAAGCCGCACATCCTTCGGGGTCGGATTCGCCAATGATAATCGGCAGGTGTTTCAGCGTCGGGTAAGAAGCCACAATCTCAAAGCCTTTGTCAATATCCCGAAGCTGTGTGCCCATATTCATTTGAACAGCACCATTCACCAGTTTGGGCGCGCCCTTGGCATGAAATGTAATGAAATCAATGGGTGTACCTGTTTTACCCGTCACATAGTTTTTGCCACTAACGACGTGATCCATAAAGGCTTTAAAAAACTTGGCTGATACGTCCCAATTAGGGCCGGTTACTTCAGGCCCGCCCACCTTAGCCGTTGGTAAAGCGCGTTTAACAGCATCGGCAGTGTAATCATAGAGCTTGATGTATTCGTCGGTGGTACCTTTCCAGTAGCTAATGTTGGGCTCGTTCCATAGCTCCCAATACCAGCTTTCAACTTCTTTCTGACCATATCGGCTCACCGAATGTTTCACCCACTGATAGACCAATTCACCCCATTTCGCATAGTCTTTCGGCGGATAAGCCCAGCCGGTATAAATATCGTTGTAGTTATCGCCGGGTTTCCAATAGTGTCGATATGGTTGAGGGTGCGTCGATAGCGCTTCAGGCATGAAACCAATCTGGGCAATGGGCTTCATCCCCCGCTCTATATACGTATCAAAAATTTTATCGACAATCGTCCAATCATAGACTGGGTTGCCTTTTTTGTCTTCAGTATAGGCATTAGTCGAGCCCCATTTCAAAGCTGCTTTTCCATCGCCAGTAACCAACAGACTGTGCGCTCGTACATTAACGGGCACCTTACTCAACTGCGAGATTTCGGTAAGCAGTTTCTTTCCGTCTTTCATGTAAGTGTAGTTCGGTTCATCGTAACCAAACCACGCCCAGATGGGCTTAATGGGACCTTTATCGGCTGCCAAATCAACCTCAATGGCAACGGATTTGGGCTGGCTGACCTGCGCTAGACTTGTATTGATTATCCAGAAACTGAGCAGTGTAACGAATAAGTGGGTAATCTGTTTCTGTTGCATCATGAATTGGGTACTCAATAAATCTCTGATTATTTTTGATAAACCCGCACGTAATCAATTTCATACCGATTTGGAAACGGAGTCACCGCTGGGTCTCCCCCATTATCTCCACCAATAGCCAGATTGACTAATAAATAGTGAGGTTGCCGAAACGGATTAATACCTGTTCCATCTTTATTAATGGTTTCTGAAAGTAGAACAGTGTTTAATAATTTGTCATCGACATAAAGTCGAATAGCTGTTTCATCCCAATCCATGCGCCATACATGAAACTTCTTCGACCAATTGGGATCGTTGAAGGAGTTCATCGGCTTTTTGGTACTACGCCACTCTGCGGTATAGGGCTTACCGGTTGCCCAGGCAACGTTGGCCAGGAGCATGTTCCGATAATATTCCATAATGTCGATTTCGCCGTTGGCGGGCCACTCCCCTTTTACGCCTAATGTCCAGAAAGCGGGCCATAAACCGGGGCTGGTATCAATACGTCCCCGCATCTCAAAACGGCCATATTGCCAACTGTGCAAGCCATTCGTATGTAAGCTCGAGGAAGTATAGTCGATGGTCGGTCGGTTAGTTTGCCAATTAGAGCTGGAGGGTTTATAGTTCGGATTGGCTCTTTGTTCGCGACGTCCTTCGATGATAAGAAAGCCGTTTTCGCAACGAGCATTAGTTGATTGGTACCACTGAATTTCGTGGTTTCGGACAAAGCCCGTTTCAAATTTCCAGTTCTTCGGGTTTGGCGGTCCAGCCGTTTCGAACTCATCAGCCCAAACTAGTTTCCAGCCACTATCTGACTTAGTCGGTGAGCCAACAGGCTGACTAAAGCTGTTAAGGCTGGCTATCAGTAGAACTGTTAGAAGAAGGATGAATGGGCGCATGATTAGATAACTAGCTTTTAGCCCCTCTCCCGTTTTGGGAGAGGGGTTGGGGTGAGGGAAAGTTATCCATTCACTCGTTTCCCATCGACCAGACGCCAGATGTGCAGCGGGTTAGCGGCTTTCAGTTCGTCGGGCAACAACGCATCGGGAAAATTCTGATAGCAAACGGGGCGGGCAAAACGTAAAATAGCATTGGTGCCAACAGAGGTTGAGCGGGAATCTGTCGTAGCCGGATAGGGGCCGCCGTGCTGCATAGCATGACTAACTTCTACACCCGTCGGGAAGCCGTTAATCAATAACCGGCCTACTTTCTGTTCCAGAATTTCGAGCAAATCAGCATACTCAGGCAGTTCGGCATCGGTGCCCCATACTGTAGCGGTCAAATGGCCTTCCAAGCCTCGCGCGACAGCGAGCAGTTGTTCACGACTAGTCGCTTCGACCAGAACACTGCTTGGGCCAAACACCTCTTCGGCAAGAACCGGATTAGCCAGCAATGATTCGGCAGACGTTTTCAAAAGCGTTGGTGTGCCGTTAGCGAAACTCTCGGTCGAAGTAGCCTGTCCAAGCACATCCACTCCTTCGGCAGACGTTAATTTACTGATCCCTTCCGTAAACGCGCGCTGAATTCCCTGCGTGAGCATGGTAGCAGGCTGGCTATTCGTTACGAACTGAGCCGCTGTCTGCATAAACGTATCAGCTTCGGGCGATTGCTCAACCACGGCTAAGCCGGGATTCGTACAAAACTGTCCAACACCCAGAGTAAGCGAACCTACAAAACTCTGTGCAAGCGTTTCCCCCTTCTCCTTAAGCAGTTGCGGTAAAAAGAAAACGGGGTTTGTACTACCCATTTCGGCATAAACCGGAATCGGTTCTGGGCGACGGGCTGCTGCGTCGAACAATGCTTTTCCTCCTCGAAACGAACCTGTAAATCCAACAGCTTTAATAGCCGAGTGTTCTACAATGGCCATTCCCACAGCTACTGTGCGCCCTTGCACCAACGAGAATGTTCCAACGGGCAGCCCGCAAGCAACAACTGCCCGACTAATAGCATCACCTACCAATTGTGATGTGCCCGGATGGGCTGGGTGTCCTTTCACCACAACTGGGCAACCAGCAGCCAGTGCCGAAGCCGTATCGCCACCCGCAACGGAAAAAGCAAGCGGGAAATTACTGGCACCAAACACACCGACAGGGCCCAAAGGACGTAACATCTGGCGCAAATCTGGGCGTGGCAAAGGCTGACGATCTGGCAAGGCTGTGTCAATACGAGCATCGACCCAGGAGCCTTCGCGTAGGTACTCCGCAAACATACGAAGCTGGCCAGTCGTGCGTCCGCGTTCACCTGTCAGACGAGCCAGTGGTAAGCCCGATTCAGCCTGCGCGCGTGTCAACAATTCGTCGCCTAAGGCTTCAATTTCAGTGGCAATTTGTTCCAGGAAACGAGCCTTCTCAGCACCCGACTTTTTACGGTATTCAGAAAACGCTTCGGCGGCACGTTCACAAGCTTGAGCAACCTCGCTTGCGGTCGCTTCCTCAAATATGCCCGGCAAGGGTTGGCCGGTAGTTGGATTAATACCCTGAAATGATTCGGCAACAGGATTTGCAAGAGAGTTTGTCATAACGACAGGCAAGAGAATGTTATAAATAGTTAGGGCAAAAGTAGCCCGTTTTTAAGAATATACTTAGGCGAAACGCTCTGGTTTAAAAGCGGCAACGTCCATGCTTCTAACCGAATTAGTCAGCAGTTCACTAACTAATTTGCCGGTAGCTGGCCCAAGGCTGAGTCCCATCATGCCATGCCCCGTAGCCAGCACAACATTGTCATAGCGTTCTGCACGACCAATATAGGGCAGACCGTCTGGCGAGCAGGGTCGTAAGCCTCGCCAAACCGTATCAACTGCGGGCATACCGACCGATATATCTGGATAATATTGATTGATCGATTGCACGATACCTCGTACTCGATTCATATTCACAGTCATATCGGTACCCGCTACTTCGAGCGTTCCGGCAAAGCGAAGGTCAGCTCCCATGGGTGTGGCGGTAGCACGGGCTTCGAGCATGATGGCTGGTACCCGAATATTGTTCGCTACGTTTTGAAGCATAAAGCTGTAGCCTTTACCACCTTGTAAAGAGAGGCTTATCCCCAACTGTTGCGCAATTATTGGCGACCAGGCACCACCCGCTACAACAACCGCATCAACAAAGTAATCACCCTGCGATGTCTGCACGGATTTAATTTTAGAACCCGTTTTACCAAAGCCAGTAACGGCATGATTTTCCAGAATGGCAACGCCCTCTTTACGAAGATAAGCTACTAATGAGCGGATTAACTCATTCGGATTCAGGTGTGCATCGCCGGGGTAATAGATACCTCCGCGAACATCAACTCGCGCATCAGGCTCCAAATCCTGTACTTGCTGGCCGTTGAGTATGCGTGCTTCAATTCCCGAGTGATTAGCAACCTCGGCCTCTTCGGCCATTTCGTGTTCGGCAGATGCGGTTTTGTAGAGCATAAGCAGCCCTCGCTCCTGCCATTCGAAACTCAAATCGCCGTTGGTGGCTAAATCCTGATACAGTGTTTTACTAAGCAAACTCAGATCACGCAACACTGGAATCGATCGCTCAACATGTTCAGGCGTCGAATGACGATAGAAAAGCCAACCCCAACGTAGCAAATCGGCGTTCAGGCGTGGTTTCACATAAAACGGACTGGTCGATTTCAACATCCAGCGCATGCCTTTGGCAATCATACCCGGTTGCGCTAGCGGAATAATATGGCTGGGCACGATCATGCCTGCATTTCCAAACGAACAGCCATCGGCAATCGGCCCCTGATCGAACAGTGTCACGCGGTGCCCCGCTTTGTGCAGGTAATACGCCGAACAAAGTCCGACGATGCCTCCACCCACAATACCTATATGTGACATTATTAAAGAGTGAATGAGTGAATGAGCGAAAGAGTGCACCGGAGCGAAAAGAACGTTCTTGC
The DNA here is from genome assembly GCF_009754945.1 of Spirosoma arboris. Taxonomy (GTDB): domain Bacteria; phylum Bacteroidota; class Bacteroidia; order Cytophagales; family Spirosomataceae; genus Spirosoma; species Spirosoma arboris. The sequence goes on from NZ_WPIN01000005.1 coordinate 507,840, forward strand.
ATTCTTTCACTCATTCACTTTTTAAATAACCTGAAAACCAAATACGTATGGGTCGTCTTCGTCGAGAATAATGTGGTTGTAGCCGTGAATCCGAGCCCAGCCTTCAATGCTTGGCACAATAGCTGGCTGGCTCGCCAATTCTGTTTCCGCTTCGATACGTCCATTGAAAATAGACCCGATAATACTTTCGTGAACAAACGTATCGCCCGGCTTGAGTCGTCCCTGTGCATACCATTGCGCCATTCGGGCTGATGTTCCTGTACCGCAAGGTGAGCGGTCAATCGCTTTGTCGCCGTAAAAAACGGCATTCCTGGCTGTAGAAGTTTCTTGCAGCGGTTTGCCTGTCCAGAGAATATGACTCAGGCCGTTAATGGTCGGATTTTCGGGATGTACAAAGGTATATTGTTCATTCATCCGCTCACGCATCACCCGCGCCCAGCCAATCAATTGCTCAGCTTTGTAATGCTCCAAACCGGGGAAATTGGGTTGTGGATCGACAATAGTATAGAAATTACCACCATACGCAACATCGACCGTAAGCGTACCTAAATCTGGACACTCTACCGTCAATTTTTCTGCGGCCAGATACGATTTGATGTTCGTAATCTTCACCGACGTTACCTTTCGTCCCTCTTGCTGGTATTCTGCCCGAACCAATCCGGCAGGAACTTCCAGGTTGAGAACACCCGGTGTTTTAGGTGTAATCAGGTTTCGCTCAATGGCAACCGTTACTGTACCGATGGTGCCATGACCGCACATAGGCAGGCACCCAGAGGTTTCGATAAACAAAACACCCGCATCATTAGCAGGATCAGTAGGCGGGTAAAGAATACTTCCCGACATCATATCATGACCACGAGGCTCGAACATGAGCCCTTTCCGAATCCAGTCGTAGTCACGCAGGAAATGCTGACGTTTTTCACTCATATTCCCGCCCTGCAAAAACGGAATGCTCCCACCTGTAACAACCCGCACGGGGTTACCACAGGTATGTGCGTCAATGCAAAAAAAATGAAACTCAGACATATTTTCAGTGTAGAGTGAAGAATGAAAAGTGAAGAATAAGGGCTAAAGCAACTATTCTTCACTTTTCATTCTTCACTCTACATTAATAAGTGGTCGGTTCGCCAAAGCGGTTTGAATAACCTGTTGTACTTGCTCTCGTTCTGCGCCAATGAGAGGCAAACGCGGTGCCCGTACATATTCTGACCCAAGGCCAGTGGCTGTTGCAGCCAGTTTGATGTATTGGACTAATTTGGGGTGAATATCCAGCTCAAGCAAAGGCATAAACCAGCGATAAATTTCAAGTGCTTCGGCTATCTGGCCTGCTTTAGCCAGGTCATAAATAGCGACAGTTTCTACTGGGAAGGCATCGACCAGCCCACCAACCCAGCCATCGCAACCAAGTAACAGGGCTTCAAGCGCCAGCGTATCGACACCACCCATCAGCTTATAACGATCACCAAACGCATTCCGCATCCGCGTTATATTGGTCAGATCACGCGTCGATTCTTTTACGGCCTGAATGTTAGAAAACTCGGCCAGTTCATGAAACATAGCCACAGTGGTCATGATCTTGTAATCGTACGGATTGTTGTAGATCATGATTGGCAATGACGTTTCCTGAGCCACCGCTTTAAAGAAGGTAACCGTTTCACGGGCATCGGCAGGGTAACGCATCGGAGGCAGAAGCATGAGCCCATCAGCACCGTTGGATTCTGCTTCGTGGGCACGGGCGATCGCCTGCTTGGTAGCCTGTTCGGCAATATTGACCAGCACAGGCACTTTCCCATCGCTAACAGCCAGGCCCGATTTTAGGAGTTCAATTTTTTCGTCGTTCAGCAACGTACTGGCTTCACCCAGGGAGCCGCCAATGATAAAGCCGTGGACGCCCGCATCGAACTGGGCTTGAAGATTTTTCTCAAAAAGTGGCAGATCGAGTTGATCATCAGCCGTAAATGGAGTCAGTAACGCGGGATAAACACCTTCCCAGTTCACAGAGACGTTCATGCGGTATAGTTAGTTGATTAAATTGAGTCGATCAAAGTTCTGTATTTCACAAAAAATAATAGCACTGGGATTTAGTATATTGTGGTACTATTTTCACCTTTTCTATATTTGTCATACGACACATTTACAGTTTTCATGAATAAGCTAACCGCTGATGACCTGATTTACGGGTACATAAACGGGATTTTCCCAATGGCCGATGCCGACGGTACGCTTTATTGGTATGCACCTGACCCTCGGGCCATTATTCCTATTCATAGCTATAAACCTGCTAAATCACTTCACCCGGTTCTGAACCGCAATCAGTTTGAAATACGTCTGAATACGGCCTTTTCTGAGGTAATGCGGGCCTGCTCGAAACCTCGTTCTGAAGATGATAGCGTCTGGATTTCCGATGAAATTATTGACGCCTATACAGAGTTGCATCATATGGGTCTGGCCCATAGTGTCGAGACGTATATAGAGAATCGGCTGGTAGGAGGCCTATACGGTGTGGCTTTAGGTTCCGCGTTTTTTGGCGAATCTATGTTTACTGAGGTTAGCAATGCCTCTAAAGTCGCCTTCCATAATTTAATCCTGATTCTCCGTCAACAACACTTCACCTTGCTTGATACACAGTTCATTAACGACAATGTTCGTCGTTACGGTGCCATAGAAATCCCCAAAGCAGATTACCTCCGGCAGCTTAAAATTGCCCTCAAACAAAAAGCACGCTTTACGGCCTTAGTGCCCGAAAAGGTATAGGCAGATCATGGTTTCCGGTATACACAAAACCGTAAATCCCTATCTTTGCCCGCATGTCAAAGCCTGTTTTAGTTCTAAAGTTTGGTACCGCATCTATCACAAAACCTACCGGCGAACCTAATGAGCCCGTCATGGTAGACATTGCCCGTCAGGTAGCCGCTCTGCACCCGCATTACCGTATTGTACTAGTTTCATCGGGTGCAGTGGGTGCTGGAAAATCCTTAATTCGTGATTATAAGGGCGATATTACCCAACGTAAAGCTGCTGCTGCTGTAGGTAATTTACTATTACTCAATCAATACTCTCGTTTCTTTTCTATATACGGCATTTCCATTGCCCAAAGTCTTTGCGAACGCCACCACTTTGCCAGTCGCGACCAGTTTCTGCAACTAAAGCAGACCTACGAAGAACTTTGGGACAATGATCTGATCCCAATTGCCAACGAAAACGATGTCGTTAGTGATCGCGAATTAAAGTTTTCCGACAATGATGAACTGGCAACCCTCATTGCCGTAGGTTTTGGCGCAGAAGCACTGATGCTCTGCACGTCGGTAGGTGGCTTATTGGATGCCAATGGGCAGATTATTCCAAAGGTTGTTGAGTTCGACGAACGCGTATTTGGCGTTGTTAGAACTGATAAGTCATCACTAGGTTTGGGTGGTATGGCTTCTAAGCTAACGTTCGCCAAACTGGCTACCCGGATGGGAATTCGCGTCGTTATTTTCGGATTAAAAGAACCAGATAGCCTCGGTCGGGCCTTGAAAGGTGAAACAGGAACCGAGTTTACACCACACCCAATTACTCTATCTGCCCGGAATCGTTGGTTAGCAAGCGGCAGCTTAGCCGTCGGTCGGGTGCAGATCGATGCGGGTGCCGTGCGGGCGTTGAAACAACGTCGAAGCCTGTTGGCGGTAGGAGTTCGGGCTGTGCTGAACGATTTCGCAACCGGCGAACTGGTCGAAATCATAAATGAAGAACAGGAAACGGTGGCCGTCGCCCGAACGCGGATTTCGTCCGAAACGTTATCGCAACAGCTTAATCAGCAAAATGTTGAGGTCGCCAATGCGAATGATATTGTACTTTTGTAATCATGACTCCTATTACGCCCCTTCTCCAGGCCACTCAGCAAGCTGCAGCAGCCGTTCGGCGGCTTAGCCCCGCTGAAAAAACTGATTTACTCAATCGCCTGGCCGATGTGCTTGCCGATCATGTCGCCGGTATCGTGGCCGAGAATCAGAAAGACCTCGATCGGATGTCGGAAAGCGACCCCAAATATGATCGACTAAAACTGACAGAAACTCGCATAGCCGACCTTTCCAAGAGTTTGCGCGAAGTAGCCGTACTACCCGATCCGGCAGGAGAAGTCATTTTGGAGCGTACAATCGAACAGGGATTAAAACTTAAAAAAATTGCCGTGCCGTTGGGCGTGGTAGGTGTTATTTACGAAGCTCGCCCGAACGTAACGGTCGATGTGGCATCCTTGTGTCTGCGTTCAGGAAATGCCTGTGTACTGAAAGGCGGCAAAGAAGCCGATTTCTCGAACCGGTATTTGATTGGTTTGATTCAGGGTGTATTGGTCGAATTTGGTGTTCCCAAAGCTGCGGTTACACTGCTCCCGCCCGACCGCGCCGTTGTCAATGAATTGCTTACCGCTACCCGCTACGTAGACATTATTATCCCACGTGGATCAGAATCGCTGATTCAATTTGTCCGCAAAAACTCACTGGTGCCAACCATCGAAACGGGTGCCGGGGTTTGCCACGCCTATGTGGAGCAAACCGCCGATTTGGCCAAAGCAGCTGCCATCGTTGTGAATGCCCGCGTCTCGCGCCCGTCGGTTTGTAACTCGCTCGATTGTGTACTTGTCGATGAAGCCATTGCCGAGCGTTTCCTGTCAATGCTGACAGCCGATTTCAACAAATGGAACGTAGTGGTTTTCGCCGATGAACCCTCTTTTGCCATTTTGAAGAAAGCAGGCTATACAAGCCTGCAACACGCCCAACCCGAAGATTTTGGTCGCGAGTTTCTGGACTATAAATGTGCCGTAAAAGTCGTAGCTGATCTGGATGAAGCGCTGTCCCATATCCAGGCCTATTCGTCCCGACACTCCGAAGCAATTATCTCACAAAATCAAGAACTTATCGACCAATTCCTTCGCGAAGTCGATGCTGCTGCCGTGTATGCTAATGCATCTACACGTTTTACAGATGGGGGCGTGTTTGGTCTTGGTGCCGAAATTGGTATTTCCACGCAAAAACTCCACGCTCGTGGCCCATTTGCGCTGGAGAAATTAGTGACTGAGAAATGGATCGTTGTGGGCGACGGGCAGGTACGATGGTAGCGTAGCCTTAATACCCATACCAGTCTCCCCACCACTTCTGCAAACTCCGCCGGATTTCAGCTTCACGAGCGTTATGACCGGGTTCATACAGTTTGTGACCTTTTAGGTCGTCGGGCAGGAAGTTTTGCTGGGCAAAATTGCCTTCATGAGCATGCGAATATTGGTAGTCTTTTCCGTAGCCAATCTGCTTCATTAGCTTAGTTGGGGCATTGCGCAAGTGGAGAGGCACGGGAAGATGAGCCGTTTGCTCGGCTAGAGCAATAGCCTCATCAATAGCCACATAACTTGCGTTACTCTTAGGTGATGTGGCTAGATACACGGCCACCTGCGACAGAATAATTCGACCTTCGGGCATGCCGATAGCACGAATCGCCTGCACCGCTTCCGACGCCATAATCATGGCCGTTGGGTTGGCATTGCCGATGTCTTCCGATGCCATAATCAACATGCGCCGGGCAATGAAAATGGGATCTTCTCCCGCTACGATCATCCGGGCCATCCAGTACAAAGCGGCATTGGGATCTGAACCACGTAACGACTTGATAAAAGCCGAGATAATGTCGTAATGCTGCTCTCCTGATTTATCGTAGCGAGCAATATTCTGTTGTGCAACAGTCGTTACGCCCTCGTCGGTAATAACTAACGGATCGGTAGATACGTGAGCCGAAGCGACTAATTCTAAGAGGTTTAGCAGTTTACGTCCATCACCACCAGACAGCCGAAGCAACGCATCATACGACTCAACCGTAATTCTTTTTGATTGCAAAAACGCATCCTGCGCAATGGCTCGATCAACCACCTGAATTAACTCCTCTCGGCTAAGCCCTTCCAGAATATAGACCTGACAGCGCGAGAGCAAAGCGCTATTTACTTCAAAAGATGGGTTCTCGGTAGTAGCTCCGATCAACGTAATCTGTCCTTTCTCGACGGCCCCGAGCAGGGCGTCCTGCTGACTTTTATTGAATCGGTGAATTTCGTCAATGAACACCACAGGTGGGAATATTCCGCTCGGGCGGCTCAGCACATCACGAATCTCTTTCACGCCCGAATTGATTGCACTTAGGGCAATAAAGGGGCGTTTAACGGCTTCGGCCAACAGTAATGCCAGCGTGGTTTTGCCAACACCCGGTGGGCCCCATAGTATCATAGAAGGCAAACGGCCTGCCTCTACAGCGCGACGAAGTGCACCATTCGGGCCGATAAGTTTACGCTGACCAATAACGTCGTTGAGTGTTCGAGGGCGTACCCGCTCGGGCAAGGGCGTTGAGTCTGTATTCATTCAACGAAGTTACGAAAGTAACGTGGATGGAAATCCGCGTAGCCGAAGGCTAATTTGTCTAGTAAAATTGATAGCTACATATTAGCCTTCGGCTACGCCACCTTAAATAAAAAACCCGATAGTTCATAAAGAGCTACCGGGTTGGAGAATAGGTTAGGAGTAGTCAGCGTCAGAGCGACACATTTTCGAGCGTCACATAACGCTTGAGGTTGCTCATAGCTCCAAATATCAAATTGTAAACAGACTGAATGTTAATGTGCATGAGGGCCGAAATTTCTTCGTTGCTCATGTTTTGAAAATACCGCAGGTGAACAGCTTCACGCTGACGGCGGGGAAGTTTTTCGAGGGCCTGATGCAGGCAGTCATTCATAAACGAATCTTCCTCGTGGGCAATCAGTAAATTTTCGTGAGATGGATCAGCGCCGGGAAGCGTATCACCAACGCGTCGACCATTTACCATGTCATCCTGGCTAACTAATTTCTGTTCAGCCGTTAGATGGCGAACCAGCTTACGTTTAATCGAAGCCATCAGATAAAACCGTACAGAAGTAGTTGGTCCGATGGTTGTTCTGTGCTTCCAGAGCTCAACAAATAGGTCGTGGATGCAATCTTTAATCAGGGCCCGGTCGGTGGCGAAATGGGCGCAATAATGGTAAAGGGTTTGAACATAATTTTGGTACAGTCGGGCAAACGCATTTTCATCGCCACCACGAAACAAATTCCAGAGGGTTTCGTCGTCGGGGCCGATTTGAGTACGGGAGCGAGCCATGATAGAGAGGGTAAAGGTTAGGAATAGCCTTGGAGTGTGTAAACTTACCCATAAAAAATAGAATTAAAAAAAGTAGTTAAAATTTTTTTTTATGGTCACGGATTTCCCACTTGAATAGACACAAAAGTGAACCTTTTGCCGTCAAACAGTCCCTTATCGCTCAATTTCAACGCTGGGATAACTAGCAGAGCCATAAACGATAAGGTCATAAATGGAGCTGCCAGCGTACTTCCCAGCTCTTGCTTCGCAAACTGATCAAGTGTCGTATATTGTGTAGCTACATCATACCCATCCGTATCGGTCATTAGTCCTGCTACTGGTAATGGCAGTAAATATGTATCGGGAGTGGTAGTTAGATGTAAAAACTCACGTCTACTCATTATTTCGTCATCATGTTCATGAGGCTTCGTACCCGCCACCGCCGACAAACCACCCTGAGATTCTATAACCAGATTGACCGCTTTGCAAATACTTTCGTCGTCGCATCCGACAGCTGTAATGTTATGCGAATCATGCCCAACTGAAGAGGCAATGGCGCCATGCTTCAACCCAAAGTTTTTAATAAAAGTGATGGCAGGAGGTGTGTCCTGATACCGATTAACGACAACCATTTTTAAAATATCTCGCTCCACATCGGGCATAATTTGGTCGTTCTCCAACTTAGGTTTCAGATGCAGTTCGTTTGTAATGAGCTGACCGTCGAGTGCTTCGATGACACGGATTTCCCTCACCCCCGGCCCCTCTCCCAGAACGGGAGAGGGGTGAAGTACTGGAGATGTTTCATCACCCCTCTCCCGTTCTGGGAGAGGGGCCGGGGGTGAGGGAAATGACACCACAAAATCCTCCGGCTTTTTAGCCGAACAACTAAACTGATTGACATGCTCACTCCGCAAATCTGGAATTTTCGACTCCCCATTTTCAGCGACAACTTCTCCATTAATCACCGTTTGCTGGACCTTAAATGCTTGTAAACTATCAACCACGATATAATCTGCAGGGTCCCCCTCTCGCAGAAGTCCAACTGGTAATCGATAATGCAACACGGGATTTAGGCAAGCCGCCCGAAGTACGTTCCACAACGAATGCCCTTTTGATAAAGCCCGTACAACTAGCTGATTGATATGGCCTTCAGCCAATGTATCGGGGTGCTTATCATCGGAGCAGAACATAATTTGCTGTGGGAACTCAGTCAGTAATGGAATCAGCGCTTCGAAGTTGCGTGCCGCACTCCCCTCTCGAATAAGAATATTCATGCCCCTTTGTGCTTTATCCAGACCTTCTTCGTAAGTGAAGCATTCGTGGTCGGTACTGATTCCGGCATCAATGTATCGTTGAGCATCATCGCCAGTCAGGCCGGGAGCATGGCCATCAACAGGCTTATTAAAGGCATTGGCCAGAGCTATTTTAGCCATTACATCAGGGTCCTGATGCAGTACCCCCGGAAAGTTCATCATCTCGGCCAGATAACCGATTTCTTTCAATGCCAGCAACTTCCGAACATCCTTAACGCTAATTGTAGCGCCCGCCGTTTCGAAGGTTGTGGCTGGAACGCAGGAAGGAGCGCCAAACATAAATTTGAAGGGGACGCGCCGGGCTTCCTCAATCATATAATGAACGCCCGCAACGCCGAGGACATTTCCGATCTCATGCGGGTCTGATACTGTAGCGACAGTTCCGTGTACCACGGCTAGTCGAGCGAATTGTGGGGGAGTTAAGAGAGAGCTTTCGACGTGAACGTGCGCATCCACAAAACCGGGCAATACATAAGGTTCACCTTTTTGTTCGGGCCCAAGACGGTGTATCTCATTAATGCGCCCATTTTCAATCGTGAGCGTACCATAAAAAATCGTTTGATCAAAGAGATTCAGGATATTAGCCGTGATCATAAATTAGATTCGGATAAATAGGTTACGGCGGTACATCCACCAGAGAATTAAATAAAAAATAGCCAGCGTAACGAAGCCAAGTAGCAGTTGTTCGTACGCAGTGCCAAACACCAGAAAAGGCCCGTGCCCCAAGTGGGTATATAAAGATGTGATAATGAACTTGTCAATGAGGTGCACCAGGCAGTAAATCGCGATGGAGTTCATACCGACTACGACCAATGGAAACGCCCATCCCCGCCGACCAGCCACATCGATAACGCCATAAAAAAATGCTAATAACCAAAAACACCAGCCACCGCTGAAGAGTACCCAGGCTGGTGTCCAGATTCGTTTAACAATAGGGCAAATTCCAGTCACATGTAGCAAAACGCCACTGATCAGGCCTGTAGCTCCTGCAATCAGGAAGTACTTTAGAATTTCACGCTGCGTCATCCCTGATCGTAACCACCGACCTGCCTGCAAACCTAACAGCATAGTGCCAAGAGTCGGAATGAAACTAAGGGTAGCATAGCCTCCTCCATTGAACAAGAATGGGTTCTCGCGCGGAAACAAGTTCAGAAACCACGTATCAAATGCCCAGGCCAGATTACTATTCTTATTAAAATGCGCCATTAAGCCAGTATAATGTTCCGGCCAATCTGTCGCGACACCAACTGTACTATAATCGAAGCCTGCAACAGAAGCTGGATACATGATGAACGCCAGCCAATAACCGATTAAAACGACGCCTAGCGCAATCCAGGCCGTTCGAGGTTTGGGAGCGCTACCTATTAAGAATAAAAATGGGTAACCCAGCCCAATTTGTGTAAGCGTATCTTCAAACGTAAATCTCGTTTGTTCGGAATGAGTGGATCGCAGAAAAATTCCGAGTAGAATTAAAATCAGCGACCGCCGAAACGCATGCCACAGCTGAACGGGAAACGATTGCCCCTGCTTAACCCGGCTGGCAATCGAATAGGGTAAAGCAACTCCTACCAAAAATGAAAATGAGGGTTGAATCAGGTCGTGCAGTGAACAGCCAGCCCAGGCAACGTGACTTTGGTGATGAGCCAGAAACGCCCAGAAACTACTATCGGGAAAGGCTTCGTGAAGGTGATCAAATTGCAGGATTTCGGCAGCCATCAATGTCATGACGAAACCTCGATAGGCATCCATAGACATTAGTCGACCAGCCAGGAAACCGGTTTGGTTTACAGCAGAAAGTTGGGACATCGGCAACGGGTAGGAATTAAGTCTTAAAACTTGGCAATGGCGTTCACATTCGCAACAACATGGATAAAGTTTTTGCTGAGAGGTGGTATATTTCGGCTTATTGCGTCTCTTTAATGAATTAGTCAGGTATCGTAAATGGTTATCAGGTATCGTCAAAAGCTGTTAACAGCCCGGCCATTCCTGACTGTATCTGACTAAATTCTGACAATTTTTAACCAGTATTTCTAATGACTGCCCGTGTCCTGAAAGTTCATCCCGGCGATAATGTCATCGTAGCCCTTCGCAACCTGTCGGCGGGGGAGCACGTTGAATTTGAGAATGATACCTATGAGTTGCCTTATGCCGTTGGAGCCAAGCATAAATTTGTGACCGAAGACCGACAACCCGGCGATCCAATCACGATGTATGGTGTGCTAGTCGGTAAAGCGACCCAACCGATTCGCCGTGGAGAACCGATTACCACATTTAATCTCAAACACGATGCCGACCGATACGGCCTCGACAAAAAACAGCCTTACTCCTGGCAAGCGCCCGATGTGTCGCACTGGCAGGAACGAACGTTCATGGGCTATCACCGCGCAGATGGCAGTGTTGGTACGCGCAACTACTGGCTTGTAGTGCCACTGGTTTTTTGTGAGAACCGCAATGTCCTGATTTTAAAAGATGCCTTTGAGCGCGAACTAGGCTACGCTCAGCCCGAAATCTACCGCGAAAACGTTCATGAGTTATTGAGTTTGTACAAGGCAGGCGAAATGGATGTCATTAAAAAGATGCAGCCATTTATCGAACCTAATCAAACGAGCAATCATGCACAAAAACGCCCTTTCAAACATGTAGATGGCATTAAATTCCTGACCCACGAAATGGGTTGTGGAGGCACCCGGCAAGACTCGGGCTATTTATGTTCATTACTGGCGGGCTTCATTAATAACCCCAACGTAGCGGGAGCAACCGTATTAAGTCTGGGCTGTCAGCATTTACAAACGGATATGATTTCGGCAGAAATCAAACGGCAAAACCCAAAGTTCAATAAACCACTGCTTCTATTTGAGCAACAAGCCGGAACCGAATACGCACTTATGTCGGAAGCCATTAAAGAAACGTTTTTGGGCCTGGTTGAAATCAATAAAATTGAACGCAAGCCAGCTCCGTTAAATGCATTGACCGTCGGCTTAAAATGCGGTGGCTCTGATGGTTTTTCGGGTATTTCGGCCAATCCAGTTCTGGGCCATTTGTCGGATACAATCGTATCGTTGGGTGGCAAAACCGTACTGGCTGAATTTCCCGAACTAAATGGTGTCGAACAGGAACTTATCAATCGTACCGAGGATACAGCCAAAGCCCAGAAATTCATTACGTTGATGGGTGAATACTCGGCTCAGGCTGAAGCCGTTGGTTCAGGATTCGATATGAATCCGTCGCCGGGCAATATCAAAGACGGACTTATTACCGATGCCATTAAATCGGCAGGGGCGGCTAAAAAAGGAGGCACTGCCCCTGTAGCCGACGTGCTTGATTATGCAGAACCGGCTGTTACGCCCGGCCTGAGCCTTCTTTGCACACCCGGCAATGATGTTGAAGCGACAACAGGCATGGCAGGTTCAGGCACAAACGTAATTCTGTTTACCACTGGCCTCGGTACGCCCACTGGCAATCCAGTTTGTCCAGTTGTTAAGGTCTCGACAAATACTGTCCTAAAAAACAGAATGCCTGATGTCATTGATTTCGACAGTGGCCCTATTATCGACGGTGAGCAAAGTATAGCTCAAAATGCTGATGCGCTTCTGGAATACATTATTCGATTGGCGTCCGGGGAAGAAATAACCCAGGCCGAACGCTTAGGACAAGACGATTTTATTCCCTGGAAACGGGGTGTTTCACTTTAAAATGGTGAAAGAGCGAAAGAGTGAAGGCGCAAAGACGTACCGACCACTCTTTTGCTCTTTTACTCTTTCGCACTTTAAACATGTTCTCACTCAAAAACAAAACTGCCCTCATCACGGGGGGAGCCAGCGGCATTGGGCTGGCCATTGCAAAGACGTTTGCACAGGCAGGTGCATCGGTTCATATACTTGATCTCAATAAGGATCAGGGCGAACAAGCTGTTAGCGAGATCCAACAGGCGGGTGGTCAGGCAACAAGCCACGCTATTGATGTTTCGAATCAGCAACAGGCAGTGGAGACTGTCAATCAGATAGCCGCACAGGGTCCAATTCATATTCTGGTCAACAACGCGGGTGTGTCGCACATCGGTACAGTTGAAACCACAACAGAAGCCGACTTTGACCGGATTTATCGCATTAATATTAAAGGCGTCTACAATTGCCTTTACGCGACCATTCCGCATCTAAAAGCCAATAGTGGCGGTGTGGTTCTAAATATGGCGTCGATAGCTGCAACTGTAGGTATCCCAGACCGTTTCGCCTATGCCATGAGTAAGGGCGCTGTCTTGACGATGACCCTGTCCATCGCGAAGGATTATCTGAAAGAAAACATTCGCTGCAACTGTATTTCGCCCGCACGCGTGCATACCCCGTTTGTGGATGGGTTTATCGCGAAAACGTATCCAGGTCGAGAAGCCGAGATGTTCGAGAAATTATCGAAAACACAACCTATCGGCCGAATGGCTGAACCCCAGGAAATTGGTGCCCTAGCTCTCTACCTCTGCTCCGACGAAGCGGGTTTCATAACTGGATGTGATTATCCGATTGATGGCGGATTTACGCGGTTGAACAATTAGCCCGCTTTATTTTCTGTAGCCTAAAAGGCACATAAAATTCTGGTTCTTCGCGATTATTTATTGTCATCCCGACCTTAGGAGGGATCTCAGGTTGCATATATAGGCAAGCTTGAGATCCCTCCTAAGGTCGGGATGAAAAATTTTCCATTCCTGACACTATTTTCATCACGCAACCACTTTATAATCGAATAACGTAGAATTCATCGGCTGAAAGAATAACGTTTATAGAGTCAAACAGGTTAATACTAGAATCGATATCCATACGCTTCCAGATACGACAAATTTGGGATGAATCAGCAAGTAGCAATTTAAAAACTGCCCTTGCAATCCACCCCAAATCTTCGTAAATTAGCCAGATTCTAAACGCAACTAATGAACTTCAAATTAACCTCTGAATTTCAACCCACCGGCGACCAACCAAAAGCTATTGAGAAGTTGGTCAAGGGTATAAATGAAGGCGAACCTGCACAAGTACTTCTTGGTGTAACTGGAAGTGGAAAAACATTCACAGTCGCCAATCTCATTGCACAGACCAATCGCCCAACGCTCGTATTAAGCCACAACAAAACCCTGGCAGCCCAGCTTTACGGCGAATTCAAGCAGTTTTTTCCAGAAAACGCTGTCGAGTACTTCATCTCGTACTACGATTATTATCAGCCGGAAGCATTCATTGCTACCACGAACACCTATATCGAAAAAGACCTCGCGATTAATGAGGAGATCGACAAACTGCGGCTGGCAGCAACGTCGGCCCTGATGAGTGGTCGGCGCGATGTAATTGTAGTGGCGTCGGTTTCATGCATTTATGGCATGGGAAATCCTGAAGAATTCAAGCGGAACGTAGTCAGGATTGGCGTGGGCGAACAAATGAGCCGCAACCAGTTTCTGCATCAGCTAGTCAGCATTTTATATAGTCGTACAGAAGGCGAATTTCAGCGCGGTAATTTCCGTGTCAAAGGTGATACAGTCGACCTGTATGTTGCCTATGCCGATTTCGCCTATCGCGTTATTTTCTTCGGTGACGAGATTGAAACGATTCAACAGATTGATCCTAACACTGGACGGAAAATCTCGAATGAAAATATGGTGACGATCTTCCCTGCCAACCTGTTCGTTACGGGTCGTGATACGCTCAATAACGCGATCCACGAAATTCAGGACGATATGGTGGCGCAGGTGATGTACTTCGAATCGGAGATGCGGGAGCAGGAAGCTACTCGTATTCGTGAACGTACCGAGTTCGACCTTGAAATGATGCGTGAGCTGGGCTATTGTTCAGGTATTGAAAACTATTCCCGCTATTTCGATAGGCGTCAACCCGGCCAACGCCCATTCTGTCTGCTCGATTATTTCCCCGACGATTATTTAATGGTGATTGACGAAAGTCATGCGACAATCCCACAAATTCGGGCCATGTGGGGTGGCGACCGATCACGCAAAACAGCGCTTGTTGACTACGGATTCCGACTTCCATCAGCAATGGACAATCGTCCGTTGACGTTCCAGGAATTTGAAGATTTATCGGGACAGGCTGTGTATGTTTCGGCTACTCCATCCGACTATGAGCTTCGTAAAAGCGACGGTGTTATCGTGGAGCAACTTATCCGGCCAACGGGTCTGCTCGACCCAGAAATTGAGGTTCGCCCGAGCCTCAACCAAATTGACGATTTACTGGAGTCTGTCGACAGCCGAATTAAAAATGGTGAGCGTGTATTAATAACGACCCTCACTAAACGCATGGCCGAAGAACTGACGAAGTATCTCGACCGAGTGGGCATTAAAACCCGCTACATTCATTCGGAAGTAAAAACCCTGGATCGAGTGGAAATTTTACGTGATTTACGATTGGGCAACTTCGACGTACTGGTAGGTGTAAACCTGTTGCGTGAAGGGCTTGACTTACCCGAAGTATCACTTGTGGCTATTATGGATGCGGATAAAGAAGGCTTCCTTCGCGACATCCGGTCGTTGATTCAGACCATCGGCCGGGCGGCTCGTAATTCGAACGGGAAAGTGATTATGTATGCCGACCGGATCACGGGCTCTATGGAGAAAGCCATTGACGAAACCAACCGTCGTCGGGCTATCCAGATGGAGTACAACATCGACAACGGTATCACACCAACTACGGTACTGAAATCCAAAGAAGCCATCATGGGTCAAACCAAAGTGGCCGACTCAAAAGCGAAACATTTCTATGTTGAACCTGAAGAAATCCGCATTGCTGCTGACCCAGTTGTGCGCTATATGGGCAAGGGCGATCTGGAGAAGATGATCAACGAAACGCAATCTAAAATGGAACGTGCCGCCAAAGACCTCGACTTCCTGGAAGCTGCTCGTTTGCGCGATGAATTGTTTCAATTAAGGGACAAATTGAAGAAGGAGACGGCGTAGTCAATTATCATTTGTTTGCCTATTTGCAATCAATTGATTACCTTTGCATTGGTCAGGGAGAGATCCCAGGCCCCTACCTTGAGGTGATGCAGGCAACTGTGTCACCTCATTGCATTTTATCTTCTATATGTTTATTACGTATCTCTTCTGGCGAAAAATGGTATATAATACCGTCGAATATTAACCACACTGTAATTATGTTTTCAGCACGATGTAGATGTTGCCTCAACCCTTGAATCAATTCATCTCTTGTTATCCCACTCATAGCATGAATCAAAATATGGTCGGCTTGTTTTTTGGCATTACGTACTTCGCGTTCAATTGCTGATGCCGTAGGCGTATAGTTGTGTTTAAACTCGATCACAATATCCTGTTCAATAAAATATGCGTCTGGATTTTTAATATGTGGCGTGTTATCAATTGGTAAAAGCCGCACTTTAAATCCCTGTTTGGCCAAAACAATGGCAGTTTCTATATTCCGAGCTGCTTCATGCGACGCATGTGTAATGTGCATTTCTACACAGCCGCCTGATGGCTCGTTTTCACGCTTACGAAGGTCTGGGTATACAAGTAAATAATCGATTCTGGACATTCTAATTCGGTGGGTACTCTGGAGAAGTCCGCAAATTACAAAATATCCTTACCTTGCAGGCTGTCAGGTTAAACCACTAAACACCTATGAAACGTCTACTGATTATCCTCGGCATTATTGCTGCCGTTGTACTTGTCGGTTTCTTCTCATTACGTAGCTGGACCAAATCCAGTAGCCCCGAAGCCGTAGCACAGGTTGACCAAAATGGTCTGAAAATAAAAGTAGATTATTGTCAGCCCTACAAGAAAGGACGTAAGATTTTTGGCGGCCTTGTCCCATATGGAAAAGTTTGGCGGACGGGTGCAAATGAAGCAACTATCATTGAATTCGACCAAAATGTAGTCGTAGCCGGGCAACCTTTAAACAAA
This sequence comes from Spirosoma arboris, assembly GCF_009754945.1. GTDB lineage: Bacteria > Bacteroidota > Bacteroidia > Cytophagales > Spirosomataceae > Spirosoma > Spirosoma arboris. Next base: position 524,175 of record NZ_WPIN01000005.1, read on the forward strand.
GGCGAATATACACTTTGGACCATTCCGTCAGCAGATGGATGGATAGCTATATTCAACGGTGAAACTGGCCAATGGGGAACCAATTATGACCAGACAAAAGACGTACTACGAGTGCCCGTCGCATCGCGTAAACATAGCCCAATGGCTGAGCAATTTTATATCAGTTTTTCACCTTCAGCAACTGGCACCGACATGATTCTGGCTTGGGATCAGACAGAAGCTGTCATACCGGTTCAGAAACGAACAAATTCTGACTAAGTATAGACTGATGAACAACAAAAGCCGCGTAGTTATTTTCTACGCGGCTTTTTGATTTATATCTATAACGGCAAACGCTCTCAATGATGAAAGCTTACTCCAATAAACTTTAATGCATCGGGCAGACCACTACGCCAGTACGACCAGGTATGCGCTCCGTCGCGAGCACGGTACTCATGCGGGATTTTCCGTTCCAGAAAGGCAATATGAAGCATCGAGTTCCCGACGGTCAGCGCATCATCGTCACCACAATCGAGATACCAGCGCACTTTCATAAGATCACTTTCGGGTGCCGATTTTGCCAGCGTAATCGGGCTGTTACGTTTCCAGGTAAGCGTTAGCCGTTCTTCACCTTTGGCCGGTCCACTGAATATGGGCGCATAAACCGTATTGTAGCGCTCATCGGGTATGGTGACGAATGTTTCATCAGTTCGTACAGCAGCACTTAGAGCGGCACAGGCACTAAACAATTCGGGGTGATGCATGGCTAGCGTTAACGATCCAAATCCTCCCATCGACAGCCCGGAGATGGCTCGATAAGTACGTTCAGTACGTGTGCGAAACATAGAGTCGATGTGCGGAATCAGCTCCTGCACAAACATATCTTCATAACGAACTTTATTCTGATAATCATTGACATAAAAGGTGGCCCAGGCATTAGGCATGACAATAATCATTGGCGGCAATTCTCCCGATTTAATACCTTCATCGGCAATGCGGTCGGCCTCGCCAAATTGCACCCAGCCCGTTTCGTCATCTCCTAAACCATGTAGCAGGTAAACGACCGGGTAACGTCGGTTTGACACGTAGTAATCGGGAGGTAGGTAAATAGAAAACTTAACGGCCTGGTTCATCAGCGAACTATTCATAACCATACTCTCCAAAAGCCGCGCTTGTGGAGCCGACACTACTGGTACGGGACCATTGCTTTGTGGAGTTGTTAGTTGAGTACGTCGGCGCGATTGGGCCGAAACAGTCAACGTCAGCCCGATCAGGCATGAACAAATTAGTAAACTACGTATCGACATGGGCTTATTAGGCGGTGAAAGGCGGTTAAATTTATGCGAAATTTACGCTGTATCAGCCATAGGTCATGAATGGACAGATTCTTTATCCGATAACCTTTGGCCGAAACAGTCCGCTTGTGTTATCCAATAAACGAACCCATAATGTATAAACGCTTAATCCTCCCTCTCATTTTAACGATTTTACAACTAGCCAGCAGTCAGGCACAAACCTTACCCGACTGGGAAGATCCGCAAGTGATTAGCCAGCATACTGAAAAACCTCACGCGAATCTTATCCCGTTTGCAACAGAACAGCAGGCACTAAACGCAATCGACTGGCGAACATCTCCCTATGTTAAACTCCTGAATGGTACCTGGAAATTCAGATGGATCAAGCATCCAAGACTAATTCCAGGTGATTTCTATCAGCCTACAACAAACGATCAAAACTGGGATAATTTGCCTGTACCATCAAACTGGCAGGTAGTAGGCGCTCGGGAAGGCCGCCCTTATGACCGACCTATTTTTACGAATATCAAACACCCATTTCCAGCCACTCCTCCACGCATTACGTCCGACACCAACGCTGTTGGCTTATATCGGATGCGATTTACCATTCCCACTAACTTTCAGGATCGTGAGGTGTTTTTACATTTTGCAGGTGTACAGTCAACTTGCCGAGTCTATCTAAATGGGCAACCGATTGGTTACCATGAAGATAGCATGACACCCGCTGAATTTCTGATTACGGATAACCTCAAAGCAGGTGAAAACTTGCTGGCAGTTGAGGTCATTAACTGGTCGGATGGGAGCTATTTGGAAGACCAAGATTTTTGGCGCATTTCGGGTATTTTTCGGGACGTATTTCTGATTGCCACACCTAAAACGTATCTCCGCGATCTGGCAATTGTTACTGACTTAGACGACCAATATCATGACGCCAGTCTGAAGCTGACAGCCAACGTTCGCAATCTGGTGCCAACTGGTACACAAGCTCCTTACCGACTTCGACTTACCCTATACGATCCCAAACGAACCGTCATTTTTTCGGAGACAATTAACTCCGAAAATGCTACCGATACCGGTCAGGAAGCTCTTTTTCGCTTAAAAAAAGAGATCAAAGCGCCAGTTCTCTGGAATGCAGAATCGCCTGTTCTTTATACGCTAACGGCCCAGTTGATTGGGTCAGATGGGCAACCGTCGGAAGCAGTCAGTCAACGGGTGGGCTTTCGGGAAATGACCTTGACCGATGGACAACTCTTGGTCAACGGCAAACCCGTAACTTATAAAGGCGTCAATCGCCACGAGTTCGACCCTATTACAGGCCGGGTGATTAGCCGCGAGTCGATGGTTCAGGATATAAAGTTGATGAAGCAATACAACATCAATGCCGTACGGACTTCGCACTACCCTAACGTAACAGACTGGTATGACCTCTGCGACGAATATGGTCTTTATGTAATCGACGAGGCCAATATTGAGAGTCACGATTTATGGGGTAAAGGGCAAACTCCAGCGGCCAAACCCGAATGGCGCGATGCCTTCGTGGCACGGGGTCGGGCAATGGTCGAACGCGACAAGAATCATCCCTGCGTCGTAATTTGGTCGTTGGGCAATGAAACAGGTATGGGTCAGAATTTTAAAGATATGGCCGATATAATCCGGCTCATTGATCCAACGCGACCTATTCACTACGAAGGACGGCAGCCCTATACCAACACTTCATTAACCAGTTTCGATATTATTTCGACCATGTATCCATCTGTCGATGATATGGTGAAACTGATGGAGAAAGATCCGCACCGGCCCGTCATTGTTTGTGAATATGCCCACGCAATGGGAAACAGCGTCGGCAATTTGAAAGATTATTGGGCAGCTATTGACAAATACCCTCGCATGCAGGGTGCTTTCATCTGGGACTGGGTTGATCAGGGATTACGTATTAAAAACAAGGAAGGGAAGGAATTCACTGACCATATCAACTACATCGACGGGGCAAACGCGTGTGATGGGCTAGTTAATCCCGATCGAACTCCTCAGCCCGAAATCAATGAGGTAAAACTGGTCTATCAATACGTAAAACTGAGCACGGCAACTCCCCTGGTGTCGGGGCAACCGGTTAAAGTGAATGTCCGCAATACCTATGATTTTCAGTCGCTCGAACCCTTCCGGCTTGAATGGGAATTGATTCGCAATGGCGACGTAGTGCAGCGTGGTGCCGAAACTAATTTAGTTGCCAAGCCTGGTCAAACCCAGGTATTAACATTACCGGTTCGACTCAATGCAATGGTTGATACCCGAATGATCGACGGCAATGCGCGTCCCTCTCCTGCAGCCCTGGCAGAACGAAATGCGCAATCGGGTGAGTATTTCCTCAATGTCAGTGTTCGCCTGAAACAGGCTACGAGTTGGGCACCGATTGGTCATGAAGTAGCTACAGGGCAGTTTCCAGTCAAAACTGATTCGCCAGCTCCGATCGTTATTGGTATGAATCGTATTCCGGCGGTGAAAGTAGCTCCATCGCCAACGGGCATAGTTGTTCGAGGCAAAGAGTTTGCAGTTGTATTCGACAAAGCCACAGGAACATTGAGTCAATGGATTTACAAAGGCAAAAATCTTCTGACACAGGGCAATCCTGCCGGAAATCTCCAACCAAGTTTCTGGCGGGTACCAACCGATAATGACGAAGGCGGAGGTTCAACGTCCTTTGCTGCTCGTTGGCGAAAAGCAGGTTTAGACACGGCCAAAGTACATCCTGTTGACTTTAAGCTAGAGCCTCGTCCGCAAATGGTGCGCGTTAGCTGCACCAATGAACTGACTGGAATTGGTGGCACTATCCTCCAGCAAACAGATTACATTGTGTATGGTACCGGCGATGTATCGGTCACCACTACGTACACTCCTTCGGGCACATTACCTCCATTGGCCAGAGTTGGTTTGCAGTTTCAACTATCAGCTAATCTCATCAACTTAAGCTGGTACGGGCGTGGACCATTTGAGAGCTATGCAGATCGAAAGGATGCGGCTAAGGTAGGGCTTTACGAATCGAAAGTGTCTGACCAGTTTTTCCCTTACACGATGGCGCAGGAGAATGGGAACAAAACTGATGTTCGATGGGCTAAGCTTACCGATGCAACAGGCTTCGGTCTTCTTCTGATGAGCGATATGAGTGCCAATGGGCTGCTCAATATTAATGTCCGTGATTACACTGATACCGCTTTATTGAAAGCCAAGCAACCCAATACGCAGGAAGTTGAACGTGGAAACGTAACAGTCGTTAATGTTGATTTGGCCCAGATGGGTCTTGGGGGCGACGACAGTTGGTCACCACGTGTTCACCCAGAGTATCTATTACCAGCAAACAAACCATATACGTACTCTTTTCGAATGCGACCAGTAGATATGCGCACGAATATTATTGAAGAGGTTAATCTGACGTTACCCCGCTGATAATTCCTGATTGGAAGTCAAAACGAGAGTTTTGTTTATTTTATAGTAGTTGATTAGTATCACAATAGGATACTTAAAATCAATAGAAATTATAGAAGCTTGTTGGCCGACTATAACGCTAAGGTTGGTTTTTATGAAAAAAGACAGGGATTTTATCAAATTTAGCCGTCGAAATAACGGATGCCGATATAAAATCCCCTATTTTCGGGGCAAGTACTTAATACAGATGTTTAAATTTATCCCTTTTGTATGGCCAAACTGATTATCGTGGACGACGAACAGAAAATTCGTGCGGCTCTACGCGATATTTTAGAATATGAGGGCTACGATGTTGACGAAGCGAAAGATGGTGAAGAAGGGCTGGACATGATTTTAAAGGCAAGCTATGATGTTGCTTTATGCGATATTAAGATGCCTAAAATGAATGGCCTTGAGGTACTAGCAAAAGTTAGCGAAGCCGAAAAAAGTACGCAGGTTGTCATGATTTCGGCCTTTGGCAATGTTGAAAATGCCGTTGAAGCGACCAAACGCGGAGCTTTTGATTTCATTACCAAACCACCCGATCTGAATCGCCTTCTGATTACCGTCCGCAACGCCATTGAGCGGGCCAAGCTGGTTCAGGAAACCAAAACCCTGAAGAAGCGTATCTATAAACTGAACGAAATAGTTGGTGAGTCTGAGCCAATTAAGAAAGTTAAAGATACGATCAACCGTGTAGCCGCTACTGAAGCCCGAGTACTGGTAACAGGGGCCAACGGCTCAGGTAAAGAGATGGTAGCCAAGCAGATTCACGAGAAAGGCAGCCGTGCAAACCAGCCTTTAGTTGAAGTCAACTGTGCGGCTATTCCAAGTGAACTTATTGAGAGTGAGTTATTTGGCCACGAAAAGGGGTCATTTACGGGAGCAGCTGCCCGTCGGGTAGGCAAGTTTGAGCAGGCCGATGGTGGCACGTTATTTCTCGACGAAATTGGCGATATGAGCCTATCAGCACAGGCAAAAGTGTTGCGGGCATTACAGGAAAACAAGATTACACGTGTTGGGGGCGATAAGGAAATAAAAGTCAATGTGCGGGTTATTGCGGCTACGAACAAAGACCTTCGGCAGGAAATTGTAAACGGAAACTTCCGCGAGGACTTATTCCATCGCCTAAGCGTCATTATGATTCATGTGCCACCCCTGGCCGAGCGTCGGGTCGATATTCCACTCCTGGCCGATAAGTTTTTACACGATATCGCTAACGAATACGGCGCTCCTGCTAAAGACCTTATGCCTGATGCGATGAATTACCTACAAATGCTTCCATGGACAGGAAATGTTCGGGAGTTACGGAACGTCATCGAACGTCTGGTCATTATGTGTGGCGATGAAATTACGCTGGACGATGTGAAGGCGTATGCGTGATTTCTGAACCGGGATTTTTTTGATTTTGCTGATTCATCTGATTTTGCTTTCGTAGAAAGTTATAAAAATCATAGTCGGTCAGTAAAATCAAAAAAATCCCGGTTCAGATAGCAAGCAAGTTACAGCCCCTTACGTCAGAATTATCGAATCGACCGATGACGCGAAAGTCTCCGTCTCTGCCAACATATTGGCCCAAATCCTGAGCTTCGATAAATGAACAAGAATCAAGATTGGCTAAATCGACAATATTCATTCCTCCAGTCTGGCGCGACCCGGTAAGCATACTAGTCTCTGGGTACAGTGAAAACGGATCGTTAATATCGCGAAGGAAGACACGTAGCGTCGAGCTTGGCCGAAATACCCCATTTCCCATCGAATAAGCTTGTGACAGGAGTTCAGTCATACCATATTCTGAATGAATGGTTTGGACACCAAGTCGCTCTGTCAGAATTTCATGAACCTCCTCGCGAAGTAGTTCTTTCCGGCGACCTTTCATGCCACCCGTTTCCATCACGACGAGATTGGGGAGTTTTCCCAGAAATGACAAATCCGGCTCCGACTCGGCCCAATCCAGCAAACCAAATGTAACCCCAATAAGCAAAATCTTTTTCTGATCGGATTGCCGGGCGAGTTGACGCAGATGCTCCGTCAGTTCAGCATGGTTATGGAGAAAAAAACCGCTCGTAGGTTCACTGGCTTGCAAGCCTCCGCTCCTGGTCATAAATTGCTGAACCATATACACGAGCGAGGAGTTATTTCGTTCAAGATAAGACGGTAGCAGCGCCAGAATATGAAAGTTACTGAGCGGACCATATGTCTGCTCAAAAATTTGAGTACTAATGGCGTCATACAGAGCCAAATCGGGCACAAAATGGCGGCTGGTCTGTTCACCAGTCGTGCCACTACTGGCAAAAATGAGTGTATCAGTCCTGTCTGGGTCATTGTTTGTATCGATGCCGGTTAAAACCATGTGTGTTTTAAAGAAGCTAATCGGCATAAATGGAACCTGACGTAGGGCAGTAATATGCTCAGTCTGACAATTCAGGTGATGTAGGTAAGCTCTATATACAGGGTTATAAGCTGCCTGATAACGAAAAACGGCTAGTGCCAGTGATTCAAATGCAGTTCGGCTCGGCAAGCTCGAACTAAGCTCCAGAATTTGCTGTCGGAGTGACTGCCGAAGTGGAGCTGCTGCGGTTGAAAGTATTAATGAAAAAGACAAAATAACAAAAGCGTTTATTGCACAACGAGTACAACAGTATGCGACGGCAACAAATTCAAACGTATTTATTCGTGTTCGGTATAGTCCTGACCGTATCGGCCTGTTTTACCGAACCAAATTATTCAAACACCCCAGTAATCGACTTCAAAGGGCTGTTTAAATACCAAATCGCAGCGGGCAAAGGTGTCGGTCAATCAAAGCGGGATTCGATTGTAATTACCATTGGATTCAAAGATGGTGATGGCAATCTCGGCGTCGACAATCCTTCCGAAGCTACTATTGCCAGCTATTCCGCTAATGGTGGTTGGGGAAACTACGAAATCAAAACGTTTCGGCTCGTTAATAAGCAATATGTTCAGTACGATCAATTGGTTCTAAATACCTTGTTCTTTCCTGATCTGGCCAAAGGAAAACCTAAGGGGGCTATTGAGGGAACGCTGGATTTTAATCAGACTTTTCCGTACGGTACGACCAATGTATTTTATCCAACCAAGTTTCAGATTCGAATTCGAGATCGTGACTTAAATGCCAGTAATGTTATTGAAACGGATACGATAACATTGCCCTATCTGAATTGAGTACTGTTCGATTAATTTGCATTCAGGATAATCCGAAAGGTCGTTCCTTTTCCTACTTCCGAGCTTTTGACGAACAGTCGACCATTATGGTATTCTTCCACAATGCGCTTGGCTAGGGTGAGTCCCAACCCCCAACCCCGTTTTTTAGTACTAAAGCCAGGCGAAAATACTTTTTGCATATTGGCTTTGGAAATGCCCTTACCGGTATCGGTAATGTCAATAGCCACTCCCTGTTGTGGTAAAGGAACAATATTGAGCCGTAGCTCGCCTACGCCTTTCATGGCATCGACCGCATTTTTGCAAATATTTTCGATGACCCACTCAAAGAGCAATTTGTTTATTTTAACCATCTTATCAGGTGGCAATTGACTGGCAAGGCTCATTTTCACTTTCGTTGAGATTCGTCGCGCCAGATAGTCTGTAAACTGTCGGACCACCTCATTCAGATTTTCCTCTTTTAATGTTGGCACGGAGCCAATACTCGAAAAACGAGCAGTGATAGTCTCCAGACGTTGAACATCTTTCTCGATTTCATCAGTTATTGATCCATCATACTGATCAGGGTCGGAACGCATATACTCAACCCAGGCCATTAGTGACGACATAGGCGTACCTAACTGGTGAGCTGTTTCCTTGGCCAATCCTACCCATACCCTATTTTGCTCCGCCCGTCGCGACGAACTAAACGAGAGGTAAGCCAGTACACCTAAAGCTGTTAGTATAGCTAGCAGTGCGTATGGCAAATAGGCTATTTGACGCAGTACATTTGAGTTTGAGTAATATACATGCCCCTGTTTACCATCATTCATCACAACAGGTATTGGGGGATGGCTTTCACTCATTTCAGCCATTTTCTTTCGAAGCAAAGCCTTTTCTTCAGCAGGTGGAATCCCTTTATATAGCCCATCAATATTCAGCTTAGCTAATATTTGATTATTTTGGTCAACATAGATAACCGGGATTGTCTTATTCGCCTGCAAAATCTCGCTTGTTACAAACGTTATATCGCCACTGTCTGCATCAGGCCGACTTGAACTGTACAAATACTCTACGGCTTTTACGTAGAGTTGTACATACTGCTCTTCGCGTGCTTCGAGTTTTAAAATAAGGCGGTTTGTATAGAGTAGCGATCCAGTTCCCACTAGCAGTAGGTTCAGAGCCAGGATAATTTTCAGAATATTATTCTGATTATAAATGTCGAATGACTTCAGCATGTGGTCTTGCTGGCTGCTACTCCAACCGCAGTTGTTGCGCGAAATGCAGCTTTAATACTCGTGCAAAATTATAGTTACGCAAACCTAAACAAGCTCTATCAGGGGAGCTGTTTATAAATAAGCGTAAACTCTTCTCTGTAAACGCTGAAAGTAGTTTAAATGTGCGAACATGAACGTCTGTTAAGCCACTGGTGTTACGGATTTTAATAGGATTGAACAAAGAATATCGCCAATTATTTGGATGTATTCTAAATAACATACCACTTACATAGGGCTTGTTCATATCCAATATTTATGCCGTAATTTTGTAAAGGCTAGAAGCCAGTAAAGGTGATTTGTTACCATGTTAGATACCTTCAAAGCAATTAGTTTATCTCACAAAATGGCACCCCTGCAGGTGCGGGAACTAATTGCACTAAACGAAGACGAAGCCAAGCGACTGATGATTCGGTTGCGGGATTTTTTTGGGCTTACTGATTTACTCGTTATCTCAACCTGTAATCGGACAGAAGTTTATTACGCTTTTGAGCAGGATCTTAATAATGATATTGCTCGCTTATTACTCATTGAAAAGGGTCTGACAGACACCGCTAATTATTTGCCTTATTTTCAGTTTTTTGAGGCAAATGATCAGGCAGTCCGGCACTTGTTTGAGGTATGCGTTGGCTTACATTCGCAGGTCGTTGGCGACATGCAGATTCCGAATCAGGTGAAACAGTCGTACCAATGGTCGGCCGATTTAGAAATGGCCGGTCCGTTTTTACACCGACTGATGCACACGATTTTCTTTACCAATAAGCGAGTTGCGCAGGAAACTCCTTTCCGTGATGGAGCCGCTTCGGTCTCTTACGCAGCGGTAGAATTGATCGATGAATTGGTAGGCGCACACCAAAACCCAAACGTACTGGTTATAGGATTGGGGGAGATTGGGACCGACGTTTGTAAAAACCTTGAATCCCGTAAGTTAACGAACATTACTCTCTGCAATCGTACACAAACAAAGGCCGAAGCCTTAGCTGAACAATACGGATTTCGGGTAGCCGACTTTGACAATCTCACCGACGAAATTCGACGGGCTGATGTCATCATCTCATCGGTTATGCGCGATGACCCGCTCATCACACCTGAACTGCTTAAGGATGTCAACGTAATGACCTTTAAGTACTTTATTGATTTATCGGTTCCACGTAGTGTAGATGCCTCCGTTGAGCAAATTCCGGGGGTACTAGTCTACAATATCGACCATATTCGGAATCGCGCTGACGAGGCCCTGAATCAGCGGTTAGCAGCGATTCCACAAGTCGAAGCCATTGTTACGCAGGCCGTAGCTGAGTTTGGCGACTGGTCGAAGGAGATGGTTGTATCGCCGACGATCAATAAACTAAAAAATGCACTGGAGCAGATTCGTCGTGACGAAATTGCCCGGCACCTGAAACATCTGACCCCCGATGAATCAGAAAAAGTAGACAAAATTACGCGGGGTATCATGCAGAAAATCATTAAGCTTCCCGTACTGCAGCTCAAAGCAGCCTGCAAACGAGGTGAAGCTGAAACGCTGATCGATGTACTGAACGATCTATTTGATCTGGAGAGGCATTCCGTTGATGAATCCAGGAATTCGCATTAATAGATTCGTTTGGACAAAAAGAAAGCTCCCCAATCAATTATGATTGGGGAGCTTTCTTTTTGTCCAAACCTGATTGGTTCTACTCACTATTTCTTTTTGGGCGTCGCTTTTTTCACCGGGGCTTTGGGTGTCGTCGGCACCGCAGCCGTTGGTTGCTCGGAATTTTGTCCAGGTGTAATACCTAGTCTTTTAAGCACCAAATCTGTAATGTTATTTTCCTCAGGTGCGTATAAGATATCTGTCGCGTTGCCTGTATTCAAAATATGCGTATATCCATTCTCTTTAGCTACCGAGTCAATAGCCTGCTGAATTTTACTGAGCGTTGGGCTAACCAATTGTTTATACTTGCTTTGTATAGACTCATCGGCGTCACGACTAAATACCTGAATACGATTTTGCAAGGTTTGGAGCTCAGTCTCTCTATCTTTTCGGATAACGTCTGTCATTTGAGCCACTCCCTTCTGGTAAAGCGCATACTTTTCCTGTAATTCCTGCTGGAGTCGCTTTAGTTCTTCCTGCGCTTTATTTTGCTGAACTGTCAACAGATCAGTAATCACCTTATTTTCAGGTGTTTGAGACAAAATATAATCTATTCGTGTATGACCTATTTTTACCGACTGAGCTTGTAAATTCAAACAGGCAAAACATAAAACCCCTAAAAATACATAACTAAAAATCTTCTTCATTTTACGATTGGTTTATTCTGGATTAGGCAAGTGTACACCTGTTTTCGCGTTTTATAGGCATGAACTTTGAGAAATTTGTCCTTCTAAATAAATAATAGCTACTGTTAGCTAGCATAGCTATGAAAGACAGACAACCCATTTTTTAATGATTGGGCCGACAGTATCGGTCAAATTTAGTAATAAGGGATGGGCTTTGATAAGTTAAATATTGTTAAGTTCAGGTAAGTTTCCTGTTACCGATTACCAACTATTCATAAATGACAGCAATGCCTTTATTTACACTGGGGCTGTCAATTAGCACCATGACTCGACTTATCAATACGCTGTTCCGTTTATTTCTCCTTGCAGTGCTAGTTGCAGGGCTGATTGCCATTTGGGAGCAGATTCGTGGTAATAGCCTCCTTAGTCGTTTCCGCCGGGGTGAAAATACCACTCAGCGAATTGTCCTTAAAGAAATTACGACACTAGGAAAACTGGAGTTGGTAAAGTATACTTTTAAAGATATTGTCGAACACGAACAAGTGAATACCTTTCTGCCGAATGCCAACGCTATACTAATTGTAGAAGGTGAAGCAACTGGCTGTATCGACCTGACAAAAATTACCGTAGCCGATATTACCGCAGAAGGCGACTCTATTACAGTGCAATTACCCAAACCTGAACTTTGCACCTGGAAAATTAATCACGACCGGTCGCGGGTATACGATACTCACTTTTCGTTTCTGAACCAATCGCAGCTAGTAAGCGACGCCTATCGGAAAGCCGAACGGCAGGTCAGGCAATCAGCACTGGATGGCGGTATCCTGGATCAGACTCAACAAAACGCCAATCAGATTCTTCGACCTATGCTAGAACGTATTTCAGGTAAAAAAGTAGGGCTCGTCTTTCGAAATTAGTTTCAGGTTCAACCCAAATCGGAATTCAAAATTTGTCCGTATAAACATTATCCTGTTTCTGAGTAGTGTATTTAAGAGTTTTTAATGAATATAGCGCTTGAAAAAAGCGTTTTGGCTATACCATTATTTAATTGCTCGATGTGCTATGAATACGACCCCGCCAGCCGTTACGAACGGCGATCTTTTGATTGCTGAACCATTCATGGGCGACACTAACTTTGAGCGTAGTGTTGTGTTGGTTTGCGAACACAGTCAGGCCGGCACATTTGGGCTGGTACTGAATCAGCTTACCGACATTCACCTGAGTGATGTAATTGAAGAAATTCACCCTGATTTACCCTTGTTCGTAGGAGGCCCAGTCCAACAAAACACGTTGCATTTCATCCACCGTCGCCCCGATCTAATTGATGGATCAATCCGCGTAATAGATGGCTTATATTGGAGTGGTGATTTTGAGCAAATCAAGCGAGCTGTCAATCTGGGTACGCTAACTGAGCGCGATGTTCGCTTTTTTATTGGCTATTCGGGCTGGAGTGAAGGCCAGCTAGACACCGAACTTCTCCAGAAAGCCTGGATCATTAGCCGCATCACGGCCGACTTCCTGTTCGATACACCAACGAAAGAATTTTGGCGGGGTGTTTTGAAACGAATGGGGGGCGAATACAAATCCATAGCCCATTATCCGGTTGATCCACGACTCAATTAACAATTTTAAACATTTCCACAATCAGGCTAACGGCGGCTTCTTAACTTTTTTTAACCAATTTTGCAGGATAAAAAACGTTATCGAAAGGTTAACTTCCTTTCAGCAGCTCCGTATGTACATGTACCGACTATTACTTCTTATTTTTATAGTAGCCTCGCCTTTGGTATCGAAGGCACAAAGCGATAAACCTACTGGCGGCCATTTTGGTGTAAAAATCGGAGCCTCCTTCACACAAATAGCGATCTCGGGAGCAACTGTCAATATTCCTCACCGTGCCCTTCAGCCTCATCTGGGTCTTATATATCGCTATCGGTACAATCGATGGGTGGTTCAACCAGAAGCCATACTCTCTATTCGGGGTGGAACATTTCAGCAGGAACAAGCCAACGGTAGTCGAATCACATCGGGCGTTTCCTATTATTACGCCAGCCTTCCTCTATTGCTAGGGTATATTCCAACCGAAGGTCTCACTATACAAGCCGGTCCCGAATTTAGTTATGCACTCAACGCTGGCCAGACAGGTGGCCCTAGCGTGAATAACGATCTTGGTTTGGCAGTGGGTGTTCACTACGACTTTTTAGACATGCTCAACAAATTCAGTCTGCATGTCCGATACATCTACGGCTTTACAAATGTGTCGCCTGAGGCAACAGCAGCCTATTATAATCGAAACCTCCAGGTGTCGATGGTTTACAATCTATTTCCTAAGAAAAAGAAAAGGTAATTTATAGTTTGAGATTGGCTAACACTAGTCCAGCCAGCTAACTTCAAACTATAAATCTCAAACCGTCCATCACCCATGCTCTCCGACTTCGGCGTTCTTCTGCTCTTTATAGTAGGTGCGTTTGCGTTTATCGCAATCGTACTTTTTATAGCGCGATTATTACGCCCAAGTAGACCGAACGTGGAGAAGAATAGTACGTATGAGTCGGGCGAAGAGCCAGTTGGTAATGCTAATGTGCAGTTTAATATCCGATTCTATGTTGTCGCTTTAGTGTTTGTCCTGTTTGATGTTGAACTGGTATTTCTGTTTCCCTGGGCAACTGTGTTCGGTCAGGAACGGCTTATCAAAGCAACTGAGGGCCTTTGGGGCTGGTTCGCGCTAACCGAAGCAATTCTGTTCATTGTTATTCTAGCTCTCGGACTTGCCTATGTATGGGCAAAAGGTTACCTTGATTGGGTAAAACCCCAGCCGAAAGTACCAATAATAGAAACGAAGGTACCTACGGACTTATATCAACAGGTAAACGAACGTTATAAACGTTGAACCCATTTCTACTACGCTGCCTTTGGCTAACAATTCTAATTAGTGGCTCACTATCAGTAGCTTCATGGGCTCAGCAACCTACTGCTAGTGTGTATCAGGTTAAGGTCGTTACAAAATCAGCACATCGCATCCGAGGTATATTATCCGAAGTTACAGACTCATATCTTTTTCTTGGGAATGAAAAACGTAGCCGAGAAGGTAGAATTCCACTTATAGATATTCGAAAAGTGGTGATTCGGAGAAGGAGTAAAAAAAATGCAATAATCAGCGGGGCTATTATTGGTGGATTAGCAACAGGCTTTTTAGCAACCCAATCGTTGCAAAAAAATCAAGCTAGTAGCCCAGTCACCTATGGCTTGACGCTAACATTTGCCGCAGCTAGTGGTGCAGCAGCCGGTTTAGTAGTAGGCTCAGCACTTGGCAACCTGACAAGCCGGGTTATTCGTCCTGCGGATCGAAATAATCCCGAACTTAGTTTATTCCGACAACTGGAACCATTTAGTTGGCGATACCAGCAGGATTTAATTAATCGTCTGCCTCAAAAAGAAAACTAACATGACTTCTCAGTCAGTAACCGATAAATCAGGTGAAGCCAGCGTCATGCTGATGCACTCTGAAGATTTGCTCAACTGGTCGCGGGAGAAATCGTTGTGGCCACTAACCTTTGGCCTGGCCTGTTGCGCCATTGAAATGATGGGAGCAATGACGGCGAGTTACGATCTCGAACGATTCGGTATTTTTCCGCGCCCTTCACCCCGGCAGTCCGATATTATGATTGTCTCCGGCACGGTAACCTATAAAATGGCAGATCGCATACGGCGACTTTACGAGCAAATGGCCGAACCGCGCTATGTCATTTCAATGGGTTCATGTTCAAACTGCGGTGGTCCCTACTGGCAACATGGTTATCATGTAGTGAAAGGAGTAGATCGGATTATTCCAGTTGATGTGTATGTACCAGGCTGCCCCCCCCGCCCTGAAGCCCTTATCGATGGCTTTTT
The DNA here is from genome assembly GCF_009754945.1 of Spirosoma arboris. GTDB lineage: Bacteria > Bacteroidota > Bacteroidia > Cytophagales > Spirosomataceae > Spirosoma > Spirosoma arboris. The sequence goes on from NZ_WPIN01000005.1 coordinate 539,488, forward strand.
GAAATTGCAGGAAAAAATAAGAACAGAGCACCCATTGTCCAAAAGTTAGAAGTTCCATGCTCTCGATCGCCCTTCGTCAAACAATTGGGTCAATCCGGCTTTTGTGGCTGATCTACGGCATTACCTTGGTGCTGGGTTTACTGGTTGCTCTTCCGTTTTACAATACCCTTAAAGTAGAAGATCAAAATTCGCTGGCGTTTCTGAATCTCCTGAATGGGTTCGATTATACCATTTACTCCGATTTCATGAACCGAAGTCAGCGAGTTATTTCTCCGTTGATAAGCACTGGACGCTGGTTGGGGCTTTTGTATATTTTTCTCAGTGTTTTTTTTGCGGGCGGTATTTTGCTACGCTTTTCTCAGCCCAATACTCAATTCAGTTCTGGCCTATTCTGGCAGGGTTGTAGCCATTATTTCGGACGGTTTCTACGACTTTTTGCGGTTACTCTCCTCTTTGTCATTGTTGGGGCGGGTCTTTGGCTTGTGGCCGGTTCGTTAGTAGGTATTGCCTTAAACGATACGTTGACGGAACGAGGGCAGTTCTGGATTGGCGTGGTATTTTTCGCGCTATTTGCCCTAACAGCTACGCTCCTGTTCTGCATTGGCGATTATGCTAAAGTACTGATGTTTCGGGAAGATGAACATAATGCCTTTCGAGCGTTCGGGCAGGCAGGCCGCCTGGTGATTCGTAACCTAACCCGAACTTATGGTTTATATGGGCTAATGATCGTAATCGGTACAGGTTTATTCGGGATTTATTTCCTTCTGGATGAAGCTATTTTAATGAGCAACTGGCTAACCATTTTGCTTATGTTTGTCATTCAGCAGGCTATGATTTTCATCCGTGTTGGACTTAAAGTCTGGTCATTAGGAACCGCATACAATCAATACGAAAAATTCCCCAAACCTATCTTGATTCCCCAACCTATTCAGTTAGTGAATCCCATTTCAGAAGCGAGTGACGAAGCGACAGTAAATACTGTAGAGCCGTAAGTAGATAGGCAATCACCCTTGCCATAACTCATTAGACACATGAATATCAGCCCTAACGTCTATTTTTTCGGTTTTATTCTTTTTATCACACTTGCATTTAAGCAAGATGTACCACCCCGGTTGCAGTTATTTTTACTCATTGGGCAATCGAATATGGCGGGGCGGGGTATTCCAGAAGCCGAAGATCAGCAGGCGAATCCTCACGTTTGGATGCTTGCCAAAGACCTGAACTGGGTGCCAGCCCGCGATCCGATGCACTTCGACAAACCCGATATTGTAGGTGTAGGCCCAGGCTTGTCTTTTGCCAAACGACTGGCCGATGCATATCCAGAAACAAATATTGGGCTGATTCCCTGTGCAGTAGGTGGTTCGGGCATTGATGTCTGGAAGCCGGGCGCTTATTATGAACCAACCAAATCGTACCCTTACGATGACGCGTTACGCCGGGCAAAGAAAGCCCTCGAAAATGGACAGTTAGCGGGTTTTCTCTGGCATCAGGGTGAATCAGACTCAGACCCGGAGAAAGCAATCGTCTATGAAGAAAAGCTGACCGAACTGGTTCAACGATTTCGAAACGACCTGAATGCCCCCAATGTACCGTTTGTGGTAGGGACACTTGGCGATTTTGTCGTAGACCGGGACCCAGAGGCTAAAATCGTCAATGAGGCTCTTCAGGAGGCCACCAAGCATATCCCAAACTCCTACTGCGTACTTGCATCAGGCCTTACCGACAAAGGTGATTCCACCCATTTCGATACGCATTCGGCCCGAATCCTCGGCCAGCGCTATGCCGATGTATTTATCCAAAAGAAATTAGTGACGACCAAACCCTAAGAATAGGGGCCATAGCATATTCGAATAAAAAATCGGCGTAAATCGATCTAATCTGCATCATCTGAGTTCTATTAAGCCTAATCTTCTTTGGCCATTTCGTATAATTGCAAAACTATTTTCCTTTCTTAACCATTGATTGTGCCGCATGGCTATTCCTACTGTTTCACCCAAACCATCCGACGATCAGGCTCAATCGGCTACTGTCGGACTGTTTGGTCTCCCGGTCATTGTAGCTGCCCTGGGCTACTTCGTTGATATTTACGATCTTCTTCTTTTCGGTATTGTTCGTGTACCTAGCCTGAAAGACCTTGGCCTCACTGCTGAGCAAATCTCAACTGTTGGTGCCAGCATTATCAACTGGCAAATGGGTGGCTTACTCCTCGGCGGTATTCTTTGGGGAATTATTGGCGACAAGCGAGGGCGTCTATCTGTATTGTTTGGCAGTATCATTACTTACTCTATTGCTAACATTGCCTGTGGGTTCGTTAAGAACGTCACATTCATGGACCCAACTGTATATTATGCCTTAATGCGCTTCGTGGCTGGCATTGGGTTAGCTGGCGAATTAGGTGCGGGCATCACACTTGTTAGTGAAGTATTACCCAAAGAAAAGCGCGCTATCGGTACTTCACTTGTAGCTGGTATTGGCTTATTTGGTGCTGTAGTAGCCTATTTCACCGTTAAACTATTCGATTGGCAAATGGCCTTCTTCGTCGGGGGTGGTTTAGGAATTGGGCTACTGTTGCTTCGTGTTGGCGTGGTTGAGTCAGGCATGTTCAAGGATGTCTCCGATCAAAAACACGTTAGTCGAGGCAATTTCCTGTCCTTCTTTACAAATGCAGACCGGCTTTCGCGCTATCTTAAATGCATTGGTATTGGTCTCCCAACCTGGTTCGTGATCGGCATTCTCGCTACTTTCAGCAACGAGTTCGGTAAGGCATTAGGCATTGCCGAAGAAATTCAACCGGGTTTAGCCATCATGTGGTGCTACGTTGGTCTGGCCGTAGGCGATCTGGCCAGCGGATTCATCAGTCAGTCATTATCATCCCGTAAAAAAGCGGTTGCCCTGCTTATGGCAGTTGCGCTCGTATTCGGCTTAGTTTATTTGTACTTCGGTGTTAAAAGCGCAACTGTTCTTTATAGCTTATGTCTGGCTATGGGTTTTGGCATTGGTTATTGGGCCATGTTCGTAACCATTGGGGCTGAGCAATTCGGGACGAATATTCGAGCTACAGCTGCTACCACTATTCCCAATATGGTACGCGGCCTGGTCATTCCAATGACCTTAAGTTATCAGGCACTTAAGCCATCCCTGGACATCATCAATGCTGGAGCCGTCGTCGGTCTGATTAGTTTCATGCTTGGTTTCTACTCCATCCTAAGCATTCCCGAAACCCATGGCAAGGATTTGAATTATCTGGAAGAGTAGTCTGAACCGGGATTTAGCTGATTTTGGGATTTACAGGATTTTGCCAAAAAAAGTAATTAACAAAATCCTGTAAATCCCAAAATCAGCTAAATCCCGCGGGGTCGCCCGTGCGGTTCAGAAACAATCATGGAAACCAGCAAAATCAACGAAATTCCGGCTCAGGCATCCGTTTCCTACCGCCCTCTATTCGCACTGCCCGTCATTGTGTCGGCGCTGGGCTTTTTTGTGGATGTGTACGACATGCTCATTTTTAGCATCGTGCGGGTACCGAGTCTGCAATCGCTGGGTCTATCGGAAGAAGAAGTTTCGAAAGCGGGGACGTTTATTATCAATTTCCAACAAGCGGGTCTGGTCGTAGGTGGAATTCTCTGGGGCATGCTGGGCGATAAGCGCGGACGCATGTCGGTGTTGTTTGGCAGTATCATTACCTATTCACTCACCAACATTGCCTGTGGATTCGTGCAGGACGTAAATACCTATGCTTTTTTGCGCTTCATAGCGGGCGTTGGTCTATCTGGCGAAATCGGTGCGGCTATGGTGCTTGTCTCCGAAATCCTACCGAAAGCCATTCGCAGTTATGGTTCCGCGATGGTGGCAGGTATTGGCTATTTAGGCGCTGGAGTCGCCTATTTCACTGTCGAGTACTTCAACTGGCGAACTGCTTTCTGGGTTGGTGGCGGTATGGGTTTAGCACTGCTATTACTTCGCGTAAGCGTCTTTGAATCAGGGCTATTCAGTCGCATGAAGAGCGACCATAAAGGGGTTAGTCGTGGTAATTTTCTTTATTTTTTCAGTAGCTGGAAACAAGCGATCAAATACCTTCGCTGCGTAACAGTGGGTATGCCAACCTGGTTTGTTGTGGGTATTCTGGCCACATTTGCCAACGAGTTGGGGCAAGCACTGGGCATCGAAGAAATTGTAAAACCCGGCCGCTGTGTCATGATGATTTATGTGGGAATGGCCGCGGGCGATTTACTCAGCGGACCAATAAGCCATTGGTTAAAATCACGGCTGAAAACCATTACGGGTTTGTTGATTCTGAACAGTGTGTTCAGTGGTATTTATCTATTTGGTGGTATTCACACAGCGAGTGGCATCTATACTATCTGTTTGCTAACGGGCTTCTGCACAGGCTATATTGCCATGTACCTGACAATGGTAGCCGAGTTGTATGGTACAAATCTGCGTAACACAGCCACAACATCAGTACCGAGTGTAGTACGTGGCACACTCATTCCCATGACCCTATTTTTTCAGGCGCTGAAACCGTCGCTGGGCGCTTTGGTAGCCGCCGGAATCCTGGGAATTATCGTTTATGGCCTTTGTTTTTGGTCGCTCAGCCAAATGGAAGAGACATTTGGTAAGGACTTAGACTTCGTGGAGTAATAGTAGCCATTCATCATTTATTTAAACCGTTTCTCCAGATTGCCAGCGTTCAGGCGGCAGATCAGCATCATTGGGTTGACAGCTAAAGGTCATAAACTTAAATTGTTTAACTCAATGAAAACGTCAATCAAATTCCTCGCTAGTGCCTTCGTATTTGCTTTAACTATCTCAGCATCAGCACCTGTTTTCGCTACTGATGGTCATCCACAAAACAAAGCCTTTGCGGCTGTTGTATTTCCTTCCATCAATGCATCTAAGCTTTGGCTATGTCTGGAAAAATACCAGTCCGAGAATAAAATTACCCTTCAATTAATCAATGAACGGGGTGACGTATTGTTCAATGAAATTCTCTGCGGCAAAAACAGCAAACAGAATGCGTTCCGTCAACAGTTTGATATGAATGAGCTTGGCGACGGTAACTACACCTTCCGCATTACGGCAGGCGACCAGAAAGAAGATATTTCCATCAAACTTGCCACTCCCTCGCTGGAAGCTCCTACCCGACTCATTGCCATCAAATAGTTGCTACGATATTCGGTAGTACGAAAACTCAAACACCCCGAAAGCTTCGAACTTTCGGGGTGTTTGAGTTTATGCTTATTCAAGCGAAAATGCGCCATATTGAATAGAATTTCAGCAATTACCGCTTATAAGAGCGTTCTATAAGTACGCGCTGATCTTAAAATTTGATATCAATGGCCAGGCTTTTTTTCCCACTTATTGCCTTCGTTTTCGCGCTTCTGGCTACACCGTCTGTTGCCCAGACCAAACTAGATAGTCTCCTGCCTATTAGGGGGTTTTGTATTGCGGCCCCACAGCCCAAACAACTCGATACATTTATCAAGTTTATCAACGAAGAATTAGCCCCTCGGCAAGTCAATACATTGATTCTCCGGGTTGATTTCAATTATGAATTTGATAGTCATCCCGAACTGCGTGATAGTATCGCTTTGTCGAAACGAGACGTAAAAAAACTGGTGAAAGTCTGTCGTCAACACAACATCCGCCTAATTCCTCAAATCAATCTTCTGGGCCATCAGTCCTGGGCCAGTAAGACGACAAACTTATTGCGCGTCTATCCTGAATTCGACGAGACACCTGAGGTAAAAATGCCCGAGAAATACGTCTGGCCTAATCCTGATGGCTTATATTGCAAAAGCTATTGCCCGCTGCATCCAGGCGTACATGCGGTCGTTTTTGCCCTCGTTGATGAAATTTGTGATGCATTTGAAACCGATGCTTTTCATGCGGGCATGGACGAAGTTTTTTATATTGGTCATGAAAAGTGTCCGCGCTGTTCAGGACGCGATAAAGCCGAATTGTTTGCGGGCGAAGTCAATATAATCCGAGATCATCTGGCCCAGAAGAATCGTAAACTCTGGATTTGGGGCGACCGACTTATCGACGGAAAAACGACAGGAATTGGTCTTTGGGAAGGTAGTTTTAATAATACCTACCGCGCTATCGATCTGATTGCCAAGGATGTCATGATTTGCGACTGGCACTACGAGCGGCCCGATCAAACAGCCGTTTATTTCGCCACAAAGGGCCTGAGCGTCATTACTTGCCCCTGGCGGAAGCCCGGTTTTGCAATTCTGCAAACGCAGGATATGATCAAATTCAGAAAATCAGTCACGCCCGTCATGAAAGATCGGTTTCAGGGTATGATGCAAACGGTTTGGTCGGGCGCCGGGCCATTTCTGGATGAATTTTATGGCGTGAAAGTAAACACTGAAGCGGGCGATGACACGCCGAGTAGCTGCTTTAAAGCTATGTTTGGCGAAATAAAACGACTAAGTGAGGCTAATTAACGTTCCCACAAAATGGTATCAACTCCACCGAAATCAAGTGCCACTAATCTGTTGGTAAAACGCGTATTTTCCATTGATGTCTTCAGGGCACTGACGATGCTCACAATGATTTTCGTCAATGATTTAGGAACATTGTCGGGTATTCCGCTCTGGCTCGAGCATTCGCGTGCTGATCAGGATTTTCTGGGCTTTGCCGACACTGTTTTCCCTTGTTTTCTGGTCATTGTCGGTATGTCGATTCCCTTTGCCATTCGCCAACGACTCGACAAAGGTGATTCCTATAGCAAGATCGTTGGGCACATTGTTTTGCGGTCAGTTGCCTTGTTAGTTATGGGCGTTTTTTTCGTCAATATACACGACCTCAATGCAACAGCCACGGGCTTAAATGCTGCCTGGTTTGTAATCCTGATGATTATAGCATTCTTTCTAATCTGGAATCAATACCCCAAGCAAAAGGGCACGACCAAAACTCTTTTCACTGCGCTTCAAGTAGTTGGTATAGGAATGCTGGTCTATCTGGCAATTAGTTTCAGAGGAGGCAGCGATGATCATCTTGTTCGAATGACACCCCAATGGTGGGGAATTTTAGGGCTTATTGGTTGGACATACTTAACCTGCGCTACGCTCTATTTATTTCTCCACAAGCAGCCAATTCTTCTGGTGGCTTGCTGGCTGTTTTTTACTTTAATGAACATTGCAGGTCATTCAGGATGGCTACACACACTTTGGCCCGATGGTCCGCGTACCTGGATTCCGGACAATGGCGCATTTAACTCTCTTGGCTTCGCAGGCATATTAGCCACGCTTCTCCTAATACATTTGCAGCGCACTCAGAAAGCACAGCAAGCCCCTCTCCTGTTCACCGGAATTGGTATTTTATTTGTCATAGCCGGATTTTTGGCCAGGCACTATTTTATCATCTCGAAAATTCAGGCAACCCCTACCTGGATTTTTCTGTGCTGCGGCATTGCATTTATTGTCTACGCAGGTATCTATTGGTTAGTCGATTTAACTGGCAAGGCGCATTGGTTTGATTTAATAAAAACCGCCGGAACTAGCACATTAACCTGCTATCTAATCCCCGATCTCTATTATAGTCTGGCCGATCTATCTGGCATGTCACTCCCCGAATCGCTAACAATCGGTGGCGTTGGGCTGATCAAATCACTCCTATTCGCTCTTTTGATTATTGGTATTACGGCGGTATTAGGGCGGTTAAGAATTAAACTTAAGTTGTAGTTTCCCCTCACCCCCTGCCCCTCTCCCAAAACGGGCGAGGGGAGTTCGACTGCCTACTTTTTTCACCCCTCTACCGTTTTGGGAGAGGGGCAGGGGTGAGGGAAACTTTTCAACCGACAAGCACCCACCCAATTCAAGGGGTAACTTTTCACTACAACTCAGTTAAAATTACGTACTTGTCTGTCAGAACACACGGCAAGGCGGTTTGCCCCTATTCACAACTTTCGATTAGTTAATCTTCATTTCGCATGACACCTTTGATTCAAGCGCTCGTTGGAACATGGTTTATCTGTAGTACAAACTTTCCGATGTGGTTAAAAGGCGATAAAATAAACCCCACGTTTACGTACTCAATCACGGATAAAAAAGGCGAAACCAATGTGCTATTGGACGAAGTGAAGTACCAGCAAAAAGGCGAATTGAAAACGCTCACCGGTTTCGATTATCAAAGCCTAACTGACTCATCGGCTTTCGTTTGGCGGGGTAAGGGCGTTCTAAGTTTAGTACGGAGCAAGTGGAATGTTGTCCTGCAAGATCCTACTGGTCAATGGGCAGTCATCTGGTTTTCAAAAACGCTGTTTACGCCTGAGGGGGTCGATATTATCAGCCGCACACCTCAGCTTCCCGAAAAGACACTCAATCACATCAAGTCGTTGATGGCCGATAATTCATTGTTAGCAAAGCATCTTATCAATGTGCGCGATCTGCCGGTTCGATAAAATAATAGGCAAATAACTCTGCTTTATCCGTGTTATCTACGCTCCAGTTTTTGCCAATTTATTCCTATGAACTACACCCGAATGCCGATTGAAATCGAGTCGCCGGAAGAAATCGGCTATTCAACTATTCAGTACAATCTGGCCGAAAGTTCGGTGCGCGACATTCATTTGAAAGATTTAAATCTCAATTTAAATGACGTACTCTTGTGTTATGGACATCACCGAGGGCATCCCGATTTGCTTGCCTGTATCGCCAGCGAGAGTTCGATTCTAAAGCCAGACGATGTGCTGGTTTGTAGTGGTGCGGCCACTGCATTATTTATCATAGCCACTACCCTGCTCAACTCAACCGACCATCTGATTGTGGTGCGCCCGAATTACGGAACTAACCTCGAAACACCGCGCGCCATCAATTGTGCCATGAGTATTATCGACCTAACGTTCGATGAAAAATTTGCTTTAGATGTCGATCAGATACGTCAATCTATTCAACCCAATACCCGACTCATTAGCATTACCAATCCTCATAATCCGACAGGCACGGTTATTCCCGAAGCTATTCTGAATGAATTAGTTGAGCTGGCCGAAGAGCACAATTGCTATTTGCTCGTTGATGAAACCTACCGCTATCTGAATTTCCAAACACCACTTCTCCCCTATTTAGCCGAGAAAAGTAAGCGCGTGATTTCGGTTAGTTCACTGTCGAAAGCGTTTGGCGTTCCGGGTATCCGTATTGGCTGGATCATTTGTCGCGACGCAGAACTGATGACCCGGTTTCTGGCGGCCAAGGAACAAATTATGATTACCAATTCGGTAGTGGATGAACAGATCGCTCTGCACATTCTACAAAATCAGGAAAGTCTGTTACAGGAGACCCATCAGCAGATTAGAACCAATTTTGCGATTATCAGTCAATTTTTTACTCAGAATACGTATCTGGAATGGGTAGAGCCCACTGCTGGTGTTGTCTGTTTCCCACGACTAAAAGCGGGTTATTCCATCAATACGACAGCGTTTTACGAATCCCTGTATTCGAACTACCAAACCCTTGTAGGACCAGGCCATTGGTTCGAACAGGACAAAACCTACATGCGCATCGGCTTTGGATACCCTACAGCCGATGAGTTAGTGGCTGGCCTGCAAAACCTTGAACGGTGCCTGATGGAACATATAAAATAGTCATTTCCCCTGCGTTACATACCGATAAATCCATTCGGATACTGTGGCCATAACGCCCGATGTTAGCTTGTCGTCTTTAATATCTTTCGACAATAGAACCAGTACATATTTCCGACCATCGGGTAGCAAAACAATACCTGAATCGTGGCGAACACCCGTAATGGAACCTGTTTTGTGAGCTACTTTCACATCGTTCGGAAGCTTAGCGGGAATAGCATCGTTAAATTTCTGATCCAATAAAGTAGCAATCATAGCTTTCGACGCTTCGGGACTCACGGCCTGGCCAGTAGCAATCTTGTCAAAAATCAGCATCAGGTCGTAGGCTGTGGTTGAGTTATTAAGTCCCTTAGCAAAGGCTTTTGAATCTTCGACACCTCGCCGAACCTGAATGTCTTTAGCGCCTAAATCGCGCATGGTTTGCAATACGTTTGGCGCACCCACAAGCTCAATGATTAGGTTAGTTGCTAAATTGCTACTGACCGTGATCATGTCATAAACCAAAGAAGCCAGTGTTCGCTTAGTCCCAATCTGTTTATAGGTAATTGAATCACTATCCGACGAAACCGGCAGCGTGTATGGACTCCCATCAACAATGCTTTTAAACTCAGTCTTTATCAGGATAGAATCTGACAGCGACAGTTTCCCCTGAGCCTGTTGTTTATAGACTTCAATCATAACCGGAGTTTTCATAGTGCTAGCCGCATGAAATACCTCTCGCTCTCGGATCAATAATTCTTCTCCAGTTGCCACATTCCTGAAGGCAACAGCAAAAACACCGGGGTATTTACTAAACTCCTGCTCAATTTTCTGGCGCAATTCGGGCAGTGTAAGGCGGGATTGAGCACCTAACGAGAGCCAGGCAGCCGATAAACAAATAAGAAGTAGCGATAGCAAACGAACTTTGAGGTTAAGATACTGCATAGTTTCAGGTTGTATAAATGATACTGAGGATCGCCAAAATTTAGTCAATTAGGCGCATTTTTTAGTGTAGCAACCCAAATTATACCGCACTTAGCCAATAGCTACAATTCCTCTGAAGCAGCCTGTTTCCTATGTTCGAGTGCTGTTTTTTGTGTATTATTACCTTATTCTCAATTCTTGCTAAAAATCTGTCAGACAAGTTGCCTGACAATGAATTTCTGACAATTAAAACGAGGATTTATACAACCAGTTAACTACTAGTTTCTAATGGATTTTTCGACGTACAAAAAAAGTACAGCGTCTGTATGGGCGGGTGAAACCGAGCCAACTGCCAATGGTGCCGTTACAACGCCAATCGTGCGAAGTGTTGCCTTTGCTTACCATGATCTGGACGAATGGCACAATGTAGCAACCGGCAAAGCTGAGGGCTACATTTACAGCCGGAACACAAACCCAACTGTACACGTACTCGAAGAAAAAATCCGAATCCTGGAAGGTGCCAAAGCCGCTACTTCCTTTGCTACAGGCATGGGTGCCATTAGTAATACATTGTTTGCTCTATTGGCGCCCGGCAAACGAGTTGTTTCGCTCAATGATACTTACGGTGGTGCCAGTCGGATTTTTCTCGATTTTCTGCCACGCTATCAGGTAAATGTCACGCTCTGCGACACAACGGATTTCGATGCACTCGAAACCGAAATCGCTAAAGGCTGCGACGTTCTCTACCTGGAAACACCAACCAATCCGACCCTTAAAATTGTCGATATAGCTCGATTAGCGGCCGCGGCCAAAAAAGTAGGTGCCATTACCGTCGTTGACAATACGTTTGCAACCCCTATCAATCAAAACCCACTGGCGCTGGGCGCTGATCTGGTTGTTCATAGTGCGACTAAATTTCTCGGCGGCCACTCCGATGCGATGGGTGGTGTTCTTTGTGGTGCTAAGGCCCTAGTTGAGAAAGTGTTCCAGTTCCGGGAAATCAACGGAGCCAGTCTTCAAGCTGATCCGGCGTATATGATTGCCCGGGGAATGAAAACTCTGGAACTCCGCATTGAACGCCAAAACGCGTCGGCACTGACCATTGCCAGGTATTTAAAAGCACATCCTAAAGTTAGCAATGTGTTCTATCCCGGTCTCGAAACCCATCCCGGCCACGACATTGCTAAAACGCAGATGTCCGGCTTTGGCGGTATTATGAGTTTTTCACTGAACGGTGGCTACGATCATGTGAAGAAATTTCTGCCCAAACTCCAGTTTGTGCACCTGGCTGCCAGCCTTGGCTCAGTGAGTACATTAGCTGGGCCGCCGAGAACCACCAGCCACGTCGAACTCACCGAAGCACAACGCAAGCAGCTTGGTATTCCCGAAAGCCTGATCCGGTACTCAGTCGGTATCGAGAACGTAGAGGATTTACTTACTGATCTGGAAAATGCCCTGGCCTCTTTATAGTCTACGGCTCGCGCGACACTAACCTCAATAACCAATGAAAAAACTCACTTCACTACTACTTGGCCTTCTACTTCTGGCTAATTTTCAGGGCAGTGCTCAAACTGCTACATCGACAAAAAAAACGTCTGATATAGCCACCCAACGACTGGAACAGGAACTAGAGAGTATTGCGAAACTAGCCAAGGGCAAAGTGGGTGTTTGTGCACTGCATCTTGAGTCGGGCAAACAGATTAGTTTAAATGTACAGGAACGATTTCCGATGGCCAGCACCGTTAAGGTAGCCATTGCCGTACAACTCTTTACCCTCATTGAGCAAGGCAAACTGTCTTTGATGACGATGGTCGATTTGCAACCTTCAGATCTCCATCCGGGTAGTGGCACGCTGGATGTCCTCTTCGCAAAACCCGGCGTTCAGTTGTCTGTTCAGAATCTGCTCGAACTAATGATGGTCATTAGTGATAACTCAGCAACGGATATTCTCCTTCGTCTGGTGGGCGGTACCGAAGCCGTTCAGAATCGGGTGAAGGCATTGGGCATTAAAGGTATGTCTGTTGATCGAACCATTATCCAACTGCTGGCTGATCTCGATGGTATTACGCTCCCTCCGAGCAGTCAATGGACGCTTGGATTCTATGCCAAACTAGATAGCGCCACTACGCCAGCTATGAAGCGGGAAGCGGGCGTTAAACTCATCACCGATCCACGTGACACATCGACGCCCGAAGCGATGGTTAACTTATTGGCTCAAATTTATCGGGGAACGGCGCTCAAGCCCGAAAGTAGGGCTCTATTACTGGGGGTTATGGAACGTTGCCGGGGTGGTGCTGCCCGACTCAAAGGCTATTTACCACCGAATACAATCATTGCCCATAAAACGGGTTCACTGGATGGTAGTGCCACCGACGATGTAGGTATCATCACCTTACCGGGCGATGCAGGCCATATTGCGATTGCCGTTTTCGTTGGTGACTCACCTATGCCAACTGCCGAACGTGAGCAGGTTATTGCGCATAGTGCCCGCTCGATTTATGATTACTTTTTGTATCAGCCGCCCGTCATGCCTACTTCGGCCCGGTGATTGGGATAGTGCAAGAGCACTATTCCTTATCCAACTCGGCTAGCGACTAAATTAATGAGCGTATTCACGACGAAGGCAATGCCGAACGAGACAGCAATCGAAAATGAAGGCAACAAATAAGCTTGCATGATTAGAAAGGTAGTAAAACCTAATAATCCGAGTACAAGTCCACGCAACGTCGTAATAGTCGCATTACTACCCTGAAGTGAATGGGAAAAGATAGCCAGGATTGACGTCAGGATGGGAAAGGGGGTTAGAATTCCACTCCAGTTCGGCCCCAGAACACTGGCTAATCCGGTGATGGCCAGTACAAACAGGGTGGCAACAAACATTCGAATGGGAATATCGAACGGTAGCCTTTTGCCGTTGGTAGGTTGTTCGGTAGGGACAGGAAAAAATCGTAGCGCCAGCAGAACAGAACCCATCACCAAGCCATAACTCACCAACAGATTTAGCTGTAAATAATTGACCAGCACAGCAGTGATCGTATAAATCACATACGATAAGAGGAGCGTAGGTAACCAGGTCAGTTTTTGAGAGAAGACGGAATAGCTGAAACAAAAGCTAATCAACGCCAGAATCCCTGTCATAGTACCTTGAATGGCCTGAATACCAAATGCTTTACCCTGCTCGAAAATAAAAAATAGGAGAATAGGCCCGGCAACCCACGGCATACTACCAATCAGCCCTCCCAGCTTATTCCCCCATTTCCGAATCGACAGAGTAACCAGCGCAATAACGACCGGTATAAGGGTCACTTTAAGAAGGAGAAGATTCATTTTAGTTTAGATTCTATACCTATTACCTTAATTAGCCAAAGTGATAGCCCGTTTGCCAAATTTATTCTCACTATCGTAGGCCAGGCCAAGGCCAACACTGGAGAGCTTATTTTCATCGGCGATGGCGGCATTGGGAAAGAGCCGTTTAAATTCAGCCTGAATGGAATGTACTTCGGTTGACCCACCCGTTAGAATGACTAAATCAATCGCTTCCCGTTTCACACCAGCTTCCTGAAGACACTGCCGGGCCGAAGCCGCTATTTTCTCAACTTCACCTTCAATAGACTTTTCGAACAGCGTACGTTTGATCGGCACAAAAAAGCCTTCCTCAATAAAGTCAAGTGCGGCATCGTGCTCATTCTGCGCCGAAAGTGCAATTTTCGATCCTTCGGCAGCGGCCAGCAACGTATGCCCTGTTTCGTCTTCGAGCACTTTTAAAAGTCGCTTATACCGTTTTTTATCATGCGACTGATGGAGCAGTTGCCGTACCTGCATGATTGTTTTAGGTGTGTATAGAAAGTTAACTTTACTCCATTCGGCCAGATCATAAAATGGCTTCAACGGCACCTCTAAATTCTTCTCTCCGTATGTGCTTCTATAGCCCAGCTCAGGCATAATGGCTGCCAGACTTAGTTCTTTATCAAAATCATTCCCCCCAATCCGTACCCCGGTATTGGCCAGAATATCCGATGACCGATCCGGTTTATGGATGTATTTATTCGACAACTTAATGACTGTAAAATCGGACGTGCCACCACCCAGATCGGCGACAATGGCTAGTTTTTCAGCACTTAGTTGCGCTTCGTGAGCAAAGGCGGCCGCAATAGGTTCAAACTGGAAGTCGATGTATTTGAAGCCAATTCGCTGAGCAATCAACTGCAATTCCGACTGTGCGCGACTATCCGCTCCAGGATCATTATCGACAAAATGAACAGGGCGCCCCATCACCACATGCTCTATTTCCTGACCGGCCACCGAATCGGCTTTGTCCTTTACGTGCTTTAAAAAGGCCGTGATGATCGACGAAAAATTCATAGATGCGCCATTCACCAGCGTACCCTGTTTCATTAGCGATGTTCCCAAAACTCGCTTTAAACTCCGCATGAACCGACCTTCCTGCCGATCGAAGAATAGATTAACGGCTGTTCTACCATAGAATGCCTTGTTATTGCTTCGCTGAAAGAAAATTGCGCTCGGAATCGTTACCGATGCGTTTTCAACTGGCACGAGACTGATTTCACCGTCATTGGCAATGGCTACGCTTGTATTTGATGTACCGAAGTCGATTCCGCAAGAAAGTGTTGTCATCCTCGAATGCGCGATTTTTAGTGGAAAAAGGGCGCAAATTTACGATTAAAAACTGGTTTATAGATCGCTGGCTCGTATGATTGTTAAGATTAATCATAGTCTTCTGGCCTACTAAAAAATCAGCGACCTATTGCTATCCTGCTGCCACGAAAATCCTTACCTTAAGGCAAACAACCTGCTCCATATGAAAAAGTCTTTATCAAGCCGTTTCTGTTCAACAGGGTTATTGGCTTACTTTCTATCACTGGGCCTACTTTCCCCCCTTCTAGCCCAGCCAATGACGTATGACCTCCCTAAAAGCAAGTATGGCCTCCCGGTGGTCAATGATGTAAAAATTTACAAAAAAATCGTAACGGCTGATCCCGATAATGAGCTGGTCGATATGCGTCAGATTTTGCCGGATGCTCAGTTTGACGTTACCTATGCAGATACGACCAATTTTCTAAAGCGAAAACTCTATCCGACGGCAGATGTATTCATGCGAAAGCCAGCTGCCATGGCTATTCGGCAGGCGAGCGAAAACCTGAAAAAGCAAGGATTTGGCTTGTTGCTCTTCGATGGTTATCGCCCTTATGCCATCACTGTACTTTTCTACGAAGAACACGGCGACACTACCTTTGTGGCCGACCCTAGAAAAGGATCAAAACACAACCGGGGTATGGCTATCGATCTATCACTTTTCGATCTAAAAACCGGCAAACGATTGTCGATGCCTTCGGGTTATGACGAATCGACACCACGTGCTTATCATAACTACATGGATTCTGACAGTGCATCGCTGGCCCACCGCGCCATTTTGCGATCAGCGATGGAAAAGGTCGGTTTCGCCATTTTCCCCTGGGAGTGGTGGCACTACGATTTTAAGGGTTGGGAAAGTTGCTTTACCTACGATTTATCGCATGAAACAATCCGACAGGCCAACAAAACCCTCTCTAAAGCAAAAGCGAAGTAATTTCCTAAGCCTTCCCGCTTCAGTACAACACAATACCTTTCCCTGGTGCTTACTTTTCTCATCATAAAAAGAGCAGCTAACCGATCTGATTAGCTGCTCTTTTTATGATCTATTCCTTTAATGAAGCCTTATTCTTTCAAGCTTTTCAAATAGGCAATGCTCTTGGGCATTTGTTCGTATTCTTTATTGCTTTCATCCTCAATGTAATAGTGCTTCACGCCCGCTTTTTTCGCTAAGCGTAGAATTTCGGGAATGTTCACCTGACCATCGCCAAGGACAACGTCATTTTCGGGTGGTGTGCCTCCCGTCAAATCACCTTTAACGCCTTTTTTAAGGTCTTTCAGGTGCATGAGTTTATAGCGACTACCGTACTTTTTCAGCAAGGCAACCGGGTCTGCACCACCATGTTGCGTCCACAAGATGTCCATTTCGAATGATACATATTGAGGATTGGTATTCTTAACAATGTAATCATACAGCGTACCATCTTCGTACGGATGAAATTCGTAGCCGTGATTATGATAACAGAAAGTAATTCCGTTATCCTTCATCGTTTTGCCGATCCGATTAAAATCCTCGACGGCTTTTTTGGCATTATCCAGGTTAAAACTCGCCTTTTGATGAGGAATCCAGGCGCACATAATAAACGAAGCACCTAGCGCTTTTGCTTTATTAATCGCTGGCATAGGATCTTTTGCCAACTCCTCGTATCCGCCACCCGTTGCTGAGATTTTGATCCCTCGCTCGTCGCATAATTTTTTAAATTCTGCTTCGGTCATTCCTTTGGGTGCTCCCCCTTCCATATCAGTGATACCCAGTGCTTTGATCGTATCTAAGGTTGCTATGACATTTTTCGGGAAGCTAGCCCGATAGGTATACGACTCAACCCCAATTGGAAATGTGTAAAGCTTGCCTTTCTGGGCAAAACTGTCTGTCAAACTGAGTAATGAAACGGTTGCTAAACACAACGAGAAAAAGGTTTTTTTCATGGTTATCGGTTTTCTTTTTTAATTCATCAATTGCAGAAATGGCCGCACGAGCCAGAAGCATAGGCTTGTTCTATAAGGCTTCATGAACCTCTTTTTTACTTAGTTCTTCTCATACATTCCTATCAGGCAACTTTCCTGTTCAGCGGAATAGACCAATGCGCTTATACACTCGATTCAGTCCTTACAATTCAAGCAGAAGCTCCTTCCGTTTACCCATAGGTTTGAGCAGTTCAGGCAGATAGTGTATGGTTTCAAATGACGCCAGATAAAACTTTGCACCGTCAATTGTAAACAACAATCCGCTATGAACTTCCGGCATATCTTATTCATTAGTTGGGCAATCCTGAGTTGCCTTACCGCCTGCAAACATCAGGAACAGGCTGTTACTCCAGGCCCACCAGATACTCAACCCAACAACCCAGCCCAAAATGCGACCCCGATTGGTCAACCGCAAGGCGCTCCCACAACTCAAACCATTGGCCCCGAAGGTGGTACGATTACTACGCCTGATGGTACAGTTAAACTAGTTTTACCTGCTGGTGCCGTCACGAAAGCTACTACTATCACCATTCAGCCCATAACCAACGAGGTTCCTAATGGTCTGGGGATGGCCTATCGTTTTTCGCCAGACGGTACACAATTTGCCAAGCCAGCTACTTTGACCGTTCATTATAATACGGCTGATGTAGCTGCAAATGATCCCGACCTGCTCCAGGTGGGCTACCAGGGAAGCGACCAGCGCTGGGTACGAGCAGCAGACGTGCAGGTAGATACCACCAACCAGCAGATTTCAGTGCCTATGCCTCACTTCAGCGATTGGAGTGCATACGAACTCGCTAAACTCGAATTATTGGATGTTAATGGGAATCCGGCTGATGGAAAAAAGGCCAAATTAGGCGAGTCCATAAAACTGGAGATCTCAGAAGCCATACTTATAGAACCATTGGTTAATCCTGACAGAGAATCCCTGACGATTAAAGATGTAGCATGGTCAGTGTTGGATGGTGGTGCCAATGGGCAGGTCACAGGCAAAGGATATCAGGCTGTTTACACGGCTCCTAATAAATATCCTCCTCACAACCCGATCATAGTCGTAGCCGAAATTACGTTTAAAGAGCGATCCCGAAAGGCTTATCTGCTTAAACGCATTTATATTGAAACAGATGATTATTTCAGAGGTACGATTGATGGAGTCGCCTTCGACTGGCCCGTTATGTCCTATACAGGAATTTATGATAAGGTCTTAATCGTAGGTGGTGAAGCGGGATGGGTGCCCAATATTCAAATTTCTATATACCATGGTCCTGATAACCTAACCGGTTCTTATCCGTACACCGAAGTTGTCAAGGAAAATCGTGCTCTTATAGGGTATCGAAACACCTCAGCCGTAGGCGATGGTAGTATTAACTATTACTACGAATGCACAGGTGATCTGGTACTTTCATCAGGTGGGGTTACAATAACCAACGTGGAGCGTAAAGATGGTAGAGAGATCGTTGAAGGGAGTTTTACGGCTACGGTCTACAAAGTCTCCGGGAAGTGTCCCGCCATGCTTCAGAAGAAAACAGCGCTAACGGGCTCCTTTCATTTAAGTCGTACTGTGACGCAATAAAGAACCTTGTCTATATCAGGCATAAGCACGTTGTTCTTACCTGATATAGACAGTATTACTCCTAGCAACCAGCAAGTAGAATTTAGGTTAAAGGTGCTCTACGTGGCATGCAACGAAGGACGTTTATTCAGAATACAGGCTTGCTTACGGCAGCTCTGAGCACAGCCGGAACGGAACTTTTGGCCGCGTCGCCATCGCAGAACGGAGCGAAGAACAAGCTTCCGAAATGGAAAGGCTTTAACATGCTCGATTTCTTCTCGCCCGATCCAGCGAATAGTCGACCAGCTACCCAGGAAGACTATTTCAAATGGATGCAAGATTGGGGCTTCGATTTCGTAAGGATTCCGATGGCATATCCAGCTTACCTGAAGTTTGACCGGAGCCGGAACATCACACAAGAAGAAGTGTACAATATTGATCAGCAAGCCGTTGATCGGATTGACGCGCTTGTAGCAATGGCGCATAAACATAACCTGCATGTCAGTCTGAATCTGCACCGCGCACCGGGCTACTGCGTGAACGAAGGCTTTCATGAGCCCTACAACCTCTGGACCGATCAGGCGGCACTCGATGCATTCTGTTTTCACTGGAACATGTGGGCCAAACGGTATAAGAACGTATCGTCGAAGAAAATCAGCTTCGATTTGCTGAACGAACCCAGTATGCGGGCCGACATGAATGATCAGCATTCCAAACGCAGTACTGTACCGGGGGAGGTGTATCGAAAAGTGGCACTAGCCGCGTCAGAAGCAATTTGGAAGGAAAACAAAACCCATCTTATCATCGCAGATGGGAACGATACCGGCTCATCGGTAATACCCGCCATCGCCGATCTGAACATTGCCCAAAGTTGTCGGGGCTACAATCCGGGCATCATTTCGCATTACAAAGCGCCTTGGGCAAATAAAGATCCAGATCACTTACCAGAACCCAAATGGCCGGGACAAGTGGGCGACAAGTACCTGAGTCGAGCCATGCTCGAAACCTTCTATCAGCCCTGGATTGATCTGGTAAACAAGGGGGTTGGTGTACACTGTGGCGAGTGCGGTTGCTGGAACAAAACACCCCACGATGTGTTTCTGGCCTGGTTTAAAGATGTGCTTGATATTCTGTCGAGCAACGGAATTGGGTTTGCGCTTTGGGAGTTTGTAGGCTCATTTGGCATTCTCGACTCCGGCCGCACCGACGTAGCCTACGAAGATTGGTACGGCCATAAGCTGGACAGGAAGTTATTGAATTTGATGTTGAAGGCGTAAGGTTACTTTACAACTAGCTTCCCGTCAATGTAGATACGTATGACCCCTTCAGGGTCACATGTTTATAGATAAATGATCTGACCATTCTCTATAAACATGTGACCCTGAGGGGGTCATACAAAAATTTGGATTGAATCTATAGCCATCAAACTATGCCTGGCACATTTTCTCAAATCTATATCCACATTGTTTTTGCAGTCAAAGGGAGAAATAGCCTGATATGTACAGAATGGGAAGAAGATCTTTATAAATACATAACCGGCATTGTTCAGAATAAAGGGCAAAAAATGCTGTCTATCAATGGAATGTCAGATCACATTCATTTTCTGATTGGCATGAAACCATCCTGTTGTTTGTCTGACTTGGTTAGAGAAATAAAAAAGTCATCGAACACTTTCATTCTGGATAACCAATTCTGCAAATTCAGATTTGAGTGGCAAGAAGGCTATGGAGCTTTTTCATATAGCCATTCTGCATTAGACAATGTAATTGCCTATATCGCTAATCAAAAAGAGCATCACCGAAACAGGACATTTCGAGAGGAATACATGACGTTCCTACAAAAATTTCAAATCGAATTCAAACAGGAATATTTGTTTGATTGGCTTGAGGTATGAATCCGAAGGATTCCCATGTTTATAATAAATAACGGTTAACTATAAACATGGTATCCCTTCGAGATCGCTTTGTTCGGGAATTAAACTAATTCAGCCACAAGATGGCCTTTACGAGTTGTTTGCCGATGTAAGCGTCGGTTGTACAAGTCTGAACTGTAGTTTGACCGATCAACTGTAGCCGCAGTTGCCCGGTCACCAATGATCGATACCTGGATTTCAAACGCCATTTCCTGACGCAGATAGTCGGTGGTTTGTTTGTATTGCGCAGCCTCTTCCACTAATTGAATCGTCAGATGACGGGTATAGGCTTCGTCGCCCGAGGCTTCCAGCAGCCTGTTAAACTGACTCAAAAATTCACTGTGTGAATAAGGGCGACTACCTTTCTCAACCGATAACTGAACCTGTCGATACGATTGTGATACAAAATACAAAAGTTGATTCTCGTTGCTCATAACTATAAATATCTGTGGTTTTGTTGACGTAAATTTTGAGATAATGTTACAAATAATAACATTAAATAGTTTAAACTAATTTTATAGTAGATAAAATCAAACCTGTATTATACTAGCACGTAAAATTCATTTAATAGAATTTTCAATCTAAAATTTGTCATTTTTCTCATTTGTCGCTAATTAATTAAAGTCATAGTGTACAGTTCTCAAATTATGATTCGTTTCAACATGAGCCGTTTTTTTCTATTTCTGGGTCTGCTGGGCGCAGGACGTGTATGCTACCTTCTGGATTTCGGACCCAAATCGGGTAGTTATAAAAATGAGTAAGTATTTCAGAGGTCGCTACCGCTATAAGGTCAAATTGCATTGAGACATGAATTAGGTAAGTAGATCAACTGTATATTCCCGTTTGCCGAGTAGATTCGTTCTATCTGGTCATGCCCTTAACCATCACCCTCCTTGGCATTCTGGTCCTGATTGCCCTTATTTCGGTTGCCCGACTACACACGTTTCTTGCTTTTCTGGCTGTTTCTATAGGTGTTGGACTGGCACTTGGTCTGAAACCATTAGCCATTGTCGACGCCATCCAGAAAGGTATTGGCAGTACATTAGGGTCCATCACGGCCATTATTGCGTTAGGTGCAATGCTTGGAAAATTAGTTGCTCAAAGTGGTGCCGCTCAGCGAATTGCTGTCAATATGATGGAGTTAGTGGGCACGCGACACGCTCGATGGGCTTTTCTGGTAACGGGTTTCATTGTAGGGTTGCCCTTATTCTATTCAGTAGGATTTATGCTCTTGGCTCCCTTGGTTATTACAGTAGCCTATCGGTATAAATTGCCCGCCCTGTACATTGGCTTGCCTATGCTGGCTTCGTTGTCGGTTACGCAGGGCTATCTACCACCTCACCCGGCCCCATTGGCCATTCTGAAACAGTTCAATGCCAATATGGGCCTGACGCTCTTTTATGGTATCATCGTATCGATTCCAGCCATTCTGATTTCGGGTGCGTTGTTTGGCTCTACCCTCAAACGGTACACGACTTTACCCAATCCAGCCTTCATCGCTCCCGATTTGCAGGAAGATCAAATGCCATCGACCAGCGTGAGCTTCCTAACGGTTTTACTTCCGATTCTTCTGATTGGCGTGAGCACAGTTGTAAGTCCCTTTTTGCCAACGAATTCAATACTTCAGCAGATTCTTTTGTTTGTGGGGGAGCCTATCGTTAGTATGTTCATTGCGGTTCTGGTGGCGCTATTCACACTCGGAATATGGCGCGGCAAAACCATGCCCGAAGTTACGCTCCTACTGGGTGATGCCGTCAAAGATGTGGCCATGCTTTTCCTGGTTTTTGGCGGGGCGGGTGCCCTAAAACAAGTACTAACCGATGGCGGGGTAAATCAATCCATTGCCGACATGATGCAGGACTCGTCAGTTCACCCCTATATACTGGCCTGGGGCATGGCCGCACTTATTCGGGTATGCGTGGGATCGTCGACGGTATCGGGCATTACGACTGCGGGATTTGTATCGCCCTTATTAGCAACCACTGGCGTAGAGCCGAATTTGATGGTGTTGAGCATTGGTGCCGGGAGTATGATGTTCTCGCACGTCAACGACACGGGTTTCTGGTTGTTTCGGGAGTATTTTCAACTCTCGATGGTCGATACGCTCAAAACCTGGTCGATTATGGAAACGCTGGTTTCGGTATCAGGGCTGGCGGGTGTGATGGTGCTAAGCTGGGTGATTACCTGATCAGGATTTCATCAACTTCTCAAGTCGAACAGGTAAGCTCCGGATTCGCTTTCCAGTAGCGGCAAAAAGAGCATTGGCAACTGCCGGAGCAATAGGCGCAACACCTGGCTCACCGGCGCCACCCATTTTTCCGGTACTGGGCACAATATGGACATCGATTACAGGCATTTCATTTATACGCAACATGCGGTAATCGTGAAAATTACTTTGTTTCACTTGCCCTTTCTCAATTGTGATTTCGCCATACAGAGCAGCCGTTAGTCCGTACACAATACCGCTTTCCATCTGGGCACGAACGCCATCAGGATTGACAGCCAGCCCACAATCAATGGCACATATTACACGATGCACCCGAACCTGCTGATCAGCAATGGATAATTCAACGATCTGACAAACATAGCTGCCCATTGCCTCGCAGACGGCTACACCTCTGAACTGCCCCTTAGGTAAGGGTTTATTCCATTCCGCTTTCTCGGCTGCCAGGTTGAGTGCCGCCAGATGCCGGGGATGATTTTTAAAGAACAAACGTCGGTAGGCAACGGGGTCTGCTTTTGCCATAGCTGCCAGTTCGTCAATCAGAGTTTCTATGACGAAAACGGTATGGGTGCTTCCCACCGATCGCCAGGGCAAAACGGGAACACCTACCGATGTGGTGTGCAACTCAAAGGAATGATCGGGAACAGAATCTGAATAAGGAGCTCCGCTCGTAACCGAACTATAATCAATTCCTTTCTGGACGATCATATCAGCTAAAGGTGTATTTGTGAAGAGTGATTGCCCAACAATACGATGTCGCCACGCCATTGGAAACCCATCAGCGTTGATCCCAATCTGTACGGCATGCACATAAACCGGCCGGTAATAGCCACCTTTGATATCGTCTTCCCGCGACCAGACCAGCTTGATAAACTTGCCACTCACTTTAGCAATATGTACCGCTTCCATCACCCAGTCGGAACTAAAGGAACCCCGTCGGCCAAAACTCCCACCCAGAGCAGGCGTATAAAACTGAACCTGCTCAGGTTTAAAGCCCAAAAATGAAGCGACTTCTGCCTGATGGAGTAAATGCGATTGCGTACCCGTCCATACTTCGCATTTATCTGGTAGAATCTTCACTGTGCAGTTCAGAGGTTCCATTGGAGCATGGGCCAGATAAGGAAGGCTGAACGTCGCATCAATGGTTTTTACTGCTTTGGTTAAGGCGACATCCACATCTCCTTTTTTCCGGATGGTTAACCCCTCCGTTTTAGCGATTCGCTTATAATCTTCCAGTTGTGTAGTGCTGTCAAGTGTTGCGTTTACTCCGAGATCCCAGTCAATTTTCAGCGCATCACGGCCGACTTTAGCCGCCCAGAAATTATCCGCCAGAACCGCAACGCCAGTCGGAATTTGAACCACGTCGCGAACACCTTTTACGGCTTTTGCTTTGGTCGCATCAACTGATTTTACTTTCCCTCCGAAAACAGGGGCATGAGCAACAACGGCTGTTAGTAAACCAGGAAATTCAATATCCAGACCATAGACTGCTTTCCCGTTAATCTTCTCGGGCGTATCCAATCGCTTCTGCGATTTCCCGATATACTTCCAGTCGGTAGGTTCGCGGAGTTTTACCGTAGGCACAGGGAGCATCGACGCTTCAGTAGCTACTTCGCCATAGCTAATTCGTCTCTCACCAGCAATGACATAGCTATTTTCAGTTCGGCACTCTTCCGGTTTTACGCCCAACCGTTTAGCCGCAATGGTTACCAGCATCATGCGGGCCGTTGCACCTGCCATACGACAGCGATCAAATTCCTGTATGGTCGTTTCCGATCCACCGGTTGAGCGATAAACGGGATTCTCCAGAAAATCACCTTCTTTCCCCGGCGGACTCGGTTCTACTTTTATCTTATCCCAGGCACAGTCCAACTCTTCGGCAATCAACATCGGCAACGTGGTCCAGATACCCTGCCCCATCTCTACCTTCGAGAGAATTATGTGAATACGGTTATCCACTCCAATCCGTAAGTATGTGTTCAGCGAAGCACCCGCACTTGGTAGTGTTGCAGATAGGATTTGTGTTGCTTTAGCAGGCATAGCAAAAGCGATCAACAGTCCCCCACTGGCGAGTGTGCCGATTTTCAGAAAATCCCTACGGTTTACAAGAGCGGCCTTATTCATGTTACACTTTCCTGGTTTGATTTTAGTCTTCCAGGTTCGACAAAGAAAGGAGTTATAAGGGCGATTCAACAATGGAATTGACTACAGGTAGCCTATTATTGACCAAATGCATGACAATCAGTAATAGGCAGTTTAAGCGGGCCACAATGTCGGTCATCTAACCAGTTGAGCATCTGATCAATTACTGCGTGTCATTCACGTATTAGACTGGCATAAACTGATTCAATTTACGTAACTTGGTAAGAAGTGGCTAAGTCGAAATTTTGAGCAAAAATGAGTGTTTCGTTTTATAGCAAATTGAACCAGAGCTGGTTTGTTAGATACAAGATCTACCATATCCCCTTCTGGTTTGTCTACCATTACCTTTGGTGGGTTGTAACGCTAGGCAATCCTATCAAGGTTCTTCAGTCATTAGCCGTCCTGCCCTACGCGCTCAAGTACAGCTTCTACGTCATTTTTCAGGCGATGGCGGTCTATTTCAACCTGTATTTTCTGATGCCCAGGTATCTGGAAAAAAACAGATTTGTAGTCTATATCAGCTATTTGCTCTTGATCATATTGGGCGCTACACTGTGTATTGTCGGAGGGTATTATTTCAGTGCCTACGCGAGTGGACAAACGATAGCAGAGTTGTTCGGCCAATCGGCCTGCTTCAATACGTTTTTTAGCAATGCTTTGCCATCAACGGTGGCCAGTATGACGTTAGCCATGAGTATTAAATTGACCAAAAACTGGATTCAAACCCGGCAACGACAACAACTGCTGGAAAAAGAAAAGCTGGAAACCGAATTGAAATTCCTTAAGAATCAGTTCAATCCTCATTTCCTGTTTAATACGATTAACTCCATCTTCTTTCTGATTCATAAAAACCCCAATATGGCCTCCGATTCGCTGGCCAAATTCTCTGAATTGTTGCGGTATCAACTCTATGACTGTAACGATCATCAGATTCCCTTAGGCAAGGAGATTACCTATCTGGAAAACTTTATTGAATTGGAAAAACTCCGCCAAAACAGCAACATAAAGGTATCGTTTGCTAGTAAACCGCTTTACATGGGCCATTTAGAGATAGCTCCGTTTATCCTGATGACTTTTGTTGAAAATGCGTTTAAACACGTTTCCAGAGATACTAATCGATCCAACTGGATCACAATCGAATTAGATCTGAACGAGCAACAACTGAACTTTCGGGTGGCCAATAGTGTGTCATCGGATGTTGTCAATGAAGTAGTTAAGTCGGGAGGAATTGGCTTACAAAATGTACAACGGCGGCTGGATTTACTTTATCCAGGACAGTATAATCTGAAGATACAAAATGACCAGAACCGGTTTGACGTAAAGCTGCGACTCACGCTGACAGAGTCTGTGCTTTCATCATCTTTACAAATGGCCTAACCGGACGCTCGACACATACAACCAACAAACTCGTGATCAACTGTATTATTACCGACGATGAGCCGCTAGCCAGGGAAGGGCTGGCTAATTACGTGCGAGAAGTTGATTTTCTGCACCTGACTGGTACGTGCGAGAATCCGCTTGAACTCATGGCCTTGTTGGATAAACAGCCTGTCGATTTGATCTTTCTGGACATCCAGATGCCAAAAATGAACGGCATCGACTTCCTGAAAATCGTGCAGAATCCCCCGATGGTAATTATCACAACGGCTTACCCTAGCTTTGCCCTGGAAGGTTTCCAGTTAAACGTGCTGGATTACCTGCTCAAACCCATTACGTTTGATCGTTTTGTTAAGTCTGCCAACAAAGCCAAAGATTATCACCAGCTCCTGACGAAGTCATCCTCAACAAGTCCGCAAAAAGTAGAATCGGAGGATGATTCTTTCTTTATCAAGTGCGGCAATAAATACGAAAAACTTTACTTCGAAGACATTCTGTTTATTGAGGGTATGCAAAATTACGTGACCATTTTCACTAACAAAGGCAAGTACATAACTCTCCTGAACCTGAAAAGCTTAGAGCAGAATTTAACTAGCCATGCATTTCTCCGAGTGCATAAATCTTATCTGGTTTCGACCAATAAAATAGACAGTATTGAGGGTAATGAGATTTTCATTCAGTCCCATCGCATCCCAATCAGTCGGAATTATCGCGAGCAAGTCATCGCGCAGGTCGTCAATAACAAGCTCTGGATAAAGTGACGTTTTCTGGCACAACATCACTTGATTAACCACAGAGACGCAGAGAACACAAAGTTTTAGCTCAAATCCATGAATCCGCTACGTACCTGCATCTGCTATTGTTTAGCCCTCCTGTATTTAGTAATTCCTCATCTGTACGGCCAATCGACGGGTAAGGGCGACCGGATTACGGGACCTAATTTTGCGACGCGTAGCCCCATACTGGCAAAACACGGAATGATTGCAACCAGTCATCCACTGGCTACGCAAATCGGGTTGGATATTCTGAAACAGGGCGGCACTGCCGTCGATGCAGCTATTGCCGCCAATGCCGCTCTCGGTGTTATTGAACCCAATAACGGAGGTATTGGTGGCGATTTATTTGCTATCATCTGGTCGGCGAAAGACCGAAAACTATATGGACTTAACGCTAGCGGACGCTCGCCCAAAGGCCTGACGTATGACGCATTGAAAACAGTACTGGGCAACCAGCCGAACATTCCACTTTATGGCCCACTATCGGTTTCTGTACCTGGAGCTGTGGATGGCTGGTTTCAACTACATAAGCGGTTCGGTAAACTACCAATGCATAACCTGCTGACACCGAGTATACGATATGCCCGTGAAGGTGTTCCGGTTCCACAAGTGATTGCTTATTCTTGGCAGGTAGCCGCCAATCGGCTGGCAGCGAACGAAGCGATCATCAGCGAGTTTGCTAATTTTCGAAAGACGTTTCTCATTAATGGTAAGGCACCCACTCAGGGGCAAGTATTTCGTAATCCAGATTTAGCGGCCACTTACGAGAAAATTGCGACAGGTGGGCGGGATGCTTTTTACAAAGGAGCCATAGCTGATGCCATTGATCGCTACGCACGTAGGGCGGGTTTGTATTTGCGCAAGGCCGATTTAGCAACACATCAGAGTACATGGATTCAGCCGGTTTCGGTCAATTATCGAGGCTACGATGTTCACGAATTACCGCCTAATGGCCAGGGCATTTCAGTATTACAAATGCTGAATATCGTGGAAGGTTACGACCTAAAGAGCCTGGGACATAATAGCGCCGAGTATCTACATGTGCTAATCGAAGCTAAGAAGTTAGCCTTTGAAGACCGGGCTAAATACTACGCCGATCCTGATTTTGGCAAAGCCTCTATCAACTGGCTGCTGACCAAAGAGTATGCCGCCAAACGTCGAAAACTGATCGACCCGAAGAAAGCATCTGAACACCTTGATGCAGGCGATTCAGCCCTCCGTGCCGGCGATACCGTGTACCTGACTGTGGCTGATGATCAGGGCAATATAGTATCGCTTATCCAAAGCAATATGCTGGAGTTTGGCAGCGGCATGGTTCCCGATGGCCTGGGGTTTGTCTTTCATAACCGGGGAACCAGTTTTAACATGCGACCTGATCACGCCAATGTGTATGCACCTGGCAAGCGTCCGTTCAACACGATTATCCCCGGTTTCGTCACCAAAAATGGCGAGCCGTTTTTAAGTTTTGGTGTTATGGGAGGAGCTATGCAACCTCAAGGCCATTTGCAGGTATTGTGCAACATCATCGACTTCGGCATGAATGTACAGGAAGCGGGAGATGCCGCTCGGTTTAGCCATTCGGGGAGTAGCGAACCCATCGGCACAAGCATGACCGATGGCGGTCGGGTAGCGCTGGAAAGCGGCATTTCACCTGAAGTTCGAGCCGCATTGGAAGCTCGTGGGCATCATCTGGCCCCAACCGATTTCTTTGGTGGGTATCAAGCCATTCAGTGGGATGCTATTAATCGTGTTTATTGGGGTGCTACTGAGATGCGCAAAGATGGACAAGCCGCTGGTTATTAGCGACTAAGTCAGTATAATTGACGTAAATCTGACGTACGACGCATACATGGCCAAGAAACCTGCATCCACGGAATCCAAACCTGTCACAAGCCTGACGAAACTATATAATCTTCTCCGTGAAAAATGGCCGGAATATGTACTGGAAGTTATCGTCATTATTTTCAGTATTACCATTTCGTTTGCGGTAGATGAGTGGAAAGATGGGAAGCAGAAACAGGAACTTGAACAGGTTTATCTAAAGGGTCTATATAGCGATATCAGGACAGATTTGAATCAACTAAAAGAGGTGATGGACGAAACCCGGCAGATTATTCAGAGAACCCAGAAACTCTCCGAACTCAATCCGCAAACGCCCAAAGCAGACTATACTCAATTTGCCGACAACATCCGATTTTCGTTTAAACGGCCCCGTTTTATAGCCGAAGATGCTACTTTTTCGGACTTAAAAAGTACGGGCAATATGCAGGTTATCCGGAGCTTTCCACTCAAGAATTCATTGTTTGATTATTACAAACAGTATGAAACTATTGTACAGGTTGAAACGGCCGAGCTGGAAACTACGAACGCCATAATAGGTCCTTATATTCTCCGACGATTCTCGCTGGCGGGAAAGGCTAGTGAAGCACAAAAGACTAACTGGATCGCCATTACAGGTGAAGCCGAATTTCAAAATGCACTCTTAATTCGACGCTCTACGCGTGAAGAACTCTTACGCGATTATCAGCAATCGCTCAAATTAGGGAATGAGATTCTTGCGTTAATCAAACCGAAACTGAATTAGGGCATTCCAATCAGTTAAGCAGGATTTGCAACACTGCTGTCATAAAACGCGTTAAAGAGATAATACTCTACAAAACTTGTGGAGAAACATAATCATACTATCGTTTCTGAGTTCGTAACATACTAGTAGTCAGATCTTGGCACAGATTTAGTGGCGGGTATTGAACATCTTAGACATGAATAGTTTATTTAAAAGCTCAACATATTATGGCAGCTCTGGCAGATCGAATAGCAAGTTTTTTTAGTGGGAATGATTCCACGACCGATGAAGGATTGAGAGACCTATTTATTAGCGAACTGAAAAGTGTGTATTACACAGAGAATCAGGCCGTCGATGCATTAGGTAAGCAAGCCAAGGCCAGCACAACCGACGAAGTACGCAGTGCATTTCTACAACATCAGGAAGAAAGTCGCACTCACGTAGAGCGGTTGGAACAAATATTTAAAATTATTGGCATACGAACCGAAGAGCGGGTTTCGGAAAGTATCAATGGGCTTATTGATGATGTAGAACGAATTACTTCATCAACTGAGTCGGGTTCATTAACGCGCGATGCCGGACTAATTATCGGCGCTCAGGCTATTGAACATTACGAAATTGCCATCTACGGATCGTTGTTGACACTGGCTCGCGTGCTGGACTTCACCCAGTCGGCAGAATTGCTGGAAAAGACATTGGCCGAAGAAAAGGAAACCGATCGAAGACTGACCGATTTGGCCGAATCATTTGTGAATACCCGCTCAAAAGAGGAAGAAGACCAACATCCTGGCAGTCACCATGCCAGTCGTCATCCTATCGTTAATGCAGACGTTACAGCGGGTGGTCCGTTAGGAATTTAGTCTCCACGTCCATACTTGAAATAGCCTGAAACTATCGTAAATAGGATGGTTTCAGGCTATTTCATTTTGGTCGACCTCAATCAACTCGTTCGCCAAGTAAGCCAAATAGCCAGTATGTATTTCTTCATTTAGCCAAATAAACAATAACTTTACCCGACTTTCAGTGATTTTTTGAACTACAACCAGGCTAAACATCGAATAGTCTAATTTCATATTTTTTTCAGCACGTTTTCCTGCTTCATCGCTTTCTATGCATCAAATTTCCTCGCTAACGACCGCAGTATTCGTAACGATTTTAGCCGCGACTCATTCTATCCAGGCTCAGCAAGCTACTCCAGACAAACGATATGTGGATGAAGTACAAGCCTTGGCTAATCAGCCTTCTGTAAAAAAAGCATTTCAGATTTTCATCGATCTGGAACCCCAGACAAAACAGGATCACCTTACCCTGACCGAAATTCCGTCTCCACCGTTCAAGGAAAGTGTTCGGGCAAAAAAGTACGCGGCTATGCTGAAAGAAGCGGGGGCAGATTCGGTCTGGATCGATGAAGTAAGCAATGTACTGGCCAAGCGCAAAGGGCGTTCAGGCAAGAAGACGGTGGTAGTCGAATCACACCTAGATACCGTTTTCCCAGAAGGAACCGATGTAAAAGTAAAATACCACGGCGATACCCTTTACGCACCCGGTATTGGCGATGATACACGCGGACTAACAGCGATTTTGGCCGTTCTGAAAGGTATGGAGAAAGCCTCCATCGAGACCGATGCCGATGTGCTGTTTGTTGGTGCAGTGGGTGAAGAAGGGCTGGGCGACCTCCGTGGGGTAAAGCATTTACTTCGACCAGGCAGTCCTAAAGTCGATTCGTACATTGCGGTCGATGGCGATGGTATCAGTAGCATTGTTCACCGTGGTCTGGGCTCGCACCGCTATCGGGTTACGTTTAAAGGGCCAGGCGGCCACTCTTACGGCTCGTTCGGTATTGTTAACCCGCACAGTGCCACCGGAAAAGCCATTTACTATTTCACAACTGCGGCCGATAAAGCCACTCGGCAGGGCGTTAAAACGACCTATAGCGTAAGTGTTATGGGTGGAGGCACATCTGTAAATGCGATTCCCTACGAATCGTGGATGGAAATTGATATGCGCTCCGAAAGTCCGGAGAAACTCAATGAAGTTGATCAATTGCTCCAGGCGGCTGTGCAACGAGCGCTGAAAGAAGAGAATAGCATCAAACGGCAAGGCCCTGACCTAACTGTAGACGTTAAAAAGATCGGAGATCGGCCCTCAGGAAAAACGGAGGCTACGGCTGCCATCGTACAGCGAGCCATAGCCGCAACAAAATATTTTAACACTGAGCCTCAGTTGGATGTAGCGTCCACAAATGCGAACACGCCCATTGCACTAGGAATCCCCGCCATCACCATTGGTAGCGGAGGTACTGGTGGGGGCGAACATGCCCTGAACGAGTGGTGGTTGAACGATAAAGGCTATCTTGGTATGCAACGGATTCTGCTTGTCTTATTGGCCGAAGCAGGTTTGGATAAAGGCGGGAAGAAGTAAGTTGTGATCTACCTCACCCCAACCCCTCTCCTGTTTTCAGGAGAGGGGCTATTCTTCACCATTGTTTTGTGAAGTCAGGTTTGAGAACCCGCCATCACGGTATTATAATTAACGGCTAAGCAAAATCCCTCAACGGTCTGAAAAACGCCCGAATATCTTCCGCCAAGAGCTCGGGTTCTTCCAGAGCGGCAAAGTGGCCTCCTCTTGGCATTTCTGTCCAGTGCTGTACATTGTAAAACCGGTCGACAAACGCTCTGGGCGCCGGAATCAGGTCTTTGGGAAATAGAGCAACACCGGTGGGGACTTCAGTTCGTTCGGTAGTTGTTTTTGATGGCGTATGTTGAGATTCGTAATACAGCCGGTTTGCCGAATTGATCGTCTGTGTTACCCAATAAATAGTGACGTTCGTTAGCAGTTCATCTTTTGTAAACTTCTGCTCGACATTCCCATCTGAATCACTCCAGGTGCGGAACTTCTCTAAAATCCAGGCTAATAATCCAATAGGTGAATCATTCAAACCGTAGGCCAGTGTTTGCGGTTTTGTCGACTGAATCATGGCATAAGCACCTTCGCTCATTTGCCAGCCTTGTCCAGCTTTTAAATACGCCTGTTCTTCGGGCTTTAAATCATCAGATTTTATCGTAAAAAGATGGTGATAGGGAACATCCGTCAAATGAATACCAATCATAGACTCCGGGTGGTCGAAGGCCAGCATCTCCGTAATACTGCTTCCCCAGTCGCCACCATGCGCACCAAACTTCGGATAAGTAAGCGTTTCGGTCATCAAATGGGTAAACAGACTGGCAATACGCTGAGAATTCATGCCCTTCTCATGAGGTCGATCTGAGAAGCCATAACCCGGAATCGATGGAACTACTACGTCGAACGCATCATCGAGGTTACCACCATAGTTCGCTGGATCGGTTAGTAAAGGGATGAGTTTATACATCCGGAAGAACGAATCCGGCCAGCCGTGGGTCAATATAATAGGAAGTGGTTTTTGGCCTTTACCCCGCTCGTGGATAAAGTGAATACGAAAACCATCGACCGTCGTATTGAACTGATGAAACCTGTTAAGCATAGCTTCCTGCTTTCGCCAGTCAAACTGATTCTGCCAATAATCAGCCAGTTCTTTAAGGTAATCCAAGTTAGTACCATAATCCCAATCGGCACCGTCGATCTCATCGGGCCAGCGAGTCTGCATAATCCGCTTGTGCAGGTCATCAAGAGCTTTCTGTGGAATATCAATCGTGAAAGGATGTAGTTCCATAACGTCAGGCGTTTATCAGCTAAACCTTCATCGTTTTGAATTGTTGCACCTATTGATCACAAACGAATTCACATTTCCAGCACGTTTTGCCTTGCCGTTCTTCCCAATAATGAGTTTAGCCTTTAGCTTTTTTAGTAGCTTGCGACGACTCCATTCATTCGTTATCTACTAGACAGCGACCCTATTAACTCTATCAATACCACTATGAGACTTCTCGTTTTAGTTTGCTTAATCACCGTTGGAACCGCTCACGCCCAGAGTTTATACATGCCGCGCAATGTGAAACAGGCATACCAGAAAGGAACGCGCTCTATGGATGGCAAGCCGGGCAAGAAATACTGGCAGAATTTTGCCCGCTATGCCATTACGGTTACAGCTACCCCGCCTAATCGCACAATTCAGGGAACGGAGGAAATTACGTATATCAACAACAGCCCGGATACGCTGACAACACTCATTTACAAATTGATTCTGAATAGTCATAAAGCAGGCGCTATCCGTCAGGCACCAGCCTCATCTGACTATCTCACTTCGGGTATTCACATCGATAAGTATACGGAGAATGGTTCTGCCAAACCCTGGCGAGATGCCGGTCCTGCCACATCGAAACAGGTTGCGCTAAACAAACCGCTGATGCCAAAGGATTCGGTCAAACTTTCGTTCGATTGGCATTATGATGTTTCTGTAGAAAGTAATCGGGAAGGTATGCTCGACTCGACGACGTTCTTCCTGGCTTATTTCTACCCGCGCGTGGCCGTTTATGATGACTATTACGGCTGGGACCGGACCACATTTACCGAGGCACAGGAGTTTTATAACGACTTTAATGATTACACGCTCACCGTAAATGTCCCAAAAGACTACATAGTCTGGTCTACTGGCGATTTACAGAACGCCAGCGAAGTATTGCAACCAACCTACGCCAAACGCCTGAACGAATCGCTACAAACCGATTCGCTTATTCACGTCGCTACACTCGCCGATTTAAGAGCCAAACAAGTAACAACTCAACAGCCAGTCAATTCCTGGAAATGGAAAGCCAACTACGTTTCCGATATGGCATTGTGCATTAGCAACCACTACGTCTGGGATGCTTCGAGCGTTGTGGTCGATAAGAAAACGAACCGGCGGTCGAGTGTGCAGGCTGCTTTTTTAGATAATGCCAGAGACTTCCATCAGATGGTTAGTTTCGGGAGGCACTCGCTCGATTGGCTCTCCAATAACCTGCCCGGCGTTCCGTATCCATACTCGAAAACAACTATTGTTCAGGGGTTTGCCGATATGGAATATCCAATGATGGTGAACGACGGCACGACTACCGATTTGAATTTTTCGCGCTTTGTAGCCGAGCATGAAATCGCGCATACATGGTTCCCATTTTACATGGGCGTCAACGAAACCCGCTATGGATTTATGGACGAAGGCTGGACGACCGCCTTTGAATACCTGATTGGCCAGGCCGATTTAGGAAATGAACAGGCAACTAAAAACTTCCAGCAGTTTCGGGTTGAAAATTGGAGTAAAGATCCATCGGCCGAACAGGATTTGCCAATCATAACGCCCGCCAATGTGTTGAGTGGTGCGGCAATGGGCAATAATGAGTACGGGAAGGCCGCCATTGGGTATCTGGCGCTCAAAGAGTTACTGGGAGAAACTGAGTTCAAAAAGTGTCTGCATGAGTTCATCAACCGCTGGCACGGTAAACACCCCAATCCCTGGGATATGTTTTACAGTTTCAACAGCGCATCGGGCAAAGACCTGAACTGGTTCTGGAGCAACTGGTTCTTCAGTAATAACTACATCGATTTTGCTATTCAAAAGGTGGAGACCTCCCCTACTCAGTGCGCCGTTACGATTCAGAACATTGGAGGGTATGTAGCGCCAATGGACATTGTCGTAAAATTCACCGATGGCACCACTGAAAATTTTCACCAGACACCAGCTATATGGCAGACGAACCAGAAACTAGCAATTGTAAAAATACCCGTTAAAAAGAAGATTCAGTCGATAACACTGGAGGGAGGCATTTTCATGGACGCTGACGAAAGCAACAATAGCTGGAAAGAGAAGTAATTTGACGGGAAATACGCAAGCCTTTTATATAGCCAAGTTTCCAATACATTTGCAAAATGGAGGCAAGTGTATACATTCCCATCATTTCTGACTACGGATTTAAAGCTACATTTGGCAATGAAGCCGATGATTTATTTTTGCGTACAGCCTTACAGGCTCTTATCAAATCAGAAATACCTATTCGTGAAATTAAATTCGATAAGAACGTCTTTGAAGCTCTAACGATCGACAGTCGAAGTGGTATTTTCGATTTATCGTGTACCGATGAAAAAGGCACTCAATTTATTGTCGAGATGCAATTGGCTCATGCACCTTACTTTGTGCAACGCATGAACCGCGACGGCGGACCGTTTTTATGCGCTTCACAAATTCAATACTTTAGTCGAAAAAGGTGAATTTGATTATGCAAATTTACCTAAGCTTTACGCAATTGCCTTCTTAGCCAAAAGTATCTTGCCAACGGCTCACTTTCACACTATTGCCAATCTACGAAGTGAGCAAGGTGAAATCATTGATCACCAAATGTCGTTTATTACTGTAGAGTTGGCTAAGTTTAATAAGCAAGTAGCTGATATTGAAACGGACCTAGAAAAGCTGGTTTATACGATGAAGACGCTTCATAAAACTGAGCCCACTCAGTACCCTGACTTCTGGAATGAGGAATGGCTTAAACGAGCCATTGATGAGCTGGATACTAGAAAGATGACATCTGAAGAGCGGGCTTACTTTGCTCGAATAACAGCAGCCAATGCCGAGGCCGTTAAGGCTGAGAAACAGAAAATCCAGGAAGCACGCGAGGCTGAAAATTTACTGGTTAAAGTAGAAACAGTTAAAAATTTATTGGCTTTAGGCATTTTAACTACAGATCAAATAGCTAAAACTGTTGGAGTTAGTGCAGATTTTGTCTCTCAAATTTCCAGAGATATGTAGTTCTACAAAGGAATTCTGATTTCTACGCGGGTTCCTGTCAACGGGGCAACTTTATCAATGATAGTTAAAGTTGCTTCTTTACCTGTCTGCTGACTGAATGCGTCAAAGGTATCTTTTGTGATCGATTCGCCACGCGAGGTGTGTCCTTCTTTTTTTACACCATTGGCTCGCCCCACGCCATTATCGTCAATGACGCATAGCAATATATCGGCTTGTTTCTCAATCTGAATCAGCAGGAATTTATCGCCCTTTTTAGGCATCAATCCATGCCAGATCGCATTTTCAACAAAGGGCTGAAACAACATGGGTGGCAACAGGGTGTCATAAAGAATATCATCATCGCCAATAACAAATTGATACTTGAATTCCTGATTGAACCGCATCGCTTCCAGTTCAACATACATCTGTAGGGTTTCCATAACCCGTTCCAGCTTCATTTGTTGGTAGTTCGAATTCTCTAATATCTTCCTGACTAATTTGGAAAATTTCGATAGGTATTTTACGCCCTCGATCGGCTGATTCGTAATGATAAAATTTTGTATAGAATTGAGCGAGTTGAAAATAAAATGGGGGTTCATCTGGCTTTGGAGCGCCTTTAATTTCCACTCACTAATTTGTAAAGCTGTTTTATGCTTTTCATTCAGGAAGCGAATCCTGAACTGAACGGCTGCCAGTAGTGCACTGGCTATTACTAAAGCGACGAGAACCCGAAACCACCAGGTTTTCCAAAAAGGAGGGTTAATTGTAAACGTAAATGTTGCTTCCTGCCTGCTTTCTACACCGTCGGCATTAATAGCCTTTACATGCAGGGTGTAGGTATTCGGTGGTAGATTAGTAAAATTAATATTGTTCTGCTTTGAAAACGCTGACCAGGTAGCTTCGGGCAAACCAGCCAGTTTATACGTATACCGAATGCCCGCTGGATCGCTTAAACTAATACCGGTAAACTGAAAATTGAGTGCATTCTGGTAGTAGGGTAGCACGCCATTAACAGGAATCGTTTGGACACTAGTGGGCAATTCATGGGCATTTT
Source organism: Spirosoma arboris (assembly GCF_009754945.1). GTDB lineage: Bacteria > Bacteroidota > Bacteroidia > Cytophagales > Spirosomataceae > Spirosoma > Spirosoma arboris. The sequence continues at coordinate 576,865 of NZ_WPIN01000005.1, forward strand.
GCAACAATTGAGCTGACACGATATGAACCGGAGGGCTGGTTGCGTTGGTCGGAATATCTCGTATAGAAAACCGCATAGCGCCAGTCGAAGTGCCCGCCCATATGTCGCCTGCATTGTCTTTTAAGAGCGACACTATTTGCCAGGTATTATCCAGCATGCCACTCGTACGATTGAAAATGCGGGATACGTACTGTCCTTTTTCTTTAGGTCGCTTCAGGTCAATACGCATGATGCCACCAAATGAGCCCACCCAAAGCTGACCCTCATTATCAAATTCAATATCGAGTACACTGTCGTTCTGAAGGCCCTGACGGCTGGTGATCGTCTCTACCGAAACAATAGCCCCTTTCTCATCCAGTTGGATTTTCCGAATACCCTTACCAATCGTCCCTACCCAGATTGCACCAGTGGCATCTGTTTTGATCGACTGAATAAATACGTTTTCGGTATTGGTTTTTTTAGACAGGTTCGTCCACGTTTTACCGTCAAAAATTCGCAAACCATACGTGCCCAGCCACAATCGATTTTGTTTATCCTGGTAGAGCGCCAGAATATCATCGACGGCCATTGCCGGTGGCGGACTGAAGGACGTCCACTGGTCATGCTGGTATCGGAATAATTGCTCCCGATTACCCATCCAAATGGCGTCGTTTAGGGTATCTTCAAGAAAAGATGAGCAAAACTTTCCGGTGGTTGTAATCTTTCCAATTTGATTACCGCTGAGTTTATAAACTCCTTCTGCGTCGCAGGAAATCCATAAATTACCTTTGTGGTCGAACCGGGTAAAGTGAATGGGCAGACCGCTGGTTTTCGTTCCATTAAAGGCCTGAAAAGGCTGAAACAAAGTACCCTGACGGTAGGCAGTAAAGGCTCCATTGCAACCGCCAAAATAAATCACACCATTTTTATCTTTACCAAGCGAATAAATTTCATCGTTCAGCAGGCCGTCTGATTTGGTAAAAACATCAATAAATCGCTCTTTACATTGCACTAACCCTTCGGGCGATGTGAGCCAGATATTCTCTTCTGTGTCCTTGCTGATACCCAGACACTTGTCGCTGGGCAGGTAGTTTTTCGTGCTCAGTATCGTGGCGTTGCCCTTATCAATGCAAATGGCTCCCTGATTAGTCGCCAGCCACAACCGCTGTCGCTTGTCGGTCAGTATATCAAATACACGCAGTTTACTGGGCAAAATCGACGAATACATTGGCTTAACTGTTCCCGCTTTGTATTCGAGTAGTCCCTGCTCGTAGGTGCCAATCAGCATCTGATTTCCTAAGCGCACAAGACAGCGAGCTTTAATTGGCTGGCCATCAGGGTATTTTATTTCGGCAAACCGGTCTTTATCGAGCAGAAAGAGGTGATATGTATTACTAACCAGCAGCTGTCCCGAAGGCGTTTGACAGACACCCCAAAGATGAGTGACGGGTTGTTGTTGCGTATCGAGTTGAAAAAGTCTGGGTGTTGCTTCGGCATTATCGAAAACCAGCAGTCCTTGCTCACAGGTAGCCCAAATACGTCCATCATGGGTTTTGGTAAGCCCAAATACACGTTCAATAGGCGTGTTGCCTGCTTTCGTTATATTTCGAAAGCGTCCGTGTTTCCAAATGCTAATGCCATTGAAGGTACCAATCCAGATATTCTGGTCTTTATCCTGACAAAAGGTGAGCGCCTGATTGTTGACTAATCCGTCGTTAACGGTAAAATTCCTGAAGGTTGCCCCATCAAAACGACCTACTCCTCCGTAGGTACCCACCCACAAGTAACCATCACTATCCTGAAGTGATGTAAAACAATAAGACGATGGCAGCCCATCATTGGCCGAAAACTGCCGACACATAAACGGCTGGGCTTCTACCCCTAAGGCAGCAACCAACTCAACATAAATCAGCAGTATGATTTGCAGTAATTTACAGCCTTTTATGCCTGATCTAGTAGGCTGGCATTCATGTATCATGTTCATTAATGAACGATTGGGCATTTAGTTTTGGGACGTGAATTGATACGTACCAGAACCAATTTCTACCTGTAAATAGCCCTCTTTAAACCCCTTAATGTTTATAGCCGGATTCGTTTTAATTGCTTTCTTCGCTTCCAATACCGTAGCTGGATTTGTTGTTGGAATAAATACCGTTGCAATAGTATTTACGGGAACAGTAATTGTCAAACTGATTGCTGAGCCAGTTTTTTTCCAGCCTGTTTCAATCATTCCATTAATTGACCGATAAGTAGCTTTCACCTCGTTGATTCCCTCTTTGGCAATTTCGGGTTTAATTGTGAATGTTCTATAGCCCGCTTCACCAACCTTAAGTCCGGCGGCATAGTCAAATAACCATTCGTTTACCGAGCCAAAGGCATAGTGGTTGAATGAATTCATTCCGGCATTATTTTCAAACCCTTTGCCTTTAATATAGCTATTCCAACGCTCCCAAATTGTATTGGCTCCATTTTTTACTTCAAAACCCCAGGAAGGATACTCTGTACTCAATAACAATTTGTAGGCTTCGTTGCTATGTCCTGTACTCGACAGCGCTGGTAATAAGGGCTTTACACCTAAAAATCCGGTGGAGAGTTTGTTATTATTTGCCTTTATAAGATCGACCAGCCAATTACCTGCTTTTTGATTCAATTCGGGCATGAGCATGTGCATATAAATCGCATTGGCATAGGCGGTTTGCGTATGTCCATCAAAACCCATTTCGCCATCTACATAGCCGTTTCCATCCCCATACGCTGCGCTGTTTGTTTTAAATTTTCCCGTTTTGTCGGTATAATGGGTCAAAAGCGCCTGCTTAATTTTAGTAAAAATGGCATCATAATAAGCTGACTCATCGAGCTTGCCAATAGCCTTTGCCATTTCGGCCATCATAGAAGCTACATAGCCATAATACATCGTTGCCAACAAATCAGGGGGTGTTTTTTTACCGACCGAAAGCCAGTCACCAAACCCACCTTTAGGAGAAATATCTTCGAAACTTGCTTCTTTATATACGTATTCGCCTTTACTCTTCGCTTCCATAAACTTGAGATAGGCCACCATATTTGGCCAGAATTCACGAATCACCTTTGTATCGCCATAGGTTTTGTAAATCGTATAGGGGCAAATAATGCCAGCTTCTGACCAGCCCGGAGAATACGTGTCAGTTTTGCGAACATTGGGTGCAGGCGCATAAATCGGATACGTATGATCGGCGCGCTGGGCATCATTCAGATCAACGAGCCATTTTGTAAAAAAAGCTGATATATCATTATTAAAGGTCGCTGATTGAATATACGCCTGTGCATCACCCGTCCAGCCAAGTCGTTCATCGCGTTGAGGGCAATCTGTAGGAACGTCAAAATAGTTGGAACGCTGTGTCCAGACAATGTTTTCATAGAGCTTATTAATCAGCTTATTGTCTGTTTCAAACGAACCAGCTGATGGCGTTGCTGAACTTAGGACAATGCCCGTTATAGCCTCCAATCCGGGGGCTGTTCTAAACCCAGACACTTCTACATATTGAAATCCATGATACGTAAATTTAGGTGTCCACGTTTCTCCTTCCTTCTTACCTTTAAGTATATACGTATCCGTTGCCCGCGCTTTCCGTAAGTTCTCGGTCATTATTTCCCCATTCGGAAATAGCACTTCACCAAATTTCAAGGTGATTGTATCGCCTTTATTTCCTTTTACATTAAGTCGGACAAGTCCCGCAAAATTTTGCCCTAAATCAAAAAGATACCTCCCTCCGGCTTTTGGTGTAACTGTTTTTGCTTTCAGTTCCTGAAAAACCTGAATTGTATTTCCTGGGTAAGCCTCTATTTTCCGCTCTGGCTTATCTGGATAAATGGCGCTATTTTTCCATTTCGAATCATCATAGCCTGCTTTACTCCAATTATCAAATTCTAAATTGGCGTTATACGTCTCCCCGTTCAATAAATCGGCTTCAACGATTGGTCCATGATTTGTTTTCCAAGTTTGATCAGAAGCAATCGTTTCTTTCTCACCACTGGTATACTCTACCTCCAACTGTGCTTTCAAAAGTGGAACATTGCCATAGAAATTTCTCACAACCGGATTCCCAACTAGTAGTGCATAGCCAAGATAGCCAGCATACCAACCGTCTGCAATAACAGCTCCCAGCGCATTCTTACCAGCCTTTACATCGGAGGTAACATCATACGTTTGGTAATAAACCCGCTTGTTATAATCGGTCCATCCTGGCGTAAAATAGTCTTTACCAATCCGTTTGCCATTAAGTTGAAATTCATACAAACCAAGTGACGTAACGTACAGTCTTGCTCGTTTAACTGATCCTTTTAATTGAGTTTCTTTCCTAAAAAAAGGAGCAGGTGGCAACTGATACGTCTTTCCTTTTCCTAGTGCAGTTAAATCATTTCCTATCCATTCTGCTTTCCAGTCAGCTTTGTTCAGCAAACCCATTTCCCATTTGGCAGTTGCACTCCATGGGCCAGGCTGCCCGGTTTTGTCCCAACTACGAACCTTCCAAAAGCAAACGGTTCTTGATGCCAAGGGCTTTCCGCCATATTCTACCTGATTGGTGGTATTCCCAATCACTTTGTTTGAATTCCAAAGATCGGCTTTGTCGGAAGCTAGTAATTCCGATGATGACGCTACCAGTAGCTGGTAGGCCGTTTGCACCTGCCCCCTACCTGTAGCTGTTAACTCCCAGCTTAAACGAGGTTTTACGACATCTGTTACGGGGGTTATTTTGTATTCAGTCCGAAGGTTAAGCGGCTTTAAATCAGTTGTCATTGCAAACAATTTAGGACATAGTACAGCAGCGAAAAAAGCGATCAAAACTATGGTTTGAGTAGTAGACTGAGCAAATTTCATGGATTAGATAGCGGCTTCTTTGGGAAGCAAATCCGTTCGTTATAGGCAGATGGTATAGTTCTGCAAAGGGAAGTCAATTGCCAAAACTACTCCACGGAAAAGGTTAGTAGGCTCATCTACACCAAATGATACTTTCTACATACAAATAGTGTCAACATGTAAAACGAATGAGCTATATAGTAAAATAGAACCACTCAAACATATTATTAAATCAGTTAGACAATTAAGCATATCCAACCTTCAGGTTTTCAATCCTACTTCTGATTTTATGCGCTGATTTTTGCAATAACTTTAAAAATGAGCCACGAAATTCTTAATACTTTCATTGAGCGAGATTCTATAGATTATTCTAAACGATATCGCTTTAATCCGGACGAAGATGGTCGGTGTAACACAAGTCGAAAAGGACAACTTGTGTTACACCGTCGGTTGGTCAATGCAGTTTTAGGGATTAATTTCCCTAAGACCAACTTGAAAGTTGTGGAGCAGATTGAGAAAAATGGACAACTCTGCGGACTGATTATTCAACCAGTTATAGAACCTCAAGCTGAGCGCATTACTATTTATCGGTTCAAATATGGCGCAATATTGGCACTCGATACTTTGTTGAGCAAACTTAATTTAAACTACAAGCGATTTCAGTATTCATTTATTAGTGAATTAATAACCCTAGACGATAGATCCTTCGGTATCAGATTAACATTAGAAGAAACAAAATCCTGGCCCGAATATCTTGACACTAATACTGAATCGGCAATACTACTACCAAAAAATGTAGTAGAACATACAGACCCTTATATCAACTATTTAATCAGTACATGGACATTAGAAAACGAACTGAATTATGGACAGCTAAAAAATAAAGAAGAACAAATTCAATCGTTATTTTCTAAGCTTTTAGATGTAAAAGATGGACTAAAAGCGCAAACCAATAATCTTGATTTCTATGATAATCTTTCTGATTTTAGTTTATCATTAAATTATATATTATTTCAAAATGAATATTCAGAAAATATTTTAGGTCTAATTGCTTTTATAGCTAAAATGAAAGAATTTTTTGATAAAGATAAGCACTAGCATATTTTCATATCGAAAGTTTTATAATTGATTTTCTGAAATTTAGAAAAATTTCAAGTGTTGCATTATTACCTGGTATTATTTTAATGATTTTTTAGCAAAAAACTTACTGCCATGATCAGTAAAACCGAATTAGTTCCCATTACACATGAAACAGCTATTGAACTGATTGGTCAAGTTATTGCCCATTATACTGGTTTATGCGAACAAGAAAAGAAGCAACCGTTTCCAGATCTAGCTTCTATTGTTCAATGGGAAATACAAGTGTACAATTTGCAGCAAGAACAAAGAGCCTGTCGGCTCCTGTCTACAAGATCATTAATGATAAAAAAGGTACACACGGTTTATTTTCCTTTTCTAAAGAACCTCAACAAGTACGCATGAAGAGGTTAGCCTCATTCTATGCCTTACACCGACCTAGTAGCTATTAAACAACTTCCTATCCCCAATGGCGAATCTCTCTGACCAAGACCTGGTTGCTCACTACATCAATACTGGTAGCAACTATTACTTTGCCCAAATTTATACCCGGCATCATCAAGATGTATATAGAAAATGCCTGTTTTACGCTGGTAACACCGCTGATGCCGAGGATTTTACGCAGGATATCTTTGTAACGCTGGCACTAAAATTAAAAAACTACAGACGCGAAGCAAAGTTTACGACCTGGTTACACGCTATCACGGTCAATTACTGCATTGACCAGCTTCGGAAGCAAAAGCAGCTCAGGACTCTTCAACAAAGTTATATACTCGATTCTTCATATACCAGCAACCGGCCCACCGTAACTGACGAGGTTTATTTTCAGGCTTTTGAACAGGTAATCAATCAACTTCCACCGAAACAACGAGATCTCCTGATGGCTAAATATAAGGCCGGCATCCAAATCAATGATATTGCGTTGAACCGAGATCTGACACCAAGCGCGGTTAAAATGCAGCTTAAACGTGCTCGGGAATATGCACGCAGCTTATACGATAAGATTCTAGAAAAAGAGGATTAACGGTTTACATAATTTTCATTCTACCAGTTCACAATTTTCATTAATTGCTAACTAAAGTTATTAGGATTTTCGCACAAAAAGAACAATCTTTTAGGAGTAAATCTTAGGAGCGTCATTCTTTTCATAAGAAACTCCTACTGAAGTTATTGAAAATAAACACTACTAGAGTAACTTTTGAGACTATCTTATACGACAAAAAAAATGCACTTTAATTTTACTCAATTATTAGATCAATACTAAAATCTTATTATTACCCAAACAACAAAGTAATATAGTAATTAATAGCTTAGTTTTTCTTATTTACTTGTTATACAAAAGAATTAATTAAAGAAATTAGCTATTGAAAGTCGTTAATTATTTATAGCAAATTCAAGAATACTCAGATCACAATAAATCAAAGACTAAAATACAAGCTAAAAAACATGCAAATGATTGAGTCGTGATTAATTTCTAATTTTATTATCAACGATCCATTGCTGGCGTTATTTAGGCTTTAGTAGATAAGGAAATGGGTATAGAGTAAGTAAGTATTCTATGGATTACTTGCACAATTAACTCATTAATCCTCCATTAGCTCATGTAATCAAATCTTTCTTATAGAAATGCCGTAGTCTGACACGTTGCACCAGAGTGATCCGATGCCTTATAAAATGATTATAGATAATAATTCAAATAATATTACTAAGCCAATAATAGGAGTTGAGCAAGCGTAAATTTGCCCTAATTTTTCAATACAAAAAACAATATAATCTATTAGTTTATAAGGATTTCAAATTCTGTTGGTTCTATAGCTTGTAATAATTACAAGCTATAGAACCAACAGAAACCATAGAATTTAATCTTTTACCCAAATCCGCTGAACAAATCGTTGGTTGGCAGTGGGTCGCTCGAGCGATAAGAGCCAATACGCAGCATCGGTAGCGGGAACAGACATTTGCCGACCACTTAAGTTGATTACTTTGTCTGTTAGCCGCTTTTGTTCCATACCTGTTAGCGTATATAGAACGACCGTCACGGTTTCATTGGGAGAGAACCCTTTGAGATATAATCGAAACGAGCCAGCAGGGGCAGGATTTGGATAGGCAATCAACTGTACCTTAGTCCCTTCATCAGTGACGCTGAGAGCAGAATCATCTTGACGTACAGATAAAACCACCGGACGACTATCAACGGCAAGATAATCCACGCCATTCTGATCAGACATATAATTGCTAAAGTCACCTCCGTTCATACCAGGCTGTGCTGAATTCGGATCTATGCCGTTACGAAACAATCGAACATTTTCAACGTAACCCGACGGCAGTGTAAAATCAAACAAAAGGTACTCATTTCCAGCTATCATATCCAACTTTCCTCCCGAACCAGTAATCCCATGAAAGAGGGAATTTGGATCTGCCTGGGGGTGATTGACAACCGAATTATCAGACCAGGTACCAGCACTGGTACTCCGAATTGACAAGCGATCTTTCGATTGATTAGCAGGCAAAACGACTGATATCTGCGAGGGTCCCCATATAAAATTCTTGGCAGAAAAGTTGGGTTGAGCAAAGACTTCATACCGGTTTTGCTCGGCATTAAAACCCATCCTTAGCGCAACTTTAGACTGTGCCAAAGCGGGCAAGCACAACGCAATACTGATAATGAGATAAACTGTTTTCATAAACATAGTCATTTTATTAGCGATCAACGATTTTTCCGAGCAATCAAAATCGGCATACAAATCGGCTTACAATTACCGCAAAGCGTTAGCACCTGAACCGAGGATTGGGCTAGGCAACTTGCCGTAACCTGGCTTAGCTTATTGGTACCGTTGGCGACCAGATGAGTGATTGTGTTGTCATTGGTATAGATCAATGCATAAGCCTGATATGTACCAGCCGTCAATCCTGAGGTGAAAAATGATGGCGTTGTGGAGACCACCAATAGCTTGCCATTTGCATCAGTCAATACATAACTGGTCTTAAGGCCAGCCCCTGAACTACCCCCAGTAGTTTTTAGTGTAATAGTCTGACCAATCTGATAATCACAAGCTGGCGGAGTAGGTGCACAGATAGTAATCACCAGAGCATCCGACCAGTCCAGGCAGCTTGCCGTAACCTGACTTAAATTATTAGTGCCATTGGCGGCCAGATGAGTGATTGTGTTGTCATTGTTGTAGGTCAGTGCATAAGCCTGATATGTACCAGTCGTCAACCCCGAGGTGGAAAACGATGGTGTTGTAGAGACCTGCACTAGTTTACCACTTGCATCAGTCAATACATAGCTGGTTTTTATGCCAGTCCCTGAGCTACCCCCACTAGTTTTTAGTGTAATGGTCTGACCAACCTGATAATCACAAGCTGGCGGAGTAGGTGCGCAGACGTTAATCAGCAACGCATCTGACCAGTCCAGACAGCTTGCCGTAACCTGGTTTAGATTGTTGGTACCGTTGGCGGCCAGATGGGTAACTGTATTGTCATTGTTGTAAGTCAATGCGTAAGCCTGATATGTACCAGCCGTCAACCCCGAGGTGGAAAACGAGGGCGTCGTGGAAATTTGCAATAGCTTGCCATTTGCATCAGTCAATACATAACTGGTCTTAAGGCCAGTTCCTGAACTACCCCCAGTAGTTTTTAGCGTAATGGTCTGACCAACCTGATAATCACAAGTTGATGGAGTGATGCAAGCTTTGAACACCAGGGCATCTGACCAGTCCAGACAAGTAGCTGATACGCCACTTAATGATTGACCTATCGATAGATTACTTACACTACCATCATACGTCAAGGCCAGCGCCATGTAAGTAGCAGCACCTGTCAAACCGGTAAAGGTAGGCGTGTTACTGATCTGTAGAATCTTGCCCGTATTGTCGGCTAGCACATATTTTGTACTGCCACCACTGCTACCTCCTGCACTCGCCAGCGTTACAGTAGCCGTGTTATATTCGCATTGGGCTACCGTAACAGGGCAACCATAAGCGTTTACAGCTACACCAGGGAGGGTCCCTGGACATAAATCCTGAGAATCGACTACCCCATCTGAGTCACTATCGGCCAACCAGTGTTTAGTAAATTCAGCCTTATATCTACCTGACATGGCTGTTACTTCCTGAATAATGGTAAGCCATAAACAGACTACACTTAGCAAAACATGTCGTTTATGTATCATAGAAAGGGATTTATTTACTCAATGTAGGAGCTACCAGATTACAGGCGGTACAAACAGTTCCCGTGTTAGCGTAGTTCTGCCGATAAAGATTAGTGGCTCCAAGAATATCATTCGATGAGTACATCGTATTCGCAAAGTCTCCTCCTTGCATACCTGCCGCACTTGAATTCGGATCACTACCATTGATGTATAACCGCAGGCCTGGTACACACTGTCCACCAGGTAAGGTGAAGGAGAACAACAATGTCTCCTGACCAGACGTCAAATCCACTTTCAATCCATTTGAGCCAATGCCATGAAAATCAGACCCCTGTACATTATACACCTCCGAATTATCCGTCCAGCCACCAGCCGCTACGCTATTGATAGTGAACGGAGAATCGGTGACCGACGAGGGCGTCACCACTGATACTTGCGTACTACCCCAATTATACTGTGCCTGAGTAAAACTCGGTCTGGTATAAACTTCATACCGACTCAATCCTGTGTTGTACCGTAATGTGTAATCCACATTCTGGGCAAAACTTGTTAATCCAACGCTTAACAGAAATAGTAGAAAATAGAATGGTTTCATTGGCATACGATTTAAGATGAATTTATAAGGATAAATGAGGGAGCAGAAATAATCTGCCCCCTCTGATTGGTCTAAGGAATTTGCTCAAGCATGAAGTCAAAATTGTACAGCTGACCAGTATTGAGCGTTTGATAATTGGTCAATACATTGGTAAAGATCAATGAGGTATCGTTGGATGTACCCTGGTATTTAACCTTTCCATCCATGTTAACATCACCGAAATAGTAACCAAACGCATTGTCATAGTTATAGACTGGGCTAGCAGAATTGCTCTGAGCGCCAATGACTTCGGTGAAGATTGGGATCAGATCGTTGATTACGCCCTGATATTTCACCTTACCGTCGCGATTGGAATTGCCTGCCCAGAGAGCTTGTTTGCCACTCACCGTAGTCTGCTCCCAGCCATCATAGTTATAAATTCCGATGGTCGTATTCCACAACTCAGTATTGGTCATGGAGGTGAAGTCGACCACAGTGCCGGTAACGGACAGCGGAATAGCAGTGGCCGTCATAGCTCCCAAGTGATTGCGGTGTTTAACACTCACATAGTAATTACCTGCCGTCAGGCTTGTGAAGCTTAGCGAGCTAACTCCATCGCTGGCCATCACTACATCACCATCTCGTTGTACTAAAGCAGAATGAGTAGCCACAACAAGCGATAGGTTAGACGGACTACGCAACTCAACAAATACCCAGTCCACAATGGCATTAGCTGTTCCAGCATTGACGATTGTCGCAGAGGCAGGCATGGTTTCCCCTCCGCCCCCATTCACCTGAGTGAATCGACTTCCTCCAATGGCGGAATAAGGCTCGGTCAGCGGCAGGAATCCTTTTGATCGTAAGTCATCACGCATTAGACCGTTGCTACCACCAATCAGAGCCCCTTGAAGCATCACTTTCAACCGCAATGAAAAACCTATTTTTACGCTTGATTGCTGTACATCCACACTCACGGTTGCCACAATACACTTGCTGGCACTATTGCAGACACTGTAGGTGAAGCTGGTAGGACCCACAAAACCAGGAGCGGGCGTGTAGGTGTACGAACCCGTTGGCGACATCACCACCGTTCCACTACCGGGCTGCCCCGTCGTGAACGTCAGCGGTAAACCTTGAGGATCACGGTCGTTGGTCGATACGTTGCCAGTTGCAGGTGTGTTCAAGCGCGTCAGTAACGCATCGTCCACCGCCACTGGGGCCAGCGTCGTGTTATCCGGCGGAGTTGGCTGAACGGTCACCGTTACCAAAGCTGTGGCGCATAACGGCGTTGTCGCTTGATCGCAGACCTGATACGGGAAGGTAACGACTCCCGTGAAATTGGCCGGTGGGGTGTAGGTCACCGTGCCGTTGGCGTTCACTACCACCGTGCCAACCGAGGGTTGAGTAAGTGAAATTAACGTTGGATTGCTCAACTGGCCGTTACCGCTGGTATTGCTATCAGGGTCGGTATCATTGGCCAATACAGCCACCGTAACAGGCAGACCTGTACTAGTCCGAGTAGCATCGTTGTTGGCAACTGGGCGGTTATTGTCATTCGGCAACAAATCAGGGATGACATTGATCGTTACACATGTGCTCGCACTCAGCCCAGCCGTATTACTGGCCGTGTAGCAGAAGCTCACCACACCCGTAAAATTGGCGGGAGGGGTGTACGTGTAACTGCCTGCGGGTGTCATCACCACCGTACCTACCGTAGGTAACGTAGTCACCGAAGCTGTCAGCGGAAGCGTAGGTGTGTTGGGGTCCGAATCGTTGGTTAACACATTACCTCGTACCGGCGTGCCTATATTGGTATTGGCAATGTCAGGTGTAACCGATGGAGGTAATTGACCTGGGTTGGGCTCCACGCTGATGCTAACCGTAGCCACATCACACTTGCCTGCACTGTTACAAGCTGTATAAGTAAAGCTGGTGGGACCTACAAAACCCAGTTGTGGCGTATACGTGTAAATACCTATTGAACTCATCACCACCGTACCACTTGTAGGTTGACCTGCCGAGAAAGTCAGAGGAAGAGCCGGGCTATTCGGGTCCAGGTCATTGGGTGCAACGTCGCCCGATTTAGGCGTGTTGATCCGGGTCAGTAAGGCATCATCCCCGGCTACGGGGGCCAGTATAGTACCAGCTGGTGGAGTCGGTAGTACATTAACAGTTACCAAAGCGGTGGCACACAAGGGTAAGGTTGCAAGGTCACAAACTCTATACGGAAAGGTTACCACACCTGTAAAATTAGCCGGTGGCGTGTATGTAATTGTCCCGTTACCGTTCACTACTGCTGTCCCGAAACTGGGCTGAGATACTAAGGTTGGCGGACTCTTCAGCTGACCATTCAGGCTCGTTTCCAAATCTGGGTCCGTATCGTTCGCTAGCACAGCGATTGGCACTGGAGTATCCTGAGTAGTTTGGGTAGCATCTGCATTGGGAACCGGGGGGTTATTACCCTGCACTGGTGCCGGTATGACATTAATCGTTACACAAGTACTCGCACTCAGCCCCGCTGTATTACTGGCTAAGTAGCAGAAGCTTGCTACACCTGTGAAGCCCGTGGGTGGGGTATACGTATAGCTACCTGTGGGGCTCAAGGTCACCGTACCCGATGTGGGCGAGTTAATTAGGCTCGTGGTTAACGGTAATCCTTGTGGATCTACATCATTGGTCAGCAAATTTCCGCTTACTGGTGTATTAATATTGGTGTTGGCAATATCTGGTGTCACAATCGGTGGCAGATCCGCTGTTTTTTGTACAATCACACTCACGGTTGCTACATTACACTTACCAGCGCTGTTACAGACCGTATAGGTGAAGCTAGTCGGACCCGAAAAGCCCGTCGGTGGCGTGTAGGTGTAGCTACCCGTTGGACTCATCACCACTGTTCCACTTAGAGGTTGGCCCGTCGTGAAGGTCAGCGATAAAGCTGGTGTATTGGGGTCACTGTCGTTAGATGCTACGCTGCCCGTTTTAGGTGTATTGATGCTCGTAATCAACGCATCGTCCACTGCCACCGGCGACAGCGTTGTGTTGTTTGGTGGAGTAGGTAGCACCGTGATGGTTACCAAAGCGGTAGCGCATAAAGGCGAACTAGCTTTGTCGCAGACTTGGTAAGGAAACGTCACTACACCCGTGAAGCTGGTCGTTGGGGTATAAGTCACCGTCCCGTTGGCATTCACCACCGCCGTACCTGACGAAGGCTGTCCCAGTAATACTGGATTGCTCAATTGACCATTGCCGCTGCTAGCCTTGTCAGGGTCAGTATCATTGGCTAGCACAACCACTATAACAGGGTTATTCTGGGTAGTCTGGGTCGCATCGTTGTTAGCAACCGGTGGATTGTCGATCGCTGGATTAATGTAAGGATCTGGGATTACATTGACACCTACTGTAGTGGTGGCGCACTGACCAGCACTGTTGCAGACCTGATAACAGAAGCCATCCACGCCGGTGTAACTACTAGCGGGCGTGTAGGTATAAGACCCACTGGCGGTTAAGGTTACACTACCATGAGCAGGCTGACAGACTGGGGTGGTGCTCACCGTCAGGGGAAGGCCCTGGGGATCCACATCGTTGATCAGTACATTACCACTTACTGGTGTGGCAGGACGTGTGTTGGCAATATCCGGCTTAGCAATCGGTGGCTGGCTCTGAGTACAACTGGCTGCTGATCCAGTAATATTGATGAACTGTTCAAGAGGGTCCTGATTACCACCCGCTGGCTGGCCAGAGAACGAATAAAAGCTGTTGCCTACGTTAAAGGAATACGCATTCACAGCAGCTTGAATAAAAGGATAACTGGGCGCCAACGGTGAAATAGGACCGAAACAACCATTGCCCTTGAAGGTGAATAAAGCCACTGGCACACCCACCACAAAAGCCCCTAAGTTCGACTCCGTAGGTGCTTTACCAATCACATAGTACCCATACGTAGGGTCCAGTACCACCGGACTATAATCCTGAGTAAAGACTGTGCCGTTGACTGCTGTCAATGATAAACCGGGACCTAATTTCGCCGGATTTTTATCCCAGACCTGTGCACCAGTTGCATCAGTAATATTGCTGATGACAAAACCGACCGGCACTTTGAGCGTAAACTGAGCGGTCGACGCCAGTTCAATAGCCCCTATATTGTTTGTATTGGGCGTTGCATAGTCGGGCACCACCCAGGCTGTGTAGGTCTGGGTGGTCGCATCATAGGTCACCTTGTATTTGACCGTGTTGGGGGATTGCTGGGCTAGAGCGCCCACGGCACTCAGCATCCAAAACAAGCCCCAGAGTAGATAATGTTTCATTGATACAGTTTTACAGATTAGTTAAATCGATTCACAGCAAGTCAGTTTGCTGTCGCCCACAGCCCTATGGGGTGGTGGGCGACAGCCTATGTTACGGCAGTTGTTCTCTGATTATATAGAAGTTTTGGCCCGATACGTTGCCTGGGTGATTTTTGGTCACGTTCTGGTAGATGTAGTTCACATCGTTGCCCGTACCCTGGTAAATCGCCCGGCCATCCAGATTCACATCCGCCGTCGTATAGCCTTGCAAGACATAGCTGGCTGAGCCAGTAATGTTGTTGGTGGCTCCTTTCACTTGTAGAGAAATAGCTGACACATCGTTAGTACTTCCCTGATAAATCACTGACTTATCATACAAGACATTACCTGCCCATAGTGCCACACCCTGAGCCACAGTCACCTGAGCCTGGTTGATGGCATTGGTTGCGATGCGATATGTGGGGGTGCTTGCCTGGCGGAAGTCAATTACAGTAGGTGTACTGCTCAGGGCCAGAGTCGAGGCACTCATCACACCTAAGTGGTTGCGATGACGAACTGCTACATAATAGCTGCCCGGAAGCGCCGAGGCAAAGGTCAGCGAGCTGACTCCGTCGGTGTCCACGATATCACCATCGCGCTGAACCAAAGCTGACCGGCTATCGACAACTACGGAGAAGTTCGACGGGCTGCGCAGTTCGACAAAGACCCAGTCAACGATGGCGTTGGCACCGGTGACAGTGGTGACACTAGCGGCCATAGTTCCTGTTGGGGTGATGGCACTCAGACTAGCGTAGGGGCTATTGGCAGGCAGATAGCCTTTGCTTCGCAGGTCATCGCGCATCAGCGGATCAGGCAGATTGACTCCGAACAGAGCGCCTTGCAGATACACCTTTGGTAATAGTGTAACCACAATCGGAGATTGCACATCCACACTCACAGTAGCCACATCACACTTGCCAGCCGAGTTACACACTGAGTAGGTGAAGCTCGTTGGCCCCACAAAACCCGTTGGGGGCGTGTAGGTGTAACTGCCTGTCGGACTCATCACCACCGTCCCACTCGTGGGTTGACCCGTGGTAAAGGTTAAGGGTAAACCCTGAGGATCACTGTCATTGGTCGACACATTACCTGACTTCGGTGTATTCACACTCGTCACTAAGGCATCATCCACCGCCACCGGCGACAACGTAGTACCCACGGGTGGAGTTGGCTGCACATTTACCGTCACCAAAGCCGTAGCACACAAAGGCGTTGTCGCCTGGTCACACACCTGGTAGGGGAATGTAACCACACCCGTAAAGTTGGCTGGTGGCGTATAGCTCACCGTTCCGTTGGCATTCACCACGGCCGTACCCGATGAAGGTTGGCCCAGCAGGGTTGGATTACTCAACTGCCCGTTGGTGCTAGTGGCATTATCGGGGTCGGTATCGTTAGCCAATACGGCGATCACCACTGGCACACCCTGGGTGGTTTGGGTGGCATCGTTATTGGCAATCGGCTTATCGTTAGTCGTCGGCGAGGGATCTGGGTTAACATTGATCGTTACACAGGTACTGGCACTCAGACCGGCTGTATTGGAAGCTGAGTAGCAGAAGCTTACCACACCTGTGAAGCCCGTGGGCGGGGTGTAGGTATAGCTACCCGTTGGTGTCAAGGTCACCGTACCGCTCGTGGGCTGGTTGATCAGGCTGGTTGTCAAGGGTAAACCTTGTGGATCGTTGTCGTTGGTCAATACGTTGCCAGATACCGGTGTATTGATGTTGGTATTGGCAATGTCTGGCGTGGCAATTGGCGATTGGACCGTAATCGTGATGTTGGTGTTTCCGGCTATGGCAACTGGCTTCGTACAGCCCAATGGCAATGCACTATTGGTCGACATAAATGTCACGACATAATTGCCTGCCTGGCTAAAGGTGAGCGTGGCAGAACTACCTGTGCCACTCACACTCGATACGCCGGTGGTTGGAAAAACTTTCCAGGTCATTTGTCCCGGGATACCACCAATCGCGTTGAAGATTGTGGTGGTACCGATTGGTGCCGTATCCAGACCACCCGCATTGATGACAGCAATGGGCGAGGGGGCCGCACAGGGATTCAAGCCAACCGCAATCAGCCCTGAACTTACTTTCTGAACTGGCGTACAGGTCAGATCGCCCGCGTTGGTCATCGTATAGACGATCCGATAGAGTCCTTCCTGGCTAAACGTAATGGCCGATGTGATAGCACCCGTGCCTGTATTTGGTGAAGCGCCCGCAGGGGAAATGATCTGCCACTGTACGTTTTGGTAAGGCTGTCCACCTACCAGAGTGAAGCTACCTGCCTGATTGATAGCGATAGCGGCTGTTGATGGCGATACCACGACCGTACTGGAGCCAGGGCTATCACAAGGAGCAATCGGTGCTTTAACCAGATAGTCGAGGGTGGACTGAACCGTATTTGGAACGTTACATCCTACAGGCTGGCTGCTGTTGGTTTCCTCAAAAATAATCTGATACGATCCGGCATTGAGGAATGTAATGGCCGGGGTTACCGTACCCGTACCGTTGTTAGGCGAAGCAGTGCTCGATGGTGCTACAAACCAACGAACGCTGCTGCCTGCTGTTGCGCCTACATAACTGAACGACGTAGCTCCGCCGGTCTGAACACTGCCGACACCCGGTATAACCTGCCCCGGAACCAGGGCAATACAAGGAATCACTGGCGCATCAGGTTGCACATCCACACTGACGGTGGCCACATCACACTTGCTAGCCGTATTACAAACCGTGTACGTGAAGCTGGTTGGCCCCACAAAACCCGTGGGTGGAGTGTAGGTGTAGGAACCCGTTGGACTCATCACGACTGTACCGCTGCTGGGTTGCCCCGTGGTGAAGGTTAGCGGCAGAGCCGGGCTATTTGGATCACTGTCGTTGGTGGATACATTACCCGATTTAGGTGTGTTGACCCGAGTCAGCAAGGCATCGTCCACCGCGACTGGCGACAACGTAGTGCCTACAGGTGGAGTTGGTTGGACGTTGACCGTTACCAACGCTGTTGCGCACAAGGGGGTTGTGGCTTGATCACACACCTGATAGGGGAACGTAACGACGCCCGTGAAGCTGGCTGGTGGTGTATAGGTCACCGTGCCATTGGCATTCACCACGGCCGTTCCCACATTCGGTTGGGAAATCAGAGTTGGGTTATTCAATAAACCGTTACCGCTGGTATTGCTATCTGGATCGGTATCGTTCGCCAGCACCGCTACGATGACAGGCACACCCTGGGTTGTCTGAGTCGCATCGTTGGCTGGAACGGGCGGGTTATTGCCCGATGTTGGCAGCGGGTTGACGTTGATTGTGACGCAGGTGCTTGCACTCAGGCCCACCGTGTTGGTGGCCGTATAGCAGAAGCTTACTACGCCCGTAAAGCCGGTTGGCGGGGTGTAGGTGTAGCTGCCTGTGGGTGTCATCGTCACCGTACCTGTCGTAGGCGGAGTCGTTAGGGATACCGTTAGGGGAAGTCCTTGTGGATCGATATCGTTGGTCAGTACGTTACCCGAGACGGGCGTATTGATATTGGTGTTGGCGATATCGGGGGTAGCAATGGGCGGTAAATTGACTGCACAAACCTTGAGGGGCAATTGACCGGAATAGGCAATGCAACTTCCGCCAATGCCCGACAAACTCGTACCGACGGTTAAGGTTGGCAAGGGTGTTACGGTATTATCATAACTAACCAGATACCCCAGGTAGTTACCAGCCGCTACGCCCGATACTGTATTGCTACCGGCTGCTGAAACGTACTGAATAACGCCTGATCCATTGGTCAGGATAATGACATGCGTGAAATTGCTTCCCAACACCACTGGCGTAGCGGTAAACGTCAGATTTCCAACGGTTTTATCGCAGGTAGCGGGCGTACAAACACTGGCATTCGTGCTGATGATGGCTGGTGCCGAATTGGCATCCACGCAGCCCACACCACCACTATTGACTACGGCCCGGTATTGCTGCCCATTGGTGGCATTGATAAAGCTGTAATAATTCTTACCAGACGTGCCAGCAACATCTGTCCAGGTGGTGCCCCCATCAGTGGAAGTTTGCCATTTCACGACGCCCCCCGTATTGCCTGAGAGTGTGACCGTACCTGCGTTGGTGGTGTTACAGAGTGTGCCACCCGCATAGGCTGCCGTGCCACCCACCGAAGGATTGGCACAGGAGGAAACCACCGTGAAGTTGGCCGTAGCGGTCGGACTCACCCCAGCCGTATTGCTGGCCACCGCTGTCACTAGTTGCGAACCCACTGTAAAGGTCAGGCTCGTACAAGTCCAACTCCCCGATGCGTTGGCCATGGTAACGCAGGATTGCCCATTGGGGCCACTCACCGTTACCGAAGCCAGGGCCGTGGCTGTACCCGAAACTGGCGGATTGGTGCTGGTGATAGTGACGTTGTTCGGCGTGGTGATGGCAATGGTGGGTGCACAGGCAGCCGCATTGATGGTTATGCCCGATGAGGCTACTGAAAGACAGCCCGCTACGTTGGCCTGAACGGTATAGGTACCTGCTGGAGCCGCGATGGTGGCTCCGCTCTGGGTCACTCCCGCCGAAGGACTGATCGTATAGGTAGCCGATGCATTATAGTTGCTGATGGTGAATGTGCCCGCTGTACTGCCACAAACCGGCTGGATTACCCCACCCAAGGTGGGCGTGGCCGGTGTGGCCGGAGCTGCATTCAGGGTGACGCCCGACGAAGCCGATGAACTACAACCGCCTATTGTCGCCTGAACCGTGTAGGTACCCGCTGGAGCTGTTATCGTAGCACCGCTCTGGGTCACTCCCGCCGAAGGACTGATCGTATACGTGGCCGATGCATTATAGTTGCTGATACTGAACGTGCCCGTAGCCACCGAACAGGTCGGCTGTGTGGGGCTACCCAAGGTGGGTGTAGCAAGGGTAGAATTCACCACAGCCGTCACCGGAGTGGTTGCTGTACTGTAACATTGACTGGTCGCATCATAAAAAGCCGCGTAATAGGTACCGGCGGCTAGGGATGTAATGTTACTGAGTTTATTGGCACCCGTAGCCGTTGCACTGCTATGCCAGGTCAGTGTGGTGTTGGCAGGTGTGTTACTGGCGGTGATGGTACTCAGATCGACAGTTGTGGCTGGGCAGGTGTTAGTCTTGTTGGTCGCGGATAAGATGGGAGCAGTAGTGCCTGCGTTACAGAACATACTGACAATGGTAACGTCAAGAAGCGAATTGGTGCCATTTAATTGGACATTATCGAAAGCCAATGTAACACTGGTGACACCTGAAGGGGCATTCAGTAATACCGTCGAATAATTGTTAACGTCAGTGTTAAGATCATCGCCGGTGCCAGAAAGTATATTTGGGGCAGTCCACGAATCTGTTGGCCCCAGTAATAGAGGGGTAAACGTAGCACCTGAAGCACTAAGAGTGAGTACTTCATCAAAATCCATATCCCCAATCGGCAAAACCATTGAGCTAACAGGATTGGTCCATGACAGGATAAGCGTATGTGCGCTATTCTTAAAATTGAGATAGACGCCACCGTTATTATAATTCCCAATACCTCTATTACTCCCAGTAAATGTATTGGGATTATCAACAACGGTGACGGTACCTAAAAGTGCATTGGTAAACGTATACCCCGTTGAGGTAGTAGTGGCCGTGACAGTTTGCCAGTCAATCGCTCCAACACCGGTATAGGATGGATAGACCTGAGCCTGTGTATAATGAAACGAAAACAGACTTATAGCTAAACCTAAAAAAATAGGTTGCCCAAGCCTTCTTCCCAGCGTAATGTCCCCCTTTATAGATTGCCGGTAGCGGCTGGACGATAGGGCGAACAGGTCGTTTAGCCCCCCGCCAAAGGCAAAGCGCAGCAGTAGGGTAACTTTGAGATAAAAGCTACTGAAGGCATTTCCCTTGCGATAGGCCATCGTTAGCATTACCTGAAAAATAGCATAGAGCCTACTTAGCCAGGACGGGAGCCCACCCGGTTCCGTGGGTGAGTTAAGGCTGAGCTCGAAGCCATCAATTGGTTTCTCCTTTGTGTGGAAAACCAGATACCTGAAATTGTGAACGTATTTATTATTCATATACACTTTAACTTATAGCTATACGAGCTGTGGAATGTCGATAAACCAGGTGCTTAGACTTGGGTGATAGTACCCCTACTACCCCTACGATACAGCTGCCCCGAAATCCCCAAAGGGAGCTGGGTTGACCTTACGCTCCTAAGTCCAGGGGAATTAGGTGTAGTACCGCCAGTAGTGCGATCCCACTCGCAGGATGGGCTCATGGACACCATTGCCAACGTCTGTACTTACTGGTGTCCACCAGACTCGGTCAATTAGGCTATTCTGGACATAGCTCAGGGTGAAATAAGCCAGCAGCAGTACCAGAGCCCAACGCACCCGCCAAACGGTGTTATGTAATCGTATAGTTGTTTGCATAGTAAGCACTGTTATGGTTGGTATGCGTGTTGGTGTTGTGTTTTACCGGCACCGGCTGCCCGGTCTAAATCTCTTTAGGGGCTTGGGAATTACTTCGCCAACGTTCCCGGCAGCACTGTACAGTTTACGGTACAGGCTGCAGCACTGGTTGTGATCGTAGCCGGAGCCGAGTTGGCATTCCCGCAACCCAATCCATTGTTGACCACCGCCCGGTATTGTTGATTATTGGCCGCATTGCTAAAGGATAAACCTGTGGCCGTGCTGGCGATGTCAGTAAACGTAGTACCCCCATCGGTGGAGGTTTGCCATTTCATTACGTTACCTGTATTGCCCGACAGCGTGAGGGGGTACGTAGAAACGTAGTTGTTTTCATGGTAAGCACTGTTTTATTGTTCTAGTGAAGTCAAACCTTACTTCGTAATCACTCCCGGCGTCACCAGACAATTGACGGTACAATTGGCTGCACTCGTCGTAATGGTAACCGGTGTTGAATTGGCATTGGCGCAACCCACTCCATTATTGACGACTGCCCGGTATTGCTGATTATTGGCCGCATTGGTAAACGACAGCCCAGTAGCCGTACTCGTTATGTCGGTGAAGGTGGTGCCTCCATCGGTGGAAGTTTGCCATTTGACCACTGCACCCGTGTTACCCGAGAGCGTGACGTTACCCGCATTTGTGGTATTACAGAGCGGTAATGTACCCAGAAAGGCCACCAGACCACCCACAGAGGGATTGGCACAGCTCGACACCACCGTGAAGGTCGTCGTAGCCGTAGTGCTCACGCCTGCCGTATTGCTGGCAACGGCAGTCACCGTCTGCGAACCTACCGTGAAAGTCAGACTCGTACAAGTCCATGAACCGGCCGCACTCGCCGTGGTTATGCACTGCTGACCACCTGGCGCGTTAACCGTGACCGACGCCAGCGGGGTAGCCGTTCCCGAAATGGGCGGATTGGTACTGGTGGTTGTTGTATTCGCAGGACTGGTGATGGCTATTGTGGGGGGAACTGAGGCACAGACCTTAAAAAACAGTCCATTGGAGACAACCGCTCCTGTTCCACAGGCATTTACTGTTATGTTGTTTAGATACGCATACAAACTGGCCCCTACTCCCGCCGTAAACGAACCCGGCGTATAAACGGCCATCGCTTCATAATCGCCTGCCGCTACACCGGAGAACGTAGGTGTGCTGCTAATGGCGGCAATGGTATTGGTGGCCAGATTGATCAATACATAGGTCGTGGTGGCACTGGCCGGGGGCGTACTGGCCGTAAATGTGAACGAGGTTGGTGCCGTCGTTGCATCGCAGGTGGTTGAACAGACCCGAATCCCAACGGACTGTGACCACATCACGCAGCCGGTAGCATCGCTCACTTCGCTAACGAGTTTGCCTACCGTAGCATTCACAAGGGTAGTGGAGGTATAGGCAGCAACCGCATAATATACTCCCGCCGGGGTGTTACTAAACGAAGCCGTTGCCGGATTGACGCTCACGATCCGGCCCGACGTCATATCTACCAGCAGGTAGCTGGCTGTTACACTGGCCGCTACGGGCGTACTGGTCAGTACGACATTAGCCGGGGCGGTAGCGTAATCGCAGGTAATGGGCAGGGTTGTTGGTGGCGTAGGGACATCGGCAAAAGCCAATGTATGGCAAAGCAGTAGCGCCAGCGCCCATACCCATCCGATAGGCCCCGCCATGTAGATAATCCTATTCTTCATAGCCTGATTTATTTAGTTAGGGTGCCCGGCGTGATGGCTACGCAGTTGGACAGTGGTGTAATGGGTGTGAGTACTGGGCGTTTGGTAATCCCCGACAAATCGGCCGAGCAGGCTCCCAGCCCGCTGAACGTAAAGGTGGTGGCTCCCAGAGCCGTGCCATCGTAGGTCATGGGCAGGTAGAACGTCTGGGGCCCGGTGGCAGTGGCCGTATAGGTAGCTGGCGTGCCAGCCGTTAGCCCTGAGCCGCTGACCGAAAAGGTACCCGTGCCCGTGGTGCTGACGGTAGCCGTTACTTTGAGCAGCACATTGGAAGCCGTGCCGGCAACCAGATTGCCCACAATGGCCGTAGACGCGCAATCGACCGTACCCGCGATCGTGGTCGGTGTCTGAAAAAAGTCTAATCCCCACGCGCCCGGATTGGCGGGATACCAGCCGAGAGAAGTGAAGCCACTACCCGGACTTGTATACCAGTAACTGCCGTGCGTGTCTGTACTATAGCGTTGAACAAAAAAATAGTCTGGATTAAGTGTCTGGGCCTGGGTTGCATTACCTGCATTATTCGCTGAAGCAAACCATAGCCGCTCATTAGCCGGATAATTCGGCGTTCTAACGAGATAGGCCATAGATGACCTCAAAGAACCAGCCACAATATCCTCGACATTCTTGGCCGCTATAAACGGCGTCAAAAAGTCGCTATCAGCGGCACTGTAGTTCTGATAAGTGCTAGGGTTATTTCCCCTTGCCGAGCCAGAACTAGTTCCCCACACCCAGAGAGTATGGTTTTCGTCTAGGGAAAAAATGTCATCACCTTTGGCTTCGATGGCTACCATCGGGGGCGTACCATCGGGGAAATTTATTTTTACCGGAGTCGATATTGTAGTCGCCCCCACTCCAGCTAGGACCAGTCGCCCCCAGGTATACACATCCCCCGTTGTGGTCAGGGCAGCTGCCGCTTGATAAGTAGCTTTAATGTCCACCACATTCGACAACGAGGGCACCTTAACCGGGAGGTTTCTGACGCTCGCACTCATTAAATACGTTCCCCCTCCCGTGGCCCAAACCGTCTTATCACTTTTGAGAATTACGGTTCCGCTAGTGTTATTAGATTCACTCTCTCCAAACGTAGCGACCCGAACCGCATTGGTGATTCCCGTCATCTGAACCGGTGTCGTCCCATATGCAGACGTGTTGGTACCGTCGCCAAAGGCACCCTCTTTATTGCTGCCCAGGCTCCAGACCGTGCCATCATTTTTCACAAAGACGGTATGACTAGGACCCTGCGATACAAATTTAGCATTGCTAATGACCTGAATAGGCGTGTGTTGGGTGGACGTGCTGCCGTAGGTATATTGGGCACTATTGCCTATGAGTCCGAATACCCAGCCCGTTCCGTCCGTTCTGATGAGCGCACCGGCAGAATAACCCAATGATATGAGTTTAACGTCTGCAAAACCCGGTACCGCATAGGGGTAAACGCCATAACTACCAGGAGAATTAACATAGGCAGCAGAGCTAGCAGGGAGAAGTAAAGAATAATCAGTACCTGCTGCTCCCTTAACCGGATAGGGAGCCGAGGGATCTGTCTCAACATAGACCGGATAGATAAAAGAAGAGCCCAGCCCTCCCCACATATACAATTGCCCATTGATGACCCCTACCGAAAATCCATTACCAATATTTAACTTGGCACTGCGTTTATACCAGCTTCGGCCGCCAAAGCCGTCGCCCACAAAGCCATCCTGGGCCTGAGCGAGTTGAGTGAAGGCCATTAGTATGAGCAGCAAACCTGTAGCCTGGCGAAGTAGTGTTTGTATACGTATAGTCATGGTGCTTATTGGTTTCAATTCGTTTTTATATCGTAATCGCTCTTGGTTTGGGTCATCAGGTTGGAGGTGGAGGATAGGAACAAACAACCGCCCGGTTGGCCGAGGCCTTCGGGAGGTGTTTAGAACGCATGAAGGTATCGTTAGCTCCATTTAGTTTACTTGGTTTATACAGTTAATTCGGTAGGGTAAAGCGGGTACGTATTATTGGTCATGCATCCTCTTCGGCCTGTAAATCGAATGATACTGGATTGACTAGCTTTGTAGACGCCGTTGGTAACAGGAAGTATCAACTTTTTTACGCATCCATTAAATTTTTTAAGCGACTGAATCTCTCTAACGATTATCTATATACGTACCTTCCCTATCCCAGAAAAAAGTGACTTTTTCGGCACTTACCTGAACAGAAAAAATTTTCAGGCAATCGTTTTTTTAGTACGTTGTTTACATGAAAATAACCGTATATGTTATTTTCATGTAGTTATGCTATCAACTTTACCCGGTTATGAAAAAGGGTTCGCAAAGGTCAGGGTATTATAAAATGCCCGTCAATAGTGATTATTCATCATTGCATCTTTACAAGCATCCATTACGAACGGCCAGGTTAATAGCTTCGACCGTGCTTTGCGCATTCATTTTTTCAAGAATATGTTGTCGGTGATTATTCACCGTATTCGGGCTAATGTTGAGTAGATAGGCAATTTGCTTACTGGTTTTTCCATCGGCAAGGAGCCGCATAATTTCCAGTTCGCGGGTGCCCAGTGGGCAAGCCGTCGGAGTTACTTCAGGCTTCTCCAGGGTCATACTGAAAAACACCGGATTTTCCGGATCGACCATATCCATCAGGGTCATCATAGGCAGAGCATCGGGCGGCCGAATGTGCGATACATCGACAATTACCTCTAACTGCGCTGTTGGGATTCTCTGCTGATCGTAAAATAAGGTCTGGCCCTGATGCATCACCTGTAGGTTACGGCCGTCGGCCGTAACCTGCCTGTAGAAATAGGTTCGCTTCAGCGTCCGTCCCTGGTTATGCGCCAGGCCAAATTCAACCGCTTTCTGTACAAACTGGTTAAAGGCAATCTGGTCGTCGGGGTGTATATATAAATTGACTAATTCAGAAAAAGAATGCGTTGCCAGCTCGCCGTCTGTGACGCCGAAGGTATGTTTTACGTCTCCACCCAGGTAAAACACGCGCGAGGTGGTTATCTCAACGAGATAATAGCTATAAATGCCTGGGCAACAAATGAGATTCAACGCCATTTGCAGCCATTCAGGCAATTTTTGGGTGTCAGCCTGAAGGTGTAAGGCATTAGCAGGATCGTATTTAGCCCAAACCGCTGCCGGTACGTTATCACGCCAGTCATCCACAATACTGTTTAATGAATCCGTATCACTAAACATAGGCAAGTTTAATTTATGAATGAGATAGTTGAGTAATTATACATACTCCTAAGTACTATTTACTAAGCCAATTAAGAGCCAACTTATTCCATTAGCTAGCTGACATTGGTCGTAGATACTTCAAATTGGGTCGAACAGTACACTTTTTTTAATCAAATGTGCATTTTAACTAAACCAGTGAATAAGTTACTTTCTAGAGATTGGCTTACCACGATCCAATGCATGAAAGGTTTATCAAAATGCTACGAACAAGATTTTTATAAAGCTCAATGGCACCAATAAGCCTATTGAATTTTCATAATTTCTAACCAATTCACTAGTTAATGTCAGCAAATTTGTACGCATTTTTCTCTTAAAATACCTACCGTAACTTCTATGAAAAAACTACTTCAACCCCTCGTTGTCGAGGATACCCCCGTGGATGCGGCTCTATTAGTTGATTACTTAGGGCAGTCGCATTTATGTAAAGAGCCTTTGATAGCGACCAATCTACAGGAAGCATTTTTTCTCCTGAACGAACAAGCGGTCGATGTACTGTTTTTAGATATTAATGTACAAGGTTTATCGGGGCTGGATTTTGTCAATCTGCTCCCAAAGCCTTTACCTGTTATTGTTACCTCCGCCCATCCTGAATACGCCGTCGATTGTTATGATCTGGGCATTAATGATTTTATTCAGAAACCCTATACCTATCAGCGACTGCTACGGGGTATTATCCGTTGCATTAAACCCCAGTCTCCGATTCAGGAAGCGAAGCCGAAAACGCAGACGGACTATATTTACCTGAAGGTAGGCCGTAAATCAGAGCGTTTCCCCATATCTGACATTTTATACATCGAAGCCTACGGTATCTACATCAAACTGATTTCCAAAACCAATATGGTGGTGGTAAACGAGCAGATTTCGGAAATCGAAAAACGGTTACCTGTTCACTCCTTTATTCGTATTCATAAATCGTACATCGTCAATCTGCTCCAGATAACCCGCATCGAATCCAGGCAAATCTGGGTCGATAAAAATAAACTCCCGCTGGGCGTAACGCATCGTGAACGCGTACACGATGTGCTTAAAGAACTGCGGATAGAACAGTGACAAATGGGTATAGGGTTATAAAGTTCTAAATTTTTGTCCCGATTTGCTCCCCTCTCCCAAAACAGAGGAGGGGCTACCTATTTTAGTTCATTTACTTAAGCTGTTGCTCGCTAGTTTATATGAACTTTCGGCTTACTCTACTCTTAGTAATCACGCTGCTACTGCCACGAGAATCAGTAAACGGCCAGCCCCCTACTATTTCACAATTGCGCAGTCAATTGGCGAAAAATCCGCATGATACCGTACGGGTACGCTTATACAGTGAATTAGCAAAACTATATAATGAGAGTACAGCTCCAGACAGTACCCGTATTATGGGCCTAAAGGGAATTGATCTGGCCCAGCGGTATCATATGGTTGTTTATGAAAGTCGGCTTTATTGGGCAATCAGCTACTATTATAAACGGACAACCCAATATAGCAAAGCTGAAGACGCTCTCCTGCGAGCCCTTCAATTGCTGGACAAAAGTGGGCCTGCTCTTACCTCGTTTCGGGGCAAAATTTTACTTCGGTTGGCGGCCATTTATTGCGATCAGGGAAAGTTCCAGAAATCAATTGAAGCCTCTTTGTCTAGTCTACGAATGGCTGAGCAGGTCAAAGACAGTGTGCAGATGTGTCATAATTATCAGTTACTCGCCTTATCGTATCGGGACTGGGACCCCCGTAATCTGCCGGTAGCCCTTTCATATATCCAAAAGAACATCCAGTTAGCGAAACAAATAGGGCGCAGACACCCCGAACAGCCAAACCTGTTGCTCTTTGCGGAACAGAATCTTGCTGAATTCTACGAAGCGCGTGGACAGTATGCGAAGGCGTATCCCTATTTGAAAAAATTTTTCGATTATGTAGTAGCCAGGAATGACTTAATTCAGATTTCTGAAGCCACGCTTCATGTTGCCTACAATTTAGTATACCAGAAGCGCTCACAGGAAGCCTTAAATTTTCTTGATCAGGCGATGCGCCGTAAACTGCTTCCTCAGAGCGAGATTTTGAACAATTATGAAATCTACGCCCTGGCGCATCAACAACTGGGTCATGGTGCTATCGCTTTACAGTATGCCCATGCCTCCTATACGCATGTTTTAAAAAAAAATGTGTATAAGCAAATTCTATCGGCCCTGAATACGTTGATTGCCATTGAAGAAAGCCAGGGCATGTATCATGAGTCATTGGTTCACTCCCGACAGTTGCTAGCCATAAACGATAGCGTATTTACTCGCCGAAAAAGCGAGGCCATTGCCGATGTAGAGGCCAAATACCAATTGACTCAAAAAGAACAGGCCATTACATTACTCCAAAAAGATGCTGCTCTCCGGAAAGTCATCTTAGACAAGAATCGGGAGGAATTGGAAGCTCGCCAACAACAAGAACTTTTTCTGACACTGTTTGCCCTATCGTTGGTGGGGGTTGTAGCCGGGATGGTCATCGTTTTTCGGCGCGAGCGTGCCAGCGCTCGTTTATTAGCGGCTCAGAAAGCTGAAATCGAAGACAAAGCGGAGCAACTCCAGCAGGTAAATAAGCTCAAAAATAGTCTGTTTTCCATTATAGGTCACGATCTGCGAGGTCCCGTTATCAGCCTCAAAAATGAGCTTAATCTCACCAATACGTTGCCCCAATCCGAGGTTACGTTTAGCCAGTGGCGTTATCGGATGACAGCCGTTGCGGATTCACTATACACGGCGTTAGACAACCTGTTGCACTGGTCACGGCTACAGGAGTCAAATATGACGGGTATCGTCCGCCCTGTTAACGTCCTTGATGTGGGCAATGACATACTCGAGCTTTATGTAAGCCTGGCCCACCAGAAACAGATTCGGCTGGAGCTTAAAGGCCAATCGACCTTTGCTACAGCCGATGAGAATTTCGTTCAGATTGTGATTCGCAATGTGCTCCACAATGCCATCAAGTTTACGCCTATCGGTGGCATTATTCATATCACAATTGAGCAAACCGACCATTATGCCCAGGTTCAGATTGTGGATCATGGTATTGGCATGGCGGATGTTGATCGCTGGAATCATCCAGCGAAGTCAATTCAGGTGAGTCTGGGCACCAATGGCGAAAAAGGAACCGGGTTAGGTCTGCTCCTATGCCATGAATTGATGGCCCGAAACGACGGTCAACTGTCCATTAAAAGCGAGCCGGGCAAAGGCACCACCGTAACCCTTAACTGGCCAATAGCACAGGTAAAGATATAAGGTTCTCCTGTTTCCGCTCATTCCCCTCACCCCCGGCCCCTCTCCCAAAACAGGAGAGGGGAGAGTAAAGTCAACTAGCTGTTTAAATCACGGTACTAGAACCAATCGTTTGCCGCCCGTTTCACTCTGTTTCCAGGCGTGTGCTACCTGGTTTAGCGCTATCGCTTCTGTTTCTAGCCGTAACTTTCCGGTTGCGACTAAATCAAAAAGCTTCGGCAGAATTTCTGTCGGTACTTTTTGCATGACTTCTCTGGGTATACTTCCTCCGCCAACACCGTAAAGTTCAATGGCCGCACTTCGTAGGGTTCCCGATGCCAATTGAATGGTCGACCCAGCCATTTCGCCGACGGTTACGTACCGGGTCCGATGCGCTTCGGCCATAAAGTCGTTACCCGTCAGTACACTTAGTATTAATTCGGCGGGATGCCCCCAGGTATAATCGATAATGATATCAATGGGTGTTTTTATCTGCTCTGCTTTTAAGGAAGCCTGCAAATCGGCATCAGATTGAGCCAGTGAAATAACTACATCTGCGCCTAAATCGGGCAGCGTGGCCAGTACCTTCGGGTTTCTACCCATAGCAATCACCTTCCCGGCTCCAAAGTATTTGGCAAGTTGAATGGCCATTTTGCCGGTAACGCCCGTTGCTCCATTCACCAGAACGGTGTCGCCCGGTTGCAGGCCAGCGCGATAATACAATGAGAACCAGGCCGATAAACCCGGATTGGGCAAAGCAGCCGCCGTTACGTCATCAATAGCATCGGGTAATACAACATACCCCCCTTTCCGAATCAATGCCTTCTCGGCCATCGCAGCCCCTGCGTAAAAGGCAAATACACGCGTGCCATCGGGCAATAGACCAACGCCATCGGTGCCTAGTATAGCGGGTAGCTTCTTCGTGCGATCATAGTGCGAACCGCTGGCCTGAGCCTTGTCAATATTTTTGATGGATGCGGCTTTTACCGTCATTAATAGCTCGTTTTCAGTTTGTAAAACTGGCTCGGCGACATCTTCGTAACGGGGTGTTTCGCCAAATTGATGAATCACTGCGGCTTTCATAGTAGTCGTGTTTTTGTTACGACAAAGGTCCGCTCCCTCTGTGTCGCGACACGATAACAATTGTTAAGAAATTCTACTTTTTATCAACCAGCACCTTATTACGAATTCGACTCAGCGACACGGGTGTGATGCCCAGATAGGAGGCAATGTAATGTTGCGGCACGCGCTGAACAATATGTGGGCTATCGGCCAGGAGTTCCAGATAACGCTCCTGGGGGTTGTTCTTAATACGAGACAGGAAAAGCTTGGCATAGTGGTGCATCCGCTGCAAAATATGCGCCTGCATCAGCTCTTGATAGCCCGGAAGTCCTGCTATAATCAGGTCCATATTCGCTTTTGATATGACCAGTAATGTAGATGGCTCAATACTCTCGATACTAAATAAACTCGGCTGCCCCGACTGGAAGCTCTCTATCGACGAAACGCCGTAGTTTTCAAAGAAAAACTGAAACGTAACGTCTTTACCATTGTTGTTAAACCAAAGGCGCAGGCATCCTTTCTTAATGAAATACGCATTTTTGGAGACGTCTCCTTCGTGCAGCAATGTTGTTTTGGCGGGTATAGTTAGCTCCTCGACCAAATGCCCGTATTGTCCCCAATTGATGCCAAAGTCCGATGAGTTGTCGTTGAGCATACGGCTATTATTGTTTAGTCTGCCCTGCACCCCAGAAAATGGCATTTCGAAAAATGGTCACAAACGCATCGTTCTTGAATAAATCGGGGTGATGCCCCATAAAGATGTAGACATTTCGGGCTTTCATGTGTTCGTTCGACCAAATCACCGGATGATCTCCACCCATTTTCAGATTTGAGTCAGGCTCATAGGTCGATTCATCGACAGTGGCCAACACCTTGACATTGGGGCGCGGACTCTTGTCATAAGTGTACCATTCTTCTTTCTCTACCTCAAAGGCTGTTGGAACGTCTTTCATACAGGGGTGGTTTTGCGCTTCCACATGCACCGTTGCTTTGGCAAACGTAGCAATGTAATTTTTGTAGCGGATACCGCCCATAAACTCCGAAAACCAGGGCCACATCGCGTACCCATCAAATTCGCCCAGTAAAGATGCATGGTGAAAGCCAACCCAGCCCCCGCCTTTTCCTTCAACGATGTAGTTTCGGAAAGCTTCTTTAGCGGTGTCTGTCCACATGTAAGGTGGGTAGTTCAGCTGGATAACTAACTGATAGTTTGCGAGGAAAGCCGCATTGATCGGCTCGGTATTCTCAATATAATCAATCGCAAAGTTATTTTCGGAGGCAACCTGAGCGAGCCACTTTTTGGCCTCTGCAACAAAAGGGGCATGAACGCCCCCGCCTTTTTCGGCAATAGCCACAACCCGAAATTTAGGTTTTGTGGCTTGTCCTGATGCTG
Source organism: Spirosoma arboris (assembly GCF_009754945.1). Lineage (GTDB taxonomy): Bacteria > Bacteroidota > Bacteroidia > Cytophagales > Spirosomataceae > Spirosoma > Spirosoma arboris. The sequence continues at coordinate 608,894 of NZ_WPIN01000005.1, forward strand.
ATTGGCTAACAGTAAGAAGAAAGAAACTAACAAAAACTAGGGTAGAGAAACAGGTCACGAAGCGGACTTTCATTCGGGTTCAGGGTTGGGTAAATAGGGTTGTCTATACTTAACGAATCAGGCTGAGGGGTCCTTCTTTTTGATCAAATTTAACTTTCTTTCCGTGATGTAGCTGGTACTGAATGCTCCAGGCATACACACCTATTTCACAAAGCTTACCCCGGTAGTACCCATCCCACTGAAACGGCGGGTTGGTTGTCTTAAAAATTACCTCACCCCACCGATTGAAAATCGTAAGCGATGTTATGATAATATCACCGCAACCATAGGTCAGGAAAACATCGTTCGCTCCATCTCCATTGGGGGTAAAGCTATTGGGTGCATAGAGAATACAATCACAGGCTCCATAGTCGATCTCGATGGAGTCGGTTACAGTGGCACATTCATTCCGAACACTTCCCCAGAACACGCCAGATGTACTCACGAGCCGTTCCGTAGTAGCGTACTGATCCAGCCAGGAAAATTTCCCCTCGGTAACTATAGGTTTTATAGTAAATGTCTGAGCCCCACAAAGCTCTTGATCTGGCCCTAAATCCAGCTTGGGCGGGGGTATATAACGCACCTTAATGGTATCTGTAGCTACACAACTCGCCTGTGTCACACTAATACTATACGCACCAGATTGTTTGACCGTATAGGTATTTTGTGGAGAGCCATCCTGCCAACGATAAGAAGCGGTGGGAATGGAAGGAACAGTTAGCGTCACTTCCTGCCCATTGCAAAGGGTTGTATCGGCACCTAGGTCAAAATCAAGGGCATAATCAACTTTAATCGAATCCCGAAGTGTTTTACAGCTTGTAATCACAGTAACCGAATACTTGCCGGGTTTTGTGACTTGCAGGGTGGGCTTAATGCTTCCATCATTCCACTTATAATCAGAAGCGCCGGGGGTTGTTGCGTCCAGCAAAAGCGTATTTCTGCGACTGCAAAGGGTTGTATCGGCGCCCAACTCAAGATTGATGGGCGTCAGGAGCACATCGTCAATAAAGAGGTAGTAATAACCCAGAAACGGCGGTGTTTTATAGAAACTCCCAATTGTCAGATACTCCTCCCCTCCTTTGGCATTCACAAAACCGGATATCTTAAGCCATTGTAAATGAGGAATACTCGCTTTAGACGTCATATCCAGAATTTGTGGCCTGGCATCCAGCATATCGGTGGTGGTACCTGTAAGAGGCTGCCTAGAAAAATAAGCACCGATTGTTTCTGTAATATACTTGGCCGGTGTATCGGTAGCGACGTACATTTCATAATAATAGCACTCATCTGCATTGAGCGGCTTGGTTAAGCGCACGCCTAAATACTCCTCCCACCCCTGATCGAAGTATAAATGGGCAACGCCTTGCCCCGAATGAGGAGGCAAAATCAACTGACCGAAATCAAAACAATGATGATAAAAATCGGGCGTCGCTTTGTTGGGGTTATACCAGGGCGTTGCCTCTATTAATTGGTTATCGTGCTGAGGGCAGTTTCGGTAGGTTTCAAAGCTTCCATTCGGAACCAGATTCTGACCCATAGCAATGCCAGGGAGGGCGACTATGAGCCAAAATACGCTCCAAATGAATCCTCTGTGCATAGCTTTGTTGTACTATGAATAGGTTTAGGAGTTGTTTCCAGTAACTACGAAAAAAAAGGTATCGAATATACGAAATACTCATACAAAATAGATGTAACACCCAGTTAATCATATCGCTATAATTTCCTACCTTCTGTACTTTCACGTATTAGTTTGTCAAGTCGGCTTACCTGAGTAGCCAATTGTTTGGCCGACATTACCCAATTGATCATTTGTTTTTTATACCAGGGAGCCTGTTTCTGAAAAAATATCCATGCGTTTTCATTCGCCTTAAACAAGGTCTCAAATTCGTCGGATAGGCTTACATCTTTTTGTTCGTAGGCGTAAATTTTCGACTTGTTTTCTTCGCGTTTGGCAAACGCAGCCACACCTGCCGGGTGCATTTGTCCTTGCGTTGTGAGCTCTTCGATTTTAGCTATATTCACAGCACTCCAGATACTTTTGGGTTTCCTCGGTGTAAAGCGTATGCAATAGCTATCCCCATCAATTGATTTACGGACACCGTCTATCCAGCCAAAACACAGCGCTTCGTCAACCGATTGCGACCAGGTCATACTCGGTCTCCCCGATCCAACTTTGTAAAAACCTACGAGAAGCTCCGTCTCTTTATCATGATTTGCTGCTAACCACGTCCGAAAATCGGCCGGAGTTGGAAAGAAGGTTGGTGTCATTAAGCTTGTGAGTAATAATCGCTCTATTCCCCTAATTCATTAAAATCAAACCACCGTTTTACCCGAAGGTTAATAAATCGTTTTAAGTACATTTCATTCAGGAACGTATTGGACCAGTTGTCAAATCGCTCGCACTGAACCCCGATATAAAAGAAATAAATGCTTTCGGCCAGCATGGGCAAGAGTCGTTTTTCTTCATCGCTTATTTTCGTAATCGACTCATAGCCACGAAGAAAACTTTCTTTCTTTTTATTAAACTCCGCCAAATCGGTTTCAGTGCTGTGAATTTGTAAAATGTAATAGGCGATATCAAGGCACAACAAGCCGTTACCGCAGAAATCAAAATCGAAGATCGTAATCGTACCGTCGCGGGCAATATTCAGGTTATCGAACCAGATGTCTAAATGTACCCCACCCTCACGAATTTCAGACTGATCAATACGCACAAATTCGTCCAGCATATACTGCTGTGCCGTTCGCATAAACTGGAACTCTGGTGTTTCTTCTGGCAGAAATGATTTTAGCTTTTCGATGGGATCGACCAGTAAAACCTGTGGTGTGTACGTCTCTCGTTCCAGTTTAAGATTATGCGTAAGTTGATGAAACTGCGCCATAATCTGTCCGAGTTTACCATGCAACTCTTCTGAGAAAGTTAGTAGTTTTTCTCCCTCGGCAAATGAAAATAGTACGCCAAATCGCTTTCCCTCTGACGCATTAAGCTCCTGAATGAAAACCCCGCTGGCATCAGCAATTGGGTATGAAACTGGAAGACCGTTTTCCTGCAATAGGTTCAGCAATTTAATTTCTTCGCCAATTTCAGTTTTAGTGCGCCAGTCTAAACTATATACCCGAAAAATAGATTTTGCTGAACCGTCGGTCACTAAATACGAATGATTAACACCCGCTTTCAACAATTGACAGGAAGTAGTTGGACCCAGGCTGTACTGATTCTGTAAAAATTGGGCAAGGTGTGTTTTTGAGAGAATTGAACTGGAAACGGGGAAGGGTTGCATGAATGCATGGTTAAAAGGACGCAGACGAGTTCGGCACCCAATGAGAAATTTAGTACCTATGATTACTTGGCGGGATCGTACCGAGCGGCATCAATAATAGACCATAAATGAATGACCCACCCCATCAGGATAAACCAGAGAGCACCAGCTAATACAAATTGTAGAATAGCCATTAGCAGTCGCCCTTGTAAAAGTTGGCCCAAACCCGGAATAAAGAAACTACAAAGAGCAGCTAGCACGTTACCGCCCGAACCTTGACCTGCCATATGGTTTTTGTTTTAGAGTACATCTATTTTACAAAAATATGGTGTCGGGTTTTCAAACCCGACACCACGAAAAAATCACAACTACAAGCCAATTATAATCCCAATACTTTCTTATTAAACGCATCGTCAGCACCGGTTCCTGCGAAGTCATCAAACGCACGCTCAGTGACTCGAATGATGTGGCTTTCGATGAATGGTGCGCCTTCAGCAGCGCCTTGCTCTGGATGTTTCAACGCACATTCCCATTCCAAAACAGCCCAACGGTCATAATCGTACTGAGCCAGTTTAGAGAAGATGCCTGAGAAATCAACCTGACCGTCGCCCAGCGACCGGAATCGGCCTGCCCGCTCGACCCAACCCTGATACCCACCATACACGCCCTGCTTACCTGTTGGATTGAACTCGGCGTCTTTCACGTGATAGGCATAGATACGGTCGTGATAGAAGTCGATGAATTGCAGGTAATCAAGTTGTTGTAACACGAAGTGGCTAGGGTCATAGTTGATGCCTGCACGAGGGTGATTGCCTACTTTTTCGAGGAACATCTCGAAAGTAATGCCGTCATGCAAGTCTTCGCCGGGGTGTAGTTCGTAGGCCAGATCGACGCCCGCTTCGTCGTAGGCATTCAGAATAGGCAACCAGCGGTTAGCCAGTTCGGTAAAGCCTGTCTCAACAAGGCCAGCCGGACGCTGTGGCCACGGATAAATAAATGGCCACAGCAAAGCACCCGAAAAGGTAGGACTCACTTTAAGGCCAAGGTTTTTACTGGCTTTAGCAGTCATTATCAACTGGTCAACGGCCCATGCTTGCTGATCTTTCGGCTTACCCGCCAGTTCGGCGGGACCAAAACCATCAAACATAGGACCGTAAGCCGGGTGAACGGCTACTAATTGGCCTTGCAGGTGAGTAGCCAGCTCGGTGATTTCGACGCCGATATCGGAGAGTTTCCCTTTCAGTTCATCGCAGTACGTCAGGCTCTCGGAGGCTTTTTTGAGATCAATTAGACGGGGGTCCCAGGTTGGAATCTGAACACCCTTATAGCCTAAATCGGCCATGTATTTAGCAATGGACTCCAGGCTATTAAATGGTTCGGTATCTCCTAGGAATTGGGCCAAAAAGATTCCGGGCCCTTTCATTGTCTTCATGTTAAAGTAGGTTATACGTTAGAAAATAAACGCAGAGTTTAAAGAGATAAACACAGAGTTACGCAGAGAACTATCTGCTATCTCTGTGTTTTTTCTTTAAACTCCGCGTTGAAATTTACATTAAATCTCCACCCAAGCTTGCTTGCGATTGCTCTCCAGAATCTTCTCGCAAATCAGTAGTTCGCGGTAGCCATCGGCGAAGGTTGGGAATGTTGGCTTTTCGGGTTGTTTTCCGGCGGCAACAGCGTCGTATACCTCCTTGAATAACTGCTTCGATGTATCAGGAAATCCTTCGTTGTGACCACCAGGAAATGAAATTACCGAACGTGCTTCGGGGTGTGCCAGCGACGGGTCGCGCATGAACGATTGGTTGGCACCATCGCGGTTACCAATCCACATTTCGTTAGGCGCTTCGGAGTTCCAGGCATAGGTTTTCTTAGCCCCGGCAATCTCTAGCTTCATCTGGTTTTTGCGACCTGCCGATACCTGCGATACTGTAATAACTCCCCTATTGCCGTTGTCGAACTTCAGCAATACGTTAGCGTGATCTTCGGTGTTGATGGGAACATCGGCGTAGTCTTCGGGCTGAAGCATTTTACCCGAATACGTTTCAACGGGCTTCAATGGCTTTTTCCGGACTTTATGAACTGTATTGAAATCAGCCATAACGGCTACCGTTTTCAGCCCTGTAATGTATTCCAGACTATCCATCAAATGCGAACCAATATCGGCAATAGCCCGGGAATCGCCTGATTTGTCGGGTTCCAGCCGCCAGTTGTAGTCGGTGTCATAAAAAAGCCAATCCTGCAAATAGGAGCCGATAATGGAATAGACTTCGCCCAGATCATCCTGTTCGCGCATCACTTTCATCTGCCGAACCAGCGGATAATAGCGCAGGTTAAAATGGACGGCATTGACAAGCCCGGTTTCTTTCGCCAGCTTCACCAGCTCTTCAGCTTCGTGCAGATCTTTGGCTAATGGTTTTTCGCAAACAACGTGCTTACCGGCTTCCAGAGCTGCTTTTGATTGCGAATAGTGCAGGAAGTTAGGCGTACAAATGTGCACCACTTTGATGTCTTCCATCTTCAGTAAGTCGTCAAATGTACAGGCACGTTCGATGCCCAGTTGGTCGGCCTTCTGGCGAGCTAGTTCGGGGGTTACCTCGCAAAGGGCGAGAACGTTTGTATTAGGCAGGCGACGCAGCGCTTCGATATGTGCGGGGCCGATAAATCCGGTGCCAACGACACCAACATTAATTTTTTGCATGAGGGTTTAAAGAGCGAAAGAGTGAATGAGCGAAAGAGTGAAAGAGTGAATGAGCGAAGTCATTTCGCAGCAAACACTCTTTCATTCTTTCACTCTTTCACTCGTTAAATCAGTCGCTCACTGTTTTACGAGATTTAGATAAAATTTTTAAAATCTGATACCCTTCATCTGTTAAATCCTGCAAACGATGTCCGGGTAAAATATCGGTAAAGACAAGCGTTTCGAGCCAAAAGAGAGATTCGTCTAACTCTTCAAGCGTGATACTAAGCTTGGCAAAAAATTCTTTCTGGCTTCTTCCTCTACGAACAGCTCTAAAGTTAGCTGCAGCAGATGACGATGAACGAATGAGTTGATGTCCGAAATGTTGAGCGTCATAATCTTTTGGGAGCGTACGGCAAACCTTTACACAACGGAGCATAAACACCTTTAGTCGCTTTTCAAGATTATCCAGAAATTGACCTTTCGAGTAAGTCGAATAATCGGCCCAAGCCTCACTAATTAAGTTTCCACCTTCCTCAACACTCTCGCTTTCAGACATCGCTCTTTCACTCATTCTCTCTTTCGCTCATTTAGCTTACAAACTTAGTCCACTTTGTTTCCGTATTATTCGAGGCAATGACCGTGTCAATGAACGCTAAACCGCGAACACCGTCGGCGGCTTTGGGAAAGTCGTAAATTGGGTCAGGATCGCGGCCTTCCATATGTGCTTTTACGGCATAGGCGAAGTTGCGGTATAAATTGGCAAATGCTTCAAAGAAACCTTCGGGGTGGCCAGATGGCAATCGCCAATGGGCGGATGCCGAGGCTGACAATGTGCCTACGTTCGGGCGGATAATGCGCTGACCTTCCTGCGTTTTATATTTCAGTGTATTGGGTTCCATTTGATGCCATTCCAGACCACCAAGTTCACCCCAGACATAAATTTTCAGGGCATTTTCTTCACCGTTAGCAACCTGACTAGCGTGTAGAACACCTTTGGCACCACCCTCAAAGCGTAGCAGCACATTGCCATCATCGTCGAGTTGACGACCGGGTACGAATGCCGTTAAATCGGCACAGAGTTCACTGATTTGAAGACCTGTGACATACTCAGCCAGATTTTCGGCGTGGGTGCCAATGTCACCCATACAACCGGCAGCACCCGATTTAGTTGGATCTGTACGCCATATTGCCTGTTTGTAGTCATTGTGCTCCTCATCTTTCGACAGCCACCCCTGCGGATACTCGACAACAACTTTCCGGATTTTTCCCAGCTTTCCGTTCCGAACCATGTCGCGGGCTTCTTTCACCATTGGATAGCCGGTATAGTTGTGGGTCAAACCAAACACTAAACCTGACTTTTCAACGATGCCTGCCAGTTCTTTCGCTTCAGCCAGATTCAGCGTCATGGGCTTATCGCACATCACATGAAACCCATTTTCGAGGGCCATTTTAGCAGGTGGAAAGTGCATGTGATTGGGCGTTACGATGGACAAAAAATCCATACGTTCGCCTTCCGGCAAGGCTTTTTCGGCTAAGATCATTTCCTCAAACGAGGTATAAACCCGGTCTTCAGGCAGGTATAGTGCATGACCGGTCGCCTTCGATTTGTCGGGAGATGAGCTGAAACAGCCACAGACCAGTTCGATTTCGCCGTCGAAACTGGCGGCCCGACGATGAACGGCTCCAATGAAAGCATCAAGGCCTCCACCAACCATACCCATTCGCAATTTTCTGTGCATCGGTGTTAAAGTTGAGTGTCAGTAAGAAATAATTTACGATTGATTATGAACGTTTTATCAATAAGCGGTTTGTATCGGGCTGACGGTATCAACTCAACGGGAGCCGAACTTACGAATGTCTTATCGAAAGGTTATTTCACCAAGACGGATTGTCATTGAACCTACTCACTTATTTTACGGCTGGAAATTAGCTGTTTTCTCTTATTTTTCGGAAATTTTGCACAAAAACGATGGGTCAGTAGGGAGTTTATCCCGCACTGCGTCTTTTGTACTTTAATCAAATTTGTAAACTCACTAAATCCCTCTCTTGTAGAAAATGAATCAAACCGTCAATCCTTCGCGGCTATTCCTGGCCAGTTGCCTTGCCATTATTACTACCGCCTTTTCGTTCAGTATTCGGGCAGGTATTTTGCCTCAGTTGGGTACTGAGTTCGGGCTGACTGCCGAGCAGTTAGGCTTTATTAATTCGATGTTCTTTTTCGGTTTCCCAATTTCAATGGTCATTGGTGGTATTGTTTACCATACAGTGGGTCCCAAAATTATTATGCAGGTGGCCCTTGTCGCACACACATTGGGCATTTTATTAACTATTTATGCAACCGGATATACAGGTCTCTTACTTTCAACATTCTTCATCGGTTTTGGGAATGGTTGTACAGAGGCTGCTTGTAATCCAATGATCGCCGATATGTACACCAGCAGCAAGCTTAACAAAATGTTAGGCCGGTTTCACATGTGGTTCCCTGGCGGCATCGTGATTGGTAGTTTGATATCCAAATTTATGACGAGTGGAGGCTTCTCCTGGCAGGCTCAAATTTGGGTTCTTATGCTGCCTACAGTAGTTTATGCATTCCTATTTTTTGGCCAGGCTTTCCCAAAACCAAAAGTAGAAGGCGTTACATCACTAGCGAAAAACTTCCAGGCGATGTTAACCCCTTTATACATCGCTCTGTTCTGCTGTATGGCCCTGACAGCCATTACCGAATTTGGTCCTAACCAGTGGGTAGCCGTTGTCTTGAGCAGTAGTGGAGCAGATGCCATGTTGGTTTTAGCCTTAACATTTGGCGTAATGACTGTCGGCCGGCTTTTCACAGGTCCGGTTGTAGGGCAGTTTGGGCAGACAGGTGTTTTATTGGGCGGTGCCGTTTTAGCCACCATCGGTATTTATATGTTCAGTACCGTTACGGGTCCGATAGCCTATTTAGCCGCTGTTATATTTGGTCTTGGTGTGTGCTTTAACTGGCCAACCATGATCGGCTTTGTCGCTCAGCGGGTTCCCTTAAGCGGAGCATTGGGTATGTCTATTATTGGTGGAGTGGGGATGTTATCAACGTCCATTTTCCAGCCCATCATTGGCCGATGGATTGATACAGATCATGCCGAGAATGCAGCCAAAGGTCTAACTGGATCGGAGCTGGAATTAGCCGCCGGACAAGCTACCCTTTCGACCATGATGACGTTTCCGATCATTCTCATCGTTGCTTTCACACTTCTATGGTTCTGGTTGCGGAACAGCAAAGCGGGCACCGTTGATGAAAGTGTAGTGATGGAGCAGCCTCAATTGTAAAAATCGGAGGTATCCCTAGCCATTTTCAACTCGTTACCAAAGGCCCGAAGCTGAGCAGCTTCGGGCCTTTTTTGTGCGCTCTACTATCGGAATAATCATTCAGAAACCGCAGCAAGGCAGTTTCTGAATGGAGATCAGAACGTAGTGTAATTAAACTTTCCTGACGGCAATGAGTCTTACAAACAGAATTTACTCGCTCTGGAACTCATGCGAATACTCCTGTTTGGTTTTTTACTATTGGTGGTAGCCTGCCGTCGTCCATCAACCCAGTTTGCGGCTATGATGACACCCGTCAATCAACCCGTTGACTACAGTCGAAATCTGAAAGCGGGTGACGAACTCATTGCTATGGGGAATGATCCTGGCTGGTCGCTAACCCTCAATCCGTCTAAAGGGTTTCTAAAATTCAATGCACGAAATGGCGATAGCGTTACGATAGCCGCTCCTGAACGACAAACAGACTCCGAGGGGGTTTTGCGATACAATGCAGTAGCTGACAGTACCCAATCGGGTCGGATAAACATTTTATTCAGGCCCGACAGCTGCGTTGATAAGCTATCCGGCCAACGTTTCGACTATCGCGTAGAAGTTGACTACCGGGGCAAAAATTATGTAGGTTGTGGTGTATCACTACGAGAGTTAGCGTTACTACAGGATATCTGGGTACTCGCCAGTTTTCAGGGTAACCCAGTCCCTGCCGGTAGTTCACGAAACGAAGTACCCCGGTTAGAAATTTCACTGACTGAAGGTCGTGTAACGGGAACAACCGGCTGTAACCGACTTAGTGGAACCATTAAGGCCGATACGCACAAAATACTATTTGGGCCATTGGTTACTACTAAAATGGCTTGTATGGGCGAAGCGGGTCAGTTTGAATCCAAGTTCCTGCACGAATTGGTCGAACCGCTGGACTATCAGGTTAGCGAAGGCAAGCTCACCTTACGACGTGCTGGCAAGGTAATAATGGTCTTTAAAAAAGTAGATTAGTGTCATTTTAACCTTTATTTTAAGCGAACGCATACATGGTAACGTTCGCTTTTTTGTTACTTTTGTTCTCAATAAAAGTCAATCAAATCCGAAAATAAGTTAAGCTACAACTGGCTTTTGACTGTTTACAAACCAATCTGCATAAATTCCCAAACCTATGAAAAACTTACGGCTTCACTCCCGGGCACTATTGCTGGTGGGCGTGCTGGCAACTGCCGTGTCTATCCCGACTAATTCGGCATGGGCGCAAACGACGGCCAAGCGTACGACCAATAAACCGGCTATGACCGGGGCCGAAACGCCCGTGGCGCTGAACCGGGTATTGGTCTTTTCAAGAACGAAAGGGTTCCGGCATGCTTCTATTCCTGTTGGAAAACTAGCCATCATGAAACTCGGCAAGGAAAACGGTTTCGCCGTCGATACAACCGAAGATGCCACAAAAATTAATGAGGCAAACCTCAAACGGTACAGTGCTGTCATCTTTCTGAGCACCACCGGTAATATACTCGACGAAGGCCAGCAAGCCGCTTTTGAGCGATACATTCAGGCAGGAGGTGGTTTTGTTGGTATTCACGCAGCTGCCGATACCGAATATGACTGGCCGTGGTATAACCAACTGGTGGGTGCTTATTTCTTGAACCACCCGAAGCAGCAAAACGCCGAAATTGATATCATAGACAAAAGTCATCCGTCTACGAAAATGCTGCCCGACGTTTGGAAACGCTGGGATGAATGGTATAGTTACAAGAGCATTCAGCCCGATCTGAAAGTACTGGGCAAACTGGATGAAAAGACCTACGAAGGTGGTAAGAATGGCGATAATCACCCCTTTATCTGGCATCACGATTTCGATGGTGGTAAGGCGTTTTACACAGGTGGTGGTCATACGGACGAATCCTACGCTGATCCGCTCTTTTTGCAGCATATTCTGGGCGGCATAAAATCAGTTATGGCAACCAGCCTGAAGTTTGGCCAGGTTAAAACGCAACCGTTTCCAGAAGAAAACCGCTTTGACCAGCAGGTATTGATTCAGGGAATGGATGAACCGACCGAATTGGCTGTACTGGACAATGGTAAGGTGTTATACGCTCAACGCAAAGGCGAATTGACGGTGTATGACCCGCAAAAAAAAAAGGCAAAAATAGTCGCTAATTTCCCGGTCTTCACCAAGTTCGAGTATGGCCTGATGGGGCTGAACATTGACCCGAACTTCAAGCAGAACAAGTGGATTTATGTGTATTACTCGCCTTTAACTGGCGCAACTGCTGTTGACACGGCTCAGCATCTGTCGCGTTTTGTGTACGACGACGTTCGGGATACCGTATTACTCAATACCGAAAAAGTACTTCTGACAATTCCGGTTAAACGTGATGGTTGCTGCCATACCGGCGGTTCAATTGCCTGGGACCGGAAAGGGAACCTGTATCTATCGGCTGGCGATGATACAAATCCGTTCAACTCAGATGGCTATGCACCGATTGACGAGCGTCCGGGCCGGAGTGGCTGGGACGCTCGCTTAACGTCGAGCAACACCAATGATTTGCGCGGCAAAATTATGCGGATTCACCCCGAAGCCGATGGTACCTATACCATTCCTGAAGGCAATCTATTTCCAAAAGGAAACCCCAAAGCCCGGCCCGAAATTTACGTAATGGGTAACCGCAACCCATACCGCATTTCGGTCGACCAGCGCACAGGATTTCTGTATTGGGGCGAAGTAGGTCCTGATGCTGGTAACAACAGCGACAAATATGGTCCACGTGGTCATGATGAAATGAATCAGGCCCGGAAGGCCGGTTATTTCGGCTGGCCGTTGTTCGTTGCTGACAACCGCCCCTACCACCAGCGCACCTTTGCCGACAGCACAACAGGGCCTTTGTTCGACCCGATGAAGCCTATCAACAATTCGCCGAATAACACCGGGCTAACCGAATTGCCTCCAGCACAAAAAGCGTTCATCTATTACCCATACGCCGACTCGCCCGAGTTTGGTGAAATCGTAGGCAAGGGTGGCCGGAACGCTATGGGTGGCCCGGTTTATTACTACGACGATTATCCAGAAACGTCTGTAAAATTCCCCCGTCATTATAACGGCAAGTTCTTTGCGTACGACTGGATTCGTGACTGGATTCATCCGGTTACGATGAAAGAAAATGGTGATTTCGTGAAGATGGAGACATTCATGCCAAGCACGAAATTCTCGCACATCATCGACATGCAGTTTGCCAATGATGGTTCGCTTTATACAATTGAATACGGCCAGAAGTGGTTTGGTGCTAATGCCGATGCTCGCCTGTCGCACATTACGTATAATGCAGGTAACCGAAAGCCGGTTGCTGTTGCCAATGCCAACAAAACGGTTGGGGCAGCCCCACTAGTCGTGAAGTTCGATTCGAAAGGCTCGATGGATTATGATGGTGATGCGCTGAAATATGAATGGTCGTTCGGGAAAGGAGCGCCTTCGCAAACAACGGCAAACCCAACCGTTACTTTTAGCAAACCAGGTACTTATCCAGCAACGTTGAAAGTGACCGATGCCGCTGGAAACGTAGCAACGAAGGCAATGGAGATTAAAGTTGGTAACGACGAACCCAAAGTTGAAGTAGCTGTAGCGGGCAATAAAACGTTTTACTTCCCTGATAAGCCAGTTAAATACGCGGTAAAAGTCGTTGATAAAGAAGATGGTACCTTGCAAAAAGGAATCAGTCCCGACGACGTAACGATGACGATTGACTATCTTGAAGGCTTCGACAAAACGATGTTGGCACAGGGTCACCAGGCCAATACGGGTAACTCGACCGGCAAACGGTTGATGGAATTAAGTGACTGCAAAGCCTGCCATTCTATCGATCAAAAGTCAATTGGACCAGCCTACATCGAAGTAGCGAAGAAATACAAAGGTTCTCAGGTTGAAAGTAAACTAGTTCGGAAAATTATTTCAGGCGGTGGTGGTGTCTGGGGAGAACAAGCCATGAGTGCTCACCCACAGTTGAAAGAAAGTGAGGTCACAGACATGGTTCGTTACATTCTGTCACTGGCTGATGAGAAACCTGCCAATCGCAAACCGATTGCGGGCGATTACGTGCCGGTACAGCAGAAAAAAGATGGCTCGTACATTCTGACCGCCAGCTACACCGATCGGGGTAATGGCGTTATCGGGCCCTTAACTGGTTCAACCTCATTGGCACTTCGTTCGCCATCGGTAAAAGCAGTTTCTGCAGATGGAAAACAGGATATTTTTGAGTACGATGTACCGAAATTAGGCCCTTCCGCTATCGGTACAAAATCCGGTAGTTTCCTGGAATTCAACGACATCGACCTGACCGGTATTCATGCCCTTATGCCATCCGTATTTGCGTCAAATGATCAGGTAGCTGGCGGCAAACTCGAAGCCAGACTCGACTCGCCTACCGGCACATTGCTTGGTGAAGCAGATGTAAAACAGGGCGCTACGGGGCCTGTCAGTTTGCCCTTCCGTCAGCCGGTTCAGGGCGTACATAAACTGTATCTGGTTTTCGTAAATCCTAATGCTGGGCCAAAAGCATTGTTCGCGATCGATAAAGTACAATTCAGCACGCAGGGCATGTAGCCTAGTATCATTTTTGACAACCAAAGCGCCCCGGTCATCATTGGCCGGGGCGCTTTTAGTATAGGTTCTTGAGTACGGGGATGATTATTCAACAATTCAAAACTTCTTTCATCCAAAAAAATAACTGTATTTTTATACGCTAATTGCTATCCCAATCCTATGCGAATTTTCTGTTTGGCTTTACTTCTCAGCGTCTGTTTACTTCATCTCTCGGCTTTTTCGCAAACGCTTACGTCGTCTAATCTCCCTATTCTGATCATCAATACGAACGGACAGACCATTATTGATGATCCAAAAATTGTAGCCAATTTACAGATTATCGACAATGGCACTGGTAAGCGCAATAACGTAACCGACAAGCCTTCATTTACCAGCAAGATTGGCATTGAATTACGAGGAGCCACTTCACAGGATTTCCCCAAAAAGCCATATGGATTTGAATTGCGTGACACTACAGGCCTAAATTCAGTAAATGCCTCTGTGCTGGGTATGCCCTCCGAATCGGACTGGGTACTCAACGCTACCTACAACGACAAAACCCTGATTAGGGAAACGCTTACCTATGATCTTAACCGGCAGTTGAGCAAATATTACACGCCACGCTACCGATACTGCGAGGTAATTCTGAATGGGAGTTACAATGGAATTTACATTCTTTTCGAGAAAATCAAGCGCGACAAAAACCGGGTCAATGTTACCAGTATTAAGAAAACCGATGTGTCGGGCGACGCATTGACGGGGGGGTATATTTTCAAGGTCGATAAAACCGCAGGATCGGCATCACGTGAATGGAATTCAGCCTACAAAACCAACGGGAAAAATATCCTGCTTCAGATTGATCGCCCAAAGCCGGAAGACCTCGCCGAAGAGCAATTTCAATATGCTAAACAATTCATAACCGACTTCGAGAATACACTGAAAGGGGCGAACTATCAGGACTCACTGGTGGGCTATCGAAAGTACATTAACGACGACTCGTTCGTCGATTATCTGCTCTTGACGGAAGTCTGTAAAAATGTAGATGGCTATCGGCTCAGTTCATTTTTTTACAAAGATCGCGACAGTAAAGGGGGGAAATTGGTTATGGGACCAATCTGGGATTACAACCTAACCTATGGGAATGCCAACTACTGCAATGGTAACCCATACCAGGGTTGGTCGTATGATTTTACCCGCACCTGCCAAACGGATGATTTTCAGATGCCATTCTGGTGGGATCGCCTGCTAACCGACAAGGCGTTTGCCAATAAGGTACGCATCAAGTATCAGGCACTTCGCAAGAATGTACTCAAAACCGAACGGATTCAAACCTACATCGACTCGGTAGCCACAGAACTCACTGAAGCACGCACCCGGAATTTCCAGCGGTGGCCAGTTATTGGCGTATACGTCTGGCCGAATGGCTATGTTGGGCAAACCTATCAGCAGGAAATTGATTATCTGAAAACCTGGGTAAAAAACCGGTTAGAATGGATAGATAGTGCCATTCTGCCTTTTGGTACCGATTTACTAGCCACCGAATCAACCGATTCCTTTAAACTAACGGTGAGTCCAAATCCATCGGCAGGTGATGTTACGGTTCAGTATCAGCTGAAACAACGCGCCAACGTACGCGTAACCATTACCGACGCCACCGGGCGAGTCACACATACCATTACCTGGCCTAATCAATCGGCGGGCGAGCATCAGGAAATGATACCAGCTCGTTCATTACCCGCTTCGCAAGGCACCTATTTCCTACAACTGGATGCCGACGGACAACCGGTTAGTCGGAAGCTGCTTCGGCTTTAAGGTAATCATTTGATAAATAAACGCGATAGGGGTACCTTCTCTCTCTGTTCGATTGTCTTCCAGGTAACAGTAAACTGGATGAGTTTAACACCTGATTGATGATGCCTATAAAAACCTATTTCTTTCTCGTCTTCTTCTTTGGTTTGTGGGTCAATTTTACGTTTGCCCAGACACCATTTTCTACCCAGGAAATCAGCGCGCTGGAAAAGCAGGCTAAAGGCATTGAAATTGTTAAAGATACCTATGGGGTTCCTCATGTATACGCCAAAACCGATGCCGACGCCGTTTTTGGCCTTATGTACGTGCAGTGCGAAGAGTTTTTCGACAAAGTAGAAACCTCAATGATCAGTCGCCTGGGTCGGACTTCTGAAATTGAAGGCGAATCTGCTATTTACAGAGACCTCTGGTCGCGTATGTTTATTGACTCTGCTCAAGCTGTTAAGTTATATAAGACAACGCCGGACTGGCTGAAAAAACTCTGTGACGCTCACGCTGCGGGAATCAATTATTACCTAATTACTCACCCAGCGGTGAAACCCAAGCTGCTTACCCGAATAGAGCCCTGGATGATTCTAATGAATAATGTGCCCGCTATGGCTGGTAGCAACGTCAGCGAAGCAGATTTCAAGGCTTTTTACTTGAAAGAAGTGGCTCAAAACCCCACGGGCAGCCGGAGTTTTACAGCCGAACCGCCCAAAAACGATGGCTCCAATGGTTGGGCGCTGGCTCCATCCCGAACGAAAAGTAAAAAGGCGATGCTCTTCATTAATCCGCACGCTGAATACTACGGGCGAATTGAAATTCAGCTGGTTAGCAACGAAGGGTTAAATTCGTATGGTGCTCCTTTTCTGGGCCAGTTCAACATTTTCCAGGGTTTCAACGAATTCTGTGGCTGGATGCACCCCGTTTCCCTGTCGGATGCCAAAGACTTATACGCTGAAGACGTCGAGAAGAAAAAAGGAACGTGGATGTATCGCTATGATGGTCTCTGGAAACCGGTCGATAGTACCCTGATCGAGCTTCGCTACAAGAAAGGAACGAGTTGGGCAAGCAAGAAATTCGTCACCTATCGCACCCATCATGGCCCGGTTGTATACGCCACCGCTACACGCTGGATTACTCTGAAAACCTTCGAGCCCAACATCGAGCTGCTGGGTATGCACTGGCTCAAAATGAAGGCCCGTAACCTGAAGGAATTCACCACAGCCATTAATGCCCGTGCCATGGTGGGGAGTAATATTGTGTATGCCGATAAGGCTGGAAATATCGCCTATTGGCATGGCAATTTCGTTCCAAAGAAAAATCCATTGCTCGATTGGAGACGACCTGTGGATGGAACCACGTCGGCTACCGAATGGCAGGGTACGCACGAATTGACCGAAATTCCTCACTACATTAATCCGACAAATGGCTGGCTACAGAACTGTAATTCAACACCTTTGTACGGAGCGGGTGAATTATCGACCGAAATGCTGAAACTACCAGCCTATATGCTACCTGATGGCCACACACCTCGGGCTGTTCATGCCGTTCGCGTACTGACACCCTTGAAAAATGCGACGATGGACGATGTCATTGCCGCTTCCTATGATACATATCTCCCTAGTGGCGAACGGTTTATTCCTAGTCTGATTGCTGCTTATAATGCGGTAACCAATGATTCTCTGCGAGCTAAACTGGGCCAACCCATCGACGTTTTACAAAAATGGGATTTTAAGACGGATACAAATTCTGTAGCGACTACGCTAGCTGTACATTGGCTGGAAAAAGTCATTGCCCTGGATATGGCCCGACTACCTAAACCTGCTACCACAGAGGAACAATACTCGCTGACAAATGGCGCAGCGGTTAGCACCGAATTTCTCTCGCCCATAGAGCAAGTCACAGCGCTGGCGCAGGTAGTAGCCGATCTCGAGAAGGAATTTGGAACCTGGCAGGTCGCCTGGGGAGTGGATAATCGCTTTCAACGGATAATAGAAAGCGAACCCAGCGATGATAAACTCAGCTGGGGTGTACCGGCAACCCCTGGTTTTATGGGTTCGCTCAATGCTTATGTAAGCCGGAAGACATCCAAAACACATAAACGCTACGGTATTACCGGCAATACCTTCGTCGCAGCGGTTGAATTCGGCGATAAGCTTCGAGCCAAGACGATTCTGACGGGTGGGGCCAGTTCAGATCCAACGTCTCCGCACTATACTGATCAGGTAAAGGGCTATATTAACGGCCAATACAAAGAAATTTATTTCTACAAAGACGACGTGTACAAGCATGCCGAAAAAATCTATCATCCTGGCGATAAGTAATTAAACGTTCCGGGTTACAGGCTCCATGCTCATAGCTGGAACTTGAAACCTGAAATACCATTCCTAATACCCATCACCCTTATGAAAAGACGTGAGTTTGCGAAATTATCCGGCCTTGGAATGAGCGTGGCTCTATTCTCTGCTGGCCGTCGGGTTTCGGCGGAGGATCTACTTAACCCGTGGTTAGACGTGTCTTTAAAAAAACGGCTGGCCGATGTAGCGTTAAATGCCGCTAAGAGCAAAGGGGCTACCTATGCCGATGTACGCATTGGCCGGTATCTGCGGCAGTACTTATTTACCCGCGAAAACAAGGTTCAGAATATTGTTAATTCGGAATCGTATGGCATTGGTATTCGAGTCATTGCCAATGGCACCTGGGGGTTTATGTCAACAAACGAAATGTCGCCAGAAAGCATTGCCGAGTGTGCTGGATCGGCAGTTGAGATGGCTAAAGCCAATGCAGAAATTCAGTTGGAGCCCGTCGTTTTGGCTCCACAAAAAGGCGTCGGCGAAAAGACCTGGAAAACACCTATTCTGAAAAATGCGTTTGAGATTCCAGTCAAAGAAAAGATAGACCTGCTGATGGAAGTAAACGGAGCTGCAATGAAAAACGGCGCTTCATTTGTTACCTCCAATCTCTTTTTTGTCAACGAGCAGAAATATTTTGCCTCTACAGATGGGTCGTATATTGATCAGGATTTTCACCGGATGTGGCCAACGTTTACGGTTTCTGCTGTCAATAAACAGACGGGGCGCTTCAAATCCCGCGATGCCCTGAGTGCACCTATCGGCATGGGTTATGAATATCTGGATGGCAGGGATTCCGAGAAGATTGTGGTTCCTAACGGTCCTACAATCTATCGGTATTCTTACAATATGATCGAAGATGCGACCCTGGCGGCCTTGCAAGCCAAGGAAAAACTCACGGCAAAATCGGTACCGGCAGGAAAATACGACATGATTCTGGACCCATCCAATCTAGGATTGACAATTCACGAATCTGTCGGCCACCCGCTGGAACTCGACCGCGTACTTGGTTATGAAGCCAATCTGGCAGGTACCAGCTTTGCAACGATGGAAAAGTTGCAATCGAAAAACTTTCAATATGGTAGTAAAATCGTCAACCTAAAAGCCGATAAAATTCAACCGAATACAATGGGTTTAGTCGGCTACGACGACGAAGGAGTTCCCGCTAAACAGTGGAATCTCGTAAAAGACGGAATCCTGGTCAACTTTCAGGCTACCCGCGATCAAGTTCATTTGCTGGGTGAAAAAGAATCGCAGGGATGCAGCTTTGCCGAAAGTTGGGATAGCGTCCAGTTTCAACGGATGCCAAACGTTTCGCTGCAACCAGGCCCCGACAAGTACAGCATTCACGATATGATCAAGGATACCGAGAAAGGCATATACATTCTGGGGCGAGGCTCGTCGTCCATTGATCAACAACGGTATAACTTTCAGTTCAGCGGTCAGCTCTTTTACGAAATCAAAAACGGAGCTATCGTTGGTATGCTTGATGACGTCGCCTACCAATCCAATACGCAGGAGTTCTGGAATTCCTGCGCTCGAATTTGCGACAAAGATGACTACCGTTTATTCGGTACCTTCTTCGACGGAAAAGGCCAGCCAGCGCAGGTAAGTGCGGTCTCACATGGTTGCCCCACCACGCGATTCAATGGCGTAAATGTGATCAATACGGGTCGGAAAATATAGTTTACTGTTCCATAGTGTTTATCGATAGAATCTGGAACATACTCCCTAACTACAAACTAACCATGGCCATTTTATCTCAGGAAGACGCCAAAAAGCTTATAGATAAGGTTTTGAGTTATTCCAAAGCCGACGAAATAAAGGTCGAATTAACCGGAGGGCGAGCCGGCAATATTCGCTTCGCCCGGAACTCGGTGTCTACTGCCGGTGCCTCCAATACGCTTTCATTATCTGTAACATCGGTGTTGGGTAAAAAAACGGGTACGTCTGACATCAACGAATTTGATGATGCTTCGCTGGAAAAAGCCGTTCGCCGGGCCGAGGAAATGGCACGTCTGGCCCCCGAAAATCCCGAATATGTTCCAATGCCAGGGCCGCAAACGTATGCCCAGTCTCAGGCTTTCGTTGACACGACTGCGAACATGAGCGCGCCAGATCGAGCCAAACTTGCAGGGGCCAGTATTAAATCCATCATGGCAAGTCAATTGAGCGGGGCCGGTTTCCTGGAAGACTCCGCCAACTTCAACGCCATTGGCAACAACAAAGGGTTGGTTGGCTATCACAAAAGCACAAGCGTCGATTTTTCACTAACCATACGTACGCCTGATGGCACAGGTTCTGGTTATGCCGCAGGCGATTTTAACGATGTCAGCAAATTAAATACAGGTGCCTTAACGGACGTAGCCATCCAAAAAGCAAAGGCTTCTCAAAAGGCCATCGCCCTGGAGCCGGGGAAGTATACCGTCATCCTAGAACCATTGGCTGCTGGCGAGTTGGTGCAATTCATGGTACGGGCAATGGATGCTCGTACGGCCGACGAGGGTCGAAGCTTTCTGAGCAAAAAAGGAGGAGGTACTCGATTAGGTGAAAAAATACTGGATGAACGAGTTAGTATTTACTCAGATCCTGCCAACGTTCAAATCCCTGGTTCCCCGTTTTCTAGCGAGGGCTACGCCCATGAAAAGGTGACGTGGTTTGATAAAGGCGTGGTAAAAAATATGACCTATTCTCCCTATTGGGCTCAGCAAAAAGGGGTAAAACCACTGCTGCAACCGTCGGGTTTTGTTATGGAGGGTGGTACGCAATCCTTAGCCGAATTGATTAAGGGCACAGAAAAAGGTATTCTGGTCACGCGCTTCTGGTATACTCGCTGGCTCGATCCTCAAACACTTCTCTATACCGGATTAACCCGCGATGGAACGTTTTACATCGACAAAGGCCAGATCAAATACCCAGTGAAAAACTTCCGGTTTAACGAAAGTCCGGTCATTATGCTTAACAATCTGGAAGCCCTGGGTATTCCAGTACGTACCCGTGGAAATTTAGTTCCACCAATGCGCATTCGTGATTTCACGTTCAGTAGTCTTTCCGATGCGGTCTAGCCAAAATCGTCACGGAGCTACATAACTAACCATCAGGAAATCTCTACCTATTCAACTATTCCTACAGATAGGCTAAAGGAGTAATTCCCATGTCTTTTTCAACAGCATATTTGATCACTTTCATCGATTTGACCATGTGTTTCTTGATTGCATGATTGGATACACCCAAAATTTGAGCAGCTTCTGCATAACTTTTTTCCTGTTGCCTGCATAGTTTAAATACGGCACGGCTTTGAGGAGGTAATGTATCAAGAATAGCCTGAAGAAAATGCTGGTATTCGTTCACTAAAATCGCTTCTTCTGTATAATTTTTTGACATACAATACCTGCTTAAAACATCGGTCTTTATCCGATCTTCTACAGCAGCGCGTTTCAGGAAATTAAACGTGTGATTTTTGGTTATTGCAAACAAATAGGATTTAAAGGAATTAATTTCTCGGATTGTGAACCGGTCCTCCCATATTTTCATAAATACTTCCTGGCAAATATCATCTGAGAGTTCGGGGGATTTTATAAATTTATAGACTAAGCGATAAAGACCAGGTCGATAAAAGTCGTATAGCTTGCTGAATGCTTTTTCGTTTCCCG
Source organism: Spirosoma arboris (assembly GCF_009754945.1). Lineage (GTDB taxonomy): Bacteria > Bacteroidota > Bacteroidia > Cytophagales > Spirosomataceae > Spirosoma > Spirosoma arboris. The sequence goes on from NZ_WPIN01000005.1 coordinate 630,532, forward strand.
TTGATATTTGGGTAAGCAAAATCCTTTCATTTAAAAAAGTCATTGACTGAAGTGAGTTAGTTGTCAGATCACAGCAAATCTTACCGAAAGCCTAAAAAATCACATTAATTTAAAATTTTATTTTGTTTTACAATTAAATATAAAAATATAATTCCAAATACCATCTTTAAGAAGAAACAAATCCTACATTCACCCTTTAGTATTAGCTGAGTAGCCCAAGGTTAATTCGATACGTCGAATCACACGGATAGACGGCATATGTCTGTCTGGCAGCTAACGAAAACGGCCTTATCTTTACCGACTCGTAGTCAACCCAATCCGTTTTTCATGAAAGTAGCCGGATTCAGTTTTATCCGTAATGCCGTTCAATTCGATTATCCTATTGTTGAGGCTATCACTTCTGTCCTACCCTTGTGCGATGAGTTTATCGTCGCCGTTGGCGATTCAGATGATGATACGCTGGGATTGATTGAAGCCATTCCATCGGATAAAATCCGCATCATTCGAACGACCTGGGATGACAGCGCCAAAGCAGGTGGACGTGTACTTGCCCTGGAAACCGATAAAGCATTAGCCGCTATTTCGCCAGATGCCGACTGGGCATTTTACATTCAGGGCGACGAAGTATTGCATGAACAGTCCATTCCAGTTGTGAAGGAAGCCATGCAACGTTATCTGAATGACAACCATGTGGAAGGGTTTTTATTTAAGTACCTCCACTTCTACGGCTCATACAGCTACGTGGGCGATTCCCGGCGATGGTATCGGCGCGAAATACGGGTAATTCGAAATACGGGAAATGTGGTGTCGTATAAAGATGCGCAGGGCTTTCGGACGCGCGATAACCAAAAACTGAAAGTCAAACTGATTGATGCGTACATCTATCACTACGGTTGGGTGAAGCCTCCCGAAACGCAGAAAAAACGGCTCCGCAACGCCAATCACTTCTGGAACACCAGCGAAACCATTGCCAAAGCCGATGCGAGTGTCGATGCGTTCGATTATGGCCAGATTGATTCACTGGCGCACTTCACGGGTACACACCCCGCTGTTATGCAAGCCCGCGTTGACCGTCTGAACTGGCCATTTACCTTCGATACCAGTCAAAAGCGCTATTCGGCGCGAGTGCGTTTTCTAGCGTTCATCGAAAAATTAACCAGCTGGCGAATTGGAGAATATAAGAATTATAAAAAGATATAAAAGTAGTAAGTAGTAAGTTCTATAGTAATAAGTGGCTAACGCGAAAACAGTATTCATGCGCCAGCCACTTACTACTTTAGAACTTACTACTTACCACTTTTCCCTACACATCACACACCAGCACGGCTTCTTTCAAGCTAGTCAGCGGGTCACGTTTAGGAATGAACTCCTGCGCAACAAAGCCTTTAAACCCTGTGTCGACAATGGCTTTCATAATAGCTGGATAATAGAGTTCCTGCGTTTCGTCGATTTCGTTTCGACCGGGATTACCGCCCGTGTGGTAGTGGCCAAAGTATTTATTATTCTCACGGATCGTACGGATAATATCACCTTCCATAATTTGCATGTGATAGATATCGTACAGCAGTTTGAAGTTTTCAGAACCTACCTTTTTGCAAAGCTCAACACCCCAGGCCGAGTGATCGCACATGTAATCTTTATGATCGACTTTGCTGTTGAGTAGCTCCATAATCATCGTAATACCATGTTTTTCGGCACTTGGCATCAGGCGTTTCAGGCCCACAGCACAGTTTTCTAAACCTTGCTCATTACTCATTCCCCGCCGGTTACCCGAAAAACAAATAACTTGTGTCAGACCTATTTCTTTCATTTTCGGAAAGATAGCTTCATAACTGGCAACCAGTTCATCGTGAAACTTAGGGTCGTTAAACCCATCAGGAATCCCTTTTCCTGCCCCCTGAGCCATCGAGCAGGTCAGACCATATTTTTTGAGGGTAGGCCACTCGGCAGGGCCGGTCAGGTCAATTCCTGTGATGCCCATTTCCTTGGCTGATTTGCAGAGGTCATCGAGCGAAATTTTACTGTAACACCACCGGCAAACCGCGTGATTGATGCGCCCTTTAAGCATAGGGGCAGCCTGTTCAGGTTGAGTCATAGAACGAGCAAAGGAATTAGTCAGGGCAGGCAGCGCTAGCGCAGTGCCCGTTAATGTTTTGAGGGCCGTTCGGCGGGAAGATGATTTCATACAATTTTGAATGATAGAATGATAGAATGACTGAATAGCTAGTTGGCAGAACCAGTCTATCATTCAGTCATTCCACCAGTCAAAATTTAGAGTTCGCGAATTCGAATGTTGCGATACCAGACTTTGTTGCCGTGGTCTTGCAGGGCAATGTGCCCAGTCGAATATTTACCAAAGCCTTCCCATCCCTTAAATTTACTCTCTGACACCATTTTGTCCCATTCAGGACCACTGGTCGGGTATTCAGCCGTTTTCTTGCCGTTCAGGAATTGCTCTGCTTTACCATCTTTGATAACTAAACGAGCTTTGTTCCATTCACCAGCGGGTTTGGCAGCACCCAGGTTAACAGGCTTTTGCAAATCGTACAGTGAACCAGCTGTTCGGTTATTATCGCGACCTTGTTTAGCATCGGGATGCCGCTCATTGTCAAGAACCTGCATCTCTGGTCCAGTCTGATAGGTAGCCTTGTATTTGGGATCTTCGTGGACGTGGTAGATAATACCGCTATTACCTCCCTCGGCAATTTTCCACTCCAACTCTAACTCAAAATCACCGTATTCTTTATCAGTGACCAGATCGCCAACACCGCCCGCAGTCAGATGAATGGCGCCATCATCGACAGTCCATTTTTCTGGAATCGGTTGCCCTGCTTTTAAATAGATATGCCAACCTGTCAAAGTTTTACCATCGAACAGGGTTTCCCATTTCCCTTTCTTCGGCATAACCTCATGCCCTCGGGTAATACCAGGATTAGGTGTACCAAATGCCTGAGTAGGATTGTCAATAAAGGTCATAGCCAAAGCGAGTAGACCAATAGTCAGAGGCTTGCTGACTGTAAAATGCGCATAGTTCATACTTAAGAAACGTTTGGATTTTGCCGGGGCAATAGTACTAAAAAAAAGTACATATAGAACGTTTACGAAATATTTACAACGGATGTTAATTTAACGCAATTTTAGTGGGATAAAATCTGTTTTTTTATAGCGCTATAACCTCACCTAACTCAATCATAAAATTCTATGGAAGCAACAACGCTGGTACCTTCCGAAAAGCAACGCTATCAGAAGCATCTAAACCTCCCCGAAATTGGCTCAGCAGGTCAATTAAGGCTCAAGAACTCCCGTGTACTGGTCGTTGGTGCAGGTGGTTTAGGATGCCCGGTGCTGCTCTATCTGACGGCCGCTGGCGTTGGTACAATTGGCGTCATTGACCCTGACAGAGTCGACCTGAGCAATCTGCAACGTCAGGTACTTTATACGACCGATGAGATTGGCAAGCCCAAAGCCAAAATTGCCGTTAATCACCTTAATCGGCTCAATCCCGATATTACTTTCGACACCTACACCATGTCGCTGGACATTAGTAATGCCCGCGCCATTATCAATGCCTACGATATAGTGGTCGACTGTACCGATAATTTCAAAGTACGGTACTTAGTAAATGATATTTGTGTTACGATGGGGAAACCCTTCGTATACGGTGCTATTCATCGCTTTGAAGGCCAGGTAGCTGTCTTGAATGCCGATCTGGGCGATGGTCGTCGTGGTCCAACGTATCGATGTATGTTCCCTGAATATCCCAACGAAGTTGAAATTCCGAACTGCAATGATACGGGTGTATTGGGCGTACTGCCAGGTGTGATTGGTACTTATCAAGCCAACGAAGTCATCAAACTCATTACAGGTATTGGCCAATCGTTGAATGAACATTTACTGATGGTCGACTTACTGTCGATGAGTCAGCAAAAAATCAAAAATAAACGCAGAATCGATGCTATTGAGCTGGCTCAAAAAGGCCTGGACACAGCCGGTTTGCGTCCTACATTAGGTGAATCGGGTCCACAGAAAATGTCAGTTCAGGAGCTTGCTGAACGATTGACACTAGGAGATGAAATTTTCCTACTGGATGTTCGTGAACGCCCCGAGTATGATCTGTGCCACTTAGAAGGTTCTGTACTGATTCCGGTGGGCATGATTCCTAATAATCGGAAACGTATTCCAACAGATCGTCCTGTCGTCATTTATTGTCACCATGGTATCCGCTCGGCCAACGTGGCTCAATACCTGTACGCACAAGGAGGTCTGACAAATCTTTATAATCTGGATGGGGGTATTAATGCCTGGGCGCGTGATATTGAGCCCGAAATGGCCGTATATTAACCCATCATCGAATAGCCTTTTAGTAACCCGTTACCAGCCATATCAACGAAACTCCGTTACTTTGTAGCGGAGTTTTTTAATTAACGCGGCTAAAAACCGCACTTGTAGTACCCTCAACGTGGCTTTTGGCTGCGTTACACGCACTATGAATCTCAAGAATATTCTCAAATACCTTATCTCTCTGTCTATTGCCGGAGGATTACTTTGGTTTACCTTTCAACAGAGTCACCTCGATGCTGCCGGTTTGTGGCAAAAAATTAAAGCCGCCGACTATCGATGGGTCTTACTCTCGGCGGTGCTTACTCTAGTAGCTCACTGGAGTCGGGCCGAACGCTGGCGTATATTACTGGAACCCGTTGTGCCACAACGACCTACTTCGCTCGATGCAACTGTAAGCGTTCTGACTGGTTATCTGGCCAATATGGCCTTACCCCGCGCTGGCGAATTTATCCGTTGTGGAACACTTTATCGACTATCGGCAGTACCTGTCAATGTCAGTTTTGGTGCCGTTGTAGCCGAACGACTCTTCGATTTGCTCATGCTAGTTCTACTCCTAGCTGCCACATTTATCCTGGAATTTGATCGCATAAGTCAGTTTTTCATGGACTTTCTGGGTGGTAAATTACCCAAAGGTTCCAGCGGTTCAGGCGTATTGCTGCTGGCAGTCGCTGTTCTTCTGGGGGTCGCGTTACTCGGTTGGTTCCTCTTCAATCGCTATCGTGAAGCACTAGGCAGACATCCCTTATATCAAAAGGTCAGCGGCTTTCTGAAAGGGCTACTGGATGGCCTGCTAAGCGTTCGAAAAATATACAGACCAGGTGCTTTTGTACTTCATACATTGATCATCTGGACTATGTATTACTTAATGTCCTACACCTTGTTTTTTGCCATGCCTGCTACCGAAAACCTTGGTCCGCTGGCTGGACTAACTATTCTCATGGTTGGTACGCTGGGGATGGCAGCTCCTACACCAGGTGGTATTGGCTCATTCCATTTATTAGTTGGCCAAGTCGCGCTGCTCTACGGCCTTACCAGTCAGGATGGCCAGATATTGGCGACGTTTATTCATGGCGTTTCGACCATCATGATCATTATTTTAGGGATTCTGGCCCTGTTGGTTGTGCTACTCCGACGCAACAAAACAACCACATTACCGGATGTGCTGGACGACCCTAAAGCCGTAAAACTGGAGCCGTAACGTTATGACCGAATCTAAAATTCTCACCCGCGAACAAGCCATTCAGCAGGCAGACCAATGGCGCGCCGAAGGGCAGAAAATTGTTTTCACCAATGGCTGTTTCGATATCGTTCACCTGGGTCATATTGATTACCTCGAAAAAGCTCGCGCTCTCGGCGACCGAATGATTCTGGGACTTAATACCGATACGTCAGTCAGTTGTATAAAAGGCCCATTACGGCCTGTTGTGAACGAATACGCCCGCGCCCGACTTATGGCTGCGCTCGAATTTGTCGATGCCGTTACACTTTTCGGCGAACCTACTCCCCTAGAACTGATTGAAGCCATTAAGCCCGATATTCTCGTAAAGGGTAATGACTATACCGTTGAGAACATTGTCGGCTCCGGCTTTGTGCTGGGCCGAGGTGGTAGCGTCGAAACGGTAGCGCTTGTGCCAGGCTACTCCACAACTAAACTCATCGAACGAATTAAACAAAGTTATTAGTGCCTTTCACGAAAAGCTATGCCACGGTTCTTTATGGCCTGTAATTAAACCGTGGCATAGCTTTTCGTGAAAGGCATGACCATTTAGTAGATGCCTTGACGATATCTGTTGGGTTACCTGATTTTAATAATTAAATTTTAATCTACTAAGTTTATGGATTTAGAAATATATTCTTTATGTTTAGATTCTGTTACGAGAGAACGTTAACTACTCATCTGGGTTGCCGGAGTCGTTTCAGTTGATTATCACCTTATAAATCGGCGCACTTAATGACTTCGTTACGCAGCCAATATTATTTTTGGGGATTCAGTCTGTTTGTGCTTCTATTATGGCCTATATCCAGCAAATCGTCAACAGACCATACTGGGGACCAGATTCTGGGGCGCTGGCTGTTTCCGGCCAGAGGATCAAGCGTAGAGGTGTATAAATCCGGCGATCGCTATTTTGGCCGTATCGCCGATGTCAGTCCTACAGGATTGCGTCAGTTTGGTGTAGCTAAGAATCAATTATTAATGCAAAATCTATCATTCGATGGAAAAGGCTGGTCGGGAGGAGAATTGATTCATCCGAAAACGGGGAATCATTTTGATATTGAACTTCAACTCCTCGATTCGCAGACGCTTACCGCCCGAGTGTATAAAGGATTCAGATGGCTGCACAAAGAATATGTGTTGACCCGAGCCCCCCAATAACCGTCTTCTTTTTCAGCTTTATCATTCGGCTCTACTCCTACAAAGGGTAGAGCCGAATGCGTATTGGGTATTTAAATGGCCCACAGACTTGATAAATGGTCAACTCATCGGGATACTTTTTTGGCCTAACCGTTGTTTTACTACTAACGACCGAATACATTGGCCGTTTAATTGAAACCACAAACCTGACTAATTGACAATGATCTGGTTAATAATGATTCTTATTTTCGGCGCTAGCGCGTTCGTTAGCTGGCGATTACGAAGCAAATTCAATGAATACTCCCAAATTGGCCTGAGCAATGGCCTAAGCGGTGCTGAAGTGGCTCAAAAGATGCTGAACGAAAACGGTATCTACGATGTCCGCGTTGTATCTGTTGAGGGCATGCTCACCGATCACTATAATCCAGAAGAAAAAACGGTTAACCTCAGTGCCGATGTATACTACGGTCGGAGTGTAGCGGCTGCGGCTGTGGCAGCACACGAATGCGGGCACGCCGTACAGCATAAATTAGCTTACGCTCCTCTGAAATTCCGGTCGGCTATGGTGCCTGTGCTGACGGTGTCATCGCAGTATATGCAATGGGTATTATTGGCAGGTGTTTTACTGATTCGGACGACACCCATTCCATTAGCCATTGGAGTTGCTTTATTTGCCCTAACAACGCTGTTTAGCTTTGTGACACTGCCCGTTGAGTTCGACGCCAGCCGTAGAGCGCTGGCCTGGATTCAGACACGGGGTGTAGTGAACCAACGCGAATATGGCTTCGCAAAGGATGCACTCTGGTGGGCCGCTATGACTTATGTAGTAGCAGCTCTGGGTTCGCTAGCCACGTTGCTCTACTATGTTAGCCTTCTGCTGGGTGGTCGTCGGAACGACTAAACAACTGGCAAAACTATACTTCACTGAAAAAGCCGAATCGTTTACGATTCGGCTTTTTCAGTGAAGGCTGATTGTCTCGGTCGGGTGTAAAATGAAGTAGTTCCCTGCTGACCGGGATGGTCGGCACTACGCTACTCTTAAATAAGAAAACAGCGTAACTACATAGCCAGATTCAACCATTTCTGGTGTCGGAGCCGAGCGGTCAATCAAAGTCCCGGCTACGGCAACTGCCAGGGCAATGACAAGGGCAGGCCAGAAGCCGACAATCGTAAAACTGTCCATAAAGTTGTCGATCAGTTTCAATAAAAGCGCCGTTACTACAATTCGAACGAGGCCGGTAAGCAAAAAAAACGTAACCAGGTTGAGCGGAAAGCGAATTAACCAACCGATAAAGAAATTCAATAAACCCAGTAGCAGCGCAATTAACACGGCAGTTCCGAAGTTTTTGACATCAACTTGCGGCATCAGATAAGCTAAGCCGAAAATGACAGCGGCATCAAGTAATACATGTAAGATAAGATTCATAAACTTGTCTAATTAGTTAAATTGAAGAACCGTTTGGGTATGAGATGGTTTAGACTCTGGGTTTTGATTAAAGTAGCGATGCAAAAGTTCTGGATTTTATATTTCGCATTATGGTTAAGCTGTGGACTAGTTTGGGCTCAGCAACAACCCGCTCTGTCATCTCCTCCCTATCCGACAAAGATATACCAAGTCAGGAAACCCAGCCGCGATGGTATCGGCAAACTATATCAGGGTCGAGAAATTGCCCAGGTCATGGGACACCTCGGGGCGTCGTGGCTCGAACGCCCGGAACGGGAACGGGAAGAACGTACCGACTTACTCCTAAAAGCCCTCAACCTAAAACCTACTGACGTTGTTGCCGACATTGGCGCAGGAACCGGCTTTTTCACTTTTCTTGTGGCACCTGAATTACCTAGAGGCAAAGTATTAGCCGTTGATATTCAGCCTGAAATGATTGCTTACTTAAACGAAGGGAAAGCAAAACACAAAGCTGCTAACGTTGAACCTGTTCTGGGTACTGAATCAGATCCAAAATTAACGACGAATAGTATTGATCTGGCCATTCTGATTGATGCCTACCATGAGTTTTCGTATCCCCGCGAAATGATGCAGCATATTGCGTCGGCCTTAAAACCGGGCGGCAGAATCGTATTGGTCGAATACCGCGCCGAAGACCCCAACGTACCTATTAAAGAACTCCATAAACTAAGCGTCGCTCAAGCCACAAAGGAGATGAAAGTCGTAGGGCTAAACCTGTTAAAAAACGATGATCGGCTCCCCCAGCAACATATCATGTTTTTCGGAAAGTAAGGATGGCCACCTAATTTTCTTTAACTGATTACAACCGTTCGGTCTGAGTTAGAATCTTTTAGGAAAATCTCTACTCATAGCCTGATTCGTATGCGCGCTTTCTACTTTTTCATTGGAGTCATACTCTTTTTATCGGCCTGTCAGGATAGTAATGAGGCTCAACCAGCCGATACGCCCGTGCAGTCACTCGCTGATTTACCGAACGAGTATCAACTGATTCTGAATGGCAGTTCGGTGGCAGGCCGACTAAAAAGTGAAACCCATATCGGGCAGTTAAGTGGCGAATGGCGTTACAACCAACAGGGCAAATTAGCAGAAGGACGACGATATAAGTCAGGACAAATTACGACAGCCGATCAATATCGATACAATGCTGCTGGACAGTTACGTTATGTGCAACACTTTACTAATGGTTGTGCCTTTTCAAGCCTTTCTACTTGCAGCGGGCCTATCACATGGATAAGTTACGATGAAATCGATACCGACAATGCTGGCCGTATTCAGGAGAGCCGTACATTTCTGAAGCAGTCGGGACAATGGGAATTGCAGAGTATAACTGCATATGAGTACGATAATCAAAACCAGCCGCTGAAGGTGTTGCATTACGATAGCATGCGTAAATTAGGCTCAACTCAGGAATTTACGTACGACAATAAAGGCAACGTCATTTTGCTACGGGAGCTGAACATGACAGCGACACCCGACTTCGCTGACCGGACATTCCAATACAACTACGACCAGGGATTAAACCCGTATGCGGGCACTGTACACTATATCTCTCCTTTTTTCTCAAGTCGACACATGCAACACACCGCTGGTACAACTTATGAATATACGGCTAACGGTTATCCTGCCCGTATTCGTCAAAATAACCTGGTAACGGAGTTGACGTATTACTGATTTTCGAATCAGCTATTGGTACCGTAATTATACACGCTACTGTCCAGCCAATTTACTCTTCCTGAACCCATAGGAGAAATAAATCACCAGGCCAATAATCAGCCATATACCAAAAATCTTCCAGTTGCTGGCCCCTAACTCCGTCATCAGATAGAGGTTGGTCAATATACCAATTACGGGTAGCAACGAGAAATTGTACCGGAATCCCTGTACGGCTAGCAGAGCCCAGGTGGCCCAGAATACCACCAGCAGCGGTTTTTCTTCCAGCGTTTGCACTAAGCCATCTTTTGTCAACACATAGGCTAGCACAGCCAGCAAGACCACGCCAATAATGTATTTGCCATTAATATAAGGCACCTTAAACTTCGATTGGGCTGTCAGTCCCTGTGCGTCCAAATACAGAATTCCTGCACAGACCAGAATAAAGGCAAAAAATGTCCCTACGCTAGTCAGATCCACAAAGGTTTTTAGGTCCATAAACAAAGAAGGGACCGCCACGATGATGCCTGTAACAATGGTTGCAAACGAAGGCGTTTTGAATTTGGGGTGAACTTTCGAAAAGCGTTTCCAGAGCAGGCCATCGCGGCTCATGGTCATCCAGATACGTGGCTGCCCGAGCTGATACACCAGCAACGCACTTGTAATGGCCACAACCGCACTGACTGAAATCACTCCAGCCACAAAATCAAGGTTTACTTTCTGAAACACGTAAGCCAATGGATCACTTACACCTAACTCCTTATAGTTGACCATACCGGTCAATACGAGCGTAATCAGTACGTATAGAATGGTGCAGATACCCAGGCAATAGAGCATAGCGCGGGGCAAATCACGTTGGGGATTTTTACACTCTTCGGCAGTGGTTGAAATAGAATCGAAGCCGATAAAAGCAAAAAACACAGAAGCTACCCCGCTTAATACACCCGATACGCCATTCGGTGCAAACGGCGACCAGTTTGCCGGTTTCACATAGAAAGCGCCAACACCAATAACCAGACCGATTACAGCCAATTTGAGCACAACCAAAATATTACTCGCCGTGCGAGATTCCTTAATGCCTATATACACCAATGCGGTAATTAGCACGGTAATCGCGCCAGCAGGCAGATTAGCAATCACTTTCAGGTCACCAAACATGGGTGCATTCGCGTATGCCTCAGCTAACAAACGCGTGTTTTCAGGTAAGGTCGTGATAGCAGTACCCGCCTGTTTGGTTTGTTGCACCAGTTCGAAAGCACGGGCTGCCGTGCCGTAGTCAGTTGCAAAGTATTTGGGAAACGTGATCCCAAATCCGCTGAGCATAGATGTAAAATACTCCGACCACGAAATGGCGACAACCATGTTGCTGACGGCATATTCCAGAATAAGCGCCCAGCCGATGATCCACGCAAAAATTTCCCCAAATGCCACATATGCATATGTGTAGGCGCTACCACTCACAGGAACTGTACTAGCGAATTGTGCATAGCTAAGGGCAGTGAATACGCACGCAATAGCTGTAAACACAAACAATAAGGATACAGCCGGACCACCGTTATAACTTGCCAGCCCAATCGTGCTGAAAATCCCGGCCCCAATAATAGCCGCAATGCCAAACGAAGTCAGGTCGCGGACTCCCAATGTCTTAACCAGCTTACTTGATTCACCTTCGGCAGCATCACTTAGGATTTGGGTTACGGTCTTTTTGCGAAAAAGGGACATAAAAGAGAGGAAGAAAACGGTGTCTATTGATGTTAAACAGCTAAAATAGAAATTCTTTCTGGTTCCTCAATAAGCCGAAAATCGTCTCCCTGCGCAATAGGCCAGCGAAAGACATTGCTAAAAGCAGTCCTTAAACAGTCAGCTCTGCTTATAGTTAATGCTTTAGTAATCAATTTCTATTTATAACAGCCACAGGTTATTTAAAGTGGATGCCTCGTTGACAGTAGGTACCTGATGCCATGTCAACTTATTCTGGCGGTTTAAGCTGTAAAAATGTCGGCATTAATGCCCTATTAACCACCTGTTAACCAGTCATTAATTTACCATATATATCCTTGTACATAGTTTTGTAAAACTTAAAAGTATTAGATAGTAATATGAAAAGCGAGTGAACTATGTTAGCTCGCTTTTTTGTGATCAACCATCACTACAAATCCAGATGCAATACGTCTGGATAGTATGCCCTCTCCCCAACTAAGCCGTTTCCTAATAGCGTATTGACTGTGTCATTAACGGGCGTTGATCGGCCAGGCAGAGACATTTCTGGTTTTAATCTGTTAGGTTTACATTCGCCTTATGCCAATTAGCCATTGGCTGTCGTTTATTGTTCAGTATTACCAGTAAACTATGTCCATCCGGGTTCAAAATCTTACGAAACTATATAAACAGCAGCGGGCTGTCGATCAGATTTCACTAACGGTTGAGCCGGGCGAAATTGTCGGCTTTCTTGGCCCGAACGGTGCGGGAAAATCAACAACAATGAAGATTGCCACAGGTTACCTCTCCCCTACCGAAGGAACAGTGGAAGTGAATGGCTTCGATGTTCGAACGCATTCTATAGATGTTCGCCGGAGTGTTGGGTATTTGCCGGAGCACAACCCACTTTATCTGGATCTATACATAAAAGAATACCTGCGTTTTGCAGGCTCCCTGCATGGCTTACGCAGCTCCGATCTGAGTCGGCGTATTGGCGATATGATCGAACTGGTTGGGTTGGGGCACGAGCAGCACAAACGCATTGGGCAATTATCGAAAGGATATCGCCAGCGTGTTGGTCTGGCTCAGGCATTGCTGCACAATCCCCCCGTTCTCATTCTCGACGAACCTACAACCGGTCTCGATCCTAATCAGTTGGCTGAAATCAGGCAGGTTATCCGTGAGGCCGGCCGCGACAAAACGGTTTTGTTCTCAACGCACATTATGCAGGAAGTCGAAGCTATTTGCGACCGTGTTGTCATTATCAACCGAGGTAAGATTGTAGCCGATGGCCCACTGAGTCAACTCAGAAGTGCCCCCGCCAGGGAGGGTTTAGTTGTTATCGCTGAATTTGAGGGAAACCTGGCAGAGCCCGGAGTGTTAGTCTCTCTGCCGGGTGTGGAGCGGGTAGAGCCCTTAGAACATGGCCTGTACCGAATTACAGCTGCCTCTAACACTGATTTACGAGCTGCGATCTTCCGTCTTGCCGCCGACCAGAATCTAACGCTGGTGGGACTACGTCAGCAGGAAAACTCGCTGGAGACTATTTTTAAGGAGTTGACAAAATAATGCGGGTGGAAAGCCGCGATTGGTACAGGCTAATTTTTTAGCTACCAATCGTGGGTTTCCACCCGAATTATTTTTATACCTACTTCACTGTCGCCATTAGCGGGTATTGGTCAAAGATAGACCGGACAATACCTTTGAAGTAGTTATTCTTGAAGTTCTGATTACGCATCATCTTCGAGGCATACCCTTTCCAGATAACCTGATACGATTCAGCATCAATAAGCGAAATCATCAGCGTACCTTCGTCAAGGTTATAATCGATACGTTTATACGTAGCGTCATCATCTTCGCGCACTACCCAATCTTTAATGACGGGCTGCTGATAACCGCGGAAACGCAGATCAGACCGGAAGATGTTATACGAGATCAATAGGTTCGGAGCGCGGTTACTGACCCGGTACCCTCGTGCTTCCATCTGGTGTCGAATTGCATCCTGAATATCGGAGCAGAGAAGCGTCGAATCGACGAATTCGCACTCTAGAAAATTAAAGGATTCGTAGTTTTTAAAATGGCCTTCGTAGCTATAGTCATGCTCAACAAATAGCCTGCTCGACGAACAGCCCGCCATAACGATAGCAGATAGCACAAACAAAATACCAATGCACTTTTTCATACTCCAGTTTGTAAAGGTTTTTAATGATATACTAGAATGAGTTAATAGTGAGAGTATCCTTTGGGGTCGAACTCAAATATAGTCGTAATTGTTTGGCAAACAATACCGTATGGCCAAATTTTAATTCTTATTTAGCCCCCGGTAAAACTCCAGTCCCCGGCGCATTTCGGCAGGTGTTACGTGCACATCAAACGCACAACTACCCGGCCCGTCGAGCAAGGACATGCGTACTTCCCGACCGCGATTCTTTTTGTCCTGTAGTGTCAACGCTAGTACAGGTTCAACATCCTCATCGGCAAGGCGTACGTTTCCATATACGGCAAATATGTATTCTTCGATTTGTGTCAGGAGGTCCTGATCAATCATCTTTTTCTGAAAAGCCATAAAGGCTTCGGCAACCATACCAACAGCAATGGCTTCGCCATGTAAAAGTCGCTTGCGCGGTTGCGTCAGAAAATACGTTTCAACAGCGTGGCCCAGTGTATGACCAAAATTGAGGATCTTACGCAATCCTTTCTCGGTTGGGTCTTCGGCAACAACCCGCTGCTTAACGGCCACCGAGTGGGCGACCAATGTTGGCCAATCCTGCTCATCAAGATCACGCCGACGAATCTCATCCCACATGATCGCATCGGCAATAAGGCAGTGTTTAATGATTTCGGCGAATCCTGACCGAAGCTCCCGCTCAGGTAGCGTTGTTAGAAAGGACGGATCGATCAAAACGGTGTTGGGCTGCTGAAATACCCCAATGTGGTTTTTGAAACCCCGGAAATCAATACCAAGCTTACCACCTACACTGGCATCCACCTGTGCCAGCAACGTAGTTGGTATCTGAACAAAGGCAATGCCCCGCTTATAGGTAGCCGCGCAAAAGCCACCCATATCGCCAATAACGCCACCACCCAGGTTAAGCACCAGCGCATGCCGATCGAAATTAGCCCGTGTCAGGGCATCCCAGATTAGCTCACAGGTAGCAATGTGCTTCTGCTCCTCGCCCGCCTTAATCCGAACAAGCGTATGCTTCGGCAATATTGTTTTCAACTCCGGGTAACAAAACCGGAATGTATGGTTATCGGCAATGACAGCAATGGCCGAAAAATCGTAAGACTCCAGAAAAGCGGGCAGGCTTTCGGTAAGGGGGGCGATGGTTACTGTTGACATACCGTAAAAGTACGGCAGTTGTCGGTTGGCAAAAAAATAGGAAGGCAAGTATTTTTTATTGTATTCTTGTATTTCCCTTCTCCATTCATGAACGTTCGCTACCGGGTTCTATCGGGTTTATTCCTGCTGTCAACCATCACCTACCTCGACCGCGTTTGCATGAACGTAGTCAGCAAGTATGTAAAAACGGATCTGCACCTCGACAATCAGCAGCTCGGCTGGATTTTGGGGGCTTTCTCATTGTCCTATGCGCTCTTCGAAATACCAACTGGCTCTTTGGGCGATAGCATTGGTCCTCGCCGTGTGTTAACACGGGTTGTCTTGTGGTGGTCCGGGTTTACGGCACTCACCGGAACGGCGTTTAATTTCCTGTACCTACTGATTGTACGGTTCCTGTTTGGCATTGGTGAAGCCGGTGCCTATCCAAACGCATCTATCGTAATTGCCCGCTGGTTTCCGGCTGTTGAGGTAGGTCGGGCGCAATCGGTGATTTGGGCCGCCGGACGACTGGGTGGAGCATTAACGCCCCTACTGGTGATTCCATTGGTTCACTGGGCTGGCTGGCGCTGGGCTTTTGCCATTCTGGGTCTACTAGGTGTCGTATGGGCCATTGGCTGGTACCTCTGGTTTCGCGATGAACCATCTGAAAAATCGGGCATTAGTGCGGCCGAAGTGGAAGAAATTGAAACCGGTCGAAACATCAAACCGAACGACCATCGAATTCCCTGGACAACGATCATCAGCAACCCCGATTTATGGGCGCTGATGTTGATGTGCCACTTATTCTTCTACGGGTCGTACTTTTTCACAAACTGGTCATCCGTTTATTTTCAGGAAGGACGCGGCCTGACCGAAGACCAGACCAAAAATTTCATTTCGCTCTCTTATTTCCTGGGTGCTGTTGGCTGTCTGGTTGGTGGTGTGTTGAGCGACGCACTCACCAAACGATATGGCCTAAAAATAGGTCGTCGTGCCGTGGGCGTGGGCGGGCTGGGGCTGTCGAGCTTATTTTTCCTATTATCGGGATTGACTACCGATAATCAGATGGCAGGCTATCTGCTCGCCGTATGCGTGCTCACGAAAGATCTTGCTCTACCTGTGGCGTTTGCCGTGTGCGTCGATATTGGTCAACGGAACGCTGGAACGGTAGCAGGCTCGATGAATTTCGCAGGACAGTTGGGCGGTTTTTTCATCACAATCCTGTTTGGCATTATCGTGGAGCAAACCAAAAATTTCAATTACCCCCTGTTTATGATTGCAGGTTGTTTGATGGTAAGCGCTTTACTTTGGCTACGTATTGATCCAACGAAACCTGTGGCGATAAAATAGTCAAATGAACCACGGTTTGTCAGGCTGTTCCATCTTTATAAAATCCGCCCATTTCTATCAGAGTATATAAAGTAGCCCCTAGTAAATCCGTCGCAGATTCATCATTGGTTACTACAATTGTATGATCTCCTTCCTGGTAAAGGCTAAAAATATCAACTTTATTAAGCGGGTTAGTCAGTAACCATTTGTCTGCTAAATAGCTAGCAGGAATACCTGTTCGTTGACGGACATGCTTAACTACTTCATTAATAGAAGGACATGCGTCATTAAAATACACTTCTCGGCTAATGACCATTGGGTTTAGTTCGATTATTGACTGATTATAGAACTCGGATTTACTAATTCATTCCAGATACTAGGCTAGTTGGTACTCGTATCCTGTTCGATAGTTGGGTCAAACTCCCAGAGGTCATCAAAGCTGGTCGTACCGTTGCTGCCAGTTGTGATATATCCCTTACCATTTATCGCGAAACCAAACGCATATGACCGGGTACCCCCTTCAAAAACACCATATTCAGCCCAACTGTCTGTATCCGGATTATATTGCCAGACGGTTGTACCGGTATCTCCAGATGTTATGTAGCCTCGTGAGCCAATCGCAAAACCCACTCCATAACTACGAGCCACATATTCTCCATTATCAGTATCGAACTCGTCTTTCTCAATCCATAAATCCTGAGCGGGGTCATAGGCCCACCAATCGGTTAAAGACGCCCCATTTGTACCCGTACCGACATAGGCAATGTTGTTAATAATGAAACTAACAGCCCCTAATCGTTTTCCACCACCAAAACTCACCGCTTTCTCCCATGTACCTTCTGCCGGGTCATAGGTCCAGAAATCTTTTAGATAATTCCCATCGTAACCCGTGCCAACGAAGCCTTTGTTGTTAATTGAAAAAGACACAGCGTTTCGTCGGGCTGTTCCTGCGAAGTCGGCAATTTGATTCCACGTGTTAGTGGTTGGGTCAAACTCCCAAAAGTCTCTCAATAGAGTGCTATTGGCGTTTATACCCGTACCAACGTAGCCTTTGGTACCCACAGCGAAACCAACCGCCGAGTTTCGGGTAGAACCACCAAAATCGGCTACCTGAGTCCACGCGTTACTGGCTTGATTATAGGCCCAGAAGTCTTTCAATAACTCGTTTGTTGCGGTGGTACCCGTGCCGATATAGGTTATGTTCCCAATAACAAAGCCAGTTGCGGCACTACGCCCAACCCCATCGAGGTCAGACCGGGTTTGCCAGTCGCCCAATGTGGTGACATCCGTGTTGGAGCAACTCACTAATAACGCTGTCCAGCCAAGGCAAATAAGTAGAAGAACTTGGTCGATTATCGTATGCCTGGATACGGCTGTTGGTTGAGTAAAGAAATGGAGTACGCGAAAACTCATAGGACTAAAAGAGAAAGTTTCATCAGGTGATGACAGCCTCGTCCACAGCTACGTTTAGAAACCATATTGGGTTAAGTTGACGCTTCGAATGGTCTGTCTATTTTCGAATACGAGGTTATTAAACCCAACGTTGCAGCTCAAAAGGGGCAAATTGGCGCGTTTAAGCTATTTTAACAGAATGTACCAATGTAGATACTGGATGTATAAATAAAGAAGAGAAGCAAAACTCTAACTGAGCTATTACGTCGCCATCAGCGCTTTACGATTTCGGTAAAAACACAAAAAGTGGCGACATATTATGCCGCCACTTTTTGTGTTTTTACTTTATAAACAAGCGGGTTTCCACGGCAACTGCCGACCGACCGCTTTACTCTCGATTACGAAACCAATTTCAATCCATCGGCAAACGCCTGCATCTGGGGCATTGTACCCAGCGAAACACGGCACCAGTATTGACCATCAAATTTCCACTGACGGATGCTTACGCCCTGTTCCATCATACGGGCAACGAAATCTTCACCCTTCATCCGAATTGGGAACATTACGAAGTTCGCACCCGATGGAAGCGGTTCGTAGTTATGTTGCTTCAGAACACCCAGCAGATAATCCTTGGACTCCTGAGCCTTGCCAAGCGAGAATTTGATAAAGTCTTTATCCTGCAAACTAACACTGGCTGCCCGCAGGGTTGTCATGCTGATACAGCCCCCACCAGTTGAGAATTTGGAAATCTGTTCCAGCAACTCAGGTTTCGCAATCATATAGCCCGTCCGTAAGCCAGCAAAGCCGTGTACTTTCGAGAATGTCTTGGTAATAATGACGTTGTAACCCTTCTTCACCATGTCCACCATCGTGTAAGCTTTCGGATCTGGCGTATAGTCGATATAAGCTTCATCCACCAGAATTGGCGTCTTTGCCCCAACCGCTTCGCAGAAGGCCCGCAGCTTAGCCGGATCTACCGTAATCGCCGTTGGGTTATTGGGGTTACACATATAAACCATACCCGTTTGGCTACCTACGCGCTCGTTGAGTTTGTTCAGGTTGATGTCGTAACCATCAGCGGCTACCAGCGGAACGCGATCCATAGTAATACCATGTTTTATGGCAGCCCGAGGAAGTTGATCAAACGTCGGATCTGGCGCAACGATGGTACGGCCAGCATTAGGTCGATAAGCCGCCCAAAGTGAAGCTGCCGTCAATAGCTCACCCGAACCAGCACCCAGAAGCACGTAGTCTTCAGGAACGCCTTCAGTATCAGCCACTAATTTGCGGAATTTCCTGGCATATTCCATCGCATAAAGGTAGCCGTCGGGAGCAGCCTCTGTAATGGTTTTAATCGCCTTTGGCGAAGGACCATACGGGTTTTCATTAGCCGACAAGCGAGCTTTCAGCACACCGTCTTTGGGTAGTCTGTAACCTGCGAGCGTTTCTGGTTCCGGTTCACAGAATGCAGCAGGCGCAGCTGCCAAACTTAAGCCTGATAACACACTGGCCCGAAGCCAGTCACGACGATTGATTGACATAAGCGAAGGTTATTTTTATCGCATGAATAAATACACTGACGACTATATTTTAAGGGAAGAACCGGCTTCCGGAAGCACTACTAGGAAGTCGAAAATTGATTATTTTGTCGTACTCTATCGAATAGACCAAATATATGGCTGAAAACCACGCTTTCAAATAATATTTCATTAAATATCAAAGATCTCCACACAAAATTTTAATAAATATAAAAATTGACAAATAAAACTAAACTATTTAAAGTCAGTATCTTGTACTGAGTCTATTTGAGCTAATTTCTTCATTTGGGCACACAGTATGTAGGTCAAAGGGAGGTTTTGTAGTATCAACAATCTGCCGTGAATATTTAGTAACCTGTTCTTTGATTTTTGTGAAATAGCAAATAGATTTGGCTTATGAAAAATGAAGAGAGAATTTTAGAATTACTGATTGAAACCCTCCAGCGCATCGATCGCCATAATGAAGAAATAGAGCGTCTTAATAAGAAATTTGACCGCCATGCTGAACAATTTGACCAACATAACGAACTATTGGAATTATATAGTGAACGAGTCGAACGCCAGCAGGAAGAAATTGACGTTGTTATAGGCCAAATACAGAAACATCAGGAACGCCTGGACAGACATGGCGAGGCCTTTGGTTCGCTACGGGAGCGTACTGAAGCCATTCATCAAAGTGCCCTTGAGCAGCAGAAGGCGTATCAGGCGATGACAGAATTATTAATGCATCACAACCGAGCTTTAGCCGCAAAAGGAATTTTATAATTCCAACTGTGCCAGCTCCTCTAGCTGAATACCCCAGGCACATCGAAAATGACCTAGTGGGCAGGCCTTCCGCCCATGCAGATTACAGGGCTTACAATCGAGCGGTTCCGGTGTTTGTACTACCCGCGAAACATCGGCCAACGGGCCAAATCCAAACTCAGGTACCGTCGAACAGAAAATAGCCGTTGTCGGTGCATTCATCGCAGAGCAAAGATGTAAAGGAGCGGAATCGTTAACGTAGTTCATAACCGCTCCCTGTTGCAAGGCAGCCGATTGCAACAAACTCAATTTCCCCGCCAGATTGACAACCCCTTCTCCTCGCCCGGTCAATGTTTTAATTGTGTCACAAGCCGCTGTATCTGTCGGTGCGCCTAGTAAATAGATGGTGAGTTTCTCTGGCAACGCTTTTATTAATTCAACCCATCGCTCAGTTGGGTACTGCTTCGTAAACCAGACAGACATTGGTGCCATACACACATATGGTTGACTCTGATACGTTTTTACAGCCGCATAGTCGGCAGCAGACGGATATAGTTTAGGTCTTGCCAGAGCAGTGACCTGAAGGTGCTCAGTCAACCCCAGCGTAGTAAGCAAACCAGCATTGCGATTAATCTCGTGAACACCCGGTTCAAAACGATGCTCAACCTGATACGTAAAGAATCGTGAGAATGGGTTTTTGTTGAAACCAGCCGTAACATCCGCTCCAGATAAGGCCGTCAATAACCCCATAGTGCCGTAACGTTGCAGATTCAGAACAGCATCGTATTTATAGGCACGAACTATTCGTAATAACCGCCATAAATCGCGATATTTGGTGCCTTTTTTATGCCAGATCAGCACTTCATTCAGAAACGGATGATTGGCGAGCAAGCTCTCATTTCCTTTACGAACCAACACATCCAGCACCGCATCGGGTCGGGCCTGGTGAAGTTGTTCAAGCAGAGCCGTAGCCAGAATCACGTCGCCGATGAAAGCGGTTTGAATAATCAGGAACCGGGGCGGTTTGGTTGCGGTTATCATGAGTACGCTCAATACGTCGTTACGACTGCGTCAATAACTAAGAATGGAAGATTACGAAGTTTATACTCTGCCCAATGGAATTCGAATTGCGCACAAACAAATGCCATACACGCAAATTGCCCACTGTGGTATTATGCTCGACATTGGCAGCCGCGACGAACAACCGCATCAGCAGGGATTGGCCCATTTCTGGGAGCATATGGCATTCAAAGGTACGGAGAAACGAAAATCCTACCACATTATCACTCGTCTGGAAAACATCGGTGGTGAGTTAAATGCCTACACGACCAAAGAAAAAGTTTGCTTTCATGCCTCGGTTCTAGGCGACCATTTTGAGAAAGCAGCTGAATTGCTGGCCGATATCACGTTCCACTCAGTTTTTCCTGAAAAACAAATTGAGCGCGAGCGCGGAGTTATTCTGGAAGAAATGGCGATGTATTATGACTCGCCTGAAGACGCTATTCAAGATGATTTCGATGAATTAGTGTTTCCCAATCATGCACTTGGTGGCAATATTCTTGGTACTACCGAAACGGTTGGGGCGTTCCGACGTGAAGACCTTCAGCAATTCATTGCCGAGAATTACGACACCAGCCGGATTGTGTTTGCATCTGTCAGCAAGTTGCCATTTAAGCAGGTTGTGAAGATTGCCGAAAAGTATTTCCACGATGTGCCAGCGCAACATTCCGCCCGACAACGGAAAATGCCAACCGACTATGTCCCGCGCCAAACCCGTGTAGAACGGCCTATTACACAGGCACAATGCGCTCTTGGCCGGCCAGCCTATGGATTGACTGATCCACGACGGCTTCCTTTTTTCATGCTCGTCAACCTGCTTGGTGGACCCGGTATGAATTCACGGCTCAACCTGAATCTTCGTGAAAAGTATGGTTTGGTTTATTCGATCGACGCCAGCTACACACCTTATTTAGATACAGGCTTTTTGGGCATCTATTTTGGCACCGACCCCAAAAAGGTCGATAAGGCCCATTCGTTGATTATGAAGGAGTTGAAACGGTTGCGTGAACAGCCATTAACGACTCTGCAATTGCACCAAACGAAAGAACAGCTGATTGGACAACTGGCTATGGCCGAAGAAAGCAACAACAGCTTTATGCTGATGATGGCCAAAAGCCTGCTTGATATTAATCGTGTTGAATCGCTAAATGATATTTTCAACGACATTAAAGCCGTAACAGCTGACCAACTCCAGGGGCTCGCTCAAGAAACTTTCGATGAAAGTCAATTCAGTACCTTGACGTTTGTACCGGAAAAATAAGGGCAGGTCCGACGTTTCAGATTCAATGTTTCAGGTTTAGCCTGATCCAGAAATCTAAAACTTTAGGCTTGAAGCATGGAACATGAAACACGAAACAGAATTAACCCTACGCGACGCTCAGACCACCGTCGACGACTGGATCAAAACCGTTGGTGTTCGTTACTTCAACGAACTGACGAATATGGCTCAGTTGACTGAGGAAGTTGGTGAAGTAGCGCGTATAATCGCCCGGCGTTACGGAGAACAATCTGAAAAGGAATCAGACAAAAACAAAGACCTCGGCGACGAATTAGCTGACGTGCTTTGGGTACTGATCTGCCTGGCCAATCAAACCGGCGTTGACCTGACAGAAGCTTTTCAGAAAAATCTGGATAAGAAAAACATTCGAGATGCCACCCGGCATTTGACTAATGATAAACTAAAGTAGTCCGTGTTTTTTTGAAGTATACACGGGCTGAAGCCCATGGGTACAAACAAAAATGCCTGCTGAAATCAATTTCAGCAGGCATTTTGCGTTAGAATACAGATCAATTATTTCTGGAACGATCCAAAAATATAGTCCCAGAAAGGCGATGACACACCGTAATTGCTTTCTGGATTTTTGTAGTGGTGAACACTGTGGTTAATCCATAGCTGCTTGAAAAAATTCTTTGGTGGCGCATACGCATGTACGATGAAATGTGTAGCCAGATAACCCGAATAGCCAACTAGAAAGCCTGGGAAGAATGCATAGGCAGCTTCGCCCATCATTAAAAAAAACACACCAAAGAAAAAAGCAGCTACAAAAATAGCCAGCGCGGGAGGCATAGCCAACCGGGTTTTGTCTTTCGGATATTCGTGGTGAATACCGTGAAATGTGTATTGAATTTTAGCCCGCTTTGGTGTCGATGGCGTTAAATGATACAGATACCGGTGCAGCACGTATTCGAATAACGTAAACGAAAATAACCCCGCCACAAACAATAAGCCAATCGTACCATTGGTCATATTGGTATAGGTAAAGGCATACCATCCCAGAAACGCCGACAGAGCAATCCACATCGAGATGGGAACCATGATATGTGTACGCGACAGCGCTTCTAAGATCGGATTGTCAAATAATTTTTTGGTGCCGCTGTTTTTAGGCCGGGTTTTGCCATGCCCAGCCATGGTTTGCAGCTTCTCAGTAGTAGATTCCATAAGTTGTACTCAATTAGCCGTGCAAAATTACAATGAAAATCAATTCTTCAAGTGAATATAGTAAACTCTATTTACTATATTTTAATTACGTCTTACTAACCTCCAGTTGATCGGAAAGTTTTTCCTGCATCGCATTCACATCACCTTTAGGCAATTTCGGTCGAATAATAAGTCGTAATGAATTACTATATGTTAGGTAGTTAAACAGCCAGTTCAGGAAGATCGACAGCCTGTTTTTTACCCCTACAATCGACATTAAGTGAACAAATAACCACGTAAGCCAGGCAAAAAATCCCTGAAATTTCAAAAATGGCAGATCAACCACAGCTAATCCTCGGCCAATAGTTGCCATTGTGCCTAAATCTCGATAGGTAAATTCTTCAGGTTGCTCGTTACGAACCCAATGAATGAAGTTTTTAGCCAGGTGCCGCCCCTGTTGCATGGCGGGTTGTGCTACTTGAGGATGGCCATTAGGCCATTTTTCCTCAGCCATCATAGCCACATCGCCAATGGCAAACACATCCGTAAATCCCTGAACCTGACTATATCGGTTAACTGAAACACGTCCGCCACGCCCAATAACTTCTGGTGGCAACCCTGCTAATGGATTGGCCTTTACACCAGCCGCCCAGATTAGATTGTTGGTACGGAGGGTTGAGCCATCATTCATCGTAACAATACGTCCATCAAAATCTTTCACGCGGGTATTCAGCCGTACGTTAACGCCTAGCCCTTGTAGGTACTTCAACGAATGCTCCTGCGATTGCACAGACATGGGGCCCAATAATTCAGCACCCGATTCGATGAGGTAGATATCCATCATCTTAAAATCCAGTTCAGGATAATCCTTGGGCAGAACAGTCTTACGCATTTCGGCTAACGTACCACATAATTCTACACCCGTTGGGCCTCCTCCCACAACGACGACATCCATCAAGCCCTCCCGTTCATCGAGCGTTTCGACACTTAGAGCATCCTCGAAATTCTGAAGCATTCGATTTCTAAGCGCAATAGCTTCAGCCACCGATTTCATCGGCAGGGCTTTTTCGATAATGTTCTGCTGATTGAAAAAATTCGTATCGGCTCCGGTAGCCATCACCAAATAGTCATAGGTAATCGGACCAAGTTCGGTGTCAACGGCTTTGTCTGCCGGGCGAATGCCCGTGACGTTAGTAACGCGAATGTGTACGTTTTTACAATTGCCAAACACGGCTCGTAACGGGAACAAAATAGAGTTTGCTTCCAGACCAGCAGTAGCAACCTGATAATAAAGCGGTTGAAACTCATGATAATTCTGCTTATTAATCAGAACTACCTGAAACTCCTTTCGGCGCGATAGGTTCCGGGCCAGTTTCAGGCCTCCAAAACCTGCACCAACGATGACTACGCGCTTGCGGTCGGTTTGAGGTATGTTTGGGTTCATTCAAATTTACGATTTACACCAGGCCGTTGACGATTAGTCTTTGACTTGTGGTATGCACTTGATTAATGGACCTATGCCGAGCAAAAGAAGCAAAAATGGATGGTACTAAGCCGACAATTGTAACCGTAAAAACCCCTATTTGTTAAGACCAATTTACGATACTAAAGGCTGTACGGTCTGCAATACCCGCTCGTAATGGGCTTCGTAGAGGGGCAAGATACGCGATAACTCGAATTCTTTGGCCCTTGCCAGCGCATTTTCTTTAAACGTGGGCAGGTTAGCATCATCAAGCACATAGAGCGCGTTTTTGACCATATCATCCACATCGCCAACCGGACTTAGGAAGCCTGTTACACCCTGTATATTGAGTTCGGGCAGGCCACCCGCATTTGATGTAATAAGCGGAACCTCGCAGGCCAAGGCTTCAAGAGCAGCCAGACCAAAACTTTCGTTTTCGGATGGCATAATAAACAGATCGGCAACGGACAACACTTCTTCAACCGCATCTAGTTTACCAAGAAACCGTACCTGATCATAGATGCTGAGGTCGCGCACGAGCCGCTCGATACGAGCACGTTCTGGACCATCACCTACTAGCAGGAGTTTAGCTGGTGTTTGCTGCTGAATGTGATAAAAAGCCATGACCGCATCGTCAATACGCTTTACTCGCCGGAAGTTCGATGTATGTACAATCAACTTTTCGCCATTAGGACAGATCGCTTTTTTAAAATGCTCTTTCTGTTGGCGTTTGAAACGGCTCAGATCAATGAAGTTAGGAATTACCTCGATTTCGCGATGAACGTTAAAGTGCTTATAGGTATCCTGCCGCAAATTCTCCGATACAGCCGTTACGCCATCCGACTCGTTAATACTAAATGTAACGACCGGTTCGTAGGAAGCATCTTTGCCAACCAGTGTAATATCGGTACCGTGAAGCGTAGTGACAACGGGAACATTTCGCCCCTGCGAGCGAAGAATCATTTTGGCCATATACGCTGCTGATGCGTGCGGAATGGCGTAGTGAACATGCAGTAAATCAACGTTTTCGTTAATAACTACGTTAACCATAGCACTGGCCAGTGCCGACTCATAGGGTGCGTATTGAAATAGCGGGTACGAGGGTATATTTACTTCGTGATAAAAGACATTTTCGTTGAAAAAATCGAGCCGGGGTGGTTGCTGATAAGTAATAAAATGAATCTGGTGACCGCTTTTGGCTAATCCTTTGCCGAGTTCGGTAGCTACTACACCACTGCCCCCAAAAGTCGGGTAGCACACAATGCCAATTTTCATGCGTGAGAGAACGAGTTTGTCTCTGAACAACAAATGTTAGCAAAAAGAATCCCGAAAGAAATGTATTAAGTGAAGTGTGTGTAGTAAGTACAGTAAGTTGAACGATTTAGCCCACTGCACTTACTACACACACTTCACTTACTGCACTTATTACACTATTTTTACCCAAAAATCCACCCCAATGGTTGTGCGCCAGTCGATTCCTTTCTCGGCCTTCACATCTGGCTTTCTGAAGCTCATTCGGGTGCAGAATTTGCTGATCGTGGTGTTGACACAGTTGCTGGCTCGTCTGTTTTTAGTTGGGCCACGTCAGGATAGTCTGCACCTGTTAACTGATAATAGCTTCTGGCTCCTTTCTTTTTCGACAGTCTGTATTGCCGCAGCGGGGTACATCATCAATGACTATTTTGATATCAAAATCGATTTGATCAACAAGCCTGAGCGGGTTATTATCGGGCGTTATCTGAAACGCCGGGTGGCCATGGGTGTGCATCAGGCTCTGAATGTAATCGGCTGTCTTATTGGCCTTTACCTAAGCAAGTGGGTCTTTCTGGCCGATGTACTAGCGGTGTCGTTGCTTTGGTTTTATTCGGCAAATTTCAAACGACAACCGCTTATTGGCAACATAGTTATTTCGCTGTTATCGGCCCTTTCCCTGCTTGTTTTAGCAGTTTATTACCGCCAAAACACCAATATGGTTCTTATTTATGCCCTATTTTCGTTTGGTATTTCGCTCATTCGCGAGATTATCAAAGACATGCAGGACATCCGGGGCGATGCTCGTTTCGGCTGCCGGACTATACCTATTATTTGGGGGTTACGTCGCACGAAATACCTACTATACGTTTTAATTGGGCTGTTTGTCTGTACGCTTTTCCTAATTGCGGGCTCGCTTCATAATAGCCGGCTCATTCTTATTTTCGTATTACTCCTGCTCCCAATTGCCTGGCTCGTTTACCGACTCGTTCTGGCCGATACCCGACGCGAATTTGGATACCTCAGTAGCCTCTGCAAACTCATTATGCTGGTAGGAATCTTGAGCATGATCTGGACGTAGGTTGGAGGTGTATGATGTAAGATATATGATGTATTTATGCAGCATAAATACATCATATATCTTACATCATACGTACTTCTCTCCGTTCCCTCAAGGATTTCAGCATTCGTTTGTTAGTTGGCTTATCTTTAGTATCCTATAAATCAATTTTGTTTATCCCTATGAAAACGCTTGTTATTTCGCTGCTTGCGCTGGTTTTTATCTCAACGATTAGTCAGGCTCAGGACTGTCTGGGAATGACGTTCAAGACTGGTATGAACTTTGAACTCACTCATTTTAATGGTAAAGAAAAGCCAATCGGCAAGATTCTTTATCAGGTCAAAGATGTTCATAAAGAAGGGGGCTCGACGGTAATGGATATTACGGCGCTGTTTGAGGATGACAAAGGCAAGCAACGTCCGCCTTACACTATTCACTATACCTGTACAGGTAGCGAATTGATTGCCGACATGTCGGGAATGATGCAGGCTATGCAAAATGGCGGCATGAAAGACATGGAAATGAAGCTAAAAACTAATAAGCTTGCTTACCCCAGCAAACTGAGCGTAGGACAGAAACTAAGCGATGGACAGATGGAGGTCGAAATGAGCAGTGGTGGTGGCGGTCCCATGGCAAACATGAGTATGACGATGGCAAATCGGCAGGTAGAAAGTAAAGAGCCTATTACAACACCCGCTGGCACATTCGATACGTATAAAATCTCGTCGGATGTAAATTTCGAAAACAAAGTGATGGGCATCCCCATCCGAAACACCATGAAGATTATCACATACCGAACTGAAAATCAACTTTTTGATATAAAATCGGAGTCGTACAACAAGAATGGTAAGCTTATGGGCTACTCGCTGCTAACAAAAACCAACTGACAGTAAATGATGTATGATGTAGGGTATATGATGTATGTTTTTTCGGCACGAATACATCATATACCCTACATCATACATCATTTACGCAACTTTGTTGCAAAAAAGTGGGTTAACCTAAAGAATCATTGCCCAAGGCATTGTATTTTTGCGCTTGCTCATGAAAACAGATAGTTTCTCCCGTAAAGCAGATTACATTGGCATTACCGGCTCGGTATTGTGCATTATCCATTGCCTCATTACACCGGTCTTGTTATTGACAACTTCTCTTATGCAGGATTCAGCTCTTCGGGTTGGCTATCTGAGTCTGGATTATGTTTTTATTGGGGTTAACATTGTAGCCGTATTTTTTGCCACTCGGCATTACGCACCTATAGCTATCAAAATCGCTCTTTGGGGATTTCTAAGCTTATTCAGCATCGCACTATTATTAGAAGAAACGGCGCCCGTTTTTGAATACCTGGCCTACGCATCTTCGGCCGGTTTAGTAATAACCCATTTGCTCAATATACGGCAACATCGGGTGAGTCACGCGCACTGAACCGGGATTTAGCTGATTTAGGGATTAAGTTGATTTTGCGATTCGTTTCTGCTAGAAACAAAATCCCGCCAATCCATAAATCAGCTAAATCCCGGTCCTAGTTCGCACTAAACGCCCGGTTGTTGATAAATGTATTATCAGTCAGGGTTAGCAGAAAAGCGACCACTTGCTTCTTCTCTGTATCAGTTAAAGCAATACCAAGTTGGCCGTTGGTTTTTAGCGCCGGGTCAAGCGTGGGGCTGTCAGTAACGCCCGTTCTATAATGCTCAACAACCTGCTCCAGCGTGGTAAAGCGACCGTCGTGCATATATGGAAATGTCTTCTCCACATTCCGCAGACTTGGCACTCTGAATTTCAATCGATCGGCTTCGTTGAGGGTAATTATATAACGGCCCTGGTCGTTAATGGCGCCAACCGGCAAGCCATTGTTTCGATAGCTCTTATCAGTGAATAAATCGGTAGCATGACAGGTGGTACACTTCTGTTGAAACAGCGCCAGTCCTGCCAGCTCATCGGCTGTCAGATCTCCCCCACTCTCTTTTCTAACATATTTATCGTAGCGTGAGTCGGCCGATACGAGTGTTAGTAAAAACTGCGAAATGGCTTTCAGAAAACGCGCCGTTGTCACGGTGTCAGAACCAAAAGCAGCTTTGAACATGGGTGGATATTTAGGACTTTTCTGAACCCGATTGAGAGCCTCCGAAAATTTCAAATCCATTTCAACTGCATTCTGGATGGGAGAAATAGGCAACTCATCTAGACTCGTTACGCCCCCATCCCAGAAAAACTCACGATCCCAGCCTAAATTCTGTAAGCCGGGCACATTACGTGTCCCGAATTTATTATCGATACCATGGCTCAACGGATGGTCGGAATGGCCGAAACCGGCAAACTGCTGGTGGCAGAACCCACAGCTAAGACTGGTGTCGCGCGAAAGCATTGGCTCGTAAAACAACGCTTTCCCTAAGGCCACACCCTCAACTGTTAGTGGATTCTGCGTTAGGTCATAGACTTTTGTCGGAAAATTGCTGGGCTCACGAAGCGTAACGGGCGTTGTGTGGTATTCAATGCCACCCCCTGGATCTGTTGTTCCGGCACCAGGGTCAGGATCTTTTTGAGATTGACACGCAATGACCAACGCAAACAGAAGCGCGCTGACAAACAGCCCGATGCGCTTTGCCGATATGGTTTTCTGTGGAATCATTGATTGGCCAGAATTCCAGCGAAACTGAACATCTGTGCGTAATTATCGGCAATGTTAGTCGAATACGTATCGAACATAACGGACGAATACTGGGCTATACTCAGTTTCGTTGGCCCATCGAATATCTTCATCACATCGGTTTTGAGTTGAACCGACGGCGCAGAACCTGTCTGCACGCTAGCGACATTGCTTGCAAAAGGAATCGTTATGGTACGTAAATTATTAATCGTTTTCTTCCCGCCATAACCACCACCAAAACCGCCAACGTGGTAAAAGAACGCATTATTCTGAAGGGGCGGTGCCACGGCCGACGTTCCCTCCAGTTTCATGAAAATATATCCGGAGTTCCACTCCCAGTACATACCATCGTTTAAGGCAGGATCGAGTACACCGGTTCTCTTGCTGATATCGGCCAGACTGCGTAGGCTATCGACACCAACCGTAAACGTTAGACCGGTGTAGTTTCCTGGCGGCAAGTTGTTTAACGTAATCGTTTGAGAGGCTGGTTTTTCTTCCTGGATCAGGAAATAACTACTGTCCTGGGGTACTACATAGTCGCTGCCGTCCTGTTTACGAAGTCGGATATTGCTTACGAAATAGTTGAATTTCGTAACGACAAAGGTTTCACCAGATGAGTTTTGATAGGAGCCTGTTCCTAATTTCAGGTCCGACGCACTCACTACGTTATCAAATGCGATACGCATCTTTCCCGTAGTAGTCGTAACCGGATTTGTGTCGTTTGTATCACAGGCAAGAACAAATAGTCCAATAGCCAGTGTGGCCAATAGCCCAACAGTAGCAGTAGTTTTCATAGCGTAAGCGGCATCACTACAACGGAAGGATTGCACTAGTAGGTAACGAAAAAAGAGCCTAAAATCATCTAGGCTCTGGATTAAATCTGTGTTAGGAAAGAATGAAAAATAAATAAGCATCCTCGGCATGTGAATACGCAGACCGAGGATGCAGGATGCAAACCTATCTAAACACCTTACAAACTCTTCAAATACGCCAAACTTTTAGGCACCTGCTGTTCAACAGCCATACTTTCGTCTTCGATGTAGAAATGGTCGATGGAGGTCTTGCGAGCGGCTTTCAAAACGGCTGGCCAGTCGATTTGTCCGGTCCCCAAAACTACTGATTGTGCATTCGCCATGCCACCTTTATCGCTATGAGGAACCCCTTTCTCCACGTCTTTCAAGTGAATAAGTCGGAACCGTTTGGGGTATTTCATCAGAAGCGCAGCCGGGTCTTGCCCTGGCAGGTACGTCCAGGTTACGTCCATTTCATAGCCAACGTACTCAGGATTGGTTTCCTTTACCAGATAATCGAATAGTGTACCGTTCTCGTATGGCTGAAACTCGAATCCGTGGTTATGGTAGCAAAACATCATGCCTTTGGCGTGAGCCAGTTTCCCAAAACGGTTGAACACTTCGGCAGCTTTCTGCATCATCTCCAGCGTTGCCGCAGTCTTATGCGGAATCGAACCGATACGAATGTACTTAACACCCAGCGCCTGGGCATTTTGCAGAATCGAATCTGGCTTCTGATCGATGGCATCATAACTCACGCCATAGCTGCTGCACTTCAGTCCACGCTGATCGAGCAAAGCGCGTAATTCGGGGGCAGTTTTCCCAAACAGTCCCGAAAATTCAATATCCGTAATACCCCAGGCTTTAATCTTATCCAGCGTACCAGGAACATCTTTACTGAAACTATCACGCATCGTATAGGAAACGATACCGGGCATTTTTGGAACAAGTTTCCCAAACGGTTGCGCCTGCGCTGCCGACATTCCGGCCCAAAGGGCTAGTACTCCTAAGGTTGTACGTATCATGTTGGATTGGAACTGATATGAATGAATTCGTTTCTGATTAGACAGGTCGTATGCAGTTAAAAAATGCTGAACATGCCGTGTATATCCTCGCCAAAATTACAATCATTTTATTACGGGGAACGCCACGACGCGCAACTTGGTACATCCATAAGGAATGAACGTTAGCGTTTCTACTTTGTCGGCAACTTCGCCCTGATAGATGCCCTCTCGGGTTGTAACAGGCTGACGAGCTACCCCTTCAACCAATTTCCAGTTTGGAATCTGGCGACCATTTGTTTTGATTTCAATGGGAGAACTTGCCTCGTTCCAGACGAAATTAGCGGGCATTGGCTTTAGGGTAACTGTCGTATTTTTTTCAGGATCATCTACCAATGCTTTTGGCAAGCCATAGTTCCAGGCATTTTTCGGCTGATATTCGAAATAAGTGCCTTCTGTTTTCTCCGTCTTTTCGTCAACCGTCGATTCAACTTTTAGGGCATATACCAATGGACCACGTTCAATGGTACGCGAGTTTTTAGCCCAGTTACTGGTTCTGACGGGCATCGGCAATTGTAGCGTTACTTTGTCGCCATTTTTCCAGGCTCTTGATAAACTGATTACCTGTCCACCCTTATCGGAACGAAGCTTTTGCCCGTTTACGAGTACGGTTGCTTCGGTACACCAACCCGGAATGCGCAATGCGAAAGGGAAAGTCGTTGGTTTGGCGATAGTAACCGTAAATGAAATCTGATCGTCGAATGGGTAATTGGTCGTTTCCTGAATCGTCACGTTTACTCCGCTGGCAACTTTTGCTTTTAAAGTATTTGGGGCATATTCCAGCGCGGCTACTCCACCCGATCCGGTGGCATACCAAAGGTGCGACGCAAACTTCGTCCAGCCCTGATGCATATTAGCCGTGCAACAGGTGTAGCCCGCGTAAGGCCCGAAAACGTTGTTCATACCCCGTCCAAATGGCAACGAGAAATCGAAAACACCCCGCGAAACTTGTACTTGATTAGCAATCTGAAAATATTGCCGCGACCGATAATCATCGGTAGTTTGAGTAGGCAGCGCATTAAACGTCATCCGTTCCAGTGCGTCCATGTAGGCAGGATCACCGGAAATGCCGATGATTTCTTCTAAGGAAAACATCGTCTCGACAATGGCGCAGAGTTCCACGCCCTGCGTCGGTTCGTTGCCATGCAAATCTTCATCGCCTGAGAACATGCCATGTGGCAGTCCGTGTAAGGTCATTAAATCACCGAAGCCGGTTTTCACTGCCGTCAAGTATTTGGGATCTTTTTTAGCCCGATAATATTCGGCGGGGAGTTTCAAACCCATACCCACATTAACCGCGTGACGATTCATCCACTTCCGACCCGTTTGATTCACAGCCGCGTCGATGGCCCAGTTACGCCCGCCCAGTAGGTCAGTCCAGTTGGTGGTTTGCTTGTACAGCAGGTCGGCCAGATCGAGCAGAAACTTATCACCCGTATGATCGTAGAGCCAGTAAACACTCATGATATTGTCGCCCCCACGGGACTCTGACCACTCGGACCATTTCACTAAGGGGCAGGTTTTCAAGCTCGCGTACTGATACTTAAAATACTTCGTCATGAACGGAATCACGCGTGGGTCGTTGGTTGCGGTGTAATACTGCTGAATCACCTTGAGCATCACCATACGAGGCCACCAATCGGCCCCATCGGCACACGACTCCATTGGTTTCCCTTCCAGTTCTTTCTTAGTCAATGGGCCAAAAAAACCGCTGGGGCGCTGATGATCTAAGGTCCAGTTTACGTATTTCAGGAATTTATCTTTCAGAACCTTATCATCCAGCAAATAGGCCAACGGTAAAGCGCCATCGAGCCAGTAAGGTGTTTCTTCCCAACCATCGCCTTTGCCACCTAGCCAGCCATTATCATTCTGAACTTTGGGATAATACTCGTCCAAATGGCCCGTTGCCCCGTCTTTCATAATTACTAATTGCTGTTGCAGCCAGCCTTCGGGTTTTATAGCGCCTAGTGGTAATTCGAGGTATTTCTGCGGGGCCAGCGGAGCGCGACTGGTTACGTACAACGGCTTTTGTTGGGCATATGCTAGCACTGTTGTCAGCAAAAGTGTGCCTGTTAACCGGATAACAAATGGAATTTTCATGGAGTAAGATCGGCATTATACCAAAAACAAAGGCACTTATAGCCCAATTTACCCTATTACATTGACGAAAAAATTGGCCCCGTCAGCTATAGTTGACATAACGATTCCAGAAACAAGTCTTTGGACGGATTTTATGGGTTAAATGCAATTGGGATGAGGTGAGCAAATTTTCAATCCGAATCAAACAGCGTTAACTAAGAACGCAATTTACTTATTACTCTTTCAATCTATTTTAATTATTAACACACTAATAATTAGACTATTACATAATAATAATATCGAATAACTCCTAAAAATTGAGTTCTCTTTAACGTATTTTCATCGCTAACTCGTCTACCTATATAGTATTAACAAGAATCTAAAAAGACAGAATTCAATTACATGGCTAAAGTACTTTTTTTATCTATTCCCTCACACGGACATATGAATCCCATGCTGGGATTGGCTGCTGAACTGGTAAATCAGGGAGAGCACGTTACGTTTTTTAGTTCGGATGAATTCAAGAAATCCATTGAAGACATCGGAGCTCATTATCTCGCCTATCAGAGCGATATGAATATTTTCCAGAAAAAACCGGGCGATACTAAACCACAAAAAGGGCTAATGGGCTCTTTGATGGAGCCAAAAAAATTTATTGATGATGTGCTGGCACAAATTCGGGATGTCAAATTCGATTACATCGTTTTTTCGGCAGCTTATCCTTATGCTACCACTATTAAGCAGATTTTGAACTTACCATCAGTTTCGTCGTTCGCGGTGTTCGTAACCATGAAGGAGTTAATGGAAAGCCGAAATCCGAGCAATGATGCCCATGAGAAAAAGCCATTTGGTGTCGATCAATCGCTGATTGATAGCTTTAAACCCGTTCGGGAAAAGGTGATGCAGCAATACGGCGTAACAATTCCGGAGAATATTTTTGACTTACTCATCAACAAAGGCGATCTGAATATCATCTATACGTCTGAGTATTTTATCCGGAGTAAAGCCTATTATGACGACAGTTTCATTTTCGTCGGCCCACCCGTTTACGACAAGAAATACAACGTCGATTTTCCGTTCGACAAGCTAGCGGGAAAAAAGGTCATCTATATTTCTATGGGGACCATCTTTGGCAACCACTCCCAGACACTTAATCAGCTTTTCTTCGAGGCATTTAGGGATACGGACTACGTAGTGGTAATGGCTGCACATAACGTCGATCTATCGACCTATACAGTGCCCTCCAATTTTATCATTCGGGATTATGTACCGCAGTTGGAGCTTTTGAAACACACATCCATTGCCATTACGCATGCAGGTATGAATAGCATCGGAGATTTACTGTACAACGAAGTGCCGTTTGTTGCGATTCCCCTGG
This sequence comes from Spirosoma arboris, assembly GCF_009754945.1. GTDB lineage: Bacteria > Bacteroidota > Bacteroidia > Cytophagales > Spirosomataceae > Spirosoma > Spirosoma arboris. The sequence continues at coordinate 665,571 of NZ_WPIN01000005.1, forward strand.
GCGCGGATCAATTTTATATGGCCAATCGGGCGGCCGAGTTGGGGGCAACCTTGGTTTTGGACATAAACACTATTACTGCTGAAGCCATCAAAGAAGCTGTTGATCAGGTGTTAACGCATTCGCTTTATCGGGAAAACATCCATAAAATAAGCGCTTCCTTCAAAGAAGCAGGCGGTTATAAAAAAGCTGTCGCAGCGATTTTTGAACTGATGCGGCAAAAAGGAGTTCTCAGCTAATCATGAGGTCGCTTCCAGGAACAGTTGTTTTATACAATAATCCCCTACCTTTGCCCGACAACTTTAGGGGTGTCAGTGCCAAACCGGACTGACTGAGAGAATACCCTCACTACCTGATGCAGTTTGTACTGCCGTAGGGAAAAGTTAACGAGACGCCACTCGCTCTCCTAAAGTTGCTGTTTACGAACTCTTATTGACAGCAACATGTCTCCAACTACTCAATCGATCTGGGCCGACCTGACACAAATTCGCGCGCAGGCTCCGCTTGTTCATAATATTACCAACTTCGTGGTTATGAACAACACCGCCAATGCGCTACTAGCTTTAGGCGCTTCTCCCGCGATGGTTCATGCCCCCGAAGAAGTCGAAGATTTTGTCTCGATTTCTAGTTCCCTCGTCGTGAACATCGGCACGCTCGACGATCATTTTGTAACGGGTATGACGCTGGCCATGCGCCGGGCCAAAGAATTAGGAAAGCCCATTGTTTTCGACCCGGTTGGCGTTGGCGCTACGGCTTACCGCAATCAGGTTAGTCAGGATTTGCTGACGTTAGCCACACCTACTGTGATTCGGGGAAATGCATCTGAAATTATGGCGCTGGCGGGTTTGAATGCCCAAACCAAGGGAGTCGATAGTTTATTCGGATCTGACGCAGCGCTCGATGCGGCCCGGCGGTTAAGTTCGGTTTGGGGTTGTGTCGTAGTAATAAGCGGAGCCACCGACTACATCGTTTTAGGAGATCAGGTAGCCTCAGTGGCTAATGGACATTCGCTCATGACCAAAGTTACGGGCATGGGCTGCACGGCTACAGCGCTCACAGGTGCTTTTGCCGCTGTTAATACCAACTATTTCCAGGCCGCCACACATGCGATGGCCGTTATGGGCATCGCGGGCGAGTTAGCTGCGGAGAAAAAGCTGGCGCCCGGCAGTTTGCAGGTCAATTTTCTGGATGCTTTATACACGTTGACCGAATCGGAAATTGACGATCGACTTAAGCTGACATGGTCATGAGTCAGTTGTATTTAGTGACCGATAGTGCCATTGCCCGGCAGGCAGGTCATACACTGGGATACGTGGTTGAAGAAGCCTGCCGGGCAGGTGTTCGATGGGTTCAACTACGGGAGAAATCGCTCTCGACCCGTGCCTTTCTGGAAATGGGAATGGCGTTAAAACGCATTACACAGGCTTATGGAGCTAAACTAATTATTAACGACCGCGTAGATATAGCTCTGGCTATTGACGCCGACGGCGTTCATGTTGGGCAGGAAGATATGCCGTATGCATTGGTTCGTTCGCTCATTGGCCCTGGCAAGATTATTGGGCTATCCATCAATAATTTGGCAGAATTGGAAGCCGCTCGTGACGGAGATATAGACTATTTCGGAATTGCTACCATTTTCCCAACTGGCACTAAACAGGATACGTCCAGCTTGCTGGGGCTAACAGGCTTGCAGGCTATTTGTCAACAAACCAACCTGCCCACCTTTGCGATTGGCGGAATCAATACTGGTACCATTCAGAAAGTTATCCAAGTTGGAGCAACAGGCGCGGCAGTTGTTTCGGCCATTTGCGGGCACCCGTCGCCTTACGAAGCAACCCGTGAACTCATTCAGCTAATTGATCAGGCATTATGAAAAACTACACACGCGTTTTAACAATTGCCGGATCGGATAGTGGTGGTGGCGCTGGGATTCAAGCCGATCTCAAAACATTTGCCGCACTCGGTTGCTATGGTATGTCGGTGATAACGGCGCTAACTGCCCAAAATACAACGGCAGTAACGGGCATCATGCCGGTGCCGCCTGCGTTTATTGCCGAACAGATGAAGGCCGTGCTAAGCGATATTGGCACTGATGCCGTTAAGATCGGGATGCTTCATTCGCCAGAAGTCATTGTGCAGGTGGCTAAAACACTGGTCGAATTTGGGGTCACGACCATCGTACTTGACCCGGTTATGGTAGCAAAAAGTGGAGATAAACTCTTGCAGGACGAAGCCATCGACGCGCTCAAAACCTATTTATTACCCATAGCCTCTGTCATTACGCCTAACCTGCCCGAAGCCAGCGTACTCCTGAGCCGATCGGTGGAAACCTTTGCCGATATGCATCAGGCAGCCGTCGATCTGGCCAAACTGTGTTCAGGAGCAATTTTGGTAAAAGGTGGTCATTTGACTACGGCTGAAAGTACAGATTTACTATATGTTTCCGCCAGCGAATCCCATTTATTCCCGACGGTTCGAATACAAACCGCCAATTCGCACGGAACGGGTTGTACACTTTCGTCGGCTATTGCCTGCGGATTAGCTAAAGGGTTCACGGTTTTTGAGGCCGTATCCGAGGCTAAAACGTATTTGATCGGAGCGCTTCAGGCGGGGGCCATCTACAAATTAGGTCATGGTCATGGCCCAGTTCATCATTTTTATACGTATTGGTCCTAGAAAGCGATGCAATTCACCGAGCAACTCTGGCAAGATATCAACCCCATTTATGATTCCATTTTGGCGCATGGTTTTGTCGATGAACTGATGGCAGGCAGTCTTTCTTCTGCTACATTTCAGTATTACATTCAACAGGATGCGTTGTACCTCGCCGATTTTAGTCGCGCCCTGAATCAGTTGGCTGCGCGGGCAACAGTTCCCGATCATATGCTGCAATTCACGCAGTTTGCGCAGAACGCGATTCTGGTGGAACGGGCTTTACACGAAACCTATTTCTCGCTCTATGCCATTCAGCCAGAGACCGTTAAAATGCCTGCCTGCTTTGCTTACACAAATTATCTGCTGGCCACAACATCGCTCCAATCGGTTGCTGTAGGTGCAGCAGCCGTTTTACCGTGCTTCTGGATTTACCGGCAAGTAGGCAAGTACATTTATGAGCGAGCCGTCCAGGAAAACCCTTATCGCGCCTGGATCGACACGTATGCAGGCGACGCCTTCGACCAGTCGGTTAGCCAGATGCTCAAACTAACCGACCACTTTGCGGAATTAGCCAGCCCATCCGAACGCATACAAATGCAGGAAGCCTTTCGACTATCGAGCCGACTGGAATGGTATTTCTGGAACGATGCGTATACGCAAACGCGCTGGTTGGTGTAAATTTGTCATAAGAGGAATCTCAAAATCCCTTATAAGTCAAGCTTGAGATTCCTCCTATGATAATAAAACTGGAATCAGTTTTATTGTACCAATTTCATATTGACAGGGTCCCAGTGCACGATATTTTTGCTCAAAAAACTTGCGTTACAAGCCAGAGCAGGTGCAGCTGCCCGAAAGCCGAACTCAGCATTCTCAACAACGGGTTTACCCGTCCTGATCGAATCAAAGAAATTAGTAAAGTGGTCTAAATGGTCATCATAGCCTGTAGGGGCTTTAAACACAATATCCTCTTTGGTAGGTCTTTTTCGTTGATCGGCCGTCCATTTAGCATCATAGTCTTTCTGCATGTCATCCTGCATAGCTTTTGAGAACGTGAACAGGGAGTCATAACCACCAAAGCCGGGAGCTTCGGGCATGAGACTATGTTTGACCGTAATGTTATTGCCAATCACATCAATGATCCCTTCAGAACCAACCAGCCGGATAACCTCCTGACCGCCCGTACCACTGATAAAATTCACCTGTAAGGTCAACTGAAAGGCAGCGTGTTCCGGGCTGTCGGGATATTGCATTACGCCCGACATCACATCAGGCAGATTACGCCCATCTTTCCAATAGCTGAACTGCCCGGTACTGTAAATGCTTTTAGGGCCTTTTGAGTTGGTGATAAAATGCGTGCCACTCAGCAAGTGGATAAATAAGTCGCCTGCTACACCTGTACCGACTTCTTTAAAGGCCCGCCACCAGAAAAACTTTTTGGCATCAAAAGGCATTTTTGGTGTAGCCGTGACGGCAACAAACCGTTCCCAGTCGGTTGTCATGGCATCGGCATCTTTTGGAATCGTGTATTCCCAGGCACCTATCGAACTTTGCCGGTCATACACGGCATTCACCATATTGAGTTTACCAATTTCACCAGCCGCCAATAACTCTTTTGCTTTGGCATACCCGATGCTACTGACCCGTTGGCTACCCACCTGTAACACCTTACCCGCCTTTTTAGCGGCTGCTATCACCGGATAGCCCTGACTAATCTTATAAACCATCGGCTTTTCACAATACACATGCTTGCCTTTTGCCAACGCTTCCAGGGTGATGCGGGAATGCCAGACATCATGCGTGGCAATAATCACCGCGTCAATGTCTTTTCGGTTTAAGAGTTCTTTATAGTTTCGGGTGGTGTATAATTCATTGCCAAATTTTTCTTTGGCGTTTTCAAGGCGGCCTGTGTATAAATCGCAAATGCCAGCCAATTCAACACCTGGCACTTTGAGCGCCGTATTCAGGTCAAAATGGCCTTGAACCCCATACCCAATTACCCCTAATCGGATGGTATCATTGGCCGAAACCGGTCTTTCATAATGCAGGATGCGTTCTTCTGCTTTTTCCTGGGCGGCCAGTGACGACAAAGGCGAGGACGCTGCTACCAGACTGGTAGCACCAATCTGTTGTAAAAAATGCCTTCTGGAAGTTGAATTGCCTTTTTTCATGAGAAATTCAGAGTAGGGTTGACGGTTATTTAACTAAGTAGCTGACAAAGGCGATTTTTTGGCTGTTGGGACTCCAGGAAGGTACATTGATCGTGCCTTGACCGCCATAAAAGACAGGGGTAATGTCTTTGACAGCTTTCGTTTTAGTGTTCATCAAGCGCAATTTGACGTTTTTGCCAAACAGGTGGGCCTGCTTTTCGTCGGATGTATAGGCAATATAAACAATCCAGTTATTATCGGGCGAAGGGTGAGCAAACCAGTTCGAATTTTCATCAAAAGTTAATTGTTCAGGCTTTGACCCATCGGCCAGCATCCGCCAGATTTGCATATGCCCGGTGCGGTATGAGTTAAAATAAATGTATTTCCCGTCGGGTGAATAATCGGGGCCATCGTCCAATCCCTCGGTGCTGGTCAACCGTTTTTCTGTGCCCCCATCGACTCCAATGGTATAAATATCAAAATTACCATTGCGTTCCGCACAATAAGCTACTGTCTTACTATCCGGGGTCCAGCCATGCCAGAACGAAGGCACTTCAGGGGTGATTCGTTTAGGCTCTCCACCCCCAATTGGAAGTATATAAAGCGCCGATTTATATGGTTTTGTCGACGGGTCGTTTCGGTCATTGTGGCTGACGACCAACCATTTTTTGTCGGGCGAAATCCCGTGGTCATTATTGCATTGTGTGACAGAACCCGTATTAAGTTCGGCTACTTTTTTAGACGCCAGATTCAGGGTATAAATTTTACCCTTACTGTTGAGAACCAGGTAATTGTCGGGGTGCCAGTTCGGGGCTTCAAAATGGGCCTTGATAGCAAGAACGGTATCTATCTTTCCAGTTCTGATATCAAGCGTATGGATATAGCTTGTTGTATCTTTTTTGCTTTGTGCCACTGAACACAACGAGTAGAGGATACAAAAGGCGGTTATGGCAAGCCATCTGAAACCAGGCATTGACGCCTGGGATTGAAGCGATTTTTTCATAAAATATGGTTTTGGTAAGGGGATAAAAAATTGACAAGAGCAAAAGTAATCAGATTATTATTATATTATAAAAAAAATAAAATAGATTTCATTTTTACCATTTCATGTAAAAATAGTAATATTTCCCAGGAAGACTAATGAGGACAATATACCCTACTTTTGCAGGGTGATTGGCAAAGATCATGCTCCTAGCAATCGAACCGCGTAAAACACCCCGACCGTGTCTGCGCGGTTAGACTCGTAAGTACAAGAAAGATGAAGAAATTAGGCGATGACGATTATATATCACACCTTTCGATTGACTGTGTGATCTTTGGCTATCAGGATAAAGAATTGAAAGTGCTGATTTCTAAATTCAAATTTGGGAAAGGCAGTTGGTCTTTACCGGGTGGGTATATCCTAAAAACGGAGGGGATTGATAAAGCTGCCAGCAGAATATTAAAGGAAAGAACGGGCTTAGAAAGTATCTATCTGGAGCAATTCCGCGTATTTGGCGACGAGAATCGAATCGCTACCAGTCGATACAAGGAAGTTGTGAAGTCGGAGTTAAATAAATTTGATGAGCATCGATTTACTCCTGAAGTAACCGACTGGATGACAAGTCGGTTTGTTTGTATTGGATACTATGCCCTGGTTGATATCAATAAAGTTAATCCACAAGCAGGCGAGTTTGATGAGTATCTCGAATGGCGAAGTATCAAAGACATTCCCGAAATGATTCATGATCATAGCGAGATTTTAACGTTTGCTCTCGAAGCCCTTCGCCAAAATCTTGACCAAAAACTAATTGGTTTCAATCTTCTGCCCGAAACGTTCACAATGCGGGAAGTTCAGGAGCTATACGAAGCCGTTTATAATAGGCCGTTCGTCATCACCAATTTTCAGAAGAAAATACTGGATTTGAATGTGCTGGAGCGTCTTGAGAAGAAATATACGGGAGCAGCTAACAAAGCACCGTATCTGTACAGATTTAGAAAGTAGGGCATTTTTGTTGCCAATAATCAGAATGTATCAGAAGGGCAAAAAACTTACCTTGCACCGTATTAACCCTTTCCTAAACCCCGAATTAATGTTCATGAAACAAGTATTGACCGTATTCGTATGCCTCTTACTTTCTGTATCAGGGTTACAAGCACAAACGAAATGGACGACAGAAAAAGCGAACGACTGGTATAAGAAGCAAGGTTGGGTGCGTGGTTCTAATTTTCAGCCAAGTACGGCCATCAATCAGCTCGAAATGTTCCAGGCCGCAACATTCGATCCGCAAACTATTGACAAGGAGTTAGGCTGGGCCGAAGGATTAGGCTTGAATGCAATGCGGGTTTATCTCCATCATATGGCCTGGACGACCGATAAGGCTGGGTTCAAAAATCGGCTTGGGCAATATCTCCAGATTGCGAATAAGCATGGTATTAAAACGATACTCGTGTTTTTTGATGATTGCTGGAACGACGAATACCATCCCGGCAAGCAGCCTGCCCCAAAAATCGGCATTCATAACAGTGGCTGGGTGCGCGATCCCGGCACCATGATCCTGAATCATCCCGATAGCCTGAAGGTGCTGGAAAGTTACGTGAAGGATGTGATGACAACCTTTAAAAACGACGATCGAATATTGCTCTGGGATCTCTACAACGAACCGGGTAACAGTGGCTACCTCAGCAAAAGTTTACCGCTGCTAAAATCAGTATTTGGCTGGGCTCGTACCGTTAATGCCTCTCAACCGATCAGCGCTGGCGTATGGAATTGGGACAAAGAGTTTACCGAGCTAAATACGTTTCAGGAAGAAAACTCGGACGTGATTACCTATCACAACTACGCATACATCGATAATCACCAAATGCGGATCAATGAGCTGCGGAAGTACAATCGACCGCTGATCTGCACAGAGTATATGGCTCGTAAAAACGGCAGCCTGTTTCAAACCATTATGCCCATGCTGAAACGGGAAAACATTGGGGCTATCAACTGGGGATTTGTCTCCGGCAAAACCAATACCATTTATGCGTGGGGATCACCCATGCCCGACGGAAAAGAGCCCGAATTATGGTTTCACGACATCTTCCGGCAAGACGGGACGCCCTTTAGCAAAGATGAGGTTAGGGAGATAAAAGCACTAACGGGCAAAAAGTAAGATGAAGAAGGGGTCATTCATTGTGTCATTTTCGGTAATAGCCATAGCAGCCATTCTGTTATTGAGCGGATTTGAGAAGAAACAGGCCGACTCACTATCGCCTAATGCAACTCGTAAGCCTAACATTATAGTGATTATGGCTGATGATATGGGCTTCTCAGATCTGGGCTGCTATGGGGGCGAAATTCACACACCCAATATTGATTTTCTAGCCAATAACGGCATTCGCTATACGCAGTTTTACAATACCTCGCGCTGCTGCCCCACCCGCGCGGCTTTGCTAACCGGTCTATATAATCAGCAGGCAGGTATTGGCAAAATGACTGATGCCGAAGACGAACCCGGCTACCGAGGGCACTTGACCGAAAACACAGTTACGCTAGCAGAAGTACTGAAATCATCAGGCTATCAGACGGCCATGACGGGCAAGTGGCACGTATCGAATACTAATGTTCAGAAAAACCCACAGGACCAACTGGACTGGCTGAATCATAAGAAAGAATATGGCGATTTCGCTCCCCTCGATCAGTACCCAACCAATCGTGGTTTTGATAAGTACTTTGGTAATATCTGGGGAGTAGTCGATTTCTTCGACCCGTTTAGCCTTGTAAGCGGTATCAAACCCGTTAAGAATGTGCCGAAGAATTATTACCATACAGACGCCATCAGCGATACGACCGTAGCGTATATCAAGTCCTTCGCCAAGGGGTCGTCGCCGTTCTTTATTTATGTGGCCGAAACAGCTCCACACTGGCCCCTGATGGCACTGCCCGAAGACATTGCCAAATACAAGGATACGTACAAGTCGGGTTGGGAAGCCATACGGAAAGCCCGGTATCAGAAAATGAGTAAGATTGGCCTGATTGATCCCACAAATACCAAACTCTCTGAACGCTGGGAGGCTAATCTAAGCTGGGAAGACAACCCGGACAAAGAATGGGATGCTCGCGCGATGGCCGTTCATGCCGCTATGATCGATCGAATGGATCAGGGTATTGGGCGTATGATCAAGGCGTTGCGCGAAACTGGACAACTCGACAATACGCTGATTTTGTTTTTGTCAGACAACGGAGCGAGCCCAGAAAACTGTGCCGCTTACGGACCAGGCTTCGACCGTCCTAACGAAACTCGGGATGGTCGCCCAATTGTATATGACCTGAAGAAACAGATTATGCCCGGTGCACAAACATCCTATGCCTCTATCGGCCAGCGCTGGGCAAATGTAGCCAACACGCCCTATCAGTTCTGGAAAGCTGAATCTTATGAAGGGGGCGTTCACACCCCGCTGGTGGCTTTCTGGCCAAAAGGGATTACAGCCAAAAAAGGGAGTTACAGCGCTCAGGTAGGCCATGTCATGGATTTCATGAGCACGTTTGTCGAACTGGCAGGCGCTACTTATCCAAAGGAATTTAAAGGTCACGCAATTACACCAACAAGCGGAATCAGTCTCGCGCCCTCTTTTCAAGGGAAAGCCACACTGAGTCACGAATCGTTGTTTAACGAGCATTTTGGCGCTCGATACGCCCGATCAGGTAACTGGAAACTAGTTTCATCAAGTCTAGACAGCACCTGGCATCTGTTCAATCTGGCCACTGACAAATCCGAGACGCAGGACGTAGCCGCTCAATACCCTGACAAAGTTCGCCAGTTAGAAAATCAGTGGCACCAATGGGCTAACTCGCACCAAGTGTTTCCGAAGCCCAGCAAGAAAAAATAAGTAGGCTCAAGAATGCTTCGCCACAGAAAGATTGGCGACCTATTGCCCTAGAGTTAGGCTATTCGTAGAAACTAGTTAGATCTATAGAAAACAGCGCCCAATTTACACCCAACCAAACCGCACCAATAACCGATCCTTGTGTTGCCGGGATACAGGAATGTTGGCCCCTGTGGTCAGAATCAGGTACGTACCTTCGCCTTTGATCAGTCGTTTGATGTGATTCAGATTCACGACGTACTGCCGATGAACACGCAGGAAATTCCGGGTTTCCAGCATCTCCTGAACGTCGCCGAGGGTTTTGGAGATAAGGTATTTTTCGCCCGATTCCAGCACGAAATTGGTGTAGTTACTGTCGGATTCGGCGTAGAGAATCTGGCTTGTTTCAACAAACGTCAACCCGTTGGCATAGGGCAATGCTATTTTTGTGGGCAGCGTTGCCGATGATGTGCTCCCCGATTGAGTTGTTGGATACCACGCCCGCAATAAGTCTAGCTGAGCCGCACCCAACACACCCGAAGCCGTGAGGCTAGCCTGTTCAGCCCGCCGAACGGTATTCACGAGATCAACCGTATCGACAGGCTTAAGCAAATAATCGAGAGCTGAAAACCGAAATGCGCGTACTGCATACTGATTGTAGGCAGTCACGAAAACAATCTGAAACGGCACCTCACCCAGTTGTTCGAGCAATTGAAATCCATTCAACATGGGCATCTCAATATCCAGAAAAACCAGCGAAGGACGCGACGTTCGCAAGGCTAGCAAAGCCGACGGACTATCGGTAAACTGCCCAATAATTTCTACCTGCGGGCAGTGCCGGGCCAGTTGAAGCGCCAGCAACTCTACATTATCGGGTTCGTCGTCAATGATGAGAGCTTTCATAATTTTAATGAAAAATGAAGAGTGAAAAATGAAGAATAATTCGCGTTAGCCTATTTTTCACTCTTCACTTTTCATTCTTCACTGGTTAAACAGGTATCTCCAGCACGACTTTCGTGCCGAGGGGTTCGCCATCGGGGGCGATTAAATCGAAGATTTGGGCCTGCGTTTGGGTGTTGTAAAGTTCATTAATCATCCGTATCCGGTCGGCTGTTACCTGCATCCCAAATGACTTCTGGTTACCTGCCGACTTGCTTTTGAGTTCTGAGGCCCGCGCCCGGCCGACGCCATCATCCGTGACCTCAACGTGCAAATAGGTATCGGTAGGTTGGGTTACCTCAACCGTTACAGTTCCGCCCTCCATCTTATGCATCAGCCCATGCCAGATGGCGTTTTCGACGTAGGGTTGGAGCAACAAGGGCGGAATGGTAGCCTCCTGCTGGTCAATGTTGGGGTCAACCCGAATACTTACCCGCACTTTCTGTTTAAAGCGCATGGCTTCCAAATCGCTATAGAGCTGGAGGGCTTCCAGTTCATTTTGGAGCGAAATACGGTCGGCGCGGGAGTTTTCGAGGACGAGCCGGATAAGCCGGGAAAACTTGGTCAGGTAATCGGAGGCTTTATCGGTATCATTTTGAAGTGTATATAACTTAATGGAATTGAGACAATTGAAAATAAAATGAGGATTCATTTGGGCACGCAGGGCCGTCATTTCGGTGTCGGCCAGTTTATGCTCAAATTCGGTTTGAAGTTGCTGAATGCGTCGATCTTCCAGCAGTTGATTCTTGGCCTCAATTTCCTGCGTTCGTATGGTGAGTTGCTCTTCAAGTTGCTGGGTGTACCGCCCCTGCATCTGATTTTTCTCAATTTCAACTAGCCGATTTCGATAGGCCAGAGCCAGCAAAAAGAAGAAGCTCTCAAACAACATGCCCAGGCTGAAGAAAAATGGCAGGAACCGGGCAAACACCAGAATGGATGAGTTGCCCGTCATAATTCGAACATCCAGGAATAAAACGAAATAAGAGATCAGCCATAGACAGATAATGCCAACGAGCAGATAGCCTCGAAACGGGCTCTTACTACGTAATAAAGCAATAAAGACCACTATACCAGCCACCAGAAATGGCAACTCCTGTCCCTGATAAACCCAATTTACCCTAAACATCAACCCGTTGGCATATTCGTAGAGAGCCAGGGCTTCCTGAATGGCAAATACAATCAGCAAAGCCCGTAGCAACGTCCAGGTTTTAGGAGAATGGATCGGTAAATCAATAAAGCGGGCAACAAACAGGATGTAAAAGAACGAGATGATAAAGGAAAACGGCTGGTTTGTTGAATGCATCTGTAGCGGCAAGCCTAACCCTAACGCAAAATTCATATTCCACACAACGGAGAAGGAAGCGGCAAAACAAAAGATGGTATAGTATAGAAAGACCAGATCCCGATTGAAATAATACTGCGTGGCCGCAAACAGGCTCATAATAAACAGACCAGCCGCTATCATCGCCATGGCCAAAAACAACCATCTCATCAGGTGCGAACGGTCGGCAATCATCAATTTCAGGCTTAAGGGTGTATGCAGCATGGGCACGATGGGTGCTACAACACGCACAAAATCCGTGATCTTCACAAAAAACGTAGTGGTCTGCAATGGGCCAACCCGTAAGCGAACAGGCCTCCATTGTTCGATATTATAGGGCAAAAAATAGATACCCGTTTGCTGCACATGTATGCCCTGCTCCGTATATAAATCAATCTGACCGTGCCCGCCTACATCCAGCAGGGTTTCGGCTGTTTGGACTGAACTGGTATTCTGAACCCGCACGACCAGCCAGGTAACAATAGTCGATACCGTTGATTGTGGCGGTTTTCGGTATGTCTGCTGCTTTTGGGCAAAGGGAAGGAATTCCTTCCGACGAATGACGGGGAACGGTTGCGGTAAACCCGATAGATCATCGTAAAACAAGGTATGGCTGGCAATATCCAGCGGCTTCGTCCAGTTGGGTGTACCGTTCAACTGGACTGGCGCAACGTGTTGTGCTTCTACCAGCAGCGGCCATCCCAGTAAAAGCAACAGCCAGTATTTCATACGTAGATGGTGAGATTTCTATAAAGCAAGCTACTGATTTTCAGATCATACTTGCTAGTTCAAGTTAGCCAACGCTCACTTTTCTTTTGTAAGCGACCTTTTTTTTGAGGGAACTTGAATGCATACCGTTTCCTTGTTAGCTCACCATTCGGGTTATTCACTCAAAATCCGCGTCCCTCCCTCAATAGTCTTTGCGATGCCTTGCGCGTCGGCCTATGTTTGATGCTGAACCTGCTAATCAACTAAGCCAAATGAAAAAGAAAATAGTACTAACTCTGGCAGCCTTAGTTTTAATTATACTTCCATTTTTGATAGGAAATTCGATAGGCAACTATTCACCTTATGTAGAAGCGAATAGTTTTCAGGTTTATGTACTAATCTGGGCTATTATTTCAATTGCTCTTACTTCGATTGCATTATTACTTTTAAAATATTATCCTCAATCATTTGAACGGATTGGGATACTACTTTTTTTATTGATATGTCCAATTTTAGGAATAATTGGTTTAGTTAAAGCGCCTGACCTCAGTCTTAAAATGCTTGAACATCCCGAACGAGAACATTTAAGGTATACTTTTCTCTTTATAGCAGCACTGCTTTTTGGGGTATTTATCCTGTTTCTATTTAGAAGTAGTTCATTGACAATAAAAAAATCAACCAGATGGATAATGATCGCGATTTTTACCTACGCCTTCGCAGAATTTATTTGGGAATTCAATCACCATTATTCATACCCGGAAGCATTAAAGGAATGGATAAGCCAGGGTAAAAACGCTGAAGCATTTGTTAAAAGTTATGACAATTCGACTATCATAACTATTGGAGTGATTGGACGATTTTGTCAATTCATAGCCATAATCTGGCTTTCAGTATATTTATACAGGTTGCGGCAAATCAACATCTGGAGCCCAATCCTATCCGTATTTTTAAGTTTACTAGGTATTATCACAGCAACCGTAGTCTATATTACTGAATTTAACTTTCCAAAGGGGTTTGAATTTCTAATGCTATTCTTTATTCCGGGAATCCCTTTTTTAGTACTATACTGGATAGGCGTAGCTGTATTGACAAGATTCAGGAAAAGTAGAGTTGCAGTCTAAAAAAACAGCCAACATTGAACGTAAATGAAGAGGTTCGTAATCAATTGTTGACTCTATTCGTCAAAATCTGATTTTCAATCCATAGTCACTTTTCAGGATTAACAAGGCTTCGGCATTTCCTTGGGCATCATCAACGGGATTGTGCGTATGGGTTGTTTTGCGTAAATGCTTAAATGTCTTGAAGGTATCTTTCACAAGGCCTTTGTATAAGCTCCCTAAATTATACGAGCTATGACCAAATGGGTTTTCGCCAAGAAAATGGTGAAAATACCAGCAGATAAACATCCAGTCGAAGCCATTATTATCGCTAATAAAAATAGGGCGGCTTTGGCAGGTTTCTTCTATCCACGCCTTAAAATTTATCATCACCTGTTTTGGGTCGTCAAACACCAGCACCTCCTCTCTTGAGAATTCTGAAACCGCTAAAGCTTCGGGGATAAATTTATCAGAAATCGGTTTTAAGGTTCCGTAAAACGTTTTGTCAAGTTGTTCATCAACTAAAACAGCACCAAAGGAAATCATTGAAAAGTCGCCCGGAATAGGGCCGTCACTCTCAATGTCAACCATAATGTAGGCCATGCTGTAACTATGTATAAGGATGGATGCTAACGGGCTGCAATTACAGGTATTTTCCTAGAAAGACATACACACCCGAGACCATACAATAAGGAAATATGGTCTTTATGATTTATCAAAAGAGGGTTAGGCTAACAAACGGTTAGGAGCCGAACAAGGATGTATCAATTAACTCAAGCGTTATGGACAGTATCAATCAACAACAGCCCGAAAAGAATCACGAAGATTTAGCAGGCGCCGAAGCCGGAAAAAAAATAAAAGAACTGGTTGGGAAAGCCAATACTTGTTTTTTCTGCACGAAGATCACGACGGGAGAGCCGCTGCGAACAAGGCCAATGTCGGTGCAAAAGGTAGATGACGACGGTAATTTCTGGTTTTTAAGTGCCGCCGACAGCCACAAAAATGCGGAAATTCTGATCGATAGTCAGGTTCAACTCCTGTTCCAGGGTTCAGACTATTCTGATTTTTTGAGTGTTTATGGGGTAGCTACGCTATCTAAAGACAAGCAACTCATTCAGGAGCTTTGGGAGCCTGTTTTAAAAACGTGGTTTACCGAAGGCGTCGATGATCCACGTATTACGGCGATAAAAATAGACACGCAGGAAGGTTACTATTGGGACAATAAGCATGGGAATGCAGTAGCGTTTGTCAAAACGATCGCCGGGGCTATACTGGGGAAAACCCTGGATGACTCAATTGAGGGAAAGTTAAGCGTATAATCATTTTCCACTGGCGCGAACTTGTGATTCGCGCCAGTGGGGATTAAGATCGCATCGATATGGATGGGTATACTCAATATCCGGAAAATTCACGGACTGTTTTTCCTGAGTAGTAAGGGTAATATGCCAATTTCTACTCGCGCCGAATGGCTTCGACGGGGTCCAGTCGGGCGGCTCGCATGGCTGGATATGTTCCAAAGATGACGCCAATTAGCATCGCAATGACCATGATGATGATAAACGTATTCCAGGTATACGCCATCTGAAAAGGGACATCTATCAGGGCTTTTACAATTGGTACGAAAGCCAGCGTACTTAATAAGCCCAATGCTAGTCCAAGTAAACTGCCAAAGGTCGAAATCGTTATGGACTCAGACAGAAACTGCCATAAAATATCCTGCCGTTTTGCGCCGAGCGCTTTGCGAACACCAATTTCAACAGTACGTTCTGTTACGGAAATAAGCAGTACGTTCATAACGCCAATCCCGCCAACCAGTACCGAAATACCCACAATCATTCCCATAATCAGGCGAAATAACAGGAACCCTTTGGCAACCTGACCGACACGTTGTTCATTAGTAATAATTGAGAAATCGGCCAGTTTGGTTTTCATATTAGCAGTCAGCCAGTTCTCAATCTGCTTTTTTAGCTCAGGCACTTCTTCTACGTTCTTAGCCTCAATGATGCCCATGGGCGGAGTAGCTTTCAGAACACTATCTGGAAATAGCGTAACGAGCATCATCAACTGACCAACTTTAGCATCCTTATCCGCCGAAATTCCGACAACGGTCAGCAGAGTACCTTTATATACAATCTGCTGGTTGATTGCCGTTTTCTCAGGCTTCTTTCCGGTTAGCTGTTTTGCCAATCGCTGATTGATAACGGCAACAGGGCGCTTATTTTTCAGATCGGTTTCGCTAAAAGCCGTGCCATAAAGCAACTCAATATCTGGGTGAAGTGGCAGGCTCATACCCGTGACAATGGTGCCGATAGGGCGATTATCTGTCTTTGTGGTAATTTCATCACTTTGTCGACTATAGAGGTACCCCGCTGCCGGTTTTGTCAGAGATGACCGCAGCTTTGTAAAGGAATCGTAATTTAAATACTCATAGTTCTGCTTCTTCACCCCTACCTCATTCACCGATTTGTAAAGATTGGGCTGTATCAGAATGGCCTTCAATGAGGTAGTCTTTGTGATTTGCTCCTGAGCATACTGCTCCATACCATCAATCAACGACAGCATAGCGACCAGGGCAGCTACGCCAATAACAATACCCAGTATCGACAGAATAGTATGGAAAAAGCGAGTGCGGATATTTTGTAAAGCCGTCGCAAACGAAACCAGGATTTTCTTGCCCATGAAGGTTTAGTGCTAGTGTAGAAAGCTCAAAGTAAGGCGCTTTGCCAATTGCATGGAGCGCTTATGTGATAAGCGGACGCGTACCAGAATTATACCGAAGACATTAGCACCTAATGCAAGCTAAAGCCCCGCTTCATCATCTATGTTAGTTAACACTTCCGTTTGCTAACTATTTTATTTTCAGAACGATAAGTTTTACTTACTTAGGAGTCAGAATCCCCCAATTGATAGACCAATTGTACGTACCGAATAGCTCGTTAGACTACAGAGAATGTAATCAGGATTTCTAAAAACGATGAAAACACTAGCCCGATTCTCTATATTACTTGTGGTCGTTTTATCGACGATGGGCTGCCCTAACAAGAGTGATGACCCCACTCCGCAGGCTACGACCAAAAGTAGTTCGAAAGCTATTGTAAAATTTACGGCGGATGGCGTCGATTTTGTGATTGACGAAAGCAAACAGACCATCTCTGCCGTTTATGTGGTCTCTGGTGATATCGATATTCAGAATCTGTATTTTAAGCCAACGATCACGCTGTCTGATAAGGCCACTTGTTCGCCCGCATCCGGCGTTCAGGTGGATTTGTTAAACCCCATCAAGTATGTCGTTACGGCTGAAGATGGTACGACAAAAACATACACGGTGGAGATCGCCATCTACGATCTTCCGGGTAATTCAGACCTCACATTAACCAAAAGTACAGGCAGTACGCCAACCAAACTGTCCTTTACGTATTTGGTGCCATCGATCACCAGTTTGTTTGCAGGCACCTGGGTATTCGACCGCTCAGAAGCATTAGAAGTTCGTAAGGTGGGTAGCGATCAGGTATTGACCTTGCTACAGCAAACGCCAACCACGCAAACCGTAACGGTTCAGGTCAATGGCGTAGAGAAATCGCCCACCACCAGTTCAGGAAAATTCGGTAACGCGTTTACGTTAACGAGTACCAAAACATACACCAGCACCGACGACCAGGGCGACAGTGGTTCTGGTGCCTGGTCTATCGTTGATTTAGGCAAAAGTGCCCTGAATCGATATGAACTTAAGTTAGATGGTGTCACCATCGTCAGTGGAGGGCCAAGTGCCAGTGGGATAGTCACTTTCTACGTTGTAAGTATCAATGCAACCGAGCTACGTCTGACCCGCGATCCTACTACGACTTCATCATCAACGACCAGCTTTTTCACCGTGTATAAAAAGCAGTAATCGTTGAGTTGCCTTCACGGCCAGAAACACAGCCACTACGCAAAAGGCGAACCTTTCTGGGTTAAATACCGGCCAATGTTAAACGAGATACCGTTAAGTATCTCAACGTCTTTGTGCCAATCTTTTACCTGCCAGTCATCATTAGGTGTAGCGACTGTAACCTTTTTGGCTTGGGTTGTAATCCAGATTACTTTCTCTACGCCGAATTTCAGGAGTTTCTCTATTTTCTGGAAGATATAGCTATCACTGGTAACATCGGTGGGATCGGCAGTAATATCCACTTCAATCACGACCTTAGGAGGTACATGAACGTAAAATTCATCAATAGCTTCGATAGGTAGCGTGATTGTATCGAAAATGAGAATATCGCCAGCTAAGTTATTGCGCTTGTCGAGATGAAGGCCCGACTCGCTGGAAAGAATTATGAAATCATCTTCACTTAACTCCTTAAAAAGCAATCGTTGAACATAGGCTACAATAAATGATTGTAATGCACTTGAACCCATAATTTCTGAAAACATTTTTGTGCCAGCCAATACCTCCTGATAGCCCTTATAATAAATAGGCTTACCATCCATGATTTCGTAAATCAGGTGTTCCGGCACTTTCGTCTTGGGCTTTCTCCCTTGCACTCCAGATTTGGTTGCTATCATTTCCCGCTCAATTTTTACTAGTCAAAGATACCCCAAATTTATTATTTGTGTCTTAATGCTTCGTTATCCTGATAACCATGATAGTGCGAACGTCTTCGTTCGTACTATCATGATCAGAAATATTATCACTTGCTCAGTATAAACGTGCGCACAGCTTTCCCCGTCGCGCCAACCAACAATTCCGTATGTCCAGCAACTTGTACTGTCGCCAGATCTCGAACGTCGCCGTCCCACAGTAAACCTGATTGCGCCATCGGTACGTAGGCAAACAGACCTTTGCCTTTATTCAAAAATAACTGTCCCCGATTGGCGTCTTCCTTACCCAGTCGAACGCGGTTGTATTCGCGATTCCCGCCAATGATCAAATCAGGCAAGCCATCGTGATTGACATCGACGGTCGCTAAAGCATAAGCCGGAGCCATCTGCGCTTCAATGGGTAATGGCTGCATCGTAAATTTCGGAGTTGCTCCTCCACCGTTGCGAAACAACACGGTTTGCAGCGTCGTGGCGTCGAGCTTCTGGGACCGTTTTAACTCCTCAGGATCAAACAAATCGGTTATCGTTGCTTTAGAATAGCTCGTATAGTTTGTGAATTTCTTCCGCAACGTCACGACCTGATCAAGCATTTCGTCGCGAGCATTGAACGGATGCGGTTCTCCGTTGGCACGACCCGTTCGATCATAGCCAGCTAAAACTGGTAGCAGTGATCCCGCTACGTTCTTAATGCCATATAGTGTTAAGGGACGGTTGGGTGTGGCCAGAAGCTGGCTGTTTAGTCCAGCGTTTGCGGCAATGATGTCTGGATTACCATCGTTATCAATATCCTGAACCAGCAGACGATTCCAGCAACCAGTTGTAGTAGGTAGCCAATCAACAAGCGGCTGAAGCTTTCCCTGTTGGAAGGTGAACGCCTGAATAGGTCCAAAATCGATAGCTACGAGTAATTCGGGCCGTTTGTCGCGATTAAGATCTGCAAAAGCGGCATCGGTTACCATACCTAGTTGAGACAGGATTGGCTGCGAACTCGATTGTTCTGAAAAATGGCCTTTTCCATCATTCACTAGCAAATGGCTAACAGGCGTTTCGGGATAACGACCCGGCACGACCCGCGCTCCGATAAATAAATCCCGGTCGCCATCACCATCGATATCCGCCGAACGAACGCAGGACGCACTTACCCGAACATCAGGAAACGCACTGGCTTTTGTCAAATGCCCCTGGCCATCGTTCAGATACAAACGCACTTGTAAGCGGACATCATCAACGGATAACTCATAACCCGCGCTACTCACCACCAAATCCAGATCGTGGTCGCCATCGACATCAAACCACTCGGCACCGGCATCTGCATAAGTCCGGTCAGCAAGTAGCGCCGGTTGAGGCATGGGCGAAAAACCACTGGCTCCAGCTATGAGAACCTGGCCGCCCTGTCCACGCCCACCACCGACAAAAACATCCGAGCGGCCATCACCATTGGCATCACCGACCGCAAAATCCGGCCCGGTTGGCGAAAGCATGTAGGGCAATAAGGGTTGAATTTTAAAATCATTAATGGCTTCCTGCTGGTGCGTTACGGCCAGTTCATTGTCCGCTTGCCAGTATGGTTTTAGCGCAGCAGGCGGTGTCATTTCGCCCGTTGGGGCATAGGTAATTGTAAGTGGTTCAGTAATCTGGGTTGGGCGTACAAGCTGCGTTTTGCCATCTGCCCAACGAACTCGGACTGAATCCACCGTCGTTGTTTTTCCCAATCCAAACAGTAAGGGTACATACATGGACGACTGAAAACCCCGTACCGGCATGAATTCCTGTACCTGCATCTGACCACCGGCCCAGACAGTTGCGCGCGCGCCCATCAACTGAGCAGGACTTGGGCTTTTTAGTTGGAGTGTAAGATGGTTATTTGAGCCTTGTTCCTCAGCATGATTTTCGTAGATACTGGCTTCGGCATTTACATTATTGACTACCAGATCTAAATCACCATCGTTGTCTAAATCAGCATAAATTGCCCCATTCGATTGCGAGGGCTCATTAAATCCCCAGGCTTTTGTTTCGTTCGTAAACGTTAACCGTCTATCTGGATCGCCAGACCGATTCCGGTAAATATAGTCGGGGGCATCAATGCTTGGCATTTTGGCAATGACATCCATCGGATTCGTTTGCGCTCCCGTTTGACGTGCCTTCAACTGCTCGTCCATCGTAAACTTCAGGAATTCCATATTCGTGTAATCACGGGCATAGCCATTGCTCACAAATAGGTCTTTCCAACCATCATTATCGAAATCAGCGAACAGGCCAGCCCAACTCCAGTCGGTATTAGAAACACCTGCCAACTGACCAATTTCGCTAAAGATAGGGGAAGAGAGCATGGAGCGCGGGGCAGGGTTATTGCTATTCTCTGCCCCGCGCTCCATGCTCCCCGCTATTTCCCCCACATTCAATTGTAGCATGTTACGCATGGTTTGGTGATGAAAACCGGATCGTAACAACTGTTTGTATTTATCGTAATTATCGTCCCCAGAGGTCAATTTGATACGCTCATTTCCTTCGGGGAGCATGTCGAGGGTTAGTAGGTCGATGCGACCATCGTTATTCACATCGGCAGCATCGGAGCCCATCGAGTAGAGTGACGTATGGCCCATTGCTTCCCGCACGACCTCTTTAAATTTACCATCGTGCTGATTTATGTATAGGTAATCGTTTTCGTTGTAGTCGTTCGACACGTAGAAGTCGAGCCAGCCGTCGTTGTTAAAATCACTCACGGCAACACCCAAGCCGAAGCTCAACACATTGGATACCATGCCCGACGAGTTTGATACATCAACGAATTTACCGCCTACATTTCGGTCGTTACGATACAGTTTGCTGGAGTAATTAGGATTCGTTTGCTGCTTAAAATCGCTGATCATACGGCTAAATCCAGCAAACTCCTGCACCGAGTGGTTGAGCAGAAAGCAGTCCAGGTCGCCATCGCGGTCATAGTCGAAGAAAGCGGCCTGGGTTGAATACGCGGGATCATCGAGACCATACTCAGCAGCTTTTTCTGAAAAGGTCAAATTCTTGTTGTTGATGAACAGTAGGTTCCGACGGAGCCGCGAATCTGTTGCCGCCGAACGACAAACGTATAAATCGAGCCAGCCATCGGCATTAATATCGACTACCGAGACGCCAGTGTTCCAGCCATCGGCTGCGCTCACTCCGGCTTTGTCGGTAATGTCTTCGAATGTTAGTTTTCCTGAACTGGGTTCTGTTTTATTCAGGTAGAGTTTGTTGGCGTTCAGATTGCCGGTGAAGTATAAATCTGTCAGGCCATCGTTGTTGAAATCGCCCGCTGCTACGCCCCCGCCATTGTAGAAATACCCGTACTTCAGCACGTTGAATTCGGGCGATTCTTCCAGCATGTTTTTAAATGTGACCTTGGTCTGCGAGGAAGGTAGTTTTTCAAATAGTGTATCGGTACTGTCACAGGATGTGAAAAGTATTACAAGTAAACAGAGCGTAAGTAGCTTCATGGCATGAAAGTTAAACACGGAGAAACGGAGAACAACACGGAGATAACAGAGATTTTTTCTCCGTGCTCTCCGTGTCGTTCTCCGTTTCTCCGTGTTTAAGATTAGATTAATTTTTATCCCACCATAATGGCGTTGTCACCTTATCGGCACCGCCTAAGAGCGATACTGCTTTTTGGGCTTCAACGGCATTCGTTTGCTGCTCAACCAGCAGAATTGGAATACGACGCAGCACACCTCCCGCTGGAATATCTGGGTTATCAGAATTCACAACTGGATACAGTTTTGGAAAGCGTGTCCGGCGGTACTCAGCCCAGCCTTCAAAGCCATCCGGGAACAGAGCCAGCCATTTCTGCGTACCAATTTGCTCACGCTGAATAGCTTCTGTACTTCCCCAGGCTACAGGAATATTGCTCAGCGGTGCCGACTTCAGGTAATCGTTTGGTGCAATTGGCGTTTGTGCACTAGCCTGATACGCAGCAATGGCTGCAGCATCTGTTATACCCCACTGCGCCATCGACATCGCGATTCCTTTATTGTAGAAATCCTTAGCTGTACCGCCCATGCTCCATCCATTCAGTGCCCCTTCGGCACGGAGGAAATACGACTCAGCAGTGGCCATCACGTTCTGAGGAGTGGCCAAACCAGTCGATGTCCAGCGCTGTCCTACGTGTGAATTATAATCGGCCGTGTTAACGGTTTCGGTCAATTGCGTTGTCGCCAGACCGTTCCGTAAACCTTCATACGTATTGGTTTTCACCGCAGGCAGGAAGTACGTCGGCATGCGTGGATCGTTGTAGCCTTTCAGCACCGATTCCATAGCGGCACTCATCCGAAACTCGTTCCAGTCTGACATGATTGACAGACCATTTCCGTCGTTGCCTTTTGTGCTCCGTTGTACCAGAGCGTCGTCGTCGGGGCTGGTTGTAAGTACACCACCCGCCACAGCTGCTTCCGCTTCTGTTTTTGCCCGAGCTGGATCAACCTTCGAGATACGAAGCGCTAACCGAAGACGAAGCGTATTGGCAAACTTGATCCATTTGTTGGCATCGCCACCGTACATCAGATCGAAAGCACCAAACGGTTTCTCACTGGTTTTACCTTTCAACACCGTCGTAGCAGCCGCCAGACGCTTGAAGAAATCGTCATAGATTTTGTCCTGTGCATCATAAGCTACCGATGTAGCTGGCTCACCAGCTTTGAAATACGGAATAGGACCAACGTAATCCGTCCAGCGATGGAAGGTATACACCCACCAGATGCTAGCCAGCGCGTACTCCGCCGAATTGGCATCCGCGCTCGCCATAATCGTTTTCAACTGAGGCACAACCTCGGTGTACATCTGACTCCAGGGACCTTGCAGCCAGTCCATCCGAATCACAAACCGGTCGGAGGGAAAGTAGGTGGCAACGCAGGCAAAATACTGCGCGTATTGATCGGAGAAGAGGTTTTCGCCAACCTGATAGGTATACTGACTCAGGATACCTGCCGACTGTGCTTTCGAAAACAGATAGGGAATTTCGCCCGCACCGATGACCGTTATTTTGGTTTTGTTGGTATTGATGTCATCAAAATTATCAGTACAGCCAACCGCCCAGAACAGAGGAGCCGATACGCAGGCCGCCAGGAGGGTTTTCCGTAAGCGTGTTTTATAAGAAGTCATATTGACGATCGTTTCGAGTTAAAAAGAAAGTTTCAGGTTCAGACCAATGCTCCGGTTAGAGGGCAGGGTACCATATTCAACACCCTGGAAGTTACCGTTGGTGAGGTTCATGTCTGGATCGAACCACATTTTGCGTTTGCCAATACCGGGAATGTCCAGAATGGAACTACCCCGATAAAACCAGAATAAGTTGCGGGCTACAAACGACAGACGTGCCGATTTGATGAAGAAATTCGAGGGCACTGGAATGCCGTAGCCAAGCGACAGTTCGCGAAGGCGAACATTGGTTGCATCATAGGCAAAGAATTCGCCCCAGCCGTACCGCTTACCCGATACAGTTTGCCAGAATTGCTCGGCTGTAATCGCCGTGGTATTGGCTTTTCCTGCTCCAACCATCGTGACACCGTCGGCACCAGCAACACCCGCCGTAACGCCGGGCAACACCCAGCCACCAGCCCGATTCTGTGCGGTTACTTCTGGAATGCCACTGAATGCCAGGTTCATTTCGGTACCTGATACAGCTATGCCACCAAACCGGCCATCGACCAGCACGCGAAGCGAGAAGCCCTTAAACGTGAAAGTGTTCGTAAAGCCCAGCAGCATTTTTGGGTTGAAATTGCCGATTAGCTGTTGATCTTTCGTAGCAACAGGTAGTCCTGTAGACAAAACCGATGCTTCGGAAACAGTCGAACTCGTTGATTGTGAACCCACCAGGTATTGACCAGTAGCAGGATCTTTCGCCCAACGGTACGATACAATATCGCCATACGAACCACCTTCTGTTACAACCGGAGAGGCCGAACGACCATAGCCATCAGACAGGAACGCCGTTTTAATATCGGGCGACAGGCTGACAATTTTATTGCGGTTCATGCCCATGTTCAGCGTCAGATCCCACGAGAAACGATCTGTTTTGATAGCCGTTCCATTGATCACCACTTCAAGACCCATGTTACGGATATCCCCCGCGTTGATGTACTGGTTGCTGAAGCCAGACGCTGGTGCCAGTCCTAATTTCAGCAACTGGTTGATCGAGTTCGTTTTATAGGCCGTAACTGTTGCGCCCAGCCGGTTGCTAAAGAATCGGGCATCAATACCAAATTCCAGGCTTTTCGTGATTTCTGGTTTCAGGTTACCAATAGCCTGTGTACCATCGCGGCTAATAAACCCAGATCCCGCACCCTGGCTGTACGAATAGTTGGTCTGTAACAGATACGGAGAAGCTCCGTTACCCACCTGCGCATACGATCCATTGATTTTCAGGAACGAAAGAGGACCTGTGAATTTCAATAAATCAGACACAACAACCGACGCACCTACCGATGGATACTGGAACGAATAGGGCTTGGGTAAGGTCGATGACCAGTCATTGCGCAAGCTGGCGTTCACGAAAATAGCGTCCCGCCAGGCCAGCGAGGCCTGCCCGAATAGCGATTGCGTCTGAACACGCGTGAAATCATCGGCGAGCGACTGGTTGGTACCAAAATTCAGGTTGTAGCGGTTTGGTACATTCAACCCATCGGCAGTAGCATTGGTCGATTGATAGCGGGTATCCTGAATAATTGCACCAGCCTGGTAATCGAGTGAGAGGTCCTGGCTAAGTTTATTCTTGCCTTCGATCAACAGGTCATACCAGCTTTGGGTATTAACAATGTTGTTCCGGGAGAATTTACCACCCGCCTGATTGGCCCACAGGATGGTTCCCTGTGCGTAGCTTTCTTCGTTTTTATCGAAGTATTTATCGAGGTTAGCGCGGCCCTGAATGCTCAGGAAATCGGTTAACTGATACTTCGCCAGAACGAACCCGATGATCCGATCCCGGTATTGGTTAATGGCCGTCTGATTGGTCATCCAATAAGGGTTCTGGTAGATAGACGACAGCGTTGATGGCCAGGCTGTTGGCGTTGGCTGACCGAACGCATTGGGCACAGCATAGTTCTGAGCAGTAGCCAGGCTAACGTTTCGCGGAATCTGATAGACGTCAATGACTGGTGCGTTTTCCTCACCTGTCCGTGGTTTGTTAATGACCGACTGGTTAATGTAGGTCACCTTGGCATCAGTCGATAGCTTCGAGCTGATCTGATTCGACAGGCGCAGGTTAATCGTGTGACGGGTCAGATCATTGCCCGGGACTGTTCCCTGCAATGCGTTGTTGGTATACGATAAGTAAGTCTGCGACTTATCTGAACCGCCCGTAATACCAATCGAATTGTTGAAGCTGACAGCCGTGCGGAAGAAATCACGAATGTTGTTCGGCTGAGCTGAGTAGGTATCAGCGTTGCCCAGGTAATTTGTGTACGATTGACCCGTCATAGCCGCACCCCAGCTAGCACCAACTGCTGGGTCCAGCTTTCCGCCAACTCCCTGTCCGTACTGATTTTGCACCACTGGCAAGGCAAATGGCTTATCGATCGAAACGCCCGAGTTTACATCGACCGAAACACGACCCGATTTGCCCCGTTTCGTCGTGATCAGAATAACGCCGTTAGCCGCCTGGCTACCATATAACGCAGCAGCCGACGCACCTCGTAGTACCGTTACGTTCTCAATATCGTCGGGGTTGATGTTCGACGCACCATCCGAATTGGCAACGCTACCAAAGTCGCTGGTTGCCTGTCCGAAGGTGCTGTTGTTAATGGGGACACCATCCACAACCATCAGCGCATTGTTTGTCCCCTGAATAGAGCGGTTACCGCGCAATACAATCCGTGAGCCAGTACCGGGTCCACCTGAACCCTGAGTGATATACGCACCCGCAATTTTCCCCTGTAACGTGTTCAGTACGTTACCATCCCGAACCTCATTAATCTGGGCAGGCTTAATAGCCTGGGTGGCATAGCTCAGCGCCTTAGCTTCGCGTTTGATACCCAGTGCCGTTACCACTACTTCGCCCAAAAGGCGGTCGTCAGCAACCAGCGAAATGGTAAGCTGAGACTGCCCTGACGATACCGCTACATCTTTCGCTACAAACCCCACCGATGAAACGGTCAGTACGGCATTTCCAGCAGGAAGCGTTAGTCGAAATCCACCGGCTGCGTCCGTCGTTGTTCCTCGTGCAGTTCCTTTGATAACCACGTTTGCCCCCGATATGGGCTGATCCTGCTCGTCGCGCAAGAGGCCAGTTATTTGCCTGTCCTGCGCCCAAAGCGGTCCAGTTACAGCAAATAACAGCAAAATGCAACAAAGTACATTTTTGAACATAATCTTAGAATAGGTTAGAATGAATCAGCAATCTTACAAAACATAATTTTGCTTTCTTATTAATATTCAGAATTTTAATGAGAATTCTAAGTATAAGACAGATAGTTCTTAAATAAATTTAAAATTTAAGTTCATGGAAGTTACAAAAACGAAAAAAGTATCTACCCATATCATTATGGATACTTATCAGTAATATTGAGCTTACTTTTTGGAAAGAAATTGGCGTTTTGCTTCCTAATGAGGAATCTGATTTTGTAGGCTAAGAAGCCTCAAACTCACGTTCTCGCTTGGCTTCGCCGAGTGAGAACTATTTTTTTACGGCCTCTGGCCGGAGTATTGCAAATGAAGTTAAAAACGGGCCAGAGGCCCTTGAAGTGATAGTCCTCACTCGGCGAAGCCAAGCGAGAACATGGACTTATTTTTTGGAAAGAAATTGGTGTTTAATGCCTAGAACGGGAGCGAAGGTTATCAAAACTCCGGTCACGGCAGTAAATTCGAGAGGTTTCTCCATTTTTCATGTGTAATTCATCTTGACCCAACTTCTGCTATGAATCAGCCAGTAAATCCAGAGAAAATACCCGTGGGCGTAGTCGGGTTGGGGCTAATGGGGTGCAGTATTGCCACTTGCCTATTGATAGCAGGCCATACCGTGGTGGCCGTTGCACCCCTCCCGGTCGATATGGAAACCGCCGAACCTCGCATCCGGGAGCATTTGGCGAAAGCCTATCAGGAAGGGCTGTTTACCGAAAGTCCTGAATCATACTTTCAGCAACTTACTATTACGGAAGATTATAGCCTGTTAAGCGACAGTAAAGTCGTGATGGAGTGTACGCTCGAGAATATAGCGATTAAGAAATCGGTCTATGAGCGGATCGAAGCCGTTGTGGCTGAGGATGCCATTATTACCAGCAATACCTCGGCAATTCCGATTAGCCTTCTCCAGCGCGAGGTCCGATTGCCCGCACGCTTTTTAGGATTACACTGGTCGGAGCCATCACATACTACCCGGTTCCTGGAAATTATTTGTGGAGACCTAAGTGATGTTCCAACTGCCGAATGGCTCTATGAACTATCTCATCTGTGGGGCAAAGAACCGACGTTGGTTCGCAAAGATATTCGTGGTTTTATAACCAATCGGCTGATGTACGCCATGTATCGGGAAGCCTGCAGTATGGTCGAAAACGGTTACGCGACTGTTGAGGACGTTGATCGAGCCTGTCGGAATAATGCAGGCTATTGGATGACACTAGTTGGCGTTTTCAGGTGGATGGATCTAACAGGTGTGCCCGCTTATCATACCGTCATGAAAGACTTACTTCCGACCCTAAGCAACCAGACTGAAGTGCCCAAATTGATCGACGATATTGTCAAAGCGGGCGGGAAAGGCGTTTTGAACGCTCAGGGTTTTTATGATTACACCCCAGAAGAGGCTAAACTCTGGAAAGAAACCTATGAAGAGTTCAGCTACGATATTCGCCGGCTGGCCCTAAAATACCCGGCCGATGTCGTAAAAAAGAAGCTGGCTCACAACGCCGACGAAGACGTGGTGGGTTAACGATTTTGTAGCCCCGAATTATTTCGGGGCTACAAAATTGGCCATCCCTTCGGGATTTTTAAAATCAATTACACTCTACACCTTCCGGGCTGTATTGATCACATTAACGCCGTTGAAGCGAGCCGTGGCACTGCCATGTGAAACGCAGCTTAGCTGAGGTGGCTGTCCTTTTCCATCGAAAAATGATCCTTCAACCCGGTAATCACGTTGGTCACTCACTTTCACGCAGGAATTCCAGAACTCTTGCGTATTCGATTGGTAGGCAACATCTTTGAGCATTCCTGTAATCTGACCGTCTTTGATTTCGTAGAATAACTGCCCCCCAAACTGAAAGTTATAGCGCTGTTGATCAATTGAATACGACCCGTATCCAATGATGTAAATCCCTTTTTTGACGTCTTTAATCAACTCATCCACCGACAGGGGTTGAGTACCGGGCGCCAGTGAGACGTTGGCCATCCGCTGAAACTGAACAGCATTCCAACTGTCGGCGTAGCAACAGCCGTGCGATTCGGTTTCGCCCAGCATATGCACCTGATCACGAATGGCCTGGTAATTGACCAGAATACCGTCCTTAATGAGATCCCATTTTTTGGTTTTTACCCCTTCATCATCCCAGCCAACGGCCCCCATTGAACCAGGTTGAATTTTGTCGGCAAAAACAGTAACCTGGGGACTACCGTACTTAAAAGTTTTGGATTTCCATTTGTCCATCGTAGCAAACGACGTACCGGCCAGATTAGCTTCATAGCCCAATACACGATCCAGCTCCGTAGCATGCCCCACCGATTCATGAATCGTCAGTCGGAGGTGAGAAGGGTCCAGAACAAGGTCGTACTTTCCAGCCTCCACCGATTTCGCTTTCACTTTTTCTTTGACCTGTCTGGCCGCCAGAGTGGCATCGTCCAGCATGTCGTAATAGTTGTTAAACAAGGTGGTCGGGCGGCCCGTAATGCGATCAGGGGGAGCCGTTTGCAGGTACTCATACCCCATTGCTTTGGCCGTTCCTAAAGAGTTGCGGGTCTGAAACTGGCCAGTTGCCCGATCTATTCCGGTTACCGTAAACGTAGGCCATATTCGGTGAATATCCTGGTCGATATATGAGCCGTCGGTTGAAGCAAAGTATTTCTGCTCGTTGACCATGAATAGCACCGAGTTGATGAAGTTGGCACCATTGGCCATAGCCGCTCCATTAACCGATAGCAAGAGATCAACTTTTTCTTTGATGGGAATTTCAAACAGGTTTTTCGTAAACGGGGTCTTATAACTTACCTCTCCAAATCCTTTCTGCGGAGCCAGTTGTACAGGTTCGTCCAGTAAGGCGATATTGGCTTTCGCTACCTGAACTGCTATTTCGGCGGTTTCTGCAACCTGCGCTTCGGTGCTGGCGTCGCCGAGCGAGGCAAATCCCCAGCAACCGTTTACGAGTACCCGAACGCCCACACCAAACGATTCCAGGTTAACAATACTTTGCACCTTGTCTTCGCGCGTTGTCACGAATTGGTTGAGATACCGGCCAATACGAACATCTGCATACGAAGCACCTTTCGCTTTAGCGGCATTCAAGCCCGCATCGGCCAGACGTTTTTTGATGGCCAGATCGAGACCAGGGTCCAGAAGCGCTTCGGCATCAATGACTCTGCCGCCAGCAGCCATACCAGGCAATAGCAGTGCGCCAGCTCCCGCGCTGGTGAGTTGAATAAAATCTCGACGATTCATTGAAAAAGTAATTTATTTGTGGTGTCAGCTATAAGTAGCTGACACCAGAGCATCATCCGAAAAAGCTAAACGGCGTCGGATAGACTGGAAAAAGTGAAATCACGTATTTTCATCGGCGGAATCAGGCTGCCGTTTGTCCGAACCGATTTGCCCATCGCTTCGATATTATTGAGCATCACGATTGGACTTTCGTTAAACCGAAAGTTTTTAACGGGGAACTTGATCTGGCCGTTTTCGATATAAAACGTACCATCCCGCGTCAGGCCAGTATACAGTAGTGTTTGCCGATCAACATCCCGAATGTACCAGAATCGGGTAACCAGAATGCCATTCCGTGTACTTTTAATGAGATCGGCCAGGGATTCATTGCCACCTTCTATAATGATTCCTTCAGGAGCCGGAATGGCCTTAACGCCTTTTTTTTCAGCCCAAAAACGCGAATAAAACATGTTTTTAACCACACCTTTATCCACCCACACTACTTTTTCCTGAGGTCGTCCGTCTGTACTATTGCCACCACCTCCGCCACCGCCTAGCAGATCACCATAACCAGGGCGACCACCTCCAGACACAAATGGTGTTCCGGGAATCTCGGCATTCATCGGATCGGAGTAAATAGTGATGCGCTCGTCGAATAGCTTTTCGCCCAGGCGGGTTCCTCCCCCTTTTTTACCTAAGAAACTACGCCCTTCCTCCGCACTACGCGCATCCATGTTCGACATCATGTTGCGAATCAACTCCTGACCAGCCGTTGGTTCCAGAATAACCGTATATTTTCCGGGCTCCAATGCCTGCGCCTTGGAGGAGGCTATTGCTTTTTGAACAGCTACCTGTGTAAGTGGTCCACTATTGAGTTTAGAAACATCATTATAATCGCGCACCGCATAGCCTGAACCCGTACCATCGGTGGTTCTGACCGTTATCGAAAAGTCGATTGATGTCGCTTTAGTATACCCGAAAAGTCCTTTACTATTTCCTATCGCCGTAAAAACGGTCGAGTTTTCCAGAAAGCCTGCGGCATTAACTGAATTCTTTTTACAGACAGCAATGCTGTCCAGAGCCAGTTTAGCCCGAAAAGCAGGATCGATAGCCGCAGTCGCTTCGTTATATGTCTGGGTTTCCAGATAGTTCTGCGGGCCCAATAGCGGAACGTACTCTGGATTTTCGGGCGCTAATCGCGCGACTTCTTCGGCTCGTCTTACCGTTTTTTCGAGTGATTTATCGTCAAATACGTTAATCGTAGTCGTGCCCGAACGTTTCCCAAATACCGATGTAACAGCCAGTGAACTATTGGCCGATTGGCCGCTGGTACTTACCGAGTTTCGCGCATAACGAACGTTACCTCCTTTATCGCCACTTAGACTGACGCTTATTTCGTCAGCTTTCGAGAAGGATAATACCCTATCAATTAGTTGCTTCGATTCTTCTTTGGATAAAATAGCCATTACGTCTGCTGTTTGACTCACTCTATCAAGTCATTTGTAAAATTAGGCTGAATGGTGATATTAGCAAATAATATTGGTCAATCTGTTTAAATTCAATAAAAACAGGAAGTAGAAGTATTAAAAACAGAAAAAAACAAGGGCTTCTGAACTAAAAAAGATTGTTTTTTAGTTCAGAAGCCCTTGTCATTGCACTATGGGTGAATGTTTAGCTCTTATGCACTATTTCAAATACGGCCCCAATACCTTAGCCCATTGCTGATAGCCTTCTGGAAGCATGTGCAGGCTGTCTGGTTTAAATAATTCGGGGACGGGTTGGCCTTCTTTCGTCAGCATTACTGGCCGAATATCTACGAACTGGGTATGCTTCCGTTTAGCCAGATATTGTTTAATAAGCTGGTTAGCTATGTCATTTTCAGGGAAAAATTTCCGCCGGGAGGGACTGGGTTTAATCGAAATAAACGTAAACAGCACATGGGGCAACTTCTGGCGAACATGCACAAATAACGCAACAAAACGCTCGAAGGCTTGCTGCCCGGTTACCTTGCCCGTAGCAATATCATTCTCGCCCGCGTACAGAACGACTTGTTTCGGATGATACGGAATAATAATCCGATCCGCATAGCGCAATACATCGTCTAGCTGTGACCCGCCGAATCCACGCTGAAGGATCGTTTTTTCAGGAAAATAGTTTGCCAGATTCTCCCATAGCCGAATGGACGAACTACCCGTAAACACAATCGGTTTTTTGGGCGGTGGTGAGGTTTGGTCCGTTTTTTCAAACGCCTGAATTTCAGCTTCGAAGGGTGGCGTAGCCGCTACCGGAGCTGTTTGCCCAACTGAATATAAGCTAACCAACAACAGACCAATACACCAGTTGAACGTCGTGCGATTCATGCGAAATGCCATCGTTTAGAAAAGGTTTCAAATAAAAGGCACGACGGTCTCTAAACTCATGCCCCGTTGGTTATTTCCAGAACGAAATTCTACCGCCAACATCAAACAACAGAATGCCAAACTGTTTTAATACCTGAGTCTGAACGGCCTGGCTTACCGTAACCTTATGTCCGTTAGAAATTGTAACGATATCGTACAGAGTAGGCTCACAGCCACAGTTCCAGGTACTGGGATTCGACCAGTTTCCATCCTGCACGCTCACGATAGAGCCACTGAGGGTAACGCTAGTCTGAGCCGAACAACCATTAGTAGTACCTGTAATCGAGTAGATCCCTGTAGCATTAACAACAATAAAAGGCGTCGTGGCACTGGTAGACCAACTATATGTAGTGGCTCCTGAGGCTGTAAGGGTAGTACTTTGCCCATTGCCAATGGTCAGGCTAGGGGTACCCGTGATGGCTACACCAGGCGTTGGATTAATCGTTAAGGTGGTACTAGTCGTTGCACTAATAGAGCCATCTATAGCTGTAACAGTAAGCGTATAAGTGGTTGGACTATTTACTGACGGAGCCGAAAAAGAAGGTGTAGATCCGCTGGCCGATAAGCCAGTGGGTTGGCTACTCCAGGCATAAGAAGAGGGTATAAAACCCAAGGCGACAGCCGTGAGGCTAAAGGCACTGTTAGAGCAGGCTGCGGCCAGATTTGCGGGATTTATACTAACAGTATTGGGAACACTCACCTTACGAATGCGATAATCAATACCACCCTCATCTGCGATATAAAGATTACCATAACGATCTAATGCCACGCCGGACGGCTCAATCAGACTAGCAGCCGTAGCCAATCCTCCATCCCCACCAGAATCAATAGAGTCACTACCCACTACGGTAGTGATAATACCATCTGAGGAGACCTTACGAATCCGATGATTATATAAGTCAGCAATATAGAGATTACCAAGCCTATCCAACGCCAGGCCAGTAGGATTATTCAAGTTGGCAGCTGTGGCCAATCCTCCATCTCCACTAAAACCAGAAGACCCGTTACCTGCCACAGTAGTGATAATACCACTAGCCGACACCTTGCGTATACGATGATCGTACTGATCAGCGATATAAAGATTATTATTACTATCTACTAGTACGTTGGCGGGACTATTCAAACTGGCGGCTGTAGCGGCTCCCCCGTCTCCGCTAAAACCAGCGACACCATTACCCACTACAGTAGTGATAATACCATCTGTAGCTATCTTCCGAATCCGATGATTATCTAAATCAGCAATATAGAGATTACCAAGCCTATCCAATGCAACGCTGGCTGGCTTATTCAGGCTAGCCTCCGTTGCAGGACCATCATCCCCACTAAAACCAGAAGAGCCATTACCTGCTATCGTCGTGATGATACCGCTGGCAGACACTTTACGAATCCGATGATTAAACAGGTCAGCGATGTAAATAGTACCAGTTCCATCTACTATCACATTGTAAGCTCCAGCCAAAGTAGCAGCCGTGGCCAAGCCGCCGTCCCCACTAAAACCGGAAGACCCATTACCCGCCACAGTAGTAATGATACCATTGGAGGATACCTTACGGATACGATGGTTAAACAGATCAGTAATATAAAGATTATCGTTGCTATCCGTCGCTACACTAAAGGGATTGTATAGGCTGGCAGCCGTGGCCAATCCTCCATCTCCACTAAAACTGCTATAGCCATTACCCGCCACAGTAGTGATGATACCATCTGTAGAAACCTTCCGAATTCGATTACCATACTGAAGAGTAATGTAAAGATTCCCATTAGCATCCAACGTCACACCAACAGGATTGGCTAGACTGGTCTCGGTAGCTAGTGTTCCATCTTCACCATAATTATTAGATCCATTACCTGCCACAGTAGAGATAACGCCAGTAGTGGATATCTTGCGAACTAGCCCACTCCAAGAATCCGCGATGTACAGATTACCAGTATCATCTACAGCTACACTAGTGGGATTGCGGAGATTAGCTTCAATAGTAGTAATAATACCCTTAGAGTCTACCTTGCGAACACGATAGTGACCTGTATCTACTATGTAAATAGTACCAGCCTTATCTACGGCCACACCCGTAGGAGTATCCAAACTAGCATGTGTTGCATCCCCTCCATCTCCAAGAACAACACTACTTCTATTACCGTCACCCGCTACCGTAGTGATAATACCATGGGAGTCTATCTTACGAATCCGATTATTATACTGATCAGCAATGTAGAGATTACCAGCAGCATCTAGCGCTATGCCAGCAGGATAAGCTAAACTGGCATCTGTTGCGGCTAACCCATCCCCAACCTCAAAAGGATTAGAGGCTCTACCATTGCCCGCTATTGTCTTGATAATACCATTGGTAGATACCTTACGAATGTGGCTGGTATACTGTTCAGAGATGTATAGATTACCGCTGTCATCTACAACTACACTGGTAGCACCAGTCAGGAAGGTAGCTGTGGCTGGCCCCCCATCACCGCTAATACGGCCCCCGCTATAACCATTGCCTGCTACAGTAGTGATAATGCCATTGATGGGTACCTTACGAATACGGTTGTTTCCCTGATCAGCGATATAAACAGCACCATTTTTATCCACAGCTACACCTGAAGGGTTGTTTAAGCAGGCGGTAGTAGCTGGTCCTCCATCTCCTTTTAAATTAGATCCCGCTACCGTTGTAATAATTTGGGCCGGGAGCCAGGTAGATATAAACAATAAAATGGCGCTTAAGCATAACGTTAGTTTGTGGTGGGCTCGAAGAAATCGCTTCATATATACCAGGCTAGAAAGGTTATTCAGGTGATACTTATAAATCCTTTCAGCAAAACCTATACCTAATTATCAACAATCTATGGGATATGGAAGCAGGTACTTAATTAACTGCCTTTTACCAAAAGGCTTAAAGCTCTAGTTTCAAATAAAAGGCACGACAGTCTCTAAACTCATGCCCCGTGAACCTTTTACCAGAAAGTTCGTGTCGGTCATGGGGTTATCCATCAGCCAGTTGTGTAAGGAAAATTTGTCTGGAAAATAGTAGGCTTTGGGCAATGAGCCTAGTGCGTAATGCATGTCTTTGCCCGCCAGAATAACCAGATCAAACTTACTGTCGGCAATTAGCTTGCCTAGGGCCGCATGTTCGGCTTCGCTTTCGTTGCCGAGTTCGTACATATCGCCCAAAATGACCACTTTATGTTTGGCCGGAGTAGTCGCAAATTGGCGAATGGCAGCCGCCATTGAGCTGGGATTAGCATTATATGCATCGAGCAATACGGTATTGGTGCCCTTGGTAATCACCTGCGAGCGATTGTTGGTCGGATTGTAATCGGCGATGGCGCGGTTGGCCTCTTCGGGTGAAACGCCAAAATAATCGCCAATTGCCAGAGCTGCGGTCATGTTCTCGAAATTATACCGCCCCGGCAAATGCGTCGTTATTTCCTGTCCGGTCGAATCGCGATAAACAACAACGGGCGACTCCAGTAGGAGTTCGATTGGCTCTTCGGTAGCCTCCACTGCGGGATAAAATACAGCTTCGGCAAACGTGGGTTCGGCCGCCGTGGACTCGGTCGCCGTGAACTCGGAGCGAGTGGTTTTCAGTCGTTCGCGATACATGGCCATTAGGGTTTTATCGCGCGAATTAATGAAAACCGTTTTACTATTCTGAATCAGGTAATCATACAATTCGCCCTTTCCTTTCCGGACGCCTTCAATGCCTCCAAAGCCTTCCAGATGCGCTTTACCAACGTTGGTAATGAGTCCGTGAGTTGGTTGCGCAATGGAGCAAAGCAATTCGATTTCCTTCTGATGATTCGCGCCCATTTCAACAACCGCTAGTTCATACTGCTCATTTAAAGCCAGTAAGGTCAGGGGTACACCGATATGGTTATTCAAATTGCCGACTGTGGCGTAGGTTCGGTAGTTTTTCGATAAGACAGCCGCGATGAGTTCTTTCGTGGTCGTTTTCCCATTAGAGCCTGTTAGGCCAATAACCGGAAAGTTGAACGTTTGCCGATGATGACGGGCCAGATCCTGTAGCGCCGTTAATCCATCAGCCACGAGCAGGCAACGTTCCTGATCACGAGCGGCAACTGCTGGGTCATCGACCAGTGCGTAACGGGCGCCTTCTGCCAGTGCCTGTTCGGCAAACTGATTCCCATCAAACTTATCTCCTTTGAGGGCAACAAACAGGCAATCAGGGGTAATTCGGCGCGTATCGGTCGACACGCCTGTGCATTCCAGAAATTTATGATAGAGTTGCTCTGTGTTAACCATCATATTCAGGCCAGTTTCTTCGTTTTCAAATCAGACTTCGGTTTAAACGCAGAGAAAGGAGAGAATAAGGCAGAGTACACAGAGGGAAAGTACTCACCGCGCACTCTGCGTTATTTCTCTCCTTTCTCTCTGCGTTTAAACGTACCCAAAATTAGATGAAAAAGCTGTTTACGCTTTGTTTTTTGCTTAGTCCACTGCTCAACTATGCGCAGTCTGGCGGGGCAATTGGCTTTCGATACGACCAAAGCCCAACGGTCACAGTCAATACAACCGTATTATTGAACCCCTGGGCGGGTGGGCTAAACACAACCCAATATTCAACCATTCGATTAAACGACGATTCCCGCGACGATCTGTTGGTATTCGACCGCACGACCAATAAGATCAGTACGTTCCTGGCAATCGACAACCCAACAGGCAGTGGAATTGCCTGGAAATACGCTCCCGAATACGAAACGGCCTTTCCGAGTGTGCTCTATAGCTGGGTATTACTCGTGGATTACGATGGCGATGGTAAAAAAGACTTATTTACTTACGGCTCTGGAAGCGTACGCGTGTTTCATAACGAATCGCAGGCTGGTCAGGTTGTTTTTAAAGTAGCCGCCGATCCACTCATGACCCTCGGTCTAAGCGGTCTTAACATTCAATTGTATGTGGGCGGCACCGATATACCCGCTATTACGGACTACGACGACGACGGTGATATTGACATCATTACTTTCGACGCGGATGGGAATATATTAGCCTATCAGCAAAATATGAGTGTTGAGCAAACGGGCAAAAAAGGTGGGCTGGTCTACCAACGCACGGGCAATTTATGCTGGGGTCATTTTCGGAAGGAATTCTGTAATGATTTTACCTTTGGTTTTCAGTGCGATGGGTCAGGGCGCGTTGCGGCCAGCCCAGTCAAGCTGAGTGGCGCCAGACCTTTGCATACGGGTAATACGTTAACTGTGGTCGATACGGATGGGGATGGCAATAAAGATCTTCTATTCGGTTTTGTAAGCTGCGAGAACGTTGCCCGCCTGCGCAATGAGGGTCCCAACTCCGACAAAGCGAATTTTACGAGTTACGATAGTCTGTTTCCAGCCAGCAATCCAATTTTGTTTCCCGCATTCCCGGCTGCGTTTTTTGAAGATGTAGACGGCGATGGACAGAAAGATTTACTGGCCTCACCTAATGTGAATGCGAACGACAATTATGCGTTCGATTTCCGGGCATCGGGCTGGTATTACAAAAACAAGGGAACAACCCAGAAGCCTGACTTCCAGTTAGTACAAAAGGATTTTCTGCAGAGCGATATGCTTGATCTGGGCGAACGAGCTGCTCCAGCACTGGCCGATCTGGATGGCGATGGCGATATGGACATGCTGGTTGGCTACGGTGGCACGGGCCTGGGGAGCAGCTATCGCGCTGGAATCTGGCAGTTTGAAAATAAGGGTACGACTCAGAATCCGGCCTTTGTTCTCGTCACAACCGATTACCTGGGTCTGGCAAAATCCCTTGCCTTGACGAACGTCGTTCCTTCTTTTGTTGATGTCGATGCTAACGGAAGTATGGATCTCGTAATAACGGGAACAGCTACTCAGGCCGTCGAGATTCGTGTACTGATCAATAGCGCAGCTAAAGGTGCAGCTGTACAATATAACCTTGCGGGCGCTACGCGCTGGCCTACGCCTGACTTGATGACTCCCTTTGATCTATTAACCGTAACTGATGTAGACCGGGATGGCAAGCCAGATCTGTTAATTGGTCGCTACAACTTTGGAACGATCCTCTACTACCGGAATGCCGGCACAGCCGTCAGCCCTACATTCCAGTTACAAAACCAGACCTTCGGAGGCATCACAACCGATGATTACGTGTATGCCAAAGCCCGTTCCATTGTGGTGGCAGATTTGAATGGTGATCAGAAAAATGAGTTGATCTTAGCGGCAACAAATGGAACAGTTAAGGTCTATCAATTTCCAGATCCTACCAGCCAGTCTCCCCTCACACTGATCGACTCGCTGGCTTCCAT
Source organism: Spirosoma arboris (assembly GCF_009754945.1). Taxonomy (GTDB): domain Bacteria; phylum Bacteroidota; class Bacteroidia; order Cytophagales; family Spirosomataceae; genus Spirosoma; species Spirosoma arboris. The sequence goes on from NZ_WPIN01000005.1 coordinate 704,104, forward strand.
TGGCTTACCTGGGATGGGGCTCGTTGCCGCAACCGCCGATCTTGATGGTGATCAATTGCCCGATCTGATGCTGGGGAGCATAGCCGGAGGATTGCGCTATTTAAAAAATACGTCAAAAAAAGTGGTCGTTACGGGGATACAAGAAGAGCCAACCGGCCCCTGGGCATTTCCAAATCCAACCGATCGTTACCTGACAGTGCGACCACCTTATACGGGTCAGGCGGAAGTCCTTTCAATATCAGGTCAAACTATGGTACCGGCGCAACCGGTAACAGTCGATACGGACACGATTATTGACCTGGGGAATCTGCCCGATGGAACGTATCTGCTCCGACTTATGGCTGATAATCATCCCACACTGGTACAGAAAGTGGTCGTCTGGAAATAACTGCAAACTCTTTTAAAGCTCGGTTGTTAGTCAATAATGCAGTGTTTATACCCGCCTGCAACGCCTAACAACTCCTGACTATTATGGAAACCACAAGCAACGCCGACCAACAAAGCCCTGACCAAACGCTAGGTAATTCGACAAAAGGGCTTTCGCCACAGAATAATGATGCGCCTGAAAATGATACCGATGATGAAGCCGTTGTTTATGCCGGCTTAGGCGTCAACAATAGTCCCGACATCCTGAACCCCGGTGACGAGGAAGCTTCTGACACGCTCTTATACACCGACACGGCCACAGCGCGTCATGCCACCGATGAGCTCTCAAACGACGAGGAACCCGATGAATTTACAGCGGAGGACTTGTCAGATGACGATCTCTCGGACGACGAAATTGATGAAGAAATCACCGAACTCGAAGAAGAAGAGGAAGAAGGGAACGAACGCTACTAATAGCTTACGGGTACTGAAATCGGTACCCGTAAGCTATTAGTAGCGTTCTCGCTTGGCTTTGCCGAGTGAGGGCTATTTTTTTAACGGCCTCTGGCCGGAGTATTGCAAATTATATTAAAAACGGGCCAGAGGCCCTTGAACTAATAGCCCTCACTCGGCAAAGCCAAGCGAGAACGTATAAACCTACAAGATTAGATTTTAGAATAGTAAGCTCTGGCTCCTTGGCCGTAGAGAGCCCGTTCGCCAATTGAGTCTTCAGGCAAGCTCAGGCTGTGTAGTTCAGTCAAAATATGATTCTTACAGGCTGCAAACGCTATTACAACTTCCTGCTGCTCAAGATTGGCAAGTAAATAGTCATAGTGGCGCAGCAATAAGTGAATGCGCATGACCAGTTCTGGCCCACCTAGGATCGTTTCGGTCTGAATTTTACCTGGCCAGGGGGCAGACACATAGTTCAACCACTGCTGTAGGTTTGCATTGGCCTCTTGCTTGGCAGCACGGTGAGCAGCAGCTTTGAGGGGTTGGTTTGAATCAAATGGGAGCGCAAAGGCATAAACAACTGTCAGGTCGATTGCATCTGGCTGATTCGCTACCCATCGGTTTACCGCCAGGGCTAAATCAATAGAACCGTCAGTAAGTAACAGGGCTTTTTTCATGCGTTTTTATAGCAGGTAGTCTTGCCAAAATTAGTTAGATACCTGCTTATGCAACTTGAGCGTACTCAGCCAGGAAGCTGATTCTGATCAACATTGTATGCTGATTACCAGTTGGCCCGACGCAATTTTTCTGGTTGTAGCACCCGAATACTGCCCCCACTTACGTCAATCAGTCCGTCCTGTTTAAATTCACTAAGTGTCCGAATCAGCGACTCAGTGGCGGTGCCGATAACGGCGGCCAGATCATCGCGGGACAGTTGGATAGGTGGAGCGGGCTCGCCCGTTGGCAAGGGTGCCTGAAGCCGTAAGAGTGCATCGGCCACACGCCGACGGAGTGAGCTATAGGCCATACCCAGTAACTGATCCTCTTTTTCGCTCACGCGACCAGCCAATAGTCGTACAAATTGCCGACCGACTTCGGGTTGGGTTGTCAGAAGTTGCAGGAAATCCTGCTTCGGAATATAGATCAGCTCAGCGTCATCGAGTGTTAGGGCAGAGTCGGTGTAGACTGTTTCTTCGAGTAGGGCTAAGTCGCCAAAAAATTCGCCTGGGCCATACAAACCCGTTACTAATTCTTTACCGTCGTTATTCGTACGTGTAGTTTTGACCCGGCCACTTTTCAAAAAATAGAGCCGTATGGGTTCATCACCTTCGGTATAAACAAATTGCTTTTTGGCAACATGGTGCGTTTTTCGATCGGCCGATAAACCTTGCAAACCACCCGTTGTATGAGCGTCATCCAGGAATTGGGTGAGTCCTTCCCGTTGTAGATCATATCGCTCGGCCTGAAGCTTAGTGAATCGATTGAGCCGTCCCTCCACTGCACTAAGCAATTCGGTGTCATCAAACGGTTTGGTCAGGTAGTCATCGGCGCCCAGTTCCATACCTTTCCGGAAATCGCCCCGTTCAGATTTAGCCGTCAGAAAAATGAATGGAATGCCATTGAGTTCTGGGTTTTTATTGACAATGTGCAATACGCCATAGCCGTCCAGAACAGGCATCATTATGTCGCAGATAATCAGATCAGGATGATCGGCGAGTGCCTGTTCAACGCCAGTTTTTCCGTTTTCGGCGGTTAGAACCCGATAGCCCGCCAATTCTAAAATTTCAGCCGTATTCTCCCGAATATCGGTATTATCTTCAATGATCAGGATAGTTTTCATGAGGAAGAAAAAGAGTAACTGTTGTGCCCTCACCTAACTGGCTGGTCAATTCGATGGTGCCATTCAGCAGTTCGAGGTAGCGGGCAACAATATGTAGCCCCAAGCCGGTTCCGGCAAAATTGGTCGCATTTTTAGCTCTAAAGAAACGCTCGAATAAGTGTTTCTGATCATCGGCCGAAATGCCAATACCGTTGTCCTGAATAGTAATTTTCAGATCGGTATCCCGACACTGGATGCGCACCAAAACAGTTTGATTGTCAGACGAATATTTAATTGCATTCGACAGCAGATTGACCAGAATTTTCCGTAGTAATGACGGATCAGTACGTACTGGATGCGGACAATCGAACTGGGTTTCAATTTGCTGCCCGGCCTTTAAACTACCTTGCAAATCAGCAAGTGCTTCATCAACCAATGTAGGCAACTCGATCCATGAAAAGGTGGCCTCAATGCGCCCTTCTTCGAGCCGACCCACGGATAAAAATTCCTCCAGAATATCGTTCAGATGGTTGACCGACGCTTTAATCCGTTGAATGTGCCGGATTCGCTTGTCCTGTTGATCGGCAGCGGTATATTTTTCAATGAGTGAGGCCGACGTAAGAACAGCACTCAATGGTGTTCGGAACTCGTGTGACGCCATCGACACAAATCGGGATTTCAACTCACCCAGTTCACGTTCGGCAGCTAAGGCTTTTGCCAGTTCATCTTTCGATTGTTCGAGTTGATGCAGAGTGGCCATCAACGCATGCGTACGGTCAACTACTTTCTGCTCCAGTTCGGTATTGAGTTGCTCAATACGGCCTTTCTGCTCCAGCAAGGTTTGCTCAGCTTCCTTCTTGGCGGTAATATCAATGATGTAGCCTACGGCCAGAATCGCCCCTTCCCGATAGAAATAACTCAGGCTAATCTCCGCCGGAAACACCGATCCGTCTTTGCGTTTCGCGAACAGATCACGACCATGCCCCATAGCTCGTACTTGCGGATCGGCATTGAACGAGGCTCGCAACTGGGCATGGCGACCCGCTACCGAATCGGGCACGAGCGCATCGACAGATACATCATTCATCTCATCTTCAGTATACCCAAACAACATGCGGGCATACCGATTCGACGACACAATACGGCCCTGTTCATCCGAAACAATGATGCCAATCGTAGCATGCGTAAATACAGCCTCAAATGAGTCGTCAAACATGGTAGTCAATCTTTCTGATTGCAAAGTAAACGCCAGTGCAGCGAAAGCAGCTGACTAAAATCAGTTTTTCTCTTGATCTGTCTCACCGTTCGCTACTGATAAGCAGGCCAATTTTGAGTCATTAACCGGCTTATTGTCATGGCACCTTCTTCTTCGTTGCTGACGGATTCACCTCAACGGCCTGTGCTGCTGATTTTTACGTCTGCATCTTCCACTCAACGGGTCGAAATAGACCAGCTTCTGGAAAAGGCACAAACTGTACTAAATCCAACCGTAAAGATCATGCGCGTCAGCGAAACAACGCATCCTGAAGTGGTCCGTAGTTTTGGCTTTACGTCGCTACCTGCTTTTGTCTTGCTTCAACAGGGACTGGAATTATGGCGCTACTCAGGGCCTGTCGATAATCCCGAGCTTTTTCACCAAATGGATCAGACTTTTCTTAAAACCCATTAACCGCAAATCTGCATGAACTCAGCAGCCTCCATTCATCCACTTCGTTTGGCAGAAACGACGACTTCCTGCCAGCACGACCACCAGCACTGGCAACAAATTATTCATCAGCAGGCAGAGGAAATTCGCCAGCTTCGATCGCTATTGCTCGAAGTCATGAATTTGTATAACTGCCGTAGCCTGCGCCACGACGCGGTTGATTACTACCGGGATCTGAACCACCTGCAAACCAAACTCGACCGACTGAATCGGGATATGATTTGTGAAGGGGTTGAGTGTCCCGCCAATCCTCAGCAACCAGCCTGTACAGATACTCGTTTTGGTTTATCGACCACCATTGAGCGTCATGCTACGGCACTTGCCAGCGAATTTTCCCGAATAAAAGATGGTTGCCTTCAGTTCCTGTCGGGCATGATGAGTCTGAATTTGCTCTAGGAATTAAGAAAACTACCGTTCGATTGCCTGTCAATAGCTAATCTCAAACGAATAATCCCCTGAACCTAACGGAATCATTATCTGACCATTGGCCTGGCTAATGCCTTTCCACTGAGCAATCGGTTTCCCATGTTCAGTGATTTGATTTAGGCGTTGGGCGGGCAGATAAAGCGTAGCGGTGGTATTAGCAGGAAGTGTCGTTTTATAAATCCATTTCGTGCCATCAATTTTCCATTCGCTGCTGATCCGTCCATAATTTGAGTCATAATACCCTTTGGCAAAGGTCATTTTTTTAGTCGGATCAGGAATTGGCTTTAGGATAATTTCCTTAAAGCCAGCCTGCTGCGGATGCCGTTGAATTCCCAGGGAATGGTTATACATCCAGGCAGCCACAGCCCCGAACGAATAATGGTTAAAGGAGTTCATGCTATTGTTGCCGCCGAACCCATTCTCAACGGTATACGAATTCAGCCGCTCCCAAATGGAGGTCGCTCCGTTAACGACAGAATAAAGCCAGGACGGATACTCCTGCTGTTGCAACAATCGGTAAGCAATCGCCGAACGGTCGTTTTCGGAAAGCGCGTCGGTTATCGAGGCTGTCCCAATAAAGCCAGTCATTAACGAATAGGCTGGGCGTTCGACACCCGAGTCATCTTTATTTTTGCGTTCAATCGTTTCGGCCAAATACCGAACACCGAACGGCTTATTTTCATCATTGAACAAGCCCAGTGCCAGTGGAATGGCATATGAGGCCTGGGTGTCGATCAATTGGCCTTTATCTGATTTCTGGGCTTGTTGCTGCTCATTAGGTGGCCCCATAAAACCCGTTCGTACGCCCGATTTTATGGTCTTGTGCGTCGCTTTATCCAGGTAAATGTTATTCCAGGCCGCTTTAATTTCGCTTTGTCGCTTCACAAACTGAGCTGCCTCGTCAGGTTTTCCCAGGAGGGTAGCTACTTTACCCATAATTTCCAGATCATAGGCAAAATAGGCCATCCAAAACAACGTATTGTCATTTTTATTCCCCTCTGGACTCAACCAATCGCCCAGCGGACCCTCATTCAGAATACCGGTTTCTTTGTCAATTTTTGTTTCTAAAAACTGGACATACCGCTTCATGGCTTCGTAATGCTCATTTAGTAGGGCGACATCGCCATATTGACGATAAGTTTCCCAGGCCACTACAATGCCGGCACTTCCCCAAAGTGTACCCCCAAACCCACCACCCATCGGGGCCACATCGGTAAATCGGCCATTAGTTGCCTGTACATCCCTCATGGCCATGAGGTGCCTTCTCAGAAATAAATCGGCGTTGGTCAGGTAGGTGGCACTTTTGGAAAACACCGAAATATCGCCACTCCATCCCATGCGTTCGTTACGAGCTGGCGTGTCGGTTGGAATGGACAGAAAATTACTCCGTAAGGACCAGGTGATATTTTGCCAGAGTTTATTTACGAGCGGATTCGATGTCTCATAACTCGACGCAAGTTGGGAGACTGAGCTAATGACCAGCCCTTTAATGTTAGCTACTGGAATGGCCTGCTCAAGGCCTGTTATTTCCAGATATCGGTAGCCATGAAACGTAAATCGGGGTTGAATGGTCTCATCTCCCCCTTTCAATGTATAAAGATCCTGCGTGAGGGCAGCCCGGATATTTTCCATCATTACCATACCTTCATTACCCTTGTAATCAGGCAGATTTGGGTATTTTACTTCGGCATATCGCAGTGTAACAATTTGTCCTTTTTTACCATTTTTGATCAAAATCTGCGGAACACCTACCATGTTCTGGCCCATATCATAGACAAAAACGCCCGGCCGAACTGTCTCTATTTTCTGGGCGGTCAGCGTCTTAACGATGGTTGCATTAGCCCCCATTTGACCAACGAGCTGGGCATCCTTGTAATCAAAGGTGGATGTTCTTCCCATGCCATCTTTAAAGGTCCCCATATAAGCTGTACCTTCCAAAGGTACGTCCACCGCTGATTTCCAACCCTTAGCCAGATAAGTTGGTAATGACCAGCCTTTTATGCCTGCTTCTTTGGTTCCATCGTAGACTTCGCCCTGAAAGAACGAGCCATACCGGATAGGTCCATCATTGAAAAACTGCCACGTTGACGGATCAGAAGTAATCATCTGTTCGGTTCCGTCCGCGTAGGTAATAAGCAGCTTGCTCAATAGTGATTGACGATCACCAAAGTAATTCCAGCTTTCACCGCTGTACGTAATATTGCCGCTCCACCATCCTTCGCTTAACCAAGCCCCAATCGCATTTTTCTGGCCCTGTTTGAGCTGGCCCGTTACGTCGTAGGTCTGATACATCTGATGCTTGTTGTACTGAGTTAGCCCTGGATTGAAGTAGTCATTGCTGATGCGACTGCCGTTGAGATACATTTCATAGATACCTCGCGCTGTAACGTATAAACGGGCTTTCGCAATGGGCTTTGTCTGCGTTGTAAAGACCGAACGGAGCATGGGAGCAGCATTTTTACTCGGATTAGCAATAATCAGGGCGCCCCCTTTAATTACATACCGCCCTTTGTCAACGGTAAGCTGAGGAGCGTTGAAAATGCTCTGGTGCGGTGGTTGTGTCAGGTTTTCTGTAAATAACGTATTGGCCGGAAAACGGTAGTTTTTTACCATCACTTCCGAAAAATAAACCGTTTGATTTTCTGGAGTCTTAAAGCCAATGTCGGCCAGCATAGGGAAGCTGATGTAGTTATTACCACTTCCGACCGGATTCAGGTTAAGTCCCCGTGCCGCAAAAGGAGAGGTTACCGGAGGAGCAGACTTATCAATTAGTTTGTTCGCTTCTCCATTTCCATCCACAAAAAATTCAAACAACCCAAAGTTACATTCGGCAAATATGGTATGTTTCTCATACTTATTGGCCTGGTTAATGAGCGCCTGGGGAATCTCGAAGCGCTTAAACGGTACATCGGGCTTATCATCATTAGTATAGCCAGCCCGGTAAATAGTCAATGTAGCAACGCCATCAGGCGTATTGCTCACCTTCGAAATATCCAGCTCTACTGCGATATAGCTCTCGTTAGGCGCATTTTTTCGGCCCATCAGATTGAGGCTACTGTTCATCAGACGGCGATCATTCGCGCCGAAAATAAACGACCCTTTCGTGCTACTGGTTGCCTGGTCGAACTGAATACCAAATTGAAACTTATATACGGACAGGTAATGCGAAAAGAAAACCAGGTCTTCATTACCACCGCCAATCCAGTGGGCACCCGACCAGGCTGAAAGGTCTGAGTTCATCAAGCCAGTTTCGAACCAGGATGTGCTGGTTGCCATCTGATCATTGTTGTCCCAAACCGTTACTTTCCAGTTGTAGCGAGTAGTTGGTTGAAGTGCAGGACCACCATAGGCGATACCATGTGACAGGCCTGAACTCACTTTTTTCGAATCCCATACAAGCTGATTTTTCGAATCCGTTACCAGGAGTTGATATGCCTTTTGTGCATAGTTTCGTTTGGCATCCAGTGCTTTCATTTGCCAGCCAAAATGGGGCGTTGCCTGATCAATGCCCAACGGAGTTGACTGATAGTCAACAGTTAAATGATCAATAGAAACAGTAGAAAAGGCGCTATTGAAGGCCAAAAGCAGGGAAAGAAACGTTAGGAGTAGAATTTTCACGCGAATGCTGATTACTTGAGATTTTTCGTTTGGATTCGTATAGGCAGACTATGGAAGGTCCTTCTGATTAGGGTTACTGGTTCAGGCGAAAGCTGTACAAGTCAGGGTGTATATGGGTAAAAACTATTATTTTATCAATTTGATACAATACTATTGAAAGGAAATGAATTCGCAAATTTTCATTATGTCATTTTGATAAAATAATTCCAAAACGGCTTATTCCTCGTAAATTGTCCCTTTCATTTGCCTAGTTGAACCACATGCTTCGTCAGAGTGATCCCAGAGAAATTAACCCACAAGGGGAAGGATTAGTAAAAGGAGTAGCCGTTGATCCGGTTATTTTCGGCTTTCATGAAAATCAGTTAAAAATACTGATCGTTGAACATACAGATACAGGTCTGTATGCCTTACCCGGCGGCTATATTCAGGAAACAGAAGATGTCGACGATGCCGCAAAACGCATCCTTGCCATGCGAACGGGATTATCGGACGTTTATCTTCAGCAATTCCATGTCTTCGGGAAATATAACCGTAACAACCCCGATGTAATAAAGACAATCCTGCTTGGACAGGGTTTCCAGCCAACTGACGATCACTGGTCTCTCAAGCGATTTATCTCCATTGGCTATTATGCGTTGGTCGATTATACGAAAACCAAACTCACGCTTGATCCAACAACGGGCAGTTGTGAATGGTACACGCTGGAGAATCTTCCCCCATTAATTCTGGATCACCGCATCATCATCGAAAAAGCATTGGCTACGCTCCGAAGTAATCTCGACCAACTGCTCATCGCTTTCAATCTACTACCTGCCATGTTCACGATGGCCGAATTACACACCCTCTACGAAACCATTCTGGGAAAAAAGCTTTTGAACACAAATTTCCAGCGCAAGATGCTGAGTTTGGGTATTCTGGAGCGGATCGAGAAGAAGAAAACAGGAAAAGCGCATAAATCGCCTTACCTATATAGCTTCAGATCCAGTGAACCAGAGTAAACAGGCTTTGCGCTGCCACAAAAATTATTTAGAAAAAATCTAAATAAAGTAGTCAACTATTTGGAATGAATATAAACAAGAATTACGTTTGTCAAGAATTTAGCTGACGTTAAATCTCGGATACCTGTCATATTCTGGCTCAAAATGCTATGGGTCATGTAATCATGTTTGGCATCCGATTCAGTTCATTAATAAAACTCGATTGAGTGTACCAAGCCCTAAGCGTGGTGGCCGCTGTTTCGGACTTGCTCTAAATACATCGGTCGCCCGCTCAGGCACAAAACAGGATACTCATGAACAATCGGATAAAATGTCCTCTACAATTGGCCCGAACCAGGCAGGGGGAAATTGTATTGCATACGGATACAGAATTCCAATATGCATTTACGTTTGGCTCACTGCACCGGCTTCTAACCGCCGAGCAATTCCATCTGCTTCATAACTCTGCCCTAAGCGTTGACTTGGGTAAGTTATCGACTCAAACCGGTCAACAGACTAGCGAAACGACGCCACCAACGGCGCTCATCTTTACATTATTTGGGTCACTGACCCGTTCCGAACTTTTAGAGCTAAAAAATCTACTGGGCAAAGCGGCTTTACTGGTCACAACATTAGCAAGAGCTTATCATCATGTTAATTAGTAAGGCGACTAAATAGGGCGATCACATATCACATTGTCTAGTTATGGCACATCACCATCATTTCCGAACAATTGCTCAGAACGATCTTGGCTACGTGGGTATTTGCTCGTCTTGCGGTATACTTAATGTGGCGTTTCAGAACTCCTTGTTTTGCCTGACCCTTGATCAGTTCAAAGCATTTGCCGAAATCATGCATGACCGGCTCGATATGCGCCCCTTCTGCACAACCCATGGAAAAGAGTTGTTGCTTACCACGCCTATGCCTAATTATTTTCTGCTATTCACTGAAGATGAGCTGGATCTATTCTGTGAACTATTGACAGAAGTAGCCCCAGTACTGGAAGCTGAACGGATTCTGGCATTGGGCTCTATGAACTAACTCCCCTACAATAACCTGAACTGCTATGAAAGCGAACGCCCAATCTGACCATCAAATTCTAGTTGACGAATTTGGTATACTGCTCACTCAGTGCCTTTGCTGCGGAGAAGTGGAACTGTATTTTCGGGGAATCGCTATGGCGTTGAATCTGACGGATCTATACGCGCTTGTAACCCGGCTCGAAGACATGCCAGCGGCTTCCAACTACCTGCTTGGTTTACTGGATCTTCGGGACGTACCAGTGCAGGTTGGCTTTCAGGCCGTTGGGCTACAGCTAACTGAAAACGAGCGTCATCAGCTTCTCAATGGCTTGCATCAGGCCTGTTTACGTCTGGATCTGAACTTGATGATGCGGGGTAAACTTCCCCTGAACTAACCAACTATGAATCAGGCAAAAGAACCTCTCTATCGAAGCTGTTACGGGCAATCTATCTGCTGCCCGAAGAGTGGTGGATTCTGGCTTTATTTTGGCGACATGCAGCTTTGGCTTTGCCATGAACGATTACGGCAGTTGGCTCGCAAGATAAATCAGTTGGTGAGCGTCTCCGAACGACCTCACAATGAAGCCCTTTCCAAGCAAATCATACTATGCCCACCGGGTTCTGATGGTGAGGTATTTGTCTTCTCGTTCGATGAACTTCTGGACTTACAGATTCTGGTAAACGGCACACTGGCAATGGCGGATTTATACGATTTTCTTCACGACAACCAACTTCATATCGACGATTGATTTATGTGTGCTCCGCTCTTTTGACAGACTTGCAACAGCGCACATAATACTACGTATATATACTTACGTTAGCAAAAGCGACTCATATAGAATAAAAAATAAGCGTACCAATCTATGGAACAACCGATTTTGTTGACTGATGAAATTGCCATAAATCCACAAGAGTGGCAGGAACGGTTGACGAGTTATTTTCACGACACAGGTTACTGCCCATCGTCAAAGCGGAGAGCGGTGGCTATGGCGCTCGGAGAACAGACTACCTATACAGACGCCGACACATTATGGTTGTCTATGCGCGGCCAGAAAATTCAAGTTAGTAGAGCTACTGTTTATAAAGCCTTAATTTGGCTGGTTGACGCTGGATTTGTCCATAAAAAGGACGATGGCCACCGGACTTATCTGTATTCGATTCAGTAAATACCAGCTAATTTTTACAGGAATGCGCAGTATTATTCAGATAAATTCTAAATAATATTTGCTTACAAGTAAGGTTTCTCTACATTTGTGCATTATTTTTAATTTGTCTAAATAAAATACATCCACTGCTGATAGGTTTACTCGAGGAACCAATAGCCCAAACTGAATGGACTGTTGTTCTTTAGAGCCTTAACCCCTCGTGCTAGAGGTATGCGCATACGACAATATCAAGCCTAAGGGCTTCGACATAGGACCTAGTCATTATGAAAAAGAAGTATACCCCACCCTTGTTTACTGCATGGCTTCTAATCCTACTCATGGGCACAACCAGTCTCTGGGCTCAACAATCAGCCGGTAGAATAGAAGGAACGATTCTGCTGGCTGACGGCACCCCTGGAGCATTTGCTACGGTGCAGATTAAGGGGATTAAGAAAGCAACAATGGCGGATGTAAGTGGCCATTTTAGTGTGGCTAATGTTCCAGTAGGGCAGCATGAATTGCAGGTATCAATGGTCGGTTATGAATCTGTTAGCCAGCCCGTTCAGGTTGAATCGAATAAAGCCGCTGTTGTTTCCACCCGCCTGAAAGCGACCAGTAACGCCCTTGATGAAGTTGTTGTAACAGGGCAATATGAGCCTCAGTCGATTAAGAAATCGGTGTACCAGGTGCGGGTTATCAGCAGTGAACGCATTCGTTTACGAGGTGCACTCAACGTAATGGGCGTATTGAACAATGAACTGGGTTTCCGATTTTCCAATGACCTTACGCTGGGCACAACCGATGTACAGTTAATGGGTATGACGGGACGTAGTGTAAAAATCCTGCTCGATGGGTTGCCTATGGTTGATCGAGGTGACACACGCGAAAGCCTGAACCAGATTGATATAAACAGCATCGAACGCATTGAAATTGTAGAAGGACCTATGTCGGTTTCCTATGGCTCGGATGCACTAGCAGGGGTTATTAATATTATCACCAAGAAACCGGGTGCCGAGCGGTTAGGGGTTACGGCCAGAATTCAGGAGGAAACAGCTGGCAGCGACTATAATTTTCTAACCAAACAGGGCGTGCATTTGCAAAATGCGGGTGTTACCTGGCAAAGGAAAGGCTGGAACGTATCGGCAGGAGCAACCAACAATACGTTTGGCGGCTGGCAGGGTCTATCAGAAGGTCGGGTAAACGACTGGCTACCCAAAGATCAATTGTTTGGGCATGGCAAAGTGGGTTATCGGTCAGAAACGGCAAATGTGTACTATCGGCTAGATGCGCTGAAGGAAAATCTGCTCAGTCAGGGAGCTGTCAATGTAAATACGAATCAGGCTCGTGATCAGAAATACATTACCAATCGGTATGTGCATCAATTGCAAGGCGACTGGAAAGTAAGTGACCGCTTTCATATCAACGGGCAGGCTTCCTACACGGATTATCAACGCCGGACGCAGACGACAATTCTCGATTTAACCACGGGTCTACGCACACTTTCACTCGGGACGGGAGAACAGGACGTATCGAAATTTACAAGTCAGACGTACCGCGCTACGACCCAATACACGCCATCATCGACCTTTTCGCTACAATCGGGCATCGACATTAATCTGGATGGAGCCTCTGGTGCCCGGATTTTAGGCTCGCCTGCGATTAACGATTTTGCCCTTTTTGTTTCGTCAACGATAAGCCCAACTTCCCGAATCAACATTCGTCCCGGCTTGCGTTTCATCAAGAATTCGGTGTACGATGCACCACCTGTTATTCCTTCCCTTAACGCCAAATTTACCCTAACCAACAAACTGGATCTTCGGCTATCGTACGCCCGAGGGTTTCGTTCACCCGCTTTACGTGAGTTGTATTTCAACTTTTTCGATGCCAGCCACTCCATCCGTGGGAATCCTAATCTGAAAGCCGAAACCTCTAACAGTTTCACAGGCTCACTGGCCCTGCAAGCCAGCCCGAAATTCAAGTCAACGCTCGGGGTTTTCTACAATGACTTCAATAATCTCATCAGCTATGGTGTCGATCCAACGAATCCGAGCATCTCGATGACCATCAACATCGATAAGTTTAAAACAACGGGTGCTACGTTAGAAAACATCTTTACCTGGAAAGACCTTCAGGCTACGGTAGGCTTCTCCTACATTGGTCGCTACAACAGCCTATTATCTGACACCACTAATTATGGTTCGTTACCCACGTTTGTCTGGTCGCCAGAGATCAATACCAACCTGACGTACAATCTGAAAAAGATCGGTACGAAGCTTAGCATTTTCTATAAATACACCGGCAGACGGCCCAGCTATACCGCAACCGTAACGTCCGACAATAAAGTGTCAGCTACGTTAACAGAGATCGCAGCTTTCCACTGGGCAGATGCTACACTTACGAAAACGATCAATAAGTACCTGACCTTCAATGCAGGCGTCAAAAACCTGTTCAACATTACCCGGCTGGCAAATACCTCAACCGATACAGGCAGTGCGCATAGTACGGCTGGTCCCGTACCCTATAGCTATGGTCGCTCGTATTTCGCAGGTCTCAGCTTCCAGTGGTATAAAAACTAACGCCTTTTCAAGTTCAACAATCACTTTATCAACACACCACCATTAATGTCTTTTACCAAGTCAAACTCCCAAAATCAAATGAAAAGAGTAATTGCAATCATGTTCGCTCTGGCGGTAAGTACACTAAATGCCTGTAAGGAAGCCGATCCCCCGCTACCAGACAATTTAGTGCAGTTCGAAAGCGCAGAACAGGGTTTGGACGCAACAACGACCGAAGCGACCATTAAACTCAAATTATCACGAGCTGTCGATGCGGCCACGCCCGTAACGCTTCAAGTTACTCCTACTGGTATTACGTACGGAACCCAGTTTACAACGACGCCAGCCATCACGACGAATACATTGTCTCTGACTGTTCCGGCGGGTGCCAGCGAAGCCTCGTTTAAACTGACCAAAGCTGCTGATCTTTTCCTTGCCGGAACGGAAACCATCACCTTCGCCATTGCATCGGCAGGCAGCCCGGTCATTATTGGAACGACGAAACAGCTGACGGTTAAATTCACGTCTATCGTTTCGTCGGGTACCACGCTGACACTGGACGGTGGAACGGGTGGTGCCAGCGCTGTCAATGCAGTATTCGTCGACTTGAGCAACAATGCACAAACCGCCGTGAAACGGGCAAGCTGGGATTTAGGCTTTTCTTCAGGTACTGATTTCCGGGTTATTATCAACAACATGACGGGTGCAGCAGCTATTGCCCTGGCGAAGAACGATCTGACGCAGGTAACGGCTGCCGATACTGTTGGTCTTGTACTGAGCACAAGTGATTTCAGTCCGGCAGGATTGAAATTAATAGACGATGTATCGGGTGATCTGACAAAAACGGTCATCCCAAGCATCTCGGCTACCGACACGGACAACAAAGTGTACATTCTCAACCGGGGTACAAGTGGTGGCACCTCAGCTAAAGGGTGGATAAAACTCAGAGTATTACGTAGTGGTACCACGGGCTATACACTTCAGTATGCAGGCATTAAAGAAACGACATTTAAGACGGTTACAGTCACGAAAGATGCGGCTTATAATTTCGGCTTTGTATCGTTCGATACTGGTGCGGCTGTAGCTGTCGAACCAGCCAAAGCAAAATGGGATATTGAATGGACGGGTGGTATCTACATCACCAGCGATGGTACGAATAACATTCCGTACTACTTCGCCGATCAGGTGTATATTAACTACTTAGGGGGCGTAACGGCTGCCGAAGTACTAACCAGCACAGTTAGCTATGATGCGTATGTTGAAAGTAACATCGCGACGACAACCTTCAAGGCAGATCGCGCTGTAATTGGCTCAAACTGGCGGGCAACTACCGGAACAGTTGGGGTAAAAACCGACCGGTTCTATGTGGTCAAGGATGCTGTTGGCAACGTGTACAAGATTAAGTTCGTCAGCTTCACCTCTGCCGATGGTGGCGTGCGCGGTAATCCAAAATTCGAATTCAAGCTGGTTAAAAAAGCTAGCTAATCAGGCAAGCAGCAAGCAGGCAGTTCCTCTGGAGAAACTGCCTGCTTGCTGCTTTTAAATCAAACATCATTATGGCAAAATCGATTCTTTCCACAACAAGGCTCGTCTGCCTTTTGTGGATCATTATTGTCGGAAACTTTTCGGCTCTTGTGGCCAAACCCCTCACCGATGAGCCGGTTCGTATTGTATCCCTCGATGGTACGGTCAGCGAAATTCTGTGCGATCTAGGTCTGCAATCGCATCTAATCGGAGTCGATGTAACAAGCACCTATCCCGAATCATTAAAAAGTCTACCCAAAGTAGGGCACAACCGTAACATTTCGGCTGAGGGTGTTATTTCGTTGAAGCCAACGCTTGTATTAACCACCGAAAATGCTGGTACGAAGCCGGAAGTAATCGACCAAATTAGAGCCGCTGGCATTACGGTTATTTCGTTTCAGCAGGAATACAGCATTGCCGGGGCTAAAAAACTCATTCAGGACGTAGCGACGACCTGTCAGGTTGGGTCTAAAGCCAAGCCACTTATCAAGAAACTGGATGCAGATCTGGCGCTGGTCAAAAAAGCGATGAATAGCCCCAAGGTGCTGTTCATTTACGCTCGGGGAACGGGAACGATGATGGTATCGGGCCGGGGAACGCAGGTTGCCAAAATGATCGAGCTGGCAGGGGGCGTCAATGCCACGCCTGACTTCGAGAATTACAAACCACTCACAGCTGAAGCATTAGTGACCGCAAATCCCGATGTGATTTTGTTATTCGATAGTGGTCTTCAAAGTCTGGGAGGCAACGAAGGGCTCTTGAAAGTACAAGGCGTTGCACAAACGAATGCAGGCAAAAATGGCTGGATCATCGAAATGGATGGCCATTTACTGAGCGGCTTCTCTCCTCGTTTAGGAAAGGCGCTACAGGAGCTTGCCCAGAAAATTACCATGAAACCTAAAGCGTAATCTGTCATGAGTAGCACCACAATCGACCCGCCATCTACGACAAAGCCAATCCAAAAATCGGTGCTTAGGACAACCATCAATCCGTGGTTAATGCCCTCGCTGGTTGTCGCTTTGTTCGTGACGATTGTTCTATCGGTGGGGATTGGGGCGGTACACGTAACTCCCTACGAAATCTGGCTTATACTGCGTAAGGCGATGGGTGGATCGGTGGAAGTTGACGGGACGAAAGAGGCAATTTTATTGGTAATTCGGATGCCCCGCGTTTGCCTGGCCATCTTGATTGGTGCTGGATTGGCCATTTCGGGAGCCGCCATACAGGGTTTGTTCCGAAATCCACTTGCCGACCCTGGTTTAGTCGGGATTTCGGCAGGCGCATCACTGGCCGCAGTCACAATGATTGTTCTGGAAGTGAAATTCTTCCAAACGCTTACGGGTCTGCTAGGTATGTACGCCTTATCGGTGGTGGCGTTTGGGGGTGCCTGTGTAACGGCTTTTTTCGTGTACCGCATTGCCCGAATGGCAGGAAAAGATCTGATCACCACTATGTTGCTGACTGGGATTGCCATTAACGCCTTGTCGGGGGCGCTAACTGGTGTGATGACCTATCTGGCTACCGATGAACAACTTCGGAATATTACGTTCTGGAGTTTGGGTAGTTTGGGAGGTGCCAGCTGGACATCGGTGCTGGGAATTTTACCCTTCACAGTAATCGCTTTAGCGGGCATTCCACGGTTGGCCAAATCCCTGAATCTACTGGCACTGGGTGAAAGTCAGGCCAGTATGCTTGGAGTGAATTTGAAAAGCGTGAAACGGCAGGTCATCATTTTTGCAACGATGGCCGTGGGTACGTCGGTAGCGGTTGCAGGCATTATTGGATTTGTCGGGTTGGTTATTCCGCACCTGATCCGGATGGGCGTCGGTTCCGACCATCGGCGGGTGCTAACGGGCTCGGCCTTAGGGGGAGCGATAGTCCTTACGCTGGCCGATTCGCTCGCCCGTACGCTGGTTGCTCCAGCCGAACTACCTATCGGTATCCTTACGGCTCTGATTGGGACGCCTGTATTTTTATGGATATTATTTCAGAATAGACGCCGATAAGCTAACCTATAACGACTATGTTAGACGTCAGAAACATATCCTACCGCATTCGAAATCGTAAACTGCTTGATGGCGTTTCGTTCCAGGCCAAACCGGGCGAAATGCTGGCCATTGTTGGGGCAAACGGTGCGGGCAAATCAACGCTACTCAAATTATGCACCCGCGAACTAATCAAGTTTACGGGCGAAATTCAACTCTTCAATAAGCAGATCAATACGTACTCCGATAAGGACTTATCTCTTTTTCGGGCGGTTTTACCACAGCAAAACTCCGTTGTTTTCCCATTTCTGGTCAGTGAATTAGTTCTGATGGGTCGGTATCCTCATTTCGAGTTTCACCCATCCGAACAGGACTATGCAATTGCCGAGATGGCCCTTAAAAAAGTAGGTATGTGGGAGTTTGCTTCCCGCATTTTTACGACCTTATCGGGTGGTGAACAACAACGGGTGCAGTTGGCCCGCGTACTGGCCCAGATCTGGGATGTAGAACAGGGCATATTATTTTTAGATGAACCAACCACAGGTCTCGATCTTCTGCACCAACACCAGATGCTGGAGCTTGCCCATGAGTTTACGCAAAAAGGGTTTTGCGTCGTCGTGATTTTACACGATCTGAATCTGGCCGCACAGTATGCCGATCAGATCGTGATGTTACGAGCCGGGCAGATAGAAGCGGTTGGAACACCCCGAGATGTGATTACGGAAGCAACGATTAAGCGCGTTTTCAACTTGAACGTATGGCTTATTGAGCACCCAGAAATGGACTGCCCTATGGTGATTCCGCAACATCGACAATTTACTGACAATCAACCATTAACTAATAGAAAATGACCACAACACAAAGCCTCAAAGAACGCTGGGCTGCGTTCAATCTGGAAAACCCAAAAACACGAATCCGCGATGCGGCTAAACAACTGGGCGTGAGCGAAGCCGAACTTCTGGCTACACAAGTTGGCGAAACTGTTCAGCGACTGGAAGGTGATTTCCGTGACTTACTGAAAGATGTTACAAGCCTGGGCCACGTTATGGCGCTGACCCGCAATGACAACATCGTTCACGAACGCAAAGGTGTTTACCAAAAAGTATCGTTTAACGATCAGACAGGTCTGGTTCTTGGGCCAGATATTGACCTTCGTCTGTTTATGTCGCACTGGCATTTCGGTTTTGCCGTTGATGAAAATGGACGCAAGAGCCTACAGTTTTTTGATCAGGATGGTGCCGCTGTACATAAGATTTACCTGACGGATCAATCGGACGTAGCGGCTTATGAGCAGTTGGTTCAAAAATACCTTGCTTCCGAACAAAACAGCCCAATCGTTACCGTAGCCTACCCAGAAAAGGCAGCTGCTACGCCCGATGAAGATATTAATGTTCCGGAGTTCCAGGCAGAATGGCTAGCCATGGAAGATACGCATCAGTTCTTTGGTCTTCTGCGCAAATACAAACTCGACCGTGAACAGGGACTTCGGTTCGCTCCTGAAGGATACGCTCAATTGATCTCGACCGAGCAACTCACATCACTCTTCGAAACAGTTGCCGAACGCGAAATGCCGATCATGATTTTTGCATCGAGCGCAGGTTGTATTCAGATTCATACCGGGCCAGTTAAGAAGTTGGTTACAACGGGCCCCTGGTATAATGTACTGGACCCCGAGTTCAACATGCACTTGCGCCTGGATCAGGTTCACCACATCTGGGTAACCCGCAAACCAACCAAAGATGGCATTGTAACGGGCATTGATTTATTCGACAAGGAAGGCAATAACATTGCGCTGATTTTCGGAAAACGCAAACCTGGCGTTCCTGAGTTACAAGAATGGCAGGATACTGTCAATGAACTGACAAACGCAGCCTAGGTTGTATGAATTTAAAAAGGGGGTAATTATAGGCCATTGGTCTATAATTACCCCCTTTTTTCTTGTTTACGGTAGCATCGTGATGTCAGATACTTACATCTGACATCACGGTATAACTTCATCAGACGCGCTTCCTCTTACCTGCCTTCAGCACATACCAGCCAATCACGACTAGCGGGATTAGCAGGCAGAGCCAGGAAAGGCCATCCCAGAGATCATCTCCGATCAGGGCGGCCAATAAGCCAATTGAGCTAAGAACCCCTAATAAAATAGGCAATGCCCAGACGTGCCAGTAATCATAGCGTTGGGCTCTCGTTTTCCTATGCACTAAATGGTTGTGTTTCAAGACTTACTATCGACTAAAAGATGGTTGAGCAGTTGACTGTTGGCGAGACAATTGTGCCTTCATGGCTTTATTGCGGGCGAACCACAAGTACAGTCCGCTGCCTAATATGACGATCGTAATTACGTCAAATAGCGCCCAGATGATTTTGAGGGGTAGTCCGCCATAATCACCAAAGTGCAACGGTTGCGAGATGAAAACGGCATTGACATACCAGGGCATGTCTCGTATATCGGTCAATTCACCCGTTTTCGCATCAATCAAGGCAGGTTTTGCCAGACGTTCCGTCAGGGGTGTAGTACCTTTCATGAAAACAGCGTAGTGATGCTGGCTGGAATACAGCGTACCTGGATAAGCGACAAACGACGGTTCCATACCGGGCGCGGCCTGTTCGGCAACCTTCATGACCCGGTCAAGAGAAGCAAGCTTACCTCGCAATGGAGCCGCACCTTTGTAAGGCGCGATCATTTCGGCCAATTGCCCCTGTTGCCAAATGCCCTGCACCACTTCTGCCAACGTATTGATTACTCCCGTGAAACCCACCACCGTAGCCCAGACAACCGTTACTACACCGAGCAGATTGTGTAAATCGAGCCACTTCAGGCGAGTTGAGCGTTCAGTTCGGATCATACCAAAATTGAACCGACGCATAATCGGGCTATACAGCATCAACCCCGACCCAATTGCAACAACAAACAACAGCCCCATAAACCCCAGAAAGAGTTCACCGCCGAGGCCCATAAACATATTAATGTGGAGTTGCAGCATCACATACATGAAGCCTTCCTGTATTTTAGGTTCCTCCAATACGTGGGCTGTTCGATTGTCTAAAATAACCAACTTGTAATTGTCGGCGGGAGCCGTCATGGAGTCAGACAACGTGAACGTCATTGTGTTAGGCTCGTGTTCGTCCCAATAAGCATAGCGAATCACTTTAGCCGGAAACTGCGCCCGAACCGTTTGGGCCAGCCGTTCCATGGGTGCTTTTGGCGTTCCGACAGGCAAGGTTGGGGCGAGTGGGGGCTTGCCTTCCAGAGCTTCAATCTCTTCAGAAAAGATCAACGGTAAACCCGTTAGACAAAGCATGAGCAAGAACGCTGTGCAAATCAGGCTTGTCCATTTATGAATCAGAAACCAGGTTTTTACTTGTTTAACAGTGCTCATGAAACCACTGGGTTAGCTGGTAAATTACAAATAAACAGCACGGTCCCGGTGAGCAATTGCTCATCGAGACCGTGGTTTTAGAACCTATTAGAATTTGAAGGCAACGCTCCCGACGAAGTTTCGCAGTTTTTGCGCGTTCATCGTGGTATAGCCAATCCAGTAATGCTGGTTGGTCAGGTTATCCACTTTAGCCGATATCCGAAACTTCCGCTGGTCGTAGAATGCCGATGCGTTAAGTACTGTGTAAGCGGGCAAAATAAATTCCCCCATACTAATGCTGTTCTGAATCTTGTTGTCGCTAGCGTAGTTGCCGCCGAAGCCAAACCCAAGTCCGCGTAGCCCGTAGGTATTGAATCGATAGCTAAGCCATAGATTGGCGAGTACTGGCGAAGAAGCCGTTGTTGGTCGCCGACCGTTGACATCGGCATCAGCCTGTGTTAGTTTGGAGTCATTGTAGGCAAACCCAGCCACCACGTTGAATCCCGTGAATGGGTTTGCGACAACGTCGAGTTCTACGCCCCGGCTTACTTGTGTACCGTCCTGTGTTTGAGCAAACTTGGCCGCTGCCAACGGGTTCGGATCGGTACGGAGCAGGTTTTTTACCTTAATATCGTAATAGCTGATGGTGGTCGTTAACCGCCCACTAAAGGCGTTCAGCTTCACCCCGGCTTCAAACTGATTCGCCTGTTCCAATTTTGCGAACCGCTGTGTCAGACTGTCGGACGATGTTACGTCATAAGCGTTATAAATTCCCTGATTGTTGAAGCTATTCTGATAGTTGGCAAACAAAGACACCTTGTCTTTGAGGGGCTGATATACTAATCCAAATTTAGGCGAAAATGCCGTTTGGTTATAGCCAGCCACTTCTGTACCAACCATACCACCCTTGTTATGAAAGTCATCGACCCGCAAAGCCGCCAGTACGCTCAATTGATCGGTTAGATTCAGGACATCAGAAAGAAAGGCACTATAGGTGTCTTTGATACCAGAGAGCGGATACGTAAAATCCGGGGCTTTGCTGGCGTAAAGAGCCGCCAAAGCCGCTCCACTGAATTTGCTATAATCATAACCTGCAGTAATGGGAGCAGTGTCGAGCGTACTGCCAAAGAACAATTGATTTGAGTTTATATGCAGATAATCCAACCCTACCACAATGCGGTTACGCAGGCTACCCAATCGGAAATCGCCATTGAACAATTGTTGAACCTCGAAAACATCATTGGTGCTGTTGCGCGTCGACTGATCGGCGCGTACGAGTAGGTTCGTCCCGAGCGTCTTCCCATCTGGAATGATGTAGAAATAGGGTCCAAAACCATCAGAAAAACTATGACTGGTGCTGATGTTTGTCGATGATCTAAACGACGGCGAAATCTGATAGTTCACCTGCCCAAACAGGTTCGTACTACGGGATTGCTGCGTCAGGCCACTGCCCATGTATGAGTTGCGGTAGTCGACATTCAACTGATCGGCTCGGGTTGCGCCGAGTGTGTAGCCCGGCACATAAAAGAAGAAGATCTGCTTGCCAACACCCTCGATCCGGTAAATTTCGGCATCGAGTTGAATCGACAGCCGCTCATTTGGTTTAAACAACAGACTGGGAGCCAGCGCAAACCGACGACTGAAGCCCTGCGTTTGAAACGTACCTTCGTGATTGAACGCCGTATTCACGCGCAACATCAGATTTCGGCTTTGGTTGAGTGGCGTGTTCACATCAAGGCTTGCCCGCTGGAAATCGTAACTTCCCGCAGATAGCGTCACCTCACCACCGAATGTTTCATACGGCTTTTTGGTAACCCGATTGACCAGACCACCATAGGAGGTCAGTGCGCTACCAAACAGGGTAGCCGATGGTCCTTTTATCGTTTCCAGTTTTTCCAGGTTTACCGCATCAATGTCGCTGGTAACATTACCGGCCAGACCATTCCGCAACTGGCTCTGTACAATGAAACCCCGCGTATTGTAATAGCTGCCCCCGTCGCCTGCCCGGCCAGTTGCCTCCCACATTTTCTGAACGCCCGGTGCATTACGCATGGCATCATCGACCGAAAAAACGAGTTGCTCTGTCAACAACTCTTTCCCGATGGTATTATACACCTGTGGGTTTTCCAGATTCTTTAAAGGCATCTTCGACACGTAGTCGCTGGATGAACGGGAAAACCGATTGATGCGGCTGGCATTTACGATGACCTCCGTTAACTGAGACGCATTTTCCAACAGCGCAAAATCAACGGTTACGGTTTCTGTACCAGTCACCGTAACCGTTTGCTCCACCGTTTTCAGGCCAATGGCAGAAACCTGAAGTTGATAGGTACCTGCTTTTACACGATTAATCGAAAAATCGCCTTTTGCGTTTGTAATAGCGCCCTGCCCTTTGCCTTTCAGGCTGACAGTCACGGCCTCGGCTGGGTTTCCGTCCGAGGTTTTTACGTTTCCTCTAATAGTTCCTCCTGATTGAGCCTGTGTTGATAAAGCAGCCAACATCAACACTATCACATATAGTAGTTTACCAATATTCATTTGCATCATTATTTAGATTGATTCTAAAGAGATGCAAATGAACAACAGGATTCGATTAGATAAAAGTTATTTTTATTAATTCTAAATAAAGGCAGAACAAAAAGGCTACTCTTTAGATGCTCGAAGCGCTGGCAGGCCAATACCACTCGAAGCAAATCCTCCATCAACGGCAATCATCTGGCCAGTAATATACGAGGCCTTAGGCGAGCACAGAAACACGACGGTTTCGGCAATATCCAGTTCGGTGGCAGAGCGATTCAACGGAATGGCGTCGTAATAAGCTTTGATAATTTCGGGCGAGTGGACGGCTTCAGCCAGCTTCGTCTTTACAGGCCCAGGCGAAACGCAGTTTACCCGTACCCCATATTCTCCCAATTCCACGGCCAGTTGTTTGGTTAAGTGAACAACAGCTGCTTTCGAAGTGCCATAGGCTACCCGTAGCGTACTGGCCCGAACAGCAGAAATGGAGCCTATATTAACGACACATCCCCTACTTTCTTTCAAGGCAGGGATAACTGCCTGCGTACAAAGGAAAACGCCATCCAGGTTGGTAGCCATAACCGTTCGCCAGGCGTCAAAATCCGTTTTTTCAAGCGGCTTGAAAATGGCTACCCCTGCATTATTGATCAGCGCGTCGATGCGTCCGAACGCTGAGAGTACCTTCGCGACCATTTCCTGCACCATATCCGGACTAGAAACGTCACAATAGATTGGCAATGTACCGGGTAATTCATCCGATGCTTTTTGTAATTCTGCTTCGTCACGATCAACCATCGCAACTCGCCAATTATCCTCCAAAAACAATTTTGTTGTGGCAAGGCCGATTCCTCGGGCTGCCCCTGTTACAATGGCAATTCTGTTTGTCATAGTTTATTACTCGACCTCTTGTGAGAAAATGAATCCTATTTCCCTGATTAAATGCAGGATTAGTGAAAAAATAAAAGGCTCCTCCCCGCTACTTGTTACTCCACTCAAGTAAATCTAGTAGGATTTTCTGCGAAAGTCATCTGCCTAGGTTATATGTGCACTTCATGCACTGCTTCTGTCAGTTCATACACAGTTGCCTGTGTTTAAGGAATTAGGTCACCTAGTTTTGACCAGGCAATGAGGACAAAAATCAATTTATCAATCGTCTATTCCATTCCCCTCTTTTGTATGAAAATTCTCGAACTCGATCTGTATACTAATAACCTGGAGGCTGTACGACTTTTTTACGTCAGCCAGCTTGGGCTCCCTCTGTTGGCACGTTCAGCCTCCCAACTTACGGTGCTGGTTGGTTATACCCGCCTAACGTTTCGGCTCGTCGATCAACCAGTGGCACCCTATCATGTAGCCATCAACGTACCACGCGACTCACTTGATGTGCTCATGTACTATTATGATCTGGATTACTTACCGACGCACGGGCACGGAAAAACTATTGCTTATTTCCCCGAATGGGGCGCCAAAGCCTGTTACTTCTACGATCCCTGCGGCAATCTTCTGGAGTTCATTGCCCGGACAGATCTTAATCTGGATGACCCGAACCTAACCCTGCCGGAGTTATTTCAGGGTGTTAGTGAGATTGGTCTGCCAACTCAGGATGTAGCCTACACAACCAGCGAGATCCAACGTCGTTTTCAGGTAGAGGAGTTTAGTAAAGCGACGCCAAAATCTGATTTCAATGCCCTGGGCGATGATAATGGCCTCTTTATTCTGGCGCAACAGGGCCGTAACTGGCTTTTTTCGAACACGCAAGCGAGGCTAAATTATTGTCGGGTTCAATTTACTAACGGCGTTAATGAGGCCGTACACGAGTTGTATTCGTTCGAAGTGAATCAGTTGCCTATCGGATACGCGACGGGTAATTATCGACGCAGCACATCTGATTCAGGAAAGGCTATGGCCTCTGAGCCTTCACCAGCGAAGTCAATTACACGCTCTATATCAGACCATTAACTACACGTTAACGATTTTTTCAAGTTTCCTATTTATCACATTTAGTCAACACTAAAAAACGACTTCCTCTATGTGCCGATCCAACAAACGCTCTACCGTGACTTGCGAGTTGTGCCTTCGCAGACACCTGTGCACCAACAACCAGATCGTTGCACAAGAGAGATCTCTGCAACCTGACTCAGTCGCTTTAAAGTCCAATTTCTCGTCAATTATATCACCCTCTAAACAACAAAAAGACCATGCAAAACCAGCGTTACAACGTATTTAATCAAATTCATAAAGGCCTGCGGGGCATGCTGTATGATACAGCCACCCGTTTACAGCAAACCGATTTTTCACAGTCCGAAGCAGGCGAGACTGTTGACCAGTTAAACCAGGTACTTCTTTTTTTCGATGAGCATGCTGAGCATGAGGACCGGTTTATTCTGCCCCACATCCGCAAACACAACGCTCAACTTATTGATGAGCTGGAAAAAGATCACGAAATCGATCACCGCTTAACCCAGACGCTTTTTGATCACATTCAGGAATGGAAAACAACTACTTCAGAGCATCAGTTGGAGGCCATTGGTCAACGGATTCACTTCGGATTTAGCGAGTTCATTGCCTTTAATCTCTACCACATGAACAAGGAAGAGAATGTACTGATCTATTTGCTCTGGAAACATTACACCGATGACGAAATTCGGCAGATGGAGCACGAGATCATACAGGCAATTTCGCCCCAGACATTGATGGCTGAAAGTCGCTGGATGATGCGCTCTATTAACGACAAGGAAGTGATTGAGTGGCTATCGAGTGTTAAACAAGGTGCACCGGTAGCTGTATTTGATGCCTTCCTGCAAATGGCCAAAGAAGAATTACCAT
Source organism: Spirosoma arboris (assembly GCF_009754945.1). Taxonomy (GTDB): domain Bacteria; phylum Bacteroidota; class Bacteroidia; order Cytophagales; family Spirosomataceae; genus Spirosoma; species Spirosoma arboris. The sequence continues at coordinate 730,404 of NZ_WPIN01000005.1, forward strand.
CGGAGCGATTGACAAAAGTGCATGCCGCTTTGGAGCTAGCTTAATCTGTAGCGAAGCTGTCTTTTTTAATGCCTAGCTGGATAGTCATTTTAGTTTTACTGCATCCCTCTAGATCTTTATCATGACTGCGGCCACCCGGTCCGACTTTAAGAGGAATTTCAAGACTGTTTATAAGTCAATATTGAGATTCCTCCTGAGGTTGGACCGGGTGGCCGCAGCCATGATAAACTAGTTTAAGTGAGTTCTTCTCTGGCTTTTGGGTGTCCATCTTATGCCATCAATCAAATTTAATGGTGGTACCAACACCCTTATTTAGACTGAATCTTATTAACTTGCAGCTCCTTCAGGTTTATCGGAGAAATTAAACGCATCCTATTAGCATTTCAACCGAGTACATCCATATGAGAAAACTAGTTATAGCCATTCTGATAGGCATTTCGTTCTCCGTTCAAGCCCAGAAAAATGTGCTGCTGGAGCAGTCCTTCTGGCAAAGCAAGCCAGATGCGAGTCAGGTTAAAGCAGAAGTCGAGAAAGGAAACAGCCCTTCTCAGTTCAATCAGAATAGCTTTGATCCCGTCGTTCTGGCAATCAATGCCCAGGCTCCTAACGAAACAATCAAGTATCTGTTGGCGCAACCCGGCAACGATGTGAACAAGATCACCCACGATAGCCGTATCTACCTGCATTGGGCAGCCTACAAGGGTAATGTGGAGATTATGGAATACTTGCTCGCAAAAGGCTCTAAAGTTAACGTTGAGGACAGTCATGGCATGACCGTATTGAATTTTGCCGCTGGAAATGGACAGCCTGATACCAAGGTATATGACTTGTGCATTCAGAACGGCGCCGATCTCAAAAAGGACCTGAACCATGACGGAGCCAATGCCTTATTGCTGGCCATAGCCAATGATAACGATCTCAAACTAACCGATTATTTTGTCTCGAAAGGTCTGGATTTGAAAAGCACAGATGCTGCTGGCAATAACGCGTTTAGTTATGCCGCCAGAGGTGGTAATATCACCGTCCTGAAAGCGCTACAGCAACGAGGAGTTCCTGTAAACCCTACGGCCATGATTATGGCTAGTCAGGGCGGGCGCCGGGGTGCTGCTCCTATTGAAGTGTTCCAGTATCTGGAAAGCCTCAATATCAAACCGACCGTAACTAACAAGAGCGGAGAAAACGTTTTGCATGCCATCGTTCGCAGGCCCAAGCAGAATGAACTGATCCAGTATTTTCTGGATAAAGGCGTCGATGTCAATCAGGCCGACGAAGAAGGCAATACGGTGTTTATGAGTGCAGCCGCATCTAACCGGGATATCGCCGTGCTGGAAATGCTTCAGCCCAAAGTAAAGAACATCAATCAGGTTAATCAGAAAGGCGTAACAGCACTAGCGATGGCGGTACAAAGTAATTCGCCCGAAGTAGTGAGTTACCTGTTAAGCAAAGGAGCAGACGTTACAGTAACGGACAAAAAAGGGGATAATCTGGCCGCTTACCTCGTACTATCGCGACCAGACGATTTTGATGCGAAACTGAAAGTGCTTCAGGACAAAGGACTTGACATCAAGGCTCCGCAGAAAAACGGCAATACGCTGTATCATTTGGCAGTTGCCAGGAATGACGTTTCGCTGGTGAAACGGCTGGAACCTCTACAGATAGACGTGAACAGCAAAAATAAGGAGGGGATTACTGCCCTGCACAAAGCGGCTATGATCTCGAAAGACGATGCCATGCTGAAATACCTGCTGTCGATCGGTGCCAAGAAAGACATTCCTACCAACTTCAAAGAAACCGCTTTCGATCTGGCCAGTGAGAATGAGTCGCTGGCTAAAAACAACATATCTGTTAACTTTCTGAAATAAGTATATGTCCTGTTTGCATAAAATTGGCTTGCTGGTGCTGGCCTTAACGTTTGCCAAACCATCGGCTTCACTGGCTCAACAAGCTGGCACGACGAAGTACAAGTGCATGATCCAGATGACCAATTATATGGGCGAAGGCGCTTACATTGTGGTATCGATCATTAACGGCAAAGGCGATTACGATAAAACCCTGTATGTACTTGGCTCCAACAAAAAATGGTATCCCGATATAAAAGAGTGGTATAAGGCGTTTGCCAAGAAACGGACCGACATCAGTGCCATAACGGGAGCGTCAGTAGCCGGGGGCGACCGTAGCGTTACTGTCCTGGAGATCGAAAGCGCGAAACTTGATAAGGATTACAAGCTGCGGTTTGAAAGCGGTGTAGAGGATAAACCGTATTACGTTAAAGACCTGGAAATTCCGCTGACTACAGAAGCACTTTCCGCCAAAAGTGAGGGTACGGGCTACATCCGCTACGTGCGCTTTAGCCCTAATACCAGCAACTGAGTTGCCCCAACCACGTTGCTCCAATTAACAGCGGCCCGATTATTATGACCATTTCTGTCTGGAGATACAGCCATTTAGCCCTGGCTGTATCTTCTTTTCTTTTATTGACATCAGCCTCGATCACAGGCATTATTCTGGCATTTGAGCCCATATCGCAGAAGCTTCAGCCGTATCGTGTCGAAAATTTCAGCCAACTTACTCTGGCTCAGACGTTGCCAGTTTTAAAAAAAAGCTACTCCGAAATCAGCGAACTGAGTGTCGATGCCAACCAGTTTGTGCAGATCAAAGGAAGTGATGCCGATGGCAAAAACCTGACCGTTTATGTTGATCCGCAGACGGGTAAACCGCTGGGCATTCCTACCAAGCAAAGTGAATTTTTTGAATGGGTCACCGCACTTCACCGTTCGCTGTTTTTGCACGAGGCCGGCCGTTTTTTTATCGGGCTAACTGCGTTTCTGCTGCTGCTGATTACAGTTTCCGGCACCATGCTGATTATCCAGCGTCAACGGGGTGCCAAACGATTCTTTACCCGAATTGTGCGGGACAACTTTGCCCAATATTACCACGTTGTGCTGGGTCGTTTGTCGTTGATTCCAATCTTCATCATTGCCCTTTCGGGAACATACCTTTCTTTAGCCCGATTTAATTTAGTCGGAACAGAGAAAATTTCCGCCAAAATTGATTTCGATGCGATCAAGTCGCAACCTCAGCGAAAGCTGGCCGACTTTACCGTATTTAAGAACACGCGACTTGCAGAGGTACAAAGTATCGAGTTTCCGTTTTCGGAAGATCCAGAAGAGTACTACACACTGAAACTCAAGGATCGCGAAATCACGGTCAATCAAATTACCGGCGATATCCTCAGCGAGAATCAGTATCCGACTGCCGTATTATTGACTAGCTTAAGCCTGGATTTACATACGGGTCGGGCAACTAGTATCTGGGCCATCATCCTGGCTATCGCTTCCGGTAATATCCTCTTTTTCATTTATTCCGGTTTTGCTATAACCTGGAAACGACTGGCGAACCGTGTAAAAAACAAGTACTCTGCCGACGAGAGTCGATTCATTATTCTGGTCGGATCAGAGAACGGCAATACCTTTCGGTTTGCCCAACTCATTCATCAGCAGTTGCTCAAGCAGGGAGAGAAATCTTTCCTGACCGAGTGTAACAACTACATGGTTTTTCCTAAGGCAGAACACCTGATAGTGCTGACCGCCACCTACGGGCTTGGTGAAGCGCCAACCAATGCAAAAAAAATTGCGACCCTGATTGAAAAATACCCACAAAATCAGCCTGTTCGCTATTCTGTACTCGGTTTTGGTTCACACGCCTATCCTGATTTCTGCAAGTTTGCCTTCGAGCTGAATCAACTGCTTTCACGGCAGAAATGGGCCACCCCAGTAGTGGACATTCACACAGTTAACGACAGATCGCCAAACGAATTTGGTTTATGGGCCGAAGCCTGGTCGCAACAGGCAAACGTACCCATTACAGTTTCATCTGAATTGCTGCAAGCTTCATCTCCTCGCTTTGACACGTTAACCGTGACCAATAACACCCGCACCGCAGAGCCAGATGGTACCTTTTTAGTTCGGTTGCAACCTAAACGCAGACGCCAGGTTACGTCAGGTGATTTGCTGGCTATCTATCCCGTCAACGACCACCGCGAACGATTATATTCGATTGGGGTAGTGAATAACGAACTTCAGTTAAGCGTCAGGCTACATCCAAATGGATTAGGTTCTGTTTTTTTACACGAGTTAACATCTGGCGAAACGATTCAGGCCCGGATCGTCAACAACGATCATTTCCACTTTCCGAAAAAAGCACCAGTCGTCGTTATGATCGCTAACGGCACCGGTATCGCTCCGTTTCTGGGCATGATTAGCCAGAATAAGCAGCAGATACCCTGTCATTTGTACTGTGGTTTCCGGCAAAGCGCTTCGTTTGCTGTCTATCAAGATTTTCTGGAGAAAAGCCGGTCGGCTCAAAAGCTCACGAATCTTCACATTGCTTATTCGCGGGAGGGAGAAAAGCAGTATGTCAGTAATTTGCTTGCCCAAGACGCAGACTTTATCGCCAGTACATTGCTGATGAAAGGCGTATTGATGATTTGCGGATCTCTGGCTATGCAAAAGGACGTCATTGAATTGCTCGAAACCATCTGCCAGACAAAACTGGGCAAGAGTGTAAGCGTTTACCAGTCTCATAGCCAGATACTAATGGACTGCTATTAGGTTTGGTGCTGGTCAAACATGTCCAAATGGGGGTTCATCCCAACGCTGCCCTCTGTCAACTACCGGACGCACTTTCTTGATTCGACAGGTTACCGTTGCGAGCAATTCGGCGGCTTTTTCTTCACCATGTCGCTCTCTTATCCTAGTTCTGATATGATCTATTTTTTCGCCGGATGACAGAATTTCGGTCACTTCCGCATAAATTCTTGCTCCTGTATAATCCCTTGCTCTTACTCCGGGGATATAGGCCATAAAGACAACGGCTTTATTTTCTTTCATATTTTGGAGTGTTACTGATACGGGATCACTAATTTCAAATTCAATAGTTCCATTCTCTGCAAGTCTGGGAGTGCCCATTAGAGCTATGCTGGGTTCTCCTTTATTATTTGCAGTGCAGAGCAATTTGTCGTGATGATGGTTGAAAAAATTACTCAGCGATTCTATGGAAAACTCATTCGTTTTAGTGTTCTCTTCCATTATTATATAATTTAAGGTTCATTTTGTATCTTATTGCAAAGATAGAGGATTATCAATGTTAGATACAAATTGTACCTTATTTTGCCTGCTTAATTAAAAACTGACTATGGACGAACAAAAAAATATGAGAAGACGTGGGGACGAGCTACTGGAAAGCTTATTCGATGCGACCATTAAATTGATGAATGAGGTGAGACACACAAACCTCACGTTTCAACAGATTGCTGATGCAGCCAACACCAGTCGCACAGTTTTGTACCGCAGATGGCCCACTATGCTTGATTTACTACAGGATATTTATGCGCACAAAGCCAAAAAACTATTTGAGGGTGATTTTTTTGATAAACTGGAAGACACCGGTAGTTTACGAGGGGATTTTATTCAATTACTCACTGTCTATCAACGTATGTATCTAGAGATAGGCGCAGAGATATTGAACAACTATTATTATTTACGAATGCAGGATAAAGAAAACACGAAAGAGCCAACGATTCATACCCACGCCGTTGATAGACATATAAAAGCCATGAAAGATCTATTGAAACAGGCTCAGTCAAGAGGAGAAAAAGTGAGGGAAGTGAGCATCATTACCTTAATGCTTCCTTTTGATTTGATACGAATGGAAAACCTGATCCGAATGGGAAATATCGACCAGAGCCGTATTCAAATCATGGTAGATGACGTACTTCTTCCTGTTTTCAAAGACGATAACTATCACCTGTAAGCTACCCAGCCTCGGAAGCAGAAGCCCGCGTAGAATAAGTTAACTATAGAAAAACCCGCATCATACAACATAGTTTCATCCTCTTCAGGGGATAAAAGGGGAAGCCGCTCACTGATTGCAACACTCGCTTTTTGAGCCTTCTCCGGGTCGATACCACCAGTGGTGGCAAAGCCAGCGTAACGCGACAACCAGAGCGACCGCTCGGGCTCGCTTTGCGGAAAGCTCAGGTGGGCCACCACAAATGGAGCGCCTGGCTTTAAACGGCGATGAACTTCGATCAAAGCACGACGGCGTTCTTCAGGGGTAAGAAAGTGCAACGTCAGTAGGCAGCTTGCGGCATCAAAAGGTCCCTCAGGAGCTGTCTCAATATAGCCCTGGTGGAGTTGTACCTGTCGGATGAGAGGTCCCAGTGTAGCTCTAGCCAGTTCAAGCATTTCTGCTGCCGGATCAACCCCGTCGAATTGCCACCCTGGATTTGCTTCTGCAAAAACTTTTAGCTCCAACCCACCGCCTGCTCCCAGGACAAGCACACGGGCATTAGCTGGTGCCCGTTCGGCTAATAGTAACGCAGTCATACGTTGCAGGTCAGCAAATCCTGGTACTATCCGTGGTGGGTTTTGGGCGTAACTCGCTACCACTGCCGGATCGGCAAAGGGGTTAGAATGCGTAGAAGCTCTGTTTTGAGCGTTTTGGTCGTCTTTTTGAAAAGCTTCTTCTTTCATAAATTATACCTGATTGACCAAATCATACAGTTCTACAAACTATACTTCTTTATATCCAGATTTCGAGAGGAGAAAATCTGCCCATCGTCGGTAATCATGATATAGCTGTATTGCGGATAGTTCTTTATCAGTTTCAGTCCGGCCTCTTTACCCAATACCATCAGCGATGTGCTGAAACCATTGGCCGTTTCAGCACTAGGTCCGAAGACCGTTACGCTGCTCACACCGGTGGCTGGGTAGCCCGTGCTGGGATTAATAATGTGTGCGTATCGCTTACCATTAAACACTACGAACTTCTCGTAACTTCCGGAGGTCACGACGGCACTCTGCCGTAGCGGTACAATGGCAAATACAGTGTCTTTATGTAGCGGATTGGTAATGCCTACAGACCAGTCACGCCCATTGGGTTGTTTACCCCAGGTACTCATATCACCAGAGCCGTTGACAATACCAGCTTTGATACCCCGAGCCAGCATCATGTCGCGGCAGCGGTCGGCGGCATACCCTTCACCTAGAGCGCCGAAACCAATCTTCATCCCTTTGCGGCTCAGAAAAATGGTAGAGTGCTCCCGGTCCAGAACGATATACCTATACCCTACTTTCTCCACCGATTTCTTCACCGCCTGCGGGCTAGGCATTTCTGTCATAGAGCCGTCGAATTTCCAGATACGATCCATCGCAGCAAAACTAATATCAAAAGCCCCATTCGTGATTTTGGAGAAATGGAGAGCCCGCTCCGTCAGGGCAAATACTTCAGTATCTACTTTGACCGGAGCAATACCCGCATTTTTGTTGACTTGCGAAATTTGCGTATCTGGTCTCCAGTCCGAAATCAGATTCTCGATCCGCGTCACCTCGGCAATCACCGTGTCAATAGCATGTTCGGCCATTAGGGAATCGTCAGCGACCAGCGTAATATCAAACCGGCTACCCATGAGTTTGACAGTCCGTTTCCGTAACACCTGAGCGGTGGTATTAAAGCTTATTAACAATAGAGCTAATACGAATGCTTGTTTCATGCTGCAAAAATCGGAAACCTTGACCATTCAGCACCTCCGTAAAAAATGAATTCAGTCATGACTTTTGGTGTTCAATAGATTACTATAACCGGTAACCGGTGCAATTACAATGAATAGCTTATCAGCATTTAAACAATTTACCGACGATCTGGACGAGAAAGGGCCGCTTATGCCGGTTCTGTTTGTTGGTCACGGATCACCCATGAACGGTATTGAAGATAATGAATTCAGTCGTCGCTGGACGAGTATGGCGAAGGAGATTCCAACGCCAACGGCTGTTCTCGTTGTTTCGGCACACTGGTTTTCCAGAGGGACTAAAATCACGGCAATGGATTTCCCAGAGACGATTCACGACTTCGGCGGCTTCCCTAAAGCGTTGTTTGACGTACAATATCCGGCTCCAGGCAATCCCGTTCTGGCCAAAGAAACGGCATCACTACTTCATTCAGCGCATGTCGAACTGGCACACGATTGGGGTCTGGATCACGGCACCTGGACGGTAGTCAGGCATATGTATCCAGAGGCAAAAATCCCCGTTTTGCAATTGAGTATCGACTATACCAAAGGCCCACAATACCACTATGATCTGGCTCGCGAACTCTATGCATTACGTCGAAAAGGCGTATTGATTATGGGTAGTGGAAACATGGTGCACAATCTTCGGATGGTGGCCTGGGATAAAATGGACGTACCCAACTACGGCTTCGACTGGGCAAAATCGCTCAACGATAAATTCAAACAGCTCATCAGCGACGGCGATACCAAGCCACTCATTAATTACAACATGCTGGGTCGGGAAGCCGCATTAGCGATTCCCACACCTGAGCATTATCTGCCCTTATTGTATACTCTAGGACTGCAAGGTTCCAAAGACTCTGTCTCGTTCTTTAACGATCGCGCTGTGGCAGGGTCGTTGACGATGACGTCGGTGAAGATTGGGTAGGTGTTTACCTTACCCCCGACCCCTCTCCTGAAATCAGGAGAGGGGAGTAGTCATCCGCATAAACAGGCGAATCTTTCGCTAGTCACCCCTCTCCTGTTTTAGGAGAGGGGCCGGGGGTGAGGTGAACGCCATCAATTCACTTTGATATAATCAACCTCCGCCTTAGCCAAAACAGTCGCCGAAGGTTTTACGCCCAGAATTTCGTGTACGTTTCGGCGGATGGTTTGGGCAATCTGATTCAATGGCAAATCGTTGCAATCTAGTCCGAATGGTTCTTCAATTTCGTCGCCAATCATCTCGATGCCGATTAAGGCGTAGGCCGCTAAGGTGGTGGCTATAATACCAAAATAGCCATAGTTAGAAACAAGAACTAACGGAATCAGCAATATATACATCGTAATAAACAGCTTGATAAAGAAGCTGTAGGAGAACGGAATGGGCGTCTTTTTGATCCGTTCACAGGACCCCGTTATGTCGAGCAGCGATTGATGATAAAGCCGAATGGTAATTAAATCCGCGTCGTTGATAAGGCCGTCCTGACGTAATAGTTGAAAACGACGCGTCAACAAAGCGGCTAATCGGCTAGGGATATGCGCATAGTCGGACAAGGTTTTCAGTTGATCATCACCCGTTTCTTCGAGTTCGGTAAAATCAACGCCCGTGCGCAGATGGCCTTTAAGTGCCAGTGCAAAATTGGAAAGTGTTCGGGCAAAGAAAACCCGATTCGTCTGCGCGTCATCGGGTAGCAGACCGTCCATCAGAACGGCCAGATTGCGGCTGTAATTGACTAATAAGCCCCACTGTCGGCGACCTTCCCAAAATCGATCGTAAGCGGTATTGGTACGAAATACCAGCAATAAACTGAGCGTAATACCTAACAGTGAAAAGAGCGTTCCGTCAAAAGGTACGTGTATATCAGCGACATGCTGATCGATCAATGTTAGCACAACACCATAGGCGCTCACATACCCCACGCGCTGCAAAAGCATTCGAATACTGTAGCTGGTGTGAAAATGCTTAAGTGCACCAAACCAATTTTTTGCTTCGTAAATAATCACCGGTCGTAGAAGAATAGTGTGTTATTATTTCCCTCGTAAGGAATCAATATACACATTCATCTTCATCAGGCAAGTCTTATTCGAGTCATCGGGGAGATTAATCAGGAAATAGCGGAGGATTTTGCGAAAAGCGGTGCCACGGTTACTTAATGACGCTTAGTTAAACGGTGGCACCGCTTTTCGCAAAACCCTCCGCTATTTCCCGGTCAATAATCCGTGGCAGATTGGGATAACATCCGCCGGGCCAATTGGAAGTTGATACTCCGCCACTCCCCGACCTATAAGGAGTAAAGCGACACCTACGGTAACCATCGACAGAACGCGATTCAGCCGTTGACGACCAACAATCGTTACCCAACTCGCTACCAGATTGACGCCCAAAAGTGCAGGCAATGTACCCGCGCCAAACAACAGCATATACGAAGCTCCCGCCAGTGGCGTTTGTGTTGCCAGCGTTCCAGCTAAAGCCAGATAAGTAAATCCGCAGGGTAGAAGGCCATTCAACATACCCAATCCGGCAAAGCTCCAGCGTTGGGGTTTGTGTATGTATTGGCCGAATAGTTTTGAAATTCGGGCATTCAGCCAAGGCCAGTGCAATCGAGCGGGGAGCCCTTTTCGCCAGATAAAACTGATTAATAAACTAACCCCAAACCCAATAGACAGCGGACGTTGCCAGCCCATCAGATTCAGTCCTAAACTTAGCGTACCTGCCAATGCGCCCAGCACACTGTAGGTAACAATACGCCCAGCATGATATAAGCCCACTGCCTGCCATCGCTGTCCACATGGCAAACGTCCCACTGGCAACGCGGCTACCAGCGGCCCACACATACCTACGCAGTGCAGACTACTGATCAAACCCGTCAGGAAAGCGGTAGCAAGCCAGGGCGACATCGTTTATAGAAAAATCTGTTCTTCTTTATAATACTCCCGTTGCCCATCCGACCAAGTGAACTGTACACGCCAGTTGCCTTTTGCCAGCGATTTTGTCGGAATAACTTGTCGGGTTGGGTGCTTCGCGGGGACATTTACCCGAAAATCCTGCCGACTGTCGCCGGGACGGTAAAACGTAATCTCGCCTTTCTGAAGGCGATTGGGCAGCACAAACACAACCTGCTGCTGATCTGCCAGATATGTCATGATTTTCGAGAAGTTAAAGCCCGCTTGGATTGACTGGGCGTTACTCACCCGATCAATGTGTTGCTGATATTCGATTTCGTTCTGGTAATAGTTTTCACTAACCAGATCGATGCGCTCGCGAGTCATGCGGTACACCATCGTACCAATGAAGCTCCCAAAGAGCACAAACACGAGAATGATTGATTTACCCCAGTTCATAAGATTAAAGAGTGAAAGGGCGAAAGAGTGAATAATTTGGTGAGCAGGTCCGCTCTCTCACTCATTCACCCTTTCGCTCATTGTACCGGCCCCAAAAATGTTGTTTTCACTTGATCAAGTACGACGCCTTCTGAGACGACCTGAACTGTTAGTTTCGTGCTGCTCTCGCGAATGGATTTCTCGGGTAGCAGAATAAAAAACATGCCTTTGGTCAGTTCATCGGCAGGTGCTTTCGTGATGGGTTGAACCATCCGCAACGTAGCTCCCGGATAATCGACGCGGAATGTAACGGGCTTTACCTGATGCGTTTTGTTTACCAATTCGATCAGGTACAGATTGGAAACCAACCCGCCTTTCTCACGCTGATACAGCTGGCCAGGTGCCCGTAATAGTGTTGTGTCAAGATCGCTTCGGCTCCACAGCAGGAATCCCAAAACACCCATCAGTAGTACCAGAACAACACTATACCCAATCATACGGCCCGTCAGTCGCCACGGCTTACGAGTCTGAATACCTTCCAACGAATCGTGACGAATCAGACCACGAGGTCGCCCTATCTTATCCATAATGTCATCACAGGCATCGATGCATTGAGTACAACTTACACACTCCATCTGGTTGCCGTTCCGAATGTCGATCCCCGTTGGACAAACCTGCACACAAAGCTTACAATCAATGCAGTCGCCTTTTTTATTTAATGAAGAGTGAGGAATAAAGACTGAAGAATAGTCGTTTACAACCAACTCTTTATTCTTCACTTTTAACTCTTCATTTTTCACTAATTTTCCCCGCGGCTCTCCACGAACATCATCGTAGGTGACAATGACTGATTGTTTATCCAGCAATACACTTTGCAGGCGCCCGTACGGGCAGATGGTTGTGCAAACGATTTCACGCACATAGGCGAATACCGTATAGAAAACGCCGGTGAACAACAGTATTGTCGTCAGTCCGACGAGGTGGTTAGCCGGATTGTCGGTGATGACTGTCAATAGGGCATCTTTACCGATAATGTAGGCCAGAAAGGTATTGGCAATCAAGAACGAAATCAAAAAGAATATGCTGTATTTGAGCGATTTCTTCCAGATTTTCTCGGTTGTCCAGGGCGATGCGTCAAGTCTCCGACGGGCATTATAATCTCCTTCAATCCAGATTTCGATTTTCCGAAAAACCATTTCCAGAAAAACCGTTTGTGGGCAAATCCAGCCGCAGAATACGCGTCCGTATATAACCGTAAACAGAGCAACAAAGACGATAAACACCAGCAACCCAATGGCAACCAGATAAAAATCCTGCGGCCAGAACGTAACGCCAAAGAAGTTAAACTTCCGCTCCAGTATATTAAACAGAAAGAGTGGTTGTCCCTTGTAGCTCAGAAATGGCCCGGCAAACAGCATGGCCAGAAAGATCCAGGCAACGCCCGTCCGCCAGCGATAATAGCGACCTTTCACGACACGTGGGTATAACCACTGGCGTTTGTTAGCAGTCGTTGTTACAGATGGGGATGGAGCGTTAAGATGAGGTGTCATTGGTGTTGTTATTTGTTTTTTGTCATGCTGACGAAGGAAACATCTTGAAATTCCCTTACTGACTCATTAGGATATGTTAAGATGCTTCCTTCGTCAGC
>NZ_WPIN01000050.1 GCF_009754945.1 Spirosoma arboris
TGTATATCGTCAACCGAAAGTGGACAGATACAGGTGAAAAGAGAAGAGATACTTTTAAGTACTTTGTAGACGCTGAAAAATATGATTTTTTCGTCGTTGAACCATTGTTAGCTGTTTGGTTTTTTGCCGATCTGCCAAGATTTGATCTTGACGACCCCAGTACGCATCCGCAGGTCGTACATTATCCAACGATTCGTGATACCGCTGATGATTATAGTACGCCACCCAATCCGCTAACCGTTGCCTCAGTTCATCCGGACTATAATAGTGTTCCAGAAGCAGCACGTTTTTCATTGACCGATGATAGCGCTCAATCTTACCTTGCGTCATAGGATGAAACGGCGCACTGCGAATGTGTTCAATGCTTTCCCCTTTCAAATACTCTTTAAGATAGCGAGACACATAGGCCGACCCATTGTCTGACAGCATACGCGGTCGCTGACCAACAGATAAACGGCTGGCATCAACAGCCGATTGCACTGTTCGTTTCACGTCTGTGGCCTGCATGCCGGGACATAGCCGCGTCGGCGGTCCGATCCCACGCTAAAATGTAGCGGGAATAGTCATCTAACACCGTCGACAGATAGTACCAACCCCAGTTCTTGATCTTGAAATAAGTAAAGTCGGTCTGCCAAAGCTGATTGGGAGCGGTGGTCGGATTGTAGAACTGATCAGCCGCTTCCATGAGCCGATAAGCAGGCGTAGTCACTAAGCCCCGGCTTTTTAAAATACGGTAAACCGTTGACTCTGAGACAAACCAGCCCTCATTATCCACAATATGGCAGGCTAATTCTCGACTGGAAAGATCCGGACGTTCCAAAGCTAACTCCACAATGCGGCCCTTCTCCGCCGGTGGTAGCTGATTCCAAGCACTGGTGCGTCGACAAGGGGGATCGGCTAACCCATCGTAGCCATTTGTTAGATACCGTTTATACCATTGATAAAAAGTCGAGCGATGGATGCCTAACTCACGGAGCGTTGCCTTCACACTCAATGGCGACTGCTCCACCAGCGTGATGATCTCCATTTTTTCTGATTGGGTCATACGATGGTAGCGATTAGTCGTCGGCTTTGAGACTTTTTTTTAATACCCTATTCTCTAGGCTCAATTCAGCCACCAGTTGTTTGAGGGCTTCATTTTCCGACTTGATGGATTGTACTTCGGGGGCAGTAGCTTCCCGGGTAGTATCGCCAGCCAATCGCTTTTTACCCGCTTCGAGGAACTCCTTGCTCCATCGATAATAGATGTTGGTATTGAGTCCTTCCCGTCGACAGATCTCGGCTACTGACTGTTCACCTTGCAAACCCTCCAGCACAATGCGGATCTTTTCTTCAGCGGTATACTGCCGACGCGTCTGCCGTTGGATGTCTTTAATGATAGATAGGGCGGGTTTACGTTCAGCAGCAGTTGAGGGAGCGGAACGCTTAGACTGGGATGATTTGACCGATTTGGACATTACTAAGGTGATTTAGGTGAAACAATTTAACAAATTGTCTCTTCCCATCTTTACCCTTTTTGTCCACTTTCATTTGACGACGTACA
>NZ_WPIN01000052.1 GCF_009754945.1 Spirosoma arboris
GGATCAAGGTCAAAAGTTGTGGAGGATCTTAGATTAAGCATATAACTGAGAAAGTCGATACAAGAAGAATTCTACGTTCCGTACACCTCTGAACTGACTGCGAAAGGCTTTGATCTTGGCATTGAACGATTCGGCTGAAGCATTGGTACTCCGATTGTCAAAGTAATTTAAAATCGTTTCATAGTGGTTCTGAATCGAACGGGCTACCGTGTTGAAGGCTTTGAAACCAGCTTGTCGCACTTTTTCATGCCACTTAGCCAATCGCCCTAAGCCGTAGAGTTTGTCAGTGGTGTTCTCAAAAATATAGCTTAGGGACTGACTCAACTCGTAGGCCCGCTTCAAATCTGGATAGCGATCAAACAGCAGACTCGCTCGCTCTTGCTGACTTTGCGTCCAGTCAGTTGGCTTTTTATAGAGTACATACCGGCTACGAGCCAAAAGTTGTTTGAGCGTATCGCCATTGGAAAGCACTTCCGGTTCATAAATAAGTTGATTGGTCTTGGCGAGTTCAAGGGCCTCATTTTCGGCCTCCAGAGCCTGCCAACGGTACTCAACCCGCATATCTTGAACGGCCTCCAGAGCCAGCTGTTGCACATGAAAACGATCAGTTACCTGGGTCGCTTTGGGAAAACTTTTTTTAGCAATCAGGGCCATATTACCCGCCATGTCCAGGGTGATTTCCGCTACCTTATTACGTTGTCTTTTAGGCAATTGGCTCAGCACATTAATCACCGTCTCGGCTTTGGTACCAGCCACAATGGCCACGATACTTCCCTTGCCTCCTCTAGCCGCTTTATTGGTTAGGATGGTATAAAGTTCTCCCTGCGATAAACTGGTTTCATCAATGGATAGCTGTGTACCTAGATTTTGGGGGAATAAAAGCCATTGCTTAGCATGGGAACGCTGAGGCCAATGAGCAAACTCACTTAACTGAGTGCGGTATTGTCGGGCCAGCCGGTTGCCATCAATCCCATAAAGACGACCCAGGCTATTGGTACTGTGGGGGGATAAATCCGTCAATTTCTTTTAAAAAAGCCGCGAACTCAGTCGTCATTCGCGTGCCCTGCGCCACTTGGCTCCAATCTCTGGTTTCTACGTTTCCAGTCTTGGTGTTGAGCCAACGCCGACGCTTTATGTGCAGGAAAACGCGTTTATCTCGGATAGGGAAGTCCTGAATGGTGCTTTCAGGTAGAAAGCCCTTGGATAAAAGCTGGTCTTGGGGCTTATCCGACTCGTCGTAGTTTTTCTCCTCCAGATACAGATGAAGTACTTCTAAAGCGTGTTCAACGCGTGTTAATTGGTAGTAGGTTAATATAAACTCAGGTAAGAGGTATTCGACTAAGGGCAAGAAACTTTCCAAAACGAGCTAGACTGGGGTGAAACCACAAACCTAGATAAATACAACGCTCTCCACAACTTTTGACCTTGATCC
>NZ_WPIN01000053.1 GCF_009754945.1 Spirosoma arboris
GGATCAAGCACAATACTTGTGGAGGGGGTTGTATTTATCTAGGTTTGTGAATTAATCAAACCGAGTCGTTTTGGAAAGCTTCTTGCCCATCATTCAGTTTCTATTGCCTGAGTTCATCCTGCAAAATTTCGAGTTGACCTCCATCAACCGTGTTGAGGGCGTCTTCCAGGTTCATATCGAAGAGAAAAACGCGGACGAGCAGGATCCAGAACGGAAGAATCTGCTTTCCAAAGGCTTCTTCCCCACTATTACCGTTCAGGATTTCCCTATCCGAGGGCATCAGGTTTTTCTTCACATCAAACGCCGTCGCTGGCTCAATACCCAAACCGGAAAAGTCGTGTATCGAGACTGGACTCAGGTAGCGGATGGAACGCGAACGACGAGTGAGTTCGCGGCTTTTTTAAAACAAATCAGTCGATACCAACTCGACTAACATCCGTTCCATCGGTGGATTTTACGGAGTTGGCGGCAAAGCTTTGTTACGTCACTATCGTAATTGTCAGCGTGGATTTGCCCATTGGGAGCAACGAGCCCATGCCAAACAGTGGCTGATGTATCCTCAAAATCTGGGGGCCCATCTGTCGCTGGATGAGACCAGTCTGTCTCATGGAGAACTTTATACCATCCTGACCAATAAAGCCGCTAAGGGTGGTCAAGGAAGTATCGTGGCGATTGTGGCGGGTACCAAGGCCGAAACGGTAATCGAGGTTTTGCGTAAGTTGCCTGAAAACCAGCGCAAAAAGGTAAAGGAGGTTACTCTGGACATGGCCGCTAACATGGCCCTGATTGTCAAAAAATGTTTTCCGAAGGCCACTCAAGTAACCGACCGTTTCCATGTACAACAATTGGCCCTGGAAGCGGTTCAGGACATGCGCATTGCGTATCGTTGGCAAGCCTTGGAGGCCGAGAATGAGGCCCTTGAGCAGGCTAAGCTCAACCAGCTGGAGTATCAACCTGAGCTACTTTCTAATGGCGACACGGTGAAACAACTGCTGGCTCGCAGTCGCTATGTGCTCTATAAAAAGTCCACCGACTGGACGCTCAGTCAGCGAGAGCGGGCAGCTTTGTTGTTTAAGCGGTATCCGGATTTGCAGACAGCTTATGAGTTGAGTCAATCGCTGAGCTATATTTTCGAGAATACGACCGATAAGCTGTACGGGTTAGCTCGTTTGGCCAAATGGCATGAGAAAGTCCGTCAGGCGGGTTTTAAAGCCTTCAACACGGTGGCTCGTTCGATCCAGCACCACTATGAAACCATCCTGAATTATTTTGACAACCGCAGTACGAATGCCTCGGCGGAGTCTTTCAATGCCAAGATCAAGGCGTTTAGGAGTCAGTTTCGAGGGGTTCGCAACGTAGAATTCTTCTTGTATCGACTTTCCCAATTATATGCTTAATCTAAGTTGATCCACAACTTTTGAGATTGATCC
>NZ_WPIN01000054.1 GCF_009754945.1 Spirosoma arboris
AGGCTCTAACTATTAATTATCTGACCATGAAATCGCTCTATTGCTTACTGCTAGGTCTATTCCCTTTTGTTTACGGATGGTCTCAACCAACCAATTATGTAGCCAATACGGCCAATCTTAACAAGCCTGGTACTTATAATACACTCGTAGGACCTCAAGCAGGTAATAGCATAACTACTGGTAGGTATAATATCTTTATAGGCAATGCTACGGGCTTAAGCACAACGTACGGTGAGAATAACACCTTTGTGGGCTATCAGACGGGTTTAAGCAATACCACAGGTAACACCAACTGCTTCATCGGCGCTGATGCGGGTAGCTCCAACACAACGGGCAGTGCCAATAGCTTTATAGGCCGATCTTCGGGCGGGATGAATACCACAGGCGTCAATAACTCTTTTCTAGGTGGTGCGGCAGGTTATTACAATACCAGTGGTATCGCCAACAGCTTTGTAGGCTACGTTGCTGGTAATCATAATATCACTGGTTACGCAAATGTTGCCATCGGTTCGTATGCCTCCTTCTCCAATACGACCGGCCACAATAATGTTATGGTTGGCGACTCCGCTGGCCTTAGTAACACGGTCTCTTACAATGTGTTCGTTGGGTCCAAAGCGGGCTATTATACCAATACAGGAGACAACAATAACTTTGTGGGCGCTTTTGCTGGCTATGCCAATACCACCGGTTCGGGAAACAACTTTTCAGGTAACTATGCTGGTTACAACAATACCAGCGGCTCAACCAATAGTTTCTTTGGCTATTCGGCCGGTTATGGCAACACGATTGGTGCAGCCAATACGCTGGTCGGCTGGGGAGCCGGTTCGACCAATCAACGGGGTTCCTGGAACACGGTGGTTGGCTATCAAGCAGGTGGCTCTTTAACGGGGAATAATAACACTTTTTTTGGCTACCAGGCCGGGTTGAACGTAACCACAGGTAGCAACAATATAATCATCGGGCCTAATTCGGGTACAGCGGTTACCACAGGTGATGATAATGTACTAATGGGTTATAATGTACAGGCTGAGGATGGTCTTCACAATGCCACCGCTATTGGGGCTAACAGCCGCGTAGCCGCCAGTAACGCCCTGATTTTAGGTCATCAAGTCAACGTGGGCATTGGCACGTCAACGCCCACTGATCGACTGGAGGTGGTAAGTCCATCGGCAGATAAAAGTGGCATCAGGATGACTAAGCTCACTAAAGCTAGCCCTGCTTGTCTGGCCACCGATCAGTTCCTAACGGTGGATGAACGGGGCGAAATCGTTAAAGCCCGCTATCAACTTCATATCAACAACGCCAGCGAGTGGAGTGACAAGGTATTTGCATCCGGCTACAACCTGCAATCATTGA
>NZ_WPIN01000055.1 GCF_009754945.1 Spirosoma arboris
CGCCATTTATACAGCAAGTATGAATCAAACATCCATCAGAGTTTATTTATCTATATTCGGTGAACAGTTTGACCCAAATGCCCTGACAAATTTGGTCGGTCTCGCTCCTACAAATACAGGGATTAAAGGTCAAGCTATCGAGGGAAAAGCTACAATCTATAAAGATACTTTTTGGGATTTCTCGCCAGATGCAATGGACTCATTACTTCTGGAAGATATAACTAATTTTCTAGTAAATAAACTGAAAGGGTCAGAGATTACAATCTTCCAATTTATGGCTGAACATTCTCTTGTAGCAAAATTTACTATTGTTATTGAAATTGTTGATGGGCAAGCGCCTGCTCTTTACTTCAATCGGACTTTCCTGAGTTGTATTGAATCTCTAAATGCAGAAGTTGATATTGATACGTATGTTTTATAAATATTTCAACAATATGACTTAAAGAAGGTCAAATTACTTTCTAATTTTATGTTATGTGAATGAATTAATAAGCATCTATCGTAGGCGATAGATGCAATCTAACGATAGTGCTAGTAGCCCTACTTAAGCGCGAATCGAATAGGAACTACGTAAACTGATGAGACGAGTTGCCCGAGCTGTTGAGCCGCCACCCATCTAGGCATTTGCCGCACGACCCGTAGCGCCTCTTGATCACAGGCCGGAAATAGACTTTTACTGACTTTTACCCCCTCAATGGCTCCTATCGGGGTAACGGTAAATTCGACCAATACATCCCCCTCCACTTTCGCCAATTTGGCTTGAGCGGGATAGCGTAAATGATGGGCCACATACTGTATCATGCCCACCGTTCCCGTGGGAAAATACGCTTTTCTATCCATCGCTGCGCCTGTTTGTGCAGGGAGTTCGTATAGACCAGCCATATGGGACGTATTTTTGTTAATCGCTTTATAAGCCGCGGTTGCACCCATGGGCGGTAATTCTTCAGGCGCTATTTCCAGACTGACATTGAGCACTTGTTGATTAAGAACATTAGCTTGGTTGGGCACTGATTGGACCAGCAGTTGGTAGCCAAAGTTCATGAACACTAGCGTAGCCTCATTTGGTACATTCGATAAAAGATAGAATCCATCTTGATCGGTAGGCGTGCCTTTGGATGAATTAAATACGGCAACAATGGCTCCAGCCAACGGCTGGCCGCGGCTATTGGTGACTCGTCCTCTTACGGATCGCGTGGAGTCAGTTTGGGCCCTGGTCTGACTAGTCAGCAAACAGCTTAGTAAGCAAACTAAAGCAGCCTTTCTCATCGTATTTTCGGGCTAATTTTCTGTTGTATAAGTGCCA
>NZ_WPIN01000056.1 GCF_009754945.1 Spirosoma arboris
ATTGTAAGTTTGCCTTGAACAAATAATCTTTGGTTCTCCGGGTCATACCTACGTCGGAATGGTCAGCAAGACCGGTTGTCATGAAGGGTAGCCTGGAGAACCAAACTCATGGAACCCGGACAGTTCAGTGGACCTAGAGTCCGTTTCACAATGATGTACCCAGCATGAGACTTTCTCTTTTAGCGTTTTTAAGATGAATCAGCAGACACACTATTATGGCGTTGATGTCAGCAAAGACACCCTGCACATCAGCCATCAAACCGGCCTGGATGACCAGGGCCAACCCCAGTGGGCGTATCATAAAGTGCCCAATGAGCTGGCTCATCTGCAAAACTGGGCGACCCCGTTACCGCCCAACTGCCAGGTGATCTTTGAGCACACAGGTACCTATTCGGCTCGTTTAGCTTGGGTATTGGCCTTACTCGACAAAGCCTTTAGCATCCTGACGCCCGCCCAAAGCAAGGGTTTTTCGACCAGCTTAAAGTCCATTAGTAAGACCGACCGCAGCGATGCAATCCTGTTGGCTCGCTATGGGCAAATCTTCCAACCCCAGCCTTCCCAACTGGCCGATGAGTCCCTGCACCAGCTTCGCCAACAACACAAACACCTGAATGATTTGCGAATCAGCCACCAGGCAGTAGCCAATCAACTCCATGCGCTATCGTTCGATCCCCGAGCCAGCACCAAGGTCAAGACTAGCCTGCTGGTTTTGCAGCAAAGTTACTTGACCAAGATTGCTCTCTTTGAAGAGGAACTGGATCAGATGAGCCAGCACGAGCTACAGACGATCTCGGAGCGGATGCAACGGGTCAAGGGGATTGGGCCCGCTTCGGCTCAAGCCTTGTGCACCGCCACCAATGGTTTGGCTGGTTTCGAGTCAGCCAAAGCGGTGGCTAAGTTTGTGGGCCTTGCGCCCACTCAAGTGCAATCGGGCAGTTCGGTTCGTCGTCGGGGTCGGATGGCGCGTACGGGCTTAGGGTATGTCCGTGGCCTTTTATACATGGCGGCCCGTTCTGCTCGTAAGTACAATCTGGCCTGCCAAGCGCTTTATGACCGGCTACGGGCCAAGGGTAAATGCCATCGAGTAGCGATGGTGGGGGTGATGAATAAGTTGGTGCATCAGGTTTTTGTGGTGGTTAAGAACAATGTTGAATTCATCAATGGGTTTGGCCTACCCAAACAAAATTTGGCTTAATACTTGACTTTTGACACAGTTCATGACAAA
>NZ_WPIN01000057.1 GCF_009754945.1 Spirosoma arboris
GCTCGTTGATCTTTTTGGTTGAGAGGTCATACGCGCCCGGCATGGCGTCGAGCGTCTTCTTGAGATCAGCGGTTTGCTGCTTGAGGTGGTTCAAGGAGCCCTCAGCCGCATCGATCGCTGATTTACCGACCTGTAACGATTTGCTCTGCGCGTCGATCGCGCGCGTGACGGTCTTCATCTCAGCCGTGAGCGCCCGCTGTTGCTTTTGGTAATCCTTCGATTGATCGTCGAGGGTCTGATAGCGTTGAACCAGGATGCTAAGTCGAGCCGTCAGGTCCGAAACAACCTTGCCGTTGAGTTGCTGAGCCTCATTCAGGATCGACAGGGATTGGCGGGCAACGGTGACGCGCTGACCGACCTGACTGATTTTCTGAATGTAGTCAGTGATTTTTTGGTCAGCTCCCTCGCGAGTCACACTGCCCAGGCTCTTGATGCCTTCGCGCAGGGGTGCCAGGTCTTTTTGAGCGGCATCGAGCGAGGCTCGGATGCGATTCACGGAAGCGACCGTACTTTGAGACCAATCTGTGGTTAGCCCCTCCAGATTGGTCATTAACTCGGCGATGCGCTTAAAGTAGCCATCAAAGCCGAAGACATCATTATCGGTAAGTAAAGCCATAGCCGTACATCAAGTAAAATTGATGCAATTCGGCCCTGCGTGTGCTTGTGTCGGTATAAATGTACAAAGATTAGGGGGAAAGCCAGTCTCATACCGGCTTGCTTTAGCCGCTGATCCGGTGAAAATTTAAGTTTTTTCTAATCGAATGTTAAGGCCCTTCTAAGTTCATGGTTCGACCTTTGTTTCCTCAGTGATGAGTTCCTGTCGAATAGGTTTTATCGAAAAAGACAGCGGCCTCCGCGCTCTTTTTTTTAAGTTGGAAACCACCTGAATCAGGTGAGAAAGTCAATTGCCACTTGTCAAAGACAGGTGGCAATTTTGTTTGAGGATAACGACTTGCCCGTCTTATCAAGCATAGGCCCGAGTTTATAGCTCAGGCCTGTTTGAATGCAATACTTACTTAGTTCACACATTCAAAAAGGGATCGGTAAGGATTTTGGTCAACGCTTCTCTCAGAATGGGTTTAAGGACTATCCCCAGTTGGAGCTGCTCGTTAAACTCGGCCTCCGAAAAGCCCATTGCCTTGGCATACCGCGTAGTCATACCGGGCAAAGCCTCTTCGAGCCGAACCATGTCAGCCTGATTGGTAAT
>NZ_WPIN01000058.1 GCF_009754945.1 Spirosoma arboris
CAGACTACTGGACATTTTGAGAACATAAGTCTAGTCTAGCTAAATTGGGTCTTACCAATACTTAGCCCCAACCTCCAATGCTACCTGCTACTTTTCAGCAACTTACGCCACACCTGGCTCCCTTCAGCCGGGGAATCGTCAAAAACTTGTTCCTCATTGCTCAGGCCCTGCTCACCAGCCGCAGTAGCAATATGAACACTGTCAAAGACCGCTTGGGTACGCTCCTGGGCAAGGCCAACCGGCAACCCGCCAGCCACTATAAACGACTCATCCGTTTTTTCAATATGAGCCAGTCGCATCAGTTGACCAAGGCCATTTTGCGGTGTACAGTTGCGCTGCTTAGTGGCCGGGTCAGGTACCTTATTTTAGATGCAACCACTTGGCGATTAGGTCAGAAAAATGTGCATTTGCTCGTATTAAGTTTTATTTATCAAGGCGTTGCCATACCCGTTCTGTGGCGCGATCTCGACAAAAAAGGCCACAGTAATGGGTGTGAGCGGCAGTCATTTATGGAAGAAGCCGCTCAACTGTACAACCTAAAGGGGAAGATTCTGCTGGCTGACCGGGAGTACACGGGCCAGCTTTGGTTCACTTTTCTCCATCAACAAGGGATTGATTTTGTGATTCGGCTACAACGCGAGTGCTACAAACATGATACGCTGACGAGCTACCGAACCCTAGAGAGAAAGGCCTTGCGCCGGAAGCGGGCCGTGTGGACGTGGCTAAACTGGGCTGACTGTCGGCTCAAACTAGTGATGTGTCGCAACGAAGACCCGCGCCCGCCAAGGGATCCGCGCAAGCGGGCAGAACCGGTTTTTTATTGGCTGACTAGTCTGGACAATGCTAAGGCTGTGCCGGCTCATTACCGCAAGCGGTGGCGCATCGAGCAGTGTTTCAAAGCACTTAAAACGAACGGTTTCAATTTGGAATCAATGAACTTCAAGCAATCGGCCAAGATTGAATTGCTACTGGCCGTGGTCGTCTTTGCTTACGTGCTGAGTGTGGAAGCGGGCGAAGCGGTCAGCGAGCAAATCGGGACAAAAACTTACCGGAATGGCAATAGTAGCCCAGCGCAGTCGCTGTTCAAGAAGGGATTGGAGATGCTTAATGCAACGCTGCTGGTTTTTGATCAGTTTATAGGCTACCTGCTATGTATTTTCAAGTCGGCAAAACCGCGTCGATTCCGTTTTGTCCAGTAGTCTG
>NZ_WPIN01000059.1 GCF_009754945.1 Spirosoma arboris
TGTCCTTACCCCGTTTGATGAGCCAGTTTTGACTGGAATTTAAGCCGCCTGCCGATATTCAACTGGCGTCATAAACTGCAAGGCCTGATGAGGCCGCTCCGTATTGTACTCCACTAGCCACTCATTGACCACACTCCGTACCTGTCGGATACTCGTGAAAATATGGGCATCTAAAACCTCGCGACGAAACGTCCCATTGAAGCGTTCAATATACGCGTTTTGAGTCGGCTTGCCCGGCTCGATCCAACATAACTCGACGGACTCTTCTTTACACCAATCCTGCAAGGCTTGACTGATGAACTCAGGCCCATTATCACTCCGTAGTCGCTCGGGTTTACCGTAGCGTTCTACCAACTGATTCAGCAAGCGGGTGACCCGAAGGGCTGGTAAGGAGTAGTCAACTTCAATACCCAAGGCTTCCCGATTGTAGTCGTCAACTACATTGAGCGTACGGAACTTACGCCCGCCTGTTAAGCTGTCGCAGGTAAAATCCAGCGACCAGCACTGATTACAAGCGCTTGCTTTAGGCAACGGTTTACGAACGGCATCCCGTAATCGCTTCTTCGTCTTTCGTCGTAAGCTTAAGCCTAAACGTCTGTACAAACGCCTGACTCGTTTATGATTCACCAACTCACCCTGTTTACGCAACCGGCGATAGATCTTTAGTACGCCCCACTGCTTATGCCGTCGAGCCAATTGCTCGATCCGACTTGCCAGCGCTTTATCCTTGTCTTTGATGGCTACTGGCTCACGAAAGGCATTGCGACTGAGACCTACCCAACGACAGGCTTTGCGTTGACTAATCTGTTTCTGATCAATCAACCATCTGACTAGCCCTCGACGCTCGGCAGGCCTTACCACTTTTTTGCCAGCGCTTCCTTGATGATTTCGTTTTGCAGGCTCAGTTCGGCGTACATCTTCTTGAGCCGACGGTTTTCGTCTTCCAGCTCTTTTAGCCGCTTGACCTCAGCGATTTGCATGCCGCCATACTTGGCTCGCCAATTATAAAACGTAGCCTCGCTGATACCATGTTCACGGGTGATTTGAGTGACTGTTTGGCCGCTATCCTGCTGTTTAAGGATAGCCACAATCTGAGATTCGGTGAATCGTGCTTGTTTCATTTCCCTTTGTAAACCTGTGAAAGTTAGTTTTTTATACTCTATTTTTCACTGGCTCACTTTTATGGGTTCAAGACA
>NZ_WPIN01000006.1 GCF_009754945.1 Spirosoma arboris
ACGAATCTCTACCCCTGGCTCTATCGTGGTCGTTGTGTTCTCCTTAATGGTAAATCCATAGTTGTTCAACACATAATAAGAGCCTGAACCCGGTTTGGGGATGGTACAGGATACCGTGGAGGCCTCAGTTCGGAGATAGATATCCGTATTGGTCAGGTTACTGATTCCTCCTACCGTGGCAGCCGTCGCATCGATGGCTTTAGCATTGCCCCTAAATGTCACCGAACTGATAATAGGAGTGATGGAGCCCCCAGTGATGTAAATCCCCGTCTGATTGTTCTGTACCGTTGAGTTGGTGACACTCATCGTTGAGTTGGTGTAAATACCGGTTCCTTCGCTGTTTCGAATGGAGGAGTTACGGATACTCACCGAGGAATTGTAGACATAAATCGCATTGCTATAATTCTGCAGATCCCCCCATCGATCCATCGCTACATACTCCAACTCTGAGTTGGTGCTGTTGGAAAAGAAGAGTTGTCCCCCATGAGAGGAACCGGTGTAGGCAGAGTTGGCAAAACCCACAAACCGGATTGAGTCGGTGGCTGTGCCCTGGGCAATCAATGTACCATTGACCACTAGTTGATCCCCATAAAACATCGAGCGAATCTCTACCCCTGGCTCTATGGTAAGTGTTTGCCCAGTGGGGATGTTTACTGAACTGGTAATAACGTAGGGACTATTCGCTTTTGTTAACGTACCAGCTACGATTCCGCCTAGCGGGGTTTGTGCAAAACTTTTATTGAAAAATGATAGTATTAAAAGAAGAAATAGACTAAAGGTATACTTTGTCAACATGGTTGTTACATTAAGGTGTAGAAATTATCTAATGCAAACAACTATATATTTATTGAGAATCAAATGTTAGTGTTTAGTAATTATTGCTTATTAGGTCCTGAATTTATTAAACGTTGTCATTTTCTCGAACAAAATACTCCAATCATGGTTTACGGCTCGCTGCACGCTATGGGTGCAAGAATATGAAATTAACGGGGTAAATAAACTATAGATTGACGCATCTTTCTGCCGCCCAGCCCTATAACTTTTGAGGGGCCGGGCAATTAAATTCTCTGTTTAAGGCCGAATTGATTTGTGGCCAGATTTCCGAGCGGCTTGGTTAATCATTGGGCGAACTAAGACCAAAAAAAACCAGATTCTGTAATGTTTTGCTGAGTCAATCGTCTTAGCCACAAGTGTATAGCGCAACCCTTGCTTTCGACAATCATGGTAATAAATTCCATTAAAACGGCATGGCGTATAATCAATAGACATAAGACCAACGCTGCTCTGACTGTCTTCGGACTATCCATGGGCCTGAGTGCCAGTCTGGTCATTTTTCTCATAACTCGTTATGAAATCGGGTATGATACATTTCTCCCGGACAAGGAACGTATATACAGGATTGTTGCCCGCCAGCAAGATCCGGAAGGCAAAACTGGTTATATCGGCGGCACTCCGAATTCGTTACCAGCTACGCTTCGTCAGGAGTTGGCAGGATTTGAGAGCGTGGCAACCTTTTACAACTACTATGCGAGGGTGGTTGTAGAAAACAGTAACAAACAGCCCAGAGAATTTGACGCAGTCAGGCCCGGCGAGGGAGTTTCACCGATTATCGTCGCAGAGCCACATCAAGTACCACTGGCTAGCTGGCAGTCCGGTCACTGCCTTACAGGAGCCTTTTAAGGTCGTATTGACCGAAAGTCAGGCGCATAAATATTTTGAGAGCCAACCATTATCAGCTATCCTGGGCAAGACCATTCAGTACCAGGATGTCTTGTTTGACAGTACACTCGTACTGACGGTTTCAGGTATCGTCAAAGACTTCGAGAAGCAAACAGATTTCACGTTTACCGATTTTATTTCCTTTCCGACTGTCCGGCAAAGCTTTTTAAAGAAGGAAATCCAGCTTGACAATTGGGGGAACTGGAATCCGAATGCACAGGGATTTGCCAAGCTGGCAATCGGGCAGAATCCCGGTCAGGTAGAAAAGCAATTTCCCCAATTTTTAAGCCGTCATGTTCCTCCCTACTCAGGCTTTACGACTACCTTAACCCTCCAACCGCTTTCCGATCTTCATTTTGACAGTAACTATCGGGATAATTACTCCCGCAAAGCCCATCGGCCAACCTTGTATGGACTGATGGGTATTGCTGCCTTTAGCCTGCTCATTGCCATTATTAATTTTATTACTCTGTCGACAGCCCAATCGATAGGTAGGGCTAAAGAAATTGGTGTCAGGAAAGCCTTAGGTAGCAACCGGACCAGTTTGATCGGTCAATTTTTGGTTGAAACATGGCTACTTACACTACTGGTGGGTGGGCTTTCTATCGCTCTTACGCTACCCGTTATCTATGCATTTCCTGACATGATACCGCCTGGTGTAAGTTCAGGTTTGCTAAGTCCAACTACAATTGCCTTCCTGCTGTCGGTGATTTTGATGACCTCGCTGGTAGCCGGATATTATCCAGCAACGATTATAGCGTCCTATTCGCCTGTTAATAGCCTGAAAGGCCGAGGAGTAGGGAAACTAAATAACAAAAGCTATTTCCGAAAGTCACTGATCGTTTTTCAGTTCGTCATCTCGCTTATTTTTATGGCTTGCACCTTTATTGCCGGCAACCAAATCCGATTTATTATGAATAAGGATCTGGGATTTGAGCACGATGCCATTGTCACGTTTTATACCGCATGGAGTAATCCCCAGGATCGGTCTGGTGTGTTTGCCGAACGGATCAGGCAGCTACCAAGTGTTCGTCAAGTGAGTACCCATCTGGAAACACCAGCCGCCAAGAGGCATGCGCAAACTTATATCCGCTATGTGGATGTCGCTAACGCCAAAGTAGGTGCAGCCTATGAGCTTGCTGACGACCAGTATGTGCCTTTGTTTGGCTTGACAATTCTGGCAGGACGGAATCTTAGTTCCGCCAACAGGCCCGGCGAATTTCTCATTAATCAAACCTGTTCCAGAGAATTAGGCTTTAGGACGCCTGCCGATGCAATAGGTAAACTGGTTCAAACGGGCATGGACGAGGCTACCGGCGTAGTGGTGGGCGTGGTGAAAGACTTTCATGCCAATTCACTCCATGAACGAATTGAGCCTTTCTTCTTCAGTTCCAACCAAAACAGCGAAAGAGCAATAAGCGTAAAGCTGGCAACCCGTGAGGGCGGACTGGACCAATTCGGGGCTCAGATTGCCCGGATTGAGGCTAACTGGAAAGAGATTTATCCCCATGAAACGTTTCAGTATCATTTTTTTGATCAAACCATTGCCCGTTTGTATGAGCGCGAACAAAAGACGTTACGCTTATTAAAACGGCCATGATTATTGCCATTCTGATCTCCTGCCTGGGCCTTTTTGGGCAGATAGTATTTTCTGCACAGCAGCGATTGAAAGAATTAGGTATCCGGAAAGTAGTTGGTGCCACTACCGCCAGTCTGGTTATGCTGTTAAGCCAAGACGTTATCAGACTAGTGATCGCTGCGCAGCTAATAGCTACACCTATCACCTATTGGTTGATGCAGTATTGGTTAGCCGATTTTGCCTATCGAATCACAATCAGTTGGTGGGTATTTGTCTGGTCAGGCATAGCTGCTCTGGGGATTGCCTTGGCTACGATAAGTTTTCATTCGATTAGAGCCGCTCTGACCAGCCCCGTTAAAAGCCTGCGAAGTGAGTAATGCCTGCCCTTACATCTGTATAAATTAAATTGTCATGGCTGCCTAGTAGAATGAATCCGTAAAGCAGTTTTAATAGAGCTATCTGGTGGCTGTCTATGCGCTCGTTTGTTTTACTTGGATTCAGTTGTTTAACCGCTTTGTTGCTGCCTCTGGCTTGCGTCGATCCCCTCGACCAAAGCCAGAGAGACGCAGTAAATGCCATTGTCGTGGATGGTACCATTACAGACTTAGCTGAGCCGATGATCATTCAACTCAATCGCGCGCAGGGCGACAGACTGACGGGTCGAAGTGGGACGCTGCCTATTACCAAAGCAACGGTCGAAGTGGTTGTCGATTCATCGGAAGTGATCGCTTGTCATGAGACCATAGATGGTAACTATCAACTGCCCAGCGATTTTAAAGGACGACCAGGCCATGCCTATCAACTGCGATTTACCCTCAACGATGGGACACATTATCTATCTACTCAGCAGGTAATGCCTGTTGCACCGCCCCCTATTGACCGATTGACTGTTCAGTTTAATCCTACCAGTATTTCTCAGGCGGAGGCAATCGATATGCACTACAGAGCAGGCCATGATGTGTATCTGGATACGCAGGACCCTGTCGACGTGCATAATTATTATCGATGGGATTGGACGTTGTATGAACGCCAAGATTGGTGCCGCTCCTGTTATCAGGGACTTTATGTTGTCAATAAGGTAGTGGATTTACATAATGGTACATATCAATCGACAGATCAGCCGCTGGAGGATTGCTTTTATCCACTCACTGGCTTACCTTATCAGTATGTTCAGGCTACTCAATTTGATTATTTTTGTCGAACGCAATGTTGGGAAATCCTGCATAGCCATATCATCAATATTTTCGATGACGAGCTTAGCAATGGAGGTCTCATTGCCCGACGGCCCGTTGCACACATTCCCTTTTACCAGCGTAGTCCCTGCCTGGTCGTTATTCGGCAAGGGGCTATTACGAAAGATGCCCATCACTACTTCAATTCGTTTGAACTGCAAACGCAAAATACAGGCGGCCTGTCCGATACTCCGCCAACAGTACTGCCGGGGAATGTTCACAATGTGAGGGCATTAAACGAGGTTGTCGTTGGGTATTTTACCGCTTCATCCGTTGTGGCTAAACCGTACTACATCGACCGAAAAGATGCAGAGGGTATTCCTCCCACTTTATTCTATGCGCTTAACGCGCGTGTTCCCCATCCAGAAGATCTGCCCCCACCATCCCCTGGCCCCACGTTTATCATTGGTGGCCCGTCTCGTCCGCCTACGGCTGTCTGTGGCCCTATTGATCAACGAACGCCATTTAAACCAGTAGGATGGCCCAACTAAAATGCCAGATTCACCCCTTATTCAGCATCGGCTTATTAATCAACAATTGGCTCAGCCATTATTTACCCGGCCAGCTGAGTTGGTCGCCTGGTTTGGGGCAATGCAGGCACAGGATTATGCTGCCGCCAAATGGGCAGTTGGCCTGCGTTTACCCAACACAACCGATGCTGCCATTGAACAAGCCATTGCCGATAAGTCCATTATTCGTACCTGGGCATTACGGAGTACGTTACACCTTATAGCCGCTGAGGATATCCGGTGGTTATTAACGCTAGTCAGGCACCGACTTGCGTCACAATGCGGAACTCACTACCGCAAGCTCGACTTAAACGAAGCTGTATTTGCGAAAAGTCAGACGGCCATGATTCGTGCGTTGGAAGGTGGGCAGCAGTTAACCCGTCCCGAGCTGAAAGATGCACTTACGCAGTCTGGCATTCTCACCCACGATTTACGCCTGAATTTTCTGTTAGGCAACGCTGCTTTCGATGGTCTGATTTGCTTTGGTAATCGACGAGGCAAAGAATTTACATTTACGCTACTGGACGAATGGTTTCCTCATACTAACCGACTAGTACGTGATGAAGCTTTAGCCAGCCTTACCATACGTTATTTTACGAGCCACGGGCCGGCTACGCTACAGGATTTCGTGTGGTGGTCGGGCTTAACGGTTACAGAAGTAAAAGAAGGACTTGACTTAGCTAAATCCAGGCTGATCTCAGAAGTTATACAGGGCCAGACATGCTGGATGGCTTCTCAAACTCTTGATTATACGGTATTGCCAACCGTTCATTTGTTACCATCGTTCGACGAATACTTAGTAGCCTACAAAGATCGGACAGCGCCACTAGGCTCATTGGGGCTTAGCCAGATTGTGAGTGCGGGTAATGGTATTTTTAGCCCAGTCATTGTTGTCGATGGGCGAGTGGTAGGCACCTGGAAACGTACGATAAAGAAGGCTGCCGTTACGGTTGATACTCATTTGTTTTTTCCGCTCTCAGAAGAACAGCAGCAAGCCGTTGCGCTCGCAGGCACACAATACTGCGCATTCCTGGGTTATAAATAGAGTAAGAAGTGAAAATGTAGTTACATCCAGCCAGTACGAGTGACTATCTTATGCTTACGGTTAATTCGCTGTTTTCTGCCTAGCATCAGAATTCTGGCGAATATTCGTGTAACTCATTAATTTTAGGCTTTTATAGGCTGCATTTGCCATCTGGTTGCTACGAGACCGCTTTTTTGTGAAGGGGCCATTTTATTCAACGTTCTAATTAATACCCTGACATGATTCTTATTGTTGATGACAGACAGGAAAATATTCTCCCGTTAAAGAAGATTCTTGAGCTGCATCGATTTTCGGTGGATACTGCCGAATCGGGGGAGGAAGCCCTGAAAAAAATCCTTAAAACGGATTACGCCGTCATCATTCTTGACGTACAAATGCCGGGCATGGATGGTTTTGAAGTAGCCAACGCTATTTCGGGATTCAGTAGAGCCAGGGATACGTCCATTATTTTCCTGTCGGCTGTTAACACCGAAAAAAAATTCATTACTCAGGGCTATACGTCTGGTGGAGTCGATTACCTGACCAAGCCCGTCGATCCGGATATACTGGTCCTGAAAGTCAAAACGCTGCACAGACTTTATGAGCAGCAACAGGAACTGCGGGCTACACAGGATTCGCTACGAAAAGAGGTTGATGTGCGTAAACGTGCTCAGGAGGAGTTAGCTGCGCGTATTCAGGAGTTACAGGCGGTAATGTCCACCTTGCCTCAAATGGCTTTCACCGTGGCTCCCGATGGCCAGATTGAATACGTAAACCAGCACTGGTTTCGCTACGCTACCAGCGCCAAGACATTTCCGGAAACCCACACACAGGATATGCTGTGCCATGAGTGGGATCAGCTATTTGCCCAGAGTGCCGAATTTACCCGCGAGGTCCGTTTAAAAGACTTAATAACGGGCGAGTACCGCTACCATTTGCTACGTATACTACCTATCCGACAGCAGGATGTATTGATCCGCTGGATCGGCACTTTTACCGATATTCATCCGCAAAAACTGGCAGCCGAACTGCTTGAACAACAGGTTGAGTTACGCACCAATGAACTCCTGCTCAAAAATCTGGAACTGGAGCGAACCAACCATGAATTGCAGCAATTCACCTGGGTCGTGTCGCACGACCTGAAAGAACCTCTGCGAAAGATCCAGCTGTTGAACGACACCATTAAGGAAAAGTACCTCAAAGGCAATGAGGAAGCCGTTTCTTACCTCGATCGATCAATTCGGTCATCGGCACGAATGTCGTCGCTGATTAATGATTTACTGGCCTACTCACGGCTATCGAACCCTGAATCATTTCAGCTAACAGACCTTAACGCCATGCTCAATGAATTGCTGCTGGACTTCGATGAGTCCATTAGCAGAACGGGCGCTACCATTGCTATTGATAAACTACCCATCATTGAAACAATGCCGAGTCGGATGCGGCAAATCTTTCAGAATCTGATCAGTAACGCACTCAAGTTTGCAAAAGAAAATGTGCCTCCCGTCATTCGCATTAGCGCCGAACTTATCGACACAAAAGATATTGACGGTATTCCTTCAGAAGAAGGAGCGTATTGCCGGATTGTGGTGCAGGATAATGGCATTGGATTCGACGAAAAATTCCTGGATCGCATCTTCGTTATCTTTCAACGCCTGCACAATCGAGCTACTTACGAGGGTACCGGTATCGGTTTAGCCATTGCTAAAAAGAATGTGGATAAGCACCAGGGCCTTATTTGGGCACAGAGCCGCGTCGATGAAGGGACCCGGTTTATTCTCGTCTTACCCGTGCAGCAAGCTAGTCAGCCGGTGATTAACGAAACTGTATAATCTAGCCTACTCCTCTACCTATGCCAAAATATTCAACATCGAATTCGGTAATCCAACAGCTACAGGTTGTTTTCAGTATCTCAACACTCCTACTGCTTATTAGCCTTGTTGCGTCATTTTACAGCATTCAGAAACTGATCAGTAATTCGCAACTGGTTAATCATACCAATCAGGTACTTATTGAAGCGGAGAATATTATCTCCTATATGAAGGACGCCGAAACGGGGCAGCGTGGGTACCTTGTCTCGCTTGACCCTCTTTTTCTACAGCCTTACAACGGTAGCTTTCAAAAAGTACAGACCAGCTATGATCGACTCAGTCAGTTAACGATCGATAATCCAGACCAGCAAAAGAATCTGGCCGAAGCTAAAGAACTCTACGAAGCCAAGTTTTCGCAGATGCAGCGGATTATTAATCTGGTCCGGCAGAATAAAGGATTTCTCCGTGACACGGTCGAGCGGCATAGAGAAATGCTGAGGGGTAAAGAGGTGATGGATAAGCTGAGGATCGTGATTAGCCGGCTGAAAGCAGAGGAAGAAAACTTACTTCAATCCCGAATCGAGCAGCAGCAGATTTACATTACCTATACGCCTTTCCTGCTTGTTATTGCAGCAATCGTGTCTATGCTGATTACCTCCTTTACGTATGTGCGGATCAAACGGGATCTGGACGATCGGATTGCCCGACAAAAATTGGACGAAGAGAAATACGTTGAAACGGCCAGACGGATTGCCGTGATGGAGGACATCACGCAGGATATTGCCGGAGGAGACTATTCGGTACGGAGTACCGACGAACAGGATGATGAATTAGGTCGCATATCGAAAGCACTGAACCAGATGACAACCTCACTGGAACAGACATTTACAGACTTAAACAATAAAAATTGGCTACAAACTGGTTCGGTTGCCTTGAGCGATGCCATTCGGGGTCAGAAAGATTTAAAAAAGCTGGCAACGTATTTAATTGATACGATTGCCAATTACGTGGACGCTCCACTGGGTACGGTTTATCTGGTCGATAATGAGTCAAGTTTTAAGCTGTCAGGGAGCTATGCTGCTCAGCAAGTGCCAGCTATGGTCAATCCTGGAGAAGGGTTGATTGGGCAAGCAATTGAACGTAAAAAAATGATTATTGTCGATGATGTACCGACCGATTACAGCCGTATAACATCGTCACTGGGCGACACTCGCCCAACATCCTTAGTGATTGCCCCGTTGATTTACGCCGATACCTGTGTTGGGGCAATTGAACTGGGTTTCCTGCGCAAACCCGACTTGTTAGTCATCGATTTTATCGAACGCAATCTGGAAGCGGTGGCGATTGGGGTCAATGCGGCCCTGGATTATAGTAAGTTACAGAACTTTCTGGAAGAAACCCAGGCCCAATCGGAGGAATTGCAGGCGCAGCATAATGAGCTGGAAAATCTGAATGCTGAACTGGAAATGCAGGCCCAGAAACTCCAGGCGTCGGAAGAGGAACTGCGTGTTCAGCAGGAAGAACTTCAGCAAACCAATACCGAACTCGAAGAACGTGGCCTTTTGCTGGAAGAGAAAACCAGCGAGATACAGAAAAAAGCCGACGAGCTGGAATTGGCCACCCGCTACAAATCGGAGTTTCTGGCCAATATGTCGCACGAGCTTCGTACTCCGCTCAATTCGATTTTATTATTGAGCCGATTACTGGCCGAGAATACGGACGAAAATCTGAACGGTGATCAGGTTGAATACGCCAAGGTAATCCAGTCGTCGGGTAACGGTTTGCTTGGCCTTATCGACGAAATTCTGGACCTGTCCAAAATTGAAGCCGGACAGATGAAACTGGATTACCAGGACGTAACCATTCAGGAAGTGACCGATGAGCTACAGTCGCTGTTTGGTGTGCTTGCCAAAGAGAAAGGTCTTGATTTTTCGATAACCGTTGAGCCCGATGTGCCGGCCGTTATTGAAACCGACAAAATGCGGCTGGGCCAAATTCTGAAGAATCTACTCTCGAATGCCATCAAGTTCACATCGAGTGGCAGCGTTACCCTTACGGTTCAAAAAAATAAAGCCAAGACCAAACGTACCGGCGATGGCGAGGCTATCCACCCGACTCTCTGCTTTGTGGTGAAGGATACGGGTATTGGTATACCACTACAAAAACAGCCACTTGTTTTCGAAGCGTTCCAGCAGGCCGATGGCTCTACCAAACGGAAATATGGCGGAACCGGCTTAGGATTATCGATCAGCCGTGAGCTGGCTAAATTACTCGGGGGCGAGATTAAATTGACAAGTAAAGTGAATGAGGGTAGTGAATTCACGGTTCATATACCTGTTTCGGGCGCTGACTCTCTCCCAACAGAATCAGTAATAAGCCCGGCACCACAGAGTCAACTGCCCATATCTGGAACCGCCGTTCCCGATAAATACATCAGCGCTACCATTCCAGAAGCAATTCCCGATGATCGAAATGCAATTAAGGAAGGGGACAAAACAATCCTGATTATTGAAGACGATACGAACTTCGCGAAATCGTTGCTGGATTATTCCCGCAAAAAAGGCTACAAAGGGGTCGTATCAGTTCGGGGTGACGAAGGGCTGAAACTGGCGGCTATTTACAAGCCGATTGGTATCCTGCTCGATATTCAGTTGCCGGTTATGAGCGGTTGGGAGGTGATGGATGCCCTGAAAGCTGATCCACAAACCCGGCCAATTCCGGTGCATATCATGTCGTCGCACAAGCTCAAGAATGAGAGTCTACTGAAAGGGGCTATTGATTTTGTCGACAAGCCGATGGCGTTTGAGCAGATGCAGGACGTTTTCAAAAAGCTCGAATATGTGCTGGATCGCAACCATAAGAAAGTTCTGATCATTGAAGATAACCCCAAGCATGCCAAAGCGTTGGCTTACTTTCTGGAGACATTCAGTATTAAATCAGAACTGAAAAGTAACATTGCTGAGGGCATTAGTGCACTGAGAAGTAAGGAAGTCGATTGTGTGATTCTGGACATGGGTATTCCAGATCATAAAGCCTACGAAACCCTGGAAGAAGCGAAGAAAAACCCTGGGCTCGAAAACCTGCCCATTATCATCTTTACGGGCAAGAGCCTGTCGATGTCCGAAGAGTTGAAAATTAAAAAATACGCGGATTCGATCATTGTCAAAACGGCCCATTCGTATCAGCGTATGCTTGATGAGGTATCGCTCTTTTTACACCTGGTTGAAGAAAACAAACAGTCCGATAGCAACAGTGGTTCGAAAAAGATGCGGGGACTGAGTCAGGTACTCGACAATAAAACAGTTCTGGTCGCCGATGATGATGTGCGAAATATCTTCTCGTTATCGAAGGCATTAGAGCAATACAACATGACCGTTATTGCCGCTCTGGATGGTAAGGAAGCCCTTCAAAAGTTAGCCGAGAATCCGACAATTGATATCGTATTACTGGATATGATGATGCCTCAGATGGATGGCTACGAAACGGCCCAAAAGATTCGGGAACATTATCAATGGAAGAACTTACCCGTCATTGCCGTTACGGCCAAAGCCATGACTGGCGACCGGGAAAAGTGCATTCAGGCCGGGGCATCGGACTATATTACCAAGCCCGTGGACATCGACCAACTGGTGTCTCTGCTACGCGTCTGGCTTTATGACAGATCATAGTAAAAATTAGTATACACAGATGCACGGAGACAAAAAATCAACACCATGCCTAAAAAACGAATCTTGATTATTGATGATGATTCAAGAAATATTTTTGCCCTCACGGCCACACTGAAGGCTAAATCGTTCGAATGTCTGTCTTGCCTAAGTGCTCGGGAAGCGCTGGAACTGCTCAAAACCGATGTGGTAATCGACGCAATTCTGATCGATATGATGATGCCTGATATGGACGGTTATGAAGCTATTCCGCGTATCAAAAGTCTGGCAAATCGGGAAAACACGCCTATTTTTTCGGTTACAGCACAGGCAATGGTTGGCGACCGGGAAAAGTGCCTGCGGGCTGGTGCTACAGAATACATTGCCAAGCCAATTGACGTTGATCGACTATTGCACTTGCTGTCAGGCATTTAAAGGAAACATAATTTAGATTCTATGGATGTTAATGATTCTAGCCAATTGATAGCCGGATTTTATCATAAATAGAGTCAACAGAATCCGTGGAATTAACAGTATCCAACAAAAAATGATTGAGGAAAAAGAGGTAGATCTTTTGCTAAATGACCTGCTTGAGGTGTATGGGTATGATTTCACCCATTATGCCAGAGCGTCGTTGAAGCGACGGATTAACCGGCTGTGGTCTCTGGATAAGTTTCCGAGCTTTGCAGAGATGCGTTATCGGGTTCGATCAGACCCAAATTACCTGAAGCGATTTGTGGAAGAGCTGACTGTGAACGTTACTGAAATGTTCCGTGATCCGCTGTTCTATAAAACACTCCGAACAGACGTGCTTAGTAAGCTAGCTGCCAAGCCCTTTATTCGTGTCTGGCATGCTGGCTGCTCAACAGGCGAAGAAGTGTTTTCAATGGCTATCCTGCTCAAGGAAGCCAACCTGTTGCATAAATCGTTGCTATATGCCACAGACCTGAATTCGGAAGTACTGGACATCGCTCGCAAAGGGATTTTTGCGCTAAGTCCCATGAAGCAGTATTCCGAAAACTACATTCTATCGGGTGGCAAAAACGATTTTTCAAGCTATTATACTGCGCAGTATGGTCATGTTAAGTTCAATGAAGAGCTGGCGGGGAAAATGGTATTCTCGACCCATAATTTAGTGTCGGATCGCTCCTTCAATGAGTTTGATCTGATCCTGTGTCGAAACGTGTTAATCTATTTTGACAAAGCCTTACAGGAGCGCGTACTAACCCTATTTAATGAAAGCTTAGGACCGCTTAGTTATTTGGCACTAGGAGCCAAAGAAACCCTGAAGTTTTCCAGCATACAGCTTCAATTCCAGCAAGTTGAAACCGAAAAAATATGGCGGAAAATCAAGTAATAGACGATTGTAAAATTGTGCTTATCGGGGGGTCTACCGGCAGCATCGACGTCTTGTTGAAATTGCTACCTGCTTTACCGCCTACGTTGTCATTTGCACTTATCATTGTTTTGCATCGGAAAAATACCTCAGATTCGACCTTAGCAAACCTGTTTTCGCTCAAAACAAACCTACCACTCAAAGAGGTAGATGACAAAGACAGTATTGTGCCGGGTATGATCTACCTGGCTCCCGCTGATTATCATCTCCTGATCGAACAGGATGGTACGTTTTCCCTGGATGATTCTGAAAAGGTCAATTACAGTCGCCCGTCTATTGACGTGACGTTTGAATCGACTGCCGATGTATATGGCCCTTCGCTGGTTGGTATTTTGCTGTCGGGCGCTAATGCCGATGGTACCAATGGCTTGAGCGCCATTAAACGGGCTGGAGGTGTTACGATCGTTCAGCAGCCCGAAACGGCACAGGTTGCCTTTATGCCCCAACAAGCCATACTGAGCGCTCCCATCGATTTTGTACTGAATATACAAGAGCTAATTTCGTTTGTTAAAGCGCTGAACAAGGCATAGTGCCGGCCATCCCGATTGCTAAACTAACGACGCTATTCATCATTAATATTTTTTAATACACTCCCGAATTATAAACAAGATTACTCAATGCTTGTTAAATGGGTATAAGTAGATTCGCTAGGTAGTGAATTGGCTCTTATGAAACTAACACTCACTAACGGGATTGCCCCAAAAAACGTTATGAAAAAAGTAATTGCAATCGTTGCGGCCCTTGCTCTCACCTTGAGCATGGCTCAGGCCCAGGATAACAAAATCAAGAAAAAAGCTGAAGTTGTTGAAGCGAAAGGCGAAGTCGCTGCGGATAAGGCAGCTTTAAAAGTCAATAAAGCGGCTCGTGAAACAGATAAGGCGACGGGTGATAAACAAGCTCTGAAAGCGCATCGAAAAGAACACATGAAGCAGGAAGGCGAGCTGGTAAAAGACCAGGCCAAGAAGGATGTTAAAGTAGCGAAAGAGAAACTGTAATCGTGCCCCATAGTTAACAAAGCCAAAACGCCCGACTTTTAAGTTGGGCGTTTTGGCTTTGTTAAAGTGAATAATATAGCCTGAGAGTATTTAAAGGTTATGGTGTACCCAATAAATTGATCGAAAAGCTGCCCAACTTATTAAGGACACCAGATACGGCTTTGTAAGTAATTATTAGGCAGGTAGTTGGTTCGCTCGCTTCATTCGCCAGGTGAGCAATAGGGCGATCACAGCCAATACGCCCAGTCCATACGGAGTAAAGCTTGCAACCAGCTCTATTCCCTTTGTCAGGCTATTAGGCTGACCGGTGATACGCTCAATCACCCAGGCAATAGCCGCAATGGCAGCCAGAAAAGCACCGGTTAACCGAACAACCCGGTAAGCAGGTGTGCGACTCAGCAACATCAGCCAGGGAATCGTCAGACCAATAATCAGGAGTTGCATTAGTTCAATACCCAGGTTGAAACCCAGAATACTCAGTGCCATTGGGCCCGCATCCAGTTGAAGGTTAGCCAGCGTACTGGCAAAAGCCAGCCCGTGAACCAGTCCGAAGCCAGCCGCCACCCAGGCTTCTCGACCCGGAAACAAAGGTCGAGCGGCATGAATCGCCGACACCAGAATGGACACCGCAATGAGCACTTCAACGGGTTGGCTCGGTAACCGGACCCACTCCATTGCCCCCAACAGTAGAGTCAATGAATGACCAATGGTGAAGGCAGTAACGATCAGCAAAATATGCCGAAGACTATAGCGAACCCCACCAAAGTGACCCCAGCCGAATCGTCGGAATGAACGACCAGTGACCAGCAATGGGGCAGGCAGTAGCAATACGAGCAAAAACAGCAGATGGTCAGTACCCTCGGCAATGTGCTTCGTCCCGAGTTTTACCATAGACGAAAATCCCGACCAGATACTACCCGACTCCAGACTAACAGTCAGAGGTAGGATTCGGTTATTCACAATATCCAGACTAATAATACCTACCTGAGCTGGGGAATTATCGGCTAGTAATCCATTCGCCCAATCCTGCCGAACGGAGACCAATATTTTATGGGTCACCACCTGATGGAGGACAGCGTCATAGTAAAAGACGAACTGCCGAACGACCTGCCCAATTGGAGGAACTAGTTTGACCTCCGCCATCAATTCGCGGTACACTCCGTTAATTGGGTTCTGGGTTTCCAGTACCGCCAATTTCCCTATCGATACAGACCAATTCTGTCCATCAGGACTTTGGGGACGGATATGTTGGATCAGGTAAGCCCGCAACTGAGGGCCGAGCCGGTCAATCAGATGAGCTGCTGAGTCGTTAACGGCGTGACCAAAAGCTGCCTGTAATTCGCTTAGTGGAATCTGCACCTCAGCGTCAATTCGGTTGGCGTGTACATTCAGCAGCACTACCGAATTAGGCATTGGGTGTGCCGAGGATACATTTGACAGCCCGACTGCCAAAAGACCGATTAAGAAAACCATCAGCCATCCGTATGAACGGCTGATGGAAAAAGGTTGATGCTTCACGAGAAAAATTACTTAATTACCACCGTAGTCGGAGGTATGATCGCGCCATACCGAGTGAGAGTGGGGCGTATTCTTGATAATGACACCCCCCTGATACGAAAACTCGATCCACACACTTGGCCCATCAATACGTACATAGTCGCCTTGAGAAGCCATCGCTGTCGTTCCCGAATACGAAATATAGGTACTGGCTAATTCCGATGTATATTTAGTTAGCACGGTGGCGGCAGTGGTGGCTTCCAGATCATTGACGTAGAGCTTGATGGCACTCAGTACCAGGGCTTGTTTGTCTGAGCTTAGCGAACCAACTTGCAAGCCTACCTTGGTGGCGGGAAACTTACCGTCCTGACCAGGCCCAAGTACCAGATCCGTATATGTACCTGATAGCTTAGCCGTCGTCTGCTCGCTCGTGCTTAGGCCCGTCAGCATAGCTCCAAACGCGACTCGCTCCTGCTCAAAGGCCTGGTAGGTTCGGTTGGCGGCCGTAACAGCTGCTTGTGGCTCGGTCCCCCGGAAAGCGGGCGTGACGCCAGTAACGGCCCCGGCGTTGAAGGTGAAAGGCTGGGTATAGTGGTGACCGGTAAACAGAATCGACCATAATCCCGTTGTGCTGGGAGTGCCCAGGAATGACAGATAGTAGTTTCCAGCCCCATAATCGGAGCCGCCACCAATCGTATTCAGATAATCGTCAGCTGCCAGATTGCCGATCATCTCGTCGTACCCTTCGTTGGTCGTACCCAAGGCCAGTAAGCCCACCATCAGGTTGCGGAAAGCGGCTAATTGTGTGGAGGAAAGTGAACCAAGATTGATCCCGATTCGGGCAGAGAGTCCAGCCGGTAGGTTCGACCATTTCTGAGCATTCGTTTTGGAATAGGTCAGCTGGGCCGTGGCCAGTTGCGTAGTAGTCAAAGTAGCCTTGAAGGCTTCAGCCAGACAAACAATCTGAGCTACGCCAGTGGACGCACAGGTAGTGGTAGTCGCCGTAGCGGAGAGTGTCGTTGTGATAGCACTTGAGCTTGTGGTCGTAGTCGTAGTACCTGAAGTTGAGGTCGGTGTAACCGTATCATCAGTAGACTTGCAGGCTTCCAAGATAGCTAAGCCACTAAAAATCAGTGCTAAAGCTATGCTAGTAACTAGAATATTCCTTTTCATGGAAAATGAATCTTGTTTTGTAAGAAGAGTATAATTACTTAATAACCGTTACGTAAAGACCTGGGCAAGTGTTGCCCATACGTAGTGATTTGTGGTGAATAGGTGCTGGGTAGGGGTGAACAGGCTTTTTATTGATTGAATGGCCTCGGCAAGCTGCCTGGCAAGGGGGTAAATCTATCGGCGGAAAAGGCTAAAGAAATCCTTTTCGTAACTACTCCCAACAGGAATTTCTTCATCCCCAATCAGGATCATCCGGTTTCGGAGCGCTTCAATTTTGTCGATGGCAACAATGAATGAGCGATGAACGCGAATGAAGTTTCGGGCTGGTAACTTATCCAGCATGGCTTTTAAGGTAAGCCGTACGACTAGTGGGGCGCCTTCTTTTAGATGGATCTTCAGGTAGTTATCCAATCCCTCGATAAACAGGATATCACTTAGAGTAACCTTCACCAGATTGAAATCGACCCGGAAGTATAAGAAAGTTTGCTCTGGGCTTTCCATGGTATTGCTACCTGGTTGTCGTAGCGACTGCCACCGCGCCTGTGCCCGCTGTATGGCCTGCCCAAACCGATCAAAAGTAAACGGTTTTAGTAGGTAATCGACGGCCGATACTTCGTAACTCTCGACGGCAAATTCACTATAAGCCGTTGTGAAAATAACCAGGGTTTGTTGGGTAATAGATCTGAAAAATGCCAACCCAGACTCTTTGGGCATGTTGATATCTAAAAAGATGAGGTCTATCGGATTAGCTTCCAGATACAAGCGGGCTTCGCCGGTACGCGTGAAAGTTTTAACCAATTTTATTGAATCGATACGATTACAGAAGGCCTCAATTACATCCAACGCAGGACGCTCATCATCCAGGGCTATCGCGTTCATCATGATAAGGTGAGGGTTAATGTAACACGGTAATGCATCGGGGTGTCCTCAATTACTAGTTCATGT
Organism: Spirosoma arboris; assembly: GCF_009754945.1. GTDB lineage: Bacteria > Bacteroidota > Bacteroidia > Cytophagales > Spirosomataceae > Spirosoma > Spirosoma arboris. The sequence goes on from NZ_WPIN01000006.1 coordinate 17,525, forward strand.
GCATTCGGGTAAAGGAGCCTAAGTCGCTCCCGTGCGTTTTTTAGCCCAACAGTCGTTGATTTTTCCAGTTGATTAACGTCTACCTTGTTGTTGGCCACATACAACCGTAGTCGCTCATCTTGTATAGATAAATGAATGATAATCAGGGAATCTTCTTCTGGGCTAACGCCATATTTGAACGCATTCTCAATGAATGAGAATAGGAGCAGTGGTGCAATTTGTAAGCGATTTTGGTCTCCTTCCAACTGGTAATCAATCTGAACCGCATCTCGTAAGCGAGCCTTTTGTAAATCAATATAATTAGCAATGTAATTAACCTCTGTTGACAACGGCACCTTATCTCGATGCGCATCCCGAATGATGTAGCGCATAAACTCCGAGAGCTTGACAATCGTATCTGCTGTCCGCTCGTCGTTCCGGATCGCCAATGAATAAATGCTATTGAGTGTATTAAACAGGAAATGAGGATGGATCTGCGCTTTAAGTTGCTGTAATTCGGCTTTCAACTGATCGTTTTCAACCTGTCGGAGCCGGTTGGCCGTTTGTACCGAGATCGACAACAGGGTACTTACACTGCCCAATAGGAAAAAGAGAGCCAATTTAACCGGAAGCAAGAGCGTAAACGGGGGACCGTGGTGATCTCTTTGCCGCCTGTCTGGGTGCGGGCCATTCGGCGGTTCGGGAAATCCTCGTTTGTCGTGGGGATTAAGATCGTCCGGATGTGCCCGGTCTGGCGGGCCAGAATGAGGTTCCAGCATCATTTCTTCCACAAATAGTTGCCGGGCCCAGGCCAACGGGGTATTCTCCTGAGGTGCTTTAAAGTAAGCCCATTGCTCAATCCGATACGGAAGAAATGCGATAGTTAAAACGCAACAGACTGCAATAAGCGTGTATCGCCCATATTGCTTGGCCAGAAACCAGCGTGGGACAAATACAGTGTGGTTATAATAGGAGAAGAGCAACAGCAGTAGATAAGCCAGCCCATTTTGAATAATATGTTCGTGTGGGTTAAGCGGACGCCAGCTTACACCCTGATACACAAAATAGACCAAGGGCAGTGCCGCTAAGGCAACACCAATTAATAACTGTTTACCATGAATTCTTAACCAGGCTACCATTCATAGATGAGATGAGTTACAAAATTACGATATCGACTGTGTAGGCGGGAATAAATGTGGTTGATGAACCAAATGTTGGGGTAAATGAATAAGTAACATAACAGATCACGGGTTGTGTGTTTTGACCTACAGGGTGGATGCCTATCTTCGTGAGGAATTAGTCAATCCTTTAGTGGCCTTTGTGTAAATTCTGGAATATGGTTAACTCCACCCGGTCAGCAGGTTCATAAAATCCCGACAGGACCACTTACGCGACCAGATAATTGGTATGCATGCATACGGTTTTTATGAAAAAGTGGTAGATTTACGTCCAGATGAGATCTGGAGACACCTATCATGAAAAAGGAGAAAACGGTTGATTTTCATATAAAATGGGGTTGGCATGCTATTTCACGCATGTACAACGCCTATGCAGCCCGCTTCGACATTACCATGGCGATTGGCTACGTGCTGCTTAATATAGATCTGGAAGAAGGAACCCCAGCCACCAAAATTGGTCCCCTGCTGGGTATGGAGCCGCGTTCGTTAGTTAGAATGCTCAAAAACCTGGAAGAACGTGGTCTGATTCGACGTGAAGTGGATGGTAATGATAAACGCTTCGTTCGAATTTACCTGACCGAAGAAGGAAAAGCCAAACGCGAAATGGCCCGCGATGGCGTTATCCAATTCAATAACATGATTCGGGAGCGAATCCCGCTCGATAAGCTGGTTGTCTTTCTGGAAGTAATGAAAGACATCAATAGGATGGTTGAAGAAGAAAACGCCCGCATCAAAGCTGGCGAAGCGGAAGAACTGCCACTAGACTAATTGTTTTAAAATAAGCCTGCAGACAAGGCAGATATAGCGGATTTACGCAGATTCTTTTGCTACTAATGTATCCACTACATCTACCTGATCTGCGGGTCAATCCAATTACCGAGTCAAACTAAACCATGGAAGCTACCTTAGAAAAACCCAGGAGTCAAACAAAAAATCGTACAATTCGGCGCGTAGCTGTGCTGGGGTCGGGTATTATGGGTTCGCGTATTGCGGCTCACTTTGCTAATATTGGCGTCGATGTGCTGTTGTTGGACATTGTGCCAAAAGAACCCAATGAACTGGAGCAGGCTAAAGGCTTAACAACGGCCAGTCCACTGGTTCGGAATCGCATTGTTACAGATGCTTTCCAAACCATGCTGAAAGCCAGTCCGGCCTCTTTATACAGCCCGAAATTTGCCGACAGAATCAAGCTAGGGAATTTTGACGATAACCTGAAAGATATTTCCAGTTTCGATTGGGTAATTGAGGTAGTCGTAGAACGATTAGATGTAAAGCGCTCTGTTTATGAGCGAGTTGAACAATTTCGAAAGCCCGGTACATTAATCACCTCGAACACGTCGGGTATTCCGATGCACTTGCTTACGGAAGGACGTAGTGATGATTTTCGCCGGAATTTCTGCGGAACGCACTTCTTCAATCCTCCGCGTTACCTGCGTCTGCTCGAGATCATTCCCGGCCCCGATACCGATCCTGCCGTTGTCGATTTCCTGATGAACTATGGCGATCTGTACCTTGGCAAAACGACGGTTTTGTGTAAAGACACGCCCGGTTTCATTGCCAACCGACTCGGTATCCAGTCATTGATTCAGACTATTCGCGTGGCCGAAGAACTGGGCCTGACCGTAGAAGAAGTAGACAAACTCACAGGTCCGGTGGTGGGCCGCCCCAAGTCGGGGACTTTCCGCCTGTCGGATGTGGTGGGATTGGATACAACGACCAATGTGGCGGGTAACCTCGTTAAAATGCAACATGACGAATCGAGAGCATCGTTTGAGTTGCCTGCATCTGTGCAGAAATTAATGGAAAATAAATGGCTTGGCGATAAAACCGGGCAAGGTTATTATAAGAAAACGAAGGACGATAAAGGCCAAACGCAGATTCTGGCGCTCGATCTGAAAACGTTTGAGTACAAGCCTTCTGAAAAGGTCAAATTCGCGACGCTGGAAAGTACGAAGGCAATTGATAATCTCAAAAAGCGTTTTCCGGTACTCATTGCTGGTAAAGACAAAGCGGGTGAATTTTACCGTCAGATCTTTGCCGATGGTTTCCGTTACGCTACGTACCGTATTCCCGAAATTTCGGACGAACTCTACCGGATCGATGCTGCGATTACGGCTGGTTTTGGCTGGCAGCTGGGGTTGTTTGAAACCTGGGATGCCATTGGTGTTAAAAAAGGTGTTGAACTGATCGAGTCGCTTGGGAAGAAACCCGCGCAATGGGTGTACGACATGCTCGATGCGGGTTTCGATGCCTTCTACAAAGTCGAAAATGGCAAGCGGAAATATTACGACATCCCAACGAAAAGCTACAAGGTTATTCCGGGTGCCGAAGCGTTTACCATTCTGGAAAATCTCAGTAATAACATCGTCTGGAAAAACGCAGGGGCCAACATCGTTGACCTTGGCGACGGGATTCTAAATGTAGAATTCCGTAGTAAAATGAACACCTTTGGACAAGAAGTTTCGGAAGCCTTGAACAAAGGTATTGCCCTGGCTGAGAAAGACTTCCGGGGACTAGTTGTTGGGAACGACTCGACAGAAGCGTTTTCTGCAGGCGCTAATCTGGCTATGCTGTTCATGTTTGCCGTAGAGCAGGAGTTCGACGAAGTAAATCTGATGATTGCCCAATTTCAGAAACTCATCGCTCGGTTGCGATACTCGTCGGTTCCGGTTATTGTGGCTCCGCATACACTTACGCTGGGTGGCGGTTGCGAAGCCACACTTCATGCCGACCGTGTTGTTGCGCATGCTGAGAGCTATATTGGTCTGGTCGAAGTGGGTGTTGGTTTGATCCCTGCTGGTGGCGGAACAAAAGAAATGGCCGCTCGGGCGTCTGATCTCTACCAAACCGGCGACCCCGAATTGAACATCCTGCAAAACGTGTTCATGAACATTGCTACGGCGAAAGTTTCGACTTCAGCGCAGGAGGCTCGCGAAATGAACTACCTCCGCTCTACTGATCAGATTGTGCTGAACCGTAGTCGCCTGTTAGCCGAAGCAAAACAAGCTGCCATTGAGCTGGCCGACAATGGCTACACGCAACCCAAACCACGTACCGACATTAAGGTGCAGGGAAAAACGGGTATCGCACTGTTCCGGGCGGGTGTTACAGCCATGCATATGGGTCGCTACATTTCGGATCATGACCGGAAAATTGCCGACAAACTCGCTTACGTTATTTGTGGGGGCGATTTGAGCAGCCCACAAAATGTATCTGAGCAATACCTGCTCGACCTGGAACGGGAAGCTTTCCTCTCCTTAACAGGCGAAAAGAAAACGCTGGAGCGAATTCAAAGCCTGCTAACAGGCGGCAAGGCGTTGCGGAATTGATAAAGTAAAGAGTTCTTGTATAGTTGATGACCGCAGTTAACCCTAACTGCGGTCATTTTCTTTTAGCTATGGAACTCAAAGATTTCATAAAAAACGCACTAGTTGGTATTGTAGAAGGTGTTGATGAGGCAAATGAATCGCATGACCGTTTTCATGCTGTAGGCATGGTATGTTTATAGAAGAGAGATTGATACGGATTCATTCGCATGCCGTAGGTATGCAACAATAGCTGTCTGGTAGCATACCTGCGGCATGCCAAGCAGATAGCACATACATTTTACTATAAACATTTGATCACTACGCGATCTTGCCACGATTGAGTAGTCCACGATCTTTTCGTATTGATTCTAGGGGATACAGCGCCTACATCAAATCGAAAAATGAAAACTCATCGGGCTTTTGAATACGGTAGGTTTTCAGCCATTGTTTTAATATGGCTGGTTCGGAAAAAGCCTTTATATCGGATTTGATTTGTTTGATGTCCCGTTTCAATTGGGCGATGTCGCTGTTCAGGCTAAACTCCAGCGCGATTGGCGAGTTAACCGCAAAAGCAGGTTTTCCTGTCATAGCCGCCAGGTCATTTTGTAGCGCGAAGAATTCGTCATCTAACTCCTGCGCCTGCTGTCGTAAAATCTTGTTATAGTATTTAAGCTGCTCTTCGGCAAGGGTCTCCAGATGCGACTGATCGATGTGTTCAAACTCAAGCTGGAGTCGGAGTAGTGCCAGTAGGTCGCTTTTTTCGTAAGCTTCTGTTACCCGATGCATGATTTCGGTTTTGCGCAGTTTCTCGGCCTCATCAAGTTCACGATCGGGGTGGAACGCTTTTACTAAATCGATATACAACGTTCGAACAGCTTTTGTGATGTTACGTTCTTCAGTCTGTTTTCTGGCTTCGCGTTCCTGTTGTTTTTCCGATTTTGGCTTTGCTGCTTTACGCTCGGCGGCCTGTTGCTTTCGTTCGGCTTCGGCAGCTTCCCGTTGCGCTACCTGCTCCTGCACATAGGCCGCCATTTTTTGTGGATCGCTCACATCAACATCATCCTCGAAGTTAATGCCAAACATGCTTCCCATCATTTCCTTAAGCAATTCGGCCGTGTGCTGATCGGCTTCAGCGTTGGTTTTGTCGAAATTCTCTTCTGTATGTTTGTTGTAAATAGGCTTAAGCTCGTCCATACCCTGGTTATCAATCAATTCGAAGGCTATGTTCTGAATCAGATCAACAAGCTTTTTCTTTTCCGTTTTTGTATAGCCTTTACTTTCATAAGCCCGATCAAACAAACGAACCAGGTCGGCTCGGAAACGACTGTATTGCGTAAGTAACGGACGATAGTCGGTTTGAACACGCTGTTGAATATGTTGAGTAGCTTCCCGCAGATCGTGCAGACTTTGGTTTAGCGTTTCAATTTTCTGGATGAGCCGATTAAACTCTTTCTGCGATTTCGACAGAACCGCTTGTTGCTTTTTGGTACCAATCTGGACGATATGTTGCTGTGGTTGTGTTGGCATCACGTTGAGAATGTCCTTACAATAAGACGTACAGTTTCAGGTAAAATTAAGCCCCTCCAGCAGCTTCACCAAGTTAGTTGGCCGGGTAAAGAATGTTTAAACACAGAGATTTATAAATTTACGTTGTATACCCCAATTCACCTTCTATCATGGCACTACCATTGAAAATTCTGAATGCCGTACTTATTCTTTTCGCTTTGTACATGGGTCTTAAACAAGGTTGGGCCATGTTTAGTGGTAAACCTGAAATGGTCGACATGTTCAGTAAATGGAACTTCAATAAAACCAGCCTGTCAATTCTGGGTTTCTTCACGATGTTGGGGGCTGTATTAGTACTGATACCTCAAACGTTTGTCTGGGGAAACTTCATCACAGCAGCTGGGATATTGGTGATTATCGCCTACCATTTGCACGATAAAGACCTGAAAGGAGTCGCTATTGAATTGCCATTTTTCCTGCTCTCGCTGGTCATTATTTATTTACAACATCCTCTGACGAATCAACGATAATGGGTAGTAGACAGGTAGTTCCATTGACCAGACTGAAAAGATGATATGTCTGGATGTAGCAAACGAATAATAAAATGACAGACACAGAGGCATCTGACCTGATACGGACTAATTACCTTGATACAAGTCGTAAAACAGTCTGGGCCGATTTAGGGGCAGGCAGCGGCACGTTTACACGTGCGTTAGCCGGATTGCTTCAGCCGGGCAGCACTATTTATGCAATCGACACCGACAAGAAGGCCCTTAAAACTATTCCCAACCTTCGTCATCAGGTAAAAATTGAAACGTATGTGGCAGATTTCATTCGTGACGAACTTCCACTGCCAAAAATAGATGGATTCCTGATGGCAAACTCGCTGCATTACGTATCAGACCAGATTGCCTTTCTTGAAAAAATGAGCGGGTACCTTATGGAAGTAAACGATTTGCTCATTATTGAGTATGATACAGATACGCCTAATGCACCTTGGGTTCCTTATCCGGTAAGCTATCGTTCGTTAACCAATTTAGTTGAACGGATTGGCTATCAGACTATACATAAACTACGGGAACGTGACTCTATTTATGGCAACGCTACGCTTTATAGTGCTCTGGCTACTCGTAGGAATATACGATAAGATTATAATTATTTCAGGATACTTATAAGTTACAGACTGGCTTTATGATATATAAAATATAACTATTTGTGGTTGGTTTGAAGATTTTCTACCTTTTAATATATTTTCAGTATATTAAGACGCAGATTTCGGAGCAATCTGAGTAACTTTTTAGTTAGAATATCTAACCCAGAGAATTAATTTAAACTACTATGACTGATTCAATAAGCGATGAGGAAATGATTCGTCAGTACCTAACCAGTCAGCCCAATCACTGTTTTGAGACGCTTTACAATCGTTACGTTAACAAAGTCTATCGTCGGTGCCTATCGATGACGAAAGATCCGTTAAAAGCCGAAGATTTTACGCACGATATTTTTCTCAAGGTATTTAATCGATTAGAAGCTTTTCAGGAACGGTCAAGTTTTTCGACCTGGCTATACGCTATTTCGTATAACTATTGCTCCGATCAGATTCGATTAGCCAAGCGCTCTAATTTTATCACGACTGAGGAAGAGATTGATCAGAATATTCCCGAACCCGAAGAGACCCAATTGCATGAAGAAGCCCTGCAGTTAATTAATCGGGTTTTAGCGGAACTGTCGGTTAAAGAGCGATCTCTTTTGCGGCTTAAATACGAAGATGAATTAAGTATTAACGAAATAGCAGACATCTATAATCTCAATCCAAGTACGGTTAAAATGCGACTTAAACGGAGTCGCGATAAAATACAGAAGCTATACGCGCAATTGTATAATAGTTAATAAGGAAACTTAGCTGCTATTGGCAGTTAGTAGGATTCTCAAGCCAGATTCCTCATTTCTTAAACTCGGCAAATTGGTGTAAAGACGCTGGGTTACGAAGGGTATCCTTGCTGGTCGCCAATGATATATCCATACCCGCCAGAATTTTTCGGACCGATGTTTCGAGCTTCTTACCGCTAATTGTGTAGGGAACTTCCGAAATAGAATAAACAGCATCAGGTACGTGATGAGGACTGAGCTGACTCTGAAGCGTTTGTTTGATACGTGTGATCAGCTCATTGGTTAGCGGAAAACCATCCCGCATAACGACAAATAGAGGCATAAAATAGCCTCGACCCGGTTGGTCAAGTCCCACGACCAGGCTATCCGCGATTTCGACAAAGCGCTCAACAGCACTGTAAATCTCACTGGTGCCAACTCGTACACCGTCGCGTTCGAGAGTGGCGCCGGAGCGACCGTGAATGAGTACGCCATTTCGCTCTGTAATTTGGATGTAATCGCCAGACCAGAAATTGCCGGGGTATTCGTCAAAATAGCTCTTTCGGTATTGCGTATTTGATGGGTCGTTCCAGAAGTAAATGGGCATAGAAGGCATCGGTTCCAGAACAACCATTTCACCTAACTTGCCGCGAACGGATATTGCCTGCCCATCGAATGCTTCGACTTTGCAACCCAGCCATCGACATTGAATTTCGCCTTCATAAACGGGTAGGAGGGGATTGCCCCCCACAAAACTGCTGCAAATATCGGTAATGCCACTGAGTGCTGTTAACCAGATTGTTGGCTTGACTGACTCGTAAATCCATCGGAAGCCCTCTGGTGAAAGAACCGACTCTGTTGAGCTAATTGTTCGAAGATAAGTTAGTTTGGTTGTGTCAATCGGTTTTAATCCTGCCCGCTGACAAGCCATATAGTAAGCTGCTCCATTGCCAAAATGATTGATTCGGGCGTCTTCAGCCAATTCCCATAGTACGTTCAGGTTCGGATAACTGGCTGCACCATCGTAGAGAACAAGCGTAGCGCCCACCAACATGGAACCAATAGCAAAATTCCACATCATCCAGCTGGTATTGGAATGCCAGAAATAACGGTCGCCCATACGCACGTCCTGATGTAACGCAAGGGCTTTCAGATGTTCGAGCAGACAGCCGCCCACACTGTGCGTAATAGCTTTGGGCTTGCCCGTAGTACCTGATGAATATAGAATCCAGATCGGATGATCAAAGGGAACTGGTTCAAAGATTAGCTCGTCTGGCGTTTCGATAGCCAGCACCTCATGCCAGAGAATAACGTTGACGGAAGTTCTGCCAACAAACTCGCTATCAGCGTTTAGGTAAGGTACCCAAATCAGGGTTTGCAGGGTTGGCAATCGACGACATAGCTCGCCAATCGTGTCTGTTTTATCGATGTCTTCGCCATGATGACTATAACCATCGGCGACTAGCAGCACTTTTGGTTCTAGTTGGCGGAAGCGATCTAAGGCGCTGGCCGCGCTAAAATCGGGCGAGCAACTCGACCAAACAGCACCAATGCTGTTTGTGGCCAGAAAGGCGACAATCGCTTCAGGAATATTAGGAAGCATGGCCACCACTCTATCGCCAATACCAACCCCCCGTTTCCGTAAATACGTTGCTACTGCCGACACCTGATGCTCAAGACTTTCCCAGGATACTGATAATAGTGACTGACGTTCTGAGGCAAATAATAAAGCAGGTGTCCGATCGCCACGACCCTGCGTGGATTTATGCCGAAAAATATGTTCGGCATAATTTAAGGTAGCGCCTGTAAACCACTCGGTACCGATCATATCTTCCCGATTAGGCCTGAAAACCACCTGATGGTAAGGCGTGTGCCCCTGTACATCGAAGAATTGCCAGATACTTTCCCAAAAATCTTCCAGATCCGTTACCGACCAGTCCCAGAGGTCGTCATAATCGCGGAAATACAATCCCTTTTTTATGAAAAGCCAATCCATATACCGTTTCATGAGTGATTGACTAGTCGTACGGCGGTCGGGAGTATAGAGTGGTGGTAGCTTCGGGTGGAGCATAAAGGCGTTAGTCAATAGTCGAGTGTGTCGGCCAACAGGTAAAGGCGCACTATTGACCTACCGTCTGGCAACTATTGACTAACGACTGAGTGCTATCTTGGATTGTTTTTTCGATAAAAAGCGTTTGGGAAAAACGAGGCATAGTTGGGTTGTCTTGAAAAGCCCTACCTTTGTAGCCCATTTTGCACTTGCCTCAACAAGAATGCTGACAATCAGCGTTATTTACACATACAAACAAGAGATTTACTGTATTTTTCCATGAATCAGGATTCAGAGCAGAACGAACCGCGCCGTGATGGTGAGCCACGTTCTTTTGGCCGTCGGGATGACGGTCGTGACCGCAACGGCGAAGGCGCCGGACAACCACGTTTTAACCGTAGCCGTAACGACGATTCGGCGCGACCACAGGATAATAAATTCGACCGCCGGGGAGGTCGTGACGACCGTCCAACCGGATCACCCCGTTTCAATAAAGAGTCAAACGATCGCCGGAGCCGTGATGAGCGCCCATCAGGTTCACCCCGTTTTAACCGGGATAACGATTCCCGCAGCGGTGGCTCCCCGAGTGGATACTCCCGTTCCAATGACCGCCCTACCGGCGATCGTCGTCGGGAGAATGGTGGCGAAGGGACAAGACCCGCCCGTTTCGACCGAAATACGAACGAACGGCCTGGCTTCAACAGAGACAGAGATTCCAATTCACGCGATACAAACCGTTCTGATAGACCTTCTCGCCCTGACCGGGATCGGAACGACAATCGGTTCGGTCGGGATGAACGCCCAGCCAGAACTCCTCGCTTCGACAATGATCGTCCCCGACCAACCAGTCGTACGGGTGATGATTCACCCCGCCGGCCAGATCGATTCAACAACCGGGATGAAGAGGATCGTAAACCCCGCTACAACCGGGATAATGATGGCGATTCTCGTCGGAGTCGGGATGACCGCCCGACTGGATCACCCCGATTTGAACGTAACAACAATGATCGTCCTGACCGCGATCGGCCTAGCCGCGATAACGACCGCCCAACTGGTTCGCCCCGATTTAATCGGGAAAGTGGACCACGGGATAATGATCGGAAAGATCGACCTTCGGATGGCGATTCTCGTCGGACACGTATCGACCGCTCAGATAAACCCTCTCGTTTCTCGCGCGATGGACAATCCTCTAAGCCAACTTTCAAACGAGTAGGTGGTTTCAACCGGGAAGCCGATGCGCGCAACCGCTTTGGTAGTGACGATCAACGAGGTAATGACCGCCGGGATCGTGGTTCCCGCGACGGCGACCGTCCAACGGGAGATACTCGTTTCTCGGGACAACAACGCAAAGATTCGGGTGATCGGCGGACAGGGAATTATAGCAAGGCACCAAACTATAATCTGGAACTGGCACGCGAGAATGCAGCACTTCGCCAGGACCGTGGTAATACAGAAGAGCGCCGTATCGACCGTAAGAGTGGGGGCGGTAAGTCAAAACGCACAGAAGGCCAAGCCGACGGATTACAAAACGACGGGCTACGTAATGACGGACCAACTCTAACCCGCTTGAACCGATATATTGCCAACTCGGGTGTTTGCTCGCGTCGGGAAGCGGATGAACTCATTGCAAAGGGTGAAATTTCGGTAAATGGCAAAGTCGTGACCGAAATGGGCTACAAAGTGAAAGAGGGCGATACGGTTAAGTACGGCAACAAAGTCTTGAATCCAGAGCGATTCGTGTACGTTTTGCTGAATAAACCAAAAGATTACATCACCACGACCGAAGACCCAAATGAACGCAAAACGGTTATGGAACTGGTGGCCGATGCAGGCAGCTTCCGCATGTACCCAGTGGGCCGGTTAGACCGTAATACAACAGGTCTGCTACTGATGACCAATGATGGTGAATTAGCGGACAAACTGACACACCCTTCGTATAACGTTCGTAAAATCTATCAGGTTGAACTGGATAAGCCAATCACAGACGAGCATTTTGAGGCTATCAAAAAAGGATTCGATCTCGAAGATGGCCCAATCAAACCCGATGCGCTCAGTATTGTAACGCCCGATGCGTATGTTGTAGGTATTGAAATTCACTCAGGCCGTAACCGCATTGTACGCCGAATCTTTGAAAACTTCGGTTATGAAGTGACCAAGCTGGATCGGACTACCTACGCAGGTCTGACCAAGAAAGAGTTACCGCGCGGCAAGTGGCGCTTCCTCGACCCAAAAGAGGTTGTAAAGCTGAAGTACTTTAATTCGTAAATTAAAGAGCGAAAGAGTGAATGAGGGAAAGAGCGATACACCTGCGTCAGCAATTCGCTCTTTCCCTCATTCACTCTTTCGCTCTTTTGCCTTATGAACCACCTCTTCCCTTACATCGAACGGACGTTGCTTCATCCTGGCGTAACGATCAACGAGCAGTATGAAGCGCTCGATGAGGTGACACAATTAGGAATGGCTGGACTAACTGTTGCGCCGTTTTGGGTGAAGAAATTTCGGCGCGAACTGGGCGATACGCATCCGGCTATCCTCTCGACGGTTATCGGCTACCCATTTGGCTATCAGCGTACGGAAGCCAAGCAAACCGAAATAGAGTGGGCTCTGAAGGATGGTGCTAGCGAGATAGAAGTAGTTCTGAATACGTCGGCGTTATTTTCTCCAGCCTCGGTCTGGCTCAAAATTGAACTGGCGAAACTGGTGTCGATGGTTCATGCACAGGAGAAGTTTTTTACGGTCATTCTGGAAACCTCGCTGCTCGATCAGGAGCAAATTCGGACGGTGATCAAACTGGCTACCGATGCCGGAGCCGATTTTCTTAAAAATAGTACGGGTGTCCTTCCTGCTACGTTTTCGCTCGAAACAGCTCTACAGTTTCGACAACTCGTTCCCCAATCAGTGGGCGTTAAGATTGTGGCCGATGGAGCCACTGAAGAACAATTGGAGGAATTAGTGAAGGCTGGCGTGGAGCGATTGGCATTAGGACATACTTTCTAAACGCAAAGGCGCAGGAGTAAGCGCAAAGTCTCTAAGAGGTATTCATTACGCTTAAATACGCCCAATTAGCTCATAGAAATGGTCGCGATACGTAGTGGATATTGGAATTAATTCCTGCCGAATTTTTATTCGCTCCCGTTCTATGGATTCGATTTTGTCGATGGCAACTACGTACGATTTATGAACTCGACAGAATTTTCGAGTTGGCAGCACTGCCTCCAAATCCCGAAATGTTTCCAGCGTCATAATTTTTTCGTTTCGTAAATGGAGTCGCCGATAGTCGCGCATGCCTTCAATGAAGAGAATATCATCAAAGCCTACTTTTTGAAGCCGGTACTCTGTTTTGACAAACAAAAACGTGTTTTCCTCAACTTTACGACCAGCCTGTAGTCGTTCCTGAACCCGCATTACGGCTTGCAGAAACCGCTCAAATGTGTAGGGTTTGAGCAAATAATCGGCAACACCAAACTCATAGCCTCGCAAAGCATATTCATCAAATGCCGTGGTTAAAATAACGGCTGGTCGGTGGGGCAGGGTTTCCAGTAACTGAAGCCCAGAAAAACCATCCATTTCAATATCCAGAAAGAGTAGATCGATTGATTCGTTTTGAAGGGTCGGTATGGCCTCTAATCCATTGTCAAATGCCTGATGCAATCGCAAAAATGGGACACGCTCTACGTACTCTTTCAGTCGCAATAGAGCTAGTGGTTCATCTTCAATAAGCAGGCAGTTGAGACGCATGGAGTTGCAAACTTAAATGAACGGCGTATTGATCAGGATTCGCCTGAATAGACAATGTGTGCCGATTAGGATAAAGTAAATCCAGTCGTTGTTTTAATAACTGGTTACCAAGCCCGCCGGGCGCTTGATCATTGCGCTTATGTTTGTCAATGATATTGATGCACTCGAACGTAACTCGTTCGTGGTCAATTGATATATGAATACGGATTGCTCCATCAATTTTCTTGTTTGTTGAGTGCTTGAAGGCATTTTCAAGATAAGGGATAAAAATCATAGGAGCAATACTGATCGATTCTGCATCACCCTCAATCTTTAGGTCGATAAAATGGCTATTGGTTGTTCTAATCTTCTGTAAATCAATATACTTCTCGATGTATTTCAGTTCTTTAGCCAATGGAACCTGATCATGCTGAGCTTCGTAGAGCACAAACCGAAGTAAATCCGATAATTTATTGAGGTATAAAGAGGCCCTTGACGCATCTCGCTCAATCAGTACGTCGATGTTGTTTAACGTATTGAACAGAAAATGTGGATTGATTTGCGCTTTTAGTAAAGCCAACTCGGCTTGTAAGTTCTTGTTAATCAGTATTTCCTTAATATGCATATCGGCATACCACGTAATGAAACCGCTGATGATGGTAGCTAGGATACCGTTGACCAGCGCTAGTACAGTAAATATGGCTATCAATGTAAACTGGCCCTCGACTTCGGGAAAAATAGACACGAGACTATACACCGTGATCGCGATAATCAGCGTCGTCAGACAGGCCGTGGCTAGACTAGTCAATAACCCGAAGGCGATGAACTCTCCAATCCGTTTCCTGGTGAGATAGCGCGGCACCAGCCAAAAGTAGAAGGTATAAAAACTGATCAATCCTGTTAATGACGCCAGCAAAACAATGGTCGCCCAGTCGTCGTCAAAGAGCGCCTGCGACGTAGCTCTGGACACGAAATAGAGGAACGTGAACAGAAACCAGTAAAGTAGCCAGTAGCCGATGTGCAAGAAAATGATAACCGATTGTTTCATAGCTACTTGTGTAGGAAATACTGCGCTATCGCTTCTACTTCAGAGACGTTAATGGTTACGCCCTGTTGCATGTTGGCAGCAATGGCTACGACAAGATTGTCGTCTGGATAGAGCATCAGAAAAGTCCGGCCACCATCGATTGTACCACCGTGATGAATAATTTTCCGGCCCTTGCTATCCGTACCAACCCGCCAACCGAATCCATAATACGTATTTTTCCCATTCTCGAGTAGCTGTGGTGTGAATAGCAAAGTGACGGTTTCTTTTTTTAGGCCTTTACCGGCTAACAAACTGCTGCCAAACACGACTAAATCAGACGGCGTCGATAAAAAGCCCCCACCGGCCCATTTGTAGCTATTATCGACCTGTGCAGCGTTGACGACTTGCGTCTTCGTGTGCTCATAAAATCGGACTCGATTCGGAATAATGTGCTCGCTATAATCGGGGCTGGTGTGGCTCATACCCAGTGGGGTGAAAACCGCCGTTTGCATATACGAAAGAAAATCGCTGTGGCTAACCCCTTCAATAACGGCGCTTAGCAGATTGTAGCCATAGGTGGAGTAATTGTACGCGGTTCCGGGCCTAAACAGTAGCGTATCCTGACTAAATATCACCAGGCCATCCTGCACTGTTTCGTACCGTTTCAGGCAGTTTAGTGGGTCGTTTGGACCATAATGGCGAATGCCCGCCGTATGTGTCGCCAGTTGCCGACTGGTGATGGGGAATTTCTTTTGCGGGAAATTAGGAACGTACTGATTGATAGACGCATCAAGGTCTAATTTCCCTTCTTCGATCAGCTTGCCTAACGCAACGGACGTCAGTGATTTAGAAACTGAACCTATGCGGAATTTGGACTCAGTCGTAATAGGTACCTTATTCTCAACATCGGCAAGGCCAAAGCCAGCTGCCCACAGAATTTTGTCTTTTGTGCCAACACAAACAGAAATGCCCGGTATGTCCTGCTTTTGCCGGAGTGAGTCGACAAATCGTTTTGCCTGTTGAATGGCTTTGGCGTAAACGTCGCCTTTACGATTTGCCTGGCCGTTTACATGCTGAAAATTGAGTGCTGTCAGTAGGAGGAAGATGAATAGTCTCATGATGCAACTGTTGGTTTAATGCGATATAAAAGTCAGTTTATCAGTATCATGAACCAATATGTAATCTGCATACGAGTCCTATTCATCTGTGAAATCGCGGAATAGTTCGATTTGAATTAGCTGCTCATTCGGAGAAAATCGGAGTAGAGAGATTTAAAACTAATTAAAAACGGGCATGCTGAAGTGCACATTTTATATAAATTAGGGCCGATTATTCTCAACACCTGTTTATGAAATCCACACTTTTAGTATTCTTTCTGCTTTGTTTCTCGTCTGCTATAGCGCAGCAGCCAGTGTATCAATCATTTGAAGTTGATAGTGCTGCTGACCCACGTGGTGGCTCTCCCTTTCTGAACACATTTCTACAAACGAACTTACGTAAACCGGTAGCTGCTGAGGCAAAAGGCATTGGCGGGCGTGTTATTGTTAACGCTATTGTTGAGCCAAATGGAAGCGTATCGGATGTCAAGGTGATGAATAGTCTCCGTCCCGATTGCGACCGTGAAGCGATACGCGTGTTTAGTCTCTTTAAGGCATGGAAGCCTGGTTTTAAAGGTGGAAGGGCAGTTCGACAGCAAATTACGGCTACTGTTCTGTTCAAACCCAATCCTCCATTTATCTACAACAATGGAGCCCGAATTAACTATTATGACGTTGATAAGAATCCTCTTGCCGATAGCAGTGATAAGGCTCGGTATAAACAAATAGCACCTTTAGATAGCAATGGCTTTGCCAATGGTGACATCGTTGTTTATAAGGCTAAAGGAGCGAACTGGAAAGAAGAGTATCGTATACCATTTGCTCGTCAGGTCAATAAATCTCAAGATCCGTCGGAACAACCAACGATCATGACAGGATACCAGACTAATGCTAAATCGTGGGATGGTGAGGTGATCATGCGTAGTGAGTCTGGATCGATGATTTACCAGTATGTTTATAAGAATGGGGTGCCAACAAGTACAGGCGTACACTATAGCTCAAATGGGTTGGTGTCTGAAAAAAGAGAAGAATTTGAGGAAGGGCTTACTGCCACATCCTGGTATGACAATGGTCAGATCAGAGAAATTCGGATGAATAAAAAAACAAAACCTACGGACAACCCAATCCCAAGTTCGGTTATCGCCTTCTGGGCTTCAACAGGCCAGCAGTTGGTAAAAAACGGGAACGGACGAGTAAGTAATAAAGAATATAGAAGATCGTATGCTAGCTTATTGCCTAAAACAACAGTTGTTGAAGAGGGCGTTTATGAAAATGGCCTTCAACAGGGTATCTGGACAGGGCGTTACGAGGATAAGTCATTTTATTATGAAGAACAATTTGACAAAGGAGTGTTCCAAAAAGGAAAGTCATGCCTGCTTGGAGGTGATACAGTAACGTATACAGTACTTGAAAAGACGCCGGAGTTTAAGGGAGGTATGCAAGCACTAGGTAGTTTTTTGGCGCAGAATCTCCGATATCCGCCGGATGCCCAACGGTCTAAAATTGAGGGCCAGGTATTCCTTAGTTTCATAATCAATACGGATGGGCAAGTGGTGGATATTGATCTAATAAAAGGCCTTGGTTTCGGTACAGATGAAGAGGCTATACGGGTTTTAAAAGCATCAAGTGGCCGTTGGGTACCAGGCCATCAGCGCGGGCAGAAGATCAATGTAAAATATAATGTACCGATCAATTTTACCTTGCAATAAGGTAATCCTAATAGAGTGATTAGTATTAGAATAGAGCCGTTTGTATAACCTGCCACTAGTGTTCCTGTATCGTTTCTCATGAAAATTGTTCTTTCGCTACTACTGCTTCTTTGCTGCTCAGTAGCTATTGCCCAGCAGGATATATACCAATCCTTTGAGGTCGATAGTGCTGCTACTCCTCGTGGTGGTATTACAACGTTTAATACATTCCTTCAGGCGAATTTACGGAAGCCGATACTGGCTGAATCAAAAGGTATAGGCGGGGTTGTCGTAGTGAATGGCATTGTGGAACCAGACGGTCATGTGTCGAGCGTAACGCTTATAAAAAGCATTCGTCCCGATTGTGATCGGGAAGCTATACGCGTGTTTAGCCTATATAGAGCGTGGAAACCAGCTCAAAAAGCGGGTAAAGTCGTTCGGCAGCAAATAAGCATGCCCATTGTGTTCAAACCCAATACACCCTTTAGCTATGAACATGGCGAAAAAATAACCTACCTGGATGCAGATATTAATATACTGCCTGATAGTAATCAGCGTGTGAAATTTAAAGAAGTTAGCCCTTTGGATACCAATGGCTTGCCCACTGATGATCTTGTGCTTTATAAGTTCATTAATCAACGATGGGAAGAATATGCGCGCGATACACTCGTACGTATAAAAAATGTGCAGCCCGATTTGGCGGGACAGCCTTCTTATTCTCTTGGCCATCAGCAGGCGCTACTAAAATTGAATGGTGATTTATACGTAGTAGATGCAACCGGAAAACGCCTGACAGCCAGTCATTACAGGACGGGGAAATTATTCGGTCAGCAGTTTGTTTATCATGCAAATGGCGCGATTGCCGAACGAAAAGAATATGATGACAATAAACAGGCAATTGTGTCCTGGTATTCAAATGGTCAGATTCAGCATGTTCGGGAATTGATTACAGGCTCTACACTGGAACCGGCAGTCATAGAGAAAGTAACCTCATTTTGGGATAGCACCGGACGGCAGTTGGTTAAAAACGGAAATGGTTGGGCAGAATACAGCCGGAAGATAAAATCATATCGGGATAATAGCCCGGAAACATCAGTTGTCGAGCAGGGTGTTTTCAAAGATTATTTTAAGCAAGGCGTATGGACGGGTCATTATGCCGATAGCTCCTATTCCTATGAAGAGCAATATGATAAAGGAGTTTTAATCGCCGGAAAATCATCCCTAGCTGGTCAGGAAATGACCGATTATAGAGTAGAGGATCGGATGCCTGTATTTTCGGGTGGGATGTTGGGCTTAAAACAGTTTTTAAGCCAGAACCTACAGTACCCTATTCGCGCTCAGCAAGCTAGCGTAGAAGGGCAGGTTGTCGTTAGTTTCTCTGTCTGTACCGATGGCACTTTGTGCGATTATGAAGTAATAAAAAGCGTTCAGCCGGATTTAGATCGAGAAGCTCTTCGAGTAGTAAAAAAGACGAGTGGTCGCTGGATACCCGGTATCCAGCATGGAAAAAAAGTACAGGTCAACTATGTTATGCCCGTCAATTTCTCTCTGTACTAAGGCTAATCTGAACAACCAGAAGTTAAAACCGTAATCTGTTCGTAAATTTGCCGGATAACCTCCGCGTACATGTCGCTCAAGCAAGTCCCTCTTCATCACATTCATCAGCAGTTAGGCGCTAAAATTGTGCCGTTTGCGGGCTTCGAGATGCCCGTTCGCTATTCTTCCGACCTCGACGAGCACAACACGGTTCGTAATGCTGTCGGTATTTTCGATGTCTCGCACATGGGTGAGTTCATTCTCAAAGGCGAGGGCGCATTGGGCCTCATTCAGCGCGTATCGGCTAACGATGCCAGCATTTTGTATGATGGTAAAGTGCAATATAGCTACCTGCCCAATGGCCGTGGTGGTATTGTCGATGACCTGTTGGTGTATCGCATCAGCGATCTGGAATACATGCTTGTGGTCAATGCGTCGAACATTGAAAAAGACTGGAACTGGATTAGTCAGTACGTATCGGACTACAACGTAAACATGGTCAATGTCTCCGATGACATGTGCCTGTTTGCGGTTCAGGGACCTCTGGCTGCCAAAGCACTCCAGTCGCTTACGAATGCCGACCTCGACTCGATGGAATATTACACCTTCGAGAAAACCGATTTTGCCGGATGTGCCAACGTAATTGTGTCGGCAACGGGTTACACGGGTGCGGGCGGCTTCGAAATCTACGTGTCGAATGATCAGGCTGAGGATGTTTGGGCTGCCATCACGAAGGCAGGTGAACCTTACGGACTCAAACCCATCGGTCTGGGTGCACGTGATACGTTACGCCTGGAGATGGGTTATAATCTCTACGGCAACGATATTACCGACGAGACTTCGCCCATTGAAGCTGGACTTGGCTGGGTGACGAAATTTACCCACGATTTCATTGACGCCGATGTGCTGAAAGAGCAGAAAACACAAGGTGTTCCACGCAAATTAGTTGGTTTCGAATTACTTGACCGGGGCGTACCCCGTGGCCATTATGAGCTGACGGACGCCGACGGAAACCAAATCGGAGAAGTGACTTCGGGCACCCAATCGCCTACATTGGGCAAAGGAGTTGGCCTGGGTTACGTTCAAACGGCATTCAGCAAGCCCGGTTCCGAAATCTTTGTCAAAGTCCGCGACCGGCTGTTGAAAGCTCAGGTTGTTAAACTCCCTTTCGTTAAAAAATGACCAGGATTTAGTTGATTTAGGGATTTTCTGGATTTTGTTTCGCGCTTCTTTGAAGCGAATCGATAAGCAAAATCTAGAAAATCCCTAAATCAACTAAATCCCGGTTCAGAAACCGTTCTATGAAACAAATTGACGTTTGCTTTACCCCCGATTTATTACACCTCCACACCGTTGAAAACACGATTGTTGTCGTAGCCGATGTATTCCGCGCAACTTCGTGTATGGTCACTGCCTTTGCGTATGGTGTCAATAGTATTACACCCGTCGCCACGATTGAAGAATGTCGGCAGTTGCAGGAGCGTGGTTATCTGGCCGCTGCTGAACGAAACGCCCGCAAGGTAGATGGATTTGAGTTAGATAACTCACCGTTTACCTATATGGATGAGCGCATTCAGGGAGCAAACGTCGCTATGACAACTACCAACGGGACGCTGGCTATTACCAAATCAAGATCGGCGGTGAAAGTGCTGGTGGGCTCATTCTTGAATTTAGATGCTATTGTGCGGTATCTAAAAACCGACGGCTACGACGTAATGGTACTCTGTGCAGGCTGGAAAGGTCGCGTCAATCTGGAAGATACACTCTTTGCCGGAGCCTTGGTGGATCGACTAAAGGACAGTTATGCGATGGCCGAAGACAGCGCTATTATGGCCTGGCGGCTCTACGCTCAAGGAAAAGACAACCTGATTGGCTATATGTCGAACGCATCACACATCCGACGACTCCAGCGGCTGGGTATTCAAAAAGATATTGCTTATTGCTTACAGCACGACCTGTACGACGTGATTCCGGTGTTGCGGGGAAGCGCGTTGGTGAACATGGATGTGAAATAGAAAATCACTCCCGCCAGCCTTCGGGTTTAAAGGGAGTTCGATTATCGCTTTGCAAACAGGGAGCTGTTGGTGGGCGGTCTGTATAAGGCCAAATCTTGACTTTAGGCGTCTCCCTGTAGTCATCCAGGATATAAAGCGGGGGCGGCTCTGGATGGGACGAACGACCATTGAGGGCAAAAAATAAATCGTCGCCATCGTTAATGTGCTTTCCTGTAGGATCTGCACCATAAGCGTATCCCTGCCGATCAGCCCTGTCGAGCCAATAATGCACCACCGAGACGGCTGAAGCCGTGAAATACCCCACAGCCTGGACTTGTGAATTAGCCACCCGATGAACATTGCCACCTAAGGCCGTAGGTGGTACATCGACCAAACCAGCTGCCTTCTGGGACTGATCGGCAAATAGCTTATAGTACCGGTAGGCGTCGGGTGTTAATGAAAGTTGGCGAACATCGATTAAAGCGGGCTGGTAATCATAAAAAGGAATTTGCGCTACCCGTTGCTGGCTAATCATATTCCCATTGGCAAAGCGATCATCGAAGACCTGAATATCGGAGCTATATAATATTTCCCAGCAAGGGGTTCGGCAAGGATAATCATAATTCCAGGATGTTGAAGGGACAACAGGTGCATTCGCATCGACTTGCGATAGTCCAGGTGAGGGCGTGAAACAATCTTCATAGAGTTCGTTACCAGCCACGAAGTAGGTGAAATCCTTGTCTGATTTATAGACACCAGGCAGGATTTTGTGAACGGCATAAACCCCGTTTCTACAGGTTTTACACCAATACTGGCGTTCATAGAGTTTCCAATCCCAGCGATAATAATTGTGCTGTTGGGCCGGGTCCTGACTGTCCAGGAAGAGGTCATGAGCGGCCGTATAACCATATAATTGGGTAGTAGGAAGGCTTTTTGGGTTAAAGCGGGCACTTACTTTGGTAATGGGTGGTACGTCCTGCATCACTTGCTGACTGGATACATATTGAGTGTCATCGTCCAGCGTAAAACGAAGTTGATAGGCATGGCCTATCTGGCCTTTAAAATCGCTGGGTAGTTGATAACTCCCATCAACTGTCTCATGACAGGGGACTTGCAATGACGAATCAACAACAACCATCACTGTCGCTTTGGTAACTGGTGTAGTACCGAATCGCCCAGTGAGGGGGTCAGCTTTTGATCGGTTGAGGTGAATAATTTGGGGTTCGGCCAGGTTGGTGATTGTCCCGTCGACTACGAGTATATCATTTGTGCTGACTAAAACATTCGTATCTGGATCTGTGCAAGCAAGCGGTAGAAAGAGAGTCAGAAAATAAATCAGGATACGTGAAGAAATCGAGCGCATGGATAGTCCTACATTGAGTATAGACTAAAGGCTTTTCCTGGACGGCTTTACTGATAATGGCTTATATAAAGCCTACAGGTAACTCAGCTACTACTAATGAATCCCATTAATGAGGCCCTGACAGCTCCTAAGGCACTTCATCAATCCGTTTTTCCTGCACATCGGTCTTTTTGCCTTTTTTAGGGTTAGCTGTTGTTTTTCCGAAGCGATACGAAAATGTCAGCGCGGCCCGTGCACTTTGCGATTTGCTGGAAAAATCAAACAGAACGGTCTTACTCTCTCGTAAAAAAGATCGCTGACGACTATAGAATACATCCCGGGCGTTGAAGCTGATCGACGCTTTTCGGTTGGGGAAATCATACTTTGCTCCGGCATCGATGCCAAATGACGGATGATACAGATCCTGAATAATGATGTCGGAAGCCCGATAATCGGCGCGTAGCTGCAACGAAAGATTTTTAACTACGCTAATGGTATGCGTCATGTTTGCATTCCAGCTTAAGCCGTGCGTTTCGGCCAATCCGAACTGAGGATTAGCCGCACTGTGCCGATAATACATATTCACGTTGGTCGTAAACTCCCAGGCTTTTACGAGTGTAAACTGACCAATTAACTCAAGGCCGCTGATGACAGCCCGATTCAGGTTTTGATACGACCCTACGATCAGGCTATTCACGGGATTGCCTTCGATTCGCTTGATGACATTGTCTGTTTGTTTGACATATACATTCGATGTAAATGTGATTTTTTCTAGATTTTTACTATAGCCAACTTCGATCAGGTGAATATTTTCAGGCAGTATGTTCGGGTTGCCTGCGACGTAATTGACCGGATCAGCAATATCTGGAAACGGGTTTATCTCGCGCGCGTTCGGCCGATTTACCCGGCGACTGTAGCTTAGTTTCAATCGCTGATCACCGTTCAGTTTCTGGGTTAAAACCAGGTTCGGATATAGCCCGCGGTTGGCGACCCTTATCGGGGTTTCATACAATACATGATTGGGGTCATAGCTCTGCAAGTTGGCTTTCATATCGGCATCTTCTCCCCGTACACCGACTTGATAGCTGAAATTCTTAATCTGATTGCTGTAGTTCACATACAGCGCATGCACCTGATTTGTACTGGCATAGAAGTTCGTAAATACATAATTCGGGCCAAAGGCACCAGTTACTTTATTCAGGTCATTCACAAATCGATCGGCCTGTCCAGAACTGATCTGAGCGCGATAACCGGTTTCCAGCTTTCCGGATTTACCAATGGGAATGCCATAATCGGTCTGTATGTTATAATTTGTATTCTGCCCTAAAAGGTTGTCTTGCAGCGCATCGGGTATGGCGGAAACCAATTCGCCATTGGCGTTATACGCAGTGGTTTCGTAGAGGCTGTAATTCGTATTCGTTCCATGAGCCCAGGTAAAATTTATGCTCAACTCCTGCTGAGGTTTCCTGAATTTTTGGGTAAAATCCAGGCTAATATCATAGCTCTGATTTTTACCATTCGTTGTATTATTCCGATGGTTTCGCTCTACGGAAGCAAGCGTGGCGCTTAGTAAATCAATCTGGAGAAACTCATTCCGGTGGGGTTCCTGCGCTGTAAAACTCCCTGCAAAGCCAAGGGTATTTTTCTCTGAGATGAAGTAGTCAGCGCCGGCTTTGAGCGTATGCCCTTTGTTGATACTCGTAGCCGGAAATGTCTCGTTCGAGTAACGTATTGGGCCTGCCGAATTCAGATAGGTAATTTGCTGAAACCCATTGACATAGGTATTAACATGCTGATAACCATAATTTCCATACACATTAACTTTACTGTTCTGAAAACTTAAAGCAGCATTTCCCGTATAATTCGACCGAGTGCCGCCCGTTAGTGCTACCGATCCATTGAGCCCCAATCGGTTGTTTTTCTTCAGGACAATATTGATAATGGCGTCTCCTTCTGCATTGTACTTAGCGGATGGATTGGCAATTATTTCTATGGTTTCAATTGAACTCGCTGGAATCGATTGAAGTAATTCCGATACAGTACCACCGGCAATCAGAGACGGTTTGCCATCAACCAGCACTTTTACACCCGCCGAACCCCGTAAGTTCACATTGCCGTCAACATCCAGTTGCAGCGTTGGCACATTTTGGATCAGATCAGATGCGGTGCCCCCTTCGCTGATCAGGCTCTGATTGACGGAGAAAACTTTTTTATCCTCACCGATTTGCAGGGCCGCTTTTTTGCCGATAATCGTCACCTCACTTAATACATGTCGGGCAAGCTGCAAAGCTATAAGGCCCACATCGATCGAGCCGCTTGTGGAGTCAATCGACAGGCTGTCTTTACGGACTGATTCGTAGCCAACGAAACTGATTGTCAGGGAGAACAGGCCGTTAGGCAGATTTTCTAAAATCAACGTTCCGTTCACATCCGTTTGCGCTGCTTTCCGAACGTTCGTGATCGAATCGGTCAGGACTGCGTTGGCAAAGGGGATGGGTTCTTTTGTAGAAGCATCTTGTACACGCCCGATTAACTTACTGCTCGTTTGCGCCTGTAGAGGCAACGAAATGCTAACCCAGACCAGAAAGTTGGCTATCGATTTCATGAAGCGACTGATTTGTAACTCGTCTGCTTATCCAGATCCGTTCGCCAAAACTGAATCAGATAGATGGCCACGAAAAATCAATTCAACCAGAACGACTGGATTTTAAACAAGCCCCGCGCTTTATTCAATAAGCTTCTGTTGAACAGGCAATTACCTAATCATTGACTACCTGATGGCATTGATTGAATAAATTGGGCAATCCGTGTAAAAGACAGTAGTATCATCAAATCGCCCGGTAACTTTGGGTATGCAACTAAACAGGCAACTTGTTCAGAATAAGTCGAATATCGTTTCGCTTCAGCTATGGATCTGGCTATCGGTATTGCTGCTGATCTTCTTTTCCCTTCTGCCGATGGATGGGTTTCCAAGATCTATTATCTATACGCTTGTCAACACGCTCTTTTACGCCATCATTATCTACGGCAATATTCTGTTTCTGTACCCAACTTTTTACCAGAAGGGTCAAACCAGTTTGTACATCCTGCTGGCGATTTTATTTATTGTTTTTACAGGAATTGCCAGGGGATTTATTACCCTCACGCTGTATAACCAGTTTGTTGTACTGCCAACACCTCGCGATACCGGCCTGCTGACGCTCCTAGGATATATTCCCGGCGGCATATTGACGTTTGTGCTCAGCCTGATTTTTCGGATTGCCATTGCGTATTTCACCCTGAAACAGCAAACGGAAGAGATTCTGATTCAAAAAAGTCAGACGGAACTGGCCTTGCTAAAGTCGCAGGTACAACCTCATTTTCTGTTCAATACCTTGAACAACATTTACTATGAAGCCTATCGCGAAGCGCCACGAACCGCCGGATTGATCGAACGACTATCGGAAATCATGCGCTATTTTGTGGACGAGAGTCCGAAGGATACTGTGGCCATTACCACTGAAGTTCAGTTTATTGATAACTATATCGCTCTGGAGAAAATACGGATACGGCATGAAGTACTCATCAATTTTGAAAAGAAGTTTAATCCCGATCTCCGCATTCCGCCTATGCTGTTGATGACCTTTGTAGAAAATATTGTCAAGCATGGCATCGATAAATCCAGTACGCAGAACCAGATCGATATTGCATTGGAACAGCAAGATGGCTATCTGCTTTTTATGACCCGCAACAAGGTCTTCGATACAACGCCAGTGCATCGGTCAACGGGGTTTGGAATTGCCAATCTGACCAAACGACTTACCATGCTGTATGGCTCAAATTTTGAGCTGACCATCGATAAACAGAACGGGTTATTTACGGCCTTTTTAAAAATACCGTTGGTATGAATCTAAGCTGTGCAATTATTGACGACGAGCCGAATGCCGTGAATTTGCTGGAAATGTTCATCCAGCAAACTACGCAATGGGAGCTAAAAGGCAAGTGCTATGATGCGCTGGAAGCATTGACTTTTTTGAAGGACCACAGCGTAGACTTTATTTTTCTGGACATCAACATGCCGCATCTCACGGGCATGGAACTGGCCAGCTTACTCCCCCCGACAACGAAAATCGTTTTTACAACCGCCTATTCGGAATACGCTGCCGATAGTTATCTATTTTCAACCATCGACTATCTGCTGAAACCCATTACCCTAAAGCGTTTTCTGACGGCGACCCAAAAGATTGAATCGTATTTCGGCAATAACGAACCTGCCCGACAGCCTATCCAACCAGCCATCGACTATGATTATTTCTTTGTGAAATCGGGGAAAGTGCTGCAGAAGATATTGCTGTCAACTATCCTGTATTTCGAGGGCGAAAAGGAATATGTACGGCTCATTACCGGGCAGGAACAATTATTAATTTACCGCCGATTGAAAGACATAGAAGAGCAACTTTCTTCTCCTTTCGTGCGTGTACACAACTCATATATAATCAATACCAAACAACTCACTAAAGTTGAGGATAATCACATCCATATCGCCGACAAGAAAATACCTATAAGCGAAAAGTTTCGGGATGGCTTTATGGCTGAAATTAATAAACGGAGATTTTAGTAACTGCTTGAGTAAAGACCTATCCTATTTCCTTAAATACTAGTGGACAACCGATGTGGTCAAATAAAAGATGGCCGCTTCGACGGATTGTTGAAGCGGCCAAACACGGTTAAGTTAACCAGTTACTAAGCGTTTTTAGTCAATCAAGCTATCGCTTGTTCACCATGCAGATATGTCATGACGCCTTTCATGGTCGTCAATTTTTCATAGTCTTCGTCAGGAATGCGAATCCCGAATTCTTGTTCGAGCTGCATAATCAGATCGACCGTATCCAGGCTATCCAGACCCAAATCGCGGGTGAAATGAGTTTGGTCGGTGATGGCGGTTTCCGGAACGCCAAATCCATTTAGAATCTCAATAACTCGCTCCTTCATCATACGATCTTTATTTTGCAGCCCATTGTCTTTATATATAGAAGCCATTTTTGTGCGATTTAGTATGTATACGACCGAATTTTTAACACTTTTTAGGCAGTGGTTTAACCAGTTGAAGAGTGGTCGTCATTACTGGCTAACGGTTATCATCTAGTAGTAAGTCGTTGTATTGGCCGTATTTCTAAGACTAGTAATCAATGACTAAAAAATGGCAATAAATGATAACCAGTTACTACTAAAATAAGGATTCTCCCAGTAGTCGTTTTAGTTCTAACTGATTAAGCATCAGTTGATATTGGAAATTAAGTCGCCCTAATTCCGCTTCCTCTACACCTGTTTCTGCACTTTGCAATTCAACGTTTGTGATCACTCCATTCCGCAAACGGGCATTTGCAATCTGGAGGGCTTTCTGGGATTGTTCCACCTGCGTTTCGAGGTTCGCCAAACGAGTCTGGTTACTCCGAATATCGGCATTGAGTTGAGCAATGCTTTGGCGAACCTGGGCATTTGCATTCTCCACAGCATACTGGCTGGCATTCAGGTTTAACTGAGCGGCCTGATTCTGTAACTGATACCGCTTTCCAGAATAGATGGGAACGTTAAGCGATACGCCAGCTGCAATATTGAACTTTGGTGTGTTGATCTCGGGCAAATAACCGTTTCGGAAACCTGCCGAACCAGAGAAACTAAGGCTGGGTCGTCCCGCCAAATTATTAACGAGAAGGTCTGTTTCGGCCTGCCGAACGCGATCCTGCGCCAGTTGTACGTCTTTATTACCAGCTAATGTTGCCTGGCTGTCATTGGCCAGTGCAAATATCTGGGTTGGTGTACGACCCGACATGGCTTCCAGCGTAAATTGCTCCACCGCCCGACTAATGTCTGGATTAGGGTTACCCGTCAGGTAGGTGAGTGTCGCCAATTGCCGCTCTAACTGATTCTGAATCTCAATCTTACGATTTTGCGCCACTTTCACCCGAACCTGCTGCGTAAGCACATCATATTGAAGCGCATCGCCATTTTGCAAGCGGGTAGCCAACAACCGAACATTGGCGCTGGCAGTCCGGATAACCGAATCCTGAACGGCTAAACTCCGCTGAAGAAATCCAACGCCATAATAAGCAGCCGCTACCTGATATGCCAGTGTTTGCTGGGTAATTTCCTGACCTCGGCGCAGAACCTGCACATTGTCGGTTGCCTGTCGTACGGCTGCATTTGTCCGGCCCCAGTCATAAATAGTTTGCCCAATGCCTAGGTTGGCATTTACGTTGTGGTTAGGCTGGAACTGCAGCGTTCGATCCACGCCATCAATGGGAAGCGTAGCCTTCGCCACCGGATTCAGGTATTGATAGGTGGCAGTCCCCGATACGTTGGGTTTCATGCTGGTACGGGCAATATCGACCCGCAATTCATTTGCCTGAATTTGCTGTTGTTGCTGTTTCAGGACTGGATAATTCGTATTGGCTTGTTGTACCAGCGCTCGCAAATCGTCGGGAAGCTGTGCTGGCTGGTTCTGCGCCTGAAGGGCTCCTGCGGCCAGCAGAATAGGTATTATTAGAAATTGGGAATGCATGTTTTGAACGGTTTACGGTTTGTGGTTTATCGCTTACGGGACTAGCGCAGGAACTTGTTGATGCGCCGGCTATCGTGAACTGTAAACCGAAAACCAATTATCAGTGTGCTGAATCGGCAATGGCTTTGGCCGTAGCCGCGTCCACCTTTTTCGATTTAAGTAAGAATAGTAGCGGGAAAGAGACAACAAAAAACAAACCCGCCAATTTGAATGTATCCAGATACGAAAGCATCAGTGCCTGCCTTGAAATAATCAGGTCGAGATTTTTGAAGGCGCCTGTTGCAGCATCGAACGCGTTTACACCTCTGGCAACCAACGCCTGTGTCATGGCATTCACGCGGTCGGTTGTCAGCATTTCGCCGGGTTGCAGATTCGAAACCAGATCTCCCCGATGAACAGCTGCTCGTTGCGTTACGTAGGTATTTGTAATGGCAACCCCAAAGGCACCCCCTACCTGACGCATCATGTTCACAATGGCGATACCGGTTGGTAGCTGCCGGGGTTCCAGTGTCGAAACGGACTGATTGATAAGTGGGACGTTAACAAACGCCAGCCCAACCCCCCGAATGGTGAGTGCAATAATGAAGTCTCCATTCGACACGTCCATGTTATAGGTCGACATAATGAAGCAAAAGGACGCAAAGGCCACATACCCCACTGCCACGGCCAATCTTGGCGACACGCCTTTGGCCAGCAATCGACCAACCAGTGCAAACATGGGGAGCATGATTAAGCCGCCAGGAACCAGAAGTTTACCTGTCTGCGTAGCCGTTAGCCCCACAATCCGCTGGGCAAAGAGTGGATACAGTAGCACCGACGTAAATAGGCCATAGCCAATAACCACCATCAGAATCGACCCAACCGCCAGGTTTCGGTTTTTCAGGGCACGGAGGTCGACCACCGGATCTTTGGTCCCCCTAAGTTCCCACCAGATGAAGCACGGAATCGCAAAGACGGCTACAACCGTCAGCCATAGGATTACTTTGCTATCGAACCAATCGTCAGATTCTCCCCGCTCCAGTACATATTGCAAACTCCCAATGCCAACGGCCAGCAATAGGATGCCAATCTGATCAATCTGAATACGTTTGCGGTCAATGTTTTGTTCGTCTGCCTTCTTATCGATGTAGGCTACACTCAGAAGAACGGCTGCAATGCCAATCGGGACGTTAATGTAAAACATCCAGCTCCAGTGGTAATTGTCGATAATAAAGCCACCGAGTGTTGGGCCAAGCGTTGGTCCGAGTACAATACCCATCCCAAACAAGGCTGATGCCAGAGGACGCTGCGAAGGAGGGAATGCATCGAACATCAGACCCTGCGAGGTCGAGAGCAAAGCTCCACCTCCAATACCCTGTAAGAATCGAAAGCCAACCAGCACCCAGAGATTATCCGCAAAACCACAGCCATACGAAGCAACCGTAAATAAGATAATGGACCCAACGTAGTAGTTCTTGCGGCCAAAATAGCGCTGCAAAAAGCCGGTCATTGGAATGACAATGACGTTGGCAATGGCATAGGCTGTTACTACCCACGACACGTCTTCAATGGTGACGCCGAGGTTCCCCGCAATATCGGTCAGGCCGACGTTCACGATGGATGTATCAATTAATTCAATAATGGCTGCCGAGATGGCTGTCACGACAATAATCCACTTTTTAAATCCAGCAGGTAGAGTCGTTTGTGCAGGCAAAGCCAATGTTTGAGTTGCCATAAGTTAATAAAGGGATAAATCAACTACTGTGTTACCCGTACCTCAGCATCTACGCTAAGGCCCGCCCGCAGTTGATTTTTGTATTTCTCTGGATTCAGGATTTCGATTTTCACCGGTACCCGTTGCGTGATTTTTACGAAGTTTCCCGACGCGTTATCGGCAGGTAGAAGCGCAAACCGTGCTCCGGTAGCATCTGACAATGACGATACACGACCTTTAATGTCGAGGTCAGGATAAGCGTCTAACTTGATGTCAACAGGCTGACCTAGCTGCATTTTCTCCAATTGGGTTTCTTTGAAATTGGCAACGACCCAGAAGGTTGAATCGGCAACGATCGTGAATAGATTCTGGCCAGGTTGTACGTATTGGCCAACGACTACGTTTTTGCGACCAATTTTGCCGGCAATCGGAGCGGCCAATCGTGCGTAGCCTACTTTCAGTTTTGCGTTGTCGATGGCCGCCTGTTTCACTTTCAGAACCGCCTGAATTTTCTGGATATTGGCCTGTGCTTTAGCGATACCAGCCTGTGCTACGCTTTCTGACGTTTTAGCAAGGTTAATCTGCTCTACATTTGCATTGTACTGACCAGCCTGCACTTCCACATTATTCTGCGAGTCTTCCAGCTGCTTTTTTGTCAGCGATTGCTCTTTGTACAAATTCTGGTCACGTTGCAAATCCTGTTGGGCTTTGTTGCGCCGAATAGCCTGCACTGCTGCGTTCGACTGAGCAACACGGGCATTCTGCGTTACATTACGGGCAGTCGCCTGGGCATTTTGTAGATCGGCGCGGGCATTTTGTAAATCGGCCAGGGATTGCTGATAATCGGCTTCAGCTTGTGCCAGCGCGACATCGTATTCCTGAGGGTCAATCGTTACCAGCGGCTGGCCCTGTTTCACATTCGCGTAATCATCGACATTAACCGATGTTACATAACCTGCTACCCGAGCCAGTACCGGCGCTGAGTTGCCTTCAATTTGAGCGTTGTCCGTCGTTTCGTATTGCTGACTGTGGCGGAAGGCCTGATAGCCAAAATAACCTCCTACGATTACTACGAGGCCTATAATAATGCGGGGTAAATACGTACTGAGTCCGCTTTTTTCTTCTGTAGTTGCCATTTCTTGTGTTGTGGTTGCCATTGTATATATCTGGTTTTAGGCAAGTCCTATTGATAAAGAACCTATTATGCAGTCAAAAATGTTTGACTAAATGTGGGACAAAAGTAAACCAGGTTGACTATAAAGTCAAGTAGGTTGACTATATTTGTACAATCTTTTGTTCTGAATTGTTTCAGCGTTTTTTATTTTGCAGACATGTTCGTGGAAACAGACAAAAATTCCTTTGATTTCGACCAATTTCGGGCTATCCGGGAACGATCTATAGGTCGTTTATTTTGGCGGCTCAAACGATATACGAGTAACTTGATAGAACCCAAGCTTCATGCCCTTGGCTATACTGATTTCAAAATGAGTTATCTGATGTTTCTCTCGAACATTGAAGAGGGGGGAACAACAAATAATGAATTAGCAAAGCGGGCTTGCGTCACCAAACAGATGATGAGTAAGATTGTTGGCTTGCTGGAGAGCGAAGGCTATATCTATATCCAAAAAAATCCAGCTGATTCCCGTTCCAACATCATTTTTCTGAATGACCGGGGAAAGGAGCTATTCGTGAGTCTTAAAGGATGCATGCAGGAAGCTCGTGATAAATTTGACGCCATCGTTGGTCACGACCGAATGGAACAGGTCCTTGACACAATGTTTGAATTAGCCAATAAATTGGAAAACGAAGAACAATAAGAGGGATGTATTAAGTATGATGTAGGGTATATGATCTAGTTAGTGCGAATCATATATCCTATTGAGGGTATTAAGACGTCTTGATGCTTATTCGCTCACCTTCTCGGGCTCTTTCTCCTTGCGAGCGTTCAGATAACCCTTAATAACCGTAAAGGTGGTGATGGCCAGGAAGAATACGATGATGTATTGAACATAGTCAACAATCCAGGGGAACTTCTCCCCAAAATAGAACCCTCCACCCACTAAGGTTAACACCCAAATACCTCCACCAATTACATTGTAAAGCATAAAAAAGCCGACTGGCATATGAATAAGGCCAGCCAGCAACGGAGCAAACGTACGGACAATGGGCAAAAAGCGGGAAATAATCAGGGCGCTGTTGCCATAGCGCAGAAAAGCATCACGTGTATTATCGATGTATTTCTGTTTGAAAAACAATGAATCGGGCCGGTTTTTGATTCGCGCTCCAAAATAATAACCCGTTAGGTAGCCCGTTGCTGAACCCAATACAGCTGCCCCAAAGATGCAGGTTAGTAATAGCCAGAGGGGTACGTTCAGCAATTTTGTGCCAGCAAATACGCCCGATAAAAACAGCAGATAATCGCCTGGCAGGAAGAAGCCGAAGAAGATGCCGTTTTCAACGAAAATGATGAGCGTAATCAACACCAGCCCGCCCGTCCGAATGATTTCTTCGGAATTAAGCAGGTACTGGAAAAAGTCGATGATCTGGTTCATGAGTAAAGAGTGAAAGGGTGAAAGAGCGAAAGAGTGAAAACCGCGTGTGTACTTATCGCTCTTTCACCCTTTCACTCTTTCGCTCTTTAAATAAATTCCGCCAGCTCAAGCCAGCGGTCTGATTTTTCGGCGATACTATGCTCAATTTGCTCAATTTCACGCGACCAGGCTATTAACTGTTCATGAGGGCCACCTCCGTTAAGAAGATCCACAACGTCGACTTTTCGTTGTTCCAGCGATTCGATTTCTTTTTCCAGCGTTTCGTACTCACGGATTTCTTTGAACGAAAGCTTTTTCTTGGTGCCATTTACCGTAGTTGTTGCCGAAGAAACTACAGGCGCCGGTGTTTGGTTCTTAATAACCCCTGATGTGGGTTTATCAATTTGTGAAGCCAATTTTTTGGGTTGTGAATCCCGCCATTCTCGATAGTCGGTGTAGTTTCCTGGATAATCACGGACTTTTCCTTCACCTTCCATCACAAAAACGTGCTCAACCAGCCGATCCATGAAGTACCGATCGTGCGTTACAATGAGTACACAGCCCGAAAAATTGAGCAAAAAATCCTCCAGTACATTTAGTGTCGTGATGTCGAGGTCATTGGTGGGCTCATCCAGAATCAGGAAGTTTGGATTCTGTACCAGAACCAGCAACAATTGTAATCGTCGTTTTTCGCCCCCGCTCAGTTTCGCCACAAAATCATACTGTTTGGAACGGTCGAATAGAAACCGGCTGAGTAATTGCGTAGCCGTAACCGTGTCGCCATTGGCTAATTTCATAACTTCAGCCACGTCTTGAACGACGTCGATTACGCGCTGATTTTCGGGTAAATCGAGTTCCGTTTGTGTGTAATAGCCAAACTTGACCGTGCCGCCTGTTGTAATCTTGCCCGAATCGGGGCGAAGCTGACCAGTCAGCATATTCATCAGTGTGGTTTTCCCCATGCCGTTTTTGCCAATCAGTCCCACACGATCGGGCCGTTTGAAGGTATAGTTGAAATGGTCGAGCAGGATTTTGTCGCCAAACCGCTTACTGAGATTTTCAACTTCCAGAATTTTGCTCCCTAATCGGGCCATACGCAGATTCAGCTCCAATTCACCATCGTTGCGTTTGCCACTTGTTTTCTCTTTTAGGTCTTCAAACGCATCGATCCGGTACTGCGCTTTTGTGCCCCGCGCTTTGGGCTGCCGACGCATCCACTCCAGTTCACGCCGGAAGGTGTTGCGATCTTTCGACAATTCGGATGCAGCCGCTAATTCGCGTTCCTCTTTTTTCTCTAAAAAGTAAGCATAATTGCCTTTGTAGGTGTAGAGTTGCCCATTGTCCATTTCGGCAATCTGGTTGCAAACCCGATCCAGAAAGTATCGATCGTGGGAGACCATTAACAACGTGCCATTATTCGTATTCAGGAAATTTTCGAGATATTCAATCGCTTCAAGGTCGAGGTGGTTGGTTGGCTCATCCAGAATAAGCAGGTCTGGATTTTGGATCAGAACTCGTGCCAAAGCAACCCGTTTGCGTTGCCCACCCGACAGCGATCCCGCCAATTGCTCTACATCCTGAATACCCAATTCACCCAGAATCTGGCGAATCTGAGATTCATAGTCCCAGGCTTCCAGCTTTTCCATGTCGATCATAGCTTTCTCGAGAGCTGCATGATCGTCAGTAGCCAGAGCGTGTTCATAAGCCCGTACCGCGTCGAGCTGCGCACTTTCGCCAGCTAACACAACATCCATAACGGTCAGCGCGTCGTTCAGATCGGGTTGTTGGTCAAGGTATCCAATGGTGATATCTTTTCGGTGACTGACAATTCCAGAATCGGGCGGCATGGCTCCCGCCAGAATCGATAAAAGTGTAGTTTTTCCTGAGCCATTGGCTCCAACGATAGCGACTTTATCACCTCGATTGACACCAAACGTAAGGTTTTTAAACAGAGTACGGTCGCCGTAGGACTTCGTTAAATTTTCGGCTGATAGATAGTTCATAAGTCGGAGAAACCTACTGGCTTTTGAAAAGCACATAGGTTTGAGGGTACAAAGGTACAACAAAGAAAATCGTTCGTACTTTTACCACTCATTGCTGTTTCTATATTCCTACTTAACAATGCGCCTGAAATACCTCCTATCAACCTTCGTATTAACGACTGGAGCACTCATCAGTACGAATGCCCAGACGTCTTCGCCCGGTAAATCATATACCCAAACTATCCCAGGGAGCAATCAAACCTATGCAATGGTGGCTATTCCGGGTGGTAAATTTTTGATGGGCAGCTTACCTGATGAAAAAGGTCATAAATCCGATGAAAGTCCTAAGCACGGTGTAACGATCGAGCCGTTTTTTATGGGCAAGTATGAAATAACGTGGGACCTCTACGACCTGTTTGCCTTCACAAATATGGAGAAAGAGATGGCTGCCAAATACACCGAAACAGATGCGAACCTTGCCAAAACAGATGCCACTACACGACCTAGTCCGCCTTATGTAGACATGTCGTTTGGAATGGGTCGGGCAGGCTATCCGGCCATTAACATGACGCAATATGCCGCGATCAAATTCTGCGCATGGCTCTACGCTAAAACGGGGGTATTTTATCGCTTACCCACCGAAGCTGAATGGGAATATGCCTGCCGGGGAAATGACAAGAATGCCACGTTAGCTTATTCATTCGGGAATGATGTGAAGCAACTAGGCGACTATGCTGTGTTTACAGGTAATAGTGGTGGCGGGTATAAAAAAGTGGGAACCAAAAAGCCAAACTCATTTGGGTTGTATGATATGCATGGCAATGTAATGGAGTGGACTCAGGACCAGTACATTGAGGATTATTATAAGCAGGTTGCTAGTGGAAAAGTTAAGGAACCCTATGCACCAACGACGACACTTTATCCCAACGCCGTACGAGGTGGTTCCTGGGACGATGAGCCAGATGTGCTACGTTCAGCTGCCCGGACACCCTCTGCGCCATCCTGGAAAGTACTCGACCCACAAAGCCCTAAATCAGATTGGTGGTTGACTTCCGCTTCGTTCGTTGGTTTTCGTATAGTGCGGCCAGCCAAAGCACCCAGCGAAGAAGAGATTAAGGCATACTATGGTATTAAGCCAATTAAAGACTATTGATCAATGTATGATATATGATGTAGGGTGTATGAATGACTACCATATGTCGTATATTCTACATCATATATCCTACATCATGACTATTCTTCTTCTCGGTGCGAATCTTGGTGATCGTAGATCAACTCTTCAACGGGCTGTTGATTTGATTGCAGAACATGTTGGGGCTATAGTGAAGCAGTCGAGTTTGTACGAAACGGCGCCTTGGGGCGTGACTAACCAGCCGGCCTATCTGAATCAGGTGCTAACTGTTGAGACGAATTTAGCCCCAGAAGCACTCCTGGTTCAGACGCAGGCAATTGAGCAGGAATTGGGTCGCGTTCGACTCGAAAAATGGGGTGCCCGCGTAATTGACATTGATATTTTGTATTACGATCAACTCATTTGGCAAACAAATACGCTGACTATTCCACATCCTTATCTGCATGAGCGACGCTTTACGCTTGTGCCGCTGGCTGAGATTGCACCAGATTTTGTACATCCGATTTTACAGAAAACAACGCTGGAGTTATTAGAAGAATGTGGAGATGAAAGTGAAGTATTGCCTTTAAGGTGATCATAAGTATGGTTAACTCAATAGCACTCCTGCTGGTATACCTAGCTCCTTATGGAAGAATTTAACCATTTCGAGTGTTAATGGTTT
Organism: Spirosoma arboris; assembly: GCF_009754945.1. Classification (GTDB taxonomy): domain Bacteria; phylum Bacteroidota; class Bacteroidia; order Cytophagales; family Spirosomataceae; genus Spirosoma; species Spirosoma arboris. Next base: position 54,356 of record NZ_WPIN01000006.1, read on the forward strand.
TCGCCGATTCAATACGGCAGAGACGTAACTCTTGCTACCTACTTTACCTACAAAATCTTTGTTTTTATAACCTAACTCTTCCATCTTTAATCGAATTGCCTCAATGGGATCAGGGGCAGGAATAGGATAATGCTCGTCTTCATAAGCTTTGATAAGAAGTAAGGCTACTTGTAGTAGTTCACCATCTGGGCTTTCAGGTGGTGTTTTTTTGTCGAATTGTTCATCAATCCAGTTCATCAGTACCTCGTACTCTTCGTCTGTTTTTATCGTTTTTAAGATCACGATTTCTGATATTGTACAGTTGTAACATCAATTTTGTCGTATTCGGCATGAGTACCGAACCACTTGATTTGAATGGTTTTGTAGTCAAAAACCAGACGTACTATTAATCGGTACTTATTGCCCATGATATTAAAAACGATTCGGTCATCTCCAACAATGCTGGCTGAACCATAAACTGCTTTTAGCTCATTAAAATTAGAGAAACTGTGTTCCTTACATTCTGCGTACCATTGCTTCAATGCATTAGCTGCTGATGGATACAGTTTGCAATAGGCAAGTAGAGTGCGTCTTGCGATAATATTGAACATATTATTAAACTAGAGTCCATCAGCAGCCCCTTTGCATCTGGTGCGTTTTCTAGTCAGATGAACAGGGTATTTAGCTAGAAAGTTTACTTATAGTGAACAAAGTTTAAGCTTGATCTAGGAATAGTATAAGCTAATACAACTGGCGTTCAACTTAGTGAAGGGTAATATGCGATTTTTAATTCTCCAAAAACTTAACCCCTCCACTGAAAATATAGTACCTTTGCAGTCAGTTTGTTATCATTTTCTCAAAAACATTACCGATTATGTCTGCCACGCTTGACACCGTGAGTTTGTTAGCCGATCGCATCAACGCGCTGGAGGAATCGTCCACGCTGGCGATGACCAAAAAAGCCCGCGAATTGGCCGCACTGGGCCACAAAGTAATTAGCCTGAGCGTTGGAGAGCCGGATTTTAAAACGCCCCAACACATCTGCGAAGCTGCCAAAAAAGCCATTGATGACGGTTTTCATGGCTATTCACCCGTTGCGGGCTATCCCGATCTCCGCAAAGCCATTGCTGATAAATTCAAGCGCGACAATAATATTGATTGGAAACCCGAAAATATCGTTGTCTCGACCGGTGCCAAGCACTCGCTTGCTAATGTCATTCAGGTGCTGATTAACCCTGGTGACGAGGTGGTCATTTTCTCGCCTTATTGGGTTAGTTACTCCGAAATGGTGAAACTGGCAGAGGGTAAGGCAGTTGTTATTGATGGAGCGTTCGATAATAACTTCAAAGTCACACCGGAGCAATTTGAGGCAGCCATTACAGATCGGACCAAGATTGTGATGTATGCGTCGCCAAATAACCCGACTGGCTCTATTTATTCTGAAGCCGAACTCCGGGCCATTGCCGATGTAGTAGCTCGTTATGAAAATATTCATGTTCTGGCCGACGAAATTTATGAATACATCAACTTCACACCCGAAGGTCATTTCAGTATGGGCTCGATCCCTGAAGTTGCCGAACGGGTAATCACCGTGAACGGTGTAGCCAAAGGTTATGCTATGACCGGCTGGCGTATTGGCTATATTGGCGCGGCTAAATGGATTGCCGAAGGTGTTGAGAAGTTGCAGGGACAGGTTACTTCGGGTACGAATTCGATTGCTCAGAAAGCAACTGTTGCTGCTTTGAATGGCCCGATGGAGCCCTCAATAGAAATGGCTAAGGCTTATCATCGTCGACGCGATTTAGTTGTGAAACTATTGAAAGAAGTACCGCATTTTCGGACTAATGTACCAGAGGGAGCGTTTTACGCTTTCCCTGACATCAGTTACTACTATGGCAAATCGGATGGTACGACTCGTATCGAGAATTCCGATGATTTTGCTTCATGGTTACTAAACACGGCTTACGTAGCAACCGTGGCAGGCTCGGGTTTTGGGGCACCTAACTGCCTGCGTATTTCAACGGCAGCCTCAGATGAGTCACTAGTTGAAGCCGTGCAACGCATTAAAGATGCTGTGGCGACTCTACAATAAATAATTAATTGCCAGACACCAAACGTCGTCAGTATGCTGTTTTCAGTGGTACTGACGACGTTTGGCGTTTAGGTATTGTCCCGTTCACATGGTAGCTCAGGAGTTGGTTGATTATTATTTAGTACTATAATCGTTTAGTAAGGCGAATTTCTTCATTAATACCATTGGCAATCAGGTAATCTATTGAAAGATGACTCTATTTAGTATTATTTTGAGCTTTATACTTATTGAAAAATGTATACTAAACGGTCTATTAATAACTCGTTAAAGGAGCATTTTTAAAAAATATTAAATAAACTAGAAGTCTTAATTGTAAAATGATTAACTTGGTTGGGCCTGACTAATTTTTGGCATTATAATTGATAAGGATTGAGTAGGTTAGGCAAGTGACAACAGATTAACCAGTAGGGAAATATAAAGTCGATAGTTCACGGCAAACTTTTAGAGGATGTCCTTGTTTTTGTATTAAGGCAAGGTTAATTTTGAATAAGAATAGAATAACGTACTGAGCATTGATTCGTAAGTTGTCGAATTGGCTAAACCGTAACCTTAATCTTAAAATTACTTCTTGAAACCGATGAGAAATTTTCGCTTGTACATGATTTTTCAATGGGTTTTTTTCCTGCCCATTATTCTGCCGCTGTGTATAATCTTCGGAGCTTTGCGTGGGATTGTGCAGATGGTTGAGCGCGTTATGGAACAAATTATTTCGGATATAGCCCCATCAGAGCAAGCATCGGCAACGACATTGACTGAGCCTTGACTTATTTTCTAGTACATATAGTTACGAACAGACTTGTTTAATCAAGTCAGCTCGCAAACGCTTTAAAGGCCGCATTTTCTGATCTTCAGAAAATGCGGCCTTTAGCTTTTAGATAACCTTACGTTGTGCTCTTTTATTCAAAAATGAAGTCCATATTTTTGTCCTTATAATTCTCGTCGTCCAGATCCAGAAATTCTTCCCAAAAAGGATCGTTAGGCAAACCTGCCTTACAGATGATTGGTCGGTCTGGTGCTCCAGCTTGCTTTACTGGATGGATGAAGTAAAGACGACGAGCGTGCAGGTAAATCTTCTTATCAGATACCGCCCGGTCATAACCATATTTGACATCACCCCGAATGGGGCAACCCATATGGGCTAACTGTGATCGGATTTGGTGAGGACGGCCTGTAATAGGATTGACCTCTAACAGATAATGCTCATTAATTTTACCTAGAATCCGATACGATAATTCTGCTTTCTGCGAATTCGGAACCTCATAATCGTAGACCGTAACCTGATTCTTCTGCTCGTCCTTAATCAGCCAGTTGACTAGCTTGTCTGCATCTTTAGGTGGTTTATGCCGGACGACAGCCCAGTAAGTTTTTTGTACTTGACGCTTCCGGAAAATTTCGTTCATGCGCTCCAGCGCTTTCGAGGTGCGGGCAAATACGACTAAGCCACTCACAGGTCGATCGAGTCGATGAACCAAGCCCAAAAAAACCTCACCCGGTTTGTTGTACTTTTCTTTGACGTAATCTTTCAAAACATCCAGCAAGGTGGTATCGCCCGTGCGGTCCCCTTGCACCAGAATACCCGGATCTTTATTGACAATTAACAGGTGGTTGTCCTCGTAAACCACCTGATATGGTTTCTTTTTCATATTTAACGTAGTAATGCGCGGTTCCCCACCGGGATAGTCCGATGAAAACCGCTTTTAATAAAAAATATGCCCACCCGCACAGGCGACCCCGTGCAACGGTGGGCGGTTCATAATACGCTAACTCAATATGCTTCTTTCTCGTTCGGAAAGTCGTTGGTTTTCACATCATCCACGTAATGAGCAATGGCCTCTTTCATAACAGTATGCAGTTCGGCATACCGACGCAGGAAGCGTGGTTTAAACTCATTGTTGATACCTAATAAGTCGTGGAAAACCAGAATTTGCCCGTCAGCATCGGGGCCCGCGCCAATACCAATTGTGGGTATATTCAGGCTTGCCGACACTTTTTTGGTGAGGGATGCCGGGATTTTTTCGAGTACAATCCCAAAGCAGCCAATGTCTTCGAGCATATGCGCATCAGCCATTAATTTTTCAGCTTCAGCTTCTTCTCTAGCCCGAACGGCATAGGTGCCAAATTTGTAAATAGATTGGGGAGTTAGGCCAAGATGGCCCATTACAGGGACGCCCGCACTCAGAATTCGGACGATGGATTCCTTGATTTCCAGCCCACCTTCCATTTTTACAGCGTGCGCTCCCGACTCTTTCATGATTCGAATGGCCGATTGCAAAGCTACCGATGAATTACCCTGGTAGGAACCAAACGGCAAATCAACTACAACCAGTGCCCGCTTAACCCCTCGTACTACTGAGCTGGCATGATAAATCATCTGGTCGAGGGTGATAGGCAGCGTGGTTTCATGACCTGCCATAACGTTCGAGGCTGAGTCACCTACCAGAATTAGCTCAACGCCCGCGGCATCGACTACCCGCGCCATCGAATAATCGTAGGCTGTTAGAGCCGAAATTTTTTCGCCTTTATTTTTGAGCTCCTGGATGGTATGCGTAGTAACGCGCTTGATGTCGGGATTATGAACAGACATAGTGATTTACGATGTACAATTTGTGAACGGTCCGCCGTAGCGGTTACGATTTCGCACCTTGCAAAGGTAAAGGCCCAGGAATCTAAAATCGTAACTCGTACATCGTAATTCGTAAATCATCTTGGCGTAAGCCACGACTCAGGGTTGAGTTTGGTGAATTCTTTCCAGATTTGGAACTGGATTTCGGAAACCCCATTTTTATCTGTCGCGACCGTTCCAATAGACTCACGGGCTTTCACGTGTTGGCCTACGCGAACCGATACGCTCTTTAGCTTGGCATAAAGTGTAAAATAGTCACCGTGCTGAATCGCAACAACATTGTTCATGCCTGGAATATTGGTGACATCCTGGACAACACCGTCATAAACAGATCGGACCCCTTCGCCCGCATTTGTTTGAATGTCAATCCCTTGATTTTCAACGAATATGCCTTTCAGTACTGGGTGAGGTTTTCGCCCAAAGTGATCAGAAATGAATCCTTTTGTGACAGGCCAGGGCAGATGTGCCCGTGAAGCTGTAAACGACGACGCCAGCGCTGTTTCTTCATCGTTGAGGTTATTATCCCGACGTTCATCAGGCTTTTTGGCAGCAGGTTCAGGTTCGACGGGTCGTTCTACTTTAGCAACATCAGCTGGTGCGGGCTTTTCACCTGCTTTCTCTGCGGCTGCTATAGCGTCTTCAGCACGTTTGCGTTCGGCAGCTTTACGAGCAGCTTCAAGACGGGCAAGACGGTCGCGTTCAGCTCGTTCGCGGGCTTCACGTTCTGCACGCTCTTTCGCTTCCCGGGCAATGATACGCGTAATCATTGACTCGAGCCGGTTGATGGCCCGGCGACTTTCGGCCAATTCTGCCTGGAGTTCAGCTTCTTTCTTACTCAACTCTTTTACTACCCCATTTTTCTCGACTTTCAGGGTTTCAAGCTTTTGAGTCTCATTTACTTTCGCGCCAATCGTATTCTTTTGTTCAAGCCGTTTATGCTGCGTCGCTTTTTGTTTACCCTGTAGCATGACCTGAACGTTATTCATTTGCCGCACCTGACTCTGGCGGGCGTCGGAATACTGGCGTAGGTATCGATACCGGGCAACGAGTTGGTTGAAGTTATCAGACGCAAATAAAAACCCCAACGGATTGACCTGCTGACGTCGTTTATCGGCTGCATAAATCATAGAGCCGTATTCGGCTTTAAGCTTGTTCAAATCCTGTGTGAGCGCCGTGCTGGCCTGGCGTAGTTCGGCAATTTCAGCTTCGGTTAATCGAAGATCTTTATTAAGCAGGCCAATCTGTTTCGACTGGGTTTGAATCTGTTGATCAAGTGCTTTGAGTTGGCCTAAACTAGCTTGCTTCTCCGATGCAGTTTGCTTAAGAATCGTCCGGATCTGGTTCATCTTTTCCAGATTCTGCTTCTTTTCCTTCTCTAAAACCTGCCGATTTCGTTGGGTTTGCGGCACCTGATTCTGCGGCTGAATCTGTGCTTGCACTGGCTCAATGAACCACACAAAACTGAGCGCTATCAGACTGATTGCTGACCAGTAAACAATTCGGAAAGTAAATAAACTAGTGGGGTGCATGGATTTTGAAAATACTACCCGAGTACCTATGGTTATGGTCGACGCTGATAATTTGCTGGAATATTGAATGGGAATTCCGGACTTTTTTCGACCAGTTCAACTTTATTATATTTGATACGCAGCAAGGTTTGATAAAACTGACCATCAGTCTTCGATTGGTAATCGAGCGTTACGAGACTTGTATAAGGAAACAGGAAATTATTGAGCGAAGTAAAATCGTCATAATCCAGCCGCAGGGTATTTTTTGTGGGCTGTTCTGTTACCATCAATTTTTTTAATTTCCGATCCTGTTCGCCAATGTAATTTTCAACCAGCACTTTGCCTTCGCTTTGCCGTAACAGAAGATAGTCGCGCTCATTTTTGATTTTTTGTGCTGGGCGCTTAGGCAAGGGTAAATTTCCAACGATTAAGGCCTGTAGCAACTGGAAGTTCATCTGAAAATTGAACTGTTTGCTCAATGTTGGAAAATCATAAACGCTATATTCCCGGTGAATTTTGTCAATGATTGTGATTGAATCATGGGTAATCAGGCCACGAACCGCTTCGATCCCCAGTTTAGAAACGGAGAGCCAGATCAGACTATCTTTTCGTACCCGAATGTTGACATTAGCGTTGTCAATATCTTGAGAAGGACTTTTGAACGAAATTTTTGATTTGGCCGTGAGGTAACGAAAATCAATTTCGGCAACGTTAGCACGGGCTTCCTCAATGCCTGGTCGAGCAGGCCGGACGATCGTTACTGTATCAGTGGGCACACTTGGCTTAGGGCGTATTGCAATCGTTGAGTCAGACGTAGGCGCTGGAACGACAGTTGGGCCTGCTGAATGCGACATGTGATGACGTCGACAACCTTCCGAACCCAGAAATGTGAGCAGCAATCCTATAACGCACAGATATTTATTCATTTGGGAGATTTTCAATTTTCGGCTTTCAGGCTATAGTTTCGATCATAAGTATGTGTAGAAACCCATTTACTGAAAGCCGAAAATCATATACCATAAAACCGGTTTACAACTTTCCAGAGGCTATCTTTTTGTCTAGATCAGGTCCCGCACCACCTTTCGCTTTGGCTTGTTTCCATTGTTCAAGCGCTTTATCGGATTGGCCAAGCTGATAAAGCACATCGCCATAATGCTCAATGATGGTAGCGCTTACGTTGGCTGGATCGGCGAGGGCTTTCTCCAGATATTGCTTTGCCTTGGTATAGTCTTTCGAGACGTATAACACCCAGGCATACGTATCCAGATAGGTGGCATTGGTCGGGTTCCGCTCAACGAGTTTCTGCGATAGTTGTAACGCACGAGGCAGGTTCTCTTTCCGCAGCGACAGAAAATAGCTATAGTTATTAAGAACGTGATCGTTTATAGGATCTACTTTCAGAACAGCTTCGTATGATTCATCCGATTTTGCGTGGTCTCCGAGACCATTGTAGGCATCTCCTAACTGAGCATCGATTTGTTTTTTAAGATCACTATTTGAGGTTGCAGCCAGGAGTTTACGACTCTCTTCAAGCGCATCGACGGCTTGTTGGTATTTTCGCTTAAACAGATTGGCCGAGCCATTGGAATACCAGAATAACCCTTGCGTAGGAAACACTTCAAGGGCTTTTTCGGAATGCGCCAGCAAACTATCTACCTGATTCAATTCGCCATCCAATTGCAACAAAGCTCCCCACACTTCATAAACAGAGCCATCGAGCCGAGCGGCTTTGGCATAGGCATCGCGAGCCTCTGCTTTTTTGCCCTGCTGCATCAGCAAATCGGCCAACATAATCTGCGTCTTTGGGTCGTTAGGGGAGGTTTTGGCTAAGTTCTGCGCCATACCCAATGCATCCTGACGAGCGGTTGAATTTTCGCCAGTCATACCCACATAACTCGACAAAATCCGTGCTTTCAGCCCCGCTTCAAGATTTGGGTTGGCTAGCACCTGATTCAATTCTTTCGTTACTCGATCCATGTCGCCCTTCTTGCGATAGATATCGGCTAGCAATACGTGGGCCTGGGGGAGATCGGAGCTCAGCTTAAGGGCGCGGTCAATCCAGCTAATGGCCTGATCAGACCGATCGTTTGCAATTAGTAATTCGGCTCCTTCGAGTAGATAATCAGGTTCTGACGGCTCCGAAGCCACTAATTTTTCGGCTTCTTCAACCGCCTTGTCAACTTTGTTCTGCTTTAAATAAATCCGCTGTTTCTGCCGAATGATTTCCTCATTCAAACCCAATTCACGCTCTACTTTATTATATGTATCAAGAGCTTTGTCAGGCTTATCGTTGAACAAATAGATCGCAGCAAGCTCGACACCGTACTCCGCATTTTCCGCGCTTTTTTTCAGGAGTTTTTCGTAGAGGTCCTCCGCTTCTGTATAGCGTTTTTGCTTGACGTACAGTTCTGCCAATAGGAGGGAGTAAAACTTGTTTTGATTATCTAAGGCATACGCTTTCGTTGCGTACGGGATTGCTTCGGCAATTTTTCCGGTCTTTAGCAATGCATTGGCGGTAGAATACTGAGCAGCCGCATTATTCGGATCTTTCTGAAGGACTTTGCTGAACTGGGCAATAGCCTTTGTAGGCTCGTCGGTCATCAGGTAACGAATACCTTCCGTAAACTGGGTTTCGGCTTCTATGCGGGTAGTGGTTGTCGACGCAGCCTTGGCCAGCGTAGTGTCGGGGCCTGCTTTTTCGCGTCGACGCTGCGCTGAGGCTGGGGCCAGTGTGGCCCAAATAACCAACAGGAGACTAGCAATCCATCCAATCAGGAGCCGGTTAGAGGAAAATTTGTATAACGTTTTCATGCTGGTCTGCGAATAGACGAACTTACTTACCAAAACGCGCTCTACTCCGTTCTATTGCGGCTTTAGTTTAAGTAAGCTCCTTAGACAAAGGTAGTTCAAAATGACGGAATGATTTGCATAGGGTGTGGAGCATAGGCGAGGCTGTAAGAAAGGGCTTTTCTGATGCGCTGCTCCTTGCTCTATATTTCCTGCAAATACTTTGCCTTAATCCGACAACACGGCTAAATAGGGTAGAAGGATGTCTTGGGCGATCGAGAACTTTTCGAGGGTGCAGGAGTTATCAATCAGATAGTAGTACTGCTATAAACTCAAATTTTGTACACATGGAAACTCTGTATACTGCCACCGTCAGTAATGTCGGCGGGCGCGAAGGTGATGTAAAATCACTCGATGGTATTTTAGAATTGGATATTAAACGGCCGGTTGAGATGCATGGCGAAGGCGGAGCGCCGAACCCCGAAATGCTATTTGCGGCTGCTTACAGCTCTTGTTATAATGGGGCATTGATGGCCGTAGCCGAACGCCGGAAAGTTATCCTGCCCGAACATGCCGTAGAGGTCAGCATTTCGCTGAACAAGGATGGCAATAATATGTTTCTGTCGGGAAAAATTACGGTGAAAGCACCGGGAATGGATCACGACCAACTACAACAACTAGCCGAATCGGCCCATATTGTTTGCCCGTACTCGAAAGCAGTAAAGGGCAATATGGATATGAAAATTGAGGTGCTTGTGTAAAGGCGCGGGGCAAGGTGCACGGAGCAGGGTGAAACCGCGCCCCATGCACCTTGCCCCATGCTAACTAACCTACCGCATCATAAATCTGCACACGCTGCCAGAGATGTGCGCATTTGTCGACAAATGCAAGATGAACAGGATGCTCCTGATAAACGTCATGAGCGGCTTTGTCGGCAAAAATCAGCGTTAGTGCAAAATCGTAGGTATGGTCAATAACCGGGCGACGCGTTTCGGCGGGTGTGCCTATGTAAACGGTTGAGATTTCGGTTACTGCTTTCAGCGATTCGAGACCAGCACGAAGTGCCGTATGATCGTCCTGGCTCTCAGGATGGTGAAGCCAGAAAAAAACGGTATGAACAAACATAATATCGGTTGACAGGGCTTTTAAAATTGAGCCGTAAAAGTAAGAATACTTTCTGGTAAGCCTAAAAAAGGCCACTAGATCGCATCCCCTCTTCCCAGTAATTTCTCGGCAAAATGCTCATCGGCCATCAGTTTCCGAATAATATCCAGATCACTTTCGCTCAGTAGGTCACCAAGACTTAGCTGGTACAAATTGGCAAGCTCCTCTAACTTATTAATAGGCGGTTGAGTTTGTCCACTCTCCCATTTGCAGTAAGCAGGCTGGGTCATGCCGATATTAAATGCGATGTATTCCTGGGAATACCCAAACAACTGACGTAGCCGGCGAAGCTTTTCCGATAATACTGGCATAGTTCACTAATTTATAAATCAAATTTATAGTAAACAATAACGATCTTATCATAAGCTACGGTACTCTAATTGTGATCGATTAGTAAACTTACGACTATTTATATAAGTTTTAGATTTACTTTTTATTCGGCAATTCTTTGAAAAGTCCTGCGCTAGTCCGGTTATTAGATTATAACTGATAGCTATATTTTTATAAAAGGCGGTTATCAGGTCGAGCCTGGGTGTCCCCCACCTTTGTCATAAGCAAACGGCAGTGAGTTTGTCGACTTCTAAAACGAACCAATTTGCCTTTGTAAAGCGCTTGCCGAAAAGCTTATAGAGTAGGCATTATTAAACTTATATCGTTATGAACACCTTAGATTTTGCTACCCTCGGCGTTGAGGAGCTAACCAATCAGGAAATGATCAACAATCACGGTGGTGGTGACAGCAGTTTGATCGCTATTGGCTCAATAACCGTTGGAAATTTGCTCGATGTGAATGCTGTTGCCCTTCTCAACGGAAACTTGTTCTGTGGCAATAGTACCGATCTAAATGCGAATGTTAACCTCAAAGTATGGTTATAATCGGTTTGTTAATAGGCAGCTGGAATAGACTTGCAAAGCAAGTAGACTAGAATAGGTTGGAGTAGAATAAGTGCCAGGGATTTCGCTCATAGAAACAGAAAGCCATTTCATTATTTCTGTATCGGGGCCGAGTCCCTGTTTTTTGCTATACGCATATACCAAGTCAGTATACTCAACGCAACTATGAACGAATCCGAATTCTCGTATGGCCTAGTCACCTACTTGCCCAGGGTTAGTGTGCGGAGCCAGATTATTTACACAACGGTGCTGAGCGTTGTTCTACTTACGTTGCTAGCGCTACCGTTTATTTATGTCGATGTGTCGGTGCAGGCGAATGGGTTAGTTCGACCTGTTTCGGAGCGTAGTGAAGTGAAAGCGACAGCTGGGGCAGTAGTCGAAAAAGTGATGGTGCAGGAATGGCAGCCCGTTAAAAAAGGGCAGCCGCTTTTTCAACTTCGGTCAGACGCGCTGGATAATCGAAAGCAGTTGATCGACAAGCAGATTGCCGAGAAAGCTTCTTTTGTGCGCGATCTGGAGTTGCTGACTACGAAGTCCTGGAAAGCGGTAAGTGGATTGGCAGCTCCTCTTTATCGGCAGGAGTATAACCAGTTTCGAGCAGTGGCAGAAGAAAACTGGAGTTTACAGGAAAAACGTAGACGGGAGTACCAGACGGCTCAGTTGCTATACTCGCAAAAAGCAATTGCACGACTCGAATATGAAGATGCGCTTTATGCCCATAAAGCCGCTCTGGCCCGCTATAATACACTCGTTGAGCAGCAACGTAGCGACTGGCAGACAGACCTGACGCAGATTCGGCGCGATTTGGCCAACCTTGAATCCGACGCGAAACAACTTGGCGAAGAGCAGGAGTTGTATGTACTGAAAGCCCCTGTAGGTGGAACTGCCAGTCAGTTAGCCGGACGATATGCCGGTAGTTATGTCCAGCCGGGCGATGTACTGGCCGTTGTTTCTCCAGACTCCACGCTAATTGCTGAAGCCTACGTTCCCTCGAAAGACATTGGTTTACTAAAGCCAGGTCAGTCGGTACGGTTACAGGTCGATGCCTTTAATTATAATCAGTGGGGACTGCTTACCGGCCACGTTATAGATATCGCGAATGATTTTACAACAGCGAATGGAGAGCCTGTTTTCAAAGTTCGGTGCCAGTTAGATAAATCGTACCTGAGCTTGCAAAACGGCTATCAGGGTCGATTGAAAAAAGGAATGATCGTGCAGACCCGCTTTCAAGTAGCCAGACGCTCGTTGTTCCAGTTGCTTTACGACAAAGCCGACGACTGGCTAAATCCGGCCATTAGTAGCCCCAAAACGGCTACCCAAACCTCGCCGAAGGAGGGCGGTAGCAAAATATGAACGGGACAAAAATTAAGCAACGAGATATTACCGACTGCGGAGCTGCTTGTCTGGCGTCGGTAGCGGCTTATTATAACTTACTGTTGCCGGTTGCCCGCATTCGACAGTTAGCCGCCACCGACCAGAAAGGCACTACGATGTTAGGCATGGTCGAGGCTGCGCAGAAGTTGGGCTTTCAGGCGAAAGGGGTAAAGGCACCGTTCGAGAGCTTGTCGAAAATCCCTCAGCCGACTATCGCCCACGTGACCGTTCGAAACAGTCAGTTGCAGCACTACGTAGTTATTTATGGTAGTACGCTCCAGCAGATTACGGTCATGGACCCTGCTGATGGGAAAATGCACCATCTTTCTCCTGATGATTTCAAGGCAGTCTGGACGGGGTTATTGGTTTTGCTGGTGCCCGATGAGACCTTCAAGGTTGGTAATCAGAAAGTGCCCATTTTACAACGGTTCTGGCAATTGATACAACCCCATCGGTCTGTTCTAATACAGGCGCTGTTCGGTGCTCTGATCTACACGATTCTGGGGCTGTCATCAGCTATTTATATCCAGAAAATCGTCGATAATGTACTGGTAAATGGCAATCGGAATCTACTGAATCTGCTCAGTGTTGTTATGATTGGATTGCTGGTATTACAGATTTTTATCAATGCCACCAAGAGCTTTTTCAACCTGAAAACCGGCCAGCGGATTGATGCCGCCCTGATTTTGGGTTATTATAAACACCTCATGACTCTGCCGCAATCATTTTTTGACACAATGCGCGTGGGTGAGGTGATTTCCCGTGTCAACGATGCGGTTAAAATCCGGGCATTTGTCAACGATATTGCCCTAGGCTTGCTAGTAAACGTCCTGATTGTATTTTTCTCGTTTGGGCTGATGTTTACTTATTACTGGAAACTCGCCCTGATCCTGATTCTTGTTGTACCGCTTTATGCTGCTATTTACTGGGCCATGAACCGGTTCAACCAGCAATATCAGCGAAAGCTAATGGAGAACTCCGCCGATTTGGAAGCCCAGTTGGTTGAATCGCTGAATGCCATGCCAACGATTAAGCGGTTCGGGCTGGAACAGTTTGCCAGTCAGAAAACCGAAACTCGCTTCGTTGCCCTGTTGCAAACGATTTTTCAAACAGGTAGTGCGGGTATCTTCGCGGGTAATGCATCGGAATTTGTGACACGACTATTCACAATTATTCTACTCTGGGCAGGCGCTGGATACGTACTCCAGAATGACCTGACACCGGGCGGACTCCTGTCATTTTACGCACTGATCGGCTATTTCACGGGACCAGCCGCCAGCCTTATCGGGTCAAACCGGAGCATTCAGGAAGCGTTTATTGCTGCTGACCGTTTGTTTGAAATTATGGACCTGGACCGCGAATCGAATGAGAACAAAGTGCAGCTACAACCTGCCATGGTTGGGACAATTCGGTTCCAGAACGTGACTTTCCGCTATGGCACCCGCGCCACTGTTTTCGATAATCTGGTCTTAACAATACCGAAGGGAAAAATTACGGCTGTCGTAGGCGAAAGCGGATCGGGGAAATCTACGCTGATGTCGTTGGTGCAGGGGCTATATCCCTTGCAGAGTGGCAGCATTTTCATTGGTGATTACGACATAAAACATCTTCACCCAGACAGTCTGCGTCAGGTAGTAAGTGTAGTGCCACAGAAGATTGATCTGTTTGCGGGAAATGTGATCGACAATATTGCCATCGGTGACGATGAGCCCAATATGCAACGTCTTCTGGCTATTTGTGATCAGCTCGGCATTACCGATTTTATCGAACGAATGCCCAACGGATTTAACACTTACTTAGGTGAAAACGGAGCAACACTTTCGGGCGGACAAAAACAACGCTTAGCCATTGCTCGTGCACTCTATCGCCAACCCGAAGTCCTGATTCTGGATGAGGCCACGTCGGCGTTGGATTCATTATCGGAGCAGTTTGTGCAACGGACGGTGCAACAGATGCGAAAAGATGGCAAAACAATTATCATTATTGCCCACCGACTCAGCACCGTTCGAAATGCCGATAAAATTGTCGTGTTAGAGCAAGGGCGGGTCATTGAAGAGGGGCAACATGGCGATTTGCTGAAAAACGGGAAGGTCTATTCTCAATTCTGGCAGCAGCAAACCGAGGTAGTTTAAGCGATGAATTCAGCTACTCCTCAATGAGTCGATAGAAGGCATCCCGGTACGTTTCGCCAATGGGAACAATAGCTTGAGAATGACCGGGATGATTAATGTATATGCGATTCCGTTCGATGGATTCAATTCGGTTGAGGGCGACAATGTACGATTTGTGGACGCGAGCGAACTGATTGGCCGGTAGCTTTTCTTCCAGACTTTTCATGGTTTGAAGCGCCAGAATACGTTCGGTTGTCGTGTAAATGGATATATAATCTTTTAGGCCTTCGCAGTACAGAATATCGGTCAGGCCGACGCGCTGCAAACGATATTCTGTCTTAACGAAAATGAAGTCTTTGGGCGGGGTTTCCGTCGGGTTGCTTACCTCCTGATTTGGCACTGAAGTAGTGACAGTCGGAGTGGTTTGAATTGGCGGAAATAATTTTTGCACGGCCTTATAAAAACGCTCGAAAGAAACTGGTTTGAGCAGATAATCGACCACATTATGCTCGTATCCTTCCAGTGCATAGGTTGAGTAAGCGGTGGTTAAAATAACCCGGCATTTGTGGTCGCTTACTGCCCGTTCTACCAGTTTTAGAAACTGCATGCCGGTGAGTTCGGGCATCTGGATATCCAGAAACACAAGGTCTACTTCGCCCCGTTGTACTCGGGTCAACGCGTCGATTGGGCTGGTTGTGGCCCCCACCAATTCCAGGAAAGGTACTTTACGGATATAATCGCTCAAAATGGCATGAGCGAGGGGTTCGTCGTCAACAATCAGGCAGCGCATAGGTGTATTGGAGAGGCAACTTATAAACTCAATTCCAACGAGCAGGCGTAACTGTCAGGCTCATTGGTAATGTGTAACGTATGCTGATTCGGATAAAGTAACGCCAGCCGACGTTGCACATTCGTTAACCCAATCCCACCCACCGAATCGTTTTGACGGCTTATTTTTTTGTTCAGTGTATCGAAGCGCAATCTACCATTTCGAACACTCAAATCAAGGACCAATGGATGGTTCGGGTCGGTCAGATCACCGTGTTTGAAGGCGTTTTCGACAAATGATACCAGCAGCAACGGCTCGATACGGAACAAATCGGTATTACCATCCACACTAAATAGCACGTTGGCATTTACTACCCGAAGCTTTTCGAGTTCAACGTAGTTTTGCAGATAAGCCACTTCTTTTGACAGTGGGACTCGTCCCGTTCCGCCGTTTTGTCCGTTGCTATCGTAAAGCATGTAGCGCATCAGTTCCGATAGTTTCAGAATGGCACCCGGAGCGGCATCCGATTTGGTATAAGCAAGCGAATAAATATTGTTGAGGGTATTGAACAAAAAATGCGGATTCACCTGCGACTTCAGGAAGGCCAGTTCGGCCGTGTTACGTTCGCTCACGAGTGCGGTCCGTTCCTGCTCATGAACAAACCAGTCTTCCATAATTTTAAACGCCAGTCCCAGACCGATGGCCCACAAGGCATAATACCGATTATCCCAGGCATAAGCGAATTTGGAAACATCGGGGTCGTAATTCGTAAAGCCAAATAGATGCCAGTAAAGTACTTGTTCCAGAAAATACCGGATGGCGATAAACACGCCAATCGCAAGGGCTGATCCTAAAACCGCCCAGCCTATTTTCTGGCGATTGAGGTAGCGGGTGAGCACAATGGCGTGTTCGAACCAGGACGTAAACCAGAACGCCAGACTAAAGGAAATTTCGAGTGGATCGAAAAATAGGGAATTCTTTTTTGGATCGTCGGCATTGAGTACAACCATTATGGCCCAAAGCAGCAGATAAACCAGGTTGCGAACGTGGGTGCGGTTGTTGAGAAAGAAAGGAATACCCAGGACCATACGAGATCAAATTAATGGATGCACGAAATACCGCAGTCGAACCCGAAGTAGCAAGCTTAATCGACCAACACCGAGTTTTGGCCGACCAACGCGTTTAGAGTTTTATAGGGGCGTTGGTCGGTCCAGAATACTGTTAGCCGACACAATGAAGAGGTTGGTCGAATAGAGTTGGCCGGGGTCGGGCGGAGGCCGCACCTTTGATCCATCAATTCACCAACTCAGGTCAACCATCATGAAATTACTTGCTTCACTTTTGCTGATAACCAGTTCGTTTCTGGCCAATGCTCAATCGGCGAAGAACGAACAGCCACTCGAAATTCTCTTTATTGCAGCCGCTCATGACTATGGGACCAAGCCTATTGAAGACTTTTCCTATCCAGTCAATAAGGCACTTGCGTTTAAACCAGATGCCGTATTTGGCGAAAATCTGTCGCCTGAAGATTATGATGCCTTGGACCGCCACTGGAACAAAGAAGCGATCGATAAACGCCTGGCGTACCTGACCAAAATAGGCTATCCTTTACCGAAACATCCTAAAGCATTCATCGCTGGTCAATATAAGTTACTTCAGAAGCATCCGTATTTCCATCAGGAGCGCATGAAACTGGCCCATGCCTTATTCCTGACGCATGATTTCGGCAATGCTTCGTATCAGTTCTACCTGCTCGACAAACTGCGGCCTGCATTTGGTGCCGAAGAGGTGGCCGCGTTTACTCACATACTTGGCCCCGTTGATTCCCTAAAAAATGTTGGTTTCCGACGCTCAAACGAATATTATAACATTTTCCATCCAATTGCTCAGTCGCTGAAACTGGATAAAATTATGCCGATGGATTGTCAGAAATACAACACGCCTTGGAGTGCAGCCTGGGAAAAAACGGATTCGCTGTACAAAATTTTTGAAAAGTCAATCGAAGCTGATACCAACTCCGCTGATTATCGGACCTATCTGAAACTGAACAATGAAAATAATGCGCTTCAACGATTACTTAATAAGGCTAACCAGGCCGGTAAATCGACAGAGTTCCTGAATACCGCAGATTGGGATAAATACACCGATTTTGGTAATTTCTACGGGAATCGGTACCTGTTTGGCTTAAAGGGATTTCCTGAGAACGGCGTTCGCGAGATGCTTAAGTACTGGACACTTCGTAACGAAGGTATGTGCCATAATATCGTAACTCGAGCCCGACAACTAGGTGCTCGGCGGGTTGTTGTGGGAGTAGGGGCTTCGCACCGGGAACTGATGGTGAGCCTGTTGAAAGCGATGCCCGGCGTAACGGTTTACACCCTGAACGAGTATCAGCCTTAACTGTAATCTGCACGAGCATTCCTCTGGTTTGTGGTCTTAGTGAAGGCCATAGATTAGAGGAATACTCGCTTTTATGATTTTTTAAGTTCTTAGTTTATTTCTGGCAAACATTTCGCTATCTTCAAAACGTTATGTGAGTATACACGGCACCGTTAAGAGACCAACGAATGGAAGACACAACAAATACTGCGAATGAACCATTGGGTCATGGAGATAACGACCCTAAAAATGGGATTCAAAACGATAAAGCAACGGTTCGGCTACCGATGATTTTGGGTATTACGCTGGCCGGAGGAATGCTCATTGGTGCCACTTTTTTTGGTGGTTCTAAAAGCATGAACAGCATTGGTCATGGTTATGCGAAGTACCGGGAAATTCTGCAACTGATTGAGAATAACTACGTTGATACGGTCAATACCGACGATTTGGTCGATTATTCAATCACGAAAATGCTTGAGAAACTCGATCCGCACACGGCCTACATGAATCCACAGGATGCCGTGGCGGCTCGGTCGCAGCTCGAAGGTGGTTTCGATGGCATTGGTGTAGAGTTCAATATCTACAAAGACACCGTTTATGTCGTTACACCCTTAGCCGGTGGCCCGTCTGAATCTGCCGGGATTTTGAGTGGTGATAAGATCATTAAGGTCGATGATAAGCCTCTGGCAGGTACCAAAATTGAAAACAGCGCCGTGTTTAAGGCGCTGCGTGGCAAACGTGGTACCGATGTTAAGCTGACTATTTTGCGAAAGGGCGATAAGCAACCCAAAGAGTTTAATATCACTCGTGATCGCATTCCAACTTACTCGGTTGATGCGGCTTATATGATTGATGCCAAAACGGGCTATATCAAAATCAACCGCTTCTCCGAAACGACCTACGATGAGTTCAAAACCGCGTTGGCTTCACTTAAATCGAAGGGAATGACGCAGTTGATGATGGACCTGCGCAACAACCCTGGCGGTTATATGGACCGGGCAACGAACATTGCGGATGAATTCATTTCGGGGAATAAACTGCTGGTGTATACCGACGGGAAAGACAATCGCTACGACCGAAAAACCTACGCACATATTGCCGGACAGTTTGAAGAAGGCCCATTGGTTGTACTGGTCGATGAAGGAAGCGCATCGGCTTCCGAAATTGTATCGGGTGCCTTACAGGATCATGACCGTGCTCTGATTGCGGGCCGTCGGTCGTTTGGTAAAGGTCTGGTGCAAATGCCAGTTACGCTTTCCGATGGGTCTGAACTTCGGTTGACAATCTCTCGCTATTATACGCCTAGCGGTCGGAGTATTCAGAAACCTTACGTGCCGGGTCACGAAGGTGATTACGAAAAAGATCTTGAATTGCGCTCGAAACGGGGTGAATACTACATTGCCGATTCCATTAAAAATGACCCCAAACTGAAGTTCAAGACGGATGGCGGCCGGGTTGTGTATGGTGGCGGTGGTATCACGCCGGATTACTTCATTCCGCGCGATTCGACCTGGCAAACGGCGTACTTAGTACAGCTTTACGGCAAGAATATCATCCGTGAGTTTGCTATGGAATATGCCAATGACAATC
Organism: Spirosoma arboris; assembly: GCF_009754945.1. Lineage (GTDB taxonomy): Bacteria > Bacteroidota > Bacteroidia > Cytophagales > Spirosomataceae > Spirosoma > Spirosoma arboris. Next base: position 73,626 of record NZ_WPIN01000006.1, read on the forward strand.
AGAAGAAGCTGGAGAAAATGCCATTCGATGAGTTCAATCGCACCGTTACCATTAACGATGAGCAGATGGGCCGATTGGTGAAAATTGCCACCAGCGAGGGAATTAAGTTTAACGAGAAAGAATATAATCGCTCGAAAAACTATATCCGCAATCAGATCAAGGCATTGGTAGCCCGTTCTGTTTACCAGAAAAACAATAAAGCTGGACAGAATAACGAGTTCTTCCGGGTCATCAGCAATAGCGATGATACCTTCCAGAAGGCACTGCAACTATTCGACCGGGCCGACAAACTCGAACACGGCACGATGTCGTATAATCAGAAGTAGGTGAAGAGGTTAGTAATGGAGTAGGTGTAGTAAGTGCAGTCGGTTAAACCACTTCACTCACTACACCTACTCCATTACTAACCTCTTCACTTTCTCTTACTGAACTGATACACCAATCCCAGAAACGACTGGAGATTGCCAGTTTTGAAATCTTTGCGTGAATAAGGCGCTATTTCGAAGGCAACACGCAGGTTGGGCATGAAGGTCAGCGGTTTTATTCGGGCACCCACGTGCAGCGAATAGCCTTCCAGAATATCCCGATCATCAATTCCATTGAGTGCATTGAATCGTACACCCAACCCCGTGTAAAAATTTACCTGGGATTTTCGGGACACATTGACCATTGGGCATAAAGTGGTACTGAGCGAGCCGAAAATAGTATTCGTCTGTAGGCGACCGTCGAACCAGAAGGCGCGGTCGGCATTGGAACTGACCGTAATAATGTTGTTGAACGGGTAGTAGGCTACCGAAGCCTGACCAAAGGCGGATAACGTAACGCCCAATAGTAAAACCGTGAATGCGTGTTTCATAGGGCAAATCAACAACTTTATCAGGCATAAAAAAACCGAACGAATCGTAAAACGACTGTCTGGTTTTTCAATAAAGCGGTCCTTCTACCATAAGCGTCAGTTGTCGAATGATTGACTACAAAGTTACTGTGTACTCGTTGGTCTAGTTTTCTTTGTACCTTTACAGTCCTTTCTTGCTAACTATTTACTGAAAATGTCCTGGTTCGTCCGAAAAGATAAAGGTATTCAAACCCCAACCGAAATGAAGCGGGAAGCTCCCGATGGGTTGTGGTATCAATGTCCGAACTGTAAAAAAGCAATGCAGACGCGAGAGCACAAACTCAACGCGTATACCTGTATTCATTGCAACTATCACGAGAAAATTGGGTCCGAGGCATATTTTTCCATCCTGTTCGATGATAATGAGTTTACTGAACTCGACGCGAACATGCAATCGGCTGATCCACTGAATTTTGTAGATACAAAGCCATACCCAGCCCGGGTTAAGGCAACCATCGAAAAAACGGGTTTGAAAGATGCGGTTCGGACGGCTTATGGCCCTATGAACGGCCTGACTGTAACGATGGCCGTCATGGATTTCAACTTCATCGGCGGCTCTATGGGCTCGGTAGTGGGCGAAAAAATTGCTCGCGCCATTGACCATGCAATCAGGAATAAGACGCCTTTCCTGATGATTTCCAAATCGGGTGGTGCACGGATGATGGAAGCTGGTTTCTCGCTGATGCAGATGGCCAAAACGTCGGCTAAATTGGCGCTGCTGGATCGGGCAAAATTGCCGTATGTATCGCTGCTGACCGACCCCACAACGGGTGGAGTTACGGCATCATACGCCATGCTCGGCGATTTCAACATTGCCGAACCTGAATCTCTGATTGGTTTTGCAGGTCCACGTGTCATCCGCGAAACCATTGGCAAAGACTTGCCCAAAGGCTTTCAAAGTGCTGAGTTCGTTCTCGATCACGGCTTCCTCGATTTCATTGTCGACCGGAAAGACCTGAAAGACAAGGTCGTGACTCTGTTTAAGATGTTGTCGTAATACCAGTTATGAGAAACTATCAATTTACGGTTATTGTACAACAAGACGAAGAGGGGAATTACCTGGCTATCTGCCCCGCTTTGCAAGGTTGCTATGCCGAAGGAGAAACTCCCGAAGAAGCTTTAGGCTACCTTCGGGAGGTTATTCAGCTTCATATTGAAGATCGACAGGCACGTCAAGAACCGATTTATGAAGAGTTGTTTTCTCAGCGATTAGACATAGCCGCATGAGTCATAAACACCCAAAGGTGAATGCTCGGCAACTAATCAAAATTCTTGCACAAAAAGGGTTTTCTTTTTCGAGACAAAGCGGTAGCCACGCGATTTATATCGACGATGAGGGATTACGAACAACCATACCCATTCACGGTAAAAAAAGAGTTAGGTATTGGTTTGTTAAAGCAAATTATGAAAGACACGGGCCTGTCAATTGAGGATTTAGAAACTCTGTAGCTCCATGCGCCTTGTCTCCCATCCGGTTCTTTGCAATTACTACCTTACGTATCGCTGTAATGCGAGTTGTAGTTTTTGCGACATCTGGGAGCGGCCTTCCCCTTACGTTACGCTTGAGAATGCCCGTCAGAATCTGCGCGACCTCAAAAAACTAGGTGTTCGGGTTATTGATTTTACGGGTGGAGAGCCTTTACTGCATCGCCAACTCCCCGAACTACTGCACGAAGCCAAACAACTCGGCCTTATCACTACCCTTACGACCAACGCGCTGCTATATCCCAAACAGGCAGAAAAACTGCGCGGACTGGTCGATATGCTCCATTTCTCACTCGATTCGCCCATTGCTGAAGAACATGACCAATCGCGGGGTGTAAAATGCTTCGATAAGGTCATGGAGTCGATTGCCATTGCGAAACAGTTGGGCGAACGACCGGATATTCTGTTTACGGTATTTGAACACAATGTGCATCAAATCAGGCAGATGCACGAAGAAATCTGCCTGCCAAATGACCTTGTCCTGATTCTGAATCCTGTCTTTGATTATAATTCTGTTGAAACCGGCGACCAATTTTCGGAGGCTACGCTTCAACAGATGTCATGGTGGGGAAAGCAGAAAAACGTTTACCTGAACGACGGCTTTATTCAGCTTCGGCGAGATGGCGGTAACCATGTCGAAGATCCTATTTGCCGAGCAGCCAGTACCACAATTGTTATCTCTCCCGAAAATAAATTAGTCTTACCCTGTTACCACTTGGGCCTAAAAGACTTCTCCATCAACAATAGTCTTTACGAGCTTTATCGCTCCAACGAAGTACAGAAATTAGTGGTCTTAGAAGGGCGCTTGCCCGCTTGCGAAGGCTGTGCGATTAACTGCTATATGCAACCTTCCTTTGCCGTTGAGGTGAATAAATACTTCTGGCGAGCCTTACCCAGCACACTCAAATACAACTGGGTGAAAGGCACCTGGAAGCAGTTATTCTGATTTTACGAAATCCTTATTTCTTCACAATCTTCTTAATCAACGAGCGCCCCCCAATAGTGGCACGGATCAGATAGGTACCGGGTACCAAACTCCCCATGTCAATGGCTTTTTCGTGTTCACGCGCAGCCCGATTGAAGATTAATTCATGAACGTTTCGACCATTTATATCCAGCAGTTGTACAAGCGCTGTCGTTGGATTACTCGTTTGGATAACGACCTGCAAGCGATCGTCCACAGGACTAGGAAAAGCTGTGAGCTGTATATCGGAGTCTACATACTTTGATATGGCTGTGATAATGCCATTTCCTTCTATAGCAGGCTCATAAGGTGGAAGGGGGCTGGGTGTGCCGGGTTGATCTGCGACAATTAGCGCGATTTCCTGAAGTGTTTGACTGAGGAAAATACCATTTCTATATTCACTTACCGAAATAACGATACTATAATTCCCTTGTTGAGCAGGCGCATCCCAGGTTAAATCGCCCGTGCGATTGTTGAGTTTGTAGATTCCCTGATGGGTGACATCGTTCGGAAATTGATAGGTGGCCATTTGCCGATAATTACAGAAATCATTCGATGCACTTGTCTGTGATTTAACTAATCCGTACACTAAACTATCGCCGTCAGCGTCTGTAGCGTGTAAAGGCAGCACAACTTTTTGATTGAGAGCAATATATAATCCGGTTATTGGAATGGATGGAGTAGGAGTCTGGTTCGCAGGCGAAACAGTGGTAAATGTTGTGGTAAGCGTCAGTGGTTCCTGTTGAACTGTACTGTTGGGGATGTTGACTGCCGGTGTTCGATTCGACAGTGATGTCGTTAGCGTGTACACACCCGGCCCGGCATAAGTATGATTAATCCGGTAAGTACTAATGCCAAGACGTGAGCTAATATTGTTGTTTCCGAGCGTGACATACTGAAGAGTGGCACGCGTAACTTCGTTTGTGCTACCATCACCGAAACACATACTTAAGGAGGATGCCTGCTCCGTTGCTGCTCCTGCGTAAGAGTAGACAACCGCTATCGCTTCGTACGTAAGTGTTGAACCGGTGACAGGTTTCACCTGAATATAACCACCAATCAAATGAGTAGCCTGGGCTAATTGACTGCTCAGAAATGCCAGGGATAGAAATAGAAACGTTTTCATGACGGATTGATTAGAAAAAAGGCCGGGGTTTCCTAGCTAACTGCAAATGGACACATAGCCATATACTTGTTTCTAAAGATTTCGTTAACGGTATTTCCGTACCTTTCTGCTATGCTGTACACTGCCGACCAAACCGCTCAATTACCTTCCGAAGGGTTTCGCTATTTGCTGACTGAGCTTAACGATCATGTGCTGACTATTACTCTAAATCGCCCTGAAAAAAAGAATGCGCTAAACCCGCCGATGCTGGCAGAATTTGCCTTTGCGCTGACGTATGCCCATTATTCAGCCGATGTCTGGATGGTTGTTTTGGCCGCTGCGGGTGATACATTTTGTGCTGGTATGGACCTGAAAAGCCTTTCGGCAGGCGATTCGGAAACCACCACCGTGCCTGCACCATCGGGACCGGTTCGGTTGGGAGAGCTAATGGCAGAGCTACATAAACCGTGTATTGCAAGAGTGCAAGGAGCGGTGTATGCGGGTGGATTTCTATTGGTTGGCGTTAGTACTTATGTGGTGGCAGTTGATTCGACTACATTCAGCTTGCCCGAGGTAAAGCGGGGTTTATTCCCGTTTCAGGTGCTGGCCATTCTGCTTGAAATTATGCCCGCTCGTACTGCACTTGACCTCTGTCTTCGTGCTCGCACACTTTCGGCTATAGAAGCACGAGCGATTGGTTTGGTAACAGACGTTGTCTCGACCGATGAATTGGATAACGCCATTAGGCAGCTAACCGATGAACTAAAACAGTTCTCGCCAATGGCTATGCAAGCGGGTTTACGAACGTACCAGCAATTAAAAAGCCTGCCATCTCAGGAGCAGCAGGCCTTTTTATACGAACAATTTGTGCAGCTTCAACAAACGCCCGATGCCAGAGAAGGCATGGCGGCCTTTCTGGAAAAGCGTAAACCAGAGTGGGGTGGTAAGTAGTTATTTCTTCGGCAAATCCGGGCAGTTTTCTTTTCGACGCGTGTCGATAATCGTCTGGATTTTCCAGCTGCCATTCATCTTCACGAGCGTAAACGCATTGACACCACAGTGACTTTTCTGCTCCTGACGATAAAAAACGTAGGGTGTCCAGGCCGTGGCTAGTTCGCCATCAATTCTTACGTCTATGCTTGCCAGACGTTCATCCAACGTTCCGGCTTTTGCTTTGCCTATGGAATTGATAAACAATGAAATAGCATCATCCTTTACCGATACATCCCCTTGTTTGTTAGCAACCGTCTGGAGCCGGGCCGTGGGTGTAAACAGAGGTTTTAATATGGTTGAGTCTGCTTTCTGCATGCCTTCAAATAGCCGATTCACAGTGGCTTTTACGGCGGCCTCTTCACCCGACTGAGCAAATGTTGGAAGCGCTAGAAAGAACGCAATAGGTAAGAATAAATACTTCATTTGATACGTTGGTTTCGGCCAATGAAAAAATACAACAGTGCGCCCAGGAAATTTAAGAATAGCACGATTATAACCCAAATCAGTTTGTCATTTGTGCCCTTAAATTCGCTTCGAATAATGTCGACCAGTGCTATAATTGGTAACAGAAAACCGAGAATCAGAGCCAGTAAGAAAATGGCAATTTCCAGCGGCCCTATACCAATAAATGAATACATGCTAGTGAAGTTTTCAAGCCTTATAGATTTCTAAAACCTATAAGGCTTGGTAAATCAGCTAAATATACTGATTTACAATCATTTCATATAGCTCCTGCTTGCCACTGATTTGTTTGGCTTCTCCATTTTTCATGGCGTACTCCCGAAGGTCTTCAAGGGTTAATTCGCCTTTTTCAAAACGAGAACCCTCGCCAGAGTCGAAGCTGGCGTAGCGATCGGCGCGGAGTTTCTTGTATTGCGATTTGGCTAGAATGGCTTCAGCAGCAATGGCTGCCCGTGCGAAGGTGTCCATGCCACCAATGTGCGCGATGAAAATGTCGTCCAGATCAGTGGAATTCCGGCGCGTTTTAGCATCGAAATTAACACCCCCTGATTTCAACCCACCGGCTTCAAGAATAACCAGCATGGCTTCGGTCAGTTCATACACATCCACCGGAAACTGGTCGGTATCCCAACCGTTCTGGTAATCACCCCGGTTGGCGTCAATGCTGCCGAGCATATTGTTGTCGGCAGCAACCTGCAATTCGTGTGCGAAGGTATGATTGGCCAGCGTAGCATGGTTGGTTTCGACGTTCAGTTCGAAATCGTCCTGTAAACCATAGCGATTCAGAAAGCCAACCACCGTAGCTGCGTCGAAATCGTACTGGTGTTTGCTGGGTTCCATTGGCTTAGGCTCAATATAAAATGACCCTTTGAACCCCTGCTTGCGGGCATAGTCGCGGCTGATTTGCAGGAACTTGGCCAAGTGCTCGGTTTCCCGCTTCATGTTCGTGTTCAGCAGCGACATATAGCCTTCGCGGCCTCCCCAGAATGTATAGCCAGAACCGCCCAGTTCGATGGTTGCATCGATGGCGTTTTTCACCTGCCAACCGCCATGAGCCAGTACGTGAAAATCGGGATTGGTACTCGCCCCATTCATGTAGCGTTCGTGCGAGAAGAGGTTGGCTGTTCCCCAAAGCAGTTTTACACCGCTGGCGGCCTGTTTCTGTTTGGCGTAGTCGACAATTGCACGGAAATTCTTCTCAAACTCAGCATTTGAGTTGCCTTCCGGAGCCACATCGACATCGTGGAAGCAATAAAACTCCATGCCGATTTTGGTGATGAACTCGAAAGCCGCATCCATTTTGTCGTGAGCTGCCGCTAATCGGTCGGTGTTGGCATCCCAGGGGAAGTGTTTAACGCCCGGACCAAAAGGATCTGCTCCAGTTCCGCAGAAGGTATGCCAGTAAGCCGTAGCAAAGCGGAACAAATCCTTCATGGGCTTGCCCAGAATAAGCCGATTGGCATCGTAGAACTTAAACGCCAGTGGGTTATCAGACTCGCGACCTTCGTATTGAATCGGCTTCTCGACAAACGGAAAATACGTTTTCTCGCCGAGGGTTAACTTAACATCAGACATGGGAATAGGAATTGAGGTAATACGTAATCGAGAAAGAAAACCAATGATAGTTTCTCCTCACGTCCGGCAATCCCTTTCGATGGCTTACTGTTGGGTTCTTACTTTTCCTGCTTCGGTAAGGGCTGTCCCTTCCCGACGAGTCATTTTTTTGACGTACTCAACTCGCCGAAATCGCAACGCGCTCCAGTCTTCGTCGATAGCGACCATCCTGACAGGTTCAAATCCTAGTGTCCCCAAAATGGTCCAGCCCGTATCCCGATTAAAATCGCATTTATGCTTTTTTGAGCTGCCTTTGGGATAAGTCATCCAGAGAATAGCGTCGCCTTTCAATTTGTCGGCCAGGATGGGACTTAATGTATCGACTTCCTGCTGCGTTTTCACAAAAGCAATGGCAAAATCCCCTTCCTGAATCTGGTGAGGATCAGTAACGATCGCTGCCAGTGGCCGCATCTCATCAACCACGGGAGCAAACTCGACAGGCGAATTGATAACAACAATTTCGGGCTGCGTTTTGTAATTGAGTTTTGCGAAGATTGGATTCATTCTTTGATAAAAGGTTTACAGAGAGATAGGTTGTGTTTTGACGTATCACTGGCGACCAAGTCTACAGTGCGCCGAACAATAAGCCTGGGGTAGGTTATATTCGTTTATACAAATCTAACTAACAAACTATCATTTTGCCTGCAAAGCTACCAGCCACTGCTCATAGGCATCTCTGTATCCTTCCTGTGCCCGCATATCAGGCTCAATTGTTTTCGTTACATGTAATCCGGTAAAGGCTTCCTGTGTGTTTTTGTAATAACCCAGGCCTAGTCCAGCGCCACGAGCCGCGCCCTGAGCGCCATCAGTATTGTACAATTCAATAGTCGCTCCAGTCAGGTTGGCCATCGTGTCGCGGAAGAGGGGACTGAGGAACATATTGGCCTCACCCGCCCGAATTGTTTGGAGTCCCACGCCCACGCTTTCCATAATCTGGATGCCGTAGTAAAGGGCAAAGACGATACCTTCCTGCGCGGCCCGAATCATGTGTGGCAGACCGTGACGAGTCAGTTGAAGGCCATGAAACGAAGCACCCAAGTCTGCGTTTTCGAGCATGCGTTCGGCGCCGTTGCCAAAGGGTAGGCAGACTAGCCCATCGGCACCAATGGGCGCTTCGTGCGCTAATCGATTCATGTCATCATAACCAATGGAGCGTCCTAACACCTGGTTCCGAAGCCAGCTATTCAGAATGCCTGTGCCGTTTACACATAACAGAACTCCGTAGCGTGGAGCCTCGACCGTGTTACTAACGTGCAGAAACGTATTTACCCGCGATTTTGGATCGTATTTAGCCTGATCACTAACACCATACACAACCCCCGATGTACCGGCGGTAGCCGCAATCTGGCCGGGTTCCAGCACATTCAGGGAAAAGGCATTGTTTGGCTGATCACCAGCCCGATACGTAACGGGTGTTCCTGCGGCAAGGCCCAGTTCGGCGGCTGCCGATGCCGTTATCTCTCCCTGTGGAGCAAATGTTGGCTTGATGGTCGGAATTAAGGATACGTCGAAACCGAAATAATCGAGTAAAAACTGGGCAGGTTCGCTAGCCTGGAAATCCCAGAAGGCCCCTTCTGAAAGGCCCGATGCAGTGGTTACAATGTCACCAGTCATGCGGGCAGCCAGATAGTCGCCGGGTAGCATAAACTTGTCCACCTTTGCATACACATCGGGCTCATTGGCTTTTACCCAGGCCAGCTTTGCCGCGGTGAAATTGCCAGGTGAGTTAAGCAGATGGTGTAGGGTACGATCATGGCCTAAGGCGTCGAACGCCTGATTACCGTAGGGAACGGCCCGACTATCGCACCAGATAATGGATGGACGCAGGACGTTAAAGTCCTTATCGACCACTACTAGTCCGTGCATTTGATAAGAAATGCCGATCGCTTTGACGTCGCTGGATTGGATATTGGCTTGCTGCATCACCGCCTTACTGGCCAGGCAGGCATTTTGCCACCATAATTCGGGTTGTTGTTCAGCGAACCCCGCTTGCGGAGCTTCGATGATCATTTCGGGTTGGGGAAAGAATGCCGATGCGACAACTTTACCGCTATCAGCATCGAGTAGACAAGCTTTGACAGACGAACTACCAAGATCGAATCCAATAAAATACATGTGGTTGCCAGAGTTAGGGAATCTGTTGCGAAAGTACAACGAGACGAGGATAATCAGTAAGTACAGTAAAAATGTCTCTTATCTTGCAAATTATTTGGCTTTTATGAAACAGGTTATACTCTTTGTCGCTCTCTTCTCCGTAACTCAATTGACCAGTCTGGCCCAAACACCTGCTCCTGACTGGACGAACCAATATTGGCCTGCCCGCTGGATTGTTCATCCGACGGCTCCAACGCGTCAATATGGTATTTATCATTTTCGTAAAGCCATTGACCTGGCTCAAAAGCCTGCCCGTTTTGTCGTTCATGTTTCGGCTGATAATCGGTACCGATTGTTCGTCAATGGTAAGGCGGTGGCGTTGGGACCAGCACGTAGCGATACGCAAAACTGGAATTACGAAACGCTCGACCTCGCGCCCTTCCTACAGGCAGGTCGTAATGTGCTGGCGGCACAGGTGTGGTACATGGGCGAGAGTGCGCCTTTTGCGCAGATGAGCTACCAGCTTGCTTTTCTGTTGCAGGGCGATGGGGAGACTGAAAAAGTGGCCAATACGGATGCTAGTTGGAAGGTGTTTCAGAATCCAGCTTACTCGCCCGTCAAAAACGATATTCCAAAACTGAGAACGTACATTGTTATGGGCGATGGTGACCATATCGATGCTTCGAAATACCCTTGGGGATGGGAGCAGTCTAATTTTGATGATAAAGCCTGGGCAACGGCCAAGCCATTTGGCTTCCCGACGAAACCGCGCGGTCTGGGCACAGACGGTAACTGGGCATTGGTACCGCGAACGATTCCAATGATGGCAGAAAATGTCGTTCGACTGGCAACGGTTCGGCGGAGTGAAAATGGCAAGATGGATGCTGCTTTTTTGCAGAGTAAATCGCCAGTAACGGTTCCTGCTAATACGAAAGCAGTGTTTATGCTCGACCAGAATTATCTGACAAATGCCTATCCTGAACTGACGGTTAGTAAAGGGAAAGGAGCTCTTGTAACGCTCTCCTATGCCGAAGCGCTGATCGATGCGAAAGGACAAAAGGGAAATCGAAATGAGGTCGAAGGCCGAACCATGCGCGGCTTCGATGATCAGTTACTCGCTGACGGTACCGAAAAGAGAACGTTTCGCCCTTTATGGTTTCGTACGTATCGCTACCTGCAACTGACCGTTGAGACCAAAGACGAACCATTGATTCTGGAAGATTTGGTCGGGAAATTTACAGGCTATCCTTTTGAGGAAAAAGCGCAGTTTGCTGCCAGCGATACAACCCTGAAAGCGCTCTGGAATGTTGGCTGGCGAACGGCCCAGCTGTGCGCGGGTGAAACCTACTACGATTGCCCTTACTACGAGCAATTGCAATACACGGGCGATACCCGGATTCAGTCTATGATTTCGCTCTATGTAACGGGTGATGAGCGGCTCATGCGAAAAGCGATTACGGATTACGAACATAGCCGTTTCAATGATGGGCTTACCCAAAGCCGTTATCCATCAGCTGATTTTCAGGTTATTCCGACCTTTTCACTCTACTGGGTTTGCATGCTTCACGACTATTGGATGCACCGTCAGGATGATGCGTTTGTGAAATCAATGCTTCCCGGTATTCTGGGCGTACTGAATTGGCATGAGCAGCGTATTGCCAAAACCGGCCTCAACGGACCACTGGAGTGGTGGAACTTTGTCGACTGGTCGAAGTGGAAAAACGCGAAAGACGAAATTTCGGGAGGTATTCCAAATGGGGCACGCAAAGGCGGTTCCAGTATTCTATCCCTGCAACAGGCGTACACCTATATTCGGGCCGCCGATCTTCTGGCCCATTATGGCAAAAACGAACTAGCCGAACATTACCGAGAATTGGCCCGACGATTGAATAAAACGGTCTATACTCAGTGTTGGGATGCTGGTCGTAATCTTTTTGCTGATACGCCCGATAAGAACTCATTCAGTCAACACGCCAATATTCTGGCTGTATTGACCAACGCTGTACCCGTTGAACAGCAAGGGGCTTTACTGCAAAAAACAATGGCAGATACGTCGCTCACACAGGCCACGTTCTATTTTAAGTTCTATTTGTTTGAAGCGCTCAAAAAAACGGGGTTGGGCGATCAGTTTATTACCCAGTTAAAACCCTGGCGTGATATGCTGGCTATTGGCCTGACAACCTTCGCCGAAAACCCGGAACCAACCCGTTCTGATTGTCACGCCTGGAGTGCCTCGCCGTTGTACGAATTTCTGTCGATAACCTGCGGTATCCGAACCGCTGAACCGGGTTTTAAATCCGTGCGTATCGAGCCGTTTCTGGGCGATCTAACCACTGTAGAAGGAAAGATGCCTCACCCATTGGGTGAAATTGCCGTACAGTTTCAGAAATCGCCAACGGGTGCGCTGACGGGTAGTGTTACACTTCCAGCCGACCTGACAGGTACATTGCGCTGGAAAGGGAAAACGTTGCCATTAAAGGCAGGAAAACAAACAGTGAGTTTGTAACGTAGCCAAGCGAGACCTTGGGAACTTGAGGGGCTTTCGCCCATGCTACTAAAGTCATAAAACAGAAATAGGACTGCCTAGGCAGTCCTATTTCTGTTTTAGTAAGAAATGAATGCAGACTAATAATTGGGGTTTTTGGTAACGACACTGGATGTAGTCGGATTCAACTGCGACTCATCGGCGGGTACATCCCAATAATCCATGAAGTTGTAGTTGATCGTGACGTTTTTATTCACCACACCAGCAGTTGTTACAACCGTGTTACCATAGCTACCGCCACCTGTAGAGATATCATAGGTCCAGCCCCACCGTCTGTTGTCATAATAAGACAGTCCTCTGCCAAACAGGGATACTCTTCGTTCCTTCGTTAATTCCGTTAGTCCTTTCGATAGCGTTAGGCCGGTTCCAGCAACTGCTGCAACCCCAGCTCCCTGATAGGTCCGTACGGCATCAACAAAACCCAGGCCGGTTTCTATGTTGCCCAAGCGCAGATTTGCTTCGGCCAGCATCAGAGCATTCTCTTCGTAGCTGCCTGCGATATAGACTTCATAAGCACCTACATCTTTGGTTCCGTAAACATACACGCCAGCTGCGCCGTTACCATTCGCTGTTATGCTATACCGTGTGGTAAACGTATAGTTGTTTTTGTAGGTCGTAGCTGTGTTGAAATTGTTCGTAACCCGTTTATCACCTGCATTAAAGGATTGCATGAATCGCTCGCTGATTTTGAACGTAGTCGCCGTATTTACACCCGTTGTTAAGGCAGCAACCGTACCGCCCGAAGCCGAGAAGAAAAAGTTAGATGCCGTGCTCCGTCCTGTAAAGACTACGTCTCCTTTTTGAATCCCATTGGTAGCTAAGGTTAACACACTGTTCCAATCGGCAGTGGTCATAGCCGTCGTCGAAGACTTGGAGATGGTAGCTGCTGGATTGCCATTCACAAACGGAGCTAGTTTATTAACCAGGATATTACGAGCCAGCATCGTGTTGATATTCCGTTTCCACATATCGATGGTAGGAACACCTCCATTGCCTACCTGATTAAAGGAAGGAATGAGCTTAGTTATAACATCCTGATAATCACTAGCACTAGTGATCGCAGTTAATGTTGTAGCGGCCAGATTGAAATAATCGTTCGACTTACTGATGATCGCATCGTGTAACACATATGTACTATTCGTTACGTTCGACTTATCTTCAATAAGACCAGCATAATACATCGATCCGATTGACGCATAAGCATAGCCTTTCCACCAATAAGCCCATGCTTTCATGGTGTTAGACCGGCTGGCTGCATCACCCGTAAACTTAATCGTACCGGCCAGATCCAATATCTGGTTGCATACATTATTCAACGCATACATATTCAGCCATTGGTAATAGATTGCATTATTACCAGCTCCCGTTGCTGCACGACTATTGTACGATCGAATAATGCCTACCTGTGGAGCTGGATTGCTTACCTTGGTACCATCATCCAGAATGATATAATCGGGTACACCTATCGTCGTAACCTGGTTGTTAGAGGCATCAGCTCCTACGTTATCGGCCATCAATTCACTATAACCTATGGGCAGTGAAAAGTAGCTGTTTCCCAGCCAGCCATCACCATTATAAAAGCCATTGATGTAGACACCACCCTGTGCGAACGTTATAAGGCCAGTTTCATCTGTAACATTGGCTGCTACAGTAGGCGCGTTGGGGTTACCTACATCCAATTGATCCTTGCAGGACACTGCACCAAGCAGCAGTACTGTCAGACAAGCCGTGGAAAGAAATCTATTATTAGTAAGAAGTTTCATAGAAAAAGAAGTTTAAAATTAGAACCCGATATTCAGTCCAACCTGATACGACTTAATGTTTGGTAGGGTGCTGTGGTCTACCCCTCTGTCGAACGAAGAGTTAGAAGAGCCAGAACTAACTTCAGGATCATAGCCAGAGTATTTGGTGAACGTCAGGATGTTCCGACCCGTAAATACAACCTGGACTTTATTGAGATACGGTAATTTTACAAGTCTGGCGACATCGAAGGCGAGCGAAACGTTCCGCAACCGTACGAAAGAAGCATCTTCTACGTAGAAGTCTTTGGTGGCATTGTTACCCGCACCCCGTGTGCTACCCCACAGGTTATAATAAGCACTGGACCAGTAGGCAGGGAAAGCGCCTGTTTTTCCATCGATGGTAACTTGCTTGCTGAAATCACCGCTGATTCCATCCCGATACAACCACTCTTTCGTTTGGTTGTACAGGTGGCTGCCGTTTACCCAGTCGAACTGGAAGTTTAAGGTCAGGAAGTTCTTGAACGTGACGCCATTGATGAACGACATGTTAAACTTCGGATTCGGGTTCATCAGCGGATACGTTTCATCCGTAAACTGAATTTGATAATCCGATTTTTTGACTACACGACCGTCTACGATAGTGTAGTTAGCCTTATCTGCTTCCGTAATGTACTTTGTGCCATCATGACGAGTGTAATCCAGGCTAGTTAAGGCCTTGTAACCATACACTTGACCAATTGGCTGACCTGGTGTTAAAACCAGCGCGGTGCTACCAGCATTCGAAGTCAGGATAATATCGGCACCACCCGAGATTGCATCAATTTTGGAGATCTGGTGGCCAAAATTCGTTGTGAAATCCCACTTCAGGCTTGGGGATTTATAAACGGGAATGGTCAACGAGAACTGGACTCCATTAGATGACATGTTGATGGCATTAGTTAACTGACCAGTCGAACCAAGGGAAGGTGGTACACTAACTGTATAAATCACGTTTTCGCTCGACCGTTTCCAGTAGGTGAACGCGCCCGAAATAGAGTTCAGCCATGCCCGGTTCGAATTGCCACCAATGGTAAAGTCGGTACCAATTTCGAGTTCTTTCGATACTTCTACCTGTAGGTTAGCATTTTTTGTGGTAGTCGGAACCGTATAACTTAACCCCGAACCCAGGTTCTGTTGACTCAAAACAGGGTAGCGGTCAAAAGCAGTAGGTTGGATACCCGCTTCGCCATAGGCCGCTCTCAACTTGAAATACGATACGGTATTAGCAATGCTGCTGTTTTTAAAGAAAGACAGTGGCGAAATATGACCGTCAAAGTGCGGGAATGTGAATGGCGTAGAGCCACCACCGAAAGCCGAAGACCAGTCACTCCGGAAACCAGCGGTAATACCACCATAATCGCCAAAGTCAACTTTTTGATTAACCAGATACCCATACGTAATGAATGGAGTAACAATGTCAGTCGCCACGTGCTGCTCTGAGGTAGCGCCAATATTGAACGGTGGTGACGTACTTAGGCCTACACCATACGTATCATATTGGGTCGATTTGTTCTTCCGATAATCGAACGACACCTGCGTGCTGGTCTGGATCGGCAGGTTTATATGGAAGTCATTTTGGAAATCAGTCCGTATGTAGGCCGTACCCAGGAAGTTCTGGAACGTGTTGTTATACTGGAAGTTGTCAATTTCACCCTTATTATCTGGAGCATAGTTTGCTGCCCATGATTGATAATATTCTGAGCTAATATTTTGCGACTGGTTGAAGTACGTCCAGCGAGCAGTTTCGTTCCGGTAGTTGATACCATATTTAGCATCTAATTCGAGGAACTTGTTGACCTTATAGTTTGCGTTGAAGTTTTGGAGAACGTCAATTTTATTATTTACCGCATCCGTGTATTCCGCCTGATAGTAGGGGTTACCGGCATTAACACTAAGGAAGTCGGCAGTTGGATATACTGGATAGGTTCCATCAGCCAGCTTGCGAGTTAAATCGAAGAAAGGCGATGTATTTAAAAAGCCATAGACTGATCCTACGTTCCCGGATCCACCGTTAAATGGTCCATAAGCCGCTCCCAAACCGGGCTTCATGGTATTTCTGGTGTAGACCAACTGCGTAGTAGAACGGAGTGTAAATCCTTTGAATAATTCAGTGCCTATGTTAGCCGATAAGTTGCTTCTATCAACAGCGCCATCATTGCCTTTTAAAATTGGCGAAACAGTATGGTTATTTGCCGCTGCTATATTGAAGTCACTTTTTTCTGATGCACCCGAAATGTTGATATTATTATTCCAGGTACTTCCTGTGTTGAACACTTGTTTGAAGTGATCATAATATTTCAGGTTTCCGCTATACGGTGTATTGGCATCATTGCGGATATCCTGAATGGCATAGCGAGTTGCGCCACCGTACTTATACGAAATACCTTCGATGGCTCCATACTGCGTATAGTCTAATACCTTACCATTTACATCGACGATGTTTCCACTTGCATCGGTCAGATAGGGGTGTAACTCTGCTTTGTGTACATTCCCCGTATTGAGAAACTCGTTCGCCGAATAGCTGGTCGAGAAATTAACGGCTGTACGACCTTTTTTCCCCTTTTTAGTAAATATCTGAATTACACCGTTGGCACCCTGGGCACCATAAATAGAGGCTGAAGCAGCACCCTGTACGACCTCTACGCGGTCTACGTTGCTTAAATCCAGTGAGTTAATGTCAGTAGAAGCAACCTGTACGCCATCTACCATGATCAGTGGTTTCGTACCGCCCTGTACGCTGTTGATCCCGCGAAGCAGAATGTTGACGGGGTCACCAGGGTTACCACTGGTCGACGAAATCTGAGCGCCCGGAATCTTACCGATTAAGGCCTGATCGATAGAGGCAGTCGGTGTCTGTGGGAGATCTTTCGACGAAACCGATTCAACAGCAATACCGAGTTTGGCTTTACTCGTAGCGACCCCGCTACCAGTTACAACCACTTCGGTAAGTAGGCGCGAATCAGAGACTAAGCTGACGTTTACTTCCGATTCATTACCGAGCTTGATTTCCTGCGTTGTGGTACCTACGAAGCTAAATATTAAGGTAGTACCTTTTGCGGGGACAGAGATGTCGTAAATGCCACCTGCATCAGTTGATGCGCCCTTACTTGACCCTTTTACAATTACCGAAACGCCTGGTAAGGGCGATCCATCTTCAGCCGACGTTACTTTGCCGATTACCCTCCGTTCCTGAGCCCACGCAGTGGTCCAGAGCGAGCATGCCAATAGCATACTCACAAATAGAGATTTCATCATAAGTTGTTAGTGTTAAGTTAAGAAAAATGCTACTTTTTTATAAAGCTACTGAATTAAGGAAAGACAAAACAAATTTTTATTCAATTTTAATGTCAATAGCTTAAATTCTCTATAATTGATACTTTTCGGAATATTATTTTGCCTATATGAAGTTATACGGTTTTTATACAAACCCTTGAATTACTTATAAATTATATACTTTATGATATATTGTAGGTATTTGTACTTGAATAAAATTATATTTATTAAAATAGTGCAAGTAATTACTGAAGCTTTATTTTGAATAAGGAGCAACGTTTTTGTTATAATTTGAGTAGTAAAACTCAATTTACAGCAAGAAAGAAGGGAGTTAATTAAAGATGCGGGAGGAAAAGTTGTGTCGGATCTGATTTCATCAAACGCGATCAGGAATAGCTTAAAACAAAAAAAGAGCGCGGTATGCCGCGCTCTCAATGTCAAAAAGGTTATTTATTTTAGTTTTTCATCTGCCTTGGGCTTAAGCGTACCACGGGCAATGGGTTCCGGCTTCGACTTGGGCGTAGTAAAACGTAGTAGCATCGCTTTGGGGAACACTTCTTTAGGTTGCCTCGTAATAACTAATTGGTAAGATCGAGTGCCGATAACCAGGTTAGAATAGGCCATAGAGGGCCCAGATTCCTGTAGTAAACCCCAGTTGGCAATTGGCTCCTTAGTCAATAACGTCTCATCTTCCTCCGACAACGCTGCAAAGGCTGTATCAGGCAGGAATTGTTTTCCGCTCACGCTCTCAATGACCGAAATAACAGTCGGCGGAGTGGGTGTGGTAGTTGTGGACGATGTGGGCTTGGTTTGGGCAGC
This sequence comes from Spirosoma arboris, assembly GCF_009754945.1. GTDB lineage: Bacteria > Bacteroidota > Bacteroidia > Cytophagales > Spirosomataceae > Spirosoma > Spirosoma arboris. The sequence goes on from NZ_WPIN01000006.1 coordinate 91,656, forward strand.
TGCTAATACTCCCATTAACAGCAAGGATAAAACTGTGAGTGATTTTTTCATAATTCGTTGAGTATAAGTCTATGTCCTGCCGACTGCGTCAAGATGCAATCGGGTTATAAGTCATTTAGTAAACCGCTGAATGCTTATAACTGTTTCGCGCCAACGATTTGCCCGTTATCGGTACGCTGAACATACACCAGTACTGCCGTTTGGTTAGCACCCAGGCCAGCAGGCAATGGTAAAGTCGTGCTGCCCCCTGTTCCTGCTTCGTCAATGGTTTTAAATTGCCGGACAACGTTTGTATTCACTAAGGTTTTTCCCCCGTTTTCGCCGTTCTGCACAGCAGTCCGCGCTTCTTTCTGCACTAACGCTACGTTTATGCGGTAGGGGCCTGCGGCCGATAAAGTATAAGAGACGGTTATCTGTTTCGCGTCTTGAACAACGTGCCCATCGACACCGACAAAAGCTGATACTGGTTGTTTCTGAATGGCTTGAATCGCCTGTTCGATTCGGCCACGTTGTCCACCAATTACACCCTGACTACCATTAATGATCAACTGAGGGGTATATGTCTGGCTTTTAAGGGTTCTGTCGTATTGACGTTGACGATCTGTATATTGTTTAGCGCTGAATGGGTCCTGCCAGCCAAGTCGATCCCAGTAATCGACGTGGAAAGAGAGTCCGTAGACAGCCTGACCAGAGCGGGCAGCCTGTTGGGTTATGTCCTGCAAAGCTTTGTCGGCTGGTGGACAGCTGGAGCAACCCTGCGAGGTAAACAATTCCAGTACAATAATAGGCTGGGCCGCTGGTTTTGCCGGTTTGTCAGCCGGTAAGAAGGCTGCCATACCGAAGGCAGTCAAGAGGATAAGCAAGTGGTTCATATTGTCCTTGTTGTGTTTATAGACCTACATAATAATCATAGCCTCGTTCGGCCCAAAAATCGCGTGGACGTTCGTCGGAGAAGAACATTCGGCCAATACGTTTCAGGTTCTTTACACCGTATTTAACGGGAATAATTAGCCGAAGTGGAGCGCCATGAGGAGCTGTGATCGGCTGGCCATTCAGTTCATAGGCCAGCAACGTTTGCGGGTGCATCGCACTTTCTATGTCGATACCTACATAATACCCTTTGTCGGGCGTTTCCAGACCTACGTATTTATATAAATCGTCGGCATTCTCAGGATTGGGGCCGTTACCGCTTTTGGTGCCCAGCTTATAATTTGCCAGAAAATCGGACAGACGCGCTCCACCCCAATGTTGCACCTGGCTCCAGCCCTCAATGCACTTGAACTCGTACACGATCTCATGTTTAGGCAAGGCTTTAATATCGTCGACGGTCAGCATAAGTGGCTGACCTGTTCCTGAAGGGTGGTCAATCTGCAATTTCCAGTCTTCAGGAATAGGGCTCTTAATGCCGTCGTAACCATTGACACGCGCCTTTTTTGCTGCATCTTCTACCGCAAATGTGGGTACTAAGTGCGTATTGCTGAAGTACGTTCTGGCAACCTGTTCATTGGCATTTAAAACCGTTCGAAGCGGTCGTTTAATGCCCTGAGCACCGGCGCTTTTCGTAACCCATTCATACACACCAACGGGTACGGCACTCGCCAGCGCAAACCAGCCAAACGATTTAATTAGCTTCCTGCGAGCGACTGACTCAGGAATATCATTCTCTGGGAGCTCGGGTTCAGTTGGCTGGTTCATGATAGAGCGGGCGATATAGTGGGAGATGGTTCGAGTGGTCCGTCGGTTTCTGGCTCAACGGGCTGATCAATAACAGGTTCGGGTTTTACAGGATGCTCTGGGTTATGCGGTTTGATTACTTCGAAACCGGTTACCATCGACTGGAAATTTTGCCAGCCCGCCCGAATTATCTGTCCAATATGAATGACAAAAAACAGGACGTAGCCAATCGTCAGCACGAAATGTTCCAGACGGGCAGCTTTGTAGCCACCTAGTAAGCTTGTCAGCCACGAAAATTGGGTGGGTTTATAGATGGCAAAGCCCGTTAAAACCGAGCCGACGCCCATGAGCATAATAGAAAAATAGGCAATCTTTTGGGCACCATTGTATTTGATAAAGGGCGGTTGCGTTTTGCGGAGGCCCAAATCGTAAAGGGTTACCTGAATAGCTTCACGGAACGAGCTTAAGTTGGGTACCAGATGCCGCCATTCGCCAGATATAAACGTATAGCCAACATACAGCAGGCCGTTCAGCATAAACAGCCACATAAAGACCCAGTGCCAGGCCATACCTTCGGCCAGTCGACGCTGCACATGAAGAAATTTGTAAAAGCCATCGGGGAAAAACGAGATGAGGGTATAATCGCCGATCTGGATTTTATAAGGATCATAAGCCCAGTAAATCAGCAGCCCACTCCAGATCATGACGAATAGAACCGGAAAGTTAATCCAGTGAAACCACCGAATCGCCAGTGGGTGTTTGTGAACAATGCGTTTCATTGAATGTGCGAGGGTATAGTGTGAAATATACGCCCAATAACTAGGAAAAGTTTGAACGTGATAAATTTGTTATAATTTCACAATCAGGCAATTGTCCGTTCGATGATACGATATGATTTATGTACGGGTTCTCTTTCTACTGATTGTGAGTGCGCTGTCTGCAGCGGCTCAGCCAGTTGCGAATCCTGTTCCAGATCAACTGGTGGAGCTGGGCCCGAAGGCGCTTATTTTAGATGATCCTACCCTTCAGCTGACATTTGCCCAGGTAGCTGCTAAACCAGATTCGACTTACCGACTCAGTCAGCAACAAAAATTGAATTTTGGACATACAACTTCGCGTATCTGGCTAAAATTTCACCTTGATAATCCGCTACAGGACTCGCTTTTTCTGCTCTTCATGACGCAGGATGTCGATTATGTTGATCTCTATGTAATCAACGAAACCGGCGCTATTACGGAGCAACATTCGGGCGTATTACAACCGTTTGAAAATCGCTATTTTCTGACCAACACCGTTGTACTACCGATTGGTAAACAGCCTCATACGGTATTTCTGGCCCTTCGCGACGATAATATCCTTCATTTTTCGGTTTTGCTGGCCCCTGTTCGTCCAATTGTAAGTCACCTTCAAAAAGAGTCGCTTTTCAATGGAGCGGTAATGGGATTGATGCTGGTAATGGTGATTATTAATCTGTTTGTATATGGTCTTGTTCGAGATCGGGTTTATCTGCTTTATGCCGTTTATGTGACGCTGTCGTGCCTCACCTTTATGTCGTTTGAGGGTTTATTATATGATCTGCTCTGGCGCTCGTTTCCGGCCCTTAATAATGGACGGCTCTACTTACTTATTACGGCTATGACGTTTGGCGCAGCCGTCTGGTTTTCAATGAATTTTCTGCGTACCCGAGAATTTCTACCCCTATTTTTTCGCTACTTCATTGGCTTACTAAGTCTGGTGGGCCTAACCACACTGTTGCGTCTGCTTGAGGTACCCGGTTTGGAGCGGGCTTTTTACGGACTGACCTTGTTAGGCTTTGTGTCTCTTCTGATACTGGGGGTTCGAACCTATCGACAAGGCTATCGACCGGCTCGCTACTACCTGCTGGCCTGGAGCTTTTATATTGCTGGCGCCATGACGAGCGTACTGGGATTGCTTGACGTACTGACATTTACGCACCTTTGGGTTGTGTATGGGTATCAATTTGGAGCTGCCTGTGAAGCTACCCTCCTGACCCTGGCCCTGGCCGACCGACTACAAACCTATCAGGCTGAATACCAGACCGCGCAGCAGTTAGCGTTAACGCGTGCGGGCGAGAATGAGGAACTACTGGCCCGAAATAACAAGTTGCTGGCGGAGAAACTGCAACATGAACATCGCCAGGACCCTCTATCCGACGACATGCGTAGCCTGTTGCGGAGCATGAAAGAAGACCGGGAGCGGATTCGGAAAATGGCGATTCCTACCCTCGACGGAATATTGCTTTTTCCAGTAGGGGACATCACCTGGCTCGAAGCGGCCGGGAGTTACACAACCATTCATTTCTCGAATCAGAAAACTGTTCTCGCATCGCGGGGACTAGCCGAGTTTGAGCATCTGTGTGCCGAAGGAGAATCCTTTTTTCGTACCCACAAATCGTACATTGTCAACCTCAATCATGTGGTCAAATACCTACGTGGCGAAGGTGGGCAGGTAGTTCTTGACGATGGGTGTACGGTTGACGTGTCCCGGCGCGCAAAACCCGATTTAATGAAGCGATTGGTAGGGGAGGAATGAGGATGTTGGCAGCCATAGCCGATCCTGTAATCTAGTAAAAACCTCCGTTGTACAACTCAACCCCTCCGTTGGTCAACTGATGCTGTTTTGTTGTGAAGTTGACAGGCAATTTTGATTCGCTTCTACTCCACAGAATCAGCGGTGTTAATTAACAGAGTACCTCTTCTATCCACACTTATTTTATCAAGCTTACTCCCAATCAAAAAATCATGGCTAGGTTTTGCGTACTATTCTACCATAACCTCCTTGTTTTCTGGGCTGGTTTTCTAACTATTTCAGGTTCTGCCTTCGCTCAGACTTTGAGTCCCCCACTAGCTCGCTGGGCGATTACTGTTCAATTGGCAGTACCTATTTATACGCCTTCTTCATCAATCCGAAGCCTAATGGAAGCTAATGGGTTGGGGGGAGCTTCTTCCGGTTTTTTTGGGACAAAATCGTATCCTGCTACTCAGGCAATACCGGGTATAGGGCTGCGAGTTGAGTATTTTCAAACTCACTCGAGTATGGCTGTTAATCTAAACCTCCTTGAAGGGTCTGTGGAAGGAAGTAGCGGTGCATATATACGATGGCGGACAATTTCGTTTGCACCCCTTTACAGTTACTATTCACGGCAACGTACCCGTCGTATCAGTATAGGCCCGTCCGTTCAATGGTTGCTTAACGAAACAGGAGTAGACTTTGCATCCATTATTCCTGGGTCCTCTAGACCAACCAGACAAACATCCATCGTACCTGGGTTGGTGATCGACGCAGCCGTACGATTCCCGGCCCGCCGTAAATTCTTTATGGAGTTAGGCGGACGGTACGATGCGGCTTTTGGGCGGCTACACAATGAACTAAAACAGTCTGGGAATAACCGAACGATAGACTATGATCTGACTTATAACCGGTTTACGTTCACAGTAGGCGCTGGCTTTCGATTGGGCGCGCATCGACAGCAGCAATAGCCTTCAAAATTTTATCCGAACCAGCTATCTTAAAGATGGCCTTCTTAACCAATAAGTAGCTATGCATGTTCGACTTATTGCTCTACTAATCGGAGGACTGGCTCTTAGTCAATCAGGGTACAGTCAGACTAAAGGCCCCAGTTTTTTTCTACGGCGCTACGTAGCTGATATAACACTAAAATCACGAGGTCAATTTGCGACGGGTGTTCTGTATGAAGTGACAGACTCTACGCTCGTTTTGGCGCCAATTAAAGGGATAAAACCGAAATTGAATGCGCTCATTGTTCAGCGGGGAGGTACGTTACCACCAACTGATTCTGTCAGACGAGTAATTCCTTTACAAACGTATCGGTATTCGGCTATAAGCCTGATAACGGTTCACCGCCGTGGCCGCGGTGCCAGAGGATTGCTGTTTGGTACGTTGATTGGGGTAGTCACCGGGTTTATTCATGGCGGGGACCCTGAAACTATCGCACTTTCGAGGCTACGCGCTACAGCGGGCGATTATGCAATTGCCTATGGTTTAATTTTTTCGGTTCCTGGGGCATTAGTTGGCGGGTCTATAAGTAGACGTGTAGATGCAAAAAAACAATCTATAGCGGTTGAGGTACCTCGGCGATTCCGAAAACTCTCCATTGTGGATCAGGTCAACCAGGCCAACCTGTATAAGCCCTGAAAAGGCTCTTTCATCAACTGTAAACCTATTTTGTATGCCTACCTATCGATACTATTTGCTGGCCCTGCTTTTCATACTAGGTAGCCGCACCCCTGGTTTGGGTCAGGAGAGTTCGTCGCTGATACCAGCTCCTGAAGAAGCAAAACAGGCCATGACGTTGGATTTGCTGGGCAATACACCTGTACTTGGCGTCAGCTACCACCATCAGATTATCCAATTTGCCACCCAACGTCAGTCGTATGCCGGCGCAATAGAAGTAAGTGCAGGAGCCGGTATTATCCCAAAGCTCTGTCTTTGGGGGCCTTGCGACGATAAACTGTCTGTTTCCACACATCATAGCCTACTATTGCTTTGGGGGCGTCGGCTTCAGGTCGAAGTTGGGTATGCAGGTGTCTTGGGTCAGAAAGGAATAATTGCCAGTCAGGCCTATATACCCGGAGTTATTACTGGTTTACGTTATGCTCCTAAAACCTGGCTGGTACGTCTGTATGTTGCCGGCATGATCTACTCCGAGACTAGAACGAGTTCGAAAGCCTATGATGATGTAGTCTGGAAAAAGACGACGTATCTATTCCCAAGTCCCGGTCTGTCTATTGGCCGACGTTTTTAAAAAAGCTATTCAGATGAAACCATTACTACTTTTTCTGAGCTTTATTGGTGTTCTAAACGCCTGTAAACCAATTGAGTTGTCGACTAGTGAAACGCCCGTTCTGGAACAGGATGTGCCTCATAAAACCTACCAGCCTACTGGTAATGTTTGCCTGACTTCTGATGGTGGATTTGCTACGGTACTCCTGCGACAGGCCTTCAATCAGGCGGTGTCATTATATAATGGTATATCCTACATAACGCGAAATGAAGTTGTGGTCGTTAAAACGGATCAGTTAGGACAGGTTCAGTGGTCTAAACTGGTTGGTACTGGAGGGAGCACGCCATTGATTCACCCGTTAAGTGACGGCGGCTATCTGGTTTTTCAATTGATCCCCCCATTTCTTACGCAGAACACATATCAACTGCTTGTGAGCCACCTCAATAGTACTGGCGAAGTGCTAACGAAACAAGCTGTTGATGGGGTAAACTTAGGCCTCTATTTTACGATACAGAAAATTCTTTCTTTAGCGGATAAGGGATTCATTATCAGTGCTCATTTAGGTAATGAATCGTATTTTTTGATGCGCTTTGATGAGCAGGGGAAATTGCTATGGAGTCGATCCTATACACAGGCAACCAATACACTTCCTGGTGCCTATAGACTGGCAGCTACATCCGATGGCGGCCTGATGATTTCATGGTCTGGCTACAATAGTGCTCAGCCGGGGGGATATGAATCATTTCTGCTTAAAACAGACGCGAATGGTCAGCAAATCTGGCTCAGAAAATATGGCTTATTTACGGATAATCTGACGGTTAGTGAATCGACAGATAAGGGCTATGTGTTAGTAGGGCGAAATACATCCAGTACAGCTACTGCAGTTTTATATAAGCTCGATAAAGATGGCAATATCCAGTGGAGTAAATTATATCCGCTACGTAGTACATACGCTGGTACGCCAATACGAATTTTTGCATCGACCGATGGCTATGAATTCGTTTTTTATGCTTACCCCAACAGTACTGAAATCGTAACGACCGATCTGGCCGGAGTCGAACAAATTCATCAGACCAGAAGCGAGCCCGTTATTTCGTCCGAAAGTGGCGATATTCTTCGCCTGTCGGATGACTCATTTGTGTATATGGGTCTGGATGCATATGGCACAATTGCTTTAACAAAGACGAAACCAGATAAAACCCTACAGTGGAGCTCGCCAATTGCTACGAATAAGTAATTGAATCGGGAAAACGATGTAAAGTGCCAAGTTTACTGCAACTGGTTGGCGGGCTCGTCTTTTCGGTAAGTAGGATAAAATCCTAACTTGCCGAAAAACTCGTTTATGACTCTCCAAACCCTCGATACCGGTCTTTTTAAGCTTGATGGCGGGGCCATGTTCGGCGTTGTACCCAAACCACTCTGGCAAAAACTCAATCCTGCCGACGAACAGAACCGCTGCACCTGGGCCATGCGTTGCTTACTTTATGAACAAGGCAATCGACTTCTGGTCGTAGATACCGGCATTGGCAATAAACAGGACGCTAAGTTCTTTGGTCACTATGATCTTCATGGCGATGCCACCTTGCTGGGCTCTATCCACAAAGCGGGTTATTCAGAAGCCGATGTTACAGATGTGCTGCTCACGCACCTGCACTTCGATCATGTGGGTGGAGCCGTTCGACGCGATGACGAACAATTAACGCCCGTCTTTCAGAATGCTACCTATTGGATACATCCGGGGCATTGGCAATGGGCGACAAATCCGAACCCGCGTGAAAAAGCATCGTTCCTTCACGAAAATATTATGCCTTTGCAGGAAAGCGGCCAGTTATCCTTTCTGACTGAGCGTCCGTTTCCTTTTACCGATATTGACTTGCTATACGTGGACGGGCATACCGAAAAGATGGCCTTGCCTTTGTTTCGTATCAATGGCCGGACAGCAGCCTACATGGCTGATCTGATTCCGTCATCGGCGCATATTCCGTTACCGTATGTAATGAGTTATGATGTACGGCCTCTGCTGACAATGGACGAGAAAACTCAGCTATTGAAACAGGCTGCGCAAGAAAACTGGATTCTGATTTTTGAACATGATCCTACCACCGAAGCTGCTACCGTTGAACTGACAGAAAGAGGAGTTCGAATTCGGGAGAAAGGGAAATTGGGGGATTTGCTGTAGCGTGGACGGTCGGCCGTTGCGGTACATGCTATAAAACCAAAAAACTACATATACCGTTATCAAACCAATTAACTGAAACGTATGAAAATTGGTCTGGTATTATCGGGTGGCGGAGCGCGCGGGATTGCCCATTTGGGTATCATCAAAGCCTTGCAGGAAATGGGCATAGGCTTTGATCAGATTGCCGGAACCAGCGCTGGAGCTATTGTTGGCGCCTTGATAGCTCAGGGGTATACACCAGATGAGGGCCTGAAAATTATTGAATCATCATCGTTTATGCGCCACTTGCGGCCTGCCTGGAATCGGATGGGCCTGCTGCGAATCGATACGGCTAGTGAGCTTTACAAGAAATACATTCCACACGATTCGTTTGAAGGATTACAGATACCCTTGCACGTTGTGGCGGTTGATTTAAACGCAGGTGAGCAGGTGATCTTCGAAAAAGGCGAACTGATTCGGCCAGTGCTGGCGTCGTGTTGCCTGCCGGGTATTTTTGAGCCAATGCTTATTAATAAACGCCAGTTTGTTGATGGCGGTGTGCTGAATAATTTGCCCGTTGAGGTGATTGACGATAAAGTAGATTTTCTGATTGGTTCGCACTGCAACTCGTTTGGTATGACCAAGCCAATACGCTCAATGCGGGGTGTTATTGAGCGTAGTATTATTTTGGCTGTTCAGAGTAAAACAAAAGCAAAATTTCCCCGCTGTACTGTTCTGCTAGAGCCTGGCGATTTAGCGGGCTACAGTCCAGCCGACGTTAGAAAGGCACGTGAGTTATTCCGCATAGGCTATCAATACACCCGATCAATGGCTTCTGATATTGAAAAGGCCCTTACTCAGGTAACGGCTGGTCATCACTAGACATCACTACATAACTTTTACAAACAGAACGCCGGGCCCTAGGGCCCGGTGTTCTGTTTGTAAAAGTTCCCCATCTTATTCAGTCCCAATCGTTTGTCTTAGGTTAAACCTGAATTTGCACTTGACCAATATAGGCCCTTCTTATTATACTGAGTTTACCAGTAGAATCCATAGAATTATTTAGAATTAAATCAATATACAGTATCTATTTTGGTAGAATGCCCATATAACATAAAATTTTAGTCCTCAAGTTTAGTCTCTGAAGAAATAGTTGTCGAAACTATTTGAGTGAGGTAGTATGAGGAGATATATGTAATAAGAATGATTACTTACTTATTGGTAAGAAATGAGTTGATAGCCAAAAATAGCAGATGCTATAGTAAGTAATACTCCAAGAGACTGATCTTTATAAAATTATATTTCAAATTTTGACTAGCTAAGTATTTACTGCATTTATAACTAAGTAATGAAAAAATTGCATTCAGAATAATATTTTGCTTATATAGATAATCTTAGATTTATGTTGGCTTATTTATTTGAATGAAAAAATATTTGTATTGGATAAATTTGATATTACTTTTGCAGGAAGTAACGTGTTGCTTCACCTAACTAAAAACGTACATGAGTAGAATTCTATTAGTGAGTTTCCTACTGGTAAGCTCATTTTGTTCCACAGCTTGGGCTCAGGGACGGAGAATCGTTGGCAAGGTTACGTCAGCGGAAGATGGTTCACCCTTACCGGGTGTTTCAGTTGTTGTAAAGGGTACAACCAAAGGGGCTAATACAGATGCTGGCGGTGTATATGACATCACAGTGCCCAGTGCCAAAGGCACAATTCTGGTATTCAGCTTCGTTGGGGTTACAACCCAGGAAGTTAAAGTAGGTAGTGAAACTGAAGTAAATGTGAGTTTAGTATCTGACTCACGCCAACTTTCAGAAGTTGTTGTAACTGGGGTTGGGGTAGCTACCAGTAAAGCCAAACTCGGGATTGCTGTTGAATCAGTTGCGGCAAAAGATCTGCCTGCTGCGCCAACTGCTTCGATTGATCAGGCGCTTGTAGGTAAGATTGCTGGTGCACAAATTGTGAGCGCCAACGGTACGCCAGGCGCAAAGGCAAACATCCTGCTTCGTGGTATCAACACCATCAACCGGGGTACCGCTCCTATTATATTAATGGACGGTGTGCAGGTAGGCTCTACAGATTTGAATAGCCTTGATCTGAGCACGATTGATCGGGTTGAAGTTATCCAGGGTGCTGCTGCCGGAACGCTGTATGGTGCGCAGGGTGCCAACGGTGTAATTCAGTTATTTAGCAAGCGTGGTAAGGATGGTCCAGCACGTATTAGTTTCACTAATTCGTACGCTACTAACTCGTTCATTAATGCAGGTGGTGTAGCTCAGGCCGACAAACACGCCTTTGTAACTGACGCCAGCAACAATGTTATCGGTGTATCGGGCAAGCCACTTTCATTCGATCCGGCTACCAGCACCTGGAGTGAAAACGTTCAATACAATGCGTTGGACGTTACTAGCCAGGCAAACAAAGCATACGATCAGAACCTGAAATTCTACGATTACTACAAAATGTTTTTCCGGTCTTCCGAAACGATTAACAACTCGATAAACATATCGGGCGGAAGCGCAAAAGCAGATTATAGCATTACGGCGTCAAACAGCTATCAGACAACGATCCTGAAAAACAATGGTGCTTATGACCGGAGCAACCTGGTAAGCAATATCGGGATGACGCTGGCTAAGAATTTGACGTTGCGTAGCATAACCCAGTTGGTTTATACGAAAAGCACGATTCAAACCAATGACCGGTCTGTATGGTACGATATCAACAACACACGGCCGTTCAACAACTACGATTATGTAGATCCAGATGGAAACTACGCAGCCTATTTTGGTAGTGCTTCGGGCGTAAACGGATACAATCCAAATTATCGCCTTCAATACCGGAATCATGCCGATAATAAAATAGACGTTATTCAGAGCTTAGAACTGGATTACAAACCCATCAAGTATTTAGATCTGAACGCTCGATACGGGTTAAACTACACCCAGGAAAGTGATCGGTATTCTTATGGTAATCAGACTTTGAACCGGAACATTGTTGCCAACGGAGCTGGTTATGCCACTTCCCTGAATGCCAGTGATGCCAAAGGTGAAATATCTACCTACGATTACAAAACGGTGTTCCAGAATTTCCTGGGTAGTGCATTCATCAAAACCGATTTCATGGAAGACTTCAAACTGAATATTCCAATTCGGACATCGACACAAATCTCCTTCGACTATCGGAAGAACAATTACAAGGAGTTTGATGCCTACGGTCTTGGTGTGCCTACTTACACGCCTTATACAGCGGCTCAGGCTAGTACTTACCGGATATTACGTGACGATAGTACGCCATTTGTAACGTACGGATACCTGATTAATCAGCATATCGAATATGGTGAACTGTTGGGTGTTACGGCCGGTTTCCGTTCTGATTATTCGTCGGCTTTCGGACAGGGCTCAACGCCATTTACCTTCCCCCACGCCGACGGTTATGTACGCCCCTCGTCGCTGAAGTTCTGGCAGAATGGAACCTTAGGTACTTATGTGCCTGAGTTCAAACTGCGGGCTGCCTATGGTCAGGCAGGTATTCAGCCTAAGCCATTTGACCGGTATGTAACGTTGGGTACGCGTACGTTTGGCGCTAACAACGTATTCTACAATACGACCTCGCAAAGCAATCCGGATCTGGGTGTAGAAGTTTCGAAAGAACTTGAAATCGGTACCGACTTCACGGTTAAAGCAGGTAACGGCGATTGGCTCAAGAAACTGAACTTCTCGTTCAGCTACTGGAATCGCTCGACTGATAATGCTATCTTCAACGTAAACGCAGCCCCATCGACGGGTATCGGTACGATTAAAGATAATGCCTTCTCGCTGTCGTCTAAAGGAACACAGTTCTCGTTAAACGCTACGGTGTATCGCGGTAAGAGCTTCACCTGGAATTTTACAACGAATTTCGGCCATCAGACATCGCAGATCGATGCTGTAAAAGGTAATCAGCAGATTGTTGTAACATCCAGCGCTGGTAGTACCAACTACGTACTGAAAGCAGGTCAGAAAATTGGTCAATTGTTTGGTTATGTGGGTATCCACAGCCTCGACCAGGTTCTGCCTGATGGCACACCAGCCATTGCTGAAAGCGCCAAGGCTGGCTACGAAGTGGCTAGTAACGGCTTTGTTGTCAGCAAAGCGACCAAACAACCACTGTTTAGCTCGGCTCAGTATAGCTTTGGTGATCCTAACCCCAAATTTGTATCGTCGTTCATCAATGATATTTCGTTCCGTGATATCGTGACCCTGAACTTCCAGTTCGACTGGACATCGGGTAGCCACGTCTACAATCAGACGAAAGAATGGATGTACCGCGATGGTATTCACAAGGACTACACAACGCCAATCACTATCAATGGCGAAACGGGTGCCTGGACAGCTTTCTATCGGGGTATCTATCAGGCCGGCGCAAACAACGGTACGAAAGATTACTTCTACGAAGATGCTTCCTTTGTTCGCCTGCGTAACGTAGCACTGGGTGTTGAGTTAACGAAACTCATCAAGTTGCCAATGAATCGCCTGCAAGTTGTATTTAGCGGTCGTAACCTGCTGACATTCACCAAATACACAGGTTTCGATCCTGAGGTGAACTCGGGTCAGACAACGGGTAACGAAAGCTCAGCGTGGGATCGGGGTACGGATCACAATACAACTCCGAACAACCGTTCCTATCAGGTATCTCTCAACTTTGGTTTCTAATTTTTTACCAGCAAGAACAACTTCATGAAACGATATATAATAAGAACTACAGTTCTATCCTTCGCTCTGGTTAGTCTACTGGGAGCCTGTAAGGAACAGCTGGATGTTAAAAATCCAAACCAACCCACACCGTCCAGTGCTTCTACCGAATCGGGAGTAATTGGTCTGGCCCAGGGTAGTGTTTACATTAATGGATTCAGAGATGGCATTAAATACAGCGACGGTATTCCAGGTTATTTCTGGACCGGTGCTGTTGGCTTTCATGAATTGATGGCCGATGTAGTTGGCGAAGAAGCGGCTAACGTATATGGTAACCAGATTGGTATGCCCGACGTGGTTACCCTGGACGATGGCTCGAAAGTGTTGAACCCAAGTTCGATCAATACGCAGATTGCCTTGATTCGTACCATTAATACGAATGCTAATGCTGGCGCCAATCCGCTGTTCTACGAATGGGGGTATATGTACAACCTGAACAATGCAATGAATAGTGTGATTGACATCACCAATTCAACGAAGTTCTCTAACGATGCTAAAAAGAACACGGTTCTGGCCTGGGCTTACTGGTGGAAAGGATACGCTTACTCGCGGATCGGGTCAATCTATTACGCTGGGATAATCAATGACAAAACCGGCGCTACGAACGCAAACTACGTGGCCAAAGAGAAGATCATTGATGAAGCGACTAAAAACCTCGATAAAGCTGCCGCGTTATTAACGACGATTGGTACCGACGCGAACTATTTGCCTACGCTTACCGCATTAATTCCAACGTTTAATCAGGTTGGTAAAGGGCTTCCGCCAACAACCGATATGTGGAAACGGAGCATTAATACGCTCAAAGCCCGCAATATTCTGGTAAACACGACCGCAGCCGCTATGACCGCTGCTCAGTGGGGACAGATCCTGACGTTGACTAATGATGGTGTAAAATCGACCGATAATATCTTTACGGGTCGCTCAACCGACAACGCCGACTTTATTTCTGCTGTAAATGGTAGCATGGCGGCTAAAACGACGGGTACACCAGGTACCGTTACCTATAAAGTGAGCGAGCGCCTGATTCAGGACTTCCCAGCGGGTGACAAGCGGTTGGCGAATAACTTTACTCAATTAGCTGCGCCTGCTCTGTTCAACTCTGACCGTGGTAACTCGTTTAACACCCGTTGGCAGTTAGTGAGTGGTGGCAAAGGGCAGGCGGGTGTCGTCGTATTGAGCAATCTGACCGTAGGTGCATACGAACTCACACTGGCTAGTACGTACGAAGAAAACGAACTGATGAAAGCCGAAGCCAAAATCTACACAGGCGATATCGCTGGTGGGTTGACCTCAATCGATGCTGTTCGTACATTCCAGGGCGCAGGTTTAGATCCATTGAGTGGTCTGGATCTTGCGGGTGCTAAAGAAGCGCTTCGCAAAGAACGCCGGGTTGGTCTGGTCTTCCGTGGACTATCGTTTTACGATGCCCGCCGTTGGGAAGTAATCACCAAAGGTCGTACAGGCGCTGTTGTGGTTGATAAAGCGGGTAAGGTTAGCACCAATGCGACGATCACCTACAACTTCCTCGATTACTGGGATGTACCCGATAATGAGTTAGCCTATAACCCTGCTGCTGCCGGTAGCGCCCCTGTTAAAAATCCGAAGTAATTAAACAGAATAGATTCTATAGTCAAGGCTCTCTGTCATAGGCAGGGAGCCTTGTTTTTTGGTTAAAAAATCAATTAAAATCAGTGTAACCATCCAAATCTGTAAAGGATTTTGCATCAGACGGAAATAGATTAGCGTATTGGAAGTGGGAAATAGTTTACAGACAGCCCAACAATACCGGATGATTTTGATTGTGCAGTGCTGGCGGTCTATCAGAAACTGAGTGAGATAGAGTAGCTTCCTTAGTCAGTAGATTTATACGATGAGGGTGAATTTTTCGTTTGAAAAAATAGTAGTTTGCACAAGCTTATTAGTATATTGTTTTCCCGTTAAGATTATCTCAACCCTAAAAGCTTTTACTTGGAGTATAACCTATACATGAGAAAATTTTATAGTGTTATTATCTGGTCAGTCCTCCTGACCATACTGCCGGGCTATCTTTGGGCTCAGGGTCAGCGTATAACGGGTAGAGTTACATCAGCCCAGGACGGTCAGACCTTACCGGGCGTCAACATCGTTGTTAAAGGAACGACCAATGGCGTTAGTACAGATGCTAATGGGGCCTACAGCATTGTTATTCCTAATGGCAATGCAACTCTGGTATTCACGTCCATTGGGCTTAATACACAGGAAGTAGCCGTTGGCAACCGCTCTGTGGTGAATGTAATTATGCAGGAAGCCCTCAATGAATTGAGCCAGGTTGTGGTAACTGGTTATAACACAACCCAGCGCAAAGACATCACCGGCTCTATCGCATCTATTTCCTCCGAAAAATTTAAGGATATTCCCGTTACCAGTCTGGATCAGGCGCTTCAAGGACAAGCGGCTGGTGTACAGGTAACGCAATCGTCGGGTACGCCAGGTGGCGGACTTACCGTTCGGGTTCGGGGTAATACGTCGATTTCGGCATCTAACCGTCCTCTGTTCATTGTTGATGGTGTACAGGTGCAAAACGGTTCGTTAACAACAGGCTATGGAGGGCAGAATGACAATGCGTTAGCGCTTCTCAACCCAAACGACATCGAATCAATTCAGGTGTTAAAGGATGCCTCGGCGAAAGCCATTTATGGTTCACGTGCTGCCAATGGTGTTGTGCTGATCACGACCAAACGTGGGAAAGCAAATCAGAAAACAACGATTACAGCTGATGTACAACGAGGCTTGACCGACATTGTTAAACGCCCTAGCCTACTTAATTCAACGCAGTTACTTGACCTACAACGAGAAGCTGTCACGAATGCCGGACAAGATCCTGACAAACTAGGTTTGATTAAAGGTGTAACCGATGGCGTTAATACAAACTGGCTGGATATGATACTGCGCAAAGGTGTTTACCAGCAGTATCAGGTATCGGCACAGGGGGGCACAGATCGTACTCGTTTCTACCTGAGTGGTAACTACCGGGACGAAGAAGGAGTATTGCTGAATAATCGGTTTAGTCGGATGAGTGGTACCATGACGATTGATCACAATGCCACCGCGAAACTGTCATTTGGCAGTAATATAACCGTATCGAGAGCCGTTAACAAGCGGGTTTTGGGCGATAATGCCTTAAATGGAGTTTATTCTGGTGCTACTCGTAGCTTGCCCTATTATGCGCCTTACAATGAACAAGGGCAATTGTATGGGCCAAGCGATGCCAACTATGCCGGCTTTCCTAACTTTAATCCAGTGGGGGAGGCCGTGTTGCCTCGGCAGAATGTATTGACGACAAAAATGCTGGGTGGAGTTTATGTACAATATGAATTTCTGCCGAATCTCCGGTTTCGATCGAAAGCCAGTATTGATTACAACAGTATTATCGAAGATATCTACGATCCAACGGGCACGGCTGTTGGGGGCTATGATACAAGCGTAGGCCAGCAGGGGTACGGGGAGTATAACACGAGCCTGGCGGCTACATTTACAAGTACGAATACATTAACCTACAATACACTGATTAATGAAAAACACCGAATCAGTGCTCTCGGGGGTGTAGAAGTAATTAAGCGAACGAATAGAAGCGGATCGACGATCGGGAAATATTTCCCTAGTAATGATTTTACGTATATAACGTCGGCGGGGGTCGTTAATGCAGGTAGTTCTGCTTTGGTATATAGCGGTCTTTTTTCAGGCTTTGGTGAAGTCAAATACGATTACAAAGAGAAATATTTAGTGACTGCGACTGGCCGTTACGATGGCTCGTCTCGGTTTGGGCCTAATCGTCAGTTTGGCTTCTTCCCATCTGGATCAGTAGCCTGGCGGATTTCGGAGGAAGAGTTTTTGTCCAAGACCAGTTTTCTGAACGACCTGAAAGTTCGGGCCAGCTACGGATTTACCGGAAACGAACAGATTGGCAACTTCTTATTCCTGGGTACCTGGGCGGCAACGACCTATAGTGGCTCGTCGGGTTTAGGACCCGCTGCTCTGGCGAACCCAAACCTCCAATGGGAGCGTACCCGCGAAGCGAACGTTGGTATCGACGCGTCCTTCTTTAACGGGCGATTAAGCGCTACACTCGATGCCTATGACAACCTGACCGATAAGTTATTATTCAATCAGCCTATCCCGCTAACTTCAGGATTTGGTGCCGTACAGGGGAACATCGGTAAAATTTCAAACAAGGGTATCGAACTTACGATTACGACCGTCAATATCGACAGCAAAGGACTTCGCTGGAGTACCGATCTGAACCTGTCCCGTAACGAGAACAAAGTAGTTGAGCTGGCAACAACAGAGCCGCTTTTTGCCGGTTATCAGGCCAGCGGTGCTACCGCAACCAACGTCGTTTTGCCCGGTCAGCCACTAGGCACATTCTGGGGGTTGAAGTTCCTGGGAGTTGATCCAGCTACGGGTAATGCCATCTATGATGATAAAAATGGAGACGGCCGTATCACGCCCGACGATGCTCAGGTAATTGGTAATGCCCAGCCTAAACTCTTTGGCGGTTTTACGAACCGATTATCGTATAAGGGATTCGATTTAAGTGTTTTCTTCCAGTTTTCGTATGGTAACCATGTTATGAATCTGACCAAGCAGACATCGGTTAATACGGGTTCTTCGCTCAATTTCAATCAAAGCACCGATGCCCTAAAACGTTGGCAGAAAGAGGGCGATATTACCAGCGTACCCCGTTATATCTATGAAAATACGTATAACAACTACCTGAGCAGCCGGTTTGTGGAAGATGGCTCTTATGTACGATTGAAAAATGTAACGCTTGGTTATAATGTCCCTAAAACCTGGGTTAGTAAGGTAAAATTATCCGGTATTCGGGTTTTTGCGTCGGCTACCAACATCTGGACCTTTACGAAATATTCTGGACCAGACCCAGAGCTGAGTACGCTTGATGGATCAACCACAGCTCAGGGAATTGATTTTAATACCTTACCTCAGGTGAAAAACATGATGGTAGGCCTAACTGCAACGTTTTAATGAGTGGACTCCTGTAGTTTCTGGAACACTCCTATCTTAGTCAACATGAAGTCTTATATAACCTGCTTCATACTTACCCTTACAGTACTAACCTCCTGTAAAGACGTTCTGGAGCCTACACCCTATGATATTCGTATCGACGATCTGACATTGAAGACGGCGGCTGATGCTCCTCTCGTTCGGATTGGTTTATATAGTGCGTTTAGGGCCATGACCTCGTCTGTAGTTATTGCTGGTGATTTTACGGCCGATAACATCAAACATAACGGTACGTTTACGTCCTATCAGGAGTTTGGTACCAAGCAGATTACGTCGACAAACGCCGACGTAGCTACATTCTGGGCGGGCGTATACCAGACCAATTATGTCGCTAATTTCATTCTGGAACGACTACCCAACGTCGTGTCTGGCATAACGTCAGATAGCCGGAAAACCTTAACGGCTGAAGCTCGTTTTCTGCGTGGGCTGGCCAATTTTTATGGGGTCTATACCTTTGGTGATATTCCGTTGGTAACCACTACCGATCAGGCTACGAACCGAAACATTGCCCGATCGCCCAAAGCAACTGTTTTAGCCGCTGTATTAGCCGATTATCAGGCCGCTCTGGCCGATTTGCCCGACGATTCATCGACTGGGGCCGCTTATTTATCGAAACGAGTAGTTCAGGCGGCCCTCGCTCGTTATTACCTCTATCAAAAAAACTGGGCACAGGCCGAAACCTATGCTACCCAGGTGATTAGTTCAGGCAAGTTTACGTTGGTGCCTGACTATAACACGATCGTCAATGTGAATTTTACGGCCGAATCGATCTTTGAAGTAGGCTATACGCAGAACGATGATCCAGGTACGTTAAACACACTGTTTGTCAGTCGCCGGGAAGTTATTCCATCCGATCAGATTGTGATTGCCCTTAACTCGACAGAGTCGGGTACGCGCGTAGCAACCATTGCATTTAATGTAGCACAGCAGCAGGGAAATGATAACGGCTGGACGGTAAAGAAATATGGCACAGCCATAGAAGGCAATGCGAACATCGTTGTTTTTCGTCTGGCTGAAATGTACCTGATTCGGGCTGAAGCACGCGCACAGCTGGGCAAATTAGTAGGCGCTAATAGTGCCGTTGAGGACCTCACCGTATTACGTACGCGGGCTAAGGCAGTTGCAGTTACGGCGGCTGCTCAGGCCGATGTTCTTCTGGCTATTGAACGGGAACGTCAGTACGAACTGGCGTTTGAAGGACATCGCTGGTATGATCTGGTTCGTACAGGCCGGGCGCAGGCGGTTATGTCTGCCTTCTCACCTAACTGGAGCAGTCGATTTGAAGTATGGCCAATTCCACAGTCAGAAATTTTGCGTAACCCCGCATTACAGGGTGCTCAGAATCCAGGGTATTAATTCGTAAAGCGTCTTAAAAGTTATGAGAAAATATAAGGTAAGTGGGTTCATTGGAATGGTAATGCTACTTGGCATGGCCCTGGTGGCCTGCGAAACAAGTGACATTGACCGCACATTCGAAGGGCCCTATTTTGTTCGCTTTACCGATACAACACTGATCTATAAGGAAAGCTATAGTAAGCCTATTTCGATTGAGGTACACAACGTTGGCCCTCAACTTGATCAGCCTATTACGATTAGCTATACGGTTAATGGAACGGCTCGTGAAGGGAAAGAATATACCATTATTGGTACCAAAGGTACCGTGGTGATACCGGCCAAGTCGAGCAAGGGTAATATTATGGTGCAGCTGATCAATAACGCGAATAATATTCTGGAATCAACATCACTCACGTTTACACTGACGGGCGTTCAACCCAGCACATTACAGGTTGGCTTTGGTAAAGAGAGTCTTATTGGAAAATCGCTGACGCTAACAATTCAGGATGATTGCTTGCTGGGAGGGTTTTATACGGGAACCAGTCGTATAGGAACCAGTAACTATAGTGTGTCAGATATTGAAATTACCAGTACCGATTGCAAACAGTATGTCATTAGTAACTGGAATATCGGCGTTCCATTTTTCTCGTTCGATGCGATTAAGCCAACACTAACGTTTATCGACAATGGTGATAATTCGCTTACTGTGCCAACACAGAGCAATGCGACCCTTGGTTCGACCGATACGATTAAGGGAACCGGTGCCTGGAATCCTCGCAATCGGGTAATTACAATGAACCTCCAATTCAAGCTTGCTCTCAGTAGTACTAAAGACACCACTGTGAACTATACACAAACGTACACACCCCAGTAAAGCCAGAATTCCGAGTCATTAACAATTCGTTAGATAAGCTTCAACCATGCGACATTTAATACGCTTCTTATTGATTCCTGGGATAGTTGGCTGGCTCCTGGGGGGATGTTCTCAAAAACTAGAACCCCAGCCCTTTACGTACTCCCAGTTGCTGACGGGCACAGATAAGAAAGCCTGGAAGATGGTGTCAATTCAGGTTATTGACAACGGTAAAGCATCGGGTGTGATACCAGTTGCTCAATCAGGTATAGATCCTTGTATTTATGACGATTTACTGACCTTTTACGCTGATGCTGAGCATAAATTTGAAGCTAGTGAGGGGGCAACTAAATGTAATCCTACAGACGCTGACCTTTATTTGACCGATACCTGGACGCTTATTAATGCGAATGCAACCTTGCAATTTTACATTCCAGTCTTAAATGGCATATATCCCTGGACAATCAAAAATTTGACGTCAACCGTGTTGACAGTCCAGTATTATTTCACAGATATAGATGCCAGTTATCAATTCACATTCAATTCGGTTACGACCAAATAGGCGTATGTTCCGACATGTACTCTACGTTTTTTTATGCGTTCTGTTGACCCAGACGCTGCACGCTCAAACGCCTATCAAACGGGCTGAGCAGTGTGCTACTATGGAAATGGATAGTTTGCTGCGGGTTAAATATCCACAGCTGGGAACGCTCAACGATTTTGAAAAGGCGTTGCAGCAGAAAATGCTTGATTTCAAAAAGCAACTGGCCAATGGGCGGGCACCGGCCGCTACGGTTATCACTATTCCGGTTGTGGTACACGTTGTGCATAATGGGGAAACCGTTGGCTCGGGGCGTAACATTAGCCTGGCTCAGGTACAGTCTCAACTGGCTGTCCTGAATGAAGATTACCGTCGTAAGGCTGGTACACACGGCTTTAATGATAACCCTGTCGGTGCTGATATTGAAATCGAGTTTTGTCCGGCAGTAGTTAATCCACAGGGACAGCCAATGGCTGAGCCGGGTATTGATCGGTACAATGGTGGCCGGGCCAACTGGACGCAGAATGATATCGATGGTGTATTGAAGCCCAGTACCTACTGGAATCCCGACAAATATTACAACATCTGGGTTGTAGATATCAGTGATCCATCCATAAACGGGCAATTGTTAGGCTATGCTCAGTTTCCAACCCAATCGAATCTGCCGGGTATTCCATCAGATGGTCCCGCCAGTACCGATGGTGTCGTGATCTATTACAAAGCATTTGGGAGCGTTGAGAAGGGAAACTTTCCCGTACTTCAGTCGCCTTTCAACCTGGGCCGTACTTTAAGTCATGAAACCGGTCACTGGCTGGGTCTGCGCCACATTTGGGGCGATACCAATTGTGGCGATGATTTTTGCGCTGATACACCCCCTCAGGCTTCTGCCAGTAGTGGTTGCCAGGTTGGTCGGGTAAGTTGTGGTGCTACGAACATGGTGCAGAACTACATGGACTATTCCAATGATGCCTGCTTTAACATATTCACACTCAACCAAAAAGATCGAATTCGGGCCGTTATGGCTATTAGTCCCCGGCGGCTCAGCCTGCTGTCGTCCAATGTCTGTGGAACACAGGTTGCCACGCGCCCCACGTCGAACTTCCGGACCGATAACCAGCAGGTATTGTTAGGGGGCCAGGTTAAATTCAACGATTTGTCAGACGGGTTCCCAACTACCTGGAGCTGGACATTTGAAGGAGGCACCCCCGCTACCTCGACTGATCAGAACCCCACCGTTACCTATACCCAACCGGGTAAATTTAAAGTAACACTGGTAACGTCGAATGCTATTGGAACCTCGGACCCGCTGGTTCGTACAGAATATATTGAAGTGCTGAATCAAGGGCTATGCACCGATATAACGAATTTCAACGGGACACCTACTGTACTGCGTGAAACCAACGGAACAGGCTATGTGTCAGGTCAGAATAGCCACAAGAGCCAGGCTGTTTCTGAGTTTTTTGCCAATAAATTGAGCTATACGAACCTGGCAGGGGCATCGCTGAAATTTGGTGTTGCCAAAGCTGCCAAGGGAGCGGCTACGGAATCGGTAGTGACGGTAACAATTTGGAATGGTCGCGGTTTCCAGGGTGGTCCTGGCGCTATTCTGGGACAAAAAGATGTGCCGCTAAAGGATATTCTGGCTGATGTGGCGAACAACCGGGCAACTACGGTTACGTTCGATAAGAACGTTCCGGTGAGTGGACTGCCTTTCCACATTGGTATTTTGATCCCGTATGCATCGGGCGATACCGTTGCACTGGTCACCACCGCAAATGGGCAATCGCTGGACGCAACCTCCTGGCGGCAGAATAGTCAGGGAAACTGGCTCCGGTATGCCGATAGCCTTGGCTTGAATGTAGCCCATAATATTTCCGGACGTGTTGGACAGAAATTATCAGTACAGGTCGCAGCCTCGTCCATCTTTATCGATCCGGGCCAGACCGTAACGCTGAATGCTCGCGGAGCCAGCATTTTCACCTGGACAGGTACGGGACTCAACTCAACGTTGGGGGCACAGGTAGTAGCTCAACCGACTCAAACCACTTCCTACACCGTAACGGGATCGGGAACGGATTTGTGCAGCACATCGGCTGTGATTACTGTGAATGTGCGAACCGGCACTGTAACCGCCACAACGCCCCTAGCCGAACAGGCCTTGCAAGTGAACCCAAATCCCAGCGATGGGCAGATGAACATCTCGTTCAGCAGTACATTGCGAGGAGCATTAGTATTAGGCGTCCGCAATGTGACAGGTTCGGAATTACTCCGACAAAGTCACCAGAAAACTACCGACACATTCCAGCAGTCGCTCGATCTCAAAACTGCTCCACCCGGCGTGTATTTTGTGGAGATAAGTATAGGGGAGCAAGTCTTTAGGAGACGGGTTGTGAAACAGTAAAAAAGGAGGAGTCGGATTTAGGAATCCGACTCCTCCTTTTTTACACTCTATAGCATTAAATGCCCTTTTACTTTCTTGTATTAAATACCTGAAAAAGCAATGGCCCTGAACTAACTAGAAATACTATGCTGGAGCCAATGAACCAGTGATTCCTATCTATTACGTCTGGATTTGGAGATATAAACATTCGATACCCGCGGAGAATTATTAATACCCATAAGACTCCAATTACTAGTATAACGAATGACTGTTTATAAAGATGATTCCAGAAGATTAAGCTACCGACATAAATCCAGCTTAAAAGAACCGCCAGATAGCTTATTTTCTCTAAAGGTGATCCTATAAATACGGCCGCTGTAGCCAATATGAGCATAGGCAAGTCAAATTTTGAGTCGTCGTAAGTGATACAAGCGAATGACAGAAAAGTTAGTATCTCAAGGATTTTAACCAACCAGTAATGGTATTGAATGATGTTTTTGTAAGCTGCTGACTTCATGAGATTTATCTGCATAGACAAACTGGCATTTCAAAAAAGTGGGAAAGATTAAAAGAGTCAATCCACCGTTTTCCACACTCGACCAGAGGTGGTTGCAAAACGCTCCTGTTCTGCTTTGCTTAAGCCATAGCCAATAGCTATTCGCAAACTATTAAATTGATGCCACGGGTCGCCTTGTGGGGAACTTGTCGTACGTAAAAACAGAACAGCATCTGAACCGATTTGGCAATAGTATCCAGCTGAGCCATAACGCCAGTGGCTTTCATCCTTTGTTTTCGTTATCGTCATGGGTAGCATTGGCTGTTTATACTGCCTCTCTAAAGCTGCTTTCACCGAATCTAATCGGTCGCCTTTATTTTTGAGATAGATGTTGATCCCATAAGCTTGTCGTCGATCAGGCAATTTATAAATTGTATCCTCGCCAAATTCGTATGGATTGAATAGCCATTCTATTTTGAGTTTACGTGTGCTATCAACGTATATAATTTTGTCTTTGGTAGTATAGCCTGAATGTATCAATTGCTTTGCCACTTTAGGAAATTGAATCGTGTAGCCTGCAAGTATCGTCTCGAATGGGGCAGGCTCTTGCTGACAACTCAAAGCCAGAACAAAGAGTAATGGAATAAAAGCTGGATTTCGTTTCAATAGTGTTAGCTTGAAATAATTGCCTTGTAAATATAGTATTCAAAAAAGTGTATTAATGCTACCTGCAAGCGCTTAGCTTCAAAACCACCTCAAGCGAAGAGATTTTATATAGATGGTTTAATGCTTATTTTAGGCTATATGATTAACAATGTAGTTGTGTGGCTGGTAAAACTGGCTGGTTTAGTATATCTGATTCGTAGTTTTCTAATACCTAAACCTATAAATTCGGCTGTTATGCCTAAACTCTCATACACATCCTGGATTGTAGGTGATTCGTCTGATGTGATTCGCCAACCTCTGGGCGGAGTCGTGTTGGCTGGTGGAAGTACAGATGTCGATGCAGCGATGCGCTGGTTTCTGCGCCGGTCGGGTGGGGGCGATGTACTTATTCTCCGCGCATCGGGTAAAGATGGCTACAATGACTATCTCTATAAAACGCTGGGCGAATCGGTTAATTCGGTTGAAACAATATTGCTTGACAAACGGGAGTTAGCGAGCAATGCCGAAATTATTCGAAAAATTCGCCAGGCGGAGGCCATCTTCTTTGCGGGCGGAGATCAGGCTAATTATGTAAACTTTTGGCAGGGCACACCCGTCGCCGATGCGCTGAATGAGCGTATTCGGGAAGGGGCCGTTATGGGCGGTACCAGTGCTGGTTGTGGCATTCTGGGACAAACCTATTTTTCGGCCCTGGAAGGAAGCGTGACCTCCGAAGAAGCGTTGACGAATCCCTACGACAAACGAGTGGCTATGCGTCGGGACGATTTTTTGAAACAACCGCTGCTGGTCAATACGATTACCGATATGCATTATAGTGCTCGTAATCGGCAAGGTCGGCATATAGTGTTTATGGCTCGGGCCGCAACAGATTGGGCCATCCGACCACGTGGTATTGGCGTTGATGAAAAGACAGCTGTTTGTGTGACACCTGATGGAAATGTTACTGTTTTTGGGCAGGGTAACGCCTATTTTCTACAAGCGACCAGGAAGAAACCCGAAACCTGCCAGAAGAATCAACCCTTAACCTGGAATCGTAAAGGCAAAGCTGTTTATGTAACAATCCTTGCGGGTTCGCTTGAGGGAGCACCCGGCTTTAATTTAACGTCGTTTCGGTCAACTGCAAAAGCTAAAACTGAATACTGGTATGTGGAGGCTGGCATGAAAAAGTAAAACGGGCTGGTAGGGGCATTTGCTCGTGCCTTTGAAGCTCGTCAGTATTTACTGGCGCCAGCGAATGTTGAGCTAATGAAAGGGAAGGGTGAATGCCCGTGCCAAAAAGCAAAAAAACTGGCGAATTCGCAGTAGGAATTCGCCAGTTTTTACAAACCGAAAATCAAACCCGACTATTAATAGCCCGGATTTTGCACCAGCTTTTTATTGGTATCAATTTCCCGTTGTGGGATGGGAAGAACCAGATTGTTTGCGTTGTAGGCTACGGCTCCCACTGTCCCCGCCGTGCGTTTGATGTCGGGAAGTTGCTGACCTTCAAACGCTAATTCAAGTCGACGCTCCAGCAGAATAGCGGCCAGGTCGACCGTGGTAAGTGCAGTTGCCTTTGCCCGGCTGCGAATCAAATTGACATCCTCCAGCGGAGTAGCGCCTATGCTCGTACTTAGACGTAGGTTTGCTTCTGCACGAATTAGGTACATTTCGGCCAGACGAACCACGGGCACATCACCATATTGATCATTGAACTTACTGGTAAAGGTGTTTTGGCCAGCCGTATTGAAGAAGGTGCCCCGCACATCGCCAGTCGCATAAAGTTGCCGGAATTTTGTTTGTACCCGCACATCGCCACGACCCTGATTCAACGAAGATGCGTAGAACGTATTCATGTCGTTAGCCCCGTCCTGATCTGTTACGATAATCTTGAAAATAATCTCCGACGTGTTAGTCGCATCGTTGAATACATCGGCAAAGTTATCTTCCAGTGCATAGGTTCCTGAGGTGATAACCCGATTGGCCGCATCACGAGCCGCCGTGTAGTTCTGTTGCTGTAAGTATACACGAGCAAGAATGGCTGCGGCAGCCCCTTTTGTGGCAAAGCCGCTACCTCCCGATTGAGTTGCTGGCAATAGGCTTTCTGCTTTTGTCAGATCATCCAGAACCTGAGCATATACTTCGGCGACTGTGTTGCGTGCGCGATAGTCTACATCAGTTACAGAAGTCGTTGGTGTTAGAACCAGAGGTACACCTGGATTGGCTGTTGGCGTACCGTCATTCCAGCTTTTAGCGAAGGCTTTTACCAGTTCAAAGTACAGGGCTCCTCTAATAAAACGAGCTTGCCCTTCTGTATTGCCCCGGTTAGTCTCACCCACTTTCGCCAGGGCAGATAACACGTTGTTTGTTCGGTTGATAGCATTATACCCATCCAGCCAGAAATCCCGAGTAACCGTGTTTGAGGTGGTGACGGTTTTGCGCCAGATCTCATCGATTGTCGCATAAGTACCGCCGAAAAGCACATCCCGGTTATCGCCCATCAAATCGCCAATGTACTGAATGCCACCGCCGTACAGGTTTACATCGCTGAGGCCATCGTAGGTGCCAATCAACGTGATTTGTACATCTTGTTCTGTATTTAACGCCTGACTCTGCTCAATACTTTGAGTCGGTACAACGTTCAGGCGGTTGTCGCAGGCGGTGATCAGTAGACTAACCGCTCCTGCGTATAACCAATGTTTTATGGATAAATTCATAGCAAAAAATGCGTTGAAAAGTCGTTGTTAATTCGTTCAGAAGTGCTGATTAGAAACCGATGTTGATACCGCCCGTAATGGTACGTGCCTGAGGAGCTGTGTAAAAATCATAGCCCTGCGCAATGTTCGACACAATGTAATCGGCGTTTACTTCGGGGTCCCAACCAGCATAGCTCGTGAATGTGAGTAGATTCTGACCCGTTACAAACAAACGAACGTTGGTAAGTTTAGCTTTGCTAATGAGTGTTTTAGGCAGGTTGTATGATAACGTAACCGTACGCAGCCGAACAAACGAACCATCGAGAATGAAGCGACTGGACGATTGAGCGCCGTTGTTATAGAACAAGCGAGCTTCCGGCACGTTCGTAACTGTATTCGTAGACGTCCAGGCCGCCAGTTGGTTAACGGTCTGGTTATCTTCAAATCGTCCGTTCGCCGACGAGTAGCGACCAACGCCATAGAAGTTGATCTTATTGCCAAACACGCCATTGAACAGTACATTCAACGTAATGCCTTTGTAACTGAAGGTGTTCGTAATACCGCCTGTCCATTTAGGCAGTGGGCTACCTACAACCACACGTTGTGCCTGACTGTAGGTATTGGTGGTTGTACGATCAAGTGTACCGTCGGCATTCGTCGTATTTTTGTACCAGAGTGCATCGCCATTGGCTGGGTCGACACCCGCATACTCCTGTGTGAAGAATACACCGAGTGGCTGACCTTCAACCGCGCGACTCATGGCGTTGATACCTCCTTCGATGATCTGCGATTGTAAGTTGGTGATCTTGTTCTGGTTGATTGCCGCGTTGAAGCTTGTGGTCCAGCGGAAAGCTCCGGTTAGGTTTTCCGAGTTAATGACAAACTCAAAGCCTTTGTTTTCGAGGCTACCTACGTTGCGAAACTGAGTGGCAAAACCGGTGGTACCCGGTACGTTTACGCTCAATAGAAGGCCAGATGTTTGCTTGTTATAATAGTCAATTTCCCCATTGATTCGGTTATTGAGAATACCGAAATCAACGCCAATATCGAATTGGTTGGTCGTTTCCCACTTCAAATCGGGGTTGGCTAACTGCGATGGCCGCTGACCAGGCAGGGTACCATAACTGGCGTCGCCCGTAAACAAACCTAACTGCGGGAAATTCTGAATTTCGGCATTACCTGTTTGTCCGTAGCTGGACCGAAGTTTCAGAAAGCTGATGGTCCGGTTGTTCTTTAGGAAATTTTCTTCCGAAAGTACCCAACCCGCCGAAACTGCCGGGAAGAAACCATAGCGACTATTTTTACCAAAACGCGACGAGCCATCGACACGGGCACTCAAACCCAGCAAGTACCGGTCCGAAAATTTGTAATTCGCCCTGGCAAAGTACGACAGGAAGCGGTAGTCGGTCTGGGTGGAACTACCGTCCGTTTTACGAGCGGCACTGGCAATCTGGCGATAGGCATCCGATGGGAAATCTCGTCCTTCAGTGAAGTTGGTTTTCTGCTGCGATTGCTGATACGACATACCCACAGTCAAATCAAGTTGGCTGCGGCCAAACAGCGTGTTGTAGGTGAAGAAATTATTGGTGGTATAATTCTCTACCCGAACGTAGCGATTTTGACCAATACCTTGCGGGGCACTGAAATTACGCTGCGTTTTGCTGTTGTAATACAGCTCTTCCTGCTGGTTGAGTACGTCCAGACCAAACTCAGTACGGAACGATAACCCTTTGATAATCTGCAGTTGACCGTATACGTTGCTGATATTGCGGTAAACTGTCGTATTGAAATAGGCATTGCCAATATTGATCAGCGGGTTATAATAAACCGGAATACTCAGATCGCCGGGAGGGGTGCCAACAGGCAGACCTGTATTTGGGTCAGTAGCAGGTGTCATTGGCGGCAATGCGACCATCTGCATGGGGTTATCAAACTGGTTATCAGCCGAAATGCGTTGGTTGAACGTGCGGGTTAAGCCCGTATTGAAACCCACCCGAAGCCGATCAGACACTTTATGGTCCAGGTTAAGCCGACCCGAATACCGTTGTAGCGCATTACCAACCAGAATGCCTTTCTGGTCCAGCAATTGTCCTGACATATAGAACGTCGTTTTTTCGTTCCCACCATTCAGGTTGATATCATACTGCTGATAAGGCGCATCCTGATAGGCCAGATCTCCCCAGTTTGTGCTTGCCTGGGTAGGTGTCCCATAGGTGCCTAGCCCCTGCGTTTCGTAGAAGCCCTTCATATAGGACGTATACGAATCCGGATCGCTTTGATCAAGGCCTTCAATCCGGTCGGAGTTAGCGGCTGCCTGATTGTAAAACTTGACGTACTGATCTGTATTTAAAAATTGCAGTTTGTTCGTGGGTTTGCTCGAGCCATACTGTGCACCAAAGGTGATGTTGGTGCGACCCGCTTTACCGCGTTTGGTCGTAATCAGTACCACACCATTAGCGGCACGGGCTCCATAAATAGCCCCGGCCGACGCGTCTTTCAGAATATCAACCGACTCGATATCCTGTGGATTAATATCGGCAAGTGGGTTTGTAGAGGCACTGTTGAAGCTTAGATTGTCAGTTGTGACCGGTGTACCATCAACCACATAGAGCGGTTGGTTCGACGCCGATACAGACGATTGTCCCCGAACCCGTACCTGAATACCCTGACCCAGTTTGCCCGAACCTGAGTTAATCTGTACACCAGCGGCTTTCCCCTGTAATGCCTGATCGAAGGTTGTTACGGGTTGATCCTGAATGTCGGATGCGCGGACTTTAGCGATATTGCCGGTCAGATCCCGCTTAATTTGCTGGCCATAACCGGTAACCACTACTTCGTTCAAATTGCGAACATCGGTCTTCAATTGCACATCAATTACAGATCGATTGTTGACAGGCTCTTCAACGCTTGTAAAGCCAATAAAACTAAAAACAAGCGTGGCATTGTTACCTACAGTAAGCCGATAATTACCGCTCGCATCGGTGAGCGTACCCTGTGTGCTACCTTTCACGGTTACCGTTACACCAGGTAGGCCGGTGTTATCATCCGATGATGTAACCTTGCCCGAAATCCCCTGACTCTGGGCATAAGCTCCCCAGGCTGTCGTAAGAAGCAGGAGGCTAATTTGTAATAGTTTTCTCATAATGTTGTCAATGAAAACAAGTAGTAATAGTTGCAAAAGTACAATCTTCAGTTGTATATTAAAATAAGGTTAAATAGAATGGTCATATATGTAATAAGTGGAATATTAGAATAATTCATTAACTAATTGAGATACCTGACAAATAAAATACTTTATTATAGGCCTAAATCATAAGTATAATGCTGGTTTATTGTAAGTGAGATTATTGGTATAATTATACTTATGACTGTATTTCTATAGATAGCCAATCTAAAAAAAAAGTAAAAATTTTTGACTTACTTGAGTATAATTAACCAGTATTGATTAGGTAAAATCTATCAGCCTATAGGATAAGCTTGGTAAGTAATTTGTAGAATTAACTCAGATGGTTTAATAAGGCAGGATTCTGTTTTATAAACTGGAAACCATTAAATCCGCGCTTTTTCAAATAGGTATTAAACGGTGAAACAGGAGTTGTTGTCTAATCGTTACTGGTACATCAGTAAACTCAAACAACGATGAAATTTAGGCTGTTCACCCTATTCCTTCTGCTACTCGTAACAGGCTTGCGTGCACAGGTACAATACACGACCGAAAGCCCACGCATCGACGATATTAACGACCGGGATGTTAGTATCAAGCGCATTGAACTGACCGATCAGTACACCATTATTTACATGAAATTTGAATCTCATCAGCGACCGGGTTCGCAAGGGCGATCGTGGCCGTTTTCAATTCCACAGCCTGGTGGAGGATCGATGCAGATGGAATCAACGAATAACATTGGCTTCCAGCCAACATCCCGTTTGTATGTAAATCAGGGCGAACGCTCCTACAAATTTGTGCGTGCCGAGAATATTCCTGCTGAAACCCGTCGGCCTGTTCAACCTGGTGAGCGCGTTGATTTCGTTGCTTATTTTGAGCGGATAGATCCAGGCTACACAACCTTCGACTTATTTGAATGCCGGGACAGTAAAGGCTATGTCTGCTTCAATTTCTGGGGAGTGCATATTATTAACCCACGTCGGAAAGAGACCTATTCGCAGCGTACGCCTAAAACGCCAGTGCCCGTTCAGCCAAAGCCACAGCAGCCTCGTTATAAGCCGCGTACCACACCTGGCGTAGGTGCCCCGGAGGTAACACCTAAACCAACGGAGCCAGAAACTCCGGCACCAGCTACTGTAGCCATCAACGGGATTACGCGTGATGCGAAAACAAATCAGCCAGTCATTGCCACGGTAACGTATCGATTATTATCCGGCGCCGAAGCATCGGGCGACGAACCCGCTGATTCTGTAAAAAGTGTTAGTCCAGCAGGCAATTACAAAATTACCATTGATCGGCGGGGTGTTTATGTGGTAACGGCTTCAGCCAAAGGGTACTTTAGCCAGAGTGATACGTTAGCAACTAACCGCATCGATGTCGCCAGAGATTTTGATTTGGTTCCTATTGAGGCCGGAGCGAAAATCACGTTGAAAAACATTTATTTCAATATATCGCAGTATAACCTTAAGCCCGAATCATTCCCGGAACTAGATCGACTGGCAACAATGATGCAATCGAACCCGACTATGCAGATTCGTTTGGAAGGACATACCGATATGGTTGGCGAATTCGATGCGAACGTTGAGCTCTCCCGCAATCGGGTCAATGAGGTGAAGCGGTATCTGGTGAGTAAAGGCATCAGTGCCGGCCGGATCGAAGCTGTGGGTTATGGCCCTTCTCGACCTATTAATACCAATAAAACCCTAAAAGAACGAGCCGAAAACCGTCGGGTAGAAATGGTTGTAGTGAAAGTTTAACAGGTTGAAAACGCAAAGGGCGCAAAGGTGAGCGCAACGGACGCAGAGAAAAAACTTTGCGAACTCTGCGCCATCTTTGCGCCCTTTGCGTTTAAGAGTACATGAAACAAGATTTTGACCTTACCGTTGTGCTGGCCCATATTGAAGAGGCCATCAAGCCCTACCCGAAAGCGGCTATGTTCGATCTGTTCGAACGAGGATATAATAGCCTGTTCGAACAATTGATTTCGTGCATTGTGTCTATCCGAACGCTTGACGAAACAACGATTCCTGTATCGTTGAGACTATTTGAAAAAGCGCGAACCCCCGAACAACTTCTCCAACTCGATGTTCCGACGCTGACCCAATTGCTCTACGGCACAACCTATCCCGATCAGAAAGCTTATACTATGCTTGGTATTGCTGAACGGATTGTCAATGAATTCAATGGCGAGTTACCCGCCAACTACGATACATTGACGTCGCTAAAAGGCGTTGGTCCCAAATGTGCCAACCTGGCTCTGGGCGTAGCAACGGGACAGGCGGCTATCAGTGTTGATGTCCACGTGCATCGGGTCATGAACCGCTGGGGCTATGTGCATACCAAACAGCCCGAACAAACCCTGAAAGTTCTGGAAGTGCAGGTACCCCATGATCAGTGGATAAATATCAATCGACTACTAATGCCGTTTGGTAAGCACATCTGTACAGGTACATTGCCACACTGCTCAACCTGCCCTGTGCTACCCTGGTGCGAGCAGGTAGGGGTGGAGCGCCACCGGTAGTTACCTTATTTCTGCAAGGTTGTTAAAAACTGTTTTAGGCTGGCAAGGGTGTCGCGGCAGGATTTGTCGATTTGACGGTATAGATCAGCTTGCTGACTGGCGGCTTGCTCAATTAATTTCCTGTTTGTGATTTTGCCGCCTGCCGCCCGCTCCAGTTCATCGGCAGTGCTACTGGTAGTCCTGACCGGTACACTGATCCCTTTACTTTCGGCAATAAGGTCGGTAATGGTGGCGCGATAGCGACCAAACTTAGCTTCTACAGTAAGCGTATAGCGGATGGTTTGATCGTCAATTCGATATAATGCCTTGATAAATTGGATATTATGCTCTGGATCATATTGCTGTTCAGCAGCTGGTTCTGAGGCATAATAGTATTCGGCCCAGTCATGAAGCTGTCCCATCAGTTGCCGGGCTGGCAATTTTGCGTTGGGCACACGCACGATTTCCTGATATTGAACCTGACCTGTTTCGTTAGTTGGCAATCGAAGTTGCGCTAGTGCATTGCCTGATAAAAACAACGTGAGGATGAGCAAATACTTCATAGTAAAGTGACTTCGTGTTTACGAACAAGCCATACTGCATAGCCTGTCAAAAGCGAATGCGAAGATAAGGCCGTTACGGATTTGACAACAGCGAAATCGTACATTGGGGATCGTCGAATCGAATAGTAACCATTGGTTCTTTACTTTAGTTAACTAATCATTCGTCTGCCTTAGCCCTTATACGCCTGTGAATCAACTCCCTCTAACCGTCAAGCGGTCTATTGAATTAATGGGCCTATGTCTGCTCTGTGTCTTAATTCTGGTTGGCAAAGCCATCATTATGCCACTGATTATGGCCTTTTTTGTCAGCATCGTTTTGCTGCCGGTTTATCGTTTTCTCAAAAAAGGTCGCCTACCCGATTCACTTGCCATTCTACTATCCATTTTGCTTATGATTGTGTCGGGCATTGTGGTAATCTGGTTTTTCTCGATCCAGCTTAGTAGCCTACTTGTCGACTTTCCGCAGATCAAAAAAACGCTTCTACTGCACCTACGTGAGTTAAGCGAATTTCTGGGCCAGAAAACACACTATTCCACCCAGCAGCAGCTTCAGTTTTTTCATGAACAAAATGCCAAACTACTTAATGCAACGGGTGATTTGCTAAGACAGGTAGCTACGTCTTTATCGTCGGTTTTTGTGTTGATGGGGCTGATGCCTATTTATGTATTTCTGCTGTTGTTCTACAAAAATTTACTCGTCCGATTTGTGTTTTTATGGTTTTCGGCCAAAGACCATAACCGGGTTGAGGAAGCGCTACGAGAAACAGAGTCAATTATTAAAAGCTACCTGATTGGATTATTGATTCAGATTGCCTTCATCATTGTCATTCTGGGTGGCACGCTGCAACTGTTGGGTATACCACACGCGCTGTTGATCGGAATTATCCTGGCGTTTCTGAATCTGATACCCTACGTTGGTATTTTCATGGGAACGTTCATTGGCCTGTTCATTATTCTGGCTTCATCGCAGGAGTTACTGCCTATTGTTGAACTGATTGTTGTGGTCGTGGTGGTGCACTTCCTTGATCAGAATATTCTTCGCCCGCGAGTAGTTGGTTCTAAAGTAAGAATCAACGCCTTAACCAGCATAATTGGCGTTGTCATTGGAGGCCATATAGCTGGCGTGTCCGGTATGTTTTTGTCATTGCCCATCATTGCCATTCTGAAAGTGATTTTTGATCGGACAGATATGTTTGCCAAATGGGGCGTCTTGTTTGGCGATGAAAATCCAGTGCATAGCCCCATGCAGAAACTGGCTTTGCGGATTTGGAAGAGGTCGTAAATGCCTAGGAACTAATTTTATTCCTCTTCAACAGGTAAGGGATGTTGCTGGCTCAATTTCAGGTAGTTGGCACGGTATTTTTTATTGCCTTTCACACCAATGCTGGTCAAAATGCCACTCGTCATCGTTTTGATCCAGTAGCCGAAAATAAACGTCTGCGGGTCGCGATCGTAAAAAATACGAGAGTCTGCTTCATTCTTTTTGCGCAAAACTTTGCCAATAACGAAGTTTTTAAACTTGATTAAAAACGTCTTTTTGGCCGTATCGGCAGGACTGAGCAAGCTGATTTTTAAATCTTTATAGTAAAAATGCATGTTGCCAACCGACGCATATCGGTTGCCCACCACTCGGGCTGTAATGGGCTGCACGTATCCGCCATCCAGATTAGCCGCTATGATTGGGTTCGTTATCGAGCTTAACTCGGGCAGGTGTACATCCGACGTTTGGAGCAGCATATGAAAACCTGCCAGCGAATCGCCGTAAGACTCCCGGTAATGGAGCCGATCAATGTTCAGCCCCAGCAGTTTCGTACTGGCCCTTAATACCAAACTGTCGGTCGTTTTTCTTGGGCGATTGGTAATGTTTTTCAGAACACCATTGATGCTCATCAACGGAACGTTACCTACTCGGTTCGTCAATTTGGAAGTTTCATGGTAAATAACATTACTATTAATCACCGAAATCGAATCAACCTGGAACGGAATAGTAACACGACTTATCAGCCGGGTAGGCATCAGTTTTTCAGGAATAAAGTCCGGGTCGGGTAGTCGTTTATCGCGCGACACATCCGCCGTAACGTTTTTCACCACAACATGATGAATGGCAATGGTCGAATCACGATGCCATTGAGCCATATTCAGCCCGTTCAATTGGGCTTCATCGCCTTTTACGGTAATGTAGTCAGCCTGAAAATGGGGTGGTGTCATAAACTCCTCCTGAGGCATTGTCGGAGCTACCTGAAAATTAGTGAGTAACAGACGGGCATTCTGGGGCGTCCAGGTTAGGTTGTCAGCCTGAAAAGCTGTAGCCGGTCTTGTCAAGAGCACGTCTGTCATGGCCAGATTCGTGTGATTCATCCAGGTTGACCAGGCTATCTTTTTTCCGGTTGTCCAGGTGAAATCCGGAAAGTTGACAGTTGCTGTAAATCGACCAACGCTCAGTTGACTAGGAAAGGTATTGTTCTTCGCTTTCAGCAGCGGATGCAAGTCATTAGCGATCAGACTAGCTTGCAGGTCGCCAACCAACATCGGTTTCCCTGTTTTGGTGGCTGATATTCTCCCATTGGTTAGCTGTACGGCCGCCGATGGGATTACGGTCTTTAGTCGGGGACTGGCAAGAATTATATTGGCTGGGGTTATCCGTAGGGATGCAAATGTTAGCGCTTCCTGTTTAGCGCCATACAGCCCCTTTCCATCTACATCAACCACCGTTCGGACACTCACCGAATCGCCGTCTTTTTTGGTGATGTAATTTACTTTAGCACTATTGATACCCAAATCATGAAGGGTAAATGTGAACGGAATGGAAAACGCGCTGGTTGGCCCTTCAGCAGTCGATTTTCCTTCTGTAATCAGGGTTAATTCGGGGCGCTCAAGTTGCACCGACTGAAGGCGAATTGTCGAAAAATTGGTCGAATTAAACGGCGCTGTGATCCGAAGTTGAGGAAGGGTAATATCCAGTTTTTTGCCCGGACTATAATCCGTATAACGTAGATTAGTTAGTGTACTGATTTGCTGGCTATTTACGCTTGCCTGTGCAATTGAAACTTGCTTGCCTCCCGGCTGAGTGAGATAAAGGTCATTCAGTTTTCCGCTGATCTGGTCCCAACTAAAGTGACCCGTTTCTGTTGTCAGGCTATCAATACGGATGGCTGACCCTTGAAAACCCGCCCGTATTTGCCTGGGTAAAGCGGCTTTCAGGGTTAGCTTGTCGGCCATTAACTGGGCAATATGAAGCAGCGGCAAAGACTCTTTAGCCTGTGTTGGCGTATGAACCTGGGTTGAACTTGTACTTTTTTTAGTGGTGTTTTTCATGTCAACTACTAAATCATGTACGCGAAGCAATTCAATCTGGATGTCTTTCGATTGCTGGAGCGCATCCCAGGCAAATGCTTCCCAGTATACTTTATTGGCCGTCAGGGCGGTTCCGTTGGAAAACTCCATTTGTACCTTATCGACTCCGTTGTACCGTTGTCTCCCATATAGGGTGTAATTCGTCAGGGCAACGGTTAGTTTTTTGGTCGTCAAATGCGCATTCGCTACGGTAAGGTTTGGAATGGCATGCTTCATGTCAATCAGCGAGTCGCTTACTAAAAAATCGTTCAGCAAAACGGTAGCATTCATATTTCTCATGGCTACCTCCATCGGCTCATCACCCACTAGTTTATACTGCGCGTTGGCGTTGATAATTCGGAAATTATCTACCTGAAGTAGCTCGCCCAGTCCGTGCAGGGTTTTGAACAAATCAACTTTTTTAGGGGGAGCGGTTGCTACCACATATGGCTTTGGATGTATGGCTACTTTTTTGGTGGCTACGATCACAATACTTGGCTGTACCAGTTCGGCGGCAGTGGCTACGAGTCGCTTCTGCATCAAATCTTCAAAACTGATATTGTGTAGATGCAGGAGTGGCGCCTTAAAGGTTAGGCCCTTTCCTGTTAGTTTGCGGGATGTAGTTCCGTACAAGACATTCCTGAAAATGAGATCTTTCTTGAGAACCTGAAATGATTCAACCCCGATTTTAAAAAGACTGTCAGGGGAAAAAAAAGCAATATTTCGCAGGCTCAGATTAACACTATCGGTGCTAAGGGAGTGATCACTCTGCTGATTGAGCGTTAGGTTGTAAATGGTCAGGTTTGCTTTCTGCGTGCCTCCTCTGGAAGCCGGATTTGCCTTGTTGGCCAGTAGAATTTCGCCGTCCTGGACCTGGGTATAGCCAATCGTTACGGTTTTAAACAGGGTTTTTATATTCGCGTTGATTGTGCCACTCGTATCCGTTAACTGATCTTTTCGGCTTTCAATAGGCAACGTGAGCACGGGTCTAACGCAAATTAAGGTATCGAGCCATAATTCACCTTTCTGGTAAACGGCCGGCAAATGCCTTGAGTTGAAGAAAAACTTCTCGGCCCGCAAACTCATTTCACCTTTTTGAGCAGTAGCGGGTTTCCGGAAATGAACCGAATCAATTTCAAATAACTGAGTAGCACTGGCAAAACGCAGCCCACGAAAGCTTAACGTATTTTTCCCGTCAGATAAAACCCATTGTTGCTTGCCCAGAGAAACCTCAATATGATCGGAGCCTAATACGCGCCGATTGTCATTGTCAATTTTTGAGAAATTGTGAACGACCAGATTAATGTCTTTGATGACAAAAGGCCCCCCTGAATTTCGTTTGAAAAGCGCGAACGATCCACCCTGAACGTTGAATGATTTTGCATGTAAATGGTCTAGGGTTTTTTGCAAATTTTCGAGAATACTCGACGTGTGAAACCTAGTCTGGTTATGACTTCTCGAATGAATCTTATAATCGTGAACGATAATTTCGGGCCTGGACACCGAAAAGCTATCGACTAATAATCGCTTTTTCAGCAGGAGTTCCCGCCATGATTCGATGGATAAATAGGCGTTGGGGATTTTTACTGTATAGTAGGAAGGTACATTCGTCGTGTCTTTCCGGGCGAAAGCCAAGCCGTCAATCGTAACGGTTCTATCCCAGATGGACAGACTTAAGTCTTTAGTCCTGAAGGTATAGCCGCCTTTGGTTTCTTTGTCAATAGCATAGGTTATTACGTCCTTTAGATTATTCACTAGCACATAATACAACACACCTGCCGCTAAGAAGGGTATTACTGCTATGAGGAGCAGAAGTTTCACCCAGCTTTTTGACAGCAACTTCATAGGTCTATGCGTGAGTAGAATGGGGAAACAGTCCGACAGATAGTTGTTACTGTTCGCTACTGTTAACTAACTATCAACATAATGAGTTTAGCTTTTATCGTTATTTTAATGGCAATAGCTTATAAATCAATGGATTGAAAAATGAAATAGCTTCGAATATTGTTTGTTATGATAGCGCGAACATCTTCGTTCGCGCTATAACCACTTTCCGTTTTCGCTTGGCTTTGCCGAGTGAATTCTATCCTTTAGGGCGTCTCGCCCGTATGAGTATGGCAAAAACGGGCCAGAGGCCCTTGAAATAATAAAATTCACTCGGCAAAGCCAAGCGAAAACGGGGGTAGGAGCGAAGTCGTTCGTATTATCTTGATCATAGCGCTTAAATGACTTCCCGTTTCCAGACAATATAATCGGTCACTGGCGCTTCTGTCAGCATGGGGCGTATCAATTGCACGACCTGACCACGATGGTAAGCCGCATGGTGACTCATATGTGTTAGCATATCAATCAGTGTATTTTGATAGGGAACGCCTTGCGAGTTGGCGTAGGCAATCGTCTTTACTAAATCCGGTTCAGTTAACCCCTCTACATGACCCGTCAGCTGACGGTGTTGACGCTCAGCAGTTTCGGCCATCCAACTAACAGGAATGTCTTCCCAGATAGACACAAAGACCGATTCGTTAGTGATACGACCCAACCATACATGTTGCGCCGATAGAATATGGCCCATAACGGCAAGGGCGCGTGCCGGTGGGTTTTTGATCGTCTCGAGGGAGTCGATTACCCGTAGATTGGCCCACAATTCGTAGTTCAGTAATCGAATCAGATAGTCTTTCATTGCAGTCCACGTTTGGTTGCCTGATACAATGCTTCAACGATATTGGTGCGGGTATTCAGATTGCCCAATGTAGGATTGTTTCGGGTTGGGTAAACCCGGTTGCACAAAAAGACGTACGTCAGGTTGTAAGCCGGATCGGGTTCAACCCACACAAACGTGCCTGTGTAGCCCGAGTGCCCATAACTGGCCTTCGTTCCCGACTTGGGTCCATTGCCCGAATAAGTAAACGAGGGTTTGTCAAAGCCCAATCCGCGCCGGTTGCCTAACTCCGGAAACTGATAACGTGTAAACTCCGCAATGGTTTTCTGAGAAATAAACTGCTGGCCACCATAGCTCCCTTTCTGACGATACATCTCATAGACCTTCATCAAATCGTTGGCCGAACCGAACAGCCCCGCGTGTCCCGACAGACCGTTGAGCATAGCCGCCCCCTCGTCATGCACGCGCCCCCAGATAAGCGTCTTACGAAACAGTGAATCATATTCAGTGGGAACAATGCGGTTCAACGAATAGAACCGACGTGGTAGAAACGTGAGCGTAGTGGCACCAAGTGGCTTATAGAAGGTCGTTTTAATGTAATCTTCAAAATCGACGCCCGTAATTCGCTTCACGATTTGAGGGTATAAAATGAACGAAAGATCGGAGTAGACGTACTCTTTCTTAGGGTTCAGAGGTGAATCACGTATCTGCTGGAAAATCGTTCTCGGATACTTTTTGAATTCGTACAGGCTGTCGGTTACTTCAATCGGATATCGGCTTGATTCTTCCGCTTTGAACGTTTTAGGCTTCCACGTACCATCCGGATTTTTTGTGTCCATCCAGAAAGGAATCCACGCTTTTAGCCGGGCCTGATGCGTTAGCACATCGCGCCAAACCAAATCCGCTTTGTTCGATTTTTTGAAACTGGGCAGGTAGTCGGCCATTTTTCCATCGAGGTTAAACTTGCCCTCGTCCACTAAACGCATCAGGGCGGGTGTCGATGTACTTACCTTCGTCACCGATGCCATGTCATAGAGATCATCCAGTTGCACGGGTAATGGCTCAGCCCCTAATGACGCATCGTAGGTGTGTTTTCCGTACGCTTTGCGGAAAATAACCTTGCCGTTTCTGGCCATTTGTACGACACAACCCGGAAACGCCTTTTGGGTCAATCCTACATTCACTAACGAATCTACTTGTTGCGTCAGGTATCGACTGTCAATCCCAACTTCTTCAGGAATGGTGTATTTGAGCCGACCATTGGGTTGAATCGTCATGCCATCGCCCACCCGAAACCGCTGGTTGACTGTAACGGGTAGTTTGCCCGACGCACCAATCGCTCCGAAAATCAACTGCGCCGATAATTCTTCTGTATAATTGGTTAGCTGATAAGGCATGACAATAGCTCGCGCCTGTTCGATGTTTCGGCTGGGTTGGGCCGTATCCATCGGAAAGGTCAGTTTGTCCAGCGCGTATACATTTCCAAACACCGTAACGACAGCCTTTCCTGTAGCTACTAACTCACCAAGCAGACCTGCCGTTTTGGCTTGTAGCCCGTATTTAACAGCGGGGCGGATATTGTTCAGGTGAACATCGACCAGAATCAGGTTGTAGTTTTTGAGCGAATCGCGCACCTGCGCCAGCGTTGAATCGGGCGTTTTTGAGGTTATATTAAAATGATCAACCAATGTATAATTGCTCGCCATTTGCTGGAAAGCTGTGATTTTATCGCTCTCAATAGCGACCGATGCGATTCGAAGTGTGTCCAGCCGTTGTAGCGGCAACAGATTCCGGTCGTTTTTTAGAACGGTCAGACTGGCTTCGGTAAGTTTACGGTTGAGCAATTCGTCCTGTACCGGGTTAAGGTCGCTTACAAGATTGTCCAGCACAATAGGCTTGTACTGATCCAGACCAACCCAGGCTTTGGCCTTCAGTACTTTCAGGCAACGGGCATCCAGCGAGGCCTGCGTCATGCGGCCATCGGCAATAGCTTGCTTGATCAACGAGAGAGCGGCTGGAACATCTTCCGTGAATTCCAGGACATCCATGCCTGCTTCCAGCCCTAGTTCATCAGCCCTGCCCGATGGAAAGTATTTCGTTACACCTTTCATGTTCATGGCGTCGGAAAAGACCAGACCCTGGAAGCCTAATTCATTTTTGAGCAGGTTCGTAACAATAGCGGGTGAGAGTGTAGATGGGCGATTTCGGGTCGTATCTAATGCCGGAATGCTTAAATGGGCAATCATGACGCCGGCAGCACCCGCATTGATCAACTGCCGAAACGGATACAATTCAAGTGAGTCGAGTTGGGCGCGGCTTTTGGTAATCAGCGGCAGATCATAGTGCGAATCGGTGCCGGTATCGCCATGGCCGGGGAAGTGCTTAAGGCTCGTTAGCAATTGATTATCCTGCATGCCACGCATATAAGCCAGCGCTTTACGGGCAACATCATACTTGTTTTCGCCGAATGACCGGAAGTTAATGACGGGATTGTTGGGGTTATTGTTGACATCAACCGAGGGCGCGAAGTTGACGTGCATGCCTAATCGGCGTGCCTGTTTAGCCAAATGAGCGCCCATTTGATAAATGAGCGAATCGGAACCTGCGCCCTGCATGGCACCCAACGTCATCTGATACGGATAGCGAACAGTACTGTCCAGACGCATAGCAATCCCCCATTCGGCATCCATAGCAATAAGGAGCGGCACCTTTGAGTTGGCTTGCAGCCGATTGGTTAATCGGGCTTGCCGCATCGGGCCACCCTGAAACATCACGACGCCACCCAGTTTATTTTTTTGTACAAGTGTCACGAGAGAATCTTCGTAACCTGGTTTTCGGTTCGAGTACCCTGCCACCATAATCAACTGCGCGATACGGTCGTCGGGAGCCATATTGGTGAATACCGAATCGACCCAGCAATTCTGACGTGCATTGAGTTGAAGAAAGGTGGGCGAGGTTGTTTGCGCCAAAGCCGGTATAGACAATAAAACGCTCAATAAACCAACTAAAAGAGACCGACAGGATGGCATGAGTAAATAAAATTGGGGTCGTGAAGTGTCAAAAATACAAAAATAACGTCCTCGCCACTTCAGTAAAACGTGAAATGACGAGGACGAAAGTAAAGTATGATTTACGAGTTGCGATATATGAATTACGATTTTTGCCGACACAGACCGGAGGAAATCGTAATTCGTACATCGTAATCCGTAACTATCTTCTGTAGCGGCTGGGGTACTCTTTGCCAACGCCGAAACTATAGCCCAAGGCTAATGTAAACGTTGAGTTTTGCAATGAGCCACGAGGTCCCCACACGTTATATAAATTGGTTTGTACGTCGCTTAAGCCGAGTGTATAGCGGGCGTCGATCAGAAAGTGTTGCCGATTGCCCGTTCCCCAGTTGAGCTGAAATCCACCCGTTGCCCCTAAATCCAGGTTGTTGAAATTTTCGCTATTGTCGCCATTAAGAACAGGCCCCGTTCCCTGTAGATAATCGCCTTTAATACGTTTCGCATTCATTTTAATGCCTAACGAAGGACCAATAAAAAGATTCGGTCTAAAATTGCCTGATAGCGTCAGGAAATACCGGGCAACAACTGGAATCTCCAAGTAATTGACCCGCTGAATAAACTTCTTGGTGTTGTCGTTATAGCTCGTGCCGCGTTGTGAGTATAAAAAATCGGCCGAAATGCCGAAGTGATTTAGTGAGCTGTACATAATAAAAGCACCAGCAGACACTCCGGGCGTAAATTTCATGTAATCGGCATTACCCCAGTAATTAGACAAATTTAAGCCGACACGTGGCCCCACACTAAAGCGCTGTTGCGCGGAAAGGCTTGAGAAACAGCCAGAAACGAATACAAATGCAAGAATGATAGAGCGTAGTGAATTTGAGCGAAACATGGGAAAATCAATAAGTTGATATGCCCGGTTAACGTCTGAGCTTCGGCAAATGTTTTATATTAGTGAAAGACTTCCATCATTTTATTCAGAAAAAGCTGCCTGATGAACTGGCTCAGGCAGCTCTATAAATAATCGCTTGCTGGTCTATCGAACTGGCAGATTTAGGCTGAAATACAGTCGTTTTTGACGGAGTGATTGGCTTCGGTTTGACTGGATATTTAGGGGCAAAGAAAATAAAATAGATGGCCATCGCCAGCATAAACA
Organism: Spirosoma arboris; assembly: GCF_009754945.1. GTDB lineage: Bacteria > Bacteroidota > Bacteroidia > Cytophagales > Spirosomataceae > Spirosoma > Spirosoma arboris. Next base: position 135,379 of record NZ_WPIN01000006.1, read on the forward strand.
GAATGGCAGCCGTGGTTGTAGCGATCCAGAGTGGCCAGAGTCGTTTCCGATTGGCAGATTCATGAATACGCTGGTGTAGCGTATTGCGCAAATCCGCTATTTGCTCGGTCATTGAACCATTGGCAACATCGCTGGCGGTTTGTTGCATGGCCTCCAGACCCGCCAGTGCATCGGCATAAAATGGATTTTCCAGCAACAATCGCTCGACACGGTGTCGCGCTGGCCCGCTCAGCCGACCGGACTGATAAGCCCTTAACTCTTCGAATGTCAGTTGGTCGTTCATAAGCCTTATTTACTCATACAAATTTTCAAATTTCGCCGACCATTTTGCAAATAACTTTTCACCTGTTTTAGGTCATAGCCTGTCAGGTCGGATACTTCGGTGTAACTTTTTCGTTCCAGGTAAAACAAGGTCAGGCAGGTTTGCTGCTCGACTGGAAGTGTTTTTAGACAGGCTTCCATGCGGCTGAGATCTTCCTCCAGCTCCAGCGTATCCGTTTCGTCACTCCGCAACCTTAGTAAGGGTTCATCTTCTACTTCACCTGTGGCATTGGTCACTAACTCTGTTTTGGGATGAGCCTGATTCTTACGTAGTTGCATCAGGCAGTAATTGCGGGCCACGCTATGTAGCCAGGGGCCAAACTGTTGCACTTCGTGGCGACGCAGGTCATTTACTAGCTGCTCAAACAGGTTCATGACGGCATCTTTAGCCTCATCTTCATCGCGCAGGTAATTGTAACAAACCGCATAAATCAGTTCCATATGCTGTTCATAGAGTTCTCCCAGAATGGCCAGATCGCCCGTGGAGCGATAAGCTGCCACATAGTCGGCAGCATCGCTGCGATGGCGGTCGGGCTTGGTCTTACGAAACAGTTTCAGAAACATAGGTTGGTGGCTGCTTAGTCAACAGATGCAGAAACCGATAAAATTCCACACGACTTGATTCCCTATTTTTCGACAGGATTACCAAGATAAGATAGAACTTCTGTGCTAAAATCCTGTCTTATCCTGTTAATCCTGTCGAAAACAATCGTAACCGAATCCTGCTCAGGATCGTTACATAAGGATATAAACTCAACGATAGTATGAAACGGATCTTTTTGTTCACTAGTCTACTGGGCGGCCTCATTTGTATGAGTACAGTTGCCCAAAGCGCTCAGTCCCCGGACATTCAGCAATCAACGTCAACGACAGATACACGCCAGCCTACTCCATCTCAGCCTAAACTAAAGAAAAATAGCAAGAGTGGAAACCCGAAGATGCAATCTACGACAGACACAATCGTGCCTAAAAATCGTAAGCAACGGCGACTGGCGCCCGATTCATTACGTCGGGGAGGAGCTACCCGCGTTGATACCGTTCGATAGAATCTGTGGCGTCGGTTACTTATAACCGACGCCACAAAAAAACTGACCTATTTTTTCTTCTGACGTTCCGCCTTTCGTTCTTCCCGTTTTTCCTTCCGTTCGGCTTTTCGCTCGGCTCGCTTTTCTTTTCGTTCGGTTTTCTTCTCGGCTCGTTTGGCTTTGTAATCGTCTTTAAGGCCTTTGAATGCGTCTTTTACGGTAATATTATTATCAAACTCTCCGCGAAAAGCCTGAATATATGCGTTGCGCAGAATACCGAAAATAGTTGGCCAGACAGCCGTTTCAATATTATCGACGGTGCCGTTTAACGGAATACGGGTAGCAACTTGATCGTGTTTCTGGTTTTTAAGGACATCTGTACCAACCTGTGCAATAAGTTCTGTAAAAAAGCGACCTACTGATCGATTGTCATGCTCGTTCAATTTGAAGATCTGCATGCCCTTGGTAAGAGGTTTGATATAGCCATTGAGCTTTTTGTCCACCATGGCCATCTCACTATACACACTTACAGTGCCTTGGTTGAAGTCGAGATTGGCGTATTGACGGGCAAGTGTATTAAGCTTGACTAGCTGGAGGTCACTGAATCGAAGGTTGTAATCAAAATCTGGAACAACCTTCAGCAAATTCATATTGGCCGAAAAGTTCATGGTGCCGCCATAACCTAATACGTCGCCAGAGGCTGTCACCGGCGAAGGCAGTAACTTATTCTTATCTTCAACGTTACGAATATTTCGAATTTCCCCCTGAAATCGCTGCATCGATAAGTCAGCGCGGGGTTGGGTGACCAGACTGGTCAGGTTTACTTTACCGTTTACAACCGCAAACCGGTTAATGTTAATGGGCAATAATTTTTTCAGGTAAGCTGTCCAATCGACTTCGGCGCCGGTTTGGTTGCTGGCTTCATTTTTACTAAACGCGAAGTTGATTTCAGGCTCGTAACACTCGACTTCACTAACTAATTTGCCTTTTAGTAATGACTTCCACTCAACTGAAAGATCAGTTTTGGGAATAAACAGAAATGGCTCTTTAATCTTGCCGTTAACTTTTCGAATGCGAAGATTATCGAGCTGGTAAGCACCCCGAATGAGTTGAATATCAATATCTTCGACATGTCCAGTATAGCCGCTCATGTCGGCCAGTGTCTTATTGACATATCGAAGCACGAAATACGGCAATAGTAAACGGGCAATAACCAATAGAATGATTACTGCGATCAGAATTTTGGTCGTGCGTTTCAAAACGTTGAGTGGTTGGTGGTAACGTTCTGATAAACACGCAAGTTGGGAAATGGTTAATTAGTGGAGTAAGTGAAAGTGGGTGGAGTAAGTGTAGTTAGCGAAACTAGTACACTTACTCCACCCACTTTCACTTACTCCACTAAGTTAACTACCGGCTTGGCGAAAATTTCCGACCGTCGAGGGTGGTGTATTTGAAGTCGGTAGAACCTTCAAAGCGAACTTCGTCGAAATTAGTGCCCCGTGGAAGGTGCGTGTATTTGAAGTCGGCATTGCCTGAGAAGCGAGCCTTCTGAAAATTAGTTACTTCATCAAATTTGGTGTATTTGAAATCGGCAGACCGCTCAAACGTTGCTTTCTCGAAGGAAGACGACTCATCGAACTTGGTGTATTTAAAATCGGCATAACCTCGGAAAGTTGAATTGCTGAAATCAGCCGCATTGCGGAATTTGGTATACTTGAAGAGGGCCTCCTCACCGAATCTATTGTTGGTAAAAATAGCCCGCTGACTGAATAATGAATATTTGAAGGTGGCATCGTCTTCAAACTTGCAGCCGTCAATAGTTACAGCTTCTGTAAAATCGGCGTTGTAAACGATATTGTTCGTATTGAAAAGCCGTTTGCCATCCTGATCGTCGGTGTGATAAGCCAGAAACTTCCCTTTGAATGTGCAGTTTTTGAATGTCAGTGGCACTTCAACTACGCTTAAGTATTCGCGAGAGTCGCCTTTCCAACTGCCTTCCCGTACTTCTTTCCGGTTCGCCAGGTTGGTTAGGTCTAGTTCACCCGTAATGGTTACGTTCTGGTACGAAACGGCTTCTTTACGATTGATTTTAGCTATAATGTCTTTCGCATCAATGGTTGATTGAGCTAGCGTAGGTGCCAGCGCAACAAGGGCGAGCAGGAGGGAGGTAACGAAGGTTTTCATGTGTCCTTTCTGAATTTGTGTTTGACTTTTGACTAAAGATGTAAACCAAACCCAAAAGGTTGCGTGGAGGAAAAGATTAGTTGTAAGTTGGTAAGTAGCAAGGGAGTAAGTGGATGACGCCTGTATATTACTTTTTGCGCCAGCACTTACTCCCTTGCTACTTACCAACTTACAACTCCCTTAATCAAGCCACATCACTTTGTCGTAAGCCTGTTCATAATCCATTTCTTTGAGCGGAATCAGGCTTGCAAAATGACCTGTCTCGTCGGTCTGAATAGCGTTCCAGCAACCCGATGCGTTTCGTAACAACAGCCGGTAGCCGTAAAGCGGGTGTAATGTATCGCCATCCGTGCGATGGTCCCAACCCGTTTGTAATTCGATGGCGAAGGCAATTCGATCCATTACCTCACTCATTTGCTCGGCAAGACTATCTATGCTGTCCAGTTCCTCAATCCAAAGCACCAGTCCGTCGGTGCCCCAGTTGAAATTGAGTTGAGTAGGCGTGAGAGTTATTATGGAAGCGTTCATGATTCTTATGTTTCAGGTTTCAGGTTCAAGGTTCCATGTTAAGTACTGAAACATGAAACCTTGAACCTGAAACAGATTACGCACTCATACTCCATGCAGAAGGTACAAGCTCTGGTTGTGCTTGTTCTTCCTGCCATTTACGAAGCCAGAAACGGTACTTCTTTCGACCGTAGTCGAGGAAGCCCGGAATGGACGTAGCATCGACAGCGAAGAGTTTATAGGGTTTCTGTTTCATGACGCCAACAAACACGAACCGAAACTGGCGGGTCGTGTCCCATTCACCGTTGTCGGCATGACGCAGATTGTCTACATAAAAAGCGGCCTGTCGATCGTAATCATAGGTATAACATGATTCCAGAAATTGCGCCTGCGTCCGGGCTGAGGTCGTTTTTAAGTCGATAATCAGCGCGTTCCGACGTTTGGGACTGGTGTATACCATATCTAAGCGTGCTTTGCAGGCTATACCCGTCGTGGGTTCCGTTGACAGCACAATACGCTCCCGCTCCGACTGACGCAGATACCGGCGACAAAAGGCGTCCTGCCGAATGGGTTTCATTAGTGCCTGTAGCTGCTTCGCCTGAGCAGGTGCCAGTCCATTCTCCGCGACTCGATTCGATGAGTCGATCATATCGGGAAGGAACTGCGATAGCACGGTGCCGACAGTTTCAGGTTCAAGCAAATGTTGGTGAAACGCCCGGCCAAATACCTTCGTCTTTTCGGCTATAAATCGTGTCGATGGTGCCGACCAGTAGCCCAGATGCTCTTCTTTCAGGCGCGTTAAGTCAGAATTCGACACGCGCGGCAGTGCCCGGTAAAAATCGCCGGATGTAATGAGTGGCTGAACTGGTTGTATCGGAATAAGGGAAGTCATCATAAAATGAGTGTAATTAGTGCCGTATGTGAACATAGTGGAGTGGGTGAAGTAGGCGAAAGTGAGTGGAATAAGTGGAGTGGGTGTAGTCAGCGAAACTAGTACACCTACTCCACTTATTCCACTCACTTTCGCCTACTTCACCCACTCCACTTAATTAACCCGCCGATAACAATTCCGGCTCATCGGCCAGATTGACGAAGGGGTTGTAGTAGTTCATCGCTGTTTTGATGTTAGCGATATCGGTAAGCGTTTCCTGCCGGAAGATTTTTACCTCTTGAGCAAACTGTTTCAGTTCAGCTGTTTTTTGCACATCGCCAATCTTGTAAGAGAACGTAGCAATGTAATACACACCTTTAGGTTGCACTTTGGTGTATTCTTTCTTTTCGGCAACGGCCGTGATAACCACATCGGCCAGAGTCAGGTCATCGTAGTAGAGCGGTTCAATCAGACGGAAAATATTATCGACAGAATACCCATGAAATAGCAGCGCCGACACACAGTTTTTGTCGTCGATAAAGAAAATTTCTGCCCAGTTTTTGGTGCCCATATTCAGGATATTATCCGTAAAAATTCGCCAGGCTATGGGTTGGAAGGTCAGTGTACGGCCCAGTTTCTCGGTGCCGTTAATATTGAACACACCTTCTTTGGCGTCGAATCGATACTGGCGAGGGTGTCCTTCGAGGTATTTATAGCGTCGTACAACACTATTATTAACCACTTCGGCGGTCAACTCATGAATTTTTTGATCCAGTTTCGGAGCGCTATCGCTTTGATTTGTCTCGATTTGGCTTTTGTTTTGTGTGTTCATTAGTATTTGTTGTTTACTGTTCAAGCAGGGGACCCGTTTTGCGGTCCCTTTTGCCTTTTTAGGGGCTCTGTTTACAGGTTTAAATATACATACTTTTGTGTAATAAGCAAAGCCATTCTAAAAGAAAATTGCCGTTTATTTACAGGGTAATGTGTAATTTTTAAGGGTTAGGATTGAGACGGTCGTATTGAGAGTAGCTGATATACCAACACGCACGCGATAGCCATTCTTACTCCTAACTTCTCGATCTTAATTCCTCACTCCTAAAAAAAATGATACACCTGCGCCTTCAACAATTAATTGATTCGCTAAATATTAGTGTGCTCGAATTTTCCCGGCAGTTGGGTGAGAATCGGGGCGAAAAAATATATCACATTTTGCACGGCCGGTTGAAGCCGCGCTATGACACACTCGAGAAAATATTAGTGGCGTATCCGCAGGTTAATGGTGACTGGTTATTGAGTGGTGAAGGCCTCATGTTTAAGACACTTAATTCACCTTCGGCGGCTATCACAACCGAAGAGCGACTACGAAATGTTGAGTTCCTACTTTTTCAACTCAACGAGCGGGTTGCCTTACTCCAACAAACGAATGACCAATTGCTGGAGGAGTTGAAAATGCGTGGAGCAGGGAGCACGGAGCACGGTAGTCCACAAAATTAAGCTTCAGTCAGTCTTCCCTGCACCGCGCACCCTGCTCCACGCTATCCACGCAAAAAAACAACCCATTGCCATTTCTGGTTATAGTAAAAAAACACTTAACGTTATGGCAACTACATCACCATTCGACCCAGATAAAATTGATCCTGAATACTATTCAAAAGATCCTAACCAGCACGGTACGTCCGATTATGGGCACGAATCGGAAGGTGTTGGTACCAATGTCTACAAAGATTCGACGTCGGGTATGGATATGGATAGCGACAATATGATTATGACGCACGATAGCCGCGAGGCCAACCTCAGTGGAAGTCGACCAATTGATGCACAAGTGGCAAGCCTTGGCGGTTTTCAGGAGTGGGACGTTGACGCCGATACTATCTCTGAAGTCCCTAAAGGGCATATGATGAGCGACGAAGCCGCTAAGAAACTAAGCGAAGTGGCCGAAAATCCGTCTGACGATGCACTGCTTCACCGGGCCGATGCCACCTATCTGGAAGAGGGCGACGATCCAAATAAGGGTTATGATCCGCATAATGTGGGTTATAGCGGGAAGGACAAGACAGATGTGGAGAAAAATAAAGTAGACTAAACCACACGATTATCTCTTTAAAAAAGCGACCGGATCATTTCCTGGTCGCTTTTTTAGTTAATGACAATCAGGAGTTTCCTGTCCATAGAATCAATACAATTCATAGAATCTACGTTTAGTAACTTATGCTACGGAATCTTTCGTAAACTTGTCGTTTAATTGTTTAGCTAAGCCTGCGGATATTAAGTCCGCTTTTTATTTTGCTCATCGAAACCCGTGCCTATGCCCGAGCGGGGATGCTCGGCAACCCGTCTGACGGCTTTTTTGGCAAGACAATCGCCATTACCGTCCGCAATTTTGGAGCGTCTGTAACGCTCTATCCATCACCCGAACTGCATATTGAACCGCAGCCGCAGGATACGAACGTATTCAGAAGCTTACACCACCTGCGCGATTCGGTAAGCATGCTCGGCTATCATGGGGGCGTTCCGTTGCTGAAAGCGGCCATCAAGAAGTTCGCCGAATATTGTGAAGCCGAACAGATTCGACTCCCTAATCAGAATTTCTCGATTCGCTACAATACATCAATTCCCCGGCAGGTTGGTTTGTCGGGTTCCAGTGCCATTATTGTCGCTACGTTCAGGGCGCTTATGCAGTTCTATGGCGTTGAAATTCCTCAACCCATATTGCCGAATCTGGTACTGGCCACCGAAGCTGAAGAACTGGGTATTACGGCTGGTTTACAGGATCGGGTCATTCAGTGCTATGAAGGCTGCGTGTACATGGATTTCGACCGGGCTACCCTTGAGCGTCAGGGGTATGGTCAATATGAACCGCTTGATCCGCGCCTGCTTCCAAAACTGTACATTGCGTATAATACCGATCTGGGTAAACAGTCGGGGCAAGTGCATAACGATGTCCGGTCGCGGTGGCTCAAGGGTGACCCTACGGTGATCGAAACCATGAATTCGATTGCCGATGTGGCTCGCCAGGGACGCGAAGCGTTGCTCAGGCAGGATACGAAGGGACTGAACGAACTTGTGAATCGTAATTTCGATCTGCGCTCTCAGATTTATAACATCAGTGATCGAAACCGGAAAATGATTGAAACCGCTCGATCCTGCGGGGCTTCAGCTTCGTTCACCGGTTCGGGAGGCTCGATCATCGGCCTCTACCGCGATGATGCGATGTTGAATCGCCTATTTGTTGAATTGAAGAAAATTAATGCCCGCGTTATTAAGCCTTATGTAGTTTAAAAATAGTGAAGTAGGTGGAGTGAGTGAAGTAAGTGAGTTGATAATAACTTCACCCACTCCACTCACTCCACCTACTTCACCTCCTATCATGATCAAAAAAGCCGTTATCCCCGCTGCCGGATTTGGAACCCGGTTTCTGCCTGCCACCAAGGCGCAACCTAAAGAAATGTTGCCCATTATTGACCGCCCCACCATTCAGTATGTGGTGCAGGAGGCCGTTGATTCGGGTATCGAAGATATTCTGATTATTACGGGTAAAGGTAAACGGGCGATTGAAGATCACTTCGATCGGAATCACGAACTCGAGACCCGGCTTGAGGAAAAGGAAGATCAGTTTTTGCTGGATGAGATGCGTCGACTCTCTGATATGGCCAACCTGCACTACGTTCGTCAGCGCGAACTGAACGGGCTGGGCGATGCCATTCGGTATGCACGCCACCATGTTGGCAATGAGCCATTTGCTGTGCTGCTTGGCGATACCATTATGGATTCGGTCATTCCCGTAACTCAGCAGTTGATTGACACCTATGCTCAGTATGGCGGTTCGATCATTGCGGTTGAAGAAGTACCTCACGATAAAGTAAATCGCTATGGTATTGTGGGTGGAAAGGCATTAAGCGACCGGATTATGGAATTGAATACGTTGGTCGAGAAGCCCAATGTCCAAGATGCACCGTCGAACTTAGCCATTGCGGGTCGGTATATTCTAACTCCCGAAATCTTCGCGATGCTGGAACAAACTCCGGCAGGTAAGAACAACGAGATTCAATTAACCGATGCGATGTTGCTGTTGCTGAAACGGGAAAACCTCTATGCACACCGTATTGAAGGGAAGCGCCATGACATTGGAAACAAGCTCGATTTTCTGAAAACAACCGTTGAATTTGCCCTCAAACGCCCCGAATTCGCTGATAAGTTTCGGGCATTTCTGGAAGAGATTCTCCGAAAAGAATAAACGACTGAAATGAAGAAGGCTCCGTTACGATGGAGCCTTCTTTGTTTTGTAGCTGCTTATTGCGCTCGGAGTGTTACAACTGCCGTATCATCTTCTCCATTTGTATAACCATTGCCTGTTATGGTCTGCCCCACTATGGTCAAACCGGTCGGGAACGACCCTGATAAAGTTGATCATCAAAAACATGGGTACCCCTTTCCGCTAAGTTAGGTGCTGCATTGGCTGAATTTCGAGTGTTTGGCTTGATATTCGCAATGATGTCTTCTTGATTACAAGCTGCGACAAAATCAGCCGAATCAAAGTCGGGGTCGGCATTTAGAAATAGCCCCGCTCCGGCCTTTAGGGAAAGTTTAAACAGGTTTAATGTCTCCAGCCATTCGTGAAAAGAGCCACGATAGGATAGGAAAGAACGCCGTGATATCCGGCTATTACGTGTCAAATATTGACATCTATAAACGCCATCAGTTGCGATTTTGAAAACGCCCCTGTTTTGGTAGCCTCAACTCGCCCGTTCATAAAAATCATTACTGTAGGAATGCCCTTTACGCCCCATCTGGGTGGGGTATCCTCGTTGTGGTCGATATTGAGCTTTGCTATTTTCAAGCGCCCATTATATGTTTCGGCTACCTCATCAAACATAGGTGCCATCATTTTACAAGGGCCGCTCCATTCTGCCCAATAGTATACCAAAACCGGATACTCGGCACGAAGCACATCGTTGTCAAAAGACGCATCCGATACATGATGTGTCAGTTCTGAAGCCATATAGTTGTTGCCCACTCATAACGCTTCGTTTGGCGGTGTTGGCGTCCTACTAGTTTCCCAAAACGGAGAGGTGTTCAGATTAGGCCCCTTTTACTTTGTCTAGCCCATTGGCTTTCATAAATTCCAACAGAGCAAGCTTAGATAATTTCGATCTTTTCGATTAAAACATCCGAGATGGGCACATCCTGATGCATACCTTTGGCACCTGTTCTTACGCATTTGATCGCGTCTACAACGTCATAGCCATCCACAACGTTGCCAAATACTGCATAACCGTAGCCTTGAGGAGTTTCCGCTGTAAAGTTCATAAACTTGTTATTGCTCACATTAATAAAAAACTGGGCAGTGGCCGAATGCGGGTCCGGAGTGCGGGCCATCGCTATTGTATATTTTTGGTTGGTAAGACCATTACCTGCCTCGTTTTTGATCGGCGCATCGAGATCTTCTTTTTGCTTCATACCGGGTTCAAATCCACCGCCTTGAATCATAAAGTCATTGATTACCCGATGGAAGATAGTTCCGTTATAATGGCCTTTTCTGACATAATTTTCAAAATTGGCAACCGTGATCGGTGCCTTCTCTGGAAATAGCTCAAGCGTGATGAGGCCGTGATTGGTGTGTATGTTTACTTTTGACATGATTGAATAAATGGTTTGCGTGTTAAAAGAATCGGTAAGTAGCCTCTGTGTTCGCAGTTGTTCAGTAGGTAGTAAGTTGACTAATGTTTAAACTAGTTTCATGATAGGACAAAGGTGCAGCCTGAGCCATTAGGCTGCGTTTCTATCCGTCCCAAATTCGTTTCCATTGGTTGCATTGGATGAAAAAATAGCTTCCCATTCGTTGTATACGATCAGCTCTACTACACCGAGATCGTCTGTTCCTAAATCCTCCATAAAAAGAGGACTCAAGGGTTATTTCATCCTTGCGGATTCCGGGTTGATCGGAAATAATTGCTATTACTCTGTTATCGATATTTACCATGGAAGCTGTTTAAACTTTATGGAAAATCCCTAAAGTCATGTGAATTTTGAGGTGCGAACTTTCCATAAAGTTTAAACAGTTGCATAATTAGAGGTGATAAAACAATACTATTTCCAAAGCTGCCTATTGTTATGAATTATACGCTCAGCGGTCTGTCTACTAGCTTCCTGATCGGCTTTTACGCGCTTTTTCAACCGGAGGCTACTGAGATAAGCACAAGACAACAGCCTGATCTGCCAGTACAGCAACTGCTTGATAAGCGCCCCAATATTGTGTTGATCGTTTCCGACGATCATGGCCGTGAAGCTGTCGGCTGTTACGGAGATAAGAACACGCCATCACCAACTGTCCGAACGCCCCATATCGACCAGCTGGCCTCAGATGGAACCCGGTTCTCGAATGCATTCTGCACCACAGCCAGTTGCAGTCCCAGTCGGTCGGTGTTGCTGACGGGCCTGCATAATCATGCTAATGGCATGTATGGGCTGGAGCATCAGGTACATCATTTCAGCTCGTTCGATACCGTGCGATCGCTCCCCGTTTTACTGGAACAGGCAGGTTATCGAACCGCACGAATCGGAAAACTGCATGTAGCGCCCGAGCAAGTGTACCATTTCCAAAAAGTACTGGGAGCGGGTGGCGTGAATGATCCAGCTTCGATTGGGCGAAGCCCGGTGGAGATGGCGCGGAAATGCTACTCGTTTCTGGAGGAGAAATCAGATAAACCTTTTTTTCTGTATTTCGCGACCGATGATCCACACCGCAGCAATAGTGTAGCCCCTGATGGCACACCTATTTTCGATGGATCGAAACCAAATCTGTTTGGGAATAAACCCGGTGGGTATCCGCAGGTGGGCGATCATTTCTATCAACCCCGTGAAGTTAGGGTGCCGCCTTACATGTCCGATACTAAAGCCAGTCGAGCCGAACTGGCGCAGTATTATGAGGCTATCAGTCGGCTTGATCAGGGCATTGGTCGGTTGGTCGAGTATCTGAAAGAGACAGATCAGTATGACAACACGCTGATTATTTATCTGTCGGATAATGGTGCTCCGTTTCCGGGTTCGAAAACGAATCTGTACGAACCGGGTATGCGCTTGCCTTTGCTAGTGAAATTACCGAAACCTAACAAGCCCGGTTTCGTGCAGGATGCATTGGTTTCGTGGGTCGATATAACGCCCACACTTCTGGAATTTGCTGGAATTGAAACTAGTAAAGTACGGAAGCAGGGCCGTTCGTTTAAAGCTATTATTGAACAGGAAGGTGTTACGGGCTGGGATGAAGTCTATGCGTCACACTCACTCCATGAAGTAACGATGTACTATCCCATGCGCGTAGTCCGCGAACGACGTTATAAGTTGATTTTCAATATTGCCCACGCGTTGCCGTACCCGATGGCGCTTGACCTGTACAATTCATTTACCTGGCAGGACATTCTTCGAACGAAGCAGAAAGTTTACGGAAAACGAACCGTGGAGGCTTATCTGCATCGCCCACGCTTTGAGTTATATGACCTCGAAACTGACCCCGATGAGGTGCATAATCTGGCTAGTAATCCACGTTATCGGGAAACGCTGACGCGGATGCAAACCAAACTAAAGCGATTCCAGAAACAAACTCACGACCCTTGGGTAAGCAAATGGGAATTTGAATAAAAGAGGCTTAAACAAACGGAGAAACGGAGATTTCACGGAGATCATGGGATATATAAAACCTCTATGACCTCCGTGAAATCTCCGTTTCTCCGTGTTTAAATCTCCTTTACTTTGCTACTGTCGCGATTTTTAGTTCGTTCAATTGCGCCTGGCTGATTACGGATGGCGAATCGATCATGACATCGCGGCCCGAGTTGTTTTTCGGGAAGGCGATGAAATCACGGATGGAGTCGGCACCACCGAAGAGTGAACACAAGCGGTCAAAACCGAAAGCGATACCACCATGTGGAGGTGCGCCATATTCAAAAGCGTCCATCAGGAACCCAAACTGTGCTTTTGCTTCTTCGTCTGAGAAACCCAGAATACTGAACATCCGAGCCTGCAAATCGCGGTTGAAAATCCGAATCGAACCGCCACCTACTTCAGTTCCATTGATAACCAGGTCATAGGCATTAGCACGTACCGAACCTAAATCCGTGTCGAGCAGGGGAATATCTTCGGGCTTGGGCGACGTAAAGGGGTGGTGCATGGCAAACCAGCGTTGCTCTTCTTCACCATATTCAAGCAACGGAAAGTCGAGCACCCACAACGTACTGAACACGTTTGGATCGCGCAGACCAAGCCGAGTACCCATTTCCAGACGTAATTCATTCAATTGCTTACGCGCTTTGGCACATTCGCCCGAAATGATCAGCATCAAATCTCCGGGTTTGGCATTGAATCGAACCGCCCAGGCTTTCAAATCCGCTTCCGAATAGAACTTGTCGACCGATGATTTCAATGTTCCGTCCTCATTATACCGAACGTAAATCAGACCTTTTGCCCCAACTTGTGGGCGTTTGATCCAATCCGTCAGCTCATCCAATTGCTTACGGGTATAATGCGCGCAACCTGGCGCGTTGATACCGACAACCAACTCCGCCGAATCGAACACGCCGAAGCCTTTTCCCGATGTCATATCGACCGTATCGAATGGGGCTTTGAGCTCAACAAACTTCATATCGAAGCGTGTGTCTGGCTTGTCGGAACCGTAGAACTTCATAGCATCAGCATATGTCATGCGTGGCACGGTAGCCATGTCGATACCTTTTACTGCCTTAAACAGATGCCGCACGAGCCCCTCGAACATATTCAGGATGTCTTCCTGCTCCACAAACGACATTTCGCAGTCGATCTGGGTAAATTCAGGCTGACGGTCGGCACGAAGATCTTCATCGCGGAAACACTTCACAATCTGGTAGTACCGGTCAAATCCTGACACCATTAACAACTGCTTGAATGTCTGTGGTGACTGCGGTAGGGCGTAAAATTCACCCGGATTCATGCGGCTTGGCACGACAAAGTCACGTGCTCCTTCGGGCGTTGATTTGATCAGAACGGGTGTTTCTACTTCAATGAAATTCTGACCGTCCATGTATAACCGCGTTTGCTGGGCCATACGATGGCGCAGTTCGAGGCTCTTCCGAACCGGATTCCGGCGAAGGTCGAGGTAACGGTATTTCATACGGAGGTCATCGCCCCCATCGGTGGTATCCTCGATCAGGAAGGGCGGTAATTTGGCCGGATTCAATACTTCCAACGATGTCACTTTCAACTCAATCTCGCCGGTTGGGATGTTCGGATTTTTGGATTTCCGTTCAATGACCGTCCCGGTAGCTTTCAGGACAAATTCTCGACCCAGGGAGCGGGCAATGGTAAACAATTCGGGCGCAGTCTGACCATCTTCGAGCAGAAGCTGCGTAATACCATAGCGGTCGCGGAGGTCAATCCACAACACACCACCTTTATCGCGGATGGTCTGAACCCAGCCAGACAGTGTTGCAGTTTGATTATCGTTAGAAAGGCGGAGTTCCCCGCAAGTGTGCGTTCGGAGCATTTTTAAAAAGCGAAAGAGTGAAAGAGTGAAAGAGCGAAAGTCGATGGCGGAATCCGCTCTTTCGCTCTTTCACTCTTTCACTCTTTAAATTCTGTCGCAAAGGTACGGACTCCGACCGCAAAGGGCAAGGTTATTTCCGGTAATCCAAAGCGGGTTTCCGGTCGCCGAGCAGGGCTTCATATTTGAAGTCGGGGCCGAGTTTTTGCTTCCACTCGGCAGTCGCTTTCTCGATGAGCGTAGGCGTTTTGAACAAATCCAGCGCCGTCATGGCGAGTGTTTTAGCCGCCACGATCATACCTTTCTGCCCAATAGTCATGCCACTGGCGGCTGTTGATTGCCAACTGTGGGCCGATGAACCCGGTACCCAGGTTGCCGTAGACAGGCCAACGGTGGGTACGGCCCAGCTTACGTCACCTACGTCGGTAGAGCCACCGCTGGTTGCACTTTCGGAGGCATCACGGAAATCTTTCACTTTGGCGGCATTTTCGATGGGCACTTTCTGATCCCCAAAGGTCTCGCTGATTTTTTTAGCGAATTCTGTTTCTTCGGGCGTATAATTCACACCGCCAACCGTTTGCAGATTCTGGTGCATGACTTCGGCCAGAGTTACGTTGGGTAGTAGGTCATACACACCGCCCAGCACTTCCCAGGTTACCTGTGTTCCTGTTCCCTTGGCAGCGCCTTCAGCGGCATTTTCGATCCGTTTCCAGACGCTTTGCACCACTGCACGGTCTTTGTTCCGAACATAATAATATACTTCGGCATTGGCTGGAACCACGTTGGGGGCTTCGCCACCCTTGGTGATCACGTAGTGAATCCGGGTATCCGACGGGATGTGCTCGCGCATCATGTTGACCATGTAATCCATAGCTTCGACACCATCCAGCGCCGACCGACCGCGCTCAGGCGAGGCCGCTGCGTGGGCAGCAATCCCCTTGAAGCGGAACTTTGCATTTTTGTTGGCCAGCGACGTACCGGCATCCGCGGCATTCTGAGCACCGGGGTGCCAATGCAATACTACGTCGACATCCTTAAACAAGCCTTCACGCACCATATACACCTTGGCCGATCCGCCTTCCTCGGCTGGACAACCATAAATTTTGATCGTTCCGGCGTGGCCCGATTTTTTGAGCCAGTCTTTCACCTGTACCGCAGCCGCCATCGACGCCGTTCCGAACAGATTGTGTCCGCAACCGTGACCGCCTTTCTGACCCGCAATGGGCGTAAATTCGGGTTTGGCTTCGGTTGCCAGACCGGGTAGCGCGTCATATTCACCCAAAATACCGATGACGGGTTTACCTGATCCATACGTAGCGACAAAAGCTGTCGGAATACCCGCCACGCCGGTTTGTACATCGAATCCTTCTTTCTTTAGCTGCTCTTCCAGCAGTGCCGAACTCTTCTCTTCCTGATAGCCGAGTTCGGCGAAATTCCAGATTTGCTTCGAGATTCCGGCGTATTCCTGAAATCGGCTATCCAGATTAGTAATAATGGTTTTCTTGTCTGGGTCGACTGTAGGAGTTACGGCTTTTTTTGCTTTTGGTTGGGCAACCGCGAGCATAGGAGCGAGTAAGATAATTGCGAGGAATTGTTTTTTCATGGGGTTGTATTCGGGGAATTGGGTTGTAAGCCAATAAAAATAAGGCAAAAAGAGGAGTTCGCCAATCCCGTCGCAGCAATGTTATATTTACTCAATTAATAATACTCTGAGCCTAATTATCGATAGGTATAATAAGGTTCTATAAAACAGCAAAACGGCGCGTCACTCTTTCGAATGGCGCGCCGTTACTGTTCACTAAGGCACACTAAAACTTATCCGCCCGGTAGGGGTATTTGTTGAAGATTAGGTTAACAGCTTCGCGAATCTTGCCTTCCTGATGATCCATTTTATTGGTTGACGTCAGACCTGACGCCAACCCCTGCCAGATAGCCTGATCGGTTTTGGTATCAACAAGGTTGACCAGAATCGTACCTGCTTTTACCGTAATATCTTTTTCTTTTCCAAGACTCTGTACTTCGTTGAGACTGGCATAATTGTCGCCATCTGTATAGCCTTTGATGGTCGTTGGTTTGTCAAATACACGGAAATTGACAATCAGATCGGGCGACTGCCTATTTAACGTATAACCGCGACCGTCTAAAGCATACCCAACTGCATCCCGCACCTGCTTTTTCAAGGCCAGCGTGTTTCCTGTCTCTTGTTTGCTAGTCGGTTGAGAAGCCCATGCGTAGCTTTTAAAATGACTGAAGTCAACATTGGGCCTAAGTTCGCTATCTACTGTAACTGTTTGTGCCTGAGTCAGGCTGGTCGCCAGCGCGAACGCAGCGACAAAAAATAACCGTTTCATATACGTTGAATTAAATTGATTCAGGGTTTTATTCCTGTTTTTATCAATAACTAACGCATACCGGGTCGGTTAATTAAAAGACAGTTAAACCTGTCACATTGAGCGGGTTTGATTGATCGTGTTGTTAATAATCATACACATGCTCGATCTTCACGTTCTGTTCCTGCGCATACCGGATGGTTTTGTCCAGCGAACCCACTGTCGTTACTAGCGCCACCCGCTTCAGGCCAGGTTTGGTGACGATAGGTTGAGTGAATACTAGTTGCAAGTTCTGGGAAACAGGTTGCCAGGTTTCTGGGGCGAGCACGGTTAGTAAAATGGCCGAGTTATTCCCGGCAATCTCACGGAAGGTTACCCCCTGTTTTACCAACGCTGATACGGCAGGATGAAATGCTTCATACCGGGGTAGAAGTAATAGGGCCGATCCGTCGGGATAGGTTTTGATAGGCGTTAGGGTGTCGGGTACAGCGGGGAGTCGATTAATAACAACGGCAGTAGTTAGCAAGGCTTCGTCATAGGAGGCTTTGGTGCCGATTTTGATGAGATATCCATAGCCCGATTTTACCAGTAATTCCGTCAGTAGCATATACTTACGTTCGAATTTTCGGATGAAGTGCGGCCCGAAAAACGACGTTCCTTTGAGCAATTGGGGAATTCGGGCTTTGAAGTCGAATTCGTACCAGGGCAGTACGCGAATAAAGTCTACATAATCCTGCGAAAATTGGGCGTTAAACTTGTCTTCATCTGTAACTACAGCTCCGTTGGTCGGATTGGTGAGTCGGCCTACAACCGTCTCATAGAGGGCTTTGAGCGCATATTCGACCGTAGTGCTTACGCCAATTACCCAAATCATAATATGGTAGCCGGTGTTGAAGGCAAAGCTTCCTTTAATCTGGTCATAGACAACGCCATAGCTCTGCCAAAGCTGCTTAACATGGCTCATATAGGGGAAGGTGGTCGTGGTACGCTCGTGGGCGTAGTCGGCTATCTCGGCGGGGCTATGTACCAGAAACCATTCAGGATAGGTTAGAAAGGTCTGGTCGGCGGGCCGGATGTGTTCGGTGGGTGTGACTGGATGCGGGTTGCTAACTAACCAATCTTTCGGTACCACGCAGCCTTTTCCGGCTGGCGTTGTCAGGGCTTGCCGCCCTTTCCGGAAGAACAGAAAACTGGCCAGTAAGACCATGATAACAGTTAAAATCGGAAGCCTAAGCATAAACAAAGAGTAGCTATTTAGTACACCTTTGTCATTCCGACGATAGGAGGAATCTCACGCTTGACTAATAAGAAACTTGAGATTCCTCCTATCGTCGGAATGACAAAATTATCAGTGATTCCAGGCCAAGCCTGCCGTTCTAAATTCGATTTGTCGCTGACCCTGTCCTGCAAAATCTACATTGACAATCATGTTGCGGGCAGCTTTCATCTTATCGATCAGTGTTTGTTCGGAATCAAAAAATATAATATTCGCGCTGCCGTTTTCAGCGGCTGAAAATGAATAGGAGATCGCTGGTTTCCCATCGAAACGAACGCCAGCCCTGCCGCCCTGAAAACTCCGGTTAAACTGTCCTTTTGATACGTGTATGTAAACATGCGTACCACTTTCCCGCTTCCGAATGGTTAGTGTTGCTGTAGAACCACCGGCATAAGGAAAACTGAACTCAAGTAAGTTAGGCGAGGTAATCGACGCTTTGTAAACAGAGTGCCCTTCTTTATCGGTCGTCTTCTCATATCGCCACGTACCAGAACCTGCAGGCGAGTCACTTTTAGTCGTTGATTGCTCAGATACAGCTACAGGCGGTTGAAGCGTGTCGGTTGTGGCAGTAGCCTTTCCCGAATCGGTGCTGGCCGACTGGTTTTCCTTTTCTGAGCAACTAAGAAGGGTGAGCAGGCTAATGAAGTAAAATAGGGTTTTCATCAACTTTTTGTGAACAGCACCATCGTATTATCGGAAGGATCATTGGCCTGAAGCAGTCGCTTTCCAGCATCGGTAAAACCAACCTTACTGACAATCTTGCTCCAGTCCTCAATCGGTTTGAAATCCTTGTAATCTTCCTTGTCCACTTCCCAGGTTATATTTAACCCTAAGTTGAAAACGGTGTGTACCAGCGATACGAACGTGGCCATATCAGGAGTTTTTACATCATGATCGCGCAGAATGAACCAGCCGCCTGGCCGAAGAATGCGTCGGATAGAGGTGATAAAACCAGTAAGTTTTTCGGGTCGGGTGTGGTGCAAGCCAATGAGGCAAGTCACCAAGTCAACGCTCTCATCAGGTATGTCGCTGGGGCTGATGGGGTCAAAATTATGCGATTCAACAAAGATGCCTAGCTTCGTCAACTGGCCACGCTCCATAATATCGGCGGGGCTGAACGTTGGTGCTACATCATTGATCAGGTAAATAGGACCACTGATCGGCAAGTGTTTCCGTAAATCGCTGATGTATCGCCCCGGTGAGCCAATTTCTGCATAGCCATTCACCTGTGCGCCTTTGGGTAATAGCTCCAGCATCTGTCGGGTCATTTCTTTTTTCTGAACTTTGAGCGCAGGCAAAGCATAGGTCAATTCCGACAGAAATGGCTTGATGCTGGGCAGGCGATTCTGTATGGTTTTGTAAATTGTTTCGTCCGACGTTTGAGTTTTCGTTACCTCCCCAATCAGGTGATGAAACTTATCTTCGGGGTAGAGGTGAAAAACGACCTGCAGGAAGCGATAAAACGCATCGCGGGGTTTGGTCTGATCAAAGACAGTATGAAATTCGGAGGTTTGCGTTGCCATTGGTTTGTTGTTTTTCTTTCGACAGGATTGACAGGATGAACAGGATTTATTAGTAAGTAAGCTTTGAAATCCTGTTCATCCTGTCAATCCTGTCGAAAGAAACGGTTGATAATACGTATCCCAAAACACATTATGAAACCGGAAATCCGGGTCCAGGTTTTTCTTTAGTGCAAATAGCTTCCTCGCATTTGGATAGGCCTGATGAAACTGCTCCGACGTAGCATGCGCCTGATACGGCAGGTAATAGGCTCCACCAACGGAAAGAGCCGCGTCGATTAACTCACGCGTCCAGATGGCCACCGTGTTTTTTGCCACGTCGTTCGTTCGCTGTTTGTAATAGACCACAAAGGCAAAGACTTCTTCGCGTGCCCAGGCCAGATACGAACCCGAATCGGGGAGGGCATGCCGAACCGAAACGTTGATAACATTGACCTGATAGCGGTTAAAAATCTCGCTCATCTTCGCCGAAAACGTATCGAAGTGTCGAACAGGTACGAAGTATTCCTGCAACACGTACGTACGCTTTGTACGGGAGCGCGGTTCGAGTTCAGCCACGTCGTAGCCCGCTTCGTAATTGCGCCAGTGAATGGGTTTGGCGAGGTAAAGTAGCGGATCGACGATATGCTCACGACGCCATTTGCCAGCCGCTGTTTCGGTGAATGCCCACATAAAATACCGTTCCAGTGGATACGATTCACGAAGCGGCATCAGCCGGGTTTTAACAGTTGGTTTCTCCGTTGTTTTTACCCAGGTAACGGCCCGCATGTTCGTGTAGGTGGGCGGATACATATCGCCGTTGTGGAAAACGGCTTCGGGATTGTCGCGGATGGTATCGGCAAAATAAGTACGGTAATCAGACCGGGGGAGGTTGTGATACTCCCGACGAACGGCGAGATTATCCTCAAGATCCAACTCGGCGGATACAATAATGCCAAGGCCATTATAGCCACCAATGGTGCCAAAAAAGACATCCGAATTTTCGGTGCGACTAGCCTGAACCAATGACCCATCGGCCAGCACAAGCTCAATGGAACGAACGGATAGAATTAACGGCCCATGCCCCATATAGCGCCCATGACAGTTTACACTTAGCGACCCGCCGACCGTAAAATTGGCATAGGTCTGCATAATCTTGACACTCAGGTCGTGGGCATCCACAAATCGCTGAATGTCGCACCACCGAATCCCCGCCTGAACAGTAATTCGTCGGTCTTCTTTCGAGAACTGGATAACCTGATTCAGGCCCCGCATGTCGATGTGCAGACTCCCGGAACTGGCTGTTTGCCCACCCATACTAAATCGTCCACCGCCTACCGAAACGGGGCCAGTCGTGTTACGAAGCCGTTCCTGTAACTCGTCCACTGATTTTGGGCGGAATACATCTGCTACCACAACTGGGTTCAACTGCGTTACATCGTTTATGATCCGCTCTGGGGCACTGTGCGGAACAGGTTGTCCGTTGTCGTTCTTGAAATAATCGGCAGCTTCGTTGGGTACGGTGCCAAATAGGTTCTGGTGTTTATCGCCCCGCCGAAAACCCAGTTGATAAATCAACCAGAGCGGCCCCAGGACCGGAATTAGTATTGCTAGCAACCAATAACCCGAATGGTTGGTATCGTGCAGTCGTTTGTTGGCCGTAGCTACTAACGATCCTATCAAAAGTGGGTACAGAATATACGTTGATCCTTCGCTAACGAAGTCATATAAGATGGTATGAAGCACATAAAACGTACTCCAGATAAATGCCGAGACCAACCAGTACGTTGAACGATGGATACGCCCTCGGGTTGTGAAAAGAAGATAGCTAAGGGGAAGTTTATCTTTTAAACGCATAGGTCGAACAAAGATAACGGAGCATTGGGCATCTGGCTGATTAACAAGGTAACCACTTATTTTAAGGTATGAAATTTGTAGCGGGAAGAATAAAAGTTTGTATCTGTTTACTAACTTTTATTCTATAGGCCAAATTCTTTTCCCTATGTTTGGGCCATATTCATTTTCTATGTTGACTCGTCAAACCTTATCTCTCTCAGCAGCTCTCTGCCTGTCTGTTTTACTCTCCAATGGCCTGATGGGCTGCCAGTCGAAAAGCGCGTCTACGAACGAAGCCACAACGACAACTGATTCCGCAACGAAGGCGACGACTGATAAACCAGTTTCAAGCGAAGAAACGGCCAAAGCAGCTCCTGATCCATCTAGTATCCCTGCCGACAAAATAGCGGATGCCGCTACAATTCTGGCTCGTCCACAGGTGCCGGTGCTGTGTTATCACCAAATCCGCGACTGGCGGGCTAGTGATTCTAAAAGTGCTAAGGATTACATTATTCCCGTTCAATCGTTCAAGGAGCAAATGCAGATTCTGGCCGACAGCGGTTATCACACCATTCTGCCGGACCAACTCTACGCTTACCTGACTACTGGTGCACCACTGCCGTCAAAACCGGTTATGCTCACTTTCGATGACGGGGATCTTGATCAGTACGAAACCGCCGTACCCATCCTGGATAAACTTGGTTTCAAAGGGGCGTTTTTCATTATGACTGTTGCTATTGGTCGCCGGGGAAAGCAGCCGTACATGGACAAAGCGCAGATTAAAGACTTATCCGACAAAGGACATACGATTGGTGCCCATACGTGGGATCACCACAACGTGAAAAAATACCAGGGCGACGACTGGAAGATTCAGATTGAAGAACCAAAGGCGAAGCTGGAAACCATTATCGGGAAACCTGTTAAGTATTTTGCCTACCCATTTGGTTTGTGGAGCCATCAGGTATTACCCGAAATTCAGAAACGCGGTTACGCAGCTGCGTTTACCCTGGCTGACAAACGCGATGACCAAATGCCACTCTACACCATCCGACGCATTATTGCAGGTGGTCAATGGAGCACGAAAACGTTCTATCGGAACATGAAGCAAAGCTTTGACGGGAAGTAAGATGAGTTTTGATAAATAAAAAAAGCGGCTGTGCGGCCGCTTTTTTTATTTATTGTTCAGCGTAGTCTAAGATTACGCTGGAGTGCTATCCGGTCTCTGACCGGTATTTGTAAAATCTAGCTTCACTCCGGTCGGAGACCGGATAACACTGCGACGTAGTTCAGAGACTACGCCGAACCACCGCGGCAAGGACGATTACTCAAACCGCCCAGCCCATTCAATGCCAGCCACAATATGCGGCATAGCGTATTGGTCGGTAAAGGTTTCGTCGGTATGACCCATTCCCGTGTAGAATACGCGGCCTTTACCAACTTTGTTTGTCCACGAAATCGGGTGATCGCCCCCCATGGCTTTAGGCCATGTTGCTTTGTAGGTTGCTTCATTTAGCGTTAGCAGCACTTGAATGCTGTCTTTGCCCCGCACACTTTGCTTGAAATTATACCATTCATCCGCTCTGCGGAATTTGGCCGGTAAGTGCTTTGTCGTTGGGTGATCCCGAACATCTGTAATAATTTCCGCTTCGGGTGTGTGTTCAGGATATAATGGGTGATCGCGGAAATGGGTACCGAGCATGTGATCGTACCAATCCCAGCTATATTCCGTATCGGATGCGGCATGAATACCGACGTAACCTCCGCCGTTTTCAATAAACTTCTCAAAGGATTTTTCCTGTTCTGGCGTCAGAATGTCGCCCGTAGTTGACAGGAACACCACGACCTTGAATTTGCTTAGGTAATCATCATTGAAGAAGGCTCCATTTTCAGTTGTTCGCACATCCCAGCCTTTTGCTTTACCTTCTTTTTTGAGCGCTTCGATACCCGGCTCGATCGACTCATGCCGGAACCCATTTGTCTTCGAAAAGATGAGGACACCTTTAGCGCCAACAGCACCGGGATCTGCTGGACGTACTGTATCGAACTCAGGCTTTTGCCAGGGAAGCTGCCGGGTGACATACATGCCAAATACAACGAACCCACCTGCCAATATGACTAAAACGAGGACGAGACCGAGCAGAATTTTCAGGAATTTACGGAACATGAGTTTTTAGGGGTGAAAAGCTCCTCTCCTGTTATAGGAGAGGGATTGGGGTGAGGTGGATTATGTCTGAATTGACCGCTTTCCCCTCACCCCCGGCCCCTCTCCCAAAACAGGAGAGGGGAGCAACTAGGGCTAAAAATTGGGAGCTTAACAGTCCTGCCCTTCAGGGGATTTAGGGGTTAAAAAAATTAAGCAAGTTCCGTTCGTACGCGTTCGAGCAAGTTTTTCGTCGCTTGAATACCATCGTTGGTAGGCAGATAACCACCGGTTGGATTGTACATGCCGATGATGCCGCCTTCGTATTCAATACCTACATAGCCTTTAAAACCGGCATCTTTGATGATCTGGAACATTTTACGGAAGTCGGTTTCGGTCTCGTTACCATTGGCATCGAACTTGTGTGTCTTGGCACTGATACCTTTAGCGTACGGCATCATTTTCTTCACGCCTTCGTAGCGGTCATATTCCTTGACACACTTGGTGCCCATGATTCCCTTGATATCGTTGGTTTCGGGTTTGCTGCGTTGCCGACAGAAGTTACCGAAATCAGGTAATAGGCCCGCATTGGGCATATTCACTTGTTTTATAACCCCAACCAACCAGTCGATATCGGTCGAGTTACCAAAGTGATTTTCAACAATGACATCCATTTTTGACTTGGCCGCATATTCCAGCAGCTTGTGATACCCATCGGCAGCCGTTTTAGCAGCTTCGGCAGCAGGATCATCTTCTACGCCCGTCATTGCTTTGGAGGTATCACCCAAATTAACCCGAATGGAACTACAACCCAAATACTTGGCTGCATCGACCCAGGCATGGTGGGCCTCGACCGCTTGGTGTCGTTTCGTTGCGTCAAGATCTGCAATGTTGGCTCCATCGACCATGATGAGGTTGTTTTTCATGCCGAGGTCATCGCATCGTTGCTTGAGTTCTTTCAGGTATGCCTGATCGGTATGTTTGTTGTTGAAAAAACCAGATACATATTCCAGCACATTGATGCCAAAATCTTTTTTGGTACGAGCGGGGAAATCCATATTCGTCATTTTACCCGAATAGAGTTCGCCCGCAAAGGAGAACTCAGCCAGTGAGATGTCGAACGTAAATTTTTTAGCGCCCATATCGGCAAAAGTTGATGTTGGTAAGGCCGATGCCAGACTTAATCCGGCGGCTGTCAGGCCCAGTTGATTCAGGAAATCGCGACGTGATTGGATCATGGTTGAAATAGGATTAACCTCACCCCCAGCCCCTCTCCTGTATCAGGAGAGGGGTGCAACGGGAGTTACAAACGTCGTATTTGAGTCTAGTTTAATCCTTGCTTATAGCAAATGGATTAGGGAAAACAAGTCAGACGTTAAAACCTCCCCTATCCCTGTTGTAGGAGAGGGGCCGGGGGTGAGGTGATTTTAATTAAATCAGTTAGAAAGCTGTACGGTAACGGGAACAAAGAGCGGGGCTTTACCTGCTTTTTCGTTTTTAAAGACAAAATATAAATCGTGCTGACCGGTCGTTGGCTTAATGGTGACCTTAGCCATACTGGGCTTAAAGATGTCGGCAGGGTCTTTGCTTTCGTTAGGCAAAAGCTCCTCAGTCTGGCCCAGCAGCGGCCCTGTTGCTGAATCAATATGTATTTCGATTCTTCCGCCAACGCAGATGAGCTGCGCTTTAGGAACTGCTACAGCAAACTCCATCGTCTGTACGCCAGTAAGATCAAACTTGTTGAATTGCACGTAGGTATCAGAGCCCATCACAATGACAATAGGGTAGGGTTGCGTACCCATTTTGAACAGCGTAATGCCTTTCGATTGAGTGGTGCTCGTGCCTAATGGTATCAATGGATTACGTAATACCAGCACCTGTTCGCTGGTTTGAGCGGGCAGGCCGTTTGCGCCTTTATCCTTGTATGATGCCTGTAACACCAGATTCCCTTTCTCATTTTTATCCGGGGTATACGTACCTTTTGTTGGCAGCGACGGTGTGGCTACTTTCTTATCCGACAAGGTGAGAATATACTTCACAATCTCGCCCGCATCTGACTGAGCCAATTGTGGGTGGGCCGTCATGATGGCATCGCCCCAGGAACCTCCACCGCCTTTAATAATTTTGTTTGATAGGCTGGCTACGGCATTCGCATCACTTTTGTAACGTTTTGCCACTTCGACGAACGCTGGGCCAACTGACTTTTTATCCATGAAATGACAGGCTTTACAGTCGCTCTTTTCCATAAGGACCTGTCCCGCG
Source organism: Spirosoma arboris (assembly GCF_009754945.1). Classification (GTDB taxonomy): domain Bacteria; phylum Bacteroidota; class Bacteroidia; order Cytophagales; family Spirosomataceae; genus Spirosoma; species Spirosoma arboris. Next base: position 161,138 of record NZ_WPIN01000006.1, read on the forward strand.
CCTAAGTAAGTCGCTTCGGAGAACTTGTGACCTGCTTCGCTGACATTTTGAGCATTGGCTTCATCCTGGTAGTTAGCCTTCACCATTATCTGCTTCGCCAAAATTTTACCATTGGCCAGGCTTCCGTCTTCTTTATCCGTTACACTTACCTGATAGGCAATCGGTTGGCCAGGGAAGTAGAAGCTTTTATTTCCATTCATGATGTCCAGTGCTACAGTAGGTGGTTGGTTCCCTGCCATAATATCCACCTCGCGAGAGTCTTTGAGGCCGTGGGCATCCGTTACAGTCAGAATCACTTTATACTGACCGGGTTTCTGGAAGGTGAACGTTGGATTAGGATCGGCCAAAACCGTTGGCTGACCACCTGCCTTGTTGTATATTTTCCACTGATAGGTCATCGCATCGCCATCAGAATCTTTGGTCCCTTCCGACGATAGTTTTACAACCATAGGGACTGCTCCGGCTTTTTGGTTAGCAGAAGCCTGCACATTTGGTTTGCGGTTACCAGCGTTGAATTCAATTTTCACTAAACGAGAGTCGTCGTTTTTGAGGAACCATCCCGTGCCATACTCAAGCACATACAGGTCACCGTTCGGTCCGAAGGCCATGTCGATTGGGTGGCTGAATGGCATATTAGGAAGGAATCGCTCGGTCTTGGTCATGTTGCCCTGACTATCGTAGCTAACCGCCAGAATCATGTCACGCATCCACTCAAACAGGAATGTCTTTCCGTTGTAATAGTCCGGAAAAAGGCGTTTGGCGCCTTTAAAGTCATCTTTATAATAGGTTGGTCCAGCCATGGCGCTACGACCTCCCGTACCCATAAATGGAAACGTCTTGCTCTCTGCGGCTGGGTACCAGATCATAGCCGGCTGGGCAGGAGGCAGGTCATGTAAACCCGTGTTGTTGGGCGAATCGTTAAAGGGATGAGCCGGATCGAATTTGGCACCTCCTTTACCAGTCGTAAAATCTTTATCGTAATACGCCTTGTTATTGCCTACAAAATAGGGCCAGCCGAAATTGCCTGCTTTTTTCGCCTGATTGTATTCATCTTCGGCGGTTGGGCCAACGCCAACTGAATCTTCACCTGCATCAGGACCTACATCACCCCAATACAGATAGCCAGTGTGTTTATCTACCGCAATGCGATACGGATTCCGGTGCCCCATTGTATAAATTTCAGGCCGGGTTTTAGGCGTTCCTTTTGGGAAGAGATTGCCTTCGGGAATCGTGTATGTGCCGTCGGCTTCGGGGTGGATACGCAGAATCTTGCCCCGTAAATCGTTCGTGTTTCCCGATGATTTCTGAGCATCCCAGGGCCCACGGCCAGGGCGTTCGTCGATGGGGGCATACAATGTAGCGCGCGGGCTGGTATTATCGCCGGTTGAGAGATAGAGATTGCCGTCGCGGTCCCAATCAATTGAGCCTCCCGTATGGCAACATTGCTCACGCTGGGTGACTACTTCGAGGAGTACTTTTTTAGAGGAAAGAACCAACTCATCACCACGTAGCTCGTAACGGGTCAGAATGTTCTTGGATTCGTTACCAGCGGGCGAGTAGTAGAGATATAACCAATGGTTTTTCTCAAAATTAGGATCGAGGTTCACACCCAAAAGTCCATCTTCGGCTTCTGTTTCGTGCCCTTCCTTATCCTTGTATTTCGTACTGACCGGAATCGTAGCGATGGTTTTTACCTGCTTCGTTACTGGTGAATACAATTGCACTTGCCCATGCCGTTCAATAAAAAGAACACGCTCGTCGGGCAAAATGGCCATTTCGAGGGGTTCGTTCAGTTTTTCGGCGAGTACTACTTTTGTAAATCGGTTTTCGTCGGGCTTATCGCCAGGGTCAGTGAACGGCCTTACCGAATAGGCTAACAGTCCAATCGCACCAACGCAAAGTGGAATAACTGCCTTGTACGATTGCCGTGAGAAAAAGTGGCGTTTCATCATAGATGTGTAATTTTAACACAATGATAGCAATTTTATTTCATTGTGTTGAAAATACACACTATGTTTATTCTTAAATTTTCCACATGGAATACCAAAAGGCATTGCGACAACTAATTGAAGAGTTTAAGACCAATTTCATGCCCTCTGTATCGCTGGATCTAGCCATATTCGGGTTTCACGACGGGCAATTAAAGGTGCTTCTCCTGCGCTGGAAAGGCACTGATGACTGGTGTTTGCCAGGCGGACGAATTCGCCACGAAGAAAACCTGGAAGTGGCCGCTTATCGGAGTCTACAACAACGGACAGGCTTACGTGAGATTTTCCTGCAACAGTTCCACACGTTCGGCGACGTTATGCGTTACACGAATTTCAGTAAGCAGGAAACGATGGCGAAGCTGGGCTTACCCGAAGATATTACAGAGGAGCTTGTTAGTCGTGATGTGTCAGTAGGTTATTATGCGCTAGTTGAGTTTGCGAATGCGGTGCCAACACCTGATTTCTTTACCGAAGAGTGTCGCTGGTGGGATATTGACCAGATTCCACCGCTTCTTTTTGACCATAATGACATGATCAAGCTGGCGCTGAAGACCCTTCGACGACAGCTTAGTTATCAGCCCATTGGCTATAATTTACTGCCTGATAAATTTACAATGCCTGATATCCAGCAGCTTTATGAAACAATTTTAGGCCAGACGCTAGACCGACGGAATTTCCAGAAACGAATGCTTGGCTATAATATTCTGGAGCGGCTAGAGGAGCGTAAAACTGGCGGAGCGCATAAGGCTCCCTATTTATATCGATTTGATAAAGAGAAATACGAAAAAGCCCTGGCCGAAGAAATTCTGTTTGTTGGCTGAGAACATTTTGCCCCGATTCTTTTTACATTAGTCTTTGCAATCAGCCAGTTGGGTGCGATTGCAGGAAACCTTCTATTACCTGAATTGTTAAACTAGCCGTATCAGTACTGTACCTTATGAATACAACCATTCGATTAGCGCTTGACCGGACTCCTAACACTAACCACACGGGCTTTTATGTTGCCTTTGCAAAAGGAGCTTATCAACGGGCCGGTCTCGATGTAGAATTCATCTCGCCTGATCAGGAAAATTATCAGACAGCCCCGGCCCGTCGTGTGGCCCAGAGCGATGCTCATCTGGCCATTACTCCTTCCGAAAGTGTGATTAGTTATCAGACTAACGGAGTTCCTCTGGTAGCCATAGCCACCTTGCTGGCTCGCGATGTGAGTGCGATTATGACGCTGAAAGAAAGTGGTATCAATCGACCGAAGGAATTAGATGGCAAAGTATATGCTTCTTACGGTGCTCGTTACGAAGAGGATATTATTCGACAATTGATTCAAAATGACGATGGTCGGGGGCAGTTTGTTCCACATAAGTCGCCTTGGGCCAATATTTGGCGTGCCTTAGTGACTCGGGAGGTCGATGCCGCCTGGTGCTGGCTTACCTGGGAGGGGGTCAAAGCCGATATAGATGGTATTGATCTAAACCAGTTTTTGTTTGACGAATACGAAATTCCGTATGGGTACAATCCTGTTCTGACCGTCCATCGTGATTGGGCAGAGGAGAATACTGATGCGTTGCGGGCATTTCTGGAAGCAACGGCCGCTGGTTTCCGGTTCGCGATGAAAAACCCCGATGAATCGGCTCGTATCCTGATGAAAACGGCAAATCACCCCAGCTTAACCAATCGCAATTTTGTGGAGCAAAGTCAGCAGATGGTTTCTGGTTATTACCTGGATGGCGAAGGCAATTGGGGTTTCATGCATCGAACCATCTGGGTATCATTCGTTAACTGGATGATTCGCAATCGGATGCTCACCGATTCGCAGGGTGAATTGATTCAACGAATGGACGTTGATACGCTCTTTACGAACAAATACTTTGAAGGCGTCCCGGCGGTGATACGCCTATAGTGCCTGGGGGTTGCCTACTATTTTCGCCCCCTTCAGGGTCGTATGTTTATAAACATACGACCCTGAAGGGGGCGAAATCTTTTCTTAAGGTAGAATAGCCTCAGTTTACTTCATTGGGTGCTTCTCGAAAAAAGCCCACATTAGCTCATTGGCAGATATATTCTTTGTCGCTTTGCCCAGAATTTTAAGCTCAGGACTAAACGGTCGATCGGGCCAGGTGTGGCCTCCACCTTCAATAGCATATAAGATTACTTCACTCCCCTGTTTACCTCCCGTATATGATTTGCGGATGACTTTGGTGCCGTCATTGACTTTCTCCGCTAATTCGGTGGTTACTGGTGTCTCATGACATCCATCAGCCTTTACCCAGTTACGAATGGAATAGTCAACGGAATAGTAATCCGTTCCTGACGGGTCTAGCTTGCCCTTGCCTCCATTGAAAGGGACAGCTTCATCGGCCGTTCCATGAAAATGAATAACCGGTACAGGCCGTTTAGGAGTACATGTTTCGGTTCCCATCGGTCCGGCAATTGGAGCAATGGCCGCAATCTGGTCCGATAATTCAGACGCCAGGCGATACACCAAAATAGCACCCATCGACATGCCGGTGGCATAAACACGCTTTTTATCAACCTTGACGATAGTGGATAAATCATCGAGCATGGCTTTAGTAAACTTAATATCATCTACCTTACTCACTTCAGAATCAGGGCCACCTGGCTGACGCGGGCCACCGTTCCAACCAAGTATACCTTTAGGATAGCCTTCTATTTTTTTTCCCGTACCATTTGGATAGACGGCGATGAAATTGGCCTGATCGGCCGTTTGATTTAATCCGCATAGTTCAATCCAATCGGTCGCATTACTGCCACCTCCATGGAATACCAATACGATAGGGAAGGGTTTACGACCATCATATGATTTTGGTACATGAATAAAATAAGTACGCTCACGCCCATCTACCGTGAGTTTACGCATAGAATCACCACCCATTAGTCCATTTGCCCTTATCGTAGCGGATAAAAAGATGATTGCAATGAATGCTAAAACGATCTTTTTCATTCTTCAACTTGGATGTTTACTTGAAAGATATGTTGTTTTATATTAGTAGTTATAAACTATAGGATTAATGGCAGTAATGTCAAATTAAAGGCGATATAGCTATTTGTTCACTTCATGTCTGATAGTCTCTACAATGTAGCAGTCAAGTAGGCAGGTGCTGTGCGTGAAGTTGTTAGCATATAGCTATAAAATAAAACAGCTGGGAATTAGTGAAATAGCTTCTGTTTTAACTTCTGCCAGAGGGACGGTGTTTTAATAAGGCAAATGCCGCCACCAGTAATGTTTTTCATTTTACTCTGTTTATACAGAATAATATCATCTACTGTAATCGGAGTGGTTGCTGGCCGTACGTCGAGTGTAGCACTCCCCCGACTATGATTCGGAAAAGATGTTGCAACGACTATTTTAGGATTTCCTGATTGAAGAGGCTTGTCTAGTACCTGAACAGACACCGATAGACTAAATGTGCCGGTACTGTCTGTTTGCGTTTCCCAAACTTTCCCAAGCTGGTAAACAGTGACAGTAGCCTGTGATGCCGGAGATAAATGATCGATTGAATCCATAAGCATAACTCGACCTGTAATAACGCGTTTGGCATCGGGCTCAAAGATCTTTCGACTGGCAATTGTTGAAACCGTAAAATCGGGTCGTACCGAAGTGGGTGGAGATGGTTTAGGAGCCTGGTTGAGTTGAGCTTTTGCCGTTTGCCAACCGAACAGACTCAAGGTGAGTAAACCAGCCCAATGCCGCCAAACAGACATAGCACTCGGATTCGATAAGGGTAGTTGCCGGTTGAGCTGCTCATTGCGGAAACGCCCACAGCTTGTTTCTGGTGCTTTACTGAGCAGCTTCACCAATTCCTGATCAGTGAATTTCGTATAATCGACTACTGTTTTCTGGCAACTGCCACAAAACCGCCCACGCTCAGTTGGTTGCATCTCGTCCCAGCCTTCGTGGCACGCTTGCGGAATTTGGATTGTGAGGCTTCGCATAGTATATCCAATAACATAAGCTTGCCTGAAATCTACCCCCCAATCGTTGCCATAGACTCACTGACCGGAGCGCCGGACTGAACACTCCGTTGCTGCTCAGCTTCAAAGCCATTGAGTGGGCGATGAGCGAAGGCTTGTAGAAAGGCAGCTGTTAGTTCTTCGTCCGATGCGCCACGGCGGAGTAAAGCACGAATATCCAGCACACCGTTATCGTATAGGCAGGTTTTAAGAGTTCCCTGCGCTGTCAGGCGAATTCGGTTGCAGGTGCCGCAAAATGTCCGGCTGAAAGCGGCAATCACGCCAATGGTTCCCTGATGACCCGGAATCTGGTAATTGGCTGAGGTTGAAAAGGGCGGGTCAGGTAGTTTTTGTAGATCGGGAAAATGCGCCCGAATTTCGTCAATAATTCGTTGGTGCGTCCAGTTAAGTACTGGATAGTGACTTCCTTCCCCGTTAAAAGGCATTTCTTCAATAAACCGTACATCAACAGGTAGCGTGCGGGTTAGGTCAGAAAGCGGGACTAAATCCTGCGTATTCTGCCCATCCATAACAACCGCGTTGATTTTGGTCTGAATCCCAGCCGACAGCAATCCATCGAGTGTTTTCAATACGGCAGGTAGTTCATCACGCCGGGTAATTTGTCGAAAGCGTTCACGGTCAAGCGTATCTAAGCTCAAATTCACGGATCGAACGCCGAGTGCGGCTAAGTCGGTAATGTGAGGAGCTGTTAACACGCCATTGGTTGTCAACGATATATCGTTTAGCCCATCAATAGCAGCCAGTCGATGCAGAAAGTCCATTAATCCAGCCCGAACAAAAGGCTCTCCACCCGTGATCCGTACTTTCTGCACACCTAATCGAGCCAATACGCGTACTACCCGCTCCATCTCCTCATAGGTCAGCACCTGGTGTTTGGGCAGGTATTTAATACCCTCTTCGGGCATACAGTAAAAGCACCGCAAGTTGCAGCGGTCCGTTACAGCCAACCGAAGGTAAGTGATGGGGCGATTGTGATTATCGTAGATCATGTGGTGCCAGACTAACACAAAATTATGGGTTTTGATTGCATTACGTCTTGTTTGATAGTCGCGGCTTTAACTACCCACATGAAACAACTAATAGATCACTTGAAATTGTCATAACGACCTAAGATGGACTAGACTATAAGTCAAGTAGACTAAATGTATCAGGATCTGATTCGGAATTTGCAGCAACAAGCTATGTGAGTGGTAAATTTCGACTTGTTGGAGATTGGGATTTGGCTATGATACCCCGTAAAACAAACAAAAAAAAAGTTTAACCTGTCTAACATGGCTTTTGTTTGAAATATTAGTATTATTTTTGGAGAAATTTTATTGACTTTAATGTTGAAAAAAGCAGTTTCCATAGGTCTCTTTGCCCTAATCCTGTACCATACACTGGCTTATGTGCTGGTGTTTGTAGGTACATGGTGGCAGGAAGAGCATGATCTGTCGGAACGACTTTCTGTTTATCGGTCAGTGGATAGCATTGTTGAATTTGAGATTCCACTCAAAGACAATAGGCTCGATGAAAGCACCATTGCACGTACAACGTCGGATGGGTTTAGCTACCGAGGTCATTATTACTCTATTGTGAGTATAGAAATTCGGGATGGTAAAGTACACATTGCAGGATTAGAATCGCAAAGCCGCACATTCTGGCAGAGCGATTTACTTTCGTTTTTGAACGATCACGTCTCTGGTGCTGCCGATTCGCATCAAAAGACGAATAAATTTTTGAAATTTTTATTAAAGGAATACTCGCCAACCCCGCGAGCCATTTTTAGTTTCCTCTCTCCCAACTGGCGCGAAGCTATTCGTATTCCCGAACAAGTGTTCGTGATTGCTGTCCGTGCCCTGTCAGTTAATTCGCCCCCTCCTGAAGTCTGAGGTAATTTCCCATCGCGTTCAAGCTTTGTTCTCAGTAGCTCTAGTGGCTTTTTTGCTATGCCGTTTCGTGTGGGCAACGTGTATTCGTTCGCTTCATAACGGATCGACATTGTAAAATCACACAGGCTGCGGACTGCTATAAGCAAGCTGTCTGGGCCGGCATTCTGTCTGGCTACGCGATTGTGCGACCACTGACATACAGCCTAGGTTGATCAGCAGTTTCTGTTTGTGCACCCACGAACGGAGAATCACCTGGTTACTGTCTATGTGGATCGTATATGAAATTTTCATTTTCCATCTCAGACATCCTCGGATATCCATAAAGTATGAAATCAATTTCTACTATCGTTTTAGCGGTAGCTTATATACTTATTTCTAATACATCAACATCGGCACAGGGTTGTGTAGCCGTTCGACACATGAGTTGTGCCGCTCCAGCTGGTTCTGCTGATTATTTCAAACAACGTAACGGCCACTGGCAGGTGTCGGCAGGCTATCGATTCTTCCGTTCCTACAAGCATTTTGTCGGGGATGTCGAGCAGAAGCAGCGCGTTGATCAGGGTACAAACGTAATTAACGTTTCACATGCTATTGATTTGGGAATCACCTACATGGTGAATCAGCGTCTGTCGTTTTCTGTCAATCTTCCCATTCAATATTACGATCGTTCGTCGCTCTATGAACATTACGGTAACACCATCGCGCAAAATCCGCAGCAAAAGCGATTTGATACGCAATCTGAAGGAATCGGCGACCTGCGTATATCCGGTAGTTATTGGCTCGTCAATCCTGTTAAACTACCTAAAGCCAATTTAGCGGTTGGAATGGGTGTAAAATTGCCAACAGGCAATTATGGCGCGACCGATGATTTCCACCGGCTGACCAAAGATGGAACTGACTATACGGTTAACTTACCTGTCGATCAATCGATTCAGTTAGGTGATGGAGGAGTGGGCGTAAGCCTTGAACTCCAGGGCTATGCCTCGATCACGAAAACGCTGACAGCTTATGCCAATGGTTTTTATCTGTTCAATCCGCGCGAAACGAACGGCGTAATTCGTAACCCGACCGCTACTACGATTGATTTGGTTACCGGATCATTCTCGGTGGCCGATCAGTTTGCTGCTCGTATTGGCTTGAGCCAGTCCATTAAAGCAGTTCCAGGTTTAGCCGTTATGCTAGGCGGCCGTGTTGAAGGGGTTCCCGCCATCGATGCGTTTGGTGGTAGTTCGGGCTTCCGTCGACCAGGTTACATTGTCTCAGTTGAGCCAGGGCTGTCGTACATGCACCGCAAAACCTCAATTGCAGCTACAGTACCTGTAGCCATTTACCGCAACCGGATTAAAAGCTATGCCGATCGTCTTGATCCGCTTGGCGTAAAGCAAGGTGATGCAGCATTCGCTGATTACCTGGTATCTGTTAGTTTATCTCGTTGGTTCTGAGTCAATTCAGGTGCGAAGGGTAACTCCTTCGCACCTATCCTTCTATACAATCTGTCACGAAAAACAAACAAATTATCGGTAAGCTTAACTAGTTAGAAGTCCATCGTACCAATTTAACCAACCAATGAATTAACCAACCAATGAAAACAAATCTAAAATGTCTGATCGTTGTGTCGCTGCTAACGCCCTTTGCGGCTAAAGCACAAATGCCGAACGATGCGATCTACATGGGTAAAAACCAGTTGTGTGTGGCCGGTATGTATAACCACACGTCCTGGAATCAATATTGGGAGAATACGCTCAAACGCGAGAATTTTAACATCGGTACACAAACGACGCAGAGTGTTATGCTCATGCCTGCCTTCGGTATCAGCAAGCGGGTAAACGTTATTATGAGTCTCCCGTATATCTGGACAAGCAACAGCGCTGGTAACCTGATGGGACAACACGGTATTCAGGACCTATCGATCTGGTTGAAAGTGAAAGCTCTGCAAGCTGGTGGATTTTCACTCAATGCCATTGTTGGCGGGTCTGTCCCCCTGGGAAATTACGTACCCAACTTTATGCCGATGTCTATTGGCATGCAATGTCGTACGTTCACCGGGCGATTGCTGGCCAGTTATAGAGAACCCAAAACGGGTCTATACCTGACGGCCTATGGCAGTTACGGCTGGCGGAGTAACAGTAAAATAGATCAGGATGCGTATCAGGCTGATGATCGGGTATATAACACCGATCAGGTAAAAGTACCAAATACCTACGATGCTGCTGTGCGATTAGGTGTACAGCGGAAAGGCTGGCAAACCGAAGTTTGGGCAGAGCGCGTGTCATGCCTCAGTGGAGACAACATTCGCCGGAATGATATGCCTTACCCGACGAACAAGATGCAGGCCACATCGGTGGGTTGGTACGGTAAAGTGCAACCTCGCAACATTGGCGTAAATGCCCGTATTGGTTATGTCCTCGATGGGCTGAACGTAGGCCAGAGCACCAGCTATACAGTTGGCCTGCTCTATCAAATTAACTTTAAGAAGTAAGCATCCGTAACATCATGAAAAAGTATAATCGAATTCTTGCAATTGGCAGCATTGTCACTAGTTTGTCTATTGCTTTTGTTTCGTGTGATAAAAGCATTTCAGAACCCCAGCGTGTAGGGTATGCACCTGCAAGCGTCGATGAAAAAGCAGGTACCTGGAAAACCTATGTACTTACTGCGCCTACCGACGTAACAGTTGCTACCCCATCAGCTACGTCATCGACAGATTATCAGGCTGAACTGACTGATCTCAAATCGAAATCGGCGAGCCTGACCCAGGCCCAACAGGAAGCTGTTGTGTATTGGGGAGCGGGTGCTGTTTACCGCTGGAACGAAATTGCCCGCGAATTGTGCGCTCGTTATAACATACCTCCAGCTTCAAACGCCGACGGTAAATATCCTGTACCGGATGCTGCCAATCCACTGGCAGACCCTAAGTTCCCGTTTGCGAACCCACCTTATTCATCTCGTGCGCTCGCTTACCTGAGTGTAGCACAATACGATGCGCTGGTAGCGGCCTGGAGTTATAAATACAAGTTTAATCGGGTAGCTCCATCGAAAGTAGATGCTACTGTACGCGTCGCGTTGCCAACGTCAGCTCTACCGGCTTATCCGTCGGAAGATGCCGTTGTAGCAGCTGCTTCGGCTGTAGTTCTGAAAGCGATGTTTCCTGGCGAAGTACCATTTATCGATGCCAAACTAGCTGAACATCAGAATAGCCGGTTATGGGCAGGAATGAATGTAGCGAGTGATCTCAGTGCTGGTATTGATTTGGGTAACCAGGCCGCTGCTAAAGTAATGGCACGGGCTAAAACAGATGGTATGAGTGCTGCTAATAATCAGGCTGTAACAGCAGGTATGATTCAGGCGGCTAAAGACCGGGGTCTTGCCGAAGTCTGGGTGAGTCAGGAAACGCCTGCCCGCCCGCCTATGTTGCCGAATTTCGGTGCAGTATCGACCTGGAATCTTGACCGGACAACTCTGGTCCAAATTCGCCCGACTCCACCACCCGCTCTCAATGATGCTAATTATGAGAAGGATATGAACGAGCTGAAAGAAATCAATAAAAGCCAAACCCGCGAACAGGCCCGGATTGCCAACTATTGGTCAGATGGTGCAGGCAGCTATACACCTCCCGGTCACTGGCATCGCACAGCGGCTAATGCAGCTAATGACGCTAAATACAGCGAGGTTCGTATGGCCCGGACGCTGGCACTTGTGGGTACCGCTCTAATGGATGCTGCCGTTGGCTGCTGGGAAGCGAAGTACTACTATTATTATCCGCGCCCACAACAGTTTGGGATGAAAACATCGGTTGGGTTGCCTAATTTCCCTTCCTACCCGTCGGGGCACTCTACTTTTTCAGCCGCAGCTGCTACGGTGCTAACTTCTATTTTTCCTGATAAAGCAAAAGATTTCCAGGATGAAGCGTCAGAAGCTTCTACATCGCGGGTATATGGTCTGATTCACTATCGGTTTGATTCAAATGGTGGCCTGGATCATGGCAATAAAATTGGGTCCTACGCTGTGGCGCGAGCTAAGGCGGATGGGTCGGGACTTTAATTAACGAGCGAATGAGCGAATAACTATCGCAGGATTCACTCATTCGCTCATTCACCTTTTACTCGTTACATGTATGCCACATATACCACTACCAGAGCAGTTGCCAGGCATTACGGGACTGCTCGAATATCGCTTAGACACGGCTGCTCCCATCCGCGAACTGACGCAGATTTTGCTACGGGGCGAGTCGACTTTATCGCAGGGAGAGCGTGAACTGATTGCTGCATTGGTATCGTCGCGCAATTGCACTAATTTCTGCGAAGCGGCCCATACCAAAGCTGCGGATATACTGCTGGGCGATGATGAAACAGCACGCGCTGTAAAGCATGACATCGAAACGGCTCCCATAAGTGAGAAGATGAAGGCGCTGCTTCAAATTGCGGCCTTTACCCAGAAAAACGGGAGAGAGGTAACTCCAGAAGCCATTACTCGTGCCCATGAAGCAGGTGCTACTGATCGGGAAATTCACGACACGGTACTAATTGCAGCTCTGTTCTGTCTATACAATAAATATGTAGACGGATTAGCCACAGTAGCACCTACCAACCCGGCATTTTACCAGACGCTGGGTGAGCGAATTACCGGCCGAGGCTACGTACGGCCACCGGGTGGTTATCCAGTCCCTACTTCTTAAGCTATAACTATGATGAGTTAAGCTGATTCGTTGCAGGTCCAACTGACTGGAGTCTTGATAGACCGCGGTTAGCCCCTTTTTTATTGCCATTATTCTATCCTAAAAATCACTGTTTTTGGGTGTTCAACCCCCTTTTTATCCTTTTTAACCGAAAAAACATATATGAAATTTATACAAATTAGTATCGCTTTGGCGATCCATTTTCTCATCTCGTGGTCGGCTTTGGCGCAGTCTCGCCGAGTAACAGGCACAGTGCGGGATGTGGAAAGTGGGCAACCGCTAGCAGGAGCTAGTGTGATTTTAAAAGGTCAATTGACGGGAGCTGTTGCCGATGCTAACGGACAGTTTACTCTAACGACGAACCAGCGAGGCACAGCTACCTTGTTGATTTCGATGGTAGGTCACGAAGCACAAACTGTTGGTGTAACTGCTGATAATCAATCTGTTGATGTAAAGTTGCGGATTGCTACAAATTCCTTACAGGATGTGGTTGTAGCTGCTTCGCGGGTAGAGGAGAGCATTTTACGAGCCCCTGTTACCGTAGAGAAAATGGATTCGCGCGCCATTCGGGAAACGCCTTCAGCTACATTTTATGAAGGCCTGAACAACCTGAAAGGGGTGGACATGGTCACTAGTGGATTGACCTATAAGCAAATTAATACACGGGGTTTTGCCAGCACAGGCAACAGTCGATTTCTGCAACTGATTGACGGAGTCGATAACCAACCTGCTGGTTTCGGTTTTTCGATGGGCAATTTGTTTGGCTTGAGTGATTTAGATGCCGAAAGTGCTGAGTTAGTACCTGGAGCTGCTTCGGCCTTGTATGGTCCCGCTGCCTTTAACGGTGCATTGCTGTTAACCAGTAAAGATCCATTTCGGTATCAGGGATTAAGTGTTCAGGCTAAATTAGGCGTAAATCACCTTGGCGATTCGAATACAGGAGCGGCTCTGTATCAGGATTATGGCTTACGATATGCCAAAGCGTTCAGTAATAAACTGGCATTCAAACTTGTGGCCTCGTATATGAAAGGGCTCGATTGGTTTGCGACAGACTATACGGATGTCGATGCCACCACCTCTCCCGAAAAAAGAGGTCCGAGTAATCCAGCCTATAATGGCCTCAATGTCTACGGTGATGAGATTAACCGGACAATTACAGACATTGGTAAAGTGTCTCGCACAGGCTATCAGGAAAAAGACCTGACTGACTATAACGTCTATAGCCTAAAACTAAATGGAGCTCTTCATTACCGCATTACATCAAGCCTGGAGGCTATCTATTCCTACAACTTCGCGAAAGGAACGACGAACTATACAGGTAGTAATCGTTTCTCTGTCAATGGGTTTTCGCTACTTCAACACCGAATTGAACTGCGTGGAACTAACTTCTTTATACGTGGCTACACAAATCAGGAAGATTCGCATAATTCCTATAATACTCGCTCTCTGGGGCAGCAGATCGACCGAACCTGGGTGCGCGATTTAAATGGCAATGTAGTGGCCCCGAACTTGGCCGATCAAACCTGGTTTGACCGGTACACAGCTGCTTATCAGGGAAAAGTACAAGGTGTAACGGCTAGTGATCAGGCCATGGCTCGGCAATTTGCCGATCAGGGACGCTTGCTACCCGGTTCTGCCGAATATGAACAGCAGAAAGCACGGTTAATTGGTGTTCAGGGATTGGCTGGAGCTGGAATCTTGAGCCAGACGAAAATGTACCATGCCGATGCGCAATATAATCTGACATCGGCCCTGGCCTCGGCTGGGCTTGCCGGAACAGAGTTGTTAGTCGGTGGCAATTTTCGGCAGTATAGCTTATTTACGAACGGAACGCTCTTCGATGATAAAGGCGGACGTATTCTGTACAGCGAGTTTGGAACATTTGCCCAATTGAGCAAGTCGCTGATGGAAAATAAATTGAAGTTGACCGTATCGGGCCGGTACGACAAGAATCAGAATTTTGCCGGTTACTTTACCCCCCGTGCCTCTGCGGTGTTTTCGCCCAATGATCGCCATCACTTTCGGGCCTCATTTCAGTCTGGTTACCGCAATCCCACCCCCAGCGACCAGTTCATTAAACTCAATGTTGGGCCAATCACGATTCTGGGTGGTGCACCAAGCAATAGTGCTGGGATGAATGTGTACGAAAATTCATTCAACTCAACCAGCATTGGTGGTTTTGTTAACGGTTTTCTGGCTGATGTGAAAACGGCAGGGCCGCAACAAGCCGTGCTGAATAATAAAAATAAGCTGGTGAAATCGAACGTGCCCTATATCGCTCCCGAACGGGTACAGAGCTTTGAGGTGGGTTATCGAACGCTATTGACAAGCCGCTTATCGCTTGATGCCAACTATTACTTCGGAGCTTATCGCAATTTTATTCTGAATACAGTAGTTATTCGACCCAATAGTCCCGTACTGGCTGCCGATGGTAGTATTAATCCTGCAGCCGCTCAGGATATTCTGAACTCTAATTATCAGGCATTTCAGCTATATACCAACGCTCCCGATCGCGTTACGGCGCAGGGAGCCACGCTCGGCTTAAATTATGTTACAGCCGGTGGCTATGCACTAACCGGTAATGGAACCTGGTCGGCCTTTAATCTGCAAAACGCTGATCCGAATAATATTCCTGCCTTTAATACACCTCGTTTCAAAACGAACGTAACCTTTGGGCACCGGAATATTGCACCGAATCTTGGTTTTAACGTAGCCTGGCACTGGCAGGAGGCTTTCGATTGGGTAGGGTCATTTAATGATCTTCGTCCGGGTCGAATTCAGGCTTATAATCTCATCGATGCACAAGTGACGCTGAAAATACCTGCTTATAAGACCCTGCTAAAAGTTGGTGCGTCGAACCTGACCAATCATTATGTAGTGCAGGCTTATGGTTCGCCCGCTGTAGGCGGTTTGTATTATGTATCGCTCACTTTCGATCAGGGTATGTTACGGTAATTAGTATCAGACTTATAGGGTTTCAAAAAATAAACTAAACAATGGAAACAAGCCCGCTTATGATTGATCAGGAACAACAGATAAGCCTACCCTGGCGTGCTTTTGCGCTTTGTATAATAGCTTATCTGTTCGGTGGTACGGCCAGTACGCTCATGGCAACCTATTTGCCTGTGGCTATTCCCCAACTGCTCGGTGGAAATGCCTCTGCTAGTCAATTGGACGAAGTTGGTGCATGGGTAAGCGCAGCCTTCCTATATGGCTGGATGATTGGTGGCTTTTTGTTTGGGCCATTAGCCGACAGCATTGGGCGGGTTCGGGCCTTAGTTTTCGCAACGGGTTTATGCGGTAGTGCTATGCTGGCAACGGCCATTGTTCCCAATGAGTACGTTTTGTTTTTGCTTCGGGCATTGACCGGCGCAGGTGTGGGTGGCATCCTGCTTGTGTCAACTGTTTACTTGTCGGAGGTATGGCCAACTCAGTCACGGCCAGTTGCGTTGGGCGTGTTGGCAACGGCATTTCCGGTTGGAATTGTGGCAACGGGCGGGCTAGCGAGTAGTTTTGGCGACTGGCGGATTGCTTTTGGTATTGGTGTGGCTCCTGTTTTAATAGCAGTCCTGATTTGGATATTGCTGCCCGAGTCGATGCTATGGCAACAAGGGCGTAACCAAATACAGACTCATAAATCTAGCTTGTTTAGTCCCGAAAATAAGCCAAATGTCATTAGTGGCGCCATCATTTTTGGGTCTGTGTTAATTGGCTTGTGGGGAATTTTCTCGTGGATACCAACCTGGGTTCAGTCACTATTACCAGCGGGCCAGACTGGCCAGACCGAACGAAGTATTACGATGATGTTACTAGGGGTAGGGGGAATTCTGGGCGGTATAGCGTCGGGATTTCTGGTAAAGCTGCTCGGGCCACGCCATACATTGCTATTCACATTTTTGGGATGCATACTAGCCTGTGGCATTCTCTTTCTGACTAATCGAACATTTTCGCCAGTCATTTATGGTGAAATTGCCTTGTTATCATTGTTCTTTGGTATTAGCCAGGGCTCCCTGTCGAGCTATGTACCAACACTATTTTTGGCTCCTATTCGAGCTACAGCAACGGGATTTTGTTTTAATGTTGGTCGCTTGTTCACGGCTACAGCGGTACTGTTTGTGGGAACATTAACAACAAATCTGGGCGGTATCGGAAATGCACTTGTCGTTTTCTCTGTTGCCTTCCTAATCGCATTCGGCGCAGTTTGGGTCCGAAAATAGATAGCTTATTCCTAATTAGTCATTTAGAAACACATTCATTGATTATGCCTCATATCACACTTCCAGATGGCGTTCCTGGTATTCGGAGTTTAGTCATGTATCGGCCCGATACGGGTCAGCATCTGTACGACCTGGCGCAAGCGCTACTCCGGGCTGGTTCGCCTGACAGTACGCTTACTGATGCTGAACGCGAGTTAATTGCTGCTTTCGTTTCGAAACAGAACCAGACGAATTTCTGCATGAACAGCCACGCAGCTGCTTCCCGCTACCTGTATGCTGACCAGCGCGACGTAGTTGATCAGACTTTAGTTGATCCAGCCACGGCACCGATCTCCGAAAAGTTGAAAGCACTATTGGCTATCGCCAGCCATGTACAGGCCGACGCTCGCACGGTTTCAGACGATCTGGTAGCAGCGGCTCGAGCTGAGGGAGCGACGGATGGTGATATTCATGATACTGTGCTGATTGCTGCTTCATTCTGTATGTACAATCGCTATGTCGACGGATTGGCAACATTGACACCTACAGACCCGGCTGCGTACGACGCAATGGGTGAACGGATGGGAACACTCGGCTATCAATTACCAAAAGTAAAGGCTAACGATACCGCTAGCCCTACCACTCATTTATCATAGGTTGGTTATAGTCCCCGGCTGCTTTGCAGCTGGGGTACTATTGTTAATAAGGCACCATTATTGCTAGTAATATAACCTAAGATAGGTCATGGACTAATAAGGGTAATAATCGTATTGATGCTCGCTCTTTTCTGAAATCGCCAACTAACGCGATGATGATTCTCCACTAAAGGGATTCTGTCTGAATAAAAATATCATAGGTGATTTGTATTCCCCGCCTGTTTTGCGGGTGGGGATATATATACTGCCGATGCTACTTAACCCATAGTGTATAAGAATGGAATACCAGCGAGTACTCACTATTTTTTACACTAAATATAAGTCCAGTTATGAAGTTTTTTACATCTACTTTACTATGGAGAATAAATACATTCAGATTTAAAAATTGCGTTTACTATGCTTTTATTATTGCCTTTTTAGGAATAATGTCCGCCTGCCAGTCCAATAAAGATGACGTGGCTCCCGTACAAACTGCAGCTAAAACAGATGCCTCGGTGGCTGTTCAATGGATGAATCTGTTCCTGAATGTGGAACGCTATGCACCTGGTTATAGGCCCCCCGTTGCGGCCCGAACGCTGGGCTATATTGGATTAGCGGCTTATGAAACTGTCGTGCCTGGTTCCGAGAAGTATCAATCCGTAGCTTCTCAATTTACAGGGCTCGTAATCCCGAAAACAGAATCGGGTAAAGTGTATCGCTGGGATGTAGCCGTGAACGAAACGTATTATCTACTGATGAAAGGCTTTTTTCCGCACGTTGTTGATGCCGACAAGGCCAAAATTGATAGTTTACATACAAAACTGGCTTCAGCAACTGGATCTGCTGATGAATTGGACCGGTCGAAGAAGTTTGGACAAGATGTAGCCGCGGCTGTACTAGCCTATTCGAAAACAGATCTCGCTGGCGATGCAGCTTATCTACGTAACCAACCTACCGACTATGTGCCACCGACGGGTGTGGGTAAATGGCAACCGACTGCACCCGATTTCAGCCGGGCTTTATTACCGTATTGGGGCAAAGTCAGAACTTTTGTTGCGAGTGCAGCCGACAAAGTTGCGAAGGCTCCTCTTGATTATAGTACCAACGTAAAATCAACCTTGTTTGCGCAGGGATTGGAAATTTATTCGAACACAACTCCTCTCTCAAAAGAGCAGCAATGGATTGGTGAATTCTGGAGCGATGATATCTACAAACTAACATTCGAACCCGCTGGGCGCTGGCTGGCTATTGCTCAACAAGTAGTTGTCAAAGAAAATGTAGCATTGGATAAAGCCCTTTATACCTACGCTAAAATAGGATTTGGTCTGAGCGACATTGGTGTGGCGTGCTGGAACTCTAAATACATTTATACTATCGAACGTCCTATCACGTACATACGCAAGACGATTGATCCAACCTGGGTGACCCGATTGAACAATCCACTTAGTATCATGGTCGGAATTACACCACCTTTTCCATCCTATCCATCCGGACACTCGTGTTTTGGAGCCGTATCTGCCGAAATTCTGACGAATATTTATGGCCCTGATTATGCCATGACTGACCGTTGCCACGAAGGGCGTACCGAGTTTAACGGGACACCACGCAGTTTCAATAGTTTTTATGAGATGGCTCAGGAAAATGCATACTCGCGGGTAGTTCTGGGCGTTCATTACCGCATGGATTGCGAAGAAGGGCTACGCATGGGGTACGCAATTGGCCGAAAAGTAAATCAGTTGCCCTGGGAGAAATGATCTGATTTCTCGGTAATCTATAGGCAACACAGAGGCAAAGAGAACACAACGTAAAAATGATTTCGTAATATATAACCTAACCAAATTAAGTCATGCCACATATCGAATTACCCGCCGGACTGCCCGGCATTCGAGGACCAATGGCGTTTAGCCCCGAAACGGCCCGCCCGCTCAACGACCTGGTCAATGCATTACTGCGTACGAATGCAAACCGACCCGAATCCGGTTTGACTGAGGGTGAGCGGGAGCTGATTGCAACCTATGTATCAGCACGAAACGACTGCTTTTTTTGCCAAACCATCCACGGCGCCATTGCCAGTCATCATCTTGGCGATGAAGACTGGAGTCTTGTTCAATCGGTCAAAAGTGACCCTGCATCAGCCGACATTAGTCCTAAATTGAAGGCGCTGCTTACGATTGCTGGTAGTGTTCAGCAGGGTGGAAAGCAGGTTACATCAGAGCAGGTAGAGGCTGCCCGCGCTGAAGGCGCTACAGATCATGACATTCATGATACTGTGCTGATTGCAGCGGCCTTTTGCATGTTTAACCGCTACGTCGATGGACTGGCGACATGGGCACCCAACGACCCAACTTTATACCGATATCGCGCTCAAAGAGTGGCTGAATACGGTTACACGCACGAAGATCATTATATGCCGCCTGCCGAGTTAACTACCTAACCAATTGTTCGATGAAGCGCCCCTTTTTGTTCTTTTTGTTGCCCATTCTCCTACTCATTATTGCAGAGGTACTGAGCGTTTATTTCATTATGCCATTTCCAGGCAGTCAATTAGGCCTTGCAGAGACCGAAGCGGGTCCAGCTTCACTTGGTCGTGTTGAGTTGGGCTACTGGCTGCACAAAAACATAGGCTGGATGCGAGTGGTTGGGCTACTTCTGTTAGCCTATCCTGCATTTTTAATTATTAGCAAACCCCGTCGGGTATGGCAGCGGTATGTAGCAGGTATACTGCTCCTGGCTTATGGCGTAGTGCTGTATCAGGTCAACATGGAAATGATGGCCGACCACATGTTTTTGCAACCTATTCATAAACGGGTGGTGCCAATGAGCGAGAACAAAATTCCGCTTAACAAACTCGTCGTAGGATTCGAATCAATGGGAGAGGCAACGGCTTATCCATTGCAATTGATTGGCTATCACCATCAAGTGCGTGATACAGTTGGTGGTGAATCTATTATGGTAACCTATTGCACCGTTTGCCGGACAGGACGTGTATTTAGCCCGTTGGTACGTGGGCAAGCCGATGAGTTTCGGTTAGTAGGCATGGATCATTTCAATGCGATGTTTGAGGATAAACGAACAGGCAGTTGGTGGCGCCAGGCTACGGGCGAGGCTATAGTCGGACCGCTAAAAGGGCAAAGTTTAACTGAACTGACCGGCCGGCAAATGACCCTGGGTGAGTGGGCAGCTGAACATCCTAATACGCACGTGTTGCAAGCCGATCCGACCTTCGCCGAAGAATTTGAGCATATGAAAGCCTATGATCGAGGCCTCTCGAAAGGCAAACTCACCCGACGTGACTCGGCTTCATGGAAGCCTAAATCGTGGGTTATTGGGGTAGAACGGGCAGGTTTCAGTAAAGCCTACGATTGGAATACGCTGGAAACGAAACGCATCCTGAGCGATGTAGTAGGTGGTGAACCACTAGTGCTGACAATGGCCCCCGATAGTGTATCGTTCGGAGCATGGAGCCGGCGAGTGGGTGTACAAACACTCAACTTCCAGTACGCAAACAAAAAACTCACAGATAAGGAGACCGGATCGGTATGGACGTGGCGCGGGCATTGCATAGCAGGCTCACTGGCTGGTCGGCACCTTGCGTCGATCCCGAAGGCGCACCAGGAGTTCTGGCATTCATGGCGTAGTTTTCACCCTGATACAAAACAATATGATCCAGGGAATTAGCTAGTTGGCCTAGCAAGAAGTAATAGGAAATACTAGTTATTTACTAGTATTGGTAAATTCAATATAACTAAAAATACAAAGGTTGTACTGTATTACAACGAGATATAAAAATTTTCAACAAAAGCTGGGTATTTTACCCAGCTTTTGTTGGTTATAAGATAATATGAAAAAATAAAGCATGTGTTTTTGACTATTTTATTACTGTTGATATAAATATATTAATGGGCGAATATTTTAAGTTTTATTTATTTAAACAAGAGTAAGTATTGATGAACTAGCACTTAGTCTGTGAATTAACTATAGTAATTTTTTAGTAAAAATTTATAAAAAACCGATAAAAATAAAGGATATACTACTTTATATTTGATTCGAAAATCAAAATAGAGTAGACTTATTTTTATGGCCTTTAACTTATTGCGTTTTATTTTTTCGCTGTTTATTATAAATGTAATTGCCAGTTATTTTTCAATTTTAAAAGCGCAACCTATTGTTATAAATACTGGACAATATCGAATCGATAGGGCACAAAGATTAATTGTTTGCAATCAAATACCTAAAACCTTTGCTGCGCCAATCAGCTCAATTAAATTAGATCGCATATATACATTTTCTGCTCCAGTTAGCTCAATACGTACAGATCAAATTTATCCAATTATCTATAATGATACAACGTATCAATTATCATTTACCCAATTTCCAATTATTCAGATTAATACGAATGGAGCTACAATTGTTAAAGAAATTGTAAGTAAAGCAAGCATTGTCATCGCCGATACAAACGGTGTATCACCTGCTTCCTACATTGGTATTAATGTTCGAGGTGGATTGTCCAGCACCTTTCCAAAGAAATCATACAAAATTGATTTCTGGGCGGATAGCTTGGGTCTCACCACAAAAGATACAACGCTATTTGGTATGAGGACTGATAGTGAGTGGCTACTATTAGCAATGTATAATGAGGCCATACGGATTAATAATGTTACGTCTCACGCGTTATGGCGAACAATGCATCAATTGTATTATCTCAATCAGGAACCAGATGCCCTATCTGGTATTCGAACCCGTTATGTAGATGTGTTTATAGATGGAAACTATAACGGTGTTTATGCACTTGCGGAACCCATAGATCGCAAGCAGCTTAAATTGAAAAAGACAAAAGATAACGGTCAGGCTCGCGGAGAACTTTACAAATCCTCTGATTGGACGAGTGCAACAGTTTTTACAGGTATGCCCGCCAAAGATGGAAATGATACAACCTGGGCTGGGTTTGAACTTAAATACCCAAATCAACCCGGTTTCTGGACAAATATGTATGGGTTAGTAGATTCCACGGTTAACTGGAGTGATGCAAAATTTACGAATCAAATAGCCAGTAAATGGCAAATTGATAATTTGATTGATTACTTCTTGTTTCTTAACCTAACGCGAGCTACTGACAACACAGGTAAAAACCTTTATATCGCACGCTATAAAGAAGGAGAACCTTATATAATTATCGCTTGGGATCTTGATGGAACCTGGGGAAGCATATGGAGTGGTTCTCATGATAATACAACTACTGATATACTTTCTAATGGCCTCTATAATAGATTACTAAGCTTAAACCCTGCTAATTTTAAACAGAAAATGAAAACGCGTTGGTTCAATCTGCGAACCAGCCTATTTGCTACGACCAATCTCAAAAATTCATTTGCTACTAATGCAACTATATTGACTACGAACGGCGCTTATTTACGAGAGGCTACTAAATGGTCAGTTAGCTCAGTTAATAGCGAGTTAGCCTATATAAATGCCTGGATTGATAATCGAACAACTTTTCTAGATAATTATTTTGGTGGATTTCCAGACGTTTGCACTAACCCTGTAGCGCCTACACTGAGCATTAATTCCAGTACTATTACAGTCGGGCAGAGCGCTACGCTTACAGCATCTGGCTGCCCTTATACAGTTACTTGGAACACAGGACAGGTGGGGGCGAATTTATTAGTTACGCCATGGAACACCGCTCAATATTGGGCGATATGTAATCAGGTGGGAGCTGGTTGCCAAAGTCCTAAATCGACGACGCTAACGCTTACTATACTTCCAGATGATAATTTTAAAACGATACAAGCCGATTTATCGCTGGATCAGCAAAGTAGTCGCCGTATAGTGCCCGTTAATCAAACCACACGCCTGACATTCTCGCTAACTAACCACGGACCTGTTACAGCACGAACGATTCAGATTCAGGATCGACTCCCGACAGGTCTTGTATTTGCTGGTAATGCTAATCCATCAGTAACTTATTCTAGTGGTATTGTTAATTTCAGTATAGATAGTTTAGAGGCTTACCGTACAGCCTTGTTTTCGTTTGATGTCAGTCCAACATCGTCGGGTATATTTCGAAATACTGCTCAAATAGTAAATTCGGCTAGCTATGATCCTGATAGTACACCCGGAAGTGGCACGGGTGATGGCGAAGATGATATGGCAACGGCAGAGATTAGAACGCCTGATAGTAGTACCCTTATTACTGAATCCGCCAATCCTAATCAACGTCCATTACCGGTAGTAGCCTCTAGCCAACCAGTCCCTGATCCAGAAAAGGCTGATCTTAGTTTACAGATAGAACTTGACAAGCTTGCTATAAAGCAGGGGAATAACAATACCGTAAAAATGAGTATTAAGAATATGGGGGGATTGAATGCAACAGGCGTAGCTGTTCAATGTGTATTGCCATCGGGTGTACAATATGTAGTAGGAAGTGGTGGCACTGCATCCGGAAATACGGTATCGGCTACTGGTCTGACAATTGCATCGGGGAGTACGATAACGGTTGTATTTCAGGTACAGGCGATTAGTTCCGGAAACTGGACGTACAAGGGACAGATTACAGCGAGCGACCAATCAGATCCTGATTCTACACCCGGTAATGGAACAATAAACGGGGAGGATGACGAAGCTTGGGTAGGCGTCAGGGTTGATTAAACCCTGGACCGCTGACACAGAATAAACGATTTTATTGCATACGATTCAGGTGAAAGGCTACCTTTACCTACCAAAAGCAGACGTATGCGATTTATAGTTATTTCCTTTATTACTCTTACGATGCTGACCTGTGCCCTGGAAACCCACGCCCAGGGATTAATTGACGGTTTTATGCGAGGCCAGCGAAAGGCTAGTCTGGCCATCCTTGGCTCGCAGGAAACCTACGATACCTACTACATCAACACCACCGAAACGAAAAACCCGAATCTTGGCACTGTTACCACACAGGCGCTTACAGTAGTTGGTACATATGGATTAGGATACGATCTCGATTTGATTGTAGCAGCTCCCTATGTTCGTACTCAGGCCAGCGCGGGCTATTTTCCCAAGCAGGAAGGGTTTCAGGATGTTTCGGGAACGCTTCGATGGGAAGCGTACGATTATAAATTTGGGAAGACCAAGCTCTCCTGGCAGTTCGCCGTAGGCTATTCCATGCCCATGCAGAATTATGTCAACGATGCGTTGGTGGCCATTGGTCGTGGGTCACAGAATCTGGACGGTCGAACACTGCTGCATTTTAAAGCACCTAACTTTTTCATAACAGGCCAATACGGCTACATTCGGCGTGGTCAGGTTAAACTTGACCATATTGTAAACACTTACGATCCAAGTCAGCTAAATCCAAATAGCGGCTTAAAAGTCAATGTGCCCGACGTTACCGAACTCATTATCCGGGCTGGTATTGTCACAAAAATAGTTAACATCGATGTTTGGGGACAACGTCAAACGCCCCATAGTAGTGGTACTGATATTGGTCCCGGCATTCCCTTTCCGACGAATGCGGTTGGTTTTACGCGGGTGGGAGCAACGGGCTATCTGCGGCTGTTAAAGCAATTTGGACTGGTTGCAGGCTATAGCGCTACGCTCGATGGCCGGAATATCGGCAAAAGCACACAAATCAATGGAGGCTTAGTGATTGGTCACTGGACTGCAAATAATTAGCCGTCCGTTGGCTTGAACGACCTTATCAACTATGAAAACGCGTTGTTTTTCGATCATTCTGAGTACGCTCCTTCTGTGGCTAACGGGTTGTAAAGAACCCGTCATAGACGAGGGTGTTCTACCGACCGTAGTCCCTACATCGGTCGATGCCAACGGTGGAACGTGGCGGACCATCATTCTGAAATCAGCATCCGATATAGCAGTTCCTCAACCGATAGCGATTACATCGGATGACTATAAAAAGGAATTTTCCGACGTAAAAAACGGCGTACTGGCAGCCACGCCTGAGCAGAATACGGCAGTTAATTACTGGGCTGCGGGGGGCGTTATACGCTGGAATCAGATTGCCCGCCAGCTAGTGGCTAAATACAATATAGCGCCGGGCTACGACTACGCAACCGGGCAGATAACACCAGCCAGTGCAGGAAATCCTTATGCAGGCCCACCTTTTGCCGCTCGTGTTTATGCACTATTAAGTGTGGCGCAATATGATGCGCTGGTCGTGGCATGGCGTGCTAAGTATCAATACAACCGGCCATCGTTAGAACAACAGGGCGTTGTTTCGCGAGTGCCTATACTCAATGTACCGTCCTATCCATCGGAAGATGCAGCTATTGCCGAGGCATCCTGTCAAATGCTGGCGTATTTTTTTCCGAACGAAGCAAGTTGGCTCAAGGCAAAAGCGACCGAACATAAACAAAGTAGATTGTGGGCTGGAGCCAATGTTCCCAGTGATTTAAAAGCGGGAGAAGATCTGGCTACCACATTGATGGCCAAAGTCATAGATCGCGCAAAAAGCGACCGCTTTACTGAAGCCATTGACCCGGCTAATAGCTGGCAAACAGCGCTTGCCAAAGCTCCTTACGATCAGAAATGGAAGAGTATAGAACTACCGGAACGGGCGCCTGTACTGCCGTTGGCGGGTAAGGTGAAAACCTGGTACGATTCAACGGCTATTTTCCGGACATTGCCTGCGATTCCACCAGCTACTACATCGACGGAGTTTCAGAAAGCCTTAAGTGAAGTGCGTGACATTTCGAACACCCGCACCCGCGACCAATGGCGTATTGCCAGCTATTGGGATAACGGCCCCAGTACGTATTCGCTAGCTGGCCTTTGGAATTTTCTGGTCGAAGATCTCATTCGGCAGGAGGGTCAGAATGAACTACGAACGGCCCGAACCTACGCCCTGCTCAATCGAACCATGCAGGATGCAACAACCGCCAGTTGGCAAACAATGTACACGTATTTTGTCCCGCGCCCTTCGCAAATTGATCCGGAAATAAAGACGGCTACTCCTATTCCAAATGCACCTGGCTACGTAGCCGATCGAGCCGCAGTTTCGACCGCAGCTGCTATAATCCTGGCTTATTTGTTCCCTGATGAGACTACGCACTTGAATGCGCAGGCTGCGGAAGCTACATTGTCTGGACTCTATGGCGGAACGCAATTTCGTTTCGATACCGACGAAGGAGCTAAGCTAGGGGCGGCTATCGGGCAATTGGCTGTTACAGGGGCAACAGCCGATGGTGCTAAATAAACCAAGCTGAACTTCATTGATATAATTAGCCGGGCTTACTAATCCGGCTTTTTTGTAACATTGCTTCGTTATTCACGATTTATCAATCAAACCTTGATTGCATGAGCGTTCCCACAACTATTTCTGGTCTGGCCTGGACTGGCCAATCCCGTGTCGTCATTGAGCGCGTATCTCCTGAACTTGATGGTGGTAAATTTCCTATAAAAGCCATACCCGGCGATGTGATAGCGATTGAAGCTGACATCTTTGCCGATGGCCACGATTACTTGACGGCTATCCTACTCTATAAACATGCCGACGATGCCACCTGGACCGAGAGCGGAATGGCTCTGCTTGGCAACGATCGCTGGGGGGTATCTTTCATTGCTGAAAAGCAGGGCCGGTATACGTACACGTTTGAAGCCTGGATAGATCATCTGGCTTCCTGGCAACACGAGGTTCATCTGAAAGTAGCCGATGGGCAGCGAATTACCAGTGAACTGCTGGCAGGTGCAAACTATGTAGATGGCATGGTGATACGGGCAGGAGGGAAGATAGTTGCAGGAACCAAAGCAAAAGGGAAAAAGAAAGAAGGACTGGTTGAGGAGCCAGCAGATGTAAAAGTACTGCGAGAAATGGCAGCGCTCTTTCGTGACGAAAATCGATACGATGAAGCGGTGTCTGTTGCCGAAAGCGATCAGTTTACATTTTATGCGGCCCGTTACCCTGAACGACAACACCCAACTCGGTATCAACATGAGTTAGGCGTAGAGGTAGACCGCGCTCGCGCTGGATTCAGCACCTGGTATTGCCTGTTTCCCCGTTCGGCTTCGCGTGAAGAGGCCGGGGGCGCGTCCGCCAAACATGGGACATTCAAAGATGTGGAAACACTATTGCCGCGCATTTCGGGAATGGGGTTCGATGTGCTTTACCTTCCGCCTATTCACCCTATTGGCACCGCTCACCGAAAAGGTAAAAACAATTCGGTCATTTGCCAGCCGGGCGAACCGGGAGTCCCATATGGTATCGGTTCATCAGAAGGTGGGCATGATGCTATTCATCCTGAACTTGGTACTGTCGACGATTTTAAGCATTTGATTGCTATTGCTGCCAACTATGGTATGGAGGTTGCTATGGATCTGGCTATCCAATGTTCGCCCGACCATCCCTGGGCTAAAGAGCACCCCGAATGGTTTAAAAAACGGCCCGATGGCACGATTCAATACGCCGAAAATCCACCTAAAAAGTACCAGGATATTTACCCTGTTTACTTCGAAACGGAAGATTGGCAAAATCTCTGGGAAGAGTTAAAGCGCGTTTTACTCGTATGGGCATCCTGGGGTGTTCGAATTGTGCGGGTCGATAATCCACACACCAAACCGTTTTCGTTTTGGGAGTGGGTCATTGCGGAAGTCAAGAAGGAGTTTCCCGATATGTTGTTTCTAGCCGAAGCTTTTACCAAACCTAAAGTGATGCAGGAGCTGGCAAAGGGAGGTTTTGCCCATTCGTATACGTATTACACCTGGCGCAATACGAAAAATGAGTTGGAAGAGTACATGAATGAGCTAACAAAAGGAGAAATGAGGTATTATTTCCGACCGAATTTCTGGCCGACTACGCATGATATCAACCCGTATAGTTTGCAGGGAGGGCACGAACCGCAGTTTCTTATCCGCTATTTCATGGCGGCCACGCTGTCGAGCAACTACGGTATTTATGGCCCGTCGTTCGAGTTAATGGAGCATATCCCATTTCCAAACAAAGAAGAATACCTGAACTCAGAGAAATACGAAATTCGGCATTGGGATTGGGATAAAACCAACAAACTAACCTACCTGATTACGCTTGTCAATCGAATTCGGCACGAGAATGCAGCGTTGCAAACGACCAATAATCTAACATTCTGCGCTGTCAATGACGATGCTATTATGGCCTACCTGAAAACGTCAGGGAGCAATCGATTGCTCATCGTAGTCAATACTGATGCCTATAGCCGTCGGGCTGGTGTTGTGCAGGTTCCTATCTGGCAATTGGGTATCGGTCATGAGCAGCCATATACTGTTCATGACCTGTTGACAGGAGCCTACTACACATGGCAGGGTGAACAGAATTACGTTGAGCTTGATCCGTATGTACTACCCATGCACTTATTCCGAATAGAGATGTAGTTTGATAAAGTATCAAAAATAGATTCTTGAGGCTGTCCGCCTGGAAAAGTCTAATGTCGAATCACCTGATTAATAAAGGAGACTATCAACTAGATGGTCTCCTTTATTACTTAAGTAACCAACACAAACGCCAGATTAAGCCAATAACATGTCTATTTAGACTTTTTTGAATTTTAGAATTGTAGTACCTGTCTGACCAACGGGTGTATAGTAATAGTAAAATACATTTGTTTCGGTACAGGTCATTTTTAGGAAGTCGGCGCTTTTTTGGGGAGTCAAATAGATTGTGTAACTTATGCACACAGACCTCAAGGACACATTTCCAATTGCCAGAGAATTGTCGAAATCCTGTTCTACAGTCGCTTTTTGATAAGTAAGACTATCGATAAGCTGGCCATTGAGGCTAGATTTAACGACAATACCAACGGTTTCTGATGCTGTAGGCTTTATAACTAATGTAATATCATCTCCCTTAATTGGAAGTGGATTCTTAGTTGCCTGAATCTTATAGGTACCTGCTAGTGATTGTGCTGGTTCTGGCAAGTTTAAGGTATTCTTGGTACAAGACATACCGCCTGTTATAACTAAAAGAAAAAGCCCTCCCAATAGTCTGAGATTAACCATATTCTTCGATGAGTTCGTTCAGTTTTGAAACGAAGAATATTGGATTTTACTATACAGAAATAGTAAAAATTGAGGCTTTTATTGGAGGCTATCGAACCAGAACTACCCGGCTTTGCAATCCAGATGGTGTTTCTACTGTGACCGTATAGCGACCCGCCGACAATCCACGCAGGCTTAAGGTTCGGCTATAATCGCCGGGTGCCAGATTCGACTCATTCGTTGTCTTGACCTGCTGACCAAGTAAGTTCGTTAATGACAACGTAACAGCTCCTCGTTCAGATAGCGTAAAGTCAACCACCAGCGTTTCGGTGGTTGGGTTTGGGTAAACGCGTAACCCTGTTTTTGCTGGTTCAGGTATTGCGGTTACAATCGATGTTGTCGATGATTCGACAGTTTTTAGAATCCAGTTATTGGGATCGATAACGACATTGGTAACAGCTCCCCGGCCGGGAACCGTGAACGTTTGATCGGCGCTGTTGTTGAAGACGGTCACGGTTGTGTCACCCGCTGCCGATTGCACCAGCATTTGTACAGGCATCGTAAATGAGGCAGGATTTGTCGATTTTGTGTTGCTTTGTTGCAATCGTACGGTCGCAAATTTACCTCCACCCGTGATGGTTGCCTTGTATGTTGGATAGCCTTCGCCATAAATCCACTGCTTAAAGAAGTAACCCAAATCTTTCCCGGAAACCTGTTGGGCCACTGCCTGAAAGTCCTCAGTAACGGCGGTATTATAGGTTAGGGTAGGTGTTGCTACATACGTACGTAGTACACGAAAGAATGTACTATCACCCACTACGCCCCGAAGCATGTGTAGCACAGTTGCGCCTTTCGCATAACTTCGATTGCTGTTGAAAATATTGTTAAAAGAACTAATGTCCTGAACATAAACGCTTCCTACTGCAAGGCGAGCATTATTCATAAACGTGTTCATATAAGATTGATACCCTGCCCGCCCACTAACTGATTCCGTATAAACAGCTTCACCATAGGAGGCAAAGCCCTCGTTAAGCCAGATATTCTGCCAGTCGCGACAGGTAATTTTATCGCCAAACCATTGGTGAGCCAGTTCATGTGCAATCACATTAGGCGTTAAAGAGGAAATCCCCATTGAGGTTATCGTTTGGTGTTCCATGCCCCCATTGGCCCATGCGAATTGCGCATGACCATACTTTTCCCGCAAAAATGGATAGGTACCAAATTGGTTGGTAAACAATTGAAGCATGCTGGGAGTCAGCGCGAGACTCGACTGAACACTGGCTAGATTTTCGGGATAGATATAGTGCGTAACGGGCATGGTCTGCGTGCCATACGTAAAGGGTGTATCGTATTGAGCGTAGTTTGATACGGCTATCGAAATGAGGTACTGAGCAATAGGGTAGCTGTTTTTCCAGAGGTAGGTTTTGGTACCGTCTATATTGGTCGTTATGCTGATAAGCTTGCCATTAGAAACCGAAACAAATTGTGCAGGAGCCGTAATTCGTACTGAGGATGAGTCGGCTTTATCGGCAGGTGTATCCCGACAGGGGAACCAATCTGGAGCGCCATAAGGCTCACTTAAACTCCAGATAACAGGATCAGTTGTCGATTCGTGTTTGTCAAATTTGAAACTGCCCTGAACACTGCTATTGGGAATTCCATGATAAAATACGGTTAAGGTCAGGGCTTGTCCCGTAGTTAGAGCTTGTGGCGGGGTAATGGTTAGTTTATTTTGGGCATGTTGAAAGCTCAATTTTTGGTTGCTTACTTTTACTGAATCAACCCGTAATCCCTCGCCTGTTGTAGCGCTGGTTGAGTTCAAATCCAGAAAAAAACTAGTAAGCGTAGATGACGTGCTCTTCAAAGTAATCGTTGCTGCGCCACGCAAACTAGCTGGCGTAGTTGTCAGGCGTAGATCGAGGCCGTAGTAGGTAACGTCGATAGTTGCATCGCCGGGATAAGCCAGGCGCGCTTTTGGATTATCTGCCAACTGCCCAAAGTAGCGTACTTTACCCGCCTGGCAGGCTTGCCAGCCTTGTGTGTCAAGTTGGGCATAGGCGGCTAACGGTAAAAGAAACAGGAGATAGATAGATAGAGTTTTCATAAAGCTGGATCAATATTGACTGAACTGCCAAACCGACAATTGGTTAAAGGTCTTCTTCATCTTCTTCGGGACTCAGAAAGGCAGGCAATTTCGGAGTATCTTCGGCTTTTGCTTTCAAGGCTTCCAGTTTTTTCTGTTCGGCTTCGGGTAATTGAAGCTGCCAGCCCATCGAACTCGCTAACTGATACATCATATACTGAATCTGATTGTTAGCGATTTTAGGGAGATCGCTCTGCATGGCCCGCTCATTCATAGCTTGCTTGGCCTCTTCTAAGATTTGCGTATAATCGGCTCCACTGAAATGATTAAGAATACCCGCCTGAATA
Organism: Spirosoma arboris; assembly: GCF_009754945.1. Classification (GTDB taxonomy): domain Bacteria; phylum Bacteroidota; class Bacteroidia; order Cytophagales; family Spirosomataceae; genus Spirosoma; species Spirosoma arboris. The sequence continues at coordinate 192,863 of NZ_WPIN01000006.1, forward strand.
TCGTAAAATTTATAATCGGTATCGATTGACAGAATTTCGGGTTGGGGAAATGCCTCGATAATCAGCTTTTTCTGGCCATCATCGGGCGCGCGAAATCGTACTTTAGCGAAATCGAAACCTACCAGCACTTTTGATTTGGCAATGACCATTGCCTTCTTCGGATCATTCAGTAGGTATAATATCTTTTTCTGATCCTGATAATTATATATCTCGGAGAAATAACCTTCGGCCATTACTACTTTAAATACCTTTTCGATACGCTCCAGCAAGAGTACAGAATCCCGCTGAACGTCGGGCGTGGCGCTACCCTTGCGTAAGGTGTTCGCCAGCGCAACTCCTCCGCCAGCACCCACAAGTAATAGTAAAACGGTGGTTAAGAAATCCATAATGGGCCAAATGTATGGTGAACAGCACGGGCGCCCCCGAATGTATAAAGAAAAATGTACAATGAGTAAGGGCCTACTATCCCATTATCCATTGTACATTTTTCTTTAATTAGTAAAGATTACTTCGCGTAGGCTACAGCTCGCATTTCCCGAATAACTGTCACTTTAATTTGACCGGGATATTGCATTTCCTTCTCGATTTTCTGCGAAATTTCGTACGAAAGCACCCCCGCCCGTTCATCAGAAACATGATCTGCATCGACCATAATCCGAAGTTCACGTCCGGCCTGAATGGCGTAGCACTTCGTTACGCCAGGAAAGTTGCTTGCCAATTCTTCGAGTTCTTTCAGGCGCTTAATGTACGACTCCATCATTTCTCGTCGGGCACCAGGTCGCGAGCCGGAAACGGCATCACAAACCTGAACAATCGGCGAAATCATACTGGTCATCTCGATCTCGTCATGGTGAGCACCAATGGCGTTAATGACTTCGGGGTTCTCCTTGTATTTTTTCGCCAATTCCATTCCCAGAATGGCGTGGGGCAACTCAGCTTCTTCGGGCCATACTTTACCAATGTCATGAAGCAAACCAGCACGTTTGGCTAACTTGGCATTCAACCCCAGTTCTGCAGCCATAGTAGCGCAAAGTTTAGCTACTTCACGCGAGTGTTGGAGCAGATTCTGGCCGTAACTTGACCGGAAACGCATGCGTCCAACCATTTTAATCAATTCGGGATGGAGACCATGAATGCCGAGATCAATGACAGTACGTTCGCCAATTTCCACAATTTCATCTTCAATATTCTTGCGGGTTTTGGCTACAATCTCTTCAATACGGGCGGGGTGAATTCGACCATCCTGTACAAGTCGGTGTAAAGAAAGACGGGCAATCTCGCGCCGGACAGGATCGAAACCTGAAATAATGATCGCTTCAGGGGTATCATCGACAATGATTTCGACACCAGTTGCGGCTTCCAAGGCACGGATATTACGCCCTTCGCGGCCAATAACTTTGCCCTTTACATCGTCAGATTCAATGTTGAAAACCGACACACAGTTCTCGATCGCGTGTTCGGTAGCTGTTCGCTGGATGGTTTCGATAACTACTTTTTTTGCCTCCTTAGTAGCGGTCAATTTTGCCTCTTCAACGATATTTTTGATGTAGGAGGAGGCCCGGGTTTCTGCTTCCGCCTTCAGCGTTTCGATGAGTTGATCTCTGGCCTGATCGGCTGAGAGACCTGCAATCTTTTCGAGTTGTGCTACTTGATCGGCCAGCATTCGGTCGGCTTCCTGCTGCCGACGGTCAACATCTTCCCGGCGTTTATTGAGTGCGTCAATTTGTTGCGAAAGGCTATTTTTCTGCTGACCGATTTCATTTCGTTGCTGATTCAGCTCACCTTCGCGATTGCGTTGCTGGTCGGCCTGTTGGGCTAATTGTTGTTCTCGTTGCTTGAGTTTACTTTCGTTTTGTAGGAGTAAATTTCGTTTCTGATTCGTTGTTTCTTCAAATTCGGTTTTTAGCTTCAGATATTTTTCTTTAGCCTCCAGCATTCGTTCCTTCTTAATCGTTTCGGCCTGTAATTCAGCATTTTTTAAAAGGGCTGCTGCTTTCTCTTCCGCTTCTTTTTCGTGCTTTCCACGAACGCCCGCCATCATCTGGCGGCCAATCACTATGCCAATACCGCCCCCTAAAAGGGCAGCAAGAATCGTTAACCAAGTGTCCATTGGACTATATCGTTAAGGTTGAACAAATAAACCATCAACCTGCTGCGATACGAGTGCCCTGAACGCGAACTCTGAGTTATGCGGGGTGGGCGGCCCGCCGGTTTTCTATGTCGTAATGACCGGCGTGACGACCTGGTCTAATTGAGTTATTTTGTCAAACACCATTTGTTGTAATCTCTGCATCTGTCGTTCTCCTCTGAGCTTGGTGACCAAGCAGTCGAAGGCTATCATTGCCAGGGCTTCCTGCGTTTCAGCAAAGCCCTTCTCCCGGTATTGCTTCAGTTCCTCCTGAATCAGCTTGGCGGCTTCGCGCACAACGGCTTCCGCTTCCGGTTCTACATACAATTTGTAGATGCGGTCGGCGATTTTTACGCGAATTGGCAGTTCTTCCATCGCTGCAGTCGGCTCAGATGGGGACTAATCCCCGGAGCCAATTTGGGTTTATGACAAACTACTCAAATGAGCAATACACCGTTCCAATTCCCGGATATACTCGTCGAGTTGTTGTTTTAATTCAGCATTCGTATTTTTATCAGACGGGTTGTCTTTTACAATTATACCACTATCTTTTGAATTTGGTGTATTTTTTTCCTGAATAGGTGTTTTTTTTCGTAATTCGATTACTAATTTCTGCTCCTCTCTGAGGCTATCTTGGAGGGCATTATTTTCCCTTTCCAACTGCTCTATCTGCTTTTTTGCTTCAGCGTACATGCCCGTAAGCAACTCGAGTTTATGCTCGAATCGCTCTACCAATGCAATGATTTGTTTTTCGCTAACCACAGATTTTAATGAGTGATTGAGCGAATGACGAATGAGCGAATAAGTAAATCCATAGGTAGCAGATATTACTCATTCACTCATTTATTCATTCACTCATTATTTTCGAATTACTGCGCCCAATTCCTGCTCGAAAGCGCTCATGAGTCGCTGCATAGTCTTGTCAATTGCCGAGTCTGTAAGGGTCTGGGCAGTATCTTGTAACATAAAACTTACTGAGTATGCTTTTTTATCTGCTCCCAGATTTTCGCCCTCATATACATCGAAAACATTGACAGAACGCAATAATTTTCGTTCTGTTTGACGAGCTAATCGGTTGATTTGCTCGAAGTTAATCTTCTTGTCGATAACCAGCGACAAGTCCCGACGAACTTCAGGGAACCGAACCACTTCTTCATAACGGGCCTTAGTCGTAGCCAGCTTCAGGAGTGCCTGCCAGTCAAAATCAGCGTAGAATACGAGCTGCTTCAGGTCAACCAATTTTGTTAGTTTAGGCTGAACCAACCCTAGACTTACAATTGGTTTCTTATTCACTACATAGGTCAGGCCATATTGGAAAAGCGTTGAATCGGCAGGTTGCGTCTCGAACGATTTAATGCGGAAGAGATTCAGTACCCGCTGCACAGCCGTAGCCAGATCGTGATAGGCCACTGTCTGGTTTTTCTGTAGCCAGCTTTCAGGGTATTGATTGCCAGTTATGGCAAGACTTAGACGCATGCGTTCGACGTACTTAGTCGATCCATCTTCAAGTTTTACTTTATGATAGACTTTGCCAAATTCAAACGTTTTTAGATCCTTTTGCCGACGATTCAGGTTATAGACCAGCGTTTCGAGGGATGAGAATAATAACGTTTGCCGCATGACTGATAACTCGTCACTAAGCGGATTAAGCAGTGTTACATCACTCCCTGGTAACGAGGACCGAATAGCATCGTGATAAGCTGGACGCGTGAGCGATAAGGTCAGAATTTCATAGAATCCGTTGGCGGCCATTAGTTGCCCCACGCGGCTTTGCCATTGGTCGGGGTCAGTTTTAGGGAACTCTGATAGCGAATCGGCGGCCAGATTAACGGATAGAGGAACATTGTCCAATCCATAAATTCGAAGGATTTCTTCGATAACGTCAGCCTCGCGTGTGACGTCAACACGGTAGGGGGGGACAATAGCTACGAATCCAATATCATTGACTTCCTCTGCCAGAATATCCAATGCTTCCAGAATTCGGTGAATTTCGGTGCGATCAATCTGGATACCAATTAGTCGGTCAACGTTCCGATAACGAACAGATACCCGAAATGGGTCAATAGGATTCGGGTAGATATCTGTGATCTCAGAACTGATGATACCGCCTGCTACTTGTTGAATAAGTAGTGCAGCCCGTTTGAGGGCAAATACTGGCATATTCGGATCAGTACCCCGCTCGAAACGGAATGAAGCATCGGTTTTTAAGCCATGATGCTGTGCTGTTTTACGAACAGAGACGGGCGAAAAATAGGCTGATTCCAGAAAGATACTGGTCGTCTCGGCCGATACACCTGAATATTGACCGCCAAACACCCCTGCAATGCACATCGGTTTTTCGGCATCGCAGATCATTAGGTCAGTAGCACTAAGTTTACGTTCTACGCCGTCGAGCGTTATGAAAGGAGTCCCTTCGGGTAGTGTTTTTACGATGACTTGCCCGCCAGCAATTTTAGCTGCGTCGAAGGCGTGGAGTGGCTGCCCAAGATCGTGGCAAACGAAATTCGTTATATCCACAAGGTTGTTAATCGGATTGAGCCCAATACTTATCAGTCGTTGTTTCAACCAATCTGGTGATTCACTTACCGTTAGGCCAGTAATCGTTAGGCCCGCATAACGTGGACAGGCAATGCCATCTTCAACCCGTACATCTAACGTCAGGCTGGTGTTGCCTACCTCAAATGCTTCTACAGATGGAAAACACATGGGACGCTTCAAAACGGCTTTCAAGTCACGGGCTGTGCCGAGGTGAGATGCCGCATCAATGCGGTTTGGCGTCAATCCAATGGCAATTTGATAGTCTGCTTCGAGATTGAAATAACGGGCTGCGGGAGTTCCATTAGGAAGCTCAGTATCGAGCACCATAATGCCAGCGTGAGATGTTCCCAGGCCGATTTCATCTTCGGCGCAAATCATACCTTCGGAGGCAGCCCCGCGAATTTTGGCTTTCTTAATCTGAAACGATTCTCCAGAAGTGGGATACAGGGTCGCGCCAACAAGGGCTACAACAACTTTCTGACCAGCGGCCACATTGGGTGCTCCGCAAACAATAGGCAGAGGTTGATCAGCACCAACATCTACAGTTGTCAGACTCAGCTTATCGGCATCCGGGTGTTTGGTGCAGGTGAGCACCTCCCCAATCACAACGCCTTCCAGGCCACCTGGTATGGCCTCAATTTTTTCGATTCCTTCCACTTCCAAACCCGTTGACGTTAACAGTTTGCCAACTTCTTCGGGGGACTCAGGCAATTCAATAAACTCTTGTAACCATTTATAGGAAACTTCCATACAGCGGCAATGCAGATAATTACCACAAAGGTAAGGAGAAAGTGATGTAAGTGGAGTAGGTAAAGGGGTGGAGTAAGTAAGCTACTCTACTTATTACACTTACTCCACCACTTCACCTACTCATGTGTTATATATTTCTCTCCAGCTTTAACGGCTAATGGTAATTTATTTTCGCCAGGAGGAAGGGGACATGAATATCCAGGATTATAGGCACAGTAAGGGTTGTAAGCTGTATTAAAATCCAGAATAGTCCGATTGTCGGTTAGTTTTTTAGGGTCTAATTCAAGATAACGCCCACCACCATAGGTTTCTTTGCCTGATGTTGCATCGCGAAATAGAATGGAGTACGTATTTTCAAGTTTTACGATCAGCAATCGGCAGGTTTCACCATTCAGGCTGAATACAGCATGAGCAAACTTGTCATACACTTCTTCTTTGCCGTCACTCATATGTACAATGAGTTTCTGGGTTTTATCGGCAAAAGGCTCAAGTCTGGCCGGAACACGATAGGCAGGGTCAGGGGCAAAGTAGCGTAGACCGCCAAAGGCTGCTTTGTCCTTAATTGGCGATTCGCCGTCGGTACGGAAAAACTGATCTTTCTTGGTGCGTTCGGCGTCTATCTGCTGGCGGTACGTCTCTGGCTTGATAGACTCATCCAGACCGTCGGCAGATGTCATGTTAGCGCCATCGAAAAAGCTATAGTACAAAACAATCAGGGCAGCTAGAAATAGGCCCGTAAGAAAAAACTTATTTCTTGACATAATCTCTCAAAATAAACAACAGGAAACATGATCTCAAATCAGAACTCCTCACTTAGTGCATAAAGTTTTCTTTATAAGTCTTTAAGGGTGGTTATTATACCATTTTTTCGTGTAGGCTATCCCGCTTTAGCGCCAATGCCAAAAGTATAAACTTAAGCCTGGATTCGATATTTATACTTTAGCTATACTTTAATATATTTATTGCTTTGGATAGGGCCCTAATTGCACAAATAACTTTCTTTGCGAATGGCAAAACTTTATGGATTGAAGCCATTGACTCAGTATGATTCCCTTTCTGGATCTGAAGCACGTAAATAAACCGCACCAGTCGGCTATCCAAACGGCCACTGAGCGTGTTCTGACATCGGGTTGGTATATTTTAGGGAGAGAAGTCGAAAATTTTGAACGCCAATTTGCCGACTATTGCCAAACGAAACACTGTATCGGGGTGGCTAGTGGGCTTGATGCACTGACCTTGGTCTTAAAAGCATGGAATTTTCGGGCGGATAGTGAGATAATCATAGCCTCTAATGCTTATATCGCATCAGTGTTGAGTATTACCCACGCTGGCCTGACACCAGTTTTGGTCGAGCCAGACCCATATACATACTTACTTGATCCCACCAAAATTGAACAAGCCATTACAGAACGAACAAAAGCTATTCTGCCAGTTCATCTGTACGGACGCTGTTGCGATATGAGGACGATTCATACACTGGCGCAACGTTACAAGCTGAAAATACTAGAAGATGCGGCCCAGGCGCACGGGGCTGTTTACGGCGAAAATCGAGCAGGTAATCTCGGCGATGCTGCGGGCTGGAGTTTTTATCCGAGTAAAAATCTAGGGGCGCTAGGCGATGCCGGAGCTATTACAACCAACGATGACACGTTAGCCAATCAGCTTCGGGCCTGGCGAAACTATGGTTCATCGCAGAAATGCGTCACTGATTATCAGGGATATAATAGCCGGTTAGATGAGTTACAGGCTGCTATACTTTTGGCTAAATTGCCGTTACTCAATGAAGAAAATAGCCATAGACGAGCATTGGCCCGACGTTACTTGTTCGGTCTTCAGAATCCAGATGTGATAGTACCTTCAGCAGATCAAATCGATCAGGATGTTTGGCATTTATTTGTCATCCGCCATCCCCGGCGCGACAACCTGCGAGCCTATCTATTTGATAAAGGCATTGGAACCGATGTTCACTATCCCATTCCACCCCATCATCAGAAAGCATACGCTTCATTGGCACATTTGTCGTTACCAATTTCAGAGCAGATGCATCGGGAAGTACTTAGCTTGCCGCTCAATCCATCATTGACCGATGGAGAGGTGACTTATATTATTGATACGATTAATGAATTTAGCAAAGAACCCTAAAGAGTTAACAAGGGTAAGGGTGTCAAATACCTGTCTGTTATCATTCGCGGGCCGAACCCCATTTGGCAGTTCGATGTTTGTAAAAGTGCGCAAGTTATAAGTTAGTAAGTTGTAAGTGGCTAGCGCGAATGAGTTGCTTTCGCGTCAGCCACTTACAACTTACAACTTACTTCCTTATTAACTAAAACTATGTTTACTGGTATTGTTGAAACAACTGGCCGTGTATCGGCGATTGAAGCAGAAGACACAAATCTTACTTTTCATATTGAATCGTCGTTGGCTTCCGAATTGAAAATTGATCAAAGTGTCAGCCATAATGGGGTCTGCCTGACTGTCACAAGTGTGAGTGATGGAAGCTATACCGTGACGGCGGTGGATGAAACGCTCAAAAAAACAAACCTGGGGAAAGTAAAGCCCGGTGATCGTGTCAATCTGGAGCGGTGTATGCCGGCTAATGGACGCTTTGATGGACATATCGTGCAGGGGCATGTCGACCAGACTGGTATTTGTACTAATATTCAGGATTTGAATGGTAGTTGGTTATTCGATTTTCAGTATGAGCCCGATGCCTCAGACAATCTAACAGTCGAAAAAGGGTCTATTTGTATAAATGGCGTCAGTTTAACCGTTTTTAACTCACAGACCGATCGATTTCGAGTAACAATCATTCCCTACACGTACGAGCATACCACATTTAGTGATCTAAACGTTGGTGATGTGATTAATCTGGAGTTCGATATTATTGGGAAGTATATCAAAAAAATGCTTGGTGGCTATCAATAACCAATTTACTTTGTACTTAGTGAAGTGAATGTGGTTAGTGAAGTAGGTGGAGTAAGTGTAGTTAGTAAACCTTTTAAACGTACTATACTCCCTCCCTCCACCTACTTCACTAACCACACCTACTTCACTAAAAAACTATTTCACCAACTCCCGAATGACTAAAGTCAGCACCCGCTCTTTTTCTGACCTGCTGATTAATATTGGCATTATCCTGGCCTTATTCGCTGTTTTGTTTCTGGCCTTTTTCTTTGTGTATTTGCCCTTTACCACTAATCATGGGCAAACAATTACGGTACCTGACGTAACGAAACTAAGCTTTGATGAGATGCAGAATCTCCTGGATGACCGCGATCTTCGGTACGAAGTCAGTGATTGTACATTTGTGGCTGGAGCACAACCGTTAACCGTTGTACTCCAATATCCACGAGCCAATGCAAAAGTGAAGGAAGGTCGTAAAATATATGTGACACTTACCAAGCGTGTGGCGCCGATGGTGTCGATGCCTAAACTCGTCGATCTCACATTGCGTAGTGCTGAACTAAACCTGCAATCATTGGGCCTGGAGAAAGGGGAGACAATTTATGTTCCCGACGTAGCCAAGAATTCGGTGCTGCGCCAGTTATATAATGGTAAAGAAATTACACCTGGGACTCCCGTACCGAAAGGAGCAAGCATTGATCTTGAAATTGGAGATGGTCTCGGAAGTACGATGTTTGAGATTCCGAACGTTGTAGGATTACCCCTCGATGAAGCGGAAGCCGCTATTCGTGGTTCTAATTTAAAAGTTGGCACGAAAATTTCCGTTGATGACCCTGAGAAGGAAGTTGGAACCGTGATCAAGCAACGACCCGAAGCTCGGTCTGGTGAACGCATCCGCGTTGGCGAAACAATGGATTTATGGATAGTGGGGCCAATTGAGCCAGACCAATAAAAAACTTTCGGCACGAATGCCCAATGGGAATTGCTTTACTTAATCTATCGCACACTGCTATTATCCGACGATTTTTGCGCGGCTTTTTGTTGATTATCTGTTGTCTGCAGGCATCGGCAGGTATGGCGCAGACATCGTTGCAACTGCCATTTTTTGATGATTTTGCTACTGCGGCAGCTCGTTCGGGTTCTACCCAACCCGACCCCAGTCGCTGGCAACCCGGTAGCGGTGTGTATATCAACAACACGATGGCCATCGACCAGCCCACCATCAATGTGGCTACCTTCGATGGGCTCCAGGCTAATGGAAGGCCCTATGTAAGTAATAATCCGCTAGATCAGGGGTACACCGATACACTCGAATCGAAACCGATCAATCTGTCGGGTTTATCGGCGGGGAGTGCCGTTTATCTCAGTTTTTTCTGGCAATCCAAAGGATTAGGTGAGTTGCCTGATCCCGGCGATACGTTGTCGACTCCGCAAGGGAGCCCCCCAATTCTTCAGGCTGGCGATTCATTAACACTTCAGTTTCGGGATGCTACTGGCATCTGGAAAACAGTATGGGGACAAGCAGGTGGTCATGTGGACAGTACGTTTAATCAGGCGTTTGTCCAGATTTCTGATGCCAGCTATTTTTATGATGGATTTGCCTTTCGGTTTCGCTCTTTTGGGCGACGTTCGGGCCCATTTGATACCTGGCATATTGACTACATTTACCTGAATAAAGGCCGATCAGCAACGGATAAATATATGATTGATATAGCTACTCAACGAGCGCTTAGTCCGCTCTTGAAACGCTATACAGCTATGCCGATGTCGCAGTACAAGATAAAAGGGGCGGCTGAGCTAGCCGATTCGGTAAATACAGTCGTTAAGAACCTGATCAATAACCCAACTCCGGTTCCCTCGCGTTTCATTGTACGTGATGACGTATCAGGACGTTCTTTGCAGAATGAACTAACAGCCCCTATTTACGTAAATGGCTCTCAACGCAGAAGCGTGAAACCAAGTGCGTACACCTTCGATAACACGGTTACCAAAGCCTTGTTGCATTACGAACTAGATTTGCAAACGAGCGATAACCAAAACTCGATTTTTCAGCGTGAACCACAAACGCTTCTTCGAAACGATACAATTTCGGCAGTGGCAGCTCTGGATGATTATTACGCCTACGATGATGGTTCGTGGGAGTATGCTCAACAGATTAGACAACGTGAGCAGATTGCCGTGCGGTTTATTCTGAACAGACCTGACACGATTGGCAGCGTCCGGGCTTGTATCGTTCCGTTTACTACTGACCAGACAGGGCAACCTTTTGTGATTACGGTTTATGCAAACCAAAACGGCAAACCAGGGACAGCCCTTTATCAGCAGTCGTTCTCCATGCAATATCCTGACACACGTAATGGTTTTGTTGACTACAAATTTACCCGGAGTGTGATCGTAAAAGATACATTTTACGTTGGTTATCAGCAAATTAGTAGCAGCGATACTACCTTTTTACGCTTAGGGTTTGATAAAAGTAGCCCCTTTGGTGCAAACATTTTCTATAATGGCGGGACTAATTGGGAGCAGAATCTCCAGACAGGATCGCAGGGCTCTACCACTTCCTTATTACAGGTACAGGGAGCATTTATGTTGAGACCAGTAATGGGTGGCAAACTAGCCGTTGTTACCGCCACGACTGAACCAGAGCCATTGGTTCCTCTCCGAACATACCCTAATCCAACATCGGGTCTGATTCAATGGGATGACCCACGCCTGACTCGATTAGAGGTAATAAACAGTACAGGCAGACTAGTACATACCGTTGAACCAGAACGTGGCCAGCGAACGTTAGACCTGAGTTATCTACCCGATGGTCTCTATTTAATCCGGCTTTTTGCTAAACAACAGACGACCGTACAGAAATTAATTATTCAACATTAAAATCAGTCGATAGTTGGCAATCGTCAGTTCCCAAAATCTAACGACTACTAACTATTGATTATCAACTAATCATGGATATTACCGTACAGGAATTAAAAGAGCGAATCGACAAAGGCGAAAAACTAAATCTGTTTGACGTTCGCGAACCTAACGAATACGAAGACGACAACATTGGCGCAACGCTTATTCCGTTAGGCGATTTACCTTATCGCCTAGATGAACTCGACGGCCTGCAAGACGAAGAGGTAATTGTTCATTGCCGATCAGGCAAACGCAGCGGTATGGCCCAGCAAATTCTGGAGCAGAACGGATTTAACAATGTTCGCAATGTAATTGGCGGAATGTTGGCCTACCGCGCACAATAGTTTGATGGAGGATACACAATAGTTTGATGGAGGATATATGATATAGGGTGTATGATGGCTGTTTTACAGTAACTATGTCATACACCCTATATCATATATCAAACTGCATCATATACCGAAGAACTTCTTCCTCATCATTGGGGCTAACCCAATTATAATTTCCCTGATTGCGAAACCAAGTTAGTTGCCGTTTGGCGTAACGTCGGGAGTTGCGTTTTAGTAAGCGCACCATCTCCTCATAGTCATATTGGCCATCTAAATATGGAAAAACCTCTTGATAGCCGACTGTCTGGAGTGCTGGTAGATGCTGGTAAGGTAGTAGCGAACGGACCTCATCAACTAAACCGGCTGCAAGCATAGCATCCATACGGGCGTCAATTCGAGTATATAACTCTTCGCGTGGGCGTTCGAGCGCAATCATTACTGATCGGAAAGGTCGTTCAGCTGTTTGTTGCCGACGAAATGACGAATAAGGCTGACCCGTTGCCAAACAGACCTCTAGCGCCCGTGTTACCCGAATTGGATTCTGCAAATCTGCCGACTGTGCATAAACGGGATCTATTTTTCTTAATTCATCCTGAAGTACGCCTAATCCTTCCTGCTGAAGCCGGGCAAACAAATGCTCACGCAGAGCTGGCTCGACCGAGGGAATATCGTCGAGTCCAGAGCAAACGGCGTTGATATACAGACCCGTACCACCTGATAGAATTACTATATCGGTTTCCTTGAATAATTCATTCAATAAGGCAAGGCACTCCCGCTCGTATCGCCCTGCATTGACTGGGTCGGTAATTGAGTGCGAACCAATAAAATGATGTCTGATGCCTTCCATCTCCTCAAAAGTAGGCTTAGCTGTGCCAATGTTGAGTTCACGGTATAGTTGCCGGGAGTCTGCCGAAACTACATCTGTCTGTAAAGTTTTGGCCAACTGAACACATAACGCTGTCTTGCCAACAGCAGTAGGACCAGCTACAACGAGCAGTGTTTTCAAAAGTCTGCTAGAATAAATTCGAAATTCTACAAAATTAAGCTATCTCTGGTTGCCCTCTTACGAGTTAGTAAGATTAAGACCATTACCTCATTTTTTCAGAAAAAAAATCTGATTGCTATTCTCATTCGTTAATAGGTACACATGAGAATCTTCGTCCGAAAAAACCGTCTGGACTACTCCAAACTGGACAGCTTGCTTTGTAGTCTCTTTTTGCCTACAAATGAGATCATATTAACGAAATTTCCAAATGGTATACTTAATGGATATGTCATTGGTGTGAAAATGAATGACTTAACAGAATATACGTCGCTTAGTTGAGACTGTAATGAGTATTGGATTAAACGTGTTTTTAGAAGAGCTTTTTAGGATATATTCTTTAAGATTGATTAGCAGATAGTTACACTGGCTATTTTTATTTGTACGGCTCATAAAAACAGTTTATGCTATAGATCAATCACAAATATCTATATTTGCTCATGTTGTTGCAAGTGCCTTTTAATCAATGTGTTACCTACCAAAAAGTTAGTGAAGAAGCCCCTCATGAATAACGGATTGACTACTCAAAAAAATACCGATGCTACACAATTAGCGCTTAAAAAAACCTTAGATATTATTTGTGGAAAATGGCGATTATACATCATTTATCAATTGGGAACAGAAGCCCGTCGATATGGTGAACTAAGGCGAATGATCCCTGATGTGAGTGAAAAAGTTTTAATTCAAGAACTTAAGGCATTGGTTAACTTAGGCGTAATTGAAAAGAGAGCTTATAATGAAGTGCCACCCCGGGTTGAATATAACCTGACAGTTAAGGGGCATAAAGTATTACCAGCATTGCTTGATCTTACCTCTATTGGAGAAACCTTTCTGGAGCCGTAATCAAATCAACTTTTTTTGATTCCGTGTCGTTAGTTGTTGACATACAGTAAGCGGAGTCAATGGGTATAAAGGTACGTTGTTTTTTAGTGGGCATACTTGGACTTATCCAATTGGGCGGCACACGCCTAATTCAGGATGTGCGACCACGTACTGATATAGCAACATCCATAACTCAACAATCCCGCATTACATTAAGAAGCTACTCGGTAAAACTTGCTCCCCAGTACGCAAAAACACTGCGATTCAACATATATAGTTTTAACGTAACAGCCAGTGACAGTGGGCGTGTTCGTGAAATGATTATTAAAGCTTATCGGGGGGAGTTGTTATTAACTAATTTTCGCCTTCGAGTCGACGGTGCCGTAGTAGGTGCCGAAGTAGCAGACTTGGATAATAATCGCTTTCCTGAACTCTATGTGTACACCACCAGCGATGGTAGTGGTTCATTTGGAAACGTTTATGCCTGGCAGTTTCTACCAGAACGAAAAGCTGATATAGGGTTGTCCAATTGGCGTATAACTCCTGCAGAGGGTTATATGGGACATGATAGTTTGTGGGTCGAACGAGATATTCTCTGCCGAAAATACCCAATTTACCTATCCGGCGATTCGAACGCGGAACCTTCTGGCGGCTATCAAATGGTACGATATCACCTTAAGCCAGCTGGCGCAACAGGATATACACTGATAACCGAATAAATTAGTCAGTCATGAAAAGTCAGAGGGGCACCACTTGATGCCCCTCTGACTTTTCATGACTGACTAACAACTGATTAAAACACTTTAAACCCAAGTGAAAGGGTTGCAATACCAAGAAAACCTTTGATGCCCGTATCTTTATATACACCACCAACAGGTGCAGCATAGCGTAGATCGACATCTAAAAAGGAAACCGGTGTATACCCTATACCCACTTCTAACGCATACGTAAAATCTTTTACTTCTAAATTCTGCGCTTCATATTTATTGAGCAGATTTGTGGTGCCCGTAGTAGCTGGAATATCTGTTTTCGGAAAAGCCACGCTTGAGTTGGCATTAATGGCTCCTGAGGTAGTCCGGGTGGCTTCTGCTTTTTGTACAAAAATGAAGTTAGGGCCAGCATAGGCACGCAGTTTGCCTCCCATCCAGCGTTTGCCAAACAGAATAGGCACATCAACCGCCTGCAAAACCGACTCAGATACAACGTTTAAGGTCGCATTAAGTAGACCTGGCTGTACGCTAATAGGTAGTGCATTGGCTAATGCCGAATTAGCGTTTACATCGACCGTTATAGCACCTATTTGCTTCAGTACAAACCGATTGTAAGTGACCTCGGCCTGAATATAAAAGTTGCTGAAGTTTTTTCGCGCCCACAAACCGCCGGAGTATCCATAACCAATACCATTGTTTTTATTTTCGAGATTGGGGACTTGAACGCTCCCTACCGTTTGCCCCGGAATGGTGGTGTAGCCATGTGTAAATGTAGCCCCGCCTTTAATACCAAATTCGATGCTTCGAACAGTATTCTGGGCAATGGCTGCCGACGTACTCAATAGAAGTAGCGTGGCAAATGAAAGTTGACTAAATTTCATAAGTAAGTTTATTGTTGTAGCAAGACGCGACGGTAATTGGCTGGATTAACTTGTGGAATTGTCGCGCTGTATTTGGTATTAATTCCTTTAATGATCTCGTTGGCCATCAGCGCGTAACCAGCTGGGGTTAGGTGAATACCATCAAGGCTGAATACGCCCCCCTGAATAAAACTGGAGGTATAAGTAATACCGTTTTGGGTAATCCCACCTGTAGCGGCTACCTGGCTTAAGACGGTATTCGGATCAACATAGGCTGCTCCTTTGGCGTCGGCCTGGGCTTTCATAACACCATCGTAAGCGACAATAGCAGCGTTCAGAGCAGTTACCTCATCTGCATCCAAGACATATTGAGTAGGTAATGGATTTGTTGCACTAAGACCATAAGGTCCTGTTTTTGTGCCGGCTGCAGTACTGCCTATTTTGGCATATTCCAATGCATTGGGAATCATAAGCAAATCGCCAGTTTTTGTTGCGCGAACGCCTTGAGCTGTTTGGATAACCAGAGCTGTTATGGCTGGTGTGGGATTATTAAGCGCCAAGTTGATTTGTGCTACTGCCAATGGCACCGTTACTGTCGAGAAATAAGGAGTTGTTGTGATATTAGGAATACCGATGACAACACCCTTACGACCGCCTTCTGTCAGTTTGTTCATGGCTGCCGTGAAGTTTGTCGTGAATAGGTCAATAGGAGTCAGCGGTGTCGTGCCCCCAGTTGTGGCATAACCGAGAGCGTCATTGTTACCCAGCCAGCAGGAGAAGAACGTAGCCCCGTTCAGGTTATCGCTCATATATTGGAAGTACGTCGTTGCTGGGTTTGCCAACAATCGCTCAAAGTATTGATTACCCTGTGTAGAACCATAGCCTACTGTTAGAATATCAGATACTCGAATGCCTGGTACCCCTAAATTCTGATTGGCATCTGTAAACTTGGTTAATAATGGCGAACCTCCTGCAGTAGTACCCCCTCGTGCGGCACCCGGAGCTACCTGTGCAATGGATGTGATCAGGCTAGTAGGATCTGCGAGTGAGGGAACGCGGATAAGCTTCAGATAACCAGACCCGGCGGCTTGTGCTTCAGTGAATAAAGGTTGCACGAAACTGCCTCCACCGACGGTCGTAAACTGACCAGCCAGAATACTGGGATATGAGTTAAGTTGACTATCACGGTAAAGTCCCCCATCGGCAAAACCTGCCGTTAGCGAGTTTCCTACCGCTACGTATTTCGTGAAATCGGCACTGCCTTTACTTGGGACAACAGTAGTAGTACCGGCATTGGGATCAATGTCATTGTTGGTACAGGCATTGAGTCCAATGAGTATGGTCAGAGCCCATTCCCAGCGAAACCTATTCTTGACTTGCATTAGGTTATATAGGTTGGTTGAAAGAAAGATAAAATTGTAAAAAAAGAACGCAAAAGTAGTGGCTTTCTGTTACCAGACTGCCAATTAATCGTCAAATCCTTACTAGAGCGTGGGAGGGTCTTAAACAAACCTTAAACGCAATCAGTTGTTTGTCAAGAATGAGTTGGCGTAATTGCCTGCCATTACACATGTTTCATTAAAACTGTACTAATCCAATGGGCCTTTTATCATTTTTTAAAGGAGTAGGTGAAAAAATTTTTCACAAAGACGAGGTAGCTCCAGATCCGGTGCACGCCGAAAAAGTTGAACCCGTTCGGGCGCAGGCGCTGCTTGACCATGTAAAGCAACTGGGACTTGCTTACAATAGTTTGACTGTTAAAACAAAAGGAGATACCGTTACTATAACAGGTTCGGTAAAGTCGCAGGAAGATTCAGAGAAAATCGCACTGGCTGTTGGTAATGTGGAAGGTGTACAAGCTGTTGATAACCAATTGGTTGTTGATGAGCCAACACCAGAAGGTAAATATTACACCGTGAAATCAGGTGATTCGCTGTCGAAAATTGCCAAGGAAGTATACGGTGATCCTATGAAGTACGGCATTATTTTCGAAGCTAATAAACCAATGCTGAAAGATCCCGATCTGATCTATCCTGATCAGGTATTACGGATTCCGCAACTGTAGTTTTACAGTATAAAGTTATCGGGTTATTGAGTTATAAAGTGGGCGACACGTCCTGAAACTTTATAACTCAATAACCCGATAACTTTTTCGGCATATGGGTGGTTTTATTGACCTCAACTCAATGAAAAACCCATGGCTGTTCATTTATTATCGTACCTGAGAGAGCAGTTCACTCCTGCTGTAGTCGACCAGCTGAGCTATGAACTGAGTGAATCATCAGCTAGTACCCTTAAGGTCATTAATGGCTCCCTACCGACCCTTTTAGGGGCACTTACACGGCGTATTCAGACAACGGGAGGGAGTTCATCAATCGTTACTTTCCTGGATAAAGAAGATTATGGAGCAATACCTCTGGACGTGAGTCAGTCGATAGGTGAGCATCCGACTACTGCTAAAACAAACGCTGCTGGGCGCGATTTCCTGGACCATATTTTTGACGATAAACTTACCCGAGTTATCGAACTCATTAGCTTATACAGTGGCACAAAGCCGCAATCAGTACAGGCGATTCTGGTACAGGCAGGTATAGTGCTAATGGGCGTTCTGGGACGGCAGGAGCAGGAAAAAGGATTAACGGCCGAAAACCTTAAAACCCTGTTACTAGGCCAGGCTACTGAGTTTAGACAGGCCTTACCTGGAGGCTTAGATGGAGTTGGAAGCCTATTAGGGTTCAATGATCTGATAACTCCAGCTGGTCCACAAACCGAAGTACAGGGAACTGATAATCTCAGTGGAACGATAATCAATCCCAATATTCCCAAAAGTACAGAAGGTGAGCGTCGACACGAAAACGTGCGTTGGCTTCGCTGGGCAATGATTGCTGTTGCTATCATGATAATTGGGCTCCTTGTGCGGCAGTGTGGCGAAAATCAGAATAGTATCGATGGTATCAGTACCGACTCGACGGCTCGTGTTGAACCAAACTCTGTGGAAGACACGTCGGCTGCTACAAAAGAAAGCATTCGGGATGCTCATGGGCAAGTAGGTGATTCAACGGTGCCCGGTCCGCTTGGTATTCGTGATTCGTCGAAGATAAGTCGGTAATGAATTCGATTCAGCAGCTATAGCACCAGTGAGCTCCCAATTTATATTCGCCTGAAATAAAGGTAAAGCCTAAAAAGTAAGTAAGTCCGTCAGCAAGTTGGGCGAGAAGTGCGTAGGGATTGGTTAACTTGCCACTTTACTTGCCGCTATAGCGGTTCACTAACTTGCTGATGTTTTATGTTCGTTGACGCCATTGAACGCGTTGATTTGTTTACCCGGCCTTTACATTCAATTGTCAGACTTTATGGTCACGATGGGATTGTGCCCGGTACAGCTACTCTTTTTTTTGTGAATCAGGAGGGATATGCTATTACCTGCAAACACGTCGCTGATCTCGTTGCCCAGGCTGATGCGATTTACCGGAATTATCAGGAGTTTCAGGGCGCGCGCCGGAATGTACTGAAGGAAAAAAATGCAGCCCACCTTATCAGTCAATTGGAAGCGAAGTTTAAACTCAACATCGACACGATTATCAGGATACGAAATAATTTTGTTGGCTGTGTTGATCAATTTCAGCAACTACATATTGAGCGCCACCCAACTCAGGATCTGGCTTTGCTACGATTTGAAGGCTATAATCGATTGCTATATCGCTCACACGCTACGTTCCTGGGCGATACAAGCCGTATTAAACCAGGCCGTAGTTTATGCCGACTGGGCTATCCCTTTCCTGAATTCACGAACTTTCGCTATAACCCTTCTATCGATGATATTGAGTGGAATACGGCAGGCCGTACAAGTTCTCCCTCTTTTCCAATTGATGGTATTGTAACCCGGTTAGCAGGTGATGCAACGGGTATTACAGGTATCGAGCTAAGTACGCCTGGTTTGAGAGGGCAAAGTGGTGGTCCCTTGTTCGATACAAATGGAGTAATTTACGGAATGCAGTCGGCCACAAGTCATTTGCATCTTGGTTTCGATATTGAAGATCATGAGGTGCTGGTAAATGGACGAAAAAGACGGGTATCAAATTATCCATTTCTGAACGTCGGAAAATGCGTTCACGTCGATGTGATTAAAGCCTTTCTACGGGAGAAGGGCGTATCATTTTATGAGGAATAAGCGTTGAGTCTGGCAACTGAATCACTAAAGACTTTGTAACGTTGGCTGTATATTTGCGCGGCTAACGCTTTTTTTATGGCTCAACTAGACGCTCAACAGTCGGCACAAACTACTCTTTCGGCAGACGCCTTTGCATTGCTTAAACAGCTGATCGCGATCCCGTCGTTTAGCCGGCAGGAAGATCAGACTGCGATGCAACTAGAGTCGTTTTTCCGGGAAAAACAGATTCCGTTTAAACGCTTAAAAAACAACGTATGGGCGCAGAATTATCATTTTGATCCAGATAAACCAACGTTGCTGCTGAACTCGCACCACGATACAGTTAAACCAAACCCATCCTGGACACTTGATCCGTTCGACCCAATTGAGCGTGACGAAAAACTGTTTGGCCTTGGGAGTAATGATGCGGGGGGCTGCTTGGTGTCATTACTAGCCACCTTCGCTTACTTCTACGATCGTCCTGGCATGGCCTATAACATTGTGATGGCTGCTACCGCCGAAGAAGAAATTTCGGGGCGCGATGGACTGGAATTACTATTGCCTGAATTGCCACCAATCAGCTTTGCCATTGTGGGTGAACCTACCGAAATGCAGTTGGCTATTGCTGAAAAAGGATTGCTCGTACTCGATTGTACTGCTCATGGCGTGAGTGGCCATGCTGCCCGTGATGAGGGTGATAACGCTATTTACAAAGCGATTCGAGATATAAACTGGCTTACAACATATCAGTTTCCTAAGGTATCGCCAACACTTGGGCCGATTAAACTATCGGTAACAATTATCAATGCTGGAACACAACATAACGTTGTGCCCGATACCTGCACGTTTACAATAGATGTGCGCGTAACCGAGCAATATACCCTCGAAGAAGTTATTGAAACGATCAGAGAAAATATTCAGGCAGAAGTAAAACCTCGCTCAATTCGGCTCAAGCCATCGTCTATTCCAATAAACCATCCTATAGTGCAGGCCGGCCTTGCGTTGGGCCGTTATACCTACGGTTCGCCAACAACCTCCGATCAGGCCGTGCTTAACTGTCCCTCACTCAAATGCGGACCAGGCCATTCTGCCCGGTCGCATTCTGCTGACGAATTTATTTATATTCGGGAAATTGCTGAGGGTGTAAAGGGATACATTCAGATGCTGGAGCAGGTGATTTGACCAATTATCGAAACCCACTGGCTATGTACCATATTGCATCATGTACATAGTCTGTAGCTTATCGCGGGTTCGGAGCAGACGCATCTTTATGGCACTTTCTGACAACTGATACCGCTCGCTAATTGCTTTAATCGATAAACCCTGTTCGTATTTAAGCCTTAATAAGGTTGCTTCCTGGCTTGGTAGGTCATTCATCATACACTCCATTATATGCCATTGATTTAATGTAGACTGATCCGACTCTGCCTCTACAACTATCGCTATATCAGAGAGTAATTCTACCCGCGTCCGTTTACGTAACCGAAGTTGATCAAGGCAGTGATTGTGGGCAATTGAGTAAAGCCAGGTAGAAAATGATGAGCGATTCTCGAATGTTTTCAGTTTAAAATATACTTTAATAAAAATATCCTGAGTGAAATCTTTCGACGTTTCAGGATCTTGGGTCATTGAAAGGCATTTCTGATAAACTTTGCCGACATAACGATTGTAAATGGTTTCAAAACGATTTTTGTCCTTTGTGCTTTGACAAAAAGCAGATGCTTTTTGGTCTGCCAAATAGGTATCTTCCATGATGTAATAAATTAGTTAAGTCGCTATATAGTGTAACAGATCACTAGGTGATCAGTACACTATATAGCTTTTAAGTTACGGTAGGTAAATGGACTGCGGGTATTAAGTAGGCTGTTCTTAATGCATAGTTTGAAATCATTAATTAGAGCCTAATGATTTCTCAAAGGTCTATTATATGCCTTATAAAAGCCGGTGATTTTGTACCAAAAACCGGTACATATATCCCAACTACCTCATCATTACCTCATATTATACCTTATTGATATACTTTAATTATTTAATTGTATAATTAGTATTTACTTTTTGTAGATAGCTTTTAAATAGTGCGAGAAAAAGCAGAAGGGGGCATCTGATACACTTTTCGGAATGATCGGGCAAAATAAGAAGGATCTTCGAAGCCAACCATATAGGCAGTTTCAGCTACAGAATGCCCTTGGCGGAGAAGTTGAGCGGCCCGTTTTAATCGATAATTACGGATAAACTCGCCTGCTGATGTATCGGCTAGTGCTTTCAACTTTCGATGTAAATTCATCCGGCTCATGCCACTGGCTAAGATGAGTTCTTCGGCACCAAACGTTGTCTCATCTAAATGCTCCTCTACTAGTTGACAGAGTTTCTCGATCAGTGGATCGGTAGGTAAAGGTGGGTCGATTGGGGTGGTTGGACTGATATTTGTGATACTGGCCAATACCCATTGCTGCAATTGACGGCGTCGTTCTAACAGGTTGCGAATACGTAACTGAAGTTCCTGGATGTGGAATGGCTTGGCTATGTAAGCATCTGCTCCTACTGATAAACCTTCCAGCCGATCCTCAACCGATGCTTTAGCTGTCAGCAAAATAACCGGAATATGGCTGGTTCTTGGATCTTTTTTTAGATTCTCACAAAGTTCATAACCGCCCATAACAGGCATCATAACGTCGCTGATGATTAAGTCTGGCACTAGGTTAATTGCCTGTTCCCAACCTTGGACTCCGTTCTGTGCCTGGTGTATTGTGTAAGTACTCGATAAATTTTCGAAGATAAAATCACATAGAATTTTGTTGTCTTCAACAAGTAACACAAGAGAAGTCTTGTCAGATTGTTTCTTAGGTTGATTATTCTCTGGAGTGACCTTTAGAGTTTCAGTTGTTTCGGTAGGTGTAAACGAGAGCGTATTGGCTTGGCGATAGGGCAAATAAATGGTGAAGGCGGTTCCTAAGCTTACTTTACTGGTTACCTGAAGTATACCTGACTGAAATTCAACTAACTCTTTTACTAAGGCTAACCCAATGCCCGTCCCTGCCTGTTCGAAGGAGGAAGCCTGATCGGATTTTAACAGGTTGGTAGAGCCGTTTTCTGCCCGATAAAATCGGTCGAAAATATACGGTAAGTCCTCTGGCGAAATACCAATGCCATTATCAGAAACGATAATCCGAATCCAGGATTCCTGAATAGAATTCGTTTGAGTTGACTGAGTGGCCCCAGGATGGGCAGCGGCTACATTTATACTTACTTTTCCACCTATAGGCGTAAATTTCAATGCATTGGCTACAAGATTAGTTATAATTCTTGCCAGTTTTTCTGAGTCGAACCAATATTTTGTATGTATGGTCTCTGCCTGAAAAATTAATTGAATACTTTTTGCTTGTGCCTGTGACTCAAATGAATGCACCAATTCGTTTATAAACACTTTCAGATTGCCCAGACTTTCATTGAGCCGCAGAGCATGAGCCTCTGCTTTTGATAGGTCTATTAACTGGTTAACCAGTTCCAGAATTTGGGTGGCATTGTTATTAATTAAGTCAAGCTGATACTGATCATCCCTACTAGGTAATCGATTCTTTAATGTTTCTACTGGCCCCAGAATTAAGGTTAGCGGTGTTCTGAATTCATGCGCAATATTGGTAAAGAAACGCGCTTTCATTATATCAATTGCCTTAAGATGTTTTGCTTCCTGTTGATTCACATAGGCCTGAACCAATATATAGCCTACTGTCACTATTCCGGCAATGTATATAAGAATAGCCCACCAGGTAGCCCACCAAGGTGGACGAATAATTAGCTTAAGCAATCGAACATGTTTGCTCCAAATGCCCGATGTGTTCGAGGCATTTAACTTCAGGGTGTAACGCCCCCAGTCTAAATCGGTGTATTGAATTACGGGTTCTTGGGTTTCAATCCATTGCTGGTTCAACCCAATTAGCTGATAACGATACCGAATTTTGTTGTGTCGATTATATTGCAGAGCGGCAAAATGAACAGCAATAAAGTTTTGATTATATGGTAACTCCAGCCTGCTTACCGCTTGAATAGGAAGGAAATTAGTTAATGGGCCTGATATTATCGGCTGGTTATTTAATTGAATATTGGTGATTTGTATGGAAGGCTGATAAGTATCATCGTGCAATTGTCGGGGGAAAAAAGAGGTAATGCCCTCCAGACCTCCCATCAGTATACGGTCGTTGGGTAGGTGAAGGAAATGAAAGCGATTGAATTCATTTTCCAGAAGGCCATCTTCCTCTGTATAGATACTCGTCTGAAAAGTCCGACGATCCATGCGACAAAGCCCCTGATTTGTACAAATCCATAGAAAACCCTGCTGGTCAGGAATGGCTGAATAAATTACGTTATTAGGTAAGCCGGTTTGCGTAGAAAATCGACGGCACGTACCGGTTCGTTTGTCAAAACGGCATAGGCCACTACCAAACGTACCTACCCATAAACTGTTTTGGTCAAAAGGGTCGTCGTATAAGCAAAACAACTGGTTGCTGCTAAGCGAGTTCAAATTCTTTGACTGATGCTTATACGCCCTGATCTGGCCATTAGTACGATCTACTCGATATAGTCCTTGTGTAGCGGTAGCTATCCATAAGGCCTGTTTATCAACGACAACCTGAAGTATTTCCCCTTCTATAACATTGGATGAATTCGCACGTGGTCTTAATCCATTTGCCCGATCGTTTCCACGAATAGGATGTTGAAAAAGTCGCCATTGACCGGCTTCGTACCACATAGCCAGCGAATCCGTTACGACCCACACATGGCCTGCAGGGTCGGTTGCCATAGGAGCTATGGGTTTATCCCAATAATGCCGTAATCCAACAGTAGGTGGAACAGAAATGGAGGTAATCTGTTTGGTTTGTAGATCGAGTTTGTAAAAACGCCTGTAGCCCGTATTGAACCACAGTTTTCCCGCTTTATCAACTGTATACCGGAAATAATAGGGTATATCCTTCTCGATTTCAAATGGCATTTGAGCGGGAGAGACGCCTAATTCCCGAATGAACAGGTCTGTATAGAAATTGTGCTGGTAAGGCACCGCTTTAAACTGACTGGCTTTGAGGTTGTATTTAAGAATACCAGCTTTGTCAGTACCTACCCATAACACGTCCGAGCGGTCAATAAGTAAGCTTCGCAAGGCTACTCCCTCCTTCAATTCTACCAATACGTTTACTCCCTCTGTTTCACTGAATCGTAGCAGGTCGTTATACTGATTGCTAAAGTACGTGTTGCCTTCACTATCTGTTACAATGCTCTTATTCTGCAAGCTTATAGCGGACGTAGTTGAATGGGGTAAGGCAAACGACCGGATACGACTGGATCGGGTGTCCAGTATCAGTATTGAGTGATTTGTTTGAATAAACAGGTGTCCATTAGGCAGTAGACAAATCCCTCTGACAGCATTATCGGGAAGAAAGTACTGAATGAACTGGTTGGTTAGCGGATCTAGTCGATAAAGTCCCTTATCAGTAGAAACCCAAACCGTTCTTTGTTTATCCTGAATGAAAGTACAGTCATCCGAGTAAAAAGGTGGAAGCTTATAAAGCCGGAAACGATGCGTAATCGGATCAATACAGGCGATTTTATTGGAACGAAAGCTAAGCCATAATTGGCCTTTCTGATCGAAATAATGGGTGCGAATGAAATCCAGACCCAACAGGCGTTTAAAAAAAGGTTCTCTGGAGAAATTAACGAATGTTTCCCGTACGGGGTCCATTATATCAATAGCGTTTTGGTCGCCGAAGATCCAGATTCTTCCTAACCTGTCGAGCCCCAGCCCTGAAAGACCTGATGAGGAAATACCCGGCTTCCCATCCGTAGTTGGCTGAAACACTTTAAAATGCTTTCCATCGTAGCGGCATAGGCCATCGCGAGTTGCCATCCAGATAAAACCCTGACGATCCTGTACAATAGCAGGCACAAAGGCCTGGGGTAATCCCTGTTTGCTGGTTATGGCCTCTGATTGTGGTAACGTAAACGTTTGAGCATATAACGGTATTTTACTTATACTGATAAGCGTTAATATAAATAAAATCAACACTAAGGCTACTCGTAAATAATGAATGAAAACCGAACGCATTTGTCTAATTAGGCAAAAAGAATGACATAAAATAGAAAATAAATAAGTTAATATATAATATTTTCAATTTTTAAGTAAGTAATATAAAGATTTTATTCGTTCAATAACATAATTAGAAAATCTTAATAATAAGAACCTGTTAATATGATAAGTAGATATACTTAATCCTATATACGTACTCATTAATTGATCTGCTTTTGTCGAAATAGTCTCGTGAGGGTTCGCCTGTTCGCTATGAAGTTGATGCCCTTTAGGTAAGCATCTATGTCAATAACCGGTTGGAGAGGTTGTTTTTTAGTTACTTTTAGGGGCTAAAAAATAAGTCTAATTCCCTTACTGACTTTCCTATTTATTATGCGTTTTTATTCTGCTCTTACTGGGTTATTGGTATTACTGACGGTAACTTGCCTTACGGCTCAACCAACGGTTAAACCGACTCCCCGCCAGCTTGCCTGGCAACCGTTGGAAACCACGGCGTTTCTGCACTTTACGGTCAATACGTTTACTGATAAAGAGTGGGGTGATGGCACCGAAAGTCCGGCAATATTTAATCCTACGAAACTGGATGCTCGTCAATGGATTAAAGCCCTGAAAGAAGCCGGTTTCAAAATGGCCATCATTACGGCCAAGCATCATGACGGCTTCTGCCTATGGCCATCCAAAATGACCGAGCATTCCGTGAAAAATAGCCCCTGGAAGAACGGGAAAGGTGATGTGGTACGTGAGGTAGCCGATGCCTGTCGTGAATTTGGTTTGAAATTCGGTGTGTATCTATCGCCTTGGGATCGTCATGAACCGCGCTATGGCACAGCTGCTTACAACGATTATTACAAAAGCCAGTTGCGCGAATTGCTGACTAATTATGGCCCTATTTCGGAGGTCTGGTTCGATGGGGCGAAGGGCGAAAATGCCAAAGATATGACGTACGATTTTGCTGGGTATTGGGCGCTGGTTCGGGAGTTACAACCCAATGCGGTCATGTTTTCGGATGCTGGGCCTGATGTTCGATGGGTGGGTAACGAAGCTGGGAACGCGGGCGAAACCTGCTGGTCGACAATCAATACTGATGGATTAGCTCCTGGTGTAGCTGATTCCAAATACCTGAACCGGGGTGACGCGACGGGTAAACAATGGGTTCCGGCAGAGACCGACGTATCTATCCGACCCGGCTGGTTTTATCATGAAAAGGAAGATGCTAAAGTGCGCTCAGGCAAAAACCTGGTCAATCTTTATTACCAGTCGGTTGGCCGGAATAGTTTGTTGTTGCTGAATGTGCCTCCCAATCGTGAGGGTCTTTTCTCAGAGCCTGATCTGGCGAGTTTGAAAGAGTTTCGCAGGATTCTAGACGAAACATTTAAACAAAATCTGGTGGCTAAACAGCCCAAGCTTACTGATAAACAGCTTGGCACATTCACGACGTTGTCTGCCAATCAACCGCTAACCATTGAGTTAAATGGCGAGCAACCCTTTGATCGCGTGTC
This sequence comes from Spirosoma arboris, assembly GCF_009754945.1. Classification (GTDB taxonomy): domain Bacteria; phylum Bacteroidota; class Bacteroidia; order Cytophagales; family Spirosomataceae; genus Spirosoma; species Spirosoma arboris. The sequence continues at coordinate 219,572 of NZ_WPIN01000006.1, forward strand.
GATTCAGGAAAATATTGCCAATGGACAACGTATTGCCAGTGGGCGGGTTGAGTATTGGGATGGTTCGGCATGGAAGCCACTTCAGACATTCACAACGGTAGGCTATAAACGGTTATTACGTTTCCCGACCGTGAAATCGTCGAAGCTTCGTTTGATCATTGCCAATGCCAATGGTTCGGTAGAGCTGGCGGAAGTAGGCGTTTATAAAGCATCGGCGCGAGAAGGAGAATGATGAGCGATAGCGCGAGCAAATTGGGCAACCGTTGCGGACGCTCGCGCTATCATCTACTGGATTATTTCTAAATTAGCTGGAGGAACTGCTCTATATAAACTTTCAGCGCTACCTTGCGTTTAGCACCTAAAAGAAAGCGGGTTCATGAAATCAATCGTTGCTTTTTTGCTGGCGGGTCTAATTCTGGGGAGCAGTTTGCTGCCCGGTTTTGGCGTCGATCAGTCGACCAAACTGGTCGAACTGATACAGCATTACCAGCAACATGTAAAAGCAGATCATGACCATAATCTGAGTTTCTCTGATTTTATGGTCATGCATTATGGCGAAAACTCAGAACACCACAAGCACCCTAACCACAGTCACCACAACTTGCCTTCGGTAGGCCATATGGTTAATGGTTTCATGCCGAATAACCTTCGATTAAGCATTACATCGTGTCTATCGGTGGGGATTTTTTCTCAGATGGCGTTCTCGCGCTATACAAATCTGTATTCGTTTCTATCGGTTTTCTCCCTAATAAACCCTCCCAGACGCTAGCTTTTGCGTACCTGTAGGCCGAATTATGCCCGTTCATGTGGTATTACTATACTGGCTGGCCTATTTACTTGCCCTGTTTTCCTGCTTTTGTGCTGTGTTTGATCGTTCGAAACGACAGACTAATGGCATACGTCATTCTGCACGCCATACGGCCCTGGTCGTATTATTTCCTGCATGTATCAGGCCATGGTGGCCTGCCTTAGAGGATATTATTAGCCGACTTATTTACGGTAGTCACTATGCTGAACACCATCATTCATTTTTCAATACATAACAAACTCATCATTGGTTTTCTGGCCTTGGCATTAGTAGCCTGGGGCGGTTGGTCGGCGACACAATTGCCGATTGATGCAGTACCCGATATTACCAATAATCAAGTTCAGGTTATTACCAGTAGCCCGTCGCTGGCGGCTGAGGACATCGAACGACTTGTTACATTTCCAGTGGAAGTCGGGCTCTCCAACATACCCGGTCTGATCGAACTCAGGTCGTTTTCCCGCTTTGGGCTGTCTATCGTAACGGTTGTATTCAGCGATGCAACCGATGTGTATTGGGCACGGCAGCAGATTGCCGAGCGATTACAGACTGTAACAACCCAGATTCCGCCGGGCGTTGGTACACCTATAATGGCTCCTGTTACAACCGGATTGGGCGAAATTTTCCAATACACAGTTGCCCCCAAAAAGGGCTACGAAAGTAAATACTCGTTGGCCGATCTACGTACCATTCAGGACTGGATTATCCGTCGAGGACTGCTTGGAACACCTGGTGTAGCAGATGTGAGTAGTTTCGGGGGACTGCTTAAACAATATGAGATCGCTGTTGATCCTGATCGACTGCGCAGTATGGGGGTCACTGTCAATGACTTGTTTACGGCCCTACAAAAAAACAACCAGAACACGGGTGGTGCCTATATTGACAGGAAACCCAACGCCTTCTTTATTCGGTCTAATGGGTTGATTAGTTCCATTGACGACATTGCTAATGTTGTTGTAAGGCTGAATGATCAACGATTACCTGTAAGAGTGCGCGATGTTGCACAGGTGCAAATGGGTTCGGCGGTACGTTATGGGGCCGTAACGCGCAATGGTCAGGGCGAAACTGTTGGAGCAATCGTGATGATGATCAAGGGCGGAAATTCGTCTGAAGTGATTAAGGCCGTAAAAAACAAGATCGCTGAAATCAGAAAAACGTTGCCAGAAGGCGTTCAGATTATCCCGTTTCTGGACCGTACAAAAATGGTCAATAGTGCCATCGGTACTGTAGAACGCAACCTGTTGGAAGGGGCTATTATCGTCATTTTGGTGCTGGTATTACTGTTGGGTAACTGGCGGGCAGGCGTAGTAGTTGCTTCGGTGATTCCGCTTGCCTTGCTCTTCGCTATTTCGATGATGAATCTCTTTGATGTATCGGGCAACCTGATGAGCCTTGGGGCTATCGACTTTGGATTGATTGTCGATGGGGCCGTTATCATTGTGGAAGCTACGCTGCATCACATTATCCTCCGAAATAAAGACCAGACTCTCACACAGGAGCAAATGGATAATGAGGTCTTTGGGGCAGCTAGCCGAATTCGGTCATCGGCTGCTTTTGGCGAGATTATCATTCTGATTGTATACCTGCCTATTCTGGCGTTGTCGGGAGTGGAAGGCAAAATGTTTCGACCCATGGCCCTGACGGTCGCGTTTGCTATTCTGGGCGCGTTTATCCTGTCGCTTACTTATGTGCCCATGATTTCGTCCTTGTTACTGGACAAAAAAGTCGTTCACAAGGAGACGTTTTCGGCTAAGCTAATGAAGCAGCTCCAACGGTTTTACGAACCAGTACTATTAGGATCACTGCGGCATCGACTGCCCATTTTGCTTGGGGCTTTGGGCTTATTAGCGCTAGCCGGATTTCTGTTTAGCCGTATGGGTGGCGAGTTCATTCCGCAGTTGGATGAAGGCGATTTTGCGGTTGACACCCGTACACTAACGGGCAGTTCTTTATCCGAAACGGTCGATGCGACGCTCAAAGCCGAGCGAATTTTGCTGAAACAGTTCCCCGAAGTAGAGCAGGTTGTTGCAAAAATTGGTTCCGGCGAAATTCCAACTGATCCGATGCCGATCGAAGCAGCCGATCAGATGATAATTTTAAAACCAAAAGATCAGTGGACGTCGGCCAAAACCCGTGATGAACTGGCAGGGAAAATGGCGGAGGCTTTATCGGTAATACCAGGAGTAACTTTTGGCTTTCAGCAGCCTGTACAGATGCGCTTCAATGAATTGATGACAGGCGCACGGCAGGATGTCGCGTTGAAAATTTATGGCGAAGATCTCGATCAACTGGAAAAACTAGCTAACAGGGTGGGCGCCATTATCCGGCGCATTGATGGGGCAAAAGATCTGTACGTTGAGCAGGTTGCAGGCTTAGCGCAGATTCTGATCAAGCTAGACCGGAATCAACTAGCGCGCTTCGGCTTGAACGTGGCCGATGTCAACCAAACCATTAATACCGCCTTTGCAGGGCAATCGGCAGGCCTGGTTTTCGAAGGCGAAAAACGCTTTGATCTGGTTGTTCGGCTGGCTGCCGATAAGCGGCAACGTATTGAAGATATTCAGAACGTTTATATCGCCACGCCAACTGGACCTTCCAGTCCGGGCCAGCAGATTCCGCTGTCGGAAGTGGCAAAGGTGACAATGGAGCAGGCCCCTAATCAAATTCAGCGTGACGATACCCACCGACGTATCACCTTGGGTTTCAACGTGCGCGGGCGAGATGTGGAAAGTATCGTGAACGAACTTCGGCAGAAAGTCGATCAGCAGATTAAGTTTCCGGCGGGTTACTATGTTACCTATGGTGGCCAGTTTCAGAACTTAGTTGATGCCAAGCAACGACTAAGTATCGCCGTACCCATTGCTCTCGCACTGATTTTTGCTTTACTCTTTTTTACGTTCGATTCTGTTCGTCAGAGCCTGCTCATTTTTATGGCGATTCCAATGGCGGCCATTGGGGGTGTATTTGCCCTGTTGCTACGCGGTATGCCATTTAGTATTTCGGCAGGTGTCGGTTTTATTGCCCTCTTCGGAGTATCGGTGCTGAACGGTATCGTCCTGATTGCCGAATTCAACCGTCTGCGGCACGAAGAGGGACTGACCGATATGATCGAGATTATCCGAAAGGGTGCTGAGGTGCGCTTGCGACCGGTTATCATGACGGCTCTTGTCGCGTCGTTCGGCTTTATTCCAATGGCGGTTTCCAATTCGGCAGGGGCCGAAGTTCAGAAACCCTTAGCTACCGTTGTCATTGGTGGCTTGTTGACCGCAACGCTATTGACACTGATTATTTTACCAATCCTGTATTCGCTAATGGAAAAGAAATCACTTGATCGTGAGATCAAAACTGCCAGGAAAAAGTCGCCTTCTGTTGCTAGAATCATTGGGTTACTAGTGGCATCGTCGACAATTGGTTTTTCACAAGTGGCTCCTTTGCAGGTAATTACACTTGATCAGGCGGTGCAACAGGCAAGTAATCGTAATGCGCAGGTTCAGGTAGCTGGACTGGGCGTGAGCCAGCAACAAGCATTACGTCGAACAGCTTACGATGCCGGGCGACTATCGGTTGTGGGTATGCTGGGTCAGTATAATAGTCGCCGGTTTGATAACAACCTAACGGTAACCCAGACCATTCCGAATCCAACGCTCATGCGTCGACTGGCTGACTTGAATGATCAGGCCGTTTCGGCTCGCCAACTTGAGGTACTCGTTACTCGAAATGATGTTCAGTATCAGGTAAAATCGACCTACTACGATCTGGTCTATCTTCAGCAGAAAACGCGCATTTACCACCAGCAGGATACGATCCTAACCGAGTTTGTCAAGGCAGCTAATCTTCGGTATCGGGTAGGGGAAACCGGAAGTCTGGAAAAAGCTACGGCCGAAAGCCAACTGGCTGATCAACGTGTACGACTGGCTCAGAACGAAAGCAATCAAACCGCTACACGAACGCGTTTGCAGACATTGCTTTATCGCACGGAACCCGTCAACATTCCAGAGCAGGAGTTGCCTAAACTAACATTGACGATTCCGACAGATAGTACGGTTCTTGCGCAAAATCCGCTTCTGCGTCAGTTACAGCAACAGATTCGCGTTGCTCAGGAATCTCGTTCTGTCGAGCAGGCGCGCCTTAAACCCGATTTTCTGCTTGGTATTTTCTCGCAGACACTCGTCGGTAGCCAGTTGATCGATGGACAGGAACTGTATTTCGGGCCTGGCTATCGATTCTACGGTGGTCAGATTGGGGTAACGTTTCCCTTGTTGAGCGGGGCCGGACGGGCAAGAATTGAGGCCGCCCGCGTTGGAGAGCAGCTCGCCCAAACGCAACTGCAAAGTCAGCAACTGGCGCTTCAACAACAGATAACTCAGGCCGTAACCCAATATGGGCAATATCGTGATGCGCTTACCTATTATGAACAAAATGGGTTGGCACAGGCGCAGCTTATTCAAACCAATGCCCGTCGATCATTCAGCGGTGGAGATATTGGCTATGTCGAATTTTCACTAGCCATTCAGCAGGCGCTTACCATTCGTCTGAACTACCTCGATCTGCTGAATCAGTACAATCAATCAGTTTTATACATTAACTACCTGGCTGGCAATCCATAAGTGCTTGTCGCAGTGTACTTCTATATGACTTTCAATCATTCATCTATTCGTCTTGTTCGGCTTTGCCTGCTGTTAATTGGCGGGATAGTCGGCGTGTTGGCTTGCCAGTCTACTGAAAAATCCAATACTGATACCACTACTGAAAAGACCACAGAATCTACTACAGCCGTAGATTCCACTGAGAAATCTGACGACCCTGTGAGGGTTGCTCTGACGCAGGCACAATACACCGTGGCAGGTATTCAACTCGGACAGCCTGTGCCTCGAAGTCTTAGTACTACACTGAAAGTGAACGGCTCACTCGATGTGCCGGCTCAAAATCAGGTATCGGTTTCGGTACCATTTGGCGGCTATATCAGGAAAATTGGACTGGAACCGGGAATGCGTATCAGCAAAGGGCAGACGTTGGTCGTGCTCGAAAATCCTGAATACATTCAGCTTCAACAGGATTACCTGGATACAAAGGCGAAACTGGAATATGCCGACCTGGAGTTTGAACGGCAACAGGAATTGAGTCGAGAAAACGTCAATGCACTGAAGGTATTCCAACAAACCCGAGCTAATCGTCAGAGCTTGCAGGCTCACCTGGCTGGTATGGCTCAGCGACTTGCGCTTTTGCACATCAATCCGGCTACGTTGACACCCGCCACGCTGACTCGTATAATTAGCGTTCCCTCGCCGGTATCGGGTTTCGTCACCGACGTACCGGTCAATAATGGCCGCTACCTGAACCCTGCCGATGTACTGGTACAGATTACAGATTTAACGCACCCGCACGTTCGGTTAACTATTTTCGAGAAAGATATTAGCCGGATTCATGTGGGTCAACTCGTTCGGTTCGGTATGGGGGGAGATGCTAGTCTGATACATCGGGGTGAAATTTTCCTGATCGGTAAATCCATCGCTGCCGACCGAACGATTTCGGTATTAGTACACCCGGATGGCTATGCCAATGACTTTATTCCAGGCGGCTATATCTCGGCTCAGATTGATGTGAAAACGCAGCCATTGCCTGCGCTACCTGAAGAGGCTATCGTTAATTTTGGCGGCAAACACTACATCTATATTCTGGAAAAGAAGGAGGTCAATCCAATAACATATCAATTTCGACAAGTGGAAGTGAAGCCCGGCGTTCGGGAAAATGGTTATGTATCTATAACCCTGCCCGGCGATATTAACGCGAAGCAAACCCCAATTGTGGTGAAGGGCGCCTATAATTTGTTAGCCAAATTAAATAACAGCGAAGAGGAGTAGACCAACAAATGCTTTACTTTGGCAGTTAATTTCCTCATCCAACAATCAGTCGTAGCCGTTTGCACGGTTCATTTCCCTCATGTTATATCCGCTGACGTTCGAAACCATTTTCAAAGACAAAATCTGGGGAGGCCAGAAAATCAAAACAATTCTGGAGAAAGACTTCGCTCCCTTGCCCAACTGTGGTGAAACTTGGGAAGTCTCCGATGTAGAAGGCAACGTATCGATTGTAAAAGAAGGTAGTCTTCAAGGGAAATCGCTACACGAACTGGTGGAGCAATACAAAGGTGAACTTGTTGGGAAACACGTTTACGAGCAGTATGGCAATCGGTTTCCGCTACTAGTGAAATTCATTGATGCCAATGACGATCTATCCATTCAGGTTCACCCGAATGATGAGCTGGCCAAACAACGCAAAAGCGGCTTCGGTAAAACCGAGATGTGGTACATTATGCAGGCTGATGAAGGCGCAAAACTTAACTCGGGCTTCAATCGGGAAGTGACTAAAGACGAGTACGTTAAAGCCGTAGCCGACAACACCATTCAGGACTTGCTGAACATCGAACCCGCTCACCCTGGCGATGTATTTTTCCTGCCCGCTGGTCGCGTTCACTACATTGGCAAGGGATTATTGCTAGCCGAAATCCAGCAGACGTCCGACACCACCTACCGGATTTACGACTTCGATCGCGTAGATGCAACCACTGGCCAGAAGCGCGAACTTCACACCGAACTGGCCGTCGACGCCATTGATTATCACCACTACGACCATTACAAAACGCAGTACGACAAGAAGTTAAATGAGAGCGTTAACGCCGTTACGAGTAATTATTTCGTAACGAACGTACTGAATTTTAATGAAGAAGTTGCTCATGACTACACACATATCGACTCCTTCGTGATCCTGATCTGTGTGGCGGGTGGCCTGACCATCGAAACTCCGGGAGGCTATAGCCAATCGCTCAAAATGGGCCAATGTGCTCTGATTCCCGCATCCATCGATAACATAACCCTGATTCCAGACGGCGACATGACAGTGCTGGAAACCTATGTACCTTAGTCAGAACCGGGATTTAGCTGATTTAGGGATTTTCTGGACTTTGTTTACGCGTCAAAGACGCGAATCTGTTTAAAACAAAATCCAGAAAATCCCTAAATCAGCTAAATCCCGGTCAATAATCCCGGTTCTGATGCGCTATTGCCTTGCCCTTGATCTCAAAGATGACCCGGCTCTGATTGCCGAGTATGAACAGTATCACAAAAAGCTTCAACCCGCTATTGAAGCCAGTATTCGTGACTATGGCATCACCGAAATGGAAATTTACCGGATCGGCAATCGCCTGTTTATGATCATGGAAACAGACGAAACCTTCTCGTTTGACGTGAAAGCAGCGGCTGATGCCGCCAACCCAAAGGTGCAGGAATGGGAGAATCTCATGTGGGGTTACCAGCAGTCTCTGCCCATGGCGAAACCGGGCGAGAAGTGGATGCTGATGAAAGAGATCTTCAAAATGTGAATTTGGAATCTGGCACGGGTATTCATCCATATCATGTTCCACTATTTTTTTTGTTATTTATGTAAAATTAACTTGACATAATGGAAAACAAAATTTACGTTTGTTGTGTCAAATAAACTTTACATATCTATGAAAACAAAATGGCTTTTCCCGCATCGCTTCCGGTTTATTGGCTGGATTATTTTCATTCCTTCGGCTATCCTCGGGCTGGCAGCAATGTATTATGAGTTAGATATTATTTCCTTAATTAAGGAGCTTTTATTCAATGCTAAGCCACCAACAGGCACTCTTACGCTTGAAGGCTTCTTTTCTGCTGGTAGCCAAAATATGACCGATGAAATAGCAGGTGTTGGTACTATTGTAGGTCTGTTATTCATAGCATTCTCACGAGAGAAGGTTGAAGATGAAATGATAGGTCAACTTCGGCTCGAAGCGTTGCAATGGAGCGTTTATGCCAATTATATCATACTGGCTATTGCCATTTTGACGCTGTATGACAATGCCTTTTTTAATGTTATGGTCTATAACATGTTTACTGTCTTGGTAGTATTCATTATCCGGTTTCGCTGGCTTATTTTTGGAACAACTATTTTGCGTTATGAAAAACCGGCTTAAAGTTGAACGGGCCGAACAGAATCTGTCACAGGCCGATCTGGCTGATCGCATTGGCGTAAGTCGACAAACGATTAACTCGATTGAAACGGGCCGCTACGTTCCCTCCACGATTTTGTCACTGAAACTGGCACAGGTGTTTGGTAAACCGGTTGAGCATATCTTTACGCTCGAAGCGACCGATTGATAAGATGCCAAACCTATATATCATGGCTGGCCCGAATGGAGCTGGAAAAACGACAACTGCTTATACACTCTTGCCTGAGATACTGAGCGTTTGGGAATTTGTAAACGCAGACGAAATAGCTCGTGGATTGTCGCCGTTTCGACCTGATTCTGTGGCTTTTGAGGCCGGACGAATTATGTTGCAGCGAATTGACTTTTTAATTTCCAAAGACGTTGATTTTGCCTTTGAGACGACGCTTTCAACTCGCTCTTATGTACAAACGATTCGGCGTGCCAAGGAGGCTGGTTATAGTGTTACACTTTTTTTTATATATTTATCCTCGCCTGAAATGGCTGTTAGCCGTGTAGCAAAGCGTGTTTCAATGGGTGGGCACCATATTCCTACCGATGTTGTTTATCGCAGATACGAACGGGCACTAAAGAACTTATTTACGCTTTATCTGCCGATTTGTGATTCATTTTGGGTTGTCAACAATAGCGGTGAAGAACCCATTGAAGTGGCACATGGCGGTTTACGAATGCAGGAGATAATTAAGGATTCTGTCTTGTGGAATTTTTTGAGAAGTGAGCATGGAAACGGCAACTAAAAAAGAAGACATTTCGGAAAAGGTCATGGACGGCTTTCGGTTAGCTCACAAACGATTAGTCGAGAAAGCCAAGCGTGATGACGACACACTGGTTATTGAGCGCGATGGTAAACCTGTCCATGTCAAAGCTCGTGACTTGTAAGGCCAATCGTTACTAAATACATTCACCAAAACGCCTATAGCCAATGGGCGTTTTTTGTTGTTACTCAGTCCTGCATATCGTTATCTTTACAGGTATCAACTCCATCAATACGGCACCTTTATGAAATACTGGCTTTACGCACTTCTCGCGTTTGCTTTCATCGTTCCAGCCCAGGCGCAACTTACGACCGCTGGAAACTTTGTTCGGGATAATTACCAGAAGACGGAATACAAAATTCCGATGCGCGATGGCACAAAACTGCATACAACTGTCTATGTTCCGAAGGATGCCTCACCAACAAGTAGTTATCCGTTTATGATGCAGCGGACGTGCTATAGCGTAGCGCCTTACGGTCCCGATACGTATCCTGCACAGGTTGGCCCTTCGGGAACACTCATGCGCGACAAGTTCATCTTCGTGTATCAGGACGTTCGGGGACGTTGGGCGTCGGAAGGCATCTGGACAAACATGACACCGACCGTAACCGATCAGCAACCTGTTGCCGTAGCGACTAAGGGCAAAAAGAGTGTTACAAAACCAGTGAATACAACCCTCGTCGATGAGAGTTCCGATACCTACGATACCATTGAATGGCTGCTTAAAAACATACCAAATAACAACGGCCGAGTAGGGCAGTGGGGTATTAGTTATCCTGGCTTTTACACCATTGCAGGCGCTGTGGCCGCTCACCCGGCATTGAAAGCATCATCGCCACAAGCGCCAATCTCGGACTTTTTCTTCGACGATTTTCACCACAATGGTGCGTTTATTCAGGCTTATTTATTCACGTTTCCGGTGTTTGGGATTCAACACCCACAGCCAACTACGCAAGCCTGGTACAACAATGCATTTATCAATACCAAGTCGAAGGATGGTTTTCAATGGCAACTGGATCTCGGCCCACTCAAAAATGTCGATAAGTATTACAAGGATAATTTCTATTGGCAGGAAACTGTTAACCACCCGAACTACGACGAATTCTGGCAGAAACGGAGCATTATTCCGCATCTCAAAAATGTTAAACATGCCCTCATGACTGTGGGTGGCTGGTTCGACGCAGAGGACTTGCCGGGCCCGCTGAACATCTATAAAACGGTTGAAAAAAATAATCCCGGCATCTATAATACGCTGGTTATGGGGCCGTTTGGGCATGGTCGTTGGTCGTACGAGACGGGCCATACGCTGCACAGTAATGTCTATTTTGGCGATAGCATCGCTACGTTTTATCAGCGAAATATCGAGGCCAAATTCTTTACGCACTTCCTGAAAGGCGCGGGCGATGGCAAGACTGGATTACCCGAAGCCTATCTGTTCAACACGGGTCGCAACGAGTGGAAAACGTTCGATAAATGGCCAGCTGCCAATGCGCAACCGATGCAGTTTTTCTTGGCCAGCAATGGCCAACTGGCGCAACAGGCGGGCAATGCCTATTCGGAATTCATCAGTGACCCGATGAAACCGGTGCCTTACACCGAAGACATTACGACAACGCAAGGTTTTACGCCGTTCAACTATATGTCAGAGGATCAGCGTTTTGCGGGTCGTCGGCCTGATGTATTGACGTTTAAAACCGATGTTCTGACCGAAGACCTAACACTGGGTGGCGAAATTATGGCTAAACTCAAAGTGAGTACTACTGGAACTGATGCCGATTGGGTCGTTAAATTGATTGATGTGTATCCGCCCGATGAGCCGAATCATCCTTACATGCCCAACAAGAATATTACCCTCGGTAATTATGAGCAGATGGTACGTTCGGAGGTAATGCGGGGCCGGTTTCGCAACTCATTTGAGAAACCAGAGCCCTTTAAACCGGGTGAAGTAACAGATGTGAATTTCCGCTTGCAGGATGTATTGCATACGTTCAAAAAGGGGCATCGGGTTATGATTCAGGTACAAAGTACCTGGTTCCCACTTATCGACAGAAATCCACAGAAATATGTGGACAACATCTTTAAAGCTGATGAAAAAGACTTTCAGAAGGCTACTCACCGAGTATACGATAGTTCGGTGATTGAAGTACAGGTGTTGAAATAAAACTAGTTCCTGTATTGCTGGGTTGTACCCTTACAAACGTCTAATTATCAGCCTATGAAAGCTATCTGGAACGGCGAAATTATTGCCGAAAGTAACGATACCGTTGTGGTCGAAAACAACCATTACTTCCCGAAAGAATCGGTGAAACCCGAATGTCTGGGTGATAGTCAAACACACACAATCTGTCCCTGGAAAGGCCTGGCTTCGTATTATTCACTAACTGTAAATGGCACCACCAACCCCGACGCGGTTTGGTATTATCCTGATCCTAAGCCAGCTGCGAGTCAGATCAAAGACCGGGTTGCTTTCTGGAAAGGTGTTCAGATAGTCGAATGATCGAGATTCAGAAACTAACCAAACGATTTGCATCACACGCGGCTGTAGACGGTGTCTCGCTAACAGTTGGGCAGGGCGAAACCCTTGTATTATTAGGCACTAGTGGCTGCGGTAAAACCACCACGCTCAAAATGATTAACCGCCTGATCGAGCCTACCAGTGGCTCGATCAGTGTGGCGGGCATAGACGTTCAGCAACAACTCGGCCCCGAACTTCGCCGGCAGATCGGCTACGTTATTCAGGATGGAGGCTTGTTTCCACATTATACAATTGCTGAGGCTATTGCCACCGTCCCGAAACTGTTAGGCTGGGAGACAAAGGCTATTCAGCAACGAACTCACGAACTGATCGAAAAGCTGCAACTTCCTAAAACGGTACTGACGCGCTACCCATCTGAATTGAGTGGTGGTCAACGGCAGCGGGTTGGACTGGCACGTGCATTGGCAGCCAAGCCACCAGTTGTGTTGATGGATGAGCCATTTGGGGCGTTGGACCCGTTTACCCGGCGGCATGTTCGGCGTGAACTGTTCGGCCTCAATGAATTAAAGGAGACGACGGTTGTGCTCGTTACGCACGATGTAAGTGAAGCTCTCGAACTCGCCGACCGCATTGCCTTGATGGACAGGGGACGAATTGTGCAGATTGGGCCGCCTAGTGAGTTGTTGAAACGACCTGCTAACGATTTCGTTCGGGATTTTCTGGACGATAAACCCCACCGACTGAATGACTGACTTCTTCTCGTTCATCCGCGAGCATGCCGATAAACTGCTGGAGCAAACCCTGACGCACATTGGTCTGACGTTTGTATCGCTGTTGCTCGCCTTGCTGATTGGGGTGCCGCTCGGTATCCTGATTTCGAGACGAACCAAATTGGCTAGTAGTGTACTGGGTGTGGCAGGTGTGTTGCAAACGGTGCCGAGCGTAGCGCTTCTGGGTTTCCTGATTCCGTTGTTGGGTATTGGCGTTGGCCCTGCTTTGGTGGCCTTGTTTCTATATGCACTCCTGCCCATCATTCGGAATACGTATGTCGGCATTACCGAAGTTAACCCATTGGTGAAAGAAGCTGCGAAAGGCGTGGGTATGACAGATAACCAGATCCTGACCAAGGTTGAATTACCATTGGCTTTGCCCGTCATTTTCGCGGGAGTACGTACCGCAACGGTTATCAACGTAGGCGTGGCCACACTGGCGGCTTATGTAGCAGCCGGTGGATTAGGTGAGTTTATTTTCAGCGGGATTGCCCTAAGTAACGTGAATATGATGCTGGCGGGGGCAATTCCGGCCGCGTTACTGGCTGTTGGCTTTGACTTCGGATTGGCCAGACTTCAACGATTGTCCGTTAAGAAATTGCGAATTGGCGCACTGGCTTTTGTGATTCTGGTCCCTTTTCTATCGGCTTTTTATTTGTTACCCGGCCGACAGGATAAGCTCATCGCTGGATTTGCGCACGAGTTTTATGGTCGTGCAGATGGCTATCCCGGTTTGCAGAAAACCTATGGACTTCAACTGCGTCCCCGCCTGATTGACCAAAACTTGATGTACGAAGCTATTCATCAGGGCCAAGTCGACATTATCAGCGGTTACTCGACGGATGGGCGTATCAAGGCGTTCGACTTGCTGGTTCTGGCTGATAACCGGCATGCGTTTCCTCCATATGCAGCTGCTCCCGCCATTCGGCAGGCGACACTAGATCGCTACCCGGAACTCGGCCCAACTCTAAACAAGCTGGCCGGAAAACTAACGGATTCTGTAATGACGGCTCTGAATTACCAAGCAGACTATAAAAAAGAATCCCCGGAAGCTATAGCGAGTGCATTTCTAAAGCAAGCGGGTTTATATAATACTCCCAAACCGGGCGAGCGAACTTCAACTATAGTCATGGGCTCGAAAGTATTTACAGAGCAATATATTCTGGCTGAGATTTACCGGCAATTGATCGAGGGACAAACGCCATTACGTGTCGTAACAAAAACAGGGCTTGGCGGTACACAAATATGCTTCGATGCCCTCCAAACGGGTGCCATTGATTTTTACCCTGAATATACGGGAACAGGATTGCTGGTTATTCTACAGCCGTCAGCCTCTACATTGGAGCAACTGCCCATGCAAACCGATTCGGTTTATCAATTTGTGCGCCAACAGTTTCAGCAGAAATACAAGATGGATTGGTTAAAACCACTAGGCTTTAATAATAGCTATTGCCTCATGATGCGACGAGAGCAAGCGCATCAGTTGGGTATTCAGTCGATTGAAGATTTAGTACGGTATCTTGATAAAAAGTAAAAGGATATTCCAATGTTCGCTAGAAAAAAATACATTAGAATCCAGTTCGACCCCTACAGGGTCGTATATTTATAGTAATATGTTCGAGCTATAAACATGCGACCCTGTAGGGGTCGAACTGGACAATGTAAGACAGCCTTAAGAAGCTATTAACCGAGACGAGAAGCCATGCATTATAGCCGCCTTTTTATAGAATTGAAAACGTTTTTCCAGGATGTAATCCGGGGTAAAATTAAGATTGACGTTAGCTAGGGTTGATTTTTACGGGTCACCAGGTTTATGGATTTGAGGTAAATAAGGGTCGAATCGGCTCTGTATCAGCCCACTGCTTTAGCTGTGGGTTCCTGGAAAATAACGCCGATAAAAATAACCGTTTCAACGGTTTAGCATGTGTTAAAACCGTTGAAACGGTTAATGGAATGAATCCAACTTTGACTAAACCCACAGCTAAAGCCGTGGGCTGATACAGGATTCAATAAACCCGCTGGTCCATTACAATTGCCCCGCCAACAGCGTCAGCCATGCTTCTTTCACTTTGTTCTTGGCCAGTAATTGTTTGGCCCGAAGGTGTAGTAAATCGGGTAAATACTGGCAACCATTTCGAGCTTCGTCGAATATTTCGTTCAGGCTTCCCAAAGATCGAAACGCGTCTACGTCCTCAGGCGTTGGCATGGCTGTAAAACTGCCTAATTTCCCTAAATCATTGCCCGTTAAAATCGCGCTGTTACGAATTGCGGCAGGAATCTGATCGATGCCCATGCCTATCTGCGGTCGGCTGACGGCAAATAATGCATCAGCGTTTGTCCGGCTGTACCAGTCGCCACCGAGCCGTCCAACCAAATCAATGCGCGCCTGATCAATGCCACCATTGTCGTTGAAAATAGACTCCTGAAAATGCGCTAGTACGACTTCGCAGATAACTAAATGACCCGTTCCCGGCGAGTCCTGATCCGACTGGGCATTCGTATTGATAATCTGCTTTACGACACATTCATACGAAGCGGGGGATTCGGCGACTCTGGGCGGGCGAACTCGCTCAGAAGGAACAGCTGTAAAGCCTGCCTTCTCGAATTCATTGACACCCCGTTCAAATTCAGCGCTGGCTAACGAAATCTGCTCAACCATCGGGTAATTCACCACATTGATAACTACTTCGCCAACTTCTTCCAGATTGAGCAACGTGTGCTTCTTATGGCCATGCCGGTTGATCGTTGTGGCGAAAACCAGTGTGGCTGGGTTATAGCCAAAGAGATTGAAGAAGCTGAAGGGGCTCAGATTGATAGTTCCCTGCGCATCTATCGTACTGGCCAACGCAATTGGGCGCGGGCCAATTGTGCTAATCATATAGCGATAAAACTCATTGGGTTTTAAATCGGCAGGATTGACTGTGATCATGAATGAATCGTTCCGGTTACGTCGCCCAAATCTACGCGAACACCGTTCAAAAAGCCCCAACCTCGTAGCGTTATCGTGTCGCCATCGGCTAAAAATGTTCGGCTTATGGCTTCTGATAAATACAGTGGACGCTCGCCATTCCAGCTTAGTTCGAGTAGTGATCCATAGCTGCCAGGTGTACTGCCTGATATTGTACCTGTTGCCAGTACATCACCAATGTTCAGGTTACAGCCACCAACTGTGTGATGTGCAATCATCTGGGCGAAATTCCAGTATAGATACCGAGAATTGGATCGGGCGATACAAATTTCATCTCCGCCAGCAGGTTGAAGCCAGACTTCCAGTTCAAGGGTAAAATGTTTTTTGCCGGTTGTTTGTAGATAGGGTAGAGGTGTTGGTTCCTGAATAGGGCCAGCTACACGAAATGGCTCCAGTTCATCGAACGGCAACACCCAGGCCGACAGGCTCGACGCAAAATTTTTGCCCAGAAATGGTCCTAATGGCTGATATTCCCATCGCTGAATATCACGTGCTGACCAGTCGTTAAACAGCGTAATGCCAAAAATATAGTCTTCGGCTTCGTCTACCGAAATTGATTCGCCGAGCGGATTGCTCTTGCCAATAATTAGCCCTAGCTCAAGCTCAAAATCCAGTGCCTGCGATGGGCCAAATACAGGTTTGCCTGCCTGCAAAAACTGGCTATTTGGTCGCCGGATGGGCGTGCCTGATACGACAATTGAGGAGGCTCGACCATGATAGGCTACCGGCAAGTGTTTGTAGTTCGGTAGGAGTGGATCGCTCGTAGGGCGAAACATACGCCCTACGTTTTCGGCATGATGAATACCCGCATAAAAATCCGTGTAGTCGCCGATACGTACGGGCAAGTGCATCTGCGTTCGGGATTCATGGATGAAAACCTGATTGTGAACGCCGGCAAACGCCGAAGCATCATTGTCTAACAACTCATTGAGCCGTTGGCGAATAGCGCGATGTGCCGGTTTGCCCAGTGCGATAAAATCGTTTAGCGCAGGTTGGGCAAATACAACTGGGTTGATAGCGAGATCATCGAAATAACCCAGCAGACTAACTACTTCGAGGTCCAGAATGTAGTTGCCATGCTTAAAGCCGACGCGTGGAGTTGAAATGCCGTAGCTGAATATGCCGTACATACTGTACCTACGGGCTTCAGCCCGTATTTTCTAATGTGCATATACGGGCTGAAGCCCGTAGGTACATTACTCACTAATATTACTATAAATCGAATCCATGATTCGCACAAAATGCTGATAATCATCATCACTCAAGTCGCCCCATCCTTTCCGTCGCATCGCCGATACGACCGGTAATACTTCACTGTATTTGGCTTCTCCGGCTTCGGTTAAGTAGACCAGAAACTTGCGCCGATCATTATCGGCCATGCGCCGTTCGGTCAGACCTTTCTGACTTAGCAGGTCAATTATGCGCGTTACTGTCGGCGCATCTTTGGTCGTCATTTCCGAAATTGTGTTCTGACTGATTCCCGGATTTCGGTAGAGGTGATCAATCACAACCCACTGATCAACGGTCAGATCAAAACCAGCATCAGTAAACTGCTTTTGAAGGGCATTTCGAATTTTCTTGATTGTGGTGTCAATCTTGAAGAAATAAGCACGCGTATCGGATGGATGCGTCACAGGTTAATGGATAATGGACAGTGTTAAACAAGGGATGTGTAAGTAGTCCAAAATTACTCATTATTTATTATACATTCGGGGCCGCTCGTGTGGTTCATTACTAGCAGTTCTTCCAGTGTCGATTCAACTTGAGCCACTGACTGATAGAGTTGTTCATACGACTCAATGACGAAATACTGCTCCTGAAAATGGTCAATGATATAAGGTGTCCTGAGCAATGTTTCAACATTATATGGAATCCGCTTCGGCTCAGGACTGAACAAGCTATAGGTTGTTTCGCCTACCGATGATAAAATACCACCGCCATAGATGCGCAAGTGATTTCCTTCCTGAATCAACCCAAACTCGACTGTATACCAGTACAATCGGGAGATCATAGCAATGGTCTCTTCGCTCTCGATATGATGTAACGCAATCTGGCTCAGCGCTTCCAGGAAATCACAAAAAGCCTGATTTGATAGCATTGGAACATGCCCGAACGTATCATGAAACATATCCGGCTCCGGCAGATACTCCAGTTGATCCTGCCGACGCAGCCAGGTGGTAGCCGGAAAATTCCGATTCGCCATAAGTTCAAAAAACGCCCGGTTCGGAATAAGTCCTTCCACGGCACACACCCGCCAGCCGGTTAGTTTTTGCAACCGAGGATTCAAATCCTGCTCAAAATCAGGAATACGGTCAGGGCGAAAGCCTGTTGCCGAAATACCATCCAAGTAATCTTGACTGGCCTTTCCCGGCAACTGCGCCATCTGCCGCTCGAACAGAAGTTGCCAAACGGCCTGTTCGCCGGGGGTGTATGAATAGGTCTGGTTCATGTTTGTAATGTGTGAAGTGAGTGCAGTAGGCGTAGTGAGTTGATTTGACCTATTCCACTTACTACACCTACTGCACTGGTTATAGCGTCCCTCGCAACGCTTGCTCACGCTCGATAGCTTCGAACAGGGCTTTGAAATTGCCTTTTCCGAACGACTTTGCTCCTTTACGCTGAATGATTTCAAAAAACAGCGTGGGGCGTGGACAGATGGGTTTCGTGAAAATCTGAAGCAAGTAGCCTTCATCGTCCCGGTCAGCCAGAATGCCGAGGGGACGTAGTGTAGCTATTTCTTCGTCAATCTGGCCAATTCGCTCGGCCAGATTATCGTAGTAGGTGTCGGGTACGGTCAGAAACTCAACGCCCCGATCGCGCAGAGCCAGTACGGTTTCGACAATATTGTCGGTGGCGACGGCGATGTGCTGAATACCGGGGCCACCATAAAAATCCAGATACTCCTCAATCTGGGACTTCTTTTTACCTTCTGCCGGTTCGTTGATCGGGAATTTAACGCGCCCGTTGCCATTGGTCATAACCTTGCTCATTAAGGCCGTGTAATCGGTCGAGATGTCTTTATCATCGAACGAAACAAGCTGCTGAAAGCCCATTACATCGTGGTAAAAAGCCATCCAATGATTCATCTCATGCCAGCCCACATTACCCACCATATGATCGACGTATTTGAGACCAGCGTTGTTTGGCTGATAAGCTGGCGTCCAGGGTTGATAACCCGGCAAAAACACACCTGTGTAATCATTGCGCTCAACAAACACATGCAGCGTATCGCCATACGTATGAATGCCTGAGCGAATGACGTAGCCATATTCATCCTGAGAGCGAGTGGGTTCCATATACACATGAGCCCCCCGACGAACTGTCTCCTCAAATGCCTGCGTAGCATTGTCAACCCACAGCGCAACGACCCGAACGCCATCGCCGTGCCGATCAATATGACGCCCAATCTCGCTTTCGCCATAAAGGGGAGATGTCAGAACAAGGCGAATTTTTCCCTGTTGTACAACATACGATTCGCGGTCGCGCACACCCGTTGACAACCCTGCATGAGCTATGGGTTGAAAGCCAAATGCCGTCTGGAAATAATGCGCTGACTGCCGGGCGTTGCCGACGTACAATTCGATGTAATCCGTGCCATTAAGTGGCAGGAAATCCTCTGTCGTTTTTGGTTCTAAAAGCTCTAGTGTTTCCATTGTTTGTTGATGTTTTGTGTAGCGCGGGTAGAAACCTGCGCACATCAGTCTAACCACGACTTATAATACTTACCATCATCGAGTTTAAGGGCTTGTTCAGTCAGCATCAGGGGGCGAAATGTGTCTACCATCACTGCGTATTCCTGCGTTTCTTTTTTGCCAATACTACGTTCCATGGCACCCGGTGCCGGGCCGTGTGGAATGCCGCCGGGATGCAACGTGATATGTCCCTGAGCGATGTCGTTACGACTCATAAAATCACCATCTACGTAATAGATGACCTCGTCGGAGTCGATGTTCGAGTGATTATAGGGTGCCGGAATCGCCAGTGGATGATAGTCGTATAAACGAGGTACGAACGAGCACACCACAAATGAATCGGTCTGGAAAGTCTGATGAACAGGTGGCGGCTGATGCACTCGTCCGGTAATTGGTTCAAAATTGAAAATGGAGAAACTATATGGATAATTGTAACCATCCCATCCAACCACATCGAACGGATGCGACGCGTAGACAAGCGAATGCAATGAGCCCTGTTTCTTGATTTTTATCAGAAAATCACCGGTTTCATCGTGGGTTTCCAAATCGCGCGGGCGAATGATGTCGCGTTCGCAAAAGGGCGAATGCTCTAATAGTTGCCCAAACTGGTTTCGGTAGCGTTTGGGCGTATAAATCGGTGAATGTGACTCCACATAGAGCAATCGATTGTCGGTGGTATCGAAGTCGATCTGATAAATTATTCCACGCGGAATGATCAGATAATCACCATACTGAAAGGGTATAGTGCCAAACAATGTTCGTAATCGGCCCGACCCGCGATGGACAAACAGCAGTTCGTCGGCATCGGCATTTTTGTAGAAATAAGTGGTCAGTGATTGGCGTGGTGCGGCTAGTCCAAAAATCAGGTCATTGTTTGCTAGCAGAGGTACCCGACTTTCTAAAAAATCATCGGCTGGTGCAATGTTGAACCCAATGAGTTTTCGCGCCAGCATATTTTTCTGAATGGCTAATTTAGGTGCCATATCAACACTCTCCAGCACTTCACGTACCATCGTTGGGCGATGAACATGATACAACAAAGACGACATACCCTCGAAGCCAATTGTGCCGAACAATTGCTCGTAGTAAAGTCCCTGCCCATTGGGTTTCCCGAATTGAGTGTGCCGTTTCGGAGGAATATGGCCGAGCGTGTGATAAAAGGGCATCTTGTTGGTGCCGCTTTTTCCCAATTTACTAGCTGTAAATAAGAAAAGCCGCTGTTTTTATGTGAAATTCGATTAATTGCTAAGACAACTATTGTTTAGCGTACAATTATAACGACAACTAATGAAAATGGTATATTGTTTAGAAATTATTTTATTAAAATGTGTTAAAAGTGATAAAATGGTATCCGTCATGGTTTCGATAGCAGAGACCACCCCTTTTTCCTAATTTTGGCGAGACGATTGAGTATGGCCTATAAGCCGGGTCGCTGTAGTAGCCTCGAAAATCTTATAGGTTTGATTCCTAACAACTGAAAAAATGCAACCTACGCTTTTGATTCTGGCAGCTGGTATGGGCAGCCGCTATGGTGGTATTAAACAGCTCGACCAGTTCGGGCCAAATGGGGAAACCATTATAGATTATTCACTTTTCGACGCGATTCGGGCTGGTTTCGGCAAGGTTGTGTTTATCATTCGGGAAGAGCTTCGGCACGATTTTGAAGAGGTTTTTGGCAAGAAATTAGCCGGGAAAATTGAGATCGATTACGCGATTCAGGCACTTGATTCCTATGTGCCAGCCGAGTTAGGTCCCGTAAAACGTACCAAACCCTGGGGTACAGGGCACGCCATGTTATGTGCCAAAAAACATACGACAACTCCCTTCGCTGTCATTAACGCCGATGATTTTTACGGTTTGGAAGCGTTTCAATTGATAAGCGATTTCCTGACAACCGACACCGATGACCAGCTCCATGCGATGGTTGGCTATGAAGTGAAAAATACCCTCTCAGAAAATGGCTCAGTGTCGCGGGGCGTTTGCGAGGTGGCTGAAAACGGTAATTTGATTTCAGTTATCGAGCGTACCAAAATTTATGAAGAGGAAACAAATGGCAAAAAGATTGTCTTTGAAGAAGGCGGGAATTTAACTCCCTTGTCGCCAGATACACCGGTTTCCATGAACTTCTGGGGCTTCAAACCAACGGTGTTTCCGTTAGTACTCCATCAGTTTGAAAGTTATGCTATCGCCAATATCGACTCGCCAAAAGCGGAGTTTTATATTCCAACGGTTATGACGAACCTTATCGAAACCGATACGGGGCATTGCAAAGTATTCCGTAGCCGCTCGGCCTGGTTTGGTGTAACCTACCCAGACGATAAACCAACCGTTCAGGCTGCGCTGAAGCAGTTGCACGATGAGAGTGCGTACCCAGAGAAATTGTGGTAAGAAACTGATGGCGCAAGGCTGGAACCTTGCGTCATCAGGAAAAATAAAGGCCGCTTTGTCAATCTGACGAAGCGGCCTTTATGTATATGGCTAATTCTACTGAAGAGTGGGGTGTTTTTTGTTCCATTCGGTGGCGTCCTGATACGCTTTGGCAACGGCCAACACTTTCCCTTCCTCAAATAATTGGCCCATAAACGTGATGCTGGTGGGCAGATTTTGCTTCGAGAATCCGTTGGGTAAAACGACACAGGGATGGCCCGTGAGGTTCGTTATTGTCAGGTTGCCACCCGCATAAGCAGGTGATACATAGACATCGATCTTTGCCGCTTTTAACTGAGCGTCCATCTCATTGATGAGCTTGGTGCGGGCGCGGTTCGCCTGGATATACTCCACTGCCGGAACGAACCGCGACGAACGGAAAGCATTTGGCCAGGCACCTCTTCCCTGACTTGTCAGCAGGTCGTCGCGTCCCGAACGGGTTAACTCGTCAAAAGCAGCTGCCGCTTCCACTGTTAGCAGGAACGAAATCCGACCAGCCGGAACACCCGTTGGTAAATCGAATGGCACCAATTCCGCACCCAGCGTACGCAGGGTTTGAAGCGTGAGCGAGTCGTTGGCGCGATTAGGATAGTTGCTTTCAAATCCTTTTTTGACGTAGCCAATACGCATCCCTTTTAGCGACGTAAGCGGTGCGTAGCGGAACGGAGCCGCCATGACGGTTGGATCATTACCATCAGGGCCGTAGATGGCATTGAAAACCAATGCACAATCTTCCACTGATCGAGTAATTGGCCCAATTTTATCCATGCTCCAGCTCAACGCCATAGCCCCATGCCGACTCACCCGGCCAAACGTCGGACGAAGACCCGTGGTACCGCAAATTGTGGATGGCGAGACGATAGAGCCCATTGTTTCTGTGCCGATAGCGAAGGGTAACAATCCCGCCGATACGCTCGATGCCGAGCCTGCCGACGAACCGCTGGAACCGTTGTTTGTATTCCAGGGATTGCGCGTCATGCCACCATACCAAACATCACCCATCGCTAAGGCACCTAGGGTCATTTTGCCGCACAATACAGCCCCAGCTTTTTCAAGCCGTTGAATGACAGTGGCATCCATATCCAGCGTCTGGTCTTTATATGGCGTAGCGCCCCAGGTTGTTTTGTAGCCTTTTTTTGCCAGCAAATCTTTTGCACCATAAGGAATTCCATGCAATGGCCCCCGATACTTCCCTGCTTTCAATTCGTCGTCGGCGCGTTTGGCCTGACTCAGAGCTAAGTCTTCGGTTAATGTGATGACACAGTGTAATTTAGGGTCGTATGTTTTAAGGCGATTCAAGAAAAACTGCGTGAGCTCGACTGATGAAATCTGTTTGGTTCGAATTAATTGACCCAACTGCCCAACGGTATAGAACGCCAATTCATCGCGATTGACAGGAAGAGTAACCTTACCCGGAGCTGATTCCTTGAATGAAGACGGCCCTGTGGGCATAACGAAACCAGCCGGAAGGGGATTAAAATAGAGAGCTGGCGCGACATTGTTGGGCAAGTCGATTTTGCGCAACGCTTCATAATTCGTGCGGGCGTTATTCAGATTACCGAGCATAGAATCACGTTCGGCAGGACTAAACTCCAGGTCAAATACGCGTGCGGCTACCTCAACCATCTCGGAAGTTAGCGGCTTTTTAGGATCGTCGTTGGTGATGAATGCACCGAATAGAAAGCTACCGATGCAGCAGGAAAAGAGGAGTAACCGTTGTTTCATTCGATTGGGCTATTGATGAGTGATAGCCCAAATTACAGCGATAACGGCATTAATTGGCCCATTGGCGCAAAAAATCCTCGTGTAGTCGAACAATCTGAGGTAACAGCAATTGACTTTCGTCGTTGTCGAGAACATAGTCGGCGAGCAAAAGCCGGTCTTCGTCGCTTATCTGACGGGCAATAATATTCCGAATTTCGGCTTCGGAGCGGTGAGGGTCGCGGTGGCGAATGCGTTCGATACGTAGCGTTATGGGGGCTCGCACCACGATGACTTTATCAAGCGTATTATTATCTCCGGCAGCTTTCATGAGCGCGGCTTCCTTAATTACGTAGGGCTTTCCAAGTTGTTGATTTACCCAGGCCTCTGTGTCAGCAAATACGCGCGGGTGGATAACGCCGTTGAGTGCGGCCAGGAGTTCAGGGTTGGCAAATACCTGAGAGGCCACCCACGCACGATTGTAATGTCCAAGTGCGTCGTAGGCATTTGAGCCCAGCACCCGTTTAATATCGGCCTTTAGAATAGGGTCGTGTTCTGTGAGCCATTTGGCCCGCTCATCGGCTTCATAGACGGGAGCTCCCAACGTCTGAAATACCTGACAAACAACACTTTTACCTGAACCAATACCACCGGTTACGCCAATTTGGAGAGGAGCTTTCATTTGTAGGAAGCGGATTTAGTGGAGTGAGTAGAGTAGTGAAGTGAGGTTAAAACTAGTGAACCTATTCCACTCACTTAACTCATTCCACCCACTTGACCTATTTAACTGGTGACAACAACTCTCCTACTTCAAAACTAACTGCCACGCGGTCTGCACTGGTATGCAGGAGTGGATGACGTAGATGATTGAGCGGAATTTCGTCGTCGTAGTTATCGGCAATGCGTTTGCGCGGAATTTTCACGAGTAGCGTATCAGGTAAGCCGCGTACTAATTTTTCTGGACCATCAACCTGAATAGTATGGGGAGTCAGGTTGATTACGCTTGTTACCACAAAGCGTGGGGCCATGTTAATATGGAGGCTATCAGCGACTAATTGAATCGTTTTAGTCATACGCCGATCGAAGTGAATATCGAGCTTATCGGCGACTACGTAATTAACATGTAGCTTTTTGATGTGTTCGGCCAGTGCAGCTGTTAAGGATGACGTATTAATGACCGATGCCTGAAGCGGATCATGGACGACATAGGTTACCGGATCGACCCGGAAAGGTATCCAGGCATGACGAAGCAAACCCCAACCATCGCTAGACACATTGACGCGCACAGTTTTAGGTAACGGTGTAGTCGGGACGAATAGCGAGTCATCATACACAAATCGCACTGGATATTCGACATTCAGGGTATAGCCTGGTTTGTTAAGCGCGCTTAAAAACCAGAATAGTGTGGCTGCTACCAGACACAACAGAGCCTTCGTGGGCTGAAACGAGCGGACGTTTGGGGCGTGGGAGTTCACGAAGGAGGGCAGTGAAATGAGTGTAGTAAGTGAAGTGAGTATCAACCCGACTTACTACACTTACCCCACTTAGTGGACAAAATTACTTTTTCTCGTCTTCGGCTGGCTTTACAGTTGCTTCGCGTGAGATAGATGTTTTTTCAAACGTCATTTTAACACCCCGATCCACTTCCAGTACAACCGTTGTGCCTTCTACGGCCGCAATTTTTCCGTGTAATCCACCGATGGTTACTACACTATCGCCTTTCTTGAGATTGTCAACAAAACTCTTCTGATCCTTCTGCTTTTTCTGTTGCGGGCGAATCATGAAGAAGTAAAAAATACCAATGATGCCTACCCACAGCAGCACATTGTAAATCATGGATGTGTTGGAACCGGCTAGGCCCTGTAATAAAATAGAATACATAGTTCTTGGTGGTATTATGAGTTTTTGACAGAATCAGCTTTCGGGTTCACTATTGCTTTGAAGTGAAGATCGGTCATGGCTGGTTCTGTGTTGGCAAAGATGGTGATGGTTTTGCTCTGTTCACCACTTTTGCCCCGGCTATTAAAGCGTACTCGCACCGACGATTTTGCGCCAGGAGCCACGGGTTCATGAGGCCATTCGGGCGTAGTGCAGCCGCAGGAAGCAGTGATGTTATTAATAATCAGTGGGAATTCGCCTGTATTTGTAAAAGCGAATGTGTGTTCAACTGTATCGCCTTCGGTGAGTGCGCCAAAATCGTAAATGCCTTTTTCGGCAAATGTGATTTTAGGCATCTTTTCGGAGGCAACTGCTTTCGACTCTTTCCCCTGTTGCCGATTGTCGCAGCTGATCTGACCAAAACCAATGCCAGCCAGGGCTGTTATGAGTAGCCAATTTCTGAGATGCATTTTTAACGAAACTTATTATGTGTTCTGTTGCTTAATCTGCGCCATCAGTCGATCTACATCTTCGAGTAAGCGCTCTGCTTTTTCACGGGCATCATTTACAACACGCTGACCTTCGTTCTTCGATGAATTTTCGGGCTGCTCGCCTGAGTTGCCTAAGTCTTCGAGCAACAGATTAATCTGCTCTCTATATTTCGATAACCGGAAAGAGAGTCGATCACGGGTAATTTTACCCTTATCGGGCGCATACAGCAATCCAAACAGGGAACCGGCGGCAATACCGGTTAGCAAAAAGGTTAAATCACGGCCAATTCTGCTCATTGTATTTAAAGTTATAAAGTTGTAGAGTTATAGAGTTATATAGTTTAAAAGGGAGCTAACTATACCAACCGCAACGGCGGACCGTTTTACAACCTTACAACTTTACGACTTTATAACGCTATTTATTGTCCAATAACCCTCGTCCACTTTTCCGCAGACGACCTGAGGCTTGCAACTTCTCAGATAGGTTATCTAATATTCCATTGACAAACTTACCGCTTTTAGGCGTACTGTACGCCTTTGCCAGTTCGATATATTCATTAATCGTTACTTTAACTGGAATGTTTGGAAAACTGAGTAACTCACAAACCGCCAGTTTTAAAATTATTTTATCGAGCATAGCTACTCGTTCAACATCCCAATTTTGAAGCTGATCGGCTAGTAATTGCTCATAATCAGCGTCGTTTTCCATTGACTTATCAAACAGGGTATTGAGAAATAATTCGTCTTCTTCCCAATCATCGGTAAGTGGCTCAAGCTGTAAACCTGTTGGACTTTGCGCCGATTTAATCGTTCGAATAGCTAACCCACGAACCACTTCACTGTTTTCTGCCCAACTCAGGTCGATTTCGGCCAGGTGATCGCGAATGGTTTCATGTTTGAATATTAGTGTACGCAGCACGTATTGTGCCAATGCCTGATCTTCATCTGCTGTGTGCGTTTTTTGTTCGCAATAGGCTCGGTAAGTCTCATCGGCTTTCAATACTTCTCGGAGTGCCTTCCGAACAAAACCAAGGTCTTCGGTCCATGAAATGCCATGTCGAAGGACTTCATTTTTGAGTGGCTGGTGTCCGGCTAGCGCCTGCACAACCGTGTTATCATTGAGTGTTGATTCGAATGGAAACGGAGTTTCGTCAACATCGCGGTATTTGCGTTCGCTGTCAATACTGGCTGCGTGACCAAGTTCAATGAGTAACGCCATCACGCGTAAATAGTCGTCGTAAATGCCATTTACCTGCTTCAACAACATTTGGGCGAGATGCTGACGATCTTTCTTCGCCCGAACCTGATAGAAGATGAATCCATCATTGGCGGCTTTAAGCACCTTGTTCGGGGCGTCGTCGTCCTTGGCGGGTTGGTTGGTCTTGATAGCCTCCTCAAAAAGCAGACTGGCGAGTTTTCGGTAGCCTTCGAGTTGCCGCTTGTCCTGCGGCAGCATCGAGTTTAGGTCGGGTTGGAAGAGATCATTAATGCCATCGAGGGCCATTTGCTGATTTGAAAATTCGGCCTGCTTCAGGGCGTACAACGCCTGCATGACCTTTATTCGGAGTAGTCGCCTGTTGAGCATCCGCCTAAGTCTAAAATCTACCGGTAAGAAAAGAACTGTTTTGAAATCGGGTGCAAAAATACGGATTTCTTCGTAAAAAGGCAAGCGGGAAATTGACATGGAGCGAAGAGCATGGAGCAGGGGAGGTAATCAGAGTGCTAATTTTTGCACTCATTACTCCTGCTCTGCGCTTCCTGCACCTTGCCATTCTGCAACTTTTCGCCAACCCCTGCCGTTACGAACAAAACGCTGTTGGTTATCCTGTGAAAGCACTTTCCTATCTTAATAAATACCTCCTAAAGTATAAATGGTACCTGATTTTGGGAACGGCTTTTACGGCCATTTCCAATCTCTTTGGCATTTTTCCTGCACAATTGGTGCGGTACGCTCTTGATCTGGTTCGTGAAACGCTGGATGTCTATTACCTCTACGATAAATCACCTTTGCAATCAGGTCTCTATGAGGTGTTTGCACTTAGTATTTTGCTATTTGGTGTCCTGACGCTCGTCCTTGCGTTGCTGAAAGGGTTCTTTCTGTTCCTGGTTCGACAGACCCTCATTGTCATGTCCAGGCACGTTGAATACGACCTCAAAAACGAGATTTACGACCACTATCAAACCCTACCGCTTAGCTTCTATCGCCAGCACAATACCGGCGATTTAATGGCCCGGATTTCGGAAGATGTCAGCAAGGTCAGAATGTATGTTGGGCCGAGTATCATGTATGGCCTGAACCTGATTGTACTGTTTATTCTGGTCATTAGCTACATGGTCAGCATCAACGCCCGGCTGTCGTTGTATGTGCTGCTGCCGTTGCCAATTCTGTCGGTTGCCATTTATATTGTCAACAATATTATCATTCGACGGTCAGAAGAAATTCAGCGGTCTTTGTCGCGACTGTCGACGTATGTGCAGGAAGCTTTTTCGGGGATTCGCGTGCTGAAGGCGTTTGTGCAGGAGAATAATTCGGCGGCTAAGTTTGAGATTGAGAGCGATGAATATCGAAACAAGTCGCTGAGTTTAACGCGGGTTGACTCGTTATTTTTTCCGATCGTGGCCATTCTGGTCGGACTGAGTAATGTACTGGTTATTTTCGTCGGCGGCCAGGAAATTATAGCTGGGCGGCTCACGCCCGGCAACATTACGGAATTCATTCTGTACGTAAACATGCTGACGTGGCCCGTGATGGCGCTGGGCTGGACTACGAGCCAAACCCAACGGGCTGCTGCTTCTCAACAACGCATTAACGAATTCCTAAGCATCAAAACCGACATTGTCTCACAGAAGAATATCAGCCACACGATTCAGGGCGATATCGAGTTCAGGAAGGTTCGGTTTGTGTATCCTGATTCGGGCATTATTGCCATCAAAGAATTCTCGATGCGCGTTCGGGCGGGAGAAACAGTCGCTATTCTCGGAACAACTGGTTCGGGTAAAAGTACACTGGCGAACTTGCTAACACGAATGTACGACGTGACCTTTGGCGAGATTCTGATTGATGGAATTCCGATCAAAGATTACAACCTGACCTCATTGCGGGAGCAAATGGGCTATGTGCCGCAGGACGTATTCCTGTTCTCTGAAACCATAAGCAACAACGTTCGCTTTGGTAAACCTGACCTGCCACAGGAACGCGTCGATCAGGCCATTCGTGATGCTGATTTGTATCAGAATGTGCTCGATTTCCCGGAGCAATTTGAAACTCGCGTGGGCGAGCGTGGTGTCACATTATCGGGCGGTCAGAAGCAACGCCTGAGCATCGCCCGCGCAATCGCCCGCGATCCTAAAATTCTGATCCTTGATGACTGTTTATCGGCAGTAGATACCAACACCGAAAACATCATCCTGAACAACCTCCAGCGCATCATGGCCGACCGCACTTCGGTTGTGATTTCGCACCGTGTCTCCTCCGCAAAACTAGCCGACTTCATTATTATGTTGGACGAAGGCGAAATCATTGAGCAGGGCACGCATGAAGAACTACTCGCCAAAAACGGTGCCTATCGCGAACTGTACGAGAAGCAGTTGCAGACGGAAGAAGTGTAAAGTGGGGTTACGGCTGGCGGGCAATCACGTTACGATTTTCGATTGGGCGGGGATATTTTGGTATCTTCGCCCTTATTGTTTTTAGGTTATACAAGTATGGCTACGGAAAATCCCCGCGTCTGGTTCAAGAGCATTTCACTCGAAAACGTCCGCTCGTTTGGTGTATATTTTGCGATTGAGTAAAGAGTAAAATGTCAAATCACACACAATACTTCAATCAGAAAACCTCCGGGGGCGGTCACGTAAAACGAATAGGTACCACGCCCACCGTAGTTGTGGGGTTCTTTACCAACGTCGATGCCATTGGCTTTCATGATCTGATAAATTTCGATGACCTTTTCGGGTGACTCCTGCACAAAGCCAACGTGAAAGTCGGTTGGGTATTGAGGAATTACGTCTTTCTTGAAATTACTGATAGACAGGATAAAGCCGTCTTTATCTTCCAGAATAGCGATAATATTATCGCCTTTTACTTCGTCAGTGTGAAAGCCAAAGTATGTCTCAAAAAAAGATACTGTTTGTGCCACATCGGACACGGCTAAATTTAAATGCTTGAGTGCCATTTGTATATAGGGTTATCGTTTAAGGCGACGGGGCAATGCTAAGCGCCGATAGATTGCCATCATCATGGGTCGGGTGAAAAGAATAAAGAACGCAAGGGTGGGCGCAAAAAAAGTAAAGACAATGGCAATTAACCCATTAACCATGCCCACGTTAAAATAAATTTGATAGATTTTAACCTGCCTTTCGGGGATTTCTCCATCCAGATAGTCAGGCCTTACCGCCACATAATCCCAAATAAAATTCTGACAGGCGGTAATCCCCAGTGTATTGAGTACGTACACCATCGTAGCAACCCGTTCCCCGAAATGAGCGCTTAGCAACGATGCTGAAAAGGGGAGAAGGGCAATGAAAAATAACCAGGAGATATTTATCCATACCAGCCTTTCATCCACTCGCTTTATGTAGCGGAATATTTGATTATGTATGATCCAGAATAGCGCTACAAGAATGAATGAGAGTAAAAATGCCGCAAACTGAGGTAACAATTTGCCAATGTCAGCCCAACGAACGGTTTGCGAGCCAGCTATATCAAGCTTTAAGTCAAGTACCAATAAGGTAATGGCGATCGCCACAACGGCATCGCTGAAAAAGACGATCCTATCGAGGTTTAAATCCTTCTCTTTGGGTCGATTAGCAGACTTATCCATGTGTTATGAAAGATGGAGTGATTAGCTAAATACTATTGCTCTTTTAATCAGCGTTATTATTATTAGTACAAATATAGTCTCTATTGTTGACTAATTAGTCATAATTGATGACTATATTTGTTTGTAAAATTAGTGTCCAATTTGGAACGAAGTAAGTATGAAGAAAAAGAAGGCTATCCTGGCGGAGTTAACTGACTACATGCAGAATAACGAGCGCAATTGGGTCCGGTTGATTGCTGTTACAAAACGACTAACAGATGGCTGGATGCAACGTGCGATGAGCGCATCAACAGATATGCCCTTCAAAACATCGTTCATGAAATTTCTGACCAACATCAGCCTGAACGGCATTACGAATCAGGAATTGGCAAAACGAGCCATGCAGCCTAAACAGGCCATGAGTCGAACGGTGAAAGAGTTGGAAGCTGAAGGACTAATTAATACGGAAAAGAGCAAACGCGACGGGCGTAGCTCTAAAATTACCTTGACCGATGAAGGTAAAAAGTTGTTACTAATAGCGAAACGCCAACAGGAAAAACTTACAGATACGTATAAGGAATTAGTGGGTGAGGAAAATTTCGCGATTGCCGTAGAGGTGCTTTATCAAATAGTTGCTTATCACGAATCGCTGAATCAACCTGAGGAGGATGAGTAATAGAGTTAACAATCAACTTACATCAACTCTATTACTCAATAACCCACCAGCCGTAACTCTCTGGCTCAATTTCTACTGAAATCTCCACTTCATAATTCCGATTCAGTTTGTACGATTTGGGCTTGCCTTCACCTTGTCGAATCATCGCTGTTTCGCGAAGCCCAGTGTAATAAAGAGGGAGTTTAATAGTCCGAGTGATTTTTGTTTTCAGCGGATTAAAGAGCATCACCAGTCCTTTTTCCTTCTTCGTAGGATTAACATGTAGAATGCCATCCCAATCGCGACCGTCGGGTCGGCGAAGGTGGATGAGATCAGAGTTTAGAATCGGGCGGTATTTCTTGTACCAACTAATCACACGCTGAACGGCCTGTTTCGTTGCTTCGGTATCGTATAGCCGAGGACCTCGGTAACAGGCCTGAATACCAGCTCCGTAATATTGCATCATAAGTTGCTCATAATCGGTCAGGTGTTCGCTGAGGGGCTCTAGTACAGCTTCGGGGCCACCACCCTGGTATTTGGTGAGCGGTACAAATCCCCAACCCATAGCGGGCGTTTTCTCCCAGGTACCGTCATAAATATTTTGCCGATTCAGTAGTTTCTGCTGGTCGCGCGACAGTGAAAAATTAACCTCCCGATACCCTAGTGCAATCTTATTGGTGCCATCCATGAAATACCAGTCAGGCGCATTGATATACACACCTTTTTCATTCAGAAATCGGTAAAATCCTTTCTGCATTTCCATCTGTACCCACTGCGAATCGTCCAGTCCTTTATGGCCCGGATGCTTCGTAGAGGCACAGACATCACCAGGGTAAGGGCCATCATGTTCAAGTAAATCGAAACCTGTTTCAGTGATGAACTTCTTTAGACTATTCAGGTAATTGATGCCCCACTGACTGGCTAAACAGGGTGCGTGACCGAAAAACGCCCCTTTATCAGGTAAACCAGTTTTTGGGTCAATAACGTCGGTTTCATCATCGATCCGTCGGCTGCTGAACAGCGAATAACCGCCCAGTAGAATTCTTTTACTATGGGCATAATCAGCCAGTGCCTTGAATTTCTGGATGTTCGCATCGCTGGCATCTTCCATATTCAGTCCGCTGCCAAAGCTCAGAATCACCATCTCATACCCCGTTTCGGCACATTGATCAATTACGTTTTTTACCGTTGCCGGATCGGTGCTGACCAGGTGCATGAAAATAGGATTCTGCGTTGTCCAGGGCGTAACGGTCGCATAAAACCGCCGACGGGCAAGACCGTTGCGTTCGCGGTCGTAGGAGTCCGAGAGCAGTTCATAGGTGCGTATTGACGTGTACGTTTGTGACGATTCCAGGTCAACGCCGACGCCAAGGGTTGGATACACTTCCAGCAAACAGGGCGTTTCGTAGTTGTAATTTACCTGCGACGTATACAGTGAATCGGTTTTCCAGTGCGTTGCCTGATCAGATAAATCGTAGCGCATTGCATTGTTGAATGCAAAGTTGTTTTCGATATAAATACGCTGGGGTTTCTTCATCTGCTCAGGCTTTCCTACCACCGCCGATTCCTCTTCTGGTGTTGCCAGTATCTCGTTGATAACCTGATTAATATGATGTGTTTTCGAACTTTTGTTTTGAATCGTTACCCATTTACAAAGCGTTGGAATACCATCGTAAAGTGCATAATGAACAGCTACTTCCACGCCTTGCAATTCAGGCAGATTGGACGTGAATGCCAGCGTTACTTCCTTACCGCCAGCTTGATTTCGATTCATAGTCCAGGTACGCGATTTCCAGTTAACGTAGGGCTTTACGGGCGAAACCGTGATTGTCTTAAACTGGAAATCAGCCGGGTTTGCAGTTAGTCCATCAAGCCACTCTTCACGCAGGTAAGCGTGTTCTTTCTGCCCCTGCAAGCCGCCAATATTATACGGTTTGCCATTAAGAACAACCACCGCTTCGGGTCTGACAGATCGAACAAACTGCTCATTGGTCGACAGATTCTGGTAATCGACTGTGGCCAGATTGGGACTAATTCGAAATCGGCGACTGATCAATCCATTCGCTAATACGAGCTCTTTGCCATTGTTGGTCTGAAAGACACCTGCTTTCTGTAGAACGGGCGCAATCAGCCAATCCTGCTTAAAGGAAGTAGGTTGATAAAGAGGGAGTGATTGTGTTTGCGGAAACGCGCTGTGCGTCAGGAACCAGCAAAGGAGTAAGTAGTGTAAACGGCCCATCGAAAAAATGATCTATTCATCCAGTGCCTGATACACCAATACGTCAAACTTTTTGTCGAGCTCACCGCCGTAAGTTGTGCCCCACATTTGTTTCATCAGAACGACGCTAATTTTTTCTTTTGGATCGGCGATGTAATGTGTGCTGAAAGCGCCACCCCAGGCAAACGTCCCCACGCTATTCAGATCATTTGCGTGGCCCTGTTCGCCAATTACCCGAAAGCCCAAACTGAAATAGTTGCCGGGCTCAGGAAACAGTGTGCCGGTTTGGTTCGAGTTCGTAAACAACTCGATCCCTTTTCGACTCAGGAATCGCTTTCCATTATAAACCCCGTCGTTGAGGAGCATTTGCAGAAAAATGGCGTAATCATAGGCTGTGCTGGATAAGCCGCCACCGCCGGAGTAGTACGTTTTTGCGCCCATAATTGGGTAATCAGGATCGACCGGGAGTGTTTTGATAGTAGCGGTTTTAATCAGCTTTTTGTCCTTATCTTCTGAATAAAGCGCCACTAAGCGATCTTTTTTGGCATCGGGCAAATAGAAATACGTGTCTTTCATACCCAGCGGTTCAAAAATTCGCTTCTGGAAAAACTCCGCCAGCGATTGGCCTGATACCACTTCCACCAAATAGCCGAGTACATCAATGCTTAGTCCATACGTCCATTTTTCGCCGGGTTGATGATTGAGCGGTTGCTTAGCTAATTTCTTCACCATATCGCCAAGTTTGATATTATCGGTAACGAAAGCGTCGGGAATACCACCGGCTTTCGTGTAAATGGCCCGCATACGGGGATCGCTGGCGATGACATTGTAATTCAGCCCCGACATGTGCGTTAACAGGTGACGAATCGTAATTTCCCGTTTGGCCGGAATAGTGGTGTAAGTGCTATCTTTCTCGTTGAATTTGTCGAGAACAACAGGCTTGGCGAACTCGGGAATATATTTACTAATGGGATCATCGAGCAGGATTTTACCTTCTTCGTGCAGCATCATAACCGCTAATGAGGTAACGGCTTTGGTCATGGAGGCAATTCGAAAAATGGCATCCTTGGCCAGCGGTTTGCTGGATTCAAGATCCGATTTGCCAAACGATTTATGGTACACGATTTTACCGTCTTTCACCACAATTGCTGCCACACCCGGAAACGCTCCTTTGTCGATGTACGACTGGATAAGTCCGTCGAGTCGGTTGAGCCGTTCGGGGTAAAATCCGGCCGATTCGGGAGAGGCTACGGTTAATAACGGAGGGTTTTGTTTGGTGCCGGTTTGCGCATGCAGGGAGATTGTGGTGAGCGCAACAAGCACCACTGCTCGAATTGTGGTTAGTAACGTCATAGAATTTAGGGTTTGATTTAGGATAATGTGTGTAAAGTTATGATAGCGCGAACGTCTTCGTTCGCGCTATCGCGTCTCTCAATTATCAACATCTTTAACAACCGGCCTCGCATCATTGATGCGTTTCTCGTACGGTATCCGAAAGACGTTCAAATCAGGAGTAAATGGGCGTTTCCGTTTCAATTCATATTGGTAAATTGTTTGACCTAGCTGGTATAAAAATGGATGACCTATACTATCAAAGTCATATTTGTCGTCGTTCAGAATGCCGTCGCTGTTTACGTATACCGTAGCCGTTAGCATGTACTCGATTTTGTTGTTGAAATCGACTATGTACGACGCATCGGTCAGAAATCCATAGGCCCAGCCCACTTTATTAAATACCCGAATCCCCTCTGGCATCTGGTGATGCAAACTATCCATAAAAAAGAATTTTACGTAGCTATCGTAATACTGTTTGGCGTCGTATTTAGGGTAATTGGTTTCGCTGGGATATTGCGATAAATATTGGTACAAAAATCGGTAATCATCCTTTGTTAAATTGAACCGTTGCTTTGCCGAAACCGACATTGGAAACATAACCGACTGGAGAATTTGCTGAAAAGCTTCGAGCGGAAATTTATTGCGTTCGGTGAAGTCAAAGGGCTGATGCACCAGGCTATCTCTCACATAATACCCTTTTCCGAGTTTGGCCACGCGTCGGAAATCAAACGGATCTTCGTTATAAGCTGCCGGTTGGGTGTAAATTAGTTTGCCATCATCCTGGATAAACCGAACAGGGTTTGTATGCCGATTTTCATCGTTGGTCATGCGTACGAATCGGTGGGTAATGCGCGTGTCCAGATATCCCTTCGCATGGAGCGACCGGTTGATTTCGCTCTGCCCTACAAACTCATACATGCGGCTGTACGGGTCATTTTCGCTCACCAGAAAGGCCTTTCTGATAAGGTGAACTATTGACGGATACCCATTCTGTGCCGTCTTATCGGTCCATTCTTTGGTTTGCTTACTGTATGCACTGTCGAATTGCATGGACGTGAACTTGGTCACGTTGGGCTTGTTCAACCTGTTTAGTTTTTCGAGCGATAGCAGCGCTAACGGCAATTTAACCGTAGAGGCCGGATTGAAATATTCGGTGCTATCGACATGGAAATAATAATTCGTGAACGAAGGCACATTCGCCTTGTCTCGATTAATTTGGGTATAAATAATTTGCAGCCGATACGTGTCTGGATGCTTGATGACTTCCTGAAAAATCGGACTCTGATTCCTGGAAAATAAATTAGTCAGGAACGCATCGGTACGGGATTGGCCGTGACTAACTGAAATACAAATGAATAGAAGGCCGATATGAAAGATTACACGTTGTTGCATAGCTACTAAAACGATTTCAAGGCTACTTAAGGATTCATTTTTGTCATTCCGACGAAAGGAGGAATCTTAAGTCTCCTATTAATTCAAGCGCCTGATTAACAGGGAATTTTGAGATTCCTCCTTTCGTCGGAATGACAAAAACTACAAAACCAATTGAGCAAAAAGTCGCGCCAGCGTTTCGCCCGCATCAACACACAAGCCAGGGTGAACTGGTGATGTTTGTACAACCGTGCTACGTGTGGCCGTGAGCCATCGAAAACGCTCAGCTATTGGGAGCTTGCCAATGGTACCACCTTGTGCACGGCCTGCACAAATTCGCTCGAAAGCACTTAACCTGTCGGCCAGTTCCTGCATATCTAACTCCGCCGAAAAGGCGCGAAGACGAGGTTCGTTCAACGCGAATTTCGTTTGCAAAAAGCCCTGTGAGCGGCAATAAACAATAACGCCAACGTTCAGAAATTCTTCCCGATCAACGCGCGGCATAACCCGGATGACGGCGTACTCAAACAAGTGCATTTCTGGCATCTTTAGCTGCGTTAACAAAAATTTCTGATGAAGCCAGTCGATCCGTTAAAAACTGGGCGTACACCGCTCGTTGTTCAGAAACTGACTCCGATACGCCATTATTTAGTAACCATTCATCGGGCACTAATGACACAATGCCCTGAATGTGATCGGGGGTAAGTAACTGATGAAATTCACTATCGACGGCATCGAGTTCGGTAGCCTGTGGCAGCAACACATGGTCTTTGATCTGGACGAATGGTCGTCTACTTTGCTCTGGCCATGTGGGTCCTGTATGATGCACATACAACGATGCACCGTGGTCAATTAGCCATAATTCTTTATGCCACATGAGCATATTCGTATTACGGGCAGTGCGATCCACGTTCATCACGAAGGCATCTAACCAGACAATCTTCGATGCTAACCGGGCATCGACATGATTTAGAATTGGATCGAATGTGATAGACCCAGACAGGTAATGAAGTCCAAGATTTAGGCCCTCACTGGCCCGCAGCAAATCCTGAATTTCTTCGTCAGGCTCTGTGCGGCCAAAGGCTTCATCGAGATTGACAAACACAATTTCTGGGATACGCAGGCCAAGCGCCCGGGCAATTTCACCCGCAATGAGCTCGGCAATCAGGGCTTTAGTACCCTGTCCTGCCCCGCGAAACTTAAGAACGTACAAAAACTCGTCGTCGGCTTCGACAAGAGCGGGTAGTGAACCACCTTCGCGCAACGGCTTAGCGTAGCGAGTCACATTAACAGTTCGGAGATCAGGTTGAGTATACGACACAATGTAAGTAGGCCTCTAAGCTTCTCTAGCTCGGCGGTGTAAATCTACACTTAGCAGAAGCGCCTGAGAAATTTAGGACTAATTTTTAAAAGAAGAGAGCTTCCTACCTGCATGAGTATCGTCTTATACAGATCTGGAGCCAATAGACAGGATAATCCTGTTAGTTATTAACCCATTGCTACCAGTTGTTAATCCGGTCGAGTCCAGTGACTTTGGCGCATCTATATTTGCCACGGTCAATCAGGAAAGCCACCCAGTATGGGCGTATCGACTGATTTATTCATGCAAAACTAAATGTCAACAATACAATGAACTCAATCAATTTGATGCCAGAACATTCAATCGCTCCCTATGCCAATGAAGGCTTGAATAGAATCTATGGGCTTCTATTTTGTGATACCATTGACTTATACAAATCAGAAACGAAGCCTACGGGCTACCCATGGGATACGTTGCTTTCCGACAATCCCGATCCTAACGAACTGACGGCCATTACGACCGATAATACTCTGGAAACAAGGCAGCAGCTACTAGCCTATAATCTGCTGCGGGCAAAAGGTTTTCCTGTTCATACGAAAGCTCTTTTGGGCGTCATTATTGAGGTTTCCTTAGGTGATGGGCTCGATGTATTAGCAGCTTATAGTGACGGCACCTGCCGCTATATCAACCATATTGAAAGTCTCCTGGTTTGGGATACCCAGACCGAAAAAACTAATCAGCTGGTTGGGCAGCTTTTTTCTGATAGCCTTAACGTTGTCAAGCGGATTGGTCCCTGGGATCAGGCACGCACCACGTTTCCTGGCGAAGGCATGGTTAAATTGACTTTCCTGGTTTCGGATGGTCTTTATTTTGGACAAGGTCCATTTGATGTTTTACAAAACGACTCGATGGGTGGACCTGTTATTGACTCGGCCACCCGATTAATGACATATTTGATCGATCAACGGATAGCCAGTAATAAATCGACGAAATAGCGGACAGTTGTTACACTATACATTCATAAACAAGGGCGCCACTTATTGCTGAGTGGCGCCCTTGTTTATGAACGTGTTAAGTCTGTATACGAGCAGTTAATTATCTGGGCAGGTATCCGATATTTTTGCATTATTGTCTTCCTAAACGCCCACCCGATTCAATGCAACGAACGATACGCTTAAGTCTGCTTATTCTTACCCTCGCCACTACTATAACGCAGGCACAAAACTGGTATAAAGGTAACCTGCACACGCACTCGCTCTGGAGCGATGGCGACGATTATCCAGAAATGGTTATGGACTGGTATAAAGCAAATGGCTACCAGTTTGTGGGTCTATCGGATCACAATATTTTGCAGGATGTTGAGAAATGGGTAAACGTTCCCCATCAGCAAGATCGGCGACGAACGTTTGAGCGATACCTGCGCACCTTTGGCCCCGATTGGGTAGTGTACCAGAAAGGCCCCAATGACTCCCTTAAAGTCCGGCTTAAAAAACTGGACGAATACCGAAATTACTTTGAAGAATCTGGTAAGTTTTTGATAATCAAAAATGAAGAACTTTCGACTAGCTATCAGGGTAAACCCATTCATATCAATGTCACCAATGTGAAGAACCTCATTCGGCCGCTACCGGGCAATAGTGTAGCCGATGTGATGCAGAATAATATTGATCTGGTGGTGGCGCAACGGCGTCTGACAGGGCAACCCATGTTCCCGCACATTAACCACCCCAATTTTTATTACGCCGTCAAGGCCGAAGACCTGATGCAGCTTCGCCATGAGCGATTCTTCGAAGTCTTTAATGGTCACCATTTAGTCAACAACTATGGGGATAGTACCCACGAAGGCACTGAGTCGATGTGGGATAAAATAAACCTGCATTTTCTGCAACAGGGACGCCCGCTGATGTATGGCATGGGTACTGACGATAGCCATAATTATTACTTTTTTGGTCCTTCGTTCAGTAATTCAGGGCGGAGTTGGGTTATGGTCAATGCCCCTGATTTAACACCCAAAGCCCTGATTGAAGCTATGGAGGCTGGCCGATTCTATATAAGCTCGGGTGTGACGTTAAAGCAATTGCCCCAGACCGGAAACATACTTACCGTACGTGTTAAAACGGAGCCGGACGTAACGTACCGAATTCAGTTTTTCGGTATTCGTAAGGGCAACCAACAGGTTGAATTACTTCGCGAAGTAGCCGATACTTCGGCCAGTTATACGCTGACGGATGATATCCTGTTGCTCAGGGCCAAGATTATCTCCAGCAAGCCCAAATACAACCCATTTATGCCGGGCGATCTTGAAACCGCCTGGACACAGCCCATTGCCCAGCGGCCAGTACCGCAGCCAATCGCGAGTGTTGTTGCCTTACCGAACGCACATGCCCATAACGATTATGAGCAGTCGCGACCACTCTGGGATGCGCTGGACAATGGGTTCGCCAGCGTCGAAGCGGATGTACACCTGATTGATGATACATTGTATGTTGCCCACGACCGACCTGCGTTCAAAAATCCGGCGTCAACACTTGAGAATCTGTATCTGAAGCCACTGGCTGACCGGATAAAACAAAATGGTGGGCGAGTCCTGACAAATTATGCTGGGCCATTTTATCTTATGATTGATGCTAAAACTAATGCGGACAGTACTTATCTGGCCTTAGAAAAGCTTCTACAACGGTATCGTTCGGTATTAACTACCGGAAATCAATCTAAAAATCAGACGGGTATTGTTACTGTCGTTTTGTCGGGTAATCGACCTATGGCAACCGTTGTAAAAGCCAAAGAACGGTTGCTTACGCTGGATGGGCGCCCAGCCGATTTAGGTAAGGGCTATAATTCGGCGGTAATGCCCCTTATTAGTGATTCGTACCCTAACCAACTTAGCTGGAGAGGGAAAGGCGATATACCTGCTGATGAGTTCCAAAAGCTGCGCCAACTGGTTGATCGAGTGCATAAAGAAGGGAAGAAACTGAGACTCTGGGCAAGCCCTGAAGATCCCGTTGTTTGGGTTAAACTGCGTGAAGCGGGCGTCGATTTTATTAGTACGGATCAACTGGTGCTGGCACGGGATTTTCTGTTGAAAGACTCTGGTAAATAACTCAACGTCATGTGCTAAAGGCTTTTTCTGTCGGCGATTGTTAATTTATCCCAAATGCACCTTAATTTGGTAAACCTATACAACCGCTCCTGCATGAAAACCAGCCCCGCTACGATTTTATTCATACTTACTTTATTATTGAACTCCCTTTCACAGGCTCAGACGAACTCACCCGCTTTATTGGATAAAGAGTTAAACACGCTCTTCGCCAGCGTACCCGACTTTAGTGGCGTCGTGCTCATCGCCGACAAGGGTAAGCCAGTTTATCAGAAGGCATTTGGTTATAAAAATTTCGAGACGAAAGAGCCGGTAACAACGGCATCCATTTTCGAACTGGCGTCAGTCTCAAAACAGTTTACGGCTATGACCATCATGATGCTAAAGCAGCAGGGTAAATTAGCCTACGATGATCTACTTGAAAAGTACATTCCAGGTTTGCCGTACCCCGGTATCACCATTCGGCATCTGTTGAATCATACGTCTGGCTTGCCTGATTATCAGGATGTAATGGACAAACACTGGGATAAAAGCAAGGTGGCGAACAACGCCGATAATATTGCCTATTTGATTCAATATCACCCGGCTAAATTAGCTGAGCCGGGGGCCAAATATGAATACAGCAATACGGGCTATATGCTCCTCGCCAGCATTACCGAAAAGGCGTCGGGGCAAGATTTTATCGAATTTTGCCGGACGCGAATTTTCAGGCCGGTTGGTATGACACATACAGATATTCGTACTCGCGAGGAGAAGATTAAATTGCCAGACATGGCCTGGGGGTATATGTACGTGCCTGAAAAAAAACGATACATACGAGCTGACTCCTTCCCCGAATTCAATTATGCGATTTGGCTGGGCAACCGAAAAGGACCCGGTCGCATCAGTTCCACGGTCGGCGATTTGTTGAAATGGGATCGTGCCTTATATACCAATCAGCTAGTGAGCCAACAGACCCTCAAAGATGCCTTTGTGCCAGCCAAATTGACTGATGGTTCGTTCACACATTATGGCTTTGGCTGGGAATTGAAGCAGAGCGATAAGCTGGGTAAAGTCGTATGGCACGATGGCGATAATCCCGGCTATAAAACGCAGATTATTCGCTATATCGATGCCGATAAAACGATCATTCTGCTTTGTAATAACGCCCACGAAAAGTTGCCGGTTATTCTGAAAACGATAGAATCGCTGGTCGAGAAATAACGTCGTTTTATCGAACTACGGGCCCCTTCGCTGAAGCTGCCTGCAGTACCTTATTGATAGAATATATTACACCGTTGGTGGCTCGAACGTTTCCCTGAATAACATCGGCGACCGTGCCGCGTCCGTCTTCGATGGTGATGTGGTCTTCCTGCTTGTGTATAGTTAAAATTTGACCCGTCAGGTTAGTTAGCGTCTGCCCATCTCTCAGTTGATCAGAGGTTAGCCGCCCTTTCACAACATGGTAAGCCAGTAATTGAATGAGCCGGTTTTTGCTTGATGGCAAGAGTAATTCATCTAGTTCCTCCTTCGAAAATTCAGTAAAAGCGCCGTTGTTGGGGGCAAAAACTGTATAAGGACCTGCCCCTGAAGCCTGTTTTGTTAACCCTGAAGCTTTCAGCAACTGAAGCAATGTAGTGTGGTCAGGCGATTCGGCCGCACTGAGAGCCAGCGTATTGCCGGTTTTCACGCCACTTGCTATCAAAACGCCATTTGTCGTAGATGAAGTTGCCGAAGGCATGTTCTGGGCAACGGTTGGCAAACTGCAAAGGACGAACCCTGTCAGGCAAAAAACAATCGTATGATTCGGTTTCATGATTAATCAATTTTCATTAGCCAGAGTGGAATACTGGATAGTTGAGCGTAGGCTTAACCTTGCAAATCCTTGATTGTTTTTTGACCCATACTAAGCTGAGTGGATTTAAATCGCTTCTTAATTTATTGAGACTTATTTCAGGGCCATCTCCATCCGAATATCAGCACGACTATAGGGCGTTGGTACACTAGGGACTTCATGGAAGCCCACGCTGGCATACATAGTAAGCGCTGGCGTAAGTATCCGGTTCGATTCCAGCCAGACAGTTTTAATACCTAGTTGTCGAGCATAATCAATAGCATCTACACATAGTTTTTTGCCAATGCCTTTTCCTTGTGTACCCGGTGAAACAGCCATTTTAGCCAATTCGAAACCTGTTGCTCCCATGTTGATCATAGCTACACAACCAACGATGTCGTCGCCAATCTTGGCCAGAAAGATTTGGCCATCGTTTGGCAGGATATACGTTTCGGGTTGATCTAGCTGCTCCAGGTCGTGCGGTTCAACTGTAAAATAGCGGGAAATCCATTCGATGTTCAGACGCTTAAAATCAGGTTGGTATTCAGGTGAGTAGGAAATGATAGAAATGTCAGTCATGGTCTTGCAATTAATTAATTTTCGTTCGGTTCAATTGATCCTGAATACGGTCATAGAAGGTGCGTTTGGCCAATTGGTCTTCCATTTCCTGGAGCGAGGCTAGCAGATTGTGCGTCTGGTTTCCCAGCATCTCCTGATTGACCGCAATAAAGGCATCCCATAAAGGCTGGAGTTTAGGGAGCATCTCGAGGCCGGTTTCACTAAGCGTCAACAATCGTTTTCGGCCATCCTGCTCCGACTTGGCAGATGTAATCAGATTATGCTTTTCCAGTTCATTAATTACCTGAATTACAGCGGGGTGAGTAATGCCCAGTCGATCAGCTATTTCCATAACGGCCACGGGTCCTTGCCGGGCAATGAGCACAAAAATGGTTGCCCAGCGCACATCGAAATCCACTCCCGATTGCCGATAGGTGGCGGTTACGCCCTGCCAATACACATCACTTAATCGCCTGAGTCGGCTGGCAAGCGCTAACTCGGCCATTTCGGCCATAAAATCCATAATATGTAAGTACTTACGTAAGAAGTTACATAATTAGAAAAAACTTTTATCGTTGTCAAGAAACCGTTCAATTATTTCTATCGAACGCCTTAGTAGTGATACGCGCTCATTGGATAGATTTGTTAGAAAAAACGATGCTTATGAACCACATTCGACAATTTCTTCTCTTACTAAGTCTGCTATTAAGTGCGCCCGCTCTATTTGGTCAGCAACTCCAGTACATTAATCCACCTGGTTTGCCTACCTCTAAAAATTACACCCAGATCGTAGTGATACAAGCGAGCCGAGTTGCCTACATTTCAGGGCAGGTATCGAGTAATGCAAAGGGCGAAATCATAAACAAAGGTGATTTCCGCGGACAAACGAAGCAGGTACTTGAAAACCTCAAAATAGCATTAGCCTCAATGGGCGCTACCTTTGCCGACGTCATTAAAACAACGACTTATGTTGTCAATACAGATGCCGAAAAGATCGGCATCGTACGGGAAATAAGGGGGCAGTATTTTACCGCACCTAATCCACCAGCAAGCACATACGTTGGTGTACAGGGTCTGTATGACAAAGATGTATTGATTGAAATTGAAGCGACTGTCGCCTTAAAATGAGGACTATAGACAGAATATCTAGCAACAAAATCCCCAGTTCCTTTAAATAAGCTGATACTAAAGTATTTTGGCTCAAATAGGGATTCTGCTGACTGCTTCTTATTTTTGCACTTTACTAAGAAACAAAACGTCGTGAAGTGGTAGTCATACATTTGTATTGAACACGTCACAAATCGCAAATCGATATGCAAACATCAACCTACGTCCCCTACAAGGTTAAGGACATTGCGTTGGCCGAGTGGGGCCGCAAGGAAATCAAACTTGCTGAAGCTGAAATGCCTGGCTTGATGGCGCTTCGTGCCGAATACGGTCCTTCGCAACCGCTCAAAGGTGCTCGCGTTGCCGGATGCCTGCACATGACCATTCAGACCGCCGTTCTCATTGAAACGCTGGTTGAACTGGGTGCCCAGGTGACCTGGTCGTCCTGTAATATTTTTTCGACACAGGATCATGCCGCTGCTGCCATTGCTGCTGCCGGAATTCCGGTTTATGCGTGGA
Organism: Spirosoma arboris; assembly: GCF_009754945.1. Taxonomy (GTDB): domain Bacteria; phylum Bacteroidota; class Bacteroidia; order Cytophagales; family Spirosomataceae; genus Spirosoma; species Spirosoma arboris. Next base: position 264,333 of record NZ_WPIN01000006.1, read on the forward strand.
AAGGGATGAACGAAGAAGAGTTCAACTGGTGCATTGAGCAAACGTTATTCTTCGGCGAAGAGCGCCAACCGCTCAACATGATTCTTGATGATGGTGGTGACTTAACCAACATGGTTTTCGATGTGTATCCTGAATTGATTCAGAACATCAAAGGTCTGTCGGAAGAAACCACGACGGGTGTTCACCGCCTGTATGAGCGGATGAAGAATGGTACATTGCACCTGCCTGCCATTAACGTAAATGACTCGGTAACGAAGTCGAAGTTCGATAACAAATACGGCTGCCGCGAATCGCTGGTCGATGCTATTCGTCGCGCTACCGACCTGATGCTGGCTGGTAAAGTGGCCGTTGTAGCTGGTTATGGTGATGTAGGTAAAGGCTCGGCTGAGTCGTTGCGGGGAGCTGGTTGCCGGGTTCTGGTAACCGAAATTGATCCGATTTGTGCACTTCAGGCTGCTATGGATGGATTTGAAGTGATTCCAATGGACGAAGCAGTACCCCGCGCACAGATTTTCGTGACGGCAACAGGAAATGTGGGCATCATTAAAGGTCGTCACTTTGAAGCCATGCGCGACAAAGCGGTTGTCTGCAACATTGGTCACTTCGACAACGAAATTGACATGGCCTGGTTGAATGAAACGTATGGTCACACGAAGAGCCAGATCAAGCCACAGGTTGACATGTATGAAGTAAAAGGCAAGGAAATCATCGTACTGGCTGAAGGCCGTTTGGTGAACCTTGGCTGTGCTATGGGTCACCCTTCATTTGTAATGTCATGCTCGTTCTCGAACCAGACACTGGCGCAATTGGAGTTGTGGGCTAACTCGGATAAATACGAGAATAAAGTATACGTTCTGCCGAAGATCCTTGACGAGAAAGTGGCCGCTTTGCACCTTGCTCACGTAGGCGCTAAATTGGAGCCACTGGAGCAGGCACAAGCCGATTATATTGGCGTCCCAGTTGCAGGTCCGTTCAAGTCGGAAATGTATCGGTATTAATTTAAATATAAGATTTTCAGTGCTTTGGCGCGGCTTCGGAAACGGAGCCGCGTTTTTTTGCTTTAAATTTGTTAGTATTGACACATGGAAATGAAGCCTTTACCATGAAACGCCTGCTGCTGCTCTTGTTACTGTCTCCCCTGCTCGGTTCGGCGCAGGTAACTATCGACACGCTACACTGGAGCGCGACTAGACGTTTGCAACTTTCCGATTTTCATTCGCCTACACAACCCGGTTTAGGCGGCTCCGAATTTTATTATCAGATTGGTTACGAAGTTCGCCCAACCTCCATCTGGAGTCAGCCAGCTATTGAGTCATTTTGTTTGATGTTTCGCAACCTGTCGTGGGTATCCGAAACAGCCAGGAATGAGCGGACCCTGGCCTATAATCAGATATTGTTCGATTTGGTGGAAGTGCATACCCGCCAGATGAAAGCCAAGTTAATGGCACTTGGAGCCGATCGTCAGTTTAAGCAGCAAGCCCGACAAATCGAGTACCTGACCAACTCTGAGTTGGGGGCTGAAGTTAATCGATTTCGGGCCGAAACCGGTGGGGGCGATGATTTGCAGGCCCTGCAACAATGGGAGAAAAAGATCGCTCAGCAACTTTACGATACGCCTGATCTGGTAACTACCTTTAGTTCCTCTAAAATTGGCTATGGGGTGTTCTTTGGTGGGGGTGGAATTCAGGCAACAGGTTCGCTTGCTCAAACGCTCAATATATCGGCGGGAGTTGTGTTTGGTATCGACATTGCTTTGCAACGTACAATGCTGATGTTACACCCAACCCTTTACAATGGTACGCTACGGGCGGGTTTTTGGCATAATAACCAACAATGGGAAAAAGACATGCCTATTAGTCCCATGTTGTTCGAACTGGGACTGGGTCGTGTTATTTATGACGGGCCACGAAGCCGGATAATTCCATACGTCGGTTACCTGCTTTTCGATTTGTCTCCCCGTGATCGAAAGGATGAACGCTACAAAGGGTTATCGCTACTAACCCACTCGCCCACAGTAGGCCTTGTATTTGATATTAAGTTAGGTGACAATACACCTAAGCTTGATCTTTCGCAACATAGCTTCTGGTTTGTGCGAACAAAACTATCATATAGCCCAATTCTGGACGAGAAGCCCTTTTCGGGCGGTCTCTTTAATCTGCAAATCGGTTTGGGCGGCTTTGGGCGAACGCGCAAGGTGCATTATAAACCAGAGCACACAGTAATTGCCTTGCCAGGTAAAGTCATTTAAGGTTGTATTACCAACTTGGACGAGTGCTTTCTAACGATTTGTTAACGCAGGTTTGCAAAGAGTTTCCGAACTTGCAGATACGTATGAAAAAATACCTTCTGCTACTGGCTTTAGCCGGTTTGTCAGCCTGTAATTCCGGCTACCACCTTACGCAACGAACTGCTAATCGTATTGGAGTAGATTCGCTGGCTGCGTCATCTGATACCAGCGTTGCCAACTTCCTGAAACCTTATCGGCAGAATCTCGATAAAACCATGAACGAGGTGCTGACTCACTCAACCGCGCGGATTGAGAAAGGATTGCCAGATGCACCACTCAATGATTTGCTCACAGATGCTCTGCTTCAGCAGGCTATCCAGCGATACGGTAAACCAATTGACTGCTCTCACCTGAATTATGGGGGTATTCGGAGCAATTTGCCCGAAGGCAACGTCACCATTGGTTCTATTTTTGAGGTTATGCCATTCGATAATCAGTTGATTGTGTTGACTGTAAAAGGCGATATGCTGCAACAACTATTGGATCATTTTGCAAAAGGCAGTGGGCTGGTTGTAGGTGGAATTCGGGCTAAACTTCACGATAAGCAGACTCAATCTGTAACATTTACAAATGGCCGAACACTGCAACCCAATGAAACCTACACGGTTGTCCTGAGCGATTATGTAGCTGATGGGGGCGATAACGCCAATTTTCTGAAGAATGCCATCAAGCGCGAAAATATCAATTACCTCATGCGGGATGCTCTGATCGATTATTTTCGGCAGCAAGGCAAAACCAATCAACCCATTAATCCCGTTTCTGATGGACGCATTAGCATCGAATAGACGCCAATTTCTTAAACTGCTTGGTACAGCTGCCGTTGTTAGTTCGGTTGCACCAGATGTACTAGCCCATCCAGCCTCTGCCAGAGCGAAAACGTCATCGCTAACCATCCTGCATACCAACGATGTGCATAGCCGGCTGGACCCGTTTCCAATGGATGGAAGTCGCAATGCGGGTAAAGGCGGTGTAGCCCGGCGAGCCACGCTAATCAAAAAAATTCGACAGGAGCAGCCAAATGTACTCCTGTTCGATGCGGGCGATATTTTTCAGGGAACACCTTACTTTAATTTGTACAAAGGCGAACCCGAAATTCTGGCTATGAATCGGCTGGGCTACGATGCCGGAACCATTGGTAACCACGATTTCGATGGGGGAATCGATAATATGGTTACCCAATTCGGCAAGGCTAGCTTTCCGTTGCTGATTGCTAATTATGACTTCAAAAACACGGTCATGGATGGGAAAACCATGCCATATAAACTCTTTGAGAAAGACGGTATTCGAGTGGGCGTTTTTGGGTTAGGAATCGAACCAGCGGGTCTGATTCCGAAAGAAGCGTATAAGGAAACTAAATACCTAGATCCCATCGAAATTGGGAACGATACGGCAGCTCAGTTGCGGACGGATAAAAAATGTGACTACGTCATTTGCTTATCGCATCTGGGCTTCAAATACAATGAGCCAACAGTCTCCGACAACGTACTGGCGGCTAAAACCAAAAATATTGATTTGATCATTGGTGGTCATACGCATACATTTCTGGATGCGCCGGTAGCCGTCAATAATCTCGATGGACAGCCTGTGTGGATCAATCAGGTTGGCTTTGCAGGGATCAATCTGGGTCGAATCGACTTGGCATTTGAACACGGTAAAGCTGTTTCAAGTGCCGGAAAATCCGTTGAAGTGAAGTAACTTTGCGTAAAGAGTGGAATGCTGGGGCGCTAACCACTCTTTCGCTCATTCACTCTTTCGCTCTTTATGCTTTTATGAAATTTGGCGTTGTCGTTTTTCCCGGCTCTAACTGCGATCAGGATGCAGTAGATACACTGACACTGATGGACCAGGAGGTCATTAAACTCTGGCACAAAGATCATGACCTGCAAGGCTGTGATTTTATTATCCTACCTGGCGGGTTTTCCTACGGCGATTACCTACGTACGGGAGCAGTAGCCCGGTTTTCGCCCATTATGAATGAGGTAATTGCCCACGCTAATCGTGGTGGCTACCTGATGGGTATCTGCAACGGATTTCAAATTCTGGCTGAAGCGCGATTAGTACCAGGGGTTTTACTTCGTAATGCTAATCAGCAATACGTTTGTAAAAATATTTACCTGACTCCCCAGTCGCCCGATGCGTTGTTAACGGCTGGTCTTGATTCAGGCCGAGCTTATAAAATTCCGATGGCTCACGGCGAAGGACGTTATTTTGCCGATGCCGACACGCTGAAATCCCTAAATGATAATGGCCAGGTCCTTTTCCGGTATTGCGACGAAACTGGAGCCATTACAGATACCGCCAACCCTAACGGAAGTTTGGAAAATATTGCGGGCGTGACCAACATAGGCAAAAATGTGTTTGGCATGATGCCTCACCCCGAACGAGCTGCCGATCCAGTCCTGGGGAATATGGATGGCCGACTGATCATGGATCAGATTCTCAAGGCCGTACTGGTTTAATCGTCAGAAAACAGTCAGCGGTTGTCAAGCGTAGTCAGGTGTTGATCAACACTACTGGCTACACTTGACAACCGCTGACTGTTTTTGATGCGTTTACTTCGCTGGTTCGTTTGGCCGTGCTGGGCGTGTGTCGATGACTTTTCTTGCCTGCAAATCAAATTTTTGCCCCTTGCTGAGGAAATAAAATGGGCCACCGGTGCTGTTTTGTCCAGATGGATACTTTGTGCTGTTCGCAATTTGATTCGCTTCGTAGATACCTACATAGGAGTTGCCTAGTACCTCAAACGTATTTTGTTGTACAACAATAGCGGTTCCTTCATCAATAGCGATACCGAGTAATTCAGGACGTGCTTTTATGACTTCGACAAGGTCAAATTGGCGATTCCGGCGCAGAAAATGCTGGTCAATGGTAACATTATGAATAAAATCTAATCCCTGCGTGTGATCGCCAACCATAATTGAATTGCCTTTGGTGTCACCACGTACCATAAACGATCCCTGAATCGTAGCTCCTGCCGACGTACCCCCAATAACTCCACCCCGGTTAAGTACAGCGTTAAATTCTTTGTGCGCTAGTGTATTTAGATACGAATCTGTCAGTCGCCAATGACGTCCACCAACAAACCAGATGCCCGTAGCCTGCTTCAATGGAGCTACAAAGGCTTCCTGGTTGGCTACTTTCGGATCGCGGGTGTGCATGATGGTTATGTTTTTTACACCCAGGCTAAGCAGCTTTTCTTTTTCGCGGGGAGCACTGCTAGCCGAAGAATCTTCGCCCGCCGTTGGGATAATAACGATGTTAGCATTGGCTGGTCCACCCGCCAGCTCAACAAAGCGATTCCAGAGTTCTAGGCCCATAGCTCCTCCGCCTACAATAATCAGCGCCCCTTTTTCGGGTCCTACCATTTTAGACGCAGCTACCGTTTGTGCATGACTTAAGTTGACCAGAAGAAATAGCAAGAGGAAAGATAACGTGAAGTGCTTTTTCATATCAGATTGTAGTTTGATTGTGCTGTGCCGGATACACAGTATCCAAAGTTAACCAATATGCCTGATTTTGCGTCAACTGCTTGTTTTTCAGAAAGCCATACGTCGAAATCGTTTTAAATAAACTTATTTTTAAGCTGCTATTCCGTTTAACCATGTCACAGAAAGCTCCTGCCATTGCGGCCAATACCCTGGCAGCCATTGGCCAAACGCCCCTCGTTCATCTTAATAAAGTAGTCAGACCAGACAGTGCGGATGTATTCGTAAAACTGGAATACTACAACCCCACGGGTTCTTACAAAGACCGCATGGCACTTGCCATGATCGAAGAAGCCGAACGAAGCGGGGCGTTGCAACCGGGTATGACCGTAGTTGAATGCACAGGTGGGAGCACAGGAACATCGCTCGCGTTTGTATGTGCCGTAAAAGGATATCGGATGCAGATCGTTACATCTGATGCTTTTGCGAAAGAGAAGCTCCAAACCATGCGGGCGTTTGGAGCCGATCTGGTTATTGTGCCGAGTCTGGGAGGGAAAATTACCCCAGACCTCATTCCAACCATGCGTGAACGTGCACGTGAGCTGGCACAGCGTCCCGATGCCTTTTTTACGGATCAAATCAACAACCCTAGTTCTAAAAAAGGCTACAAGCTAATTGGCGAAGAGATTTTAGAACAGCTTGGTCGTCCGATCGATGCGTTTTGCGGGGGCGTCGGTACAGCCGGTATGCTCATGGGTGTTTCAACTGCCTTGCGGGCAGCTGGACAGGCGACTCGTATTGTGGCGCTTGAGCCCGCATCGGCGCCGTTGCTATCGAAAGGACAACCTGGTAGTCATCGGGTAGAAGGAATTGCTATCGGGATTGTTCCGCCGTTGCTAGCGAAAGATTTTTACGACGAAGCTCGCGCTGTGGACGAAACGGATGCCCGCCAAATGGCCCGCCGACTGGCAAAGGAGGAAGGTATTTTTGCCGGAATTTCGAGTGGTTTAAATATTGCGGCAGCCGTTCAACTGGCGCAGGAGTTAGGGCCAGGCCATACAGTAGTAACGGTAGCCTGCGACTCGGGTATGAAATATCTTGCGGGCGATTTATACGATGCCTGAGTAAAATCTTTATCCAGAGAGGCACAGCACTTTAACCTTCTGTGCCTCTCTGGATAAAATTGTTAATTACCTGTTGTAGCTTATTGAACCCGCAGGTAAGCTACACTATCAGTTATTTTCTCAAACTTATCAGGCTTTCACCGTTTCCAGCGCTGGATAATCTGTGTAACCCTGTTCGCTAGTGGTATAAAAGGTAGAGAAATCGGGTTGGTTCAATTCTGCACCGGTTTTGATGCGCTCCACAAAATCGGGATTGGCAATAAATGGACGACCGAAGGCAATCAGGTCAGCTTTACCACTGGCCAGCGCGGTTTCAGCTCTCTCGGCATCATACCCTCCACTCAGCATCAGAGTTCCCGTATAGTTCGCACGGATAGCTTCTACAATTGCCGGATCAACAGCCGGTGCGCCCATCGAGGAGTGATCGACAAGGTGGACATATACGACGTAATCAGACAGTTTTTCGGCCACATAGTGATAGATTTTATCGTCGTCTGGTGAGTAAGGCATGTCATTAAATGGGCCATAAGGAGACAAACGGATACCCGTTTTTTCTTTACCGATAGCCTGTGATATTTTCTCTGCAACTTCAAGGGCAAAACGTGCATTGTTTTCAGCTGAACCACCGTATTCGTCAGTTCGCTTATTCGATGTAGACCGGATAAACTGCTCAACCAGATAGCCATTGGCCCCATGAATTTCGACACCATCGAAGCCAGCTTCAATAGCATTTTGAGCTGCCTGTACAAACTCCTGCACCGTTTGTTTTACTTCATCTGTTGTCAGAGCGCGGGGCGTTGGCTGCTCCTGCATCCCATCGGTATCGGTATAAATCTGTCCGGCAGCAGCAATGGCTGAAGGAGCTACCACTTCGGCACCTTCGTGCATATTAGCGACGTGACTAATACGACCGGTGTGCATCAACTGCGCGAAGATTTTACCACCTTTTTCATGAACCGCATCAGTAACGTTCTTCCAGCCAGCAATTTGTGCTTTTGTGTAAAGGCCCGGAACACGAGCATACCCATTGCCATTTGGCGAGGGTGCTACACCTTCGGTTATGATCAGACCAGCCGATGCCCGTTGCGCATAATACGTTGTCATAATGGGCGTTACCGCATGATCAGCCGTAGCGCGATTACGAGTCATGGGAGCCATGACGATGTGATTCTGAAGCGTTAGGTTGCCTAGTGTAGCAGCCGCGAAAAGTGTTTGTGCCATTGGTCGGTATCAGTAAGGATACGAGTTAGTGTATTATATTCGGGCAGAGAACACTTCTATATATTTAAAAGTTTAAATGCTTTTGGTAAAAATTTTAGGTCAACTTCGACAGAAAATCAGATAATTGTCGGGTAGTATCTTTATTAAGACGCAGATAAACATTTCGTCCTTCCTTGGCTGAAGTCACTAACTCACTTTCTGTGAGGAGCTTGACATGGTGTGAGACACAGGGCTGCGACAAACCTGTCAACTCCTGAATCTCCGATGGGGTCATGCTTTCGCGTTTTGCCAATTCCAATAAAATCGAGAGCCGATATTTATCGGCGATAGCGCTCGTTGCCTTCTCGCATGATTTAGAATCCATAATACAAACCTAACAAAAAACGATTTGTTAAGGTGCGCTCTTTGCTAAGCGCTTGATCAATACGTTGGCAAGAATAACCCTGGAGACCCAATTAATAAGTTGGTACATTATTTGTTAATCTATAAAAAGGGGAAAAATTAAAACACTAAGTATACGGATTGGAAACCAGGATAACCCAATAGATATAGAGACTTAGAATCGTAATACGATTATATGGCCAACTGACCATTTGGCATAGGCTTTGTACCCACCCTCGCGAGTACAACGCCTACGTCTATTTCGCGTATTTACAGCTCTATCATTCGCTATGATCAATTTTACTGGTTCAATTTATTACCGGACTTATCCTACCCTAACTAATCACAAAGACGCTTTCTTACGGTTTATACAAATTCAGTTAGTTCAGACAGCTAGTAAATCTATATGGGTAAGCATTTTCTGCCTATTTTTTCTTAGTCGTATAGCTCTGGCTCAATCGCTGCAATGGAGTACGGCTATTTCAAATAAATCGTCAAATCAGGGTGCTGTACAAAAGATCGGTCCAGATGGTTCTATTTATGTATTGACCGAAGGTCGGAATAATGCTACGGGTTATTCTGTAGCGGATATCAAAGAGTTTGGTCCTCCGTTATCAGGCCCTGGCGACGGCTATAATGCGGTTCTATCGAAGTATTCGCCAGATGGCAATACGCTGGAATGGGTGCGGATCTTTAATGGAGAAAATAGCAGTTTTACCCCTCTGGCTTTTCAACTTTCTCCTACGGGCGAACTTGTTCTTTTATGCGTGAGCAATGGAGGGTCGGCTGCTACGGCACTTATTACGTCAAATGGCTTTCAAACGAGTCGGCCCAATACGGCGGGTGGTAATCTGGCCGTCTTGATGAAGTTATCTCCCGATGGAAAAACCATTACGTACGGTTCTTATCTTGGCGCTGTTGGTGGTTCGTCTAACGTACGTGTTCGGCTTTGGAATGAAACTCCCTATTTTCAGAATTTGATTGTTACGCCCGATGGGTCTATGATTCTGATGTTACAGAATAGTGGATCGGGATCATTGCCTACAACGCCCAGTGCTTATCAATCGGCTCCTAAAGGCGGTAACGATGATCCATATATGGCCATTTTCAATGCCGATGGTACCCTCCGTTACGCATCGTATTATTCGACAAGTGCCTCTGTACCCATCCAATATGCTACAGATATAATGCCCGACAACGATGGGAGTTTTTACGCAACTTATCGGAACGGTAATGGCGCCATCTTACCAATTACCTCAGGTGCGGCTTATTCAGGGGTTTCGCTGACTAATCAGGTAGGCTATATCGCGCATTATGGTGCTTCGGGACAATTGTTACAGTCGACCGCTTTACCCGGAACTCAGATCCAGGGAATTCGTAAACGGCCCAATGGAAATCTTGTGGTGATGGGCGTGATCACTACCCCTTCCGAATTTATACAGGTTGGTTCATCGCCCTATACGGCCTGGACAGCCGGACAGCTAACCTTAACAGAATTTAATCCGAGCCTAACGTCCGTTATCCGGAGTGTAGTCGTGGGCAATGGAAGTGTAGAGGCATCGGACATGGAGCTTGATGCGCAAGGGCGAGTGCACATCAGTGGTAAAGCCAATGCTGGGTCTAGTATTAGCCCGACGCCGGGTGCGCTCTATTCGCTATTTGGCGCTAATAATGCGATTTACCTCATTGTTGACTGTACTTTAGATAAAGTGCTGTATGCCACCTATCTAAATTCGGGGCAGAACGGGCGCACTACGGGTGCTTATGATGTCGAGCTAACTGGTTGTCGAGCCACAATTCTGGCTACAGCAGGTTCCAGTGTCAACTATCCAGTTACGCCAGCTGGTTTGGCCAGTGATGGAACGACAACGTTGACGGGCTATAATCTGGTCACCAATCCGCAGGAGACTACCGTTTACCTGACGGCGTTCAATTACGCAAAGTATACAGATAACACCAATACGATTTCTGCAACGATCACCAGCTACTGTGAAGGCGCTGGTTTATTTCCCATAGTTGGATCTAAACCTGCTTACAAAACGCCAGCTGTCAGAGGAGCCGCAGATGCAAATCCTGCTCCTACTTCCCTTTATTATCAGTGGCAAAGCAGTAGTTCGGCGGCTGGCCCCTGGACGGATATTGCCGGTGCAACGTCAAAGGATTATACACCCAATACGTCAACAAGTGGGGGATCTATATTTTTTCGACGTGCTGTTCGGCAAACACCTTTCGATGCAACCTGTACTCCGACTAGTAGTTGTGATGCTGTTAATTACAGCAATAGTATTGAATATATAATCTCGGCTAATAAAGTCCACTCGACCAATTTGGTAAACAAACCATATGGATTTTGCAAAGGCTCGGCACTGGCTATAACCGCTTCGATTACGCCCGGTGCAGACGGTGATCAGGGAACCTATACCTATACACTTGCTCCGTTGACCGGAGGAACGGCCCTACTTTCGGGAACAGTCGCAACATCGGCAACACCTATTTCGCTGAGCATTACCACTGAGGGAAATTATCTTCTGAACGTAACAGATAGCAGGGGATGTACTAGTTACAACACACTGAAAACGTTACAGTTCAACGTATCACTACCTTCCCGAACGGTGTTTACCTGTGGCAATTCAACCGTTAAACTAGGACCAGCTTCGTTGCCACCGAACTATGCTAATGTGCCGACAAATACGTTTAACTGGACACCAGTAACGGGGCTGGATAACCCCAATGGCATCAATCCAACCTTATCGATCCTGCCCGCCAATGGAGCATCGCAGGACTTCTACCTGAATTTTAATGGCTGTCGGGTCGATACCGTTACGGTGACGAACCAAAGCGTAACATCCCTGCCGGCTTTGCCCAGTCTGACGCTGTGCCAGGGCGATACGGCGCGATTAGGTCAGGGACTTACCGAGCAGGTGGGTGTTAGTTACGGATGGGTGCCTGGTCTGGGCATTAGTGAGCCTACTGCTCTACGGCCTTTATTTACTGCTACCTATGCACCTCAGGGCGTTAACACACTACAGTTTATAGTACAGGCTTCAAATGGTACATCGGGTTGCGTGCAGACGGCAACCCAGCAGATTACAATCTATAAAACCCCGAATAATGTATTTAATCAGAAAGAGCCATATATCTTCTGCGCTACATCTGGATTCTTGGCAACGACTAGTTTTGGTACTCCTGCCGAAACGGGTATCAGTTACAGTTGGCGTGCGGTTATTACCAGTGTATCGGCTACGCAGGGAGTACCCTCGCCAACACAAGCCCTTGCATTCCTGAATAGTACGACCGCTTCGCAGGTATCTATGCATATGACTGGTACTGCCATCCCAAATGGCGGGTTGGCAAATGGCCCCTATACAATTTTATACATTCGAACTAGTCAGAATGCGACGAACCCGGCCTGTGCACGAGCCGATACTGCCGAAATCAGGTACATTATAGGGTGCGGACCTGGCGGAACGGATTTCTGTAAACTAGATCAGCAAGGTGGTGCTGAGGGTCAATGTGGGGGAACAACGAATACTATTGGGCCAATCACTGCGGCTAGTAACGGAACCTATACCTGGTCGCCAGTCGCTGGGTTGTCGGACCCCAGCACCGGACTTCCGTTGGTTGCGGGCGTGCCTCACCCAGCTAAAGTTATCGCGAACCCATCAGGGTTAGTTGCTGTAACCTATACGCTTTCGCTCGTATTGCCGGGCGCAACGGATACATGCAAGATTTTCGTGAAGGTGTTTCCGGGCCAATCGTCGCTGCCCGTTACAAACTATACCTCGCCAGTAGCCGCTTGCAAAGGAGGAACCGTTCAACTTGAACAGAATGCCATTCCTGGTTATACCTACCATTGGTCAGCCGGAACACTGGTTTCCGATTCGACAATTGCTAATCCGACTACAGTGCCGTTAACTACCGATAAAACGCTTTTCGTAAACGTAACGGATGCTGCTACGGGCTGTTCAGTTCGGGATACAGTGAAAATTCTGGTGACGCCAGTTGAGAATAATGCGGGCGCTGATGGCACTTATTGCTTATCATCGGGGGGTAGTTTTACCGTTGGCTCCGAAGCAAAACTTGGCTATACCTATGCCTGGACTTCACCAACACCAGGAGTTACTTTTAGTTCGCCTGGTAGTGCTACATCTACCGTCACGATTCTACCAAATACGGATAGCCCTGTGCTCTTCATCCGTAATGCGACCAATGGGAATACGGCCGCCAACTGCTCATATGCCGACACGGTCAAGTACATATCCTTTACGTCTCCTGCGGTGAACATTCATGCACCAGGAAGTTTATGCGATGGGGGCGGAGGTTCGGTAACTATAGGACCTGTACCTGATCCGAACCTGACCTATCTATGGTCGACCGGAGAAACTACGGCCCAAATCAGTGTGTCGGCTACGGGGCCTTATACTGTGACTGTCGGGCAAGGTTCCTGTTCAGCTACCGCTATGGTGAATGTCAACCCGGCTACGACACCTACCGTCAATCTGGGTAACGATCCGATTGAGCCGCCGTGTAATGGTCCGATAACGATTGGTGTCAACAACTCGCCCGATGGCGGCTGGAGTTATTCGTGGAGTCCATTTACGGGGGTAATCTCGTCGGCAGGCGATCTATCTACCTTACAGGTTTACCCCGAGACCCCGACTTCGTATACCCTAACGGCTACCCACGCAACTGGCTGTGTGAAAACATTTGTGTTACCTGTACCGGCTGCTGCCTATGTAGCGAGTCTGCCTGCTACCCTCAACTTCTGTGAGGGTGATGGCGCTTCTACAGCCTTACCGCTCAACAACCCACCTGCTGGGAGTACAGTAATCTGGACAGCCAGTCCGGCCAGTGCTACAGCTTATTTGAGTTCGACATCGGTTAGCCAGCCTACGCTGGATATTACATCGGCGCTTGCTGGAACCTATACCTATATCGCAACAGTGACTTATGGAAGCGGCTGTACATCAACGGCTTCGGGTACTGTGAAAATTGGGAAACAACGGTATAAACTGGCTGGAGGCGATAAAGCCGTTTGCCTCGGAAGTTGTGTTGAGATTGGCACCCCTGCTCTGGCTGGGTTCAGCTATAGTTGGAGCACAATACCCTATGACGCCACCAAAGTAGCTCAAATTTCAAACCTTAGTTCAGCGCAACCCACTGTTTGTCCCAGCTCGACAACCGTTTATAAGCTAAGTTATTATGATGCCAATACGGGTTGCAGTTTTGGAGATGAGATGACCGTTCAGGTGACGACGGTGAGCCCAACATTGACGGTTAAACGTCTAAATACCACCTGCCAAACTGTTGATGGAACGGCTACCTTTGATCTGGCCAATGCCATCATCGGGAATACAGGTGTCGGCGTCAGCTATTATGCCAATGCTGCGGCTACAATTCCGGTTACAAACCCGGTTTCTTTACCAACCACTTATTACATTAAGTCGGTTTCTGCTGATGGTTTCTGCGCTACGATTAAGCCCGTTAGCGTTTCATTTACGGCTTATTCGAATTTTATTGTAACATCCACATCGCCGGTTTGTAGCACAAACGGAACGGGAGTGTCCGTAAAGGGTAGAGTCACTTTGTCGAATTATGCGGCTGGTAGTACGTATCAGTATGTGGAGGGGACTGATTTCTCTGTGGGCACCAAAGTGCCTGTCTCGGCCACATTGCTCAGTGGTGGTCCACAAGTGATTATTGCCAATCTGGACGATAGTGAACTGCCCAAAACCTACACAGTTCGAGTCTTTAATCCGGCTGATCCGGCCTGTTATGCTGAACAACAAGTGACGGTTCTGCCTTCAAACTGCTGCATTAAACCTAGTTTCCAGGCGAGAGCTCTACCTGTTACTTGTTTAGGCAGCATCGCTCAAAGCAATGGTCAACTTGTACTGACTGGATTTACGGCTGGTAATACGTATCAGTTTTCGGCAGGAGCGACCTTTACTGAAGCTGCCTCCTTATCGGGGCCAGCGCAGGCGATTCCAGCCAATGGCATTATCGCGAACAAGTTGGCTAATCCGACAGGCGTTCAGACCTATACGATTCGTGTGTATAACACAACCAATTGTTATAGAGATGTAACGCTGCAATTGGCAGAGACCACCTGTGCTTGCCCACCTCATATATGTGTGCCTCTGGTGATCAGGAAGGCAAAATAAAGCTGCAGCAGGAAAAGAATTAATGGTAGGAAACTTACCTCATATCCATCTATCCAAACTGATCTGAAAAATGCCGGAGCGAATTGGGTGGATGAAGAAGTTGTAACGGATCAGTACTAAGTAGTTTATAGATTTAATACATCGGCACGCAGGGATATTATCTTTCCCTCCGTGCCGATGTATTAAACTAGTTGCTTATTCGCTTTTCAGGCTTTTCACCGGGTTCAGCAGGGCGGCTTTGATTGCCTGGTAACTGATCGTTAATAAGGTGATGGCCAACGCCATAATCAGCACGACTAAAAATACACCAACTCCAATGTTGATTTTGTAGGTATAGCTTTCCAGCCATTGACTCATGGCGTACCAGGCAATAGGCGAAGCGATTAAACAGGAAATAATGACCAACTGAACGAAGTCTTTGGAGAGTAATCCCCACACATTGGCGATGCTGGCACCCAATACTTTACGAATGCCAATTTCTTTCGTACGTTGTTCCGCCATGAAGGATGCCAGACCGAATAAACCCAGGCACGAAATGAATATGGCCAGCAAAGAAACAATGGCTGAAAGGTTGCCAATAAGCTCTTCATAATTAAACTTTTTGTTGTACTCCGTATCAGCAAACTTATAATCGAACGGAAATCCTGGGTTGTATTTATCAAAAATCGGGGTTATTCGGTTGACCGCTTCCGAAGAGGATACGTTTGGATTGATTCGCACACAAATAGAACCTACCCAATATTTGTCGAAAATAACGGTCAACGGGGAAACTGCCTGGTAGGGCGATTCCATCATCATATCGGGAAGAACGCCAACTACTTTTCGGTCACTACCATTCCATTTTAGGATTTCGCCAACAGGGTGTTTCAATCCCATGCGTTTAACGGCCGCTTCATTCAACAGTACGCCCGATGAATCGGTACTAAAGTCTCGGGAAAAATCCCGTCCCTCCTTGAGTTTAATACCTATTGTTTTGGTGTAGTCATAACTCGTTGCAAGCGTTCTGAAGTCTACGGATTTATCGTTGGGCGTTGAGCCTTTCCATTCCCAGCCATTATTGCTGGCCCAAACTTGAGCCGGTGGCGAATTGGTTGTACAAATAGACGATACCATGCCTGAGCCCAGCAATTCGGCCTGAAGGGCTTCGAAATGATCCACTAAATCTTTGGACGCATTGACAGAAATGAGGCCTTTATTATTAAAGCCAATCGGTCGATTTTTGCCGTGTTGTATCTGCTGATAAATGATGATGGTGCCAATCATCAGCACAATGGAAAAGGTAAATTGAATAACGACCAGGATTTGCCGGGGTAACGACGCACTTTTCCCCACATGAACACCCCCTTTGAGAATCCTGACAGGGTTGAATGACGATAAATAAAGAGCTGGATAACTGCCTGCCAGTAGGCCCGTGAATAGGGTGAAAATGACCATGATGCCCCAGAAAACTGGCTTGTCAACTTGGAGCGCCAGTTGCTTTTCAGTAAGCGTATTAAAGTAAGGTAGCACCATAAACACCACCCCCAGGGCCAACACTAAAGCCATAAAGGTAATTAATAGTGATTCGCTCAAAAACTGCCCAATGAGTTGTTCGCGACCCGAGCCAACGGCTTTTCGAACGCCCACTTCTTTGGCTCGCTTTTCAGAACGGGCCGTTGAGAGGTTCATAAAATTGATGCAGGCAATCACTAAAATAAACAAACCAAAAATGCCAAATAGGCGCACATACTTGATAAAACCTCCCGTATTTTTTCCCTCCGTAAATTCGGAGTAGAGCCGCCATTTTGCCATGGGATAAATAAATACTTCGGGCTTTGTACTCTTTTGAGTAACCTCGTCATTTAAAAGATGACTTAATACCACATCTTTTATTTTAGCATTGACTTTCTCAAGAGTTACACCGTCCTGAAGTTGTGCAAATACGCGAAAAGAGTTATCACCCCAGTTGGTTTCATGCTGTTTGATATAATCGGGCTGAAGCTTAGCCGCCAAGTGCCACGGAACCAAATAATCAAACTGCAAACTCGCATTTTTGGGCTGCCTGGCAACTACGGCTGTTACTTTTAAGTCCGAGGTATTATTCATCCGTACGGTTTTTCCAATGGGATCTTGCGAACCAAAAAGCGTTCGGGCAGTTTCGTCCGAGAGCACAATGGAGTACGGTTCTTTCAATGGATTTTTATCACCATTCAGTATCTGTAATGAAAACATCTCAACGGCGTCCTGACCAATGTAATGTCCATCTTTCAGGAATTTCTGATCCCCAACCACCAACGAATTGTTGGCACCCCAGTCGCACATGGCTACTGCTTTAAAGTCCGGATATTTGGTTTTCAATTCGTCGCCCAGTGGATACGGTATTCCATCCTGTGTATCTCTACGCCCATCAGACGTTTGATTCATTTTGACCTGGTAGAGGGTTCCATAGTTTTTATAATGTTTATTGGCCGAGACTTCATCATTTATCCAGAGCCCAATCAGCATGGCCACAGCCATGCCTACGGCCAATCCGCCAATGTTAATAGCGGAATACGATTTGTTTTTGATCAGATTCCGAAAGGCGATTATTAAATACGAACGGATCATAGTAGGATGAAGAAATGAGGATCTAGAAACGTCACTATATTTTGTATGACGAGGTCTGAAAGTAGGCGTGGGTTCCCGTCGCCAGAGTCTGGGGTGCAGCAGCAAAAGTAAATCCAGTACATAGAGCAGTCGGGCTTTAGCATAACCACTACGTTGCCCTCGTTTATGGAACAACTCATCCATATCACCCTGAATCTCTTCTCGAAGATGCGGGGCACATAACACATCCAGCAGGCGCGTGGCCCAACGGGGCGGGTGAACAAATTGTTTCTGATTCATACTACCACTTCCTCCAAAAGTGGCTTCTGGAATAGCCGACTAGTTACTGACATTGTTTTGATATAACCGTTGCGTCCCCCCACCCCCTGAAGGAGGCTTAGGTTGAGAATAGTCGGGCAGAGCCCCCTTCAGGGGGTGGGGGTAATACGCATAATCCAATTTATTCGCTTCTGAGGCTCTTCACGGGATTCAGTAAACCAGCTTTAATCGCTTGATAGCTAACCGTTAATAGGGTGATGGCCAACGCCACAATAAGCACGACTAAAAATACGCCAGCCCCAATATTGATTTTGTACGTATAGCTTTCCAGCCATTGGCTCATAACGTACCAGGCAATGGGTGAAGCCACTAAACAGGAAATAATGACCAACTGAACGAAGTCTTTAGACAGGAGTCCCCACACATTGGCGATGCTAGCACCCAACACCTTACGAATGCCAATTTCTTTCGTACGTTGCTCAGCCATGAACGATGCCAGACCGAATAAACCTAGACAGGAAATGAAGATAGCCAGCAAAGAAACGATAGCCGACAGATTGCCAATGAGTTCTTCGTAGCTGAATTTTTTAGCGTATTCAGTATCCGAGAACTTATAATCGAACGGAAAACCTGGGTTGTACTTATCGAAAATCGGCTGGATTTTTTGGATCGCTGCCGATGAGGACACATTTGGATTGATGCGTACACAAATAGAGCCCACCCAATATTTGTCAAAAATAACGGTCAACGGCGAGACGGCCTGGTAGGGCGATTCCATCATCATATCGGGTATGACGCCAACTACTTTTCGGTCGCTACCATTCCATTTCAGGAGTTCGCCAACAGGGTGTTTCAATCCCATGCGTTTAACAGCCGCTTCATTCAATAGTACTCCCCCTAATGAATCAGTCCCAAAGTCTCGGGAAAAATCGCGTCCCTCCATGAGTTTAATCCCCATAGTTTTGGTGTAGTCATAACTCGTTGCAATCGTTTTGAATCCTACAGATTTATCGTTGGGCGTAGAGCCCTTCCACTCCCATCCGTTATTGGTGGCCCAAACTTGAGCCGGTGGCGAATTGGTTGTACAAATAGACGATACCATGCCTGAGCCCAGCAATTCGGCCTGAAGGGCTTCGAAATGATCCACTAAATCTTTGGACGCATTGACAGAAATGAGTCCTTGTTTGGTAAACCCAATCGGTCGATTTTTTCCATGTTGTATCTGCTGATAAATGATAATCGTACCAATCATCAGCACAATGGAAAAGGTAAATTGAATAACGACCAGGATTTGCCGGGGTAACGACGCACTTTTACCCACATGAACGCCCCCTTTGAGAATCCTGACAGGGTTGAATGACGATAGGTAAAGCGCCGGATAACTGCCTGCTAATAGACCCGTGAATAGGGTGAAAATGACCATGATACCCCAGAAAATTGGATTGTCAATCTGGAGCGCCAGTTGTTTTTCAGTAAGCGTATTGAAATAAGGTAGCACCATCAATACCGCCCCCAGGGCCAACACTAAAGCCATAAAGGTAATTAACAGTGATTCGCTCAAAAACTGCCCAATGAGTTGTTCGCGACCCGAGCCAACGGCTTTTCGAACCCCCACTTCTTTGGCCCGCTTCTCGGAACGGGCCGTTGAGAGGTTCATAAAATTGATGCAGGCAATTACTAAAATGAACAAACCAAAAATGCCAAATAGCCGAACGTATTTAATAAAACCACCCGTATTTTTCCCTTCGGTAAACTCCGAATAGAGCCGCCATTTCGACATGGGGTGCAGGAAAACTTCGGGTTTTGTACTCTTTTGGGTGAGCTCATCATTTAACAGATGGTTTAATATGACGTCTTTGATTTTGGCATTGGTTTTTTCGAGGGATACGCCATCCTTGAGCTGGGCAAATACCTGATAATCATTGCTTATCCAGTTGGTTTCTGCCCTTTTTATATAATCAGGTTGACGTGCCGCCTGTAAATGCCACGGAATTAAATAATCAAATTGAAGGGTCGCATTTTTGGGTTGTTTGGCTACCACAGCCGTCACTTTTAAATCGACCGTATTATCTATTCGCACGGTTTTGCCAATAGGATCTTTCTGGCCAAAAAGTGCTTGGGCTGTTTCGTCCGTCAATACAATGGAATACGGTTCTTTCAGTGGATTTTTATCCCCATCTAATACCTGTAGCGAAAACATATCAATGGCATCCTGACCAATGTAATGTCCATCTTTCAGGAATTTCTGATTGCCCACGACTAACGAACGTTGACCACTCCAATCGCACATGGCTGTTGCTTTAAAGTCCGGGTATTTGGTTTTTAATTCGTCGCCAAGCGGAAAGGGTATTGCATCCTGCGTTCCTCTACGCCCATCGAAGGTTTGGTTCACCTCGACCTGGTAAAGGGTTTCGTAGTTTTTGTGGTGCTTATTGGCCGATAATTCATCATTTATCCAAATGCCTATCAGCATGGCTACGGCCATACCTACAGCCAGCCCACCGATGTTAATAGCGGAATACGATTTGTTTTTGATCAGATTCCGAAAGGCGATTGTTAAATACGAACGGATCATAGTAGGATGAAGAAAGGATTTAGAGACGTCACTGTATTTTGTATAACGAGGCTTGAAAGTAGGCGTGGGTTCCCGTCGCCAGAGCCGGGGATGCAGCAATAAAAGCAGATCCACCACATACATCAGTCGGGCTTTAGCATAGCCACTGCGCTGTCCCCGTTTATGGAACAACTCATCCATATCGCCCTGAATCTCCTCTCGCAGATGCGGAGCCGTGATTCGTTCCAGCAGGCGTTTCGCCCAACGGGGCGGGTAGGATGATTGCTTCTGATTCATAGCAGTAGATTGTCAGCCCAGTTTATTCGCTTCGCAGGCTCTTCACGGGATTCAGTAAACCAGCTTTGATCGCTTGATAGCTAACCGTTAGTAAGGTGATTGCCAAGGCGATAACCAGCACGATTAAAAATACACCAGCCCCAATATTGATTTTGTAGGTATAGCTTTCCAGCCATTGATTCATGGCATACCAGGCAATGGGCGAAGCGATCAAACAGGAAATAATGACTAACAGAACGAAGTCTTTCGATAGTAGCTGCCAGACATTGGCTACACTGGCACCCAGTACTTTCCGAACGCCAATTTCTTTGGTGCGTTGCTCCGCTATAAAGGAAGCCAAACCAAATAGGCCCAGGCACGAAATAAATATGGCCAGCAGGCAAACAACAGCCGAAAGATTGCCGATGAGTTCTTCGTAGTGGAATTTCTTGTTGTACTCCGTATCGGCAAACTTATAATCGAACGGAAATCCCGGATTGTATTTATCAAAAATCGGGGCGATTTTGTTGATAGCTATCGAAGGTGCTACGGCCGGATTGATTCGTACGCAAAGGAAACCTACCCAACTCTTATCCTTTTCAAAAAGAATGGTCATTGGCGCAACGGCGCGGTAGGGCGACCATTCCACAACTATGTCGGGGATTACCCCAACGACTGTCCGATCTTTCCCCGCCCATCGTAGCAGCTCGCCGACGGGGTGTTTCAACCCCATACGTTTGACAGCCGCTTCATTTAAAATAACACCTGACGAGTCGGTCGTAAAGTCCCGCGAAAAATCCCTGCCTTCCTTGAGCTTAATACCCATTGTTTTGATATAATCATAATTGGTCGCAATGGTCGTGAAAATAGACGCCTGATCTTCCGGTGTCGATCCTTTCCACGACCAGCCACTATTGGAACTCCACCACTGGGTCGGTGGTGAATTGGACTTGCAAATAGACGATACCGCTCCTGTAGCCAATAATTCAGCTCGAAGGGCTTCAAAATGGTCAACTAGATCGTTAGAGGAGTTTATGGAAATGAGCCCCTTGTTCGTAAACCCAATTGGCCGGTTTTTGCCGTGCTGAATCTGCTGATAAATAATGATGGTACTAATCATCAGCACAGTGGAAAACGTGAATTGAATGACGACCAGAATTTTACGGGGTAACGACGCACTTTTACCCACATGAACGCCCCCTTTGAGAATTTTGACAGGGTTGAACGAAGACAAATAAAGGGCCGGATAACTGCCGGCCAGTAAGCCAGTAAATACGGTGAAAATGATCATAACGCCCCAGAAAACGGGATTCCCAAATTCAATGGACATCGTTTTCGCGGTAAGCGTATTGAAATAAGGCATTGAAATTAACACGATAACTAGTGCTAGCACCAGAGCCATGCAGGCAATCAGGGTTGACTCACTCAAAAACTGCCCAACCAGTTGTTCACGACCCGAGCCAACGGCTTTCCGAACCCCCACTTCTTTGGCTCGTTTTTCGGAACGGGCCGTTGAGAGGTTCATGAAATTGATGCAGGCAATGACTAGAATAAATAAGCCGAAAATGCCAAACAGACGTACATATTTGATAAAACCGCCTGTGTTTTTCCCCTCGGTAAATTCCGAATAGAGTCTCCATTTTGACATAGGATGCAGGAATAATTCGGGCTTTACACGTCTGGTATTGACGTCATAGGATGAGTGGCTTAAGATCACATCTTTGATTTTGACATTGGTTTGTGCTGGATCTACGCCGTCTTTAAGCTGTACATAAACGCCCCAGCCGTTATTTTTCCAATTCATTTTCATGTATTTTCCTACCCACTCATACATGTTCTCCTGTAGTTGCCAGGGAAGCAGATAATCAAATTGAAGCGTAGCGTTTTGGGGCTGTTTGGCAACCACGGCCGTCACTTTTAAATCGACCTTATTATCCATTTTGAGGAGTTTACCAATCGGGTCCTGATCTCCGAAAAGGGCATGGGCTGTTTCATCGGTCAGTACAATCGAATATGGCTCCTTTAATGGATTTTTATTCCCATTCAGGATAGTCAACGAAAACATATCAATGGCATCTTCGCCAATGAAAAGCCCCTGTTTAATGAATTTCTGAGCCCCAACAATCAACGATCGATTGCCCTCTCCCCGGTCGTACATGGCTACCGCCTTAAAGTCCGGGTATTTGGATCTTAGTTCGTCACCCGTTGGAAACGGTAACGCGTCCTGCGTACCTCTAACACCATCAAAGGTTTGACTCATTTTGACCTGGTAGAGATTTTCGTAGTTTTTATGGTGCTTGTTGGCCGATACTTCATCGTTTATCCAAATGCCAATCAGCATGGCCACAGCCATGCCTACGGCCAGCCCACCGATGTTGATGGCCGAATACGATTTATTTTTGACCAGATTTCGAAAGGCGATTGTTAAATAATTACGGATCATAGTAGGATTGAGGAAAAAGGGCTTAGAAACGTCACTATATTTTGTATAACGAGGTTTGAATTTGGGTGCCGATTCGCGTCGCCACAGTCTGGGGTGTAACAACAGGACTATATCCCAGACATACATACGCCGGGCTTTGGCATAGCCATGTCGCTGACCTCGTTTGTGAAATAATTCATCCAGATCGCCTGTGAGCTCTTCGCGTAGATGGGGAGCTGCAATTCGCTCCAGTAAGCGCCGAGCCCATTGGGGCGGTGTGCCGTTGGGAGGTGTTTGCTTAGAGTTCATGCTACACTTCCTCCAAAAGCTGCTTTGGGAATATCGGCCCACAAGTCATTGCGAATTTTACGAGCTTCCTGCAAAACCTGTTCGCCAGAAACAGTTACTGTGA
Organism: Spirosoma arboris; assembly: GCF_009754945.1. Lineage (GTDB taxonomy): Bacteria > Bacteroidota > Bacteroidia > Cytophagales > Spirosomataceae > Spirosoma > Spirosoma arboris. Next base: position 287,443 of record NZ_WPIN01000006.1, read on the forward strand.
ACAGGCGTTTGCGTCGTCCTCCTCGTTCGGCGGTAGACTCCCCGAATCGAGAATGTACCAGTCCTTTTTCTTCGAGTCGTTGCATGGTGCGGTGAACAGCACCTAAACTCATGGGCCGTTCCAACCGCTGACTGAGTTCTTCCACGACGGCTGCACTATAAGCATCATCGTAAAGTAGTGCGATTGTCAGCAGGACGATCTCTTCAAATTCACCGAATTGAGTGCCTTTCATGGCTAATCCGAGTAGCAGTTTCTGGCCTATAACTATATACTACTCATTTGTATAGCAAATCAATTGCCAACTCACAAAAACACCATTTAGGCTTTGTAATAAGGCTTTTTGATGGAATATAAGCCCGCCGAGTTGTCCATTAACGGACATATCCTGTACGATTCAGGACAGGGGTTGGGGTGAGGTTATATGGCGAGAACAGCGCCTTCAATTAGTGAGCGGAGGGTTGTCTTTTCATAAACTGCCAGATTTGCATCGCGTACACGAATCATAATGGGCCGGATTTCACAGGTTTCCTCATCGTCACAATCGTCGCAACGGACATAGAAATTTAGCGACACACAAGGTGTTGGGGCAATTGGCCCGTCGATTATCCGGATTACCTGAGCCAAATTGATTCGTTCTGGTTCCAGTCTCAAGCTGTAACCACCCCCTTTCCCTTTCTGGCTTTGTAGTAATCCATGATTCCGTAGTTCGAGTAGGATGCTTTCCAGAAATTTTTTTGGAATGTTTTCATGAGCCGAGATGGTAGTAATCAGCACAGGGCCATTCCCAAATTGTTCGGCTAATACCTTCACCGCTTTGATGGCGTACTTCGCTTTTTTTGAAATCATTTTTCGGATAATTTCGGACTGTGTCGCTCAATTTCAGCGTAAAACTAAAGAGCAAATCGAATAAATGCTATTCTGTAGGAGTAGTAGATTAATAACGCTATATCTCCATAGACTAATAGATAAATAGCTGTTTATCAGATTTTTGGAAAAATACTTGGAAAAAGAAAAATAGCTATTCAACTTTGCCCATCAATCTACAGGATTAAGTCAAAAGGTTCCTATTATTGGATTAAAAAGCTAGGAAAGCTGCTAACAGACTTAGGTTGTACCTACGGAACTGAATCACTCAAACACATTCGAATCTTGAATTTTTAATCACTCAACGTAGGCATTGTAGTTTATATTCTACTTAATATGTAGGATTAATGTATTTAGGTTTAACCCACACTTTATTTGCTGATTTCACTTCTTCCTTAAACTAGCTAATTACCGAAACCTTATGAATATCACCAGTAACACGGTCAACATTAATTGGCACCAAATAAGCTATCGAGTCGCTGGGTTTGACCGGTTGAACTTTGTTAATGACATTACGAATGCCATCCCACAGGATGATGCCTGTCAGATTGCACGACTGGATTTTGAAGCAGATGGTGTGCAAGCTCGTGGGTGGCTGATTATTCGCGTTCGGCAACAGCAATGGTTTACGACCATACACGACCGGCTGCGTTCAGTTCGGGGGATGGTAAGCGTGCAGGCTGACCCGGTAATTTAGACTCTATTGATGCCGATTTCGGTATCTTTGGTACTGGAAGCAGTAGTTCTGGTGGGGTATTCTGTCACTAGTAAACCAGAACGCCGGATTAATTCGCACCAGAATACATCGCTTACAAGGTATAAATCAATGAGTAAGCTTGAATACGATGCCGTTGTTGTGGGTTCCGGACCGAATGGCCTGAGCGCAGCCATTGTACTGGTACGGGCTGGTTTGTCGGTGGTAGTGCTGGAAGCCCAACACACCATTGGCGGTGGAACGCGCTCGGCTGAACTGACGCTCCCTGGTTTCGTGCACGATATCGGATCGGCAATTCATCCACTAGCGGCTGGATCGCCTTTGTTTCAACGTTTGCCTTTAGCGGAACATGGACTGGAGTTTATTTATCCGCCCATCTCTGCCGCTCACCCTTTCGATGGTGGCCGGGTAGCCACTCTGGTTGGCTCAGTAGACGAAACAGCCCGGACATTGGGCGTCGATGAACAAGCTTACCACAAACTTTTCGATTCTGTTGTTCGACATTGGCCCACGATGGCTGCCGATGTGCTAGGACCGCTACGCTTCCCTAAGCATCCGCTCGATATGGCCCAATTCGGCTTAGATGCGCTGCTTCCAGCAACCGTTGTGGCGAATCGGTTTCAAACCACCGAAGCAAGGGGATTATGGGCGGGTATGGCAGCTCATGCCATTCAACCACTCACAAATCTGACTACTGCCGCTATTGCCCTGGTGCTCATGACGGCGAGTCACCTGCGTGGCTGGCCTATGCCCAAAGGTGGGTCGCAGTCAATTGCTAATGCGCTAGCTTCTTATTTTAACTCGTTGGGTGGCGAAATTGAGGTTGATCGAACAGTTCATTCTCTCAGCGATCTACCCAAATCGCGGGTGGTATTGTTTGATCTTACACCAAAGCAACTCCTGTCCATTGTTGGCGATCGATTTTCAAATGGGCTGGCGAATCAGATTTACCGGAAACAACTGGAGCATTATCGGTACGGGCCGGGTATTTTCAAGATCGACTGGGCACTGGATGGCCCTATTCCCTTTACAGCTCCTGAGTGTCACCGCGCTGGAACCGTTCACCTTGGTGGTACACTCGAGGAAATTGTCGACGCCGAACAGCGAACCTGCAACGGCCAACACCCCGACAGACCGTTTGTCTTGCTAGCTCAACAGAGCCTGTTCGATTCCAGCCGTGCCCCGGCGGGCAAGCATACGGCCTGGGCTTATTGTCACGTGCCAAATGGCTCGACACTTGATCGTACCGATGCGATTGAAAAGCAGGTTGAACGCTTTGCTCCGGGTTTCCGGGATCGGATTCTTGCCCGTCATACGATGAATACGGCGCAAGTAGAAGCCTGGAATCCAAATTATGTGGGGGGCGATATCAACGGCGGTATCATCGACATCAGGCAGTTATACACGAGGCCGACAATTGGATTAACACCCTATCAAACATCGGAGCCAGGGATTTTTATTTGTTCATCAGCAACACCGCCAGGTGGTGGCGTTCATGGGATGTGTGGTTATCACGCGGCTCGTGTTGCCTTGCGGGAAGGCTTTGGAAAACCCGTGCCTATCGAACTCGCTAACGGATAAACTTTAATAAAAGGACTTTCGCAAAAAGCCGTGCCACGGTTCTTATCAGGATGCTGAAATAAACCGTGGCACGGCTTTTTGCGAAAGTCCTGATCAAAACTACTTAGGCAATGAAGTAGAATTAAGCCCAATAGATTTTATAGAATCAGTACTCTACGTGTGAATACTTTATTCAGAAAGGGCTTACAACGTCTAAATTTGCTTAATTACTTACCTCAACTCAATAGTAGTATGTCAACGGTTGCCTTAGCCAATCCCAAAACTAAATTTTCACTTACCGAAGACTGGACAGTTGTCGTGCTCGGTTTGCTCAGCATTGTCCTCTCCTTAAATGGCTTGATTATTCCTGCGCCTGTCTTCGGCTGGACCGACGCAAGTAGTCTGTTTTCCAACGTCTTTACTGCAAAGAACGGATTACTTATTGCCGGACAGTTTGCATTTACTTACGTAATCGCGCTGATTGGTACAGGCTTAATTGCGGGGAAATCGGTTCGGGCAACCTTGTTGGGCTTTCCAGTTGTTTTCGGACTGACCTTGCTGGCGCTGATCCTGGCGGGAAATAAAACGCTCAAAGATCTTAACCTCGAAGCCGTGATTTTTAGCCTCGGTATTGGGCTGGCGGTGGGGAATCTCTTTCGGCTTCCCGATTGGTTACGGTCTTCTCTATCTACGGAATTATTTGTCAAAATCGGGCTGATCCTGCTGGGGACATCCGTCATTTTTGGGGATATTCTTAAAGCTGGATCATTGGGATTGATTCAGGCACTGGCTGTGGTCATTTCGGTTTGGTACTTTGCTTTCTGGGTCAGCAAGCGCCTGAAAGTAGACGATGAACTAACTATGATGCTGGCATCGGCGGTATCTATTTGTGGGGTATCGGCGGCTATTGCGACATCGGGTGCTATTCAGGGCGACAGCAAAAAGCTTTCTTACGTTATTTCGCTGGTACTCATTACGGCTATTCCGATGATGTTGGTGATGCCTTATGCAGCCCATGCCATGGGGCTCTCACCCGCTGTAACCGGTGCCTGGCTGGGTGGTACGATTGATACCAGTGGGGCCGTTGTGGCAGCCGGAACACTGGCTGGTGAAGAAGCGCTGAAAATCAGTACGATCGTTAAGTTTTCGCAGAATGTCTTGCTGGGGGTAGCCGCTTTTGCAATCAGCATCTATTGGACGTATACCAAAAATCAGACAGAAGTTGCTCAGACCAGCAAACCAACTCTGGGCGTTATTTGGGAGCGCTTTCCAAAGTTTGTTCTGGGCTTTTTGGCTGCTTCCTTGCTATTCTCGTTTGTGGTAAGTCCAGCTACAGTCGATACCGTAAAGGGCAGTTTAAAAAGTTTGCAGGGCCTGTGGTTCGCGTTGGCGTTTACAAGTATTGGCCTTGAAACTCGCTTCTCCGACCTGTTCAACGCTGATAATCGTCGGCCTATGTACGCCTTCCTGATCGCGCAGACGTTCAACGTAGTCATTACTTTAGTGATCGCTTATTTCCTGTTTCGGTAGGTTTAGCGTTCAGTAACTTCGTACTGATGACCAGATCATACCTGAAATAAATGATTAAATTATTAATAAAAGCTGCTTTCTTGCAAAATGAGATTGCGTGGGTACATCAGTATCACCCGGCGAGCCGTCTATCAGCGCAAAATCTCAGGAAAACATCTAACGAATAGTACTAATGCTTCGAATTTCATTGGGTTTGGTTTATGTCTTGCTGGCACTGATTGGTTTTGTTGAAAAATTAGGAAATACGGAACCGCAGCGTGTCAGGCAGCTCAGTTTACCGGTAGACGGACCTGCTGATATTCGACTAACTACTTTTGCAGGCCCCGACCTGACGCCAAGCCCTGCCTGTCTGGCTGTTGCCCCAACTGGCGAAGTCTTTGTAGGTGTCGATATGATTGGATCGCTGGGCAAAACTCCTGGTAAAGGATACATCATCAAACTTGTTGACCAGGATAATGATGGCAAAGTCGATCAGCATACCAAATTTGCCATGGTCGACAATCCACGCGGCATTATTGCCCTTCGGGATCAGGTCTTTGTTCTGCATACGACCTTCTCGGCAGAAACTGGGAAAGCCAGTAACATGGACCTGGTTGTATTTGACGATGCTAATCAGGATGGTGTTGCCGATGGTCCATCGAAACCACTCATTCAGAATCTAAGCAATCCGAACTTTCTACAGAGCCGGGGAACCGATCATGCAACCAACGGAATTCGAATGGGCATCGACGGCTGGATCTACATTGCCGTTGGTGATTTTGGTTTCCATGATGCCACTGACCGTAGTGGGAAAAAATTGACAATGCTGGGCGGTGGAATCGTTCGGGTGCGGCCCGATGGTACTGAAATGGAGATTTACTCGCACGGCATGCGCAATATCTACGATGTCGCCATTGATCCGTACATGAATATTTTCACGCGGGACAATACCAACGATGGGGGCGGGTGGAATATCCGTTTCAGCCACCAGATTCAGTCGGGTGAATATGGGTATCCAGTTTTATTTAAGCAGTTTACGGATGAAATTATCCCCGCTCTGGTCGATGTGGGTGGAGGCTCGGGTACGGGTTCGTTGTTTATGGATGACCCTACCTGGCCAGATAAATACAACCACGTGCCCATGATGGCCGACTGGGGACGGAGCCAATTGTATATTCACCGCGTTACGCCGGATGGACCCAGCTATACTCAAAAAGAAGAGGAATTTATTAAGCTTCCACAAATCACGGACGTGGATGTAGATGCATCGGGCCGGATGTATCTGGCGGCATGGGATGGTGCAGGCTATTCGGGTAGTCCAGCTAAAGGGTTCGTGATGCGGGCTGTTCCTACTGACTGGACCTATAAAGCGTTTCCTTCCCTCAAAAAAGCCTCTATAAAAGAGCTCGGCAAGTATCTGCAATCGGGTAGTGCTGTAGCCCGGTTGTATGCTCAGCAGGAATTGCTTACCCGTCCTGTCGAAAAAGTGACCAAAGCCGCATGGAAATTAGTTGCTGACAAAAGCCTACCACTCTACGCCCGAATCGCTGCGATGTATACGTATACACAAGCAGCGGGCGAAGCGGGAACGCCTAATTTAGTTAAGCTGACAGCAGAGCCTGAATTCAGAGAATATGCCTTACGAGCTCTAAGCGATCGAAAATCACGTCTGAGTAATGTCCCCATCGATCCGTTTATGCAGGGGCTTAAAGACCCTTCTGAACGGGTCCGGCTTGCTGCCATGATTGGTTTGGGACGATTGGGCAAGATAGAAGCGGCTCCTGCGTTGTTGCAGGTTGCCGTTCCTGCCTCTTTTGTCGCACCTGCCAAAGGTACAGAAGGCCCACATGCAACGCCCAATGCTGCCCTTGTTCCGGCACATATAGCTGTTCGGACGTTAGTAAGTCTAAATGCTGTAGATGCCTGCGTGAGTGCCATCGGGACTAGTAATTCTACCCTCGCGCTCTGGGCGTTACGCTATATGCACGATCCGAAAGCGGTGGATGGACTACTTGCTGCCTATCAGCGTACTAACGACGAAGCGTTGAAAAAGCAGATTCTGGTTACGCTGGCACGTTTGTATAAAAAAGAGGCCAGCTACGATGGTTCGTGGTGGTGGGGCACTCGTCCCGATACACATGGTCCGTACTATAAAGGTATCGTTTGGGAATCGTCGCCAGCCATCGAAAAACTATTGAAGTCGGAATGGGCCAAGGCCGATGCCAACGGCAAACAGTTCTTCATTGATCTGAATAGTCGCCATCGGATGGATATCCCTGAATTTGGCGTTGAGGAAGTTGTTGCAACTAAAGAAGAGCCCAAAGTAGATCTGGAAAAAATCAGAAACCAGAAAGGGCAAATTGGTAAATCGTCAATCGAAGATATTATGCTGGCGATGGCCAAACTTCCCGGCGACCCTATAAAAGGGAAAGCTCTCTTTACCCAGCAGGGGTGCATTGCCTGCCACAGTATCACGAAAGGCGAAACAATGAAAGGGCCGTTTATGGGGCAGATTGGGTCAATTATGAATCGGGAGCAGATTGCCGAGTCGATTCTCAAACCCAATGCCTCTATCTCGCAGGGTTTTGCCACTGTACTCATCACAGCCAAAGGCAATAAGAGTTACACGGGCTTCATCACCGAAGAGTCGGCCAGTAAGGTCGTTTTGCGTACGATTACGGGAGAAGTATTCACGATCAAAGCCAGCGACATTCTGACGCGTAAGGAAATGGAAACGTCGATGATGCCCGATGGGCTGGCGAATGCATTGTCTTACGAAGAATTTGCCTCACTCATTACATTCCTGTCTCAGCAAAAGAAATAAGGAAGATTCTTAGAAGAAGAGTTGACTGATGGGGTAGACTGCGGATTATTCTCGGATAGAAAGTTTTTGTTGTACCTCTTGAACGAATTTAACCGAAACGCCCGCAATGTCGGCGATTTGTTCAACTGTCAAAGACATTTTAGCAAGTAAATTTCGTACAATGCGCTCCTCTGTCTTTTCTTGGCCTATCATGTAGGCCGCGTCTTGTTCTATATTTACAAACTTGGCAATGCTATCCATGGCAAGGTCTCTAAGGGTTTCTCCTAAATTACGCAACTGTGCTAATACGCGCAATTGACTGAAGTATCTTTTTAACGCTAAATCTCCGGTAGTCGTTTCTTCAACGCGTAGTATGATTTGCTGTAAAACGGTTTTAGGGCTTTCACCCTTAAAATTAGCCAGCACCGCTAAAAGTACTTCTTCGGGTTGGTTAGATTGAAGAAACGTATGATAATCAAGTTGAGCAAAAGCAATAAGTGAAAATTTATAATGCATCGTCTCACTTTCATGCTTAACTTCCATTTTTGGTATACTTGAGCCGAGAAATAGTACAAACTGGCGAACAGGCATTTTGTATTTTCGTACCAGCATGATATAATAGTCAGCCATTCGGTATACCATCTCTGGTTCATCAATCAACTGGAATTCCAGATGGAGTATAAAAATATTTCCTTGATTATCACTGATTTTCTTTAATACATCGGGTTTTCGCTCCTTGGTGTGCTGAATATCGTCAGGTAATTCCTCTGACGTAACGGCGGTAATGCCGAGAATATTCTGCATCAAATTCGGAATGACGGCCTCTATGTTCTCCTTAAATATTTTGTCGTATTGGCTGGCCTGTTTACCCATGCGGTAAAGTTACCTGAAATATAGAAAATGTTTATAAGTGGCGATTGGAGACCAGATAATATATGAGTTGCTTAGCCTTACAACTCTCTTAGCCAGAGTATTTCTCTGTTCACACAATACCTAAAAATACAATTCTTAATTAACCTCCCGTTTGGAGCATTTTCATCAGTGAATAGCCATCGTCATACTTGATGTTCTCGATCTTCCAGCCTTTAGGCTCTTGGATTAGTAAGAACGTGACGACTTGTTTCTTGCCAAAATTCTCAAAGGTAGCGTCTACGGTTGCTTTACTACCCTGAATCCTGGCTGGATGAATCGCAAACTTTTTGATCTCCATATCCTGAGCATTATAGAGCGGATCACCATCAATGGCCCCAACTTCTTTCTGTGAGCCAATAGCATCTTTCCAGATCAGATCCGCCAATTTTTTGGTGAAATAGGTGTCCAGCAAAGCTCGGTTTTTGGTCTGGAAAAAGGGGCTTTTTTTTGCATGTTGCTGGTATAAATTGGCCACTACTTTATCTGGTGTAAGTGGTGAAATCTGGCCTATGACACAATGAGTGATCAATAGTGCCAGTGTTAGGAAGGTTAGTCGGTTCATAGTATTTGCAAACGATAAGCAGGCTGTAAAGACAATGATTTATCTGGCATAACCTGCCAGGATAGTACTGGAACAAATGACTCCTTTCGAGGCAAAACTTCCAAATGCGTTTAACTCCCATTGATCTAACGGTAACGAATCAAACAAGTATAAATACGCCTTTCCAGCGCGTATGGGCGTATTTATACCTGCTTGTTGTTTCGTGGAAGATCAAATTTCGTTGGTCTATTTCACTCGTTGTCGGTGAAGTTCTGCTTGTTGTGTGCTCAAAGTATCCTGCTGTCAGTTAGGCTTTGAGTATCGCCTGCCTTGCTACCAACTTTGCAGCGTTAATCAACTTATAACAACAAGTATTAATGAACACACTATATAAAAAGCTAATGGTCGCCGTTGTTTTGGTTGTCTCTTTAGCCTCCTGTAAAGAAAATGGCCTGGTCGCACCCGATAAATCGGACGTTGCTTCAGCTGGAGCCGTAAATGACTTAATCCCGGTTGGGGTTCCCAAGAAATACACCTTGATTAAACACGGTCAGGTTACCCTGACGTATATGGCTGACGGTCGACTGCAAAAAGCAACCTACGGACCAGGTCCAATTTCCTACCCTTACACGTCCGTTACCTATGCTTATGGTATTCAGTCAATCAAAACAACAGCTTATTCGGGCCGTACGGTGGTATTGGAAGAGACTTACCAACTGGATGCGACGGGTAGATGCACTGAATCAAAAGAGAAGACCTTCGTCTTTTACAGTTTTGGTACGGTTGAACTTGTGCAACCCTGGGTTTATCAATACAATGCATTGGGTCAGCTGAAAACACGGACGAGTCAAAACAATGGCGAGAAAACCACGTATACCTTCAATGCCGATGGTGATTTGACGAAGGCAAGCTCGACTGGAATTGATGGTAACCCGTATAAAGACATCACATTTGCCTACGATCAACCCACGGGTGACCCAATTCTGACGGACAGAAACCTGCTTAATTCCGAGCGCACTTTTCTGCCAGATCCCTACCTGCGAATTTTTGGCAAATCCAGTAAACACCTCGCGAAGCTTATTACGGAGAAAAACTTCTACGGAAATCAGGCGCCGTTGTCCTATTATTATTCATATACGCTCAACGCAGATGGCTACATAACTGAAGAGAAAACATTTAATGTATTCAATGCTGCTCTGATTTCTACAAAAAATTACGACTATCTGGTGACGAACATTGGGTTTCAGTAATAGTCAACCGATAACGGAAACGGAGTAAAAATGCCTGGCTATTCGTCAGGCATTTTTTGTGTTGGGACCGGCTTATAACTGTAGCGAATTTATTTACTTTTATAGCATCAATAAGTTCTGACTATGAGTTTGTTATACTGGCCTTATTACCCTTCCTTTTTAATTTAATTCGTAAAATTCAAATGAAAAACCTTGCCTTACTTCTTGTTTTTTCGGCCCTTTCATTCGCTGTATATGCGCAAACTGACAATAGGATTGTCATGGGAACAATTGACAGCGTCCAGTCGAAAATACTGAATGAAAAACGAAAGATCTGGATACACGTACCAGATAGTGGTCCCGCCGGTATATATACCAAAAAGCGCTATCCGGTTGTCTATTTGTTAGATGGCGACGCTCATTTTTCGTCGGTGGTGGGTATGATCGAACAACTTAGTTCGGTGAATGGGAATATGGTTTGTCCCGAAATGATTGTGGTGGCTATTCCAAATACGGATCGAACACGGGATTTGACACCGACTCGTGTGGAGAGTGACCCCCCGTTTATGGATAAGGGTTTCTCGAAAAATTCGGGCGGTGGTGAAAAGTTTATTTCGTTTATCGAAAAAGAACTGATGCCTCGCATTGATTCTTTATACCCAACTCAGTCCTATAAGATGCTCATTGGACACTCGTTTGGTGGTTTGGCGGTCATGCAGGCGCTAACGAAGCATACGAATTTGTTTAATGCCTACGTCGCAATTGATCCCAGTATGTGGTATGACAAACAAAAATTCTTAGCCGAAACGAAGAAAGAACTGACGAATAAGAAGTACGCTGGGATTGCCTTATACGTGGGTATTGCCAATACCATGAATGACGGAATGACACTGCTGAAATTGCCGAAAGATACAACCGCCAGTACACGACACATTCGCTCTATTTTCGATTTAGATAGGTATGTGAAAGCAAACGCACAAAACGGTCTACGCTATCAAAGTAAATACTACGAGAATGACACCCACGGCTCGGTTCCGCTTATTACAGAATACGACGCTCTTCACTTTATTTTCAATTACTACAATTTAAAACTGACCCAAAAAGACTTTACCGATACGACCACGGCTATAGTCGATAAATATGAACGCCATTTTGCCAATGTATCAAAGCAACTGGGCTATAAGGTAAGTCCGTCTGAAGGCTTGATCAATAGCCTTGGCTATGGAGCGCTGGCGAATAAGAATGTCAAAAAAGCAGAGCGATTGTTTAAGCTCAATGTGGCCCATTATCCAGACAGCTATAATGTGTATGACTCATACGGCGATTATTTTATGGCGCAGAAAGACACGCTGAATGCCATTACCCAGTTCAAAAAAGCCCTGATCCTTAAAGAAAACCCGGAATCCCGACAGAAACTTGATGCTTTACTGGGTACCAAACCAGTAAAACTAACTGCCGATGAGTTGAAGAAATATGTAGGCGAATTCCAGCTTGGCGATATGCTTGTCAAAACATTTGTTAGCAAGGATGTGCTCAACGTATCCGTTCCAGGGCAGCCTGATAATGAACTTGAACCGACAAAACCGAACGAGTTCAAAGTCAAAAACAGGAACGGCTATTTTCTTCAGTTTGAGATGAATGGCGACAAACCAACTGCGTTTAATGCCACCACACCCGACGGACAATTTAAGGCGACGATAAAGAAATAAGACTCCCCTTGCTCATGAAAATAATCCTGAACCTGCTCCTTTGGGGCCTCTTTTTCGCTTCTGCCAGTTTTGCCCAATCAGCCAATACGATTACTGAATCGGCCAATCAGTTTTTGAATACGCTTAGTACCGACGAGCTAAAAAAGACGACTTATGCCTTTACAGATAGCCTTCGGTATAAGTGGACGAACCTGCCGGTTGGTTTGGTACCGCGCCCTGGCATTCAATATGGTTCTCTCTCTGACAAAAGCCGAATGGCGTTTCATCGAGTGTTGTCAGCCATGCTGAGTTCGCAGGGATATCTGAAAACAACCAGCATTATGCAACTGGATGATATCCTGAATACGCTCTACCAACAGGCATTCGATAGCGGTAAAATTGATCAGAAAATGCTCAAAATGATGCAGGATTTGAAGTGGGCACATGGTAATTATTACATCTCCATCTGGGGAAAACCGCAAGCCAGCGAAGCCTGGGGACTCAACTTTGGCGGGCATCATATGGCTCTGAGCCTCACCGCCGACGGCCGGAATGTATCCATGTCGCCGTATTTTGTCGGTACCGATCCAGCAGAAGTAAAATCAGGTAAATACTCGGGCTTGCGGGTGTTGAGCAAAGAAGAGGATTATGGCTTCATGCTTGTCAATGCGCTGACAGATATGCAAAAAGCAGTGGCTATTCTGAAGCAGGAGGTTCCGCAAGATATTATTACCAGCCCGCAAAGCAGTCAGAGAATTACCAGTTACTATGGTATTGCAGCCGGGAAGTTTAATGAAGACCAAAAAGCAATGCTGAAACTGCTTATCCAGGAATACACCCACAATTTTGAGCACCAAAAGGCACATCAATTATTCGACAAAATCATAAAGTCGGGTATCGATAAGGTGTATTTTGCGTGGGTCGGTAGTCTGGAAAATAACAAACCACACTATTACATTATCAACGGTCCCGACTTCCTAATTGAATACGACAACGTTGGTTTTCAGAATGATGGCAATCATATCCACGCGATTCTGCGGGAGAAAGGCAATGACTTTGGCGCTGATTTGTTGAAGCAGCATTATCTGGAAACGAAGCATTAAGCTGTTATTGAAAATAGCGCCGGTGTCAATACTGGTAACGAGTTTGATAGTTAATAGCTAAAGCTCCAGGTCGGCCAGACTAGGAATGATGGAGGGGACTTTGTTAGTACGATTCAGGCTAACTTAAGCAATGAAGTTTATTGCATCAAAAGTTTCGTATATTCCCTTTTCAACCTCCTTTTTATGCCCCTGATTCAAGACTCTCTGGCTATTTTAGCTGTATTGATGGGCAATATTATTGTAGCAGAGCTATTGACCAGGTTGCCAGTTTTTCGCCAGCTGGGTACATCGCTTACCGTCATATTGTTAACGGCCATAACGGCGAACCTTGGTCTGATTCCAACCTCGACCAACGCACCTCCACTTTATGATGGCATTTTCACCTACCTGGCGCCCATTTCTATTTTCTATCTGTTGCTAACGGTTAACCTACGCAGTTTACGGCGGGCTGGTACACCAATGGTGATGAATTTTTTTATTGGTGCAACGGGTACTTTACTTGGCGTTGTGGCTGGAATGTGGGCCGTGGCTGGACCTAAAGGGTTTGGGCAGTTATATTATGCACTAGGTGGAATGTTTGCCGGTACGTATACAGGAGGCAGTAGTAACCTCAATGCAATTGCCCTCCATTACGGGGTTAACAAATCAGGAAACTTGTATGCTGCGGCCATTGCAACCGACAATATTGTTACGGCGCTCTGGATGGGCGTTACCCTGCTGTTGCCACCATTGCTCAATCGGTATTTTCCCCGAACATTAGAGTACAACTTGACATCCGCCGAAAAAGAACAATTAGAGACCGAAGCCAACGCCCAGATTAGCGAAATTGAAACAATTAGCCCAATTGATTTAGCGATCTTGATTGGGCTTGGCGTATTCGGATTGTTTGCCGCTCAGCAACTGGCGGTTTTTATGCCTGCTATTCCCAAAATTCTGTCGTTAACTACCTTCGCATTGATACTGGCCCAGTGGTCGCCCATTCAAAAGCTGCGGGGTGTTCGGGTGGTGAGCATATTTTGCATTTACTTGTTTCTGGCTGTTATTGGTGCTTACTGCGATATTGCGGCTCTTCTGAAAGATGGGCAGTTAGCCTTGACGATGCTTGTTTTTGTGAGTGTGCTGGTAGCCGTTCATTTCATCGTTCAGTTTGGCGTAGGGGCGTTGCTTCGTCAGGATTGGGCCGTTATTAGTGTCGCTTCTCAAGCGTGTCTGGGTGGTTCAGCTTCGTGTTTAGCTCTAACCAAAAGTCTGAACCGACCCGATTTGCATTTGCCGGGTATTTTGGCTGGTGCTTTGGGCAATGCTGTTGGTACGTATTGTGGTCTGTTGGTGGCCGAGTATTTGCGAGACGCCAATTGGCTGATGGGTTGATAAAGTGCATACTGAATAGTCCGTTTAAGCATAGCAGATGACAAGTGGCTGGCCTTTTATCAAAGGGGTACAACCATTTAACCTAAAAAAGTATCGGGTTATAAACCCATGCTTATATTTGGTTAAACTCCTTTAATCCCTCCTCTATGCAATTGATTATCCAGCACTTATCCAAAACCTATCCCAACGGGGTTAAAGCGTTGGACGATGTATCACTCACCATTCCGATGGGCATGTATGGCCTGTTGGGGCAAAACGGGGCCGGTAAATCGACGTTAATGCGGACGCTCGCTACCTTACAGGATGCCGATACAGGCACGGCTATGCTGGATGATCTCGATATCCTCAATCAGAAAGAAGCTGTTCGTCGTGTACTCGGCTATTTGCCCCAGGAGTTCGGGGTGTATCCCAAAGTATCGGCCACCGATTTGCTGGATCACTTTATTGTGTTGAAAGGAATTACCAATGGGCGTGAGCGGAAGGAATTAGTTGAAGCGTTGCTCCATCGGGTAAATCTCTATGAACACCGTAAAAAGGCCGTTAGTAGCTACTCTGGCGGTATGAAGCAGCGTTTTGGGATTGCCCAGGCACTTATTGGTAACCCTAAGCTGATTATTGTCGACGAGCCAACGGCGGGTCTCGACCCCGGTGAACGTAACCGGTTTTACAACCTGCTCTCGGAAATTGGGGAGAATGTGATCGTGATTCTGTCGACGCACATTGTACAGGATGTCATGGAGTTGTGTAATAACATGGCTATTATTCACCAGGGGCGTGTTTTGTACAGTGGCTCGCCAATGGCATCGGTAGTTGAGTTGAAAGGGAAAATCTGGGAGAAATCCATCTCCAAAAGTGATTTGCTGGCGTACCAGCAACGATACAATGTCATTTCCAGCAAGCTCGTAGCGGGCAAACCGCTTGTTCACATTTTTAGTGAGGTTGATCCCAGCATGGATTCGCCTGGGGATGGCTTCGTTTCTGCGCAACCTGATCTGGAAGACGTTTTCTTTTCAACCATTCAGGGCGATAGACTACCTGCGCGCTGATTCATTTCTATAAGCCATCATGTTTCTACACATATTTACGTTTGAAATACGCTACTGGCTGCGTCAGCCAATCGTGTATGTTTTCATCCTCGTCAACGTCCTGATGTTTACCTGGGCGGGCGCTTCTGATGATATCAGCATTGGCGGAACGTTTGGTAATATTTACAAAAATGCGCCCTATGTTGTTCAAAACCAGTACGGTATCTGGTGTATTTTTGCCCTGCTCATGACTACGGCCTTTGTACAGAGTGCCGCTATTCGCGACTTCACGTATAAAACCAGCCAAATCGTTTTTTCGTCGCCTATCCGCAAATTTGATTATCTCGCCGGGCGATTTTTTGGTTCGTTCCTGGTCTCGCTCATTCCATTTCTGGGCATCTCCATTGGTATCATCCTTGGCTCGTGGGTGGGTGAGGTAACTGGCGCAACCGACGCCGAGCGGTATGGGCCGATTGTCTGGTCGGCCCACCTGGACAGCTTTCTGATTTTCGCCATTCCGAACACTTTTCTGGCGGGAGCATTCATTTTCATGCTGGCGGCCCTGACGCGCTCGTCTATTACCGCCTTCATTGGCGCTATTGTATTATTGGTGGCGCAGCTTATTGCAGGCACATTCCTGGGCGATGTCGAGCACGAACACCTGGCCGTGTATTTCGACGCGCTGGGATACGGGCCTTTCCAGCTTATCACAAAATACTGGACGGTTAGTGATAAAAACACCCGCTCGGTGGGGTTGACTGAAGTTCCAGAACTCATTAACCGGTCTATCTGGATGGGAGTTGGGGTAGTATTGCTGGCGATCACCTATGTTCGGTTTTCGTTTGAAGAAAAAGTAAGGAAAGTGCGCAAAAAACGGCGCGATTTATTAACCGACGATGCCGCTGCGGCCGGAAAATCGGTTTTTGGCCCCCTTCAATCCTTGCCAAAAGTCAGTCTGAATTATGGCTGGTCGGCGCAATGGGTACAAATGATCCGGGTCTTTAAAACCGATTTCTGGGGTACTGTGAAAGGCACAGCTTTTATTGTGATCTTATTCGCTGGGCTGCTCAACATGGGTTTCTCGCTGCAATATGCCGGAAAGTTCTACGGGCTAAGTTCGTATCCAGTAACCTACCAGGTCATACAACTTATTCGCAGCACCCTGGCGTTGTTTCTGTTCGCCATTATCATTTTCTATTCTGGCGCGATTATCTGGAAAGAGCGCGACGCCGATCTCGATCAGATTTACGACGCTATGCCGCATCGCAACTGGTCGGTATTTGTCGGAAAGTTTCTGGCCATGATGGGCATTATGGTCATTATTCAGGTTATGTGCATTGTTGCGGGTGTGCTCACACAAGTACTGATGAGTTACCCAAACGTGGAATTGGGTCAGTACATAGTCGAATTTCTGCTGATCGACCTACTTCGCTATGCACCTATCATCATGCTGTCGATGTTGACACATACGCTGGTAAATAATAAATACGTCGCGTTTTTCATCGTCATCGCCCTGCTGATTGGTAACGCTTATGCCTGGATACCGCTGGACGTACAGAGCAATCTGGTGCAGTATAATGCCTCGCCCAATTATCAGTATTCGGATATGAACGGCTGGGGACCTTACATCCAGTCGTTTGTCTGGTTCCGTGTGTACTGGTCACTGTGGACAGCCGTGTTAGCAATGGTGGCGATTTTATTTTGGGTACGTGGTAAAGATATGTCGTGGCATGGTAGACTTCGGGCAGCGAGGCAGGCTATGAACGGCTATAATCGACTGATTTTTACAGGATTGGCCGTAGCGCTATTGCTGGTAGGAGGCTTTGTTTTTTATAATACCAATATTCTGAATCGCTACGAGACAATAAAAGGACGGGAAAAACAACAGGTGGCCTATGAGCAGAAATACAAACGATATGAACACCGATCGCAACCACGTATCGCCGATGTAAAATACACCATCGACGTTTATCCCGAACAACGTGGCTTAGTCGTAAATGGAGATTATGTACTGGTGAATCGGGCCACTACGCCGATTGACTCGGTACATATCGTGCTGCCTAATCGACTGGATTACCACATCAATCTGGAGCGGGCAAAACTGGCGATGGACGATTCGCTACTCAGCTACCGAATCTATACACTTAGTCCTGCACTGGCTCCCGGTGATTCATTGCATCTGCGTTTCACGACTCGTAGACAGACAATCGGCTTCGAAAACGAGGTGCAGTACACGAAGCAGATTAACCAGAATGGGTCGTTTTTCGATAATTTCGATATTGCTCCACAAATTGGCTATCAGGAGCAGGGCGAACTTGGCGACAAAAACGACCGCAAAAAATATGGTCTGCCGGAAAAAGCCCGAATGCCAAAGCTGGAACGAAACTGCACCGATGACTGCATGAATACGTATCTCAGTAATAACTCCGATTGGGTAATGGTCGAAACAACGATCAGCACCTCACCCAATCAGATTGCTGTGGCACCGGGTTCATTGTTGAAGGAGTGGCGACAAACGGGTACAGATGGTCAGTCTCGACGTTATTTTCACTACAAACTCGATCATCCATCACTTAACTTCTACTCGTTTATTTCGGCACGTTATGAGGTGGCACGCGAGAAATGGAACGGCATTGATGTAGAGGTGTATTACGATAAAAAGCACCCTTATAACGTCCGCGATATGCTGGAGTCGATCAAAGGGTCATTGGCCTACTTTACTGAGCATTTCGGACCATACCGCCATAAACAGGCCCGGATTATTGAGTTTCCGCGCTATGCCAGTTTTGCG
This sequence comes from Spirosoma arboris, assembly GCF_009754945.1. Classification (GTDB taxonomy): domain Bacteria; phylum Bacteroidota; class Bacteroidia; order Cytophagales; family Spirosomataceae; genus Spirosoma; species Spirosoma arboris. The sequence goes on from NZ_WPIN01000006.1 coordinate 305,554, forward strand.
CAGGCTTTTCCTGGTACGATGCCGTATTCAGAGAGTATCGGTTTTATTTCCCGAATCGATCCTGAGGAGGACATCGACATGGTCAAATATGTCGTTGCACATGAGATGGGCCACCAATGGTGGGCGCACCAGGTAATTGGAGCCTACATGCAGGGGGCGACGCTTCTTTCTGAAACACAGGCCCAGTATTCCGCCCTGATGGTCATGGAGAAGGCATATGGCAAAGGCCGAATGAAGCGATTCCTGAAGTTTGAAATGGATCGTTATCTGTCATCGCGCGGAACGGAATCGCAGAAGGAAGTGCCGCTCGAGCGCGTAGAGAGTCAGGGATATATTCATTACAACAAGGGCAGTGCGGTTATGTATTATCTGAAAGAGTTGATCGGTGAAAGCGCGGTGAACAAGGCATTGCAAACGATGGTCAGTCAGTACGCTTACCGGCAACCGCCCTACCCGGTCTCCTATAATCTGGTTGATCTATTCCGTCAGCAAACTCCCGATTCACTCCAATCGGTTATTGATGACCAGTTTGAGCGCATCACGATCTTCAACAATCGAGCTACAGCCGCTTCGTTCAAAAAGCGCCCGGATGGGCAGTATGAAGTGACGATAGCTGTGCAGGCCGAGAAATTCTACGCCGACTCGCTGGGTCGCGAAACGCCCACGAAGTTGAACGACCTGATTGACGTGGGTGTGTATGGCAAACCTGCCGAGGGTAAAAAGCAGGGTAAACTGTTAGCCGTTCGTCGGGAGCGAATGAAGCAGAAGGTAGGCAAATACACGTTTATCGTGAAAGAAGAACCATTTGAAGCAGGTATCGACCCGATCAACTTTCTGGTAGATAGAGTGCCGGATGATAATTTGAAGCGGGTCGATAAGGTGGATTGATTTGATCGCATAAAGGGTAACTACAAAACAGTTACCCTTTATGCTGAATTTCATGTAGTATGAAAAAGACCTTACTAATCAACTTGTTGCCAAGTTTTTTAGCCTGGCAATCGATGACTCTCAGCTATACGCCAGGACAGGCAACCTATACAGCTAATATTCCCCCTAATGTTCGATTCAGTAGTAGGAATTTGAGAGCAATGGCCAGGGCAGATTCATTGCCTGATCCATCCGAACTCCCGTTAAGTATTTATATCCTGTATTTTGATCAAAGTAGCCCCAAACTACGGCCAGGAGTTAAAGCTACCTTAGAGTCAATAGCTCAGCAATTGGTGAACCAACCAACGCTAATGGCAACCGTAACGGGTTACACAGACAATGTGGGCAAGCGTGAACTAAACATGGTTTTAGCGGAGTACCGGGCTAAAACCGTGGAGAGCTATTTAAAGCAGCATGGTGTACTGGCTGATCAGATTAAGACCAAATGGGAAGGACCCGATAAAAACGTACTGGCTGATGATGCTGCGAAAACAATAAGCAGACGAGTCGTTATTCAGTTAGCACCCAAATGAGTCTTCGTTGACCGTAGTTTGAAACTACTCCGAACAACTATATGGAACACAATCAAATTAATTGTACACGTATCAGCGCGTCATGAATTCCCAGGTCGCATTGGTGTAATGAAACGCTGGGTCTTTGGGTGCAATCCAACTGCCGGTTAGCTGTCCTTTTTTGTCCTTTTTGACGTCCAGCCGGGTCCAGGTGTATTTGCCACGCTCGTAGTCGAACGTAGTGCCATCATCATCATAGAGGTTCCAGCTGGCTTCTGTGGTGCCATAATAGCGAATCTGCAAGGGCGACTTTTCAGTTCCGGTCGGCGTGTGGAGCTGGAAGGGTATCATGGGAATAATGCCCCCTTCTTTCACAAATACCGGAATGTTTGCCAGCCCTGGCTTGATCTCGATCACTTCGCCTTTGCCAGCTAATTTGCCCGTGTAAAAGTCGTACCAGTTGCCAGATGGTAGCACCACTTTTCGGCTCGTTTCACCTGCAAACAAGGGGGCTACCAGCAAGTAATCACCCACCATAAATTGATCCTTAATGTCTTGTTTTACGGCCATCGCATAAGGGTTATCCGTCGAATTTAATTGCGCTGTCGTCGCTTTATCATCGAACGAAAATCCCTCGACCAGATTCATCGCCCGAATCGGGGGTTTGCCTTCAAAATGGTACTGGGCGAAAGTCGTGTAGAGGTAGGGTAACAACTGCATCCGTAAGCGCATCACCGCTTTCACATCTTCCGCTACGTCAGAGAAAGACCAGGGTTTGGTGCCATCGGCCCAGGCATTAAGCATCGCCATGGGCGAAAAGCAAACCGTCTGCATCCGACGAAGCCATTCTTCCGACGTCTTGGATGTACGTGCTTCGGGTGTCCACAATACACCGGCAAAGCTGCTGGTACAGAGTGCCGTAATGAAATCGCGGTGGTCGTAATAATCGTTGTAAATCACGTAGGGGAGGGACGGTGAACCTGCATTGGAGCCCCGTACCAGACCATACGTCCGTTGGTTCATCTCCCGAAACCAGCCATCGGTCATTTTCTGAAATTGTAGCCCGTAAATCTGCCGAATCTGCTCAGCGCCAATACCCGACGGGAATTTGGCTACATCGGGCCATAACCAGTTATCATAACCGTCGACTTCATCTACTTTGTACCCCGACACGCCGATGGATAGGTGCTGTTTCGAGAACAAATCCTTATACAATTTTCGGGCTGGTGCCAGATTGAAATCGGGAACCCGGCCAACCCAAACCGTGTGCGTGCCGGTATAAGGGAGCACGTCCTTGAAAATGGGGGAGTGCGAAGAGACATACGGATTGATCCATAAATTGGACCGAATATTTTTAGTCGCAAGTTGCTTCAGAAACTGGTCGGGATGGGGAAATCGGGTGCTATCCCAGACAAAGCTATTTGGGTAGGAGTGAGACTGCCAGCCGGGTTCCAGCCCGACAAAACTTAGCGGATACCCTTTGGCTTCAAACTCGGCTACTTCGTTTAGAATCTGTTTGTCGGTGAACAGGGTTGGGGTTCGATGTGTGAAACCAAGCCCCCATTTTGGCGGTAACGTACCTCCTCCACAGTAGAGATTGTACCGTTGCACAACTTCCATGGGTGTGCGTCCGGCAAATACATAGACTTCGGTGCCAGCCGCCGGAATCACCATGTCTACGGCATCTGAATAGGGTTGTGCGTTCCAGTTTCGCTGGCTGTTTCGGTTCATCTCGGGCGGTGTGTTGCTGCCTTCTGCCAGCACGCCCGTACCGGCGTAGACTGTAATGTAGCGGGCAGAGTTGACCAAAACGCCATAACCCAGACTGGATACGTAAAACGGAACTGGTGCGTGTGTTCGCCCGTTATCTTTGCCATTATAATGATCGACGTGCAGCGTCTTTATTGTGCCCCGCTGCTGAACGCTTTTAAAATTGAGCCCTAATCCGAATAACTGCTCACCTTTCTGCAACGGAAACCGCAATAACGTCTTGCCATCTGCTTTTTCGTGAACACTCTCGCTTAACAGCGAAGGAAATGGCATCTCGCCTAATTTTTGAAGACCGTCCAGCCGGGGTTTTATCTCCGCCACGGCCAGTGGAGTAATCCCGTCTGAACTTCCAACCACCGACTTCCACACGCCGGGGGCTATCTGCTGCCACTGAAACGCCGTTTGCTGCCCGAACCCGGACGTTGATATTAATAGACTGAAAAGAAAAAATAGAGAGGGGTAACGCTTCATGGTTTAGGAAAATAGATGTCTGGGGCACAGCTTTAACTGTAAGCTACAAAACATGCCCTGGCTTCTGCTCTACTGATTCGATTTAATCCTGAAAAGGAAGCCGTATATTTACAAGCCTTGTACACGTATTGCTAAAATTACTGTTAGCCATACATAATGGGCTATCACACCGAGTGTTAACTGCTTATAGGTCTATTGAACTGGATGGAAAAGGAAGGAGCCACTGCTCAGCTAGCCGCAGGTAAGGCGAAATTTATCGCACTTAGTGAAAGCATCATTGAAAAAATTAAAACAGGCGAACTGAAGCCGGGCGACCAGATTCCTTCTGAAAACGAGCTGATTAAAACCTTCCAAATCAGTAACACAACCGCTCGGAAAACGCTCCTCGAAATTGAATCTAAAGGCTGGGCTCGCCGAATAAAGGGCAAAGGAACCTATGTGCTCAATCGCACCGAAGATCACCATTTGCTCCGTACCCTTGGTTCCATATACGCCACCCGACGCGGCTTTCACGATAGCCTGATTGCCGAAGGCTTTACGCCCAAAAATATCGTTCTGGAGAAGACTATTTTGCAGGATGGAATCTCGTCGGAGATTAACGGTCGCCATTTTATTATCGAAGGCCCGGCACTGAAGCTCCACCAACTCCGCTATGCCGATGAGCTGCTGATTAAAGATGAGGTCAAGTACATTTCGCTGGCGCTCTGCCCGAAGATCAATAAAATACCCACCGAGGTATCGTATTTTAAAGTCTATGAAAATACGTATCACCTGAAAATCAATGAGGTTCAGCAGACGCTGGGTGTGAAAATTCTGGAGCCCAACACGACTAATTTTGATCTCAATAAACCAACGCCCGTCTTTTTACTGGACAGTGCTGTGATCTGTACGGGCGATAAGGTCGTTGAAATTGAGCAGTCTTATTACCACGGCGATAAGTATAAATTCGCCGTTATTGCCAGCCCCGAATACGATTACCGCCCGCCCAGTCCTATTACTTCGTAAACCACTTCAATAGCTCATCTACAATCAGTTCGTGACCGGCTTTGTTCGGGTGGTTCACGTGCGACATAAAGTTCGTCAACTCGCCCCGTTTGGCCACCCGCTTAAACTGCGAATAAGGGTCAGCTAACCCGATGTGATTTTGTTCGGCTAATTGATGGATCTGCTGAACGTGGGATTCCAGCGGGTTTTTGGGATCCAGAATGTCCAGCCGCTGGTCGGGAGAGGGGGTTAAGAGAATCACTTTTATGTTCTTCGCCAGTGCTGCCTGTATCATAGCCGACCAGGCTTCTTTCACCTTGCCAATATCTGAAAAACGGTCGTTCAGGGCGTAGTCGATAAACAGTACGTCGGGTTTATGAACGAGCACTTCCTGTTCAAATCGGGTTTGGCCTTTAATGGCATTTTCTCCGCCAATGGCCGTCACAATGACGTTGATAACCGCGTAAGGATATTGGCTTTTTAGCTTTGCCAGCAGCAGATTCGGATACGATTCCAGTGTATGAACCTCATGGTCATGCCAGTAGCCCGCTGGTACCGAGTGCCCATGAAAGACCAGATTGATGGTTCGGTTTTTCGGCCATTGCGTTGTGAGCTCCTGTTTCAGATTCGATAAATAGGTCGTTGAATCAGCCTGTTGGGCATTTGTGCTAAAGGTTGCTCCTAAGAATAAGAGGATAAGTACGAGCTTCATCTGAATAAAGTTTGTTAGTATTCGTGTTGTCAGTTATTAGTAACCGACAGCACGGTGCAAAAACTCTGCGGTCTTTGCGAAACCCTTTGCGCCCTTTACGTTTAAAAAAACATTACCAAAACGCTACTAAATCACCCGTTACGTTTTCCACTACGTAATGTTTGCCGTACTTTTTGTCGCCGGGTTTGAACGCCGTTTGGGGCTTTTTCCACGGATAACTCGTGTTCGAATAAACATTAAGTCCCTGCTCCGTAACATCATCATCAGGATAAATGCGAACGGTGGCGTTTTTTAATCCCATTAACCGAATACATCGCTTCATGTGTTTTACGCCCGATGTCATTTCCTGACAAGAGATAATACCGTCGGCTTGATCAATAAAAATCCGGCTTTCCCGGTGCCAGGCTTTCGGCATGGAATAAACGGAGTAACCGTTCGCCAATTCCGTTTCGTAGCCCGTCAGAATGGGCGCTCCCTGAGGTAATTTGAACCGGTGCGTAATGGTTGTGTTGGGACAATAACCGGAAAAGAAAAAGCCATTGCTGCCTCGCGAAATGGTCAGGACAGGATTCTTCACAGACGGGTTTCGTTTATCAATTCGGTAATCCAGACCAAACTGATTGAGTACATAACGCATCAAAAGTGGCCCGGTAAATAGTTGTTCTGGGTCATCGGGCGTCAAGAGTTTGCCTCCGGTAAACTTGCTCGAATTCGTGCCGCGTACATACGCTACTTTGCCACCTTTCCACTCTGGTTTTTCACGCACCCAAACCACGTCTCGCTCGTTCTGCCCCTGACTCATTCTCGCCAGTACTTTCGTTCCAGCATCAGTCTTGCTCTGTACTTGCGTCGCAATACCACCACCTGAAAAGAGTGCATTGTGGATAATCTTGTCCGGGTATTTTTTCGTCAGTTCATCAAGCGTTATGCTTGAATTTACCTGGAACTCGCCGTCAATTGCCTTCGTATTCTGAAGGTTTAGCAGATTCAGGAAGTCCGTTCCGGCATGATCGGCGGGGCCGTAGATGAGGAGTTTGCCACCGTTCTGGACAAAATCAATCAGCGTTTTTTCGAGCGACGACCCCGCTTCCGGCACGATAGACACCAGAATCGACTCATTGAAGTAAGCCGGTTTCGAGGCTAAAACTTTCTGGAGCGAACCGGTCGATGTGATCGTGTTCAAAGGAAAGCCGTTGTTAATAGCCTGACGGATAAGCCAGTCACCGTAATAGATTTCGGGTAATCGACCCGATTGCTTGTAAGCCCAGCTGTGGTATTCATCAAAGGGATATACCCAGACGAGCGGCCCCGGCGCAGTTGGCGCATCGTAGCGGGCTTTCAGAATATGAGGTGTCACTTCATCGGGTACCTGCGCTGGCATTTCGCCATAGGAGTTGTCGGCCGTCAGAAAATTCAGGTGCGTTGGTAGTTTGATTTCACCCTTCGCGTTGATACGTGCCACCGACATTGGTAGGTAAATGTCGTGTGGTTCCTGCCCGTACCGGTCCAGCCACGGACTGTTGACCCACCACGGATCGTGCGTGTAATAGCGAAACAGGTAGCGTTCGTCGGGTAACTCCGCCATACGTGACATATAGCCCACCATTTCCAGTCCAAAATCACCATCCAGAGCCGCCCAGGGCGAATTGGGGGGAGGAAGCATGTTGTAATGGCCGCTATAAATCTGCTTTAAATCAACGCCATCTCTGGCTAAATCGGCCCCCGTTGATAGGTTTGTACCCCGCGTTTGAATCTGAAAATTGGGACATTCTTTGCGAAACAGATTCCAGAATCCGGCGATCAGGGCCTTTGTATTGGCTAACTTTTCGGGCGCAAATGCCTTGCCGTTGAAGATAGCCCCAGTCGACGACCAGCCTTCGACTCCGAAGCCAAATCCATTGCTGAGCCAGATGAAATCGTAACCTAAATCGCTCAGGAAATGCTGGCTCTGCCGTCCCAGAAACGTACCAAAGGGTGTATCAGCTGGAATACCTTTTGGAAAGCCAGCATAGGCGTCCGTATCCGCATTCAGGGTCGAATAGCAACTGACCATAGTCTTGTGCCCCATGGCATTACCACCGAGAATTTCAGGATGTTTTTTGTACTTGAAGTCCGATTTGGCAAACTCGGGCCCTGGATCAAACGTAGCGCCAATCATAACCGGTTTGCCCGTAATGCGCTTTCCGGTTTCTTTCAGGGTTTGAATGATGAATTTCAGATCGCCGTAGCTAAAGGCCGGCGGATTTTCCATGTACAGGTACGCCCGTTCGTGAAGCGACAATTCTTTTGGTCCCGAACCCACTTCGTGTTCTGTGTTTGGATTGCCGATGTAGCGTGCCCATTCCAGCGGTTGATCCAGCTTGCCTTTGTAATCCAGAATCTCCGACCCATCCGATGTCCAGAGCATCACCGAGACCGTATCGGTATGTCGCAACAGGGACGACCATTGAGTAAATAACTCCGTAGCCACCTGCTGGATGTACGCCTTGTCGTTTTTCTTGAACGGCTTTAGTGATGCCTCCAGTGTGATGTTATTGAACGACTTACCCCGCAGCGTCGAGTTGTCCAGATTAGGGGTGTCAACCGTAGTCGTGAAGCCCAGAATGACGATACTTAATAAGCAGAGGGAAGTTAGGATTTGAGTACGCATGGGTTTGGGGAAGTTAGGTTTTGTCGGGAGTTTACCTCACCCCCAGCCCCTCTCCTAAAACAGGAGAGGGGTGACTACCGGCAATTTGCCCCTCTCCTTATTTCAAGGAGAGGGGTTGGGGTGAGGTGAACTATACAATAATCAATACCCCGGATTCTGCTTCAGAGCCGGGTTTAGGTCAATTTCGGCCTGCGGAATTGGGAATATCAGTTCGAAATCCTGCACTGAAAAATTAAGTTTCTGACTGGCATAGTGGGCATTCAATACCGTTTGCGCCCGCCCGGTTCGGATTAAATCGAACCAACGATGACCTTCGTATAGAAGTTCTACCCGCCGTTCGCGTTCAAGGGCCAGTCGCAAGTCGGCTTGTGAGAGGGCAGACAAAGCGGATAGTTTAGCTCGTTGACGTATCTGATTGATGTAAGGCAGCGCATCCGTGGTTTTACCTTGTTCATTCAACACTTCAGCATACATGAGTAATACGTCGGCGAAGCGCAGAATGGTGAACGAAACACTGCCATCGCCGGGGTCAACGGCTTTAAAATCGACGAACTTCAGCCCGTAACGGCTATATGATTTCTTGCCACCAATCAGCAAAACCGAATCACTAACCGAGATCGTTTTTCGGGCGTCGCCGGTTTCATAGGCTTTGGTTAAATCCAGTGTTGGCACAATGCGGCCGGCTCCCTGCGAATTGTTGGGGAAGATGGCCATGCTGGTGATGGCAGGTGTGAACAACGACGAGTAATTGTTGCCCAGCGTTTGCCCCGACAGGTAATCGACTTCCAGAATCGTCTCGGCCAGATTTGTATTGCCGTTGGTTGACAGCGTTTTATAATCGGCTACTAACGAATACTGCCTGGAGTCGATCACTTCTTTTAGTTTCGTGGCTGCCAGATCGTAGTTCAGTTGAGTCAGATAAACCTTGCCCAATAAGGCTTTCACTGTCATCTGCGAAGCTCGGGTTTTGTCGCTCGTAAGCGTGGCGGGTAAGAGTGTTTCGGCACTAGTCAAATCGGCCAGGATTTGCTTGTAAACCTCTTCCTTAGGCTTCAGCGTTAAATCCGCTGCTGCTACCTGAGCCGGGCTCGTGAACGTCTGAGTTGCGATGGGCACATTGCCAAACAGACGTACCAGATAGAAATAACTAGACGCCCGTAAAAACTGCGCTTCACCCTTAATTCGATTCTTGGCTGTCTGATCAAAATTGACTGCATCAATCCGGTTCAGAATATTGCTGGACTGCGAGATGGTATACAAACAGGTGCTCCAGACCGCTCTTGTAAAGGCGTTCGTAGCTGTGACCCCATTCTGATCCAGCTGCATTTCATCGGCAGAGGGCGACGACCACTGAATTTCGGTATTATCAGTGGTCAGCTCGGCCAGATAGATCAGATTGCTGCTACTATATAGCCCCCGAAATGTGCTGTATACGCCAACCAAAGCCGTTTCAAAATCATTCTGATTCTGATAAAAACTCTGATCGCTGATTTGGTAAGCGGGTTTCAGGTTCAGGAAATCCTGACAGGAAGTTAAAGTGGCCGTTAAGAAAAGTATGGCTAATAATTTCTTTTTCATGAGAGTTAAAGGGGAGTTAATCAATGAGTTGATTTTTACCCCACCCCCAGCCCCTCCCCTGGTTTCAGGGGAGGGGAGCAGTTTCGACCATTTCCAAGTACTCTTAGTTTGAGATAGAAAAGCCGCCCTGACTTTGTTAGCCCCTCCCCTTATTTCAAGGGGAGGGGTTGGGGAGGGGTAAAATGCATTTACTTAAAAGGTCACACGCAGCCCAAGCGTATAGGTCCGTGGGTTCGGGTACGAGAAAAAGTCAACGCCACTTTTAGCCAGGTTATCACCCCCAGTACTGCCTTCTGGGTCATAGCCAGGGTACTTGGTGAAGGTGTACAGGTTCGTTACATCGGCGTAGAGCGAAAGGGCCTGAAGTTTCAGTTTACTAACCACGGTGGTTGGGAAGGTGTAGGACAAATTGACGTCCCGAATGCGGGTGAACGAACCGTCGAACAAATACTTGGTTGTTCCGGCGCTGAAGCCAAACGCATAGTCGTTCCGAATTGCCCGACCATACAGTCCGTCTCCCGGACTAGCCGGCGATATCCAACGATTGGCAACCGACGCTAACTGGTTCTGAACACCTGCATCGTTTAGGTTCACTTCGCCACCCTGGAAATAAATCTGATTCCCATAGGTCCCATTCAGGCTGACGCTCAACGCGAAGTTCTTGTAGCTGAATCGATTGCCTAATCCCCAGGTAAATTTTGGCCAGGGGCTGCCAACGATGGTTTTGTCTGACGTATTGATTGTGCCGTTGCCATCTACGTCCTGATATTTATAGTCGCCGGGTTGTACTCGAGGATTTTGTAGCGGGCTTTTACTGACTTCTTCCTGCGTCTGGAAAATACCCAGAATGTTGAGCAATCGGAAGCTGGAAATTGGCGAGCCTACTTGAGCTACCTGATAATCGGACGTGACAATTCGGGCCGCATCAGAGTTGAGTGACAATACCTTATTCCGGTTCCAGCTGATGTTAAAATCAGTATTCCATTGGAAAGGGCCTTTGCCGATGTTTTGTGAGTTAATTGTCAGTTCAAGCCCTTTATTTTCAACCTCGCCAATATTCTGAACCGAGCTACCAAAGCCGGAAGCCGACGGTAGCGTTACGTTCAGCAACAGGTTTTTCTTATAGGCCTGATAGGCATCGACCGTAAACGACAACCGATTCTGGAACAGAGATAAATCCATACCCACATTGCTCTGTACCGACTGTTCCCAGGTTAGTTGATCGTTGGCTAAACTGGTCGGTACGATACCCGATACAATCTGTCCGTTCGATACGGTACGAGCGACACCCAATAAACCCTGCGTAGCATAGTTTGGAATCAGGTTATTCCCTGAAACACCAAAACTGGCTCTGATTTTCAGGTCGCTGATAAAACTAGCCGATTTCATGAACGGCTCATCCGATAAACGATAAGCGGCTGACAGCGATGGAAACGTACCCCAGCGATTCTTTGCCCCGAAGCGCGAACTGCCATCCTGCCGAATGGTAGCGGTCAGAAGATATTTACCTGCATAGGTGTAATTTACCCGTGCCAGCCAGGACATGATTGCCCATTCGCTGATGTAATTCGTGCCGGTCGAAACCGTACCTGCGGCCAGAAAAGGCACGTAATCAGTCGAGAAACCGGTCGCCCCTGCCTGCAAAACTTCGTCCGAATTCTTCTGGATAGTATAACCTGCCAAGGCATCGAGGTCGTGCTTACCGCCAAACTTATGCCGGTAATTGATCGTGTTTTCATTCAGCCAGTTCAGGCTTTTTATCTCAGTCGAGCCCGCCGTTGCTGCTCCAGTCCGGCTGGTCGCCAAACCAACCTTCGATGATTTCCACAAGCGTGTTACGTTGTTGGAATAATTCACGCCAACAGAAGTCTTTAAAATCAGGCCCGGAGCCAGTTCAAATTGCAGGTAGTTGTTGGTGAATACGTTGGTATTGTTACGTTTATCCGAAAATTCAGCGGCAATCACTAATGGATTTTCGACCGGAATACCCGTTGGACTGGAGAATTCGGAATAAGGTGTGCCATCGGGATTAGTCACCGGAATCGTTGGATCGCTGGCGAGTGCGGCCGAGATTAAACCCCGGTATTGCAGGTGCCCTTCGGCACGAGCGAAATTACCGTAGGAATGTGCACCAGAAAACGAGGCCCCAATTTTCAGCTTAGGGGTAAGCTGTGCATCGATGTTGGTACGAAGCGTAAATTTGTTGAAGTCTGACCCAATGATGATGCCCGTCTGGTTGAAATACCCACCTGATACGTAGTAGCTTACATCTTTACTAGTCCCGCTGGCCGATAGTTGATAATTGTGCACCATGCCCTTTCGGAAGATGACATCCTGCCAATCGGTACCGTACCCTTGGTCGGCAAATTGAGATGGGTTGCGAAATTCAGGTTTAACCTGAGTCGCCGTACTACGAACGCTATTGGGATCAGAGGCATTGCCACCCGCAAACACCCAGGCATTATCGCGCCCTTCGGCCACAAATTCGGCATACTGACGGGGTGTCAGGAGCTTCATTTTTCTAGCTAACTCCTGCATACCACTAGAGTGTTCGAAACTGATGGTTGGCTTACCCAACTTACCGCGTTTAGTAGTAATAATAATAACCCCATTCGATCCCCGCGACCCATAAATGGCCGTTGCCGACGCATCTTTCAGTACCTGAATCGACTCAATATCAGCGGGATTGATGATACTCAATGGATTGATCCGGTTCGTCGAACTACTGCTGGCAATGCCACTGGCCGAGTAAGAATTGGAGGCAAACGTACTCAGGTCGGAGCCGCCACCGCCCGTACCAATAGCGTATCCATCGACTACGTACAAAGGCGAGTTACCGCCCGTAATAGAGCTAATCCCCCGAACAATAACATTGACGTTGCCGCCCGGTGCACCTGAGGTCTGGGTAATCTGCACACCCGCTACTTTACCCTGCATCATCTGGTCGACACTAGTAGCTGAGGGAACGGGTACCAGATCTTTGCTGGTCAGGTTGACAATCGAACCCGTCAGATCTTTTTTGCGCTGGGTACCGTAACCAATAACTACCACATCCTGCAATTGCTGCTGGTCGGTTTTTAGCGAGACGTTTAGGATAGATCGTTTGTTGACGGACAGTTCCTGGGGAGCGTACCCAATAAAACTAACTACCAGCGTTGCAGTAGGCGCTACGTTCAGTTTGAAGCTTCCGTTCACATCCGTCGTGGTGCCATTCGTAGTTCCTTTCTCCGTAACGGTGGCACCTACCAGCGCTTCTTCGTCTTCTTCAGCTGTGATTTTACCACTTACCAACACCTTAGTCGATTGAGCGGATACGACATGAACGACTGTCAACACGCTCAGCATACTCCCAATGACAAGGAGCCGCAAGCGATGGAATAAAAAATGATTCATGGTTAATTATTTAAGGTTTAAGTAGTTATGTGTTATAGGTCTCCCCCCTCTCCCAGAACGGGAGAGGGGCTAATCCCCAAATGGTGGCGTTTACCCGTTAATGATGACGGATTCGATCTTTAGGTAGTCTGCAATCTTCTGGATCGTTTCGGCATGGTGGCCAACGCCCAGAGCAAAATGGTGAGTTGGGCCTTCTTTGATCCAGCGTTTCAGGAACGTTCGGACATCGGGTTTGAAAAAGCCGCGTGTGTTCGTATTGCCCGTCGGAGGAATGGGCCCCGCAATCGACTCACCTTCGGCAATGATGAATTTCATTTTGCCTTCGTAGGTCGAACTGATGCTCAGCATGGTAATGGGGCCTTCCTTGATTTTGAACTCGACACCTGCTCCAAAACCCGGTTTGCCGTGGTATTTTTTCAGGCTGCGCAATACGGGCTGACCTTCAGCAATCGCAATGTTGTGCGGGCCGTCGTGTCCAACCAGGACAAAATCTTCCTTGAAATCGACCGGGTGAAACTCGGCGAAACTACCCCCAATGCCCAGGCGTTCCATGATGAGCATGGCAATACAGGTTTTCAAATCTGACTCGCCACACATAGGAAAACCGGCACCCTGAAGCAGCGAATTGCCCACAATCAGGTTCGACATAACGACCCGCGTGTCGCTGCCTTCTGGACCGTCGTAGTAATAGGCCAGACCGTCCAGTTTTTTCGCTTTGATGAAATTTTCCAGTGCTACAGCCGCCTGAGCTGCAATGTGCAGATCGGAGTCGCGTAGCTTTTCGGAGATGGGGTCGGAGACTGGGTCGGGCGTATCGAAAAATGCCAGAATGCGCTCTTTGACAGCATCGATTTCGGCCTCGGTTGCCTGATGATATTGAGTAACGATTTCGTGCGCTTCACACTGAACGATGTGCGCACCGAAATGAGCGGTTAGCATTGTAGAGTCTGAATGCATATCGAGCATGGCCTCGATTGGGTGACCGATATGCCCAATTTTAGCCGTCTTCAGATCATGCAGAACGGCGGCAATCCGGCAATATTCGCTGATTTCTGCATCGGCAGCTGGATCGTCGTACAACGTACCGATGATCATCTGGGGCACTTTTTTACCCATCCGAACGGCTACCCCGGCAAACTCCGGCAAGGCACAGATGTCATCGTTGTACAATTGCAGATAAGTTGATGCCTGACTATAATTCATGGCCTTATCAGGTTGAAGCGCCACGAGGACAATGGGTATGTCGATGCTTTTGATAATGACACCGAACGTACTTGATGTAGCATAGGTGAGCATGTCGCAGAAAATCAGATCCAGGTTAGCCGCGTTGAGTTTCGGGACAAGCTCATAGGCTTTCGTTACATCGTCGACGAGGCCAAAATCAACGATCTCTACGGCGTGTTGCGATTCGATTTTCTCGATGAAAACGGCTTGTTTTTGCAGTAAATCGTCTAGTAAGCCATCGAATTGTCCCCAGTATTTGAAATAGCCTACCCCAAAGACCCCGATTCTGGCACGTGTCGGTTTTCGTTTTACGAATCCAGCCTGACTGGCCTCTGCTACTCCATTATGTGATAGGTTCTGCATATAAATTAGAGTTGGTGTCTTTGATTGATTTGGTTAGTGCACTAAGTTAAAAATAAGCAAATGTTGGCACTCTGTTTTCTCGCCTAGTTAATTGATTTGACCTAATAAACCGCCGAATTACCCTGTATCAGCCCACCGCTTTAGCGGTGGGCTGATACAGAATTGGCTCCATCCCATTAACCGTTGAATGGGAACCCACAGCTAAAGCAGTGGGCTGATAGGTTTCGAGTAGGCCCTTATTTACGTCAAATCAATTAGCCAGGTGCATTACAAAATGACAGAATCCATGGCATCTATAGAATCCTGTTTCGCTCCCAAAGACAATGCTTTTATCTTGGGAATCAATGTGATAAGTAAGATGAAGGCCAATGGATAAAGTAAGCCAGAGGCAATCCAGAGCGGTGTGTACGAATACCGCTGAATGACCACACCCATAAGCGGATTGAGCAATAAGCTTGAAATAGCCCCGGCTGTTCCAGATAGCCCAACGATGGTTGAGGTTGCCTTTTGTCCAAACATATCCGAGATGGATGTGATGTAGTTGGTGATCCAGAAGCCATGTGCAAACATGAAGACGGCCATTAGTGCAACGGCAACGTCTACCGTCGACACCCAGGAAATAGCAGGGGCCGAGAGTGTCAGCAAGGCCGCAATACCCATCACTGTTTTCCGCGCTTTATTGACCGAATACTGATGGGCAATCAACTGCCCCGAAAACCAGCCACCCAATATATTGGCGATTCCAAGTGCGAGAAAGGGTATCCAGAACAACTTGCCAATTTCTTCAAAGGACACATTACGTACCGAACTGAGGTATTTTGGAATCCAGAACATCATGAAGTAGAACACCGGATCGAGCAGAAAGCGAATGATGATAAATACCCAGGTTGGCCGTTTTTTGAGCAATTCCAGAAATGAAACCGTTTCAGTAGCGTCAGATTGTGGTTGAACAACAGTCGCCATGTTTTCTTTCTTCCAGGGCGTTAGTGACCAGACAATTACCCAGGCAATACCAATGAGGCCAGGGATCAGGAAGCCACCACGCCAGCCGTAATTGCTAGATAACCAAATGGTTAGAGGAGGGGCAACCACTGCCCCAATGGCCGAGCCACCAATCGCAATTCCATTTGCCAGTGCTCGTTCTTCCTTATCAAACCACCGGTAAACCGTCCAGGCTGCTCCCGGAAAACAGCCGCCTTCGCCCATACCCAGGAAGAACCGAAAGGTCAGCAATTGCGAAAAGGTAGTCATTACCGCATGCAGGCTGTTGGCAATTGACCAGAGCCCCACCGAAATGGCTAGACCAAGTTTACCGCCTACCCGGTCAATCAGCCATCCCCCAAGGGTGAACATCAGGGCATAGCTAATCAGGAAGCTGGTGTTGATCATACCATATTGCACATCAGTGATATGGAACTCCTGCTGAATCTTGATAATAGCAATCGATAGTACCTGCCGATCTAGAAAACTTAGGCCTGTGGCAATAAAGAGAAGGAAAACAATCAGCCAGCGGAGAGTTTTGTTCATGCTACTTAACGCACTAAGTTAGGATGTACAAAGATATAAGTACAGGAATGGAAAAGTCAATAGATATGGTATTTTTTTTCAATCAAATAGAAATAATTTCACAGGCTAAAACGAACTTCAGCCATGAACCTGCCCTTGACTTACGATGAAATTTACCATTATAGCCTGACGCATCCTGAGGAATTCTGGGCTGAGCAGGCTCGCCAGATTCCCTGGTTCAACGCACCAGAGCAGATTCTGTCGACCGATGCCGCCGGGTTGACCCGCTGGTTTGCTGGTGGGCGATTAAATACCTGCTATGCCGCCCTTGACTACCAGGTCGAAACGGGTCGGGCCGATCAGCCGGCACTTATCTACGACTCGCCAGTCACCCAAACAATTCGTCAGTTCACGTATCGCGAACTACGTGATGAGGTGGCGCAACTGGCCGGTGCTTTGCAGACATTGGGCGTTGGCAAGGGAGATACCGTGGTAATTTACATGCCGATGATTCCTGAAACGGCATTCGCAATGCTGGCCTGCGCCCGATTAGGGGCGGTTCATTCGGTTGTATTTGGCGGGTTTGCTCCTCGCGAATTGGCCATCCGCATCGATGATACCCAACCGAAAATAGTGTTGTCGGCTTCCTGCGGTATTGAATTTACTACGGTTATTCCTTACAAACCCCTGCTGGACGACGCCCTGCAACAAGCAACGCATCAGCCTGATCATTGCCTGATCTACCAGCGACCGCAGTGCCATGCTGACCTAAAGTCAGGTCGCGATCATGACTGGCAAGATTTGGTTAGTGAAGCACAATCCGTTGATTGTGTTGAAGTTGATGCCACCGATCCGCTCTATATTCTCTATACGTCCGGTACAACAGGTAAGCCGAAGGGGATCGTGCGGGATAACGGCGGACATGCTGTAGCACTCCATTACAGCATGCGTACGATTTATAATTTGCAACCGGGACAGGTCATGTTCACTGCATCTGATTTTGGTTGGGCGGTTGGGCATAGCTATTCCGTTTATGGCCCCCTGTTGCGCGGCTGTACGTCGATTATTCTGGAGGGAAAACCCGTTCGCACGCCCAACGCTGGGACATTCTGGCGGATAGTACAGACGTATCGGGTTAACGTATTGTTTACGGCACCCACCTCATTTCGGGCCATCAAAAAAGAAGATCCCAATGCTCAATTCAGTCGACAATACGATTTGTCGACTTTACAGGCTGTGTTCGTGGCAGGCGAGCGATGCGATCCACCAACGCTCAACTGGTTGCAGGAAATTGTGAAAGTACCTGTCATCGACCACTGGTGGCAAACCGAATCGGGCTGGCCAATGGTAGCCAATTCGATGGGTATTGAACCGCTTCCCATTAAACCTGGATCGGCCACCAAACCTGTTTGTGGATACGATTTGCAGATTCTGGACGAAGATGGCCAGCGGCTTGGTCCTAACGAAATGGGTCTGGTTTGCCTGAAACTTCCCTTGCCGCCGGGTTGCCTGCCCTCGCTCTGGAACGATGACGAACGGTTCCGGGCGTCGTATCTAAGTCGCTTCCCCGGCTACTACCTTTCTGGCGATGGCGGTTATGTCGATGAGGATGGCTATGTATTCATTATGGGACGTGTCGACGATGTAATTAACGTAGCGGGTCATCGACTTTCGACTGGCGAAATGGAAGAGCTGGTAAGTAGCCACCCTGCTGTAGCTGAATGCGCCGTCGTTGGTATTGCCTGCCCTTTGCGCGGTCAGCGGCCAGTCGGATTTGTCGTGCTGAAAGATGGCGTTCTAACCGACGAAGCCACCCTCGAAACTGAGCTGGTTGCCCTGATCCGAAATCGTATTGGCGCAGTCGCTTATTTCAAAAATGCACTGTTAGTGAAGCGCTTACCGAAAACCCGTTCTGGAAAAATCCTACGAAAAATTCTTCGGCAAATTGCCGATGGAGAAACCTATGCCGTACCCGCCACCATTGATGATCCCTTGATTCTGGACGAAATTCGTCAGATACTAATCAACAGAACGATTGGTCAGGCGTTTGAGGATTCCTCAGCAAGTCGCTGATAATTACTGATGGCGAATCGATTAGTGCTGAATAGCCTGAATCTGTTTCTTCAATTGTAGGGCCATCGCATTATGACTATCGATTCGCAGGCTTTTTTCTACGTATTTATTGGCCGCAGCGGCATTCGCAAATTTGAGATAACCCGCAGCCAACTGATTACTCAAATTTACGTTGGTGGTATCCTTATTATATTGACTTTTGATGGCAACTAACTGACCAACAAATGATTGTAGTTCGTTCAGGCTAAATTGAGTTGTGTTGTGAGCAGACGCGTATTGAAGATAAATCTGAGCTTCTTCGGGCCTGTCCAGTTTAAGTAACGTAATGAATAACGGCTGAGCCCTTTCGAAACTATTCTCCAATCGGAACGCCTTTTTCAGGTACGTGATCGCATTCTCGCTTTCATTTAGTGTTAAACTAAGTTTAGCGGCCTGGTCGTACAAAGCCGTGTTATACGGATATTCCAGCAATTGGGCTTCGGTTACCTGTAGCGCTTTGGCGAGATTCTTCTGTGTCAGATAATAACTCACCAACCGATTCATGGCATCAGGCCATGCTATTTGCTTGACGACCATTGCCCCCGCCAATTGTTCTTCTTCGGTTTTAGGCCGTTTTTCCTCGGGCGGCATGGGCACATTGAATGGCCAACCTTCCTTTAGAATCATCATTTCGTAGACACCTTTGAGTGAATCGACAGCCGTTATAGGCATACGTTGTCGCAACTCAGCGAACGATAATTCATGCGCACGATCATCAGGAAGGAGCCGACTTTTTTTCAGGGCTTCATAAAACGCATCGGAGAGGAGAGCGTAGCCAAACAGGTTTGGATGGACGTGTTCCAATAGGGTTTCCTGTCCCAAAATGCCGTGAGGAGAATGAGTTTCAAAGGTACGTTTTGTGTCAACCAACGTAACACCTGGGTAGCTGGTCGCTGCCTCCTGAATGAGTTGGTTCATCGTTTCTGGTGCCCGAAATCGCAACATATCCAGCTCTTTAGCCCGCACGTATTCTTTTTTGGCGTCGCTGAAATTGCCTTTCGCATAGGCCTGATTGGCTAGCTGATACTGAGCCTGCGCTGACGTTGCTCCGTTGCCCGGACTACTGATGAATGGCTTGAGATCTTTCTCATTACTAACCAGATTGCTAATGAAAACCGGAATGTGCTGCTCACTCAACTGCCGACAAAGATCATTCAGATTCGTCTTGAATTGATCGATGCCTGCCTGATACGTTGCTGAACCATACGTAATCTGTTGGTCTGCCGCCATTCGTTTCATGAGATTTTCGCGCAGATCGATTTTTTGACCGGAAACAACTTTTCGAATCCCGTTTATCGTATTGCTGAGCAACTGTACCAGTCGATATTCCCGGAGTTTGATTAATAATCGAAGCAGCGTAGGATTATGAGCAAGTCCACTTGTCGAACCAATGCCCAAAGCTCCGTAATACTCATTATGGCCCGTGTAAACCAATACAGCATCAGGCTTGTAATCAGTTAGTTGTTTGGCAAAATCAGCGACGGTGTACGTGTTAACGGCTGTCAGTGCCAGGTTAATGATCTCAAATTCCTTATTCGGAAAAGTGTGTATCAGCCGGTACTGCAACCAGCGATGAAAGGAACCATTGTGCATGTACGGATAGCCAATCGTTGTTGATTCACCCAGCACAAAAATTCGGAACGTACCATAGGCTTTTTGTTTTTGAAATGGCTCGAAGTTGCCAATCGTAGCATTCTCGGTTTCCGAAAAGTACTTCTCCGACGTGTACTGATTCATGACCAGAAAGCCCTTTTGTTTCGGGTCTTCCACAAAAAGGCGCAAATCGTGGCCATAACCGAATAGCCTGAGCAGACCTTCTATAACTGCCAGTAGCACAAAAGGAAACAGTAACGCCATTCCTTTAAATAACAGCAGGCGCTTTTTACTAATGGGCTTTTGCTGGACAATTGGTGGAGGGGGCGTTACTGTTTTTTTCATAAAATAAATAACCGCTGAAGTAATGAAGCTAGCTTTCTTATGGTCTGATAATGGTGCCGTCCATTTTACGTACCTGCCAGTTAGACTTGGTCGTAATGGGATATTTAGCCGCTTCTTTTTCGTTAATATCAACGCCCAAACCCGGCACTTCATTGACCGACATATAGCCTTTGTTCATTGTCGGGCAACCACTGAACACCTCTTTGGTTTTGTCTGAAAACTGCACCGCTTCCTGAATGCCGAAGTTCCACACGGCCAGGTCGATGTGCGCATGCGCTGCGTGACCTACGGGTGATACGTCGCCTGGCCCGTGCCAGGCCGTGCGAATATTGAACCACTCGCCCAGTCGGGCTACTTTCATGGCTGGCGTAATGCCGCCAATTTGCGAGACGTGTATCCGAATAAAATCGAACCATTGGTTAACCATTGGCTCCTTGAATTCATTAATGTTGTTGAACAGTTCACCCATCGCGATAGGTACCGACGTAGCCTGTCGGAGTTGCGCGAACCACTTCATGTTCTCGGGCGAGAAAGGATCTTCGATGAAGAAAGGCCGATACTCTTCCACCCGCTTGATCATGTTGATCGCGTCGATGGGTTGCACACGTTCGTGAATATCATGCAAGAGTTCAATTTCTTCCCCGCACTCTTTCCGAACGATTTCAAACATTTTAGGGACCGATTTCAAATATAGCCGCTCATTCATATAATTGTCGGTTTCGCCCCCAAAACCGGCCACTTTGAAGTCGGGTTTATCGGCAGTAGCCCCCACAGCTCCATAGCCGCCCTGCTGAATGCGAATGTATTTGAACCCATCGGCCATTAGTTTCTTAACGCTGTCGGCGGCTGCTTCTGGGGTGTTGCCGCCTGCGTGTGTGTAGCAGGGAATGGCAAAACGGGCTTTCCCGCCCAATAGCTGGTAAACCGGCATGTTGGCCCGTTTGCCTTTGATGTCCCACAACGCCTGATCCAGTCCGCTCAGCGCATTATTGAGTACAGGGCCATTGCGCCAGTACGAACTAACGTAGGTCGACTGCCACATATCTTCAATATTGTCAACGTCCTTACCGACACAAAACTCATTCAGATACGTATTGATGGCTACAATCACAGTGGCCGCCCGTTGGGTAAACGTAGCGCAGCCTAAGCCATAGAGACCCGGCTCGGTGGTTTCAACTTTGACAACAATAAGGTTGGAACCTTGGGGGGCCGTAGCAATGGCTTTCACGCTTTTGATCTTGACGGGTGCCGTTCCGACGGCATAGCTGGGCTTCCCCTGTTGTTCACGAGCTTCGGCTGTAGACAGGCCACCAAACAGGTTTAAAAGCCCGGCCGATGAGCCCATACCTAACATTTTTAGCGTGCTACGGCGGTTATGATCGAGTTGCTTTTCGTGAGGTTCACGGTTTGTATTCATGAATTGAGCGTTGAAGGATTAGAAATTTAGATTAGCCACTGTTTCCTGTTTGAAGCCTCCTAGTTATGTGAACTACTATCTACCAACCTATTAAACATGGAATAGGCGACGTCAAACAGGAAACAGGGATGGGTCAGGGCAGCGCAAATGCGAAGTAAGATCCGCCTGGCTTATGGCCATTTTTTACGCCCCCGACCGCAATGGCAATGTATTGTTTCCCATTAACCTGGTAGGTAATCGGTGTCGCGAAACCGCCCGCCGGGAGCTGATATTCCCAGACAACCTTGCCCGTTTTTCGGTCGAAAGCCCGGATTCGTTCATCGTAAGTGGCCGCTATGAAGACTAGTCCACCTGCTGTAACAATGGGACCGCCGTAGTTTTCGGTACCAGTTTTCGGAATTCCTTTTTTTGTCAATTCGGGAAACTCTCCCAGTGGAACTTTCCACAGGTATTCGCCCGTGTTCAAGTTAATGGCATTGAGCGTACCCCAGGGCGGTTTTACGGCCGGATAACCATCTGGGTCCAGAAGTTTTGTATAGCCGTTGTTGATATAAGGAGGTATATATGGAAAAACGGGCTTCTCTGCCACCGCTTCGGGAGCCGAAGCATTATGATGATCGTCTGTTTCAGTAGCCTTGGTTTCGGTATTGAGCAAAAACCGAATAAGGGTGCTGCGATCCTGATCAGAAATATGTTCGAATGAAGGCATCCGTCCCCGCCCGGTTTTTAGAACGGCTTGTATATCCTGACCGGTTAGTCGTTTCCCAATATCGACCAGACTGGGATAGGTCTGACCACTCCCTTTTCGGTCGGCACCGTGGCAGGCGGCACAATTTGTCTGATAGAGTGATTTCCCTTTGGAGGCCAGTTCCGCCGTTCGTTCTGCCATATTTAACATCTTTACATCCCAGACCATTTCGTTTGAATTCTGATATAGAATGCCGTCTGGATCGGCTGCGTTACCACCCCATTCTGCACCACCGCCGATTCCAAAAAATAGTGTCCCTTCCAGACTTGGCGGCATAAACTTATTACCAGCGCGTGTTTTCAAGAATCGCTCTTTCACAAAGGCGTGCGCTTCGGGTGTGCGATCAGTGATGTCTGCTTCGGTGAATACCTGACGGGCAAAGGGATCAGGTTTTAACGGAACCCGCTGTTTAGGCCAGGGCTGTTCGCCCGGAAGACCCGTTGTTGGAACGGCCCGCTCTTCGACCGGGAAGAGAGAAGTCCCTGTATCGCGGTCAAGCACATACACCAGGCCATCTTTCGTGGACTGCGCCACCGCATCGACTAGTTTGCCGTTGTGCTTCACGGTAACCAGATTGGGTTGACAGGGTAGGTCACGGTCCCAGAGATCGTGATGGACGGTTTGATAATACCATTTCAGTTTGCCCGTTTCGGCATTCAGGGCGAGAATACAATCGGAATATAGATTTTGACCAGCCCGACTTCCGCCATAGAAATCAACCGCTGGCGAACCGGTACCCAAGTAGACCATACCTCGTTTTTCATCAAGCACCATACCTGCCCAGTTGTTGGCTCCACCTATTTTCTGGTAGGCATCTTTGGGCCAGGTTTCGTAGCCTGCCTCACCAGGTTGTGGAATGGTGTGGAATATCCAGCGCATCTTGCCGGTACGCACATCGAAGGCGCGGACATGGCCCGGTGCTGCATCCCCATATTCGGAGACCGTACAGCCCATGACCAGCAAATCTTTATGGATAACGCCCGGACTGGTTACGGTAACAGATACCTTTTTGATATCATAGTTCGGGTCATTTAATAGACCTTCCCGTAAGTCTACTTCGCCATTTTTACCAAATTGCGTGACCGGCTCACCCGTCAGCGCATTGATGGCGAAGAGGGTTGGGCCAGCCGTAAACAGAATCCGTTTGTCCGATCCGCCATTGTCTTCTTCCCAATACATGACGCCCCGATTTGGATTAAAACGAGCGGTTTTGTCTTTATAAGGGTCGAATACCCAGAGTTGTTCGCCTGTATTGGCCTTTACCGCAAACAGCTTCAACTTAGGTGTCGTGCCGTACAAAATGCCGTTGACAACAATGGGTTGGCATTGAATTTCGGGTTGACGCCCCGTTTCCCCATCGACCTTCGCTGCGTTGTACGTCCAAGCTACCTGAAGATTTTTAACGTTGCCGAGGTTGATTTGCGTAAGAGGAGAATACCGATTCCCGGCTTTATTCCCACCGTAATGAACCCAGTCTGTATTTCCCGTAGGGTCGGTATGTATGTCGGATTGATTCGGATACATGGCAGCCAGCAATAACCACAATGAGCCAATTGATCCGAGATAAATAATATTTTTCATGAAACAAGAAATGACATGTAAGTGGTTCTATTTGAGGAGATTTGTCATCCCGACAAAGGAGGGATCTCTAGTTGCCTGACGCTTGAGATCCCTCCTTTGTCGGGATGACAAAAACACTTGGTTTATGGTCAGAGCTTGTCAATCCTTGCCCAATTTTTAGTACTCTTGACAAAACCTGATCATTCCTTCCTATTTAGCGTAATAGTCGTACTGGATTTTCCAGGTGAATTCCTTGCCGGGTTCGGCTTTTATCTGGATGTAAGGTTCCGGGCAAACCGCGACCGGCATTGACCAATAAGCGAGTTGCACAATGGGTTGATCGCAGGTGATGCGCACACCAGCGCCTGTTTTTTTGTTTTCAATTCGTATGTCGTAGTCTTTGGCGGTGTCGCCGAAGCCGGTCAGGTAGCAATGCGTGGTTTCACCTTTGCTAAGTTCCTTGAGATAGGTGAGTTGATTCGTACGTATCTCAAACAGCGTTCCCATGCCTCGGAGTGTTCCTTTGGTTTGTAAAGCAAACGGAAACGTTACCGAAAAATCGGGACCAGTTGGCTGCTTGTCAATTACATAAAAATTGTGATCATAAACCGTCGTTTCGATGGGTTTGGCCCCCGTATTCGTCAACGAATGCTCCAGTACCAGCGTCGGTTTTCTGGGTAATAGCCGAACCGTTTTTCGGTATCGGTAGGAATAACCCGCAGCATCGATTAACTCGTGGGTAAACTCAATAGCGTCTTTCCCCTTTTTGACGCTCCATTTCCCCAGCTTAACCGTTTCATAGGGCGTACTAAAACGGTAGGGTTCATCAGCCGATTTTCGGAGTGAGCCCACTCCAATCTTCAGGAAATCTTCGCCCGGTTTAGCGGTTTCATAGCCAATAGGTGTAAACTCTTCGACCGGGCCGCTAATGGCATCGTGTAGTTTCGGATCGTATTTCTCGAACCACTGCCCGAAATAGCTATGTCCTTTATAATCAAGGCTAGCGAAAACACCCGACCAATCGAAACGTACTCCCTGATAATAACCCTGTGTCGGATCGGGCAAGTACAGTTTCGCCTGAATGATCCCGTTTGAGATATCCGCCTGCGGGAACGGTGCCAAAACAACGGCGCTGGTTAGGCTAAATAGTACGCCGAGAATAACGAGTGTCTGCTTCATGAGTGGGAGTTGTTTTACTGATTTCCCCTCACCCCCGGCCCCTCTCCCAAAACAGGAGAGGGGAGCAACTATTGCCAGGTCCTCACCCCTCTCCTGTTTTGGGAGAGGGGCCGGGGGTGAGGGGTCAATCGCATCAATATCCCGGATTTTGCTTCATATTGGCATTCGCCGTGATCTCATTGATCGGAATGGGCTGGGCATAATCGGTTGCCGGGTCAAACTGGATAGTACCGCCCCGGATTTTTTGATAGTAAGCGGCTTCTGCAGGGCCAATTTTCCATCGGCAAACGTCGGCCCACCAGTTAAATTCTCCGAAAAACTCCGCCCATCGCTCATACCTGAGTGGGTTACTTTTCAAGCCATCATCCGGCGCTTTAGTCGCATCGGTTAGGCTTTTATAGTCAACTGCCGAGGGGGAATCAACGGGAAGCCCATAGGCACGTCGATGCACTTTGTTAATGTATTCAAGTGCCGTTGCATTATCGCCCGTATGGGTCAGGGTTTCGGCATAAAGCAGGTATATATCGGCCAATCGTAGCCAGAGTATATTCGAGCCGTTGGCCCGGTTTACCTCTAATTCCGTACCCGCCAGATTGATGTATTTTCGGAAACTCCAGGCTTCCATATCAATCTCAGTGACGTCTAAGTAATGAGAAATTGGCTTTTTCACACCCGCCACAACCATCGAATCGACATACGGCTGAAAACAGGCTACCCATAGCCGGGGGTCAACCGTTTTATTGGCCCGTGCCGCAACCGATTTGGTGATATACGACTTGTCAACATTCGCAATATTGGCGCTTGTTGTACCCGTAGGGAAGTAATGTCCCAGATTGAAGCCAAATCGAGCAATGTTTTTGGCGTGAGGAAACACGTTCGACCATGCTGACGCAATGGGTGTGCCTGTGTCGCCGACGTAGGAAGGAGCAAGCAAAGTGCCCATCATAGATCCCATCGATAAATCGACGCCACCATAGGTCAAATCGACATTCAGATTAAGTTCGACTACTGATTCTGAGTTGAACTCGTTCTGTCCATTGAACATGGTTTTGTAAATGTCGAACGAAACCAGCGACTTGCCACTGCCGGTAATTACGCTGCTTAGATACGTTTTTGCATTCGTCCAATCCTCGGTGAAAACGTAAACTTTCCCCAAGAATCCTTTCACACCCCAGCCTGTAACTTTGTGTTTATCGGTAGCTGCCGTCCAGGTTTGGGTTCCCAGTAATGTTTCGGCTGCTTTTAAATCGCTAATAATAAAATCCCAGTTCTGCTTTACGGTGGAGCGAGCTATCTGAGTAGCAGCCAGGTTGTCGGCAACGGTTGTCACAATGGGTACGCCCATCTTATCGCCACCGGCACCACCTACGATAAAGCTTTCCCCCCAAAACGTAGTCAGGTAATAATAATACCAGGCCCGAAGGTAAAGCGCCTGCCCTTTAATGAGGTTAATGGCGACTAAATCCGTAGCCGAAGCATTTTTGCTAACCCGATCAACGCCAGCCAGTAAGGTATTACTACGTTGAACCCCCCGCCATAAATCCGGCCAGATTTGTAATAAAAAAGCGTCGCTGGGTAAGGCATTGTTCTGACCCATCTGAATCCAGTTGGGCGATCCCTGCCAGCTCAAATCGGTCGTGTGATCCCATAAATACGTACTATAAGGCCCCATTGCCCGGCCGAAAATACCGGTTGCATGTTGCGTACCATATACGCCCGTAAGGAGCTGCTCAAGATCAGCTACAGTGGCAGGATAATTGGCCGTCGAAATAGCCGTTGGATTATCAACATTGACGAAACTGTCTTTGCAGGAGGCCAGGCCTACCAGTAAGGCAAACAGCGATAATTTGAAGAATATGTTCATGATCGGAATAGCGTTGGAAGTTAAAAACTCATGTTGATGCCCATCGAAAGAAGCCGGGTGCGTGGATAGGAATTGATGGTGTCAATTCCCCGGGCAGTTGTCCCGTTTACGCCCAACACTTCCGGATCTAGCCCACTGTATTTAGTGAATGTAAGCAGGTTCTGTGCCTGAACATACACTTTCAGATTCGAGATTTTCAGGGACTTCGTGAGTGTATTGGGAATGGTATAGCCAATCTGTAAATTCCTCAGCTTCAGGTATGAACCATCCTCTACGAAATAGTCCGAAATACGACCATAGTTGGCATTCGGGTCACGCGAAAAAACACCCGTTGAACTTGTGGCACCCACCCGAGGCTGATTCGTGAGCCCATTGCCGTTGAAGAATGAAGAGTTGAAAATATCCTTCGTCGTGTTATAATCGCCATAAAAATACTCTCTGTAGTATTTAGTCCCGTTATACACATCGACTCCCTGAACTCCCTGAAACAGAGCAGTTAACTCAAGACCTTTCCAGCCCAGATTTAGTGTAAATCCATACGTCATTTTGGGCCAGGGATTGCCAATAAACGTTTTATCAGCTAGCGTAATTCGACCATCTCCATTGGTATCATGAAAGCGCAAATCACCGGCAGCTGTGCCTGCATTCTGATAATAAACACTGGTTGAGCCAGCCGCTTGTTGGGCTTTCTCATTTAAAGCAGCTACTTCGGCAGCCGATTGGAAGATCCCGTCTACTTTATAGCCATAAAACTGGCTCAGTGGGTGTCCAACTTCAGTACGTGCCGCGTTTCCGTCAAGATCAAGAGCGGCAGATCCATCGGTAATTGGATTATTGTTCGTACCATCCAGCTGTTTAACCAAATTTCGGTTGAACGATGTATTGGCTGTAATACCGTAGGTGAATGCGCCTTTTTTGCCGCGGTAATCTACTGCCAGTTCAATCCCTTTGTTACTCATCTGGCCAATATTGGTGTAGACGAATGAAGGACCAAAACCAGCCGATAAGGCTACGGGAACCTGATAAATCATACCCTGAGTCTGCCGGTTGTACCAGTCAACAGTGATGTTCAGCGCGTTTTTCAACAAACCAATATCCAATCCTATATCTGTTTGAAGGACAGATTCCCACTTAATATTCTGGTTGGCCAACTGAGCCGTAAGCGCATACCCTTTGGCACGACTACCATCGGCGAGTCCCTGGCTATTTGTACCGTTATTGCCACCGTATGAAGGCAGATAGGTATACTGAGGAATGTTACTGGTGCTACCCAATTTTCCGTAGCTGGCACGGAGCTTCAGGTTCGTTACGTAAGAGAGATTATCTCGAATAAAGGCTTCTTCATTCAGTTTCCAGCCCACTGAGGCCGATGGGAACACCCCAAATTTGTTCGTCGGACCAAAGCGGTCAGATCCATCCCGACGAATCGTACCCGTCAGCAGGTACTTGCCTGCGTAGGTGTAGTTGATCCGTCCAAATTGAGAAAGAATCCGGGTTTGTGGCAACTCACCACCACTCGTCACGTAGCTGCTTGGGTTGGTCGATAAGCCCAGATTATACGTTACATACGGAAACCCCTGCGCTGATCCGATTAGCGAACTTAGGTTCGATTTGTAGGCTTCGTACCCGGCTAATGCTTTAAATTCATGCTGGCCAACTGTTTTCGCGTAAGTCAATACAAAGTTGGCCGTTAGGTTGACCTGATTATCAATTTCCCGGGTCAGGGCTGCAACGTGATTGGTAACGATGCCATAATCATAGCCTTCATTGAATTTGTAATTCTTCGTGCCATAGATTGACGCTCCAACGGTTGATCGGAAATTCAGTCCCGGAATGATTTCCCAATCGGCATAAACATTCCCCTCCAACGCGTAGGTTTGGTTCAACTGGTGATTCATGTATTCCTGGCCTACCAGGTTCGGTCCACCAAAGTAGTTGCCTGTTTTAGCCCAGCCGCCGTAGATATTTGTTGGGTCATACACTGGAACCACCGGAGCTGACCGGAACGGGAACGTAGTACTTACCGTCGGATTGGTGCTGGTCATCCAGGCGTAGAGCGTTTCGCCTACTTTGATCTTTTTGTTTACCTTAAAATCAGCGTTGGAACGAAGTCCGTAGCGCTCAAAATAGTTGTCGATAAGTGTACCGCCTTCCTTCTGATAATTGGCCGAGAGGTAATAATTACTTTTGGCCGAAGCACCCGATAAGGAGAGCGAATAACTCTGCTCTATACCCTGGGTAAATAAATCGTTCACCCAATCATTGTCAGGCAATTTAGTTGGATCACCCCAGCTGTTCGTTGCCACACCAAAGGCGGTTTTAGCAGTATAATAGTCGGCCGTATTCAGGAGTTTATACAGATGGAGGGGCTCCCTGACGCCATAGTATGCATTAAAATTGATGCTTATTTTGTCCATAGTAGCCCCTCGTTTGGTCGTTACCAGAACGACCCCACCAGCGGCTTGAGCGCCATAAATTGCCGCAGCACTGGCATCTTTCAGAATTTCGATGGATTCGACATCCTGCAGGTTGAAGTTATTGCCCGATGCCATCCGGATACCGTCAACAATGTATAGCGGAGCCATACCGCCAATGGACCCAACTCCCCGAATAACAATATCAGAACTTGCGCCGGGTGAGCCGTCATTACGCGTCACCTGAACACCTGCTGCACGGCCCTGTAGCGCTTCGTTGATACTTCGAACGGGCAAACTCTTTACCTCTTCGGCTTTTACCGAGGAAATAGATCCTGTCAGATCCGATCGTTTTTGGGTGCCATAACCGACAACAACTACTTCGTTAAGGTTCTTGGTGTCGACAGCTAAACTGACATTCACGGATGTTTGATTGCCTACCGTAACTTCTTTAGATTGATAACCCACAAAGCTGAAAACCAATACGTCGTCGCCAGTAAGCAAAGTCATTCGAAACTGGCCATTCGCATCGGTTGTCGTACCTCGATTGGTGCCTTTAACCACAATACTTACACCGGGGAGCGGGTTGCTGGCTTCGTCGGAAACAGTTCCTGACAGATTCCGATCGGTGGAGGCTGCATCGTTATTGTAAGGTATTTCAATGATTGGTGGTGGAGGCTCCTGATTCAGAATGATCTGCCGCCCTTTTACCTGATAGGTGAGTTGGTGAGCCCTCAATAAATTATCGAGGACGTCGACTAAGGGTTGATTCGTCGCGCTGAGCGATACACGGTCGTTCAATTGGACAAGCGTTGACCGGTACGCAAAGCGTACATCGGCCTGACGTCCCAACTGATTCAACACAGTTTTTAAAGTCAGGTTATCAGCACGGAGCGTAACGCGCTGATCCATGACTTTCTGTGCTTCAACCGGGCGGGCCGCTGCCAGCCCGGCTATTATAGCCGCCAGTAGTAACTGATAGACAGTAAATTTCATAAGGCTGCGCAACAGGCTAAGCGGTTGTCGAAGTTCTTTCATACTTTTACTTGTTTTTTGACTGTTTGGATTTAGAAATGGACAAAAAACCCCCTGCCTCATCCTAGATGAGGGTATCGAACAAGGGTGTGAGTGAAGTCAGTGATGCCGGAATCATCACTGACTTTTTTTGTAAAAAAGTGGCTTACTTCTTCATAGGCGATTTGTAAAAGGGTGGGTTTAGGAATTAGGTAATGCGTTACTTACAGCCTTTGCTATTGATAACAATCTGACCATCAAGCACCTCATACGAAGCTCCAATAGTCTCGCAGATTATATCAAGTCGCTCAAGCAGGTTTTCATTCAGAAAGGTGAGATTGACCAGACAAGCCGACAAATCACCCTCATTGTAAATAAGCTTTACTCCATACGTTTGCTCAACTGTCGCAAATACCTTAGCAACAGGCGTGTCTTCAAACACCTGTTCATGACTGACCGATTCGGGTATCAAAGCGGTGGGTTTCTCAACTAACGCTTTCTGTAAACGCCCATCGTTCAGGTTATAGGTCATTTGTTGGTTAGGAGTCAGAATGATTCCCTCTATTCGCCGTAGGCCTGACTTCTGTGCTTTTTCAAAATCCTGCTTCGTATATACCGATACCCGTCCGGTACGTACGGTCACGGTTACCGCCTTTTCTTCTTCAAAAGCCCGAACAAGAAAGCTGGTCCCCAGAACTTTAGTTACCGTCTGATTGGCATAGATCAGGAACGGTTTGGCTGGATTTCTGACCACATCGAAAAATGCTTCTCCATTCAGGTAAACGGTTCGACTAGTCTTGGAGAACTGTTTCGGGTAACTCAAGCGACTCTTTGGTCGTAGCGTAATAAGGCTACCGTCACCGAGCAGAACATTCATAGTATGATTGCTCGTATTGACCTTTTCCTGAAGCGGAATTGGGGCTGTCTTCGTAAGATGAGCGTATGAGTCTGGGATTGCCTTTGGAAAAAGTGTGCTGCTATAGAACCAGATTCCCAGACCAACCACGATACTAATGGAAGCTGCCGCCACCCAGCGCCACCAGGATGGTTGTTGCAGCGGTATGACTGGAGGTTCTACTTCTGCATCCCGACGTTCGGCGGCCAGTTGCATGAGTCGGTTGAGTTCACTGGTAAACCGGGCATCGGTTGCGTCGTCTCTATAGTGCTCATTTAAAGCGCGAACAAGCTCCTGGGCTTGTCGGACTATATCTGCTCGGTCGGGATTTTGTGTTAGCCATTGCTCCCAGAAAGTAGTTGCCTGGGGAGACGTTCCACTTGTCCACTGGCGAAATGACTCGTCGAATAGGAAATCTTCGGCGTTGTAAGTCCTGTAGTTCATGTTGGAGCAAATAGCAGACTGTTACCTTTAGTCCTATAGTGCTATTCTCCGCTCATGAATACTCAAAAAAAAGGAAAAATATTTTCGCCTAGAGTGCAATTTTCATTAATTATCGTTTCGACAGGGCGAACATCAGAAGACAAAGAAGCAAATCAGGTGACCATTGGCTCCGAAGTTCTTTAAACGTTCGGTATAATAGATTAGCTACGCTCTGGCGTTCCATGCCCATAATCTGGGCAATTTCGTTATTGTCTAAGTTCTGGTAGAAGCGTAGATATAAGACTTCCTGCTGCCGCTTAGTAAGGGTCGCCATTAGCTGATGTAACAAACGGGCCTGTTCGCTATGCAACTCATTATCAATAATTTCTTCTTCTATTGATCCGGTAAATGGCATATTGACAGGCTCAGACTCATCAAG
Source organism: Spirosoma arboris (assembly GCF_009754945.1). Lineage (GTDB taxonomy): Bacteria > Bacteroidota > Bacteroidia > Cytophagales > Spirosomataceae > Spirosoma > Spirosoma arboris. Next base: position 337,647 of record NZ_WPIN01000006.1, read on the forward strand.
ATGAATGGATGGATGCTGACCCCGGACTTTCAGTAATTTGTAGCGGAGTGCTTTTAAGAGGTATGTTTTTACGAAAACGGCGTCACTCACTGATTCCCGACGATCCCACAACTCCAGAAACAGATCCTGAATTGTGTCCCAAACTAATTCAGAATCAGTAGTTAAGCGAAGACCATAGTTATACAGGCTCGGATAGTGCTTGCGCGCTAACTCGCCCAGCGCCCGTTCATCACCGGCCTTAAAGCGTTGCCATAGCTCTTGAGGAGCTAAATCCCGATAACCAGTTGTCGTAAAACCTTCCAAAGTAGTAGACTATGAGTTTACTAAAGGTAAAGATCACAAGTATAATTTTATATTGATCTATTAGTGGTTTTTTAATGAATTCGTGGCACAAGTATCTACGATTGTTTGGCCCAATCCAGATTTATCGACCAGTATAAGCGATAACGATTGTACCCTAATTTTATGACTTGTGTGGAAGGAAGGTTAAAACTCAATGCCTTCTTCGGTCAGTAAGGCAGCTAAATTCAGGACAACATCGTCCATGACCAGTACAGTAGCATCCCAGTTTTGCGTTAGCCAGGGAGCGGTGCGGGTAGCAACAAATATCTTTTTGGGCTGGGTCATAATCCAGATAACCGTTTCAACGCCGAATTCAAGAAGCCGTTCGGTTTTCTCGTACATGTAGCCTGATTCCTTACCAGAGAACTCTTCGGGCTCAATGCGAACGTCCACTTCAATAGCGATTTTTGGAGGCACATTGAAATACTTATCGGTCAATGTCAGGCCGATAGACTTATCGAAAATAGCAATGTCGTTGGACAGATTATTGCCTTTGTCAAGGTGAATGCCCGATTCATTGGTGGCCAATAGGTACCGCTTTCTATCAATATGTGTGAATAGAAAGCCATGGATCAGTGATACTAACATGGCTTGTAATGAACTACTTCCCATAATTTCGGCGGGGGTCTTTTTACCTGTTGTTACGTCGCGGTAACCACGGTAATACAGAGCGCGTCCGTTAAGCGTTTCGTAAATCAGATACGATGGTACACCTGATTTTCTCCGCTTATTCGGTGCTGTTGCAACAGCTACTGACATGACTTTCGTTGATTACGTTTGAATGACAATACTACGCATTTTGCCGGGTAAAAGACAATTTTGGCTAAATGCAGAAACAGGTGAATCTATCGCCTGATTGATAGACTCACCTGTTTCTGATTACGCTGCTTTGAATGACAGAAATGAATCAGAATAACTTTACGATCCGCGACAATCCTGCCGAAATGAGGAGGATAATTGCTACGAATCCAAGACCGTAGTAAAGGCCAAATGCTTCAGATACGAACCCAATGACGGGTGGGCCAGCCAGGAAACCGATGAAACTAAATGTAGCAAACGTAGCCAGACCAGCCGCTGGTGGAATACCTGGCACACGCATAGAGGCACTATACAGAATGGGCGCGCCTAGTGAGCAACCAGCACCTAGTAAAGCAAAGCCAATTAATGCTGTTGCCGGGTAGGGTAGAGCAATGGCAAAGAACAGCCCCGATGCAGCTAACAAACCGCCAAGTTGAAGCCAGCGTTTCGCACCAATTTTGGGAATAACAGCATCACCGAAGAAACGAAAACTGGTCATCGTCAGTGAAAAAGCGCCAAAACCCAGGGCTGCAATCTGGCTGCTGGCACCAATGGTTTCGCGCAGATACACCGCGCTCCAGTCGAGGGCTACCCCTTCGCCCATGGCCACTGCCAGACCAATCAGAATCATTAGCAATAAATCCAGGTTAGGCCGAACAAAGGACGAGCCCGCCTTTTCTCCCGATTCAGTTCGGCTGCTTGAGGGAATGGCTATCAATGAAGGTTGGAGAAGAAACGTAGCCAGCAATACCAGGCCCGAAATAATACCCATGTGGAGTTGGGGCGATATATGCAGCGCAATGACGGCACCGGCAATACCCGAACCGAGCAAACCGCCCAGGCTCCACATTCCATGACAGGACGACATGATGATAATGCCTTGTGTTCGCTCTACATTCGTAGCGCAGGTATTCATGGCCACATTGATCAGTGCGCTGGACAGACCTAACAAAAATAAGCCCAAGGCCATCACAACTGTATTTGGCGCGTTGATGGGAATGCAAACGGCCAGCGATATGCCCACTGCCGACCATAAACAGGCGCGTGCTTCACCAAGCTTGGCGATGATCCACCCTGTTAGTGGATTCATAATGAGCAGACCGACGGGCATGGCAAAAAGTGTCAGCCCTAATTCGGCATCGGACAGGTGCAGTTTTTCTTTAACGTGAGGAATGTGAGCGACCCAGCTCCCAAACAAGATGCTATCACATGCAAATACTAATCCAACGGCCAGTGCCTGCCGATTTAAGAAAAACGTTAGCAGGTTCTGTACGAAGAGATTACGCGAGGGGCTATTCAAAGGTGCAGTTGTATTCATAGTGCAAAAATAGCCGGCACTAGCCGGCTATTTTTGCAATCTATTATCCGTTATTAATGCTGTATTGACTTTTTGGGGCCAACAACTAGTCAAGCATTGTTAACGCTGTATTATTTTTGAGGTGTCCGACCATTGCTTTACGTAGTTTCTCAACCTTTGGTAACGACACACTCTGAATGTAAGGCTGATTTGGATGCAGCGCAAAATAGTTCTGATGGTAGTTTTCTGCTGGATAGAAAACCGTAATTGGCGTTACTTCTGTCACAACCCGATTTGCATAGTGTTTCGAGTCGTTTGTGCGTTTTATGGCCTCCAGAATTTCGACTTTTTCTTCTGGTGTTCGATAAAACGCCACTGACCGATAATCGCGGCCAACATCAGGGCCCTGGCGGTTGAGTGTCGTGGGATCATGACCAGCGAAAAAAGCATCAAGCAATTGTGCATAGCTGATTACTTTAGGATTGTAATACACTTGTACTGACTCAGCATGGCCGGTTTGGTCGGTCCCAACCTGTTCATACGTTGGATCTTTGACGTTGCCACCTGCGTAGCCCGAAATTACTTCCCGAACACCCTTAAGTTGGTTCATGCCTTCTTCCATGGCCCAGAAGCAACCTCCGGCAAATGTAGCGACGGCTTCGCCTGGTTTAAGGGTCGGGAGTTTAGCGGGCGTATAGTCTTTTGACTGACCTTGCGCGCAGCCTGCTAGTAAGAGGAGGCTAAGCGCGTATAAATGAATTCGTTTCATGCTGTTTCGCGATTGGATTCTGTTGCTATATAAACGATTAAAACTCATTGGCGGTTTCCTGATTGTGTAATGTGATACATTCGTGATAAAGAAGTTTTGCCACAGAGATTCACAGAGGTAAAAAGAGATACACAGAGACTTTTTATTATTCCTTCGTGTATCTCTTTTAGCCTCTGTGAATCTCCGTGGCAAAACCCTCCCTTGTATGAAACTTCAATTCGAAAAAATAGAGCCCGAAGCTGGTAGTTCATTCCGGGTGATTCATAATACGGAGGCTGAAACCTGTCGGGTATACTGGCACTATCACCCGGAGTATGAAATTGTGTACATTCCATTTGGAACCGGACAGCGACGGGTTGGGACGAATGTGTCTCGTTATGAAGCGGGTGAACTAGTATTTATCGGCCCGAATTTGCCGCACCTCAATTTTAGTTATGGAATAGAAGGGCAGTATGAGGAAATTGTGGTGCAGATGCGCGACGATTTTATGGGCGAGCCGTTTTTGCAAAAACCCGAACTAGCTACAGTTAAACGGCTATTTGAGCGTGGGCATATGGGTCTGACATTTGGAGCTGGTACCAAACAACAGGTGAGTCCATTGCTGGAACAGTTGCCTAATCAGGCACCATTTGAGCGTTTCCTGACTTTACTGCGGGTATTGCAACACTTAGCCGATGCAGCTGATGTGGAACCATTGCACGCTAACGGGGTTCGATTTGATTTGAATCCGAAAGAACAGGAACGCATCAATCGGGTTTGCCAGTATGTAGAGCAGCACTACGCCGAACCAGTGGATATTCAGGTTGTGGCTGATCTGGCCAGCCTGACTGTTCCGGCATTTTGCCGCTATTTCAAACGCATGACCCACCTGACGTTTACCGATTTTGTGAACGAATACCGTGTCAATCAGGCCCGACGGCTATTGCATTCGGCTCGTACGGTGGCCGATGTAGGTTTTGCCGTTGGCTTCAATAACCTATCGCACTTCAACAAGACCTTCCGGTCGGTAACTGGGCAAACACCGAGTGCTTATCGGAAAGAGTTGGTTGGGTAAGGGTACCCACTAGGTCATAAAAAAACTCCCCAACTAACACTAGTCGGGGAGTTTTTTTATGACCTATTTCATTTAAACGCCTGGATAATTTGGATTCTGTGGTCTCAAATTTGGGTTGTTCAACATTTCCTGTTTTGGAAGAGGTAGTAACAGGTGTTTTTCCTGTAAAGCCTGATTCGAACTCAGGTTGATGTGACCAACGAAGTTGTCGAAACCATTGGTTTTTTCGTTGTAGACCTTCCGTAACCGAACCATATCAAACCAGGTAATTTGCTCATAGCAGAGTTCGTGCCAACGCTCCCGCCAAACAGCTTCCCGGAAGGTAGTCTGTGTAAAGGTGCCCATATCAGGGGTGGTTAGCGTAGCCCGGTCGCGAATACGCTTCATCGCATCATAAGCCGCCTGTGTAGGTCCGCCCACTTCATTTTGCGCTTCTGCATAAATCAACAGGGTTTCGGCATAACGAATCTGAGGCACGTTCAGGTTATTCTGACGAGTGCCTGCTATGCCAGAAGTACCGTTAGCTGTCCGGTTGAAATGCTTAAACACATAAGGAGCACCCAGTGCGAACGATGCACCATTACCGTTGGTATAGTAGGTGGTATAGAAATAGCCATCCTGGTCTTTTGCCCGTAAATCACCTGGTTCGTACGAATTGTAGAAGGTAGGTGTTGGTACCGAACTTCCCGTTCCTCCAGGACCATTGTAGGTTACGGGTTTAAAGTTGGGATAGAAGTTATCCATCGGGTTACCTGCTACTACGGTATTGTACTGAATCATAAAGAGGTGTTCAGTCTGATTCTTCTTCCCTTCACTGTGTACGTCATTATAGTTCGTAAACAGATTAATCGTAGTAGGGTTTGCATTGGCATACGTAATCACTTCAAAGGCTTTATCAGCAGCCAGTTTATAGTAAGAGGCACCTTTATTTAATGGAGCGCCTGCCATAGTCAGATAAACTTTTGCCAATTGCGTTTTGATCGCCGATTGAGTAACCCGTCCGTTGGTTGCATCCATCCAGGGCAGTCCTGCTGCTTCGGCTGCTACTAAATCATCAACAATCAGCTTATACACATCCTCTACTTTGGTGCGTGCTGGCAGGAAGTCGGCCGAAGCGGCTGTTTGTGGTTTAGTAATCAGAGGGATGTCACCCCATAGTTGAACCGTAGTAAAGTACGCCGAAGCCCGTAGGAAACGCGCTTCACCAAGGATTCTGGCTTTCTGAGCAGCATCCATTGGCGTAATGCCTGGAACTTTATCGATGGTTTGGTTAGCCTGCGCAATTACTTTATACAGACCATTCCAGTAGTTAACGATGTGAGCCGTATTTCCGTCATGAACCAACCCGTAAAGATTGTTTAAGTCAGAGTTTTGAGCGGTTTCCGTAGTAGAAGTACCCGTTAGAGCTTCCAGTAACTGCCAGTTGCTGGAGAAAATACCTGCCCCATCACCCATAAATCGCAGACCAGCATAGGTTGCAGCAATAGCTGCTTCGGCGTGGTCAGGGATGGTATAAAAATTGTCGGGAGTCAGGTTTGAAGGCGCCTGTTCTTTCAGGAAGTCCTTACAACCCACAGGGCCTACCAATACCGCGCCACACAGTAAGGCTTTAGTTATATTTTTTACGAGGGTATGTCTCATAATTGAATGAGGAATCAAAGAATTTGAAATGAGTGTATTCAGGTCATTTACTTCGCGTCGTTAACAACTAGCAACAACGCGAAGCAAACGACTGACATTTTACAGGCCAATCTGAAGGCCTAACAGGTACGTAGTTGGTTTTGGGTAGTTGTGCCAGATTTCGCCTTGCGAGAACGCACTGCTGGTAGTACCCTGGTTGGTTGGCGTTACTTCAGGATCGCCGATGATTGGGTCAGATACTAACAGGAAGAAGTTTTGAGCCGAAGCATACACACGTAGCCGGTTCAGTTTCATCTTGTTGGTCATTGCGGCTGGGAAAGTATAGCCTACCAGTAAGTTTTTACCGCGTAGGAATGAACCATCCTTGATCCAGTGGCTATCTACGTTCGTTACATAACCAGCACGTGTATCCCGGACTTGAGCAATCACGGAACCCTGATTGGTTGGGGTCCAGGCGTTTAGTACCGATTTGTAGCTGTTAGCCAGCGCCTGGCGGTCTTCGCTTGGGTGCAGGTTCATGAGCATAACGTCGTTACCATACATGTACTGCAGTTCAAGCGTAGCATCGAAGTTGCCTATCTTGAAGTTGTTGGTCAGCGCTCCCCAGCCTTTTGGGCTACCGTTACCAATAATACTACGGTCAGCATCGGTAATCGCTTTGTCTCCGTTTACGTCTAAGTACTTGATGTCACCAGGCAACATGGTCAGACCATTCCGGTAGCTGGTAAATTGAGCTGCCTGATCGCGTTCAGCTTCGCTCCATACACCGGCACGAGTTAAGCCCCAGAATGCTCCTACTGGCTCACCAATCCGAATGATGTTGGTTTGGTTGGTAAAGTTAGGTCCACCTACACCGAAGATATCAGATGGGGTAGCCAGCGACAATACTTTGTTGCGGTTAAGCGAAATGTTGAACGACGTATTCCAGGAGAAATTTCCTTTGTTGAAGTTCACCGTATTGATCCCAAACTCAAACCCTTTGTTCTCCATCGAACCGACGTTACGACGGATGGTTGCGTAACCACTCGATTGTGGTACAGGAGCATCAAGGAGCATGTCTGTCGTCAAACGATAGTAGTAATCCATTTCGACATTGATCCGTCCTTTGAACAGACCAATTTCCAGACCTACGTCAGTTTGTGCGGTTTTTTCCCATTTCAGGTCAGGGTTAGCCAAGCGGTTGATACCCGTTCCACTAACCTTCGTATTGCCGTAAACAGCAGCGTAGGTCGAGTTTAACGTTGAAAGCGACTGGTAAGGTGGGATCTCCGAGTTACCTGTCAAACCATAGCTAGAACGCAGTTTCAGGTTAGAGATGACAGCATTACCTTTCAGGAAGTCTTCTTCCGAAATACGCCATGCTAAAGCTGCCGATGGGAAGAACGCGAATTTGTTGTTTTCCCCGAATTTAGACGAACCATCGGCCCGGCCTGTTGCCGTGAACAAATACTTGTTTTTATAACCGTAGTTAATCCGACCGAAGTACGAGTTAAAGGCAAACCGCGAAGCACTTGATCTAACAGAAGGATTGGTTGCACCAGCACCTAAGTTGTTGTAGCCAAAGTAGTCGGTAGCGAATCCACTAACAGCACCACCAATACCGAACTGATTGGTTTCCTGCCACGAAATACCCAATAAACCAGTGAATGAATGATCCTGGCCAAACTGCTTGTTATAGGTCAGGTAGTTTTCCAACGACCAGAATGAGGTACGGTTGTTGGCAACATCAGCGTTACCATTACCACCAATGTTCAGGGTACGGGTTTGCGACTGGTTAATTTCCTGGGTCTGAACGTTGCTACCTAATACAGTCCGCATTTCCAGCCCTTTACCAAAATTGATATTGGTATATAAGCTACCAATGAGCGTCTGGGTAACCTGAATATATTTCCGGTCCATTAAACGGTGTACCGAGCTCATCGTTCCCTCTGCGTACGGATAATCGCGGTTTTCAGCGAAGATACCTGTGTCGGGGTAACGTACTGGCAGGAATGGGAAGTCTTCCACAATTTGCCGGGCTACCGCGTCATTGATATCAACCAGGTTCTCATTCTGGTTGTTATAGCTCAGCGTACCACCAATTTTTAACCAGCTTTTTACCTGATCGTCAATCGAGAAACGGCCAGAATAGCGTTTCATGTACGACGTTTTGATAAGACCTTGATCATCCCGGTAGTTGAGCGAAAGCGAATATTGTGTACGCTCGTTACCACCGCTAAAGCCCAACTGGTGGTTTTGCGAAAGTGAATTCTGCGACGATTCTTTGAACCAATCGGTATCGTACAATGGGTTCAGGTTAGCATCAAAAACACCTGGATGCTGCGCACTAAATGCTTTCCGACGAACTACTGGGTCCAGATAAGTCCACTTACCAGCAGCCCAGCCAGCGGGGTCAAATTTCGCCATGTTAGCGTACGCAAGATCTTCAGTTGCCAGGTATTCTTTGGCGTTCAAAACCTGAGGCTTGTTGGGGCCAATGGTGTTAACACTGAATTGGGTGTCGTAAGTAACCCGGCTTTCACCAGCTTTCCCTTTTTTGGTCGAGATCAGGATAACGCCGTTAGCACCCCGAGCACCATAGATAGCCGTTGACGAGGCATCTTTCAGTACTTCAACATTGACAATATCGTTTGGGTTGATATAGTCGATTGGGTTGCTGAACTGGTCGCCTGTACCTTGTGGCAGCATCACACCATCAATTACATAGAGCGGGTTGTTAGACGAGTTAATCGAGCTAAATCCGCGAATACGGACGGTTGTACGACCACCAGGACGACCTGAGTTGTTGTTCACCTGTACGCCTGGCATACGACCTGATAGAGCCTGGTTCAGCGACGGGGCCGGACGCTCCATAAGTTGAGCTTCTTTCACGCCAGCAACAGCTCCGGTAAGATCTGATTTTTTGGTTGTACCATAACCAATAACCACAATCTCATCAAGCACTTTGCTATCGGCTTTTAAGCTAATATTCACCGAAGCCTGATTGGAGACCTGAACTTCCTGAGGAAGGTAGCCAACGAAAGAAAATACGAGGGTAGAAGTACCATCGGGTACATCTAATCGGTAGCGGCCATTGGCATCGGTAACTGTACCGCGTGAGGTTCCTTTGATAAGAACGCTTACACCCGGTAAAGCTTCATTTTTTTCATCTGAAACCAAGCCTGTCAGCGTCCTGTCGGCAACAATGGTCGGGTTTCTTTCAAGGGTGCCCCGATCAGTCGGATTCTTTGCATGGGTTAAGCTAATACAGCAAAAAGCGAGTAGCAATGGAGTGGCCGTGCGATAAAGCTGCCTGCCAAACCAAGGTTGAGGGGGTAGGTGTTTTTTCATAGAAGTTGTGATCATTAATGCTTAGGTTTGAGCGTAAATGGAGATTAAAAATGTATAAAGTACATTAAAAACTAATTGAACTCTACGTGTTAAAACTAGTATATATCTCATTCCTACTCATTAGAATTAGAAAATAATTAAAAGCCAGTTAAGAAGTTATTAAAAAATAGTAGATAACTAATTGAGTATATGAGCCTAATATGCTTTGTTGGGCTGATTGTGTTAGTAATGCGTATAGTAGGTATAAATTACTAACATTAGCTTAACACTATATTCTTGAGGGCGTGGCAAAGTCAGTGCCAACTGCAGCTTACAGGGCATCAGTAGAAAAGAAAGTAAGGTGATATTTATCAGTGAGCCAATTGCACTATTCGCTTACTGGCTCACTAAATAGTAGTCAATTATCAAATAGATAAATCATGTCTCTGATGAGGACGTTCTAAGCTGTAAGCTCTAAACCGGGGAGGTAGAAGAGATACTTTTCAGTGATGAATTTCAGTAGGATATGCCCGAAGACCTGTGCAGTCTACGAACGATTTTATGCCGGTATAGTAGTCTCCGTACTGCTCGGTTGAATGCAGGACTGACCCATCGTTAAAGGATTCATTTGGCAGGCAAATCAGGACGCCAATAGGGTTCGCCTGATGCAATGAACTCAATGGGAACTTCGGGGATAAAGCCTTTCAGCCATTCGGCACAGTATTTCATGCCAGCCTGTTCGGATAGTAGATGTCCCAATATAATTAGCGCCTTTTTTTGGCCAGAAGCAATCGCATCCTGAACATACTCTACTAACTCCCACTCATGAGTCTCTCCAACAATCAGTACATCAGCCTGCGCTAGATAAGGAACTCCCGGCATCAGACTTACATTGCCCCAACTGGCCATAACTCGCCTAACTGGTAATTGTGGATCACCTATGACGCGCATAGTACGAATAGTCAATTTGGAAGCTATTCCCTGAGCAAACTGTGCCAGTGGTGTCTCCTGAAACGTGAATAGGCGGGGATTTTGTGAATCAATATTTTTCTCCCAACCCAGTTCCCGGATCATCCCTGTCGCGATGCCATCTGGCCGGTGCCCGTGCCAGTGATCGTGGAAATGAAACACGGCCATGCCGTGCTGTTGAATAAAACTGCGCTTGAGTTGATAAAGAGCATCTTGTTGAATAGGCTCCGTTCTATCCTGATGAGAATAGTAAGTTGGCTCATGGGTGATAACCATGTTCAAGCCCTTGTCGGCAGCTCGATGAAGTACATCCAGAGTGGCCATCATCGTACTAGCGATTCCTTTAACGGGTATTTCGGGAGTACCTGCAATCAGATTATCGACAGTTTGTTCGCGCCAGGGAATACCCACACTAGCTTTTATTCGGTCGATGACCTGGCCAGCGGTGAGTACTTGATGGCTAAAGGGTTTAATTAGTTTGGTAGCTGTAAAGCCTAAAGAGGCCATTAGGAAAGTACGACGGGAAGTGGTAGGAGTAGCCATTTTAGTAGGTTGTAGGAGCTTTGGGCCATCGTCAATCAGGGCTATTGTAATTTGTAAAGATCATACGAAAACCAATTGAGTTTAAAGATATCAATTCGAGTTCTGACCTTTGATACTAAAACAAGATCGTCCGGCAGGGAATCGTAGTTGGGATCAGTTCACATGCTTTCAGTAACCTGGTCTTTCGGAACCCTCACTCTTGTTAGTGAACTATCGATAAATCGTTCAGGTGGGAAATATCAAGTTCGCTGTTTCTAGGCTTACCCGATTCATCAGATATGTTTGGAGAGCACTTAAATGAATTCTTAAAAGGCGAGTCAAACGGGCTGACTGTGGCCAGGGTAAGAAACCCCAATATAAGTAGAGTATGAATTGTGCAAGAATCCCTTTTTTCATAACGACAAATCGGATCGTAAATCAGTCTATTTTCTCTAAATCTATTTCTTGATTAATCTACCCTTTCTTAGGGAAGTGCTACTAAGAAGTGATAGTGAACATACTGAAATTACATAGACCATTCACATATGCTTCGACCTTTTGGTAGTCTTTTAGTACTATCTGTACTTATTGGGGCAACCGCTCCCGAACCCACACTCCGCTTCAATCGATACTTCGTTGCTGCCGAAAGTTATGAATCGGTAGGTGTATTTGACGTCGATAAAAACGACACTCTAGATATTGTGTCAGGCGATTTTTGGTACGAAGGTCCCCGTTTTCGTAATCGTCACCTCATTGGAAACGAGCCCCGAAAAGATCAGTATTACGACGATTTTTCGACAATTCCGCTGGATGTGAATGGAGATGGGCGGATGGATTTCGTAACGGGTGGCTGGTTTGACCAAACGCTTCGGTGGGTAGAAAATCCGGCGAAAAAGGATAGTCAGTGGCCATTGCACGAGATTGGCAAAGTTGGTAACGTTGAAACAACCCGCGCCTGGGATGTGGATGGCGATGGCATTATTGACATTGTGCCCAACAATCCAAATCATCCCCTCAAATATCTTAAGTTGGTCAGCCCAGGCGTATTCAAAACGGTTACGGTTGCGCCAACTCAGGGCCACGGTCTCGGCTTCGGCGACGTTAACGGCGATGGCCGGGGTGATCTTATTGTAAGCGATGGCTGGCTCGAAGCACCTGAAAATCGGGAGTCTGGCCCCTGGACATTACATAAAGAATTTGCATTCGGTACGGCCAGTGTGCCCATTATTGTAGCCGATGTGAATGGGGACCGCCTGAATGATCTTATTGTAGGACAAGGACATAGTTATGGTCTTCACTGGTACGAACAAACTCGCGACGCCAGCGGACAACGAGGCTGGACAAAGCATCTGATTGATGAAAAAAACTCGCAATACCACTGTCTGGAGTGGATCGACATTACGGGAGATGGTCGGCCGGAACTACTAACGGGTAAACGTTTTCGAGCACATAATGGTAGAGATCCCGGCGAAGAAGATCCCGTTGGTCTGTACTATTTTACCTGGGATGCATCGAAAAAGCAGTTTGTGAAGCACGACATCGCGTATGGGCAGGCGGGTGTTGGCAAGGGAACTGGCATTTACTTCGCTGTAGCCGATTTGCACAAAACCGGCCGTAAAGACATTATTGTGGCTGGCAAGGATGGACTGGTTGTATTTTTTAATGAAGGCGCTTCTAAAAAATAATGGGTGTTAGCCTATATGCGTAGTAGTTTTTGGCGTATTTTTATCAATTGTATTGATCGCTTATCGTAACTACTACCTGTATGCAGCGTGCTCAATTGAAAGAGTTTTACGGCTACGGATTAATTGTACTTGTCCTGATTGCCGTTCAGGGTTATTCTGTTTATGTTGCCGCCACTACGGATCTGGCATTAACCTGGAAGCATTATGCTGGATTCGGGGCTACGATTCTCGCAGGCATTTTGTGGGCAATTCGCAAACCTCAATACCTATTCTATGCGCTTGGCCTAACATTGATGTTGGGCTATGAAAATCTAATCGGCTTTACACCTACACTCGATTTTACGGCAACTCGCTACTATTTCAACAACATAGCACTGCCTGTATCGTACCAGGATTTTTCGATGTACATGCTGCTCATCTGGGCTTACGTAGCCCATGCAAGGTTACGGTCAATGGTACAGTCGTTGTTTAGTATTTAGTGGAATAAGTGAAGTGGGTGCAGTAAATGAAATAGATATCAAATACCTGTTTCACTTACTGCACCCACTTCACTTATTCCACTAAATACTACGCGTTTAGCGACCAGCCTTCACGGTATTCACGCTTAACGAATTGATTGGCTTCGTCAAAGTTCGTGATTTTCATGTTTTTGCCGTCCCATGTCAGTTGTTTCCGACCTGGATAGCTGAAGCCTTTTCCGTCAGCTTTTGGTGTACGAACGGTATAGCTGCGAATAGCCAGGTTACCCATCAGAACAGATTCGGTAAGGGGACCAGCAAAGTCGAACGAAGAGGTAAGTGCTTTGTGCTCTTTGCTGTTGAAACCTGCTTTACACGCTTCGGTCCATAGAACCTGGTGACCATTTTCTGGCAATGGTTTAGAACCATCAGCAGGTTTTGGTTTCGGATCGCCTACTATTTTCTGTCCGTCTTTGGTATACAGTTTTGGGTCCTCGCCATACATGCCACAGATCAGCAAGCCTTTGTCGCCGTGGATAAGTACGCCATTTTCACCATTCTCCGGCATGGGCTCGCCAGCAGGTAGCATATCTGGGCGGAAGGGGCGGATACCACCATCTTCCCAGATCATTTTCACCGCCGATTTATTTTTGGCCGTTGCTGGGAATTTCAATTCCACGTGCGACGATGGTGGGCAACCTTCGGGAATGTACTCGGGTGTCCAGTCTTTCATGAAAACCTGACCAATGCTGGTTTCCACTTCGGTTGGATAGCCGAGACCCAGTACCCGGAATGGTGTGTCCATGATGTGACAGCCGATGTCGCCAAGGGCACCTGCACCAAAGTTCCACCAGCCACGCCATTTGAATGGGTGATAGGCGGGCGTGTAGCCAACTTTCTGAGCTGGTCCGAGCCAGAGATCCCAATCCAGATCAACTGGTGTTTCACCGGCTGGCTGTGGTACGGGAATGCCTTGTGGCCAAACAGGTCGGTTGGTCCAGAGATTAACGGTATGCACCGTTCCCAAAAGCCCTTTGTCGAACCATTCCACCATTTGTTTCTGCTGTGGGTTCGACGAACCCTGGTTGCCCATTTGTGTCACAACCTTGTATTTACGAGCAGCTTCGGTGAGCATCCGGGCTTCGTAAATGTTGTGTGTCAGGGGTTTCTGCACATACACGTGCTTGCCACGCTGCATAGCGGCCATAGCTACAACTGCGTGGGTATGGTCGGCGGTTGATACGGTAACGGCATCAATGGCTTTGCCTTCCTTGTCCAGCATCTCACGGAAATCCTTGTAGCGTTTCGCGTTAGGGTGCTTAGTGAAATTCTCTTTGACACGAGGAAGCCCCCAGTCTACATCACAAAGAGCCACAATGTTGTTGGCTCCGTTGTTGTAAGAATTGTTCGTATCGCTAAACCCTTTACCGCCAAAGCCGACCCCGGCAATGTTGAGTTTATCGCTGGGTGCAATGAAACCTTTTCCACCCAGTACGTGTCGGGGCACAATGAAGAAACTAGTAGCTGCTAAAGCACTAGCCTGGATGAATTGCCTTCTCGAAGTTGATCCCGGGCTGTTTTGCTCAGGCGTAGAGTTATCTGACTGATTCATGAGAAAATGAATAGGAGTTCTGACTGATAAGAATATATACGACAAAATTTACCCAATAGACTAGTATGATTTTTCTGCTACCAGGTAGATTTGGCGGTCGCCCAGCGTATAATTCTGCTTTTCAGTTGAATTATAAACGGCAATTGTGCGCAATCCATATCGCTCCAACAATCGTTTTATTTCAGAAAGCGTGTAGACGTAATGCTTAAAGTAATGCACTTCCGATTGGCCTAATTTGGTATAGGTGAGTTCGGTAGCCATATAACTCTCTTCGACTACGTACGAATTGCTGATGTCCATAGTTAAATCGCCAAGTACATAATGACCTGTTTTGGGGAAATTGGGCAGAATACTCTCCGCCATCAGACCTGAGTTGATGACAAATCGGGACCCTGGCTTTAAAGTAGCAGCCACTTTCTTCACAAATACGGCCATACCCTCATAATTGACGTAACCAAAACTATTGCCCATACAATAGGCTCCATCGAAACTACCGGGAATCTCGGCTGTCAATATGTTCCCCTGAATCACCTGAACAGCTAATTGCTCAGCTTTAATACGTTCTCGAAGTAGCTGGAGAAATTCGACAGATATGTCAAATCCGGTCATGGTGAAGCCTCGTTTGGCTAGTTCGACAGTGTGTCGTCCATAGCCACATGGAATGTCCAGGAGTGCAGCACCGGGTTGAACCGCTAGTGTTGACAATAAGAAATCGACTTCCTGTGTCGTCCATTCTGCCGACACGGCTTTTTCCCACATTTCGCAGTTAAGGCCAGAAAAGAAAGTTTCGTACCACTCGTTATCAATTGATATGTTCATTGTCTGAGGAAAATTTTTGGAATTAATGATTAAAGTATGCGCAGTTTCATCCGGTTTTAGTGGCGTCAAGTTTCGAACCTGACGCCACTAAAAACTCGGTGAGAATGATTTTTTGAATACAAATGCGTTCCGTATCAGTATGATACGGCGAAGTATAGACATGTAAAAAATGGGCTACCCACGCGAGCAGTCTAAAGAAGAGGGAGATATGAACCCATAGTGCAACGGAAAATCGTTTGCAAAAGGGTTATGCGAAGGAGATCACAGGCATACTTTGTTTAGTCTGTGAATCTACATAACGTACTTGTAGAGAACAACTTGATTTAGGAAACGGTAGGTTAAAGCGATTTGCGTACAATAAGCCGAAACGGATTCTCTACATGTTCGACACTGGCGTTCAGGACTAATCGGGCGGCTGTTCGACCCATTTGAGCAAAATCGGTTGAAATTACAGTGATACCATCCAGCAAAAACTCTTTCAGAGGTGTGTCATTGTAAGAAAGAATACCCACTTCCTGACCAACGACGTAGGGCGTTTCTTTTATGCGCTTGATGAGCTCAACCAGATCCTCTTCCATCAGATTGATATAGGCATGTCCAGGCTGAATGACTTCATTCTGGACCGTATTGATCACCTTGGTTTTAAACCCATGCTCATAACAGAATTTGTAAAATCCGTTCAGAATGGCCTTGGGATGGTAGCTGTAGGATGGAAACAACATGCCCAGTGTCGAGTACTTTTTCAGCAGCGGCAGGGCATCCGTTAATGACTGATACAGATCCCGCTCGAAATTTTGGAATACCGCGCCGTAGCTGCCCGTTATCCCTTCCACCAGCTTATCCAGAATAATTAATTTGTGCTTCGGCAAACTATTAATGAGTTCATCTGCTTTTTCGCCACCTTCGAAAAAATGGCCGATAATAACGTAATGCGTATGATTGCGAGCCTGCCGCTGAATCAAATCCCGAAATAACCGAAAATCATTATTATAAATGAAAAAATCGATGGCAACGCCCGGTCCTAATAACTCCACAAAGGAGTCGTAAATGATTTTTTTGTGGGCACTTAACTTATTGAATAACAGGAATATTTTTAGGTTATTTCCCGTCGGCGTGTAGTTTATATAGAACCCTTTTCCTTTAACAGCGCCAATAATTTCTTTCTCTTTCAGAAGTTCGTAAGCCCGTTCTATGGTGCCCTTTGAAATATCAAATTCGGCACAAAGTTCGTGGATGGACGGTAGTTTGTCGCCCGGTAGAATATCCCGATTTTCAATGCCTTCTACAATTGAATTATAAATCTGCTGGTATTTGGGCGTATTTGAATAATCATTAATTTTTATGTGATAAATCATGGGCTATTAGTTTCGTACAAAAAAATAGTCTTAATGGTCAAAAAACTAGGACAGTATAGGAAAGTCTCTGGATAACGACCGCCTACTTTCAGCCTTCATTAGACAAAAGCGATCAAGTAGTAATACTAATCATCTAAACCTCTCAACTGGTTAATTATGCTATCTACCATTAAAGACTATCGACACGTCAGTTACTTATGGGATGAAGAAAAAGCGGCCTCCCTGGCTAATGCTAACCCACAGGAACAGGAAGTCGCCCTACTACTTTATCGTTCCAATTTATTAGGAGCCGATTTACGGCTTACTAACTACGGCGGAGGCAATACATCCTGCAAAACCATTTCCCGAGACCCATTGACCGGAAAGCCTACTGAAGTCATGTGGATAAAAGGCTCCGGAGGGGATATTGGTACCCTCACACGTGGTGGACTGGCAGCTTTATATATGAACAGGCTGCATAGTCTTAAAGAAGTATACCGGGGCCTGGAATTTGAAGACGAAATGGTTGAGTTGTTCAACTATAGCATTTTCGATTTAGCCTCCAAAGCTCCTTCTATCGACACACCTCTACACGGATTTTTGCCTTATAAACACATTGACCACCTCCATCCCGATGCAGCCATTGCCATTGCAGCTGCCAAAGACGGTAAACGTATTACGGAAGAATTATTCAAAGGGACTATTGGCTGGGTCGACTGGCAACGGCCGGGTTTTGATCTGGGCCTAAAACTGGAACAATGCATCACTGAAAATCCTGGTATTCGGGGCATTATGCTCGGCTCGCATGGCCTGTTCACCTGGGGCGATACATCGTATGAGAGTTATATAAACACTCTGGACGTTATCGAAACCTGCGCCCAATTTCTGGAAGATAGCTACACGAAAAAAGGTGCTCAATTTGGTGGATCAATTCGTGAATCATTGCCAAAAGAGGCTCGGCAAACACAGGCGGCTGAGTTAGCTCCCGTTCTGCGGGGATTGTGTTCGAGCCAGAACCGTATGATTGGGCATTTTACGGACGATGATCGGGTGCTGGAATTTATCAACTCGGCCGACCTCGACCGACTGGCCCCAATGGGTACCAGTTGCCCAGACCACTTTCTGCGAACCAAAATCAGCCCGCTTGTGCTAGAGCTAGCTCCCGATCAGGACGTAACCGATGCTACTGTTATTCGGGAGACGTTGACGCCTGCGTTCGAGGCTTACCGAGATATGTATCAGGAATATTATGATACGTGTAAACACCCAAATTCACCTGCCATTCGTGATAAAAATCCGGTCGTTATTCTCTGGCCGGGAGTGGGTATGTTCACCTTCGCGAAGGACAAACAAACGGCTCGTGTAGCGGCAGAATTTTATATCAATGCTATCAATGTGATGAAGGGGGCCGAAGCGATTTCGAGCTACACATCTCTTCCCCGACAGGAAGCTTTCGATATTGAGTATTGGCTATTGGAGGAAGCTAAGCTCCAGCGAATGCCCAAACCCAAACCACTGACAGGCAAAATCGCCCTTATTACGGGCAGTGCGGGGGGCATTGGGAAGGCCATTGCTAAAAAGTTTGCGGACGAAGGGGCCTGCGTTGTTATCAACGATAATGACGCCGATCGGCTAGCCTCGGCCAAAAACGAATTTAAGAAGCAGTACGGCAGAGACACGCACACTACAGCCCTGCTCGATGTGACCAGTGCCGACGCAATTGCAGGCGCGTATAAAACTGCTTGCCTGGCCTTTGGGGGCGTCGATATTGTGGTCAACTGTGCAGGTTTGTCAATCTCCAAGCCCATTGAGGAACACACCGAAGCGGATTGGGATTTGCTGTACGATGTTCTGGTGAAGGGGCAGTTTTTAGTCACCCAGCAAGGCGTTGCCGTGATGAGAAAACAGGATTTGGGTGGTGATGTGCTGAATATTGTTAGCAAAAACGCATTAGTCTCTGGGCCGAACAATGCGGGCTACGGTTCGGCAAAAGCGGCTCAATTGCACCTCAGCCGATTGAATGCCGCTGAACTGGGCAAAGATCATATTCGCGTCAACGTGGTTAACCCGGATGCTGTTATTTCGGATTCTAAAATCTGGGCCGGTGCCTGGGCCGAAGGACGCGCCAAAGCCTATGGCGTCACCGTCGCCGAATTGCCTGCTTACTATGCCAAGCGAACCTTGCTCAATGAGATCATTTTACCCGACGATATTGCCAATGCCTGCCTTGCCTTTGTGAATGGCTTGCTGAACAAATCGACTGGTAATGTACTCAATGTGGATGGGGGCGTAGCCATGGCTTTTGTCAGGTAATGGTAGTAAATTAGAGGCTTGGCGTACTTATTTTAACGTGATAACAATCTTAACCGAATCGTTCTGGCTCTGGCAATTTCTGGGCCGTTTACATCCGCTGATCGTTCATTTTCCGGTTGGTCTTTTGTGCATCGCTTTGCTGCTCGAAGCTGTCGGTTGGTTTCGCAAATCAACCGATATGCAGGCGGGCATCCGGGCAATGGTCTGGATTGGGGCTATCAGTTCGGTGATAGCCGCAGCTCTGGGCCTGCTGTTAGTGAATCAGGACGATTACGGCGGGAGTACAGTAACTATTCACCAATGGTTGGGATTAGTAACGATGGTACTGGCGATAGGTACCGTGCTCGCCCTGCGAAGCGGTCGATTGGAGCTGTATCGAGGTTTGTTGATTGTGACGGTTGTAGGTGTTAGTCTGGCAGGGCATTATGGTGTTATGCTCACCCACGGCGACGACTATTTAAGTAGTGTGTTACCGGTTGGCAAAGGAGGAAGCAGCAACCCAGTCTCGGGAAATTCACAATTCGTTTTCGCTAGTGCGACTACTGGGCAGCCCTTGACTGACAAACAGATTGGTGATTTAAATCTGGAAGTACGGTCTATTCTGGCACACAATTGCTACAGTTGCCATAGTGCGACCAAAACCAAAGGCGAGTTGCGGTTGGATAAGAAGGAGTTTATTATGAAAGGCGGGGAAGATGGCGAGATTCTGGTCGCTGGTCACCCCGAAAAAAGTGATATTATCCGACGTATCAAACTCCCAGCGGGTAACGACGATGCCATGCCCACCAAAGGAAAGCGGCTGTCCGACCATGACATCGCACTGCTTGAATTCTGGATTCAACAGGGTGCACCCTGGCCCAATGGTGCCGAAAAAAGCATTTATCGAGTGGCTGATCTGGAACCTCGCATGCCAGCTTTGCCTGATGCTCCAGCTGGCATTACGAATCCCATCGATCGGTTTGTCAACGTCTATTTTCAGCAACATAAACTTGCCTGGAAGAACGTAGTAGACAACAGAACATACATGCGTCGGGTTTATCTGGATGTTGTGGGTTTATTGCCATCACCCGAAAAACTGAAAGCCTTTGAGGCCGATCCCCGACCGGACAAACGGGAGCTTCTGGTAAAAGAACTACTTGGCAGAAATGTCGATTACGCGCAGCACTGGCTTACATTCTGGAACGATGCGCTTCGTAATGATTATACTGGAACCGGCTACATCACCGGTGGTCGGTTCGATATTACAAACTGGCTGTATACATCGCTGAAAACGAATAAACCGTATAACCAATTTGTCCGGGAACTCGTCAGCCCAACCAAACAGTCGGCGGGTTTTATTAAAGGCATTAAGTGGCGCGGTACCATCAATTCGAGCCAGCGGACGGAGATGCAGGCGGCACAAAACGTATCGCAGGTATTGCTGGGCCTGAACCTGAAATGCGCTTCCTGCCACGATAGTTTTATCAGCGACTGGAAACTGGCTGATGCCTACGCTTTCGCCAACATATTCGCTGACACAACGTTGGAAATCAATCGTTGTGATAAACCTACTGGTAAACTAGCCGGAACCAGGATTATTTTTGAGAAGCTGGGAACAATCAACGGTAAAGCAACTACCAACGAACGACTCAAAGAACTGGCTAATTTTCTGGTGCAGCCCAAAGATGGTCGGTTGTATCGCACCGTTGTGAACCGAATTTGGGCGCAGGTGATGGGCCGGGGTATTATCGAACCCGTCGATATGATGGACAACGAACCCTGGAGCCAGGATTTGCTTGACTGGCTGGCGTCTGACTTTGCCACGAATGGCTATGACATCAAGAAACTGATGTTCACAATTCTGACTTCCAGAACGTACCAGTTGCCCTCGGTTGGTCTTAAAGATGCTGACCTGATTACGTCTCCCAATTTCGTGTTTCAGGGTATGGTACGTCGTCGGCTTACTGCCGAGCAGTTTGCCGATGCGGTGAGTCTGGCGTTCAGTCCGATCTACGTGGATACCTCCATAGTGGAGAAGCAGTTTCCGAAACAACTGAAGGAGGAAATGCCGTTTCCACGAGCATCGCTGGTTAAAAACGATCCATTTCTAACAGCGCTGGGTCGCCCGAATCGCGAAACGGTTAGCACCAGTCGGTCATCGCAGGCAAACCTGTTACAAGCGCTTGAACTCACCAACGGCGAGAAATTTAATGACGCACTCAAACGGGGTGCCCAGCAATGGAAAGCCACCTATCCAACACCAGATGCGTTGGTGAAAAATCTGTACTGGAAAGCTTTAGGGCGAGGGCCAAAGCCAAACGAGTTAGTCATTGCCCAGAAAATTGTCGGCAAAAATCCGACTACAGAAGGTATTCAGGATTTGGTTTGGGCCATTAGCCTGCACCCTGAATTTCAATTGATTTATTGAGTTTTCTAGACGTGGTGTCAGGTTCTTCAACCTGACACCGTGAGGTTTCTCAAAACCTACTGTCCGCACTTATAGGTTTTGAGAAACCTAAGATGGCAGTTATAAGTAACTGCCATCTTAGGAAAATCTCCGTTCTACTCGGCGAAGCCAAGCGAGGACGGAAAGTAAAAAATAACACCTTGTACCTTATAACTACCTAATCCACAAGCCGCAGGCTGAGGTACTTTGGAGAGCACAACGAAATGAAAACGTACTGGAATAGACGGGAGTTTCTGCAAAAAACAAGCGCGGCTACAATGGCCGCTTTTGCGGCTGGTGCTCCCATGTCGAGTCTGTTGTCAAGCTGTAGTCCGTCAAAGAAACCGGGTCAGACAAACGGAACGGCTGATACGGTAATTCTGCTTTGGATGGCGGGTGGCATGGCGCATACAGAAACCTTTGACCCCAAACGCTACACGCCTTTTGTGAAGGGCATGGAAGGTAACCGGGTGCTAAGTACGTTTAAATCAGTGCCAACAGTTTTGGACGGCATTCATTTCTCGGAAGGGCTCGAATCCATTGGCAAAGTTATGGACAAGGGAACACTGATTCGGTCGTACGTAGCTGCCGATATGGGGCATATTCTGCACTCGCGCCATCAATACCACTGGCACACTTGCTATGAACCACCCCAAACGGTAGCCGCTCCACATCTGGGCTCGTGGATAGCCAAAGAACTTGGTCCGAAGAACCCAGTAATTCCTGCCTTTGTCGATATTGGTCAACGGTTTACGGTGGGCGAAGCCGAAGAACTCAAGGCATTCCATACGGCGGGTTTTCTAGGAAATGAATTCGGCCCGTTCTTTATTCCCGATCCGAGTCAGGGTCTGGAAAGTGTTCGACCGCCCGTTGGGATGGATGCGAAACGATTTGAGCGACGGAACCAACTGTATAACGACCTGATCAGTAGCGGCCCGATGGGTGAGTTTGGCAGTGATTATCAGAAAGAGTCGCTCAAACGGTCGATGGAGCAGGCGTATATGCTTCTCAATTCCCCCGAAGCAAAGGCGTTCGACTTGAGTCAGGAACCCAAAGCCAGCTACGATATCTACAATACGGGTAAGTTCGGTCTGGGTTGTTTACTTGCCCGACGACTCACCGAACAGGGTGCCCGATTCATCAGCGTGACGACAGAATATGAGCCGTTTAAAGGCTGGGACACGCACGAAAATGGCCATACACGTCTGGAAGATATGAAAAAACAGATCGACGGTCCCATTGCGCAACTCATTAAAGATCTGGACAAAACCGGACATTTGGATCGTACCATTGTCATACTGGCCAGCGAATTTAGCCGCGATATGATGGTGGAAGGTCGACCAGGGGCCAAAGTACTGGAACAGGTCAATCAGCCGGATATTCTCTCCGATCTTAAATTCTATGGTATGCATCGCCATTTTACAGACGGGTGCTCCATTCTGATGTTTGGTGGAGGCATAAAAAAGGGCTTCGTCTACGGCAAAACTGCCGATGAACGCCCCTGCAAAACCATTGAGAATCCGGTGCATATTGATGGGATTCATCAAACGATTTATCACGCTTTGGGTATTCCACCAGATACGCACTACGAAGTCGAAAAGCGCCCGTTTTATTCAACTCCAGATGGCTTAGGCAAACCCGTTATGGATTTGCTGATCTGATGGCATAGTCGGCACGAGGCTGGAGCCTCGCGCTATCACCAAACAAATCGTCGATATGCGAATGAGTCGATACTATTTGCTGGCTGTAATTGCAGGGTTTGTATGGTACGTACAATCCTGCACGACTAGTTCGGGTAATCATACTGGATCGGAGGCTATTCCGGAGATGGTTAGCTATAACTTCGATATCCGGCCAATTCTGTCCGATAAATGCCTGGCTTGTCATGGACCCGACGCCAACAAACGTGAAGCTGGCTTGCGGCTTGATATGGCCGAAAGTGCCTATAAAGCTCTGAAAGAACATCCGTCGGCGCATGCTCTGGTGCCCGGAAAACCCGAAATGTCGGAAGTGTTTTTGCGGATTAGTTCGCCCGATACGTCTGTTATGATGCCCCCGCCTTCGTCGAACCTGAAACTATCGGCTCGTGAAATAAAACTGATCGAAAAGTGGATTCAGCAGGGAGCAACGTACGAAAAACACTGGTCGTTTGTAGCCCCCAGGAAACCAGCAATTCCACAAGTAAAACAGACCGATTGGCCCAGGAACGAAATCGATTATTTTATCCTGCAAAAACAGGAAGAAAAAGGCCTAACGCCTAATGACGAGGCTGATAAAGAACGACTACTGAAACGGTTGAGTCTGGATCTGGTCGGTTTGCCACCTAGCCTGCAATTGATGGATAGTTTTCTGGCCGACAAGAGCGCCAATGCCTACGAAAAAGTTGTCGATCAGTTACTGAAAAATCCGGCTTATGGAGAGAAAATGGCCCTACACTGGCTGGATCTGGCGCGCTATGCCGATTCGCATGGGTATCAGGATGATGGCTACCGTACACAATGGCCCTGGCGAGATTGGGTAATTCATGCGTTCAACAAAAACATGCATTACAACGATTTCGTCACCTGGCAATTGGCGGGAGATCTGATGCCTAATTCAACGAAGGAGCAATTGCTCGCTACAGGCTTCAACCGAAATCACAAAATAACCGAAGAAGGAGGCACCATTCCCGAGGAGTACCGGACGATGTACGTGACTGATCGAAATGACCTGTTCGGCAAAGGCTTACTGGGCGTAACTATCGAATGCGCGCACTGTCATGACCATAAATACGATCCGTTTTCGCATAAAGAATATTACCAGCTCTTTGCATTTTTCAACAATGTGAAGGAGGTAGGTATCGAATCGGTTATTGGCGGCCCTGATACGTATGCCAAGAAACCACTGATGGAAATTTGCGATGAGGACATTCAAAGCATCTTGTCGTTCGTGAATAAGCGGGACACCAATCGCCTGATCGTATCGGTCATGGGTGATCTGGATACGACCCGTAAAACCTTCGTACTCAAGCGGGGTGCCTATGATGCACCCGGCGAAGAAGTTCAGGTCGGAACGCCCAAAGCTATTCTTCCGTTCGATCCTAGCTATCCCAAAAATCGGCTGGGATTGGCCAAATGGCTGTTCGACAAGAAAAACCCGCTTACGGCCCGAGTTTATGTTAATCACTTGTGGCAGGAGTTTTTTGGAAAAGGCATTGTGAAAACTTCCGGTGATTTCGGGATGCAGGGCGATCTACCCACTCACCCCGCTTTGCTCGATTGGCTAGCTGTCGATTTTATGGATCACGGCTGGGATATCAAACGGCTGGTTAAACAGATGGTCACATCGGCAACGTATCGGCAATCGGCAGTGATTACGCCCGAAAAATTAGCGACTGACCCTGATAATGTACTGCTGGCACGCGGTCCCCGTTACCGGATTCATGCCGAGTTTGTCAAAGATTTAGTGCTGAGCAGCAGCGGTTTGCTAAACCCAACCATCGGTGGCCCAAGTGTGAAACCTTATCAGCCTGCGGGCTTGTGGGAAGGTGCTACGTCGGGACGTGGACTGCTTTCGGCTTACAATCAGGATCATGGTTCAAGCCTATATCGACGGGGTATGTATACGTTAATCAAGCGAACAGTTCCACCACCCTCAATGGCGATTTTCGATGCCAGTAACCGCGACCTCTGCGAAGTCAGGCGACTGAAAACCAACACACCTTTGCAGGCTTTGGTGATGCTCAACGACCCAACCGTACTAGAAGCATCACGCGTATTAGCAGCCCGGCTATTGCAGGAAAACAGTGGTGTCAACGATAAAATCAGTAAAGCCTTTCGACTGATCGTAAGTCGAAAACCAAACGAAAAAGAAACTGATCTGTTGACGGTCTACTACGAAAAGGAACTGAAAAAACTTACGCCAGCCAGTGCGGAGAAATCATTGGCCATTGGCGAATACCCGATTCCTGCGCGGATTGACAAGATGAAACTTGCTGCCTTGATGCGGGTTGTGACGACCATTTATAATCTGGAAGAAACCATTACAAAGTCATAAGAATTTTCGACAGGATTTACAGGATAAAACAGGATTTAAAAAGTGAATGAGAAAATCCTGTTTTATCCGCTTCGGCGGCCCGGCTCTAAATCTTGCCGAATAATCGTTTACTGTTATGGAAAAAGAAATTCTCGAACACGGTCTGAATTTTAACCGGCGTCGCTTCTTGTCCCGACTGAGTTTGGGATTAGGCAGCGCGGCCCTGGGTTCGTTGCTGATTCCTGATCTGTTTAGCGGAAACGGGATGGACGAAGATGGGCTAACGCCCGGAATCCCACATTTTGCTCCAAAGGCAAAACGGGTGATTTATCTGTTCCAGAATGGCGCGCCTTCGCAACAGGAGTTGTTTGATTACAAGCCCAAACTGCGGGAAATGATGGGGCAGGAGATACCCCCTTCAGTTCGGGGAACTCAGCGCCTTACGGGTATGACGGCCAACCAAAAGCAATTCCCATTAGTAGGCTCGTTTGTCGATTTCAAGCAGTATGGTCAATCACGGGCGTGGGTTAGTGATTTGTTTCCGTATACGGCCAAAATCGTGGATGACCTCTGCATTGTGAAATCCATGTTTACTGAGGCTATTAACCACGACCCGGCGCTCACGTTTTTGCAGACGGGTTCGCAGCAGGGAAACCGACCTAGTATGGGTTCCTGGTTGAGCTATGGACTCGGTAACGAAAATAAAAACCTGCCCAATTTTACCGTATTACTGTCGCGGGGAATTGGTAATGGGCAAGGTGTTTACTCCAAACTATGGTCGAATGGGTTTCTGGATTCCATTCATCAGGGCGTTCAGTTCAGTAAGGGCGAAGATCCCGTTTTGTATCTCCGCGACCCGGATGGCATGAACCGGCAGGATCGTCGGGATATGCTCGATAATCTGGCTCAGCTTAATGACTTATCGTATCAGGAGTTCGGTGATCCGGAGATAACCGCTAAGGTGAAGCAGTACGAAATGGCTTATCGGATGCAAACAGCCGTTCCCGAAGTCATGGATTTATCGAAAGAGCCAGACGATATTATCAAACTCTATGGCCCCGATTGCCTGGTTCCTGGCACTTTTGCCGCCAACTGTCTCTTGGCCAGAAAACTATCCGAAAATGGGGTTCGCTTTGTTCAATTGTACCACCAGGGTTGGGATCAGCATGGGAATCTTCCATTTGAGATCGCCAAACAGGCTAAAGATGTCGATCAGGCATCAGCGGCATTAGTGACTGACCTCAAACAGCGAGGATTACTGGATGAAACATTGGTAATTTGGGGCGGTGAATTTGGACGCACCAGCTATACGCAGGGCAAACTGACCAAAGACAATTATGGTCGTGACCACCATCCTCGATGCTTCACGATCTGGATGGCAGGTGGTGGCATCAAACCCGGCATCGTGTATGGTGAAACCGATGAAATGGGGTATAATATTGTCAAAGATCCTGTTCATGTGCATGATTTTCAGGCTACTGTACTCAATCAAATGGGCCTCAACCATGAGAAGCTGATTTTCAAACACCTGGGCCGTCGATATCGGTTGACGGATGTTTCTGGGAAAGTCGTGCATGATATTATTGCGTGACAAAGTTTTTTCTTTTCGACAGGATTTACAGGATAAACAGGATTTTCTAATTCTCTTTTTAAATCCTGTTCATCCTGTAAATCCTGTCAAAAATATTCTTTATGAATAAACGGCTGATTGGATTGGCGGAACAGGCGTTATTTGCCGCGACAATCTTCATCTTATTTTTATTGCTGTTCAACGACAGATTCGTCGTACCTCTCTGGCTGCAACCGTTGGGACGAATGCATCCGTTGTTGCTTCATTTCCCGATTGTGATTCTGTTGCTGGCTATGATTATGGAGGCTTTTCGCTTTCGTATAGCCAAGACGGCGAACCCTGCTGTCTCGGAGTTTTACCGAGATTTTCTGAGCGGTCTATTGCTTATTGGGGCTTTGTCGGCTGGGGTTACGGTTATTATGGGCTTGTTTCTATCCAAGGAAGACGGCTATAGCGGGCAGGCGCTTCTGTGGCACAAATGGACAGGCGTGGGCATTTTTTTTCTGGCCTCGCTTGTCTACTGGATACGTAACAAGCGATGGTATAATGCTCGGATTGCCCAAGTTGGAGCGTTGACAACAGTTATCTTTTTGATAGGAGCAGGGCATTACGGAGCCACCTTAACTCACGGCGATAACTTTCTCTTCGAGCCGCTTAGCAGCCAGTTTAAGCCGGAACCTGTTTCGCTCGATAAGGCGCTTGTGTATGCCAATGTAATTCAGCCCATTTTTGAGCAAAAGTGCATCAGTTGCCACAATCCCGACAAACTGAAGGGACAACTGAACCTTGCGTCGGTTGAGGCTATGCTGAAAGGGGGTAAAACGGGTAAATTATTCGTAGCCGGAAAGCCTGATGTCAGCTTGCTATTGCAACGGATTCACCTGCCTCTGGACGAAAAGAAGCATATGCCGCCGTCTGGGAAAACTCAGCTTACACCACAGGAAATGACCTTGTTAGCGTTGTGGGTAAAAGAGAACGCCGACGTTAAAAAGCGCGTAATCGACTTACCAGCTAACGACTCATTGCGCTTCATAGCGACTGGCTTATTTAAACCCAGTGAACAGGTCGAGGAGTTTGATTTTGATGCGGCCGATGAGGAAACAGTTAAAAGCCTGAATAATGATTATCGCACAGTTGCTCCATTAGCAAAGGAGTCGCCTGCGCTGGCAGTCAATCTCTATAATAAAGCAGCCTTTACCGCTGAAAAAATAACAGAATTAAGCCCGGTTAAACAGCAGATCGTATATCTGAATCTCAATAAAATGCCAGTGAAAGACGCTGATTTAAAACGTGTCAGTGAGTTTGACAATCTTCAAAAGCTAGATCTCAATTTTACCGATATTACAGGCGCTGGTTTAGGCGACCTTACCTCCTTAAAACAGTTGCAAATGCTATCGTTGGCGGGTACGAGTGTGACGTTTGAAGCCTTACAAAAGCAGCTTGGTGCCTTTAAACAGCTGAAGACCCTGGCGGTTTGGAATACGGGATTGACAACTGCCCAAATAGCGCAATTGCAAAAATCGAACAAAGGCATTCAATTCATTGCCGGATTCGATGGTGCTAGTAGTGAGCCCATTAAGTTGAACCCACCACAAGTAAAAAACAGCTCAACCATATTCGGTCAGTCGCTTGTTTTGCAACTAAAACACCCCATCAAAGGCGTTCAAATCCGCTATACGACCGATGGTACTGAACCCGATAGTATCCATTCCTCAGTGTTCAATGGGCAAACCGTACTTACTCAACCGACGCTGGTAAAAGCAAAGGCCTATAAAACAGGTTGGTTTGGGAGCAATGTTGCCACCTTCGATTTTTACAAAAGCAGTCTCAAGCCTGATAGCGTGAATTTGCTCATGCCCTTAAATCCCGTTCACCAGGCAGATGGTGCCCATACGTTTTTCGATGGTAGGCTTGGTACGTTCAATGCCAACAGTCCGGCCTGGGCCAACAACTGGGCAGGATTCAGGAAAAATGACATGGCTTTGGTGTCAGAATTTAAAAAGCCTATCACGGTAAGTTCGGTTGCCCTACGCGTCATGGTTGAGGAGGAGACTAGTATTTTTCCACCGAGTGTAGTTGAAGTTTGGGGTGGTTCCAGCCGAGATCAAATGAAACTACTAGGTACGCTCAAGCCCGAGCAACCTACTAAGAAAATCCCTCCTATATTGAAAGCGGTAGAATGCCGATTTAAGCCGCAAACCGTATCCTTTCTGAAAATTATAGCAAAGCCTGTCAAGCAGATCCCCGACTGGCATCCGAATAAAGGGAACAACGCCTTATTGCTTGTTGATGAGGTGTTTATCAACTAGCGTTATCCTGTTTATTCTCCATATATTTTTATGGTTCAGTTTATAATGTGCCCATTGGATAGGCTCAGCTAATCGCTTGTTTACGAACCACTGAACCAATTAATAAATAGATTATAGATAATTTTTATAAATAATTGTACGAAGTGTGGGTAGGTATGGGAAAGTTAATGGTAGTTGATTGGTAATATTTGGCCATGAAACTGACTTTTCCTCAGGACAGTTGGTCGAGCTAACCTTATTACCTATCTAATACTTTTATGAAAAAACTTTATCAGTTGGTGGCACTATGCCTACTGACAGGCTCTTTTACGAGCTTCGCTCAGGTGCCCAAAGATGTCCTACAAAAAGACCTCCCTCGTCCCACAGAGTTCCTGGCGCGAAACACGCCAGCTTCAAGCCTTAGATCGGCAGCAATCGCAGATGTTACGGTTTCAGGTAAAGTGGTCGATGAGAAGGGAACCGCCTTGCCCGGCGTAAGCGTCATTGTAAAGGGCACTACACAAGGTACCAATACAGATGCCACGGGCAGCTTTAAAATTGTAGCGCCTGGTGCCAGTTCGACGCTTGTATTTAGCTTTGTTGGGTATGGTCGGAAAGAAGTAGTTGTCGGCAATCAAACGTCGATAAATGTAACACTGACTCCAGATGATCAGACCCTAAATGAAGTGGTTGTAGTTGGCTACGGTAGCCAGATCAAGAAGGAAATTACGGGTGCTGTGCAAACCGTAAGTGCAGCAGAAATTAAAGATTTACCAGTTTCGCAGATTGGTCAGAAATTACAGGGTCGACTGGCGGGGGTTCAAATCAACCAGGCTACTGGTAAACCTGGTCAGGGTATTAGTATCCGTATTCGGGGCCAGGTGTCAGTTTCGGCTGGTAGTGACCCTCTTTACGTAGTAGATGGTTTCCCGATAACGGGGAACATCGCCCAACTTAACCCCGATGAGATTGAAGATCTTTCGATTTTGAAAGATGCCGCTTCAACTTCGCTGTACGGTTCGCGGGCAGCCAACGGAGTTGTACTGATCACCACTAAAAAAGGAAAACCTGGTCAGACAAACAT
Organism: Spirosoma arboris; assembly: GCF_009754945.1. GTDB lineage: Bacteria > Bacteroidota > Bacteroidia > Cytophagales > Spirosomataceae > Spirosoma > Spirosoma arboris. Next base: position 367,950 of record NZ_WPIN01000006.1, read on the forward strand.
TAGCTTTAATACGTTTGCGGGTGTACAGCAGGTACCGATGAAAGGTCGGGTGAAAATGCTGAACGCCGTTGAGTTCGCTCAGTTCAAGAAAGAATATTACGAAGATCAGTTGCAGCCTGTACCGGTCGAGTTTCAAAACCCGTCTCAATACGAAGGGAAAAATAACGACTGGTATGATGCTTTGCTGCGTGTAGCTCCCATTCAGAGCTACAACCTGAGTGTTTCCAACAATACAGGCAAAGCCAATACATCGTTGGTAGCGGGTGTCCTGAATCAGGATGGTGTGGTACTGAATAACAAATACAAACGGTATTCGCTGCGTCTGAACTCAAATTATAATATATCGGATCGGGTAACAGTTGGTTTTAACGTAGCCCCTTCCTATGTATACGACAATACACCTCGGACAGATGGTGACCGCGGAACCGGGATTTTATTTAACGCGCTGCATACATGGCCAGTTATGCCTATTTACGATGCCAATGGACAGTTGACCAAATTCAACCAGTTTCCGGCTAGTACAGGTAATATTTTCCAGTATCCGAACTGGGTGCGAGCTGCTACCGAGCTGATCAACGAAACCAAGAATACGAACCTGCTGGCGAACGCTTATATACAATATCGGCCGATTACTGGGTTAACCCTCCGGTCGACGATGAACATCGAATACCAAAATTCTAAATTCTTCTTCTTTAACCCGTCGACGGCTACCAGCGCCATCAACGTGCCTATTCCAACCACGGCTGTCTCGATTCGTCAGAGCACTGAGAATACATCCTGGTTGAACGAAAACCTGGCGACTTATACCCGTAGCTTTAACGACCACAACTTTGAGCTGCTGGCTGGTTTTACCAATCAGTTTTATCGACAGGAGTCCAGCCGTATCCAGGCCAATACATATGCGGATGACCGGCTGCCAACGATTCAGGGGGCGCTTAACATAGATCGAAGTGGCTCAAATACGTCGAATGGTGTCAACCAATGGACATTGACCTCTTACCTGTCTCGCCTGACCTATAATTATAAAGGTAAATACCTATTCACCGCGGCTGTTCGAACAGATGGTTCGTCTCGATTTGGCGCAAATAACCAGTTTGGTACCTTCCCATCGGCTTCAGTAGGTTGGGTATTATCAGATGAAGATTTCATGAAAACGGTTCTGCCGGTTTCGTTTGCCAAAGTTCGGGCTAGTTATGGCGTAATCGGTAATAACAACATCGGTAACTACACGTCGTATGCGTTGGTGAACAATACAACGAATGCCGTATTTGGTAGCACAGTGGCTACGGGAGCTGTCGTTACGTCGTTGGCTAACCCAAACCTAGGTTGGGAAACAACCAAGCAGTTTGACATAGGGCTTGATCTGGGTTTGTTGAACGACCGTATCCAGTTCATCTACGATTTTTATACAAAACGTACGACGAACCTGCTCTATGCCGTACAGGTTCCACAGGAATCGGGCTTCACGAACTTCAATGACAACATTGGCGAAATCAAGTTCTGGGGGCATGAATTCTCGCTGACAACCAAAAACTCAGTGGGTAAACTGAAATGGACTACCAATGCCAACATTTCGTTCAACCGTAACCTGGTTGTCTCGCTGGCTCCTGGTATCGACCGCGTATATGGTGGCACAGGCTTCCACATTACGCAGGTTGGAAAGCCCTTCGGCCAATTCTATGGTTTAGTTAAAGAGGGCTATTACACAAGTGCTGAAGAACTTAAGAGTTCCCCCATCATTCCAGGTCGTTCGGCTATTGGTACCATCAAGTTTAAGGACATAAACGGCGATGGAATTATTACGAACGGTGGTGATGCTGATGACCGGACCATTCTTGGAAGTCCATTCCCTAAGTTCACATACGGGATTACCAATGATCTGAAATACGGCCATTTCGATTTCTCGATTACAGGTTCTGGCTCTTACGGCAACCAACTCTGGGTACGCCATTTGTACAGTACGGCTAATCTGGATGCTGTGTTCAACATGGTTGAAGGCGTAAAAGACCGTTTCCGGGTTCAAAATACCATGGTTAACGGTGTTGGGGTAGCGACGAATGTAATTACTCAGGGAGCGGGTATGTTTGGGGCGACAAACAACGGTGGTAACTACACGGGTATTGAGCGTGACTGGCATAGTTCGCAGTTCCTGGCTGATGCGTCATTTTTCACCATCAAAAACATAACGATGGGCTACAACATCGGAGCAGTCAATAAACTCTTCAAGTCAGCTCGAGTATATGCGTCGATTCAACAGGTCTATATATTCACGAAATACTGGGGTGGTCCTAATCCGGAAACTAGCGGTAACGGTGCTGGCGATGGACCTGGTGACAACTTGAGCCAGGGTGTTGATTTCTCGAACTACCCAGTTCCACGCACGTATACAATGGGCGTTAACCTAAACTTTTAGTTCATTCTCATTGCTGATCATTGAGTTGTCATTCAGGTAATTACAATCAAATGATAACTCAATAATCAGTCAATGACCTATAAATCATTCTGAATATATGAAACGTAAACATATAGCGACCTGGCTTTTAGCACTTGCCTTAACCGGTTGCAGCAAAGATTTCCTGACCGTGGTCCCCGAAACAGCACTGAGTTCGGCCACGTTTTTTAAGACCGAAGCCGACTTTCAGCAGGCTGTCAATGGGGCTTATGTACCCTTCCGGCAGATGTATAACGAGCGTGCGTGGGTTTTGGAGGAAATGCACTCCGACAATACATATTATGCCCGTAATACACTCTATGGGGCTGTTGACCCAACCGAAAACGTAGCTGATTTTGCCGTTCCAACGGCGAATGGTGTTACTGCCAATGACAACGTACTGGTGCAGTATCGCTTAAATTATGTGATTATTGCCCGTGCCAATCAGATTTTGGCACTTATCGACGGCGCTGGGCTAACGTTCGCTTCCGATGCCTCAAAAAACAATCTGAAAGGGCAGGCTTTATTCCTACGAGCCTTTGCCTACTTCGATCTGGTCCGTTTGTTCGGTAAAGTACCGCTGCACTTAGTGCCTATTACTGGTCGGGAAGATGCTGCTTTGCCGCTGGCCACAACGGATGCGCTTTATACACAAATCGAAAAAGATGCACTGGCTGCCAGCACCGCTTTGCCGAAGAAAGCGACTCAGGACCCAGGTCGGGCAACGTCTGGAGCAGCTAAAACTCTGTTGGCAAACCTGTATATCACACAGAAAAAATGGGCGCAGGCTGAAGCGATACTGAAAGATATTGTTACGAACGATATCTATAAACTGATGCCGGATTATAACGATGCGTTTTCGTACACCAGTACGAATAAGAATAATGCGGAATCTATTTTTGAGATTCAGTATATGGAAGGCTCGGCCGGATATAATGGTAACCAGATTTACCGGTTTCTGCCCTCTCCAATCTCTGCAGCGGAGATCGCACCAATTACGGGAACATCGAACCCGCAGCCTACTTCGCAGGAGAGTAATAACATTCCGACACCGGATCTGATTGCAGCCTACGAAACCGGTGATAAGCGGAAAGATATTTCTATCGGAACCGTTCTTTTAAGCGGAAGTCTGCGAGCCGACAAAAACTATCCGTATATCAAAAAATACGCCCGGCCCCATTCGCTGAATCAGAATACCGGTCAGAACTGGCCTGTTTATCGCTATGCCGAAGTACTGTTGTTTTTAGCAGAATCGTTAAACGAGCAGGGTAAAACCGGCGAGGCTGCAACCTATATAAATCAGGTACGGACTCGCGCAGGTTTGGCGGCTACCACAGCATCAGCTCAGGCCGATATGCGGGAAGCTATATTCAAAGAAAGACGTGTTGAACTGGCCTTCGAAAACAAGCGCTGGTTCGATTTGACCAGAACAGGCCGCGTGAAGGAGATCATTGGTGCCTATGGTGCTAAGGTGAAAGCTAATCCAGCAGCGTATTATTTCCCAGCTGGAGCTGTTCCTCCGCCAAACGCCTTTACGGTTTTAGATGATTATTATGGACTGCCAGCGGTTGAGGCTGCCCTAACACCCAATTTCTAATTTTTACATTCAGTAATAAAACTAAGTATGTGTCAAATCGGTGTGACTCCATCGGGGTCACGCCGACTGGACAACTTAGTGACCCGAATCAATCTGAAATTTATGTATACGTCTGGTAGTCATTTTTCCTGTGCCAGCGGTATACATACCTAAACAGTTATTTAGTTAAACATAGGTTGGTAAGACTAAATCAATAGAAGCAGAATCGTTTCGGCTCTGCTTCTTTTCTTTCTCATACCATCCTGTATTAAGCCGGTATATTGCCCTATATCGGCGCTTTATACGCATATAAGCCGCTTTATCAGTCCGACTAACCGCCATTAGGCATCGATATTAACTTACTTACTCAATACGATTATGTTTTTTACCTACAGACCAGCCAAGTTGATGCTTGCCGTTTCGGCCATCGTTCTGATTGGAGCCTCCTGGGTCAACATGAGCGGGGTGACATCCGAAGCATCCCAGGCCGACAATCCCAAGCTTGACAAACTGAAACTGTTACCCGGTTTCAAAGCGGAACACCTCTATAGCCCCTCTGACAATAAACAAGGGTCTTGGGTAGCTATGGCATTCGACGATAAAGGACGAATGATCACCTCCGATCAGTACGGATTTTTGTATCGTCTAGAGTTGCCGCCCATCGGTTCTGGATCACAACAGCCTAAAATTGAGAAACTGAAAATTGGCGTTCTCCAACCCGGCGATACAACGGTTAGCATGGGCTATGCGCAAGGCTTATTATATGCCTTCAATAGCCTGTATGTTATGGTGAATAACCGGCCAAACAAAAAATTTGAGAAACCCACAGGACTATATCGCCTTCAGGATACCAATGGCGACGATCAGTTCGAGACGATCACCTTACTGAAAGAGTTAAAAGGGCAGGAGGGCGAACATGGTCCACACAGTATGAAGCTCGCTCCCCATGGGAAGTCCATATACGTCATTGCGGGGAACCACACTGATGTGCCTCAAATGGATGCCTATCGCTTGCCGTCTAACTGGAAAGAAGATAATCTGTTCCCCCAAATAAAAGACCCACGCGGGCACGCCAACGATCGGATGGCTCCTGGTGGCTGGATTGCTAATATTGATCCGGAAGGAAAGCGCTGGGAGCTGATAACCGCTGGTTTCCGGAATGCGTTTGATATTGCTTTCAATGAAGCGGGCGATATGTTTGCTTATGATTCGGACATGGAGTGGGATTTTGGTTTGCCTTGGTATCGTCCAACTCGTATTTGTCATGCTACCAGTGGTGGTGAATTTGGCTGGCGTACTGGTAATGGCAAATGGCTTCCAGCCAGTCCCGATAATTTGCCTCCTGTTCTGAACATTGGTCAGGGATCGCCTACGAACTTGCTGTATGCGAGTAATGCACGATTCCCGGAGAGATATCGACAATCGTTACTGGCCTTTGACTGGAGCTTTGGGATTATTTATTCAGTTCATCTGAAACCAAAGGGCGCATCCTACGAAGCAGAGCGCGAAGAATTTATTTCGGGCTCGCCACTTCCATTGACCGATGGTATGATCGGCCCTGATGGTGCCCTTTATTTTCTGACTGGTGGCCGCCGTCTGGAGTCAGATTTATACCGGATTACATATACTGGCACTGAATCTGTAACGCCAGTTGCCAAAGCACCTGTTATTACGAAGGAACATCAGCTTAGAACACAACTGGAAGAGTATCATAAAGGGCCTAATCCCGCAGCTGTTGCGGCTGCCTGGCCTAATCTGAGTCATCCTGACCGATTTGTACGCTATGCTGCCCGTATTGCGGTTGAACATCAGCCTGTAGCGCAATGGCAGGATAAGGTATTTGCCGAAACCGATCCGCAACGCCTGACCCAATCAGCTATTGCATTGGCCCGTCAGGGTAATCCTGCTCAGAAAAGCCAGCTATTGAACGCATTGGTGAAAATTAAATACGACCAATTGCCCGAGTCACAGCAATTCGATTTATGTCGTGCGTTTGAACTGGTTTTCCTACGGATGGGTATGCCCGAAGGTGCCGACCGGGATAAGGTAATTGCTTACCTAAATCCCCACTATCCTGCTAAGACGGCTTTGATGAATCGAGGGCTGAGCCGAGTATTGATTTCGCTGGAAGCCCCGGGTGTGGTTAACAAGACCTTGGCCTTGATGGATATAAAAGATGAACCTGGTAGCCATGATCTTGGTCTCGAAACATCAACGGCCTCATCTGACCTGATTTTGCGTAACCCGCAATACGGATTGGATATTGCCAAGATGTTGGAGAAAGTACCACCATTACAGCAGACATTTTATGCCGTTATGTTGAGCCGGGAGGATACAGGCTGGACACCCGAACTGCGTAATAAATACTTCGCCTGGTTTGCTAATGCGTTCAAATTCCAGGGAGGTCGAAGCTACGTTGGATTCATTGATCGGGCGCGGAAACTGGCACTGGCTCATGTTCCTAAGGAACAGTTTGAAAAATACAACAAGCTGTCGGGTGCGGATTTACTGACCGCATCGGGTAACGATTTTGTGAGCGATTACTCGACTAAAGGGCCTGGCCGTCAATGGAAATTGGACAAAGCGGTTGCTATTGTCGACAGTGGAACTGGAACACGAGACTTTGCTACTGGTCAAAAAATCTATTCGGCCGTTTTGTGCAGCCGCTGCCATTCGATGGGTGGACAAGGTGGCGATATTGGCCCCGACCTGACACAACTGGGTACTCGTTTTTCCAATAAAGACATATTGGAAGCTATCATTAACCCCGATAAAGCCATTTCTGATCAGTATGTGTCTACCATTTTCACGCTGAAAAACGGTGAATCTGTGTTAGGACGCCAGCTTAGTGAAGATAAGACAAGCTATACGATTTCACAGAATCCATTTGCGCCCGATCAAACTCGGAAGATTCAGAAAAGCAGCGTGGCCTCGAAGAAGAATTCAACGGTTTCGATTATGTTGCCTGGTCTGATCAACAGTCTGAATCCTGATGAATTGAAAGACTTGATTGCTTACCTGAAATCGGGTGGTAATCAGGCAAATGATGTATATAAATCGGGATCGAAAGGCAAATGATAAGTAGCGCGGAGAGACTGCCGTTTCGGTGGAAATACGCGCTACGAGACTCAAAAACTGAAATTGACATGCTAAAAAGAAGAAACCTCAACTTTATCCAGCTAGGATTACTGCTGGCGGTTATGACAGCCGTCACTGTTAATACATCCTGCGTAGCGCAAAAAAAGAAAGACGGCTTTGTTCAGATTTTTGACGGTAAAACGCTCAAAGGCTGGGATGGTGATCCTACTTACTGGCGCGTTGAAAATGGTAATCTAGTGGGTGAAATAACCCCCGCTACGCTGCTGAAAACCAACTCGTTCATTATTTGGAAAGGTGGGGAACCCGGCGATTTTGAGTTCAAAGGGGAGTTCAATATCACGCAGGATGGCAACTCTGGTATTAATTACCGTAGCGATCAGTTAACGGATGTACCTTTCGCTTTACGTGGTTACCAGGCCGACATCGATGGGAAAATTCGCTATACGGGTCAGAACTACGAAGAACGGAAACGGACAACGTTGGCGTACCGGGGTCAAAAAACAACGATACCGCCCTATACCGGCCCTGCAACGCCTGAAGGTGTTCGAGCTAACGTGAAAAACAATGCGTGGAACGGCCTGACCGTAACCGGTTCATTGGGCAGCTCTGATTCGCTGAAGACATTTATCAAAAGCGAAGACTGGAACACATTTCGGTTAGTTATAAAAGGTAATCGTTTGCAACACTACATCAATGACGTATTGATGAGCGATGTCACCGATGAAGACACCGTTAACGGAAAATCAAAAGGGTTGCTGGGGGTACAGGTACACGTAGGTCCACCCATGAAAGTGCAGTACCGGAACCTGATGCTGAAACAGTTGTAATTTTTGTTTTTGTTTCAAGTTCAAGGTTTCAGGTTCCAACGAGGAAACTCCTATGGCATAACTTGGAACCTGAAACCTTGAACTTGAAACAAAACCGTAAACTCACTTGCCAATTTTGACTCAACAATCCTGGACAGATAAAGTCTCAAATCCGGCTCAGATCGGCGGCATCGAAACCTCTATACTAGATAACGGATCTGGCCGTGGCACCCGAATTGCCTGGATTAACACCGGAACGGGCTTGCGTTACAAAGTGGTCATCGACCGGGCAATGGATATTGCCGAAGCCTTTTACAATCAACATAGTCTGGCCTGGCTTAGTCATACAGGAGTTACTCCACCCCAACCGTTTTCGGATAAAGGGATTGACTGGCTTCGGACATTTGGTGGTGGCTTACTTACTACCTGCGGCCTCTCACATGTAGGCGGACCCGAACAGGATGCTTATGGCGAACGCGGATTGCATGGGCAAATAAGCAATTGCCCCGCCGAAATTGAATCCATCATCCAGCCTGATCCACTAACTGGCAGACTGGAAATGAGCATTACCGGACGTATTAGGGAAACGAAGATTTTTGGCCCTAGTCTGGAATTGCGACGCACAATATCTGGCATATTGGGACAGCCTTTTCTTCGAACTCATGACGAAGTGATAAACCGAGGTAATATGCCAGTTCCGCATATGCTCCTTTACCATTTCAATTTCGGTTGGCCACTAGTCGATGAAGGAACTGATATTATTTGGCAGGGTGAGTGGCAAACACGTGAAGGTGGTATTAACGCTGACATCTTTCGGGAAGGCAATGACTTCCGGAAATGTCCGGCTCCATTAGACTCGCATAGTGGAACCGGCGAAGCGGTTGCTTCAATTGACAGTACGCCGGATAGTACTGGTCAATGCACGGCTGGTTTGCATAATGCGAAACTAGGCATAGCTGTTGCCCTCCGATTTCAGAAAGCGCAACTGCCCTGGTTGATTAACTGGCAACATTGGGGTAGAGGTGAGTATGTGACGGGATTAGAACCTGCGACTAACCCCTTGATTGGCCAATCGAAAGCTCGTGAGCAGAACGAATTGTTGTTTCTAACACCGGGCGAAATCAAGTCTTATGATTTAGAAATCGAAATTTTACATGAGAAAGCCGCTGTTAATGACTTTCTCTCAAAACATATGGGACGCTGATTTTTATGATTAGTAAGATTTTTGCCGATTTGTTGGGGTAAAACAGAAAATCATAATCTAAGCATATTTATCATAAAGATCGACGTTCAATTACCAATAACATTGTTAAGCTGATTACAAATAAATCCTGTATGGAAACAACGCCAACACTCAGTGTAATTGAAAAAGCATTAGAACAAGGAAAAGGAGTTTTACGGCTGACCCCAACCTGGGTGCCCCGGTCGTTTTGCGTACCTGGCCGTCGGATTAAACTGCACCCAGACGATTACTACGTATTAGGTGGTGAGCGGGGAGGTATCGACGAGCGTTGGTTCTCCTCTACCACACCGGCTAAAAATGGTCCATTAACCGGCGAAAACGAAGGCTTAAGCCACGTAATTTTCAACGACGAAGGCAAGGAAGTCCAGTTTTTGCTGAAAGATGCCGTTAGTGAACTGAAAGGTGAATTGATTGGTGACCGTTTGTGGAATGAGTATGGTGCCTGGCCAATGTATTCCAAGTTTTTCGATAACATGGGCCCACTGCCGCACCACCTACACCACAACGATGAACAGGCTGCTCTGATTGGTCAGTTGGGTAAACCCGAAGCCTATTATTTCCCACCCCAAGTCAATAACCACGGTGGCGATTTTCCCTATACGTTCATCGGTATCGCTCCCGGCACGTCGAAAGAGCAGATTAAAGAGTGCTTACAGAACTTCACCAAAGGCGATAATAAGATTACCAATTACTCATCGGCTTATCGTCTAGAGCCGGGAACGGGTTGGGATGTACCGCCGGGATTGCTCCACGCGCCTGGAAGTATGTGTACCTACGAGCCTCAGAAAGCATCTGACGTATTTGCCATGTACCAGTCATTGGTGAACGAAGCTATTATTCCTGAAGAGTTGCTCTGGAACGGCACACCAAAAGATCGCATCGGCGATTACGATCAACTCATGGAAGCTATCGACTGGGATCTGAATACCGATCCGCAAATGATGGCGAACCGATTCATGAAACCACTGCCGGTTCGGGATGTGGAAGAGATGACAGCCGTTGGATACAGTGAGGTCTGGGTTTGTTACAAGTCGGATGCCTTCAGTGCCAAAGAGTTAACTGTGTTGCCCGGTCAAACGGTAACGATCAAAGATAGTGCTGCTTATGGTCTGATCATGATGCAGGGACACGGTAAATTAAACGATTGGGACATCGAAACCCCTACCATGATTCGGTACGGTCAGTTGACCAACGATGAGTTTTTTGTGAGCGAAAAAGCGGCATTGGAAGGTGTTGTCATCGTCAACCAGTCTACTACCGACCCGATTGTTATGCTGAAACACTTTGGTCCAAGCAACCCTGATTTAGTATTGTAAACAGAACAAACCATACCCTTCTCATGAACGAGAATAACTATCCTAAACTCCACAACGCCATGTGGCCGGGGGTTGTTGGCAAAGGCCCCGATTCCGAACCTGTTGTTGGCTTCGATACCATGCTGGAACTTACAGCCGGAGCTGAAGTAGATGGTGTGAAATTCGATGGCGTCGATCTGGCTCTCTTCGAGCATATCGATGTGAATATATCGGATGATGAGATTAAAAAACTAGCCGATAAAGTAGGTGGTTATAACCTGAAAATTGGCTCGCTGGTGGCGCCAATCTGGGGTGGTCCAGCGATGGGCAGCAAAGAAGATCGCGCCAACTTTGTTGAGATGGTTCGCAAATCCTGCCATATCGGGCAGAAACTAACCGAACTCGGCATTCGTCCGAGTGGTGTAGTACGTATCGACTCAGCCAGCTCTCCGCACGATTGGGATGCTGACCCAACCGGAAACACGAAACTGATTGCCCAGACCTTCCGTGAAGCTTGTGACGTTGCCGCTGAATACGGTGAAAAACTGGCTGCCGAAGGGGAAATCTGTTGGGGCGGTATGCACAGCTGGAAAACCATGCTCGAAACGCTGGAATTGGTTGATCGTCCAAACATGGGTTTCCAGGCCGACATGGCGCATACGTTGCTGTACACAATGGGCTACAACCGTGAGCAGGACCGCATTTTACCGCCTGACTTCGACTGGAGTGACCGAGCTACGCTTGAAGCTGCTCTTAAAACCTTAACGGATGCATTGCGCCCCTGGACAATCGATTTCCACGTCGCACAAAATGATGGAACAGTCTTTGGCTCAGGTTCTCACGATAAAACGGGTCGCCATTGCCAGGCTCTAGATCCAAATGGCAAACTCGATGTTGTTCATGATGCGGGTTATTGGCTGCGCGATGAAAATGGCGTCCTGACCAAAGCCTTTAAACACATCTGCTGGGATGGTTGTATGTTCCCAAATTCGGTGATGACGAACCAGCAAACCTGGAACGACATTCTGGCCACCATGATTAAAGTCCGGAAAGCACACGGCTGGTACGAATAATAGTCAATAGTCGTCAGTCTTGCTGACGTATACGTTTTATCCCCAGGGTCTGTGTCCTCACAGATCTTGGGATCACAGAACATCCAACAATATGTCAACTAAAAAAGAACTACGAATTGGTTTAGTCGGTACCGGATTCATGGGCCGAACACACTCCAATGGCTATAATCGAGTCCCTAATTTTTTCCCCGATCTGGAATATACGCCGGTTTTGAAAGCTGTCTGTTCGCGTAACGCAACCAAAGTACAGGCGTTTGCCGATCAGTGGGGTTACGAATCCATAGAAACCGATTGGAAAGCCTTAATTGCGAGGGATGATATTGACGCTGTCGACATCTGTACACCCAACGATTCGCATGCCGAAATCGCGATTGCTGCAGCTAAGGCTGGGAAGATGATTCTTTGCGAAAAGCCACTGGCTCGTACAGTAGCTGAAGCGCAACAGATGGTCGACGCAGTGAACGAAGCGGGTGTGGCTAATACGGTCTGGTATAACTACAGACGCATTCCAGCGGTTTCGTTGGCGAAACAGATTATTGACTCAGGCAAGCTGGGTAAGATTTTTCATTACCGGGCTAACTTTCTGCAGGACTGGACCATTAGTGCTGATGTTCCTCAGGGTGGTGCGGGTACCTGGCGTATGGACGTTGAAGCGGCTGGTTCTGGCGTAACCGGTGACCTGTTGGCTCACTGCATCGACACGGCTATGTGGCTGAACGGCGCGATCAAAGACGTATCGGCCGTTACCGAAACTTTCGTAAAGGAACGGTTTCACCAGGGAACCGGAAAAGTAGAACCTGTCGGTATTGATGACGCCTGTATCTTCCACTGCCACTTCGAAAACGGATCGTTAGGTCTATTCGAGTCGACGCGCTATGCCCGTGGACACAAAGCCCTTTACACCCTTGAAATCAATGGTGAAAATGCCTCGATCCGCTGGGATTTGCATGACTTGAATCGTCTGGAATATTTTGACCATAGCGACGAAGGTATCGTTCGTGGATGGCGCTCGATTCACGTAACGGATGGCGATCAACCCTACATGGATAAATGGTGGGTACCCGGATTAGGCATCGGCTACGAACATAGCTTTATTCATCAGGTAGCCGATTTTCTGAAAAGTCTGGAAACTGGCGCTCCCTGTTCGCCAAACTTCCAGGATGCGTTGGAAACTCAGAAAGTCTGCGAAGCCGTGCTGGAATCGGCCGCTTCCAGAAGCTGGAAAGACACGGGTGTTGAGGAGTTTACGCAGTAAAAAGTTTCTTTTTAAGCATAGAAAAGACGTTGGTTTTGTCATTCCGACGGAGGAGGAATCTCAAGCTCACATATTAATCGAGCTTGAGATTCCTCCTCCGTCGGAATGACAAAACCACGTTCATTTTTGATCAATATTCGTTACGCTGACGCTGTTATGGCTTCCCCCCAAGACTACATCCTTCAAGTACGTGGACTGACGAAACTATTCGCGGGTGTAGTGGCCCTGGACAACGTTCAACTGAACGTACGTATGGGAGAAGTGCATGCGTTGATGGGGGAGAATGGAGCGGGGAAATCTACACTGATGAAACTCCTGATCGGGCTTCTAAAACCCGATTCTGGCGAGATTAGCTTTGACGGTAACGACTTAACTACTAGTCATGTCAGGGATGTTATCAGGCAAGGCATCTCCATGATTCACCAGGAGATGCTGGTTGTACCTGAATTAACTGTCGCACAAAATATCTTTCTGGGTCGGGAAGCAAACGGGAAGCTGTTTAGCTGGTTAAACGACAGAAATTTAACGGAACAGGCAGCCCAACTCCTCAAGCAAATGGGCGTGAACATACGCCCTGATACCCAGATGAAATACCTTAGCGTGGCGCAGATGCAAATGGTCGAAATCGCCAAAGCCATCTCGAACAATGCGAAGGTGATTATCATGGATGAACCCACATCGGCCCTGTCGGATAAAGAAGTCGCTATGTTATTTAGTATTATCATCGACCTGAAGAAAAAGGGCGTGGCCATCATCTACATTTCCCATAAAATGGAGGAGATTTTTACCATTGCCGATACCATTACGGTGCTTCGAGACGGGAAATACATTGCTACCAAGCCCGCTGCTGAGTTCGATATACATACCCTGATCACTATGATGGTTGGGCGCGAGATCGATACCCTGTTTCCAATTTCGACTATTCAGCCTGGCAAAGAGGTACTGTCTGTGAGACAATTGAGCAGAAAGGGGAAGTTCTCCGACATCAATTTTGACGTTCATGAAGGGGAGGTGTTAGGTATTGCTGGTCTGATGGGTGCAGGAAGAACCGAGATTGCCTGCGCCATTTACGGCCTTGATCCCGCTGATGGTGGAGAACTGTACATCAAAGGCGAAAAGGTTGTCATAAATGCACCGCAGGATGCTATTCAGCATGGCATCGGCTACGTTAGCGAAGATCGAAAACAGTTCGGTTTTATTCCACGCTTATCGGTTCGGGAAAATATTACTCTGGCCAGCTTACCAAAGTATGCAAAAGGCTTGTTGGTCCAGGCAAAAAGTGAGTCGGAAGTTGCCGATGCAATGATGGCCGATTTACGGATAAAAGCATCCAGTTCGAATCAACCCGTTGTGCAGCTAAGTGGTGGTAATCAGCAGAAAGTAGTCATCGGCAAAATATTGCTTTCTTCACCATCGCTCATCATTCTCGACGAACCAACACGGGGTATTGATATTGGTGCAAAGGCCGAGATTTACAAACTCATCAATCAATTGAAAGAAGCGGGAACGGCCATCATTCTGATTTCATCCGAACTGCCAGAACTTCTCGGCCTAAGTGATCGAATACTGGTTGTGTCGCAGGGAAAACAAACTGCCGTTTTATTGGCGAAGGAGGCCACTCAGGAAACGATTATGCACTACGCGATGGAGCCTTGATATAATCCATTAAATGTCTCTATTGGAATAAAGTGCATTGCAGTTTAAGATTTTTGTATGACCCCGATGGGGTCAAATGTTTATAGCAAGTAGAAATTTCTATAAACATCTGACCCCATCGGTGTCATACAAGTCAGCAGATGATTTAATCTAACGTTTGCCAGTTACTTACAATACATGGAAAAAGACTTTACGTTGATTAAGGGCGACGGCTATGGCGTTTTACATATGCGAAATATTGGCAAATATGTCCTTCTGATCGTTCTGGTGGCGATTTGCATTGCCCTTTCGATGACAACCCCGAGGTTTTTCACGATTCAGAATCTGATGATTATTGTCACGCAGGTGTCAATAAATGCATTACTGGCCTTTGGCGTTACGTTTGTGATTATCACAGGCGGCATCGACCTCTCTATCGGTTCGATTGTTGCTGTTACGGGCGTTGTGGCGGCTTCGTTTGCACATGCTGATACGTATCCGGTTATCGTGCCAATTGGTGTTGGCCTACTGGCGGGTTTGCTGTTTGGGGCCTTCAACGGCTTTGTTGTTACCCGTACGAAAGTACCTCCGTTTATTGTTACCCTCGGCACTATGACCATTGGCCGGGGATTAGCCCTGATTCTGAGCAAAGGGCGACCAATTTCTAACCTGTCTGATTCATTCAACTTTATTGGGGGAGGTAAAGTACTCGGTGTCCCCACACTGATTATTATCCTTGTAGTGTTCTTTGGCATCTGTACAGTTATTCTGAAGAAGACCGTTATAGGGCGCTATATGTATGCTGTGGGCGGAAACGAACAGGCAGCTAAAGCATCGGGAATTCAATTGAGCAAAGTAAAAATGGTCGTTTACACCCTATGCGGTGGATTGGCTGCCCTCGCCGGAATCCTCCTGACTTCCCGCATCACAACCGGCCAGCCGAATGCCGGAGCAGGTTTTGAGTTGGACGCTATAGCCGCTGCCATCATTGGTGGAACCAGTACATCGGGGGGAGCTGGAACGATGATCGGAACCCTGTTGGGCGCTTTACTGATTGGTGTTATCAGCAATGGCCTGGATTTGCTCAACGTAACATCGTATTACCAACAGGTTGTAATGGGTGTTATCATCATTGGGGCCGTAGTGCTGAATAGTTTGAAACAACCTTCTAATTGATTTTATAATGAAACGCATTCAGTTAACATCGCTGAGCAGTTTGTTCTTTCTTAGTGTCCTGCTTGCCGCGTGTAGTCAATCGTCAACTAGTGAAAAAAGTGCCGATGGCGAAGGCAAAAAACTAGTAGTGGGTGTGACTATGCTCAGTATGCAGAATGAATTTATCGTCAACGTACATGATGCCATGGTTAAAAAGGCTGAAGCCGATGGTGTTGAGCTAATTACGGTTGATGCCGAGCGCTCTGCACTGAAACAGGTGGAGCAGGTTGAGAGCTTCATTGCCCAGAAAGTGGATGCTATCATTATGAATCCCTGCGAAGTAGAAGCCAGTTCACCAGCCGTAACAAAAGCGTTGGCTGCCAAAATCCCAATCATCAACGTAAATTCAGAAACGAGCGCAAAACCCACGGCTTTTGTTGGTTCCGATGACGTGGAATCAGCTCGAATTGCCATGAAATACATTGCGGAGAAACTGGGCGGTAAAGGCAATGTACTGATGATGCACGGTTATATGGGTCAGGCAGCGCAGATAAAACGGGAGCAGGGCGCTCGGGAGATTCTGAAACAATACCCAAACCTGAAACTTCTTGCTCATCAGACCGGCGAGTGGGATCGGGCAAAAGGCATGTCGCTGATGGAAAACTGGATTCAGTCGTATGGCTCTCAGATCAATGCGGTTTTCGCGCAGAATGATGAGATGGGTTTAGGGGCTGTGAAAGCCCTGACCGATGCTGGTCTGAAAGACAAAGTAATTGTCGTGAGTATCGATGCTATTCCAGATGGTCTACAGGCCGTAAAGAAAGGAACACTGGACGCTACGGTTTTTCAAAATGCTGAAGAACAAGGATCGAAAGCTGTTGAAACCGCTGTGAAAGCCGCAAAAGGGCAAGCCTATGGTAAAGAAACGCTCATTCCGTTTCAATTAGTGACGAAAGAAAACCTGACTAAGTTTTTGAAATAGAATCCGTTTTTCTCCTTTTTTGTCATTCCTACGAAGGAGGAATCTCAAACTCTCATATCAGTCAAGCTTGAGATTCCTCCTTCGTAGGAATGACAAAACACGATTAATTGGCGTATTTAGCCTGCATGGCTTTGATGAACTTGAGGCCGTTTTCAGCAATATCCCAGGGGTCGTTGTATTCGCGCCAGACGTTGATCGAATTGGCGAAATCAATGTCATTGCGGGTAAACGCTTCAATCGTCATCCAGCCTTTATAGTCGATTTCGGCTAGTGTTCGGAAGGTGTCATCCCAGGGAATGTGTCCGTCACCGGGTGTACCCCGATCATTTTCGCTGATGTGTACGTGTGCCAGTACGGGAGCAATGGTCTGAATTGCTTTCGAAAATTGCTTTTCCTCCATATTGGCATGGTGCGTATCGAACATCGCCCGAACATTCGAATGATCGGCCAAGTGAACCAGATGCGACAATTGCTCCATCGTATTGCATAGATAACACTCAAAGCGATTTAACGCTTCGGGCGTCAGTACGATGTTTGCCTGTTTGGCGTAGTCGCCGACGATGTGCAACACTTCGGCACTGTGTGCATATTCATCGGGCTGTGGCTCCCGGCGTGTGAACGTAGCAAAAGCGGAATGAAATGGGCCGCAGAGAACCGATGCATTCATGGCATGGGCGCGGTCGATGACACCTTTCAAAAAATCAACGGCTTGCTCCCGAACTTTAGCTGATTCGCTGGCCGGATTTTCGTCGGGACCCACCACCACGACGCAAGTACTTTGCAAGCCAAGCTGGTTCAGGTGATCGCCAAACTGGCGGTAGGCAGAAACATCTGTATTATCGACAAAGCACTCGATTCCATCATAACCGATGGTTTTAAGCCGCTCTGTGATCGGATTCAATTCTTCGGACATTACAGCTGTCCAGGCTAATACGTTGAAGCCGACGGGTGAAACTAGTGAATTGGGCATTAGTTAAAGACTTTGTTTTTTCATGTAGTTGGCCTAGTCACTATTTGACTTGTGGTGTCAGATTTAAGAATCTGACACCACTCTCTGGTTGATAATCACTTCTCCATCGGATGATCTTTCAACAATTGATCCGGCGAATAGAAGTCTTTTTTTCGTTCCGTGGCCGCTCTGACCTGTTTCACCTTTTCAGGCGTAATGGGCGAAGCGTTGTTACCGAAGGAATTCCGTACGTAGGTCAATACGGCAGCAATTTCATTGTCTTTCAACAAGCCGCCAAAGGGGGTCATAGGCACTTGTCCAGGATAATTCTTACCAACCACTTCGATTGGTCCCATAACACCTTTTAAGACTATTTTTATCAGTCGTTCTTCGTTGCCAGACACCCAATTCGTACCCGTAAGTGGCGGAAATCCAGAAGCCGCAAGGCCTTTGCCATCGGGTTGGTGGCAAGTGGTGCAGTAACCTTCTTTGGCGTAGATTGCTTTACCCATATTAAACATCGCCAAATCCGGGCCTTTTAGCGTTGTTTTCTCTGCTACTTCTTTCTCCTTCTTCACGTTTTCGCCTTTCAGGTGCGCAACGGCGGCATCGTAGGCATGAATCATCCAATCGTCCAGTGGCTTTTTGGCAGCTTCGGCCAGAATAGGAAGACCCTTTTCTTTCCCGATCCAGGAAGCGGCAACGATAGCATCTAGCCGAACCCGACTATTCTCATCCTTAACTGCCTGCATCAACAAATCAGCCTGATCCTTCACTTGGTGCCCAGTGTATCGAACTACCTGAACGGCAGCAGCTCGGGCGTGGTAATCTTTGGCTTTCAGCACTTGCCGGAGCAGAGTCTGATCGACTTTGTCCATGCCCCAACTCACCCATAAGCCTTCCAGCAGATGGTGCTCGTAACGAGGATCTTTTTTGTCTAGACCAGCTACCCACGTTTTCAATTTGGCTAATACCTCCGAGGCATCCCGACCGCGGAGTTCACGGCGGGTGCGGTAACGGGTGCGGTATTCTGGCAGTTTGAGATTGTCCAGCAATTGCTCGACACTGGCGCCATCTATTTTAGCCGGCGTCACCAGTGGGCGTGAGGGATACGTAATCCGATACACCCGGCCATGTGAATGGTCGCGCAGGGGATCGCGGGCGTTGTGCTGCATGTGGCCGATCAGAATGTTGTGCCAGTCGATCAAATACAGTGAACCATCGGGAGCAAACTCCATATCGACCGGCCGGAAATTGCGGTCTTCACTTACTACTAAATCCGCGCGGTGCTTGCTCTTATAGCCGGTTCCATCGTCGACGAGCGTGTGTTCTTTCGTGCCCAGGAAACCGATGGTGTTATTGATCAGGAAATCACCCTGAATATCGTCTGGGAAATGGCGACTGGATACGAATTCCAAACCAGAAGTAGGCCGAACCCGGTGCGCATCTTCAACCAATTGAACCGACTTGTGGGTGTATTCGCCATAGCGAGGTAGTACCGAACCGGGCATCATCCAGCGAACATCCGGGCTGGAGGTTTCGGCGAAGAACGGTTGACCCCAATCGTCGAAGGCAATACCCCAGGGGTTCGGGATGGAAAGTTGCGCCGTGCGTTCCAGCTTGTGCAGTTGGGGGGCATAACGATAAAATCCGCCATTCGTAGCTCGAACCGGTCCATACGAAGTTTCGACGTTGGTGTGCAAAAACACCCCTTCGCCAGAGTAAATCGCGCCAGATGGATCAACGCAAAAAGCGTGGCTATTGTGGTGGGTGTCGTGATCGTCGTAGCCACTCATCAGAATCACACTTTTGTCGGCTTTGTCGTCACCGTTTGTATCGGTGAAAAGCTTTAAATTCGGTCCCTGTGAGATGTAGACGCCTTCTTTAGCGATTTCAAAGCCAAGCGGAAGGTGCAGGTGATCAGCAAAAACCGTTTGCTTATCGGCCTTCCCGTCGCCGTTGGTATCTTCCAGAATCAGGATTTTGTCATTGGGCTTCGGGTCACCGGGTTTGTAGTGCGGATAGCTGGGCATAGCTGCCACCCAAAGCCGCCCCTTGTTATCGAATGACATTTGCATGGGTTTCGCCAGATCGGGGAACTCTTCTTCGGAAGCAAATAATTCGATTTTATAGCCTTGTGGCACTTTAAGTTTGCTCAGTGCTTCCTGCCCGTACAGATACGTCAGACTACCGTTTTTCTCCGGGTTAAAATTGGTTTTTACTTCAGGCAGTTTTCTTGTTCGCTCATCGGCAGCTTCAACGTCCATTTTTTCGCCTTTCGATGCCGCGAGCCATACCGCTGTATCCCGAATGGCCGTCATCTGCCGGATTTTCTCGATTTCAGCAGGATAATTGTCAGGCCCGAATGGGTTATAGCGACGACCGTAGACGTGAACGCCATTCGGAATTTTATAGTCGTTATGAAACATCCAGTCTTTCTCTATAACAGCATCATAAACCAGTTTCCGTCTGGCTTCAGCTTTAGGCGACGATTTGCCGAAAACCTGGTCGACGAGCAGAGGGCCTAGCTTTTTGTAACCTTCATCGGTTAGTTGAGAACCATCAATTGTCAGTGGTTCTGCGATGGAATCGTACCACTGCTGAGAAGGTGTATAGGCATCGACAAAAAGGACCTTGTTTTTCTCTGCGATTTCCTTCATGGCATTCGCATAGAGCGAAATGTTCTCGTTCTCGACTTTGCCATTTGGTAGATCGTATTTGTCGGATAAGTTTTCGAACGCGATGGGCGATACAATAGCCAGCTGTGGAGCTGTAGTGCCGTTGTATTTCTGACTCAGCGTATGTTTGATAAAAGCGTCCAGCTCAGCTTTGTAATTGTCCAGCCCCGCTTTTCCCTGGAAGGATTCGTTGTAGCCAAAAAAGGCGATGATCACATCGGTTTTGAGCCGAGTAAGCCACTCATCCGGCGATTCAAACTGGCCCTGACTATCCGATGGGTTCGCATATTCGGTTTGAAAACGCTCGGCACCCGGAAAAGCCCAGGGCGAAAACCGGCTCGAACGAGGTCTGAAACCGGGTGTGTCGCCCGGATCGCACATGTTACGGATATAAAGCTGATCGTCGGGGTAGCGAACCTGCATTTCGGTCTCAAAATGATCGAAATTCATCATTCGAGAGCCCAAGTTGTTGCCAATCAGACTGATATGTGTGCCTTTCTTCAGCGTGATCGGCTGAAAGGCATTACCTGAACTTGACAGTTGGCCTGACTGAAAAGCACTAAACCCGATGAGGATAGCGCCAACAATCAGGAGTAAGCTATAGATGTTAGTTCTACTAGAAACAAACGATTTCATAAATCAGGATTTTTTTGGGTGGCCGTAGGGCACATTGATGTCAATTTTTCCCTTCCATTTTTTTGGGATCGGCAGCCCTAACTCCCAGTGAATCGCATTGATAACTAGCCGCTGAAACGATTCGACCTGAAAATCTTCGGGGTGTCCTAGCGTGGTCAGGAAAGCTTTGCCGCCCCATTCGTTTTTCCATGTCCAGGCAACAGGGTTTTCGATGGCTGGCTTATCAGGGTTCACCGATTTGCCCATCAGCAACCAGGTTGACCCTTTGGCCGGATAATCGGGCTGAACGCGATAAAGCCAGGACGATGCATGGAAGCTCGGAGCAACACCCGTAAGAATCGGATTCTTGGCCGCTTCTGGAATGATCGTCACATCGGTCGTGCTCTTGTGTCCGTAGTGTGTATGGGCCGCCTTGCCACCCCAACCCGGAGGAGCGCCAAATGCAAACTCGCCAAACGAATTCCACCGGATGCGCTCATCACCTTCGGGAAAGTTGAACGCATGCGTTGTGGTACGGAAGCCCATGACAGGCTTGCCTGATTTCAGATAGTCGTCAATGAATTGGAGTTGTTCCTTGGGGAGTTGACGCCAACGCAGATAAAAAACGGCCAGATCGGCCTCTTTCAGGGCTTCAAGGCCGGGAATATCTTTTTCGCCATTATAGTCGGGGTAAGCCTTCAGGACTTTGGTCCGCATGCCGTAGTTCTTCTCAAGTTCAGCGGCAATAAGTGGTAAGGTTAGTTCGCCACTATACTCATGATCGCCGGTAACAAACACCACCAGTGGCTTCTTTGGGGCTTTTGCCGTGGCCAGACCCGGTAGGGCACTCAGGCTGACTAATCCGGCGACTGTCTGAAGAAAAGTTCTACGTTTCGTGTTCACGTCAGATTTTTTACAATTGAAAAGCGAAAAATTTGATTGGCCTACTATTAAAAAACATGAGGTTATAGATATGGGTGAGGATAGGGGGATGCGGCATAAATCCGCTGTCACGCAAAATAAGGAAATGAAGCGCTCGAAGTTGAGCCTATTAATCTGTAAATGGGCTTTTTTGTCTTTTAGTAATTAAAATATATTTATTTGGTTACTTTAGCTTGTTCTTACGCCTAACCGTAACCTTATTATGGAACCAAACTATACTAGCTTTTTACTGGAACTTAAAGACCATATCCTGCAAAGCCGCTACCGAGCAGCCCGTATGGTCAATAGCGAATTATTACTGCTTTACTATGCTGTAGGGAAACGATTGTCCGAAAAAATTGCCGCTGAAAAATGGGGAGCGAAGGTTTTGGAACAGCTTTCAATCGATTTGCAGAAACAATTGCCAGGTCTTAAGGGCTTCTCTTACAGAAACCTAAAGAATATGCGTCAGTTCGCAGATGCCTATTCGCAGGTATTTAGTCAATTGATGACTAATCAGCCAAAAGGGGCGAATGAACAAGGGAATTCAATTGGGCAGACGGTGTCTGCCCAATTGAATGATATCGAATTAAATATCTTTTTAGGGATTGGCTTCTCGCATCATATTCTGTTACTGAACCGTTGCCACGATCTACAGGAACGCGTATTTTACATGCAAAAAGCTGTAGCTAATCAGTGGACTCACGAAATGCTTGATTGGCAAATCAAGGCGAAAGTCTATCAGAAACGCGACCAGACTTTAGCTAATAATTTCTCAAATACACTCTCGGAAACGATTCGGGAGTCAGCTCTTCAGGCTTTCAAAGATGAGTATTTGCTCGACTTTATTAATGTAGAAGCAGATGATGAGCGAGTTGTTGAGAAAGGTATTGTGCAAAATATCAAGGATTTTATTCTTAAGGCAGGGAAAGGATTTGCTTTTATTGGGAATCAGCACCGGCTACTGGTCGATGACGAAGAGTTCTTTGTCGATCTGCTTTTCTATAATCGCCAGTTGAAATGCCTGGTTGCCGTTGAACTGAAAAAGGGAAGGTTTAAACCTGCTGATGCTGGACAACTAAACTTTTATCTAAATGTATTGAATGATCAGGAGCGAATGCCCGATGAAAATCCGGCAGTAGGTATTGTGCTGTGCAAAGAGAAAAACGACAAGACAGTTGACTACGCCTTTCAGGCCATTCAAAATCCGATGGGTGTAGCAACCTATCAACTCAGTTCAGACCTACCGGAACACCTGCGGAACGTATTGCCTGATCCTGAATCATTGAGGAAGCTGCTTGACTGAGATACTATACAATATATTCTCACTTTCTCTAATGCCGTATAAAACGCATATCTTAAGATAGAGATGGATTTATAACCGTTTAACTATAAACACTATAACCTTATAAGCCCGAAAATATAACTTGCTGCGTCATTAATTGTAACATCCCACACCAATGAAAATTGAAAAAGGCCAAATCATCGCAGGTCAGCCAGTCCTAAAAGTTAGAGACTTCTTCAAACGACATGAGCGGTTCTGTCTAGATAGTATCACCTACTTTTTTGCTATGTCTCCGGAAGACGCAAATAGATTTTGTTCAGAATTGATAGGACTTGGCTATTGTGAGCAAATCATCAGTGATCAGATAGACCCAGATTTTAATGAAGAAGTATGGCATGAACTGCTTCCACTTGGCCGTTCGTTGAGATTAGCACGCGCGGTTCCAAGGATTAGTCGGCAGAAAGCTGATCAAATTTTAGCAGAATTTATGAAACGCGTAGAGGAGGTGAATTGCAATGAAAAGTATGTGCATAAGATAACAAAAGTAATTCTGTTTGGTAGCTATATCCGGCCCGATAGTACAGATTTAGGCGATGTTGATATTGCGGTTGAAATAACATCAAAATTTAATGATCCAGAAGTGCGCCGTAAGAAGGGACAGGAATATACAAGAGCAGCCATGAAAAGCGGACGGCATATTGGCGGATTCCTTGAGCAGCTGTGTTTCCCAGAATCTGACTTGAAGGTATTTCTTAGGAACAAGTCCCGTTACATCAGCCTACACCCAATAGACGACGAAGTCTTGAAAGAGACGGAGACTTTACAGATATATCCTAAATCACTTATCACACAGTTGACAGATCTTCTGGCGTAGCTGACAATAACCTATTCATGAAGCAACCTAAGTCCCGGCTCATCCTGGATACGGAAACGGGTAAGCCGCTACATGGCGTTGGTGCGGGTACGCTTGGTGTGTTTCTGAAAGCCTATTACCCCGAAGTCCGAAAGCTAATTCGCGTTGCCAGTGGCTACTTCCGGTTAGCTGGCTACACCCTTGGCCGTCGTTATCTCCTCCCGAATCAATCATCGGTTCAGTTTCATATTCTGGTTGGCCGTAACGAAGGCGACAACGCCCGGCTGGCCGTACGTGATGAGATTAAAACTGAGTTAGATAAAGGAAAAAAAACAGGTTACTATACGCCCATTGTGCGAGATGTTATTCGACGGATAAAAGCGAAGGAGTTTATTATCTATGATGCTCGCTCTATGGATGTAGATTACCACTGTAAGTTCTACATCTGCGACCAAACAGTGTTATGCCATGGTTCCGGCAACTATACAGTCTATGGCATCCTTACGCAGCACGAACAGATCAGTGCCAGCCGAGATTCAGCCGTCATCAAAGAATCCAGCGATTGGTTCGATGAGGCCTCAAAAACAGCTAAAGATGTTACACTACCCATTTTAAAGGTTTTGGAAGAATGGCTCAAGCTAGCACCACCTTTTCATGCTTACCTGAAATTCCTGACAGCTTTCGATATTCTCTTTGATCGAGGTAACGTACCTGGTTTGCATCTGCCTGTCTACTATCAGCAGTGGGTCATTGTGCGGGCTATCGAAGCTTGTAAACAACATAGGGCTGCTGTAGTTCTAGCTGCTACAGGCTTGGGCAAAACCATTATTGGGGCTGAACTTGTGTTTCTGTTAAAGCATCTGAATATTATTCAGAACGTAGTCCTGATAGCACCGTCTGCCGTACACGCTGAGTGGAAGAAACAACTGAAGCTTAGAGATTTTCATGACGATCTGTTTAATAGTCACTTGTTATTCATGTCCACCTCGGAGCGACCGTACCACAAAGTGGCCCAGCTAGACCAGCGCCTAAGCGATGTGACAGACAAGACGCTCATTCTCATTGATGAAGCCCATACATACCGCAATCAAGATCGTTCCGACTGGCAAAAGAAAGACAAAAAATACCGAGACGAAGCTAAGCGCGAAAAAGCCCGTGGCGGTGTTGCTCTTGACCGGATACGACCGCTTGTCGAAGAGCGAAAAGCCTTGATTGTTTTGCTAACAGCCACGCCTTATGGCACCAATCCGGGTAATATTGAGAGTTTGCTCCGCTTTTTGCCCGAAACCTTGGAGAAACAGAACGTAGAAAAGAAACGAAAAGGACTAACGTTAGCCCAATTAACCAAACTGAATTTTGTTAGCTCACTTGGCCTTCGACAGGTATTGACGTTGGCAAGGGAGCGGGGCGATACTGTAAACAACCGTGTCTTCATTCAATTCGGCACACAACCGCGTTTCATGCCGGAACGAGTTTATTTACGGAAAGTTAGCTATAAGCTACCCGAGTTTGAAGACCTACGTGCAGCGTTTGACGCCGGTTTGTTTGCGCAGGATACACCAAATGTAGGTGATGGTTTTGATGACAGGCGGGATGATTACCGCTCATTCGGGATTAACTCAGCTAATGGACATTTCATTACATCATGGCTGGGTTCACCCCCTGCTGTAGTACAATGCCTGATAAAAAATCTGCTCACGCTTGGCAAGCGCGACGATCAGGCTAAAGCACCTGCTCCTCCTTTATTTCCTGATTATCAACGATATTCAGAGGAAGAAATGGCGGCTTTCCCAGATGAAGAAGCTGGTAAGCCATACGGTTTTCTGATGCGTGAAGACATAAAACTTCGTCGGGAAAAACTGTACCATATTCAGCAACGTCTTGAGTTATTGAAACGAGATGATAAGGTTCAGAAACTGTGCGACCTGCTTAAAGTACATGTAGTTGATGGAAAAGAGAAGGCATTGGTTTTCGTTGAGCGTCATGCAACGGCATTGTTTATTACTGAGTTTTTACAAAAGATAAAGCCGTCCTTATCAGTCGAGTGTATGGTGGTACGGCAAGGAAAAGAAGGATATGCACTGAAAGATACCGATAAGCGTAACGAGATTATGGATAATTTCTCGCCTATCTCGCGCGGCACAAAGAAAATTACTTTCCCTGTCAATGTACTTATTTGTACCGATGCCAACGGCATCGGTGTCAACTTACAGGATGCAAACGTAGTTGTTAATTACGATCCGGCCGACAGTGCCGATATTGTGTTTCAGCGGGCCGGGCGAATTATTCGCTTCACGGTTGACCCAGCCCGTAAAGTGTATATCTACACGTTTGAGCCAAGCCAAAAAGATGCGGCTTCTAAAGCCTGCAACAAGATTGCCTCCGTGTTTGAGAGCATGCGGAAACACCACGATCGATCTAATAAAACGTTTGGCTTATCGATTCTGCCCGAATCCGATGAAGAGGAAATTGATCTGACGAATCCTGAGCAAGAAGCGGCTTTCGTTGGCAGTTTCAACGCGGCTGACGACGGTACCATCCATGATCCGCTCGCTCATCACACCGCCATTTTTGATAAACACCGAGATCTTGTTGCGAAGCTTAACGACAGTTTATATTCATCACGCATTTACAAAAGTAACGAACCACGAATCGCTGTACTTATTGAGAAGGATGCACAAAAACACATTATCCTTTACAATCTCAAATCGCGAGCATTCGAGCATGAAAACAATCCGATTGCTGTAATTGACCTGCTTGCCTGTCAAGAAGACACCGATAATGCGCCTATTGATGTCGGAACTGTAGAACGAGCAACGAAACGGGCTGTTAATAACTGGCAGAAAATAAGCACGTCGTCAACGGATGACCTGCTTATTTTGTGTAGTATTTATTTGGCCCCAAAGTGGAAGAAGACGTTTTCTGACGATTTACTTAAGAAATTCCGACAGAAAAAGAAAGCCAGACATAATCCTACTAATAAAGGCAATACCTAATAAGGCTCATATGGAATTGAGTATTGACTACATTATTCCTCTAGCTGCTAGCTGCAAATAAATAATAAAAAGTTGTACCTAATTATTTCACTGGACTAGCCTCGCGAAACAACTCCCCCAACATCCGCTCAAACTCCGTCTGAAAAGGGGCTATAATCGTAATCCGTTCCTCAGTAATGGGGTGCGTAAACTTGAGCTGACGGGCGTGTAGAAGCATGGTGTTCATCTCGAAATGCTCTTTAAACAGCTTGTTTTGCTTGTTACAGCCGTGAGGTCGATCGCCGATGATGGGGTGGAGAATATGCGCCATGTGTTTGCGCAACTGATGCATGCGGCCGGTATCTGGGGTTAGCTCCACCAACGAATAACGAGACGTAGCGTGTTTGCCAAATGGCAGAGGGATTTCGGTTCGTTGAAGCGTCTTGATATGGGTTACTGCATCCTGGAATACACCCGTTTCATCGTTACGTAAAGCATAATCAATGGTCTGTTCGTCGGGTGTAAAACCGCGGACAATGGCCAGATAACTTTTATCAACGCCACCTTCCATAAACTGCTGCTGCATGAGCGAGTTCATGGATTCGGTTAGGGCGAAGAGTAATACGCCACCCGTTTTGCGGTCGAGCCGGTGAACGGGATACACACGATGCCCCAACTGATCTCGGAGAATCTGTACGGCAAATTCGCTGGCATTGCTGGCAATGGGAGAACGGTGAACTAGCAAACCGTGTGGTTTATTGATAGCAACTAAATCAGCGGACTGGTAAAGAATGGTGAGAAGAGGAGCTGTATCTGGAGATGAATTCATTCGCGACAAATAATACCAAAAATAGTAGGATGCCCTGTAACTTACGCCCATTACCAGCGAAACTCAAAAAACATGCGCGTTTATTGGCTACAGACGAGTGTTGTTCTGCTACTAATTCTAGTTTCTTCAACTATAAGTAAAGCCCAGAAGACGACCGAAATCCGGCGGTTTCAGCTGAAAGAAGTTCAGCAGGGCGTCGCGGTCGATCAGACCTATTTTTACGTCATCAACAATCACTCGCTGACGAAGCATACCAAATCTGATGGCAAGCAGGTCGCGGCCTGGAGTGACAGTACGGGCTTGTTGAAACACATGAACAGTGGCGTAGTGATTGGTCAGAAACTCTATTGCACACACTCGAATTACCCCGACGTACCGATGGCGAGTTCGATTGAGATTTTCGACACGCGAACGTTGAAGCACATTGGCAATCATAGCTTTGGGCTCTTTCCCGGTTCCATGACCTGGGCCGATTTTCACGACGGTTATTGGTGGGTAGCGTTTGCAAATTACTCAAACAAGTCGATGGCCGAGGGGCGCGATAATCGCTGGACAACATTGGTCAAATTCAATGAGAATTGGCAGCAACTCGAAGTCTGGGCGTTTCCAGCGAATGTGTTGCAAGCTTTTGCACCTTACAGCACGTCGGGTGGAACGTGGGGGCCTGATGGTCTTCTTTACTGCACTGGTCACGATAAACCCGAGATGTATGCGTTGAAATTACCCGAACGTGGACATACACTTCAATACGTAAAAACCATTCCGACCGTCAGCGAAGGGCAGGCATTTGCTATCGACCGAAGCATCAAAAACAAACAGGTGTTTTACGGAATTACTCGAAACGACAATTACGTTATCGTTTCGGTAGTTGAGTGAAAAATAGCCAGTTAAGGTACGCCGATGAAAACAGAACGCTATTTCCCGGTTGAGCGATTAAGGCCATTTGTCAAGGCGTTCATGCTCATTGAGAGTGAACAAGGGATGGTTAATAAACTGCTGCCTAGCACGTCTATTGTCATGGCGTTTCGGTATAAAGGAAACGTGCGTTATGCGGAAGGCGTCAACGTAGGGCCTATGCCCACAGCGGTGATAACGGGTTTACGAAACTCAATGCGTTTGGTTGATTATACTCCGGAGGCAGCTACGTTATTGGTCATTTTTAATGAAGGCGGAGCTGCGGCTTTGTTTAGAGAACCTCTTCACGAATTATTTGGTAGCAGTGCCACACTAGATGAGCTGATGCCACGCAAGATTGTAAGCGAAGTGGAAGAACGTTTGGCCGAAGCAAAAAACAATCAACAGCGTGTGACAATCGTAGAGCACTTCCTAATCGCGAGGCTACAGGAAACCACCACCGATTGGCTAGTGCAGCAGGCCATCCAGCAAATTCAATTGTCCAACGGCACGGTACGCATCAACGAATTACTAGCCGATTTGCCCATTAGTCAGGACCCTTTCGAGAAACGCTTCCGGCGAATTGTAGGAACTTCACCCAAGCAGTTTTCGAAAATCGTACGGTTACGTTCGGTGATTAATCAGTATTCTTCTACGCAAAGTCTGACAGAAATGGCCCACCAGGCTGGCTATTTCGATCAGGCCCATTTCATCAAAGACTTTCGGTCATTCACAGGCCAGGTTCCTCATCTTTTCTTTCAATCAGGAGGCTATTGGTGAAGATGGGCCGCTGATTTTTATGATCCTTCTGATTTTACAAGATTTTTACGATCAGCTTAATGCTAAATCATAATTGATCATTGACCTCATAATTATCTGCGTTCTATTGACTATCAAGTCAGTGATTTTTTACAATTCTGGACTTGCTCATCCATCTAGTTTTGTGTCGGCCAATTAGGCTATAAACAAAACACAAACGACTATGAATGAGTATGTTTTTTTGATACGATTCAGTATCCAGAAGACTTTAACGCCAGAGCAACAGGCGCTGAATACCGAAAAGTGGAGGAAACTGATTCAATTCTGGACAGACCAGGGCACCTTTGTAGGAAGTAGCCTGATTACACAGCCCGGTTTTGTTGTGACAGGATCACAACGAGAAGTAGAACAGGGAGTTGTGGCCGATGCGGATTTTAAAGTAACGAGTGTAATTCGAGTACTGGCCGCCAATCTGGATAGTGCCGTAGAAATGGCCAAAGACTGCCCAACGCTGGATTATGGAGCCACCGTAGAGGTCAGAGAAGTACAAATACGCTCTATTCCTGCAAACTAGTTTTAAACGCAGAGAAAGCGGAGGTTTCGCAGAGAACACAGAGCCTAAACTAATTAATCTCTGTGTTCTCTGCGAAACCTCCGCTTTCTCTGCGTTTAAAAAATCACCATTTTGCTAGCGCAACAATGTCTTTCACTTCCAGAATCTGCTTTTCGTACCCATTCGCAGCCGATTTGATCATGGCGAGCGCCAACTCCTGCAAAGTTGAAAAGCCAGAAGGATAAAGCGCCCGGCCAATAGGATATAACCAATCAAGGTATTTGTAATAACTCTTCACGTTTTTCTGGCCGGGCGTCGCCTTCATAAAGCCCGGACGCATCATATACGAGTTTTTGAACAGTCGCATCAGCGCATTTTCGGTAGCACCTTTCACACGTGCCCACGCCAGACGACCTTTCTCGGTGCTATCGGTACCACCGCCAGACACATACTCGAAGGTCAGGTCAGGGTTAAGCTTTGCCAGTACGTTAGCAAAGTTCATAGTCAGATCGTAGGTCATACGCTTATACTCGTCATCTTTCATTCCAACCGACGAGACACCCAAGCAAAAAAAAACAGGCATTATAGCCGCTCAGTTGACTCTCGATGGGGGCCAGATTGAAAAAGTCCTTGTGGATAATTTCTTTCAGCTTGGGGTGCACTACACCGCCCGGTTTCCGGTTGATGACCAACACCTGTTCTACATCAGGATGTTGCAAACATTCGATCAGGACACCTTCGCCCACCATGCCCGTGGCACCCGTTATTATTGCGTTGATTTTCATAGAGTAGATCGTTTTAGGCTAAGCTAAAATTCGTCGGTAATTCGTACTGAATTGAATAAATTTACCGACCTGATGGCTATTAGTCCAAACCGAACCAATCCGAATAGGTTCAACGACTTAGCTAATTAGGTTGTACCCATGGGCTTTAGCCCGTGTATTAATTAGAGAATGAAACACGGGCTGAAGCCCATGGGTACAAGGACCTCCTAACCAAAAGCTTTAGTATAACTATGAAACTCCTCCTCTCCCTTCTACTCATAACCCTGCTCCTGGCTCCGTGCTCTCTGCTTCTCGCTCAGGAGCTCACCAGCAACGGCCAGCGCGACATTGTATTCAAGTCCGTGAATGTCATTCCTATGGATCGGGAGCGCGTGATTGACAACCAGACTGTCGTCGTGCGCAATGGTCGGATAACAGCAATGGGCAATGAGGGAAGCGTGAAATTCGGTAAAGAGGCATTGGTCATTGATGCGAAAGGCAAATACCTGACGCCCGGTTGGGCCGAAATCCACGCCCACGTTCCGCCTATTGATGACATTGAACCGATGAAAGAAGTGCTGATTCTCTATCTGGCAAACGGCATCACAACCATTCGGGGAATGCTGGGACACCCTAAACATCTGGAGCTACGCAGCAAAATCAATAATGGTGAAATTCTTGGTCCGCACTTTTATGCAACTGGCCCGTCATTCAATGGTCAAACGGTAAAAACTGCCGAGCGAGGTGCCGAAATGGTGAGGGAGCAGAAAGCGGCTGGCTATGATTTTCTGAAACTACATCCGGGGCTTACCAAAGAGACGTTTCCAGCGATTGCCAAAACGGCCCACGAAGTCGGTATTCCATTTGCAGGTCACGTATCCTTTAATGTAGGTGTTTGGCGAGCTATCGATGCAGGTTATTCGTCGATTGACCATATGGATGGATTTGTCGAGGCCATCGTCCCACGATCCGATACGTTAGCTGAACCAGAAACGGGTTTGTTTGCGTCCTGGATTGCCTATCGGGCCGATGCTTCGCAAATTCCGAAACTCGTGAAAGGATTGCGGGAAAAACATATTCGAGTGGTGCCCACGCAAGCACTGGCTGAACGCTGGCTTTCTCCACTTCCGGCAGATGCGTTTTCCAATGATCCAGAAATGAAATATATGAAACCAGAACAGCTAAAAGGTTGGGTGAACACAAAAGTTGGCTACCTCGCTAATCCCAACTTTTCAAAAGAACACGCCGAAAAGCTGATTCAGATTCGCCGGAAGTTGATTTATGAATGCCAGAAAAACGGCGTTGAGCTGTTGCTTGGCTCCGATGCTCCCCAAATTTTCAACGTGCCTGGCTTCTCGATTCACCACGAAATGAAGTACATGGTCGATGCTGGATTAACGCCCTATGAAGTCCTGCGCACCGGAACCGTCAACGTCGCATCTTATTTCAACAAGCCAGATTGGGGAACCGTTAAAACTGGTAACGTATCAGATCTAGTGCTGCTTAGCGGCAACCCATTGAAAGATATCAATCAGACCAAAAACATCGAAGGCGTTATGATTGGTACGAATTGGTTATCGAAAGAGTATATTCAGAAGGAGTTGAAGAAACTGGAGAAGCAGTAGAAGGGGTTGAATTAGTCCGAATAAATTAATTTGAGTTAAACAATCGCCGGAAACAGACCTGTATTAGCCCACAGCTAAAGCCGTGGGCTAATAGTACCTCGATATACCTGCGCCAGTCTGTCTACTCTTCCAACGGATGCTGATGGAAAATTTCTTCCAGTCTTGCGAAAAGCTCCGGGTGTTTTTCGTGCAGTAAATCAGGGCGTTTGAAGAAGTACTCAGATACGACGGCGAAGAACTCGGCTTCGTTAGTAATACCGTATGGGTTGATATCGGAATGATTGGCTTTGATATCGTGGATACTTTTATGGATCAATTGCAACCACGGTTTAATGTGGTCTTTCTCCAGGAGATATTCTGGCAAACCATCCGTAGAGCCATCGGCCTTGTCGAGGAGATGGACAAATTCATGAATGCCCGTGTTGCCTTTACTAGTTTCATTGGCAAACCCCTCGTGCAGAGCCGGCTTCGACAATACCATCGTGCTCTGCAAGGCACCGCCTTCACCGACCATACCCAGAATATTTCTCCCTTCGCCCGTCGTCTGAAAATCGGCGTTGAAGCTGCCTTCGTAGAGTAGTACGTTGGTCAGCGGATAATACCAATCGGTGAAACCGAAAATAGGAATAATAGCGCTACTGGCTACTAAAACTTTGTCAACATCGTCGACAGTCGTAGCTACGCCTTCGATCTTGACATGATGCAGAAAATGATTGACCCGATCTTCGAATAGCTTCTTTTTGTCTGGACTTAGTTCTTGATAATAAGGGATATAGGCTTGTAATAATTGCGGATAGTTGCTGGGCAGGGGTTGCGCGTCCTGTTGCTTCTGGCTCAGGTATCGCCAAACGAGCCAACCAATTATTAATACAACTAGGCTGATAAAAAGAACCATAAAATGAATTGTTTTCGACAGGATTAACAGGATTTACAAGATTAGTAGATAGAATAAAAATCCTGAAAATCTTGTAAATCCTGTCAAAAAATAAAGATTATAACTTGTTTACTTTCAACACTATTTTCGACTCAACATTAATCAGAGTCTGGATGCCGTCGGGTCGAATGGCTATTTTCTGGGGTGTAAATCGAAAGGCGTTTATCCCCAGATCCGTTTTCTTCCCGGCTCCTCCTTTCTCAAACGCCTTATCGATTTCCTGAGGTATCTTAGCAATATCATCGGCTAATCGAATCGTCAGTAACCCTTGCAATAAGGTACGCAAACCGTCGTGCCAAACAGCTCCTGTGTTTTTCGACAATACACTGCCCGATTCTGCATCGAAATCTAGATCTTTGATTTTCAGTGTGTTGGTTAACGTATCGAACGTTGGTTTGCCTCGTAAGTAAACGATGCCATCCAGAAGTCCAGCCAGATCGGCTTTTACAATCAGCGAATGCTGGCCTCCATAAACCGAAATACTTTTGATTGTCAGGCTGCCCAGTGCCAGTTTTTTATTCTTTACTGTAAGCGCCAGCATTCGATTAATATCGGAGTAGGGAACAAAACTCATCAGATGCAAATCCGAGATTTGCGAAACCTGCTCCCGTTTCTGCAAAAGAGGCAATGGGGTGCGCGCATGTACTGGTTTTTCGGGCTTTACCTCTGTTTTCGTTTCCATGGCAATCCGCACATGGGTTGTTAACTGGGTCGAATCGCCTGTCACTAAGCCGGATGATACACTGACGGGTTTAGGAATTAACCAAAGACCATACTCCTTGTTAATCAGCAGCGGGTCTTGCATATCGTGCCAGATCGGTTTCACCATTTTATCGAGTCGGAGTTCTTTATGAACTGCCGAATCGATGGCCATTTCAATCGCACTCTTGTGCTTTTCCAACAGGTTCTCAACCAGATTGGTTAGCGAAATGCCAACAATCTTGGGTTGAACGATCCAGGTATAATCCGTAAAGGTTGTATGGCTGGCTAGACGCCAGTCGGGTGTTACGCTGATTGGACTTTTGAAATGTACGTTTATCGCACAAAAAGGCTTTTCAGGGGGCGTCGTATCGCGGCTAAAGGGCCTTGTGAGCCACATTTGAAGTGGTGCCGACAGCTTTATCTGCTGATCGGCGTACTCAACATGAACCGAACCCAGGCGCTTGACCCGAAGCGACATAATCCCTTTCGTTTTGCCGTCTTTGGTTTGTTTGCCGACCAAAACAGGGTTGAGCTCCTTATTGATTTTCTCTTGTAACTCGGTCAATTGAAATGTAATGGGGCCAGCCACATACGACATCGTTTCAGGTATAGGCGGATCGAAACCTTCGGCTTTGGGGGCTTGAGGCTGTTTGTTCTGGCATTGTCCTAGAAGAACAATAAGTCCAAGAGCAATAAAATAATAACGTGATGGTGGTGTCCTCATTAACAGAAAATACCCAATTGATTGCAAGTCAAAACGTTCTTGCAAACTGGCTATTCAATAACTGATGGGCCGGTGTGTATGTTTTCAGCGTCGTGTTGTACCCATGGGCTTTAGCCCGTGCATGCATCGAAATAAAACACAGGCTAAAGCCCGTGGGTAGAATTGAATGACTTATAACGCTATACGTTAAACATGAAGAAGGCCCGCTTTGGGCGAGCCTTCATGTTTTCAATATTAAAACAATTTCTCCTGCGGTGGCTTAACCCCTTTCATTCGAATATAGATCGTGCACTGACCCCGATGGTGGGTTTGGTGTTCAAACGCTTTTGACAAAACAACTTCTTTCGTCATTTCGCGTTGCCCCATTTTCACCGATTCACCCAATTGAGCATCGGTCATACCTTTCACGCCGTCAATCATGAAATCGTAGCTGTCCATGACGGCTTTGGTCAGAGCCGCCTTGTTTTTAAGCTCGGCCATTTCTTCCAGTTTTTTGCCCTGCATTGGATTTGGTTTGCCACTGGCCAATGCGCCAAAGTTGTAGTTGGCGGCCGCTAAGTGTAACATCTGCTCGGCGAAACTGCGGATTTCGGGGGTTGGTTTGTAGTTTACTCCGTCTTCTGGCATTACATCCAAATACTCTTTGGTGTATTCTTTAGCCCGTTGCCAGTCGGCCGTCAGTTGCGAAATGGTTGTTAATGGCGCAGCGGCCTGGACTGTTGTAAACGCCCAAAACAGGCCCAATAAGACGCGAAGGAATCGTAAATGTGATTTGGTTAGCATAGCTATGTTGGTTAATTCACATCAAAAGGTCTATAGAGTATAGAGCTACTGAGTGCGCTTGCCCAGTCGCCTGTTTTCGGTTATCTTTCTGCACAGATAGATCTCCAATTTCGATGCCTTCACGTCGTTCATTTCTACAGGCGACCAGCCTTGCACCCTTTCTTTCGCTGACGTCAAATCAGCCGCCAACTACAATTATAAAACCCAGCCGGTTAAAGCAGGGCGATGCAATTGGCCTGTTTTGTCCGGCGGCTCCAGCCTACAGTCAGGAAACGGTGAAGATTGCTCAGGAGTCATTGCTGGCGCTGGGATTTCAAACCAAACTCGGCCCACATATCTATGATCGCTACGGGTACCTCGCCGGACGTGATGCCGACCGAGTTTCTGATCTGCACGCGCTCTTCGATGACCGAAGCGTCAAGGCCGTCATGGCGATTCACGGCGGCTGGGGCTGCGCCCGTTTGCTGCCCTTACTCGACTATAACCTGATTCAGCGCAACCCGAAAATTCTGATCGGCTACAGCGATATTACGGCGTTGTTGCTGGCGATTTATGCCAAAACAGGTTTGGTAACAATGCATGGTCCCGTCGGATCCGCGACGTTCAATGCGTATACAGTCGATTGGTTAAAGCGGGTACTGATCGAAGGAGAAATGGTAACGATGCGAAACCCCACCGAAAAAGGAGATAACCTGACGCAGGTTCAGGATCGCATTACCACCATCCGTCCGGGTCTGGCTCGCGGGCGATTGGTGGGCGGGAACCTTACCGTACTGAGTCATTTAATCGGTTCGCCGTACCTCCCCGACTGGAAAAACACGATTTTGTTCGTAGAAGACACGCACGAGGATGTTTACCGTATGGATCGGATGTTAACGCATCTCAAACTGGCGGGCATTCTGGATCAGATTTCGGGCTTTGTTTTCGGGAAATGCAGTGAATGCGGTCCCGGAAGTGGCGGTTACGGTTCGCTAACGCTGGACGACGTACTGACTGAGCATATCATTCCCCTGAACAAACCGGCTTATTCAGGCGCCATGATTGGCCATATTCGTGATAAATTTACCGTTCCAGTAGGCATCGATACCGAAATTGACGCTACAGCAGGAACCATAAGACTGCTTGAACCGGCGGTAAGTTAAGCTTGCCTGGACCAAGCTCTAGTTGCCGTTCTCGCTTGGCTTTGCCGAGTGAGGACTATTTATTCAAGGGCCTCTGGCCCATTTTGGACATTATATCGTATCACGCCGGCCAGAGGCCGTTAAAACAATATCCCTCACTCGGCAAAGCCAAGCGAGAACGAAAAAAATATGGCAATAGAACCAGCCCACGGAAATTCCGAATTGTTAAAAGAATTACTGCACTACCAAATGCCCTTCGGCAAATACAAAGGGCACCTGATCAAGTCATTACCTATGTCGTATTTGGAATGGTTCGTACAGAAAGGCTTCCCGGCTGGCAAGCTGGGTATGCTGCTGCAAACTATGTACGAAATCAAATTGAACGGCCTGGAGTATTTGCTCGACGGCGTTCGGCGTAGTTTGTGAATGCTGTACCAGATTGGACGTAGTATTCACGATATAGAAACGTTTCGACTAGTTTGCAATGAAACTCTTTAACGAAGAATTGTGTACATTTAAAATACAGGTAGTGTAAACGCAGGTACACCACATACTTATTGAGGTTGATGCCAAAATTATACTTTACCTGTTTTCTCTTCTAATCATAACTCAAAGATGCTGAGTCATGAGCAAACCAAAAATGAGTGTTGGCGAACGTAGCGTTCTAAGCACTAAACGATCATTTAGCTGTATATCTAAAGCCGAAAGTGTAGCTGTTGTCGCCGGTCAGGCTTCTGGCTCTGCACCTACATCTTTGCTTTCTGGTACTATAAACGTTCGTCAAATGGCCGAGGATGCGGCAAAAATGCAAGAGTATATAGCTAACGGCGGCAAAAAAAGCGAGTTAAGTGGAGTCAAATTCATCAAACAATCAGGACTATTTGATAGCAGAGGAGTCGGAAGATGATAGTGAATTCTCGTTTGTTACGGCTCGAGGAATAAAATATTTAGTTTACTTTAAAGAAGCGGATGGTTATGTGCCATTCGCTTCTTTTGCTCAAGACACTAAGATGTTCGGTTTCGGCCCAACAAAAGAAACAAGGCCAGGTGGTAAACTACTTAAAGACATGCAAGTCGTAATTGCCATATTTGAGGTTCTGTACTACTATATCTCTAAATACCCCAATAGGATTTTGTTGTTTGTTTGCAGCGATGAAAGTATTTGGTATCCCGGTCCCGAAAATAAACACCCTCGATATGCCAAATGGCGGAGCAATAAATTCTCTGAATGGTTTGAGGATTGGCAACGGACAGGTGTTATGCAGGCCGAGAAAATAGACTATAATTTATACGGCGAACTTCACTGTTCATGTCTATTCAGATCAGGTAATCCATACGAAGTGGAAGTTAGACAAGTTATAGATCAAACGATTCTGTCAAAGCAACCGTAATTCTGTATCTTTCGATTTACTATCCCCTTACCAATATTCATGAAAAAAAGCAGTTTACTCCCCTTGATATTCGCTACGCTATTGAGTTGCACATCCAACAAAAGCGACCAAACCACCACCGCTAATCCTGGATTCGCGGCTGTGCTGGACGATTATTATGAGCAACGGTTAAAGCTGTTTCCGTTGGAGGCTACAATGCAAGGCGATAATCGGTACAACGACCAGTTGCCAAATGACATTTCGCAGGCGTTTCTGGAACAGACGAAGACGTTTTATACCGCTACCCTCGATAAACTAAAACCGTTTGATCGGGAGAAACTGTCTGACGAAGACAAGATTTCATACGACATCCTGAAGCGGGAGCTAGAGCTGCAACTGGAACAATATCCGTTTCATCAGGAAGACATTCCGTTTAACCAATTCGTTGGTTTGCCGCTGATGTTTGGACAGGCAGGTAGTGGGGAAGGTGCTCAACCGTTCAAGACGGTAAAGGATTATGACGATTGGTTAAAACGAGTCTCTGCGTTTACCGTTTGGGGTGATACAGCTATCGCTGACTTTCGGAAAGGTATGGCCACCAAAAACGTACTACCGAAAAGTCTGGTCGTAAAGATGATTCCTCAGATGACCGACTTAGTGGTGGCCGATCCCACAAAAAGTCTGTTCTATGGTCCGATTCAAAAACTACCTGCTACGTTTAGTGACGCCGATAAAACGCGGCTAACGGCTGCCTACAAGAAAGCGATTTCGGAGCAAATCGTACCGACCTATCAGAAGTTAGGAACGTTCCTCAAGAATGAGTACCTGCCTAAAGCCCGGACAACATCGGGTATCGACGTATTGCCAAAGGGGCCGGAACTCTACACCTATCTGGTTAAGGTGCAGACAACAACTAACGATACGCCGGAAGAAATCTACCAGATTGGCCTGAAAGAAGTTAGTCGGATTCGGGGTGAAATGGAGAAAGTAAAAACACAGGTAGGCTTTAAAGGTAGCCTGGCTGAGTTTTTCGAGCACCTCAAAACCGATAAAAAATTCTATCCTTACAAAACTCCCAAAGAAGTATTAAGCGCGTTTAACGCCATTTTGACCCGACTTGAACCTAGTCTGAAAAAAGAGTTCACGAACACGCCCAAGTCGAAATTCGAGATTCGGCAGACCGAGAAATTCCGCGAAGCCTCCGCCAGTGCCGAATACAATCAGGGATCGGTCGATGGGAGCCGTCCGGGTATTTTCTATGTCCCTATTCCCGATGCTACCAAGTTCAATGTCACCTCGGGCATGGAGTCGTTGTTTTTGCACGAAGCCATTCCAGGTCACCATTACCAGGTATCACTACAGCAGGAAAACACAAGTTTGCCAAAATTCCGGCGGTTTGCCTGGTATGGTGCCTACGGTGAAGGCTGGGCGTTGTATTGCGAATCATTAGGTAAGGAACTGGGTCTTTACACCGATCCATATCAGTACATGGGCGCGCTAGGCGACGAAATTCACCGGGCGATTCGGCTTGTGGTGGATGTTGGTCTGCACACCAAGCACATGACCCGCGAGCAGGCAATCAAGTACATGATGGACAACGAACCCATTGCCGAGCAGGGCGCTACCGCCGAAATCGAACGGTACATGGCGATTCCTGGTCAGGCGCTTTCCTATAAAATTGGTGCCATGAAAATACGTGCCCTGCGGACTAAGTACGAGCAGGAACTCGGCGCTAAATTTAGCATAGCGGCCTTCCACGATGAATTCCTCAAAGATGGTTGCATGCCGCTCGACGTATTGGAGGGCAAAATGGATGCCTGGGCCGCGAAGCAGAAATAAGTGGAGAAAATGAATAAGTATTTTGGTATTTACCCCGCCCCCGTCCCCTCCCCTGAAAACAGGAGAGGGGGAAGAATTGGCATTTTTTAGCCCTTCCCCATAATTCAAGGGGAGGGGTTGGGGTGGGGTAAAATACCGCGAAACAAATGGTTACCTACTTACGGCTTTGCTGCCACTGTTGGCGATTTCCAGAAGTCTATCGTGCCGTATTGGCCTTTGGCAACCTCACCGC
Organism: Spirosoma arboris; assembly: GCF_009754945.1. Classification (GTDB taxonomy): domain Bacteria; phylum Bacteroidota; class Bacteroidia; order Cytophagales; family Spirosomataceae; genus Spirosoma; species Spirosoma arboris. The sequence continues at coordinate 407,905 of NZ_WPIN01000006.1, forward strand.
CATACAACACCGAATTGAGCAAAACACGGTACGTTCCCAAAGGCTGACCACGCCACTGAGGTCTGAATCCATGCAGGATGACATGCCCTTTACCCCGTTGCACATCCAGCGAAGCGGCATAACCCTGGAGATATTTCTCGCCCAGTAAATACCCTGATCGCAAGGGAGAACCCGTTGTGGAAAACTTGGCCAGGGCTTGACCTTTGAAGCCATCGAGCGTGGCGAAAACAGGACTATCATCCACAAAAACAGCGGCTCTTGTAGGCATTCCAGCCATGACCGGATGCGTGGGGTCGGTTTCTACTTCCAGTATCGAACCACCCGTAAAGAAGTCTTTGGCATTAACACCCGCTACTACATTCTTCACGGGCAGGTGGAGGGCTTCGATGGCATAATCGCTGCTTTCGTTCAGACAGACGAGGGTACCGCCCTGGCTCACGAAATTGGTGAGGTTCGCAGCTCCCAAGGTTCCTAATCCACCCTCGTAGGCAGGCGGCACGGCCCCTTTTGCAAATCCATCTTTCAGATTTCTTGGTCGGTCGGAAGCCATCAGGATTACGTCGAAACGGTCGCTGAGGTCGTTGGCTAGTATATCGGTGTTGGTGATGATGGCGAACGGAAATTCAAACTGCTCCAGAATCCACTGCGACCAGCCTTCGTCCATGCTGGCTGTCCAGGGTTTGTAGATAGCAATACGGGGTTTAACGGTCGCTCCGGCAGTAGTTGTCGTGAGTTCTGCCGTAACACCTAAATCCTTGATCCACTGTTCAAGTGTTCCCTTGGCGACCCCGCTGATGGCATACCGCTGGCTGTCTTTGTTGAATTTAATGGTTCCGCCCGCTTTCATGGAGCGAGTGATGACTTTGAACGCATTGTTCTCCGCTGGATTGACCAGCACTACTGTTCCCACGCCTGTCAGCTTTCCTTCGGGTACTTTGATTCCTGCGGATACTGGATTGGTATCAAAGCCAATCCCTGTCACAAAATCGGCAGGTGTAGCGTCCTTTTTATCATCTGTTTTCCAGTCTTTACCGGTTCCACTGACGAGTTGAATGGCACCTTTCAAATCAGCAGATAAGGGCGTTATGGCCGGGATGATGTTCAGCTCAAATTGCAACGGAAGTGTCCAGCCAGCAGCATCGTACGGTTGCTCGGGCGGACCACCGGGAAATTCGCGCAGATCGGGGTACACTTGCACATCGAGAAGCTGTTTGGTCAACTCGCCATACTCCTGATTCATAGGAATTACCCAGGTGCCTTTGAGATAATTGCGTCCATCAAAAGCGACGTCTTTTGTCAGTTGGCCAATGCGAATACCGTGAAAGGCCAATCGGCGTAACAACTCTGCCGGGCGTGCCGGATCGCGCTGTTTTTGCGGGATGAAGTACGCATACGGAGGTTCCTGTTCATATTTTTTGATCGTATTACGTCCTGACTGATAACGATTGTACAGCAGTACGTCGCCGTACTTGGCGGCATAGTCGAGCGTGGCCAGTGAAGCCGTTTCCATATACGCCATGGCATCGCTGATACGCCACCAGCCACCCGGCCACGGACTTGAATACAACGACTCTACCCGGAACTCTTTTTTGTCTTGCGGGAAATCGCGGACGGTGTAGAAATGAGGAGTCGCGTAATTGTACAAGGCCGTTTCGGTCCAGAAAGCTGGGATATTTTGCAGTACGGGCATATAGTCGATATAGCCGGGATACCAGGCATCGAAACCCGTACCCATGTGCGTGGCTCCTTTCTGACCATTGCTTTCCAGGGCCTGCGCCATCGCCATGCCAATCATGTTGACTTCGCGGGCAATGATAGGCGGTGTTTGTGACGCAATCGGCTCAGCAAAAGGCGGCAACCAGATACGTGTCGGGAAGGGCGAGGTTTGGTGATGCACAAAAATGATATTCGGTTCCCACTCGCGCCAGGTACGCGCCACCACACGCGATTCGATCATGTTAAGCATGTAAGCGTCGCGGTTGTTATCGTGCCCAACGTACTTCTGATACAGAAATGGCGGAGGTGCAATTTCGAAGGGCGTTCCAACATTCGATTTGTACCAGTCCCCAATCATCGTTTGGCCATCTGGATTGAGCGACGGCCACAACAGCAAAATCACATTGTCCAGAATGTTCTTGATCTTAGGATCATCGGCTTTGGTGAGCATGTCATAAGCCAGCGAAATAGTGTGCTGTGCCCCCGCCACTTCTGATGCGTGCAAACCACCGTCGATGTGTACGAGTGGTTTCCCTTCCATCGACAGCTTTTTCGCTTCCTCGTCGGTGAGCCCTGTCGGGTGCGCCAACCGCTGAGCAATAGCCCGGTACTTATCGATGTTGTCGAGATTCTTCTTTGACGAAATCAGTGCAAAATACCAGGGTCGCCCTTCGGATGTTTCGCCTACATGTACCAGCTTGACCATGTCGCTGGCCTCGTCGAGTTTTTTAAAATAGGCTAGTGATTGCTCATACGTAGCCAGATGGAAATCGGCACCAATAGGAAATCCGAGAGTTTCTTCGGGTTTGGGAATCGGTTTCTGCTGGGCTATACTGGACGTGGTTGCTAGCCAGCAACAACTAAATAATACGAGTAAAGAAGCTCGCTTTAGGAAGTACATGTTCATTGATGGACGTATAGTTCAGGTTGTAATGCAATGGTTTTTGACAGGATTAACAGGATAAAACAGGATTTCTCTAATCAACTAATCCTGTTTTATCCTGTTAATCCTGTCAAAAGATAATTCATTTTTCCGCCACAGGCGGTTTCACTGCGTCAAAATCGTCGGGCAATCGCATCAGCCATAGGTTCCGAACGCGGCCGTTCGAGATGCGCAGACCACTGACGATATTCTTAGGGTTTCGGACAACATCGATTGTGGAGGCAAACCACCAGCCTGTTGAGAATTTGTCTTTATCGGTAGGTTTCAACGCTGTCTCACCATGATGCACATGTACCAGTTGCAGAGCATCACCCTTCTGGCGAATGGTATAAATGGCCTCTAATTCCGGGCTGTAGTACCGGCCTACATAATCAGCGTTTACAACTTTATCAGGCTTAGTATCTGGTGTGGCAGCTTTGGGCGGTGCCGGTGCATCTTTGCCTTTCTGCTGATAGGACGCCAGATACAAATCGGCTATTTCCAGCGCTTTGCCAGTCGGATTGGTTTCGGCTAGATTATTTAGCACAATAAAGCCGTAATCCTCTTTGGGGAAATACGTGATATTGGACCGAAAACCCGCGTCAGCCCCACTGTGACCGTAATAAGGTAATCCCTTGTGCGTGCCATGCACCAACGCGAATGCATATGGAATAGAATCGCCCTTGGTCAGTCGACCCCGTTCCAGCATTTGCTTCATTGTGGCGGCATTCCCGACGGTCGTATTTTTGAAATTGTTGATCCACTTCGCCAGATCTTCTACCGTTGTAAATAAACTGGTCGCTCCCGCATTGGCATAGCTCAATACACTTTTCTTGTATAAGCCCGCCGACATGTCAAATGATCGATGAAACGAATACGCCCGGCCTTTTACAATCCGCTCATCATCGTCGTAGAACAGCGTATTTTTCATGCCGAGCGGTGTGAATATGTGCTGCTTCATCCACTCCCGAAACGGTTGTTTTCCTACCCGTGCGACGATTTCGGCCAGTAATGTATAGCCTGTGTTGCAATATAGGGATTCAGCACCGGGAGCAAAATTCAATTCCTTTTGCCGTTTGACGAGATTGAAAACATGCTCCTTCGTAATCACGTCACTCATGTCCCAGCCCGCCATAGTCAGCAATGCCCATTGATCGCGCAGGCCACTGGTATGGTGAATCAGGTGGCGAATCGTGATTTTCTGACCAAAGTCCGGCACCTCCGGCAAGTACTTATGGATGTCATCATCGAGAGACAATTTGCCTTCCTGCGCCAGCAGCACAATCCCATAGGCCGTGAACTCTTTAGAGACCGACGCTACGTGGAAGATCGTTGTGGTTGAAACAGGGGCACCGGTTTCAATATCAGCCTCACCAAACCCTTTGGCGTAAATCAGCTTGCCACCATGCACTACGCCCACAGCCGCTCCCGGTCTACCAGTGCCGTTCCATTCCGAAAATAGCTTATCAACTTTGGCCGCTACCGTATCTGGAATTGACTGGGCAGTTGAGAGATAGGCGCTTAAAAGGGCCGAAGTGAGTAAGAGAGCACGCTTGGCTGTGAAGAGGTAGGGCATGGAATGACAAGTTTCGGTTTAAGAGGAATTTAGCCCCTCTCCTGTTATAGGAAAGGGGTTGGGGTGAGGTGGCTGCTTTTCCGCGGCCTGTGAGGACACAGGCCGCCGGACTAGTTTTTGTCATGCTGACGAAGGAAGCATCTTAAAATGCCCTAATGATCTAACTTGGAAACATTAAGATGCTTCCTTCGTCAGCATGACAAAACAAATCACTTGCTCACTGGCAATATGATCTTACTAGCCGCCGTAGCGCCATGAAAAACTTTGATGGTAGCTTTCTGGAAATCATTGTCTTTGGCGTGGTAAATATCAACGTATTTCTGCGGGTTCCGGTCAACTAATGGGAACCAGGTGCTTTGAATTTGAACCATGACCCGATGCCCTTTCTGAAAGGTGTGTGCTACGTCGGGGAGAGTATATTTCACTTCGGTAACTTGACCTGGTACAAATGGCTCTGGCTTTTCGAAACTCTTACGGAAACGTCCCCGGAACACTTCACCCCGAACCAACTTCTGGTAGCCATTCATGATGTAGGCATCGGCTGCACTGTATTGGAAATCATCGGGAAATACGTCAATTAGCTTGACGATGAAGTCAGCGTCCGTGCCGCTCATACTCACCTGTAAATCCGCAACGAGCGGACCGGCTAATGTTAGATCTTCAGTCAGAATATCCGTCTGGAAAACCAGTACGTCGGGGCGGCTGGCGGCAAACCGCTGGTCGTCGGTCATGTACTCGCGCGTACGATTGGCTTTAACACCTTCTGCATACGGAACCGGTTTGGCCGGGTCGCTGACGTATTCAGAGAAAGCACCACTGGCTGAAGGTTTGGTGAAGCCTAATTTTCCGTTGGATTGTAAATAGAGGTCGCGGTCAGTTGTGCTGGCAGGTGGCCATTTCTCGAACTGGTGCCATTTGTTTTCGCCCGTGAAGAAAATGTTTGCTTCCTTGATTTTGTCGATGCTTCCTTTCCCTTTTAGGTAATAGTTAAAAAACGGCACCTCCACATTTTCAGCGTAATACGTACTGGTCGGACTGCCGAATTTCACGTTGCCCAGCGATGATCCGTCGCTACCACGGCCCGCCCATTGACCATGAAACCAGGGGCCCATAATGATCTTGTTGTTGTTCTTCGCCTTGCCTTCAATAGCTTTATAGGTCGACCAGGCTCCAAAGCAGTCTTCCGCGTCGAACAAACCGCCTACAATTAACGTAGCGACATTCGGAGAAATACCATCAACGAAATTCCGGACGTTACGTGCTTTCCACCACGCATCCAGATTTGGGTGCTGCATCATTTCGTTCCAGAACCGAACGCTGTCGCCCGCAAACCGGGTCAGATTGGCCAGGGAGCCACTGCGCAGATAAAAGTCGTAACTGTCTTTGGTCGGCACGGGCAGACCTTTTGGACCAACGGTAGTCGGTTTTGGGTGCGGAAAACCAAATCCGCGACGGAGGTAGAAATTGAAGGCGTCCATTTCCATGAATGCTCCGTTGTGATGGAAATCGTCGCCCAAAAACCAGTCAGTAACGGGCGCTTGTGGGCTGGCTGCCTTTAAAGCCGGGTGATTACTCAGAGCCGCCATCGTTGTGTAGAAGCCCGGATACGAAATCCCGAAAACGCCGACCTTTTCGTTGTTGTTCGGTACATTTTTTACGAGCCAGTCGATGGTGTCATACGTGTCGCTGGCTTCATCGAAATCTTTGCCTTTTTTAGCCGTGTTATACGGGCGAATATCTTCAAAGACGCCCTCGCTCATCCAGCGACCCCGCACATCCTGCACAACCATGATGTAGCCTTCTTTCAGGTATTCTTTGTAATGATTGCTGTAGAAGGGTCGGTATTCTTTTTCGCCATAAGGAGCACAGGAATAGGGCGTCCGGGAAATCAGAATCGGGTGTTTTTCCGAGTTGTCGTTTGGCGTGTAAATGGAAGTGAACAGCTTCGTGCCATCCCGCATCGGAATATACTGCTCCTTTTTCGTGTAATTGTTTCTGAACCAGGTGGAATCTGGAGTCTGGGCATGCGTAAGCAAAGGGACAAGCCCCACCAACAGGTAAACGAGTTGCTTCATGATTGTATTCTGGTTAACAGAAGAGACAAAGTTTATTCGGCAATTTGCTGAAACTACAGAATTTCTACGATACGCCCACGATTTGGGTGTAAGACAAGTTTGTTTTTCGACAGGATCAACAGGATAAAACAGGATTAGTTAATTAGAGAAATCCTGTTTTATCCTGTTGATCCTGTCGAAAAAACTAGTTCTTCACTCTTTGCTGACTTTCACATTGCTGATGTAAACATTCACGTTTTCATTACCAGTACCAGTCGTCCAGTTTTCCCAGGTGATGGCACTAAACTGGACGCCAGCCGGTATGACACAGTATTCGCAGGGTTTTCCATACTTGCTTTTAAAATCGGGTGGGAGGATGACTGGCTTGTTGTTGACGAAGAGCATGACTTCTGAACCTCTCTTGAGCAACTTTACATGCACCTTGTTCTGGCGATTCGTAAAAACGGTGAGTGGTTTGATCGATTCCCCACCGGCTTCGACATACGTATTGGATTTTACCAATGGGTAACTGGTCACTTCAACTTTTGCCTGCCCCCGGTAATTATTGTTCTGGAAATCGGCTTCATTGCCCGCCGTAATGATGACCTTTATGTACGTAGATGCACTTTTACGGTCTCCTTTCATACCACCAGTCAATTCCATCCTGACTTCCCCACCCGTTCGAGAGTTAAACTCGTCTGTAGCGACATCGTATTCCAACGAAAAATTTTCAGGAAGTGGTTTGGGCAACGCCGTCGGATCGATCTTGTTGTTGTAACCTAGCTGCAACCATTTGCCCGGTAAATTCTTTACCGTAGCTACCTGCGACGCCTTTCCGTAAGAAGAAAAGAACCAACCCGCTGGTCGATTGCCGACTTCGTTAGTGAAAAAATTGTCCTGAAAAAGAACACCAGGAGGCAATGCCACCCCAGTCGCTGCCGAATTATTCCAGTAGGATCGTTTGTTATAATTAGCCAGCGTCTTTTTTAGTAACTCTTCATTGACGGGTCGGTAGGGTTGCCCTTTTACTTTTTCGGGATTGAAAAAATAATCGTACACATAGTCGAAGTTGAAATGCTCCGTAATGGCCCGAAATAGCTCGTATTTTTTGCGGCCATCTTCTTTGGTGGCGTATGGAAAGGTAATGGCAATCCACTGAGGTTGATCGGTTAGGCATTTTTCGTAGATCGATGGCTCGTAGGTATACACGCCGTACGAATGCTTCAAATTCGTGGAGAAGGGATCAATCTTGAACGGGTCCACAGATCCATCAACGGTATAAATGGTTGGCTGCATATCCCGAATCACCGCTGGCTCATTCAGGCGACCGCTGTATTGGTTCTTTAACGCTTTTAGTTTTTCCCGGTAGGTTTTGATCTTCTCCCGTTCTGAGGCCATGACTTCGTTTTGGGCCTTTTCGCCGTTGAACTGGCGGACAACATCCTTCTGTTTTTCGACTAGATGGCGATCAAATGACGCATCGGACAGATCGAGAAACTCGCCTTTCGTCAGTTGCCGGATTGGTAATTTATTGCCAGGGGCTAAATAAACCGTCATGGCACCACTGTTTACCGTAGTGATGTACTTATAGACATTCGGGTGGATTTTAGGGTCTGCATCCTTGAACCGCTTCAGAAAGAAATCGCTCTCCATATAGCCATCCGGCAACAATGTAAAGATGTACTGCGAAGGCGTGTTGAGATAATACGCCTGATTGAAATTGAATACAACATTGGCGGCTATCTGAAAAGGTACCCAGGTTTCATCTATTGGTTTGAAATGCCCTTGTTTATCCAGGGTTTTGAAATCGACATTATAAGCCTGAAAAAATATGCCATAGGCATGCGGGAAGTACTCGTCTTTTTTAGCGTAATACCTTTTCCGGAAGACACCAATGCCTGCAACGGGCGTGTAAGTTTGCTGCATCCATTGCACAAATAAGTTGTTGATTTCCTGCTGTCGAACTGAAAAATTCTGCCCACCTGATTGGATTGGTTTCGCGGGTTTATCGGCAGGTGTGAGCTTTGTGTACCAGCCAACTACCGTATCTTCAATCATCTGTTGTTGGCTAATCTGGGCAAATGAGCCGGAAATTGTGCAAAGAAAAACGAACGCAAGTGAACTGATTTTCATAATGAGTTGAGTTCTTGAATTCTGATTGAACAAGGACCTTAAAAGTAAGAATTCAACGTAAAAAGGCGGAGTTGACTTTCTAACTAATTCGTGAGTGGTAATGGTTTTTACCCCACCCCAACCCCTCCCCTTAAAACAAGGAGAGGGGCTACTGCCGCGTGAGAACTTGGCGAAGCCAAACAAGATTTAGAAATAAGGGTGAAGCCATTACCGAGTCTACACCCCTCCCCTGTTTTTCAGGGGAGGGCCTGGGGATGGGGTAAAAGGTGGCAAGAGAACTCGCTACCTTTGTGAATGGATTATTTTAAAAATCTGCTTGATTTACTCAAGGTTGAACGAGAAGAAGATCGTACTCAATACCGAAAACTAACCGAAACGACTTCCGTTGCCGAACGCCGGGCCAATGGATTGACCTGGTATCCAATTGCCATTCGGGGATCGGAAATGAGTCGGGGTGATTATTTGACGGTCGAAGTTGAACGGACGACGCATCAGGATATCTCGCATCAGTTACGGTTTGGTATGCCCGCCGTGTTGTTCAGTAACCACAACCCTAAAAACGACCGGGTCGAGGGCACGATTTCGCACCAGAGTGGCAACCGTCTCAAAATAACCCTGCGCACCGATGAACTGCCCGACTGGTCGCGCGACGGGAAACTCGGCGTTGAAGCCCTATTCGATGACAATAGCTACAACGAAATGGAGGAGGCCCTTAAGCAGGCCAATGCGTTGGGCGAAAAATCGGATAACCGCCTGATTTCCATTCTGACGGGCGAGAAATCGCCAACTTTTCATCCTGAAGTTCCCAAAGTATACCTTCCTAAACTGAATCCTAGTCAGGTTTCGGCGGTGGGCAAAATACTGGCCGCCAACGAGCTGGCTATTGTGCATGGCCCTCCGGGTACGGGTAAAACTACGACGTTGGTACAAGCCATAAAAGCGCTGATTGCTCAGGATCATAAGAAGATTTTGGTGGTTGCGCCCAGTAATACCGCTGTTGACCTCCTAAGTGAAAAACTGCATGACGAAGGCCTGAACGTGCTTCGGGTAGGTAATCCGGCCCGAGTATCGGAGCGATTGATGGCGTTGACGCTGGACCATAAAATGGCCGAACACCCTTACATGAAGGAGGCCAAAAAGCTGAAAAAGCAGGCGAATGAGTTCAAGAATATGGCGCACAAATACAAGCGAAATTTTGGAAAAGCCGAACGAGATCAACGTAAAGCGCTGTTCGATGAAGCGCACCGGATCATGAAGGAAGTCGGTAATTCGGAGCAGTATATCATTGATGATTTGATTGCGAAAGCACAGGTAATTACAGCAACGCTGGTAGGAGCTAACCATTACACGGTTCGCCATCTTACGTATCACACTGTTGTGATTGATGAGGCCGGACAGGCGCTGGAACCCGCCTGCTGGATTCCTATTCTGAAAGCACAGAAAGTTGTGTTAGCCGGTGACCACTGTCAGTTATCGCCCACTATCAAATCGGCTGAAGCCGCCCGGAAAGGCTTGAGTACGACTTTATTGGAGAAATGCGTAACCCTGCATCCCGAAGCCGTTTCGCTCCTGGACGAGCAGTACCGAATGCACGAGCACATTATGGGCTATTCGTCGCAGGTGTTTTACGAGAACAAGGTGCGAGCTCACACATCGGTTGCCCGGCATTCGCTGTTTGATGGCGATACATCGTTAGCATTTGTGGACACAGCCGGTTGCGGTTTCGATGAAAAACTGGAGGGTACAAGCTCGACAAACCCCGAAGAGGCCGCGTTGTTGATCAAGCATTTAACCCAGCTAGTGACTGAGCTGAGTACGCGCTACTCGAAGCAAGACTTTCCAACGATCGCCATTATTTCGCCTTACAAACAACAGATAAACGTCTTAAAAGACCAACTGTTGAGTGCCCCTGATTTGTTGGCTTATGGGGATAAAATTTCAGTAAATACCATTGATAGTTTCCAGGGGCAGGAGCGGGACATCGTCTACATATCCATGACCCGAAGCAATGCCGAAGGCGAAATTGGCTTCCTGTCCGACATCCGCCGGATGAACGTAGCCATGACTCGCGCCCGCAAGAAATTAATCATCGTCGGCGATAGCGCTACTCTGGCGGGTTTCCCATTTTACGCTGATTTTATTGCGTATGCTGAAGGTCTTGATGCGTACCAAAGTGCCTGGGAGTGGATGTGATATGAACGCAGACTATGTATTATTAACGCAAACGATTCGCCACTGGATAGCTGTTCGACAGGAAGAAGAATCGATCATTACTTCCCTGTTCGAACCTAGACATATACCGGCAAATGATTTTTTCCTACAAGCAGGGGATGTTTGTCGCTACGTAGGCTTCGTGACGAAGGGCCTGCTTCGGTATTACATCCTTGATGATGGTATCGAACATACCTACGATTTCTCGCCTGAACAGCACTTTACCTGTAATTACGAGAGCTTTCTAACAAAGACACCCTCAACCCGCTTCATTCAGGCTATTGAGGATACTTCGTTGCTGATTATCAGTTACGATAACCTCCAATTGCTTTATGATCGATTGCGGGAAGGGCAGAAGTTTGGTCGCCTGGTAGCCGAAGAGTTGTTTGTTGGAATGTTACAAAAACTCACGTCATTTTATAAAGAAACCGCCGAAGAACGCTACGATACATTACTGCGAAGTTTCCCCGACTTGCAGGAGCGAGTACCCCAATATGTGATCGCTTCCTATGTCGGGATTAAGCCCCAATCGCTTAGTCGGATTCGGGCACAGCGGGCGGGAAAGCAGTATTGAGTATTGATTAGAAGCTGTATCGATCTTCACCTAGGTGAATGCAGGCGTCTGTACGGATGAAGACCTTTGTGAGGTCATTAACTAATTCATACGACGATGCTAACAGAAAAACTGCCTCTCTGGGCCAAATTACTTGGCTATTTCTTCGGTGCCGGCCTTATTTTTATCGGTGGGCGTTTTTTGCTCCTGCCCGAACAGGCTGAACTCGGTTTCGGACTCATCTACGCTCAGCCGAACGAGTCATTTCATTATATCAAAGGTGTTCGCGATTTGACTTCCGGTTTGTTTTTTACCGTATTCACTATAGCCGGCTGGCGCAAACCTCTGGCGGCTCTATTTCTGATTGGGTCATTGACGCCTGTTGGAGATATGATCATCGTGCTAACATCACCATCAACAGTGCTGAGTGCGGCCTGGATTCACGGTTTGACGGCGCTGGCAGCCTGGATAGGGGGTTATTTTTTGTTACGACAGAAAGGATGATATGCCTTTTTGTCAATGAGTCGGGCCAGAGGCTCTGTGATAGGGCACACTCGGCAAAGCCAAGCGTGAACAGCGCGAGCTTGATTCATCAATCAGAGCCAGCTTATATGCAACGTTCACGCTTGGCTTCGCCGAGTGTGCCCTATCACAGGGCCTCTGGCCCGTATTCCACCAATCAATAAGCATCCAAAACCGCCAGTGGAGACTCAGGACAAGCACTGCTGAAAAGGTATTGATGAGGTTCTATAACAATACCCGCTTTCACCGGATTCCAATGGATATAGCGGAGTTTTTGGTCAATCATTTTATTGGAAAATAGCTCCACCGGGTGCGATGTCTTCTGCCAGAACATAAGTTCGCTATTTTGCTTTTCAACATTTGCATAATACTTGAACAAATGCATCAGCCATCCCTTCCGGCTTTCCTCAGGATTTTCATTAATCAAATTGATGAGCTTTTTAGCAGTTGCACTTTTGAAATCGCGTAGCAGATTACTCAATAAACCATGTCGTACCTGCCGCCGAACAATCATGTGGATATGACTTGACATAATAACATACGCATAGATTTCTAAGCCACGTTCTTGTTGGCAAAACTGTAAGTTTTTGATAAGCTCATGGCAATATGTTTGCCGAGTGAAGATGTCTATCCATCCTACCGTTGTTAACGTGATAAAGTAAGGTGCATCTTCTGTGTTGGCTTTAAAAAATTCAGACATGGTTTAGTAGTAGTGAAATACGGGCCAGAGGCCCTGTGATAGTGCACACTCGGCGAAGCCAAGCGTGAACGAAAGGAGCTTGATTCCCCAACTAGAGTTTGCCTATACGTAACGTTCACGCTTGGCTTTGCCGAGTGTGCACTATCACAGGGCCTCTGGCCCGCGTTGTGTATTCTCTTCCAGTACGGGTAAATTCTATGACGGATATTCTTACAAGAAGATACGTACTATCAAACCACTTTTGACCGGATGAAACGTTTTAGAAATACCCAGTCTGTTATATTGCCTGCCTTGCTGCTCTTTGCCATTAGCGTAGCCATGATTCCCAACGCTAAAGAGCCGATTGGCGTTGGCGTTAAAGCACCGAAAGATGCCGAAGTTCTGTTCGATGGCTCAAAGAAAATGCTCGACGAAAAATGGACGTATTGGGAAGGGCCCCGGCTTAAAGCCAGCCTGCCTATTAAGTGGAAGATTGAGCAAGACCCTGCCGGTAGCGGTACCGTTATGAATACCAATGATCCCGCAGCCGCTGGTGGCCTGTATGGGGCAGCCGATATCGTGACCAAAGAAACCTTTCGGGATTTTCGGTTGCACGTAGAATTTTATGTGAGCAAAGCAGGGGGTAACAGTGGGGTTTATCTGCAAAACCGTTATGAGATTCAAATATTCGACGGCGATACCACCAGTCACGGGTTAGGAGCAGTGATCAACGAATCGCCTTCACCCTACAAACTGTATAATGGTATTGGGAAGTGGAATGCCTATGACATCGAATTCCGGGCGGCCCGTTTCAAAGACGGCAAACGTACCGAACCCGCTATGGTAACGCTGTATTTGAATGGCAAAAAAGCGCATACCAACCAGAAGATAAGCCAGGTTTGGGGTGGCCCCAACTCTGGTATCGACGGGGGCAACGATGGTGGCAAAGGCGTTACCGATACACCAGGTGGCTTGAAACTACAAGCCGAAGGACACGACGTTCTCTATCGGAACATCTGGATCAAGAAGATGGATATAAAAGAGGCCAATACAGATTTTTGAGGTAAGAAGGTTCGATAACTATCAGCTGTGAATTAAGATTTTTAGAAAAAGCAGTGCCCTGGTTAAGTGAAAGACTTCATTAAACCGGGGCACTGCTTTTTCTAAAAGTAAAAACGGCTGGTAATCCGCTTCTATCAGCATAAACCAAACTAGTATGAATCCCCAACCTGCCTTCTTTCGTCGTTTAACCTACTTGTTGCTTCTGGGTAGTTTAGGAGTTGTATTGACCACTCAGGGATATAGTCAGGCCAGTCCGCCAAAGACTGGTAAGGTGGAACGCATAAAAGTGCATGGGAAGGGGTTGGAAGGTAATCTGTCTGGCGATTCACCCGATCGGGACGTATCGGTGTATTTGCCGCCTAGTTACCAGACCGATAAGAAACGGCATTATCCGGTCATCTATTTCCTGCATGGGTTTACGGATAGCGACGATAAGTGGTACGGCTTCACGAAGCATTGGATCAATCTACCGGCAGTAGCCGATAAAGCATTGGCCGAAGGGAAAACGAACGAGTTTATCATCGTGACGCCCAATGCCTATAATCGGTTTGCCGGGAGCATGTATTCTAATTCGGTGACGATTGGTAACTGGGAGGATTTTGTGGCCGATGAACTAGTGGCCTATATGGATAAAAACTACCGCACCATTCCGCAAGCCAGCAGCCGTGGCTTGGCGGGGCATTCGATGGGTGGGTATGGTACGATTCGGATTGGGCAGAAGCACCCCGAAATCTTCTCCAGTTTATACTTGCTTAGCCCCTGTTGCATGGTGCCAAACATCAGTGGCTCAATGAGTGCAGAGCGGGCGGCTCAGGCAGAAGCGGTTAAAACAGTGGCTGACCTCGAGAAAGCCGATTTTGGTACAAAAGCGATGTTTGCTTCGGCCGCTTCGTGGTCCCCTAACCCGACGAAGGCGCCCTTCTTTCTGGATTTGCCCGTGAAGGAAGGTCAGCCGCAGCCACTGGTAACGGCCAAATGGGCGGCCAATGCTCCACTGGCTATGCTGGACCAAAATATTGGCAACATCAAGCAACTGCATGCGCTGGCTTTCGATGCGGGTTCGAAAGACGCCAGCATTGCCGCCAATAATAAAATCCTAGACGGCATTCTCACTACGTACCAGATTCCTCATACCTACGAAGAGTACGACGGTGATCATATCAACCGAATCGCCGAGCGCATCGAGCAAAAAATGCTGCCTTTCTTCACCACGAACTTATCGACAGAGATGGTGAAAAGTGGGAAAAAGAAGTGATTTAGTGATTCTGATATGGAATTGTCCGGATTATTCGGCCCTTAATTAACGTACAGAAACAGGACATGAAATCACTATTGCTCATTCTTGCTTTAACAGGGTCAATCGTACATTCGGGTCGCGCTCAACTCATTGATACTTTACTTAATGTTGGCACCTATAGGCTTTATTTTACGATCAGTAAAGGAAAAGGTGTGCCAATCCTTTTTGAAGCGGGGGGAGGTGATGATGCCAGCGTGTGGAAAAATATCCTAAAGCCAATTGCCGCTATCACAGGCACCACCCTCATCGCCTATGATCGGGCTGGTTTCGGGAAAAGCAGTTTGGATACCAATCGGCATGGTATCGTAAATGGCATAATCGGATTAGAAACGGGCTTGCAGAAGTTGGGGTATACAGGTAACATTATATTGGTAGCTCATTCTCAAGGTGGTTTGTATGCGAGCCTGTATGCGTTCAGGCATCCTAAGCAAGTGAAGGCCGCCGTATTGATTGATGCGACCACCCCTTGTTTTTATGAGGAAAATCGGCTGAGAGCGACCCAACATATCATTGATAAAGACCTGGCCAAGGTTAAGAAAACGAATCCTGGATCTTATTATCAGGGGTTAGATTTTAGTTCTAATATAAACTACGTTAGAAAAACGCCTTTTCCCCAACAGATTCCAGTAACCGATTTCGTTGCCGAAAATCCGCCATTTAGCGACGAAAAAGAGAGAGATGACTGGAAACAGTGTCACCAGATGTTTGTGAGTGAATCACCTAATCGAAAAGGGATTATGGCTTATGGCTGTGGCCATTTTATTTTTGGTGATAATCCTCCGATGGTTATTAATGCCATTGTCGAAGCCTATGCTAAAACAGTGGATCAAGCAAAAAGTAATGAGATACTAAAACGGGGTATTGCCTATGCAATTGATGCGTCCAATACAAGAAACAAAACGGAGGCTGCTTATCGACATTCGGAAGACAATCTAAATTCGTGGGGCTATCAATTATTGCAACAAGGTGATCTGCCAAAGGCGTTAAAGATATTCAAGCTAAATGTTGACTTATTCCCTGCTAGTTGGAATGTCTACGACAGTTACGGGGAGACCCTTTTAAAAAGCAATCAGAAAGAAGAAGCGATTAGAATGTATAAAAAATCAATAGAACTAAATCCTGATAATAAAAACGGGAAAAAAGTACTGGAGGAAATCTCAAAACCATAAAATTAGTTTGAGTCTTTGCTATAAATTATTGAATTAAAAGTAAATTAATCAGTTGCAACCAGGCAAACATTTTGCCGTGCCTTGTGTTCTTGCTCAAATAAAAACATCACCATAGCAGAACCATAAGGCAGCTTCTAAAGCTGTATTGACAAATGGTATGAATCCACTACTATTCCTGGTTTTATTAGCTGGACTATTGAAGATACAGCAGGCAAATGCTCAGTGTAAAATAATATATCGAAGTCAGGACCTGACGGTACGGACAGATCAGGATTTAGTGGCCAGACCAGATACCGGCAACCACATTACTTCGATTGAGTCACGAGGAATTCTAAGCAAATACCTGGTTGTTCATTACGAACACACTAAAAGGGCGTTAATTCCTAAAAAGGAAATTTGGGGCTATATAGACAGTCAAAAAACAGCCTGGCGATCGTACCAGAAAGAACTCTTTCGGGTCATTAAGTACAATGAAGGTTGGGTAGAATACGTCATAAACCGCCCGGTTGGAACAAGGCTGACGCCTACTTATAACGCAGTTATGTATAGCCGTACGCTAGATAGCCCCATTAGAACGAACTGGTCTCAGGCAATGGCTGATGTTCCTTTAGGACATATCATACGATAAATTTATCCTTGTCCGCAATCAGGAGCGGTTAAATACATACCACATAAGCGCAACAAGAATAGATTCGATTATCCAGACATGCAGTGTATTGTGCTGAGCTAATCGGCGGACGAGAAAATGAAGCCCGACCGCTCCGGCCGCAATGGGAATACCGAAGATGAATTGCAGAACATTGTTCTCCTGCTTCATATCGACAAAGCCGTACAGAATGATAATAATACCCATCAACGCGACTATCATGAGTGGCGTAATCAGGCTAAATACCTTTGAAATATCCATATGTACGATTAGTTAGTAGTCAGGATGACCGTTTCTAGATCACCTGCCAATAGCCAAAATCAACAGGTACATAATGAATCATTGTTTATTGGATTATTCTATGATTAAACTTGCCTCCTCATTCAAACAAAGGCTATTGAACGGCAATTATATAAGCTCATTTATCGGGTAAAAGAGGTCGTTTATCGGTATTTAGGGCCCAACGGTCTAGTAAATTCGCACGTTTGCAGGTGTTGGCTTATCTTTGAACTATTAAAAGTATTAGATAGGATTAAGGAAAGCGGCCTGACTTTGTTTAGCCGCTTTTTTGTATTAACCCAAGCTCTCCTTCAGACCAAAGACTACGACAATACTGGCAGATTAGGTAACGCCCGGACGTAGTCTCAGCCATCGCCAGGCGTTACCCAACTTGTTGTAATCTGGATTCACAAATCGTTAATGTGATTGCCAGGGAGGTGATAGTGTAAGTCCACCACCAACAAGTCCATTATCCGAATGTCCACCGTATAGGTTGACGCTTTTAATCAGGCTATTTCCTAAAAAACCGTGTGTCAGGCCGTTTCGTGATACATCACTGCCTGAGCCACTACTGGTACTTTTTGCCGACTTTTTGCCGAAATATTTATAAAGGCCATAACCCGCAGCCAACGCGGCTCCCAATGCAATTCCTGCAATAGCGGTCACTTTCTTATCCATGACTGTTCGTTCGATTGTTTTCATACGTAACAGGCGTTGGGGCAAATGGTTTTCGTAGGACTGACCATACCAACCCGCGTATTCTGTCTTTCTGACGTTTGGTGATTAGTCGTTTGAGCGTGGTCATGACAGGAGGTTAGTAAATTATTGAGAGCTGGTAATTTTATTTTTAAGTAATTGATTTTCAAGTATTTATATTGTAAAAATAATAGACGCAATTAGCCCTGTTATTGTCGTATTTACCCCCTATCCAAGTCTTCACTGAGTAGTATCTTTGTCATATAAACGTTAAAACAACATACTCATGGCAACCAAAATCTTTTTAAACCTGCCCGTTAAAGACCTCAACAAATCCATCGAGTTTTTCACGCAGCTTGGCTACAGTTTCAATCCTCAGTTTACGGACGAGAATGCAACCTGCATGATTATTAGCGAGGATATTTATGTCATGCTCTTAGTTGAGAAGTACTTTAAAACCTTCACTAAAAAAGAGATTGCGGATGCTACCAAAACCACCGAAGTACTCATTTGCCTTTCGGCCGAAAGTCGTGAAGCTGTTGATGGGTTAGTAAGTAAAGCAGTGGCTGCAGGTGGTACTACGCCCAACGAGCCACAGGATCAGGGCTTTATGTACGGACATGGATTTCAGGACTTGGACGGCCACTTATGGGAAGTTATGTATATGGACCCCGCTGCCATTAATCAGGAGCAACCAGCAGCAGAGGCCAGTGCGTAGTAAAAAATTTATACAACCTGAAAAAACAGAAACCCCGACCAATGTTGCGGTCGGGGTTTCTCTTAATTGCTTTCCACAAATTCTTTGTCTTCTAAAATGTGGACCACTTCAATGAGCGATTCGGTTTCGAGGTCATCCCAGGTAAATAGCTCATCAATTCGTTCATCAATTTTATAGGCTAATCCCTGTTCAGTGATCGCATTAAGTCCCTGACCTTCATATTCCCATTCTTCAGTCAGAGAGGCTTCGGCCATCACTTCGCCATTATGATTCTTTACATTCTTGCGATATAATTGGCTGATCAGATTTTTAATTCTTGCCCGAAAGACCTCATGCTCTTCTATAAGCGTTTGTGCTGTTTGTTCCATAGTACTATAAAAGTTACGGTGATAAGAAATAACTAATCTCGCGATTTATAGCTTAGACGAATTTTGGCGAAATAGTATCGAATTTTCGGTTAATATGATACCGCTTTGAGGGAGAATAAGCTATGAGTTATTAGAAAAGAGTGTCTATGAGGTAATCTGGTAACTTTTGTTCCTGATTCTTATTCTTTATTGTGGATGATTAACTTATCTACTTCCAGTTCACCAATTCGAAGCTTGCGAATATATCCTCGGCCAGCGCGAAACTGTCCGATGGCTAGTGTGCCAATGGCTAACGCACCTACAGCTAAGGCGCCAACGGCTAAAGCACCTACTGCCCATCGGCCAACGGCAACCTGCCCAATCGCGCGTTTACTTAGTTTTAAGGGTAATTTGAATCGTTTCATAGTTTCTAAGATGTAATGGCGATCAATGCCAGTCGTAATTATAAACAGAACTTAAGTTACCCTGACAGGTTTTAATGTATTATCCAATGGACTACACAGTTGATGAAACAATTCTATGCTATTTTAGCTAACTCACTGGTTGCCTCTTTAACCAATAATCTCGTCTGGTTTGCGGTTACTTTCTGGGTTTATTTAGAGACTAAATCGGTAGTAGCTACCTCGTTGATGGCTGGCGTATATTCGGGTACGGTTGCGCTGTCCGGATTTTTTCTGGGCTCGTTGGTGGATCGATATAAGAAGAAGCATTCGATGATTTTTTCGAGCCTTGGGTCTCTCGTTTTATACGCCCTCTCATTTATCATTTTCATCACGACGCCAGAAAAAATCTTTAAAGACCCCGCCAGCCCAATTCTCTGGGTATTTATAGTGCTCTCACTGGTAGGGGCCATTGCCGGAAACATCCGAAGTATTGCACTCTCAACGCTTGTAACGGTGCTAATACCCGAAGATGGTCGGGATAAGGCAAACGGGATGGTGGGGACCACAAACGGGGTTTCCTTTCTGGTATCGTCAATTTTTAGTGGGCTAATTATTGGCTTTCTGGGCATCTTCTGGATGCTGATTATCGCCATTGGTCTGACTGCTCTGGTGCTGATTCATGTGTGGGTTTTAGCGATTCCCGAAAAAGGAATTGCGCATGCCGAAGAGCACACCAAACGCGTTGATATTCGGGGAACGATACGGGCTATTAATCTTGTACCGGGTTTGTTCGCACTTATCTTTTTCAATACCTTCAACAACTTTCTGGGGGGCGTATTCATGTCGCTGATGGATGCCTACGGTCTGTCGTTGGTAACAGTCCAGACCTGGGGCGTTTTGTGGGGTGTGCTGAGCCTTGGGTTTATTATCGGCGGTCTGATTGTATCGAAAAAAGGACTTGGAAAACAGCCGCTTCGCACCCTGTTTCTGGCCAACATCGCTATGTGGACGATCTGTGTTTTCTTTACGATTCAGGCGTCGGTTATTCTGCTGGCGGTGGGCATGTTCATTTATCTATGCCTGATTCCGGTTGTGGAAGCGGCCGAGCAGACGATTCTGCAAAAGCTGATTTCGCCGGAGCGTCAGGGGCGGGTGTTTGGCTTTGCGCAAAGTATCGAACAGGCTGCTTCACCGATAACCGCGTTTATGATTGGCCCAATTGCGCAGCTCATTTTTATTCCATTTATGACCACTGGAGCCGGTGTGGAGCTGATTGGTTCCTGGTTTGGAACTGGCAAGGATAGAGGGCTTGCTCTTTTGTTTACGGTCACTGGATTGATCGGCCTTATCATTACGATTATCGCTATGAAGTCCAAAGCCTACGACACACTATTGGAAAACTACCAAAAGCAGGCTGAACCTCAAGTGGTTGATGAGTAAGCCTGTTACCTGGTCCTTACGTCACCACTAGCTTCTTCTCCCGCCGAACCAGGTAAACTGAAATCAGAATTCCCAGACAGGCCACGAAATGCCCGAATGTAAACGGCTCATTGTCCAGAATGCCCCAGAAAATAGCGACAATAGGAATCACATAGGTTGTGGTACTCGCAAATAGGGGCGAAGAGCTTTGGATCAGTTTTGTGTGCAGCAACTGGGCCAGCGCTGTTCCTAGCAGACCCAGCGTTAACAAGGCGGCAACAGGTCCAATGCTGGCGTGAGAGAACTGGAAAATCTCATAATTTGGGATCGCCACAAAAAAGAAGGCAAGCAACCCGTTCATCGTAACACTAACGGCACTCAATTGAAGTGGAGGAATATCGGCTAAATAATACTTTACAATATTGATGTTCAGCCCATAGCAAAGAGTTGCCCCGATGACCAAAAACACATAGACATTGACCGATAATGTGGAACCATCTGACGATAACAAACTTAAGGCAACCGAACACGACAGCCCTAGTAACAGCCCAATTAGCTGAGAATACGAGTAGGTGTTTTTGAAGAAAAAGGTAGAAACCAGAAAAGTAAACGAAGGCGTCACCGCAATAAGAATCCCAGCGACCGAGCTCTGAATATGCTCCTGCGATAAGCTGAACAGGTAAGACGGAATCAGCATACTGAGCAGGCTGGATAACAGGATGATCGGTAGTTTTTTTCGAGGAATATGCCGGAAATACCTGAGCGCGAACGGTAGAAAGGCCACGCCTGCAGCAACTAGCCGAATGGTAGCAGCTGCTACGTAACCAAAACCTTCCAGCCCTTTCTTAATCAGAATATAGCTGCTCCCCCAAATGAGCGATAACGCGATAAAATACAGCCATTTGTTGGCAGACGAGGAAGTACTTGTCATGAGAGGTTAGTTTAGTATAATGGCTGTATTTTCTCCCCTCTCCCGTTTTGGGAGAGGGGCCGGGGGTGAGGGAGTTACTTCTCCAGAACCGACGTCGGCTTACCAGGTTCAGCCACGAAAAAGACTAGCAATTTGGCCGGAACTGTCGAGCTGGTATTACGGGCTGAACTGTGTAGTCCATTACTGAATTCATAGAACGTGTCCCCTTTCTTATACACACGCGTTTTGCCTTCGAAGGTAGATTCAAGTTCGCCTTCCAGTAGATAGCCGAACGTAGGACAGGGGTGGCGATGCGCGGGGGAGGAGCTGTTGGGTGGATAGTCCACAATAAGCATCTGGACTTCTCGATTGTCGATCCCTTTTTCGTTCAATAACTGCTGACGAATGATAGAGCGACTTACGCTCGTAGGGCTGCTGCTGGTAGCCGCCGTATGGTCATGTTGAGCAAAGAGTTGGCCTGATAATGAACTTGCCAGTATGGTACTGATAATGAGTAGTGTTTTCATTTGAGAGTTAAGGGGAAATAATTTGTAGTGTTTATTCAAATGTATTGAAAGAATTATCCTAACCCTTCCCTTTGCGCTAAGACATATGCCGAATTATTAGCCCCTCTCCTGATTTCAGGGAAGGGGTTGGGTTGGGGTTAATAACAAACCATCAATCCACATCCGCAACCATATGCGTGGCGATTGCAATGCGATTCCAGCTGTTAATGGTGTTAATGACCAGAATAATCTGAGCGACTTTCTGTTCGCCGAGAAGAGTTACAAGATTGTCATACACGGCGTCGGATACGCCCTTGTTAGTCAACTGCGTCAATTCCTCAGTGAACCGCAAAACTGCCTGCTCAACTTCGGTGAAGAAGGGCGTTTCCCACCACGCACTTAGCGTATACAAACGCTGCTCGGTTTCGCCAATTCTACGGGCCTCTTTTGCGTGCATGTTCAGGCAATAGCCACAGCCATTCAACTGAGACACGCGCATTTTAATCAACTCCGTTAATATAGGATCAAGACCAAAAGAAGCTTGTTGTTTTACTGCTTCCATCATGGCCGTATACACTCTGGGTTCTACTGTTTTAACTTTTAATCTAGCTTTCATAGCTGTAATTTATTACCTGGCAATACGTGTATTGACTTGTCGTGATTGCCACCAGTTCGTGTGTTTTGTCTCTACAAATGTCTATCTTTCCTGGACTACTTTATTAGTCCAGATATAACAAATAAGGTAGTCCAGTTATGTTTGCGTTCAAGAATTTTATTCAGATCGACAAAGGGGCCGATACCGCGATTTATTTACAGGTTGTCAATGCCCTGATTCAGCAGATTCGTCGGGGTCAGTTGCGGAGTGGATCGAAGTTGCCGGGCTCCCGTGAACTGGCAGAAGTACTGGCCGTTCATCGAAAAACCATCGTGGCTGCTTATGACGAACTCATGGCGCAGGGCTGGATTGAGATGCTTCCACGAAAGGGCACGTTCGTTGTTCAGGACTTGCCCGAGATCAAACCAAAGAAGCTGAAACAGAGTGAACTTGGCATGCCTTACCCCGCCCAAACGATTTTCGCTATTCAGGAAAATCGGGTTGGTTCGTTTCCCGCAGCAGTCATACCAGATCCTAAAGCGTTAATCATCAACGATGGGTTTCCCGATACGCGCTTAGTCCCTAATGAGCTGTTGCTGCGTGAATTGAGAAGTGTGAGTAGACAAGCGGCTTTCCGAAAGTACCACATGTATGGTAATCCAGAGGGAACCGATTATCTGCGCGAAACACTGTCCGGTTTCTTACGGGAAACCAGAGGATTGCCTATTTCTGCCGCTAACGTAATGATTACCAGAGGTGCACAAATGGGCATTTACCTGACAGCCCAACTATTGCTGAAACCGGGCGATCAGGTCATCGTTGGGGAGTCGAGTTACTTTGCAGCTACGCTCATCTGCCAGCAGACAGGTGCACATATCAATCGGGTTCCTGTAGATGAATTTGGTATTGATGTCGATGCCGTAGAACAGCTTTGTAAAAAGAAGCGAATACGATTGCTGTATGTGATTCCGCATCATCACCACCCCACCACTGTGACCATGCCACCTGAGCGACGTATCAGGCTCCTTGAATTAGCGGCCACGTACAAGTTTGCCATTATCGAAGACGATTACGACTACGATTTTCATTACACCAGCAATCCTATACAACCCATGACCAGCCTTGACCATCATGGCAGTGTTATCTACATCGGAACGTTGAGCAAAACGCTGGTTCCGGCCATTCGGGTTGGGTTCATTGTCGCGCCCGAAAACTTCATACGGGCCGTTGCCAATCTACGAATGGCTATTGATCGCCAAGGCGATAGTATGATGGAAATCGCCATTGCCGAGTTGTATCGAAACGGAACAATTAGTCGGCATATCCGGAAAGTGGTCAACCTGTACCGGGAGCGTAGAGATCATTTCTGTTCGCTGCTGACGGATCGACTCGGAGATCGTGTTTCGTTTAAACTACCCGATGGTGGTATGGCCGTCTGGACAAAATTTAATGACAGTGACCTTCGGCAGGTTTCGGCAAAAGCAGCCCAAAAAGGGTTGATCATGAGTGACGGCCAGCGATACAACACGGGAGCAACTAACTACAATTCCGCCCGGTTGGGCTTTGCATCACTGAACCTCAATGAGCAAGATCGAGCGATTGAGATAATGGCGGGTTGTTTGTAACACCATAGTACTCTTATCCCTTGCAACAAAGGCATGTTTCAAAACGTATAGTATTTATTCGAATAGTGCTACGATAAAGTACCTGCAGATACAAAAAATGCCCTTTATGCAACTAAGATGGCATTAATTTGAAATATTTGTAGTTCTAAAATTCATCAACGTTAGTTCAATGATTGAAACTGCTACACTAACCGATTATCCTTCCGATCAACAACTCTGGCAACGATTTAGAGAAGGAGATCAGGTTGCATTTGAGCAGATTATTGCCTCTAACTATAACAGTTTATTCCGATTCGGTACCCGATTTACCAAGGATGTCGGCCTGATTGAAGACTGCCTTCACGATCTATTTGTCTACCTCTGGGAGAAACGCCAGTCGCTGGGGGCTACCGATTCGATCCGAAAATATTTGTTTAAATCCTTTCGGCATAAAATGCTGCTGGAGTTGCAGCGGGTTTACCGGCGGGGATGGGTTTCGGAAGACGAAGCTGCTGGGATGGCTACAGAGCAGAATTTTCAGGATGTACTTTTCCGCCTGGAAAAGGAGCAGTTGACTACGCACAAAGTGAAAGAAGCCATTAACCAACTGCCCGTTCGCCAGCAGGAGGCTTTGTACCTGCGCTACTTCGAAGGATTGGATGTTGACCATATCGCCCAGATTATGAACATCAACCGCCAGTCAGTTTCCAATCATCTTCACAAAGCTCTTACTTACCTGCGCGAAAACTGGCAGGATTTTACTATTTCAATGTTGTTCTTTTGCTTTTTTTAGAAAATTCTGCCAGTTCATAGCTATAGCTATGCAGATGGTATTGTGAATTGATTTGAGGCAATAAACCGACGAAATCTTAGCCCACAGCTGAAGCTATGGGCTAAAATACCCGCTGTTTTAGCCCCTAATCCTCAATTGGTCAAAAAGAATCAAAAAAAAGTCAAAAACAGAGGGTATATTTTTTCTGCCCGCTAATTGTCTGAATAAAGGGGTAGATAAGTAGCGTTTTTTGATGAAAACATTTAACCATTCTGAGCTTCAGGATTTTTTAGAGGACGAGTCTTTCCGGATGTGGCTATCGGGCAAGGCGACGCCCGAGTTGGCTCAGCAGTGGGATGAGTTTCCGTATCGGTACCCAGAAAAAGCGTCTACCTTCAAAAAGGCCCAAGAAGCACTGCGGGCCATTCAGGGCGATACGTTTGTGTTACCCTCGGCAAAAGTTCGGCAAAATATCCGGCAGATTATGGAGGCTACTGAGCCTGTACAGATCAGTCAGCCGGTGGTCTGGTATCAAATGCCTGTCTGGCGATGGGCTGCAGCGGCTATAGTTCTGTTGGGCGTAACTTGGTTTAGCTGGCAACAGAATCAGCTGGACGCCAACCCATCAGCACGAATCTACCAGCAACTGGTCGCCACCGCCGAATCACCGCTGGAAGAAGTTACGAATACCACCACCCGCAGCCACCTGATAATGCTCTCCGATGGCAGTTCGGTATTGCTCCAGCCCAATAGTCGTATCAGTTATCCGAAGCAGTTCAATGAACACGTAAAACGAGAGGTTTACCTAATTGGGGAAGCTTTTTTTGAAGTGGCTAAAAATCCAGAGAAACCCTTCTTTGTCTACGCCGACAACCTGATTACGAAAGTGCTGGGTACCAGCTTCACCGTTCGAACCGACGAAAAAGCGCAAGTAAATGTGATCGTGAAAACGGGGAAAGTGTCTGTTTTTACCCGATCAGATAAGGAGCGAGTCGAAAAACAACAGTCAAAACAACTAACGGGGCTAGTGCTGACACCCAATCAGCGAGTACAGTTTGATCAGGATGAAAATCGCCTGTTGCGGTCGCTTGTCGATTCGCCAACATTGCTGAATATGCCGATCCAACAATCGATGTTTGAGTTTGGCAATACGCCGATTAACCAGGTGTTTGCCTCACTGGAAAGAGCCTATGGCGTCGAGATTGTTTTCGACGCGGAGGTCATGAAAAACTGCTACCTGACGGCTTCACTGGACGACGAACCCCTGTTTGAAAAGCTTAATATGATTTGCCAGACGCTGGATGCGCAACACGAGCAGATGGACGGAAAGATTTTAATTAGCAGCAAAGGATGTCAATAAAATTACTCAACCCAATTTCTTAGCCTATGTCCGAAAAATAAGTACGCTTACCTCACAAAAAAGAGTCAGCAATGCGCCAACATCACTGACTCCAGAGTCATTCCCCACTTGCTCTCTTCGAAAAAAGCACCCCTCCGACGGGGTAAGGGAATTTTATTGCCGATCTAAACCGACAAACAATTCAAAAGTATGACAATTCCAATACAAATGCAGCACAGGCTGCTCAAAATTATGCGAGTCAGTTTTTACCTGTTTTTTGCGGTAACAACGTTTGCTTCAATGGCACGGGCGCATGATACGTATGGTCAGGAATTACTTAATCGACGAGTGAGCCTTCAACTCGCCAACCTGACTGTTGAACAGGCAATTAGTCGCATTGGTAAAGAAGCCGATGTGAAGTTCATGTATAACCCACGCATCTTCACGCAGCAGCGCATTAGCACACTCACGTTTACGAACGAGAAACTCTCCGACGTACTCGACCGAGTGCTGGGACCCGCTGCTATTTCGTATGAAGTTGGCGGAAAGACAATTATTCTGAAACGGGTAGCTGGAAGCAGCCCAAACGTCGAAAAATCCATTCCGCCTATAACCGTCACGGGGCGGGTTCTCGATGAAACCGGCGCAGGTTTGCCAGGTGCCACGGTGTTGTTCAAAGGAACGAGCAACGTGGGTACCGCAACCGATGCCGACGGTAAGTTCTCACTGAACGTACCAGACGGTAATGGGACACTGGTGATTTCGTCGATCAGTTACACATCGCAGGAAATTGCCATTAATAACCGGACAACCCTGCCCGATATCAAGTTGGCCTCCGACGTGAAATCGTTGAGCGAAGTTGTCGTTGTGGGTTATGGTACGCAACGGAAAAAAGACCTGACAGGTGCCGTGGCCGTCGTGAATGTCGCTGAACTTCAAACACAGCCAACGTCGCAGATAACCAACCAGTTGCAGGGCCGGGCGTCTGGGGTTACAGTGCTTGGATCGGGGCAGCCCGGTGAGGCTCCTCAGGTTCGTATCCGGGGTTTGAATACGTTCGGAAATAACCAGCCACTGTACGTTGTCGACGGTGTGCCCACGCAGAATATCAACGACATTAACCCAAACGACGTAGCGTCGATGCAGGTATTGAAAGATGCTGGTTCGGCGTCTATTTATGGGTCACGGGCGGCTAACGGTGTGATTATCATCACTACCCGTCGCGGAAATGGCAAAGTGAAAGTGCAATATGATGCCTATTATGGAACCCAGATTCCGAAGGGAGGAAATGTGTGGAATTTGCTCAATCCGCAGGAAACAGCACAATTGAAATTCAATGCGTTGCGGAATGCCAACCCAAACGTGGCTATTAATGACCCACTTTACGGGAGCGGAGCCACTCCTGTGTTGCCCGATTACATTTCTCCACAAGGAGCAAAGG
The DNA here is from genome assembly GCF_009754945.1 of Spirosoma arboris. Lineage (GTDB taxonomy): Bacteria > Bacteroidota > Bacteroidia > Cytophagales > Spirosomataceae > Spirosoma > Spirosoma arboris. Next base: position 435,475 of record NZ_WPIN01000006.1, read on the forward strand.
AAGGCGATGCTTCTGTAAACCCTGCTTTGTATAATGTGAACCCGACTTACAACAGCGCTGATCAGTATAATTCGTTTTATCGGATTACACGGGCCAATAAAACCGGCACCGACTGGTTCCACGAGATTTTCAAAGCGGCACCGATCATGAGCCACAATCTGGCCGTTAGCGGTGGGGGACCACAAGGTAATTACCTGTTCTCATTCAACTATTTCAATCAACAGGGTACGCTGATTAATACGTATCTGAAGCGGTACACGATCCGGTCTAACAGTCAGTACAACATTCGGGAAAACATCCGAGTGGGCGAAAATATCGCCTTTTCGGTCTCTGATAACCCACGGGTTAACGCCTTACAGGAAGGTAGTGCGATTGGGATGGCGTTCCGGGAGCAGACCATTATTCCGGTCTATGACATCATGGGCAACTATGCCGGTGGTTATGGACAGGGGCTTGGCAACGCCAGCAACCCAGTGGCTGTTCAACAACGTACGGCGAATAACAAGGGCTTGAACAACCGTTTGTTTGGGAACATGTATGCCGAGATCGACTTCCTGAAAGATTTCACAGCACGTACCAGTTTTGGTGGTGAAATTTTTATGGGTAATTTCCATTCGTTCACCTACCCAACCTACGAGAATCAGGAGAATACAACGACTAATTCGTACACCGAAAATACGTTCAATGGCTCGAACTGGACCTGGACCAACACGGTGCAGTATCAGCATAATTTCAACAACACACACGATCTGAAAGTGCTTGTTGGTACAGAAGCGTATAAAAATCAGGGACGTAACGTAGGCGGTACAACGCAGGGTTACTTCTCCTTCGATCCAAACTTTACGAACCTCTCAACCGGATCAGGAACACCAACGAACTACAGTAATTACTACGCTGATGCGTTGTTCTCGCTAATTGGTCGGGTCGATTATTCGTTGAAAGACAAGTATTTGTTGGGTGCTACCATTCGTCGGGATGGCTCATCGCGCTTCCTGAATTATCAATATGGCTGGTTCCCGGCGGTGAGTGCTGGATGGCGCGTTACTCAGGAGGACTTCATGCGTGGCATAACCTGGCTGAATGATTTGAAAATCCGGGGTGGTTACGGGATCATGGGTAACCAGTTGAACGTAGACCCGGCCAATGCATACACGACTTATGGCGGTGACAGAACGTCGTCTTACTACGCCATCAACGGATCAAATTCGGCCAATACACTGGGCTTCCAGCGGACACGGATCGGTAATCCCGACGCTCGCTGGGAGAAAAACATCAACTCCAACATTGGCTTTGATGCTAGTCTGTGGAAAGGTAAACTCGATCTGACAGTTGATTATTACAACAAAGAGGTTCGTGATCTGCTCTATACACTTGAGCTGGCAGGAACGGCGGGTTTAGGTACTGCGCCTGCTGTGAACGTAGCCAAAATGCGTAACCACGGTCTTGATATTGCGGCTTCTACTGCACTCAACGTGACGAAAGATCTGAAACTGACGGGTACATTGACCTTCACTACCTATAACAACAAGATTGTTTCGCTGGCCGATGGTATCGATTACTTCGATCAGGAGGGTCGTCGATTCAATGGTAGTTACATTGTTCGCAACTCGGTTGGCCACTCTATCGGACAGTTCTTTGGTTACAAGACCGCTGGGTTCTGGAACTCGCAGGAAGAGATTGATGCTGCCAACGCACAAGCGCAGCAAAAAACAGGAAATGCGGCTGCTGTGTACCAGAGCGACGTAGCTGTAGGCCGTTTCCGTTACGCGGACACAAATGGGGATGGCCAAATTACGGATGCTGATCGGACGTATCTGGGTAATCCTAACCCTAAATTCAGTTATGGGTTGAACCTGGGGGCTACCTACAAGAAGTTTGACTTTAGCATTTTCTTCTACGGGACACAGGGCAACGACATCTGGAACAACGTACGGTGGTGGACCGATTTCAACGCGAACTTCCAGGGAGCCAAGAGCCAGACGGCTTTGTATGATTCATGGACGCCCGAAAATCACAATGCCAAAGCGCCAATTCAGGAAACGGTTGGATCGTTCAGCTCATCGAACGTACCTAATTCGTATTTCGTAGAAAACGGTTCGTATCTGCGGGCTAAAAACGCACAGATCGGCTATACACTGCCTGCCAATACGTTGAAGAAACTGGGTATCGAGCGTCTACGGGTGTACGTTCAGTCGGCTAATTTATTCACAATCACCAAGTATTCAGGTCTCGATCCTGAAATTGGCACGACAGCAAACACCAACAATAGTTCGGGTGGTAGTTTGAACCAGTCGTTCTCGAATACCACCTCATTTGGTATCGATGAAGGGGTTTATCCGAATCAGCGCCAGTTCCTATTTGGGTTGAATGTGACGTTCTAACTTATTAACTCGACATACGATGAAAATACAACAATATATAGCCATCCTGGCAGTTACGGCGGTCAGTTTGACGTTTGACTCTTGTAAAGATAGTCTTGACATAGCTGCTCAAGGTGCCCTGAGTGACCAGACATTAGCCACCGAAAGTGGAGTAGATGCCTTGCTGACAGGAGCCTACGCGGCTCTGGATGGTCAGTATAATAACGGCTCGGCACTGAACCTGAGTGGCTCAGATGCGTGGCAGGCATCGCCCAGCAACTGGACTTATGGCAGTATTGCTGGTGGCGATGCCCACAAAGGCAGTGACGGTAGTGATCAACCTGCTATTGATGCTATTGCCAAATTTACGTCTGATCCCAGCAACGGTTTTTTTAACGGAAAATGGCGGACAGTCTATGAGGGTATAAACCGGACGAACTCGACCTTACGGGTTCTGGCGCAGGCAACGAGTGTTTCCGATGCCAAACGGACAAGTTTTACCGCTCAGGCTCGTTTTCTGCGTGCACACTACTATTTTGAGCTAAAGAAGCTATTGAATAATGTTCCGTGGATTGATGAAACCATCGAAACCACAGCTGCCAACGCCCAGCCTAACACGGTAGATATCTGGCCGAAAATTGAAGCCGATTTGCAGTACGCGGTAGATAACCTGCCCGCCACTCAGTCTGATCTAGGTCGGGTAAATAAATGGGCAGCAATGACCTATCTGGCCAAAGCCTATCTGTATGAACATAAATACGCAGCGGCAAAAACACTCTTCGATCAGGTTGTTAGCCAGGGTGTTACCAGCAATGGATTGAAATATGCGCTGGCGACCAAATACCACGACAACTTCGACGCGGCAACGGAAAATAATTCGGAGTCGGTGTTTGCTATTCAGATGGTGGCCAATGATGGAACTGGTACCATTGCCAATGCGAATCAGGGCGATATGCTGAACTTCCCCTACGGAAATAGCCCTTTCCGCTGCTGTGGTTTCTTCCAGCCTTCGCAGGATTTAGCCAATTCGTATCGGACTGATGCTACGGGCTTACCGTATCTGGATGATTACAATACGCACCCTGTGAAGAATGACCAGGGCGTTGCATCAACGCAAGCGTTTACGCCCGATGCTGGTAATCTTGATCCTCGAATCGACTGGACAATTGGTCGTCGTGGAATCCCATATCTGGATTGGGGCAATCACCCTGGTGCCGACTGGATTCGGAGCCCAGGCCAAACGTATGCAGGGCCTTATTCGCCGAAGAAAAATATTTACATGCAGGCCACACAGGATCAGTATGCCGATAACCACTCCTGGGCACCGGGTACCGCTATTAACCTGAATTTGATTCGTTATGCCGACGTACTGCTAATGGCTGCGGAAGTGGAGGCCCAATTGGGTAATCTGGATCAGGCGCAAACGTATGTGAATCTGGTGCGGGCGCGGGCGGCAAACCCAGTCAATTTTGTGTACAAATACGCGAACGATACTGCACCCCTGTCGGGCTATTCAACGACACCGGCTGCTACTTATAAGATGGCGGTTTATCCAGCAGGTAAATTCGCTGGTTTGGGGAAAGATGGTGCTCTAAAAGCGATTTACTTCGAACGTAAACTCGAGCTGGCTATGGAAGGTCACCGCTTCTTCGATCTGGTTCGTTGGGGAACAGCAGAAACAACGTTGAATGCCTTCTTTACGTACGAAAGTACGATAACGACAGACATTCGGGGTGGCCACTTTACGGCTGGCAAAAATGATTATTTCCCAATTCCACAACGGCAAATCGACTTGAGCACATCCAGCGGCAAGTCATCGCTGACGCAGAATCCGGGGTATAATTAATGAGTTTGTAAAATCTGAAAAGAGGCAGTCATCGTGCTGCCTCTTTTTGTTTACCTAGTGTCGGGTTGCTTCGGCCCGTTAGGGCTTCAAAGGTAATTTTTGATTCAGGCTAATCTATTGCCAATAATGCACAGGCTTTTCCAACGAATTTATTTACTTCTTCTAATCGGAGCATGTATTACCGTAACCAGTTGCCAATCCAGCAACGATTCGACGACGGCGAAAGCCCCAGTTGCAGTAGAAGGGGAAAAACTAGCCCGCCAGTATTGCGGTTCCTGCCATTTGCCCGTTGCGCCTGAGGCACTTGACAAAGAAACCTGGAGCAAGCATGTCCTGCCCGAAATGGCCACCAAACTAGGGATAGAAGTCTGGCAGAAAACCCATTATTATCCCTCACAAAACTCCGTCATTTCGTTCGAGAACTGGGCAAAGCTGTTGGCCTATTACGACAAGTTCGCGCCCGCGAAGCCAATTAAATCAACTCCACCAACGCCATTGGTCAACGATTGGTCTATTTTTAGTCTACGAAAACCCGCCGAAATAAAAACCGAACTGGCTACTACAATGATGGTAGCCATTGACTCGTCTAGCGGACAGATTTACACGAGTAATGAAAATACAGCAGGACTTTATCAATGGAATTCATCACTGAAACCTACGCTGATCCGACGGCTAAATTCGCCTGCTGTTCAGGCTAATTTTATAGACGCTGGGGGCTCTCATCGGGCCTTGCTAACCTGTATTGGAACGATGATTGCCGTAGATCGGCCTAGTGGCGAGGTTGTAGAAGTTGGACTTGCTAAATCCACAACTGTACCATCTGTTACCCTGGCTAAACAACTTCCTCGCCCTATTCAATCAACACCAGGCGATTTCAACCATGACGGCCTGACAGACTATGTCGTTTGCGGATTTGGCCATAATGAGGGTGGACTATACGTATTAAAACAGCGACCCGATCATCAATTCGACAAGCAGATTATTAAAGAAATACCGGGCGCTACCCAAGTTATAACCGGGGATTTTAATAACGACGGCTGGCTCGATTTCATGGCTCTCTTTGCACACGCCGACGAAGGAATCTGGCTATTTACGAACGATAAAGAAGGCGGTTTTACCGACCGAAATCTGCTCAAATTTCCACCCGTTTATGGTTCTACCAGTTTTCAACTGGTCGATTTTAACAAAGATGGGCGATTGGATATTCTGTACACCTGTGGCGATAACAGCGATTATTCACGGGTTTTGAAGCGGTTTCACGGCGTTTATATCTTTCTCAATAAAGGCAACAACCGCTATGAGCAAACCTACTTTTACCCAATCAACGGCTGCACGAAAGCTGTTGCTGCCGACTTTGATCAGGATGGCGATCTGGACCTGGCAACCATTGCCTTTTTCGGTGATTTAAAAAACAATCCGGCCGAAACCTTCGTCTATTTTGAACAGAAAAAGTCATTAGATTTTACACCTCATGCTGTCCCGATACATCCCTATGGCCGCTGGATTTGTATGGATGTAAACGATCTGGATCGCGATGGTGACCTGGATATTGTCTTAGGCAACTACTCGCAGGGATTTCTTAACGAAGTCGGGTTTAAACCTAATTGGAACGGGTATTTGCCATTGATTGTGCTGGAAAATAAGGTTCGATAGCTATGATGGCGCGAACGTCTTCGTTCGTGCCGACTATTCCCCGGCCTCTGGCCGGAATTAAGCAATTATCAATCGGCCAGAGGCCGGGGAATAATCAGCACGAACGAAGACGTTCGCGCTATCCTGCTACGCGCTAAAACTGTATTTCTTAACCCATTTGGCTTTGATATCAGCCCTGGCCTGAATAAACTCTTTGTCGGTTCCCTGCGCGATGGCGTCCAACGGATATCGCAATGGGCGTGTTCCTTTTTCCATCTCGACAAGGGCTAAAACACCATCGGCAATGGTTTGCGGGTTCATATTGAACTCGGCCATTTTACCGAAAAATCCGGCTCCAATGGCATTGAATTTAGCCATAGCCGAATCGCCATACTCAGACACAATCTCGGGTTTGTCAGCGTTAAGGCCATCTTTTACACCAGATGTCATTTCAGTCGGGTAAACGCCCGGTTGTATCGTTACGTTTTCGATACCGTAGTCGGCAAGTTCATCCTGAAGCCCTTCGGTGATGGTTTCAACGCCAAACTTGGAGATTAAGTACGGCACCATAAAGGGCACGGTGAAACCGCTGGCACCCGATGTCAGATTAATGACCAATCCACTTTTTGCTTTACGCATGGCGGGCAACACGGCTTGATACGTGCGTAACACGCCATACAGATTAACCTCCAGCATAGCCCGAATCTGATCCAGCGAATAGCCTTCCAGAAGTCCGAAACCACTTACGCCCGCATTGTTGACGAGTACGTCAATTTTGCCGTATTTAGCTAACGTTTGTTCGATGGCCTGCTTCACCGATTCGTCGCTAGTGATGTCCATTTCTACGACGTCGATATTGGGGAAGGTTGCCAATTCCTGAGCAACAGCGGCATTTTTGCCAGTTGTTCCTCGCATGGTTGCAATCACGGTATAGCCCGCGTTAGCTAGTGTAATGGCGGTTAATTTACCAAACCCGGTGCTTGTCCCTGTTATCAAAACAAGTTGGGAGTCAATAGTCTTTTTCATTGTCTTATTCTTAAATTTTCCTGTTGTATTTGTCTCTGTTTGAGTGATACAAAGGTGGGGCAGAACAAGACCACCGTCCATTGATATTTCCTAAGAAATAGCTTGATAAATGTCAAGATAATTCTGCTATATAGTTGATAATGAGTTGATTGTATTGGGGGATGAACACCCTGTTTACGCTATTTTTTCGTCATCTGATTCCGGACTCGACTTAGTGTTTCGGCGGAGATGCCCAGATACGACGCAATCATGTGTTGGGGCACTCGGTTGGCTAGTTCGGGGCGGGTCGAAATGAAGTTCTGATATTTTTCTTCAGCGGTGTAGCTGATGGTCGCGTAGATTCTGTTCTGCGAGGCAATGAAACTCTTCTGGAGAATCGTTTGAATAAACTCGTTAAACGTGGGTAGTTGCTGACAGAGTTGATCGAAATTTTCCTTATTAATCAGCACAACCTCCGAGTCTTCTATCGCATCAATATTACTAATGGCCGGATTGCCTGTCAGTAAACTATCCCGGTCGCCAATCCACCAGTTTTCGGTGGCGAATGTCAATATGTGTTCCTGCCCTTTAGCATCAATCTGATACCTACGCAAACAGCCTTTGGCCACAAATGCATTGGATCGCCAGACATCGCCTTCCTGTAATAAGTACTGATGTTTTCGCAGTTTTTTGATGACACTCACCGCCTTTATCCGCTCAAAATCGGCATCACTGAGGTTGGCCTTACTACTTAGATATTTTCGAAAAACTTCGAACATGGTTACAGGCAAGCTTATCGTGCGATCTCTATTTTATACTTTTTACCCTTCATTTTCTCGTCTTTTATCCGTTTCAGAAAGGCGTCGACTTTTGCTTTTTTTACGGCCGCAAACGAAATGAAATCTTTCACTTCAATCAGCCCCAAATCTCCTTTTTCGAGTTGTCCTTTCTGGGAGAAAAAGCCGACGATGTCAACCTTATTCAGTTTGTTCTTCTTGCCACCGCTGATGTAAATTGTTACAAATTCGGGTGGTTTGGGCAGTGATGTATTCGCGGGAAGCTCTAACGTTTCGAGGAACTTGTCCAAATAGGCTGGGCGCGCTTCATCCCGATGCAGAATCACATAGGCAGTCCCAGATGTTTGCATGCGTGCCGTTCGACCGTTGCGGTGAGTAAACTCGTGAGCATGTGGTGGCAAGTGATAATGAATAACGTGTTTCATTTCGGGAATGTCCAGTCCGCGAGCCGCCAGATCGGTCGTAATCAGGTAGGTGACACTGCCATTTCGGAATAGAATTAGCGCCCGCTCGCGATCGTCCTGCTCCATACCACCGTGATAAAAGGTTGAATAAATACCCATTTCGTTGAGCATCGCACTAGTTCGTTCGGCGGATTCCCGATGGTTGCAGAAAATCAGGGCAGATTCCGAATTCAGCGAGCAAAGTAATTGAAACAGGGTCTCGATTTTATCTTTTGCTTCCGAATAAACCACTTTAACGGTTAGGTTCGCTGGTATGTCTTCTTCGGGCGTGAATGTCAGCGTAGTAGGCGTGTTGAGCCGAATAAAATCAGGAATAGTAATGCCCGATGTCGCCGAGACAAGCACCCGTTTGCGGAGGTTGCGTAGACCGCTGATGATATACGCCATTTCTTCCTGAAACCCCAATTCCAGCGACTTATCGAATTCATCCAGAACCAGCGTTTGAATCCCATCCAGCGAAAACGTCCCCCGACTAATATGGTCTGTAATTCGCCCAGGTGTGCCAATCAGGAGAGCAGGGGGATTACTGAGGTTCTTGATTTCGGTTTCCATCGGATGTCCACCGTAGCAGACATTGACTTTGTAACCCGTCGCCATTTTTTTCCAGACCTGCTCAATCTGCAACGCCAGTTCGCGGGTGGGTGCGAGAACAAGGCATTGCACGGCGTTACGATCTGGTTTCAGTAATTGGAAAATGGGTAACAGAAAGGCAATCGTTTTGCCCGAGCCAGTCGGAGCGATCAAAAACGTATCATTATCCTGTAAAATGGCTTTCTGCGCAGCTTCCTGCATCGGCTTTAAAGCCGAAATGCCAAGACTTTTCAGGATTTGATCCTGTTGTTGTGGGGTTATCATGCCCTAAAAGTAAGGATTATATTTCTGACAGGATTTACAGGATAAAACAGGATTTTTGCTAACCTCTGGTCGAGTCATATGAGTGAAGGTTTAATAAAATCCTGTTTTATCCTGTAAATCCTGTCAGAAAAACATGAGTTCCCGGAATAGCCGTACCTTCGTAGATTGGTAGACAATGGAATAGCTATGACGTTCGAGGAACTGAATCTAAATAAACCGCTGATAAATGCCCTGAATGACCTGGGTTACACAACCCCCACGACCATTCAGCAGAATGTGTTTTCGGTTGTTATGTCTGGGCGGGACGTGTGCGGTCTTGCACAAACGGGAACTGGTAAAACGCTTGCCTACCTGCTACCCTGCCTTCGCCAGCTTCAATTCTCGAAGGATAAATTGCCCCAACTTTTGATCATCGTTCCCACCCGTGAGCTGGTCGTTCAGGTGTTGGAAACCGTGAATCAAGTGACAACTTACATGAATCTGACGGCGGTGGGCGTGTATGGGGGCGTCAACCTGAAACCGCAGGCTGCACAAGTTCAACAGGGAATGGATATCCTGATCGCTACACCCGGTCGGCTGGTCGATTTGTTGTCGAGTGGTGTGCTAAAAACCAAGGCAATCAAAAAGCTGGTTATCGATGAGGTAGATGAAATGCTGGACCTTGGCTTCCGCACGCAGTTGAAAATCATTCTTGATCTGCTTCCCCCGAAACGCCAAAACCTCCTGTTTTCGGCCACGCTGACGACTGAAGTTGAGAAGTTGATAGAGACGTTTTTCAACAATCCGGTTCGGGTTGAGGCTGCGCCGGTTGGTACGCCCCTGGAAAACATTGCGCAAACGGCCTATGATGTTCCTAACTTTTACACAAAGATTAATCTCCTGAAACTGTTATTGAGTCAGGACGAAACTATGAACAAAGTGCTGGTCTTTGTAGCAACCAAGCAACTGGCCGATCAGGTGTATGAAGAGATGGATGCCAAATTTCCTGATCAGCTCGGAATTATCCATTCGAATAAAGCGCAAAATCAGCGATTTGAGGCTGTCGAGAAGTTTAAATCAGGTGTGTTTCATATTGTGATTGCCACTGACATCATTGCTCGTGGACTAGACGTAGCTGAGGTGTCACACGTAGTTAATTTTGACATGCCCGACGTGCCGGAAAACTACATTCACCGGATTGGACGAACCGGACGTGCTGACCAGAAAGGTATTGCGATCACCTTTATTACGCCTGCCGATCAGGAAAAACAGGAGGCTATCGAAGCGTTGATGAATTACCAGATTCCGTTAGTACCGCTACCGGATGATCTGGCTATTTCAGAGGTGCTCACCGATGATGAAAAACCGAAGGTATACATGAAAATGCCGGAGGTGAAAGTGCCTAAACGAGAAGATGTTGGACCGGCTTTCCACGAGAAACTGGCTAAGAATAAAAAAGTAAATGTCCGGCGCGATCACGCGGCCGAAAAAATGCTAAAATATGGTCGACCCATTAAACGAAGCGGAAAAAAATAACGCGACTTTCTCATCGCTTGGCTTATCTGAGCCGCTGGTGAAAGCTGCAACGGAGCAATTATACACACGGCCTTACCCCATTCAACGGGATGCCATTCCGTCAATTCTGCGCGGGAAAGACATTCTGGGTATCGCCAAAACCGGTTCCGGAAAAACCGCCAGTTTTGTGTTGCCGATTCTGGAGTTATTTCACCGAACTAAAGAAGCCAGTGGTCGCTATGCCAGCGTATTGGTGCTGGTACCCACACGGGAACTGGCCGGGCAAGTCGCTGATGTGTTTCAGACGTTGGGTACGCACCTGTTTCCGAGGGTGAAAACGGTTGCCGTTTATGGGGGTGTGGCCATTAACCCGCAAATGCAGGCGGTGTACGGCGCTGACATTATCGTAGCCACTCCGGGCCGATTACTGGATTTGCTGGATCAGCGTGCATTACGTCTGTCGGATGTGGAAATTCTGGTACTCGATGAAGCCGATAAAATGCTTGAGCTCGGCTTTGCCGACGAGATGAGCAAGTTGTTTGCGTTATTGCCCAAAAAACGCCAGACGATCCTATTTTCAGCCACGTTGGGCGATGCTATTCAGGATATCAACACGACGCTGTTACGCACACCGATTAAAATTGAGGTTGCTGAAGAGGAAACCAATCTTGATCTGATTGAACAACTAGCCTATAAAGTTGAAGCTGAGCGAAAAGGCCCTTTGCTGCGATACCTGATCAAAACTGAGAAGATGAAGCAGGTTTTGGTGTTCGTTTCATCCACCCGAACGGCCGATAATCTGGTTGTCAAATTGACGAAGAATGGAATTCTGGCGGCTGCTATCCACGGACAGAAAGGCCAGAATATCCGAACCGAAGTACTTCAGAAATTCAAAGCGGGTCAGCTTACGGTGATGGTTGCTACCGATTTGTTAGCCCGAGGTATTGACATCCAGTTACTTCCGTACGTCATTAATTTCGACCTTCCCCGCTCTCCTAAGGATTACGTTCACCGAATTGGTCGTACAGGCCGTGCCGAGTCGAAAGGGAAAGCCTTCTCGCTAATTACCCCTGACGATGAACACCATTTCAAAATCATTCAGAAAAAGATGGGCAAACGAGTCGAGCAGGTCGATAGTGCGGAGTTCGATTTGAAGGGGTATTGATTTCATTAATCGTAATCTGTTGATAATAAGCTTGCCGATTTTTATTTGTCAAATGTTCGATCGAATCGTCTCCTTATTTCTTCTTCAGCAGGGTGGTTTTTTGAGAAAATCACCGATGTGAAAATTCTACTTTCAGTATCTGTTTGGTCAAATTTGACAAAGTGATTTGTTCCGGCTTTGAGGTACCACCTGTGAAATAGCCTACTTCTGACTACCTCCTGGTCGTCGTCCAGACTACAGACATAATTAATCACGGCAGTAGGTAAGGCCTCGAAGGTAAGAAGGATGGCTTTTATAACGGTTTGCTCAACGCGTGGATCTTTCTGCTTGACCTGTCCCGCTATAGGAGTAATAGAGAAAGAGAATAGAGTACCAACAAAAGACGACTCAGGTATATAGCCTGAGTCGTCCGTGAATCGTATTGCGTATGTTATCCCAAAGTCTGTTTCAAACAGAAAACCATCTTCAACGTTCCTCATCGGGTAAGGTGAAGGGTTTGACGAATTTAACCCCGGCTGGTTTTTTGGACTCATCACCACTTTTTAAATAGTCTTCAATTAACCGTTTCCTTTCTAACATCTGTTTGGCGATGCTCTTCGGGCGTTCCACTTTCGTTTCCATACTAATTAGCTGTTAATGATGAAACTCGATTTACAACAGGGATGTCAGGTACAATGATAAATGGATTCTATATCTTATGCAAACTAATAACAGATAAACGTTACATATGGTGTCATTAAATGGATTGGTTTGCCATTTATCCTCAAATAATTCCGTAAAAAACTACTTACGTTTACCCACCATCAAGATTGAGTTAACTTGCTTATTCGTATTCAATTAGTGCCAAAATTCATGAAGATCGTACGCCTTTTTCTGCTGGCTTCAGCTACATTCTTTTTCCAGTTTTCTATTGCCAAGCCCACCACTCCTTTAGTCTATGAAGTGAATCTCAACGACCGGGCCGACGACGAATTTAAAGTAACGCTGCACGTTAATGGATTGACCGCCGAAAATGCTGTTTATCAGTTTGCGGCTACAGCTCCCGGCACCTATCAGATTATGGATATTGGCCGGTACGTTCGATCATTTAAAGCGTTTGATGCCAAAGGCAAAGAGGTGAAAACAACACAAGTTTCTACTAACCAGTGGAAATTTGATCAACCCGGAAAAGTTCGGACGGTGCAGTACAGCATTGCTGAAACCTGGGACACGCCCGTGAACGAACACAAACCGTACAACATGTGCGGTACGTCCATCGAAAACGATCACGTACTGATCAATGGTCAAGGTGTGTTTGGTTTCCCGACTGGTATGCAAGCGGCCCCTATCGAGCTGAAGCTGAATTACCCCGCCAATTGGACAGTTGGAACGGCATTGGAGAAAAACGAGAAAGGTTACTTCACTGCTGCAACCTATGACCGGATTGTGGACTCGCCCATCTTGCTGGGTCGCCTGACTAAAGCCACGACGAACGTTGCTGGGGCGCAGATCGATGTGTATGCCTACTCGAAAAGCGACAAAATTAAATCCGACCAACTGCTGACGAATATGCAGTCGATGCTGACTGCTGCTGGTCAATTTTTGAAGCAATTGCCTGTTAAGCGCTATACGTTCCTGTACCATTTCGAAGATCAGAGCTGGGGTGCCTGGGAACACTCATATAGTTCAGAGTATGTCATAAAAGAAGAGGAGTTTTCGAAGAAATTGGCTGATGACATGACGTCGATTGCTGCGCATGAGTTTTTTCATGTGGTAACGCCACTCAACATCCACAGTGAAATTATTGAGCAATTCAACTTCGAAACGCCTACACCATCAGAACACCTGTGGCTTTACGAAGGCGTAACCGAATGGGCCAGTGACGCCATGCAGCTACGTGGTCAGATTATGGATCTGCCGACCTATTTTGGCGAACTGAGTCAGAAAATTGCTTACGACAAAAGTGTTGACACAACGTATAGTTTAAGCAAGCTTGGTCTGACCTGCTATACCGATGAAGGACAGCGGCAATACGGAAATATTTATGCTCGCGGAGCATTAGTAGGAGGTTTGCTCGACATTCGCCTGTTAGAACTCTCTGGTGGTAAACGAGGCTTACGTGAGGTCATTAATGAGCTGGCCGCTAATTATGGCCCCAATAAATCATTCCCAGAGAAAGAGTTCTTCGCCATTTTTACCGCTAAGACCTACCCAGAAATTGGAGATTTTTTCAATCGGTATATCAAAGCCGCTGAACCACTGCCCTTTAGTGACTACTATGGCAAGCTGGGTATTACCTATACGCCAGCCATTGTTACGGGCGAGAAGGTCGCATCATTGGGTATGAGGCCCGCTTTTACAGGGGCAAAATTTACCCTGACCCGCCTGGCTGAACCTCTGTTGAAAGCCGGATTACAGGAGAACGATGAATGGACTGCGTTCAATGGCCAGCCAGTAAATCTGGAAAATATTGGTAAAATTCAGGCCGACTTAAAGCAGCTGAAACCGGGAGATATGTACGAGGTAACGGTTCGGCGGAATGGTCAGGATATTACGGTGAAACCTGCTATGTTGGAGAAAGAAAACCTTAAACAATACGTTTTTCAGCTCGATCCACAGGCAACACCGCAGCAAGTGCAACTTCGCGAAATCTGGATGAAAAATCTCTAGCCTACCAAGCTTTTACCTACAATACGATGGGCATATTAAGGACGCTATTTGGACCTTATAAGGAAGAAGTCTGGAAGCAACTGGCTCGAGAAATCAACGCTGATTTCGTGGATGGTGGTTTCTGGAAAGATAGTAAAGTACAGGCAACCGTTAATGAATGGACAATAACACTTGATACTTACACTGTATCGACAGGAAAAACCCATACCGTATATACGCGAATACGGGCTCCATATGTAAACATGGATGGTTTTCGATTCAAACTATATCGGAAAGGTCTCTTTAGTAATCTAGGTAAGAAGTTCGGTATGCAGGATGTTGAAATCGGCTTCCCCGAATTTGACGATCAGTTTATCATTCAGGGAAATGATGAATCCAAACTGCAACTCCTATTTAAGAATCCCATAATACGACGGCTAATTGAGATACAGCCCGACATTAGCCTCGATATAAAAGATGACGATGGCTGGTTGAGTACTCGATTTCCGGAAGATGTCGATCAGTTAACGTTCAAGGTGGTAGGCGTAATAAAAGATGTTGAGCGCTTAAAATCGCTTTACGAACTCTTTGCCGAAATTCTTAATCAGCTTTGCCTCATCGGATCTGCTTATGAAAATGATCCTCAAGTAGCACTTTCATAAACGTGGTTTATAGGCTAGTTGAGCCTATTCTAACCTGCTGGTAAACAACACTAAATCGCCCCGTTAGTTGGTCGCTGCCAGCTAACAGGGCGATTGTATTTTGTGCCTGCTGGACTAAGCGGTTGAAGGCTTTACGTTAGGTGTACGCCAACCTGCTTCATTAAACCATCTGTTCTCATCATGGTCTTATACTAAACAATGACGAAGTAGAACACGTTAATTGTCATTGGTAAGTATTACTTATCACTTAAAAGGAAATACCATGAAAAAGACACATCAGGTTGTTACGCTGATTTTGCTGGCAACCATTTCGCTTGGTCAGTCCGCTGAGGCCCAAGTTATAAAAGGCTGGGGTACTGGAACAAATGGCGCTGTTATTGGGGCCGGGAGCGGTGCCGCTATAGGCGCTATTATCAATAAACGAAATCGCGTGGTGGGCGGAGTCGTTGGTGGTGTCGTAGGGGGCGCTGCTGGATATGCAATCGGCAAGAAGTCGAAACGACGCTGGAGTCCACAAGCAACTGGTACGGCTATCGGTACGGGGGCTGGCGCTGCTGCTGGTGCGATTATCAATAAACGAAACCGTGTTGTCGGTGGTGTAGTTGGTGGCGTTGTTGGAGGGGCTGCCGGGTATGCCATTGGTAAGCATAAGGACAATAAGAATAAAGCAGAAGCCGCTCGTATTGCCGCTGCAGAACGGGCTGCCGCTCAGAAAGCTGCCGCCGACCGTGCTGCGGCTGATCAGGCTGCCCATGCAAAAGCGGTTGCCCAACAGACAGCTACTCCAGCGCCAGTCGCTGCGAAGCCGGGTATGCCAGCAGTGGTTGCTGACGCGCAGATGCAGGCACCTAGCCTGATCGATACCACCCAGCCTACAGTTTCCTATGTACTAAAGCCTGGCTATCTACCGAACGATACGTATGGTGATCCTCTGTCACCGTACCCTACATCAGAATATCGCCGGAAAAGCTGGTAATAGTTAGTGCTAATGCATTGCTGGCAGGTATGTAATACCTGCCAGCAATGCACCTTTTATCATTCACTTCTAAAACGTTATGTCATGAACACATCCATCCGCATTTTACTCGCGGCTACCCTTTTCGCGTCCTGTTCGCAATCGACTGATACGGTCAATGTGCAGGACCTCAATCGACAGTTTATCAATGCCTGGAACGATAAAGATTCGACCAAGATAATCTCACTCCTGGCCGATGACGCTCATTTCCTGCAGGGCAGTACTCATTTTAAAGGCAAAGCAGAAGTAGCCGACAAATGGGTTCGCGAAACGTTACCCACTCTGACCGATCTGAAAACCAACGTAGTAAGCTCGGAATCAGATAGCAAAATTGCCTATGAGGCTGGCACATTTTCGGTCGATGTGCTGCCATTGAATCCTAAAGATCCACACGCGTTTGGAGAAGGAAACTATATTCTTCTTTGGAAAAAAGGAGGAGATAATACCTGGAAACTGAGCTATGCTCAACTGGAAGACCTGCCGGTTCAGGTGAAAAATTAACTGGTAGCTGCGTTATGGTTCTGGGTAAATTTGTGAACGATTTAGTGCGTGAGCACCTTATATCATACGCATGACAACAAACGAAATTTATGATGTGCTGACGGATGCCATCAGCAGCATTATCCCTAACGAATGGACCATCGTTCGACTGAACGTTCAGATTCTCTCGGAGGGACAGGAAATTGAATTCGATGGTACCTATCTGACACCAGCTGGTGAAGCTGAACCTCTATCCACAGATTTTCCTGATGAGATGGTCGAGGCTGTTCAGGAATTGTACCTGCATCGAAAAACGGAAGGACTGCCTGCGGCTAACCGA
This sequence comes from Spirosoma arboris, assembly GCF_009754945.1. Classification (GTDB taxonomy): domain Bacteria; phylum Bacteroidota; class Bacteroidia; order Cytophagales; family Spirosomataceae; genus Spirosoma; species Spirosoma arboris. The sequence continues at coordinate 452,218 of NZ_WPIN01000006.1, forward strand.
CTACAAATCGACCTAACAGCTCAGGGCCAATTCACGACTGAGTTTAGCTGGGATCAGGAAATTCAGGATGAAGATGAGCACTTCTCTAAGGGTGGTACAGTCCGCGAGTGGATCGCCATCCGCGAAGCTAAATACGGCCCAATAGAACCTATAGAAGAGTAATTTTTTCTGACAGGATTTACAGGATACAACAGGATTTAAGGAGATGAATAATCCTGCTTTGTCCTGTAAATCCTGTCAGAAAAAAAGTTAGCTCAATAAATTCAGCAGATCCTTTCTTGTCAGCGATTTAGCGATTGCTGAATCGGTTTTGATCAGGTTGCCGGCCAACTCCTGCTTGGATTCCTGAAGGAGTAGAATCTTTTCCTCAATTGTGTTTGGGCAGATTAGCCGAACCGCCACTACGTTTTTCTTCTGGCCAATGCGGTAACTCCGGTCAATGGCCTGATTCTCGACAGCCGGATTCCACCATGGATCGACCAGATACACATAATCGGCCTGGGTTAGGTTGAGCCCCGTTCCTCCGGCTTTCAAACTGATTAGGAATACCCGAACAGAGTTGTCCGATTGAAATCGGTTTACAATGGCAGCCCGGTTGGTCGTTTGACCGGTGAAGTATTCGAAGCCAATTTTCCGGCTTTCCAGTTCCTTTCGAATCAGGTCGAGCATGGACACGAACTGCGAGAAAACCAGGATTTTGTGATTCGGTGATTTATTCTCGATCTGCTCCATCAGCATATCGATTTTAGCTGACGAGTCGCCGTAAAATTCATCATCATTGAGCAATATTGGTGAATTACAAATCTGTCGTAGCTTGGTGAGGCCCTGCAATACGTGCAGGCGATCTCTGGGAATGTCGCCCTCTTGGGTCGTCAGCAGGAAATTGCGAAACTCACGTTCGTAGGCATCGTACACACTGCGCTGCTCCGGCCCCATTTCACAATGAAGAATCATCTCCGTTTTGTCGGGAAGTTCAGTAGCTACCTGCGCTTTGGTTCGACGAAGAATGAACGGATTGATTTTCGCCTGAAGCTCGCGGGCGCGTTTCCCGTCACCAAACTTGTCGATGGGCGTGGAGTAGTGCGCTCTAAAATGATTATAACTTCCCAACAGGCCCGGACACGCAAATGACAACTGGCCATACAAATCGAACGTATGGTTTTCGATGGGCGTCCCCGTCAGCACAATCTTGTTACGTGATTGCAATAATCGAGCTGCCTGATAGCGTTGCGATTCTGGGTTTTTAATCGCCTGCGATTCGTCCAGAAAGATGTAATTAAACGGGTATTCTTTTAAAAATCGAATATCGGAAAGCAGTGTACCGTAAGAGGTTAGAATGATGTCGTATTGGTCAAATTCCTTTTTCGTTAGTGCGCGATCAGCGCCGTAAAATGTATGGATCTTGAGCGTTGGCGCAAACTTCGCTACCTCGGCCTGCCAGTTGAATAGAAGCGAGGTAGGAACGATAATTAGGTTCGTGTTCGGTCGTTTTTTCTCCCGTAGCAACAGAATAAACGCGATAATTTGAAGCGTTTTACCCAGGCCCATATCATCCGCCAGACACCCGCCAAAACCAAGATCATCCAGAAAATTTAGCCAGTTTAGCCCTTCCCGCTGATAATCCCGAAGCGACGCCTGTAGCTCCTTCGGTACAGCAACTGGCTTAATGGCTTTAAAGTCAGCAAAGCCTTTCGTAAACAGAGCCAGTTGATCCCTTACGTCATTCATCAACTGTTCTTCGGTGTACAAATCCCTGACACTCGAAAAGTTAACTTTTGGCGTTCGGATACGTTCATCAACGACTTCACCCGCCTGGAAATAGGCTGCAAAGCGGTCGAGCCATTCGACGGGTAATACGCCTTGCGTTCCATCGCCGAGTGTCACAAACCGGCTTTTGTTTTTGATCGCTCTATGCAGATTTTTTAGCGATACCTGTTGCTTTCCATACGATAAGCCCAGTGATGTTTCGAACCAGTTTAGCCCGCTGCTAACTATGACCGAAACCTTTCCTTTATTCGGATTGAGTTTGTTGTTTCTGAGCTTGTTGAATCCCCGAACTTGGATATTCTGAGATTGCCAGGCCTCGAATGCATCCAGAAACCAGCCTTCTTCCAGCACATGTTTTTTATGAAGAAAGAATTGGTTTTGATGAGCCTGGTCCTGAAAATCGGGATGCTGTGCTAGCACTGCTATTGTAAACTGAATTTCAGCGTCCTCATCGCGCTTTACTGTAAACGGTTTCCCTTTGCTGTCGACCGAATGAATCTGCCTGGTCGATAACACGGGCACTTCGACAGGCCCATATTTCATGACGGGCGTCAGGACTACGTAATTTTCGGTGTCTTCCAGGTAAATAATGCGCTCGCGTTCCTGATTGAATCCGCTCTCGGCTAACTGCGTGGGTGTAGCAGGTTTTAGGTAGGCATAATTAATATGAACCTGATCTTCAAGTTTAGCTAGAATCCCCTGTTGAAAATCCTCGTATTTCGATTCATGAAGGACGATTCTGCTGCCTCGTTTCGTGAAAAATTGAATAACGCGCAGGTAGTCTGGGTTTTCGATTAAGTGAAGCGTATCGTCGAGCAGAATAAAATAATCGTACTTAAGCGTCACTTTGTGAAGTTCGTACGTTCCGCCATCAATTGTCAGCGTGCCCGAGATTTCGTAAAAGCTGTCGATTAGCCGAACTGATAAACTGAGTTTCGTATTTAGAATCGTTAGCTTAACCGGCACAAGTGAATGCGCAGTGATGTTTTCTGAAACGCTGTTCACATGATAAAAAACGGACAGTCTGGCAGGATTTGAGGCTATCAGACGTAAGCTTTCCAGATCCGTTTCTTCTTGTTTAATACGGTGATGATTCTGAAATCGGGCAATAGCCGAATAGAATTTTACATCATTCGGCTTATCGACTTTAGTCAATACTTCGAAGGGTTGAACAGAGGCTAACGGATTCTTTATTCGACCATCTCGTGCCGTGGCAGCCTCAAAAAGCTCGAGACAAAACGGGTCGTAGTAGCGGTGTTTCGTAAAGACCAGAATTCGTTTTAAGTTCGAAACCAGTTCGTTGACGGGCGGCTCCCGGCGCGTAGTTTTCGGTAATAAGCTCGCAGTAAGGTAATCTTTATCTGATTGTGTTAATGGGGTAAGTTCTTTTCGTTTCGGTTTGATACTTATAGCTTTAGCCTCATAAACTACTTCGAAAAATTCATCTAACTGGCTCTCATTTTCTAAGCCATAATCTTTGGCAACCAATCGGATGGCGTCATATCGTAGCGCCTGATCGAAGAAAATACGTAACTCCCGTCGTCTGAGCAGACTCGACAAAACCTGTACCTGGTGTCCGCATAACTTGTCTTTGGGGTCATCGCACACACAGGACACCAGCAGTGATTGCTGTGTTTGAGTAACAGTAACTGTTGGGAAGTACGTTAGCCGGGAGGCACTGGTAAACGTTCCCTGATTAATGGTAATGTCCTTAGGCTGACTATCAACATAGCCATCAGAAAATGAATTAAACCCTGCGCTGTGTTTGACTAGCAGGCTATCTGTCAGAGAAGGAATTGTTATTCCTTCTAACCAGTAGTCGTGATCAGGATCAACATGGTCTGGCATTGTAGAATTAAAGCAATTTGATTTTAGCCACTATTCTCGTTTGACCCCGATGGGGTCAAACGGGATGGATCTATAAAGTGCGGTTTTATATGAGTACCTATTTACAACATAACTTCAGCCAGCGGTTCATTAACATCTTCGTGCCTACTCCGATGCTGAATCGTTCGTTGCCCAATCAGGAGAATCAATAATCCACTAAGCACACAAGTCAGCATAACACCGACCATCGGCAGAGCGGTATTGTTGTGCAACACGCTCACAGCAGCAGAAACACAGGCGCCAAAGCCCATTCGGAAGCTACCCATCAGGGCTGCGGCACTCCCCGCATGTCGTACAAATGGAGCTAACGAAAGTGCCGACGCATTGGGGCCTGTGATTCCCTGCCCGCATAGAAACAGAAATAACATGACCATCAGACCATATTGCCCATACCAGCCAGCCCAGGTTCCAAAAACTAGCAATGCGCCAACTACAGCCTGATACCGTAGTGTTGCAAAAATGATTTGTTCGCTGGTGAATCGTTTCAGGAAAAACCGATTCAGTTGTGTTGGGGCGATCACGGCAACGGACAGAATGGCAAAAATCCAGCCGTATTCCTGTTCATTTACCTTGTAGATATTCATGAATACATCGGACGAACCAGCCAGAAATGCAAAGGGAGCCGATGTGGCCAGGCCACCCACTAATGCATAGACCAGAAATTGCGGCTGCTTCAGTACCGTAAAAAAGCTGCCTAATACGGCCTTCGGTCGAAGCGATAGAGAGGCATCGGGCTGTTTACCATCGGGTAGTGCAAAGTAAACACCCACCAGAATGAGGCCGGTTATGACAGCCAGAATCAGAAAAATAGAGTGCCATCCCAACGCAATGGTAGCATAGCCGCCAACAGTTGGGGCAATCATGGGCGAAACCGCTACCACCAGCGTAAGCAACGAAAATACCTGAGCAATCTGGTTTACCGGAAATAGATCACGTACCAGCGCCTGAGCCGCTACCAAACCAACGCAACCGCCTAACGCCTGAAAGAGTCGCATGGCAATCAGCATATCAATCGACGTACTCACCGCACAACCAATTGACGCTAGTAAATAAACTGCTAAACCTGCGTAAAGTGGAAGTTTTCGGCCAAACCGATCCAGCAAAGGGCCGTATAAAAGTTGCCCCACCGAAATGCCTACTAAATAGGCGGTTAGGGATAATTGAACCTGCGAAATAGACGTGTGAAGGTCTTTGGCAATAGCCGGAAATCCCGGCAAATACATGTCGATGGAAAACGGACTGATTGTAGAGAGCGTACCTAAAATCAGGATAATAATAAAATGCTGTCGGCGAGTCATATACTCAAAGAGGTGGTACCTTCTATAGAGACGTTCAAGAAGGAATGATTGTTCCGCGTGGATATGACTCTGTATGTTCTTAGGCTTATATAGAGTTGTAAATATCTGAAAATCAAAGAATTTACTTTGGCGGGTGGCATTGTAGAGGCACTCTTTAACGCATCACTGATGAAGGTACAATTGTATATAGTTTGAGTATATTTTGCACGAGATGGCTGTACCTTTGCGCCGGAACGCCGAACCGTCCGAAAACAAGCCACAGATGTACGTTAAACCCAAAAAAGAACTCGGTCAGCATTTTCTGAAAGACCTTAGCATTGCTCAACGTATTGCTGAATTGCTGACCGGACATGGTGAATATAAAAAAGTCCTTGAAATTGGGCCGGGCATGGGCGTTTTGACTCAGTTTGTCTTGAACGATACACGCTTCGAGACCTATGTGATCGAGATTGACCGCGAATCAGTGGACTATCTCAAACTGAATTTTCCCGCATTGGATGGTCATATTTTACCCGCCGATTTTCTGAATATTCGGCCCGATTTGCTCCCGACTAAACAGCCCGATAGTACAGAACTGTTTGCCATCATTGGCAACTTTCCCTATAATATTTCGACCCAGATTCTTTTTAAAGTGCTGGACATGCGCGATCGTGTCCCCGAAGTTGTGGGCATGTTCCAGCGCGAAGTGGCCCGACGAGTAGCATCGGGGCCGGGCAATAAAGATTACGGAATCCTGAGTGTATTGCTGCAAGCCTGGTACGATATCAAGTATGAATTCACGGTCGATCCAGACGTATTCAATCCGCCACCCAAGGTGCATTCGGGTGTTTTATCACTTCGACGTAATACGGTCACCGATCTCGGCTGTGATTTTCGGAAATTCACACAAGTAGTGAAGCACGGCTTTAGTCAGCGACGAAAAACGCTTCGTAATGCGCTGAAACCCCTAAATCCACCCGAAGCGGCCTTAGCCAGCCTGTTCATGGATAAACGCGCCGAGCAATTAAGCGTGGCACAGTTTGTGGAATTAACGAGATTGATGTATGATATATGATATAGGATGTATGCCGGGAGCTATCGGCCATTACTTATATATCATATATCCTATATCATACATCAGAAAATGACTTTCGAACTCACAAAAGACTATCTCGATCATATACAATCAGCTATTGAAGCGGGTGATGAGACACTGCTTCGGACTGAGATGGAGGAGTTGTTTCCGGCTGATATTTCGGGAATTCTGGATGAGCTGGAGCCCGAATCAGCGCACTACCTGCTGAGTCTGTTGGATAAATCGGTCGGGGCAGAAATTCTCGCCAATAGTGATCCCACGATACGTACCGATCTGCTCAAACTTTTCTCGTCAGAAGAACTCGCTCCCTTCATCAATCAGATGGATTCTGATGATGCCGTGGATTTGTTGAACGAGCAGCCGATTCAGATACGGGAAGAGGTAATCGGTTTTCTGGAAGATCGGGAGCAGGCTCGCTTTATTCTGGATTTGCTGCACTACGAAGACGGTGTTGCGGGTAGCCTAATGCAGAAGGAGTTGATCAAAATCAGTGTCAATCTGACGGTCAATGCCTGCATCGAAGAAATCAGGCAACAAGCCGAAGATGTCGAAAATGTGTATGCCGTTTACGTCGTCGATGAGGTGGGTAAACTGCTCGGCCTGATATCGCTGAAGAAAATCGTACTGGCTCGAAAAAATGCCAAAATCGCTGATCTCTACGACGAGGATGTCGTGTTTGTAGAAACCTATCGTCCCGTTGCCGAAGTAGCTGAGTTGATGCAGAAGTATGATTTGGATGCTATTCCGGTTGTGAATGTGCAGCAACGTTTGCTCGGTCGTATTACGATCGATGACGTGGTCGACGTAATTACCGAACAGGCCGAAGAAGATATTCAGGTCATTTCGGGTCTCTCGGGCGAAGTAGAAGAGGATGATAATGTCTGGCAACGCTCTAAAGTGCAGCTGCCCTGGCTCGTAGCCGGTGCAGTTGGAAGTTTGCTGGCAGCAACGGTTATCAACGGATTTCAGAGTGAACTTGGGAAAGTAGCGGCTCTGGCTGCCTTTATTCCCATCATTGGGTCGACTGGTGGCAATGTAGGTATTCAAACGTCGTCGCTTATTCTGCAAAGTCTGACAGATACTACGGGCCTCAGCATGACCATGGCGAAACGACTGGTACGAACGCTATTGGTCGCTATTATCAATGGCTTAGTCGTAGGCTTGATTGCGGGCACATACACATTCATTATCGGCGAACCACGTCTATTTTTTGTTGTTGCTACTTCGCTGCTGGCGGTAGTGTTACTGGCGTCGTTTATGGGGACAGTTACGCCCCTGTTGCTCAATCGGATAGGGATCAATCCAGCAGTGGCATCAGGGCCGTTTATCACAACGGCAAACGACTTGATTGGCATCGGTGTCTATTTTATGATTGCCCAATGGTTGCTGGTTGAGGTTTAAGAAAAGCCCCAACTCGTTATCCGCATATCATAATTCACACGTATATCGTAACTTAGAGTAAATGCCTAAACTTTTAATTTATCAGGCTGTCTGGATATTCACTATTTTCGGTACAGATATATTCGAGAACCGGATGCATGTGCATGTAGGCCGCAAAGGCACCGAAAAGCTTTGCAAAATCTGACTGGAACCGAATGTGGAAATTTCCAAATCAGGTGAATTGTCAACAAGTGAGCAACGAGAGGTTTTACAAATAACAGAGTTATATAAAGAGGAGTTAATTAAACAATGGCAACAGTTTTTGAGCGGACAAAAAATTGAAATACTAAAAATTAATTAACATGGTCAGCATAAAACAACAAGTGGAAGGCTATTGGAATGTTGTACCTAAAGTACAGTCAATTTGTTTTCCAACACCTAATCAACTAAAAGTTGAGCTGGCAGATGGGCGTGCTATTTTGATGCCGCTCGATCGATTCCCAAGTATTCAAAAATTAACCGCTGAGCAGCGTCAGTGTTGGTATGTATATGGTAATGGTTTTTCTTTTGACGATGCTGATGAAGTTATTCATATCGAGCAAATCTTAGGGAATTTCGATACGTATCGACATGAGCCTTAGGTTTGTTTATCACTATTTTACGTGTCGAAAAGCAAAATACGAACCTACAGCACGGAAAATTTTCGGGATGCATATATGCAACCCGAACAGAAATTGGACACTATTCTAAAGTCTGATTTTGGGAAGTTTTTTATCGTGGAAGTAGAGAAATTGATTCGCCTGATCAAACTTCCGGTTCCCCCAATTCGCTCGACAACACATACGCTTATTTACCTCACAGATGGAGAAGCCGTGATGACGATCGGTAGTGAGACGTACAAGATTTTCAAGAACGAATGTTTAGTTGTGCCCGCTGGTCAGGTGTATTCGTTTAGTAATGTTGACGAGAATCATGGGTATCTGTGCAACTTTCACAACGACATCATTATCGGGAAGTTCGGCAAAAACGAGCTGCTTAAAGACTTCGAATTTTTGCGGGTTTGGGGTAATCCGCGTATCAGTTTAGATAAACAAACGTCAAAATTTGTCCGTCGTCTGCTCAAACGAATATTACTCGATTATTCGGAAAATGGCCTGATGAATCTGGACATTATTCAATCGTATTTTATCGCATTACTGTGCGAGTTAAATCGGGTTTATAAACCTGTATCTGTCAGCACTCAGACCAATGCTGTGGGCATCACGAATCGATTTAGAGAACTCCTTGTCGACCGGATAAAAACCAGCCATCGGGTAACGGATTACGCATCCGAATTGAACATTACCCCCAACCATCTAAATAAAGCCGTCAGGAAAATTACAGGGAAATCGCCCACTAAGTGGATTGATGAAGCCATTGTGCTGGAAGCAAAAGTTCTGCTTTATCAGAGTAGTTTGTCTATCAGCGAAATAGCGACCGAAGTCGGCTTGCTTGACGCTTCCTATTTTAGTCGTCTTTTCAAAAAACAGGAAGGTATTACGCCTTTGGCCTTTCGCAAAATGATTGAAACGTCCTAAAAGTCGCGTTGTTAGTCCTAACCTGAATAACCCGAAGTAGAGACCTTTGTAATACTCTTTTTATTGGATTGGCTTCGCAAAAAAAGCAGGCTAACTTACAGGTTACTGGAAAATGTATTTGCCTCTATTATTCGTCCATTCTCTTTTTCGCTGGCTGGTTTTAACGAGTTTACTTTACGCGATATTTAGGGCGTATAAGGGCTACACAACCAATGCAGTATTTACAAAGGCCGATAATTCTGCACGTCACTGGACGGCCACAATTGCCCATCTGCAATTAACAATTGGCATTATTTTGTACATCAAGAGTCCAGTTGTTAGCTATTTCTGGAGTAATTTTAACGATGCCATTAGTCATATTGACACGGCCTTTTTTGGTCTTTTGCACATTTTGCTCATGCTGGTTTCTGTTGTTATTCTGACTATTGGCTCTGCCCTAGCCAAACGACGTTTAACTGATCATGAGAAATTCAGAACTATGCTAATTTGGTTTTCAATTGCTTTGTTTATCATCTTTATCGCTATTCCGTGGCCATTTTCGCCACTGGCGAATCGGCCTTACTTACGGATATATTAATTTTTTTTCTGTCATCTCGACGTCAGGAGAGATCTCAAGGTGGCGATTTGAGATCTCTCCTGACGTCGAGATGACAGAAAATAGAAATCTTACCAATCATAAAAATCTGCCGGTCCGCCGGTGCGGTTCTAACATAACTATGAAAAATTTCCTTACAACAAACATTGGCCGTCTGCGGCTGATTGGCCTTTTAGAGGGTATTTCACTACTGGTACTCATCGGTATTGCCGTTCCTGCGAAACACCTTTTGGGTGACCCAACGCTTGTAAAAGCAATTGGCCCTATTCATGGCGTGCTGTTTCTACTCTTTGTATTCAATACGCTAAGTGTGGGTGTGGAGTATCAATGGAAGTTTAAAACCACGACATGGAAAGTACTTCTGGCTTGTCTGGTTCCATTTGGTACGTTCTACATCGACAGGAAAATACTGAGCAAAATAGAACCGACAGCTGACTAGTTTCATGTGCCGTTGGCGAGGTTTTGTTATCTTGCCTGAGCTATGACCATTCGTTTTGCTACACCTGCCGATGTGCCCGCTATTCTGGCTATTTACGCGCCTTTCATTACGGGATCGACCATTACATTTGAATATGACGTACCAATGGTTGCCGAATTTACCGAACGAGTTCAAACCATTCAGCAGCAATTTCCATATTTGGTAGCTGAGGTCGACGGGCGATTACTGGGCTACGCGTACGCGTCGAAGCATCGCGACCGAACTGCTTATCAATGGTCGGTAGAAACATCGGTGTACGTGCACCCAGATGGCCATCGGCAGGGTATTGCACGTGGGCTTTATGCCAGATTATTTGAACTGTTGCGCCGTCAGGGCTACTACAATGCCTACGCCGGTATCACTTTACCCAACCATAAGAGCGAATCATTCCATCGATCACTGGGTTTCGAGCATGTTGGTACGTATACCAATATTGGCTATAAACTAGGAGCATGGCATAGTGTGTCGTGGTTTCAATTACCACTGCAACCCTATCAATCAAACCCGATTGTGCCGATTTCTATAAATAAGTTGTAAGAAGTAAAATGGGATACAGCGATGACGCTGTATCCCATTTTTATTGATAATCAGGGAGGTAGAATAGTATGATTATCAGGAATAGGTTAGTTGTGTTAAGGAGTAATGTTATGTAATTGTTAAGAGAATTTATTTCAGGTTATTAAATTGTTAAGAATATCATAGGAATGTTCATGTATTGTTAACCTAACCTAATTTTGCCTTACCGTAACAAACAGCTTATCTGTGAATCGTTTTCTAGTTGCTTTAGGTCTGATCGTTAGTCTACTCATTTCTACTACTGATCGCACACTAGCACAAACCTCTCTCACTCCCGCGACTCCTTTAGGAAGTTGGTTAATTGCCACAGTTCAGCTACCCGGTGGAGATAAAAAATGGGGCGGTTTCGCTGAACTCCAGGCTCGTAGTAATGGTACATTCAGTCAATATTTTTATAATGAACTGAAAGCTGGTGTTAGCTATGATCTTGATAAGAATTTTTCACTGATGGTGGCTGGTGGGCGTTATGCTACCTACGATTATCAGGATCTTTCGACTGGCCCACTTAATACCGAAAAGCGTCTTTGGGAGCAACTTATCATCAACCAATATTTGTCACGTCTGAAATTCGAACACCGGTATCGCATTGAGCAGCGCTGGTTTACCTATCGTGACGGAACAACGCCGTATCGTAACCGGATTCGTTACCGGATGAATATGTTTGTACCGCTCAATAATCGGACGATTACAGACAAGACGGCTTTCCTTTCTCTTTACGACGAAATTTTTGTTAATCCGCTCGGGCCAACGTTTGAACGGAACCGACTTTATGCAGGGGTAGGGTACCAGTTCGATCAGCACTGGATTATACAACTAGGACTTATCAATCAGACGAATTACAATCCCGCTACGTTTGAAAGTGGTGTATTTACTCCTCAGCTAGCAACAGGTAAGAACAACATCGTAGTTGGACTAACCTACCGATTGAAGCGCAGTAAAAACTCGGAGAAACTACCTTCGCAACCTGATTAGTTTTTCTCTGACAGGATTTACAGGATAAAACAGGATTTTTTGACTCTTCGATCCTGTTTTATCCTGTAAATCCTGTCAGAGAAAAATTAACCTATCCGGGAAATGCAGAATTCATGGATGCCACCTGTTTCCCGATACGCAATGTGCAGGCTATAGCTATCGCAAATTTGCCGGACAATAGCCAATCCTAAACCTACCGAATCGGGGCCAGTGCTTTCCTTCTTGAATCGTTCGAATAATCGTTCGGGGTCTGAGGTCAATTGCCCCCCTGTATTGCTTAAACACAACTGATCGGCCGTTGAGGTCAACTCAATTCGGCCGTTGGGTTGATTGTGTTTAATGGCGTTATTGACCAGATTCGTTACTAGACTATCGGCTAAAGACGCTGGCAGCTGAACATCAAATGGAGCCGTTGTTTGCACTTCTACCGACAACTGCTTGAACGACAACACTTCCTCCATATCAGTCAGTTTTTCGGTTAGCAAGGCCGACAAATCGACTGATTGCGTATCGCTAAACTGCCGATTTTCAATTTTAGCCAGCAACAATAAACCCTGATTCAACCGCGAGATGCGTCGGGATGCTTGGTAGATAGACTCAATCCAGTTCGTCTGGGTTTCGGTGAGTTGTTCGGTCTGAATGAGTTGCTCCACTTTAGCATTGATGAGCGCCAGGGGCGTTTGCATCTCGTGAGAGGCATTTTCGGTAAACTCTTTCAGGCTCCGAAAATCCTGCTGCATTTTGGCCGCCATTTTCTGCAACACATCGTTCAGTTCATTGAACTCCGTAATTTCCGGCTTGCTTAATAGCAGTGACGTATCATTGTTGAGGTCGAACTGCTTGATACGTGATAAGGTGTCGTAAAACGGAAGCCAGAGTCGGCCAGAGAGTTTGCGCTGAAACCAGAACATGCCCAGCAATAACAGACCCAGAAAGAGCACCATTGCGATGCTGATCACTTCAATAAGCCGGTACGTCTGAATCAGCGACTTACGAATAGAGACTCGGTGAACAACGCCATGAATTGGTTCGTAGAACGTCAATTGCCGGAATGGAATCAGTTCATTATCATAGCGGTTTTGGATGAGCGTATCTTTAAAAGCCTCGGCGATGGGTACACGCTTACTGACCGGCCTGACCTCAATCTTATTCTCAACAAAATACGGCGCACTCGTCCAGGCATTGTGCGTGCGGACATAGGTTTCAAAGTCCCGCCGTTCTACTTTTAACCGACTTTCGACCTCATCGTAAATCAGAAGTCGAATGATCTGATAAAATGCCAGCCCGGTTAGCAGGTAAATCACCAACGAGAATGTCAGGTAAATCTGGTTGGTTTTAGTGAGTAGTTTCAAGGCTGACTGAATTTATAGCCGATGCCATAGATGGACTGGACGTAGTCAGCGGCTCCTTTTTCCAGCAATTTCCGGCGTAGATTTTTGATGTGTGAATACACCATATCAAACGAATCGGCGGAGTCGATGTTGTCGCCCCAAAGGTGCTCGGCAATAGAGGCTTTCGTCAGCGCTACATCGACGTTGGACAGGAAATAAAGCAGCAAATCATACTCCTTTCGTGACAGCATTGTGAGCTGCCCATTCACAAATACTTTGCGGGTTTGGGGCACCACAACGATTTCCTGAAAGCGAATTTCGGTATGTCCACCAAACTGCCGCCGACGCAGTAATGACTTCACGCGGGCATTCAGCTCTGACAAATGGAACGGCTTGGTGAGGTAATCATCGGAGCCAATTTCCAAGCCTTTTAGCTTATCTTCCAGCGCATTACGAGCCGAGATAATAATGACTCCAGTCGTTGCAATGAGCCGTTTGAGCATCTCAATGATCTGAAAACCATTGCCATCGGGTAACGTGAGGTCGACGATAACGCAATCGTAGGTGTAGAGGTGGATTTTCTCTTCGGCATCCCGAAACGTAGCTGCCGTTTCGCAGATGTACCCATCCTTCACCATGTAGTCGGTGATGCTTTCCGCTAACCCCTGTTCATCTTCTACGACTAGTACTTTCATGACGTTGTCTACGCTAATAGAGCGCTAAAATAGGAGCCAATGTTGGAAAGATTCTGGAAGGTGAGCTAAAGTTATAACGCAGAGATTCAGAGAAAAAGCAGAGATAAACAGAGGTTTTTTCTCTGCGTTTCTCCGTTTTTTCTCTGGATCTCTGCGTTATAACCTCGTATCTGCAAAGTATACTATTGCCTTACTCAAAAAGATCGCGTATTCAGGATTCTCCTGACCATTCTGGCTCGTAAAGCGCGGATCATTGATGTACAACTGAGCCAGCCCTTTATAGGCTTCTTTCATATTCTTTGCCTGACAAACCGATTCGCCCCAAAATCCACGAATGTTGGCGTAATGATGCGCAATCTCTTGCTGAACAACTGCACTGGTCGGGTCTTGTTTGACCATACCTATCAGCGTTTTGGTAATAGCCTTCTGATCGGCTTTTAACTGCTCAAATCCCGTTTTCCCTCGTTGACGCAGGTTTTGCTCACTGGTTTCAACTTCTTCTGCCCCGTATTTGGCAACGGCTTCCTGTCGATACGTTTTCCCTTTTGGGAAGCCTTCGTATAACTCTTCGTTTGTTAACATGACTTGTTCTCCTTTTAAGGTTGAAATCGTTTTGTCAATCGTCGCCAACAGCGTTGAGAGTCGGTATTGTCGGGCCTGAAGTGCCAGTTTGTGGCTTTCCAGTGCCGTTATCATGTTGAAATCCGGGTCTTCCAAAATGTCGAGAATATCGCTTAATGAGAAATCAAGTTCTTTGTAAAAGAGAATCTGTTGCAATCGAATCAGCTCGTTTTCTCCATACAACCGATACTTAGCCTCGGTACGGATCGATGGTTTTAACAAGCCCAACTGGTCGTAGTGATGCAGTGTGCGCACACTAACACCCGCCAGTTTCGCCAGATTATTAACAGAATAATGCCTCATATAGACAACGTTGCCTGATTGACGAAACAAATATAGGCTATGACGTAAGGGGAGAGTCAAGCGAAAGTTGACATTTTTTTTAAGTCCTAATGTGATCTGCCTGGGTTTTTAGGCAGTTTATCCATCAGAATAGGCGCTTGGTCAAGTTAAGCTATGAGCGGGGAAAGTGATACGTCATTTTTGTATCATCCTTCCATTCGAAAACTAAGCTGCTCATGAAATTCAAACACTGTTTATTACTTAGTGTCATCCTCGCTTCCCTGCTTATTGGTACCCTGGTCACTTTCAGTAAGAAAGCGCCCAATGATCAGGCTATTGGCATGTCGAAAACACTTGATCAATAGGACTGATGCGTTAACATGCTCATTTGTAGACTACTGATTTAGGAAGTCGATTGACAAGCCAGAGGAAAAACAGCGCATTGAATATTAATGTGAAAGGAATAACGGAGATATTCTTGAAAAACAGAATGATTGCCCATTCAGAGGATTTATTGGAAATAATCTGGCGCGCCTGTAGCGTAATGTATAGGCACGTCTCATACGCAATGTGGTTGATCAGCTTGTTGAATAACAGAGCGATAATCGAAAAAGCAACTAGATTAATCAGCAAACTAGGCCATTTGTCTTTCATTTTTTGGACAGCTAGTCGCCAGTTTTGTTTACGACTTTGCCTGTTTGTAACGAGTTGTACAAGACGAAGGACGCCAGTTTTAACATTGGTAAGCCCCAAGGCATAGACGAAGATCAATACCCGAGCGGACTCAACGACTACTTCAAGCAATGTATTTGATAGCGGACTGATTGGCCCGAAGGCTCTCAATTGAATGGCACGCCCAAAGGCAGCAATTAATCCTAAACCAAAGATGATCAAAAAATGATTTTTGATGAATCGGATGGTGTGAATGGTCCAGTCCAGTGATTTGAGCAATTTCAGGGATGTAGTCATGGCAAGGAGTTGATTTAGGGGAACTCGTTTGCTCAAATCTATTGCATTTTGGATTGACTGTCAATGAGTTGATGGTAGTTTTTGCGCAATAAAAAAGCACGGGCAAATGCCCGCGCCAGTATCTAGAATTAGTAAGATTGCCTAAACTAAGGTCGCATCAACGCTGATGGTCGTATTGAATAGCTTTGAGATAGGGCAATTGTGTTCGGCATGATTAACCAGTTCGTCGAACTTGGTTTTATCTAAACCGGGTACGCTAGCCGTAAGAGTCAACTTCGAACTGGTGATGCCAGCGTCTTCAAGCGTAATGGTGCATTTTACATCGAGCGAATCAGCCGCGAAGCCCGCTCCCTGAATGTTAAACGCTAACTGCATAGCAAAGCAACCTGCATGTGCAGCCGCTATTAGTTCTTCTGGATTGGTGCCGACACCATCGGCGAAACGGGTGTTGAACGAATATTGCGTTTGATTAAGAATGGTGCTGGCCGTTGTCAGAGATCCTTTACCATCCTTACCTGTTCCGGCCCAATGTGCTGATGCATTCCGTGTAATTTTCATGTTTGTATGATTTAGATTTGTTAGCGATTTGTTTTTGATAGGACAAAAGTAGACGAGCGATAGCTGCCTATTTTTCACCTATGTTAAAAAGCGATAGAACGCGGATTTTTATGATGATTATGATTTTATGATTTCTGCCTCACACGAGATATTGTACCAACACTTACAACAGTTTGCCCAACTTCCTGAAGCCGATATGCAACTGGCTAACGAATTCTGGCATGTTAGAAAAATGCCTAAACATGACTACTTCAATTTCCAGAATTCGGTTTGTCGGCAGGTGGGCTTTGTACTGAAAGGATTGTTTCGAGTGTACTACATTGACCCTAAAACTGAGCTGGAACACAATCTCTATTTCATTCCCGAGCACATGTTTCTGACGTCGCTAAAAGGATTGCTGACTAAAACAGCCTGCCCGTACCTGATTGAAGCGCTGGAAGACGCGGAATTGTTAGTGATTGACCGGGAGGATTTGCAACGGCTTTACCCAAGATCGCACAGTTGGGAACGCTTCGGGAGGATATTGGCCGAGCAGTATTTTCTGTTCAATCAAATGCGATCCGAAAGTTTACTGACGCAAACCGCTGAGGAACGTTATGTCGATTTAATCGAAAGTCAGCCGGATATTCTGAATCGCGTATCGTTGGGTCACATTTCGTCTTATCTAGGTATCAAAGGCCCATCCCTAAGCCGAATCCGGGCGCAGGTGGCGCGTAAATGATGATTTTAGACGAAATGAGGGAATTATTAGCCCACTGCTTTAGGGTATAAATAATGGCAAATGTATTGTCGAACCGTTTTAACGGTTTTAGGCCATTAAACCGTTAAAACGGTTGGTCAAAATTGGTTGAAATTCTGCCAGGACCCACAGCTAAAGCGGTGGGCTAATACCCTTCGTCCGTAACTAGATAATAGCTTTTCGGATAAGTCGACTGATCTTCGTTTTGTATCGTAACCGTCAGGAATTCAACGTGGGTGTAGGGGCTGAATAAGACGATTACACTATCGATAATGGATTGGTCTTGCGATAACGTCTGGGTTTTGATGAACTCAAGCGCTTCATCCTGCGAGTCGAAACTACCGAGCAAATCGCCTAAGTCGAGTGTGGGTTCCTGATCGGGGAGTTCTCCCGTTGTGTTGGAGATGGGGGAATCGGCTGGTGCATCGGATTCGTTGATGGGGGCCGTATACAGTTCGATAGTCATTCGAATAAAATGTAGTGTATAAACGGTTAACTAATTTCGGCTCATTTTGATCGAACATATTCCCATTCCCACACGTCGCCATCTTCCTCATCCCAAATGACTCCGAGATTTACAAAGCCATTTTTCTGGAGAATACGTGTCGAATAACTTTCCTCGGGTAATGTTCGGGCCGTAACTGTAACGGCAGAATCAGTCTTGAGGGCAAGCTGTACCAGTTGGGCACACATTTCGGCGCCAACGCCTTGATGCTGATAGTCTGGGAAGGTGCCATACGCAATCTCCACCCGACCGTTTTTAGGCTTTCCCTTGAACGCACAGCTTCCTACTAAATGACCATCGAGCTGAGCATAGTAGCCAATCCAGGGTGGATTGTAGCCTATTTTATTGAAAAAATCAATCGTCATCGCAAGACTTGGCTCGCAATCGAGATGATTGAGAAATTGCGTGTTTTCGGAAATGGTTGGGAGGATGGGGAGGAGGAGCATGGTGAACCTTTGCGGAAATGATTATTGATCTTCGAGTTGATGTTGGACAGAGCGTACAAAATCAATCGAAACATCATTATAATCCGCGATCTCTTCAATAGATAACTTTCTCCAAACGAGCGCTTTTTTTATTGCTTCAATTTTAACGGCCTCAATCTTTCTCTTTTCATCATTCACCGCTTCCGCATTAATGGCTGTAATTCGGGCAAACTGAAATCGCTCTTCAGGAGACATTTTTCGAGTGTCTAGTTCATCGATCGCTTTCTTCAGCCATTCTTCATTCCAAAAAGCTGGATACTGTGTTGGTTCTGTCACTGTATGCAAAGTCTTCATGGTGAAAATCAATTTTTCTAAATCGGTTTGGATAGCAGCGGCCTCTCTGTCAAATTTAGCTAATTCTATGATGATAAACGACATCTGACTGTCAACCAGCTCGCCAAATTCGCTTCGCAGATTCGCTACAGTATGGTAACTCATTGTTGGCAAAATACTCTTTTCCAGAATGGCGATGCAATATATTTTAGGCAGATTTGAGTAATCGAATTGGCCACGTTCGACAAGTGTGTTGAACTTATGAAATGTGTAAAATTTCATGCGTTGAATGAAATTAGGTGAATGGGCTAACTGCATTTCAACGATAAACTGGTTTCCTTTCTCGTCAGTACAAGCTAAATCGTAAATGCCACTTCGGCTATCTATTGTTAAAGCTTCAAAAGCATTCTTTTCAAATTGTATATCTCGAATAGGAATAACTGATTTTGTAAGCGCCTCTAATGATGTGCGTAAAAAAAGCGTATTGCTTTCGTTTCCAAAAGTAGCCTTAAAACCATAGTCTGATATAATAGGAATAAAACGATGCTCATTAGTTTCCAATGCTTCCATGACTCAAGATTAGCTATAATAGCTAAATTAGAGAAGTTTTGGTATTCATTATTTTTATTAATGTGACAATCGTGGGTCTTATAATTTGATTGTTAAATTAAGGGCCTTTGTATTGGCATCTATTTCAAATGGATTTTCTTATTCCATAATCCGCCCAATCACCCCCAATTCTTTCTGCCAAAGGCCCTTTTTCCCAAATGTTTCCAAATTTGAGATCGTGTTTTGTAGACACTTGATCGTACCGGCGCCTAAGGTCGGTCAGGTTGTTGTGAATGAAACATGCTCTTTTTCATTGCTCTCCACAGCGATTCTCCGGCCGTCTCGCGTATCGAAATCACACAAGTTGGCTTCTGATGCTGGGTACAAGCCTGCTGACGTTCCAGGCATCGGGGCAATCGCTTACACTAAATCAGGTAGTCGAGCAGTCGGTTCGACAATATCCATTCCTGAAATCCAAACAGGCTGAGGTTAGTAGCGCCGAACGGCGGTTACAGGCCAGCCGGACGGAGTTGTTGCCAACCATGATCCTTCAGGATCAGTACAACTATGCCACGAGCAACAGCCTGAATAACTCGTTCTTCCCGAACGAAGGAACGAACATCTCGACATCAGGTGGCGTTCGGGCTACTGCGATTTCGCAGGGTAGTTTTGGTAGTTATACCAGCGCGTCTATCGAGTGGCGGGCCATTACGTTTGGACGTATTAAAGCGAATGTGGGGGTAGCTAAAGCCGACCTTCAGCGGAGTCAGGTTGATTATGAAAACGAGATTTTTCAGCACCAAGTCCGGACAGTTGATGCCTATCTACTATTACTGATCAATCAGAAACTGGTGCAGATTCAACGCACGAATCTGGATCGGGCGCAGACTTTCAAACGGGTGGTTGATGCGGGTGTCCGGTCGGGGATGCGGGCGGGTGTCGATAGTTCGCTGGCCACTGCCGAAGCCGTTCGTGCCCGACTGCTTTTATTGGGCAGCCAGCAGCAGGAACAGGTACAACGATTGCGCCTTTCTGAATTGGCCGGTCAATTGCAGAACGATATGCGGGTAGACAGTATGAGTTTCTACTCAACGCTTCCGAATGGGGTTTTTCTGTCCGATTCGCTTTCTCCCAAAAATCCAACCTTACGGTTATTTGAATCCCAGATAAATCTGTCGGCAGCTCGTAGTCTGGCTACCCAGCGCTCCGGGATGCCGGTTATTTCGTTCGTTGGCGTGGGTAACGCGCGGGGCTCCGGCTTCTCTAATCAACAAGGCGATGTTTTTCAGTCGAATCAGTTGAATGGGCTTGGTTATCAGGTGGGTAACTACCTCGTTGGCGTTTTGGCTCGCTGGAATCTGACTAACACATTACGGTCCCGGCACGATTATCAGGCCGACCAATTTCTGGTAGAACGGTCCCGGCAGTTATTTAACACGCAGCGGCTGCAAATTACTCGTCAGTATCAAGAAGCAGAAACCCAATATCAGGTTGCGCTGGAACAAGCCCGACAGGCGCCCATTCAGTTACAGGCCGCTCGGCAAGCGTACAATCAGGCAAAATCACGCTACGAAAGTGGTTTGACAGATTTGCCAACCTTGCTGCAAAGTGTACTCACGCTCAACCGGGCAGAGGTCGATGGCTACGTGGCTGTTAGTAACGTATGGCGTTTCCTACTCCTGAAAGCAGCCGCTGATGGAGACTTGTCGCTGTTTATGAATCAAGTTAAATAATGTCTGTATGTGTTTGGTGACGTCAGGTTCTTAAACCTGACGAGGGCGGTTTCTCAAAACCGTCTAAGTAAAATATACAAACGGTTTTGAGAAACCTCACTATGTCGGGTTTAAGAACCCGACACCACATATGAAACACTAAAAAACTATGTATAACATCATTCGTTCCGCATTGCGTAAACCCATTTCAGTGGTTGTGATGGTTATGGGACTTCTGTTTTTCTCGGTGATGTCGTTGTTTACCATTCCGGTCGACATTTTTCCGAATCTGGATTTGCCAACGATTTACGTGGTGCAATCCTATGGCGGGATGTCGCCCGATCAGATGGATGGCTTCATGGCGACGCGTTATCAGGATCACTTTCTGTATGTGTCGGGTATTCGCGACATTGATGTAAAAACGATTCAGGGGCTATCGTTGATCAAACTTTCATTCTACCCCGGAACGGACATGGCGCAGGCAGCGGCCGAGGTGGCCAACAATGTATCGAGGGCGAAGGCGTACATGCCGGAGGGAACGGTGCCACCCCAGGTTGTCCGATTCGATGCGAGTTCGGTGCCGGTGGGGCAGCTGGTTTTTGAAAGTCCAAGCCGTTCCTTAAACGAAATTCAGGATTATGCCTCATCGCGGGTGCGACCTATGTTCTCCCGGATTCCGGGCGTATCCAGTCCACCGCCGTTCGGGGGTAACCAACGTTCCGTTATTATCAAGGTTAATCCTCAACTGGTGCGGAGTTATCAGTTAACCCCTGAGGAGGTAATTAAGGCGATTGTGACCAACAACCAGCCGTCGCCCGCCGGTAATATTCGGGTTGGTGATAAAACCTTGATGACGCCCGTTAACTCGCTGGTTAAACGGCCAGAAGATTTTCTGAACATCCCCATTCGGATCGGTTCAGGGCCAACAGTATTTGTGCGGGACATTGGTACTGTAGAAGATGCTGCTGACATCACGGTGAGTTATGCACTGGTCAATGGTCGGCGGGCGGTCTATATTCCCGTTGTTAAAAAGTCGGATGCATCGACTCTCGATGTCGTCAATAACCTTCGCAAAGCCATGCCTGAGTTGCAGGCGGCCGTGCCCGAAGATGTGAAAATTTCGTACCAATTCGACCAGTCGGTTTACGTAACCAACGCCTTGAAAAGTCTGGTATCCGAAGGGATTCTTGGCGCTGTGCTGACAGGTTTGATGGTGCTACTCTTCCTGCGTGACTGGCGAAGCGTAATCATCGTGGTCATGACCATTCCGATCTCGATTCTATCGGCTGTAATCATGCTGAATCTGTTTGGTCAGACCATCAATATTATGACCCTATCCGGGTTGGCGCTGGCTATCGGGATTCTGGTTGACCAGGCTACGGTAACAATCGAAAATATTCACCAGCATCTGGAGATGGGCAAGCCTAAGGCCGTAGCCATCTGGGATGCCTGTAAGGAAATCGTTTTCCCCGAATTCCTGATTCTGCTGGCTATTCTGGCTGTATTTGCCCCTGCATTCGTGATGAGTGGTGTGCCGCGTTCGATGTTCCTGCCACTGTCGCTGTCAGTTGGTTTTGCTATGATTGCCTCGTTCCTGCTATCGCAGACGTTCGTTCCCGTGTTGGCGAACTGGTTGCTAAAAAGCCATCCCGAACATGAAGCGCCGACCCTTGCTTTGGATGCTCGGGAACGCCACATGATCGAAGAGGAACATGCACCAGCTGACGCTAAAGGATTTGAGAAATTCAAGCAGCGTTACTCCGCAGCGCTCGAAAAAATTCTGAATCGTAGAGGCTTGGTTGTTGGCGGTTATCTGGTTGGCACCTTGGCAATTATCGTTGCCTGTTTTACGGTCATTGGTACCGATATTCTGCCGCATGGCAATAGTCACCAGTTTCAGATGCGCCTACGGATTCCCGATGGTACGCGCGTAGAGCGCACAGAAGTAGCCATGCTAAAGGTGCTTGGGATTATTAAAGAAGCGGTGGGTGGGGAGAATGTGGAAATTTCATCAGCTTATGTAGGTACAGTCCCATCCAGCTATGGTACATCTAACATCTTCGTGTTCAACAGTGGCCCGCACGAAGCGGTCTTGCAGGTATCCCTGAAAGAAGATTATCATGTTAAAATGGATAATCTGAAGGAAGAACTGCGGAGACGAATTGCCCAGGCCTTACCAACAGCTGCTATTTCGTTTGAACCGATTGAGCTGACCGAAAAGATCATGAGTCAGGGAGCCAACACGCCTATCGAAGTGAAGGTAGCGGCCAAGAACCTGAAAGAAGCGGGCAAGTTCGCCAATAAGATTCGGGAACGCATGGCGAAAATCGACTTCCTGCGTGATGTGCAGATTGCTCAGCCGCTGAATTATCCTATTCTGAACGTGACCATGAATCGCGAACGGGCGGGACAGTTGGGTGTTACGTCTACACAGGTGGCTCGTTCCATGGTGGCCGCTACGTCGTCGAGTCGTTTTACGGATAAAAACCTCTGGCTTGATGAGTCGAAAGGGCTAGCCTATCAGGTTCAGGTACAAATTCCTGAATATCAGATGGGAAGCGCCAGCGATATTGGGAACATTCCATTACGTAGTGGCGAAATGCGCCCTGTATTGTCGGATGTAGCGACCTTTTCGGAAGGAACTGCACCCGGCGAATACGACCGCGCCGGGCCAAACAATCTGGTAACGGTTACAGCTAACTTACAAGAAACAGATCTGGGATCGGCTCGTAAAGCGGTTGAACAGGCGATTAAGGAAGCAGGTCAGCCCCCTCGTGGTGTCATTGTAGAAATGGGCGGCCAAACCAATTTGCTGATCGATACGCTTAGCAGCTTGCAGACGGGTCTGTTGGTGGCTATCGTGATTATCTTCCTTTTGCTGGCTGCTAATTATCAGTCGTTTAAGTTGTCGTTGGTGATTCTGGCGGCTATTCCGGCGGTGGTAGCGGGTGCGTTGCTCATGCTGCTGGCCTGCGGTGCTACCTTGAACCTGCAATCGTACATGGGACTGATTATGTCGGTAGGGGTGTCGGTGGCTAACGCCATTCTGATGGTAACCAATGCCGAAAACCTGCGCCTGGACATTGGCGATACGCGGAAGGCGGTCGTGCTAGCGGCTAATAGTCGGATTCGCCCGATTCTGATGACCAGTATTGCCATGATCGCAGGTATGGTGCCGATGGCATCCGGACTAGGCGAAGGTGGTGATCAGATTGCCCCACTGGGTCAGGCCGTTATCGGTGGACTAATTGCTTCTACATTGGCCGCTCTGCTGATTCTGCCTTGTGTGTTTACGCAACTTCAGTCCAAAGCCACCATGCAGTCGGTATCGCTCGACCCAGAAGATCCGGAAAGCAAATACTACCATCAGGAGCAGCCTGTGTTGACCCCTGGTCTCTAGCTTATTGTTTGTAATGACTTCTTGTTCATTTTCTAAAGAAACAGACATGACCTCCCCTAATAACAATCGTCCATCTGCCCGTTCGCGTATTAACCGCCCGGCACCTCAGTCTTTCTCCTTTTCGCTCATTCACTCATTCACGCTTTCACTCATTGCAGGCACAGTCCTCAACGCCTGCTCGTCGGCCAGTAGCGAAACGAAATCAACTGCCGAGAAGGCGCCAGAAGTACAGCAGGTGACTGTAACGACCGTGCAGGAATTACAACCCAGCAAACGGGTTACGCTGCCAGGCGAGTTAAAGCCCTGGAATCGAGTGAGTATGTACGCCAAAGTGAAAGGCTTTGTGCGTGATATTTCGGTCGATCGGGGCACGATGGTTCACAAAGGTCAGGTATTAGCCCGACTCGATGCGCCCGAAGTGATTTCGGAATTGAGTCAGGCGCAAGCGCAGGTGCAGGCGCAGGAAGCTACCTTGGTCGAACAAACAACCCGCGCCCGCGCCAGCCGGTTAATTTATAATCGCTTACTACAAACCGCCAAAACGGAAGGCGCTGTATCGGCCAATGAAATCGATCAGGCACTGGCCAGAATGCAGGGCGACAGCGCGATGGTGGCCGTAGCGCGAGGAACAGTACAAGCCGCCCGCTCAAACTACCAGGCCAAAACCGAACTTCGGCAGTATCTCACGATTACTGCCCCGTTCGATGGTATGGTCATTGAGCGGAATATCAGTCCTGGTGCATTAGTGGGAGCTGGCGATAGCGGCAAACCCCTTTTCGTACTAGAAGATAGCCGAACGTTGCGTTTAACGGTTGCCATTCCGGAATCATTTGCGAATCAGTTAAAGTCGAAAAGTGCCGTTTCATTCACTGTCAATGCAATGCCTAACCGACAGTTCAATGCTAAGCTTGCCCGTTCAGCGGAAAGTCTGGTTGAGGCTAACCGCTCTATGATGGCAGAGTTTGACGTAGCTAATCCCGGTCACGAATTGAAAGCAGGTATGTATGCCGAAGTACAAATGCCTATCGAACGAACGGGTAAAACGATGTTCGTACCGGCAACCTCTGTCGTGAGTTCCAGCGAAAAAATGTTTGTTATTAAAGTAAATGAAAACCGGGCGCAATGGGTATCCGTGCAAAAAGGTAATGTATTGGATAGCCTGGTTGAAGTATTTGGCGATGTACAACCCGGTATGACTATTGTAAAAAAAGCGTCGGAAGAAATCCGTGATGGACAGGAGGTTAAAGGTGTGAATAAGTAGGTTTTGTTGCGGTTCCGTGTGATGTCAGTTTTAAGAAACTGACATTGTGAGGTTTCTCAAAACCGAATGCTCGAACCTGACACCACAGCACGGGAAAGAACTGCATTATGACATTTCAGTACAACAAATAAGGATTTACCTCCCCAGCCCACGCTTCACAAACTACTAGCTTGTGAAGCGTTTTTGTGAACGAAGCAATCGGTAGCTCAAATAGCGATTCTGAATCAGGAATGCCCAATAGTTTATCCAGATGATGTTTTCCCGTCGGATTGACATGAGTGGGGTAGGGTGCCCAGTCAAATTGATCAGGCTGGTGATCATACACCAGTTTGATAAACAACAACCCCGATAAAACAGGATTAAAATGGGTCGGTTCTGTAACATGAAACATGACTCCTCGGCATAATTGACCTGCGTATTTGCCGCTTTGTGGCGTAAACGTAATCGCTCGTCCAACCACACCCGCCAAGTTTAATTCGTTGAATTGTTGCACCAATTGGTTGGCGTCTAACCAGGGCGCTCCTGCTAGTTGAAAAGGTGTAGCAGTCCCACGACCTTCGCTGAGATTAGTGGCCTCCAAAAGACCAAGGCCGGGATAAAGCAAAACTGCTTCGGCATTGACCATTGCGGGTGAAGTTGGGACAAAAGACGACTGCCAGTCTCGTGAAAAAGCCTCCCGATGCCAGCCTTTAGCCTTAACAACCTGAAGGTCCAAGGTAAGCATTCGCTGCTGTTGCCAGTACGTAGCTAATTCGCCAAACGTACAGGAATGACGCAGTGGTAAGCTCCATCTGCCAATAAATGAGGAGCATGTGTTTTCGTCCAACATAGGACCTTCTGACAATCTCAAATTTCCTGATAGTGGATTTGGTCGGTCGAGAAGGACTAACGGTTTTTGATGAAGCGCACAGGCTTCCATGACATGCGTGAGCGTCCAGAGATAGGTGTAAAAGCGGCAACCGATGTCAGGTAAATCCACAATAACTGTATCGATGTCGGCTAAATCGTCGGCCGTTGGCTGGAGTTTATCGCCGTACAGGCTGATAATTGGCAGACCAGTTAAGGCGTCAATTCCATTCGGGATCAATCGCCCATCCTCACCAATGGCTTCCAGACCATGTTCGGGTGAGAATAATTTTACCAGATTAAAGCCAGCCGAATATAATGCCTGTCTTGTCGGAATATAAGTCGAAGTTGTGGCCGCCTGATTGGTGACGAGGGCCAATCGTTGATGTTGGTAGTCAATTAATTGCTTCAGGAAAATATCTACTCCAAATCTGACTTGCATGGAAAAGAGATTTTTTGACCTGTCATTCCAGATAT
>NZ_WPIN01000060.1 GCF_009754945.1 Spirosoma arboris
ACTGAAGTTACGCAGTGATTATGTCTTCACTAGAATCTGAGCAGAATATACCACTTTTGCCATTATGAAAGGGCTGACACTGGAACAAGATTTATACTCAGACTATCTGGTGGTCAATCAAGGACAAGCTACCGCCACCGGGTTAGCCGCTCTTTTAGACCAACAGATCAGCCATGACCGGCTAACCCGTAGCCTCAGTGTAACCGATTATGGGTCGGCTCAACTCTGGCAAGTGGTCAAGCCTTTTGTCCAGCAGATTGCCCATCCTGATGGGCTGCTCCTACTGGATGACACCGTCGAAGAAAAGCCTTACAGCCAACCTAATGAGTTGATCAGCTATCACTTTGACCATACGCAGGGCCGCTCAGTCAAAGGCATCAATCAACTGACGGCTCTCTATCACAGTCAGGAGACGAGTCTGCCGGTTGGCTTTCATCTGATTAGAAAGACCAAAACCATCCAGACTAAGAAGGGCTTAAAACGGGTCAGTGAGCAAACTAAGCAACAACTTTTTCGTGACTTAATCCGGCAGGCAATCGCTAATCAATTGCCATTTAAGTACGTCTTGGCTGACAGTTGGTATGGCTCGGTGGAAAATATTAACTACCTCATTGAGAAGGAAAAACAGTTTATTTTTGCCTTAAAAACCAATCGACAAGTAGCTCTTTGTGAGGCCGATAACCAGCAGGGGCAGCATCGGCCGATGAGCGATTTAGGCTGGGAGGAGACAACACAACACCGTGTCTGGCTAGCAGGCGTAGAAACCGCCTTGTTGCTGACCAGACTCGTCTTTGACAATAAAGACGACTCGCGGGGGACACTCTATCTGTTGACTAATGACCTCACGGTCGATGCTACTCAAGTACAAAGCACGTATGGGCTGCGGTGGCGGATCGAAGAGTTCTACAAGTCGATTAAATCCAATACAGGCTATGCAGCCTCGCCGACGCATCGGGTTCGTACCCAAAGCAATCATCTATTTTTGTCGATGGTGGCCTTTGTCAAGCTGGAAGCTCTCAAAGTCTTAAGTCGGTTAAACCACTTTGCCCTGAAAGCCAAATTGACCCAAAACGCGCTCAAACACTCGTGGCAGCAGTGGCAAGACTATAAACAAGCTTCTACACTACTTGCTCTATATGCGTAACTTCAGT
>NZ_WPIN01000061.1 GCF_009754945.1 Spirosoma arboris
ATAATGAAGCTATGCAAATAAAAGCCAAACCTCACCATTTGAGCCTTTATACCTGGATTGCTGAATTACGAAACAGGGTCAGTATGGAAATCGTTGACTTGCCTCGAGAATATACTATGAAGATGTCGCTAATCGATTCTCCGTCGACGCTGAAAAGTTGTATAACGGATTTAGTAGAGTGGGGAATTATTGAGGTCTTGCAATGGGGAAAGAACGATTGGACGGGCGCTACAAAAGTACGTTTTAGCTGTTCATTTTTGAACAGGCCCTGTACAGCTACTGAACCACAACTGTACAACAGCAGTACCGCTACTGTACAGCAGGAGTACACAAATAAAACTAATAAAACTGGTAAAACAAATACGTCGAAAGAGTTCGACCTTTTTTGGGATCACTACGGTAAAAAGACGGGTAGTAAATCAAACACTTTAAAAGAGTGGAATAAACTATCAAAAGATGATCAGCAAACTGCTTATGATCGAATTGATCATTACAAAGCGAATCGACCCGATCCTCAATTCCGCAAAGATCCCGAACGATACCTGAAACATCGGGTTTGGGAAAATGAATTCGATGTAGCCCCAAAATCAACGGACACAATCTCCTCCTCCGCCAATTTGGCTACGAATCGCCCACAGCCTATCAGTTCACCTAAAGGATTAGCAGCGCTGAACTTACAATTATGAACACACTAAGCGAAAATCTATTCAATGTAAACCTGGAAGCAGGGCTGTTGGGAGCTATTCTCATTGAGTCATCCTTGATGCGATCAGCGTTGACCAAAATCAAGCAGGAAAACATCTTCTTTCACCACGCCCATCGAGAGATTTACCGGGCCATGCTGGATCTGCAAGCAGAGGGTATTCAACCCGAAATCGTTGATGTAACGCATCGACTTCGTCGGAATGGCTCCCGATTGACAGCAGTGGACATCCTGGAATTAACCCGTGAGGCCTCACTGCCCAATTTTGAGGCTCGTTGTTTACAAGTGTATGAACTGTTTCACCGACGCGAAGCACAAGC
>NZ_WPIN01000062.1 GCF_009754945.1 Spirosoma arboris
AGCTGCCTTAGACTATGCTCGGGATTTAGAGAATCCTTCGACCGACGTGTTACAGGCAGGTCATCAATTTCGTCAGCAGACTGATCGGATGGAAAGCAATCTGCCGGACCGACGAGCGAAAGTACTCGCGGACGTGACCCGTGCGGTCCTGGAGGAAATGAGCCAGGGAGGGCGTCACCTGATCAAGTCGGGTATTCGCTTGTTTGATGAAGCCATTGGTGGCTATGAGCCGGGATGCTTGTATGTCCCAGCAGGTAGACCATCAATGGGCAAGTCCGCTTATCTGTGTCAGCAGCTTGACGGCATCGCTATTCAGCAGAAAATTCCAGTAGGGGTACTGCTTCTGGAAGGAACTGACAAATCGATCGTTCGTCGGCTTGCTACGCGTTACTGTGGTTTTAGCGTCGAAGACATTCGATTAGGCAACGCCCATCGAGATTTAGTGGCAAAAGCCTTGGCCATCGTTGAGAAGGCTCCATTGGAAATTGATGATTCACCTTGCTCGTTGGACCGCCTGGAATCGCGCATTACCCGGTTAGTGTTGAATGGTGCTCAAATCATCTTTGTCGACTACCTGCAACGAGTCAGAGATTACCGGCCTAGAGTCACGGCAATGGAGACGATTACGGCCATCTCAGGCACGCTAAAAGACTTAGCCAAGCAACTCAACGTGCCAATTGTGGCTTTATCGCAACTTTCCCGAGAGCCCGATAAACGGAGTAGTTGGGAGAAGCGGCCGATCATGAGCGATTTGCGCGGTTCGGGCGATTTAGAGCAGGATGCCGATGCGATATTCTTTCTGTTTCGACCAGAGTATTACCATCTCAGCCAGTACCCCGATGGGGTTTCGACGGCCAACTTAACGGAGGTTCACATTGCCAAAAGCCGAGATGGTGTTATTCGTACCGGTGACGATGCGGTCGTCTTGTATCACCGGCTCAAGTACTCGGCTTATTACAGTAGTCGGGGTGAGTTTGAGAACGGTGAACCCGTTGCTGTCCGAGTG
>NZ_WPIN01000063.1 GCF_009754945.1 Spirosoma arboris
TACTCGGACAGCAACGGGTTCACCGTTCTCAAACTCACCCCGACTACTGTAATAAGCCGAGTACTTGAGCCGGTGATACAAGACGACCGCATCGTCACCGGTACGAATAACCCCGTCTCGGCTTTTGGCAATGTGAACCTCCGTTAAGTTGGCTGTCGAAACCCCATCGGGGTACTGGCTGAGATGGTAATACTCTGGCCGAAACAGAAAGAATATCGCATCGGCATCCTGCTCTAAATCGCCCGAACCCCGTAAATCGCTCATAATGGGCCGCTTCTCCCAACTACTGCGTTTATCGGGCTCTCGGGAAAGTTGTGATAAAGCCACAATCGGCACGTTGAGTTGCTTGGCTAAGTCTTTTAGCGTGCCTGAGATGGCCGTAATCGTCTCCATTGCCGTGACTCTAGGCCGGTAATCTCTTACGCGTTGCAGGTAGTCGACAAAGATGATTTGAGCACCATTCAACACTAGCCGGGTAATGCGTGACTCCAAGCGGTCCAACGAGCAGGGTGAATCATCAATTTCCAATGGAGCCTTCTCAACGATGGCCAAGGCTTTTGCCACTAAATCTCGATGGGCGTTGCCCAATCGAATATCCTCCACACTAAAGCCACAGTAACGCGTCGCGAGCCGTCGAACGATCGACTTGTCAGTTCCTTCCAGAAGCAGCACCCCTACTGGGATTTTCTGCTGAATGGCGATGCCGTCAAGCTGCTGACACAGATAAGCGGACTTGCCCATCGAAGGCCTTCCGGCCGGGACATACAAACAGCCAGGTTCGTAGCCGCCAATGGCTTCATCAAACAAGCGAATACCCGACTTGATCAGGTGACGTCCTCCCTGGCTCATCTCCTCCAGGACCGCACGGGTTACGTCAGCAAGTACTTTCGCTCGTCGGTCCGGCAAATTGCTTTCCATCCGATCAGTCTGCTGACGAAATTGATGACCTGCCTGTAACACGTCGGTCGAAGGATTCTCTAAATCCCGAGCATAGGCTAAGGCTGCG
>NZ_WPIN01000064.1 GCF_009754945.1 Spirosoma arboris
TTATAAGATTACCTTCACAGCTTACTACGATGAAACACCTGGTGGTGGTCAGCAGGCAGCCAATCAGGCAGAACCTTACACCATTTGCTTCGGTGATGGCTCTTCGTTAGAGGTTAAGCGGAATACTCGTATATACATCAATGGTCGCACGTCCTCTGTCGATACGTATACGGCAGTCCATACTTATCCCGGTCCAGGAGCATACACAATTGGCATAACTGTTCCAAACCGAAACCTCAACACTAAAAATCTACCCGCGCCATCCGATAATATTCGTTTCTTCGTTTCTACGACAATTCTGATCAATGCGGCCCTGTTGACCAACTCTACCCCCGTCATGCTTAACCCACCCCTGGACTCGGGGCGGGTGGGGCAGAAATTCTGTCACAACCCAGCTGCCTTCGATGCTGATGGGGATAGCCTTGCCTACCGACTTAGTGTACCAAAAACTGCCTCAACAGATAATGGCTGTACGGGACCAGCCATTCCCGGTTATCAGGACCCGACGCGTTTTAGTACGTCCAGTGAATCGGGGGGTCCCCCCACCTTTACCATCAATCCCATCACAGGTGAACTCTGCTGGGATGCTCCTGGACAGGTCGGTCAATATAATTTTGCGTTCATTATTGAAGAATGGCGAAACGGAGTACTCATTGGCGAGATTACCCGTGATATGCAGATTTTTGTCGTTGATAGTCCTAATAAACGCCCTATTATCCAGCCCATTCCTGACCTCTGCGCCGAAGCGGGAACACTCATCACCCAACCTGTTACGGCTACTGATCCCGATGGACAGCGTGTCATCATTTCTGGTTTTGGGGGCGTTTTCAATATTGGTCCTGATGGCCTGGCCCTTGCTCCTGGCGAACTAATCTCACCTGCTTATGCTCAGCTCATTAATGGAGGCATCCCGCAAAGCCAGCCAGCTACAACTACCTTTAGTTGGCAGACTAGCTGTAGCCAAATCCGGGATGCACCC
>NZ_WPIN01000065.1 GCF_009754945.1 Spirosoma arboris
CTATCAAATTACGTTTACAGCCTATTTCGATGAAATTGGAGGGAGAGCTGCTGCCACCCAGGCAGATGCGTATACCTTCTGTTTTGGAGATGGCTCAACGGCTGAGGTCAAACGATCTAGCCGAAAGTTCATTAATGGCAACACCTCATCCGTTGACGTTTATACCACAACGCATACCTATCCTGGCCCAGGAACATACACGATTGGTGTAACCGTTCAGAACCGGAATCAGGGCACGATCAATTTACCACCAGCAGGCGAGTCGCAAAATATTGCATTCTTCGTTTCTACGACAATTCTGATCAATGCGGCCCTGTTGACCAACTCTACCCCCGTCATGCTCAACCCCCCTCTGGACTCGGGGCGGGTGGGGCAGAAATTCTGTCACAACCCAGCTGCCTTCGATGCCGATGGCGATAGTCTCGCCTACCGACTCAGTGTGCCCAAAACATCGCAGACAACCACTGGCTGTCAGGGGAAAGATATTTCAGTTTATCAGGACCCGACTCGTTTTAGCACGTCCAGTGAATCGGGGGGTGCCCCTACCTTCACCATCAACCCCATCACAGGTGAACTCTGCTGGGATGCTCCCGGAACGGTTGGTCAATATAATTTTGCGTTCATTATTGAAGAATGGCGAAACGGAGTACTCATTGGCGAGATTACCCGTGATATGCAAATCATTGTTGTCGACAATGCCAATAAACGCCCTATTATCCAGCCCATTCCTGACCTCTGCGCCGAAGCGGGAACACTCATCACCCAACCTGTTACGGCTACTGATCCCGATGGGAACCGGGTCATCATTTCTGGTTTTGGGGGCGTTTTCAACGTCGGCCCTGACGGAGTTGCTCTTGCTCCCGGTGAATTGATCCAGCCAGCTTATGCCAAACTCACCAATGCAGGAATCGCTCAAAACCAACCTGCCACGTCTATCTTCACGTGGCAAACCAGTTGCAACCAACTCCGTGAGGCCCCT
>NZ_WPIN01000066.1 GCF_009754945.1 Spirosoma arboris
GATTCGGTCAACCTAATCTGGCGGGTCAAAGCCAAACCCAAGCGAGGCTGGCTCAAGCTGCTGAAAGATCGGTTATTGTCCTCTTCCTTAGTGGTTAGCTTAGGTTTCTTGCTGCTGGTATCACTGGTCGTCAATGGCATCGTACTGGCTTTAAGCGATCAGCTAACCCGCTTTTTACCCGGTCTGGGGGTCTATGTAGTTAGTGCTATCAATTTTTTGATCAGTACCGCCGTGGTTGCCGTATTGTTCGGGGTGATTTTTAAAGTACTACCCGATGCTAAAATCGCCTGGAAGGATGTGCGCTTGGGGGCTCTGTTTACGGCCTTGCTATTTATGCTAGGCAGCTTCTAATTGGCTTATATATCAACACAACTGCCACCAGTTCGACTTATGGAGCAGCAGGCTCCCTAATCGTTGTCTTAACCTGGATCTATTACATCGCGGCTATTTTGTATTTCGGGGCTGAGTTCACCCAGGCTTATGCCAATCATTTTGGTATTAAAATTGAGCCCGCCGATAATGCGGTCTATGTCGAGCAAACCGAACGAGAGCGTGAGGTGGCCACGATTCCTACGGAGCAAAAAGTAGAGCAGAGTACGAAATAGTCCCAAGTATTTCACACGAAAAACCCGGTTAATCACCAGCTAAGCTCTCAGGTAGGATCATTTATTGGTAATACTCTTTAACGTCAGTACGTAGATAGAATAGCTGACGGTATTCTCCTGGCTAACAAGTGTTAATGAATTCGGTCGGTGTCAACCGGAGCTAGTGCAGTTAAGCTAACCACGCTATACAATGAAATCCCCATATCTCCCACTTCTTTTTCTGTCTCTTCTACTTGCCTGTGGTCCGGAACACGTTTCCAATCGGGACTTGGAGGGCCATACTTATTCCGCTCAGGTCAGGCGGGACTCTTCCTTGGCTGCGACTAAACTGTCGAAAAATT
>NZ_WPIN01000067.1 GCF_009754945.1 Spirosoma arboris
AGAATGTGTTGGGGAATTATCTTTTTTAATTGGGTTGACTTCGCTGAAGCATCAGCTGAATATTAGCCAAATACAGCCAACTCACCGAAGATAATAGCGTATACTCGTAATCTTTGGCAATACGACGAAAGTAATTGGTCCAAGCAATGCTGCGCTCAACCACCCAGCGTTTGGCGACCGGTATAAACCCCTGGGCCGATTCAGGCCGTGAGGCTTTCTCAAAATCAATCGACCAATCGGCTAAGGCTTTGGCAAAAACACCATTGTAGGATTGGTCACCATATACTTTTTCTAAGCGTTCACCTGCTCGCCAAAGCAGATTACTAATCAACGAAACTGCTGCCGGGCCATCGGCTTGATTAGCCGGGTGAACGGCCACTACCCAGAGTCGGCCTTGGGTGTCAACCACCAACTGTCGCTTACGGCCGTTGACGCGCTTATTTGCGTCTGTTCCTCGATGTTCGCCAATCATAGGATTTAGCTTAATACTTTGTGAGTCAATACATAAAACAGATGGAAAGGCTTCTTTATCGACCCGCTTGCGATCCAGCTGATTCAAAGCCAAGTTGATGCGTTCGAACGTACCGTTATGGCTCCATTGCTCAAAATAATAGTAGACAGCCTGCCAATTAGGCCATTCTTGGGGTAGATTACGCCATTGACAACCGGTTCGTAACAGCCACAAAATAACGTCCAATATTTGACGCAGATCATGCTGACGCTTGCGTTGAAGGTTAAAAAAGGGCGAAATTGCCGCCCACTGGTAGTCGGTCAGTGGTTGCCACTGTTTGGTCATTACTCTGTTTCTTGGTCGATACAAAGTTGGCTCGACTACCAGCTCTTGTCAATTCCCCAACACGTTCT
>NZ_WPIN01000068.1 GCF_009754945.1 Spirosoma arboris
CGTCGATCTTCCTTACAGTATAAGTCTCGTCGTCGAGATGACTCCGTGATCCGGAAGCGGATTAAAGAGATTGCTCAAGTACGTATTCGGTATGGGTATCAACGGATCTACATCTTATTACGGCGTGAAGGTTGGCGAGATAACCATAAAAGGGTTTATAGGGTGTATTGTGAGGAAGGATTGCACCTTAGAAGCAAGCGGCCTCGTCGTAACCGAGCCGCTGCCCACCGGTTAGATCGCCCCCAGCTCTCCAGTATTCATCAGTGCTGGAACGGTCCGCCGTAGCGGCATGGATTTTGTGGCCGATCAGCTTTTTGACGGGCGAAAAATTCGGGCGTTAACTATAGTGGATAATTATAGCCGTCAGTGCATAGCCATTCACGTCGGACAATCATTAAAAGCTGGCGACGTAGTAGTAGTGATGAATCACTTAAAAAGTGTAGATTTGGCTGTGCCCCAAAGGATTCAAGTCGATAACGGGAGTGAATTTATTTCGAAGGCACTGGACTTGTGGGCGTATGATAACGGAGTAACGCTGGATTTTTCCAGACCTGGAAAACCGACCGACAACCCGTTTATTGAATCCTTCAATGGGAGTTTTCGCGACGAGTGCCTGAACGCTCACCGCTCCGGCGGCCCGGTGGTTTTTATCGTTGGAAGATGCCCGTGAAAAAATCGAGGCTTGGCGAGTGGAATATAATGCATTTCGACCTCATAGTTCACTGGGCGGACTGACGCCAGATGAGGCCGGAATGGGCGTCGAAAGAAGAACAAATGAACGTCCGATCCTCAATCTTTGAGTGGAACGCTTTTCGGGATTACCTCA
>NZ_WPIN01000069.1 GCF_009754945.1 Spirosoma arboris
CACTCGGTGGAGGAAGCCATTAAGGATGCGTCCGAAAAATTGGAAGATGAACAAAACCTGGGCCATACGTTGTGAGTAACTTAGTTCATTTTACCGCCGGCTATAGGCGGTAATAGAGGTAATCAGAGGTGTAGTGAACGAATGAGCTAATTCATCCAGCTGATTAAAAGCCGGACCCCGCATATCATTTTTGCCCGTTCGAAAGTCAATGGGTATTCCTTTATCCACTTTAGGTTTTCGTCGACGGATGAACTTGACGGTATTATAGAGCAGCCCGGTAAGCCTGATTTTCTTCTGGTTAATGACAATAGTGACCGAATAGTGAAAAGCAGGCGATTCGGGGAGTGGTTTCTCCGCTGTTTGAAAAATAAACCCTGTTTTGTCCGCTTTATAGGTGTAACCTTCCTCGACTAAGATACGGCCAATCGTTCGGAACATGGCCGTATCGGATAGACTGGTGGTTAATTCGATGACCTTGTCTCCCCGGGATGGTTCTATGGGTTGAGCATGTCCCCCTGTAGGCAGGAGCCCTAAGAAAAGCAATAGGCCAGTTAGGTAGTACCTCATCCAGGATCGTATTTAGCGCGCGGTAAAACCCTAAAGTTAGACTTATTGGCTAGATAGTCATAAACAGGCCTAACATTCTGGTAGAACCAGCGGAGCTGTTTTTGTGGGTAGCGTGTTAAGGCTTTAGGAGTTAACCAAGTTTCTTAACCTGCATGGCAAAAGGAGTTCGTTGCTTTCCGGCCTCATCTCTGACCTTAATCCGAGTTTTACC
>NZ_WPIN01000007.1 GCF_009754945.1 Spirosoma arboris
AATTATATTAGCCAACTAAGGTTTGTACTATTTGCCATACTGCTTAAATGGTAGCGTCCCCTCTATTTTGACCTTCTTTAAGTTAGGATCGTTTTTTATCCAATGCGCTTGGTTTAATGGCCAATCATTCTCAGCTATATAAATAGTCTCACCTTTTGAGAGACTATTTGCTAGATCACTGATAAACGTGTCCATAAAGTGAAAGAAGTTAGAAGCAATTGGTAGGGGATTTTTTTCAGCATTCATATCGATATAAACCACACTGTGGAAAGCCTCCCCTGGTTCCATCCACAAACAGAAATGTTCCTTTTGAGTGTTTCTCATAAAGGGTAAGGCAAAGGCGTATCGGTTATGTTCATGCCAAAACTCGCCCATGTAGGTATCAAAATCAATGCCTAATCTTCTGTTTTTAAATCCCAAAAAGCAGTAATCTAAGATAGACGCTCCGTTAGTAAACTTTAAGAACTCCAACAGATAAAGATTGAATTTATCCGGTATGCGACCAATACCCTTCATTACCTTTAGATAACTCTCTTTAGTATGAGGATAAAGGATGACATCCTTTGGATACTGATAACTGAGTTGATTTAATCGCTCTAAGATTTCTTCCATCCCAGCCTAGTTTGATTTTGTTATGAAAGCCCAAAAATGGTTAGATATACCGATAATGGCGAGCTGACAGGTTCCACCTGTTTCGTGACAATATAATGACCATTTGTATTAAAGAACCATCTTTCTTCCCTGTCGTACTTTTGAAAACGAACTATTCGGTAACAGCGAAATCACCCCTAACCAAGCCTCAGAAATAATAGCTCAGATTTAAGGAGTAAACCCGGTTGTACCATTTGATGTAAGGGTAGTTGGTCACTACGCCCGACTGCGGATCGGTTATCGTCAAAAACCGCTGGCGGGCGGAAAGTAGCCCATGATAGTAACGCAGATCGGTAACCAAGTGACGACTCAAGCGGTAACCTAGTCCACCCATTAAGCCCGCATCCCAGAAACTGGTTGATGGGATATCGTGGTCAAAAGGTGGGGTGGTCTCATAGCGTTGATGGTTATAGAGCAGGCCACCCGCCTGCCCTCCTATCTCCAAAAAAAACGCTGACTGTTTGGGGCGCACCCGTAGCATCAGCGGCAAGGTGAGGTAATCGAGCGTGTAGGTTTGTTCGATGATCGCACTACCATCCGCTGCGATACCGGCATGGTTGGCAAAGCCCTGCCGAGAATAAAGTAGGTGGCTCACTAAAGCGACCGCTGGCGAAAAACGTTTCTCCAGAGTAATACCTAGATTATAGCGCCATAGTAAATTGTGGTAGACATCTTTGGTTTTCACGTTTGCCGCATTGAGGCCCGTCGTTATTCCTACGCGAAGTGAATTAACAGATTGGCTACGGACGTTTAGTGAGCCAGTCAAGTATAGTCCTATGAAAGCACACAGCTTTAGTTTCATGACTCATCGTGTTTTATGTTTAGAAGCCAAAAGGTGGATCGATATAACGATTAGCGGGGAGCTAATAGAATTAAGCAAACCAGCCCTATCTAGTTAAGATGACGATTGTTTGCGTTGTACTACGGCCATTATCCCCTGTCGTACTTTTCTTCCCAAGTAGGAAAAATTACCCCTGACTTTCTATCAGCATAGTTAATCTCAGCATGTTTTACACGCCTACAACGTTGATTCTATAAACAGTTGTTGATAATGATTAGATGTAGGAGCGTAGGTAGAGGTGCGATATTGTTAATGGTAATCTTTACCCATGTTTGGGCTCAGACAATAGCTCAGCCACCCATAAAACCCATTCATTGTCCACCTTTAGAAGAGCCTGCAAGGATAGAAAAAGTGGTTAATGGTGTACTATACGATGGCATTGATTCTACGGCTCTTCAGAAAGAAATTGATAGCACATACGCCCAGCTCAAAGGCCGCTGGTTTCTTTATCAACTACAAGGGGGATGGAGTGCGCCCAATCGAACAGATCGACAAATAACTATGACCATTGATGAGCTTGGTCATGCCGTGATTGTCGAGCAGAATAAGCCGCTAGCCATTTTCCAGTTCAAACTACGTAGAGACTGGCAGTCGATTTACACGCCCATTGTGGGCAGAAATCAATCCTTTTTTCTGGGTATGACTCGTGGACTTATTGTGGAGGTGTGCCAGGATACATTAGTATTAAATGAAGCCTTAGGTGATGGGCTAGAATATGTCTTTAAACGGTAAACTGGTTGTTAGTTGCTAGACAAGTAGCCTACACGCACGGAGAATTTCCGCAACGACCAGACCCCGTATAAACTGGATGTCAATCTCGCCAGCCTTCCGGTTTATAAGGGGTTTTAGTATCGCTAGATACGCAAAGAGCTGTCGGGGGACGATCATTGTTGGGCCATAACCTAACCGGAGGCTCAAAATTACCATTGACATTGTAGGGCGGGGCAGGCTCAGGAAAAGGCCGACGCTGATTGAGTGCATAGAATAAATCGTCGCCAATATTGTTATGAGGCCCGGAAGGGTCCAAAGCTCCATAGGGTATGCCTTCCGTGTCTTTTCGATCTAACCAGTGGTGACCAATCGAAACGGCTGAGACGCTAAAGTAGCCCGCTACGCCTTCCCTTGGGTTAGCTTTATTGTGTACGTTTCCCGCTAACGCTGTGGGTGGTGTATCAGCTAGACCGCCTGTGTTCTGCGTCTGATCCTGGAAAAGTTTATAGTATCGATAGGCGTCCTTGGTCAACGACAGTTGGCGAATATCCACCAGGCAGGGGGCATGTTGGTAAAAGGGAATCTGGGCAACTTTCCGTCTAGTAAGTAGACCGCCGTTACTATATTGATCATCGAAGACATTGAGGATATAGCTGTGTAGAATTTCCCAACAGTCGGACCGGCATTGGTAGTCAAAATGCCAATCGCCACTGGGTACGTTAGGCGCATTATAATCATTCATGCCCGGGGGTGGGGTAAAACAATCTTCATAGAGGTCATTACCCGTGACAAAATAATAGTAGTTCAGATAGGTATGGGGCAAGACTTTGTGAACGGCGTATACACCCTGTTGACAGGTTCGACACCAGTATTGCTTTTCATAGAGCGTCCAGGTCCATTGATAATAATTAGACTGATCGGCGGGGTCCTGGGTATCAATGTAAATATCATGTCCAGCGGTGAAGCCCCCCAGTTGATTAGGCGCTAAACTTTGGGGATTGAACTGCGCATTGGTTTGTCTGATCAAAGGCACCGGTTGCATAACCTGCTGAGTCGATACGTACTCCGTACCGTCGCTGAGGGTAAGGTGTAGTTGATAGGCATGGCCCACTTGGCCCTTAAAATCGCTGGGTAGTTGATAGTGCCCAGCGATGGTCTCCTGGGCAGGGATCACCACGGCGGAGTCCATGACAACTTCGACCGTGGCTTTGGTCAGTGGTACATTCCCAAATCGACCCGTCAGTCGGTCGGCAGTGGAGCGATTGATTTGAATAATTTGGGGTTCTGCTAGATTTGTAATGGTGCCATCGACCACCATGATATCCACCGTGCCGCGCAGGATCAGCTCTTCAGGATCAACGCAAGCCAGTGGTAAGACACCAGCTACCAGACATGTGAATAAACGTGCTGTGACCGAGCGCATGAATAGCCTAAGTTGAGTAGCGTAAAACCACCTCAGCGGGCGAATTTACTCACATGGTTGTCTCTAGAAGCAACCTAGATCATGTCGGTAGTTTGTGGCTAACCCTAACCCGAGGCTTTGGGGTGGCTTACAGCAGACTCGCCGCCTTTTTGCGGTAGGCTTTCAGGCTGCTTTACTTTACATAACATTTACTTCTATAACAGCGAGCAAATTAATTGTGATCTCCATCAGAAGACTTAGTACGTTCACATCCGAACACCAAAAGGCACTTGGCAATACAGGTTATACGTCCTACTATAGTTACCAAGTTGATAAAACAATAGGCGTGAACACGCTGGTGATTAGCATCCAACGATATAAACTTGAGAAGCCTTATATTAAACGATGGCCTGTTGATCAAGCAACGATAGCTCACTATCATAAGGTCGTTGCTCAGGGGTATTCTTGGGCTAGTTTCGACCAAAACAGCCTAGTCGGAGTGATGATTGTCGAGAAACGAGAGTGGAATAATTCATTCTGGATTGACTATATTGAGGTTGTCGAATCCTATCAAGGCAGAGGAATTGGAAGCCAATTAGTAGCTAAGCTTGTTGGAGAAGCCCAGAAAGAGCACGTTCGAATCATTACTCTTGAAACTCAGAACACCAACGGGGACGCTATTGATTTTTATCAACGAAATGGTTTTGAAATTGACGGTCTGAATACGACTTTATATGATTCCGAGCACGGAGAGGAAATTGCTATTTTTTTGAGCAAACAGATTGAATTTTTCCATAAATAGGAAGACTCTGCAAGTAACCCCCATTGCCCAGGAGTGGAAATGATTCCTAGAAGTCATGGGAAGGTTAACTATAACATAGTTAGCAAGATGTTGTAAACCGAATTGGGTGCTTATTCTGAGTGGCTACCCAGCTTTAAGCATTCTGTCCTTACTAAGCGGTCTGTGGGCTGACCGTTTGTCTGGTATCCAATGGCGAACAAATACCCGTTATTTGATTAATTTCTGCTGTAGGCAGGTAATCATAGTAGGTGATTGTCTGTCCTGGTTTATATGTCTTAACCGTCCTGTGTCGTTGCTCAATTGCCTATTTTTTTGTTGTTTCGCAACATCCCTGTTTCAGTTGATGCCTGGTTGGTTAACAGGCGTTAACGTTTGACCATCAAGCAACCACATAACCCCATGCACTCTCCTCTCCAGGCGATGCCAGGCAATGCCCCCCACGAGCTGTTTCCCCACACCTGGCTAGCGTCCGAGCCCATCCGAACGTTAATTAATACCGCCCCCTTGGGACTGGCCTTACTCCAGAGCCTGCGGAATGAAACCGGGCAAATCACCGATTTTTCCTATCAGCTGGTCAACCCCATGCTCTGCGCGCTGACCAATCATCCTCCGGAAGATTTACTAAGTCAGCCCCTAACGGTCCTAAGTCCGGATGTGATCAAGACGGGTATGCTAGATAGATTAATTCAGGTCGTAAATACCGGCAAACCAGACCAGCATGTGGAGGAGTACCAACTGGACGGGAACGTTAGTCACTATGATCAACTTTACTTGACATCAGGTGATGGCGTATTGATGCTGACCCAGGATATTACTTTTAGCCCCCTTTCGGCGGTCGAACGTGGACAACAGACGGCGTTGCTTGACGCTATTGCGAACCGGGAATCTGTCGATAGCATCCGGGATAAGTTGCTGGTCTTACTGAGTGGGCAGATGAGGTAAGGACTACTGCATTTCATCTGTCGATCAGCATCATATACTAGGTTGATGGGCATCATAAAGAAATCACCAAAGAAGTAGCACCTTTGCGTGGACCACTCCAGCCCGGATTAGCTATAGGTAGTCATCGAAGCAGTCTATTGATTCTCACAAGCACCCATGAATGAAACACCATCGGATCAACCAGACGAGCGCCCAGCCACCACGCCCAATCCCGTGCCAGTGGATCAGAACCTGACTCAACAACTGGCTGATTGTCAGCAGCAACTTCAGCACGTGAAGATAACTCTCGCTGAAGCCCAGCGCGTATTGGCTCAGCATCGCCGGCTAGAAGATGAACGAAATCGGCTGCTGGAGCAAGAGCGCCAACTCAATGAATTAAAGTCCAACTTTGTCCTGCTGGCTTCCCATGAATTTCGTACACCTATGATGACCATTCTCTCTTCGGCTTCGCTGATTGGCCGCTATACGAGCCCGGTAGACGTCGATAAACGGGAGCGGCACGTACAACGAATCAAAACAGCCGTGGGTAGTCTGACCAGTATGCTCAATGACTTTCTAGCCATCAGTCAGATGGATCAACAGGCGCTGACCGCTCATCCTCAGCCCCTGGAGATCATCCCCTTTTGTCGGGAGGTGATCACCGACGCCCAAGTGCTGGCCCGCCCTCGTCAACGGTTCCAGTACCAGCATACCAATGGGCCCATCAAATTCCTACAAGATGGTCAATTGATTAAGCCAATTTTACTCAATCTACTAACCAATGCCAGCAAATATTCAGCGGAGGACGCCGATATTTATCTAACCACGACGACTCATGGGAGCCAGCTCCAGATCACGGTTACCGATCAGGGCATTGGCATTCCAGATACAGATAAAGATAAACTATTTATTAACTTCTTTCGAGGGCGAAATGCCATCCACGTCCAGGGCACGGGTTTGGGGCTTTACCTGGTTAAACGCTACGTGGATCTGCTGGAGGGCTCGATTTCTTTCACCAGCCAAGTAGGCGAAGGAACCATCTTTTCTGTTCAACTCCCGATAACGCCTTTGCCGCAATGAAAACGATTCTGGTTATTGAAGACAAGACAGAGGTCCGCGAGAACCTGGCCGAGATACTGGAACTGGCCCAGTATCGAGTCATTCAGGCCGCCGATGGCAGAAAGGGCGTTGAACTAGCCCGCTCAGACCGCCCGGATTTAATTCTGTGCGATATTATGATGCCTGAATTGGATGGCTACGGTGTTTTGCATATCCTGGGGAAAGACCCCGATACGGCTGGGATTCCCTTTATTTTTCTGACTGCCCGGATCGACCCGGCTCAGATTCGCAGCGGCATGAACCTGGGCGCGGATGACTACTTAACCAAACCCATCGACGATGTGGATCTGCTACACGCGGTCGAACTGCGTCTGAAAAAAAGCCAGCAAAGTCGCTCCCAATCCACCATAGACGGCCTAGCGGGACTGTTGGAAGCTCTGCAACAGCCAGCCGGTACTTCCTATCCCTGCGTTCGGTTTGCCAAAAAACAGCTCCTGTATGCGGAAGGCAACGGCCCGATGGCGCTCTATTTTATCCAGTATGGACAACTAAAACGGGTCAAAACCGATCCCCAGGGTAACACACTCATCACGGCTCTATCGAAGGGAGGAGATTTCGTTGGCCTGGCTGCGTTGCTGCTAAACATGCCTTATACCGAATCGGCCGAACTGTTGACCGACGCTCAGGTGTGTACCCTGCCTAAGGCGGAGTTTCTAAGGCTATTGACGAGTCATCCTGACATAGCCGCCTATTTCATGCGGTTGCTGGCCATTGAGCTGACCCAGCGCGATGAGCGTTTGTTGCTGCTGGCCTACCAACCAGTGCGCAAACGGGTCGCCGAGGCCTTACTGCTGGTTCAGCGTACTTTTTATTCCCCTGCCGACGCGGTGGGTACTGACCAGCTTCCGCCAAGTCAGCTGTCTCTGACGAATCCCGCCATGAGTTTATCGCGGGAAAACTGGTCTCAACTGGTGGGGGCCTCTCCCGAGACGGTCATTCGGGTTCTGGGCGATCTGCGGACGGAAGGAATGCTGGAACTATCGGGTAGTCAGATCACCCTGCTGGATAGCGACCGACTGGCCCGGCTGAAACATTGACCCCCATCAAGCCGGCAGATGACGGCCATCAAGATTTGTGTTGTTCTCCATCGCTCTCCGCGGCATGGGCATCATTGGGTGGGCGACCGAATCAGGCGACCTTTGTGGTATGATACAGCCAACGCCAACCCTCAAATTTAAACCCATCCAACCATCCCCTTTTTTTGCCATCACTCGGCAGCGGGTGGATGCCTACTTTAGCCAGCATGGTCTTTCTCCTCACGCCAATGGGGCCATGTGGGTAAAAGCACTCTTCTTTTTAGGCGGGTACGTACTTCTCTACGGACTGATTCTGTCCAATCAATTTGGGTCCTGGACCATGCTAAGTCTAGCGGCAGGACTGGGTATTTGCATCGCCTGCATTGGCTTCAATGTCTCCCATGATGCGCTGCACGGCGCGTTTTCATCTCGTAGCTGGGTGAACCGGCTCTTGGGGGGAAGTTTTTACCTACTAGGTGCTAACCCCTACGTTTGGAAGCTAACCCACAACATTGTTCATCATACCTATACCAATATATCGGGGCACGATGAAGATATCGAGGTGGCCCCAGGGCTGGTGCGTCTGGATGCCCAGGACACGCTGCATCCCTGGCATCGCTACCAACAATGGTATACATTCCCTTTGTATACTCTGGCCTCGCTGTCGTGGGTACTACGCAAGGATTACGTCAAGTTCTTCAAACGCCAGATTGGTCAGCAGGCCCCCGCATCTCATCCCCGGTCTGAGTATGTCAAATTATTTGTCTCCAAAACCCTATACTATATTTGTTTTCTGCTCCTACCGGCTTTGGTGCTGGATCTGAGCTGGTGGCAGGTTGGCGTCGGTTTTTTAGTGATGCACTTAACGGAAGGTCTCGTATTAGGTTTGATCTTCCAACTGGCACATGCGGTGGAAGGGACTTCCTATCCGGTTCCCGATGCGACGGGTAACATTCAGGAAGCCTGGGCAGTCCATCAATTGTATACGACGGCCAATTTTGCGCCCCGCTCGGCCCTAGCAGCCTTTATCTGTGGGGGCTTGAACCGACAGATTGAACATCATTTATTTCCCAAAATCTGCCACATTCATTATCCGGCAATTAGTGCAATTGTCAAGCGGACCGCTGCCGAATGCAATCTTCCCTATCTGGAAAATCGCAGC
Source organism: Spirosoma arboris (assembly GCF_009754945.1). GTDB lineage: Bacteria > Bacteroidota > Bacteroidia > Cytophagales > Spirosomataceae > Spirosoma > Spirosoma arboris. The sequence continues at coordinate 8,626 of NZ_WPIN01000007.1, forward strand.
TTTGGCTCGGCGCTTGCTTCCCACTTCCGCTTATTAAAGAAATTAGGGCGAGTCACCTAGAGTCCGCAAGACCACACACAAGCAGCCGATACCGACGAAACAGGGAAATAAAAAGAGCGTAGATAAAGGTCAACTAGGGGTTAGCTCTATTTCCCTTCAACCACCCGCTGCCTATACGCCGGCACGTTAAACAGCCAATTAGCGCTAGTCTGTTCTCTACAGCAACGGCCAACCGTCTCATTCATACATACCCAATTATGTATTTAGGTGAAGTTGGCCACCGCCGGGCGGTCCCGCCTATTTTTCCGCTTCGGAAGTCCGATTTTTATCAAGCGATTGGCTTCTAGTTAATGAACTGTATTCACTAGTAAATCAGCAACGAAATCGCCTGGTTTATGCCCATGAAAGCTTCAATATAGCATGCTGATTAATAACATTCTGTAATAGTACAGTGCGTAACTACACGTAAGATGCTCAACAAATCCTCCACTTTTAACTCATCGGACCGCTTGTGTTACTCTGTACCTGTCAGTAGTACGGGTTCGCTTTGGGATGGGTTTGGAGGCTGGTTATTTAGGGTATGTTCCAGTCTGCTTATTAAACCCGCCCGTCGCCAAGCTCGAATCAATTACGCCCCTTGCCGGATCATACAGCCAGGTAGTGATTTTCTGAGTAGTAACTGCCCCTCTCAATTATGCCTGAATCAGCTGGTAAAAGAGAGTCAATCGGTTCCTTAGTTATAAACTGCATAAATCCCACGCTTTGAGAGTAAAGTCTATACTACGTCAGTCAAGTTAATCAATACAGGTGGCCTCTCCGAACAAGTTGCATCCCAATGAAAGTCTCACAAATCGGTACCTCAACATTGATTACGCTAGTAGCTGCCGCTTTAGTAATTGGCTGGCTTGATGCCACCGCTGCAAAGCCAATCCTAGCCCTGTTAGGGATCATTCTACTTCTATTCTACAAATTGGACGTTTATGTAACCCGCCAGCACATTAAGTTTGTATTTGGCATTGGCCTCATTCAACGCAGCATATCCCTCGACCAAGTGGTGGGCGTAAAAGTGGTCAGAAATTCAATATGGTCGGGTTGGGGTATTCGCGTAAGTTCAGCTTTTACACTCTATACGGTAGCTGGTTTGGATGCAATTGAGCTGACGCTAAAAGGAAAAGTCCGTACAATACGAATCGGTACCAACGTGCCAGAGCTACTAAGTGCTTACATTAATCAACAACTAGCCCTCATGAGAGCCAATCAAGATGAGGCCAGGTAATATACTTGCTTTTCTAGCGCTGAAGCTGGACGGCATCCACCCTGGGGCTGACTCAGGTCACTAGTAAGTTAGGTCCTGTTGTCCAGACGGTATCGGTGCTCCTTGACTTTTGCGCAGTGCTGTACATACGCTTGAGTCATTTCTGAAAAGCAGCGTTACTGTCGAATCCAGCCTTTGAGTAGGGTCTTAGCCCACATGAAGTACTGAAGCATACTCAGGTCGGGGTTATCTTGGATAAATTTTTCCATTATTGTCGCAAACTCGCTTTCTTCTTCTGGGGTAAAGGCGGCCTGTTTTTCTTTCAGCCAACGAGGCATAAATTCGGTAATTGCCTTGCGCCGGCGGAGCTCTTCATCACTTTCCATTTTATAATTTCGTTTCTTTGTATTACGAAGAACTAAGAGGGACTTCCAACCCGCTCTATAGTAAAGCCTTGTAGATCGCCCTGCAAGGCTTTATTGCTAATTTCGCATCGAAAGGTTAGAAACCTTCACTTACGATGTTACCTTAAAGCCTTGTGGATCATTCTGCAAGGCTTTTTTATGGTATAGTGCCTTTATCGTTAATGGATTTCAGCATCTGTAATACTTCGTTATCGCTAAGCGCCTTGCCCCAACTAGCGACGATACCCACAATCAAATTACTTACTCGTAATTGCTGTAAACTTGACGCAATTACGAGTGGTGGCTTATTGAGTAGGTTGGTCAGATCACCTGTAAGGCCTTCAGCATGGCATATAATAGCGATTTCATGCAGTATCTGGTCTCGCATATCATACATGGCTTTTTATAGCTAAAATTGCGTTTACAGGCTTTTCCCTGTTACATTCTTTGCGCCATTTTCATTATAGGCCAGATCAACTAAGGGGTAGTAAGCGATAAACTCATCCCAGGCATTTTTATAGACTGGATATGCTCTAACCTGAAATTTCGGTTTTAGTAGCTCAGGCTTTAATCATTCAACTAACTTATAAGTTGGTTGGCTTGCTGCTTCATGGTTGGCTGCTGTGGCCTAGTGACTAACCTACGGGTAATTTAGGAAAATAGCAAATAAGCCAAACGGGTCTATGGAAGGATGGCTCTCGGTGTAGGCAATGTAGAAAATGCAGGCTGAAACAACACTTTTTATTTTTCCCTGCAACGAGTCGAGGCTATTAGTGACAATTTTTCTGTTTCAGGGGCTACCTGTGAAGGACTTTGGCAGAGTAAGTGAGTACTCGTTTGAAAAGATCGGGCTTTGTTCCTCAGCAATTGGATTACTCTCAATAAAGGGTACACCATTGCTACCAACGTGCTACAACTTCCCCAGCCCATCAGCTAATTGCTTAGTTTATTAATAAGTAATTTTACTTAACTTGCCTGTCAAACAAGAACAAGTGTATGTTAACAAACCAAAAACGCCGGTCTCGCTTGGGCTGGCGTTTTTTTATAGTATAACCACTACCTACTACTCTTTTACCTGCATTAGCTGTGTATCTTATAGGTACATGTTGGTGTGGATTAGGATGAAATGCCGACCCGGATCGAGTCGGCATTTTTGTGTATCTTCACTTGGGCAAAATCGTACTTATGAATCCTGTTATTTCCCCTGGTGATTGGGTCAGTGTTGAAATCCGTATTGGCGGTTACTATCGAGGCAAACAGAAAGGGGTGGTACTTCGCTGGACAGCTTCGGGCCGTATTTCGGTTAAGCTCGATGATAAAGGGCAAGTTAAGAATGTATCAGCAGACCAGGTCAAGAAAGTGGCCGGTTGTCCAGCTAAGGATGCCTGTCGACATCACCGTATCCATCAAATGTGATATCGCCGGTGGCTGGCTCGATGAACTGAGTAATATCATTGGTAAGGCCCTGGGTTCGTATAGGTGCAAATACTCTTATTCTCGTATCAGGAAACGCTTCCGAAAGACGTAGCGCACAAGCGAAGGACGTTCTTCCCTTGGTTAAAACATCATCTATTATCGTGATTCGTTTCGGCGAGATCACTTCCAATTTTTTTACAGTCAGGCTATTATATTGCTCTTCAACTGTTGGTCTGTTTCCTTGTGATGAGCCAGAAGACTTTCTAATGGCGTTAGCCCGCTCTAGGTAAGGTATAACTATGTCAGCAAGACCAGCTTTGACTATTTCATCAGCAATCAATCGAGCCGGCCATAATCCCCCGGCTACTAAAAGAGAACTACCAGGTACTGGAACAAGTACAACGTCTTCGCCAAAGAAGTCGCGAAAAAGGGCTGATTTCTCAAATTGGCCAGTAAGGTACTTTGCAAAGCCCTCAAGTGTTTCCGCGTTTCCATTTTTAAATCTGTAGCAAGAGTTCCTTGAGTGCACTGACTCCCTGGATTTTCCCCTTGGCGAATAATTGGCTACCGTCGCATATCTAACTGGGGAAATCTGAGTAGCATTCTTCATCAACTATGCCAGATGGGATGGTATAAAACAAATCCTCAAAGTTATCCTGCGATAGCAACTGAGCGCCATACTTTATCATTTCCTGAGCCCATGATAGATTCCTTTCTTTGACAAGATTTTCTAGTAAGTATAAAGGTCTTCCAAGTCTTAGGGCTTCCCATCCCTGGTGAACCGTTCCACTTTTTTCAGAGGCTTCAATAATGATTGTTGCATGGCTTATTAAGGCCATGGTCCGGTTCCGAATCGGGAAGTTCTTAGGCTGGAAAGGAGTATATGACGGAAATTGGGAGATAACCAGTTGCTCACTCGCTAATCGTTCAAAAAGTCCGTGGTTCGATTTGGGATAAGGTTTATTTAAGGGCGTTCCCAAAACAGCTATTGTTCTACCGTTACATGCTAATGCGGTCTGATGAGCAATGGTATCGATTCCTTCGGCCAAACCACTAACTACTGTAATTCCATTTTCAACCAACCGCCTGGAAACAATTACTGCTCTTCTTACGCCATTGGGTGTCGGATTTCTACTCCCAACTACAGATACGCGTCCTCCTCTTCTTAGCAAATCTAGGTTGCCAGAGTAGTAAGCTTTATTGGGAGCATGTTTCTTTTCAAATTCATTCAAAACCCCAATCGTGTCTGGAATTGAAAAAAAAGGAAATTCTTCATTTTCTAGCAGGTCTTTCCTATTCATAAAGCCTCTCCTGTTTATTGTTAGGCAAAGTGTGATTTTTTATCTTTTTAATCAAGATAAAATCATAATGGGCTTCAAGCAGTGTAAAGCTAATGTATTAACACTAGTAATACAAATATTTTCGCTAAAAGTATTAACAATAATCATACATTTTCACTAAGTTTGTTCGACCATAAAAACTATTCTAATGGCCAAAGAAACAGCGTCTCTAGTAGTCAGGATGAGTCCAAAATTAAAAGAGGACTTCCGAGCCTTGTGCAATGAAGACGAAATTGATATGTCTGATAAGGTGCGCGAAATTATTGCCAATTTGGTAAGAAACCGTAAACGCCAACTTGTAAAATCGGACGCAAAAGCGAATTAAAACACTGATTATCGGCAATTGGATATGACAGTCCAGTTGTTGTCGAAAAGCGCGTAGATAGATCGAGTAATTAGATAGGTATTGGTTCAGATGCTTTGGCTCACTCGACTTACCAACACTATGTTATCGTCACGAGTGGGTGTCGTGTTAGTGGGAGCTGATACGGAAGGTTGCTTACACTAGCTAAGGGTTATCAGAAGAACCACAATAAAATATAACCTCAGGAAATGATTCATAATAGATGAGGCACACTGAAAGGAAACCGTACACCAATCCGTATACCGTATACAAAGAAAAAGCCGCAACCGATTGATTTACAATTGATTACGGCTAGTTTCTGTGCCGAAGGCGAGACTCGAACTCGCATGTCCGTAAAGACACACGCCCCTGAAACGTGCGTGTCTACCAATTTCACCACTTCGGCAGTACGCTTTCCCTATTTGGGATTGCAAAGATAGGGCTACCCTACCCGTACACGCAAGATTTTTTGCTAAAATTTTCTGAGTTATCGATTAAACAGCAGCAGCTTCCCTGGTTGTTCTGTCAGGAATTCACCATTTTGATAAACCAATTCACCTGATACAATCGTGTGAGTTACGCTGGCTCCAAACATATGCCCTTCCAACGGCGACCAACCACATTGATACAGAACATTTTGCTTTGTGACGGTTGCTGGTTGATTCATATCGACTAAAACGAGGTCGGCCCAGTAGCCTTCGCGGACGTAACCACGTCGGTCAATCTGGAAGCAATCGGCAGGAGCATGGCTCATTTTGCGCACAACAGTTTCGAGCGATAGTTTGCCCTGATTCACAAAGTCGAGCATAAGTAACAACGGATGCTGCACCAGCGGTAATCCCGAAGGAGCCTGCCAATACGGTTGCTGTTTTTCAGTCCAGGTATGGGGAGCATGATCGGTAGCAATAATATCTAACCGATCATCTATTAAGGCAGCTAATAACGCTTCTTTATGATGAGGTGCTTTAATGGCGGGATTACACTTGATAAGGTTACCCAAAGTCGCATAGTCCCGGCTATCGAACCAAAGGTGATGCACGCAAACTTCTGCTGTAATTCGCTTCTCAGTGAGTGGGATCGTATTATCGAATAAGACCAGTTCATCGGCTGTCGATATATGCAGAATATGCAGACGTGCATTGTGCCGACGAGCCAGTTCAACGGCCATCGATGATGATTTCAGGCAGGCTTCTTCATTACGAATCAATGGGTGCAAATCGGCTGTTGCATGGTCACCATATTCAGCTTTGTAACGTTCTGTATTAGCCCGAATCGTGGCTTCGTCTTCGCAATGCGTGGCAATCAGCATGGGGCTTTGGCGGAACAGGCTATCCAGTACCTGCTCGTTATCGACCAGCATATTACCGGTCGATGATCCCATAAATACCTTAATACCGCAAACGGTATTCGGATCGGTACGCAACACCTCGTCGAGGTTATCATTCGACGCACCCATGAAAAACGAATAATTCGCTAGTGATGTCTGAGCTGCAATTGCATATTTATCGGCCAGCAATGCCTGTGTTAATGCATTCGGGACGGTGTTGGGCATCTCCATAAAACTAGTGACACCCCCAGCTACGGCTGCCCGAGCTTCGGATTTAATTGTGGCCTTATGTGTCAGTCCCGGCTCCCGAAAGTGCACCTGATCATCAATGACACCAGGCAATAGGTACTGCCCATTTGCTTCAATGATCTGATTGACATCAGCATCAGACAGCCCCGACTTAATTTGAGAAATGAAGCCGTTTTCAATCAGTACATCAGTCTCGATAATCTGACCTTCGTTCACTAATCGAGCATTACGAATTAACAGTTTACTCATAATAAGCGAGCGGCTTCTTTAGCGAAATAGGTCAAAATTACGTTGGCACCGGCTCGTTTTATGGCCATTAATGATTCCATCATGGCGCGTTCTCCGTCGAGCCAGCCGTTCTGAGCGGCCGCTTTTATCATGGCATATTCGCCACTGACATTATAGGCAGCGATGGGCAGGTGAAAATTATCGTTCAGGAGTTTGATGATGTCCAGATAAGCCAGTGCCGGTTTGACCATTAAAAAATCAGCCCCTTCTTCGAAATCAAGCTGGGCTTCTATGAGTGCTTCGCGACTGTTGGCCGGGTTCATCTGGTACGTTTTCTTGTCGCCAAACTTCGGAGCGGAATCGAGGGCATCGCGGAAAGGACCATAGAACGCACTGGCATATTTTGCTGCGTAAGACATAATAGCTACTTCGTGAAAACCGCCCTCATCAAGTACTTGCCGAAGGTAGCCCACTCGCCCATCCATCATGTCGGACGGGCCAACAATGTTAGCTCCGGCTTGTGCCTGTGCGAGTGCCATTTTACCCAATATCTCTAACGTTGGATCGTTCAGAATTTTGCCATTTTCAACAATGCCGTCGTGTCCATCTGAACTATAGGGGTCCATAGCCACATCGGTCATGACCATTACCTCCGGGAAGCGGTCTTTAATCGCCCGAACAGCCTGCAAATACAGACCATCAGGATTATAGCTTTCGGTTGCGTATTTGTCTTTCTTCGATTCAGAAATATTTGGGAACAGGTCGAATGTTTTGATGCCGAGATCAACGCATTCCTGAATTTCATTGAGCAGCAAATCCAGCGAGAATCGATAGATGCCCGGCATAGAAGCGACTTCTGAACGAACATTCTTACCTTCCATGATAAAAACAGGCAAGATAAAATCAGTGACCGATAAACGGGTCTCCTGCACCATGTCGCGAATGACCGCCGATTGACGGTTTCGACGCGGACGACGTATTAGATTCATTGGTTTTCGTGGAATGAGTGGAGGGGGGGAGTGAGTAATATAGGTGGAGCGAGTAGAGTACGTTTTTCGAAACTACTTCACTTTCTCCACTTACTTCAACCCAATCTACCAACTACACTATTAACTTAAATCCTTCACCATGTACATTTACCAGCTGAACAGCAGGATCTTCTTTAAGATACTTCCGCAGTTTAGTTACATACACGTCCATGCTTCGGGCGTTGAAATAGGAATCATCGCCCCAAACCATTTTCAGCGCAAAGCTACGACTGACTGGCTGATTGAGGTTCTGCGCCAGCAATTTTAATAACTCCGATTCTTTGCTGGTTAGCTTTTGCGGTTGGAGTTCTTCTAACGTATCTGTGGTCCGGGAGAGCAGTTGGTGTGGATAATCGAAGGAAAGTGAGCCTATTTTATAAATAGACGGGTCGGCAGAATCAGTTGAGCGTTGATACCTGCGCAGAATCGCCTGAATCCGAAGCAGCAACTCCTCCATGCTGAACGGCTTGGTCATATAATCGTCGGCCCCAACCTTAAATCCCTGAATCGTGTCTTCCTGCATGGATTTAGCGGTTAGGAAAATAATAGGCACATCGCGATTTCCCATTCTGACCTCTTTGGCGAGCGTGAACCCATCTTTCTTGGGCATCATCACATCGAAAATACAAAGGTCATAATCGCCCTCCATAAACAGTTGTAGACCTTGATCACCATTGATGGCGCGGTCGGTCGTATATCCTTTCATGGTCAGGTATTCCTGCACCAATTGACCCAAATTTGGATCGTCTTCAACGAGGAGTATGGTTGGCATAAGTATAATGATTGAATGATTGAACGAGAGTGAGAGAATAAGGCTGACACAAAAAGCCATTCACTCACTCTCTCATTCAATCATTCACAATTTTATAGGGTAAAATCACTTCAAATGAGCTGCCTTTGCCAAGATGGCTCTCAACCAGAATCTGGCCGTGGTGTTCGTCAATCATCTTTTTCACATAACTCAAGCCTAAGCCGAAACCTTTTACATCATGACGATTACCGGTCGGCACTCGGTAAAACTTCTCAAAAATTCGACTCGTCTGGTCTTTCGACATCCCCAACCCCTGATCTGTAACTGTGATACTTACACCTTCGGGAAGGCTTCGTGTACTTAACGTAATATGTGGGCTTTCGGGTGAGTATTTAAGTGCATTGTCCAGTAAATTATAAACGATGTTCGTCAAGTGAAGCTCATCGGCTTCAACGACTTCCCGATCGGCGTCGAAATGAAGATCAACCTCTCCCCCACGCTGCTCGATTTGCAGGCCCAGATTGTTCAACACTTTTTCGATGACATCATGTACGTTTACCGGCGACAGGTTGAGTTTAATTTCACCCCGATCCAGCAATGCCATCTGCAATACTTTCTCCACATGCGAACCCAATCGTCGGGTTTCGTCGCGAATGATACCCATATAGCGGGTCAACCGCGAGTCTACTTGCTCACGATGTTCAGGTAAATCGATAGCACCATGCCCACTCGAAGCCATCCTTACAGGTGCGCGTCCTGAACTTACCTGACTTTCTGACCGTAGTTGCTCCTGCGCCATTTCGACCGCCAGTGAAATAGTCGAAATTGGCGTTTTGAACTCATGAGTCATGTTATTGATAAAGTCGTTCTTGATATCAGCCAGTTTTTTCTGCCGAACAATCGTGCTGATAGCGATGTAAAAACAGGCCAGAATGACCAGGATTAGAACGACCGAAGCCCCAAATGTAAACCCCAACCGCTCCAAAATAAACTGCTGTTGGGTTGGAAAATAAACATAAACGTAATTACCCGTTTCGACAAAGTTGTTCGGAAATAATGCCGCTTTATAGCCTTCTGCATCAAGATGTCGAGCTTCCAGGCCAAGTGATGTGAACAGGAATTTGGGCTGTTGCCGGGTGCGAACACCATAGGCAAACGGAATACTGATGCCTCGTTCAATTAATGCCTGACGAAGCAATGTATCTAGCGCCAGCCGATTGATACGGTCTTCGATAGGTCGATCGGATAATAGCAAACCTTTGAGAACATCCTTAATCATGTGTGATTGCTCTTCAGCCCGATGTTGGCTCATGCTCAATGGATGTGTGGGAGTACCTGGCTTAACTGACACCAGACTATTGTCGACTGTGCCCTTATGCTCTTGCGTCGACTGACGAATACGCCGTTTTGCGGCTTTTCTGAGCGAATCCTCATTGACCTGCTTATTGATGCGGATTAATTCGGTGCTCAAAACGTTCTCCACCCAATGATCAAACTGCTGTTGTTGTAACAACTGGGTCTGCCAGTCACCAACAGCCATTAACTCTTCCTGCTGACGAAAAAATTCGACAACAACCGCCGATTGCTCGGCCGAAAGAGGTTGAACCGTTGGATGAAGTACATCTGACTGAACCACAACAGCTCCGGCAGGAGTCATCCCAAGCGTCATTTGTCGTGAGTTGGGTGGTACAGCCTGCGAGCGATTCACTTGCTTTGCTTCTGCTAACCGCTCAGAGCGCTTGGTGCCCATGCCATGGTAGATTGATTCTGAAGGACTGGCTTTCCCCTCTTTTTTAGCAATGGCCCTTAGACGGTCCTGTTGTTCACGGGCCTGAATACGCTGCTTGGTTAGGTATACGATCTCCTGCCGTTCCAGTGTTCGAACAACCTCCTGTAAAGCATCTGTCACTTTATAGGCAAATTGTTCTTTCTGCAACCGCAGGGCACTACTAATCCAGAACAATTGCAGACCCACCAGTCCCAAAAGTCCTATTGCCATCAGCGCGACAATCCAGCGTATGCGTTGTTTCGACATTTTTTTACTCCCTCATGCAACCTTCGTTCAGGTTCTGCATCTATTTGAAAACTAGGCGTGGTATGTAAAAGTACGAACCGGGTAGGCTACTCATTGGCTCGTTAACAAACTTTAACACCCCCTGTATCAATTGGTTTAGCAACTTATTGTTCCTTCGTTTGCAATTAACCTGTACTATGGAAAAAACAGTTTTAGCAGTCTCCCGGTTCACACCGGCTCTGCTGCTGGCAGTCGCTTTCAGCGGTGGCGTCCAAGCGCAACAGACAGTATCGCCGTCGCCAAAATCACCTAATAATGAGGTAAACGTCCGCATTATTGAGCGTAATGGCGATGAAGTTCGGGAAGTCGAACGCACGTATCGCATGGACGGCATGACCGATCCAGAACGCGACAAGATGGTTATGAAATTAGTTGATTCGCTCAAAGCTACCCGGAAAGATGGTCGTAAACGACAGATGACCATTATCGTGGAAGATAACGACGGCGACAGGGTCGTATCACGCAAGCGTATTAGCCCAGGTATGAAACGTATTCCGAGAGATGCCTATGTCCAACGTGGAAAATTGCCCAGAAATGACTGGGATCCGGGCAACAGCCAAACGTGGCAATACGATTTTAGACGGGGAACCGATTCCATGGCTGACCAGCTTCGTCGATTTAAATTAGAGTTTCCTAAAGATTTCGACCGGCAATTGATTCGTCCGTTTGAAGATTGGTCACGGAATTTAAATGGAAAACCTTCTACTATTCGAGGACTGGATGCATTCCCTAACAATCCTGATCGCGACCAATTAAATGTTCGCTTTACGGCACCAACCAAAGGCGACGTTAGCATTATTGTTACGAATCCCAAAGGGAAAGAAGTAGCGAAGCGTGAGATTAAAGATTTCTCGGGCGAGTTTGTTGGGCAGGTTGATTTAGGCAAGAAAGCACAAGGCATTTATTTCATTACGGTTACACAAAATGAAGACGGCGCGGTGAAACGGGTCATTGTAGAGTAGGAATTCGTGAAGTGGTGGAGTAGGTAAATGCAGTTGAGTCGTTGATTAATACCTATTCACTTACTCCACCACTTCACTAAAATCAAAAATAATTTGAAAAATTTAGTACTATGTATTGCAAGATACCAAACAAAACATATAACTTTGTAGTGTAAATAAAGCAAGAGGTCATGAAATCGTTAGTAGTTATCGGCATTTTACTAGTAGGTATCAGCAGTCAGGCGTTCAGTATGGGGCATCCACATAATATGTTTGCTGCGAGAAAACAATTGCGGGCTAAAGCATCTGCATCAGTATGCAAACCAAAAGTAACGTCGGCTATTGGTTGGCAGCATGCTGTGCAGATTACCAAAACAGAGATTAGCGAACGACTGCTGACGGCTCTGGCGCATGTGCGCCCAGCACGTTCCTATTAGTTTTCTGATTACCTTATTTCCTCAAGTATGGCCCACCGTGCCATAGCCTCTATTCAAAAGGCGCGGTATTGGTTTTTCGCTTCTCAGGCTTAATTAGCTCTGTTTACTTCCCCTCTATTTAGCAACCGTAACTGGTTGTCTCTCGTTTATTACTTCCGAATACACTCCAGTCTGCATTTCTGATGGTCCGATGTATACCAGCGGCACCATTTTTGTACCTTGTTCTATTGCCATTGCCCGAATGCATAGGTCTCTAGAGCAGTAAGGTCTGAATAATCAATCTTTTTTCATAGTCTGTACGGTAACGATTCAACAATACTGTCTTTGCCGTATAATAAAATACGCTGAATAACAGTTTACCTACCAGCTTATACGCTATGGGGTTTAAAAGAATTACTTTTCGATTTTAATTTTGTATTAATCCGCTACCAACAACAAGTATTCTACATTATTTCGTTGAAAATTTAGATAATTCAATGATGAGTGCCGGTTTTCGATAGGCTTTGGTTATTTTTATGGTTTGCCAGAAACTACCGTTAACTGACTTAGACTTTTTTACTTTCAGAGTGCCCATGCGGAACATCGCTGTACGACCAATTTTACTTGTCGGCCTCCTGTTCGTCAGTTTGTTATCAGCTTTTGGTCTAATGAGGCCGGGGCGTAGCTACTGGGCGAGGCATTCACATTCAAGATCTCACAAAGCAACGAAGGCCAGAGCTAAAGTCAAACGGCCGGCCCCTGCACCACTTCCAATTGTTGTTGCTTCACCTTATAAGTATGGAGTTGCGGCTGAAGGAATTGAGGTATTTACACTCCCGGATACCGGACGACGGTGGGTAGACAGTGTTTTCCAGACGCTGACACCGGAACAGAAAGTAGGTCAGTTTTTCATGGTAGCCGCCTTCTCTAACCGTCATGAGAACCATTATCAATACATTGATCATCTAATTCAGAACAATCATATTGGGGGACTGATTTTCTTTCAGGGCGGCCCTCATCGACAGGCTATTCTGACAAATCGGTATCAGGCTGAATCTAAAGTGCCGCTACTCATTGGTATTGATGGTGAGTGGGGACTTGGCATGCGTTTAGATAGTGCCATGGACTTCCCCAAACAAATGTCGCTCGGCGCTATTCGCGATAATGAATTGATTTATCGAATGGGCGCAGAAATTGGTCGGCAGTGCCAGCGATTGGGTATCCACATCAACTTTGCGCCCGTATCCGATATTAATAGCAATCCATCGAATCCAGTGATCGGCGTCCGCTCATTTGGCGAGGCAAAAGAGAACGTTGCGCTGAAAGCGTCGGCTTATATGCGTGGTTTGCAGCAAACGCATGTCATTGCTACTGCCAAGCATTTTCCTGGTCACGGCGATACGAATCTCGATTCGCACCATACCCTGCCAACCGTTAGTCGGTCGTCGGACGAGATGCGCGAGATTGATCTGTATCCATTCCGCAAACTTATCGCCGATAGCTTGATGGGCGTGGTGACAGGTCACCTGCATGTGCCCGTCATGGATAATACGCCTGCGCTGGCCGCAACCTTATCCGAAAAAATTGTCACGGAACTTCTCAAAAAAGAGCTTGGTTTCCGCGGTCTTGTTTTTACTGATGCGCTGAATATGGGGGGCATTAGTCGGTCGCCCAAGGCAATGGATGTGAATCTTCGGGCTCTAATCGCTGGTAATGATATTCTGCTGTACCCAGAGAATGTCCGCGAGGCTGCGGCAAATATTCTGAATGCCGTTCAGCAGGGTATTATTTCTCAGGAGTTTATTGACGAGAAAGTTAAAAAAATACTCCGGGCCAAATACTGGGCTGGGCTGCACCAATACAAACCCATTAACCTCGGTGGCTTGTCTGCCGAACTAAATTCTCCCGAAGCTCAGCTTCTAAAACAGGAGCTTTGCGAACAATCGGTAACAGTGGCCGATAATCAGAATAATTTACTCCCTTTAAATCGGCTGGATACATTGCGGCTGGCCTCTATCGCGATTGGTGCCGAACCGGGAAATGTATTTCAGAAGACGCTAAACCAATACGCTCCATTCCAGACACTTACCTTTCCCGAAAAACCTCTTTCCGAGGTAGATCTGACGAACATACTGGCCCAAGTTGGTGATGTAAACACAGTCGTCATTAGTTTTCACCGAATGAGTGAGTCTGCTGCCCGCCGATTTGGTATTACTAAACCTTCTCTCGATCTGATTACTCGCCTAAAGCAACGTGGTGCTAAAGTGATTGTCACAGCCTTTGGATCACCTTACAGTTTGCCGCATTTTGCCGATGCCGATGCCCTAGTTTGTGCCTATCAGGAGCTCGACGATATGCAACGAGTAGTTCCTCAGGTCTTGTTCGGTGGTTTGGGCGCACGAGGTATGTTGCCAGTTTCGACCTCGGGTGATATGAAAGTAGGCATGGGTCTCAAAACAAATCCTGAAGGCCGGCTATCGGTCGGAACGCCGGAGAGTGTTGGGATGAAATCGACCGTGCTAAATCAAATTGACGCCATTGCCCAGAGTGCCGTGAAAAATCATGTTGTGCCAGGTTGTGAGATTCTGGTAGCACGCAAAGGCAAAATCGTTTACAGCAAGAATTTTGGAGCTTTAACGTATGCCGCCGGTGCTGAAAAAGTGACCGATGAGACATTATATGATCTGGCCTCACTCACGAAGGTACTAGCCACCTTGCAGTCGGTGATGGTATTGTATGACCGCAAACAGATTGACTTAACGCAAAAGGCATCGTTTTACCTGCCAGAGCTTCGGAATACGAATAAGCAGAACATCACACTTCAGGATCTCCTTTGGCACCAATCCGGCATGGTGTCTTATTATCCAACAACCTGGGATCGCACCCGACTACCGGGCGGAGGTCTGAAAGCCCAATACTATTCGGCTACACAGGATAGTCTGCATACACTCCAAATTGCACCTACACTCTGGGGCGTTCCAGCCTTAAAAGATTCGGTCTGGAAGTGGGTGGTTCAGTCACCCATGTCGCGAAAAACTGATGAATCTGGGAGGCCTGCCTATGTGTATAGCGACCTGAATTTCCTGACATTACAGAAGATTGTTGAACGGGTTAGCAAGGAACCGTTAGACAAATTTGTCACAGAGAATGTCTATAAGCCACTAGGTCTGCACCAAATTGGCTTCACGCCTTTACAGCGTTTGCCCCACCCGCAATGTGCTCCTACGGAACAGGACACCTACTACCGAAATCAGTTGTTGGTAGGTACGGTGCATGACCAGATGGCGGCTGTACAAGGGGGTATCTCGGGGCATGCTGGTTTATTTGGTAATGCCCACGACATTGCCACACTTCTACAAATGAATCTTCAAAAAGGCGTTTATGGCGATCAGCGAGTTCTGAATCCAATGACGGTGCCTTATTTCACCCAAACGCTTAGTAACCGTAGCTTCCGGGCACTGGGTTGGGACAAGCCAAATCCCGAAAGCCCAAGCAGTGTATACATGGCACCTAAGGCGTCGGCCCGATCATTTGGCCACACCGGCTTCACGGGCAATGTAGTCTGGGTCGATCCAGACGAGGAGTTGATTTTTATATTCCTCTCTAATCGAATTTACCCGACTGCTGGAAATAACTCTATCAATACAACAAAACTCCGCCGACGGATTCATGAAGTGATTTATAGTGCCATCGAGTAGCAATTTCTTGATTAATCGGTACTATACGCTTATCTGATCAATAGTATAAAAAACCAAAATGCCACTTCATTAGTGAAGTGGCATTTTTATTGCGGCAGGTTTTAGACAAGTGTGTATTTCGCAAATCTAATGGGATGAATTTATTTTAATTTCTTATTATCCAAACACTTACACACGCTTCTATTCTGATATTATTGCTTGGTATACTTAATGAGAGGCAGGTTGCCGTCCCTATTTCAAGCATAAATGCATTAACTTTAGAGTCCAAAATAGATTCATTACTCAATTTTTTATGAAGGGACGTATTTTTTACTCCTACTTAGTGGCTTTACTGTGTATAGTTGGTCTATCAACTAGCAGTTTTGGGCAGACAATAACCAATGTCAATGTTTCCCCAAATCCAGTTTGTCCAGGCAATGGACTTACTATTACGTTCACAACCAGCACTTCATTTGCTGCCGGTATTGTATTTACAGCTTATTTATCTGACGTAACAGGCTTTATTTCTGCCAGTTCACCTAGTATAGGTAATGTTGCTGCTACGAAAGCAACTAACGGTACTATCAATGCGATTATTCCTTCGAGCACTGCAAATGGCTCTTTATATCATGTTCAGGTGGTTGCCAGTAACGCAGCAAAAACTAGCGGAACAAGTACCACGCCCTTTGCTGTTAATGCTCCTGCTGCTCCAACTGTAACAAATCCTACTCCCTACTGTGAAGGTTCAACAGCTCAATCATTGGCTGCCAATGCCACTGGACAAAATTTGAAATGGTATGGCACTAATCCTAATGGATCAGGATCTAATACGGCAACTATACCTAGCACGACTGCAACGGCTATATATTATGTCAGTCAGACTATAGGTGGTTGTGAGAGTTCAAAGGCGACTATTACGGTTACAGTTAAAGACACTCCTCCAGCACCAAGTACTACTCCTGTAGCTTATTGTGCAGGTCAAACGGCCAGCGCTTTAACTGCATCCCCGCAATCTGGAGCCGCTCTCAACTGGTATGGTACTAGCCAAACCGGAGGTACGGCTTCTTCGGTTTCTCCTGTTCCTTCAACAACAGCTACAGGGAGCACAACCTATTATGTTAGCCAAACACTCAATGGTTGTGAAGGGCCGCGTACCAGCCTTGTTGTAACTGTAAATGGCATTCCATCCTCTCCAACTGCCACATCTGCTGTTTACTGCGAAGGCTCACAGGCACAGCCCTTATCAGCTACTGGCCAGAATCTAAAATGGTATGGTACCAGCCAAACAGGAGGAACGGCATCAGGAACACCGACGGTCCCTAATACGACAATAGTTGGAACTACTCCTTACTATGTGTCGCAAACCGTCAATAACTGCGAAAGTCCACGAACTGGCATTCCCATCCTAATAAAAAGCACTCCTGCAGCCCCTGGCACGTCAGGAATTGAGTTTTGCCAAGGAGTCAGTGCCCCAACGTTGACAGCAACTCTGGTTGCCAATGCTACTTCGAACTGGTATGGTACTAACCAAACAGGGGGAACAGCTTCAAGTAGTCCACCTACTCTCTCCAGTTCTACTCCAGGGACTACACTTTATTATGTTAGTCAGACACTCAATGGTTGCGAAAGTTCACGCGCTAGTTCGAGCGTACGAATAAAAGTAACACCTAGTGCACCAAGTGTTAGTCCAGTTGCTTTCTGTAATAATAGTCCAGCTCAACCTTTAACGGCTACAGGTTCGAACCTAAAATGGTACGATGCGGCAGATGCTTCATTAGGCGGGGCACCAACACCTAATACGGGTACTGTTGGTAGCCAGACGTATAAAGTATCCCAAACAATCGAAGGATGCGAAGGAGCCAAGGCAACTATTACAGTCACGATCAATGCGATACCATCTGCCCCTGTTGGTACGTCTGCTGTTTACTGCGAAGGCTCACAGGCACAGGCCTTATCAGCTACTGGCCAGAATCTAAAATGGTATGGTACTAGCCAAACAGGAGGAACGGCATCAGGAACACCGACGGTCCCTAATACGACAATAGTTGGAACTACTCCTTACTATGTGTCGCAAACCGTCAATAACTGCGAAAGTCCACGAACTGGCATTCCCATCCTAATAAAAAGCACTCCTGCAGCCCCTGGCACGTCAGGAATTGAGTTTTGCCAAGGAGTCAGTGCCCCAACGTTGACAGCAACTCTGGTTGCCAATGCTACTTCGAACTGGTATGGTACTAACCAAACAGGGGGAACAGCTTCAAGCACTGCACCCGTCGTTTCTAATTCCACTATAGGCACTACGGTCTACTATGTCAGCCAGACCCTTAATGGCTGTGAAAGTCCACGTGCCAGTTTGAGTGTTCGAGTAAAAGCAATACCCAGTGCGCCTGGTGTAAGTCCTATTAGTTTCTGCAATAATGGTCCAGCTCAACCTTTAACGGCTACGGGTTCGAACCTAAAATGGTACGATGCGGCAGATGCTTCATTAGGCGGATCGCCAACGCCCAATACGGGTACTGTTGGTAGCCAAATCTATAAAGTTTCTCAAACTGTAGAAAGCTGCGAAGGGCCTAAAGCCAGTATTACCGTTACGATCAATGCAATACCGGCAGCTCCCACGGGCACCTCTCCTTCCGCTTATTGCGAAGGCACACAGGCCCAATCATTATCAGCTGTTGGCCAGAATCTAAAATGGTATGGTACTAGCCAAACGGGTGGCTCTGGATCGGGGAATGCGACTGTCCCCAGCACAGCAGCTTCTGCTATTGGAAGTGTCATATACTATGTGACACAAACGGTCAATGGCTGCGAAAGTCCACGAACGGGAATCTCCGTGCAGGTTAAAGATACACCCGATGCCCCTGGTACTTCGGGCATTGAGTTCTGTCAAAATTATAGTGCTCCAACGTTAACAGCAACCCTAGTCGCTAATGCCACTCCTAACTGGTATGGCACATCTGCGAGTGGTGGTTCGGCATCTGGCAATGCTCCTACCCCTTCGAATTCCTCAGTTGGGTCAACAGTTTATTATGTTAGTCAAACTTTGAGTGGTTGTGAAGGCCCCCGCGCAAGTTTGACGGTACGGGTAAAAAGTACACCCGGTGTACCCGGTGTAAGCCCAATTAGCTTTTGCAACAATAGTCAGGCACAACCATTGACGGCCAATGGCTCTAATCTCAAATGGTACGATGCTTCTGATAATTTGTTGGGTGGCACTCCTACCCCTGGTACTGGCTCTGTTGGTAATCAAACGTACAAAGTCTCGCAAACATCTGGAGAAGGTTGTGAAGGTCCTAAAGCAACTCTAATCGTTACGATTAATGCACTACCTGCCTCACCTAATATAACTTCCGTTAGCTATTGCCAGATCCAGCAGGATCAGCCTCCGCAGAATGTAACTTCATTAGCCTCGAATGCTAGCGGTCAGGCATTACGATGGTATAATACAGATGGTAATCAGTTTCCTAGTGCGCCTATTCCGTCAATTGATAAAGCTGGAACCCAGACTTATCTGGTCACCCAGACGGTGAATAATTGTGAAAGTGTTAGAACAGAAATAAAAGTCACCGTTAACACACTCGCTGCACCGACCACTCCCAGACCTCTGGTTGTTTATTGCCTTAACGACAAGGCAACCCCACTGGAAGCGGTTGGCGAAACAGGCAGTCAGCTAAAATGGATCGATCCCTATGGTAGGATTACCAATGATGCTCCTACGCCACTTACACTTAATACCAACGTTCAGCCAGGTGGCGACCCGTTCTACGTTTATCAGATTGGTGCCAATGGGTGCTACAGCCCTCGCGCCATCATCAAAGCAATCGTTACCTCACCGCCTACCCTGGGTCTGATGGCGCCAACAGCTAGTGTTAATTTGGGACAGCGAGCTCCTTTGCAATTGAAGTTTACCAGTTCTGGCCCCTATAGTTATACGCTCACCGGCGGTTACACAGGAATCTCTAACAAAGCCGATACAACCATCTCAGTATTACCACGCGGTAACACTATCTATCAGGTCGTAACGGTCTCAAATGGCTGTGGTGTGGGACTACCCGGCAATCCAGCAACGGCTCAAATTAATGTCATTGTCCCAACGGTTTCAACTGGTTCACTGGCAACAACGACCCTGTGTGCGGGTACATCGATTGCGGTCCCCTTTACAACAACAGGACAATTTACCTCCGGTAATACATTCCGAGTCGAGATGGTCAGTTTGGCAGATACCTCTAAAAAGTATGCTGTT
Source organism: Spirosoma arboris (assembly GCF_009754945.1). Taxonomy (GTDB): domain Bacteria; phylum Bacteroidota; class Bacteroidia; order Cytophagales; family Spirosomataceae; genus Spirosoma; species Spirosoma arboris. The sequence continues at coordinate 28,318 of NZ_WPIN01000007.1, forward strand.
ACGGCAACAGCCAACAGCTCTCCCGTTGTAGGTGTATTACCTCTTACATTACCGAGCGGACAATATTCTGTCCGGGTGAAAGCCGACAATCCCGAAATAGCCATTACAGGTAGTAACAGTCCTACCCAGATGACGGTACGTTCGGTGGCGAGTGCAACACTGACAGGTACGCAGACTATTTATGAAGGTACTCCCGCTAATTTAACGCTGACATTTGCGGGTGATGGGCCGTGGACCGCAACCTATGCCGATAGTCTTCGCTCCTACTCTGCCACAACGTCCACGAGCCCATATGTTTTCGAAGCACGGCCAGCTCGGACAACGATTTACCGTCTGACAAACGTTACGAATACTTGTGGTAATGGACCAATTTCGGGGACTGCAACCATTACGGTAGCACCCTTATTGGGTGTAGACGATAACTCTCTTGACCCGCTGGTAAAAGCCTATCCAGTTCCTACCCAAACAATACTTAGGGTAGAATTAGATTTACCATTAACTCATGATGCAGCGACATTATCGCTTATTGATGCAGGAGGTCGGCCTATTTTGCAGCATAGCACGCGCAAACAGCTCAATGAACTTGACCTAACTACACAGCCTAACGGTTTGTATTTCCTACGTATACAGGTTGGCGACCGGCAAACGGTTCGTAAGGTATTGAAACAATAAAACAGCGGTAAATAGGTAAGTGATCACTTACCAGCCCCTCTTATGCCCGACGAATACTTTATGGAACTAGCGCTTGGCATGGCAGAAGAAGCCGCCGACAATGGCGAAATTCCTGTTGGTGCTATCGTCGTTTGCCGTAATCGAATTATTGCCAAATCTCGCAACCAAACCGAACAGTTGACCGATGTAACGGCGCATGCCGAGCTTATGGCCATTACTGCAGCGGAGCATTATTTAGGCAGTAAATATTTGACTGATTGTACGTTATACGTAACCTTAGAACCCTGTGTGATGTGCGCGGGCGCTTTATTCTGGGCTCAGCTTGGCCGATTAGTAATCGGCGCAAACGATCCCAAGCGAGGCTATAGCCGTATGCAGCCATCAATATTACATCCAAAAACTCGACTCGAAACTGGTATATTAGCCGACGAAAGTCAGGCATTACTGGCAAAGTTTTTTAATCGTCTAAGAACATAATTTGAAATCGGCTTGTTAACCCAACCGAATAATCTTACATTCTAACTAATCAATACAATGGCTTTTGTATTAGATCCGCTTCCTTACCCCAGCGATTCGCTCGAACCGAATATTGACAAGCAGACCATGGAAATTCACCACGGCAAGCACCACAACGCTTACGTGACGAACTTGAATAATGCCATTGCAGGCACTGATCTGGAGAATAAATCCATCGAAGACCTGCTGGCCAGCGTGAGCAAAGCACCGGTTGCTGTTCGTAATAATGGTGGTGGTCATTATAACCACACGCTTTTCTGGAATACAATTTCGGGTAATGGTGGTGGCCAGCCAACAGGTACGTTGGCCGAGGCTATCAATCAGAAGTTTGGCTCGTTTGATACGTTTAAAGAAGAATTTACCAAAGCAGCAACCACCCGTTTTGGCTCCGGCTGGGCTTGGTTGATTGTAACGCCTGAAGGTGAATTAGCGATCACCTCATCGCCCAATCAGGACAATCCATTAATGGATATTGCCGAAGTAAAGGGCTTCCCCGTTATTGGGCTTGACGTTTGGGAGCATGCTTATTACCTGAAATATCAGAATCGTCGACCAGACTATATTGCAGCCTATTTCAATGTAGTTGACTGGAGTGCCGCCGAAAAACGGTATCAACAAGGCAAGCAGGCGTAATAATAAGTATGATGAATGATGAATGATGAATGATGAATGATGAATGATGTGCAAAAAATAATTCATCATTCATCATTCATCATTCATCATAAATTTTTATCTTTGCAGTCTCAAAATGGTGATTGTAGCTCAGTCGGTTAGAGCGTCGGATTGTGGTTCCGAAGGTCGCGGGTTCGAGCCCCGTCTTTCACCCTAGATCAAGGCCCTGATACTATCAGGGCTTTTTTCGTTTATTTGCCTGATTTTTATACATCTATGATCTGCAAGAATCAAGACCTTTTCCCTTTGATCCTGCTGGTCAATCTTTACTATTTGCTTTACAGCTATAAAATGATATTTTTGTTGATATATTTCCTTAAAACCTTAAACAAAGTAATCGTATTTCAGTTCTGAGAATAGGTTATATAGCAAAGGAAACAGGTTATTCTCAATTGATTCCAGCTTTGTTTAACTGAATTTACGATAGACCAGTCATAGCGTTTAGTCGTATCAATATCATCTTATGAGTACGTATTCAATAAGAGATTTAGAGCAGCTTTCGGGCATAAAAGCCCATACATTACGAATCTGGGAGCAACGATATGGCATTATTTCCCCCCAGCGTACCAATACCAATATTCGAGCTTACGACGACCAAGACCTGAAGCTGGTTCTTAATATTTCTTTGTTAAAAGATCATGGCTATAAGATTTCGGAGATCTCGAAACTATCTCCCGATGAGTTGTATAGGGAAGTAATTAAAGTTTCGGATCGACAAATTACGTATCCCGATCAGATTCAAGCACTCACTCTTGCTATGATTGATCTGGATGAGGATCGGTTTGAGAAAATTATTAATACCAATATCCTTCAATTTGGATTCGAAAATACGATGATTCACATCGTTTATCCATTTTTGAATCGTATTGGTACATTGTGGGTAACGGGGTCAGTCGGGCCAGCGCAAGAGCATTTCATTACAAATCTGATTCGGCAGAAACTTATTGTTGCTATAGATGGCATAGGCAAGCATAGCGCAACAGGTAAAAAATACCTGCTTTTTCTACCAGAGGGAGAATTTCACGAAATCAGTTTATTATTTGCAAACTATATTATTCGGGCTCGTTCTAACAAGGTCATTTATTTAGGGCAGAGCCTGCCATTCGAAGAATTAGTATTCACTTATGAGCGACATAAGCCTAATTATTTATTTACTGCGCTGACATCACATCCATCAAATCATGAGGTTCAGCCTTTCGTAAACCGTCTGGCCAACAAATTTTCGGATTCACAGGTAATTATGACGGGCTATCAGGTAATAGGCCAAGACATTGAGACACCAGATAATGTGATGATTATCAATAATATTAATGACTTGGTGCGAATTGCAACAACTTAATCTCTGCCATTAACTTACAACTCACTTTGCGTAAAGGTCAACGCCCGCCGTTCTGCGTATGTATGTTCGTCGCGGGAAATTTGAAAACCAACGTGACCTCCCAATCGGGGTGTTTCCAGAAAGATAGATTTGTGGGATTCTGCCAACCAACCCGGCGAACATTCTGGTGATAGTAATGGGTCATTCTGCGCATTTAGCAGCAACGTTGGTGTAGTAATACCAGCCATGAAATTAACTGCCGATGCCTGGTTATAGAAATCCTCAGCATCGGAGTAATTATTAACCGGAGCCGAAAAAAACTCATCGAAATCTCGCCATTTCTTTACGTATTGTAACTTGCTCATGTCTAACTGGTCGGGGAAACGACTAGCCTTCTGACTTAGTTTGACAACAAGTTTTTTCATAAACCGATTGCGGTAGAACCGATTAGCCAGTCGGTCAAGTAGAACCGCACTTGCACCTAAATCGGTTGGCGCTGAGATGGCAACACCTCGTTTTATTACATCAGGAAGCTGCTTGCCATGAACACCAAGGTATTTCAGTGTAATATTCCCTCCCATGCTATAACCAATCAACGCGACTTCGGTATACTGTTTTGTTCGTAACGCCTGATTAATAACTTCCCCCAAATCACCAATTTCGCCGTGATTATACAATCGGAACGCGCGATTCATTTCGCCACTACAGGAGCGGCAATTCCAGGCCAATACATCGTATCCCTGTTGGGCAAAGAGTTTCGCCGTACCCAGCATATATTGGCGACTACTATCCCCCTCTAATCCGTGCGTCAGGATAACCAGCCGATTTTGTCCTTTGTCAATCCAATCCAGATCAACAAAGTCACCATCGGCCAATGTCAATCGCTCGCGCTCATAAGAAACGTCTGTCACTTTACGCGTGAGGCTGGGAATAATGGTTTGTAAATGACCATTATATTGATAAGCTGGTGGACCGGGGTAAGCAGAACGAATTAGCGGCATATTAACCAAACAACGGATACATTTACGTCGTTGTTCCAGTACAAACCATAGTCATGCATATTGCCAAATACATTTCCGTCATCATTGCCAGCACAATTAAATTCGTTGGAGGGCCTCTTTCGGGTGTCACACTGGGGTTGACATGGCCCGAAACGGCAATTTGCACAACCCTGGGAATGATGCTAAGTGTTGTGGTGGTTACGTATGCAGGAGCAGCCCTACAAGCCCTTTGGCAGCGCTATCGTCCCAGTACGTCTAAACGATTTACAAAACGCACTCGCCTGGCAATTCGCATCTGGAAACGAGCTGGTATGGCTGGTATTGCTCTGTTAACTCCCTTGATTCTGACGCCTATTGGAGGAACTATAATTGCCATTTCATTTGGTGTCAAACGTGGACAATTACTCCTTTACATGTTCGTTAGTAGCGTTTTGTGGGCAGTAGTTCAAACGCTTGCCTTCTACCAGATTCCGGGGCTGAAGGGGATTTTTGGTTAGTCATGAGTTGGTGAAGTAGTGAAAGTAAGAGAAGTAGGTGAAGTAAGTATCCGAAGCATCAAGTGTTTCTTTTCCTTACTTCACCTACTTCTCTTACTTTCACTACTTCATCGACTTACTGTTTGTGGCGGTGCTGCAGTTGATTTTTTACGAAAATCCCCTTGGGAGAAATACTTTTCGATCAGGCAATACATCAGAATAAAGAAGTATCGGCTGCCCATTTCTTTAATCTTAAGCTTTGACTCGCCGTATTTCCGGTTTGTCCAGCTATTAGGCACTACGGCATAAGTATAACCGCGTACGATAGCCTTCAGTGGCAGTTCGACGGTTAAATTAAAGTGAGGGGATAGAAATGGTTTTATACCTTCGATCGTCTCACGTTTATAGAGTTTGAAGGCATTAGTCGTGTCGTTGTATTTAATGCCCATTACCATTCGGACAATGAAGTTGGCGATACGGTTGATAAATTTCTTTAACTCAGGATAGTCGATCACTTTACCATCTTTTCCCCAGCGCGAGCCAAACACCGCATCGACATTCGTCTCCTGCATTTTACGGTAGAATTTCACTAAATCTTCCGGATCATCCGACAAATCGGCCATGAATACGGCTACACAATCGCCCGAGAATCTTTCCAGACCGTAACGTACTGCGTACCCAAATCCATTTGGGCCGGGATTCGTATAATAGACCAAAGTCGGAATTTCTGTTGCGGCTAACTGCTCCAGCACCTTCAGTGTGCCATCTTTTGAGTTGTCATTTGTAACGCAGATCTCATGAGGAACGCCGTGTTTAGCCAGCGTTTGATAGAGTATTCGTAGCGTTGGCGGCAACGACTCTTCTTCATTATAAGCAGGAATAACAACGCTTAATTTCATATTCGGTCATGTGCAGGAAAAATCCGCAATAGGAGTTAATGCAGCCCAAATCACCTATCGATGTGGCAAAAGGCGCAACGTACTATAGAGTTTAGCTACTGGCCCTGGCACAATATAATTTCTAATTACATCTTTTGCTTTGTCCCAACTAGGTTTTGCCATATAAAGATACTTGAATGCCAGCCGCGCCCGACGAAAATAACTATCCTGATATTGTTTGGCATCCAGCATCATTCGGTAATAACGGGCCATATTACGGCGCAGAATGCTGTTATAGCGATAATCAAGTTCCCGATTAATATCGCTGTACATTTGAATGCGATTACGCAGAAAGGTCTCATTCTGGTAATTATCATGAAAACTTGCCCCGGCGCGATTCTTCCGATACACGGACATGACCTCAGGAATATAGCCAATCTTACCGAGTTTAGCTTTTAGGATCAATCTTGGAATGTCACCACTCGACGACTCCCGAAACCAGGTCGGATACTCCTTAATACTATTCCGGTACATAGTACTCGACGTAGCCATAAACCAGATTTCATCTTCGCCTATGAGGTCATCAACCGTATAAAACGGCTTCATATCATCGCCATTGAGTACGTGAGATGGGCTACCATCCTCATAGGTAATCAATGCATTATGAAAGGTCATTGAATAGTCCGGATGGGCATCCAGTAGATCGGCTTGCTTCTGAAGTTTCAAGGGGTTGGTTAAATAATCGTCCCCATCAATTAAGGCGTAATATTCGCCTTTAGCCAGCTTCAGTGTCTCCAGAAAGTTAATTCCGCCATTTTTACCCATGTTGTGCGGATGCAACACGCCAATAACCAGGCCGGGATACTGGCGTTCGTATTCCTGAATAATCTCCCGTGTACCATCGGTCGAAAAGTCATCGCCAACTAATATTTCAATAGGAAATGTCGTCTTCTGCGCCAAAACACTATCAATAGCTTCGCGGATGAATTTCTTCTGGTTATACGTGATAATCAGGACACTAACTTTTATCATAATAGTCTGTAGTAAGGAATAAGCTAGGAGGCATCAGAAAAGTTTCCTCTTCAGCACCTCCTAGCTTATTCCTATTACCTTGCTTTTATACAGTTACTTCTTTAGCCGATTGAATCTGGGCTTTCCAACCCTGAGGTTCATCTTTTTCGGCAGGTTTTGCCCAAGGGTCGTAGAACGGCAGTATGGCCACCCATCGTCCAGCTGGATCATCCCAACTGAAGCGGTCAGCAAAGCTCGATGGACTAACCCAGTGTGGCAGGTCATAGCGAAATAAAATCATATCCCCCATATCCTGATAGCCCTCGGTTTCAACAATATGATCGTTGATCACATAGCCTGTACCGCCTGAATTGTAGTCCTTTCTATATTGGTTCAGTGCCAGAATAGTACCAACTTTTTGTGGATTAAGTGGATGCCAGTGCCGCCCGAAGAAACTGCCTCCTAATGGGTAGTGTGTTACTTGGGGATGGAAATAAGGCTGTCCCTTACGGATACCATATTCTTCGTTATTACCAGTCAGGTTATTCCAAAACTGACGCATTGGGTTAAAAACGCCCATCAACGTCTGTTGCGTCGGTTCCTCAAGGTCTAGAATGGCATCGAAGGTATGGTCATGAAACAATTGCGGGGCTTGCTGAATCTTGGCAATGTGCAATCGTTGCTTGTGCTGATTATTATCGAATGGATCGGGAGCTGTGGCCAGAGGAGTCTTAGATGCCCAGGTATGCGTAGCCTCAATAACACTACGAAGTGTCTCTTCTGGAATACCCGTTTTGATAATAACAATATTTGGCTCGTTGACTAACCGCATCACCTCTTCATACGGAATCTCAGGCACGATCTGGCCATCCTTGAATTGAGCGTCAACTTTTATGATATATTTTGCTACTTCTTTCATGGTTATTCGCTTACTGATTTGGTACAAATTAGGCAGCTACCTACATAAAATGCAAATTCCACTACCCTGATTTTAATCAGTTTTTGATTGAGTGGCATAGCCAAATCCAGATGCACCAAAGCCGTTTCCGTTATAGAACATAACCCATTGATTCTGATGCGGAAAAATGTGACAATAGTCCATCATCATTGAGTCCCAGCCTTCAGTCGATCGTTCAATACCAGCGAGTTCGTCTTTTCGTACCCACTCGACACCATCTTCCGATTCGGCATAGCCAATCCGATAACTACGCTGAACATCGGTTCGATAGTTGGTTGCGTTCCGATAGGAAAAATACATTTTGTACAAATTCCCATCCTTATAAACGGTTGGTCGACCAATGGCATCGGTAAATTCGTCGTAGCCTACGCAAACGTGTCCTGTGCGTTCCCAATGAATCCCATCTGCCGACTCTGCATATTTTACGTCGTAGAAAGGTTCAGGATGCCCATGAATCACCTCGATTTTGGTGCAGGACAGATACCACATCCGCCACCGAATAGAGCCGTCAGCCTGCTCTTCCCGGATAACGCAGGGTTGTGCCACCCAAACCTGATCGAAAATGTAACGGTCGAGCAATGGCCCGGTAAATTTCCGCTCAAACGTCAAGCCGCCATCCTTACTAATTGCCAGGCCAATACCAAGCCGGTAGCTAGCCGTTTCGCTTTTATTCCAGCCGGTATAGTATAACCAGATTTCGTCACCTACGGGCAAAAACCACGAAGGCATCGTTCCCGTTTCGTCAAACATACCCACTTCCCCTTTTGATAAGCAGGTCTTATCGTGAACATAAACGACTTCGGAAAGATTGTCGGGATTCAGTTCAACAAATGACACTGCCGATGAAATGTTCTCATCGCGTGTGGAGAAATAAACGCGCAACTTATCCTTCATCGGATAGCCAAACGGAACCTGTGCGTGGGTTCGACTGAATGGTTGCGAGCCATCAGGTTTATAAATCAGTCCTTTTTTTTGCCAGATCATCAAATTCAGGTATTGTGTACAGTTTCAATTTCGTAAAACCGCAACTTATTTTACTGGAGACAGACGTGCAGCCATACTATCATGAATCTGGCTCATTGTTTCTTTCAAATCGAATGTCCAGTCCCAACCAGGGTAATGTTGTTTAAATTTGGTCAGGTCAGAAATGTACCAGATATGGTCACCACTCCGGTTGGTTTCCGAATATTGATAATTCATTTTATTGCCCGAAATTTCTTCACAAAGAGCAATTGCCTCGATCATTGAGCAATTCGCGTAGCGGCCACCACCAGCATTATATACTTCGCCTGGACGTGGATTTTGATAGAAATGCCAGAACATATTCACCAAATCCCAGCTATGGATATTGTCGCGAACCTGTTTGCCCTTATAGCCAAAAATGGTGTACTGGTTTCCGGTGATGGCGCACTTCATGAGGTACGAAAGGAAGCCGTGCAACTGCGCTCCCGAGTGATTCGGCCCAGTTAAGCAACCTCCCCGGAATACGCCGGTATTCATCCCAAAATAGCGACCATACTCCTGCACCATAATATCGGCAGCTACTTTCGACGCCCCAAAGACCGAGTGTTTCGTATGATCAAGGCTCATGTGCTCGTCAATACCATTCTCGAAATAAGGGTGGTTATGATCGATTTCCCAGCGCGTTTCGGTCTCGATCAACGGCAGATAATTAGGATTATCTCCGTAAACTTTGTTTGTAGACGTGAAGATAAAGACGGCTTCGGGGCAATGAAGCCGGGTCATCTCAAGCATGTTGAGTGTTCCTACTGCATTTACGCCAAAGTCGGTAAACGGCTCACGGGCGGCCCAGTCGTGGCTTGGCTGTGCAGCTGTATGTAACACCAATTTAATATCGGTGCCAAATTCCTTAAAGATTACTTCCAGTTGTGGCACTTCCCGAATATCGGCGGCACGGTGCGCGTAGTTCGAATAGGTTTCGGACAAACGATTGCGGTTCCATTCTGTCGAGCCATCAGCTCCAAAGAAGTACTGCCGCATATTATTATCAATTCCGACAACGAGGTCAAATTTATCAGCAAAAAAGGCAACGGCTTCACTACCAATCAAACCAGCGGAACCCGTAACTAGTGCAATTTTCATATAGTTATTCGTGCGTCAAGGCGGTTTTCTAACAAAATAATACTCTTTTCAAATTCAGTTTGACTGAACAAAGTAACGCAAAAATTTACACTTACATGTCTTTCCGGCACTTTACATTGACGATCAGACAATGCTTTTTAGCCAATGGTCAGACAAAATAAAAGCGATGAATCAGCAGTTATTTGCTGATTCATCGCTCTAAATGCCCTTAGTCAATCCTTATTACAGACTCTGAGTAGTATTATGAGGTCCAAACAATTTCTCACGAATCTTCTGCGCCTTTGCATCAAGCTCAGGGTTGGCCGTGTATGTATATTTTGATTGAACAGCTGCCGAATCTTTACCTTTTCCGTAAACTTCAGCATCTCCAGCCTTATAGTCGGAACGAAAATCTTCTGCCCGGTAGTCTGTTTGACGAATGGAGTTATACTTTTGATAGTCGCACGATGCCAGCGACATCACCACTACAGCCAACAAACCTATATTGAATACGCGTTTCATAGCCACTTGATTACGAATTGATTCGACAAAAATAAGAAACAGTCGTTAGCCAACACTCGATAGCTGTCAGTTTTTTTCTTTTTGCCCTTATTTACGAACGCAGATTACCCTATTTTTTTGATTTCGTCGCCCACAAAGCGCATCAATTCCTGGATATGATCGCGCGAAAAGTCAAATGGCACGTTAGCCGCTGCATATATTTCACGGATAGGAGCTTTGTACCCCAGGCTCAAGGCTTTTTTGTAACCCGCTAATCCAGCTTTAGGATCTTGCCGGTAGTTTCGCCAAACTCCAATGGCTCCCAATTGAGCAATACCATATTCGATATAATAGAAAGGCACTTCGTATAAGTGCAGTTGACGCTGCCAAATATACTCCTGATAAAAGGCAAACCCATCCCAATTTGTTATGGTATCGGCAAATTGATTGTAAATCCGAAGCCAGTTTTCACGACGTTCAGCATCGGTATGGGTTGGATTCTCATAAATCCAGTGCTGGAATTTATCAATCGTAGCCACCCAGGGCAGTGTCTCAATGATGGATTCCAAATGTTGTAGTTTGGCTCGCCGTAGTTCATCTGGATTCTCAAAAAATACATCCCAATGATCCATAGAGAGTAATTCCATGCTCATAGAGGCAAGTTCGGCCACTTCCATGGGGGGATTACGGAACGCTTTCAGCGGCAAATCGCGCGTTAGAAACGAATGAACGGCGTGGCCACCTTCATGAACCATTGTCACTAAATCGCGTAGGCTTGACGTCGCATTCATGAAAATAAACGGCACGCCAATTTCTTCGAGCGGGTAATTGTAGCCACCAGGTGCTTTTCCCTTTCTTGATTCCAGATCGAGATGACCCATTGCCCGCATAATCCGTAGATCATCACCTAATTCCCTGTCGAGTCGGTCAAAGCAGGTAATCGCCTTTTCAAGAAGTTCATCCCCTGTAGCGAAAGGCTTCAAAGGCGGACGCCCTTCTACATCTACTTTGGCATCCCAGGGCCGTAATGGATCAACTGAAAGTTTTTCCTTTCGCTCGCTGGCCAGATCATTCAATAATGGCACAACGGATTCGGCCACCGACTCGTGAAAATTGAAGCAGTCCTGTGGTGTGTAATCGAATCGACCAAGTGCCGCAAATGAGTAGTCTCGAAAATTGGCAAACCCGGCATTGATAGCTATTTGATGACGAAGGGTTCGCAATCGGTCGAATAATTGGTCGAGTACTTCGTGGTCCTGATAACGGCGCTCCCAGATTTTGCGCCAGGCATCTTCTCGCACAGCCCGATCGGTCGATTGCAATCGGTCGCTGGCTGCGGGCAAGGTCATTTCATTACCATCAATCGTAACGGTCATTGCTCCAACAATGGCTCCATACTTCCGCTCTTCGGTCTGGAGTTCGGTTTGAAGCGGAATATTTTCTTCCCGGAAAATTTCGATAGCCTTTTTCATCCCCCGCACCATAACGTCGTAGCCTTCGTCGGTCAATTGGCTCAAAAATGGGCTGTTTACTGCTTTGAGGTCAAGATCGTTACCATAAGCGGTCATGGGCGGCTGAATCTCTGCAATGAAAAAATTGAGATTATTTACCAATTCCTCGTTGGCGGTATCACAGGTCATGCGAATATAACGCCACGCAAAATCTTCGGACAAATACGATTCCAGTTCGCTTCGGTCCAATAACCACTGGCGCAGATCTTCGGCATCACGCAGAGGCCGGGCCAGCAGATCATCATACAAAGGTTTAACATCGTCCCAACTTTGGAGGGCTATTGTCTCGCCAATAAAGGGTCGGGCTGGACGAGTAGGAATAGGCAGGGTTTCGTTTGCGGTCATTGGTAGTTTGGCTTAAAAGCCGTGACTATTGATAATATCTGGTAAGCGTGCGGCTTTCTGGCCGCGCTACAATAAGTCAATCTAAAACTTTTTTGTTCACAAATTTGCAACTACGAAATTGTTCGTATATGTTTACTACGAAATTATTCGTAGATCAATTATGAAGCCAACCGACTCTGAACTGGAAATTCTGCACGTACTCTGGACCAATGGCCCCAGCACGGTACGTCAGGTATACGATACGTTGAGCCAAAGCCGCGACATCGGCTACACAACGGCACTGAAACTAATGCAGATTATGTACGAAAAAGGATTGCTCTCCCGTGAAGAAGATTCTCGTTCACACATCTACACAGCGGCTGTAAGCGAAGAAGACACGCAACGGAATTTAGTTGATCGCTTTGTTGAAACGGCATTCCGGGGATCGGCATCGAAGTTAGTGATGCAGATTTTGGGGCAACATAAAGCCTCTCGTGAAGAATTAGATGAGATTAAAAATCTACTAAGCGATCTGAACCGGGACGCCGGCCGCCAGGATTTATCTGATTGAACTGATTAGCATGATTTTGCAAAATCTGATTCATGATTTTAAACGAATGCGATTACTCTGTTTTTGTATAAAATGATTTTACTCACACTTAACGATTTCCTATAACTCATGAACGCTTTCCATTTTTTGTCGAATCCGGTGGTGGATGCCTTGGGCTGGACGTTGCTCCATGCACTTTGGCAGGGTTTCGCTCTGGTTCTACCTGTGGCGGTGACTCTGCATCTGCTTCGGAATAAATCGAGTATGCTACGCTATCGTGTAAGTGTACTCACTTTGCTAACGCAGTTGCTAGCATCAGGAGCCACATTTATTTGGTATTATGAGCCCGTTGTTGATAATCAGCCAATCGCTCCCTCAACTGCCATCCACTATGCGAGACTGGTTAAGTGGCAAACGGTGACCCAAAACCTACCCTGGCATCAGCAAACGCAGTTATTTCTGGAAAATCACCTAAGTCAGTTCGTACTTATCTATCTAATTGGGGTTGCCCTGTTTGGGTTGCGTCTTACCGGCGGTTGGGTATACTTACAGCGCCTAAGCAAGACGGCGACAAAACCCACTACCCAAAACTGGACTCAACTAACTAATCGGCTTCGTTCAGCATTGGCGATTAAAGCTGTTGTTCAGGTTCGTGAATCAGCGCGTATTACGGTGCCAATGGTGGTAGGTGTATTGAAACCTGTTTTACTATTGCCAATTGGTCTAGCTACGAGCTTGTCTATGCGTGAAATAGAGGCCGTTTTGGCCCATGAATTAGCGCATATAAAACGGCACGACTATGCGGTGAATCTCCTCCAATCGGTTGTTGAGGTTCTGTATTTCTTCCACCCAGCTTTGTGGTGGCTGTCGGCTCGTGTACGTGAAGAACGCGAACATTGCTGTGATGATCTGGCCGTACAGGTTTGCGGGGGTAATGGGCGTATCCTGGCGCAGGCTCTTGCCCGGGTAGAAGAGCTACGGCTTATGAATCTGGATCAAACACCCGCTCTAGCCATGGCGTTTGCTTCTAAACGACAGCATTTACTGCATCGGGTTCGACGGGTATTGGGAGTTCCAACCCGACCTTTTGTTTCGAATGCCAGCTTAGCCGGACTAACGCTCGCTACTATTCTACTGATGAGTGTATCGGTCTACGCAGTGCAAAAGCAGGATGAACCGAAGGCTACTGCAAAACAACCGAAGCCAGCCCATTCGACACGCCGGCATAAGATCGATACTAATTCGGAATATGGTATGGTCGACGGCAAGAAAGTAGACTATGTGATCTGGAAGGGGCAGAAATTGTCTGCTGCCCGTGTAGCTAAGCTGCAAAGCCAGCTAAATCAGGTAATGGCCGGACAGCTCTTACTCGATGACGTGAAACAACCTGATCGCGACATCCTGTTAACAATTATTGAAAAGAACCAGGCGTTTGATGGGGGAATGAATGCGCTGGCAGAAGGGCTATCCCATATTGATTACAGCAATATTGTTGCATCGGCCCTAAAGGACGTTCCGCTTAGTCCAGATGGAACTGTAGAAGGATTGGCCAAAGTCGATTACAACAGCATTATTAACGATGCCTTTGCTTCAATCCCTCACTCTAAATCTAGTCCAGATTCGCTTGCCCCCCAACGCGCTTTCCAACAACGGCAGCTGGATAGCTTAAGCCAGCTCGTAGCGCAACGGGCGCAACAGGTTCAGGCATTACACCTTCAGATGGAGAAAATGCAGTTCCCAATTGAAGAATTTGGACGCAGCCAACAGTTACTGGAATGGCGTAAAGAGAAACTGATGGAAGCTCGAAATACCCTGATCGAAAAACAGCGACGGGTGATGTATCAGGATGGCAAACAGAAATTGAGTGTGGCCGAAATTGAGAAACAAGTAGCAGCGCTTGAGCCGGAAATCAAAAAACAGGAAGCCAGTATCGAGGAAGCCAATCGACAACTGGAAGAAACACAATCGAAGCTAATAGAAGCCCGAAAGCCGCTTGAAAAGTTAGAACGTGAGTCTCAGCAATTGGATGAACAAATGGAGCGATTATCGGAAGAAATGGAGCGACATGGAGAAAAGTTATCGCGGTTGTCGGGCGAACTGTCTGATCTGGATATGGACATAAATGTCAACGTTAACACAGACAGAGGCCGTGGCATACGCACTCCTCGTGCCCCACGTGCTATGCGCACACCCCGACCTAGCGTGAACGTTATAGCTCCGGCTGCACCGGCAGTCCCATCAGTACGAGCTCATGTAGCACCAGCAATTGCACCGCCTACACCTCCAGCACGGGTAGCAAAGCCCCGAGCACCTAAACCAGCGGTAGCCCCAAAAGTCGACGATTAGGAATCAGATTGCCTAAAACAGAGAAGGGCGTGAGGCAATCCTCACGCCCTTCTCTGTTTTAGGCAATCTGATTTTTTACTCGATCTCAATCACCACATTTGATCCAACAGGGTGAGCAACGCAGGTAAGAACATAACCCGCCTTTAATTCAGATTCGGACAGACCGTCCTCTTCGTCCAGTTTTACCTTACCAGAAATACAACGACCCAGACAAGCAGTGCACATACCTGCTTGGCAGGAATACGGCAGGTCTATATCTAAATCCAGTGCAGCTTCCAGAATGGTTTGATGGGGGGCAACTGCAAATTTGTACTCGCTGCCTTCATATAATACCGTTACTTCCGGAGAACCATTGTCGGCAGCTGTTATTGGTTCCTCTACGACATCACCTGCCATAACCGGTGCCGTCGCGAAGCTTTCCTTGTGGATATGTTCAGAAGCAATACCCACCAGCGATAAGGCCGAGCGCACTTCGGTCATCATGCCATCAGGACCACACAGGTAAAAGCTCGCATTTTGACGTTCAGCCGCTGGAAGTTGGTCCAATAACTTGGTTAACGTATGCTGATTCAGGCGTCCTTCGGCACCAGTCCAGCCATAGGACGGTTGGCTCAAGATGTGTGTTACCTGAAAACGCGACCGCCCATATCCCTGCTCCATCGCATCTAAATGCGCTTTATAAATAATAGACTCCTGATTTCGATTACCGTAGATAAGCCATACCCGACTATTGGGTTCTACATGCATAGTCGACTTAGCCATCGAGAATAAGGGCGTAATACCGCTACCCGCTCCAATCAGGATAATTGTCCGTCGATTCTGAGGATCAAGTTTCGGAACAAACGTACCCATTGGTTCCAGGGTTTCCAGAATATCGCCGGGTCGGATACGATCGCAGAGGTAATTAGAAGCCAGTCCACCTGGAACACGCTTTACAGATACTGACAACGACACATCAACATGGGGCGACGATGCCATTGAGTAGGAACGTCGTAGTTTTTGACCATTAATGTTCAGCAAAAAAGTCAGAAATTGACCAGGCTGATAGCGAACCTCTTCGTTGATGGGATGCCAGAAACTTATTGTCACAGCGTCAGGGGTTTCCCGAACAATGTCTTTTACTTTCAAAAAATACCGATTTGCCATTTTACTGTTTCAGGTTGTTATCGGTTTACAGTTTATGATTTATAGTGAATAGGCACATATTTTATCAATATGTCATTATCCGTAAACCATACACTGAATACCATAAACTATAAACCACTCTGCAAAAGTACGGTGAACGCCTGGAAATTATCCATTTTTGTGGAATTCAACTAACTGTTCAGCAGGAGCTTTTAGAAGACTACCCATTGTTAGTCCAGTTTGTTCTATTGCCTGACGCAAGGGTTGAGCAAAATAATAGGCAACAGAGCCCACAAAATAAACCGGCCACAGGTCAGCTTCGGGAAATCGTTTGACATAGGTTGTCAGAAATAATGCGAAGGCGTCCGTTACCAAATCGGCTATGTAAGGATGAGCCAGATGCTCAGATAGAAATGGAGTAAAAGCAGCAAAGTACCGATTTGGAAACGGTTTCTGATAGGCATTTTCAAGCAGCGTTGGACGATCAAGCGCATAGCGAATCTTGAAATCTTCATGTAGTTCCGTCGGCAATCGTTCCTGAAAAAAATCACGGACGAGTGTTTTACCCAAATAGCCTCCGCTGCCCTCGTCGCCCAGCCAGAAGCCCAGCGACTGAATACCACGTGTTAACTGGTTTCCATCATAACAACAGGCGTTCGAACCTGTCCCAAGAATACAGGCAATACCAGATTGGTGGCCTATTGCTCCTCGGGCAGCGCCCAACATATCGCTATTCACTTCCACAATCTGTAAATCAGGTAACACTGCCCGGAGCGCATCGGCCACGATATGATTTACAGTTGGGCCGGTGCAGCCCGTTCCATAAAAAAATACCTTCGTAACTATCGCTTCCTTTAGGTGTGGAATCAGTTGCGTTTGCAATGTTGCAGCCATTTGCGCGGCTGTCTGATAATATGGATTGAATCCATCCGTTTGAATAGCATGGGCGATGCCATTGGCGTCAACAAGTCGCCAGTCGGTTTTGGTAGAACCGCTATCAGCGATAAGAAGCATTCGTTTAAGATTTATAGTATGAGGTATTCGGTTTATGATTTCGGTCGACGGTTTAATCGTAGTGAGGAGCGCCGTAAACCTAAAACCTTATACCAATTTTCCAACTACCGGAAAGCGAGTGAATACACTGTTTGTATGGGGAGCATCGGCCAGTTCGTCGGTAAGATCCTGCCCAGCCCAGTGTTCATAATGCTTGCCGTTACGCCATAAGCGCGATGCCGACAGGTCGTAAATAGTGCCTTCATACGCACACCAAATGTCGTCACGATCCTGGCCATTACGTAAAGCTAATTGTGAACGGGTATAAGAAGGTAATGAACTTGGTATAATATGTAGCATACATCCGTTAACTCAGACAAATGAATTATTAGGCATCAATTTTGTGAGTGCCAACAAAATTAGCGTAACTTTAGCCACTCTGATTCTCCTGCATTTGATTAACTATGAGAAAGACTTATTCTATCGCTTTTCTTTCGGTATTAGCTTTGTTTAGCCTAATGATGGGCTGTGGCGGCAGTAAAGTTGCCCCAGTTTCAGAGCGAATTGCCAAGGTATGGACAGCAAGTAAAGTAGACGAAAATAGTACAACCGTTTATACGAAGGGAGGGACAAACAACATTCGCAACTATACGAGCTTCAAGCTTGACCTGAGTTCCGCACCGACTGTTAAATACACTGAATATGACGGTAATACCTTTACTGGTCAGTATTCGCTTCCAGACGACAACACCCTAAAACTGACAAACTTGAACCCTTCGCCAACTGGCGACAATGGAACAATTACCTTTACCATTAATTCCATTGACGATAGCAATTTAAAACTTACGAGGACAACAGCCAGCCAGAAAACGGGCAACACCACAAACGTGTATACGCTGACAAATCCATAAGATTTTAGCAAACCAATTGGCAAAAAAAGCCGTTCCGTATGTCAATCGGAACGGCTTTTTTTAATTAATAATGATTAATGTACAATGGATAATAATAGTGCTTAGTCATTATCCATTATTTTGCTACCATGACTGACTTAAATACCCTTGGCGAAATCGGCTTAATCGAACGGATTCGGCAGGAAATTCCTACCCCTACTCACTCCGAAACCATCCATGGCATTGGCGACGATGCCGCAGTGTTTGATTGGGGTGATGACTACGGTCTATTAACGACTGACATGCTTGTTGAAGGCATCCATTTTGACCTGACGTATGTTCCCCTAAAGCATCTTGGCTATAAGGCTGTAACTTTTGGGGTATCGGATATTGCAGCAATGAATGGTTTACCTATACAAGTAACGATTAGTGTCGGGTTGAGTAGTCGGTTTCCGGTTGAGGCTGTCGATGAACTGTATGAAGGTATTCGTGCAGCTTGCGTGGCATACAACGTAGATTTAGTGGGGGGCGATACAACGTCTTCACGCTCAGGGCTGATCATCTCCGTATCTGTACTGGGAAAGGTGCCGAAAGATCTGATTACTTACCGGCATACTGCTCAGCCAAATGATGTTATTTGTGTAACGGGCGATCTGGGTGCGGCTTACTTAGGTTTGCAATTGTTAGAACGCGAAAAGCAGGTGTTTCTGGCAGATCCTAATATGCAACCCAACTTGTCAGAAGAGCGGGCTTATCTTGTTCAGCGTCAGCTCCGTCCCGACGCTCGCACCGATATGGTTCATGAACTCCGCGATCTTGGCATTCGACCTACCGCCATGATTGACATTTCAGATGGTCTGGCATCTGAACTCCTTCACCTTTGCCATCAGTCGGGTACGGGTGCGGTGATTTTTGACGAAAACCTACCTATAGACGACCAGACGCATTTAGCCGCTGATGAATTCAAGATTAGCCCTGTAACAGCTGCCCTAAACGGAGGAGAAGACTACGAGTTATTATTCACGGTTCGTCCGCAGGCATTTGAAAAGCTGGAAACAAACGCCAGGATTACCGCCATAGGCTATCTTACACCCGATCCCACCCAAATTGTCTTGTCAACAAAAGCGGGGCAACAGACACCGGTTCGGGCGCAAGGCTGGGAAAATTTGATGCAAAAAAAATGAACTATAATCAGGATGTTAGGGGATGTGCTATTACTGATCTGTTTGTGTTTTTCCATGAAATCGACTAACTATCATGACATTCGTCCTCTGAAATCAACACGTCTACATGCAAAAACGAGTTAAGTTTGATTTTGAGTTTTACTTTACCAACGGTGGTAGTTTAAAAGGCGAAGATTTCCGATTAGATATTGATGGAGATACAATTTCTGATCAAGAATTGATAGACTATGTTATTGCTGATTTACGCCTGTTAATGGTTGGACAAACCCGCATTCTTAACAAAGAGATTATAACTGAAGCGCACAAGCGGAAACCTATCAATAATAAAGGTGGTCAGCGTAATCAATTAGTCGATCTGAGTCATACGATTGAAGCTGGCCTGGTTACCTACAAGGGGTTGCCCGCGCCTATTGTCTGCGATTATCTGAGCCGCGAAAACTCCCGCCAGTTTTATGAACTAGGAACAGAGTTTCAGATTGGAAAAATTGAGATGGTTACCAATACGGGCACGTATGTCGATTGCCCTTTTCATCGGTTTCCCGATGGTAAAGACCTATCAGAAGTGAGTTTAGATGCGTTTAGCGATCTGGACGGTATTATTATTCGTGTTCCTTATACAGACACACTAGCCATTACGAAAGCGCATCTACAAAACTATGAACTTCGAAATCGGGCGGTGCTTATTCATACAGATTGGAGTGAATTCTGGAATACAGAAACTTATTACGAAAATCATCCTTTTCTAACTGCCGATGCCGCATTATATCTGCGTGATTGTGGCGTTAAGCTGGTTGGTATTGACTCCCATAACATTGACGACACAACAGGTAAAAGTAGGCCGGTACATACGACCTTGTTAGGAGCGGATATTTTAATTGTCGAACACTTATGTAATTTGGCGCTGGTGCCAGACACCGGTTTTACGTTTAGTGCCATTCCACCAAAGTTTAAAGGGGTTGGTACATTTCCAGTACGAGCAATGGCTAAAATTTACTAGGCCCCTCTTCATTCTCCTATTCTCATGCATCTAAACTTAGTTTCCTCTACTTCCTGGCTAACTTTATTGATTATCAGCTTACTATTCGTAACGGGATGTAAGAAAACTGTATCGGTACCAAATCCTGATATGGCCTCCAGAGTCATGGGCAGGTATGCTGTAACAACAATTACCGTAGGTGGAAACAGCCAACCGATTACGGTTACAAATGGCACCGTTATAATGGTACGAAATGGCGTAGCGCTGGATATGGTCGACCTCACCTTATCCTATGCAACAGCTAGCACATCCGGGAGTTCGACGTTTTCGGAGACCAAAACGATCTCGCTGAAACAGGGAGACAGCCTCATTGACTTATATAGTGGTACGACCAAAGTGGGTACCTGGACAACGGCAAGCCTAACGTTTACTAATTATCCGTTTAATAATTCAACGGTGAGCTTCACTTCCGTAAAACAGTGAGTTTAGCAACTCACATCACCCGCACGAATTTTGAATAACATCGCTCACATCGGGGTAACAGCATCAGCGTATCCCCTCGAAAAGCCACGCCTTGCCGAAACGGAACGGTAGCCCGGTTGGTTGTGATGTATAAATTAATGCCTAACCCATCCTGAATGGTCGAGTCAACCCGAAAATATTTAATCGGATAGTAGTACGACATGTCGGCGCCATTAGCACTTAACTTACCATCCGTATTAAATGTGAGTGTTTGGGGCTGATTAGCGGTATACGTTCGGATCGAATCGACTGATTTCGTGATCTTAATCGTATCTTTTTGGTAGTAGTCCTGAATAGGAATGGTATCTTTTACATAATGACCATTCACTAAAGTTGAGTCTATCTTATATTGCCCAGTCACTAGAACCGAGTCTATTACGAGTGAGTCAACGTTTACGGGATATAGCCTTCTGGTAAGGCGCCATGTCCCTATTACGCGCGGATCACTCGCACCGGGCGAGAATCCGGAATCAGTTTCTTTACACTCTATGAGCAGAGTTGTTAGAAGTAATAGTAGGCTTAGGTATAGAACTTTTTTCACAAGTTAATCGGCAGCTCATAAGGCTAACGAACAGACTATTTCTGTCATTGCCCTGTTGGCGCGGTTAGTATAGATCATCTTCCCGAATAGATTGTCTATTCGGGAAGATCCACCCATACTTTATACAAACTCCGTGCCCCGTTCTTTGGCGTCGGCAACGAAGTTCTTCACCTTTTGCTCTTCTTCTTTCCGACAAATCATCAGGACGTTGTCGTACTCGGCCACAATGTATCCATCCAGACCATTGACCACAACCAACCGATCTTTTGGTGTTTTGATGATGCAGTTTTTGGTGTCATACAGAAGGATATGGCCATCAATCACGTTGAAATCATCGTTTTTATCCGACACTTCGTACAACGACTTCCAGGTACCAAGATCTGACCAGCCGAACTCACTCAACACGACATACACGTTTTTAGCTTTCTCCATGATGCCATTATCGATGGAGATGCTTTTGGTAAGTGAGTACGCTTTATCGACAAATGCGCTTTCGTGTTCTGTGTAATAAGCGCTTTTTCCCTCATCAAAAATTTCGGCTACTTCGGGTAGATAGGCCTCAAATGCGTTAATGATCGCCTGAGCATTCCAAACGAAAATACCCGCATTCCAAACGAATTCGCCACTTTCTACAAATTGTCGGGCGAGTTCAAGATGCGGTTTCTCTGTGAACGTTTTCACCTTTTTAATGCCTTCGCCCGACTCTGGAATGTATTGAATATAGCCATAACCTGTATCAGGGCGACTGGGTTGAATACCAAGCGTTACTAGAATATCCTGTTCTTTGGTAGCATCAAGAGCCTTTTGAATCGTACGTTTAAACTCTTCTTCCTTAAGAATAATATGATCGGCAGGAGCGACTACGATGTTAGCTTCTGGGTCTTGTTGAGCTATTTTATAGCAGGCATAAGCAACACAGGGAGCTGTATTACGAGCGATAGGTTCACATAATACCTGGTCATCAGACAGTTGTGGTAATTGTTGCTGACATAGGTCCTTATAAAGCGAACTAGTAACAATATAAATATTTTCGGGGGGACAGATGCCTTCAAAGCGATCTGCAGTTTGTTGAAGCAGCGTTCGGCCTGTGCCGAGAACATCGTGAAATTGCTTTGGATAACTCGTTCGGCTGAAAGGCCAGAACCGCGTTCCGACGCCCCCCGCCATTATAATGACATAGGTGTGATTCATTGATATGAAACTGATTTTATAACAAAGTTGCCACTATCTTACCGTTTTTGTACCAGAAAAGTTTAGCATTCTTAGTATTGATCGATTGCCAATAATTATCATTATCTCTCTAAAGGCCTCAATTTACGATTAAAACTGAGATAAACTATTTACCAATATCCATTTTTAGTATCAGTAAGTATTAATATATAGCCTTTCATTAAACGAAAACAACGTTACACAAGTCGAGATGGCTGCTTATATCTTTTACTCGAAAACTAGGATGCAATAGATCAATATGGAAGTGGTAATGTTGAGCGGCAATCAACAGCTAATCATTAAAGAGAAGAGGTTTATGCAAAAAATGGACAAAGCAAGACGCTTTTTTGACCGAATGTTCAATTTTGCCATCATATGGCTAGCTCAATACAATCAAAACTTCGGACAAGGTAACTTCTTATCTCTCCGCTTCACACCTGGCCGACCTTTTTCGGGCTTGTCAAAAATATAGGATAGAGACAGCTCGTGCGAACCACCACTATTGCCAAGGGTTGAAATTGTGACGTCGTAGCTATAGCCAATAGAGAATTTTTCCATGCGCCAGCCAATAAGAGCCGCTACAGCATCGTGGTTATTAAGCGTCTGATCGTATTTTTTGAAAGGAATACCACGATAATAAGCCCCAATCGTTAAGGGAGAATAAGTTAGATAAGCACCTATGTCCAACTGATCGTATTTACCCTGATGCTTATACATAACGACAGGCGATATACTGATTTCCCGATCCTGTTCATCAGCTAGCCCCGTAAAGCCATTAAGCGGAATCCGCAAACCTGCCTGGATACTGGTTTTCATTGGCAACCGCTCGTTCTCACTGAGAAAGAATCCCTGCGCAGGGCGATTAATATGATGGGCTGACAACCCAACCCAGAACCAATCTGAGTAGAAAAGTCCACCGGTTGAGAAATCAAGGTATTTGTTCGTGGGTAAACCGCCTTGCAAGGCTGGGTCCCCAGATACGCTACCCGTAATGAAGCCTCTGTCTGTAAACTGGTCGCCAGTAGTCAGGCCAAAGTAATTGATACTGCGGTTTACATAGGACCCTTGTAAACCCAAACGAACAAATGACGACTCACTCACCTGGAATTGGTATGCATATTGCAAGCCAATGTCTGTCGACTGAATTCGCCCCTGGCCCTGGTTATCGCTCTGAATCATCAGACCAACTCCACTGTTGTATTTTTCGATAAAGTGATCCACCGCAACCATTGTTGTCACATAATTGGTAATGGCGGGCCATTGATTTCGGTAGTTCGCCGTAATACGGGGCGCCAGTGCCGAACCAGCAAAGGCCGGGTTCAAGTACATTGGTGCCGCATAAAATTGAGTAAACTGAGGGTCCTGCGCAAAGACCATACGGCTCAGGGTCAGCGTCAAAATCGTCAGTACGTATTTCTTAAGCATAATGGCAAAATCAGGGCAAAGACTGGGCCAACTTTATTGTTGCAACGTTATCAACACAAACGAAGTATTTAATAACACAACAATCTATAAAATTAAGCGAATTTTGGGGACTTTTACAATGATCAGTTGATAAAATTTTAACGAAACACCGTCGTTTATACTAACGTAATGCCCCTATTGTTGTTATGCGGAGGGAGTGAATTTGAGAGGGTGGCTTTATTCAGCGTTTCTTCATGTTAAGGTTTAGCAGTAGTATCCGTGTAGTTGGTATTTGGACTGTGCTGTTCCTAATGGCAGGACTAACTACGTCCTGGGCACAGGAAATAAAAATTAGTGGCAAGGCATGCACTCCCGATATGGAATGCAACGCAGACTCACTCACGTTTACAGACAGTGTGAAAACTGGGGTAACCAAGCGCGTCTGGAGTTTCGGTGACAATGGCACTGTTACGAAACAAGGCAGCGATTCTACGGCAAAACACGTCTATCAAACGGCGGGAACTTACACAGTTACACTAACCCGCACAATCAATGGCGTTACCCAAACTGCAACGCGAACAATAAATATAAATAACCCGCCCCCATCGTTTACCAACTGGCGGACAGATACAACGATCTGTAAAGGAGAAAAAATTACGCTGGACCCCTATGCAGGAGCTTCTCAATCGGGTTATCGGTACATCTGGTATCCAAAAGGCGATACAACCCAGAGCATACAGGTCGATAGCTCCGGTTGTTACTCAGTCGAAGCGATAAGTCCGAATGGCTGTTCCTATCAAAATCGAATCAATGTCGATGTCTGTGGCGAAAAGAAAGAGTCTCAGGGGGTAAAGTGGTATTTTGGTCAGAACGCCGGCCTGGACTTTAGTGGCGGAGGCACACCCAAACCCATTACCGATGGTAGCTTAAGTACAATTGAAGGTTCATCATCGATTGCTAATACCAAAGGAATCCTACTGTTTTATACCGATGGGATAACGATTTATGGCAAAGACGGCAAGCCACTGAAATCGCTTGTACCGGGCGATACAAATGCTGTCCAGATTCCATTAGACGGTAGTATACACTCCACACAATCGGCTCTGATTGTACCCAAGCCAACCTGCCGAGGTTGCGAGTATCTATATTATGTGTACACGACCTCCGAAATTCATGGCAAGAAAACGCTAACGTATAGTGTGGTCGACATGCGCCAGAATGGTGGCAAGGGGGCTATTGTGGAGAAGAATATTCCCATATCGAATCAGAGTACTGAACAGTCGGCCTCCGTAGAAAACAAGACGGATTCAACTTTTTGGGTCATTACGAGGAAATACGGCACGAATCAATTTGTAATTCAGCACTTAACTAAAGCATCAGATCCTGTTGTAACAACTTATACTGGCGGCCAGGTCATTGATTCTTTGTCCAATGCCGAGGGTTATATTAAAATTGGACCAGCCGATACATCCAGTGCCAATAAGGGCGATCGACCAATGGCAGTCGTTATTCCCGGTCCACCCAAAAATTCCGTTGATTTATACACCTTTAATGACTCAACAGGTGTAATGAAATTCAATCGCACCATTGATTTAGGCGCAGCCCCGCCCAAGGCATATGGGGTCGAGTTTTCACCCGATGGAAAAAGTTTATACGTAACCATGCTTGCCGATACGAACAGTGACGGCAGCCTGAAAGGAGCCTCCTATATTCTGAAGTATGATCTGAGTCAGACAGACTCCTTAGTAGCGAGTTCCAAAACCGTTGTCGATAGTAGTACAACGAGGCAATATGGGTCCATACAGATTGGACCCGACGGTCGGCTTTATGTAGCCATAAAAGGCAGTACCTCACTCGGTACCATCGAAAATCCCAACGGTGGTTTACTCGATAGCTTACAGTTTAATCCTTCAGGTCAGTCGCTTGGCGGAAAAACCAGTCAGTTGGGCTTACCCAATTTAGTGGCGAATTTCAACGACCAATCCAGTGGACCTGGTCTAACGTATGCGGATACCTGTGTTAATGCTCCGACTGTATTTCAGATTGGACCAAACTGTCCGAAACTAAAGGAAACCTATACACTTGATTATGGCGATGGCAGTCGCCCATATTCAACCACGGCAACTACACCCGTTACGCACGGTTATACAACACCGGGACAGTACTTCGTTAGCCTTCGAATTGTTACGAGGACAAGCGCAGGAGGCATTTGTAAAGACACCACGATCAAAGATACGCTCACCATTTTAGCGCTACCACCTGACATACATTTGGGGGCCGATACGGCCATCTGTAATAAAAAAGGCATCACGCTGGATATAAAGGTGGAGGCCAAAGTATATGTCTGGCTGGTGAATGGAGCAGTCGCAGGTAGGCAAAAGACCATAAAACTCGACAGGCCAGGCTATTATATTGTAGTTGGTTTGGCAGCTAATGGGGAGTGTTTTAAGAGCGATACGATTGAGGTACAAATAAAACCTCCACCATCCCTTGACCTCGGTCCCGATACCGTTTTCTGTTACCGTTCGTCAATTAGTCTGACAGTACCCCAGCAAACCTGGACGCAGTTTCAGTGGAGTAATGGCGGAAATACGCGCTCAATTTCAGTCTCCAAAGGTGGAACGTACACCGTTACCGCTCAATCAACGGTTAACGGCACGACCTGCGAAAATTCGGATACGATCCGGGTTAGTGAACTGCCTAAACTGCGATTAGCGGCAACTTTAACCGGCCCAACAACCTGTACGTCGGCAGATGGTTCTATTCAATTGACAGTTACTCCTACAGGGACCTATTTATATGCCTGGACTCGCTCGGATGGTGCTATTCTGACGGGTGTTGGAAGCCAGCAAACGAGTCTAACAGAAGGCGGCTATAAAATAAGTGTGACTGATACTGTTCATACCTGTAAAGCGGATACAGCATTTACGTTGAAATCGCCAGCTAATCAGCTAGCACTTACTTCACTCGTTAAGGATGCCTTGTGTAGTATTCCGAATAGTGGTACCATTAGCGTGACCGTTTCGGGAGGAACGCCTGCTGGCTATATCTGGTTGGATCAAAATAATAATCTGATTACAACGACCCCGGTTCTGGGTAATGCTTCACCTGGGCTTTATACAGTACAGGTGACTGATACGAAGGGATGTAAAATACTCAAGGATAGTATAAAGGTAGGCCTTGATAGTACTGGCTTTGCGCGTCTGGGCCCTGATACACTGAAGTGTAATGGAGTACCGGTTGTTTTGTCTCCCTTATCGGGCGACCAGCCCGGCAATGTATATCAATGGAGTACGGGAGCCTCTAGCCCTTTCATTTCGGTAGCACAGCCGGGTTCGTATAGTCTTATCGTTAGGAATACCCAGTCGGGTTGCGTTGGACGAAGTAGTATTCGGGTAGGCGACCGGCCACCTCCAAATTTCTCATTTACCCAACAGGCTTCACTTTGCGAAGGAGATCTGGGAAAAGCGCAACTTTCGGCCAATGGTGCGCCTGGTTTACGGTATTTATGGTTGCCCCGAAATGATACGACAAAAACCATAACCGTCGATCGGGCAGGTAACTATTCGATTCAGGTGACTGATCCGTTAGGCTGTACTGCAACGGGGATAGCGCGTGTGCTCAATCTATGCGAACCGCGTGTCAACATTCCCGATGCATTCACCCCTAACAACGACGGAGTAAATGACGCATTACAGGTCTTTACGGCTTACATCACTGACTACGAGTTTCGAATTTACAATCGATGGGGTGAGGTAATTTTTGCCAGCGATAACCCTGAACAAAAATGGGACGGCACTTATCATGGATCTACCTATCCATCAATGCTTTACCCCTACATTATTACCTTTAAAAGTGAGTCGTTTCCTGAGCGTGCAAAAGTCGTAAAACGGGGTTCTGTACTGCTAATTCGATAGCGGTTTTCTGCTGATTTTTTCGTAAATTTGAGGTAAACGACCCAGCGAAATAGAGTTGCTTTAGGCCATTATTTAGCTGGGTCTACACAAATAAAAATCATGCGAAACGACTTTTTGAAAGGTTCGACAGAGGGGATGAGCGCTACCGATAAGGAAATTGAACGGGCGCTTAGACCGCTCTCATTTGAGGACTTTACGGGTCAGGCCAAAACCCTCGAAAACCTCGAAGTATTTGTTCGGGCAGCCATGCAACGTGGCGAAGCGCTCGACCATGTATTGCTTCATGGCCCCCCAGGGCTGGGCAAGACGACGCTGTCGCACATTATCTCCAACGAACTCAATGCCAACATAAAAATGACCTCCGGTCCTGTGTTGGACAAACCCAGTGATCTGGCTGGCTTGCTGACGAACCTTCAGCCTAATGATGTATTATTCATCGACGAAATTCACCGGCTCAACCCGATTGTGGAAGAATATCTGTATTCGGCTATGGAGGACTACAAGATTGACATCATGCTGGACTCTGGCCCAAATGCCCGGACAGTCCAGATTAAACTGAATCCATTTACACTGATTGGAGCCACTACACGGGCGGGTATGCTTACATCCCCCCTCCGGGCACGTTTCGGGATCAGCTGCCGATTGGAATATTATGATGCCAAATTACTAACTACAATTGTACAGCGGTCGGCAGCTATTTTGGGCACCCCAATTGACGAGTCGGGTGCTTATGAAATTGCTCGCCGGAGTCGGGGCACACCTCGTATTGCAAACAATCTTCTGCGTCGTACCCGCGATTTTGCCCAGGTTAAAGGTAATGGCTACATTAACGTAGAGATCGCTGAAATTGCTTTAAGTGCGCTCGAAGTCGATCAGAATGGATTAGACGAGATGGATAATCGAATTCTGACAACCATTATTGAGAAGTTTAAAGGCGGTCCGGTAGGTCTCTCAACGATTGCTACCGCTTGTGGAGAAGAATCTGAAACGATTGAGGAAGTCTATGAGCCCTTTTTAATACAGGAAGGATTTTTGAAGCGAACCTCACGTGGACGAGAAGCCACAGAGAGAGCGTACATTCACCTTGGTATTGTACCAAATTTCCGAACAGGAGAGTTATTTGGATAGGAATAACGCATAAAAAAATCGTCAGAGGAGTTGGGCTCCTCTGACGATTTTTTTATGCTCCTAAACGGGTTAGTTAAGAAGTTTGCTCTGATAAATACAATCAATAATCTCTGCAACAGCAGAATCAACTAGAAAGTAGTAGATATTTTTTCCACTACGTCTGATATCCAGAATACCTTTATCACGCATGTTAATTAAGTGGTGTGAAATCAGCGATTGTTCAGCATTAAGATTCTTATAGATAGCTGAAACATTTAGTTCTTTGTTCTCATTCAGCATCTGAATGATCTTTATTCGCAAGGGATGTGCCACTGCCTTAAGCACATAAGCAGCTTTGTCAATGCGTTTCTCCTCGTCTAAAATTTTTTCGGTAGCCATGATAAGGTGGGTAATTGTTCAATAGATAATTCGCCCTAATATACTCCTAAAAGAGACATATGTAAAATACTAACATGCTGAAAGTGAGCCCAATTTTATTTAATGGTTGTTTTCCCAATCCTATTGTAACATGTTAATCTTTTCACACACAGGGTGGTTACCTACAAGTAAGTAATCAAATTAAAATAGACACAATTTCTCAGTTGGTGACTGAAGAAATAGGCTGTTTCCTGCCACGCCATCCGATTAGAAATACACCGATCAGAACAAGTAAGGTACCTATAATCTGCTCAGTGCTGATCGTTTCGTGTAGTATAGATGTTGATAGGAAAATGGTAAAAATTGGGCCGATACTGGCTATGATTGAGGCATTTCCAGAGCCTACACGTTTGATTCCTTCCGCAATCATAAATGTTGGGATAACGGTCACGAAAATTCCCATACCAATCCCCAGCGCATACACAGGCATCGGGTAATTACCTAAATGCAATCCATTCTCTACGGCACAATGTAATATGGTGGGCACTGTGGCCGCAATCATAGCATAGCACGTGTACCGCTGCGAACCAATCAGGGCAATCATCTGATCACTACCTACCAAATAAACAGCATAAACCAATCCGCTCAGAATGACCCAAAAAGCACCAAGGATAACATCCTTCTGGGCTGATGTTTCAATATTACCCCAAAAGGCAAGGAGAATACCGGCATACGTTAATACAAGAGCAACAATTTGCAATTTGGTGACACGGCGGCCAAAACCTATGGCATTCATAAGCAGCACAAAGGTTGGATAGACAAAGAGTAGTATTCGTTCCAGGCTTGCTGTAATGTAGAGTAGGCCTAAGAAGTTGAAGAAACTAGCAAAGTAGTAGCCTGTAATGCCAAATGTTGCCAGAGCAACCCATTGGCGAATAGTTAGTTTAGCAGGCGGTTGCTTTCGATTTAGATTGATCAAAATGCCGACGTAGAATGGCAGAGCAAATAGCATCCGCAACGTCAATAAAGAAATAGAGTCAATTTGATAGTGATATGCCAGTTTGATAAGAATGCCTTTACAGGCAAAACAGAAAGCGGCTAAAAACACCAGAAAAGCACCAATCCAGTAGCGATAGGATGTTTGCGTCATATAACGGTCAAAAATAGTCAGGAGTAGCCAAGTATCGTACATGAACTGACAATACTTGGCTACTCCTGACTATTTTTGACCGTTTTTACTAAATTTATTTCTGACGGAAGAATACCGTGATCGGTACACCCGTAAAGTCAAAATGATCCCGAAGCCTGTTTTCTAAAAAGCGTTGGTATGCTTCCTGAACGTATTGGGGTAGATTACAGAAAAATACAAACGTGGGTGAAGGCGTTGGGACCTGAAGCATGTACTTGATTTTAATATGCTTGCCTTTGATTGCTGGAGGAGGATATTTCTCAATCTCGGGTTGCATTGCCTCATTCAGTTTCGAGGTAGCTACTTTCTTCGTCTTATTTTCATAGACTTCCATCGCTTTTTCCATCACCTGAAAAATGCGTTGTTTCTCATGAACCGACGCGAAAATAATAGGCAGATAATCGATAGGCATCATCCGCTGGATCATCTCCTTGCGCAATTTATCTGCAGTATGCTGATCTTTTTCAACTGCGTCCCACTTGTTTACCATGATTACCACGCCCTTTTTGGCTTTCACCGCCTGACCGATAATGGTTAAATCCTGGGATTCAAGGCCCCGTGTAGCATCGAGCAGAATAATACAAACATCTGAATCTTCCATCGCCTTGATCGAGCGCAATGTTGAATAAAATTCAACATTGGAATCAATGCGAGCTTTACGTCGGATACCAGCTGTATCGGTCAGGATAAAATCTTTACCATATGCCTTATAGCGAGTGTCGATAGCATCTCGGGTAGTACCGGCAATTGGCGTTACAATGCTCCGTTCCTGACCAGTCAGAACATTTAAAAACGACGACTTGCCAACATTGGGGCGACCCAGAATCGCAATACGTGGAATACCTGCATCTGGGTTTTCAACTCCAGCGTTAGGAAAATGCTTGATAACTTCGTCAAGCAGATCACCTGTACCCGTTCCCGTTTGCGACGAAATTGGATAGGGGTCACCTAATCCCAACGCATAAAACTCGACAGCTCCTTGCGCCCGCTCTCCGGTTTCGGCCTTATTGGCGACCACATATACGGGCTTTTTTGTCCGGCGTAGAATGTTGGCAAAGTCTTGATCTAAGCCGGTAATGCCCGTTTGCGTATCAACAACAAACAGCAACACAGTTGACTCCTGAATCGCAATTTCAACCTGCTCCCGAATCGACTCCTCGAATACATCTTCGGAGCCAACTACATAGCCACCTGTATCGATGACCGTAAAATATTTATCATTCCACTCTGCCGTGCCATAATGCCGGTCGCGTGTAACACCACTTTGGTTATCCATGATGGCCTGCCGCTGTTCCGTCAACCGGTTAAACAGCGTGGACTTGCCCACATTTGGGCGACCAACGATTGCAACAATGTTTGCCATTTTTTTGAAGTCGTAAGTGCGTGAGTCAGTAAGTAGTAAGTGGCTGGCGCAAGCAATACTTACGAATTACCACTTAATCATTTGCTAACGCCTACTCGTCGTATCCTAACCGCTTGAGCATCCGCTCTTTTTGGCGCCAATCAGGTTCTACTTTGACGAATTGTTCTAAAAATACTTTTTTGCCGAAGAAACGTTCGAGTTCTTCACGGGCCATAATTCCCGTTTTCTTAATCATGTTACCGCCTTCACCAAGCAGGATAGCTCGTTGGGTAGCCCGTTCGACCAGAATTTCGGCCTGGATAACAATGATATCTTCTTTTTCCTTGAAGCCCGTTATAACAACCTCACTACTATAGGGAACCTCGCGTTTATAGTTCAGGAAGATCTTCTCCCGAATAATCTCAGAAGCGAAAAATCGTTCGGGTTTATCGGTCAGCTCGCTCTTTGGGAAATAGGGCGGGTGCTGGGGCAATCGATTGATAATACCTTCGAAGACCTGGTCGATGTTGAAGCCATTCAGCGCCGAAATGGGAATGATTTCCTGTGCCTTAAAATGCTCCTGCCAGTATGCAATTTTCTCCATCACCTGTTCCTGCGTAGCCTGATCAATCTTATTAATCAGCAGTAGAACTGGAACTTCAGACTTTTGGAGCCGTTCAATTACATCGTTTTCATCGTGTTGCTCAAAGATGTCGGTTACAAATAATACGACGTCGGCATCTTCAATAGAGCCACGTACAAAACTCATCATTGACTCATGAAGTTTGTACTGCGGTTTGATAATACCTGGCGTATCGGAGTAAACGAGTTGGAATTCCTGGCCGTTATGGGTTCCATTGAGGATACCCATGATTCGGTGGCGGGTAGTTTGCGCTTTCGAGGTGATAATTGACAGTCGTTCGCCAACGAGCTGATTCATCAGGGTGGATTTACCGACATTGGGCTTACCAACGATACTGACGAAACCGGCCTTATGATCGGCCGGGAAATTTTCAATGATTTCCGTATTCATTCTTTGAGGTGATCCCACTGACTGATTACCAGCGGCTTTAGCAAACAACTCCCTGTCGACAAAAAACGTTTCAAGCAGCGAGTAAACTTTTTTTTACAAAGATAGTTGTTTTATTAGAAAGTAGTCGTACTTTTGCAGTCCCAACATCGCGGGATGGAGCAGTTGGTAGCTCGTTGGGCTCATAACCCAAAGGTCGCTGGTTCGAGTCCAGCTCCCGCTACTCAGAGAATAAAGCCGTTACGATTCAAATTCGTAACGGCTTTTTCGTTTGGTACAACAAATACCTGCGATAGATCCGAACAATTTGTGAATCAACAGGTCGATGTATGCAGATTAACGACAGTATCTATCTGTATCTAGAATAGACCTTCTAACGGCACACATGTATATGACACTCTCTCTTTTTCATGTGAGCGAAGAGCCAGACATTACGTGTTTTGTCCCACGGCCCGCGCCCAGCACAAATCTCGATGGATCAATGGTTTGGGCTATTGACAATAAGCATCTACACAATTATCTGCTACCACGTGATTGTCCTCGTATTACATTCTACGCATTACCCGAAAGCCAGCCTGAACACGTTTCCAGTTTATTAGCAGGCACTAGTGCTACTTATGTAATTGCAATTGAGACGTGTTGGTTAGAGCGAGTGTTGCAGCAATCTATTTACGTATACGAACTCCCTACCGATACATTCATACCATTGGATACAGGAGCTGGTTATTATATTTCCAGAGAGACCGTAACACCTGTGTCAGTCAGCCGAATCGATAATTTGGTGGCCGAATTGTTCCGACGGGATATCGAACTTCGGGTGATGCCTTCTCTTTGGAAATTGCATTATGCCGTGATTGCTTCCAGCCTGCAATTTTCCATTATCCGAATGCGAAACGCACAACCACATCGGAAGTAAGGATTCAGTATCGTAGCGACCAGACTCGTTATTTGTGTATGTAATAGCGACAAAGCACCTATTACATACTGGTAGTTATTAGTAATGAATCGGTAGCGGTACGCTTCTCTGTAAATTTATCCAGCTGGCTAGGTATAACGTGGTAGTGAGACCGGAGATTTATTGAGATTGGATAGGTAAGTTTCTGGTTATCAGAAATTAATCGCAACTGATATTCACCAAAGGAAAGCTGAGTCAAATTTAGATTCTGATTATGTTTTTCTTCAGCTATTTTGTTTTGATATAGTATTTGATCGTTTTGATCCAGCAATTGAAGCAAGACAGGCCGTTTTTGCGGATTCATAAAGGAGACTTTTAATTTTCCTTCTTTAGAAATCCGAATATTTGCCTGTAACGCTGACGATAACGATGTGTGTTTAGTTAGATCAACCTTCGCTTTTGCGTTCGGGACAAAGACTGGCAAAACATCGGTTTTAAGTTGCGAAGCAACTAACTGATGACCAACTAATTGCTCCAGCATGGTATCAAATCGGCGTATGTTCCGTTTACTGAGTTTGATATACTGATTAGAGAGTAATTCCTGATAATACAATTCATTATCCTCATTATAGAATTCAATGCGTGTTGTGCGTAGAATTGGATCTGTTTTAAGCGTCCAGTAACCCTTGGCCTGAACTGAGCGTGTATAAGTATCAATCTCATAGAGCTGAGCAGTGGCTAATTCCGGTCGGCAACCTAAAAAAACGAGTAAACTCAGTAGCGTAAACAAATGGTTTTTCATAGATCACTTTTTTGAGGTATAAACTATCTTTTCCAAATGGTACTCCAACGAGGCAATCAACCTATAGTAGGTTGAGGGAGGATGCAGGGTAATCGAGCCAGGTTTGTCGATTAACCCTGCACTTGTTATCTATATCATTTTCAATTAGTTAACACAAATCCTATTAGGCAAGACAACAGGCGGGATCTTTCAGTATAGAGAACAGATCAAAATTAGCTGCCAGAAAAACGGTAGAAAAAATAAAAAGTACTACTGACTACTTTCTCGGGTTAGATGTACCTTTTTTTAGGTTGTGTGTCGTTTTTCGATCGCTATAAAGTGGATTATTTACCTAACCATTCCTTAAAGCCCGTAATTCTATCGACGCTGACAAATACTTCCTGGCGGGGTCTGGGGATCAGATCCAATTTTAATTTGCCTCCCGAGAATGTATGAACGGTCTGAGCAGACTTATGAGATACCAAAAAAGAGCGATTTACCCGGAAGAACTGGTTAGGATTCACCAAATTTCCCAGCTTATCTAAACTATACTCAACCACCAGGTTTTGGCCTTCCAAAGTCGTTAAATGGGTGGCTTTCGCTTCAAAGAAGAAGTAGGCAATATGATTCGTTTCGACACTTCGGATTTTCGATCCCACTGTGACCATAAACCGTTCCTTATACGACATCGACTCCTTATACGAAGTCGATGTATTTAGCTTATTCACTAGATTCGACAATTCGGGTAATGCCGTCATTAGACTGGCAGGCTGCCGAATGGCCTTGAATTTATCCAGAGCTGCCGCTAATTCATCTTCATCAATAGGTTTGAGCAAATAATCGATACTGTTGAATTTAAAAGCCTGTAAGGTGTATTCATTATAGGCTGTTGTGAGGATAATCGGAATAGTCAGTAAGGTTTGTTCAATAATGCGAAAACCAATATCGTCTTCCAGCTGAATATCCAGGAAAATCAGATCCGGCTGCGTACTCAAGGCATGATCGGCAAACCAGCGGATGGCTTTAGCGACAGAAGGAATATGGGCTAATACCCGAATAGACGGATCATATTGATTCAGGAGCTTCTCCAGCCGCTCACTGCTCAATGGTTCGTCTTCGATTATAAGTACATTCATGAGAGCAAAGGGATTTTAACGACAAATGAACTGTTCTGTTCTCCTATCCATACTGGCCGATCTGTAAGCAATCCGTATCGGTTGGTGATGTTTTGTAAACCCATGCCAGTAGACGAATCTGATACCGGACGAAGTTGAATAGGGTTGGCAATCAACAGTACATCATCTTCTTTATAGATGGATATAATAAGCGGATGTTCAATCGACATCTGGTTATGTTTGACCGCATTTTCAACTAACAATTGTAGAGTTAGTGGCGCAATCTTGTAACGGGAGGCTTCTTGGGGCAGTAGCTTATTATTAACTTTCAGCTTGTCTTTAAATCGAATATTGAGCAAGAATAAATAGGCATCCAGAAACTCAAGTTCGGTTTTTAGACTGACCTGGTCCATTTCCCGCTGGTCAAGGATATAGCGGTACGCTTTGGCCAGTCGACTAATAAACTGCACCGACAGCTTGGTATCGACTTCTACCAGCGTGGAAAGAATACTCAGGCTGTTAAAGAGAAAATGCGGATTCACCTGATTCTTAAGAGCCGAAAACTGGGCCTGAGTAGCCTCCCGTTTTAATTGTTCAGCATTCACCCGAAGGTCTTCCAGCTTTTTATAGCCGCGTAGGTTAGCGGCTAAATAAAAGGCGGAAAGCATAGCCATAACCGTTAAGCCATGATTGAATCGTTCCCGTTGCTGAAATTCTTTCGTTTCCAGAGCTTTTATTGTATCAGCAACCGGCCCGGCCTGGATAACAACCGCAGGCTGAGCCTTATGAAGTCGATAGTCTGACCGATGTACATAGTCAATGACTGTGGACCAAAGATTGTAGAATCCAAAATTTAAAACGATAGCAAGTGCTCCCGCCACAACAAGCGTAACCAGCTTAGCAGGCGTTTTAATGTTGACCAGGAAATCCCATCCAGACCATCCTGCAAACCAACGTTCAAACCATTCCGAAAGACTCAGCCAAAAAGTAAAAAATAGCAGTGTTATCGAAATTTCCAGCAACCAAACCCACCAAAACCGCTGGAATGCCCCCCAGGTTAAACGATCCAGGATTATATAAAGCTTGATAGGCCAGTAGATGGCAAATACACTGAGGGCAAGCCCCAATTTTTGGGCTAATGTCAGGTTATACGCGGTAGATGAGTCCATCGATAAAAAGCTACAGGATTGATGGCGATCCTAGTTGAATGCCGGTTCTGGCCGGACAAACCGGGGAAACCTGGTTGTACTAACGGACCAATGATGTGCGATCACATCACCAGAAAGTTTTCTCTGCTTAATACACTAGACGTTCGCTTCAGCGCTTGTCTTGACTAGTTTACTCAGAGAGAGAAAGGCTATGCCTTCATTGATCGTATTGTCCGTTAATAAATAATAGATTTCCCGGCCTTTTCGCTGCTTTTTGAGAATCTTCTTCTCATGCAGGAAGCTCAGATTAAAGTAGAGTGCCGACTTGTCAATGTAGGGGATATAATTTTGAAACATTGTCAGGCTCGCCTGCCGCTTATTGGCAAGTATCGACACGATTTGAATCCGGACTGGATGCCCAACGACTTTCAGTAAGCTGGCTAGTCGTTCCTGGGCTTGGGGCCTCATAACTTTTTCCCCATGTGGGGCGTCAAAAAGCCAATTAGAAAGAATAGAGATGGATTACTTTTCATATAGGTTGTATTTTAGAACTAGAAAATGACTATCCGCTTTTAATGCGATAGCCTTTAAAGCTTGCAAAGACCAAGTTGCGTTAACGGGCCCATTCTTGAAAAAAAAAATGACTGGATGTCTGGATAAGTTGGTTGAACGACCAATTTGGCTGGTTGTATCGGCTAAAAAGGGCTCAGCTACATACCTAACAAAACGTGTAAACGCCCTAATCCCACCTTCCATAGAAGGTGGGATTAGGGCGTTTACAGCAAATCTGCTTATCAGCAATTAATACCCTGGATTCTGAGCCAGAATATTTTTGCCGCTTGCATCCGTAGCCTGATAGTCAATTTGCGTTTGAGGTATCGGCAGATACTCATCCCGACCCGTCGTAAATTTCGCGCCTGCATAGCCCACCGGTAATTTTGGACTTTCATAGGCTAAAAACGCATTGATAGCTGTCGCAGCCGTGCCCCAACGAACCAGATCATAAAAACGGTGTCCTTCGCCCGACAATTCTAATTTACGCTCAAACTGAATCGCCGTTCGGGCAGTGGCCTGATCGGCAAACGACGTATAGGGCTTAATGGAATAATTTGCAGCATTGGCACCAGTGGTTGTTTTTACCCAGTAGGTCGCATTGGCGGCCCGATTTCGAACCATGTTTACATAGTTCAGCGCCGTGGCCAGGCTACCCACTTCTACTTCGCATTCCGCAGCCATAAGCAATACATCGGCGAAGCGAATGAAGTTGTAATTGATGGCCGAGTACCCATCTGTCCACGAACTACCATCGGTTAGAGATTTATCCTGCGATTTGTAGAAAACGAACTTCTTAGGGGAATATGGCCCAGCAAATGTTTGATCACGAATCCAATCCTGACCTGGATGTACTGACCAATCCAAATAGGGAATACCCCGTCGGCCTACCGACCAATCCAGTCGCGGATCTACTGGGCCTGCGTCAGGTGTAAAGGGCGCACTAGAGGCCAGTCCCATGTCAGTAACTAATTGATTGGTAGATGAATTGTACGAACCATCCAACAACGGCAATCCATTGGTACTTACTCGAAAGGAATTCGCTAACTCAAAACTAGGAACGAAGAACCCACAACATCCTGCTGGCCCCGCCGAACCTGTATTATAGGGAAAGTTCAGGTTTAGTTCTGGGTTGGCATTGTCTGAACTACCCGTATTTGCGGCAGCCTGATCGGCAAAAATAGATTCCGAATTAGTTTCCTTGGCGGCATTAAAAATATCGGTATAGTTATCAACCAGTGCATATTTAACACCTCCTGTGGTAGTACCACTCGCAATAACCTTATCAAATAGTGCTTTTGCTTCCGCATACTTTTTTTCGTACAAATAGGTCTTGGCTAAATAAGCCGCGGCCGCCCAGCTGTTAGCCCGCCCCAGTGCATCCTGAGTAGCAGGCAGGTTGGTTTGCGCAAACTGAAAATCCGCTTCAATTTTTGGCCAGATATCCACATTGTTTGGCACTTTATCGACGCCCGTACCATAATCTACTGTTTCATCCACATACGGAACCATATTAAACTGGCGCCTTAACTGGAAATAATAATGGCCCCGCAGAAATCGTGCTTCTGCTGTAATGCGTTGCTTGTCAGCCGTTGTAACATCCGAAGCGGCCGTAGTCATTACCCGAAGTACCATGTTGGCACGGCTAATTCCTTCGTATAGAGACCGCCACTTAAAATTGATTTCGGCATTTGTGGCATTCATTGATGGGTAGTTCTGAAAGGGCGTCAACGCATTGAAGTCCCCTGAGTTCGACCCTTTGTTAGCCTCGCCAGCCGAGATACTACCACGTACCCAGTCTAATGAAGCGGCAGACTGATCGTAGCCACGCCCATTCAATTGAGCATAAGCGGAGAGAAGTAGCCCATCCAAACCTGCCTTGGAGGTTAGCTGGGTGCTGGATAACTGACCTGTGGCCGGTACTTCCAGAAATTTGTCTTTACAAGCGAACGTTACCATCGTAATCATAATCGTGGCTAACGCTCCCTTTAAAATGGGATTTTTCATAGTATTAATTCGACTGAAAAATAAAATGGTCTAGAGTCTTTAGTAGAGTAAGCGGCTAAACGTATAAAGCTGAATATCTTGCCTTTACGTAAATATTTTATAAGCCAAAGCTTAAGCCAACATTGTAGGCACGAGTAATTGGGTAGTTACCAACGTCGACACCAAAGCTCGTATCCGCTGCGCCACCAACGCTTGGGTCCAGACCTTTATATTTCGTGATTGTGAATAGATTGGTTGCTGTTAATGATATCCGCAGGCGACTCATATGAATCTTGTTCAGCATCGCAGCTGGTACAGTATACCCTAACGTTAGGTATTGCATACGACCATACGAGCCATTTTCGACGTAGTAGGAAGTTGCCTGTGTGTTGGTGCTGAAGTTAGAGGCCGTTTCGAAAATGGGGACGGTCGTATTCGTGTGTGTAGGTAACCAGGAATCTTTTACCCGTGCGCTGACAGCAGCTCCGGTGAAAGAGGGGTTAAAATCGGTATACCATTTCGAGTAATTGAAAATCTGCGACCCAAGTGACGCGTAAATATTCGTATTCAGGTCAAAGCCTTTGTAGCGTAATGTGACAGTAATACTACCTGTAAATTTCGGAATGGGGCTTCCCAGGAATGTTCGGTCACTATCGTCAATTTTCCCATCGCCGTTGACATCCTGATACCGGAATCGACCAGGAGCAGCGCCATCTTGTGTAGGAGCAGCAGCCACTTCCTCTTTGCTATTAAACAAGCCGATCACATTATAGCCGTAAAAAGAAGACAGTGGATGACCCGGTTGGTTGCGAATAACAGGTACACTCAACCGTTGAGAGCTGTTGCCTACCGCCGTGAAATAAGGGACTCCTGGGGCCAGAGAGGTAATATTGTTTTGTAGAAAGCCCCCAACTAACGTTACTTCATACCCTAAGTCTTTAGTGACATTACCACGGTTTGTAATTAACAGGTCAATACCCTGATTACGCATACTGGCAACGTTCGAGTAGGGAGCACTGGCCCGGTCGCCCACTACACCAGGCAGGCTAAGCTGAAACAATAGATCTCTCGTATCCTTCCGCCAGAAGTCGAGAGAGACTTCTAATTTATTATTAAAGAATGATCCATCAACACCAATGTTGGAGGTAATACTACTTTCCCATTTGGCAGCAGGGTTCCCAATCTGACTACGGTAAAAGCCCGATCCAACCGAGCCATTACTTGCGTTAATATCATAGCCGTTGGCAGCGTTAGAAGCAAACAGGTTATATTGATTGGTAGCACTCAGGAAGTTTGAGTTACCCATGATACCATATCCACCCCGAATTTTCAGGTCTGATACCCAGGGCAAATTCTTCATGAACTCTTCCGAAGAAATGCGCCAGGCGCCCGATACTGCCGGGAACACCCCGTAGCGATTGCTACTAGCAAACTGTGATGAACCATCCCGACGAACAACGCCGGTCAAAATGTATTTATCATTGAAGGTGTACCGAGCCTGGGCAAACAAAGAGAAAAATTTATTCCCCAGACCATATGAGCTACCTACTTGCCGAGTAGCACCAGGAGTGGTTGTGCTGATGGTGACGTAGTTAGGGTCTGTAGAAAATGGGTTCTGCCCCGACCCACTGATACTACGACCTGCCCCTGTATTCAGGGATTCAATACCGCCTAAGACCGCAAGGTCATGAATGCCGAACTTATGCTTATACGATGCCGTGTTCGTAAATGTCCAGGCTAATCCATAACCCGATCCTTCACTATACGTATAAGTGGTGTTATTCTCCGAGTTTTCGTACTGTACTCGTCCGTAGCTATTGTAGTAGTTGTTAAAATAGGTTCCGCCAATACTACTTTTAAGGGTTAAGTCAGGAATTACATCATATTCGAGATAGGCATTGCCAAACCCGAAAATGTTGAAATTGCCATTGTTCTTGGCCGCATCCCGGTTGGCTACGGGGTTATTGGGGTTATTAAAGCCTTTGGCAGCGGTGCCTGCATAGCCCCCAAACGAGTTATAAATCGGAATGATTGGCGCAATACGAAACGCTGTCAACACATCATTTTCATCTGTAGATGAGCTTGAGTTATTGTTCGTACCATTTCCCAACTGACTGCCTGTACTTCCCAGTACACCTGTATTAGAAATGTAGGTAAGCTGGAAGTTTTCGCCAAAACGTAATTTTTTGGTAATATCAAACTCCGTATTGGCTCGGAGTGAATACCGGGAAAAGTTATTGTACGTTACAATACCCGCCTGATTTTGCATGCCAATACTGATGTAGAATCGGCTGGCGTCGGTACCACCCGAAAAGCCCAGTGTGTGGCGAGTCAATGGAGCTACACGAGTAATGGCGCCATACCAATCAGTCCCTGCCTTATTAGAAGGAATGACGTTATAAATAGCCCCGTTGAGCGGATTTACATTGTATTTAGCTGCTTCAGCCGTTAAATCGACTTGTGAAGCAGATAGTCCCGTGCTTGTGCCGACCAAGAGATAATCAGGTAAGACGGGCGTTGGGCCTGATCCATACTGCCCGTTGGCAATACCGGTAAAGCTGTCGGGACCAACCGTGCCGCCTGCCTGATAAATATCATTTTTACGAGCTTGCCAGGCCCAATCAGCCTGTTCCTGCGGATTGAGGATCTTCGGCCCATGTCCAGGGTCAGTTACCCCATACAAACCGTCATACGTAATGCTTAATTTCTGGTTATGCCGTTGCCCTCTCTTTGTCGTGATTACAATCACACCTGAGGCAGCCCGCGCTCCATAAATAGAAGCCGCAGCCGCGTCTTTAAGCACCGTGGTACTTTCAATGTCATCGGGAGAAATGTACTGGACATTTTGGGTCGGAACCCCATCAACAACATATAAAGGTTGATTGCCTCCAAACGAGCCAAACCCCCGCACCCGAATCTGGCTGGTCGTACCAGGTTGTCCGTTCGTAATTACGGTTACACCGGCAACACGCCCCTGCAATTGCTGTTCGACGTTGGTTGAGGGAACAACTTTTAATTGGGCTGGTTTTACGGTGGAGACAGCCCCCGTTACATCGCGTCGGTTTTCAGTTGAGTAACCCGTAACGACAACTTCACTCAGTGCAGTAGCATCATCTTCAAGTTTTATCTCAATATTAGTTTGATTACCGACCGTAATCTCCTGAGTTTTTGTGCCGATTGCCGAAATCACTAAAACAGGATTACTACCCCGCACACTGATCTTAAAATTACCATTGGCATCACTGGTAGTACCGGTTTGCGTGCCTTTAAGTACAATATTTACTCCTGGAACCGGACCATCTGAACCGGTCGTTTTTCCCGTTACCTGCCGGTCCTGGGCGAAAGCGTTTAGGCTTCCCACTAGTAGGATTGCACACAGGAATACTGTCTGCAGAAACCTGTAGAAAATTGCTTGCATGAAGATTAGGATTATTTATGAATGTATGGTTGGTTTTACTAGTTTACTCAGCGAGAAAAGAGCTATGCCA
The DNA here is from genome assembly GCF_009754945.1 of Spirosoma arboris. Lineage (GTDB taxonomy): Bacteria > Bacteroidota > Bacteroidia > Cytophagales > Spirosomataceae > Spirosoma > Spirosoma arboris. The sequence goes on from NZ_WPIN01000007.1 coordinate 70,906, forward strand.
TCATTGATCATATTGTCCGTTAACGAATAATAGATTTCCCGGCCTTTTCGGTGTTTTTTGAGAATCTTCTTCTCATGCAGGAAGCTCAAATTGCTATACAGTACAAATTGATCAATGCTAGGTAAGTGGTTTTGCAGCGTAGGTATGCTGACTAGCCGCTCCTGAGCTAGTATACCTACAATTTGAACCCGCAATGGATGGCCAACGGCCTTCATCAGGCTGGCTAGTCGACTTATTTCGCCTTGATCAAAAAATTCCATCTTTCAGATTTTATAGACGACCGCTCCTGATTTGCAGATTGCGGTCTGATGATTAGTTACTCGCTTGATTCACTTCGTCAGTCAGATAGATTCGACCTCTATCAGCATTGTATGACCATTGAAGTTCTAAACTGCATGGGGTCATCTTGAGCCATCTTATGGCATTCAGTACGGCAGTTTATAGTTGCTAATCGCTCTTGGTAGCCTTAAGTAGGTCGGCACAAGTAGTATTAAAATAGATAGGAGCCAGTTGAGAGAGTGGTACAGCCTGAAGCCATGAAGCACACGATAGTATGGAGAAGTCTACTGCCAGCATATGTATTTTCATAAGGTAGAGAGTTGGAAAAGTGTGTGTTTCTACGCCATTTGAAGACCAGTAAAACTGATTCTCTGGGGAGGAGAAGCAGATTGCTGAGCCATCTACACTATAAGCTTTCAGGACTTTGCGAAGACAAAATTGCATGGGCCGATTCACCCTTGAAAAAAAAAGGGAATGGATGACGGAACAAGTTGGTTGGAAGTCCAGATTAGCTGGATGAGTGACTTTAGTAAAGCCTACAAATGGGGCATATTGCCGTCAAATGGGGCTTTTTATTGGTTGAACCGCGATTTGCGCCCAGGCAATCTGGCTGATTCACCAGATTTGCTCAACCAATCAGGCTTTTCTGTATTTTGAGCAAGAGGCAAGTACTGGTTTATAGTACCCAGTGCAGTATGCGATGAAGCTATTTGACTAAACCAGCTTTACAGATTAATCGGCGATTAATAAAATCAGCTATTACCAGCGTCTTGGCATTAGCCTTACTCATTATTTGGGCCGTACGGACGGCTTATTTTTCTGCAGATTTATAGAAGGGCGCCCTTTATTTACTTCCGTGCGGATAGACGATCTATTCCTGAACGTACTGTCTCGCGTCACGGCTTCATAGCGATCATAAGTAGGACCTGTATAGCGGGTAGGCACAAATGGATTGGCAGATTTTGACACCTCCCCAATATAGTAGACACCAGCATAGCCAATTTGCCTACCCAATTCAATCCGCCAATAGCTATAGTCATATCGACGTAGTTTAACAATTGTTCCTATGGGCAAATTGAACAGGTTTTCGGATTGCGAGTTTGGCTCTTTTCGGATAGGACAGATCACGCCAATTTTCCCATACCAGTTAGCCGTATCAGGTGGGGGTACTGCATTTACTAATCCATTGCTGGTCTCATTAATTGATTTGTGCGGGTAATTTCGACTTTTAAAGGTCTCAAAATCCTTTTCGAGGTATATGTAAGGAATATACCCATCTCTATTATTGTAGATGACCTTATAAAACTCACTGTCTTTCTCAATAATACTTACTACTGAATTAGCAGGGATCGTCAGTAAGGTTGTAGAGGAGATTAGGGGCTTGGCCTTCAGAGGTGCATCGGCCAATACAGACTTATTGAGAGGGTATCGAAACTGGTACCTGTTCAGGATGGTGTCGCTTTGGGCTAACCCATGCTGTGTTAGAAAAAGCAATAGAAGAACGCCTATTTTCATACGCTATTAGTCCCCACATAAAACATACCAATTCTCTCGACTACACAGGGCGTTTTTACTAAACGGCCAAGTATTTGCTACTCGTTGGGTAGAGCTTAGCTAGTCCACTATTCAGCCATCATGTTACTGCTTGGCTCAATTATTGCATAATTTGTTTACGATCATAGTTTTCAAGAAAAACTGTGAGCTCTTATGGGTTAGGTTTAAACGCTGACCTTGTTGAGGTCAGCGTTTTTAGCCGGCTATAACTAAGCACTTTCTCAAGAAAGCCCCATAGATGTAAATTAATCAGTCCCACTACTATAGTGGGACTGATTACACTACAATATAGCCGTTTTTATTGTAGGACAGGCAATTACCAGATAGTGAACCCGGCTGCTCCTCACTATTCAAAAAATTAATACTCCCTAACTTACTGACGAAAAACAGAGTTTAGGCTATTGCGGTCTAACGCTAGAAAAAGGCACCTTCGTCACTAATGTGTAGAAAGACTGATTATTGCAGAATAATCAGCTATACATCTAATAGATTTTGTATACCTATTTTTTTGAATTGGCAAGATTTTGGTGGTCTTCGTACACGACGAAACTCAACAACGATGGATAACCAGATTAATATAGACTTACTCAAGGAGTATATTAAAACCTTGATTGCTTCCGAGGTAGTATTCCCAGGCACCCTCCCTCGCCAATGGGGCAAAGAGTTTACTAAGGCTGAATTAGAAGACGTTAATATCGGCCTAAAAATGATACTCAGAATAGCTGACCCCATAACCGATAAAGCCCTTATTCGAGAGTTCAAGCGAGTCGATGAGTCGGGCGCCTATATTCACTGGTTTCTGTACAATAACTGGCGAAAAATTGTCCAGTTAATGGCCGATTATCCTTATTTAGCCACTCGTACTAAATTACCTACAGCTCCAAATCTATCCAAACAATAAGCATTCTCTATTTCTACACTAGCTTATTCAAGCCAACATAAGCGCCTTTTCTCCACAATAAATCAGCCCGAATGATCATTCGGGCTGATTTATTGTGGAGAAAATCCTTAAGAAAAATTTTTGACGTTGGATAGATAGCGAAAAGCAATAGCGTTTATCAAAAGGAAATCTTGTCGTCGAGAACCTGTTGAATAATTTCGGATACAATATAGATGTACATATAATTAAGTAGTAACATATTGATTAGGCGGCTTAGGTATTATTGTATATTATCAGCTGGGTTTACGCAATTAAATACGTATATAGAAGTACAGTTACTCGCAACATAATCCTCCCTAATACGGTTTACTACTTCTGATTCTTATACCAACTTGTTAGGTGGTCATTTTACGAAATATCGTCGCCAGAATCTCCCAATCGGTGGGTTTATTGGTCGTAGTAGCGTCGTTTGCACTGGGGCAGTCGCCCGAATCCTGGCCTTTACAACCAGGAATTTATTTTCCGCAGGCTCCTTTGCCAGGCAAGTGGCGTAAATCAGTCGGAGCCGTGTTTACAACTACTCCTCCCGAACTAACGGAAGAGGTTCGGGTAAGTGTACCCGCTGTTGATTTTAATATCCAGCGAGGTTTAACCAAACACCTTTTTTTAGCAAGTCGATTTCAGACTCAGTTTGTGCAAAGTAACCTGGGTTTGGGGTTACGCTGGGCTACTCCCTTAACCAATCGCTTGTTTTTGTCGGCGGGGTATGATGTAACAGGCTGGCTGGGTGCACTCCAGATCAAAGATGTATTTGCCAGCGAGGCCTATGGTGTCGAAACGTTTCCCAGTATATCAATGGGATATAAGCTAACGAGAGATCTCAGGCTTACTGTTAAGTCTGAGGCTATCATCGATTTATATTATCGCTCACAGGTGGGTAATCTGGCCGTCGTTTATAATCGGCGGGCGATAAATGGCTTCGCCTTCACCTTTATTCTGGAGCAGCCTTTTTATAATCAGCGGCATGTATCGGTGGGAATCCGGGCGGCTTACTCCAATTTCAACTGGCAGCTTTGGTCACTGTACGACACGTTCGACCGAAACCTGTTCTACCCACAACTTATTTTTGGCTTTATCCTGTGAAACTGACGCATTATCTACTAATAGGCTTGTTGTTTATAGTCTTCAACAGTTGTCGAAAGACATATGAAGCTATCGTGCCTTATGAATTTTCAAACATACCTGGGTCTGGGCAATTTGTGCCGTCTATTCGGCAGGCAATGGAGGGAGTCTATACGGTTTCAAATGGTGCCAGTCAATTTGGCGATCAGGCAGTTCTGAAGTGGACATACCTGTTTACGGGTACGGATACCACGCATTATTTATCCATTTTCACAGGCACAGATGCCACTTATTTTAATCTGGAAGGTACTCCTGAAGCCGATAGCCTGGTACTGAAAGGGTATTGGCGTAAACTGGTAAATGCGTCTATCGGCGAAGTAAGATTGATTCTACGGGAAAAGCACAACGGGAAATTACAACTGTTCAAAGGCAGTTTAGCGCCGGGCGATACATTGGTTGTTGACGGACTATACGGCGATAAATCAGCGGCTCTCAATAACCAACTCACGTTAACATATAACCGACCATTAAACCCAAAGCCGTTTTCCATAATGGCGCACCGAAGCGGAGGGCGAACGTCAGATTTATTACCTGCATCAGAAAATTCAGTGGAAATTATCAAGCTGGCGTCACGATTAGGAGCCACAGGTATTGAGGTCGATGTACGGTTTACCAAAGACGGTGTTCCGGTTCTATACCATGATAACACCCTGAATTTACGGCTTATTCAGAAAAATGGCCTCACCGGGCCTTTAGAAGATTATACGTATCAGCAGCTAAGTACGCTGGTCCGGCTGATTAATGGTGAGAAAATTCCAACCCTTGAAGAAGCATTGGAAACGGTTGTCAATAACACATCGCTAAATTTTGTCTGGCTCGATACCAAATACATTGGCCCGATGGATAAAGTACAGGCTATTCAGCAGAAATATCGGCAGAAGGCGCTGTTAGCTGGCCGGAACCTGCGCATTATAATTGGATTACCCACAACAGAAGCTGTAGACTCCTATAAAGCGCTGGCCAACAAGGACAACACCCCTATTTTATGCGAACTGGATACATCCATTACACGTAGTTTAGACGCACGTATCTGGGCTCCCCGCTGGACATTGGGTCCTCAGACAGATGAAGTATTGGCCATGCAGGCAGAAGGTCTGACGGTTTTTGTCTGGACGCTCGATGAGCCCGAATTTATCCGTGAGTTTATTAGTCAGAACCATTTCGATGGGATTCTTTCTAACTATTCGCCCGTAGTTGCGTATTATCATTATATCGAACAACAGTAAGCGTATGAATATCCGTTTACAAACAATAGTGTGGCTGGTTTGTCTATTCATTAGTAGCCTAACCGTTATGGCCCAACAACCGAGGGTTCGTCGGCAGCAGCGTCCGTTACCAACGTTGACCGATACAACGCGCGGGCCGTATACCTTGGTTGTATCGGCGGGTGGTGGATTATCCTATTACTCAACACACCTTGGTGTACCGGCTACGCTGGAGCAAACGCACGTTAGTCGATTTGGGGTTCCGAGTTCGCTTCGTGTGATGTGGTATCCTGACCATCGGCTACGAATGGGACTGGAAACGGGCTGGACAACCATGTACAGTTATAAAGGACAGGTAGCAGGCGACAATGCCCATGTTTATGTATCGGCCATTCCTATTTTGCTGGTGTTCTCCATGCCGCTGGCCTGGCTTAGAGGAACCGATAGAAGTCTGGTTCGTCGGCTTGCCATAACCGCCGGAACAGGTATGTATGTGAATCATTCGCGGCTCGATTATGCCGGAACGGTTTTCAGCAATACCAATAGCCTGGGCTGGATGGCTGCTGCGTCATATACTTATCCAATCGGGCGTAAGATCCGGTTGGCGGGTGAGTTAAAGTGGTTCGATGCCGTAGCGGCTGAAAACGCTGCGTTCACTGCAGAAATTCAGTTTGTATGGCGGGCATTTTCCTGGTAAACGGAAGCACGTTATGGAACAAAGTACAACAAAACGCGAAATTCTATTTTTAAGCGATACGCAGGCTCCTATGTGGGTTGAGCGCCTGGTCCTGCGGACGCATCAGAATACGAAAGCTACCCAGGCGATTTTTACAGAAATTCTACGGATTCGTCCGGCAGTACTTTATTGGCTGGGCGATATCGTCTCGCTGGGCTATCGCAACAGGAAATGGCGGATCATTGATCAGTTTTTACTCCAGTGTACTGAAGTCAGAACGGCGGTGTACGCTATTATGGGCAATCATGATGTAATGGGTCGCCCTCGTAAAGGCGCGAAGAATTTTCAACAGCGCTTCCCCGAACACATTCATACGGGCTACGTAAAAACAACCGACGAAATTACTGTGGTTATGTTGAACTCCAATTTCAGCACGCTCTCCGTAGCTGATTTAGTGACGCAACAAACCTGGTATGAACAAACATTAACCGAACTGGATAATGATCCTGCCGTGAAGGTGGTTATCGTTACCTGTCACCATGCCCCTTACTCGAATAGTAAATTAGTCGGTTCGTCGAAATTAGTGCAGCAGCGGTTTGTTCCACCTTATGTCAAATCGCAGAAAGCGCGGTTGTTTATTACCGGTCACTCGCATGCCTTTGAGCGCTACGAATTTGAGGGCAAAACGTTTCTGGTGATTGGTGGTGGAGGTGGTCTTCGCCAGCCACTCAATACGTCTCCCAGCCGGTTGCCCGATCTGGCATTGACCTATAAGCCAATGTTTCATTACCTCGCCGTAAAGCGCGAAGGAGACGGGCTCGTATTGACCTCCTATTGCCTGAAAAGTGATTTTTCTGGTTTTTCTGTGGGCTACCAATTCGAGATACCAGCCGAAGTATCAGCATGATAACGGCGGTATTAACCAGACAGTTATTCCTCCGTCACCGCCCCTGCGCCCAAGGCTGAAAATAGCGTTTGCCAATACTGCGTTACGGCTGGGTTATTTTCTTTGATTGACGCATTTGGCTCAAACGGCAATATCATCGAAATGTCGGGGCTACCAATGGTATAGCGTTTAAGCTGTTCGACGTCAACTTTGGCCCAGTCGTCGGCCTGGGCATTGTCTTTGGGGGGCTTCACCTGAAAGTCGCGCCGGGTAGCACCTTTTACACTTTCGATCATGTCGCTGAGGTAATACACTTTCACAGTGGCTCCGGTCTCGTTCGCCTTCGCAATAACGGGTAGGCTGGCCCAAATATCTGTTTCCTGATTCGATGCACCTGTATTTTGTGCAGCCAACTGCTGGAATACGCGTTGCCGAATTTGCGCTTTCTCGCGAGTCAGGGATAAGGTAAACTCCGTTTCAGCGGCTTCGCGATCAGTGGGACTAGCGGCAGACACATCGTCCATTTCCGAACGAACGGTCAGGCTCAACGCACGGGCTTTGGAGGTGTTTTCATGGATGAAATACACATCTAGTTTATCGCCTTTCTGCCGGATATTCTGTTCGATAATATCGGTTAGCGCCTTCTGGTATTTTTGAGCGATGAAGGCTTTATTGACATTCACACTACGGGTTTTATCCAGAAAAATCAGTGTATAAACGGGTCCGTCGGTGAGGGTTTTTGCCTTATCACCAGTACCGGAACAGGAAACGAGTAGTGTTAGAAAGAAGCAACCAATAAGTGTATGTTTCATGAGGTCTCAATACGCTAGCTTACCAGATTTTTTCTGATTGGAGCACCTGATTCTTATAATGTCGACAGTAGCTGATTCCGTAACACACTGTCGGCGGGGGCTTTATGATTCCAGTAATCAAGCTGACTTGTTTTCTTTAAAACGGCCCTTGAGGTCAGAAGGTTATCTTTTGTGTCGTAGGTTTCTTCCCAACCGACAATTTTATGAGGGAACAATTTCTCAAAAATAATAATCAGCGTCCGGTCATCAGTAGGGTATTCGATCGTGTAAGACTTAAGGTACATACCCGGAAACAATACACCTTCATACTCCGCCAGCGTGGCTTTGGCCGCTAACGGTTGAAGCGATTTATGCCGTAGTCGAGCAGCCATTGTACCCGGAATTAACTGAATTTCACCAGTAGGTAATTTATCCGGATTTAGCCGGATCCGGTTCCAGAGTTCATCCTCGAACATCGCTTTGGCAATGGTATAATTTTCGTCAGCCTCTTTCTCATAATATGACTTTCCGCTCACCTGATAGCCGTTGTTACGGTAATTGGCCTGAAGATAACTATGTCCATCCCACTCCTGATCAGAAAGGCTGACTTTCAGCGTGTTCGGGAATAACGGGTTGTTAATTGGCGTAAAAACTGATGTAAGCAGGGAGTACTCGTAGACACCCGTCGAAAACTTTTTCGAGCTGGTTGTTTTCAATACGGGAAGTGCGTTGTCCTTGCTTTCGGCTTTCACCTGCTTATCGGTCCGAAAATCTTCGCTCATGAAGATCAGCATAGCTTCGCCAGCATTCAAAGCACCATTCTTTGCCTGTTTGAGCTGGTACTTATTGAGTTCGGCCTTGCCCGAAAACCAATAGCTGGTAAACGCAGCCGACAGTGTATCGGCAGGCTTTGGTTTCGGATCGGGCTGTTTCTGAAAAATGGTCGCTTTTTTCACGAAGGCAAACACAACGGCAAGCACCAGAACAATCAGTAAGAAATTTTTGGTAACGATCTGTTTCATAATAGGCTTGTTTCGGCCACGCGTGCTACAAAAGTCCGACCGTTTCGCTTATCTTACAACTGTTTATCGAACGAACTACCTAATCATGATACAACCTTTCGCTCGGCTCCTCTTTATTTTTCATTTTTCATTTGCCATTCTTCACTCCCTTTCCGCTCAGGTCGAAAAGTCACCGCCACGTCATGAAGGTGATGGGCCGTTTGGGAGACTTATCATCCGGGGTGTAACCTTAATTAATAGTACAGGAGCGCCCCCAGTTGGACCCATTGACATTGTTGTAGAGAAAAATCGGATTACACAGATCCGTCAGGTGGGCTATCCCGGCGTTCCAATTGATGTGAGAGGTCGGCCCAAAGCTGAGCCCGGCGACAAAGAACTGTACTGCGAAGGCATGTACCTGATGCCAGGTTTTGTGGATATGCACGGCCACATTGGTGGGCAAGCGCAGGGCGCTAACGCCGAATACGTATTTAAACTCTGGCTTGGGCATGGCATCACGACGATTCGTGACCCATCGTGTGGCAATGGCCTCGACTGGGTACTCGAACACCGGGCAAAAAGCGAACGAAACGAAATTACAGCGCCACGGATTAAAGCCTACACGGTATTTGGGCAGGGAGCAAAGGAGCCGATTAGCACTCCCGAACAGGCACGAGCCTGGGTGCAGCTGAATGCCAAACGCGGTGCCGATGGCATTAAATTCTTTGGTGCAGAACCGAACATATTCCGGGCAGCTCTGGAAGAAAATAAGAAGCTTGGGTTGCGTTCGGCTTGTCACCACGCCCAGTTGGAGGTGGCTCGCATGAATGCCCTGGCCACGGCTAAAGCAGGTCTGACCTCACTCGAACATTGGTATGGACTTCCCGAAGCTCTTTTCGAAGATAAAACGGTTCAAAACTATCCGGTTTCCTACAACTACAGCAACGAGCAAAATCGTTTTGAGGAAGCCGGTAACCTCTGGCAGCAAGCCGCTAAACCTGGCTCCGACCGCTGGAATAAGGTAATGGACGAGCTCATTGCGCTGGATTTCACGCTTGATCCAACCTTTAATATTTACGAAGCCAATCGCGAGCTAATGCTGGCCCGACGCGCCGAATGGCATGAAGAGTATACGATGCCGAGCTTATGGCGATTTTATGGACCGAGCCGTATTTCGCACGGCTCGTACTGGCAATCGTGGGGAACCGAGCAGGAGGTGGCCTGGAAAAAGAACTACCAACTCTGGATGGCGTTCATCAACGATTATAAAAATCGGGGTGGACGTGTAACGGCGGGGTCAGATTCTGGATTCATCTATCAACTGTACGGGTTTGCTTACATCCGCGAACTTGAACTCCTGCGTGAAGCCGGTTTTCACCCGCTCGAAGTAATCAGGGCCGCTACTCTGAAAGGAGCCGAAGCACTCGGTATGGCCGATCAGATTGGTTCGGTAGAAGTAGGCAAACTGGCCGACTTTGTAATTGTCGATCAGAACCCGCTGGCAAATCTAAAAGTACTTTACGGAACAGGAGCCATTCATCTTAATGAGAAGAATGAAGTGGAACGCGTAGGTGGTGTTACCTATACGGTGAAAGATGGTATTGTTTACGACGCAAAAAAACTACTGGCCGACGTTCGGAAGATGGTAGCCGATGCGAAACAGAAAGAAAATTTCGAGATTACCCAACCCGGCGTTCCTGCCAAAGCGGGGCAAGTCGGCGGAGGTAAGAACGAATAAAGTTTACTGCTGTTTGTTCATCAGTTCTGGCGTGAGAATAAGCCCCTCCTGCGGTTCTCGCAGGAGAATGCTTTTCTCGTTGATCAGGTTTTTTAGCGATTCATCGGCAAGCGTATCCAGCAATCTATATTTGAGTTGGAACGTCTTACTCCGATTCGGCGACTGGGTCCACTTCATAATCTTGCAGTGGCAATTAGCGTTTTCGGGCGTGTTGATAATTTCTTCGAGCGAGCCTCCTTCGCCCTGCTTGATAAACACATTTCGGATACCAATCATATCGTTGCTTTTTCCTGTGTCAAAACTCCAGGTTGTGGCAATGCTGGTGAGGTGGCCTTTGCCTTTATCCAGCCGTAGCAGGGCATGAATTGGCGATTCTACATTACTCGTATTGTTTTTTACTCGCGAATAAATGGAAACAAGCGAAGGGGATTCAAATTGTACGTAGCCCGTATGGTCGATGTTGGCACCGTGTCGATAAAACGTAAAATAGCCGTCTTTGTAGATTATCTCAACAAGATTATTGGCGACCTGATGGTACCGGTTAGGGTCATTACCCCTTGCCTGGGGTGCCCCCGTATAATATAGCCAAATGCCTGATAAGCTGTCAACCTCAGCCTGTGTGGGCTGGTATGGGAGAATATTCAGATCTTTCCGAAGAGTGGACCACTCCGTTCGTTCGGTGAACCAATTAACACTGACAACGACCAGAATGGCAAGAAGACTGAGCAGACTAACGAGCCAGACGGTCTTCTGTTTTTTGAACGAAGCATTTAGTCGAATGCTTGTTGCAGCTAATTCCTGCTGACAGGCTACTAACTGCTGACGAAGTGCTTCCTGCTCATCTTTCAGTAAGGTTAGGGATGTATCTGACCCCTCGACGAGATTAGAATCCTGCGGATTTTGCTCGAATCCTTTACGTCCAACCCCATACAGATAAATGTAACTGGCATCGATTAGAAACGAGCGGGGATGGGCGACCAGCTGATTGTAGGCATCCTTCAGCTGAACACCCGTTATGTCGTACTTCCGGTGAGGATAATCGAGTTGCTTGGGATTTGGATCGGGCGGATAAGGATCATGTTCCAGTTGAGGAGCCGTATTGGGTAATTCATTACTGATAACACTGAGTGTTTTGGCGACCTCTTCGTAGTTTTTTGGATTCGTATTCCGTACGATTCGTTGACCAGTAGCGAGTTGATACTTCTTGATTACCTGTTCAAGTAAGTACGCAATCTCCTCCTTGCCCGTCTTAAGTTTCATGTAAACGACTTGTTGTGAGCGATTTATGAGAATTTATTAATTCTTATAAAATTTCCTAAAGATACCAGTTCATTTATAAACTAGGTGAGGCAATTTATATATGATGAACAGGTGAAGCAATAGGATATATTTGAGAATCGATCTACATACCTTTGGTCGTACAGGCAAAACTAGCAACGTTTTCTGCTAACCGTATATGGCATATTTTTTCCGTCTTCTCTTCTGTATCAGTTTACAAATCCTGTCTTTATCAGCCTTTAGTGCGCAGGTAGATTCGCTCGATATTCCGAGTGCGGTGATGAAGAAAAACCTGCGGGCGGCAGTTGTATTACCCGAATCGTACCGGTCAACGGAAAAGAGCAAAACGAAGTATCCGGTTCTGTATCTGCTTCATGGTGGCTATGGTCATTTTAACGACTGGATCACCAAAACACCCGATAAAACGCTCCTACATCGCTTGGCTGATCAGTATAATCTCATCATTGTGATGCCAGAAGGCGAAATCTTTAGCTATTATCTGGACAGCCCAGTCATTAAGGATAGCCAGTTCGAGACGTATTTAACCAAAGAAGTCATTGACAAAATAGACAGGACGTATCGTACGGTTAGCTCCAGTAAAGGCCGGGTTATTACGGGGCTGTCGATGGGTGGGTATGGGTCGTTGTATCTGGCCACACGCCACCCCGATCTCTATTGCGCGGCTGGAAGCATGAGTGGTGCCCTGAATCTGGAAATGGCTAGCTGGAAACTCCCGCCCGATATGGCCAAGAATATAAAAGGAGAATTTGAGAAAATTTTAGGCTCTATCGAGCAATCGCCCGATAACTATGGAGCTTACTCGGTCGTGAATATGGCAGACAAAATGAAAACCAATGGCCTGAAGTTGGTGATTGATTGTGGCGTCGATGATTTTCTGATTGAACCCAATCGAGAACTCCACCGTCGACTGGTTTTCAATCAAACCCCGCATGATTACAGCGAACGTCCGGGTGGTCACAGTTGGGAGTACTGGCAAAACTCCCTGCCTAATCACGTCTTATTTTTTAACAAGGTCCTGAAAGCGAACGGGACTACTGTTCAATAGACTAATGCATCGAATACCTACCAACCTATTTTTAATTCTTATACTCTCCCTGCTTGCGTTGCCTTCACTGGCTGCCAAAGTAGATACCCTGGATGTACCTAGTGCCGCCATGAACCGAACGCTTCGGGCGGCTGTGGTACTACCCGCGCAATATAAAAAGGCCAAACAACCGTTTCCGGTGCTGTATCTACTCCACGGCGGCACAGGTAGTTTTCGCGATTGGCTGACCAAGGTGCCCGATAAAACTCTTTTGCACCAACTCGCCGATCAATACAACATTATTATCGTAACACCCGACGGTGATCCGACTAGTTACTATTTCGACAGCCCGCTTATTAAAACCAGCCAGTTTGAGACCTTTATCTCAAAAGAGTTAATTGACAAGATCGACAATACTTACCGCACGGTTCAAGACCGGAAGGGACGTATCATTGCAGGATTGTCGATGGGCGGACATGGGGCGATGTATATCTCAAGCCGCCATCCCGATCTCTATTGTGCTGCCGGAAGCATGAGCGGGGTAATGAATATTAATACGTCCACCTGGAAAGTACCCGCCGATTTTGCCAAGTCCCGTTCCGAAAATTTTGCCAGGTTACTTGGCCCACCTGCAGCTGGCGATTCACCCTATCCCGGCTATACAATGGTGACACTGGCCGATAAGTTAAAGGCGAACAACTTACCCTTGATTTTCGATATTGGAGTCGATGATTTCCTGATCGAGGGAAACCGTGATCTGCACCGCCAACTAATGGAGAACAAAACCCCGCACGATTACATTGAGCGACCCGGCGCACACACCTGGGACTACTGGGGAAATTCATTGCCTTACCAACTCCTATTTTTTAGTAAAATTCTGAAAATGAATGGAGTAGTGAATCAATAGCTACTACTTTTTGACTGGCACAATTGTGTGTGATCATTTATATAACAACCATCAAATTTCGCTAAACCTATGAAAGTCAAGGCAATTTTATTCGTTCTAACTGTCCTTACATTGCCGTTGTTGGCCATTGGGCAAAATCCCATTATGGCAGGCAAAGGTATTGCCACTGTTCCTACCGAGTCCGGTTCTGTTCGAGGATACATCCATAATGGTACGTTCACCTTCAAAGGAATACCATATGCAAAGGCTGAGCGGTTCATGGCACCGACGAAACCTGATTCATGGACGGGCGTTCGTAGTTCGATGACCTATGGACCCGTTTGCCCGATGGACGTAACGACGACCACGAATGATGAGATCGAGTTCCCGTTTCACCACGACTGGGGTTATACCAATGAGAATTGCCTGAGCCTGAATGTATGGACGCCTGAAATCAGCAATGCGAAAAAGCGGCCAGTGATGGTTTGGCTGCATGGGGGTGGTTTTACGGCCGGCTCTTCGGTTGAGCTGCCTTCTTACGATGGCGAAAACCTGACCAAAAAGGGCGATGTGGTCGTTGTGACGGTGAATCACCGCCTGAACATTCTGGGTTTCCTCGACTTATCAAGCTATGGTGAAAAGTACAAGAACTCACCTAATGCGGGCCTGATGGATTTAGTTTCTGCCTTACAATGGGTGAAGCAAAACATCGCCCAGTTTGGGGGTGATCCGGGCAACGTAACCATCTTCGGCCAATCAGGCGGGGGTGGCAAAGTGACTAGCCTAATGAATGCACCTTCTGCGAAAGGGTTGTTTCATAAAGCTATTGTGCAGAGTGGTAGCTACATAACCAGCTTTGCGGAACCCGATGTGACGAAAAAAGTGAGCGCGGCTTTGCTGGAAGAGCTACACCTGCAACCAACACAAATCGATTCGCTACAAAAAATATCGTACGAACGTCTGAATGCGGCTGGTAAAAAAGCTATCCGTAAAGTAGCAGATGCGCTAAAAGCGGAAGGTAAACCAACGATGGGACTCGGCTGGGGGCCAATTCATGATGGTACATTCCTACCTTATCAACCTTCGGAAGCAACTGCTCAGGCGCTTTCGAAAGACATTCCACTCTTGGTAGGGTCGACTAAAAATGAGTTTACGCCCTTCGTACCGGGTACCCGCGATATTTCGATGGAAGGGGCAAAAGCCAATTTGCAAAAGAAATACGGCGACAAAACAGACGCATATATGGCAGCGGTGAAAAAAGCCTATCCCGAAACTGTGAAGCCATCCGATTACATTGACATTGACTTCAACTTCCGGCCGCTCACCGTTCGGCAGGCCAATGGCAAAGCCGTTCCGGGTGCAGCTCCAGTATACATGTATCTCTTCACCTGGCAGTCGCCAGTGCTGGATGGTGCTTACAAAGCCATGCACTGTATGGAAATTCCGTTCGTGTTCGATAACATCAGCCGTTGTGAAGAAATGACAGGGGGCGGCAAAGATGCTCATACCCTTGCCGATAAAATGAGCCGTGCCTGGATTGCCTTCGCCCGAACTGGCAACCCGAACCACAAAGGTCTGCCGACATGGCCTCAGTATAATGCCGACAATGGGGCCACCATGATTTTCGACAATGTAAATCAGGTGAAAAATAATCCAGACAAGGAGTTGTTGCAGATCGCGGCTGGCAAATCAATGTAATTTTTCTGACAGGATTAGGGCTTCCGCCCAGAGCCGTGCCACGGTTACCCTTATAGTTTAAAGAACCGTGGCACGGCTCTGGGCGGAAGCCCTAACCCTCTCGAAAAAACGTATTTCATCCATGACCTTTCGCTATACATACCGTTTTCTCTTTTTCCTGAGCGGCTGCCTCATCTTGTGGGCGTTTTCGGCACAGGCCAAAATTGTGAAACTGGTCATTACCAGCACCGAATCATACGCTGGCGGGCGAGCGTTTGGTAATGCCGGCATGTACGAACGAGTGCGTGGTCAGGCTTATGGTGAAGTCGATCCGAAGCTGCCTCAGAATCAAATCATTCAGGATCTGCAATTGGCTCCTCGAAATGAACGGGGCATGGTTGAGTACGTCTCAGAGTTTATTCTGCTACGTCCTAAAGACATCAGTAAAAGCAATGGATTACTGTTTTTGAGTTTGCCGAATCGGGGAAATGTATTTCCAGCTGATACCGTACTGCTGAAACGCGGCTACGTATATGTATGGTGCGCCTGGCAGGGCGATGTACTAGCCGGAGACACATCGCCTGGCAACCCGCGCCTAACGATGAAAGTGCCGGTTGCTACCGAAAACGGCAAAGAAATTACGGGTAAACTTCGGGCAGAGTTCCAAGTGGTTGCACCAGCCAAAACCCAGAACCTGAGCAGCGGGCCATTCAGTGGCATGACGCACCACAGCTACGAAACAGTTAGTCTAGACAACACGGGCTTAGTACTAACCAGGCGGGTTCACGAAGCCGATCAACGAATGCCTGTTCCCAACAGCGACTGGGCATTTTCGGACTGTACTACTGTTCCATTTCCGGGTAAACCCAGCACGACTCAACTCTCACTCAAAGATGGTTTCGATCCGAATTACATCTATGAGCTAGTCTACACGGCTAAAAATCCGCTGGTTCTCGGGTTGGGTTTTGCCGCTGTTCGGGATATAGCGTCGTTTCTGCGTACTAGAGTAGCCGATGAAGCCAATAATCGAAATCCGCTCTTGGCCGAAGGTTCACAAACAACCCCCATTCGGGCAGCTATTATGCAGGGCGTCTCGCAGTGTAGCAATTTCACCCGTACTTTTTTGCAGCTGGGATTTAATCAGGACGAAATGGGTAAGCGGGTTTTTGATGGCATCAACGCCCATATCGCAACCCGGCGTATCTCCTTAAATATTCGCTTTGGACGACCCGGTGGTGGTGGACTTCAGCACGAAGACCACTTATATCCAAGCAATGAACCGCCCTTCACCTGGAGTGTTACCCGAGATCCTGTTTCTGGAATAAACGGCGGTATTCTGGAATCCTGTTCGTCGACGGGTGATTGCCCCAAGATTATGCAAACGCTTAGTTCGTCGGAATACCGGCAGATTCGGGCGTCCTTACCAACCACTGATCCGAACGGGAAATACGACCTGGTCATGCCCGACAATGTGCGGATTTACCTCTTTGCGGGTACCCAGCACTCGCCAAACAGTTTTCTCGACCCGGCCAGCGGTTTCATGACGAATTACAATCAAAACCAACCTAATCTACGAGCATTATTGATTGCCCTTGAACACTGGGTTCTAGAGAATAAACAGCCGCCAGCGAGCGTGTATCCGACCATAAAGGCCAAAACTTTGGTGCTTCCGGATCAGAAAAGCGTTGGCTGGCCGTCTATTCCAGGCGTCGTGTACAATGGGCAATTCAATAATGTACCTCTGCTCGATTTCGGTCCTTCCTACGATATGCACCATATCAAGGGCGTCGTGTCGCAGGAGCCGCCGAAGGTTGTGAAAGCAAATGCCTATGTTGTATTGGTGCCGAAAGTCGATCAGGATGGCAATGAGATTGCAGGCGTTCGAAATACCACGATGCGAGTACCTCTGGGCACTTATACTGGCTGGAGTCTGCGTCGGGCTGGCTATGGCGAAGGCGACCTGAATTCGCTGAATGGCATGTTTATCCCCTTTAAAACGACAAAAGCCGAACGATTGGCTGCCGGCGATCCTCGCCTGTCACTGGAAGAACGATACGGCACCCACGAAGCCTATGTCGCTGCCGTACAGAAAGCCGCTACTGAATTAACAAAAGAAGGCTTCATGCTCCCCGAAGACGCCCAAGCCGAGGTGACAAAGGCTCAATTGAGCAATGTGTTGAAAAAATAATCCAAAGCATGCTATCTCTACTTGGCTTTGCCACCATTGGCGTTTTTCTAGCCCTGATCATTACCAAGCGGCTGTCGGTCATTACGGCCCTTGTACTGGTGCCAGTCGTCATGGGTTTTGTGGCCGGATTTAGTCCGAAAGAATTAGGAGAGATGATTCTGGCGGGTATAAAACAAGTCGCTCCAACGGGCATTTTGTTGATGTTCGCTGTCTTGTATTTCGCGACGATGCTCGACGCAGGTTTGTTCGATCCCATTATTGCGGGCATCATTCGTTTTGTGAAAGGCGACCCGCTGAAAGTAATTGTCGGTACGGCCATTTTAACCATGATTGTACACCTGGATGGCGATGGAACGGCTACGTTTATGATTGTGATGTCGGCCTTCCTACCAATCTATAAACAACTAAATATTAACCGACTTATTCTGCCGGGAATTGTTGCACTCAGTGTCGGACCAATGCACCTGGTGCCGTGGTCGGGCACGTCGGCACGGGCCATTTCAACGTTAAAAACAGATGCTACGCAACTCTTCAATCCGAACGTTCCCGCCATCATTGCGGGTATCTGTTGGGTGATTTTTGTTGCCTACTGGTTTGGTCTGAAAGAGCGCAGACGACTCGGTGTTAGTGAACTACGATACGTTCATCACGAAAATCTGACTGAAGAACAACGTCAGTTTCGACGCCCGAAATTGTTCTGGGTAAATGCCGTCCTGACGATTGGTCTAATCATCACACTGATGAAAGGCTGGGTACCTGCACCAGCGCTGTTCATTGTGGCAGCCGTTGTTGTGTTGCTGATTAATTATCCCCGGCTACCTGATCAGCAAAAAGTGCTTAAGAGCCACGGTAACAACATTTTCATGGTATCGAGTATGATCTTTGCTGCAGGCGTTTTTTCGGGAATTCTGACGGGTTCTAAAATGATCGACGCTATGGCGACTTCGCTGGTTTCGCTCATTCCTCAGCAACACGCAGCCTGGTTACCGACACTTACGGCTATCACGAGTATGCCTTCAAGTCTGCTCTTTACACCCGATGCCTATTACTTTGGCGTCGTCCCAATTCTGAGTCAGACGGCGACTCAGTTTGGCATCGACCCGCTGGAAATTGGACGGGCTGCTTTACTGGGGCAAATGACTGTCGGTTTCCCGGTTAGTCCGCTCACAGCCTCGACCTTTTTGCTGGTTGGTCTGGCTGAGGTGGATTTAGGCGATCATCAGAAGTTTATCCTGAAATGGGCGTTCGGTACGACGTTAGTTATGACGCTGGCAGCTCTGTTAACTGGCTCTATTCACCTATGAAACAACAAATTCGGATTGGGTGCGGGGCTGGTTTTTCCGGCGACCGACTGGAACCATCTCTAATTCTGGTTCAACAAGGACAGTTAGATTACCTCGTGCTGGAATGCCTAGCCGAACGAACGATTGCGCTGGCTCAAAAACGAAAACGCCAGAATTCTATGTTGGGTTACGACCCACTGTTGGAGCGTCGAATCGAAAGTCTGTTGCCGCATTTGCTGGAGAAGAAAGTTCGTCTGATTACCAATATGGGTGCAGCCAATCCATTGGCTGCCGCTCAAAAAATTGTCGACATCGCCCGGCGATTAAATTTGTCCGTAACGGTAGCAGCTGTCACGGGAGATGACGTGTTTAGCTTATTGTTGGGGACGGAAACCGCGCTTGAAACGGGCAAGCCATTAACGAATTCTGGCCCTCTTGTTTCGGCGAATGCGTATCTGGGTACCGACGCTATTTTACCCGCGTTAGCAACGAACGCAGATATTGTCATTACGGGTCGCGTTGCAGATCCTTCACTTTTTGTATCCCCACTGGTGCATGAATTTGGCTGGTCGTTAGATGATAGCGACCAGATTGGGCAGGGAACGGTAATCGGGCATTTGCTGGAATGTGCAGGGCAGCTAACGGGCGGCTACTTCGCCGATCCTGACCGAAAAGACGTACCCGATATGGCTCATTTGGGTCACCCATTCGCCGATGTTTATTCCGATGGAACCGCGGTGTTTGGTAAAGTTTCGGGAACAGGTGGAATTCTGACTGTTGCGACAGCAAAAGAACAGCTTTTGTACGAAGTCATGGACCCCAGTCGATACATTACACCCGATGTAATAGCTGATTTCACGCAAGTGCATTTGGAAGAAACAGGCCATAATCAAGTCAAGGCCACAGGTGGACGAGGACAAACTCGGCCTGATACGTTAAAAGTAAGCGTAGGTTACGAAGCCGGTTTTATTGGCGAAGGTGAAATTTCCTATGCAGGTTCGAATGCGCCGGGGCGAGCCCAATTAGCCGGTTCGATTATTCAGGAGCGATTACAGGATCGTTTTACCGATCTTCGAATTGATTACATCGGTAGCACGTCCGTGCACCGAACGAACTTTGGTCATTACCCAGACCCATATGAAATCCGGCTGCGGGTGGCAGGTAGAGCTTCTACAACTCAACAGGCAGCACTAGTAGGCGAAGAGGTAGAAGCTCTCTACACCAATGGGCCAGCCGGTGGCGGTGGTGCCCGTAAATACATTCATGAAGTCGTCGGCATCGTTTCGACCCTAATGGATCGTGAGAAAATAACGTCCAGTATTACCGTCCTCAGGTCATGAAAATAAAATTGTATGACATTGCGCACAGCAGAGCAGGAGATAAAGGCAATACGTTAACCCTGTCACTGATTCCCTACAAAGCAGAAGATTATCCGTTTTTATGTAGTCGGGTTACCGCTGAAGTTGTTAAGGAACATTTGCGGGATATTGTAGCGGGTGATATTGCCCGGTACGAATTACCAAACCTGCCCGCACTTCAGTTTGTATGTCAGCAGGCACTAACGGGCGGTGTAACAACTTCACTCACCACAGATACGCATGGCAAAAGCTTGAGTTACGCGCTTTTGGAGATGTGGGTAGAAAAGTAAAAATCCCGACTCGTTGGGCCGGGATTTTAGTACTTACTGCTTATTGCTATCGACAACTAAACGCTGGTCGCGGTTGGCAATTTCCCAGGCGGTGTAGAAGACCAGGCGGGCTGATTTTTCGGCCAACTTGAAGTCGATCTTTTCGATATCATCTGTTGGCTTGTGGTAATCAGGGTGCAGGCCGTTGAAATAGAAGATAATGGGAATCTGGTGCTTGGCGAAGTTGTAGTGGTCGGAGCGGTAATAGATTCGCTGCGAGTCCTGTGGATCGTTGTACTTATAATCCAGCTCCATATTGATGTACTTCTTATTCGTCTCTTCACTGATTTTGTGCAGTTCCGACGAGAGTTTGTCCGAGCCAATCACATAAATGTAGTTGTCCGATTTGCCTAGGTGAATGTCATCGACACGGCCTACCATGTCGATGTTTAAATCAGCCACTGTTTTCTCAAGAGGAATTACCGGGCTCATGTCGGCGTAATACTGCGAACCCAGCAATCCTTTTTCTTCACCCGATACAGTCAGGAATAAAATAGACCGTCGTGGCCCTTTTCCAGCCGCTTTCGCTTTGGCAAACGCCTGTGCAATTTCTAGTACTGATACCGTTCCTGAGCCATCATCGTTGGCACCGTTATTAATCTGACCGTCGGCACTGATCCCAATGTGGTCGTAGTGCGAGGAAACAACCAGCACTTCGTCTTTTTTATCGGTTCCTTCAATGAAGCCCAGCACGTTTGAAGACTCAGTTTTTTCGTCGACCCGATCAGCTTTCATCGCAACGCTCCCTGCCAATGATGAGGCTACAGGTTTCGGTGATTGAGCGAGTTGGGTCACCGCTTGGCTTAATGTAGCAGTAGATGTACTCAACAAAGCTGCTGCCATATCGGATGTAATCAGAAATACCCCCGCCGAGCCTACATTTTCGGCACCCGGCTTCAGACTTAGTCGATTGAATCGGGCCTGCATGGCACTACGTTGGGTGAGCAATTGCTTAAACGCTTCGGCCGATTCAGCGGAGACGATAAACAACTGAGCGGCACCTTTCTCCTTTGCCAAAATACTCTTGGCTCGCCAGCCGTTTGGCCCGCCCCATTTGGAGGCTTCGCTGGTTCCACTCACCAGTTTTTTGCCATCGGCAGTTTTAGGTTCATCATCCAGAACGACTATGGCCTTGCCTTTTACGTCGCGCCCGGCATAATCGTCATAGTTCGTCTCGCCAATACCATAGCCAACAAATACGGTTTCGTAAGTTGTTTCTGTGGGTAAATACAGCAGACCGTTTGGCATGAAATCCTTCTGAGGCTCAAATCGTTTATCGCCAGCACTAACATAAAAATCGCCCCAGTTTTTTTTGTAAAGGGTATAGGGTTGTAGATAGCCGAGCTTCCCATCTGTTTCTTTGACGATAGGCTTGAGCCCTTCTGCGGCAAACTGAGTAGCGATATAATCAGCCGCTTTCCGCTGACCACGGGTTCCGGTTTCGCGGCCTTCCATGTCATCGGCGGCCAGAACGCGTAGGTGTTTTTCGAGGTCAGTTGCCGTAATGGTATTGGCGAACTTGTCCTGAGCGATACTGGCAAAAGGCAGGGTAATTAGTCCTGCGGCCAGTAGTAGTTGTTGAGAAGTCATTAAACGGTTTTTGTTGGGAAGTTTAGATGAAATAACGAAAGCCTATTGAAGAATGGAGCCTCTAATTTCCGAAAAAATCAGTTTACTAAATTAGCTTCTCGCTTTTTCTGCCGATTGGTAATCACTATTGGAATAACCAGAAAACTTAGGCTGCTGAGAAATAGCGAAAAGCCGGTTTGCACAGCGTGTTGAAATGTAGCTACAATAACGCCTTCGGTAAGAGTCATATTATACAGAACCAGAGCGCGGCTAACCATAAAATGATAGGTCCCTAAACCTCCCTGTGTAGGCACGGCTAATCCACCCAACGAACTGACCGTCAGTATGGTCAGCGCAGCCTGAGGAGGCAATCCAACCGTTTGGGGCAATGCCTGGAATAAGGTGTACGTTGTTAAAAATATAAGCCCGTAACTCATAAAGGTCAGAAAAACGAATAAGCCGGGTCGTTTAAGTTGCTGAATACTCAAAAACCCCCGTTTGACCTCTGTAGCAATGTTAACCAATCGAATAACGAGCTGATGTTGCCAGAAAGCGTCGGTTCGTAGAAGCCGATATAGCAAACTAAACAGGATAAGACAACCGATAGCTATACCAATCACCAGTCCGGTTGACTGCCCGTTCGGGGTAAATCGGCTAAGGAATGGTGCCAGTAGTTCCAGCATATATTGACCGATTCGCCTAAATTCAAGTAGTACCGTCAGTCCAATTACGACGACCAACATTAGCAGATCAATAACGCGCTCGGCCACTACCGAACCTATGCCCTGGGCTAACGGAACACCGTCAGTACGTTGTAAGGTACCGCAGCGAGTCAGTTCACCAGCGCCAGGAACCAGCATACTGGCCAATGAACCTGCCAACAAGGCAATAGTTGTTCGAAAGAGCGACGGATAAAAGCCAAGTGCCTGTAAAGCAAGCTGCCAGCGAGCAGCCCGAACCAGATGAAAGCAAATAATAAGCACTCCGGCAAGGAGTAACCAGCGAGGATCTGACTGACGAAACTGCTCTGCCAGCTCAGCTAAGGGCACATCTTTCAGAACGTACCAAAGCAAACCTATGGCCAGCAAAATGGGTATTACCCGCCGAAAAAATCCCTTCACCATGGTGGCAAATTAGCTATTTTGATAAACAAAACGCCAGATGTTGGCTAAACTGGCACGGTATTAGTAAGTTTGATAATTGACTTACCCTCAATTATCAACCCAATTCGAGAAACCCTTCCGTAGTTTACTCCATGTCGAAGAAAAGGAAAGGCCAACCTGTCGTCACTGCGGCCAACCCGGTTGTTAACCAGCCCAAGTCTCAGTCGGCCCCAATGCGTACGCAACCCGCTGCTCCAACTCAACCTACCGAGATTCTGCCAACGCAGAAGCCATTTGAACTGATTAAGTTTGATAAGCGGCTGAAGTGGTTCATGGGCATTTGTGTTGGTTTATTTGTCTTGCTCACACTGGCAAAAATTCAGCCCATGTCGCTGGCCATGTGGAATAAGATCATGCCCGATGGTAGTAATCCCCGGCGTGGGCTTATTTCGGGCGAGCCCCGCCAGATTCGGATGGACGATTATGCGGTTGGTACACCCTGGATTTTGTCGCAGGCTAACAAAGGATATCCAACTGAAAACCTGACGATTGGTGGCGAAAAGGCCCCTATACTGGTTACACCAAGCAAACACTTTAGTGAGCTATTTAAACCCGATCACTGGGGTTTCTTTATGCTGGATGTAGAGCGGGGGTATGCGTGGATGTATAATTTTAGAATCATGTTTGCGCTAATTGGTGCCACCCTGATGCTATTGCTAGTCACACGCAATAATTTTTGGCTGTCGGCTTTTGGCAGTGCATGGCTTATTCTTTCCTCCGGTACGCAATCCTGGGTTTATATTCCAACACCCATGATTGCCGCAATGAGTTTACTTTTTGTGGCGACTGTATACCTGATTTATAGCCAGAATACCAGACAGATCCTGGTAAGCTCAATCGCGCTGGCCTGGTTGCTAATGACGTATGCGTTAATTCTGTATCCGCCGTATGAGGTTCCATTAGGTTATGTGCTTTTATTTCTCCTGCTGGGCTATCTCTTAAACAATTTCGAGCTGAAGCGAATGCTGGGTAAGTGGCCAGTTAAGGTTGGGGGCGCTGCTCTAGCGCTTATCCTGACAGGAGTTGCCTTCTTCGCCTACTATACCGATGTAAAGCCTTCCCTGGACGCGATCATGAATACGGTTTATCCTGGCAAGCGTAGCGAATTGGGTGGTACAGGATTCATTGCCAACTGGTTTTCAGAATACTTTAGCTGGTCGGTTTCTGACGCAAAGTTCCCAACTAACTGGCTGAACTCCTGCGAGCTAGCGCACTATATTACGTTCGCACCCATTATTATTCCCTATGCCATTGTCAGCTTTGTACTAAATCGTAAAGTGGACTGGGTCGTACTGCTGCTTAGTGTGTTTGTGATTATTGGCTATCTCTGGATTGAAGTAGGGTTTCCAGAGTGGCTGGCGAAATTGACGCTCTGGAGTATGAGCCCTACCCGCCGAACGCAGATTCCATTCGGCATCGGCAACGTTCTGCTCACGATTGCGTATTTATATTACCTGACCACTATTCCGATTCGAACCAATACCCTTTATACGGCTATTGGCGGTGCTGCGGTGCTAGGCTTTATGATTTATGCTGCTAACCTAAACGTTGAGGATTCGGCCGGTTTTTTCAAAATGTCGCAACTGTTCATACCGATCCTGTTCTTTACGCTTGTCGGTTCGTTATTGCTCTTCACCTGGGCACTGCCATACCGAAACATCTATTTTGGCGGGGCCATGATGCTGTTCCTGTTGCCTAATCTGAAAATAAATCCTGTTTCGAAGGGCATGACACCCATTACGGATCATCAGCTGTATAAAACAGTGCAGTCGATTCATGAGCAGGAACCAGCTGCAAAATGGGCCGTTTTTGGCGGGCAATATGTGGCCTATATGGTTACAGCAACGGGAGTCGATGTACTGAGTGGGGTCAAATACATTCCTCCCCGTAGTGTCATGAAAGTGCTCGATCCGACCATGAAGCGAGATTCGGCCTACAACCGATTTGCGCATACGGTGTATACCAGTTATGTAGACGGCCGCGATTCGGTTATTATTCAGAATACATTTGAAGATGGTTATACGGTGGCAATGGACCCGTGCTCTCCTCGATTAAAGCAATTAAACGTGAAGTATATCATTTTCGATCATACGACGCAGCCAGCCGAAACACGGTGTATGAAACTGGTTTCGACGCTGGGATCAATCACGATTTATCGGATCGACAATTAATGGAAACGCAGGCCATAACCGATCCCCGCATCCTGATTGTGGTGCCCTGTTTCAACGAAGAAGCAGCGATTACAACTGTCGTTCGGGAGATCAATCAGGTGAAACGTCAATTCGATTTGCGGCTGGATATATTGGTCGTCAACGATTGCTCAACGGATAATTCAATGGCCGTTATTCGTGATCTTAATTGCCTGTATCTCGATTTACCAGTCAATCTGGGCATTGGGGGGGCTATGCAGGCAGGATATAAATACGCGTATCGGAATGGGTATGATATTGCCGTCCAGATGGATGGCGATGGGCAGCATCCGGCCAATGAACTGATCAAAATTTTGCAGCCCATGACTGAAGGCCGGGGCGATGTCATCATTGGCTCTCGTTTTCTGGAGAAAGCTGGGTTTCAATCGACAGCGCTTCGTCGCGTCGGTATCAATTATTTTCGGCGACTCAACTTTATGCTGATCCGTCGGGCCATTTACGACAGTACGTCAGGCTTTCGGGCATTCAATCGGCGCACTCTAAAAATCGTTAATGACTATTATCCCGACGAATATCCTGAACCAGAGTCTATTGTGCAATTCGGCTTATACAACCTACGCATCGTGGAAGTACCCGTAACGATGCGGGAGCGACAAGGGGGCGTTTCATCAATCAATACGGGCCGGGCCGTATATTACATGTTGAAAGTAACGCTCGGCATTTTGTTTGTCTATATCCGTTTGTTCAACAAGCGGGTTAACCTAACGAACTGATATGGCCTCATTATCAATTACCATCCAAATTATAAGCCTGCTGGGAGCTGCGATCTTCATGATCATGATTTTCCGGCTGATCGTTCAGGGGCGGCTGCGGGAAGAATATTCCATTATCTGGATTCTTTGCACCGTTATTCTAATTGTATTTGCTATCTGGCGCAAAGGGCTGGAACAGATCTCCTTATTACTGGGCGTCTATTATCCACCATCGCTGATTTTTCTGGCGGCTATTTTTGCGATCATCACCTTTCTGGTTCACTTATCGGTCGTTAACTCTAAACTGCAAAATCAAATCAAGAATCTGAGCCACGAAATGGCTATGATGAAGAAGGAATTGAGTGATATTCGGGCAAGCATTCCCCTGTTAGAAACCAATGCTGCCGTGGCGGTACACGAGAAATAAGCGAGCTTGTGGAAAACGCTCCATCAGAACCAGCCTTTGTGCTGAGTATAATCATCGTATCATACAATAGTCGGGCAGATCTGGCTCGTTGTCTCCCCACTCTGTTTAACCAGCAAACCAACGATAATTTCGAAGTTATTGTCGTCGATAACCATGGTAGTGACGGTGTAGCGACCGAATTAATTCCGTTATATCCACAAGTCCGGCTGATTAAGAATCTGGCGAATACAGGCTATGCTGGTGGCAATAACCTCGGTCTGAGTCAGGCCAGAGGGGCTTGGGTGCTTTTCCTAAATCCTGATACAGAATTATGGGTCGGTTGTCTTGAACGCCTGATGACTACTGCCCGTCAGCATCCTTCTGCCTTCATTACGCCCAAATTGCTCAACCCCGACGGAACGATCAACGCCTGCGGAAATCAGATGCAGTATACAGGTATCACGACCTGTCGTGGACTGAATCAGCCTGCAACTACCTATCATGGTCAGGAACGCATCCCATTGCTTTCGGGAGCGGCTCTACTGGCGCCGGTGTCAGTGCTTCAGCGTATTGGTGCTTTCGACGAATCGTATTTTATGTATTTCGAAGACACCGAGCTATCACTACGGGCAAGGCTGGCCGGCTACGAACTATGGTGTGATGCCGATGCTGTGGTTACGCATTACTATAAACTGGGCTTCTCTCCGACGAAATTTTATTACCTCGAACGAAATCGGCTGCTCACATTTCTGACCACTTTCTCCCGCGCTACCTTGCTTAGACTACTGCCTGCCTTATTCATCACTGAGCTACTGATGTGGGGCTTTGCTTTGCGGGGTTGGGGGTATTTGCGGATGCGATTTCGTACGTATGCTTATCTGTATACCCACCGCAATACCATTCGGCAGCGCCATCGAACGGTGCAGGCACTCAGGCAGGTAGCTGATGCTGAATTACTACAGGATAGTATGCTATCACTACCTTTCGATCAACTCGCTGGCGACCGGTTGGGACACTGGCTAGATGTATTGATTCGGCCGCTCTACCGATTGATGCGCCCTCATTTATAGGTCAAGAACGCCCGGTAGCAGGAAATACGATTGTGTGTTCTTATTTGTTAGATGGAGCCAGAGTTTGTACTGACCAGGCTTCAAATCCGCTTTTTTAATAACGCACGAAAAACCAGCGTGCATGTACTGCATAGACTGGAACTGATTAACAATGTCATACCGGATATGACGGCTCGTACTGAAGGCATAACTCCCCTGGGGCGACTGAGCAACTACTTCAATAATCGTATTCTCCGATGGAATACCATTCATAATGGCCCATGCCTGATACATAACCAGAAAACCATTGGTCAAAAAAGGCTGCGCCTGCGCTGTTACATCGTTAGTCGCCACTAATTGACTGGCATCGAACGATTTGGGTGGACTACTCAAATCGGCCAGCGTAATAGATGGAACCTGGTAAATATCCTTTTTAAGGGCATCCTGAAAAATACCTTTCGCTTCGCCCTTATCGTCCCGGTACAGAATTAGATTGGCCTTATTATCATTGTAGAGGGCGCTGCCGTATTTAAGTAATGCTGTGCGATCCTCAACCTTAGGTAGATTTTGCTGATACGAGTACTGACACAAATACACCGCTAGTAGTAAACCAAACAGCGCGAAAATTGGCTGACCTATGCGGTGTTTGATCGTTTCAAGCGTAAGTATATACAGACTAATCAGCAACATAACCGGCAAAATTCCATAACGAGGGCTAAGTGCCTGTTGAATGCCAAATCCTGATCGTGCCATCGTTACTGATAAACTGGTCAGGTACATAAATGAAAGCAAGGCCAATATCGCTACGTTAGTTGTTAATTGACGTTTGGTTGATTTCCAGATTAATAAACCAACAAAAAGAGCCAGCATCCATTTACCCGCCCGAACTGGCCAGGTAGGTTGAGTTGCAAAATCGGAACCCGTCAGCGTAAAGAAATAATCGAAAAATTGACCTGGATTTTTCGTTAGTGTTTCAAAAATCGGTGGATGATGCCCTGGTTTGGCATAGCCCCAGAAATAAAGTGCAGCGGTAGCCACACCAACGACCGTCCAGATGCCTAGCGATCGATAGGCTTTTTGCAGAAATAATACGGGTATACCAATAATGAAGACGAAAATTCCATTACCACTCGTAAACGTAGCAATGATGGCACTAACAATAGCTGTCCAAAACCAGCTTGCCTGCTGCTGACCGCGGCCAAGTGCATAGAAACTCAAAAGGGCAAAGGCAACGATGTAGAGATTCTGGATAGAGGCCATGCCCCAAACGGTCAATTCCCAGAAGTGCATCTGGAAAAGCAGAAATGGAACAGGTAAAAAATAAGCCAGTTTCTGAAGGGTTGTTAAACTGCGAAACGAAGACAGATACAGCAACCCTACTACCACTAATAGCGACAAATTGCCGAAAATAATCAGATGCCGGAAGTTGATATGACCTGTTAAGGAATAGTCGGTCAGAAAGGCTAACCGATCTAGTACAATTCGGTGCTCGTTGTGTTGGGAGAAAATACGCTGGACTTTCCCCACAAACGTGGGCGTTTTATACAGATAATTACTGGCAAATAACAGTGCACTATCAAAATCGTCTTCGAATGGGACATTAACTGCATTTCCGAAAACAACTCGATAGTACCAAAAAGCAGGGCCTAAAATGAGCAGCGTTAGCAAACCGATCAATACGTATCGAACAGCCGGAGAAAGCTGGATGGAGCGGGTTACTTTAGGGCTCGTTTCCGACTGAACAGGCTTCCTGATCGATTGCTGATTGGGCGTGGACTCTTCCACGCGAGGCTTAGGGCTGTTTTTTTCAGGTTGGCCATGAGGCCGGCCTTTGGGTTTCGTTTTCACGCTAAAAACTGCTATGGCCGAAATTGGCCCGTATATTGATAAATATAGAAACAAGTATGCAAATTGCCCAGCCGAATCCGTAATCGAGAGTACGAAGACCCATCATGCTGTTGAAAAATATCATTCGAATTCTGAAAACATCACCCCTACTTATTCCAATTCTAGGGCTGATTGATCTTACATTATACCTGATTGATCAGCTGGCAATTCTAACCGCTGGTTCGGTTTCCCGGAAACCTAATACATTGCTGATCCTACGAATAGACGTATTGGGCGATTATCTACTATTCAGACCCTATCTGAGAGCGATCCGACAGTCGACAAAATACAAAGACTATGCCATCACACTCTGCGCTAATAGTGCCATCAGAACAGTTGCGGAAGTTTTTGACCATGATCTGATCGATACGTTCATCTGGACGGATATGTACAAACTTAGTACGCGCCCGCTGTATCGATTCCGATTTGTGCAAAAGCTTAGGCAACAAGGCTTTGCGAGCGTTTTCTGCCCGACCTACAGTCGCGTTCTTGTGCTGGATGATTTTCTGGCTAAAGCAACAGGAGCTTCGGAGCGCGTTGGCTGCCTGACCGATTTCGCGAATATCAAACGCTGGGAAGCCTGGTTTGGCAATCAACTGTATACACGATTATTGCCATCGGGCGAGGGACTGGTATTTGAACTCGAACGCAACCGTCGAATTGTTGAAGCCTTTCTGGAGGAGCCTCTTTTGGCCGAACAACCCCGTTTCAATACGGCCTATGCCAAGCCAGTTTTAGTGCCTGGTCAATATACTATTTTGTCGCTGGGCGCTGGGCAGGATTTTCGGGTATGGCCAGCGGATCGGTTTGCTGAAGTGGCCAGGTATATTTTGACGACTTATCCAGATCAGCATATCATATTGACTGGCGCTCCTTCCGAAATGAGCTATGCAGATGCATTCCTGAAGTATGTACCCGAATCAGAACAAGTGATAAACCTGACCGGGAAATTGTCTATCCCTGAGCTCATCTATGTGCTATCAAAAGCCGATTTGCTTATTGCCAATGAAACCGGAATCGTACATTTAGCAGCTTCGACAAACACGCCCACGATTGTTATTTCGCAGGGCAAATCACTGGTTCGCTGGCATCCTTACTCGCCACCGCTGCATGATCGTATTATTCATCTGTATCCAGAATATATTGAGCAAAATCGTAGCAACCTGTTGCCAATCGCTCACAAATTCAATCCTGAATCCCCTTTCCCCATCACAATCATCGAAACGGATCGGGTTGTTCGCCAACTGGACATACTGTTGAAGCGGGGTGTATCCTCCCAATAAACTGGTTAAACAGCTACATGCTCAGCTACCATCCAGCCGTCGGTCAGACTATAGTCAATCACGCGAAAATCGTTCCGTTTCTGTACATCCGCCAAAGACCTAAAATGCTTCAAATGGTGAATGTCGTCCAGAATCAGCCAATAGGGCCGGTTGCCAAGCGTATCGCGAACAGTCTGGTATTCAAGCCAGCCAATGCCTCCCGCTGAGTCCAGTAATACGAGTGGACGAGTATCCTGAACGCGAATTAGGAGCGTTCGGAGCAGATCCTCTTTTCGGTTTAAAAATGTATCGCCAAACCAGTCTACGGCGTTGATAATCGGATTTTTTCCCAGCTTCCCTTCTACTTCATCGGTGTAAAACTGAACGGGATTGTCCAGCGTATCAATGAAAACGTCGGGATAATCTTCGTGATGATGTAAAGCTTCGTCCTGCTGGATAAATTTGAGGGCTTGTTCTTTAGCGACAGTATCACCCCAAAGTGGTTTCACAAAATCCCATTTGCGCAGATTGAAGCGGGCAATAGTATGAAATGTCAGATTTCCTTCAATAGTATAATAGGCCTTGGGCTGATGTTTGCCTTCTACAGTCGTCGCAATTGTTTTTGTCGACCCCGTACCTAACCAGGTTCCTGTTTCAATAATATAATCTATTTGATTTTGGGCGAAAAGTTGCTGAAGCGTTTTCCGAAATCGCTCATCTGTTGACATGGATACGGACGAACGAGCATACGTCTGATAACTTTTCATAGGTACTATTAGGTTAAGTCAGGGAAATAGGAATAGGATCTTCAAACCTACTGAAATCAAAAATAAGGCCAGCTTTTAAGTAAAAGTCTGATACTGAGTTGGAGCTTACTGCTTTTTATACTAAGCGAAGCCCGTTCCTGTTAGTTATCAGGGCTTTGTGGAAAACGGATAACTTCAAACATCCAACGTCGCATCCAATTTCTGATAGGCTATTGATTCTCCATCCGTCAGGCAAAGCCAAAGTACGTAATGTCCTGGCTTCAGGTCTTTTTTGTCCAGAACACATGAGAAGCCTGGGTGCGTATACTGTCGGCCCAGAGTACGGTCGGTCACATCGTCCCAAGCGTGTTTTTGCGTATCAAAAATGTAGCTGGTAGTTGGTGAATGAGCCACTAACTGAATGACTGCATTTTTAGGTAGCCCGTTATTCACTAAGGCCCATGACCGGTAAATTACCAGAAACTCAGTTGTGTTAAAGGGCTTCACCTCAGAGGTGATTGTATTTGTTACGACTAGCTTTGATGAATCGAAGGGCTGGGGAATGATTTTTAGCTCCTGGAAGGTGGTAGCCGGAATCGTATAAATACCTTTTTGCAATACATTCCTAAAAATGGGTTCGGCTACGCCTGGACTTCCCCAGTGTAAAAAAAGATTCTCTGGGTTATCATTAAAGAAAGCCGTACTGTAGCGCAGTTGCCGCGTTCTATCTTCAATGCGATGCCGATTGCCCTGATTAGTGGACGCCATATAAATAAAGAGAGCAATGCTGAGGTAAGCAGCCAATACCCCCAAGCGCAGGTAACGCTGTGTAAATGTTTCAATCGCTAATACCGCCTGGGTGGCAAACAGCATCACCACCACAATGCCATAACGTGGACTAAACGCTTGCTCTACCCCCATTCCTGAACGGGAGGCCATAAGCGACAGACAGGTAAGGTAGAGAAACAATAACCAACCCAATACCGGCAAATGAGCCGTGAGTCGTTTCTGATACCACAGATAACCCGTTAATCCTAAAGTTATCAATACCAGTAGTATACCGAATAGGATAGCTAGTTTGGGGCGCCCTATACCGACCAGTGATCCCACCAGTGAGAAAAAATAACTGATTGCTCGCCCCGTGTGATTGAATAGCGAATCGACAACATCGGGGTGATAAGGTGGTCGTATATAATTCAGGAAGTAAA
The DNA here is from genome assembly GCF_009754945.1 of Spirosoma arboris. Taxonomy (GTDB): domain Bacteria; phylum Bacteroidota; class Bacteroidia; order Cytophagales; family Spirosomataceae; genus Spirosoma; species Spirosoma arboris. The sequence goes on from NZ_WPIN01000007.1 coordinate 103,334, forward strand.
ATCCTACCGTTGCGGCCCCGATGATTATCCAGATAGTCAGGTTTCGATAAGCTTTTAGGAGAATCAAAATAGGGATGCCTGCAACAAACGTAAACATCCCATTGCCGCTGGTAAAGGTTGCCAGAATAGCTGCACCACAAGCAAGAGCAAAAGCCCTTCGTCCAGGTTGATTCAGGCTGTAAATGCTAAATAATGCAAAGGGAATTACATACAGATTCTGTAGTGCGGCCATACTCCAGGTCGATAATTCCCAGTATTGGAACAGGAAAAGGGAATAAGCAACAGGCAGCAAATAGAAAAGCTTCTGATTGAGCGGTAAACCCCGAAATGCTACTTTTATGAAAAGAAAGCCGATAAGCAACAGTGCCAGATTCCCGATTAAAATCAGGTGTACGAAATTCAACTGCCCAAACACCCAGTAGTCGGTCAGAAAAACAAGCCGGTCAAAAACAATGCGGTGTTCGTTGTACTGCGAAAAAATGAGTTTGAGTTTTTCGCCACTTGTTAGTTCGCCAGACGTGTAGTCTGCTACAAACGAAAGGGCACTATTAAAATCGTCTTCGTACGGAAAATTGTAGGCGTTTGTATAAATGGTTACGTAATAAATGATAGCTGGGATCAGCAGCAATACACTAAGGAGGATATATTGAAAAGCCGATGCCCTTGGCGCCTGTGACGGCGAATTTGATGCTAAAGGGGTCAGCCATTCAGGGCGTAAGTTCATGTGGATTGGACTTTGTATCGATTAGCCTGATATGCAATAATAGGGCAAGTATACTGCATAATACACTATCTGGATATACGATTCGGTCAGGAAACTACTTCCCATAAGCCGCCTACCCAGACAATTAACCCGGCGATACCGCTTTTACAACAGGATTGCGTAAATTTGTCTGATCTAACAGACTATAGAAACCATCGTTCGATGAAGTTAAATCTTCGTTATCAGGAATCATTTGAAGACCGTCATCACGGCCAGACGGACGCGGCTCTGACCGAAATGCTTAAAACGGTGGGTGTGCAATCCATCGATCAACTGATTGAGCAGACCGTACCCGAAATTATTCGACTCAAAAAATCGCTTAATCTGCCCGAACCTAAATCGGAAATGCAGTTTCTGACCGATTTTAAGAAAATAGCTGGACAGAATAAAGTTTTTAAATCGTATATCGGTACGGGTTATTACGATACCATTACGCCTAATGTTATCCTGCGAAATATCCTTGAAAACCCAGCCTGGTACACGGCTTATACGCCTTATCAAGCCGAAATTGCTCAGGGACGACTCGAAGCGCTGCTAAATTTCCAGACCGTTGTATCAGACTTGACGGGTATGGACTTAGCCAATGCATCGCTTCTGGATGAAGGCACCGCTGCTGCCGAAGCCATGCACATGCTATATGCTATGCGACCAGCTGCGAAGAAAAACGCCAGTACGTTTTTTGTATCGGAGCGTTGCCATCCGCAAACGATTGATGTCCTGTTAACCCGTGCTACACCAATTGGAATCAATATTCTCATTGGTGATCACCGCACAGTTGATCTGACAAATGGCGACATTTTTGGATTGTTATTGCAATATCCAGCGACAGACGGAGAGGTATTTGATTATACAGATCTGATTGCAACTGCCCATGAGCTTAATAGTACCGTTGCTGTTGCCGCCGACTTATTGGCGCTGGCCCTCCTGAAATCGCCCGGCGAGATGGGTGCTGATATTGTCGTTGGGACATCGCAGCGTTTCGGTGTACCTATGGGATATGGTGGTCCACACGCAGCGTTTTTTGCCACCCGCGATGCCTTCAAACGGCAAATTCCAGGCCGGATTATCGGTGTTTCTCAGGATGCAGAAGGAAAGCCTGCTCTTCGGATGGCGCTGCAAACACGTGAACAACATATTCGTCGCGAGAAAGCGACGTCAAACATCTGTACGGCGCAGGTATTACTAGCGGTTATGGCTGGTAGTTATGCCGTTTATCATGGCCCGAAACGGCTTCGTTCCATTGCCGAACAGGTCCACGGACTAACAAAAGCATTTGCTACGGCACTACGCTGGAGTGCTCACGAAGTTAGTACAGAAAACTATTTCGATACAGTAACGGTGAAAGTATCGGATACTGAATCGTTGAAAAAATCGGCGCGGGCGGCCCAGATCAATCTAAAGTATCTTCCAGATGATGAGCATGTCAGCGTTTCCTTCGATGAAGCTAAAACGTTCCATGATCTGACCGAATTACTGACCGTATTTGGTGTAAAAGCAGATATGGACGCAATTCTGGAAGGGCTGGAAACTACCTGGCCGGAGCAACTTGTACGTACATCTGATTACCTCACGCATCCTGTGTTCAATACATATCACACAGAGCACGAAATGTTGCGGTATCTGAAATCACTGGAAGAAAAAGATCTTTCGCTGGTGCATTCGATGATTTCTTTAGGCAGTTGCACAATGAAATTGAACGCTACTGCCGAAATGATTCCGGTTACGTGGCCTGAAATTGGTAAGCTACACCCCTTTGCGCCGAAAGATCAGACAACGGGTTATCAACAATTATTTAAAGAGCTAAACGACTGGCTTTGTGAAATTACGGGCTTTGCAGCCATGTCATTACAGCCGAATTCGGGCGCTCAAGGCGAATATGCCGGACTGATGGTGATCCGGGCTTATCACGAAAGTCGGGGTGATACACACCGGAATATTTCCCTCATTCCGCAGTCAGCGCACGGCACCAACCCAGCCAGCGCTGTTATGGCGGGAATGAAAGTGGTTATCGTGAAATGCGATGACCGTGGAAATATCGACATCGCCGATCTGAAGGCTAAAGCTGAACAATATAGTAATAACCTTTCGTGTCTGATGGCAACGTATCCATCAACGCACGGTGTGTTTGAAGAAGGCATCATTGAAATCTGTGAGATCATTCACCAGCATGGTGGTCAGGTGTACATGGATGGCGCGAATATGAACGCGCAGGTTGGTTTGACCTCACCAGCCAGTATCGGTGCAGACGTTTGCCACCTGAATCTGCACAAAACCTTCTGCATTCCGCACGGTGGTGGTGGACCAGGTATGGGGCCAATTGGAGTCGCTCCTCAACTAGTGCCTTTTCTTCCAGGCCATTCTATGGTTCATATTGGTGGTAGTCAGGCTATTCACGCTGTTTCGGCGGCCCCCTATGGCTCGGCCAGCATCTTAACCATTTCCTACGCTTACATTGCGATGATGGGTGGCGAGGGATTGACCAACGCGACGAAGCGCGCGATTCTGAACGCCAATTATATAAAAGCTCGCTTAAGTGGTCATTATGATACACTTTATACGGGTTCCAATGGTCGTTGTGCGCACGAAATGATTATCGATTGCCGTCCGTTCAAAATGGCAACAGGTGTTGAGGTTGAAGATATTGCCAAGCGGTTGATGGACTATGGTTTCCATGCGCCAACGGTATCATTCCCAGTGGCCGGTACGTTGATGATCGAGCCTACGGAATCGGAATCGAAAGCGGAACTCGATCGTTTCTGCGACGCGATGATTGCCATCCGCGAAGAAATTCGGGAAATCGAAAAAGGCCAGGCCGACCGGACTAGTAATGTGCTAAAACATGCACCGCATACGGCTACTGTTGCGCTGAGCGATAACTGGACCCGGCCTTATAGCCGTGAGAAAGCAGTTTATCCGCTACCGCAGGTTCGCGCCCGAAAATTCTGGCCAAGTGTTAGCCGAATTGATTCAGCCTATGGCGACCGAAATCTGGTTTGTGCCTGCGTTCCTGTTGAGGCTTATGCGACCGAAGTTGCAGAAGAAATGGAAGTCGAAAAATAGAATACAGTTGAGTTAAGTAACGCGGGAGGGAATTCGCGATTTGTAGCTGTCAAAATCCGAGGCTATAAATCATGAATTTCCTCCCGTGTTACGTTGAAAACTAGCTCAATAAAAAATCAATTGTATTCGTTAAAAGTAGTACCCGCCTGAATTTACAGTATCTTGGGCGCGGAAAAAGATTTCTGCTCAATAACCTCTATGAAAATCAATACGTTGTCTGTACTACTAATAGCGGTGGGGGTAACTACCGGATTAATGGGCTGCAACTCAGCCATGCAGGCGTATAAAAAAGGCGTTCGCCATTACGACGCTGGGGAGTATAATCTGGCTCTGAATCAGTTCCAGAAAGCGGCTAAGGGGAATATCGATCCCGCCCGGTTGAATTATTACACGGCAGAATCCTATCGGCTATCGAACCGGTTTAGCGAAGCCGCTCCCTTTTATCAAAAAGCCATTGAGGCCAATACAACCGAGCCAGATGCCCGTTTCAATTATGCCTATGCGTTAAAATCGCAGGGTAATTATACTGGCGCTCTGGAGCAGTTGCAACAGTATGTAGCCAATGCGCCTAAAACAACGGCAAAAACAACGCTCGACAAGGCAAAGCGTGAAGTTGAAACGCTAAAAGCTATTGACTTGATTGCGAAAAATAAGTCGCTCATTACCCTTCGGAATATGGGTAATTTGAACTCGCCAGGAGCTGAATTTGCACCCGTGGTTCGGGGAGAAGAACTTGTTTTTACCGCTTCTCGTAAAGAGCAGATGTATAAAAACAATGGTCAGCCGATGCTTGGTTTGTATAAGACCAAACTCAACCAGAAACCCGACGAAACGGGCAACGTTGGGGGTGCCTCGGGAACACCAGAACTTTTCAGTGCGAATATTTTTCAGGGAGATGTGAATGAGGGAACACCAGCTTTTTCGAAAGATGGCAAAACGATGGTACTGGCACGCGGTAACAATGGAAAACGCAAAGGAGGCCTGGATGTTGACCTCTATATTAGCCGATTAGGCGAAAATAATACCTGGAGTCAGCCACTACGGTTGCCCATCAGCGATTCAACTGCCTGGGATGGTTCTCCTGCGTTCTCAGGCGACGGCAAAACACTCTATTTTGCGTCGAACCGGGCCGGTGGCGCTGGTGGTATTGACCTATATCGCACCAGTATCGATGCGTCAGGGCGCTTTAGCCGCCCGGTCAATATGGGGCGCGATATCAATACGCCCGGTGATGAAATGTTTCCGTATGTGGGGCCCAATGCCAAACTGTATTTTGCCTCAGATGGCCATCCTGGTTTAGGGAAATTAGACGTCTTCGTAGCGACACGTTCTGGGGGCGTTACGCGGGTCGAGAATATGGGCCAGCCGATTAATTCCCCTGCTGATGATTTTGGCCTGATTTATACTGATCCCAATAAAGGGTTCATGGCTTCGAATCGTGGGGGAGGTAAAGGCGACGACGATATTTATTTCTTTCAGGAAGGACCGGATTCCGATACGACGACGATTGCTAAGAATCCACCACCAGCCGATGCGCCTAAAACGGTACGCTACTTTATTGCTGGGACGGTTTCTGCCAACGAAACGCCTATCGTTCCGCTTGATTCGGCAAAAGTCCGGATTCTGGACGATGCTACGGGTCAACCCATTGCCGAAGCAACGACGGGTCAGCCCGGTACGTTTGGAAAATACCCCTTACAGGAAGGGAAAGACTATACTGTTCTGGTCGAACGGAAAGGCTACCTGACGCGTCGGGAGCAATTTACCATGCAGGGTAAAAGCGTTCCTCCCGTTTTCCTGACCAAGGCCCAAACCGATACAACGTTTTATGTACCCGTTCTGCTTGACAGGTCGGTACTCAACAAGACGTTTGTCCTGGAAAATATTTATTACGATTTGGATAAGTATAACATTCGGGCCGATGCTTCGCCTGAACTCGACAAGATTGTGGTGATTCTGAAAGACAATCCGACACTCAAGCTCGAACTTAGTTCGCATACAGATTCCCGTGCACCGGATGCATACAACATGAAACTGTCGCAGAATCGGGCGAAAGCTGCCGTTGATTATATCGTATCACAAGGCATTTCGGCCGATCGTCTGGTTGCCAAAGGATACGGAGAGACTCGGTTAGTGGTCAAAAACGCAAAGACAGAAGAAGAGCACCAGCGGAATCGCCGAACTGAGATCAAGATTCTGGAATTATAATAATATAGTAGCAACTATATAAAAAGCCCACGCTCAAAAACAAGCGTGGGCTTTTTGATGCGTACTGACTAGCGATTTTAAGCCGCTTCGTCTTCCAGAATAGTGATACTATTTATTTTATCTCCCTGCTGAATTTCATCAATGACATCTAAGCCATCGACAACTTTACCAAAAACCGTATGGTTTCGATCAAGGTGAGCAGTGTTCTGGCGGTTGTGGCAGATGAAAAACTGCGAGCCACCTGTGTTGCGACCTCGGTGCGCCATTGACAACACACCCCGATCATGGTATTGATTCTCACCCGTCAATTCACAATCAATCGTATAGCCTGGACCACCTGCACCGGTTCCGGTTGGATCGCCCCCCTGAATCATAAAGTTTGGAATAACGCGGTGAAATTTAACGCCGTCGTAAAATCCTTTTTTAGCAAGCGTAATAAAGTTGTTTACCGCTTTTGGGGCATCTTTCTCGAAGAACTCAATGGTCATCGTGCCCTTATCTGTATTCATTTGTGCCTTTGGCATAACTCAATCTATTTTGTTTTGTGTGCAAAATTACAACGATTTCTGCTTCAATCTTACCCCTGGCACGTGATGCTATAAACCTACAGCGAGCTTTTTACCACCAATATAATTGTTGATTTATCAACTAAAAATAGGATTCTGAACGGTTATTTAACTTACCGAATAATTAGTTTTATTAACAATATATTCACATTTCTAGTCATACGGATTAAATTGTTGCCACTTTATAATATCCAAAAAGGCTTAAGGTCAAACTAGTTTGCCGAATCTAAACGTCGATATTATCATATAAGATTACCATGTCAGAATTGCAGGTCTCTCATTAAACCACCCTGGTTCGCCAGGTACATTAATTATGAATCAGCGCAACGGAGGTATAGATGTTTTTCGGTTTCTAGGGGCTTGTTTAGTTTTTCTGTGCCACAGCATTTATTCGGAATACCTTCCAACGCTGAACTTGTTAGGCTTATTGGGGCGATGGGTAGTTCCATTCTTCTTCCTGGTTAGTGGCTATTATTTCCAGAAAAGCTATGCTACCCGACCTGTTCAGGCTTTTACGAAAACAGCCAAAAATCTATTATTTGTCACGCTATTCGTCAACTTATTCTATCTGCTGTTCGCCATACTCACAGAAGAAACGATCCAGCCACTTATTTCCTATTTTACATTATTAACGGGGACTTACTTTCATTTATGGTTCCTAACCTCAATGGTGTTAGGCTATGCGGTGCTTTGGTTTCTTTTGCGGAATAAATTAGACCGTTTACTGCCTTATGCGATTGTTGGTAGCCTTTTGGTTGTCCTGGTTTTTATGCCCTATAACTATTTGCTAGGCCTGAAACCTCATCCAATTTATGCCCGTTCTCTCTTATCAATCCCTTTTTTATGCATAGGTTTTTTAATTTCTAAACATGCTTTAGAGGGTAAAGTATCCAAACTGATTGCCTATCTATTGATCGGAGTTGGTATTGTCATTCAATTAGGTGAAGTGCGTTTTTTGTCAAGCATTATGCCCGACGCAGCCAGAATAAATTTTCTGGTCGGAACTCTACCACTTTCAGTTGGTATCTTTCTATTATCCCTACGTCTATCTATCTCTCCAGATCATTGGCTCAGCTATTACGGCAGGCGATACTCCTTTCCGCTTTACCTATATCACCCTGTGGTCAATCTCGGTCTCCAACGAATCTTCGATAAGACAATGGTAATGGGTGAATTTATGTACTGGATTAGCCCATTAGTTGGACTAGGTGTTTGTATAATGCTATTAGTAGGTCTTGATAAATTTACTCCAGCCATATTTCGGGCTCTATGTGGCGATTTTAGTCGCCCTCGGTACAAGGTGGAAGAGAAGTCTGCCTGATTATCTACAACACAATAACTTAGAGGAGTCTTACCCATCTTGTAAGGTTGAATTAGGTCAGTCTAAATCACTAAAGTCATATTACTACAAATCAATAAGTCAGTCTATATACTGGAGCCAGATTTTTTTGCCCAGACTTTACGTCCCTCATTTATACAGCGACAAGCAATTTATTCTTCGAATAAGTCAATTTTTAGATTCTGTTTTCTGGAATAATGCAACTAAATTGCCTGATATTAAGTTAAAAACGAGAAAGAGTAGCCGATAGCTTCTTGTTTTTGTGCAATTATACTCAACGTTATTCTAGTTTTTGAGTAGTATTACTCTGTAATTCTCACGGCTCACTCGCTCGTTCGCTTTTAAACTGGTTTTTTATTGCTAGCCACCGTGGAAGCTCAACCGATTCCTTATTATGATAATCTGCCGGATTTTTTGAAGGCAGTGAAGTCAATTGACTCAACAAATCGCTGCTTTGGTATCTTTCCATTTGAGCAATTTGGTGGTCCAGGAGAAGTGATTCCACCCTTTCGGAGTAGTACGTATGTGGCGGCTTTAGTGACCGAGGGTACCGGAACGATTCATCTGGATGGTGTGCCTTATAGTGTTCAGCCCGGTACGTTGTATTTCCTGCGTCCCTGGGCGGTCCGATCAATTCACAAGGCAGACCAGTGGCACGGCTATGTAGTAATGTTTACATCAGAATTCGTAACGAAACGGTCGGTACTTTCTGATCCAATGCAGGAATACCCGTTTTATCGAAAGGGTGCTCAACCATTGATCCATATTACACCAGAGGAAACAAAAGAGTTACAGTGTCAATTTGAACAGATTGCTATTGAATCTGGTCACCCGACACGTTCAAAGGCTGACCGGCTGGATTTGATCTATCATTTGCTTCAGGCATTAATGATTAAAAGTCGTCAGATTTACCGCCAAACACTCTCGGCCATAGATTATTCGCAACCCGTATCTCTAGTCGAGCGATTTCAAAGCCTGCTGCAGATGTATTACCTGCCTGACCCTAATCAGGAAACACCGGTATTATTAACTGTCCATGAAGCGGCTGATCGACTGCATATCCATCCGCATTATCTGAGCGATATTCTGAAGAAATATACTGGGAAAACGGCCCTGCAACACATTCGTGAGCGAACAGCGTTTGAAGCACAGAGTTTGATTCGCAATACGAACCTGACTGTAGCCGAGGTTGGTTACCAACTTAACTTCGATGATCCTTCGAATTTTACCAAGTTTTTTAAGAGCATAACCGGAATGACACCTCGTGCTTACCGCGAACAACGTTACGCTTTAGCCGCATAATCCAATGGCAACTGGTAATTTTGATGAGTCAATTTTTATAATCTGCACATTTTACCAGTGAATCTACAAAACCTACCTGTTCAGTTGATAGGCGTACTGTTAATTTTGCTCCATTAGTAGATAGAGTTAACGCTTAATTCTGTAAGTACTAGTTGCTTACCTGATTTATTATGTGGATTGTACGTTTAGCGTTAGAAAAAAAATACACCATCGCCGTTATGGCGTTGCTGATTATGGTAATGGGCGGGTTGGCAGTTTCACAAATGCCAACCGACATTTTTCCGCGTATTAATATTCCAGTAGTTTCGGTCATTTGGGGCTATACAGGCCTGTCGACCAATGAAATGGAGAAGATGATCACCAACTTCTCCGAAACTTCACTCATCAACAATGTAAGCGATATTCAGCGGCTCGAGTCGCAGACTTATAATGGTACCGCTGTTCTGAAAATCTTCTTCCAGCCAAGTGTTAAAATAGAAGAAGCGCTCGCACAGGTAACGGCTATTTCGCAGACGATTCTGGTGCGAATGCCGCCCGGCACGCAGCCTCCGCTTATTGTTCGTTATAATGCTACAGATGTGCCTGTTTTACAGTTAGGCCTCTCTTCCGATAGCCTGACTGAAGCACAAATTACTGATTACGCACAAACACGCGTTCGACCACAGATTTCGACCGTTCCTGGTAGCCGGCTTTCGCAGGGATTTGGGGGTAAAACCCGCCAGATTGCCGTGGATCTGGAACCCGATCAATTGGTGGCTTATAACGTCACCCCAGAAGAAGTGACCAATGCCGTTTCGGCTCAGAATCTAACGTTGCCTGGTGGCTCGCTACGACTGGCTGAGCGGGAATACAACGTTCGGCTGAACTCCAAACCTGATGTCATTACAACGCTGAATGACATTCCAATTAAAACCGTTGGCGGAACGACGGTTCACATGCGAGATGTTGCCAACGTACATGACGGCGCTGCTGTTCAAACGAATATTGTTAAGCAGGATGGAAGTAAGGGCGTATTGATGCGCATTGTTAAAACAGGAAACGCATCGACGACCGAGATTGTCGATAAAATTAAAAACCAGATTTTACCCACAGTTCGGGCCGCTGCTCCTTCTAATCTGCGTATTGAAGCCTTATTTGACCAATCGTTATTTGTGCGAGCTTCTATCAAAGGGGTGTTGGTAGAAGGTTTGATTGCGGCTTTGCTTACGGCGGCTTTGATCCTGTTGTTTCTGGGAAGCTGGCGCAGTACCCTTATTGTCGCGATTTCGATTCCGCTCTCGATTCTATCATCCTTGATTATCTTGTATTTATTGGGCGAAACACTGAATATTCAAACGCTGGGTGGGCTGGCTCTTGCTATCGGTATTCTGGTAGATGATGCCACAGTAACGATCGAAAACATCCACCGGAACGAAGAATTAGGCATGCCGTTGCGCCAGGCCATTCTTGAAGGAGCCCAGCAAATTGCTACGCCAACGCTCGTTTCGACGCTCACGATCTGTATTGTTTTTACATCGGTCTTATTCCTCGAAGGCCCGGCTCGGTTCCTATTTGGGCCATTGGCCGAAGCGGTGGTATTTGCCATGCTGGCTTCCTACATACTCTCGCGGACACTGGTTCCAGCTCTGGCTGACTTGATGTTGAAAAACGAGCATCATAGCACAGACGAAACAAAACGTCCCAATGCATTTGCCCGATTCTATAATCGATTCAACGCTGGTTTTGACCGATTCCAGGCTCGCTATATAGGCGCTCTGGAATGGGTACTCAACAACCGTCGGACAGTATTGGGCGTATTTCTTGTTGTCATTATCTTCACAGGTGTACTCTTACCCTTTGTCGGACGAGACTTTTTTCCGCATGTGGATGGAGGGCAAATGAGGTTGCACCTGCGTGCGCCAGCTGGAACACGCCTTGAAGAGGCTGAACAGATTTCGGCTAAAACAGCTGAAATTGTTCGTGAAGTGATTCCTGAAGACGAAGTTGGTTCAATTATTTCCAATATTGGTTTGACTTCAGAGCGGTATAATTTCTTTTTCTCTGACAACTCGACCGCCAGTTCGGCGGATGCTGAATTATTGATTTCGCTGACCGAAGAGCGTTCACACTCAACGGATGACTATGTACGGGAAATACGAGCGCGACTGCGTGAAGAAATGCCCGACGTAACCTATTTCTTTCTGTCGGCTGATATTGTTAGTCAGATTCTGAATTTCGGTCTGACGGCTGCCATAGACGTTCAGGTGTCGGGTTTCGACCGGGCCAATAACCTTAACGTGGCGCGGGATATGCAGGATAAAATTGCACAGGTTCCAGGCTTGGTGGACGTACACTTGCACCAGGTTTTAGATGCGCCCGAACTCTTTTTAGATGTCGACCGCGAACGAGCCGGGCAATTTGGTCTGACCGAGCAACGAGTGGCAACGAATCTAAATATTTCATTAAGCGGTACCGGTCAAACTCGCCCGAACTTCTGGCCTGACCCTAATACAGGTTTCCCATACATCATTGCGGTACAAACGCCACCCTACAAACTCGACTCATACGATAAGTTGCTTCAGACGCCTATTACAGCCAGTCAGACGACTCCTCAACTGTTAAGCAACGTAATGACAATGAGACGCACAGTTGCACCAGTTATCATTAATCGGGTTAATACGCAACCCACTTATGATGTATATGCGTCTGTCGAAAAAACAGATCTAGGCTCAGTGTCGAAGGCATTAGAGAAAATAGCTGGTGAATACAAAGGCCAACTCAAACCCGGTAATGTAATTTCGATTCGGGGCCAGGTTGAGAGTATGGAAAGTGCCTTCAATCGATTGGGAATAGGCATTGTGTTTGCCGCTTTGCTGGTTTATCTGCTCATGGTTGTCAATTTTCAGTCGTTCCGCTATCCGTTCATTATCATTACCGCCCTGCCGGGTGCGTTGTGTGGCATGGTCTGGATGCTGTTTCTAACGGGTACTACATTCAGTATTCCATCGCTTATGGGCGCTATTATGAGTGTTGGGGTAGCAACGGCAAACAGTATTCTGTTAGTCAGCTTTGCGAAAGATCACCTACCTGAAGTGGGTGGAAATGCCTACGAGGCAGCGCTGGAAGCAGGTCGGACGCGTTTACGGCCTATTCTGATGACAGCCATCGCCATGATTATTGGGATGTTGCCGATGTCATTAGGATTAGGCGAAGGTGGCGAACAAAATGCACCCTTAGGCAGGGCTGTAATTGGTGGTTTGCTGATGGCTACGTTCACGACGCTGTTGTTCGTTCCCGTAGTCTTTAGCTATCTGGCCCGAAAAACTGCTGCTGACGATAAACCATCACCTACTGCAGCATGAGCCTGATTTATCACATTGTTTCGGCTGCAGATTGGGCAAGTCAGGAAGATTCGCCGAATTACGAAGCGGTCAGTTTACAGAGCGAAGGCTTTATCCATCTGTCTCAAAAAGAACAGGTTGGAGCAACGTTGAGCCGCTATTACACGAATGTACCAGATTTGCTGCTGTTGCACGTCGATACCAGCAAACTGACACATGACCTGAAGTATGAACTTGCTACGAATAATGAGTTGTTCCCACATCTGTATGGACCGCTCAATAAAGACGCAGTTATAGAAATAGAACAATTGAATTAATGGTCTTCGAGTTACTTATATGAAACTAATACGAATCATTATTCCTCTACTGGCGCTCACGGCCCTGTTTGTATTTTTCGGAGTACTGCCGCGTATCAAGAATACGCAGGAGTTAAAAGCGGCTTCTGAAGAGGAAAAGACCCGCGAACCTATTGTGAATGCCGTTACGTTGAAACACTCGTCAGATACGACGGGTTTGACGCTCCCCGGCCAAATTCAGCCGTATCGGCAAACGCCTTTATACGCCCGTACGCAGGGGTTTCTGCGCAGGTGGTACACGGATATCGGTGCGCAGGTAAAACAAGGCCAATTGCTGGCCACAATTGATGTGCCTGAACTGGACCAGGATATCGTTCGTGCTAAAGCGGATCAGCAACTGGCACAAACCAATCTTGATCGCTTGCAAAGTGTACAATTACCGGGTGCAGTAGCAAAACAGGATATTGATACCCGGCAATCGGGAGTTGCAGTTGCTCAGGCTAATCTGGGCCGATTACAGGCGCTGAAAGATTTGCAGCAAATTCGGGCTCCTTTTAGTGGAGTGATTACCAGTCGGACGGCTGAAAATGGCGTAATTGTGTCGCCGGGAGCCGGGCAACCTCTATTTACCCTTTCTGAGTTGGGTACATTGCGGGTATTTGTCGATGTACCACAGACGTACTACCGGTTTATAAAGATTGGTATGCCGGCTACAGTTATTGTACCTGAGCTTAAGAATCAGAAGTTTATGGGTAAAGTAGTTCGGACCTCAGGCGCGCTACGGAATGATTCGCGGACATTATTGGCCGAAGTGGTGATTCCGAATCCTAAACAGGCACTGCCATCGGGTTTATATAGTCAGGTTAAATTTGATATGATTTCGGCCAAAGCACCGGTATTAATTCCGGCGAATGCCTTACAGATAACCTCCGAAGGAGCAAGAGTTGTGGTTGTTGACCCCGACCAACGTGTGCGGTTTGTTTCAATTACATTAGGTCGCGATTATGGTACAACCCTCGAAGCGACCAATGGACTGACCGGACAGGAAACCGTAATAACTAATCCGAACGACCGACTTCGTGAGGGTCAGAAAGTTCGATTCCGGAAAGGGAGTATTGCCGAAAAAACCGTAGCCCAACGATGAGAAAAAGTATAGTTTGTAGTTTGTGGTTTGTAGTTTATAGTTGCGTAACACTGGCCCAAACAGCCCCTATCAGCCCGCCGAGCGGTGCTGTGACCATTCAACCAGGGAATGGGTCAACGAATACACCGGGTACTATTCAGCCACAGTCGCCTGCGGCAACTGGTACGAATGCCCAAATAACTAACGGAACGTCGATTTCAAACTCTGCCGATCTGGCTCCAACGCTAACTGTTAGCGGCTTCCGTCGATTTGGCGACCCCATGCTTGAATCACTGATTCAGTTGGGTTTAGACAATAGTCCTAACCTCCGGGCAGCTCTTAGCCGATTGGAAGAAGCTCGTATCCGGGTGCGGGTGGCGCAGTCGTTCCTATCACCTTCATTACGGAGCTCTGCCCTTATTACAACGCAGAGTCTGTCTCAGCGCCGGCCGCTAGCGCTAACCACGGCAGCACCAGATGAAACTCCTCGATTTCAGTTAAGTACGTTTCAGTTGTTGCCAATCGATGCCAGCTATGAACTGGATTTGTTCAAACGAATTCGGAACAGCATTGTCGTTGCTGATTTGCAGGCCCAGGCCAGTGTAGCTGACTATCAGTCATTTCGCCTGACGCTGGCATCCGATATTGCCCGGACGTATTTGCTCATTCGGGGTAATGATGCCGAACAGGCCGTTTTTCGTCGGAATATTCAATCCCGAGATACAACCTTGTCTATTCTTCGCGAACGTTTTCGCGTTGGGTTAATTAACCAAATTGATGTGCAACGGGCCGAAACTGATTATGCGGGTTTGCAGGTAACACTCAAAGGACTTGAGCGTGCTCGCGTCGAATTGGTAAATGGCTTGGCACAACTTTGTGCACAGGACCCTAACCAGTTTTCGGTTCCCAATGGCGCCTTGCCAACGACCGTTCCAAGCTATCCTTATGCCAGCGTTTCGCCAGAGCAGTTGCAGAATCGCCCAGATCTGGTTCAATTTATTCGGCAAAACCAGATTTCGGCTGCCCAGGTTACGGTTCAACAGAATAGTACTATGCCGAGAGTAAATCTAATTGGCTCAGCAGGATTACTATCTGGTCGGATTGGTCCATGGTTCACGGCCAGCAGTGCAACTTACATTGTGGGGGTTAATGCCTCGGTACCACTTTATGAAGGCCATCGCGCTCGGCAGAATATTGCTCTTTCGAAGCAGTTGGTACAAACCAATCAGCAAGTTTATCAGCAGTCACTACAGGTAGCTCAGCGAGATGCCGAAACGGCACTGGATAACCTTACATTGCTGCGCCAACAGATTGATCTGCAAGGGCAAACATTGACGCTCGCTCGCCGGACAGAACAATATAACCGCGAACTTTATGTTCGGGGACTAGCTACATATCTGGAAGTTCTTGATGCGCAACGGACTATTCTTTTAACTGAACAACAGTTAGTTCAACTCCGGAGCCAGGAGTCTCAATACGCAGTTCTTCTATTACGGTCTGTTGGTGGGGATTGGTAGAGTAAGTCATTTAGTAGGCCAACTTCTTTAAAAGCGAACATCAAAAAAGCAGTACCTATAAGATGGGTACTGCTTTTTTGATGTTCGACGATACACTTGAAACTAGGCCAGCTTTTTATATTTAATCCGCGTTGGCGTAGCATCTGAGCCTAAGCGTTTACGTCGGTTTTCTTCGTATTCTGAAAAGTTTCCTTCAAACCAGTAAACTTGAGAATCACCTTCAAAAGCCAGAATATGGGTGGCAATACGATCTAGGAACCAGCGATCGTGGCTAATGACAACGGCGCAACCAGCAAAGTTTTCTAAACCTTCTTCAAGCGCCCGTAACGTATTCACATCCAAATCATTGGTTGGCTCATCCAGCAGTAGCAGGTTGGCCCCTTCTTTGAGTGTCATAGCCAGATGAACCCGGTTACGCTCACCACCTGATAGCGTTCCGATTTTCTTTTCCTGGTCAGCCCCGCCAAAATTAAATCGGCTTACATAGGCACGAGCATTCGACTGCTTCCCTCCCATTATAATCCAATCGTTGCCCCCAGAAATCGTTTCATAGACTGTTTTGTTGGGATCTAACCCATCATGTTCCTGATCGACGTAAGCCACTTTTACCGTTTCGCCCACGTCGAACGTGCCCGAATTGGGTTTATCCCGGCCTGTAATAAGTTTAAAGAGCGTTGTTTTCCCAGCACCATTAGGGCCAATGATTCCCACGATACCACCTTGTGGCAACCTGAATCCCAAATGTTCGAAAAGAAGTCGATCGCCGAAGGCTTTGGATACATCTTCAGCTTCAATGACTTTAGCACCTAATCGTGGCCCTGCTGGAATGAAAATTTCCAGCTTTTCATCCCGTTGCTTGGCGTCCTCATTTAATAGCCGTTCATAAGCTCCCAAACGAGCTTTCGACTTAGCCTGACGCGCTTTAGGCGCCATTTTCACCCATTCCAACTCGCGCTGAAGGGTTTTCTGCCGCTTCGATTCCGTCTTTTCTTCTTTAGCCAGTCGATTTTGCTTCTGCTCTAGCCACGAGGAATAATTGCCTTTCCAGGGAATACCTTCGCCCCGGTCAAGTTCAAGAATCCAGCCTGCTACATTATCCAGAAAGTAGCGATCGTGCGTTACAGCAATAACTGTTCCCGAATACTGCCGGAGGTGTTCTTCCAGCCATAGTACAGATTCAGCATCCAGGTGGTTCGTTGGCTCGTCAAGCAACAATACATCAGGTTGTTGAAGCAATAGGCGGCATAGAGCGACCCGGCGTTTTTCGCCCCCAGATAGCGTATCAATCAGCGCATCGGATGGTGGGCAACGTAACGCATCCATCGCTCGTTCGAGTTTCTGATCAAGCTCCCAGGCGTTGTAATGATCAAGTTTTTCCTGAACCTCACCTTGCCGATTAATAAGTTTATCGAAGTCAGCGTCGGGATCGCCAAAAGCTTCATTAATCTCGTCAAACTCTTTCAACAGATTTACGACTTCCTGTACCCCTTCTTCAACTACCTCACGTACTGTTTTGCCAGCCTCAAACTTTGGTTCCTGCTCAAGCATCCCAACCGAATAGCCTGGAGAAAACACGACTTCTCCGGTATAATTTTTGTCTATTCCTGCAATGATGCGTAATAAGGTTGATTTACCGGAACCATTCAGTCCCAAAACACCGATTTTTGCACCATAAAAAAAGGAAAGGTAGATGTTCTTTAGGATTTGTCGGTTAGGCGGAATATTTTTACTCACGCCTGCCATAGAGAAAATTATGGTTTCCTGACTCATTAATTTCTGATAGATTTGTGGTTGGCAATTACCCTCAAATTTAACCCACAGCGCAGCCTTAACCAAGCACAGTAATGGAAAACGCTTCACTGGTAGATGAATACGGTTACGTCAAAGACGGAAAGGTATTTTTGAAAGGCTACCTGAACTACGAAGACCGCCAGATAGGCGAAGTCAAACGCACCGAGCAGGAAGCGCTCGATTATTTTAAAAATCGCTTCATCATCGCGGAGAACAAAGTCAGTCAGTTAGAAAAAGACATCGACGAAGCTCAGAACAAAGGTTCGTATCTGACAAAACTGGTTCAACTCCGCAAGAAACTACTCGGTTTCGATGCATTAGGAGACTTCCCTCCTCTGCTCGATCGGCTGGACGAACAAGAGAAGTTGCTGGCCGATTTAATTACGGTCAATCAACGAAAGAATTACGACATCAAGCGGGCATTGATTGCCGAAGCCGAAGCCATTGTCGACAGTACAGACTGGCGTACAACAGCTGACGCTTTACAGGAAATCAAGACCAAATGGATCAAGACCGGACCGGTAGATAAGTCGGTTGAGGTGGAAGTGGAGGGTCGGTTTCAGGAACTGCTAGACGGCTTTTTTCAGCGTCGACGTGAGTTCTTTAATGAGCAGAATAAAGTCATTCAGGAGCGCCTTGATAAGTATGATGAGCTTATTCGGTTAGCATTTAGGGCAAACCGATTAGGTGATTTAGACGCGGCTTTTCAGGAAGTTCGGCGACTTAACAATGCCTGGAAAGCAGTTGGTGAGGTTCCGATCAAGAAAAGTGGTAAACTGTATAAGCAGTTTAAGAAAGCAACAACGATGTTCTACACGAAATACAACGACGTGAAGGGCATTGTTATGGTTCCCAAGATTGATCCGCGTATTGAGGCTCAAATGAAAATGGCCGATGAAGTGGAGAAGCTCTCCAAACAATCCGACATTTTTGCTGCTGCTGAGCGAGCTAAAGTGCTACTCAATGCCTGGAAAGAGATTCGGGTGCCGTTTAAGCTACAGGATAAAGTCGTTAACGAGCGTTTCCGGGCAGCCTGCGACAAAATTTTTGAGCTAAGTTATCTTGGCCGTGTCCTGACTCGCAAATACCCCGCTTTTGAGCTTAAAAGCCAGTCGGAGCAGATTCGGACGAAAATTCGGGAGATGGAATACCTCGTTAAGCGTGAGAAAAACGACTTGCAATTTGCCTTACAGGATGCAGATGGTCTCGATCCATACAAGGACGAAGACAAGCAAATTCTGAATAAGATCAATACTCAGAAACGGAAAATCGCGATGAAAGAAACGATTTTACGTGAGTTGCAAAAACAACTGGAAACAGCTGGGTATTAGTTTGTCATGCTGACGTCAGCATGACAAACTAACGAAACGTGCCTCGGTTTATAATCGGGGCACGTTTCGCATTTTAGGATTGTTGTTAGGATATGGAAACGACCCTGATTAATTCTGATACTATTATCTCTGACACAGACTTCCGGGCAGCTATTATTCCTGGCAAATTCGTGCGTCTTGAGTATTTGACCGACCTGAGTGAATTTATCAAAGCCGACGTAATAATCAAGCAACTTCTTCATGAAAATGGTGCAGAATGGCTTGAATTAGCCACGGGAGAAATTATACCTCTTGATCGTGTCGTGAGTGTTTCGGGCAAATTATCGCCGAAATATCCTGGTTACGGCAACTACTCCTGTGATTGTTAAGGCTTAGCTACCCCAAATAGCAAAAGCAAACCCCCATTGATTTCGAAATCAATGGGGGTTTGTTTTACTAAGCTCTACAAAATTTTACTCAATCGTCTCAAATCCACAATACGGCACCAACACCTTTGGAATTCGAATACCTTCTGGCGTTTGGTTATTCTCTAGAATAGAGGCCAGAATACGTGGTAGCGCTAAGGCCGAGCCATTTAGGGTGTGCATCAGTTGCATCTTCCCTTCTAACTTCGAGCGGAGTTTGAGTCGGTTGGCCTGATAGGTTTCGAAGTTTGAAACCGAGCTAACTTCCAGCCAACGCTGCTGAGCGGCAGACCAGACTTCCATATCGTAAGTAAGTGCCGATGTAAAACCCATATCGCCCCCACAAAGCCGTAAGACACGATAAGGCAGCTCTAGTTTTTGAAGTAAGCTCTGCACATGCAAACTCATTTCCTCCAGAGCGGCATACGAATTTTCAGGCTTTTCAATCCGAACAATTTCAACTTTGTCAAATTGGTGTAATCGGTTCAACCCTCGTACGTGCGCACCCCAAGAGCCTGCTTCACGACGGAAACAAGGTGTATAACCGACGTTTTTAACAGGCAACTGGCTTTCAGGAAGAATAATATCGCGGTAGATATTCGTGATGGGAACCTCTGCTGTTGGAATCAGGTATAATTTATCTTCCGTAACGTAGTACATCTGCCCTTCTTTGTCTGGCAATTGTCCCGTTCCAAAACCCGAATCCTCATTCACCACAATCGGCGGCTGAACTTCCATATACCCAGCTTTCAGCGCTTCATCCAGGAAGAAATTAATCATAGCCCGTTGAATTCGAGCGCCTTTGCCCTTATAAACTGGAAAACCTGCTCCCGAAATCTTAACGCCTAACTCGAAGTCGATAATATCATACTTCTTGATCAGCTCCCAGTGTGGTTGCGCTTTTTCATGAAGTGTTGGCTTCTCTCCGTGTTCCAGCACAACTTCATTATCCTCAGGCGTGCGCCCTTTGGGAACGCTGCTGTGGGGAATGTT
Organism: Spirosoma arboris; assembly: GCF_009754945.1. Classification (GTDB taxonomy): domain Bacteria; phylum Bacteroidota; class Bacteroidia; order Cytophagales; family Spirosomataceae; genus Spirosoma; species Spirosoma arboris. Next base: position 123,347 of record NZ_WPIN01000007.1, read on the forward strand.
GGGAATGGTTACGAGTACTGCCTGCAAATCAGACTCAATTTGCCGAAGGGCATCAGCAAGATCTTTTGAACGCGCTTTTAAGTCTGCGGTTTCGGCTTTTGCCGCTTCGGCAGCTGCTTTATCGCCAGCTTTCATCAACGCACCAATTTGGCCCGCCTTAGCATTGGATTGAGCCAATACATCATCAAGTTCACGTTGGGTATCGCGTCGTTTTTGGTCGAGTGTGAGTACCTGATCAATGGCGCTCTCGGCATTAGCGAAATTCCGTTTGCGAAGGCCTGCTAACGTCGTTTCTTTATTTTCGCGGATAAATGGAAGCTGGAGCATTATCGTATTTGAAGCTTGGCCCTTCTTGTAAAAAAGCCAATAAGGTTAGTCAATAGTTAGTCGCCAATTACTCGTTAGCAAAAAGGCCATCATTTAGTGCGTTCAAGGCTTCTGCTTTATAACGACCATGAACGAGCAACGACAGGTTACTTTCTGTACCGCCATACGAAATCATCCGAATAGGAATATTCTTCATAGCGTTGAAAACTCGAATCGCAACACCTTCGTTATCAGCGCTAAAATTACCAACGATACAAATAATCGTCTGGTCAAAATCAGGCTCTTCAAGTGTGCAGAACGTATTCAGCTCGTCTGTGATTTCCTGAATGCGCTCTGTGTTGTCAATAGTAACCGATACCGAAACTTCGGACGTGGTTATCATATCAACGGGCGTTTTATACTTCTCGAAAATCTCAAAAATCCGACGCAGAAAACCATAGGCGTTCAGCATACGGGTCGAGTGAATGTATAAAGCGGTTATACCATCTTTGGCCGCAATGGCTTTGAACACCTGATCACTAGTCCGGTCGGCAATGAGGGTACCAGGTGCACTAGGGTCCATCGTGTTTTTCAAACGTACCGGTACGCCAAACATTCGCGCAGGAGTAATCGTGGACGGATGTAAAATTTTCGCACCGAAATAAGCCAATTCAGCCGCTTCATCGAACGTCAACTCCCGAACAGGGAATGTATTTTTCACAATGCGCGGGTCGTTGTTGTGCATCCCGTCGATATCAGTCCAAATCTGAATTTCCTCAGCGCGCATGGCGCCACCAATCAGAGAAGCGGTATAATCTGAACCACCCCGTTTGAGGTTATCGACCTCGCCACGCGGATTCCGGCAGATAAATCCTTGGGTGACGATAATTTGCTTATCGGCATGCAAGGGTAGTATTTCTGCTAGTTTCTGCTCGGTAAAGTGAATTTCTGGCTCGTTGTCGGCGTCTATCCGCATAAATTCCAGCGCAGGTAACAAGGTTGATGCTACCCCTTCTTCAGTTAGAAATGCCTGAAAAATCTGTGTACTGAGCAGTTCTCCTTCGGCTACTAACTCCTTCTCCTGCTTGAGCGTGAACGGCTTAATGCCTACCAGCGAACGGATAAATGAAAATTCGTTATCGATGATCTTTTGCCCAGCAGCTTTACCATCGGTCGTTTTATACAACTCATCGACAAAGTTGTCATAGTGCGCTTTAAGGACATCAATCTTAGCATTTGCATCGGCATCATTAGTTGCCTTAAGTGATTCTCCGATGGCTAGAAGTGCGTTGGTAGAACCAGACAAAGCCGACAAGACGACAATTTTACGAGTGTCGTCTTCAGTAATCAGATTTCGAATCGACTGCATACGCTCAGGTTTCCCAACCGACGTACCGCCAAATTTCCAGACGTGCATTTTTTTAAGCGAAAGAGTGAATGAGTGAAAGAGCGAATAAGTTGGGAGCTATGTGGCGCTCTTTCACTCATTCACTCTTTCGCTCTTTAAAATTTACTATAAACTTGTTGTTGTAATCCGAGCATTTTGATAGCTGTTATAGCAGCTTCGTCGCCTTTATTACCATGCTTTCCGCCCGCCCGGTCTAGAGCCTGTTGCTGATCGTTGGGGGTTAGCACACCAAAAATGACGGGTTTATTTGTTTTCAGACTAACGTTCGTCAGACCTTGTGCCACAGCGTGATTTATGTAATCGTTGTGTTTGGTTTCGCCCTGAATCACGCAACCAAGTGCGATTACAGCATCAATGTCATCGCGTTGGGCGAACCATTGTGCTCCCAAACTTAACTCGTAGCTGCCCGGTACGTTGCCCCGAATAACGTTTTCGGGTTTGGCCCCGTACTGAAGCAAAATTTGATAAGCACCTTCGAATAGCGCTTCGGTAACCTCCGTGTTCCATTCTGAAACCAGAATAGCAAACCGTCGTTGGCTAATATCGGGGAGTTCGTCTGTTGAAAAGACGCTTAGATTTTTTAAGTCAGATGCCATGTCTGAACCGGGATTTTCAGGATTTAAATGATTTTCTTGATTTTGTCAGTTGCCAGAATATTTATCTCTTATTAGCGAAATGATGCTAGTCAATAAAATCATAAAAATCCCGGTTCAGACAACAAAAAAGGACAAAACCTATGTCGGCTTTGTCCTTTGCGGTATTGATTAGTCAAGTACGCTTACGACTCACCGACGGTTGCCTCAAGTACGGATTTGTACTTCTTAGCACTACCAGCTTCAGTGGATTCAGCGTATTTCTCAATAATTTCGTTGTACGTCTCAATGGCCTTGTCATTCTGCTTAGCTTGCTCGTAAGCAATAGCTAGCTTCATAAGGTAGCCGGGCGTGAAGTATTTGTTCGACTTATAGTCAGCAGCCTTTCTGTAATAATCAGCAGCTTCATCAAAGCTTTTCTTCTCCATATAGGCATCACCTGTAAGCGCATAAGCGCGCGCCTGCACCAGCAGGTCCGAAGAACTGAAACTTTTTAAATGCTCAATGGCATCATCGTATTTGCCTTCTTTCAGCAAACCAACGCCCGCATAGAATTCAGCCAGATTACCACCTTTCGTCGAACCATAGTTATCAGCTACTGATAGCAAACCAGGAGTTTTACCGTCGCCGTTCAAGGCTTTTTTCAGTGAGTCGGCTTCGAGCTGATAAACTGACGGGAACATTTCGACCTGCGCCGTTTCATCCTGGCTACCGATATACAAACGGTATCCAAAGAACCCAGCAACCAGCAGTACAATACCACCGAGAATACCTAGTACAATATTCTTATTTTGCTGGAAGTAATCGCCAACATCCTCTAACTTTCCTTCTAATGCGTCTGGATCTTCCAGAAAATCCAGGCCGCTATTCTTTTTGCTCATGCTTTTGCAATTTGGACTGCAAAATTAGGAATATTTACAATTGCGGAAAAGCGTAAGTCTCAAAAGTTTACGAATTCTGTGGTTCTTATTGTGATATATCGCGTACAGCCATAATTTCTGACGCCCGAACCTCCCGAATTTGGTGAGCTAGCAGGGTCTCAATAGCTACAGCCTCGCCTGTTAATGTCACAAATTCGACTTCAAATGCTTTTCCTCCATTATACACAGTTAAAATCGTGCCAACATCACCCGCTTTTAACTGCCCATCAGCAACATCTTCTTGCAATACAACTAAATCGAACTCATTCATATCTACATAAATACCATTGAAAACTATCTTTTAAGTAGACAAACGATATATCCTACCCCTTATTTCATAATAATAAATTAACTTTGCCCCGCTAATCTTATTAAGGGGTGCCCCAATACAACGGGCTGAGATTATACCCATTGAACCTGCGCGGGTAATGCTGCGAAGGGAAATGAATTCACAGTTAATGGCTGTGAGTATGTCCAAACAATCATCTCTAACCAAAGGTAGGTTTGGCCCCTTGCCTATCGTCACGCTTTTTCGTCATGAAAAAACCGACGACCTACTTTATCCTGATGGCTTTATGCTGGCTGTCAATCTCGCCCAGCTGGGCTCAATTATCAATTACTGGCACAGTCAGCGATGACGATGGTAGTACGTTACCTGGGGTAGCCATTGTACTTGATGGAACCTACAAAGGCACATTCACCAATGCTACGGGCAATTTTCAGCTTACAAACGTAAAGCCAGGCAATTTGTCTCTACGGATTTCGCTATTGGGTTACGAACCACAAATTCAATCTGTCAATTTGACCCAGAACACTACGCTTTCAATCAAATTAGTCAAAACCGCAGTGGCAGTCGATGAAGTTGTTGTTAGTGCTACGCGCGCCAATCAGAAATCAGCTATTGCGTATACTGACGTAACACGCCGGGATTTAGATAAATTAAATCTGGGACAAGATGTGCCTCAATTACTGAATTTTACCCCTTCAATTGTCACAACGTCGGATGCAGGAGCAGGTGTTGGTTATACGGGTATTCGTATTCGCGGTTCCGACGCGACGCGGGTAAACGTAACGCTGAACGGAATTCCTTACAATGATGCCGAATCGCAGGGGACGTATTTTGTGGATATGCCTGACTTTGCTTCCTCAGTGAGTAGCATTCAGATTCAACGTGGAATTGGCACCTCAACCAATGGGGCGGGCGCTTTTGGCGCATCTGTCAATATCCAGACAAACAAACTCGAAACGAAACCCTATGCCGAAGTGAATCTTTCGGGCGGTTCATTCGGAACGCGAAAAGCAAACGTACTAGCGGGCACAGGCTTGATTAACAACCATTTTGTACTGGATGCCCGATTGTCAAGCATTCACTCTGACGGGTTTATTGATCGTGCCTTTTCAAACCTGAAATCGTTTTATCTGTCAGGAGGCTATTATACGGATAAGAGTTTCGTGCGTTTGAATGTCTTTTCGGGTCAGGAGCAAACGTATCAGGCCTGGAATGGTGTTCCAGAAGACATTCTGAAGACCAATCGCAGGTATAATTCATTTACGTATGACAACCAGACCGACAATTACCAACAGGATAATTATCAGCTCATTAGCTCATTTGGATTGAGCAAGAACTGGCGTTTGAATGCGTCTCTGTTCTACACAAAAGGGAAAGGTTATTATGAGGAATTAAAGCCCAACGATGCATTCAGCAAGTATAATTTACCTGATGTAGTTATTAGCGATTCACTCATCAAGAGCACAGATATTATCCGGCGGAAATGGTTAGACAATGACTTTTTCGGCACTGTTTTTTCTCTCGACTATAACAGTTTGGGTAAACTAACGGCCAACTTCGGTGGTGGTTGGAATCAATATCAGGGTGCCCACTTTGGCGAAATTATCTGGGCTCGAGTAGCCGGGAACACCAACATTCGGGATCATTACTATGACGACAACGCGATAAAAACAGACTTTAATCTGTATGCGAAGGCCTTTTACCAATTCAGCAATCCGCTAAACGGTTTCCTCGATTTGCAGGTGCGAACAGTTGGCTACTCGTTTCTAGGCTTTAACAGTAAGCTCCAGAACGTCCAGCAGAATGCCAACTTGACATTCTTCAATCCGAAAGCGGGTCTGACCTATACGATCAACGACCATAGTACCGCTTATGCCTCGGTAGGCGTTGGCCATCGGGAACCCAATCGCGACGATTACACGCAATCGACACCCGAGAGCCGCCCTAAGGCTGAACAACTGATCGATTATGAAGCGGGTTATAAGATTCAGTCAGAAAAACTGGCGTTCACGGTCAATGGATACTACATGAGCTATCAAAATCAGCTAGTTCTTTCTGGGCAGCTAAACGATGTTGGAGCGTATAATCGGGTGAATATTCCGGTAAGCTACCGGGCAGGGTTGGAATTTGAAGTAGGTGCTCGGTTAGCCAAACAACTCCGTTGGAATGTAAACGCCACGTTTAGTCGAAATAAAGTGAAGAACTTCACGGAGTACCTAGACAATTATGACACTGGAAATCAGGAAAGCCGTCAATATAGCCAGACGGATATTTCGTTTTCGCCCAATGTCATTGCCGGTTCACAATTGTTATTCACGCCCGCTAAAGGGTTGGAACTGGGTCTACTCTCCAAATATGTTGGCAAGCAGTATCTGGACAATACATCGAACGATAGTCGGAAGTTGAACTCCTATTTCACAAATGATATCCGCCTGATTTATAGTATCAAACCGAAGTTCGCACAGGAAATTGCCTTTACGCTATTATTCAACAACATACTGAATGAGCTCTATGAATCGAATGGCTACACCTACGCCTACATTTCAGAAGGGAAAGTGGCAGCCGATAATGCGTATTACCCACAAGCCGGGCGGAATTTTCTGGCGGGGGTGAGAGTGCGTTTCTAAACCGGGATTTAGCTGATTTAGGGATTCACTGGATTTTGCTTATTGATTCGCTTCAAAGAAGCGCAAAACAAAATCCAGTAAATCCCTAAATCAGCTAAATCCCGGTTCTAATTTATTGCCTGCCCCAGATCCTGGATCAAATCCTCGACATCCTCAATACCAACGCTGAGCCGAATGAGGGTGTCTTTCAGCCCGTTCTTAATACGTTCTTCTTTGGGAATACTGGCGTGGGTCATGCTGGCCGGGTGCGTACAAAGTGATTCCACACCACCTAATGATTCACCTAGCGAAAATACTTCGAAACTTTCCATCACACGTACCGCTTCGGGGTATGAATCGCCTTTAAGCTCAAACGAGAGCATGCCACCGAAACCGCGCATTTGTTTCTTCGCCAGTTCATGGCCAATATGCGATTCCAGACCGGGGTAATAAACCTGGCTTACTTTGGGATGCTGTTGTAAATACTGCGCCACCTTCATCGCGTTTTCGCAGTGCCGTTGCATCCGAACATGCAGGGTTTTGATACCACGAAGCACCAGAAAGCAATCCTGCGGTCCTGGCACGGCACCACATGCATTCTGGATAAAAGCCAGTTGCTGAGCAGTTTCGTCGTCATTCAGGATAATAGCACCCATAACCGTGTCTGAGTGACCACCCAGATATTTCGTAACGGAATGCATTACTATATCGGCTCCCAGATCGAGCGGGTTTTGCAGATAGGGGGATGCAAACGTATTATCGACCACCAGCTTGATGTTGTGCGGTTTTGTACTGGCTGCAATAGCCGCAATGTCTACCAACCGAAGCAAAGGGTTTGTTGGAGTCTCAATCCACACCATTTTGGTAGCGGGCGTAATCAGTCCATCCAAATTGGCCGGATTCGACAAATCGACGAACTTGAATTTCAAACCAAATTCCTGGAACACTCGTACCATAATGCGGTACGTACCGCCATATAAATCATTGCTGGTAATAATTTCATCGCCAGGCTTGAATAATTTCAAGATCGCATCTGTCGCTCCCAGACCCGATGAATAACAAATACCATGTTTGCCATTTTCGAGAGCTGCGAGGTTATTTTGCAGCACCGTTCGGGTAGGATTTTGCGTCCGGGCATACTCGTATCCTTTGTGCTTACCCGGCGACTCCTGTACATAAGTCGACGTTTGATAAATGGGTGTCATGATAGCACCCGTTGTAGGGTCCGGCTCAATACCGGCATGGATGGCTTTGGTTCCGAATTTCATAGTCAAATGTAACGAAGAATATACTACAGAGCCGAGCTTGCAGAACGGGTTTAAACCACAACCGCCATTTACCTGTTTGATAGAGTGTGAAATTAGCCATTCCTAAATCCCTTACCGGTCCGGCCCTTGCTGGTCTCGCGTTATCGGTAACACCAATTGTATTTACCTCCCTTCTGACCTACTATGCCGTAGTTCATGAGGCAGCCATTGCAGGATTTACAGCCTGGCAATGGGCAGGTATTACTGTTGCGTGTGCTATTACGTCTGCAGGCTTAACACCCCCAACTATGCTGGCGTTGATTTTCGGGTATTTTCTGGGTTGGCAAGCCGTTGTACCCCTTTTTGTTATCAATTTTGGTGGAATCCTGTTCATCAACATGCTTGTTCGCTGGCTCGATCATGAGCGTTTTCTGGCTTTTATTAGGCGAAATCCTAAAGCACAATCCGTTCTTGACCGTATCTTGAACAACGAGCTAGAAGTTATCTTTTTTGCCAAGCTCTCCCCTATTCTCCCTTTTGGTCTGACCAACTTGTTATTTGCCTTGTCGGGGGCGAAACTCAAAAATATTTTGCTAGGTGGCTTTTTAGGTATGACACCCCGGACGATACTGGCGATTTGGTCTGGTCACGAAGCGCGCGAAATAAGAACGCTGCTCGAAAATCCTAACCAAAGCTCCTGGACACAGATTGTCATTGTAGGCTTAATTGTTGTCTCAATCGCCGGGTTATGGCAAGTTATTCAACGATCATTAAAGTAGTCTGCTGGCAAACTTATACTAACTTTTCGCTTGCCAGCTCAATCAGATGATTGTGGCCTGTTTTCAAAACTGTGAGCTCGAAATGCCGAAGTTGTTTTGTAAGTGGAAGAATATACGTTCCTGGTACAATTCGGTCGAAAGCGCCCGTAAAAAAACGAACCTGTACCGAATGATCATTCAGTAACTTGCTGATAGCTTTCAGGTTTGGATGAATTAGACGAAACTGGGTCCAGCTTTTATATACTAATTCGCGCTGTTCGTAGGTACCCAGCGAGATTTCGGCGAAACGCATGACTGTTCGATTAAGCAAACCAAGCTGAGTGAGCGTATGACCTAATGCATTTAACATTGATAAATGCTCTAATACGTAACGAAACAACCGCCTTCCTAGCCCCGAACCAGTTGCTACCCAATACCAGGCGCTGCGTGTAATACCATCGGGGGCAAGCAATAGCAGTTGGTCAAGTCGGTCGGCAAAAGCTTCGACAGTTGCTAACGCAAAACGACCACCAAGACTAAAACCCATCAACGAAAACCGGTCGATTCGTTGTTCTCGTAAGAACACAGCTATAAATCCTTGCCAGGCCGATTTGGTTAGTAACTGATCACCAACGTATTGACTATTGCCATGAAAAAATAAATCCATCGCAAAAATGGTAAATTGGTTGCCTAGTGTCGTTTCTAATGGTGCAAAGACCTCACTGCTCTGCCCAAAGCCATGAAACGCCAGTATAATAGCCTGCCCATTCCCAAATTTTTGGTAAGCAATTAAATTGCCTTCGCACTGAAACGTTTGAACTTTAGCCGTGTTCATACCAGCAAAGTTGCAAAAACCCAAACACCCATGCTAACCTTCGCGAATCTGGCCGAATTTTCTGCCCATGCCGGGCAACCGCTCGGCGAAACTGAGTACATGATCATTACGCAGGAAATGATTAATCTTTTTGCGCAGGCCACCGGTGACCATCAATGGATTCATACCGATCCTGAGTTAGCCGCACGACTGTCGCCCTATAAAACGCCCATTGCCCATGGTTTCCTGACGCTTTCCCTGGCCCCCAAACTAATGGCCGAGCTTTACCGAGTCGAATCAGTCAAAATGGGAATCAACTATGGCTCAAACAAAGTTCGTTTTACAAATGCCGTTCCGGTTGAGAGTCGACTGCGCATGAAAGTCCAGTTGCAAAGCGTAGAGCCACAAAATAAGGGTTACCGAATTATAACTGAATGTATTTTCGAAGTAGAGGGCGAACAGAAACCAGCCTGCGTAGCGGAATTGATTACTTTACTTTTCGAATAAATAGTATGCTTGCATACCATTATTCAACATTTTATTACCTTTACACTACTCACAACAAACCTTTTAAACAACCCAATTCAGATGGCAACGGCATCGCTGGAGTTACAGGGATTGAATTTTAATTTATCGGAAGAGCACTTAGCTGTTCAGGAAGCTGCTCGCGATTTCGCCCAAAATGAGTTACTCCCCGGCATTGTTGAACGGGATAACGAAGCCCGATTTCCAGCTGAACAGATAAAAAAAATGGGTGAGCTGGGCTTTTTAGGAATGATGGTTTCGCCAGACTATGGTGGAGGAGGCATGGATACCGTTTCCTACGTATTGGCCATGGAGGAAATCTCTAAAATCGATGCGTCAGCTTCGGTGGTGATGTCAGTCAATAACTCGCTTGTCTGTTACGGACTCGAAGCTTATGGTACTGAAGAGCAAAAGCAGAAATACTTAACCCGCCTGGCTACCGGCGAAACCATTGGTGCCTTTTGCCTGTCGGAACCTGAAGCGGGCTCCGACGCAACCTCACAAGCCACCACTGCCGAAGATAAAGGGGATTATTATTTAGTTAATGGCACTAAAAATTGGATCACGAATGGCAATTCATCTGGTATTTGCTTAGTAATCGCCCAAACCAATCGTGAGAAAAAACATCGGGGTATCAATTGCCTGATTGTTGAAAAAGGAATGCCCGGTTTTGTTGTTGGTAAAAAAGAAGACAAGATGGGTATCCGGGCATCAGATACCCATTCGTTATTGTTTACCGACGTAAAAATACCTAAACAAAATCGTATTGGTGAAGATGGTTTTGGCTTCAAGTTTGCCATGTCTACCCTGAACGGAGGCCGAATTGGCATTGCCGCACAGGCCTTAGGTATAGCTGCCGGAGCCTATGAGTTAGCGCTAAAATATAGTCAGGAGCGCAAGTCGTTTGGTAAGCAAATATTTGAGCATCAGGCGATTCAGTTCAAATTGGCCGAAATGGCAACTAAGATTGAAGCGGCTAGATTACTGGTTTACAAGGCCGCCCGACTCAAAGACGAGCATAAAGACTATGTACAGGCCGCTGCAATGGCTAAGTTATTTGCCTCAGAAATAGCTATGTGGGCTACTACCGAAGCCGTGCAAATTCATGGTGGTTACGGCTACGTAAAAGAATTTCATGTAGAGCGATTAATGCGGGATGCAAAAATCACTCAGATTTATGAAGGTACGTCTGAAATCCAAAAATTAGTGATTGCCCGAGAACTCATCAGATAGGGTATTTCTCCCTAAAATAGAATTTTTCTTACTATATAATGCGTGTTCAAAGCGGATACGCATTATTTTTTTTATTTTTTGGAAACTTTTATAGTTGTATTAGTTTTGTACAAATTATTAGTTTTGTGCAACTTTGTGCACAACCCAAATTTACGAAGGCACTCCTTTCAGCTATGGAAGACTATAATAAAATTATCGAATCACTGGGCGTGAAGTTTATCAAAGCCCGAAACATTCGGATTTTGCAACCGATCACCATCAAGAACTTCTATGATGTTGAAAACACATTGCTGATTTTATACAATGGCGACGTATCGATCGGTGATGAAAAAATAAAGGTAGAGGTAGGCGATATGCTGTTCATTCCGGGCGGCAAACACGTTACTGTTACCTACGGAGACCCAACAAACCCGAAAACCGTCTCGAACGAAGAGTTTATGACGCACCGCGAATCGTATTGGGAAGGCAATCATGACCCTAAATTAATTGGGCATTTACCTAACTCATTCGGTTACGTCTCTTTCGAAGCCAAAGTATTCGATTCTGTTAACTTCTTCAACTCACTTGATGTCCCGCCATTCATTATTAAGCGGGAAGAGCATTTAGCCATAACCATCGATCAGATTCTGGCCGAGGAGATGACCGATCTGGCCGGTAAAGGACGAATCATTAAGATTAAAACCGAAGAAATCGTTATTGAAGTTGTTCGGTATATTCTGAAGAATCACCTGTTTGTTGAGCAATTGGTAACAAACAGTACCTACTTCAAAGACCCACGCCTGATTGATATTTTCGCTTATATCAAAGAAAATCTTGGCGGAGATCTTTCGAACAAAGTACTCGCCAACGTGGCAAACGTTTCAGAGGATTATGTCGGGCAATACTTTAAGATGCTAACCGGTATTAATCCACAGGATTATATTGAATACCAGCGAATGGAAGCGGCTGTGGGCTTGTTACGAACAAGCAAAAAGAGCATTCGAGCAATCGGTGCTGAAGTTGGCTATAAAGACACTGCTTATTTCTGCCGACGCTTTAAGATGATGTTCGGTATTCCAGCCGGTAAGATGCGCCGTCGGGAATCATTGATGAATGTTTAAGAAGTTGTAAGTAGTAAGCTATAAAGTGGTAAGTGGCTGATGCAGAAGGTTGTTTCCTTTCGCGTCAGCCACTTACCACTTTATAGCTTACTACTTACAACTCTATTCGTTCACGTTCACCTCTATTGGCAAGGTGTAGAATACCGGTACACGTTTTCCACCAACTTCGCCGGGTTCCCAACGGGGCATTTTTTCAACGGCTGTAATAATACTTGCCATGAAATCTTCCATCCCTTTACGCACTTTTTTGTCGAGTGGCTTTGTCACCACCCGAACATCATGCACATAGCCAAGTTCGTCAACGATGAATTTGGCAGCGACTTGGCCCGTATTATAGTTCTTTCTGATCAGAACACCCGGAACCTTTATATTTTCGGCAAGATAGAGGCTCAAAGCAGCCTTGCCTCCTGGGAATTCAGGTTGCTGCTCGACCACAGTATAAACCTTTTGATTTTGCGACTGAGCAAGCGTAGTTGAACAAAGCGATGGCAGTATACAAACTGAGCTAGTCAAACACAGAACTGCGAGCGTAAAACGTTTCATAGATTAAGCGCGAACAACTGATTGATTAAATTCTCGCACTACAGTTGATAACTGCGGTAATAGATCTGGGTCCTGTTCGATGCCATTTCCAACGACAATCATATCGGCTCCAGCTTTTAAGGCTTGATACGCCTTTTCACCTGAGTTAATACCTCCGCCAACAATAATAGGAAGATCGACTACAGCCCGAACAGCCGCAATCATTTCGGGCGATACAGCCTTACGTGCGCCACTACCAGCATCCAGATACATGAGTTGTAATCCCAGCATTTCGCCAGCCATAGCCGTACAAGCGGCCACAGCGGGTTTATCGTGAGGCAACGGCATTGTACCACTAATATAGGAAACGGTCGTTTGTGCGCCACTATCGACAAGCATATAGCCTGTTGGTAGAATTTCCAGGCCACTTTTTTTGAGTAAGGGGGCTGCAATCACATGCTGACCAATCAAAAACTCCGGATTACGCCCTGAAATAAGCGAAAGGAATAAAATCGCATCAGCCGACGGCTCAATATGAAGCGGGTTTCCTGGAAACAGAATGATAGGTGTACTGGTATGGCTACGAATAGCAGCAATCAGCTCTTTGTGTAGATAGTCGGTCACTAAACTCCCACCAACCAAAAAAAAGTCAATAGGATACTCTGCCGTTCGAGTAAGTAAATTAATCAATGCGTTCTGCTCGATTTTATCGGGATCAAGCAGAACGCCAATCGCTTTTTGGCCAGACAGCCTATTAGTGCGCAGTATAGTCAACAGGCTCTGTTGGGGCCTGTTCGTGATATTGAGTTGGTTCGGCAGTTGGATTGATGGCATTATTTGTACGGATGCGGGCTAAAAATCCAGTTAGCTGCTCACGAGCGATATTCGTTAATACAGAGGTTATAATTCCCCCGATTAACCCACTCGCGGCTGCCGACTTATTTACTTTTTTTGCCTGCTGCCTAACGGCTTTGGGAGTTGATGGTCGATCGTATGATTCGTCATCCTCATTATCCTCGTCGTCATAGTCCAGATCGTCTGGTTCACCGTATTTTTCGGCATACCGATACTCATCAGACTTAGGCAGAATAGCATTAACCACCAAATATACGGCTAAAGCGGCACCTGCAACAAACACAGCTGTTTTACCAATCTCGGTTGCGTCTTCCTTTATTGACTCTACGCCATCATTAATTGATGTCTTAAATCGCTCGGTGGCGGCCATTAATTGCGCCCGGCGAGCAGTTGTGTCAGCGAATAACACTTTAGGATCTTCCATCTTAGCTAAGTTGAATGCACGTAGAAATGCATTAAATCAAATTAAGTATTTGTTTATCAGCAAATTGCTATAATAATTATTATTTTTGGGTAAAGCCTCCCCTATCATTTAGTGATGAGCGGGTCTGAGCCATCAGTTCTTCAATAGCTTCTGTTTTTTCTTCGCTTTTTTTCTCCTGGCTCTTTTTCATGGCGCTATAAGCTGCTATCCGAATTTTTGCTTTAAAGAAATCTTTAGCTGCCAGCCAAAGAAGCGTTACTAATAGGAAAAAACCAGCCACAATTAAAAAGCCCAGATACTTACTATCCAATAGTTGGTTCAGGTAAGCTGCCAGTAGAATAAACAGAAAAATAAGTGTCATTGTGCTGAGCAACGCCAGTACAATACCATGTATTCCAACAACAACTCCTTCTTCTATTTTGCCCCGGCTCTCCAGCGTAAACAGCTCGATGCGGGCTTCCAGATAACGGAATATATTCTCCCGAATCTCTTCCAGATGTTCCAGCATGGTCCTCAATAATTTATTTCGCTCTCCGGTATTTACAAATAACCGCTCAATTTGTTCAAAAAACCGATAAAAATAAAAACAGCTTCGACACACCAGGTGCCGAAGCTGTTTTTGTAATGCTTATTAATTGCTAATCAGAGGTTACACACATTCTGGTAGCACTTTGGACAAATCATAGTAGAGTCCTATCATCCATTTTGGTTTCTATTGGAGCCAAACAAAAAGCTGCCCACAAATGAAGGCTGCCATCAAACAACTCAACAGACTTTAAAACCTGTCAATAGAGAACTCCTATTACTCGTTACCTGATTAACGCGACTGACGCAATTTAGCTTCAATCGTTTGCTGGGTGTGCGGTACAGCCCGTAAGCGTTCTTTCGGAATCAATTTACCCGTATCCTTACAAATACCGTAGGTTCCATTTTTGATCCGTACCATAGCCGCATCTAACTGCTGAATAAATTTCTGCAACCGGGCAGCCAACTGACTTAAATTTTCGCGTTCGCTGGTATCAGCCCCGTCTTCGAGCAGTTTAGAATTGCCCGATGTGTTATCGGTGCCACTGTCATTCCGTTTGCTAAGCGTTTCCTTAATATAATTTAATTCACTTCGGGTCGCGTCAAGCTTCTGACTGATCAGTACTTCAAATTCTTTCAGATCCTCCTCTGAATAACGCTTTTTTTCGTCCATAACCATAGCCTATCCTACGTTAGATGGTGTGCTCCATTTTTCAGCCACAAAATTAATGTTTTGTATTCGGTATTTCAATGTTTCGTTTAATATAGAGCGTTTTTTTATTAAATTTTATCAAATTGACATTGATACGTTTACCAAACGAATCTTCGGTATATAGTTTTTTTTATGGAAAAGTCTTTGGCCAACGTCAAAAATCATAATTAATCCTTTGGTTTGTTAACATTATATTAATCTTAGAAAAAATATACTTTTCACAATATCATATATGATTTATTAAGTTTGTGGGACACTTCATCACCAAATTTGTTTTAAAACTGAAGTCAATCTAAAGTCATGGGATATATTGAACCAGCTCCAATAAAAGATAAAGAGAATCCGCTTGAGTCAATGATGTCGCGTTTTGATGCTGCGGCCAAATTAGTGGGCATTTCAGACGAAATGTATGATATCCTGAAAGTACCAGCCCGACAGGTTATTGTAGGCTTACCCGTTACGATGGACAATGGGGCGATTAAGGTGTTTGAAGGCTACCGGGTTATCCATTCTAATATTCTTGGACCTGCCAAGGGAGGCATCCGGCTCGATCCAGCTGTAAACCTCGACGAGGTGCGTGCACTGGCAGCCTGGATGACCTGGAAATGCGCTGTTGTCGACATTCCGTATGGAGGTGCTAAAGGTGGTATTGCCTGCAACCCACGTGAAATGTCGGCCGGTGAAATTGAGCGACTCATCCGACAATATACGGTTGCCATGCTCGACGTAATCGGACCTGATCGTGACATTCCAGCCCCCGACATGGGCACTGGTCCACGTGAGATGGCCTGGATCGTAGACGAGTATTCTAAAGCGAAAGGCATGACTGTTAATAATGTAGTAACAGGAAAACCGCTCGTGCTGGGTGGGTCGCTAGGGCGCACAGAAGCAACCGGGCGTGGTGTTACTGTAGCGGCTTTATCCGCAATGGACAAGCTGAGGATGAATCCTTATCGGGCTACGGCAGCCGTTCAGGGTTTTGGCAATGTTGGTTCATTTGCCGCCGAATTACTCCATGAACGAGGAGTTACGGTCGTGGCCGTGAGCGATATTTCGGGAGGCTACTATAATAAAAGCGGTATTGATATTACGGCAGCCGTTAGTTATCGGAATTCGAATAAAGGAACGCTTGAAGGTTTTGGCGGAGCGGAGAAAATCTCGAACGAGGAACTTCTTTCTTTAGCAGTCGATGTACTAGTACCAGCTGCAAAAGAAGATGTCATTACAGAAGATAATGCGGCTTCTATTCAGGCCAAAATGATTGTAGAAGGAGCTAATGGGCCCACATCGGCCAGCGCCGACGAAATTATTAATAGTAAAGGCATCTTAGTTGTGCCCGATATTCTGGCCAACGCAGGCGGAGTTACTGTTTCTTATTTCGAATGGGTACAAAACCGAATTGGCTATAAATGGACACTCGACCGCATCAACCGACGGGCCGACCGTGTTATGAAGGACGCCTTTGATCGCGTATTTGACACCTCGCAACGATATCAGGTACCGCTGCGTCTGGCAGCTTACATTGTTGCTATTGACAAAGTTGCCAGTACCTATAAATACCGGGGAGGCTATTGATTTATTTAAAAATGTATGATGTATAATGTATGGTGTATAATTTTGTCCATACTTGCCATGCCCAAAATACATCATACCTCATTCATCATACATTTTTTCTATGCGCTTACATCGTGAAGGCAATACAATAATGCTTACCACAGGGCTGGTTTTACTGGCACTGAATTTACTCGCCTATTTTTATCTGTTTTCTGATTCACCAACGGCCACGACCTTATTGGCATTAGTAAGCCTGGTTCTGTTTGTATTAGTTGTGCAGTTTTTTCGCATTCCTAACCGATTACTCACCACAGGAGATGCACAGGTAATTGCTCCTGCCGATGGTAAGGTTGTTGTGATTGAAGAAACCACCGAAGGAGAATATTTTAAAGATCGTCGGCGGCAGGTATCCATTTTTATGTCGCCCCTGAACGTACACGTCAACCGCAACCCGGTATCGGGCATTGTACGATACTTCAAGTATTTTCCGGGCAAATATCTAGTCGCCTGGCATCCAAAATCCAGCACTGAAAACGAACGGACAACAATCGTTATTGAAACTCCCAGTGGTATAGAGGTACTTTTTCGTCAGATAGCGGGTGCCGTTGCTCGTAGAATTATCTGGTATGTAAAAGAAGGTCAGCCGGTAAAACAGGGCGAAGAATTTGGGTTTATCAAATTCGGTTCGCGTGTGGATGTATTCTTGCCTTTGGACGCTGAAATCAAAGTCAATATCGGTGACGTTACCAAAGGTGGCGTGACAGTCATTGCAGAGTTGAAGTAGGAGAGTAAGTGGAATGGTGAAGTAGGTTAGGTGCAGTGAGTAAACAACGCATTCCACCTAACCTACTTCACCATTCCACTTACTCTCCTATTCCACCATTACACAATACTCAACAATTGCCCTTTTTCGGTTTCTGTTACAATTAACCCCAACTTTCCTGAAGGGTCATAAATACAATTAGACGGGTTTTGGCCGGGCAACGAAATATCGCGCACGAAGGCACCATCAGCCGAAAATACCCGAATGATGCCCGCGCCAAAAACGGCGACGTACAAATTGCCATCAGGGCCGGGCGTCATACCATCAGGGCCGGGAACCGACGCACCCACGGGAGCATCAATGACAGTCGCCCATACGCGAATAGTTTCCCAGCTTAGTCCTTCTATATCCCAGTAACCGCTCCAGATACGTTGTTGATGCGTTTCAGCGATCAACAGTGTTTGACTATCAGGATAAAAGGCAAGCCCATTTGGGTAAAGTAATCCATCGGCAATAATTTCAACCGAACCCTTCGCCGAATAAACCACCACATAGCCCTGTTGACCTACATCGGGTGGACCTGGACAGGTAACGATCAAATTGTTGTGACTATCGAAGGTCAGATCATTTGGCATATTAAGAGGCTGGCCACTTACATGACTAATGACGGTTTCGATGGCTTCGGTGTTTATATCTAAACGCCGGATTGCGTTTTGCCCTGAATCGCAAAACCATAGGTCCCCCATATTACAAACGAGTGCATTAGGACGCCCGCCGGTTTGAATTCGCTTAGTTTTACCATCTTTATACCGACAAAATAATCCCTCTCCTTCTTGTTCTACACACCAAAGATTGCCGTGTGCATCAAATGCCGGCCCTTCGGGAAAACGTAAGCCTTCTGCCAGTACACGTATATTATCCATAACAGTAAGTCGTTGAGCTCTTATACCTTATTCAAAAAATGTGCCGTGTCGTTTAGTAGCAGGCACAGTGTAAATCAGACCATTAAGACTAAAGAGAAGTTATTAATTTTTGTTTACAGATTTTATCATACGAACACATAGGCAAGAATTTAGCGAATACTATTCAGTTATTAATTCTTTTAAATTTTAAACTATATGACAAATTAATTATATCTTCAACGTACATTAATCGCCTGTTGATATGACATTCGACTACATTATTGTTGGTGCTGGATCAGCAGGTTGCGTGCTGGCAAACCGCCTGTCGGCAGACCCATCTTTGTCCGTACTCCTATTGGAAGCGGGTGGCCCCGATACAAAAATGGAGATTCATATTCCGGCGGCATACACCAAATTACATGGTTCAGCCGTTGATTGGGGATTCTGGACAGAACCACAAGCCGCCCTTAATAATCGACGAATGTATCAGCCACGCGGTAAAACGTTGGGCGGCTGTTCGTCAACCAATGCTATGGCTTATGTGCGCGGCAATCGACTTGATTATGACGACTGGGCGGCATTAGGAAATAAGGGCTGGGGCTATCAGGATGTGCTGCCTTACTTCATACGATCGGAGCATAATGAGCAATATTCTCAACTCGACCCTGCTTATCATGGTAGTGAGGGACCGCTAAATGTCACTTATGCTACTAGCTTCCAAACGCCTTTAGCAGCCGCATTCGTCGATTCATGTAGTCAAACAGGCATTCCCGCCAATCCTGATTATAATGGAGCCAAACAGGAAGGCACAGGCTTATTTCAGTTTACGATTAAAGATGGCCGAAGGCACAGTGTAGCATCGGCATTTTTAAAGCCAATCAGGAATCGCCCTAATCTAAAAGTAATTACGGGTGCTCACACGAAGCAGATTCTTATTCAAAATGACCGTGTCACTGGCGTTGAGTTCGTAACAGGGAAAAACCAGACAGAGCAAGTCACTGCCCGAAAGGAAGTTATTTTGTCGGCAGGCGCTTTTCATTCACCTCAGTTACTGATGCTATCAGGGGTTGGCCCTGTTGATACACTTCGATCAGCAGGTATTACGGTGAAAAAAGAATTACCCGGAGTTGGGCAAAACCTACAGGATCACGTGTTTACGGGCGTTAGTAGCTTGTGTTCACAGCGGGGTGTATCGGCCAATTTTCACCTCAAGCCACTAAATCAGCTCAAAGGGCTGGCTCAGTTTTTTATCTCCCACAAAGGACCACTGACGATGAGTCCGCTCGAAGCCGTGGCATTTTTGAAAACGGAACACTTATCAACGCAATCTCATTCAGACCAGGTCGATATGCAGTTTCATTTTGCGCCTGTACATTTCGGGAATGACGGCAAAGCTGATTTTTACGATCTCGCGACCTACCCCTTTACGGATGGCTACACGATTCTGCCAACCCTACTAAAACCCAAAAGCCGGGGGTACGTTAGCCTTCGCTCTCGCAACCCGCTCGATGCCCCAATCATTCAGCCAAATTACTTAACGGAAGAAGTGGACAAACTGGTACTAATCAGCGGACTTCGAAAAGCCATTGAGGTTATGCAGGCCGATGCTTTTGGTCCTTATAGCCAGGGCATTAATATGCCAACTAGTTATAGCTCCGACGATGCACTGTGGGAGCATATTCTGGCAGTTCTTGAAACGGTCTACCATCCTGTAGGCACCTGTAAAATGGGCACCGACGAATTAGCTGTGGTAGACGATACGCTTCGGGCAAAAGGGATTGAGGGTCTTCGGGTAGTCGATGCCTCCATTATGCCAACGATTGTATCGGGCAACACCAATGCACCCGTTATTATGATTGCAGAAAAAGCCGCTGATTTGATTTTGGGGAGTAAGTGAAGTGAGTGGAGTAGATTCCTTCCCACCTCACTTACTGGACTTCGTTTACTCAGTCAACTTACTTCACCCATTCCACCTACTTCACTCACTCAACCAAATCAAAAAGTTGCCAGTTGATTAATATTTCGCTCAACAATCTCAAGTACGAGTATTGTAGGCCGCTCAGAACGAACAGCTTCAGCATCCAATTTACCATCTCTTATAAAATACGATTCTCTAAAATAGGCAGGTAAATAGCGCATCATGCTATTGCTAAACGAATCGCCAATAAACAGCAATCGGTCGAAACCCGATCCAGCAAAACGTCGAGCGGGAAAAACGGCTTTCTCACGTGGTATAACGGCTATTTGTCGACTAGCGAGCTTAGACGATGGCCGAATTGCATAAGCTACTTTTTCGTTTACGTTGTCCTGTAAAGTCAGCATGTGGGTTAAATCACCACTCATACCAGACCGCTGCTGAATGGTATAATTCATCACATATACAGGTGGAATCGTTGGTCGATCTTGTCGGATGCGATTCAAAAGAGCCGCGCAACCGACTAACGTTCCGTACTCATTCCAATGGGTATCAGTCTGATAATACACACGATGAGTTCGCTTGGCAGCCAGCAGGGTATCACGAATGTCAATAAATGGAAGATTAGTCTTCGCCATTGCTCGCTTTAATACGTCTAGGCGGGAGAGCTCCTTACTTTGCTGTAAATGATCGGGTAGATATTCAGGATAAATTGTTTGCGAATCGGGAGCAATTAGGACATATAATTTAATGCCTTGTCGAGCTAATTCCTGCTGCCTGCCAATCAGGTGATCAGTAATTAGAGCAGCCGAACTGTCTGAAAGAGGCACTAGACCCCGGTGCTGGTCGACAACCTGGTTATAGCTATTCCCGAGGTAGAACCAGCCATTTTTTCCAACGACTACTTTTTCGGGTAAGGGCGACTGTCCTAATATTTTATATTTCCATCGACTATATACGTAAAACAGCGCATTGCGACCACCAAAATTCTCTTTGTAATACTGATCAAACCGAATCACAAATTGCCGAACGTACGGAAAGTGTAGTAAGGGCATACGTCTCAGTCGCCGGTTTTCGGTGCTTCGAAACCAGGCGGATAGCCCAACTACCTGATCGAGTGATGGTAGTAGTAGCAAAATGGCGAAACTAATAGCGGCCAGGCGTAATCGTACTTGCATAATTTGTGAGGCCCAGTGCAGTAATCAGAACCGGAAATAAATAAATGGATTGTAACTATCTGCCGCCAGATACGATGCAGCTAAGACAAACAGTCCAATAAGTCCCAGCACATATACTACGTTTAGCATGCTCTTAGCAGGCAATACTACTACAAGCACTAATAATCGATGCCAGATTAGTTGAACTTGTTGATAGACAGGCATGGATAACAAAACACCAAGTAGTAACGAACAACAAAATTCGACATTCAAAAAATAGCCCAGCGGAAAAGCAACCCGCCCTAGAGGCCCCATGCCAGCCATTTTCTGGAGGTACGCCAACGCTGAAGCCAGATCTTCGGCCCGAAAAAATACCCAGCCTATAAGAACAATCAACAGCGCATATAGATGCCCAATGGGAGCCCACACACGTTCCAGCCATTTTCCCAAGCCCGCTCGTTCAATAAGTACCCAGGCACCATGATAGAGTCCCCAGATAATGAAATTCCAACTAGCACCATGCCAAAGGCCGGTTACGAAAAACACGATCAGCAAATTACGATAGGTACGGGCTTTGCTACCCCGATTTCCCCCCAGTGGAATGTATAAGTAATCGCGAAACCAACTTGACAGGGAAATGTGCCAGCGTCGCCAGAAATCCTGAATAGAGCGGGAGATATAAGGATAGTTAAAATTTTCTTTGAAATCGAAGCCAACCATCTTCCCCAAACCAATCGCCATATCGGAATAGCCAGAAAAGTCAAAATAGATTTGAAGCGCGTAGGCGATAATACCCAGCCAGGCCGTTTCTGTAGGATAACTATCAGGTGAGGCCTTAAAAATTGTATCGGCTACACTGGCAAACGTATTGGCTAAAAGGATTTTTTTAGCGAGCCCGATAATAAACCGTTCGGCTCCAATACCAAATTTTTCCAAGGTAACAGTCCGCTCTACGAGTTCGGGAGCAATGTCAGCATAGCGAACAATTGGGCCCGCAATCTGATGAGGAAACATAGCCACATAGGTACCATAGTCCAGAAAACTTCGATTAGCCCGAATACGCCCCCAGTAAATATCGAGCGTATAGGAAATACCCTGAAAGGTATAGAAACTGATCCCGATCGGGAGCGTAACTGATGATATAGTCAAGCTATCGGCAATGGGCAGTGCAAAGGCTTCAGCCAAACTATGTACCGAATTGACCAGAAAATTGGCGTATTTATAATAAAACAGCAGGGATAAACTCCCTATCAAAGATAACAAAAGCCCAGCCTGTCGCTTTCCTTTTTCAACCAGCCATCCGGCTAGAAAATTAATGCAGATTGATAGCAGTAACACCAATACAACAAGCCCTTCACCCCACGCATAGAACAACAGACTAGCCCCAAACAAAAAGGCATTATTCCAACGCATACCGTGCCAACTTCGAGGCAGCAAGTAATAGATAATCAAGAAATAAGGAAGAAATAAAAATAAAAAAATGGCCGAACTAAAGAGCATATACCGGACAATAAGTCAGGCCAAAGTTAGCGGAAAGGACTAGAATGCGAAAAGGGATCAGGGAGCCATTAAGACACCCTGATCCCTTTTCGCATTTCGCTTACCTGATCGCTAAAAGAACGATAGTCGAAGTACAAATGGAGTACCTCCATATACCTGATACGATATAGGATCGCTCGGTTTGTAGTTTAGATTATAGAGCGCCGTAAGGTTTACGCCAAATCGACGCGAAATCGGCTGCGAATAAGTTACTCCTACTAATGGTGCGGTAACACTACCAGTAATTGGGGTAGTTTGGTCCACTTTTTGTTGATATGTAGTATTTTGTAACTCACCATGCAGATACAAGTTGGGCAGTATACTCGGAATAAATTCATACATGACGAATCCTCTTACTCCGTATTGATTGATTGTAATTCCCTGAGTAGGCGAGAAATATCCTGCCTTATAGCGCGTATAAGTATAACTTAGACTAACACCAACGATCATTCGTTCGGTAGCCTGATAGGCAACAACTGGCGCAACACCTAAACTAAAAGGATTACCAAATTGAAATCCATTGATACCTCCCCCAAACCGGAGCCGCTGTCCGAACGGTAACGGGCGCCCTTCTGGAGTTTGAGTTTTCAGCGGGTCCCGGCCCTGGTCCCGGCGCTCATCGGGATCTTCGGTAAGCTGTCCGAACGCCAGACTACTACTCAGCAAAGCCGTGATAAACAGTAACTTTCGAATATGATTCATTTTGTCTTGTGCGAAATAAAAACTTATACTAAGTAACGAAATCAGAATGTAAATTCTTTTACTTGAGGATCATTCAATAAATGTTTAATACACTTTTCATGGTTTTGCTCAGAACCATCGACACGCCAGTGTCCAATAATTTCCGTACCGATGCGCTGCTGTTGACTTCTCGTTGGTGATAGACCACATTCCTCAAAAAAAGCTTCATATTGATTCAACGTCTTGTTATGAAACGCCGTCACAATTTTATAATCACGCGTCTGATTCATTTTCTGAATTCTCTTGGCAAAACCAACCAATAGCAGCAGCGACCCCAGAATAAACACGAAACCGACAATAGCAATATCGTAATGCCCCGCACCCACGCACATCCCTAACGCAGATACAGCCCAAACCGTTGCAGCCGTTGTAAGTCCTTTTACGCGACTATCTTCCCGAAAGATGATGCCCGCTCCCAGAAAGCCAATACCATTCACGATGTTGGCGGCAATACGGTCGCCAGAGCCTCCGATTCGGCCCGAAATCATCGTAAACAGGGTCGACCCAACGCAAATCATAATCATGGTGCGTAAGCCGGCTGCCTTGCCATGATATTCACGTTCAACGCCAATTAGCCCGCCAATAACCAGCGCGGCACTCAGTCGAATAATGTCTTCTTCTGCAAAATTCATTTGTTTCGTTGGCCAACTATAGGACCCTCCAGAATCGCACGGCGTTGCAATTGCCGGTTAAGAAAAGCAATCAGGAGAAACCATATTTCGAAATAAACCGTTAAAATCTAGATAGAGTTTATCCTCATTAACACCGAATGACCCAGACCACGGAAACCGAACGTCGGAATAATACCGACGAGCAAATACGTTCTGTTGACAATCTCAGCCCCAAGCAATTTATTATCATTAAAGGGGCGAAAGTACATAATCTAAAAGGAATTGATGTTGCTATTCCCCGCAACAAATTAGTAGTCCTGACCGGCCTATCGGGTTCGGGTAAATCATCGTTAGCCTTCGACACCTTGTTTGCAGAAGGCCAGCGCATGTATGTCGAAAGCCTGAGTAGCTATGCCCGGCAGTTTCTGGGCCGGATGGAAAAGCCTGAAGTTGAGTACATTAAGGGTGTATCGCCAGCAATTGCCATCGAACAAAAAGTTTCGACTCGTAATCCACGTTCCACTGTAGGCACCTCTACTGAAATCTACGATTATCTGAAATTGCTTTTTGGGCGGGCGGGCGTTACCTATTCCCCTATTTCAGGCCACGAAGTTCGGAAAGATACCGTTACTGATGTCGTCAATTATATGTACGGCTTTGAGGTTGGTCCGGGTGGTTCCCCACAGCGGGTTATGATTATGGCACCGTTGCGGGTGCGCGAAGGACGGACATTAGCCTACGAGCTAAATATTCTGCTACAGAAAGGCTATACCCGGGTCGTAGCTGATGGAAACGTATTACAGATTGAAGACATTCTAGAATCGGATAGCCAGCAATCGCTGGAAACGGCTGTCGAGCAACGATTATCGGCTAACGACTTAGAAATTCTCGTTGATCGGGGCACGGTTCTTTACGACGAAAATGGCCAACCTGATGAAGATAACCAATATCGGTTCTCCGACTCTGTGCAAACGGCCTTTAGTGAGGGCGAAGGCAGTTGCCGAGTCGATATTGTAGGGCGAGAATCAAGAATTTTCTCAGATAAGTTCGAGTTGGATGGAATTGTCTTTGAAGAGCCGAGCGTTAACTTGTTCACGTTCAATAACCCATATGGAGCCTGTCGTCGATGTGATGGGTTTGGCAAAGTGTTGGGTATTGATCCGGATTTAGTTATTCCAGACAAGAACCTGTCTGTTTTTGAAGGAGCCATTGCGCCCTGGCGCAGCGAGAAAATGAGTGAGGAGTTTTTGAAACCTTTACTCAAGAATGGCATTCGTTTCGATTTTCCAATCCACCGCCCCTATAAAGACCTGACACCTGCCGAGCAGGAATTACTTTGGACAGGCAATACTTACTTCGATGGACTTAACTCATTCTTTGACTTTGTCGAAAGTCAAACGTTCAAAGTTCAGTATCGGGTCATGCTCTCTCGCTATCGAGGCAAAACTACTTGTCCAGAGTGTCGGGGATCACGTCTACGCAAGGATGCGGGCTATGTAAAAGTGGCGGGCAAATCCATTACCGATCTGGTGCTGATGCCCATAACTCAGGTAACGACCTTTTTCCGTACTCTCGAATTACCACAATCTCAGCAGCAAGTTGCCAATCGAATCCTGATTGAAATCCGCAACCGCTTAGATTATATGGAGCGGGTTGGCTTAGGCTACTTGACGCTCAACAGGTTAACAAATACGCTATCTGGCGGTGAGTATCAACGAATTAAGCTAGCTACTTCTTTGGGTTCAGCGTTGGTAGGCTCGATGTACATTCTGGATGAACCAAGTATTGGCCTGCATCCTCGTGATACGAAGCGACTGGTGAGCGTCCTGGAATCATTGCGCGATATGGGTAATACAGTTATCGTGGTCGAACATGAAGAAGAAGTAATGCGGGCCGCTGACCAACTCATCGACATTGGTCCCGATGCGGGTTCACTAGGCGGTCATCTGGTATTTCAGGGGACATGGGCAGAAATTACGGGGAGCGCGGAGCAGGGTGCACGGACCTCCCTACCCTCTCACACGCTCGACTTTCTGACCGGCCGAGAAACAGTGCCCGTACCATCTTTTCGGCGAAAGGCAACCAATTTTATTGAGCTGAAAGGTGCTCGGGAAAATAATCTCAAAAATGTGGATGTACGCTTCCCGCTGAATACGCTCACCGTTGTAACAGGCGTATCAGGCTCGGGAAAGAGTACGCTGATACGGAAAGTGTTGTACCCAGCCTTGATGCGCCAAAAAGGCGATGCAGCCGAAGAAGCAGGTAAGTATGACTCGCTAACGGGTTCTCTCGACCGAATTTCAGCCATTGAAATGATCGACCAGAATCCGATTGGTAAGTCAAGTCGGTCGAATCCAGTTACCTATATCAAAGCCTACGATTATCTTCGGCAAGTCATGGCCGATCAACCAGTATCGAAATCGCGGGCATACAAACCCAGCCATTTTTCGTTCAACGTAGACGGTGGTCGATGTGAGGTTTGCCAGGGTGAGGGCGAAGTGAAGATCGAGATGCAGTTCATGGCCGATATTTACCTCAAGTGCGAAGGTTGTGGCGGAAAACGCTTCAAACAGGAAGTGTTGGAGGTGACATTGCACGACAAAAACGTGTCGGATATTCTGGACATGACAGTCGATGAGGCCATCGACTTCTTCCGGAAGTTCGAGCCCAAAATGGCCGATAAACTAAAACCGTTGCAGGATGTTGGGTTGGGCTATATTGGTCTGGGGCAGTCGGCGAACACACTGTCGGGTGGAGAGGCTCAACGGGTGAAGCTAGCGTCGTTCTTAGGCAAAGGCAATCCCAACAAAGGGGGCACATTGTTTATTTTCGATGAACCCACGACCGGTCTGCACTTTCACGACATCCGCAAACTGCTTTCAGCCATCAACGCCCTTGTTGATCAGGGAGATTCGGTCATTATTATCGAACACAATATGGAGGTCATTAAAAATGCCGACCATATCATTGATCTTGGCCCTGAAGGTGGTGAAACGGGGGGCTATGTGACCTTCACTGGTACACCCGAAGAGATGGTAAAATTGACCGATGGAAATTATACAGCGGAGTATTTGAAAGGAAAAGTGTAGGCTATTTTGACCAGTAAATCCCTGATTAGTAAGCTATTTTTTTGATGCAATAAGGTGTCTGTAGGCTACGACCTAACTTTCCCCTAATTTCGCAGCAGTAAATGTACCTGTTGCTTCATGTCCACATTTGTAAAATGGGCTTTTTTGCTCGTCGTCTGGCCGTTAGTTACGGTAGCGCAACTCCAGATTTCCCATCCCATGGCACGTCTTGTCGTGCAACGAGGAGTCGACGGCAATGGGCGCGTTTATCTGTCCGGGCGACTCACAAGTGCCGTTGATCGGGTAGAAGCTCAATTAACACCCATTGCAGCAGGACAGGGAACCGTTACAGACTGGCAAACGGTACAAGCCAATCCGGCAAACAATATCTTCCTGGGCTATATAACTGGCGCAGGTGGCTGGTATGTGCTTACAGTTCGTACTATTGTGAATAATGCGGTAACAGCGCAAGCAACCGTACAGCCGGTTGGCATTGGTGAAGTATTCGTTACCGCTGGCCAATCAAACTCACGGGGACTAGGCATCGGTGATAATGACCTTGGTACCAATACCGACCGGGTCAATGCAATAGATTCTATTAATCACTACTACCCTCCCAATGCACAGTCCCTTTTTTCGTCGGGCGATCCCTCACCAGTTCCTGTTTTTAAGGCTCTAACAGCGGCTCGACGCATATTTCCAATGGCAGAAAGCTCGTGGGGGTGGGGTGAATTAGGCGATTATATCGTTAACCGCTATAACGTACCCGTAGCATTTTATGTAGCCGGCTGGGATGCTTCTACTGTCGAGAACTGGATTAATTCTGCCAATGGCATTCCAACATGTAATCGTTATTACTGCGTTGAAAACTGGCCGAATCTGCAACCATACACCAATCTCAAAAACGTTATGCAGTACTACCTGTCGATAGCGGGAGCTCGGGCGGTACTTTGGCATCAGGGAGAAGCTGAATATGGCGATGCTTCGTCGGGTAGTATTCCTGCCTATGCAACTAATTTGAAGAACCTTATTCAAAAGTCGCGGCAGGATTTCGGAGGGCGTAACCTTTCCTGGATGGTAGCCCGGGCTTCCTTCGACGGGAGTGTGTCACGGTCAGATGTAATCAATAAGCAGCAGGAAGTCATTAATACTGCGGGTTTAAATGTATTTCAGGGGCCTTATAATGATACAATCCAGTTTCGTAATGCCGGAACAACCGACGTACATTTTCGCAACGTTAGTCGTCCGTCTCCTCACCCACAATATTACTTACACCCGAACACGATTCCGCAAAATATGGGATTATCGCGTTTTGCCCGTAACTGGAACAACAGCATGGACAATACTTTTTTCCAGAATGCGCAACCGATCACTCCTACTCAGTTTGCGGTAACTGGAAATCTGGCGAATTATGTGTTACCTGGCGCTTCTCTCTCCATATCATTCGCTACACTCGGAACATTCGATGCAGGAAACCAGTGGCAGGTGCAATTACTCGATTCGCTGGGGCAGTATAAAAGTGTACTGGGCAGCGGCTCCGCCAGCCCCATTCAGGTAACTTTACCCGGAAATCTACAAAGTGGCCACTTCCAGATTCGGGTTGTATCCACGTCACCTGCTACACCCGCTGTGCCATCCAATTTATTCCAGATCACTACGCAGCCTCAGGCAGATATCAGTCTCTCTATGGGCATTACACAACGTATATCCGATTTGAATACCCCGGTCACAATTAGTTTGTCCGTTCATAATGACGGGCCCGGTCAGGCAACCGATGTAATAGTCCGAAACCGATTGCCGGCTAATTTGTCTTTTGTATCCTCAACAGACCTTTCTGCCAATAGTAGTGTGCTAACCAGTTCGGCTATTACTATTTCTGCAGGTGCTACTCAGTCACTTACTTTCGTTGCTCAACCAACAGCTGCTGGAACTTACCAAAATGCAGCCGAAATTGCCCAGGCTACGTCTACTGACCCCGACAGCCAACCCAATTCGGGTACAGGCGACGGCCAGGATGATATGGCCCAACTAGATTTCCGAACCAGCCAGAGCAGTTCTGCTATATTTACGTCACCCAATCCGAATCAGGTTCCGCTACCTACTGTTATCAGCAACCAGCCCACTCCCAATCCTTCGAAAGCTGATGTAAGCATTAGTCTAGCGGTTAATAATCGAACTCCCCGACTGAACGAAGTAATTAGTTATTCGTTGACCATCACCAATCAAGGCGGTCTATCGGCAACGGGTTTGAGTGTAACCGCTTATTTACCCGCTGGTCAAGTCTTCGTGCCCGGCAACGACTTTGGTTTATCGGGTGGCAATCCTGTTGCTGGCATCAGCAGTCTTTCTGCAGGTAGTAGTTTTACTCTTCTATTCCGAACAAAAGCAACGGCCAGCGGTCGTGGTGTGTGTAGTGCCCAATTAACAGCCGCAAGTGTACTCGATCCAGATTCTACGCCTAACAACGGTACTACAAATGGCGAAGATGATACAGCTCAGGTAGATATACGCGTGCCGTGAGCAGAAGCTCCGCTAGGCACTCAACCTGAACGGTTTAGGCTATTTCTTCGTTAAAATTACATTCATCAGTGAGTTGAATAGTACAAAAACGAGTCTATCTGCTTTTGGTAGCAGTGTTTGCCTATGTCGGTTATATGAAAACTCAGTGGATACTTGTTGGCATGGCAGGATTGGCGTCGGCCTTACTGCTCTCGTCGTTTCTTGGAATTTTCGAGAAACGAGTGGACTACAATACCCAAATCAAGCCATTACTCAACAAAAATTGCATTGTCTGTCACGGGGGTGTAAAAAAAGCGGCTGGCTTTTCGCTCTTATTTAAACAAGAAGCTCTCGCACCAGCCAAATCGGGCAAACTTGCTATTGTTCCGGGCGATGCCGACGCCAGTGAGATGATCCGTCGACTCACCCTAACTGACCCCGATGAGCGTATGCCACTCGATCATCCTGCCTTAAAGCCTGACGAAATTGACCTCCTCCGTAAGTGGATTGATCAGGGAGCTGAGTGGGGGGATCACTGGGCTTATCAATCGGTAGAAAAGCCGGATGTTCCTACGATTGGTACACTCCTAAGCCGTCTGGGAATAACAGCTAACGACGAAACTGAATGGGCTAAAAATGAGATTGATCATTTTATTCTTGATAAACTAAAAAAGGATGCCCTGAAGCCTTCACCCGAGGCTGACCGTACCACGCTGATTCGCCGGGTATCGCTTGACCTGACGGGTCTGCCACCAACAGAAAAAGAAGTAGCTGACTTTGCCGCAGATAAATCGCCAGAGGCTTATGAAAAGGTTGTTGATCGCCTGCTAAAGTCGCCTGCTTATGGCGAACGTTGGACGGGTAT
This sequence comes from Spirosoma arboris, assembly GCF_009754945.1. Taxonomy (GTDB): domain Bacteria; phylum Bacteroidota; class Bacteroidia; order Cytophagales; family Spirosomataceae; genus Spirosoma; species Spirosoma arboris. The sequence continues at coordinate 153,798 of NZ_WPIN01000007.1, forward strand.
GTGGCTCGACTTGGCTCGTTATGCTGATACCAAAGGATATGAGCGCGATCCGGGTCGTAAAATCTGGCGCTATAGAGATTGGCTCATCAAGGCTTTTAATCAGGACAAACCCTTCGATCAATTCACTGTTGAGCAACTGGCAGGCGATTTATTGCCTACGCCAACAGACGATCAGCTCATTGCAACGGGTTTCCACCGAAACACGATGACCAATGATGAAGGCGGCACCCAGGATGAAGAATTCCGGATTGCGGCCGTACTTGATCGCGTAAATACGACCTGGGATGTATTTGGAGGCACAACCTTTGCCTGCATCCAATGTCACAGTCATCCTTACGACCCATTTACACACGATGAGTATTACAAATACCTCGCGTTTTTCAATAACTCCCGCGACGAAGACGTAACCAGCGATACACCAACGCTCCGTTTTTATAAAACTGAAGACTCACTCAAACTCGTTGGTTTACAGCGGTACATTACTGGAAGTATTAAGAATCCGAAACAGGCCCAGGCCAATATTGATCAGGTCACACACCTGCTTCGCACGGTAGAGCCTAAAATCAATTCTCACGATTTTGACCAATACGTTAATGCCTCTCTCCTTGATGCTAAGTACTTTGGTTTTCAGGACAAAGGCTCATGCCGGATTAAAGACATAACGCTGACAGGACGTCCTCGCTTATTGATAAAATGGGGGACTAAAGCAACCAACGCCACAGTTACCATTCATCAGGATAAGTTAGATGGGCCGGTTTTAGTAAAAATTCCAACGCCAAAACCCGGTAAGGATACGGTTCAGATGATCCCGCTATCATCTATTCAGGGTCGGCATAGCCTGTATTTATCGCTGGATAGCCCAGAGAAGCCGAAAGAGTGGGTGCAGATTAAATGGGTTGCTTTTGCCCCTATTCTACCGGGTCAGCCTCAGAATGCAGTTGGGGAGCAAGATAAATTACTACTGAATCTATTAAACGCTGACGTTGAACAAACCCCCATCATGCTCGACGGCTCGGGCGATCTGGCTCGGGAAACCCATGTTTTTGAGCGAGGAAACTGGATGGTGAAAGGCAAACGAGTAACGCCCGATGTACCAAAGTCATTTCCGGCGATGGACCCTACCCTACCTAAAAATCGGCTGGGCATGGCTCGTTGGATGGTTAGCCGAGAGCACCCACTTACAGCGCGCGTAGCTGTAAATAGGTTCTGGGAACAGTTGTTCGGTACGGGTATCGTTGAAACAGTTGAAGATATGGGTACCCAGGGAATTCCGCCCACCCACCGCGAATTGCTCGACTATCTGGCTGCTGAGTTTATGGAAACTGATCAGTGGAGTGTAAAGAAGCTCCTGAAAAAGATGGTGATGTCGGCTACTTACCGACAACAATCCAATGCTTCTCCCGAAATGCTGGCCAAAGATCCTTTTAACAAACTGCTGGCTCGTGGACCACGCGTTCGGTTGTCGGCCGAAGCCGTTCATGATCAGGCACTAGCTGTTAGCGGCCTATTGAGCCACAAAATGTATGGGTCCAGCGTGATGCCTATGCAACCCGACGGCATCTGGCAATCGCCCTACGATGGCGAATCGTGGAAGCAAAGCACTGGCGAAGATCTGCACCGACGAGCCTTATACACCTATTGGAAACGAACCGCACCTTACCCATCAATGGTGACGTTTGATAGTCCCAGCCGGGAGTTTTGTCAACTTCGTCGGCTACGTACTAACACACCCTTGCAGGCTTTAGTAACACTCAACGACCCTGTTTATGTCGAAGCTGCACAGAACTTAGGGGAATATATGCGTAGGCATGGCTCATCGCCTGAGCAACAGATTCAGGCAGGGTTTCGGCAAGTTATGCTCCGCGATCTATCCCCCAAAAAATTGGCAGTGCTAACCCGACTGTATCGAACAACCGAAGATTATTATCGCCAGAAGCCGGGTGAAGCGGAGAATTTACTGGATCGACCTGGCTTCGACTGTAAAAAAGTTTCGCCCCAATTAGCAGCCTTGACCGTGACAGCCAATACGATGCTGAATCTGGATGAGGTGATTACGAAAGAATGAAGCTACTCCACCCCAACCCCTCCCCTGAAAAAAGGGGAGGGGCTAAAAGGAAATTCTCGTTCGTTTTAAGGTTGATTTAAAAAGGAAAATAATGGGTCAACTGATTCATAATCGGAAAGCGATGGAAGTGTTTCGTCGGGAATTACGAAAAAGCCCAACCATGTTCGAATCATTACTTTGGGAACGATTGCGAGGGAGTCAATTGGATGGTCGGAAATTTCGGAGACAGCATAGCGTAGGTGTATATATTCTTGATTTCTATTGACCTGCCGAACGACTTTGTATCGAAATAGATGGTGATGTCCATAAAAGTCCAGAAGCAATTATTCATGATACAGAACGAGATCGAACGCTGGCTCAGTTACAGATAAGCACGTTACGTATCGACAATCTTGAAATAGAAACGGATATAGACGCAACGCTTACTAAAATCAGAGCCAGCTTTAACAATTAAGGCTCGCATTCTCCCCCCTCCCCTTAGTTCAAGGGGAGGGGCCGGGGGTGGGGTAATCACAGAAACAACATGAACAAACTCCTTCACGAACTTCAGCAGGCGGCTGCCGAGCGAGAAACACGGCGGCATTTTCTACATACCTGCTCAACAGGACTGGGCGCAATGGCGCTTAGCTCGGTTTTAAGTAGTTGTGGCTTTTTCGGCAAAGGCAGTCCGCAAGACAATACAGTTGGGAGTACCCAACCGTCTGGGGAGCCTACAGCCCCTCACCCATCGCAGTTTTTACCCAAAGCACAACGGGTTATTTATATCCATATGGCTGGGTCGCCGAGCCAATTGGAATTATTTGATTATAAACCCGAACTGACTAAGTACAACGGTAAAGACTGTCCACAGGCGTTACTCGAAGGTAAAAAATTCGCCTTTATTCGGGGCGTTCCAAAAATGCTGGGACCGCAGGGCAAGTTTGCCCAACATGGGCAATCAGGCGCGTGGGTATCCGACTATTTACCCCATTTACAGGGAGTTGTAGACGATATTACATTCCTCAAAGCTATGCATACCGACCAGTTCAACCATGCACCTGCCCAGTTGCTTATGCATACGGGCAGTGCCCGCCTGGGACGTCCAAGCATGGGGTCGTGGGTAACGTACGGGCTTGGCACTGAAAATGACAATTTACCGGGCTACATCGTGTTAGCATCGGGCGGCAAACAACCCGATGCGGGCAAGTCTATTTGGGGAAGTGGTTTTTTACCAACAGTTTACCAGGGCGTTCAATGTCGCACCGATGGTGATCCGGTACTGTATGCATCAGATCCGTCGGGCATGAATCGTGATGTTCGGAAACAGACCATTGATGCGATTACTCAAATTAATCAGCAGCAGTACGAAGACGTAAAAGACCCCGAAATTCTGACTCGCATTGCTCAATACGAACTAGCATTTCGGATGCAGATGTCCGTTCCTGACGCGATGGATATTAAAAGCGAACCACAATATATTTTAGATAGCTACGGTGTCGATCCGAACAAAGGCTCGTTTGCCCGAAACTGTCTATTGGCACGCCGATTAGTTGAACGAGGGGTTCGTTTCGTACAACTTTTTGATTGGGGCTGGGATACTCACGGCACCAGTGCTGATGGTTCGATTGACATTGGTCTTCATACAAAATGTAAAGAATCGGATCAGGCCGTGGTAGCGCTGCTACAAGACCTTAAACAGCGTGGTTTGTTAGACGACACGCTGGTCGTTTGGGGTGGCGAGTTCGGTCGGACACCCATGCAGGAAAATCGTGACGGGCAGGTACTACCGTTCATGGGTCGCGACCATCACCTTGATGCCTTTACGGTCTGGATGGCGGGTGGCGGTGTAAAAAAAGGCTTTTCATATGGCGAAACCGACGACATCGGCTACTATGGTGTGAAAGACAAAGTACATGTCCACGACCTGCAAGCCACTATTCTGCATTTACTTGGCTTCGATCATACGAAACTAACCTATCAGTTTCAGGGTCGCCCGTTCCGGTTGACCGATGTGGCCGGGAAGGTTGTAAAACCGATTCTGGCTTAATTTCTGGCTTAATCTGGGACGCAGCTAAGGCGGATTGGGCTGATCTACACGGATTTTTATCTGCGTAGATCAGCCCAATCCGCCTTAGCTGCGTTCTTATAGTTTAGCTGTCGATTGGATTTCTAGACAAAATGTGTTCTTAACTGTTATGGTAAAATAGACACAATTTGTTAACCAGAAACGGTTGGATTCGAAAATGGATACCCGTTTCTTTCGCCTTTTCAGAAAGAGCCGTGATAAAGCAAAGCATCCTCTCGTGGCTGTATCTACTTGGTGCAGCAGCCTGCGAAATGGCATGGACGTATTCGCTAAAATATATAAGCTGGGATGATCTGAAGTCCATGCGTTGGGCCACGTTCTATCGTCTCGATGGCGGCCTACCTGTCCTGCTGCCCTGGCTAGCCTATGTAGTTTTTGGCATTGTTAATACGTTGATGTTGGCAGCCGCCATGCGCACCATCTCCACAACAACCGCTTTTGCCGTCTGGATGGCCGTCTCACTCGTATTTATAAAAGCAGCCGACATTATCTGGTTAAAGATAAGCTGGTCGTGGAGTGAATTGTTCTTTATTCTCGTGATTACAGTCGGCATTATTGGCCTGCGCATGGTTGGACCAGCCGATATGAATCCCTAGCAATCTCCTTTATTCCAATACTTTAGGCACTTCAAAAAACTGCTCGTCGTGTTGAGGAGCATTGGACAATGCTTTTTCGCGAGACAGGTGGTTTCCGACAACATCCTCGCGCAAAACATTGGTTTCCAGTGAAATATGTGTCAATGGTTCAACGCCTGTCGTATCAATTTCATTAAGCTGTTCCATCCAGGTCAACACACCGTTCAGGCTGTTGAGCAAGTCGGCTTCCTCTTCTGGCCGAACTTCTAGCCGGGCCAGGTGGGCAATTTTTTCAAGCGTTTCGTGATCGACTTTCATAGCGAAAGAGCGAAAGAGTGAAAGTGTGAGTTTTAGGCCACTACTTTCTTTCCGCTCATTAATTCATCATTTATAATTTTATATGTTTCTTCTTTTAGGCGCTCCACATCATCTGGCGTCATACCCGTTGTTTCAATTGGCGGATGAATGACGGCCCGCAGTGGATGCCAATGAAACCGAACCGGACTTTTGTCGGGCAGAATCTGATAATTATTTAACAACGAAACAGGTACAATAGGCACCTGCTGTTGAATAGCCATCGTAAACGCGCCATCTTTAAACGGTACCATCTGGGGCGGCTCAGGCGCACGAATACCTCCTTCCGGAAAAATCATAATGCTCCGGCCCGATGCCAACGTCCGAATTGACTTGGCCAACGAATATGCCCGGCTATTCGGCTGGCTCCGATCTACCTGAACGTGCAATTTGGCAAACATATAGCCTAGCAAGGGAATATGTTTTACGTCACTTTTCCCAACGAACGCGTAATAGTTTTTTACAATTACGCCCATTGCGGCTATGTCTAAATACGAAAAATGGTTTGCACAAAATACATACGTTCGTTTAGGATCGGGTCGGAAACGACGATCAACCCGAACTGGAATGCCTACACCAATAAAAAACAACATCCCCCAGATGTAGTTGATTTTGTGAGCAATAGGCTTCCATGAGTCGCGTTGCAAAAACACAAACTGGAACGGAAACAGCACGAGATACAGCGTTACAAAATATATAGCGCACCAGATTGTGTAGAGTAGTCGCATGATGTAGCTTTTGTCATGCTGATGAAGGAAGCATCTTAATGTAAATTAACTCTCAGGTTATGATACATTAAGATGCTTCCTTCGTCAGCATGACAAAAAAGTTAGTGTTTAAAATGTCTCACGCCCGTCGTAACCATCGCCAGGCCATGCTGATTGCAATAGTCAATAGAGTCCTGATCGCGAATAGAGCCCCCAGGTTGTACAACCGCCGTAATCCCAGCCTGACCAGCAATTTCTACACAGTCAGGGAACGGGAAAAAGGCATCCGAAGCCATAACGGCCCCGTCCAGATCGAATCCAAATGAGTGTGCTTTTTCAATGGCTTGCCGTAAGGCATCTACGCGAGACGTTTGGCCAACACCGCTTGCTAAAAGCTGGCCTTCTTTCGCAAGCACGATAGTATTTGATTTCGTGTGTTTACACACTTTCAAGGCAAACTCCAGTGCCCGATTTTCGCTATCCGTTGGAGCTTTCTGCGTAACAACTTTAAATTGGTCGGCTGTTTCGGCCTGGTTGTCTTTGTCCTGCTCTAATACCCCGTTCAAGATCGTTTTGAACATAACCGTTGGCAGAGCAACTGCATTACGTTTCAGCAGAATACGGTTCTTTTTCGACTTTAACAGGCTCAGTGCTTCGGTTGTATAATCGGGCGCAATCAGAATTTCCATAAAGAGCTTATTCAGCTCCTCTGCGGTCTCCAGATCAACAGGCGCGTTGGTAATGACTACACCGCCAAAAGCGGATACAGGATCGCAGGCCAGTGCGTTTAAATAAGCCTCCTTTCCAGTAGGAGCCGTCGCAATGCCGCAAGCGTTGGTATGTTTGATAATGGCAAAAGCCTTTGCTTCATCATGCGCAAACTCATCGATCAGACTTACGCAGGCATCGACATCCACCAAATTATTGTACGACAACTCCTTGCCATGTAATTTATCGAACATAGCTTCCAGATCGCCGTAAAACGTTGCCTGCTGGTGCGGATTTTCACCGTAGCGGAGGTGATTCGGAGGTAGCGTTTTGAAGTCGTAAATAGGCCCAGTTGTACCCGCGCGTTGCGTAGTTCCAGAAAAATAGGACTGAATAGCCGTATCATAGTGCGACGTAACGGCAAACGCTTTACCAGCATACTCCCGGCGATCGCTTAAATCGGTAGCGCCATTTTTCTGGGTCAACAAATCGACCACATCAGCATATTGACTTCGGGACGATACGATCAGCACATCGTTATAATTCTTAGCCGCTGCCCGAATAAGTGAAATACCACCAATGTCAATTTTCTCAATGACGTCCTCGTCCGACGCACCCGACGCCACTGTTTCTTCAAATGGATACAGATCTACAATTGCCAGATCAATGGGTGGAATCTGGTGCCGCTCAGCCTGGGCAAGATCTTCTGGAACATCGCGCCGATACAGAAGGCCGCCCATAACAGCTGGGTGCAGCGTTTTAACCCGACCGCCAAAAATAGACGGATACCCTGTCAGGTCTTCAACGGCCGTAACCGGAATACCAAGTTGTTCAATAAATGCCTGGGTACCACCCGTCGAATAGATTTTGACGTTCTGTTCGTTTAATAAACGGACTAAAGGTTCTAGACCGTCTTTATAAAAAACGGAAACCAGCGCAGAGGAGATTTTGAGAGACATGGACTTGGCCGAAACAGGCTCCGGCTGCTTCAGTAGAATAGGTGCACGTTTCGCGAAACAGCCGGTAGCCTGCTTCGACTTGACGTGCAAAGATAACCAAAGGTCTTAACTTTGTCTGCTAGAACAGGGTAGGCTACGATTAGCCAGACATTCTTTTTATCAATGAGTACATTTAAAAAATTAGCGGGCGATACGGCGCTTTATGGGATCAGCACTATTCTGGGACGGCTGCTCAATTACGCGTTGGTGCCTATTCAAACCTATGCTTTTCAAAAGCCATCGGCAATGGCGTCGAATGTGGAGCTTTACGGCTGGATTGGCGTGTTGCTCGTTGTTTACACATTGGGACTGGAAACCGCATTTTTCCGATTTATTGCTCGTTCTAAAAATCAGCCCATCGAAGAAAAGAACCGCATTTTTAACCAGTCACTGAGTATTGTGGTCTGTATAAGCGTAACGTCTTCTATTGCCCTCTTTAGTCTGGCTACGCCAATAACTAATTGGCTGAATTACCCTGGTCAGGAGCGATTCGTGCAGTGGTCAGCTCTTTTAGTTGCGATTGACGCTATCGTGGCGATTCCATTTGCCCGACTTCGGGTTGAGAACCGGGCCCGCGAGTTTGTTGGAGCAAAAATCACGAACATCGTCATTGTGGTTGCCCTTAATGTCTTTTTTCTAATTCTCGCCAAAGACATTTATGAAGGAAAATACCTCCTCTCACTACAGCCAATAGCCAATTTAATTTATGACCCGAAGATTGGCCCAGGCTATACCTTTCTGGCCAATTTAATCGGCAATGCCCTTTACTTTATTATTATTCGGAAAGCATTCGCCGGATTCCGATTCCAGCTTAATGGTCCGCAAAGCTGGGCCTTAGTCGCCTACGCTTTCCCAATTATGCTGACCAATCTGGCAAGCGTCCTTAATTTACTGACCGACCGACTATTTCTGCGTCATTTGCTACCGCTGGGTTTTTATCCGGGCCTATCGTCAGAAGCTGTGCTGGGAATTTACGGCAACTGTCTGAAATTATCAGTTTTTATGGCCTTAGCGATTCAATCGTTCAAGTTTGCCGCCGACCCATTCTTTTTCTCACAGGCCGAAGATAAAAATGCGCCAGCCTTACTGGCCAATGTTACGAAATGGTTTATCATCGTTTGCGTACTGATTTGGGTGGGTGTCAGTCTCAATCTCGACCTGCTTGGTCAGCTATTTTTACGGTCGAAAGCGTATCGTGTCGGCTTAGATGTCGTGCCATTATTATTGCTGGGGAATCTGCTACTGGGTGTTTATTACAACATTTCGTTCTGGTTTAAACTGAGTGACAAAACGAGCTATGGCACCCTGATTACCGTTATTGGAACAGGCGTAACGATTGCCCTCAATCTGTTGCTCATTCCGATAATAGGCTATATGGGTTGTGCAGTAGCCTTTTCAGTGTCTAGTCTGGTTATGATGGTAATGTGTTACCTGTTGGGGGAGAAATATTACCCTGTTCCTTATCATGTTCTATCAGCAGTTGGCTACCTGTTTGGTGCTGGTTTATTGATTTATGCATCCTGGCAACTTCCTATTTCTAATCTTTGGATTTCGGTACCTGTACATATGGTTTTATTTGGTCTCTTCCTGGGTGTCGTTATTTTCGTTGAACGAGACACCTTTCGGCCAGCACTGACTCGCTTCCGTAAGCGTACAAATAAACCTGTGGAGATTAATCCATAGACTAAAGCCTACAAAAATGCGTTGAATTGCATCTGAGGTACATTTTATAGGTAAATTGCAAGATAATCTGCTTATTCTGCCCCCGTAAAAACGGCTCATTTATATTCATGAAACCAACCTATCGAAATAGCGTGTGGCTACTGCCCGTCGCTTTATTGTTCTTACTTTCATCATGCCGTGAAAAACCCCTCTTTGAACGGCTCAACTCCTCTGAAACAGGCATTACATTCGCGAATACAATTACCGACAGCGATACGCTCAACATTCTCAACTATCAATATATCTACAATGGTGGTGGTGTTGGTGTTGGCGATTTCAATGGAGACCAAAAACCCGATGTGTTTTTCGCTGGCAATCAGGTAGCAAACAAGCTCTATATTAATGAAACGGAATCGGCAGATAGCAAGCTACACTTTAAAGACATTACTCAGTCGGCAGGTGTTGATGGCGGTGGTCGCTGGTGTTCTGGTGTATCGGTAGTTGATATAAATGCCGATGGGAAGCTTGATGTGTACATATCCACCACGCTCAAAAAAAAGGGGGCACAACGGGCTAACCTCTTGTATGTCAATCAGGGCAATGATGGAGATGGTGCTCCTAAATTCCGCGAAATGGCCGCCGATTATGGTATTGCCGATACGACATTTACGACGCACTCCGCCTTTTTTGATTATGATAATGATGGGGATCTGGACCTGTTTGTACTGGTCGACCAGATTGCTGATCCACGAAATCCAAATAACCTGCGAACTCGGGTAGATGATGGGACATCGCCAAATACAGACCGGCTCTATCGCAACGATTTCGATCCTAAACGGGGCCATGCCTTCTTCACCGACGTTACTAAACAGGCCGGTACGGTGGCTGAGGGCTTTGGCTTAGGGCTGAATATCTGTGATATTAACCGCGATGGCTGGAAGGATATTTACGTGACCAACGACTTCGCCACAAACGACGTGCTGTACATTAACAACCACAACGGCACGTTCACGAATCGCGCTCATGAGTCCTTTAAACACACCAGCTCGTCGGCAATGGGGAATGATGTGGCCGATATTAATGGTGATGGTCTAGCCGACATTGTTGTGATGGATATGCTCCCTGAAGACAATCTTCGTAAAAAGAGTCTGATGGGGCCCAGCAGCTATTATGCCTACCAGGAATGGGACAGATTAGGCTACGAACACCAATACGCCCGCAATACCTTACAACTTAATCAGGGGGTACGGCCTACAGATACATCGCATGCAAGCATGCCTGTTTTCAGTGAAATCAGCATGTTGGCAGGTGTGGCCGAAACCGAATGGAGTTGGTCGCCACTATTGGCCGATTTTGATCACGACGGCTATCGGGATTTATTGATTACTAACGGTTTCCCTCGCGACGTCACAGATCGTGATTTCACGAATTACTACAGCTCCGTAAATACCTACCTCAGTGATGCTCTTCGCAAAGAATTAACTGAAAAAATACCACGGGTAAAAGTTAGCGACTATGCGTACCGAAACCGGGGCAATGATCGGTCAGGCGGTCCAGCTTTTGAAAACGTAACCGATCTTTGGGGCTTCAGCGAACCGAATTTTGCGAATGGAGCAGCCTATGCCGATTTCGATGGCGATGGCGACCTCGATTACATTGTCAATAATATTGACGACGAAGCCTTCGTCTACCGAAATACCCTCACTGATAAGAAATCTGAACAGGCGCACTACCTCCGTATTCGGTTTCAGGGCGATGGAGCTAATGTAATGGGGCTGGGTGCTATCGTTGAGTATGAGCTACCAGATGGTCGAAAAGAATTTTATGAGCACACACCGTATCGAGGTTTTTTGTCGAGCGTTGAGCCGACTGCACACTTTGGTTTAGGGAAAATAAAGAGTATCAAAAACCTAAAAGTGACCTGGCCGGGTGGGCGGGTCCAGATTTTCCCAAACGTAAATGCCGACCAGACGATTACGGTAAAAGCAGTAGATGCTAAACCGGGCGAAGCAAACGAGACTATTTCGGCCCCTAAAACCCTGTTAAAAGATATTACTGCCGATCTGGGCATTACCTATAAGCACGAGGAAACAGATATTATTGACTTCAACCTGCAAAAAACTCTGTTGCACAAACTTACTGAATATGGCCCTGCACTAGCCGTGGGCGATGTGAATGGAGATAAATTGATGGATATGGTTGTTGGCGGAAGTTCCAAGTACTCCACGGAATTGCTCCTGCAACAACCCAATGGTCATTTTACCCTGAAACCCTTACCAACCAAGTTGTCGGAAGATGCCGGCCTCCTGTTGTTTGACGCTGATGCCGATGGCGATTTGGATCTATATGCAGCTAGCGGAAGTCCCGAATTCCCAGCCAATCAACTAGCAGAAGCACTGCGCCAGCGACTTTACGTAAACGATGGCAATGGCAATTTCACGCTGGCTCCGAACGCATTACCGAATTTCCAACTCAATGCTTCCTGTGTAAAAGCGGCTGACTTCGATAAAGACGGCGACCTTGACCTCTTTGTTGGCGGGCGTGTTGAGCCCTACAAATACCCCATGTCGGTTCCCAGCTACTTGCTTCGGAATGACAGTAAGAAAGGTCAACCCCATTTTACAGATGTCACGAAGGAGTTGGCCCCGATTCTTGCCAAAGGTGGTCTGACCTGCGATGCCCTCTGGACCGATTATGACAATGACGGCGATGATGATCTATTACTCGCTAGTGAATGGGCTCCACTCACCATGCTTCGGAATGAGAAGGGCCATTTACAACCCCTCGATAACAGCGGCCTATCGGATAAAATGGGCTTCTGGAACTCCCTGACCCCAGGCGACTTTGATAATGATGGCGATGTAGATTATCTGGCAGGCAATATGGGCCAGAATACCCTGCTTCGAGCCACTACCGAACGGCCTCTGCGTATCTACGCAGGTGACTTCGATAACAACGGTTTCTACGATGCATTTCCGACCGTTTATTTCAAAAATGCCAAGGGCCAGTACGAAGAATATCCCTATTTCGGCTGGGACGATATGATAAAACAGATGATTGGTATCAAAAAGCGGTATCTTAAATACGGACCCTTTGGCGAAGCAACCATCAGCCAGATTTTGACCGAAGATGAGCGTAATCAGGCGCTGAAACTCACGGCCAATTACACACAGAGTAGCTACATCGAAAATAAAGGTAATGGCAAGTTTGACATTCGGCCATTACCAATAATGGCGCAAACGGCCCCTGTATTTGGTATGATAGCCCAAGATGTTGATGGCGATGGCAACTTAGATGCAGTACTGGTTGGGAATGAATACGGCAGTGACATGGTAGGAGGTCGTATGGATGCCTTCAACGGAGTGATACTCAAAGGCGATGGGAAAGGCGGATTTTCAACACTTACGATGGCACAAACCGGCTTCTACGTTCCCGGCAATGCTAAAGCGCTGGTTGACTTGCCCGACGCCCAAGGCCACTGCCGATTCGCAGTAACCGAAAACCGAGGGCCATTACGTGTATTTGCGGTACAACAGCCACAAACGTTTACGCCCGTCGATGCCAAGACAACAGCCGTCTCTATTCGGTTGAAAAACGGGCACACCCGACGACAGGAAATCCCCTTCGGAACTTCGTTCTATGGGCAATCTGCACATGGAGTTTGGCTACTACCGGGAGAAGAGATTGTGAAGAAGTAATTAGTATACCCACGGTCTTTAGGCCGTGTATGAAGTTGTCAAAACACGGCCTAAAGACCGTGGGTATACTAATTCAACTCAATCCTCTCTCACACGAATATTCGCCTGGACGACGCTGGCGCTCCGGCTTCGTACCGCCGATGTCATAAAGAAACCTGTCGCTTTTCGTCCGTTGGCATCAGCGTTAATAATATTCGTTGGCACATTAGTCGGGGGCGTGGCGAATAGACCACCGTTGGTAATCTGAGTTCGAGTTTGCTGCCAGAAATTAATGGCATCCAGAGTGAGTGAATGGAGTTCAACAGTCACATTATCATTCAGCGCATAAAGGCTATCTGGATTGATCGATCGGCGAATCGGGACAATAAACGTAAGTCCGTCTGTAACTCCATTATTGTTACCCCGAAATCCACCATCCTGCGAGGTAATGATGTTATTCGCTTTATTTTGCAGCTCGCCATTTCGAAAAAAACGAATCCTGTAATAGTCCGTTTCCTTGGGTATATCGTTGGCGTAAAACTCAGCCCGGTAACCTTCTATTTTTGATAACGGGCTACGTTTCCTCTTCACAAAAATGATCGAATCTATTGGCGGAACCGGGCTTATTTTCGAGCTGGCATTATAGGTTTCACCTTGATAAGCAATGGTAAGCTGATACGTCCGGCCAATGTGCCCTAGTGTGTCTTTACCCGTTGGTTGCCAAATATAATAACCTGTGTTCCTGGCATCTAGAAAACGATACGTCTTTCCTGCATCATCCGTCACGGTAACCGTTGCGCTGGTAGCCGCCGGTGGAGTACTACTATCAAAATAAGGTGCCGTCTGCGTCAGAATAATCGTCTGTGAGCCAGGTTGGTCGGTCAGGATACCTTCTACAGAAAGCTGAACGGGGCCCGTGTTGAGTTTGGCGTCGATGACAGTCGTACAGCTGTTTAGCCCTAGAACGCCAGTTAAAAAGAATAAAAGAACAAAGTATCGTTGCATAATATAGTACCGACCCACTGAGCCGGGTGTTTATCCATATATCGGCCGACCCAGAGGGTCGGTACTACTAAAATTTGAAATTATACGTCACTGAAGGAATGATCGTCGCAAACACCGAGTACCGAATTGCTTCGGTGACCTGCGGATTATCGGCGTTCGGCTGGAAATAAACCGAAAACGCATTTTTGCGGGCGTACGCGTTGTAGACTGAAAATACCCAATTGTCTTCCTTACGTTTGCCCGGACGTTTGCGTCCCTGTAACGTGGCTGCCAGATCGAGTCGATGGTAAGCTGGAATTCGGTAATTGTTACGTCCCTCATAAATCGGTTCGACATGGCCATCAAACACAAACCGACCCGTTGGGAATGTACCGGGTGTACCACTAGCATATGTAAACGTGGCCGAGAAATTCCAGCGCTTTGCATTCGGTGGATCAAAAAGGAGTACCGAGGTCAGCGTATGTCGTTTGTCGAAACGAGTTGGATACCAATCGCCATTGTTAATACCCGCCACTTGCCGCTCAGTTTTGGCCAGCGTATAGCTAATCCATCCATTCACGACACCCGTATTTCGTTTGACGAAAAATTCGGCTCCATAAGCCCGACCTCTACCGCTTAGCAAATCACCTTCAAGATATTTATTCAGAATCAGGCTAGCCCCATCGATATAGTCAATCTGGTTCTGCAACCATTTATAATAAACCTCTACCGATGCCTCGAATTCGCTACCGGTGCGTCCAAAGTTTTTGAAGTATCCACCCGCAATCTGATCCGCAATCTGTGGTTTGATATTGTTGGTCGATGGTGTCCAGATATCCAGTGGAGTCGAGGCTGTTGTATTGGAAATCAGGTGGATATATTGTGCCAGTCGATTATAACTCAGCTTTAACGAGCTATTATCCGTTAGGTCATACTTGGCAGCAAAACGCGGTTCCCAGTTACCGTAGGTCTTTATGACATCGCTCCCTTTATAATCCACCGTTGTAACAACCTCTCGTCGGGTTCCCATCGGAACATCTGCCTGAAAAGTATAAGCTTCTCCTGGTCCTTTGTATTGAAAGAGTGAATAGCGCAGGCCGTACTGGAGTTGCAGTTTAGGCGTTGTCTGCTGTTCATTACCAATGTAAAGGGCGCTTTCGAGGGCATGTTTGTTTGCAATGCCGAATGAACGAACACTTCCTGCACTAGCGGCCGTAGCTGTACCAGGCTGAAAATCATGCACAATGGCCTGCCCCCCAAACGTGATTGTATTTTTGCCCAGAAAAAATGAGAAATCAGGTTTAATGCTATAATCCAGAATTCGGGAGTCGGTTCTGAAATAGTCATTAGGTGTTTTCTGCTTCAGATCGGTATTCAGCGAGTAATCGTAGTTGCTGTAATAAGCCGTCGTGTTCAGAAAAAGTCGGTTGTTAAATACGTGATTCCAGCGGGCCGACAGTGTAGTATTGCCCCAATTGAACCCAAAGTCAGACCCGAATACATCACGCCCAAGATAGCCCGACAAAAAGACCGTATTCTTGTCGTTGATGCGGTAATTACCTTTTGCCGTCAGGTCGTAAAAGTAGAATTTAGCACCCTTCAGATCACTATTCAAAAAGGGTTGCGCCAGAATATCAGCGTACGAACGTCGAGCCGCTACGATGAACGAGCCTTTTCCTTTAAATAAAGGTCGCTCGTAGGATAATCGACTAAAAATCAAGCCAATTCCGCCATTTAGTTCAGGCTTTTTTGCGTTTCCTTCTTTTAGCCGAACATCCAGAATCGAAGCGATACGTCCGCCATAATTTGACGGAATACCCCCTTTTATCAGCTTTACGTCTTTAACCGCATCGGGGTTAAAGACGGAGAAAAAGCCGAATAAGTGTGACGAATTATAGACCGGGGCTTCGTCCAGCAGCACCAGATTCTGGTCTATACTCCCACCCCGAACATTGAAACCTGTGGCCCCCTCGCCCACCGTCGATACGCCGGGCAGCAATTGAATGCTCCGAATTACGTCAACTTCCCCCAAGAGTGCTGGAATCCGCTTCAGGGTTTTTACGTCAATCTTGTTGACGCTCATTTCAATATTCTTGACGTTATCGTCTTCGCGTGTCGTCGATACGACTACCTCCTGAAGCTGCTTTCCCTCTTGTTTTAGTTCAAGGTCAAGGCGAACATCATGTTCGGTTAGATCAACAGCTCGGGTCTGTTTTTCGTAACCAACGTAGCTGATAACAACGTTATAGTTTCCCGGTGGTAGGGTAACAGCAAAGAATCCATAACTATTTGTAACGGCCCCGGTGCTGGTCTCCTTTACGTAAACCGATACACCAATCAGGCCTTCTCCATTGGCGGCATCTTTTATGTAGCCGCTAACCGTAAAGCCTGCCGTACGGCCACCTTTATTCTGTCCGTTACTGGTATTATTCGTAGTTGGCGAGCCTTGTGCGCTACTGCTTTGAATGGGCAGACAAAAAATAAATAAACAATATAGCCAATGTAGAGAACTATGTTTCATTGCGTCAGATATAGGCCACCTATTCATGAACAGCGGCTCAAGTTGTTAACGCAAAAGTATGGTTACTACTACTAGTATTAGGCAAAAAATAGATAAACCAACTAAAACAGCCTCTGAACGGTAGCTGGTGTTGGACAAAACCAATAAGTAACGTATCAGGAAAGCTGCGTTTGTCGCTACGTATACGCGGCTTTCCTGCTACGTTACTTACTGTGCCTGAATAACCGCAATCAATTTTTGCAATTCCTTGAATCGTTTTTCATCCGGCTCAGGATTGGAAATTGGCAGCTTTTTGAGTTCATCGATGATAACCCGGCCGACAAGCAACCGCATATTCTTTTTATCATCGGCGGGAATCACGTACCAGGGAGAATTATCCGTAGCAGTTTCGTTGATGCAGGTTTCGTAGGCGTCCTGATAGTCATCCCAGAAATTCCGCTCCTTAACATCGCCCTCCTCAAACTTCCAGTTTTTTTCCTGGTCTTTAATACGGGCAATCAGCCGGTCGGCCTGTTCTTCTTTAGAGACATGCAGGTAAAACTTAACCGTTGGGAAGCCATTTCGATATAGAAAACTCTCCATATCCCGAATCGCTTCGTAACGATGTTTAAACAGTTTATCTAAATCCTCGGTCGCTTTTTCGGGCAGTCGCTGGCTCTGCTTCAGAATTTCCGGGTGTACTTTCGTCACCAGAACTTCTTCGTAATACGAGCGATTAAAAATACCAATCATGCCCCGTTCGGGCAGTTCTCGCCAACTACGCCATAAAAAATCATGGTCAAGTTCCTGATCGGTTGGACGTTTAAACGAATAAACCCGAACTCCCGCAGGATTAGTCCCTGTAAACACATGTTGAATGGTTCCGTCTTTTCCCGCTGCATCCAACGCCTGAAACACAGTTACTAAACCATAGCGATTATGGGCATACATCATCTCCTGCCATTTATCAATTTCTGCCGCCTGTTGCCGCAGTAAGGCTTCGTAATGAGCATCGTCTTCGTAGAGATCGTCTACTTTCGTAGGCGCTTTTTTCAGTTTAAATGATTTGTCGCCGTCATGGCGGAATCGATCGGTTTTGAAGTCTTTCACAGGCATTTGGCGCAAACTTTACGCAGGTAAGTACTGTTAATAAGTTAGGCAAATTAACCTAATAAAGCCTATAAGGTTTGCGAAACCACGCAGGTTTATAGAATTACGATTTATGACGACAAATCAATCGGCCAATCTGGCCAAAGCAACATTCGGAACAGGCTGCTTCTGGTGTACAGAAGCTCTCTATGAATCGCTCGATGGGGTTATCTCGGCAGTATCGGGCTACGAAGGTGGTCACAAGCCTAACCCAACTTATACAGAAGTTTGTACCGGTACAACCGGCCACGCAGAGTGTGTAGAGATCACCTATGATCCGACTAAAATAACGTATCACGAGTTGTTGGAAGCCTTTTTCCGGAGCCATGACCCAACGTCGTTGAATCGCCAGGGTAATGACATTGGCACACAATACCGTTCTGTCATTTTTTACCATAATGATGAGCAGAAGCAACTGGCTGAAACAGCGAAAGCAGAGTTGGATAAATCGGGTGCTTACGATAGTCCAATTGTAACAGAAATTACCCCAACCGAAACGTTCTATGAAGCAGAAGCCTATCACCAGAGCTATTTTGCCAATAATCCAAACCAGGGTTATTGCGCCTTTGTGATTGCCCCCAAAGTAGATAAGTTTAAAAAGGTTTTCAAAGAGAAATTGAAGTACGCTTAACAACGTAGTAACAAACTAGTAAAATATAGCGAAAGGCCTCAATTTGAGGCCTTTTCTAGTTTCTGACAGTGTTTGTTAGTACTGGTTTATTACCTATTTATCCAGCAGTATTTTGTACCTTTAGCGTATCCAAGATACAAACACCTTCATTTTAAGGTACAATCTCGCTGCTATCCATGAGAGTTACCCTTCGTGAGAAGCCCATTAGCGACGGTCGCAAGAGTCTTTACCTCGACTTTTACCCGGCTATTCTCCACCCTGAAACCGGAAAGCCTACCCGTCGTGAGTTTCTGGGCCTATACGTTTACGAAAAACCACGGCTGGATCTGGAGCGAAAACATAATAAAGAAACCCGGCTGCTAGGCGAAAATATCTGTGCTAAACGGCAATTGGCCATCCAGAGTGGACATTACGGATTTTTAAACAAGGCTATATCTAACGCCGACTTTCTGGCCTGGTTCAAAGGACAGGCTGAGCTGGAAAAGCAGAAACGTAGTATCGGTAGTCGTAATAACTGGATGAGCGTTTACCAGCACCTTGATCAGTTTAGCAATGGCAAGCTACTGGCCAGCGATGTGACTGAGGATTTTTGCAAGCAATTCCGCCAGTATCTAACGACAGCGAAAGCCCTGAACGCAAGCCGGTCAGGGAATCCAACCATTGCCTATAATTCAGCCGTGGGTTACTTCACGATTTTTAAGGCTGCCCTCAAACGCGCTGTTGAGGCAAAAGTATTGGAGTTTAATCCAGGAGAGAAAGTCAAGCGATTATCTGCAAAGGAAACACAACGAGAGTTCCTGACCCTTGCGGAGCTGCAAACACTCGCTAAAACAGACTGTGATCTACCAGACCTAAAACGAGCTGCGCTGTTTTCTGCCTTGACCGGCCTCCGCTATAGTGATATTGCAAAACTAGTCTGGTCAGAGGTATATACGGATGCTAACGGTCACTACTTACGCTTCACGCAATTGAAAACCGAAGGTGTAGAGACGTTGCCATTATCAGATACAGCTCATTCATTACTAGGCGAGCGGTCAGCAGATTCAGAAAAGGTATTTCCTAGTCTGGCTTATTCAGCCTGGCAAAACCTCAAACTACAACAATGGTGCATTAGGGCTGGTATTGCTCGGACAATTACCTTTCACGCCTTCAGGCATACGTTCGCAACGCTCCAACTTTCGCTAGGTACCGATATCTATACGATTTCCAAGATGCTCGGCCACCGTGCCATCAGCACGACTCAGATATACGCTAAAGTGGTTGATAAGGCCAAACGAGAAGCTGCGAATAAGATTAAGCTGGAGTTTTAATCCTAAACTACTATTTAAAGCGTCCTATGGAAACTAAACACTATGAAGAATTTAGGAAACAGGTGCTTGGTCCCGAAGCTGGGGATGAAAGTATTTTATTATTGATCCGTGAATTAGTGTGTAATAAAGGCCACCTCTTTTTTATTGAAGAATGCTTTTACTGCTTTCGGATCGTTTTCTAATCGCTTGGTTTGCTCAAGAACTGCCACCGTTAGTTCGTCCAGACTTGTGAAAACCCGATTTTTCAAGTTACCTTTCAACTGACTCCAAACCAGTTCCACTGGATTTAATTCTGGACTGTAAGCAGGTAAGCGTTCTAAATGAATCCCACCAGGGCGCTCACCAAGGAACTGCTTAACGGCCTCGCTACGATGAATTGCGGCTCCATCCCAGATAAGCAGCAGGTTCCGTTTTCGATAGCGCCTACACAGTTGGCTTAAAAACCAAACTATGTCTTCGCTCGTGAACGCCTGATCCTGACCGGCCACATAGATCCGACCGTTAGGAGCAATAGCCGCAATTAGGCTCAAGTGGGTTCGTCCCGCTTGGTCAACCAGTAGGGGTGTCTGCCCACAAGGTGCCCAAGTATGAGCGACTAAAGGCAATAGATAACAGGCGGACTCATCCACATATAAAATGACGCGCCCTTCATTCTTAGCTTTTTTTAAGGTCAGGTAAGCGTTCGGCTCGCCATTGAACAACTGCCTGGGCATCTTGCTGAATGGCTTTGCGTTGCGGCAACTGCCTGCTCCAACCTACTTTCTTCAGAATTCGCCCTATCTGAGAGGGGTCATAACTGACGCCAAATGTTTTTTTGATTACTTCATTGATACGAGGACGCGTCCAGATCGCTCCACTAAAACCATGATGCTCTGCCCCTTTGTTAAGCTCAATCACGAGTTGACCCAGTTGTTGAGCCGATAAACGGGCTGGTGCCCCGGTTCGCTTCCCTTCTTGCAAGGCGATTGCCCCTTGCTGGTTATATTTCTTAAGCGTTTTACTCACCCAAGGTTGAGTTAGGCCAAACGCTTGAGCAATAGCTGCCTGTTGCCAACCTGCCTGACTGAGTTCAACACAGCGTCGGCGAAGTGCTTCGTAATCAGATTGTTTGTAGTTTGCCATGGAAAGCAAAAGACGCTCACATAACAGACTTACTCACGGAGAAATATTATTTTAACAGCAATTATCACCTATTCAACTATGATTTCAACGGGAAAAACACCCTTTTTTCTAATATAAGTTATTATTCCACCAAAGCCATAACTTCTCATTATAGCTATCATTACTTTTAGTTATTAAGTGCTTATATTGCAAGCAGTTTAAAACTGCTTTTGTCGTGACCTCCAATTCGGGTGCTTTGTCCTTCGACGCCGTGATCCGGGATTTTCGCAATATTCTAGGATATACGAAAATGAGTCAATTAGAAAACGCCTAATAGGCACGTTTCAGGGAAAAGTCGGGAGATATATAAGGACTAGCTTTCGTCCTTTAAGAAGAAAAGTACGAAACGGTATTAATGATGGTGCGACAACACAAATGGTCACTATCTTGTCACAAGGTAGATGAAACCTGTCAGCTCGCCATTAATCGTTATATCTCGCCGGTTTCTGGCTTCTAAACATACTGTAGATTATACAACAGAAAAATATGAAGAGTCTTACGAACAAAAGCATAATAACTCTCCTGCTTCTGTCAACTAGTTCTCAACTAAGGGCTCAAATTAGCTTACCCAGTGGCAGTCAAACTCAGATGCTTGTTATGACTAGCCAGATCGCGGATATTGACAGTTCTTTACGGATTGATTCGTATTCATTACCTCAACGTAGAAGACTACTTGATCAGCTTTATAAATTGAATCAACGCTACCGGGATAGTCTAGTCAATGGATCTAAGGAAGTGTTCAAACAGCAGCTATTCACCCATAAAGTAGTAGCCAATGATGAAGCCAATCAGGTATTACTTGATAAGCTTGCCAAACAGTTCGGATGGCCCACTCGTCAACAATATGGCGACCAAGGTACTTTTGCCGCTTGGTTAATAGTCTGGCATGCAAAACCAAGCTACCAAAAGCGATATTATCTGTTGATAAAGAAGGCTTATCAACTGGGTTTAATTAAGCAAAGCCCTACTCAATTAGAAGAATGTGTAAAACGTTTTGCCAGCAGTAACTAATATAAAAGCACTTATAGAACAGAATGTATGATCAAGTCAAAATACATTTCGGATGTGTTAGAACTATTCTTAGATGGTGATGATGACGGAAAAGCAGCTAAATCACAAATTTCCTTCTTGAGCGACACAGAGTACGAGTATACTAACGGTGGGGGTGTTTTTATCAGTTTCTCACATTCAGCAGAAATCCTCGAATATCGACTTACTCAAGATAACCTTGTTCTCAATGGTGTGACTATTTATTCACCAGAGTTAGAAATTGGTGCCGATGCTACCGTTTTTTTAACAAATGGTATTATTGATTATTTAGAAATCTGGTCATTTGATGGCAATTATCCTGACCATGAACTAACGAATTATACGCTAAAGCAAGCTTGGCAGTGTTCGCCAGGAAGAGTGATAAATGTATAAGAATAAGCAAGAGAAGTTTTGTACTAATTCCTTTTGAGTGAAAAGAAGTATTATCTCTCATTCTTGATAAAATCGACTAACATAAAAGCACTTATACAACAAAATCAGAGCCTGTAAATGAAGTTAGAAGAAGCCGTAAAATACCTGAAGGATTCTGATGGACCACAGCAACTTTGCATAGATAAGGGCTTGGTAACAGATCCTGATGACTTGCTTATTTACATGGAAAAGGCAATTAATCTTGCCTCAGAGCTTAGTTTCTTTTCAATACAAGAAACCGAAGATGATTTGATTTTTAATAAAGATGGAGTGCAGTACATTCAACTTTTCCCAGCTCATTATGCAGTCGATCTTATTGAATCTGACTTAGATCTTCTGAACAAAGGATTGTCTGATTTACAGATAGCACATAGGCTTTTAGACTACAGAATAAATGACGCTTAAAAACGGACTTTATTTTTGTACTATCAGAAGGTCAAATCTTTTGAGAAAAATTATAGATTCTGTGGATAATCGAATAACATATAGGCACTTATAAACAGAACTGATGCGAGTTAATCCATTTCCGTATCTTACTAAATCTAGGCCTTGGAAAGACATACAAAATGATTTGGTAGACTTCCCTGAAAGGAAAGAAATGTTGGAGTTGGTCGACCACATAATTGAGAGTGGTGCATCAAAGCGGCTATTTGCTTACACTTCCCATTATAATTTAGTAGTGAGCATTTATGATAAGATAAGCCCACTAAATGAATCTCTTCACATTAGTTATGACCAATCCGACAGGGGAGTTGAATGGCTTTTTAATTATTACTCTGGTCCATCTACTGAACCCGAATTTAAAAGGCGTTACTCAGAGGGATATTTGATTGAAAAATTCGACGACTTTCTTAGAAAGATTTCTTGGTAAGTACAACTAATACTTAGCGGTCAATTGCCTTATTTTAAGAAAAGGCTTTTTAATTGAACTTCACCAAATCAAGCTTTAATCGAATAACATAAAACTAGTTATAAAACAGGCGAAGAATTAGTAAAACTTTGGGGCTACTTAAAAAATATTGCCTTTGTATTTTTACAATATTGAATCTATGGCAAAGGTTTTACCCACGTCTCGCTTGTTAAATAAATAGTATGTAGAAATTGAAATAATAAAGGCTAGTATCCAAGCCAAGACTTCGGCAACTTTTAAGTAATAATCGTTATGATGCCAATCACTAAAAAATAAATAAGTTAAAGGGGTTGTAATACTTAGTAAAAACCCTGATGATAGAATTGATATTGTACTAATCCTTTTAAAGAGCCTTCTGCTCATGTAAACAATTGGATAATAAGTTAATAGGCTAATTATCAACGGCACTATATTATAAAAAAGAGCAGCTCCTAACATGTCCAAAATTGTCATCTTGGGAGCTCCTGGAAAATTGCTTAGTGTTTTAGGAAGATATGTTTCATTTGTTAAATTATACTTCATGATTATAAAGTAGAGTATCATGAATGATAAGTCTTTGATAATAATATGTACTGGAGAAATCCGCATGCTACTTTATGAAGTAATTGTTCGCCTGTTTTATAACTAGTTTTATATTATGTAAATTAATTTATAAGTACAATATCTAAATCTTGTTATTTTTCTACAGCAGACTTAGATAGTAACCCGTTTCTCCAAGCTCCTTGATAGAAACGCTTCTGTAAGGAATAAACTCATAGCTTTCTGAAGTAATCATAGGCTTATTAGCAGCATCGTGATATTTACGTATGCCATCAATCACTAATTTTGATACTATACCAGCATGTGAATGTATCGTGATTGGCCCTAAGGGAAAAGCCATAGACTTGACATCGCTATCATGTATACCAAGTATTATTAATTTCCCTCTTGACACATATAATGAATCGCAGGTATATTCGGAATGACCTCCCCCATTCATTGTAGATTTGTAAAAAACTTGTTTAACAGTAAAATTCCCCAAGCTCTCATAATCAATACGACTTGGGGCTGTATCCGCATCTGCTCCTGCTTGGTCAAACCTATTTACCAATATCGTATCCTTTGACAACCAAGCATCAAATCCATAAGGAAAGGATTTCCCCGCATTTTCAGCAAAACGCTCACCTCTTTCTAATAATCGGTATCCAGTAATATCACCTGTAAAAGCCGCCCCATACCTGGCATATTTGTAGATATAATATTTTTCATCAGGTGTTAATTGCCTTGTTAGTTCGTAGTATTCAGATTTATCCAAATACTCTCTATGAGTAAAGTAATAAGTTACACCTATTATTGAAAGCAAAAAAAACGCAATAGGGAAGTAACCAATTCTATCTATTATTTTTTTCAAATTCATGTTGGTAGTTACACGTCAATTATTTTGTTGTATAAGTAGCAATATGTTAATCAGCAAATTCAGTTTTGGACAATGTAGCTGGCAAAATAGTCCATCCTTCATAAGGGGCGCTATCCATCCACTCAGGTATTGAATAACTCCAAGTAATTTCACTTATGCTAGGTTGCTTACAACTTACTCTTACTAAAAAACGCTTATAGAGAAAGTTCTGTGCTACAAAATCACCTTTTCGATAATCATTCCAACTACGGGGCATTTGCCCCCATGAGTCTGTGAAGTTTCGTCCCCCAATCGAATACCGATAATACACCGTTTTATTCGCTATTTTAGTTGTATAGCCAATCGTATAACGAGAACATTCGTTAAGAGCACTTCTTTTTTGCCGCCAATAAATTAAGGCATATATACCAATTGCTATAAAAGCACCAAAAAACAGCACATTCGACAAAAATGGAAGCGTCTTTCTAAAGAATCTTCGTTTGCGTTGCTTAAAGTTAATAGGTGGCATTTTTACTTGTTATATAATCTACAATATGTTGTCTAAAGTCTACAATCGACAAAATATAAATATAACTGAAGTGGCATTTCGTACTTTGGGAAGTAAAGTACGAAAAATAGCTAGCCTGTTACAGGCAAAGGCTGTTTGCCCTAATGGCATAAATTGCTCCTACATGAGACGATACCGCGTTTATATATCTGCGCTAAAATACTTGTCATTAGTGACTAGAAGTTCACTTATTCAGAAGAGACATTCCAACAGATAATCTATATTCAGGGTCTTTACCGCATAATTCTTGACAATATGCGGTACTTGATATTTCTGGTTCTATTCAGCACAATCTGCTGTCAATCAATAAAGCCTGAGGAGAAGTCAGCTACTATTCTTGGCAAAGACTTTACATTTTGCGCAGGGTGTGGCGGCTGGATTATTGCCGTTGACTCTGTCCGATATAGGGCAGATCTACTTGCACCCTTTGATAAGGAAAATACACCCGTGTGGATTCGTTTTGAGCAGGATCAGCATGACGGGACAAGAAAAAATGGGCGATGGATCAACATCATCTCAATTCGAAACCGGTAGCCTAATTTCGCACAAAAACCTCCCATATGAGACGAGGGAGTATCAATAATTTGGGCGATTAAAGAGAGCGTTAGAAATTGATATTAATTTCGGGTTATTAACGTAATTAGCCGAAATATATAGTCCTTTGCACTAGATCATGATCCGAAACGCCCTGGCTCAACTCTGCTTTTGGGCAATACCTTGCCTGATAATCGCTTGCCACCAACCTGAAGCAGTCGCTCCAATTACCCGGTCTGCCGACTTGATCGCCCAGATAACCGAGGGGCCTTTTAGCAGCCAGTACCGCTATGATCAGCAAGGTCGGCTAATAGGCATCATTACCGACGGATTGGTAGATTCGGGCGAATATAATCCCACTACCGCGCACGCAGAATATGCCTTCGTTTATAAACCAACTAAACTGATTATGACCTATAAAGCTACCCGAAACGGGCATAGCCTTCAAGGGGAGCAACATATCCCGGTCAATAAACAAGGATTAGTGACCTTTGCCCCCAGCTTTGTCTTTACCGATAACATGCGCACACCAGCTGCTGAATTCTCTTCTTTATTAAAGAATTTCCTGTATCCCTTAGTCTTGGGAGATACCCTACGACAATATAATGGGGATGGGTATTTAATTCAGGCTGAAAACAGCCGAAAATCCATCAATCGCAATCTACCGAACTGGTCTGAATACAGCCGAAGTAATCAGACCATCTTGGATGGCAATGTCACGCAACTTTCGTTGATCACTCAAGAAATAGATACGGATTGGAAGTACCTAATTGCCCCCATCCGTACTCAGCTTCGATATAGCTACGACCAAACAAAACCTGGTCTACGAAATCCGTATCAGTTTATGGGTACTACCAATCTTAATCTACTGAAAACCAAAGAGTTGTTAGATGGTCAAGCGATTTCCTATCGGGAAAGCTATAGCTATGAGCGTGATGCCAAAGGGCGCCCCGTCCGCTATACAATCCGGACCAATCCGAACGATTCAGGCATTAGTGGCCGAATCGAGTATGTCAATCCTTAATTGAAAAGGGATGTAGGGTTAATCCAAAACTAGTGAAATCTTTTAAAGTTGATAGACTAGCTATTGCCAGGAAAGACCATAGTTTCAATAATCTCGCTCCCATGTGAGACGAATGAATTGTTGAGGTAATTGCCGCCGTGTTTCCCACTTTAATTCCTGTCGAATCGAATTGGTAACTGAACAGCCAGTTACCAAGCTCTCATTTGGAAAGCGGAGTTAACTTATTGTTTTAAAGCTGGATTACCCAATCTGGTTGTGAACAGCTTGTCGATATAATGCGTCCATCCTTGCGTGCACGATTGGTAGCAGTCAAGGACAGGAACCAGGCCAATATGGGTGAATTGAAGTTGAGTTTTATCACCTTTTAGGGCAATGTCAAAATGAATTGTTGTTCCTGTCCATTCCTGTTTATTAGCAAAGTGATTTAGGCTACTGTCTGTCACCAACCACACAATTTTTTGGCCTGGGATCGACTCGATCACTTGTTGAGTAGATACATGGATGTCCGAAAAAGCAACCGTAAATTCATCCTTCAGGTGAAGGAAAGTACCGGTTATATTTTCGGTCCACCAGCGATTGACCTGGTTGATCATCTCAAAGACATCGTCTGGGGATTGGTCCAGGATCAGGGTCGTGGTAAAATCAGCTGAGTTCATGATTGTAGCTTTGATTATCTCGAAAATGGATGATTGAATGAGTAATACGAGTTAACTCAGCAGGGCCTGCATCCCAAAAGCCGCCATAAACTGTTCATACTGCTTCTGTACCGAATCATTGGCCTCCACGGCAAACTGGCCAGTGGCGGGATCAACCACGGTTCGTAACGGCCGCTCACCGGCTGGCGTGTCAATCAAGCCTATGATTGCGTCAGCTACCAGTTGGGGATCGGGTTTTAAGCTGGCAAACAGCTGCTCAATACCCGCTCCAATTTGACCCGGAACCTTCGCCAACTCCCCATAACTGGCAATGACGGTGACGTCTGAACCGGTGAGGATATTACCGAACATTTCGGTGGGAAAGGGCCCCGGTTGCACCATCACCACATCAACGCCCAGGGGTCTGACTTCATAATAGAGACCCTCCGTCAAGCCTTCCAGGGCAAACTTGGCGGTGTTGTACACCGTTTGAAACGGAAAAGAGAAGCGTCCTGCCACACTGGATACGTTAATAATTAAGCCTGCTCGCTGCTGACGCATAGACGGCAAAACAGCCTTTGTTAGTCGCCAGGGCCCTTTTAGGTCCACATTCAGGATCGTTTCCATGTCCGCTTCGGTGAATGTCTCGGCAATGCCCGTAGCATAAAGCCCGGCATTATTGACCACGACATCGATTTTACCTTCCTGCTCCAGGATGCTGGCCACGGCACAGTTCACTGACTCCACATCCGTTACATCCACATTCAGCACAGCAACGTTGCCCTGTTGACCAAGCGCCCTGGCTTTGGCTTGATTACGCCCCTCTGGATCGCGCATCGTGGCATAGACCCGATGCCCCCCAGCCACGCAACTTAGGGCTGTCAGCCAACCAAACCCACTACTGGTTCCGGTAATCAGAATAACTTTTTTGTTCATGGTATTGGGGAAATCAATAAAGTAAGTACTTGATGAATGGGGCAAAAGTAGTGGCTGAATATAGGATTGGTAAGGGGTAAAATAGCCATTCTTCCGGGTTGATTTGGCCATTAATTTTGGCTAGGTTTGACCAAAAAATCGCCATGAAACACGTCACCATTGTGGTTCCCCAGGGCAACGCCAACCTCAGCAGTATAACCGGTACGTATGAAATCCTAACCGGTGCCAATGCCTACTGGCAACGGCAAGGAAACCGGCCCAAACTGGCAATTACAGTAGCGGGAGCCGTTCCCGAAGTGAAGCTGGACGCGGGATTTATCACGGTGCATCCTACCCTGATTGGTACTGTCAAAAAAACAGACTTAGTCATTATTCCTTCGGCTCCCTTTTCCCTGAAGCTGATTGGGGAAAACAAGGAGCTCATCCACTGGATCAAAGCACAATATCTGAACGGCGCTGAAATTGCCAGTATGTGCACGGGGGCTTTTTTATTAGCCGCTACCGGATTACTGGATGGAAAGACCTGCTCGACACATTGGAGCGCGGAAAACCGGTTTAAGCAGATGTTCCCTAAAATTAACCTCCAGCCTGACAAGTTAGTAACCGCTGAGCATGGCATCTACACCAACGGGGGCGCTTATTCATTTTTGCACCTGGTGCTGTTTTTAGTCGAGATCTATTTTGATCGGTCGACGGCCATTTATTGTTCAAAAGTATTTCAGATTGACATGGATCGAACTTCCCAATCCCCCTTTTTTATCTTTCAGGGACAGAAGAATCACGGGGATGAGGTCGTGAATAAAGCCCAAATCTACATTGAACAAAACTTGCGGGAACGAATTTCGTTTGAAGCCTTAGCTGCTGAGTTGGCCATTAGTCGGCGCAATTTTGACCGACGGTTTACCAAAGCGACTGGCAATACGCCAGTGGAATATTGGCAGCGTGTCAAAATAGAGGTTGCCAAAAGTGCGTTAGAAAAAGGCCGCAAAAGTGTTTATGAGGTGATGACTGAAGTGGGCTATTCGGATGACAAAGCCTTCCGAGACGTGTTTAAGAAGCTAACCGGTGTGTCTCCCCTGGATTACCGGGCCCGGTATTCGAAAGCTTTTTGACAATTAACCTCGTCAATGGATGATGTGTGAGAACATGAGTGCATTTTCTAACTGAATGGTTTTCATCACTAGCCGCTCAATCTCAGTAAAGGCTGATTTTTTAGCCATATTTTCATGAGTCGGCTGTGGTCAAGACAGACCCCAACCCATTATTTGGCTATGGTTTTGGTATACATCAAGTCTCGGGTCTTTTTTAGGCTACCCTGTTGATCCTCATAGTACTCCTCGCTGTACTGATTCGGATTCATAATATGCACCACTTTCCGGTTTTTTTGCTTTAAACCAGGTACTAACTCCTGTTCCCATTCGTAAGTAAAAACGTTGGTTTTGACATCATACTGTCCGATTTGCTGGGCCGCATCGCTACCGATGTGATTATTGATGGCGGTGGTCACATAGCTTTTCCTGACATTATCATAGCCCTCAATCTCCACACCCTGGTAGTTTGCTAACTTCGTCTTGCCATCCGCAATGGGTATGGGCAATTGCCCACCGGTAATCTCTACCCAAAAAAAACGACCTTCAAAGATGGCTTTTCGGACGAGGGTTCCTTTCACAAATGGTAAGTTCTTATCCTGAAAAGCCCACGTTCCGACCATACTAGCCAGGATGGCATGGTGTGGGCCTGGTCTGGAGTAGTCAAGCAGTTGGGCCATTGTTTCCTGCTCGTTACTGGGCGCTTTTGACGGTATTTGTCCCTGGGCCAAATAACCCATGAAAAGTAAGGTAAACGTGAGTTTAAAAAAAGCATTTTTCATCGGTTTATTGGGCTTCTGGTTGCTAGTGCTCAAGGTAGGTATAGTTGCTAAAAGACATTGCTGGATTTGAGGGAATGGGGCTAATTCGTGCCTTTTGTCCAAATTCTTAACCATTTTTCACTAAACTCAACAAGGCTGTAAAAACGCTTTATAATTACCTTCTCCTAAGTTGGGTCCGATGACTGCGGTTTGGCCAGCAATGGGCACCTATTGATTTTAGGCTGAGGAAGGATGCTCCAGCAATGAGTTGTAGGAGTCAGCATTGCTATCCTTCAATGCTCTGACCAATCGAAATCTTATTTTCTCGGTTGAAAACCAGTCAACTTTTTTGACCAGAAAGTCTCACAATTTGCTCCCAGCAGAGACGAAAGAGCTTTCCGAACTATGTTTTATAGCGAGTAAGTGATGCCATTGATAACATAAGTTCATTAGGGTGGTTAGCGATAAAGAATACATGCTATATCAACAGTCCTACTTGAACCATGGAACCATTGACCTCTTTTAAGAGCGCCCAGCAAATTCAAATTGATACAGGGCAAGCAAGGATCTTTTTACGCCAAATGGGGAGGGGCCCATCCCTTTTGTTACTGCATGGCTTTCCTCAAACCCATTTGATGTGGTACCGGGTGGCTCCATTACTCGCCCAGCAATTTACCCTTATTTGTGCCGACTTGCGGGGCTATGGTCAAAGCAGTTGTCCGCCTTCGGATGCTGCCCATACACCCTACTCTAAGCGAGTCATGGCCGCTGATATGATCGCTGTAATGAAGCAGTTAGGCTTTGAGTCGTTCTCGGTAGCCGGTCATGATCGGGGAGGACGGGTAGCCTACCGATTAGCTCTGGATTTCCCCCAGGCTATTGAGCGGCTCGCCGTATTAGATATTCTACCCACTTCTGAAGTATGGCATCGTGCCGATAAACGATTAGCCATTGGCTATTGGCCCTGGTCGCTGCTCGCTCAGGAAGAACCCTTACCGGAGCAATTATTGCTAGCCGCTCCAGCTAGCATTGTTGATAATGCACTGGGGGGCTGGGGATCAGATCCTGGTGCTTTTCCGGCTTCCATTCGGCAGGCTTATATTGATGCCTTAGCTAACCCAGCCCGTGTCCATGCCATCTGCGAAGACTACCGAGCAGCAGCCACTCTAGACGATGAACAGGATCAAGCCGATTATACTAAAGGACATCGTATCCAATGCCCTTTATTGGTCTTATGGGGCCAAAATAGCGTCTTGAACTCCTGGTATACAAAGGCTGGAGGCCCATTAGCGATTTGGTCAGATTGGGGGCGTGATGTGGCGGGGCAACCCATCCGGGGCGGCCACTTTTTTCCAGAGGAATCTCCTCTGGAAACCGCCCAACAACTGGGTCTTTTTTTTGCAAATGCAGCTTAGAGCAGCTTGAGTTCAATTCTTGTAAAACGCTGGTTTGTTGATCAAAGCTGTTGGTCAACGGAAACGGCTTTACAGCAACCTATTTGAGCGACTAGTCGATTAACTCGGCAGTACATACTTTTAATGCCAAATTTTCGACTATTAACCATAAATTGTTGTCGAAAAAGCATAAATCTGTGACGATGAAACGGGGCTACTTTGTTTTATGGCTGGGTCTGTTTGGCCCCTTTACGCTGCGGGCCCAGAGTGACTATGTGTCCAACACCGCCAATGCTTCTTCGCCAGGCTCCTATAATACATTAGTAGGTCCCAGCGCCGGGAGTAATATTACCAGTGGTATCAGTAATAGCTTTGTGGGCCATCAGGCGGGCTACAATAATACCAGCGGTAACTATAACAGTTTTGTGGGCACTTCAGCGGGCTACCTCAATGCCACTGGCAACTATAATAGTTATGTGGGTACCTCGGCAGGCTACAGCAATTCCCGAGGTAACTATAATAGTTATTTAGGCTTTCAAGCGGGCTACAACAATATCAGTGACGCCAACTGCTTTGTTGGCTATCACGCGGGCTACACCAATACGAGTGGATTCGCCAACTGCTTTATGGGCTTTGAAGCTGGGCTTAAAAATACCACGGGGGTCCAGAATAATTTTGTGGGCTATGGAGCGGGGACTAGTAATACGACCGGTACTTCCAACAGTTTTTTTGGCACCGATGCGGGCTATTACAATACGACGGGTAGTAACAATAACTTCTTTGGTTATTCAGCGGGTCAATCAACGACAACCGGCAGCAATAATGTGTTTGCGGGGTATCAGGCGGGCAGTGCCAATACGTCAGGCTACAGTAATGTGGCCACGGGGATACGGACGGCTTATAAAAACAGCCTGGGGCATAACAATGTGGCGGTGGGGGATTCGGCAGGCTATAATAATACGGTGTCTGGCAACACCTTCATTGGCTCCAAGTCAGGCTACAATAACACCACCGCCACTAATAACACCTTTCTGGGCTATCAGGCGGGCTACAACGTCACCACGGGTAGTAACAACATCATCATTGGTCCTTCTTCAGGAACCGCTATTACCGATGGGAATGATAACGTGTTGATGGGCTACAATAGCCAGGCTGAAGATGGCCTGCACAACGCCATCGCCATCGGCTCAAACTCCCGAGTTGCAATTAGCAACGCCGTAGTGCTAGGTAATCAAGCCAAGGTGGGTATTGGAACTTCAGCGCCAAAAAACAAGCTGGAGGTTGTCGCTGATGAAGCGGATGCCAGCGGCTTACGATTAACTCATTTAACCACCGCCAGCCCAGCTCAGACCTCAAGCGACCAGTTCCTGATCGTCAATGAAAAAGGCGACGTAATCAAAGCCCGCTATCAGCTCCGCATCAACAACGCCAGCGAGTGGAGCGATAAGGTGTTTGCTCCGAGCTATAATTTGCCATCATTGGCTGAGGTAAAGAAGTACATTGATGCCAATCAGCATTTACCGGGTATTCCTTCGGCTGAACAGGTAGTAAAGGATGGTGTTGACCTGGCCAAAATGAATGCGAAACTGCTGGAGAAAGTGGAAGAATTGACTCTGTATAGCATTCAGCAAGACAAGACTATTCAGCAGCAAAGCGAGGAATTAAAAGCCATAAAGCAGGAGCAGGCTCAGTTGAAACAAATGCTACAGCAGGTGTTAAACCGCAAATGATGAGACAATCCGTGTAGGCAGTGTAGGCAATGCAGGTTGAAACAACTCTTTTATTCCCCTGTTACCCTTTTCCTACTTTCTGTCACAATGGAGAGATATAGATCAGCCCCTTAGAACAAAGCCTGGCCTTCATTGACCGGGTTTTTTTATTACTTATGCTGGAAGCACTTCCCTTTTATAAGCATCGGGCGGACAAAAGAGACTATACCAATAGGAAAAAACGGCCTTTTAAGTGTGTTACGGAGTGGAAAAAGGGATAAAGTCGGTCAGTTTTGGCACTAGAAGCAAGAACGTGAAGCCAGATCCGAAGCGCCAATTTTTGTCATTTTTATCGACAGAGGATACGAGATATTAGCTAAACTAGTTAGCGTTAACTATTGTATGGCCGATTGTAGGAGTGGAATTTTGATTGATCAGACAAAGCTCCTACAAGTATGAAAAACGCGAGAAGGATACTACTACTGCTGATTGGGCTGTGGTCTATTGGGGGACGGGGGCAGAATCCTCTGCTGATTGGCCCCAAAGTGCCGCCACCACCCCAAAATCCGCTATCGGACCCACAAGGGGACAGAGTTCTGAAAATATTGTTTAACGTCTCGGTCGAACTGGCCAAACAGGAACTGTTAAACTCCTCCGCTGCTGGTACACCCTATACAAATCGGGACGCAGCGGATACCAGCCTTCGATACAATGCGGTTATTTTATTGCTGACTGGGGTCAACCAACTAATCAATAACTGGCGCGACTTTCTGAATTCGCCACATTCGTACCGAAGCCCCAATCCACCCGACCCGGCTACGCTGATAGCCTCTATCGATGGAGTGCCCGAGCCGGTAGCACCCACCGGCAACGATTCGTTCCTGAATCATCTTGATGTGGCCTACGGATTAGGGGAACCATTACCGATCAACAAGGTAGAGGTCGCCGTGAAGGGGCCGAAGAAGAAATAGGCCGTAACCGACCGACACCGCTCCCTCAGATCGTTAGAGCTAACGATTTTCTCGCCCCTTCGCCGGGCGGAAGTTTAGAACAGTTAAACCCAAAAACTCCCAATGATGATAGTTACTTCTGCTCCGCGTTGGCTGACCGGTGTTGTAGCCTGGTTCGGCTGTCTCTTTGTGCTCATGAGTTTGCCAGGCTGCTCTCCTGAGTTTGTTCAAGCATCTGCTGATGCCAGAAGAGATGGTTTTAGGGGGCCATCTTATGATGGTATCGAAACGCCAATTTTGTTTGGAACGAATGTGAATGCTTACTGGACGGGTCAGTTTGCCAGGACGGCGGGTATTGGAAGTAAATACCAGGTAAACCCAGCTACGTTGCTGGCTGCCAATACCAATCAGCCCGGCCCCATGGCTCCCGACCCTAAACTCACCTCATTTCTGAGCCACGTCAGTTTTCTCTACGGTGGTCAGCTCATTGGTAAAGGCGGTAAATACACCGATAACTTTGGCACCGGTACTTCCCGCCGAACTTATCTGGAAGCCATCAGCTACGCCCTTTACAACTACGACCTGCCCAACGACAAAGGCCGCATCTTTGGCGGGCTTGGGCCGTTTCTGGGCTTGGGCCTGTTTGGAACCAGCAAATACGAAAATGCCAGATTCGGCACCCAATCCTACGGTGCCTTTGACAAAAATGCCGGGTACAGCCGTCTCGATGGCGGCCTGGCGTTTACGGCGGGCTATCAGTTGCCACAAGGTCTGCGGCTGAGTATTGCCCACGAACTGGGCTTAGTCAACATCGACCCCGTTTCGGGTGGCAGCGCCGACAAAACGTTCACGCGCGTCTGGAGCCTGAATGTGGCGTATCCGACCAAAAAATTGGTAGCCTTAGTCAAAAAGAAATAGCCCTTACCGTGTTCTTATACATCCCACTCCTTCGGTACGCCTAACTGACGTTCATAGTAGGCTGGGGCCTCGGATACCATAATCAAACCGCTGGCTTCGCTAAGGTCAGCGGTTTTTTACAACAAGTCCAGTGCTGATTTTACGGCGTTCTTCACACGGTCCAATGCTTCACCATTTCCAGTTGCCTGATATTCTATTATGGCCGCTTTCCCGAATATGTCGATCGTATTCCAGGTAACAACCTAGGTATTCGGATCTGGAGATACTTCGACGTAGTCCCATAGCATTTGCCGAAAGTGGGCAAACTCCTGACTTACCATATCATCAGGCTGATCAGTATCCAATGCTCGTAGACTGGATTCTGACAGAATTAGTTCAGCAAGGGGGTATTTCTGGGCGATCCGTGATTACATATGCCACAAAGATCATAAAAAAGCCCCAACCGGGTGGAAGGGGCTTTGGGGTCGGAATTATCTAGTCGTTTACAACTTCTGCTCCTAAAGTCTCTGAACTTGCCGCTGGCTTTGATTTACTACCTTGCTTTGCCCCAGATAGTAAGCAGCAATATTACTGGCAATACATCCAGCTCCTTTTAGTATTGATGTAGCCAAGTCCTTATGTCCATTTTCAAGTAGATAATGACAATTGCGAGTAGTATAACTGCTTTTAGCGATCCTTTTGCCACTGATAACTCCATGGCCATCTTTTTGAATTCGTCGTCGTACTGTCTCCTTGTTTTCATGGTTCACTAAGTTAGATCTCACTTAACTTAATGTCCAGTCAAATGTAGCAGCTCTAGTTTTGTTGCAAGTCTAGTTATAATACACAATAATTACGGGAAAAACACCCCTATGTTAAAGGGTATTTCACACGTTGACTGCTTCAATCGTTTGCCGTTAGTTTACCGGCAAATGATTGAATTAACAAGTGTAGTTTGCCTAATTCACCTTCGTTTTATAGTTTTTTAGCTGATATATTTTCCTAAGGTAGGAACGTAAACGTTAATTGAACACCATTTTTTGTATTGTATTATATCTGCGGTCTCAATACCTAATTTATTTCAGCTTACCATATTTGAAGTAATCTATCATGAGAAAAATTCTATTCTTTTTAGCTATCTGTTTCAATACAATGGCGCAGACACTCGACCAGCAACAGACAGCCGTAAATGGGGCCGGTTCTTTTGGGCCAGAAGGACTTGAATTGGAAGGACAGACTTTTACAGCAGGAGTGAGTGGCCCGCTCACTCAGATTACACTGAAATTAGGAAGTGGTACTGGTAGTACTTATACGACTACATTAAGGCTTTATGCAACTGATCAAAGTGGACTTCCTGTATTGACTACCGTTTTGGCTTCCGCAACTGCGACGGTGTCGGGTCCTATACCTGATTTCCTTAACTTTAGTGAGTTTAATTTTGTGTTTGACTCACCGTACTCAATTACAATAAATACTAAGTATGCTTTTACGATAAGTGCTCCACCAGATGTAAGTGCGCAAGTGGCTTCTTATAGCCGAGATCGCTATGATCGTGGGAATCAATTTATTAAATTTTATAATTCTTCAATTAATGTTCTTGACATTTCTGATCTCTACTTCGAAACGTATGTAACTGGACCGCTTCCTGTACGACTCGTCAGTTTTACGGCTCGTGAAGTAAATGCCCAGAGTGTGCTGGAATGGCAAACGTCTCTAGAAAGTAATACATCTCATTTTGAGGTCCAACGAAGCCAAAATGCCCGGAGTTTTGAGACGATTGGTCGGGTAAGTGCTATCGGAAACAGCACAACCCAACAAAGTTATCTTTTCCGTGATGAAGATCTTACCAGGCTCCCTTCGGTGGTTTACTACCGACTACATTCGGTAGATTTGGACGGGAGTTACAGCGATTCCAAGATCATATCTCTCACCCAAGCAAGTACGTTTTCTAGACTGCACATCTATCCCAATCCGGTAGTATCGGGCGGTAGCGTGCGTATCAATGCACCTTTAGGTGATAGTCAAGTGTCGGTCAGGAATCTAACAGGTCAAAGGTTACCTGTACAGATTAGCAATCCCGAATCCGGCAAAACTGAACTTAATCTGGGTAGTCTTCCTTCCGGTATATACATACTTAACATGATCGTAAAAGAAGGCAGTCAAACTCAAAAATTACTCATAGAATAAAACGATATACTTCATATTCAGATCGTAGGTCTTCAGCGCTGGCTCTGGTAGAGTCAGCGCTTTTTGTGACCATTTTAGGGGTTTATAATCTAAGAAGTAATACCCACCGTGCTAGTCCGTAAGAGCTGATAACCAACCTAAGTACAAAGCCCCAACCTGTGAAGAAAGGGGCTTTTATGTTTGCGACTTATTTCTTTTCCAGCAATTGTTTCACCAACTTCTCTAGCTCATCAAGCCTTACTGCCTGCTTGTCAAGTTGGCGTTGCTTGGTCTGGTCTGCTTTTTCTAATTGGATACTATACAGCGTCAGTTCCTCCACCTTCTCCAGCAGTGTAGCATTCATCTTCACCAGATCAACACCTTCATTTACTACTTGTTCTGCGGAAGGTACCCCAGGCAAATGACCATGCTGGCCAATATAAGCTGCTACAGAGGCCAAAGGTCGAAGTTGATAACTAGGTGAGAATACTTTATCACTCCACTCATTGGTATTGTTGATGCGAAGTTGATAACGGGCTTTCACTACATCGCCACGTTCGTTAACGGTTAGGAACTGATCAGTCGAACGAGTGGCCGGACTATTGGACGTTAACTGCTCCAGCCGTACCCCTGATTCATTTTCCTGCTGGCTTCTAACATGAAGTAATACGGCTGGAGACGACGTACCAATACCCACATTAGCCTGATTACCCAGCACGACGGCGTTACTCACGGCTACAGTAGCCCCTGCTCCAATAGCCGTAGCATTGGTCAGTGGTGTGCTATTATTGGCTAGCAGTACCCCAGCTTGAGTACCTAAAAATGTATTGCGAGAGCCCTTATCCTGCTGGCCAGTGTTGTAGCCGATATACACGTTATCATCGGCGTCGATGGAAGTAGGCCCGGCTCCATTACCTATAATTGTATTATGGGAACCCGTAGAAATATTACGGCCTGCATTGACCCCAAAGAAGGCATTGCCCTGGCCAGATGTGTTTTGATAGCCTGCTTGATAACCCACAAACGTGTTGGAATCAGCTACCGCATTATAGCCCGATTGATAGCCAATAAATGTACTTCGCTGGCCTGTCTGGTTGGCATAACCAGCTTTAGAACCCACAAACAGATTATTGGAAACCGCATTATTAAAGCCTGCCGAGTCACCAACCATCAGGTTTTTTTGACCACCTACATTAGAATAGCCTGCATTATTGCCTATGGATATATTGTCGTTCCCTCTGGTATTGGCAAAGCCAGTGAACGTACCTAAAAAAGTATTGTTCTTCCCGGTCGAGTTGGCTTGACCGGCCATAAACCCTAGAAACGTATTACTTTCTCCCGTCGTGTTGCCGGTTCCCGTAAAGCTACCTAGAAAAGTGTTGTTTTGTCCAGATGAGTTATTATAGCCTGCTATGTTGCCTAGAAACGTATTCTGACTACCCATGGTATTTTTATACCCCGCATTAGCACCCACAAACGTGTTGCTACTAGAGGTCGTGTTGGAATAGCCTGCACTGGAGCCGACAAAAACATTATAACTTCCCTGGTTATTATAACCTGATAGAACGCCCAAAGTAGTATTGTTTTGGCCATTTGTATTGGCATACCCAGCCGCATAGCCTAGAGAGGTATTATTATAGCCTTGACTATTGGTATTGCCCGCCGTGGAGCCCACAAAGGTGTTAAATCCGCCTGTGGTGTTATTAGATCCAGTATAAACTCCCAGGAACGTATTGTGGATACCCGACGCGTTTAATTGACCTGCGTGGTAACCGACAAAGGAATTGTTATTGCCGGTCGTGTTGGAATAGCCCGCACTCACGCCTAGAAAGGAATTGTTATAGCCAATCGTATTCATTTGTCCAGCTATTCGTCCTAGAAAGACATTGTCATTGCCGGTGGTGTTCGAAAACCCGGCGTAGCCCCCAACAAACGTATTGTTCACGCCCGTTGAATTGGAATAGCCAGCCCCTGTTCCAAAAAACGAATTACTGGCTCCTGTGGTAGTAGATCGGCCTGCGTTAGCACCATAGAAGGCATTATCAATACCCGTGGTTAACGCATTTCCTGCATAAAAACCCGTCAACACGTTACCCTCCCCCGTCAGACTGGCATTACCGGCGCTTGCCCCTATTAGTACATTAAACTGACCTGGCGAACTAGTTAGTGGTGAAGTAGCGACGTAGTTATTCTGTGCAAGTAAGGGAGTGCTCAATAACAAAGGAAGTAGAAGAAGCCTATTTTTAATTTTCATGGAACTGCATTAAGTTGATTAAAGGATTGTCTGTTGTAACTAGTAGAACAATGGATTATACGCTACGACAAAGGCGAGGCTAATAGCGATCTAATAGCAAAATCAGCTAGACAATTACTGTGCCAGCTCAACCAAAAAATGAAATCACATCAAGTCAATAAAGTTGTCTCTGGAGGCCAGACTGGCCTCGACCAAATGGGTCTAGAAGTAGCCAAGGTATTAGGGATTCATATAGGAGGTATATCGCCTAAAGGTTATTTAACCGAAAACGGGCCGGATGCGGTCCTGCGTGATTTCGGCCTGGCTGAGCACACCTCTCGAAATACCCACCCCGTACAAAAGCCAGTGTGATTCAAGCTGATGGTACAGTTATGTTTGGTAATGTCACAACAGGAGGTACCGAGCTAACGCTAAACATCTGCGTCCGGCAAGGTAAGCCCTACATTGTCAATCCGACTGCTGAGGATTTGCGTCAATGGTTGATAGATAGCTGAGAGTGAACGTAAGGATTATAAAAAATGACCAATAGGTAACTTGCTTTCTCACGCACTCAGCATCTTGTTTTTGAAGAGTGCTTTGTGAGTAAAACAAGCCTTATGCTATAAGGTTGAAAGCAATATCCATACATAAAGTGTGCATTTTAGGCCTTATTTGTACCTCCATACAGACAATCAAAAATAATACTTTGATTATCAATACATTATACTGCTTAGTAAATTTCAAAGAGAAATTGAAGTACGCTTAACGGCTAGTCGGCAAGTAGTAAATTACAATGAAAGGCTCCAGTTGGGGCCTTTTTTGTTCCTGGCGGTTGAGTTTTATGTCCATCGTTTTGAGTCTGCCTACTTTGGCCCAAGTGAGTATTGGCACAATCATCTCAAATCCAAGTTTTCAACTTAATGTCGTCATCTTTGACTGGGTTGGCCATATCAGGCAGTAAAACAAAGGGTAGATGCTTACGGTTACTCAATATACATGCACCAAAATTCAAAGGTTAGTCCAGGTATAGCTGCTGGTAATCTTTTCGATTATTCGCTTACAGTAGAGAAGTGATATCAAGTTGGTAAAATTCACTACCCATTGCTAACTTAATCAATCGGCTTAAGATTATTTTATTTGTTAATTTCCTCCTAATACCAGGCTTATGCGTTACTATTTCCTTTTGGCTACATTGATCACAGCCCTTCAGGCCTCAGCTCAACTATCGGTAAGCAGTCAGGGTATAACAATAAAAGCCAATACACCCTTGTCAGTCGATGGACTGGTGCTCACTCCCTCAGTTGAGCTGACTCTGGCTAACAATACCCTGCAAAAAAGCACTACGCCCGTTTCTACGACGCCCCAGTCCAGTATCAGTCGGGTCTATCAGTTCAGCGTTGTGGTTTCCTTTTCAGGAACGGTGCGCTTTACTTATCTCACCACTGAACTAAATAGCAATACGGAGGCCCGGCTGAAACTAGCCTATGCTGCCACATCGAGTGGCCCTTTCTTTAATAGTCCAGCAAGCACCCTCAATACGACGACAAAAACCATCTCAACTACCTTCACCAATCAGAATCTACAACTTATCACCGCAGCCAGCCAATATCCTGACCTGAGTCCTACCATCTTGCTGCCTGATGCCAATTTTCCGATTAGTAGTTCTCGCAACTTCGTGATAAACATCTTTGAAGTTGCAGGAGTACCTACCTCTCAAGGCAATGCTATAGTGACCCTGACAGCCCCAGTTGGCTACAGCTTGAGCTTTAACAACAGCCTAGCTACTATAAATGTATCAGGTGGAGCAACGACAGTAGTCAACAACACCCAGTGGAGCATTATTCAAAACCAAGGGAATCAGCAGATAACGCTACGAATGAATACGGGTCAATCGGTGGGAGCAGGGGATACTTCGGTGCTGGGTTTTACGATCAGCCGTACCACGGCCAATTCCGGAAGTGTGTCGAATGTGACGACCAATGTGGCCGAGGATGCCAGCAAAACCTACGATGGCGATGCGGCCAATAATGTCTATGCCCGTGTTATTAGCGGTTTATAAATAGAAGCTCTCTTGAGTAAATAGCAATAAGCTTTATATAACTGGGTAAAGCAAGTAACATATTATTAGGATTGCTATGCTTTAAAAATACCAGTTCTGTAATTTACACTTGTCCGACCGACAAGTAAAATTTATCGGTCGTGCTAGAAAAAAACACCGACTAGAAAGAGGCCAGCGTTTTTTTCTAGATGAAATAAGTATTACAGTATTTGGAACAATCGTAGTAGTCAAGTTGAATCACTACTTGCAAGTCTTTCTGTTGGTCTATACTCATGCCAAACGCCTGGAGACATTATTAGAATCAGAGCAAATTCAGCACGAATTTGTCAGAACTGAGTGTTAACCAAAGGCAACTATGTTTACTCGAGACTCAACCCAATTTCCTTGGGGCTACATTCCTAAATTATAGTCCATGATCTATGTTATTTAGCTTTTAAGGAAACACTCGTTTGACGAGTTGGGAGCTGAAGCAGGGCTTCTATTTTGTCCAGCCGGACCTGAGTATCTTTCTCGTTTTGTTTGGCAATAGCTAGTTCCGCTTTTAGTTGACTAACCTCATCATTAAGTTCTTTGACTGCTTGGACCAAGGGAATAACAAACAGCGTATAACCTATGGTGTAATATTTACCGCCTTCTTCTTTACGAACTCCTTCAAAATTATAGCCAACTGCCTGAGCTGCTGTTTCAACGTCTTGGGCCAGGAAACCGCTGTGAAGTATTTTATCTTCTTTGACAGCATTCAGCGAATAGCCTACTAGTTTGGCTTCTTTGGCCTTGTTAATATGGTACGTAACTGGGGTCAGTCTTGTAATGAAGCTTAGGCCGGGTACATTGGCGCTAACATCTTCTTTAATGCGCTTGTCAGAGAGTGAGCTGATCGTCTGCACATTACAACGTAAGGAAGTGATTTGATTGTCCCCTAACACAATTGTATGGCTGGTATTCACGATGGCATTTGCGCCAAGGGCAGTGGCATTAACTAGGGTCGGATTGGCGGCTGAAGGTCCCGCATTTGCACCAAGGGCAGTATTATAATTGCCTGTAGTATTATTTAGTAAAGCAAGAAGCCCAATCGCTGTATTATTTTCACCTGTTGTATTATTAGTTAATGTAACATTACCTAGAGTCACATTACCATTACCAGTAGTATTGGCACCTAAAGTATTTATACCTACGGCAGTATTATCATGACCAGTAGAGTTTGATGACAGAGCATCTTCTCCTACGGCGGTATTAACAGTGCCACTAGTGTTATTAGCTAAAGCATTATGTCCCAAGGCGGTATTACCATTAGGAGTGGTATTGTTTTGTAAAGCTCCAGCTCCAAACGCTGTGTTATAGCTACCTGTATTATTTTGTAAGGCATTCGACCCAACGGCTGTATTAGCCTCTCCAGTTGTGTTTTTTTGTAAAGCCACATTTCCCAAGGCCGAATTAAGTGAACCAGAGGTATTAGCTGCTAAGGCGTTCGATCCCGAGGCTGTGTTGCCGACACCACTAGTGACGGCGAATAAGGACGCATAACCTAAAGCCGTGTTAGCTTGTCCCGTTGCGCTAGGATTTAACGCTTGATAACCTAAGCCGAGGTTAAGGAGAGTTGGGTCAATACGACCTGCATTTTGGTTGTTTACTCTAAATCTAAGGGGAGTATTGTCAGTAGTACCTAGAAAATTGGTATTTACCGTTCCGGCATTACCCGTCAGGCTCCAGGCTGCACCCGAGCCAACAGCACCACCGGGCGTCCATATTGGAGCAGCACTAGTGCCCGTATTAACCTCAATCTGATTAGTACTGGTATTGAAAATGAGAAGCCCAGTCGCCGGATTCTGAATCTGGCCCCGCTGAGTCGTTGTTATTATTGGCGGTAATAAGCCTCTATATGGACTACCAGAGGAATAAGATCCCGCTTTAATCTCTACGGACGCTGATCCATTAATAGTTTCTGATCCTGGCCCTATACCGACCTGTGCATGTACATTTATTATTGTTACGAATAAGCAAACAGAGAGAGCAATTTTCCTGACGTATCCGATCACGTTTTTCATAAAAGTAAGTGTTTACTTGAAAATAAATAAAGCAATAAATTTCTCTAAAGTTTGAGGTGATGTAACACAGCAGTAAATCTACTCTACATAATGAAACTTCTAAACAAGATTTAAGCAAACTTATGGTAGGGCCTTTGCTTAATAAATCAGGTAATACTCACGCGGAGCCAAATGCGTTTCAGTACAAGTATAGGCATATACAGGCTTGGGAAGTCTAGCGACTGAAAGAGTTGAAAAAAATCACTAGAATATATTTTAGCGAATTCCTAATGATAGTTTGTATCTGTTTACTCTGTGAGGTTTAGTGATTTTGAGGGCTGCAGATTAGTGAATTGACCTAACCATTTATCCAACCTTTTATGCCTCTTACTACCTGATTTCAACACCTGGCCAATTACGGGTTTCGATCTGGTAAGGCCTTATCTAATTTTGTCCGCAAGTGAACAAGGCCTGTCCAGTTACGGACAACAATAAAAAATGGCACAACCTATAAGTCGCTGAAAACCAGCAATAACATTAGATTGGCACGGGCATTGAATTAATAAGATCAACCAGTAAACAACCAAACACTAAACAACTACTACCATGTTACCACTAATGAGCAAAGTCGCTGCCTCTCTTTTACTAAGCGCTTCAACCCTATTTAATCCCACGACCCCTAAAACTCTTTCCTTCGACGCCAGTGCCTATGTAACGGTCGACCATCAAATTCGGCTGGCGGTTCAGAAGTCTACTGATGTGCCCGTCGATGTGGTGCTTCGCAACAAAAATCATGAAGTGCTGTACCAGCACAGTATTGGCAAGAAAGAAGGTAAGTACGCCGTGAAGTTGAATGTAAACGATCTGTCTGATGGCGAATATGAATTGGAGATCAAATCAAGCGAAGGCAGCATTGTTAAGCAACTGAATGTATCTTCTCAACCGGTTCAGCAAACCGTTCGTACCATTGCTATGAACTAAGAGCAGTAAGCAACGTGAATTTAAAAGCAAAGCCCGGCAGTCGTCGGGCTTTGTTTGTTGTGGGCTAATAGTATTTCACGAAGAGAACTTGGACATCTGTAAGTAAACTAACCTTACGGCCGGCTTTTTCAGCAGCTTACCGATTGACAAGGATTTCCTATAGAACAGCTATAATTCTCCAACTCATGAAAGCAAAACTGATCGTTTTATTTCTGGCCCTAACGGCCTTTAATCTGCCTGGTTTGGCGCAGACATCTTTTCGTATTGGACTAACCGCTGGAGCCAATGACGATTTGATCCACTTTTCCTGGATGCCCTCAATTAACAAATCAACTACCCTTTGGCGCTATAATGCTGGAGTAAGTTTTGGGCACCGTTTAACACCGTCTCTGTCCGTGGCTTACGACTTGCTCTACTCCCGTCAGGGGGGAGTCGATATTGAAACCAGCGTTTTAGGCTATGGTAGTCATCAAACTATTTATAAGGTTGACTACCTGAGTTTACCCATTATGGTA
The DNA here is from genome assembly GCF_009754945.1 of Spirosoma arboris. Lineage (GTDB taxonomy): Bacteria > Bacteroidota > Bacteroidia > Cytophagales > Spirosomataceae > Spirosoma > Spirosoma arboris. Next base: position 198,564 of record NZ_WPIN01000007.1, read on the forward strand.
CGCTACCATCCCGGTGGACGACGGGTCTTTATGGCTGGTGGCCCCCAATTTGGCTATCTGCTGGCAGCCAAAAGCGTTGACCCTACGTTTAGCGAAACGTCAGTCTGGGATTTACAGTATTGTTACCGACTAGACGTTGGCTTAATGGCTGGCTTGGGCTACCGGCTGGGCAAACACTTAGTTCTATCGAGCCGCTATTATTATGGAATGAAGCCTATTCAGAAACCTGACCCTTCGACAGGTGTCTATAGTGACGCTGCTCAAAAATTATACAATCGAATTTGGTCGTCAAATCTGACTTATTATTTCTAGCGACGAAGCTTTTTTCCGTTTTATAGAATGAATGGTTAGCTGACTGTTTCGCCAATTTTAATCACGCCGAGTTCCTGCCCTACTTTGGTAAAAGCGGCCACTGCCTGTTCCAGGTGTTCTTGCTCATGCCCCGCCGAAATTTGCACTCGAATTCGGGCTTTTCCTGTTGGAACGACGGGATAAAAGAAACCAATCACATAAATACCTTCTTCTAACAGCCGGGCGGCAAACGCTTGCGCCAGGGGCGCGTCGTAAAGCATAATCGGTACAATTGGATGCTCACCGGGTAGAATATCGAATCCTACGGCAGTCATCGCGTCGCGGAAATAGCGCGTGTTGGCTTCCAGTTTGTCGCGCAGAGCAGTGGAGGCTTGCAGAATATCCAGCACTTTTAATGATGCGCCAACGATGGATGGGGCTAATGTATTGGAAAACAAGTACGGACGGGAGCGTTGACGCAACAACTCAACAATTTCTTTACGGGCTGCGGTGAATCCTCCCGAAGCACCACCCAGTGCTTTTCCGTAGGTTCCTGTGATAATGTCGATACGGCCCAGAACGTTTCGGTATTCGGGTGTTCCGCGACCTGTTTTGCCCATGAATCCACTGGCATGACATTCATCGACCATGACCATCGCCTTGTACTGATCGGCCAAATCACAGATTTTATCCAGTTGCGCAATGGTACCATCCATGGAGAAAACGCCATCTGTAACAACTAGTATACGACGTGATGATGAAGCCGCCTGTAACTGGGTTTCCAGATCGGCCATGTCATTGTGTTTGTAACGGAAGCGCTTCGCCTTGCACAAGCGTATGCCGTCGATAATAGACGCGTGGTTCAGTTCGTCGGAAATAATCGCGTCCTGTTCGCCCAAAAGCGGCTCAAAAACTCCTCCGTTGGCGTCAAAGGCAGCTGCATACAGAATACAGTCTTCGGCTCCAACGAACTCGGCCGTACGGCGCTCCAGTTCTTTGTGGATATCCTGGGTTCCGCAGATAAACCGTACCGACGACATACCAAATCCATGACTATCTAACGTCTGGTGAGCCGCTTCGACAACGTCTGGATGCGATGAGAGGCCCAGATAATTATTAGCACAAAAATTCAATACTTCACGTCCGTCACGAACGACAATGACTGACGATTGAGGAGATACAATAATGCGTTCGGATTTGTACAGCCCGGCTTCTTGTATGCTATTCAACTCCTGTTGAAGTTGTTCTTTTATGGTTCCGTACATAGCGTTTATAAGGTTGAGACCACTGGCTGATAAACCGCAGTCAGGTTCGTAATCATTTCGTGTGTCATACGTGACAAGTCAAAAGCAGCTTTCCAGCCCCAATCTTGCCGGGCAACCGAATCATCGATGGTTTTTGGCCACGATTCGGCAATAGCCTGTCGAAAATCAGGCTTGTAATGGGTAACGAAATCAGGAAAATGCGTTTGGATCGATTCGGTCAGTTCGGCAGGAGTAAAACTCATTCCGGCCAGATTATAGGATGTACGAACGCTAATCTGCGATTCGGGAGCATTCATTAACTCCATCGTAGCCCGTAAGGCATCGTCCATATAGATCATGGGTAGGCGGGTATCTTCTGCCAGAAAGCAATCAAATGAGTTGCCCTGAACAGCCTCATGGAAAATAGCCACGGCATAATCGGTTGTCCCTCCGCCCGGCATGGATTGATGGCTAATTACACCCGGATAACGTAACGACCGAACATCCAGCCCATACCGCTTATGGTAATACAACGACCAGTTTTCGGCGGCAACCTTACTTATACCATACACTGTGGCTGGGTCCAGTATTGCGGTTTGAGGAGTTTCATATTTGGGCGCGTGTTCACCAAAGGCAGCAATTGAACTGGGGATAAACAGCTTTCGGATGTTGTGCAATCGAGATATCTCCAGTACGTTGAGCACCGTCTGCATATTCAGATTCCAGGCCCAGAGCGGGTCACTTTCACCTTTGGCAGATAGTATAGCCGCCAGATGATAAATCTGTGTCACCCGATATCGGCGCACTATATCGGTTAGTGCTTCAGGCTTGGTAGCATCCAGAATTTCGAAGATACCAGTCTCAGATGAGGGCTTTCGTAGATCGGCCGCAATCACCTGATTAATCCCAAATTGGGCCTGTAATTGAGGTAGTAAAGCTGTCCCAATCTGCCCATTGGCTCCAATAACTAAAATGGTTTCTCGTTGCATAACCAATTAAATAGAGCTAGTGACGTTGAATGAAGTATTTATGGCACAAAATTACTTTTGAAGATAATAAAGAGAAAAACTTAGAATAAATCCGTGAATATTGTTGTATATATCTTTATTTGCCAATAAATTCTCTTAAACAAAAGTTACCCAAATGGCATTGGTAGAAAATTTTTCGGCATGGAAAAGTTAGATGATGTTGATAAGCAATTATTACGACTGCTTCAGCAGGATGCCAAGCTGACTACTAAGGAACTAGCCTCACAACTTGGGCTAACGTTGTCGCCGGTTTACGAACGGATCAAGCGGTTAGAAGGGCTTGGGTTTATTAAGCAGTATGTAGCGGTATTGGACAAAAGTCTGCTTGGTCAGCCCATTACGACGTTTTGCCAAGTATCCATGCGCTATCACGATAAAGCATTTATCGACAAATTTGAAGAAGAGGTACAGAAACTGGAAGAAGTGCAGGAATGCTATCACATGGCTGGGCAAGTTGATTTCCTGCTCAAGATTCACGTAGGCAGTTTAAACGAATACCACGATTTTGTTAAGTATAAACTCTCCCAGATCGAGAACATTGGTGTACTTAACAGCACCTTCGTACTGAAGGAAATCAAGCATAACCTTGGTTATTTCATTCCTTAACTATGGATTAATTCTGAATGCGTGGCAATGACCAGTTATTTCGAATAGCCAGCAAGCGAAACAGGGTAATCACGCCCGCCGACAACAGCAAATTCAGAGTTGAATTTATGTCTAAAGATCTGCCAAGCTGGTAAAGTATTGCCCCCGTCAAACAAGGCGTAACATAAAGTTGCCGGTCGAAAATGATCGGCAGGTCGTTCACCATTGTATCCCGAATAACGCCCCCAAAAAGAGCAGAAATAACGCCTAATAATATGGCTGCCCAGTCGTTTACACCAGCTGTAAGCGCTTTTTGCATACCCAAAATGGTATAGATACCAACCCCGATTGTATCGAAGATAAGCAAAGGTCGCTTGAGCGCGCCCAACCACCATTTCCGGCAGAAAACAGCAATAATAACGCTGCTAATGATGACAATCAGGTAGTTAGGATCGCGTATCCAGGCAATCGGATGCGCATTCATGATAACATCACGAACGGTACCACCACCAATTGCGGTCAGAAAGCCAATAAAAAATACCCCGATCAGATCGTGGTACATTTTTTTGCTTAGGGCCGATAATGCTCCCGAAATCGCAAATACACTTATGCCAACCAAATCTGTCAGATACCAGATAGTCATGTGCGTAATTAATAATTGTCAGGTGATCTAAAATGGCCTGTTCTAAAATTAGTCAGCAAAAATAGGGGTTCGTTAATTAGGCTTAGTGAGGTAAATCAATTGCTCGTCCTTTCACAGAATCGGATTCACGTATACCTAATAGTCAATTTATTAATGAGAAATTGGACTCTAAAAGTGCCCTTTACAAACAGAAATGTCACGACAAAAAGCCGCTTTAATTGTGCATTTTTTGTATTACTCCCATACTATTATATTAAAAAATCATGAAAACTTTATGGAAAGCGGGTGGATTTTCGGTAATAGCAGTAGGTTATGAATCCCAGTATGCTATGTTTGTCCCCTAGTCAATGATATGACCGATAAATAAGAGGTCTGTCGTCTCGTTTGTTAGGCCCATAGATTCGCTTTTACTTTGTCTCAAATTTTAACGCAAAACAATTGAATCAAATGAAAAAAATCCACTTTATTACTTTGCTGGTCTTCGGTCTTTTAGCTGGCACGAAATCGTTTGCCCAATTGTCAATTGATAAAGGAACCAAATTTATCAACCTTGGCATTGGTGTAGGGGGTTATGCTAGCGCAGGCGGGATTGCATTTGGCGGATCTGCTGACTTTGGCGTTGCTCCAAATTTCACCGTTGGTGGTCAGGTAGCCTATCGTAGTTTTAACTTTGGCTATAGTGGCTATAATGATAAAATCAACTATCTGTATTTTGCCGTTCGTGGTTCTTATCACTTCAATGAACTGCTGAGTTTAAGCACAGACAAGGCAGATCTTTACGCAGGTCTTGGTCTTGGTTACGAGAGTGTTTCGTATAGCAACAGTATCTATAGCGGCACCTCGTTCGGTAGTGGCATTTTCGTGCCTGTTCACCTCGGTGGACGCTATTTCTTCTCGGAGAAAGTAGGCGGCTTTGCTGAATTAGGAACGGGTATTGCCCCGCTTCTTTTAGGAATTACATTTAAGCTATAAGCTTAAATAAATAAGATTTAATACAAAAAAACCGATCTGATAATCAGATCGGTTTTTTTGTGAACAAGCAACTTTATTTGCTTGCCATTTCCTTTAAACTCGCTACGCCCATATTCCAGAGAATAAAGGAGTAAATATCCGCAGCGGTTTCGATATTCTTTTTGGTGTTGCTGGCACCGTGGCCCGAGTTGGTATCAATGCGAATTAACACTGGGTTTGAGCCTTTATACACTTCCTGCAAAGTAGCCGCATATTTGAATGAATGAGCCGGTACCACCCGATCATCGTGGTCGGCGGTAGTGATTAGTGTTGCGGGGTAGTTTATGCCAGGCTTGATATTTTGTATGGGTGAGTAAGCATACAGAGCCTTAAACTCCTCAGCATTGTCGCTGCTGCCATAATCGGCAATCCAGTTCCAGCCAATGGTGAATTTATGGAACCGAAGCATATCCATCACACCCACCTGCGGAATAGCCACCCGGAATAATTCAGGCCGCTGATTCATAACGGCACCCACCAATAATCCGCCGTTTGATCCACCCTGGATCGCCAATTTGGCCGGACTGGTGTATTTTTGAGCAATGAGGTATTCGGCAGCGGCAATAAAATCATCGAACACATTTTGCTTTTTGAGCTTCATACCCTGTTCATGCCATTTCTCGCCGTATTCGCTACCGCCCCGTAAGTTGGCCTGCGCGTAAACACCGCCCTGCTCTAGAAATGGAATCCGAAATGGGCTAAAGGAAGGTGGCAAGCTGATATTAAATCCGCCATAGCCATAGAGTAGTGTCGGGTTGGTACCATCCAGTTTCAAGCCCTTACGATAGGTCAGGAACATTGGTACTTTGGTCCCATCTTTACTCGTATAAAATACTTGTTTCGTTTCGTAATCGGCTGGCTTGAAATCTACTTCGGGAGCGCGGAAAACCGTGCTTTTCCGAGTTGCAATATCATAGCGATAAATGGTTGGTGGAAAGGTAAATGAGGTAAATGTATAGAAGACAAATTTATCGTCTTTCTCGCCACCAAATCCTCCTGCTGTACCAACAGCGGGCAGTTGCACTTCACTCTCGCGTTTCCCCATGTAATCGAATACGTCAATTTTCGACGTCACGTCTTTTGAGTATTCAACAAACAATTTTCCACCTGCCGCGCTGACACTGTTCTCCGCAATAGGTTCAGGCTGTTCAGCAATCAGGGGTGAAAAGGTTTTCTTTTTCGTGTCGAATGCAACGACTTTACTATTGGGCGCTTTTTCGTTGGTTAAGATTAACAATCGCTCACCGTCGTTATCGATTACATTGTAACTAAAATTACTAACTTCAGCTACAACTGGCGAAAAGGTCTTCTCTACAGCCTTCACATCCATAAAAAACAATGAATTCCCATCTTTTCCCTGTCCCCGATCACTTACGGTTAGTAAAGCAAATCGCTCATCATCGGTCGTGCTGACAATATGAAACCGTTGTGGATTTTTCGGATCTTCATATACCAATCGATCGGCTGATTGGGACGTATTCAGTTTGTGGAAAAACACCTGATGGTTTTCATTTTTGGCGGCTAATGCGCTTCCTTCTGGTTTAGGATATCGACTATAATAAAATCCATCGCCCTGCCAGGCAGCCCCCGACACTTTTACCCACTCAATTTTATCTGGCAAATACGTCTTGGTAGCCAGATCCATAATCTGATATTCCTGCCAGTCGGAGCCACCTTTCGATAAACCAACAACTGCATATTTACCATCTTTCGACAAGGAGAAAGCCCCTAAACGAGTCGTACCATCGGCCGATAGTTTGTTCGGATCAATTACCAGTTCAGGCTTTGCGGATGCATCAAGTCCCTTTTGTCTATAAAGCACAGCCTGATTTTGAAGGCCATCGTTTTTCGAGAAATAGAACCAGTCTCCTTTCCGACTTGGTGACGAATATTTTGGGTAATTGTATATTTTTTCCAGGCGATCCTGAAACTGTTTCCGATAGGGAATTTGGGCTAAATAGTCGAATGTGACTTTATTTTCAGCCTTAACCCAGTCTGCCGTTTCGGTCGAACGGTCGTCTTCAAGCCAGCGATAGGGATCGGCAACCTGGGTGCCATGATACGTATCAACCTGATCGGTTTTACGGGCTTGTGGATAAGTCAGTGGGTGGGTGGCCTGCCCCAACGCCATAGATGAGCTCAGCATGAAATACAATTGAATAGAATTAGGAAATCGCATAAATTGATGAAGGTTAGAGAAAAGCGCGCCAATCGTTCTACGAATTTACAGTAAACCGCATTACACCCCGGTATTATTCAGGCATTATTGCGCCAGCTTAATCACGATGGCATAAAAATGGTATTTATTAGTTGACAAACTTGGATATTCAGTAAATAGATAGCTCATTTACAGTACCTTCCTAAAACTATACTTTATTCTCATGAGGCAATTTGGCTTCTTATGTCTGCACTTACTATTCTGGAGCCTGTTGCCTCAGCCTGGGTGGACACAATCAGCCTCGTTGGGTACTGTTTTTCGAATCGACCACATCGGTGTCAGCGATGGCCTGGCCCAGGGATCGGTTTATTACATGCTAAAAGATACGCGTGGATTTCTATGGCTTGGTACTCAGGACGGACTGAATCGCTATGATGGACATCGCTTTCGTACCTATCGTCCGGCACTGGGTAAGGATGGCTCCATTCAGCCCGGTACCATCCGGGGCATTAATATTTTTGGCATCGTTGAAGACTCCGATGGTAACTTGTGGGTCGGTACTGAAGAGGGGTTAAACCGCTACGATCGCAAGAGAGATCGATTCGATTATTTCTCTGTCAACAACCCTGGAGTTAGACGTACTCGCCAGAGCAGTCGTACAATTCCATTTTTCATTAATCAAACCGAACTGATTTACCTTAGTGACTCCGAAGGGTTGGTTCAGTTCGATTATCGAAAGCGGCATAAAACCATTCTGGCGGCCAATCTGCATCCCACGAAAGAATACGACCTACAAAGCTCGGCTGTGCGGACACCTTCGGGCGATATCTGGTTGCATGCATCTACGGGTCTACTTCGCTATAATTTGACGAGTCGCAAGCTCTCTCACTATTTTAGTAACCATCCACATAATCTATTCGGACCAGCTCAAGTTATCTTTTCATTTTATATTGACTCTGATGGCATTGCCTGGCTTGGTACAGGAACAGGGCTTATCCGGTTTGATTATCGTCAGTCCACTTATCAAACGTATGCAACTGTTGGTGCTAACCCCATCAGTGCTATTTATAGCCTTGCCTCCGATCAGCGTGGGCGGCTATGGCTCGGGACTCAGAACGATGGTGTACTCTATTTCGATAAGCGATCGAGGTTGTTTGGTCGGGTTTACAATTCCATGCGAAATGCTCCCCGGTTGAGTGAGTTTAGAGTCAGTAAAATCTATACCGATAACCTGGGGATTGTCTGGGCCAATACAGATCCTGATGGTTTGGCCCGCATTATTCCTGATGCCTTTCTGTTCGGAGGTATTACTAAAAATCAGACTATTGATACGGTACCATCTGACAAAAAACTGAGCAATTACACTATTCGGGGATTTCTAGAGGAACGGTTCGACCGCCTTTGGGTCCTTACTCAAAACGGCATCAATATTCTGGATCCGCGCACGAATCGAGTTATCGACCGATATCTTACCAGTAATCCGTCAACAAGCGGCCCTATTCGGGGTATTGCCAGAAGCCTGTATCGTGATCCACAGCGACGTATCTGGGTAGGTAGACCAGGTGGCGTGATGGCATTTGATCCAAAAACCGAAACATTCGAATCTATTTTATTTCCGTCATCCCACAGCTTAGTAAGTGCTAATTACGTACGAAACATGGTTAGCATTTCGGATACGATGTTGGTGGCGGCCACAGAAGATGGTCTGTATGCACTAAATACACGCCGACGAAACTGGTCAAAAGTATCCATTCTGGCAGATCAGAATATTTTTAGCCTCTGGTACGATACTACCGCCCAACAGCTATGGGTTGGCACCTACCTAAATGGCTATTACTGCTACCAAGTATCCCAGACCGGAGGGTCTCAGACTGGAAAGTCGCCAGCTCGTGCAATAAAACCACTCAACTGGCACTTTGTCAGATCAGGATTAAAAGGCTACATGGTACTTCACATTCGACCTGATGCCAGCAAGCAAACCATCTGGCTTTCCTCCGATCATGGCGCTGTAGCGCTAAACGCTCATACCGGCCAGTTCCGTTTATATACCGAACGTCAGGGCCTTGCCAACTCATTCGTATATAGTACCATTACAGATGCTCAGAACAAAATCTGGATGAGCACAAACCGAGGTATCTCGCGGCTAGACCCAACCACGCAGGCAATAAAAAATTTCACCCCTAACGATGGTCTACAAGGGTACGAATTCAATGGAAATGCGTTCGTGCGTCTGGCAAATGGTGAATTGTTTTTTGGGGGTGTCAATGGCTTTAATCGGTTTCGGCCAGATGCCTTTCACAGCAGCTCATTTAATCCTTATGTTCACATTTATTCGTTGAGTATCAATGAAGTGCCATTTAGCACAGACACCTACGTTGGCGAAGCGACCCGTATTAATTTAGATCACACCCAAAATACACTCGCCCTGGAATTTGCCGCGCTGGATTTCTTCAGCAATGGTCAAAATAACTATCAATATCAGTTAACTGGCTACGACGACTATTGGGTAATGGCTGGCGAACGTAACTATGTCCGATACGCAAATCTTCCTCCAGGCGATTATACGTTTCAGGTAAAAGCCGCTAATCAGGACGGTCACTGGAGCCACCGTATTCACAAGCTTTTAATTCATATTGAGCCGCCTTTCTGGCGAACCATATCATTTGTTCTAATCGTTATTTTATTGATTGTACTCGCCGTCTGGGGGTGGATTCGCCAACGCGAGAATAGCATCCGTCAACAGGAGGTAGACCGTCTGCGACTATCGTATGATATACAGGAGCAGGTAAAAAAAGATATCGCCCGAGATCTGCACGACGAAATTGGAACCCGGTTGGCCACCATTAAACTCTATACCACTCAGCTTACACAGTTGGCAGGCGAAAGCCCGAAGCTATCGGCGCTCAAGTCCACTATATTTCTGTTAATCAACGATACGATTGGCGACGTTAGAAACCTGCTTAGAAAATTAAATCCACAAACGCTGGAGCGGCATGGTTACGTAGCGGCCGTCGATGAATTGTTTTCCCGAATTAGTGACAGTGGCGTTATTAATGCCCAATTTATACTTAGCGAAATAACGGAAGATACGAATCGATTTCCGGCCGATACCGAAGTAATGTTGTATCGAATTACGCAGGAATTGGTCAACAATTCGCTTAAACATGCGAATGCCACTCGTATAGAACTTCACATGGTACACCAGCCCGACCGTATTGTCTTAATCTACCATGATAACGGTCTTGGCTTCAACTATGAGCAGGCAAAAAAAAAAGCAACAGGCTTGGGAATCAGCAACATCGAATCACGAGTAGCTCTGCTGGGTGGTCGAATTTCCTGGCAAAGTAAGTCAACTCACGGTGTTCAGGCAACAATAGAAATCCCCTTCGGTTCAGTTATCAAACAGCGGGCTCCTAAAACACCTACTAATCTATCCCAATCAAATTAGGTCGCTTACAAATAACTTCTATAGATTTTGATAATCAGAGCAATAGCAGCAAAAGAATCAATTAGAATCTAGCTTGACCAAGCACTAGAATTGGTCGTCAATCGGGCTCACAACGCGGGGGATTAGCCCCTGTGAATCATGACGGAGCAACATCTCAAATAGTAATACGGTAGCCGCAGCGTCACCCTGAGCACGATGTCTGCCATTAAGTGGAATACCAAGCGAACGGCAAAGTTTCCCTAAACTATACGAAGGATAACCCGGAATCAACTTACGGCTCGTCCGAACAGTGCAAAGTGTACGGCGGAAAAAATCGTGCCCTAACCAGTTCAGTTCTTTCTGAATAAAACTAAAATCAAAACCGACGTTATGAGCCACAAAAACAGCATCCTCTGTAATTCGGAGCACTTCCTCAGCAACATCGGCAAATGTGGGCGCATCCTGAACCATCTCCTCAGTAATACCGGTCAGATGCCGGATAAACGGTGGGATTGGACAGCCAGGATTCAACAACGTGTGAAACGAATCAACAATTTGCTGACCGTCGTGGCGGAAGATGGCAATTTCAGTAAGACGGGCAGGGCCTTTTACACCCCCGGTTGTTTCAACGTCAACGATACAATACACTAATGAATCGATTAGCGCTCGACCAAATTTCGGCGCGTTTATCAGTAAACAGTTTTCAACTCGCAATGAGTTCGCTCGTTGCGAGCTGGCAAAGCCTATTCCTGAACAGTAGGTAGCGGCAAAGATGCCTGCAAAGGTCGGAATGGAATTGGTTTACGAGCAACTACTCCCTGACGAATTAATCGGAGCGTATAATCCAATACATAATCGCGGTTGGTCATTAGATCATCGTAATTGCGTGTAACAGTAAAGTCAGGTTCAACTGTAAAGCCATTAGCGCGATCGGGGCCAACAGCATGGGTTAATTTTTTCAGAGGGATACGAACCTGAAGCCGCGAATAAGGCAACGTTATGGTTTTAAAATGACCGGCAAAATCACCCCAGTAAGCGCTTCCACTAGCCTCGCCCACAAATGTACCCATACCTGCATCCAGGGTTTTTGCTAATACCGACGTCGTTGCAGAAAAAGACGCACCATTCATCAGAAAATACAGGTTTCCGGTAAACGCATCCTTATGACGAGGCCGATAACGATGATGAGATGAGCGACTGGCAAACCCACCCGCCTTGTCGGATTTATATTGCAGGCTAAAATTCAGCGCCGACAGTGGATTCCATCGGGTAATGAGTTCGGCACGAGCGGCCCGTTTCATTTCCTCCTGTTCCATAATTCGAAACGGTTTGGGCATCCAATAACGTAACAACCGGGCAGAATTTAGTACAACGCCACCACCATTGCCTTGCATATCAACGACAAGATTCTGAACATTTTCTTGCTTTAATTGCCTGAAAGCCTGTTTCAGACGGCGGTTAAATGCCCATTGAAAGGGGTCTTTCTTTTTCAATCCCATAAACGATGCCACCCGTAATACAGCTGTATGCGTGAGCGTGTCAACAACACGGACAGATAGATTGACAGGTTGATTTAGTTCAACACCATACCGACGTCGTATCGTTGCTTTAAAATTACTCAGGTTTGGACATCTCAGGCGCGTTTTCCGAACGAGTGTATCGCCAGCAAGCCGATACGAAATTGAAACCGAATCGGCAGACCCATACCAGGCTGCATAATAGTCTGCGAACTGCACCAGACTCCACTGCCGACGCCCCGTCAAGTTATCTCCATCGGACCCAGAGTGGTCAGATTCCATCAGTTCACGGTGCAAATCTGCGATTGTACGATCGTTAATCGTGATCAGTTCTGTGCCACGCTGAAGACTTGTATCGGCCGAAACATTGTGACTGATAAAGTATTTGCTATCGACGGGCCGAATATAAAATGGCAGAAAACGTGTCTGCTTGCCAATGTAGTTCTTCCGGTGATTCAGGTTCGTATGCCCGTCTTTAATTGCTGTGACAAACGGACTAACGTTGTGATAAAACGAAAGATAATCCATCGGCGCCGTCAGCCGGTTGTAAAGCGAATCGTAGAGCTGCTCCATTCGGGGTTTGGGCGTATAATAGCCCATTCCAGGATGGAGCAAATCCAGTTTACGCTTGAGATAAGTAAAGTCGGTTCGGGCCTGAGCGGCAGTAATCGTCTGGGCGGGTGCCATTAGGCCAACCATCCCGATTAGCAAGCCCGTTAAGCAAAGAGTTTGGCCAATCTTCATCATCACACGTTACGGTAGCAATCTGCCTTTTCAGACAGGGCACTATTTGTAGTGTGAAGATAAGATTTGGCCTAACTATAATCAAGCGAAATTGTTTAAGGATTGATTAAAATTTTGCGTCTGAATCAAAAAACCGTTCAATTCGTAAGCTATTTATTCTTTATCAATACGTCATAAACACACTCTACTAGCTGTCTTTGCGATGCGGGATCACCGTCCAGTGTTTCGAGCCGGGTAGATGTTCGGCAACAATAGCAGCCGCTACTTCTTCCAGATTTTCTTCATTCGTCGTGAAAAACAGGCTTTTAGACTGATCGTCACTCTGAGTTACACGCACCTCATAATATTCATTGTGGTGCTCGATGGTATGCTTTTCGACAAGTTTGTATTGTGCCATGGTAGAGAAATAGTTAGGTAGGAATAACTTACAAGTTGGAAAGATAGTTATCCGAGCACAGTAATTAGTACAGCTCCAGCCACCATAATACCTGCTCCAATGAGTTTTCGGAGAATACCCTGCTCACTAAAAAATTGATAACCGAATAATACACTTACCAGGGCTGAGATCTGAAACAGTGCCAGTGCATACCCAACTGGCATATTCGCCAAGGCAATATTACTCGCCATCTGCGTTACGCCAACCGCTGCACATAAAGCCAGATAGGTCGTTTTCTGCGAAAGAAGGACTTCTACCTGGCTCCTCCAGGTTGTCCGCATGGTTAATGAAATCCAGACAAAGGTGAAGCCGAAGCCCAAAACGCACCAGTAAAAAAAAGCAATAGTTGGCGTTGATAGAATAATCGCTTTTTTTAGAAATGCTCCATCAATCGCCGAAAGCACCAAAGCCGCCAGTCGCAATCTGACTTCCGGCCGCTGAAACAACCCGTTAGTGGACAAATTTTCACTTCCGCTACGTTGTTGCTTATCATTTAGTACTACATAACTTCCGGCCACAATCAGCACTACGCCAGCCAATCCCCACCAGCCCGGAATCTCGTTCAATAAAAATATACTGAACAGCATACCAACTACGGCTTTATAGGCATTAATAGGACCGAGTACCGATAAATCACCGATGTGCATTGCCCGTACCAGAAACACATTCCCAAACATTGCAAACAGACTACTTACCAGCATACTTTGCCAGAACTCAATCGATAAGCCATAAAAACGAAGTTGCGGCCAGAAGATCAAACCAACCAACGTTAAAACTCCATAGGTAACCGACATGATAAACAGCGGATTGGCTGCCCGTTGAGTAAGTTGTTTCTGAAATACGTTGGAGAGCGGGTTAGCAATTATGCGTACCAGAACGGCAAAGGAAGTAAGTGTCAAAATGGTTAGGAGCATAATGAAGCATCGAAATCAGTACACATAGTATATCAAATGGGGTAGAAGGCAAATTAAAATTTAGCGCTGTTACCAAGTTTTTTTAGACAAGTTTATAGGATTAACTGGATTTTAGGCGCTCTTCAGCGCTGTTAATCCCATAATACTGCCAAAAATCACTATGCCTCAAACCTTTTTCAACACATCACTTTCCTGATTAACAAACATTTCGTACCTTTGCGGTCTTATTTTTGACAGGGCCGCCGAAGCGGAGAGAAACAGAAGTGAATCCATTACGCGCATACGACATTCACATTGTCGGTCTGGACAACAAACGCTACGAGTACGATTTTACGTCGGACACGTCGTTTTTTGTCGCTATGGATCAGGAGTTGATCAAAGCCGGAAACGTTGAGACGCATCTAATACTCGAAAAGTCAGAAACGATGATTCGACTAGATTTTCACATCGTAGGTATGGTTGAACAAACCTGCGACCGGAGCCTGGACGAATACGATGAGCCTGTTGATACAGAACAGACGATGTTACTCAAGTTCGGTGATCACAACGAAGAGTTGAGCGACGAAATTGAACTCATCGAACGGAGTACAACAACGATTAATGTAGCCCGCTACATTTTTGAATTCATCAGCTTGTCACTTCCCATGAAACGGCTTCACCCCCGCTTCCGGGACGAAGACGATGATGACGATGATCAGAATGGTAAAGTTATTTATCGTTCTGGTGACGAAGAAGCAAATAACGATGCAGACGACCAGTCGGCTATTGATCCTCGCTGGGCCGCTTTGCGAAAACTGAGTGATAACTAAATGAAGTTATAGAGTTATAACGTTGTAGACCGGGCCGCCGTAGCGGTTTCATAGCCCCTGCAACCACCAACTCTACAACTCAATAACTTGACAATTTTATAACTTAAGAAAATGGCACACCCCAAACGACGCCACTCAAGCACCCGTCGCGATAAGCGCAGAACACATTACAAGGCTACTCCAGTAGCTCTTTCAACCGACGCTCAGACTGGTGAAGTGCATCAGCGCCACCATGCCCACGTTTTTGAAGGAAATCTGTTCTACAAAGGACAAATGATTATTGAGAATTACGCCAAAACGGCCTAAATCGTATTGCTTTTAAAGGAGTATTTCGTTGACGTCTTTCCGAAGATGAACGCGAAATACTTTTTTATTGCCTGCTACCTGCCTATTTTTACGCGTATTTAGTTAATAATCCAGCTTATCTGGGAGATATTGAACAAACCGAGTCAATGAAAATTGCAGTGGACGCAATGGGTGGCGATTTCGCTCCCGAAGCAATTGTGGAAGGAGTTATACTGGCCGCTGCTGAATTGCCGGAACATATAACTATTGTGCTAATTGGGAAGCAGTCTGCCTTGCAGCCACTTATGCAGAAGCACAGTGCAGAGGCAGTTGCCAACATTGAACTGGTCAACGCAGAAGACATCATCGAAATGAGTGAGCACCCAACCAAGGCGCTCTCCCAGAAGCCCAATTCCAGCATTGGAGTTGGGTTTAAGCTTTTGAAGGATGGCCAGGTCAATGCTTTTTGCAGCGCAGGGAACACAGGTGCAATGCATGTGGGTGCATTGTTCAGCATTAAAGCGATCGAAGGTATTTTACGCCCATGTATTGCTGGCTTTGTGCCGCAACTTACAGGCGGTCATGCTGTCATGCTCGACATTGGCGCTAACGCCGATTGTAAGCCCGAGATGCTGGCTCAATTTGGTGTAGTGGGGTCAATTTATGCCCAATACATCTTTGGCATTGACCAGCCCCGTGTAGCCCTGATGAATATTGGTTCGGAAGAACAAAAAGGGTCACTCGTTGCTCAGGCAGCCCATCAGCTCCTGAAAGAAAATCGTCGGATTAATTTTGTTGGAAATATTGAAGGAGGAGACTTCTTCGAGGGAAAGGCGGACGTAATTATAACGGACGGCTTTACAGGCAATACCATGTTCAAGCTTGGCGAATCGTTTTATAAGGTTGCCAGTCAACGTGGTCTAAGCGATGAATTTTTGGATAAAACCAATTATGAATCAGTGGGAGGCAGCCCAATTCTGGGCGTCAATGGTAATGTGATTATCGCCCACGGCATTTCATCGCCTTTAGCCATCAAGAACATGATTGGTCTGGCCATCCGACAGGTTGAATCTAATGCATACACTAAAATTGCACAAGCACTAAGTTAGCAACTGTCAGCAACCCGTAATTGTTAGTGGCACGACTACTAATCAATAACTGATAACTCCCTACTTGCTAACTAGTCACAGAACTTATGAGTAAAGCTGCCATAACAGGAATCCACGGCTACGTTCCCGACTATGTGCTGACCAATGCCGAATTGGAGCGTATGGTGGATACAAATGATGAATGGATTACAAGCCGCACTGGTATTAAAGAACGACACATTCTGAAAGGCGAAGGTATGGGCTCTTCGCATATGGGTGCCAAGGCAGTGGCAGGTTTGCTCGAAAAGCTCAATATAAAGCCCGAAGAAGTCGACTTACTCATTTGTGCGACCACTACTCCCGATTATGTGTTTCCATGCACTGCGAACCTTATCTGCGACATGGTGGGCATTCGTAATGTAGGAAGCTTTGATATTCAGGCAGCTTGTTCCGGTTTTCTTTATGCCCTTACTGTAGGCTCTCAATTTATAGAGACCGGCAAGTACAAAAAGGTAATCATTGTCGGCGCAGACAAGATGTCGGCAATTGTCGATTATACTGATCGCACCACTTGCGTGCTATTTGGCGATGGCGCCGGAGCCGTTATGCTCGAACCCAACGATGACGGTTTTGGTATACAGGATTCCATTATTAAATCAGATGGCACCGGGCAGAACCATTTATTCCAGAAAGCCGGTGGTAGCCGTTATCCACCCACCCATGAAACGGTAGAAAAACGCTGGCACTACGTTTATCAGGATGGCCCGTCTGTGTTCAAGTTCGCAGTCAAAAACATGGCCGACGTATCAGCGGAAATCATGGAACGAAATCATCTAACCGGTGCTGATATCGCTTGGCTGGTACCTCACCAGGCAAACAAACGTATTATCGACGCGACTGCTAACCGAATGGGGATTGAGCCAGAACGCGTGATGATGAATATTCATAAGTACGGCAATACTACAGCAGCAACTATTCCACTTTGCTTGTTTGATTACGAGTCGCAACTGAAAAAGGGCGACAATTTAGTGCTGGCCGCTTTCGGAGGAGGCTTTACCTGGGGAGCCGCTTACGTAAAGTGGGCCTATTAATTTTATATATGATGTATGATCTATAGTGTATGAATCTTTCTGCACCTTACATCATATATCATACACCTTACATCATACATCTTAACATGGCAACGACCGCAGACATCCGCAACGGGCTGGTCTTAAACTACAACAACGACCTCTTTCAAATTACCGAATTCCAGCACGTTAAACCTGGAAAAGGCGCAGCGTTTGTTCGAACGAAGTTAAAAAGCCTCACAACGGGCCGCGTAATTGACAATACATTCAACTCAGGTGCAACTATTTACCCTGTGCGTGTTGAACGTCGGAAATTCCAATACCTTTACAAAGATGAAGCGGGGTATAACTTCATGGATCAGGAGTCTTTCGATCAAATCAATCTAGACGAAAAACTTGTTGAAGGAGCTGATCTGATGAAAGAAGGTCAGGAAGTCGAAATTTTGATCAATGCCGATGCCGACACTCCGCTTGCCTGTGAATTACCCCCATTCGTTGAGCTGGAAGTAACCTATGCCGAGCCCGGTATTAAAGGCGATACAGCCAACAGCCCTAAAAAACGGGTTGAAGTAGAATCCGGAGCCAAAATTATGGTGCCGCTCTTCATTGAATCAGGTCAAAAAATTCGGGTTGATACCCGCACACGCGATTACGTAGAACGAGTGAAATAAATGAGTCGTGAGGATTGCGAAGCGAGAAGTAAGAAGATAGCAAATCAATCTTTACTCCTCACGACTCATTCCTTTCTCCTCGCTCCTAAACTATGAGCACAAAAGACATTCAACAACTAATCGACTTCATTTCGCAATCAGGCTTAGATGAAGTCAACATTGAAACAACAGACCTGAAAATCAGTGTCAAGCGTTATGGTCAGGGTGCTCCAATAGCTCCTGTAGCTCCAGCGGCACCCGTAGTTGCTGTTCCAGCAGTAGCCGCTCCTGTTGCTAGTACGCCAACAGCTGCAGCAGCGCCAGCCGTGTCGGCTCCCAAAGCTGATACGTCGAACTACATTACGATCAAATCGCCAATGATTGGCACCTTCTACCGGTCGGCGAACCCCGAATCGCCCATGTTCGTAGAAGTGGGCGACAGTGTAACCGAAGGCAAAGTTGTTTGTATCATCGAAGCTATGAAGCTCTTTAACGAAATCGAGTCGGAAGTATCGGGCCGTATTGTGAAGATCCTCGTTGAGAATGCAACGCCCGTCGAGTACGACCAGCCGCTGTTTTTGGTAGAACCCATTTAATCTAAAGAGTGAAAGAGTGAAAGAGCGAAAGCTGCGGGTCTTATCCATCCACTCTTTCGCTCTTTCACTCTTTCACTCTTTCACTCATTATGTTTAAGAAAATATTAATCGCAAACCGGGGAGAAATCGCATTGCGAATCATCCGCACCTGCCGCGAAATGGGCATTAAAACGGTGGCCGTTTTCTCAACTGCCGACCGTGACAGCTTACACGTGCGCTTCGCCGATGAAGCTGTTTGCATTGGTCCACCTATTAGCAAGCAGTCTTACCTGAGCATTCCCAATATTATCTCAGCGGCCGAAGTAACGGGTGCTGATGCCATCCATCCTGGCTATGGATTTTTGTCTGAAAATGCCGAGTTTTCACAAATTTGTGCGGATTACGGCATCAAATTTATCGGTGCCACAGCCGAACAAATTAACGGCATGGGCGACAAAGCGACTGCTAAAGCGACTATGCGTGCTGCTGGTGTTCCGGTAATTCCCGGCTCTGATGGCCTGCTTGAGTCCGTTGAACAAGGCAAGAAACTATCGGCCGACATGGGTTATCCTGTTATTGTGAAAGCTACAGCTGGTGGTGGTGGTCGTGGTATGCGTATCGTTCGGTCAGAAGCCGACTTTGAGAAAGCCTGGAACGATGCCCGTACTGAAGCTGGGGCTGCTTTTGGCAACGATGGATTATATCTGGAGAAATTCGTAGAAGAACCTCGCCACATTGAGATTCAGATCGTAGGTGACCAATATGGTAAAGTTTGCCACTTGTCGGAGCGCGATTGCTCGATTCAGCGTCGTCACCAGAAATTAGTGGAAGAAACGCCATCGCCAATAGTATCGGATGACCTTCGTCAGCGAATGGGCGAAGCAGCGATCAAAGGTGCCCAGGCAATCGGTTACGAAGGGGCCGGAACGGTAGAGTTTCTGGTTGATAAGCACGGGGAGTTCTATTTCATGGAAATGAACACTCGAATTCAGGTAGAACACCCTATAACTGAAGAAGTTACGGATTTCGACTTGATTAAAGAACAAATCAAGGTGGCGGCTGGTGCCGAAATTTCGGGTCGAAATTACACGCCAAAACTGTACGCGATGGAGTGCCGGATCAATGCCGAAGATCCAGCTAACGGTTTCCGCCCGTCACCAGGTAAAATCACGAACTTACATTTTCCCGGTGGGCACGGTGTTCGCATTGACAGCCACGTCTATAGCGGTTATACCATTCCCCCTAATTACGACTCGATGATTGCCAAATTGATCGTGTCGGGCCAATCGCGGGATGAAGTGATTACGCGCATGAAGCGTGCCTTGCAGGAGTTCGTTATAGAAGGGATCAAAACTACGATTCCTTTCCATATCAAACTGATGGATGATCCTCAGTTCCGCTCAGGCCAGTTTACCACGGCCTTTTTGGAAACGTTTGATTTCAGTAAGATTTAAAAAGTAGCGCGGGTGGAAACCCGCGTTACATTAGAAAAGACGAGGTGACTTGCTTTATTGGCAAGTCACCTCGTCTTTTTTCCATTTACCCACCTGCATGAATCATCTCGCAACAGCCGACTACATCGTTTTCCTCGTTTATTTTATCATCGTTGTAGGCTACGGCTATTGGATTTACCAGCGGAAACGCTCGGCCCAAATGAGTACAACGGATTTCTTTCTGGCCGAAGGTTCCTTAACGTGGTGGGCTATTGGGGCCTCTTTGATTGCGTCAAATATTTCAGCAGAGCATTTCATCGGCATGGCTGGTTCAGGCTTTGCTATGGGTCTAGCTATTTCCTCATATGAATGGTTCGCTGCGGCCGTGTTGATTATCGTCGCTGTCTTTTTCATTCCAATCTACCTGCGAAATCACATATATACCATGCCGCAGTTTCTGGCTCAGCGGTATAGTGATACGGTTAGTACTATTCTGGCGGTGTTCTGGCTGGTGGTTTATGTCTTGGTAAACCTTGCCTCTATTTTGTACTTGGGGGCTATTGCAATTGAGTCGTTAGTCGGAATTTCCTTTACAGCCTGTACTATTGGGTTAGCCGTTTTTGCCATTTTCATTACGCTCGGCGGGATGAAAGTGATTGGTTATACGGACGTCATTCAAGTGGTTGTGCTCATTTTCGGCGGTTTGGTCATTACTTATTTAGCTCTGCAATTAGTAGCAAAAGACACAGGTGATACAGCGCTTGGAATGACTAGTGTCTGGAATGGTTTATTATCTCTGCGGCAAAAAGCAGATGGCCATTTTCATATGTTCTTCGCTAAGGGGCACCCTTATTACGATGTCCTGCCGGGTATGGCGTTAGTAACAGGTGGTATGTGGCTTAATAACCTATACTACTGGGGCTGTAATCAGTACATTGTTCAACGAGCTTTAGGTGCCGACCTCAAGACAGCTCGGAGTGGAATTCTATTTGCCGCTTTTCTGAAATTGATGATCCCGTTAATTGTCGTCATTCCCGGCATTGCAGCCTTTGTGCTTTACCAAAGTGGGCTTTTCCGTGAAGCCATGACCGATGCCTCAGGCGCAGTGAAACCCGATCAGGCTTATCCGGTACTGATGAATCTATTGCCAGTTGGTATGAAAGGACTGGCGTTTGCTGCCCTTACAGCAGCGGTTGTTGCTTCACTCGCGAGTAAATGCAACTCCATTTCGACCATCTTTACGCTCGATCTCTACAAGAAATACGTCGATAAAAATGCGTCGGACAAGAAACTGGTTAACGTTGGTCGATGGGCTGTTGTCGTATCGTTTGCCATAGCCATCGGAATCGCTCCTATGCTGCGATCACTCGATCAGGTGTACCAGTACATTCAAGAGTATACCAACTTCATTACGCCCGGCATTTTTGCTATTTTCTTACTTGGTTTTTTCTGGAAACGGGCTACCAACCGAGCCGCTCTTACTGTGGCTATTCTGACCCTTCCCTTATCCACTTTACTCAAATTCTGGCCGGAAGTGATGGATATGGTCGGGATTCAGAGTGATCCAATTCCGTTTTTGCACCGTACGACCTGGGTATTTTGCATTGACGTCGTTCTCATGATCCTGGTTTCACTAACCGATCCAGCCAGTCATGCCCCCAGAAAGGGGATCATCGTTGATCGGAGTCTCTTCCGGGTAACACCTTCATTTGTTGTTGGATCCGTCGGAATTTTCAGTATTTTGGCCGTACTGTACTCTGTTTTCTGGTAGAATCAATGCTAAAATTTCTGCTGGCAGGGCTTCTGCTTATGTCAACATCTGTAGCAGCTCAACTCCACGAACGACTCGACTCGTTGATGCGGGCCACAACAAAACCCAATCTGCCAGGAGCTGCCTTACTGGTTGAGGTAGACGGTAAAGTCGTTTATCAGAAAGGATACGGGCTGGCCAATGTTGAGACGAAATCGCCAATTACTCCTGAAACTAACTTCCGTATGGCATCGGTTTCCAAGCAGTTTACGGCGATGGGAATTCTACTCCTAGAGAAAGACCGTAAGCTATCGCTCGATGATCCACTACTTAAATTCTTCCCCGCGTTTAATAGCAAAGTGGGTCAGAAAGTACAGATTCGACATTTACTAACGCATTCATCGGGGATTCAGGATTATGAAGCGGTTATGAATCCCAACCAACGTAAGCAATTGTTAGATGCCGATGTACTTACCCTGTTGAAAGATCGCGATTCACTTTATTTTGAGCCGGGAAGCCAATTCCAGTACAGTAATTCGGGGTATTGTCTATTGGCATTAATTATCGAACGAGTTTCAGGGCAGTCCTTTGCTTCATTTATTCGGGAACGAATTTTTCAGCCGCTAGGCATGAATCAGTCAGTAGTTTATGAAGCAGGAAAACCAATGGCTAACCGAGCAATGGGTTACCGCCAAAAGGATAAAACGTTCGTTTTCTCCGACCAGAGCGTAACCAGCGCGACCAAAGGCGACGGGGGAGTTTATACATCATTAATAGATTACCAGAAGTGGCAACATGCCCTTAGAAACGGCACTTTATTGGATCTTAAATCAGCTCTAACGCGTATGAAGCAGGCTATTCGAGCCAAGCCCGGTAGTTATTATGGAGCTGGCTGGTTCTTTCGGGAGTCTACAGATCCTGTTCTGTTTCACTCAGGCAGCACCTGTGGATTCAACAATTTTGTGGTTGCGGTACCCTCAAAGAAGTTTATTCTGGCATACTTTTCGAACAAGGCTGACAATAAAGCGAATGCGGCAGCCGTCTTAAAAATACTAGCCGATTCTGGTCAACAGGAAGTAGCTGATATACTATCGTTGGACGACTTAACCAGATAGTAATTTTTGACATGCACAAACAATCCTATCATACTGATTAACAGGAATAAATTTGTAAATTTACCGTCTAAATTTTAGTTCGTCATGATAAGTGAAACCGCCCCCCTTGCCAGTCTCGATCAGTGGGAAGACGACCTGCTAAGTCGCTATCCCGAACCTGAACACAAGTCGAAAGAAGACTACCGGAACTACGACACGCCAGAGCGTGATACCGTACGGGAGTTTTATCGCCTGAATCATACCTACCAGACCTATGATTTCGTGCGGGAAAAGGAGAGCGATTTTCTGAAATTCGACAAAAAAGAATTGCCGGTTTGGGGTGTCGCGGAGTTCCTTAACACCCTGGTCGATGACTCAGACCCTGATACTGATCTGGACCAGCTTCAGCACTTACTTCAAACTTCTGAGGCCATCCGTGCCGACGGTCATCCCGATTGGTTCGTTCTGACAGGCTTTTTGCACGATATGGGCAAAGTTCTCTGTCTGTTCGGTGAAGCGCAGTGGGCTGTTGTCGGTGATACGTTCCCGGTTGGTTGCAAACATTCGGATAAGATTGTCTATCCTGAGTTCTTTGCCAATAACCCTGACAGTTACGACGAGCGCTACAATACCAAGTATGGTGTGTATGAACCCAATTGTGGCCTGCGCAACATTCACATGTCATGGGGGCACGACGAGTACCTTTACCAGATCATGAAGAATTACATGCCGGAACCAGCTTTGTACATGATGCGGTATCACTCGTTCTACTCGCAGCACCGGGAGGAGGCCTACAATCACCTGATGGACGAGCACGACCATGAGATGTTCAAATGGGTACGCAAGTTCAATCCATATGACTTATACTCGAAAAGCCCAAAACCACCGGTTGTAAGCGAATTGAAGCCATACTACGAAGATTTGATTGCGAAATATTTGCCTTCAACACTGAAGTTGTAATTTTAGTAAACACGGAGATAACGGAGATTGGCACGGAGTACACAGAGGATTGGCAAAATTCCGTGTACTCCGTGCCAATCTCCGTTATCTCCGTGTTTAACCGTTTTCTATGCTCCTCTTTTTCATAAGCCTTTATTTACTTTCTAACGTCGCGGTGGGTGCGTGGGCAGCTCGTCGCGTTACGACTTCGCAGGATTTCGTACTGGCCGGGCGCGGATTGCCGCTGTTTCTGGCAGCTTCGGTAACGTTCGCAACCTGGTTTGGTTCTGAAACGATTATGGGAGCACCAGCGATATTCGTGGAAGGCGGATTTCTGGCTGTCATTGAAGAGCCATTTGGATCGGCATTGTGCCTGTTTCTGGTGGGAGCATTCTTTGCCCGTCCTCTCTACCGGCTCAATATCACCACCTTCTCCGACTATTTCCGCATCCGTTTCGGGCGATCGGCAGAATTATTATCAGCACTCATTGTGATACCCTCTTATTTTAGCTGGATTGCTGCCCAACTCGTGGCTATTGGCATCGTGCTAAGTGTGGTGACAGATGTTCCTCGAGAATATTGCATCATTGCCAGCGCAGCCATTGTTATGATTTATACCTTGCTGGGCGGAATGTGGTCTATTTCTGTAACGGACTTTTTCCATAACCTCATCATCATTCTGGCATTGGCCGTACTGGGCGTTATGCTCTGGCAGGAAGTTGGCGGTTGGGAAACCATCGAGAAACGAACGCCCGCAGGCTTTTTTCGTATGCTACCCAACTCAACGGGCAAAGACTGGCTGGCCTATATTGCGGCCTGGATCACTATCGGATTAGGTTCCATTCCGCAACAGGACGTTTTTCAACGTGTGATGGCGGCTAAGACAGAACAAATATCCGTTCGGGCTTCGTATTTGGCCTCAGGTATGTATTTGACAATAGCCATGCTGCCGCTATTCATTGCCCTAAGTGCCAAACTGCTTCATCCCGATTTACCGAAAGACAATCAACTTATCATTCCCAACATGGTTATGCGGCATGGAAGCTTACCCTTGCAGGTATTGTTTTTCGGTGCTGTTACATCCGCGATACTCAGCGTATCGAGCGGGGCAATCTTGGCTCCGGCAACCGTCTTTGGCGAGAATGTCATGAAGTTTTTTCGACCCGATATTAGCGACAAGGCACTACTGAAAACAATACGTTGGTCTGTTGTTGTTATCTCGGTTGCTTGCGTCCTGATGAGCACAACGCGCGATACGAACATTTTCGACCTCGTTGGTGAGTCGTCGGCATTTAGTCTTGTCTCACTGTTTGTGCCACTCGCAGCGGGCATTTACTGGAAACGCGCCAACTTACTAGGTTGCCTGTGTGCGATGGTCATTGGTCTCGGCGTGTGGGTAATCTGCATCTGGCAAGCAACCGAGATCGCACCGATGCTGTGGGGCTTGCTCGCCAGTACGGTAGCTATGGTGGTGGGAAGTTTACTCCCTATTGGCGTATCTAAAGACTAAGGTCGTCCTCATTTCCCCTTTCTGCAAAAAATCGTTTTCGATTACTTTATCCTGCACAAAGCCACTTTTCTCCAGCACCCGAATTGAGCCTTTATTGCGTTCATCACAAGTAGCCTTAATGGTTTTTGCGTTGAACGTATGAATAGCTAGTTCGACCAATTTATGGGTTACTTCTGTGGCATAGCCCTGGCCCCAATAGTCGGGATTAATTATATAGCCTAGAATCGCTTCTAGCGGGATTTGTTTATCAATTACCAGTTCGCAGCCGCCTATCTGACGACCATCTTCTTTCCGTTCAATGGCAAATTCGTAGATCAATCGTGGCTTTTGTGCTTTTCTTTCCTGTACTTCCTCCAGAAATTCCTGCGTATCTTCTAGTGAATTTGGCCCCCAGGGAGCGTATTGAACGACCACAGGTTGGCTAACGTAGGCATGTATCGACTCCAGGTCCGTGGGCCGGTAATCTCGAAGAACTAATCTCGATGTTTCAATCTGCTCATCCATACGCCAGTTGTATGCCAGAATTCCAGTCAAAAAATATGGGCTCGACTACTGCGGCATTTATACATCCAGTAAGCGTCTGTGATAATTGATTTGGCCACGATGATACGTTAGATGCGTTGTCAGATGAACCAGAAAATAGCCCGTTGTCGTCGGTTCATCGAATACCAGCATTGGATACTCTTCCTCAAGCTGTTCATCCGTTACCATGTCTAGAGCTTTATCGACGATGCCCATAGTTTCATCAATCATCGACAGAAGCTCAGCTTTCGGGATATTTTTCAGCGAAAATTCATGCTCCCGATTTCGCACATAACCTGTTTTACCAAATTCAGCGCCAATGTACGTATTCAAGTTACCCACCAAATGCAGACACAGGTTTCCTGCCGAATTGGCAATTCCTTTTTCGATGTACCAAAGTTTAGACTCGTCTTTATATAGATCGATTTCGTCCCTTAATCGCTCAAGGTCGCGCCGGAACAATGCTTTTAAAGTCTGAATAAGCATAAGAGTGGTGGGTTTATAAACAGCCAGAGCCGGTTTTCGCCTTAGCCGAAATATTGCTGTTCAATACGTCCGATGTAGCCTAAGTACGTAGCACTGCTAAACCAGGGCAGAATTTTCGCGCCGATGTTTGGGTACATATTCAGGCTGCCTAAGTCTATTATAGGCTTCCAGACCAATTCGAGCGCAGTAGTTTCGGCAGGGTTCAGAGCGGGTTCACCTTTTAAATTCCGAGCGGCAAAAACGACGTGCAGCACATCGTCGTTGCGCTGGGTAAGTAACATTTCGCCTGCCAGAACCATTTCCCCGACGTCTACCGAAACCCCTAATTCTTCCTGAATTTCACGGACGATAGTTTCAGGAAGAATCTCTCCCCGGTCGGGATTTCCACCCGGCAACGCAAACACATCCTGACCACCGTAGCAATAACGCATGAGCAGGACTTCGGTTTGGTTGGCATTTTGCCGCCAGATGAGCGCAGAGGGACGAACTTTCATACTGGCAACTTATAAAAGAGCGGTCGTCTTTCCCAATTTATCATCGGAAAAGACGACCGCTCTTTTAGTTTTGTCATGCTGACAAATAAAAATCTAATCCCGTGTGGTTTCGAACAGGAACCAGGTTCGCCGTTCGGTTTCGTCGATATATACCTCAAGTAAGCTTGCCGTTGCTACGTCATCAGCATCATCGGCAACCTTGTGGGCTTCACGCATGTGCTTCGCCATTTTTCGATTCTCACCTTCCAGGTCTTTCAGCATGTCATGCGCCGATACAAAATCCTCGTCGTTGTCTTTTACATGCTGTAACTGAGCGATGTGCGCGATAGATCGGATGGTATTGCCGCCAATTTTCCGAACGCGTTCGGCTAGTGGATCAATGGTTGCAAAAATTTGATCGGCCTGTTCGTCTAACAGCAAATGATAGTCGCGGAAGTGTTTGCCGGACATATGCCAGTGGAAATTCTTCGTTTTGACATAGAGTGCAAACGCGTCGGCAACGAGCCGATTTAGCGATTCGGCGACCTTTTCACGGCCTTTTTCCTTCAGATCCGAAGGTGTATCTAATTCATCGATTTGATTGATAGCTTTCATGAGTGTGTCTGTTTTAAGGCACTAAGCCTGTTGCACAGGAAGAACTCAATGTACATCGTATTGTTTTTTATTGATGTGTTAATTCGTTTACGGCCCGAGGTTGTACTACAGATTACCGAAACCACCATCCAACAGTAAATCACCACCTGTCATGTAGGACGAATCATCCGAAGCCAGAAACAAAAAGCCCTTGGCCATTTCGTCGACTGTACCTGCCCGTTTCATAGGCGTTACGGTAGCAAAAAAGCTGTTTATTTCATCAATCTGTTCAGTCGCCCAACCTGCTTTCTCAAAGATCGGCGTATCGATCGAACCAGGTGATAGTGCATTTACCCGTATGTTTCGACTCACTAATTCGGCGGCAAAAGCCCTTACCAAAGCTCTTTCGGCCGCTTTGGACGACAGATAGGCGGCACCACCAGCTATGCCCTTATTCGCTACGGTAGAGGACGTAACAACGATTGACGCACCGTCATTTAAGTAAGTAAGGGCCTTCTGTACCGTAAAAAAGACACCTTTGTAATTGATATCGCTCACCTTATCAAACATTTCCTCAGTAAAGCTTTCCAAAGGCGATATCATAACGATGCCTGCATTCACAACTAGCACATCTATTTTACCGAATGTACTTTCTACTTCTTTATAGACTGGTTCAATGCTGTTGATATCTGAAACATCGCTGACGAAGCCAAGGGCACCTTCGCCTATTTCGGCCGTTGCACGTTTAATGGTGGTTTCATTTCGACCCGTAATCGTTACGCTTGCGCCTTCTTTGGCGAATAGTTTGGCGGTTGCAAACCCAATACCGCTATTACCTCCCGTAACTACGGCTACTTTACCTGCTAATTTCTGTGACATTTTCGTGTGTTTTAACGCCACAAAATTGCCAGCAGCGGTAGGGCTTTAAAATGAACTAGCTTAGGAAAAACGCTTGAACTGGTTCAACTTTTCCGCTTAACCTTATCATGCCTGATTTTGGAGAGAAATTCAGTAGTCATGCCCAAATAGGAGGCAATGGCATACTGAGGCAATCGCTGTGCGGCTGTGGGATAGGCCTCCAGAAACTCGTTGTACCGTTCCTCTGCGGTTCGGGTTAGTGCCGACACAATTCGGCGCTGATGGTAAGCCGCCGTCCGTTCGGCACCAATCCTGAAGAATGTCTCGAATTTATGATTCGAAGCCTTAAGGCGTTGTTCAGTGGCGTAGTCTATTTGCACTAATGTGCTATCCTCAATAGCCACGACAAATAGAGTAGCCGGTTTTTGGTATAAATAGCTGTTATAATCCGATATCCACCAGTCCTCCAAAGCAAACTGTACCGTGTGCTCAACACCATTTTGATCAACGACATACGACCGTAAAGCGCCTTGTACTACGTAGTTTCTATGGGCAGCCACAAAATCCGGCTGAATGATAAATTGCTTCTTCTTGACCTTTTTCAGTTTAAAAGCCGCCAGCATTTCCTGCAATTCTTCGTCAGTCAGGGCAACTCTGGCCTGTATGTGCCGAATAAACGGATCAAGCGTATCCATTTAAAAACGGGCCATCACTTTCTCTGAGACCGTTTTCCCAATCGACAACGACGACGTAGCAGCTGGCGAAGGTGCATTGACTACATTGATCGCTTTATCGGTTTCCAGAATAGCGAAGTCATCCAGCAAACCACCAGTACGATCACAGGCTTGCGCACGAACACCCGCTCCTCCAGGTTCTAAATCGGCCTCCTGAATTTCGGGAATCAATGCCTGTAAGGCTTTTGTAAAGGCCGCTTTTGAGAACGATCGGTACATCTCGCCCAAACCCGTTTCCCAGTATTTAGCGGCTACTTTCTGGAACCCCGGCCATGCGAGTGTTTCAAATAGCTCTTTCAGATTTATGTCTGACTTCTTGTACCCTTCGCGTTGGAACGCCAGCACCGCATTCGGGCCAGCTTCTACGCCCCCGTGTACCATGCGCGTGAAGTGAACGCCCAGGAACGGAAAGTTTGGATCGGGAACAGGGTAAATCAGATTCTTGACCAAATATTCCTTTTGCGGCTTAAGCTTGAAATATTCACCCCGAAACGGTACGATACGTACGTCAACTCCTCCAGGTTGAGTTAGCTGGGCCATTTTATCAGAATATAAACCTGCGCAGTTAACCACTAATTTGGTTTCGTAGCGGCCTTGGCTGGTCACAACAATGCTCAGACTTGTGCCGGGTGTAATCTGCTCGACCCGTTCATTAAGGTGAATTTCTCCACCCAATGCCTGAAATTTCTCGGCGTACTTCTCGGAGACTTGCTTATAGTCAATAATGCCCGTTTGCGGAACGAACATGCCAGCAACACCCGTTACGTGTGGCTCAATTTCTCGCATTTCGGCTACGGTCAGCTTTTTCAGGCCTCCAAGTCCGTTTTGCTGGCCACGTTGGTAAAGCGTTTCGAGTTGAGGGAGTTCTTCCTGCCTGGTTGCCACGACAATCTTGCCGCACAAGTCATAGGGAATGTTTTCTGCATCGCAGAAATCAATTAGCATCTTATAGCCCTGGATGCAGTTGGTGGCTTTCAGACTTCCCGGCTTGTAGTATAAACCCGAGTGAATTACGCCACTATTATGGCCCGTTTGATGGCGGGCTACGGATGATTCTTTCTCGATCAAAACGACCTTGAGAGCGGGCCGTTGTTGTTTTAGCTGCAAAGCGGTGGCCAATCCTACAATACCACCGCCAATAATGATTACGTCTGTCATCTCTGGTTAATAAGCAGTTCTTGAGGGATTTGATAGATACGCTATATCTTGGAGGTATGGCGTATCTATCAAATCCCTCAAGAACAAAGGTACGGTGCAACAGTCAAAAAAAGCGGGTACAGCAAAACCTGACTGCACCCGCTCTCCTGGCCAGTTTCGTTAGCTTATCGTAACTGCCCTTCAATCCAGTCAAGTCCTCGACTATAGAGTGCATTGGCAAATCGGACCCGGTTGTCGAAGTCGGCATTAGTCGTTCGTCCCTCAATCATAAACTGCCGAATGAGTCGGGCGTTATCGAGCGCCTGGGGTTGATCGTATTCCGTTTCGCTCTCGGTGCGGAACGTAGCGAAAGCCCCGGAATCACCTTCGAAATGCTGGAAAAACAAATGGCCACGTGGGGTTCGAACGGCGCATAATACCCCGCTTGACCGACTGGTTGATGGGGCTAAACTTCCTTCCAGACCGCGTTTCAGCACAATAACCCCATCAAAACCGGCCAGCATTGCCAGTTCTGCCATTTTCATCTGGTAGGTAATATGAAAGACCGACGTAACCAGGATTTGGGCGTGGCAGGGATTCAATACTTTTTCGAGTGTCGCCAGAAAAGGTCGTTTAAGAATAACGTGACGGCGGTCTACCCAGCGATTAAGCGCGGGCGAAAGTGCTTTTTGATCGAGCACCCAACCATACGATTCCAGGGGCGTGTCGAGTTCGTGATTGCTTTGCAGAAACTGACAGCCCAGATTCATGTACAAATCAAGGGCATTGAGCGTAAACTTAGGTCCACCAGATCGGCCAACCAATGAGATTGCGCCATAACCCCTTTTCTGAAACAACTGCGCCAGTAAGGGTGTAATCAGATAACTATTTTCAACGCCATCGAACGGCTCAGCCAGTTGAACAAGCGGTCGATCAGCACAACTCATTGAGCCGAATCCGGGTGTGAATGTCCGTTCAGCAGCCCGCATCAAGCCCTGGTATTCCTCGTTGGTTTCGTGACGAACCCGCATAATGCTGGCAGCAAGCCCCCGGAACGTTTCGCAGTGGCCATCGCTAAATAGGTAATCGCCTAATTGCTCTGCTTCCGTTACCTGAAGATTAGCCCCCCGAACCAGTTTCGTAGCAATAGGTAGCAAACCCTCCGGCAAATCGGGGCAGAGTTTATTGATAAAAAATGTTGGATGTGAGAAGGCGCCCTTGCCTATTACGTCTTCCAGTGTCCGTTCTTCCGGCGTCATTCCTTTCGCTAATAACGCTCCCAGAAAGGCTCCCCGTTGGAGCGGATGAGAAGCTGGATTGGTCAGCGCAGCACGACATTCGGCGAGTAGTTCGGGGGTGAGTGGCTTACTGCCATACTTACCTATACCAATGTGTTTGATACCACGGCCAAGCGGGGTACTAGTAGCAGGTACATCCAGAACCATATAAATAACTGGTTTATCTGAGAAATAGGGAGTAAGTAAATGTAAGTAAAAAATAGCGACTTTTTAATCGATAACTTGGAGAAAATGACCGTTTTACGTAATTATTTAAGCCCTTTATAACTTAAATCCTTTCGACTAAAGTCGTTGTCCAATTACGCAGTAATTAGACATGACTAATTTTGATAAATTGCTGTTAAAATAACCTTAATAAGGTCACTAACGTTTAGTTTTTACGCGTGAAATGATTTCTCTTCGCAGTCTTATCACCCCTCGACCTTTGTACTATTAACATCCCTACTGATTTGGGTGGAAGCAGTCATTACGCATAAGGCCGGCTTTAATAAATATTCCATAGCACGGCCATTGAGTTATATATTATCCGGCTGGCAACTTAAACCCGATGTCCCAGATGGTGCTAAAACGCTGACAACTCATCGGCAATCAGGACAGATAGCGCTCGTAGGCATACTATTGGTTGGTGTGGTTGAAGGTGTGGCAGTTCACTTGCTAGTAGGTCGCTGGAGTCCAATGGTTGCGTTCTGGATAATAGTCTTGAGTAGCGATGAGATGCTCTTTTTTACTGCAAATGTAATAGCGACAGTTAAACGCCCTTCCTACCTTACTGATAGTCATTTTCACAGTCATACGCCTGAGAACTACAATTCCCAACAGGAAATTTAGACGTTGTTGCAATCGGCAAGACCTAATATCATTCACAATGAGTTAATCACAAACCGTTTTTAAATCAGGTTCGATGGATTCCATGCCAAGAGCATAGCACTTATGCCAATCCTGGCAACAGCCAGCTTTATCACCCAATGCTTTTTTGGCTTTGCCACGATTATGATAAGCGACAATATAGCCAGCATCTAAGGCAAGCGCTCGGTCGAAATCAGCAATGGCTGATTGGTATTGTTTTTTAAATAAAAACGCGATTCCTCTCGACAGGTACGCTTCTTTGTGTTGAGGGTTTATTTTTAATAGCGCATTTAGCTCCACTAAAGCATCATCAAATTGAGTAAGCGAAAAATAACTGTACGCTAGACCATCATAAGTTCTGGTGTCAGTAGAGTCGATCGCTTTGGCTGCCTTAAGGTAGCGAATAGCTTCTAAATAGTTTTTAGCCCTATTATAGCAAGTACCGATTCCTAGATTAGCATAAGCTAGAGCCTGATTATCTTCTTTACCTAAGTTCATCATTAAAACCGATTTATAGTCTTGAAACGCTCCAGTATAATCTTTTAAAATATATTTAGACTGGGCTCGTAAGAGATAGGCAGTATAATTATCGGGGGTTTTAATAATCGCATTATTTAAGACCATTATCGCTTCTTTGTATTTACCAAGCGTTATTAAGGAATCGGCTTGTTGGGTCAGTTCGATTCCTTGCTGGAAGGTGTCGCTCGCCTTCCGTTTCTGAGCGGAACAAAAAGATAGTGACAAAACCAGTAGAAGGAGAAATTGTCTCATAGGTTATCAAAAGGATTTATAAGTACGAAGGTAACGACACCAAACACGCGGAAATAGTCATTCTCAACTAATACTTGTGCTACTAGCAAACCCGTTATGGAATTGTTAATCCCATATGATTGTATTCGGATTAAGAGTTTTTGATATATGGCAGAACGCATCACCTACGGCAAAACATGGTGGGGCCAGCAGTGGCTAAACGCCCTGACAAACATCGACATGGCGAACCGCATTCCACGCGGAAAAACCTATGCCAATCAGGGTGCAGTAATGGGGCTGCTGATTTCCAATAACCAGATTAGTGCCTCGATTAAAGGAACCGCCCCCCGACCATATAAAACCAAATTATCGGTACCGCTCTTTACGGAAGAGGAAAAAGAATGGTTACTCACCGAAATTCGCGAGAACCCGGCGATACTGGCGCAGCTTCTGAATCGCCAGCTCCCTCAGGAATTGACCGAATTTGCCAATAAGCGAGGTATCAAGCTATTTCCGAACTCCTTCCATGATTTGACAATGGGCTGTTCATGCCCCGATGCCGTTGTCCCCTGTAAGCACTTAGCGGCTGTTATTTATGTCATCGCCAACGAAATCGATCGCAATCCTTTTCTGGTTTTCCAGCTAAAAGGGCTGGATATTCTGGAAGAGCTTCAGAAAGATCAGTCCACCACACTTGGCGGGAGTATGGGTGCCGTTTATTCGTTTAAAGAAATCTGTACCGATGAATTTCCCGACGACGAAGATTGGCACCCCGACGAAAAAGCTCGAGCCAGCCTGGATTTTGCCGCCATCCCAGCCCTATCAGAACAGCTATTAGGCTTACTGTCTACTGATGTTACGTTTGCCAAAGGTGATTTCCATAAATCGCTGACCAAAGCGTATAAACTGTTCAGCAAGCCAATTTCCGATATAAAGCCATTCGATCAGGAGGAGCATCCCAGCTTCAGCGATAGCATCGAGCTACAACTCGATGAAGTGATGTCGGTGAAGAAAATCAGCATGTTCAGTGAGCACGGCGATCCTCGCTCGATCAGTGGCTTCACCTTTAGTGACCTGATTAGCTGGCTCGATACGCTTACGGAGGCCGACTGGCCCGAAATGAGTGATTCCGTTCGGGCGCTGTATCTGACTCACCAATTCTCGGCGGCTTTGCTTCGTCGGGGAGCTGTTGTGCCTGAATTACTACGTGTAGGGCCAGCCGAAGAACACTACCGGGTACGCTGGATTCCGGCGACTCTGAACGAAGCCATCAAACAGGTAACTGACCGGCTGGCCACACAAATTCCGCCAACGCTCTTAACCGTTCGCTGGCAGAAAGAATGGCTAGCCCTGGCCGATGAGCAACTGGTGTTAACGCTTTGCTCCATGTTTCTGCGCAAAGTCATCAAACCAACCACCATTGAACTCTGGGAACGTTGGCCTCTCGAAGATGCAGACCGGTTATTTTTTGGCATCGAGACCTTACGGTTCGAAGGATTTGGCCGGAAAGAAATGCCGCTGGCCATGCAACTATGGTTGAACGATTTCTTCCTGACGCACAAGCGTTTCGTACCTATTCTAGCCGTGGAGGAAAATGAATGGGGTGATGAATTTCGGATGAGTCTGCTCGTTCGAGACCGCGAAGCTATCGACACTGGAGGCACGCCATCTGCGCCAATACCATTACCCGACCTGTTATCCAAAAAGAAACACGCCCCCATCCGAATGGCTGTTTTGCAGGATCTGTTGGTGCTTTCCCGACATTTCCCTGATTTAGCCAGACTGACTAGATTGGGTGGTGGTGCTTACCTCGCCTATTCGCCTTCGGAGTTCGTGCAAGTTTTGCTCGATACGTTGCCACGTATGAAGTTGCTTGGTATTGCACTCTGGCTACCGAAGTCACTCCAGCATTGGGTTCGTCCGCAAGTAGGCGCCCGATTGAAAGCGAAAGTCACAGCCGATGACGCCTTTATGCGTCTGGACGACATGCTAACATTCGATTGGCAGGTTGCCCTTGGCGACGAGATGGTGAGTGTCAATGAATTCCAGAAGCTGGTGGGACGCACAACGGGGTTGGTCAAAATCAAAGATCAGTACGTCCTGATTGACCCGAATGAACTTACCAAACTCTATAAACAACTCGAAAATCCGCCCGAACTAACAGGCTCTGATTTACTCAAAGCGGCTCTGTCGGAGGAGTATCGAGGAGGACGGCTGGGTATCACACCTGAGGTTCGGAAATTGGTTAAGCAGTTCACCGAAAGTGCTGCTCAGCCCCTACCCGATGCGCTGAACGCAACGCTCCGCCCTTATCAACATCGTGGGTATGATTGGCTCGTCAAGAATACGGCACTCGGCATGGGAAGTTTACTAGCCGACGATATGGGCCTGGGTAAAACGCTCCAAATCATTGCCCTACTCCTTAAATTTAAACAGGAGGGTCGATTTAAGAAGCAAAAAGGACTGGTTGTTTTACCAACTACCTTGCTGACCAACTGGCAGAAAGAAATTATCCGCTTCGCTCCAGACCTTCAGGCTCAGGTTTATCATGGATCGAGCCGTAAACTCCCGGCCACAGACGATAAATACGACTTGCTTTTGACGACCTATGGCGTAATACGTAGCGATCTGGATAAGATCAAAAAAATGACCTGGGCAGTAGTGGTTATTGACGAAGCGCAAAACATTAAAAATGCTGATACCGAGCAGACAAAAGCTGTTAAAGCGCTAAAATCTCCCATTCGAATTGCGCTCAGTGGTACACCCGTTGAGAACCGACTGTCGGAGTTCTGGAGTATAATGGACTTTGTGAACAAGGGCTATCTGGGTGGTTTGAGTAAGTTTAACGAGGAATTTGGCAAGCCCATTCAGCAAGAGCGCGACCACCAGAAACTCGACCAATTCCGACGTATCACCAGCCCCTTCCTACTTCGGCGCGTTAAGACAGACCGTAGCATTATTAGCGATCTGCCCGATAAAATCGAAAACAACCAATTCTGCGCCCTCACTACCGAACAGGCAGCTCTGTATCAAAGCGTTGTTCAGGAGAGTTTACGGGCTATTGAAGAAAAAGACGGAATTGCCCGACGAGGTTTGGTGCTCAAACTCATGACAGCGCTCAAACAAATCGGTAATCACCCGCAGCAATATTTGAAGAAGAGCAACAGCAAAGATGGTGGCCCGTCGCCTGCTCTTTCTGGCAAAGCCACACTGTTACTCAGCTTGCTCGAAACGATTTATGCCAACCACGAGAAAGTATTGATTTTCACACAGTACAAGGAAATGGGTGAATTACTATCTCAATTTATCCAGCAGGCATTTGGTCAGCAACCCCTATTTCTACACGGCGGCACGTCCCGGTCCGACCGCGATCAAATGGTGGAGCAATTTCAGAAGAATCGTAGCGATCACACCTTTATTCTGTCGCTGAAAGCGGGCGGTACTGGCCTAAATTTAACGCAAGCCAACCATGTCATTCACTACGATTTGTGGTGGAATCCGGCCGTAGAAGCGCAAGCCACCGACCGGGCCTTCCGAATTGGCCAAACGAAGAACGTATTGGTTTATCGGCTTATGAATCAGGGAACCCTCGAAGAGAAAATCGACGCCATGATCCGTTCCAAACGTGAACTCGCCGACCTCAGCGTCAAAACCGGCGAAACCTGGTTAGGTGATTTGAGCGATAACGAGTTGAAGGAGTTGGTGAGTTTGGGGTAACCTACCCAGAAAATAAAAATTGGATGAGTTTGTTCAGTGAATTCACTGAACAAACTCATCCAATTAATGAAGTCAGTAGTGCTTAATTCCTACACCTTCTTCGGATCTGGGTGTACGTAGCCACTACGATACTCCCTGGCGAGCATTTTGGTCGCTTCCTTATCGCCAACAACTTCCCGCTTCACAGGATCATAGACCATTGGGCGGCCTGTCTCCATCGACATATTAGCCAGAATGCAGCTGGCAGTTGAAATATGTCCTTGCTCAATATCAGCAATAGGGCGGCTGCTTTTTTCGATAGCATCCAGGAAATTAAGCATGTGCAGGCGGGTAGCCGGAGCCGCATTCAGCTCAATTTTTGGATTGGTATCTTCCGTAACGTCTTCCGGATATTTCTCTTTTTCATAGACAACATCCATATGAATTTTATCGCCTTTTCCATCTGGAATGAAGTCGCACTGCATGGTACTGCCCCATAAGGTTCCTTTTTCGCCGTAGAGCGTAAACGACCACGGATAATCGGGATTGTTAGCGGTTCCCCAGGTTTTATGGTGCCATACACAGTTCAGCTCATCATACTCAAACAGAGCCGATTGCGTATCGGAAATATTCGACTTGCCTTCTTTCTGAACGTAAATGCCACCATGTGAGCTAATACGCTTTGGCCAGCCGAGATTCAACATCCAGCGAACTGTATCGAACATGTGAACGCACATATCGCCCGTAATGCCATTTCCGTACTCCTTAAATGTCCGCCACCAACGTACGTGTGGTAAACCATCGTAAGGGCGGAGCGGAGCAGGGCCAGTCCACATGTTGTAATCCAGAAAATCGGGGACAGCCTGCACAGGAGGATTGCCGTTGGCACGCATGTGCAGATCGCAGGCCATCTCTACGTGCGAAATCTTACCAAGCAGACCCGCATCAACGATCTCTTTCTTCGCTCTGATCAGGTGAGGAGTGCTTTTCCGTTGTGTGCCCACCTGTACAACCTTGTTATACTTCCGGGCAGCGGCTACCATCGCTTCGCCTTCCATGACGTCTACGCTGATTGGCTTTTGCACATACACGTGAGCACCTGCTTTTACGCAATCAATCATTTGCAGCGCGTGCCAGTGGTCGGGGGTTCCAATGAGGACGATGTCCAGCTGATTTTCAGCCAGCATTTTCTTGTAGTCTCCGTAGAGCTTGGGCGTCTGACCCGATTTTTGCCGCTGACTTACCAGTTTAGCCGCACCCGCCAGCATATTCTTATCAACGTCGCACAGAGCGACAACCTCTACGGGAGCTACCTGAATCAGGCGGAACAAATCGCTTTTACCATACCAGCCCGTACCAATCAGGGCGACACGATACGCTTTAGGTGGGTGCATCAGATCCAAACCTCTGGCTCCAAAGGCCGTCAGAGCGAGTGAAGCCGTGGTACCTTGTATAAAACGGCGACGATTAATATTGAAAATTTCCATGCGAATTAACAGTTCAGGCAGTTGCCAGGGTTTAAGTGAATTATTATTTTAAGAGTGCCATTACCGCATCGTCGCCCACAACGGCGCGAGCCGGACGCGGGTGTTCAGCGGTAAAAACTTGTAGGTCAGTTGCAGGAAGTACCGTATTGGGTGTTTCGTCGATTTGACCGTCTTTCAATACGCGGTTCAAATCCAGTTTCAGGTATTTCGCCAGGAAGCGATAAGCAGCTGCCCGCTTATTAGGTCCGTAATCATGGCCTTCGGTTGGCAAATGCACATTCTCGACCTTTTCTTTGGCCCCGTAATAGCCATAGATATTCTGGATATATGGAAACTCCACATTAGGCGTGTTCTTGGTCCAGTCTTTCCCATCCGATACCATCAACATTGGTCGAGGAGCAGCCAAAGCCGCAATTTCAACGTTACTGGTCTGGTGCGTTGGACGCTTATGAATGGGCATTCCGCTTTCACAAACGCAACCTCCGAAAAAGTGAGCCGACACCATAACAACGGGCACTGAGACTTTTATACGAGAATCAAGAGCGGTGAGCAGAAACGTCTGCGTTCCCCCGCCCGATTCGCCCGACATGGCAATTTGGTCTTTATCGACTTCGGGTAAACTCGTCAGGAAATCAAGTGATCGCATACCATTTAAGGTTTGCAGTTTCAGAGCCTCAGCGATTTTATGATCCGATTGTTTCGAGTCGCCGTAGCCGAGCATATCATACGTAAATACGACAGCGCCCATGCGCGCTAACGTAGCACACCGCTGTTGGGTATATTCCATCAGGCGATTGTCCTGATTAGCCCCATGTCCGTGCGAACAAAGAATTCCCGGTACTTTTCCGGTTGCATTCAGAGGCCTATACAGATTTCCTGTTACGAAAATGCCCGGTAAACTCTCAAAAGCGACGTTCTCAACCGTATAACCATTCATCTTTTTCAGACTATGGCGAATGGGTTGAAGCGGGACAAACTTCGGCTTTTCGGGAAGCTTCATTCCCTCACGAATGCCCTTCCGAATCAATGCTGCACGTGTTTCCCAACTGGCTTTGTCATGATACGTACTGGCGAACTTCTTTAATGCTTCTGCCCCCTCCGATTCAGTGAAATAGGCGCCCTGACATAAATCAGGTCGGGCGGGGTTTGGCTGGGCGATAACTCCTGTTAAGCTAATGACGTAACACAAAAGGAAAGAAATCCGGGTTGTCATAGGTTTTAGTTCGTTTCACTAAACACGAAAACTAAAAGCGCCCTTCCGTAAACTCTTACTCCCTGTGTGTCTGTCATATTTCAATGAAATCACGTATAAACTACTTCACCGTTGATCCACGGATAATAAGGTTGGTCGGTAACACAACCCGTTCGGGCTGAAACTCGTCTTCTTTAGTCAGCAACTGCCGAACTAAAACCTGAGCGGCTTGCTGGCCAAGTTCGGTAACGGGTTGGGAAATTGTGGTCAGGCCGGGTTCAATAACCGCCGAAATTGGGTCGTCGCTAAACCCAATGAGCGCCAGATCATCAGGAACACGAATGCCCCGGCGTTTGGCAACACTCAGGGCTTCGAGCGCGGTGGGGTCATTTATGGCAAACAACGCATCGGGTGGATTGGGCAGATTTAACAGATGATTTACGTAGATGTTTGCCTTATCCAGATTCAAGTCATAGGAAATGATCAGCTCGGGATCAACAGGGATTCCGTACCTGGTTAAAGCGTCGCGGTAGCCATTGAGCCGATTGCGGCTATTCGTGAGCGTGTCGGGGCCAGCCAGATGCGCAATGCGCCGTCGACCAGTTTGAATCAGGTGCTCAACCGCCAAGAAAGCGCCATTGTAATCGTCCACTGTTACATTGGATACATTCATGTCTTCGCAAACCCGGTTGAAAAACACGACGGGGATTCCTTTGCGCTGAAAAATCTTGAAGTGATCGAAGTTGCGGGTTTCCTTCGTATGCGACACGATCAGTCCATCCACACGGCTGGCTAATAAGGCTTTCGCGTTCGACACTTCCGTTTCGTACGATTCATTCGAGTGACAGATAACCACATTGTAGCCCGACCTAGCTAGTTCTTCCTGGGCGCCAATGATCACTTTTGGGAAGAAATAACTGATAAACTCTGGCACAATAATCCCCACCGTACCCGTCCGATTGGTCAGCAATGAGATAGCCAGCTGGTTTCGTTGATAATCCACCTGAGCTGCCATATCGAGTATGCGCTGTCGGGTCTTCCCGTTCACATTTGGATGTCCCGTTAACGCCCGAGACACCGTCGATTTAGAAATCCCTAAGGCCCGTGCAATGTCAATGATTGTGGTTTGATGGGTTGCCATAAACAATAAAATATAATTTTTCTAATTTTCAGACTCTACTTCACCTGACTTACTGATAGCTTCCAGTGCAATTTTAGCAATTTTATTGGGAACATTCCCAGGATTTTGGGAATGTTCCCAATAAAAAAAGTCAATAAATTCTTTGCAGAATCACTATACAGGGTTAACATCGAATAAGTATTCAAAAAAGTCATCTATTCATGCTATTACCAGAGGATGTGATCCTAGAATCTCTTTTTTGATACAAATAAAGCTTATCACTTACCACCTGAAATATTTTTGTACTTTTTTAATTTTAACAATTCCTAAATCGAACGGGCAGTTTAGCTGCTTTACTTATGAAATCTATTCTACTACTACGAAGCATGATCGGGCTGGTTTGTCTACTGCTGGTCACGTTAGTGAGTCAGGCACAGTCGGCACGCACCCTGACGGGACGTATCACTGATGCCACTACCAATGGAGCGCTGCCAGGCGTTAACGTCCTGGTTAAAGGAACCCAGCAAGGGACAACCACCAATGCAGACGGCCAGTATACACTAAACGTATCGGCTGGTGCTACTACATTAACCTTCTCCTTTATTGGCTATGTATCGCAAGATGTAGACATTGCCAATCGGAGCACTATCGACGTTAGCTTAAAGGCCGATGATCGTTCGCTAAACGAAGTGGTTGTGGTTGGTTACGGAACCCAACGCAAGATTGAAACGACAGGCTCAATTGCTTCGGTAAAAGCCGCGGATCTGGTACAAACGCCGGTGGCTAACGTTGCGCAAGGTTTGCAATCGCGGGTTGCCGGGGTTCAGGTAAATCAGAATACGGGGGCGCCCGGTGGGAACATCAGCGTGCGGATTCGGGGAACAAACTCGATCAACGGAAGTTCTGAACCACTGTATGTTGTGGATGGCATTCAGATTTCGAACAGTGGTGGCATTACCGATGTCAGTCCACTTTCGACCATCAACCCGAACGATATTGAGTCAGTAGAAATCCTGAAAGATGCCTCGGCATCAGCCATTTACGGATCACGGGCGGCTAACGGCGTTGTGCTGATTACGACCAAACGAGGTAAAACCGGTGCCACACGCGTCACAATTGACAGTTACTATGGTGTACAAAATGTCAATAAAACCTTACCGGTTTTGAACGCGGCTCAATTTGGACAGTTAGAAAATGAGGTTTTCAAAAACAATTTCTACCCCGATCCTGCATCGCTGGGCGAAGGCACGAACTGGCAAAATCTCATTTTCCGTCAGGCAGCTATCCAAAACCACCAGTTGTCGATTAACGGCGGGAACGAAAAAACGCAGGTAGCCCTTTCGGCTAACTATTTCAATCAGGATGGTATTATTATCAATTCTGCTTTCAAACGGTATTCATATCGACTGAACGTTGACCATCGGGTAAGCAAATTACTGAAAGTAGGCACCAGTCTCTTAGGTAGTTATGCGATCAATTCGGGGGTTACAACGGGTTCAGAAACGATCGGAGATGCGGGCGTTGTAACAAACTCCATTCTCGGCGCAGCCATTGGTGCACCGCCAACACTGGTCCCTTACCGTGCTGACGGTACACTTTTCCCATTTGGCGAGCAAGCCGGCGGCCAATATCGGGAAGTTACCAATCCGCTCACCTTCGCCAGTATCCTGAACCGGAACGCCATCAAACGAACTCTTGTCAATTTCTATGCTGATTTCACCATTTTGAAAGGCTTAACGTACCGGGCATCGTTCAATGCGGATTTGCAAAGTAGCTTACGTGATGGGTATTCGCCCCGTTCGATTGTAAACAAAGCGGATTTGAATGACAATTCAGGCTCAGGCTTTAAAGTAAATACGAACGGGCTGGCTTTGCTACACGAAAGTATCCTGACGTATAGTACGATATTCTCCCAGCATCACTCCTTTAAAGCAACGGCGGTAGTGGCATCCCAATCAGAGGACAATAATTCAAATCAGATCAACGCCACTGGCTTTCCGAACGATGCTACCCAAAACGAAGCTCTGCAACTGGCACTAACCCGTACGGTTACCAGCAGCCGGAATCGTACTCGCCTGGATTCGTACCTGGCCCGCATCAATTATGGCTATAAAGACAAGTATTTTCTGGATTTGACCGCTCGGGTCGATGGGTCGAGTAAATTCGGGGCAAACCACAAGTATGGTTTATTCCCGGCCGTTTCTGCAGGTTGGCGTATTATTGAGGAGCCGTTTGCCAAAAATATTTCCTGGCTTTCCGATTTAAAACTACGTGGTAGCTACGGTATTACCGGAAATGCTGGCGGTCTTAACCCGTATCAGTCACTGGCAACCGTTTCAGCTTCAGGAAGTGATTATAACATCAATCACACGTATGTAACGGGCATTAACCCATCGGGCATTGCCAACCCCGATTTGCGTTGGGAAAAATCGGCCCAGGCGGATATCGGTCTTGATATTAGCCTCCTCAACAATCGCATCAGTATCATTGTCGATGCGTATCAGAAAACCACAAAAGACTTACTGTACGTGAAAGGACTGCCATTGAGTTCTGGCTATGGCACGATCACCGGCAACTTTGCCTCACTGGAAAACAAGGGGCTGGAGTTTGCTGTAAACGCCCGGATTTTAGATGGTCCACTGAAATGGAATGTTGCCGGTAACATGACCATAAATAGAAATAAGGTACTGGATCTGGACGGTGGCACTACGCAGGAACGGTTCATTACCGCTTATTCGGTGTTGAAAGTAGGCCAGCCGTTGGGTGTTTTCAAAACTTACGTTTACGACGGTATCAACCAAACCGGCGAGTCAATTCTGCCTGGTTATGACGGTCGTTTGGGCGGCCTGAAAGTGAAGGATATTAACGGTGACGGTACCATTTCGGCTGCCGATCAGGTGATTACCGGCAATCCAAACCCAAAGTTTATTTATGGTTTTTCTACCAATCTGTCTTTCAAAGGATTTGATCTGAGCATGTTCCTATCGGGTTCGCAAGGCAATGACATTTACAACGCAGCCCGCCTTTCGTTCGAGATGCCGCTGGGACAACGGAATCAATTGGCAGGTCTTGCCGATCGTTGGTCGCCTACCAATCCAAGTAACCAGTACGTGAGTGGTTTTCAGGCCGGTCGTCTGCCTGTGACGAGTCAGGTAGTTGAAGATGGTTCGTACCTACGCTGTAAGAACCTGACGCTGGGCTATACATTGCCACGTATCAAAGGAGTTCAGCAAATTCGAGTGTATGTGAGCACCAATAACCTGTTCACAATCACGAAATACAGCGGTTTCGATCCAGAAGTGAATACCTATGCCGGTTCAAATACCGCCATCGGTATCGACAATCTGGTGTATCCACAAGCTAAATCATTCCTGGGCGGTCTTCAGGTAACTTTTTAAACAATGAGCGAAAGAGTGAATGAGTGAAAGAGCGACCAAACCGCCTTCATGAACAATCCCTTCACTCTTTCGCCATTCACTCTTTCGCTCTTTAAGCACATGAAAAAGATACTTATTCCTATACTAGTTGCCTTCGGTCTGGCTTCCTGCCAGTTAGACGAGACCATTTATTCGTCCATTTACACCGAAGCTTTTTACAAAACAGCTGCCGATGCGGAGAAAGGGCTTATTGCCGCTTACGATCCGTTCGCAGATATGTACAGTGGCCCGGCTGGAACGCTGATCGCTGATTTCAGCGACGACCAGACTTATCCACGTGGTGTGGTGGGCCGGAATACATTGACGCTTTTTACGTACGACGTCAACTATACAACTCAGAAGAGTAATTCACGGGTCAACGAAGCACCCCAGCAAATCTGGACATCAGGCTACGACGGCATTGAAAAAG
The DNA here is from genome assembly GCF_009754945.1 of Spirosoma arboris. GTDB lineage: Bacteria > Bacteroidota > Bacteroidia > Cytophagales > Spirosomataceae > Spirosoma > Spirosoma arboris. Next base: position 242,804 of record NZ_WPIN01000007.1, read on the forward strand.
CCAACTGGATCATTGCCAAAGTTCCGGCAGCGGTGATGGACGAAACCCGTAAAAAGCAAATTATCGGAGAAGCCTATTATCTACGGGCATTCTACCTCTGGATGCTCACTAAAAACTTCGGCGATGTCGTGATCAAAACCACTCCCAGCTATTCGCAAACCGATGCTATTATTGGAAAAAGCCCCAAAGCTGATGTTTACAAACAGATTTATGCGGATTTAGACCTGGCATTCGCGGCCGGTTTGCCATCGTATCCGGCAGTTGATAAAGGTCGTCCGGCTAAAGAAGTAATCAATGCACTTTATGCGAAAGCGGCATTGTATAACGAAGAATGGCAAAAAGCGCTCGACAAAGCACAGGCGGTGATCACATCGGGGAAATACTCGCTGATGCCGGATGTTCGCAACGTGTATAAATACGACCAGGAAGATGCGGCTCGCGTCGAGAATATGTGGGCCTACGAAGTTGATCCAATTTCGCCGGGCCGGGGCCACCAGTTGACGGGTTTGTGCGGGCCACCTGCCAGCGCCGGACCTGAATACGGCAAAACGACGTTCGGTTCGATGTTCGCGTATCAGTCTTTCTACAATTCATTCAATCCTGTGGACAAGCGCCGTCTTTTACTCGACACGACCTACGTGGATAAAAATGGCAAAACCGTTCCACAAAAGAGCATTACGCCCATCACGACCGACGGTGTGTTGATCAAAAAATACCAGGACCCGGTTTCGACGTTGAATGAAATTAATAATATCCCAATCTTCCGACTGGCTGATATGTACCTGATTGCCGCCGAGGCTGAAGCTCGACTAAACGGCGCGACTCCCTTAGCTTATGGCTATATCAACACTATTCGTAAACGGGCTGGCTTACCAGATCTACAAACAGGCCTGAGCAAAGATGCTTTCGTGGATGCTGTTCTTCAGGAACGGGCCTGGGAGTTTTTTGCCGAAGGCGACCGCTGGTACGACCTCACTCGTACGGGCAAATTTCTGACAGTTATTCCCAAAGCTGTCAACTCGGTTTATCCAGTCCGAACAGTAGCAGCAAAGAACAAATATTTCCCAATTCCGCAGGACGAAATCAACGCGAATCCAAAGCTGGAGCAAAACCCGGATTGGAAGTAAGAGGCCATTTTTGTCATCCCGACATCAGGAGGGATCTCAGGCATCAGGCAACTTGAGATCCGAGATCCCTCCTGCGTCGGGATGACAAAAATGAGCCTCCGTGATGCTAAATTAAAAGCAGAGGAAGACCTCATTCAAAAATGACCCGCTCAACGATTTTTCTACTAATCTTCTTTACTCTTTCCGGCTTTTCGGAACGACCAGATAGGCTTGTCAGAAAGTCGGAGAAAATACGGGAGTTTACCATCGTCGAAAACGACACGACGTCTTATACGCTCAAGCTGGCTTTTGATGACCAGGATCGGCCAGCTTATTTCTTCCGAAATGTATTTACACCTGTATGCCTGACAGGTGAGTGTAAACCGGTGTATATTAATTTCTACTGGGACTTGCTGGGCAATTACACGCGCTACGATTTGCCGCCGGGCGAAGTGCTGACCAAAATGGATCACCGGGAATTCAGGCAGGAAGACTACGATAAGCTGCGGGATATTCTGGACAATACAAACTCATTGCTCAAAGACGTAGCGATGGAGGATTTGGTCGGAAAAGGCACCGAAAATCTAGCTGACTCTGTAGATGCGAAGGCTGGTGCTACCTTGAAAACCGTCAAAAATGAGGTGATTGATGGCGCGGTGTATACCTGTTATACACTTTGGCACATCGCTCATGGAAAGGTGGCCGATGAAATGCAAAAGATAACTGAATCGTACCGGACAGACGACTTGTTACACCGGTTCCTGACCAGCAGCAATTACCATTACCAATACTGGGCAATGGAGAAAGTTTTTGATAAAACCGGAAATGTAACAGCGTCGTTCACGCCTGATATTCTGCAAATCATCCGAGGGAAAAACATTTTTACGGCCCGTTCAGCTTTACAAAAACTCGACAATTTATTTTTTGCTGGCAATGCTCGTCAAGTATGGCTTTGGGAGACATACCAATCGGCGGGTTATCCATTACAAATCGTGATTTTGAAGAAACTGGCCAAAATCCCGTTTCAAAATTCGCTGGCCGAATCAACCGCGAAATCAATGATTAACGCCAACCGGGAGCAGTTTACGTTGATGCTCAAGTTGCTGGCAGCCCAACCCAAACTACCCGAAAAAGTCCTGCTAACGATGGCAAATCAATTGGATACGCCCAATCAGGAATATGCAACTGAGATCAACCGAGTCTTAACGTCTTTCCACCCAAAGAACCCCACCATTGTGGCGAAGATGAACGCCTTTAAAAATAAAGCTACTCAAACCGAAAAATGAGATGAAATCAATTTATCAACTTCTGTTCTTCCTGTTGCTTTCTCTGCCTTTGGCGGCTCAGGATCAGGTTTTCGTCGAGACGGAGTCGTTTCAGAATAAAGGCGGCTGGGTAATCGATCAGCAATCCTTTGTGGTTATCGGTTCCTCCTACATGATGGCCCACGGTATGGGACGCCCGGTAAAGGACGCGACCACAACCGTTAGCTTCCCCAAAAAAGGGAAATACCAACTCTGGGTACGCACCAAAGACTGGGCACCTTTCCCGAAAGGGCCCGGAAAATTTCAGGTTGTGGTTGACAACCAGCCCGTAAAGATGGTCTTCGGCGAAAGTGGTTCGGACGAATGGAAATGGTACAACGGCGGAGAAGTTGACATTAAAAATGATCAGACCAGTCTGACTCTGCACGATTTAACCGGTTTCAACGGACGCTGCGACGCGATTCTATTCACCAACGCCCCCAAATTCACACCACCCGATAAGCTGGAAGCGCTGACTACTTTTCGGAATAAACTACTCAATCTGACCGGCACAACGGCCAATGCGGGTCAGTTCGATCTGGTCGTTGTAGGAGGAGGCATTGCGGGAACCTGTGCCGCACTTTCTGCCGCTCGTATGGGCTTAAAAGTGGCCCTGATTCAGGATCGCCCCCTGTTAGGTGGGAATAATAGCTCGGAGGTTCGGGTACACCTTCGGGGAGAAACCGATCAGAATCATTACCCTAAACTTGGACGTATCGTTCGGGAAATGGACAATGGCGATCCGGGCAATGGAAATCCGAACGGCAATGAGTATGGCGACGCTCGTAAAATTGCCATCGTGAAAGCCGAACGGAACATTAAGCTGTTTCTGAACACCCACGTGTATAAAGCCGAAAAAGAGAAGGATAAAGTGACCGCTGTTGTGGGTCGAGATATTGCCACCAACAAGGAAACTCGCTTTGAAGGAACCTACTTTGCCGACTGTACCGGCGATGGAACGCTAGGCTATCTAATTGGTGCTGATTACCGGTTTGGCCGCGAGAGTAAGGCCGAAACGGGTGAATCGCTGGCCGCTGAAAAATCGGATGACTTTACGCTGGGAACATCCAATCTATGGGCATCACTTGATCGCGACACCGTTTCGTCGTTCCCCGAAGTGCCTTGGGCGCTACCTTTTTCGGATGAATATCACATCGACGAAGCTCGCTCTGACTGGCAGTGGGAAACCGGTTTTGGGAATTATAACACTATCACCGACGCCGAGAAGATCCGCGATCATAACCTACGCGCCATCTACGGCAACTGGTCGTATCTGAAGACCAACAAAAAAGAAAAATACGCAAAACGTGAACTCGCCTGGGTTGCCTACATCGGCGGCAAGCGCGAATCCCGCCGATTACTTGGCGATCATATTCTGAATCAGATGGATATTCAGGAGGGGAAACAGTACCCCGATGGAACCGTAACAGCAACCTGGACAATTGACCTCCATTTTCCAGATCCCAAAAACAGTAAGTACTTTGAGGGTCAGGAGTTTTTTGCTGGAACGAAACACATCAAAGTGGCTCCGTACACCATTCCTTATCGCTGTCTGTATTCGAAGAATATTTCCAACCTGTTTATGGCTGGTCGTAACATCAGCACCACGCACGTAGCGTTTGGCAGTACGCGCGTCATGCGTACCTGCGGTATGATGGGCGAGGTTGTTGGCTTTGCATCCTATGTGGCTAAAAAATACAACACGACCCCACGAGGTGTTTATCAGGAACACTTGCCGGAATTTATGGCAATCATCAAAGATGAACCGACAACTGCGAATAGCAAACCGTAAGATTTCCCACGTTCCTCCCCTCTCCCGTTTTGGGCGGTCCGCCGTCGCGGGAGAGGGGCTATATTACTGGTTGACCCTATTTCTCCTAATACCCTCTTTTTCAAAGGCCACCGAACTGCCAATGATCAATCTGGAAGGAGAAGCGCAGGGTACAACGTATCACATCAAGTACCGGGATGAGCGGCAGCGAAATTTCAAAAAAGAAATTGACTCAGTTCTGATAACGATCGACAAATGCCTGTCGACCTATCAGGCAGATTCCGAAATTTCGCGGTTCAATCGGTCGGAGATGCACAAGTTTGAATGGCCTTATTTTTATCCGGTTTTGAAAAAATCGGAAGTGGTATTCCGAGAAACGAATGGGGCCTTCGATCCAACCGTGATGCCGCTGGTAGAAGCTTACGGATTTGGCCCTAAAAAAATACGATTGACAGAGCCGATAAATATCGACTCATTAATACAACTGGTTGGTTTCCAGAAAATTTCGTTTGACTCTTTGTCTATTCGGAAGCTAAAGAAAAACATACGTCTGGATTTCAATGGGATTGCCCAGGGTTACTCGGTCGATGTCGTAGCGGAGTTTCTGGAAAGCAAAGGAATTGATCGGTACATGGTGGAAATCGGCGGAGAGGTTCGTACCAAAGGGCAGAAAGGTGAAGGTCAAGTCTGGACAATTGGCATCGAGAATCCACTCCAGCCCGGAAAAATGCTGACGACAATGAAACTGGTAAATCGGGCAATGACAACTGCCGGAAACTACCGAAACCATTACGAGTCGAACGGCCAGACATTTAGCCATATCATCAACCCCAAAACGGGTTCGATGGAACAGAGTTCGGTGTTGAGCGTAACGGTTTTTGCACCGGATGCTATTACGGCTGATGGTTATGATACGGCGTTTTTCGTGATGGGCCTAGATGCCACAAAGCGGTTTCTGGCCAAAAGAAAAGACCTGGACGTATACATTGTTTATACTGGAGAGGACGGTCAGCCAAAGACATTTATTACAGAGGGATTGAAAAATTGATATAAGTGGTGTCAGTTACTCATAGCTGACACCACAACAGACGAGAAAACAACCATTAACTATGAAGTACCTGAGCGGTCTTTTCTTTTTTCTGTCAGTAATAGCTTTGCAAGCTCAGTCTCCCCAAACCCTGTCGCTAAGTAATGATCGGGTAAAAATCAGTTGGAAAAATACTTCGACTGGTTGGGCGATTGGGCAGGTAGCAGTACGTAAAGGGAGTTCGTGGCTGAACATGGCTAACCCTTCCGGTGAGAACACCTTGCTGTATGCAACTGAAAAACCGTCAGAGAAACCCGACACCACGTTTAAAGACATTACCGGGGCTGATTTCCCAAGCGAAAAATACCATTATCAGCAGGTACAATGGGCCGAGAGCACCAATCCGGTTTCGCTGAATAAAGAGGGGCAGGCTATTCACTTTTTCCCGCAGAAAGCAGAACAGGCTAGTAAAAATAATCTGACCTTTCGGCAGGAAACCGAAGTCGCTACCATTGTTACCGAGTGGACGCTAGACCCGAAGTTCACGTCAGACATTATTGTTAAGCAGACGATTACCCCAAAGAAAGCGGGTTATTTCTCGCTAGCTAGTCCAACGCTAGCTACAATTCCGGAACAGAATTTGGCCTGGGCAACCGTACCAGGCTATTTCCAGGGCAATAAACTTCAGCCAAATTTTGCACTGGCTTATGCCTACGGTCATGGCATCCCAACACTGCCCGTCATCTATCGCGAGCGTTGCGCCAGTACGCTTAGTCCGATGATTACCACCAAAAATGGCATTACGCTGGCCGTTATTCCTGAACCAGGTCTGGCACGTGACCCCTGGGCGAATGACAAAATCACGCAAATCGACTGGAACATCGGGTTGTCGCACATGAACCGCAAAGCCCAGCTTTCGCCAACGCTTTATTATCCTGTTTTGGGCGAGCCAAAATCAGCGTTAAAGATGGGTGAACCTATCAAGTATACTTTTCGATACAGCCTCATTGATGGCGACTGGTTTAAGGCCCTAAACCACGCAGTTTATGATGTGTACCGGTTCAAGGAAACGCTCGGGTTACGACAAAGCAAGCAATCGTTGACCGACCGGATCGAAAAAATGCACCATTATTTGACCGACCCGAAAACGTCGTTATGGAACATTGAGGAATTTGAAGGGAAGAAAATCGGGGCGCAGTCGTATCTGGGTGGTGTGGTTGGCTCCGACAAAGACGCCATGAAAAACTCCGATTACGGTGCGATGTGGATGCTGGCCAACGCGACGAAAGATCCATTGCTTACCCAAAACGTGTTGCCGTACGCCGAGAATTTTAAACTCGCCCAGCAGGAAACTGGCAACAGCTTTTTCAAGGGAGCGCCTGAAGGACAGTATTATCTGGCGAAAAAGAAAAAATTTGTCGAAGAGTGGGGCGAAGTTGTCGAACCCATTGGCCTCACCTATTACACCATGCTCGACATCGGCAATATGCTGTTGTTCGAGCCAAACAGTACCGAGTTAAGAGAACGGCTTCGCTTTGGTGCTGATCGGTTGTTAACATGGCAGAAACCAGATGGTAGTTGGGCCGTCGCCTATGACCGGCATACGGAACAGGAAATCTTCAAAGACATTCTGGATGTACGTCCAACATTCTACGGACTGATCGTTGCCTACCGCATTCTGAAAGATCCGAAATACCTCACTGCCGCCCGCAAAGGTGCCGATTGGTTTCTGAAAAACGCCATCGAAACAGGAAGTTACCTTGGTGTATGTGGAGACGCCCGTTACGCTCCCGATTTCGCAACCGGCCAGTCGGCGCAGGCGCTGCTGGATTTGTATGATTTAACCCACGACGCGCGCTACAAAACATCGGCTATTACAGCCGCCAAAGTATATACCTCTTCTATCTACACCCATCCTATTGCCAGCCACAAGCCCAAAACCGTAAATGGGGTCGCCCGCGAAGATTGGGAGATTAGCCAGACAGGATTAAGTTTTGAGCATGGCGGCATTTTCGGTTCAGCGACTCGTCACGGGCCTATTCAATTGTGCAGTCACGCCGGGCTGTTTATTCGGATGTATGGCTTGACCAAAGAGCCGATTTTTGCCGATATGGCTCGCGCGGGTGCGATTGGGCGAGATGCGTTCGTCGACCCCAAAACCAGCGTAGCCTCTTACTATTGGCAAGCCATGAACAGAGGGGCTGGCCCTTATCCACACCATGCCTGGTGGCAAATTGGCTGGTTGACTGATTATTTGATGGCCGAAGCCGAATTGCGGTCAGCGGGGAAAATAACGTTCCCACGCGGATTTGTAACGCCGAAAGTTGGCCCGCATCAAACGTACGGTTTCAAAGCTGGAACGATCTACGGTCAACCTGCGACCCTACTGATTCAGGAAGAACTGGTAAAACCCGATAGTCCTGTTATCGACTACATTCTTGCGCAGTCTGCCGATCAGAAAAAGCTGTATGTCGTTCTGCAAAATAATCGGGCACAACCAACGAAATCCAACATACAGATTAATCCGGCAGTATTGAAAAAGAGCATTGCAAGCGCTAAGTGGTTACCAACCAATCAGACGGTTTCTGCCAATGCTATTTCGATTGATCTACCAGGATTTGGTCAGAGTGTGCTGGAGATTGATTTACAGTAATTTTTTGACAGGATTTACAGGATGAACAGGATTTTTCTTTTCGTCTCAAATCCTTAAGGTTGAGCGTAATCTTTGATTATGCCGAACACCAGATTGCTGGATGGAATAAAAAATCCTGTTCATCCTGTAAATCCTGTCAAAAATAAAAAAGACATTATGAATACAACCATAGATACAGCAGTCATTGTCATTTTTTCGGCCTTTGTTCTGGGCATCGGGATGCTATTTGCCCGAACGGGCCGGAATCTGAAGTCCTTCTTTGCGGGTGGTGAGGCCGTGCCGTGGTTCATTGGCGGCTTGTCGCTGTTCATGAGCTTCTTCTCGGCGGGTACGTTCGTGGCATGGGGGTCTATTGCCTACAAACACGGCTGGGTAGCCATCACCATTCAGTGGACAATGTGCATTGGTGCTTTGGTAACGGGAATCTATCTGGCTCCCCGTTGGAAACAAACGGGCGCACTAACAGCGGCCGAGTTTATCCGTGCCCGTCTGGGAACGACCGTTCAGAAAGCCTACATCTTCATTTTTACACTGGTTTCGCTGTTCATTAAAGGCTCGGTACTGTATCCAGTGGCCAAATTGGTTAGCTCATCACTCAACTTACCGCTGGTGCCCTGCACAATTGGTCTGGGCTTTTTCATGATTGCCTACACAGCCGTTGGTGGCTTATGGGCCGTTATGGTGACCGACATTTTGCAGTTTGTCGTATTGTCCTCAGCCGTTTTTATTCTCCTACCGCTTTCGCTGGATAAAGTGGGAGGTATCGAAGGATTCACGCAGCACGTACCAGCCGATTTTTTCAATCTTCTGAATGGTGAATACACGTTCGGATTTATAGCTGCCTTTGTCATTTACCACATCTGTTACATCGGTGGCAACTGGACATTTGTGCAACGCTATACAAGTGTCGACAGTCCGAAATCAGCGAAAAAAGTGGCATTTCTGTTTGCCGGATTGTACCTCATCAGCCCAGTCATCTGGATGATGCCGCCCATGATTTATAAAGCCATCAATCCATCGCTAACTGGACTCGATACCGAAAATGCGTATCTCATGATTTGCAAACTCGTGCTGCCACCAGGTCTTCTCGGGCTCATGCTGACGGGCATGTATTTCTCAACATCAGCCAGTGCGAATACAGCTTTGAACGTAGTATCGGCCGTTTTTACGAATGATATTTACAAAGGACTAATCAATCCGAAAGCGTCCGATAAAAAGCTGATTCAGGTGGCTCGGGGTTCCTCCTGGGTGTTTGGATTAGGCATGATTGGGATTGCCCTGATGGTACCCGCAGCCGGTGGCATTGTCGAAGTTGTTCTCAGTATTTCGTCCATTTCGGGCGGCCCACTACTCGCTCCTCCCCTTTGGGCTTTATTCTCAAAACGCCTGACCAGTCGGGCGACGCTTTGGGTAACGGGTATTGGTCTAACCGTCAATCTGTTTTTCAAAATTCTAGCTCCTCTACTTTTAGACTTTAAGCTTACCCGAGGTACAGAAACCATCATTGGCGTCGGGCTTCCCTTGCTGCTTTTACTAGGCTACGAACTATGGGCACGCTCAAAAGACACGACAGCGAGTGAGTATTATCAGTACCTGATTACCCGTCAGCAAAAAAGGGACGATGCGCAAATTGAATCACCAGAAGAAGCCCTGGCCATACGGAAACAGAATCGGTTTGGGTTGCAGGTAATTGCCGGATCACTGGTATTCACTGCGTTAATGCTGGGTGGCTTAAGCACATTTGCCAGCGTGGGCGGAGGTATTACCGCAGGACTTGGCGGTGTAGTTCTGCTGGCAGCATTGATTCCGTATCGTGCTTCTCAACGCGTTCAACTACTACCAGAATCGCAACAGGCGGATAAACTTATCAATTCGAATCACTAATCAATGAAGCACTTAGGTCATACAATACTGCTTATAGTACTAACGAGTCTATTATTCCCAGCACTCGCCCAATACACCATTCGCGATCCGAATGCGATTCCGTTACACGGTCAATGGGTATTTGCGATGGATCCGATGGACGTTGGCGAAACGGCCAAATGGTATCGGGAAGATGCGCCACTAGGCCGTTGGAATAAAGTAACCGTTCCCCACTGTTTCTCAGTCGATCCCCGCTATCAGTTTTATACGGGTACAGCCTGGTACCGCCGGACTTTCCCCTGGCAACCAACTGCAGGCAAACGCGTAATCCTTCATTTGGATGCATCGTATTACGAAACGGCGATCTGGATCAATAACCAGAAAGTCGGTACCCATGAAGGCGGCTACACACCCTTTCAGTTCGATGTAACCAGCTTTTTGAAGGCAACGGGTTCGGATAATACCATTGCGATTTCAGTCAATAACAATACCTGGCGGGTAGGCACTATCCCCGGCGCGAAAGACTACAATGAACCCAATGATCCATTTCCGGGCTGGGTAAACTACGGCGGCCTTATTCGACCCATTTACCTAACCGTTGAGCCAGATGTGTATGTCGAAAATGTAAAAACGGAAGCCATGCCCGATTTAATTAAAGGCACGGCTACGCTGAAAATCAAAACCCGGATTCGCAACGCGAGCGGCCAGACTGTCACGCCAAAACTAGCGTTTCGGGTAGAGCAAAATAGCAAACCCATTACGCTTGTCTGGAAACAGCAACTGGGCAATGTAGCCGCGAACCAAACAGCCGTATTAGAAACAGAAACCGTTCTGAAAGCCGCAGATGTAAAGCTGTGGAGTATCGACCAGCCAACCTTGTATGATATACAGGTAGTAGCGGCTACGGATACCGTTCGAACTCATTTCGGGATTCGGAAGGTTGAGGTTCGAAATGCTCAATTATTGCTCAACGGGCAGCCCATTAAAGTAGCGGGTGGTAATCGTGTAGTAGACTATCCGGGCTTGGGATCGCTGGAGCCTGATTGGCTGGTCGAAAAAGATATGCGACTGATGAAAGAGGCAGGAATGGAACTTCACCGCCTAACGCATTACACACCATCTGAAACCATTTACGACTGGGCCGACCGTAATGGCATGCTGATTATCAGCGAAGCCGGGAACTGGCAATTGACGCCGAGAGAAATGGACAACGATACTATTCGCACGAAATTCCGTCAACAGTTCCGCGAAATGGCCGAACGGGACTGGAATCACCCCTGCGTAATTGCGTATAGTGTGGGTAACGAATACCTCTCCGAGCAGCCCGCGGGCCAGCGCTGGACGAAAGACATGATCGCCTATGCTCGTGAACTCGACCCCACACGTCTGTACACATTTGCGTCCATGCGCTTGAACATCATGCCTAAAAAGCCCGAAGACGAAGCCAGCCAGTATTGTGATTTTATTTCGACCAATACGTATGGCAATCACCTTAACATTCTAAAACATATTCATTCGCTCTATCCCGACAAACCGATTTTCATTAGTGAGTATGGCACACGAGCCGACGGTAAAGATGGAGAAATGGGTCAGGTAACGCACCTTGAGAAGTTTCTCACCGACGTCCGGCAATTGCCTTACATAGTCGGGACTTCGTGGTGGTCGTTTAATGATTACCTGAGTCGACACGATGGCACCAATCCAGACGGTACTCGTCCGTGGGGATTAGTTCGGGGAGACCGGTCGAAGCGACCACTCTACCAAACGCATCAAACGGGTATGGCTCCCGTTACGGTCGAGAAAATCAGTTGGGAAACCGGTAGCGAAGGCGTACATACCTTAAAACTCCGCGTAGCAGCCAGAAACGACTTTCCAGCTTACGCCATCAAAAATTATTCACTAAAAACGAACAACAGAACAATTCCTATCCCCGACCTACAACCAGGCCAACAGGCCGATATAAGCATTCCCGTGCGTGGTTTCGACAAAACGCTGACTGTAGAAGTCATGAAGCCAACTGGATTTTCTATTCTCACCCAAACGATTGATTTAACGAATGATACGCGAACAAGCAGTCGATAAACGAACCCCAAAAACTATTCGCCACGATGCTGACCTGATTGTTGTTGGCGGAGGGCTGTCGGGCGTTTGCTGCGCAATTACGGCTGCCCGGGCAGGCACCCGGGTTGTACTCGTACAAGATCGTCCTGTATTGGGCGGAAACTCATCATCCGAAGTACGATTATGGGTGTTGGGTGCTACCTCACACATGGGCAACAATAACCGCTGGGCACGCGAAGGTGGTGTAATTGACGAACTTCTAGTCGAAAACCTATACCGTAACCCCGAAGGCAATCCACTGATATTTGATACGATACTTCTGGAAAAAGTTATCCTGGAACCAAATATCACCTTGCTGTTGAATACGGCTGTTTATGAAGTTGAGAAATTGGGCGAAAAGATTAGTGGTATAAAAGCCTTTTGCAGCCAGAACAGTACGGCCTACGAACTGGTAGCGCCACTTTTCTGTGATGCCTCGGGCGATGGTATCGTCGGATTTCAATCGGGAGCTGCCTTTCGGATGGGTGCCGAAAGTCGCGAAGAGTTCGGGGAGAAGTTTGCGCCAACAGCAGAATACGGCGAGTTGTTGGGTCATTCGCTTTATTTCTACACCAAAGACACGGGTCGGCCGGTGCGCTTCGTGCCACCAGCTTATGCTCTGGATGATATTACCAAAATACCACGTTACAAACGTTTCAACGCGCAGGAATATGGTTGCCAACTCTGGTGGATTGAATACGGTGGCCGATTAGATACGGTTCACGATACCGAAACCATCAAATGGGAGCTTTGGAAAGTCGTGTACGGTGTCTGGAATTATATCAAGAATTCCGGCCAGTTTCCCGAAGCCGAAACCATGACGCTCGAATGGGTTGGGCAAATTCCCGGCAAGCGCGAAAGTCGCCGATTCGAAGGTGATTACATGCTGACTCAACAGGACGTAGTTGAGCAACGGACACATCCCGATGCCGTAGCTTTTGGCGGCTGGTCGATTGATTTACACCCTGCCGATGGTATTTTCTCCGAGAAACCGGGTTGTAATCAATGGCATAGTAAGGGGATTTATCAAATTCCTTATCGATGTCTGTATAGCCACAACGTACCAAATCTTTTCATTGCCGGGCGTATTATTAGTGCTTCGCACGTAGCGTTTGGTTCATCTCGAGTAATGGCGACTGGTGCCCACGTTGCGCAGGCCGTGGGTATGGCTGCGGCACTATGCACGCAAAATCAGTTGCTTCCCCGCGACTTGACCGAACCGACTCGGATGCAGGAATTACAGCAGGAATTACTAAAAGCGGGGCAGCATATTCCGGGCTTCGTACTTCAGGACAGTACTGACCTCACGCAACAGGCAAAGCTCTCAGCATCCAGTGAATTTGTTTTGAACGAGCTACCGGCTGATGGTCCCTTGTTACCGCTGACTTCTTCTGCCGCTCAAATGTTGCCATTGCCGATTGGCTCTATTCCGCAGCTGACGGCCTTCGTAACAGCCGATCAGGACACGACGCTAACCGTTGAGCTAAGACGAAGTAGCAAACCGTTTAACCATACACCTGATGTAACGCTTGAGACACTAACTATTCCTTTGCGCAAAGGCAAGCAGGACATAAACTTACCTTTTAAGAGCCAGCTTTCGGAGCCGCAATATGTTTTTGTTACGTTTATAAAAAACGAGCACATTCAACTGCAATACAGCCAGTTGCGCGTTACGGGAGTATTATCGGTGTTCAATAAGATCAATCCGGCCGTTTCGAATTATGGAAAACAGGAGCCTTCGGAAGATATTGGCGTCGATACGTTCGAGTTCTGGTGCCCCGAACGCCGACCAGCGGGACATAATATTGCGCTTCGAATTCAAACCGGTATCCGATTATTCAGTCCGACAAACGTTCGGAATGGGATTCAACGCCCCACCAATCAGCCCAACGCCTGGGTTGCAAAAGCTGACGATGTAAACCCTACGTTGACGTTGAGCTGGCCTACTCGCCAAAAAATTAACCGTGTCGAATTACGGTTCGACACCGATTTCGACCATCCGCTGGAAACAGTCATTATGACTCACCCAGAAACCGTCGGGCCGTTCTGCGTGCAGGAATATGTAGTCTGCAACGACCAGCAGGAGCGTATCTACCATCAGACGCATAACCATCAGACCAGCAACACAATCCGCTTCGATCAGCCGATTGAAACGAGTAGCTTGACTATTCATCTGAAGAAAAGCACCAGTCCTGGTCAAGCGGATTTTGCTCCAGCGTCGTTAATGGAAATACGGTGTTATAGGGAGTAATTAAACATAGAGAGTGGTGTCAGGTTTTCGAACCTGACACCACTCTCTATGTTTAATTACTGTTTCAAATCGCCCCGCTTCAACGCTTTTACGGCGTAGTCTGCGGCCCTTGCGGATAGGGCCATATAGGTCAACGATGGGTTCTGGCAAGGCGACGATGTCATGGCGGCTCCATCGGTACAGAACACATTTTTGACGACGTGGTGCTGGTTGAATTTGTTGAAGACGGAATTCTTCGGGCTAGTTCCCATCCGAGCCGTACCCATTTCGTGAATGCTTAATCCCGGATGCGCCTGACTATCGAAACCTTCTATATTCGAGAATCCTGACTTTTCCAGCATTTGAATGGCCTGGTCATGGGCATCTTTTCGCATTAGGGTTTCATTCTCTCGGTAGTGAACGTCCATTTTCAGGACAGGTTGCCCCCATTTGTCCTTAATTTCATCGGTCAAATACACCCGATTATCTTCATAAGGCATACACTCGCCAAAGGCATCAAGTGTAATTTTCCAGGTACCAAACTGGGTAGCTTTCTCTTTAAAATCAGCCCCAAAGCCCTCGTCATGGTAGGCGTGATCCCAGTTTTCACGGTTGGTGTACACCTCAAAACCGTAACCCCGCTTAAAGGCCTGTTTCGCCTGATTAGGCAGGTTTCGGAAACGCGGAATGTATAAGCCTGCCGGGTGTCGACCGTAATAATATTTGTCTAGATCATGGTCGTAATCGGCGGTGGCGCCTACATGAAAATGGTGATCCATTAGATTACGTCCAAGCTGTCCACTATCGTCCATGCCATTTGGAAAGCGCTTTGATTTGGAGTTCATTAGGATATAGGTCGGACCCAGCGCCGATGCATTCAGGAAAATAATGCTGGCTTTAAACTCATGCCATTGGTGCGTTTGCTCGTCAATTACCCGAACACCCGTTGCCTGGCCCGTCTTTTCATCATAAATGATTGAATTGACAATAGAATGTGGGCGAACCGTAAGTCGTTTGGTTCGACGGGCAGCAGGCAGCGTTGCGGATTGCGTGCTAAAATAAGCCCCATATGGACAGCCCCGCATGCAAAGATTTCGATACTGACACTTTGCCCGACCCAGATTCGTCTGTTCTTGGGTTGGTGCCGTCAGGTGAGCCGCTCGTGCCGAAATAACCTTGCGATCTGGAAATTCGCTATTTACGGTTTTTCGAAGATGAGCTTCTACACAGTTGTCGGGCATGGCGGGCTGAAACTGCCCATCAGGCAAATGCGGTAGGCCATCGCGGTTCCCGGCAATACCCGCGAACTTCTCGACGTAGTCGTACCAAGGCGCAATGTCTTTGTACCGAATGGGCCAGTCCGTCGCTATGCCATCTTTGGCGTTAGCTTCAAAATCAAGATCAGAGAAGCGAAACGAATAACGGCCCCACATCAGCGATTTCCCTCCAACCTGATAGCCCCGAATCCAGTCAAACGGTTTTTCTTCAACATATGGATTCTCCAGATCGTTGATGAAGTATTGATGAGTCGCTTCGGTAATCGAGAAACCCGTTCGATTTTGCACAGGGTATTGTTTCAGCAACTCAAGCGGCATGGCCTGATTATGGTGCGGAAAATCCCACGGATTCATGGTGGCCGTGTGGTAATCCTTGACATGCTCAACCATTCGTCCCCGTTCGAGGAGTAATACGTTGAGTCCTTTTTCGCACAGTTCCTTAGCCGACCAGCCCCCACTAATGCCCGAGCCGACAACAATGGCATCGAACTTTTTGCCGGGTGGAATAGATATGTTGTTCATCTTTTTAAAACGCAAAGGAAGCAAAGGTAAGCGCAAAGAACGCAGAGTTTTTTTACAGACTTAGTGAGTTGCCTTTTGCAAAAAAGCAGCAATCTCCATGCCCCAGGCAATGCCGATGTGAATAAGCAAACCACCCCAAATGCTTCGGGTACTTAAGGCCAATACGCCCAACAAATAACCGCCAAATAAGGAAGAAACAGCTTCACCTAATGGCCGTCCAAAGTGGATAGAGCAATACCAAACAACCATTGGCAACACCGCTCCATGCCCAAGAACTCGGCTCATTCCAATCACGAGAAAGCCTCGAAAAAGCAGTTCCGTTGGCACAAAATCCCAGCCATAACAAAGTTCGTAGATGAAAGCTGTTACCCATTCTGGCACGCCGAAGAACTCATTGGCGTTGGTATCGCGGTAGGTCGGGTAAGATTGCAGGAAATCGGGTTGAAACGACGCCAATGTAATAAGCGGAATCATCAGAGCCAGCATCAATGCATATAATACCAAGCCCTTGCGTTTGGGAGCCATGCCATAAAAACTGCTCGGATATGGGTCGACAAACTTATAGAAGAGATACAGAGGGAGTACAATCGTTAAAACCGATTGCAAATTGTGCAGGCAATAGTAAGCAAACACATAAATCTGCCCATCGAATAATTGTCGACTCCATTCGCTGTGCCCGTAAAACCCAGCGTAGATCGAATAGGAAATCAGCGCAACTCCACTACGAAGCCAGAAACCACGGGTTTGCCAGATGTCAGGACGATTATGAAAGTGCGTCCATAACCAGACACTAACGTAGTAGGCAGTGGCATATAGGCAAAAATAAAGAACTGGCCAGATTGGCTTACCCTGAAATGAGTCAATGTAGGCGTCTTCTAGATCAAAGTAGAAATTGACGGTAAGCAGCAACGCAGCCCAGGCAGCAATTGCCAAATAAAGGTCAAGCCGAAAATCAGAGCGAAGATGATTGCGCAGGTCGCGCCAAAGAACTTTCACGTAGGTTTTATATCGGTGTACACCAGTTTTTGTCCTTCCGACGGAGGAGGAATCTCAAGTTTCGTAATAGTCAAGCTTGAGATTCCTCCTCCGTCGGAAGGACAAAAAACGGTTAAAATCCTTCTTTCTCCGCTTCTTTATCTTTTTTCTTTTCGTCTTTCTTTTTCTCTTCTTTTACAACCTTTTGCCCTGGCTGTATTTTGGGTTTTGGAGCAGGTTTGGCTTTAGTTTTATATTGATCGAGATAGCGATCTACAAAGAGTGTCTTCTCATCGACCGTAGCAGGCACAACTTCAATCGTAGCTTTAGCGGAGTTTTTAGAACCTGCAATCAGTCGATCGTTTATATCCTGCTCTGAGGTAATAATAGCCAATTGACCTAAAGCCGTTGGCGAGTTACCCGGTTTGTAGTCGTAAAATACCCACACATCGGGTGAAGCCTCGAGATAAATACTGGCTTCATCTCCGTTACCTGTCTTTCTTATTTCGACAAAGCCGTCCATTTGGGCATTAATGTCGGCTGCCATAATATTCGACACACCTAACTGCCCGGTACTGTAAAAGGCATTGTATTTTGTAGACCAGCGTAGATTGGCGTTAGCCAAGACGAGCATCGCATTTAATTTTGGTGATGCCTGATTGAGCGGTACATGTTGGTTTTGGGCTTTCACACGGTAAGCTTCGACCGCCTGTAAACCAATCAGGGGCAGCAATTTATCCGAAAGCCGGTTCAGATCATCATCAGCTGCTTCATCATTTTTCTCTTCCTGATTTGTTTTAACGAGCTTGTCGGAGATAAGGCCATTAATCGGATCAGGAACGGGAAAAGCGAAAGCCAGCAATGTATTGAATCGATATTGACTACTATCGATATTGATCCGTGCCGACCCAGCCGAGAGCAGGTATTCGTGCGGAGCTGCATTCAGGAGATTCAACTTTCCTTTGAACGTCATTAGCCCACGTGCATCGTTGAACGTAAATGCATTTTCTACTTCATCTTCTACAACAGCAACACTGGCAGTGCTATCAACCTTGGCGCTGTCGGTTTTCGCACTAGCCGTTGCAGGAGCTTCAGCAACAGGCTGGCTCGCTGGTGAATCGCTACCTTTTGACGTTATTCGATACACCTTATCCTTCTCGTCGTAGCGCATAACACCCGTTGCAGAAAAGAGATCATCGTCTTTTGCATCTTCTTTGGGCGACAGGAAGGTTGGGTATAAGCCGGCCCCGCCCAACCGGAAATGAATTCCGGCAACTAATTGCTGCGCTCCTTCATTTTTTAGATTTTTATCTACCTTAATTTCAAGCCGCTCGGCTACTTTTTCTTTGAACGGAATCCAGCCACCAACTAAATCCTGCCGTTTTTTCAGGGCTGGTTTAATAAATCCGTCCATAGCCAGATCGCGGGAAGGGGCCTGCATAGCAATGGTCCCCTTGAACAGCATTTTAGGCGCCAATTGCAGGTTATCATCTTCATCAACTTCAGCTCGGGCAACGGTGAAATAAGTTGTTACTGGCTTGGCTGCTGCCGAACGGCGACTTTTAGGTGTTTTCTTGGCATCGGCAGTCAGGTTAGCTGAGGCTACGGCAGGCGCTTCCTTCAATTCGAAACTACCCATTTTAATGCTGGCAGTATCTCCTTTGGCAGTAGCGAATTGATACGTAGCATCACCCGCAAAACGCGTCCGGGAAAGCACCTGAATGTTCCCGTTTTTCAGTCGGTGAAACAGATTAATCGTATCTAATTCGAGCTTTGCATTTTTTAGTGC
Organism: Spirosoma arboris; assembly: GCF_009754945.1. Taxonomy (GTDB): domain Bacteria; phylum Bacteroidota; class Bacteroidia; order Cytophagales; family Spirosomataceae; genus Spirosoma; species Spirosoma arboris. The sequence continues at coordinate 261,421 of NZ_WPIN01000007.1, forward strand.
CAGCATTTCGCCGTTACGCCGGATAGATACCAACCCTTTGTCAGGATAAATACGGGCATCTGCCGATGTGATATAAGGAACACCGCTAATGTTTAAAGTACGCTTTTCCACATCATACAAAGCCGCCGACCCGTTGAAGGTTAGCCCTTCCTGCTCTTCGGCAGTAGCCGTGAAGGTTGATGTTTTCACGTCGCCCTTCATGGCAATAGTTTTAGCATTTACATTCCACTGAGCCCGGTTAATGCTGGTTTTATAGGCAGCAAATGGGAATTCCATACTGGCTTGTACTGTATCGCCAATACTTTCCTTTTTCGTGATCGCTAAACCAACAATGCCTTTTACCTGGTTAAAGTCTACATCAATATCGTTCCCCAGCAGAATGGGTTTACCAATCTGCGTTCCTGGAGTCTCAGTAGTCGGGACGATCTTAAAATGAGCATTACTAGCCAGGAAACCCTCTTTGTTAAATTTGATACTGTTTGAAATTGTCTCGGAATCTTTCCGACGCAGAGTTCCATTTCCAAATAATCCAGAAGAACGCAATACCAAACCACCTTCGAGATTGGTCGTTGCGCTGTACAAATTGAAGTTATTTTTCTGCGTGGTAATGACCATGCTATCTGCTTTAGGCCACCACTTGAGACTGAAATTGTTCACCTGAACCTGCGGAAAATAGCCTTTCCCGATCAAGCCTTCCTTAATTTCTCCCTTTTCACCAGAGGCCAGCAGCGAATCAGTCATGAATAAAATGCCTTTGGTATTCAGGCTGGCCGTCATGTGGCTCAGTACGCCTTCAGACCGAAGTCCGCTTTTATCCATAACCACCTCACCCGTAAACTTTACCGTTGACGGTGTTGCCCCTTTCTTACCTGCATAAACAGGGTAGCCTGTTGCCGGTGCCTTGTGTACGAAGCCCAGTGTATTGTCGGGCATGGTTACTAGCTGTGCTTTGAAGGGTGGAAAAATGCCATCGGAGAAGAAGGTACCCACAAAGGAAATATCGCCCTTCCCAAGGCTATCGTTGTCAATAGCCGGAATTTTGAAATAGACTTTCTGATTATACGTGATATTGCCCCGCACAGGTTGATTGAAATACACAGTCATTCCCTCAGGCATCACCAATCGCTGGGTAGTTTTCTTGCCGGCAACCTGACCGGATTTGTTATCGGCACTTGCTAAATAGACTGTGCCGGGATTCTCGTATTTAATATCGCCCCCAATTTCTCCCTCTTTTCCCTGTGCCGCCAGTTTCTGTGACGAGAAGGTAATCGAGTCAATCTTGTTGAGGTTCATCGAGAACTTGTCGTAATTAAACTTAAGATCCCGACCCGCATAGCGTAACGTCCCGGCTTTTAGTTGACCGTTGAGCGTGAAGTCTCGGCCTTTACCAATTCGTAGTGTTTTATCGGACGGGTAACCAAATACCTTCAACGAATCCGATATTGTGAATTGATTAACCCCTCGGATGGTCAGAATTTTGTCGTCGAGATTGATGCTGGCGTTCTTGATACTATCATTTGAGGCAAATACCGATTGTACCTGGAAGTTATCATAGTCGCTTTTCTTCGAATAGGCCAGCACATACAGAATCCCTTTCTGACTCAACCGCATCTCTTGTGTTATAGGATTACGAGTCATATACCCTTCCAGCACCATTCGATTCAGCGAACCCCGCAGCGATACAGGGTTAACTTTTTTGGCAAACTGGATAATATCATCCTCATAGAAAATCCGTTGCTTTTGAGTCGAGATATAATTTGCTACAATTTGCAAAGGATGGAATCCATAGTCGACTGTCAGGTCGGCATAACGTTGCGGCTGGAAGTAATCGAACGACTCGAACCGTACCGGAACTTCCCGCTTGGCCCCAACCTGATAGAAATCAACCTTTCGACGTGGCAGGTCCCAGCGTACGATTTCGGGCAATATATAAAACTTATGGTATGAGTCGGCGTAGGGAACACGGGCGTAATCAGTCCGCTGCTCACGATCCAGCCAGGCAATACGTTGTTTTTTGTCATATCGCAGCATCACAGATGGATGCGTAATCGAATCGGTCTCTATGTAACCAATAAATGAAGCTGACGTAGCCGAAATAGTTGGCCGCGCTCCACCCTTTGTAGAAACGGCCGGTTTTGCCGGTTCGGTTGTGTTAAAGCCAGACTGTGCTAATCCTGCCTTAGTTGAATCGACAGACGTCGTGTCGCTCATGTTGAAATCGAATCGGCGGCTGGTTGCTTTAAAGGCCGGTTTCCCATTGTATTTAACCGTCAGTTGGGCAGGCTGTCCACTGGCCGATGCCCCCACCATTTGCGTTCCCGACAGGGCTAATCCACCCCGGTAGTCAATATCTGGCCCCAGGTCAGGCAGTTTAACGTCGTTCTGCCAGGACATGAAGCGCGGATATGTAATGGGCCCGCCTTTTTTCTTGCAGACGTATTCAAACACACCTTTAATCGGCTTGGCAGGTCCATAGGTCAATACAACATCATCGGCCTGCAAACGCGGATTCATGGTCGTGAGTGCATACTCACTTAATGTTACAAAAATATCAGGACGACCAGCGTTCGTCCAGGTAAACTTACCACCCTGGCCAACTAGGACACCATCTTTGAGCATTAAATCACCATTGGTATTCGCTAACACTGCCGAATCGCCATTCGCGACCATGGCTAGTGTCACGTCTTTCAACGTAATCAGGGCCCCCGAAACGGTCGGAATAAGTCGACGCTGCGGAATGTATTGAGGTCCCAACTGACGCGGCTGCGTAGAATCAGCAACAGCGGGTGTATCCCAGCCATCAAACCGTGATCGCTCAGCGGCAGCTTTTGCCGCTGCAATGGAATCTGCCGGCGTCTGAATCGCACCTGGCTGGACAGGTTTTATCGCTTCGACATAGCGCAGTTCATACGTTCCGCCAAGTGCATAAAGTTTGTTATAATTACTGGCATAAAGCTCATGCCGCTCCATAAATCGCCGAGTAGTTTCAAGGCTTCGGGCAAATGTTTTGGGATCATTAGTGTCGAATAACTTCTCGGCAATTGTTAATAGGCCGTCAGTATTGGTAGCGGGTTGTTGCTGAGCGGTCAGATAAAGGGCTTCATAGAAAGGCGTAAAGTGCGTAGCTGCCGGAAGCCGTTTCTGATTCATTTTCCGACTCAATACCATCACTCGTTCCTGTTGCTGTGCAGAGAGTCGATTTTCGGACCAGAGTGCCTGTAAATTCGTTCCCGCCCGAACAGCCACCGGCCCACCTGTCGCCATTAACTTCTGTACGTCGGCCATAAACTGGTCTGGCTTATCGGAAAGCCGAACCGCCTGACCGAACGAGACAGTCAGGGTGATCATGGGTATTATCAGACTATAATAAATACGATTCATATCCAGCAGCTGATTGATGTTCGACAGTCGAACCTTATCAGGGTTTATAAAATGACAAAGAAGTCCATTGATTTGTTGTTGCTCGATTGGCCAGACTCAATCCGACCTCCAACGCTTTCTGTTCAATATCTGGCGCGTCGTTTTCGTAAAAACCACTCACAACAAGATACCCATTATTCCTCAATAAGTTTGTGTAAGAGGGGATTTCGGCCAGCAATATATTTCGGTTGATGTTGGCGAGTACGATATCGTATTGGGTCGTTGGGTCAACATCGGCAATGGTTCCCTGAAACACCGTAATCTGTGGGCAGTCGTTTAGTTCAGCATTTTCGCGGGCATTTTCAACGGCCCACTCTTCAATATCGAAGGCCAGTACCGTCTGGGCACCCATTTTCTCAGCCAGAATCGCCAGAATGCCGGTACCACTACCCACATCGAGTACTGATTTTCCGGCAAAATCAAGGCCGAGCTGTTGTTCCAGCATCATGGCGGTGGTTTCATGATGGCCGGTACCAAACGACATCTTCGGATTGATGACTATGTCGTAACGAAACCGGGCATCCGACTCATGGAAGGACGCCCGGACCCGAACCTGGTCGGCAACTTCTATCGGCTCATATTCTCGTTCCCACTCGGCGTTCCAGTTTCGTTTTTCTAACGAACTAACTTCGTAGGCTATTGCGGTCTGACCCTCGTATTTAACAATCAATTCCTGAATGGCCTTTTCATCAAAATCCGACTCAATGATGTAGGCATTCAGACCTTCGTCGGTTTCAACGAATGACTCAAAACCAAGTTCGGCCAGTTCGGCGGTGAGGATATCGGTATAATCGGGCGACAGGCGCAGTTGGAGTTCACAATAATTCATACATCAAAGTAACGAAAAAGGGGTAAGTTGTTCGATGTGTAGAACCTTTTTCACTTATTTCACTTTACCAGATTTTACCGAAACAACCTGCCTAACGATTCTATTATCCTAGATACAAACCCTCTCAAAGCAATCGTGAAAAACGCTTTCCTGATTATTGATGCTCAATACGATTTCTGTCATCCCAATGGCGCCTTATTTGTGCCAGGAGCAGAGCAAGATGTTGATCGAATGGCCAAACTTATTCGGCAACATACGGGTCAGATTGATCATATTGTTGTTACGCTCGATACACATCATATTTTAGATATTGCTCATCCGCTATTCTGGCAGGATGCCACAGGCAATCACCCTGCACCTTTTACCCCGATTACGGGTGCAGCTGTTGATGCTGGCTTATGGATACCCCGTTTTTCTCCCGAAAAGGCCATAAAATACGTTCACGATCTTGAAGCAGATGGGCAGTTTACCCATTTCATCTGGCCACAACACTGTTTAATTGGTTCACGGGGAGCTGCATTGCACGACACTCTACTCGATGCACTGAAGGATTGGTCTCGACAGCGTGATCTTGACTATGTAGCTGTGCAAAAAGGGTTATATCCCCTATCTGAACACTTTGGTATTTTTCGGGCGCAGGTGCCTGATCCAACCGTGCCCGAAACTCAACTCAACACTGCCTTGATTGATGATTTGGCACGCTTCGATACAGTTTATCTAATGGGCGAAGCCAAATCGCACTGCGTAGCCAATAGTCTCAAACAGCTGTTGGATTTTGCACCTGAACTTGTTTCCAAACTGGTTGTCGTGACCGATTGCATGTCTGATGTTACAGGATTAGGCTACTTAGGCGATACAATTTATGCCGAAGCGCACGCCCGAAACGTCCGTTTTGTGGAATCAGACGCTATTTTCAACTAAAACCCGTACCTTTTCGGCGTTATGGAAAAAATGCTCTCCTTATTTCCTCTTAGCCTAATTGTTTACCCCGGCGAGGATTTGAATCTCCACATTTTTGAACCAAGGTACCGCCAACTTATCGATGAGTGCCTGGAGGAAGAACGGACGTTTGGGATTCCAGCTTTCATTAATAATAAACTTCCCGGCTACGGCACAGAAATGCATGTGACAACGCTGCACAAGCGATATCCCGATGGCCGCATGGATATTAAATCGAAAGGATTGGGAGTTTTTCGGTTAGTCAATTTCGAAAATCCTTTACCTGGAAAACTCTACGCTGGTGGTGAAGTAGAGTTAGTTGAACCTAGTGACAGTTTCAGCGCACATGCATCAGCACTAACTGAACGATTAGAACAACTATATACTCTACTGGAGATTGAACCCGACTATACATCAACAGTCGAGAATCTTTCGTATAAAGTAGCTCATAAAGTTGGGTTATCAGTAGAGCAGGAATACGAGTTACTGACATTAGAAACCGAAGCGGAACGGCAGCTTTTCCTAATTCAGCATTTAAATACAGTATTACCAGTCGTATCGGATATGGAGCGGACAAAACAGCGCATCCGAATGAACGGCCATTTCAAAAATCTTGACCCGCTTAATTTTTAGTGATTAGTGGAGTGTGTGAAGTAAGTGAAATGAGGAAAACCTACTCCACTAACTCTTCTCTTCCACTTTGCCAATCTTCTTGGCTCGTTTGGGTAGTTGTTCGGCTAATTCCTGTAGGTTTTTTATAGGAGGGCGAGGTTTTTCAGCTTCGCCAATCAGAAATCCATAGGGTTTGAGCGGCTGCGTTGCGTCGAAAATAACTTTCAGGATAGCGGTTAATGGTAAGGCCAAAACCAGTCCAGGAAGTCCCCAGATATTTTCCCACAAAATGAGCACAACAATGGCGGCCAATGGATTAATACTTACTCTGGAACCAATAATGTAGGGAGTAATGAAGTTGCCTTCCAGGGTTTGTACAAACAAAAACACGCCAATCACGCCCAATGCTTTGAGCGGATTGTCCTGCGTAACCAGGGTATATGCCGCTGGCAATAAGGAGCCCATAGAAAGGCCAAAGTAGGGAATCAGTACTAAACAGGCACCAAAGAATCCAAAGAAAACAGCATAATCTACGCCTAGAATGAGCAGGCCAACCGTCATGAGCGTCCCGATGATAAGAATGACCAGAACCAGCCCAGCCAGATAATCCTTCACGACTTCATAAATTCCCTTCATCACGTCATCGATCTTCGATCGGCGTACACCACGCAATATTTTATAGAAGAAAGACCGGAAGAAATCCCGATAAAGCAAAAAGAAGAAGGCAAACAATAAGACAAGAAACAGATTAGTAATTATATTGGTCGTTGCTAATAGGGTCGATGTCAGGATGGTGCCGCCTTCTGCCAGGGCTTGATTAAGGTATTTTTTTACTTCAGTAACCTGTCGTTGCCTATTTATATTTAAATGCTCGTCGGCAAACGTTTGTATGCTATCAATGTACTCGCTCCCGCGCTTAACGAACTTTGGAATAACTTCGGCAAAGCTGCTTATCTGAACCGAAATAGCATAAAACAAACCACTTAGTATGGCCAACGATAATATCAGGCATAATATAATAGCCAGCACTCTTGGTACTCTCCAATTTTCGAGCCGTTGCACTAGTGGGAATAGCAAAACAGCAAACAAAATGGCAAAAACCAGGGGAATAAGGAGCCCTTCCAGCATGTGAAGGCCATAGACTATAATAACTATCGAAAGTAGTACGCTGGCAAGTTTAACATAAGAAGGCAATTGAACCTCCGAAGATTGATTATCCATAATGGCAGGCAACAACCGATGATGGCTTTGTTTTGTAATAGCATTCGGCTGAATTCCCTACCTAGCCAACCATCTACTATTCGCTTTAGTTTGAGGGAATATGATTCTTTCGTTTGATCAATAAACTCGTTTTTACTTAGAAATAACGCAAGACATTTATGACTAAGCTGTTAAGTTTTTGTTAAGTATGCGTTTAGTATTGGTAACGTTGCGGATAAGCCACGTAACTTCGGGCTGCCGATGTTAGGCAATCTACTAAAAGTAGGTCATACTCACCAATTTCCACTTCGCATGAGTGCTGCCAAAGCTGCTCAACCTCTGCATCGCGTTTTAGTCGTAGACGACGACGCCGACATTGTTGAAATGCTCGAATATAACCTCAATAAAGAAGGTTACGAGGTTCGTACAGCAACCGATGGACGGAAAGCCATCGAGATTGCCAGAACATATCTGCCCGAGTTGGTTCTGCTCGATATTATGATGCCCCATCTGGATGGCATCGAAACCGGGCGACAACTACGCGACATTGCCGAATTGCGCCAAACGTACATTCTTTATCTAACTGCCCGTTCGGAAGAATATTCAGAAGTGGCGGCTTTCGACGTTGGTGCCGACGATTACATAACGAAACCAATTAAGCCCCGTGCGCTGATGAGTCGGATTAATGCCCTGTTCCGGCGCGAAGCTCAGAAGGCTGATCCAGGTGAGCAAATTACGATTGCCGATCTATTAATTAACCGCAAAAATTATTCGGTTAGTCAGAACGACAAGTCGATTATTTTGCCAAAGAAAGAATTTGAATTATTGTTTTTTTTGGCGCAACATCCCAACAAAGTCTGCAGCCGGGAAGAGTTGCTTCAGAAAATCTGGGGAGCCGACATTTATGTTCTCGAACGCACCGTGGACGTGCATATCCGCAAGCTCCGCGAGAAAATCGGCGATACGCACATCCGTACCCTCAAGGGCGTAGGCTATATGTTTACCGATCAGCCAGAAGTTGGTTGACTTGGTGAAATAGGTGGAGTGAGTGCAGTGAGTTAATTTTGTCATGTTACGAGTGTTACAAACTATCTGGCTGCTGGCATCACTCCACGTATTGCACTCACTCCACTAATTGACTCTAAATGTCTTTAAGTCCCCGCATTATTGCGCTTTTATTGGCTTGCCTGATTTCGGCATTGACGCTGGCCTTTTTAACATTTGTTGATGGGGTGACCAACAGCATGCTGTTTGTGGTTGGGCTTTCGTCGTTTGCAATTTCGTTTTTTCTGGTGCTGTATGCTATTGAATTGCTCGTATTTCGCGAAGTCAATAAGATGTACAAAACCATTCATCAACTTAAAATTCGCGACTTCAGCATCTCCCGGAAGTCAATCATCAAGAATAACAATCCGTTCAAAAAGTTAAACGATGAAATCTTCGTGTATGTCGCCCGCAAACAACGGGAAATTGACGAATTGAAACGATTGGAGCAATTCCGTCGGGAGTTTCTGGCCGATGTATCTCATGAATTAAAAACACCCATTTTCGCAGCCCAGGGCTTTATTCACACCCTCATTGATGGAGCGGTCGATGACGAAAAGGTTCGGGATAAGTTTCTGTCGAAAGCCGCCAAAAGTCTTGATGGTCTCGATGCACTGGTGAAAGACTTAGTCGCCCTTTCTCAACTGGAAACCGGCGAAGTAAAAATGAGTTTTGGTCGTGTCGATCTTACTCACGTAACCCAGGAAGTATTTGATCAGTTAGAATCGATTGCCCAGGCAAAAAAAGCGTCGCTCACTATACGAACAACCCAACCTGGCCCGGTATGGGTCAAAGCTGACTCGCAACGTATTACGCAGGTAATGACGAATCTGGTGGAGAATGCGGTGAAGTATGGTAACGAAAACGGCCGGGTTGTGGTGAATCTTGAAGAAGACAAAAAGCACATTCTCGTATCTATTCGAGACAATGGCCCTGGCATTCCACCTGAGCACCTAAGCCGAATTTTTGAGCGCTTTTACCGTGTTGAAAAGAGTCGCTCCAAGGATCGTGGAGGTACGGGATTAGGGCTTGCCATTGTAAAACACATTCTAAACGCTCACAAGACCAAAATTACCGTAATGAGCAAGGTTGACAAGGGCACAACATTCCGATTCAAACTAGACCGGATGGAGTAGGTTAGGTGAAGTGGTTAAAGTAAGTGCAGTTAGTGTAGTAGTTAATTGCGAATTGACTACTACACTAACTGCACTTACTTTAACCACTTCACTTACATTAAATCAATCGTTTGAGAAAAAAATGGGCGACAACTAACTGACCATTTCGTCGGGCCAATACAGATACTTCTTTGCCTTCGCCTTTCTGAAATATTTTATAGATATCACTAATTGACAAGTCTTTCGTCGAGCTATTATTGACAAATAAGACCTCATCGCCTTCTTCCAGACCGGCAATAGCTGCTGGAGAGTCCTTAAGAACTTTATCGACGTAATAATTACGAAAGCTATCACCCTTAGCTCGAAGCTCCATGCCACTCATATCGTGTTCGAAACTCTCATGCATGAGCCGCTTGATGGGCTTCATAACAATGTATTGGTCAGGATAATTGAATGTAACATTGAACCGACGCAGTAGTTCACAGCCTACATTACCCTGTCGTTCGGGCATATTCACCAACTTCATCCCAAATCCCAGACTATCTGGAAATGAAGCCAGGATGTTATCCATTTCATAGCGGCCAAACCGAATTTTCTGAATCCGTCCTAAACTGCCGTTAATAACTCCGTTCAATCCTCTTCCTAATTGTGCCCGAATATTTTTTTCAGGAATCGGCATTGACGCCGTACTACGGGATCGATCGAGTAGCAGCGCATGGCCTGCACCTGTATCCAGAACCACGCGCAAAGGCAGCGTTTTTTGACCGTCAAACACCGAAAGGGCATCTGTATAAGCCTTTGTATCCTGAATTGTGATAGGATATCGATCGCCTTTGTGCTTACGGTACTTATATTTTTCGGGCCGCATAATCACAAGCTCCCGACGCTGAAAATCGACGTTTACGACAAAATTAGCGAAGATTTCATAGCCAAAAATTCCGTGAACTGGCGTTCCAACGTACTCAGACAGTTTAAGCAGATCCTCATCTAAAATAACCAAGTTGTGGTGAGATGCCTTCAGTCCTCCCATGGTCAAGGTATTGTTAATGGCAATAGAAGCCGTTAAGCTACCCCCTTCGCCAGCCCCACTAATTTTGACTTTTCGGGTTAGGTTAAGAGGCCTTTTCTGCAACGCGGTTGGGTCAGTAATAATCGTGTTACTAACTCCTGTATCCAGAATAAAATATAGAGTATCTGATTCATTAACCCGCACAGGAACAACGATCAGATTCGAATGAAGTTGAAATGGAATGCGAGTCCAGGTACGATTTCCGGCAAGAAAAAAGCCGTATCTATCCTTGTCAGGCGTGCGTTGAGGATCATCTCCTCGTGCAGCCAGACAGGACAGTAACAGTCCAAAGGCCAGTATCAGCGTTTTCATGTAGCTTTATTTTATCAAATTAAAATTACGCATTTTTTTATTTAAATAACACAATAAGTTAGCGATTGGTTTTTGTCGGTTATAAATGGTAAAACAAGCATATAAGGGCTGCTACAAAATTTAGCGCGCATACAAACAACTCGTTCGGTTTAAAACTCCTAATTTCGCCGGGATTACGAAACGAATCAGCCGTTCGTTTGATTCAGAAAACTGATTTTGAACACCTTACTAATTTATTATGCGGAAGAAAATTATTGCTGGCAACTGGAAAATGAATAAAACAGCCGACGAAGCACAAGCCTTATTGTCGGAGGTAATCAATATGGTTAAAGACGAAGTCACGGGAGATGTGAAGGTCGTACTATGCACGCCCTCGCTTTATCTGGCTTCAGCGCAACAGCAGTTAACCCCAGGCGGTAAGGTGTCAATTGGCGCACAGAACTGCCATGAGAAAGCGTCGGGTGCTTATACCGGTGAAATTTCGGCACCTATGCTGCAATCTATTGGCATTGAGTATGTTATTCTCGGCCACAGCGAACGTCGGCAGTATTTCGGTGAAACGAATGCCCAACTAGCCGAAAAAGTGAATATCGTTCTCCAAAATGGTCTTGTGCCAATCTTCTGCTGTGGCGAGTCACGCGATCTCCGAGAAAATGGTGATTACATTGGCTTTGTAAAAGATCAACTTACAGAAAGCCTATTCCACCTCTCGGCCGAATCATTTGGCAAGGTAGTTATTGCTTACGAACCTATCTGGGCCATTGGTACAGGACTAACAGCTTCCTCGGCGCAGGCTCAGGATATGCACTTTGAATTGCGCCAGCACATTGCCGGTCAGTATGGCGATACTGTCGCTCAGGATACGTCAATACTATACGGCGGTAGCGCCAATGCCCAAAACGCAGCTGAACTTTTCGCCCGACCTGACGTAGATGGTGGACTGATTGGTGGTGCTTCACTCAAAGCAGCAGATTTCTTAACAGTTGTGAAAGCAGCTCAATAACTAAGTGAGTGAAGTAGGTGTAGTGAGTGCAGTAAGTGTAGACAGCTAGTGTACTCACTCTACTTACTTCACTCATTACACCTACTTCACCCTTTCCACATTAACCATGACCGCTGCTGACTACGTTCGACTGCTCAACATGCAACCTCACCCCGAGGGTGGCTATTTTGCAGAAATGTATCGTTCTGCCGAAAGTATTTCGAAGGCTGCACTGCCCAATCGATTTGGTGGAGATCGGTCGTTTAGTACTGCCATTTACTTTCTGCTCGAGAATCATCATATCTCGACGCTCCATCGTATCCAGTCCGACGAAGTATGGCATTTCTATGCGGGTGGCCCACTGGAGATTTTCGTTATTTCACCAACTGGAGCGTTGACCGTAATTCGGCTAGGCAATCGCTTAAATCAGGGCGAAGTATTTCAGGCAGTTGTTCCAGCGGGGTGCTGGTTTGGGTCAAAGCCTATCCTGACTCCTGAAGGCCCTAGTTTTTCCTTAGTTGGCTGCACAGTGGCACCTGGCTTTGATTTCAACGATTTCGAGATCGCAGATCGGGGTATTTTATTGCAAGAGTTTCCTCAACATCGTGCGGTAATTGAGCTGCTCACTACTTAAAATTCACGTTCCCAAATTTAGATACCACTTTCACTTTGGTACCTGATCCACTGCCAATTTTACCGATGTACTGCTTTGTCAGGCGAGGACCTCGGTGATTGTCATTGTCATTCGGCTGACTCGTAAAGTGCATCGTTGATCCTGAATCATAGCTGAAGTTGCCATAGCTAACCGTCACATCGAAGTCGCAATCATTGCTGTGATCCATTGGTAGGGCTATCGATGAATAAGAAGCCTGAATATCTACGTTATCCACCGTTTTAGGCATCTGCTCAATTCGGAAACCACTCGAGAATCCAATTTTAATCTTCCCCGATTCACGCAAGGTGCCAATCTTAGCGCCCGAATAATTAATGTCGGCATCTAGCTTACCAACATCGCCAATACTCATCTTGCTGAATTTGTTAGTTAGCACCAGCACACTAGCCCGAGAGAGTTCAAGATCACCATATGCCATGTCAACTTTCCCCTGACCAAAATTCCGGATATCTGCTTTGCCATAAGCGACATCAATGTCATTACGACTACCTGTTAATTGGTCGGCATTAAAATTCCCATGACGACTGTATACGGTTAATTGAGCCTGAAACGAAGGGATATTGGTATTGCCAAACTTATTTCGAACGGTTAATGCGTTCTGTCGAGGCATTGTTACCTCATAATTTATCTTGACATAATTTCGCTCGCCCCCGTCTTTCCATTTTCCTAAGCTCCAGTTCGAGATACTATTCATACTGAAATTTGTCCGAACGAGAATTTGGTCTCCCGTCCGCTTTTCTTCAATAGATACAGCATCTATAAACTTTTGCACACGTTCGTCGGAATCTGAGTTAGCTACAATTGTAATCTGGACGCGAATTTCGTTTTTATCCCATAATGCAATTGATACTTCACCAAATTGATTATCAACAATCAATTGATCTTTACTATCCACATCGAATAGTTTGATGATTGTCTTCTTTTTTTCAACCGAGCTTTCGCACTCACCGACGTCAATCGGTTCCCCAGCCCAGGTGAGTAGTGGGCTAAGGCATAGTAAAATACTAAACAGGACTCGTTTCATTGGTTTGTTGTTTAATGCGCTGAATAACGCGCAACTGTTCATTAAGCAGGTTAATCTGGAGTTGTAGATTCTGAATCATGGCCTGAATCAACATTTCCTGATTCGGATTCTTTGGCAAATCGGCTTTCAGCGACTTATATGAGTTTTCCAACCGATTAAGATCGGTAGCAAACTCCTGATACAAAGCGGGATTATCTTCCGTCATTTGTTTCAGTTCAGCGCGCTTATCGTCAATTAGCTGTGTGTAATGCACTACTTCTTTTGCATAGGTTGGACTGGCCGCTATAACCTCTGGCTGTTTGGTCATTCCATATTGCTGGTTCATATAGAAAAAACAACCTGCCAATAACAGCACCGCAATTGAGGCTGCCACCCGCCAATCGAGCACAGGCCAGCCAATTTGCCGTCCACTCGTCAGCGAACGGTTTTTATGCACGTCTAAAAATGGTGAAGCGATGTTCAGTCCAGCCTGTTCAGTTTGCGGCTTATCCAAACTGGATTTGTCAAGACCCGCTTCTATTTTTTTCCATAGATCAACCGGCGGCTCCTTATCAAAGGCCTCATGGTTGTCTCGTACAAAGCGTTCAAGTTTATCCTTTTTCATATTCGTGTCGACTTCCTTTAGAGTTGTCGTTGTATTGATAATTTATAAGTCTATTCAATAGCAGATCAAGCTTATTATAGTAGTTCCAGCAATCGTTTTTTCCCTCGTAAGTACTGTGTTCTTGATGTCGTTTCGCTAATATTCAACACATTACCTATTTCTTCATGGTCATAGCCCTCAAACAAATAGAGCGATAAAACAACCCGATAGCCTTCGGGTAGCAATTGCATGGCCCGCCTAACACGATCCACTTCCAACTGAACACCTTCTTCGTCATACGGCTCGGCGTCGGCAAAGTCAGGACCATCGTCTTCGCCCAACCGGTGCGACTCTATATCTACCAACTCTAACCGCCGGCTTCGGAGATGGTTTATGGATCGGTTTACAACAATCTGCTTCAACCAGGCGCCAAACGTACTCTGCCCCCGAAAGGAGTTGATATGGCTAAACGCATCCATAAAAGCCTCCTGTAAAACATCTTCGGCTTCGGCTTCGTGATTCAGAATCCGAAGGCAGACGTTATACATCGCCTTCACATAGTGTTGGTAAAGCTCATACTGAGCCCGTCGCTCTCCCTGTTGGCAGCGTTTGACCAATTCGGCATGACGGTCAGGGTACGGCGGTCCGACGGTTCGGTTCGATTCCAACAGGTTCAGCGTCTCGTTATCGTTTAAGTTAGATTGCAATCAGGAGAAAGATGCAGGAAAGTTGAAGATGTTGCACAATAATTTAGAAAAATTACGCGTTTTTGCATCTCCTCGCTCTAAATGCCGTTTTTCTGTGTATAAACACACAATTTACACGATTGATCATGTACGAACAAAAATATAATCCGCCATTTATGGTTCATGATGATGGAGCCAATTCGCCTTATGATCATCAGCGCATCATTAGCAAACTGACATGTGAACTAGGTCTTTTATATTATCATAAACAGACGATAGGCCTTATTCCACTTCCTGAAACGCCATTAGATGAAGGGCCAGGCTATCCAGTACCCGATGTAATTCTGTTTGAAGAGAAAACCGAACAAACTCGTGTTATTATTGAGGTGTGTACAAATCGTGGTTTTAGGACTGATTTACGTAAGGTTATTAGACTCATTGAAGATGACGACTACGGGATTCTGGAAGGGTTTGTCTATAATTACAAAACCCACGAATGGCTGCGTTATCGCAAAGGCGACGGCGGTGTAGCAACAGCCTCATCGGTTTCGGAAGTAATGGGCATTGATTTAGGCCCGATGTTATAATACCTGACTCCTCAGATTATAGAGTCGTAGGCTCCCACCAGTTGCAGGTACGTTCCTGCCTGCCCTACCAAATTTTTTCCTACTTTTACTTGTTATAGAAGGAAGAGAAACGAGCGGAATGGTTGATTATATTTCTGGATTAAATGACCCTCAGCGGGAAGCCGTTATGCACGGCAGTGGCCCGCTAATGATTATAGCCGGTGCCGGTTCGGGGAAGACCCGTGTGCTGACGTACCGGATTGCCCATCTTATCGACAATGGTGTTGATCCCTTTCGGATTTTGTCACTGACTTTTACGAACAAGGCCGCTGGCGAAATGCGCCATCGGATTGAAAAGGTCGTTGGTACCGAAGCACGAAACATCTGGATGGGTACGTTTCACTCCGTATTTGCCAAGATTTTACGCATCGAAGCCAAAGCGATTGGCTATACTAGTAATTTCTCCATTTACGATAGCGACGACTCAAAGTCGCTTCTACGGAGTATTATTAAAGAAATGGCGCTGGATGACAAGGTATATCGCGTCAACAGCGTTTTTAGCCGGATTTCAGGCGCTAAAAACCGACTTATTGGGCCAGATGACTACCTCAACAATTCGGTGATTCTGGCCGATGATGAGTCGGCGCGAATGCCGCATATTGGCAAGATTTACCAACAGTACGCTCTTCGATGCTTCGCAGCCAACGCTATGGATTTCGACGATCTGCTGTTCAATACCAATGTATTGTTCCGCGATCATTTAGACATCCTGAATAAGTACCAGCATAAGTTTCAATACGTGATGGTCGATGAATTTCAGGATACCAACGTTTCGCAATACCTCATCACGCGTAAACTGGCAGCCGTTCACCAGAACATATGCATTGTGGGTGATGATGCCCAGAGTATTTACGCGTTTCGGGGAGCCAACATCGAGAACATCCTGAATTTCCAGCGCGACTATGGCAAAGAAAACGTCAAAATCGTAAAACTGGAAGAGAATTACCGGTCTACGAACACCATTGTACAGGCAGCAAACTCCATTATCGCCCGCAACAAAAATCAGTTGGAAAAGCACGTCTTTACGTCCAACGAAGAAGGACCGCTGATCGACGTGATTAAAGCTTCGTCAGATAACGAAGAAGGGCGCCTGGTAGCATCAGCCATTTTTGAAGCTAAGATGAACGAGTCGCTGGTTAACAACGATTTTGCGATTCTGTATCGTACCAATGCCCAGTCACGGGCATTTGAGGAAGCGCTACGCAAAGTGAGTCTTAAATATCGCATCATTGGGGGCTTGTCATTCTACCAGCGCAAGGAAATTAAAGACCTGATTGCTTATCTGCGCTTCACGGTAAACCAGCAGGACGAAGAAGCATTCAAGCGTATTATCAACTTGCCCAAACGCGGCATCGGCGACACGACTGTTGCCAAAATCAGCGTCATAGCGGCTGAAAAACAGGATTCTGTCTGGGAGATTGTAGCCGACATCACGAAGCACGTTGCGGGTAGGGCGTCTTTTGCCATTGAAGGTTTTGCCACTTTGATTAAGAGTTTCAAACTGCTACTCGATCAGAAAGATGCCTTTGAAGTGGCCTCTCACATTGCCAAAACGTCTGGGCTACTGAAAGAGCTATACGACGACAAAACGGTGGAAGGGCTGGCTCGATACGAAAACGTGCAGGAATTACTGAACGCCATTAAGGAGTTCGTCGATAATCCAGACAATGAAGACAAGAGTCTTAGCGCGTTTCTACAATCGGTATCGTTACTTACTACTGCCGATGAGAAGGAAGACGACGGCGACAATGACCGAATAACGTTGATGACTATCCACTCGGCTAAAGGGCTGGAGTTCAAAAACGTGCATATCGTCGGGTTGGAAGAAGACCTTTTTCCTAGCCAGATGATGCTAGAAAGTCGGAATGACCTGGAAGAAGAACGGCGGCTGTTTTACGTAGCAATTACCCGTGCCGAAAAGCGACTGACGATCTCCTACGCTGAGACCCGCTACCATTACGGTCGGTTAAAGATGTGTGAGCCAAGCCGGTTTCTGATGGAAATCGATCAGAAATACATGAAAGTGTCGAAACAGCGCTCTGCGCCAAGCCGAATAGATTTCGACCGGCCCGAGCGTGATCGGAGTGAAAGTACGTCAACTGGCTCAATGGCCTTTGTACGATCACTCGCGCAGAAAACGGCCCAAAGACAGACTCCTCAACAAGCGGCAGCTCATACCCCATCGCCCGACTTTGCTCCTACCAGCACAGCCACACTAGCCTCTGGTCAACGCGTTGAACATGCGAAATTTGGTTTTGGCACAGTTAAGAACGTAGAGGTTAATGGAACAGAGCGGAAAGCGACCATCCAGTTCGAGCAGGTTGGAGAAAAGGTACTGCTCCTGAGCTTCGCGAAATTGCGGGTTGTCTGAACCGCTTCGGCGGCCCGGCGGGATTTATTGGATTTAAATGATTTTCGTGATTTGAAAGGTCAGATAAGATCGATCAATTATCAATCTAAGTATATCTAATTTGGATTGATAATTGATTGAGCTGACGAATAGAGACTTTAATCTCAAATACAAAATTCTCTCTCTCCATCGTTCTTCTTCAAAGCATCTTACTATCCCGCGTACGATCCATGAATGCCCTCGGCACCTTTACTGCCTGTTTGCTCCTACTTACCCCGCTGTTTACGAGTGCCCAACCTAAGCCAGATTCAACCGGCGCTAAAGTCGAAAATCTTGGCAATCAGGTCAATTCGGAATACAACGAGATTAATCCGATGATTTCACCGGACGGAAAGACCTTATATTACGCCCGTATTAGTCATCCTAACAATACACATGGCGTCAAAGGCAGCCAGGATATTTGGTACTCCGACCTTGATGCCGCCAGCGGCAAATGGGGGCCTGGCCGACGAATGGGTTTCCCGCTCAATAAAGACGAGTACAATTGTGCCTATAGTATAACGCCTGATGGTCAGACGATGCTTATCAAAGGGCAGTACAACAATGGAAATTACGAAACTCGTGGATTTTCCCTGAGCAAGAAAACTGCCAGTGGATGGTCTCCCCCGCAGAAGATGGATATTCCGAACTACGTCAATATGAGCAAAGGGCAGTTCGATTGCGGGTTTATGTCGGCAGATGGGAAAGTGTTGCTTATGGCTTTCAGCGAGAAGAAAAACAGCAAAGAGGATGATATCTATGTTAGTTTTCGGCAGAAAGACGGTTCGTGGACAAAGCCAATGGAACTTGGTCCCGAAGTGAATACCAAGTTCACGGAAACAACGCCGTTTCTAGCTCCTGATGGCGCTACACTTTATTTCTCGAGTAATCGGGAAGGTGGTCTGGGTAGTAATGACATTTATGTTTGTAAGCGCGTTGACAAAACCTGGAAACACTGGTCGAAACCCGTTAACCTTGGTCCCAAAGTGAATACAGATGGATATGATGCTTATTATACACTGGCAGCTTCGGGCGATTATGCTTACTTGACTACGTTTAAAAATACTCTTGGCAAAGGTGACATTGTACGGGTTAAACTTAGCGACGATCGCCCAACCAACCAGCCAGGTAAAGTTGGAGGGGGAGGTGATGACCTCGCCAACAAATCTGATGTGACGCGACCTGATCCTGTAGTGCTTATTAGTGGAAAGGTAATTGATCAGACCACAGGAAAGCCAATCGAGGCCCGGATTGTCTATCAGACTCTTCCTGATGGAACTGAAGCTGGCGAGGCTACATCTGATCCGGTCACAGGCGAGTACAAAATTATACTGCCTTATGGGCAGAAATACACGATGCGGGCTATTGCTAAAGACTTTATTGCGATAGGGACTAATATTGATTTAACTCAGGCCAGAGGTTTCCAGGAAATAAAAGGGCAGGAACTCAAAATGGGAGCAATCACGGAAGGGACAGTCATACCTTTGAACAACATCTTCTTCGATGTAGGCAAAGCAGAACTCCGCCCAGAGTCTGGTCCTGAACTCGACCGATTAGTAACGACGTTGAACGACATGCCTAAAATGACTATCGAAGTCCGTGGTCATACAGACAATACAGGTTCTAATGAGATCAATAACAAGCTCTCACAGGATCGGGCCGACGCTGTTCGTGAATACTTCATTAGCAAAGGGATAGAACCCGATCGCATTGCCAGCAAAGGTTTGGGCGAGACGAAACCCATTGCCACAAATGATACAGAAGAAGGACGTCAACGAAACCGTCGGGTAGAGTTTGTGATTGTGAAGAAGTAATTTCAGGTAGAAATACACACCTATGATTTTTGTTGTCTTATCAGCTAACATACAGTAGCCATCTGCTGTTTACTGATAAGACAAGCTGTGCTATTATCAGCTTACCTCCAAAACATTCTTCACTTACGAACACGATATGCAACTCAACGCTGGCTGCGAACTCTCTTTTCAAGCGCAGACACCAACACCTTTAGTTTTAATGCTCCGTCCGCGCTCAGGTGCTGGCCAATGGATCATTCGGGAAGAGTACCAGATTACCCCCGCTGTCAACGTAACCGAATTTACGGATATGTATGGCAATCTCTGTCAGCGAGTAGTAGCTCCAGAAGGTCCATTTTCAATTCATTTTTCGGCAACGGTTCAAACTGCCGATTTAATTGATGTAGCTCCCGGTGCACCTTATACGCCTGTTGAAGACTTACCCGACGATGTACTTCATTATACCTTACCAAGTCGCTATTGCCAATCAGACCAACTAGGCAACCTGGCCAGTGATATTACGAAGAATGTAGAGGCTGGGTACGATCAGGCGGAAGCCATACGCAAGTGGATTCACGAAAATATTACCTATCAATACGGTACCAGCAATGCCAGTACATCGGCCATAGATACCGCGAATAGTCGAATTGGCGTCTGTCGCGATTTTACGCACCTTGGCATTTCACTTTGCCGTGCCCTAAATATTCCGGCTCGTATGGTTGTTGGTTATCTATACCAACTTGATCCGATGGACCTTCATGCCTGGTTTGAAGCCTATATAGATGGGCGCTGGTTTACCTTCGATGCAACTCAGGAGCAGCCACGTGGCAATCGCATTACAGTGGCTTATGGGCGCGATGCCGCAGATGTAGCATTTACAACCCAATTTGGCCCAATGCAACTAAACGACATGAAGGTATGGGTAGATACAGCTCAGAACGATGCGGATGAAAGTGAAAAAAAGATGGAGGAGTCTCCAACGCTTTCTAACTCGGCGGGGTCTATGAATCCAAATAGTAATCAATAATGAAAAAGCAACTGCTTTTCTGTGCGTTTGTAGGAATGATGACGGCTTGCCAACATGAAACAGACATTCAGCCTACTCTGCCAACACTTGCCGGTGAAGTTGCTGGAACCTACCGTACAAACGTTTACCTTGATCCTTCACGTGTAGCGATTCCAGCAGCGCAAATGCCCTATACGGAACTGAAAGCAGAATCGGATAGCAGTGTAACCTTAGTTTATAACACGCAATACTTGACAAAAACCAGTCAATCTATCCAGCATATACAGCTGAGCCGGCAAGCCGATTTGATTCAACTCCGTGTAGCCGACTCTAGTATTGGTACGCTGCAAACCGACCGAATTTTTACGGATAGTGGCATGGAAAAGCAGGGCAAACTATTGCGCGTCAATATACAGACCGATTCGAAAACCCAGCAAAGTTTTGCTGGAGTCAAATAATAATACACTGAAAATGAATAACATAAAAAGCGCGACTTCGTTGGAAGCCGCGCTTTTTATGAAGTCTATCTGCGAAACAATTACCGAACCGCAAATTCACCTGAACCGATGCGGAAACCTTCCGAATACAGTTCTATCGTGTATTTACCTGGTTTGTAAGGAATGCCGCGCGAATAAAGTAGTTCAACGTTTTGGCCATTGCTGGTGTAATTCACCGTTTGCTTGGTTGTGTAAATGGTTTCATTCCCATCTACCGTAAACGTACCTGAACCATTCGCCATATCTGACACAACTGCACCCGATGGATCAAGTACGCGTACAAATACGTCCTTCGGCTCTTCTTTCGTCAGCGGATTATCCAGCAGTGTATAAACCAGTTTGATTTTGTCCAGACGCTTGGCTTTGTACGAATCATCGTCCTTCACTTTACCTTTGGCGTTCACCGCAAATACTTTTACGTTCTGTGCTTTCAATGCTGCGGCACGAGTAACCTTAGTACTCAACTCCTGATTCTGCGATTGAACCTGCGACACCACAGTAGTTACCGAATCACGGAATTGTTGTCCTTTCACTTTCAGACCCGAATTTTCTTCATCCAACGCTTTTACATTGGTGGCCAAGGTTACGTTTTCGCGTTGTAGATTAGCAATAAGCGTGTCTTTTTCAACCAGAAACGCTTCATATTGCTTAATCTTAGATTCGTATTTCGCGATGGAAATGCGATTACCTTTTTTCAGAGTCGCTTTATCAGCTTCCAACTGCGCTTTCATTTTTTCTAACTCCGAAACGTCACCACCTAGTTTTTGTACCTCGGCAATTTTAGCGTCCAAGGCGGTCGAAATAGAATCCAGTTTGACACGAGTCGTAGACAATTCTTCGACACGTTCAGATATAGTCACTTCCTGATTTTCAGAAACTTTTTTCTGATCGAAATACAGATAACTTGATACTCCTGCTAAACCTGTCATAATAATCAGGGCGGCTAGGAGAGCGCCATTTGCTTTTGGCTTTTGCGAAT
Source organism: Spirosoma arboris (assembly GCF_009754945.1). GTDB lineage: Bacteria > Bacteroidota > Bacteroidia > Cytophagales > Spirosomataceae > Spirosoma > Spirosoma arboris. The sequence continues at coordinate 283,199 of NZ_WPIN01000007.1, forward strand.
TATTTTCCATTTCAAATTTTCAGTTTAACGATTAAACATGCACAAACTTGTCAAAAAAGCCGCTTTCGCGGTTGTGTAGAGGTTGTTACATCCGATATCGGTGTTGATTAAGAAAATAAAATTCGACTATGAAAATTATAATTTACCCTCCGAACAATACTAACGGAACGCCGGATTATTGCGACCTATTGTACTCCACAACTGGTAACACTTGAAAAAGGTTTTTTAACTACCTAGCCTAAAGCACAAAACTAGGCAATGATTATCAACAAGATAGACCGTAAGATAAATATTCTATTTGACTCCTATGAGGTCAGCCATTCTGCATTTGGTGTCTCTTTATCAATAACAACCCGAACCCCAGCTAGTTATTAGTAAAAATCCTCAACAATGCCAGAACTTCCCGAGGTCGAAATCAGGCGACAGTATCTCGAAACCTCATCGCTTCATCAAGTCATCGCTCACATTGAGGTCGAGGACAAAAAACTGCTTACAACAGAGTACAGTACACTGATCAATACGCTAACTGGGCGGCAGTTTGTCGGTACACATCGGGTCGGAAAGAATCTATTTGTGCTAACCGACGCACCCGATGTGATAGTCCATATGCATTTCGGCATGACCGGCGATTTAGACTATTACCATGCTTCGCTCGATCGTCCGCGATTTGCCCGAATCGTATTTGAGTTTACAAATGGGTTCAACCTTGGTTTCTTATGCCCTCGAAAATTTGAGCGAGTGGGTCTGATAGATGATATTGATGCCTTTCTCAAACGAAAAAAAATTGGCGAAGATGGCCTTGTTATTTCATTAGAAGACCTTATCAGGCAGATTCAACCTAAGAAGGCATTTATAAAGCCTGTTTTGCTTGATCAACATGTTGTGGCTGGCCTGGGCAACTGGATTGTTGATGAGGTATTGTTTCAGGCTTATATTCATCCAGAACAACGTGCCAACACGCTTACTGCTATCCAGTTCGACCAACTGCACAAGGCCATCCGACTGGTGCTAGAAACAGCCATTCGTTATGAGGCTACCTATCGAGACTTCCCAAACAGTTTTCTAATTCACGTGCGAGAGTGGGATAACTCTCCCTACGACGATGTGGAAGCTCATAAATTTTGTCCTCGCTGTGGTACTCGTATCGAACGTTCGGAAGTGGGCGGCCGCACAACTTTCTTTTGTCCCAAGGAGCAGGTCGTATGAATGAACTTGCACAAATACAATCTTGTTATTGTATTAAATGTATCTACATGAATTATGGGAACACAACGAACAATTTCTGATATACGTACTGCTACTCCTAATAGTGTTGGGGATGGTTTTATAGGTTTAAATGCATTTCACCCACAAGGATCAAGGCCTTTCAATCCATTTTTACTTTTGGACCATCATGGCCCTATGCAGGTAAAGCCTTCAAATCGACCTAAAGGTGTCGACCAACATCCACATAGAGGATTTGAAACCGTCACGATTGTATACGAAGGCGCACTCGAACATCGCGACTCCGCCGGAAACTATGGTAAGCTCTTTGCAGGTGATGTACAATGGATGACAGCTGCATCGGGTATTATCCACGAAGAAAAACATGAGAAAGAGTTTTCCCGTCAGGGCGGTCAACTAGATTTTGTGCAGTTGTGGGTCAATCTGCCTGCCAAAGACAAAAAGAGTCCGCCTAAATACCAGGACATTGCCGCGTCGAAAATTCAAACGGCAACCTTATCTAATGGGGGGAAACTGCGTGTTATTGCAGGCGAATTAGCAGGCTTACATGGTCCAGCCAGCACGTTTAGTCCGATTGTAGTAGCTGACTTGACGCTGACAAACGGGCAGTCGGAAACGCTTACCATTCCTAATGACTATTCATTAATGGTCTACGTACTGAGTGGTTCAGCCAATCTTAATGGCGAGTCTATTGATCGTGGTCAAATTGCGCTCACGAATACCGATGGTGCTACGATTACATTGTCGACGTCTACAGACGCAAAGTTGCTCATTCTAGCTGGCGAGCCTATTCATGAACCGCTGGCAGTTTATGGGCCATTTGTGATGAATACCCGTGAAGAAATTCTGGAAGCGTTTGAAGATTTTCAGAATGGGCGAATGGGCGTTTTGAATTAAGTTGTAAGTAGTAAGTTGCCAAGTGGTAAATTCCTGATCACTTGGCAACTTATTACTTAATTCATAAATCCTTGATGTTTCCAAAGCCAATTACATCCCGATAAATGGGATTGTCGCGTAGTTCGGTTGCCCGAACAAGCTTGTCGGCGCCAAATTTCGTTTTAAGGTCATAAAGCGTTTTACGGAGTTTATTTTTACGGGTGTCATTATCGAACAGGCTCAGCGGCACAACTTCAGCAGGGATAAACCGGAAAACAACCACAGACATACTTCGCAGGTGCTCGTTCAAAACGGGCTCACAGCGGTGAGCTGCCTGAAATTTTTCTAATCGCTCCCGAATTATATGATATAGTTCAGGCCCGTCCTGTTTAGGGTCGGGAAAATGTACTTCATAATTATACGTTTTGCCAGTATGATATCGGCATGAAAACGACATATCCTGGCAAAAGATACCTTTCTTAACCATTCGCCGTTCGAGCGTTAGGCAGAGCGATTGCAAAAGCTCATGCAAGCGTTCGGACGTTTGCCTTTGCTCTGTTGAGATCGTCCGCATAGCTGACATACTTTTAAGTTCATCATTCGTCGATAAATCAACCTCCCCTCCGAAATTAAGCCGTAAATGCCAATGCCAGCCAACAATACTTTTGCAGACAGCCCGTAAATGTTCGGGGGAGGCATAGCGCAGATCTAGTGGTGTGTGAACACCTCCTGCTTTTAATCGGTCAGCCATACGATGGCCTATTCCGGGCAGATCCGTAAGGATTAATGAACTAAGTACATCATCAATCGTTTCGGGAGTGATTATTGTCAGGCCATCAGGTTTCTGCATATTCGAGGCCAGTTTGGCCAGAAATACATTCGGAGCAATACCAATTGAACAGCGAAACCAATCGCCCACCTTTTCTTTGATGGCCTGTTTAATAGCTAAAGCTATTTGTCGCATGTCTTTGTAAACCAGCTGGTAATTCGTCAAATCCACTACGGCTTCATCAATACTTTTTGGCACAACATCATCTGAAAACGACCGAAGTATCTCGACAATCTTAACATGATATTCTCGATACCGATTAGGATGCGTTTCAACAGGGACTAAATCTGGGCAGAGAGTAATAGCCTGATCCAGACGCATACCCGTCTTTACCCCTTTCACCTTAGCCTCTATTGAAGGCGCAATAACACATCCTTGCCGACCTGTATACACACATACCCCAACAGGTCGTCCCCGCAACCAATAATTATCCTGTTGCTCGCAGGACGCGAAAAAACTATTCATATCAATAAATAGCACGTTTGGGCTAGTATGTGTACTAAGACGATTCCGATTCATCAAGTTTTGACTAAGAATGTGGTTTTTCCCTTACTCATTCATCTGTATTTTTAGTATATTTGCCATAATACAAGCGCAATATATTTTACTTGTATTATACTGTCAACTATCTATCTGATAATGGCAGAAATTTGTTTAAAAAAATTGATACGACTGTGACTATCCAGGACCGATTAAAGCAGGTTTTCGACGCTTTAGGCATCACTATTTATCAGATAGCCAAAGAGTTAGGCGAAAACCCATCAAAATTTTACAATATTTTGAACGGCCGGGCCAAACCCTCATACGACACGATCATGAGTTTGCTGGCTTGTTACCCTCAGATCAGCGCCGATTTCCTGATCCGAGGTATTATGCCTGTCCTGAATCTACCCGAGGGCAATGCCCAACTCACCATCACTAGTGATGACACGCTAGAAGTTCCGTTTGTGCCGGTTAAATTCTATGCCACCTTCGTTGAGAGTTATTCCGATACGATTAGCACAACAGATACGGAATCCTTCCGGGTACGAAAACCTTTGCTAAAAGGCTATAAAAACCCAGTTGTGCTGGAAATTTCGGGTAGTAGCATGAGTCCGCAGCTTACTCATGGAGCCAAAGTTTTGGCAGTTCCTGTCAGCGAAAACAACTGGGAATACCAATCAGGAGGGGTTTATGCCGTGATGTACCGTGATTATTTTGTTGTTAAGCGTATCCGTGATAATGAGTTGCTAACCCGCAGATATCTCACTCTCCACTCAGACAATCCAAATGGAGGCAACGTGACAGTTCCCCTTAGCGACATTCGTGGGCTTTGGAAGATTGTAGCCATTGTAGAAGCTCCTGTAGAATAAGTAAAAATAGTCAGATATTGCCAGGAGTAGTTAACGGTTGCTTATCAAAACTTAACTGCATCTGACAACACCTGACTATTTTTTTACCCTTCCGTTTGCTCCATCACCTCTTTTTGGTGCGCCCACATCTCCTGAAAAATAGAACTGTGTTGGCGGAGGTCAGAAAAGCTTCCCTTATCAATGATTTTCCCATCTTGCATAATATAAATATAGTCGAACAAGGGCAGTAAGTGAAGTCGGTGTAAGGTTGAAACAATAGCTTTATCCGCAAATTCCTTCAATAGTCCCCGGTAGATGGCCAATTCTGTTTTGGGATCTATACTACTTGTGGGCTCATCTAGTAGCACAATATCGCTGGAACGAGCGGCCAATACTCCTCGGGCTAATGCTAATCGCTGCCGTTGCCCACCAGACAGGTTCACTCCTTTTTCTTGGATATTCGTTTCCAGGCCCTTTGGGAGTTGTTTAACAACTTCACTAAAGTAAGCTACGCGACACACTTCATTTACTTCCTCGTCGCTAAAAGGCAGCCCAAGTGTAATATTATAGGCAATCGTATTCTCGAAAATTTCTGGTTCCTGCGGGAATAGCGTTACGGTATTGGCAACCGCGTTCAAATCTGGAATAGACTGTCCATCTACCTGCACGAACAACCCTGGTTCAGGCAAATACAAACCCCGTAGCAATGTCAATAATGTACTTTTACCGGAACCACTTTCTCCAATAAACGCTACCCGTTTACCCCGCCCCAACTGAATTTGCAAATCAATTAAATTGGAGACTTTATGGGATGAACCACTCGCCCGACCATGTGAGAAATTAAGACCAGTGATATCGATAATCTGCCAGCGATCGGGCAATGTCTCATGTTCAGGTCGTTCATGACGGGCATAAGCCTCACCAATACCTCGTGCGGTCTGCACATCAGTATTAAACTGCACAATCTGCGTGTACTGCCAGGCGATATCATTAAATACACTAGTAAACTGATTGACATAGCCTAGCAGGGTTACCAAGCCGCCAATCAGAAATACCTGCCCTGGAACGTAATGCTGATAGACATAGCCCATTGCCAGAACAATATAGATGAGCCCAACCAGCATCGAAGCCGCAAACCATTTCCATTCATTAATCTTCACGTGCCGCATGAATGGCACAAAAACAAGCACCACTTTACTATCTAGCGCCTGCTGGATTCGCTCTTCCAGACGCAAGGTAATTACAGTAATAATATTCGACAGGCTATCGAACAAGGTGGATGATACAACATGCTCCCGTTCATTGGCTTCGTCAAGTGCTTTAATAAATGGTTTATCGAAACGAAGAATTACATAGATTGTTAAGGCACCTAAAGCTACTCCCACCAAGCCAAAAGCTGGAGAGAAATAGAGCATAGCTCCAAACGAAAAAACGAATTTGGATAGTGCCTGAAGATAAATAAAGCCGTCCTGAAAAAATGTTTTAAGCGCGTCGTAGGCTTTACGAATCCGATTGATTGTAGCCCCACTATGATGGTCTTTGTGCCAACCAACCGGCAAATGCAGGGTTTGGTGGAATAGCTCGTTCAGAAAATTACGGCTCAGATTGAAAGCCAGCCGCCGTTCCATAACCCGTGCAGGACCATGAAATGCCCATTCCAGCAATTCTAATGAAAAGTAACCGCCAACATATAACCAGACAACTTGTAGGATATCTGTACTAGTTTGCTGTAGCTTACCAATAAACCAACCAAATAGTAACGGACGTAACGCAGTGACCACATTGGCCATGATGAACAGGAAATAGACGAAAATGTATTGCCGTCTTTCATGTCGGGCGTAGGCCCAGGCAGTCCGCAGTAAAGCAATGTATGGGTTTTGCATGATTCCAAGTTCCGGTCTCATTTTCTGAAACGTCGTCAATTAGTAAAATGGACAAAATAGACGAATAGTTTCTACGATATTCTTAGCATAACCGTTGGTTTTGTGGTTGACTTTCAGTAATTTTGCGTCCTGATTTACAAAAGGGGCATCTGCCAATTGCAGTGACCCTTTCCTTTCGAGTTTAGAAAAACATAACTTTCAGTATAACAAGCTAATGGCTCGCGATTTAAATTTCACGAGAAACATCGGTATCGCTGCCCACATTGATGCGGGTAAGACGACCACAACCGAACGCATTCTCTATTACGCCGGGGTAAGCCACAAAATTGGTGAGGTACACGATGGTGCCGCAACCATGGACTGGATGGAGCAAGAGCAGGAACGTGGTATCACCATCACGTCGGCCGCTACAACTGTTGACTGGACCTATCGGGACCAAAAATACCACATCAACATTATCGATACGCCAGGCCACGTTGACTTCACAGTTGAAGTAAACCGTTCATTGCGCGTACTTGACGGGTTGGTATTCTTATTCAGTGCTGTTGATGGTGTTGAACCTCAATCGGAAACCAACTGGCGTCTGGCTAACAACTACAACGTAGCTCGTTTGGGCTTCGTGAATAAAATGGACCGCTCTGGTGCCGACTTCCTGAACGTGTGCAAGCAGGTGAAGGAAATGCTGGGTAGCTATGCTGTTCCTCTTCAGTTACCGATAGGTGAAGAAGATTCCTTCAAAGGTGTTGTTGATCTTGTCAATTTCCGGGGTATTGTCTGGAATGAGTCAGACAAGGGTATGACGTTTGAAGTTGTCCCCATCCCTGCTGATATGCTGGATGAAGCAACCGAATGGCGTGAAAAACTCCTTGAAGCCGTTGCCGAATTCGATGATTCGCTGATGGAGAAGTATTTCGAAGATCCAGAATCGATCTCGGAAGACGAAATTCTGGCAGCTTTGCGTAAAGCAACCATCGCGATGAAAATCGTACCGATGCTTTGCGGTTCGTCGTTCAAAAACAAAGGTGTGCAAACCATGCTCGATTATGTGATGGCCTTATTGCCATCGCCGTTGGACAAGGAAAGCATCAAAGGAACGAACCCAGATACAGGTGAAGAAATTTCTCGGAAACCTTCATCATCGGAACCATTCTCGGCGCTGGCATTCAAAATTGCAACTGACCCTTACGTAGGTCGTTTGTGCTTTGTTCGTTCGTACTCAGGTATTCTTGAGTCTGGTTCTTATATCCTGAACAACCGTTCGGGCAACAAAGAGCGGATTTCGCGGATTTTCCAGATGCACGCTAACAAGCAAAACCAGATTGAGCGTCTGGAAGCTGGTGACATCGGTGCCGTAGTTGGTTTCAAAGACATTAAGACTGGCGATACGCTGTCTGATGAAAAGAACCCAATCGTTCTGGAGTCAATGGTATTCCCAGAACCAGTTATTGGTTATGCTATCGAGCCTAAGAAATCGGCCGATCAGGATAACTTCTCGAAAGCTATTGGTAAACTGATCGAAGAAGATCCAACGCTTAAAGTTGAATCGAACGAAGAAACCGGCCAGACCATTATCCGTGGTATGGGTGAGCTTCACCTCGAAATCATCATCGACCGGATGCGTCGTGAGTTCAAGGTAGAAGTGAACCAGGGTGCACCACAGGTTGCTTACAAAGAGAAGCTTACCAAAAATGTCGAACACCGTGAAGTCTACAAGAAACAAACGGGTGGTCGTGGTAAGTTTGCCGATATCGTGTTTGAACTCGGACCACGTGGCGAAGATGAAACCGGTGTTGTACCATCGGGCTTAGAGTTCGTAAATGGTATTGTTGGTGGTGTTATTCCTCGCGAATTTATCCCCGCGGTACAGAAAGGCTTTGACGAATCGCTGAAAAACGGTCCGTTAGCTGGCTTCCCACTCGAAAGCATGAAAGTTCGGTTGTTCCACGGTTCGTACCACGATGTTGACTCCGATTCGCTGTCTTTCGAAATGGCTGCTCGTTTGGGCTTCCGTGAAGCTGCTCGTCAGGCTGGTCCGAAATTGCTCGAACCAATCATGGCGGTTGAAGTATTGACACCAGAAGAGTACACTGGGCCAATCACGGGTGACTTGAACCGTCGCCGGGGTGTAATGAAAGGGATGGATACAAAAGCTGGTTCGCAGGTAATTAAGGCTGACGTTCCTCTTTCAGAACTGTTCGGTTATGTTACTGACCTCCGCACGATGTCGTCGGGCCGTGCTACCGCCAACCTGACATTTGCGCACTACGAAGTTGTGCCGCAAAACATTTCGGATACGGTTGTTGCCAAAGAAAAAGGTACCGTGAAGGCGTAAGTCTTTTCAGATATTGGGCAGTGGGTCAATCCGACCGACTGCCCATTTTTTGTGTCGTCGGAGTAAATGGTTCTTTCGACAGACACTTCACTTAATGAACCAAAACACAATGAGCCAAAAAATTCGCATTAAGCTAAAGTCGTTCGACCACATGCTGGTTGACAAGTCGGCAGAGAAAATCGTAAAAGCGGTTAAATCGACGGGTGCTATCGTAAGCGGCCCAATTCCTCTGCCAACTAATAAAGAAATCTACACTGTTCTGCGGTCGCCCCACGTTAATAAAAAGGCACGGGAACAATTTCAACTTTGTACCTACAAGCGGTTGGTAGACATCTATAGCAGCAGCGCTAAAACGGTTGATGCGTTGATGAAACTCGAATTACCGAGTGGCGTTGATGTAGAAATCAAAGTCTAACGACTTCTTTCTTAAGGCTTACCGTGCCGCAAGTGCGAACCTACAGGTTTCGGGCTTGCGGCATTTTTTAATGTTCAACGTTCTATATTTTATCTGAATTATAAGATCAATCTGCCTGTTATTTTTGTATATTGTATGGTAGAGGGACTAATTGTCCTGGGAGATTTTATCCGTTATGTTAAACGTCATTCAGCTACTGCCCGACTCGATAGCTAACCAGATTGCAGCTGGTGAGGTTGTGCAGCGGCCCGCTTCGGTAGTGAAAGAGTTACTCGAAAACTCGGTCGATGCCAAGGCTAAATCGATTCAGGTAATTATCCGGGAAGCGGGTCGCAATCTGATTCAGATTGTAGACGATGGCGCTGGTATGACTGAAACCGATGCCCGCATGAGTTTTGAGCGACACGCTACATCTAAAATTCGTTCTTCCGACGATTTATTTCGTATTCGTACGATGGGTTTTCGGGGCGAAGCGCTTGCCTCTATTGCCGCCGTAGCACAGGTAGAGATGCGCACACGTCGAGCTAGTGATGAACTTGGAACATTAGTACGGATTGAAGGTTCGGACATTAAAGCGCAGGAAGCCATTTCATGTTTACCCGGCACGAATCTGCTCATTAAAAACTTATTTTTCAACGTACCCGCCCGGCGTAATTTTCTGAAGTCGAATTCGGTGGAGATGCGCCATATTATCGACGAGTTCCAACGGGTAGCTCTTGCCAACCCAGAAGTAGCCTTTTCACTGTTTCATAATGATCAGGAAATTTATAATCTACCTGCCGGGAAACTCAGCCGCCGAATTGTGGATATGTTTGGCAAGAGTTATCGGGAGCAGCTAAATTTCTGCGAAGAGCAAACGCCTTATGTAACGGTACATGGTTATATAGGCAAACCAGAGTCAGCAAAGAAAGCCCGAAATGAACAGTTCTTCTTTGTCAATAACCGCTTCATCAAACACAACTATCTGCACCACGCAGTGATAGGTGCTTATGAAGGAACGTTGCCCGAAGGTAGTCACCCTTTCTATGTACTGTTTATTGACATTGACCCGTCGCACATCGACATTAATATCCACCCCACTAAAACGGAGATAAAGTTCGACGATGAACGATCAGTATATGCTATTATGATGGCCGCAGTTCGGAAAGCTGTAGGTGTCTATAATTTATCGCCTTCACTTGACTTCGACTCCGATGTTAACTTTCTGGCGGGTGTTCGGCCTGATGCCTCAAAATCAGTGTCTGGTGGCACGACTGTTCTTCAGCCTTCATCTAAAGTAAATAGTCCTGACACGAGTTCGGCTCGTCCAATTACGCCCTCGTGGGCATCGGGAGCAGGGCAGCCCGTACATGAACGAACAGTGTTACGAACCGATGCTTTAGACAAAGCAGCTGGTAGCAGTTTCGACATTCCGAAAAAACCATCGGTTAATAATTGGCAAACACTATACGAAAGTGTTGCCGGAACAGATAAATCAGGAACTTCTTCCAATTCCAGTGAAACAAATGGCGATTGGCTAGGAGTTGTAAAACAAACAACAACACCTACAGATCAGCCCGCTGCAGAGAGCGGCCCAATCACATTGGGGAGCCGGGCAAATCAGTTGCCAGTCAGTTTAGAATCATCTGAACAGGTAGTTCCCACATTGGCCGAAGATGAAACTATCGTTCAAATACAAAATCGTTACCTTTTAGCTCCCATCAAGTCAGGAGTAATGTTAATTGACCAACGCAGGGCCTACGAACGAATTCTGTATGATCAGTTTCATGCTGCATTAACCAAGCAAAATGGAGCCTCTCAGCAATTGTTATTTCCCAAAACCATAACACTGGCACCGGTTGATTTTCAATTGGCACTCGATTTGCGGGAAGATCTCACCCATCTTGGGTTTGAATTCGATGAATTAGGAGCAAACACATTTGTGATTCGGGGTGTTCCAACGTTAACAATGGGCGAGAATGAAGAAGAACTCTTTGCTAATTTGCTCGCCCAACTTCGAGCAGATACCGGCCGGTTAAAACTAGATAAAATTGAATCGATGGCGCGGTCGTTGGCACGCCGGTCATCAATGCATCATATAGCTCGCCTGAGTGCTACTGAGTGTCGAGCTTTAGTAAACCAGTTGTTTGCTTCAACGAATCCAAGCTATACGCCTACTGGCGAGCCAGTAACGGTTGTGCTTACGTTAGATAAAATTGCGGGACTTTTACGCTGATAATTGCGTTAATCAGCATAAATTAGTTGATATTAAGATGTTTAACCTTACTCCGGTAGTTCGCGTACTATTAGTAATAAATATATTGGTCTTTTTTGTTACAAATGACGCCATTATTGAACAATTTGGGCTGCATTCGTTCCTTTCTGACCAATTCAATCCTATTCAGTTACTGACCCACATGTTTTTACATGGTGGCTTTAACCACATTTTCAGTAATATGATTGGGTTAGTTGTTTTTGGGCCAATGCTGGAGCAGTTTTGGGGACCACGTCGATTTACTTTTTTTTACTTTTTTTGCGGTTTAGGTTCTGCGTTATTATTCTCAGGGGTAAACTATTTTGAGATGCACGACGTATATGAAGCGGTTCAAACTTATCGTGTAAATCCTGGTTATGAGAGTTTCTCGGCTTTCATCGACCAGCATGCTAGTTCCTATTATGATCGATTAATGCCTTTCATTGAGCAGTTTAAACGATCTCCAAGCGATAGCAAAATGAGTCAGGATAGCATAGCAATTGCTAACAAAATCCTCACAAATCAGGTTGACGAACCGATGGTTGGAGCATCTGGCGCAGTTTTTGGCGTAATAATGGGGTTTGGGTTATTGTTTCCGAACACTGAGTTATTTTTATTGTTTCTACCTATACCGATTAAAGCAAAGTATCTCGTTATCTTTTACGGAGCATTTGAACTTTATTCGGGTATTTATAGGGCGCAAACTGACAACGTCGCTCATTTCGCCCATATAGGCGGCATGTTGTTTGCATTTATTCTCGTGAAATACTGGGGTTCCCAACGAAAAACGTTTTATTAGTGATGAGCGGCTTGTTCGAGGATTTTAGGAGCGAATTCAATAAGCCCAACAATACGTTGGTGCAATTGATTCTAATCAACACAGTTGTGTTTTTGGTGCTTTTGCTGACTAAAGTGGGTCTGACATTAGCACAAAACGACGCTGTATATGATTTCATCAGGGCGCAGTTGATGCTTCCAGGAACATTAACTGGTTTCTTACATAAGCCGTGGACCCTGTTTACCTATTTTTTCACACATGATGAGATTTTCCATATTCTCTACAACATGCTTTTCCTATACTGGTTTGGCAGGCTGATTGACGAATATCTGGGCAACCGAAGACTAATAGGGTTGTATATAATGGGCGGATTGGCGGGTGGTTTACTCTATATGGCCATGTACAATCTGGTACCTTACTTTCAGAATTATGCTGAAGGTGCCCGTATGTTGGGTGCATCGGCGGCTGCTTTTTCGGTTGCAGTTGGCGCTGCTACGTTATTACCAAACTATACATTTCACCTTCTCTTTTTTGGTCCGGTACGAATTAAATACATTGTTTTCTTTTTTATTATCCTTTCTGTTGCCCAATCAGCAGGTGCCAACGCGGGCGGTAATCTGGCTCACTTAGGCGGTGCTTTAATGGGATTTTTCTACGTCAAATTGCTTCAAAACGGCACAGATTTGGGTCGCCCTATTTACTGGATAGCAGATGGATGGAGCAATTTACTTAAGCCAAAACCCGCCGTTAAAGTATCATATCGCCAACGGAGCAATGCAAGTACACAAGCAAGCTCTTATGTCTCATCGACGGGTTCAGCCTCGTCTATATCAACGCCCGACCAAGATGAGGTCGATACGATTCTGGATAAAATTTCACGGTCTGGGTACGAAAGTTTAACCCGAGAAGAGAAACAAAAACTTTTCCGGGCTAGCCAACGAAATTAACTTATATGATTACTAGTGAGGGTGATTATATGGTCCAGTCATTCTCTGATAGTTCATTTTAAAATCTAAGCCTTTGTTGCTGACGTATATATACAGAGGCACAGGGGCTTAGATTTTTTATAGTTAGTAAAAAATATAGTAGCTTCGTTGTTTCAATACAATGGGCAAACCACCACCAGAACAATCTATTCTGGCCGTGTGTTGTTGTAAGACAGACGTTTATCTGCTACCATCATGCTGATTACCCCTGGCAGTCTTTTGGCCAACATCAATACTCCCAACGATCTTCGTAAACTCGATAAATCCCGCTTACCCCAGGTTGCAGATGAACTCCGCCAGTTTATTATTGACGATGTTTCAGTCTATGGTGGCCATTTTGGCGCTAGTTTGGGGGTAGTTGAATTAACCGTTGCGCTACACTATGTTTTCAACACGCCCGATGATCAACTCATTTGGGATGTAGGCCATCAGGCGTATGGTCATAAAATTCTGACGGGCCGTCGGGAGCGGTTTCATACAAATCGGTTTTATAAGGGTCTATCTGGGTTTCCAAAGCGGAAAGAAAGCCCCTACGACTCCTTTGGTGTGGGGCACTCGTCTACTTCTATTTCGGCCGCTTTAGGTATGGCCGTGGCTTCGCAGTTGCAGGGAAATTTTCAGCGTAATCACATCGCAGTCATTGGTGATGGGGCGCTAACCGCTGGCGAAGCCTTCGAAGGTATGAACCACGCAGGAGCTACAGATAGCAATCTGCTTATCGTCTTAAATGACAACTGCATGAGCATTGACCCTAACGTAGGGGCACTGCGCGAATATCTCACCGATATTACAACCTCGCAGACTTACAATAAGGTAAAAGACGAAGTCTGGAATCTGCTGGGTAAGATGGACAAGCTGGGCAAAACCGCTCAGGAGTTAGTATCACAGGTACAATCGGGCATTAAAAGCTCACTGCTGGAGCAGAGCAATTTATTTGAATCGCTCCATTTGCGGTATTTTGGTCCAATTGATGGTCACGATATTGACCATCTGGTAAGTGTTTTAGCCGATCTTAAAAATATTCCCGGTCCAAAGTTATTGCACGTTCTGACCGTAAAAGGTAAAGGCTACGGCCCTGCTGAAAAAGATCAGACGAAGTGGCACGCACCCGGTTTGTTTGATAAAGTGACGGGGGTTATCCAGAAGAAAGTGTACGATACGCCCCAACCCCCAAAATATCAGGAGGTTTTCGGGAATACTCTAGTTGAATTAGCAGAACAAAATCCCCGTATTGTGGGCGTAACGCCAGCTATGCCCTCTGGTTCATCGATGAATATCATGATGAAGGCCATGCCAAAGCGGGCCTTCGATGTAGGCATTGCCGAACAGCATGCTGTAACATTTTCGGCGGGGATGGCTACGCAGGGTGAAGTTGTATTCTGCAACATTTACTCGACATTCATGCAGCGGGCCTACGATCAGGTTATCCACGATGTCTGCATCCAGGAATTACCCGTTATTTTTTGCCTCGACCGAGCCGGATTCGCCGGAGCCGATGGCCCGACTCATCATGGTGCCTACGATCTGGCGTATATGCGCTGCATTCCTAATATGATTGTTGCCGCGCCTATGAACGAGCAGGAGTTGCGGAACATGATGTTCACTGCACAGTCTGATGAGGTGCAGAAGGGAAAACAGGCCTTCACGATTCGGTACCCACGGGGTGAAGGTGTAATGCCTATCTGGCGCACTCCACTTGAAAAACAGGTTATCGGTAAAGGCCGAATGATTTCCGATGGTGAAGATGTCGCTATTCTAACCATTGGTCATATCGGTAATTATGCCGTTCAGGCTACTGAGATGTTAGCGAAAGAAGGTATTCAACCTGCTCATTTCGATATGCGCTACGTGAAGCCGCTGGACGAAGAATTGCTGCACCAGATTTTTAGCCGCTTCAGTCGGGTAGTGACTGTTGAAGATGGTTGTGTCATGGGTGGTTTTGGTAGTGCAGTCCTGGAATTTATGGCGAATCACGGTTATATGGCTCGCGTTAAACGCCTTGGTATTCCCGACGCGGTCATCGAACATGGTGAGCAAATCGAGCTCCATCACGAATGTGGTTTTGATCCACAAGGTATCGCCACTGCTGTTCGTGAACTGTTATTTACAGGCCGAGCCATAACTGTTTAGCATTTTATTTTCGACAGGATTACAGCAATAACAGGATAATCCGAAATCCTGTTATTGCTGTAATCCTGTTTATTTTTTTATAGTTTATGAAAGTTTTCAAATTTGGCGGTGCCTCGGTAAAAGATTCGGCTGGTGTTCGTAACCTGGGTGAAATCATTAAAACGCAGGGGAAAGATGCATTCGTAGTTGTATCAGCGATGGGCAAAACTACCAATGCGCTTGAAGATCTTGTTCGCGCCTATGTGCATCGGCAGAATGAAAATACGCAGACTGTACTGGCAACGTTAAAAGACTTCCATCAGCGTATGAGCATCGAATTGCTGGGCAATTCTATTCCTGTTGATGAAACATTCGCTCATTTGGACCTGCTTTTAGCACAACCACCCAGTGCACCCTACGATGAAGTCTACGATCAGATCGTGTCATTGGGCGAAATCCTTTCTACGCAAATTATTGCCGCTTATTTGCAACAAAACAATGTTCCAACTCAATGGCTTGATGCACGCCAATTGATCTGTACAGATATAACTTTTCGCGAAGGGCGGGTTAACTGGACTGAGACCAATCAGCGTATTAGCCAGCGAGTAACCGGCAAAGGAGTCAAAATAACACAGGGCTTTGTTGGGCAGACGGCGACTAATCGGACAACGACTCTCGGTCGCGATGGGTCAGATTACTCAGCCGCCATTTTTGCCTATTGCCTAAATGCAGACAGCGTCACGATCTGGAAAGATGTCCCTGGCGTATTAAACGCCGATCCGAGGTGGTTTGATGAAACGATACTGTTAGACAAACTAACTTATCAGGATGCAATTGAACTGGCTTATTATGGGGCCACTGTCATTCATCCAAAAACGATTAAACCCTTACAAAACAAAGGTATTCCCCTCTACGTCCGGTCATTTCTTACGCCCGACGCGCCTGGAACTGTCATTGGTAATTTTGAGCAACATCTGTCGACACCATCGTTTATTTTCAAGGTCAATCAGGTGCTGATCTCGCTTCGACCAAATGATTTTTCATTTATCGCTGAAGACAATCTCAGTCGGATTTTTGGGCGATTCGCTCAGGCAGGAGTGAAAATCAACCTTATGCAGAACACCGCGATCAGTTTTTCGGTCGTTGTCGACAATAATCCTGATCGGGTACCTGCTTTATTAGCGCTGTTAAAGCAGGATTTTCGGGTTAGCTATAATGATAGTCTGGAGTTGATCACAATACGTTATTACGATCAGGGAACCATTGATCGGGTACTAGTCAATAAAAAACTGCTTTTAGAGCAGAAAAGTCGCTATACCGTGCAGTTAGTTGTTAAAGATTTAGGGTGATCTTTATCGACTTTAGCACCTAATCAGGTATGACTCGTCTCAAAAGTATAGCTCTTTATTTCTTGCTGACTCTATTAACGAGTGCTGGCGTTCGTGCGCAACTGCTTTCTGAGTCTATTCGCCTTAATCAGGTTGGGTTTTATCCTGATGCACCCAAGATAGCCATTGTGGTAGGTGAGGTTTCTGGCCCGTTTCAGATAACCACGCCAGACGGCAAAAAAGTACTTTTCTCGGGTACGCTCAGTGAGCCTCGGCAAAATGCTATCTCTGGGAAAATAGCGCATACTGCCGACTTCTCCGCCTTGCACACAACCGGAACTTTCGTTGTAGTTGTACCTGGCCTTGGGCGTTCGTATCCGTTTTCAATTCGCCCAGCTGTAAATCGAGATCTCGCGATTGGCGCCTTGAAAGGATATTATTATCAGCGAGCTTCTATTGCTTTACCTGAATCATTTGCAGGACAATGGCACAGACCAGCCGGTCATCCAGATACGCACGTGCTGATTCATCCGTCTGCGGCTTCAGTTACTCGCCCCGAAGGAACCACAATCTCGTCGCCAAGGGGTTGGTACGATGCTGGTGATTACAACAAATACATCGTCAACTCGGGGATTACGATGGGCACGTTGCTATCATTGTATGAAGATTTTCCCGATTTCTGCCGAACGTTAGTCACAACCATCCCCGAAAGTAAAAATAGTTTGCCCGATCTGCTCGACGAGTCGTTATGGAACCTTCGCTGGATGCTGACCATGCAAGACCCGGTCGATGGTGGTGTTTATCATAAACTGACCAACGCCCGCTTCGATGGAATGATTATGCCTGGTCAGGCGGAAAAAGATCGATACGTTGTTCAGAAAAGCATCACAGCTACCCTCGACTTTGCCGCTGTTATGGCTCAGGCAAGCCGTGTGTTTCGGCACTATAACCGGGAGCTTCCTGGTTTAGCGGACTCATGTATAACAGCCGCTGTTCATGCCTGGCAATGGGCGAAGCAGAACCCAACTATGCGCTATGATCAAAATGCGATGAACGGGCAATTTGAACCAGACGTAGTAACCGGGGGCTACGAAGATCGAGATGCCAGCGATGAATGGATTTGGGCGGCCACCGAACTCTATCTGACAACAAAAGACGAAGGTTATTATAAGGCAGTTAATCTGTTTCCCGATGAAAAAACACCATTACCATCGTGGTCGCAGGTGCGTACATTAGCCTATTACTCCCTAGCACGCTTTGGCAACAAGCTGACTCCAGTTGGCCAGAAAGACCTCGCTCAACTTAAAAACCGCCTGATTCAGTTCGCGGACCAGCTTCGGCAGGGAATAGACAAGCAGGCGTTTCAAACCGTTATGGGAAAATCGCCCAGCGATTACATCTGGGGAAGTAGCGCAGTGGCTGCGAATCAGGGAATTGCATTAATTCAGGCCTATCAACTGACTAATGACCGAGCCTATCTTGATGCAGCACTAACCAATCTGGATTATCTATTAGGCCGTAATGCAACGGGTTATTCGTTCGTGACTGGCTTTGGCAGCAAAACACCCCGGCATCCGCACCATCGGCCATCCGTTGCCGACGGCATTGAAGCCCCTGTTCCGGGTTTGTTATCGGGAGGTACAAATGCCAACGCAGCCCGGCAGGATAAATGTGTGGGCTACACCTCTACGTTTGCCGACGAAGTCTATCTCGACGACGATTGTTCCTATGCATCCAACGAAATTGCGATTAACTGGAATGCCCCGCTCGTCTATTTGGCCGCTGCGCTGGAAGCTCTACAAAAGAAAGCGCATTATAGTACGTCTTCAAAATGAGCTAGCTGGTCCGCTCTCCTTCACGTTATAGTTGATGCTCTCTAGATCACAGAGAGCCGCTCCATTTCCAGTGTCACAGTCTAACTCATTAAAAAGTGAGTTGTGATAAATCATTTTGCCGAAACTTCTTTGTTCCGGGGCCTAATCACTATGGAATACGGCTTATTCTTGCTATTTCTATAAGCCTGCAAATCAATCCTTTCAGCTTCTCTTCCTCTGACTACACACCACTAATTCTTTCATTTTCAGATAGTTAATACAATTCGACTTAGCCTTCACTGGTTAATCAATGCTCAATGAAGAGGCTAATAGGTATCAGGTAGAAACTATCCATCAGGCAGTAATCTCTCTCACGATCTCCTAGTTTTCTCAATTTTTCACCCTGTATAGTTCAATTTTTCAAAAAAATAATCAAATAAAGACTAAGGGTTTTTCAGGTCAAGAACGTCTTTCTCCCAGAAGATGCCCTTTCAGACAACGGGTAAGGGGTATAAAAAATGGAGGTAAATCTGCCGCCAGTAAGGAACCACTAGCTTCATTCGCCAACACAAATGGGACAAATCCGACAATTAACCCAAACCAAAGAAATAGGTCAGCCGTATTTGGGGGAAATAGACGAAGCGAGTGGAAATCTCTCTGCAAAGGTTAGTTTAGACACTGAACTGTTTTTACGAAAAACGTTTGAGCAAGATGTCGATGCAGGAATCAGTCTTCTGTTCCGGCATTATTATGCCATGCTATGTAGTCATGCAGTCCGGTACGTTTCCTCTAAAGCGATTGCAGAAGATATTGTGTCGGATATATTTTATGAATTTCAGGCAGATCTACGCTACCAAACGATTACATCTTCCTATCGAGCCTACTTATTTACGATGGTTCGGAATCGGGCTTTTGACCACGTCCGGGCAGAAATGAGGCATACGACCTCACTTGATAAAGCCGAATTTATTCCGGCTCATACAACCCAAAGTCCTGATTCTATTACACAATATGAGGAGTTGTATCATGATGTCGAAAATGCCATCAATAGCATGCCTTTGAAGCGTCGGCAAATTTATGTGATGCACCGATTTGAGGGGAAGAAGTACCAGGAAATCGCGGATGAACTACAACTTTCATTACGTACAATTGAAGCCCACGTATACCAGGCTATGCGTCAGATTCGAAATACGCTTAAAGATAAATGGCTAATGATTATTTGTGTAGGGAGCCAGTTTTGGTATTGAATAGGTATTTTTTAGCTAGTGACTAAGTGTTTATACCAGCTGCAACCGTCATACTGCTACGAACGCTTCGCACACTCACTGTTCAAACGCTTCTCTCATGAAAAATCAGGTATCAAAAGAAACACTCTTTAACTACTTCGCCGGAGGGGCAACCGCTTTGCAAAAACAGTTAATTGATGAGTGGGCGAAAGACGAGAGTAACCAGGAGTTCTTTTTTGAATGCCTCGCTATATGGGAAAGTCAGAATCCACAATTCATTGCCGACGCCAATGAGGGATTAAAACGGCACCAGCAACGCATAGCCAGTCAGCAAAATGAAGACACGCATCAGTTGGTTACCGCCGAAGAATCGACTACGTATTGGGTAAGGCCGATATGGGTTCGGACCATGATAGCGGCTTCGCTAGGAATTATTCTTTTACTCGGTGGCGTCTTTTTCAAAGACGATGTGCTTTTTAAAACATACAGCACCGCATATGGCGAAACCAGCAAGGTTATGCTCTCAGATGGGAGTCAGGTTACACTTAATGCGAACTCATCATTACGTGTACCACGCTTCGGATTTGGCAAGGAAACGCGCGAAGTCGTTTTGGTAGGTGAGGCCGATTTCTGCATCAAGCATATGCCTGATCACCAACACTTTGTCGTTCAGACGAATAAAAACTTTGAAGTGGTTGTTTTGGGTACCGAGTTCCTGGTAAGCACACGCGAAACTGGAAAGAAAGTCGTGTTGAATAAAGGGAAAGTTCGTCTGCTGTATCAGGAAGGGAAGACGAACAAGCAATTAACGATGAAGCCAGGCAACCTGGTTACGTTTGACAACGAGGGGCGTATTCGTGTAAAGCAAACGCCTAAACCGCAGGATTTTATAGCCTGGGAAGAGCACCGATTTGTGTTTGACGGAACGACCCTGGCAGAGATCAGTACCCTTTTTGCTGAAAACTACGGGATAAAGCTTCAGATACCAGACAAAGCCCTGACTCAATGGACTATTTCAGGAGCTTTCACGGCTTACACCGCAAAAGACCTTATTGAAACTTTGGCTAGCGCATCAAACCTGACCTACCGACAGCAGGGTGACACTATTGTCATCACCCAAACCCATTAATCCTAAAACCTACTAAATATGAAAAAAAATGTATTTATTCTACTCCTCGTCGGAGTAGGGCTGGGAGGAGTACGTCCTGGTTTTTCGCAAACGCTGGCCAGAGCGCAACAGGTTCAGCAACGGGAAACATCAGGAAAAACGTCCTCAAAAAAGCTGAAAGACGTACTGAAACAGTTGCAGGAGCATTATGCCACTGATATTCTGTTTTTCGACCGAAACGTAGAAGGTCTGACAGTAGCTGGCGACGCCGTTAATTTCAATTTTACTATTGAGACGAACCTGACAACTATTTTAAAGCCACTTGGCCTACGCTACAAGAAAGCAAAGAATGGCGGTTATGTTGTGGTGGGTAAAGAATCGACAGACAAAACAGACGCTAATCTCAAACAAATTCCCCTCAACTTTCCCACCCGCTCCGACAAAGCTGATTCTGAAACCGATAGCCGACAGTCAGCTTCAGAGTCGGCAACAGACGCAGGGGATGACAAAGAGAAAGCAGCTGATATCACAGTTCAGGGAACGGTAAAGGATGAAAAGGGCGAAGGTTTGCCTGGGGTAAGTATTGTGTTGAAAGGAGCACAGAAAGGAACAAATACCGATGCCGATGGGCATTATAAACTGGATGTACCCAATGGTTCTTCTATCCTGATCTTTAGCTTTGTTGGATATCAGCCGCAGGAAATTACCGTTGGCAATCGAGCCACTCTTGATGTTGTTCTCAAAACAGACAATAAAACACTCGACGAAATTGTCGTGATTGGATACGGGTCGATCGAAAAGAAAGATCTGACAGGTTCAGTTGCCTCCGTTGGCAGCAAGTCGATCCAGGAACTAGCCGTTCCCCGGGTCGATCAGGCATTGATGGGTAAAATTGCCGGTGTTCAGGTTAAACCCGTTTCGGGCGAACCGGGTGCCGCACCACAAATCAGAATACGGGGCGTAGGTAGCATCTCGGCAGGTGGCGGTCCTTTGTATGTTGTCGACGGATTTCCTATTTCCAGTATCCAGACCCTGAACCCAAACGATGTTGAAACCATCGACGTACTGAAAGACGCATCAGCCACAGCCATTTACGGATCTCGCGGATCAAACGGGGTCGTTATTATCAATACCAAGCGAGGAAAATCTGGGAAAGCCGTTATCAATTTTAATTACCAGCTTGGCTTCCAGAAGATAGCCAAACGGCCCGTTTATCAGACGGGTCTGGAAGAAGCACAACACTATCTGGATGGGGTACGGAACCGGAATCTTGACGAGGGAAATGATGTGTCAGGAAACCCAACCACGTGGAAGGCCCCCGTTCCGCAAACGATTGTCGATGTACTGTCGGGCAAAATAACGACCAATGAAGACCCCCTGGATGCCATATTGCGCACCGCTCCCCAGCATCAATATCAGTTAAGCGCCAATGGCGGCAGCGAGAATATTCGCTATGCGCTGAGTGGCGAGTTTCTAAATCAGGATGGTATTATTCTGAACAGCAATTTCAAACGCTATTCGTTCCGGGCTAATATCGATGCACGTCTAACCCCGAAACTTACCTTAAAAGTTAATTTCAATCCATCGTATACCGACAAAACAAACGTGGGTGGAGCAGGGGCCGAAGACTTAACAACCTATAGCGATATCACCAACAGCCCTTTATACAATGCCATTGTAATTCCAACGTATCAATCTTTACTGAACCCAGATGGGAGCTATTATCCATTTGGAAACGGGCTGGATGCCGTAGTAACCAGCAAAAACCCACTAGCGCTGGCACAGGAAGTTAAAGGGAAACAGAAAGGATTTGGCTTTTTAGGGAACACCTTCCTCGAGTATTCTATCCTGAATAATTTGAAAGTGAATGTTATGCTGGGTATTAATCTGATGAACATCAAAGGCAGTTACTTTAAGCCCCAGCTACCTGCTTTTTTAAATGAACTGGCGTCGGGTACTGATAACGCATCGATGCGTTTAAACTGGATCACAGAAACTACGCTGAATTATACCAAAAGTTTCGGCAAACATAACTTCACCGGTTTGCTTGGTTATACAACCCAGCGGGAAACGTTTGAATCCAACACCTTAACCAGTAATAAATACCCGAATAACCTGGTTCCGACACTGAGTGCGGTGAGTAACATTCTGACTGCCGGGACATCCAATGTAGCGGAATGGTCGCTGGTCTCTTACCTGGGACGTATCAATTACAACTACAACAGTAAATACTATGCTACTGCTTCCATTCGGACAGATGGCTCGTCGCGGTTTGGGGCGGATAACAAATATGGTTTATTCCCCTCGTTAGCCTTAGCCTGGCGTGTTTCGGACGAAAACTTCATGAAAGAGTTTCGCTTCCTGAATGAGCTTAAATTAAGAGCCAGTTACGGTAGAACGGGGAATAACAACATTGGTAACTATGACCAGCTAGCGACCATTAACTATGAAAAATATGTGCTGGGTAATACTGGCGTTGGTGGATTTTCTGCCGGCAGACTAGGCAACCCGGCCTTAACCTGGGAGAAACAACAGCAAATTAATGCCGGTATCGACGTAAGTTTTTTAAATAATCGAATCGCATTAACCGTCGATCACTTCCGGTCTACCAATACCGATTTGCTGCTAAATGTAAACGTACCGGATATTACCGGGTTCAATACGGCGCTAAAGAACATTGGCGAAGTCAAAAACAATGGCTGGGAGTTTGCCGTAAATACCGTCAATGTTGAGGGTAAATTTCGCTGGCAGACAAGCTTGAATTTCTCAACCTATAAGAACAAGGTTACCAAATTAGGGCCTTCTGGTGACCCCATCATTTCACCCCAGGGTGGCAATATTACCATGATTGGCCAGCCGGTTGGTATGTTTTATGGCTGGCTAACGAACGGCATCTTCGCCACAAAAGCTGATTTGGATAAGGGGCCTCTTTGGAATCCGGGCGGACGTGATGCGTCGCGCGTTGGGGATGTTCGTTTTGTGGATGTCAGTGGTCCGAATGGTGTGCCGGATGGCATCATCAATAGCTTCGATAGAACCATCATGGGCTCGCCTTACCCGGATTTTTACTACGGTATGACTAACCAATTCTCGTACAAGAACTTTACGTTAAGTGTTAGTCTACAGGGCGTTCAGGGGAACAGTGTACTAGCCTTGTCCAGAGAGCAGTCGGCTAATGATAGAGCCCGGTTCCGGCAATATGCCATTATGAATAATTACTGGAAATCGGAATCCGATCCGGGGAATGGCTATTCGGTTCGGCCTAACGATGTGCCAACGGGTAATTTCAGAGGTACGTATAGCCAACGCTGGCTGGATGATGGATCCTATCTCCGGATCAACAACATCGCCTTTGGGTATGCGTTGCCTGAAAACATAGCGAAGAAACTCACATTCAGTGCGATTCGCCTGACGTTCACCGCTAACAATCCCTTCCTGTTTACGAAATACATTGGCTTTAATCCAGATGTCAGCCTGAACTCCAGTCCACTTGCGCCGGGCAATGAACGCTATGACTACCCGACTGCGAAGAGCATAATTTTTGGTATCAATCTGGGTTTCTAACCAGTAAAAAATTTCATATAATGAAAAAGATCCTAACCTTATTAGCTGTATTCTCGCTACTACTAACCGCCTGTAATAAGCAGTTTATCGAAATCCTTCCCGTTGATACGGTGACGGTCGATGTACTGTATAAAACCGATAAAGACTATCAGGATGCGGTAATTGGCATCTACAGTATTTACCAGGATCAGTATCAGAACATGTATTATTTTGGCGACATCCGCGCCGATGATACGTGGGATGAACTGGTGAAAGGCACGGCAGGGGCTGTCGATAATTTTACACTTTCCAACGACGACCCGCTACTGAGAGACACCTGGCGGAATTATTATAAAGCGATCACTCGGGCCAATACGTTGCTGGAAAAAATCGCTACCGCCGATACTAAAGTTGTGACAAACAAAGACCGGCACACGGCTGAAGCCAAATTTCTGCGGGCACTGGCCTATTTCGATCTGGTCAGAATATTTGGGGACGTACCTATGGTGACAACCACTTTATCCATTGATGACTCCTATAAAACACCCCGCGAAAAAGTGGACAAAATTTATGATGAAGTTATCATAAAAGATCTGCTCGATGCCGAAACCAAACTGCCTGCTACTTATTCGGGTACCGATGTGGGCCGGGCTACCAAAGGGGCTGCCAAGGCGCTGCTGGGCAAAGTGTATCTGACCCGGAAAGATTTTGTAAAGGCCGAAGCAAAATTGCAGGAAGTAACTACCATCGGCTATAGCCTGCTGGCCAACTGGGCTGACTTATACGATTATACCAAAAATGAGCACCATAGTGAATACATATACGACATCGAATACGAGCAGGGCTTAAGCACCGAAGGGAGCATTTTCACCAATCGATTTACGCCCAAAGTGACGTCCATGATTGCCTTTTATGGGATTGCCGGACAAGTTGATGATCAGAATACACCCCACCAGGTGCTGTTCGATTTGTTTGAAGCGAAAGACAAACGAAAAGACATTACGGCATCGCGGGGCTATACGGATGCGACGGGTAAGTTTATTCCCATCCTCATTTCCTCCAACAACATGTCGGCCTATACGCGCAAATATATTGTGAAGATAACAACGGCCAACGACAGCCCGGCCAACTGGAAAGTGATTCGCTATGCAGATGTATTATTGATGTATGCCGAAGCTTTAAATGAAAATGGGAAGACGGCAGCCGCTTTGCCTTATCTGAACCAGATTCGGACCCGAGCGGGTATTGACGCACTAGGCACGCTGTCGCAGGCGGATCTGCGTGATCAAATCGTTCTGGAACGCCGTCGGGAACTTGCTTTTGAAGGTCATCGCTGGTTTGATTTAGTACGTACTGGTCAGGCTTATACGGTGATGCAGAAATATGGAATGCGACCTTATAATACGCTATTCCCCATACCGTTTGCGCAGATTCAGTTGATTAACAATCCGGCCATATTCGCCCAAAACCCAGGCTACAATTGATTCTTAGTTTAGTGAGGATAATAATGTTTCGTACGGCTTTATTATAAAAACAAATTTAACCACAGAGACACAGAAACCACAAAGCTTTAAGCACCTAATTTTCAAAGAAATACACCTTTATTCTCTCTGTGCCTCTGTGGTTAAAAAATGTACTTTCCTGGCTTATAAATTCCCAAATTCCTTTTTAAAAACTTGAGATATGAAATCGAAAAAGCATCTTCTTTCCTTTGTTGTAAGCGGCTTATTGCTCATAACGGCAACAGCCTGGGTATCCTCTTCTAAAGATAACCTTACGGCCAATTTCGCCAAACCGGCCCCAAAAGCGCCAAAGGTGCAGCGGTTATTATACGTAGCAACACCAGGCGTCCGGAATTACCTCGGCTATGGCGGGCATGGTATACAGGTCTTTGATATGGATAACAATCACAAGTTTGTGAAATACATCAAAACGACCGGGTTTAGTAAAAGCGGGAAACCCTCCAATGTGAAAGGTGTCGATGTGAGTATATCGTTGAACTGCATTTATATCAGCACACTCGAAGCTGTTCAATGTGTGGATATTACAACCGAAAAGGTTTTGTGGGAAAAACAGTATGAAGGGGGCGTCGACCGAATCTCGGTTTCGCCCGATGGTAAGATTATTTACATGCCTTCTTTGGAAAAAGAGTTCTGGACCGTAGTGGATGCCAAAACGGGTGATGTGATCAAAAAGATCGTGACCAACTCGGGTTCCCACAATACCATTTATGGTCCCGATGGCAATTATGTGTATCTGGCTGGTCTTAAATCGAACATGTTAAACGTTGCTGATACCAAAACACATACGGTAACCAAGCAGGTTGGCCCTTTCGGCGCAGATATTCGCCCGTTCACTATTAACGGTTCGCAGACACTCGTTTACGTGAATGTGAATGGATTATTGGGTTTTGAAATCGGGGATTTAGTAACCGGAAAATTCCTGCATCGTGTGGTGGTTGAAGGCTGGAATATTGGCGAAGTAAAACGTCATGGCTGCCCTAGCCATGGCATCGGGATGACCCCGGATGAAAAGGAAATCTGGTTGTGCGATGGTGCCAATTATCGGTTGCATGTCTTTGACAACACAGTAATGCCACCTGTACAGAAAACAACGATAGCGTTAAAAGATACGCCCGGCTGGATCACGTTTAGCCTGGATGGTAAATATGCATACCCATCAACTGGCGATGTCATTGATGTGAAGACCCGTAAAATTGTCGCTTCGCTGGAAGATCAGAATCACAATGATGTGCAAAGTGAGAAAATGGTTGAAATCCACTTTGTTAATGGCAAAGCCGTAGCGGCAGGTGATCAATTTGGCATTGGTCAAGTGAAAAAAGCGTCAAAGAATTAGGTTGAAATTCACCTGCGTTGGCATTGTTTAGGGTCTATTTTTTGGCATGGCTCCGGCCATGCCAAAAAATGCACATAACTTACCTTTTGAACGACTAATCGAAATCCTAAACAAATTATGAGATCATTACAAAGCAGTGTTTTTCTAGCACTTATATTGACCATAACCCTGCTCCGTCAAGGGTATGCCCAATCAACTACCGACTGGACAAAGGAAAAGGCTGCGGCATGGTACAACAATATGACCTGGTTAAATAGCTTACAGGCAAAACCATCCGAAACCATTGACCAGCAGGAATTTGCGAAGCAATATCATGCCAATAAAGCCGGTTGGGATAAAGCCTTTGCGTTTTTAAGAGATACCGATTTCACGAAGCTCCGAGTTGGCAAATACCCCATCGACGATGATAATGTCTATGCAACCATCAGCGAAGGTCCGCCAAGAGAGATGTCAAACACAAAGTGGGAAGCACACCATACCTATAACGACATTCATTTTGTCGTAAAGGGGAAGGAGCAAATTGGAGTAATGCCCGTGGCTGGTGCGAAGGTAAATGAGGATTATAATTCGACGAAGGATATCGGTTTTTATACGATTGATAATGGAAGCTTTTATGTAGCAGAACCGGGTATTTTCTTTATCGCTACCCCCAAACAAGCGCATAATCCCAGCAACAAAGTAGAAGGTTATGATGGCGTGAAAAAAGTAGTCGTCAAAGTCAAAGCCGCGATGTAGGTTAGGTTTGAATCCACAAAATCAACATTCCTTCCCCACAACCAACTCATAAAAATATGGAGTTAGTATTTCTGGATGTCAAAACAATGGGTGACATTCCTAATCTTAACCTAATTGAAAAGTTTGGCAACGTAACCTATTATCAGACAACCCGCCCAGAGCAAACACTGGAACGAATTCAGAACGCCGACATTGTTATTACCAATAAGGTCGTACTCGATAAGGCTATCATTGAACAGGCCAGTAAGCTGAAATTTATATGCATTGCCGCCACTGGCACCAACAATATCGATAAAGCAGCCGCCGAAAAGCGAGGTATTCCGGTAAAGAATGCCATGGATTATTCGACCCAGAGCGTTACCCAGGGCACTTTCGCGATCTTGTTTCACCTGCTGGTTAACATTCCTTATTTCGATCACTACGTAAAAGACGGAGACTATTCCAGAACCGACATATTTACCCACTTTGGCAACGGTTTCTGGGAGTTGAACGGAAAGCGGTTCGGCATTATCGGTCTGGGTGCTATTGGCAGGCAGGTCGCCAAAGTTGCCGATGCCTTTGGCTGCGAGGTTGTTTACTATTCTACCTCTGGCCAAAACAACCAACAGCCTTATATGCGACTGGAATTGGAAGAATTCCTGGCAACATCTGACGTTGTATCCATCCACGCTCCACTCAATGAAAACACGGCTAACCTTATGAATTATGATCGCCTGAAACAAATGAAAAAGTCGGCGATCCTGATCAACGTAGGGCGGGGAGGCATTGTCAACGAGGCAGATCTGGCACAAGCACTGGACGAAGGACTTATTGCAAGTGCGGGCATCGATGTATTCACAAAAGAGCCCATTAGCCCGGAAAATCCACTTTTACACGTAAAAAACAAAGCGAGACTAGCCCTCAGCCCACATGTTACCTGGGCAAGTATTGAAGCGCGGACGATGCTCATGGAGAAAGTGGGCCGCAACATCGACGAGTTTTTAAATGATCGAAATTGAGTCAATGGTCATTAGGTATCACCAATGGCTAAACATGACAATCCAATAAACCCGGCCTTACCCTTACCAACAACCAGATGAAAATTAGAGCAGCCGTCTTACACGAAATGGGCAAAGAACGCCCGTATACAACCAGCAAACCACTGACGATTGAAGAGGTTGAATTACAAGCACCCCGAACCGGCGAAGTACTTGTACAAATCAAAGCGGCTGGACTTTGTCATTCCGACCTATCGGTCATTGATGGAAATCGTCCTCGTCAGATGCCTATGGTTCTGGGCCACGAAGCTTGCGGGGTCGTCGTTGAATTGGGGACAGATGTGCACGATCTTGCCGTGGGTGACCATGTTGTATTCTCCTTTCTGCCGATCTGTAACCATTGCATGCCCTGCATGACGGGTCGTCCGGCACTTTGTGAGAATGGGCTTGCGTCTAACAATAAAGGCGAATTACTGGGCGGTGGCTTCCGGCTGGAAGATCAGCACCACCAACCCGTTCATCACCACATGGGCGTGTCCGGTTTTGCCGAGTACACCGTCGTTTCCCGAAAATCGATCGTAAAAATAGATCCGACATTGCCGTTTGACATTGCCGCCCTGTTTGGCTGCGCCATCATGACGGGGGTGGGAGCCGTAATCAATACGGCAAAATTGATGCTCGGTCAAACGGTGCTCATTACAGGTATGGGCGGCATCGGATTCGCAGCCTTACTGGGTGCACTAGCCGGAGGAGCGAGTAAAATAATTGTTGCCGATGTCAACCAGGAAAAACTGGACAAAGCTCTTGAACTGGGTGCCCATGTCGCGGTTAATTCCTCTCAGGCCGATGCCGTAGAGCAGGTAAGAGACTTAACCCGTGGGGGCGTAGATATAGGGTTTGAGTTTGCGGGCGTTGTTGCCGCTTTGGAATTTACCTACAACGCCACAGGTCGGGGTGGTAAAACAGTAACGGCTGGTTTACCGCACCCCAGCAAAATGATGCAGCTTTCACCAACGAAGCTAGTTGCCGATGAACGAACCTTACAGGGCTCTTACATAGGCAGTTGTGTCCCGGTTCGGGATATTCCGGCCTACATCGCGCTCTATCAATCGGGCCGACTACCTGTCGATAAGCTTATGACGCACAAGCTAGGCTTAGACGATGTAAATGAAGGGTTTGAACGATTAGCCAAAGGCGAAGCCATTCGCCAGATAATCACTTTCTGATCATGAACGCAACGAATACAACGCCCGACCAGATGGCACAGAATTCACTGATCAGAACCCAATCATACGTAAACGGTACGTGGGTAAATGCAGCCAGCGGAGAAACCTTTGATGTAATCGATCCAGCAACCGGCGCTGTTATTGCCACAGTTCCCGACATGGGACAAGCCGATGTGCGCGAGGCCATCGAAGTGGCCAATGCCGCCTGGCCCGCCTATCGGGATCTGACGGCCAAAGAACGCGCCAACTTGCTCCGAAAATGGTTTAGCTTGATTCTGGAGAATAAAGAAGAGCTGGCCCGTTTGATGACAATGGAGTGTGGGAAAGTTCTATCAGAAAGCCTGGGCGAAGTCGATTATGGAGCCTCCTTTATCGAGTGGTTTGCCGAAGAAGCGAAACGTACTTATGGCGACGTCATTCCGGCCAATACGAAAGATAAACGGCTGGTTGTTATCAAACAGTCTATTGGCGTAGTCGCGGCCATTACACCCTGGAATTTCCCGCTGGCCATGATTACCCGAAAAGTCGGGCCCGCCCTTGCAGCGGGGAGTCCGGTAATCGTAAAACCGCCCTCCGAAACACCCCTGACAGCCTTGGCGATTTCACATCTGGCCGAAAAAGCAGGTTTTCCACCAGGTGTTTACAACACGGTCACTACGTCCAAAAATGCCGAAGTTGGACTGGAACTGTGCGAAAACAACAAGGTTCGCAAGCTCTCGTTCACTGGCTCAACAGCTATCGGGAAATTGCTCATGAGCCAGTGTGCGTCCAATCTGAAGAAAATATCGCTGGAACTTGGTGGCAACGCGCCCTTTATTGTATTTGACGACGCCGACATTAATGCAGCCGTAAAAGGGGCTATGGCCTCGAAGTTCCGGAATAACGGGCAAACCTGCGTATGCGTCAACCGACTGTATGTGCATGACAAAGTGTATGATGAATTTGTGAGCAAGCTTTCAGACGCCGTAGCTGCCCTTCGGGTTGGCAATGGGTTGGATACCAATTCACAAATGGGCCCTTTAATCAACGAAAAAGGCCTGAATAAAGTGAAGCATCACCTGGATGATGCTCTATCAAAAGGCGCGAAAGTCATTGTCGGTGGCCATGAGATGGAAGGCTTGTTTTTCCAACCAACCGTCCTGACCGATATAACGCCGGATATGATTATTGCCCGTGAAGAAGTCTTTGGCCCGGTAGCACCCGTAGCCCGATTTACGGATGAGCAGGAAGTAATTCGGCTGGCGAACAATACGCCCTACGGCCTCGCTTCGTACTTCTATAGCAAAGATATTTCCCGTTGCTGGCGAGTCGCCGAAGCCCTGGATTATGGGATGGTCGGCATTAACGAAGGTATGATTTCGACCGAAGTAGCACCCTTTGGCGGTGTTAAAGAATCGGGCGTAGGTCGCGAAGGCTCGAAATATGGCATGGATTACTTTATGGAAATCAAGTATCTGTGTTTCGGAGGTATCAACTGAAAATTTTGACTCTGCCTTTAACCTAACATCAACCATGATTGAACCCATCTACAAAAACGATTCCCCGAAAACAGATATGAAGACGACGTTTTCAATCGCTCGACAACTGTTTCAGGTTCCGGTAATCGTGGCAGCACTAGGATATTTTGTCGATATCTACGACCTGCTGTTGTTCAGTATTGTTCGGGTTCAAAGCCTGAAAGATTTGGGCGTGCCAGACGATCGTATGTTAAATCAGGGAATTTTCCTCATTAACATGCAGATGGGCGGCTTGCTACTCGGCGGCATTCTCTGGGGGATACTTGGTGACAAAAAAGGACGTCTCTCGGTATTGTTTGGCTCTATTTTGATCTATTCCCTGGCTAATATCGCCAATGGCTTTGTCACAACTGTCGATCAATACGCCATTTTGCGGTTGGTGGCGGGCATCGGGCTGGCGGGTGAACTGGGTGCAGGTATTACGTTGGTGGCCGAAGTATTACCCAAAGAAATTCGCGGGTACGGTACCTCTCTGGTTGCATCGGTGGGTCTTTTGGGCGCCGTGCTGGCCTACTTCATTGCGGAACAGTTTGCCTGGCGAAACGCCTATTTCATTGGTGGTGGACTGGGCCTGATGCTGCTCATTATGCGGGTTAGCGTATTTGAATCCGGCATTTTCACAAAAGTGAAAGAGCAGTCGGTATCCAGAGGAAATTTCCTTCACTTATTCTCGTCAAAAAAGCAGTTTTTCAAATACTTACGCTGTATCCTCATCGGGTTGCCCGTATGGTTTGTAGCTGGTATTCTGATGACCTTCTCACCAGAGTTCGGAAAAGAACTTCATCTGGATGGCCCTATTATTGCCGGAAAGGCGGTCATGTGGGAATACATCGGCTTATCCATTGGCGACTTGTCCAGCGGTATCTTAAGCCAGTATTTCAACAGTCGAAAGAAAGTGCTGGGCATGTTTTTAGCCTTAACTGCTGCGTTGGTCGTTGTGTATTTATTTGTACCCCTACACTCAACGACAGCCTTCTACGCCATTTGTAGCTGTTTGGGCTTTGCCGTCGGCTATTGGGCTTTATTTGTCACTATTGCTGCCGAGCAGTTTGGCACAAACCTCCGGGCCACCGTTGCGACAACCGTACCGAATTTTGTACGAGGCAGTATTAACATCATGACCCCTTTATTTCTGCTTTTCAAAGGTGAGTTAGGCATTATAGACGGAGCCGGATTGCTTGGCTTATTAACACTCACCATTGCCTTCCTCGGCCTTTGGAATATGGAAGAGACCTTCGGAAAAGATTTGAATTTTCTGGAGAAATAGCCTACAACGCTCATCAAATTAGGAAACGGCCTTACGATACGTATATAGTAATACGTTACGATTAGAATCATAGTTCTAAGCCGTGTCGGGGGTATAGGTTAACCACACAACATAACTAACTTGTAGATTGCGCATATTCTGATTTAGACGTATGAACGACCAAACTATTAGCATTCGAGACAACTTACAGGACATCTACAACGATGTGTATACCGCTGAAGCTCTTTCAGCTCTTTCTTCGCTGGCCCACTTTAACAAGCGTATTAAAGAAGTCATGGCCACGCGCATGCAACGACGGGCAGCGCGTCAGCAAAGCAAAACAAGAATCAGTTTTCTTGATCCAGCGAGTACGATTCCTGGAACAACCATAAAGGTGCAGGACGCCCGCGATGGCAACTTCGACGGGGGCGTAGTCCCTGCTGATTTGCAACGGCAGTGGATTCAGGGAACAGGCCCAGCGGCTAAACCCAACACACCCGTTGAAAGCAGTATTCGAAACGTAGCCTATGCCCTACTCTCAGGCGCCGATGGCTGGATGTTCGACGGTGAAGATGCTCTGGGACAAATCACGACGATGTCACTCGATAATCAGCGTAACTTGAAACTGGCCATTCACAAAGATCCGGTATTCCTGAAAGTAGCCGAAAAAGTAGCTGGTGAAATCAATAACTGGGCAACGTCTTTTCTGGGGCGCGAAACGATCAGCAATTGGGAAACGCAGCTGGACTTCACCACCAAGATATTTCGGGCTCGGGGCCTTCACCTCGACGACCGGCACATTCGTGATGGAGCGGGTGTAGCTATGGCCGCTTCTATTGTCGATGCGACGCTTTACGTGGTCAATAATTATAAAGCGCTGCAAAGTGCCGGGTCGTCCATCGTACTATACCTTCCCAAAATCCAGACGGCCGAAGAGGCTGGTGTATGGAATGAATTGCTGAGCGCACTTGAGAATCACCTTGGTCTGGAAGTTGGCACCATTAAGGTGTACGTATTGGTCGAACAACTCGAAGCCACCCATCAGTTAATGGAAATCCGGGCGGCTCTCGGGAAGCATTTCGTGGGATATAATACCGGTCGCTGGGATTACATTAACAGTGTATCGGATGCGATGGCGTGGGATAAAACCTTCGTCAATCCGAATATCGAAGCCATCACCATGACTTATGGCTACATGCGAAACTATGAAGACCGCGTCCGTCGGGCTGTCAATACGCCGGATCGTACCGGTAATTTCGCGTTGTGGCAGGGTGGTATGGAGCCTAACATACCTGTCGGCTCAGAAGAAGGCGTTTCGGCCAGTATGAAAAAGGCGGTAGCCGGTGCCGAACGCGAACAACGCGAAGGAGCCAGCGGCAAGTGGGTTGCTCACTGGAAAATGGTCCATATTGTCCGGCCCGTCTGGGAGAAAGTGGGAGCTGCGAACCAGTTAGGCCGTGCATTCCCACGCCTTACCTATACTCAACAGGATGCCGACGGACTCATTCTGATCGAACCCGCGCCAACCGATATTCGGGGAGCCCGCAATTTGCTGAGCGTCGCCTTACAATACGGCAATGCCTTTGGGCAGGGCATGCAGGCTGCCGCCCTGAAACCCGCCGACTTCTTCGGTAACGATGACATTTTGTACCTGATGGAAGACATGGCCACTGGTGAAATTCGGTTGAGCATTCTCTGGGAATGGATGCATAAAGGCGCTATTCTCACCGAAGATGATGCAGAAACCGGAACAAAGGCTGGAGATGTTTTTTCGGAAGCGCTATACCACAAATTACTGGATCAGGAATATAACAAACTTCTGAAAGCTACCAACAAGGACGTATTCGATGCGTCGAAAACGACGACGCTGCCCATCGCCCGCGAAATTGCCAACACCTATATGCTCAGTGAAGTTAAGCCCCCATGGTTTATTGATTTACTGAATATTAATCTTAATAACACGGATCTGGACGTAGCGAAACAACGGATCAGCTTATACATGGATACCTTGGTCAACAAGGGCACCCGTATCACCGAAAACCTTGATTTTGCAGACTAGACTGCTATAGACGTGGAATCAGGATGCCAGTCTGGCCAAACCTGATTCCACGTCATTCTCTTCCAATCTCTTCAAATACACCCGTTTTTGCTACCGAAAAAGGTGATTTCCAAATCGACTTTTTTCGGCAGCGTGGCGAAGCATTGCGCCGGAGGTAGCATCAGATCATAGCTAAGGAAATAGCTCAGCGCTGCACTTGAGAAGTCTTTTTAGAGAATGGTGTAAACTTTTTTTCTTGTTTCCGTGCGAAATTGACCAGTAAAATTAGCACAGGTACTTCGATAAGTGGCCCGATCACGGCGGCAAAAGCCGCACCAGAATTAATTCCAAACACCGCAATAGCAATTGCTATTCCCAGTTCGAAATTGTTGCCCGCTGCGGTGAAAGCAAGTGATGTCGATTTTGCATAATCGGCTCCGGCTTGTTTGGAGAGGTAAAAGGCCGAAAAGAACATAATTGCAAAGTAGATCGTCAAGGGCAAAGCTATACGTAGCACATCGAATGGGATAGAGACGATAAGTTGCCCTTTCAGACTGAACATAATCACAATCGTGAAGAGCAGCGCAACGAGTGTAATCGGACTAATAGCAGGTAAAAAAGTCTGGTCGTACCATTCGTTACTTTTCAACCGCGTGAGCGTAATTCGGGAGAATAAGCCTGCCAGAAACGGTACGCCCAGATAAACAAATACACTTTGAGCAACTTCACCAATGGTAATTGCCACCTCATAGCCTTGTAATCCGAACAGGGGCGGCAAAACTGTGATAAACAACCAGGCATAAATGGAATAAAAAAGCACTTGAAAAATACTATTGAAGGCTACCAGTCCGGCAGCATACAGTCGGTCCCCACCCGCCAAATCATTCCAGACAATGACCATAGCAATGCAGCGGGCAATGCCAATTAGAATCAGACCCGTCATGTATTCGGGCTTATCAGGCAGGCAAATTACCGCCAGTAAGAACATCAGTAATGGACCAATAACCCAATTTTGTAGCAGTGAGAGTCCTAGAATCTTCGTATTCGCAAACACCGTTGGCAATTCGCTGTAACGTACCTTCGCCAAAGGTGGATACATCATTAGCACCAGTCCAATAGCAAGTAGAACATTCGTAGAACCCAAATTGAATCCGTTAATGAAACTCTGTGATTGCGGCCAAAAATAACCCGTGCCTACTCCTATTAGCATAGCCAGTAAGATCCACAACGTCAGATAACGGTCTAGAAACGAGAGTTTGGCTGATGTCATACTTCTTTCTGATTTACCATTCGTTTCATAACAATGGCGGACGAAGGGCATAAATTGCTGAATTGCTGCGTCTGTTGAATAACCACCGGTACGTCCTGACGAGAAACAACTCTAAATCCATGCCGCTCAAAATAGCGATCGGCCGTTGTCGTAATTAAATACAGTTCTGCCAATCCAACTGATTTAGCGATTTCCAGCAATTGGCCAACCAACCGCGTGCCTACCTTTTTCCCTTGATAACGAGGATCAACAGCTACGGAACGCAGTAACGCTATTGGCCCAAATCGCTCAATTCCTGCAACACCAACGTAGGTACCTTGTTCTTTGGCAATTACAAAATCGGGAAGATCGCCTGGCAAATCATCGGTTACCAAATTTCCTTGCTGTAACAAGGAAATGACAGCAGCTTTGTCGGCTGGATGAGCGTTTTCGATATGCAATGCCATAGTTAGCCTAGAGTAGATTCGCTTGCAGGCAAACGGGTTTCGATGAATTCCTGACAATATGCCTTAATCAAATCACGCACTCGGCGGAATGACGTCAGTTTATCCTCCTCAGGGCGATCAGCCGTTGCGGTATGGCCCGGATCAGGAAAACTATGGTGAATCAACTCGCCAGCTGAAGGGAAATACGGACACTGCTCCCGAGCGTTGTCACAAACCGTGATAACATAATCAAACGGGATATGTACGTATTCGTCAGCATGGTTCGACGTATGATGCGAAATATCGATCCCATCCTCAGCCATTACCTGAATAGCGAGCGGATTCACTCCATGTGGAGCTACACCAGCACTATAAACAGTTACCTGATCACCTCCGAAGTATTGAAGATAGCCCTCGGCTAGTTGAGAGCGGGCGGAATTGCCCGTGCATAGCACCAGAATTTTGGTTTGTTTCATTACAGTCCACAGATGTTTATGATTAATATGCTTTAGGAAGATCTTCTAAAATAAGGAGCTTTAGCAACAGCCAGATTCGGGCGTGCAACATGCGGAATCCGTTGATTCTGAAGCCGCTGCTATTCCGCAACTCTGACCTCTGGTAAGCGCTTTACATTGGGTATAGTCGGGAATTAGATTTACAATGAAGGTTTCATCAGTCGCTATTAATTCGCCAGGATATAGTTGACGGGTATCAAATCTGGAGTTGCCGAACTCTATTTTAACCGTAGCCAGCGGATTTAAGGGCAACGACTTTTCAACCAGATTAATGATTGACAGAGCCTTACTTACTTTCATAGAGCGGCTCGTTTGTCGTTCCGAAGGTTCCCAAAGTTGGACTATGATCTCCATCCAGCTATTCATTTGGCCGCCACAATCTACTGATACGATTGGTGCCTGTTTAATTTCGGTGATATGAAACGTAGAATCAACAAATTGCTTTTCGGCGTATTGAAACTGTAGCTCTTTTTCGGCATTCTGATCTAATATGTTCTTGAACGATTGCCAGTTCATGGGCTCTGTTTGATCCATTAGCTTTTATTGGTTAAACGCAATATTACGATTGAAGAAAATAAAAAAATACCTACCCAATTATGGGCAACAGGTTATCGATATAAAGGAATCGAGCATAGTTCCAAACGCCTGTCTGGCTTCTTCCCATACCGACGGGTTAATGCAATAGCACACACGTGGTGGGTTAATTTCACCCTGAATAATCCCAATACGTTTCAATTCTTTCAAATGTTGAGAAACGGTTGCCTGAGCCAAACTCAATTCGCCCACCAGATCACCGCAAACGCAGGCTTTTCTGGAAATCAGCATTTGGAGTATCGCCACTCGTGCAGGATGAGCAAATGCTTTCCCCAAATCAGCAATGCGGTTTTGCTCAGCAGTAAAAATTTCGGTTTTCGTGACTCCCATGCTATAAAGGTAATAGAAAAATATATATCGCAATATTACGATACATATTTTTCTCTCCAGCATACACTGAGCATAGTAAGTCCGTTTGCCCTATCTTTGAAGCTGGGAAACCCAACGCTACGTGTATGCATTACGGCTATTTCAACGGTACTATTGCCCCCACCGACCAGCTTGCCGTCGGGATTACGGATCTCAGCCTACTTCGGGGGTATGGTCTGTTCGATTATTTCCTAACCTACAACGGGCGACCATTTCAGTGGGATTGGTATTGGGAGCGGTTTCAGAACTCGGCCTCCCGAATGCATTTGCCGCTGCCACTTGGTAAGGACGAAACCTACAGCATTTTGCTGAATCTTATTGAGCGAAGTGGTGGAGTCGATGTGGCATTTCGGTTCGTCATGACGGGAGGT
Source organism: Spirosoma arboris (assembly GCF_009754945.1). Taxonomy (GTDB): domain Bacteria; phylum Bacteroidota; class Bacteroidia; order Cytophagales; family Spirosomataceae; genus Spirosoma; species Spirosoma arboris. The sequence continues at coordinate 321,353 of NZ_WPIN01000007.1, forward strand.
TATTCAGCCGATAGCATTTCGATTGAACGTCCAAACCTGCTAATTCTCACCGAGTCGATTCACCCAGTGCCACCGATTCAATACGAACAGGGCATCAAAGTTATTCTGGATGAATACGTTCGGGAAATGGCCGAAGTGAAAAGCACGGATTATAAACGAGTCATTCTCATGGCTCAAGCCATTAAATCGGCCGGGGCTTCCGATTTGCTGTATCAAAAAGGGGGCGAAATCAGTGAACTGAGCCGAAGCAATTTCTTTCTTGTTAAAGGAGATCGCCTGATTACACCCAACCGAAATATCCTTCATGGCATTACACGCCGAACAATCATTCAGTTAGCCCAAAGCGACTTTCAGGTCGACGAGCGCCCGGTATTACTTTCCGAACTCTATGATGCCGAAGAGGCCTTCACAACCAGTTCGACTAAAAAAGTATTACCTATTGTTCAAATTGGCGAACTAACTATTGGGGATGGAAATCCAGGACCAAAATCTAAGTTTCTCTTAGAGCGATTTGACGATCTGGTGAAGGCCTGGTAGTAGCGTTACCGCATATTTTCTGACAATTTCTTTCGTCACTACCTCCTCTTGCCCTATTCGTCCAAGGCAGGGCAAACCGGTGTAAGACAAAATAAATGACTCTGTAGCGTCAACAGTTGGTCCATTAAACAGGATGCCCAGCAGGGGAATATTCCGATTTCGGCAGGCTTCGACCGATAATAACGTATGATTAATGCTACCCAGATAATTCCGGGAAACCAGCACAACTGGCAAGCCTAGTTTTTTAACCAGATCAACATTCAGCTCATGATTATTGAGCGGAACCATCAATCCTCCAGCCAGCTCAACAATCAGTGGCTGATCGGTTTGGGGCAAATTGATTTTAGCTAAGTCAATAGTGACCCCATCTAATTCGGCAGCTGCATGAGGTGACAATGGCTGTGTGAGTCGGTAGGCTTCCGGATGAAAATAAGAGGTTGAATTACTAATCAAACTACGCACAACATTCGTATCAGAATTAGCCAGTTCTCCCGATTGGACAGGTTTCCAATAGTCGGCCTTTAGGGCTTCTACCAATACGGCCGATGCGACCGTTTTACCAATTTCAGTACCAATTCCGGCTACAATAAGTTGAGGAGGCATGTGATTGTATTTACGCGTTGAACTCACTAATTAAGGCCGTTTGTAAAATCATTAAAAGCCGATCTATTTCGTCGTGTGTGTTAAACGCATGAATACACAAACGTAAACGCTCCTGTCCTGCCGGAACCGTTGGGCTTAGAATAGCACGCACATCAAGACCAGCAGCCTGAGCCTGGGCAGCGACATAACGAGCCTGGTCATTACCTGGTACAAGCAAACAACGGATAGGCGACTGGCTGTTTGTCCAGGCAGCGTCGGGCAAAAGTTCATTAACGCGCTGCCGGAAATAGGTAAGTCGTTTATAAAGCTGCGTTCGATTATCCGTATTGGTTGTTGCATACACATGAGCACAGCGAATAGCAAGCAGACTATGAGGGGGCAAAGCCGTCGTGTAAATAAAGGGGCGGGCAAAATTGATAAGGTAGTCTCGCAGAACCGTTGGACCAACAACAGCCGCTCCATGAACACCCAGAGCTTTTCCAAATGTATGAACTCTGGCAAATACACGATCCTGCAACTCCAATGCAGCAACCAGTCCTTCACCATTTGGGCCATACAAACCCGTTGCGTGAGCTTCATCGACGATCAAAGCCGCATCGTAACGATCACAAAGGTCGGCCAGTTCGCACAAAGGAGCCACATCACCATCCATCGAATACACCGACTCGACGGCCACAAATATCTGCCCGTTCTTCCGCGATTCCTGAGCTAGCTTCAATTTATCTTCTACATCGGCCAAATCATTATGACGAAAACGGTGGCGGGTCGCATAACTGAGCCGTGCGCCATCAATCATACTCGCATGAATCAGCTCATCGGTTAGGAGAATGTCCTCCAATCTGGGTAAGCAGGATAACAAGCCGAGATTAGCATCGTAACCAGAATTGAAAATAAGAGCAGCTTCTGTACCGTAAAATCGAGCCAATTCTTCCTCAACTACATTGGCCAGGATAGTTTGACCCGCCAGCAGTCGGGAGCCGGTAGCACCAGTACGAGCACGCGTTTGTGCAACATCAGCTTGCTGAATAGCTGCTTTGAGTTCGGCTGATCGGGCAAAACCCAGGTAGTCATTCGAGCAAAAGTCAACTAAACCATCAGCGGTTCGGAGTTGGCGAAGTAGACCTTTGTGCTTATAAACTGCTAATCGTTCTGATACTAGTTGAGCAACTGAGTGTGTCAATGTAGCCATAACTACAAAGGTAAACCGACCCTGTTGAATGATATGCAGTTGTAGAGCATCAACTATGAAAATGTGCGTAAGTCCTTAGTTATCCACAAATTGACTGTGGATAACTTTGGTTAAAGGAAATACTTAGGTTAAAGAATAAACCAAACAGCTACAAATAAAACTAGAAGGTTAACATACCTACCAATTAGTTACCAATTGAGAGTATGATCTTACCGAATTGCTTACCCGTGTTCATTTTCTGCATTGCTGTTTCTATGTCGGACAAGGGAAAAATCTCGTCTAAAACAGGCACAATCTGTTGATCACTTACCAACTGAATCATGTCGGAAAACTCACTTTCGGTCCCCATAGTTGTGCCGAAAATAGATAGCTGCTTAAAAAATACTTTAGGTGGAATTACATCGGTGATGTTACCTGTAGTTCCGCCAAAGAAAGCAATTCGTCCACCCGGAGCCGCAACATCAATCAATTTAGCAAAACCAGGTCCACCCGCGCTGTCGATAATTACATCAAAGTAACCAAGCCGCCCTGCTCCCGCTTGCGCCAAAAGAGCTTTATGCCAATCAGGCTGGTGGTAGTTGATACTTCCTACGGCTCCCAGTTCTTTCGCTTTTTCCAATTTTTCGTCAGACCCCGATGTTACCCAAACCTCCGCCCCGGCAGCTACAGCGAATTGTAAGGCAAACAAAGCAGCTCCACCACCAATGCCCGTAATCAGTACTTTTTCGGGGGCTTTCACTCCGTTCTTATTCAATCCCGCCCTTGTCATCAACGCCCGCCAGGCTGTCAGACCCGCCAGGGGAAGCGCAGCAGCCTGCTCGAAGGTCAGATGCTGTGGTTTGTGATGAATGTATCGACTATTTACAACCACATAGTCGGCAAAGGTACCGTTGGCAGGCATCCCCAAAATCTGAAAGTCGGCACCATAAAACTTTGGGTTATCACCCCAATTCATGGCCGGATTGATAATAACGGCTTGTCCTTGCCAGGCAGGATCAACACCTTCACCACTATCGACAACCACCCCAGCACCATCGGAGCCCAAAATGACGGGCAATTTGATTCCCGGATACAAACCTTGTTGCACAAACACGTCGCGGTGGTTCAGAGAAGCTGCCTGAAGTTTTATCAGTACTTCGTCTGGGCCGGCAGTTGGTATTGGCGCGTCAATAAGGTGAACAGGCTGGTGAATGCCTTCGAGATAAACGGCTTTCATGGATTGATTCATAATTGTAGGATGAAAAGGCAATGAAGGGCTTTTTATATTTGCCCAACTACGTCTTACTAAGTTATGATTACTTATAGAGAGGCTACTGCCAACGATTCGGAACAGATCGCCCAATTACATAGCCTGAGTTGGCAGCAAAACTACAGAGGTATTTGGAGAGATGAGTTTTTGAATGGGCCGGTACTTGAAAACAGACGAGCGGTATGGCAAAAACGATTGAATCAACCTACTCCAAATCAGAACATTATCGTAGCTGAATTGGAAGGAACAATCTGTGGCTTTGCCTGTATATACGCCAATGAAGATCCTGTTTGGGGAACGCTCCTCGACAATCTGCACGTTCATGCTGAACAAAAAGGAAAGGGCGTTGGTACTGTGCTAATTAAATCAGCTGCGCGATGGGCCTATGCTAAAAATCCAGAATCCGGATTCTTTTTATGGGTGTTACAGCAAAATACCAGTGCACAAAAATTCTATGAAAATTTAGGTGCAATCAATCAGGAGTTAATTACGCACGAAACCGCAGACGGAGGCTCATCAGACGTTTACCGATATGTGTGGCCTGATGTGACAAAATTAATTTAACAGTTCGTCTTAATTTTACCGCCTGGCCTTTTATATAAACTATTGGCATTCCGACTTTATGATTCGTTTTTTTAATGAAGATGTGCCCTATAAGCTTCCTAATAAGCAGGTAACCCGCCAGTGGCTAAAGCAACAGGCGGAACGGGAAGGTTTCGCTGTAGGCGAGCTAAACTATATTTTTTGCTCCGATGAACACGTGCTACAGGTCAATCGCGATTACCTGCAACACGACTACTATACCGACATCATTACGTTCGATCAGAGTGAGGAAGAGGATAAAATTGAGGGCGATATTTTCATTAGCGTCGAGCGGGTATCCGATAATGCCACTCAGCTAGGCGTATCATCTGAGCAGGAAATGCGTCGGGTGCTAGCTCATGGCCTACTCCATCTGTGCGGCTATGGCGACAAAACCGACGAAGAAGCTGCGCAAATGCGAGTAAAGGAAGACGAATGGTTAACCCAATATGTTTCCTGACTTCGTCCAGCTTATGCGCTTTTTCATCGGTCTATTACTGTTCATGGCCTCTACGGCGCAGGCGCAGAAAAAAATAGCAATTACAATCGACGACCTGCCGACCGTATCGAAAGTGTATAGATCGCCCTCAGGTAGATTGCAGTTGACACAAAAACTACTTTCGCACTGCACGACGTATCGGGTACCGGCTATTGGGTTTGTCATTAGCAATTCTTTGCTGACAAATAGTCAGCCCGATTCAAATCAGATTGGTCTATTAAAATTATGGCTAACGGCTGGTCTGGAATTAGGGAATCATACCCTTGCGCACAAAGATTATAACCTCATTTCGTTCGAGGAATCAAAGGCGGATGTTATTGGGGGCGAGCAATTTGTGAAGAATCTTGTTCGGCAACGGGGCAAACCGTTCCGTTATTTCAGGCACCCTTATTTACGAAAAGGCGATACACAGGCGAAGAAAGATTCGTTGGAAAAATTCCTGCAACATCTTGGCTACCAGGAGGCTCCCGTTACTATCGACAACTCAGATTGGTTATTCTCCAGCGCTTACGACAATGCGTTATTACTAGGCGATACAGAGCTGGCAGCTAAGGTTGGCAACCAGTATGTGGGGTATATGCTCGATTGCGTAGCCTATTATGAAGCTCAAAGCGACTCTCTTTTCAACCGGCAGATTTCGCAGATATTGCTAATTCATGCTAACACAATCAACGCTGATTTTCTTGGCAAGTTACTCGTTGGACTAAATAAGCGAGGATACACATTTGTATCTTTAGAGAAAGCATTGACCGATGAGGCTTACCAATCCATAGACCATTATTACGGAAAAGGAGGCATCTCCTGGATGCATCGGTGGGCCTTAACCAGAGGGAAAAGGGGTGCTTTTTTCAAGGGAGAACCCGAAGTACCGGCTATGATTGATGCACTGGCAAATCGAGTGATAACTTTACCCTGCCATTAAGCCCCCATCTATTTGGATAGCCTGCCCGGTAACAAAGGAATTCTCGTCGGAACAAAGCCACAGAATTGCCTGGGCAACTTCTTCGGGTTGGCCAAAACGACCCATAGGAACCATTCGGCGCATTCGTTCTTCCATGCCAGGTGCTGTACTAATAAGTTCATCGACCATAGGTGAATGCGTGTATACCGGGCAAACAGCATTGATTCGAATGTTATGCCGAACGTATTCGAGTGCCGCTGTTTTCGTCAGGCCAATTACGGCGTGTTTGGATGCGCTGTAAGGGGCTCCCATAGGCATTCCTCGCACACCCGCAATACTCGATACATTCACAATCTTACCTTGAGCCGGATGGCCTCCAGCTAGATTACTTCGACCAGGATGGTTTCCGATGGAATGATCTTCGGTGGAATGTCCTTTCTCCTTCTGAGTCAGCATTTGCCGAATTTGGGCCTGCATGCCGTAAAATACCCCCCCAACATTTATGGCCATTATCTGATTAAAATCCTGTTTTGTCTGATCAAGCAGACGACCAAATTTACCACCAATACCCGCATTATTGATGCCAATATCCAACCGACCAAATACATTGACAGTTTGCTGAACAGCCTTTTCAATTTGCTCTGAATCAGCGACATCGCAAGAGATAAAAATCGCATTGCCGCCTTGTTGCTGTATTTGTTCGACGGTTTCCCGTCCGTTTGATTCATTAATTTCGGCAACGACAATACTTGCTCCTGCCTTGGCAAAAGCCAATGCGGTCACTCGACCAATGCCTGAGCCGGCACCCGTTATAAAAGCAATCTGATTGGTAAACGTTGACATATCTCACAGCGCTTAATAATGCCTGAAAATAATGCTATTTTGTGGCTCATTCATCGTTCCTATGCCAATCAATATCAGAAAATATACGATTATCTTACTCGTCGGCATTCTACTAAGCTGGGGAGTGTTTGGTCTATGGTCCATCTGGCTAAACGGCGAACTGATTAAACCTGATATATCTGCAAAAGTTAGCCAGGTTGAGCAATTTGGGACTCGGTCTGGTCATGGTAATCTGTTGGGTATTCAACCCTGGATGGAGCCCGCCGATTATCAAAATGGGCTAACCTTCCGCGAAAAAATAGCCGGCTATCTGCAAACAGCAAAAGACAGTGGTCTGATTATACCTCAAAAAACGATTGTCATATTACCCGAGTATTTGGGCACATGGTTAGTTGTCATGAATGAATCGAATCGTGTGCATACTGCACACACGATTCAGGATGGCCTGACAGCAATGGTCGTAAATCATCCCATCAATTTCTGGAAGGCTTATCGAACAGTTCCTGAAAGCGTGAGCGATAAAACAAAGTATGCCGTCTTCGCCATGAAAGCCCGACAAATGGCTTATGAATACCAACTTGCGTTCGATATGCTGGCAGCGCAGTTTGAGGTAACAATTGTAGCTGGTTCAATTTTATTACCCAATCCATCAGTAAAAAACGGAAAGTTAGTCGTAGGCGATGGGTTGCTTTACAATGTCTCGACGGTATTCCGGCCAGATGGTAAACTAGAGCCGCAACTAATCAAAAAAGTTTACCCCATCGCCGACGAATTGCCTTTTGTTTGTCCGACAAACCCAGCAGATGTACCTGTTTTCAACACGCCCATTGGCCGATTAGGCGTCTTGGTCTGTGCCGATTCGTGGAATTCGCCTGTTTACCAAACACTAAAACAAAAAGGCGCAACCCTACTGGCCGTTCCCTCCTATTCAGCGGGTGATCACGTCTGGAAAACAATCTGGCGAGGGTATAGTGGCACTCCTACCCCAGACGATGCTCGTGATGATGTAGGAAAACTTACCGAAGGGCAAGCCTGGCTCGCTCATGCTATGGCGGGCCGTGCCGCTCCCGAAGCGAATATTACACAAGGCATGAATGTATTCTTACGGGGTAAGCTCTGGGACTTAGGCTCCGATGGCACAACAATCATGCTAACTGGAAAAGCGACTCCTCAAACCGCCCGGTATATCAATGGTGCCGCTATAATTTGTTTATGGCTATAATTTCTCAAAAAAATATATTTTGCATTTTTCCAAGAATATTCACCCAGAAAAATAGTACACCTCTTATAAGTAATCAATTACTACTTAAGACATATAGGATTTATATCTTTTCTTATAAATGAAAAAATCTTTATTCCAGATGAGCGCGTAGGTACATCACCTTAGTTGCCAAATAACTAAGACTACAAATCACCTAACTATTTTGCTCAATGGAAAACGTTACTAATCGACCTGAGACGACATCTTCGGCAGCTAGTCGCCGGTCGTTTCTGCGAGTAGCGGGGGCAGCAGCCGTAACAGGCGGCCTGCTCACAGCTTGCTCTAATGCGGACGAATCTTCTGTCACACCTACTGGAAGTGCCCGTGCTGCTGGTACTACAGTATCATTGCCTACTGGTGATAATGGAGTCCTTGCTTTCGCTTACGTACTGGAACAGCTCGAGGCTGCCTTCTACGAAATGGTACTTGCAAAACCATATCCAAATATGTCTGCTTCTGACATAGCACTATGGACAGACATTCGCGGTCACGAAATCATTCACCGGGCGCTTTTCAAAGCAGCTGTGGGCAAATTGGTGCCAGATTTGACATTTAATTTCTCAAGCATTGACTTCAATAACCGTGCAGACGTGTTGATTCATGCTGAGGCTTTTGAAAAAACAGGCGTAGGTGCTTACAATGGTGCAGGTAAATACATATCGAATCCAGACTATCTGACATTGGCCGGTAAGATTGTATCGGTTGAGACTCGTCACCACTCCATTCTCCGTGAGTTGCAGTATCCTTATTCAGATGCATTTGCTGGTCCAACGATCGTAACCAGCGATACGGGTTTACACCTTGCTTACGAGCCAACGTATGTGCTACCTATCGCACAGAAGTATATTCTTGAAACACTCGACGCAAGCGCATTAGTAGCCAGCCTGTCATAAACCTCTCAACTCCAATGAACTTACAGAACATACTTAACGAAATTGAGAAGGTGGATGGCGAGATCTTTGATCGCCTGGCCCACGTCTCGCGTCGGGGCTTATTTAGCTCGTTGACTAAAAAAACGATTGCTCTGGCTGCACCAGCAGTTATGGCCTCTGCCCTGAATAAATCCTATGGTCAGGCTTTGCCACAAGGCGTAAAGGATGTGCTTAATTTCGCCCTTGCCTTAGAGTACCTTGAGTTTACTTTCTACGATTATGGCCACAACCTGGCTATGATTCCAACTAACTATAAGCCAGCATTTGAGCTTATTCGTCAGCACGAACAAGTACACGTTCGGTTACTGAAATCGGTACTGGGTGCAGATGCGATCGCAATGCCTAAATTTGATTTCTCGGCTGGCGGCATATTCACCGATACGTTCACCAACTTCGCTACCTTCTCAGCTATTGCTCAGACCTTCGAAGATACCGGTGTTCGGGCTTATAAAGGTCAGGCAGGTAACTTACAAGTTGCGAAGCCAATTCTGCAAGTAGCGTTACAAATTCATGCTACCGAAGCTGCTCACGCTGCCAATGTTCGCTACATGCGGGGTCAGAAAGGCTGGATTACCGGCGGTACTGCCGCTTTGTCGGGTCTCCCATCTGTTGTCGATGGCAATTACAAAGGTGAAGAAAACACTGTACAGGCTAATGTTGATCTAGCTGCTGCACTGGCTGGCGATAATCGGATAACTCCTGCTATGGTTATGCAAGCTTTCGATGAGCCTCTGGACAAAGCTACTGTCCTGGGTCTTGTTGCGCCTTTCTTTGCAAAATAAGCATATACAAATTGAGCAATAACAAACAAGCCGTCGGTATGGTACCGACGGCTTGTTTGTTTACAGTATCATCTATCTTTAGACCAGTCCAAAGGCCGATAGCGTAACAAATTCACTCACTCGAGACTGAATTTCTTCCTGAGTCAGATTCATAATTCGCTCAGAACCAAATCTTTCGACACAGAATGACGCCATAGCAGAACCGTAGATGATAGCCCGCTTCATGTTGTCGAACGAGATATCGTCGGTTTTAGCCAGGTAGCCAATGAATCCGCCAGCAAACGTATCGCCCGCTCCAGTTGGATCGAACACCTCTTCGAGCGGCAGCGCTGGAGCGAAGAAAATTTGTCCTTCGCTAAACAGCAAGGCACCGTGTTCGCCTTTCTTGATGATAACCGTTTGGGGGCCCATCGTCCGGATTTTAGCCGCAGCTTTTACCAACGAGTACTCATGCGTTAGTTGGCGAGCTTCTTCATCATTCACCACTAAAACATCAACCAGCTTGAGCAGGCTCATTAGGTCTGGGTTGGCGATTTCGATCCAAAGATTCATCGTATCGAGTACAATGAGTTTAGGACGCTTATGCAAGCGCTCAATCACTGTTTGCTGAATAGCCGGGGCCGTGTTACCCAGCATTAAATACGTACAGTCTTGGTACGATTCAGGAATAACTGGGTCAAAGTTTTCCATCACGTTTAATTGGACTTCTACAGTATCGCGGCTATTCATGTCGTTGTGGTACTTACCCGACCAGAAGAAGGTCTTCTCCCCTTTCCGGATCTCCAAACCTTCCGTATTGATTCCATGCTGATTGAGATCATCAATCATGCTCTGCGGAAAATCGTCGCCCACTACAGCAACCAGATTATTTTCTTTCGTGAAGTACGAAGCCGAAAGGGTAATGTAGGTGGCGGCACCGCCGATGATTTTGTCGGTCTTGCCGAACGGGGTTTCCAGGGCGTCAAATGCGACGGAACCAACAGTTACTAAGCTCATTTATTTTTTGTTTGTTTCAGGTTTCAGGTTCCAGGTTTTCAACAAGTTCAAGTTTGCGGATAAACATCAACATGAAACTTGAAACATTAAACCTGAAACAACTTTATTTCTTCCGCCCAATTACCGGGCAGCGTTTAAACGGTTTGGTTTCGTCGAACAGCTTGCGGTACGTAACGTGTGTTTTTACAATTTTCGACCCCAGTTGACTCACAAACCGAACCATGATTGGGTTGAAATCACCCACCCAGTTCATTTCCAGTTCGGTGTATTGGAAGTTCGGATTGTTATCAGCTTCATGGGGCATTCGGAGGGCGATGGCTGCTTCAACACCTTTTCCCTGATGTTCGGGAGCAACACCAAATACAACGCCAAACGCTTTGTGGTTTGTTTTCAGCAACATATGCCACAAAAACTTCAGTTTCCCGATCAAATCAAGCTTCCCATTCACGTGCTTGAACACTTGGTTTAACTCGGGCAAGCAAACGAAAAAGGCGACTGGCTCATCAAGATAATACGCGAAGTAAATAATCTTTTCGTCGATAACTGGCTTCAGTTTTTGCATCAACAACTGCGCCTGTGCCGCCGACATCTCTTTCACCCCACTATGACCACCCCAGGCTGCATTATATATATGTCGAAATTGCTCAGCCGCTGCGGGTAACTGCTTTTTATCAATCGTCCTGAAACTGTAATCCGGATTTTCATAAATACGTCGGGCGCGATCTTTTACTGCCTGCGACATATCGACTAACTTCGACCAGGTTGTTGGAATACCAAACGTGAACTGTTTGAAATAATCCTTAAAGCCGTAGTTTTCAAAAAACGGAATGTAATACGGTTTTGTATAAGGCATGCAGTAATTGGGTTCCTGGTCGAAACCGTCAACCAGCAAGCCCCACCAACGGTCGCGATCACCAAAGTTGATTGGGCCGTCCATAGCTTCCATACCTCGCTGTTGAAGCCAGGATTTTCCAGCATCGAACAGCATAAAAGCAGCCTGTTGGTCGTCTACACATTCAAAAAAGCCGACTCCGCCGGTTGGCTGATCGTTGTCAAGATTTGCAATTTCGTGATCAATAAATGCGGCTATCCGCCCAATGGTTTCAGACTTGTTGTTTAACAACAAAAAACGAACACACTCACCATGCTCAAACCGCTTGTTGCGGGATGGGTCGAATATTTCCTCAACATCAGTATCGAGCGGTCGAATCCAGCACGGATCGTTGCGATACAGACGAACAGGAAACTGAATAAATTCTTTCTGGTACTGGGCATTTGTGCCCACTTCAACTACCTGCATCCCTAGACCTAAGTGGGCGATTTGTAAAAACAAAACGCGAATATAGCCAAAAGCTATGGGTCGTGCAGATGAGCTACCATTTTCCAACGAACAATCCGTAACTTCGCCCTCATGAACAGTATCATTTTTGCTATGCTACCTAAGGAAAACCTTGCTTTATCGACATGCTGTTGTCGCTGAACGCTTTATCTCGCCTATAGATGCCGGTCCGGCAACTCAATTCCTTTCGTAGTGTTCCCGAAATAGTCAATCTACCAATGCAGCCGCTTCACTTATACAATACGCTTTCGCGTAAAAAAGAACTATTTGAACCGATCAATGCGCCTTACGTAGGCATGTACGTTTGCGGCCCGACGGTTTATAACTACGTTCACCTGGGCAACGTCCGTACGTTCCTCACATTTGACACGCTCTATCGATACCTGACTTTCATCGGCTATAAAGTACGGTACGTCCGTAACCTGACCGACGTTGGCCACCTGGTTGGTGATGGCGACGAAGGAGAGGATAAAATTGGGCGGATGGCCAAGCTGGAAAAGGTCGAGCCGATGGAAATCGTGCAGCGTTTTACCAACGATTTCCATACGGTAATGGCCCAGTTCAATACATTTCCACCGAGCATTGAACCTACCGCTACGGGTCATATGGTGGAGCAAATTGAAGCCGTACAAGCATTGCTTGCCAATGGATTAGCCTATGAATCAAACGGTTCGGTGTATTTCGACATTGAAACCTACAACAAGCGAGGTGGCAATTACGGGAAGCTATCGGGCCGGATTCTGGACGATTTGCTGAACGAAACTCGTGAACTGGATGGTCAGTCAGAAAAACGCAGTCCGCTCGATTTTGCGATCTGGAAACGTGCTGCCCCTGAACACCTCATGCGCTGGAACTCGCCTTGGGGTGAAGGCTTTCCTGGCTGGCACCTGGAATGCACATGCATGAGTACTAAGTACTTAGGCAAACAATTCGATATTCATGGCGGTGGGATGGACTTAAAATTCCCACACCATGAGTGCGAAATTGCGCAGGGAGATGGCTTAAGTGGTGTTGATCCTGTTCGGTACTGGATGCACTCGAACATGCTGACTGTCAATGGCCAGAAAATGTCGAAGTCATTGGGAAATTCATTCCTGCCCGCCGAGTTGTTTGCGGGAAATCACCCATTGCTCGACCAGGCCTATAGCCCCATGACGGTTCGATTTTTCATGCTGCAATCGCATTACCGCAGCACACTCGATTTTTCAAATGATGCGCTTAAAGCTGCACAGAAAGGGTATCGTCGATTAGCGAATGGCTTGCGAATCGTTAAAACCCTAACCTATTCGGCAGATGAAAGTGTAACGGTGATCGAAGAAAAGCAGCAGGAGATTCGGCAGGCAGTTGAGCAGTTTTATGAAGCCATGAATGACGACTTAAATACAGCCGTTGGAATTGCTCAGCTATTTACGTTGCTGAAGTACGCCAATATGCTTTATCTGAAACAGCTTCAGGCTGCAGTCTTAGGCGAAGAGGTATTCAACTTACTGAAAGAATCATTTGTATCATTCATGAATGACGTGTTAGGTTTAAAGGAAGAAGGCACTGACAATCAGCCTATTCTGGAAGGTTTATTAACCCTTTATCGTGAATATAAGGAGCAACGCCAATACGATAAAGTCGATCAAATTCGCTCCTACTTTAAAGCGCAGGGACTGGCGATTAAAGATATGAAGCACCAGATTGACTGGGCTTATGAAGAGTAAGCACTCGCGCTAGAATAAACAATAAGTCCGGTTGAATTACAACCGGGCTTTTTTGTTAGTCAAAATCATCAGAATCATGCGTAAGTCTTTTCACTTATCCATTCTTGTTTTCTAATTATTTAAACGACTGACTTTTCGGTATTTTTGCGGGCCGGTGCACAAAACCGACATTTAATCGTTTTTACAACATGAGATCCCGGCTTAAACGGGGTTATGTTGTTCTGTCATGAAAAAAATCTTCCTTGCTTTTCTGGTTGTAGTTCTGTCAACGAGTGCCTGTCGTACGAAGCAGTCTCAGACCGACACGACACAAACTACCGAACAACCTGTTACGGTTACTGCCCCAGCTTTTAATGCCGATTCAGCCTATACGTATATTGATAAGCAGGTGAAGTTTGGGCCGCGCGTACCCAACACGCCTGCTCATGTTCAGACGGGGAATTATCTGGCGGCTAAGCTAAAGCAATTTGGCTGTACAGTTATTGAGCAAACGTTTGTGGCAAACACCTGGGATGGCAAAAAACTAAATGCCCGTAATATTATTGGTAGTATTAATCCTGACGCAACCAAACGTATCGTGCTGGCGTCACACTGGGATTCACGCCCTCATGCCGATCAGGACCAGGACAAAGCCGATCAAACGAAGCCTGTTACAGCCGCGAATGATGGTGCCAGTGGTGTTGGTGTTCTTCTTGAACTGGCTCGTAGTATTCAGCAAAGCCAGCAGAAACCAACCGTAGGCATCGATATTATTTTCTTCGACGCCGAAGACTGGGGTAATGGCGAAAAAGCCAGCAACGATTTTGAACAGGCCAGCGGTAATCAGTTTGATTACATCGGCTTTTGCCTAGGCTCTCGATATTGGTCTAAAAATCTGCATAAGCCCGGCTACTCAGCTTATTTTGGTATTCTATTAGATATGGTTGGGGCTAAAGGGGCTACTTTCGCCAAGGAAGGTCTTTCGATGCAGTTTGCTCCTACTGTAGTTAATAATGTCTGGCAAACGGCCAGTCGCGCCGGATACAGCCAGTATTTTGTCGATACTCCGGGCGGTCAAATCACCGACGACCACGTAGCACCCAATACCATCGCCAAAATTCCGATGATCGATATTATTCATACGAACATTACTACTGGCGGCTTCTTTCCTGCCTGGCACACTGCCGAAGATAACATGAGCAATATTGATCGGGGTACCCTTAAAGCCGTTGGTCAGACTTTGTTGCAGGTACTTTACAATGAACAATGAGTAAACTACAGTATATAATGCGTCGACTTTCTCTCTTCGTGTTTCTTACGGGGAGTCTGTTTTCCTGTAATTCGATACCTGATCAATTCGGCAAGCTTGATTTGAAAAAATGGCGTGGTGATCGGGGTGGTTGCAATGGCGTTCGCGCTACACTTGTACCCGATTTCAGAGCTGAAATACAAAATCTGAAAGGCAAAACAACGAACACCATCGGCGAGCTCCTTGGTCGGCCCGATATCAATCAAATTGCCGATCGTAACCAGAAGTTTTACATTTACTTTTTGGAAAAAGGCTCACACTGCGATCAGCCGGGCGTTAAATCCAATAGTCGTTCTGTAGCTATTCGTATGAGTGCGATTGGGTTGGCAACCGAAGTTACGTTTCAGAATGGCTTGCCATGATTGTACCCACGGGCTTCAGCCCGTATTTAGGTGAAGATAAATTCATAAAACATCACGGGCTGAAGCCCATGGGTACAATTGCTCATTACACGTAAAATTTTTTCCGTTCGATCATCTCTTCCACAACTTCCGGCACCATGTAGCGTATAGAGCGATTTGCGCGAATATTCTCCCGGATAAATGTTGCCGAAATATCCAGCAGGGGAGCTTCTATGATTCGAACGTTAGCGTGCGTTTTAAACGGACTTTCAACTACTCGGGGGCGCTGGTAAACGTATAAACCATAGTACTCCAGAATCTTATCGTAGTTCTTCCAATTGGCGAATTGCTCCAGATTATCCTCTCCCATAATCAAACGAAAGGTGTGCTGTGGGTATTTTTCGCTTAGGCGCGTCAAGGTATCAATCGTATAACTGGGCTTGGGCATCGAAAACTCAATATTCGTGGCTTTTAGGCGACTATTATCGGCGATGGCCCGCTCCACCATATCAAGTCGGTCGAACTCGTGCAAGAGGCTTTTAGTCTTTTTGAAGGGATTTTGGGGCGATACGACAAACCAGACCTGCTCAAGATCAGTCGTAGTCGCCATCGTATTCGCGATGATCAGATGGCCAATATGGATTGGATTAAACGAACCGAAGAATAAGCCGATTTTCATAATGTATTGATAGTCGTCAGCCAATAGGAGTTACTACTCTTAAAGCAATCACCATTGACTGACGGCTATTGACTTATATCACTGTCGCTTTAGCTGGCACTTTGTTTTCGTTTACGAAATCATCAACCAGTTTTTGCGCTTTCTGTAGCGATGTCTCTAGGTCATCATTCATTAAAATAACATCGAAACGGTCCTGAAAGCTCATTTCAAAGTGTACTTTGAATAAGCGTCGGGATAAGCTTTCTTCGGTTTCAGACCCACGCCCAATCAATCGCTGACGTAGCGTTTCCTCATCAGGTACTTTTACAAAAACGGCCAGCGCTTTATCGCCATAAAAGTTTTTCAGCTTCAAACCGCCCTGTACATCAACATCAAAAAGGACATGCTTACCGGTAGACCACACTCGTTCGATTTCAGACTTCAATGTGCCATAGAATGCACCAGTATAAACCTCTTCCCATTCTACGAATTCGTTATCATCGATTTTATGCTTAAATTCTTCCGGTGTCAGAAAATAATAATCCTTACCATTTTCTTCGGCTCGGCCCCGACGATCGCGCGTGCAGGCCGAAATAGAAAAGCCGAGATTCGCATTCTCGGCCAGCAGATGTTTAACAATCGTGGTTTTGCCCGAACCAGAAGGGGCTGAAAAAATAATAAGTTTACCGTCCACAGTGGATGATGGGTTGATTTAACTAAAAGTAATTGGGGTAATTAAGGCTGCCAGGATAAGCACTTCCTTAATTACCCCAATTATGTTGACTGCTACTAGCTGAAACTCAGAATTCGGGATTTAATCGTTGCGACTAACTGCTCAGGGCAGCATCGTTTCTCCATGCGCTTCGTCAATAACTCCTTCACTTCCTTTTCAAGCTGATACATTTCAATGCATGGTCTGCATGATTCGAGATTCGCTTTCACTCTGACAAGCTGTTGTTCTGTAGCTTCTCCATCCAGGATCAACTGAATCATCTTCAGACAGTCGGCGCTGTGATTGCAATGTTCTTTCATCTCTGGCTTATCACTAGATGAAGCTGAGGACGGCAACGAGGTTTGCATTGGAAAAGTTTTATTTATTCCAAGAATAATAATACCATTAAGTTATCAGCAGAACCAATTTAGGCTTATAAAAAGTTCGGTTTATTCTTCATTTTCTTCTTTATAGCCCATCGAAGACGCGTAATCACGCAATTTTTCTTTCAATAGGTTCCGAGCCCGGTGTAATCGAGAGCGGACGGTACCTATTGGGATATCCAGAATTTTTGCCATTTCCTCATACGTAAATCCTTCGATATCGCAGAGGATAATAACAGTCCGGAAATCCACGGGCAACGAGTTTAAGGCCGTTGCCACTTCATCGCCAATTAAATCAGAAACCGATTCAGCCCGAAGGTCAACCGTATGCTCAGATTCTGCATCTTCAGAATTATAGGTCGTTTCAACGTCCTGATAATCTACTTTGGCAGGTTCCTTACTTTTTTTCCGATAATCGTTAATGAAACTGTTCTTCAGAATGCGAAACAGCCATGCTTTGGCGTTAGTTCCTTGCTCAAAAGACGAAATAAACCGAAATGCTTTTAGGTAGGTATCCTGTACAAGGTCGTTTGCATCGTCCTCGTCAGTTGTCAACCGAAAAGCAAAATTGTACATGGAGTCAATGTGGGGCATAAACTCCTTATTGAAAATCTGGTACTTCTGTGCGTCGGAATAACCACGAGCGGGAGTATCTGCCGATGGTTGTTCGGTTGGATCGCTGTCGGGTAACAATTGGTCGTCGTCGCGAGTTGGCGTATCTGACATAACTTCGGGAATAGTCGCCATAAAAGTAAGAGTTAATTGCCGTTTACTATTGGCAATCCTCAACGAATTCAATAATTAGCCGATCAGATTCGCTGAGTTACACTAGTAGCACCACAAAAATTAATCCTTTGTTCAAAAAGAATGGTCAAATTTAGTCAACTATGACGATTTGGCAGTGAACGTTCTTATCCATGACAACGTTAAAGCCGGTCAAATTCTACTTAGATCTGTAGAATTTGACCGGCTTTGCTTATTTAACGGCTATTTACGCTGCTATTGTTTTAAAATAGCGTTTAAGCCAAGAGTTAACTGCCTGAATCCGCCAATCTGCCAAAAACTCCGCTTTCGTTTTCACCAATGTGTTAAATGCAAGGGTATTGGGCGTTATGACACCTTCTGCCACAGCCGCTTTGATAGTAGGCAACGCAAATGTCTGCACTGTGCCATCTGCCAATTGAACAGCCGCCGAACGATCAAAGAAATCTACTGAAATTTGGCGGCCAATTTCCTGTATTGTTCGCATTGACGAGTCGATAGAGCAACCGCTTGGTAAACTATAACCCTCATCAACACCAACCACAACAAAGCGATTTTCAACCACTTTTGCCGACGATAATAAGGGTTGGCCATGCGCAGCCCATTGATGCAAAGCAGGTTGTAAGGCCTCCTCGATCGCTTTTATATCGCCATCTGTAAGCGGGCGATTTGCCTGATAAACCCAAACGCGGGCCGTATCGGGCAGTTTATCAAAATCGATGTACATAATCAATGAAGAATGTAGAATGAAGAGTGTAGAATAAAATTGTGAAGTGGCATTATTTTACACTCTTCACTCTACATTCTTCATTATGATCACAACCCTTGTCCCTGCGCGATGAGTTCCGAGATGTCGAATACCCGAACAGAATCTTCGCGGTTCTTATTCTTAACTCCATCCGACATCATGGTCATGCAAAACGGGCAAGCAACCGCAATTGTATCGGCACCCGTGCTAAGTGCTTCTTCAACACGCTCAACGTTCACATCTTTCTTGCCGGGTTCTGGTTCTTTAAAATATTGGCCACCGCCCGCTCCACAGCATAAACCATTGGCTCGTACACGCTTCATTTCGACCAGATCGGCATCTAATGCTGCCAAAACCTCACGTGGCGCTTCGTACACGTTATTAGCTCGGCCAAGGTAGCACGAATCATGAAAAGTTATTCGGCGGCCTTTAAATGGCTGTCCATCCTTCACCTTCACGCGTCCTTCGTTGATTAATCCTTGTAAAAACTGAGAGTGGTGAATCACTTCGTACGTACCACCTAATTCAGGGTACTCATTTTTAAGCGTATTGAAGCAGTGCGGACAGGCTGTCACTATTTTCTTGACGTTATAACCGTTCAGCACCTGAATATTCGACATTGCCTGCATCTGAAACAGAAACTCGTTTCCTGCCCGACGCGCCGGATCGCCCGTACAGGCTTCTTCTGGGCCCAACACCGCAAACTTAATGCCGACGTGATTCAGGATACGAACGAAGGCAATGGTCACCCGTTTGTAACGATCATCGAATGAACCCGCGCAGCCAACCCAGAAGAGAATTTCTGGCTCTTCGCCCGATGCCATCATGTCGGCCATCGTTGGCACTTTGTATGTTTTTTCAGTCGTCATTTCTTTTTGTTCAAGGTTCAAGGTTTCAAGTTCAAGGTTACTATGGGGTCAACTAACATGGAACTTGAAACAATTACTACTCATTTACCTGATCAGCCCAGTTGAAACGGTCGCTTGGCGAGAATTTCCAGGGAGCCATGTTATTTTCGATATTGCTAAACATCGCATTCCAGGAAGCGGGCGCATCCGACTCTTCCATGACCCGGTAACGACGCAATTGGAGAATAATATCCAACGGATTTATATTGATTGGGCAGGCATTCACACAGGCCTGGCAGGTTGTACAAGCATTGAGTTCCTCTGCAGTTATATAATCGTTCAGAAGCGATTTATCATCCTTATAATCGTAGCCATTTGCCTTCCAACCCTGCTGGATCTCTTCGAGCCGGTCGCGGGTATCCATCATAATTTTGCGAGGTGACAGCTTCTTGCCAGTAATATTAGCCGGGCAAGCCGATGTACAGCGTCCACACTCGGTGCAACTATAAGCATTCATCAGATTGATCCACTTCAGATCCTGAACGTCTTTAGCCCCGAAACGACCGATTTCTGCTGGAGGTTGTTCACCGTTATCATTTGTCTGCGAACCACCTACTTCAGTTGTGACAGGCAGGCCAAGCGCGAGCTGTACCTCTTTCGTGATTTCAGGCATGTTCTGCATTTCTCCCTTCGGTTGAAGATCTGAAAAATAGACGTTCGGAAAGCCGAGCGCAATGTGCAGGTGTTTCGAATAGGTCACATAAACAGCAAAGGACAGAATACCCAAAATGTGAAACCACCAGGCAGTACGTTCGTAAACCATCAACCCGGTATCATTAAAGCCGGAAAAAAGAGGCTTTAAAAATTGGCTAATCAGGAAGTCAGGTACAATGCCCTTGAGTTCAGCATAGTGTCCAACACCCCGGTCACGAAGAACACTGTCGGATGCATTCCAGGTCAGGAAGGCGATCATGAGCAGAATTTCAGCAGTTAGGATGATCGCAGCATCAGTTCGTGGCCAGCGAGTCATTTCCCGATGTCGTTCCTGCTGAAACCGAGGTACTTTCGCAATAAACCGCCGGCAAAGAAAGATGACACAAACGGTCAATACGCCTACTGCCAATAGTTCAAAGACATCGATTAAAATCGGGTAAATAGGTGTGATATAAGGTGCAAACAGTCGATGCGTCCCTAAAACGCCATCCAGTATAATTTCCAATACTTCGATATTAACAATCAGGAAACCAGCGTAAATAACGAAGTGCATGACGCCAACCAGCAAATTGGTAAACATCTTTTTCTGCCCAAAAGCGACCAGTAACATTGTTTTCAGTCGTTCATCAGGATGATCAGATCGGTTTTCGGGACGGCCAAGGTTAATAGCGCGTGTAATCAGTCGTACACGTTTAGCTATATACCAGACTGTAGCAGCGAGGACCGCTACAAATACTACTTGCTGAATAATTTCCATTCTTATTTGATCGCATTTCGCCTGATAATCAACTAGCTGATTCAGACTACATCACTTTATGTAAAAATATTTTGATCCATGCATTGCAAAATGGCATGTTATGCATACTTTTGCACCCACGTTTCAGGGTGATGTAGCTCAGTTGGTAGAGCAAAGGACTGAAAATCCTTGTGTCGGCGGTTCGATTCCGTCCATCACCACCCTTGAAATCAGGCAGTTACGACCAAAGGTTGTAGCTGCCTTTTTATTTGGTAAACAATTCGTAAACAATTTGCCGTGTGCAATTACACCGCGATAAAGAGAATTATTTTCCATTTCTCCTGAATTACCCCGCAAATATAGGCACATTGTCGATATTATGCATGCATACTAATTTCAAAACTATTTAGCAGCCCCTGCGTTTTTCAGCGACTTTTAGCCGCGTCAACACAAGTCTTTGGGAGGGTCTATCCGCCCATTAACTGGTTTGTGAGGCAAAAATGGGAAAAATACCCTGTCAAAAACGGGGAAACTCCCGTTGCATATTCTATCAATCGTTTCAAACTTTATGCAGTAATAAGTTACGTATAAAGTCTGATAGATAATTATCTATCCTAACGCTAGTCTCCCTCAACGTTCTTACCTGGTTCTGTCTCTTGAGTCCATGGCTCAACGTCCGTTTCTTCCTGGCTTACTGTTTTAAAGCGCTCCAAAGCTCTATATAGCTGTTACATTCATTGCCCTTATGGATGAATTCGATCTTGATCAGCCTCTTATCGACATATTCTCTCCCCAGGAGCACAATTACTGGACAGCACGCCATGCCGTTGAAGGCGTGCAGATTTTTGGTGGGATTGGGTCCGGCAAAACGTCCGGTTCAGGGCGCCTACTCGCTCTAAAGTATTTAATCAACGGCTTTGGCGGATTGGTGTTAACGGTAAAACCGGATGAGAAAGCGGCTTGGCAAGAGTACGCTCAGTTGACGGGCCGGACCGATGACCTGTTGATTATCGAGCCCGGTGGCGAACACTGTTTTAATTTTCTGGAATATGAATCCCAACACGCGACTGGTGAAAAAGCAATCACGGAGAATATTGTCGAGGTCTTGAAAACGGTTATTCGGGCCGGCAATGAGAAAGATACGGGTAAAAGCGATGATGCCTTTTGGGAGACAGCCCTCGATATGCTCATCTTCAACGTCATTGACCTTTGTAAGCTGGCCTACAACTATATTTCCATACAGGACATGTATGATATTGTTCAAACGGTTCCCAAAGGTGAACAAGCCTTACAGGCCCAAACGAAAACTGCCCCCGACAAAGCCTACCGAAAAGCCATGGCAGCGGCCCAGTCGAATGTCAATGTTCAGATCGACGCATGGTTTTTAACCCTCCCGTTTGACATGCAAGAGCGGCTAAGGGAGAATAACGCTTTGTTTGAGATGGAGATGTTGGAAGCGATTCCCGATGCCCGGCTCCTCAAATTTGTGGATCAGTTCTTCGTCGACAATTTTATAACGCTGAGTGACAAAACGCGTTCTATTATTGATTTCTCCTTTTCCAGCTTTCTGTTTCGGCTCTTGCGTGAACCGATTTATTCCATGTTTTGCCGATACGCATCCACAATAACTCCTGAAGATAGTCTGGACGGAAAAATCATCCTGATAAATCTGCCAGTCAAGATCTATCAAAAAGTGGGTCGTGATTGTCAGATCCTTTTTAAGTATATCTGGCAGCGGGCGATGGAAAAACGGGATCAGACCCACAATAACTGGCCCGTTTTTTTATGGGCCGATGAAGCGCAGAATTTCCTCCATGAACATGATGCGGATTATCAAGCCACAGCGCGCAGCAGCCGCATTGCAACGGTCTATATCTCCCAAAACATCCCGAATTACTACGCCTGCATGGGCGGCCAGAAGGCGGAATACCGGGTTAAAAGTTTTCTGGGGACCCTGGCCACCAAGATCTTTCACGCCAATGCCGACATCGAAACCAACAAGTACGCATCCGAGCTGATAGGCGAGATCTATTTTGAAGATGAATCCGAAAGCGTAACCGTGGCCAAAGATTTTTCGCAAACCCGTGGCAAATCCCTGCGGCTCGAACGAATTGTGCGGGCTGAAGAATTTGTACGCCTGAAAACGGGTGGCCCTTTGAATCATTACTATGTGGAAGGGTATCTCCACCGGCAAGGAGACCGTGTCGCGAAAGGCTTTAATCACGTCAAAATGGTTTTTAACCAAGTATATCAACCGCAATCTTAATCACCCAATAAACTCCTTATACTTCATGAAAAAGAATCTGTATTATCGTACCGTTTACAAGCGGACAAATCTGGTTAAAGAAACTATTCTAGCGTACGTTCAAGCCTTCAGCTCCTACCCTCGTCTCTTGTTGGAAGTCTTTATTCGGCGCAACTTTGGGGAACGTTATTTTTCGTTTTCAGGCGCTATCACCATTTTGGCTATCCTGATCATCTTGCCGTTCTATTGGGAATTTGGCTGGGCTGTGTTTGACGAACGATTTTTCAGATACATTAATCATCATATTAATTGGGGAAACTTCTTAGGTCATTACTTCACGTGGTATCTATTTCTGGCTGGATTTCTTTATATGAGCCTCAAGCGCGAGGCCGAAGTCAGCCGCTTACCCTCCGTTTACGATTTTAAGCGCTTTAGCCTGTCTACGGGATTGATTCATCCTCGATTTTATGATCTCAAACTCAATGGAAAATATCCGAGTGAGCGCACCATTTCCATCTGGTTGGAACCAGGCCTATTTTTCGGCATTGGCTTTCTCTTATGGGTATTAGACCAAGAGCTAGGGAGTTTGCTTATAATTTGCAGTATTATTTATTCACTGAGTTACAGTGCATCTTATCATCAGGGGGACAATTTTGTCATGGATAAGATCGATGAAATGATCTGTAATGAGGAACTCGTCAAGGCATTTGTTCACGACCGGAACTCCGATGAGACACGGGGTTTTAGTTTTCAGGGACGCCGACCCGCCGATCCGGAAACTCGCCGGAAAGTTGCTGAGACTTTCGTTGAAGACGATCTTTTCCTGGCGTTATAGGGACCTAAGCTGTGCTTAGGGAAGAAGTCTGATGCAAATTGATTAACCGGTTTAGCTTCTCCCTTCCGCACAGCTCGGGGTGATTTCTCCGCGTTACTGTTGATCCACCAGGTTTAAGCAAACGCGAAATTGCTGCGTTGATTACAATCCATGCTGTATCCTTATCTGCATGATACGGATGATCCAAAGCCGTTCTGCCGCTCACGCCAAAGCCTATTTTTCCGAGGCTTTGGTGAAGGCCGACTATTACCTGTCTGATCAGGATCAGGAATACAGCGGGCGCTTGCAAGGCAAGCTGGCCGAACGTATAGGGATTACCGGTCCTGTTACGAAGGATGCGTTTTTCGCGCTCTGCGAAAATGTCAGCCTGGTGACGGGTGAGGCGTTGACGCCCCGCACCAAAGACGAGCGGACGACGGGCTACGATATTAATTTTCATTGTCCAAAATCGGTCAGCATCCTGCATGCGCTGTCGAACGACACGCATATCCGCGATGCGTTTGAGGAGGCTGTCCGGCAGACCATGCTCGACATGGAAGCCGACAGCAAAACGCGGGTGCGCAAGAATAATATGGATGACGAGCGCGATACGGGTGAGTTGATCTGGGCTGATTTTATCCATCAAACAGCAAGGCCGGTTGGCGAATATTTACCCGACCCGCATTTGCATGCCCACTGTTTTGTCTTTAATGCGACTTGGGACGAGAAAGAAAACCAGATGAAAGCGGTTCAATTCCGGGACATCAAACGGGACATGCCCTATTACCAGGCCCGGTTTCATAAACGGCTGTCGGATCAATTGATTGAGCAAGGGTACCAAATCAGACGCACGGGAAAATCGTTCGAGATCGAAAATGTGCCCGTGTCCGTCATCGATCTATTTTCCAAGCGAACCGATGAGATTGGTCGGGTCGCCCAAGAGAAAGGCATCACCGATGCCAGGGAACTCAGCGAGCTGGGTGCCCGCACCCGCGCCAAAAAGCAGAAAGGCCATAGTATGGCCGAACTGAAAGCCGACTGGCGTCGGCAAATTGACGAATTGGGGCCAGACGACCAAGGCCAGGGTAAACGCGTTATCCGGTTTGCACCAAATAAAGAAAAACAGGTGATGACACCAAAGCACTGCGTCGATCATGCCATCGGGCATGATTTCGAGCGGGCTTCGGTCATGCATGATCGGCGTCTATTGGCCACCGCCTATCGGCACAGCATCGGCCATGTGGACGTGTCGTTAGACACGATCACCGAGCAGCTGGAAGCCGATGAGCGGCTAATCCAGGTCGTCGAAAAAGGGCGTACGCTGTGCACCACCCGGCAGGTGCTGGCCGAAGAACAGCACATGGTTAATCTGGCCCGACTGGGTCAAGGCAAACTCAAACCGCTCTACACCAAAGCGCCAGCCCTGACACTAACAGGTCAGCAGGCCGACGCCGTCAGGCATCTGCTGACCAGCCCGCATCGGGTGTCGATTATTCGAGGGGCGGCCGGTTCGGGCAAAACCACCCTGATGCACGAAGCGATTGAGAAGATCGAACAAGCTGGTAAGCGAGTGACGGTGGTTGCACCCTCCTCGCAGGCGTCGCGTGGCGTGTTACGCGAGGAAGGCTTTACCCAGGCGCAAACGGTGGCCCAACTCCTCGCCGATGAAACCATGCAGCAAAACCTGACAGGCCAGGTCTTGTGGGTGGACGAAGCAGGACTACTGGGCACCCAGGATATGACGAGGTTGCTAAGCTTGGCAACCCAAAAAAATGCGCGCCTGATTTTAGGAGGAGACACGCGCCAACACGCTAGTGTTGTGCGGGGCGACGCTTTACGGATCATCAACACCGTAGGCGGTATCCAGACTGCCGAAGTCAATAAGATCTATCGCCAAAAAAACGAAGCGTATCGCCAGGCGGTCGAAGACCTGGCCAAAGGCGATATGCGCAGTGGGTTTGCCAAATTGGATCAACTGGGATCTATTCAGGAGATTGACCCGCTGCAACCGAATGCCACCTTAGTCGAAGACTATGTGGCGACGGTGCAGCAAGGCAAATCGGCCCTGGTAATCTCGCCCACCCACGAGCAAAGCGAGGCAGTAACCGAGGCGATTCGGGAAAAACTCAAAGCCACTGGCTTGGTAGGTAAGAAGGAAATCAACGCGCCCCGATTAGCGAATAGGAATTTGACCGAAGCCCAGAAAAGCGATTGGCGCAATTTTCAGGCCGGGCAGATTATCCAGTTCAACCAAAACGGACCTGGCATCAAGCGGGGCAGTGTTTGGACCGTAGAAAGCAGCTCGGAGAGCGGAATTTTCATTCGGCAGGATGATCAGCCACCCATCGCTTTACCACTTCACAAACCGGGCGATTTTGATGTGTATCAGAAAGGCGACATTCATCTGGCCAAAGGCGATCAGGTGCGCATTACCCGCAATGGGTTCGATCAGGACAAAAATCGGCTCAATAACGGCCAATTGCTGGACGTGGTCAAGGTCAGCAAACATGGGGACATCATGTTGCGCAACAACCTCAGCAAAGCGGAGTATCGATTGAGCCAGAACTATGGTCATCTGGCGCATGCGTATTGCATCACGTCTCACGCATCGCAGGGTAAAACCGTCGATGAGGTGTTTATTTCGCAGCCCGCTTCAACCTTTCCGGGAACGGATGCCAAGCAATTTTATGTGTCGGTATCGCGGGCTCGTTTCCAGGCCCGTATTTATACCGACGACAAAGCCCAATTATTGGACTATGCATTACGGGATGGCCATCGTCAATCAGCGCTGGAACTGGTAGGCCAGACCCAGGAGCTGATTGAGCAGCATATCCGAAATACGTTGAGCCGCTCATCGGCCAGCAAAGCGGTGCCGAATGAGCGGCCAAAACCATCACCCTCTAAAGACCGCGACTATGAACCAGGGCTTTAAGCTTCGCTTCGACCAGCTGCGCGAAAGTGATCCAACCCATGATGATACAGCATCGGGCTCGCTTGAGACCGACCCCTATCAACAACCGGGCTATGTGCGGAATGTCTGTTTCGTCTGGCCAGACAACCGACGCATGTTTTTTAACTATGCGTATCTGGTAGCGGTAGAATTTGAGCCTGGACACGAAACGAATGTCATCAAGCTGTCTTTTTCATCGCATACCGTTTTGGTTAAAGGGTATAGTTTGGAACCGCTCTTTATGGCCTTGCTCGATCATTTGCCCCGGCTGATTACCGCCATCGAGCCCCGCTACGTGCTGGCGGAGGATAAAACAGAGGCCGTGGTCATCGAGATACACGTCGAGAAAAAAGACGCCTAATTTGGTCTGAAACGAAGTTAGATAGAGAAAAGCCGGGCAGAAATCTCTGCCCGGCTTCGCGGGGTTATTCCTTGGGTTTATTACGCCGGATGACCAAATTAGCATCCTGGCCTTTGTCCTTCAGGTACGAGATGCCCAGTGAATTGATGGACAGATTTAAGCCCTCTCCGCCGTTGTGCTCCCAGGCAGCGCCTATGGGGAGCCAGGTAGACTTGGCATTGCCCTCCCTGGTTTCGACCACATAGATCGTATGGGTTGGTGTATTGGAAGTGGTTTCAGGTTGGGTAGTCATCATCATATCTCCTTTTCTGTTTGGTTGATGATGGGAGCGGCCATAGGTCAAGCGAGGGGGCCAGCTCCCCGAAGGGCAAAAATCGATGCGCAGCCAATCGGCGTAGCGTCTATTTTTGACCGAAGTCGGCAGAGGCCGAGCCTTTTTGACATGTCAAAAAGGAGGGATAAGCGCAAGCCCCCTCGCTTGACCTACGCTGCCATCAACATTCAACCAAGACAGGAAAGGAGGTTCTGATGAAGCCCACCAAACGATCCATTGCCCATCAACTGGTTTGTATCTATGTGGTCGAAGCCAGGGTGCTGTAAGTTGTAAATGTAGTCAACGGCTTTTTGTGCCTGGGAAGCCGCTGAGGCAGTAGGGCATTTGTCATCATTGACGATCTGGCATCAAGATTGACAATAAGCGCCCTGGAGAGCCTGTTGCATTTCGGCTAATCCGTTCAAAGCGAATTCCACTTGGCCGATGGCAGTTCTGCTAACTGATAATCTTTGAGTTGTAGGCCACGATCATGCTGGCCACTTTATCCAACTGTCTGTCTAGTCAACCGCAACTATGTCTTTCTCAGTTACGTAACTTCATCGCTGGAGAATTTCGCCCCTTGATGCCAAAAGCCAAGTGGATTTGTATCCGCTCGGCTTTCGGTTTATTGGGGTAGACGGAGAGGAACACGTTTTGGCCCAAATTATTGAGGGACAGGTTCATGCCTTCGCCGTCATGATGTAGCCAAGCTATGCCAACTCTGATCCAGTCGGGGTTATAAGTACCCTTGCGTTTTTTACAAAATAAACTCTGTGGGTTGGTGCTTTAGCATTGATTTCATCTAGTTTAGTCATCATCACATCTCCTTCGTTTGTTGTTGATGATGGAAGCGTCCATCGTTCGAGCGACGCGTTGGACAAAGTAGTCCAAACTAGATTGGCCAATTGGGCTTATGCCAGCTAATACAAAAAAAGACTGGCTAAGTAGCCAGTCTTTTAAGTGTTCCCTTAATAATTAACCCTTAGTGATTAAGGATCCCTGGGACAAACATGCTTGTTCCCGTTTATAGAGGATGATTAAAATTTGTTGAATGCCAAAATCCTGTAGGCGAAGGCCGTTATTTAAAGCCCAAATACCTGTATGCTTCTTTGGAGTGACTGCTTCGCACTTTTGGAAGAAAAGTACGAAACTAAAATGATAGCCTCTTTTAAAACGAACATCCGTTTATAGAGCAACAAGCTAGAAAAAATGAATAAAGGGCATTTATAGACAGACACCTTAAAGTTCATACTGAATTGGTGGGAGCGTAACGGTTTCCAACCAGTAGGTGCGCAACTCACGAAAACAAGTTAGCCAGTCAGCGAACTCGATTGGTTTAACCACGTAAGCCGAAACCCCCAGTTGATAGGCGTCCTTAATATCGATAGGGTCAACTGAAGAGGTAAGCATAACAATCGGAAGCGTACCGATAGGCGAAGGCATGGCTCTAATCTGCTTGAGCAACTGCCACCCAGTAGCATTAGTGGGCAAGTAGAGATCCAGCAAAATAAGTTTGGGGATTTCCCATTCTTGATAGCGCCAGTCCTCAAGTAAGGTCATTGCTTGCTCAAGGGTGGCTACGCGCTGTGCGGTTAGCTCACTCATACATTGCCGCATGGCCTGTTGAATGATCAGCCATTGATCGTCATCATCTTCAACAATGAGTAGTTTAGCGTTTTTAAAATTGGCATTGATCAGATTATGGGCGCTTTTCACGATTACTAAAGAGGTTAGTGTGTACTCTACTAACTCGCCACTGGCACTATTGATTAAGCGGATAGCTTTATAAATCTCCTGCCAAGGGCGTGCGTTTGAAAAAAAGCCACGTTTGAGCGTGGCCTTCTAACTCCCATTCCCATTTCAACAACCTTGATTATCAAGGTTTACAAAAATACTTTTTCACCAGGTTTCGCTGTACGAAACCAAAACGACAGTATTATTAGCGGCCTGTAACATTTCAAACGTGGGCTAGTTAAGCTTAAAATCCTACTGAATGGGCGTTTTCGCTTTCTAACTTAACTAGAATGGGGATGGCCAAGTCAATAACTTCCGTTTGGGTTATTGATGATATTGACGATCAGACGCTTATCACAATCGCTTTTAAAAATATTGATCCTATTATCCTAGTAACCTTATTGGATAAGGATGAAGCTTTTTTGAACCATATTCAACAGGCTAGTCCGTTAGCTAAGTTAGTACTGTTAGATTTGAATATGCCCAAGATAAATGGATTTGAAGCCTTGAAAGAATTAAGGGCTAACACCAAATATGATGCAGTTCCTATTATCGTGTTAACCACCTCATCAAATTCTACAGATAAAGAAATTGCCTGGTCACTAGGAGCTAATGGCTTTTTCAATAAACCCGTTACCTATACAGAGCTAATGAATGTGATACAAAAAGTGGCTATTCAATGGCATGTATTTCAAAATTAACTAAGCAAGTTAAAACTGGATTTGTGGAAGCGTAACAATTTCTCATCAGTAGATGTGAACGTTTGTAAAGAGCTTTTCCTCACTAGATCAGAAGTCTTTCTAATGAGTGGTGTTTAGTCAAAAATAACTAACAGCCTATAGCAATCATGTCCCCGCCACTGGTTATCCAAGTCGGTAAACCCAAGGGCCACTTTCAAGGCTTTAGACGGATCAATACGCGCTTTACATTCGACAACGGCACGGTGTGGCTACAAATGAAGCGAAGTACTTTTATTTGTACACCAATAATCCCCGCGCCAGAGTTGTCTATGAACACACTAGTTTTTTTATCCTAGAAATTGATGGGACAGAGAAGACAGTACAGGTCATCCCAGGGGATAAATAAGCTACCTACAGCTAGTGTAGTACTAGATGATATTTTCGTAGGGGCGAGTTCTATGCTCCTTTTAGATAGCACGTCATTTCGTACTTTGGGAAGTAAAGTACGAAACGGCAGAACCTTGTACTGACTGGCCCCCAAAAAGCCACTAGCGCCCTTTTGGGGGGTTAGTGACTTTTTGGGCACCCTTGTCAACTAAGGCTTTAGTTGACTAAGATAGGCTTGTTTGGAAGAAATAGTTCTAGCAGCAAGTCTAGATTTAGTCTGGGCTGCCATATCCAACAGTTTCTTATCAAGCTTCATATACGTCATAACGCCTGCCTCACTATCGGTAGCCCCATTTTTCTTCGCTAAATCGTACCAGGCTTGAGTCAGATCTTGCAATAACTGGCCGATCGGCTCACTCTTTTCAAATTCACTAATCGTGATTTTATCTAGGGCGGTATAAATCACTTTCACGGTGGGGCTACTCGGTACGCCTGAGACACTACTGGGCGGGGAGTCAACAATACTAAGTCTTCGCTCCTCACTCTGAGCGAGGGCACTCCGCGACAAACAGAATGCGACTACTAATACGAGTAGGGTCTTGATTCTGGAGGTGCCCCCCAGCGACGATGTACAGATGTTTTGTATAGGCATGGTGATTGAGGCCTGAGGTTTGTAACGGTGGAGTTTTTTGGGCAGGTAATAACCACAGACCCAACAATATAACACAATTAATCCATTAAATAATTCTTCTTAGAGAAAAGTAAACAAAAAGTTAAAAATTTAGTTGTTCACAAAATTTTTAACTTTTTGTTTACCATCTTTTGTAATCAGTCTATAGCCAGGGGTGGCCCAGCCAGCTGCTACCAGCAGAAACTTACGCCAATTCTGATTCTTGGTCGTGAATAATAAACGGGCGACTAAAATAAAACGCTATCGTTTTTGTATCTTTTCAACCAGTACTGACTTTGAGCGTTTCGCCGGACCAAATTATTCCCTGTATGAGAGCAAGCTTGATCGCTCTGATTGGAGCTGAAAACACCAGACTGCAATTGATCCCGTCCACCGACGAACCGGCCCTGATCGAAAGCAGCTATGAGCGTTTGCAAAAGTTGGTTTGGGATCTGAAACAACTGGGTCCTAACGCCTCGGCGGTGAACCGGGTGTGGCCGATTCTGGTCAGGGTGGGTAACAACGAGCTTCGCCAGATGCGCGGTCAGTATCAGAACGCGTTACGCACTCAAGACACAACAGCTTATGTAGATGCTCATCATCAGCTAAAGGCCAAAATCAGGGAGACGATTTTACCGCTTTTTCACTAAGCATTTCTAGTAAATACCCGTGATTTTTAGAACTATAGGACCAACCTCGTAGATTTGTAAAGAATACGGTTTCGTATTTTGGGAAGTAAAGTACGAAACGGCAGAACCATTTCTTTCGGTATACCCATTAATAGTTTGTTAGTATAAATAAAGTGCATTATCTTGCCGATCCCTATATACTCCTAACGACCAAGCCTTTACTTAGGCATGCACACGCATAAAGCAGATCGGTATAATACGCTTTATGCCATTCTTTTAGATCGCTGGCCTGATAACCGTCCCATGGACGTGCTCAACTTAGCCAAGGCTCAAGATACCAACGATCAGAAACTACTGGCCGCTAGCATTAGCCGCCTTCAGAAAGGCCTTAGCAGCCTGCTTAGCCAAGTCAATTCTAGCCGAGCCTCCCAGCAAACGCTTGACGACTTACACACCCAAATCCAGCAGCTTTCTGACAAGCAAGCGGCTTATGATTTGATCGATCAGATCAATAACCAGCTCGACTAACTCCACTCTCGTTTGCATTAGACCAACTATATACCTTCAGCGCGTTCACATCTAAGATTAATTAAGACAAATTAGTATGCATACATACCAAATAGTAAATATCTAAACAAAAATTGAATTAAAAAGATATATTATTTGACTTTTTGATCTATTTGTCGTCCAAGAGTTAACTAAATAGCTATATGAAGACCGCACCATTAAAAAGACAGTTGCCTATACTGGATACACGTACGTCTGAGTATATAATAGCTCATTGGCTTGAAGCAATCACGAACTTCTACGGATATTATCACCAATTAACTGCCTGTATCAGCCAGGGGATAATTGAAAAAGAGTTAAGAAGCAACCTAGCCTATATGGGTCAGTGCCCAGTGAGTGAATTGATAAAGCTGACTCGTTGCATGCAAACGGAGTTGGCAAAATTAACTCAAGCTATGGATCAAGTAGATCTTCTCAAGACCCCTACTGCTAAGATGATTTGTGCCAACCTGGCAGGTCATACATTGCGATTAAATCAATTAAGTGGCCAAGCCCAAACTAGGCTTTACTTAATCAAGCGATCTGCTTCATAAGCGCAAAAATTCTGCTGGCAATTTCTATTTTGGTTTCGTACGTTGGGAAATAAAGTACGAAAAACTTATCTAACTGCCGTTATTGTTCAGGCTGTTTGAACACCACTTCACCCGACCTACCCTACTCCTACCGCACCGGCCTTTCGACATCTTTGGCTGATTTTTATCATCTTTGCGTTGGCCAACACCGATGGCTATTCATCAGGACTATTCAGGTTAAATCGAGCTAAACAGAATGTATGCGTCGATTACAGGCCTTATTCTACGCATGATATGCGTAGAATAGACTTGACGGTGTGGGAAACATAGCGTATATTCGACGCATTGTTTGCGGAGAATAGCCTCATGTATATTTATCAGCGACACGGTTGGCCCCATTTCCAATGGGACCAGGAAGCCCTGATCACCCTGCTGGCCAGCGTGCGGCACAAACAGGGCAGGCTCATCGGCCAGATGATGGGCTTAGGCTTTTCCCTGCGTTCCGAGGCCATGTTACAAACCATGACCCTGGAAGTCCTCAAATCAAATGAGATCGAAGGCGAATTCCTCAATCCCGATCAGGTCCGCTCGTCCATTGCTCGTCGGTTGGGTATCGATACGTTTAGCCTGATAGCGGCCGACCGAAACGTGGAGGGTGTTGTCGATATGCTCATCGATGCCACCCAACAGTTTGAGCAGCCATTGACCAAAGAGCGCCTGTGCAATTGGCATGCGGCTTTGTTTCCGACCGGTCGCAGCGGCATGCATAAAATTACGGTGGCCGATTGGCGTACGGGCGAGGCAGGCCCGATGCAGGTGGTCTCAGGCCCAATTGGGCGTGAAACGGTGCATTTCCAGGCCCCCGATGCCAGCCGGTTAGACCCCGAGATGCAAACCTTCTTTGACTGGTTCAACCACGAACAGGGTCTTGATCCGGTTATCAAAGCCGCCATCGCTCATTTATGGTTTGTGACCATCCACCCCTTCGATGATGGCAATGGGCGCATTGGGCGCACCATTGCCGATCTGCAACTGGCCAGGGCCGATGGCAGCGCCCAACGGTTTTACAGCATGTCAGCCCAAATCCGCAAAGAGCGCAACGCGTATTATCAGATATTGGAAAAAACACAGAAAGGCGATCTGGACATTACGGCCTGGCTGGACTGGTTTTTAAGTTGCCTCGACCGCGCCCTGGGAGCCACCCAGGCGTTGCTGGGTGGCGTTTTACAAAAAGCGCATTATTGGGAATGGTTTGCCACCAAGTCCCTTAGTGATCGGGGAACCCGAATGCTGAATAAGTTGCTGGACGGATTTGAGGGCAAGTTAACCACCTCGAAATGGGCAAAGATGGCCAAGTGTTCGCACGACACGGCGCTACGGGATATTCAGCAGTTGATCGAACAAGGGGTTTTGGTCAAAGAGGAATCCGGGGGTCGCAGCACCAGTTACCATTTAGCGAAACTTCCAGCTGACAGGTGCTCGTGAGTAGAAGCCGAGTGCTTCAAACCACTCGGCTTTCTGATGTCTAATCCGGCTTGGGTTTATTTCGGCGAACCGTTAAAGCATTGTCTTGACCCAAGGTATTCAGCAGCAGGTTAAGGCCTTCTTTATCCCCATGCTCCCAGGCAATACCCACTTTGATCCATTGCTGCTTATCTGAGCCTTCCCTGGCTTTCAGGTAATAAACGGTATGGGTCGGGGCTTTGGATTGGGGGTTTGTTTGCATAGTCATTATCCGATCTCCTTTTCGGGTTGGTTGATGATGAAGCGTCCCTCGTTCGAGCGACGGTGAAAGCGCCCCGGAAGAAAAAAATCGATGCGTAGCCAACCAGCGTAGCATCTATTTTTTTCTGAAGTCGTTAGAGCCTAGTTGAGGAAGTCAACTAGGCGGGATAAGCATCCGCACCGACGATTGAACGAAGCTGCCATCATTTATCAACGGACAAACGAAAGGAGCTTCTGGTGACGGTAGGCAAGCCAAATCGTTCAGTCCCTGGGCTCAACATGGTGAAGTCCTATCAAGTGGGTTGTAAGCGATGGAGATACTCAACTGCTTTTTGCGCGTAGGATGCGGTCTGGAAGATAAGGCGTTTGTCATCTTTCAGGACTTGCAGCCAGGACTGGATATAAGCCGCGTGATGTTCTTCCGGTTGCGGTTCAAAGCCCAGATCAGCGGCCAGAAAACAGGCTCCCAGTTCGGCGACCAATTCTTCCTTACTATAGCCTTCATCCCCATAGCGTTTTTTGCCAAAGTCACGGTTCAAGCGATGTGGCGGTTTGGTCCAATGGCAAACCTCATGGGCTAAAACAGCGTAATAGCGCATAGCCGTTTCAAAGCTTTCGAACGGGGGCATCTGGATGCGGTCGGTACTCTGCGTGTAACACGCTTGGGAGCCAGTATAAATGTCGGCTTTCGTTTGAGCAAAGAACTGTTCGAGTTTCTGATCACGCGCCTGTTGATGGATAGTAACGGGTTCGGGTGTTTGATAAAAACCGTCTGACAAGCCTTCGATCTGCGAGGCATTAAAGACGGTATAGCTTTTAAGAAAGGAAATCTGGCTGGATTTGAGGTCACCATTGGCGTCTTCCTCTTCTTTGGTGAATTTATCGGCATAGACAATTTGAGTGCCCTTCTCGCCTTTGCGAACAGAGGCTTTCATCTCGGTCGCCTGCTTAAAGGTCATCCAATAGGGCGAGGTAAAGTCTCGTTCGCTGGCAGCATTCCAGAGAATGAGTGTATTGATCCCGCTGTATGGAATAGCATTCCAGCGTAAGGGGCGCATCACCTGACCCGTCATATATTCGGAATGCCAGGGCTTGCGCCAGGACAGATTTCCCTGTTCCAGATCGGTCAGGATTTTGGCCGTGACACGGGCGTACATATCCGGCTGAGAACGTGTCGTTGGATTTGATGCGGTGGGCTGCTTGTTCGGATGGGCGTTTTTGGTAATCGATTTGGTCATGTGTCATACTCCAGAGGTTCGAGGTTATGGGGATAAGAAACCCGGCGGCTTAGCGAGCGAACCGGCGAACGTCGCGCGGCCAGAATTTTGGTGGGCGGGGAAGGCCGCAGGCCTGGGGAATCCTCCGCATCGGCGGACCGCCTGGGGGAAAATTGTGGTTGGAGAGTAAGTGGCGTCGGGTACAGCCCCAACAATAACCTCGGGTCTCTGGGGCATGGCTCTCAATCGATAAGCCTATCTATCCGGCATACAGCCCTCATCCGCAAAGGAATACTAACTACGAGGCGTGACGAGCAGGTGATCGAGCATGGTAATATCGAGCCACTTGCCGCACTCGGACAGTTATCGCGTCAAGGCCAAATCCTGCGGACTAGGCTGAAGGTTCCCGGAGGGATGCGCTAAAATGATACCGCAGGTATTGGCTTTGAGCGCCGTCACAAAGATCACCTTTGGATCGACGGTACAAGCGGTCATACCACCCGTGGCGATGTCGGAAATCGCCAGGCAGTTATTCTCCCCGTCAAGCAGCAGGATTTTAAATTGTTCCAGCAATACCAGTTTGTTTTCATCCCAGGACTGGCGGAGTATTTCGTGAGCTGTTAGTGAACGGGTAATTTGAATTCGGTCCGGATAGGGGGGTTATTGCGGTACATGCTTTCCACTTCACTGACGTTGACTAAGGACTGGCGATTGAGCTGTTCCATGATCCCTCCTTTACAAAGTCAGATTGAGTTGATGCCGGTGCCACGCACTGACATCTTTGTGCAACGCGTAGAGTTTGTTCATCCGCTGGTGGCTTAAACCGGCCTGCGTTTTGACGAAGTCGGCTATCGTGGTGGTAGCCGTATCGCCAGCTCTATCATTATCCATCCAGCTGTAGAGGGTTCGATACCCGTACTGGTGAATATACGGAACGATCTGTTTTAGACAGGACATTGCGTTTAAGACAATCGTATCGCCTTTGAATCGCTGACCGTTTAACTGGCTGATGGCCGATAGATAATCCATGACGTTTTTGAACAGGTGAATGGCATTCGGTTTAGGGATCGTCCCTCGGATAAACGAAATCGCTGGTTCGCCAAGGTGCCGTTCCAGATAGGCCGTTTTTAAGGCGAACCCACCGTCTATCGTTTGAAATCCAAGCGCTATAAAATCCTTGCCCGTCTGCCGGTTGCGGACATGGATTTCCTTGAGGTAGTGTCGGGCTAAAGCCAGCGAAATACCCTGCCGTTCCAGGTAGTGAATAAGGCCCGCATACTGGATTGGCTTTTTGTGTCGCAGTTCCAGGGTTGACCAGTTATCAATCAGGCCATCCGTATTGGTGAGGTCCGGTAACTGATCCGGGATTGAGATCATCATCGTTTCGAGCCAGCGCAAGGCATCGGCCTGGGTGCCCTCCTCCCGCCTGGATTTGAGATAGGAACCCACAAAATCCACGACTGTCCTGTCCTGATGATGGGCATCCGACCAGCGGTTGGTTAACGTGTTGACCCATAAGAGGGATTGTCGCCTGCGATCCAGCGGGGATGGGTAGCGGACGATATGCGCATCGGCTCCCAGAGGCCTAAGATGAAGCTTGCCTAGAATTTCGGAAATAGGTATCGTATTGGCATGTTCTTTGTCCATTGCGCTCACCATTGAAACGGATGTGATCGGGAACTAGGGAAGGGAAAGTTTTTGCCGAACTTTCTCTTCCCGCTTTTTAATCCGACAGTCGTTGATCCAGAAACTGATCTAAATCCGCTAGTCGGTAGTGCACCAGTTTGCCAATTTTGACCGGATTGAGTTGGCGACGTTTCGTACAATCCCAAACCGCTAATGTGCCCATCGAAACGCCCAGATAATCAGCGGCTTCTTTTCGGTTGAGCAGGCAAGTGTTTTTGTGGGGCATTTGGTACAGCTCCTGGTTGCAGTTGAAAAACTGTAAGTCGGATCTATCCGTAGACATTTCCGTTACGGGACATTACCTAAATACTTTTGGTGGAGTCTGTCAATTCAATTGCCGTTTCATTAAAGAATGAGCAACACGCATCGCTGAACATTGTGCCTGATTGACGGGCAAAGCTTATTGGTTGCCATTTTTTTGTGCGATCATGATGCCGCCCGCTCACCGATCAGTCTTTGATTACAGATCGATTACCAGCTTTAATGAACCAATTTTTTCACCCGTCTTCTCAAACTGTGCTGGTATGCAAGTAGGTATCAGCGGCTTGCTGAAGACCAACTACGAAACCGCTTTAGAGATGTCACATCCAGGGTCACAAGCCATTGATTGGATTGGCGATAGATCCTGCATTGTTTCATTAACCTGACAAATCATACAGCCGTAGGGGGCTTTTATGCCTATTTCTCAAACCAATCCTGAAAACCAGGCCTATCAGGGTGTCGTGGATCACCTAATGGGGCTTTATCGGGGGAAAATCTCGCAACGGAAAGCCCATGAAGCCGCCCGCAATCTGATTGGTTTTTGTCAATTATTGCTTGAAATCAAAAGCCAGAACTCATAGAATCAACCAATGAGCCGGAAGATAGTCGTTCTGAGTCAGCGTCCAACGACAGCTACCAAAGCTGTCATCCTGACACGGGTATCCTCAAAGGAACAAGAGGAAGGCTATTCCATCGAAGCTCAGAAACACCGGCTGCAACTCTATTGTGAACGACGCAGCCTTACCGTATTGAAAATTTTTGAACTGGTGGAATCCTCGACCCAGGGTGATCGAAAACAGTTCATGGCGATGCTCAAATTTGTTAAAAGCCATCGCGAACCGATTGCCATTGTCGCCGACAAGGTGGATCGCGTTCAGCGGTCGTTTAAAGAATATCCGATGCTGGATGCCCTTATTCAAGCGGGAAAAATTGAGTTGCATTTCAATTCCGAAAATTATATCATTCATAAAAACTCCGTTAGCCAGGAACGTCTCATGTGGTCCATGGGTGTGATCATGGCGCAATCCTATGTCGATAGTCTGCGTGACAATGTCAAACGCTCTATCGACCATAAAATTCGCCAGGGTGAATGGATAGCCCTGGCACCTATCGGTTATTTAAATGTGAAAGATAATCGGGGTCGTGGCGATGTCGTTGTTGACCCTGATCGGGCTTTACTGATTCGTAGGATATTTGAAACCTATGCAACGGGCGCGAGTACTCTGGAAGAAATTCGTCTGCAAGCCATCGCGTGGAGTCTTAAAAATCGGGTTGGTAAAAAAGGTAATCTAACCCGATCACAGATTCATCAGATTATTACCAATCCCTTCTACTATGGCCGAATGATGATTAAAGGCAAGCTTTATGACCATCGGTATCCTCCTCTGATTTCTAAAAATCTATTCGATCAATGTCAGGCTGTTTTACAGGGCTGGCACAAAAAGCCCTTTCAATGGGCGGGCAAAGAATACGTTTTTCGTGGCCTGTTAACCTGCGCGACAACGGGTCGAGTGGTTACGGCCGACACCAAGAAAAAAACCTATGTCAGCGGTGAGACAGCTCAATGGACCTATCTCCGCTGTGGCGACCCTGAAAACCCTGAAAAACTGATGTGGGTGCGTGAAGAAGAAATTTTAGAACAAGTCGAACAGATTTTGAAACGCTTGACAATTCCTGCTGAGACATTGGAAAAAGTGCTGGCTTATATTCGCGAAACCGATCAGGTGGAAAGAGTCTTTTTGCGCCGTCAGATGGGCGAATTGCAGCGCGAACACGCCATGCTTCAAAATCGGCTGGATACACTGATGGATTTATTGCTGGATGGCACAATCGATCGACATGATTTTGAGACCAAGAAATCTCGTTTGCGTGAACAGCAGGTGGCCATTGAAACGCATATCTCGGCCAATCGCGAAGGGGATGATAGTTTCAAGAACGCCTTGATTTCCTTGGTATCCCTGTCCTCACAGGCCCACGAATTATTCACCGTTTCGACCATTGAGCAAAAACGTAAGATTTTAAATTTCGTGTTTGCGAACCTATCGCTAAATGGTCGAAGTCTTTGTTATTGCTTTAGAAAACCCTTCGATCTTTTCGTCAATTGCACTAATTTAGAAGATTGGCGATCCTTAGTTGACAGCCTGCGAACTGATCCAGAGATAAGAGTGTCAATCGACGACATCCCCGTTAAATTTTGCTTCACTAATCTTGTTTCAAACTAAAATAGAATTTTTCTTCTATTTTAAGTGAGCACATGAAAATGAACGATTTCCCATATGGAGTCCAGTTCACTTTCACCAATTCTTGCCTTTCATTCAACCTAACAATAACTTGTCCCAATTTGTACCTCAAGGTTAAATGGCTGCTTTAATAACTCCGGGAGAGATAGTACAAAAAGAAAACCCTGCCCGACTTGGTTCGAACAGGGTGATATATAGTTATTTTCCCTGTTTCAACAGTTCGGCAGCTTTTGCCAAATTGGATTCAAGAAACGTAATACCAAAATTTATACAGGCGGCGGCCTTGTAATAGACACTGATCGGGTAGCTCGCTTTAAAGGTTGTATCCTGCTCAACGTGGCCCCGCAGGTACCGGATTTCAGGCAAAAAGATAGGCTCCATCTCCGGTGGTACGCCAAATCCCAGATCGCACAGGCCATAGGCAATGTTCTCATCGTCGGGGTCAATCTCGATAATGAGCTAGATAGCACTTGCATCTGGCGTGAAGAGCTTCACCACCGGATAAGGATCTTTTTCGCCGTTCGCCAGATCACCATTCTTCAAGAGCTGCTGATACTGTTCGGGTGTAAATAAATCCATGAGCCAATCCTCCGTAAAGGGGTTAAGGTTACGGGGGGCGGCCAACCCGGCTTCAAGCGAACAAACCGGCTGCTATTTTGGTGGGCGGGGAAAGCGGAACGCTGGCGAAAATAGTAGTTGGTGGCGGGAGCGGGCCGGGTAAGAAACCGGATAAACCTTAATGCCTGTAACGGCAGGATTGACGCCTGACAAAACCACCCACCTGGCAGTCTGTCGCAGGAAGGACGTTATTAAAAGCCTACTAGGTTTGTTGCGGTTGGGTGCTAGAAGAGCCTTAAATCTGTTTAATCGGGATTTAGATCTAGGGCGCTTTTTTTGCCAATAGCCTATTTCCATGCCGGATGTCGCATCGCCTTTTTCTCCTCAAGTGCTTGAATTCATTCGTATTTGAAACGGATCATTCTGCTAAGTGCCCCCAAGTATGCCCCCAGTTACGGTTAATTCCCGTATACCCTATAGTATCATTTGATTATTCTTTAAGCAATGAAAACTTGTGAGCTATCCTAGAATGCCATCAATCATTTAGATCGATGAACGGAAGTGTAGTTTATAAGTTGGCGGCATACGAAATAGACAAGCAATTGATCATTTGAATGAAAAGGAAGCGACACGTCCTATAATTACCCTTCTCTGTACAAAATGGAGACACGGTGAGGATTGATACACGATTTGGCAATGCGACCCCATATGATAATATTCAATATCTTTTAAGGTAAAATAAGAATATACTTACTAAAAGTCTATAAAATTTATATTAACATACTATAAGTTAATAATTTTATCTCATTGGGTATTTTAACCTCAAAAACAAGCCGTTTAATAAAGTTTATTAATATATTTTTAATTTTTATTAAAAGAATTTTGCCTTTGGAGACATAATATATAATATTACTCACCAGTTATCTACTACCATTTTTAATTTTATGCTCAAAACTATACTTCTATCCGCCTGCTGTCTGCTATTTTCCTATTCCTCTTACGCGAAAATCTGGCGAGTCAATAACAACAATGGTATTACGGCTAATTTTACCACGTTACAGGCGGCTCATGACGGAGCTGCTTCAGGAGATACCCTGCATCTGGAAGGTTCGCCAAATAGCTATGGCAACTTAACTGCCAACAAAAAGCTCGTAATTATTGGTCCTGGATTTTTTTTGGATTTGAATCCGAACCTGCAAGTCTTTTCGCAGACGGCTAAAGTTGATAACATTCGATTTAATGAAGGTGCTGAAGGCTCCGTAGTAATGGGATTGGAGATGAGCGACCGTGAATTAGCTATATTTTGTAATGATATAGCTGTTAGAAGAAATAGGTTTTCATATACTTACCAAACGACACTAGATTATTATACAGGGAGTATAAATTTGTATTATAAATCCAGTAACAGTTCTATTCCTGTAAGCAGTATTGTTATATCACAAAATTATGGTTGTCGAATTGATATAAATTATGCTTCGACGGCAATTCTCATTACAAATAATTATATAGGATATAGTGGATCTTCTTCTGATGCAACGACCGGCACCGCTTTAGAGATGCATGAAAATGCAGTCGCAATTATACAAAATAACATTTTCAGGCGAGGTAAAATTGTTGCGTATAATAGCTCCGTTACCAATAACATCCTGTATGCAGGCACTTTTGAAGGGGCTCGCAATTTAGTTTCTAATAATATAGGATATGGTACGCAGTTCGGCACTAGTAATGGCAATAAATCCAATGTTGTCATGAGTACCGTGTTTGACGCGACAGGAACTAGCGATGCGTACTGGAAATTAAAATCAGGTTCTCCTGCCATTGGCGCTGGATATGGCAGTACCACTCAAAATCCGGTGGATTGCGGCATCTTTGGTGGCAATACTCCCTATGTACTTTCTGGGATTCCCCCTGTTCCAGCTATTTACGCTTTCACCAATCAACCTGTCGGCAGTACAAACGATCCGATTGATGTTACGATCAAGGTCAGATCTAATAATTAACAAGGTATTCTTCTATCAGCCTGTAGTCCACCAAACAGAATACTGCTGTTATGAAATTGCTACTGACATATCTGGTCGGCCTACTAGGCTTGGTCGTATCTTTTGATATACAAGCTCAAAAAGTAGCCAAAATTGAATACTTTGTCGATACCGATCCAGGCTTTGGCAAAGCAACGAATGTCCCCATAACAGCCAGTCAGGATGTAACAGCTGATTTTTCAATCAATATAAATAGCTTATCGGCTGGTTTTCATACTATTTATGTTCGCTCTCTGGTAAGCCCTTATCAGGTTCAGGAGAACGGAAAAGCAGTAACTAAAGGAGGCTGGTCGCTGACCAGTACACGCACTTTTTACAAGGAAAGTTTTGCGCTCGACAATCCAGCACTACCAGCCATTACTAAAGGCGAGTATTTTGTCGATACTGATCCAGGCTTTGGCAAAGGAGCAACTATTCCCATCACACCCGGAACCGATCTGAACAATACCGCCTTCGCCTTTGATTTAACCGCAATGACGGGTGGGTTTCATCAATTAAATGTTCGCTTTAAAGATATAAATGGCCGTTGGTCATTAACGCAAACACGGACGTTTTATAAAGAGGTGCTGGCAGTAGCTAATACGCCACTTTCGCCCCTTACCAAAGGAGAATATTTTATCGATGCTGATCCCGGTTTTGGTTTAGGCAAGGCAATTTCAATTACCAGCGGCACCGATCTGAATACTATTTCATTTGTCTTTGATGTAAGCACTTTAAGTAAGGGCTTTCACCAGCTTTACAGCCGCTTCAAAGATGCCAACGGGCGGTGGAGCTTAACCAATAGCCGAACATTTTATAAGGAAACGATAACGACAGCCACGACCTCATTGCCTAAGCTTGTTAAAGGGGAGTATTTTGTGGACGTCGACCCTGGTTTTGGCAATGGCAAAGCTATTGCGTTTTCACCAGCCACAAGTTTGGATAATTTATCGTTCACTGCCGATCTCACATCCTTGACGGATGGATTTCACCAGCTTCATGTCAGACTAAAGGACGAGAATGGGAATTGGAGCTTAACGAGCAATCGGTCATTTTATAAGCAACCAGTTGCTACACTCGAACCAATAGCTACTGTCACGCAGGTCGAATATTTTATTGATACTGATCCGGGCTTTGGCAAAGGAAAACAGATTTCGATTACGCCCGGCACAACCATCAACAATATTATTTTCGAGATCGACTCACAAAATCTCCCTCTGGGTGATCATAGGATTTATGTCAGGGCCAAAAATAAAAACGGGCATTGGAGCCTGACCAATAATAATACTTTCAGGCTTGAACCCCCTTCGGGTGTTTTTGTAACTATAGGTGCTATTGAACAGAGCCTATGTGTTGGTAGTAAAGTTAATATCTCGTTTACTGTAAACAGCCCGTTTTCTGAAGGGAATGTTTTTACGGCTCAGTTATCAGATGCTGATGGCAATTTTGCGTCACCCCGATCCATAGGTACGTTAACCGGCACCAACTCCGGTGTTATCCTTACCACGATCCCTTATGTGACTGAGGGAACAAATTATCGCGTGCGCATCTCAGCCAGTAATCCAGCTCGAGTCAGCACCGCCAATAATACGCCTTTGACTATTCATCGCGTGCCAGCCGTGTTTTCCATCGTGGGGGATACCGTTTCCTGTTTCGGAGCGAAAGCCTATAGTCTGCAAAATTTCGAATCTGGCAACAACAACTATATATGGACACTTTCCGGTGGAGGAAATTTGCAGGTAAATGGCACTGCGGCAACGATTAACTGGACGACAGCTGGAAATTATAAACTAAAGGTAAAATATACGGGCGTCTGCGCAGGCGCGGATTCCGTAAAAACCTTACTTGTCAATGTGATTAACCAGCCGCTAACCGGCACGTTTCAAAACCTTCTGCCACAGGATAACGAAACTGATCAACTCATACCGGTTGCCTTTACCTGGTCTCCCATCCCCAAAGCGGTTACCTATGACCTTTACATCTGGCCTGAATCATCTGCAAAACCCAGTACCCCTACTGCTGCGAACATCACGGCCATTAACTATACCGTTTCGAATACCACTCTTATTCAATATGATCAGACGTACAAATGGCAAATTGTTGCCAAACGCGCCTGCTATGAGTTAGCTGGCCCCATTCGGACATTCCGAACGCGCCGTTTACCGGATTTGATCGTTGAAAGCATTTCTACCCCTGTCACAGCTATTTCGGAGGCTGATGTTACTGCCAACTGGGTCGTAAAAAATCAGGGTGAAGGCGCAACAAATGGTTCATGGAACGATCAGATCTATTTGTGCGACAATCCGGTTTTCAGTGCGAGTACGGAAAAATTTTACATGGGAAGTGTGAACAACTTCAGTTCGCTACCCGCAGGCCAGTCTTACCGATCTGCAAATTATACGTTCAAAGTTCCTCAAGGCATTCAAGGTAACTACTACATTATCGTTACAACGAACCCATCTCAATCCTTAAGAGAGACAGTACTAACCAACAACGAACGAGCTAGCAGTGTCGTCAAAATTTCCTTAGCCCCTCCACCTGACCTTCAGGTGACGGCCCTTACCGTCTCTCCGTTGAATGCGTTCTCTGAAGGAGAAGTAACCGTTGCGTATACCATTTCCAATAAGGGCACAGGACCTACGACAGCAACGAGTTGGAGTGATCAGATTTCCATTGGAACGTCTGAATTGGTCAACCCGACTACAGATAAAGTGCTTGGAACATACAGTCGGCAAGGTGCGCTGGCAGCTAATGGTACGTATCAGGCCAGTCAAAAAGTTAA
The DNA here is from genome assembly GCF_009754945.1 of Spirosoma arboris. GTDB lineage: Bacteria > Bacteroidota > Bacteroidia > Cytophagales > Spirosomataceae > Spirosoma > Spirosoma arboris. The sequence goes on from NZ_WPIN01000007.1 coordinate 366,311, forward strand.
ACTTCCAGCACGAATTGGAGGCCTCTATTACATGCATGTTGTTACTGATCGGTATAATCAGGTTTTTGAATACAACCGGGAAGACAATAATAGCCTGAACAGTCTGGCAATGACCATTACCCAAAGACCGACTCCCAATCTGGTGGTTAGTAATGTGGGGGTGTCATCAACAAGTGTATCCAACGGTCAAACTGTAACGGCTAACTGGACAACAGCTAATGAAGGGGCGGTTGCGGCAGTTCCGCAGTGGAGCGAAGGGATTTATTTATCAGCCGATCAGACGTTGAATACGTCCCAGGACCGTCTGATTGGTAGCTTTGTCCGCCGTGACAGTTTACTCTCGTTGAGTAGTAACCGGACACAACAAAGCATCCAGATACCTAATACTGTTCAGGAGGGAGACTATTATCTATTCGTTGTTACCGATTTATACAACCAGATCTATGAAAATCCGGATGAGAACGACAATGCTTCAATGGCGATCAGCAAGATCAGTGTTATCAATCCCGATCTGAGACCACTTACACTCACAGCTCCGGCAACCGCATCGTCGGAAGAAACCATAACGATTCAGTGGAAAGTTAAAAATGATAGTCCGGTAGCCATGTACAATGCCACCTGGACAGACCGTATTTATTTGTCGTCGAATCAAACTCTTGATGCTGCCGACATTCTGTTGACGGGAAGTCAAGTGAGTCAGTATCTGACACCAGCAGGCGAATACACCAAAAGTGCTTCGGTTTCAGTACCGGCTCAGATTTCCGGGAATTATTTTCTGATTCTGGTTAGTGACGCCGACAAAACAGTTCTCGAACGAATAGAAACCAATAACTTACTAACGGCTTCAATTCAGATTAGCCTCGCCCCCTGGCCGGATCTTGAGGCATCTTCTCTGGTTACACCAGCCAGAGATACCGTTGGCACTACGCTTGCGATTCAATACACGGTAAAAAACAGTGGAACGGGGGCAATCCTTAACAAAAGCTGGTCAGACGGTATTTATTTATCGCCCACACCAACCCTGAATGAAGCGACACAGATTAACCTTGGCAACGCTTTCCAGAGTCGAAGCCTAGCCTCTGGTCAATCCTATACGCAGCCAACGTCCTTTCTGATTCCTGGAAATCTAATTCCTGGTTCCTATTATGTCATTGTAAAAGCCGACGTTGGAAACACTATTTTCGAAAACAATGCCGAAGCCAATAACCTTAGGGCGTCTACCAGCACCACAACCTTTATCGCTTTACCACAAACTGACTTATCTGCCGTTACCGGGCAGATTTTAAGTAGTACGATCATAGCTGGTCAGCCTGTCAGCCTGCGATGGACCGTTAAAAATAACAGTACACAGTCAACGGTAATACCCTCCTGGACAGATGGTGTATACGTTAGTACGAATCCTGTTTTTGATGCCAACGATCAGTTAATTGCGAGCACGTCTATTAACGCTCCGTTAGGGCCTGGGAGTTCGTACACCAGGAGTCTAACGGTTACTATTCCTCAGGAAGTAGAGGGAACGGTGTTCTTTATTGTGAATGTAGATCGGTTTAATCAGCACAATGATCCCAACAGAAGCAATAATACGCTGGCCATGACGCTCGATAAAGGAGGTACAAGTATTCCTATTGTTACCCCCCCGCCCGCAGATTTGGTCCCGACGTTGGTTTCCGTACCCACTCAGGGTGTCGCATCACAACCGATCACGGTCCGAGCTAAAGTCAAAAATAACGGTACGGGCCCTACTCCTGCCAGTACGTGGGTTGATCAGTTTTATTTATCGACCGATACACAGATCGGCAACGATATTTATTTGGGAAATCACACCCACAACGGAGTTCTTTCGGCCGGAGCTGACTATACGGATACGCTTCAACTCATGCTGCCGCCGAACGTTTCGGGGAATTACTACCTACTTCACCAGACAGATGCAACCAATGCTGTCTTTGAACGAGGCAATGAAGGAAACAACGTTGCCATAGCCAGCCTTTTTATTTCTCCCCAACAACCGTGCGATCTTGTTGTAAAAGAAATTACAGTTCCCCAAACACCCCAATATGCTGGAGAAAGTATGTCCATTAGCTGGGTACTCGCCAATATTGGTGCCAATGCGACTAGAGGTTTCCGGCGCGATGCTGTGTATATATCGCCAGACACAACATTAGATGCAACCGATATAGTACTAGGCACGCTGGAAGGAACTCTTAATTTGCCAACTCAGGCAACAGCCATCCAGACACTTGAAAAACCACTCGCTAATCTGTCTATCGGCGAGTACTATGTCATCATAAAAACGGACATTCTAAACAACATTGTCGAACAAAATGAAGGGAACAACCAAAGTGTATCGGCCTATAAGTTTGTTGTGACGGTTCGAGAACTCCCGATTAACATACGAACTTCTGCTACGCTGAAAAAAGAGAATCCGCTATACTATCGTATTGAAGTCCCTGCGAGTTTAACGGGAGAAACATTGTCTATCACCTTAAAGGGCGATTCTACCAACAACGCCGTCAATCGCTTCTTTATAAGAAAAGGATTGGTACCAACAGCGAATCAGTATGATTACGTGGGGAATCTGCCTTTTCTGGCTAATCAGGAGATCGTTATTCCAGCTTTGCAAACAGGGACCTATTACCTGATGGTGATGGGCGGGTATTCATCAGCGCAGGCGCAGCCAATCAATCTACTGGCAAAGGTTATTCCGTTCGGCATCAAAAGCGTTAACGCTACGCAAGGAGGCAATACTGGCCTGGCCACGTTAAAAATAACGGGTGCCCGGTTTGAATCGCGTACTGTTTTTCGACTGAAAAAAACAGGTGCTGCCACGATTCAATCCTATCGCGTTCAATACGTCAATCAAACAACCGCTTTTGTTACGTTTGATCTGCTGAACAAGGCATTAGGGGCCTACGATGTAGAAGCCGTCAATCCGAGCGGTGCTACCACTTTGCTTCCGCAAAGTTTTACAATTCGTCAGGGAACTGGAAGCGTGTTTACCTCTGGCAATACAGGTGATCCCGGAAGCTCAGGGTTTGTCTGCCAGATTACCAATGTCGGTTTTGAAGATCAGTTCGAGACCGATATTCTAACTCCGGCCAATGCACGGCTCTCCGTCATTACATCCTTCGTTGTCAGCTACCAGAATAATGGAACGGTCGATATTCCCGTACCAACAAAATACTTGCTATCGCTCAACGAAAACAATCCGGTTGCGTTTTCAATTGCCCAGTTGAAGGATAACAAAAGTGACCTGGTCCTCGAATGTAAGGAAGATGGTGGCCCACCCGGCATTTTACGTCCCGGAGCCAGTGGATTCTTTAAAATCTATACAGTCTCTACTAACCGGACGATTCCATCTATCGATATTGTGCTTACCGATTGATTGTTTTTATCACACCACAACCATGATTCGCCTACTGTTTTTTTTACTACTCATTCTTACAGGATCATCGGGTCAGTTCCTCTCCGCACAGAACAGGATACGGCCCACTGTGCCTGTTCCTAATGGTTTTGAAATCAACAGTTATACGGGTAATCTCTATCATCGGCGTACGGATTTAAACATTCCGGGTCAGGGCTTACCCATAGACATTACGTTCTCTTACAATGCAACCCGGCGGAGCCGAAACTGGGGAATGGGTAAAGGCTGGACCTTTACTTACAATATGGCCTATTACACCGATAACGCGAGTATCTGGATCGAACGGGCCGATGGACGTCGGGATTTCTATCAAAAATCAGGCTCAGCCTATGTTTCTCCAACTGGTATTTATGATGCGCTGAAAGAATATGAAGCGGGCAAATTCTACGTTCAGACCAAAGACGGCCTGCGCTATTACTTTGAGAATGCCACTCACAAGCGCCTGACACGCCTACAGGATGCGAATGGCAACCAGATCAGCCTGACCTATACGGATACGTTACTGACCAAGTTGACACATAGTTCTGGTCATATCCTGAACTTTAGCTGGACCAGTGGCCGTCTAACTGAAATCAAGGATAATACTTGTTCGCCCGAACGGAAGATCGCTTACCAATACGATTCCTACGGCAATCCGTCCCAAGTCACTAATCCCATCGGCGATTTTGTCAAGTATTATGCCGATTCAACGGCCCGGCTGGTCGGTTATACGGATGAAGGTGGCAATAATATGAGTATTTTTTATAACCGGAATGGAGCCGTTTCCAAGGTCGTTTCCTGCGCTACCAGCCACACATTCAGTTACGTACCACGGCAGTTGAAAACCTTTGTGGCCGAGCAGGTCAACGGCCAAACGGTGGTTACCACTTATGCATTCGATGATAAAGGGCGAGTTACCTCAAAGCACGGCAATTGCTGTGGATTTAATCTGGAGTACAGCTACGATACCAATAATAACGCCAGTCGCCTGACCGATGGAAATAAGAAATCGACGGTTTATACGTACGACAGCAATGGCAATGTCCTGAAAGAGATCGATCCTGCCGGAAATATAACAACGTATACCTACGAGCCTGCCTTTAACAAAGTCACCAGCCTGACCGATAAAAGCGGTAATGCTACGACGTTCAAATACGACGCCAGGGGTAATCTCATTGAAATCGATAAGCCGTTAGGCGTAACCGAGAAGTCGACCTATGATACGAAAGGCAACCGGCTTAGCTATACCAACCCCACTAATTTTACGACTGTTTATGCCTATGATAGCAACGGTAACCTGACCAGACTAACTGATCCCGAAGGGGGAATACGAACGTATACGTATGACTGTTACGGCAATCAGCTTACAGAAACAGATCCCGAAAATCATACAACAACCTATCAATACAATGCCTTGAATCAGCGCATTAAAATGACCGATGCGCTAGGACAGGTGACTACTTATACCTATAACAAACTCAGACTGCTGGCCTCTGAAACCAATGCGCTGGGCAAGACAACAAGCTATACCTATGATGGTCTGGGTCGGCGAATCAAGACTACGCTCCCACTCGGCAATGCAACTTCTACAGAATACGATGAGCAGGGAAATGTTACGAAGGAAATCGATGGCAAGGGTAATAGCACCATCTATACCTACAACAGCCGAAAGCAGCCACTGTCTATTACAGATGCGTTAGGGAATACGATTTATTATGAGTATGATGACGCCGGAAATAAGGTAAGCGAAACAGACAAAAACGGTAATACAACCCGGTTTACCTACGACGATCTCTATCGCCTGGTTAAAGTTACGGATGCGTTGGGTGGGGCAACAACCTATAGTTACAACGCGATAGGGAATCGTACGGCCGAGATCGATGCCAATGGTAACACGACAGCTTATAGCTATGATGCGTTACAGCGACTGACTAAAAGCACAGATGCACTCAACTATTCAGAACAATATACCTACGATGCTATAGGCAATCGGCTGACTGTTAAAGACAAAAATGGTAATGTAACAACTACGACCTACGATAAGCTCAATCGCCGAAAAACCATTAGCAATGCTTTGGGTGGAGTGACCAGTTTCACCTATAATTCCACAGGAAGGATTATCGTTGAAAAAGACCCACTAAACCGAACTACATCGTATGCCTATGATGCCCTAAGTCGCTTGGTAAAGATAACCAATGCTCTTAATGAAGCCACGGCATATACCTATGATGCGATTGGCAATGAAAAAACGATAACCTATCCTAATGGTAAGGCCGAAACCAATACATACGATGATAACAGTCAGTTGCTGACAACGACAGATCAAATCGGGACTGTCATCGTTTATACCTATGACAGTAATGGGAATATAATCACCGAAAAAGATGGCAATGGAAATACAACCTCGTTTCAGTTTGATGCCCTTAACCAACTGATAAAAACCACGTACCCCAATCAAACCACAACCCAGATTGCCTATGATACCAATGGAAATAAAATCAAGGAGACCGATCAAAAAGGCAACGTTACACTCTTTACGTATGATAAACTGAACCGGACAACCAGTATTACCGATCCGTTAGGACACAACAATCGGTTTGCTTACGACACCCAAGGCAATCTCATTAACGTCATTGATGGCAAGGGAAATACAACCTCCTATACCTACGACAACCGGACTAAACTCACCTTGCAAACGTATGCCGACGGTTCAACCAAACGGTTTGCTTATGATGCACAGGGAAGCCTAGCGGAAAAAACGACCGGGATCGGGACAAAAATTCAATACAAATACGATGCACTCAATCGACTGATCGAACGTCAATATCCTGGTAATGTAACCGAAACGCTCGACTATGATGCGGCAGGCTATTTGGTGAAAGCCACAAACACTAATGCCACAATTACGCTATCATACGATGCAGCAGGCCGATTGCTCAGGGAAGACAACAATGGGAAGGCAACAACGTATGCCTATAACACGTCTGGCAAGACGAAATCCATCGACTATCCCGGTGGCACGAAGATCGTGTGGCAACTGGACAATCGGGAACGGCTAATCGAAGTCAGAAGAAATAGTACGCTACTGGCTGGCTTGCAATATGACGGGGCAGATCGGCTCACAAAAAAAACGTTTTCAAACGGCACGACTGCTAATTACGGCTACGATGCCATGAGCAACCTGCTTAGTCTGACAGCCACTCCTGCTACGCAACTCAATATTCGGTATCAGTACGATCCCTCTGACCAGCGAATACTAACCGAACGTTTACACAAGCCAACACGCTCGGAGAAATACGGGTATGATGCTACGTTTCAGTTGAAGGACTTTGCTACGGGGCAGTACAGCAATAACCAGTTAACGCCATCCATATCGTATCAATATGCCTACGATGCGCTGGGTAACCGTACCATGGCAAAAGAAGGTTCAACAGAGAAAACCTATACCGCAAATTACGTCAATCAATATACGGGTATTAAGACCAACGGAAGCAATGCTCCGCCTACCTACGATAAAAACGGCAACCTGGTTAGTGACGGCAGCAACACCTACGAATACGATCCTGAAAACCGTTTACTCTCGATCCAGAATGGCACCACAAAAGTCGCCTATACCTACGATGCCCTGGGCCGACGAGTTAGCCGGACACTAGGCGGAACCACCACCCGCTATTATTACGATCTGGACAACGTCATTGAAGAAAATACCAACGGCATAATTAAAAGCCTTATTTACGGCTCGGAGATTGACCAGATCCTCTACGTCAACGTTGGCAGCAATGATTACTATTATCAGACCGATGATTTAAACTCAGTACAGGCAATTACTGGTGCTTCAGGCAATCTGCTAGAATACTATACGTACGATCCATTTGGCGCTCCTCATATATTCAATGCAGCAGATGTTGAATTAACGATTTCTACTCTCAATAATCTGTTATACACCGGCAGACCTTACGAGTTTACGTTCAAAACCTATAACTACCGCAATCGGGAGTTAAATCCGACGCTGGGGCGCTTTGCCCAACGAGATCCATTTGAATATGTTGATGGGCTTAATAACTATTCTTATGTAAATAATAATGTAACTAATGCAATTGATCCGTTGGGATTAGTGAATTGGAGTGGTGTTGGAAGTGCAGTTGGTGGAATAGTTTGGAGTGGAATTGGTGCTGCCACCGGAGTTGGATTGAGTAGTACAGGTTTAGGTGCCATTGTTGGGGTTCCTTTAGCTGGTGTTTCAGGCTATGAACTGGGAGCGAATCTTGGCAATCTTTGGGATGCTCTCAACGATCAGGAAGCAACCAGCACAGGATCTTTGGCAAAAGATATTGTTAATGCGGTTGATCCATGTAATGGTAATTATCAAAAGGCCGCCGAAGCATTTGATGTCTTAAAAGATTTTGCTTCACTTGGTGGAGGATTATTTCGAGGTGGAGTCAAATTAGCCGAAAGAACTTTTGAAAGGAAATTAGCTCAAGAGGCTACAGAAGAGGTTGAAAAAAAATTAGTTAATGAAGGTGTATATGAGTTTACAGCAGCTTCAGGCAAAAAATACGTTGGTCAATCTTCTGATATAGCAAAAAGGCTTGAACAACATCTTGCTTCAGGTAAGTTATTACCGGGTACACCTGTAAAGACAACTGAAGTTCTTGGAGGGAAAACAGCCAGAGAAGTTGCCGAACAACTACGAATAGATTCTCTGGGAGGAGTCAGGAACTTAGAGAATATACGTAATCCGATTGGACCCAAAAGACAACATTTATTACCTAAGGTATCACGATAAGATGAATAATAATATTGAAATTCAGCATGGAATATATGGGCCAAAGGCTGTAATAAAATCTAAATGGCATGAATCTTTTTTAGACGAAATTCTAAGTAAAGAAGTGAAAGAATTAGAGATAAACGATGGAAAAGGCTGGAATGGGGACGATGTAAATTTCTTGAAATATTTACCAGAATTAGAATCTTTAACTCTTATTGATTTAACGCTAAAATCCGTCGAGCCAGTTCATTTTCTAGAAAATTTAATTAGACTGGAGTTGATCACATATAGTAAAACGCCCGTTTTTTTTGGCTTGTTCCCAAAGCTTCTAGATTGTGGTTTTGAATGGATCACGGGGTCAGACTCTCTTTTTGAAAGAAGAAATTTAAAAAAACTTTACATAAATAATTTAAAAAAAAACGACAGTAGCATTTTCTCCAGTTTAGCAAACCTTCAACACCTTTCTATTTTAAATTCTAAATTAGAAAATCTTCATGGCATCTTTAGTCTAAAGAATTTACTTTACTTAAGATTAGCTAACTTAAATAAAGTAACATCTATAAAAGATATAGGAAATTTGAGTAATCTTGAAGAGTTAGAAATACAAAGATGCAAACACATAAATTCTATTTATGATATTTTTAACTTATTTAATTTAAAACGTTTATTGCTTTTAGATATGGGCGATATAGAAAGCATCATAGGATTAGAGAGTCTTGTAAATTTAGAATCATTTCTGTTTTACGAATCCACCAATATAGTTGATGGAAATATATCGCCACTTCTAAAGTTAAATAATCTAGCCAATATTTCCTTTAAGAATAGAAAACATTATACACATAAAAGAGAGGACTTTGGGGCCTTATATATTCAAAAAACTTTACAATAAAATCTCCATGCGATGTTTAAATATTAATTCATGAATTAATATACTCACAACGATGAAAGGTTTCTACTGGATATTATTTCTAATCTTTGCCGCATCGTTGAGTTTTGCTCAAACGTCGACGCCACTGTGTAATCCGGGTGATCTGGATGGAAAACCCGGTTGCCCCAGTGGGGATTGTTCTGATAATTCTAAACCTTCATTTTCCATCCCAGTTCTCAGAGCTTCGGACCCGAATGAGATTATTGGTCGGGCCGGTTACGATAGCCTCCTTCGCTGGGTGTCTGTTAAGCAGAACCTGGAGTATAAAGTCCTGTTTGAAAACAATCCAAATTTTGCGACAGCTCCCGCCCAGAATGTGACCATCTATGTGCCTATTCACGAAAAGCTTAATCCATCTTCATTACGTATCAGCGATTTCGGTTTCGGAAGCTTTAACTTCTCCGTTCCGCCTAACACCAGCGTATATACCAACCGGCTGGATGTTCATGACAGTTTAGGTGTTTTTGTTGATGTCACAGCGGGTCTTGATGTCGCCAATCGGCGGGCTTTCTGGATTTTTCAAAGCATTGATCCCGCAACTGGATTAGGTGCCACGTTACCAGCTAATATTGGTTTTTTACCCGTCAACGACAGCTTAAAACATAACGGTGAAGGGTACGTTACGTTCTCTATTCTCCCCTTAAGCCGTAGTGTGACCAAAGACACAACATCGGCGCGAGCCAGTATTATTTTCGACATCGAAGAAACGATTGCTACCAACCTGTGGAAGAATACGATTGATGCAGGTGCGCCGTCCAGCCAGGTTAAGCAACTTCCAGCCCAGTCAGGCTCGGCAACTGTTACTATTGCGTGGGAAGGTCAGGACGATACGGGAGGCTCCGGTATTCGGGATTATGATTTGTACGTCTCCGAAAATAATGGTCCGTTCTCGGCCTATAAGACTGGGTTGACTGGTACAACGACAACTTTCATGGGGAAGCTTGGGAGCAGTTACCGTTTCTATACACTGGCTAATGACAACGTAGGCAACAAGGAGGAACCTCCTGCAAGTGCTGATGCCCAAATCACCATTGGTTGTGTTACGCCTTCAGTCAGTATTAGTCTCTCAAGTGGAACACTAGCCTGCGCTTCCCGCACGGCAAGCTTATCGGCGATTGGGGTGGGTAGCGCTCGCTGGTCAACAGGAGCCACCACAAGCACGATCAGCGTCAGTGTCGCGGGAACCTACTCAGTAACATTAACCAGTCCTGGTGGGTGTACTGCTACGGCTAGTGCAGTGGTTAGTGCGTCTCAGGCTGCTCCTTCGGTTAGTATTAGTCCTTCGAGTGCCACCTTAACCTGTGCTTCTCCCACGGCGAGCCTATCAGTGATTGGGGTGGGTAGTGCCCGTTGGTCAACAGGAGCTACTACGTCCAGTATCAGTGCAAGTACTGCGGGGACCTACTCGGTGACCTTAACTAGTCCTGGCGGGTGTACCGCCACGGCCAGCGCTACTGTAGGAACAGCCTTCAATTCGATAATAAGTACTGTGAAAAATGGCAGTTGGGACGATCCCACTACCTGGTCATGTGGCCGCGTCCCGGTGGCTGGTAATTCAGTTGTAATTCAGCACGTAGTTAGTATCCCAGCAAGTTATATGAGTTCAGCACTGACCATCCGCTACAGTATTGGGGGACGATTGGTTTTTGGGGTGGGTAGTAAAATAAGATTAGGATTTTGAACCTGCATATAGGCACTTAGTCCAAAACCGACTTTCGAGTAGGATTCGAATAAATACTATAATGCTTTGAATTCACTCTGAAAATAGAATTCGAAGTAGAAATCTACACTTATTTCTACCCTTACTCCTATAATATCTAAATATACATTATTAGACTGTGGTATTTTTATGATCACATAGCTAAATATAGGATTGAAAAAAGGGGGATTTCCCCATCCTAAAATGGGTATTTTGCCCATTGCGTATTGGCATAATATATATCAAATTACACCCGATTTCGGTAAAATTTCAATTTTTTATTAGTTAGTATATATTTTTACAACATATAACTCAGCTATCTTCTTTAGAGATGTTGTCTTGTATAATATAGAGATAACGCCCTCTTTTTATTGAAAATAATCGAAGCAAATCCATGATCCTGAGCGATAACGAAACCAAAGTAGATCTCCTCAATAGTGAAGCTATTGCTCAGACGATTGTCAAATTGATAAGAGAGCGACCAGAACGTCCAATCACAATTGGAGTTCATGGTGATTGGGGAGCAGGCAAATCAAGCGTGCTGGAAATGATTGAAGCTGGTTTGGAACCTGACAAAGAAATAGTTCTCTGCATCAAGTTTAATGGATGGCGTTTTCAAGGTTTTGAAGATGCCAAAATTGCTTTAATTGAAGGCATTGTCTCCGAGCTGATTGATAAAAAATCCCTATGGAGCAAAGCAAAAGACGAAGTCATAGAAATTTATGAGCGTATGGATTGGTTAAAAGCGGCAAAAAAAGCAGGTGGCTTTTTATTGACAGCTTTTACTGGTATTCCTTCTCCAGAAGTAATTGGGACATTTATGTCAGGTCTACAAGCATTCGCTGATGACCCATTCAAGTTTGCAACACCGGAAAATGCAAAGAATTTAGTTGAGCAGGCCAACTCCATTCTTAAACCAAAAGAAGCTGGTAAAAACGTACCAAAAGAAATATCCGAATTCAGAAAATCATTTGATAAACTCCTGAAAGCTGCTGGAATTGAGCAATTGGTAGTTCTGGTGGATGATCTTGATCGCTGTCTGCCTGATACAGCCATTGAAACGTTGGAGGCTATACGCTTATTTATTTTCACAGGAAAAACTGCTTTTGTTATCGCAGCAGATGAAGGAATGATCGAGTATGCCGTACGCAAACATTTTCCAGACTTCCCGGACACATCATTGAATCAAACCTATACACGAAATTATCTGGAGAAGCTTATCCAGGTTCCCTTCAAAATTCCCATTTTAGGAGAAACAGAAACCAAAATTTATGTCACCTTACTTCTGGTGGGCGCGGAGATCGGTGAATGTGATGAATTTAATACCCTTATCAATATAGCTCGTGAACGCTTAAGAAAACCCTGGGAAAATCTTCCTCTGGATTCAGTGACAATCAAAACTGCATTAGGAGAGAAAGCCACAAAAGTGAAGAATGCGTTGGCACTTAGTGATCAGGTCGGCCCCATTTTAGCAAGTGGTATGAAAGGGAATCCTCGCCAGATAAAACGTTTTTTGAATACATTACTTTTAAGACACTTGACTGCCGAAGCCAGAGGTTTCGGCTCCTCAATTAATCTGCCAGAAATGGCAAAATTAATGATTGCTGAGCGTTTCATTCCGCATCTGTTTGAGCAAGTTGCAGTAAGCGCTGCTCAGTCTTCAAATGGCATCTGTAAAGAACTCGGCTTACTGGAAGCATTAACCCAACAAGCAACGGCAGAAAATGCTCCTGTTCAAAGTATAGAGTCTAATCAGAAATCTTTCCCAAAAAAGAAAGAAAAAGAGAACCAGGATAATCTTCAGTTTGATAACATTCTTCCTCTCGAATGGGCTGCATCAGATATAATCAAAGAATGGGCTAAAATTAAGCCCTCTCTGGCAAACGTCGATTTGCGCCCTTATCTGTTTGTAGCCAGGGAGAAAAAAGACTTCTTTGGCACATCAAGTTCTCTAGGCCATCTGACATTATTGATTGATAAGCTGTTCGGCGGTAGATACGCTGTTCAGACTTTAGAGCCTGACATTAAAGCTCTTTCCGAAAGAGATGCACTGCGCATTTTTGAAGAGATGCGATCTCGAATTCTTAGTAATTCCAATTTTGATAAAGAACCAGAAGGAATTATAGGACTTACCTTGGTGATAAAATCTCATCCAGAACTTCAAGATAAGCTAATCGAATTGTTAGAAAGTTTGCCGGCGCAGAAACTGGGGCCTTGGGTTATAAAAGGCTGGGATGGAGTAGTCAGTGGGGAAGCTGCTCGAAGATTTGACAAATTAGTATCGACATGGGCATCAAGCGGTAGCCCATTCTTAAAAGCGGCTTCACTTAATGCCCAAAAGGTAAAAAGAACGAATTAATGGGTACTTCAAGTTCATATGGGGGCCCTAAGGGCAATACTCCTCTTGTGCCTTCATGGTTAGGATCAGGTAATCTACCGGACAACCCTGGTGGAGAACCAAATAATAGCGGTGGAACAGACGTGCCTTCTACTGGAGAGCACCCAGAAGGAGAAAGTGGTCTCTCTAATCCAACAGATGGCCGACCAGTAGGAGCCCCCTTCCCTGATCCTCCTGACAATTCATCTCCCTCCGATCGGTATAGACAGGCTAGAACAAATTTTTCACGATTTGCAAAGTCAGCAGGTAGCGGGAGTGGCTCATTGGGAAGATCTGTTTCGAGCTATGTTTCTAGAGCTTCGGGTGGCGCACGGAAGGCTGCTCAAAAAATGGGATCTTCTAAAGCGACCACTGTCGGTTTAGTCAATTTTCTAAATTCGGTAAGAACAGAAGGTCTACAAGCTACTCTAAACACCTATAATTTAGGACGTCTGATTGGACAATCTCTTGAGGATATATTTTTAGGATTAGTCGATTACATCTGTCCAGATGGGGGGAGTGTAGATGAAGGTATTGCACGAAACGCTTTTATTGAAACGATAGCAGATCTGGCAGAGCAAGAGGTTACCGATTTAGACGCTTTGACGGCAGAGCAAATTCAATTAGTCGTTGAGTTATATGCTACTCGTGCTATTGAAGCACGACTATGCAATGATATAGGGACAAAGATCTGCATTGCGCCTGAGAATTTACCTTTGGTAGAGCGTGCTCAGGAGCAATTACACGACTTTATCCGTCGGGGTCTATCCGATGCATTGAATAATATTAAGGGCACATTTACCGACCTTACAGCAATTGATACAACAAAGTTTGTTGATCAAATTTATCTTGAGGCATTTACGATGTTGCAAACATTAGGTGAAATTGAAAGCGACGCGGAATGAGAAAACACTTGATCATCGGAGCCTTCGGCCCCAAAGACGATTTTAAGATGCCCCTGGCTCCCAACGAGGCTATTACCTTATTCCCGCTGATTGTGGGTGAGAACACATTAAACTTCGGTATCTCAAACGCACTAAATGATTTGTTACGCCTGGGTGTTTATCCAACTGAAATCGGGTTGGATATGCTTATCGTAGCAGCTCATATCTATGCCGCCGATACACGTATATCAAGAATAAGTGAATCTCAGGATACATGGACGAGAGAGTTGCACCTTATCATCCCTGTGAGTGATGTAGCTGTATGGAGTAACGTATCAGCTCATTTAGTTAGGCTATTAAATTTTTTAACCGGTGATCGGTGGGAAATTGAATTCAGGTCCAGAACATCCGCTCTCGCTTCTATTATTTCCCAAAAACCAGAGAATCAACCTAATCCGCCCTTTACGAAGCTTCAACTCTTTTCAGGAGGGTTGGATAGTTTAATTGGAGCAATCAATAATCTTGAAGCAAGTGATGTCATTCCCTTATTAATCAGTCATGCAGGGGACGGCGCAGCAAGCGATGCTCAAAAATTCTGTTACGATGCACTCAAGTCGCATTATTCATCAAAGCCATTTGATCGTCTGAGGCTATGGATGAATATTTCTAAGGAGACTTTTAAAGACACTGGAATGGAAGATACAACCCGAGGCAGATCATTTTTATTTTTTGCTTTGGGTATCTTTGCTGGCACTGGTTTGAATCATCCATTTGTTTTAGAAGCGCCGGAAAACGGTCTTATTGCATTGAATGTACCGCTTGACGTATTAAGACTAGGATCATTAAGCACTCATACTACACACCCTTTTTATATCGGCCTATGGAATACCATTCTTACAGAACTTGGTATCGATGGCCGAATTGTAAATCCTTATTGGGATCATACGAAAGGGGAAATGGTTGCTCAATGTAAAAACCCTGTTTTACTTGAAAAACTTCTGCCCCGCTCGTTATCTTGTTCTTCTCCATCAAAAGGCCGATGGAAAGGATTGGGTATAGTGCATTGTGGTTATTGTCTACCCTGCTTAATTCGGCGAGCTTCTGTTAAGAGTGGCGCTTTATTCAAGGATAGTACCGTCTATTCATTAGCCGATCTTACTTCACGAAATCTGGATTCGCTGCAATCTGAGGGACACCAAATAAGATCATTCCAACTAGCTGTCAGAAGAATTAAAAGAAACCCCGCTTCAGCAAAGTTGTTAATTCACAAATCTGGACCTCTCCCTCAAGATACCTCAACTCTCCTAAAACTCACTGACGTTTATAAAAAAGGTATGATGGAAGTGGATGGGTTATTACAAGGGGTTGTCACAGAGCCGAAAGAATAATGTATGAATATATCTTTAGTTGATTATCATTGCCATTTGGATTTATATCCTGACTTCGAGCGTCTTGTTTCAGAATGTGAACATAAGCAAATTTATACTTTAACCGTTACAACTACACCTAGAGCATGGCCTAGAAACTTTGCTCTAACTAAAGATTTAACTTTTGTACGTGCGGCATTAGGATTACACCCTCAGTTAATCGAACAATATGCCAACGAATTAAACCTTTGGGAACAATACTTACCACAAGCAAAATTTATTGGAGAAATTGGCCTGGATGCCGGACCTGGATTTTATAAATCATTTGAGAAACAAACCGCAGTTTTTGATCATATAATAAAACAATGTTCAAAATACGGTGATAAAGTTTTAACGATACATAGCGTAAGGTCCGCTTCTCAGATTTTGAATATTCTTGAGAAACACGCTCTGCTTAAAAACAACAAAGCAGTACTTCATTGGTTCAGTGGAAGTTTGGCAGAAGCTAGGCGTGCAATTAATATGGGGTGCTATTTTTCTATAAACTTACCGATGGTCTCCAATCCTAAAAATATTGATTTATTGAATATAATACCGAAACGTCTAGTATTAACCGAAACTGACGGCCCCTTTACAGTAACTAATGGTGTGGCTCAAAAACCAGAAAATGTTTTATTATGCCTCGATAAAATATCAACTCTTTGGAACCAATCGATCCAGGAAACTAAAATGACAATAGTCAACAATCTAGTTGCTCTGGAGAGTTGAATTATTTAGCATTCTGGTTCAAAACGTCCAATTCATTAAAAGCAATCGTTTTTCGATCCGCTTCAACGTTTGGAACACGCCTTCATCAACCGGTAACTGGCCAAACACAAGATTTTTGAAGGAGCCGTGGTAGGTGCTCCGTAATTCCGGCCAAACGCGGTCTAAATCGGCGAACAATAAGGCCTGGGCAGGATGATGATACAGCCAGTCTTTATTGTTGCGAAAGCTGATTTCATCATCCCGGCCTACTTTATGGAGCATAGCGTCAAATGCTTCAGAATCAAAAAATACCGAAAGATCAGTTTGCTGTAGCAATTGATGCAGATCATACACGTGGCGAATTTTATTCCGCAAATCCACGATTGGTCTGTCTGTATAAGAAAACCGAACCAGGCTCATAATTTTTTCGCAAAGTGTACGCGTTGGCGCTAATAGAGCTACTTCAAACGGTAGCAAATTATAGGCAACGGCTAATTCGTTCTGGCCACTCGCCTGCATCATCTGATAGATAAACGAACTGACATGTCCCGTCGTCACTGGCTCCGATGAACCCAGCCAACTCGATTCCACAATAATCATATCGCGTACCTGGCCAAACTCCCCTGTAAACAGCCGCGAATATGAATGGGCTGTTTTGCGGATCATCCCCTTCTTATTCGTAATCCCAGTTACATCCATTTCAGGCAGGAATTCGGAAACGGCGTTGCTAATGCATTTGAGCCGTTCTTTGAGTTGATTGGCCGACAGAGAGGGATCTTTTAAAAGAACCAGATCGATGTCTTCTGAAAAGCGATTGATGAACGAGAAGCATTTGGATAAAGCCGTTCCTCCTTTAAAAACCGTGCATTCGGCCAACGGCCCCGTAAAAATGCGTTGCAAGGCCAGCGTTACCCAATAGTCTTTCTCAATATAGATTTCGGGTAGGTTCATCTGCTGAGCGGTAATGGTGACCGCATCTGCAAAGAGTTCAGGATTTTCGTGCAGCTTCATTGAATATTCCAGTCAGGTGCGTTTGGCAGTCGGCTATCGTCAATACCCAAGTCAAACGTCGTTAGCGGATTAAGGCTATCCCGTAGTTTATCGGTGCCTTTCGGCAAATTCAAATCGGTCAGAATAGCTCCCAGTAAAGCTCTCAATCGTGGTGGATAAGCCAACGCATAATCAACCATCAACTGACGTTGCACAGGTTTAAGCTCTTTTATCCGGCTTTTGAAAATAACAAGCGCATTGCTAATATCAATGTCAGGGATTTGTTTGAGGTCTTTCATCGCATCCAGAAATCCCAATAACGAATAATTATCGTTGGTGACATCGATATAGCTTTTAACCGCAGTCGCTTTAATAGCCCCCGTATTGACAAAAATGCGTCGATTGCGACTGGCAATTTTTATAACTGCCGGAACCTGGGTTGTTAGCCCTAGTTGGTTATAGAGATAGTCCCCCGTAATGTAAGCCGTTCGCTTGCCGTTTTGATAGAGATACGGCTTGAGAAATTGTTGTTCGTCCGGTTTTTTCTCACCAAAGACTGTTCGTTTCGGCTTATAGAAGATACCCTTAGCCAGCTTTTTGATGGCACCCTTCTTTTGCAGGCGTTCAAGGGCCTTAGCAGCTGCCAAATAATCCTGTTTAGCTATAGCCAATTGGCCATACCCAAAGCTTATATCCTCGGGTAGTTTATCAATCTGTTGTACAATGGTCTGAGAGAGCTTAGCCATGTTTCTAAGATAGCATGACTATAAATATTTGTCAAGTTTTTTGATCAAAAAACTTGACAAATGCCAATTTTCAACATTTACAGGCTCGTTTGATTGCGTTCTGACATATGTCTGGCAAACCACTGAAAGTTGCGTTCGATAGTCATCTTGTTATCGTAGATGTCGTGAAATTCTACTTTCAATGTGATTAGGCTTAGTTGCTGCCGAACCCGTTGCGCGTCTCCTTCGCTAGCTTCTAATCGAGTGTCAAAGATGACCAAGTGGCCATTGGGCAAAATCACTTTTCGCACAGACTCGTTTACACTGATGCGCGTATAAGACCGACTGTCTAGTTCCAGACAACCTTCAATAGCTGTATATGATTTACCGTCTTTTTGAAAAATGAGTCGATCAACAATCATTGGCCCCAGACCATTGTTGGTAACACGAACGTAGATATGACCCTGCCGATCTTCCAAATCAATTTGCCCTAAGGGCTTCAGCGATTTTTCATTGTGAACGCGCTGAAGATACACCTGATACAGCAGGGCAAACAAGGCCAGCCATGAAACCAATACTGTCATATCCCCTGTCATGTCCAGCCGACCTTTCCTGTCTAAGTCTGAAATGAGGATACCCAGCAGAAGTTAAAGGATCCTAAAATCTCGCAACGTTTTCAACCGTTCCCTGGCTTGAATATCATACAACAACGGAATGATTTTGTGATAGAGACTGCATTGCGGGTCCTTGCCATTCACTCGATACACCGGACAGCCACTCGTACAGACAGCACTGTAGCGACAAGCCTTGCAGTCAGCCGACCGGTTATTCTCGACATGGCTACCTTGCTCAATCATATCCACCAAATCCAGCTCAGGATCGAAAATGGAGTGAGACGATTGTGCTTCGTCGCCAAAGTGAACATGGCAATAATTCAATGTGCCGTCCACATAGATAGCTCCGCCGGAAAAACCAGAAGCACAAGTATGAAAGCCTAATTCCTGGGGTTTGAGATCACAGAATTGATGACGACGCGAGAATTGCCAGCCCGTTTGGATGGCCTCCTCCATAATCGTATAGGATTCCAAAAGACCTTTTTCCAAAAGCTCCGCGTCTAATGATTCACCTTTGACAATCGAATAGCGAAACGGCACATCCAGATCAATCAGATAGCGGGTTAAATCGGGTAAACCCTTTAAGTTCTGGTTACTGACAACCGTATTGACTGTTACTGGAATTTGGTGCGCCAGTAGTATTTTCAAATTCTGATCGATACGTTTGAAGCTTCCTGTTCCCTGTTTAAAAGGTCTACTGGCATCATGATAGGTTTCCAGACCATCCAGTGAGATGCCAAAGCTAATACCTTGCTGCTGGCAAAACGTAATGATCTCATCGGTGAGAATGGTCAAGTTAGTAATGAAGGAGACATCAAAACGACAGCCGATTTCGGCCAATCGTTGACGAATTTGCGGGATAAAGGTTTTCCACGCTTTGAACTGGGTTAAGGGCTCACCACCCGCTAGGCGAAATTTGATGTGTTTGAGTTTTCGTTTAATGGCTGTTTCAACTACCTTCTCCTGCAATTGCTGTCGGGTAGCATCAGGCATACCTTCGGTCGTATTCAAAGTGGAGATATAGCAATAGCTACACGCCAGATTACAGCGATTGGTGGTATGAATCCAGAAATTGAGAGATTGCGGATTAGTTGGCTTTTCCGGTTTGCTGAACTGGCCATCAAAGCGAATGATTTCCGTTTGGGCGAGCAGACTGGCAAACTCTTCCAATACGTTTGACGGAATAGCCAGCCGCTCACCCAGTACAGCAACAGTAGAGCGCCCATCCATAGCCGCCAGAATATTCGCCTGCGCCCTGGTCAACAGGCGAAGTGAGTTTGGATAAGCGCAATTGACGGCGTAGGAATAGTCCGCATCAATGGAGCGTAGCAGCAGATGCGGTGATTGGGTGGGAGTCAACGAGGTCATCGCTTTCGGTGGAATAATGAGCGGAGCAATCGCAATTGGCATTGATCGACACTATTTTTAATGCGTCTTTACCCAAGGTTATTTCGAGCAATGAGCGGTCATCGAATAGAATGTTAGCCTCATTCGACGAAATCATAACGGGTTGTGTTCTCATGATTATTGGTTGTTTTTATTTAAGCCGATTTCGTAATGCACAAACGGTACTGGGATGCCATTGGCTATTACCCCGAAAGGTTGGAACCCCCTGTTTATTGAGTTCCTGGGCAATCGCTCGCACGGACATAATACCCCGCTTTTTTAGCATCTTGAGCAAGGGCATAAGCCGGTAGGCAAACTCGTCTGCCGCCTTCTTATTTCGCCTGGCCTGTACCTTCCCATGTTTGCCAAGTATCACTCCGCGTTTTCGAGCCGCAGCCAGAGCCGCTTTCGTGGTTTCGCTAATGCGCTGGCGTTGCTCTTCATCTACGGCCGCGATAATATGAATGGTAAACCGATTGGCATGCGGGTTATCGGTGACCACGATTTCCACATCTGATTTAACCAGTCGGGCAATTTTTTCAACATCGCGTCCTAACCGATCCAATCGTGCCACCATCAGCGTGGCTTTGCGGCATCGACACCGCTCCATTGCCTCGAACAAACCGCTTTGCTGTTTGCGGGTGGATTTCACTTCAACCACTTCATCGACAAGGCTATATCCATTCAGCCGACAATAACTGGCTACAGCTACCTGCTGTGCATCGAGACCTAAACCACTTCGTCCCTGTCTTCGGGTGGACACTCGGTAATAGGCAATGGCCTGTTTCATAGGGGGTTAACCGTGATCTTGTTCTGATGTAAACGATGGATTACCTTTGAACAGGTTTCGTTTAAAAATTGGTTAGTCCCGTTTTGGGAGGCCTTGTATGACAAGGATTTACAAATGAAGAGAGCTTGAAAAACAGAGTTTGGTGTACCGGGATTAACGATCGTATACATCCGAACAAATTTTCAGGTAAAAATTAATTCGTCCCCTTGGAACAAATGGACCAAGAGGATTAACTGTAGAAGGCTTCCCTGTTTTCGAGATTTGTTTGAAATAGAACTAATCCGACAGTGACGAAAATGCTTTACCGCACTCGTGGATTTTGAATTTAAAAACTGGTCAACTACTACATACCTAATTAATAGCTCGTTTTAGCCCTAGCATCAGTTGGGCTAACGAGCCATATGGCAACACCTTTGCCAACTCATTCTGGACGGGACCACCCGTGTGGTTAATTGAAAGTGGAGTTTTTGGAAGATGAAACTTTCGCATGTGTAAAAGATGCTCGGACCGAAATCTTCCACAGGGCAGCCTGAGCGCTAGATTGAGATGTACTGCGCGGGGGATCTGTCCCGAACGTACTTGACATCAACTCCCCGAGTTCATGTCCAAAAAACTTGCCTAGGATTGAATGTCTACTATATTTGTATATAACCCATATTTATAAACACCTTGAATGGCATCTATGCCCTTTACCCTTTGGTTTGATAACGTTGTAGACCAGCTAAACGAATTTGGTTACCCATTACCCCTGACTGATAAAGAAATCGAGTGGATGGAAGATGTTTGGGAGCATTTTTACATGTCACCCGTTGAAGCTGCCTTATTATTTATCAATGAATACGAACGATAAATGAAGATTGGTTAGGCAAGCCGGACATCGGCTGACACAAAAGAGCTGCATTCCGGTTTAAGCAGGTGTGTACTGGTGCCGCATTTCTTAGGCCAGTCAATGCCTAATTGCTGGACCACTTCGCTGATTCGCCTTCTGCCAATGGGAAGGCGAGAGCCATTCCGCATGATCAGATGGGCTATGATGGAAGAAACTACGACACAACTATAAATATGTTCCGGATTCACTAGGTTGGCTTTGTGAATGCGAATAAACTGGGGCCAGAGGGCACTGTACCATTTTAAGGTTCGGCTGGTTAAAATTGACTTTCCATTCAGCAAATAAAGCGTGCAATAGTTAATGTCCCCGCTTAAATAAAGAACCTGAGCCGACTCAAACTTAAGCTGTTTGTTGGCCGCCTCTAATCGTTTCATAAATAGCAAGGTTGCGCAAAAGCTAAATCACGTATATATGAATTATCCTATTTATAAACCTTCTTTTATAATAAATCCAGTTAATGGTATTTTAATGTACTGACATCCTATTTTACTGAGTAGCCTATATGGAGAGGCAAGATCGCTATTCGTGATTAGCTAGTTGGATAAGGTCTAGACTAATTTGTTTAGGCAACCTTAAGCTGCTCTGACTCAGAGAACATCCATCCCGGCTCAAAGGGGTGTTTACTCACGCCGGAATGTTTGAGGATAGCAATCCCTAATTGATCAAGCACTTCGCCAACTCGCCTTCTGCTAATGGGAAGACGAGTGGCATCACGCATAATCACATGCGCCTTAGCTAAAGTAATTACGATACAACTATGAATATGCTCGGGATTAACCAGGCTGGTTTTGTGAATACGAATAAACTGGGGCCACTGGTCAGCATATAATTTTAGTGTCCTACTGGATAAAATTATTTTACCATTCAACAGGTGGATTGAGGAATAATTCGCATCGCCCGTTAAGTAAAGCACTTGAGCGGGCTCAAACTTATGGCGAATATGAGTTGCTTCTAATCGTTTCATAGGAAGTATGATGGAAGGGAGTGGGAATTTAGTAGTAGTCTATTCAAGGGTTAAGTATAATAAAATAAAACGCATAATGCCTGTTTTTTTGGTCTTGGTAACAAATAATCTTTTAAGACTCCTATAAATTCTCTACAGGTAATCTCACCGTCTTGTTGCCAATAGACCTGTCTAAATGGAATCCTGTTAGACCTGAATGAAATTTCTCCTACCCTTAGCGGCTGATACAGGGCAAACTGGACGCATTTATAACCGAATGGCAGAGCGGCTGCAAAGTCTCGAATGCGCTGGAACCACCAAACGAGTCTACAAGGTTGACAGTTTACACAGTTCTCCTACCATGAATAGTACACCCCCATATAAGATTACGATGGCCCTAACACCCATCCAGAAGTAGAGCATGATTAGCGGGATTGCGCTCAAAAAGAACGCGCTATAACAGTAAGTACAGGTAGAGAGGCTATTTTTAACCTAGTATGGTTTAGAATAAGAAAAAAGGGATGCTGGTGCTGTTTTAGCCTGTTTGGCAGGATTTTGGCAGTTGGTAGGTTGAGTAAACCATGTGACCGATGACTACTCCATCCAATGCCTACCTACTCAAAGAGTACATTAAAACCCTCCTGGCCACGGAGGTGGTGTTTCCCGGCATTCTTCCTCGTCGGTGGGGAAATGAATTTACGCGAGCCGAATTACAGGCCATTTATTTCGGGCTTGCCTTTGTGATCAAAACCGCTGATCCAATCACCCAGCGAACCCTAATTGACGATTTTTGTCGGGTACAAGGCCCTAATCTAAAGTTGCATTGGTTTCTGGGGGCCTACTGGCGAGACATTGTTCAGTTACTGAAAGACTACCCCGATTCCTGCTACCATCCACTGGGAGAAAATTGACTAAACGTCATCAAGTAGGTGCCTGCTAATTGGCTACCGGACCTATTACCATCTGTGACCTAACGAAGGACAACAATAAGGTACATCTGAGTATGCATAAGTATACGTGCCAATAGGCCTATAGGTATATACATCTGAGCATGTCAGGTCGTTACTAGAACTAATTTTTAGGGCGGCAGGCTAGTAAAGAGTTTGTTTAGCAGCACCCAAGCGAGCGCCTCACACCAGGTACGAACTGCTCGGAGTAAAAGAAGGTCGTTAGATTTTGTCCTACTACTTCTTGAGGGGCAGCATATGTTTAAACACGGGTATCAGATAGTCTGCTCCCAGAATAAGCCCATAGCTGATGGGGGTTAGCCAAAGCGGCAGGCTGATCCACCACCAGGAACAATCCAGTACACCAGTTTACTTGAAGCGAGCCAAAAATATAAACAGTACGATCAGAACGGCAGCCAGTCTTATCCTTCGGATTGACGGGTAGTTTCCGAGTGGGGTCCAGTTCCAGATCATAGACTCGGGCTCGTTTGGGTAAACACACGCAACTAAGGCTCATAGGGAATAATGACGCTTTCGCGTGGCAGATAACCCAAAAAGTGTTCGATAGTATCCCGTCCCAATTTTTTAAACTGCGGCAACGTCGTTGCTTCAACTTGTAAATCATCCCAGTAAACCGCATTTAAACGGCCTCTTTAGGCAGCTTCAGCTTGCTCAACCACAAAGCGCTCTGCATCCACTATTTTCTGCCACCAGTCCAGGCGCTCCTCAATTAAACTGGTAAAATCTTTTTCTTATATTAGCATAATAGTGCTGATTGTCAAGACCTAATCCTAATTAATGCGTTTCTATTATGACTGAAGATGAAGAACTAGACCTTAAAGCGCAGCACCGTAAAGACACCGTGGATTTAACGACGATCCACGCCAGGGAATGGGACAATTTTCGAAAGCGACACGCTGAATATTCCCAAAAATATGGAGTTAATTATGCCGATAGATTACTCCGCAAGGAGAGAGCGAATTTGGAAGCGCGATTTAATCAGGAGCTAGCAGACTTAGATGAAAATCACTTTCAACAATTGATGAATTACGAAGATCCCCCGTCATCCGATAAATCCTATACATTACCGGCTTATTTACGAGGGCCCGAATTTGTACCAGAACCAGATAGGCAAGACATAGGGCGTGGAGGAGAGAAAACGACTATATCGTCAGAAGATCAACCCCAGAGAAACTTATTCGCAATTCCAGCAAGAAAGCTCGAGGAAAAGCAAACCCCTGATAGACAAAAAGATGATCTTGATCAATCACAGGATGTTATGAGCGGCATGATAGCTTCACAACAGGCAGGTAAACTAAAAGACGACCCGACTCATAAGAAACAAATGTCCATGTCTCAGCGGTTTATGCAAGGGTTAAGCTATACACGAGCGGCGGAAAAAACCGATAGGACTATCGATAAAGACAAAGATTTAGATCGGGATTAAACTTCGTGCTTGGCTGTTTGCTCCCTGATCATTTCACAGTAAGTAAATCATTGCACTAAAAAAGACTGTTACTTCTCTGGTTCTATATCGCGGTCTTTTGATTTAGAAGGACTCTCCTGCTCTTTTATCGAACGATCGGCTTTAAGCCAGGATGGTAAATGCTCCCGCATACGCTCAGTTACATATTGGTCACGACCGGCCTTAAATCCAGCCATGCGTTGACTATCGGTTTGAACCTTAACTAATTGTTCGGCAAGATCTGGCACGGACTGGGCAATTACATACCCTTCATTGAAGCCTTTTAAGTAATCCGGTTCAACTTTATTGTTGTCTTCCATGACTAAAACGTGTCTTTTGCGTTCTGCTCAAGATAAGCATTAATTGAGGACCGGTCATAGAGAATGATTTTCTTCTGCGGCTGTGAAAATCGTATCCGTCCCTCGTCACGCAGTTTCTGCAAGGTCGTTCTGGACCTGATGTTGAGCAGTTGCATGGCTTGCTCATCGGAAATCCATTGCTCCGTTTCCCAATTATGCTCTTTTCGCAAGCGTCCTACGACCTCTTCAACAAGAGCATAGAAAGCCGCATCATGCAGGCAGATGACTCCCATTAAAAGTTTTCAGTAAATTGATGTGTTCAATGCTAAGGCGCTTTATTCAGAACAATTTTATAGAATAGATAATGACTGCGAAACGGGAAAAATACCCTTTTTCAAAGCAGATTAAAAATTTTATACGCTTATAATAATTGGTTGGCGAAGGAGATGGAAAAACCGATTGAAAATCATTTGGAGCATTAATCGATAATCAGCGTCATCATCCACAATACAGGCAATCGGGGCGGTGTCCTCAGGTCGCATAACGTTGGTTATTACCGAAAACCGTATACAGAATATTTTAGGGAAATATTGTTCAGCACTATGAACTAATGGGGTGATAATTAGCTATCTTGTACCAATGAGAACGGTGTATGCGTGTTGCACATAAATTAAGCAATAGACATATGGTCTGGTAAGGATATAGGTGGAGATTTTATCAATCTATCGATGTTCTCTCTCTTTCTGTCGATTTTGTTGGCCTATCTTCTATTTAAAACTTACTTTGAAACTTCTACTTTGTATGAAACGGCAAGTCTATGAAAGCAATGTTAATCGCTCAGATACGAGCAGAAAATAATAAAGTGCAGGCGATACAAGCAACACAGGAACCTGTCTCGCTCGAAGCAGGATATGAACGCTTACAAAAGCTGATCTGGGATCTGAAACAAAGCGGCTATAATTATACAATCGTTCGTAGAGTTTGGCCCAGGATGGTTAATATCGGCAATTCTGAACTTCGGATCATGCGTGCCCGCTATCAGAAAACGCTCGGCGTGAAAGCGGGCTTACAAGAAACAGCTGACTATATCAACGTCCATAGTCAGTTGAAGGAACAAATCAACCAGACTATTTTGCTGCTTTTTTAGCCTATTCTACTAAGATGACTTGAGGGTAATCCTCTCTTATACCCTATAGATCCCGTCCGAAGGCTTTAAAAAACGTAAACCTCAGCTTTTAAGCTCTTGAGTATGACTAAAAGAGATATAATTCGCCGTATCAGTGAGCAAGGTGGTATTGATGAAGACAGAGTCAGGTTTATTCTTGAAGACTTTTTTGAGATCGTCAAAAGCGCCTTAGGCGAAGGCGAGCCCATTTATATCCGCAAATTTGGGAGTTTCATTCTCAAACAACGCGCTCAAAAAATAGCGCGTAATATCACCCAGAATACGGCTGTCACGATTGCAGCTCATAAAATACCTGCTTTCAAGCCGAGTCTTGAATTCACTAAACAAGTAAGAGGGCAGGAAATACTTGTAAAAAGAAAAAAGTGAAAAGCTCGTCTATCTAGCGGCAGTGTTTCTTTCGTGATGAGGTGAGCGATTGCCACTTTTACAACCTACCTAAACAGCTGTATTTAAGAGGATTATAACACGCTATACCTAATCGTAGAGCGAAGAACGTTGCCAAATAATCTTGGTTAATAATTAACAACCGCAATGCAGATCCCGTACAGTTAGCCTCAGCATCGGCCTTCTCCGAATAGCTTTTCGATGGCCATCGCCTAATTTTCAGGCATTTGTATAGACTATATTTGCTAGATTCAATAACTGGAATAGCTACTAACTCCTATGAGCATGACTAGTCTCTACTTCTCTTGTATTAGCCCAATGGGAAAGTATCACGAATTTGGTTATGGAGGGCCAGATATGGAAGCCTGTTTTGAAACCCTAACCAAAATGGCTAACCGGGGTTGGCGGTTAAAAAATATCGTCCTGTCGGAAAGTGACGGAAGCCACATTTTACTTCCTGCCAAAGCTTTCGGCGGCGCTTCCTTGATGGAGCCCTTAAAGGCGCTCCAACAGGAATGGGAACAGATTCTGTTTCAAGTGTAAGCAAAGTGCTCTACGTAAGCTGACTTAAACAAGTAGACCCGCAGTAGTTTATCAAGCGGTAGCACGAGCCCAGGAAAAGGCAAATCAAGCTGCAAGGTTACATCCCATCCTATCAAGCGGATCGTGCGAATTAGTGACGTAGGGGAGAATGAAGTTTTTATTCGTACCGCGGAAATTTTCGTACTAATCAGGTTCAGCCAATGGGTTATGATAATGATGCCCTTCGGCAGATGGCGATTATCCCACAAACCTTTCGCTTTTCAGTAGTGGTCAGAGTAGACTTTGAATTAAACAATTAAGAGAGGTGATACATGTACTTTTCCAGAAGGAGTAGTACCTAAGCGAACCCTTCATTAGTCGTTTTGTATTCAAACTAGTAGTTAGTTCTCAACAACCATCACCCAGATGGGAATACATCCTGCCTTTCGGCTAAAACACACCTGTCTTAAGTAGGCTGTTTTAAAAATGGAATAAACCCGTCCAAAGACCGAACGTAGTCATCTCCACCCACGAACGGGTAGAGATCTGCCTCAATAACGATTCTACATACCGAAAATTAACAGGAGGTTGGAGAGCTATCCTATCCATTAGCCTTCATCGTTTGGCGATTTTAGGCTGATGAACTGCTCTGAATCGAACAGCGATAATAAAAGGGCGCTATATGGCCTGCCAACTTACTTACCAAATAGACCGCCTAACATACCCCCTAGTCCACCACCTTGACCGCCGAACGAATTCATCAGACTCCCCATGTCGACACTCGAGTCATTGGGATCATTCGCCTTGTGCATCAATTTATTCAGGACTATCGGCACCAGGGAGCTAGCCACTGACAGGGCAACCTGCGGGGAGATCCCTAACTTGCTCATCAAATCCTGCTGGACCGTCTGTTGTACGCCCTGCATAGCGGGATGATCTGCCAGGTTACCACCCTGACCATTCACCATACCCAGCAAACTGCCTAAACCACCTCCCGGGCACTGTTGACCAAGCCCACTAAGGATACTCCTCGTGACGGTTTGCAGAACGGTATCGTTCTGATCATTGGGAATGGCCGGGTTATTCACTACGGCCTGACCAGCATGTTACTGAACCAGATTCATAATCGTTTCAAACATGATCACCTGTTTTTAGGCTAGCAGCCGGGCTGCCTTAGTGCATACCTAACCGACAGGCCGACTGATTGTTTTGCTCTCACGCGCTCTTAAACTCACCGGGTGAGTGGCTAAAGCCGAACGGGTGTTATTGATTGCTACTCAAATAGGTTTTATTCCCGTTCTTATTAATATAGTACTTACCCCCCTTCTCTCCGGTGTGGACAACTTCCCCATTAGGACCTTTCAGTGATTTAACAATCGGGGCGGTATAGTCCGCTGGAATAGCCTTCTGTTGTGTCAACGCCCCCACAGGCGGGTTCGACTTTGCCTGCGTTTCATGTACCGTAGCTCCGGAAGTACTCAATCCGTTGATCCCCTTTTTAGTAGCTTTCGCAGCCCGGGCTTTGGCCATCCGTTCATGAATCGGCATCTTTTCCGAAGTGGGTTCAGTTTGACCCAATGCATTACAGCAGACCAGCAAACCACCCAGAATAGTAAGCCACATCCCTATCTTTTTCATCGTCATCCAGGTTTTAACCGTAACGTATAGAGTAGTCGTAAATGCCTTCGTTTCCAGGACTTATCCATTCGCTGTTACCAACGATCAATGCCTAGGCCAGACAACTTGGGCATTGGTCAACCACGCGGTCAACGGGCCAACACCGCATAGGACAGTCTTATTGGTCCCAGCAACTGGATAATTTCTAGTGTTAACAATAGTTTCCCCTCAAGAGCTTCATGTGCCGTGAGCTGGTTCGTGAGAACCTACGCTTAACTACAGTTTACCAACCAATCGTTGATGCTGGTTGTTTAGCATTCTTTTCTATGGTCGCTCAATTCCCCACTCCTGTGGTCATATAACCACAGTATCTAGCCACAACAGATAGAGTCATTTCTTTCCCTATTATAGACCATTGGCTGCATTCGGCTTTTTTCCTTGATGGCACGGTTTTTACAAAGTCAGCGGTAGACATCAATCCAGGTTAAACCATGAAAACATTATTGACCGGAATTGCCGCCGGATTAGCGATTGGCTATCTAACGGCGCCCCGTTCGGGTAAAGAAACCCGTTCTCAATTGACCGATGCCGCTAACCAGCGCACCAAAGGATTAAAAGAACAGTGGGATAAAACGGTCTCGCAGGCTAAACAGGCGATTGACGAAGTGAAAACAAAGTCCAGCCTGTTCAAGTCCGAACCAAATCTCTTTACCGATATGGAGGCTGGTAAGCTGGATAAGTACATGACGGAGGAGGACATAGCACGTCGAACGGTTAAGGAAGAATACCCCACTAACGTGGATGAATCGCTAAGGCCTGTAGAACAACTGTGAATAAAGTGGAAGTCACCCACTGCCTATAATCAAGGTGGCATTGATTATAGGCAGTGGGTGGAAAACCAGGTTTATTTCCAACCAAGATTTTGCGATCAAAATTGGCGATACCACTTCTAGTTTTTTAGGCGATATTATAAAAAGAACAAACTGGTCATCTCAGTATGTATCGACGTAAAGTAATGATCATTTCTTTTTGTGCTCATGAACGCATTACCTGAATCCGGCTCATTAACCGACGGTACTTTCCCTGACTCAGGTGCCCCCACACATATGGCTCGGATTGCTGAGCAGCTACACGTGTCTACTCAGCCGATTGAAACCGGCCGCGTAACGCTCACCAAAACGGTGCACGAGACTGAGGAAACCGTAACGATTCCGCTCCTGCGGGAGGAGTACACCGTCGAACGTGTGGCCCGTGATGAATATGTCGACGAGTTGCCCGTTCCTCGTCAGGAAGGCCATACGACTATATACCCCGTTGTGAAAGAAGTGCTGGTGGTACAAAAACGACTCTTACTCATTGAAGAAATTCGGGTAACCCGTCAGCAAACTCAAACCCGAGAATCTCAAACGGTCATCCTGCGCCAGGAGGATATTGTTGTGGAGCGGACACCGATCAATTCCGAACGTCCGGTTTAAAAGGCTCTAGCTAACAAATCAGTGTTTATTATTCTTAATGCAAAACTCAACAAAACCCAAAACGTATGGCACACACAGTAATCGGCATTTTCGATAATGCCTCCGAGGCTCAACAAGCCGTTGACCAATTAATCAGTAGTGGCTTTAGCCGCAGTAGCATCGATTTGTCGGCGGGCCTGAGCAGCAATGCCACAAGTTCAGATGAGTTGATTCCAGATCGACACGTCAACACCTCTGGTACACGCACTGAAGAACTGGTCGATGACACCAAAGATGTCGGCAGCAGCGTGGGTAATTTCTTTAGTTCGCTATTTGGCAGTGACGATGAGGAGGATACCAAGAAGTATTCAACTGTAGGCAGTCGGGGCTCCATTGTGACCGTGCATACGGACACGGATGACCAGGCCGAGCAGGCTGCCGACATTCTGGATGAGGCTGGCGCGGTGGATGTAAATGAACGTGCCGTTGAGTATGGGTATACCGCACCGACCACGCGGTTTGATACAACGGCACCTGTAACCGACCTGGACGGCGATCAAACGCTAAAGGTAATCGAGGAGAATCTGGAAGTTGGCAAACGGACGGTCGAAACCGGAGGAGTACGGCTGCGCAGCCGCATCGTAGCCAAGCCTATTGAAGAGAGTATTCGACTGCGTGAAGAGCGGGTGACGGTGAACCGTACGCCGGTAAACCGGCCTGCTACGGCGGCTGAGCTGAACGCGTTTCAGGATGGACAAATCGAATTAACCGAACACGCCGAAGTACCAGTGGTTTCTAAAACGGCGAATGTTGTGGAAGAAATCTCTGTGGGGAAAGAAGTAAACGAACGCGAGGAAGTCATCCGTGATACGGTTCGTAAAACGGAAGTGGATGTGGAGAATCTGGGGACTACAGACGTTTCAACTTCGCCAGCAGAAACGGATTCCAATGAGGTAACTTACGCCACAAAGTAAATAGATCGGTTTGGGTGGGGGTTGAAGGTAGGATCGCTTAGGCACCAGGCTTTTTCCGCCCATTCAAACCGTCTCTTTTACATGGTTCTCTAAGTTGGCGACGAAAACCGCTGGTTACCGGAACAAGCCCAAGTTTACGTTTCCTGACCTGGTATCGAGACTATAGACTGGGTAGCCACCTAACCAGCTTGGTAGCGGATCAAACCGCTCCCAGGGGAAATGAGGAAATCAGTTGGCGTCAAACCAACTGGTTTGGCTACCAGCAGGCCTGTCCAATAGCCACTTTGACACATCCTTTTGCCTGAGTTGTGTAGCGTAACCCTATTGATCTGATCATCCGGTAAACAACAGCATAACATACACCCGTATATACCCAACCCTTTAAACCCTTAACCTAACGCCACTAGTATGAGCAGTTTCTTACTCGACCACCTTCGGTCCGTTTTTTCCCCCACTTCCGTCAGTGAACTAGCCCAGTCTATTGGCGAAGCTACGGCACCAACCCAAAAAGCGCTCGATGGCTTAATTCCCACGGTAACGG
The DNA here is from genome assembly GCF_009754945.1 of Spirosoma arboris. Lineage (GTDB taxonomy): Bacteria > Bacteroidota > Bacteroidia > Cytophagales > Spirosomataceae > Spirosoma > Spirosoma arboris. The sequence goes on from NZ_WPIN01000007.1 coordinate 398,207, forward strand.
CGGGCGTTATTAATCGGGTCTCCGATCAGGAAGGTGCCATTAGATTGTATCAGTTGCTGGCCGACACGTCCTTTGCGACCGATCCCACGATGAGCCAGCTAGTCGGGACAGGTAATCATCGCCAGAAATCTGCGGACTCGGGTAATGCGCTCTTAAATCAGCTCTATTCCGACCGGCCTACCCATCTGGCTGAATCAACAGCTCAGTACAGTGGTGTTGGGCTGGGGTCGGCCAGCACCTTAACGGGGCTGGTGATGTCGGTGCTAATGGGCTTTTTGCATCAGCAGGTTAGGAGCCGAAATCTAACTCAAACGCAACTGACCGCGCTGTTGCTGGGCGAAACAGATTCTGTTCGAAGCGCTATCCCAGCGGTTTTAGCAGGGAGCCTGGGTTGGTTGATTGGCACACCCCTACCCGCAAGTACCAGGTCGCTACAGCCCGAGACAGCTCCCGTTGTCAAAAACGGGGATGAACCAGCTGGTGCTCCCTGGTGGCGGTGGTTATTACTAGCGCTGGCCTTGTTATTGCTATTGTTTTTCTTATTACGCGGTTGTCAAGACGAGAAAATCACACGATCAGTCAATTCGTCAACTGTCACCGACTCCGTAGCCAGTGATTTGGACGGCAACGAAGCTCAGGTGCGGGTGGGTGTCGATTTGCCTGGTGGCCGTAAACTCAGCCTAGTCGAGCATTCGTTCAACGACAGCTTAGCACGCTATCTAGCGAACAAAAATAGTCAAACGCCACGCCTGTTTACGTTTGATAATTTGACCTTTGAGACCAATTCGGCGCGGATAACCGCCCAGGCCCGTCCCCATGTTGATGATCTAATCCAGATTATGCAGGCCTACCCAAGTCTGGCCATCCGCATTGAAGGTAATACCGATAGTACGGGTGATGATGCCCTTAACGATCCCTTGTCAGCCCAACGAGCCAGCGTGGTGAAACAGGCACTCATTCAGGGTGGTATTGCTGCCAACCGGGTGACCACCCGGGAGCGGGGCGATACCAAACCGGTGGCCAGCAACCAGACCCCGGCGGGTCGCCAGAAGAACCGTAGAATTGACGTGGTTATTACTAAGCTCTAGCCAAATTAATTATGTTTATTTTCTTAAATACGGTCGTTACTGACTTACTTTGAACTGGCAAAGAAGAATTTCCGAATAGCTTACCCAGCCCAAGTCCGTTGCGTTATGTTGCCGTTTACGAGCCTACTTGTAGCAATCAGTTGCCTGTTGTCTGGGCAATCTCTCAGCCAGTCCTTGCCCGATATCCTTCAGCAACAAGCATATAAAGCGGTTCAGGCTAGTGTCCAGGGAGACTATAAAACGGTGCTTACCTTTACCTATCCTCGTTTGGTTGACTTATTGGGTGGTCCCAAAAAAATGCTGGCCGTACTCAAGCAGCAGGCACCACCCATGTCTACCGAGCCTATTCATATACTGATTGAAAAACCAGGAACCATCTACAAAGCGGGTAAAGAGTTACATGCGTTGGTACCTTACGTGTTGACAATTCCCCAAAAACCAAGCTTTGTCCAGCTAAGAGGGTATCAGTTAGCGGTGTCCATGAATAAAGGCAAACACTGGTATTTTGTGCCCACGGATCAATTAACTGAGGCCAGCATTCATCGCTTATTTCCAATCTTCAACCCCAGGCTAGTCATCCCACCCCCAGCTAAAGCAGTCGTTAGGGATCAGCCGTAAGTTTTGTTACTAGAAAAGCGAATGTCTAATCACAAAAGAGTTGGTCAATTTCTGTACAAGCGACTAACTGAGATGAAGTGGGGTTACCTAGAGGAACCGTTTCCTCAGTATGCCACTGAGGGAGCGGATATTTTTCTGACCAGCGTGTTAGTGCCTCATTAGTAAGTTCACAACCGGTAGCCGCGATTGGCTGGTTTAGCATCTGCTGAACGTATTGGATTACCCGGTTAGCTTCCTTTATTCAACGACATACGGACTATGCACCTAAAAACAGGTACCCTTCTCCTCGCTTTATGGGGGCTCGACGGGCTGGCCTTGGCCCAGCGGGGCCTGCCGCCTAAAGAAAAAACCAGGTCTATTCTGGTGACCAAGTACGCTCAACACCTGGATTTTCTGCCTCAACTCGTCAAGTTATTAAAAGTACCCGATGGCTGGCAAGTCAGCGTGGCGGCCAGCGGTTTAGGAAGACCCCGGATGCTCTATACGGGGTCAAACGGGGAGCTCTACATCACCCGCCGGGATGCCGGGGATGTGTTACTCTTAAAGGACACCAACAACGATACCAAATTTGATGACTTAGTAACGGTGGCCGCCGATTTTAAAGGCGTGCACGGCATTACCATCAAAGATGGCTGGATGTATTTGTGCAACAACAATCAATTGCGTCGCTACCAGCTGAAAGCCGATGGTACTCTGACCGAAACATGGGAAACCCTGATCGACGATCTGCCCAATGGCGGCCAGCACCCCAACCGAACCATCGATTTTGGCCCCGATGGCCTGCTTTATATTTCGGTGGGAAGCGAGTGCAATGATTGTAAGGAAAGTGATAAGGAAATGGCTTCCATTTTACAGGTAAACCCCACTAGTTGGAAACGCACGATGTTTGCCACCGGCCTTCGTAATACGATTGGCTTTGACTGGCATCCCCAAACCGGTGAGCTATGGGGTATCGACAATGGCGGGGATGGCAAAGGTAACAAATGGCCGCCCGAAGAAGTCAATCATATTGTGAAAGGGGGCAACTATGGATTTCCCCTGGCGTATGGAAAACGAGAGGTGGACCAGAGCCGGGAAGATCCCGCTGGCGATACCAAAGAAGAGTGGGTGAAAAACACCGAACCCTCTACCTTGGAGCTGCGGGCTCACCAGGCCCCGATCGGCTTCCAGTTTTTCGGCAAAGCGGCTAACATTCCGGCTGACTACGCCGGAGACGGCCTGGTGGCCTGGCACGGCTCCTGGAACGCGAGCAAACCCGTTGGCTTTAAAGTGCAGCGCATCCATTTCGAAAATGGTGTGGCAACTAGCACCTCCGACTTCTTAACGGGGTTTCTAAAACCCGGTTTTCTACTCTTCAAGCGAAAAGCCCGCTTTGGCCGACCAGCGGGTATCACCGTAACCCCATCGGGTGTGGTCTATGTATCGGATGATGCCAATGGAGTTATTTACGCGGTTAAACGAACAGCTCTATGAATAAGCCACTTCTCCTGTGCTTTTTGTTGTTCTATGGCTGTATTGCCATTAAGCCAACGACCCGAATTGACTTTGATGCGCCTGACAGCTACCCCGAAGGCATCGCCTATGATAGTGTTCGCCAGATCTACTACGTCTCGTCGGCTCGTACAGGTACCATTGGAAAGGTAAGCCCGCAGGGTGTCTATTCGGTGTTACACGCCGACAGTAGTTTAAAATCCACCTACGGTTTGAAAATCCATCCTGATGGCAAGCGTTTATTTGCCTGTGTGGGTGATGCCAACTATAGTAAGTTTACTTCTGCCGATACCCGGCGCAAAATGATCCGGCTGATCAGCGTCGATCTGACGAGTGGGAAACGCCTATCCGATGTTGACCTGTCGGGTCTAGTGCCCGGTAAACATTTCCCCAATGACCTTACGTTTGATCCTACCGGTACGATTTATATGACAGATAGTTTTGCGCACGCGATTTACAAAATTACGCCGGACGGTCAGGCGTCGGTCCTTGCCAAAGACAAGAAATTTGAGACCCAGGGCATTGGCCTCAACGGGATTGTGTATCATCCCAGCGGCTTCTTACTGGTGGATAACAGCAATACCGGTCAGTTGTATAAAGTACCCATTAGTAATCCTCAAAACGTACAGAAGGTCGCCATCGACCAATACTTTCTAGGCGCAGATGGTTTATTGCTATCGGGCAACAATCGGCTGACGATGGTGGTGAATGGGGGTAATGACAAAGTGTTTCAGATAACGACCGAGGATAATTGGCAAAGCGCTCAGTTGGCTAGTACGACCTTAATTGCGGATCGATTTACCTATCCCTCTACAGCTACCCGGAATGGAAAGGACATTTGGGTAATGAATGCCAAATTCAATGAACTGGTTGACAGTAATGCGATCCCGGCTAAGAAATTCGCGCTTCAGCTGGCGGTACTTAAACCCGTTCCAAAACCCAAAAAATAATTCGTTAAACTATAGAAAGTCAGCTTAGGTTGACCACGATTCTTTAGTATTCTTGTTAGTTTTTAAAAGTACTTTAAAGGGTCATAACCTAAATTTTGGTGTATATAAAGCTGTACACAATCCGAGAATAACGAAACAAATAGAACCTAAGCATGTTACATTAACTCAACTAAATCAACTCAACGACCATGGCAACTAAAACCAAAACCGAACAGGAAGGTGCCTTAACTGAATTGTTTCAGGATGAACTGAAAGATATTTACTGGGCCGAAAAACACCTGGTAAAAAATCTGCCTAAACTAGCCAAAGGCGCTACGTCTGAGCAGTTAAAAGCCGCCTTTGAAAAACACCTGGCTGAAACTGAGGGACACGTTACCCGTCTGGAGCAGGTCTTTGCCGCTATTGGTGAAAAGCCAACTGCTAAAAAATGTCAGGCGATGGATGGTTTGGTCAAAGAAGCCAAAGAACTGCTGGAAGATACTGACGAAGGAACGTTGACACGTGATGCGGCATTAATCTCAGCGGCTCAAAAGGTGGAACACTACGAGATCGCTTCCTACGGTACACTCAAAACACTGGCGAGTGTCTTAGGCCACTCGGAAGCTGTCAGTCTTTTGGAGCAGACGTTAGCCGAAGAAAAGACAACGGATGAATTATTAACCCAGATTGCCGAAAGCTCGGTGAATGTGTTAGCCAGTCAAGAACCTGCCTAAGTCGTTTCCAGGACCAACCTAGCCAACAGGTGGTAAAGGCCCGATCCTTTACTACTTGTTGGCTGACTATTAAAAATATCCTAGTAGAATAAGGCGCGCCATTACTTGACAGGCTTAACGTTCTGATGAAAAATTCTGTATGAAAATAGTCTGTCCCTCATCCTGTTCCTGCTGACAGTTTTAACCTTAGCCGGACAGATTGTGGTTGGCAGGCATGAATTTAACGATGAACTGGCTGATTATGGACGCTCTCCGCTTTCCTTACCCGCTTATTTGACGAGCGATCATTGTATTGAAGCTATCTTTGAAAACGGGGAAGGTGAATTGTTACAAATGGGGCTTTATGTGCTACTAACCGTTTCCCTGGTTCAAAAAGGATCTTCTGAATCAAAAAGCCTTTCTGAACCCGAGGAAGGGGACCGCGTTCCTTCAGCGAAACGCCGAGGAGCGTCCTGGCCGGTTCAGCAGGGTAAATGGCACTTAAAACTGTATCAGAATTCCCTTAGTATCGTCTATTTTTTGCTATTTGGTTTATCGTTCTGGCTACACGCGATTGGGGGCGTTAAGCAGTATAACGTCGAACAAGCCTTGATGGGAAAAAACCCAGATGCTGACGCTTATGCAATTCATGGGGACGAGCGAATTCTGATTTCAGTCGCGGCAAAACTGGCAGAGTGAGTTTCTCTCCGTACTCTCAATTGTGATCCTCTCTATTTTTCTGCGTCGCCTCAATCCAAGCCGGTCGATGCACCAAATCAGCAGACAGGAGACTAATTGAACGGGGACCAAGTTTATGGCTCATCTCATTACCTATAGTCGATACCATTTTTTCAATGGAATTCTTCAAGAAGCTTTTTCAAAAAAGAGGCTCCAACACATCGGATTCTCCGGCAAAGTTGAATTGGCGGATTCTTTGAGTCAGGTTGCTGAACTGCCGTTAAGTGATCAGCATAAGGAGGCCTTGCTTGAATGTGATTAAGCGGTAGTCTTCAATCCCAAAGCTCATTTACCCTATTCTATACAGCTTTTGGCAACCAATGCACTGGATGATCGAGAGAAGACGATTGGAAGCGATATGACTTAATTAGAAAACCTCACTTTAAAACCAATTACCCACTTTTTACTCAAGTTTGTATAACTACCCATTGGGAATCCACTCGCAGAGACAGAAAAATGCCGGTCAACGGTTTTAGGGTAAAGTGTAGCGAGAGAATAGAGAATTGTATAATTTCTGCAGGTTGCTTAACTGCTTATCACAAAGCAGTTTCCCGTAGGATAAAACTATATTTTATTCGATTAGGTTATTTGCAACAAGAATTACTTTTGTCACTCACAATCAACGGATGTGGACCTTGCTTGTGACTTAGGGCCCGAATGAGTAAGTGGTTTTAATTCAGGTAAAAGATCAAGAAACTACGTACAGGTAGGATCAAGCCATTCTTTTATTAACTGTGGGAATAACGACTACTGAAGATGAGTATCCCTTTTTAAAGGGCGGTGGAGAAATGGGTGAACTCACCCGCAGGTATGACTGGACGATGACGTCCCTGGGAACACCCGATCAATGGCCCCAAAGCCTGCGGACAACGCTCAGCATACTCCTCAACTCTCGCTTTCCCATGTTCCTGTTTTGGGGACCCGAGCACCTTTGTTTTTATAACGATGCGTACCGGCCTAGTCTGGGTAATGACGGAAAGCATCCGTACGCGCTTGGCAAACCCGGAGCCCAGGTGTGGCCCGAAATTTGGGAATTTATTAAACCTCTGATCGATCAGGTGCTGGCCGGTCAGGGCGCTACCTGGAACGAAGATCAACTGTTGCCCATCTACCGGAACGGCCAGATGGAAGATGTGTACTGGACGTTTAGCTATAGCCCCGTCAGTGATGAATCAGGGCATCCCCGTGGTGTGTTTGTCACGTGTACCGAAACCACCAGGTCCGTTATTGCCCGCCAGGAAACGCAGCAGGCGCAACGGCAGATACTGGATTCCTTCGAAGAATCTCCCGTAGGCATTGCCATCATTAACGAAGAGAACTTAACGTTCCGCATGGCCAACCCCTTCTATGGCCAGCTCGTCGGCCGAACACCCGGGCAACTCCTTGGTAAACCTTTATTGGAGGCACTGCCCGAAATCAAGGGCCAAGGCTTTGAGGAACTACTCCGGCAGGTGATCGCCACGGGTATTCCTTATATCGCTTCTGAAACAGCCGTTAACTTGGTTCGCCACCATCAACCGGAAACGATTTATGTGGATATGACCTATCAGCCCCGGCGGGAAATCGATCCAAAGACTCGTGAGGAACGTATTTCGGGTGTGCTCGTGGTAGTAACCGATGTGACTCAGCAGGTACGAAGCCGGCAACTAATAGCTGATCGGGAAGCCCGATTCCGCTCCTTGATTGAGCAGGCACCCGTGGCCACCGGCTTGTTCGTAGGAAAAAATTTAACCATTGAGCTGGCCAATGGGCCTATGCTCCGCTTTTGGGGGAAAGGGCCTGATGTGTTTGGTAAACCGTTAGCGGAGGTGCTGCCCGAATTGGCCGAGCAACCTTTCCTCAACATTTTGGACCAGGTGTATACGACCGGCCAAGCCTACCAGGCCATGGCTGATCGTTGCGATTTAGTAATCGACGGCCAGGTACGTAACTTTTACTTCAATTTCGCCTATCAGCCCATCGTGGATGAGCAGGGCCAGGTCTATGCCATTCTGGATATGGCAGTCGATGTGACCGAGCAGGTGCTGGCCCAACAAGCCTTGCAGGAGAGCGAGCGCTTTTCCCGCACCGTCTTCTACAACTCTCCCGTCGCCAAGCTGGTCTATATTGGAGAGGATATGATCCTACGGGAAGCCAATGAAAAGATGCTTGCCATCTTCGGGCGGGATGCTTCGATCCTGGGAAAGCCCATCATGGAAGCCATCCCCGAATTAAAACAGACTCGCCTACTGGAGAAGTACCGACGAGTACTGGCCACCGGCGAGATTCATGTGGAAGTGGCCGAGCGCATTGAGCTCCTCAAGCAGGGTGAGTCCTATTGGGGTTATTACGATTATACTTATAAGCCGCTGTTTGACACCACTGGGAAGCCGTATGGGGTTATTTTCACGGTGATCGAAGTCACCGAACAGGTACTGGATCGGCAAAAGCTGGAAGAAACCCAAGCCAGCCTGCGGGGGGCCATCGAGTTAGCACAACTAGGTACCTGGAGCATTGATGTAGCCACCCATGGACTGACCTATTCAGACCGCTTGATTGAGTGGTTTGGCTATGATCCTAAAGCGCAGGACTACACTCAGGTGATTCCTATTTTGGATCCCAGCGATCAAGAGCGGGTTGATAGGGCCATCGCCTGGGCACTTCATCCTGAATCTAACGGAATTTATAATGAAATTTATACCGTCATTCATCCTCAGACGGGCCAGAGACGAGTCCTGCATGCCCAGGGAAAGACGGTCTTTGATACTAATGGGAAAGCGGTTCGGCTCAATGGTACCGCTCAGGATATTACGATCCAACGGAATAGTCAGCTCGTTCTGGAACAGCAGGTACAGGAGCGCACCGAAGAGCTGGCTGCCACGAACGAGGAATTAGCGGCTATCAATGAAGAATTGGAGGCCAGTAATGAAGAATACGCGGCCATCAATGAAGAATTAGAAGAGGCCAGCGGGCAGTTGATGCGCTCAAATGAGAATTTACAACGCTTTGCCTATGTGGCTTCTCATGATTTGCAGGAGCCCCTGCGCAAAGTCCAACAATTTGGGGACTTGCTTAAGTCTCAGTATGCTGACCAATTGGGCGAAGGAGTTAGCTATCTGGAGCGGATGCAGTCAGCCGCTAGCCGCATGTCCAGGCTCATTAAGGATTTACTTGACTTCTCACGCATCTCCACCCAACGAGATACAGTGAGTTCGGTGGAAATGCGTGAGGTGATCCAGTCAGTACTAACTGATTTAGAACTGCGGATTCAAGAAAGTTTGGCTGTCGTCGAGGTTGATTCTCTACCGATCGTCGAGGGGGATCGGTCGCAGTTAGAGCAGCTTTTTCTCAACTTAGTGAGCAACGCGTTAAAGTTTCATCGGGCAGAGATTATCCCCCAAATTCGCATTCGTTCTCAACTTGTCCAGGCGGTTGAACTTCCTCCCTCGGTAAAGCCCGTATGGTCAACTCCGGTCTATCACCGGATCGATGTGATCGATAACGGTATTGGCTTTGATGAGAAGTATTTGGATCGCTTGTTTAAAGTGTTCCAGCGATTGCATGGGCGGAATGAATTTGCGGGCACCGGCATTGGATTGGCGATTTGTGAGAAAGTGGCTTCTAATCATGGCGGAGCCATTACGGCCCACAGTAGTCCCGGACAGGGAGCCACCTTTAGTGTGTATTTACCGGCTTAGCCTAAACCGGTCAGTTGAGTAACGCATACACAACTTAAATTTCGATTAGCGAATAAATTATTAGGCGCTTATTCCGAAATTAGCGACCACTCAACCGTATCGAATTAACTGTATGCCTAGGACCAACCCACCCCAAATCTGGATTGTCGATGATGATGAGGATGATCAATACTTGTTCGCGGGCGCTTTTAAATCCCTGTCCCCTTCGCTTCGCGTTCAGCTCTTCAATGATGGCGAGGATCTCCTACCCGCCCTCGCGCAAAGCACCCGATTACCCGATCTGATTATTTTGGATTTGAATATGCCCCGTGTGAATGGGTTTGAGGCGCTCAAGTTACTACGGGCGGAGCCGTCTTATCAACGTTTACCAGTCATTGTGCTAACCACATCGGACCAGTTAGAAGACCAGACAAAAGCCTTGGCATTAGGCGCGGATGGTTTTCTGACGAAACCGCCCTCGTTTGATAAAATTCTAATTCTGTTTGAACAGCTTGTGCAGCAATGGCAACTGGTCTAATGAATGGTTTACTAGTCCAAATTATTTAGCTCCGTATGCCGATTCCTCACCGGTCTCGTTTTAATCGTGTAGGATTAGATGCGGGCATTATTCCACATACCTGTCAGTCAGCAAAGCCTCCAAATTCATTTGCGGGGAAGATGTGATGTCGGCTTTCAACATCCGCTTCATATATACCAGCGCCGTTTGCGTATGCTCCTCCGATGCCGAGGCTACACAGTCAGCCGGAACCGATACAATTAATTCACGCATATAGGCATCAATGGCCGAGAACAAGATGCAGGCATCGGCGCTCAGGCCAGTTAGTATCACGTGCTTCACCTGTAAATAGCCCAGCAAGGTGGCTAACGTTGTCTCATAAAAAGCAGAATGTTTAGGCTTAAGCACAAAATAATCATCCGGTTCTGGGAGTAATAATTCGGCTAATCGTTGACCACGTACCTGATCGGTCAGACAATGATTAACTACTTCTTTAAGATCCGACCGCCAACGACCGAAGTTATCATTGATGTAAATGACCGGTATATGCAGGCATTTAGCTTGTTGCTTTAAGCGGGCAATTTTTTCAGCGGCTGAGGTTGCCGCTACGACAAAGAGATCACCCTCTGGAAACTCCAGATCGTTGATCATATCAATAATAAGCAAAGCAATCGGGCAGTTGTCCGGTGCATTTCCGTGCAAATTGGTATTCTGCTTTTCCATGGTTTGTTTACTAGCATTTCATTGAGTTGATGCGTAGCGTATTCTTGTTTGACAATCTGTAAACCGTTTCAACTTGGTGAGCGTTAATCGGAGATAGCCTGGTTAATATCGTTTAAACGATAATTCCTATTGTAAAAGGCTATAAGTGGCTATTCATAATTAAAAAGTGATTAAACCACCAACAGGCACCACTTTCTGGATGTATATAAAACAGCCTAATGGCTATACGGTTATGCACCATTTTTATTGGTTTCAGCACAGGATTGGGAACCACATTAATCAACGGCATCAAAACGCATTGGGTAGCCATTGTATACCGTTCGCGCTTTGCTTGAGCTTACTCAGTGGGTTCCTTTTTCTATTAGCGGGCTGCCAGCGGGTCTACCACGATCGACGGAGCATTCAGGAATTAAATCAGACCTTTCGGATCAATAAAGAACAATCCCTTTTTTACACCGACAAGCAACACAGGCAACAAAGTAAACAACTAACCAAGCCCGCAACGGCGGCCCTTTATGTCCAGAATGATACGCTGTTTGCCGAGTTTCTCAAAGCCTCCCTACCCCTTAGCGACGGCAATCCAGCGACGATTGATCAATCGGATTCCGCCTATGTCTTTTTAGTGAACCCTAAGCCTCAAAATATCCCCGTCGATGGTAAAAGTCCCTGGTTCCGCTATCATTTTACCTCCTTCGATATGGACCTGGTTACTATCCCTTTTAAATACCGCTTAGCCCAACCGGGAATGGTGGCTCAACTTACAACGAATGCCAATGCCGCTGTTTATCTAGGGTTACGCTATGACCAGGGCTATCAGCGGAACGTCTTTTATCACCATCAGCAACGCTCCGAGATTCGGTCGTTTAGCGTGGGTATAGGGGGTTTGCTGGGGCTTACAGCCGCCACGGTAGGCCCCTTTTCGACGACTAGTCAGGTAACCGATGAGTATGAGGGAGCCTGTTTAAGTTACGGGCTGGCTACCATTTTCGGGTATCGAGCGGTTACGCTTGGCCTGGCAGTTGGTTATGATCGGTTACTGGATTCAAATCGCTCCCTCTGGCGCTATCACCAAAAAAACTGGTTCGGCATCACGATTGGTCTGAATCTGAACTAATACCAAATCGAATATCACCTTTTAAACAAATCAATCATGAAAACGAATCCTACATCCGAAGAACCAGCGCCTAAAGGCTATTTTGAGCGTTTTTCCAGTTCCGTTGCTACGGCCACCGGCTCCTCAGCAGCCTTTATTCTGGCCCTCGCTGCGGTCCTCATTTGGGCCGCCTTAGGGCCGGTTTTTGGCTATTCCGAGAATTGGCAACTCGTCATTAATACGGGGACAACCATTATTACGTTTTTGATGGTGTTTGTCATTCAAAAGGCCCAGAACAAAGAATCCTTATCGGTCCAACTTAAATTGAATGAATTAATTGCGGCCACAAAAGGAGCCAGCAATCGTCTGGTAGCCAGTGAAACCCTCAGCGAAGAGGAGCTGGATGTGCTCTATAAACATTACTGCGCTATGGCGGAAGCAACCCGGCAAGCGACCGATTTACGCAAGTCGCATTCGGTTGAAGAAGCCATTGACAACACCCAGGAAAAATTAGAAAAGAAGCCCAAGGGCTAACTTATTGATGAATGGTTACTAATACATAAAATTTGGGGTTTACTACTTAACCTGGAGTTTTACCCGCTTCTTTATTTGTATGGAAGCGGGTAAAACTCCAGGCTATGTCTATCACTAATCGGCGGGTTTCTGCTGTACACCAACGCTTGCAGCCACTACACTTTCAGGCTTTAAATTACTCATTGTTAACTGTACTTTATTCTTAAAGCCTGACACGACTTTGTCATCCCCCGCCCTCTGGGCGTCATACCCATCTTTGGCTACATCAGCCGGACCAGCCAAGCTACCGTCCTGCACAATTTTAGAAGTCTCCATTTGGGCTTTGTGGAAAAAAACCGTATCGGTAGATCCCGGTTGTAAGGCGGTAATCGTCACTTGAGTATCCTTGACCTCTTCCCAAATGGCTTCAGTGAAGGAGAGCACAAACCCTTTGGTAGCGTGGTAGATCGCTTGCCTGAGACCCGTTAACTGACTGGCTGTAGAAGCTACATTCAGAATTTTGTCTTCATTGCGGCAACCATGTCTTGTAAAAAGAACTTGGTCAATACAACGTATGTTCCGATGTTCAACTGGATCATACCTAGTTCCCGTTCAAGGTCGTTATTAACAAGCAGACCGTACTGGCCACGAGGAACGAGGTACCATCTAGACGGAATTTTTCAAGACTCCCATATCCAAAAATCACAAATCGACAAGGTAATCTGTCAGGAGTTTCCATTGCATTTTCTGGTAGAACAACCAACCCGCTTCAGCAATCACTGTATTGATTAATGACCGTCCGCCGGCCTGAGGCTCTTCGTTGTTAATACCTTCGTGCTGGCCGATTTCAGAGGCAGTGATAGTGGTTCCCAGTCGCTCTACTCGAAACGTACTGCGCGCCTGCGGTTGAAAGAAATGCTCAATGTGGTCTGGTTCATGGCCCATGGGATCTGGGCAGGGTTGAACCGTGAATTCTACCCGTTTCTCTTCAGTACTCGTATGAATGACACGTACCCAGTTTTCGGGCGTTGGGCCGGGTAGTACCACTTGAATATAATCCCCAACCTGAGGAGAGCCCGTCTTAGCGCTGCCTAACTGATCATACAGCTGAAAATCAGCAGTGAGACTGGATAAATCTGACCAGCCGCGTACGTTTAGTAATTTGGCGACTGAGCGCTCAAAGGCCTCTATAGCCATTGATTCACTTGGAAATGTATGCTGACTGTCATACCGCACGTCCTTGGTGGCTTCACCCTGGAGTACCTTGATTTCATGCTGAATTGGATCCGTTATCGCCTTGAGTTTCATCTTTGCTCCCGTAGAAAATAGTATATCGCTAGCTAATAAATTGCCCTGCTACTGTTTATTCACCAAATCTATTGGCTTTATACCCGATACGTCCGCTTTTTGTAATGGGTTTAGCTTTCTATTTTTTGGGTAATCCATTGAATGGCTTCTTTAGGCCCCTTCACGCCCAAGGGGGTAAACTGACTACCACTCATGGATCGATAATATTTAAAAAAATGAGTGATCTCCTCGATCCATTTTGGCCCCAAGTCATCAATCGTTTGAATCAATTCATATTCATGGGATACTATCGGGATGGCCACAATCCGGTCATTACGTTCAGGTTCTTTGCCTTTATCTTGTTGCTCGGCCTGGATTACCCCTACTATCCGGCATTCCACCCAACAGCCAACTGCTAAACTATGACTGGCGAGGACCAGTACATCAATCGGATCCCCGTCATCGGCTTTCGTATCTGGAATAAAGCCGAAGTTCAAGGGAAAAACCGTACCCGCTGGAAGAATTTTGGTTAATTGGAACAGCTGCAAATCGGGATCGAACACATACTTACCAGGGCTCCCTTTAGGTGTTTCAATGATTACCTGAATATGAGCGAAATCCTTCGAAAAGGGAGGTGGTAATTTCATTTGACTAGCTATGGCTAATGAGTCGTCATTAATAGCCATAACACCAATGATACTAATTGGTTTAACGAGTGTAGTATTCGGTACTCACGCCTAAGTCTACTGGCAAAGAAGCGAACTGGATGAGCCGGGAAATGGTGCTTAAATAGTTGTTGAAGCAGAAAGCGATAATCAGCGTCATCATCAATGACACAGCTTAAGTCAGAAGCTGCCATCAGGTTGTAGATTAATTTGGGATTAAACCGACTAGCCGATATTTGTTTATTTTCTTAGAAAAGGGTCTATCTGATTCATCGATAAACGGCCGTTCGTCTTAGTTTTACGGTAGCGAAAGGCTATGTATAGCCATAGCCTTTCGCTACCACCCCAGCATTACACTCAACCAAAATAGGTGTACAATTTCCTCAACGAACCAGATCCTTCCGCTTACAGAGATTTCAGCCAACAGCTCAGATAGCTAGTCTACCCAATGCCTTATGCCACAAACCGTACTCGCCAATTCAATAATTCGGCAACTTCAAATTGTCTTTTCCTTTTCTACCCTGCTACTGCTGATCAGTCTAATAGCTTCGTTTTATAGCATCCAAAAGCTGATTGGTAATTCCCAATTGGTCAATCATACCAATCAGGTGCTCATCGAAGCCGAAAACATTATTTCCTTCATGAAAGATGCCGAAACGGGCCAGCGTGGTTACCTGGTTACGCTGGATCCCCTCTTTTTGCAACCCTACACCGGCAGCTACCCAAAAGTAACGACCTCCTATCAGCGGCTGCGGGATTGGACCGTCGATAATCCAGCCCAACAAACCAATCTAGAAGAGGCAAAAGCGCTTTATGAAGCCAAATTTAACCAGATGCGCACCAGCATTGCGCGCAACAGAGGCCGTTCGATTGCCAACCGGGATACCACGGGTCAGTATCTAGCCATGGCCCGTGGCAAACAAACCATGGACTCCCTTCGGGTGGTGGTGAATCGAATAAAAAACCAGGAGGAGAAGCTGCTCAAAAGCCGAATTGACCAACAGCAAATTTACATTACGGCTACCCCTTTTCTACTGGTAATTGCGGCCATCGTGTCCATGCTGATTACGGCCTTTACCTATGTGCGCATCAAACAGGATCTGGCCGCCAGGCTTGCCCGCCAGAAGCTGGATGAAGAAAGATATATCGAAACCGCCGGACGCATTACGCGGCTGGAAGCCATTACCCAGACCATTGCGGAAGGGGACTACGCGGTGCGAAGTGCGGATGCTGGCGACGATGAGTTGGGACGGATAGCCAAGGCACTCAACCAGATGACCTCCTCACTCGAACAGACCTATAAAGAGTTAACCGATAAAAACTGGCAACAGGCGGGTTCGGTTGCGCTCAGCGAGGCCATTCGGGGTGAAAGAGACTTGAAAAAGCTGGCCACTCAGCTCATCGACACCATCGCCACTTACGTCAAGGCCCCCCTGGGTACGATTTATCTGCTTGATCAGGAAGCCAGCTTTAGGCTGGCCGGTAGCTATGCGGCTCAACAGGTGCCTACGATGGTCATGGCCGGCGAAGGGCTGATTGGAAAGGTGATTGAACGGAAGAAAACACTTATTGTCGAAGACATCCCCTCCGATTACCGTCGGATCACTTCGTCGCTGGGCGAGGCTCGTCCAACGACCTTAGTGATTGCGCCACTCCTTTACGCCAATACCTGCGTGGGGGCTCTTGAACTGGGCTTTTTGCGCAAACCCGATCCGTTAGTGATCGACTTTATCGAAAGCAATCGGGAAGCGATCGGCATTGGGGTCAATGCCGCCCTGGATTATAGTCAGCTACAGCACTTTCTGGAAGAGACCCAGGCCCAGTCGGAAGAATTGCAGGCCCAGCATAATGAGCTGGAAAACCTGAATGGAGAGCTGGAGATGCAGGCCCAGAAACTCCAGGCATCAGAAGAGGAACTGCGGGTTCAGCAGGAAGAACTTCAGCAAACCAATACCGAACTGGAAGAACGGGGTCTTTTGCTGGAAGAGAAAACCACCGAGATTCAGAAAAAGGCGGACGAACTGGAGCTGGCCACCCGCTACAAATCGGAGTTTTTGGCCAACATGTCGCACGAGCTTCGCACACCCCTGAATTCGATCTTATTATTGAGTCGATTGCTGGCCGAGAATACCGACCAAAATCTGACCGATGATCAGGTTGAATACGCCAGCGTCATTCAGTCGTCGGGCAATGGGCTGCTGGGCCTTATCGACGAAATCCTTGACCTGTCCAAAATTGAAGCCGGGCAGATGACACTGGATTATCAACAGGTAGCCATCCAGGCCGTAACCGATGAATTGCAATCGCTGTTTGGCGTGCTGGCCAAAGAAAAAGGACTTGATTTTTCCATTATCGTTGAGCCAGCTGTACCGGCAAGTATTGACACCGACAAAATGCGACTGGGACAAATTCTCAAGAATCTACTCTCGAATGCCCTCAAATTCACCTCCCGTGGTAGCGTCACCTTAACGATTCAACTGGACAAGGTGACACCTAACCGACCGACGCTTAGCTTTGTAGTGCAGGACACAGGCATTGGCATACCGCCTCAAAAACAAGTGGCTGTTTTTGAGGCGTTCCAACAGGCCGATGGTTCCACCAAACGGAAATACGGCGGAACCGGTTTAGGCCTCTCCATCAGTCGCCAACTGGCTAAACTATTGGGTGGGGAAATTAACCTGAAGAGTACCGTCAATGAAGGGAGTGAGTTTACCCTTCATGTGCCCGTATCGGCTTCCGATGCAGTAGCGCCATCCGAAACAATAATCCGCTCGGCACCGCCGGAGCGACCTGCACCCCTCCAAACCGTAGCCCCCAATCAATACCTGAGTGCCACCATTCCGGAAGCCATTCCCGATGACCGAAACACGGTCACGGACCAGGACAAGTCGATCCTAATTATTGAAGACGACACCCACTTTGCCAAATCGCTGCTGGAGTTCACCCGCCAAAAAGGTTACAAAGGGATTGTATCGGTTCGGGGCGACGAAGGCCTGAAGCTAGCCTCTATCTACAAACCCATCGGGATTCTGCTCGACATCCAGTTGCCGGTGATGAGTGGTTGGGAGGTAATGGACGCCCTGAAAGCGGATCCCCAGACTCGCCCGATTCCGGTGCATATCATGTCGTCGCACAAACTGAAGAACGAGAGCTTACGGAAAGGGGCCATTGATTTCGTGGACAAGCCGATAGCGTTTGAGCAGATGCAAGCCATTTTTGAAAAGCTAGACTACGTCTTGAATCGCAACGCGAAGAAAGTGCTGATTATTGAAGATAACCCCCAACATGCCAAAGCGTTGGCTTACTTTCTGGCGACCTGCCACATTAGCTCGGAACTAACAAGTAACCTGGCAGAGGGCATTGATGCGCTTCAGCGCAAAGAGGTCGATTGCGTCATTCTGGACATGGGCATTCCGGATCATCACGCCTACGAAACCCTCGAGGAGGCCCGGAAAAATCCCGGTCTTGAAAACCTGCCTATCATCATCTTCACGGGCAAAAGCCTGTCTATGACGGAGGAGTTGAAAATTAAAAAATACGCTGACTCGATCATTGTCAAGACCGCTCATTCCTACCAGCGCATGCTTGACGAGGTATCGCTTTTCCTGCATGTAGTCGAGGAAGCGAAACAGCCAGACTTCACCACCAGTGGATCGAAGACGATGCGGGACATGAGCCAGGTGCTGGCCCACAAAACGGTTCTGGTAGTCGATGACGATGTGCGGAATATATTCTCCTTATCGAAAGCCCTGGAACAATTTGAGATGAGTGTCATTACGGCCCTGGATGGCCAAGAAGCCTTGCAACAGCTGGACGAGAATCCAGGTATTGACGTTGTGCTACTGGACATGATGATGCCCCAGATGGATGGCTATGAGACGGCCCGCAAAATTCGGGCGCATGACCGGTGGAAGCCCTTACCGGTCATTGCTGTTACGGCCAAAGCGATGAGTGGCGATCGGGAGAAATGCATTCAGGCGGGGGCATCGGACTATATCACCAAACCGGTTGATATCGACCAACTCGTGTCTTTACTGCGGGTCTGGTTGTATGAGCGGACCTAGCAGACAAAGATCGGGTAGGAACACCTATTTCAGATGTACTAATGAGTGAGCGTACCGTACAATGCACTTGAACCGCTTTCAGTCTGAAGCAGCATTTTTTGTTCGGACGAATATAGGCGCGTGAACAAGATATCATTTACCCATTTCGTACTTTGGAAAGTAAAGTACGAAATGGGTTCTTTGGCTTCTTTACTAATGTGTAGACTAGTGGTTAATCGGTTTCATTTTCTCTGCACAATCCCAATGCTCGGCGATTTTTCCATTTTCTACCTGAAACATATCAAACTACGTAGTCGTATATTTTTTGTCTTATCGACCGGGTCAGACTTTTCTTAAGCGAAGCTGATCGTTACTAAATTGCCCTCGGCTAGTATGGCCACAACGGGCGCTTTAATAGTGTCAGATATGGGTTGTAGTTTCATGAATTTTGAAAAGAATGCAGCCAGTGCTTTCCGCACGGTAGCCGCGTTTGGGTTATGTTGTCTATAGGTGTCGGTAAAGTATTTCTCAGCCACCTCCATGTGTGTCCCCTCCAAAACTCCCGCAACATGTCGTAAACGAGTTTTTTATTCCGAGCCAGTTGTGGATTATCGCTTCGTAATAATTCCTGTTGAGAGGCAAGTGATTTGACAGGCAGTTGAGCGAAAGCTCCGTTTGGCAATGTCAGGCCTACAAAGGCTACTCCAGCTAGTAAGCAAGTGATCGTTTCACGTTTCATCGTTCGTTTTTGTTCATTCGCAAATCCAACTGATTAATAACCTATGATAAAGAGGTGAAGGCTTTTACACTATGAACGTTTATAAGATTGTGTGGACTTATTTATTATTCGGGGTAGGCAAGGCAGAAAATACGACCGCGAAAAACTCTTCATCTCTTTCCAACTCTAGAGCGGCTTATCCTTGAATCAATGGAAGCGTTATATTTGTACAAACACAACGCTTGGTCTGGGGAGCCCAGATAAATACAGCGGTGAATAATGAATTGGTGAATGCGTACGAAAGAGATTCACTGCACGTAACGCGAGTTATACGCCAACTTGCTTTGGAGTGGGCGCACACTCATTTGCCCGCAGACGAAATCACATTTGTAGATTGTCTCAACACGGTCACTAGCCTTCAAGGGGCCACCCGAAACGTCGATCAAACAGTTACTATTTTTGAGGCCGTCTTTAACCAAGCCTGTGATTTGGAAAAGTCTTCCGAGTGGCTGGCGATGGAATTGCAATTTGAGGCCTTGGCTCAGGCCGTTCCAAGTCGAACCGTCCTAGCGTTACTGTATCTGGAGCATGGAGGAGATGTAGTCGATGATGAAGCGTTGGATCTCTACAATGAGCGGATTAAGCGATTTGATGGCATCGTCCCTTAATCTGGCTGCTCAAATTTCTTGACATTTATGATACTGATTTAAGAAGGTCATTTCTAGACGATTCCAACCAACCAATTTCTAATTGATAGTTACTCGTAAAAACTCTGATTTACCTAATGACAACCCTTACCCAACTCCAAGCAGTCCTGGACGTATTAAAACTGGCCGAACGGCTTAAATTTGAACTTCGACATAGTTACACGTCGAGCGGTCGGCAAGAGAGCGTTGCTGAGCACACCTGGCGAATGTCGCTTATGGCCGTCTTGATGGAACCTCATCTGGAACAAAAAGTCGATATGGTCAAACTGCTTAAAATGGTTATTATTCATGACCTGATTGAAGCGGAAGCCGGAGATATGTCAGCGCTGGATGTGCTGCGTAATCCATCGCTTCGGCTGGTTAAACAACAACGTGAAATACAGGCCATCGAAAACTTACGCGCAAAATTAGGAGAGCCACTTGGACCTGAAATTTACGAGCTCTGGTTTGAGTTTGAGGAAAAGACTACCTATGAAGCGAAAGTGGCTAATGCGTTCGATAAGCTGGAAGTTCAGCTTCAGCACAACGAAGCGGATATTACGACTTGGGAAGAAATTGAGTATGACATGTCCTACATGATGGATAAACACGTCACTTTTGAACCAACCTTAAAGCGGCTAAAAGACTTAATTGAGGAGCAGGCTGATGAAAAAATGAAAGCCTCAGGTATTGATACAGAACTGATCCGATCACGGGTCCTAGCCAGATAAATCTGGGCTTAATCGCTTGGTTTTCCAATTCGTCCATAAACGTTCTGATGAATAACGAATCAATTCAAGCGGGTTACGACCAAATGTGTGCGGTTGGAAAAACGGATTTGGTCCGGGGAATTGTGGATGTTGACCGGGTTCCAGATATAAGCTGTGATGGTTCGCAACATCCGCTACATTTAGGGGTATGCTGAAATTCTTAGAAAAAGACTATTTTCGGTTAGCCATTCCTTTTTAACCCTAACCGTGTCAGCTTATCAAATTCAGGCTCGCCAAACTTGGCTAGCTGTCTATAAACAAGTGGGCTCTGTCAGCGTAGCCGCCCGTCGATGTGGTATTGCTCGATCAACCCTCCAACGATGACGGTCCGCCGTTGCGGATCAAACGACAAGCGGATGAAGGGCTGGCAGACCATTCTCGTAGACCTCATTATTTAGCTCATCAGAAGTTTGATAGCCGACTGGAAGAAGTAGTGCTTCAGATTCGAGACAAGTATAACATCGGGAAAATCCGCATCTCCCCTTTTCTTTTTCAACAGCACTCTATTCAGGTATCGGCTTCAACGGTAGCTCGCATTCTCACTAAGCATCAGCGTGAACCCACCAAACGCTATCGTAAAAATCAACCACCCATTCGCTATTCTCGACCGGACCGGAAGACCAAGTGCAAATGGACGTTTGCAAGATTGAGCCGGGTATTTATCACTACACCGCTATTGATGATTGTAGCCGATTTAAAATCTTACACACTTATCAACGTCGCACAACTACCAACTCAATTGATTTCCTAGACCGTGTATTGGAACAATTCGTTTATCTCATCCAGGGAATACAGACGGATCGAGGGCGAGAATTTTTTGCTTACTGTTTTCAAGAAAAGCTACGGGAGTATTGCATCAAATTCCGACCGATCAAACCCCGTTCATCGCATCTGAATGGCAAAGTAGAGAGGAGTCAGCAGACGGGCTTACAGGAGTTTTACCGAACGGCTGATTTAAAAGATCCTGCTTTAAACGACCGCTTGGCCGAATGGCAGTTTTACTATAATTATCAGGCCCCACAGTTCATTACAAGGCAAAACGCCAGCCCAAGCCGCAGCCGAGAAATCAGCAGGCTCCCCATTTTGGGATGAAGTGGTTGCGAGTTATGACCCCGAAAAAGAGCCTATTCGAGTACAATCGTACAAACGGGACAAGAAGCTTAAGAACTTTCGGAAAAGGGCCAAAACGTAGTTTTATCCTACTTTTTTCCCTTTCCAAGTGTAGCGTATCTATTGAACCACTACAGTCATGCTGAGAGGGAGTTAGAAAGTCAGTGATAGTATCCATGTGGTCTAAATAGGATTAATTCATATGGGAAAGGTAATCATCGGCCAGATCTGGGTAGGAAGTCAGAATGGCCACAATAGTTTGCCAATAATCGCTTAGAAACCAGTGTATCTCCATCGTTGGATCGTCAATCTGCTCAAAGGCATCAATCATATCTCTGTTTTGGAAGGGGTGGGCTTTTGGGATGATAAATTTTAATCCAAAGTAAATGGCGTCGATCTCGGATGAACTAAATTCATGACCTAAGCCGCGTGGCAGAACGCCAGGAAAGACCACTTCGGTCGCGACCAGTGTTTTGATGAATTCCTTCAACAAGTAGATGTTCTTTTGCAGGGGCATCGATATACTGCCAACGGTAAACAGAAGGCTAGGTTTATCGTAACAAAGAGATACTAGGTCACTAAAAGTACCTCTGTTGGACACAGAGGCTGTTTTTCTAGTAGGAAGATACGAATTCACTATTCCCTGAAAGATTAAAGAGTGTCAAATCGATGATATATTAATTAAATGGGGATCAAGCTTTGTAAATCACTCTGCTAGGCTTTTTAATGTCCTTAGAACAGTAATTTTGTTTCTTTGTCTTGGAAGAACTGAGAGGGACTTCCAACCCACTCTACAGTAAAGCCTGGTAGATCAACCTACCAGGCTTTTTTTATATCATTCCTTTATCGTTAATGGATTTCAGATGGAACAATACCTCTCTGTCGGTCAAGGTGTCACCCCAACCCGCAACGATATTGACGACCGCATCATCTAATTTCAATTCATGCAGGCTTAAGGCCATAGTAAATGGCGGCTCAGAGAACAGGTGACTTAAATCGGCCTTTATGCCTTCGGCGCGGCAAATGATCGCGATTTCGTGTCGTATACGGTCGTGCATCTACAGCTATATGCAGTTGGAGCCTTCAAGGACTGTGGAGGGGCAGCTTTTGCAATCGGAATAAGCGCACGGTAGATTGTCAGTAGGTCCCATTAGCGTTCCTGTCAAGCGTTTTAACCGGTAAATGCTTGGCCTGCGAACAGGTTAAGTGCTCGGCTTCAGGATCATAGAGAAAGCCTTCGATTTGTGGTTTATAATTGCCGAAGACGGGTAACCAGCCGCACGGCGGCCCGGCTGTGATGTTCCACTGCTCCAGCAAAGCCTAGTTACCTCCATTGGAGTGGTTGCAACGGCGCCCCGGTCATCTCAGCCAATAGCTCTTCTAAGCGCAGCATCATTAGATCTAGCTGCTACTGAAGCTTCCATGTAAATAGCTAGCTGACGCCGAACGATTTTGTCAATTCTTCAAGAAACTGTATCAGGTTTTAAATCTACTTGAGTACATGAAACAGTTGCACAAACATACCACGTTAGTAGTACGTTTGTGCAACTAATAGATCAATGGTCTTACGAAATGACCGCTTAATAAGCTTCTCTTTTCACCAGTATCTGTGCACTTTCATTTGACAACGTACACCTATAACTACGATGAATTTTGATAAGTCACTGGCTAAACAGCTTGGGTCTAAAGGGATTTGGGTAAAAGGCCTTGCACCAGGCCCTATCTAGACACCCTTGCAGCCCAGCGGTGGGGTCACGGCGGAAAAAGTAAAAAACTTTGGTGGCAATATGCCACTTGGTCGACCTGGACAACCTGCCGAACTAGCCTCCATTTATGTACAGCTGGCTGTTAGCGATGGGAGCTATGCTACGGGCCAGGTATATGGAGCCGCTGGT
This sequence comes from Spirosoma arboris, assembly GCF_009754945.1. Taxonomy (GTDB): domain Bacteria; phylum Bacteroidota; class Bacteroidia; order Cytophagales; family Spirosomataceae; genus Spirosoma; species Spirosoma arboris. The sequence continues at coordinate 421,460 of NZ_WPIN01000007.1, forward strand.
GGTGCCGGTCAACCCTAATTGGTAATACCTACCGAATCTAGCGAAGCCGTGGTTAGTTTAAGCTGACCCGGCTTTTTTTGTGGTAGGAATTTAACAACTGAACGGGATGATAAGGCTTACCCGCGTTTTGGCCGCCTGATGAGGCAACACCAGTTGAGAACGTAATGAGGATGAACGTATAGGTAGTGGCTCCTAAACGCGCTCATTATAACAGATTAAAGAACTCCAATGCCGGGTCAGTGGTTAGTTACTGAGGACAGCTTATACCGTTCCAATGTCTTGCCTTATGCGACAGTTTGTCTATCTACTTATTCTACTCTATTTGACGCTATCAACTTGCTTTGGGCAAACACCACGGTTGACTGATGCAAACGCATTAGGATGGTTTGTTTATACGGGCGATCATCAGATTAGCCCCAAATGGGCAGTCCATACCGAATATCAGTGGCGTCGAGCTGGCGGGTGGTTAGAAGCCCCCCAGCAGCACCTGGCCCGGTTGGGTTTAGTACGCTTGCTAACCGACCGTCTGAAGGTATCGGGTGGCTATACTTATTTTCAAAGTCATCGGTATGGAGGGTATCCCGAAGTGATAGGCCGCCCAGAACCAGAAAACCGTATTTATGAAGACATTACCTTAAAAGACCAGCTAGGTCGTTTAGGACTTGACCAGCGCGTCCGGCTAGAGCAGCGTTGGTTGGGCTCACGTGACCAAACCGGGGAAGGCCCTGTGCAGAAGTGGGACTATCAACACCGCATCCGCTATCAACTGTCTTTGGAGCTCCCCCTCCAGGGATCTACGGTTGATGATGGGGAGTGGTACTTGAATGCTTTTGATGAGCTGTTTATTGGTTTTGGAAAAAACGTGGACGACAATGTCTTTAATCAAAACCGGCTCTCGGGCGGGCTGGGCTACCAGTTTACGAATAACGCCAAATTGGAACTGAACTACCTCTATCAGATCCGTCAACACGCTAATCCTGATGCGGTTGTCAAGCGGTCTGTGGTCGAGCTTAATCAGGGCTTTCGGTTGAATGTCGTTTATAACCTGGATTTTACCAGAGCCCCCTAGACGGCCCGTGCAGAGCTGAGACCTGATGGTTTTCTATGCCAATACTTAGTATCAGGCATCAGTTTACTTCGGCTAAGGCATCATCCAGAATCGCCGTGATGTTATATAGTCATGGCCATCGGCGATGCGCACTTCACGCGCCGTTTCCTGCACGATTCTGCAATGTGACCCATTTTCGAAGTACGAAAAAAAGCTACGTAAAAACACGGATATGTTAAGGATCGGCCTATTTAGGCATTAAAGTGGATTTACATTTTTATACTTTACTTTCCAAAGTACGAAAAGTGCCTCATCCATACTCGCATAAAACCTACCTTGTATCAGCCCATAAGCTGTCTGGGATCCACTTCAACTGCCCCTAAAGGAAAAGTCTATCAACCATCATATAGAGTGATGATAGCGATCATTGCTAGACAATTCATCAAGGCCCATTTTTGCTAAATAATTATAGGATCAAATTCTTTATAAATAGTTTAGCAATATGGTTGTTCAGGTTGGTAAGCTCAAGGGGCCATTTCGAGGCTTTAATAATCGACAAACACGCTTTACCTTTTCTAATGGGACAACTTGGCGACAAGACCAGCCTAAGTATTTTTATTTCTATGCCGCTAACCCTCGGGCACGAGTGATTTATCAGGAAAATGGTACTTACAGCTTAGAAATAGATGGGACGGATGAAACGGTCCAGGTAATCCCGGAAGTCTAACCCAATCTATATAAACCTGTTTTGGTTGGTTCAGAAGCTCTTTAGAATCCGTTAGAGACTCACCGGATAGTCTAGCTAGATAATCAGTTCGTACTGAGTCCCTTCTCCGCTCCTGTTGTCTAAGCTGTCGGTCAAGCCACTCCAAAACTACAGCGTTAATGATTCAGGTAGATGTGAAACACAATGCTGAAGTGCGTCAGCGATTTGTAACTGATTATAGTTCGATAAAGAACCAGATACTGTCTTTGCAAAACCTCAATAATCAAATCTCAGTCAAGCTATATTCATTACTAGAAAAGAATAAAGCGATACAGGCGAAATGTTTTACAGGCATCTATCCGCCTACCTATACTTTCTTTTGTAATGTCTACGCGCCCAAACTATGGGAGTTTATTTTAAGCACCCACCTACCCAATTCACAGGCAGAAGCGATTTTGATTAACACGCTGATAAAAGCCTGGCAGCAATTTGATCCCCATACACTTCGGGAAAAACATCTTTTTTCCCGACTGCTGAGGTTGGCTTGCAGTGAAGGGTTGCCCACGGATTGTCTGAAAGCTATTTTGCAAGCCGAACAGATAGTAGAGAACAACTGCATCAATTTACACCCTTATCCCTCAGCTAATGAAACTTTCTCTTAGACCCGTTGAGATTCCCTTTATGGTCGGAGATACCGTCTGGGTGGATCAACCCTTTGGAGGCACCCATGAATTTCCCTATTTTCAAGGCATCATCCTGCAAATTATCTTAGATGGTAGTCTAGCCAATACCCTCCTGATTCGACAGCGAACAGAAACGCATGAATTAGTGGTGGGTAGTGCGATCTATGGTCTTAAGCCCATTGGGGAACATGCTGGCTCCCCCAGAGTCAATGTAAACGTGCAGCTTGATCCACCACAGACTAGTTTATTCGAGACCAAACAAGACCCGTTGGATCATCAAAATCAATCTGATCGAGCAGCCACTCTCTAAAAAAATGCTGACGTTATCAGCATTTTAATCTAACCCATAAGAGCTTGCCTAAGTAGACGATCAACCTAGAAAGTGCTTTTTGAAGTCGAATGTTCATTTATTTCCTTCTGGGCAATCGTAGGATTGCCATAAACAACTTAACCCATCCCTTTTGAAATCAGCTCCTATCCGCCCAAATCAATCATTTTATGAATTCATTGCGACCGCTAACCCAGACGATCAGCTTTTAATCGCTCAAAGTTTACGCGGCTCCATGCCTACAGTTCGATTAAACTATGCCCAGACACCTGAACAGACACTACAGTGTCTAGTCGACTATACCGCCGAGTATTATAATTTCCCCCGGCTACTCATCCTGGATTTAGCGATTGCCGAGGAGCAACTTGCCTGGCAATTGCTCGAAGCGATCCGGGTTCATTATCCAACATTGACCATTGTCATGACCAGTTTGGACCACCGCTCAGAAACAAGGCGCCAAGCCTATACATTGGGGGCTCATGCCTTTATCAGTAAATCAAGGGATTGGGCTCAGTGGAAAGAGCAGGTAGATGGATTAGCGCATTATTGGCTTAAGCTTGCTATTCTGGCTGGACAACCCCTGTTTTGAGTTAATTTTTACGAGCGGTGCGAAACGACAATCCTATCGCTCCCAACTCTGAACCCACTAGTTTCAGACCGTCACGATACCCGCTCTGTATTTCCATAAGTCAGCTAGGCCCAATCGAAATTCTCGTCAGCGACGCTAACCAGGACTCTTCCTGGTCGAATTAATCAGAAGCCTAGGTACCACTGCCTCACTTTGCTCGAACATAGTTCTTTCTAGTAGGGTTGGTTTGTAACCAACTAGGCTTTCTTAGTTGGTTTACGCAACAAAACCCAATAGTCTCATGATTAGTCAAACAGACAATACCAGCTTGACCAGTTCTTCATCTACCGAATCTTCTACCCTAATGACGACTATTTTTGCCGATCATGACGCGGCTGAGACGGCGTATAATGAGCTGTTAGCTCATGGTTTTTCGCCAACTGAGGTAAATGTCGTTATGACGGATGAAACCCGTAAACAGAATTTTGAGCCTAGTAGCTCGGATAATTCTGCGTTAACGGATAAAGCCATGGAGGGTGCTGGCAAAGGATCTGCTATTGGGGGTACGCTGGGAGCGGTAGCCGCTGCTATAGCAGCAATAGGCACGACGCTGGCTTTACCAGGCTTGGGCTTACTGATTGCGGGTCCCTTGGCGGCTGGCTTAGCGGGTGCTGGTGCAGGGGGTCTAGCGGGTGGCTTAATCGGTGCTTTAGTCAATTCGGGTATTCCGGAAGAAACAGCCAAAGCCTATGAATCGGGGCTGAAAAGTGGAGGTATCGTGGTCGGAGTCCATCCTAGGGATGAAGCGGATAAACTGTATTTGACTCAACAAGGCTTCCATTGAGGCTAAGCTTGTCAGGAAACTGAAGAGTGATTTGAATCGGATAAATCGCTCACTCAATAAATTCTTTCTCAGTAAAATAGAACGGCTCTATCTGGGCCGTTCTGTTTTACTGGATTAATTCAACTAAATATCAATTCCGATTAATTAACGCTCATAACAAAAAAGGCTGACCTGAGCCAGTATTTTTGATTACTATCTGCTACGATCTCTTATCTGGCAGGGAGATATATATCAGAAAAGAGTTTGGATAGGAACAATGGTGAGCAGGTGCCAGCTCGATTTCATGGTTCAAAACACCTAGTTTCAGTAAGGAAGATTTTAGCTTAGCGAAGCTTTTGGGCTCCTTGGGCGTGCTGGGAACAACCCAGCCTACTTTGCCATCCGGAATCTGATCGTGGTGTAAAAACCAACAGCCACTCGACTCCAGTTTTTCAAGAACAAGTCGGTACGAATCGTAAGTCATCCATTAAGCTGGGTTATTTTAGCAAAGGGACTTACCCCCCAATGAGTTTTTTGAATTGACTGTACTCTACCGGGTTCATGTCCGAAATATTCATACTCAATAAGCGATCAATGGGCTTGCGCCGTTCAAAAAAAATCTGACTACTCCTAGCCGACTTATAGCTCATCAGTAACTCATTCAGTTGAATTGTATGGCGCATCACTAGTAACAGGGTACGCCGTGGGTTATTTTCACTGGGGTCCCACAGGTCAGCCTTGACATAGCCACCGAGCCCTGTCTGTTGCTTGAGGGTTTGCCTGTAGCGAAGCAGCTTTTGAATAGCGGGAAAAATCACGGTTAACTCCGCTGGTGAATAGATGGCGAATTTATGCTGCTCGGTCAATTCAAGATTGATGGCTCGCTGGAGATAGGCTTGAATGGCGTCTATCTCTTCGCTGCTTATAGCAGATTCCATTTGTTGTTTCTTTAAAGAGTTGTAGCTGTTGCCTAGTAACTCAACTAATTAACTTACGAAGAAAAGAACCTTAGCGATTGAGTGACCTTCTAGTTTAATCGCTTATTCATTTTTGGAGCACTATCCTTGCCAGGAGTTAATGCATACCGTGTATTCGGCTACTCGCTTTCCTGAGCCCCTGATTGACGTCCCGAAGAGCACTTTGACCGAATGACCCTTTCGGAAAGCCGTCTCAGTGCTGGTTTGACCATAAGGCCCTTGAATTAGCAAGTCTTTAAATCTCATCTGCTCCTCAACGGATAAGCCAGATAAGTCAGTTTGGTGAACTCGTTGTTCATATCGTTGGGAGTACGCCCCTCAGATGGCGAAAAGCGTTAAGTTGCGTAAGCGTGCTTAGCGTTCGCCACAAAAGGGGTTAGCAAGTTGATGGACTATTTTCCCCCTTTAAGGCTATGGACTAAGGATAATAGGTAGTTAGATAAGGATTCATACTGAAAAAGGCCAACGGCCAGTAAGAGCACGATAAGTAGACCTGCTAGCATGAACAGCCTTTTTACCGGCTTTCCAAATGGTTTATTCACGAGAAATTGCTTTTGTTGAGTAGGGGAAACTAGTTAATTATTTCGTCTAAGATACTGGGCAAGGGAGAGGGTGTTTGAACAGTCTCGAACCAGTATACGTGTAAATTTTGGGCTAGGGCATTCAAGCCATCAAAGTCACTAGGTTTGGTTAAAAAGCTATTCGCCCCAAGCGCATATGCTTTATCTATATCTTCCTGGTGATCGGAAGTGGTTAAGATCACAATGGGTACATGACGATAGCGAGATGAGCCTTTCAGGTGATCGAGCATTTCAAAGCCATCTAGAAAAGGCATATTCAAATCCAGAAGAATTAGCTCAGGTAAGACCGGGTTGTTTTCAATACAGCCAAGCCCTTCCAGCCCATTGGAGGCCAACTGGATTCTATAGCGAACGGAAACCCGCTCAAATGCCATCCTGATAAACAATTGATCATCGGGGTCGTCATCGACCACTAGTATGTTGTACATCTTCTTCATAGTCTATAGTTGACGAAGTGAAAACGAAAAGAGACTAAGTGTGAATTACCCGTTCAGCCTTAAAATAGCTTTTGGGCCATCCATGGATAAGCCAATGTCACCAGGTGGGAAAGAAGCTGTTTTCCGCTAAGCGTAGGGCGGTCAAATTACTGCCAGGCTGTGGTCAGGGCAGTGATCACTACTGCCTGGGGAATTAGTAAAATAAGGTCCCATTGTTTAGGCGCGTAGGTATCGTAAAAAGGGGCATAGGCTAGTGGATATAGAGCAGCAAGACATTTAGTGAGCCAATCAAACGATAGATTGTAAAATGATAAAAAATGAGAATTTAGGCTACATATCGCAAGCTATTTCCAGTCATTTAGAGGTACAAATGAATGAAGTTATACGGAACATTTTTTTCTAGAGCTTACTTGGCTCAACTCTAAACTGGTATACTAAAACGAGTGATTCGCAATCTGACGGATTAACCTGCTACCTGAATTTGATTTAGTAATTGGCGTACCCCTAACAAACGCCGTCTGGCAATTTCAAGCTGTGCATTGTCTACCATAACAATGTAACTCGTTGTTTTAGAGTTGTTGCCCGGTCTATAGAATGAAATGTATGTTTGATTAATCAGCGCCTTTTTATGCACCCTAAGAAAATGAGGCCATTGATTAACAAACCATTTTAGGGTTCGGCAGGACATAATTACCTCGCCGTTCAACATATGCAAATAGCAATAATTAATGTTGCCAATGAGGTAGAGCACCTCCTGTGGGTTATAAGAATGCTCTCCGCGTTTACCCAGAAGTCGTTTCATAATGTATAAACCATATTGAGTCAGTACCTTTCAAGCGATTAGTGAATTGGTTTAGTAGAATAGAGCCCTACGAATCTCCGTATGCAAAAGGCCCTATGGAGGAAAACAAAGCCCTTATCCAAACATTTAATTAGTCAGGGGTTATACTTAATAAAGGGAAATTGATGGGTGGCTCCGTAGGGTTGATCGACCCGGACCATAGCCCCAACCATGAACAGAATTTCAACCGGTGTAAGAAATAGTTTCATCAACAGAAGGAGATTGATTAAAATCGAAGAACCAAGCTAGTGATATTCATTAACGAGTTCACTTAAAACGAGTTAGTCATTTTTCTAGGGCTCGCTACCAGTCCCCATCCGGTTTTATTTCGTTGAGCGTCCCTGACCCAATCAAGATATAGTCATCAAAGCTGCCCCTCACTGGCAGTCCTTTGGCCACTACTTCGGTAAAGGCTTTGTCACGAAAGCGGTTCTTCTTGAGTCTATCTGCCCAGACATAACTAGCGATACTGATTTTTAGAAACTCATCAGCCTGTTGAGCGGAGTAATAAAAATCGTACTGTTGAGGCGGTACAGACTGGATTCGGGTACTGTCATTGGCAACCCGCACCGCTGTCTGGCTATGAGCGGGCGTCGGAGTCAGGGCTAGATTGAGGCCCACTACGAAGAAAAGAAGTTTCATAATCGACTGTTGTTTACAAAGAGATTAGGGCAAAACAAGTCTCGCTGGCGTAGGTAACCACTCTAAAAACGGGTCGGGAAAGAGCCGTTAGTTCGTCAAGCAAGGAAGCGTTTATGGTGGTGGCTGCCAATGGGTAGGTGAATCAAGGCAGCTGTGAGTAGGTCAATAAGAAACCAAAAGTAAGTTGTTGTTGTGAAGCAATCTATGTCCGGCATCATGGCCCAAGCTGATGGTTATCAACTTAACAAATGACGAGCTGAATCGTTGGCAAGTCCGATTCTGCCTATAAGGAATCGCTTTGCTGAATCGTAGCGGGTGGCATCATAGTGGCCAGTGGCAGCATGGGTCATACCACTGAGATCCCCAATGAATAAATCGCTTTTTAACAGTGAAAAACATCTTGACTTGGTTTTGTGCAATTCGGCAAAAATGAAAACTTTGTGTTTGGAAGTACGAAATTTTGAGTTTAGAAAAACGACATACACATGACCCAGTCCGAAAAGATAGCGGACGCCGCGCGGAGATCATTACGTTGGTCGAACAATCGTCCCTGAGCGTTAAAGCCATCCTGAAGGAGTTAGGTATCAATCGCTCGACGTTTTATCAGTGGTATAAACGCTATTTGCAGAATGGCTATGATGGCTTGGCCGATCCGGCTTATCGGCGGACCAGTACTTGGAATCAATTACCACCCGCTGAAAAAGGCCGCGTAGTGGAGCTAGCCCTAGAAAAGCCCGACCTGTCATGTCGAGAATTAGCTTGCTATATTGTTGATAACGAAGGTTGGTTTGTCCCAGAGTCAACAGTCTATCGTATCCTGAAAAGTCGGGGCTTAATTACGACTCCCGTTTATCGACTCATGGAAGCGGCCGACCAGTTCTATAACCCGACTACAGCGCCCAACCAGCTCTGGCAGACCGACTTTACCGCACGGGCGGCCCCGCTATTTCAAAATTAAGCACTGGGGTTGGTACTACCTCTCGACGGTACTGGATGACTACTCGCGCTACATTTTAGTGTGGGAACTTTGTCCAGGTATGTAGGCTATGGACGTGGAGCGAACCCTGCAAGCGGCTCTAAAGGCTAGCAGTCTGAAAAGCGGGCAAAGGCCCCGCATGCTTTCGGACAACGGGTCAGCCTATGTGTCTAGGCATCTGAAGCAATATTTGAAAGGGGAAAGCATTGAGCATATTCGCAGTGCGCCCTTTCACCCCATGACGCAACCGAGCCGCCGGAGCGGGCAAAATCGAGCGCTATCACCGATCGATGAAAAATGTGCTGTTATTGGAGCACTACTATAGTCCAGATGAACTGAGAGAACGCTTAACGGAGTGGGTGGGTTATTACAATCATCAGCGGTATCATGAATCGCTAGATAATGTACGACCCGCCGACGCTTACTGGGTCCATCAAGACCAGATTTTGGCCGAACGCCAAAAAACTAAACAACTATCAATGCTGAAACGACGGAAAAGTCATATTTTTCAGCGCGTCCAAAGTGGCTAAAACCATATCTTCTCTTTTCACCCGTATCTGTCCACTTTCGGTTGACGATATACATATTGTAGTCTTTTAGGGTCTAAAGTCCGAGAAAAAATGTAAATAAAGAACGGGAAAAATAGCCTTTCGGTAAAGGTATTTTTCCCATTCTTTATGCGCTCTACATGTGGCAATTTTACCGCTGTTTACTCTGATTTTCTTTCAGAGTTACTTTGTAACTTAGTCTGCACTGCAAAATGGGACCAAACACGGTGGTTTGTCCAGCTCATTGGCAGATTCAAAAAGCCAAACCTTTCTGAACCACAATCCACTATCACTAGCTAGGGGTAGAATTTGCTACAAGGCAAGGTCAAAAAATAGGGCAAAAATGATTATACCTGTTTCTTTATGATACCAATTTTCTGAACTAAGATTTGACTACACACGGCTTTGATAGGTAAGTGATGAATTATTCGGTCAGTCGGTGCTGTACATTCTCACAGAATTATCCATGAGGATTTATGTAAGATTCTGCAAATTTACCCAAATTACGAAAAGCACTCTTTAATCTCTTTTCAAAAATGTTAATTAAGTGCGTTTTACAGACGCATGAGGTTCGTAAAACTCACTTAGGTAACTAGAACTAGAGTGATGGCTTTGCTCGCTATCAAGCTGAAGACGTACAGTATCGACTTACCGACAGGAAAAAATGGCCCGGGACTAGAAGCCCAAGAAGAAGGCTATCATGTTACGAACTACTTTACCGAGAATGAGAGTGGGAAGAAAAACAGCAATTGTTCTTTCTGTTCGTAGGCATATAGGGTTAGGGAATGATTATGCCTATACGCACCTTGGCGGGCTAAGAGTTTAGCACTTTATCGAGGGCATCATCCGCATCCTTGTTTATGAAAGCCGCTTGATAACCGAGCGTTGTGGTAACATTTGAATGCCGGTAAAGCTTTTGCAACATTTGAATGGGGATTTTATCGCCTGCTTCCGTCGCAAAAGAGTGACGTGCAATATGCATGGTGAGTTTCTTGGTGATATTTGCGGCAGGGGCAACATCCCTTTTCAGGCATTTATCAATGGCACTGGTTTTGAAAGCGATGGTGCGCTCAAGGACAAATTGATCTGTAACATCTACGTCTTTTAGCTCCGGGAAAATGAAGTCGTCGTTCTGTTTTTTGAAAGGCTTATACTGCATTAAAATTGCATTGGCCTTTTCAGGAACCTTCAATGTCCCAACTTTATCATTTTTACCCATCACATAGATAAGGCGGCCATCTTGAATATCATTCCACCGTAATCGCAGCACATCCGACACGCGCATGCCAGCGAAATAATAGGCAAAAAGCCAAAGATTGCGGCAGTGATTGGGTCTTTCTGCCAAGTGCACTGTTTCAAGGTTTTTAATTTCAGCCGGGCTCAATCCGACCTTACCGGATTCAGGGAATTTGATAACCATCTTATCCTTACCAAAAGGGGAGCTATCCTCCTTTATCAGCTTATGTCTCTTAGCGTGACTGAAAACCGAGCGCACCATAGAAAGGTGGTTCATGGCCGATCTCTCAGACAGTTTCAACGTGTTTTTGATATAAGCTTTAAAAGCTTCAAGCGTTGAAACTTCGATTTCCGGGAAAGCAATATCTCGTTTTAAAAATTCTTTGAAGTGTTTGACTCTCGGTTTATCGGCAGTGTATTGATTGTATTTTCCGGCAGTTTTAAGGCCTGAGAGATATAAGTCTGCCTGATGAAAAAATAGCGCAACGGGGGCCTTCTTCTGGCTTCTCTTGATATGATTTGCTGTGACCTCTTGCTTTTCCGTTTCAAGCTCAATGGCTTTGCCGCTTAATTCGGCAAGGCGCTTGGCAATAAGATTGTTAAGCCGTACAGAGTTTGGATAGTTTTTGCGAACGCATCCTTGAGCAGAGTCCCATTGGTCTAGCGTGACACTATATCCAATAGGCTCATAGTTCGTCTTGCGGTTCTTAGTGATCCTAATCACGATGGGAAAAGTCCCATCCTTTTTTTGATCGGGTTTGATGACTGCTTTGATCGTTGCCATGATCAAAGTTACAAAAAAGATTCGTAAACTATTCGTAAACAAACCGCGTTTTTACTTGAATTCATATGGATACATATAAGACCAATCCAGCAGATAAGTAGTTGATTATTAGCCCTATACATATCTTAAAACGCAACAGAGGTACTTAAATCAAAGGACTGAAAATCCTTGTGTCGGCGGTTCGATTCCGTCCATCACCACCACCCTAGCGTCAAGCCTTCTCAACTGAGAAGGCTTTTTTATTTCCTCTATACTACTTCCATTTGCAATTAGTTGACCTTTCAGCATGCCTTTTTAGCAATTATAAAAAAACAGTATGCTTGCATACTGTTTTTCATTGAGGCAAATATACTGCTTTCGTACTATCTAACAAGTACTCATAGAGGTTGTTTTGGCTTTATAGAAAGCTCCTAAACCTAGTGTAAGATTGCGATTTTCGCCTGGTCAAAAATTTAAATAGTAAGGCATGCAAGGAATGCCTTTACTTCTTAACAACATCCATCTCAATGCCAATAGCTTTCATTAGCTGACTGGCATTGAAACTTTCACAGATGCCATTACGGAGCTTGTAATCGAATACAAGTTCGCCATCGTGTAAGTCAGATTGAAAATGGAAGTTGCGTACAAAATTATCGGCATCTGTAAGCTGACCCAATTCGAGATCGTGGGTCGAAACAAAGCCAGAAGCAGTCGTTTGGTGTAGTTGCCTAATGAGTGCTTCCGCTCCTCGGTGGCGATCAGCAGAATTCGTTCCTTTTAGAATTTCATCCAAGAAATAGAGAACTGGTAGGCGATCCTGCGGCAAGCGACTCTGATCAGTAGATGTGATTGGCTTTGTGAGGCCAATGAGTGTTTGAAGCCGTTTTAATTCAGCATAGAACGATGATGTGCTTTCTTCTAGTGAGTCCTGTGTTCGCATACTCGTAAATACCCGAACAGGTGAACACCAGAATCGATCGGCGCTTACAACGGCACCTGCCAGTGCCAGCACGACATTGGCACCAATAGTGCGTAGGAACGTGCTTTTCCCTGACATATTTGAGCCTGTAATCAACACTGTCTGCCCGGCACCACTCAATGTAAGTGAATTGGCAACGCTACGATCGGGGGGTAATAATGGGTGAGATGCCTGCGTAAAATCCAACAGGAACTCGTCGTCAACAATGTCGGGGGTTGTGTACGTCGGATTCGCATAAGCAAACCCAGCCAAACTATTGAGTGCTTCTAGTTCACCGAGTGCTTTGAACCAACGACTAAGATCGGGGCCGTACTGCTGTCGCCAGCGTTCGAGCCGGAACAAGTAATGAATATCCCACAAACTAGCGATTCCAAACAAGAGAAAGAAATAGGGATTTCGTCGGTAATTTAATCCTTCGGTTAGCTGACTAAGTTGGCCAATTGCTTCGGATGCCGAGCGATCTTTGGACGTCAATGCCTCCCGAATAGCTCGTAGGCGAACTGAATCGCCCTGCACTTGTTCTGCCTGCTTAATGAGCGACTGAAATGCCCGCAAAGCCGCCGAAATTTCGAATGTTTGTTCGCTTGCGTCTTTGGTCTTTGCCGCTGTTTGACTAAGTATCAAGCCATGAACAGCTAAACTAACTAATACAGCTGTGCCAGGTACGTAACCCAATAGCCAAGCCACGAATAAACCCAGTGTAATGGCTGGAAATAAAAATCGGACAACATTCAAATAGCCAGGCAAAGGTGAAGTTTCTGCTATTGCCCACTTAATCAATGCATCGGGCGAGCGGCCAATGGTTTCTTCTATGTCTGCCAGAGCTTCAAGTTGCTGTCTCCAATCGATTTGGGGCTTTAGTTCAGTAGCAGCTTGTTGGCGAAGTCGAATCGCATCAGGGTTGGATGGTACCTTGAGCCATGTTGCCAGTCGGCTCTGGCCTTCATACGTATGTGTACGGTTAAGAAGACGGAAAAGCGAATGCTTACCAAATACGTCTAAATCACCTGAATAATGGTGTGTTGGGCTACCAAATAAATCGCCCGTTTCGGGGCGTAGATACTGGCGTTTAAGTCGGGCAGCTTCGTCCTGGTTAATAAAAACCAGCTGATGGCTCAGATCGCGCTCACGCCGAACGGATTGGTGTTTTTTCAATAGTATCAAAAAGCCAACTATGCCAGTTAAAAAAGCAACTACGGCCCCAAGTTGATAATCAAGTCGAATGAGGAGCCAAACAGCTGCAACACTGCCTATAAACCAGACAAGCCGCCAAAAAGCCAGTTGGTTATGCTGACGTTGGGCGGCTTGTTCGGCCTTACTAAATTGCTGTTGACGGTCTTGAAAAGTGGTTTCGGGAGTCATTCTATTTTTTGTCATGCTGACGAAGGAAGCATCTTAAAATTTGCCAATGAGTACGTAAGGGAATTTTAAGATGCTTCCTTCGTCAGCATGACAAAAAAGCTGCGCTATTTATTACAATCCAGGCAAACGCCCTGAATCAGTAGGTTCATTTCTTTCCGATTGTAGCCTTCAGGAAGCGCTACTGAAGGGATACTAACCTGATCCAAACAGGTCGTTTGCCCACAGGCTTCGCACTTAAAATGAACATGGTCGTGGTGATGGTGGCCATCGGCACATCGCTCACGGCAAAGGGCATATTTAGTGCCTCCTTCATCATCAAGAACTTTGTGTAAGAGTCCTTTATCTAAGAATGTGCGAAGTGTTCGATAAATCGTGACTCGGTCGTGATCGGGACCAAGGCCATTTTCTACATCGTTGTGCGCTAGTGCATGACCAGCGTTCAGAAACAAATCCAGCACCTCCTCACGACCATTGGTGTGGCGGAGGTTGAAGTCTTTCAGGGTTTTTTCGGCTAGTGTCATGGTATATAAATCGATAGTCAGTTGTCGATAGTCTATTTACTAATGATTATCGACTAAAAACTCATTTTATTCTGTTATCTCAAACTGCAATTTAACCAGATTTGCATAGATGCCGTCTTCCTGAATCGCCAACTCATCGTGCGTGCCCGACTCAGCGATTTGCCCCTCGCGCATCACATAAATTCGATCTACTTTCCGAATTGTCGCCAGGCGGTGGGCAATAATGATCGTTGTTCGATTTTGCATCAATACGTCCAACGCTTCCTGCACTAGCCGTTCCGATTCGGCATCGAGCGAACTTGTGGCTTCGTCCAGAATTAAAATAGCGGGGTCTTTCAAAATAGCGCGTGCAATAGCAATTCGTTGCCGTTGACCTCCTGACAATTTAACGCCCCGTTCGCCAACAATCGTTTGCAATCCTTCGGGAAATGAATCAATAAATTGAAGAGCATTGGCCTTCCGAGCAGCTTCCCGTATTTCAACTTCTGTTGCACCAGGTTTACCGTATTGAATATTTTCCAGAATGGTGCCGCCAAACAACATCACTTCCTGTGGTACAACAGCAATGTTTTTCCGTAGTTCTGTTACGTTGAAACCTGACAGATCGCGATCATCCACCGTAATTTGACCACCGCCGATTTGGTAATAGCGCATCAACAATTGAACGATAGTCGATTTTCCAGCACCACTTTGGCCAACCAGAGCAATTTTTCGTCCGGCAGCCACATCAAACGAGATGCCTTTTAAAACGGGTATTTCAGGGCGCGATGGATATGAGAAACGGACATCGTTGAACTGCACATGACCATGCACTGGCACAAACAGGGGTGTTTCCTCATCAGGATTTACTTCCGAAGGCTCTTCCAGAATTTCCAGAACCCGCTCCGATGAGCCAATCGTCCGCTGTAATTGAGCGTATAAATCGCCCATTCCTGCTACAGAGCCACCGATAAACGTTGTGTAGACAATAAACGTGAGCAGATCAGCAAAAGGCATTTCACCAGCCATAACCAACGATCCACCAAACCAAACTACACCAATAATACCGCCAAAAAGGGCGAAAATCACAAAGGATACAAATACTCCCCGGAATCGGGCTGCTCGCAAGGCCGTAGCCACTACTCGCTGCAACGCCGTGCCATAGCGGTTAATTTCCAGCTTTTCGTTTGTAAAGGCCTTTACCACATTTACTGACTGAAGCGTTTCCTCAACAATTATGTTTGCCTCAGCCAGCAAATCCTGAGCCTGTTTTGACAGTCGGCGGATAAACCGACCAAAGAACATGGCAGCTACGATAATAACCGGAAAGGTGGCCAGCATGAACAATGTCAGCTTCCAGGAAACGTAAAAAATAATGGCTGTACCAATTGTCAGCGTACCGACTTGCCGAAATAACTCAGCTACTGTCAGTGTCAGTACGTCTTGTAACTGGGAAATATCAGCAGAGATACGGCTAGTTAATTCACCTACGCGTCGTTGCTCAAAAAATCGAATGGGCAGGGTAATAATTTTACTGTAGGTCGCCTGACGTACATCGGCCATAGCCCGCTCGCTTACCTGCGAGAAAAAGTAAATTCGGAAGAACGAAAAAACTGCCTGTGCTATCAGCACGCCCACAAAAAACAGCGTCACCTGATTGAGAGTAAATGCAGATTTCCCCTGAATAACGCTGGTAATCTGACCAATAAGCAGCCCGAAACTCATCGTTGTACCAGTCGATAAGATCAGAAATACAAACCCAATGATGTATTGAAACCGATACGGTCTTACAAACCGAAATATGTTCAGGGCTTTTTTAAATCCTTCTTTACTAAATTTCTTTTTATCCTCTTTGCTGGCTTCTTCGCCAAAACCTCGTCCTCGTTTCGCCATTATTTTTGGTGGAATGGTGTAGTGGATTATTATGTGCAGTAGGTTTCAGAGAATGACTAACTACACTTATTTTACCACTATCACTGATTCACTAGTCTTTTTGTCCTTTATATCCTGATTGTTCAAAAATTTGCCGGGCATCAGCATTTCGCATTAAATCAGCGATGCTTACACCACTATGCTCGTCATGGTACCGCCCCACAATTCGCCAACCAACCCAACGACCAATAGCGCCGGGGCAATCCGGACCGATTTCAGCCGTGAAAGGTCGCTCATTCAAATATCGCTGTTTTATTGCCGGATTTGTCTGATACAACAACTGATTATCAATAAAATGCCCCCAAACGACATCCTGGGCATTAAACGTTTGCGTTAGTTGTTTGTCTGAGTAACCGATGACAAGGCTATCTGCAATGGGTTCTCCACCGATATCAGGCATCATTGTTTTCGTAAATATGTAGCCTTTGCCATAGTACATCATATCGGCCAGCATCGTTTGGTCAGTCCGGTTCGTGGCATTGTATTTATCTGAGATCGCGAAAACTATAGCGGGAACAATGTATTCTTTCGTGTATCGACGTAAAATATATTGTGGATACTCAGGGCCTTGTGGGCGATATTTCACTTTCGGACCTGCAAAGTAGTCGAGACCAATAACGATTAAACTATCCGTAACCACCAGATCGGGGCCCAGGAATCCCGTCACAACGGTTGCGACTCTGGGCGAATGGAAATCGGGGAAGTCTTTTTTTATGTTTGTAAAAGCTTGAGCCAATTGACTGCGTAAATCAGTCATGTCGCCAAACTCATCCTGAATCTGGGCATTGAGTTCATTGAGAGCCGGGTTATTGACCCGGTTGGTCAATTCATGAACGAGGGCTGTATCATTTCCGGCTCTGTTCGCGTTAAAGTACAATTGAGAGACAACCGGATTCTGGTTCAGCAATGACTTGATCTTGTCGGGTGATTTACCAGAAAAAAGTTGCTGGTCGAACCGGATAAGCGTAACGTCTTCGTTTTTAGTACACGAAGCCAATAAAAGTAAGCAAAAAAGCCCCGCAAGGGCTGTGTGTATTCGCATGAAAATCACGAGTTTTCAATATAGAAAACGTGCAAAATTATGAAAAAAGTTGCAGGGTTAAGTTTGATTTTGGTCATCCTGACAATTAGCCATGGTTGGGCTCAGTCAACATCACCCGCATTATATAAGATGCGCACCAAAGAATCGAGCGTAACAGAAAAACGATTCCGCAAAATATTAGGGGATAATTACGATGGACAGGACAAGAATCGTCAGGAGTATGACGATGATCGAAAACGCCGTCGTCGGAAGCAACAAACTGGCGAACAGACTGAAAACAATGGATATGGATCTGGGCCAGATTACGCCTGGGTGAGCCACCTAATCGAAATGAGTATCCGGTTCGCTCCGTCGCTCGACCTGAATACAGCTCAGGGAACAGGTACTTATGCTGGTTTCCGCGATAATGGTGCAGGTGTGCGAATGAGTGTTGGGGCGTCACTCGATTATTTTTTCTTCAAAGACCGATACGCGTTTAGTTCAGGGCTTTGGTACACGATCAAGCGATCTGGCTTTCAAATGCCTGGTACGTTTGGTTCAAGTGTATGGAATCCGGGCGCACCCGAGAAGGAGTCAATCTACAATTTACAGTATCTACAGATTCCAGCCACGGTAAAAATGTTCGCCAATAACATCGCGCCGAATATGCGTTTGTATATTCAAACTGGTGGCTTGTTCAGCATTAAACTGGCCGAAAAAGCCCTGGATGAAGCTCGAAATGGACTTTATACCGCCGAAAGTGGAGGCAGTCGACGGCAGTACGGATTTGGCGATGTTGAGTTGCTACTGGGAACGGGAATACAATATAAAATCAATCAGAATAACGCGTTCAATCTTGGTATGAGTTACCAGCGAGGTTTAATCAACGTTGCACGCGGTAGTGAGTTGGTTTCTAAAAGCCGGATTGTCTCGCTGGAGTTAGGGTTCAAGTTTTGATTATGAAGTGCGGGTAGAAACCCGCGTATAAGTACTACACAATCTTAATCTATAACTACGCGGGTTTCCACCCGCACTTCATAATCAAATCCGCATTTCAATTCCTTTCTCACGCAGATAGCTTTTCAGCATTGGAATTTCGATTTCTTTGAAGTGGAAGATACTCGCGGCTAGTCCGGCATCTGCTTTCCCGGTAGTGAACACATCTACGAAATGTTCCATTGAACCCGCTCCGCCTGAGGCAATGACCGGAATATTAGCGACTCCCGAAATTTGTGCTGTTAACTCAAGAGCAAAACCCGCTTTAGTACCGTCAGTATCCATTGAGGTTAGCAGAATTTCGCCCGCTCCCCGGTCTTCCACTTCTTTTGCCCAGGCAATAGTACGTAGTTCGATAGGTCTACGACCGCCATGCGTATGAACGATGTGTTCGTCATTTACATAGCGCGTATCAATCGCCACGACGATGCATTGACTACCAAATTCCAAAGCCAGTTCGTTGACCAAATCTGGGTTTCGTACGGCCGAAGAATTAATAGAAATTTTGTCAGCACCAGCATTTAGGAGAGCCGATACGTCTGCCACAGACGATATTCCTCCCCCAACGGTAAATGGAATATTAATGGTGTGCGCGACATTTCTAACTAGGTCAATCAACGTTTTGCGTCCATCTACGGTAGCCGTAATGTCCAGGAAAACCAGTTCATCAGCGCCTTGTTCAGCATAGACAGCAGCGAGAGCAACCGGATCGCCAGCATCACGAAGGTTGACAAAGTTGGTTCCTTTTACAGTTCGACCATCCTTTATATCAAGACAGGGAATAATTCGTTTGGTAAGCATCAGTAAGCAGTAAAAGCTTTAATAGACATGGTATTTTCGGGAGTATCAATTGGCTGGAAGCCAAACTGTTTGTACAATCCGTGAGCATCTCGCGTAACCAGCATGATACGACGCAAACCTTGTAATGATGGATAATCCATAATGAACGCCACGAGTTTTTTGGACAAACCCAGACCCCGATGTTCGGGTAGAATAAATACATCAGCCAGATACCCGAACGTAGCCGTATCTGTGATGACCCGCGCAAATCCGACTTGATTTTCATCCTGGTAAACACCAAAACAAAGCGAGTTCTCAATAGAGCGCTGGACAATCTCTAGCGGAATATTGAGACTCCAATAAGCTTCCTCGCTCAAAAAGCGATGAATAACTTCCAAGTTGAGTTTAGTTTTGTCTGTGCTAATGGTATATTCTACAGTCATAGATTTAGTGGCTCATTATATTATTTGGGCGCTGGAAAAAAGGATACGATTTCGTTTAAAATACTAACCACCTTTTGAAGTCCAATAACATTAGGCATAGCATGTAGATATGCTTCAGGATTATCGTATTGATGAATTTGATAACTACTTGTCCCAAATACTTCAAAATAATAGCTTTCGCCGTCTGTAATCCATACTGACCGTTCTGTTTTATAGCCGTATATAGTAAAACTACCATCCTTTTCTATGCTTCCATTAACATGTTCAGAATGGCTTTTAGGGGCAGGATGAAGTTGATTATTAATAACTCCTTCACTAGGCAAGTTTAGAATATCTTGTTGTACTAATTGTAGCCACAAGCTATCTGTGACAGATTTGTTTGCGTTAATTTTCTTGGCAGATTTAAACCTAGTTTTACTAGACTTAAGAATATATTTGGATAAGCCAACTTGATAATTCCTATTGGTTAATACATAAAGTATTTGTGCATCACCATAATGAAAAGACTGATTATTCCAGATACGAATCTCGTACTCTCCTTCTGTCAGCTGTGGCGTTTTTAACCCTATTTCGCGGGCAAGCTTTTCAAATCGTTGTTGCCCTGACAGTTTATTCTGGCAGATTGCAATAAATGGAATTAATAAGCAAAAGCTGCATAGAGAGATAGTGAACCAGCTTTTCATATAACCTTTATATCCCGTTAATCATTTGTAGCTGCTTCAGTGTCACCCGTCCTTCATAAATCGCCTTGCCAACGATAACGCCGAAAACATCCATATCGGCCAGCATTTCAATGTCATCCATGTTGCTGACTCCCCCACTGGCAATGATGTTCAGATCGGGAAATTGGTCCTGCATGTTGCGGTATAAGTCAAACGAAGGTCCCTGCAAGAGACCATCCTTGGCTACGTCGGTACTGATAACATACTTTACGCCTTTCTCGGTCCATTTTTCCAGAAAGTCGTAAATCCAGACTTCAGTACCTTCTTCCCAGCCACTTACTGCGATTTTCTCATTTTTAGCATCGGCTCCAAGAATAATTTTATCTGGGCCATGCTGTGATAGCCAGCGCTCCAGTACGTCAGGTTGCTTTACAGCAATGCTCCCACCCGTAACCTGCTTGGCACCACATTCGAATACCATCCGCAAATCATCATCAGACTGAACACCTCCACCAAAATCAACGTGTAGACTAGTTTTGGATGCGATCAATTCCAACACCTTCCAGTTAATCACACGTTTTTCCTTGGCTCCGTCAAGATCAACCAGGTGCAGGCGCGTCAGACCGGCATCTTCAAATTGCTTAGCCACTTCCAGCGGCCGGGCGTTATATTCTTTTTTCTGGTTGTAGTCGCCCTGCGTTAAGCGGACGGCTTTGCCTTCGATAATGTCAATAGCAGGTATGATATACATATTTTAAACCGCACCGGCGGACCGGAAGAGATAGCAGAGAATTCACAGAGGAAACAGAGAATTGCTTTGCGCACTCTGTATAACCTCCCTATCCTCTGCGTTTAAGAAAGTTTCAAAAAATTCTCCAGAATCCGCTGGCCAACGTTGCCGCTAATTTCAGCGTGAAACTGAGCCGCGTAGAAGTTATCTCGATGAAGCATGGCACTAAACGGGCGAACATAATCGCAAATAGCTGTCGTTTCGGAGTACACATCTGCGGCATAGCTATGCACAAAGTACATATAGGCGTTTTCGGGTAAGCCTTCAGTCAAAGGACCTCGCAGGGTATGAATATTATTCCAGCCCGTATGGGGCACTTTAAAACCAGGCTCAGCAGGAAACCGCCGAACGTCGATATCGAAAACGCCCATACAGGTCGTGTCGTTTTCTTCTGAATACCGGCACATAAGCTGCATACCAACGCATGTGCCGAGTACAGGCTGTTTCAATGATGGAATCAATTTATCAATTCCACGCTCCCGCAGATAGGCCATAGCTGTGCTGGCTTCACCCACGCCGGGAAAAATAACTTTATCGGCTGAGCGAATTTCTGCTTCATCATCGGTAAGCAAGTAACTGGCTCCCAGACGTTCTAGTGCGTACATGACGGACTGAACGTTACCGGCGTTGTATTTGATAATGACAGTTTTCATAATGCAAAAGCCCGGTTCCTTTGCAGAACCGGGCTTTGTATATTGTGGTAATCAGAATTTTCTCTCCGAATTCACAAACACGAGCATCTTGTTCTGCTGCGCTACCGCTCAGAATGATGATGCCGATGGTTTGTGGTTGCTGAAATCATAAGGCAAAGGTAAACGCTTGCGGTTGTAAATCAAAACAAACTACCCTGCACGACTTTAGGCTGCAAGACTGGCTCGCGAAGATTCAGCCCACAATGTTTGTTCAACTCACGAATCCAATAGAGAATCAATTCGGGAGCGGTATCATTGTCGCCACCGCCGTGAATAAATAAATAGGCGGTTTGTATCCCTTTCTCAAACCAGGTTTTTAGTCGTTGAATCCAGGCATCGGTGCGAGTATAATCTGTAGGATGGCCTTCATTGGCAATAAATCGGAGCGTTAACACAGGGCTACTGAGGCCCATATGCAGCACATCGCGTCGGCCTGCTACATCTGTAATGACAACATGCCGACGTAACATATAAAGCCGTTCAAGTGTCTGTTGCCAAACCGTTGCTTTGCTAAACCAATCCGGATGGCGAAACTCAACGGCCACATCCAGCTCATCGGGCAAACTTTTGAGATAGGCTTCCAAAATGGGCCATTTATCAGGTCCGAAATTGGGAGGTAGTTGCAAAAATGTCATACCCAGAAATTCTTCCAGATTCAATACCGCATTTATAAATTCTTCGGTAAGCCCTTCGGTAGCAATCAATTGACGTTCGTGACTGATAATCTGCGGAAATTTCGGGCAATAAGTAAACCCATTAGATGCTTCGGCTTTCCACCGCTCGATCATTCCTGCCGTTGGAATCTGGTAATGAGTCAGGTTTAGCTCAATCGTGTTGAACTGGCGTGTGTAATAATGCAGGAAATCGCGCTCCTTCGCGTTCGACGGATATACCTTACCAACATAGTCTTTATTGGCCCAGATAGGTCCGCCAATAGATACCATAGGTCGATGCGTTGGTTCAACGGCTGCCCAGATTCGAGCGTTGAACGACGAACCGGGTGGCAGGGAAAAATTTACGGCATCAGGGTTCTGTATTTTTCCGAATTCCATACCTGTGTCGGGGAAGTATACCGATAAAACTGGTAAAGACCCGCTTTCGTTTTTTCGCCCTATCCAATTTAACTAATTTTGTCTTTTATCCATAAAACCCCAGTCGGTTTTTACTATACGGAATTGGTTTCGAGGTAAAACGGCGCAGGTCTCTTAGATTATGATTTCAAAGACATATGCCCCCCAGGAGATTGAAGAAAAATGGTATCAATATTGGCTTGATAACCAATTTTTCAAGTCTACACCCGATGAACGCGAACCTTACACGGTCGTCATCCCACCGCCGAACGTAACGGGTGTGCTGCATATGGGCCACATGCTCAATAATACCATCCAGGATGTGCTGGTTCGCAAAGCTCGTATGGAAGGCAAGAATGCTTGTTGGGTACCGGGCACCGACCACGCCAGCATCGCTACAGAAGCGAAAGTGGTGGCTATGCTTAAAGAACGAGGTATCAGCAAAAAGGACCTGACTCGCGACGAATTTCTGGAATATGCCTGGGAATGGACCCACAAATATGGTGGTATCATTCTCCAGCAGCTCCGTAAACTCGGTGCGTCCTGCGATTGGGATCGCACTCGTTTCACCATGGAGCCAGCGCTCCACGATTCAGTTATTGACGTATTTGTTGACCTCTACAACAAAGGCCAAATCTATCGGGGTGTCCGCATGGTCAACTGGGACCCACAGGGCAAAACGGCCGTTTCTGATGAAGAGGTAATCACGAAAGAAATTCAGCAGAAGCTGGTTTATATCCGGTACGAGATAGCGGGGGGCGCCGATCAGGATTATATCACGATTGCCACTGTTCGTCCAGAAACGATCATGGCCGATGCAGCGATTGCGGTCAATCCAAACGACGAACGTTATACGCATTTGCATGGCAAAAAAGCCATAATTCCGCTTATTAATCGCGAAATCCCCATCATTACCGACGAATACGTAACGATGGATTTCGGAACGGGTGGTTTGAAAGTGACACCTGCTCACGATCCAAATGACTATGCACTGGGCATTAAGCACAATCTGCCTGTTTTGGATACGCTTAACGACGACGGTACGCTGAATGAGAAAGCCCAGATTCTGGTCGGCATGGATCGATTTGCCGCTCGGAAGGCCATTATCAAGTTGCTGGAAGAGTCTGGTAATCTGGTAAAAACCGAAGACTATAAGTCAAACGTTGGTACGTCGGAGCGAACGGGCGCCGTTATCGAGCCTAAGTTGTCGTTGCAATGGTTCCTGAAAATGGACGAGCTATCGAAGCCCGCGCTCAAGAACGTTATGGACGATACCATTCAACTCGTTCCGCCCAAGTTCAAGAACATGTACCGATCCTGGATGGAGAACGTACATGATTGGTGTATCAGTCGGCAATTGTGGTGGGGCCAACGGATTCCTGCGTTTTATATGCAGGACGGAACGATTATCGTGGCCAAAAACAAACACGAAGCGCTGGAAAAAGTACAGCACGAAATGCTGCTTTTTGCCATGACCGAAGCCGATCTGACTCAGGAC
Organism: Spirosoma arboris; assembly: GCF_009754945.1. Taxonomy (GTDB): domain Bacteria; phylum Bacteroidota; class Bacteroidia; order Cytophagales; family Spirosomataceae; genus Spirosoma; species Spirosoma arboris. The sequence continues at coordinate 445,342 of NZ_WPIN01000007.1, forward strand.
GAGGACGTTCTCGATACCTGGTTCTCATCGTGGCTTTGGCCCATATCGGTATTCGACGGACTGAAAGATCCCAACAACGCCGATATCAATTATTACTACCCAACGAACGATCTGGTTACAGCGCCCGAAATTCTGTTTTTCTGGGTTGCCCGGATGATTATTGCTGGCTATGAGTACCGGGGCGAAGCGCCATTCAAAAACGTTTATCTGACAGGTATTGTCCGCGATAAGTTGGGTCGTAAAATGTCGAAATCATTAGGCAACTCGCCCGATCCACTCGACCTGATTGAAAAATATGGAGCCGACGGCGTTCGTACGGGTATGCTGTTCAGCTCAGCGGCTGGTAATGACCTGATGTTCGACGAAAAGCTGGTTGAGCAGGGCCGTAATTTCAGCAACAAAGTCTGGAATGCATTCCGATTGGTAAAAGGCTGGACGGTTAATGAATCGATTGATGGAAAAACCAATCAATTGGCCATTAACTGGTTTGAATCGAAACTGAACACAACGTTAATCCAGATCGAAGACGATTTCAGTAAGTTCCGTATTTCAGACGCACTGCAGGCTGTTTACAAGCTTATCTGGGATGATTTCTGTTCGCAATATCTGGAACTAATAAAACCTGCTTTTGATACGACTACGGGCACACCTCAGCCTATAGACAGTGCTACGTATGAAGCTACGATCAATTTTTTCGAGCGACTAATGGGGCTGGCGCATCCGTTCATGCCGTTCATTACAGAAGAAATCTGGCAGGATATCCGTGAGCGCAAAGAGGGAGAAAGTATTTGTATTGCCCCATTCCCAAAAGCAGGAGCCATCGACTCCCAAATTCTGACTGATTTCGAGACGTTGTTCGATATCATTTCCAATGTTCGGAACATTCGAAACTCCAAGCAGATTTCGCCTAAAACCGAACTTCCGCTAGCAATCAAAACAACTACGTCCAGTCGTTTCGAAACGCTGGAACTGTTAATTCAGAAAATGGCTAATGTCTCAGCCATTAGCTACGTTGGTGAGGCTGTTGACAGCGAATCCACGCCGAGTGAGTCTTCTTTAGGCGTTTCGTTCCTAATCAAGAGCGATGAGTTTTTCATCAATCTGGCGGGCGAGATCGATGTTGAGCAGGAAATTGCAACGACCCGTAAAGAGTTGGAGTACAATATTGGCTTCCGCGATTCGGTATTAAAAAAACTATCGAACGAGAAGTTTGTTGCTAATGCAAAGCCCGAAGTTATTGATCGTGAGCGACAGAAGCTGGCTGATGCCGAATCTAAAATTCATGCATTAGAACAGCGGCTAACCGATTTGGTGGTCTAGGTAACACTATCTTTTTATCATGTTTACTTCCTGATTATGACCATCTTTTGGCCACTCAGGAAATATTAACAATTATTTTAAGGCAATAATACAATTATTTAATTAAATAATTGTATTATTGCCTGCTATCATTTCTTATCATCAATGAACAAATGTATTTTTCTGGATCGCGACGGTGTTTTGAACGAAGATCGAACGGACTACGTCTATCGCGTTGAGGACTTCATCATTCCTGATGGTGTGCCAGAAGCATTGCGTTTATTAAAAGATGCAGGCTATTTGCTGATTGTTATAACAAATCAGGCAGGTATTGCCAAGGGGCTATATACCCGTGAGGACGTAATGATGTGTTACAACTATTTGCAGGATCAGTGTGGCAAGCTCATTGACGATATTTATTATTGCCCACATCACCCTAAATACGACACAGAATCGCTTACGCGTAAGCCAGGTTCATTGTTGCTTGAAAAGGCAATGGCCAAATATAACATCGCACCAGATGGCTCCTGGATGATTGGCGATGCTCTGCGCGACATGCAGGCGGGTAAGCGTGTTGGTGTTCGAACAGTACGTATTGCGCACGATCCACAGCATTCATCAGAATGTGATGGTTACGCAACTAATCTCTTGGAAGCCTCCCGGTTTGTATTGGAATGTGCTTAATTTTTCATTAATCAATAGAAAAGCCCGATTTATACAATGTATAAATCGGGCTTTTCTATTGATTAATGAATCGTTTCCTTACGCTCGTACCTGTGTTGGCGCGGGCTTCTTCTGCACACTACCATAGGCGGGACAATTTGCCTTACGGGAGCAGGCTCCGAGCGAGAGGGTAGCTAGTACAGTCCCAAGAATCAGTAACTTTTTCATGAAGTTGTTCGTCCGTTTGTCTCGTTAACCTCCAGATTGTTAAACGAAAATAGTGCCAAAAACTGTACAGTTTACATTTTACCGGGACTAATTTTCCTCCTTTAAAAGCTCTGCTTCTTCCTCACGCTCTTCAGCGGCTTCAGTAGCTTCCAGTTCGGTCATACCGGGTTCCGCACCGCCATAACCCAGAATCTTCAGCATAACTTCGCTATTTTGCTCAGGAGCGAACAAACGAGTCCGTAAATTACCTTCCTCGTCTTTGTCCACAATAACGTGTTGTGGGGCAGGAATCAGGCAATGCTGGATGCCGCCATAACCCCCCAGCGACTCCTGATAAGCTCCTGTATGAAACAGCCCAATATACTGATCTTCGGTATCCTGATCGAAAATCGGCAGATATAAGTCAGCACTGTGAGCTTCGGTATTATAAAAATCGTGCGAATCGCAGGTCAGGCCACCCAGATTTACTTTTTGATAGGGATTATCCCAGTTATTCACTGACAGCATTATGTATTTCTGTCCAAGCCCCCACGAATCAGGTAGTTGCGTAATGAATGAGCCGTCGATCATATACCACAGCTCTTTGTCATTCTGTAGTTTCTGATCAATCACTTTGTAGATAACGGCTCCGCTTTCACCCACTGTATACGAACCAAATTCGGTAAAGATATGCGGAACAGGAACGTTGCTTTTATTGCAAATCCACTGAATACTTTCCACGATTTGGTCAATCATGGCCTGGTAGTCATACGTGAACTGGAACGACGTTTGAATCGGCATACCACCACCAATGTCAATCGAATCAAGATCTGGGCAAATTTTTCTCAATTCGCAGTATTTGTACATAAACCGGCTCAATTCGCTCCAGTAGTACGCGCTGTCTTTGATACCCGTATTGATGAAGAAGTGAAGCATTTTCAGCTTAAACTTCTCGTTGGACTGGATTTTACTACGATACAATTCGTTCACATCGCTGTAGCGAATACCTAGTCGTGAGGTATAGAACGCAAAATTCGGCTCCTCATCTGTAGCGATTCGGATACCAAAATTAACTGTGTCGGCAGTTATAGAATTTTCGTAAGCCTCAATTTCCTTAAGATTATCGAGTACTGGGATACAGTTAGTAAAACCCTCATTGATAAGTTCGCTGATATATTGCGTATACAAGGGGCGCTTATAACCATTACAAACAATATACGTGTTCTTGGAAACCTTGCCCATCTTAACTAATTCCCGAATAATAGGAATATCATAAGCTGAAGAGGTTTCGAGGTGAACATTGTTTTTAAGCACTTCGTCGAGCACAAACCGAAAATGGGACGACTTTGTGCAATAGCAATATGTATAGTTCCCTTTGTAGTTATACCGCTTCATTGCATTCTTAAACAGCAGCTTGGCATGCTCAATATGCTCAGTAATTTTCGGTAAATACGTCAGTTTCAAGGGCGTACCGTACTCCTTGACAATGTCCATCAATGGGACATTATTGAACATCAGCTCGTTTTTCTCGACATTGAATTCCCGTGTTGGGAATTCAAACGTCTGGTCAATCAAATCATAGTATGTCTTCATCCCTACGTTCGACGCATAAAGTGGGCTGTGCCGCTCCGGCGTGCTAGCCGTTGCAGTTTGTGGTTATAAAAAAACAGGCGCGAATTTGGCCCCGAAAATCGGGCTTTCCAAGTAAAGTCTATTCGCAAGCTAGTCAACGAAAAAGTAAGCAGTTTGATTCGGGAATCGTACAAATTTAATAGTAGGAAAACACACAAAATCAGCTCACTGTTTAAGTTCGTCGGGCAAACCGAAAAGAAGCCGTACTTTTGCTTCTTGACATTGATTGATTTATCGAATGCCCCAGTCTATCCATTTTATATCTATCGGTGGCAGTGCCATGCACAATCTGGCGCTTGCACTCCAGCAACAAGGCCACACTATTACTGGCTCCGACGAAATCATCTACGAACCTTCGCGAACGCGTTTGCAGCAGTATAAGCTACTGCCTGGAGAGATGGGTTGGTTCCCGGATAAAATCAACACCGGTTTAGATGCCGTTATCGTTGGCATGCACGCCCGCAAGGATAATCCAGAATTAGCAAAAGCACTCGAATTAGGATTACCTATTTATTCGTATCCTGAATTTATTTATCAACAGAGTCAGGAAAAACAGCGAATTGTCATTGCAGGCAGTCACGGCAAAACGACTATCGCAGCTATTATTCTGCACGCGCTGAAATACCATAACCGAATCTTCGACTATTGGATTGGAGATCCAATTGATGGTTTTGACACGACAGTTCGATTGTCTTCAAACGCACCATTGATTATTATTGAAGGAGATGAGTATGCGTCGTCGCCAATTGATTCACGCCCAAAGTTTCTTCACTATAAGCCGCATATTGCGCTTATAAATGGGATTGCGTGGGATCATATTAATTTATACCCAACTTGGGATGAATACGTTGACCAATTTGAGTCATTAGCTGAAGCGATGCCCAAAGCAGGTATCCTGATTTTTGATGAGTCAGATGATATGCTTGACGTTATTGGTCAGAAAGAACGGGATGATATAACTAAGGTCCCGTATTTTCCTCACCCAGGAAAAGTTATTGATGGCCAAAACTACCTGATTACGAAACAAGGGAAACAGATACCCATCAATCTGTTCGGTCAACATAACCTTAAAAATATTGCCGGAGCTATGACTGTTTGTGATCGTATCGGCATCACTGAAGAACAGTTTTACGAAGCTATTCCAAGCTTCAAAGGGGTGAGTTGCAGGCTGGAAAAAATAGCTGAATCAGCCAACCGAATTGTTTACCGTGATTTCGCTCACTCACCAGCTAAAGTTGAAGCGGCAACCGAAGCGGTGAAACAGCAATACCCTTCCAAAGAATTAATAGCCGTAGTCGAGCTTCATACCTTTAGCAGCTTAAACAAAGCCTTCCTGGATCAATACAACGAGACTATGAATGCCGCTGATGAAGCTGTGATATTTATTGATACAAAAACGTTAGTAGATAATCAATTGAGTTCGATCTCAACTGACGAAGTTAAAGCAGCATTCGATCACAAGAATTTACACGTTTTTACTGATGCATCTGTCTTGCATGATTATTTACAAACCAAACAAAGTAAAAAAGGCCAAGTTTTCCTGCTAATGAGTTCTGGAACATTCGACGGAATGAATATAAAAACTGTGGCAGACGAATTAACCCATTATTAACACTAAAATCACAGACGGCCTGAAGCCGTCTTTTTTTATGCAAAGCATTGTCGTTTATTGTGCATCGAGTCTTGGCACCAATCCAATTTACAACGAAGTAGCTGTTGAACTCGGCGAAAAAATGGCCGTTCGTAATATCCGCCTTATTTATGGTGGAGGAGGTTTTGGTCTAATGGGTAATGTTGCAAATGCTGTTTTACAAGGTAGTGGCGAAGTAACGGGCGTTATTCCAAATTTTCTTGCCGACCTTGAAGTTGCACATACCACACTTACAGAATTGCATTTTGTGGAAACCATGCACGAACGGAAGTTCAAGATGGTACAATTGGCAAAAGGAGTTATTACGCTTCCTGGTGGTTATGGCACACTCGACGAATTATTCGAGATTTTAGCATGGCGCCAACTTAAGCTTTATGATGGCCCTGTTGCCATTATTAATACTAATGGTTATTATGACCTTATGCTGCAACAACTTGACCGTATGGTAGCCGATGGTTTCCTGAAGGCCGAAAATCGTAAGCTGCTCCTTGTCGCTAATACGGTCGACGAAGCGTTACAAATGATAAGTGATTATTGGGAATCTGTATAGGCCTATAGGTCTCTTTTCTGGAAAGCTCCTAAAAGGCAGAGAGGGTCGTTTTCGATTGAAAACGACCCTC
>NZ_WPIN01000070.1 GCF_009754945.1 Spirosoma arboris
CGCTTGAGAATAAAACTTTCCGAGCAGGATCGGAAGGAGGCTGGCTTTTTCAAGCCGACCGCTATTGTCGACCAAGCCTGGCAGCTTACCCTAGCTAGTGCAAAAGCCTTGAGGGCTACTACTATACTGTTTCAGTGTCCAGCTAGTTTTACCCCAACAGCAGAGCATATTAGCCATATGGTTGACTTCTTTACCCGTATTGAGCGAACTGGCTTGAGGCTATGTTGGGAACCTCGGGGTAAATGGGAGCAAGAGCTAGTCCGAGACCTCTGCCAGGATCTTGACTTATGGCATGTAGTTGACCCCTTTGTGAATGCGACCATGACTCCTGCGCAATGTTACTTTCGTTTGCACGGCCGGCAGGGGTGGCGGTATCAATATGAGCAGCAGGAGTTAACCGATCTAGTCGAACTGTTGCCGACGAATCAACCTTCGTACGTTTTCTTTAATAATGTCTACATGCGGCAAGATGCCTTGGTATTTAAAAACTTGCTTGAAGGCGAATAAAGCTAACAGAAAGTCCCCTACTAGTGAATGAACCGCCAATTATAAATGGGCTCCATCAAGTAAGAGATTATAGAGTATTGCTCTACAAATAGCCTTTCTTGGCCTCCTCCAGGTCAGTCTCCGTCAAGATGCCCAGTTGACCCAGCGTGGTCAAGGCTTCCACTGTATGGACCCGGTCCGATTCGGTGAACTTATTCTCATCCTGCTGGCCATAAACAGCCTGGTCAATTGCTTCCCGAAGCTGGGTTACATTCTCAAGGGCAAACACATC
>NZ_WPIN01000071.1 GCF_009754945.1 Spirosoma arboris
GAGATGACCGCTCCGGCGGCCCGGTCCGTGATCCGAAAACGAATCAAAGAAATTGCCCAGGTAAGAGTTCGGTACGGTTATCAGCGGATTTATGTGCTGTTGCGCCGAGAAGGCTGGCGTGACAATCACAAAAGAGTGTATAGGGTGTATTGTGAAGAAGGATTGCATCTCAGAAGCAAGCGTCCCCGTCGTAACCGAGCCGCTGCACACCGTTTGGAACGCCCCCAGCTCTCCAGTATTCATCAGTGCTGGAACGGTCCGCCGTAGCGGCATGGATTTTGTGGCCGATCAGCTCTTTGACGGCCGCAAAATTCGGTCCTTAACTGTAGTGGATAATTATAGTCGTCAATGCCTGGCGATTCATGTTGGTCAGTCTTTAAAATCGGAAGATGTAGTTGCTGTAATGAATCGCCTACAATCGTTATATTTAACCGTTCCTGACCGTATTCAAGTTGATAATGGCAGTGAATTTATCTCAAAGTTTCTGGACAAGTGGGCTTATGATAACAAAGTGACGCTGGACTTTTCAAGACCTGGAAAACCAACGGATAATGCGTTTATCGAGTCATTTAACGGTAGTTTCCGGGATGAGTGCTTGAACGCTCACTGGTTCTTATCGCTGGATGATGCTCGGGAAAAAATTGAACACTGGAGGCAAGAATATAACAGCTTCCGACCCCACAGCTCTCTTGGTGGCTTAACTCCAGATGAAGTTGGAAAGGGGAAGGAAAAACCAACAAATGAACGTCCGATCCTCAATCTTTGAG
>NZ_WPIN01000072.1 GCF_009754945.1 Spirosoma arboris
TCCAGATCGGTCTGGGTTAGGCGATAGTAGCTGGTACCCTGATAAGGCGTGAAATCGGTCAGATGGTAGTTCTTCAGCGCACTGCTGTTGGCACCGATCTCGGTTACTTCACCTACTTTCTCAAACGATTTGAGATCCTTGCTGCGCTCAATCAAGAAACCCTTGTTGTTGGTTTCCAGCGAAGTGGTCCAGGCCAGCTCAACGGTGCGATTTTCCTGCGCTTGTGCCGTGAAGGAAACCAGACCTACCGGTAGAGGACCCGTCACCACCACTGGCGTTTGTGCATTATCATTGGTGGTGTTATTGGTAGCCAGCCCAGTGCCTACTGCATTGGCCAGCACGTTAGGTGGCAAAGGGGTGGTTGGACTGACACCAACAATGGCTAACACCAGATCATAGAGAGCATTGCCCGGAACCGGACCATTGGTACTTTTCACCGTAACGATGGTACCGCTCGCACTGCTATAGGCACCCACCGTGAGTACCAGGTTGGTGGTGACATTGGTCGAACCGGTAGGTACTGATACGGACGATCCTGTCACGCCAATATTGGGAGGCAAGTTAAAGGTAAAGGTTGCTGCAGCTGCTTGTGGGATATCGGTAGAACTACCATTGCCAAAGCTGGCGGTTATACTGGCGGCCTGGCCAGTTACCAAAGGGTTGGGGGCGATAACAATTCCGCCAACAGCTGGATCTTGTGCAAAGGCGGCATAGCCACTGCTCAAACCCATCAGGAGCAAAAGTAAAAG
>NZ_WPIN01000073.1 GCF_009754945.1 Spirosoma arboris
ACAAAAGTGTATCCTTTTTTGATATGTATTAGTGGTTAATTCGTAAAGTAGTTGGGGTGAGCGTAGTAAGGTTTATCGGACCTATTACGCTCACCCCAACTACTTTACGAATTACACCTTATCTGGCCGAAACGCCTTCTCTGAGGATCTGCACCCAGCCCTTGATGACCTGAGGAGGGAAATTCTTGTCCAACATGGCATAACTCACCGTCGCCTGGTAATAGTACAAGCCCGTCGGTAAGTCCACCCCATCCACACTCTTGCCATCCCAGGCTAAACTCGATCCACTCGTCTCATACACCTTGGCCCCCCACCGATTGTACACCACAAAACTGATGCTGGATACAAACCGCGGACACCGCAGCGGCTGAAACACATCATTCTTGCCATCTCCATTGGGCGTGAACACATTGGGCAAAACCAGACTTGGACACGCATCCACACACACCTTGTTGGATGGCGCACTCTCCAGGCCCCGCTTGCTGACAGCGGTCACATAGTAACACCCCGCTACGGTCGACAAACCCGTGTGGTCATACTTCAGGGTGGGGGCCTCCACACTGGTCAACATGCCCAGAGTGTCCTGCTGATAGCGACCATAGTAGACCTTGTAGCTGGCAATGTTGGGATCACAGTTGGGACCAGAGCCCGCCAGCCAGTTGAGTTTGTTGGTGAAACTGCTCTGATCACAGAGGCTCTCCGGACTCAGGTTGGCACAGTTCAGCGAGTCCACACTCAGCCTGGGGGGA
>NZ_WPIN01000074.1 GCF_009754945.1 Spirosoma arboris
CCCGTGATCACCCAGGTCACCGTCGACTCCACCAACACCACCACCGGACAAATCACCGTCAGATGGACCCGACCACTCGGACTCAATCCCGGTGACCTCACTGGACCCTACCAATACCGACTCCAACGGGCGACCGACCTGGCGGGCACCAACTTCACCCCCATCGCCACCATCAACACCACCCTCGCCCCAACAGCTCCCGATACCATCTACGTCGATAAAGGCAGCTCCACCTCCGCGCTCAACACCACCAACAATGCCTACCGCTATCGACTCGAGTTCTATTTCACGGCTCCCAACGGGGCCCTGACCCAACTCGATGTCACCGAACCAGCCTCCTCCGTCAGGCTCGCAGCGGCCCCCGCCAATCGACAGATCACCCTCTCCTGGCAGGCCAACACCCCCTGGTCCAATGACAACCAGATTCATGACATCTACCGATCCAGATCAGGACCCAATGGCCCCTTTAACAAAATCAGAGAAGTCAAGGTAGCCACCCCCACCTACTCCTTCACCGATGATGGATCGGATGCCTTCCTCACCGATGGCAACACCTCCCGAGTCCTCTCAGCCGACTCCTCCTACTGCTATCGGGTCATGACCCGAGGCCAGTACACCGATACCCAGCTCAGCCGACTGGGCATCCTGCAAAACTACAGCCAGATTCTGTGTGCCATGCCCTCGGACACCACCCGACCCTG
>NZ_WPIN01000075.1 GCF_009754945.1 Spirosoma arboris
CCAGTTGACCAACCCCATTACAGGAACACTCACCATCAGCAACGGACCTCAAAGTCTCACCTTCATCACCACCGAGGGCAGCTCAGCCAGCTTTACAGCCAGTTTCACAGGCTTAGTCTCGGATGGCTCCTCCCATACGGTCACGGTCAGTCTGCCAGGCTGTTCAACCACTAGCACGACTTACACGGCTCCGGCTTCCTGTAGTGTCGGTGTAGGGCTAGCGGTCATAGATCCAGGAGTTTGCATTCCGGGTACCAACACTTACAACACGACTGGTCTCATCAGCCTGACCAATGCCGTAACCGGAAGCCTCACCCTCACCGATGGAGCCACCACCACTACCCTTTCGGTCAGTGCAGGAGCCACCTCGATCCCGTACTCGCTGAGCGGCTTACCTAGTGGAACAGGGTCTCATACCGTAACAGTCAGTTATCTGGGCCAGACCGCCAGTACCACCTATACGGCTCCCACATCCTGTTCAGTGGCTCCCGTCTGTTCCATCAGCGCGGTAGCCAATGCGGGAAGCTGTGCAGCCTCCACTAATACCTATTCTGTGTCAGTGGCCATTGGCCTCACCAATGCTTCGGCGGGAACACTTACCGTCAGTCTGCCAGGAGTACCGCCTACCAGTCAAAGTATTACTGCAGGTACGACTTCGCTGACCCTTGCTCTGACTGATC
>NZ_WPIN01000076.1 GCF_009754945.1 Spirosoma arboris
CAAATAGCACACGACAGTGGCCAGGTAGCGTCCCTTGAAGTAACCTCCTTTAGCAGTACGCGTAATCTCGACCCGGTCACCGGGATTAAGTTCAGTAGCCATATTAACAAGCAGTAAAGGATGGGAGGAATTGCCTCTTAATTTACTACGTTTAAGCTATACCCCACTGCCGCTAGTTGTTACATTCCTGGAAAAATAGCCAAAATATGGATCTCCATCCCTGTCGGACGCCCATTAAAACCAGCTTTTAGACCTTGATCTAAATCGATCTATTCCAAAGACGCTCTGGCAAGAGCTGTATTTAGCAAATCTCCCAATCCTAGACTTATTCATGGCATATGCCAGCTTAGACTGGTGATGATCAGTAAGGAATCTCAACAAGCTTAGGGAGATTCAGCCACGATTGTTTCGTAGTAGACGCTCAATTGATCGCGTCGACGGCGGTAGTAGGCTAGGCCCTTCTGACTTACTTTTTTAACTAAGTGGGCATCTTTAGGCACCTGTAAGGCCTCTAGCAAGTGCACTACCTGCCCTAGACAAGTGATCAATTGATCATACTGCGCTAACTGACGCTCAATCAATTGGCGTTGACCCAATAAGTCCTGCCCAATTTCCTGATTAGTTTGATCCATGTCGGGTTCTTTCATCGGATGTATGAGCTTAAAGAGCT
>NZ_WPIN01000077.1 GCF_009754945.1 Spirosoma arboris
GGCTCTTTAAGCTCATACATCCGATGAAAAAACCTGACATGGATCAAACTAATCAGGAAATTGGGCAGGACGTATTAGGTCAGCGCCTATTGATTGAGCGTCAGTTAGCGCAGTATGATCAATTGATCACTTGTCTAGGGCAAGTAGTGCACTTGCTAGAGGCCTTACAGGTGCCTAAAGATGCCCACTTAGTTAAAAAAGTAAGTCAGAAGGGCCTAGCCTACTCGCCGTCGACGCGATCAATTGAGCGTCTACTACGAAACAATCGTGGCTGAATCTCCCTAAGCTTGTTGAGATTTCTTACTGATCATCGCCTGTCTAAACTGGCATGTGGCATGAATAAGTCTAGGATTGGGAGATTTGCTAAATACAGCTCTTGCCAGAGCGTCTTTGGAATAGATCGATTTAGATCAAGGTCTAAAAGCTGGTTTTAATGGGCGTCTGACAGGGATGGAAATCCATATTTTGGCCATTTTCCCAGGAATCTAACAACTAGCGGCAGTGGGGTATAGCTTAAACGTGGTAAATTAAGTGGCAATTCCTCCTATCCTTTACTGCTTGTTAGCATGGCTACTGAACTTAATCCCGGTGACCGGGTCGAGATTACGCGTACTGCTAAAGGAGGTTACTTCAAGGGACGCTACCTGGCCACTGTCGTGTGCTATTTA
>NZ_WPIN01000078.1 GCF_009754945.1 Spirosoma arboris
GTCCCAGCGAGACTAGCGTTTTGATCTTATCCAACCTAATGCATAGCTGTACGTGGCTATCTATAGTACGAGAAATCAATAGTAATGGGCTATTGGCCAGGCAAATACCTCCGGCAAAAAGGCGAATAAATTGCCTCTGCTGACCCAAATGTCTTTTAAGATTGTTTAGTAGAGAATTGCTCTTCATACAGGGGTTGTTTTCAGGTCGCTTCGACTTCGGGGTGACCTGATTTGTTACTGGGTTGTTTTTGCGCATAAGCGGAACGGGTAGGTTCCCTTAGCAGGCACACTCTACCGACAATAAAAGTAGGATAGCGTTCATAGAACAATAGAAACGAACCTAGGAGCACACCTACGATGATTTCTCCCAACACTAATAGACCAAAAGAGTTTTGCTACTGTAAAGTCAACTCCCAGTAGGTATATGTCAAATCTCGATCAAAATCACCGCCTCCCCTTTCTGGAGGGTGGTGGGGAAATGGGGGAGCTAACCCGCCACTTTGACTGGGCAACCACGCCCTTAGGGCCTGCCTACCAATGGCCCCAAAGCCTGCGCACCAGTGTCAGCTTATTGCTTACCTCCAAGTTTCCCATGCTCATCTGGTGGGGGCAGGAGTTGATTCAGTTTTATAACGATGCCTACCGGCCCAGCTTAGGCCAGCAGGG
>NZ_WPIN01000079.1 GCF_009754945.1 Spirosoma arboris
AATAGAGCCTCCAATTTCCCGAGCATCGATAATCCATAAATGCTTCTCCGAATCGGTCGGTTGTTGAGCCTGCTTGATTTGATAATCTCGTAGTGCCTCTGTGTTGCCCGCTAATACTTGGGCTAAGAGCTTGCGTTTGGTTTCTGCGTTCATCGCTTGTTAGTTATTAAGTTCATGGGGATTACTATAGTCCTCATCCGGCGCGGGTCGCTTATGACCATCCATCGTGTCAATAATGGTCACGATACGGCTGCGAGCCTGCTCGGGTAAGGCATCGAATTCCTCGATCGAGATCTCCCTGATGATGCCCGCTTTATCGATCTCTTGAATTGGTCCGCCGACTGGGCGGCTGTCGATCACAATACGTGTGTCGAGGTCTTTTACGGCTCGTTGAGCTTGGTATACGCGGAGCGCTTCGGTATCGCCACTAAGCACCAAGGCGAGTAATTGTCTTTTTTCGTTTGTGGTCATGTTCGTTAAGCTTGATCGAGTTTGGTGAGGGCTTTATTGAGTAGTTCATCGATCTGCGCGTCGGTTAGGGTAGACAGATCGATTTTGGCGTTCTCCCGAACGTGAACCTGAAGTAGTTTATCGACTGCATCTTTGGCGTCGTGCAACTCGATTTCAGTCTGAGTCTCTTCAATCTTATCTCCA
>NZ_WPIN01000008.1 GCF_009754945.1 Spirosoma arboris
TTTTCTGGTCATAATCTTAAGGAATAAATTGAAGAAATGGATAGAACCATATTAAGCGCGTCAACTAGCTTAAAACCAGTTGACGCGCTCATACTTACAGTCCGCTGATGACGCGGCTATAAATATTATTGGCTGCATTACTATCATAGGTATTGGCCGCGTCATCAGACACGTTCACTGTTACAACCGATGCGCTACCTGCATTAGCCGTTGTGCGGGTCGCAGTAAAGCCTAATACTGCTTTTCCGAAACCAGGAATAGACTGGCCACTATTGATCATTAACGTCAATTGCCGATTTCCCGAATTAGCAGTTACCGTCCAATTGGCATTATCGACTGCAACAGGGTTGGTGAGGCCATCGGTTACATTAATAGTCGAGATAGCGTTAGAGTACGAAATAGTGTAGCCGAAAGGGACAGTGATCGTAACTGGAACATTACCCGCAGATGTAGGCATACCGTTCAATTCTGATATAGTCACAACGAAGTCACGGGAGCTAGACGCTGGGAAGTTAGCTTGAGGCAATGTGATCGTCGGTGTTAAATCAGATGGTGCTCCAGGTCCACTTGGGGATACGATTAACGTAAACGTAGTATTAATCGAGAGTCCTAATGTATTCGTCGCGGTTATCGTAACTGGATAAATCCCTGCTGATGTGGGAGGTCCCATAATGATTGATCCAGTAAGGGTAAGACCATCGGGTAGACCTGCCGCGGTTAGTGTTAGAGGATTATTACCTGGATCGGTAAATGTATTGGCCGGAATAATAAATGTGAAATTTGATCCAACCGTGGCATTCTGCGTGCCAATGGGGTTAGCCACTAAGGGTCGTGTAGCGGCATTAGGATCCCCAGCAGGTACGATAGTGATCACTGCTTCGGCGATGTCACTAAGACAACCACTTTTTGAACAGGCAGCTGGAATAACGACCGTTCCAGTTGCACTTGTAGGAACACTAATTGAACCACCTGGAGCGACGGTGTAAACACCACCACTACCAAAGTACTGAATAATACCACCTGCACAGCCGGTGGCTGTTACACTGAGAACACCGCCAACGGCTACTGTCGCTGATGCAGGTGATAGGGTAGGTGGCGTCAGGCCGCAGGGATTGGAAAAGCTGCCTGCCGAGGTGATAACAGGGGCTGCCGATACAGAGACGGCAATGGTCAGGCCAAGCAGTATCCCAAGACACCGGGTTAAGGCCGAATAAGCGTGGAGTTGTAGAGGTAAACGCATAGTAATAAAGGGATTATCGAGTTGGGTAGTGGACCTAAACCAGAGGAATAGGGGACGGTTTATAGAGAGAAAAAAAATGTTTCGATACAGGAGTGTTTTCATGCGTCTTTAGGGGATTCGTTCCATTGAGTAAGAGTAAACAATCTAAATGATATGGGTTTATTAGGGCTGTTGCTGACGTAAATAATCCGAATGATACTGGCGAAGTAATGCATCTAACTGATTTCCTACGCGATAGCGTATACCAACATTATTGCCTCCTCCATTGTACGAGTACTCCCAACGGTATTCTTCCGTGGTTCGTAGTCGTGCTCGTTTCGACTGTGCAATGCGACCAGGTGGAATAGGAACTGCAAAATTGAAACCTGCCGTCGACCCCTTTGTGGTCTTCATCGCAAAAACACCAACTTCTACTGAATAGAGTTGCCGGATGAAATCAATCCGCATCCCCCGATCCTCATATAAATACTGTCCACCAGATACTTTAAGGGTAATGTCTCGCTTGCTGATTCGATAGGCCACATCGGCCAGAAGCATTGCCCTATTCATGGACTCATAATAAATTCCCTTCGTTGGATAGTAATAGTCACCCGTTAAACTAGCTTCCAGACCAAACGACCAAGGCTTAGTTAAGTTAGCCCGTCGATATTGTAGGTTTACACCATATTGGTTACTATAAAAAAAGCCAACTGATCCGCTTAAAAAATCCTGTCCGCTTAACGCTAGAAACTGATTCAAATAAATCGGAGCGGGCCGAATATTCATCGGTTGTGTATCATAGTTATTCGTTATTGGGAATAACACACCCAGATTTAATACTAAGCCCCGGGTCAGATACAGTTGAGTTTGCAACAGCAAACTTATTTTTGCTTGAAATGGATCTGTCTTATAGCCAAAATTGGCAACCATATCCGGGTGAAGCCGAAAGTCGACTTTATAATGTCCTGGTCCGGCTGGAATAAGACGACCTATTGCTTTTCGTTCATTTCGCGACAGCAAATTCGTTTGCCAAGCATCGCCCAATCGGTAACTCGCGATCGGAACGCCTTGATAAAGTGGAACAAATTCAGTCGTAGTCGGTTTAGCTAACGCCTGACTCAATTCCAACAAACCAATCATTGGGTTTCTGTAGAGTCGTTGCTCATAATAAACCCGTTGAGCGGCACTGTCAATTGTTAGATTCTCGTAATTTAGCAAGGCTCGTTGATCCTGCTGCTGACAAAAACCTACCTGAACAGACCAGCAAATGAATATCCAACTAAAGGCAAAAGCTGATCTATTTATGGTCACAATATGCACTTGCTTACTAAATACTCTCAATTTATTAGCACCAGCACTAGTTCCTCCCAGACAGTTTTCTCTGTTATCACCTCCTAGATCTGTGTCCTCACAGACATGCATGTGATTTACTTCTCCAAGTCTGATTTCTGACGCAATCGCTTTGGTAATTTTCGCAACGAAACTGCATACGAAGTTCCAAACGTAATCTGATCAAAATTTATAACACCTGCCTGCATCGTCCAGCGATCAAACAGTTTGGCATAAGCGCCAAGATTAAGTTGTTGCGAATCCCATTCAATCATTCCTCCCAGCTTTTGTTTATAACGAAACGCTATACCCCCAAAAGGACCTGATAAATATGGATGCGGGCGTTCATTTTTATTGTGAAGCTTGTAATTAGAGAAAATATCAAAGTTATTTCCTCCATTATCGCTTCGATCAAAATAATATGGACTACCAAATCCTGCGGATACTTCTGCTGTGAAAGTTTCACTTAGCGTGAAATTTTTTGTAGTAACAGCAGCATACGTTACAAGTGAGTTGTCAATACCAAAGGGAGCAGAAGCAATAATCGCAACAGAAGGCCTATGCTCACGTTCTGTCAATACAGCATACTTGACATCAAACTGCCGATCTCCAATACCTCTTGCTCTTAATGGGAGATCGCCATTTACATGAAATATGTTGATAGTAACCTCAAGCCGGGGTAAAATAGCTAATGTGGCATAATAAACACTTGATGATGACTGGATAAAGTTATTACTGACCCCTGCATTTGGATCATTTGCTCTGGGATCGTAATGCGACGGATTATAATGATAACCAATCTGAAACGTTCCATCCGACAATATTCTGGCCGTTGGAATGTTCATTAATCCTGGCTTGCCTGAGATATTAACTTGTGCCCATCCTTTCTGAGATAGCAGCGCAAATATCATTAGTAAAACCCCCGATACGCCGACACAACTTAACCTATTCATCAATGCTATCACCACCTGTTGAATCTTATTTTAAAGTACCCCTAAGATGTCTCTTAGGGGTACTTTAAAAATTAAGGTGTTACAGTGCCTTGGTTGTGGCAGCTATCAAATAACTGGAGCACAATCCGTTGAGCTGTTCGGATAGTCTCGTTGAAGTTATTGTTGATTGCATTTACATCTGTATCATGAGCAAACTTAGCCGCTGCAACTTTGGCTATTGCTGTGATCGAACAGGTATTTATATCAGCTGATTGTAGGCTATAATATACCTGATTTTGCTGGGTGTACAAAAGATAAGTAAACGCTTTTAATACGTCGTTAGCTGTTACGTGAGAAAGCTCTGCAGGCAGAGCTGCGCTAGACGTGTTAACTAATGAACTATAGAAGGCTAATTTGCCAGATACACAACCCTGTACATCCCCTTCTGCCGCCGACTTATTCGAAGAATAACTTCCTTCAACAGTACCTACCTGCGATTGGCGGTCTGTTTCAAGACCAGCAATTTTTTGGTCGAACAGGTCATTAGCTGCTTTGAAGCAGGGGTCGCCAACATAATTTACTGGCTTAACTGTCAAGGCCGATAAAAGCGCCACGATACCAGGTCCTGGAATCGAAGTCGTCGTTGGTAATATTTGAACACCATTGACCTGTGGATAGGTGAAGGTCACGAAGTATTTCTGCAAGTTTGGATTGGCTACCAGCGAATTAACAGTTGCCTGTAATGTAGATGGTAGAGCCCCTCCGTTTTTGATTGCATTTAATACACTAGGAGTAAATGCAATGTTAAACACAGATGCAGATGTTCCTGCTGCTGACAGTGCTGCACTCATATCACTTTCTGCCTGACTAACAGCTGGTGTTGCGCTTCCTGCTGCAAGATCACTTTTCACTTGAGCTGCCGTTGCCGATTGCGTTAAGGTAGACGGTGTGACCGTCACAGGGGCAGGAGCCGTTTGACGAAGGCCTGGCAACTGCAGATCTCGCAAGGATTCAAGCGTATACTTAGGCGCCAGAGGGGTGGCATCCTGGTTCCGGCAAGCGTAGACCATAAATACCAGGCATAGTCCATAAAATGACCACACAGCTTTTTTTGTAGTTGTTTTCATGTGCAATTCTTAATTTGAGACGGTTAATTAAAATGGTGTGCCTTTTTGCCTTTCCCTACGATAAAATATCGAAGAGCAAACCACGTTGGCGATAATCAATTCTTACTACTGCTTTTAAATAATTCAACAAACATTTACTTGGCAAGGATAACCATACACCGGCTAATAGCACTCTATTTTCAGCTAACTCACCGTGTATCTTTGTCGGTTCTTTCTCTAAACGGAAGCAATATATCTGTAACTGGTGATTTAATCTTCCCCGAATGATAGTTTAGTACATATGAATTTATTATTCGGCGAAAATAGCTTCATGAAAAGGAAATAAATGGGCATCTGAGAGGTTTTTGTATAGTAGAGTGCATTTTCTTTACGATACGTATACAAAAAATGAGTATAGTTGTATCATATATAACTTGCCCATCGAGATTCCCTTTACTTACTACCAAAATCATACTTACCTTCGCTATGATATATACTAAATTCGGAATCTAGAGAGATCAATATAACTAAAAGCCTATATTTTGCAGGCTTGCTCCTGCTGAAACACTAACTAAGATGACTAATCCTGTTTTGGTTTGGTTGAAAAACCAGTTTACACCTAAAGAAGCTGTTGATACACTAACTCCCTGTTTCTGGCAAACAGACTTGCATTCACACCTGATTCCAGGGATTGATGATGGCGTAAAAACCATTGATCAATCCCTGACCTGTATCCGGCAATTGGCCGAATGGGGTATTCGGAAAATCATTACTTCACCTCATGTAAGCCAGGAACAGTATCCCAATGATTCCGCAACGATTTTGCAAGGTAGGGATCTTCTACAGCGTGAGGTCGATTCGGCAGCTATTCCTATACGAATTGAAGTAGCTGCTGAATATATGTTGGATAACTTTTTTCTCGAACGTTTAGATACAACACCTCTCTTATCTTTTGGAGTAGAACGTTATTTGCTTATTGAAACGGGCTGGTTGGCGCGCCCACTATTATTAGATGAGATGATTTTCCGAATTCAGACGAGCGGCTATACTCCCGTATTAGCGCACCCTGAACGGTATTCCTATTATATAAATGATACTGAAGGCTTACAACGACTACGTGACCAAGGGTGTTTGATGCAACTTAATTGGATGTCTCTTACAGGACGATATGGTAATCATGTTAAAACACAGGCAAAGCTCATTCTGAAAAACAAGTGGGCTGATTTTATAGGGAGCGACCTACACCGCCCGGAGGATCTTCCCGCTTTACAAGCCCTATTCTCCTCACAATTCTATGAGCTTCTGAATCAGCAACCGCTAAGGAACAGAACTCTTTAGTCTAAACGCAGCATCACAGAGACCACAACATGCTTTTTTGTGGTCTCTGTGATGCTGCGTTTAAATCACCTTACTCTGTAATGGGCTCGATTGTATATCGGGATTCTCATTCAAGCGCAACAACTGCGCTTCAAACTGTTGGAGGATTGTCTCTTTACTTAGGTACTGTCGGGCATAAGCTCGGGCATTCTGTCGGTAGTCAGTGACATCCTTATCAAGTGCCTGGTCAATACCTGCAATCAACGCCTGAGTCGATTCTGGCTCGATAAGAATACCCATTTGATGTGTGGCAATAACATCATAAAGGGTAGTGCCTGGCACAGCCGAGACTAATGCACAGCCACCAGCTGCCAAAATACTAGTTAACTTGGAAGGTAATACTAGATCTGAAGCAGATTTTTTCTGTAAAACCAGATGAATATCCGCCGTGGCTAGGAGGGCAGATAATTTTTCGTAAGGTTGTAGGGGATGAAAGGCTACGTTAGTCAACTGATATTCGTTTACTAATGATTCTAGGCGAGTTTTCCCACCCCCTGATCCAAAAATCAAAAATTGGATATCAGAACGAGATGAATAATGCTTTGCTGCTTCAATGATCAGCTCCAATCCCTGCTTTTCACCTAAACTACCTGAATACAGGACCACCTTGTCGTGTTCACGTAAACCCAATTCTGATCTTAAGGAGGCTGCACGAGGTAATGGTTTAATTGACTGCTCGTCCACCCAGTTTGGAAATAAGAAACAAGGTGTTTGCAATACTTTCTTATCGGTTACTTTTCGAACCATACCTTCACTTATGGTAGAGACGAATGTACTGCGTTTTAGGATAAACTTTTCAATCAAAAAGAGGATGTCCACAAAGGATTTATTTTTAATCATGCCCAATTCATTGGCCATATCAACCTGTAAATCCTGTATATGATACCAAAGGGGTACTTTTCGTATCATAGAGTATAGAGTGGGAAGTAATCCAATTTGAAAAGGTGGCGATATAGAGATGACAATATCATATCGCTTTCCTATTAAAACACTTGCCCAATAAGGAAGGCTACTGATTACAAAGGAGAATTCATGTAGGATTCGTTTTAATGTAGTTACTTTCGTCGGCACGTAAAACGGACAGCGATTTACAGTAACACCATCTATTTCCTCCGTAAACCACCCCTTTCCTTTATAGCGTTCATGAATTTCCCATTCAGGGTAATAGGGCATAGCTGTAATTACTCGAACAATGTGTCCTTTACTAGCTAACCAAGCGCCCATTTCACCCGTATATTTTCCAACACCCGTTAACTCCGGCGTATAGTTAATGTCGTATATTAGAATGCGCATCAATTGTTTGAAGTAGCTATAACTTTTGTTTTTGATTTATCTTCTAATTTTTTTAGAAGTAGTTCTCTCATCTTAATTTGAATTAAAAACTCGTAAAATGCCATGTTTATGCAGTATATAAGCCCAGGAATTCCTTCTAAAAAGCCTATACCTAAAATATAAGCCTGAATAAAGCGGAGAATTGGCCAGCCAGGCATTCGACTTAGCCATGATTTCAGCGCTGGATTGCGAATACTTGTATGTGAAGCAAATATATTTTTTAAAGGAGGGCGATTTGTTAATCGAGCATATGCTTCATGTGACGAATAACGATTGTGTTTATCAAACCACTGATGCCATCCTTTTGAAAAACCGTAATGAATATAGGGTTCTTTAATATAATCAATTCGCCCATTTACCTGATCTTCTTTTTGGCCATGCCCAAAATCAGTAAAGCGTGCACGCCCCTTGCGCATGAGCCTAAACTGCCATTTTGGAAAATTGTCGCAACGCCTAAGCCATTTGCCTTCGAGCATCATTTTCCAGCATAAATAGAAGCCAGCTACATCTTCGCCTGCTTGATTAACAGCATTAATAATTTCGTTTTTACATGATTCAGTTATGATTTCATCCGCGTCTAAAAATAAAATCCATTCATAACTAATAGCCAAATTATCCAATGCATAATTGCGTTGTTTGCCAAAGCTCTCGAAAGGATTGCTGGCGATGTTTGCCCCAAATGTGCGAGCTATCTGCAGTGTTTTATCTGTACTACCTGAATCAAGAATATGTATATCATTTGTCCATTGGATAGCCTCCAAGCAGGATGGTAAATCGTTCTCTTCGTTTTTAGTAAGTATAATAATTGAAATCATTTCAATACTGTTGAAACCAATATTACTGGATTATTCTTTTCTTAATTGGCTTACAAGGATTCCCTGCACAAACTGTCCATGCAGGTATGTCTTTTATAACAACAGATCTAGCCCCAATTACACAGCCCTCATTAACTGTAATGGCAGGATGAATAAATACTTCAGCTGCAATCCATACATAATCACCAATATTAATAGGTGCTGTAATTAATGGGAAGCCAGATTTTGTATAATCATGTGTTCCTGCACATAAATAAGATCCTTGTGATATCACTGCCCTTCGACCAATTGTAATTTTATCCATTGAATATAGATTAACTCCACTGGCTATTCCACATTCTTCTTTAAGCACTAGATTCCAAGGTGCCCAAATTTTAACGCCGGGATACACATGGACTCCACTAGCGACTTTTGCACCAAAACAGCGTAACAAGAACGCCCGCCAACTGTGGAAGGGTTTGGGAGATAAGTGAAACAAAACACTAGCAACTAGTTCCCAAATCATTCTGGCAATTCGATTCTTAAGAGAAAATGAGGGCCCTGTAAAAGTGTCTTGATTATGCTTTTTCATATTTATGGTTGGCCCGTAAATTAGTCAGTAATGAGATTATCTTTATTATCAAAGTAAACTATAACTAATCTATGGCTCTTTACTGGCATATTTTGTAATCATTCCATAAAAATCGGACTGAAATATTCACAAAGTAGCTTATACACTGACTTTTTAAACGTTTTATACGGAAATAGCTTCCATAAATCTACGAACCGTAGAGTCAACAGCAAATTTACTTTCATAAACTGCCTTAGCTTGTAGACCCATAACTTTCTTTTGATTTAGAGATAAAGAAAACCATTGCTCCAATGCTGTCTGCGTTCCTTCTAGTGAATCCGAAAAAATTATACCTCCCTGTCCAACTTCAATCTCCCGCCATATATTAACTTGATTAGATATTAGGACAGGTTTGCTGCAAGCGAGTGATTCTGCTACGGCAATTCCAAAATTTTCCTGATGACTCGGTAATATAAAAGCTTCACAACAATAAAACGCACCCCATTTTATCTCTCCATTTAGCATTCCTGGCAAGTAAATAGAGTTTGATTTAGATGCAAGAGCCTGAATTTTCTTTCCATAATCTGTTTCAAGGCCAGGTCCGGCTATTACTAACTTAGGAAGTTTTGTTCCTAAAGCTTCTAAAGCCAAATAAGCGTTTACTAATAAATCAACACCCTTCTTTACATGAATTCTACCTAAAAACAGTATATAATTTTCATTTTTTAACCCTTCACATTTATTGTAAAATAAATCACTCATTCTCTTTGTAAAAACTGGCGGAGCTTCAATACCTAAACCTACTACTTTTTTCATTTTAGGTTTATAACCGCTAAATGTATCTTGGGCTAACAACATTTCTGTTTCACATGTAAATAATAACCCATCTAATTCATTAACAACTCGTTTTTCAATTATCTTCCAATAAAGCCAGTTTCTGATTGCTTTTAATTTACGACCTTGTGCTTCTTGAAACCAGGGATCGAGCATTCCATGAGGCATTATGTAAATTTTAGGTCTACTATGATTAGACCTTTCTACGAGTTTTGATGCCTTTAAAACGGAATAGCTATGATACAGCCAAAGGCCATGGACTATAACTACTTCATAGTTGATCAAGTTTTCTATTAACCAAGGTAACAAAAGCTTACTATATTGCCACACACCCTTTGAGGGACCTAAAGCATAAATAATTAAAGGTTCATTTTGCAAATAAAGTGCATCAGGGCTGTCTACAACTGCTAAATGAGAAATAACATCAAGTTTTGACGTCTCTTCTATTAATGTCTTTATCGCCTGACTCACCCCTCCCGATTCAGGATTCATACTTGATACTATATGAAGAACACGCATTTTATAAATCATTAATAAATAAAACCTTCAGTGCGAGTGAAATATTTGGCATTTTTTGGAATATCCTTAATTGGACTAGCTGGAACACCTGCATATAAAGTCCATTCAGTAGTAAAAACTTTGTTTAAAAGGGATTTGGCACCTAATACAGAATAACTTGGTAAAGTAGATCCTCCTAGAATTACTGAATTAGTACCAACAAAGGCATAATCACCTATATTAATTGGAGCACTATCTTGATAGTTTTCAGTTAAATTAATTGAATGTGTTAATAATTGAGACTGGTAGCCTGCAATTGTAACAAAGCGGCCTATTTTAATAGTGTTAGTACAATCAATATGGTGTCTTTTTGTAATGGCAGAGAAATCTCCTAATAATAATTCTGGCGAACGGTCTGATTGATGCTTAAAATGCTTTGAATCTGTTCCTTTAGGAAAACCAGTAATCCAGTTACTACGGCCTATTATTGCATCTTTACCTATCTCAATTTTATTTAAGTGTATAGCGACTGTAAAATGATCAATTATAGATCCTTCATCCATGATTAATTTCTTTGGGTAAACCCAGGCTAAACCAATATTGGCTTTCGGGTGAATTTCGTACTTAAATAATTTATTTAAAAAATAGCGCTTAAGGCGCCAAGGTAAGATCAGTATTAGTAACTTAATTAACATAAAGTGGACTGTTTTTGGGAACTATTGGATTTTAGATAATTATCTATGTTAGCTGGCCCTGCTTATTCAGATTTTTGTTGATAATCCCGTTCTAAAATTATAAACTGAATAAGTAGATGGTGACTTCATTGTGTTGATGAGTAAAGAAGTAGTGTTAGTAAATAACCTAATCAACGTAGCGTATATTACCACCGATTTTCCAAATGTACATATTTTTCCTCCGAATGAATTTTATAAAAAAACGTCAGGCATCAGTTGTTAAGCCCTTTAGTTGAATTGGACAGCCTTCAACAAATAGCTAGCAATCATCTAAGGAGTAACAATTGAATGCTGGAATCGAACTCCTGACTAATAAACACTATCGGGAGTCCTATACTTCAAGGAAGAAGGGAACTCCCGAACTGGGTCGCCGGAGCGGTTATAATTATGTCACCCCATATCCAAAACTGTCTAGACTTGTTGAATAGTAGTGGATACCTATAAGTTCAAACACTCCATTCGGATGATATGCCAGGAGACAGTATTACTTGCTCCCGATACATTACTAACTTTTTGCCTTGAAGCTCCATTGGGTTACCTCTGATTGACATGACTAACAGCCAATGTGCTGGGATTATTTCACTTGATGTTTTTTCGTTTAATCAGTGTATTTCGATAGACGTAAGTAGACAAACAATAGATCACAACTCCGGTTTAAAGACTAAGACTTTAATCTAATCTTCAATCGTTTGATTCTCATTTACACACTTTAATTTGGCATAAACCGTTGCTCGTCGTCTCCCTACCATCCAACAAATTCGCCGAAGCGAGACTTGCAATTGCATCGATTTGGTAACTACTGACTCAATGCAATTGCAAGTCTCGCTTCGGCGAATTTACGAAAGTGTAATAGATTATTTTTCATAGCGGTAGATCGGTAGAAATTTGGCGCCGAGAAATACTGCCTTTGCCTATATAGAGCAATACATAAACACTTCACGCAGATCATATGTATGCTTTTTATTGTCGATAAGTAAGTCTTTAATTGCTTGCCATTGAGAGACAGTAAAATTAGTAGGATACATTGGCAGTACTTTATTCTTACAAACTTACTGGCTCCTTATTTCATTTAAAATACCATTTTAGACAGTCTCAGTTTCTAGTTGAGAGTTTTTAAGTTTTAAATTTTTAGCAATAATTTGTCTTATCCTATAAGAATATTTAAGGCTAACAACTTGAGACATTAAAAGCCACATAAAGATACAAAGAATTGCTCCCGAGGAAAATGCATAAGCTTCAGCAAAACTGTGAAGAATCAAAAAAACGAGCAGCGTAGAATAGAGTTCAGCTTTTTCATATTTTGATATACTTATTCCAATATTAAATACCTTTATAAGAATATACAATAATGAAAGGAAGCCTGCAAGCCCCATTGTAGATAAAGTTTGAAGATAAAGCGACCCAAATTCTATTTGACCTTGTTTATTAATTCCCGTACGTATAGTGTGATTGTTAATTACTTCTTTAGAAACAGAATAAAAACCAACTCCTGTGAATGGATTAATTTGAAAATCAAGAAAACGAGCTTGCCATAAGCCCTCTCTAGAATTGTTAGTACCTTTACTTTCAAGTCTGGAATTATTTTCTAGAAAATTATTAAAATAATCAGGCAAGCTTGATAGAAATGGAATAATAATTAATAATAAAAACATTAGTACCCCAAAATTTCTTTTTGTGGATTTTTGTAAGAACTTAATTTTATTTCTAAAGAAAAATACTAATGTAACAAGAAACGAAGCTAACACAATCCTTGAACTTGCCATAAGCATTACACCAATAGAAAGAAAAAGTAGTCCTATATAAATAGTTTTAACTAATTTACTTCCTTTGAAATACACTAGTGAATAAATCGAGTAGATAGCCGATATACCCCCAATTGGTGCTAAAGTCATTTCATGCAATGAAATACCATTTCTAAAATATTTTCTACCGACCGAATATACCTCTGTGTTGACTTTAAAACTTGGTAGTCTAAATAAAATCCAAAAAAAGGAAACAACGGTAATTATTAAAAATATATATATAATACACCACAATAAATTTTCCCTAAGCTGGTTGATTTTTTTATTATATAAAACAGGGCCAGCTACAATTAGTAGCCCTACCCAAGATATCCACCTTAACACAGAATCTGGCAATAAATCTTGGCTAAATATTATAGATACTGCAGAACTTATAATTAATGGAAAAAGTAAGTAATTAACTTTATTGTTATTTAATGTAAAAAGTAAACAAAGCCCTAAAACTAAATAGTAAATATTCGCTAAATTCGGTAAAAATACTTGAGCAATCGTAAAATGCAAGAAAAATACTATTGCAAATAGAATTGTCAAAAATGAAACTGAATCTGCTCTTAATTTCATTATAAATAAGTTTAATATTGTAACTATATAATATTGATAGGATACTATCTAAAGGATAACATCCTCCTAATAGTCTTTTCAATTATTATTGTCGATTTAAAGCCAAAGACTTTGGATAAAGCTTTTAAGTATTTATTTGAAGTAACTAAAACGGCTCTTTCACCGCTTTGATTAATGTATTCCTCCGCGGTTTTAAGTAGATCTGGAAATAATGGATAATAATAACGGTAAAAATTCAAATAATTGCCTATTAGGGCAATCCGTAAATCTTCTCGATTGTATTTTTCAATATATATTCTATAAAATTCATAAGATTTTAATGTTGATAAGGCAGATTTATAGCTTATAGTACCTGAAATTGAATTTCTGCCAGAGTCCCTATAGAAAACTATAGCTTTATTTGAGAACACAATTTTTTTAGAATTCAATATGACACGGCAAAAGAAATCGCCGTCTTGATTTTTCAATAAGCTTTCATTCCAATCGCCTGCTTTTTCAATTAATTGCCTGCTACTTAACCAACAGGCTGTTTGTAAGGCCCCGTTGCCACTCCAAGAATCAACTAACCAATTAGCAGGCTCATTATAATTTTTATATATACCTAAATAATTCTTTTTGGCTTTATTTATAGTTTTTTCAAACCTAAACCATTTACATGAAAATAATACAAAAGGCTCCAAAGTAGAAGCATACACCATCTGTTCTTCTATTTTGGATATTGATAATATATCATCAGCATCTAAATATTGGATATATTCCCCTTTTGAATATTTAAAGGCTAAGTTTCTGGCTCTACATGCACCTTTTCTTTCCTGTCTGAATAGCTTAATATTACTGTTTGAAGCTTGAAGACCCTTAACTATTTCTAAAGAGTTATCACTTGAACCATCATCGACTATTATTATTTCAATATTATTATACGTTTGATTTAGGCATGAATATAATGTTTCTTCAATAGTTTCCTCCGAATTATACATTGGGATTAAAATTGAAACAAGTGGGTTCATTGTGTTTTTAAGTTATATTAACTAGCATTGATTCTATGAAAGCAGATTATTGTATTTAGTTGATTTTTCATTTAATGTTAACTAATGAGTTGATTTGTTAAATTTTTATAATATAATTTATAGTATTTTACTATTGAAAAATGTTTTGTGAAAATTTTAGCAAAAAATGCCCAAGCTTTAGCTAATGGTAAAGTAGCAATTGTTAATGAATACACTCTAAGTTTAAAATACCTTAAATAAGGAGCAGAGATTTTTTCTTTTTCCGCCCAGGCTAAAAGGCTTTCCCAAGCTTTCAATTGATTTTGATAGTATTTTTTATGTGAAAATGTAAACTTTGTTATTCTATTAGATTCATGAACTCCTCTTATTGTGATTGGAGTGTCAATGATTCCTGGAGTCAAATCAATATGGTACGAAAGCCTAATTATAAATTCCGTATCCTGGTGTAATCTAAGCGTATCGTTAAAAAAATAACTCATTTGCTTTAGCTTCTCAAGATTAATCGTCAATGTATTTAAATGTATATGCCCCATGTTTTTAAAATTGAATCCACTTAAAGACTCAAAAGGGTTCATAAATTCATTTTCAAGCCTCAAAACAGTTACATTAGCAAAGATTTTGTTTTTATATTTTTCTTCTAAAACCTCATTATGATATCTGTTTCCCAAGGCTCCATACATTGCGTCAAAATCATTATTTTTTTCTATAAATTCATTCTCTTTAACAAATCTGTTTGGTAAATAAATATCATCTGCATCTAAAAAAGCTATATACTTTGCTGTAGCCTGTATAATTCCTAAATTTCTGGATGCACCAGCACCTCGGTTTTCTCCATTAGGATGTGTGTAAAGCTTAACATTGGCATATTCATTCGCTAAATTCATGCAAATTTTTAAAGATAAGTCTTTCGATCCATCTTCTATAAGTATTATTTCATGTACCCCTGTCTGTATTAGAACTGATTCTACAGCTTCTGTTATAAATTTTTCAGCATTGTATACAGGAATAATTACAGAAACATTAAAATCGGTTGTTGTCATAATTTAATAGGAGTTACATAAACTCATATATTTCATTTTTGATAGGCATTGTATATAATGAATCTTACCAGAGCTTTAACTTGTGTGATACAAAAACTCGTAGAGCATAATTCAGTATACTAATACTTCTATAACATAACGTTACTCTATTGTTGAAAAAACTATATTCCACATTTCGTCAGTTTTTAGTTTTTGAATTCCACTCATTTTTTTTAGCTTTTCTTTGACGTTTTTTGAGCATTCTTTATCTATAAGATATTTAATTATACTTTCAAACTCCTCTATTTGAGTAGTCTGTATTAATCCTTCAGGATAATTATAATCCTCCAATAATTCTTTATATTTATGACTCCAACCTAAGCATAAACATGGTATTGCTTGTGATAGTGCACTAACCAATCCATGAAAGCGTGATGTTATTATTCCCTTAGAACTACCTATAATTCCCTTTACATATAAGGGATTATCTTCCTTTATTATTTTCACCTTTGTGGTAAGGTTTTCATTTGTTTTATTAGCTATGTATAAATCTTTTTCTCCTTCGTGAATTAAAAAATATGGAATTCTGTTTTTGCTCTGAATTGTCAATACTACTTGTGTTAAATAGTGTATATATTCTTCTTTAGAGTTAAAAACTTTTGATTCAACTAGTTTATTATTAGGTATAATTCCTATATCGAGAGTGTTTTTTTCTAAATACTCTGGAGTCTTACCATCCAATATATTAGTAAAATCTGGCATTAAATAAACATTTTCTGCTCTATCATTTATTTTTACTATACTTTCATATGAATACTTATCTCTTGCAAATATCAGATCAATTAAATTAATGTTTGAGGACATTTCTTCTTTTAATAAAGGAGACTCAAACGGTCCAAAAGCTTGCGGCATTAAGATTATTTTTTTGTTATTCTCCTTCCATGTATTAAGTTTTGAAGTCAGTCTATATCTTGCTTTTTCATAACCCCAAAAATCCCCATAAGCAAAACCAGAAGCATCAAGAATTATATTAACTTCATTTTCGGCAATAAGATTTAATTTTCTTCTAACATATTTTGGTAACATAGTAATAATTTTATCTGTGCTTATTCCATATTTTACTTTATTTAATAGAGTATAAATATCTAATTTTCTTTGTTTTCTCATTGGTGCGGTAGAGGTTCTTTGCATAGCGATAATAGAATCCGGATACCGTTCTCTGATTTTACTCACAATTGCATAAAGCATTAACTCCGCACCTTTATTGTGGAATTCTACCCCTCTAAGTTCAATGATTTTTTTCATCTTGCTTCTTTGATAATCTTACTAATTGTAACTTCTAATTGCTTGGAGTGATCTCTTTTCTGAATATGCCACCATACCTTCAGAATCTGGTATTCCGATTGCAATACACATTATTGGCCTCTGATAATTTTCTAATTTTAAGATTTTCTGCATTTGAAGTTCTTTGACTTCTATATCTGGCCAGTTTATTATACAACTTCCCAGGCCTAATGTTTCTAACGCTAATATTAATGACATCGCTGCTAATGAAGAATCAATATAGATTAAATGCCGGTCTCTTTCATCAAAATAAGCGTCTAAATGCCCTACCACTACTACCATCATAGGAATATTCTGCGAATAACCTTTCGTTCCCATAGGTATTTTGACAATTCTATCTAACATCTCTGCCTCGTCAATTATTCTAAAGCTGTAAGGCTGTCTATTACATGCTGTAGGCGCCTGATTTGCTGCTAAAATGGCTTTATCTAACAATTCGTGCGGTACCTTTTTATCTTGGAACCATCGAACAGATCTTCTATATTTAGTAAGCTTATAAAAAGAATCATAAGAAATAGATGGCTTGTTTGTCTCTATTCTTTGATAAGGTATTGAAGTGGGTTTTGGTCGTTCTGGAGAAGCAGTAATTTTATTAAATCTTTCTCTTTCAGCATTAAGAGCAGGATGACTACCTGTAACACTGAAATACTCGTTTAGCACGTCATGAGCCCATTTAATTTGCGAATTTTCAACGCAGCTTTCTGGTCGGTAAAGTGTCTGAAAATTATTCATAGTTTCTCCTATAAAATCCAATGCGAAGACCTCTCTCCTCGGACGCATTAATAAGCCTTTTTCAAGGCGATGGACATTGCGTATAAGAGTGTACATACTGGCTTTCTCTTTATTGGAATCTTTCAAATGTTTAACTTTGCCTGCCAGTACAGCACGTTCTTCTCTTCTAAAATTTGATGAAAACAATAGATAATAAACACTACTTACGAATGGTGTACCAATAAAAAAAGTAGGAAGTACATTCTTATAAATAGAATGTAGTCTATGGCGAATTTTCTTAACCATTATTGATAACATAAACTTTAGTCATAAACTTCTTTTTGATACTGTCGAATAGTTGCTTCAGCATTTCCTTATCATTTTTACTCAACCCTATTAGATATATAAATATTGAATAAGAAATACTGGAAACTAAGCTTATAGTAATGAGGCTTTGCCAATTATTATTGGTAAAGTGTTGTTGAACAAAATAGACCAATATTACCGACGGTAATAAGCTCATAAATGAATTAAAAATTACACTTTTGAAATATTTTGTGGCAGAGTAACCTGTTAAATATTGAAAATAGAAGACTCTGAATAAAGTAGACAAGCCTTCTAGTGCAAACGATACTAGAGTTATAGAATAAGGGGGATAGTGAAATTTTAGGAAAACAATCCCTATAGGAAGGGTTAGTAATTGTATACCTCCTGCTACTAATTGATAAACCTTTATTCTGCCAATTGCTTGTACTGCTGTCATTAACCCCATGTTTAGCTGATTCATCATAGTCAGCAAAATTATAGACCGACAAAACTCAACTGTGTACGCAGGAACATTTTTAAGCCACAGCTTTAAAACAAAAGGCATTTCAAAAAAAATGGGTAATGCAAAAAAAGTAAATAAGTAAAAAGAGAATTGATTAGCAGTTAATGCCAATCTTATCATTTTGTCTCTGTTATTTGCTCCTTCACTTTTCATGATTTGTGGCCTCATTGCACTCATCATTGTCTGAGAAAAGAACATTAATTGACTGTTAATCTGATTTGCAATACCATAGGCAGCATTAACCACGGTGGTATAAAATAAATTTAAAACTATTGCTACTCCCTGATTTCTGGCGACTGAGCATAAGGAACCAAAAAGACTCCATCCAGCAAATGATGTCAGCTCTTTAATCTGACTTTTGTTATAAGCTTTTAGAACATTAACATTACAATCTTCGTATTTCTTTTTGGTATAAACACGCTTGATAATTCTTAATACAATAGCTGACAGCATTGTAAATAAGCCATAATAAAATAACCTGTCATTATTTAATAAAAAAATACTGCCTGCAATAATTAGCTTTAATAGTGAATCTATTGTACTTACTATTGCGAGAAACGTCATATTTTCATGAGCGTTAATAACAGCATCATATGGTACAGATATTATTGTTATAAAGGTAGAGACTACAACAAAATGTAGTATATACATCGCTATGGTAACCTTATCAGGATCTATCTTAAGCTGATTTTTTATTAAATATATACCTATAGCTTCTATTATTAATGCCAACAGAATTCCAATTGCAAAATGGATAACAACACTATTTGCAAAAATTTTCTTTACATTTTCAATACTACCAGTTCCGATATTGTAGGAAAGGTAACGTTGTGTAGAGGTAGTCATTGCTGCATTGAGAAAAGCCAACATTGCTATCATACTACCTACTACATTGTATAAACCAAAATCACTAGTGCCTAATGCATTTAGTAGTAATCTGGTTGCATACAAAGAAATAATTGAGGTAACTATTGCCCTTGCATAGGTAATACCCGTATTGAAAATGACTCTGTTAGCTGCTTGCATCTATATAGAATACCTCACTGTACGAGCAGTGCGATATTAAAAAAGTTAATCGATAAACATTGCGGTGAAAATTATACCTTATGTATTGATAAAGCAGTAGAAATTTTAACCGGCAATAATCACATCGATTTCTTGATTTTGAATACGTTGCTTCTACTCAAAATCACGTTTCCTTTACTTTGAAACAAGTTTCCTATAGTCCAAATTATTATCACTAACTGAAATAGAGCTATACTTCTTTACCGTAAGCATACTTATAACTATAACCATAGCCATAGCCATAGCCATATTCTTGGCTATTGCGATAATCGATTCCATTAAATATTACATTAAGGGATTTAAATTTAGCTGTGGCATGCAGTTTATTTAATGTTTGCAAATTAGCTTTCGGCGTGTAATCATGACGAATTAAATAAAAGGCAGCATCTACGTAAGGCCCTAATAAAGTAGCGTCTGCCACTAAACCTACAGGTGGAGTATCTAAAATAATAAAATCAAACTGGCTTCGAAGCTCTTCTATCAATGCCCCCATCCGGCCATTTGACAATAACTCAGAGGGATTAGGAGGAAGTGGGCCACTTGGTAATACATATAAATTAGAATTAAGGGCTGTCTGCCTAATTAATTCAGAAACGTTACTTTGCCCAATCAGATAATTAGAAATACCTTTTTCTTTTGGATTCTCAATGCCGAGATAAGACGCCACCTTTGGTTTACGTAAATCTAGCTCTAGTATTATTACTTTTTTGTTCAGAAAAGAAATACTAGACGCTAAGTTAATACTTACGAAACTTTTACCTTCTCCACTAATTGATGATGTAAGTAAGATGACATGTGATTTATTAAGCTCTGTTTCCTTAATGGCGTACTGTAGGTTAGCTCTTAATATTTTAAATTGCTCCACGAGTAAACTATTGCCTTTCATATCGAGTAGGTTGTCCTTTAAGTCTTTGGGTTTCATCATGATTTCCCCAAAAATGGACAATCCAGTTTCTGTCTCAATATCTTTTCTCGATTGCACCTTATCATTCAGTAAACTCTGAAGACTAATAACGCTCATTGGAAACAAAAGACCGATCAAAAATGCCGCCAAATAAACGATCTTTGAGTTGGGTTTAACAGGCTGTATTGAACTATAAGGTTCATCAACAATTTGGCTATCCGTTACTGTTGAAGCGTAGGCAATAGCCGTTTCCTCTTTTTTCTGAAGCAATAATATATAGAGACTTTCTTTAATCCCTTGTTGACGCTTAATAGTTAAAAACTCTCGTTCTTTACGTGGAATCCGACGGATGGATGACTCAAAGGTTTTATTTGTTTGCTCTAATCCAGTGCGAGTTACTAATAAATTATTCCGCTGATTAGTGACATTATCCTGAATAGCACCTTTTGTATTTGTAACCTGTGCGTTTATGGTCTGCAGGAATGGATTGTCAGGTTGTGTTGTACGTGCATATTTTTCCTGCTGGGTTTCCAGCTCATTTAGCTTCATTAATAAGCTAGTCAGTACCGGATCAGTAATCGAAAGCATAGCGGGCGCAAATCCACTTTGACTACTTTTTAGATATGCGTCAACACCATCTAATATTTTCAACTGAATATCTACTTCATTGAGTTTAGTGTCATTTTCTTTTACAGCCTCCAGAAATAAATTTCCTTCGGCACTCAAATCCGTGATACCCTGAGCGCTTTTATAGGATTCGACATCTTTTTCCACAGTACCTAACTCACCCGTGATCAATCGAAGACGCTCGTCAATGAATTGAAGTGTGTTAGTTGCCTCCCGATTTTTGTCAGTCAGTGCCGAAAAGGTATAGGCTTCCAACAGCTTGCTTAAAATAGCTTTACCTTTATTCGGCAGAGCATCTTCCAGAGTTAATTTAAGGACTGTACTTTTCTGATTTAATAGTTCTACATTAATTGCTTCTTTATATCGGTCTGCTGTAGATTGAGGATTTGCAAACGTGACTTTTATTAAATTATTTTTTTTGTTATATAGAGAATCATTCAGAAATACGCGAAAGTTTCCATATTCATTTTTAACGTTCTGGCTAAAGGTAAATTTACCCTTTGGCTGACCTTCCTCATTTTGTAGTTCATATTGCTGGTTACTTAAAATACGAACAATAATTGGCTCTTGATAAGCCAATGGGGTCATCGCACCAGTATACACCCAGATCGGAGATGTTCCATAGAGTTCTTCATAAGATCGAATCTCCCCCTTTTTGAAATAGGCTACTGATAAATTCAGGTCATTCACTACTCGTTGCATCAGCGTCCTTGACTTCAGCAACTCAATTTCATTCTCAACAATTTTATCCCCCCCAGTCGATTCCAACGCCTTTAGTAGATCATCGGCATCTGGGGCCTTATCTTGTTTTTTAATTAAGAGGACAGCACTCACCTGGTAGATCGGTGTAGCATAACGAAGATAGGTATAAGCTATACCGACAGCTAATAATACTGACACTAACAACCAGTTCCAGTAGCGAAGGTATTTTAGGAAGAATAAGCGAAGATTAATGGGTTCTTCTTCCTCTTCAAAAATATTAGTACTTACGTTTGCCATTCATTTGGATAATTAACTATTTTTCTGCCTTAGGTGATTCTTAAGTGCCTGATTAGTAAGCTTAGTATCATAAAAAACTATAAGCTCACTAATCGAATGTAAATTTTATTACTAGCTCACTTTGTAATAAAATTTACAACTACCAGCAGAGTTGATATAATACCTAAAGTCATTGGTAATAATTGTATGGCTCGGTCTGACGAGGTAACTCTCCCTTGCCTAGGTTCCACATATAGAATATCATTATTTTGGATAAAATAGTAGGGCGAATCAAGAACACTACGGGCGGTAAGATCAAGGCGAATGACTTCTCGTTTATCTCCGACTGTCCGGATGAGCATTACATTGTCGCGTCGACCATAAACAGTTAATTCACCAGCCATACCAACTACTTCGGGTAGAGTTGTGCGGCTATTAATAAGATTGAAAACGCCTGGATGGTTGACTTCGCCAAGTACAGTAAACTTGTGATTCAATGGGCGGACATTAATTGTTGGCTCTTTAAGGTATTTATCTAACTTATCTTTAAGGAAAACTTCGGCTTCTGCAATCGTGAGACCAGCCAGCTTTGCTTTTCCAATTAAGGGGATATTGACAGAACCTGTAGAATCTACTAAATAACCCAAGGGCTGTAGATTACCGCCCGCTCCGCCCCCGCTCGAAGAACCAGGAAATCGGGACATATGTAGAGCGCTAGTATTCTGAAAATTGAACAAAATGTTCGATTCATCGCTCAAACTAGTTACTATAATAGCTAAAATATCGTCTGGTTGTATGGTAGTAATACTGGGTCTGATAGTTGCTAACGTACTATAATGTACCGTATCAATTGGACTTTTCCCTTGAAAGTAGGTAATTGTTTTTGAAGTGGTACAAGAATAAAACAACGATACGAAGGATAAATAGACAATTACTTTTAGTTTATTTTTATTCCAAATTGTACTCCTTAACAAGTGCGCCATATAGTATGTCCTGAGGTGCGAACCAATTTACTAGAAAACAAAGTTAATGTTTTTTCGTTTCAGCACAACGGGATTTAGTTAATAGTTATTGGAGTTTAATAAAGACTAGGTTACTGAGTTTGTAGGGTGTCTGCTTACCAAGAGTAATCTGGTAATTCTCCAGAAAACCGGTAATTCGTAATAACCGATAACTAATAAATAATAGATTAACCACCCTACCAGGCATTTGCATCTCCTTTAAACATTAACTTTAAAGTTCGGAAGCAAATTTTCATATCTAGAAAGAACGATTGACGAGGAATATAGAGGTGGTCGTATCGAACACGATGATCCATCTCATGACTCCCACCTGTCGCACCGCGTGATCCACGAACTTGGGCCAGACCTGTAATGCCAGGACGTACCCAATAGCGTTCCCGATAAGCCGCTGAATCCCAATGGAGCACATCATGCTGTATAGCGTGAGGGCGAGGACCAACTAAGCTCATATCACCCAGCAATACATTGATAAACTGCGGCATTTCATCCAGATTAGTTCGGCGCAAAAAGCGTCCTAAAGGTGTTACGCGGTTATCGTTACGGTCTGTCTGGCGAAAGCTACCTTGTTGAGAAGTAACATGCACCATAGTCCGAAACTTAAAGCAGTGAAAGGCTTTTCCCCGACGACCTGAGCGAGCCTGAATGAAAAAGACAGAGCCCTGAGATTCTATGATAATTAGTACACCGATGAGTGGAACCAGCCAGGATAGAACGAAGATTAGGACAAATGAGGCAGCAACGATATCGATAAGCCGCTTTCCAATGCGAGTGTAAATGGTACTCTTTGGCAATGAAACAACCTGTTGAACTGGCGTCCATTGTAGGAAAATGTTCGAAACAGGTTGCTTATTCCGGCGAGCCGTTTTCTCGGGTAAATCAAATTCAAGGGGCGCGTAACCTACCGTAAAGTCGTTTGAAACAAAGTCCGATTCATTACGCTGAAATAAGTTGGAAACTTGATTCATAATGGGGAAGATAAGATGATTGAACAGGTATAGTATGGAGACAAAAAGATCTGTTTTTTATATATAGCAAGTTGCCAATTAATACTTAACCATAACTGACAACTAGTACTATCATCTTCTGTTAATGCAATAATAGCCATGTTTACCGAAGGGTCGGATATTATCTTATTTGTATTTATTAAACGGCGAAACATTATTTTTGTCCTATTCTGCTACTATCTTGCGAAGATTAGTAAGCTATATAAAAGCATAATGATATAGTTAGATTATACTGATCATTTTTATTAATTAAAGCCAATAGCGCATATTTGAAAAATATAAAATATTATTGAATGGCGTAGGTTAGTAGTTACAAGAAGGTTTGTGGGATGGTTGATGAGCAGTCAAGAGCATGTACGTAGTTGCACTTGGTAAACGAAGTTTAGTACTTTTTTTATAAACGTGTTTTTTATACAAATATCTATCAATAGCCTTAGTCATATCAATCCAGATTGCTTGGGCAATGAAACGATCAACTGATGCTCAGCTTTGACATAATGCCGAGCCAGATAATGTTCCTATTTACTGTGGGATGTTTTATTGTTAGCAAAACTGAGTTTGGATAGGTATAATTTGTAACCAACTTGTGTAGTTGATTTTATATTGACTATGAGCGGTAACAATACTTCGGATCTTGTTCGATGCCTCTCCTCGGGGGTATATCGCCACTTCGTTCCTCCAGCTAACTGCGATCTTATTTGTGGGCAAGTAGAATCTGCCAGAAGGGATTCGTTAGAATCGCGCTGTAGTTGGGCTTGAGTTTTGTTTTTGATGACCTGACGGCTATGCTTCCCAACGCGGTCGCGATGCTCAACTTAGCATATTGTTTAACGAACATGATAAAACTATTAAGTATCCTATTCGTATTTTCTTCGTTGGTCAGTTTCGCACAACCAGGTTCATACCCTGTCTTGGCTGGCACTAATTACACGTGGACCCAGCCTGTTCAGGATCATGACATTAACGT
Source organism: Spirosoma arboris (assembly GCF_009754945.1). GTDB lineage: Bacteria > Bacteroidota > Bacteroidia > Cytophagales > Spirosomataceae > Spirosoma > Spirosoma arboris. The sequence goes on from NZ_WPIN01000008.1 coordinate 24,567, forward strand.
CGCAGATGCTGTATCAGAATGGTGGATGCATCCCATAGCGACATATGAAGCACTTCCTTACAAGCGCACATTGTTTGGCGCGATTGGAAGTGATGGAGCTATTTATGCTTGTGAATATACGCACCTATCCAAACAAACAAAGAAGTTTCAGGTTGGGAAAGCAATTGTGGATGATCACTGTGCACCTGCTTTTTATGCGGCAAGTGGGAGACGTTCAGTAATCGCTTGGGCAAATCACAACAAAGACCATCTTATACATTACCGTGTGGGAGAACTTTCTGGAGATATTACCGCGTGGGAAACCGAAACGATAATTGATTTGGGGAATGTAGCTTCCTATGCCCAGATACATCGTCTTAATGCGGAGTCGGATACTACTCAGGATACATTTATCGTCTTCAACCGACTAAACAACCATCAATGGACAGCGATGACATTTTCTGTAAATCAGGCTACGGGAGCTTTTACAGTTACACGTCCACCTCGCATTATTCTGAGTGGCAACAATAAACAGACCTATATTACGACTGCCGATGCTTTTAATGCAACTGGCAATCAGGTGATTCGTATTGCAATGGGTTTTAATCCTGAAGCTACAAGTCACAGTGTATATTACCTGGAACTGGATGCTGTGACCGGCGCATTAACCTCTCCTGTTACTTCTACGCTTTCGGCGAACATCTACACTCAAACCAGTACTCCTGTTTCAGACAATTCGCTATCTGCTTTGATTCCGGATAATTCAGGTGATGCGGAATCACGTCGGCTGTACTATGTTCGTTCGGGACCCGCCGAACCTGCGATAGCCTATCTCGATTACAGCAAATCTACGCCCATGAAAGGTACCTATAAGACAATTAGTAAAGCTAGCGCAACCTTTAAAGCACTGGCAATTGGAACACCCAAAGGTGGTGCGGTAGCTGCCTACAAGCGTGCTATGAATATGAGTGATTTTGAAGTAAGAACAAAATGCTCATTTTCAGTTACACCTACTACATCAACAACACTAGCCAGTAGGGTAGTAGGTGGAGAAGGTTGGTGGTTTGAATTGCTGGCGAATAGAACAGTAAAGTTTACCTGTAGAACAGGCAGTTCTACAATGAAAACAGTTACAACAAAGGCCGCTATACCGGGTAGTTTTAGTGCTATGATAGGTTATGGATTTAAATATAGAGACGATGTTGCCGGACTTGCTAGAGCCTACTTTCAGTATTGTTTAGATGGGACAAACTGGATTGATCTTGGCAATGGTAGTGGTAGTAGCATGGGTAGTACGGGTACCATTATACCTATTACTAGTGATGCTCCTTTTGTTGTATTGGGTGGAGTTGAATCTACAACAGCGATTATACAGACAGCACAATTGCTGGACTTCAATCAGGTGGTGGTGACAAGTGTGGATTTCACAACACTAGCCTCTGGCTTGACCCGTTTTACAACTCCTTCAGGTGATAGTTGGACGGTTACGTCAGGTGCTAGCATAACGACAGCATCAGGGAACTCATGGCTAATTAACACATTTGGAATAGCTGGACAGGGATTCAGTTCCGGCCTTCCCTCATACATCGGCGGCATGAACTTCCCGACACCGTGCTATGATGACATTGTTTATTTAACGCGCCGTAACAGTACCAATACCAATAGTACGCTAGAGCGCTATACAAGGCCAGATATCAATAGCACCTACACGCAGTCAATATTAATACCAACGTCAGCACTTTATTTAGCCAGGCCTTATTCCCCTATTGGGGCAAATGTAATTCCAGTATTATATGTAGAGCTCACGAGCTATGGTCCTAGTTATACTACTTACTCGGGAGCAATAGGGGCTTACACCGAGCCGTAAAATTTCGATTAGTAGCTGCTAACCGGGATTTTAGGTAATCAATTTTTTGAATCAAAAGATTAGATTATAGGCAGTCTCGATTACTCGCCACAAGAGGGTAGTGGATAGGAGTACGATTAGCGTCCAGGGACCGGGAATTAACAATGATTTGCGAGTCGTTTTCATGCCTCAAAGCAAGAATGAGGACATAAAGATGCGGTTAATCAGGAATTAAATCTGGATGAAAAAAGTAGCCTAATTTGTCCAAAAGAAAAAGACGCTAACAGCAATAAGTGAGGCAATGGCCATGAGGCTAATTAATACTTCAAGATCGTCAAGGTGTCGTTTCATCTTAGGGGAGGTTTGGTAAAAATCTTGAGATGAAACTAGGGGTAAGGTGTTGATAATGAGATGAAAATTAGGTTAAAAAAGAAAGCCTATTTATTAATCGGCTAAGGGGTAATAAGAAAAATTCTCATCAGCAAGCCACCACGGGTGGCTAAGTAACTTTTTTTTATAGCCCATGCCGTCAAGAAATAACCCTGTACGGGCAACGGAAAATCAATAGGAATCTAATCGGAACAAAGGGTGAGTTCAAAATCCTATCCTATTGAATTTCTGCTTGAGCCAAACGAAATGAACTAGTTCTTACCACTTCGTTTTAAGACCCTTTACAGTTAAAGTTCAATATCATCGCCCAGATAGCTCTAGGGGAATTTTCCTAGACGTTCAGAAAGGAGTGATTCTTCGAAGCCAATCTCTCCGCTGAAAAACTTACTGGCTTTTTATGTTAGCCCTACGTGAATGCCCGAGGCTAGTAGGCTTTACCGTTTAAGAGAAAAAATTGTCAAACCAATATCTTTTTTTAATATTTGTATTGTTATATTTTTTCTCATCATTATTATACTAAAAAGACTTGGTGACTAAGCGTTGATTGACATTCTTGTTGGATCAAAGAATCAGCGATTGTGACCAACCTATTAAACTCAACAATAGTATATGAAACGACTCCCCGGCAAGCGCGGAGAACACCACTATGATCCGCAGGAAGTACTCTATCTTATTGGAAACATCAATTATTGCTATTTATACATGACGAACGGCGAGGTAGTTCTGTCATGTAGAACGCTAAAGTGGTTTTCCGATCAATGGCCTCATTTTCTACGAGTGCATAAAAAGGCACTTATTAATCAAACCTACATTTCGTCCTGCAAACCAGCTGGTAATTCCACAGATACAAATTACATCGTTATGGCCGACGAGACTCAGTTTGAAATTGCCAGACGGCGCGTTCCTGCAGTGCTTCCAGTACTCTCACAGCTTCAGTTGGCAAACTGATGCTGCGAGAGTACCTCGAGTAGGTTGGTGAGGTACTAGTTTATTGAATATACGCTAGGACAATCGTTTTCTCGGGATTAATTACTCTACTTTATTTTTGTTCAGATCTACCGAACATAGACCTGTAGGGATTCAATTTTAACGACTATTGTTTTTCCCTGAGTCGACATGACCTCACCTTCGTGATCTATAAAGGCGCCAGATGCAATTCGAAGCCGGTCAACTGCCTTAACGTCAAGTAGCTCCAGTGAATCGTGATCAACGTCATTCAACATGTCCTTGATCAGATCAATCTCTTTTTGTTTAACTATTGCCGGTTTCTTGAGCCAGTAAAGCTAACCAACAACTCCGGGTACCTCGTAAACAGCCTGACGTTCGTGTTCTTCCAGGTGCACGAAGTAGTAAGATCGGAACAGGGGTTCCTCAACTGTCTTTATACGGTCAGACCATTTTCGTTTGACTTTTCTAAATGGGCAATATACCTCGACACCTCGTTGTTGGAGTTCTTTAGCTGCCAGCTTTTCAGATCTGGATTTTGTATAGATTACCAATCAAGGCATACGTTTAATTAGTAATTAGTATAGAGGAGGTTATTTCGCTACCAGAAAATCCAGTATTAGAAATGGTCTATAGTCGTTAAGCTTATGATTATTGCTATTTCGCAAACTAAGAAATATAAGTTTAATGGGTTAACTCAACAACATAAAATCCATCTGAAGTAAATAACTTGAGACTGGGAGATAGGAGTCATTTATAGTGGAGAGGGTACAGAAAGAATGATAAACGCTGACTTCGATGAGGTCAGCGTTTTTTGTTTCTGCTCTCAAAGTTCTATCTTGGTACAAATGCGCTTGATTGCCTTCCGCGTTTACCATAGATAAAGCTTACGTAGTTCTATTGATAGAGTTTTTATGAAAAAATATAATTATGGACTTCTATTATTAGTAGTTACAGCTGCCTGTAGTAAAACCGTTGATCCAGATACCGCCAGCGCTGTAGAAGGATTATATCAATTAACGGAATACGATTCTCCAACGACATCTGATACCAGCCCCACTGGCGCGCTAAGTGTTACCCGGTTGGATGCGCAGCATGTAAAGATTACAGTAAAGGGCACGTCGGGCAAAACGAAAATTGCCTATACACTGGCCAGCGTTTTAGTGGCGAATATAGATCGGGATTCCTATGACTTATCCATTAAAGGAAAAAGTGTAGGTAAAGCGGGGGAGGATGTTGTCAGCCGTTATGTAAATCTTACACCTGTGTCAAGCGTTACACTCTCCTCCGTTGAATTTTGACCAGATAATTTCCTCACCCACTGCCCTTACTCTGACCGTAAACTCTTCACCGGATTCATCAGCGTTGCCTTGATCGACTGATAGCTTACCGTTAGCAGCGTAATGACCAGCGCACCCGCGCCCGAGGCTGCAAAAATCCACCACGATAGGTCCGTGTGATAGCTGTATTTCTGGAGCCAGTTACCGAGCAAATAGTAGGCAAGTGGCGTCGCGATCCCAAAGGCGATGACAACCAGAAAAACGAAATCCTTCGACAATAACCGCCACAGACTGAATACCGATGCGCCCAGTACCTTGCGTACGCCGATTTCTTTGGTACGTTGCTCTGCCATGAAGGAGGCCAGTCCAAATAGACCCAGACACGAGATAAGGATGGCCAGACTGGTGAAGAGTAAAGCCAGTTTGCCAACTCGTTCTTCAGCGGCAAATTTTACGGCGTGTTCCTGATCAACGAATTTGTAGTCGAAGGGGGCGGCTGGGTTGTATTTTTTGAAGACGGCTTCTGTTTTGCTCAATGCGTCGGCGGCACTGAGGGTCGGTGCTAATTTCAGGATGGCGAAATTGCCTTTCCTGCGATTGATGATGAAAACGGATGGCCTGACGGGTTCGTAAGGCGACTCCATTACCATATCTTTGATGACGCCAATCACGTTGAACGATTCATTACTTAAGAACTCGCCCGCTTTAATAACTTCGCCAACTGGGTGTTTGAAGCCCATGATTTTCGCGGCCGATTCGTTCAAGATCATCCCTACAGAATCGGTCGTGAAGGTTCTTGAAAAATCACGCCCCTGCTTAAACTGCCAGCCAACGGTTTTTCCATAATCATAAGACACTTTAACCGCACCAAGGCTTGCTTGTAGACTCGGGTTTTTGCCTTTCCAGTCGAAATCGGGAAGGACAAGAAATACGTTCGTTAACGGACTGTGTGATTCGGCCATTTCGGCGATGGCTCCCGATTTTTTCAACTCATCCCGAATCGCGTCAAAATGATCATGAACGTCAGGCGTTGGCGTTTGAAGGATAATCAAACCAGCTCGATTATAACCCATCGGTCGATTTTGGGCGTATTGGATCTGACGGTAAACGATAATCGTTCCGATAATCAGCGTGACCGAAACCGTGAACTGAACGACTACCAATACTTTGCGTGGGAGAGCTGCGAACCGTCCGGCCTGAAACCCAATCCCCTTCAGGACCTTGATGGGCTGGAATGAGGACAGGTACAGCGCTGGATAACTTCCGGCTAGAAATCCGGTCAGTAGGATAAATCCCAGACTCGCTGCCCAGAAGTAAGGCGACGTCCAGAGCATAGTCAGGTGCTTGCCCGCGATTTCGTTAAACCATGTTAGGGAAAGCGTTGTCAGTCCGATTGCCAGCGCAAAGGCCAGAATAACGACCAGAAAAGATTCGCTGAAAAACTGGCTAATTAACTGACTTCGGACTGACCCAACTGCCTTGCGAATACCCACTTCCCTGGCCCGTTTTTCACTTCGGGCGGTGCTTAGATTCATGAAGTTGATGCAGGCTAGCAGCAACACAAACACACCAATAATGCTAAATAACCAGACGTACTGAATGCGCCCGCCAACCGATACACCATTCTCAAAATCAGACGCTAAGTACCACTTACTCATCGGATGAAGAAACATTTCCGAATGATATTGCTGGCTATCTTTCCGTCCATTCCGGAATTTGATGTCTTTAATCTGCGCCGAAACCTTGTCCATATCCGCATTATCAGCCAGTTGGACATAGGTGCGGAACTGATTGTTATCCCAGTCGTCTTTGTTGCGGGTTGCCTGATAAATGAGGTTCCAGGGAGCCAGAAAAGTTACGTCGCTGAATTGTGAATTTGCCGGGAAGTCCTCATAGACGCCCGCTACGTTCAGATTCGTATTATCATTCAGTTTGACGATTTTCCCGATGGGGTCGTTATCGCCGAAAAAAGCCTTCGCTACTGATTCAGACAGTAAAATGGACGACGGATCTTTCAACCCCGAGCGTGTCCCTTTGAGCATCTTCAGGCTGAGCATATCGGTAATGTCTGGTTCAATGTAGTTCCCTGGTTTCGTGAACTTTTTGTCGCCCACTGACAGGATCGTTTCGAAAGTTCCAGACGACATGACGACGTATTTGAAGTCTGTTCCGTACATCGTTCGGAGGGCGTCGCCTAGCGGAGGAGGATTGTGTTCCTGTGTGCTGACGATCCCATTATTCGTTTGATTTTGCATCACCTGCGCAATGCGATCATAATTCTCGAAGGATCGGTTAACCGATAATTCATCATAAACCCACAGGCCGATGAGCATGGCTACTGTCATGCCCACAGCCAATCCGCCAATATTGATAAAGGAATAGGTCTTGTTTTTGATGAGGTTCCTTCGGGCGATTTTTAGATAATTGCGTATCATGGTTGCATGTGTTGGTTCAGGATATTCATTCGTAAGGTGTCGTTTCATGAGCGAAGGCCGCATCAGACTCAATACGTCCTTCACATAGCGCCAGCGAGCTTCCCGCACACCAACTTGCCTGATCCGTTGCCGGAACAATTCATCCAAATCGTCTTCCAACTCATCTACCCTGTGTGGAGCGCAGAACAGATGTAGCAGGCGTGTAGCCAAGCGGGGCGGGACGTGTCGGGGCGGTTTCATGGTTGTAGTACCGACCGTCCCGGTCGGCGGTTAATAGGTGTTAGGCCCGACCGGGACGGTCGGCATTACTCAGATCTCAATGATTTGACTGGATTCGTCAAGGCTGCTTTGATACTTTGGAAACTGATCGTCAATAAGGTCACAACCAATGCACCTAAGCCTGCGAGGGCAAAAATCCACCACGATAAGTCGGTTCGATACTGGTAATTCTGGAGCCAGCCCGACAGCACGTAGTAGGCAATGGGGGCCGCTATGCAGAAGGCCACTAAAATCAGAATCATAAACTCTTTCGAAAGCAAACCCCACACGTTGAACACCGATGCGCCTAGCACTTTCCGAATACCGATTTCTTTGGTACGTTGCTCTGCCATGAACGACGCCAGTCCAAACAGGCCCAGACAACTGATCAGAATCGCCAGGATGGCAAATCCACCGGCCAATCCGCCAATCCGTTCTTCGTTCCCGAATTTTCGAGCGAACTGATCGTCAACGAAGTTGTAATCGAAAGGCGAATCGGGACTATAGCTTTTAAATACCTGCTCGACTTTCGCCAGTGCCTCCTGGGGCGATAGTTGCGGAGCTAAGCGAATGTTGATGGTATTGACATTCCGATAGTTGACCGCAAAAAAAGATGGGTTGACTGGCTTAAATGGATCTTCTTTCACCATGTCTTTGATCACCCCAATGACCTTGTATTCGCGACCACCTTGTCTAACGGTTTCGCCAAGCGGCCGCTTGAAGCCCATTAGTCTTACAGCCGCTTCATTTATAATCATCGAAGCACTATCCGTCGTAAAATCCCTGGAGAAATTCCGGCCTTCCTTTACCTGCCAACCGATCGTTTTGCCATAATCGTGCGTTACGTAATTCGACATGACAAGTGGCTTACTGTCGTTCTTTTTGCCCTTCCACGAAATATCAGTTGTGCCACCAGCCTGTCCTGTCATTGAACCCGACGATTCTGCCATATCGGCTACGGCTCCTGAATTGATCAAATCATTTCGTAGGGCTGTGTAATGACTGGACAACTCAGGTGCGTTCATCCCAAGTTCAATCAGCCCATTTCGGCTATAACCCACCGGGCGGTCTTTGGCATGTTCGATCTGCCGGAATACGATGATGGTGCCGATGATGAGTGTAACGGAAACTGTAAATTGAAAACCAACCAGTACCCTACGTGGAATCGTTGCCGAACGATTGGTTCGCATAATACCCTTGAGCACTTTGATGGGTTGGAATCCGGATAAATACAGCGCTGGATAACTTCCTGCAATGAAACCCGTTAGCAAACTGAACCCCACTCCCGCGAGCCAAAACAGAGGGCTCGCCCATGGAATTACCATCTTTTTTTCAGCTATCTGATTGAAAAACGGTAAGGTAAGCTGTACGAATAGAATGGACAACATAAACGCCAGCATCGCTATCAACAGCGATTCACTAAAAAACTGCATAATCAGTTGACTCCGCAACGATCCTATCGACTTACGAATCCCGACTTCCTTGGCGCGTTTCTCGCTACGGGCCGTACTCAGATTCATGAAATTGATGCAGGCCAGCAGTAGAACAATGACACCAATGCTGCCGAACAGCCAAACAAACGTGATAATCCCGCCCGTATTGACGCCGTCTTTAAAATCAGAATAGAGGTGCCATTTCGTCATCGGATGTAGGAAAAACTCGGGTTTATAACCCGGCGGATTATCCCGCTTCATTCGGATATCCTTGATTTTAGCCGACACCTGAGCGAAGTCGGCACCCGGTTTGAGCTGGACGTAAATCTGGTACGAATTGGAGTCCCAATCAGTCCGGTCGCGTTTGGCGTTTTCTGTGTTAGCCTCAAAAAATTTCCAGGGAACCAGAAATGTGACGTCGTTGAACGTACTATTAGCGGGAAAATCTTTATAAACGCCCGCTACGTTCACCGTCTGTTTATTATCCAGTTTGATCAGCTTATTGAGCGGACTTTCAGTTCCGAACATCGCATTGGCGAGTGATTCAGACAGGAGAATCGAATTGATATCATTATTCCCAAACCGCGTGCCTGATACGATGTCCGGCGACAGCATATTGATAAAATCAGGCTCGACGTAATTGCCCAGTTTCAGAAGTTTCCGGTCGCCGGAAGCCAGAATCACATTACGCGTGACCGATAGACCAACCGACTCGAAATCAGGGTACTTGCTTCGCAGTTCCTGCGCCAGCGGAATCGGCATCACATCGTAGGACGATTTCTCCACGTCGAACTTCACAAACTGCCAGAGTTTAGCCAGTCGGTCGTAATTTTTAGTATGCTTATCGAACGAGAGTTCATCATACATCCAAAGGCCAATAAGCATCGCCACGGCCATACCCGAGGCCAGCCCAAAAATGTTAATAAAGGAATACACCCGGTTCTTGAGCAGATTCCGAAACGCGACTGTCAGATAATTGCGTAGCATAGTGGTAATAGCGGGGTTTGGATATGCATTCGTAGGTTGTCGTTTCATCAAGGATGGCCGCATCAAACTCAGTACGTCCTTCACGTAGCGCCAGCGAGCTTTCTGTAGGCCAAGGTGTTTGACCCGCTGCTGGAACAGCTCATCCAGATCACTTTCCAGCTCATCGAGCCGGTGAGGAGCGCAGAATAGATGCAGCAGGCGCGTGGCGAAGCGGGGGCGGACGTGTCGGGGCGGTTTCATGGTTGTAGTACCGACCGTCCCGGTCGGCAGTTAATGGGTGTTACGTCCGACCGGGACGGTCGGCATTACTCAGACCTTAATGATTTAACTGGATTCATCAAGGCAGCTTTGATACTTTGGAAGCTGATGGTCAGTAGGGCAATCCCAATCGCCAGCCCACCGGCCAGAGCGAATATCCACCACTCGATATCAATCTTATAGGCGAAATCCTGTAACCATCGGTTCATGGCATACCAGGCAATGGGTGTGGTGATGATAATGGCGATCAGTACCGGTTTCAAAAAATCTTTGGAAAGCAGGGCTACAACGCTTCCGGCTGATGCCCCCAATACTTTACGGACACCAATTTCCTTGGTCCGCTGTTCAGCCGCGAAGGTGGCTAATCCAAACAAACCTAAGCAGGAGATGAAAATGGCCAGAATGGCAAAGTAGTTCGCTAACTGACTGACCATCTGCTCGCTTTGATAGAGTTTGGTGAACTCCAGATCAGAGAACTGATACGTAAACGGAAAACTGGGATTCAACTCTTTGCTGACTTTTTCCAGTCCAGCCAGCGCTTCTTTTGTTTTTCCTGGTTCCGTACGGACCAGAATTGTCCCCCAGCTTCTTTTTTCATCCAGACGAATAATCAGAGGTTCAATGGTCTCGTGCATGGAGCTGAAGTGGAAGTCTTTCAACACACCAATGATTTTGCCCTTTCGGTCGCCCCAGGATAGCGGTTGATCAACGCCCGTTTTGTACCCCATTTTCGCTAAGGCTGCCTCGTTCACCAGGAAGCCTACGGAGTCGATGCCAAACGCTTTTGAGAAGTCGCGCCCTTCCTTTAGCGTTAGCCCGGCGGCTTTCACGAAATCATAGCCCACCGTCTCATCGGCAAACGATGTAGCCTGGTTCGGATCTTTGCCCGGCCATGAGAAATCGCCGGTATGGTGCGAAATGATCGTAGGGGTGCCGCGCATTCGGGAGACTGTCAGCACACCAGGCATTTTACCGGCTTCTTCTTTAAACAGATCATATTTTTTGCCAATCTCACCCTCTAACGGAATGTAAATCAGGTTTTCGCGATTGTAGCCGAGGTTCTTTGTCTGGATGTAATTCATTTGCCGATACATCACAATCATGCCTACCACAAGCAGTACAGAAAGACCAAACTGAAACACAACCAGTGCCTTTCGGAAATTCGTTGCTCCCGGACTAAACCGCAGGCTTCCTTTCAAGACCCGAACCGGATTTAGGGCTGACAGGAAAAGGGCGGGATAACTCCCTGACACAAACCCTGTAACTAAAAGTAAACCCAACAGCGTAGACCAGAAGATGGGTTGCGTAATCGGCAAGGCGAGTTGCTTTCCGGTAAGGTTGTTAAAGGCTGGAAGAATCAACACAACCAGGCTAATCGCGACCAGCATGGCAAGGCAGGTGATCAGCATAGCCTCGCCCACAAATTGCCCCATCAGTGCTGTACGAGCCGCCCCAATAGCCTTCCGAACGCCAACCTCTTTGGCCCGTTTCGCCGAACGCGCTGTGGCCAGATTCATGAAATTGATGCAGGCAATGAGCAGAATGAACATAGCGACGAAGCTGAATAGTCTTACGTATTCGATTCTTCCACCTTCGATCTGCCCATTTTTAAACGTCGAGTGAAGGTATTTTTCAGGGTAGGCCTGTAAGGCTAGCTCAACACGAAATGATTTGTTTTTTGGTAAATAGCGATGAATGAAATCCTTGATTTTAGCCTCTACCTTAACTGGATCAGCCTCCGGTCGCAGTTGAATAAAAGCAGACGGATTGTAGTTACCCCAATTATGAACCCAGTCATTTTCTTTTACAAAAGCGGTCCAGGTTCGCAAAAAGTCAAACTGCTGCGACGAATTGGCTGGTATATTTTCAAAAACGGCCGTTATCGTAAGGTCTTCTTTATTTTCATAGCGAATGGCTTTCCCAATGGCTTTTTCCGGGCTTCCAAAAAACTGATCCGCCATTTTTCGAGAAATCGCAATGCCATTAGGAGAGTCTAATGCTGTATTGGGATTCCCGGCCAGAAGTGGATAACTGAACATTCTGAAAAAATCGGCCCCTGCATAATTTCCCTCAACCTTGTTCACGGTAGAGCCAACCTGGAACGTAACTGGGCGAGTCCAATCCAGACCGCTGGCATACTGCACCTCTGGAATAACCCGTTTGAGTTCATCGGCTAACAGCCCTTGTGTTTCATAGGCAGCTTCAACTTTGCCATCATAGTACTTCCGTTCATAGACTTGATAGAGGTTTTTTCCATTCGCATGGAAACCATCTACGCTACGTTCGTCCTGAACCCACAGCAAAATGAGCAGACTACACGCCATACCGAGGGCAAGCCCTGCTATGTTGATCCCCGAAAAGCCTTTGCTGCGTGTGATATTCCGCCAGGCGATTTTGACATAGTTACGTATCATGGTTGTATTTGTCGGTTGAGGGTATTCAGTAGTATGTTGTCGTCTCAGTAAAGAAGGTCGCAGTAGGCTCAGTACATCCTGCATGTAACGCAACCGCGCCTTCCGTTCGCCCAGCAACCGAACCCGTTGCTGGAACAGTTCATCCAAATCTCCTTCCATCTCGTCCACCCGGTGGGGGGCGCAGAACAGATGCAGGAGGTAAGTGGCCAGGCGGGGCGGGGGGCGATGGTTTGGTTTCATTGCAGAGAGTAGTGGGTTTGGTTTTACCCTTTGGCTCATGCCCTTACCCCAGGGCTGTTAAGTGCTGTATTTTAGCCCCTCTCCCGTTTTGGGAGAGGGGTTGGGGTGAGGGGAACATGGCTCAACTTGGCGTTTTCCCTCACCCCCGACCCCTCTCCCAAAACGGGAGAGGGGGGGAAGCAGGTAATTCATTCCGACCGTAGGGAGGTCACCGGGTTCATTAACGCGGCTTTGATGGCCTGAAAACTGACGGTTAGCACAACGATTAGGAGCGATGATACCAAGGTTAGGATGAAGACTCCGGCGCCGATGACGATGCGGTAGTTATAATCCTGCAACCATTTGTCCATCGCGTACCAGCCAATGGGTGCCCCAATGATGAAAGCAATGCCCAGCAACTGTATGAAGTCTTTGGTTAACAGGCGAATGATGCTAGGCACGCTGGCTCCTAATACTTTACGAACCCCGATTTCTTTGGTACGTTGCTGAGCAGTGTACGCGGCTAAACCAAATAGGCCCAGGCAGGAAATAAAAATGGTCAACCCTGTAAACAGACTTGTTAGCAAACCAGTACGTTGTTCGTCGGCAAATTTGGCTTTGTACGACTCGTCGGCGAACGTGTATTCGAAGGGATAGCCGGGATTGTATTTCTTAAAGACGGTCTCGGCAAGTTCCAGATTTTGAGCCGTAGTGTTCGATGGATTTAACCGAATGCTTACCCAGTCTAGCGGGACTGAACCTTTAGGACCATGCACGACAACCGGATTGACGGCCTCATAAGGGGACGCAAAGATGAAATCCTTTACAACGCCTATCACCTGCCAATTTTGGTTGCCGAATGATATAGCTGTTCCAACCGGAGTCTTCAAATGCATCGTTTTTACGGCGGTTTCGTTGAGCAACACAGCCGACGAATCCGTTGGATAGTGCCGAACGTCGATCTCTCGACCCACAATCAATTTCGTGCCGGTCGTTTTTAGAAAATCAGCATCGGCGGCAAAGCGGTCAAACTCAACATCTTTGTCGGCTTTTGTACTGCCAGGCCACGAAAGTCCCCACTGCCGGGAATTTATTGACGTAATGGGACCAAGTGATTTGCTCACCGCTACAGCTGCCCCGCTTTGAATCAGCTCTTGTTGGAGAGAGCCATAATGCGTTGACAGGTCGCCGGTTAGGTACGAAAACAGCAGGTTATTCTTGTCGTAACCACTTTCCCGGTTTTGTGCGTAGTTGATTTGATGCTTGATTACCAACGTAGCGATAATCAGCACAATAGCGAAGGTGAACTGTGCAATCACCAGTCCTTTTCTGGGCGAGAATACCGCATGGACAGACTGAGGAATTCCCTTCATCACTTTGACCGGCTGGAAATTAGCGAGGAAAAAAGCGGGGTAACTTCCGGCCAGCAACCCTGTGAACAGAACGAAAGCAAGCGCTGTGAGCCAAAAGTTAAGCGATCCAAGCGATAAGGTTAATTGCTTGTCAGTTAAGTCATTGAAGGTCGGCATAAACAACACAATCAGGAGTAGGGCCAGGATGCCGGACAGAAAAGCCAGCATGACCGACTCACTGATAAATTGAAAAATAAGCGCTGACTTCTGGGCACCCGCTACTTTTCGGACACCTACTTCCTTGGCTCGTTTTTCGCTTCGGGCGGTGCTTAAATTGATGAAGTTGACAGCTGCAATCAGCAGGATAAAGGCCGCAATGATGCCGAATAAACGTACCGTAACGATACTTCCTTCTGTAAGCTGCCCGTTTTCCTGTTTGGAATACAAATGCCATTTGCTGGCCGGATGAAGGAAAATCTGCCGGTTCGATACGTCGTCGATTTCGCCTTTGAGGTGGTTGGCCGTAAGACGTTTGATCTTCTCATTGACAACATCCGAATTAACCTTGTCTTTCAACAGAACATAGGTATAGTTGTTATTCGAAGCCCACCCGTCTGAATCCCAGCTAGGCGTCACAAAAGCCGTCCAGGGAAGCAGAAAGGATACATTATTAAACTGGGTATTATTGGGCAGATCGTCTAATACGCCCGTTACCGAAAAGCTATCCTTATGATCGAGCTGCACAACTTTGCCTATGGCATCCGTTGTCCCGAACAGTTTTTCGGCCAGAGATTTCGTAATAATGATTCCGTTGCTCCCCGAAAGGACTTTCTCCCGATTGCCCGAGAGTAAGGAAAAATCAAATAGACTTAGAAACGATGGATCAGCATAAGCACCTTCTGAATTTAGTTTTTTATCGGCCGCCGTCAGCAGGAAACCTGTAGGCCGGAATCGGGAAGCATCCTCGATATCAGGATAATCCTGTTTTAATTCAGGGGCTAATGGCTTGGGTGTAGTGCCCCAGACCTGCGCATTTCCACTAAATACATCCCGGTTATAGACTTGAAATAGTCGATCCGTTTTGCTGTAAAAGCGGTCGTAGTTCAGCTCACTTTGTATCCACAGAAAAATAAGCGCCGAGGCCGCCATTCCGACAGCAAGTCCAGCAATGTTGAGCGATGCATAGCCTTTGGCCCTCATCAGATTCCGCCAGGCGATTTTGACATAATTTTGGATCATGTTGGGAGTCAGAAAAAAAGGTTGGGGGTATTCATTAGTTAGTTGTCGTTTTACCAAGGAAGGGCGTATTAGGCTGGGTCGCATCAGGCTGGGTCGCACTAGGCTCATTACATCCTGCACATAACGCCAGCGAGCTTTTCGAAGGCCGAGCAGGTCGACCCGTTGCCAGAATAGTTCCTCTAAATCGTCTTCCAGTTCGTCGACCCGATGAGGAGCGCAGAACCAACGCATCAGGTATCTTGCCCAGCGAGGGCTGCTAGTCGCTTTCATGTCCAGACTGTGGTTGGAATAGATTCCCACATCTGATTGCGTACCTGCCGAATCTCCTGTAGTGCCCGGCGACCAGCTGCCGTAACAGAATACAGTCGCTTGCTACGTCCTCCTCGTTCGGCGGTCATCCCACCCAGTTCTGAGGTTACCAATCCTTTCTCGCCGAGACGATTCAGCGCCGAGTGAACCGCACCCAGATTGACTGAGCGATTCATTTGCTGCTCAATCTCCGTGACAACAGTCGCTCCATAGGCGTCTCCCGACCGAATAGCCACCGCCAGCAACACGACCTCCTCAAATTCGCCTAAGTAAGTCCCCTTCATCAGAATATATTAGTTGTGTATATGTATAACAAATGCTTGGCCAAACTAAAAAAAGTGCCACCCCGATCAGGAATGGCACTTTTTTATTTTTTACGATAAATTAGATTGTCCAAAAACGGACAGTTTTTGTACGCATCTGGACAGGAGTTTTTTAAATTTCGAGCTTGTCTTTGCCCAGAATTCGTGCCCGATGTTGAGTTCCCCACTGACGCAAGGCCTCGATAACGCTATCCAAAGAATGACTGTATTCGGTCAACTCATACTCGACCGTAACCGGTGTTGTAGCATATACGTGTCGTACCGCGAACTCATTCATCTCCAGTTCCTTCAGTTCTTTGCTGAGGACTTTGGCCGTAATGCCCGTAACCAGTCGCTGCAACTCCCGAAAGCGTCTTGGGCCCTCTCTTAAGGCAATAATGATCGGGAGTTTCCATTTTCCATTTAATACGTAGAGTGCGTCCTGTACGGCTTGCAAACTCTGGTTGCAGGCAGCGGTGGAATGCATTGTGCGAAAGTCCGCTGCCGGAATAACTTCTTCAATGACTGTGCTCATAGACTAAAGGTACTAGGACAGACTTAATTGACCATGCGGTATCCTGAAAGAAAGCGGTATCCTTTGGGATACTGATAACAAATAGATAGCAGCTTTAAGTAGGTTTGCTGCATCAATACGTAGCCAGCGAAGGCTACCTTAAAACTGTACGAACCATGAATTCAAAAGTAATGCGTATTCTGACCATCGTGATGACCATTCTGGCAGCGGGGATGGCTATTTTGAGTGGTGTCATGAAGTTGACCCAGTCGCCCCAGGTGATGGAAAGCCTTAATAAAGTAGGAGTGGGGTCTCACGTCATACAGTTGGGCCTTATGGAAATCGGCTTCGCGGCTCTTTTCCTGTATCCAAAAACGATGAAGCTAGGCTTCATTTTATTGACCTGCTACTTTGCCGGCGCCCTGGCGACTGAACTTTCGCACGGTACGCCGTTCAATGCGATTACGCCCTTGGTGTTAATCTGGATTGCCGCTTTCCTGCGAGATAAAACGATCTTTCTGCCAAAGGCGGAGGTGTAGGACATTTTGTAGAGACAAGGCATGCCTTGTCTCTACGCATTTACCCCGTCCCACATTCCAATAAATGGTATATTCCCAAACTTAATCACCGGATATACCATGAAAACCGTCGATAAACGAATCAGGGCAGGTTTACTCTTGTTTTGGGCACTTTACTTTTCAATTGTGTTTGCCAGTAATAGCGCCGATGCGCTTAATGCGTTGTCGTTACTTCCATCTAACTGGCATTTCGTTTCGGGTAATTATGGGCTGATTCAGAAAGTGGTTTCCATGTACGAGCCTCCGGTCTGGCTGTCCGGTTTTATGTTTGCGGGCGTCATACTCTGGGAAGCAGTTGGGGCAGTTCTTTTCTGGAAAGCGTTTGGGGTAACCCTTCGGCAGAATCAAAAACAGAGCGTTATGGTACATGCAGCCTTCGGAATCACGATTGGCCTATGGGCCGCGTTCATTCTGGCCGACGAAATCTTTCTGACGTACCTACTCGGCGGATTAGCATCAACGCATTATAACCTTCTGCTGGCCGAACTGGCAACGTTTATCCTGATTCGGCTGCTGGATTAATGGCGTGGAGCGCGGGGCTGTTAAGCCCCTCTCCCGTTTTGGGAGAGGGGTTGGGGTGAGGGAAACGCCAAGCTATTCACTTCGCAAACTCTTTACTGGATTCATCAGAGCCGCTTTGATGCTTTGAAAACTGACCGTTAGCAAGGCAATGCTTATGGCCAAAGCCCCCGTTAGAGCGAATACCCACCATTCGATGTCGATACGGTATTTGTAGGATTGCAGGAACTTGTCCATCATATACCAGGCTAGGGGCGATGCGACTAAGAAGGCGATGAATACCAGCATCAGGAAATCTCGGGAAAGCAACGAGACAATGTTGGGTACCGTCGCGCCCAGCACTTTGCGGACGCCAATTTCCTTGATCCGTTGTTCGGCCATGAACGACGATAAGCCGAAAAGTCCCAGACAGGATATGAATATGGCCAGGATGGCGAAAATGCTTGCCAGCTTCCCGATACGTTCTTCAGCCGCGAATTTTTTGGTATACTCCTGATCGGCGAAGCGATACTCGAAGGGGGCTGCCGGATTGAGTTTCTTGAAAACGGCTTCCAGTTTAGGCAATGCTTCCCGAACGCTCACAGTAGGACTCAACTTGATATGGATAATATTGAAGCCTCGCTCTTTGGAGTCAATCATAAAAACCGTGGGCGTAACTGGCTCAAAAGGGGAAGTCATGACCATATCCTTCAGAACCCCAAGCACTTTCCAGTTTTTACCATGCCATTTAATAATCTCACCGACCGGGTTCTTTAAACCAGTTAGTTTAACCGCGGCTTCGTTTAGCAGAAACGTTGACGAGTCGCTTGTGAACTGGCGAGAGAATTCGCGGCCTTCCTTGACTTTCCAGCCGACTACTTTTCCGAAATCGGGCGTGACCAATATGGTGCCGAACGAGGCTGCCCGGTTGGGGTCTTTGCCGCGCCAATCCAGATTATTGGCCGATGACCAAATGCCCGTGATTGGGCTCGACGATTCGCCCATATCGGCAACAACGCCCGTTTCTAATAGCTCATTCCGAACGGCATCATAGTTTCCCTGTATTTCGGGCGTATTCATCGTGATGTTAATCAACCCCTCCCGACTGTACCCAATTGGTCGGTTTTTTGCGAATTGAATCTGACGGAAAACGATGATTGTTCCGATAATCAGCGTGACTGAAACCGTGAACTGAATGACGACCAGTACTTTGCGCGGAATGGAGGCAAAACGCCCGATGTTGAATGTGCCTTTGAGTACTTTAATCGGCTGAAAGGAAGATAGATACAGCGCTGGATAACTTCCAGCTACCACACCTGTAAACAGACTGAATCCGATACTGAGGAGCCAGAATCGCGCATCTGTCCAGGGCATCACCAGTTGCTTGTCGGCCACTTCGTTGAAATAAGGAAGGATGAGCCACACCACCGCTAATGATAGCCCGAATGCCAACGCCACAACCAGAAATGATTCGCTAAAAAACTGGCTGATCAACTGGCCCCTCAGCGAGCCAATCGCTTTCCGAATTCCCACTTCTTTAGCTCGTTTTTGAGAGCGGGCCGTACTCAGATTCATGAAATTGATGCAGGCTAGCAGCAATACAAATACACCAATAATACTGAAAAGCCAGACAAACTGAATTCGCCCACCGGTATTGACGCCGTTCTCCCAGGTCGAATACAAATGCCATTGATTCATAGGATACAGGAAGAGTGCCGACTGGGTTTTATCCTGCGTGTGGATGCGAAACAGGTCTTTTATTTTCACCGAAACGTCGTCAAAACGGCTGTTCGGATTGAGCTGCGTAAAGATCCCGAATGAGCTACTACGCCAATTATTTTTATCCTCTTTGTCCTCAAAGAGCAGGTCGATCGGTGCAACGAACGTAACCTCTGCAAACGCTGAATTGCGGGGTAAATCTTCATAAACACCCGTTACCTGCACGGTGTATTTATTGCCAATTTTAACCGCTTTCTGTAGCGGATCAGCATCACCGAACAGCGCTTTTGCAACTGATTCCGACAGTAGAACAGAGCCAGGATCTTTCAAGCCTGAACGTGTTCCCTTGATCATTTTTAGCGTCATTAATTCGGGAAATTCCGATTCGGCGTAGGTTCCAAGTTTCGTGAATTTCTTGTCCTTATAGGCAATGATCTGATCAAAACTAGCCGTAGCAGCCACCACGTATTTGAAATCGTTGGGATATTTCGTTCGAATCTCCTGACTTAACGGCATGGGCAATGAGGTGAGGGTTTCAATACCGCCCTCTAGCGTCTCATTCTCCATTACCTGCGCAATTCGATCATGGTTCTGATGGTACGTATTGAACGATAGCTCATCGTAAACCCATAGGCCAATGAGCATCGCAACAGACATGCCTACCGCTAAACCAACAATATTGATGGCTGAATAACTCTTGTTGCGAACGAGGTTCCGCCAGGCGATTTTGACATAATTTCGGATCATAATCGGGTTCGTGATATAGGGTGTTGAATACTGTTTGTCTTGTCGTTTAATGGCAAATGGCTTCATAAATCCCAGCACATCCCACCAGTAGCGCCAGCGTGCCCGACGCAGACCGATTCGCTCAATCTGGTAGGCAAACTCCTCATGCAAATCCCCCTGCACTTCCTCCAGACGATGGGGAGCGCAAACGAGTTTGAGCAGATAATCGGCTAAGGGTGGTGGTTGCATAGAATTTAGACTATTCGGAACGTAGTGATTTAACCGGATTCATTAAGGCGGCTTTGATACTCTGAAAACTGATCGTCAGCAATGTAACGAGTAAGGCTCCGGCACCTGAAGCGGCAAAAATCCACCAGGAGATGTCCGTTCGATAGTCGTATTTCTGAAGCCAGTTATCCAGGAAATAATAGGCTATCGGACTGGCAATAGCGAATGCAATCAGCACCAGTAACACAAAGTCCTTTGATAGTAACCCCCAGACATTCAGTACCGATGCGCCCAACACCTTTCGAATGCCAATTTCTTTGGTACGTTGTTCGGCCATGAACGAGGCTAGCCCAAACAGACCCAGACAGGAAATGAAAATCGCCAGAATGGCAAAAAATGAAGCCAGGGTGCCGATACGTTCTTCTGTGGCAAACTTGAGTGCGTATTCCGTATCCACGAAATCGTAGTTGAAAGGGGAGGATGGACTGTATTTTTTGAAAACCGTTTCGATAGCCTGCAACGCCTGAGTGGCGCTGGCGGTAGGGTTGATGCGAATGGTCACGAACGGCGCCGAACGTCTTTGTATAAAATAGACAGCTTGTTTAACCGGTTCATAGGGTGATGACATAAGCATATCGTCCACAACCCCAATCACGTTGAAACGTCGGTCATTCCAGAGAACGGCTTCACCAATCGGCTGCTTCAATCCCATGAACTTGACGGCTGCTTTATTAATAACAATGCCGGACGAATCAGTAGAGAATGTTCTGGAAAAGTCTCGCCCAGCGCTAAATTTCCACCCGACTGTTTTGCCATAATCATGTGATACACCAACCGTAACAAACTCGGTCTGCAAACTGGGGTCTTTGCCTTTCCAGTTGAATCCCGTATTCATAGACCAGATATCTGTTGGTGGCCCCTGCGATTCGGCAATGGAGACAACTGTACCCGTTTTTACTAATTCATCGTGAACGGCATCGAAATGGTCGTGAATATCTGGCGTATAGATGCGCATCATGATCAGCCCTTCCCGATTGTAGCCAATTGGCCGATTTTTGGCGTGGAGAATCTGCCGATACACAACGATGGTTCCAACAATTAGCGTTACCGAAACCGTAAATTGCAGCACAACCAGTACTTTCCGGGGAATAACCGCCATACGCCTGTTTCCAATGCCCAACAACGTTCCTTTGAGCACCTTGATGGGTTGAAAAGAAGACAGGTATAAAGCGGGATAACTACCAGCTAATATCCCTGTCAACAGGCAAAACCCGAGTCCGAACGCCCAGAAGAAAGGACTTACCCAGGGAATGATCATTTTTTTGCTGGCAACGTCGTTGAAAAATGGTAAACTAAGTTGGGCCAGTAAAAGAGCCAGCACCGATGCAATCCCCACCACCAAAAACGATTCACTAAAAAACTGGCTAATCAACTGCCTCCGTCGCGAACCGATTGCCTTACGAATACCAATCTCCTTGGCACGCTTTTCACTACGTGCCGTGCTCAGATTCATAAAATTGATGCAGGCCAGCGTCAGAACAAACAGGCCGATAATGCCAAACAACCACACAAACTCGATGCGGCCACCGGCATTGATGCCATTTGTCCAATCGGAATACAAATGCCACCGACTCATGGGGTACAACGTCAACTCACGGTTGAATTTGTCTTCGTCTTTGTCGCCTTTACCCCGTTGAATCTGTCTGATTTTTTCAGAAACAGCTTCCATCGTAGCTTTTTCGGCAAGCTGGACAAAAATCTGAAAGGAGTTTTGCGCCCATTCATTCTCATCCTGCGCCTGTTTGACCCAGCCCGTTGATGAAACATATAAATCCCAGGGAGCAATAAATAGAAGCTCCTGAAAATCTGAGTTATACGGTAGGTCTTCGTAAACGCCGGTAACTTTGACGGCCAATTGATTGTCGATTTTGACCAGTTTATTCAGTGGATTGACCGAGCCAAAGAGCGCTTTTGCGACCGATTCAGACAGTAAGATGGAAGACGGTTCCTGCAAACCCGAACGACTACCTTTCAGCATTTTCAGGGTCAAAAGCTCGGGCGTTTCGGGCGACATGAAATTGCCCATTTTGGTGAGCTTGGTATTGCCAAATGTCAAGATATGCCTGGTTGTCCAGGAGGCAAGTAGTATGTTTTTGAAATCAGTCCCATACTGGCTCTGTAGTTCTTTGCGTAACGGAATTGAGACGCCATGATTTGTCAGAATTTCACCGTTGACAGTTCGCTGATTCATGACCTGGGCAATACGACCATAGTTTTCATGATACGTATTGAAGGTCAACTCATCGTACACCCAAAGGCCAATTAGTAGAGCAACCGTCATGCCTACAGCCAATCCGCTGATGTTAATGAACGAATACGCTTTATTCTTCGTCAGACTACGAAACGCGATTTTGAGATAATTTCGGATCATCACTGGATTGATTAGATGAGTTGTTGAATAAGCTTCTGATTTCCGTTTAATGGCAAATGACCATCCAGTCGGGGGTTTAATAAATCCAAGCACATCCCGCCAGTAGCGCCAGCGTGCCCGTCGTTCGCCAATCTGCTCAACCTGATAGGCGAATTCCTCATGCAAATCCCCCTGCACTTCCTCCAATCGGTGGGGAGCGCAAAAGAAGCGAAGTAGGCGGTCAGCTAAAGGTGGTGGAGCCATAATGTAGTGCCGACCGTCCCGGTCGGGTGTAGTTATAGAAAGTAGTTTTATTTGTTTTTACACCCGACCGGGACGGTCGGCGCTACTCGTTACGCAATGATTTAACTGGATTCATCAGTGCGGCTTTCACACTTTGGAAACTGACTGTCAGTAAGGCAATTCCAATCGATAGTATACCTGCCAAAGCAAATACCCACCAGCCAATGTCAACCTTATACGCAAAGTCCTGAAGCCATGTATGAGTGGCCCACCACGCAATGGGCGATGCGATGACGATGGCAATCAGAACGGGTTTCAGGAAGTCTTTCGAGAGTAGCGCCACAATGCCCGGAATGGATGCACCCAACACTTTGCGGACGCCAATTTCCTTTTGGCGTTGCTCGGCGGCAAACGCACTTAGACCGAAAAGTCCCAGACAGGCAATCAGAATGGCTATAACGGCAAATGCCATAAATAGCTGTTCAGTACGTTGTTCAGCGCGGTACATCGCGTCGAAATCGTCATTTAAAAAGGAATAGGCAAACGGCCGATCAGGAGCAATCTGTTTCCAGGTTTTCTCAATGGTAGCAAGCGCCGAAGCCACATCGGTCGTATTGAGCCGGAAAGAAACAGCAGATAAATAGGGTTCGATATGGCCACCCAACATACTAGCATCCACCACTAAGCCTAGTGGTTCGATGGTGTTCCGAAGTGATTCATAATGAAAGTCCTTCACCACACCAATAATCGTCAGTTTCTCACCACCAGTCAAATGAATGCTTTTCCCGACTGGGTTTTGATACCCAAATCGTTTGGCGGCACTCTCGTTAATAATGACCGCCTGCTTATCGGCAAGACGTCCGGCTGTAAAATTCCGACCCTTCAGGAGTTGCATGCCCAGTGTAGCGATATAATCTGGATCGACCTGCCACTCCTCCATGCCTACCGATTGCTTTTGATCCGTTTCGTTTTCCGCATACCACATGTCATTCCAGCGGTTCGACGTAACGGGAAGAAAACCACTCACAGTCCCCGTTTTTATGGCAGGACTTCGTAGCACTTCATGCTTGAAGGTGGTCACTTCCTGTTCCGTCGATTGAGCTGTATTGATGACAACGACCTGTTCTTTATTGAATCCCAGTTTCTTCGTCTGGATATACTGCATTTGCTGGTTGATGAGCAACGTACCAATAATGAGCAATACTGAGAGCGAAAACTGGAAAACCACTAAATAATTGCGCAGGCTCTGGCGTCCGGGCATTACCCATAATTTACCTTTCAGCGCTGTAATGGGTTTGAATGAAGAGAGGTATAAAGCGGGATACAAACCAGCCAGAATACCGATAGCTCCTGAGCCTGCTAACAGGTAAAGAATGGATGGTGCCTCAATCAATTGGTTAAATGTCAGATTTTTAGCCGCTAGCGTATTGAACATAGGTAACAGGAAATAGACCAGACCTATACCGACCAGTAAGGCAAAAAAAGTGGTTAGTAATGACTCCGACAGGAATTGTAGAACCAGCTCTGCTCGGGTTGAACCCGCTACTTTGCGAACCCCCACTTCCCGCGCCCGTTTGGCTGATCGGGCCGTTGTCAAATTGATAAAATTAAAGACAGCAATCAGCAGAATGAATAGGGCAATCACTAAGAAAAGATAGACATATTCGATGCTGTTGTTGGGCGAAAGCTCCCCGTCCCGATCCGAATACAAATGAATTCTGGTCAGAGGCATCAGCGAGTAATTGAAATAATTACCCGCTTTTCGGGTTTCTGCCAGCGTGGTGTTAAAGAAGCGCTGTAATGCCGGATCAACGTATGTTTGGAGGATACGCTCGAACTTAGCCTCTACCAATTGAGGGTTGGTGCCGGGCCTGAGCAACACATACGTATTGAAAATATGGTTTCCCCACTTATTGACTTTAGCATCTTTTGTTTCGTGCAAAGGCAGAATAAAGTCGCCCTGAACATGCGACTGTGCGGGAAGGTCTTCAATGACCCCCGTTACCCGCCTGACATCGTTGTCATCGAAAACCAGTACCCGATTCAGGGCATCCGTAGTGCCGAAGTACTTTGTAGCCGTACGCGCCGTAATAACGACCGACTGCGGCTCAGTTAGTGCTTTCTTCGGATTGCCCGCCAGCATAGGCAGCGTAAACACATCGAAAACAGTTGAGTCAGCATATAGCACACCATTCTCCCGGATGATTGTGTGATCACTTTTTACCAGATGGCTACCGTATTTGCCTAACCGGGTGGCTTCCTCTACTTCGGGGAAATCCCGTTTTAGCGTTTGGCCCATTGGTGTAGGAGATCTTGCCGTTTGTATGCCTTTGAGAGAGAAACTGATGTCGCTGTTGATCCGGTAAATACGGTCGACTTTTTCGTGATAACGGTCGTAACTCAATTCGTCGGCTACGTAAAGGATACTGAGCAGACTCACGGCCAAACCAAGTGCCAGACCGAAGATTGTCAGCGCCGAGTACCCTTTACTTTGGCTCAGATTTCGAAACGCGATTTTGAAATAGTTACGTAGCATATCCGTAGTCGATGGATTTTGATAAGGGCCGGAATGTCGTAAAAAACCAGGGGCCACTGTTGGTTTACGTTTGATAATAGAGAGTTTAACGAATCCAAGCACATCTCGCCAGTACCGCCAGCGTGCCTGCCGTTCACCAATACGTTCCACCTGCCAGGCAAACTCCTCATGCAAATCCCCCTGCACTTCCTCCAGGCGATGGGGAGCGCAAAAGAGTTTGAGCAGATAGTCAGCTAAGGATGGCGGAGCCATAATGTAGTACCGACCGTCCCGGTCGGCCGATTAAATTTAATTCACACCCGACCGGGACGGTCGGCGCTACTCACTACGCAATGATTTAACTGGATTTATTAACGCAGCTTTTAGCGCCTGAAAACTGACAGTCAGTAACGTAATGGCTAATGCGCCCGCGCCGGTTACCGCAAAAATCCACCACGAAATGGTTTCGCGGTAGGGGTATTTCTGCAACCATTGCTCCATAAAATACCAGGCAAGCGGGGCCGCTATCAGACAAGAGATTCCCACCAGAAGCACGAAATCTTTCGACAGCATTTGCCACAGATTGGCCACGGAAGCCCCCAGCACTTTCCGAATTCCGATTTCCTTGGTACGTTGTTCGGCCACGAACGACGCCAATCCGAACAACCCCAGACACGAAATGAAAATCGCCAGAATAGCAAAAAAAGTGGCCAGCTTGCTGATTCGGTCTTCGGCGGCAAATTTTTTGGCGTATTCTTCGTCAACAAACTTATAATCGAATGGAGCTGAGGGAATCAGACGGGTAAGTACAGCTTCAATTTTCGGCAATGCTTCACTGGCAGCCACACCTGGTTTTATCCGTATGCTCATCCAGTTAACCCGCCCATTATGGCCTTTTAGATAAAAGACAGCGGGTTTGATAGGCTCGTATGGCGACTCCATCACCATATCTTTTACTATACCCAGAATGTGATAATGCAACGGAGGTCGATCACCTGCCCACCAGTTCCAGGTAACGGGTGCACCTATGATTGGTCCGCCATTGCGGTTTTTCAAGCCCATGTATTTTGCTGCGGCCTCGTTGATGATCATTCCCGTGGAGTCGCTTAGGTAGTCTCTGGAAAAATCCCTTCCGGCCACAAATTGCCAGCCTACGGTTCGTCCGTGTTCGGGAGTTACGGCCAGCGTTCCGAAGCTTTCAGTATCATTGGGATCTTTGCCTTTCCAGTCAATGGAGTTGCCGGAATAGACTTCGGTAACCGGACCCATCGACTGCGACATGTTGCTGACGACACCTGTCTTTTTTAGCTCATCTTGCAGCACGTCATATTTTCCATAAAAATCCTCTGACTTCATGCGCATGGTAATCAGACCCTCTCGGGTATAACCCACAGGTCGGCTTTTCGCAAATTGAATCTGCCGATACACGATGATGGTGCTGATAATCAGGGTGACCGATACCGTAAATTGAACGACCACCAGCACTTTACGGGGCGCTGTAGCAAATCGTCCAACCCGAAAGGTGCCTTTGAGAACTTTAACGGGCTGGAAAGAGGATAAATACAACGCTGGATAACTACCCGCCAGTAGACCAGTGATAAAAATAAAGCCCAGACTGATGGCCCAAAACCAGACATTACCCCAGGGTATCGTCATTTGCTTGGCGGCTAACCCATTGAACCAGTTAAGTGAACTAGTTACCAGCAACAACGCTATGAGCAGCGCCAGGGTGACGACTAAAAACGATTCACTAAAAAACTGGCTGATCAACTGGCCGCGTACGGAGCCAACGGCCTTGCGAATACCGACCTCCTTGGCTCGTTTCTCGGAACGGGCGGTACTCAGATTCATGAAATTGATGCAGGCCAATAGCAGGACAAACGCACCAATAACGCCAACCAGCCATACCATCTGAAGGGGTGCTTTATTCGTTTCGCCGTGGTCGCCGTATGGAAACAGATGCCACCGACTCATAGGATTCAGGAAAACCTGCGGGTGGCGCTCCCGTTCTTCTGTAAAGTTGGCCAGATTTTTAAGCTCAGCATCTTTTATTCGATCCGAGACCTGATCAAAACTCAACTCCGACGGAATCTCTGCGTAGATCCGGATAAAATGATTTCGCCAATCGTGAACGGCCCGTTCTTCTATCCAGGGATTTAGCGTGAGAAACAGAGACCAGGGCGCGAGAAACTTTGCTTCCTGGAATTCAGTATTCAACGGCAAATCATCAAAGACTCCCACCACTTTCACCTGTGTTTTGTTGTTCATCGAAATGACTTTGCCCAGCGGATCAGTCTCGCCAAAAAGCGCCTGAGCTGTTTTGGCCGAAAGCATGATGGTATTGAGATCATTCAGACCCGCACGTGTGCCCTGAATCATGTTCAGGCTGAGCATATCCGGCGCATCCGAATCCATAAATTGCCCGGTGCTGGATATCTTGGTTTCGCCTGTTGAGAGGATAAATTCGCGTACTGACGATGCCCGTACAAGATGTTTGAACGTCTTGGCGTAGTTTGTTTTAAGTTCGGTCGATAGCGGATAGACCATTGTTTGGCCAACCCCGAATTCTCCTCTGTAGGTTTGACTTTTCACCACCTGCGCTATGCGGTCATAATTTTGATGGTATTTGTTGAAGGATAATTCATCCCAGATCCAGAGGCCATTCAGCATGGCCACCGCCATACCAACCGCTAGTCCACCGATGTT
Source organism: Spirosoma arboris (assembly GCF_009754945.1). Classification (GTDB taxonomy): domain Bacteria; phylum Bacteroidota; class Bacteroidia; order Cytophagales; family Spirosomataceae; genus Spirosoma; species Spirosoma arboris. Next base: position 52,350 of record NZ_WPIN01000008.1, read on the forward strand.
AATGGCTGAATACCCCTTGTTTCTAGCCAGATTCCTAAACGCGATTTTGAGATAGTTTCGTAGCATAGCAGTAGTTGTTGGATTTGGGTACGCACTAACTTTACGTTTAATGGGAAATAAACTTATGAACCCGATCACATCTTGCCAGTAGCGCCAGCGTGCCCGCCGTTCACCAATGTGCCTGACCTGATACGCGAACTCCTCATGCAAATCCCCCTGCACTTCCTCCAGGCGATGGGGAGCGCAGATGAGTTTGAGGAGTTGATCGGCTAAACGGGGCGGTTTCATTTGTAGTAGTGCCGACCGTCCCGGTCGGCTGGAAAAGCTTATTTTACACCCGACCGGGACGGTCGGCACTACTACTCACTTCGTAACGATTTTACCGGGTTCATTACAGCCGCTCTGATGCTTTGGAAACTAATGGTTAAGACGGCGACTGAAACGGTTAATAAGGCCGTCAGCACAAACATCCACCACTCAATAGCTATCGGATAAGCGAAACTCTGCAACCATTTAGTCATGGCCCACCAGGCCAATGGAGAAGTAAGAACAGTCGCAAGTAGTACCAGTCGAAGGAAGTCTCTGGACAGCAGTACAATTATCCCCGATACGGTAGCACCCAACACCTTCCGAATGCCAACTTCTTTGGTACGGACCTGGGCGGCATAGGCGGATAAACCAAATAACCCCAGGCACGAAATGAACATGGCGAAGACAGCAAACACGTTTAATACATTGCCAACTCGCTGTTCTGAATCGTAGAGTCGAGCCATTTTTTCATCCAGAAATGTATAAATGAACAAGCTGCCGGGCGAGAGACGAGCCAACGACGATTGAGCGAATTGTAAGGTTTCAGCCAGTTTGCTCCCTTTGATTTTTAGTAGAAAATAGTTCGCTTGCCCAGGGTGCTGGACAATCACCAATGGCTCTACGGTCGAGTGTAAAGACGCAAAATGAAAGTCTTTGGCAATGCCCACTATCTCGCCAGTGTCTCCTAAGGATACGACTTTCTGCCCGACGGGAGAATCCAGTTTGAGAGCCTTGGCAGCCGCTTCGTTCAGGATAACAGGAAAGTGAGCATTCTCCTCTTTCCTGACGAAATTTCGACCCGCTTTCAGCCCGATCTGTAGGACGGGAAGTGTGTTTTCATCGGCCCACATGAACCGAAGCTGACTCGCATCATCCGGCCTTCCCACTGGAGTAAGCATATCGGTACTGAAGCGGTCGCCCGGTAAGGTTGAGATTCGCGCTACGTTTGTAATGGCTGAGTTTTTCTGAAATTCCTGCTGAATCGCATTGGCTTTATCCCACATTTCCTTCCCGTAAAGTTTTACGGCTACGACTTGATCCTGATCGAACCCCAACTCTTTAGTCTGGAAAAACTTCATTTGGCGGTACACGACAATGGTACTGAAGATCATGAATACCGATACACTGAACTGAAAGACAATCAGCCCTTTGCGAACTAACGTGACCGATGAAGCCTGACTTTTCTTGCCTTTTAGCGAGGTAACGGGATCGAAGTTAGAAATGAACCAGGCGGGGTAAAAACCTGCAATCAGACTAATTAGCACAGTTAACAGCACCATCAGGACGACGTTCGATAGCGTGAACGGCTGTCCGAACCGGAGGTTCTTGGCGGCCAATTCATTATAAAACGGAATGGCTAATCGGAATAAGAGAAAGGCGACGGAAGCGGCTATCAGCGTCAGAATGAACGATTCGCCAAGAAACTGCCTGACTAACTGCTCTTTTCGGGCACCCAGTACTTTGCGTACACCCACTTCTTTCATTCGGTTAAATGCCTGCGCCGTGGCCATATTGATGAAATTCACCGACGCGATCAGTAGGATAAACAGGGCCGCAATGGAAAAAACGTACACATAAGTGATGTCGCTGTTCGGACCCATTTCCTTTTCCAGCCTGGAGTGCAGGTGGATATCTGTAATGGGCTGAATGGGCGTTCTCCGACTTGCCAGAATTTCCTTTCGGGTTTCGCCTTTGGCCTCATAGAATTTCACCATGAATTCCGGAATCCGCGCTTCCACATCCGAACGCGAGGCACTGTTGTTCAGTACGATATAGTTATAGAACCCTGACCAGCTTCGGTTTTCCAGATCCTTTTTGTCAGTATATCGATAGTAAGTGGCCATGGAAATGAGGTAATCGAATTGCAGGTGCGTTGGGAATGAGAAGCTCCTGATCACACCCGTTACCGTCAATGTCCGCTTGTCCAGATCATCCTGAATCCGTTTTCCTATTGGGTCTTCGTTGCCAAAGTATTTTGTCGCCATCGCTTCGGTGAGGACAATGGCGTCGATCTGTTTGAGGGCCGTTCGCGGATCACCTTTGACAAACGGAAGATCGAATACGTCAACCACAGTCGAGTCGGCGAAATACCCACTTTTCTCTTCGAACTGCTTTATCGCACCTCCCGACGGTACATAGCTGAACACCCGATCTGGATAAGGTCGGTGGAAGCGGGCTACGGTTTGGATTGCGGGGATTTCTTTTTGCATTTCCACCCCCAGAATAGGGGACGTAGCGGCCCACTGTCGGGTTTTCTCTCCAATATTGTCTGACGTGACTCGGAAAATACGGTCAGCTTTCGAGAAGCCTTTATCGTAACTCAACTCTTCCCGTACGTGCAAAATCATCAGCAAGCCACAGGCCAGCCCCAGAGCAAGTCCGGTTATCGTAAGCGTACTGTTTAATTTGTATCGGACTACGTTCCGTCGGGCGATGGTGAAATAGTTGCTTAACATAGCAGTAGTTGTTGGGTTTGGATATGGGTACTCTCCAGTTGACGTTCGCTTAATTGTAAAGGGCTTAATAAAGCCGATCACATCCCGCCAGTAGCGCCACCGCGCCCGCCGTTCACCAATCAGCCTAACCTGATAGGTAAACTCCTCATGCAAATCCCCCTGCACTTCCTCCAGTCGGTGAGGTGCGCAGAAGAAGCGAAGGAGTTGATTGGCCAGACGGGGTGGTGTCATGGTTTTTCATTTGGTTATGTTGATTGTAGAGACAGGGCATGCCCTGTCTCTACGGCGAATGTATTATTCACTGCGTAACGATTTCACCGGGTTCATCAACGCGGCTTTGATGCTTTGGAAACTGACTGTCAGCAGCGCAACGGACAGGGCCAGTAAACCCGCAAGCACAAACACCCACCATTGAACATCGATTCGGTATGCAAAATCGGATAGCCACTGATTCATTGAGTACCAGGCGATGGGTACAGCAATGAAAATGGCGATAATAACCAGTTTGATAAAGTCTTTGGCCAGCAACTGAATGATTCCTGTTACACTGGCTCCCAGTACTTTACGGACACCGATCTCACGAGTACGTACCTGCGCCGTATACGTTGCCAGACCAAACAGGCCTAAACATGAGATCAGAATGGCAATGGTCGCAAAGACGTTGAACAGCGTACCGGTTTTCTGTTCTGATTTATAGAGATTGTTGAATACATCGTCCAGGAAAGCGTAGTCTAATGGATAATCGGGATTGTATTGTTTCCAGGAACGTTCGGCGGCAGCAATGACCTGTTCCGCATTTTGCCCGGTTGTTTTTATGTAGATCGCCCGCATCTGATTGGGCTCGTAATAAAAAATGGCAGGCTCTATTTTCTGGCGCATCGACGCAAAGTGGAAATCCTTCACAACACCAATGATGGTTCCGTCGTGATTCCTTAGCTTGAACCGCTTGCCAATGGGGTTTTTAATGCGGGCGGTTTTGACGGCGGTCTCGTTTAAAATGAAATGCAACGAGTCGGCAACAGCACCGGTGAAATTAACGCCCTGTTCCAACTTCATTTTGAAGAAGGGAATGAAATCTTTATCGACTGCTACGGGACGTACCATCATGGTTTCGCCCTGTTCTTTGCCATCCCACTCATTGTTGCCGGTTTGCTCCCCAATCCGGACAATATTCGAGCTAGCTCGCGTGACGCCCGCAACGCCCGGCTGTTGCAGTAATTCGGCTTTTACGGCGTCGTAATGCGGGCTCATGTCCCGCATGGAAAAGGCAAACACATGCGTTTTGTCGTACCCCAATTCCTTTGACCGGATGTATTGCAGTTGATTGCTGATGATAAACGTACCGACCATCAGAATAACTGACACCGCAAACTGGGTCACCACCAGGATTTTTCGGAAGGTAGCTTCACTCAGGCGGGATGACACTTTACCTTTCAGCGCTTTCAGTGGCTCCAGCGACGAGAGTAACAGCGCCGGATAAATACTCGACGCGATCAAGGTTCCACTTATAGCCAGTCCAATAACCTGCCAGATATGGTAATTCGTAAAATCAAGAACAATTTCCTTCCCTGAAAGCTGGTTGTAGGTCGGCAGAAGCAGATACAGTAGCCCGATGGCAAGCACCGTTGCCAATGAGAAAAGCAAGGCCGTTTCAATAATGAACTGCACAAACAGTTGCCCTTTTGTTGCACCCACCACTTTGCGCATACTCACCTCTTTGGAGCGGAGGAGGGAGCGGGCCGTGGAGAGGTTTACGTAATTAATGCAGGCAATCGCCAAAATGAGCAGAGCGATAATCGAGAACATCCGGACCGTTTCAATTCCGCCATTGGTACCATCAGCTCTGTACAGGTGCATATCGGACAGAGGCTGTAACAGATACGTAAGGTCGGTATCATCTGGTTTGTTGCGAAGGTGAATGTTCCTCAGTTTAGTCGCTACGCTGCTAACCGACGCACTCGGCTCAAGGAGCAAATAGGTTTCGTAACTAAACTGATGGAAATCATTGTCCCGGTTTCGACCGTCCGTTCTATCCTGATACATCGTGGTAAACAGGAGTGAAATCGGCATGAACATGTCGTTCTGGATGCTCGAATTTTTCGGAAAATCCTTGATAACACCACTTACTTTAAACGAGACATTATTGGCCATCAGGATTTTGCCCAACGGGTTTTCATCGCCAAAATACCGTTTGGCAGTCGTTTCAGTCAGCACAACGGAATGCTCATCGGGAAACGGTTTGGCTGGATTTCCCTGAATAAGAGGAAAATCGAAAACCGAAAAGAAAGAAGGGTCGGTAAAGGCTGTTTTCTCTTTGTTGACGACTTTATCCTTGTATTTAAACAGCGTGAAATAGCCATTGCCTGTCATACGGACAGCATCCTTCACTTCGGGGACTTCTTTCTTCCCAAATTCGGCAATGGGTGCTACCGTATTTGCCCATATCTGTCGGCTGCTACCCGTACCCGCCCAGTTTTCGAGTCGATAGATGTTGGACACCTTCGCATGAAATCGATCAAAGCTTAGTTCGTCCTGTACCCACAGTAAAATCAGGATACCCACGGCCAATCCGGCAGTCAGACCCGTAATGTTGATGACCGAATAGAACTGGTTTTTTACCAGATTGCGCCAGGCGGTTCTAAAATAATTGCGTAGCATATAACTGTTTAAAAAAGATGAAGATGAATCGACACCGAAGCGTCCGGCAAGTCGGAGCGGAACTGATGGTGTTCGTTTCATCGCAAATGGCTTAATAAATCCCAATACATCCCGCCAATAAGACCAGCGTGCCCGACGCTCACCAATCCGCTCAACTTGATACGCGAATTCCTCATGCAAATCCCCCTGCACTTCCTCCAGGCGATGGGGAGCGCAAAAGAGTTTGAGCAGGCGGTCAGCTAAGCGGGGCGGTCGGAATGCCGCACCACCGACGTTTCGGGGTTTCATAATTGTAGCGCCGACCGTCCCGGTCGGGTGGATAAATCCAATATTTCACGGCCGACCGGAACGGTCGGCACTACTCACTTCGCAATGATTTAACCGGGTTCATCAAGGCGGCTTTGATGCTTTGAAAACTAACCGTTGCCAGGGCAATTACAACCGATAGTATACCTGCCATGACGAACATCCACCACTCGATATTAATCTTATAGGCGAATCCCTGAAGCCATTGATTCATGGCCCACCACGCTAAAGGCGAGGCAATCAGGATAGCGATGGCAACCGGTTTTAGAAAATCCTGCGAGAGGAGGCCGACGATGCTGGTCACCGATGCACCCAGCACTTTGCGAACACCAATCTCTTTGGTGCGCTGCTCGGCGGTGAACGTAGCTAATCCAAACAGACCCAGACACGAAATGAAAATGGCCAGGAACGCAAAGTAATTTGAGAGTTTGCTCACAATCTGCTCGCTCTTGTACTGACTGGCGTAAGCCTGATCGGTGAACGAATAGGTGAAGGGGAATTTCGGATTCAGTTTTTTGCAGATGGTCTCCAACTGAGCAAGGGCTTCGGTGGTTTTACCGGCTTCAATACGGACAATTACATTGCCTCCCTGCCGTCTCTTACCTGTATTTAACGTAGCAATTAGTGGTCGTATAGCCGTATGCAGGGATTGAAAATGGAAATCTTTCAAAACACCGACGATCGTTCCCTTGCCATTGCCCCAGGTTAACGTTTTGCCGATCGGATTTTTGAAGCCGATAACTTTTAGAGCCGCTTCATTGATCAGAAAACCAGTGGAGTCTGTTGGAAACGCTTTTGAGAAATCCCGCCCTTCTACTACCTTGATGTTCATTGCTTTGACAAAATCATAGCCAACACCGACGGGCGTAAATCGAACTTTGTCATTCGGATCAGCCCCGGCCCAACTGATGCCTTCGGTTCCTGACCCATTGGACGCTGGTTCTGCGGACATGTGCGATACCTGCTTTATACTCGGAATCTGCGAAAGCTCTTCTTTCAGAATGTCATAGTTCTTGTTCAGATCACCTTCCAGCGGAAAATAAATGAGATTCTCCCGGTCATAGCCTAGATTTTTGGATTGTACATATTCCACCTGTTTGTAGATGATAATCATGCCTACAATCAGGATGATCGACAGGGCAAACTGAAAGACAACCAGCCCTTGCCGAAGCCAGGTGGACTTTGTGTCAAACTTCAACGCGCCTTTCAACACGCGAACTGGACTAAGTGAAGACAGGAAAAAGGCAGGATAACTTCCGGCTAGTAAACCCGTTGTCAGAGTCAGGCCAATCAGAATCTCCCAGGACGAAAGCGTATTTATGGGCAGAGCGATCTGTTTGCCGGTCAGACTATTGAACGCCGGCAGGAGCAAGGCCACGAATAAGACTGCCAGTAAAACAGAGAAGATTGTGAGCAACAGGGCTTCGCCAATAAATTGCCCGATCAACAAAAAACGAGCGGCTCCGATCACCTTCCGAACCCCCACTTCTTTGGCCCGTTTGGCCGACCGGGCTGTGGCCAGATTCATGAAATTGACGCAGGCAATCAGCAGGATAAACACTGCGACAATGGTAAACAATCGCACATATTCGATACGCCCACCGTCGATTTTATCATTCTTGAAATTACTATTCAGGTAGTATTCGTGGAAAGGCTGCATGGCCAGCTCGGTGTGAAAAGGCTTGCCTTCGTCCCGATTAAACTTGTCGAGCAGATGCTTAATTTTCGCTTCTACTTTTGCCGGATCAGCATCGGGGCGAAGCATAAAAAAGGTGAGTGGATCGGTACTTTCCCAACCTTTGGCCCATTGATTATCCTCTACATATTCATCCCAATTGCGCAAACAATCGAATTGTAAGGTGCTGTTTTGGCCTATGTTTTCAAAGACGGCGGTTACCAGCAAATCTTTACGATTGTCGAACCGGATGGATTTGCCAATGGCTTTTTCGGGGCTACCAAAAAACGTTTCGGCCATTGTTCGGGAAATTGCCAGACTATTGCGATCTCTCAACGCAGCTTCGGGAGTTCCCTGCAAGAGCTTGTAACTGAACATCTTGAAGAAATCAGCATTAGCCGCGTTGGTCGCCTGTTTGTTCACTTTAGCGCCGACGGAGAATGTTTGGTTGCTTACCCATTCATAAGGCGTTGCCATCTGAATTTCGGGCACCGATTTTTTTAACTCATCGGCCAGCGGACCGGGAGTCCAGATGACGCCCTGTACTTTTCCGCTGAAAAACTCCCGCATATAAATTCGATACAATTGCTGCTTGTTAGCATGAAACGCATCGACATTCAGCTCATCCTGAACCCATAGCATAATCAATAAACTACAGGCCATGCCCAAAGCAAGACCGAGCATATTGATGGCCGAGAACGTCTTGTTCTTGGTAAGGTTTCGAAATGCGATTTTGACATAATTCTGTAGCATAGCTGGGTTCATTAAATACGTTGTTGTATCGGTACTATATCGGTGATGCTGCATGGCTACCACCGGTTTTCGTTTCATCGCAAAGGGTTTTACAAACCCCAACACATCCCACCAGTAGCGCCACCGCGCCCGACGCTCACCAATCCGCCCGACCTGATATGCGAACTCTTCGTGCAAATCCCCCTGCACTTCCTCCAGGCGATGGGGAGCGCAAACGAGTTTGAGCAGGCGGTCGGCTAAGCGGGGTGGATTCATGGCAAGGGGCTTGGAGCGCGGAGCAGGGGCATAAAGTACACTGCTGAGTAATCCCAGCTCCGTGCGCCCTGCTCCACGCTATTCTGAACGAAGTGACGTAATCGGGTTCATTAAGGCCGCTTTGATCGCCTGGAAACTAACGGTTAGCAAGGTGATGATCAGGGCACCTATACCGGCGGCTGCAAAAATCCACCATTCAATGTCGGTGTGGTAGTCGTATTTCAGAAGCCACTGATTCATGAAATACCAGGCGATGGGTACGGCGATCAGGCAAGAGATAATCACCAGAAAGACAAAGTCTTTGGAGAGCAATCCCCACAAATTGGTGACTGTCGCACCCAGCACTTTGCGAACGCCAATTTCCTTGGTACGTTGTTCAGCTACGAACGACGCTAACCCGAAAAGACCAAGACAGCTTATGAGAATGGCAAGCACTGCAAAAACAGAAGCTAGTTTGCCAATACGCTCTTCTGCCGAAAATTTGGCGGCATATTGCTCATCCACGAACTTATAATCGAAGGAAGCCGAAGGGACTATTTTTTTGATTACATTTTCGATCTGAGGAATAGCAGCCGCAGCACTTACCGTCGGATTAATCTTGATCGTCAGTTGACTTGACTGAGAATAATTTTTATCCAGAAAGAAGAACGTCTGCTTGACGGGTTCGTAAGGCGATTGCATCACCAGGTCTTTAATAACACCGATTATTTTCCAGGTACTTACTTTATCATCCCCTTTCACAAATTCACCAACGGGCTCTTTTAGATGCATGTATTTGGCCGCTGTTTCATTGATAATCAAACCTGATGAGTCAGTCGAAAACGCTTTTGAAAAATCACGACCGTCAATAAATTGCCACCCAACGGTTTTTCCGAAATCATGCGTGACTTCGCAAACGGCAAAATCAGAATCTTTTTCCGGGTCTTTGCCTCGCCAGTCGTAACCACCCGAATTACTCCAAACGGCTGTTAATGGATTGGAGGAGAAGGCTACGTCCGTAACCATTCCCGTATTGACTAATTCACTTTTTAGTAGTTCATGTTTCCCTTTATAATTGGGGTCATTCATGGAGAGGTTTATTAATCCTTCCCGATTATACCCAATTGGGCGGTTGCGGGCATGCTGGATTTGTTGGTAAACGATAATGGTGCCGATAACCAGAACCACCGAAACGGTAAACTGAACGACCACCAGAATTTTGCGGGGCAGTGCCGCAAAACGACCCAGTCGAATCGTTCCTTTTAAAACTTTAACGGGCTGGAAAGACGACAGATAAAAAGCTGGATAAAGGCCTGCCAGAAAACCCGTTAACGTAATGAATACAAGAGAAATAAGCCAGAAGACGGGATTAGTAAAAGGTAAGGACATATCCTTGTCTGCCAGTTCATTGAACCAGGAAAGCGACGTTACAACGAGTATTACAGACAGAATAAATGCGAGGACAACCACTAAAAATGATTCGCTCATAAACTGGTTGACGAGCTGCCATTTTATGGACCCAATGGCTTTCCGAATCCCAACTTCTTTGGCTCGTTTTTCACTACGTGCCGTGCTTAAATTCATGAAATTGATGCACGCCAGCAGCAACACAAATACGCCGATGATACCGAATAGCCAAACGAATGTAATACGACCGGCAGCGGGTTTACCATCCACAAACTCTGAATATAAATGCCAGGTGCTCATGGGAACCAGCTGAACAAATGGTTTATATTTTTGCATTTCTTTTAAAAAACTGGATGGTAAATTTTTGTAATGAAAATCCTTAATACCTGCGTCGGCGGTCGCCATGGTTACCGTTGGCTGCAACTGGACATAGATATTAAATGAGCGATTGTTCCATTCATTTTCGCACTGTTTTATCCACTCATTGGAGGCAACCCAAAGAGGCCAGGGAGAGAAAAATTGCACTTCGCCAAACCGGGCATTCTTCGGTATATCCTGATAAACGCCCGTTACTTTTACATCAATTCGATTGTCAATTTTTAAGGATTTGTTTATCGGGTCATCGGTACCGAAAATAGCCTCGGCCGTTGATTTTGACAGAATGATGGAGTGCATGTCGCTTAAGCTCGAATAGCTTCCTTTTAGCATGTTTAGCGAAAGCATTTCGGGCGCATCGGCTTCAATAAATTCCCCCGTTTTCTGAAAATTCTTATCACCAACTTTTAACGTATAACCGCTTACCCACCAGGCCATCAATACGTGTTTGAAATAGTGTTTGTATTTCGTTCTAAGAATGGCTCCCATAGGAAATTGCAATGAAACAGACCCTCCAATTTTACTCGTTTGCGGGTCTGTTCCACCACTCCATACCTGAGCGATGTTGTCGTAATTTTTGTGGTATTTATCGTAGGATAATTCATCCCACAACCAAAGCCCAATCAGCATCGCTACGGCCATGCCGACCGCCAGCCCACCGATGTTAATGACGGAATACGCCTTGTTTTTGACCAGGTTTCGAAAGGCGATTTTGAGATAATTTCGTAGCATAACCGTATTTGTTGGGGTAGGGTAGTTATTGAAGCTTCCAGTTACGGATTCGCGCTTCATTGCAAATGGTTTTATGAATCCTAGAACATCTCGCCAGTACCGCCAGCGTGCCCGCCGTTCGCCAATGCGTTCCACTTGCCAGGCAAACTCCTCGTGTAAATCGCCCTGTACTTCCTCTAGCCGGTGAGGAGCACAAACGAGTTTTAGCAGGCGGTCAGCTAAGCGGGGTGGGTTCATGGCCTTGAGCTTGGAGCGCGGTGCAGGGTAAAGAGTACGTTGTAGGAACCGCCCTGCACCATGCTATTCAGAACGTAGTGAGGTAACTGGGTTCATTAATGCTGCTTTCACACTTTGGAAACTGACCGTGAACAGGGCTATAAAAAGGGAAAGTAGACCAGCTATGGCAAACATCCACCAGCTTACAGGCACCCTATACGCAAACCCTTGTAGCCACTGGTTCGTAGACCACCAGGCAATAGGTGTTGCGATAACAAAAGCGACCATCACTAATTTTAAAAAGTCTTTCGATAAAAGCTGTATGATTCCCGATACGCTGGCACCCAACGCTTTACGTATGCCTATTTCCTTACTTCGCTGTTCGGCGTCAAAGGCTGCCAGTCCAAATAAACCAAGGCAGGAGATCAGGATGGCCATAAGTGTAAATGAATTGACAATGCGACCGAGGGTGCTTTCAGCTTCATACTGCTTTTGCACATCATCGTCCATGAAGGCGTAATCAAACGGGGTATTCACAAAATCTTTTTGCCAGATGGTTTCTAGTTTATCCAGTAAGGCAGTATAGTTTTTGCTGGCGGCACTCACAATGAGTTTAGAACCTGTATCTGGCGAATACGTGAGGAACAGGGGCTTTACTTCATCACGTAGCGAGCTGAAGTTATAATTTTTCATGACCCCAATGATGTCAAAGTTCATGGGAGAACCGTCACCTCTCTGAGAATAAACCCGTGTGCCTGGTGCAGACGCTACCGTTAAGTTTAAGGATTTGGCAAGTGATTCATTGATAATTATTTTCCCTGAATCAGACGGTCTGAAATCCCGACCACTGGCCAGCCGAATACCCGTTGCGTTCATGAACTGTTCATCGGCCTCTATGAAGCTGGCGTCAGGTGCAGTGGTCATATTTCCGCCAGCCCGGAAAAGGTGCATATCGTAAAGGACCATTTGCCCAGGAGAATTATTTGCTCTACTAACCGTTTTAACCTCCGCTAAAGCGCGGATATCGGCCATAAAGCCCGGCAGTTTAGCGACTGCTTCGCCGGTATGAAAGGAAAAAATAAGCTTCTGGTCTTTGTCGAAACCCAGGTCTTTATTTTTGATAAAACTCAACTGGCTGTAAATAATAATGATGCCGGTAATCAGCACAATTGATAAGACAAACTGAAATACAACCAGCGACCGGCGGATGCCTGCTGCGGAAATATGATTCGTGAAATTTCCCTTGATAACTTTTATCGCCTGGAATCCAGAGAGGTAAAAAGCGGGATAGCTGCCAGCCAGTAAGCCAGTGATCATAACCAGACTGGCCAGTACCACCCAGAGCCTGTAATCGGTTAAAAAGGTTAAGCTTATGTCGGCTGCGGTAAGTTGATTCAGATAGGGGAGTAGTATAATCAGCAAAGGCAAGGCGATGCATACGCCGATAAATGACAACAGGAGTGATTCGCCTAAAAATTGACGAATGAGATCTGTGCGTTCGGCTCCGGTAACCTTTCGAACGCCCACTTCCTTGGCTCTTTTTGACGCCCTCGCTGTGGAGAGATTCATAAAGTTGATACAGGCTATAACCTGTATGAGTCCAGCAATGAGTAATAAAATGTACAGGAACGATGGGCTAACCGGTTTGGTCAATTCGACGCCTTTATAGCCGGGTGACGTATGAATAGACCGTACTGGCTCCAGGTGCAAGTCTTTGGTCATACCCTGACTTTTCAATTGTTCGTCTCCATACTTTTTCAAAAAGGCAGGTAGCTTTTTGTCCAGAGCAGCCACATTGGTTTTCGGCTGAAGCTTTACGTAGGAAATAACGAAGTTGGCGCCGGACCAGGAATTATTATGAAGGGCAAAATCACCGAAACCCCCGCTGTTCATCGACATAAACAGGTTGGCTTGGATGTGCGATTTTCCCAGACTTTCATCTACAACTCCTGATACGGTAAAATCGTGTTTGCCGTTTGTATTGTCTATCGTAATGACTTTGCCCAGCGGATTTTCCAACCCAAACAATTTATCGGCAGTAGATTTTAACAGCACTACAGTATACGGAGCAGACAAAGCTGTTTTAGGATTACCATACTCGAAGTGGAAATTGAATAGATCGAACAAGGTAGAGTCGGCAAAAACCGCGTCTTTTTCATAGAGTGCTTTATCCTGATAGCGTAACAAATGATGATCGATACCAAGGTCTGGCACGATGCGCGTATATTGGGCTACTTCCGCAAAATCATTTTTCATCGCTGGCGCAACAGGTGCCGTAACCGTAGCCCAATTCCCTTTATCGCCCTGAATCGTCCATAGCGTTGTAATCCGATAAATGTCGTTTACATCCAGATGTTGCTTATCATAACTATACTGATCCTGAACATACAGGACAATATACAGGCAGCACAACGTCCCCACTGCCAACCCAATAATGTTGGTAGACGAGTAAACCTTATTCTTGACCAGATTTCGAAAGGCGATTTTGAAATAGTTTCGTAGCATAGCCGGGTTTATTGAATTGGCGTACTGATTGTGATGGTATGTGGATCTCCAGTAGGGCATTTCAGCCATTTGTTTTCTCTTAATCGACAAGGGCTTGACGAACCCCAGTACATCTCGCCAGTATCGCCAGCGTGCACGCTTTTCGCCAATACGTTCCACTTGCCAGGCAAACTCCTCGTGCAAATCTCCCTGTACTTCCTCCAGTCGGTGAGGAGCGCAGACGAGTTTTAGCAGGCGGTCGGCCCAGCGGGGTGGACTGACGGGCGATTTCATAAGCTAATGGCCGGATTGAATGGGTCTGGCATCCGGGTCCATAAATTCACCCGCACATCCTGAATTTCCTGCAACGTCCGTCGGCCATAGGCAGTTACGGTAAACAGCCGCTTCCTGCGACCTCCTCGTTCGGCAGTAGGCTCGCCCATTTCGGATTTTACCATGCCTTTGTCTTCCAGCCGTTGCAAGGCCGCGTGAATCTGGTTCAGACGAACTGAGCGTCCCGTTTGCTCAATGATCTCGTGCGTGAGCGCTACGCCATACGCCTGCCCTTCCATCACAGCAACGGTTAGCAGCACGATCTCTTCGAACTCGCCCAAATAGCTTCGTTTCATGGCCATTAATTAGTTCTATGTTTGCTGAGCAAATGCTTTGCCAGATTGAGAAATAGCCTTTCTGGCTTTGTAAGGGCACTTTTTAAGGCGATGCGTGAGGATTTGTTGTCCGCTTTCGGACAGAGAGCGTACGGTTTGGGACAAGGGTGCTAGAGTGGCTATTGGCCATTTCCCCTCACCCCCAACCCCTCTCCCATCTTGGGAGAGGGGAGAATGCTCGACTATTTTTAGCCCCTCTCCTGTTTTGGGAGAGGGGTTGGGGTGAGTGGAAATAATCACTTCAATCCCCAATTCTACAGTTCAGGCGCTGTTTTTACCAGTTAAGCACTACTCACCTTTCCTGCCGGTTGATGCGGGAAGACCTTTGTTGTGTCAATAGTCAAACGTTCCTCTTTTTTTACTAAAGCACAACAACTACAATGAACATGAAAGGAATGATTCTTACTGCTTGTATAGCAAGTCTGCTATTGGGCTGTAAGAACGAAGAAAACAAAGTGCCTGCCCCAGATCAGGGCAATCCCAGCCAGCTACCGTACTCGCTCGGTGGTATCGGTAATGAAAGCCTGGCGGACGTACCCGTTTCAACTAAGTTTGGGTATGCTTCGGCCGATAACCTGCCTACTTCGGTGGATTTAACACCTAATCTGCCGCCGGTTGGTGATCAGGGTAGTTACGGCACCTGCGTGTCCTGGTCAGTTGGCTACTACGCAAAAACCGCCATTGAAGGGATTGCCAAAGGATACACGACTTCGCAGTTGACAAACGCTGCGTATCAAATTAGTCCCCGTGACTTATTTACTGCCATTCCAGAGGGGTCGCAAAAAGGGAAAAACTGTAATGGAAGTACCCTGTCGGCAAATCTGGATGTGCTGCAACAGCGGGGAGCTGCTACGCTGGGCGTGGTTCCTTACAGCAATTTAGGCGATTGTAGCAAGGCAAGCGCATCGGCCAGTTGGGATACCGAAGCCGCTAAACATAAAATAAAAAGCTACCGCATCATTGATCCTACAGTCTTGAGTGTCAAGCAGCAACTAGCTAGTAAACTGCCGGTTATGATTCTGGCAAAGTTGTCGGACAACTTTATGTCCTGGAACAGTGATAACGTGCTTTCGTCGAATACAACCTATAATCAGGTTGGTAAGGATGCTTACCACGGCTTGTCAATTGTTGGGTACGACGATAAAAAAGGAGCCAATGGTGCGTTCAAAATTGTCAATTCCTGGAGCGCAAGCTGGGGGAGCAAGGGTTTCATCTGGGTTGATTACAATTTCCTGATCAATACGTTTGTTACCGATGATGGTCTGGGCAACAAAGCGCTGATGGTGATGAGCGAAAGCGCCACGAAGCCGCAGGATGATACCAATCCAACTCCACAGCCTACACCAACCACAAACGGCGTCGATCTGGTGGCCTGGGTAAATGAGGATTTCTCGGATTATGTAAGTACGGGTTCTTCGACTGCCCGCGCCCTGGACTTTAATATTTATAACGATGGGAATGCCGACGCGAAGCCGCAAACGCCCTGGACAGCCTACTACATTTACTATAACGCTCGTAATGCAAACGACTATGGCGTCCTGTTCCACCACACATATACAACCAAAAATCTGGCTTCAGGCAAATACACCTGCGATGGTGGTAACTGCAATCTGAATTTGCCTATACCGGCTGGTAGTAGCCTCTCGGAGCAGCTTTTCGGTAACGACGAAGGCGTACAGGTGAGTTATTCAGTGCCCTCTTCGCTGAATGGTTCGTATTATCTGGTGTTGATCGTGGATGCTGATGGTGCCTTCAATGAAGCTGATGAGGATGATAATTTCTTCTACACGACAGATCGGCCTATCAAATTCAAAAGTGGCTATGCTGCTCGAATGGCCAATGGAGCCGAAACAGGTGTAGCTTTTTCATTCAAAAATCAGACGACCGTCAAAAGTCCTGAGAAATCGCGCCGGCAATTTAATTCGGCTATTAAGACAGATAACCTGAACGCGTACTCGCCACAAGAAATCTTCAGCTTCATTCGTCAACAGAAAAAGAGCGGTGCTTTTGCTCAAAAACTTCGGGAACATGATCGCCAAAGCGCAACCCAATCGATCCGGCCAGCTACTAGTAAGTAAGCTACTGGCGATCTTACTGATTGGCCTTAGTTGCGTAGCCTGCACGGCAACCGCAACGTCCAGCACGAAAAACGTATCGGCTGCCAGTATCCTGGAGAAGCTCAAAAAACAGGAGCCGATTCTGCTGGAAAACCGGACGATTGAGGGCGATCTGGATTTTACGACACTAGCGACCTATCCCGAAACGGAAACGGTTCGTAAAGCGGTGATCGAGTCGCCTGTCTTCTTCAAGAACTGCGTGTTTACAGGTAAGGTATTGGGATTCAGTCAGCGAGAGAGACAAACTACCTTGTGCGAATTCCGGAAAAACCTGTCTTTCGTGGACTGTAAATTCAATGATGTGGCTAATTTTCAGTCGGTTTCGGTAGCGGGGATCAGTTGTTTTTCCAAAAGTCAGTTTAACCGAATCGCTTCTTTTGAAGGTGCCCGTTTTGGGTCGGAAGCGTATTTCGACAATATACTGTTTGCTCAGGAAGCGCATTTTCAGACCACTTATTTTGGGAAGATGGCCAGTTTCTGGAAATCAACCTGGGCCGCGACAAGCTATTTTCAGGGAGCTATTTTTAATGGCGATGCACAATTCAATCTGGCTGATTTCAGAGCTAACCTCGATTTCTCGTTATGCACCTCATACGGCTTGCTCAATTTCACCTATGCGAAGTTTACTGGGCGCAGTATTTTCGATAATTGCCGCTTTAAAAATGCCGTCGATTTTAATAGCACAACGCTGAAAGAAGCCAGCTTTCAGGAAGCATTCTTCGACACGAAAGCATCGTTCGTTAGCGTCAAAAGTGAGTCAATTTCCTTCGAAAATGCGTTTTTTCTTTCCCTAAAACCAACGTTGGAGTTCAGCAGTCCACAACCCGCTACGCTAACCATGATAGGTTCCCGGGTGGCTGCGTCTGGTACGGTTCGGATTGAGTAGACGGCGTTTACCCTCACCCCAACCCCTCTCCCAAAACGGGAGAGGGGCTAAAAAATAGGACTTAATAGTCCTGCCCTGAAAGGGACTTAGGGAGAAAATCTGAACAATGAGTTTGTTTGTTCAAATTTCTAAAACCCCTATGAGATTAGGGTAAACATACCAAGGGTTACTCTTTTTGCTTAAAACAAAGAGAAACTCTACTATGAAACATTTGACAAAATTCCTGCTTTTCGGGCTGATACTTTCAGTAAGTGCCGTCCCCGTACTGGCACAGAAAGGGCCTGAAGACAAAGCGGGCTGGAAACTGGGTTCGCAGGCCTATTCGTTTCGGTTGTTCACCTTTGCCGAAGCGTTACGTAAAATTGATAGTTGCGGTCTGAAATACGTGGAGGCTTTTCCGGGACAGACCATCGGCGGTGGCGTAGAAGGGAAAATGGATTTTACGATGGATGCCGCTACTCGTCAGGCGGTTAAGAAACTGATCAAAGACAAGGGCCTGACGCTTACCGCCTATGGGGTTGTGAATCCCAAAACGGATGATGAATGGAAGACGCTGTTTGCGTTTGCAAAGGACATGGGTATTCTGAACATCAACTCAGAGCCTACGCCTGCGCAAATGCCGCTGGTACGAAAACTGGCCGATGAGTATAAAATCAACGTCGCGCTTCATAATCACCCCAAACCATCGCGCTACTGGCACCCCGATACGGTATTGGCAGCTATCGGTAACAGCAAATACGTGGGTTCCTGCTCCGATATTGGTCACTGGGTTCGGTCGGGACTTGATCCGGTCGAGTGTCTGAAAAAGCTGAATGGGCACGTATTGGGCATGCACTTTAAAGACGTGAAAAAAGATACACCTGATGGCAAATACCACGATGTCGTTTGGGGAACCGGCGATTGCAAAATAGAGCAGGTTATTGCCGAGCTAAAACGCCAGCATTTTAAAGGACCAATCGATGTGGAATACGAATATCACTGGGAAAACAACGGCCCCGAAATTGCCGAAAGCGTGAAGAACTTCCGCGAGATGTATAATCGCGTGAAGGTGCAGTAAACGCATGGAACATGGTGCGTGGAGCAGGGCTAGTAATTGCATCCCCTGCTCCACGCACCACGCATTTTACTCTGATCGCAAGCTTTTTACCGGATTCGTCAGGGCGGCTTTGATGCTTTGGAAGCCGACCGTGAGTAAAGCAATCACAATGGCAAGAATACCGGCCAGGGCGAATACCCACCATTCAAGGTCTACTTTGTAGGCAAAGTCCTTCAACCATTGGCTCATGGCCCACCAGGCAATAGGGGAGGCAATTACTAAGGCGATGACGACTAAGACAAGGAAATCCTTTGAGAGCAAGGCTACAATACTGGGCACTGATGCCCCTAACACTTTGCGAACGCCAATTTCTTTGGTACGTTGTTGCGCTGTAAAGGTCGCCAGCCCAAACAGGCCCATGCACGAAATCAGAATAGCAATAGCGGTAGCCATGTTGACGAGCTGCCCCGTTTTCTGCTCTTTTTCGTAGAGGTTGGCAATGGATTCGTCCAGAAACGCATAGTCAAACTTATTGTCGGGATAGACCGCTTTCCATTGTTGCTCAATACTTGCCAGCGTTGCTTTTAAATCGCTGAGTTGCCCGCCTTTCGTTGCGAGTTTAACGCCAATATCTTTTGCCTGCCGAGGCATATAGCCGATAAACACGGGGCTAATTTTTTCATGAAATGACTGCTCGTGGAAATCGGCCACTACGCCAACAATAGGATACTGTTTATCCTGGAATTGAATGAGTTGATTGACCGCATCGGCTGGTTTTTTAAAGCCTAATGCTTTTGCATACGTAGCATTGATGACTATCTCCCGGAGCGAGTCGCTTTTCAGGTAGTTTCGACCAGCCAGTAACCGGAGTTTATAAAGCGGAATGAAATTTGCATCGCCCACCTTCGCTGATACATCCATCTCCACGTCCTTTTTGCCGCTATATTTCAGTTTGGTCACCATATAGGCCTGTCCCATAGGCGGAAACCATTGTAGCGTAGCCATCTCAACCCCAGCTAATTGCCTGATTTTATTGGCCAAGACAAGGCTTTTTTCATCGCGTAAAGTATGAACTTCAATAATGGCATCGGTTGAAAATCCAAGGTCTTTATTCCGCATATAGTTGAGCTGGCGACCAACCATGAGCGTACCGATGATAAAGGCTAATGAAACCGTAAACTGGAACACAATTAACCCTTTTCGCAAATACCCTTTCTGCCCACCCGTCAAAGCCGTTTGGCCTTTGAGCGTCAGCGCTGGTACATACGACGACAATACCCAGGATGGGTAAAAACCGGACAGAAGCGACGTAATCAGGGTAACGACTCCCAGGAAAACCAGCGTTTGCCAACTGAACAGATCGAACGTTAATCCTTTTGGAGTGAGCGACTGGAAAACGGAAAGAATAGGACTGACGAGTGCCAGCGAAATGAGCACGGCCAGAAAAGTTAAAAAGGCAGTTTCACTCAGGAACTGGAGTACCAAATTCGTCCGACTGCTTCCCATTACTTTACGAATCCCTGTCTCTTTAGCCCGTTGTACAGACTGAGCCGTCGATAAATTGATGAAATTTATTGCTGCAATCAGTAAGATGAAACCAGCAATTGCCATCAGGCCGTATAGCGTTGGTAAATGCGCTTTTCGAGAGTAATTGTCCCGGTAATTGTCGTTAAAATGAAGGTCGGAGAGGGGTTGTAAACTCGGCCAGAATTTCATTTCCTTCTGAAAATGTCTTTTCGAGAACTGCTGAAATGGGGCTGCTAATTGAGCGGGTGTTGAGCCTGTTGGCAGCTTCACAAAAGCTTGAGAAGCAGACCAGTTGTCGTTCCAGTCGTCAAGATTTATGTCCCGTTTTAACTGACTGGCGCGTATCGTCGCAAACGAAATAAAATCGGTGAAGGTAAAATCAGTTGGTTTCGCCCAATCCTTTACAATACCCGCTACGCTAACTCGAACCGAATCCTGATAAATAAGCTCTTTACCCAGGATTTCGGTCAGCGGCAAATTCCCAAAATAGGTATGGGCTTTTTCTTCAGACAGGACTAGTTTAAATGGTTCATTCAGCGCTGTTTTCGGATTGCCTGCCAGCCACTGGTACTTGAAAATATCGAAATACTGCGGTTCAACAACTACTATTTCAGCATTGCCCCCTGTCCGTCTTCGGCTTTCAAATCGTATCGGCTTTTCTTTTCCGTTCGGGATCAATACATCTGAGTCAATATTGTGAAAAGCGGCAACGGTTTCGATTCCCGCAACTTCTTTCCGCAGGGCTAATGGAACCGGACCTGGCAGGAAACCTACCGGATGTGTTTCGTCCGTTGCGTTATACTTTACGTCGCCAACAAGTCGATAAATGCGTTCGCCATCGGGGTGAAACGTATCGTAGCTTAGTTCGAAACTGGTGATGAGGTAAATCACCAGACAGGCCGTTACGCCTAACGTAAGACCAAATAGATTAATCAGCGTGCTGACTTTGTGTTTCGTCAGGTTACGAATCGAGGTTTTGAAATAGTTGCGTAGCATAAGCGGGTTCATTAGACTTGGTGATGTATACTCAGTCGATTGATGTTTAAGAGCAAAGGGACGTATGAAACGTAGCACATTGACCCAATAGCGTTGGTTTGCTCGCTGGATACCTACGGCCCGCACATCGCGGACGAATCGTTCATACAAATCGCCCTGCACTTCCTCCAGCAGGTGGGAAGCACAGAACCATTCGAGTAGTCGGTCAGCGTAACGAGATGGGGTAGGATTCATAGGCTTGGAGCCTGGAACAAGGTGCTCGGTGCAGGAGTATCCTGGCTCCGTGCCCCTTGCTCCAGGCGTTTTATTCAGATCGTAAACTTTTTACTGGATTCATCAATGCGGCTTTGATGCTTTGGAAGCTCACGGTTAGTAAGGCGGTGCTTAGGGCCAGCAAACCAGCCAGCGCAAAGACCCACCACTCAATCGTAACCTTATAGGCAAAGTCATGGAGCCACTGGTTCATGCCATACCAGGCGATGGGCACCGCAATCAGATTAGCGACGACTACCAGCCGGACAAACTCTTTGGAAAGCAGGGCCACAATACTCGGTACCGATGCGCCCAGCACCTTTCGAATGCCAATCTCTTTAGTACGTTGTTCCGCCGAAAAAGCAACCAGGCCGAACAAGCCTAAACAGGCAATCACAATGGCAATCAGTGTGAAATAGAGCACGATACTCGATGTACGCTGCTCTTTTTCGTAATTCCGTTGGAAATCCTGATCGAGGAATGAATACGAAAAGGGCGTATCTGGATTTACCTTTTTCCACGATTGCTCCATGTCTGCCAGCAGTTTAGCATACGCTGTCGTCTGCACACTGGCGATAAAATAGCGGTGTTTATCGCCAATCGTGGTCGTTAGTCCATACGGCTTGATTTCCTGATGTAGACTCTCGTAATTATAATTCCTGACCACTCCGACGATCTGCATAGGGTGGCGTACATTCTGCCACTCGAAATAGATATGCTTCCCAACAGCCGTTTTGGGGTCAAAGCCTAATTGGTTGACAGCTACCTCATTGAGGATTATACTCGTTGAGTCGGCGGTGAAGTTTTTCGAGAAAGCCCGGCCATACAGGAGTTTAAAGCCCAGTGTTTCAACGTAGTCGTTCTCGACGGTTGCGAAATTTATATCCACTGCCTCATGGACAGTTTTCCCTTCTGCATAAAAAAGAAGGTCATTATCACTCGGAATACCGGGGTAAGTAGAACCGCTCGCTGCCGCTACCACGTTCGGGTTCTTAAGGACTTCATCCTTAAAGGCAGTGTAATTTCCAGTTGCCTGATTACTCTGGAGAGGTACGACAATTTTTTGGCTTTTATTGAAACCCAAATGCTGGTTTTGAACGAAAGACAATTGCTGCCAGATAACGATCGCGCCCAAAATCAGAACAATGGACACCGTAAACTGAAAAACCACCAGACCCTTTCGGAGCGCCGTTGCCGAAATGCTATTGATGAGCTTTCCCTTCAGTACGGTAATTGGCCTGAACGAAGAGAGATAAAACGCTGGGTACAAGCCAGACAATAAACCTGTTAGTAATGTTATAGCCGCGATCCAGATAACGAAGATAGGGTTCTGGAAAAGCGCTAAGTTCTTTTGCGTAAGGCTATTAAAGACAGGAAGCAGGAGTTGGATAAAGCCTAGTGACAGAAAAAGAGCCAACAAGGACATGAGCAATGACTCTCCCAAAAACTGGCTCACCAGCGAGGCCCGGATAGCCCCCATTGCTTTCCGGATACCGACCTCCTTGGCGCGTTTTTCAGAGCGGGCCGTGCTCAGGTTCATGAAGTTGATGCAGGCAATCAACAGTAAAAAGGCAGCTATTGACCCAAAAACATACAGATACGTCATGCTCCCATTTGCCGAAATCTCATTGTCCATACTAGACGTCAGATAGATGTCGGGCACGGCCTGGAGAGCCAACTCCTTAGAAACCCCCAAGGCCTTTAAATCTGCCGCTCCATGCCGATTCAAAAAGGCGGGGAGTTTTGCTTCAAAAGCCTGTGCATTGACCCCATCCTTCAATTTAATATAGGTGTAGAAGATATTATTGGTCGCCCAGTTTTTTTGCTGATTTACCCAATTGCCTATATCGCCGTTCTGCATTGACAGGAAGAAATGGGCATCAATGTGCGATTTATGCGTGTCGCGAAATACCCCGCTAACGGTATAATTGTAATCGCCAAAAGGAAGCCCAACGTTGATGACCTTGCCAACCGGGTTTTCTTCACCAAATAGTTTGCTGGATAAGGTTTCAGAAATAACGAGCGTATTCGGCTGATTGATGGCTTTTTGTGGGTTGCCATATTTAAATGGATACGTGAACAACTCGAAAAAGGTGGAGTCCACATAATAACCGTTGGTTTCAAAAAACTGCTTTTGCTGGTGGTTATGTGTATACCGCAACAGCATTTTGTCCATGTTCGGAACCTTCAATAGCCGCGTAACCTGTTCGACTTCCGGAAAGTCGTTTTTCAGACCCAAAGCAGTAGGTGCTGCTGTTGCGGCCCAATTCTCCTGTTTTGTTTCCGTGGCTACCCGATAGAGCCGGTTAACATCTTTGTGATGCTTGTCGTAACTAAGTTCATCAAAAACATACAGGGTAATCAGCAGACAGGTTGCCAGGCCCACAGCTAATCCAAAAATGTTGATGGCTGAATACACCTTGTTTTTAACGAGATTCCGCCAGGCGATTTTAAAATGATTACTCAGCATAACAGGACTTAGTGAAAACGGTGATGAATACTCGATCGGTTGACGTTTGAGGGCAAATGGACGCACAAAACGTAACACATTGACCCAATAGCGTTCGTTCGCACGTTGGCTACCTACATCCCGCACATCGCGAACGAACCGCTCGTACAAATCACCCTGTACTTCCTCCAGCAAATGAGGAGCACAGAACCATTCGAGTAGGCGGTCAGCGTAACGGGGTGGTGGTTTCATAGTTGTAGTGCCGCTCCGGCGGCCCGACGACCGTCCCGGTCGGTCGATTATAGCTGATTTACATCCGACCGGGACGGTCGGCACTACTCAGTTCGCAAACTCTTCGCTGGATTGGTAATGGCTGCTTTTAGTGACTGATACGATACCGTCGCCAACGTAATAACCACAATCATTCCCAGCGCTAGGGCGAAAACCCACCAGCTGAAATCGATGTGATAGGCGTATCCGTTTAGCCAGCCCCGCATCAGGAACCAGCCAAGTGGTGCGGCCAGTACAAAGCCAATGAGCATCAGCTTACTAAACTCCTTGCCAAACAGCCAGAGCACCTGATTCACCGTTGCACCCATCACTTTCCGAATGCCAATCTCCTTCGTTTTTGCTTCGCTCATGAACGACACTAAGGCATACAGGCCCAGGCAACCAATCAGTATGGCGATCAGTGAGAATACCTGTATCAACCCTAGCAGAACGCGCTCCTTCAGGTAGAACTGATCGAGCATTTCATCCACAAAAGAGGCTTTGTAGACAGCCTCCGGAAATAACTCGTTCCATCGGGCTTCTACTGCCTTGGTCGTTTCTGCCAAATCGGCCGGATTTAGTTTAATCGCAGCCATGTTATTCTCAGGGTGATAGTTGATGAGGGTCGTTGGTGGAATGGTCGAGTATAGCTCGTCGGTATTGAAGTCATTGACTACCCCGACAATAACTCGATGTTGCCCCCATATAGTAAGCTGTTTTCCCAGCACATCACCGGGTGATTGAAGGCCCAGTTGCTTCACCATCGTTCCGTTGACAAGGGCTTCGTTGTTGGTCGTATCGTTGGTGCTGAAGTTACGTCCAGCCAGCAATTTCAGGCCGAAGAGTGGCACATAATTCATGTCGCCGATTTTGGCTCGGGTCGGAAATTTTTCGGGCTGAGTGTGCGTGTCGAATGTAAACGAAACCGGATCTCTTTGGCGCGATGTGGGTGGCTCGGCACCCAAAGAAATTTGCTCAACTCCTGGCAAAGTCTGTAATTGATCACGCAGCGTTTGCTGACGGATGGGATCATCGGTAGGGACTGGAACAGTCAGAACGGCATCTTTGTAGAAGCCCAGGTCTTTCTTCTGCATGTATCGTACCTGAGCCATCATCACGATGAGCCCGATAATAAACAACTGCGTAATAAAGAATTGCACGACGACTAGTCCACGCCGAACGGACACACTACCCACCTGTTTCGTCGTTAACCGACCTCGTAAGGCCGCTACTGGATTAAAGCGGGACAACACTAACGATGGATAAAAACCGGCTATCAGAATAACGCCCAGAATCAGCGCACCAAACCACAGAAGTGACTGAGGTTTGAGAAGGTCAAGTACAGACAGGTCAGTTCCCAGAATGGCTAATGCGTTGTTCAGCAGGGGTAAAGCCAGCTGGGCGAATAAGATCGCGACAAGGACAGCTGTCAGCGTTATGAGCGTTGTTTCGATAAGGAATTGCCCAATCAATTGCATACGCGTACTGCCCATTGCCTTCCGGACGCCCACTTCCTTCGACCGCTTGAGCGCATAAGCCGTCGCGATATTGATGAAATTGATGCAGGCCGCTATGACCAGAAACAGACCCACAATAATCAGTGCGTATAAAATGGGCCGGGGCGCTGTGCCACCATATTGCGGATTGTGGTTCAGATCGGAGAGGGGCAGAGCGTGAAAATCCAGTAGTTTGGCATCTTTGGTCTTCAGGTATTTATGGCCCGTGGCAACTAATGCATCGGCTAAGCGCTGAGGTACTGTCCCCTCGCGCAACGCCACAAAACACATAGCATGAATGCCTTCCCAGTTTTGCATCGCCTGTTTCCCATTTTCGCCCATCATAGCTGGAACTGTGCTATACGAGATGAGAACATCGTACCGTAGTTTGGTATTCGAAGGTGGGTTTTTAATGATGCCCGTTACGGTCAGATTGGTCTGATTATCAAAGCGTATCGTTCGACCAATGACGTTTTGTGTATCAAAATACTTCTGAGCGTAGCGCTCTGATAACACAACCGTATTGGGAGCTGCTAAGGCCGTTTTGGGGTTACCGCTACGCCACTGCACATCGAATACATCGAAGAATTGCGGTTCGGTAAAACAGATATTTCGCGATTCCTCAAACTTCTTCGCAAAGCCACCTTTGCCGTTTGGTATGCCCACAACACGCCCAAACGTATTTTCCAGTCGGACGGCACTTTCTACGAATGGGTATTCTCGTCGAAGTACGTCGGCCAGCGGTCGGGGAGTGGCATCGGTGGGCACTACGTTCTCGTGCCGAATGTCGGTTACAACCCAGAACGTACGGTCGGCTTTGGCGTGGTAGCGGTCAAAGCTGAACATATAGCTGACCAGCAGGAAGATGACAATGCCACAGGCTAGTCCGGCAGCTAACCCGAAGGTATTGATGGCGCTCACCTGACGATTCCGCCATAGGTTTCGTAAGGAGATATTTAGGTAGTTGCGGAACATAAGGGTGAATGAAGGTTTAGGGTAGTCAAATTGATGCCTGAAGGCTGCTGGTAATCCCGCCCAATACTGCCCTGATCGGGGCCATAAAAAACCCAATACTTCCTTGTTGAACTGCCGCCTTGCTTCGGCCAGACCAACCGAAGCAACTCGTCGATTGAATCGCTCATACAAGTCGCCCTGCACCTCTTCCAGCAAAAGAGGATTGCAGAAAATTTCCAGCAGTCGGTTAGCTAAGCGAGGTGGGGTCATGGCAAGGGTTGACGGGATGGCAGGGATTGTAAGACTTATCCTGCTATTTATTCGGAACGTAACGATTTTACCGGATTGACCAGCGCGGCTTTGATGCTTTGAAAACTGACGGTTAACAACGTAATCACTAACGCTCCGACACCAGATACGGCGAAAATCCACCAGGATAGATCGGTGTGGTATTGGTATTTCTGGAGCCAGTTGCCCAGGAAATAGTACGCAATTGGCGTAGCGATGCCAAACGAAATAACGACCAATAGCACAAAGTCTTTAGAGAGTAAGGACCACAGGCTCGTCACGGATGCGCCTAATACTTTACGAACTCCAATTTCTTTGGTACGGGCTTCGGCCACGAATGAGGCAAGGCCAAATAAACCCAGGCAGGAAATAAAGATGGCGAGAATGGTAAAGAAGGTTGCCAGCTTACCGATACGATCTTCATCCGCAAACTTTTTCGCATACTCTTCATCAATAAACGTATAATTAAAAGGCAAGTAGGGATTGTATTTTTTAAACGCCTTTTCTATTTTAACCAATGCCTCTTTTATCGGCACGCCTGTTTTTATAGCAACCGTTACACTACCAATCCAGGTACGGCTGGTCAAATAAACCATAGGCGTTACCGACTTGTAAGGCGACTCCTGGATGATATCCTTCACCACACCAATCACCCGATAATTTTTACCTTCGTACTGGATAGTCTCCCCCACAATAGCCTTCTTCATTCCTATTTGTTTCACGGCCGCTTCATTCAATACCATGGCAGAACTGTCTGTTCCAAAATCTCTGGAAAAATCCCTTCCTGCTTTCAGTTGCCAGCCGATTGTTTTACCAAAATCTTCTGTCATATACATAAAACCAAAACTTGGTAATGTATTGGGATTTTTGCCCTCCCAGTTAAAGCCGGTGCGCCATGCACCCAGGTTTGTCGTTGCGTCAGATGCTCCAGACATGTTATCGACCACACCGGTTGCCAATAGGTCGTTTCGTACGGCATCATAGAACCTGGGCAACCCCTGTGTTACTCCGCCGACGGTTATCAATCCTTCTTTCTTATAATTAATGGGCCTGTTTTTGGCAAACTGAATTTGTTTAAAAACAACAACGGTCCCAATGATCAAGGCAATTGAAAAACTGAATTGCGTCACCACTAAAACCTTGCGTGGCAGCGATGCATATTTGCCCACGCGAAAGGTGCCTTTTAATACGTTTATGGCGTCAAACTTTGATAAATACAAGGCAGGGTAGCTGCCGGCCAGCAAGCTGGTGATGAGGGTAAATCCCAGTGTGCAAAGCCAGAATGTTGGGCTACTCCATGGCAGTTGTATATTTTTAGCGGCCAGGGAATTGAACAAAGGCAGCAATACAATAACCAGGATAATAGAAACTATACATGATACGAAAGCGACCAGTATACTCTCACTTAAAAACTGGCGTATAAGTTGGCCGCGTAACGAGCCTACGGCTTTGCGTATACCCACTTCTTTGGCCCGCTTTTCGCTACGGGCTGTTGAAAGGTTCATAAAGTTGATACACGCCAGCAGCAGCACAAATACCCCAATGATCGAAAACAGCCACACAAATTGGATAAGCCCTCCGACGGGTTTGCCATTCTTAAACTCGCTGTACAAATGCCACTTATCCATTGGATATAGATAAGCGCTTTCAACGCCTTCGGCTTTTGTTTTATGCGCCATCACTACGTTCTTAATCTTCTCTGTTTCCTTATCCACATCCACATTGTCGGCCAACTGCACATAGCATTGCCAGGAACGGTTATTCCAACTGGTGGCAGCATCTTTCACCCATTGTTCTGTAGTGATATATTTTTTCCAGGGCAGGAAATAGTTTGCATTCTGCAAGCTTGGAAATGTATTTCCTGTTATGGGGCTTTTATTGGGAAAATCCCGGAACACCCCCCCCACTTTATAATTGTCATTGTTATCAACCCTGATTATTTTGCCCAGGGGTTCAGCATCACCAAACAATGCTTGAGCCATAGTGGCATCAATAAGAATAGATGAGGGGTCGGTTAATGCATTGATGTTGCCTTTCAGCATACTAAGCGAAAACATCGCTGGAAATTTATCTTCTACCCACAGGCCAATACCTGAAATTGTTTTGTCACCTACCACAAGGGCACTCCCGTTCCACCTCGACATGGAGATGTTTTTAAAGTCGCTTCCATACTTGCTGCGCAGTTCACCAGCAATGGGCTGGCAAACCCGCGGGTCGGTATTCATCGCTCCATCATCGCCAATGCTGGTGGTCATTACCTGTGCGAGCTGCTTGTGATTGGTAAACGAGAGGTCGTAGGTAACCTCATCCCATATCCATAAGCCAATGAGCATGGCTGTTGCCATGCCGGCAGCAAGCCCGCCAATGTTAATAAAGGAATAAACCTTCTGACGAGTCAGATTGCGAAAGGCGATTTTAAGATAATTCCGTAGCATGACAGGGTTGAGGAAAGAAGGTTTTGGATGTTCGTTAGCTTGTCGTTTCAGTGCGAACGGGCGCAGGAAGCCCAGCACATTACGCCAATAGTTTCGGTTGGCCTGGGCTACGCTCTGTTGCACCACATCCCGAACGTAGCGCTCGTACAAATCGCCCTGCACTTCCTCCAGTAAGTGAGGAGCACAGAACCATTCGATCAGGCGGTCAGCTAAACGAGGTGGAGTTGGTGCCATAGGTTTTGGAGCGTGGTGCAAGGAGCAGGGCGGTTCGTCGTTATGGTCAAAACCCTGCCCCGTGCTCCCTGCTCTTTGCAATTTATTCCGTTTTTAAACTCTTAATCGGGTTGATCATGGCGGCACGTAGTGATTGCCAGCTAACGGTTAAAAAGGCAATAGAAATGGCAATGGCTGCGGTTAGCAGAAATACCCACACGCTCAGGTTTATACGGTAGGGGTAATTTTTAAGCCATTCATCCATAGCGTACCAGGCGGCAGGGAATGCAAAAATGAATGAGAGGGAAACCAGTTTCAGGAAATCGGTTGAGAGCAATTGCACAATACCCGTAATCGAAGCGCCCAGTACTTTCCGAATCCCAATTTCCTTGGTGCGTCGTTCGGCCGAAAGCGTTGCTAAGCCGAAGAGGCCAATGCACGAAATGAATATGGTTAAAATGGCACCAAAGAGCATCATCTGTTTCCACTTGGCTTCGGACTCATACCGTTTAAGGTTTTCCTGATCCATAAACTTGTACGAATAAGGGCTAAGTGGGAATAACTTTTTAAAGACTGTTTCGATATGCTGGAGGCTCGCCGTTTCGGTATTGGGTTTGATTTTGATAAACGCTTTGGCGTAGGCGTTACCCGGTTTCATCGTGAATAATTCCGGTTTTATTTCCTGGCTCAGCGACGCAAAATGGTAGTCTCTCACCACACCAATGACGTTGTATTTTGTGCTGTCAAGCCAGAAATCAACTACCTGCCCGATAGGATTTTTCCAGCCCGCTTTCTTGACAAATGTTTCATTAACCAGAACGGATTGAGTTGAATCGGATGGGAACGATTTTGAGAAATTTCGCCCTTTCATAACCGGAATTTTAAAGAGCGGCAGGAATGTTTCATTAACGGTCTCATACGCGAAGCTCAGTTGTGTATCGCCATTTATTTTGGCGACTGTGCCCCAAAAACCACCATTTTTGGGTGCTACGTCAATAATATTCTGATCCTTAAGTAATTCCTCTTTCAATAATTTAACCTCGCTACGTTTCAAATTTGATTTATCGACGACGACCAGATTTTTGTCATCGTACCCTAAATCTTTACTGGTTAAATAATTGAATTGTGAATAAATGGTCAGCGATGCGATGATCAGGAAAGAAGCCAGTGTAAATTGTAGAACGACCAATGACTTTTGCAGGTAGTTCTTGCCCGAAAGATTGAATCGGCTATAGAGCGTTTGAACGGGATTGTAGCCAGACAGGACAAGGGCTGGGTAGAAACCAGCTAACAGGCTTGTTACAATAAAAAGCGTGAGGTAGTAAATAATTAATTGGGTATCAAATAAATAGGATAGAGCCAGTGCTTTGTTGGCAAGCTGATTGAATGTCGGCAAGGCTAATTCAAGCAAAATGAGTGCAAAGGCAAAAGCCGCAAAACACAGGATAAAAGATTCGCCCAAAAACTGAATAATAAGCTGCGTTCTGGCTCCGCCAACCACTTTCCGAACACCTATTTCTTTGGCCCGTTTTAGGGAGCGCGCTACGGTCAGATTAACAAAATTGATGCAGGCAATCAACAGGATAAATAACGCAATACCCGATAAAATGTAGGAAAAGGTAGGGTTACTTTCGTCAACGAGACCATTACTGGCCGGAAGCTCCTTGCTGAGGTGCATATCGGTAAATGGCTGGAGCGCATATTCAGTCTTATCCTGTACACCAAACTTTTTGGCCATCAGTTTAATACTCTCCCGTGCATCTGCCAAATACACTTGATTCATTTTGGCCTCTACCACTTTAGGGCTAGCGTTGGGGCTAAGAATGACGAACGTATTCATAAACACGCTGAACCAATTTTCATTGTTGGCCATGTCCTCGCCCTTAACCACCATGGGCATCAATACATCGAATTTGATGGACGAATTTTGCGGGCAGTTTTTTGCGACACCCGTTACAGTATAAGGCTCAAATTTGTCGTCTTCTTTAAAAAGCAGCGTTTTACCAATCACATTTGTCGTCCCAAAACTCTTCTCGGCCATATCCTCCGAAATCACAACTGAATGCGGAGCTTGTAATACAATTTTAGGATTACCACTTAGCAACGGGAACGTAAACACAGAGAAGAAACTGGTGTCCGCAAAGAAGACTGTTTGACTCTTTACCTCGTTACCTAGTTTCAGGTCTTTTCGATTTTCCCGGTATCGGACAAACGACATGATCTCGGGAACGCCCGCGTGAAATTTTGGGCCAGGAAAAAGGCCCGTGTACGGTTGTTGATGTTCAACAATACCAGCGGGTGTTATGTCTCTGCTGGTAATTCGATAAATAGACGGGTTGTTCGCGTGAAAGCGATCATAACTGACTTCATCTTTGGTGTACAGCATAATCAGCATGGCTGCTGCCAAACCAATGCTTAACCCAATGATGTTAATGGCTGAGTATGCCTTGTTTCGAGCCAGATTTCTTAACGCGATTTTGAGATAGTTCTGGAACATGTCAATGCTGAATAAAGGAAGAGACGAGTATTCGTTTTGTTTACGTTTCAGGGCAAAGGGCCGGAGGAAGCTTACGACTTCCCAGGCATACTGCCTTTGGGCTAGTTTCGGCCCTAATCGGGTTGTGTTCCGCTCAAATCGCTCATACAAATCGCCCTGTACTTCTTCCAGCAAGTGCGGAGCACAGAACCATTCCAGTAGTCGGTCGGCCCAGCGGGGAGGCTGCCCGGTCCGACGTTTCAGCGTATTCATATGCTGATGGCTGGCAAGGCATTCGGAGAAATCGAATTCCACAACTGATCACGCATGGCACGAATGTCATGCAGTGCACGACTCCCTAGCGCCGTAACCGTAAACAGGCGTTTGCGTCGGCCACCACGCTCGGCAGTGGCGTCGCCCATATGCGAGCTAAGCATGCCTTTTTCTTCTAGCCGATGCAAGGCTGCATGAACAGCGCTGATACTTACAGAGCGCCCTGTTTGCCGATCCAGTTCGTCGGTAATAGCGACCCCATAAGCTGCGTCGTTCAGGACGGCAACCGTTAGTAAAACGATTTCTTCAAACTCGCCTAAGTACGTTCGTTTCATGACTTACCTGATAATATTAACTTTTGTAGAACAAATGCTTTGCCAATTCGTAAAAAGTGGATTTATGGCTTAATTAAGCCTATGCGCTTTTCGTAAGTTGTCCGAAATCGTACACATGTTGTCCGGTGCCGAACGGATTAAGTGTAGCAATAATCGTTTGTTTAGGCGATGAAGGCGTGCCACGGTTCCAAACCGTGGCACGCCTTCATCGCCTAAACAAACGATTAAACCAGCTGGTTTTCGACGGCAAATTTGATCAGAGCCGCTGTGTTTTTGACCTGGAATTTAGCCAGTAAATTCTTGCGGTGGCTATCGACCGTAAGCGGACTAACGAAGAGCTTTTCGGCGGTTTCGTGGTTAGTCAATCCTTCGGCAATGCAGGCTAGCACTTCTTTCTCTCGGGCGGTCAATAGAGGAATTGCCTTTGGCGCCGGGCTTGACACCAATACTTGTGACACCTCCATACTCAGATACATTCGCCCGGCCTGTGCCTGATGAATCGCGTCAACGAGTTCTTGCTGCGAAACGCTTTTCAGTACGTAGCCCGATGCTCCCTGCTCAATCATACGCGTGATGTAGCTTCGCTCTTTGAACGTGCTCATCGCCAGGATTTTGAGTTTAGGAAATTCCTTTTTCAGTTTTCCGCATAGATCAATCCCGTTCAGATCGGGGAGATTAATGTCGAGGAGAACCACATCGACTGGTTGATTTTTTAGAAAATCCAACGCTGAAAAAGCATCGTTCACGCTGCCTGCAATCTGAATGCTACTGGCTGTATGAAGCAAAGATTTGACGCCTTCGATAACCATCGGATGATCATCTACGATGAGAACACTGATCGATTCCATAGCTTACTGCTGAATAGTTAAACGATAAATTCAATCGTTACTGACGTTCCTTTTCCAGGGGCTGATGTTACGTCAAGCGTGCCATTGAGATAATCTACCCGAGACTGAATGTTGAGCCAACCGATGCCTTGTTCGTTGGCTAATTGGCTGGTATCGAACCCCTTGCCGTTATCTTCAACAGTCAGGTTAAAACGGCTTCCATCCCGGATTAGCTGTACGAGCGTTTGAGTGGCATTGGCGTGTTTCTGCACATTGTTAAGCAGCTCCTGAACAATCCGAAAAATAATGATTTCGGTAGCCTGAGGTAGGCGCTCATCAAGACCAAACGTCTGGTAATCAATTGCCTGTCCGCCAGATCGGTTTAGGTAATCGACGTAGTCCTGCAAGGCGTCTTTTAACCCGAACCGGACAAGCGCTTCGGGCATCATATTCCGTGCTACCCGGCGCAGTTCCTGAATTGACGAATCCAGGGTATCGATCACCCGCCCGAAAGCTAAGGCCGATTCTTCTGGAATGATCTGGTTTCCGCTCATACCTGTAAGTGACGATTTTATGCCGGATAACATGCCACCGAGGCCGTCGTGAAGATCACGTGCCAATCGGCTACGTTCTTCCTCTTGTCCGCGCAGCATACCATCTACAGCCGAGAGTTGTTTTTCCTGTTCTAATTGTATGATTTTCTGCTCATTCAACTGGTTTTCCTGCTGCGCCAGCCGTTGTTTCTGACGGGCGTATCGGTAATACAAAAACCCTAAAACGCCCGCTAGCACAAGCAAGACAGCTAAGCTATAAATGAGCAGATTTTTTTGTCGTAGCGAAAGTTGCTGAATTTGTTGCTCTTGCTGTAATACGTTGATTTGTGCAATTTTTTTTGCGGTTTGGTAACGGGTTTCGAGTTCCTGGGTGGCGCGTAAAACGGTCTCATTGCTGATGCTTGTCCGGAGGTCGTGCCATTTCTGTCGCCAGGCGTCGCCTTCTCTTAATCGTCCCCGCCCGATTTCAATATCGGAGAGCAGCAGATAGAAATTGGTGAGGTACTCTTTGTACTGATTTTTTTCGGCGATTTGCCGGGCTTGTTGGGTTACATCATAGGCTTGTTGCCATTCTTTTTTCCAGTAATGCTCCTGAGCAATGCCGTGTAGATTCCACATTTCAATTTCTGAATCCTGATTGGCCCGCGCAATTCGAAGCGATTGGTCATAATAGGCAAGCGCTTTGGGGGCGTTTCCTTCTTGGCTATAAATTTCTCCTAAGTTTGATAATACAGAAGCGATTAAATGAGGGTCGTTGGTTTGGTGAGCAATTTTTAGGCTTTTTTCAAAATAGAATCGGCTCCTGGGAATTTGCTTTAGCACCAGATAGGCTGTACCAACGTGCTGGCTAATATAACCGGCCGCATCGGTAGAGCCCGTTTTTTCGGCTTGTTCAATGGCCTGAAGCCCATAGGTAAGGGCTTTTTTATACTCCCGAAGGTCAATGTAGAGTTTTACAATGTTGCCTTCAATGGTAATAGGGAAGAAGGCTGGCACGACGGCCTGATTGATCTCGTTTAAGGCATTTTGATAAGCGGCCAACGCTTGCCGTTGCTCGCCTTTGGCATTATGAATATTGGCGATGTAGTTGTACAGTACGCCCAGTGTTTTATGAGCCTTGAGTGGCCTGGCAATGCGTATGCCTATCGCGCAGTTTTTCAGCACTTCGTCATATTTGCCCTCTATGTACAGATAATTATTGTAGTTGGTAAGGCAGTTGGCTATGCCGAGCTGATAGTTGGCCGTTCGGCTCAGGGCCATAGCTTTATCAATCCAGGGCCGGGCTTCCGGGGCTGTATGGTACAGCTTGGCAATGTCGAGCAAGAGCTGCACTTTGGCAGAATCGGAGGGAGTTTTCGCCAAAATAGCCAGTAAACTATCTTGCTTTGGGCTGGTTTGGGCAAAGCTCCCCCTCACACCAAGATGCACGAGCAACAGCAACCAGATGGAGAACGAGCGCATGTGGTGGTCGGAGTGTTTTTTAGGCAAGTTCTCTACTTTTTTTAATTCTACGCAAGCCTCTTTCGCAAAACCCCCTTTTTCGGGGATAAAAATTACCTGCATTTATGGGATTGATTATTAGATGGTTATCGCAAGAAAGTATGATTGTACATAAAAAAGTCGAGTATGTATAGCTCGACGTCTTCCTGAACAGGCTTGATTAAACAGGAGCATAGCTGAAGAAAGAAATTCTACCAAAGAGGTTATTTCGTGGAACGGTAGTTTTAATGAAAAATAATTGCCGTTTACTAAAAATATCGTGTGGTTTAGTTGTTATGAATGCCTGTTTATCAATACATTACTTCAAAAACAACTGTTTTGATATTCCTCTCATAACCTCTTTTTTACGCGATTGCTCATGAAAAAAATAGTTAAAGTTATCGGAATTGTAATTGGCGTGCTTGCCCTGGGCGTTATCGGTTTGCTGGCATACGTTAAGCTTGCCCTGCCGAATGTAGGCGATGCACCAGTTCTTAAAGTAGATGCCACTCCGCAACGCATTGAACGGGGAGCCTATCTGGCGAATCATGTGACGGTCTGCATTGACTGCCACAGCATCCGCGATTATACCTTTTTTTCGGGACCCTTGAAGCCTGGGACGATGGGACAGGGGGGAGAACTATTCGATCAGAAAGCGGGTTTCCCCGGTTCATTTACAGCTAAAAACATTACGCCTTTCGGCATCGGAAGCTGGACCGATGGTGAACTCTACCGAGCTATTACAACGGGCGTCAGTCGCGATGGACATGCCTTCTTTCCAGTCATGCCCTATCCTTATTATGGCAAAATGGGCGAAGAAGATGTCCAGAGTATTATTGCCTACCTGCGTACGCTCAAGCCTATCGAAAACAAACCTGCTGACTCAAAAGCTGATTTCCCGTTCAATTTTATCCTGAACACCATTCCCCAGAAAGCTGAGCCAATGCCACTACCTGACCCCAACGATGAACTGGCTACAGGTAAGTA
Source organism: Spirosoma arboris (assembly GCF_009754945.1). Classification (GTDB taxonomy): domain Bacteria; phylum Bacteroidota; class Bacteroidia; order Cytophagales; family Spirosomataceae; genus Spirosoma; species Spirosoma arboris. Next base: position 88,473 of record NZ_WPIN01000008.1, read on the forward strand.
TCTGGTTATGATAGCTGGTTGTGTAGAGTGTCATACGCAAGTTGACAAAGGCCAGATTATTAAGGAAAAATCGTTTGCGGGTGGGCGAGATTTCAACCTGCCATCAGGAACGCTTTACACACCTAACATCACTCCCGATAAAGAGACAGGTATTGGTAGCTGGAAAAAAGAGGCATTTATTGCCAGATTCAAAGCGTATGCCGACAGTAGCTACAAACCACAGGCACTCGGGCCGAAGGATTTCCAAACGTTGATGCCCTGGATTATGTATGGCGGTATGAAAGAACAGGATCTGGGTGCGATTTATACCTATCTCATGTCGCTGAAACCTATCTCAAACAAGGTGGCTGAGAAATTTAAGCCTCATGTAGCCATTCGCTAGCCCAGGTGCGGTTTTGTAATCAAGCCGACAATCAACCTCTCTAAGTGATTATCTCGCTAGGTATCCCCTTTTTCGGGGAGATGAAATTCCTATTTTTATAGGATTGATTTACAGGGGTTTATGAGGTGAACTTTGCAGGGTCAGTAGGAGAGAATCCCCTGCTGATCTGACCTCAGACTTTATCGACATGGAAACCTTACTACACGTATCAATGCCAACGTTAGTTAACCAGGAAACGCTACACGGTAAACGGATTCTGTTTGCCTGCGTACCCGGTGATGGACATTTCAATCCACTTACAAGCCTGGCCAAACATCTCCAGACGCTCGGTTGCGATGTGCGCTGGTATACCTCAGCCCATTACGCCGAAAAGCTGAAAAAGCTGGCTGTCCGGCATTATCCATTTATAAAAGCGCTGGATGTTCCATCCGAGAAAGTTGACGAGATATTCCCCGAACGCAAAGCCATCAAAGGACAGATTAAGAAACTGAACTTCGATATGATTAACTATTTCATTCTGCGCTCGACCGAATACTTCGCCGATATTCAGGCTATTCATCAGCAGTGGCCCATCGACGCGATAGTGGCTGATTGTGTGTTCAGTGCCATCCCCTTTATTCGGCCTCTATTGCATATACCCCTTATCTCAGTTGGTGTTTTGCCACTCATTCAAACCTCGAAAGATCTGGCTCCTCCCGGACTAGGTTTAGAACCGTCGGATAGTTGGTTGGGCAAATTAAAACAGGATTTTATGAAAACAATGGCCAACAGGGTACTCTTCAAAAAGCCTAACCAACTGCTGTTTTCATTGCTGGATCAACGGAATATTCCGCATACAGAATCGAATATGTTTGATGTGCTGGTAAACTCATCAACTATTTTTTTACAAACAGGCACACCCGGTTTTGAGTATAAGCGAAGTGATTTAGGAAAGAATATCCGCTTTCTTGGTCCCCTTCTTCCTTACCGCTCTCCTGATTCCGACCGAACCACCTGGCACGACGACCGACTTGACCACTACCGGAAGGTGATTCTGGTAACGCAGGGTACTGTAGAGAAGGACGTCGATAAGTTGCTGGTTCCTACGCTTGAGGCCTTCAAACAGACTGATACGCTGGTGGTGGTTACAACGGGCGGATCGCAGACCGAGTCTTTACGAGCTCGTTATCCTTACGCAAACCTGATTATCGAAGACTTCATTGCATTTGACGACATTATGCCACACACCGATTTGTTCATCACGAATGGCGGTTTCGGTGGCGTATTGCAGGCCGTGCAGTATGGACTGCCAATGGTGGTAGCGGGCATTCACGAAGGTAAAAACGAAATAGCTGCCCGGGTTGGTTATTTCAACTATGGCATCAACCTGAATACGGAAACCCCTAAGCCCGAACAACTTCGTAAGGCTATAACGAAGCTCGAAGCAATCCCAACGTATAAGAACAACGTTCAGGGGCTGGCCGACGAATTTAGGGCCTACCCAGTAAACGACTTATTTGCTGGTTACGTGGCCCAGGCACTGACTTCGGTAGCTGCCTGATGGTCGATAGAAACCAGCTGCTTTGACGGTAGCGTAACGCAAAAGACTGACAGCAAACCTTCCTGATTTAGTGGCAAACCAGCTACTAGTCGGAAGGTTTTTTTATTGATGGCAATCTATACAAGTTGATACGTTGGTCAACCTCCCCTTTTTCGGGGAGATAAAATTCCTGTTTTTATAGGATTGATTAACAAGTAGTTAAGGTGCGAACTTTGTCATGTTCATCGACATCAAAACCGATAAACCCTACACAATCATGGAAACAAATCAACAAATTGTAGAAGGCCTTTATGCTGCTTTCTCTCAGGGAAACGTACCATTCATTCTCGAAAACGTTGCCGAAAACTTTACCTGGCAAGACCCAAACGATCCGGCTATCGTTCCGCATGGGGGTAGTTATAGTGGGCGACGCGAATTCCTGAACTTCTTCCAGCAATTGGATGCTGATACCGCTACGTTGTCATTTAACGTAAGCGATTATGCCACAGCCGATAACCTTGTTATAGCCACTGGGCAACATGGCGTACAGGCGAAGAAAACGGGCAAGCCACTCACCTTCGAGTGGACGATGGTTTGGCGATTTGAAAATGGTGTACCCGTAAGTGGTCGATCGTATTACGACACAGCCTCTGCCGAAAAAATTTATCAATAAACGAACCTTCTACCTTTTCTACCGATGAAAAAGCTCATTTTCTCGATCATTGCCCTTCTGCTGGGCGGAGTCGTTTTGGCTCAAACTCCCGAAAAAAATAAACAGACATTACGGAAGATTTACACGGCTTTTAATACCGGAAACTTCGCTGATCTGGATAACCTCATCAGCAAGAACTCCGTTGATCATGCTTTAGTGGCAGGTATGCCGTCGGGTCTAGAAGGAAGTAAAGCCATGTTCACTGCCTTTAAGGAGGCTTATCCAGATGGCATGATTACGGTACTGGATATGGTTGCTGAAGGCGATTACGTCGTTGCCTATACCGAATTTTCAGGTACCAATAAAGGCGCCTTTATGGGTATGGCAGCAACTGGGAAATCCGTGAAAATTAAATCGATGGATTTAGCTAAATTCGATAAAATGGGAAAGGGTATCGAACATTGGGGGCAAGACGACAATCTGGCCATGATGCAGCAGCTAGGTGTAGCCCCGCTAGCCCAACCTCTACCTGACCTTCCTTCGCCAGCATTCGCTACTGGAAAAGGCATGAAAACCACACCTGAACAGAATAAAATGATGTCGGCAGCATTCTTCGCTGCCTATTCAAGTCATAATATTGACAAGGATTTAACACTGCTCGCTCCCGATTTCAAACTCTGGTGGAATAGTGAGTCGGTGGCTCATGGAGCGGGCACGTACAAAATGATAGGGGAGACGTACCTGAAAGCGTTCCCTGATGTGACATGGACGCCTGTTATTCAGATTGCCGAAGGTGATAAAGTGGCTTCGTATTGTCTTTTTTCTGGCACCCATACTGGCGAATTGATGGGTATTCCCGCTTCTAACAGAAAAATGAATACGCAGGGCTTTGTTATTGACCGCTATAAGGACGGTAAGATCGCTGAGCGGATACAGATTGGCGACGATCTGTCTGTGCTACAACAAATTGGGGCCATTCCGACGCCAGCGAAATAAGCGCGTTTTACATCCTTCTTCCACACCTAAAATCACTTCGGGCTATGTCTGGAAGTGATTTTAGGTGTTATTGTTAATCTGATCTTGTGGCGATTATATATTTATAGTTGAGTAGACTGTCTGTAACTTTGCGATTACGTTCTGGCAACTGTTCGCTGGTTATCGATAACTATTCATTGAAAGTATGGCACTCAAAACGCTCGTTAAAATCTCCAACGTTACAAATCTCAGCGATGCCCGTTATTGTGCGGGTATGGGTGTCGATATGCTTGGCTTTTCAATGGATGCAGACTCGCCAGATTATGTTGAGCCGAAAAAATTTGCCGAAATCAGGGGATGGGTTGCCGGTGTGCAAATCGTTGGCGAAACAACGTCTTCTGACCCCGAAGTTATTGAGCAACTCCTTGATACGTACAAGCCTGACATATTGCAGGTTAACGAATCGGCGCTATTGCCCTATCTGAGTACGAAGTCTAGCGGTGAACTGCGATTTATTCTACATGTCGATTTAGCGCAATTAACGCTTGATCAACTCGACACGCTGTTTCAGACGGGCGCAACTGATGCAGACTATATTCTACTTGAAAGTAATAGCCCACTTTATCTCGACGACGAACTGAAAGCTACATTCCAGCGATTAGCCTCTCGTTATCCTATACTTTTAGGAATCGGTGTATCAGCTGAGAACGTCCATGAGCTACTGGATGATCTGTCCGTTCAGGGTATTGCCCTTAGTGGTGGCGATGAAGAACGGCCTGGGAATAAAGAGTTTGGCGAGTTGATGGACATTCTGGAAGCGATTGAAGAAGATTAGTTGTAAGTGCTAAGTTACGAAGTGGTAAGTGGTTGACACATGTATATTGCTTTCGCGTCAACCACTTACCACTTCGTAACTTAGTTTAATAAATTTCACTACTAGGCATTACCTACTATCATTGAAAACATACTTCTATCCATAACCGCGTCCATTCTTCCAATTCTACTTTCGCGAAAAACAGCCATCTAGTAGGTTTACATCGGATTTAAACAACGATCCGGCGTTCCGGACAGAGCCATGAACAAGCGATTAGAACGTATTGCCGACCAGGCCCAGATTGGGGGCGTGTGTGCTGGTTTGGCCGATTATTTTGGCATTGATCGTGCCTTGGTACGCGTACTATTTGTGATCGGAATTTTCCTGCCACACTTTCCGGCTATCATCATTTACATTATCTTGTGGATCGCACTACCCGAACGCCGTTTCAGTGGTTCTGTGTCCCAATCAACCGCTTTTTCTAATCCTTATTTTGCCATGAATCCCTATAATCCGAACAAACCTGCATCACCCGACCGTAGTATTATTGGCGGGGCCATTTTGATTATCCTCGGTATCCTGTTTTTACTGGACCGTTATTTCGACATTGACTTTGGTGATCTGTGGCCGTTTGTTCTGATCGCGATTGGTTTGTGGCTGATTTTTAAGGATCGGATCAAACCTCCTTACGACACGACAAACACGAACAACGACCCTAACGGAACGCTTTAAACTGTTGATTTATAAGGTTTCAAGTTTGATGTTCCAGGTTAATTGCTTCGATTAAACCTGGAACATCAAACTTGAAACTTGAAACAAAATTTGTCATGCAACGAAAAAATGGATTGTTCTGGGGCATTTTCCTACTAACGCTGGGTGTACTGTTTCTGGCCCGGCGAGCAGGTATGCTCGATATAGACTGGCATTCATTAGTGAATTTATGGCCAGTATTGCTAATTCTGGCAGGTGTCAACCTGATTTTGGAACGGCGTGGTAACCCAGCTGCATTTATCACAACAGTAATGTTAGCTGTAGCCGTACCCACCACATTATTTGGATTCCTATCGCATCATCGAGATCGTGATGAGTTTAACATGCGCTGGGATGATAATGATGACGATGATAATGATCACGGAAATTCTAACAACGATAACGACAATAATGACGATGATAACAATGATGGTGACTATCAGTCAGAGCGCGATCGTCGGGATTCAGAGAATACCAAAGTTCAGACAAATACCTTTACTGAAACAATGGATGCCGACACGCGCGAAGCTGTCCTGAAATTATCGGGTGGTGCTGGTCGGTTTATCATCAGCGAGCCGAGTTCTGAGCTCATCAAAGCAGATACCAAACAAACAACGGGTAGTTATTCCATGTCGGTTGATCGTGATGAAACCACACACATCCCGACCATTGAGCTAAAGCCTACTGAAGAGGATCAGCACGTTGATTTTAAGGATGGCAATTTTGAGAATCGAGTTGATGTGCATCTGAATGCCACTCCCGTTTGGACGATGGATGTTGCTTTAGGAGCAGGTCAGGGCGATCTGGACTTAAGCGCTTACGCGGTCAAAAGCCTGAAAATTGGTGCTGGTGCTGCTGATCTTGATTTAAAACTCGGTGCCAAAGCCGACGTGTCGGAAGTAAAGCTGGACGTGGGAGCGGCTTCAGTAACTGTACATGTGCCAAAGGAAGTAGGTTGCCGAATCAAAAAAGACGGCGCCCTTAACCTGGAACAGTTGGATGATTTCACCAGTGTTGGTGGTGGGGAGTTTATTAGTCCTGGCTACGACGCCACCAAAAAGAAAATGACCATCCGTTTTGATGGAGGCATCTCAAGGTTTAAGGTGGTGCGGTATTAAGTCTGAACCGGGATTTAGCTGATTTAGGGATTTACAGGATTTTGTTTTGTGATTCGCTTCGAAGAAGCGCAAGGCAAAATCCTGTAAATCCCTAAATCAGCTAAATCCCGCGGGGCCGCCCGTGCGGTTCAGTTGCCTTGATTCAACTTATTGAGCAGCATTTTATTGAACATCTGCTCAGTCTTATATAGCTCAGCCAATTGAGCTGGCGTAATCACTTTCAGGAAGCGCCCCATATACTCGTCGTCTAAGTCGGCGAGTTTTTGTTTGGTGGAATTCACTTCGCGAAGCCCATTTACTAATTGCTCGTCATTAAGGCTAGTGCGTGCCGGCGCATTATTCAATTGCCGAACTCGCCGGTTCAGTTCCTGTTTCTTGGCGTTATATTCATTGTAAATCGCCCAGAATTGCGGAGCCTGATCTGTCGTTAAATTGAGCCGATTTGTAATCAGCCCGATCTTAGCCGCTTCAATTTTTTGCCGTCCGCTGCCGTCGTCCTGTGCATTGGCCACTTGAGCCATAAACACTAGACCAACCAGCCAACCAATCCATACGTGTCTCATTGTGGTAAAGTTAACCATTCAAAAATCAGGAACCGAGATCCGGGCTTTCCAGCACAGTTTGTTCTTTAATATGCTGCTGAATGTCCTTCGGTTGCACATTAAGAAACTGAATCGCTGTCGTGTCGCTGCCTAATGACGAATGAATTTGCTGAGCATCGGCCAATTCGCTGGCATCTACACCCTGTTCATCGAGGTAGGCTGCAATTACATCATTACTTACACCGGCAAGGGCTTCACTACCCAACGATTCCTGCCGCTGTGGTAAGGTTTGCCAAACCAGTATAGCAATCAGACTAGCACCCGCCAGGGAAGCTACCGAGCGCTGCCATGACCAGGTAATCGTAAATGCTGGTTTTGACTTACGAATCACGCGAGCCTGCACACGTGATGGCAACGTGTCAAAATAACCCTCTGGAGTCACAAACGGCAACTGCCGCATGGGATGTTCTGGTGGCAGTTCGTCAAGTCGAAATTCGTTTTTGTCATTCATTACAGTGGTGTGTATCAAATACACAATTACATTCCTGTGTTATACGGATTGGACAGTCTAAAGCGGCTGGGGTTTAATCGGTTGTATCAGTTTTAGTCAGATAATCTTCAATTTTTTTGACTGCCAGGTGATACGATGCTTTTAAGGCCCCTACTGATGTACCGGTAATGTCTGCAATTTCCTCATACTTCATATCATCGAAGTACTTCATGTTAAATACCAAGCGTTGTTTATCGGGTAATTTTAGTAGCGCTTTTTGCAGCTTTAACTGTACGTCTTCGCCACTCGGTTCGTTGCCTGATGTAACATAATCGCTATTACTTTCCAGCTTCTGCATCAATTCGCCTTCCACGTCGCCAATAGGCAGAAAAAAACGTCGGCGTTTCTTATTCAGAAAGTTGAGGCATTCATTGGTGGCAATGCGGTATATCCAGGTATATAACTGACTATCACCCCGAAACTGTTCCAGGCTGTTCCACACTTTTATGAACGTTTCCTGCACCAGATCATCGGCATCATCGTGGTCAATGACCATTTTACGGATATGCCAATATATTTTCTGCTGGTATTGTCGTACCAATAGATTAAAGGCATAATTCCGGCTCGACGGGTCGCGGTATTTGGCGAGGATTTCTGCGTCAGTCATTCTATTGTTTCAAGTTTCACGTTCAAGGTTCCATGTTGCTAATTACGATAAGCGCTTAGAAAACGTGGAACCTTGAACATGAAACAACTAAACTTTGCGGGCCATTGCTTTTTTCACCTGCTCAACAATTTTGTCGGCGGTGAGGCCATATTTCTGCATTAGCTGATCTGGTGTGCCACTTTCACCGAACGTATCGTGAACACCAATGTATTCGAGTGGAGCGGGGAAGTTTTGGGCCAGTACCTGCGCAACGCTATCACCCAAACCACCGTTAAGCATGTGTTCTTCTGCCGATACAGCACAGCCGGTTTTCTTAACCGATGCCAGAATGGCCTCTACATCTAACGGCTTAATCGTGTGAATATTGATAATATCAGCTTCAATTCCCTGTTCCGACAGAATTTCGCCAGCTTTTATAGCTTCCCAAACCAGGTGCCCTGTGCAGAAAATAGATACGTCTTTACCTTCGTTCACCGTCCATGCCTTGCCAATCTCAAACTTTTGGTCGGCAGGCGTAAACACAGGAATTACAGGGCGACCAAAGCGCAGATAAACAGGGCCAACGTGTTCAGCAATGGCAATGGTTGCGGCTTTGGTCTGATTGTAATCACAGGGATTGATAACGGTCATGTTGGGCAGCATTTTCATCATGCCCAAATCTTCCAGAATCTGGTGAGTGGCCCCATCTTCGCCCAGCGTTAGACCAGCGTGTGAAGCACAGATTTTAACGTTCTTATTGGAATATGCCACCGATTGACGAATCTGGTCATACACACGACCCGTAGCGAAGTTCGCAAAGGTCGTGGCAAATGGAATATGCCCACCAATAGTCAAACCAGCTGACACACCTATCATGTTGGCTTCGGCAATACCGCACTGAACGAAGCGCTCTGGGTTTTCTTTAATGAACGTCTCCAACTTGAGCGAACCCGCTAAATCGGCTGTGAGGGCGATGACATTAGGATTCGTTCGGCCCAGTTCAGATATACCCGCGCCGAAACCCGACCGCGTGTCTTTTTTCTCTGTGTACTCGTATTTTTTCATGTCTATTAATTCGCCGAAGCGAGGGTTTGCAATTTAGTTAGAAAATAGTGGGCACTAGGGCAATTTGGGTGTTGAGCTGCTTTTTCGATGGTGAAGCCGTGACGATGCATGTCCTTTGCTAATAAGACTTTACTTTTTCTATATCGCTTGAACCGTCTGGCTTCTAATCCCAAATTGATAATTGTCGTTATAGGATCTTGATCCATTTCAGGATCAGGTATGTTTACTGGGACGCCTACAAATTGACTTAGTGCAAGAGAATCTGCCAGATACCAGTTTTCAAACTCTTTTACAGCTACAACAACAATTTGATCCGGGTATTGAATAAGCTCTTGTTTCGTAAAAGTTATGCAACTGTCATTATCCAAATCAATTAATACAATGATGCGTTCTACACCTTTATCCAGAAGAATCTTTCTATGCTTATCAATTCGCTCGACACCATACTCTTTTTTGCCTCCTACTTGGGTTACAGCAACTAATTCAATATCATACTGAGCTACAAAGATTCTAAATTCAGGTGTGTCCAGAATAATAGGCTCTGTTTCACCCTCGCAAATGATACCTAGTTTTACCACGGCAGCCCACCTCCCAGAGCGTTAGAAAGCCAGGCTTCATCCATTGGTAAATCATGTAAATTCATTCCCTTAATTTGCTTGGTCTGCGTTGCCCCTTCATTCTTATCGACTAAAATAATTTCATCAGGAGTCAACTGTGCAACTAGCGTTTGAGAGTGTGTATTGAGCCAGATATAATGCCCAAACTCTTCACAGGCATATCGACAAAGGTTGACTAGTTCTTTTACAACCTTAGGGTTAAGCCCATTTTCTGGCTCTTCGATACAGAGGAATTGCGGTTCATCGCTTTGGTAGATAGCAGTGAGAATTGCCAGAATGTTGTAGGTGCCGTCAGAGATTAAGTCTTTAGTAAAATAACTTGGCATAAACTCCTCAAACCAATGCAGTTCATTTCGATAATCAACCTCAACATTTTTAAAACTCGGAACAAATAACTCTAACCACTCGAATAATTCGATTTTTAGAGCATTATCACTGAGTAATCTCTTTAATACTTTTTCTAAATTTTTTGCTGATAATGAAAGTCGCTTATTGTCGTCTAAAGGCAGTTTTACTAGTCGATCATTTTTTATGAATAATCGACTATATCTTTCGTGAAATTGTTGAAACTCTGAATTTTCCCATTGGGAACTAGGTATCCAAACTTCTATCTGATCTTCTGATGAATCATTGATTTTTGATTCCTTTTCTTGCTTATAGGTGTCAAAATTGAATACTACTTCATAGGGAAGGGTGTTCTCTTTAGAAGTTTGGAAATCAATATGCAATTGAAATACTTCGCCTAATCCATTTCTTTTTTGAAGCGCTTCAATGCCGCCAAATAAGCTTACTGCAATACTGGGAATTTGGTCATATATTTCAGCAAATTCCAAAGCCTCGAAAATATTCGACTTGCCCGACCCGTTAGGGCCTACAAAGACCGTAAACGGATTGGGCTCAATAAGCTCAATCCGTTCAATGGACTTGAAATTTTCGATGACCAAGCGTTTGATTTTCATAAGGCTATCTTCTAGACAGCATGGCACCGGTCGGCCGGCTTGCTGTTTAGGGGAATCAATAATCCGTTACACCAACCGATAGCGGCAATCCATTCAACGCTTGGGTTAACTGTTCAGCATTAGGAGCCGTTCCGTGCCATTTATAGTTGCCCACCATGTATTCGACGCCGAAGCCCATTTCGGTGTGCATCAGAATCATCGTCGGAACATCAGGGTCTTCCTGTGATTTTTTCAGGGTATGAATCACATCGGCGATGTCATTACCTTCCATCTCTTCAACATACCAGCCAAAGGCTCGATATTTTGCGGCCAGATCACGGTTGCTGTTTACGTTGTCGGTCGTGCCGTCAATTTGAGCATGGTTGAGGTCAATAACAGCAGTCAGGTTGCCGAGCTTTTTGTTGGGGGCAAACTGAGCTGCTTCCCAAATCTGGCCTTCCTGTTGCTCGCCGTCGCCCATCAGTACATACACATGGCTCTTGTCGCCGTTGAGCTTTTTGGAATAAGCGGCACCGCTGGCTACCGATAATCCCTGACCCAGCGAACCCGATGCAATACGAATACCTGGCAGGTGTTCAGCAGTGGTAGGGTGACCCTGTAAACGACTGTCTAATTTGCGGAAGGTGGCTAATTCGGCAACGGGGAAATAACCCGCCCGTGCTAGTACTGAATAAAACACAGGCGAAATATGTCCGTTCGAGAGGAAGAAGATATCTTCATCACGGCCATCCATATCAAAAATAGGGTTGCCATCGGCATCTTTTTTCCGGTTCATTACCTCGAAATAGAGGGCGACAAAAAAATCAGTGCAGCCTAACGATCCGCCGGGATGGCCCGAATTAACAGCGGCAACCATACGAAGAATATCGCGCCGAACGGCCGTAGCCGTGCTTTTGAGTTGTTCGATTTCCATAAAGTAGTGCGAGTGGGAACCCGCTTTTTCAATCAAAAATGACGGACTATTGCCCGCATTAGGTTAAAATTTGTTTGGCGTGATTTTGTGTATCTATTTTACCAATGATGTCCGTAATAATTCCATTCTCGTCAATCAGGAATGTGGTTCGAACGGTACCCATAAACTTCCGGCCATAAATGGATTTCTCTTTCCATACATCGTAGGCCTCTACAAGTTGGTTGTCAGTATCCGCGATGAGTGTAAACGGCAGGTCGTATTTCTTGATAAACTTCTGGTGTGCTTTCTGATCATCTACACTTACTCCCAATACCTCATAACCAGCTGCTCGTAGATCGGCATAGTTATCGCGGAGGCTACAAGCCTGGGCCGTGCAACCGGGTGTGTCATCTTTGGGGTAGAAGTAGAGCACTACTTTTTTACCCCGATAATCAGACAGCTTAATAGGCTGGCCATTCTGGTCAGTACTTGTAAAGTCGGGAGCTGGATCACCGATGGATAGGCTCATAAGATATAATTTATCGTCTTCTCTTTTTGCCTTTCGAGGCTGCTTTTCGTCGAACCGGTGCTCTGGGTACGTCTATAGTCGTACTATCGGAGCCAATATTACCCGACCGATCTTTTACCTGTACCAATACTTCGGCACCATCCTCGAATGGTTCGTCTGGATTTAGTTTATCTGACCAGAGTAAAGCCCGCTTGTAATCATACTGCATCAGCACCCACTCGCCATTGACCAACGCCCGAAACTCAGCAATGCCTGACAAATCATCCCGAATCCGAGCGGTGATACCTTTTGGTGTTGCCGACAGAATCTCAACTCTGGGCGGATTTATGTCCGTCATTAGCTGAAATCGCCCAAGCGTTCGAGTTTTGAATTCAATTCGTCCTTTAGTCCATGTACCTCCCAGAAAACTTTCATTACCTCCACTGGTCCAATACATTTTGGTTCGCGCCGTGTCAATAGCAATCGGGTAATTGGGTGTGTATTGAATCGTTAGATAATCGTTGAGCGGAATAGTAGACTGGTTGATTTCCAAACCACCACCCGGTATCGCCCGCATGGCTAGATGCAGCGTGTCGAAAAGCGTTCTTGGACTGAATTCCAGTCGGGCACTACCATCGACAATTACTTCACTTCGACCGGGTATAATGCGTTTCTTAAAATTCGTTCGCACGATACCGCGGCCAAACTGGACTGAATCTGGCAAAGTCTGACGCAAATCTATAAGATAAACTGCTTGGTTGTTACGTATATAGCTGACAGGCTGCTCAGTTACGTTACGGCCTGTGAACAACTTAGCCAACGGCGGATTTGAAACCGTACTATTTTTTATGGTTAGCTTCAATACATTTTCATCCGTAGTGATAGTCGTTATCGGTTCACCACTCAACGATTCACCTCTGAAGTTGGGTGGTGGAATGCTCAGTGAATCTGGCCGGTTTGGATTGGTCGGAGCAGATTCCGGCTGAATCGTAAATGTTAATTGCGTAGAGTGATCGGAGGCATCGTAAAGGGTCAATGTAACTTCATGCGGCTGTCCATCCAGCAGGGGTAGTCGTCCGCGATAAGTTGCATTACTTTGTAATTTATAGATATTCAGAATATTACCATCGGCAATATAGCCCCTATGATAACGCTGGCCACTCGTCTGTTCAACCTCATAATTCTCATGAACATTCATGAACCGAGTTTGCTCGTTCGGGAAACTATTCATGTTGTAAGCAAACATTTCACGCCCATCGAGACGAATTTCCAGGCAACTAATGCCATTGCGATAAGGCGAACCGCTGGTTTTGTCGTAAGCTAGCACTTCCATGCCAACCAGACCTGAAGCCGTAATAGGCTGTACGATCGTATATGTGCCATCGGACCGACGAACAGGTGCGTAGCTTACACGTTGGTATTCGCCGTTAATGCGCGACGTAGGTGTCATTGTTTTCAGGGCAACGCGCTCGAAATAGGGAGGGATATTGTCCTGAATTTCGGAGAAATTATAGAGCAACGGGTTAATCAGGTTGTCTTTATTATCCCGAATCTCGAAGTGCAAGTGTGGTCCACCAGATCCGCCCGTATTACCCGATGCAGCAACGATATCACCCTGTTTGACCGGAAACTGGCCTGGTTGAGGACGAAGGTCAATTTCAAAGGTTTTTTTCTCGTATTGTTGTTCTCGAAGAAATCGGCCAAGAGTGTCTTTCAGGGCTTTTAGGTGGCCATAAACGGTTGTAAGACCATTGGGATGTTTTATGAAAATAACATTGCCGTACCCACCCGTGAATACCGCAATGCGGGAAACATAACCATCCGCAGCTGCGTGAACGTCCAGCCCTTCGCGACCACCGGTTCGTATATCTAAGCCCGCGTGGAAGTGATTTGGTCGTAAATCGCCCATGCCGCCTGATAGTGAATTGGCAGCACCCGGCTGAATGGGAAACATAAAATAGCCATCGACAAGCGTACCCGGTTGAATATAGCCCGTTTGGGGTTGCCCTGACTGGGTCGATGAAACTGGTTTAGCCGATTGTCCGACAGCCAGTTTTGTACAGCTCAGAACGGTAATGAATATATAAAAAAGGAAACGTATCAAAAGCAAGGTTGTAAATGGTTTTTGTCAGACCGTACTATGGTTTCGATCTGACAAAATTGAATTACTTCACGTCAAACGTCAACATGGGTTTATCCTCAATGTATGCCGTTAGTCGATCACCGATCTGTACAGGTCCAACTCCTTTTGGCGTGCCTGTAAATAATATATCGCCCTGCTGCAACATGAAATAGCGCGAGACAAACGAAATCAGGTAATCAATTTTAAACATCATCAGATTGGTGTTGCCAGTTTGCCGGGTTTCGCCATTGATGTTTAAATGGAAGTTTAAATTTTGCAGATCGGGGAAATCGGTTTTTGGGACGAAAGACGAAATAGGTGCAGAGCCGTTAAAGCCTTTCGCTAATTCCCAGGGCAATCCTTTTGCTTTTAGCTTGCTCTGTAAATCACGAGCTGTGAAGTCAATACCAACACCGATTTCGTCATAATATTTATGAGCAAACTTTTCGTCGATATTCTTTCCTACACGGTTAATTTTTACCAGAATTTCAACTTCATGATGAACATCGCTGGAAAAGTCAGGGTAGAAAAAAGGCTCGTTTTTGAGAGGAATAGCCGTTTCTGGTTTCATGAAGATAACCGGATCTTCAGGCTGTTCGTTATTAAGTTCTTTAACATGGTCGGCATAGTTTCGACCAACGCAAATGATTTTCATATAGAGTAACGCGGACATCCTGTCCGCTCTTAGTAGGTAAAAAGCGGACAGGATATCCGCGTTACTAAACTATTTAGACTGTCACAAATCTAAGGACTAAAGAGGGCCTGACCGCATCGGGTTGGAAAAATTTGAACAATTCTGGTACCTTACGGGTCATATAACGTCAGAACACCATCTACCAGTAATAAAGACACACAAATGAAAAAATCCTTAATTATCATGTTTTCGTTGGCTTTTGCCATCACTGCCTGCGAGAAAGTCCCCCTTACCGGACGCCGACAGCTAATTTTAGTGCCTAACAATGATATGCTTTCGATGAGTTTTACTCAGTACAAAGCATTTTTAGATACCAGCAAAGTAATTAGTACTAGCAATGCAGATGCTGAGATGGTTAATCGTGTTGGAAATCGAATTCGTCAAGCTGTTGAAAGTTATATGAACAGCAATGGGTATTCCAAACGTTTGGAAGGTTTCAAGTGGGAATATCACCTGGTACAGAGCAACCAAGTTAACGCCTGGTGTATGCCTGGAGGAAAAATTGTTGTGTATTCGGGTATATTACCCTACACGCAGAACGAAGCTGGTCTGGCAACTGTACTGGGCCATGAAGTCTCTCATGCCATTGCCGAACATGGGAATGAACGTATGAGCGAAGGCTTGGTGGCTAATGGGCTGTTGCAAGCGGGCCAAGTAGCAACAGGTATTGCTACATCAGCGCGAAGTCCGCAAACTCAGGCATTGTTTCAGCAGGCGTTTGGCGTAGTTGGGCCATTAGCCTATCAGTATGGTGTTGGGCTTCCGCATAGCCGTGGTCAGGAATCAGAAGCTGATCATTTAGGGCTGATTTTTATGTCGATGGCTGGGTATGACCCTAGGGAAGCTATCACCTTTTGGACGCGTATGGCAAAAGCCAGTGGTGGTAAAGCCCCTGCTGAATTCCTATCGGATCACCCATCTGATGAACGTCGTATTGCCGATTTACAGAAATTATTGCCTGAAGCGCAAAAGTATTATGCTAGCCGCCGTTAGTTAATAAAGTCATAAAATGAAAAAGCCAGGATTTATGTCCTGGCTTTTTTTGTGTCTCCGATAGTCATCTTGCTACCAGTACATTACAGTGCGGCTACAACCTGCCGTACTTTTTCGGCAGCTTCTTTCAGCTCAACGGCCGATTGCACTTTCAGCCCTGAATCATCAATGATTTTCGCGCCTTCTGCTGCGTTCGTTCCCTGTAAGCGAACAATGATCGGCACTGGAATATCGCCAATGGCTTTGTATGCTTCTACAACGCCGGTAGCAACACGGTCGCAACGAACGATACCACCAAAGATGTTGATCAGAATCGCTTTTACATTCGGATCTTTCAGGATGATACGGAAACCAGCTTCTACTGTTTTAGCATTGGCTCCACCCCCAACATCAAGGAAGTTGGCTGGTTCACCACCCGACAGTTTAATGATGTCCATCGTTGCCATAGCCAGCCCTGCGCCGTTTACCATGCAGCCCACGTTGCCGTCAAGCTTCACATAGTTCAGGTCACTGGCAGACGCTTCTACTTCGAGAGGATCTTCTTCGGCCAGATCACGCATCGCTTTCAAATCGGGATGACGATATAGGGCGTTGTCGTCTAAATTAACTTTGGCGTCAACGGCCAGAATTTTATTGTCCGACGTTTTCAGAACCGGGTTAATTTCGAACATCGATGCGTCTGTATCAACATACGCTTTGTACAGCGATGTAACGAACTTCACCATCTCTTTGAAGGCATCACCCTCCAATCCGAGACCGAAAGCCACCTTACGAGCCTGAAAGGGTTGTAAACCAACGGCTGGGTCGATCCACTCCTTCACGATTTTTTCGGGCGAATGCTCTGCTACTTCTTCAATGTCCATGCCACCTTCGGTGCTGGCCATGATTACATTGCAGGCTTTGCTACGGTCGAGAAGAATGCCGATGTACATCTCTTTTGGCGAAGATGCACCTGGATAATAGACGTCCTCAGCGATAAGAACTTTATTAACCCGCTTTCCTTCTGGACCTGTCTGGTGAGTAACCAGTACATTACCAATTAGATTTTTGGCGATGTCGCGCACAGCATCGACTGATTTGGCTAAAGCTACACCACGTTGCTCAGAACCTACGATCTGGCCTTTTCCGCGTCCGCCAGCATGGATTTGGGATTTAACCACGACAAACTTCTGGCCCGATTGGGCGATGATCTGTTTAGCGGCTTCAACGGCTTTTTCGGGCGACTCAGCTACAATGCCCTCCTGAATGCGGACACCATACTTTTTGAGAATTTCTTTACCCTGATACTCGTGTATATTCATGACAACTGCAACAAGGAGGATTGGAAATCGTATTTTTGTGCGGCAAGTTAACAGGAAATGATGAATGATGAATGAGGAATGATGAACGTAATCGACTAAAATCAATTATGGCGTTGTGTTCTCTGTAGATCATTCCTTATTCCTCATTCATCATTTTTATGAATTCGCTACTTCAAACTACTGATATACGCCGGAACTATGGCAAGCTACCCGTTCTAAAAGGGATTAACCTGAACATTGAACCGGGCGAAGTTGTCTCTATTGTAGGTGCCTCCGGGGCCGGAAAAACTACCCTGTTGCAAATTCTCGGTACGCTCGATCGACCAGATTCAGGAGAGTTGCAGATTGCCGGACAAAATGTCTTTGCGTTAAATGATCGTCAGTTAGCTCAATTTCGGAATGAAAAAATTGGCTTTGTCTTTCAATTCAATAATCTTCTTCCCGAATTTACAGCCCTCGAAAATGTGTGCCTGCCCGGGTTTATTGCGGGTAAAGATGAAGATGAGGTTCGGCAACGAGCTAAAGAGTTACTAGAAAAACTTGGCTTAGGTAATCGACTCGCAAATCTACCTTCTCAGTTGTCGGGTGGAGAGCAACAACGGGTAGCCGTTGCACGCGCCCTGATCAATCAGCCCGCCATTGTATTTGCCGATGAACCCAGCGGTAATCTCGATTCACGGAATGCAGAAGAACTGCATCAGCTATTTTTTCAGCTCCGCGACGAACTTGGGCAAACGTTCATTATTGTAACACACAACGAAGCTTTAGCTGCTCTCGCCGACCGCACGGTTACCATCCGTGACGGGCTATTGTTTAATTGATCCACTTATTTCTATTTTTGATTTGTCTATACCTTATGTATATAGGGTAAGGGCATTTTATTTCCTTTTCCTAACCCATAACTAAAAAGTGTTCATGAAGAATTATTCTATGAATCATCCGACCATGCGATTTAGTTTTTTGCTGGTCATGTTATTGAGCTTACTAAACTTGCCGACATTAGCCCAGTCGCTGCCAACAGGTTTTAACAACAGTTTAGTACAGAATGGCTACACCACCCCTATGGGTACCGTCTTTTCCGCTGATGGAAAGCAGCTTTTTGTTTGGGATAAAGCTGGTCGCGTTTGGGTATCTACCTGGAATGGCACTCAATATAGTAAACAGGCTGCACCTGTTTTGGATATTAGCGAGGAGGTAGGCAACTGGCGCGATTTTGGGCTGGCTAGTCTATGTCTTGACCCGAATTTTGCCACTAACGGTCTGATTTATCTATTTTACATGGTCGACCGCCATCATCTTCTCTATTTTGGTACGGCCTCGTATAGTGCTACGAAAGATGAGTATTACAATGCCAGCATAAGCCGGGTAACTCGTTATAAAGTTACCACTACTAATAATGTACTATCGACGGATCTGAATAGCCGCAAAGTGTTACTTGGCGAAACCAAATCGACAGGCGTGCCGTTAACGCATGAATCGCACGCAGGAGGCACTCTTTTGTTCGGCACTGACGGTACACTATTAGTATCAACAGGCGATAACGCCAGTTATAGCAGTACCGATAAAGGCAGTGCCAGCGAAACCTATTGGCAAACGGCTATTAATGATGGTATTCTGCGGACAAATGAGAATGTAGGCGCGTTTCGGGCTCAGATGGTTAACTCACATTGCGGCAAAATTCTCCGGCTGGACCCTGCGACGGGTAATGGCGTAGCCAGTAATCCTTTCTACGATTCCACGAATCCGCGCTCCCCAGCTTCACGAGTGTGGGCGATGGGTTTCCGAAATCCGTATCGGATGGGGATTCAGCCAGGTACAGGCAGTACAAACCCTGCGAATGCAAATCCAGGCACCTTGCTTGTTGGTGATGTAGGCTGGGATACCTGGGAAGATATGCACCTGATTCGGCAGGGGGGCGAAAACGCAGGCTGGCCTATTTTTGAAGGCATTCTGGAGAATAGTTCGTATAACGCGGTGGCTCAGACACTCGAAAATAAGGATGAGCCTAATCCAAATAATACATGTAACAAACCCTACTTTACGTTTGCCAACCTACTTAGGCAAGCCTCCAGTACAACAACAACCGTAACAAATCCCTGTAACAATAGCCAACCTTTGCCGGGTTTGCAACGGCGGTATGTGCATAGCGTGCCCGCCTTAGACTGGAATCACTCGGCCAGTACGGCCAGGGCCCCACAACTGACTGCCACAACGACAACTGCTGTCTTAATTGGTGCTGCCGGTTCTCCGGTGACGGGTACGCCTTTCAATGGCAACTGCTCGACGGGCGGTGCCTATTATTCGGGAACAAATTTTCCGGCAGCCTATCGTAACCTATACTACTTTGGTGATTATGGAGCTAACTGGATCAAAGCGGCTACGTTGGGTAGTAATGGGACCATCACCGATGTAAAAGAATTTGTTCCGGCTGGTGGTACGAATGGAGTGGTCGATATAGAATTTAATCCGCTGGATGGCGCCATCTATTATACCAACATCAATAATGGTGAGATCAGGAAAATCAGTTATGGTACTAACCAACCACCGATAGCGGTTCTGTCGGCCGATAAGACGAAGGGGCCCAGTCCATTGACGGTACAGTTTAAGGGGGACGGGTCCAGTGATCCTGATGGGGATGCACTCACGTACGCCTGGGATTTTGGCGATGGCACTAAAGCCACAACGGCGAATCCAAGCCATATATTCTCGGGGACGAATACTCAGGGATTCACCGTGCAACTAACGGTGACCGATACGAAGGGATTAACGGCCAGCCAGCAGATCGTTATTTCGCTAAACAACGCAGCCCCGACGGTTAAAATTACCAATCCTGTTAATGGAGGTCTGTACCCATTGGACCGCGAAAGTATCTATCAACTTAAAGCCGACGTTACCGACGAGTCGGTAAGCAGTTTGAGCTATAGCTGGCAGGTGACCCTCCGGCATAATAATCACCAGCATGTTGAACCGGCCATATCGGCTGTATCGCCCAGCGTGAACATCTCGCCCGTGGGATGTGATGGCAATACCTATTATTACCTGATTACGGTACGGGTTACGGACAATGGTGGGCTAACAGCTATGGACTCCGTTAAAATTTACCCAGATTGTGCGTCACTTAACCTGGCCGTGCAGAATTTGAAGGCAGTTTTATCGGGTGCAACAAACACAAATCTAACCTGGAACTACCCAACAGCACCATTTGATGAAGTCCTCGTCGCAGTTCGGGCGGGTAGTAGTTTTTTGGATCGTCCAACGGGTACCAACTATACCGCCAATGCTGATTTTCAGGGTAATGGATCAGCTATAGAAGGAGGGAAAGTAGTTTATAGAGGAGTAGCCACTGCGATGACAGTCAGTAATTTAAGCCCGCAAACAACGTATTATTTCCGCGTCTACACGCGAGCGGGTAATGCCTGGTCGGGTGGGGTGGAGGTTAGTTTGACCATGGGTACTGTGTCAACGCCGGGCCAGTTTGATCCCGCGCTGTGCTATAAGATAACGAACCGAGTCAGCAATAAGGTATTAGGCGTGGAAGGGGCCTTAATGACCGATGATGCCTCAGTTAAGCAGCGTACCTTCGTCGATCAACCCTGGCAAAAATGGAAGTTTCAGTCACTGGGATCAAACAGCTATCAACTCACAGCAACCCATAGCGGGAAAGTACTGGCTGTACAGGGTGCTTCGACGCAAGGTTGGGCGAATGTTATCCAATCGACGAATACCAACGCTACTAATCAGAAGTGGGTTATTCAGACGGGTAGTGACGGCTACTCGACGCTAAAAGCAGTTCATTCCAACCTATTGCTGGATATCTCGAGTCAGGATGAAGGAAGTCAGGTCATTCAGTATGCAGCTAGCGGGTCGTATGTCCAGTACTGGAAAATTGAAACCACAGGATGCACGAGTACCACATCTACGCCCCCAGTATCGGCCACTGTCTGCTACAAAATTACCAACCGCGTTAGTGGTAAGGTGTTAGGTGTGGAGGGGGCGCTAACCTCTGATGGAGCCTTGGTTAAACAACAAACCTTTGGCAATCAACTCTGGCAAAAATGGGCGCTTCAGCCAACAGGCGCGACAAACACCTATCAACTTGCAGCAATTCATAGTGGGAAAGTACTGGCTGTACAAGGCGCTTCGACGCAAGGTTGGGCGAATGTTGTACAATCGACGAATACCAATGCTACTAATCAGAAATGGGTTATTCAGACCGGTAGTGATGGTTACTCAACGCTAAAAGCAGTTCATTCCAACCTGTTGCTGGATATCGCAAATCAGAATGAGGGAGGCCAGGTCATTCAGTATGCAGCTAGTGGGTCGTATGTCCAGTACTGGAAAATTGAAACCGTAGGCTGTACAACATCTGGTGGTCGGCTCAGTGCGGAGTACGAACAAGAGCTAAAGGTGTTCCCGAATCCGGCCCGAGAGTATGTGAATGTAGACTTGCCTGATACGAAGAATGCAATCGTCCAACTCGACTTACTTACATCCGTTGGGCAATTGATTCGTTCGGAAGTTCTTACACTGGAAGGTCCCGTTACGCATCGTCTATCCGTGATTGACTTGCCAACGGGCCTGTATCTGATCAGGGCACGAGCCGAAGGGCAGTGGAACCTAACCCAACGACTACTAATTATCCGGTAACTGAATAACCAGTAGTTTTGTTGATAAAACTACTTCGTTATTTATACCTAGTTATATTGTTAATATATTGATAGTCAATGTATTAACTATTAGGGTTATTTTTTTTTTAAGAAAGGGATATTTTTTTTATTATTTTTGTTTTATAATTGTGTCGAAAAGAAAAGTTTTTCATAACGTTGAGTAAATCAGAAAGCCAAGAGAGTATCTCGCTTGGCTTTTTTGTTTGCCCATAGGTAAGCAATATGCTCAATAATAGACACTTACTGAATCTCGTCAATTGGATAAATACAGATACGTTTTTGTAAGTATAGACTATCTGTCTTGGATGCCCATAGCTTGTTAGCTTGTCTAGCTACCCCCGCTCCAATAAAGCATCTACACTCCATGTCCCTGGCCCGGTAAAGAAGAAAACTAAGCCAAGCAGGGCGAATAAAAAGGGATGCTGGTCTTCATACCAAAATTTCCCATGGCCAACAAAAAACGTAATGTAAAGCATGGTTCCCATAATAAGTAGGCAAGCCAATCTTGTGAACAAGCCTGCGGTAAGCAGCAGGCCAGCCAACAATTCAGAACCTTTGCCAAGATAAACCATAAACGTAGGAGAGAAGTCCTGTTTGAAAACATCCCAGGCTGCATATTCTTTCATTTTAGCCGCATCAAACACTTCCCAGCCATGGTACACTAAGAATAAGCCCACAATAATTCGGATGAAAGTCAGGCCTCCGGCTTGTAGAATGCCTTCTGTGGAAAAGAATTTCTTCATGAACGTAAAGTTGGCTATTAGGAAGTGATCTGGGTGGTTATCTCTTTGAGAATCTGCCAAAACTACAAGAAATCTCTATTTAGAGTTTTCTATGCTAAGAAGAGAATTCCATAGTCTGCAAGTTAGAAAAACAAAACGCCTTCAATCGTGAGATTGAAGGCGTTTCTATAAAAATCAGGATAATCGATAAAATCAAGAGAATCCTGCCAGACCGCCGGAGCAGTTCAGAGATATTACATCATGCCGCCCATGCCACCGCCTGGGTGACCATGACCGCCACCGGCTGGAGCTTCTTCTGGCTCGTCAGCAATAACACATTCGGTCGTTAGCAACAGACCAGCAATCGATGCTGCGTTTTCCAGAGCCAGACGTGTTACTTTCTTAGGATCGATAACACCGGCCGCGAACAGATCTTCGAACGTATCGTTTTTCGCGTTGTAGCCAAATCCACCTTCACCATCTTTCACTTTGTTCACGATCACCGAACCTTCGCCACCGGCGTTAGCTACGATCGTACGAAGAGGTGATTCAAGGGCAACACGGATGATGTTAACACCGGTTTTTTCGTCTTCATTGATTGTTGTGATACCGTCAAGCGAAGAGATGGCACGGATCAGGGCGATACCACCACCCGTTACGATACCTTCTTCAACAGCAGCACGAGTTGCGTGCAGCGCATCGTCAACACGGTCTTTCTTTTCTTTCATTTCTACTTCGGTAGCAGCACCGATGTAGAGGATAGCCACACCACCTGACAATTTGGCCAGACGCTCCTGCAATTTCTCGCGGTCGTAGTCTGATGTGGTGTTTTCGATTTGGGCTTTGATTTGGTTTACGCGGCCCGTAATATCGTCTTTGTGACCAACACCGTTAACAACAGTTGTGTTGTCTTTGTCGATCAGGATTTTTTCTGCTTGACCTAAGTAATCGATCGTAGCATTTTCGAGTTTGAAACCGCGTTCTTCGCTGATAACCTGGCCACCTGTCAGGATAGCGATATCTTCCAGCATAGCTTTCCGACGATCGCCAAAGCCTGGAGCTTTAACAGCAGCTACTTTCAGGGCACCCCGGATTTTGTTGACAACCAGCGTAGCCAGAGCTTCACCATCAACATCTTCAGCAATGATCAACAAGGGACGGCCAGTTTGAGCAACTTGCTCCAGAACAGGCAGCAATTCTTTCATCGACGATACTTTCTTCTCCGAAATCAGGATGAACGGACGTTCCAGTTCAACTTCCATTTTTTCGGTGTTCGTCACGAAATAAGGAGACAGGTAACCGCGGTCAAACTGCATACCTTCTACGGTTTTAACTTCCGTTTCGGTACCGCGAGCTTCTTCAACCGTGATAACACCTTCTTTGCCTACTTTCTTCATAGCTTCGGCGATCATTTTACCGATTTCCTCGTCGTGGTTAGCCGAGATCGTAGCAACCTGTTCGATTTTACCGAAGTCGTCACCGATGGTTTGAGCCTGATCAGCAAGGTTCTTTACAACAGCCAGAACTGCCTTCTCGATACCACGCTTCAAATCCATTGGGTTTGCACCAGCAGCTACGTTTTTCGCACCGATCGAGTAGATCGCCTGCGCCAGAACTGTTGCTGTGGTTGTACCATCACCAGCCGAATCAGCTGTTTTCGATGCTACTTCTTTAACTAACTGAGCGCCCATGTTTTCCATGGCGTCTTTCAGTTCAATTTCTTTGGCTACCGTCACACCATCTTTGGTGATCGTTGGTGAGCCGAATTTCTTGTCAAGAATAACGTTACGGCCTTTAGGACCGAGCGTAACTTTTACCGCGTCGGCCAGGGTATCAACACCCTTCTTAATGCGCTCGCGGGCTTCAGTATCGAAAAATATTTTCTTAGCCATTTCTCTTGGAATGAAGAATTAAAAATGAAGAGTTAAGAATATTGAGTGAGTGCTGTGAAGAACAACTATTCTTCATTTTTCACTCTACATTCTTCACTTGATTTAAAGGATTGCGAAAATGTCTGATTCACGCATGATGAGGTACTCTTTGCCATCAACGGTGATTTCTGTACCAGCATATTTGCCATACAGTACCGTGTCGCCCACCTGAACCGTCAGCGGCTCATCTTTCTTACCTGCGCCAACGGCAACGACCGTACCACGCTGGGGTTTTTCTTTTGCCGTATCTGGAATGATAATTCCAAACGAGGTTTTTTCTTCAGCCGGTGCGGCTTCTACCAGCACCCGGTCGGCCAGCGGTTTCACGTTCACTTTCACGCTTTCCGTTTCTGCTACCATGATAATGAGTTGATTAAGGTTATTAACTATTTGTGTATTGATACGTACACGACGGTTCTTGATCGCCAATTACTGTGCCAATACGTTAAACTGCCAATTTTTCAGGTTTTTGACTGACATACTGCCATTCGCTACATTGGCTAAACTTCCTTTGGCAGGTTATGTACTCTTGGCGAATAGAATTTGGTTGTTTGATAATGATTGTTTAGATTAACCAAATCATACACCCACAAAATCACTTTTTCCGGTTTATGAAAAAATTACAACCTGACTGGTTTACACAAAATTGGCTTGACGCCGAATATCAGAAATATGTCGTGATGGCATACTTGCAGGCTGTTCAGCAGAACTTTACGGAATACAAACTCTGCCCCGATTTACCCGAACTACGCAGTCACTACGATGCTGGTATTCGTTTTTCGAGGGGCAAAGGTACGTTAAATGCTGCGTTCCCCAAGCGAGTTAGTCGAGTTAGTGGACCACCACCTCGAATCGAATACAAATCTGAGGTAACGGACCCCGATTTTATGACTGAGGTTGACGCGATTATGGAATTTGCCCTGCCTCGTTTTCAAGCCTTATTGTCTGAAGGTCACCAGCGTTGGGTGGATATTGCCCAATCGCTCACACTGGCACCAGTAGGTTTGCTTCCCTTGCGACCAGAGGAAGGTTATTTGCTCATTCATGCAACTAACCAGACCGAAACGCAGGTTTATTACTTCTCCATAAGGCTTTACTCTGAACAGGAGCCGGGTGGGCGACTAGTGCAGTTACGCTTTATAGAAGCTATCCAGAAGAGTCTGGTCAATACGTTTGAAAATATTAAACTCGATCTGATTCGGCGACATCGTTACTTGCCTAATCCGGCTACGTATATGCTTGAGAGTAAGCGAACCTATCCTGTTCAGGAAACGCTGCTGCCTATTGCCCGGCAATTGCTGGCACAGGCAGTAGCCTGATTTCAGTTATAAATTCCAGCCATAAAAAAGCCACGCCTTTTCGAAAAGGCGTGGCTTTTTTATGGCTGAGAAATTTTACTTCTGGGGTGTCAGAGCCGAAGTCGATGCACCTGGAGATTGAGCACCTGGAACAGCCTGGCTTGGAGCTGCGCCGTTTGCTGCGCTAGGCACAGGTGTTGGAGCAGCGGCACCAGGTAGTGTTTGGGTTTGTGCCCGATCTACGTTTGCACTGTTAATACCCGCTGTTTGATTGCGGTCGACCATAATATAAGAGGCCATCGATAGAACCATCATAGCAATGCCAAGTCCCCAAGTAATTTGTTCAAGCAAGTCAGTGGTTTTCTTAACGCCCATAAGTTGGTTTGAACCCAGCCCGCCAAATTCACCGGCCAGCCCACCGCCTTTTGAGTTCTGAATTAATACAATAAGAATTAGCAGAACTGTAATAATACAAATGATGACAATAGTTGCCGTTACCATGAAAAAAGTTGCTAAATTTTTAATTAATGCGTTGTCAGATTTAGAGAAAAATAAAACTTAGTCCTCTGCCGAATTCTTAGTGTTCTCTAATTCGCTGATTTTTGCCGCAAAGTACGTCTTTTTTTCGGGATTTTTTAGCATTAATTGCTTGTAGATTTCCCGAGCCTTCTCTAATTTCCCCTGCTTCTCCAGAATTTTAGCGAAACTTTCGGTCACCAAACCACCACCCACAGGCTTCGCCCGTTTGGTTAAGTCTTCCTGTTCCAAAGGTGTATCAAGCTTAGTCCGTACGGGCGAAATGCGAGGTTCGTTCTTTATAAAGCTATCGATCAGATCTAGTTGCCGTTGCCGTTCAAGATCGACAGGGGAGAGCTCAGGCTGAACAATAACTGGTTCGGCTATTTGCGCCAACTCATGTTGTAGGTTAGTTTCAGATAGTGTAGGGTCTTCGGGAGTCGGTATCGTTTCGGTCCGTTCAATTGTTCCTGGAACAGGGAGTCGAAGGAGAGACAATTTGGGGAATCCATTACTTAGTCCTGCCTTTGACTTGAAAAGCGCGTAGCTCTCCTGTTGATAATCCTCGGGAATAGGGACATGTTTAGCTGATAACTCATTCAGTTTCGTCAGCAAGTTCTCCGACCACTGAAACTCGTTCTCAACCAGCTTACGTAGGGAGTTACGGCTCAGAGCATGAGCTGCTGCCTGGCGTACAAACGATATAGCCTGACTACGTTGATGGACTGAGGCAGCCTTAGCCGTCAGGATATATAGTGATTGACAATATGGATAAGCAGATAGACTTTCCTGCAACTGAGTGAAGTCGGTAGCTGTTAAATCGTCGGGATGGGTGACCCAGTATGAAAATGTTTCTTTATCGAGGGCAAGCATAGGTCGAAAGTAATGATGAATGATGAATGATGAATGGAAAATGAAAAAAAATCTTACAATTCATCATTCATCATTCATCATTCATCATTCATCATTCATCATTCATCATTCATCATTCATCATTCATTTTACCAATCGGCGGCCGTTTTATTAAATATATCCAAAACGATCTGATCTAAAATTTTTGGAACTAAGCGACTTTCATTTTGACTGAGGGTCTGCCCTTGGGGGAAATCCTGGTAAAATGAAAATGCCTGCTCAAAATTCTTACTCTCGTCTTTATTATTGTAAAATCGGGTTAAGACTGTGATCTGTAAGCGGTTAACACCTGCCTGATCCTGTGCCGTGGGGGCTACCGCCAGGAGATCATAACCCGTAATATTACCTTCGAGTACCATATCGCCATTGGCAGGTACTACTTTAAGATTGGTATAGCGCTGGTAATATTCCTTTAACTTTTCATTAAAAGTCAGTGGTAGATTGGCTGGGCCACCAGCCGTTGCCAGCACAAAGTTGTTTACCGTAACGGTTTTTATGTTGGGCGAGAGAGTTGTTCCTGTAAAGGAATATACACCGCAAGACTGAATGATGAATGATGAATTAAGAATGATAAATGATAAAAAGAGTCGCTTTAGCTTATCATTCCGTCCGGCGGCCCGGATCATTCTTAATTCATCATTTAGTCTTAAAAACCTATTCTTCATCAATCTCATACTGCTTAATTTTCCTGTATAACGTCCGCTCGGATATGCCAAGTGCCTGTGCTGCGTATTTACGCTTGTTGTTATTGCGTCGAAGTGCTTTTAGGATCATTTCTTTCTCCTGTCTCTCGAGTGAAAGCGAATCATCTTCTTCTGTTTCATGAGTTACGTCTTCTACTTCGGTCACCTCATTAATGTCGCCGTCGACATCATTAAAAATCTGGACGGGTGGGTGGTTACCGTACGTTTCTGAAGGCGGTGGGGACTCTGGACGAATTGATCCGTTTGTTGCCGGCAGAAAGCGCGTTACACCTAAATCAGCTGCCGGACGTAAGTCGCTTTCAGGTGTAATGGAATCGAACAGATCTTTATGATTGTGCAGAATCTGGCGACCATCTTGTTCATTGCCAAGTACATCACGAACGAGTTTTTTAAGATCATTCACATCCCGACGCATATCAAACAGCACTTTGTAGAGCAGTTCGCGTTCCGAAAAGTTTTCAGCATTTGCGCCCTGAGCTTGTGGAAACAGAGCCAGCGTTCGGTTAGGTTGCTGAGAAAGAGGCAGGTATTTTGCCAGTGTTTCGCCGTCAATAGGCTTATTTTGTTCCGATTCAAGAATAGATATTTGCTCTGCAATGTTTTTCAATTGCCGAATATTGCCCGGAAACGGATAGGCCATCAACGTTTGCTTGGCGCTATCTGTCAACTGCAAGGGATTGATTCGGTAACGTTCGGCAAAGTCGGTTGTGAACTTACGGAATAGTAATTCAATGTCCGTACCTCGCTCGCGTAGGGGAGGCACAAAAATGGGTACGGTATTCAGGCGATAATAGAGGTCTTCCCGAAACTTGCCCTTCTCCACCGCATCCATCAGGTTGACATTGGTTGCTGCTACAACCCGAACATCGGTTTTCTGGGTCTTTGAGGAACCAACCCGGATAAACTCACCATTTTCGAGTACACGCAATAGTCGGGCCTGTGTACCGAGTGGCATTTCGCCGATTTCATCTAAAAAGATAGTGCCACCATTGGTGGTCTCAAAATAGCCTTTACGTGAGTCAACTGCGCCTGTAAATGAGCCTTTTTCGTGCCCAAACAATTCGGAGTCGATAGTACCTTCAGGAATAGCTCCGCAGTTGATCGCAATAAACTGACCATGTTTACGTGCGCTTAGGCTATGGATGATTTTGGAAAATGATTCCTTCCCACTGCCGCTTTCGCCTGTAATAAGCACCGTCAGGTCGGTAGCGGCCACCTGCATAGCTACGTTGATCGCGTAGTTAAGCGCAGGTGCGTTACCAATTATACCGAAGCGTTGTTTAACGCTTTGAATTTCCTGTTGATTCATTCGTCTTTGTTCCGAGTTCCAGGTTTTAGGTTCAACGTTGGCTGACGAACGAGCAGTTGACGCGTCAGCCAACGTTGAACCTGAAACCTGGAGCGATTAAACAACTTCGCCCCGCAGTGTTGCTGAGGTACATTCAGTTACCAGCACGTTGACATACTGGCCTTTTTGATGGTTTCCTTTTGGAAAAACGACCATTTTGTTCTGATCATTCCGACCACATAAAAAGTCGTCAGAACGCTTGGACGTGCCCTCGATCAGGACTCGCTGTACCTGCCCGATATGCCGTTGATTCCGTTCGGAAGAGTGTGATAGCTGCTTTGCAATGATCTCATTCAAGCGCCGTTTTTTTACGTCTTCTGGAATGTCATCGGCGTATTTTTTTGCTGCCAGGGTACCGGGACGCTCCGAATAGGCAAACATATATGCGTAATCGTATCGGACGTAATCCATAAGTGACAGCGATTCCTGATGCTCGTCTTCGGTTTCAGTGCAAAAGCCTGAAATCATATCAGTCGAGATACCGCAGTCCTCACCCAGAATTTCCCGGATTCGATCAATTTTGCCGATATACCAGGTTCGATCGTACGTACGGTTCATCAGTTTCAATACGCGACTGTTACCGCTTTGGGCGGGCAGATGGATGTAGTTACAGATGTTATCGTACCGAGCCATTGTGTGCAACACATCATCCGTAATATCTTTTGGATGTGATGTTGAGAACCGCACACGTAAATCGGGGTGGATGAGCGCCACCATTTCGAGGAGGTTAGCGAAGGTGGTTAGTTGCGTGGTGCTCGGAGCGTGGGGCAGGGATTCTTGTAAATCCTGATCCGTACCTTCAGCTCCCTTCCACTTATAACTATCCACGTTCTGACCCAATAGCGTCACCTCGCGATAGCCTCGATCGAAGAGATCCTGCGCTTCGCGAACAATACTGTACGGGTCACGGCTTCGTTCACGACCACGGGTGAACGGCACTACACAGAAACTGCACATGTTGTCGCAACCACGCATGATCGAAACAAAAGCTGTTACACCGTTCGAATTCAGTCGGATGGGTGAAATATCAGCATAGGTTTCTTCGCGTGACAGAAATACATTTACGGCTTTCTGACCTGATTCGGCTTCTTCTACTAATTTTGGAATATCACGGTATGCATCAGGGCCAGCCACGATATCGACCACTTTTTCTTCCTCCAAAAGCTTGGTTTTCAGACGCTCGGCCATACAGCCCAGCATGCCAACCAGGAGTTCGGGTTTCTGCCGTTTGAGGCCAGTAAGGTGCTTGAGCCGATTGCGAACTTTCTGCTCGGCATTATCACGAATAGCGCAGGTGTTCAAAAAAATAACATCGGCATCTTCGGCCGATGAGGTTGTGGCAAAACCTGCATTACGCATTACAGCCGCCACAATTTCGCTATCGGCGAAATTCATCTGGCAACCATAACTTTCAATATATAGCCGTTTTTTACCTACTGCCAACTCGTCTTCCGAGGTTCGTGGCAGATCAATCTGTTCCTTATCAGCCGGTTGTAGTATGGTAAGTTCGGGGATGAGCGTCATTGTTCGTCGTCAGTTGATAGTCAACAGCCGTCAGTTAATAGCTACCAATTACGCTATGACTAGCAATGAACAACTATTAACTGACGACTAGTTTTGCAAAATTACGAAGAAAGCCCCGATTATGCTGTCATTTTGGCAGGATATGCCGTTAATTTCTCTTAAACATTCGTGGGATAAACAGGCATACTCAGAAAAATCTTCTAAGCAAATAAAGCGGGAATCATCGTTACTTTATCTGCGTACGCCCAGCAGGCATTAGATATGCCTATGTAATCATTAATATGAAGATGAGCGGTAACGATCACTCCAAAATTTCCATCCCAGCGGCCTATAGGACTATCGGCGTCAAGGGTAGCTGGTTTGGATTCTGAGACACCATAGTACACGAGCCGCTCATCCTGAGGGTCGTCATCTTTGAAATACGTAGCAATCATGAGTCTATTTATGGGTTATTATGGGTAATGCTTAGAAAGGATAACCAACTCCGAAATTGATGACCAATGGATTTGGGCCGCTCGATAGTTGGCTCAAGGAGAATTTGGGCAGAATGAATCGGTGGTCAACTATCTTCCCCTCTGTCTGGTCGAAGTATTGCCGGGCGGGGTCCCAGACTTTAATGCCTCCGTCGAAACGAATTACGAAAAATGAGAAATCGATTCGTAAGCCCACGCCTGTACCGACGGCAATTTGGGGTATAAAGCTATTGAACTGAAAGACCGAGCCGGAGCGAGTGGAGTTGTTGCTAAATGACCAGACATTTCCGGCATCAACAAAAATAGCCCCGTTGATATCGGCTCCCAGGTGAAATAATCGGCCCCGTAACTCGGCAGAGCCTTCGATGAGTACGTTGCCGGGTTGCTCAAATAAATAGATGAATTGACCGGCATCATTTATGGCTGGCTTAGTTGGATCACTAGCCTCATAAGGAAATGCTGAGCCTGGTCCTAAGCGCCTTGGTAACCAGGCTCGAACGCTGTTGCTGCCTCCTGCAAAAAATAATTTTTCATATGGGACCGGTCCGCTGCCAGGTCCATAGCCATAGGCGACCCCTGTATTGAAGCGAAAAGCAAGCGTTGTTTTTGGGCGCAGCGGAATATAGTGACGATAATCGACGCTGGCTCTTAGGAACTTATAAAACTGAAGGCCTACCCCAACAGCCGTATCACTCCATCGGGCAATGGTCTGATCTGAAACAAAGTTGAGTGTAGTACCGCCTGATTCAACTACCGTACGCAGAAAATTAGCCCGTCGATTTTGCCCTGGCGTATTCGTATTATAGGTATAGGCAAAACTAAAACTGGAACTAAGCGAGCGCCGAAAACTCAGTTTAACTGTACTTCCCTGCTTTGCTAATTCATCAAGTTGGGCCTGAAACGCATCACTAATCACTTTCTCACTACCTTCTCCAGCATTGATCAGGTTAATATCAGCGATCAGAAAGCTAAACTGACTGGCAGGTGTCGTTTGCCAATTATAAGCCATTGTAGCTCGCAACAATGATCGTCGGAAATCGGGCCGGAAGGTGTTATTGAAACTTAAACTGATTTGTGTGCGGGGAGCGTAAGGGGTAAAGCGGAAACGAAATCGACTTGGAAACAAGATTTGCGGAAAGATAAGCGAACTACTTATACCTAATTCCTGCGATGTATAAACAACCTTTTTTGGATTATTAGGATCGGGTACAAATCCTGTTTGTGCTTCCAAGCCATAACGCACCGACGTTTCAAAGGTCTCCAGTCCGCCAAACATATTGCGTACCCGGAAAATCAGACTACCAAAACCACCCGGAAAACCTTGTCCCTGATAGAGAAGACCTGTAATCCCTCCTTCGGCAGTGGCCTCATATTTATCTAGTGGAGCCGCAGTAATGAGCGTGCGCAGTCGCCGATTGGTTGTATCGATAAAATTGAGGTTAATGTATTTGAACTGATTCAGTAGAAACAGTTGGCGTTGCGTATCGCGGTAATTAGTCTGATTATATAATTGCCCTGGCCGGATCAGAATTTTTGAGTCCAGGAGTCGTGTCGAGATATCCCGACCACCCAGCAGATAGGTAATACCATTCCGACGAACGGTGTCCAAATTACTTGGCAAGGCTGTTGGGGCAGAAGTACCCGATGCATCTATGTCGGGGCTAATCCGCACTTCTACATCGCCAATTCGATAAATCGGATGTGCCGACTTACCAGACGGATTTATAATTTGAATGGCTACGTCTACATTTCGCCGAGTCGAATCACCGGGTTCGAGTTTATCATAAAAGCGCCGATCGT
Source organism: Spirosoma arboris (assembly GCF_009754945.1). Classification (GTDB taxonomy): domain Bacteria; phylum Bacteroidota; class Bacteroidia; order Cytophagales; family Spirosomataceae; genus Spirosoma; species Spirosoma arboris. The sequence continues at coordinate 121,407 of NZ_WPIN01000008.1, forward strand.
TTCCCCTGCGTATGGTATCAATATCAGTAGCCCGAATATACTGGCGCGAAAAAGTATAATAGCCCTGATCGCGCAATAGCGTCTCAATGCGAACGCGCTCACCCGCCATATTATCAAAGTCGAAGCGTTCGCCAGTTTGAAGTTTTGACTTGTCGAACGATTGCCGAACAATAGAATCGACTCGCGGATCAGCAATTGTATAGGTAATGTTGCGCAGGTAAAACCCTTCGTTTTCAGTAATCAGGTAATTCACCCGAATCTGTCGTCGGCGTAGTGTATCGAGCGAATAAGCCGTTTTGGCATTGAAAAAGCCCTTGTCAACTAAATACTTCTGCATTTTAGCTGAATTGGCTTTCGCATCGCTTTCTGAAAAATAAGAAGGAGGCTCACCGAGGCTCCGCATGAACCAGTTTCCTTCTTCGGCTTTTACACGTAGATGTTTCAGTTTTCGACCATATTGACGATTCAACTTTTTTAGCGCTTGCGGCTGATCGGCCAATTGCTGGCTTTGCTCTTCAAATTCATTAGTTTTGGCCTGTAACTCCTGTAAAGCCTTCTCGCGGTTGTACCGACTTAAACCCAATTGATAGAACCAAAGTGGAGGTGTAATGGGTAAGGCAAGAATTCGGCGGTTCGGTTTTTGGGGGATCAGGCTTTCCAGAGCTTCACTGGAAATGGCATGATTTCCACGCACCGTTTGCGCCGTCAGGATGTACGAGTTTGTACGCAGTTTCTTTGAACTCAGACAACCAGACAGGGAGACGATTAGTAAAAATAAGCCTAGGCGTGATGTATGATATAGGATGCAGGATATATCGCTAGGTAGCCTCTCATACATCATACATCCTGTATCATACGTTTTTTTCATGCTTTCTAAAAATCAGCTTAAATATATTCAGTCGCTACACCAGAAAAAATACCGGCAGCAATACGGTGCATTTTTGGTTGAAGGAGCTAAGAGCGTTCAGGAAGTTCTACAGTCCGATTTTCAAATCGAGCTCGTTGTAGCGACCGAAGCATTCTACAAAGAAAACGCTCACTTAACAGACCACCAACGAACACCTGTCGAAATTGCATCGGTGGGTGACCTCGAACGGGCTGGTACACTCGAAAGTAATAACGCGGCTCTCGCTGTGGTCAAAACGAAAGAGAACCGCCCGCTATTGGCTGAACCAGACGAGATTGCGTTAATTCTGGACGATATTCGAGACCCTGGTAACCTCGGTACAATCCTTAGAATAGCCGACTGGTACGGTGTTCGGAAAATTCTCTGCTCCGAAACCACTGCCGATGTATATAACCCTAAAGTTATTTCGGCAAGTAAAGGCTCCTTCACCCGGGTGCAATGGTGGTATGGCGATGTAATTCAGGTATTGAGCCAAAGCGATAAGCAAACGGGCGGCCTATCCGCAGTTTATGGTGCATTTCTGGACGGTGAGGATGTACATACACTGGCATTTGGTAAGTCGGGTTATTTGGTGATGGGCAATGAATCGAACGGGATTCGTTCTGAACTTGCGCAGTACATAACGCAGCGGGTAACGATTCCGCGCTATGGTGATGCTGAGTCATTAAACGTTGGAATTGCTACGGCTGTTTTACTGGATAACATTCGGCGGGTAAATTCTGGGCAACAAACAGCCAACTAAAGAATCTATGTATCGGTTACTGGGTCTCCTTTTTATGGTGGTGGCTACTGCTGCATTCCTCCCTCAGGAAGCACCTCCTGAAGGGCAGCGGGTGTATTCCCAGTTTCTGGCTGATAAAAACCGGTTTCATCTACAAGTGCAGCGACTGTCAGCCTACGTACAAAGAGATGCTCCCCTTGATTCACTTCAGGCCGCTTTCAAACAAAGTCGGTTGGCTTACAAGCGTATTGAATGGCTTCTGGAATACTATCAGCCGGTTCTGGCAAGTCGCGTCAATGGGCCACCAATGGTCGAAGTTGAAGAAGACGAACCGGGGCAGATTCTTATGATGCCCCGTGGTTTACAAGTTATAGAGCCTTACTTATTTCCGACGTACGATCATAACCAAAAAGATAGCTTAACTCGTGAGTTGAAGGTGCTGCTGGCTTATTCGGCTCGGTTGGAGCAGGGGATACCTGCCAGCAAGTTATCGGATACCGACATACTGGACGCCATTCGACAGGAGCTGTTCCGATTGCTAACCTTGGGAATTACGGGCTACGATACGCCAGAAGTCCAGACCGGATTACCCGAAGCGGCCGCTACCCTTACTATCCTTCACGAAACGTTCCACCCTTATGCTAATCGACTTCCTGAGCAGTTAGCCACTCAGCTGAAAAATCGCTGGACGGTCGCTATTCAGACGGTAGAGCAGGCATCCGATTTTAATCATTTCGACCGGGTTACGTTTATTCGACAGCAGCTTTATCCCCTGTGTAAGGCATTGCAACAGGCTCGTCAGGCACTTGGTATCGACGTAGCAGCTAGTGGGCGATTCCTGTCGCCTTTAGTGGCAACGCTATCCGATTCGGGCGCTTTTCGACCTGATTATTTAATCAACTTTGGCGATTTTAAGAGCACATCTCAAAAAGTAGCATTAGGGAAAGTGCTTTTTTTTGACCCTTTATTGTCGGGCAATAACGCTCGGAGCTGTGCTTCCTGCCACCAGCCAGAGCGAGCCTTTACCGATGGACGAATTAAAAGCCGGGCCTTTCGTGGCCGAAAGTCAGTCTTACGGAATGCACCTACATTACTGAATGCCGGTTTGCAAAATGTTCAGTTTTACGATTCGAGAGTGTTTTATCTTGAGGATCAGGCCCACGATGTGCTCAAAAACGCTCATGAGATGCGCACCTCACCCGACGAAGTTGTGCGTAAATTAGCAGGAAGCAGTCAGTACAAAAAATGGTTTTCGGTCGCTTTTTCTGGTGGATTGACCGCCCCTAATGTTCGTAATGCACTGGCGTGTTACATCCGTAGTTTGACGAGCCTAAACACACGATCTGACCGCTACCTACGCGGAGAAGAGGTATCTCTAACAGCCGATGAGCGCCTGGGATTCAACCTGTTTCTGGGCAAAGCCCGTTGCGCAACCTGTCATTTCTTCCCGATTTATAATGGATTTATTCCACCCCATTTCGAGAAAACCGAAAGTGAAATTATTGGAGTACCCAGCCGCCGGAAAATCCAAAACGCTCGTATAGATTCAGATCCTGGGAAGTTTATGACGTACCAGAAAGAGCTTCATCGGTTTGCCTTTAAAACACCAACAGTACGCAACGTAGCCCTTACAGCTCCGTATATGCACAACGGGGTTTATCGAACACTAGACCAGGTGGTCGATTTTTACAACCGGGGTGGTGGAAAAGGAATCGGAATTCAACTCGATGGTCAAACACTATCCGCAAAACCACTTGATTTGGACCAGGGAGAACAGAAAGCATTAGTCGCTTTTCTGAATTCACTGACCGATACGACTGGCCTTACAAGCCGACCTGCCCAATTACCTATTGTTGAGGGAAGTTCAGCTTTGAACCGGCGAAAACTTGGTGGTCGTTATTGAGTAAAGCAGAGATCCAATGGGTATAGATATAGTATATTGTTAGATATTCCGCACTTACCTCTCTCCTGAAAGCAAAATAGGGGCTAGGGGTGAGGTAAATTTAGTATTAGTTAGCTAATGATAACTTGGCCTGTGTACCAAGTTGTAGCTTAATGCCTGGGTCGTAACTGACCTTTAGTGCATGAACTTGCGTATTGTCAGGTACACTCACGATGTGTTTCAATTGCAATTCATCCGTGCTCGTTGGAATCCGATTCCCTGACCATACAGTTGGATCGTTCCAGTTGCCTGCCTTGAGCGTGAACATTGGGCCTGAACCAATTACGGTGAATACATCCTGTACACAATTTTTACTATCGCGCACTACGTAGGTACTGGTGCTGCCAACCGGTGGGTTGATAACTACCGAACGAGTAGATGCCGAAAAACCTCCATTGGTGGGGCTGCTCCATTGGTAGTCGCTAATATATGATGCTGTAAGCGTGATTGACTGCCCAGCGGGAACGGTTAGCGTTTGGGTTAACCCAACATCTTTCATCACTGTAAATTGATCAGTAATGGCGTAATCGGAGGGCGTGTTATATTGTATAAACTTGGCATCTAGTCGATTATCCTCAACGTCAAAGTAAAAGGAACCGCCTGCCTGTCGCTGTGTAGAAACCATTACCGGATGAGGGCCTAAAGCAGGATTATATCCTAAGGCGCCCGCTGAGCCTGCAACAACGTAAACAGTTCCCTGTTTTTTCTTTTCGGACGTACTCTTGTAGGCACAGGAATTATCTGACCCGTCATAACGCCCTGTGCCATTATCTTCTGGAAATCGGTAGAGCGAAGGATTCGCCGTAAAATCACTCATAGAACCATACTGGTCATGAATTGGGTAAGAACGTTCATAGCTATGACTATGGCCGAGCATAACCATATCGACACCAAAGCGTTCGAGAATAGGATTAATTTGCTGGCGGATAGCGACTAATTCTGGCTCACTTTCTGAATTATGCGCCCCCTGGCTATAGGGTGGAAAGTGCATATAGACAATTTTCCATTTCTTTGTCGTTGCCGCCAGGTCCTGCTTTAACCAGATTACTTGTGGGTGATTGACCGTGTCAGCGTAGAATCTGGCGGCTGATCCATTGACTGGACGCGTTCCAAATCCATCGAGCATAACAAAGTGGATTGGCCCATAATCGAACGAATACCATTCCTTCGTACCCGAAGCTACACCACCAGCTTCTGCATTGGTTGGAAAGCTAAAAATTGAGAAATAAGGTATATTATGATTATCGGCCAAGGTCGTATTATTGCTGTAATCGTGATTGCCTGGTACCGCAAATAGCATCGAATTCTTCATCAGATTGGTCTGATACGGCTCAAAGAAATTTACCTGAAAGGCCGGATCATCGCCATCATACGAATTGTCGCCGATAAGCATCCAGAGGTCAGTAGGTGTGTTGCCTCTAAAGTTCAGGAATGCGTCCCGAACATTTGTCTGATTATTGATGGGATTTATTCCACAATCACCAAATGAGGCAACGCGGATCTTACGTTTGGTCGTAGCAGATGGTGCTGTCAAAAAGTAGTTGTCAGATCCTTGCTGCAATACCTGCGTTGTGGTACCAACGCTGTAGAAGTATTGACTATCCGAAGTCAAGCCCGTAACTCGAACTTCATGCTCTGTTGTACTAGCCGCTTCGCTGACACTTGCTGATAAATTATCCGCCGACAATCCGTAGCTTATCTTACCTACAGTAGGTATATCAGTACGCCAGCGTATGCTGACGGCTGTTTGGGTACCCATTTGCAGGTAAGGACCCCGCGTAATCGTTTGTGCTATGGTTGTTGTACAAATAGCCCCAAAGTAACCGAATAAGAGAAATGTTCTCAAAAGGTAATAGTTTGACGGCAGAGGAATGTTTTATATAATTTATGTTTAGGGTGGGGATGAATAGTGAACATCTAATATACTACATAGCGCGAACTTGATGCCATTTTGTAGTTGGCAACGCGATTTTTTAATGTGCTGAGGATACGGATATACCCCTGGTGAGTAGGAGAAACTCACATAAATGAACTCATCGCCGACTCGTTGGCCAACTCTTCGGCGTGTTCTTTGCCTAAATAACGGTCAATAAAATAGTGGGCTACATAAAGTAGCGGTGTCAAAACCACCGCTGATGTGGCTTTGTAGATATAATTAATAATACCCACCGCGAGGACCTGACTCAGCGACCAGTTACCAAAAATATAAAAAGCAATTCCTAGCACCACAAACGAATCGACCAGTTGTGATACCAGCGTAGAGCCTGTTGCCCGGAGCCATATTTTCTGACTTCCTGTAATTTTTCGGAGCGAATGAAATACATATACATCCAGGATTTGGCCAATGAGGAAGGCAGTTAGTGAGCCAATGATAATACCCAGCCCCTGCCGAAAGATCATCTGAAAGGCATTATTGATATTAATCGCATTACCCACCGTGTCTTTAGCATTTACATCGAGCCAGAACTGGGCTGGGGGAAGCGTTGTAACTGCATAAATAATCAGGAAGCTGTAGCCTACAAACCCGGCTGTCAGAAAGGATATACGTCGAACACCCGCTTTGCCAAAGTATTCATTGATGATATCGGACGTGATAAACACGAATGGCCAGATAACAGCCCCCGCCGTAAGATTAAAATCGAGGACAAAGTCCCCCAGAAGATGAATTTGGGCGGGTTTAGTGCCAAGCAGCGCTTCGACAGAAAAGATTTTAACGCCAATGATTTCGGCGATGAGCGCGTTGGTCAGAAATACCGCGCTTAGGAAGATGTACAGATTCGTACGTTTATTGGTAAATGTATAGGAAGGCATAGCGATTTACGAATTACGGTTTACGAGTTACGATTTTTTTTGGGCGTCAGCAATAAATCGTAAACCGCAAACCGTAATTCGTACTTCATTTTCGCTTGTACACGTCGACTATTGCTGTTTTCTCATAGCGATTCGCTAAGCCTGGCGCGCGTTGAAACAATTTGCCAACTACATTTTCCCGGTCTACAATGTAGTCGGGTGGGTCCTTGCGAAAGTGATCGAATACGTTGATGACGGCTTCGTAGTTATCTAAATTTTTTAGATCGTACTTCGCCAGATCCCAGTTAAGATAAGGGGTAGCCAACCGATTTTGGCGGTAAGCACTCAAATCTTCGCCAATAATCAGTACGTGCTGATCCTTGATATCATTGGGTAGGGGCGATGGCTGAACCTGCAGACTACTCAACCGACCCAGTTCTCCCCCTGGAATGAGGCCCAGCGCTCCCTGATAAAAAAGTAACAAAATCAGTATAAACGTAATCAGGAATGTCATTTCCGCTAGCCAAACCCTACGAATACCCTCAAAATAATAATAGGTAAAGTAAGCCATCGGAGGTACAAAGCTCAGAAAAACCATTGGCGCCAGAAACGGCATTAGACCAATGGTTAACACGGCGATAACAAACCAGATGGCCATAATCTGCTGTATCCGTTGCTGAAAATTTACATATCGGCCTCCTCTATTGAGCAGACTTAGGAAACCTAGTACACCAAGCCCTAGTGGTATCAGAAGGGAGGCTAGCAGCGACCGGAAATCGGATAATGAATATTGCCGAACCCGAAATACTGACGATAGAAGATTGCGATTGAAATCGTCAAGGCTATCGTATAAGTAGTAAAATAGCACGATAGCGGCAAATGGGAATAAAAAACCGAATATCGATAACGAATACTGCCGGAAGGTTGCACCTGTATAAAAAAGGAGCGACAACGCAGCCCAGATAATGAACAAGGCAGACGGTAGATAGAACAGGGCCGCAATGCCAATATAAAACCCCACTTCAAATACTTCATCGGTAGCTCCTCTACGATCCATCTGCCGAACAAGTGTTCCGAAGGCGAGCAACAGAAAACTAGTCGACATCAGCACGGGCGAAAGGGTCAGGCAGTCGAATGAAATATGCATGAAAAGCATATAAATCAGTCCTGGCCAGAATGATCGGTCAGGATAAAGGTCGCGATTGTTGGCCAGGTAATTAAAATAAACGACCTGAAATATCGATACAAGTAGTGCCGCTCCGTGCAGTGCCAGTGGCGACCGTCCAAACAAACTGTCGAGGCCCCAATAAACCAATGCCGACAGCGGACTGATACTATCCCAAATGTCGCGATACAGCAAATTCCCCTGACTAATCTGTTCGCCGACAATCATCCAGTTCAACTCCGGAATTAGCAATGGAAATGGATGCAGCAGGAGTGGTACTCGAATCACCAGCATCAGGCCCAGTAGGCTGACGTATTGATACGAAAAATAAGATTGAAAAAAACGAAGCAAAACAGTAGTAAGTTAGTACGTGGTAAGGGAGTCAGTTACTACTCCCTACGACTATTACCTGTAAAATTACTGTCAATTTCGGCAGAACGGAAAAATGGGTGGATATTTGCAAAATAGATTAAGTGCCAATTTGTATGGAATCGAAACGACAGCAGAAAGTAGCCCGGCAGTTGCAGCGCGATTTAAGTGAAATTTTTCAGCGTGATGTGCCGCATTTGTTCAACGGAGCCTTTATCACCGTTACCAGCGTGCGCGTTTCGCCCGATTTAAGCGTAGCTCGGGTTTATCTGAGTTTTCTGGCAACTAAGAATAGACAGTTGTTACTGGAAACTATTCAGGAGAAAGGTAAAGTGTTGAGGCAGCATTTGGGCGAACGCGTTCGGCATCAACTCCGCATTGTTCCTGAATTAAGTTTCTACTTGGACGATACGGCCGAATACGCCGATAAAATGGATAAACTCTTTGCCGGTCTGGAAATCCCACCCGCACCTGCAGAAGAGGAAGATGAGTAATTGGTGAAATAGTGGAGTGAGTGGAGTGGGAATAAAACTTACTGCACTTACTCAAACTACTCCACTTATTTCACCCACTCCACTATTTACTCTCCATGAACCTTCCTGCCTGGATTGCCCGTCGGTATTTTTTCTCCCGTAAGAAACGTAGCTTCATTAGCTGGCTGTCTATTTTGTCGATGCTTGGTGTGGGTGTCGGAACAATGGCGTTGGTCGTCGTGCTGTCTGTCTTCAATGGCATGGATGAACTGAATCGGGAGATTTTTAAGACGTTTGAGGCCGATATGACTATTTCGCCGAAGATGGGCAAACGGTTTCTGGCTCCTCCTGCCTTACTAACGCGCCTGCAAAAGACGCCAGGCGTTCATCTGTTGACGGCCGTTGCGCAGGATAATGCACTGGGACGATATGCCTCCGGAACAACCGTTGTGAAACTCAAGGGTGTCGATGATAACTACCTTCAACGGCAGCAACTCGATTCGGCTTTACTGGAAGGTAAGCTTCTGTTGCGTCGCGAAGGGGTTAATTATGCGATTGTGGCCGAAGGTGTTCGTAATGATCTGAGTATTTCGCCGGTTGATATTCTGACGCCCCTGGAAATTCTGTATCCTCAAAGTGGGCAGAGTTTCAGCGTACTCAATCCTGATGCGTTTAATCGGGAGTTATTAACGGTGGCAGGTGTATTTTTCATTGAATCACGCTACGACAATTTTGTGTTGGCTCCATTGGCCGTAGCCCGTACTTTATTTAGTTATAAACCTGACGAGGTAACAAGTCTCGAAATACAACTTCAGCCTGGTGTTAAGGAACAGGTAGTTAAGCAGGCATTACAGGCCGTAGTTGGCGATAAATTAAGCGTACAAACCCGTGACGACTTAAACGTCGATCTCTACCGGGCCATTTACGTCGAAAAATTATTCGTTGCCCTGACGCTTTCATTTATTATCCTGGTCGCTTCAATCAATATCTTCTTTTCGCTGTCGATGCTGGTGATTGAGAAGAAAGCAGATATTCAGATTTTGTTTGCCTTAGGCGCAACAAAGAATATGGTCCGCCGAATTTTCCTGACCGAAGGAGCAATTATCGCATTAACTGGAGCATTTACGGGTCTTGTGCTAGGCATCCTGATTTGCCTGGCGCAGGAGCAGTATGGCTTCATTCGAATGGGAACGGTCAGTTCAATAATTGACGCCTACCCAGTACGCCTGGATACCCGTGACATTATCCTGACTAGCGTGCTTGTTGTACTGATGACTGTACTAACATCCTGGTTCCCAGCACAACGGGCGGCTAATAGCCAGCAGTAGTAATCCAACAAATTGGCTTGATTGTACCCATGGTCTTTAGCCTGTGTATATGGCTAACTCATATATGGGCTAAAGCCATGAGTACAACTAGTTAGGATTCAATAGTCGTTCCGGCATCTGCCGTAATAACGTATGCTTTTCCGCCTTCCCGCTCAATAGCTTCAGCTACTTTTTCGGGTTCGTTTGGAGCGTAGACAAACATACAGCCACCTCCACCCGAGCCATTGATTTTTCCACCGAGTGCCCCCGTATTCAAGGCTGCATCGAGCATACGATCAATTTTAGGTGTACTAATGCGTTGTGCTTCGCGGAGGTTGGTTTGATGATTAGTCAATAACTGGCCAAATCGAACGTGGTCGAGACTAGCAGGAGAGCGTAAAACAGTTAGTGCATCCCGAAGAATATCGCGATTTTCGATGTTGCCTTTTAGTAAAATGTAATCGTCTTTGCTCAAAATATCCTTGAACTCGGCAACTTCGGTAATCTCGGAGTCAAACAAGGAAAACGTCGGGCTGATGGCTTTCAGTCTTGCCACTATATCGAGCATGCCGAACTTCACTCGCTTCAGAATCCCAATTGTATCCTTGGGTTCCTGCGAATCACCAAGAACGAATGTGCCCAGCGCCGGATTGAGTTTTTCTAAGTGAATCTTCGGTTGTGATTCCAGATAAATAACATGGCCAACGGCGGTAGAATAATGGTCCATCATACCGCCCGGTTCGCCAAACTCCAATACTTCGGCTATATAGGCCAATTCGGCTAACTTTTCCTGAGAAAGTTGCCGGGGCGTATCAGCTAATTGCGTGAGTACATTGAGCCAGGTAACGAGCAGGGCCGACGAGCTCGATGTACCGGAATTAATCGGGATATTGCCATGCACTTCGCCTTCAATACCTTGCGAAAATGTGAATCCCTCACGCAGAAGTACATTCACCGCCGAGCGAAAATAATCCCGGATTTGGGGATAGGGAAGAGGTGTTCCGTCAAATGATATATCAATTGATTGGCCAATATCTGGCAGATTCAACCGGAAGCCGGTTTTGAGAGTTTGAGTTGCTTCAATCTGAATTCGGCGCGAAATAGCTGCCGCAATGACGGGTAGACCCAAATAATCCTGATGTTCACCAAATAGACAAATTCGTCCGGGTGTAGATACTATCATAAAAAATTACCAACTCGTTTTCTTGTATCCTACTGTAGCGTAATAAAGGATAAAACTGAACAAGGGCAGCAGTAATCCGTACGCCATTTTAGGGTTGATATGGTCAAATAAATAGCCATGCAGTGGAGGCAGAACAGCACCACCTGCAATAGCCATGATGAGCAGGGCCGAGCCCATTTTTGTGAATTTTCCCAGGCGATTCAACGCCAGCGGCCAGATAGCTGGCCAGGTAGGTGCAATGGCAAAGCCGAGTAGTGCGATGCAAAGAATGGATGTAAACCCGTCGGTGACCAACGCTCCGATCGTTAGAATAATCGCGAGAATCATACCGAAACGCAGGGAGTTTTGCTGCGAAATCCAGCGTGGAATAGCCACAATACCAAGCAGATAGCCAGCTAACAGACCATAAAGAGTATATTCGGTAAAGTACTTGGCTTCGTCATTGCCAAAGCCGATGGCTTTACCATAGTTGATAATTGTGTCACCCGAGATAACCTCTGCCCCAACGTAGCAGAACAACGCTATCACGCCCAGAACCAGATTTGGGAATTGCCAGACACTCGTGTGAGCAGTTACGTCAGAAGGGGCATCATCTTGCTCTTCAGATACGTCAGGTAAATTTGATAACCGGACTAAGCCCGCCAGCACGATCAGTATGGCCGTCAGAACTAAATAGGGTGTAACTACTTTTTCTAAACTCTGAGGACCTACAGCCACGCTGGCACCCGTTAGAAATAAACTGCCAAACACCCGCTGACTGATAATACCCGCCATTTTATTGGCAATGCCCATAAAGCTAATCCGTTGGGCCGCACTCTCACGAGGTCCCAAGATCGTGGCGTATGGATTGGAAGCTGTTTGTAGTACGGTTAAGCCAACGCCAATAAGGAACAAACCGACCAGGAATAACGGATACGAAAACGCACGGGCGGCAGGTACAAAAACCAGTGTACCGACCGCCATAATGAGCAACCCTAATGACATGCCATTCTTGAAACCAGTACGTTTCAGTAATGCCGAAGACGGAATGCCCATAAGCGTATAGGAGATAAAAAACGCAGAAGCCACCAGGCTTGAGCCAACCGTGCTCAAATTAAATGCCTGCTTGAAAAAGGCCATCAATACGCTATTCGTCCAGGTAACGAAGCCAAAAACGAAGAAAAGAGCGCCAATAATAAGCAGTGGGCCTAGATAACTCTGGGTTTTAGGCGGGGCAGTAGTTGGTGTCATTGACTGATTCGTAGGTTAAGCCGGTAAGGAAAATGAGTTTTTAAAATTTTTACAAATTAGAAAGAGAAGTTGATGATTAATCAACTATCCAATTAATAGTTATCCGTCAGACCGAAAATAGGCTTGTTCGTCTTCCATTTTCCGCGTGTGAAATCAGGAATTTCGATGGGCTTGCTGCCTCCAGCGATACTTTGCTCAGATAGCGGGCTGATAGCGCTCCATACAGCAGCATCATATACATCGATTGGCGGTGCTGTTTTGGCTTTGATCGATTCAATGAACGCCCGAAGCACGAAAAAGTCGATACCGCCGTGGCCTGCGTTTTCTGCTGTTTGAACGTGGCGCTTCCAGAGTGGATGATCGTATTTTTCCTGATAAGGCGCAAAGGGTTCCCAGCTATGCGCTTTCGGACTGACACCTTCCAGGTAAATCATGTCGTTATCGTCCATCCAGATACCGTTGGTACCTTGTGCCCGGAAACCAAGCGAGTAGGGGCGAGGGGAGTTGGTATCGTGAATGATGACAATATTCTCGCCATTGGCGCACTGAATCGTGGTTGTCACCACATCACCTAGTTTGAAGTTGACCTTGGCATTTGGATGATCAGGACCACCTTTGTCTACTACATATTTGTGTAGTCCCCGGCTTTTAGTGGCCATGCTGGTCAGATACATGAACCGATTCCCCCGATTAATATCGAGCCAGTGAGCAACCGGACCCAGGCCATGAGTAGGGTAAATGTCGCCGTTGCGGTCGACAGAATGTTGGGTTCGCCAGTGGGCTTCCGAATAGCCTTTTGCACCAAATTCCGCGCCTACACCACCAATCGATTTGCCATCGTTGAATTTAATGTTCCGTAAATCATGCTGATAACCGCAATGTGCGTAAGTCATCTCGCCAAACATACCTTTCCGAATCATGTTCAACACCGACAATACATCACGTCGGTAGCAGACATTCTCCAGAATCATGCAATGTGAACCTGTTTTCTCGAACGTATTGACTAGATCCCAGGATTCTTTGAGCGTTACCGTTGCCGATACTTCAACACCAGCATATTTGCCTGCCTGCATGGTCGCAACAGCCATAGGCACGTGCCATTCCCAGGGAGTAGCAATCACCACACCGTCGATGTCGTCGCGTTTGAGCATGTCCCGAAAAGCTTCATCACCTTTTGCATAAGCTACCGGAAGTTTCCGCCCCTTCTTTTCGATCATCGCGTTGGTGCGACTAATAGCCTCTGGGTCAGGATCGCAAATGGCCGTAATCTCAACATCATCGCGGAAGAGCGCCTGATCTACATGGCTACGCCCCCGTGCACCTACTCCGATAAATGCCAGGCGAACTTTTGGATCAGCCGGTTTGGCATTGGTTAGAATAGTTGGGAAAACAGAGGTTGCTGCACCGGTAAGGGCGGCTGTTCGAATAAATTGACGACGAGTGGGCGATTGCATAAAAGAGACCTTGCGTATGAACGATTAACCTGTCAAAGAACGAGATTTCAGGTCAAAAAACATACGACAAGGCCACTTTACCCAATTTTATACATCAAAAGTTCCACCACACGGCTCGTGGATAGGACGCATTGAGCACGACGGGTTCACCAATTTTGGGTGTTGTTACGTCGAAACCTTCCTTCTCCGCTTTTTTGAGAAGCCGTTGAACGGGTTCATTCCAGGCGTGATAAGATAGAGAAAATTTAGCCCAGTGTACGGGGAGTAAAATTCTGGCCCGTAAATCCTGAGCGGCTGTAATGACTTCTTCGGGCATCATATGAATATTTGGCCAATCTTTACCATACTGCCCACATTCGAGAATGGCCAGATCAAATGGACCATACTTATCGCCAATTGTCTGAAAATGCTTACCATAACCTGAGTCGCCCCCCAGAAACAACTTATAGCCGTGAAGATTGAGGACAAAGGATGTCCAGAGAGTTTTACCACGTGCGAAACTACGCCCTGAAAAATGGCGGGCGGGCGTGGCAGTCAGATCAATACCGGGTGCAACAGGCTGATGTTCCCACCAATCGAACTCGACAATCCGGTCGGCTGGTACACCCCAGCGTTCGAGGTGGGCACCTACGCCTAAAGCCGTATAGAATTTTTTGACTTTCGGGATCAATTTCGTGATGGTCTCATAATCGAGGTGGTCATAGTGATCGTGAGATAGAACCAGGTAGTCAATATCAGGCATCTCGTCGACGCCATAAACATCTGTTCCTGGAAACGACTTTCCGAAAAACGATACTGGCGATGCATGACCGCTGAAAACAGGATCGACCAACAGCGTCACACCTTTTGATTTAATCAGGTAAGACGAATGGCCGAACCAGACAATAGTAGGTTTTGTATCATCTAAAGCCTTCAGGTCGGTTTTAACGGAAGGTATTGGCAGGGGTGGAATATTGTCTTTGTCTTTCTTGATGAAGTCGCGCATCATACCCGCATAGGATGCATTTTCGCGCATAACCTCTGTGTGTTCTAAATTCTGAAAGGCACCATCCTTATAGTTGGGTGAATGTTTAATACGATCTAATCGGGCTTCGGCTGGGTCTTTTCCAAATGTGCTTTGCTGCATAAAAAGCAATACTGCTGCCGCTAATCCAATCAATACAAGTACGGTAATTATCATAATGGTTCGTAATCGTTTCATGGGGGCAAAACGGGGACTGTGATTGTCCGGTTCCATAGTACCCAAAGGTTTTTATGGGTGGGAACGTTAGCAGATAAGCGGGTGTTATATTTCCGAATCGGTAGTCTATTTGTTTAGTCTTTTTGTGAATAAGTTGAACAAAAGTTAAAGAAAGCCGGTTGATAGATTATCAATTGCATACGAAAGAACGTCCTGGCTACACGTTCTGCTGTCTGCCTGTGTTGTACACAAACTTTGTAACGACAGGTTGATTGAACTTTTTTTCAATTCATTTTTATGAATACTTCTGGAGCGAATGTTCCCCAAATAAATGCTCTCGGGGCTAATACGCCACGAGTTGCAGTGTTTCGGAAAGAACATTTCAATGCGGCACATCGTCTGAACAACCCAAACTGGTCAGACGAAAAGAACGCCCGTGTATATGGTAAATGCAACAACCCTAATTTTCATGGTCACAACTACGAACTAATTGTGCAGGTTGTTGGCCCCATCGACCCTGAAACAGGTTACGTCATTGATATGAAGCTCCTTGGCGACCTGATGCAAAAACAGGTCATTGAACGCTTCGACCACAAAAACCTGAATCTTGATACCGATGAATTCGCCGATTTGAACCCGTCGGCAGAAAACATTGCCATCGTTATCTATACTATTTTACGCACTCAACTAAGCGAGGGCTTAGATCTTAAAATCAGACTGTATGAAACTGAACGGAACTTCGTCGAGTACCCCGTCTAATGGGCAGACTTTTACTGGTATTCATAAGAACGGGAATTATAACGACGAATTAGTTGATGAACTTGGTGATGATCATGGGACAACTTCTATTGATACACCCATGCGTGAGGATGCTTTTGATCTTGATGATGACCTGAAAGTTGACCTTATCGAAGAACATTTTCGAGAAATTATGAATATTCTGGGCCTTGACCTGACTGATGACAGTCTGAAAGGATCGCCCCGTCGCGTAGCTAAGATGTATGTGAAGGAGATTTTCAGTGGTCTGAATCCAGATAATAAGCCTGCTTCAACGCTATTCGACAATAAGTTTCAGTACAATGAAATGCTGGTCGAAAAAGACATCACCGTTCAAACATATTGTGAGCACCATTTTGTGCCCATCATTGGTAAAGCGCACGTAGCGTATATATCCAGCGGAAAGGTAATTGGGCTGTCGAAGCTGAATCGGATTGTAGACTATTTCTGTAAACGCCCGCAAGTGCAGGAGCGTCTGACTATACAGATTGCCAATGAATTGAAACGGGTTCTGGAAACCGAGGATGTAGCCGTAATTATCGATGCAAAACACTTATGTGTTTCGACTCGCGGTGTTCGTGATCTGAATAGCACAACGATTACCTCTTCCTATAGCGGCAAATTTGAGCAGGAATCTACCCGACAGGAGTTGCTTCGGTATGTAGCTCAGCCGAGTGTAGGACTTTGAAAAGTAGTTATAAAGTTGTCAAGTTGTAAGTTATTGCGAGCATCAGCTACTTTATAACTTACAACTTGACAACTTTATAACGCACAAATTTATACCGTTGGCCCGACGCGTTCGAGTATTGCTTTAGCCTTACGGATGCCTTCATATTCTTCTAACCCATCGCCTTCATATTCGATACCGATGGTGCCTTTGAAGCCGCTATCTTTCACAATTTTCATGATGCGATTGTAGTCGGTTTCTACACAATTGCCATTTGCATCGAAGTCATAGAATTTAGCCGATGCACCTTTGGCATAAGGCATTAGTTCGGTCGTGCCCTTATAGCGGTCGTACTCTTCCAGACAAGCGTGTCCTTGGCCGTGTTTAATACAGAAGTTGCCAAAATCAGGCAGAGTACCTACGTTTTTCATGCCAACTTGCTTCATCACCCCCGACAGCCACTGCCCGTTTGATGAATAACCGCCGTGATTTTCGACAATGACGTTGATATTCATGGTTTTGGCAAATTCACCTAGTTTGCTTAAACCCTCAACGGCAGCTTTGGAAACTTCTTCGGCGGTACCTTGTCCGGCTGCATTAACCCGGATGGTTTTGCAACCCAGGTATTTGGCGCATTCGACCCATTTGTGGTGGTTTTCGACCGCTTTTGTACGTTCAGCGGCATCCGAAGCGCCCAGATTTCCTTCACCATCAATCATAATCAGGTGATTTGTGATACCGTTGTCTTTACAGCGAGTCAGCAGGTCATTAAGGTATGTTTTATCCTGTGCTTTGTCTTTAAAGAACTGATTGACATACTCAACAATGCTAATATCAAATTCTTTTCGGGCAATGCCTGGGAAGTCCAGATTCGTGATCTTCTTACCGAACAACGCTTTGTGTAACGACCACTCGGCCAGCGAAATGTCGAAGAACATTTTTTTCATAGGCGTTTCGGCAAAAACGGTTGGCATAATGGCCATGCCCGCCAGTGAGCCAGCGGCTTGTTTTAAAAACGAACGACGGTTGGTAGTCATAACTCGTAACGTTTGTAGTTTAGCGTTTGAAGTTGGTAGTTTGATGCCCGAAGTCCAGTCTATGGAATCAGCATGTTATACTATAAACGATAAAAGACAAACAATATACCCTACTTATCCATGATTTCATTCGATACCATACAGGCGGCTCATGACCGTATTCGGCCTTATATCCATCGCACCGCCGTATTGACTAATCAAACGATCAACGACCGCGCCGGAGCAGAGTTGTTCTTCAAATGTGAGAACTTTCAGAAAATAGGGGCATTTAAAGCAAGGGGTGGTCTTAACGCAATCCTACAAGTTGTTCAGAATAAGGAAGGGAATGCTATCACAACTCATTCATCGGGTAATCATGCCCAGGCCGTTGCGTTTGCAGCTCGTCAGGTTGGATTACCCGCTTATATCATTATGCCCCGTACGGCCCCACAAGTGAAGAAAGACGCTGTTCGGGGTTATGGGGCCGAAATAATTGAATGTGAGCCAACTCTCGAAGCCCGTGAAAATGGTGTTCTTGAGGTGATGAAACGAACGGGAGCAGTATTAGTACACCCTTTCGATGATGATCGAGTAATTGCCGGGCAAGCTACCGCTGCCAAAGAACTGATTGAGGATGCTGGAATGGAAAAGTATGGAACGGAGCGTAAATTCGATACGATACTGGCACCCGTCGGTGGGGGAGGATTGCTTAGCGGAACTGCTTTAACGACGCATTACCTGTCACCCCAAACGCGTGTTGTTGCCGGAGAGCCCGAAGGCGCAGCGGATGCCGTACTTTCCTTTCAGAGTGGACGCGTGGAAAAAGCCCCTTACATTAATACCATTGCAGACGGACTGATGACAACCCTTAGTGAGCGAACGCTAGCCATTATTCAGTCACACGTTTCGGATATTTTAACTGTTTCGGATGCTGAAATTATAGCCGCTATGCGGCTCGTTTGGGAACGAATGAAGATTGTTATTGAGCCATCGAGTGCAGTTCCCTTAGCGGGCGTGTTGAAACATAAAGACCAGTTTGCCGGACAGAAAATAGGAATTATAATAACGGGAGGGAATGTAGACCTGGGAAAACTACCATTTTAATTACCCGATTGAGGCATGATTTCTATTCGCGCAATTACACCCGACCAGACGTACCCGTTACGTCATTCGGTACTTTGGCCCGACAAACCATTCGATTATGTCAAGGTTGAAAATGATCATGAAGGATACCACTTTGGGGCGTTTCTGGACGACGAGCTAGTTGCCGTAATCTCTCTGTTTGTCAATGGACAAGACAGTCGTTTTCGCAAATTTGCTGCCCGATCTGATCGTCAGCGACAGGGTATCGGGACGCTTCTATTAAACCACGTTATGGCTAAAACAAAAGAGTTGGGAGCTACTACACTCTGGTGTGATGCCCGGCTGGATGCGGCTGATTTTTATCGGCGGTTTGGTATGGAAGCAGTGAGTGAGGTGTTTTACAAAGGGCCTATCGCCTATGCTAAATTTTCGCGTACCTTGTGATAACTGATAAACGCTATGCCATCCTTATAAATCGTGACATGGTTCTTGTCAGGGTAACTCTAAACTCTTATCGATCCATGAAACTAATACTGAATCTTCTGTTAGTAGCCGCCCTGTTAGGGCTTGCTATTCAGGCGAATGCGCAAAATGCCACACCATCTACCGACTCTACGAGCCTGAAAGCCTATGTTGGTTCGTACACATTTGAGAGCGGTAGTCCGATCCAGAAATTTACCATGACGGCAGACAAAAGTGATTTGTTTGGGGAGGCTGACACGTTCGGTAAAAATAAACTGGTTAAACAAGCCAAAGCCGATACCTATCAATCGACCAGTTCGTATGGATCCATCATCACCTTCGTGTGGGATGATGCGAAAAAGACTGTAACTGGGTTTACGATGGCGATTCAAGGATCGACGCTAACTGCCAAAAAAGACAAACCGTAACCAAATGACCGTTCATTCAGTTGAGTAGAAGTAAAATTTACTCAACAATGAAAACAGCAACAGTTCTTCTTACAGGCATTACAATGTCTGTCTCTTTTCTGGCATGTAATCAGAAAAAAGACGCTAATCAGACTGGTGAGACGGTTACTACCGTCGATACAACGATTAATTTGCCCGATCCTTTCGCAACAAAATCGGCGAAAAACTTTAGTAACGTGACTGGTTGGCCGGAGGGAAAAACACCCCAGGCTCCTCCAGGCTTTGCCGTAACAGAATTTGCGCGTGATCTGGATAGTCCTCGATGGATATACGTGGCCCCTAATGGCGACATCTTTGTAGCCGAAGCCAATACAGAGCGGAACAGTGCAAAGGATAAAGTTATCAATGCCGTAACTGGCCGGAGTAAATCGGAGCGGGAAGGAGCCAGTGCCAACCGGATTACCCTGTTTCGTGATACAAATAACGATGGTAAGCCTGACCTGCGTGAAGTGTTTTTAACCGGCCTCGACCGGCCTTTTGGGATGCTGGTGCTGGGAAACAGTTTTTATGCAGCGAATACGGGAGCGTTAATGCGCTATGATTACAAACCTGGCCAAACAAAAATAACCACACCAGGCAAGAAAATCCTGGATTTACCTGTGGGCGGTTACAATAACCACTGGACGCGGAACTTATTGGCTGGCCCAGATGGGAAAAAGATTTTCATTACAGTCGGCTCGGGTAGTAATGTAGGCGAACACGGTCCTGAAAACGAGCTACGTCGGGCGAATATTCTGGAAATTAATCCTGACGGCACTGGCGAGCATGTTTATGCAAGTGGGTTACGCAATCCTGTCGGCATGGGCTGGCAGCCAACAACCAAAGTACTCTATACCGCCGTTAACGAGCGCGATGAGTTGGGAGATGATCTTGTGCCGGATTATTTGACAAGCGTGAAAGAAGGGGCGTTTTATGGATGGCCTTATTCTTATTATGGACCAAATGAAGATCCGCGTCGGAAAGGTGAGCGCCCTGATCTGGTTAAAAAAGCCATCGTACCCGACGTGCCACTGGGATCACATACGGCTTCGCTGGGATTGGCTTTTTACGATAAAACGCAGTTCCCGGAAAAATATCGAAACGGTGCATTTATCGGGCAACATGGTTCCTGGAACCGTTCGCAACTGGCTGGCTATAAAGTCGTTTTTGTGCCGTTTCAGGATGGTAAGCCGGGCAAACCAGAGGATTTTCTAACAGGCTTTCTAGAAGACAATAACAAAGATGTACATGGCCGACCTGTGGGTGTAACTGTGCTACCCGATGGGGCAATGCTCGTAGCTGATGATGCTGCTGGGCGCATTTGGCGGGTATCAGCGAGTAAGTAAGTGTAAAAGGACAAAGAAAATGCCCGTGAAAGAAATTTCACGGGCATTTTCTTTGTCCTATGATCAGAACTGATACAAAAGTCGTGCTCGTAAGCTAACTGTTGTTTTTTGCTGCCAGTTTTGATCGGGCTGCATTGTAGTCGTAGCAGACTGCATAGGTATATTAATAACGGGGCTGCCTTGTAAGGCCCAATGCCTGCTGTGCCATTCGATACCAGTACCTAATGTCAGACTACTTATTAAGTCAATCGGCTGTTTTTTATTAATATCAACCTGGCCAAATGTGCGTTGAGCTTGCTGAAAAGGAGGCAAAGGCAGGCGGCAGTAAAACGTTACATTTTCTGAGTTATTCAGATTCAAATAAGTACCAACGCTTGACAGCAACGTCAATGATTGATTGAGCGGGATGCGGTAGCCAAGACTGACTGGTATTTGATAACGGATTTGGCGTGTATCAATATTCAGAATGTCGCGTAACTGGTCAATTCCAGGGCCAAATTCTTTTTTGAAATCGCGGTGCGTACGATCCTGAAAATCTTCGTCAGTGGTAAACTTGTTTGTGTAGGTGGCCTGGACAAATCCCACTCCCAGAGACCAATGTTTACCAAACAGCACTTCAGTAAATGCACCGACATTTTGTGAACTTGCCGCTAGTTCACCTCCTACACCTAGCCGGAATTGGGTGCCCAAACGTGGTACAGGTTGGCTGGCGGGAGCTGATGATTCCTGCTCCACAACTGCTGGAGTCCACGCTTGTCGTATACGTTTTGATCGCTGAGCCATCAAAGCACTCCAATTGACCGTCTTTGTCGACAAGGAACGGCTGGTAGCTAGCTCATAAGTTGCTGACGTACCTGTTGCAGCAACCGATTGTTCAGTTGGTACAGATGGTCTTTCACTACCTGAATTCTTATCGTTCGTAGTGAAATTATTGCTCTTAGCTTCATCCGCCATGCGCTTATCTCCATATGAATTAGCGTCATACAAGTTATGACGTTGTGTACTGCGGCCCTTTTTGTTCCGATCTGCATTGGCGTTTCCTGCAAGTTGGTTCGTCAATTTTTCATCCCTGGTTGATGAATAAGGGCTATTTTTTTCACGGCTTGAGGGGTTATTTGTCGCACCTGTCAATGCAGAAGAAGCAAGCTCAGAGGTATTCTTTTCACTAGTTAAGGGAGTAGAGGAAACGCCATATGAATCAGTTTTCTGGTTATTGTTTAGGTCATTTTGTTGGCGCGATAAACCCGTCGAAACAGGAGCACGACCCGTTTCGGCATAGCGTTGTTCAGGCGGAGCTTCTGTTCGATGACTGGTACGTTCGTCTATAGACTCGAGCCGAGAACGGGAAGGTTCTGGAAGATAACGGGTTATATAAACCGTGTCACGCTGACCCGAAAAACCTTGTGGTTGAGTCGAAGCAACCGTTGACTCATGATTTTGCGCAGACGCAGACGAGCTGGAACCATCGGTCTGAGATAATGTTGGACGTGCCAGTTCAGGCGACATCGGAGCCACTTGGGCTGAATCGGGCTTTTGTTTCAATTGCCCAATTGTTTGACGTAGCTGGTTAATTTCACTCCGTTGCCAGATGCTGAATGAGACTAACGCAACAGTACCGACAGAGGCAGCGGCCATGAGCCAGGGATGAGCTGACCAGACACTACCACCGAACGGTTGCCCTGTGCCTGCCGAACCAGGCTGAGGTGGCCCAGCCTGCTGAAGCGTGGCCTGCATCCGCGCCCAGTCTTTTTCAGTAAACTCCGGCCGAATACTTTCCAGTTTTCGCCGGATAATATCGGAAAATCGGTCAGTTTTCATGATATGGAATAGTGGCTCCAGAGCCTGAGTTTTCGTAAGATGGATAAGCCTGTTTGATGAGTACCTGTAATTTCTGTCGGGCGCGGGCGTAATTGGAGCGTACGGTAGCTTCGTTGTGACTCAATATGCCCGCAATTTCGTGGAGACTATACCCATCGACTACGTGCATCATAAACACTGTCCGATAGGTTGGTGTTAGTTGCTGAACCAGTGCGAGAATCTCTTCGGCAGCAATATGATCGACTATGTTTTCGTCAAAGGCAACCTGTTCACCTGCTTCCAGCGACGTGTGTTGCTCAAAGCGGTGGTTTTTACGGTAATGGCTGATTGCTGTGTTAACCAGAATTGTGCGTAACCAGGCCTTAAACGGTAATGTTTCATCATAACTGTCTAAATGCTGAAATGCTTTCAGAAACCCTTCGTTTAGTACATCCTCGGCTTCTTCAGTACTTGACGTGTAGCGCAGGCAGATGCTTTTGGCATAGCCAAAAAACTGCTTAAACAGCGTTCGCTGGGCTCGCGGGTCGTTGACACGGCAAGCCCGTATGACGCTTAGCAGATCATTATCGGCGAACGGAGACGATTTTCGGAAAAACAAAGTTCGATCGGATTTACGTAAACACCCCTGACATTATTTACCCTACGCGTTTCCAACGAATAACGTTGCAATTATTGTTTCGGTTACTAATTATTTTTCTCTATCTATTGCCACAGTTGGGCAAGGAGTTACGTAAAGGAAAGAAACGGGTTTATTCGCCCCGTTTTTGTTGACTGATGAACGTGTTGGTAATTGGCGATGAACATACCTACGGCTTTGGCCTGCCGGGAGGTAATTTAAGTTATATAGGGCATTTCATTAAACAGATCAGCCTCGCCAGACAAGCTGTGTCGGTTGATACGTATGCCCATCTGACAATGGCACAGATGTCGTCTACCCTGGCACAGTTACCTCTTAGTCGATATGATTTAATTATTCTTCAACTTGATGATCGAATCAGCCAGCCGATAACCTTCGATTCGATGAATGTGCCGTGTTTGGCTACACCAACATTGCCTCAGTCATTAGACCTGCTAGGCGAAGCCACTTTAAAAGAACGGACCAGTCCTTTTAAAGTGCTGGGGAATTTACTGCTTTCGTTAATTCGGCCGCGTCATAAAATGGCCTTATCCGTGTTGCTGAAGCAATTACGTCCTTACCGCCACAATGTATTATTGTTGACGCCCTTTCCGTATCGGAATCGGGTTAATCAATGGATTCGGCAACGGAGTCGGAACTTAGTGTTGGAGGAAGCTAACAAGCAATTATTCAGCGTATTCGATACTGACTTAATTATTCGCCCGCAGGAGGAGTATTTTTTGGCAAATGACCCTGAACACCTAAGTGCGGTTAGCCATGAGTTAGTGGGTCGTTCGTTATTCGATTTTTATTTATCAGCCCCAACCATTGTTACAATTCAGGCTATCAGGCGGTATTTTTAAGTAATAGTTTCAGGTTCAAGGGTTTAGGTTTCCAAATCGTAAACCTGAACCCTTGAACCTGAAACTATTACTTAAAGCCGGGCTTTTTCTGAAGAGCGTCGTAACGTAACAATGCTTCCAGATAGTAGTAGTCAGCGTAGATTATGGGCGTATCTACTTCACTCTTTTGGGGTTTATGCCCTACGCTGTGCTTCAGAATAAAATTGTTATTCTCCCCCAAATTGGCCTTATAAGCTGGACTAGACAAGCTCTCCAACATCTTCACCGCAGATTGGTAATACGTCTTTGCCGATGGTCCGCCGTAAGTGCAGAGCTCCAATAGCGCCGAAGCCGTAATAGCACCTGCCGAGGCATCCCGTTCTTCATTTGGAATGTTAGGCGCATTGAAATCCCAATATGGAATCTTGTCGGCGGGTAGGTTTGGGTGATTCAGATAAAAATCGGCAATATGGCGAGCGAAATCCAGGTACTTTTTGTCTTTCGTTTCACGATACATGACTGTGTATCCGTACAATCCCCACGCTTGTCCCCGTGCCCAGGCTGAATTATCGGCATAACCCTGTGCTGTTTTCTTAGCGGCCACTGTACCATCTGGATTATAACAAACCACGTGATAGCTGCTATAATCGGGCCGATAATGGTTTTTCATCGTATTATCGGCGTGCGTAACAGAGAGATTATAAAAGGTCTTGTTGCCCGAAACCCGCGCAGCCCAGAATAAGAATTCCAGATTCATCATGTTATCGATGATAACCGGATAAGTGTAGCTCTGAAATTTATTCCATGATTTAATTACCCCAACCTTCGGATCGAAGCGGGTAGATAATGACTCGGCACCGGTCAGTAAAATAGGGGGATATATTGGATTTTTGGTGAGTCGGTACCCATTACCGAAAGGGCAATAAAGCATGAATCCTAAGTCATGGGTTCCAGTATTGTATTGCTCTTTAGCGACTGCCATCGTCCATTTGTGGGCAGCCGCTTTCCATACTGGCGCTTTGGTCCGTTCGTAAATGTGCCAGAGCGAACCACCAAAGAAGCCACTGCACCACCAATCCGATTTTCGGTCATCGGGCGTGCCGTCGGGCTTCGTTGACTGGGGAAATTTGGTAGTATCTGGGTGGCTTTTTAGCATCAATTCATACTGCTTAGCAGCAAAAGCAAATTCTTTATCGACGTTTAGAGGTGTTTGCGCAAAGGCGACAGGTCCAAGTAATAGCAGAAAAAAATAGAAATAACGTTTCATGCGAATTCGTGCGAAGGGCCAATGGTTGGTGAAAGATGGCCCAAAAGGAAATAAGTACGAAAACTATTATTTATAACCGATACAAGAACTATTTTTTGTTGAGAACCAAGAGCGAATGGCGCTAAACGCAAGCAGGGCGAATCTGAATTACTCAGATTCACCCCACTTAATATTGGTACATATATCCACTTACACCGGCACAGCTACTGGCGCAGGCTTCGGCGTATTGTCTAGGTGAGGTTCTTCTGGTTTTACATCCTTCCGGCGACTCATGTAAGTGTAAATAACAGGTACAACATAGAGCGTCAAAATGAGTGAGAATATGAGTCCACCCACGATTACAATCCCGAGTGGTACCCGACTTTTAGAGGCCGAACCTAAGGCCATAGCTAATGGCAAGGCCCCAAAGGCTGCTACCAGCGTTGTCATCAGAATTGGGCGTAACCGTAGCGCTGCCGATTCTGCGGCTGCCTCAAATTTATTTTTTCCTGTTAGTCGCTGTTCGTTAGCAAATTCCACAATCAGGATACCATTCTTGGTAACTAATCCCACGAGCATGATGATACCAATCTGACTGAAAATGTTCAGTGTCTGGTTAAACATCCAAAGCGAGAATACTGCTCCAGCCAGCGCCAACGGTACTGTAATCATGATAATGAGTGGATCTACAAACGAATCAAACTGGGCCGCCAGCACTAAGTAAACCAGAATCAGCGCCAGACCGAATGCAAATAACGTATTCGACGAACTTTCGGCATAGTCGCGTGAAGGACCTGAAAGCGCTGTCTGAAAGGTTTGGTCGAGTGTTCGGGCAGCAATCGCACGCATGGCATCGACACCATCGCCAACTGTTTTACCAGGAGCTAGCCCTGCCGACACCGTGGCTGATTTAAAGCGGTTAAAGTGATACACCTGCGGTGGGCTACTGACTTCCTGAAATTTCACCAGGTTATCCAGCTGAATAAGCTGACCATTATTTGAGCGAACGTAGAACGAAGCTAGGTCAACGGGAGCATCGCGATCGGCCCGGTCTACCTGACCTATTACCTGATATTGCTTTCCATTCATCAGGAAATATGCCAGACGGCGGTTACTGAGTGCCAGCTGTAGCGTTTGGGCCACATCCTGCACCGAAACTCCCAGATTGGTCGCTTTCTCGCGCTCAATGGTAATGTTCAATTCTGGCTTATTGAATTTTAGATCAACGTCGGAGTTTAGGAACGTCGGATCTTTCTGTACCTCATCCAGGAAAGCAGGTAACCTCTCTCGCAGCTTTTCAAAATTCAGGTTCTGAATAACAAACTGAACAGGCAAACCACCCCCACGTCCAACCTGAATCGTCTGATCCTGTGTGGCGAACATGCGGGCTTCGCTAAACTTTTTAAGATTCTTCGTTAAGTAATCCACAATGTCCTGCTGCGACCGTTTACGATCTTCAGCATCAACCATGTTCAACATTACGAAGGATGAGTTAACCGCTCCTGCTCCTGAAAAACCGGGTGCTACAACGCTAAAAGCCAGTTTGTTTTCTGGAATGGAGTCAAGTACAAACTGTAGGACACGGTCGGTTAGCGCAGACTGGGCTTCAAAGCTGGTTCCTTCTGGGGATGTAATCGCGATACGAGTTCGGCCTCTATCTTCGAGTGGAGCTAACTCCGATTTGAGCAACGAACCCAGACCAAAAATCAGCAATAAACAGGCAACAATCATGGCAAAAGCCCAACCTCGCTTGCGCATGAAACCCATGAGCGAATCGCGGTACGAATTGTCCAGCCACTCAAAAAATGGTTCTGTTTTTCGATAAAACCAGGACTGGCCGTGATTTTTACTAGTTAGCTTAACACTTAACACGGGGGTCAGTGTAAGAGATACAAAAGCCGAAATCAACACGGCTCCAGCCACCACAATACCAAATTCACGGAACAGACGCCCAACGAAACCTTGCAGGAAGATAATCGGCAGGAACACAATTGCCAGCGTGATCGACGTCGAAATAACCGCAAAGAAGATTTCGTTGGAGCCTTCTTTAGCCGCTTCTTCGGTATCCATGCCCTCTTCAATCTTTTTGAAGATATTTTCCGTGACTACGATACCATCATCTACCACAAGCCCCGTTGCCAGTACGATTCCCAACAGCGTTAAGACGTTAATACTGAAGTCGGCCAGGTACATGATAAAGAAGGCACCGATCAGTGATACGGGAATATCAATCAGCGGACGGAATGCAATCAGCCAGTCGCGGAAGAAGAAATAAATGACCAGTACAACCAGTACAAATGAAATCAGCAGCGTTTCGCCTACTTCTTCAATAGCCCGTCGGATGAAGATACTTCGGTCGGTACCAACAAAGACAATAATATCCGGTGGAAGATCTTTCTTTAGCTGATCAAACCGTTTGTAGAACTCATCGGCGATACTTACGTAGTTGGCACCCGGCTGAGGAATCAGCGCCAGAATAACCCCCACGGCTCCGTTCTGTTTGGAGTTTGTTTCCTCATTTTCTGCTCCTAACACCGCATAACCAACATCTTTGAAACGGATGATCTGGTTACTCGTCTGCCGAAGAATCAGGTTATTGAAATCATCTTCAGTTGTTAATCGACCAACTGCTTTTACGGTTAGTTCAGTCGTATTGCCATAGACCTTACCGCCAGGTAATTCAACGTTTTGTGAGGTCAGCGCATTCTGAATGTCCTGCGAAGTCAGCCTGTAGGCCGACATTTTGATGGGATCAATCCAAAGACGCATGGCCTGGCGTTTGAGACCATAGATATTGGCCTGGCTAACACCTGGAATGGTTTGTAGCCGCTCCTGAAGTACGTTTTCGGCATAGTCCGACAACTGCGTTGCACTACGGGTTGTACTCTGAACGTTCATGAAAATGATCGGTTCCGAGTTGGCATCCGCTTTGGTAACAACCGGTGGAGCATCAATGTCCTGAGGAAGCTGTCGCTGAGCCTGCGATACCTTGTCACGCACATCGTTGGCAGCTTGTTCCAGGTTCGCATCGAGGTTAAACTCAACGGTAATCGTGCTGGCTCCTAAAGCACTAATCGACGAAATCGTTCGAATTCCTTCGATACTGTTCAGTGATTTCTCAATAGGCTCCGTAATCTGCGACTCAATAATTTCGGGGTTTGCTCCCGTATAGTTTGTTCGGACCGAAATGACCGGTGGGTCAATTGCCGGATATTCACGTACACCGAGAAACGTAAAGCCGATGACGCCGAATAGCACGATTACGATGGACATTACCATCGCGAAAACGGGCCGGTTTAAGCTTAATTCGGGTAGACTCATTTTCTTGTTGAGTTTGACACAGTAAACGTATTTACTTACTCGCTATTTTAAGGCTGTTACCTGACACGGTTATAACTTTACCAATCTTGACAGGAGCATCTGGTTTCAAGAACAGCAAACCCGTTGTGGCTACCGTGTCTCCAACGCTTAAGCCCGACAGAATCTGAATGACACCTTCTGTGCGGAGGCCTGTTTTCACATCTTTAAATACTGCTTTGCCGTTTTTCACCACGATTACTTGATTCGTGCGCGTTTGGGGAATAACTGCCTGAGTTGGTACCACCAAGCTATTATTATTCTGAACCGTTAACGTTACTCTCGCAAATGCGCCAGGCCGAAACTGCGCGTTTGCATTATTAACTCGTGCCCGAATCTTGAGGTTACGCGTTTGCTCTTCTACCCCCGGTTCAATTGCATAGACTACACCCTGGCTTGGTGTTGAAACGCCATCTACTACAAACGAAATCTGGCTTCCATTGTGTACGGCCTGACCGTATTTTTCAGGAATCGAAAAGTCGAGTTTGAGCGATGATATTTGTTGCAATCGGGCAATAAGGGTACTCGGCGATACGACAGCGCCATTACTTACATTTCGCAAACCGATTACACCCGAGAACGGAGCCCGAATCTCAGTTCGTTGCAAGTTGGCTTTAACTAATTCAATATCAGCTAGTGATGATCGTAAATTGGTCGTTACGATGTCATACTCCTGTTGGCTTATACCCCCTCGTGACAGCAGTTGTTTGTTACGTTCTTCAGTACGCAGAGCATTGTCGGCCTGTGCCTGAAGTTTTAACAATTGAGCTTTCAGATCAGCATCAAAGAGCTTTACTAATAGAGCACCTTTGGCCACCGAATGCCCTTCCTGAATGTTAAGTTGGGTAATGCGCGCCGAAATTTCGGGATATATATCTACTTGTTCGGCAGCCAGTAACGAACCACCGGATACAATATCTTCCCGAAGCTGTTGGGATATAACGACAAAACCATTGACGCTGGCAGGCGCCCCCCCACCGGGACCACCTTTGCCACCTCCGCCTTTTCCTTCACCACCACCTTTACCGCCCCCGCCTTGGGCACCTCCAGTGGCTCCGGGAGCTGGGTGTAAAACCTTATTGTAGTAAATGATCCCGCCGAGTACAGCAGCGACGAGAATGAGAGCAATCCATCTTTTCACAGGGTAATAATTTGCAAGAGGAAACTTAATTTTTAACGGTTAAAAGTCCGTGAATGTTCTTAAACTGCAAAGCTATTAATGTTGACGACTTTATCAACGGCAGCTAGCTGAAAGAGAGCTGTTTTTAATAGATTGTAGAAATGATTTCGTTAATCTGATTTGTCCGTAAAAATCCTTACTGAGTTAGTAGTCATTTATTCGTTTTTCTGATAGAAAACAAGCTTTATGTCATCATAATGAATAAGATGAGAGCTTGGCTCTGGAAGCCTTAAATAGCTATTCTTTACGTAAGTATTCAGGAAGTACTTAGTTTACTTGATGTTCATAGATTAAAAAAAAAGTATTGGTGTCTATGCTCTTTTTCGTGGGTTAGACCAAAGGTGAAATTTGTGTTCAAAAAGCATAAGCCGTCCGAATCGTCGGGTAATAGTTTGTAAGACCGCTCCTTACAAAGCGGAAAGGGTTAAAGCCAGTGCCATGAACAGTTCCTGGGTTTATCTGTATATTGCATCAAACAAGTAGCACTATGGTACCGGTTGAGGAGAAA
The DNA here is from genome assembly GCF_009754945.1 of Spirosoma arboris. Classification (GTDB taxonomy): domain Bacteria; phylum Bacteroidota; class Bacteroidia; order Cytophagales; family Spirosomataceae; genus Spirosoma; species Spirosoma arboris. The sequence goes on from NZ_WPIN01000008.1 coordinate 151,492, forward strand.
AGCAAACGTGGGAAATCAGCATTGACACCTGAACAGCGTCGTCAGCGGCAACTTTTGTTGGGCCAACTCGTCTACGAAATGGAGGATGAAAAACCTGTATATTATGCAGGTTATCGAGACGTATTGAGTGGCCTTAAGGAGCCAGAAGAAATTATGGGGTCAAGCGGATTGCAAAGTTTTTTAGTTGAAATTGTTCAACGATTTTTATTTACTCATCCATTTAATACGCGTTTGCGCATAATGGCAAGCGAAGTGGGCGTTCAAATACGTAAGAAAGAATGGCGTTCGTGCGATATTGCTATTTATGAGAAAGAGCGTCTAAAAAATTATGTATTTACGAATAAATACATGGACATCCCCCCTGACTACGTAATTGAAGTTGATACCAAGGCCGACTTAACGAAGTACCAATATCAACATGATTATTTTATCAAAAAGACCCGTGAGTTACACGAATTTGGAGTAAAGAAAGTAATCTGGATTTTTACGGAGAATATTCCCGTCATCTGGGAGTCGGAATCCGCCGATGCGATTATTATCCGTGACGGTTGGAATCACGACGTGACGATTACCGAAGGCTTAACGTTTAATTTAGGTGAACTATACGCCGAAGCTCAGAGAGACTAATCAGGAATCCAATATTACAAGCAACTCGCTGATCATCATAGCTGTAGCGCCCCAAATTCGATAACCTTGAATCTGATAAAATGGAGCATCTACGAGTGCCCCACGAACTTCGATCTGGCTATCACCAACGATAGTTTCGTCCAGAAGTGTCTCTAAATCTACTTCTACAACGGCTTCGACTTCGCGTGGATCGGGGTAAAAATCTGGCCGGTAGGGTAGGATGCCTACTACAGGTTGTACAAAAAAATTACTTGGCGGAATAAACAACTCCGTTAGTAACCCCAGCACTTTCACATCAGATACCCGAATACCAACTTCTTCCTGAGCCTCGCGGAGGGCAGTACGTGTCAGATTTTCGTCGATGCGTTCCATTCGCCCACCCGGAAAAGCCATCTGTCCGGCATGAACCCCATCGTACTGAGGGCGCAGAATGAGAGGCAGATAAACTGAATTTTGGTAAGGATAAAAGCAAATCAGTACCGCCGATCGACGTGTTCGCTCATTAGGCTTAACACCTTGCCTATACCGAGAGGTCGACGCCATTTTCTGGTGGGCCACTTCGCCTGGAAGCGGCTTCTGTAGCCGTTTCTTTAGGTCTTTGGTAAAGCTATGAAACGAAGTTTCGATCATTATTGGGTTTGTGATTTGTAATTTGATGCTTGAAAATTGTAGTTATCCACTGTCAAGGAAACTACAAACCTCAAACTATAAACTACAAACCTTTTTTATACAACTTAACTAATTCCTCTGCGCAACGTTCACCATCCATGGCCGCCGATACAATACCACCTGCATAGCCTGCACCTTCTCCACACGGAAATAACCGCTTAACGCCCACATGTTCACAGGTTTCACGATCACGTGGAATGCGAACAGGTGATGATGTTCGACTTTCGACACCAATCACTTGCCCGTCATTACTTAAATACCCACGCATCTTTCGCCCGAAATCGCGCAGGCCCTGCCGCAATGGTTGGGCAATATGGTCGGGTAGTACGTCGCTCATATCGACTGATGCCAATCCCGGCTGATAGGATGTTGGCAATAGGTCATTTGAAACACGGGCATCCACAAAATCGGCAATGCGTTGTGCTGGAGCCGTTTGGGAATGGTCCGTTGCTGATAGATTCCCCATTTTACAAGCCCAGCGTTCGAGATCTTGCTGAAGTGCCAACCCTGCCAATGGTCCCTCGTCGGCATAAGGCCGTAAATCATCATCCGCAATGGCCACCACCAACCCCGAATTGGCATACTGCGAATCGCGACGGGAGGGCGACATGCCATTTACAACCAACTCGCCGGGAGCAGTCGCTGCCGGAACGATAAATCCACCCGGACACATACAAAACGAAAATACGCCCCGTTCTACCCCTTTAAAACGGGTTTGCGTGACTAAACTATACGAAGCCGCTGGCAGATAATCGCCACGGTCAGGACGATGGTATTGAAACTGATCGATTAACGATTGTTGATGTTCAATGCGGACGCCCATAGCAAACGGCTTTGCTTCAATGCGAACGTTGCGGTCGTGCAGTAAGTGAAAAATATCTCGCGCCGAATGCCCCGTTGCCAGGATAACGCCAATTCCCATAACGGCGTCACCGTTCGCTAACACTACGCCTTTCAGTTCATTTTCTGATAAGATCAGATCGGTTACTTTGGTGTCAAATCGAACTTCACCTCCGGCATTCAGGATGCTTTCTCGGAGATCGGCGACAACATTTGGAAGTTTATTCGTGCCAATGTGAGGGTGTGCATCCACCAAAATCTGGTCGGTAGCTCCGTGGGCAACAAAGATTTCCAGAATCCTGCGCACGTCGCCCCGTTTGGTAGAGCGGGTATAGAGTTTACCATCAGAGTATGTACCTGCACCTCCTTCGCCGAAGCAATAGTTCGATTCTGGATTGACGATATGGTCTTTGTTTATAGCCGCCAAGTCACGTCGGCGGGCGCGAACATCGCTACCACGTTCGAGTACAATGGGTTTAATACCTAACTCAATTAATCGAAGAGCTGCAAATAAGCCTGCCGGGCCAGCTCCCACCACAATAGCCTGTTTAGCCTGACTTACATCCGTCTGGGGTTTGCTGTAGCGAATAAGCTGAGGAGGAGTTTCGCCGGCAAATACATCGGCTTCTACCTGTACGCGCACCTGCCGGTTTCGGGCATCAATAGATTGGCGACGTTTCCGTACGACAACATCCTCAGTATTAGGCAAACCAAGCTGTGCTAATACCTGCTCCCGGAAAGCCAATTCGTCTAGAGCTAATTCGGGGGGTAAGGCAAGCGAAAGTTGATGAATCATGGTGTAAATAGCCGGTTTAGTCCGTCGATACGGTTAGCCGTCAGATCAATAGGCGAAACTACTTAAAGTTACCCAATTGTTAACAGGGATAGACTGATTTGGGTTCTTCGCGATTATTTGGAAATTTATTCATCGGAAAAAGAGTATAGACTTACTTTAAGCAGCTATTTCATCTGTTGAGCATAAGTATCAAGTAAAAAGAAATGACAAAAAAAATAGGTCTTTTAGCTAGTCTGCTGATATCCAGTCAGGTATTGCTGGCCCAATCGCCCTGGTCGCAGCGTATGGTTGCTTCTATCATGGCCAACAATCCCGATTCCATATCCTATAAACGAGAAGATGGTAGTAAAGGGACTGCTCATTGGGAGTATGAAACGGGCGTTCTGCTAGAAGGAGTCAAACAAGTCTGGTATCGCACTGCCGACGATCGATATTTCAATTACATTCAGAAAAATATGGATCGGTTCGTAACCGCTGACGGCGATATTCGTACCTACCGACTGGATGACTACAATCTGGATTTCATTACGCCAGGCCGATCGCTGCTGTTGCTTGCTCAGCAATCGTTGCCTACTAAAGAAAAGTATCGTAAAGCTGCTGACTTGCTGCATAAGCAACTGACGCAACAACCTCGTACAAAGGAGGGTGGTTATTGGCATAAAAAGCGATATCCGTATCAAATGTGGCTCGATGGCCTGTATATGGCTGAGCCGTTCGCCGTTGAATACAACTCGTTGTATGGAGGGTCCGACGGTTCGGGTAACAAGCATTATGACGATGTGATCAATGAATTTGTGTGGATGGAGAAACACGCCCGCGACGAAAAGACGGGTTTAATCTATCATGGTTGGGACGAAAGCCGGGAGCAGAAATGGGCCAATCCTAAAACAGGAAACTCACCTAATTTCTGGAGTCGGGCAATGGGGTGGTATGCCATGGCGCTTGTCGATGTACTGGATTATATTCCGCAGTCGAATCCACGTCGGGGTGAACTGATTGCCATTCTAAAACGATTTATGCCCGCTCTCGTGAAGTATCAGGACCCCAAATCGGGCTGTTGGTATCAGGTAACTGACCGTATGGGCGACAAGGGAAATTACCTCGAAGCATCGGGCACAGCCATGTTTGTGTATGCGCTGGCGAAGGGTGTTCGAATGGGTTATTTACCGGCTTCGATAATGACGGCAGCTCACAAAGGCTACGATGGCATGCTAAAAACCTTTATTTCGACGGATGCCAAGGGCTTGATACACTTAGAAAAAACGGTTGTTGTTGGTGGACTTGGTGGCACACCTTATCGTGATGGCAGCTACGAATATTATCTGAGCGAACCTATCCGTCAGGATGATTTAAAGGGCGTAGGGCCGTTTATTATGGCCAGCGTCGAAATGGAAATCGCGGCTGAAGATGACCTGGGTAAAGGCAAAATCGTGGCTGTCGATAACTACTTTAACCACGAGTCCCGAAAAGGTTATATGCATACTGACGGATCGGTTGAGCAGGAGCCATTTCACTATACCTGGGATGATCGCCAGCATTCGGGATTTTTCTGGTGGGGGAACATTTTCCATGATCTAGGTGCTAAAACAGCTACGATAACGGGTGCTCCCACAGAAGCTTCGTTGAAAGGAGTAGATGTGTACATCATTGTTGACCCCGACACACCTAAAGAAACGCCCAAGCCTAATTATGTCAGCGAGGCCGACATTAATGCCATAGCTAATTGGGTGCAGGCCGGTGGCACGCTGGTACTTATGGCCAACGACACATCGAACTGTGAACACAAACATTTCAATCAACTGGCGGCTCGATTCGGCATGCAATTCTTACCCAAGAACCGAAACATGGTACAAGGGGATCATTTTGAGCAGGGTAAAATCAGCATACCGGCTGGAAACCAGATTTTCCCGAAAACCAGAACGGTTTATATTAAAGAGTTATCTCCGCTCGATATAAAAGCTCCGGCTAAAGCAGCAGTAACCGATTCCGGGGATGTGATCATGGGAGTTGCCAAAGTAGGCAAAGGAACGGTTTTCGCGGTTGGCGATCCCTGGCTCTATAATGAATATGTCGATGGGCGTAAAATTCCGGCTATATATCAGAATTTTCAGGCAGCTAAAGATCTGGCAGCCTGGTTGCTCAGTCAGGGTTCTTCAACAGGCGCAAATTCTGCCACGAGTAAGCGGTAGCTAATTATCAGCCCACGGGTTAACCCGTGGGCTGAAACAATATTACAATGCCAATGCCTTCATCTGCTTCACGGCATAATTAGCCGCTCTAGCGGTTAGAGCCATATAAGTCAATGATGGATTTTGGGTGCTGGTTGAAGTCATGCAGGCACCATCGGTCACGAAAACGTTTTTGCAATGATGGAGTTGATTCCAGCGGTTGAGTAAGGACGTTTTAGGATCTCGCCCCATTCGAACTCCCCCCATTTCGTGGTTTTCACTGCCCGGTAATCGACCCGTATCCTGCGTACGGATGTTTTTGAAACCCGCCTTTGTATACATTTCGGTGAGCTGGGCGAAGAAATCCTTAAGAATTTTCTCGTCGTTCTCGTCATAACCGACCGATACTCGCAACTGAGGAATTTCCCAATTGTCTTTCAAAACCGAATCTAACCGCACAGTGCTGTTGGCTTTGGGGATGGTTTCTGCCATCATAGCTGAGCCAACCTGCCAATCGCCTAGGATGGGATTGAGTAAGTTCTGTTTTAACGAAGTCCCAATGCCGTCCTGATTCTGAACCTCCGCTCTTGACGAATAGAACGTAGCCGCATAGCCACGCAGAAAATCGGTTTCTTGTTTAAACACATTCCGAAACCGGGGAATATAACTGCTGTTCGGTCGACGACCGTCGGTGGTGGAGTCAAGATTACCATCGTAGGTTGCCGTAACCCGTCCCCGATAACTATGAAACGCCATGTGCGTGCCCATCAAACCATTATCGTTCCCCAACCCATTCGGAAATCGATTGGACGTCGAATTCAACAGAATAAGGTTGGTATGTAAAGCTGACGCATTCACGAAAATGATGCGGGCATAATACTCTGTCATCTGGCGAGTTTTGGCATCAATGACGCGCACGCCAGTTGCCTTCCCGAGCTTCTCGTCGTAGATAATCGAATGCACGACCGAATCAGGCTGGAGGGTGAGTTTACCCGTACGGAACGCCCAAGGAATGGTGGATGCATTACTACTATAATAGCCTCCGTATGGACAACCCCGTTCACATAAAGTTCGGTGCTGACACTTCGCGCGACCTTGTTGATAGTGAATTGGTTGGGGAGCTGTCAGGTGAGCCGCCCTGCCAATAATGACATGCCGATCTTTGTAATTTTGGGCTACCTGTTTCTTGAAGTAGGTTTCTACACATGACATTTCATGCGGAGGCAAAAACTCGCCATCTGGCAGGGTTGCCAATCCATCCTTGTTGCCAGTGATACCCACAAACTTCTCGACACGACTGTACCAAGGCGCAATGTCAGCATAGCGAATAGGCCAATCGACAGCAAACCCGTCGCGAGCTGGGCCTTCAAAATCGAAATCGCTCCACCGCTGTGTTTGCCGACCCCAGGTCAGTGAGCGACCGCCTACCTGATAGCCATGCATCCAGTCGTATGGTTTTTCCTGCACATACGGTTGGTCGCTGTCTTTGGCGAAAAAATGCATGGTATCTTCGTGAAAAGCATAGTTTCGACTGGCAATTGAATACGCCTGACGAATGTGAAGCGGTACCTGCCCCCGGTGTTCTAACTCCCAGGGATTCAGAGTAGCGGTTGGGTAGTCAGTTACGTGCTTGACTTCCCGTCCCCGTTCCAATAGTAAGGTGCGAAGTCCATGTTCGGTGAGTTCTTTCGCGGCCCAACCGCCACTCATTCCCGAACCAATTACAATGGCATCGTACGTGCGAGCTTTGAGACTATCGATGAGCAGATTGGCCATAAATAACAAAGTGTAGAGACTCGGCTTTTTAACTATGACTCATATTCTGTCAATTGCTTTATAACAGTCTCTAAGCGCTCCTGAACTGTATAATCTCCGCGTAATTCAAGAATTGGGCAAGTAAGTTTTTTCATCCAGTTTTCGTGTACAACCAACGATCGTCTGCTCGATGAAGGATCGTCATAACCCGATGCCCAGTCTATAAATTCTTTGAATAACCTGTTTCGATGTTCGTTTTCATAAATCACGTTACCGTACCGGGCAAATTCTCGTTTCCGTAATCTGTCGAGCCGTATATCGGTTGGAATCCAGAGAAAAACAGCTAAATCAAAAGTAGATAACCACTCATCACCCCAGCTTACTAACGAACCGCCAACAATGAAACTACTATGCTTTTCTAGTTCGCTATGCAACTGATTGTTGCGTTCTGTAGGGTCTCGTTTGACGGTAAATGGCGGATCGGAGGGTTCCCAGAAAAAATAATCCGTATCAAAATAGGACAGTTGAGTTTGATCGGATAAGGCATTGCCCAGAGTAGTTACTCCTGAACCTGACGCGCCGAAAATATGGACTTTCATACTTGCTAATTTATGCCGTCATTCGATGAGAAAACGACAGGCTGAAGTGGTGTACCATCCGTCCTGGACTTGACAAAACTAGCTATTCCTACAACAAGATGCCCTTTTCTGGGTTAAACCCCTATGCAAGCCCCCTCCCTAACTCCGCCCCGAAATAAGGTTGATTCGTTTGAATCGCCGGATTTCTACTGCATTGATGACCTGCTCACGGCTGAACATAAATTAGTTCGGTCGGCTGTACGCACGTTTGTGAAACGTGAGATTACGCCCATTGTCGAAGAGTGCGCCCAACGGGGTGAATTTCCTGATCATATTGTCAAGAAGTTTGGGCAGATTGGCGCATTTGGTGCTACCGTTCCTCTTGAATATGGTGGGGGAGGTCTTGATCAGATTTCCTATGGATTGATGACGCAGGAAATTGAACGGGGCGATTCAGGTATGCGTTCGTGCGTATCGGTGCAAAATTCGCTGGTTATGTACCCGATTCTGACATTTGGTTCGGAAAAACAGAAACGAAAATACCTGCCTAAACTGGCGAAAGGTGAATTGTTAGGCTGCTTCGGTCTGACAGAACCTAATCATGGCTCCGATCCGGGTGGTATGGAAACCAGCTTCATCGAACGGAGTGATTACTACCTGCTCAACGGCTCGAAACTCTGGATTACCAACGCCAACATTGCCGATATTGCTATTGTCTGGGCCAGAAACGATCATGGAAAAGTCCGTGGGCTCATTCTGGAACGGGGTATGGAAGGGTTTACAACTGCCGAAATCAGCAACAAATGGTCGCTACGAGCAAGCAGTACAGGTGAACTGGTTTTTCGTGATGTGCAGGTTCCGAAGGAAAATATACTGCCTGATGCCTATGGGCTGAAAAGTGCGCTGAAATGCCTGGAACAGGCCCGTTATGGGATTTGCTGGGGGGCATTGGGGGCCGCAATGGAATGCTATGAAGTAGCCCGACGTTACGCTCTCGAACGGATTCAGTTTAATAAACCAATTGCCAGTTTTCAATTAGTACAGAAGAAACTAGCCGAAATGTTGACCGACATCACTCAGGCGCAACTGCTTTGCTGGCGATTGGGTACGCTCAAAAATGAAGATAGAGCGACTGTTGCGCAAATTTCATTAGCCAAACGTAACAACGTTGAAATTGCCCTGAAGACTGCCCGAGAAGCACGTCAGATCCTGGGGGCTATGGGAATTTCGGGCGAGTATCCGATTATGCGTCACCTGATGAATCTTGAATCAGTCAGTACCTATGAAGGCACACATGATATTCAACTGCTAATTCTGGGCGCGGAAATTACGGGTATTCCGGCGTTTAAATAAACATAGCAAGATCGCCAGGTATCCATTTTTTGTCATCTCGACGTAAGGAGAGATCTCAACATCTCCAGCTTGAGATCTCTCCTTACGTCGAGATGACAAAAAATAGCCTGTAATGTCAAAAGAAGTACTTGACCACACTTGACTAAAAATTATCGTTCCGCTATTTCCTTGATCTGTTTTAAAAACGCGCTCATACCGTTTACGGAATGATTATAGCCTTCTTCCGTGGCGTACCCCTGTTGCGTCCAGGTAAATTCGGTTTGGTTGTCGTCCTCCGCTCTTAAAATATAGGTCACTGTTGAATAATTTTCAGGTTTGTCTTCCAGGCCAGAAAATCCGCTCCAATAGCTATAACTGAGGAGCTTGTTTGGTACATTTTCGAGGATAACGCCTTTATCCCGATACGTTTGGTCGCCGTATTCGCCCTGAAAAATAATTTCACTGCCGATTTTCCAGTCGGTTACAGTTTCGGTGCCAAACAGGTATTCCTTAATGAGGTCAGGGGTTGTCAACACGTCCCATACTTTGGATGGACTGGCGTTAATGTCGACGGATTCGGATACAATTAGGTCGTTGCGCATGATCGTTGAATACTAGTTAAGGGTAAAGGTCCGCGAATTCACTGACAACAGTGTGTCAGTAGATTTTAGCCAATGACAGGGTGAGCCGAATAATGTGTCTGTATCTCATCGGCTAATTGTTGCATCATCGTTCGTAACGATTCGGGGTGCTCAATATTTACCGATTTGCCGTACATGAGCAACCAGCGTGCCAGCCCTTCTATATAAGGCGTTTGAAAATTCACCCGAATGAACTCGCCAAGATCATCTTCGCTCACAAAACCATAGGCATATTTCTGCTCTTGAAGATAACGAGACGCTAATTTCGGAAAGACAATGACTGCGTCGATCAACGGCCAGTCGTCGCCCATTCGATTGAGGTATTCCTTTAGGGATAAGCGTTCTGGACGAGAGAAGCGCTGCCCAGTGTTGGTCAATTCACGAATACGGTCCACGCGAAAATCGCGGTAATCCTGACGAGTTCGACAAAAAGCGATCAAGTGCCAGCACATCCGGTAATGATGAAGACCAACCGGCTCAACTTCCCGCTCGGTTTCAGCATCGTTGTATTGTGAATGATACTGAAGCAGAAGCACTTGATTCTGGGCAATGGCGTGCTGAATATGTGTTAGTAATCCGTCGGAATAAGGCTGGCGGTTTCTGGGTTTTGCCACAGAAATATGTGCATCAAGATCGTCCAGACGCTCCTGATCGGTGCGTTTAAGAACTGATTTTATTTTAAATAAAGCCGATTCAAATTCGGTTCGAACCGATTCGTCAGCCCATTTTTCAATTAACTTGCCGCCCATCAGGAGTGCACTGGCTTCGGCACTGGTGAACATGACGGGCGGAAGATGATAGTCGGTTAGAAAATAACCAACACCGGCTTCGGCCCCGATAGGAACGCCGGCTTCTTCCAGTGATCGGACGTCTCGGTACACTGTTCGTAGACTGATATTGAAGCGTTTAGCTAATTCCTGGGCACGGACAACGCGCTTGGTTTGCAGATGAATCAGGATGGCAGTCAGACGGTCAAGACGGTTCATAGCGACATTTGTACTAAAGACAGTCGCAAATTACAACGCTTCATTTGAACAAGTAGACCTTTTTTTGCGTAGAGTCATATAACAAAACCCAATGCGTATACAGATGAGCGCCATTCACAACAATACCCACCGACACCGTTTCGAATTGGAAACCGACGGTAAACTATCTTTCGTCGAATATCAGCAGGTAAATGACGAAACACTCGCACTGGTCCATACTGAAGTTGATCCGAGTTTAGAAGGCCACGGCGTTGGCTCGAAGTTAGTTGAAGGGGTATTGAACTATATTGAGGATAATAACCTGACCATTGTGCCGCTTTGCCCGTTCGTGTCAGCCTACCTCAAGCGCCACCCCGACTGGAGTCGGGTCGTTTCCACGTCTTACACGACTACTGGGTTCTGAATCTGACAATGAAGCGTTTTCTGTATGCCTTAAGCCTGTTCGTTTTGGGTAGCCTCAATGCGCTCGGACAGCTAACGGACTATCGTGTCTTTTTTGGACTGACGAATCAGCAACCGTATCGAGTTGTGCTACGCCAGTGGCAGCAGAATAAACAGACTCGCTACCTGATACTCGACCCGTACACGCTTAAAACGTCTGTTGTAAATCTGCCACCAACTGGTGTTCGGGCGTTGCCCTGGTTGAGTTTGATGGAGCAAATTGAGCAAACACCTTATGCACGAACACTTCAACTTGAACAGACACGAGACTACAATTTGCAGGACGCCGGTATCGAACGGGCCGATACAACCGAGCGTGGCTTCAGTCTGACCATTGATCTTTGCCCGTCCACAAAGCCACTAACCCGTTCCGTATTTGAGCAACTGATTCGTGCATTTGAGCCAGAAGAGAAGCCGATTCCGGTGACAATTACCATCACAGGTCTTTGGATGGAAAGCCATCAGCAGGATTTGGCGTATCTGAAAAGTTTGGTTAGCCGGGGTGATCTGGATATTACGTGGGTCAACCATTCCTACCATCATCGGTATAACCCCCGTTTGCCGTTACCCATGAATTTCCTGCTCGAAGCCGCCACCAACCTGAACGACGAAGTGCTTCTGAACGAACAGGCCATGCTCAAAAACGGCCTGACGCCCTCTATTTTCTTCCGATTTCCCGGCCTCGTGTCGGATAAAGCGGTATTTGATCGCGTGCTTGCCTTCGGATTGTTGCCTATAGGCAGTGATGCCTGGTTGGCCAAAAATCAGCAGCCCAAACAGGGGAGTCTGGTACTCATTCATGCCAATGGAAATGAACCGCTAGGAATAACAGATTTTATTAACCTGATCCGTCAGAAATCACCCGTTATAGAAAATAAGACCTGGTTACTATACGATTTGCCAACCAGTATAGCGAAGGAGAAGTAATGGGCTGGGGGAAAAGAACCCAAATTTGGTCGATATGACCAGTTTATTGGTTTTGATAAGATATCGACTGAAGTAGTGCTTGTCATATATAAAGCCAGGATGGAGTTATACATTTGGCACTTACAACCAGATTTAACCTAGTTCGTAATGGACATAGCTATATCATCAGTGCATGTGTCAAGGGCCCGCGTGGCTACCCAGTTGATTTTTCTGGTTTGTGGTCTGGGTATGGCCAGTTGGGCACCGATGGTTCCTTATGCTAAAGATCGGTTAGCGTTAAGCGATGCCAATCTGGGATTATTACTGTTACTATTGGGCGCTGGGGCAATGCTGATGATGCCAACCTCAGGTTGGTTGGTGAGCCGTTTTGGCAGCCGCACCATTATGGCCTGCGCCGTGCTGGTCATGGCGCTTGCCTTACCACTGCTTCTTGTCCTTCCCTCCACCGGTGTCATGGCCATAACGCTGTTTATATTTGGCTCAGGAGTTGGTACCATTGACGTAGCCATGAATGCTCATGGTGTACAAGTGCAGAATTTGTATGGAAAACCCATCATGTCGTCTTTGCATGGCCTCTTTAGTGTGGGAGGCTTATTGGGTTCTTTAGGATTGGGCTTTCTGATTAAATTGGGAATCAACCCGCTCTATGCTATTGTCAGTATTGCTGCACTGATGATCCTCATTATGCTAACCCAATACAAGTATTTATTCCCTGCTGATGTAGAACGCCAGATTATTGCCCGCTTCGCTACCACCGATGAGAGGCCAACGGAGAGTAATCAGCGTTTCGGTTGGTTGAATGGCAGTGTCCTGTTTTTGGGTGTGATGTGCTTTGCCATTTTTCTGGCAGAGGGGGCTGTCCTCGACTGGAGTGCCATCTTTCTGCGAGACGTAAAGGGAATCGATGCAGAGTTTGCGGGAGCAGGCTATGCTGCTTTTTCCGTTGCCATGGCAGTAATGCGCTTAGTGGGAGATAAACTAGTGGCACGCCTGAACAGCAAAACGGTCGTGGTGGGCGGCAGTTTACTTGGAGCAGTCGGCCTATTGATCGCCATCTTAAGCCCCTGGGTATACGGGGCATTGGCTGGCTTTGTGCTAGTAGGCCTGGGGGCAGCAAACATTGTTCCGATATTTTTCAGCGCGGCTGCTAAGCTGCCCAGTGTTGCTCCAACGGTTAGTATATCGACCATAACAACTATCGGTTATACCGGTCTATTGGCAGGCCCGGCTTTGCTGGGGTTTATCGCTCAACAATTTTCTCTATCTACTGCTTTAGGCCTCCTGGCCTTGTTGTTGCTGTTGGTCGCGTTGAGCTATAGCATAAAAGGGAAAGCTACTTAACTACTATCCACCCGATCGCTTTTCCATCTCTTCAATTTTCTTACGCAGCTGCTGTACTTCGGTGATAAGGATTTTTATGTCGCTGCCGGTCTGTTCCTGATCGTCTTCCACAAAAAAGTTGGCTACATAGCCTGTAAACGTGCCAAATAGTCCGACACCAGCAATCATCAAAACTGCAGCAATAAGCCGCCCGAAGGTTGTGACGGGGAACTTGTCGCCATAGCCAACGGTGGTGATCGTGACGAAGGCCCACCAGAGTGCATCGGATGGTGTTTTAATGTTGGCTTCGGGTACACGTTCGGCGTAGAGAATGGCGACGGCGCCAAAAATCATGAGTAAAACAGAACTGAGCAGCACAACCGCTAATGTTCCATTGGCCCGGTCGCGGAAGAGATAAGTTAGGAAACTGCGAATGGAACGGAACGAACGGACCATCCGCAGAATACGGAATACCCGCACCAACTGGCCAAGTCGGAACCAGTCGAGGGCTGGGATGCTTGCCAGTAGGTCGATCCAGCCCCATTGCAGGAATGCCCATTTGTCGGGAGCCTGATAAAGCCGAAGGAAGAAATCGTAGAGAAAATAAATGCAGATACCTGTATCAATCTGATCCAACAATTGCCGCGTTTGCTCATGGACAGGCACCAACTCCCGAATGAGCAGAGCAATGACAACATAAATCGATAACACTAGCATAATAACCTCATGCAGTGTTATTCTGGGCGAAACCGGCTTTTTATGGGTACTCATTGTTTACGCGGCTGGGGTGGGTGCAAAGGCGAAATTCGATCTTTTTTACGTACCCATCGCCAGATATCCATAGGAAAGGCGGGATAAATTGATATGCCAATGCTATAATAACTGCCATTGAAATTCTGATCGATAGCTGTTTGAAAGACCGAAACCCGGTAGCCGATCTGGGCGCTCAAGCCCACCCAGCGTGTTGCTCGCCATTGCCCATAGGCCCCGATTTGGAGTGGCACGAAAAAGTCCCGGCGAGATCGATCAACCTGAACATTCTGGGTTAAGTCTAGCGGTAATGCATACGCAACTCCGCCACCAAGTTCAACGGGCAGGCTGACCAACCAGCGTTTATTATTGACCATATTCCACCAATACATCGAACTGATAAACCACATATCAGTACGTGTATAGTAGTTGAGATTGATGCGCTGGGCAGCATTGCGTCGCCAGTCGATCAGGCGTAGATAGGTAGCATAATTAATCCAGTAATAACCTAAGGTGAGCTGATGTCGTTTGCGCCCGTAAGTAAATCCAGCATTGACACCCAGAACGTTAACGTGCTGACGTTCGAGAAAGGAGTCCCGAAAGTCAAGATTAAACGCTGGCTTCAGGGCAAAAGGCTTCGATTGGACCGAATCGATTAGTGGCAGTGAGTCGGGCCGGGTTAGTAGTAGCGAAAAGGTGAGTAAGTAAGCAGCAAACATGATGCTTTAGAAACCTGAAAAATGGCCTTTGGGTTACTTAAACTAGATTCTATTGATTCTGTGGATTCTTCGGATTCTAGAGTATAGAAAATCAATCAGAATCAATAGCGGCTAATTTGATCAAAACTCAACGTGCGTCCGTAAAGCAAATAAATTAACTGGCCCTCGATCGCCATTATAGCCCGGATTCTGAACCAGTTGATAGTCTAACGTTAGATAGAGTGTATGGGCAAGACGAGCTTTATAGAACATTTCCAAACTATTTTCGAGCTTGTAATTAGGTAAACTGCCATCGCCCAGCATAAAACCTGATCCGCCCGCATTCAGGAAAGCAGCATGTTCGGCAGAGATACCATTTTTAGCTACGGCTATACCCACAACATCATTCTGGCGATGCCAGCGCGTTCCGCCAATATAGGCCCCCAGTGAGAAACTGCGATCTATTTCGGTAAATGCCCAGGTGGCTGTCTGTCCATTGTTCCAACTGGCTCGACCGAAAATACCACCAACATCGCCAAGCGGCTGCTCGAAATTCAGACCCAAGCCGTATTTTACCCCGCCGTAATTAGTACCGGTAAGAATATAAGGTGGATCGGTGGGGTAGGTGCCAGCCTGTAACAACTGCGTGGCTGAAGTATAGGTTGGTGCTTTGGTGACGTTACGAAATCCCAGCAACCGGACTGTTCCTGCCCGACGTAGCAGCTTGAATTTGTGTTCAAGTTCAAGGGTAAGAGCATTGGATTTGCCAATGTTCCAATCAAGAACGTTACCATTAGCTACGATTGGCATCAGTGAAGCCGCTACCCGAATCGCATAGGTAGGTCGAATATACTCTGTGGCCAGGCTCCAGGTATATCCACGCGTATTGGCTGGATAATCCCACGCACCCATATTCATGAGCGCCCAATTGAAAAACTGACTTCTGGGGTCATGGGCGTAGGCATTGTTATCGAAGATATCGGCAATCGAGAACTTTCCCGCAGTAATAACCAGCCGGGAGGCCGGGATGGGCTCTTCTACCTGATTGGCGTCTGATTCAGCTTCTTTGGAAGGACTCTTGTCGAGTCGAATAATCTGCTCAATATAAAACCGGGCAATGTACAAAGCTGGGCGGGCGCTCCCGATCCGAAACGTTTCGCCGTTTGGGAAACCTGCTATACCAACGGCAGGCGCATACAGGCTTTCATCATAAGGCGACTGACTATTGCGGTGACCAACACCCCGACCACCGGCAAGTTCGGGATTGAGATAAACAGCCGCTCCGCGCCACAAACGACGGCCCAGAAAAAGAGTTGTTGTAACCGATAAGGCGGTGTCGGGTTGAGCACTCAAGGTATTACGGCCATCGTATCCGGCACCTTTAAAACCCGTATGGCCTTGTGCAATGGTCGTAAATTGAAAATGCAGGCTCCAGTTCTGAAGCGAGTCGAGGTAATTGTTATTGTTATCCTGTTGCGCCTGAACAGAGCCAGTTAATAAGAGAAAAAACAGGCCAAACCAATAGTGCGTTTTGGAGTTGTGTTGCATAAATGGTATAAGCAAAATCAGAGAGTTTGTGTTTTATAAGCCTGGTTTGCACTGAAATCCGATTGAAGAAATCGAGGTGTGCCTAATCGTTTTGAATGAGTAGAGTTATCAGGCTACAATAACCCATCGAATTTATGTTGGCACTACATGGGTTGCCGTAACTTTAAATTGATTTTAAAGAGCATTGAGTCTCCTTTAAACTTCGGCTAACTCTCTAAGTATTAATACCGATAAGTTGATAAATACATTGCCGTGACTGAACTGTACTATTTTTAAGACAGAATTAATAGTGCTTTAACAACGCCTTAACGGTAGGGTGGCTACTTGCCGACCAATTAGCCGGATTTATTTAATATCCCGCGTATATCTTATGGCTCATTTTCGATTTATCGCCTTTTTGCGTATCTGTATTTTTTTTGGCGGAGTAAGTATAATCTCTTCTGTGTCGGCCCAATCAACTACTGCTACATCGGGCGCGATGCCAGTTGCTGACACAATCCGACAAAGTCTCCCACAACTCGAGCAGCTGTTTCTGGAACGTAATTTTCAACTGCTCGCGCAACGCTATCAGATTGATATTGCCGATGCCGCCATTACGCAGGCTGGTCTGCGTCCTAATCCAAACCTGTGGTTTCAGGGAAACTTATATAATCCGCAAACCCATAAGGTTCTGCCATTTGGCCCTCCCTCGCAGGCTGATAAAGATGCGGGCATCTATAATAGTGGCTACTATGCCGTACAATTGCAACAGGTGATTTTGTTGGCTGGCAAACGGAGTAAGTTGGTAGCATTGGCCGAGAGCAATAAATCGCTGGCCCGTCTGGCCTTTCGAGATATCATGCGAACGCTTCATTATCAACTCTATACGACCTACGCTAATTTATACTATGACCTCCAGGGGCTGAAGTTGTTTACTGAAGAGTTAGCTCGACAACAACGATTGCTCCAATCGTATCGGATTGCGCTTCAATCGGGGGGAGTGGCACCCTATGAAGTAACCCGACTGGAAGTGGCAATTCGGGACCTTCAGGCCAATAGTGCAAACTACCAGACGCAAATTGCGGATGATCAGGCAACGCTACGTGTGTTGTTACGCCAGTCGGCTAAATCGTTTATTTTACCCACCGAGTTACCACCGCTGAGAACCACGCTTCCGGTGTTGGCAACAGCGCTTGACTCTGCCCAGACAAATCGACCCGACGTTGGCCTGTCGCAGGAGCAGATTAATAATGCCGAACGTAGCCTGGCGCTGGAAAAAGCGCGACGAACCCCGGATTTGACGACGGGATTGCTTTTTGAAAAATATGGGAATGCGTACAACAACTTTACCGGCTTTCAATTATCAATGGATTTGCCCGTTCGTAACCGCAATCAGGGGGCTATCCGATCAGCAGAAACGACGCTGAAAAGTGTGACGAGCGGCCTGGAAAATCAGCAGGTTGTTGTACAAAGTGATGTGCTGAACGCCTATGATAAGCTCAACACGTACTACGCAGAGTTAGCCGCACGACCAGATGGTTATCTGGATCGGATTCAGAATATCTCAGTAGAAGCGACCAAGGCTTATAACGCTCGTACAATTGGTTTGCTGGATTACCTGGATAAAATCCGAACCTACCAACAAGCGCAACTGAATAACATTAACCTGCTGAATAATCTGTTCAACACCCAGCAGTTACTGAATTATACCACCAACACACGTTTCTTTTAGGTTATGAAAAAGGTGCTGTATACCGTGGCCGTCGGGCTGGTCGTGGCCGCATGTGGTCATAAAAGTACGGAAACTGAAAAAGCCCCCACATCAAGTGCCGATTCGAGCAGTAGTTATTTGACTGATTCGGTTCGGCGGATGAATCCAGAAGATGAGCTGACGCTAAACGGCACGGTTACCTTCGATCAGGATAATGTTGTGCGGGTGTTTCCATTGGTGAGTGGGAACGTTGAAAAAACGACGGCTTCGCTAGGGGCTTATGTTCAAAAAGGGCAGGACCTGGCTTTGATTCGGTCGGGTGATATATCGACATATACGAATGATTACCAGGCTGATAAATCAGATTTGGAAGTTGCTCAGCAGCAACTCAAAAATGTATCGGCGCAGTATAAATCGGGATTTGCTTCAGAAACAGATTTCTTGACGGCCAAAAACAATGTTAAAAAAGCGGAAGACGAACTGAGCAAATCGTCAAATATTCTGCGCGTTTATGGCGGGAGTACGTCTGGAACCGGTCAGCCTTATTTTGCCGTCAAAGCCCCCATTGCAGGTTATATTGTTGAGAAAAACGTCAATACAGGTCAGGACTTACGATCCGATAACCAGAACCCACTCTATACCATTTCGAGCCTCCAGCAAATCTGGGTGCTGGCCAATGTGTACGAGCAGGATATTCCTGAGATTAAACAAGGACAACCTGTTGATCTTCAGGTATTGGCCTACCCCGATAAGACATTCAAAGGCGTCATTAGCAACATTAGTAGTGTGCTCGATGAGCAGGCTCGCGTATTGAAAGTCCGGATTGTATTACCCAATCAGGACGGCTTGCTGAAGCCGGATATGTTCGCCACTATTCATGTACACCTGCCGAATATGAGTGCCACCGAGGGCGCGAAATCGCTGGCCGTATCGCAAAAGGCCGTTGTCTTCGACCGCGACCACTATTATGTTATTGTGCAGACAGGTAAGGATAAATACGACGTTCGGGAAGTGAAAGTGCTAAAAAATACGACTCGCTATGCCTTCATAGAAGGAGGGAATCTCAAGCCAGGAGATATAGTCGTGACTGAAGGTAGTTTGTTGTTATACAATGATTTAACGGATTAGTCTGTATAGAGACGCAAGGGATTGCGTCTCTACATATCTATACCTCCATGAATAAATTCATCCGCAGTATAATCACCTTCGCCCTGACGAATCGCTTTGCCGTATTTTTTGGCATCGGTATCATCATTGTAGGTGGCGTGGTCGCTTTCCTGAATACACCCGTCGAAACGTTTCCTGATGTGACCAATACGAACGTCATTGTGATCACGCAGTGGCCCGGTCGTTCAGCCGAAGAAGTCGAGCGGTTTGTCACATTACCACTCGAAACCGAACTGAACTCTGTACCGCGCAAGAGTACATTGCGGTCGGTATCCTTGTTTGGGCTATCGGTCGTGACCATGATTTTCGAAGATGGCGTTGACAATTTTACGGCTCAGACCAATGTCGCTAATCGAATTACCAGCGTTGACCTTCCCGACGGCGTAAGTGCAGAGGTCGAGCCGCCTTATGGCCCAACAGGCGAGATTTACCGCTTTACACTAGAGAGCAAAACCAAGGATGTTACCGAGCTTAAAACGATTCAGGATTGGGTTATCGAGCGGCAAATTAAGAGTGTACCCGGTATTGCTGATGTGGTTAGTTTTGGTGGCAAGGTTAAAACCATTGAGGTCGATCTGAACCCGATTCTGCTGGCTAACTACGGTTTCACGGCAATCGATGTCGATCAGGCTATTCAGTCAAGTAATATCAACGTGGGGGGCGATGTTATTAAACAGGGTAATCAATCGTTGGTAGTGCGTGGAATTGGCTTGCTAACTAACCCCGAAGATGTTGCCGGTATCATTATCGACAACGTAAAAGGAGTGCCCATTAAAGTGCGTGATGTAGCCACGGTCAAAGAAGGATTCCAGCCCCGATTGGGTATCGTTGGTCGCGACAAACAGGATGACGTGGTGGAATGTATCGTGGTGATGCGTAAGGGCGAAAACCCGAACGACGTGATTCCGGCACTGAAGGCGAAGATCGATGAACTGAACAACAGTATTTTGCCCAAAGACGTCAAAATCAAGACGTTCTACGATCGGACAACGCTGAATAATTACACCCTGCATACGGTTGGCGAAAACGTACTGACGGGTATTTTCCTAGTCACGCTCATTCTGCTGATTTTCCTGGCCGACTGGCGTACAACACTCACTGTGGCGATTGTTATTCCGCTGGCACTATTGTTTGCCTTTATCTGTCTTCGTCTGAAAGGTATGACAGCTAACTTGCTCAGTATCGGTGCGTTGGACTTTGGGATTATTATTGATGGTGCTGTTGTAATGGTCGAAGGCTTGTTTGTGATGCTCGCTCACCGCGCTGAACAAATGGGCATGATGAAGTTTAATCGTCGCTCGAAACTAAGCTGGATTGCCCAAAATGCCACGGAGTTAGGCAAATCCATCTTCACCTCGAAGATTATTATTATTACCGCTTTACTCCCAATTTTCACATTCCAGAAAGTAGAAGGGAAATTGTTCAGCCCACTGGCCTGGACCATCGGTTTTGCATTGACCGGCTCGCTTATTGTTAGCCTTACCCTGATTCCGTTGCTGTGTAGTTTGTTGCTGAACAAGCAGGTACGCGAACGACACAATCCAGTCGTCAGCGGTCTGGAACGAGCCTATGTCCCTGCCTTGAACTGGGCGATCCGTCAGCCATTGTCGATCATTGTTATTGCCCTGGGTGCATTGGGGTTCTCACTTTATCTGTTCCTATTTCACATTGGTTCAGAGTTCCTGCCGCAACTGAACGAAGGATCTATTTACGTGCGGGCTAGCTTGCCTTATTCGGTTGCTTTGGACGAAAGCTATGCTTATACGCGTAAGTTTCGGGCAATTTTTGAGGAGTTTCCTGAGGTGAGGGGCGTTATTTCACAAACTGGACGCCCAAACGATGGTACCGACCCAACGGGGTTTTTCAACAACGAATTTTTCGTTGACTTGTACCCGAAAGAAGAGTGGAAGCGCGACATCTCGAAGGATGAGTTGATTGAGCAAATGCAGCAAAAACTAGCGCGTTTTAAGGGTGTTTCCTTCAACTTTTCACAGCCTATTTCTGATAACGTAGAAGAAGCCGTATCCGGCGTTAAAGGTTCAATGGCTATCAAAATCGTTGGTCAGGACCTGGACGTACTGGATAAAGAAGCGACAAAAGTGTTCGATGTTATGAAAAAAGTGCCAGGTGTGAGCGATTTGGGTGTGTTTCGGAATTTGGGTCAGCCAGAGTTTCGAATTCAACTTGATCCACAGAAACTGGCCCTGTACAACGTCCCGACCGATGTAGCCCAGTCGGTTATTGAAACGGCTATCGGGGGTAAAACCGTAACGCAGTTTTACGAAGGTGAGCGCCATTTCGATATTAAAGTACGATATGACGAGCGATTCCGCTATTCGCCTGAATTGGTTGAAAACTTAATGGTACCTACTCGCTCGGGTAGTAAAATTCCCCTCAAGGAACTGGCTGATATTGGCACACGCTCAGGACCGGCGTTTGTCTATCGCGAAAACAATGCCCGGTTTATTGCTATTAAATTCTCGGTTCGTGACCGAGATCTTGGTAGCACGATTGCCGATGCACAGAAACGCGTTGCCCAGCAGATTAAACTGCCACAGGGTTTTCAGATGCGTTGGGCAGGTGAGTTTGAAAATCAAACCCGAGCTGAGCGGCAGTTGGCGATTGTCGTTCCGATCAGTATTACCATTATCTTCCTGATTCTGCTGTTTACCTTCGGTAGCGCACTCGATGCCACACTGATTATTCTGAATGTACCGTTTGCGCTTATTGGAGGCATGCTGGCACTTTGGATTACAGGTATCAACTTTAGTATTTCGGCGGGTGTAGGATTTATCTGCCTGTTTGGCGTCTCGGTGCAGGACGGTGTTATTCTGATCAACCGATTTAAGGAAAACCTGCATAATAAACTACCCATTAGCGAAGCCATTCGGGAAGGGGCACTGACGCGGGTTCGACCGGTAGTGATGACGGCTCTCATGGCTTCATTAGGGCTTTTACCCGCAGCACTTTCAACCGGCATTGGCTCCGAAACGCAGAAACCATTGGCTACAGTTATGATTGGGGGGCTAATGACCTGTACGGTTTTGTCGCTACTGATTCTGCCCGTTACCTACGAACTCATTCACAGTCGACGCGCGCGAAAAGAGTTAGCCCGGCACGAAGCTAAAACGGTCGATATGCCGCATCATCCTTAATAAAAAATAGGGACAGGTACTCAAACCTATCCCTATTTTTTGTTTACACAATTCGTTTATCGCCAGTAACCAGGCATCCAGACATATCCACGACGACGTAATGACCAGTGTCCTGGTACCCACACCGCCCGTGGTCGGGGAGGAGCTGCCCAGTAACCACCCTGCCAACGATAACTCTGGCGATGAGGTTGCCAGTGCTCAGCAACCCACACATGGCGGGGTGATGGTGCGGGTGGGCGGGCAATAACTACATGTGGCCGGGGTGGAGTAGGTCGAACACGTACGTAAACCTGCGCGTTCGTATAGGCAATTGAGCTGATAAATAAACCGGAGAAAAGCAGACTTTTTAAGATGGTTTTCATAACGATTTAGAATTAAGGTAGAATCCACTGTCAGACTCCAACTTAAGCGTATAACAAATCGCCAAGCTGCCGTTGACAGGTGTATAACTGTACAATGCAGATTAGAGTTAAAACTTGGCGATAAGTTTAATGATGAGCGCAACCTAACTAATGGATGAGTCCTTATCTGACTCTTTGTGAAAACAAAAAAGCTTACGTAAGCTCAGTAACTTCTTCTGGCTTCGCCCGAAGTTGCTTCGTTGTTTTCCGTGAACCGTCATGGCTCCAACCGGGAGGTCCGAAAATATAGCCCAGCGCAGCCCGAAACGATCCTGCCCGACGAACATCCTGCCCAATCGCTATCCATTCATGAAAAGCAATTCGGACGGGATTATGTGAGTTCACGTTGGTGACCAGGCCATAGGTTGGCCGGTTGCGTTCCAATTCAAATGTACCAAACATTCGATCCCAGATGATCAGAATACCCGCGTGATTCTTGTCTAAATAATCCAGATCAGAGCCATGGTGTACTCGATGGTGGGATGGTGTGTTGAAGATGAATTCAATTGGTTTGGGGAACTTGTCGATGAGTTCGGTATGAATCCAGAACTGATAGAGCAGACTAATGGACTGCATGGTCATAATCGCTATTGGCGAGAAACCAACCAGGGGGAGCCAAATCCAGAAAATGAATGCGCCTGAGATGTTGCCCGTCCAGGTCTGACGCAGAGCCGTACCAAGATTGTATTTCATGGACGAGTGATGTACTACGTGTGAAGCCCAGAAATATCGGCTGCTGTGACTAATCCGGTGAAACCAGTAATAGCTAAAATCATCGGCAAAAAAAAGGATAACCCACGCCCACCACTGGGTCATATCCACGGTAAACAGCCGGAACTGATAAACCAGCGAATAAGCCCCAAATACAATGGCTTTCCCTACGAATCCAATAATAACGTTGCCAATACCCATCGACAAACTGCTTGCAGTGTCTTTGGCATCGTAATAATCTTTTTGTTGTTTAGCCGTAATCAGAACCTCGGCAACTAGCAAAATAATAAAACCCGGAATGGCATATTGAATCAGATCTCTCATAATTTTTCTGACTTTTATGCAAGTTACGGTATTCCTGATATGATTTCAATATGGCTTAGATTAAACACAGAGGCACAAAGGGCACAGAGAATTAAAAAACTCTGTGCCCTTTGTGCCTCTGTGTTTAACTTAATTGATGCGTTCTACCGGTTCATTGAAGTTAAAAATTCTTCGTTATTCCGCGTGCCTTTCATGTGGCCAAGCAGGAAATCCATACTTTCCATGGGATTCATATCAGCCATGTGCTTACGTAGAATCCAGACACGTTGTAGGGTCTCTTTGTCCAATAGCAGATCTTCTCTGCGTGTACCTGAAGCCATAACGTCGATAGCTGGGTAAACGCGCTTGTTCGCTAATTTACGGTCCAGCTGGAGTTCCATGTTGCCGGTTCCTTTGAATTCTTCAAAGATTACCTCATCCATTTTTGAACCAGTGTCGATCAGGGCCGTAGCGATAATAGTCAGCGAACCCCCGTTCTCTACGTTCCGGGCCGCGCCGAAGAATCGCTTGGGCCGGTGGAGTGCGTTGGCATCAACACCACCCGACAGGATCTTACCAGACGAGGGTACAACCGTATTATAAGCCCGCGCCAGACGAGTAATCGAATCAAGCAGGATTACTACATCGTGCCCACATTCGACCATCCGTTTTGCTTTTTCGAGCACCATACTCGACACCTTTACGTGGCGATCGGCTTGCTCATCAAAGGTTGATGAAATGACCTCTGCATTTACGCTACGGGCCATATCAGTTACTTCTTCCGGACGTTCGTCAATCAGAAGCACGATCAGATATACCTCTGGGTGGTTTCTCGTGATGGCGTTGGCGATTTCCTTCAGTAGTACTGTCTTACCCGTTTTGGGTTGAGCGACGATCATACCGCGCTGACCCTTACCGATAGGTGCGAATAAATCCAGCACCCGCGACGAATAGTTGTCGGGACGGTTGCTAAGATGAAGTTGCTCTTCCGGGAAAAGAGGAGTCAAATACTCAAATGGAATCCGATCACGAATTTCTTCCGTTGTTTTCCCATTCACTGTTGATACGCGTAGTAGTGCGAAATATTTTTCACCTTCTTTAGGCGGGCGAATGGCACCACGTACTGTATCGCCGGTTTTCAAGCCAAACAGTTTAATCTGTGAAGGCGATACATAAATATCATCAGGACTAGCGAGGTAGTTATAATCTGCTGAGCGCAGAAAACCATAGCCACCATCCTGCATAATCTCCAGCACACCCTCATTGTCGATTATACCATCGAACTCCCGGATGTGTTGATTATACTGCCGCCGGATTCGGTTTTGATATTCCTGTGCTTCGCGGGCGGGCTGGTTAAGTTGTGGTTGAGGAGCCTGAGTATTTTCGGTCGGTGCTGGTTGATCTGCTTGAGTTTCTGTAGGTGTCGTCGTTTCAACGGCAGGATCTGCTATTGAAACAACTGGCTCTGCTACCGACTGCATATTGGCTGCATTGTCATCCGAAACAACAGTAGGTGTCAGAAATTCGTCGTCGGTCTGGCCGCCATAATTCAGGGCTGTTTCGTCGGTTACAACACGTTGAGTACGTGGCCGTTGATCTCGGCGCTGATTATTATCACGAAGCTCCCGTGGTCCATTCGAGTTCTGATTATTGTCATTACGATCCCGATTGTTATCTAAGCGTTGCCGGCCATCTCGTTGCCCATCTGGACGTATATTCCGTTGCTGATTCAGATCCGTCCGTCCATTACGATCTCTATCATTTCGGGGAACACCTTGTCGGAAGGGGCGTTCAGTAGAGGAGTTCCCTTCGTCGCTGTCGCGTCGATTCTCAACACGATTCCGAACAGGTTGATTAAATTGACCGTTACGTTGGCCAGATTCGCGGGTCTCACGAGGCTGTGGAAGGACGTTAGGAGCGTCTGTTGGTGTCGCTGTTTCTGCTACAGCAGCAGTTTCGACAGGTATAGGTTCAGGTGTAGGCGCTAGACTAATTTCAGGCGTTGGTGTAAGAACGCTATCCGCTATTGGGGTCGGAGTAGGCTCAGCCTCCTCAGCCGCTGTACTTGTTTTCGGTTCGGGACTAGTACGTTCGCGTTTGATCCGCTGACGTGACTGGGGGCTGTTTGGACTAGCCGGTGTAGGCACAGCCTCAACGGGTTTACTTTCTTGGGTTGGAGTTGAAGTAACGGCAACCGTCTTTTTTCGCCCATTGCGTTTGGGTGGGCCTTCAGCCTGGGTCACCTCTTCGGCCCCTTCAGGGCCTGGGCGTTCCGACTGTTGTTTTATGATTTCGTAAACCAGTTTTTCTTTTGTGTATTTGGCGATATTACGAATGCCAAACTGCTCAGCAATTGGGTGAAGCTCGGAGAGAAGCTTCATGTCTAATTCTTCTTTCTTGAACATAGAGGTCAGGTTAGCGATAAACCTTGAAAGGACCGCCTTAGCGGTAAGGATGTAAGTTGAGGATTGTTAAAACTAAGAAACCGCTGTTTTGATAGGCGTGTTAAGAGACCCATGCTGGTCTAATGTGGGGCTATTGATTGATAAACCAAATTAACCTCAACAGATTCAAGTAATTACGTATTGAAAAATAAATCAAAAATATAACTTGGAGTGATTGCCTGATCCAAACATAACCGTCTGGTGGGGCCAGAAGTGGCGGTTATTAAAGCGTTTGGAAAATGACGGTTCGCTATTGCGATGATCTGCTGTAGTTATGGGCTATCTCTTTATTGAAAACCCTACCTGCCAACCGGACTGATGGTAACAAAGGTAATAACTTGTTGCGGTATTGTCAAGAAAACGTTATTTCCCAGGAAATGTTTCCATTTTTTAAATAAAAAAAGATTTTAATCGAAATGCCTATGAGTTCAGCGTAGTTAATCGACGATCAATTTGTCAGTTAGCACGTTTAGATGTTGCTTTCTATAAAAATGGTTCGCTGTGAGGAATTTGTTGATAAGGCGGAAAGATCTAAGACAAGTAGGCAGTAGCAGGTTGCCGTTAAAAATCCTTAAAACCTTTATAAATTCTAAATTTTGTGCCCTACAAGAGCGTTGCACTTTCATACATGAGCCGAACAGATACGAATTACCATTACGGAACAACATCTACCAATTTGGTTATCGACTGGGGAAATACCAACCTGAAAGCAGGCTGGTTTGCCGAGTCACAGTTAGTGAAAACGGAACGCTATGCCTCGCTAAATGAGCTGTTGGCTGATCTTGAGAGTAACTTAATAGTGAATATGCTGGTCTCTTCAACTAGTCGACCAACGGATGAGATTCGCGTTGAGTTAATGGGAATAAGTAATAATTTCTGGGTATTGGATAGCCAAACTCCTGTTCCTATACGTAAGGCATACGATACCCCTACTACCCTTGGTGCCGACCGGGTAGCTGCTGCTGTAGGCGCCATGACGTTGTTTCCGAATCAGGATTGCCTGATTCTTGACCTCGGAACTTGCCTGACCGCCGATTTAATTGATCAGCAGGCTGTGTTTCAGGGAGGACTGATTTCGCCGGGATTACATATGAGATTTCGGGCGATGCATGAACAAACTGCCCGGTTGCCTCTTGTTAAAACGCCCCCTGAGTGGCCTGACTTGACTGCTAAAAATACACAGTCGGCTATGCAGAGCGGAGTGATGAACGGGATGGCCTTTGAACTGAATGGAATTGTCGAATTATATCGTCGCGAACGGCCGGGTATTGCAGTACTCCTGTGCGGAGGTGATGCTATCGCCTTTGAAAGTCGTCTTAAACCGCCGATATTTGCAGTGCCCGAATTGGTGCTGACTGGATTGAATCGAATTTTACGCTATAATGTTGAGAATTTACAAGCGAGTACGCCGGACGTTAACGCATAGTTTGCTGGCTGTTGCCGCGACATCGCCTATAGTATTGGCGCAGGGATTAGGTAATTCACCCTATTCGTCTCTGGGCATCGGAGAGTTATATAGCCCAGCTAATGTAACCAATATGGGCATGGGCGGTGTGGGTATCAGTAATGCCAGCGGATTCTATCTGAATCTTCAAAATCCGGCACTGCTGGCTCAGCGAAGACGCTATACCGTCTTTGAAGTAGGCTTGGTTGGTCAATCGACAGGCCTTAGTCAGAATATCAGCAATACGGAACAGAGTCAGAGTAATGTTGCGGGAAATCTGGGGTATCTGGCATTGGCTTTCCCTGCGAATTCCCGCTGGAATATGTCTTTAAGTCTAAAACCGTATACGTATGTTAATTACAATACGCGGCAATATATTGCTGTACCTGGAACACCTTATACAGCGGTCTATAATTATACGGGGCGCGGAGGGCTGAATAAAGCAACATTTGCCAATGGTATTACTGTCACCCGAAATTTTTATGTGGGTGCCGAAGCCTCTTTTTTATTCGGAAACGTTACAAATTCAGCTGATTCGAGAGCTATTCTTGATCCGAATGGTAGCACAGATTTGCTTGTAACTCACTTAAATCGTGTTAATTACAGTGATATCGTCTTTAAATTAGGCGCTGCCTGGCGTCCTAAGCTAAACGATAAATGGATACTTAATCTGGGAGCTACGTACGATCCGCAAACCCGCATTAAAGCCCAGCAAACAGATATCTATCAGCAAACGTCATTATCGGGCCTGGCGATAACTGCTCCTGATACGCTACGACTTAACTCGAATAGCAAAGCAACCTTACCACAGCAAATGCATTTTGGTATTAGTTTAGAGAAACTGAATCATGGATTGCTGGTAGGGGTTGATGTTGGATTGCAGAAGTGGAGCGAATATCGCACTGCAGATAATAAGCCGGGCGGCCTGGTCGATGCAATGAATGTTGCAGGAGGTGTTGAATATACACCCAAACCCGCATCAAACCGCTACCGCGATCTGATCACATACCGGGCGGGATTCCAGTATAATCAGATGCCTTATAAAATAGGTGGTCAGACAATTAACGACATTAATGGAAGCTTGGGGATCTCATTGCCCTTAGGCTACAATTTAGTTAACCACGTAACATTGTCTTTGGTGGCTGGCCAGCGGGGTGTATTAACTGCCAGCCAGATTCGAGAGCGCTACGTGCAAATAGGATTGGGCTTCTCGTTGAATGACTGGTGGTTCATTAAGAGAGCGGTTGACTGATGTGTTTTAATGAACAATGTAGAATGAACAATGTAGAATACAGAGAAAGAAGTAAAAGAACTGTTTCGATAAAGATGGTTTATTTTACATGTTTCATTCTCCATTGTTCAATCCTTCTTCTAGCCTGTGGCGAGCCGAAGCAGGCTAAAAAAGTGGAACCTTATAGCGGGCCAATTGAAGAAATCAATGATGTGAAACTTCTATATAGTGAAGCTGCTTTGCTGAAGGTTAGACTAACAACGGCGAAGCAGCTTCGGTATATCAACGATAATCGACGTTACCCGGAGCCCGTCAATATTTCGTTTTTTGGTCTTACTGGAGAGGAAGTTACAACCATCCGCTCCGATTCTGGTCGCTACGATAAAGCAAAGGATATATATGTTGTAATGGGCCACGTAGTGGTCATCAATAAGCAAAAACAGGAAAAGCTCCTTACGCCCGAGCTAACCTGGAACCCAGTTACTAAGAAAGTATATACCGACAAACAGGTAACAATATTAAGTCAGCTCACAGGTGAGAAACTCTACGGACTTGGCTTAGATGCTAATCAGGATTTCACTAAATACGCTATTCGTAAAGTAACTGGCGTTTTTAATGTACAGACTGGAATTTAGTAAGTAACTATTTCTTACAGGCGTCTAAAATAGGTTTAACCGATTTGACATCCGTCAATTTCGTTTCGTTCCCCCACTCGTTGTAGATATACGTAGCTAACTCGGCAACTTCCAGGTCGCTCAACTGCGGTTGCGGAGGCATAGGGCGATTATATGGTTTACCATTTACCAGGATTGATCCCTGTTGGCCGTATCGAATTAAGCAAATGACGCCTTTTTTATCTGCCAAATAATCTGAATGAGCAATAGGTGGATAGAGGTTGGCAAGCCCTTCGCCTTTGGGTTGATGACAATTGGCACAATTGTTTTTATAAACCAGAATGCCCTCTGTGATATATCGTTGTCGTTTTATTTCTTCCTCGCTTTGGCAGGATAATAAACCAATGAGAATCGCAATAGGTCCTAAAATACTGACAGGTCGGATCATGGTTTACTCTCGGCTAGAAGTCGAGTCATATCAGTCATTAGTTTGTCAACGCCTGCTTCAGTAGTGCCATCGTAAATACCCCGGATATGTTTGTCTTTGTCTACCAAAATAAATGCGCCACTATGAATAACACCTCCGGGAGCAGTACTATCGGCCTGTGCCGTAACCATATAGCTAGTTTGTCCTAGATCGTAAATTTTATCGCGATCACCAGTCACGAATAGCCATTGACGCCCCGTTACTCCAAGGTTTTGCGCAAATTCGTTGAGTACCGCTACCGAATCATGATCAGGATCGATGGTGTGCGATAACAACATCACGTCTGGATTTCCTTTAAATTTCTCGTAAACTCGTTTCAACTGCACCTTCATTTTGGGGCAAATGGTTGGGCAACTTGTAAAAAAGAAATCAGCTACATAGATTTTATGGTCGAGCGTATGAGCCGTTACAGTGTCGCCATACTGGCTAATAAACTTGAAATCTGGAATTGACTGATAGACAGTATCCGTCACCGATTTTCCATTCACTACTTTGGTAACAGCTTCCCGCTGCCCCAAAATGGGAAGCTTATCATTCGAAGAAGTACCGCACCCATATAGGAAGGCAACTAATCCAGACAAGAATATCACATGGTTAGTTTTTACCCAAAAACTGCTTGGCCTGTTCAATGCTGGTATTAACTTTTTTCTTGACATCAGTAATTTGATCTTTTTGCGCGGCCAGATAAGTTAGGGCTTTGTCGGATGAGAGTTTGGCAAGTGTATCTCCATTGTAGTGTGCCATCCACTCATTCATAAGGCTATCAGCAATGAGTAGATCTTGATTTAGACGAGTAGCTTGTGCTTTTTCCTCATCAACTCGTAGGGTAGCAGCGGCAGAACCGCTGGCCTTCAGACTGTCGAGAGAGGTAATGCGCTTTTGTAGTTTTTTTTTCAATTTCACGAGATCCCCCATTACTTTGGGCATTATCTCGTCATGAATAGCAAATACTCCGTTTTCTGCTTCCTTAACGGCTTCTTCACCTGAGTTACAAGCCCCGAAAGCCCCACTAAATGCAACTAAAACGGCAATGATACGTGTAGTTTTGTTCATAGGATTGAATTATGTATGATGTAGGATATATGATGCATGATTCCCCAAATACATCATATATCCTACATCATGCATCTATTTTTATTTTACTGTTGCACGCTGTTTCAGGATTTCCCGGGCGTTTTTAAGAGCGCTGGCCGACGGATTCTTACCCCCAATCATCTGGGCAATCTCGTTGATACGCTCGTCTAGTGTCAGTCGTTTAATACGACTAACGGTCTTATCGGAAGAGTGATCCTTATACACAAAATAATGAGCAGTCCCCTGCCCAGCTATCTGGTGGAGATGTGTGATCGCAATAATCTGGTGACTGTGCGCCATATCACGCATCATATTTCCCATTTTAATGGCAATTTCACCCGATACACCCGTATCAATTTCATCGAAAATAATCGTTGGTAACGACCGTTTGTTAGCCAGAATATATTTTATTGCCATCATTAATCGTGAGAACTCACCACCCGAAGCTACGTTTTTCAACTGTTGGGGTTTCATGCCTTTGTTAGCACTAAACAGAAACGCGATAGTATCTACGCCCGTAGGTGTAGGTTTAGCTGTTTCTGCCTGAATCTTCAACGATGCATTGGGCATACCAAGATCGTGTAACAAGGCTCCAATTTCATGCTCGATGGGAACGAGCACAGTTTGTCGGGAGACCGATAGAGCTTCGGCGCTAGTTTGAAGTTGCGCATAAGCGGCTGTGGTCTGCGCTTTGGCCTCACTAAGTGCATCGTCCAGATTTAGCACTTTACTCACTTTTTGGCCTAATTCATTCCGAAGCGCAATCAGACCTTGTACGTCTTTTGTTTGGTGCTTCGTCTGAAGTTGATAGAGTAGATTTAGTCGCTCACGGATGGTTTCGGCACGAATGTCATCAACCTCTACCTGGTCTTGTTCGGTGCTGATTTCGTCGGCTAAATCACGTAATTCAATCAGGCTACTTTGTGCCCGTTGCTGCAATTGCTCGTATTGGTCCGACAGTTTACTAATATAGGACAAATTACTAACAGCGCCTTTTAAAAAGTCAATGACGGATTGCTCTGTATTGTCTAAATATTCGTAAGCTAATTGCAGTCGCTCTTTAATTTCTTCGGCGTTTTCCAGAATTGTCAACTCCTGTTCGAGCGATTCCTGCTCATCGGGTTGTAATTGTGCTTTGGTAAGCTCCTCGTACAGAAAATTGTTATAGTCGAACTCTTTACGCATGGCAGAAGCTTCGGACTGTAATTGGTCGTAAGCCGCCTTACTCGTTCGATATGTTTGATAATCAGATCTATATGTTTTTAAAAGAGCATCATTCTGCGCATAGGTGTCGACAATTTCCAATTGATATTCATTGGAGCCAAGCAAAACTGAATCGTGTTGTGAGTGAATATCCATCATCTGGCTTGTTACCCGGCGAAGGGTTTCCAGATTGACGGGTGTATCATTAACGAATGCTCGTGATTTTCCACTTACGCTAATCTCGCGACGTACAATGCACGTATTGGAATAATCTAACTCTTCTTCGTCAAAAATACGCTCAATAGCATAACCTGATACACCAAATGTACCTTCAATAACACATTTCTGTTCAGGATTATATAAAACGCGGGTATCGGCCCGATTGCCTAATAGCAACCCAATGGCCCCCAACATGATTGACTTACCGGCTCCTGTTTCGCCCGTGATAATGTTCAGCTCACGGTCGGGCATGAGTTCGAGTTCGTCGATCAGTGCATAGTTTTTTATTAGTAAATGCGATAGCAAAATCAGAAACAGTTAACTGTGAGCAGGAATCCTTTACGAGTGAACAAGTGCCATGTGAAGCTACTAAATACAAAGTTACTCTGTTTATAAGTAATAGGAATGCTGGCTACTACTGTTCGCTCACTGGATTAATTTTCGGTAATTTTCTGTTTTGGCCGGGTCTAAATACGAGAGTAAATCAAAGGCTTTTTGGCGTTCTGCAGGTGTTCCTTCAAATAGAATATTGTAAAGCTCTTTCGATTTAGCATCAAAAAACGAATTGAGTAATACTGAATTCGGGAGTTGTAGGCCAATTGTCCGAATGGTGGTCAATAAATCAAGAATTTGCTTGCGAACCTGTACTGGATTGGCCGCAAAAACGTCTAATCCTAAGCGATGGTATGTATAGAGGCCATCTCGAAATGGAATCAGTTGCTGATTTTGCAGATTTTCGACAAGCCAGTATCGGTTGCGCCGGTCACCCCCAGCTTGCCAGGCTCCATTAGCTGAGCCTTGCTGAGCCAAATTAGTAATTGTATAGGCTCGCTGTATGAACTGGCTGCCACCCTCTTTACTGAATGTATCGTAATCGACAGCCAGAATCACATTGGCATAATAAGCCAATAATGAGGTTAGATCGTCTGAAAACTGATTCTCTCGAAAATAAACCGGCGTTGTTGGCAAATAGACAAAGTTAAACGCTCGATCTACATAACTGAAAATAGTTGTCTCGTAATTAGTACCATATACCGGGCGTGTTACAACAATTTGAGCCGTTGCTTCAAAAACACCTTGCGATAACGACTTCACCAAATTGATATTCATGGAACAATTAATCCGCTCGTTTACAGCAAATTGCTCATTGCTCCAGCGCCGATTATTCATAAACTCGGTGATGATACCCTTCAATTGACTTACATAGGCAAAATCTGTCTTTTGCTGGGCAAATAACTGGTCGGAGTTGATGGTCACCTGGCAGTTGAGTTCCTGCGCCTGTGCAAAGACGCAGAGACAGCTTAGAATGGCTAAAAATATCGCTTTCATGGTTGATAACGCCGTGACTTTTTTAGGCAGATTTTCGCGGGTGATAAGCTAATGATAAAAGCTGGCTCATCGGCATAAATTTATACAGACATAAGCTTCTTTTTGATCAAATTCACTAAATCTTGAGCTACTTCATCCTTCGATTTTAGCTCAAATTTATGTGTTTGCCCGCCTTTGTCAATAACGGTGATTTTATTCGTATCGTGCCCAAAACCAGCCCCTTCATCGCGTAGTGAATTTAAGACAAT
Source organism: Spirosoma arboris (assembly GCF_009754945.1). Taxonomy (GTDB): domain Bacteria; phylum Bacteroidota; class Bacteroidia; order Cytophagales; family Spirosomataceae; genus Spirosoma; species Spirosoma arboris. The sequence continues at coordinate 185,288 of NZ_WPIN01000008.1, forward strand.
CCAGTCTAAATTCTTTGTTTGAAGTTTCTTTACTGCATTTTCATATTCATTGTCCGTTTCAAGCGCGAAACCCATCATCCATTGGTCTGGTCGCTTGCGGCTTCCCAGTGTGGCCGCAATGTCGGTGGTTTTAGTGAGTTCAAGGGAAAATACAGCTTCTTTTTTCTTGATTTTTCGATCAGCAGGATGAGCAGGCGTATAATCAGCAACAGCTGCGCTCAATACAATGATGTCGGCTTCATTGAAAGCATCCTGTGCAGCCACGAACATTTCCTGCGCTGACCGCACCTGAATTCGATGAATGGCGGGATCGGGGAGGGGTAGAGCTGTAGGACCACTGACTAAATTGACTGTTGCCCCAGCCTTTGCAAAGGCATTAGCGATCGCATAGCCCATTTTGCCAGTCGAATGATTGCTGATATACCGAACAGGGTCAATGGGTTCCTGCGTAGGTCCTGCTGTTATCAGCACCTGCTTTCCTGATAGAATTCCTTGCTTCACGCTCCCAGCCCCCGGCTTAAAGAACTCATCAAGTAAGTGCACAATGGTTTCGGGTTCAGCCAAGCGCCCTTCACCTACTAAACCGCTGGCTAATTCGCCGTGTTCAGCCCGAATAATATGGTTGCCAAATGATTCAAGTCGGCGGAGGTTTTCGACGGTTGTAGGATGGTGGTACATGTCGACATCCATAGCTGGAGCAAAAAATACCGGACAACGGGCTGATAGATAAACCGCCGACAATAAATCAGTACATAAACCTGTGGCACAGCGGGCCAGTGTATGCGCTGAGGCCGGAGCGACAACGACTGCATCGGCCCACAAACCAAGCTCTACATGATTATTCCAACTGCCATCGCCTATGTGCCCTGATTCTGTAGTAACTAAGGTTGATAGAACGGGATTTTTCGATAGAGTAGCTAACGTAAGAGGAGTAATAAATGCCTTAGCAGACTCAGTCATAACTACTCGCACTTCGGCCCCTGCCTTCACCAGCAGGCGCACTAATAGTGCCGACTTATAAGCCGAAATACTACCCGTTACACCCAACAGAATTCGTTTGCCCGTAACTGACATGAAAAGTCGCTATAGAAGCATATTTTGGTTGATGCCGATATGTATTGGCTGGGAAATCCAATAGATTAAAACATCAAAAACCGCACGGCAATTCTACCGCGCGGCTATAAGAATAGAGAATAAAGCAGCATTATTGCTGAGGTTCTTCGTTGTAGCGCCAGTAAACTTTCCCTTCCAGAAACTCATCTGTTGCAATAGAAGTTGGTTTCGGCATGCGCTCATAAAATTTCGAGATCTCGATCTGTTCACGGTTTTCAAACACCTCTTCGAGGTTGTCAACTGCCGAAACGAACTCAGAAAGCTTGTTGCTTAGCTCTTCTTTGTTTTTGGTTGCAATCTGCCGGGCACGTTTAGAGATAATCGAAACCGATTCGTATAGGTTGCCTGTTTGAGCCGCAATCTTATCGTTATTACGGGTAATAATGGATTGATTTGTTGCCATAATGATTTGTTCTCGGTATTTGGTTATAGTTTACAGTGGTCGTGTTGTTGAAGTAGATCAACCTAAAATCTCAAACCGTAAACTGTATTAATTTGCGGCTGTCACTTTTGCCGGGGGATTCTTAAGCTTTTCTTTTTCCTTTTCGCGTTCCTGTTCCTGCTTATCCAGTCGTTCGATTTCTTTCTGGCTGGTTTCGTACATCTTCTCCGACTGCTTAAGGAACTTGCTATTAGGAAATTTGTCAATAAATGCCTGATGATAACTTATCGCTTCCTGATAACGTTCCTTTTGCTTGTTTTCCAGACTATTCTGCGCCAGACTGAATTCAGCATCTACTTTTAGGAATGCCAATTCTTCATTGTACTGAGAGTCCGGAAACTCTCTCTGAAAGTTATTGATCGCGATTACCGACGATTTATAAGAAGCAATGTTGAAACCACTGGTTTTGTAGTAGAGCTTGGCTTTTTCATAGGCTTTGCGCTCCAGTTTTCCACGTAGATCCAGAATCTGTTTAGTGGCATCGTCGCGATACTTGCTGTCTGGATAGGCGTTGATGAAATCCTGGAGTGCAGAGGTAGCCGTTAATGTGTTTGACTGATCAAGATTGAATGAGGGCGTGTCCCGGTAAAGCGAGTAGGCATACATATACATAGCCTCCTGAGCATAATCTGATCGGGCAAAGGTTTCGTAAAACTTCTTGAATAAAGTTGCACTCAGCAAGTACTGTGCCTGTTGATACTGCGTATAGGCATAATAAAACTGAGCCAGTTCAGATTCATTACTGCCTTTCAGAACAGGGATAAGTTCTTCGAACAGGAGACCTGCCCGATACCAATCTCCCTTTTTATAATACGCAAGGGCTCCTTTGTACTTAGCATCATCGTTACCACTTTTCTGCAATTTAGAGAAAGGGCTACACGAACCCAGTAAAAACACTACCCCAATCCCTAGCAGAATCTTACCAAAATGACGTTGTTGCATATGTTTGCAAAGATACAAAAAAAATACAGGCTACACCGATTTAACGACGACGCAGCCTGTGGTAGTGCCGAAAATGACCGGCAATTTAATGCTGTTTAGGTTATTTTAACAATTGGCGCTAAAGCTCACTGATGGCGAACAAGCAAACGTTTCGTTGCTACTTTCTTACCATCGACTGAGAGTTGATACAGGTAATAACCAGTATCCAAGGGGCGAGTAACAATGCGAACCTTGCGATCATTACGTTCCAACTCTATCTGCTCGTAACCGGGTACGGGTGTGCCCAAAACATTCAAAAGTACTAGCTTTGCTTCTGTACCCGACCCTGTAAACTGATAATCGAGCTCAGCCACATCATCGGCTGGATTAGGGTAGGCGTTAGAAATCCACAGCTTATCGTTAGAAAACAAACGGTTATCGCCCTTGCCTTCCTGAGGAGGTACAGACTTAAGATCGCTCGCAGGTGCGGAAGTTTCCGCAGTTGAAGCCTTGGCGGCAGATTTTGATCCCGCATTTGGCAATAACAATGACCGGTAATGTTCGTTAATCGCCGAATTTTTATTGAGCGTTATTGACCGATCAAGTCCCGATAAAGTCGGGTTAGGCATAATCGAAAACCGTTGCGACGGTAAACGAGATGCACTAGTTTTCTGTGGCGACGACGTTCGGCCCAGTTCGAGTCGACTTCCTTTCCGGACATCCGTATCCCGGAGAGCGACCTGCGCTCTAAGCGGGATAGTTGCCGTTAGCAAGCCCGTCAATACACCAATAAGTATAAATTGTTTCATGAAAGTCCTCTTCAGGTACACACCTATTCACCACAAACCTATTCAGCTTAAAAGACAAAGTCAACTGTCTATTGTCTAAAAAATTGTTAAAAGGCTTAATTATTAACTTTTCGAACCAATTTTTGAGCCAAAGGTTTGATTTGGCCCTTATTTTTTAATGGTTTTTTCACTGCAGGCTTCTCTGCCGGAGGAGTTTCGAGCCATAAAACTTGTCCTTTAGTTGGTTTTTCAGCCTCGCGCCAACGAAAACCGTCCAGCTCCTGCGTTTCACCGGTTATTTCTTTAGGCGGAATTAGTTTTGAATCCGGATGCCCGTAAAAGCGAATTCGACCGACTTTGTTGTTAGTAAATTCGATGTTCATCCGGCTACATTCAACGTGATTCAGCCCAATCATTTTATTTTTTTCATTAAGGGCATAATAAATACTTTGCCCGTTTCCATCAACAATAACGCGATCAAGTGTGGTTTGCTCCTGAAGCCGAACTGTATCGGATGGCATTGTCCCTTTTTTTCTATCAGTTACGCTCGGAGGTAGGGTATTCGTTGCAGAGGCCACTGTATTTCTGCTGTTTTTCAGTTGAGAAACCAGTTTTTTGCTGGGTTGTACTTCATTGGAAGCCAGTGAAATCGTATCTGGATTGACAAGCTTTGTTGCGAAAAAAGCAGTGATGGTTCTCCCTTTAACCTGATTGAAGTTTTTAAGTGTATCAAGTGAAATAACGAACGATTTTGCTTTTAAAAACATCGTATGAATCCGATTATTTTTGAGCAATACTTTCATTGAATCAGCCTCCATCTGATACTTATTCTGACTCCAGAGAATTGGTTTTTTATAAAAATAAATAGTCGAATCGGCCATGTCGTAAATGAGCGAATCACATTTACTCTGCATATCCGATTTGTACATAAATACATTTTTTTGTCCTAACAGACGACGCGTATTCGTTAGTTTATTATCGAACGAAAAGAGCGTATCTGCCCGCAGGTAGAGCGTATCATGTGTAGCCTCATTTGCTAGACTTTTAGCGACAGCATGGCCCGTAACCCGAGAAATACCCGCTTTACCATTATAGCGGACATGATCGCCGGTAATGACGGCTTTACGATCTTTGGCGACCATAATAACACTGCCTTTGGCAATACCCAGTTCAGATAGGTTGTCGTAATAAAGAGAATCGCCGGTGAGTCGATATTTAGGCGTCTCGACAGTAGCCCGACGCTGAAAATTCGAAATGCCTGTAGTCGTATTGTATTGACCGGCAATGGCTGTCAGAACCCCGTCTTTATTCTTAATGCGCGTTGGCCCCTGAAATGTTGCCAGTCGGGTTAGCGAATTATAAAGCAATGAATCGGCAGTGAGTGTACCTTTGGTATTCACTAAACGAACATTCTGACGAAACGTAAAGAGCTTAGTGTGGGTATCATAATAGCCTTCCCGACTGGTCAGTATATTTTCTTTATCAACTATTCGACCCGGTACTGGGTAGTGCGCAATACCCGACAACATGTCGTAGTCGAGTTGAGCAGTTGTTAGGGTCATTTTGCGGTCGTGCATGATAACATGGCCGCGCATGTTTGCCTGACGTGTGTTGCCATAATAGAACATAGTATCGCCCCGTACGTTGATGGTGTCGCCCTGAACCAGCCGCACGTTGCCATACGCTTCGATTACATTGGTTGTTACGTTCTGGATGGCGAGATTGCAGTACATAAGTACCCCTTTGTGTCGTAGTCGAACGTTGTTATGCAACTTTCGAACTACCTGGCCAGGTATATTGAGGACGACCAAGCTATCAGCGTGAAACAACTCGACTTTATCGCCAGTCCCTGTAGCCACGGGCGTTCCTGCTACCTGAGCCAGAACATCGGTAGAAGTGACCAATAAACAAAGCCAGACAAAAACGAATAAAAAGCGGGCAAACAAACGAATCATGAGACAAAACTACGGCTTTGAGCCGACACCGAATGTTAGAGCAGAATTTTTTAGCATTTATTAACGACAATCAACTGTTCGGCACCAGTGACCATTTACTGTTAGCTGTTAGCGGTGGCATTGACTCAATGGTAATGGCTGACTTGTTTTATCGTACTAATCAACCATTTTCCATAGCCCACGTAAACTTCGGCCTGCGAGGGGCAGATTCTGAAGCTGATGCCCTTTTTGTTCAGAACAAGGCTGAACACTATGGGGTTCCGTTTCATCTAACACACTTCGATACAACTGCCATTGCTGCCGAGCGCGGAATTTCTATTCAAATGGCCGCTCGCGAACTTCGATATACCTGGTTTGATCAGCTTCTTGAGGACTACAAATACGCTTGTGTGGCAACAGCTCATCATCTGAATGACGTGCTGGAAACGCTGTTACTAAACCTCACTCGTGGCACTGGACTGGCCGGACTACATGGCATTGCCAGTAAGCAGAACGGTATCGTGCGCCCGCTCTTGTTTGCTACCCGCTCTCAACTGGCAATGTATGCAGAAGAGCAGAAGCTGCTTTATCGGGAAGACAGCTCTAATAGTGATGATAAGTATGCTCGTAATCGAATTCGCCATCATATAGTACCTGTATTGACCGAGTTGAATAGTGGTTTATGGCAAACATTGCCTCGCACTATTGAGCGCCTACGGGCAGCAGAAGTACTCATGCAGGCCGAACTTAAGCGATCCTGGAAGGAAACGATTTTGCAGGATGGCAATCAGATAACGCTACCAGCCGATAAGTTGCAGGCTTTAGCCGAGCTTACCTTTCAATTGGCGGAATGGCTTAAACCATTCGGATTTGCCGATGATCAAGTAAAGCATATGATTGAATCATTGAATCAGTCTGTTGGCCAAGTGTTTGAATCTTCTACACATCGGATCAGCCATGAACGCATAGGCCTATTGCTTGAACCGTTGCCAATACCGATGGATTACGAGATTACGCTGGTCGATTGGCCAAATGGATTGGTGGCAGTTGCAGGGGCTTTTGCACTTGCTATTGACGAAATAGAAAAAACTGGCGATTTTAACCTACCAACTGATTCCAGTATTGCTTGTCTGGATGCCGATAGGCTGACGTTTCCGCTCACTATTCGCCCGTGGCGGCAGGGTGATCGTTTCCGGCCACTAGGTCTTAATGGACATAAACTGGTTAGCGATTTATTGAATGATTTGAAAGTAAGCCGGACTGAGCGGGAGCAAACGGCTGTACTTCTTTCCGGCGGTCAAATTGCCTGGGTTATTGGTCGGAGAATTGATCATCGTTTCCGAGTAAAGGCAGAAACAAAGAGAATTGGGCGATTTTCGTTGACTTCAACAATGGATTTTCCTCCAAACAGAAGTTGAAAAATTGTATTTTTAAGGTGATAAAACGTGAAAATATAGCTTTTGGGTTTATCATAAACACGACCTTATAAAGTTGGCACTCTATTTGTAAGGTTTTTGTCGAGCCCATAGTTTTGACTAACTCACTAATACCATGAACCGAATTGTACGGGTCCTATTGCTGACAGGACTTGCCTTATGGAGTCTGAATGCCCAGGCACAAAGTGCACGGCTACGAGCGGCAAATAAGCAATTTGATAATCTTAGCTATGTAAGCGCAGTACGGGCGTATGAGGAGTTTCTGCGGGCTGATAAAAAGAAAGATCCCGCCGAAACCCGCGACGCTATGATTAAACTCGGCTATAGCTACCGAAAGTTGCAGGATACTCGCAATGCTGAGCGGGTATATGGCGAACTGGTAAAATCGTATACTGATTTAGACAGTGAAGTCTATCTCTACTATGCACAGTCCTTGGCGGCTAATGGTAAATACCGGGAGTCGCAGAAAATGTATAGCCAATATGGCGAAAAACAGGGCCAGGACTTGCGTGGACGCCGATTTACGGTTTCGTACATGGATATGAGTCGATTCTATCAAGATTCGTCTTCATACCGATTATATAACCTGCCCATTAACTCACGGCAAGCCGATTTTAGCCCGATGTACTATAAAGGTGGGATTGTTTTCGTATCGGCCCGTGATGAATCTGGTGTAGTAAAACGGGTGTTCAATTGGAATCAGACCCCGTTCCTGGATCTCTATTTTCATCCTGATACGAACCAATTACGTGTTCCTGGAGCAGATCTGGCCCGCTCGGTCAATTCGGCGGTAGTGGGTAGTGGCAGCGAAGCAAAAACAACAGGTACTGAAGCCGCTGCCGATGCCCAACCTTTGTCGAAAGCGGAAATTTTTAGTCGCACGCTCAATACGAAATACCATGAAGGACCAATGACCTTCACGAAAGATCAGAACTTCATCGTCTTTACCCGGAACAACACAAGTAAGGGGAAAGCTGGTAAAAGCTCAGATGGCGTAAAAAAATTAAAATTGTATTCTTCCGTGAATAAGAACGGTAAATGGGTCGATATTCAGGAAGTGCCATTCAATAGTAACGAATACTCCGTGGGGCACCCCGCTTTCTCGGCTGATAATACGAAGATGTATTTTGCCTCAGATATGCCTGGCGGTTATGGAGGTACAGATATCTACGTAGTCGAGTTTAATAATGGCCAGTGGGGAACGCCCGTAAACATGGGTAAGGAAATCAATACTGAAGGTAATGAGATGTTCCCGTATGCGTCTGAAGGTGATGACCTATACTTCTCCTCAGACGGTCACGAGGGTTTAGGAGGTCTAGATGTCTTCGTTGCTGAGCTAAAAGACGGTATTGCGTACAAAGGCGTTCAGAATGTAGGTGCACCAATCAACTCCGAAAAAGATGATTTTGGTTTTATTACCGATAAGAACCGCACGACAGGTTTCGTCAGTAGTAATCGTAAAAAAGGCGTAAGCGACGATGATATTTACTCGTTCCGTCGGGCCTGTAAGCAACTGAATATTCTGGTGTATGATGCGAAAACAAATACACCACTCGAAAATGCGGATGTGCGTATTCTGCGGAACGGCCTCAATCAGGACCTTCGCTTAACAAACGTTCAGGGCCGCACCGATTTATGTGTCGACTCCAATACGGAATACGAATTCAAAGCAATTAAAGAAGGCTATGCCATGAATAGTGTTCGTTTTTCGACATTGACGCAATCGCCCAAACCAGTGATGAACGTGTCGATTTACCTTGAAAAATCGGAGAACACATTGGTGAAAGGCGTTATAAAAACGGAGGTAAACCAGCAGCCTGCAACTGGTGTGAAAGTGACTCTGCGTAATGAGAAAGACAAATCGGAGCAGACTGTAACCACCGGCCCTGATGGTGGCTATGAATTCGATGTGAAACCGAACGCACCTTATACAATTACGGCTCAGAAAGATCGCTATGCTACCAAAAAAGCCCAGTATGGTAAAACCAAGCGTAAAACGAAGGTCATTACCGACTCACTGGGTTTATATGGTGTAGGAGATGTGTTCCAGCTCAAGAATATTTACTATGACCTGAACAAGTTCTTTATCCGGGCCGATGCTGCACAAGAACTCGATCACGTACTCGCAATTTTAAAAGAGTATCCACAAATGCAGATCGAGTTGCGCTCACACACCGATGCCCGCGCTACTGATACGTATAATATTCGATTGTCGGAGAGTCGGGCACGGGCCGCAATGGACTATTTGGTGGCACGAGGTATTCCAGCAAAGCGGTTAGTAGCACGAGGCTATGGCGAATCGGAGATTTTGAACGGCTGTGTAGACGGCGTGAATTGTACTGAAAGCGAACACCAGCAAAACCGCCGAACCGAGTTTAAGGTATTAGCTGTGCAGTAGGTGGTAAGTTATAAAGTAGTAAGTGGTAAGTGGCTGACGCATAATACTCTCGCGTCAGCCACTTACTATTTTATAACTTACCACTTATGATTGTTTAACATGCTTCTTATGAACCGACGAAGTCGTGGTCTTGGACTTCGTTGTTGGGGTGGTGGTTTTCTTCACGGTCGTTGTCTTAGAAACTGGTTTGTCTTGTGAAGGTGCGCTGGCAAACGAGATATTTACGCAAAGTGCGGCTACCGCAAGGGCTGCCAATAGTGATTTTTTCATGGGATTAAGACTGGTTTTAGTAAAAAAGCTCGCTCGACTGGCGAGCTTCCTAAATGAAAGGTCGACTCATCGTATGAAGTGCCGATGAATGATAACTTAAAAGCCAGTTAAACTGTTATCACGCGCACTGTTACCGACAACTGTCCTACATGGCGCATGGTATGTTCAGCTGCGTGAGTGAGCAAGCCAATTACAGTTGAAGGTAACTGTGCGCGCCCAACTCCTCGTACTTCAGTCAGTGTTTGTTCGTCGGTGGTTCGAAGCTGACCAATTGCTTTCTCCACCTGTTCATGAAACGAATTCACTAACTCCTGAACAGAGGAGACCGTTTCATTAGGTTTCCCTTCGGCCGCCAATGCCGCTAACTGGTCAGGTGAAAGTGCTTCCTGTCGTGCGTAGGTGAAGAGACGATCCAGTACGCCTGTCAAGTGCTGCAAATGAAAACCAACGGAAGCTACGTTGGCTGGCCGTTCCCATAGTAACTGTTCTGGAAAATCAAGCATCAGTGCGTTAACTTCTTCACGAGCCTGCAAAAGCGCATGCGCTATAGGTTGAACGAGAGCTGGGACATCAGATAATGGGCCACGTAGCCAGACTTCACGTGTTTCAATTGGGGTTTGCATAGGCGCTTGTTTAAGTAGGACCCAAATTTTATTTACTTCGACTTTCCTTTCCGTACTTCGGTCTATATAGCTGAACAACGTCTAATAGTTTCACTTGTTAAACACCTATGCGACTCAACTTTAGCATTTGGTTTAGTGTTTTGGCATTCTTTGTAACACTCACGTCCTGTAAAGATTACCAAATTCCAGCAACCCAACGTTTTCGGATTAAGAAAATTAGAACAACATACGCAGATGCCAACGCCACTGGAACTGCAAATACGTATAACTATGATGGTAATGGCCGTTTAGCCAACTATGTAGGTTACTATGGAAATTCTTCGCTACCTAGTGATTCCACAATCATTAGCTATGACACACAAGGGAGAATACAGGGAATCTTACATGAATCTTGGTATGCTTATCGTAGTGTATGGAGGCCTATTGTAAGTTATACCTATGAGTATGATATGAGTGGTAATATCAGCGTAATAAAAGAATACTTCATTAACGTTCTGCCGACTTCTCCATCACTAGTTAAAGAGTTTCAACTAGCGTATGGGGACACTAAGTTTCCTGTTAAAGTAACAAGTGATTTTTGGGACAGTAGCGGATTCAAATTGGGCCAGTCGGTAGAACAATACACCTATAACGGAGGCAACATTGTTAAAGTAGAAAAAAGCGAAAACCAATCTGCGAATGTCACGACAACTTTTCAATACGACGATAAGCCCAATCCTTATTATGGGTTAATTACTGGCGAACCTGATATCCGTATGTTCAGTATGAATAATGCCGTTACAAGTGATAAACAATATATGTATGACTCAAATGGTTTGCTGACGAAGGTCGTTACAACCACAGCGACGACTGAGTATGAATACGAAGCCTACTAAGTTTCAGCTTTTAAAAGCATAATTGGGTCTGAATAGGTTGAGCATGTGCCGACTTTTCAGACCCAATTCGTACTATAAGAAAGGTACCCTGTCTTACTTAAATCACTGTTCCACCATCGGCGTAAAACAAACTTCCTGTGCTATAGGACGACGCATCAGAAGCTAGAAAAAGTGCTAGTGGGCTGATTTCGTCAGTTGTACCCATTCGAGCAATGGGAATATGTTTAGTGAAGCGAGCCAGTGTTTTTTCATCCTGCCAGAGCGCCTGACTAAATTTGGTTTTGATCAAGCCAGGACAAATCGCATTTACACGTATACCATCAACACCCCACTCTTTAGCCAGCACTTTGGTAAGCATATTCAATGAGGCTTTACTCACACTGTACATACCTAAACCAGGGTCAGGAGTGTGTCCGGCGATACTGCTGATCATAATGATGCTACCACCTCCACGGGCTTTCATGCTGGGATAGCAGAGCTTACTCAACTCAAAAGGAGCTTTCACGTTGGCCTGCATAATCTTGTCGAAAGCCGCGCCGTCGCAGTCGAGAGACGGGCCGAAAACGGGGTTTGATGCCGCGTTATTGACCAGAATATCAATGCCACCGTAGGTCGCTATAGTCTTGTCGACTAGCTGCTGAAGTTGGCCCATATCGCCTACGTGGGCGGCAATGCCTGTGGCCTCTCCCCCTTGTGCCTTAATGTCATTAGCAAGGGTATCGCAGGCATCCTGCTTACGGCTGCTAATCACAACCTTGGCCCCAAAACGGGCAAATACACGCGCCATATCTTCGCCAATGCCTTTGCTGGCTCCGGTGATAATGGCTACTTTTCCAGTAAGGTCAAAAAAGGATTTTTCGGTAGTGGTAATCGGTTGGGTTTCCATGTAGAAAAGGATTCTTAAACACGGAGAAACGGAGGAGTCACGGAGAACAAAAATTCTGTGAACTCCGTGACTCCTCCGTTTCTCCGTGTTTAACTATAAACGTTTATTTCTCAAAGAAGCAGACTGAGCCGCCGACCCAGTCTTTATTTTTGTTGAAGTTAACCCCAATCATTTCGCCCCGACTCAGACGACTGAGGTTTGTAAGCAGGGTGGGGGCTGCGTCTTCTTTGGGCCAGATAAAGAGCATACGGATCTCGCATTTGACCAACCCATCCGGCGACTGAATAACCGGTTCATATTTGACTTTCCGCTGGAGCAAATAGCCATCACGTTGATCGGCGGGAATAGCATCGAGATCGGCGGTGGTAATGTGTAATTTAACGCCACTGCCTGCAAAAGAGAATAATGGTTTCAATACGTAGTTTTCCAGGTCAGCAGGATACTCGCTCAAATCCGACAGATAATAACTAGCGGGGATGTATGGGCTTTTTAACAGGGGAAGCGTGTATTTGCTGATGCGGAAAAACCAGTTTGGATGACCCACCCACTCCACATCTACGTCGTCGGTAAGGTGAAAACCACTTTTTAGATCAGGGAAATTTTGTAAATCGTCGAAAATCAGTCGGTTGTAGATGCGCTTAATTCGAGTTTGTCGTCCATCTTTTTCGTAGAACAACGCCCGACCTTCCTTTTTAATTTTGGTCAAACAAACGGGAGCAACACCCAATGCTTGCTCTGTCAGGACAAAGTCAATGCGTGTTTTCTGCTTTTCAGGATAGATTTCCAGCAAAATGACTTCTTCGGGCAGGCAATCTCCTACAATCATATGCCGAAGCCGTTCCAAATACTCAGCATTCGTTTCGACGTTGAATAAATGCGAGAGATTGTCGGGAATTGGATAAGTCGAACGGAACAGATTGGCAACATATGGCTGAAACCCGTAGAGTGACGGGAATCCTTGTAATTCAATGAGTTGTGGTGTAAGCTCACCCTTCTCATCCATGCAGATAGCAAAGTCTACCGCCATAAATTGCGTGTGCTCATCTTCATTCGGTACGTTCTGCCCCGCTGGAATTGCCTTCTCCGTCAGCTTCTTGAAATCGTCGCGGGTAATCACGCTGACAATATCGTCGCAGGCTTGCAGAATATTGTCTGTCAGTACTTTCGGGACAAAAACGGGTGTTTCTGCCACGCGAAAATCGAGTTGATCGGGTAGATCAGCGTTTATTTTATCCAAAAAAGCCCGGTATCGTTCCGGGCTAAAAGCTTGGTTGTAAGTTTCACGAACGGACTGTATCATAAATTTCCTAGGACAGGGTTAATTCTGTTCTATAAACTGTTCGGACAGGTCTAATGCCTGAATGGACTGAGTCAAAAAGCCGGGTAGAATAACTGACTCCGTGAGTGCGATTTTATCTGGATCTTGCAGATATGCTACCATGTCATTGTATTTCTCCTGACCGAAATTCGAGATAATGTGATTACGTTTCTCGTCCTGTAGGAAATAGCGCAACATGCCCTGATTATCTGCTTCAGGATGGAATTGAGTACCAATCATTTCGGGTGAAAACCGAATCGCCATCACCGCCCGATCAAGTAGAACATGGGGGCGAATTTTTTCCAGACACAAAATAGTAGCTCCCATTTCGTCCAAACGTTCAGCATTTGGTTCAGTGATCTGGTAATCCCGCGAATCAACGGCATAAAATGGATCAGGTAATCCCTCAAACAAAGGCTCTTCTGCGCCTTCGTCGGTTTTATGGACTGGGAAAATACCGAACGAAGTTGACCGACGCCGACTTAATAAACCTAAGTCAAGATGGCGTACCACCAATTGAAACGAGTGACAAATAAGAAAGACAAATTTCTTGCGGTCGTTCTGTTTATTCCAGTCGATAATCTGGTCGATCAGGTCGAAAAAACGAGCTTCCCATTCGTCCGATGACGCTAACGGGCTTCCTGGGCCACCCGATGAAATGTAAATGTCATAGTCTAAATCAGGAATTTCGTTTTTTGATCGAACGTCGAATACGTCATAACTGAGTTCATCTTGGGTGTTCCCCTGCATGTTCCGAATCTGTTGCAGAATACAACGCATACCCTCATTGGCGTGGTTGTTATTCATGTCCAGAACGGCGATTTTCACTTGATTCATAGGTTGTAGTTACGGCTAATGTTGATGATAGTCGTTCAAAAATAACTGTCAGATGCCCAAAGAAGTTTCTTCGATGATGTAATCCATGACGCGCTTGAAGTCGTTGGTCTCTTGGAATACAGCTAGTTGGCGGTCAGCTCCAGTACCCATTTCGAGGATTTTGAGCACATAGTTGCATTCTTCGCGGCTGCCAAGTTCATCGACAACATCGTCGATAAAACTTAATAATTCTTGAATGAGCTGGTGGGTTGGAACTTCCTCCTGCTTGCCAAAGTCAATAAGTTTCCCTTCAATACCATAGCGAGCCGCCCGCCATTTGTTTTCGTTGATCAGGATGCGCCGGTAGGGACGGAAGTTCAGATTTTGTTTGTGCAACTTATAGATTTTGGCAACCAGTGCCTGCATAATAGCCGCCAGACAAATGGTTTCATCGATACGCATCGGTACGTCGCAGATGCGGAACTCAATCGTATCGAAGAAGGGATGCAGGCGAATATCCCACCAGATTTTCTTGCCGTTGTCGATACAACCAGTTTTTATCAACAGGTTGATGTACTCATCATATTCAGCGGCCGAGGAGAAGAAATCAGGAATTCCGGTACGTGGGAATTTGTCGAATACTTTTGAACGGTACGATTTGAATCCTGTATTACGCCCCCGCCAGAAGGGTGAGTTGGTGGAGAGTGCGTAAATATGGGGCAAAAAATACCGAACAGCGTTCATGATCTGGATGCCCTCATTCCGACTTTCGATACCCACGTGGACGTGCAGACCAAAAATAAGGTTCGAGCGGGCGACATCGCGCATTTCTTCAATGAGCCGGTCGTAGCGTTCGTTGGGCGTAATGAGCTGTTCCTGCCAGTCCGAAAACGGGTGGGTCCCGGCAGCGGCAATTTTTAGATTTTGCTTTTCGGCCAGCTCAATAATCATCTTACGGAGGTACGTTACCTCCTGACGTGCCTCCTGAATATTGGTGCAGATGTTGGTACCTACCTCAACCACCGCCTGGTGCATTTCTGCCTTTACGCGTTCCTGGAGAACTATTTGGCCGCCATCGACAATCTTCGACATGTGCGAACGCAACTCGCCGGTATTGGGGTCAATTGTCTGAAACTCTTCTTCGATTCCGAGGGTGAATACGGGCATTAGTGTCGTGGGTTAGAAAAATGCAGTTTCGTATAAGTTGAGAAACGAAGAGGTAAGATAATAGTTTTTCGATTGGCTCACTATGAGCAGCAGCTTTTTTGTTAATCAACGATGAACAGTAATGATCAGCAGATAATGTGTGCAATACAATGGCACAGGTCCAATATTAGAGTATAGGAATGAGTTTAAAGGTTCGGTCAAGTGCATAGTGCACCGTATCGCTCTTCTTTACAGTACCCATCGTTGTGCTTAGATAGGTTTTTGAGTAATAATAAACTTGAGGGTCCTGCCATCGGGTTGTAATCTGTAGGGCCGTCAGCGAATCTAATTTAGCGTAATAGTTCATCGAGTCCAGGTCAGCTTTTGCCACATTACCGGAAGCAGCGTATCGCTTTGAAAAATAGGCGATCTTCTGGTTGTAATTTTCCTTACTAAGCGTGTCCAATCGACCAGCGCCAACCATAACGAAGTCGGTTGTTTTTAACTCATGGATATCCAGATCTTTGTTTGACTTTTCAAGATAATGGCGAATGCTGTCGTCAATTTTACCGCAAATCTTCTCTTTGCCAGGAGCGCAGGCAAACACTAAAAAAAGAAAACAGATAAGAGAAATGTATTTCATAGTCGATATTTTAGACTGCGAAACTAGCCGCAGGTCAGGCAAATTACTTCTTTGTTTCTGGAATTAAGCTACCAAACCGAAAAGGTAATGGTGTTTTAAAACCTCGAATAAAAACCGGTCATCTATTCTGACGACCTTCTATTAATTTAGTGCCCATCAGGGCCAGTGGTTTTGCACTTATTAGGATTGGTCTGGGTTTCACTGGCGATGCCAATCGGTTTTGACTACATGGCAACCTTTTCACCAACTCACAGCGAGTCCAAGAGTATCAGGATGGCTAACCCGCCTAAGCGAAATATCATTGAGACAGTTAAACAGTACGGAAATCGACTGTCGCGCTTTATTCGTGGGCAGGTGAAATCTGACGAAGATGCGGAAGATATTTTGCAGGACGTCTGGTATCAACTCAGCAAAGTGGTCGATCTCGATGGAATCGAAAGCATTAGCGGCTGGTTGTTTCAGGTGGCCCGTAATCGCATAACTGATACGTATCGGAAGAAAAAAGAAGACCCCTTGTCTGATTTGATGATTGAAGACGAGGAGGGCGATGTTAGCTTTCGAGAAATTTTACTGGCCGATGCGCAAACACCCGAAGATCAGTTTTTTAAGGATATTTTCTGGGATGAACTGATGCGAGCCTTGGATGAATTACCCGAAAATCAGCGGAGCGTGTTTGTACAAAATGAGCTGGAAGATCGCACCTTGCAGGAAATTGCTGATGACACTGGCGAAAACCTGAAAACCATAATTTCGCGGAAACGGTATGCTGTGCAGCATTTGCGCAAGCGACTGCAATCCCTTTACAACGAACTCGATAACCTGTAAGACAATGAGAAATTACGCTGGCCGAAGGCGGATACGATTCTTCTTTCCTTTATTCATTCTGATGGCCTTGTTTGCCTTTTCGTTTGTTGTGTACTGGCTTTGGAATAGGGTATTGGTCGCGGTTGTGCCCGTGAAAGCCGTGACTTATTGGCAGGCAATGGGGTTATTGATTTTAAGCCGGATCTTGCTGGGAGGCTTTAAAGCGGGCCCACCTGGTAACCGCTCGTTTGATGGTGGTGGACCGGCCTGGCGCGAAAAGTGGCGCCAGATGAGTGACGAAGATCGAGCAAAATTCAAAAATGAATGGCGACGGCGTGGTGAAGACCGGTCGTAATTATTTCAAGTATATCTATTTAGAAACCTCATCAAAATTATCTGATGAGGTTTTTTTATGTGCATAGGTTTTCGCTCGGCTTTGCCGAGTGAGAACGTGCGGTCATAAATAAATAATCTTCACCTTCATTAAAGTAATTTCTCCGCTCATCCGTCATCCTTAGTAGAACAACAATCAACTAGACAACTACAATGAACAATAACCTTGTAAGATCAATTGCCGCCGGTTTGCTGCTGGGGCTAGCTTTATTCATCATGCCGTTCTTCCTGATTCGGTTGGTGGTTTTCTTCCTGATCGTCGGTGCTTTGTTCCGGCTCTTTGGAGGTAGACGTTTCAGAAGGAGCGGATGGGGGTCAGGAAGAGGATATGGCTATATGCCTGCCTTTGCCGACCGGATTCGCCACATGAGTGACGAAGAGTATAATCAATTCAAACAGCGTTTCGAGCGGGGTGGTCGTTGCGGTGACTACACTAGCCAGAAAGCAGCGGAGAATCCGACGAATGAAACGTCTACAAACGTATAAACAACCGAAACTAATGAGACAACGCTTAAATCCCTGGGCTGTGATCCTCACGGCAGCCCTCACCTTCGGTAGCCTAATGGCTTTCGTCGGTCCTCGCTCGTATGGACAACATGGCTGGGGCTATCATGGCCACCACTTTCGCTATAGTCATCATGGCTGCGATGGTCGACATGCCGATAAACCAACCGATAAAGTTGATTCCAGCCAAACCCGATAAGGAGGGTAATTACGCTCCCGATGGGTCAAGTGTTTATAGTCAAAGTGACCTCTATAAACACTTGACTCTATTGGGGGCGTAAAAAAATATAGTTGATATCAACCTAGTTTTGGCTCTACCCAAAGGGCTGTGAAACAGATTAGTAAAAGTACCAACCAGGCCCAGTTTGGGAGTTGAGCGGTGGTCGTTCGATTTGCGTTGCCCTCAATGGATGAGGATAACGAATGAGCTAACATAAACCGACTCACCAATGCCCGATCAGCGATAGGATCGCTACTTTTCATAGGATTGACGTACAAGGCAAGTGAATCCTGTACTGGCTGCCAACCTGCTTTGCTAAATGAGGATGTGCCCATCGCCGAGCGGTCGTTGACTGGCGAATAGCTTAAGCGGAGTGTTTCCTGTCCTACACGAAGACTAGTCAATCGATTGGTTGGATTGTTAATTGAAATTGAGTGCCGAATAGCACTGTACACAGGTGCATCGATCTGAACCGTATTGTTGTCTGATTCGGATAAGCGAGCCAGCACGGCCGTCCACACCCGGTTATATGTTACGCTATCACCACTTAGTGACAAGGGGTAGGTTTCACTGAGGAGGCTAACGCCCACGCGTCCGGTTGTTTGTTGAGTGGCAATCGGATAACCTACAACAGAAAACTGATTCGGACTATCTGCGAACCGATAGGGGAGTGCATTCAACCCGTTACCAAGCGGAATCAGCGGTTCGTTGTTAACTTTACGAACCTGCCAGTGACTGCCTAATGCCTGATTAATCGTTCGGCAATCGGTTTCTGGGTTTGTCAGGTTGATGAACAGTACTGAATTCCCGTCGGCAATGGCTTTTTTGACAACTGTATTAGCCGCATTCACAGGTTCGGTAATGATAAGGTCTGGTACTGCCTTTGCTGCTGATTTTCCCGATTTGTTAATGCTGATCTGGCTGCTGATATCTTTCGAGAGCGTGGCTGATACTGTGACCGTGTAGCCTTGTTTGCCCAGCCAATCGGCTAACGTCTTGCTCTCAAAGTCAGGACTATTGAGCAGAATCTGGACCTTTAGCGGGTCGGTTGGCCGGGTGAAAAAATGAAGCGTATCCAGCGTGGTCGTACCCAGTACTAATTCTGCCTGACTGTGTCCTTTTGCAAATGCTGGAAATTGGAGTGCAAATACGTTGACACCTTCGTGCACGCCCACACTATCTAATGTTTTATTGCCAAATCGAACCCGGAGCGATTGCTTTTTTGACGATTGAAGCTGACCCTTTACCGACTGCATTTCACCTTGTCTTACAATTCCTTTCCAGTGAATAGCTTCGAGTTGATCGGGTTGATTGTACGGAATCCACTGCAATTCGGCGTTGCTAAGCTGAGTCAATGTTTCAGTCGGAAACTGTTGCCCAACCAGCGTGACTGAATCGTAGGCCGCTTTGAGGTTTCGGCTGGTAAAACTCTCCTGAATATGCAAACTGTCTTTCAGGTGACGGGCAACTGATGAAGGAACATCATCACCAACCAATAGCGCGTGTGTTGTCGGTCGGGAAATGGGCCATTGGATTTGTAGAAAATACGCTGCCAAAACTACCCATAACAAGCCATTCAGTCCCGCCCGAATCCATTTTCGGCTACTGGAAAGGGATTCACTACGTACAATAAACCAAAGCTGAACAACAAGTAATGCCAGCAAGGCTAGTGCAATAAGCCAGGAAATTGGGGTAGTCCAGTTGATAGTAGTGTGCATTCGTATTAACCTACTTAAGATGTCGCCAGAAGGCTTGTTGCAGTTTGCGGTCGCTTACATACGACGCGCCCGTGCGCTCCGATGCGCCGGTTAGCGCATACAACTTTGTTTTTAGTCCCGTTTTCTCTACATCAGAAATCGACTTGCCACCAACCAGTTTTTTTAACGTAGCCAGCACCGACCAGTTTTGTAAACCACCGTTCACGGCTGGATCGGTGAGGGCATTGCTTAGTTGCTGAGTCGTTTGCCGCTGTTGGTTATCAAGCTTGGGTAAATCCAGATAGCCGAGAACGCTGGCAACCAGTGATTCAATTCGTTGCTGACTGTAGCTGCGTTCCTGCTTGAAGGCGTCTGTCACGTTCTTAAACTCACCTGTGAGTCGGGTTTCTTTTTCTTTCGTTTGCGGAGGATCGAAACCCGTTTTCTTTACGTACGACCGGGCTTTTTGCTGCGACAGTTTCAGGAATTTAAGAGCCTCCTGTTCATAAGGGAGTGCTTTCTCCGGTTCGTATAAGCGCAAATGCAACTCCGACTGCCACATATTTTCCAGAGCCGTTTTCAACAATGCCCGTGTCGATTGCTGGTGGAAGGTGTTCGTTTCGGCATCGTCATGGTTGTGCACATACTGTTCCATTAAAGCCGCTAGTGGGTCTTTGCTATCATCTGCGGCTCCACCGTGACTATGGCCGTGATCGTGTTCATCTTCGTCATGATGCGCCTGAGCTGGCCCTCCGTGATCGCCTTCGCCCTCATCGTGCTTGTGCATGTACGCATCGATGGCCGCCATTCCCGAAACCGGAGCCGCATCGCTGTGTGCAGGCTCACCTCCGCCAATAGATTTCTCAAATTCTTCACCTAAAAACTGGCCATAGCGCAACCGTAAGGCTTTTTGATCGAATCCAATCTCGTTCGACTGACTTTTGAACGCGTGGGTCGGATTCGATTTGTCGGCTATTTTCTTGCGGGTGGCAATCAGTTTTTCAGTGTCAATGATAATCTGCCGTTGGCTCCGGAAATACTCGGGCATAATGTTCACGGCCATGGTAGCCAGTTCACTTTCTTCTACCTTCGTTGTGTCTTTATAGACGACGAAATACGTGTCCGACTTCGTGAAATTGGGCTCGGGTTGCCGATTATCGAAAGCAGCCCAGTAATAATAGAGTTCATCGCCAGGGGCGAAATTGAGCGCTTTCAGATCAATGGCTTTCGTCATCCGAGCCTCCTTAAAGTTGGTCGGGCTGAGGGGGAATTTCATCTCCCGGAACTTCACATTTTCGCCAGAACCCCGCGCTACAGTGGCCACAATAAACGCCTGCGAAATACTGAAATCGTCGGAGATTTTGGCTCCGATATTCATTGTTTTCGGGTCTTTGAGGTAATGGAACTGGTAGAGTACTTTTGAATCTGGTTCGATTTTGGGAGCGAGGTCAGGTTTTGCCTCAAGTCGGTAAAAATCAGATTGATAAATCACCGAATCTCGCTTGTCGGCAGTTTTCCAATAAGCTTTGATGGCATACAAGCCTGAACTAATGAGTCGATCCTGATACGTAAACGCAGCTCCTGACTGTTTGAAGGCTAATTCCTGTCCACGACTACCGACTAGCTTCACCGATACCTGTTGTGTATGGCTGAACTCCACTCGCCATGTCAGATTTGAACCAACAATAGACGATGCGTTTAAATTGGTCGAATTCGTTTCTGGAAGTCGGGTATAAGCAGGCGGCTGAATGTGCAGGGTTGCCGATTCAAATGAAGGCGGAGCGGGCTTGCTTTCAGGCATAATGGCGGCCAGAAAACCACTCTTTTTAGGATCCGCTTTAGGGCCATTTTTCAACATTGGAAAACCCACATAGACGGCCAGTGCTCCTAGCAAAAACAAACCATACATGCCTGCTTTCGAGAGCACAACAACAGGTATCTGCACGTGCTGAATTTGTTGATTCAGCCGGTCGAGTTGAAGTTGTTCGGCCAGATTGAGCTGGGGTTTGGTCAATAGGGGCAGGCTGTATTCTGTATCACCAACGGTCTGGTGAATAAGCCGAATGGCGAGTGGTTTTTTGTCCTGATACAATTTGTTGAGGATAGCACCCGCACAAAACCCAACCAGGCCCGCTACAATAGGCCAACTAGACGGCCCCGTAAACGTGACTGTCAGCAAATAGGTCGAAGCGGCCAGCAATAGACAACGCAACAGGGCGTTGGCATAAAGCTGGTACGTGACCGACGAGATAAGGCGTTTCAGTTCGTTCATGCGTTTTTTGTCAAGGCAAGCCAGCGTTCGAGTACTACTAAAACGATAAACAACAGAAGAAGTGCGTTTTGAAGACTCGCATGTTGCTCTGTTGTTGGTTTGGTTGAGGGTATAAATACGGTCTTGAGATCGCTTTGACTCAGTGGTTGTACGGTCATCATTACGTTATAATGTCGTAACAATTGCTCGCCCAGCCATTCCGGTAATTGCCCATTTTCGACGCGTTCGGATGTTTGGGGAGTCAGTGTCTCATTCGTAAAAATGACGTTGGAAAGTGCACTAGGTTGCATAACCCCTGAAGCAATAAACAACGTTTGCGGTGATGGTTTTGTCGGCAACTGGTCGGTGAGCACCCAATCGTATACCTGATTCGGAGTTTGTTTCTCATCAATCACCAAATCCAGTCCATATACATCGGTCAAGGCTGCAAGAGCGGCTTTAACGGTCTGTCGTTCCCGCTCGTTCCGATACGTAACCAGCGTTTTAATTGGCCCCAAATGCGTAGGCTCTGACTGAAATTTCAACGATGGATCTAACGCAGCTCCACTTGTCAGTTTACCCGCTTGGTTCACAAACAGCTTTTTACTGTCTTTTAAGGTCAGATAAGCACGTGGCTGGCTTGCTGAATCGGCTATGGTGTGCAACTGAAAATGAGCTGGAACTGTGATGGCCGGGATATTGGCCAACGCCTGATTATTGCTGATATACAGATGCAGCTCATTATGTTGAGCATCCAGTTGATGAATGGCTGTTTGCAATTGTAATGGATCAAATCGCGCTGAGTTTTGAAAACTATACGGTTTATCATCCATTTTCTCCAGACGTTCATCTGCCCAGACAACTTTTTCGCCTTTCTTGATCGCTTCTGTTAATTCAAACTTGAAGTTATCAGCAACAGCAGAACTGGGTTGGACTAAATGAATCTTCTGAACTTGTGGCGATTTAGTGAACCAGTTCAGAAGCGGCTGGGCGAGTAAAATAGCCAGCAAAACCAATAGTAAACACCGAATAATCAGTAGTAAAATATTATCGAGCTGGAGACCTCTGCTTTGTTGCTGTTGCTTCTCGACAAGCCACTGAGTAGCCGCCCAGGGCAGTGGTTTCCCATGCTTCTGGTGCCAGAAGTGAATGGCGACCGGAATGATAACGGCCAGCGCACCCCACAAGAAAAGTGGCTCAACAAAGGGCATATTAACTGGTTAAAAACTGTTTTAGAATAAGCGCAATTGGGTCACTTAAGCGAACACGGATGAGCCGGACATGCGGAATCCGTAAGTTGACTTCCAGGTTCGCCAGGTACTCTGTCGCACGTTGGCGAACGGTATCCCGAATGGCGTCGGCTTGCAGTTCAATTTCTTTACCTGATTCCAAATCCTGAAACCGGTAAAAACCACTAATCGAGAAATCGACTTCCTGATCACCCAATAGCTGAAAAAGCACAATCTCCCGACGAGGGCCAGCTACTTGCTGAATCAGCTTTACCCATTCGTCGTCAACTTGCAGGAAGTCTGATGCGATCACAAGCATTTCGGCCTGCTTACGGCTAAACTCCGGCACCGATGCCGTTTGGTTTTCCCAAGCTCCCGACGCTTTAGCTAGTTCAAGCGTGGCGACAATCTTCTGGAAAGCCTGTTTGCCCGCTGGAACCCGTGTTCGCACCGTGCCATTGTCGAGTGAATATAAACTCAATTGATCGCCTTGCCGATTAGCCAGATACGCCAGCGAAGCCAGCAGAATCTTTGCGTATTGCAACCGACTAACACCCGCTTCGGTATAGTTCATTGAGCCCGACAAATCGAGTAGAAACCTAATTTGCTGGTTACTTTCCGTAGCCGATTCGCGTACTAAATAATGACTCGTTTTGGCAAAAATCTTCCAGTCGATACGTTTGGGGTCGTCGCCGGGAGCGTAGTGCCGGTACTGCTCAAACTCCGTTCCGATACCCGACCGTCGACTGGTCTGAATACCCAGCATAACCTCATCACTGACCAGTTTTCCGGCCAGTTGCAGGTTGTTGAGTTTGATAAGTTCGGTGATGAGCATGGTATTAAGCCAGACGGAGTTCGGTTAACAATTGCTTGATAACCATATCTGTCGTGATCCCTTCTGCTTCGGCCCGGAAGTTGAGCGCAATGCGGTGACGCAGAATAGGATAGGCCAACGACTGAATATCTTCCGGAATGACTGAGAACCGCTCGTTCAGTACAGCGCGCGCTTTCGAACACAAAACCAGAGCTTGTCCAGCCCGTGGCCCAGCTCCCCACTCACTCCACTGTTTGACAAAAGACGATGGCGTACTGTCTGGACGTGTGGCTCGCACCAATTTGTTAATGTAAGAAATCAGTTCCTCGCTGATGTGTACCTCCCGAGTGAGTTTTTGCAACTGAATAATGTCTTCATCGGAGAGAACCGTTTTCAGTTCAGGGCGCGAAGTGCCTGTGGTACTTTTTAGTACGTTTAACTCTTCCTGCTCAGACGGATAGCTGAGTTTAATGTAGAGCAGGAATCGGTCTAACTGGGCTTCGGGTAAAGGGTAGGTACCAGCCTGCTCAATCGGGTTTTGTGTGGCGATAATCAGGAATGGTTTAGGCAGTGGGTAATCGGTACCACCATAGGTAACCTTATACTCCTGCATTGCTTCGAGCATAGCCGCCTGCGTTTTAGGCGGAGTCCGGTTAATTTCGTCGGCCAGTACAACATTGGCGAAGATCGGGCCTCGGTTGAAGACGAATACTTTACGACCCGATTCGAGATCGTCTTCCAGAATTTCTGTCCCAACGATGTCGCCGGGCATCAGGTCGGGTGTAAACTGAATACGTTTAAAACGCATGGCCAACGCATCAGACATTGTCTTGACCATCAGCGTCTTGGCCAGGCCAGGAACGCCTTCGAGTAGACAGTGACCACCCGCCAGAAGCGAAATCAATACTTCGCTAATTGCATCCTGTTGTCCGACAATGACCTTTCCAATTTCTTTTCGTAACTGGGGCAGTTTTGCCACCAGCGCTTTGTAGTGAGTTAAGTCTGTTGATTCCAACTTGCTATGTGTATCAGGTTGTATGAAAAGATGTATGATGTAGTATATAGGATGTATGACTCTATTTCCAGTACATCATAAATAATACATCCTATATCATATATAAACTCAGGCTGTCAATGCATACGTCACAATGTTGACGCCAAATTTGGTATTGTCTTCGGCCAGAAAACGTTTGTTTCGGAAGTCGTAATCCCACTCGCAGCCGTAATCTTTGTTGCTGTACAAAACCCCAATTCGTCCGTTGATCATAATGGCTTTCAGGTAGTCGTGCACCAGGTCGTCGCCCCAGCCATTCAGTTCGAACGAGGTTGTGGGTGGGCCTTCGGGAAACTTAAAAAAGCAGGTATAGATGGGGTGTGAATTAGGTATTTTCTGCAAGGCTTTTGGCCCAAATGTACGGGCCATTTCCTGCTCAAATGACTTGGCAAATAAGCCATCAACGTCGTGATTGCAGTCGTCTACAAAGACAAATCCGCCATTCTGAACGTAGCGTTTGAAGTGGTCGCGTTCCTGTGCTGAAAATTCAACCAGCTTGTGTCCACTGAGGTAGCAAAACGGGCTTTTGAATAGGTCAGGGCTACTCAATTGCACCACTTTTTCTTTCTGATCAACCGGCAACGTCGTGTACTCTACCAGCGAGTGCATCAGGTTCGATGGCATTCGCTGATCAGTTTCCCAGTCGCCCGAGGTGTATTGGATTCGTGTGAAAAAAAAAGGTTTCAAGCGCGTTTGTTGATGATGAAAGTAGGCTAACCTAAATACCGTCAGGTATTAACTGATCTGTCGATATTACTATTAGCAGTTAATATTATATTCATTTTAGGGGCTGTTTGTAAAACGTGGATAAACAGCTCAAAACCTACATTTTATGCTTAAAAATACGTGTTTTGCCGTTAAATAACTAAGGATTTAGCGGTTTTTCCATCACAAAATCTTCCATAAGGAAGCCATCGCCAATATCAATATCTTCTTTCCCGACAACTAAAAATCCCATCCGTTCGTAGAATTGAATTGCCTTGTTGTAGCGATTAACATTTAAGCCAAGCCGGGTATTATTGTTACGAATCGCAATGCTCGCAACCTGATCAATCAATAAACGACCAACGCCTTTTCCCTGGCTGGCGGGAAGTAAATAGATCTTGTGAATTTTGGTGAGTGACTGACCTGTATAATCTAACTCATACGAAACGTAACCGAGGTACTCGTCGCTATCGGTGTCCTTAGCAAGCAGGAAAACATGTTTTTTCTCGTTAATCTGCGCGTTGAGAGAGCCGAGACTATACATCATTTCCAGCATGTAGCTAATCTGATTCGGCGACAAAATCTCTCCGAATGTGTTGGGCCAGGTCTGGTAAGCGATGTCGCGAATGAGGGGTAAATCTTGTTCGGTGGCTTGGGTAATTGAAATCATTGGAGAGAATTAATCAGGAGGACTTTGTCATTAAAATCCGTAAGGTTTCCAGATTAATTTGCTTGTCGAAAATAGCCTGAACTGGGATCTGGAACCCAGACACTGTAAGCGCAGTAAGGGTGTCGTTGATATATAAGGTGGCAACGGAAGAAAAAGCCATCGTTGGTTCGTCTAGCTGATATTGCTCGACAGACTTCCGAACAGGGTCAATAATCCAATATTCGTGGACCCCATGAGCAGCATAGTCTTCAAATTTAACTCCTCGGTCGCGGCCAGTTGTGCTTTTTGAAAGAATTTCGACTATTAAATCGGGTGCTGGATGCTCCATCTGGTCATCCTCAAATGAGTTCGCCGTTTCGCTGTTCCAGTAGCAAATGTCTGGTTCGTAATCGTTGCGAGTAAGTCCAATAAGTGCCTTCTCGGAATCTACAGCACCCAAGTCATTCACATGTACATATACGCGTAGTAGAGTCGTTAGATTTTGTGTCGCATCCAAATGCCGACGCTTGACGGGCGAGTGCATAATGACTTCACCATTAATGAATTCGGCTTTAATATCATCACGAAGCCATTCTCGAAACGCCCGACGACGCTGGGCTTCATCCGCCAAGATTGCTTGAGCACGTTCAATAACCAGTTTTGCATCTGGGGCTTCCAAGAGATCGGCAACGCGGGATTCGAGCATCTTTTCAATAAGCTAATTCAGCTATGAAGTTACAAAAAAAACCAGTGATGAAGGGCCTTTAATCTGCCATCACTGGATTAATAGTGAACTTGTTTTACACCTCGTCCGACAAACTCGTAAACGTAAACTCCCGAATTTTCATCGGTAGTGCCTTAAATTAATCAACGGGATGACTGTCCAGATACAATGTATCAGGATCTAAGTCAAGATCGTTAGGCCAAACGATACTTCCATTGAATGCCCTAATCCCATTAAATAACGCAGTATCCTGAAGTTCTTGAAAAATACCAATTGATAGATATGGCTTTACATCAAACAGTCTACGTTCCTGATTGGCGAACAGCAACTCAATGCAGTAATCATCAAGAGGTCTTACTCCCGTAACACGAGGATTCATAACCAATCTATTTTAATGGATCAATTGGGAAAATCCGCTGACCGCTGATAGCTAACTGCCAGTCGGCCATGAGACTTTCCCTATGAATTTCGATCCAAGCTTCGACTAACTTAATTTTTCCCTTTGGTAATTTCCCTTCTAATAACTCGCCACTTTCAATGGCAAAAACGGCTTCCATTTCACTATATCGAACATGAATGTGGGGCAGATGATGCTATTTGTTGTCAAGATAATAGAGACTGACAATCAGCCCGTAAAACATGGATATAACTGGCATGGAAAAATAACGTAAAATCAGAAGTAATGAATCCTTGGGGTGTCAATTTACACCGCGTCCGACAAACTCGTAAACGTAAACTCCCGAATTTTCATCGGGGGCACCAAGTAGTTGCGATCTGTTTCGGTACTGACTACACGCTCTGGTTTGCCTAATGATTCGAGGTTATTGAGCATGATGATCGGACTCTCGTTGAACCGGAAGTTCTTGATCGGATGCTTTATCTTACCGTTTTCGATGTAGAATGTCCCATCGCGGGTGAGGCCTGTGAGCAGGATCGTCTGCGGGTCAACTTCCCGAATGTACCAGAGTTTCGTGACGAGAATGCCGCGTTGGGTACTCTTGATCATGTCTTCTAGTGACGAGTTGCCACCCATCATGATCATGTTATTGGGAAACGGAATGGCTTTTTTGCCCTGCTTCTGCGCCCAAAAACGTTCGTAAGAGAGGTTTTTTACCACTCCTTTTTCAATCCACATCATTTTTTCCTGTGGACGGCCATCCCCTGACCAGGGCGAAGCAGGCAGTTCGGCGTTGGTCGGATCGGAGTAAATCGTGATGCGCTCATCAACAATCTTGTCCCCGATTCGCGATTTACCACCTGACTTGCTGAAATACGACCGACCTTCATCGGCCGAGCGTGCATCCATGTTGAAGTAGATGTTTTCGAGCAGCACGACGGCGGCTGTTGGCTCCAGAATAACCGTGTATTTTCCTGGCTCAATGGCTCGCGCTTCGGCAGAACCTTGCGCTTTTTGGATGGCGATGCGCGTGGCAGCCGCTGTATCCAATTTGGTGAAGTCGCTATACCCACGCGCCACGTAGCCCGAACCTTTCCCATCGGGCGTGCGGACGGTTAACGAAAAGTTGACACTTGTGCTGGGGTAGTAGGCAAACAGGCCCTTTGAGTTCATCATGGCAGTATAGCCATAATTATCCTGCAAGAAACCAGCAGCCGTTAAGTTTTTCTCCCGCGAGAGTTGCAGACTTTTATCAACGGCAGTAGCCCGTGTGTCGGGTGTGATTTTAGCCGTAGAGTCAAAGAAACCACTCGATTTTACGTATTGCTGTGGTCCCAGAATACCTACATATTCCGGATTTTCGGGAGCTAGTTTTGCTAATTCTTCAGATCGGCGGACTACTTTTTCAAGCGACGCATCGTCAAATTCATCGATGGTTGCTGTACCAACTCGCTTGCCGAAAGCCGATTGTACGGCTAAATTTTTATTGATGAGCGAGCCGCTGGTCGAGACTTCGTTGCGGGCGTACCGGAGATTGCCCCGTTCTTCGCCCAGGAGGTTCACTTCGCACTCGTCGGCTTTCGAGTAGCTGAGAACTTTGGTGAGCAGTGCTTTCGCTTCTGCTTCGGTTAGGATGATTGCCATTAAAATGTTGTTTCGGGTTCCAAATTCAAGGTTAAAAGGAACTATCCAGTTGGAACCTTGAACCTGAAACGTTGAACTATATTTTCCGTGCTGTATTGATCACATTGACACCATTGAAGCGGGCGGTGCTGCTACCGTGCGATACGGCACTCGATTGCGGGGGCTGACCTTTGCCATCGAAGAACGAACCACCAAGTCGGTAATCATTCTCGTCACATACGGCCACGCACGAATTCCAGAATTCCTGCGTGTTCGATTGATAGGCTACATCTTTGAGCATGCCTGCAATCTGTCCGTCCTTGATTTCGTAGAACAACTGGCCTCCAAACTGGAAGTTATACCGTTGCTGGTCAATCGAGAAGGAACCATCGCCAATAATGTAAATGCCTTTTTTGACATCCTTAATCATATCCTGAACCGACAAAGGCGTCTTTCCGGCTGCCAGTGATACGTTGGCCATGCGCTGAAACTGCACCGAACTCCAACTATCGGCATAGCAACACCCCTGCGATTCTTTCTCGCCTATGATATGCACCTGATCCCGAATGGCCTGGTAGTTGACCAGTGTACCATCTTTCACTAAGTCCCATTTTTTGGTGGCAACACCTTCGTCGTCATAGCCAACCGCACCCAATGAACCGACCTGAGTTTTGTCGGCAATGAGATTTACCTGCTTGCTACCATAGTTGAAGTTTTTCGATTGCCATTTATCCAGCGTCGCAAAACTGGTTCCGGCAAAGTTGGCTTCGTAGCCCAGTACCCGATCAAGTTCAAGAGGGTGACCGACGGATTCGTGAATGGTGAGCCAGAGATGCGACGGATCAAGTACAAGATCATACTTTCCTGCTTCGACTGACTTTGCCGTGTGTTTGGCGCGGGCCTGTTTAGCGGCTGCGGTCACGTCTTCGAGCATGTCATACCCCTTGTTGTAGCGAGTGGTTATGCCCGTTACCTTGTCGGCAGGATTTGCTTGCAGGTACTCGTAGCCCATGCCCATAGGCGCACTCAGAGCATTCCGGGTTTCGAATTTGCCTGATTTTGGATCAATTGCTGTAACGTTAAAAATGGGCCAGATCCGATGAATATCCTGGTCGGCGTAGGTGCCATCGCTTGACGCAAAGTACTTCTGTTCGTTGACCATGAACAGAACTGAGTTTACGTAATTGGCTCCGTTTTTCAGCGCGGCATCATTGACAGACAACAGTAAATCAACCTTTTCTTTGATGGGCACTTCGAAGGCATTTCGCTTAATGGGGGCTTTCCAGCTTACTTCGCCATAGCCTTTTTGAGCAGCGAGTTGAACGGGTTGCTTCATGAGTTTGGCATTTGCTTTCGCAATGGCCACGGCTTTTTCGGCAGCCTGGGCTGTGTCGGCCTCACTTTTGGCATCGACAACGGCAGCAAATCCCCAGCAACCGTCGGCAATGACACGAACCCCAACCCCATAGGATTCGGTGTTCACAATGTTCTGCACCTTGTCTTCGCGGGTGATCACGAACTGGTTCAGGTAACGCCCGATGCGGACATCGGTGTAGCTCGCGCCTTTACTTTTGGCCGCGTTCATGGCCGCATCGGCCAGGCGTTTCTTCACGGCCACATCCAGGCCAGGTTCCAGTAAGGCTTCAGGACTGACAGGACGCGAGAAGGCAGGAAGGTTAGGCAGCAGGATACCAGCGGCTCCCATGCCCATAAGTTGATTGAAATCTCGACGATTCAAGGTTTGGTTCTCCTATTTATTGATTAGTGAAGCGTAAACAAAGCAAGGCCAATATACAGGTTGATACCTGAAATTTAGAATTTAAAGACAGGAATCGACTTGTTAGCCAATGTTTGTTGACCAATTGCGAATAAAAGCCAAATCATTAAAAAAAGCTTGCGTTAAATTTTGGAAGGTAAAAGACTAATTTAAACGGCGTTCCGAATTAAACGATAAGGGAGCCATACTGCTCGTATGACTCCCTTTTAATCTAGCGTTCTTTTAAATTTAAACCGCGTCCGATAAGCTCGTAAAGGTAAAATCCCTGGCTTTTACTGGCGGAATCAGATTGCCTCCCACCCGCATCGGTGTACCTAATGCTTCAACGTTGTTCAGGACAATGACTGCACTTTCGTTGAACCGGAAGTTCTTGATGGGAAACTTGATCTGGCCATTTTCAATGTAAAATGTTCCATCGCGGGTCAGGCCCGTTTGCAGCAACGTTTTTGGATCGACCATACGAACGTACCAAAGACGGGTGACTAAAATGCCCTTATCTGTGCTTTTGATCAGATCGGCCAGCGATTGACTGCCCCCCGCCATGATGAAACCAGTAGGTGATGGCGTTGCTTTTACTCCTTTCTTATCGGCCCAGAAACGGGAATAGCTCATATTTTTCACGACGCCATTCTCGAACCACGTTATTTTCTCTTGCGGACGACCGTCGCCAACGGCTCCTCCTCCGCCGAGAAACGAGCCCGTGCGGTTTCGGCCTTCACCAGCAAAGGGTTCGCTTGGGGCTTCCAGATTCATTGGGTCTGAATAGATGGTTACCCGTTCGTCAATGAGCTTTTCGCCCAGGCGGGTTCCTCCCCCTTTTTTACTTAGAAAACTCCGGCCTTCGTCAGCCAGACGAGTATCCATACCCGACATCATGCTCTGCAATAACGTACCCATTGCGGTGGGTTCCAGAATGACCGTGTACTTGCCAGGCTCTAATGCCCGAGCGTTAGTAGACGCCAGTGCTTTCTGCATAGCAATGCCGGTCACCGAACGAGTTTTCAATTTCGATATGTCATTGAAGTCGCGGGTAACATAGCCTGAACCAGTTGCATCGGCTGTCCGAACTGTAACTGAGAAATCGACCGACGTTGCTTTGTTGTACCCAAATAGACCTTTACTGTTGGCGATAGCCGAGAAACCAGTTGTATCCTGCATAAAACCAGCTGCGCTGAGGTTCTTTTGTTCGCAGGCGTCAACACTGTCGAAAGCAACCTGAGCCCTAAATTCCGAATCCATCTTGGCCGTATTTTCCGAATACATTGGCGTTTCGAGATACGTCTGTGGCCCAATCATGGGCATGTATTCTGGGTTTTCAGGAGCTAGTCTGGCAATTTCTTCAGCGCGCCGAACGGTTCGTTCAAGCGCCTTATCGTTAAACTCATTGATCGTCGCCGAACCCATCCGTTTGCCGATACCAGCCGTAACCAACAACGACATATTGTCTGATTCACCGCCGGAGGAAACGCTATTGAGCGCATACCGAATGTTACTCGTACGGCCTCCGCCCAGACTAACACTCATTTCGTCGGCTTTGGAATAAGACAGCGCTTTTTCCAGAATTTTCTTTGCTTCTTCTTTAGATATGATGGACATGTCGAGGAGGGTTAAATTTTTCGTCCAGTGTTGAGTACGTTGACACCATTAAACCGAGCTGTTGAGCTACCGTGGGAAACCGAGTTGATTTGAGCAGGCTGACCTTTGCCGTCGAAGAAGGTGCCCCCCATACGATAGTCACGTTCATCACACACTTTCACGCACGAGTTCCAGAATTCCTGCGTATTGGACTGATAAGCCACATCCCGAAGCATACCGGCAATCTGACCATCTTTGATTTCGTAGAACAACTGACCGCCAAACTGGAAATTATACCGCTGTTGGTCAATGGAATACGAACCATCGCCAATAATATAAATCCCTTTCTTAACATCCTTGATCATCTCATCGACCGTGAGCCGCTCTTTGCCCGGCGCTAACGAAATATTCGCCATCCGCTGAAACTGAACGGTACTCCAGCTATCGGCATAGCAACATCCCTGCGACTCGGTTTCGCCTAACATGTGTACCTGATCGCGGATGGCCTGATAGTTGACCAGAATGCCGTCTTTGATAATATCCCATTTCTTGGTTTTCACGCCTTCGTCGTCCCAACCAACATCGCCCAGCGATCCCGGCTGCGTTTTGTCAGCGAAGAAGTTGACTTCCTTGCTGCCATAGTTGAAGTTTTTTGACTTCCATTTGTCGAATGTTGCAAACGAAGTACCGGCCAAATTGGCCTCATAACCTAATACCCGATCCAACTCCGTAGCGTGCCCTACCGATTCATGAATCGTTAAATAGGTGTGCGAAGGGTCCAGTATTAAATCCCATTTGCCTGGTTCTACCGACTTGGCTTTCAGCTTAAGGCGAGC
Organism: Spirosoma arboris; assembly: GCF_009754945.1. Classification (GTDB taxonomy): domain Bacteria; phylum Bacteroidota; class Bacteroidia; order Cytophagales; family Spirosomataceae; genus Spirosoma; species Spirosoma arboris. The sequence goes on from NZ_WPIN01000008.1 coordinate 218,149, forward strand.
TTGTTTAGCGGCTGCTGTCGCGTCTTCGAGCATGTCGTACCCCTGGTTATACCGGGTTGTCACGCCTGTTAGTTTGTCTGTGGGATTGGTTTGCAGGTAGTCGTAACTTCGACCCATCGGCGCACTCAGAGACTCTCGGGTTGCCATCAGACCACTCGATTTATCAACAGCCGTAACGGTGAAGTTTGGCCAAATTCGGTGTACATCCTGATCGATATACGAGCCATCGGTTGAGGCAAAATACTTCTGTTCATTGATCATGAACAGGGTCGAATTCACAAAATCGGCACCATTGCTCATGGCTGCTCCATTAACAGCCAAGAGCAAATCCGTTTTCTCTTTGACCGGTATCTCAAATGAATGTTTCTCGACTTTCGTCTTCCAGGAAACTTCGCCAAAGCCTTTCTGTGGGGCAAGTTGTACAGGTTTTTTCATTAGCCTGGAATGGGCTTTGGCAAAAGCAACCGCTTTTTCGGCGGTTCTGGCCACGTCGTCTTCACTTTGCGTTTCGCCCATAGCGGCAAATCCCCAACAGCCATTGGCAATGACACGCACACCCACGCCAAACGACTCCGTGTTGATGATGTTCTGCACCTTGTCCTCACGGGTCATGACGTACTGATTCAGATAGCGGGCAATTCGGACATCGGCGTAGGTTGCTCCTTTGGCGGTTGCTGCATTCAGGGCGACATCGGCCAGTCGTTTCTTAATGGCGATGTCAAGGCCGGGCTCCAATAATTCTTCAGCGGTGACAGTTCGGGCAAGGGCTGGTATTTTGGGCATAAAAAGACCAGCAGCGCCCAACCCAAGGGTTTGAGTAAAGTCTCGACGATTCAAGTTGTATTCCTCCTATATGGTTAAATTAAGCGAAAATGAGTAGTCAGCTTTAGTCTAAATGGAGGTGAGGAAAGATTGTGGTATATTCTAAAATCGACTTAAATTATGAAATTAAATATCTATAAAAAATGAATAACTTATAATTAATTTTGAGTTAATGTATATAGTCAACTAATTATTTGTTTATTGATAAAATGCGAAAAATTAATGTAACATATTTGTATTGATTCGAATTCTAAGGAGTTTTCCAGGGTAATAATAGACGTAACTTATTTATAAATAGATAATTACTTATTGTGGTTGTATCCTCGGTCTGTGTCCTTACAAAACGCCTGTTTGACAGTCTTATTCAAAGCGTTCTGTGAGGACACAGACCGAGGATGCAACCGAGAAAAACACCAAAAACAAAGGCCGTTATCTTTCGATAGCGGCCTTTGTTTTTATATCAATTGAATCGGCTAAACCTATACGGCATCCGACAAACTCGTGAACGTAAAGTCCCGAATCTTCATCGGTGGAATCAAATTGCCACCCGCCCGAACTGGTTTGCCCAACGCTTCTACGTTGTTTAGCATGATGACCGGACTTTCGTTGAAACGGAAATTCTTGATCGGGAATTTGATCTGGCCGTTTTCGATGTAGAACGTACCGTCACGAGTCAGGCCGGTGTATAGTTGTGTTTGTGGATCAACGGCCCGGATGTACCAGAAGCGCGTCACCAGAATGCCTTTGTCCGTGCTTTTGATTAGATCTGCCAGCGATTGGGTGCCACCCAGCATGATAAAACCACCCGGAGCAGGGATGGGTTTAACTCCCTTTTTGTCAGCCCAGTAGCGAGAATAATACATGTTTTTGACAACACCATTCTCGATCCATGTCCGTTTTTCCTGAGGCAGCCCATCACCACCGCCACCACCGAAACGGCCCTGACCACCGCCACCACCTCCTCCGCCGAATGGCGAGAGTGGTAACTCGGCGTTCATAGGATCGGAAATGAACGTAACGCGCTCGTCAAAGAGTTTTTCGCCGAGACGGGTGCCGCCCCCTTTCTTGCTCAGGAAGCTCCGGCCTTCGTCGGCATTACGGGCATCCATGCTACGCATCATGTTCTGAAGCAACTCGACCGAAGCGGTTGGTTCCAGAATAACCGTGTATTTGCCTGGCTCCAGCGCCCGCGCACTTGCCGATGCCAACGCTTTTTGCATGGCTATTTCGGTAGTTGCCTTGGTATTGAGTTTGCTGACGTCGTTTACATCTGGGTTAGCATAGCCTGAACCCAAACCATCGGCCGTCCGAACCGTAATCGAGAAATCAACTCCAGTAGACCGATTATAACCGAATAAGCCCTTGCTGTTGCCAATACATGCAAAGCCAGTTGTGTCTTCCATGTATCCAGCTGCCGTCAGGTTCTTCTTTTTGCAGGGATCGATACTATCGAAAGCGGCTTTGGCACGGAATTCCGGATCAATTTTGGCTGTACTTTCTGAATACGTTCCCGTCTCCAAATAGGTTTGAGGCCCTAACATGGGCATATACTCTGGGTTTTCGGGAGCAAGTTTGGCGATTTCTTCGGCCCGACGAACGGTCTTTTCCAGCGAGGCATCGTCAAACTCGTTTATGGTAGCCGTTCCAGAACGCTTACCATAAACGGCTGTTACCGCCAGAGACAGGTTGTCCGATTCGCCACTGGTCGAAACCGAGTTGCGTGCGTACCGAATGTTGCCCGTACGATTCCCATTCAGGCTAACACTCATTTCGTCGGCTTTCGAATAAGCCAGCACTTTATCGACTATTTTTTTTGCTTCTTCCTTCGTTAAGATGGCCATCTTTTTAGTTGCTGACTAGATTTTTCGGGCTGTATTGATCACATTAACACCGTTGAAACGGGCTGTTGCACTGCCGTGCGAAACGGCACTTGATTGCGAAGGTTGTCCTTTCCCATCGTTGAACGCACCGCCTAGTCGGTAATCGCTCTGGTCGCAAACGGCCACGCACGAATTCCAGAACTCCCGTGTATTAGCCTGATAGGCGACATCTTTTAACATCCCGACAATCTGACCATCTTTGATTTCATAGAACAACTGACCGCCGAACTGGAAGTTATACCGTTGCTGATCAATCGAGAAGGAGCCATCACCGATGATGTAAATGCCCTTTTTGACATCCTTGATCATGTTCTCGACCGACAAAGGTGTTTTGCCTGCTTCCAGCGATACGTTGGCCATCCGCTGGAACTGCACCGAACTCCAGTTATCGGCATAGCAGCACCCCTGCGATTCTTTCTCGCCGATGATATGCACCTGATCACGGATAGCCTGATAATTTACCAGAATACCATCCTTAACCAGGTCCCATTTCTTGGTTTTTACACCCTCATCATCCCAGCCAACCGCACCCAGCGAATATTGCTGCGTTTTATCGGCCACCAGATTTACTTCTTTACTGCCGTAGTTGAAGTTTTTTGATTCCCATTTGTCCAGGGTAGCGAAACTGGTTCCGGCATAATTGGCTTCGTAGCCCAGTACCCGGTCTAGTTCGAGGGGGTGACCAACCGATTCATGGATCGTAAGCCACAGGTGTGAAGGATCGAGAACGAGGTCATATTTGCCCGCTTCTACCGACTTCGCCGACAATTTTTCTTTGGCCTGTTTCGCGGCTAAAGTAATATCTTCCAGCATATCGTAGCCCTTATTGTATCGGGTCGTAACGCCGGTTTGCTTGTCACTTGGATTAACCTGAAGGTAGTCGTAACCCATACCCATTGGTGAACTCAACGAGTTGCGGGTCGAGAATTTTCCGTTCTGAGGATCAACAGCCGTTACGGTGAAACTCGGCCCAATCCGGTGAATGTCCTGATCGGCATAGGTGCCGTCGGTTGAGGCAAAATACTTTTGCTCGTTTACCTGGAACAACACGTTATTCACGAAGTTGGCACCGTTCTGCATAGCCGCAGCATTGCAGGAAAGCAACAAATCGACTTTTTCCTTAACGGGTACTTCAAAGGCATTTCGCTTGATGGGGGCTTTCCAGCTTACTTCACCGTACCCTTTTTGTGGGGCTAACTGCACCGGTTCAGTTAACAGTCGGGCATTTGCTTTCGCAATAGATACTGCCGTTTTGGCTGCCTGCGCGACAACGGATTCATTTCGGGCATCGCCTACAGAAGCAAAACCCCAGCAACCGTTGACAATGACACGAATACCAACGCCAAATGATTCGGAATTGATAATGCCCTGTACTTTGTTTTCACGCGTCAGGACAAACTGATTTAGATAGCGACCAATCCGCACATCGGCATAAGTAGCGCCCATTGATTTGGCTGCGTTCAGAGCTGCATCGGCTAAGCGTTTCTTCACGGCCACATCCAGGCCAGGTTCCAGCAGGGCTTCGGGAGAAACTGAACGGGAAAAAGCGGGTAGGGAGGGTATCATAATACCCGCAGCTCCCATGCTTAGTAGTTGGTTAAAATCTCTTCGATTCATGTTGTTTTATTTTGGTCACAGAGATACACAGAGAAGACACAAAGATTCACAGAGAAAAATTTGTGAGTCGTTTGATCCCATCTCGCAGCATCTTGACGCGAAAATTGATAAGTAAGCCTAAACGGTGATTGCCAAATTTAAGATAGGTTAGAAGCTGCGCCACATGAAGGTCATTCAATGCTTCTACAGTTTTAAGTTCGGTAACGGGTTGATCTTCAACTAATAAGTCAAGTCGATAGCCATGTTCCAATACAATGTCTTTATACACAATTGGCATCGGTTTTTCCCATTCGACGTAAAGCCCAGAGGCTTGAAGTTCATAGCATAGACACTCCTGATAAGCCGATTCAAGTAAACCTGGCCCTAAAGCCCGATGTACCTCAATTGCTTTCCCAATTGTAACAGTTGCTAAATGATCTTCTGTGGATCTTAGGGTGTCTCCGTGCATCTTTGTGGTTAAACCGCGTCTGACAAGCTTGTGAAGGTGAAGTCTCTGATTTTCAGTGGCGGTACTAAATTGCCTCCAATACGAACCGGTTTTCCCATGGCTTCGAGGTTATTGAGCATGATGACCGGACTTTCGTTGAAGCGGAAGTTCTTGACCGGAAACTTGATCTGGCCGTTTTCAATATAGAACGTACCGTCGCGGGTCAGCCCGGTATAGAGCAGCGTTTGCGGATCAACAGGACGGATGTACCATAGCCGAGTAACGAGAATGCCTTTCTCCGTACTCTTAATCATGTCAGCCAGCGATTGTGTGCCGCCTTCCATAATAAAGTTGCCTCCGGGAGGAATTGCCTTAACGCCTTTCTTTTCAGCCCAGTAACGGGAATAAGGCATGTTTTTTACGACGCCTTTTTCGATCCAGGTTATCTTTTCCTGCGGACGACCATCGCCACTGAAAGCACCGCTCGGTACTTCCATGTTGGTCGGATCGGAGTAAATGGTGACGCGTTCATCGAAGAGTTTTTCGCCTAGACGAGTACCGCCCCCTTTTTTACTTAGGAAGCTCCTGCCTTCATCGGCATTACGGGCATCCATCGACCGAACTAACGCGACCATCAGCGACGCATCGACGTTCGATACAAGCGCTGCGGGTTCCAGAATAACCGTGTATTTGCCTGGCTCCAATGCCCGTGCGCTCGACGATGCCATTGCTTTCTGCATGGCTATTTCGGTCATGTTTTTCGTGCTGAGCTTCGATACGTCGGTTACGTCCTGAGTCGCGTATCCTGAACCCAAACCGTCGGCTGTGCGCACGGTGATCGAAAATTCGACTGATGTCTCCCGATTATACGCGAACAACCCTTTGGTATTCCCGATGGCATTGAACCGGGTGGAATCCTCCATGTATCCGGCTGCAGTCAGGTTCTTTTTCCGACACGGATCAAGACTTTCGAAGGTAGCCTGCGCCCGGTAATCCGGGTTCATTTTGGCGGTATTTTCGGAGTATGGGTCCGTATTCAGATACGTCTGAGGCCCTAGCATGGGCATGTACTCTGGATTTTCGGGGGCCAGTTTGGCAATTTCTTCGGCCCGACGAACGGTCTTTTCCAGCGAGGCATCATCAAATTCATTGATGGTGGCTGTACCTGAGCGTTTGCCATAAACCGATGTTACCCCTAAAGACAGGTTCGTACTCTCTCCGCTGGTCGAAACGGCATTACGGGCATACCGAATATTTCCCGTGCGTCCTCCCGACAGGTTGACACTCATCTCGTCGGATTTCGAGTAGGAGAGTACCTTGTCTATTATCTTTTTTGCTTCTTCTTTGGTTAAGATGATGGCCATGATTTTAGTCGATAGTTATCAGTCGATAGTCATTAGTTAATAGGTCGTTACTGATCGCAACGGCGGGGCTAATGACTATCGGCTAAAACTTATATTTTCCGTCCTGTATTGATTACGTTGACGCCGTTGAAGCGAGTGGTAGCACTACCGTGCGAAACGGCACTAACCTGTGAGGGCTGACCTTTGCCATCGAAGAACGAGCCGAACGTACGGTAGTCGTCTTTGTCGCAAAGCTGGGCGCAGGAATTCCAGAACTCCTGAGTGTTGGACTGGTAAGCCACGTCGTCGAGCATGCCAGCTATTTCACCGTTCTTGATTTCGTAAAAGAGTTGACCCCCAAACTGGAAGTTATATCGTTGTTGGTCAATAGAATACGAGCCTCGACCGATGATGTAAATGCCTTTGTCAACGCCTTTGATCATATCGAAAACAGAGCGCTTTTCAGAGCCCGGCTGTAATGATACGTTCGGCATCCGTTGAAACTGTACTGAATCCCAGTTGTCGGCATAGCAGCAACCGTTCGATTCTTTCTCGCCCAGAATAGCCGCCTGATCGCGGATGGCCTGATAGTTGACCAGAATGCCGTCTTTGATCAAATCCCACTTCTTGCAGGGAACACCTTCGTCGTCGTAACCAACGGCCCCCAACGAACCTACTTGCAGTTTGTCGGCCACAATGTTGACTAGCTTACTACCGTAGTTGAACGTCTTGGATTTCCATTTATCCAGCGTAGCGAAACTGGTTCCGGCGTAGTTGGCTTCATAGCCCAATACGCGGTCGAGTTCGGTGGGGTGGCCGACCGATTCGTGGATGGTTAGGCCGAGGTGATTGGGATCTAGTACAAGATCGTATTTGCCCGGCTGAACGGTTTTGGCCGTTAATTTTTCTTTGGCTTGTTTCGCGCCCAGAATCGCGTCCTCAAGCATGTCGTATGAATTTCGGTAGCCAACCAGACCATTGGGCGCCTTTATTTTTTCGGAATCTAAACCGTCTAAATACTCGTAGCCCATACCCATGGGAGAGCTGAGCGCATCGCGGGTTTTGAACTTTCCGGCAGCCCGGTCGACGGCCGAGATCGTGAACGTCGGCCAGATACGATGCACATCCTGATCAATGTAGGAGCCATCGGTCGAGGCAAAGTACTTTTGCTCGTTAATAAAAAATAGGTTCGATGTAACGAAAGCAGCCCCGTTTTTCATGGCTTCTCCATTCACATTCATCAGCAAATCAATCTTCTGCTGAACAGGAATTTCGAACGCATTTTTCTTGATTGGAGTCTTCCAGGTTACTTCACCAACTCCCTTCTGTGGAGCCAGTACAACCGGTTCTGTCTGAAGTTTGGCATTCGCTTTAGCAATGGCTACGGCTGTTTCGGCACACTTGGCAATGGCGTCGGGCGTTACGTTGCTAGTAGCGGCAAAGCCCCAGGTTCCATTCGCAATAACCCGGATACCTACGCCAAACGATTCGGCGCTGGTAATGTTCTGTACTTTAGTTTCGCGAGTAAAAACGAATTGTTGCAGATACCGTCCAATACGAACGTCGGTGTAGGTTGCGCCCTTACTTTTGGCTGCATTGAGGGCAATGTCGGCTAAGCGTTTCTTGGCGGCATTATCGATGCCCACACCCCGGCCGCTGGCTTCAAGCAGGTATTCGGCCGATACTGGATTGCCAAATACGGGCACACCAGCTGTTAGCAGGCCACCAATGCCTAAGCCAGACAACTGGATAAAATCTCGTCTTTGCATGTACAAGAAAGAAGATGGTCGTTGATGATAGAGTTTACTATACTCTCAGAAAAAGCACGAATATGGCTAAAAAACGCGAACCGATTAATATAGAAGTTTTATTTTGTGACGAATGGTGAACCCATTGAGGACAAATATTCCCAATAATATTCGGTAAAATTGCTCATATGCAGTTTATTCGTTTAAAGCAGAAACAAAGAAATTTAACCTTAACTATGGCTATTTATACTCAGCAGTTTGAGGAGTTTTTTCAGGACGTATTAATTTCAATTCACGCAAGTATTCGTGACCTGGAGGAGAAGAAACGTTCGCAGACCGAAACGCCAAACCGCATTTAGAAAGGCTTATTTATTCTTCAATTGCTCGAACCAGTTTAACGATCGACGCATAAATATCACTTCAGTAGGAACGTGAAATCCTGTTGCTAGGGCAACTAAACTCAATTTTGACGAACCCTGCTGTTTCATAGCGGTATAGGTTTGTAGGGAAGTCAAAAAAGGAATAATTTCATCCTGTTGGCTATGAATCAGTTGAGTAGGCGTTTGAGTAGACCAGTTGGTTAGGTCATTGTCATTCAGTGCTTTTCGAAACGAAGAGGATGGGTTTAATACATCAGCCTTGAACTGGTCTGTACATAGTTGGTCGAAGCTAGCTGTAATTGACCGAGCATTATCTATCGACTGGGTAATCTGTTCAGCATAAGGCGATTTAAAATAGTAGCTGATTGGTTTATTGAGGGCGTAAATACGATCATAAGATAGCACCTCCCAGATATAGAGATAGTTGGCAACCCCTCCGCTTGTTTGCTTTTTAGTCAGATAATCAAAAAAAGCAGGCATAGCATATGGCCCAGCTCCACAACTTGAGCCCGCCAATTGAAATTCGGTGCTATACGTGTTCTCCAGAAGCTTTTGGGCGGATAATGTAGCGTAGCCCCCTTCTGAGTAACCAGCTAAAAAAACTTTACCTGCCCAGGTAAGGCTTTTTTGCGCCAAAAACTCTTTTGTTGCCAGAAGCATATCGACGGTTGCGTTGGCTAGACTCTGGCGGTATTCATAATCGTGGGGAATCTTGTCCGTAATTCCGTAGCCAATGTAGTCGGGACAGGCAACAATGTACCCGTGTGTAGCGAAGTAAAGCGGATAGGAGAAGCTCGGTGATGCAAAATTAGTGCCCGATGGCGCTTCAGCATTGGAGTAAGCAGTAGGGTGCTGGAAACTGAGCAAAGGATAGGCTTTTTTTGTTTCCGTAAGTTGACTGGGCAAGTACACTATGCCTGAGGCTGTAATGGGTGTTCCATCGTAGAGAGTGGTTTGATACGAAATTCGATTAATACTTACCTGGTAGTCGGCTGGTTGGTAAATCAATGAGTCATTACTTGAACTTAATCTTTTCAGAATGCTATTGTCGTAGAAAACAATCTGATTTGTACTAACTAATACTGGTTTTCTGACTACTGGTATGGGTTGGCAGGCTAAAAAAAATAGAAACAAACTATAAATTAGGTACTGTACTGGTTTATTCATAACTCTCATTTCGGGTTTTACGAAAGAATCTTTCGCACATACCCATTACCAATGATCGTGCCGTGACTGATCATCACCAGTCACGGCACGATCCAATTAGTGACAAAATTCTATTTCTTAGCTTTCTTAGGCTTCTCTTCTTTTACTTTTTCGGCCTTTGGTGCTTTTTCAGCTTTGGGCGCTTCTTCTGTTTTAGGGCCTTTTGTTGACTTAGCCTCTTTTGGAGTGGCTGCTGGTTCCTGATTGATTACAGATCCACGTACAAACGTTCCCCAAGTCAGGTTGTCTTTGCCTTTTTGCGCTTTTTTCGCCCGTTCGATGGCCATGTTGGCAGCAGCTTCGACTACCCAGTCAAAATTCTCCTGTCCAACCGAATGGATATCAGCATCTGGAGCAGGGTTGCAGAAATCAATGGCGATGGGGATACCGTCGCGTACTGCAAACTCAACCGTATTGAAATCATAACCGAGGCCGTGATTTAATTTCAGTACGTAGTCGGTCATTGTGGCTAGTAACTTCTTGCCAGCATCGCCGGTAGTTTGCATTTGGGCCGCGTAACGTAGGTGATGCGGGTTGCGTGGCTCGTAGGGCATAATACGAACGTCTTTGCCGCCAATGCAGTAACACCGGAAATAATCGGTAAAGTCGATGGCTTCCTGATATAGCATAACAAGCTGACCAGTTTCGTCATATGCCTTAAACATCTGATCAGGATTGTCGACTTTATAGACGCTTTTCCAGCCACCGCCCGCATGAGGCTTCATAAAGGCAGGGAAGCCAATATGCTGAAAAATACCATCCCAGTCCATGTGTTTCAGGTTGCGAAACGAATTATGGTTGGTATCGTCTGGACGCTCTTTTGAAGGCAGTAAAATGGTTTTAGGTACCGGAACACCAAGTTGAACCGCCAGTGCATTATTGAAAAACTTCTCGTCGGCACTCCACCAGAACGGGTTATTGACAACGGCTGTACCAGTCAAAGCTGCATTTTTTAGAAATGCCTTGTAGAATGGGACATCCTGCGATATACGATCGATAATTACTGCGTAATCGGTTGGAACGCTTTGTTCCACTTGGTCAATGCTTACAAATTCAGCCGGAAATGCGCTTTGTTTCTCGTTGACTCGATCAACAAAAGCCTGTGGAAATGTATTTTCCTGGCCAAAAAGAATTCCTATTTTTGATTTCTTGCTCATAATGAATTAGTTAAGTGCTGAGTAAAGCAATGTTGATAAACTGCGTATTCACAACTTAAAGTGTTTGTATTTCATTAACCGGAGCAAGTTGCAGTTGTTAGGCCAGAAAAACAAAAAGCTCCGTTTTCAATTACGGAGCTTTTTGTGGAACAGAAAAAAGTCAATTGTACAATACCGAACATACGTAGTTACTCAGAATGAAGCCTTGGTTATTACGACGTTGAACATACATATGTAAACCTTTAGAGGTGGAACGGAAGTTGGGACGAACAAGTGTAAATGTTAGCATAACATAACTTTGAGTTTAAGGTGAGATTATTAGTAAACGACTTCATTGCTATGAGTTAATTACACAAAGAATATAAAATTGAATAAAAGTTTATAATAATGTTTTTAAATGGTGCTCTAAGTGTATAACATAGTCTTCAATAAGCCAACCTAATGTATGCAACTGCCGCACATCAGCAGGCTGAATTGCCTGTGAAATCTGAATTGATCGGTTTAGTGTATCGGTCGGAATGGCTTCGGCAACAGCTAAAATTTGCCTGTTCAGACTACTCCAAAGTGTTAACAGATGAGCCAGAGGAAGCTTTTGATATTGATTGACAACAACTAGTTTGTTCTGGTTGTACGATTGAATTAGATAAGAACCCTCAGCAGACTGGGCATCTGTAAACCGCTTCAGATTATTAATAGCAGAATCAATCAAATGCCCCAGTATCTCTTTCCGAGACCATTTACCTGGGAGATGATCTGTTAATTCAGGTTCAGAGAAATTAACCAGCCGGGAGGGCACTTCGTCAATATGATTGCGAAGGCGAGTAAGAGCGTCGGTAAGCATATTGATGTGCTTAAGTAAATTTTTAACCACAGAGGCACAGGGAAAGAAGAGCTGTAAAAGACTACTAGTCAGATTAATACAATTCTACGTTCCCTGTGCCTCTATGCTTAAAAATTTACTCTTATTTTAGATTTTGCTTAAATACCTTGGAAACTGGTCTTTCCAGACAGGCCAGTCATGATTACCCCAGGGACTAACATCCAATTGATGACGGATTCCTTTACGACTCAGAATCCCCGACATTTGATAATTATCCTCTTTACAAAAGTCGTATTCCGACGTTCCCAGTATAATGTTCATGTGATAGAACTCATTATTCTGAGCATTGGGGAGGAAATCCGGTGGGTTGTTGAAATAGACGTTATCATCGTAATATCCACTCAAAAACGACCGGATGTTGAACGCTGCGCCCATAGTAAGCAAATGCCCAACCTGCTCTGGGTGCCGGAACGCAAAATTCAGTGCGTGATAACCTCCGAACGAGGCACCGGAGACGCCTATTTTCTGGACATTACACTCCCGCTGAATACCCGGAACCAGTTCTTCGTGCAGGAAACGGTCATACAGAACATGATTCCAGATGCGGGTGCCGGGGTGCAGGTGTTTGGCATACCAGCTATCGCGATCAATGCTGTCAATACAATACAATTTTACCTTTCCCGTCTCCACAAACCAGCGGGCAGTTTCGGTTAAGCCGAAGTCTTTGTATTCATAATAATGGCCCATAGAGGTTGGAAATAGCAATACTGGATATCCCCAGTTGCCATAAACCAACATCTCAATATCACGACCCAAGTGATGCGAATACCATTTGCGATAATCTTGCTGCACGATGCTAGTTGGTTGATGAGAACGTTGAAAATTTCGGTTGAAAATAGAACAAATAGCTGGCTCCGACAAAAAAGGTAAAGGCGTGCATCGAAAAAAATGCCTACTTTGTCGTTTGTGAAGATTATCATTTTGTTATTTCTTGCGCTTATGGCTGACCTTATACCAGCTCAAACCTGCGCCGAACCACCCACCGTAACGGTCCGGCACGATGATTCATTATACTCCGTTCCTCTCAAACGAATCGTTCATTTAGACATCGTATTGCCGCCTGGTTATCAGGCTTCCAGCAGAACGCATCTTCAAGAACACCTGCCGATTCTGTACCTCAACGATGGACAGGATTTAGCTCGATTGAAAATGACGTCTGTTCTGGATTCGCTCTACCAAAAACGAGTCATTCAGCCGTTTGTGCTTATTGCCATCCACGCAGGCGACCGCATTCAGGAGTACGGTACAGCAGCCCAGGCCGACTATATGAATCGGGGTAGTAAGGCAGGTTTGTACACCGATTTTATATTGACTGAACTACTGCCATACCTCAAAAAACAGTACCATATAAGTGCTACTCCTGCACAATCGGTAGTTGCCGGGTTTTCGTTGGGCGGTTTGTCGGCTTTTGATATTGTCTTTCATCATCCTGAGCAATTTTCCAAAGCAGGCATATTCTCGGGTTCGTTCTGGTGGCGTAGCAAAAGTACGGAAGATGGTTACCGAGACGAAACCGATCGAATTATGCACGATCTGGTTCGAAAAGGGAAGTATAATAAACACCTCAAATTCTGGTTTGAAACGGGTACTGAAGACGAAACCAGCGATCGTAACAATAATGGGATTATCGACTCCATCGACGATACGACCGATCTGATTGATGAGTTGGTAAAAAAAGGCTATCATCGTGACCCCAACGGCGCTCATTCATCCGACATTCGATATGTTGAAATCAACGGCGGGAAACATAATCAGGAAACCTGGAGTGCGATTATGCCGGACTTTCTGACATGGGCGTTTCCAGCTAACAAGTAACCTCTACTTTCTAAACCACCATGAAGAACCTGTTGCTGTTGAAAACTATAGCCATTGCTATTTTGCTTGCCTGTAAAAGCCCCGATGTTGCCATGCCAGACAGCAAAACAGCCAGCCTGGTAGCTCCTAGGCTGATCTGGTCGGATGAGTTTACTAAAAACGGTTTGCCCGATTCAACTAAATGGACCTACGACGTGGGTGGAAACGGGTGGGGAAATAATGAGTTACAATATTATACGGCAAGACGTCCTGAGAACGCCCGGATCGAAAACGGTAAACTCATTATTGAAGCTCGGAAAGAAACTTATGAGGGTAAAAACTACACGTCAGCCCGGTTGCTGACAAAAACTAAGTGGGAACATGGCAGGATTGAAGCGTTGGCCAAATTGCCTTCTGGGCGGGGTACGTGGCCTGCCATCTGGATGTTAGGCGAAAAGGTTGCTACGGCCGGCTGGCCTCTCGGCGGTGAAATTGACATTATGGAGCACGTCGGTTTCGATGAAGGTGTTGTTCATGGCACGGTGCATACAGAAGCCTATAATCATGTGAAAGGCACGCAAAAAGGCCAGCAGATAATTATTAAAGACGTTACGAGTGCCTTTCACCTCTACGCAATCGAGTGGACTGCCGACCAGATCGATTTCTTCGTAGATAACCAAAAATATTATACTGTGCAGAAGTCAGTTCTAGGCAACGAAATAGCACAATGGCCCTTTGAGCAACCATTTTTCCTGATCCTGAACATGGCCGTTGGGGGCAACTGGGGTGGTCAAAAGGGCGTTGATGAAAGTATCTGGCCGCAGCGTATGGAAGTCGATTATGTAAGGGTGTACCAGTAAGATAAAAAGGAGGAGTCCACTGGCCAATGACTGCATCCATAATATGAAGTTTAGGCGCAGTTGAAAAGTTTTAAGTGGAGCGATAGTACAAGGGCGATTAAAACCGAAATACCAGACCTGCCCCGACTGCCACACTGTTCATGGCTACGTTAAAACTTAAGGCTTGATTTGGTTGGGAAGTGGTAGAATTTACTATAGTGCCATCATCCTTGTAGTCTGTGATAACAACACTGTTGGTAGGTTTTCCCGCAACTACGTTGTTGCTGGTAACTTCAAGTCTTTTTGGCTTGAAGGATTGATTGTAAGCCACCACTTCGACAAAACCCCGAATGGCCTGACTCAATCGAAACTGAATCCCCAAGGCAGCTTGGTACCCCAGTGCCAAGGAGTTTTTTGTGTATTTACTGGTGGTTGAAAACGTACTGCTGACCCCATTGTTAGGAAGATCAAGCGAGTTATCTACCGTTGTATAATCCATTACGACTCCTCCTACCAAACCGAGCCGGTTATAAATATAGTAGGCTGGTCGGGAGAGAGCTTTGAAGGTAATGTTGGGTATAATGGACAAGACCTGAAGTGTTGTGCTCGATGAGTTTGTGTACGTATAGGAACCATCACTATAACTGTTCGTGATCTTTACCGGTGACCCAAACAGGATATCGGCATCAATGCCCACATTGATGAAGTCGCTGGCGATCAGGCCAACTCCAACACCAGCGCGTGGACCAGCTCCCAACCCTTTATTCGTTGTTTTAAATGGAAATGCAATACCAGTCTGACTTTGCGACTGACTGTAATTGATCTGCACCCCTGGCGTTAATAAGCCATACAATCCATACACTTTTACATACAAAGGAGACTCGGCAGCTTTGGTCTTGCGTGGAGCACCCTCTGGTGCAGCGGATCTGTCCGACTGGTTCAGAGAATTTGACGCAAGGGTGGACTGGGCTTGTATCGTTACAGCATGCATAAGCAAGCCGATGAGAAGCATAATGAATCGATTCATGGTTGGCAGATTTGACGGTTTATCTAAGATTTACAACCTATCACGGGCAATGAGAATTAGAGTGACTAATTGGGCTGTAACTAAAACCGGAATACAAGCCCAGCCCCTACGCCTACACTGTTGATCGCTACATTAAAACTTGGCTGCTCGTATGGGTTGGATTTATTATAGTCGCCCAGATCTTTAAATTCGGTAGTGGAACTCTGAACAGTAGTTACTCCACTTTTTGTACTGGTAGTGGAAGCCTGAAGTTCTCGGGGTTTGAAGGATTGATTGTAAGCCACCACTTCGGCAAAGCCCCGGATAGATTGACTCAACCGAAACTGAATCCCCAGGGCAGCTTGATATCCCAATGCCAGGGAGTTTTTTGAGTAAGTAGTGTTGCCTACAGATGTAGTGACTGCTCCTTTAGAAGGGGTTTCAAGAAAATTACTAGTAGTCTTGTAATCCAACACAACTCCTCCTATTAAACCGAGTCGATTGTAGATGTAGTAGGCTGGTCGCGAGAGGGCTTTGAAGGTGATGTTGGGCATAATGGACAAGACCTTCAGCGTTGTGGTTGTCGAAATATTATAGAAGCTAGCTGAACTATTGCTGCCTATAAAGACATTGTTGTCAACCTTGAGCGCTGTTCCGAAAAGGATATCGGCATCAATTCCAACGTTGATGAAATCACTGACTATGAGACCAACTCCGATACCAGCGCGTGGACCAGCCCCCAGATGCGTATTGACTGGCTTGTAAGTGGTGGGTAAATTGATTTGACTTTGCGACCCACTGTAATTGATCTCTGTCCCTGGTGTCAGCAGGCTGTAAAACCCATACGCTTTTAGGAAAAAGGGAGCCTCAGTGGCTTTAGTAGTGCGGGGAACTGTCTCTGTCGTCGTAGATTCGTCTGAACGGTCGGCCGTGTTTAAGACAGCGATCGGTTGAGCCTGAGTTGCTGAAATCCGTAGTAGTAGGCCAATGAGTACAAGAACATATCGATTCATAGTAATCAAGATTTGCTTAGGTAAAGGGCTGTACTTTTAGTCTAATCCGCATGATTGCCATTCCACCTCAAACTTGACGACAGTTTTAGGAGGATCAGGCCAAAGCTTATTCCCTGAATCATGACGATAGTGCCAACTACCTCCTGTATACGGTCGAAACTCTGAATAGAAAAGGGGGTAGACTCTGGTTTACGTTTCTTGCAGGACAGCACCACACCCAGCAATAACAGTATACTGATGGAGTTTTTCATGGTCTGTGCAACTTCAAAACAACGGCGGTAAATTAACCCGTCGTTCGATACAAAGGTTTATCCTTTGATTGAACGGCGATGTATTTGCCAGCATTTGCACCTGCCGTTTGTGGCTGGGCGCTAGTTTTGTTTGTTCTAAATCCAGTAGAGCTTTCGTTGATCATTGTCAAATTCAGTATCTTACCATCTGTAAATCAACCTGAACTTCCTGATGAAATACTGTCTACTCCTTTTATTTGGGCTGTTTGCTGCAATTGCGCACGCCCAAACGACGTTCTCCATCTCTTTTCCAGATGCCCAGAGTAAGGTTGCTCTTGATGGGCGAGTACTGCTCATTCTGGCCAAAACCAATAAATCTGAACCTCGTTTTCAGGTAAGTGACGGCGTCGAAACGGCACAATTATTTGGCATTGATGTGAATGCGTTGAAACCCAGTCAACCTGCTATAATCGATGCCAGTGTATTTGGTTACCCGAAACGGAGTTTGAACGATCTGGCTCCGGGTGATTATTATGTGCAGGCCGTTTTACACAAATACGAAACGTTCAAGCGTAAAGATGGGCATACGGTAAAGTTGGCGATGGATAGAGGAGAAGGCCAAAATTGGCGAATCGCTCCCGGCAATCTTTTTAGTAAGCCACAGAAAATCAGCATAAAAGCTAAAGTAAAACAAGGGATTACTGTGATCATGGATCAGGCAATCCCGCCGATACCAGAACCAAAAGACACGAAATATGTGAAGCATATTAAAATTCAGAGTAAGCTTCTGACTGAGTTTTGGGGACGCCCCATGTTTCTGGGAGCCCATGTACTCATTCCGGCCGGATTCGACGAGCATCCCGAAGCGCGTTATCCGCTCTGCATTTTTCACGGCCACTTCCCCTCCGATTTTTCGGGTTTCAGCGAAACACCTCCTCCTGCCAATATGGATACAACCGATTATAGCAAGCGGTTTCATATTTATGGGTATAAGAAAATTGTGGCGCAGGAGGCCTATGATTTTTACAAGAAGTGGACAAGCAAGGACTTTCCCCGAATGCTCATTATTGAGATACAGCATGCTAACCCATACTACGACGATTCGTACGCTGTCAACTCCGAAAACCTAGGTCCTTATGGTGATGCGATTATGCATGAACTATTGCCTGAAATTGAAAAACGATTTCGGGGGATTGGTCAGGGATGGGCGCGATTTACTTACGGAGGATCGACAGGTGGCTGGGAGGCTTTGGCTGCACAGGTGTTTTATCCTGACGAATTTAACGGCTGTTTTGCGGCTTGCCCAGATCCAATTGCCTTTGATGCGTACACTGTATTTAATCTCTACAAAGACAAAAACGCGTACTATTCTGAAGGACCGTTTCGACGCACACCCCGGCCTGGTCAGCGCAACTATTTAGGACAAATGCAATGGACAGTTGAGGAAACGAACCATCGCGAATTGGTCGTTGGCACACATAATCGATCCGGGGATCAATTCGACATTTGGGAGGCTGTTTTTTCGCCCGTAGGAGCCGATGGGTATCCAAAACGTGTCTGGAATAAGCTAACTGGCGAAATTGATCCAACCGTTGCGGCTTATTGGCGTGAACACTACGACCTGATGCACATTCTGAAGCGTGACTGGAAAACGCTTGGCCCAAAAGTGACCGGTAAGATTCACATTTACTGCGGAGATATGGATAATTATTTTCTTAACAACGCAGTCTATCTAATGGAAGATTTTCTAAAAAGCGTTAAAAACCCTCCTGCCAGTAGCGAAGTAACTTATGGCGACCGTGCCGAACATTGCTGGAATGGCGATCCGACACAACCGAATCACATTAGTCGCCTGCGCTACAATACGATGTATGTAGATAAAATTATGAAGCGTATCGAAGAGTCAGCTCCTAAAGGGGCCGATTTGAAAAGCTGGCGGTATTAATGTCTATAGAGACCGGTTGCCGGTCTCTATAATGTTGCCAGAAATTTCATCGTATCTACGCCATCGGCATAATCACTTAAACCAGGACGTTGGGTTTGCCCAAAAGCAACACTTCCAGGGTACCAGCCTCTTGCTGAAGCTACCACCTGAATCTGACTGGCGTGGTTAGAAAGCCAGCTTGATACATCGGCTTGCGTCTGGTAAGTTTGATAATACAGAACAGAGATGGGGGAGACCAGGCCAGGGTTTTCCGTTACCAGCAAATAGCCGTTGTCGAGGTGAGGAACGGCGTTAATGAGGTAAATGGATTTATTATAATCATAGTTATTCTGGTACTTATGATTATTTAGATAAATGGAAGCCTGGGGTTCCAGCGTTCGTAAGAGCGGTATAAAGTCGTACTCCTCCGGCACAAGCAAAGTCGATACATTACGGCATCCCAGACCATAATAATCGGAAATATCATGGCCGAGTTTCAGAAACTCATCTTCACTTTCTTCACCCATCAATAGTCCTACTGATGTCCGGTTTTTGCGGATAAGATGTGGTTTTTTAGCAAAGTAATACTCAAAATAACGAGCTGTATTGTTACTGCCAGTAGCAATGTAAGCATCGGCCGCATTTAACCGCTCAGCTTCTTCAATCCACTCGTCAAATGTTGGATTAATCTCCTTTAATTTTTGTATTAAATAGTGGATTAGTACAAAATCTTGTGTGCTCAATTTAGCTAATAGCTTGTGGCCACTCATGAGTACACAGAGTAGATCGTGAAATCCAACAGCGGGGATATTGCCCGCCATAACAACGCCCACTTTACGGGGCTCAGCATGTGGATGAGAAGCGAGTATAGCCTGATATTGACCTATCCAGGCTGTAAGTCTGTCTTCCGGCAGAAACTGGTCCGCAATAGCTCGTAAGGCGTTCAGTGAGTTGTTGGGTGTAAAAAAATTGTTCTTATGATAAGCCCGTTGAGCAATTTCGTCAAGTTCGGGTTGCGCACTGGCTGAGCGAATAAAGTCGCCTAGAGCCACGAACGTTTGCAAGCGTTCTGATTGAAGCATGAATTAGATAAACAAATGGAATACACCATCAACTAATGTAATGAAATATTAGTTTGCGGTCAACCTTTAAATAGTTATATTTGTTGTTCAATTTAGAAAGTTACATTTTTAGCATATATAAATCAGACTGCTCATGGCAATCATGATCACCGACGAGTGCATCAACTGTGGTGCCTGCGAACCCGAATGCCCTAACACGGCCATCTACGAAGGCGGGGTTGAATGGACTTGGAGTGGAGGAACCGAATTAACCGAAGTCGATTTTGGTGATGGTACAATTGTGAGTGGTAAAGCTCCGCAATCCCCGGTTTCAAACGAGTTTTATTATATTGTATCGGATAAGTGTACTGAGTGTATGGGCTTTCATGAAGAGCCCCAGTGTGCAGCTGTTTGCCCAGTAGATTGTTGCGTGCCCGACCCTGAGCATGTAGAAGAAGAAGAAACTCTATTGGCGAAGAAGGCGTGGTTGCACGCTGAAGCGTAAAACTATAGTATACTAAAAATATCTGGCAATGCCCGATCAGTGAACTGATCGGGCATTGTTGTTTTATACCATTTATTGGCCTAAACCAGTCGATTTTGAGGCCGAAATCTGTTAACTTCCTACAAGAATAATATTTGGCGAATTGCTTCTGAAGCCAAATAAATTAAAAAATTTTATTTTGGGCTATTTTCAGTATTTATGATGGAATGAATAGCATATTTTCAATAAAATTGACTAAAAAACACAAAAACAGGTATTTTTTTTGGACTATAACTTGCGTAGGATAATTTCTATGACAACATTTGCTCAGAAATACAACATACAACGGATCTTTCCCCCGCCAAATTATTAGTATGAAAAAAGCAATTTTACTTATTAACTGTTTGTTTCTTGGTTTTGCTGCTCAAGCGCAGGATTCTACTAGTGCTACTCCCGGAAAATTCACTTTCTCCGGTTACATGGACACCTATTATTTCGGCAACTTCAACAACCCAAAAAGCCAATCGAACTTAGGTTTGAATGGTTCTGGCGTTGGTAATGCCCGGGCGTTCGATCAAAAGGCCGGTCAGTTTGGTATTGGCTTGATTCAGGCTAAGGCGGTTTATTCAGCCAGCAAGGTTGATGCTGTTATGGATCTGACGTTCGGAACGTTTGCTGACCTAGGTAACTATGGTAACAATGTAGGTTTGCTGGGTACGCCAGGTTCGACAGCTTTAGCCATCAAACAGGCCTACATCGTTTTTAAAGCAACCGACAAATTATCGTTCACTGCCGGTCAATTTGGTACTCACATCGGTTACGAAGTAATTGATGCTCCGCTTAACTACAATTACTCGCTCTCCAACCTGTTCAACAACGGACCCTTCTATCACATTGGTTTAAAAGCCCAATATGCGTTTAGCGACAAAGCTTCGTTAATGGTCGGCCTGGTGAACAACGTCGATAACCTGGTTGATAACAATAAAAAGAAAGGCCTGATCGGTCAGTTCTTTTTCTCGCCTGTTTCGGGCTGGAATGTCTACCTGAACGCTATTGTATCTAACGAAGCTTCGCAGGATGTTACGTCAGGAACGACAACAGTAAAGGCTGATGATGCAAACTACCAACTCTTCGATCTGACGACAACGTATCAGATTACACCAAAGTTTTTCCTGGGTCTGAATGCAGCCAGTGGTTCGCAAAAGGGTGATTATCAAGGGGTAGGCGGTCCAGTAACGTCGAAGAGCTGGGGTGGAGTTGCTGGCTATGCTAACTACGCGTTCACTGATAAATTTGGCTTAGGTGTTCGTTACGAAACGTTCGATAACAAGAATGGAGCTCGCGCACTGACAGATGCTGCTGGTAATGGCGCCAGTGTTAACTCGATTACGGTTACAGGTAATATCACCGCTGCTGACGGTCACGTACTGCTCAAACCCGAATTGCGGATTGATAGCTACTCGGCCAACAAATTTGAGAAAAATGACGGCTCGCTTACAACCTCACAAGCTACGCTTGGTATGGCCGCCATCTTTAAATTCTAATACAAGTACCTCGTTTTCTTAACCTAATTTAATTTTTAACTATTTCAGTACAACAAAAAACCTCGATTACCATGCAAAAGCCCAATTACATTCCTCTTATTCTGTTGGGAGTTGTCGCCGTGCTCGGCGTAATCCCCGGTTTCAATGGCGTTCCAACACAAATTGTGACGGAAGGCATCAACTCTGGCGATACTGCCTGGATGCTTGTAGCTACTGCCCTGGTTTTATTAATGACGCCTGGTCTGGCGTATTTCTATGGCGGAATGGTTAACAACAAAAACGTGATCTCAACGATGCTTCAAAGCTTCGTTGCAATGGGCGTTATTAGTGTTTTATGGGTAGTAGTCGGCTTTAGCCTGGCATTTGGATCGTCGATTGGCGGTTTCATCGGTAACCCAATGGACCACTTCATGTTCAAAGGTGTGCTGGACGGCAAACCCTGGTCATTAGCGGCTTCAATCCCACTGGTTGTATTTGCTTTCTTCCAACTGAAGTTTGCTGTTATTACACCGGCTCTAGTAACGGGTTCAATGGCAGAACGTATCAACTTCCGGTCGTACGTTCTGTTTATGATTCTGTTCAGCCTGTTCGTATATGCACCATTAGCACACATGACCTGGCACCCAGATGGTATCCTGTTCAAACTAGGTGTGCTTGACTTTGCTGGTGGAACAGTTGTTCACATGTCGGCTGGTTGGGCTGCTCTGGCAGGTGCTTTGTACCTGAAGCGTCGGAAATCGCACCTCGAAGCTAGTTACTTCCCACCAGCTAACATTCCATTTGTATTGTTAGGTACAGGTCTACTGTGGTTCGGCTGGTTCGGATTCAACGCTGGTTCGGCAGTTGGCGCAACTCCACTTGCTGCTTCGGCTTTCGCTACAACAAACACGGCTGCTGCCGCTGCTGGTCTGGCTTGGGTACTATTCGATGCTGCTAAAGGCAAGAAAGTATCTGCTCTGGGTTTCTGTATCGGTGCTGTGGTTGGCTTAGTAGCTATTACGCCAGCGGCTGGTTTTGTAACGATTCCAACAGCCATTTTCATTGGTACGGTTGGTGCTATGATTTCGAACTACGTTGCTCACCTACGCTCTAAATCTACGCTTGACGATACGCTTGACGTATTCCCTTGCCACGGTGTTGGTGGTATGGTGGGTATGGTTATGACAGGTATTTTTGCAAGCAAAGGTGTTAACTCAGCGGTAGTTGACGAAGGTCTGGCATTTGGTCAAACGACTCTGTTTGTTAACCACATGATCGCTCTGGTTGCCGTTTCTGTTTTCGCCTTCGTTTTGTCGTATGCCTTGTTGAAAGTAACGGATTTGATTCTACCACTGCGCGTAACAGAAGAAGACGAGAAGTCTGGTCTGGATGTCAGCCAGCATGACGAATTCCTCATCGAAGCGTAAATTATATGTATCATGTATGATATAGGGTATATGGCTTCGTTCACACATCCTATATCATACATCTTATAGCCTATATATAGAAGTTATAATAGTAGATCATACATAGTACGTTATACAGCGACAGAGCCACAGGCACCTGTCTGGCCTAATGTCTGGCAGCTTTATCTGTGGTTTTGTTGTACTCATGGAGCCGTTCCCGCCTGGGAGCGGTTTCCTATTTTATAATAGGCTTTACTTTATATCGCCCGCATGCGATTGTTTTTGGGATTATGCTCCACTTCGGCCAGACCGAGTGCTTCCATCAAAGGCGGAACATACATCCCAAAACGTCCACGAAGGCCTTTTTTTAATCCATACCATCCACCAACTGGGTTTTCTGTCGATCTACCCCAGGCTTCAACAGTTCCGTCTTTGGCTGGCTTTTGTTCGTCAGCAGCACCAAGTTCCATCCAGTCACCATGCTCTTTGAGCATAGTGTGAAGATCGGTAAGGCAACGGTAATCGTACTGTAAAACAGTTTTTCCGACGGTACACATTAATATATCGTTGCCATCTTTCTCTGCTTTGTACATCGTGTAATCGGCAGTGCCAGGAGGAGTTTTTAATTGCCAGGGATTCTCTTTTGTTCCGTCGCCTTGTGTCATGGTTTGCTTGGTTTAGGATTTAAGCCAGTAAGGTAACCGCTAAGGCTAAAATGGCGGGCAGCGCCTGAACAAAGAAGATGGATTTTTGAGCCGTCAATGCGCCATATATACCGGCAACAATCACACAACCCAGGAAAAATATAGCAACGTTTATACGCCAGGCGCTATCGTTAATCAGTAGTGACCATATTAGACCGGCTGCTAGAAAGCCATTGTATAACCCCTGATTGGCAGCCAGAGCCTTAGTTGGTTCAAATAGCTCCGGGGCAAGTGATCGGAATGTTTTGCGCCCTCGGGTAGTCCAGGCAAACATCTCCAGCCATAAAATATAAATATGCTCGATTGCCACAACACCAATTAGAATCTCAGCGATTAATTTCATGTAAGTAAGCGGTAAGAATAAGAAAGATAAAAAAAGGCCGGTAATCATTACCGGCCCAAGTTGCAAAAGAGTTAGTGTTTCTCCAACACCACTTCGAGCTCCTCAACTTCCATGAGCCCTTCCGCATTTATACGAGTCAATCGAACAGGTAGCGTCTCATTGATCAGTAGTGGATCGTATTGGGCTACCACCCGAACATAGTTTTCGGTAAAACCCTGCATCTGTCCGTTGGCGATATCTTCTTCAAATAGCACAGTGGCATCCCGCCCAATCTGAGAATTGTAAAAGGCCCGACGTTTTTTGTCGGACAGAATATGTAACATCTTCGACCGCTCGGCACGAACATGTCCTGGCACACTAGGCTTAATGCCTATTGCCGGTGTATTTTGGCGCTCAGAGTACGTAAATACGTGCAGATAAGATACCGGTAGTTCGTTCAAAAACAGATAGGTTTCTTTGAATTCGGTATCGGTTTCGCCGGGATGCCCGACAATTACATCCACACCAATACAGGCATGGGGCATTAAGGATTTGATTTTCTGTACCCGGTCGACATAAAGTTCGCGTTTATATCGACGACGCATCAGACCCAACACCCGGTTGCTCCCTGATTGTAGAGGCACATGAAAATGAGGTACAAATCGCTTCGACTGAGAAACAAACTCGATAATCTCATTAGTAAGCAAATTGGGTTCAATACTTGAAATCCGGAACCGCTCGATACCTTCAACTTCATCTAATGCTCGTACCAGATCGAAAAATGTTTCCTGACGCTGGCCGTCAATCAACCCAAAATCGCCAATATTTACACCCGTTAAGACGATTTCTTTAACACCACGTTCTGCGATTTCGCGGGCAGCACGTACTACGTTAGCGACTGTATCGGAGCGACTTTTACCACGTGCGAGCGGAATCGTACAATAGGCGCAAGGATAATCACAACCATCCTGAACTTTCAAAAACGTGCGTGTCCGGTCGTTGAGCGAGTAAGAAGCATGATATTCGATCGCTTCTTCAATGGGCGAATTGAATACCTGCGCTGGTTGGCCGGTTGGCACTTTCTCAAATGTTGACATGAGTTCGTGCAACCGGAATTTCTCGGAAGCGCCCAAAACGGCATCGACTCCGGGAATTTCCGAAATCTCTTTGGGCTTCAACTGGGCATAACATCCCAGAATAGCCACGTAGCCATCGGGGTTAATTTTCTGTGCTTCGCGAACAATTTTCCGGCATTTTTTGTCGGCATTGTCGGTTACAGAGCAGGTGTTTATGATGAAGATGTCTGGTTGTTGGTTGAACTCCACGCGTTCATAACCGTGCTGCTCCATTAAGCGAGCCAGGGTTGAGGTTTCGGAGAAGTTCAGTTTACAACCGAGTGTATAGAAGGCAACTTTTTTCACAGCTAACTTATAATATCCTGCAAAATTACAAAAAAATAACGGGTAGGGTTCCGATAGTTCTATTCGCCTACTTTTGTGTTACCTATGCATTTGTTCTATCAACCCGGTCTGGGTTACTCCAATCCTGTTGAATTTTTAAGCGAAGATGATTCGCGCCACGCCATCAAAACCCTGCGTTTGGGTATTGGTGAGATTATTGCAGTTACCGATGGACACGGAAACCAATATACAGCCGTTATTACAAAAGCTGATGCCCGACGTTGTTTGTTTCGGATAACGAATACGCAAACAGCTCTCCCACGCCCATTCTCAATCCGGATTTGTGTGGCACCAACAAAAAATTTGGACCGTATCGAATGGTTTGTGGAGAAAGCAGTAGAGGTGGGTATAGAGCGAATAAGTTTCTTTTTCGGTCAGCATTCAGAACGCCGGGTTTTGAAACTGGAACGTATAGAAAAGATTGCTGTATCTGCCATGAAGCAGTCATTACAATCGTTTTTGCCTATATTAGATGAAGCTGTTCCATTTGGCGAACTGCTGAAAAATATATCAGAAAAGCAACGGTTTATTGCTCATTTGCCTGATGATGAACCTGCTGTTCATTTGGCTAAGTTGGCAACTATAGCTGGGCAATACGCGGTGTTAATTGGCCCCGAGGGCGATTTTTCAGAAAAGGAAATTCAGCAGGCAGTTGCGGCTGGTTTTAGGATGGTAACGCTTGGTCCCAATCGGCTGCGTACCGAAACAGCCGCTTTAACGGCCTGCCAACTATTGAACTTTATAAACGCATGAAAAAGCTTCTTATCTTATTCTTTATTTTCCATTCGTCAATTTTCATTGCCAAAGGTCAGTACGCCTATAAAATTGCCAAGTTGAAATACAATGGCGGGGGTGATTGGTATGCCAATAAAACCTCATTACCTAATCTCATCAAGTTTGCTAATGCCAATCTTCGGATGAATATCTTTCCGGAAGAAGACATTGTTGAGCCTGGTAGTCCAGATATATTCGGTTATCCCTTTGTTCACATGACGGGCCACGGTAACATTACGTTTAGTGATGCCGACGTGCAGAATATGCGTCGTTACCTGATGTCTGGTGGCTTTCTACACATCGACGATAACTATGGCTTGGATAAGTTTATACGTCGGGAGATGAAGAAGGTTTTTCCCGAACTTAATTTTATCGAGCTTCCATTCAATCATCCGGTTTACCAACAGAAGTTCAAATTTGCGAGTGGTTTACCAAAAGTACACGAACACGATGGCAAGGCTCCGCAGGGCTTTGGGCTGATTTATCAGGGGAGGTTGATCTGTTTTTATAGCTATGAATGCGATTTAGGCAATGGCTGGGAAGATCAGAGTGTTTATAACGACCCTGAACCTGTTCGTCAGCAGGCTTTGCGTATGGGTGCCAATCTGTTACAGTATGCGACGACTACAAATTAATTAAAGTATTATTTGGGGAAGGAAAGCCAAATCGGTCGAAAATTCGTTAGTTTTGTAGTAATATTCTTAGTGACTCGTCTTGTTCACCTTTTAATTAATTAAGATTGTGATTGTACTGGCCGCATTTCTTGGACACTGGTATTTGTCCCTGTTCTGCCAAACATTTTTTCTGCACCGTTATTCGGCCCACAAAATGTTCTCGATGAGCAAATTCTGGGAGCGTTTTTTCTATGCATTGACCTATGTATCGCAAGGTTCGTCCTACCTGAGCCCACGTGCCTACGCTGTGCTACATCGGATGCACCACGCCTTTAGTGATACTGAAAAAGACCCTCACTCTCCGCATCACACCAAGAATGTATTCACGATGATGTGGAAGACAAAAGATATTTATAACGCCGTATTACACCGCAAGCAGGCCATCGAAAAACAATTCGACCGGAATTATCCCGAGTGGAATTTTATTGAAAAGCTGGGTGATTCGTGGGTATCGCGGGCTGGTTGGGGTGTTTTGTACACCATATTCTATGTCTTTGCATTTATCTACCTGGATATGCACTGGGCATTTTTCTTTCTGCTTCCTGTTCACTTTGTGATGGGGCCTGTACACGGTGCTATTATCAACTGGAGCGGCCATAAGTATGGTTACGCAAATTTCGACAATCAGGACAAATCGAAAAATTCATTGATTCTGGATGTCGTTATGATGGGTGAGTTATTTCAAAATAACCACCATAAACGCCCTAATTCGGCAAATTTCGGAGCTAAATGGTTCGAGTTTGATCCAACTTTCCCATTAATTGGTATTCTGCACAAACTTCATATTGTTCGATTAAGACCATCAGCTGAAGCGAAAAAAGCGCAATTTGAAGTTGGACACGACCGCCGGGTTGAAGTTGAAAAGGAAATTGAGGCATAATCAACGTCTAGTTCTAGCCATAAAAAAAGCTCCGATAATCGGAGCTTTTTCTTTTTCTGTCATTCCGACGCGAGGAGGAATGACAGAAAAAGAAACTACAGCAAAACCTTTGCTACATCCTGCCAGGACTTTACGCGCTGAAACTGCTTGTCATCCCGGTTATGTAGGGCATCAAAAAGGAGACCTTCGCCTTGGAACGTACGAAGATTTCGGGGCATATCGTCAATCAGGTAGGCTGTGTTCAGGACACTCTTATCGCCCATAAAAATGTAGTTGTGCCACGAAATAGCCGGAAAATGTTCCTGTAGCCAATCCCATTTTTCGCGTAATGAGTTTGGGAATTCCTGGGCTGCTGATGCTACGAAAATATCGTATTTCTGCATAAGGTCGGCAATCACGTCCTGCGCTCCTTCCATTACAGGAATATCGCTAAAGAAACCTGGTTCATAGACTCGCTTCGAGATGGCATCATACTCATTCTCATCGAACAGTTCGTGAAATGATTTTTCTTTTAATTCCTCAAGCGTGTAGCGAGGCATTTCGCCTTCCAGATAAAGCCGGATAAATTTGGCGTGTGTGTCGGCCATGACATCGTCCATGTCAATAGCAATGCGTTGTTTCATATGTTTCTGAACCGGGATTTAGCTGATTTATGGATTTATTGGATTTTGTTTTTGCATTTCAATAAAATGGATACGTCATTAGCAAAATCAGTTTTATCCATAAATCAGCTAAATCCCGGTTTAAATTGTTCTAAGTAATCGGCGACGCGCCGAACGAATTGTCCGCCTAATGATCCATCAACTACACGGTGGTCATAGGAGTGAGAGAGGAACATTAATTGTCGAATACCGATAAAATCTCCTTGTGGCGTTTCAATAACGGCTGGTTTTTTCACAATGGCTCCAAAGGCCATAATGGCTACCTGGGGTTGCACAATAATAGGCGTACCCATCAGATTGCCAAACATACCGATATTGGAGAACGTATAAGTCCCACCTGCCAAATCGTCGGCTGTGAGTTTATTTTCTCGTGCTCGCTTAGTCAAATCGTTTACTTTTTTTGCCAATCCCGTCAGGTTGTATTGATCGGCATTGTGGATGACTGGTACGATCAGATTGCCGCTTGGCAAGGCTACTGCCATACCGATGTTAATTGCTTTTTTTACTAAAATCTGGTCACCATCAACCGAGATATTAATCATCGGGAAGTCCTTAATAGCTTTCACGATAGCTTCAACCAGAATAGGCGTATAGGTCAGATTTTCGCCAGTTTGTTGCTTGAATCGGTCTTTAATCTGCGTACGCCATTCGACAACAGGTGTCAAATCTGCTTCAACAAATGAGCTAACGTGGGGTGAAATCTGCTTTGATTCCACCATTCGTTGCGCAATCATTTTCCGCATTCGATCCATCTGAATAATATCAGCCTGGCCGTTTACAGAGCGAGGAGCCTGGAGCACGGGGCTCGGTGCTGGGGGTAGTATAGACTGAGAGCCCGTGCTCTTTATCCCCTGCTCCGTACTCCCTGCTCCCTGCAATCGTCCTTCGGCCCTGTCAATGACGTAAGCCAGAATGTCTTTTTTAGTGACGCGATTGTCTGCCCCAGAGCCGGGGATTCGGTCGAGTTCGTTCCGTGAAATGTTTTCCTCTTTCGCGATATTCAATACTAAAGGTGAATAAAAGCGATCAGGAAAAGCAGTCGCACTTCCTACCGGAACGGAACTAGGTCGGCTACTCATTGCCGAAATACTGGCTTCTAGTTCGCGGGCAGATTCGGTGACCTCAATGGGTGCTGGTTCGGCTGGAACATTAGCAATATCACCAATACCTTTGGGTGTCTGATCGGCATTATCTGGATCAGTTTCGCTGGGTTTTGATTCACTCGTAACTGCCTCCTCTGCTTCAATACGGGCAATTGGTGCGCCAACGGCTACTACATCCCCATCTTTCACCAGAAGCTCTTTCAGAATACCATTGCAGGGAGCTGGTACTTCAGTATCCACTTTATCAGTCGCCACTTCCAGTACCGATTCATCAACTTCAATGCGGTCGCCGGGCTTTTTTAGCCAGGTAATGACCGTACATTCCATTATACTTTCGCCCATTTTGGGCATGATCATATCGATGAGAGCCATTTCTGATGTATGAAGTATAATGTATGATATATGATGTACACGGTGATATTATACATCATATATCATACATCATATATTTAAAAGTTCTTCCCGCAGCATATTCAGCAAATACGTTGTGGTGAGTTGAATATTCTGGTCGCGGTACTGACCAAGTTTTAGAAGCCGGGTAACGGTGCGCTGATCGGTGGCGCAGGCAATCCAGATGGTACCGACGGGTTTATCGGGCGTGCCGCCGTCTGGACCAGCAATGCCGCTTGTGGCAATACCAACGTTCGTGCCTAATGCCTTTCGAGCACCCTCTGCCATTTGGCGAATCGTTTCTTCGCTTACGGCGCCGTACTGATCCAGCGTTTCAGGTTGAACGCCTAATTGGGTCACTTTGACTGCATTACTATAACTGACGATACTTCCCCAAAAGTAAGCTGATGCGCCTGGCACCTTTGTGATCTGAGCAGAAACATAACCACCTGTGCAGCTTTCAGCCACGCCCAGCGTGAGATTTCGCTCTTTCAGTAGTGTGCCGACAACATCTTCCAGCTCGTCGTTATCAAAACCAAATACACTTTTTTCAATCAGCGGCATTACTTTCTGTACTTGCTCGGCTAGCTCCCAATCAAGTAAATCATTGTCATCGCCAGTGGCGGTTAGGCGCAGTTTTACACCGCCGAAACTAGGCAAGTAAGCCAGTTTAATATGATCAGGGAGAGCATCTTCCCAGGCTTCGATACGTTCGGCCAGAAATGACTCCCCAATGCCCACCGTCCGAATCATCTTGTGTTTGATGATTGGGGTTTGAAAATGTTCAGTCAATTTGGGTAGGAACCGGTTGGACATGAGGTGCTTCATCTCAAACGGCACACCCGGTAATGAGATGTATACCCGACCTTCGTGCTCGAACCACATGCCTGGGGCTGTTCCCCAATCGTTCTGAATGTAAACGGCGTTGGCAGGCAGATCGGCCTGAGCGCGGTTGAGGTCAGTCATAGCACGACCTCGCTTCTCGAAAAAGCTTGTCACCAGTGCCAACGCCGTTTCGTTACGAACCATTCCGACACCAAAATACGTGCAGAGCGTTTTTTTGGTAATATCGTCTTTGGTAGGGCCAAGGCCGCCAGTAATGATAATCACATCAGCACGTTGATGCGCTTCATTCAGAATTTGCAAAATAGCATCGGCTTGATCACCTACCGACGACTTGCGGACAGGGCGTATGCCAATGTTGGTGAGTTCGGTACCAATCCACTGCGTATTTGTGTCGGTAATTTGCCCGAAAAGAATTTCGTCGCCGATGGTAATGATTTCGGCACGGATCATGTTGGTCATTCGCGTTACGTGGATCGTAAAACCCAGTCTTAAGTAGCTAGAACGAGTAACGACTTATGTTAAACCTTCGTTTCGGCTAGCGGTCAAAAGTACGAAAAAACGATTTAGCGCGATTGACCGTTATAAAATGGTAACCTGATAAATTCAATGATGAAAAAAACTGTTCTTGCAGCCGCATTGCTGGCCCTAACCTTAACCCAAGCTGGCTATGCTCAGGATTCAACCCGTCAGAAGTCAACGGGTGGTGGTATTTTTGGTAAAATTATCAACGCCGTTAGCCAGCCTTCGGGCGCGTCTGGTAGTCTGACAAACACCGATATAGCATCTGGTTTGAAAGAAGCCCTACGCGTTGGTGTAACGAATGGCTCTGCTCAGGCGTCGGCACTGGATGGTTATTTTAAGAACCCGTTATTGAAGATCGCATTTCCACCCGAAGCGCAGAATGTAGCCACTAAACTGCGGCAGATAGGGCTTGGTAAGCAGGTTGATCAATTTGAGTTATCGATGAACCGGGCTGCCGAAGATGCGGCTAAGAAAGCCGCGCCTGTGTTTGTTAAGGCCATTACATCAATGAGTATTCAGGATGCAGTAGGAATTTTGCAGGGACAAAAAGATGCCGCTACACAATACCTCCGCCGGACATCGGGCCAGCAGTTGGTCACCGAATTTACCCCTATCATTGATAGCACCCTGAAGAAAAATAACGCAACCAAATACTACAGCGATTTAGTAAATACTTACAACAAAATCCCATTTGTACAAAAGGCTAACCCAAACCTGACGGAGTACGCGACAGGCAAAGCCGTAGATGGATTATTTATTTTAGTGGCACAGGAGGAAGAAAAAATTCGTGAAAACCCAGCCGCTCGGGTTACAGATTTGTTGAAGAAAGTGTTCTCGAAGCAGTAATATGTAGGGCGGGTGGAAGCCCGCCCTACTTGTTAGTCCTCCATATAGGAGTCGTTGTTAATATACTCCAGCTTGTTATTCCACACAAGCGCGATTTGAGTAGCGCGTTGCCGGACTTGTTCGGCGGTCTCACCAGTGAAATTTTCGGTAAGTGTTGCCGAAAATAGCTGTAGCCAACGCTCAAAGTGATCGATTGTGAGCGTATGCTTTTGATTGACGATCAGGTGTGGACGAAACGGATGTCCATCGTAAGCATTGTTGCCTAGAATGATCGATTCCCAGAACGCATACATTTTGGGTAAGTGTTTCGACCAATCCACTTGAGCGACATCGGTAAAAATAGGACCAATGAGGGAATCTGCCTGGACCTTCTCGTAAAACGAATCCACCAGAAATTTGATATCTTCCGGTGAATCCAGTGTTCTCCTTACCATTTCAGTAGTATTTACAGGAAGAACCCCAAGTCAGTTAGAAAACGTTTCAGTGTAAGCATCGGCTTTAAAACCCAATGCGACAATCTGGCCGTTTGCCTCAATCAGTGGGCGACGAATAACAGAGGGTTTTTCAATCATCAACGTAATCGCTTCCTCAGAATTGGTTGGCTTTTGAGTCTCGGGTAACTGCTTCCAGGTCATACCGGCCCGATTTACCAATTCCTCCCACGATTTTTGCGTGAGCCAGTGCTCAATCGTTTTTCGATCAATCCCCTGCTTTTTATAATCATGAAACTGATACTCAACGCCGTGTTCGGCTAGCCAGGCGCGGGCTTTTTTTACGGTATCGCAGTTGGAGATGGCGTATAGAGTGTACATATAGTAGGTCGCTTTTGAGGGCGAAAGTACCGCTTTTACGCTGATTCTTGTTTGGTCGAAAATGCCTGCCATGTATTTATCACTTATCTGATCAGGACATCATAGCTACTGTGTCGGGGATTTGATGCCAGATAGAGTACTGCCAATTCAGAGATGGCCTTATAGCGATATTTCTCTAGCTCAAAAGCATTTTTATAAATACTATTGAGCAATTCCCACTCACGCTTTGTATTCTCGTCGACTTCTTTACTATTCTGATTAAAGAGCTGTGTGGCTTCGTTGAAACAGGGAGAAGTAGGATCAACGGTTTTTAATTGATCGAAACCTTCGCGATAGGCATTGGTTCCAAATCTGGCTTTTGCGGCCATGATAACTTCCTTACAATGACGTGCCTGATACGTTAGGAAAATAGCAATAGCTTTACTTTTTGCCTGATCAAAACAGGGTACTTCGGCTGGAATACTGGTAATTAAGCTGAGCGCCTGCTCTTGTTTACCAGTCGAAGCCAGTTGATCAGCTTGGGCAAGAATCGACGAACATCGTTGCGTGTAGTACGAAATTGCCTTAGAGCGAGCTTTTTTGATAAATGCGTCGAAAGTCGGGTCGTCGGTTTTGATCGTACTAATAATGTTATTGATTGCCAGTGCGTGCGATCGCCCACTACCTTGTACTTTCTTCGTCATATTGGCAAAGACAACCCGGCCGCTCGTTTGCATGATAAACAGGCTCATTTCACCATCAATCACAGTCAGTTTTTGTAGACCTGGCTGAATCTCCCGCTCATTATATATCTTGACAACTGGGTACAGTATAATGGCATCCTCGATACTACTTGAAGCAATATCATTGGTGGTTAGTAGAGCGAGCAGTTTGCTGCTGAGCATCGAAAGGTTTTCTGAGCTAAACCCTTGCTGTTCATCGGGAGTGACTACCGATATAGCCAGCTTCCCAAACGTATCCGTTCCCTCAGTTTGGGCAAAAGTTGTGGTTAACGGCCCCGATAGCACCGTCAACAATAAAACAATACGTATCATTGGAGTTAGGCGTAAAGTTGACCGGTTATTTAAACGAGACGTAAATGGTATTGCCTTTAATCAGTCGTTCGACTTTCAACTTTTTACTGCCAACTGCCAGGCTATTGCAGAATTTCAAGATTTCTAGACCGTAGCGGGTAGACGTCAATGACTTGCCTTGTGCGTCCATGCGCGGAACCCGCACTACGTCGAATAACACTTTCGCATCTGTAACGCCCTGGATATGGTAACTTTTGGAATTGTTACCAACCCACTCTTCCAGTACATCAGATAAGGGTAGGTTGTCTTTTCCCGCTTCGCTACTCATGTTCACGCCTGAGTCAGAATTGAGGTTGAATTCCAGCGCCATATACTTGCCATTTTCGACAATGTCGTTGAATTTTTCCTGCATTACATTTAGAAAGTCAGCAACAACAGTCTCGACAGCGTCGGAGGCTAGTTTACTTACATCCTCAGAATACATCCGACGACTAAACCCAATTTTGTTGGCTAGTGAGGCCGAAGCCGAGCTTTCGTAGGCTGTCAGGATTACTTTGAGCCGATTGCCTGACGAGCCTTTCTCAAAATCATACTCAACTTCTACGCATATATCTGTGTTCGACGATTGAATAATAGCCGTTTTGACATCAGTCTGTTTATCACTGGTTAGGGCATCATTGGTTTGAAGGTTTCGCACTTTCGATAAAAAATCAACCGTCGAGTAACCTCGACTATCGAAGGCTTCTTTCACTTTCGTAATGACTACCCGATTGTTTACATCTGATTCCACAAGTTTACGAATGTCTTCACCCTCTTTAAAGAAAGGGAACACCATAATAGTGGGCCGGGTAACCAATTGTCGGGTTTCGGCCGGGGTTTCTTTACTGGTCGTTACCTGCTGGGCAAATACGCCTAGCGGTAACAAACCAGTCATTAGCAGAAAGAATTGTTTCATTGGTGTGGATAGAATTAATAGCCAAATTTTCGGATCACCTGGTTCTGTTCCATGAACCGGCGGAATGCGTCGTAGTTGATGCCAATAGCAAAAGGAAGGGTGCGTTCGGAATTGCTGGCCCGTAGTTTCTTGTCGTCCAGCATCGTTAATTCTGTTACGAATCGACGATAGTCTTTATTCTCAAAGAAATTTCGAAGAAAGGGCATTCCTTGAACGGTAGCCTTGTTTTCTACCATTGGCAATCGGAAATCGGTATTCTTGATTTCGGCGCTGGTAGCATCGGGTAAGCCTACGTAAAGTAATTGCTCGAATGCCTTCACCTGGGCATTATGCTCTATTTCAATTTGTTTACTACCAAAGCCCGTTACACGCATTTTCAGTGTGCCGCGTGTATCCTGTCCAAGGTATGCAATCTGGTTGCTAACGGGTGTACGGGCACAGCCTGCCAGCATGGCGGCAGCAAGAAGGATGCAGCCAATTATTACATTTTTCATGATTGTGGTAATTATTTACTCTTGTTTGTGCTGACATAGACGCCGTTTCCTGCGTATTTTTTCAGGATGGCAGTGCCTCCGTCACTTACTTTACAGACACTTACCGCACCTTCGATGGACTCAATGCGAATTTTGCCTAATTCGGTTTTTCGGCGCAGCTTTCGGCCACCAGCTTCGAGCATTGTTTGCTCATAAACATAGAGTGTTTGCCCTTTTCTGAGGCTCATACCTTCACCCACAGCAACCAGGACCTTCTCTGCTTCATCCCCTTTCTGTTGTTCGATACTGATGATTTTGGAGTTAAGGGGAAAGTATTCAACGATAAAGTCTTTAACACGCTTGCCAATATCAAGTGTATTAATTGACAGATTGTTGACCATTGTCTTTCCTGCTGAATTGACTGCCACATCTGTATTATTGTAATACCCCTTTTTCGACGCACTCGTAATTGAGAATACATCTAGACCCGTACTAAGAAGTTTTTTGGTACCAGAGTTATCACTCGAAATGTTCTTGGAAGCCACTATCTCACTGGTTTCTACATCCACTAATTTTAGTGTAATTGCTACCGCACTGTTAGAGCCACCTGCGCCCACATCGCCAAGTACTAAATAGTTGGCTCCCAACTGCATACCTTGTTTAGCAAGATTGGTGCTGTTCATATAGATTTCCTGTTTTTGTTGTTCCAGTTCAGCAAAAACAGCCGCATGGTTTTTGCGCTCTATAACAGTAAATCGGCGGGTATTTACAAATGCTTCAGTAACCTGCCCATAAATAGTTTCGACATCTTCAGCTTTCACAATTTTAGAAGAGGTAAAAGGAAGTACAGCCACTGCAAGCCGATCTTCGGGATTGTCTTGAGCTAGAATTACACTAACTGGGTAGAAAGCCAGCACAAGTAGCCAAACGAGATTTGTAAAAAGTTTCATAGTAAAGTCAATATGTATGTGTGATTAGAAAAAGTAGGTTACGGAAACTAAGAAGTCATTTTAAAGCTGCATAATTTCTGAAAAGGGTGATATAGGAACTTTACCAAACCGGGTCTTTTCTTTATGAAACCCCTGTTTATCATGACGATATTTTTTTGCTTGTAACAGGTCTGATTTCCCATTACTTTAGGCAACTAAATCCCTCTTTTTCATCATGCTTAGTCCACATGTCCAGTGCTTTAGAAGTATTGTACTTGCACTTGTTGTCGCACATATGGTAGCAGGTTGGACCTTTGCGCAGAAGCCCATAATTCTTCCCCTGCAGCAGCATAAATTGCTCTATGCTGATACTGTACACCGCAAAGCGGTAGCTAGTAAAGATTCTCTTATGTTAGCAGAAGCCTATTATTTGTATGGTAAGACCTATGAGGCTGCTGGCGACCTCCTAACATCGCAACGCTGGTTTCTCAAATCGTTGGCAATTCTCGAACCTCGTGGTGATTCCTTTAATCTGAGCCGTCTCTATTTCCGACTTAGTAGGAATGAAAGCCGACAGAGACATTATTTGGAAACGCGTCATTATGCTCAGTTATCATTAGCGGTTGCTAGAAGGATTCGATCTACTCAGGCACTTGGTCGAGCCTACTCGGCTATGGCCGATTTTTATGTAATCGATTGGTCGAACGGTGGTAAAAAGTTAGGCTGGCCCAAGTCTAAACTTGA
This sequence comes from Spirosoma arboris, assembly GCF_009754945.1. Taxonomy (GTDB): domain Bacteria; phylum Bacteroidota; class Bacteroidia; order Cytophagales; family Spirosomataceae; genus Spirosoma; species Spirosoma arboris. The sequence goes on from NZ_WPIN01000008.1 coordinate 254,998, forward strand.
TAGTGCTCACTATTATCAGAAAGCAGATGAGGCTTTAATCGAAAATGACCATAAGGACTTTCTGGTTCAGTTGAATCGTTTGTCACTCATTGCTAACAGGCTTTGGTACGAAAAGAGTGATCCTAACGGTATTTCTTATTTGCAAAAAGCCCTGGATCTGGCGGAAAAAGAAAAGGAGCCAACCTGGCAGTTTCGGATCATGCGCGAGATGGCAGGAATGTATTTAAGTATGAATAAACCTAAGCCAGCATGGCAGTGGCTTCGTAGAACCGACCAATTCCTTGCTCAAAGCCCGTTTGCGAACTCGCAGACTGATCAGGATTGGCTTGAAAAGGGCTATAGAGACTATTACCTACAAATAGGTGACTGGCAGCGGGCTTATGAACATACAGAGAAGATACACGAGCTGGAACGTAATAACTATATCACAGATCGGGATGGGGCTGTAACTCGCCTTGGGCTTGAATATGAGACTGAAAAGAAAGAAGCTCAGCTGAAAGCCCAGCAAAAAGAACTGGCATTACGAGCTGAAAACCTATTAGCACAGAAACGCTCTATGTTAGCTATGTCTGCTCTGTTGCTAGTTACTGCTGCTATGAGCGTAGTTTTCTTTCGGCTCTACCGAAAAAATCAGCGGATTAGTCGCCAGAATGCTGAATTGGTTAAAGAGCAAAATCACCGGGTTAAAAATAACTTACAGGTAGTATCTAGTCTGCTCAGTTTACAATCTAACCGCCTGGATGATGAAACCGCCAGAACAGCTGTAGGAGAGAGCCAGATGCGAGTCGAAACCATGGCTATTTTACACCGACGACTTTATGATAGCGATGCGTTAGCCCAGGTGAACTTGCAGGAATACATACCTGAACTGGTTGATATTGTCCTGCAAACGTATGGCAACATACATATTCAGCCACTATATGATATTGAACTTATTGAGTTATCTGCCGACAGGGCTCTAGCACTCGGTTTGTTACTCAATGAATTAACCACAAATGCCTGTAAATATGCTTTTCCCTCGCATTCAGATCCTGTTTTTCGAATATCCTGTCAACACAAAAACAACCAAATTAAGCTGTGTGTAGCAGATAACGGCGCTGGCTTTGCCCCACCGTTACTGACGGACTTATCATCTAAATCACAGCTGTCATTTGGAATGCGACTAATTCAGATGCAGGTTGAGCAATTGCGGGGCTCATATCAGTTCACCAATAGTGGTGGTACACTATTCACACTAAAATTCAATCGATTATAGCTATGAATTCATTGAATATCCTGATTGTTGAAGATGAGACCATAACGGCTGCCGATATTCAGGAAACACTGGAAAAAGCGGGTCACAGTATCATAACCATTGCCCGAAATACGCAGGAAGCTGTTGCCGCTGTAAAAAAATATTTGCCAGATCTGGCCATGATTGACATCTCACTGGAGAGATCCTCCGCCGATGGAATCGATACGGCCCGTGAATTACTCAGTCATCACCGGATGCCAATCATCTACTTGACGGCCCATTCCGAAGCGCAAACGTTTCAGCGCGCACGAGAAACGATGCCCGCTGCTTATTTGCTCAAACCGTTTCGTCAGCACGAACTCGCTTTTCAGGTAGAGTTAGCGTATATGAATCAGCATACCAAAAATCTACAGACCTCAGAAACACTATTATTGCCGATCAATAAAGGGTACGAGAAAATACATAAAGATAAAGTAATCTACCTGCTGGCTGAAGGCGCTTATGTAAAGGTTTATATGGCTGGCGAAGAAAAACCATATCTGCTCGCTATGAACTTGGGCTATCTGGCGCAATACTTTTCTACTGCCAATTTTCACCGATTATCGCGGTCGCTACTAATTAATCTGGATCATGTATCTCGTCTGGAACGTAGCCAATTATTTATGCATAACTATACAATTCCTATTAACATTCCAGAAGGAAATCGTGGCGATTTGATGAAGAAGCTAGCCGTTGTACGAACTCGATAAACCTGACGGAATCTCATTAAGCTGATTTGCGTTGCTTAATCATGCGGGTTTCCAACCGTACTACGTATTTTTGTCTTATGAAAAAATCAGACATTCACTTTTCTGTTGAGCTGGACAACCAGAATATCCCCGAAAAAATATACTGGGAAGCTACCGACAATCCGAACGAAGGCCTTAGTGACACTCGTGCCATTGCCATTGCCTTATGGGATCACTACCATAACAGTACTCTCAAAATTGACCTCTGGACAAAGGAGATGGAGGTTATTGACATGAAACGATTCCTGATTGAAATGATGAGCGGTATTGCCGATACGGCCATCAATGCTACAGGTGATAAACGCATGGCGACTGATATCGAAAATACCTGCCGAGTGCTCAGTAAACGGCTTGAAGAGGAAATTAAAGAGCAACAAAAGCAGCAATAATAAACACCAAGCCAGCACATTGGCCGTTAATTTGCTGATGCCTGTTTATCAATGATTTTACGATTCATGAAAAAGATTCTGCTGCTGCTTTTTGTGGCAACGAGTACCCTGGCGCAAACGGGTATTCAATTTAAGCCGGCGCCGGTTGAGAAAACCTTCCAAGAGGCACGGCGGTCAGGTAAACCCGTATTTATCGAAATTTTCTCGCCTACCTGCCATGTTTGCGAAAGTTTTAAGCCTACACTAGCCGATGCACGGGTTGGCAAATTTTATAACGACAAGTTCATCAACACACAGCTAGATGTTAATCAGCCAGCTACGCAGGCTTTTTTAAATAGCCGCCGGTTGTTTGTGCCTTCGCTGCCGTTGTTTTTGTATTTCGATCCGCAGCAGAATCTGGTTCACTTTGCCATGAGTAATAACTCAACGGATGAGGTAATTCGTCATGGAACTACTGCTCTTGATCCAAAAACGCGTAGTCAGACGATGAAATCGCGTTACCAACAAGGCGAGCGATCGGCCAATTTTCTGATCGACTTTGCCATGTATAGTCGTGTGACAAGGGATACGGTTTCGAACATAGCAGCTATGAATGACTATGCCAGGCAGCAATCGGCCGCGACGTATGCAAATCAGACTAACTGGTTGGCTCTACAAAAACTTGTACTTGATTCGGAGAATCCTATGTTTCAGTATATGCTGGCGCACATGGATACCTATCGAAAGGCTTATGGTGCTAAAGAAGCACAGATGGTTGCTGAAAATATCCTGATGTCTTCTCTTTATAGTGGGAGGGGAGCACAGTTCCCGATTTCGAGAATTCTACAGATTCGGGAGGATTTGGTTAAAGTTGGATTTGATCCTAAAATAGTGGCCAATCGAACGTTGCTACCCGAAGTGAATGCGTATTTCCGCGCTCATCAGACTGCTAAGGCTGTTGAACGCATGGAAAATCAAGTCAATTCCAATCAATTAACGGTTCTGGAATACCAATACATTTCGCGGCTTTTTAATCGAAGCAGTCCCGATGCTAGTGATGTACCAACAGTGATAAAGTGGCTTAACAAAGGACTAGCCCTGAAACCCAGCCCCCAGGAGCAGGCTGATTTATATTATGAATTGGCCGAAGCCTACCGGCGTGGTGGTAAAATTACTGATGCCCAGAAGGCAGCACAAAAATCAATGGAATTGGCCCAGGCAAGTCATATTGACACACGTAAGAATGCCGAGCAAATTGGGAAATTAAAGTAGGATTAGCAGACAGAATCAATCAAAAAAGGGGCGTTTCTTTCCAAGAAACGCCCCTTTTTTGATTGATAAAATAACGTTACTGACATATCGACCATCCACAATATGCTGTAAGTCAGCAAGGTTTTATAGGTAAATGAATCTTGGTGAAGATAAATAGGAGATACCTGCACCAAAATTACTTTTGAAAGATCGGTCTTGTAAAAGGAGGCTGAAGAAGAAGGTGAAACGAATTTTCGTCACCAAGTGAGACGGCCCGACGGAGATCATTTTCAGCTTGGGGGAGTTGCCGAAGTTGAATCCGGGCTAAAGCTCGCCAGCGATAAGCATCGGGCTGTTCATCCCGGAAATGCCAGACGGCTTTATCAAACTCCCGGAATGCCTGTTGAAATTCATTGGTATAATAAAGGGCAATGCCGCGATCTAAATAACATTCGGCTAAGGTATTGTCCCGACTAATGGCTTCGGTTAAGTCGTAAATCGCAGAATAATAATTCTCCTGGATAAGCTGGCATTTACCCCGATACGCATAAGCAACGGCCGATTTTGGGAATTGCCGAACGGCATCGTCGAAATAAGGATAAGCTTCGGCAATGTTTCGTTTTTGAACCAGATCAATGCCTTTTCTAAATCGTTTCCGGTCTTTATCGGCAATGGTATCATGATCGACTATGAAATACCGGATAGTCAGATAAATTCCAAAAAGCAGACCTAATCCTACAACTTCCATATCCCCGTATGGTTTTCCTAACCTTTGCGAATTTAAGCGTTCCAGGGCGTTTGAACAACTGAAAAACTTAGTTTAACCCCATTTGTATTGCCTTTGGTAAACTTTTTCGGACCAGTTCATACGAATGGTCAATCCATTCCTGAAGCTCTGTTGTGCGAACACTTCCATCAATCGTAATCGTATTCCAATGCGTCTTGTTCATGTGATAACCGGGTGTTACAGCAGAATGCTCTTCCCGCAGTTGAACAGCCCGTTCCGGGTCGCACTTTAAATTAATGGTCGTTGGTCGACTCTCGGTAGACAGTAGAGCAAACATCTTTCCCCCCACTTTAAATACCAGTGCATCGCCACCGAAGGGAAACGATTCGGTAACGCCTGATTTAGCAATGCAATAGTCTCGTATGGTTTCTGTATTCATCGGCCGCAGTGACGAACGCTATAGACAATAATCGCAAACAAAAACATAATGATCGAAATCCGATTGATGCCATGCATCATGCGGAGGTTTACACTGGTTGGCTGATTTGGATCAGGTTTGCGGAATACGCGTAGGAAATAGGCGAAAACAGGCCCAATCTTCAGGTAATCAATGAATTTGTTCACGAGAGTATGTTTCAGGACTTTTTGTCATTCCGACGAAAGGAAGGATAACAAAAAATATGTCTTATGTTATTCATTCACTAAACTTGGCTCAATCCAGCGGTCATCTTCACGAATCAGTTCGATCAATTCATCAACGGCACGATTGGCAGGAACCGATTTTTTGATCACCTGCTGACCTCGGTACAGGGCTATTTTGTCTCGCCCGATACCTACGTATCCGTAGTCAGCATCGGCCATTTCGCCAGGACCATTTACGATACAACCCATGATACCGATTTTAACACCTTTCAGGTGATCGGTGCGTTGGCGGATATGGGCCGTCGTTTCCTGCAAATCGAACAGGGTCCGACCACACGACGGACACGAGATATATTCCGTTTTGGTAATCCGTGTTCGTGCCGCCTGTAAAATGCCAAACGAAAGACTGTTGAGGGACTTCAAAGTACTAGCTTCGGGTTGCCCAGATGCGGACAGCATAATTCCATCGCCTAAACCATCGATCAGCAAGCCACCTACATCGGTAGCTGCATAAAGTGGAACATCTTCAGTTGGAATGTTTGCATACGTGCGTTGCACCACAACAGGTGTTGTGAGTCTTTGATTGATAAGCTCAACGAACAATCTGCGCAACTCCGGCATGGCATGCGCATTCTCGGTGCTGATAAGCAGCACAACGGTATGATCATGTCGAAGCGCATTGAGCAGTTCATCAGAAAGCTCTGTCAATGTTAATTGAACAAGGTTCAGGCGTTCGTGCAACAACCCTTTCTCCAGATGGGTCTGTAAATACGTATCGGCAGTCAATAAAGGGAATGAATTGACTTTGTCTGAAACGGTTTGCCAGACGGCATAATCCAGAATTTGTTTCAGGCCATTGGGAAGCATGAACTGTGCAGGATGCGAGCCCGTATAAATATAATCGGCACCCAGATCATTCATCCGCCACTTATCGGGTTCAGGCAGGTAAAAATGCCCAATTGGATGAAGTGCGTTATGCGCAGAGACGGGTGTATGGCTAAAATCGGCAATAACCCGCGGTACATTCTGACCACCGAAATTGACAACCTCATGAGTAACCCGGCGAGTATATTGGAATGGATTGATTGGGTATGACTTAATCGCAGTAATAGCCTTGCTCTCGGCTGCTCGATTGGTATAACGATCAATAAGAGCCTGCGCAACGGGTGCTTCGCGTTCTGGCTCTTCCGTCAGCGACACCCGAACAGTATCACCAATGCCATCTTCGAGCAGCGTACCAATACCCAGCGCCGATTTAATACGCCCATCTTCGGCCTCGCCCGCTTCGGTTACGCCGAGGTGTAATGGATAGGGTTTCAACCCTTCTTCATCCATACGTTGCACCAGCAGCCGGTAAGCCTGCACCATCACCTGTGGATTACTCGACTTCATGGAGAGAGTGATATTATAATAATTCTCATCCTCGCAAATCCGCAAAAACTCCAGTGCCGACTCCACCATGCCAACGGGCGTATCGCCATAGCGACTCAGAATTCGGTCCGAGAGGGAACCGTGATTGGTGCCGATCCGCATGGCCGTACCGTATTCTTTACAGATACGAACCAGTGGCAAAAATTTTGCCCGAATTCGCTCCAATTCAGATGCGTAGGCGGCATCGGTATAGTCAATAAATTCAAAGCGTTTGCGGTCGGCGTAGTTGCCAGGGTTGATGCGGACTTTTTCCACGATCCGAGCCGCCAGCTCAGCTGCGTTGGGCGTAAAGTGAATATCGGCTACTAAGGGTGTCGTGTAGCCTCGTGCCCGTAATTCCTTGCGGATATTCTCCAGATTCTGGGCCTCTTTCACGCTCGGCGCTGTAATGCGAACATACTCACAACCAGCCTCAATCATCCGAATAGATTGCTCCACTGAGCCCAGCGTATCCATCGTGTCAATCGTCGTCATCGACTGCACCCGGATTGGATAATCAGACCCCATCGGCACATCACCAATGTTGATCGTAATGGTTTTCCTGCGGATATACTCAGTGAGCGAAGACGTGTAGAGAACGGGTGAATCAACCAATGTGGCTGATGAAGAAGGAGTAAGCAGCGAATCGAGCATACAGAGAGCGGCAGAGCCGTTTGACAACACAAAGGTACGGAAAAAGCGGTTTTCCGGTTTCGTGCCTGTTTAGCTGGAAAACGTTGGGTTTCCTATAAATGTTCGCTTAACTACCTCAATCCTCCACCCCATATTTCTTTTTATTTTCTTCTGTGAGTTGGGGTACTTTATCGTTGTTTTCTTTAAGCCATTTGAGGGCTCCTTCGGCAGTGTACCAGATTTTGGCTGTGTTATCATAAGACGTGGTCACAATACGGTTACCATCCGGCGAGAAAACAGCCGAACTGACATAAGCCAGATGCGCCAGCGTGATTAGTAGGTTTCCTTTCAGATCCCAGATTTTGGCCGTTTTATCGTCAGACGTGGTTACAATACGGTTGCCATCAGGCGAGAAAGCGGCTGATCTGACTGGGCCTTGATGCGGTAGCGTGGCTACTAGGTTTCCTTTCAAGTCCCAGACTTTGGCTGTTTTATCTGTAGCGACCGCAATATAGTTGCCATCAGGAGAGAATTGGGCTGATCTGACATAGTCCAGATGTGTCATTGTGATCACTAAGTTCCCCTTTAGATCCCAAGCTTTGGCTGTTTTATCTGTAGCGACCACAATACGGTTGCCATCAGGCGAGAAAGCGGCTGATGTGACATAGCCCAGATGTAGTAGCGTGGTTAATAGATTCCCCTTCAGGTCCCAGACTTTGACTGTATTATCGTCAGACGTGGTCACAACACGGTTGCTATCAAGCGAGAAAGCGGCTGATCTGACTGGGCCTTGATGCGGTAGCGTAGCCATTAGAATTCCTTTCAGGTTCCAGATTTTGGCTGTATTATCAGAAGACGCAGTCACGATACGGTTGCTATCAGGCGAAAAAGTGGAATGTCTACCTGAGCTCTGATGTGCTAATGTGATTAGTAGGTTTCCTTTCAGATCCCAGATTTTAGTATCAGTAGACGCAGTCACAATATGGTTGCCATCAGGTGAGAATTCGGCCGAGAAGACAGGGAACTGATGAGGTAGGGTAGTCAGTAAGTTTCCCTTCAAGTCCCACACTTTGGCTGTTTTATCATAAGACGCGGTCACAATACGGTTGCCATCAGGCGAGAATTCGGCCGAGTATACATAGCCTTGATGCGTCAGCGTAGGTATTAGGTTCTCCTTTAGGTTCCACACTCTAGCTGTTTTATCATAAGATGCAGTTACAATATGGTTGCCATCAGGCGAGAAAACGGCCGAACTGACAGAGCCTTGATGCGTTAGCGTGGTTCGGAGGTTTCCCGCCAAGTCCCATACTTGAGCTGTTTCATCGTCAGATGTGGTCACAATACGATTGCCATCAGGCGAGAAAGCGGCTGATCTGACAGGGCCTTGATGCGGTAGCGTGGTTATTAGATTCCCTTTCAGATCCCAGACCTTAGCTGTTTTATCATAAGATGCAGTTATTATACGGTTGCCATCAGGGGAGAATTTGGCCGAGTAGACAGGGTCTTGATGTGTCAGTGTGATCAGTTTGTTTCCCCTTAAGTCCCATACTTTGGCTGTTTTACCTGTAGCGACCACAATATAGGTGCCATCAGGTGAGAAAACGGCCGAACTGACAGAGCCTCGATGTGTCAGTGTGATCAGTTTGTTTTCCTTTAAGTCCCATACTTTGGCTGTTTTAAGTGTAGCGACCACAATATGGTTGCCATCAGGCGAGAATTCAGCCGAATATACATAGCCTTGATGCGTTAGCGTGGTTCGGAGGTTTCCCGCCAAGTCCCATACTTTGACTGTCTCATCGTCAGATGTGGTCACAATACGATTGCCATCAGGCGAGAAAGCGGCTGATCTGACAGGGCCTTGATGCGGTAGCGTGGCTACTAGGTTTCCTTTCAGATCCCAGACCTTAGCTGTTTTATCATAAGATGCAGTTATTATACGGTTGCCATCAGGGGAGAATTTGGCCGAGTGGACAGGGTCTTGATGTGTCAGTGTGATCAGTTTGTTTCCCCTTAAGTCCCATACTTTGGCTGTTTTATCATACGACGCAGTCATAATATGGTTACCATCCGGTGAGAAAACGGCCGAATTTACAGCACTCTGATGCGTCAGTATACTGTAAATAAATAGATTCTTATCTCCTTTATTAAATATTCTGGCGATACGTTCGTATATAGGAATACTTAAAACGTATTTGCTACCCTTTTCAAGTGATCGTAGCACTCCGCCTAGAATAAACTTATCACTTTCGGAGACCCAGAATAATGATTGCGCTGTATCTCTTTGTCGCTGTGCTTCTATTGTGGCTTTCTCTGCTATACCTTGTTGTCTTTCTGCCTTCAATTGGGCTAATCTGGCTGAGTCTCTTTGACTAATTGCTTCTTTCTTTGCTTTTTCAGCGAGAAGTTGCTGCTTTTTAGTTTCCTTCTGGGCAAGTTGGGCTGCTTTTCGCTGCTTTTCAGCCTCAATTTTCTCTTGTTCAATATCGCTAAAAAGCTGAGTAATCTTTTGGTCGATCAACTTCGTCTGCTCCGGTGCACAGAGTTTGGCTGCATTATATTTTTTTAAGGCTTTCTCGTACAGTTTGTCCTTTTGAAACTGCGTTCCCTGATCCATAAGATGCTTATAGTACGGGCAACCCTGCCCTGCGGCAGATAAGACCACCAGAAAAGCAAAGGCGAGTAGTACAGAGAAGCGTGTCATGGCTGCTTTTGAAGTTTTTGTTGACAGGAATCGATACGTGTAACTAATCTATTTTTCAAAACAGCTAAGTCGCTGTCCGAAATCGCTTCGGCTGGGGTGTTAATTTGTAAACCAGCCGTTGGTTTTTGGATGTTGCTAACTAAAGAGTCTGCTTTACGATAAACCTGAAGCGCCAGGGCATATTCGTCGTATTCCTCATAGCGTTGGCCTATTGCCTGCAATTCATTCACCTTCTGCAAATTGACCTGATCTAAGGCTATGGAGAGGGATTGAGCGTTTTGATTAGCTGTTTTTTCTGCCTGCTCAGCCCGTTCCTGTTCATTTTGGGCTTGGAGCCAAAAATACACGGCTAAACCCGCTACAAGTAAAGCAACTATAGCCGCGCCTATGGCTATTTGGCTACGCGCCTTTGCTTTTTTCTCATTATCCTGCGCTCGCTTTGTTAACTTTTGTAATTCTTCAGTCCTTGTTCGTTCGTCAGCTAAGTCCTGCTCAAGTTTCTTTTTTCGAGTTTCGTCTTCTACAGCCCAACGGGTTGCTGCTACTCGCTTTATGGCTCCTACCAACGTGTCATGGCTCACCTCATAGAGCAATCGTCCATTAGCATCACGTTCTTTCCGGAGTAAGGAACTTGCCTCAAGTTGAGTTAGCAAGTCGGGGTTAATTTTCAGTCGATCATGGATAAAACCTTCAGAAAGAGAATTTCGACTGTCGCTATCCACAGCAATAAGTTCATCCTCAATTAATCGTTGAACTTTAGAGCGGTTATCTTCAGTAAACTGGTTCAGAATTCCTTCGTAATATTTCTGAAAAATATCCTTAATGTCTCCTAACTTTTTAGGGCTTATTTCCACATCGGATTGTTTGCCAACCAATTCGTTTTCGATATATCGGCAAAGAATTTGCAAGGTCGCCGAGTCGATTTTTCCGTCCTGTTGATCGGCTATATTATCCAGAATCGCTTCTACTGCATCAGAAGTATACGTGAACGTTGGAGAACTGTAGCTTATATCTTCTTTTAAGGCGGGTTTGATAATAGCTTCTTCCGCCTGTGTTCGACTAAGTGCCTTAAGTTCATACCAATTTTGCAAAATTGCTGGATGTCGATCAGTGATACCGTTGAGAAGTGATAAACGGTCAGAGCGCATCGAGATTACAACTTTGACATCGGGGCTTTGGTACAAAAAATCCTGCAAGGGATCATCCAGCAAATTCAGCTTATCTAATTCAACCATCCGCTGCTGGAACTGTAGGGGAATAGAGGGATAAAGCAACTGGGCTAGTTGTTCTGAAAACTCATCAATCTGGGGTTTCTTGTAAGTAAACAGTTCTTCAAACTGGTCAAAAAATAGGATGAACTGCGTTTGCTGGCTTTTCCACTGGCGCGTTTTAAGCCAATACCAGAATGAATTTTCATCTTTAATGAGCGTATCTAAAGGTGAAAATAGTTCTGTCTCAGTTACGCTTGGAGAGCCAGCTTTTAACAGCAGACGAACAGTATCTGTCGGCGAAATAGCTTCTTCAGTTGGATCTTCCTTCTCTGAGTAATTGTTAAATCGGATTGGGAAGTAAACAAATTGCGTTTCCGCTTGCAGCTTAGGAATGATACCCGCATTGATTAACGAACTTTTGCCATAACCACTTTTGCTGTTTAGTACAACGACTTGCTTTACGAAAATCAGGCTAAATAAATCGTCAATGTCTTTGTCGCGCCCAAAAAACAAACCTTGTTCCTCAGTCGTGAACGGTTTCACACCTGGGTATCGGTAGCGGGGCGTAATGGTTGACGATTCCATTCCAAATGGCATTAGTTAGGATAAAATGGCGGCTATAACTTGCTGAACACCAGTCTCCCAGTCAGATGGTAGTAATGAAATGCATTTGCGGCCTTGAAGTTCATCGAATAATTCATCCAGATTGCGCCCAAAGTTCTGCCAGAGTTGTAATAGTCGCATTAAGTCATATGCCCCATCCAAATCATCTGCGTCCTGTCTTTCTTTAATCTGATCTCTAATTTCCTGAATTTTTATTCGTACCACGCTTTTCACCTGCATGACAAAATCGGCTTCCAGAAATCGTTTGTCCAAGAAACAAGGTATCAATTTGATCTTCTTTTCGAGACTGTGCATGATCTCAAAACCTACATAGGGAGACTGTAAGCTGTTTTCTGATAAAATGACGACCACTTTGTCAACATCCTGGACTCTCTCCATAAACTGACTAATGAGAGTACCCGGTTGCATTGATTCATCGTCTATGACAACTTTAATGTTTGCCTGTTTTAATGCGTTAGTTAGCTGAGTTACTACTTTAAGATCAGTGTTGTCAGTATGGCTATAGGATACAAAAACAGTAGCTTTTGCTGGCTTTTGAATCAACCGACATTTGTCATCAGTTGATTGCTGATTTTCAAAACGTTGGTAAAGTTTATTGAGAAAATCTATTGGCTTAACGGCTAAAAATTCTAATTCCAGGCGGTTGGCAATAAATGTACAGACGTCGTTAGCCTGTTCTGCCTGTAAGAGTGAATACTTGGAAATTGGGTTAGTCTTTGTCGCTTGAGGAGTAAAAATCCGCAGAAGTACCTGCATGTACCACTTTTCAAAATGCACGCCTAGAAATAAAAAGGTTGTCGCTTTTTTGAGCCTTTTATCAAGTTCTAATGGTAGAGTATGCGGGCCTAGGATGCCTTGTAGGTAGTTGAACAGGTGATCAAAGGTGATAATATAAGTAGGAGGGTCATCTATTGTTCCAAGGATATTATAAACCAGAGGTTTGGTCTTATTAAATTCTTGAACTTCCCGTTTCTCTGTTGGTGTATAGTAGTCAAATTGATATGGCCGACTCTTCTCCATTTCCTTGAACTTGTTTGGCAAGCGTTTGTCTGGCAATAAAGAAATAATCAGATGAAATGGTAGTTGGGCAATTTTTTCGAACGGCTCATCAAAGTCAGTAAGGGCGTTGTAAAAATTCTGGTAAAACGTGAATAGCCGGGTAGGTTTCTTATTTGCTTGAAGTTGGAGCAATTCTTCGTGCTCAAAAATATACTGCGGACTCTCCACTACATGATCCTTAAGATTTGCATCATGTGTTAATTGCTGACGCAACACCTGAAAAAGTGTCTGACCGTTTTCAAACGAAATCAGGTCAGGGCCTACAATAAGAACACATTTTTCAAGACAGATTTCTGCTATAAGCTCATCCCAATCTATTTGGTCAACCCAATTACTCATGAAGGCGCGGTGGTTCAGGAATTTAGAGGTAATGTAGCTAAATTTTGAAAACGATCCTGTGCTACGGAAACATTGGCGCTGATCATAAGGCCGTTGCGTCAAATTTAATAAACAAAACGCTCGGCAGGCTGTTGAACGTACCAGCATGACGCTCAAACTGGCGTCTGCCTGGGTTCGTCGTCAAAATCAGTATACAACCTAGTTAACTAACTCAACAACGTTATGAAAACCAAGCTATTCAGTGCATTTGCACTCGCTTTTATGCTTACTGTTGGTGCCTACGCGCAAGACAGTACAGCCACGATGAGTAAGAAGGAAATGCGAAAGCAGGAAAAGGCCGAACGGAAAGCCCGGCTGAAAGATGATCTTAAAAATACTGGCCAGGCAGCTGGTGAAACGACCAGGGAAGTAGGGCAAGGTATTAAGAGCAAAGCAAAAGTAGCCGGTGAGGCAATTGATACCACAGCTCAACGAACAGGCCGGGCAGTTAATAGAGGATTAGATAATGCCTCGGATGCAATTTCGACCGAAGCGCGTAAACTGAAAGATAAACGAGATTCAACAAGAGCCGAGAAAGCTCGTCGGGATTCGCTGTAAGATGTTCCAGGTTTAATGTTTCAGGTTCCAAGTTAACGCATATCATCTTTTGTATGAGTCAACTTGGAACCTGAAACATTAAACCTGGAACAGTTTTTACTCAAGTTTCGCACACACCTTTGCATACTTTCCCCGCCAGTGTTTCCAGCGTTTATGCGACCAGAGCCAGTCTGAAGGGTGTTTGCAGATACTGGCTTGTAGTTTATCTCTGTAGATTTCGAGAATTGCTCCTTGTGGCAAGTCAGTGTAAGGAGGCTCGGCTATGAGCTTAAAGGTGCCTTCGTAATAGCCTCTTCGCGTACGAATCAATTCCAGAAAAAATACGGGTAAGTTGCGACTACGGGCCAGTCGTTCGCTGCCGGGATAGAAAGGCGTGTCGCGGTGTAAAAAATCCATCCAGTAGCCTTGCTCTGGTACATCGGGAACCTGATCGGCCACGAGTGCAATTACGCGGGGAATATCTTTCCGAACGACCATCTGACGAGGCAACAAGTTCATTGGTGTAGGTACTGCCCCGTGACTGGCGCGAACTTCCTGCATGAGCTTCTCCATGCCTGGACTAGTTAGTGGTTTATATACACTATCGACTGGGATATCAATAATGACCGCTGCTGACGGAACCCATTCCCAATTGCACTGATGCGAGCCCGTGCAGATTACCGTTTTCCCAACAGTCAGGAAATCCTTTATTAACTCTGGATTCGTATACTTAAACCGTTTTTTTAATTCACAGGCAGAAATTGAAGATAGCTTAATTGTTTCGACAAGTATATCGGTCAGGTTACGGTAGAAATTCTTCGAAATCAGACGGATTTCGGCAGATGATTTCTCTGGGAATGATAGTCGTAAGTTCTCTAGAACAACCTGTTGTCGATAGCGAACTACATAGACAATCACAAAGTATAAAATGTCCGAAATGCTATATAGAACACTGAAAGGCAAACGGGACAAAAGCCGAAAAAATATCATTTAGGCGTACAGTACGGAAGGAGATATAAAACTATTGACTGGCCTAAATATAAAAAATACTAAATTAGTTAGCAAAAATCATATTGTTATTCTGAGAAACAGCGTGCTTTCTAGTCGAAAAAGCACATAAAACGCGTAGTATCTGAAAAGAGTTATTCCAGTTTCGCACCTACTTTGGCGTATTTCCCACGCCAGTGTTTCCATCGCTTGTGCGACCAGAGCCAGCTGGAGGGATTTTTTCGAATAGTGGCCTCAATGCAGTCGCGATAGCGCTCCAAAATCGTACCCGCTGGTAAATCCGTATAGGGTGGCTCGGCAATCAACTGAATCGAAATTTCGTAATAGCCCCGTCGCACTCGTACTGGCTCCATATAAAATACAGCCAGGTTCCGGCTACGGGCCAGCCGTTCGGCGCCCGGATAAAAGGGCGTATCGCGATGGAGGAAATCAGTCCAGTAGGCTTGCTCAGGAACATCAGGTACTTGGTCGGACATGAGGCCAATTAGTCGGGGAGTATTCTTGCGGGCAACCATTTGCCGAGGCAATAGATGCATATCGGTTGGGATGGCTCCAAAGCTAGACCTTATTTGATGCATCAGGTTATTGAAAAATGGATTGGTCAGCGGCTTATACACACTATCGACGGGGATGCCCTTTAATACAAAAGGCCCTGGAAACCATTCCCAGTTTCCCTGATGAGAAGTCATGGCAATGGCCGTCTTGCCTGCCTGTATTTTTGCCTGGACTAACTCTATATTTATAATCCGAACATGCTGCTCTAGCTCAGCTGGAGAAAAGGTAGGTAGCTTGATTGTTTCGACAAATAAGTCGGCCAGATTACGGTAAAATTCCTTCATAATCAGACGAATCTCAGCGGGTGACTTCTCGGGGAAAGAGAGTCTTAAATTTTCAAGAATAACTCGTCTTCGGTAGCGGATTATCCAGAATAATAGAAACTGCAATACATCAGAAATGCCATAAAGTACTTTTAATGGCAAACGTGATAATAATCGAAAAAAGATCATTTAAGTAACGTAGAGCGAACAGAAGTCGAAACCGCTGCTGTAGTCGGAAATTAAAAAAATGCTAAAACTAGTTGGTGGTATTGAATTTTTGCTTTATTTGTGAACGGATACTTGTGGAGTCATTGGAAAAGCATTCGTTAGGGTCTCATCCGACCAGTTTATTAGTTGAACTACACTATTTGCCCTGTTTAGATTATATGTCGGGGCTAATGCGGTTTGGAGGAGTACAAATTGAAGCATGCGAGCATTACCAGAAACAAAGTTATCGAAATCGGTGCTATGTTCGGACAGCTAACAAAGTTGATGCCTTAACAGTGCCCGTACTGCAAGGAACCCACCATCAGCCTATTCGCGATCTTCGTGTGGCGAATGACCAGAACTGGCAGATGCATCACTGGCGATGCCTACAGGCTGCTTATGGGAAGGCTCCATTTTTCGAATACTACGCGCCCTATTTTGAACCGATTTATCAAAAAAAATGGACGTTTTTATTCGATTTGAACGTTGAACTGCTGACAATTTGTCTGAAATTGCTCCAGTTGAGGATAGCCTTGAACCTGACAGAATGGTACGATAAACTAGCATCGGTCGGCCTATTTGACGCTCGCTCGATGCTAAATCCGGGAAATGGGCCGGAAACGTATATATTCCATCAGCCTGTGGCGTACCCACAAAATTTTGGCGTTGATTTTGTACCAAATCTTAGTATTGTAGACCTGTTGTTCTGCCAGGGACCGTCTGCCTCAGACGTGTTGAAGGCTGGCCTTCGGGAGTGAACAAATCCTTAAAACTCTTCGTTAGGCCAGTATAGTAGCTTACCTAAGGAGACCCTAAAACGAATGGAAGCAAAATTCTCAAACCGCGTCAAGGAAGTCATCACGCTGAGTCGGGAAGAAGCCTTACGCTTAGGCCACGATTATATCGGCACAGAACACCTCTTGCTGGGTATGATTCGTGAGGGTGAGGGTGTGGCGGTGGGCTTACTGAAGAAACTCGGTATCTCACTCGACGAACTCCGGGTCACTATTGAACAGGCCACGAAAGGGACGGCCACCAACAACGTGAAAAATTTAGCGAATATTCCTCTGACCCGTCAGTCGGAAAAGACGTTGAAAATCACCTATTTGGAAGCTAAGATTTTCAAGAGCCCGCTCATTGGTACGGAGCACCTCTTACTGTCGATTCTGCGCGATGAAGACAATGTCGCCACGCAGATTCTCAATAAATTCAATATTAATTACGAAGTCATTAAGGAGATGCTCGAATATCAATCTTCGGGAACCCGCCCGGTGATGGGACCCGAAACCGACGATGACGACAACGACCGTGGCATGTTTGGCGGAAGCAGTTCCGGTTCAGGCAAAGACCCAAAAGGTTCCGAAAAATCAAGGACACCTGTGTTGGATAACTTTGGCCGAGACCTGACTAAACTAGCTGAAGTTGGCAAACTCGATCCCATTGTTGGTCGCGAAAAGGAAATTGAACGTGTGGCCCAGATTCTGAGCCGCCGGAAGAAAAACAACCCAATCCTGATTGGTGAGCCAGGGGTTGGTAAAACCGCCATCGCTGAAGGACTGGCTCTGCGCATTGTGCAGAAGAAAGTATCTCGGGTGTTGTTCGGTAAGCGCGTAGTTACACTCGATCTTGCATCGCTCGTGGCGGGTACTAAGTACCGTGGCCAGTTCGAAGAGCGCATGAAAGCGGTAATGAACGAGCTTGAAAAGTCGCCGGAAGTAATCCTCTTCATTGACGAGTTGCACACAATTGTGGGTGCAGGTGGTGCGTCAGGTTCGCTCGATGCATCGAATATGTTCAAGCCGGCATTGGCGCGGGGCGACATTCAATGTATTGGTGCGACAACGCTCGACGAGTATCGTCAGTATATTGAGAAGGATGGCGCACTCGCCCGTCGTTTCCAGATGGTTATGGTCGATGCTACATCGATTGATGAAACCATCGAAATTCTGAACAACATCAAGGATAAGTACGAAGATCACCACCATGTCGACTACACCAAAGAAGCTATTGAGGCTGCGGTGAAGTTGTCGGAACGGTATATCTCGGATCGATTCCTGCCTGATAAAGCGATTGATGTTATGGACGAAGTGGGTGCTCGCGTACACATTTCGAACATCACCGTTCCTGAAGATATTCTCAAACTCGAAGAGCAAATCGAGAATATTAAGAAAGAGAAAAATCAGGTTGTTAAAAGCCAGAAATACGAAGAAGCTGCTCAGCTTCGCGATAAAGAAAAACGCCTGATCGATCAACTTGAGCGGGCAAAACAACTCTGGGAAGAAGACACCAAGAAACGTCGTTACAAGGTTACGGAAGAAAACGTGGCCGAAGTTGTGGCCATGATGACAGGTATTCCTGTTACGAGCGTATCGAACGATGAAGGCAAGAAACTTGTCAACATGGGCGATGAACTGAAAGGCCGCGTAATCGGTCAGCAGTCAGCCATCGACAAGCTGGTGAAAGCCATTCAGCGGACTCGTGTTGGTCTGAAAGATCCTAAGAAACCAATCGGTTCGTTCATCTTCCTCGGCCCAACAGGTGTAGGTAAAACCGAACTTGCTAAAGTATTGGCTACTTACCTGTTCGATAAAGACGATGCACTGGTTCGTATCGATATGTCGGAATACATGGAGAAATTCAGTGTAAGCCGTTTGGTTGGTGCACCTCCAGGCTACGTAGGTTACGAAGAAGGCGGTCAGTTGACCGAGAAAATTCGCCGGAAGCCTTATAGTGTCGTGCTGTTGGATGAAATCGAAAAAGCTCACCCAGATGTGTTCAACATTCTGTTACAGGTTCTTGATGATGGTATTCTGACTGATGGTCTGGGTCGCCGGGTAGATTTCCGGAACACGATCATCATTATGACCTCTAACATTGGGGTTCGTGATCTGAAAGATTTTGGTGCTGGTATCGGTTTTGCCACCAAGAAGAATGCTGAAACGCAGGATGACCTGATGAAGAGCACGATTCAAAGTGCGTTACGGAAAGCCTTCTCACCTGAGTTCCTGAATCGTCTGGATGATGTGATTGTATTTAACTCGCTCCAACGCGAAGACATCCACAAAATCATTGACCTGATGTTGGGTAAACTGCTGGGTCGTGTTACGAACCTTGGCTATACAGTCGAACTGACGGAGAAAGCGAAAGACTTTCTGGCCGAAAAAGGATACGATCCTCAATACGGTGCTCGCCCGTTGAGCCGTGCCATCCAGCGTTACCTCGAAGATCCCGTTGCGGAAGAAATCCTGAAAGGAGAACTAAAAGAAGGTGACGTAATTCTGGCTGACTATAGCGGTGAAGGTGAAACACTGACAATTACGGTGAAGAAGCCCGAAGCAGTGGTTGAGTAAGAGATAACTGATTTATAATAGAAAGCGGCCTGACGTTCAAACGTCAGGCCGCTTTCTTATTTGTAATACTGGTGGCGTACCAGGAGTTTGTCCACGCTACTTAAATATTCTTCTGCTTTACCTGATCAATCAGGTACTCAGATGTACGCATGGCACTTGCCAGAATGGTCCAGGTTACATTTTTGTCACCTTGCGAAACGAATGGAGCAGCGTCAACCACGAATAGATTTTTCACATCATGAGCCTGCTGGAATTTGTTCAGAGCTGATTTTTGTGGGTCGTTGCCCATACGGACTGTACCCACTTCGTGTATAATACGTCCGGGAGCAGCTAGCCCGTATCCGTGCGCTGTGTTGGGACCTGGTTTTTGTCCTAGTGGAGTACCACCCATGGCATGAATGATTTCCTCGAAGGTATCCTGCATATGTTTAGCTTGCTTCACTTCGTAATCCGACCATTTATAGTGGAAACGCAGGGTCGGAATACCGTACTTGTCTACTTTGTTCGGATCGATTTCGCAATAGTTACTTTCGAGAGGGACTGGCTCACCTCGTCCCGACATGCTAACGTAAGCGCCGTAGAATCGACGGTAATCGTCTTTGAGGCCTGCGCCATAGCCACCAGCGGGTTTCATTTTTCCATCACGACCTGGAATCGAACCGTTTTGAGATTCTATTCCTCCGCCATAGCCAGCACCAGGCATTCCCATACCACCACCGTACTCAATATGGTACCCACGGGGGAAGTCTAACTTCTTGTTGTCCAGCCACCAAGGGGTAAACACGTGCATGCCGCCAACACCATCTTCGTTGTAGCGTTTACGATCCATTAAGGCAGGTATAAAACCTGATCGGCTGGCACCAGTTGAATCGTTTAGGTATTTTCCCACTACACCACTGCTATTGGCTAAGCCATTGGGGAATCGAGGGGATTTAGAATTGAGAAGTATCCGGGCCGATTCGCAGGTACTGGCTCCGAGCATAACTGCTTTAGCTCGTACGGTTATTTCCTGTAAGGTACCCTTATCTACATAACTGATGCCTGTTGCCAGCCCCGTTTGTGGGTCGGTCAGTACTTCACGAACCATAGCTCCATTGACAAGCGTTACATTCCCAGTCTTAACCGCTGGAATACAGAGTACCGATGAGGCCGAAAAATCGGCATAAGCCTGGCAGCCCCGATTACACTGGCGACAATAAAAACAGGAACCCCGGTCTTTGTTGATCGGTTTGGTCAGAATACTCAGTCGTGATGGAATAACCGGAATCCCGATGCTTCTGGCCCCTTTTCGAATCATCAACTCATGGAGACGTGGTTTGGGAGGAGGTAGGAAAATACCATCGGGTTCATTCGGATAATTTTCAACTGATCCAAAAACACCAATCAGACGGTCTACTTTATCGTAATAGGGTTTGAGATCATCGTAACCAATTGGCCAGTCGTCGCCAACGCCGGATAGTGAACGACGCCGGAAATCATCGGGACCGAAACGCATGGAGATACGCCCCCAGTGATTGGTACGTCCGCCAAGCATTCTGGAGCGGAACCAGCCAAATTCGGTGCCCTCTTTAGCTGAATAGGGCTCGCCATCAATTTCCCAACCACCCCAGGCCGCATCAAAATCGCCACCCGAACGGAATTCGGTGCTTGCGCCACGTCGGGGAGACTCCCAGGGCCATTTCAGTTGCGTAATATACTTAGGATCGGCTGGGTCGAAATAGCCGCCTGCTTCGAGGAGAATGACTTTTGCGCCTGCTTTCGCCAGCATGTAAGCGGCCATACCGCCACCCGCACCAGAGCCAACAATCGCAACGTCGTAGGTAATGGGGGGCTTTTTAATTTGTGGGATGTCCATTGAGAAAGGGGAGTGCTTAGGAACGTTATTAAATACTGGTTAAAGTAAGGAAGCCATTGAGTTTACTGCTTTGCAATCTGAAAGGCTATTGTAATAACTGTTCTTTGCACAAACTCTTAACCTGGATCATCGCATGGCTTGAACGCACTCCGCGACTTTATCGGTATTGATAATATCGACGCCTAATTTCTTAAGCTGTTTCCAGCCGTTGGGCGTATCAGGAATAGCCCAAAACCGGATAGGTTTATTATCGCTATGGGCACGTTTAATCACACGTTTAAGCTTGTCACGGTCGGCGTCTGGAATGTCGCCGGTGCCATCCCAGCGGGAGTAAGACCGGAAATTATCACTGATAAGGGCCACTCTTCCGAGAGTTTCTTCATCGTAAACCTCGCTTGGACGACCATCAAACTGGAGTAGTGGATAGTCGAAATAGTTCTGGATTCTGGGGCGCTCACCGCTGATGATCACTTGAACAGCTTTTGCATTTGCCGCCCGGTTAAAGACAGGTAGATTTTCCTGAAGCATTGTCGTCAGCAAGGGAAGTACCTCGGCAAAATTCTCTTTCACATCGATCACCAGGCTAAATGTATAATCCCGATCGGGGCTTGGTTTCTCCTTATTCTGTAGAAACAACCGAGCAATAGGTTTTAGGTAGAGCGAATCGAGTGTTGGAGAACTGGCGGTTGGTTTCTCGTGTGATACGACCAGTTTGCCATTTAGAAGCCAGACATCAGCTTCAATAAAGTCGGCACGTTTTTCGTACGCATCCACAAAAGGCCGGGGCTGGGCATAATCATTGTGAGCGTGAATTTTCTGGGCAAAGGTTACGGTGGCCGTCAACCAGAGTAAGGTGAGTAGGATGTAGGAGCGCATAATGAATGGCTTAATTTGAGGTAAAGTAACGCAGCTTAATCGCTAAACCAAAACCAGGAGCTACCTTGCCGTTTCGGACCAAACCGCTAATTTTGACAAAAACATTATTGGATAATGTATAGTGAACAATGGATACTTAAAAGTTAACTCATTCATTATATACTATCCATTTCTTATTAGTGATTAAAAATGGATTTACTGAAAGGAAAAGTTGCCCTCATTACCGGAGCTTCGCGCGGAATTGGGCGGGCCATGGCCCAGAAATTTGCGCAGGAAGGTGCTGCTGTTGCCTTCACCTATTTGTCGAGTGTTGAAAAAGGACAGGCATTAGAAGAAGAGCTACGGGTATTTGGCGGACAGGTGAAAGGCTATCGCTCAGATGCGTCGAATTATCAGGCTGCCGAGGAGCTCGTAAGTCAGGTAATCGCTGACTTTGGCAAACTGGATGTGCTCATCAACAATGCCGGAATCACAAAGGACGGATTGCTCATGCGCATGACCGAAGAACAATGGGATACCGTTATTACCGTTAATTTAAAGTCGGTATTTAACCTGACGAAAGCAGTCACTAAGCCTATGATGAAGGCAAAGTCTGGATCGATCATTAACCTGACATCCGTAGTCGGTATTCGGGGTAATGCAGGGCAGTCGAATTATGCCGCATCAAAGGCAGGTATCATTGGGTTTACCAAGTCGATTGCGCTAGAGTTGGGCTCGCGGAACATTCGCTCCAATGCTATTGCACCAGGCTTTATCGAAACCGAAATGACAGGCGAAATCAATGAGAAGGCACTTGACGAATGGAAACAGCAGATTCCTATGAAGCGTGGAGGCCAACCCGATGAAGTAGCTGATTGCGCTGTTTTCTTAGCTTCCGACCTTTCCCGCTATATTACCGGCCAGGTATTGCAGGTAGATGGCGGAATGTTAACTTAACCGTTGTAAGTTAGTAAGTCGTAAGTCGTACATGGCTCACGCAATATACTTACGACTTACAGCTTATTGACTTACAACCTTTTTTCATGCGCTCAGACGTTATTTTTCAATCCTCGCCCTGGTGGATTTTGGTTTGCCTGCTCGTTGGAGCAGCATATGCGTTTGCCATGTACCAACCCCTTCCCCGACTGGTTGGGAGTGGGGCAACAGTTGGCGGTTTCGATAAACGAACAACATATGGGCTGGCTGCGTTGCGATTTGTTGTCGTGAGTTTCCTCTGCTTTTTGCTCCTGAACCCCCTTATCCGGAGTCTCAGAACACTCACAGAGAAGCCCAAAGTGGTTCTGACCGTCGACAATTCAGAATCCGTAGCGGCTGCGGGTCGGCCAGCACTCAACAAGGCGTTAACCGGATTGCAAACGCTTCGACAACAGTTGACCGACAAGGGATTAGACGTAGCAATACGAACGTTTGGAGATAGCGTTACCGATGCAGACCTCACTCAAATTCCGTTTACCCAGCGCACAACGGACTTGTCGGGCTTATTGTCGAGTATTCGCTCTGACTACGAAGGACGCAATCTGACAGATGTCGTTTTAGTATCGGATGGGATTTTTAACCAAGGCATGTCGCCTACGTTTGGTCAGTATCCATTTGCCGTACAAACAGTTGGCTTAGGGGATACGATTCCGAAAAAAGATATTCAGCTTAAAGGCATTGTTGCGAACCGAATTGCCTACTTAGGTAATCAGTTTCCAGTACAGGCTGAAATTGTGAGTAACGGATTTCAAGGCCGAAGTGCAACGGTTGTACTACGTCAGAATGGAAAAGAATTAGGGCGCCAGTCGGTCAATTTCGGCAAGAATGATACCTTCAACCAACTGACATTTCAGGCTACAGCAACACAAAAAGGTGTTCAACATTTTGTAGTAGAAGTATTGCCGCAATCGGGTGAATTTAGTACACTCAATAACCGTCAGGACGTCTATTTAGATGTCATTGATGGCAAAGAAAAAGTACTTCTGCTGGCATTGGCTCCCCATCCGGATATAAAAGCGATTCGCAATATTCTGGAACGAAATCAGAACTACGAACTCGATATTCGTATCCTGACCGGAACACCCGCCGAGGCAACTCCACCAGCGGAAAAGACGTATGACCTAATTATCTTGCACCAAATTCCTGACAACGGCGGAGTCGGCAATGCGTTAGCGCAAAAATACCTGTCGAAAAATACGCCTGTGCTGTTTATTCTTGGTAATCAGTCTTCGCTCGGGCCGTTTAACAACTCAAACTCGGTAATGCAGGTTTCGGCCCAGCCCAACCAGAGCGATAAAGTAACGGGTGTTTTTAATCAGGAATTTAAACAATTGAACTTCGATCCGTCCAAACTCGACATCCTGTCTAAGCTGCCTCCGCTGTTGACGCCTTATGGTGAATATCGATTGCAGCCCGGTAGTGAAGTAGTGCTTTGGCAGCAGGTAGGTAGTATTCGTACTGCCAAGCCGCTACTGGCATTGAACGTAACGAGTCCGCGCAAAACGGCCGTTCTGGCCGGTGAGGGATTATGGGCCTGGCGACTCGAAGAATACGCCCTAACCGATAAGCAGGAGGTGGTTGATGAGCTGATTCAGAAGGTTATTCAATTGATTTCAGTGAAAGAAGATCGTCGGAAGCTTCGCGTGTATCCCATTCGTAATGAATTTGTAGCGGGTGAAAAGGTAATTTTCGAGACGGAGCTCTATAATGATATCTACGAACGACTATACGACAAGCCAGTTCGGCTCGAAATTAGCGACGAAAAGGGCATAACTCGCTCGTTCAATTACACTCCAACCGCAGCCAATAGTCGGTTTGAAATTAGCCGTCTGCCCGAAGGTGCATACCGATTCAAAGCTAGCGTAACAGTCAATGGTAAGGCCGAACAATCGTCGGGGCAGTTTGTGGTACGCGATTTGCAACTTGAAGCCCTCAACACCACCGCCGACCATGGCATGCTTCGGCAACTAGCCCAGCAAACTGGTGGACAATTTTTCACTGCAAACCAAACCGACGAACTCGTTCGGAAGCTAACTACCCAAACGCATCCAGCCCGGCTAACAAGCACCGAAGAAATGAACGAGCTCATCAACTGGCGCTGGTTATTCTTCGTAGTTCTGACGCTGGCTGCCATTGAATGGGGCTTGCGGAAGTTTTATGGCGGGTATTAAGCCTATCTGACGCGCTAAATGTTGCTAAACTATTTTAGGTAAAATCGTTGTTTTCTGCTCACAAGGCAGAGACTTAATCTTCTTTTGTTCGTCTCATAAACAATGACTACGATGGAAACACCAGCAAAACCAATGACCGCCCGTGAAAAGATCCGCAAACTTGTGGAAGTGAAAGAACAGGTACAGCGGGAAGCACGGGAAAATTATCGGAGTAATCCTGATATTCAGGCCGCTGTTGAAGAACTGAAAAAGAAAAATGCCCGACGATTTTCCCGTAAATAGTTACGAGTTTAGATTTTTTGGTGCTGAACAAAATTCGTATTTCTTCACTACCAGACAGGAGATTATCTATCAAATTAAGTTCGTACCATCTGCTTACTTGTTTATAGATTACGTAGAAGGGCACGTCAACGCCTTTGAAATGGTAATTGCAGTGGCGGACAAACCGGGTGATCGCATCCCATCAGATCCGCTTACTGAACATACAATCAAGGCTATTTTCTACAATTTCTTCCGTTCGTTGGAGCACGTGATTGTCTATATCTGCGATAGTTCGGATGGGCGTGAGAAAGCTCGATTTCGAAAATTTACCAGCTGGTATTACAGAAATTTAAAACCAGACGATCTGTTCAAGATGGATGCCGATCTCCCGGATGGAGATCGGGATACCATTCTTTCTGGTATTCTAAGTACAAGACACCCACACTTCAGCCAATTTGTTGAGCTATTTAAAAATTTGTCAGAGGCTGAGAAATAGAATCTATCACTCTCCACTTGCTTCAGCTTCCGCCCGCATGGCGTATTGAACAAACCGAATTTCACTAAAGGAAACGTCATTGCCTAAACCTTGCCGGACTTCACTTAGGGTTTCGGAAGGATAGTTCTCAAGGTACGATCGGATGCTGGCGATTTTTTTAGCGGGTAATAATGCATCGACCGCTAAGTCGCCCGAGCCAACGTATTTTACCAGATGGCTTTCGACGGTTGAAACGGCCAGGCTACGCTCAGCAGCGATTTCGCTAATGGTCTTGCCAGATTGGAAAAAGGCTAGTGTGATGGCAGGCGATAACTCCTTCGGCTCCTTAGGTTGTTTTGGCTCTTTTGGTGCTTTCACTTTCGGTGTTGCCGAACTGGCTGCTCGCCCGACTGGATTTTCCTGAACGATGCGTAGTATCTCCGCGCCAATTTGCCTTACTTTCGTTTTGCCAAACCCCTTGACAGCTAACAGCTCAGCCTCAGTAGTTGGGCGGACACGAGCCAACTCTACGATCGTTTTCTGGGGTAACACCATAAAGCCAGAGGTGTTGTGTTCACCCGCCATATCATTCCGCCACTTCATCAAGGCACCGTAAAGTCCACCACGTGAGGAACCTTCGGAAGTCGCCTTTTCCGCAACCTGAGGCTCGTGTTTTTTACGTTCAGGCTGAAAATCCAACTCGGCGTGGTTGCGAGCTTGCAGGTAGGCTAAGGCATTGAAGCCCTCCCGACACGTTTCAAAACTACGTAGCTTAGTGAATAGCTCCTTCTCTAATTCGTCCAGTGATTCCAGCATCAGATCGCGCACTTTCTTATTGTCGCAGTCGGTGGGGAAGCGGTGCAGAATTGGGAGTAATTCGGTACTGAGCAGTGACTGGAAATAGGTGCCTGCCTTTCGGACGCGTTCCTGCAATTGTGGATTAGCCTCGGGCAACTGCTCGCTGGCAAAATAGCTTGGTAGCTGTTGCAGAAAACGTTGCGTTACATCGCGGGCTTTATCGCGTAGTAAATCAGTGAGTTGAGTGATAACTGGATTGCACTCTGGATCTAAGCTACTGGCGTGTTCATTAACCGTTCGACGGCATCGGTAGAGTAGCGAATTGGCTCGTTCAAACGAAAATAATTCCTGAAGCAGGTTTTGCTGGTTCGTTCGTTTTGCCTGATATAAATGTTGCTCGTTCGGGGTTTGTTGTTGAACCTGCTCATGGAAATCTTCCAGTTTAAGCTCGGTTTTAATGCTATGCGACGGAATCGGTGATCGAAGTACCAGTCCATCAAGGGTTTTGCATCGGCTAAGGGCAACATACACCTGCCCGTGTGCAAAGGCAGCCGAGGCATCGATAATTGCCTTCTCGAACGTTAGTCCCTGGCTTTTGTGAATCGTAATGGCCCAGGCCAGTTTGAGCGGAAACTGTTTGAATGTACCGATCGGCTCACCTTTGATTTCTTTAGTCGCTGGGTCAAGCGTATATTTGATATTGGTCCAGTCTGCCGGATACACCGTAATTACTTCACCATCCTGCTGACTCTTCACATAAATGACATCCTCGTCTATGTCCGTGATTTGCCCTATTTTACCATTGTAATAGAGTTTTTCGCGGGCAATATCATTCTTGACAAACATCACCTGGGCGCCCACTTTCAGATCAAGGCTAACTTCAGTCGGGTAAGCGTGAGCTGGGAAATCACCTTCGACTGTAGCGGTAAAGGTGCGAAGAGGCTTTTTTAGGCTCTGTAATTTCGTGCTATTGATTTGTTGAGCCGTTGTGTTATGGGTCGACAAGGTAATGTAGCCTTCCGTATCATTGGGGTTGAAATCGGGAACGTAGCGTTGATTCAGATCTGCCAACTGGGCCTGAGTGACCGTTTTTTCGCGTATACTGTTAAGTAAGCTAATAAACCGCTGGTCGGATTGCCGATAAATGTGAGTTAGCTCAATTGAGACGTAGGGCGTTTGGCGGAGGGCTCGACTGCTGAAAAAATAGCCGGTATCGTAATACGGTTGTAGCAACTCCCACTCGTCGTCTTTAATTACGGGTG
Source organism: Spirosoma arboris (assembly GCF_009754945.1). Classification (GTDB taxonomy): domain Bacteria; phylum Bacteroidota; class Bacteroidia; order Cytophagales; family Spirosomataceae; genus Spirosoma; species Spirosoma arboris. The sequence goes on from NZ_WPIN01000008.1 coordinate 282,617, forward strand.
GCAATTGTTGCATATCGCCAATGAGCAATAACTGAACGCCACCAAATGGCCCGGAATTCGACCGATACCGCCGTAATACTTCGTCAATACCATCCAATACATCGGCCCGCACCATACTGATTTCGTCGATAACCAGCAGGTCAAGCGTACGTAGTAAATTGATTTTTTCCTTATTGAATTTCTTGCCTTCGCGTTGAGTGGTACCCGGTGTTAATGGGCCAAAAGGAAGCTGAAATAGCGAGTGAATTGTAACGCCACCTGCATTGATGGCTGCTACACCCGTTGGCGCTACTACCGCCAGCCGCTTGGCACTGAGTTGTTTAATCTGTTGAAGAAAAGTTGTTTTTCCTGTTCCGGCTTTTCCCGTCAGAAATATATTTTGGTTGGTGTGCAGGACAAAGTTGTGGGCAAGGGCAAGTTTTTCGTTTACAGGAGTGGGCATAAAAACGCGCAGGAGATAATTAACAAAGATACTCGTTTTATAGACGAATTCGTATCCCAGACGTCATCTGGCTCATGCTGCTTACCCTCGCGCCATAGCAATTGTTACCGCTCCGACAGCCATCAGAACAGCCCCTGCAATAACCTGCCAACTGAGCTTCTCTTTCAGGAAAACAGAAGCCAGAATAATCGAAAATACGAGTGAAAAATTGGTTAATGGCGATACTTGAGATGCATTGCCTAATTTCAGTGCACGGAAGGAAAGAAGCGAGGACAAACACGTAAGAACCCCCGCAACTACCAGATAAATCCAGACACGTCGTTCAATCCGCATTACATCGGGTAAATGCCCCTGTGTGATAACAACACTCCACGATACCACTAAAATCAGTACCGACTGAATTGCAAAGGCCAGACTGGAATCGACGTGTTTGACGCCTGCTTTTGAGAGCGTAACGACAGTAGCGGCTGCTAAAGCGGCTGATAAGGCAAAGACAATCCACATACGGTTGACGATAATGTATAGCCTATAAAGCAACAAGTAGGCGGAAATGATTTAATAATCTGACAAAAAAGGAGTGAGTTAATGGATTGGGTACTTTCGGTAACCAAGTAAAGGGCCAATTCGCTGTTAACAAATTATCAATAACTACATAAAGAATACGTGGAAACGGGTACTTTTTGGACCTTTAGCCGTATCTTGATAAACAGTTACTGACTAGTATGGATTCTAGACGGGATTTTCTCAAAAAAGCAGCTTTACTCTCAACAGGCTTATCGGGTATGTTGCCCGAGTCGATTCAGAAAGCATTTGCCATTGATCCACAACCGGGTACGACCTATCTGGATGCCGAACACGTGGTGATTCTGATGCAGGAGAATCGCTCCTTCGATCATACATACGGAATGCTACAGGGCGTTCGGGGATTTAACGACCCCAGAGCTATTGACTTGCCCAACAAAAACAAAGTCTGGCTACAAACCAACGAGGCAAATGAAACGTATGCTCCGTTTCGACTGAACCTGAAAGACACGAAAGCTACCTGGATGAGTTCGTTGCCGCATTCCTGGGAAAATCAAGTCGATGCCCGCAATGGGGGGAAGTTAGATAAATGGCTGGAGGCTAAGAAGTCAGGAAATAAGGAATACGCTAAAATGCCCTTAACGCTGGGTTATTACAACCGCGAAGATCTACCGTTTTATTATGCGTTGGCGGATGCGTTCACTGTCTGCGATCAGAACTTCTGTTCATCGTTAACGGGTACTACGCCCAACCGATTGTACTTCTGGACGGGTACGATTCGCGATCCGCGCGACCCGAAGGCGATGGCTAACGTGCGTAACGAAAATGTGGATTATGATTCGGAAGTGAGCTGGACAACCTTCCCGGAACGGTTAGAGGATCTGGGTATTTCCTGGCGGATTTATCAGAACGAAATCAGTCTGCCGAGTGGGCTTCAGGGAAAGCAGGATGAATGGCTGAGTAACTTTACTGATAACCCTATTGAATGGTTTTCGCAGTATAAGGTTCGGTTTCATCCCGCTTATTATCCCTTTATTCAGAAAGAGGAAAAGGTTCTTCCCGAGCGCATTCAGGCACTAGAAGCCAAACTGAAAGCCCTCCCCGAAACGGATAAAGATTACGCACATACGAAACGGGACTTAGCCAATCAGCAGGAATGGCTGAAAATTATTAAGGCAGATCTGGTGAACTATACCCCCGAAGCTTACAAGAAACTGTCGCAGCGAGAAAAGAATTTGCACAGGAACGCATTCACAACCAACGTCAATGATGCTGATTACCGCACACTGACCACAAAAACGTATCAGGATAGCGGCACCGAACGCAAGGTGGAAGTGCCCAAAGGCGATGTCTTGCATCAGTTCCGCGAGGATGTAAAAAACAAGAAGCTGCCTACCGTTTCCTGGTTGGTAGCCCCCGAAAATTTCTCTGATCACCCCGGTGCACCCTGGTACGGAGCCTGGTATATTTCGGAGGTGATGGATATTCTGACCCAGAATCCAGATATCTGGAAAAAGACGATCTTTATTCTGGCTTACGATGAAAATGATGGCTACTTCGACCATGTTCCGCCATTTGCACCAGCCCATCCTGATCAACCCGCAACAGGATTAACTAGTAAAAGCATTGATACTCGCCTGGAATTTGTCACGCAGGAGCAAGAGGATAAACGCCCCAACAAAGGACGAAATGGTCCAATTGGGCTGGGTTTTCGGGTTCCGTTGGTGATTGCGTCGCCCTGGAGCCGGGGAGGTTTTGTTTGCTCGGAAGTGTTTGATCATACTTCTACGCTTCAGTTTCTGGAAAATTTCCTGAGCCATAAAAAGGGGAAGAAAGTAGAAGAACCTAATATTAGTGCCTGGCGTCGAACCGTTTGTGGCGACCTGTCGTCAGCTTTCCGACCCTATCAGGGTGAGAAAATAAAACTACCCGAGTTTGTCGCGAAAGAAGCGTTTATCGAGAGCATTCACAAGGCGCAGTTCAAGCCGGTTCCCAGCGGATACAAAGCGTTCAATGCCGACGAAATTCGGGAAATCAACCAGGACCCGGTTGCATCCGATCATATACCTACGCAGGAAAAAGGTGTGCGTTTGGCCAACGCGCTTCCGTACGAGCTGTATGTCGACGGTCGTACCGACGGTAAGCAATTTATGCTGACGTTAGCGGCTAAAAACGAAGTCTTTGGCAAACGGGCGCTGGGAGCACCCTTTCAGGTTTATGAGATTTTACCGACTGACTTAAAAATTCGCTCCTACACGGTTGTAGCTGGCGATCAGCTTAGCGACTCCTGGTCATTGAATGCCCCCTATCATTTGCGCGCTTATGGTCCTAATGGGTTCCTGCGCGAATTCAAAGGAGGGACAGCTAATCCAGCCATTGAGATTTCCTGCGAGTACGAACGGGATGCAAAAAAGCAGTTCACGGGCAATGTGCTGGTGAAGCTCAAAAACATGGACCAACAGCGTTCCTATTCTGTTCAGCTTACCGACAACGCTTATCATACAAAAGGGGAGCAGAAAACACTGGACAAATCGGGAACAAAAGGTGCCCAACAGGTCATCGCTATGAACCTGAAAAATAGCCATAACTGGTATGACTTCAGTGTGAAGATTGCCGGAGTTGATACCTTCGAGCAGCGATACGCTGGACGTGTAGAAACAGGTAAAATTGGCTATAGCGACCCGCTAATGGGCCAGACGATTGTTTGATTAAAGAGTGAAAGTGTGAATGAGTGAAAGAGCGCCAATGCCAATCACTCTTTTGCTCTTTCGCTCTCTCGCTCTCTCGCTCTTTAAGTTTAACAGATGACAGAAAATCCTCCAGCATTAAAAAAGGCATTGAAACCCATTCACCTGTGGGCCATAGGGGTAGGGCTGGTTATATCCGGTGAATATTTTGGCTGGAATTATGGCTGGGGTGTAGCCGGAACGGTTGGTCTGTTGATTGCGACGCTCATTATTACGGTACTCTATTTTACATTCATTTTCAGCTTTACTGAACTTACTACGGCTATTCCGAATGCGGGCGGTCCATTTGCCTATGCCTTGCAGGCGTTTGGACCCTTAGGCGCTTTGGTAGCAGGTTACGCAACTTTGATTGAGTTTCTGTTCGCCACACCCGCTATTGGGCTGGCTTTGGGCAGTTATGTCCACTTTCTGTATCCTGCCGTGCCGGTGGTTTGGTGCTCAGTTGCTTCGTTTATAGTTTTCACGATAATCAACTTATTGGGTATAAAAGAAGCAGCCTGGTTTTCGCTGATTATGACCCTCATCGCCATTGGCGAACTACTGCTTTTCATCGGCATCGTATACCCGCACACCAGCTTAGACACGTTCATGCACAATCCTATGCCGTTTGGCTGGCCGGGTGTGTTTGCCGCTTTGCCTTTTGCCATTTGGCTTTTCGTCTGTCTGGAAGGCATTGCCATGGTTGCCGAAGAGGTGAAAGAGGGGAGCAATGCCATTGCTAAGGGATATATTTCGGCTGTATTAACGCTGGCCTTTCTGGCCTTGACCGTCATGATTAGTGTGGGCGGCATTACGGAGTGGAAAAAACTGGATCACCTCGATTATCCGATGCCCGAAGCGATTGCCATTGTACTCGGGCGGCAGAATCCACTCACTAAATTCTTTGCCAGTGTTGGGCTGTTTGGGCTTATTGCGTCGTTTCATGGCATCATTATCAGTTATTCCCGGCAGATTTTCGCGCTAGCACGTAGTGGCTACTTGCCTCATGCGCTTTCTGGAGTAAGCAAGACGAGACAGGTACCTTATTGGGCACTCCTCGTAGGGGCTATCTTCGGTATTGTCGCGCTTATTGCACTGGATACGAGTAAATTGGTCGTTCTGTCAACAATCGGTGCTGTGGTCGTTTATATCATCAGTATGCTGTCGTTATTCAAACTACGACAAAGCCAGCCAATGATGCCACGACCGTTTAAAGCGCCGTTTTACCCAATCGTTCCAGCTATTGCGCTCCTGCTGGCACTCGTGGCATTAGGCGCTATGATCTATTTTTATAGCTGGTTAAGCTTATTGTTTTTCGGAGGCTTGGTGATCATTATGGGTTTATTCTACGTATCGGGTCGGTATCAGAAAATAAAACAAGAGTGGGATTTACCCCACCCCCTCCCCTGAAAACAGGAGAGGGGGGAAGCCTTTCCCGAGAATGCCGTTCTCGCTTGGCTTTTCGACCGATTTAGCCCCTCTCCTGAAAACAGGAGAGGGGTTGGGGTGAGGTAAATCAATAGTAACATCGAACATGGCTTATCACTGCACCGTCGGCAATTTCACGTATCGGTTCAACGATCTGAAAGAACTGCTTGCTAAAGCAAGTCCGTTGCGGTCGGGTGATGTGTTGGCTGGATTGACGGCTGAGAGCTACGAAGAGCGTGTGGCGGCACAAATGGCGTTGGCCGATGTGCCACTGGTTACGTTTCTGAGCGAGGTTGTTATTCCATACGAAATCGATGATGTTACGCGCTTAATTATCGATACACATGATAAAGCTGCTTTTTCGCGGATCAGCCATTTTACTATAGGTGACTTGCGTGACTGGCTATTAAGCGACGAAGCCGATACAAGCACACTTCAACAAATTGCTCGTGGACTAACCCCGGAAATGGTGGCCGCCGTATCGAAATTGATGCGGAATCAGGATTTGATTCTAGTGGCTAAAAAATGCGAAGTCGTAACCCGGTTTAGAAATACGATTGGTTTACGTGGGCATCTATCCGTGCGCCTTCAACCCAATCATCCAACCGACGACGCCAAAGGGGTGGCAGCCAGTATTATTGATGGATTGCTCTATGGAAGCGGAGATGCCACAATTGGTATCAATCCGGCAACAGACAGCCCGGCCGCAACATCTCGTTTGTTACACATGATCGATGGGGTCCGCGAACGATTTGCCATACCCACTCAGAGTTGTGTACTGAGTCATATTACCACAACGCTGGAATTAATTGAACAGAAAGTACCCGTAGATCTGGTTTTTCAGTCGATTGCCGGAACCGAAAAGGCAAATGCCAGTTTTGGGATAAGTCAATCACTTTTACAGGAAGCCTACGAAGCGGGCTTATCATTGAAACGAGGTACGGTTGGAACCAACATCATGTATTTTGAAACCGGACAGGGGAGCGCCTTATCGTCCGGAGCTCATCATAACGTCGACCAGCAAACCTGCGAAGTGCGAGCGTATGCCGTTGCTCGTCAGTATAAACCGTTTTTAGTCAATTCGGTTGTTGGTTTCATTGGTCCAGAATATCTGTTCGATGGAAAGCAGATTATCCGGGCCGGACTTGAAGACCATTTTTGTGGGAAGCTGATGGGTTTACCGATGGGCATGGATATTTGCTATACCAACCACGCACAGGCCGATCAGGACGATATGGATACGTTGCTGACGCTCTTAGGCGTAGCGGGTATTAATTTCATTATGGGAATTCCCGGCGCCGACGATATTATGTTGAACTACCAGTCAACATCATTCCACGATGCCTTGTATCTTCGTCGGGTACTTGGTTTGCGGCCAGCACCTGAATTTGAAGAATGGCTGTTGCAACAAGGCATCATGGACGCGCTGGGAAATCGCCTGTCTACAGGATTACAAAAACAGCTTTATACGACTTTAGTGGGCTAGGAGCGTGGAGCAAGGTGCCCGGAGCAGGGGAGAATCCAGCGCTTAAGCCCCCTGCATTTCAGCATGAATGAGGTAAAAAAAACGAGTGTAGAACCTGACGAATGGGAGCCGCTGAAAGCGTATACAAATGCTCGGATTGCACTTGGCAAAACCGGCATTTCCATTCCGCTAAAAGAGTCGCTTCAATTCAAAATGGCGCATGCCCATGCTAAAGACGCCGTTTACTCTCAGTTAGCTATAGCTAGTTTGCAGGCCGATCTGGCAGGCACCAGTCTACCCATTCATCAGATTCACAGTCAAGCCGAGAGCCGAGATATCTATTTACAACGTCCTGATCTGGGGCGCTTGTTAGCGCCTGATTCGGTAGCGAAACTTCGACAACTTGATAGTTCGCCAGCCGATATCAGTATTATTATTGCGGATGGCTTATCGGCAACAGCGATCAACACCTATGCCGGGCCTTTTGTCACTAGATTGGTGGACAAAGTCCGACAAACTGGTTATTCGCTGGCGCCACTGTTATTGGTTGAACAGGGGCGAGTCGCTATTACCGATTCTATTGGCGGAATACTTCGTCCTCAACTTGCTATTATTTTGATTGGTGAACGCCCAGGATTGAGCGCGTTCGATAGTATGGGTGCATACATCACCTATGCACCCCAGCCCGGCCTGACAGATGAGCGCCGGAATTGTATATCCAATATCCGCGAGCAGGGTTTGCCACCAATACTTGCTGTAGATAAGCTCATGTATCTGATCAATTCGGCTTTCCGTTTGCAGATAACGGGCGTGACATTGAAAGATAACAACGGACTTCTAGAGTGAGTTAATTCGCCGTAGGTTACGAAGGATGATCTCTGTCTAGATGATTTAAAAATTGATGGAAGGGATTTTTGACTATCTGCGTTATACTTTTGGCGTGCAATAATTATTAGTCGATAGTAAACGGATTCAGAAACTGACAATTATCGACTCTTGACTGACTACTAGTATGAATATTGGTGATAAAGTCCGGCTACTCCGGGCAAAAGAACAAGGTGTTGTGTCGCGGTTTTTGCCCGGCAATATGATTGAAATAGAAATTGAGGATGGGTTTCGCATTCCGGTTATGCGCTCCGAATTGGTGCTGGTTTCACCAATGGAAGCCGAGCGATTACTTAAGCCGAGTATCTACGAACCACAAAAAACGGTAACGCCGGCAGCGCCAGCTATTCTATCGAATCAAGGTATTTATCTGGCATTTGTGCCAGTCAATGACCGTGAATACACGCTTCATCTTATTAACAACACAGACTGGGAGTTTCCGTATGCGTTGGGCGAAGAATCAACTGGTGTTGGAGGAGGAGTTCAATTTAGAGGCCTACATAGTGGATTGCTTAAGCCCAAGTCGCAACAGAAAATGAATGACCTCTATGCCCACGCCAAATTCGAAGAATGGCCAACGTTTGTGGTACAGGGACTGTGGTTTAGAGCCGGTAAGTCGTCATTACGGCAACCGTTGATGAAACGATTTAAAGCACGGGCAACTACCCTTTTCAAGAGCAAAACAACAGTGCCAGTCCTGAATCAGCCCGGTTTTCTGACCCAGTTGGATGCAGAAACGACCGAACAATCGCAAACACCGACGAGTAGCCAACCGAAGCCAATAGTCATTCGACCTGAGGAGTTAAAAGCTGAAATGCTTAAGTCCAAATCAGAACAGAGCGGTGTTTCAGTTGAACGGCCAACAGCAGTTGTAGACTTGCATATTGAGGAACTGTTACCCAAAGGCCGAAATGCCGGATCATCTTCGAATCGCTCGCCTGCCGATCTGTTAAAACTTCAGCTTGATACGTTCGAGAAAGCCCTTGAAAACGCGATTGCTAGCGGCATGAGCGATATTACATTCATTCACGGGGTTGGCAGCGGTGCCTTACGAACAGAACTACACAAGCGATTGGGGAAACACCCCAATGTTAAATTCTTTGAAGACGCTCAGAAACAGAAATTCGGCTATGGTGCCACGAAAGTTACGATTAAGTGAGGGTCTTTTGCCACAGAGATATATCAGAATTTCTCTGTGGATCTCTGTGCGGCTTGGTGCATCTCTGTGGCTTAGTTTTTTTGTTTTATCTTGTCAGCCATCCGGCAATCGCCTGAACCCTAAAGCGCCCAAAGAAGCCTACAACACCACCGAAATGGAAGTCCGTAATGAACGCTTTTTGTCGACCGTCCACGTTCCCGTATCCATTGCGCTAGGTGATGTTGAGCGGCAGATTAACGCCCAGGTCAATGGCCTGATTTACGAGGATAACAGCCTGGAAGACAATAACCGCGACCAATTCATGACGAAGGTCTGGAAACGAGGCACCATTCTCGTTACGGCACAGGACAGTCTATTTCATTTCACGGTTCCGTTGCGCATCTGGGTGAAAGCAGGAATGTCGGTGCTGGGCTTTACGCAGTATAAAGAAACCGAATTTGAAATCGATCTTCGCTTCAAAACCAAATTTGATCTTGATCGGGATTGGTCTGTTCATACGCAAACGCAGGCGGATGGGTACGGCTGGGTGCGTCGGCCAACTATAAGTGTTGTGGGGGTTAATATTCCCATTACGAACTTTGTGGGGCGGATGATTGACAAAAACCTGGGTGATATTACCAAAACGATTGATCAGCAGGTGCGCCGGAATGTAGACCTTCGAACCCCGGTTCTAAAAGCCTGGAATACTCTTCGCGAACCCTATCTGCTATCTGAAAAATACCGGACTTATCTACAGGTTGTTCCTAAACGAGTGCTCATTACGCCATTGCGCTTTGAGGGACGAGTCATTCGAGCTACCATAGGCATAGAAGGCTACACACTTACTACGACCGGCACCAAGCCTGATGTTCATCCGGCGGTTTCGCTGCCTGATCTGACAGTTGTTTCTCAGGTGAAGGATGATTTTCAGATTGGTTTGCTGAGTGAAGCGAGCTATCCGGAAGTGGCTAAAATTGCTGCCGAAGAGTTCGTTGGGAAGTCGTTTTCATTTAGCGATAACCGTTATACCGTTACCATTACCAGTATGGATTTATACGGCCAAAATGATAACCTGATTATCAAAGCCGGCATTAAAGGAACGATCAATGGCGATGTTTATCTGCGTGGACGACCCTATTACGACGCTCACGATCAGACCATTTCACTGAAAGATCTTCAGTTCGATTTAGATACCAAAAATGTATTGGCACGATCGGCGAGCTGGTTGTTGAAAGGTACGTTCGCCCGAACGCTCGAAAAGCAACTTACCATTCCGGTTGGCTCACAGATTGCCGATATGCAGAAACGATTGCAGCAGCAACTCAAAAATAATCAGCTGGCCAAAGGCGTCGTTATCAATGGCCAGATTGACGAAATTAAGCCAGATCAGGTTTATCTGACCCCCACTGCTTTGCTGGCCGTTGTGAACGCTCATGGGCGGATTAATGTGAAAGTAGAAGGATTACAATAACTATTGTCAGGGATTGCCAGGTACGGTCAAGGATAATAAAGGGCCGACGACAATTCCTGACAAATTCTGTACCTTTGTGGTCCCTGATCAATACGAGTTGGCTTATCGCGTCTGAGCAATTAGGCGAGGAAAGTCCGGGCAGCATAGGGCACCCTACTTCCTAACGGGAAGGAGGATGGTTGGGAACGACCATTCGACAGCCAGTGTCACAGAAAATATACCGCCAATTTTTAATGGCGAATGAATGAGCGAATGTGTGAATAGCTGGCGTATGCTATTATTCTCCTATACACCGCTTCGGCGGCCCGGTCATTCGTTCACTCATTAAGTCTTGGTAAGGGTGAAAAGGTAGGGTAAGAGCCTACCGCCCAACGGGTGACCGGAGGGGCAGGATAAACCTTAGGGGCTGAAAGACCAAATAAGCGTTGGATGTGGGGCGGCTCGTTCCCGTTCTGGAGAAATCCAGATGCCAACGCGGGTAGGTCGAACGAGGTGGTCGGTGACGGCCATCCCAGATAAATGATAAGCCATTCCATTTTTGTGGGAGGACAGAACCCGGCTTATAGACTCGTATTGAGAGGGTTTTTTAGATTCGATGAAGCATCCTGGTACTATTCGCCTGCATTGGGACAGTACGTTGTTGGCGATAATTTTTTTCTTTTTATTTATTTCCTTCGAGTTCTTTTAATTTATTTTTTGCTTCTTCATAACCTGGATAAATAGCAAGCGCTTTTTTATAAAAGATTATGGCATCGGCTTTTCGGTTCAATGCCGAATAAATATTACCCATTGTTACCATTACTAAATCTCGATTAGGAAATTCTGCTGCATTATTTTCAGCAATGATTCTTGCATCTTCATGCCGTTTCAATGTTTGTAATTGTTCAGCCAGGAAATTCATCGAGATCCAATCAGTATAATAATGAGCAGAATCCGTTTTCATGTGCTTATACTTTTCAATTGCTTTTAGCGCTCCTTGCTCAGCTATTAACTTCTCAATAACTTTATGAACGGGTTGTTTCAGATGGATTGGCTTATTGTATAACACTTTTGCCAAATTACCTGTGATTCCAAAAAAATCAGTAGGAGAACTATTGCAAAGAATGACTATTAAACCGTTTGTGGAAGGAATACGAACGACAAATGATATAAAACCTTCAGTCATTCCTAAGTGAAAATTCGAAGTTACACTATCTGTAGGCGTGTATTTAAACTGTTTGTTGAACCAGCCATAGCCGTATTGAGCGGGCCTAATGCCTGGTGTAAACATCTCTGCAGTGAGCTGTTTGTTGAGCAATGTGTTAGTGCTAAGTGCTGTATGAAACTTGAAAATATCGTCAACGGTAGAATATAAATCTCCTGTTCCCATCGTATTTGATTGATCACGAAAATCTAAACTGGTATATCCTCCAAAACTATAATCATATCCTGTAGCTCGTTTATTTATTATCTGAGTATGAAAATAAGAACCTGAACTGTTCATGCCAATTTTATCAAAAATATCTTCTTTCATTAAGTGTGAATATGATTTGCCGGTAACTCTTTCCATAATATAACCAAGCGTAAAATATCCCCAACTACTATACGCGTATTTTGTGCCCGGTTCAAAAACCAGAGAAGAATCTATATATATATTTACATAGTCTTCTCTTGCAAAATTCTGACGACTAATCCTCGGGAAAAAATCTTTTATTATGTCATAATTCGGAATTCCTGATGTATGGCTTAATAATTGCCTGATGGTGACTTTCGCTGCGGGTTTATTAGAAAATTCAGGAAGATAATCTGAAATTGTTTTATCAAGATTTATTAATCCTTTCTGAACCTGAATAAGCATTAGTACAGCCGTAAACGGCTTTGAAACAGAACCAATCATGAATTTAGTATCAGTAGTATTAGGGATATCCCATTCTCTATTGGCCAATCCAAAAGCAGCTTTATAAATGACTTTGCCATTCTCAGCAACTAAAACACTTCCGTCGAACATGTTATAGTTATGATAGGCCTTCATTAGTTCATCTAGTTTCTCTTTTTTGCTTTGAGCTACGCTTGAATTTAGTATCAAGGCAAACAGACTCGCAAAAATTAAATACGATTTCATAGTAGTGTAGATTAATAGAAAAGTAGGCTTCCTGATTAGTAAAGTTTAGGCAAAATTTATTGTCATTCAAATTTGACATGGAAACTAGTAGACCGAACTCATTACTACCCATTCAGAAACTCTAAACTATTTCCTGCCTCAAATTAACATTGCCTCCACTTTTTTCGTACCTTTGCGGCCACGTTTTACAAGGGGGATGCGTCTCCCATCAAAACCAAGCAAGCACAAATGAGTGTTAAAATTCGTTTAGCGCGTCGTGGACGCAAAAAAAGAGCGATTTACGATATCGTGATAGCAGAGTCAACCTCTCCTCGCGATGGCCGTTTTATTGAAAAAATCGGTTCGTACAATCCCAACACCGACCCTTCGACGGTTGTATTGAAGTCGGAGCGGGCTGTTTATTGGCTCATGGTTGGTGCTCAGCCGACTGATACCGCGCGTTCGGTATTGTCGCATGAAGGCATCATGTATCGTAAACACCTACAAGTGGGTGTCAACAAAGGTGCTATAACGCAAGAACAGGCCGATGAAAAATACACGACCTGGCAAGAAGGAAAGCAAAGCCGTAAAGCCGGCGCTGCCGACACAAAATCGCAAACCAAAGAGCAAGATCGTGCTGCTCGTCTGGAAGCGGAGAAAAAGGTGAACGAAGCTCGTGCTGAAGCTATCGCCAAGAAAAACAAAGTTGAAGAGCCAGTTGTGGAAGCTCCAGTAGCTGAAGAGGCTGCTGCTGAAACACCTGCCGCTTCTACTGAAGAAACTCCCGCTGCGGAATAATTTTTCGACGGCTCTGGTAACCAGCGCTTCCGTAAATTTGTGAAGAAAGAGCCTGTTCGTTTCTGGACAGGCTCTTTCTGTAACTAACGTGGCTGACCAGCTTATCGGGATACAGCTATAAATGCGGCTACCAACCGCGTTATATTATGACAAAAGACGATTGTTATCAAGTAGGTCATATCACCAAAACGCATGGCGTTAGTGGTGAACTAGTGCTTTTTCTGGACGTTGACAACGCAGCCGAATATGCCGACCTGGAGTCCGTGTTGCTGGAAGTGAAAGGCGAATTGATTCCATACTTTATAGAATCAATTGCTATTGTAAAAGGCAGTCGGGCGATCATTGCTTTTGAGGATGTCGACACCATTGAGCAGGCGGAGCGTCTCATCAACTGCGGAGCTTATCTGCCACTAGATGAATTGGAGCCCATCACAGACGAAACCCGTTTTTACTTCCACGAAATTGTTGGCTATCAGGTTGTTGATGCCGAAGCTGGTGAGCTAGGTACTGTTCGGGGCGTGTATGCTATGAACGCGCAGGATTTGATCGCTATGGATTATGAAGGTAAAGAAGTCCTGATTCCAATCAACAGCGACATCGTAAAGACAGTTGATCGTGCTCATCAGAAACTCAATGTCGCCCTGCCAGACGGTCTTCTCGCTATTTATATGGAAGACGCCAGCAAAGACGACAAGTCTGAAATCAACGGCGACGAAGCCGACGACGATACCGATGAGGATTGATATCATTACCTGCCTGCCCAAGCTTTTAGATAGCTTTTTTGCCCATTCCATTCTGCAGCGAGCACAGCAGGGTGGGTATGTGGAAGTTGTTGTTCACGACCTGCGTGATTACACACTCGACAAGCATCGTCGCGTGGATGATTATGCGTTTGGTGGGGGAGCCGGTATGGTCATGCAGATCGAGCCAATTGCTCGCTGCATACGGACACTACAAGCCGATCGTACATACGACGAAATCATTTATATGACTCCCGATGGGGAACGGCTAAACCAGAAAACGACGAACACGTTGTCGTTGCGGGAAAACCTGATTATCCTATGCGGACATTATAAAGGTGTCGATGAGCGAGTTCGGGAATTGTTCATCACCAAAGAAATCAGTATTGGCGATTACGTGCTTTCGGGTGGTGAACTAGCTGCCTGTGTGCTATCGGATGCCATCATTCGTTTATTGCCAGGTGTCTTGAATGATGAGACATCGGCCCTGACCGATTCGTTTCAGGATAATTTGTTAGCGCCACCTGTTTATACCCGCCCAGCGGAATTTGAAGGCCATCGTATCCCAGACATTCTGCTGTCGGGCCACGAAGCTAAGATTGACGAATGGCGGCATGAACAGGCGTTGGAACGCACCCGAACCCGACGACCTGATTTGCTGGAAGAGTAAAGATAAAAAGGATCTGATAAACCGAATGGCTGATTTTGGGTTATAAAAGCTCAACATCAGTCATTTTTTATGCAGCTATTAGTTGTGGGAGCCACTGGAGGCACAGGTCGACAGGCTGTTGAACAAGCACTTCAGCGTGGTTATTTTGTTACAGCTTTTGTGCGCGACCCTACTAAATTGCCTATTAAGCACACGAATTTAACAGTGCAAACTGGCGACGTACTCAAACCGAACACACTTCTCCACGCCGTCCGGCGACAAGATGCCGTGTTTTGTGCGCTTGGCAGTCGGCCTGGTCAGCACGATGAGGCTGTAGCTGACGGTACGAGAAATCTGATCACAGCCATGCGGCAGGTGGGCGTTCGAAGGCTACTGATTGTATCGTCTCTAGGAGTAGGAACGAGTTATGAAGAGGCATCACTTCCCAGTAAATTGTTTATCAAAACATTCTTAAGCGGAGTTATTGCCGAAAAAGAAAAGCAGGAGAAGACTGTTCGTCAGAGTAATCTAGACTGGGTAATTGCACGCCCGACAAGACTTACAAACGGGCCAGCTACAGGGCACTATCAACTAGGAGAGCATTTACCATTTCCACTATTTTCTGTACCCAAAATCAGTCGCGCTGACGTCGCAGCTTTCCTGCTCGACCAACTAGATAAAGACCATTATCTAGGAAAAGCTGTTACAATTACGGGGAAATAAAGCCTGTTATCAACCAACCTACTCTGGATGCGAGCTAACGATTTTGCAATCACAACGCTTTGTGGCGGCTGGTAACGTAACCGGTTTGTCGAAACTACTATTGGGCGCCAGCGTGCGGGTGAAGGTTGTATATTTTTCTTTGAGCTTATTTCCCGATTCATCAAAGGCGATGATTTTTACAGACACATCATTGTGTGAGCGGGATGAATGATTCTTTACGACCACATTGACAGTTGAGGTAACGAGTACATTGTCTACCTCAGAACAGTCAACGCCTAAATCAATGGTTTGTAAAGTAAGCGATGTATTGTTCAGTTTTGAGATAACATACAGAGCAATGCTACCGATAATAACGATAAGCACAATCAATCTCACCAGTGCTTTCATAGGAATTGTTATGGGTTGTTGGCTTCAAGGGCCTTTTTAGCTTCTTTCTCCCGGCGTTTTTGCTCGCGTCGTTCTTGTCGTAGCTGCTTACGAGTTTTAACGGTGTCTGTTGGGGCAGCTTCGCTAGGGAGTACATCTGGAGTGGTCCGACGTTCTGGCTGGACGGTCGCTGGTGCCTCATCAGTACGTTTTTCATCGGCTTTCTTACCTTTGAATAGCCGGCGGAAAAAGTTGCCGATACCTGTGCCACCTTCGTCTTCATCTGTATCGACCTCTGCCGGGTCTGTCATCAAACTGTCGCTCTGAAATAACGAGTCTACAGGAGCCACTTCTCGGCGAAGACCTTCACGGAGTCGAACATCGTAGAAACCGTACGATCCTGAATCAGGGGTAGTTAAGCCACGCCGGGCCATAATACGGCCAATTAGTTTGAAGTACCCCCGAACATTACGAACCTGTAGGTATCCGCCTGGTACGAACCAATTCAAGGCCGATTTGGGGCGTGGAACTACAAAGGCCAGAAAAATACTTTCTCCCAGATTGAGATCAGAGGGACTTTTCGCGAAATAATAGCGAGCCGCTTCGCCGATGCCATAAATATTACGTCCCCACTCAATGATATTGAGGTAAACTTCATACATCCGTTCTTTCGGAACGATGTGTTCGTTCTCAATCAACCAGACAATCAGAATCTCCTCAACCTTACGCGAAATCGTTTTATTTCGACTCAGAAATGCATTTTTAACCAACTGCATCGAAATAGTACTGGCTCCACGTTTAAACGATTTCTGCTTAAAATTCGTGGCAATCGACACGCGGAACGCTTTCTCATTGAACCCTTTGTGCGTGAAGAAATTATAGTCTTCTGATGTCAGCAGCGCATTGCGGAGATCAGGCGAAATTTGATTAAGCGGTGTATAATCCGGATTCTCCGGTCCAACGACAATATCCCGAACAGGCTTGCCTTTCTCGTAGGGCGTATACACAAACGGTTGGTTGATAGACGCGAAATCAGTGCGACCCATTTGCAGGATATGAAAGCCTTCAGACGTCAGGCCAGAATCGAATTTTACGGAATCGGGAAGAGAGGAGTCTAATTGGAAATCAACATCATACCTGAGCTTTCCAGATACTTTCATTCCTTCTAGCGACTCAAACAAACCCTGTGGAAATGAATTGAACAAGGCTTGTGCATCCATGGAACCCGTATGGAGCTGGGCTTCGTAAATCTTTGTTGGCTTAAGCGTATATTTTACAAACGGATGGGCGCTAACTTCACCAAGATGCAGAGTTGACGAGCTATCGACACCCACATAATTCTCACCAACAAATAGATGCGCATCCATGGCTGCTCGCGGTATCAGTACATCGGTACGAGCAATAGCCGGATGGTTGATGCGCAGATTTCGGACAGAGCCAGCCCCTTCCAGGCGAAACTCACTTCCTGAACGGTCAACCTCGTGAAGCTCAGCTCGTAGCGTGTCGGCCTGAAGTTTTAAGTTGAATCTCTTCTGAATATACGGGAGTTCAATCGGCTTGCCTTCTGCATAGAGCGCAAGATTATACTCTCTATCGGCAGGGTCTGCCGTGCCCGTAATGTGCCAGGTTGCCTGATTGCCGTTTAGTTTCAGGGTTGACGTTACGTCTTCGTTGTTGATGACTGCCGTTTGTGTAATTAAACTGAGCGTATCGGTCGTATCCATAGCCCGAAACTCCAGATTGCTGATATTCAGATCCTCAGGGATCTTGGACAGAATATTGTCAATTAGATTTTCGGTTACGTCGGCCAGATTTGTACGCTGTGTTGTTTCGGCAGATGGCTCACTAGTGGCTGTGGAGTCACGCTTTTTGTGAAGCAGAAAATCAATATTCGTCAGCGAATCCCGCTTTACGACCTGAATCAGACCATTTTCGAGGGTCATACCTGACAACCCGATTTTGCCAACCAGTAAAGGCCAGAACCGAACAGCCAGTTCAACCCGTTGGATGCGAGCCAGACTGTCGCGCTTTTCGGGGACAACCGAAATATCGGTAAACGCCAACGAACTCAAGCCAGTAAATTTGGCCGAGCCAATACGAACATCAAGATGATAGTCTCGCTTTGCTTTACGGATTCCGCGTTCAAGGGCGGTTTTTAGCAGACTTTCGCGCTTAAAATAAGCAACTACACCACCTACAAAGGCCAATAAAAAAATACTTAAAAATATCCAGCCAGCAATACGCAGAGCTTTCTGTTGACGATACGTCATGCTTAGTCTCTATTCTCGAACTGCAAAGATAGGGAATTGGTGGGGTAAGTGCAGTAAGTCTGAGTAAGTGGAGTAGTAAGTGAAGTGGATGAAGTAAGTGTAATGAGTATTCCCTTACTTTTCTTACTACACCATTACACTTACTACACTTATTTACATTACCTAAAAATCCAAATGACAGTTCGTCCAACCGTCGTCGAAGCGAGTACCAAATTGTTTGTAGAAGCCGATCGCTGGCTCATTCCAGTCCAATACCTGCCACATCATACCGGTACAGTTGGTATCGCGAGCCATCTCAATAGTGGCATCTAATAACAACTTTCCAACCCCATAACCTCGAAAATCTTCCGTCACGATGATGTCTTCCAGATATAGGCGTTTGCCTTTCCAGGTCGAGTATCGGAAGAAATACAAGGCCATACCGACAATATTCTTAGTATCAGAGTCCTCGGCCATGATCATCCCGAAAAGAGGATTCGGGCCAAAGCCATCGAGGGCCATTTGTTCGACGGTATTGGTAACCTGATCAGCAGCTCGTTCGTAAACAGCTAATTCCATAACTAAGGCGAAGGCTTCCGGTATATCTTCGAGGGTGCCAGGGCGGATTGAAATCATTTTTAATGATGAATGATAAATGATGAATGATGTTGCTATCAGCGATTACTCTTAGCCGTAAGGATAATACTACGAATTAGTTTTAGTAGTTCGTCAGCATCACCATATATACTATTGAATTCGGTTTGATTTAAATAATCCGTTTCCTTTAATAACTCAAGCCAGTAAATAGTCTCGTCAGTTTCTTTTTGAGCGATTCCTAGCTTGTGGATGAAATCAGCTTTACTTTCTGCATTATTCCCCTCGCGTACATTGGCTCCGACCGATGTGCCGGAACGCAGCATTTGTTTGCTTAAAATATATTCTTTCTTGGTCTCTTTGAGATGTTGATAAAGTCGAATAATGCGAACTGCGAAGCGAAAACTCTTATCGAGAACAATATTATCTTTTTTCAAAGCACAAGTCGGTTTATTTGTAAATAATTCATCATTCATCATTCATCATTCCGAACTTCCTCCATTTCTCCAGCGCTGCCTGAAAATCATCGGGTAAATCGGAGTCGAACTGGAGCCATTCTTTTGTTCGAGGGTGGGTGAAACCTAACGATTTAGCATGTAAGGCTTGTCGGGGTAGCAGCTTGAAGGCGTTTTCAACGAACGCTTTATAACTCCCGACCGGGTTTCCTCGCAAAATTCGGTCACCACCATACATGGCATCGTTGAACAACGGATGACCAATATGTTTGAAATGAGCCCTAATCTGATGGGTGCGACCGGTCTCCAGATTGCATTGTACCAGAGCAACATAGCGTAGCGCTTCCAGAGTTTTATAATGGGAAATTGCCCACTTGCCTTTCGACTCGTCGTCGTAAATCACCTGTACTTTCCGGTCTTTCATGGACCGGCCAATGAAGCCAGTAATAGTGCCTTCGGGTGGATTCGGCACACCCCAGGTGAGAGCGTTATAGGTCCGCTCAATACTGTGCTCGAAAAACTGCCGGGCCAGATGCGTCATGGCGTATTCGGTTTTGGCAATTACCATCAGCCCCGATGTGTCTTTGTCAATCCGGTGTACTAAACCAGGGCGAATTTCGCCGTTACGAGATGTGGGGAGATTCTGAAAATGATAGACCAGTGCGTTGACCAGCGTACCATCCCAGTTTCCATGGGCCGGATGGACAACCATGCCGGCGGGTTTATTGAGTACCAGTAGATCTTCATCCTCGAAAACAATAGTGAGCGGAATGTTTTCGGGCTTAACATCGGTGTCGCGGGGCGGGTGAGCTAGCGAAACCGTGATAATATCCAGCGGCTTTATTTTGTAGCTAGCTTTGGTTGGTTTGTCGTTTACCCGAACCGACTCTGCATCAATGGCTGCCTGAATTTTGGTACGAGTCGCATTTTGCAATCGGTCCATCAGAAAGCGGTCAATCCGCAACAGGCTCTGGCCTTTATCGACCACAATGCGATGGTGCTCGTATAATTCTTCCTCTTCCAAAAAATCCTCAGCCGCTTCGGTCATAATGGGTACGATCTCAAAAAGTTTGGCGAATTTACGGGATGATACGTGATTTTGCTGAACACCTGCAAACGTTTCCGGCTGATTCACCCTTGCAAGTGCTTGATAATCCATTTCCTGAACCCGTAAACATTCGCTTAGTTCTGAAGCGCGACGATCTGCTCCATCCATTGGTATCGGGGAATAAATGGCGTAAGCTCAAGTACAATCTGTTAGCTGCTCGCGAGCAGGGTTTTACTACGTTGCTGACCTTTGGTGGGGCGTATTCTAATCATCTTTCTGCTACGGCTTCGGCTGGGCAAGCATTTGGTTTCCAAACTATTGGCGTCGTGCGCGGAGAAGAACTCGCTACGATGCCGTTAAATCGTACCTTGGCTTTTTGCAAATCGTGTGGAATGCACCTTCATTTCGTCAATCGAGCTGAGTACCGGTGCAAAGAAGATCCGGATTTTCTGGCATATTTAGTTCACCAATTTGGTCCATGTTATCGTCTGCCTGAAGGAGGTACAAACGAATTGGCCATCGAAGGAACGGCTGAGATCATCCCCGAAATTGTAGAGCAATTGGGCTATGTTCCCGACTATGTATGCTGTCCGGTTGGTACGGGCGGTACGGTGGCTGGATTGGCGCAATCTGCTCCGGCAGAGACGAGCATACTGGGGTTTATGGCGTTGAAAGGCATTGATTGGGCTAATCTTCAGCCTGGCCCGTCTGGTTTTGCAGCACGCCAGGCTGAAGTTTTACCTAAACTCATTCAGGACTACCACTTTGGAGGCTATGCTAAAACTACCCCCGAATTAATCCAGTTTATCCGGTCATTTGAACAGAAAACGGGCGTGTTCATTGAACAGATTTACACCGGCAAAATGCTTTACGGTATTTATGACCTTGCTCGAAAAGGGTTTTTTCAGGATGAGGCAACCGTCGTGGCCGTTCATACGGGTGGCTTGCAGGGGAGAAGTACAATGTTAGATACGATCAATCAGTAAAATGCCATAAATTGCTTCTATGGAAACGATTTTCACCACCGAGCGGGTCAGACCATTATTGGCACGCGTTCGCGAATTTGTTCAAACTGAACTGATTCCCCTCGAAGACGGCTTTTCGCATAACAACCTGAGTAGCCTGATTCCAATTCTCGACCAAAAACGGGAACTGGTTAAAGCCGCCGGCTTGTGGGGTCTGCATCTTTCCAAAGAAGAAGGCCGTGACGACGGACCGGGGCATGGCCTAACTCTCTGCGAATTTGGACAGATTAGTGAAGCGCTGGCCCATGCGCCGTTTTTCGGGCATTACGTATTTGGCTGTCAGGCTCCCGACATCGGCAATACCGAACTGCTTCACAAATTCGCTTCGGATGAGTTGAAAGAGCGGTACCTGAAGCCACTGATGGCCGGTGAAATTCGCTCCTGTTTTTCAATGACCGAACCTGATTTTGCAGGTTCAAATCCGACTCGAATGGCTACGCTTGCCGTACGAGACGGCAACGACTATGTAATTAATGGGCGCAAATGGTTCACCTCATCGGCCGATGGCGCTGCGTTTGCGGTGGTTATGGCGGTTACGAATCCTGATGCGGCTCCCCACCAGCGAGCCAGCATGATTATCGTCCCGACCAATACACCTGGTTTCAAAATCGAACGGAATATCCCCGTATTCGGTGAAGCAGGTGAAGGTTGGTTCAGTCATGCCGAAGTGACCTATACCGATTGCCGCGTGCCTATCTCCAATGTGATTGCGGGCGAGGGGATGGGTTTTCGACTGGCGCAGGAGCGTCTGGGGCCAGGACGCGTTCACCACTGTATGCGCTGGGTTGGTAATGCCGAAAAAGCACTGGATCTAATGTGCAAACGGGCGGCTACCCGCGAAATTGAGGATGGTGTGATGCTGGGTGAAAAGCAGTTTATTCAGGATTTCATTGCTGAAAGTCGGGCTGAGATTGACGCTTGCCGTTTGTATGTGCTAAACACGGCCCATATGATTGATACAGTTGGCGTGAGTAATGTGCGTGATGCCGTTTCTGCCATAAAATTCTATGTCGCTAACGCGTTCCTGCGGGTGCTCGATCGGGCCATTCAAGTGCATGGTGCGCTGGGTGTTACAGACGATACGGTACTATCGGCTATGTACCGGCATGAGCGGGGTGCCCGTATCTGGGATGGGGCCGACGAAGTACACAAGCAGAGCCTGGCTATTAGTATTCTGAAAAAATACGGGCTGGATATTAGACAAAAAGCCAAAGAGTTGCGCCAGTTTCGACAAATGATGGCGGCTGAATCATCGCTTTAAACCAGCGCTGACACATAGAAGATGTTGGAGTGTAAAATAGTTAGCACTAACTATTGAGTGCCTGCACGTTAGACGAGAAATTTGGTTAATCTCTCGATTCTCATTCTAACTGCTTACACCCATGAAAACTGCTACGTTCTTTCACTACTTATGCCTGTTACTGGTCGCTATACTAATTGAATCCTGTACACCAAGAGAACTTAGCTACTTAATGCCGGAAGCCTCCGCTGATAAAGTGAATCAGGAATATTATGGGCCTTCTTACAAATCCAACGGATCGGGTAGTCAAGCCTCTAGCGATGAGTTAGCCTTTAATTTCGGGATTATTGGTGTGTTTGAATTAGCAGGTATGTTGGATAACGATGGGAAATCAAGTGAGAATAAACAGCCTTCGTATGGATCGTTACTTGCGAGCAACCGACCCGGCCTCCAGCCAGGGCTTTACCGGCCGTATAGCCCTGCCCGACCCAAAGCCGATGATATAAAAACGCATCTGGCAATCATGTCCGGCTTAGAGTTAATCGGTAAAGGCGCTAGAGAAAGTGATGCAGGTGGCACAACGAATACACGCCTGCTTTACCTGGAATTACCTGTCTATGCGATT
Organism: Spirosoma arboris; assembly: GCF_009754945.1. Lineage (GTDB taxonomy): Bacteria > Bacteroidota > Bacteroidia > Cytophagales > Spirosomataceae > Spirosoma > Spirosoma arboris. Next base: position 305,286 of record NZ_WPIN01000008.1, read on the forward strand.
TACCACCATGATTTGACTAACAAAGGCCGGATCTTTGGTGGCTTGGGCCCTTATTTTGCCTATGGCTTGTCAGGCTCGTTTAAGTCTTCCTTCAGCGGGCAATCCTTTAGCACACCTGCTTTTGGCGGTAACGGAGGCTACAAGCGTTTCGACGCGGGGTTGGCATTGACCGCGGGCTATCAATTTCCCAGCAGCTTGCGTATCCGACTGGCTTACGATTTGGGTTTAGCTAATATTGAATCGGGGCCATCAGGACCTGACTACGATAAAACGCACAATCGTGCCTTAAGCGTGAACGTAGGCTACGCGCTGGATAAAATCGTCAGTAAATTCAAAAAACGATAGAGGAGATTTAGGGATAATGTATGATAGGGGCTACCCGTGCGGTAGGATATATGTATTTTCGCGAACATACATCCTAGACCATACATCATACATCAAATGATTGCTCCCGATGCACCTCATTCTGTTCGAACAGGCGAAGAACTGGATTTGAATCGTCTGAATGAGTACCTCCGCGACCATGCGCCTGAAATGGGGATAATCGCGGAGGTCAGACAGTTTCCGGGTGGGTTCTCAAACCTGACCTATTGCCTCAAAACCGACGACCAGGAATATGTCCTGCGCCGACCTCCAGTTGGGGCTAATATAAAAGGTGGGCACGATATGGGCCGTGAGTTTCGGGTGTTGTCGTTGCTAAAAGGACACTACGACAAAATTCCTGAACCTATTGTTTACTGTGAAACGTCTGATGTAATTGGTGCACCTTTCTACATCATGAAACGGGTGCTGGGTGTGATTCTTCGGGCGCCAATGGCCCCAACACTAAACCTCGCACCCGAGTGGATGCATCAGTTATCAGAAGCATTAGTCGATAACTTAGTGGCTATTCACAGTTTGGATATTAAGGCAACCGGGCTTAGTCAATTAGGGAAACCCGATGGCTACGTACAAAGGCAGGTAGAAGGCTGGAACCAACGCTATCGTACTGCCGAAACCGATAAAATTGAAGCCATGAATAGCGTTGGTTATTGGCTTCAACAAAACTATCCCATCGACCAGGCTCCTGCTTTTCTGCACAACGATTATAAATTCGACAATGTACTATTCGCTTCTAACGAAGATACGGGCGATCCGCTACCGGTAATTAAAGGCGTATTGGACTGGGAAATGGCAACCGTCGGCGATCCGCTCATGGATTTAGGAGCAACTTTGGCGTATTGGTCAGAAGCGGAGGATAGTCCAGCCTACAAAAACTTCAACCTGACGTGGCTTCCGGGCAATCTAACCCGGCAGGAAGTTATCACTCGGTACGCTGAATTAAGTGGTCGCGATCTGAGCGGCATTCTTTTCTATTACGTATTTGGCCTTTACAAAAACGCAGTAATTGCCCAGCAGATTTATGCTCGCTGGAAACAGGGGCACAGCAAAGACGTCCGCTTTGGGCATTTGCTACCTATGATTATTGAGTTAGCTACAAATGCGGCAAAAGCTGTTGAAAATGGGGAAGTTTAGTGCGCACTCGCCCGACGTAGTCGGTCATTTATAGCCCAACCTAGTCCTTGATTAGGCAAAGGTTCTGCGTAAATAATATCAATGGGTAACGAATCCAGGTCTCGTAAGTGAGCAAAAAGGTTTTTGGCGGCTTCATTCAAATCGCCAGTGGGAGAGAGGATACGCTGATGTTGAGCAGAAATGCCACCGAAAGGCTCCCTAAACACTAGCGCTCCCGCTTGCTTATTGGGTTCAGGCGTTTTGCCCGGAGCTATAAGAATCAGTGGTTTGCGAGGGGCGTAATGGCTACTCAACATACCCGGCGCTTTCGGATTTGAGGTCGAATGGGTTTGCACCGAAACTGGACCAATTACCTGTTCGATCTGTTCCAAAGCCATTCCCCCCAATCGAAATACGGTGGCTTTGCCGTTCTCAAAACCAACAATAGTCGATTCTATACCGACGCCTGCCGGACCACCATCCAGAATATAGGGAATCTGATCGCCCAATTGATCGGCAACGTGTTGTGCTGTAGTTGGACTGATATACCCAAAAGGATTTGCACTCGGAGCTGCTAACGGGAAATCGAGCGAACGTAGCAGAGCAAGACTAAGCGGATGATTTGGAATACGAACGGCAACGCTGGATAAGCCTGCCGTAACCAGATCAGGAATCAGATTGCGCTTTGGGAGGAGTATCGTTAGCGGACCTGGCCAGTAGGTTTCTGCCAGCTTTCGGGCTGGCCCAGGAATATCAGTAACGAACTGGTCGAGTTTTTTGAGCGAGTCTGTATGGATAATGAGCGGATCGAAGGAAGGTCGATTTTTTACGCGAAAAATTGTCAGAACAGCATCCAGATTAAGCGCATTACCTGCTAATCCGTACACTGTTTCAGTGGGTATACCCACCACATTACCTGATTCCAGAAACCCTTTTGCTAGCTGCGTATCTCTACCAATCTGTGCCATGACTTTGTGGTGCAAAGATAGGTAGGATTGGGCATGTGTTGTCAAGAATAGTCAGGGGTTGCCTAATATAGTTCGTTTACTAACCATACTGAACAACCCCTGACTATTCTTGATAAGCGCTAACTTTTTAATGATGCCCACCCGGACCATGAACATGGCCATGAGCCAGTTCGTCGGCGGTTGCATCCCGAACGTCCAGCACTTCGACGTCGAAATACAGGTTCTGATCAGCCAGAGGGTGGTTAGCATCAACAGTGACCGTATCGGGTCCAACGGCTGTTATAGTTACGACCTGCCCGTCGTTGGTTTCGAATTGCATCCCAACTTCAAGCTCCTGTCCTCCAAATGCCCGACGAGGCACGGCCTCGACCAGTTGCGGATCGCGTTTGCCATAGCCTTTCTCAGGCGAAACATCTAACTGGAGATGATCGCCCTTTGCATGGCCTTCCAATCCTTCTTCCATGCCTGGGATGAGGTTGTTAGCCCCATGTAGATAATATAAGGGATCGCTGCCCTGGCTGGAATCCAGTATATTGCCGCTACTATCGCGCAGGGTGTAATGGATGGCAGCTACTTTGTTTTTTGTAATATTCATACCGATTTTCTGTTGCACTATGTTGGTTCTTTACTCGCAACAAATGACGTTGCGAGGCTGCTTGTGCTTTAGATTTAATTCATAAGCTCTCCCAGCCTTGATAAGTTTGATTGACAGAAATTTTTTTTTCACTTCCTGTCCGATTTAGGCGTTGCCGTTCGTCTTAGTGACGAAAACAAATTTACTACCTGTATAACCAATCAAATACCATGAACAAATTTATGCTCGTGTTCCATTCGCCTTATTCTCAGGAAACCGCCTTTGCCGAACTATCGCCCGATGCGATGCAGGCCGAGATCCAGAAGTGGAATAACTGGATAGGCGGCATTGCGGGGCAAGGTAAACTAATCGCTACAGATGCACTGGCTCCAGTTGGCAAAATAATGACAAAAGGAGGACAGGTTATTACCGATGGGCCCTTTACCGAAGGGAAAGAGATTGTTGGGGGCTATATGATTTTAACCGCTGCTAGTTTAGACGAAGCTGTTGACCTGGCTCAGGGGTGTCCTATGTTCGAGATGGACGGAACCGTAGAAGTTCGCCCAATTATTAACTTTGAGTAAGTCAAGTTGCTCTCCTTATTTCGCAGAAATGAGGAGAGCTTTTTACTCCTGATGTCCAGCGAACCACCCTCTGAATCCAACCAGTTAGTCGCCCACCTGTTTCGGCACGAAGCGGGCCGAATTGCTTCTGTCCTGACTTGTATGCTTGGGTTCGATCGACTCGATCTGGCCGAGGATATTGTGCAGGATACAATGGTGCAGGCTTTGCAGAGTTGGCGTTTTCAGGGTATTCCCGATAATCCGAGTGCGTGGCTTTACCGGGTTGCCCAAAATAAAGCCCTGGATGTTGTTCGGCGCGAAAGTCGATTCCGGCAGATTAGTGCTGATGTGGAGTATATCCGTCAGCAGGAAACTACCGAACTAATGAGCAATGCCTATTTCTTCGATGATGACATCACCGATAGTCAATTGAGAATGTTGTTTGCCATTTGCCACCCAGCTATTGGTGTTGAGTCGCAGATGGCTATGTGCCTGAAAATTCTCTGCGGGCTGAGTGTCCGGGAGATTGCTGCGGCATTTCTGACGACCGATGAAACAATCTCGAAGCGAATTTACCGGGCCAAAGAGAAAATTCGTCAGGAAAGCATTCAACTAGAAGTGCCAATTGGACCGCACTTAGCATCCCGACTGGATTCCGTCCTGAAAAGTATTTACCTCCTGTTCAGTGAAGGCTACAATTCGTCGCACCCTGACCAGCTTATTCGCCAGGATTTATGTGAAGAAGCCATGCGACTTTGTTTGCTGTTGGCCCAAACCCCGCCAACCCAGCAGCCTGCCGTTGATGCATTATTAGCTTTGATGTGTTTTCAATCCGCTCGCTTCGACGCTCGCACCGACGATACTGGCGGCATTATTTTACTCGCCGATCAGGACCGGAGCCGCTGGAATCAGGAGTTGATTCGGAAAGGGCATTTGTATCTCAATCGCTCTGCCGAAGGCTCAACGCCTAGTGAGTATCATCTCGAAGCCGGTATTGCCATGCAACATTGCATCGCTTCATCGTATGATACAACCGACTGGCCAACCGTGTTGCTTTATTATGACTTGTTGCTGGCCCGAAAACCGTCGCCCGTTGTGGCACTCCATCGGGCAGTGGCGGTAGCAAACGTACGCGGACCTGTGACCGCTATCGATGAAGTTGTTAACCTGTCGGGACTGGATACAATGCACCATTATCACGCAATTCTGGGCGATCTATACGAAAAGAACGGTCAGCCTGAACCGGCCCGAATTCATTATCGGCGAGCTATCCAGCTAACAGCCTCTATGGCTGAAAAAGAACTGATCGAACGAAAACTAAATCGACTGTAAGTCATTATTTTTTCACCCGCTTCAGCCATTCGTGGATCACGTGTTGTAACGCTTTTTCTTTCGCGTTACTGTCATCCATATTCGTAAAGATGGCCATTCGCCGACTGCCTTTATAATCTCCTTCTAATAATCCATTCGGATTTGTTGTAATAGCTATTTCCAGGCACTTACTTTTGTTTTATATACGCCAATAAAGTTCAATTGCCGACAAATCTAAGGGAAAGGTGTATACTATAACTAACTTCTATTTGTAAGTAAATAATTGATTAATAGTAGGTTGTGTCTATTTGTTTTGTGAGTTGACTAACGAATCTACTGACTTAACGGATTTTTAATCCATTACTGCTGACTGAAAGGCGCACATTCAGAAATCGCTATCTTTGCTTTATGAATGAGCGGTTCAAATTGTGGCTTAAGCGCGTTGGCTGGCTTGGCTTTTTCTTCTTTCTCATCAAAGGTCTTCTTTGGTTGATAATTCCATACCTCATTGCGAAGGGAGTTTTCTCTAAATAACCTATCAAATAAGGGGGTAAAATGCTAGTTTCTATAAGACCGTACGCTAATAGAATCAGGTTGTCGTACTTCTGGATTTGATAAATCCGTGTATATTCATTGCTGTGTTTCGAGACACGTGCAGAATGAATCCGAAATCCGGTACGGCTATTATGCAAGTGGTGAGGGGAGAAATGAGCCGTTGGTTTGGCATAGGAGTGTTGGTAATAGCATGGCTGTTGGCACTGCATGTTCAGGCAAACCATATCATTGGGGGTGACATGAGCATGCGTGCTGTTGGTACAAAACCCGGCTTGTTTAGAATCCAGTTGAACCAATTTTGGGATGAAACCAAAGTCGTTTCCGGCAACCGGGATGCATTGGTAACCTTGTTGATTTACCGCAAGCAAAATCCGATATTGGTTGAGCGAATTACACTATATATTAAGGAAACGCTACCCCTTACCTTCGGCAATGCTGCCTGTGCGAACCTTCGTCAATTAAACTTTTCGCAGGCCCGATACTACGATAATCATCAGTTTGATCCCACGCTCTATACCGATCCTGGAGGCTATTATATAGTCTGGGAGCGGTGCTGCCGAAATGATGGGTTGACCAATGTAAATAATGCCGTAGCAACTGGGGTTGCCATGACATTTTATTTAGAGTTCCCGCCAATGCTCAAAAATGGCGTGAATTTTACGAACTCCGCTCCCGAATTTCGCTTACCCAACGGAGACTACATATGTATTAACAAACCGTTTACGTTCGATGCAGGGGCGACGGATGCAGATGGTGACCAGCTTCGTTATTCGCTTGTAACACCATTGAATGGCTACACTACCAACATATCACCTGGCGTTACAGACGTTTCGCCCAGAGATAGTTACCCACCTATTAGCTGGGCACCGGGGTTTAGTTTAGCTAATGTTATTCCTGGTAACCCTCCATTGAGTATCGATCCCGCTACGGGAGTTTTGCGTGTCCGGGCTTCTGCCGAAGGTTTGTACCTATTCTCCGTTCAATGTGAGGAGTTTCGGAATGGCGAACGAATTGGTAGTGTGCGCCGGGATTTTATGCTGCCAGTGGTAGATTGCTCGAAAAACACGCCCCCGCCTGCGGTTATAATGGCCAGTGGGAAAGTAGCTGCCGATCTTGTCTCATGCAATAGCCAGCCCCTAATATTAGCCGTCGAAAAAGATCCAGTCTGGGCTTACCAATGGCAAAAAGACGGGAATAATATCCGCGGATCTACCAGCGACACGCTACAGGTACGGGAAGCAGGGGTTTATACAGTTGTCAAGAGCCAGGCAAAAGCGTGTGCTAATGATACTACGTCGCAGGCAGTCAAGATTAGCTTTATAAAGGCGCCTGCCATCAGCTTGTCGCTGGCAACTCTGGAGCCCTATTGTTTAGGAGATACGCTTACGTTGAAAGCCACTGGACAGCTTGATTATCAGTATAAATGGCAATATAATGGGAAGGATATCGCGGGCGAACAGCAAACTACGCTCAGGGTATATCAGTCTGGGACGTATGGTGTATTGGCCCGAACAACTGTAGGCGCTTGTGAGGGGAAAGACAGTTTGAAGGTAACCCTAAACTCTCGACCAACAGTCAAAATTAATGCACCAGCACTAGGCTTTTGCCCAGATCAATCCATTCAACTCACGGCTGATGGGACAGGAGCCTCACGGTATCAATGGCAGCAAAACGGTACGAAATTGAGCGATACGACCAGTCGCTTACTGGCTCGTCAGGCAGGTACTTATCAGGTTACTGTAACAGCTCCAGGTGGTTGTACGGCCACTTCATCCCTCGTCACACTCACGCAATACGATCGTCCGATTGTGCAGTTTGATTCCATTTTCCCGATTTGCCTTACCAGTAGCACCACGCTAATTTCATTGGCCGCCCAACCCACTGGGGGAGTCTATACGGGAACGGGCGTTCAGGAAAATCGGTTCGATCCAGCAGTTGCTGGTGTTGGGAAACATAAACTAACCTACAACTTTACCTCCGGTCAGGGTTGCCAGGCCGAACAAAGTCGGTGGGTAGAGGTGTCGCCGGGGGTCAATTTAACAGGCCCAACTACCTATAAACTGGCAAAAGGTCAAAATGTACAGCTCCTGATTCAGGCCGATCAGCCTATTAGCCGTTATCAATGGGAACCGCCTGCCTCTCTAAGTCAGGTCGATGTAAGTAGCCCCATTGCCCGCCCGCTTGAAACAACAGCTTATTCCTTAACGGCCACCAGCACAATGGGTTGTAGCAATACCTTATCGTTACTGGTTGTCGTTTCTGATCTGCTCGATATTCCCACTGCATTTTCGCCCAATGGCGATGGGCTTAATGATGTATGGGTACTGCCCAATATCGGGGTTTTTCCAGATTGCGAAGTGTCTATTTATAACCGCTGGGGAGAACTGGTTTTCTTTTCACGCGGGTATGCCCAACCCTGGGATGGTACCTATAAGCAGGAACGGGTACAAACGGGGGTCTATACCTATCAAATTCATATTGGCGATGGTACAGCTGCAACGTCTTACCGAGGACAGCTAATGGTAATTCATTAAGTGCCATAATCGGAAACTCTATTTGGGCCGGGTAGTAGCGTTTATGCCACTACCCGGCCTTCTTGGTGAAAAGAGTAAACAATAGCTTTGTTTACTGGTTTGATAGACTAATGATTAAATAGAAACTTGATAGGTAAGATCGTTATGGAAAATCAGGAAAAAGAAGACATCATTCGGGCAAAGCAAGCCATTTCGCCCGCTGGTTTGGCCAATCAATCCGCTGAAGGAACTAGTGGGCCAGGTAGCCAAATCGACGCTAAAGAACTGGAACCTGACGCGCTGGAAGACGACTATATGGACGGCGATGATATAGCTGCCAACGTGCGCATGACGCACCCGAACCGAAATCCAAATCCTAAGCCAGATATCGACAAGCCTGCTTATAGCTAAACAACAAGAAGGGCAACTCGAAATGGGTTGCCCTTCTTGTTGCTCTACTGCAAATCGCAAACCAATGACAGGGTTGCCCAGTTTTATCAATAAGTAGACATAATAATACACATGGATCGCATAGATAAACGAAGAATTGGAATTGGTGTTGCGGTGGTAGCTGGTCTGGTACTCCTGTTCTTTGTTGGTAAATGGTATAGCAAACAGAAGTCGATAAAAAAGGAGCAGGCGCAGGTTGAACAGGCTCGTAAAGAGGCAGAGAAGCGGGCTAAACAAGCTTTATTGACCTTGCATCAGGTCTGTCGTTACGCTGATTCAGTTGGTATTGACACCACCCGATTTGGTGCTAAGGCAGGTAGCCAGAATACCGAAACCGCTACTAAGCTAGCCGACTTATTGTTAGAAATTCGCTACGGTAAAAAACCATCCCGTCTGGAATTTAGTGGCTTAAAGGAAGCCGTTGACTCTAGTTGGACCAAGGACAGTGACGAGGCAACCAAGCCGGAATCGCTGGCAAAACTGTCGCCGTTTGGTCCCTATAACCAATTGGTTGGCCATTATAATCGACTCCGAAAACTGGTTAAATCGAATCCCGTAATGGCCGATTCGTTACGACTAATTCGGCAGACGCTTAATTTTTACCGATACGTCAACCGCTTTGATGCCGACCGGTTTGTGGTCGTCAATATTCCCGCAGGCGAATTGAATGTATTCGACCGAGCAGGCAAACGTCTGCTGCCGATGCAGGTTATTACCGGCAAACCCGACAAGCGCACCCCCTGCATGACAACCTATGTTCAGGATATTGTGGCATATCCTTATTGGAATGTACCGCGCAACATAGCGTTAGACGAAATGCTCCCCCGCATGAAGCGAAATATAGCATTCATCTACAATCAAAATCTACAGATTCTGGATGAAAAGAATCAGGAAATTGACCCCGAAGAAATTGACTGGGATGGCTTATCAACGACCAATTTCCCGTACCGGGTTCGGCAGGCGTCGGGCTGTGAGAATTCGCTGGGCCTGTTGAAATTCGATCTGGCGAATCCGCTGGCGATTTACCTACATGATACCAATAGTCGTGATCTATTTACCCAAACCAACGATCGTTGGCGGAGTCATGGCTGCGTACGGGTGCAGAAGCCGGTTGAGTTAGCTAACTTGATTCTGGGAACGCCAACCTTCGATGCCACTTTTATGAATAAATGCTTAGTAGACCAGAAACCCCGGACACTAAGCATTCCAAAACCGTTTCCGGTTTTTATTACCTACAACATTGCTGATGTAGATGCAACGGGCAAACTCCGGTTTTATAAAGATGTGTATGCGCTGGACAAATAAGTCGACTGTTTTAAGTAGTCGGGATTGGGCGCATAAACGAACAGGCATGATCCGCCTTTAACTGCCTGAATAATGCCTTTTGAGTCAGCATAAGGGACAGCGGGACAGCCCTGGCTGCGGCCTAACCGACCCGTTTTGCGAATGATATCTTCGCAAACGTAATCAGCCCCATGCAGGACAATATTTCGATTATATACGTTGTCGTTGAAGCCTTTTTCCAGACCTTTCAATTGCAACGACAGCCCATGTTTGCCCATGTAGGTGTTAAGCGTCTGGTAAAATCCCAAACTACTCTGAAACGACGATTGAGTATTGGAAAATTGATTGGCAGTTAAATCACCGGAGTTACGTCCATGCGCGACATAGGTGTTAAAAACCAGCTTTTTGTTGAACAAATCGACAACGTATAGCCGTTTATGATTTGACGGCTGGCTTAGGTCAACAATGGTTAGCATTGACTTAGCGGTATCCATTTTCTGCCAGCCGCGTAGTGCGTACTCGAAAACGGATCGTTCTAAACCAGTCTGGCTTAGATTAAGCTCGTCATAGACAGCAAGATGACCAACAGATTTAACGGTTTTGGGGGCTGAGATAGGGGCTGCAGCTACAACGTTACGGGTAGATTTGAGTCCGGTGGTAGCAAAATAAATAACTACTAAACCAACCAGAAGCAAAAGAACATTCTTCATACCGACAAATAGACGTGTTTACGGGTTCATGAGGATGTATAATGACAACAGACTCATGCGAGTTTTAATTCGATGAAGATACTACTTTTCTCTAAAATAATAGCCGTATGACTGCTTATGAACAGGCTGTTCGCAATGAACTAACCCGCTGGCAGCAGGCCATGCAAAAGCCGCCATCAGCCTTTGGCCGGATCTCTACATCGCTCCAGCACCGGATTAATCGCATCATTCCCGACCGCGTACATGCTGTTATTACGGCTACGATCAAACAAATGACTCGGGCCGTTTTGTTTGGGGCTGAGTTTCTTAACCGCACACCTGTGGTTGGCGAAACGCTTGCCCAGCGCGATTCTGCGGTGGCGAAACGTATTGATTTTTATCGAAAAACAAGTGCTGCCGAAGGGGGCGTTACGGGCGCAGGTGGATTTTGGCTCAGTATGGCCGATTTTCCAATATTGCTTGGTTTAAAAATGAAAATGCTGTTCGAGATTGCCAGTTTATATGGTTTCTCGGTGAGCGATTACCGGGAGCGGGTTTTCATTCTCTATATTTTTCAATTGGCCTTTTCGAGCCAGGAGCGTCGGCAAGTGATTTATGAATATGTTGCCAACTGGCCTGAACATAGCCGTCAATTACCCGAAGATATTAATCAGTTTGACTGGCTGACGTTTCAGCAGGAGTACCGAGATTACATTGATCTGGCAAAAATGGCGCAATTGATTCCGGGTATTGGAGCCGCAGTTGGCGTTGTTGTCAACTACCGGCTTGTGAATCAGCTTGGCCGCACTGCCATGAATGCTTATCGGATGCGATTGCTGAGTGAAAATCCGGCGTTACTGGAGAGAAAATAACATGAACCGGCTAAGCATTCTCACCTTGCCTTTTTAACTGATCCGCAAAAAGCGTTTCAATTTCCACGAGTTGCGCTGGGTCTGCCCACATATGAAATCTGGCATAAGGTGGATTTGACTCAAATTTAATACTGGACGATACCCCAAGGAACTCAGGATAGCTGGATGGAATTCCAGTTAGCGTTATCTCAATATGGTCAGAACCATCCCATGTCTGATAGCCATAATAGGCTTTTATAGTAACAGAAAAATCTCCTTCCCCTTTTAGAATAAATTCGTTAACTGAAATAAAATAATAGACTTCAGTAATTGGATTTATTTCGTAAGCGTCCTCTTTAAACGAAATCGTTTCAGGCAACGGAGGAATCGAAAATGGGGGATATATAATTTTAGCGACCTTGACCACTAAATCAACCCAGTCTGCATAAAATTGCCTTGGCACATTAGCTACTTCGTCCCGTTTAAAAACAGCTGCGACTGGAGAAATAAATATATTTTCGTAGCTTTTTGAATCGCCTAATTTGGGCATATGTAGTCAGATTTTGTCGGTAGCTATTGAGATAAATTGGGTGGCTAACTAAACATATCCAGCATATCGGAAAGCCCATGCGGAGAATGCATGGAAGCTGTTTGCTCTAATGTTAGTTGCCCAATTTCGGCAAATCTAGCCAGCATCTGTTTCTCATAACTAGCTATTGCAGTTTGGATGTTCGGGAACTCATCATTGAGTAAGCAATTACTTAATTCTAACGCATCGAGCATAGCCATGTTGACACCTTCTCCGGCATAGGGGGGCATTAGATGGGCTGCATCACCCAACATGGTTAGGTTTGGTAAAGTAGGCCAACTTTGATCTAAAGGCATACAATATTGCGGACGGGGTATGAAGTGGGCGTCCGCTTTTTCGAATAACTCAAGCCAACTACTGTCCCAGCCTGAAAACTCCTGCTGAAACCAGGCCAGGACCTGCGCTCTACTATTGAAATCAATCCCACTCGAGCGGACCCAATTTTCATCGGTTTTACAACCAGTGTAGAAAACCAGACTACCATCCCCTTTAGAACTTACGATCAGGGTTTTTTCATCGCCCAGCGCAAATATTTTGCCCCCGTTTAAGAGTTTATGTATGGCGGGCGCTGCTGTTTCAGAGTTATAGACTGCTCCTTCAACCACTGTAATTCCAGAATAAAAAGGCTTGATCGGTGTAATAAGGGGCCTTATTTTAGAATTTGCCCCATCGGCGGCAATAACAATATCGGCAAGGGCAGATGTACCATTCTGAAAGTCAAGCTTCCAGGAATCCCCAACCGCCGACAGGGAAATCAGGTAGCTGTTCCAGACAACTGTGTCTGGTTGTAATGATTCCAGCAAAATTTTTCTTAGGGGCCCCCGATCAATTTCTGGGCGAAGTGGTTCAAATCCCTCGTTTATATCGTCGTCATAGAGGATCGTTGCATTTTTATCGACGAGCCGCATCTTATCGGCTCCCGGACGAAAGTTAGCTTTAAAGGCTTCCATCAATCCAGCTTCCCGGAGCGCCATTAACCCTGAATCATCATGCAGGTCAAGCGTCGCTCCCTGTACCCGAACGTCCTTATTTAGATCCCGTTCGTAGACTTTTACGTTGGCACCATTCAGTTGCAAAAGTCTGGCAAGTGTCAATCCACCCGGCCCACCGCCCACTATAGCTATTCGTTTATTGTTAATCAACATGGCTGAATTAGTTTATTGTGAGACAAAACTACTTCCTGGGCAATGTTGAAAATTGTATAAATCGGTCGTTTTTGTTTTGGGTAAGTTCTTTGGGGGTAACGCCGGAGAATTTTTTGACTTCTTTAATAAAATGAGCCTGATCGGTAAAATGTTGTTCGGGAAAAAGCTTTCCCTCTTTAATCTGATTAAACGAAGCCTTGTATCTTAAAATGTTGCAGTACGTTTTTAATGAAATGCCAACCCATTGGTTAAAATAGCGATTAATCTGTCGGCTAGTCCAATGAACAGCTTCGGAGAGTTCGCTAACCGATAATGAGCCTTGTGAGGTATAAATCAGATCAAAAAGTTTTCGTTTTCGTTCATCGACATTGCCTTTTAATAGTCCAATCATTTTGTCGGAAACTCTGGCACAAAAGCCATCAAAATCACTCAGGTCATCCACTGTGATTCCCCAAAAGTCGGCGGGCAAGTAATCGACTTTATTGACTAGCGACGAAAGAGTTGTATCGAGGAGATATTCAAGCGCCAGTAATTTAAAACTAACGGCAAAAATGACCGATTCGGGAGCAATGGCACTTTGCGAAGGCTCACTACCTAAGCCAGCAATTGTAACGTGGAAGGGTTCTTTAGATGAACAGGAGAAGAAAATATCGAACCGACCATCCGGCAAAACAACTACCTCCTTTTCAGTATTGGTAGGATTTGCGAGCATCCAGAAACTTTCCACAAAGTCGGAAAGTGCTGGACCTGGTTTAATAAACGTATAGTCAAGATCGATTGCGGCCACTTCTTACTTCGCTAACACACCAATTTCTACATAACTATCACCCTGCTTACCGTGATAAACACGGTGCATTGCTTTTTGATAATCAGACTCTCTTGCCGTGAAAATATTCACAAACGTTTGCGGGTTTCGATCTGCTAAGGGGAAGCAGCTACTTTGCACCTGCACCATCAGGCGGTGGCCTTTTTTGAATGTATGCAGTACATCCTGTAACTCCAGGGCCACTTGTGTGGGCGTATTAGGTGTAAACGCTTCGGGTTTACTGACATTGTTACGGTAACGTCCTCGCATAATTTCGCTACGTACTAATTGCTGGTAGTCGCCGAAGACAATCTCTTTCTTTTGGGGATTCTGGGGTGCATAAGGTGGATACACGTCAATGATTTTTACCATCCAGTCGGCGTCGGTGCTGGTGGTCGATACAATAAGGTGGGCCATCATTGGACCCGCCAATGTCAGATCTTCCGTCAGTGTATCGGTCTGGAAGGTTAGAACATCCGGGCGAGCCGATGCGAATCGTTGATCATCCACCATGTATTCGGCCCAAAAGCCTCTATTGATTTTGCTGGCCATTGGAACGGGGTGCGCCGGATCGGAAAGGAATTCAGAGAAAGCTGCACCGGTTGTCGAAGGCGTAAAGGCAAGCTTGCCACTGCTTTGCAGGTATACTTTTTTCTGTTCAATGCCTTTGGGTGGATACGTATCAAAGGTACGCCAGCGATTGGTGCCGGTCTCGAACAGGGTAGCTTCAGGTAAGCCTACTGAGTTGGCTGTCCGACGGTTCGCTTCATCGAATAGGTAATACCGAAAAAATTTAGCTTCGATCGTTTCCTGATAATGGGGCGACGTAGCAGAACCAAAATCCAGATCATTCAGCGTTTGACCCGATGGGCCAGCCCAACCTCCATGTCGCCAGGGGCCGACCACAAAAATGTTTTGTATCCCTGGATTTTGCTTCTCAATAGCCTTATAGGTATTAAACGTGCCGTATAAATCCTCTGCATCGTACCAGCCTCCAACAACCATTATGGCATGTTTGATGCCTTTAAGGTGTGGAAGAATAGTCCGTTTTTTCCAGTAATCGTCATAGTCTGGATGCTCAAAATGCTCATAATAATACTTATTCCGCCCTTTAAAATAGCTACTTTCCGAATTAGCCGTCGGGCCCATGTTCAGATAGAAATGATATCCATCAGGATCGTGGTTCTCAAATAGCGAAGATGATAGTTGTTTAATAGGCTGCTTACGTTCCTGAAAAAAGGCATAGAAACCGAAGTTGGCGGAAAGTTGAAAAGCACCATAGTGGAAAGAGTCATCGCGCCAGTAATTAGCAATAGGTGCCTGGGGAGAAGAGGCTTTTAATGCCGGATGCCCAGATATGGAGCCCGCTGACGTAAAGAAGCCATTATAACTAATGCCCCACTGGCCTACATTGCCATTGTGATTGGGAATATTTTTCAGCAGCCAGTCGATCGTGTCATACGTATCAGACGCTTCATCGTGATCAGCATTACTTTTCTTAACGTCGATATGTGGGGTTAGTACCACAAATGTTCCCTCCGATGCCCAGCGGCCCCGCACATCCTGATAGACGACAATATACTTCTCCCGTAGCATAAACGGATTTGGTCCTACACGTTGACGGAAGCTATCCGGACCGTAGGGTTGACAGCTATAAGGCGTACGATTAATGAGAATTGGATGCTTTACCGTTTGATCTTTAGGCGCATAGATTTGCGTAAACAGCTTGGTGCCATCGCGCATGGGCACCATAAATTCAGACTTCTGGTAGTTTTCGCGTAGATAAACCGAATCCTGCGCCAGTGTAAATGGGTAGGGATTCGCTGACTGAGCAGCGACCAGAGCAGGCATCAAAAAAAGGAAGAGGAGAAATGTTTTCAAGGAGATGAGGAAATTAGCGTGTAGTCAGTACGAAAGAGTGGCTAATAGTACTGAAAAATAGCCATTTATGAAACCGCTAATCATCCTGGTAAGTAATTTCTTGCCATCCAATAGAAGTGCTGCCTGTCCGACATACCCTAACACGGTATGGCTAATTAACGAGTAGTATCTCTGCGGTTTATTTCTGCTTGAATGCTCTTTAGGTTTTGTGAATATCTGGAGCCAATCAGAAAAGAAAAAATTAGCAAAATAACAGGAAGGACAAAACTTTTATGTGTAGCAGCATAAACAGCAATGCCGATTAGAACACCTATGAACACAGCAGTTGTGATTTTTTGTGATTTCATTTTTTTCTCTTCTGCCACTAATTCATCAAGTGTCATTTTAGAGTAGTCTTTACTTGAAAACATACTAATAGTTACGTATAAGAAAAATTTTGAAACTGTAGTTACATTCCTTGCAGTCAATCAGCTAATTGATTTTCTTGCGCCCTCGTGATTACTTCCGCTTTTTGTAAGGCTTATAGCCTAGAAACGCCACTGTCGTTGGATCGAATCCCATAAACTGTCGGGTTATATCGCCAATCAAAGTTAAGCCGTTTGTCGAATTGGTAAAATAGACCACGGCGTCCTGGCTTTTCTGGCAACCGGTCATGTAGCATTTGTAGGTGTCGTTATCGCCCCAGTGCCAGAAATAATCAGCCTTCGGGCCGTGTTCTAAGCCAAAGCCTAATCCCCAACTGAGCGTTGGTGAGAGCGTATCGGTATTACCCGAAAATGTTTGGGGTAATTGACCCTGGGGTGTTAGCATTTGGCTAACCGTGGCCGCTTTGAGGCCCTTTGGGGTTAAGATAGCGATCAGAAATCGGGCGTAGTCATCGGCAGTGGTTTGCAGAGAATAAGCTGTATTGGCCTGATTGGATTTATAATGCGATTCTGCTTTACCCGCTTCATTGTGTGGAAAGGCGAAATTATCATCGAATGTAGAATTCCAAATATAACTACTACGGGTCATCTGCAAAGGGATAAACACGCGCTTGGTCATGAGGTCATTTAGCGGAAGACCTGTAATCTTTTCAATTACTTTTTGCAGATAAACGAATCCTTCACCTGAGTAGCCAAAGCGTTCGCCGGGTGCCCAGCGCATGGCCAATTCTGATGATCGCCTGTTTTTGCGCCAGTTGGGGAAGCCTGTTCGGTGACTGAGCACCATCCGGGCTGTAATCTTTTTGTAGCGCTCGTCGGCCGCAACGTCTGGATAGGGGAGATATTCATATAATGGCTTATCTAAATCCAGAACTCCTTCTTCAACTAATTGTAACACAGCATAGGCAAAAACTGGTTTGCTTAGCGAAGCCGCATCGAAAATGGTGGCTGATGTTACTTGTTGAGTTGAGCCAGCTTTGGTGAAGCCATACCCTTTGCTGTAGACAAGTTTGTTGTCGCGAATAATGGCAATAGAGAGTCCGGGTACGTTGGCACTATCCATGTGTTGCGTAATGAATTGATCAACCTGGACAGGGTTGAGATCCGATTGTTGGGAATAGGCTTGAGTCGTTACTAATGCTAACCAGCTTAAAGTCACCATCAATAGGCTATTGGGGCGAAATTGGAAAATTATGTTCATAATCTGAGAGAGAAATGTGTGTCCGATAGATGCAAGTAAATGTAGTACAGTTGCATAGCGCGGCTTTTGAGTGGTTTGCAATGGATAGCTTTTGCTGTCTGATTCAGAACGTATAAGCGAGTTGTGTTAATAAACTAAGTTCAAAGGACGAATCATAGGTAGTGGCACCACCTAATTGCCCAAACTTGTATATCCAGACAGGTTGTGCCATCAGTGTATATCGGTTGGTTAATTTATACCGGGCTCCAGCGCCTAACAATCCATGGAAAATAGGGCGTGGCGTTGATAGAAGCCGTAGGTATTGTGTTGATTCGCCAGTCCGTGTGACGACTACTCTTGAGGTGATTGGCAAATCGACAAATAGGCCTAGTGAAAAGTAAGGTGATAGACGTTGCGCTGAGGAGTAATAGTTTAGCAAAAGTGGAAAGCGGATAACCCGGTTATGAAGCACCACCGTTCCGGGCCCTGCTATGGGTTGGCGCGCCTGACGAAGGCTTAATTGCTGAAACCAGACGCCTGATGATACAGACCAGCCGGGAGTATAATTATAAGCTACCGACACACCCGCTGAGTAACCGGTCGCCCAACGGGAACCGCTTAAATAAACCGGTTCCACAATCTGTCCATCACTTTCGGGGTATAGATATCGGTTCGTGTAATAGGTATGTGAAAATGTTGGTAATAGTGTTGCCGAAATAGATAATGTTTGCTGACTCCAGGAGAGAGTCATTGAAAAAAGCAGAAAGGCAACCAGAAGAAGGAAACTCCTGTTCATGACAAAACGGCCAGTTGAGGGGCGGAAAGATACGCCCGTAACCGAATCGAGCGGTTAACTTAGCCTCAAAATTACCAGCCCACTTCTGTACTCATGCTTTTTCTAGGTCTTAGCATCCTGCTTTCGGTGCTCTTGTTGCTGAATTTTCGGGTATTCCCCCGCTATGAAGTCAATACGTTTCAGGCCATTGTATTCAATTACCCGGTTTGTTTTCTGACGGGACTGTTGCTCTTGCCTGCTGGTCAATCCTTCTCGATCGATTTTTCTCAGACCTGGACGTGGCTGGCCTTTGGCTTAGGCGTAGGCTTTATTTTAACCTTTCTGCTGTCGGGTGCATCTACCCAGCGAATGGGCATTACGGCTACGTCTTTAGCTAATAATCTATCGTTAGTTATTCCGGTCTGTTTCAGTCTGTTCGTTTTTCAGACGGGTGGTAAAACGTTCGATGCGCTGAACTATCTGGGGCTGGTGTTGGCCGTAATCGCGGTAGGACTGAGTACCTATAAAAAAGAACCACCAGTCGTTGATCCCGACTCATCAGCCAGGCCAGCATCGCGCCGATTGGGAGCTTATGTATTGCTGCCAGTAGCGGTATTTTTGTTTTACGGGGCCACAAATACGATGATCAATTACATGAACCTGCGTTATATTCCATCTGCCGACAAAACTATTCAGGTAACATTGACGATGGTTATTGGGGCTATTGTGGCTGGATTGTTGATGCTGACTGTGCGATTAATTCAGGGTAAGGAAACGTTTCAACCTCGGAGTCTGCTTGGTGCAGTTACGTTGGGAATACCAAACTTTCTGAGTTTCTATACGCTGGTTCTGGCCCTGTCAGCTTTTGGTGGCAATGGTGCTTTTGTCTATCCGATTTATAACATCGGAGTTATACTTTTGGCGGCTATCATGGCCGCTCTGTTTTTCCGGGAACAGCTCTCAGTCGCCAATAGAATTGGCCTGGCATTGGCTGTATTGGCCATTGGATTAATTTCGTGGCAAGAACTAGCGCAGGCTTTTTAAGTTAATGCTCCTCTCTCCGCAGTCTCTATTCGCCTGAAAGTAAAAACAGGGATACCTGTACTTAACGGTACGTAGAGTAATAAAAACCTTTGCGCTCTCTGCGTTTAAACACATGGCAACAAACCGTTTCTATTCCCTTAGTCAACTCTTTCTGGCGCTGCTAACGATCTCGGCCTGTTCATCCAAAAAGCAGGCCGAGATTGCCCAAACAGATCGGCCTAACATTATCTTTATTTTCTCCGATGATCATGCGTATCAGGCAATTAGTGCTTATGGGAGCAAACTGGCCAAAACGCCGAATATCGACCGAATTGCCAGTGAAGGGGCCATTTTGCATACAAATGTAGTGACCAACTCCATTTGTGGGCCGAGTCGGGCTACCTTGCTGACGGGGAAATACAGCCACCTGAACGGCTATAAGCTAAACGAGAAAGTATTTGATGTTAATCAGCCCGTTTTTCCAGAGGAGTTGAAGAAAAACGGCTACCAGACGGCCTGGATTGGCAAAATGCACCTCGGTGCGTTACCGAATGGGCTTGATTATCTGAATGTACTGCCTGGACAAGGACACTATTATAACCCAGACTTTGTCAATTCGAAGCGCGATACGGTTCAATATCCCGGCTACGTTACGAATGTCGTCACGAAATTATCGCTGGATTGGCTGACGAAGCGCGATAACTCAAAGCCGTTCTTTCTGGTCGTAGGCCATAAGGCGACTCACCGCGAGTGGTTACCCGATTTGCCTGATCTGGGGGCCTACGATAAGGTCACGTTTCCGCTGCCGCCTTCGTTTTATGATGACTATAAAGGGCGTATAGCGGCTCACGATCAGGACATGACCATCGACAAAACGATGCGCCTGAAGGAAGACCTTAAAGTACATGCCGACTACGAAAAAAGTGGCATTTATAACCGCTTTACACCTGAGGAGAAAAAGCCCTTTTACGACTATTACGAAAATAAAATCAGTAAAGAGTTCGACGCCAAGAAGCTGACTGGTAAAGTATTAATCGAATGGAAATACCAGCGATATCTGAAAGATTACTTATCGGTAGCGAATTCACTGGATCGGAACATCGGGGAGTTATTGGATTACTTGGATAAAACGGGTTTAGCTAAAAATACAGTGGTGATTTATGCGTCCGATCAGGGTTTTTACATGGGCGAACATGGTTGGTTCGACAAAAGGTTTATCTACGAAGAATCGCTGAAAACGCCGTTTGTCATTCGTTATCCGGGTGTTATTAAAGCAGGTACGCAAGTCAATGAATTGGTGTCAAACATCGACTGGGCGCCCACGCTCCTGAACCTAACCGGGACCACTATTCCCAGCGGAATGCAGGGCGAATCGTTCCTGCCTTTATTGAAAGGTGAAAAAGTACCCTGGCGTAAAGAAGCCTATTATCATTACTACGAATTCCCGAAACCGCATCATGTTTATCCGCATTTTGGTCTTCGAACGGAACAATACACGCTGGTTCGGTTTTATGGCCCTAAAGACTTTTGGGAATTATACGACCTCAAAAAAGACCTAAACGAGTTGAACAACCTGTACGGAACAAAAGGCTACGAAGCAATAACGACTGATCTGAAAGGGAAACTGAAGGATCAGATGCGGAAATACAAGGATGATGAAGCACTCAAATTATTGGAAAGTAAGCCATGATAAGCTGTTTTTGTCCTCTCGACGTCGGGAAAGATCTCAATTTTCTCATTAGTCAACCTCAAGATCTCTCCTGACGTCGAGAGGACAGAAAATGGTGGATTTGTTTTAAATCAAGCGTTCAAAGACGTAGATGGTATGTGTGTAAGATATGTTTTAGTGAGTTGTATACTGCTGGCAGGAATCGCCGGATGTAATTCAACCAATAAATCGAAGGATGAACAGGCGCAGGCATCGAAAGACTCGGCTGCTGCCTGTATCGCGAAAGGAATGCCGTCCCGATCGGCTGCTATTCGTAATGCAGCCGCTGGGGTTGAATCGGGAGCGGGCAGTACGGAGGGGATGGTATTGATTCCGGGTGGCACGTTTCTGATGGGTTCAGATGAATTTCCTGACGCCCGGCCTGTACATTCCGTAATGGTGAAGGGATTCTGGATGGACGAACACGAAGTTACGAACGCCGAGTTTGCCAAATTCGTAGCGGCAACGGGTTACAAAACCATCGCCGAGCGTCCGCTGAATCCGAGTGATTATCCGGGTGTTCCTGCCGAGCAACTCGTGCCAGGATCAGCTGTTTTTACGCCACCTGCCGAAAAAGTATCACTGGCGAACCCATTACGTTGGTGGGAATATGTCAAAGGAGCGAGTTGGCAGCACCCCAAAGGGCCGTCGAGTAATCTGAAGGGACATGAGAACGAGCCCGTTATTCACGTAAGCTATGACGATGCGCTTGCGTATGCGAAATGGGCCGGAAAACGCTTGCCAACCGAAGCCGAATGGGAGTTTGCAGCGCAAGGTGGCAAAGGCAATCGAACGTACTATTGGGGAAGTGAACTTAAACCGGCTGGCAAATGGGTCGCCAATATTTATCAGGGCAGTTTTCCCGATCATAACACGACCGAAGACGGTTTTGTGGGCGTTGCTCCTGTAAAATCATTTCCGGCTAATTCCTACGGATTGTACGATATGGATGGCAATGTGTGGGAGTGGTGCCAGGATTTTTACCGCCCGGATTACTACACGAAATTGGTTACCAATAACCCACAAGGACCATCGGACAGCTACGACCCTGATGAACCAGGAGCCGTAAAGCGCGTTCAACGGGGAGGCTCGTTCCTGTGCAGCGATGAGTATTGCATTCGTTACAAAGCGGGTAGCCGGGGCAAAGGCGAAGTAAGTAGTGGGAGCAATAACCTTGGCTTTCGGTGCGTACGGGATAAATGAAAATACAGTATTAGCCCATGACTTTAGTCTTGGGTAAGAAATCCGCTGGATTTATGAAATTGAACCGTTTTAACGGTTTGCTTACTAAAACCGTTGAAACGGTTCCTCATCGTGAACTCCCTTTGTTAAAACCCACAGCTAAAGCGGTGGGCTGATAGTAAACCTGCCCCAAATCCCGCTAAAATTTCGTATCTTTGTGGTTCAATCTGAACGCAAAATCACGTCATGCTATCGGTACAAAACGTCTCACTTCGCTATGGTAAGCGGGTTCTTTTCGACGACGTAACTATAAAATTTACACCTGGTAACTGCTTTGGCGTTATCGGCGCTAATGGAGCGGGGAAATCAACACTTTTGAAGATTCTGTCGGGTGAAATTGAGCCACAAACTGGTTCAGTAACGATGACTCCTGGCGAACGGATGTCGGTGCTGAACCAGAATCAGGCTGCATACGATGAGTTTCCAGTTCTGCAAACGGTCATTATGGGTAACAAACGCCTGTACGACATTATGCAGGAAAAGGATATCCTATACGCTAAAGAAGAGTTTACGGATGCTGATGGCGAAAAAGCTGCCGAACTCGAATCGGAATTCGCCGAAATGAATGGTTGGGATGCCGAATCTGATGCGGCCACTTTATTATCGGGCTTAGGCATTAAGGAAGACCTGCACTATTCGTTGATGAGTGATCTTAATGGCTCCGAAAAAGTGCGGGTGCTGCTGGCACAAGCCCTCTTCGGTAACCCCGACGTACTGCTTCTTGACGAGCCTACCAACAACCTCGATGTAGAATCAGTAATCTGGCTCGAAAACTTCCTGGCTAATTTCAGTAACACAGTCATCGTGGTTTCTCACGATCGACACTTCCTGGATCAGGTGTGTACGCAAATTGTGGACGTAGATTTTAGCAAAGTGAAGCTCTTCGCCGGAAACTATTCGTTCTGGTATGAGTCGAGTCAACTGGCCCTGAAACAACGTCAGGATCAGAACAAGAAAACGGAAGACAAACGTAAGGAACTGGAAGAGTTTATCCGCCGATTCTCGGCCAACGCGTCGAAATCAAAACAGGCTACCAGCCGGGCTAAACTGCTCGAAAAACTCACACTGGAAGATATTCAACCGTCGTCACGGAAGTATCCTTATGTGAACTTCAAACCCGAACGCGAACCTGGTGATCAGATTCTGACAGTTGAAAACCTGACCTATACTGCCGAAGACGGTACAAAGCTGTTTGAAAACCTGTCGTTTACGGTGAACAAAGGCGATAAGATTTTCCTGTATAGTCGCGATGGTCTGGCCGTATCAGCTTTGCTGGATATTCTGGCAGGCGAGCGTAAAGCCGATTCGGGTACGTTCCGCTGGGGAATCACGATTACCATGTCGTATTTTCCGACGGATGCTGAAAAAGAGAAATTCTTCCAGACCGATCTTAACCTGGTCGACTGGCTGCGACAATATTCGGTGGAGAAAGATGAAAGCTTTATTCGGGGCTTCCTGGGCCGGATGCTGTTCTCAGGCGAAGAATCGCTGAAGAAAGCAACGGTATTGAGTGGGGGCGAAAAAGTGCGGTGTATGCTGTCGAAAATGATGTTATCAGGAGCTAACGTCCTGATGCTCGACGAGCCTACAAACCACCTTGATCTCGAATCGATCGAATCGCTGAACAACGGGCTGATTGACTTTAAAGGTCCGATTCTATTCACCTCCCACGATCACCAGTTCGTGCAAACGATTGCCACTCGCATCATCGAAATAACCCCAGCGGGCATTCTTGACAAACTGATGACCTACGACGAGTTCATCTCCGACCCACGTGTGAAACAACAGCGTGAGGAGTTATACGAAGCAGTGGCGTAGAGCATAGAACAAACGTTTCAAAAATGGGTAATCTGGCAAATTTGCTGGATTACCCATTTTCTTTTTAGCCACTAATGCATGTTTGGTAGTTATACTCTACAAAACGACCAGACACTATTCTATGCAGTCTTTTGACCTTATTGTTATCGGCACGGGATCGGCCGGGAAAACGGTTGCGGAAGCCGTTCGTCAGGCAGGTAAAACCGTGGCAATCATTGATAAATTACCTTTCGGAGGTACATGTTCGCAGCGCGGGTGTGATCCCAAAAAAGTGCTGGTGGGGGCCGCCGAAATCATTGCCCGGTCGGAGCAGATGATTGGGAAAGGGATTAAGACCAAGGCATCCATGAACTGGTCGGACCTGATTCAATTCAAAAAAACATTTGTAGTATCGGTGCCGGAACGAACCGAAAAGGAGTTCGCTGAGGAAGGCATTACTGCCTTTCATGGTGTTGCTACGTTTCTGTCGGCGAATACAATACGCGTTGGTAGTCATGAACTGCAAGCTAAGCATATTGTCATTGCGACTGGCCAACGCCCCAAACCGCTCGACATTTCCGGTGAAGAACTATTAACAGACAGTACCGGATTTATGGAGCTTACTCAGCTCCCCAGGAAAATCGTCATGATTGGGGGCGGCTACATTGCCTTTGAGTTCGCTCATATTGCCGCTCGTGCCGGAGCGAAGGTGACGATTCTTCATCAGGGAAAACGTCCGTTAGAAGGGTTCGATGCCGACTTGGTTAAGTTGCTGGTGAAGGCTATGGAAGCCATCGGAATAAGTATTATTCTGGAGGCCAGCGTAACATCAGTAAAAAGCAAAGGAGGCAATCTAACAGTTAGCTACAGGCAAAGCGGGAAAATACACTCGGTATCAACTCAGTTGGCCGTTCACGGAGCCGGACGTGTTGCCGATGTTGCCGAATTGAATCTGGAGAAGGCTGGCGTTGAGGTAAATGAGAAAGGAGTTACGGTTAACGAATACCTGCAAAGCGTCTCCAATCCTGCGGTTTATGTATGTGGAGACGCTTCGGACAAAGGCCCGCCACTGACTCCGTTAGCGTCGTATGAGGGCAAGATCGTTGCGGCAAATATCCTGAAGGGTAATCGTCAAACCTACACTGACGCTCCCATTCCATCGGCTGTTTTCACAGTACCAACGCTAGCGTCTGTTGGTCTAACGGAAGAACAGGCCAGAGAACAGGAGCGAAATGTGAAGGTAACGTTTCAGGAAACAGCCGATTGGTATGTTAGCCGACGTATCAACGAGAAATTTACTGCCTTCAAAACGCTGGTTGATGCCAAGACGGGTCGGCTAGTAGGGGCGCATTTGTTAGGTTCGGGAAGCGACGACCTGATTAATCTATTCACGTTGGCAATGAAGCATAATATCTCCGTGAAAGAGCTGAATCATACGCTATTCGCTTATCCTACTCATGGATCGGAATTGAGTTCGATGTTGTCCGATTACTAATAGAAGCCTAACTTCTGTCGTACTCGTGCTATGGTTTTCCCGGCTACAGCACGAGCTTTTTCTTCGCCAGCCTGAAGTTCGGCTTCGAGGGCATCTGGATTTTCAATTGTGTAATAATTGAATCGTGTGCGCTCGGTAGCAAACTGTTCCAGAATTAGCTCGTAGAACGCTTTTTTGGCCATACCATAACCATAGTTGCCTCCTTCGTATAATCGGCGCAATTCAGCGGTCTGTTCGGCAGATGCCAGTAATGAATACAGTTGAAACGTAATATCCGTATCTGGATTTTTCGGCTCTTCGAGGGGTGTTGAATCTGATTTGATTTTCTTGATTACTTTCCAAAGCTCATTTTCGGGTAGGAAAATATCAATGTAATTGTTATATGACTTGCTCATTTTGGCCCCATCAATTCCCGGAATGGTCATGAGCCGGTCGTCGATACGAGCTTCGGGTAGTACGAAGACTTCGTCGTTATACTGGTGGTTGAACGTACTGGCAATGTCGCGAGTCATTTCGATGTGCTGACGCTGATCTTTGCCAACGGGAATGAGCTCGGCATCATAAAGCAGAATATCGGCTGCCTGCAATACCGGATATACGAACAGGCCCGCATTGACACCAGCAGCTGCCCGATCTGATTTCTCCTTAAACGAGGTGGCATTGTTAAGCATCGCAAAAGGCGTAAAGCAACTCAGGTGCCAGGCCAGTTCTGTATGCTCGGCCACCCGCGACTGTCGCCAGAAAGTATTTTTCTGAGTATCTAATCCGAAGGCGAGCCAGGTTGCAGCCACGGCCCGTGTAAACTCCCGACGCATGGGACCATCTTTGATCGTCGTGAGTGAATGAAGGTCGGCAATAAACAAAAACGACTCGTTATCAGGATGTTTTGATAACTCGATGGCGGGTTTAATTGCTCCCAGAATGTTACCTAAGTGCGGTCGCCCGCTGGACTGAATACCTGTTAAGATTCGTGACATCTTTTTGAATGATAAATGATGAATGATAAATGATGAATGATGCTTGCGCTAGCTAAAACTGGCGTCAACATCATCCATTATTTATCATTCATCATTCAAAATTTATAATTCATTTTCCTTGTGCTTCAACGACGGCGATGGCTACCATGTTAACGATTTCGCGTTCCGATGAACCTAATTGTAACACATATACCGGCTTACGGATTCCGAGCAGAATGGGGCCGATGGCATCGAACCCAGCCGCTTCACTCATCAGGTTATAGGCAATGTTAGCGGCCGACAGGTTTGGGAAAATGAGTGTGTTAGCTCCTTCGCCAACTAACTTGCTAAACGGGTGATTTTGCTGCAGCAATTCAGTATTAAACGCTAAGTGCGCCTGAATTTCACCATCGACAATCAGGTCAGGATTTCGTTGTTGCAGGAGTTCAACAGCGCGGTTCATTTTTTCTGCATCGTCGCCTTTGGCACTACCGAAGTTCGAGTAGGTAACTAGCGCAATGCGTGGCTTAATATTGAACCGTTCAACCGTTTGCGCGGTCAGTTCGGTTATCTCGACAATTTCTTCGGAAGTCGGATTGAAATTGACCGTCGTATCCGAGAAAAACAACGGTCCGCGTTTGGTGAGCAGAATGTACATCCCCGCCACTTTTTTCACCCCCGGCTCTTTGCCAATAATTTGTAAGGCCGGCCGGATCGTGTCAGGGTAGGAGCGGGTTAAGCCCGAAATCAGGGCATCTGCTTCACCTGTTTCTACCATCATAGCGCCGAAGTAGTTGCGGACATACATCATTTTTCGGGCTTCGGTCGCATTGACGCCCTTCCGTTTCCGCTTCTCAAAATACTGATCGCCAAAGCGTTGAACCAGTGATTCCTGCTCAGGTGAACGCGGATCAATGATCGGAATAGTACCTAAGTCAAGGCTATTTTCCTCAATAAGCTTTTCAATTTTAGCTCGTTCACCTAATAAAATTGGATAGGCAATGCCCTCATCACGAACCTGTTGCGCGGCTTTCAGTACTTTCAGATTTTCAGCATCGGCAAAAACAACCCGTTTAGGATTGGCTTTCGCCTTGGTCAGAATAACCCTAGAAATCTGGTTGTCCTGGCCCAGACGACGAGCGAGTTGCTGCTCGTAGGCGTCCCAATCCGTAATTGATAATCGCGCCACACCAGATTCCATGGCGGCTTTGGCTACTGCCGGAGCTACCGTCGAGAGCAGTCGTGGGTCTACAGGTTTAGGCAGTATATAGGTTCGCCCAAAAATCATATTCGACTCACCATAAGCCAGATTGACCAGATCAGGCACCGGTTTTTTGGCTAAATCGGCTAGCGCGTAGGTAGCAGCCAATTTCATGGCTTCATTGATTTCGGTAGCCCTGACATCCAACGCTCCCCGGAAAATGTAAGGAAACCCGAGTACATTATTGACCTGATTCGGGTAGTCGGAACGGCCCGTTGCCATAATAATGTCGGGTCGGGCGGCCATTGCGTCGTCGTAACTGATCTCAGGATTTGGATTTGCCATGGCAAACACAATGGCATTGTCGGCCATTAAACGGATCATATCCTGGCTCACGATGTTGCCCTTCGATAGTCCCACAAATACGTCAGCCCCAACAAAGGCATCGTCTAATGAGTGGATGTCACGGGTGGTAGCAAACGGGCGCATAAGGTCACTCAAATCTGTTCGGTCTGTACGGAGGGGGCCGTTCACGTCGAACATGACCATGTTTTCGCATTTAGCCCCCAGAGCAACGTACTGTCGGGCACAGGAGATGGCGGCTGCACCAGCTCCCAGAATCACGAATTTGGCCGTTTCGATAGGCTTATGTACTAGTTCCAGTGCGTTGAGCAAGGCGGCTCCACTCACGATGGCCGTACCGTGCTGATCATCGTGCATGACGGGAATATTCATCTCCCGCTTGAGCCGTTCCTCAATCTCGAAACATTCCGGGGCTTTGATATCCTCCAGATTGACCCCGCCAAAGGTGGGTTCGAGAATCTTAACCGTTCGGACAAATTCGTCGATATTACTCGTATTCAATTCAAGGTCAAATACGTCGATATCAGAATAAATCTTAAACAGCAGTCCTTTCCCTTCCATAACGGGCTTACTGGCGGTAGGGCCAATATTGCCCAGTCCCAGCACAGCAGTCCCATTACTAATGACAGCAACAAGATTACCTTTGGCTGTATACTTAAAGGCGTCGTCAGGGTTGGCTTCGATAGCCAGACAAGGCTCGGCTACGCCCGGTGAATACGCCAGAGAGAGGTCGCGCTGGGTACTGTATTCTTTGGTTGGAACAACTTCTAGTTTTCCCGGACGGCCTTTGGAATGATAATCTAGGGCATCTTCACGCCGAATTTTCTGATGCATACGGTTTCGTTGTCGAGGACAGTTCGTTGGGAGCGCGAAGGTACGGAAAAAGTTAGCTGGGTTATGTAATCAATTCGTTGTGCAGACCTGTATTACTAGCCCTTAATGATCGCGACCGTCAGCCGACTCACGCACACAAGCTTGCCTTGTTCATCGGTGATGCGGATGTCCCAGACGTGGGTGGTACGACCCGTATGAATCGGTGTACAGCGACCATATACCCAGCCTTCGCGAACCGATCTTAAATGATTCGCGTTGATTTCAAGCCCAACGGCACGCTGCGTAGTCGGATCATCCAGGAGCATAAAGGAGGCTACGCTGCCTAATGTTTCGGCCAGCGCCACTGAGGCACCACCGTGTAGAATACCGAACGGTTGATGTGTCCGTTTGTCTACGGGCATGCGGGCCATCAAGTAGCCGTCACCGGCTTCTGTGAACTCAATACCAAGGTTTTTACCGAGAGAGTCAGTATGAATAAAATCGAGCGCATTCAGATCGAAGCCAGCTTTCATGTGTTATAGGGTTAAAAATTTCAATGGTCATGTTTCTAATTTGATGTTCTGGTTTACTAACTGAAACATTAATCTGAAACTTGGCACTTGAAACAGTTAATTGACACGTTTTGTGTAATTTTGCGGCTCAAATTTGGAAAAAATTGCCGGTTGGCAAGGGGAAAGGCTTGGCACAAAAAACAATTTATCTGATTCGCCACGGCGAAACCGACTATAACCGCCGGGGGATAGTACAGGGTAGTGGGGTCGATTCTGACCTTAATGAGATGGGACGAGCGCAGGCAATGGCATTTTTTCAGGCTTATCAGCACGTACCATTCAACAAAATTTACATTTCCGGACTGAAACGTACCTATCAAACAGTCGAGCCGTTTATTGAGATGGGTTTGCCTTATGAAAAACTCACCGGTCTGAATGAAATTAGCTGGGGCACGATGGAAGGGAAGGCTCCGGGTAATTTAGATAACGAATATTATCGTACCCTGATCGAAGCCTGGGAGTCAGGGCGCACAGATCAGACTACTGATCAGGGAGAAAGCCCAGAACAAGTAGTCGAGCGGCAGAAGGTGGCTATTGATGTGATTCTTTCGCATCCCGAAGAAGAGCTTATTCTAGTGGCTATGCACGGACGGGCAATGCGTATTTTGCTCTGCTGGATTACGAATCAGCCGCTCGCCCATATGGATCATTTTGAGCATAGCAACCTGTGTCTTTATAAACTCGCTTACGATTACACGTCGGCCCAATTCACGATTGAACTGGCTAACGATACAGCACACCTGCTGTCGCTGGCGCTTATGCAGTAAACTATTGATCGCCTGCGTTACCAGTTAACAAGCAGCATCGGCCGATAATCCATGTATATACCCATTGATAACTGCAACTTGATAACTGCTGACTAAAGGCCGTATATTCGCTTATGGCCTGGTAGTGGCTGTGTAATGAAATGGGAATGTCGAAGCAGAAAGTATATTGGATTTGTCAGTTGTTTGGCTGGTCGCTCTTCATTGCTGTAGAGTACCTGGCCTATTTGCTGGAAGATGGATTTGATCCCGATACACTTTACCTGGCTATTACCAATATTTTCCTGGGCATTACGCTAACGCATCTTTACCGGTTGATGATTCGACGCTGGAATTGGGTGCGTTTGCCTTTTTTTCGCCTGGCCCCTCGTGTTCTGCTTTCTGTTTTTGTCATGGCCGTGATTATGACCATGCTCAACTTACCCGTCGATAGGATTCTTGTTCCCGAACATATGGTCGATGAACCCTGGTTAGTCATTGGTTATATCATGAATTTTGGTAAAATCATGCTTACCTGGGTGCTTAGCTATACCGCTTACCACTATTTTGAGGAAAATCGCAATGCTGAAATCGAGAAAATTTTGCTCAAAACGAATATTCGCGAAACAGAGGCCAAAGTATTGCGCTCACAGTTGAATCCTCATTTCGTATTTAATGCGTTAAACAGTATTCGGGCATTGGTGTATGAAAATCCAACCAAAGCCCAGCAAGGCATTACCCAGTTGTCAAACCTGCTTCGGAATTCGTTATTGGCCGACCGGCGGAAAACTGTCGAGCTGCGCGAAGAAATCAAAACCGTAGAAGATTATCTAGCGCTCGAAAAAGTTCGCTACGAAGATCGGCTCACCTCGCATATTGACCTAGATGGGCGAACCCTTTTCTGGCAAGTGCCTCCTATGATGCTACAAACGCTCGTCGAAAATGCGATTAAGCATGGAGTTTCAACGGCCATTGGCGGTGGATTTGTTGACGTTCGTTCCAGTATTGTATCTCGTGACGATGGCCCAGACAAACTGCATATCATTATTCGTAATACGGGCGTGCTCGGCGATAAAAAAGCATCGGGTGGTTTTGGACTAGCCAACACCGCTCAACGACTCGAACTGCTTTATGGATCTGAGGCTCAGTTTCATATTTTTCAGGAAGACGATAATCGCGATGACGGCACACCCAATAGTGGCCCGGTTGTTTGCGCCGATATTATAATTCCCGCCCAGTCGGAGGGTATGTTCCGACGAGAAAAACAGTCGTTAGGAGCGAGGAGTGGCGAGTGAAGAGTTAGTAACTCCTCGCTTTTCGCTCCTGATGACTCATTCCTTTGCACTATGAAAACCCTGATCATTGACGACGAACGTTTAGCCCGCAATGAATTGCGCCGGCTGCTCGAAAACTTTCCAAAAATTCAGATTATTGGTGAGGCCGCCAACGCCGACGAAGCGCTACCTATGATTGAAGATCTGGAGCCTGAACTGTTGTTTCTGGATATTCAGATGCCGGGCAAAAATGGTTTCGAGTTGTTGCAGTCTATCGAAGGCAAAACGCCTGAAGTTATCTTCACGACTGCTTATGATGAGTATGCCATCAAGGCTTTCGAATTCAATGCACTCGATTACCTGCTCAAACCTGTTGAACTGGCTCGCCTTTCAGAAGCCATTCATCGGGTAGAAGAGGAACAGCACGTTCCGGAAGCGTCGGGTATCTCGTCGGGAACTTCGTCAAAAATTCTGGGTGAAAACGATCAGGTATTCGTGAAGGATGGCGAAAAATGCTGGTTTGTCAAACTGGGTAAAGTTCGGCTTTTTGAGTCGATGGGGAATTATGTACGGCTTTATTTCGACGACCAGAAGCCATTGGTACTTAAGTCGTTAAATGCACTTGAAGACCGACTCAATCCAGCTACTTTCTTTCGGGCTAACCGAAAGCATATCATTAATCTGCAGTGGATCGAGAAAATTGAACCCTGGTTTAGTGGGGGCTTACTCGTTACTTTACGCGGAGGAGATAAAATCGAAATTAGCCGCCGACAGGCTATTCGGTTCAAAGATTTGTTAAGTTTGTAATACTGGCAATTCGATGTAAATGGGTATTAGTCTGTCCATTAACTGGCTAATTACCTGTTTCCTTCAATTACCATATTTACTCTTCATGAAGTACCTTTTTGCAACGTTACTTTTCGGCTTAATCGGTTTTCTTTCCGCCTGTCACTCCACAAATTCGGGTCCGCCCGCTTTAGAACGGCAACATTATACATTTGCAGGTTCAACTCGTTGTGATACCACCAGCAATACTGGCGTCGATGTTGACGTCTCTTATATTCTGCTAACCGACGATACCGAAGGTGCCCGGAAAATTAATGATAGTTTGCGGCTTTTGGCCGTGAACAGCGTAATAGGCTGGCTCGATAGTGCAACCGTAGGAAGTCATCCTGATGCCCGGACAGATCTGGCCATGGCAGCTTCTTTGTTTGCTACTGATTATGAAGCCATGCGGAAAGAAATGGGTAGCTTAGGGGGCTGTTGGGAACTTGACACCAAAGCAGATACTGTTCATGCGGGTTCAAAAGCCCTGACGGTTAAAGTTGAAACCTATGCCTATACGGGGGGCGCTCATCCTAACTCCAGTCTTTCTTTTTATACATTTGACCGGGAAACGGGCCGGATGTTAACGTTGAGCGATATGATAGCCGATACAACGGCTTTGCTCGGCGTACTCGAACAGGCGTTTCGGCAGCAGCAGAATCTGTTACCCAAAGCTAATCTTGAAGAACAGGGGTATTTCTTACGCGACGGTCGCTTCTTTTTACCCGCCAATGTGGGAACGAGCCGGGAAGGCATGATTTTCTATTACAACCCCTACGAAATTGCAGCTTACGCTGTTGGGCCTATTCAGGTAACGGTGCCGTACGAAAAACTCAACGGTATCCTGCGCGACGATTGGTTATAGACTTACATCTGCCTATTCTATGACACTACACCAATTTACGGATTCCTTATCGCTCTCACAGCCTCCTGCCAACCTTCATCCAATTTTGCAGGGACTTTGGTATGATGCCAACGATAACTGGGAGGCTGCCCACAACATTGCCCAGAGCCGGGAAGGTACGCAGGCCTACGACCGGTTGCATGCCTATCTACACCGGAAAGAAGGCGATCGCTTCAATGCCAACTATTGGTATCGACGGGCAGGCGCTTCATTTTTTGATGGTTCACTGGAAGACGAATGGAAACTGCTGGTAGAGCAGTATTTATAAGTAGTTACGAGGGAATGTAAGGGCCGCCTGTTTCGCCCCAACCCCAGGTTGGCATGGGCGCATCTACGGGTTCGCTGACCGATTCTTCGTTTGAATTAATAACAGCCAAACGGGAGCCCCACTCCAGATACCCAACTAAAGCCGAACGAAATTCTGGATCGTCAGGTAAACCAATCGTGTCGGCAGTGTCCAAAATTAGCTCAATCCAGCGTTTTCGTTGTGTTTCGGTCAAATGCTTGCCTAGGTGTTTGTGAATCATTTCATAATGACTTCCTTCTTCACGGCTATACTGATCTGGACCACGAAATACTTCGGCAATGAAATGCGCCACATGTCGGGCGTGTTCAGGTGCCATAGATCGAAAGACTGGCTCCAGAATCGAATCCTGATGAACGCGCTGGTAAAATAGCTCGGTCCAGGCTTCAAACTTTTCCATGCCACCGGCCCATTCATATAATGTTGGGATTGTTCTGTTTGGTTGAGCTTCCATATATGTCAACAGGTTAATTCGATAGTAAGATAACGCAAAATGAGCAAAAAAAAGGCCGCACTCCGAAAAGTGCGACCTGCGTCTGTCGATGAATTGGTAATATTATTAGTAGCTTATTGAGCTAATTCTTCTTCGATCAATACCGTGCTTACATCCGTGAGTGGTAAGCCAAATGCCTCAGCCACACCTTTGTAAACCACTTTGCCTTCAACAACATTCAACCCAAGTTTAAGGTCTGTGTTATCGCGGCAAGCCTGTTGCCAGCCCTTATTGGCCAATTGCAGCGCATAAGGAAGGGTAGCATTTGTGAGCGCAAGTGTACTGGTATAGGGAACGGCACCCGGCATGTTCGCTACGCAGTAATGCACAACGCCGTCAATGATAAAGGTTGGATTTTCGTGGGTGGTAGGGTGACAGGTTTCAATGCAACCTCCCTGATCAACAGCCACATCAACTAATACCGTACCCGCCCGCATTTCCTTAAGCATTGGGCGAGTAATGAGGTGGGGAGCTTTTGCACCCGGAATCAATACGGCACCAACAATCAGGTCGCATACTTTAATCATCTCCCGAATATTGTATTCGTTCGACATCATCGTCTGCACATTTGGCGGCATAATATCCGACAGGTAACGTAAGCGCGCCAGGCTAACATCCATAATGGTTACGTGTGCACCCAGACCAGCAGCCATCTTAGCCGCCTGTGTTCCAACAATGCCACCACCCAAAATAAGCACATTAGCAGGCTTTACACCTGGCACACCTCCTAATAGAATGCCCCGCCCTTTCAGGGGTTTTTCAAGATATTTAGCCCCTTCCTGAATGGCCATTCGACCGGCTACTTCAGACATTGGCACCAGAAGCGGCAAACTGCGATCTGGTCGCTCAACGGTTTCGTAGGCTAAACAAACGGCACCTTTGGCCAGCATTGCCTGCGTCAATTCTTCCGACGAGGCAAAGTGGAAGTAGGTGAATAGTAGTTGATTCTCTTTAATTAGGTCGTATTCAGAAGCAATGGGCTCCTTAACCTTCATGATCATCTCAGCGATACCATACACATCTTCGATGGTAGGGAGCATAGTCGCTCCAGCTGCAATGTATTCTTCGTCTTCAAAACCGCTACCCTCGCCCGCATTAACCTGTATATAAACAACATGTCCATATTTGCGGAGTTCGGTTACACCGGCCGGTGTCAGTGCAACACGGTTTTCGTTGTTTTTGATTTCTTTGGGAACACCAATGACCATAGAGCCTTGTGTGGTTTGAGAGATTGTTACTTTGATGTGACAAAGTTAAATTCAGTGTAATTATTTTCTAATAGAAATTCTTTCTTTGGGAAATTTGGTAGTTATTTTGCTATTATATAGGAAATAATTCTATAAGAATGCCCATTAGAGAGGCTATTCCGTAAAAATTCCGTTTATGGATAATGTTGACAACACCGATCGAAAAATTCTGGATCTATTGCAGCAGAATGCGCGCTTAACGATTCAGGATATTGGCAAGCAGATTAACCTTTCGAAGACGCCGGTTCATGAGCGCATCAAGCGGCTCGAACGCGAAGGCATTATAGAGCGGTATGTGACTATTGTCGATAAGAAAAAACTTGGAAATCTGCTCATGGTGTATTGTCAGGTAACCCTTGACCGACAAACCCGCGACTCATTTACCGCCTTTGAAGTCGATGTGCGCGAGTTGCCCGAAGTGCTGGAATGTAATCGGGTGTCGGGTACCTTCGACTATTTGCTGAAAATTGTTAGCCGGGACATGGACACCTACAACCATTTTTACCAGGAACAATTGTCGATTATTCCCGGTACGCTACACATTAGTAGTTTTTTCGTCATGTCCGAGGTGAAAAATTCGACTACAATACCCGTTTGAGTCTTAGTAATTGAGTGGAAATAGCTTAGTTGATTATTGCGCGAACTCTGGTGTTGATTCGTTAACGAAGCAAGCATAATACGATTTAGGAAGGTGCATTAACGAATTTTAATCCGACAAAACAGGGGGAAAATCGTTAAGCAGCGTGTAAACGATTCACTTCTTCCAATAAATCGGCTGTTATGAGTGCTTTTGATCAACTTGTTCCACTACCCGGTAGCGAAAAAACGGCCCCGGATGCCGCTCCTCTCGATACGCTTGACCCGAATGAAGTTTTAACAGTTACGATTCGTATCCGTCGACGACAATCATTAACTCCCCTGGTTAACACTGAATCTGTTGTATCCAAGGTTATTAGTCGCAGTGAGTACGCCAGCCAATATGGGGCTGACCCAATTGTAATAAAGCAAGTAGAGGCCTTTGCAACGGCTTACGATCTGAGTTTGGTGGACCGAAATGCCGCCCGACGTAGTGTATTGTTACGGGGAACGGTTGCTCAGATGCAGCGTGCCTTTGGGGTGGCACTCGCCAATTATCAAATGGCTGACGGAACTATCTTTCGAGGGCGAACAGGCGTCATTAACGTACCTATTGAACTGGTCGATAGCATCGAAGGAGTGTTTGGACTGGATAATCGACCGCAGGCGCAGGCTCATTTTCAAGTCTACAACCCAAGCACAGGCGATCAGATTGCCCCGCGTGCCAGTGGAACCTCGTTTACTCCGCCCCAACTAGCCCGACTCTATAATTACCCAACCGGCGTGACGGGTAAAGGTCAATGTATCGCCATTATTGAATTGGGAGGTGGCTTTCGTAAAGCCGATATCACAACTTACTTTTCGGGTTTGGGCCTAAAGGCACCCTCAGTTGTTGCTGTTTCGGTAGATGGTGGGCATAACGCACCTAGTACAGCCGATGGAGCCGATGGTGAAGTCATGCTCGATATTGAAGTAGCTGGGGGAGTTGCTCCCGGAGCCAGTATTGTGGTTTATTTCGCTCCCAATACCGATCAGGGATTTCTGGATGCTATCACTACGGCTATGCACGATACAAAATATAAGCCGTCGGTAATTTCTATTAGCTGGGGTTCTGCCGAAAAAAACTGGACGCCACAGGCGCTTACTTCCTTTAATCAGGCGTTTCAGGCGGCTGCAGCTCTAGGTATCACCGTTTGTGCCGCTGCGGGCGACACGGGCTCTGATGATAGTGTAGGCGATGGCAAAGTGCACGTTGATTTTCCTGCTTCGAGCCCCTATGTATTGGCTTGTGGAGGGACAAAACTTACCGCTTCGGGAAATTCGGTTTCGGCTGAAGTTGTCTGGCACGAGAGTAAAACCAGTGCTACGGGTGGTGGCATAAGCGATAGCTTCGATTTGCCGGATTACCAACAGAAAAGTCATGTTCCTGTGTCTGTCAATGATAAAACCCGTGTGGGTCGCGGAGTTCCAGACGTAGCTGCTGTGGCAGACCCCGCCACGGGTTATGCCGTGCGCGTGGACGGCAGTAATTTGGTCATTGGTGGAACCAGTGCTGTAGCACCACTTATGGCGGGATTAATAGCGCTGATTAATCAGCAAAAAGGGAAATCGGTTGGCTTTATTCATCCGATTATTTACGCCAATCCCAAAGTTTTCCGAGATATTACACAAGGGAATAACAGCACGGCAACTGGCAATAAGGGCTATTCGGCAGCTTCGGGCTGGGATGCCTGTACAGGTCTGGGCGTTGCTGATGGGGCGAAATTAGCCAGGGCTTTAGGTAGTAAGACCACGGCCTAAGGTGTTTGTTAACCGAGCCGATTTTATAAAAAAATTGTAAATTTTTAAAACAACATCGACCGTCAACCCGTTATATAGTTGTATTTCGCTCGAGATGGCAGTAGTATCAGAATTGTAGTAGAGTGCCATCGAAAGTGAGACAAAAGCCAGGTGACTTCGGTCGTCTGGCTTTCTTTTTTTGCTGAAGTGCTGACCGAGACGGTCAGGAGAGAGCTAGTTAACTCCACAACCGACCGAGACGGTCGGCACTGAATTCTCAGTAAAAATTCCGAATTTTTACTCTAATTAACCGAAAACCAATGAGCACCTGGCCTGATAACCGCATTCAGAATTTATTCGGCATTGAATTGCCAATTTTACTGGCACCAATGGCCGGGTCAGGTTCATCTGAAATGGCTATAGCCGTCGCTGAAGCGGGTGGACTTGGTTCTCTTCCCTGTGCGCTACTGACTGCCGAACAGATACGGCACGAGTTTACGCGAATCCGGCAACACACCTCACGTCCAATTAACCTCAATTTTTTCTGTCATAAGCCACCACAAGTTGATGTAAATCGGGAGAGTGGCTGGAAAAAACGGCTGGAGCCCTATTATTATGAATTCGGAATTGATCCGCAGGCACCTACGCCAATTTCCAATCGTGCACCATTTGATGCTGCTCTGTGTGATCTGGTAGCTGAATTGAAGCCGGAGGTAGTTAGTTTCCATTTTGGACTTCCCGACAAAAATCTTCTTGCCAGAGTTAAAGCGACGGGCGCAAAAATTTTATCCTCGGCGACATCTGTTGACGAAGCTCGCTGGCTGGAACAGGAAGGCTGCGACGCGATTATTGCACAGGGGGCTGAAGCCGGTGGTCATCGCGGCATATTTCTTAGCCAGGATATTTCGACGCAAGCGGGAACAATGGCCCTTGTACCTCAAGTGGTTGATGCGGTGAAGGTACCTATTATTGCCGCCGGAGGTATTGCCGATGCGCGTGGCATTGTGGCGGCATTTGCTTTGGGAGCGTCGGCCGTACAGATTGGTACCGCTTATCTGTTCTGCCCGGAATCGACTGTATCGCCTGTTCATCGAGCAGCTTTACGAGGGGCGAAGGACAATACTACGGCGCTCACGAATCTATTTACAGGGCGTCCGGCGCGTAGTATTATCAATCGCCTGGTGCGTGAGATTGGCCCTATGTCCAACAGTGCACCCGAGTTTCCGCTTGCGGGTGGTGCACTCGTGCCCTTGCGGGCCAAAACCGAGCCGTTCGGTTCAGGTGATTTTATGTCGCTGTGGTCAGGTCAGGCGGCTGCTTTAGGCCGCGAATTACCAGCCAGGGAGTTGACCAAACGTTTTGCCGAAGAGGCTTTAACGCGATTCGCCAGATAGCGGGAGCTCCTGTCTGATTGTTTGGCAAGTTTTAACGAGCAAATTTCCTGACTGATTTGGAAATTTGAGGATAACTTTAGAAACTTCGAAAGAGTAGGAACCGCCAGATTTGCGGTTTACAATTCAGACTCATTTATCTCTCTTCCTGTATCTATGCGCGTCCTTTCGCTCGTTTGCTTAAGCCTGATTGGTACTGGTTTTGCGGCTCACGCCCAGACCTGGCAGCCCGTAACTACTCAAAATACCTGTTCAACCCGTCACGAAAATGCAGCAGCCCTTATTGGCGACAGCCTGTATGCTGTTGGCGGGCGGGGAATCAAACCGCTGGAGGCTCTTAACCTGAAAACGCTGGTTTGGCAAACACTGCCTACCCCTCCGCTCGAAATGAATCATTTTCAGGCGATCAATTATAATGGGGAGCTGTATGTGATGGGCGCATTTGAGGGTAAGTACCCGCACGAAACCCCAATACCGAACATATACATCTACAGCCCAAAACAGGGAGCGTGGCGTAAGGGGCCGGAAATTCCTAAAGAACGGCTCCGGGGTTCGGCAGGTGTGGTGGTCTATAAAAATAAAATTTACATGGCCTGCGGCATTATCGATGGACACTACGATGGACACGTAGCCTGGCTGGATGAATATGATCCCAAAACAAATACCTGGAAACGACTACCCGACGCTCCCCGCACGCGTGACCATATCAGTGCAGCCGTTATTGATGATAAACTCTATCTGGCGGGTGGCCGCAATTCGACGGCGCGGATCAATAAAGTACTGGAAACCACTATCGCTGAAGTCGATGTCTATGATTTCAAAACAGGCAAATGGACAACCTTGCCTGCATCCTCAAATATTCCAACGCAACGAGCCGGTGGTACAGCCGTAACTCAGGGTGGTAAAGTCTGGATTATTGGCGGGGAAACCGTACAATTACTGGCGCACAATGAAGCCGAAGCCCTTGATCCAAAAACAAATCAATGGACAAAAGGTCCAACGCTAAAACAGGGGCGGCATGGCACACAGGCTGTTGTTTACAAGAATCAAATCTACATTGTAGCCGGGTCGGCCAATCATGGTGGAGGACCAGAGCTGAACACGGTTGAAGTGATGAAATAGGTTATACTTGTTTCGGGTTTCATGTTCCAGGTTTTCGAAGCAACATGAAACTTGGAACATGAAACCTGAAACCCAAGACTTAAAGCATGAAAAAACTGATACACACATTCGTATTTTTACTGATCACAATTCAACTTGTATTGGCTCAAACGGCAGCTACTCGTCAGGAATGGGTGCAGCTTTTTAATGGGAAAGACCTTAAGAATTGGGACATCAAGATTGCGGGTCAACCGCTCAATGACAATTACAAAAACACCTTCCGCGTCGAGAACGGAATCCTGCGTATTGCTTACGATCAGTATAAAACCTTCGATGGTAAATACGGACACATGTACTA
Source organism: Spirosoma arboris (assembly GCF_009754945.1). GTDB lineage: Bacteria > Bacteroidota > Bacteroidia > Cytophagales > Spirosomataceae > Spirosoma > Spirosoma arboris. The sequence goes on from NZ_WPIN01000008.1 coordinate 345,503, forward strand.
TAACAAGCCATTTTCGTATTACCGGGTGCGGTTTACATATCGGTTTGTAGGTAATCAAACGCCTGGTGGCGATACCTGGAATGTGCGAAACAGTGGTGTAATGGTTCATTCTCAGTCGGCGGCAAGTTGTTCAATTGGGCAGACATTTCCTGTCTCGCTGGAGGTGCAGTTATTGGGTGGCCTAGGCAAAGGTCCGCGCCATACAGGTAATCTATGCACGCCAGGCACGCAGGTATATATGCATGGGAAACTTAACCCCGAACATTGCATTGATTCAGACTCGAAAACCTACGATGGCGACCAATGGGTAACCGCCGAAGCCATCGTGCTGGGAGATTCGATTATACATCATATCGTTGAGGGAGATACTGTGTTGACCTATGAACGACCCGAAGTAGGAGGGGGATTCGTAAGTGCTGGAAGCGACTGGAAAGTAGCGCACATCGACAATGCTGACTATTGGATTAGTCGGGCGAATACTCCCCTTGGCGAAGGCTATATCGCCTTGCAGGCCGAAAGCCACGCAATTGATTTTAAGAAGGTGGAAGTGCTTGATCTAAAAGGTTGTACTGACCATAAAGCGCTGAATTATAAGTCGTATTATGTAAAATCGGATAACACACAATGCCGATATAAGAAACGTTAAATGTTCCACTGTTTCATGGTCCAAGTTTACATGTGGAGTGTGAAACCTGGAACAGTGGAACCTGAAACAGAATAACTAACTAATGAAGCGCGTAACTGCCATTGACGTAACTCGCGGTCTGGTAATGGTAATCATGGCGTTAGATCATGTTCGTGACTTATTGCACCTTCCGGCAATGAGTCAGAATCCTACGGATTTAACAACTACAACACCCGCCATTTTTATGACCCGTTGGATTACGCATTTATGTGCCCCAACCTTTGTGTTCTTGTCGGGAACATCGGCTTATCTGTCGCTTAGAAAGCGAAACGATGCATCGGCCCGGCAGTTTTTACGGAAGCGGGGTATGGTTCTAATCCTGCTCGAACTAACGATTATCAACTTTGCCTTTTGGTTCGACATTCATTTCCATTCCCTCATGCTACAGGTTATTTACGCCATTGGCGGAGGGTTACTTATCCTCTCGTTCGTAGCGAAATTGCCGGTCAAATGGGTCGCCATTATTGGCTTAGTGATCGTGTTTGGACATAACCTGCTTCAATCCGTGCCAGCGTTCACGAATCAGGCGGCTCGCCTGGGCTGGGCGTTACTATTTCGTACCGATTTTTTTTCGATAAGCCCATCATTTGCGTTATTGGTAGCGTATCCAGTAATTCCCTGGCTGGGTATTATGCTCGTTGGCTTTGCCTGCGGCTCACTGATGGAGCGGCCTGCCGAAGCGCGAAAAGAGCTCCTGTTACGCGTCGGTTTAGGTGCCCTGGCGCTGTTTATACTACTCCGTTTTCTGAACCTCTACGGCGATCCAGCCCCCTGGTCTGCTCAGAAAGACGCACTGTTTACGTTTCTGTCGTTCATGAACGTAACTAAATACCCTCCGTCGCTTCTATATACCCTTGTTACGATTGGTTTGATGCTGGTGTTTTTATCGTCAATCGATGGTGCCGATAATGGCTTCACGCGCTGGCTGACGGTGTATGGAAAAGTGCCCATGTTTTACTACATCCTACATTGGTATCTGGTGCATATATCCATGCTTGTCATGAGTTTTCTACAAGGCTATTCGTGGGCGGATATTCCTTCGGGGCCCATCAATTTCGGCCGACCCGATGGCGCGGGTATTTCACTGGGTGGCGTATATGCCGTGTGGCTTGGGCTGGTATTGCTGTTATATCCGGCCTGTAAATGGTACGGCCGATACAAAGCTGATCATCCTGAAATTGGATGGCTACGCTATGTATGATGAATTTATAGTCTGTAAAAACACCTTCATATCATGTTAACTCGATTTGCCAATCAGGTGGCAATTGTTACGGGCGGTGCCGATGGGATTGGTAAAGCGATTGCCAACAGAATTGCTTCTGAAGGAGCTACGATTGTCCTGTTCGACATCAACCATGTTCAGCTCGAACGTACTGTGGCTGAGTTTTCCAAACAGGGATTCGATGTAACAGGGCATATTGTCGATATTTCACAGGAGAGTTCGGTTGAAAAAGCAGTTCAACTGGTGGCCGAAACCGCTGGTCGGCTAGATATTATTGTGAACTCGGCGGGTATTGTAGGACCCACTAATACCAAAATCACAGACTACTCCGTAGCTGACTATGATCGGGTGTATCATACCAATTTGCGAGGAGCTTTCCTGATGACCAAATACGGAATTAAGGCCATGGAGAAGCATAATTATGGGCGCATTCTCCACTTAGCCTCTATTGCGGGCAAAGAAGGGAATCCATTTATGACAGGCTACTCGTCTATGAAGGCGGGTGTTATTGGCCTGGTGAAAGGTATCGGGAAAGAATATGCCGAAACGGGTATTACGGTCAATGGTCTGGCTCCGGCCGTTATTAAAACGGCCATGAATGAAAACACGGCTCCCGAACAGTTAGCCTATATGACAGCTAAAATTCCAATGAAACGTTTAGGCACGGTCGACGAAGTTGCCGCTATGGCTGCCTGGATTGTGTCGGAGGAGGCTAGTTTCACCACCGGCTTCATTTTCGATTTGTCGGGTGGGCGCGCTACGTACTAAGTGGCCGAATCGATTATAGCACTATAAGCCTATAACCTGCTTAGGCAATAGGGAGCTTCTGCTCACGAACCTAAAGGCGTCACTCACGCTTCCGAAACCGGCATTCCGCTGGTTTCTTTTTTGCGGTTTATTCGGAATAATTAGTTTTGTTTATAAACCTAACGTGTTATGTCCTATCGCTTAACGACTTCGCAAAAATGGCAACTCGCCCTGAGCGTGTTCGTTATTTACTGGCCTATTCGGCTGTATGTCAATGGTGCAACGGTAGACTGGTTGTTTTCGCCACGAAATATACCGTTTTGGGTGCTCGAAATAAGCCTGATCATTTTGTTCCTATACGCTTGGCTTACCGTAACCGAATGGCTACAGCAACGGTTCGTTAGTCGTTTTGGAGATGGCTTTCTTATTGAGTTTAAAATTCCGGCTCAGATCGCAACCTTGCTGATTGCCAGTGCACTGGCGGTTGTGTTTAACCTTGGTTTTGGTATACTTTGGCACAATTTGGATGATGTCTTAGAGAAGCGTTTTGGTTTCTATCGGGATCAGGACCCGCGCCCTCAACGTCCTGTTGGCCCACCACGTTCGGAAGAAGATCGACGAAAAGGGCGCGAACAGCGTCGCCGGGTCAATAATGGCCTGACAGTGATGTCGATGTTATCGGCCTTCTATTTAGCCGCTAATCGTCGGGCTAACCGGCGGTTAGAGGAAATTCAGGTTCGGGCCGAACGATTAGAAAAAGAGAACGTACAGGCTCAGTTTGCTGCACTCAAAAGTCAGGTAAATCCTCACTTTCTGTTCAACAGCCTCAGCATCTTATCGTCCTTGGTGCATGCCGACGCTGAACTGTCCGAAAAATTCATTGATCAGCTCTCGCGGGCATACCGCTATATTCTGGAACAGAAAGATAATGAACGGGTGCTACTTAAGACCGAGCTGGAGTTTATTCAAGCCTATCGTTTTTTGCTGAATATTCGCTTCGAGAACAAATTCGACGTGATTATCAATGTACCCGAAGCCGATCAGACCCGGTATAGTATTGCTCCCCTGACCCTGCAACTGTTAGTAGAGAATGCCGTAAAACATAACCGGATGTCGGCGAAAGAGCCACTGAAGGTGCACATTCAGCTTGAAAATGACTGTTTAGTTGTCAGAAACAATCTGCAACCCCGCCCTCAATCAGAAACGTCAACTGGCGTAGGTCTGCAAAACATCATTACTCGCTACGCATTGCTTACCGAAGACTCGGTTTGGGTAGGGGAAAGTGAAGGCAGCTTTGTTGTAAAAATTCCATTATTACTTAATGAGCGAATGCACGAAGTAGTAAGTGATCGGACTAGCGTATTGGTTAGTAAATAACAGATAGTCTGATCACTCATTTATGCACGTAGTTACTGATTGAAAAATGAACGTAGTTATCATTGAAGACGAAAATCTGACCGCCAAACGGCTTGAAAGTCTGCTTCATAAATACGATCCAGATATTGCAGTATTGGCCCGTATTCCATCGGTGGCCGAAGCGGTAGTATGGTTTGGTGAATCGGATCAGCCTATTGATCTGATATTCATGGATATTCACCTCGAAGATGATTTGGGTTTTCGCATTTTCGAGCAAACGCAAGTGACCACACCTGTTATTTTCACAACGGCCTATGACGAGTACATGATTCAGGCGTTTAAGGTCAATAGTATCGATTACTTGCTAAAACCCATTAATTATGATGAGTTGGTAGCGGCTATCGAAAAATTTAAATCACTGAAAAAACAGTTTGGGCAAAATACGTCTTCGTCTCACGACATTGAAACGCTGCTAAGCCTGATTGGCAAGTCGAAACAGACCGACTACAAAGACCGGTTTATGATTACGGTCGGTACGAAAATTCGTAGCGTCGAAACTAGTGAAGTCGCTTATTTTTATCTGGAAGAAAAAGTCGTTTTTCTCGTGACAAAGGATGGCTTGACCTTACCCGTCGATTATAGTTTAGATAAACTAACTCAGCTACTGAACCCGCGCCAGTTCTTTCGAATTAGCCGTCAGTTTCTGGTTTCGCTGCATGCCATCCAAACGATTCACACCTTCTCGGCAGGCAAACTCAAACTCGACTTAAATCCCAAATCCCGTCAGGAAGTCTTCGTTAGTGGCGACCGTATGACTGAATTTAAGGAGTGGCTGGGCAAATAAGGGTTTGCCACAGGTATTACTGCCCATTGAGAATGGTTTTATAAAGCGTTATATGTTCTGCATTGAACTTGTCCCACCCAAATAAGGAGGCTTGCTTCAATCCCTTTTCTGATAATTCAGCACGAATCGATGGCGATTTTGCCAGGGTAATTATGGCTTGACAGAGGTCGTCGGTATTCGTTGGGGAAACCTGGATAGCTGCCTTGCCAACGACTTCGCTGATGGCAGGAATCGTGGACGTAATGACAGGTAAACCGCATTGCATAGCCTCTAGAGGTGGCAAACCGAAGCCTTCATAGAGAGAGGGATAAATAAAAGCCATCGCTCCACTATAAAGTGGTGCCAGGTCTTCATCTGGTACAAAACCAGTAAAGACCAATCGCGATGCCAACGCTGGACTTTTACTCGCTTCTGCCATAATCTCGTCAAACTTCCAGCCTTTTGTCCCAACTAATACTAATTGTACATCGGAAGGCAACGCTCTCTCATCCACCAATTGCCCAAACGAACGAATGAGATGCGCAATGTTTTTACGGGGCTCGAGGGTAGCCAAACTCAACAGATATGGCTTATCGCTAATGCCTAGTTTTTGTTTTACAGTCTGCTGTCGGGCGTGATCAGTTACTGGATAGAATAAAGTGGGAGAAGCTGCGAGTAAAATGGGGACTACCCGATTTGGATCGAAACCCGTATACGCACAGAAATCATCTTTGGTAGCCTGAGAAATTGTCGTTACCCAAGCGTCAGGAGGAAGCGTTGCTAATACCTGCTTAACCGTTTGTTCGCCCGATGTAAACCATTCAGGATGTAGAATCGGGATTATGTCGTAGATGCTTTGCACCATCGGTAGGGCCCGACTTTGACGAATAGTTTCGGGAATCGGAAAAAACGTAGCATGATATAAAGTCTGTTTTGGCAAACTTGCTACGTTGAAAGCAGATACATCATGACCTACTGCCCGACGTGTTCGATACGTAAGTTCCCGAATTACTTTGGTTGGTTTGCCATCAGGAGAAAAATAGCCTAATAGATGATTTTCAAGCCTGGCCAAATATTGTTCCCTCGGTTTATTGGCAAAGGTTGGTGCCTTATCATCAAACACAGACTGAGCATAGCGCATGGTCTCAGCTATATGCGTTGGTGCTGCCAATAGTAAATTGACTTCAGGAGACCGGTGCATACCAGATATTAGCTGTTCAATTACGCGACTAATACCTGTTCTGGCCTGCCTATGATAAAATCCGATTCCAAGCGGACTAGCGTCAAGGATAATATTCATACTTACATGATAGAATACGACTAAAAGATTATGTAGACTCGTATGCTATCGATTGAGTTGGATAGATGTTGAGATCACTGAACTAAAAAAGTCTTTTCGGCTACTAAAGGGCCGAAAACCCGGCAATTTGGCAAAAAAAATTCCATTTCATGCCATAAAAGCCAGAATCAAGACCAAACTTACTAGTTAAATGCGTTTAACTTGAGCGAGAATCGATTCTAAAACAATACGGTCTGGAAACTGTACCTTTGCCGAATGGATAATACCGACAAGCCTCGCCGGCAACGTGGCCAGCGTACCGACATCAAACTGACCGTTTCGGAACCCGCCGAATTAATGGCGTTTTTGATTGCTCAATTGCCTCATAAGAATCGCAATAATATCAAGTCGCTGCTCAGTAACAAGCAAATTCTGATTGACGGCAAAGTGTATACACAGTTTAACCATCCGTTAAGGTCGGGTCAAATTGTGACCGTAGGCGCTAACCGTGCTCCCCAGACAACTCAATATCGGGGTCTAACCATTCTATATGAAGACCCAAGTATTATTGTCATTAATAAACAGGCCGGGCTGCTCTCTATGGCTACCAACAAAGAGCGGGATCGTACTGCCTATGGTATCTTAAGCGATTATCTCAAAAAAGAGAACCCTAAAAACAAAATATTTATCATTCACCGACTTGATCGCGAAACGTCGGGCGTTATGATGTTTGCCAAGAGTGAGAAAGTGCAGAAGCTCATGCAGGAATCCTGGAATGCAACGACCAAACAGCGGACATATGTGGCTTTGGTAGAAGGTGTACCAGAACCGCCAAAAGGTACAGTAACATCCTTCCTGCGTGAAAGCAAAGCCCTGATTGTTTATTCGAGCCAAAATCCAGACAATGGGCAGTTGGCCATTACAAATTATACGATTCTGAAGTCCAACAGAGCGTACTCTTTGCTGGAACTTGAACTGGAAACTGGCCGCAAAAATCAGATTCGGGTGCACATGCAGGACATTGGCCACCCTATTGTCGGCGATGCTAAATATGGAGCAACAACAGATCCAATCGGGCGTCTGGGACTACATGCCGAAGTGCTGGCGTTTGAGCATCCGATAACGGGCGAGGCTATGCGTTTCGAAGCCTCTGTGCCAAAAACGTTTCTGAGTTTAATGAAAGAACGGATCGAGGAATAGTAATTTATTGTCATGTATAGTCAATTCCTGACCACGTTTGACTATACATAACAATGTCATTACTTCACAATCCGATACTTAAGGAGGACCCAAATGGCTTCGATACCATCTAACCACGAGATCTTTTTGCCTTCAGCAATAGAGCGTGGATAATAACTTATAGGTAATTCTTTTATACGTATACCCCGCTTCGCTACTTTAGCCGTTACTTCAGGGCAGAACTCAAATCGGGTACAGTCAAGCGGAATGGAGCGCAGGAAATTGGCGTCGAATACTTTATAACAGGTAGGCTCATCGGTGAGCCGTTGATTGAAGAGAATGTTAGTCAACAAGGTAACTACCTGACCACCTACGTAAAAGCTGTAATAGGAATGGCGATTTTCGGGTTTCAGGAAGCGAGATCCGTAAATCACTTTCTCTTTGCCATCGGCAATGGGTTTTATTAAGGCTGGGTAGTCCTGCGGTTCATATTCTAAGTCGGCATCCTGAACAATGGCAATATCGCCGGTCATGTGTTGAATAGCCGTACGAATAGCCGCTCCTTTTCCCTGATTATGTTCGTGAAAAATAACCTGAATGTTCGGTACAGATCGATACGCATTCAGTCGTTCGCGGGTACCATCCGTAGAGCCATCGTCGACAATAATAATTTCTTTTGTTAGTGAAACAGCCTGGACTTTCTCAAGAAGGGTATCAATATTATTAATCTCGTTATAAGCGGGAATCAGAACAGATAGCAGCATAAAGCAAATATAAGCGAAAACGATGGGTTTACTTTCTCCGCCAATAGGGTAGCGGAAAACGTGGATCTTGGACCTGAACAAAGTGTTTTTGTAAGCCAGCACGTAGTTGCTGAATGGCATGCACATTAACAGGCTTAGTAAGCGCAGTACTATCGTCGATTAGACTAGACCGGGTACCAAAAATGACAAACTTTAAGCTTGTATCGGCCAGAGCTCGCCCATAGGTATCAGGATGAGACTCCAGGTAATGGGTTGTCTGCATTTCGGTAAAAATAAACGGCACGTTGGGCTCCCGGTCTGACAGATAATATAAAGGCATCGCATTATCGAACAGCAGTACATGACCTTGCGGCCCAGCCTGCTCCCGAATAAATGAGCCGGCGGCTTCTTCATCCTGGTAGTCTTTTATCGTTAAAAAGCGTTGAATCGTATCGAAACGATAGAGCAGTACACTAACCAGTAACAGCAGGCCCAGCGTACCACCGCTCAGTAGTATTAATCGATAAGAAATAGTCTGGTGACGAGCTTCATAATGGATCAACCATTGGTCTGCCAGGAAGCCTAGATGTAGAACAAAGAAAACAGCAGCCTGAAAGAAATAATGGCTGGCCTGAGTTTTGAGCATGGTAACACAGGCAAAACTTGCTAGTAGCAATGCCAGCCATAAGGCCGGTGTTCGCTGATAAATTGTCCGGTAAGGTTGCTGCACTGCAACGACAAATGACACTAACAATAGCAGTAACAACCAGCTAATTTTGATTAAAAACTTAGCTAGAAAGAGCGTGTGGGATGGGTATCCACCAAACGGATAAACATACGTCCACTCCAGATGGGTTTCTAATCGACCGGTTGCGTAAAAATAAAGCATCGATATAAGTAATGGCATGGCAAAGCCAGCTAATACGAACATACCTCGGCATACCATTGGCCAGAAAGTTAAGCGATCTGTAAGCCACAAGAGCAGAATAAAAGCGCCGAATCCAATTACATAGAATGCTGCTACGCTTTTGAAGCACATGGCTACACCCAGCAAAATACCCGCCCCAAGCCAACGCCAGTTTTGTTTGCCATTATTACCAACGGCTAGTGTGAAGGCATTCAGGCCAAAGATGGCAACCCAGCTTTCGGGCTCCAGGAAATTCATTTCCATGAAAAAGCAGCAGGCGGCTGTTAGTATGACAGCCAGGAAAGCTGTGCGTTCGCTAAATAAGCGTGCGGCTCGCCACGAAGATATCAGTACACCCGTGGCAAGTAGCGTAATCAGGGCTGAAACACCGAGGTGGTTATATCCGCCGAGCACGTTTAGCAATACGTTTGTGGAGGAATAGAGCAGGTATGATTTCGAGAGAATAAAGTCGTATAAATCATACCCTTTGTTGAGCGTACGAGCAATAATTAAGTATTCATATGCATCGTAACCGTAGCCAGAATTGTAGGTAAAAAGAAAGAAAATGGGGCAAAAAATAGCCAGAAACAATAAAAAACGCGTCATAAAACCGCTCACCGCCTAAAATTGAGTTACGGATTAATCAACAAATGTACTGGTTTACCAACAAGCCACCACGCTACAGGAAGCCTTTTTGTTGACCGGCTGTTCAGTTCTTAGCTATCTGGATAGGGTTTCAATTCAGAGTCCCATGTCAATACCGGCACTAACAAGTAATACCAGTCATTTACAGTCGATAACTTTAAATAGCCAGGCCATAAACGTTTTTGACTTTTGGATGTTGTGTTAGGCAGTCGGCGGAGCTATTCTTCGCGGGCCTATTTTTTGTATTCAACACCCAAAAACGGGCATTCCGCCAGATTGATTTCCTGAAGTAGTCGGGCCATTGCACCTTTGGCGCATCAATTTCTAATCTTATGAAAACGCTGTTACTTTCTTTACTCATCGTTAGTGCAACTACTTCCTTTGCTCAGGTGCCGGTGACGCCTACTACGCCGACAACGACGCCCGCGACTCCTCAACCAGCAGTGGCTGATCCGTTCGAAACGAAGACTCCAGCCACCACGGCTCCCGATAAATTCACGGCTCCGGCTGGCTCTACACCGAGCGTGATCAGTACACCAGCGCCGACGGGTATCACACCTCAATCGGCACCTACCTCATCCGAAGCAGAACCAATTGCTCGAGGTAACGCTAAAATCAGTGGGATACTGATGGATTCGACGACTAACAAGCCCGTTGAGTTTGCTACGATCGCGTTATTAAATATTGCGACCAATAAACCCATAGATGGTACCACCGCAGATGGGAAAGGCCAATTCACGATTGCCCGCGTAGCTCCTGGCAGGTATCGTCTTCTCTACTCCTTCATTGGCTACAAGGATAAACGAAGTAGCGTTATTACCGTTGATAAGAGCAGCAATATTAGCCTGGGTACGATTAAAATTTCTCCCGATGTTCGAACACTGAACGAAGTAAATGTGGTTGGGCAAGCGGCTATGATTGAGGAGAAAGTAGACCGGATGGTCTACAATGCCGATAAAGATCTCACAGCCAAAGGTGGTGATGCTGGCGACATTCTTCGTAAAGTGCCAATGCTTTCGGTCGATCTGGACGGGAATGTTAGCTTACGTGGTAGTAGTAATGTTACGGTATTAATCAATAACAAACCCTCCACAATTGTTGCCAGCAGTGTAGCGGATGCCTTGAAGCAGATTCCGGCGGACATGATCAAAACGGTTGAAGTAATCACGTCGCCATCTGCCAAATACGATGCAGAAGGTTCGGCAGGTATCATCAATATTGTGACGAAGAAAACCACGCTGCAGGGAATGACGCTCGACGTAAACGGTGGCGCTGGGAACCGGGGGGCCAACCTTGGTATCAATGGTAACTACCGTACCGGTAAAATGGGCTTTTCGCTAGGTGGCTTCGGTCGGGCGGAGTATAATGTACGTGGGGCGTTTTTGAACGATCAAAGCACTCGCAGCTACGATCAGACTTCAAATACCTATTCGGCTTGGACACGGACTGTACAGACAGCTAATACGCTGAATCAACGGATATTTGGTAACTACCAGTTAGGCTGGGATTACGATATCGATAAACGGACGTCACTAACGGCCAATATTCGATACGGTGCCAGAAACGGCCTGAGCACTCAGAATAATCTGATGACAACGATCACCTCGCCAAACAGCTACTTCCCTATTGTTAGTAATCGGAATGTAGACACAAAAGATTTATCGGGTACGGTTGATGCTAACGTAACGTATACAAAAATCTACAAGCCTCAGCAGGAGTTTAGTATCCTGGCTTTGTATAGCCGTAATAACCGGACAAATAGTTTTGTCGCTGATATCATGGGTGGTACCGATTTCCAGACCATCACCTCGCGTCAAAAAAACGACAACCCAAGCTATAACCAGGAATCGACACTTCAGATCGATTATCAAACACCGATCAAAACGAATCAGCTTCTTGAGTTTGGCGGTAAGGGGATTTTCCGTCAGGTGAACAGTGATTATCAGTACTATGTTGCGAATGGTTCCGACGCACCCTATACTGTTGATTCTACCCGTCAGGGAAATGGACTTGACTACAATCAGAATATTGCAGCTACTTACCTGTCTTACACGCTTACCACAAAAAGCAAATTTACCATTAAGGCAGGTGCTCGGTACGAATACACGTTCATAAATGCTAAGTTCAGCAATGAGTCGGCAGGTGCAGCTAACACTATTCCTAACTATGGAAATCTGGTGCCCAGCATCAATATTTCGAAGAGCCTGAAAGGTGGCAAAATTATCAAATTGGCCTACAACCGTCGGATTCAGCGTCCGGGTATTCAATTCCTGAACCCGAACGTAAATACCGCAAACCCAACGAACATTTCTATCGGAAACCCGTATCTGTCGCCCGAATTAACCGACAATATCGAATTCGGTACGAGCGCCAGTGTCAAGGGGTTATACCTGAACGCAACCGTGTTTGCCCGTCGGACAAACAATGAAATCACAGCCGTTCGCGACGTACAGCAATCGCTGATCAATAATGCATTGCAACAGGTAATTCGTACAACCTACCTGAACGTTGGTCATGAGGATGCGTACGGTCTGAACCTGTTCGGTAATGGAACCCTGTTCCGTAAGCTGCAACTCGGCGGGGGTATCGACCTCTACCATGTTAACCTGACGAATAATAATGCGAACCCAATTTATTCGGCCTCTAATTCAGGTTGGGTACTTGCAGGACGGATTATGAGTAGCCTGTCACTAAGCAACGGCTGGGGCTTCCAGCTCTTCGGCGGTGGTCGCGGAAACCAGGTGCAGCTACAGGGACAACAGAGCGCCATGTATTTCTATAGCCTGGGGATGCGGAAAGAATTTAATAACAAGAAAGCAAGTTTAGGACTCGCAGCGGAGAACATCTTTAATCATCCGTTCAGACAGCATTCAGAATTGGCGTCACCAATCCTGATGCAGAACTCGCAAACGAGTTACTACAACGCTGGTGTTCGCCTGACGTTTAGCTACAAACTTGGTAAAATGAGTTTCGACGCACCACAAAAACGCCGGAAGTCGGTTGAAAACGATGATTTGAAAGGCGACGGTGGTGGCGACAACAACACGGGTCCACAACAACAGCAACAGTCTGCACCCGCTAGTGGCGGACGTACTGGTGGCGGTGGTCGCGGTCGTCCATAAGCTGTACTGAACTACTCAAAACAGATAAGACGTTGGTTCACAATCGAGCCAACGTCTTATCTGTTTTGAGTAGATTAGTGATCGATTCCTTTGCACTGGCAGACCGGTCGCTTTGCGAAATCCCTGGAATAAATAGCTTTGTGGTAATCGTTCAAATTTATTTGTGTCTTACTTTGCTGGTCAATAGTTCATTCGTTGGAGCCTGCATAGGTTTGACACGATTAATTAACTGAAGAGCAGATCACTATTCCATTCTAGAGAGTATTATGAAATCCAAAAATTTAGTTAGCCTTTTTGTTGCAGCAATTTTTCTTGTTCTGGCCATTACGGGTCTACTAATTTATTTCGGGCAGGGCTCTCACATTGTCGATCATACTCATGCCTGGTTTGGTATATTGTTTTTCGTAGCAGCTGTATTCCATATAGTTAACAACTGGTCATCGTTGGTAGGGTACACAAAAAACCGTAGGACTGGTGCTATTCAGAAGGAGTTCATCTTGCCCGCTATAGTAGCCGTCGTCTTTGCGGCCGGAATCGGATTTGATGTTCCCGTTTTTGACAAGTTGGCCAATGCCGGTAAAAATCTGTTCCGGGGCGATAGACCGCGGGGTGGCCCAATGGAACAAACTAAAGTCGATTCGATTGCCAATGCCGTAGAAACGGCTTATGCCACGGCTTACACCAAAGGCGATACGGGTGCAATAGCGACCATATTACCTGTCAAAACCGCTATACTCACGGAAGCTGGCACGATTTTGAGCGGCTCTGATATACAAAAAAATATACTGAAACGAACAACTCCTGAGGTTGTCAAAACGAAAGTTGACCGTGCCGAAGCCCTGGACGACCATATGATTTTGGTATACGGTACTGCTACAAACTCAACGGCCACGACGCCCTCCGTTTACACGCACTTACTCAAAGAACAAGATAAAAAGTGGCAGATTATTGCCGCTCAGCGAGCTTATCCGGCGGTTCAATAAATCGCCTAACTTCGTACATACTGATTAGTCAATAGGGATGCAGTTGGTTGCACCTTATTTGCTTTATAAAAGCGAGGTTGCTCATTGCAACAGAAAGGTGCTTTCTTACGTACTGATAATCAGAGGACAATCGATTTAATTGTCTCAGTACTATTCTATCTTTCTATTTTACAAGAAGTCTGTTCAATGGCTAGTGGAAGCAAAAAAATAACTTAAATTTTGCCTATATAGTAAACTGTATTGACTATTTTTTGATTACCTTGACCAGATAGCTATTTACACTACGTTTGAATGATTCGACTACTACGACTCTTTATTGGGTTTAGCCTTTTGCTGTTCGGATGGCCTCAAGGGACAACTGCTCAGCAAGCAGTCTATACAATTAGTGGTCGGGTAACGGATAAAATAACTGGCGAAGGTATCCCGTTCGCTAGTATTGCACTAAAAGGCAAAACATCGGGTACAACATCGGATGCCGATGGGCGCTACTCCCTCAAAATTACGCAGCTCTCCGATTCATTACTGGTGCTTAGTTTAGGGTATCGTACAGGTACATACCCTATTCTTACGCAAACAACCCAAACAATTGATGCCCAGTTAGTAGCCGCAGCTACCAAGCTTCAGGAGGTGAAAGTGTATGCCAAGGGGGGAGATCCTGCTTATCGGGTTATGCGGGAGGTCGTTCGTCGGCGAGATCACTTCAATCCAGCGCAACTTCAGGCTTATCAATACGATAGTTATACGAAGATTGAAGCCTATATCAACAACTTCGCTCAGAAGCGCAAAAATAATAAAGGGCCTGGGCCAATCGGGCGATTATTAGGGAAGCTTCCTGCCATTATCGACGAGAACGGTAAGCCTGCTGTACCCGTATTTATTTCGGAGACGTTCTCTAACTTTTATGCCCGCACCAGTCCTGAAAAAACGAAAGAATATGTCTTAAAGTCGCACGTAACCGGAGTGGGTGTTACAGATGGTGGACTAATTGCCCAACTAACAGGTGCGTCATTTCAGCAGTACAATTTTTATAGAAATTCGCTTTACATCCTGCAAAAAGACATTCCATCTCCCTTAGGTAGTCAGTGGGAGACAATCTATACGTTTCGTTTAAAAGATACTGTTTCACTCAATAATGCGATCTGTTACGCAATTGAGTTTACGCCTAAACGAGTGAGCGATTTAGCGTTTACCGGTACCGTTTTGATTGACACGCTCCATATGGCGTTGGCGCAGATAGATGCTCGGGTTGATAAGCGGGCAAATATCAACTTCGTCGATGAGTTACACATCGAACAGGACTGGGAAACAACCGCTTCGGGCCTGCGGTTTCCGATTCAGACACAAGTGACGATTGACACCGACGAACCCGCTCCACGGGCACCAGGCGCTCTGATTCGGTTTTTTACGTTTGCCAATAACATTGTTGAGAATAAACCGAAAGAACTCAATTTCTACGACCCAGCCATTGAACTAGCCGACGACTACAAGGAAACCGATACGGCTTTCTGGCAAAGCGTCAGGCCCAATTCGCTCTCACCCGATGAGTTGCGGGCAATGCATGTTGTCGATTCGGTACGCAATGTACCGTTGGTGAAGGTGGCGGGCGAAATTATAAAGCTGGGTGTAATTGGCTATAAACCGCTGGGCAAATGGAATGTCGAATTGGGGCCAATTTTGAATTCATATGCCAGCAATAATATCGAGGGCCACCGGTTTCGGCTTGGTTTACGAACGACCACGGGTTTCAGTAAAAAGTGGCTTCTGAGTGGCTATGTCGCTTACGGTACTCAGGATCAACAGATAAAGTACAGTGCCAATATCGAATATATTCTGAGTCGAAAGCCCTGGACGGTCATTGGTGTGAAGCGAAGCTATGATCTGGAGCGTATTGGGGTATCTACCGACAATATTGGGAACAATTCGCTATTTGCTGCTTACTCGCGATTTGGTACTATCCGACGACCGTATTTCCAGGAAGAAAACCTGGTGTATTTCCGGCGCGAGATGGGTCGAGGTTTTACACAAACATTGGCTTTACGTAATCGCAGTTTCGAGCCGCTGTTTCCATTTGCCTTCCAGCCACAAGTGCATGACGACGACCAGACCATTCGGAGTACCTATCAAACAACGGAGCTGATCTCGGAAACCCGTTTTGCTCCCGATGAGATAATACTTCAGAACGACAATGTGCGCCTTAGCACCGGAGCCGTGCGCAAGCCTATTTTTACATTACGTTATACATTTGGCGTTCGGAATGTTCTCGATGGCGATTTTACCTACCACCGTATCGCTCTGGGCATGAAGCATTCCTTTCGAATGGGTGTGCTGGGCAGAACATACTATACTCTGGGATTGGGAATTATTCCATCAACAGTTCCTTATCCATTGCTCTATACACCCCTGGGCAACGAGTCGTCTTTCTATGTAGGGAATGCTTACAACCTAATGAATTACTTCGAATTCGTTTGCGACCGCTGGGCAACGGTGCAGTTTGAGCATAATTTCAATGGCTTATTGTTCAATCGACTGCCCTTATTGCGTCGGCTCAAATGGCGCGAGTTGATCACCGCAAAGGTTCTGGCGGGTAGTGTTTCGGCTGATAATTTAGCCATGATTCCTGCTACCAATGCAGCGGGTCAGGCAGTTGAAGGGTTCAGCTCACTCACCCGAACGCCGTACATAGAAGTAGGCTACGGGATCGACAATATCTTTAAAGTGCTGCGAATCGATGCCATTCACCGGCTCACGTATCGCGATAATCTCAGCCGAACCGGCGTGCCCGTTACCCCCTTTGCCATCAAACTCTCAGGCTGGCTGGCGTTTTAAGGTGGAGCCAGATGTGAGCACCTGACTCCACAAAAACTTACACCGACGCCTTTGCCAATACTTCATCTACCGTTAGTATATCCAGCGAAGGAGAAACCAGATCGGCCTGGGTAAGCACATCAGGCGAGCCCAGCCCCACTACAAACATACCCCCTCGCTTGCCTGCTTCTACACCCGCTACGGCATCTTCAAACACAACGCACTCTACGGGACTGACGCCCAGTTCGGCGGCTCCTTTGGTGAATACTTCCGGGTCAGGTTTCCCCTTACTGATTTTAGTTCCGTCAATAATGGCATCGAAGGCATTGGTCATGCCAATTCGCTCCAGAATCATCGGCGCATTCTTACTCACCGAACCAAGCGCCGTTTGCAGACCCGCCTTGCGGACCTGCGAAAAGAAGGTAGCCACGCCCGGCAGAATATCATCGGAGGTCATCCGGCTGACGAGTTCGAGATACCACTGGTTTTTCTGAGTAGCGAGTTCAGTCTTTTTCTCCTCCGATAAGGTTAGCCCTCCGTGAGCTAGAATCAGATCCAGCGATTCCATGCGGCTAACACCTTTGAGACCTTCGTTAAATTCTTCTGAAATGTCGAAGCCGAGTTCGTTGGCAAGTCGTTTCCAGGCTTGATAATGGTAAATCGCCGTGTCGACAATGACCCCATCGAGGTCGAAAAGAAATGCTTTGATAGACATGATACGTCAGGTTGGCAAGCGACAAAAGTAGCCGATTCAGACCATAGTAAGTAGTATTATGTAGCTGACATGCAACGTTGGCTGGTATCGAATGTACAAAGCAGAGGAAGCAACCGTGCGAAAGGTTATTCTTTCACACCCATAAACTCCAGTCCATCAGCCTGATCGGCTCTATGATTAACCATCAGCATCCATCTTTTCTGAGTGCCGTTGAGGGTACGTAGATCTTCAAACACATATTGACCAATCAATTGATCATCTAATGTTAGATCGTATTTCGTTGTACTGCTTTTTACCGCTAGAATCCCGGTTAGTTGATAGGTTCCCGAGCCAAATCGGTCATAGTTAAAGTGATATGTTCCATCGCCGGTCAGCTGAATGGTTAACCATTGCGTAGTAGGGAGCGAACAGCGCAAGGGGTCAGCTTCCACTCGAAAACGACCCGGTAATGTTCCATCATCAGGAGTAATCGTCTCTTTTTGACAACCCGATAAGACGATCAACAAGGCGAAAAATAAGGAGAATTTAGTCATGAGGTAAGGCGTTTTTGTCATGACCCTGGAAACGGTAAAAGCGTTGTAATCAATAAAAAAGGTCGCCTGTGTATCCAGACGACCTTTTTTACACGCTTTATACAAGCACCATTCTCACTTCCTGCCTGCCGAGCTTAAGAAATTGAAAACCTGCAACAACCAACCAGATTAACCAGAGGGTGCTACCAATAAGACCCGCCAGATCCCAGACCGGAAAACCAGGAATAACGGTTGCAAACAAATCGCCCTGTGCCAGTAGGTAAATTGTCGAAGCGAAATAACCAAACCAGCTTAGCCATTTTGGGAATAGACTCAACTGATTAAATGCCGATGCAATCAGGATTGTCCAGGCAATTGTCAGTAATTGACCCAAGTGCTCGCCTAGTACTACCCCACCATATTGGTGAATCGTCTGGAATGCAACAATACTGGCTGCTCGAATAGCCGGATCAGTTGAATGAACATAGTTGTTGGCAAGCACGGGCACGACGAATGTCCAGCGTAACAAACCAATAATTTGTACCAGCCCTGAAGCAACACCCAAAATAGTGGCCCATCGAATGAAAGGCAGCTTGTTCTCCAGTCGCTGACCAATCAGTACGTAGGCTTCCAGCAAAGGTAAGCCCGTGACCGCAAATGCCCACCACACAGCAATAAGTGTTGAGCCACCTGCCTGAAACCGGGTTAATATAGTACCCGTATCCTCCCGAAGAATGAGTGGATAATCAAAAATTAAGGTTAGGATGGTGTACGGAATGAATACCAGAACAGCTCCAAGAATAAGTAATTTACCGATACGTCGGTCAGTAGCAAAAACGATTGTTTCCATGATTGACTATTGATTATAAACGAGCGAAGTATACCGAATGACCAGCAGTGAACTGGCTTTGCAGAAGCCATTGATCCCAATACCAGGACGGTAGAATTGTACTATAATCAGGAGACCTGCGGCAAGGAGGAGACTGGGTAAAACGAATAAGTTCATATCGTCTTTTTGGTTGTGATTGACGATACAAAGTTGGAGCCCTCCTCGGCGAATGCACTGGACAAATGTCTAAATCGCTCGTTGATAAGTAATTAAAAGCCGTACTGACTGTCGAAGCTAGCTATATGAAGAGCTTCGACAGTCAGTACGGCTTTTAACCTGGGGTGTATCAGGTACGTAGTTCGGTAAGAGATGATTTGGTAAAATGAATGCTACACTTTGGGTAGAAGGGAGAGGAGATGACTCGCTATAGCATTCAACAACGACGAGAAATCGACACGCCTAAGCGTTCTACTGGCCAAATAGGCCAAGGATTGTTCCAAGACCACCTATCAGCGCTATAATCAGGCCAATAAAAGCGGCTGTGCCTGTACCTGCAATTAGAAGTATCAATCCGCCAATCAACAGGATAATACCTCCGATCAGAATTACCGGCCTAATCGTTGTTTTTTCTGTATGATTAGGAGCCAGTTGATGGTTTATCTGTCTGTTGATTTTCTTGAGCACCAACCGTTCCACAATATTCATTTTCCGGGAGCATGGACGGCCTCAGGTGCCAGCGTTCCAGGAGCAGAGGCCAACAGATTTTTTACCCGACTCATTCGCTCAGTCAATTTCTTATTTGTTGCCAGTTTCCTGTCATTCCGAACGTAGATTTCAACCTGTGTAATGGTCGCATTGGCCTTAGCTAGCAACTCGGTTGGCTCTGTAATCGCTTGCGTAGGCTCAGCTGCGGTCGTTGTCAGTGTTTTGGCATAGGTTTCACCAGGAACGAGTTGAAAATAAGCAGTGGGACGGCTGCAAGATGAAAGAATAGCAATCCCTAGTTCTGGGTATGACGTAGAATTAAACTGACGTTAAATTGCTACTCCGGCAAAACAGCAAAAAAAATGCTGGCTTTAGTAGAGCCAGCATTTCCAATTCTATCCATTCCTCTTCCCTAAGGCAAACGGTAATCCCATACTTGCTGACTAATCAGTTCGATTGGGGCAACAGTAGATTTCTATTGCCCCACGCCCAGTCAGTCATTTTTGCTAAACATATACTTTAGTAGCCCATTGACTATTGCTCTTACGGAACATTGGTTTGGCCACCTCATCTAGTCAGAGTGGCAAACCGATTACATAGTTACAATGGCCCAGGTCGTTGCCATAACCAGGGCAGCCAGTGTACACAGGATATAGTTTAAGATGACTGAATGATAATTGCGCGTATTCATAATGAACAGAACAAGTTAGATGGGTACGGTTTATTCATTAGATACAGATTGCCAGAATAGACACAAAATATTTACTAAAAGGTAGGTTATTCTGGTAAACCAGCTTCTAACTGGTTTGCTGGCACTTATTTCTGCTAATACTAGTTTACCTAGAAAATTTATATTTTAGTTTAGGTTATTTCATTTATGGTATCCATTAGTTACCAATAAATAAATATCGGCAATAGTTCGATGCTGATCTAGTAACTTAATTCTCTATTGGCTTAGCTAGTAAAATTTATGTCCTTTATCCCAAATGAAAGTAAGCGACTAGAAGCTTTACATCGGTATCAAATTATGGATACCCTGCCCGATAAAGCATTCGATCGTCTTACCGAACTGGCATCATTAATCTGTCAGGCACCTATTTCGCTGGTATCACTGATCGATGAAAAGCGGCAGTGGTTTAAATCTCGGGTGGGAATCGACGATTCCGAAACCGACCGGGAGGTCGCCTTTTGTCGATACGCTATTTTAGGGAGCTCTATTCTTGAGGTGGAAGATGCCACATTGGATACGCGCTTTAAAGAGAACCCATTCGTAACATCAGATCCTAATGTACGGTTTTATGCTGGCTATCCGCTGACCGACCCCGATGGACACGCCTTAGGAACACTTTGTGTATTGGACCGGGCTCCCAGAAAACTTACCGAAACGCAGTTGCAGGCGTTAAAAATACTGGGCGACATGGCAACGGACCTTATTGTTGAAAACCGCCAGAAACAGGAGCTTGCCTATTTTGAAAATCTCTTTACGCTATCTAACGATCTGATTTTTGTGGCTGGTACCGATGGGTACCTCAAAAAAATAAACCCCGCTTTTCATCAGGTATTAGGCTGGGATGAAGATTATTTATTGACCACATCTTTTTTCGAGCTGGTTCACCCCGACGATCGACTGGCTACTGAGCAAGAGATCAGGAAGTTGGCGACGGGCAATACCGCCATCAATTTTACCCATCGCTTCCAGTGCCAAAATGGCACCTACCGCTATCTCCAATGGGTAGCTACACCTGAACCAGCAACGGGTTACCTGTTTGCCGTTGCCAGAGATGTCACCGACGAAAAACAGAAAGAGTTTAAGCTGTATCAGTCGGAGAATCGATTCCGCTCATTTTTTGAAAATTCTCAGGGACTCATGTGCGTGCATGACCTGGACGGTACACTTCTGTCGGTCAATGCTGCTGGGGCTCAGGCGTTAGGTTACCAACCCGAAGAGTTGATTGGTCACCGTTTGCAAAATGTTGTCCCTCAAGAACAACATGCGGGATTTGAGGCTTACCTGGAGGCCATTCGTAAAAATGGTCGGGCTAATGGTATTATGCATACACTGCATAAAAATGGCTCCCTGCACATCTGGTTATTTGCGAACGTTCTGGAGCATGAACTAAATGGCGATTCTTACATCATCGGGAATGCCATCGACATTACCAGGCGGCACCAGCTGGAAGTCGATTTGAAGTGGACGAAGCAAATGCTGGAGCAAACCAATGAGGTAGCTCGAATTGGCACCTGGGAAGCGGATTTTACCGAGGGAACTATGTACTGGTCATCAGTTACCAAAGCGATTCATGAGGTACCCGATGAGTTTACACCTATGCTTGATACGGGCGAAACCTTTTTTAGAGGGAAAAACTACGACCGTATTGTCGAGGCTGTTGACCGATCCATTAGTGAAGGGACTGCATTTGATGTAGAACTTCAGATCATTACAGCGGCAGATCGGGAAGTATGGGTGCGCGTAGTAGGAAGGCCCGAATTTGGCGGAGAAGGGTGCAAACGCCTATATGGCACGTTTCAGGATATTGACGAAAAGAAAAAAGCAGAGCAGGAATTAGTCAACGAAAAATCAAGACTGGCGGCCTTTGTTGAACATGCTCCGGCGGCTGTAGCTATGTTCGATCGGGAAATGACTTACCTGGCTACCAGTAACCGCTGGATGGAAGATTACCATCTGGAGAATAGTGTCGTTGGCTTATCGCATTATGACGTATTCCCAACTATATCTGATGAGTGGAAGGCCGTTATTGAGCGAGGCCTTAACGGAGAGGTGGTAAAAAATGATGAATATATCCGACGACCAGACGGCTGGGAGCATGCTCAATATATTCGGTGGGAGATGAGGCCCTGGTACCAGTTTGATGGGTCTATTGGAGGCATCATGATGTTTACCCAGGATATTACCGAATCCTGTCTCCAACGAGAGGAGTTGAAAAAAGCCAAACAACTGGCAGAACAAGCCAGCGTGGCAAAATCTGAATTTCTGGCCAACATGAGTCATGAAATCAGGACTCCGTTAAATGGGGTAATTGGCTTTACCGATCTGGTTCTGAAAACATCACTTAATGAAACCCAACACCAGTATCTGTCTATAGTCGACCAATCGGCGAATGCGTTATTAAGCATCATTAACGATATTCTGGACTTTTCTAAAATTGAAGCGGGTAAACTGGAGATGGCTATTGAGAAAGTAGACGTCTACGAAATCAGTAGCCAGGCCGCCGATATAATCACCTATCAGGCTCAGAACAAGGGCCTTGAAATGTTGCTGAATTTGCCTACCAATTTACCTCGCTTTATTTATATCGACTCTGTACGCTTAAAGCAGATACTGGTCAATCTGCTGGGTAACGCTGTCAAATTTACCGAGAAAGGCGAGATTGAATTAAAAATCACACCATTAACCGATCCGGCGCAAGAGTATGTCACTTTCCGCTTTGAGGTACGGGATACGGGTATTGGCATTAAACCCGAAATGCAGGATCGCATCTTTGACGCGTTCTCTCAGGAAGATGCCTCGACCACGAAAAAATACGGCGGAACTGGACTTGGATTGACTATCTCTAACAAGCTATTAGGCTTGATGGGAAGCCGCCTTGAGTTGGTTAGCAAACTGGGAGAAGGTAGTTGCTTTTCGTTCGATGTTCGACTTAAAACCGAAACTGGTGATCCAATTAACTGGCAGAATGTCGATTTGGTGAAGAATGTGCTGATTGTAGATGATAATGAAAACAACCGTATGATCTTACGGCAAATGTTTTTGTTAAAACAGATTATCGTCGAAGAAGCCAGTAACGGATTTGAGGCCCTTCAGCTACTAGCCAAAAATAAACAGTACGATGTGATTCTGATGGATTACCATATGCCGTATATGGACGGCCTGGAAACCATTGAGAAAATTCGGGCTAATTTCTCGTCGTCTACCGACAAACAGGCTATTATCCTCCTGCATAGCTCATCGGATGATGAACGACTTATCAAAGCGAGTGAATTGTTAGACATTAACCAGCGCTTAGTGAAGCCGGTTAAAATGAATGATTTGTTCCGGGCTTTATCCCGACTAGATCAGCAAAATGACAAGCCCTTGACTATAGAGGTTGAGGATTCGACTCTGGTTGGTACCAGTGCGGTCAAAGTATTGTTGGTTGAGGATAATAAAGTAAACCAATTACTGGCTAAAACCTTCGTGACCAAGCTAGTACCGAATGCCCAGGTCATAGAAGCCGTTAATGGGCAGGAAGCAGTCGATATGTACGTCCAGCACCAGCCTGATCTGATTTTGATGGATATTCAAATGCCTGTCATGAATGGGTATGAGGCTACACAACGCATTCGGGAATTAGAACAGGGACGTCATATTCCGATCATTGCTTTAACGGCCGGTACCGTTAAGGGTGAACGGGAAAAGTGTTTGGCAGCGGGTATGGATGATTTTATTACGAAACCGATTGTTGAAAAATCAATGGTTTCCCTCTTTCAAAAATGGCTGGAGACACAATCCGTTGAGACGCAAACGATTGCTAATTCGGATGAGCCCGATGCTCATTTTGACGCTCAGGTGTTAAAAATGATAGCAGGGCAGGATTTGGATTTTCTGGAGAAGCTAATGGAAGCTGCTGAAGGGGAACTAACTAGTTCGTTGTCTGTACTTTTACAATTGGCAGCAAACCGGAATCTGGATGGGTTAAAATCGGCAGGACACAAGTTGAATGGAACTGCATTGAGCGCCGGTATGCCCAGCCTGGCTAAATTGGCATATAAGCTGGAGCATCTGGATCGGTTTGATTCGAATATAGTACGTGAATTGCTGGATCAGACTCAATCGGAAATCAACTATGTCATTTCCTTAATGAATGACGTACTAAAAGCAGCCTGATTATTTAACCGCAGCGTCACAGAGGGAACAAGTGTTTTATGTTCTCTGTGACGCTGCGGTTAATAATTACTTAGGTATTCCTAATACGTAAACATCCGGTCACTGTCGGCAGCTAGCCGAACCAGCACCGTAGGCATCGCAAATTCAGCCGGTTTTCCGCTTATATCGGCATCGGTTAGACCCCGTGCTTTCGATGACATGCCCGACAAATAGAACCGCCCACCCGCTTTCACGATGGCTTCATAATGGTCACGGAGTTTGCCCGTACCCAAGCCGACAACCTTATCTAACTCCACGTCTTTCAGTAACGTAACGGCATCGCCCGCCAGAAACAGCGCGACGGTATGGCCTTCGTCTAAGGCTGTTTTAGCTACCAGAAAACCTAAAGCAGCCTTCGTTGCATTGTCTGGAGCGCACGTAATATGAATCAGGAATTTCATCTTTTTAGCGGCACTTGCTGTCGATACTTGTGCGTGAGCTATTGCGCCCATCCACAAGATTCCAAGTAGGGTAAGTAGAATTCGTTTGGCGTTCATGATTTTGGTCAACGGGCTAAGCCTCATGAATTAGGGGCTTGATTTGTTCGGCCATTTCTGGCGTAACCGTTACCTGATGGGCTTCTTGCGCATGTTGCGCGGCTAATTGTAGCACTTCGGCTTCACTTCCGGCCTGGATGATACCTGGGCAATCGAAACCAACGTCTTTGCAGTGTAGTACTTTCATGGATGTAGGGATTTTGGGGTGAACTTTTGACGGTTTTTAGTTTGCCTTCAGTTTGATGAACTAAAGCTACTACAGCAAGGCAGTACCCAAAGGGGAGACTATATAGAAGGCGGACTTGGCTTTAAAGACGGTGGAAATGAGGCTATAATCGGCCTGATTTCTGGCCGAAAGAGGGGAGACCAAGCGTTTCATGAACGCTTACCTCCGCCAAACTGTCTTCCGTAACCCTACATATCCACCAACAGTATTAGTATATAATTCACCAATATCAGCGGCAACAGATGCTGTTAGCGATAAACCACCCAGCCAGGACAGTGGCATACCAATCTGTACTATCGAAGACAATTGTTTTGGCGAACCTGCGAAAGGTTCAGCATAAGTTCCCAGATTTTGGCTGTATGATAGTTTCGCCATTAAAGTCATCCGGTGTGCTACCGTAGCCCGTAAGCCAATATGAGCCATCTGAAGACGATTATTGTTTACAGTTAAGCTCGTTGCGGTCTGGTATTCCGGCTTGCTATCCTGCCTTAATGTAATAAAAGGGGTTCCTAGAATATGATTTTTATAAGCCCATCCCTCCTTATATTGCTCATTGTTAAAATAATTATCATTGCCTGACAGGCCATTCCAAGGGGCAAATATTGCGCCACTCTGGCTCAGTGTAGTTAGGAATTCGACCAGAAAATCGTCGACGTGGAAGCCAGATGAACCAGATCGTAACGGTCGAATTCGAAGACCACTTAGCCCATCCGGCACGTTCTTGAAAAACATACCTGAGGCATCATCATAGCTATGCTGGTGATAGAACATCAAATTGACCGACGCTAGTCTTAACTCGGCGCCAAAATCAATGCTGCCAACATGATTGCCGTATAGATTGACATAATCAAAAGACGTAATACGGGGATTATTCAAGCCATCTGTCCGAATAGCCAGGAAAACATTTGGGAAATCACGTAGCTCACCAGGAAGCTGGCCATTAACGGCATAATGATAATCTAAGTAATCGGAATGGCCACCCCACTGGACATTATGGTTAATGCCGGCATATAAGCGCACAGGAGAGGAGGGTTTGCCGACTCTGAATATAACCGATTTCTGGTGCAGAAACGAATGCTGCATATAGTCGGTATTGGCAAACCAACCGTGGGCTATAAAAGCGTTGATAGCCAGCCATTGCCTGCGCCCCAATGGCGCAAATCCTTTTGTTCCAAACTGAACTTTAGGAATCGGCAGCGCATTCCCCGACCAGGAGTAAGACCCCGAAGAGAGCGTGGTGTCAACCAGACCAATGACCTCTTTTCGGCGGCCAATTATGAACTGAATTTGTCGATGGGACAGCTTTACGTAATATTCGGGAGCGAGCAGTTGATTCTCTTTTCCCGCATTCCCAACAGCTTCAGCGGCATAACTAAGCACCCAGGCACGAGCTGCTGATTTACGCATAGTGTCGGTGAGGGAAACAGAGCCTGCCACGCCCACCCGCAACGTACCGACTGGTGATGAATAAGGCACTACCCCAAATTGATTTGCCCTCAGCCAGAATGGCGTCCGGTCTGCTGATGAAACCAGCCCACCCACTTCTATATAAGCTTGATGATTACTTGTCTGGGCATGGATGGGAGAATAAATAATACTAGTTAGTAAGATAATGGTGGAGAGATGTTTCATGCAGAGGAAGGAAAGTCAACTTATATAAATATCCACTAGTATACATACATATTATGGTACATATAGCCATTGCGTTATTATTACGTTATTTGAACGTAAATCTTTTTAGTAAACGGCAACTTATAGAAGCCAAATAGCGTGCCTGAATGAAGAAAAGTATAGTTTGATCTAACAGCAGCATGATATTGCCCGATGCAAATGTTAAATAAGTATAAATCAAGAACTTATTAACAATTCTTAACGATGTAGGTAATCTAAGAAAGCAAACTCCGACTGTAGTTTTGGCGACTTCTTACACAAATACATATCGCTAAAATCTCTACGTCTATGCTCTCGTTTAAACGCCTGAACAATTTGACTGGCTGGCTCATTTTTGCAATTGCCTTCACCACCTACGCCATGACCGTAGAACGAACGGCCAGCTTCTGGGACTGTGGTGAGTTTATTGCTTCGTCCTTCAAACTCCAGATTCCTCACCCGCCCGGCGCACCTTTGTTTCTCTTATTGGGTAGAATCTTCTCGATGCTGTCGCTGGGAGATCTTACCCGCGTAGCCTATTGGGTCAACATGGGATCTGTTTTGGCCAGTGCGTTCACAATCCTGTTCCTGTTCTGGACCATTACGATGCTTACCCGAAAGCTGTTGAGTAACCGAGACGCTGGCCAGTCCGAAGAGGAATATACACTTACTGATACGTTGTTGATCATTGGGACGGGGGCCGTTGGTGCGCTGGCCTATACATTCTCGGATACTTTCTGGTTTTCGGCCGTTGAAGCGGAGGTATACGGTATGTCATCATTTTTTACGGCGATTGTTCTATGGGCAACCTTCAAGTGGGAGCGTATTCAGGATGATGCGGCAGCTAACCGTTGGCTTGTTCTGATCGCCTATCTCATTGGCTTATCGATCGGTGTTCACTTACTGAATCTGGTTATTATACCGGCGCTGGCCCTTATCTATTACTTTAAAAAGTATCCTCAACCAACGTTCTGGGGCGGCACTAGCGCACTGGGTATTGGTTTCGTCGTGCTCGGCATCATTAACGCGTCGATCCCAGGTTTGCCGGGTATGGCCTTCTTCGTTGAGCGTCTGTTCGTTAATACGTTTGGCCTTCCTTTCAACTCGGGGGTGATTTTCTTTACGCTGGTTTTTCTGGGAGCTGTTGGCTATGGTATTATCTGGTCTGCCCGCCAAAAACGAGTTGTTCTGAACACATCCCTACTTGGCCTGGCGTTCCTGTTGATTGGCTATGCGTCTTATATGCAGGTATTAGTGCGGGCCAGCTTTAATCCACCCATCAACGAAAACGCGCCCAGCGATGTACTGAACTTCAAGTCTTACCAGAATCGGGAACAGTATGGAAGCCGCTCCCTACTCTTCGGCCCGGTATTTACAGCCCGGCCGATTGATCAGAAAAAAGGAGCGCCGATGTGGAAAAAACAAGGGGACAAGTACGTCATCTTCGACTATCAGCCCGAGTATATCTATGCACCTGGCGATGAAATGCTATTTCCGCGTTTGTACAGCAGTCAGTTCAATCACCTACAACTCTACCGGCAGATGCTTGGCCTGGCAGAAGGTCAGAAACCGACCATGGGTGATAACCTCCGATTTCTGTTTACCTACCAGTTAAACCATATGTGGTGGCGCTACCTGATGTGGAACTTCACCGGGCGGGAAAGCGACGAAGAGGGAGCTGGTTATTTACTGCCCTGGTCGTCGGATCAGAACGTACCTGACCTGTTGAAAGCTAATAAGGCTCACGACAATTTCTACATGCTGCCGTTTTTACTAGGGCTCTTCGGCCTGCTATTTCAGTACGTTCGTCGCCGTCACGACTTCCTGATTATCGGCTTCCTGTTTCTAATTACGGGGATTGGTCTTCAGGTTTTCCTCAACTCACCACCCTCCGAGCCGCGCGAACGCGATTATATCTATGTTGGATCGTACTACTTCTTTGCCATTTGGCTTGGGTTAGGCGTGTTGCCCATTGTTGAGGTGCTACGCGCTTTCTTTATCCGATTTAAATCGGTTACGTTCCGAAACGAATTTGTTATTGGCATGTGCCTGCTTATACCGGTCATGATGTGCGTTAAAAGCTGGGATAATCATAACCGCGATCACCGCTTTCATTCGGTCGATTTTGCTAAAAATATGCTCAACTCGTGTGCCCCTAATGCTATCCTGTTTACCGAGGGCGACAACGATACATTTCCGCTCTGGTATGTGCAGGAAGTAGAAAGTTTTCGGCGCGACGTGCGTGTCTGTAACCTGAGCCTGTTGGGTACGGAGTGGTATATTCAGCAGATGAAGCGCAAAACCTATGAGTCCGATGCCGTGCCGATGTCGCTGGAATTTGATCAGTTTAATAAAGGTAAAAATGATATTGTTCCTTTTTATGAAGTAGCTGGTGTAAAAAACGGTATCGACCTGAAGCAATACATCAACCTGATTAAGACCAATAACCCAGCCATTCAGGTGCCACTGACTACGGGTGAGATGACGAATATTCTGCCATCGTCAATTCTGTTTCTGCCTATTGATAAGCAAGCGGTTGATCAGGCAAAATTTGTTCCGGCCTCGCTACGGCCACTCCTGAAGGATACATTGCAGTGGACTCTTGGCAAAAAAGATCTCTTTAAACCCGACCTGGTTATGCTCGACATGATTGCTACCAACAACTGGCAGCGACCTATCTATTTTTCGAGTACGCTGGCCAATGATCATTACCTGAATCTAAAGAATTATATGCAGTTGGAAGGTTATACCTACCGTCTGATGCCGGTGGCCGTGCCGGGAGCTACAGATGGTTATGTCAACTCGGAGGTAATGTATACCAATATGATGAAGAAGACGTTCTGGAGGGAGTTCGACAACCCAGATGTTTACTACGACGAAACCTATAAAGGTCCACCTGTTATTTCGGCAAGAATAGCCTTTTTCCGGTTGGCGGATCAGTTAATCCGGGAAGGGAAGACCGACAAAGCCCGTCAAGTGCTCGACTATTCGCTGAAAGTTATGCCGGATAAGAGTATTCCATACGATCAGATTTCATCCAACTACGTACGGTTCCTGTTTGCTGTAAATGATACGCAGAAAGCCCTGACAATTGCCGATACAATGGCTACCCGTGCTGATCAGAACCTTATTTATGCCCGAAGTAGTCAGACTCGTAGCCCCAATGCTGACTTGTATATACTCCAAACGATTGTAGAAGCCTGCAAGGACGCGAATCAGAAGGCGGCTGCGATGAAATATGAAGCTCTCTTTCAAAAGCACCTAAACGTCTTTGGCTGATTCTACTAGCGAGAAGGGGAGGGGTATTATCGTTAAATGCAGCAGCCCCGCCATGACCGGCGGGGCTGCTTTCATAGGTTGGTAGTTAAAAGCATTCTCCAAGGCATTCACCACGCCCCTTATACGTCGATACGCAGGTAATGCGCCAAACGTTGCGTTAGCTATTGCTACATAAAGGAGGATTCCGCTATTATCTATTTTTCTTTGAGGCTCGAACTTGGGCTTCTAACCGCCGAATACGTAGGTTTTGTTGGTTTATCTGTTTGCCCTTTTGCTGATCTGCTTTTTTCATGTCAAGCAAATACAAGGTCAGTTCTTCTACTTTCTCCAACAATGTGGCGTTCATCTTTGCCAGGTCAACTCCTTCCCGAACAACCTGCTCTGCCGATGGTATGCCTGGTAAATGACCATGCTGGCTAATATAAGTAGCCACCGATTCCAGTGATTTTAGTTTATAGGTCGATACGAAAACTTTGTCACTCCACTCATCCGTATTATTGATGCGTAGTAGATAGCGGGCTTTAACAACATCACCCTGCTCGTTTACCGTCAGAAACTGATCGGTAGAATGGGCCGTAGGGCTACTGGCTGTCAACTGAGTTAGCCGAAAACCGCTAGCATCTGGCGTTTCACCAACAACCTCCAGTCGAGCCATTGGCGAGGATGTGCCAATGCCTACATTCGCGTTGTCGCCCAACACTACGGCATTACTGACCCCTACTCGGGCGCCTGCCCCAATGGCTGTAGCACGGGTTAAGTTCTGAGCCAATACATCCGTTCCTGTACCCAGCAGTATATTTTGCGAACCCCTGTCGAACTGCCCCGAATTATAGCCTAAATAAACATTGTCATTTCCATCCAGATTCGCTGGTCCGGCTCCGTTCCCAATAATGGTGTTATGACTACCGGTTGAATTCCCCCGGCCTGCACTTACGCCCAGAAAAGTATTTCCTTTGCCTGTAGTCGTGGCGAAACCCGACTGATAACCGATAAACGTATTCGAATCTGCAAGGGCATTATAACCTGCCTGAAAACCTAAAAAAGTACTTTTTTGCCCAGTCAGGCTGTTAAATCCCGCTTTAGAACCGAGCATTACGTTGCCATCGACGGTATTATTAAAGCCCGCACTGTCGCCAATGATGACATTTTTATTGGCAGTCTGGCTTTTACTGGCAGCCCGAAAGCCAATTGATACATTGTTCGAGCCCGTCGTATTGCGGAGGCCAGTAGAGATACCTAAGAACGTATTTCCCGAACCAGTGGTGTTGAAGGAGCCCGTATTGCCACCCATAAACGCATTG
Source organism: Spirosoma arboris (assembly GCF_009754945.1). Taxonomy (GTDB): domain Bacteria; phylum Bacteroidota; class Bacteroidia; order Cytophagales; family Spirosomataceae; genus Spirosoma; species Spirosoma arboris. Next base: position 376,637 of record NZ_WPIN01000008.1, read on the forward strand.
CTGGAACCTGTTGTATTCTCATAACCAGCCGAGCTACCAATAAAGGTATTTGTCGAACCTGCTGTGTTATTATAACCAGCGTTGGTACCGATGAATGCATTTTGGGAGCCCGTAGTATTCGCCTGTCCGGCATAGGAACCCGCAAAGGCGTTAAAGCTCCCCGTGGTATTCGCCTGTCCGGTATTAACGCCAATTAGTGTATTATTTGACCCTGTTGTATTGGCATACCCGGCATTACTTCCCAAAAAAGTACTTCCCGCTCCTGTTGTATTGGCATAACCAGCTGCGCTGCCAATAAACGTATTGCCAGAGCCTGTAGTCGTGTTAAAGCCAGCGTTATAGCCTAAAAATGCATTTTGAGAACCTGCGGTTGCATTGGAGCCTGATGCATAGCCGACAAATGCATTTTGATTGCCAGTCGCATTTAAGATACCCGCATTTCCGCCGATGAACGTGTTATTCGCGCCAGTGGTATTCGCCTGGCCTGCTACATTGCCTACAAAGGTATTTCCTGAACCAGTTGTCGTATTATAACCAGCCCGATACCCCATATAAGCATTACTTGAACCCGCCGAGTTCGAGTAGCCCGCATCGCTCCCGATAAATGTGTTGTAATAACCCGTATTGTTCGAATAGCCCGAATTGTTTCCTAAAAAGACGTTATTGTAACCAATCGTATTTAATCGGCCAGCTCCATTCCCGAAGAATGCATTAAAGCTGGCTGTAGTCGTTGACAGGCCAGATTCATAGCCTATAAACGTATTGCGATTCCCGGTGGTAGTTGCCTGGCCCGACATAGAGCCCATAAACGTGTTGTAATTACCTGTAATACTGGACATGCCCGTATGATGACCCAAATATGTGTTATCAGTACCTACGGTATTATACTTACCCGCTGCATTACCGATGAATGTATTCTCATAGCCTTCCGTGTTCGATAATCCCGTTTGAAAACCGTAGAACGAATTGAAATAGCCGGTCAACGTACCATTCCCAGCAGACGGCCCAACAATGGTATTATAGGTACCTGGCGAATTTGCATTAGGGGAACTGGTTACGTAATTCGTTTGAGCCAGGATAAGTCTTGTTGTGCAGCTAAAAAACGCGATGTAGAGTGCTATTCTCATACTAAAAAAGATAAAGCTTGTTGAGTAGATATAACTTTTACTAAATAACGAGTTGATAGATATGACGACTCTATGTTACTCTCTTGGAATAACAGCAAACATCTCGCCAAAACTACATTTTGGATGTATACGTTGCTGAATAAATCGATTATACTATGAATAATCCTATTTTTGATGCACTTGGACTAGCGTAGAAGTAAGTAGCTCTTGAATAAATCAGGGGAGAAAGAAAAGAATTGGAATTTCCAGCGGTCGAAATAGAAAAACGACGGTTTTCTCTCATAGAACTCAATTAATAGACCTTTTATAACCTGTTGATTACCGTTCGCTAATAATGTATTGAATTCTTGATGTTCTGGAAAGATTGTTGCTATACCTGTTTTATCCTAGTAGACGACTAGAAATAGTCACATTATAATTAACCTAAAGGGGGTAGTTTCCCTGTGTAGTCACCGCCGTAGACGTATCTATTTCTTTTTTTACACTTTTTATGTCTTATGCCTTACGACACCTACGCCACAGCCTTAAATACTGATTTTACGGCAGATCCAGTAAGTCCAAACGACACCTATGCTACAGCCTCAAATGGCGATTTTACACCCAATCCGAATGTAGCCGTACAAGTGATTGTTGCGAACCCTGAGCTATTTACACCAGCTGTAGAGTGGAATGCACTTGGCAAAGCCCGAATTGTCAATACAGTACAACTGGGCGTTGGACCGGGAGAGTCGACTTATTATTACATAGGTGGAATGCCCGCTTTAACTAGTTTGCCAACTACCTATGACTTTAGTCCGGGCGATAGTATATCCATTATGATGACTATCGGGTCAACGCCGATAGGCCCTTATCACTGGAATCGAAAAGCGTTTGTTCAGCTCATGTTGGGTACAGATCCGCTGCCCACTTATCAGCCCATTCTTCCTTATCGGGTAACCAGACCCGCCTGGCTTTCACCAACCGATATCTGGGTAGCTCGGGGTATGAAAGATGCTCCAACGATGTCATTGCCAGATAATCGGGTTTTTGCTGTTGTCCGGAAGCGAACGGATATTACATCTGACAGCATTGTTTCGTTAAGGCGAGGGGGTGTGCAGGCAGTCATGGATAATCAGCAGTTGACGGATGAGAAGAGAATTAACTGGATGCATAGTATAGACCTTCAAACTCCTGGTGCGCCAGGCCCCTATACGGGTGATGGATATGGAGGACAAAGTTTGAGTAATGATGACATGGTTCGGGCTAGTAATAAAACACCCTGTGCGCTGTTTGAGGCCAATGAGTTTCAGGAAGGTCTCTATGGCATGCCAAACTATGCTCCGCAATATTATCAATGGTATGCAGCACGGCTGAAAAAATATCGGGACCCTCAGGCAAATCCACGTGGACTGCCTTTCCGGGATTTTGGAACGTATGGGGGCGATGCCAATTACAATGGCGACCCCTGGAATTACCAGGTGCCTGGTGGGGGAAATACGATGCCCACTGATCCGCAGTTTAAACAGAAGATTTCCAGTGTCGATGGTGCCCGACAAACCTGCAATTATTTTTTTCCACTGGCAGGGCTCGAAGCCATGGGAGTGGGTGCCATTATTAAACACTATGCCGACCAGCCTGATTACGCCAGTCGCTATTACAACAAAGCATTTGCTGCTGAAGTAATGGCGAAAGGTATAAATGACACCCCGCCGGGAATTCCGCCCGCTCAATTAATTTACCTGGACTGGGGGAAAGTAGAAGGGCTTGGTAGCGAAAATAGTAGTTTACATAATGGCTATATTTTCACTCGTCCGGTTGGAAATCTAGGCGCCATTAAAACCGACAAACACCCTCAGGTTGACTATGACTGGCAGGTAGGCAATATCTTTGGTGTTGGCTTTTGTCGCACAATTGGCTATATCATTTTTGATGATCGAAGTCAGTATGATCAGTTCGGCACCAATCCCAATGAAGTAAAAGCCAGAGATCCTGGTACACCTCCCAATATCTGGCAATGGCAACCGAATTCGCCAGGTACGCCTGCTCCAATAACGTCAGACGGTTACCCTACTGAACCCTGCCGTTGGCATGATGCCGGTTTCGAAGCGGCTTATTATTATGCTCAATGCAGCCGAACGGAAGGGGAACCCTGGCAATACTGTCGCTACCAATTTAAAGATTCTGGGGTATGGGTTGAGCCTAAAACCGATGGAACTACCATTCTGGAACATGCTGCGGCATTCGACGGACCCTATGGAAATAATCCTAATGCCCGGCGCGGCCGCCCTGATGCCATGTTCCGGATTAAAGATAACGCGATCGATGTTTGGGCATTCGACCCTAGCCGAGGTAAAAATAGTTATGAAACAATTATTCTAAATCCGGTCCCAAATGTCCAGATAGAAGTCAATTTACAAGGTAGTAAACTGGCCTTATTCAATACTGTTGAGTTTTTTTTCTGACACAATACTTTATTCTGACTAACCAATTCTGTTGGTTACTTAATCATATCTATTATGGCACTAGGTACACAACTAATTAGAATTCGTCGCACTACAGACGGCCAAGTACTTTACCTGGCAACCACGAGCCGAAATACAGCCGATTACCCTTTGAACAGTGCGGGGCAGGCAGCTTTCGAGGCTGCCGCCAGTTCTGGAAGTTTTACGTTGACGGTTGATAATGGAGCCGTAATTCCGGCGGGAACAATACCTCCCCTGATAAAGCCCGGAGCCATAAACAATTCCCCTTTTTCGCAGAAAATACAGGCTGAGGATGCCGCAGGAACGGGAACCGCATCGGGATCGTCGGGTGATAGCAATGTGCGTGGACCCTATAGTAAAAACACCGACTATTTAACCTACACAGTAACAGGGGCGCCGGCAACCGCGTCTAATTATAGTCTGGCACTACGTTATCAGACAAATACACAAGCAGCAGGTATTGCCAGCCTTATTATTAACGGAGGGACTCCAGTTGATTTCCCCATAGAAGGCACTGATGGAGGAATGCGGACCTATAATGCAACAATTTCGCTCACTCCGGGTAACAATACGATTCGGATTCAGGGGAAATCTGGGGCTGCCTTTTTTCAGGATTATATCATTGTTACACGGGCTGCCGGTTAACGGTGTCGCCCCAGAGTTAATCGACTCAATAGCGTACGACTACCATTTACATGAATTGGCGTTCGTGTAAATGGTAGTCGTACACATGATCGTTAGCCATACATTTTATGAGTATTTGCCAGTGGACCGGTAATAGAGGCAACCAAAAGATTGAGGTATACAACGTGTTATGCCTTACTTGATACCAGTTATTCGTTTAGGCTGGCAAATGCCTGGTGCCCTATCTTACTTTTAAGAACCAATTCAGCTTGTAAATCCAAAGCATAATGGTTCGATTCTTTCTTCAGATAGCTGGCTTTGGCCTACTTTATACCCTGATTCTTGTCGCTACTTTCCCGTTCCTGATTTACTGGGGGCCTGCCAAACCCTGGCAAAAGTTCGTACAATTTCTGATGGAATTTCCCGTCGATAATGAGAAAATCGGAGTCTTTTCTCTTCCGGGCATGGTGGCGGTTATGTTCCTTAACGGTCTACTATGGGGCCTTATGGTAGTCAGCCTATTTAAAGCAGTTATTCTCCTTAGGAATCTAGCCTACTAAGAAATCAGTTCTCAGCTTACTGACCACTCGCAGCGGCCGTTACCGGCGTACCAATCGGCCGCAATCGGGCTACTCTGACGCCAGAAAGACGATTGTGCCACAGTACATAGTCGCTAATGGGATAGGGCGTAATCACCACGACACCCTGATCAGAAGATGCATGGAGGAGGTGCATTCGTCCATCAGGTTGGCGAACGGCCAGTCCTACATGCTTCATATCTAAACCAGGCCGGGCGGCTGTCAGCATAATAATGTCACCTTCGCGAAGTTGCGCTTCGGCAAGCCGGATGTTTTTCTTCGGAATGAATGAAAAGGACTTCTGACTGAGTGCAGCTTCGGTTTGAGCTACCTGCTTGAAAACGGTAGGGTCATTTAGATGTGGATATTTGTAGGTCGAGCTAGTCATATACGAAACTGACTTCGCCACTGTCACGCTTCCTGGTAATTCATGAGTTACGTCGGAAACAAGTCCTTTACGCTCGTTGTCGCGAAGCCAGTCTGAGAAATAATGTAGTCGACTGGCATAACCGTCGATACGCCCATCGCGGTAGCGGAGTTTGGTTAGGTATTTTCGAAATGTTTGTTCAAAAAGAAGTTGGTTCTGCTTGTCAGATACCTCCTGCCAGGCTAACGAAAGTGCCAGAACTGTTTCTAAATACGTCGTACAATCAAACTCAAGCACATTGACAACCAATTGTTCGGTAGGATTTATATCCAGCGTGTGAGGAATGTAAGGGGTGCCCAGAAACTGCTTTCCGATGTTAATGGTCGTTTCGGGAATTGTTTTACCACCCACAACAGTCAATGAATGCAGATTAGTTGATAAAACAACCTCCTGAGCCTGGCCGGCCAACGATGTCAGCAAGAGGAGAAAAGCTGTAAACAATTTTTGCATAGGTGGGTATTACAGTTTCGGCTATAATCTATTGACTGAAGAAACGGACAAAAGGTACCATGAATCTACGATTTAATTTCCAGCACGTATACTGCTCGTGGAGGTAAAAGAATGGGTACACCTGCTAAACCAACTGTTTCAATCTGAATGCCACTAATAAAAATATCGCTGAACTGATACGTACCCGCTGGGTCCAGTCCCATCGCTCCAAAGGCAGGATTCGGTATTATAACGGTTGTTTCATAGGTGTTATAATTCGAGAAATTACAGACAATTAGTAATTTTTGACGTTCGGTATAGCGAAGATAGCTGTAGACCTGATGGGCGTCATAACTCGCACTTTGGCCATTGTCGTTGGCATACTGTAAATCGTAGAAATACCCGTTCTGAATCGCGTCAGAGCCACTAACAAGGTAATTTAGTTGTTGATAAAACAACCGCAACTGGCGCTGGCTTTCGGTTAAGCCACCTCCGTCGTAACGTCCCTGATTGACATAGCCCTGCCAGTCGGCCAGCCCCCAATAATCGAAGATGGTTGTACGACCGTCGTCGCCACTAAAGCCTTCCACTCCCTCGGCCCGTACACCAATCTCCTGCCCGAAGTAGAGCAACATAGGACCCGTATGCATGGTGGCGAGGAGTGTCATGCCCGGAATGGCCGCCCAGGGGTCGTTGGTGAAGAAGCGGGAGGCAATTCGCTGTTCGTCGTGGGTTTCTAAGAAACGAAGCATGTGTTGGGCAAAATCGCCGGATTCCTGTTGCCATACACGAGTAAGATCATAACAGGAGCCATGATTTTCCATAAGCCGCCGAATAGCATCGTATAAACCCACTTTATCGTACAGATAATCGAATCCACCTCCGAAAATAAAGGAACGATATAAGCCTGGATCGTAAATTTCAGCGATGAAAATTAGGCGAGGATAGCGCTGCTTAACCCGACTGATCGCCCATTGCCAGAACTCAACGGGTACCAGGTGGGCCATATCACAGCGAAACCCATCAACACCTTTGTCGGACCAGAACAACAGAATATCAAGCATCTGATGCCAGGTTGCCGGAATAGGATCGAATTGGGTACTTCCGTCAAAAATATTGAAGCCGTAATTGAGCTTTACCGTTTCGTACCAGTCATTGATATCAGGAGTAGCCGTAATCGATCCGCTACCAGTCACTTTGGCTGGAAACTCATGTAGCTTGTTGGTATTATTCTGCTGATGATATAAGTAGTCTTGTGGCCCGACAAACGTTTGCCCCGGCAGATAATAAAAATTATTCTTGTTGGAAAATGCCACACTTGTATCGTCGTCCTGGCCAAGATCTACAACGTCCGCTGGTTTTACATCAGATTGGTATTGCCGGGCAACATGGTTCGGTACAAAGTCGATGATAACCTTCAGTCCATTGGCATGCGTTCGTTGCACAAGCGCATCGAACTCGTCCATACGATCGGGTACATTAACGGCCAGATCGGGGTCAACATCATAATAATCTTTAACGGCATAAGGCGACCCAGCCTGCCCTTTCACAACGGCTGGGTCATCGGGTTGAATTCCATCGGCCGAGTAGTTGGTTTGGGTCGCGTGCTCAATAATACCTGTAAACCAGATATGCGATGCCCCAAACTGCCGGATGGATTTTAGGGCTGCATCGTTGATATCGTTAAATTTTCCGACACCATTTTCGTCACGGCTTCCGTTTGTCTGGTTTGTGGTGTTCTGATTGCCAAACAGGCGTGTAAAAATCTGGTAAATAATCAGTTTGTCCATCACCGGGACAACAGACGCAGTATACATAGGTCGGCTTAATTCAGGTTTCGGAAACAAGTCAGGTTCGTATCCGCAAAACTATGGCCTTTTTCAACGAAAATCTTGGGTTATTTTTACGTTCTTGTTGCATTATTCTTAGTTCTGTTAATTGCTACCTATGAAAAGACTCACTTTTACGCTCTTAATCGCTCTGCTTTCGGTTTTTAGCACTGCTTTTGCTCAAAATGCCCTGATTCAGCGCGTTAATCCTACCAACTGGTGGGTGGGTTTGAAAAACCCAAATCTGCAACTATTAGTCTATGGCCCCAATGCCGGAACGTTAGCTTACTCGCTCAATTATCCGGGAGTGAAACTAGTAAAAGCACACACTGTCGAAAACCCGAACTATGCCTTTCTGGATCTTGTCATTGCGCCAACGGCAAAACCGGGTACACTTAATATTGTGGGTAAACGAGGGAATCAGACCCTCACCCAACCCTTTGCGTTGAAAGCTCGTGACGCCAGCCCTAAAGGGCAGGGAGTTACGGCTGCTGACTTTATTTATTTAGCCATGCCTGACCGTTTTGCCAACGGCGATCAGAGCAACGATAAATTTGCGGATATGGCCGACCCCAATGCTGATCGTGCCAACCCCTTCTACCGGCATGGGGGCGATTTGGCCGGAGCCGCCCAGCGAATTAATTACCTGAAAGATTTGGGCGTTACGGCCATCTGGTTTACGCCTGTGCTCGAAAATAATCAACCTCTTACGAATGAGGGTGGCGCCATGCGTTCGGCTTATCACGGCTATGGATTCACTGATCACTACGCTGTTGACCGGCGCTTTGGCGGGAATGAAGCCTATAAATCGTTTGTAAAGCAGGCGCATGCAGCAGGCATGAAGGTGGTGCAGGATGCGGTGTATAATCACTGCGGTATCAATCACTGGTTTATTAAAGATATGCCCAGCAAAGACTGGCTTCACCAGTGGCCAACGTACACCAATACATCGTATAAATACCAACCCATCACCGATCCGCATGGAGCCGAAAGTGATCGAAAAGTGACGCTCGATGGGTGGTTCGTTCCATTCCTGCCGGATCTTAATCAAAGTAACCCGTTTGTGGCCAATTTCCTGATTCAACACGCCATCTGGTCGGTCGAAAATTTTGGCGTCGATGCCTGGCGTATCGATACGTACATGTATAACGATCAACCTTTCATGAACCGTTGTAATCAGGCGCTGTTGACCGAATACCCCAAGATTCACATCTTCGGCGAATCGTGGGTCAACAACGTAGTGGATCAGGCGTATTATACCCGAAACAAGATCGATTTCCCCTTTAAATCGAATCAGCCCGGTGGATTGGATTTTGTGGTATATGCGGCTATGACCGATGCGCTGAAGCAAAAATTCAGTTGGGATGATGGCGTAAATCGATTCTATCAGGCCTTGGCTCAGGATGCCGTTTATCAAGACCCTACTAAACTAGTAACTTTCCTGGATAACCACGACACCGATCGCTATCTGTCGGTTATTGGCGAGGATTTCGAAAAATATAAAATTGGCCTGACTTGGCTGCTGACCACGCGGGGAATTCCGTCTATGTACTACGGCACCGAGATTCTGATGAAGAACTTTAAAGATCCTTCGGATGCCGAAGTTCGACGTGATTTTCCCGGTGGTTTCCCCGGCGATAAAGACAATAAATTCGAAACCGCCGGGCGTACAGATCGTGAAAATGAGGCCTATCAGTTTGTTCGTAAATTGGCCACTTATCGGCGCGATAATCCCGTAATGCACGCCGGAAAACTGATGCAGTTTCTGCCACAGGAAGGCACTTATGTGTACTTCCGGTACGATAATAACAAAACGGTGATGGTAGCCACTAACACCAATGAAAAAGAGATTACGCTCAATACTGCTCGCTTTGCTGAGCGATTGAAGGGGTTCTCATCGGCAAAAAATGTACTGACTGATCAGGCATTGGCTGATTTGAACGATATCAAACTACCCGCCAAAACAGCTTTGGTATTGGAACTGCGGAAATAGGCTGGCGTATTTGTTTGTGCATTCATCGAGATAAAAATCCACCAGGATGATTGTTGAGTAGATAAATTATTTCGGGCTTGCTACTGGTTCTAGCCAGGTCACTATTCCTTTCTCTGTATTGATGTTGATCGCCGTATGGATCATTCTGCCATCGGGAGATGCGCCATGCCAGTGTTTAATACCTGGTAGAATATTTACGACTTCGCCTACTTGAAATTTTTGTAACGGCTGCCCTTCTTCCTGATAGTAGCATACGCCCTCCTTTACCATTAATATCTGGTTAGCAGGGTGTATGTGCCAGTTGTTTATAACACCCGGCTCGAACAGCACGTCGGCAACGCTGCAATTGGTTATATCGTCTGGGACGACTAACGACTTCACGTATACATTCCCCGAAAAATACTGTACGGCACCCAGTTGATAACCTTCAGGTATGTCCTTGTTTTGAGCTTGCTTTTCCATTTTACGTTAAATTGATAATGATACACTTAGTGGCTTACAAGCCCTAAGGCTGATACGGTTAGCTAATTGTTTCCAGGCGTTCGTTTTTGAATTTGTTTACGTTTTAGCGTTTGTCTGTTGTGGCCGTTGGCTCTTCGGGCTTTGCTTCCCGGATCACGCTGATGGCGTTAGAAATACGTGGGAAGCCAATGTAGGGGGTAGAGCTGCACCATCGCTGACAGCATTGTTTCTTTATCGTTGCCGACTTTTAGATTACCCGATGCGTGGGATACCATTTGCCGTTCAGTACCACCTAGGGTGGCCAGGGCACACAAGATCATGAGTTCTCTAGTTTTGAGATCTAAACCGGCCCGCGTATAGAAATCACCAAAACAGGATTCTGTCAGGATTCTTGGCACTGCATCGGCGAACTCACCCGGCAATGTTTTCATGTTTTGTTTCATGCCGTCGCCGTAAAGGGGAGCTTGCTTTTCTTTGCCTTTGTCAAACCGCTCTCCTTCGCGTACAGTCCCCTGATTGGCCAATGGCAATTTGATACCTCGGCTTTCGAACACTTTATTAATGGCTTCCATTGCATTCAATACCTTTGGGTAGCCAATGAAGGGGGCTAGCTGATAAATCACTTCCCGAATTTCAATAGGTGTTACCCCAACATTCAATGCGGCATTGGTATGCGGAGTTAATTGCGGAATCGTTTGATTGGTGGCCAGGGCCGTTAGGGTAATCAATTCTCGTGTTTTATCGGTTAAATTACCGATATAGAACACTTCGCCAAAGATGAATCGTTGCAGAATGGTCAGCAATTCAGGATCGGTTTTGCTGGCCATAATCTGTTGATTGAATAATTCCTGGTATTTTTTCTCGGTACGTTCGACGCGGTTCATATCTGGACTTTTTTGATTGGCGGGCTTGCTGGATACCTGACCCAGCAGGGAAGCTATCGGGAGAGTTAGCATTATGCCCATTAATAGCAAGCGTTTCATGGATTAAGCTTGGTTTATGGTAGACATCTTATAATAAGCGGTCGTATAGATCGCCACACAGTCTTCATCACTCAGGGGCACTCGGTCGGCCAAAAACAAGCCACCCATAGTAGCTCTTGCATTCACCGTAAACTTGCCAAACTCATCCGGAGAAATACCGTAATCGGCCATGTTCAATTGAGCTACTCCACATTCGGCCATCAGATGGGTTAGGGCCGTTATAAATTCTGTCGGCTCGGTCGCATCGGGTATACCCATGACGCGGGCGAGTTGTACGAACCGCTCATCACAGACGTGCTTGTCGATCATATCTGTGAAATAGGCTTCGCAGAGAATAAGCAGCCCTGCACCGTGCGGTAGATCGGGATAAAAAGCCGTCATCGCATTTTCGAGCGAGTGCTGGGAGATCCCGCTGCTGAGTTTCATGATGATCCCCGACATCAAATTACCCAGCGCAATTTGTTCTCTGGCGTTGAGGTCATTGCCATGATTAACGGCCTGGGCAATGTGGCCTGCAATGGTCTCTACGGCGTTCAGCGTGACCACATCGCTCAGCGCGTTGGCTGTTTTGGAAAGATAGCGTTCGATGCTGTGAAACATCGCATCGAAACCCTGATAAGCCGTAAAAGCGGGTGGAACGCTCATGGTGAGTTCCGGGTCGATCACAGCGAGTACCGGGTACGTATCATCAATGCCGAAGCCTACTTTTTCATTGGTTTCTTCATTGATGATCGCACCCCATGGGTCGACTTCGGAGCCAGTTCCGGCGGTGGTCGGAATGGCAACAATCGGTAGAGGTTTGTGTTCAACGGGCTTTTTTTTACCGGTACCAACTGCGATATAGTCCCAGAAATCGCCCGGATTAGTCGATACAACTGCAATTGCCTTGGACGCATCGATTACACTACCCCCGCCCAGCGCTACAATGAAATCACACTGGTGCTGGCGAGCCAGTATACTGGCAGCCATGACCGTTGATTTGAATGGATTGGCCTCGATCTGATCAAATAGCACCGTGTCAATACCTGCCTGTTTCAACTGCGCTTCGGTTCGGGCCAGATAGCCGTGCTGCCGGGTCGATTTGCCGTTGGAAATGAGCAGTAATGCTTTCTTTCCCGGCATGGGCTGGCTATGCAGATTGGTTAACTCCCCACGGCCAAAGACAATTCGGGTGGGAACGAACAGACTGAAATTTAATTTAGTATCCATGTATAAACATCGAGTGCTTTTGAATTATAAGTTAGTAAGCTTCAGAGTTATAGATTGAAATTTTGCTTCGAGTGCGACCGGTAGAATTTCAGTACGCATGACTGATTTCACCATCCCTTCGCCTATCTATCTGTATTTTAGACAATGAGTCGTCTATTGCTGGGCTTTATGAGTCGCTTTAGAAGCATAAAGCTCAAACAGAGTCAGGTGAGTGGGACTTTCTTTTGAGACTGTACCACACGTCAACAGTGCGCTCACTATACTGTTGCAGTCGTCCTGCGGTTGCTAATTCGATGAAAGCCGGTATGCACTAGGGGATTGTCCCACGTGCTGCTTGAAGAGTCGTGTAAAGTGCTGTGGATATTTGAAGCCCATTTCATAGGCGATCTCACTGAGTGACTTGCTGACATTAAAGATCTTTTCTTTGGCTACCTCAATGACTTTAGTCTGGATGTAGTCCTGGGCTGATTTGCCGGTTTCCTTCTTGACCAGCTCTCCGAAATAATTAGCCGATAAATTCAGTTGTTCGGCACAGTAGCTAACCGATGGTAGACCTAATGTTTGGGGTTGATCTGAGTCAAAATAGCTATCCAATAGTTCCTCAAACCGAACCAGGATATCTTTATGAAGATGCTCTCGGGTGATAAACTGCCGGTCATAAAACCGAACGCAGTAGTTGAGAAACAACTCAATCGTGCTGACGATCAACGTACGGCTATGTTTATCAATAGGGTACTCTAGTTCGTACTGGATTTTCTGAAAGCATTCCAGCACAATTTGTCGTTCCCGATGGGAAATGTGCAGCGCTTCATTGATGTCATAACCAAAAAAGTTATAATCCTTAATATGCTTTCCCAGCGAGGTGCCGCGAATCAGATCGGGGTGAAAGGCCAGTGCCCACCCATTGGGTTGCAGGGATTCTTCGTTCTCATCAAATCCAAAGACCTGGCCCGGTGCAATGAATAATAGCGTCTCATCCTGGTAGTCGTATTGATTACGTCCATAGCTCAGTGGAGAACAGTGGGCATCTTTCAAAAAGACAATGTAGAGTTCCGACAGGTGACGAAAGGGATGAATGGGCGTTGATTTGGACTGATCCAACACGCTAACCAGTGGGTGCTGGGTTTGCTGTCCTCGCTGAGTGTTGAACTGGGCAACGCTGTCTACTTTTTTGATTTTATCCATCGGCTTGTAAGTCAACTGACTCAAAAGTAACAGCCGAATTTTAGGAGTGTTCACCGGGTAGCCTCAATCGGTAATATTGGTAAGTAAAACCGGAATCTGTATAAGCGGCTGACCACAAAAACGCAGGACCTTTGTCCCATCAATTAGCCAAATCGCCTGTGGTCGAAGTCGTTTCTTCCCTGGGAGAGGTAAAAAATATAACACCGATGATACGTGCAAAAAAATGGGCATTCCTCATAGTTATGGGTATTTTCCTGACGATCAGTGCACAAGCACAAACCGCGGCTGACAGCACAAAAAAGGTCGTTAAGAAGTACCAGGCCAAGGCGCCGAAAACGCAGCCCTTTGGAGCCAGTGCGTTTGCAGCCTCAAAACAAACCACAATCCGATGGCTGGGCTTTGCGGGCTTTTTTGTCAACTCCCGCGGGACTACGTTTATGGTTGACCCGTTGTTAGAAGGGTTTGATATGCCCGTCCTGATTGATTTTCCGATTGCGCCCAAAGATGTTCCCAGGCTGGATGCTGTATTGGTCACGCATGCAGATAATGATCACTTCAGCGTGCCGACCAATCAGGATCTGAAAGGCGTCACTCGCGTATACCACTCGACAGTCTATGTCGACTCACTAATGAAAAACTTAGGCTTACCATCTGCCGGACATAACATTGGTGATACATTCAAGTTTGGCCCCATACGAGTCAAATTAACGCCTGCAGATCACGCCTATCAAAATGCGTATCCGGGGATGAGTAAGCGACGTTTCAAGAATGAAGACGCCTGCGGCTTCTGGATCGAAACACCCGATGGCAATATCTGGGCACCAGGCGACTCCCGTCTAACACCGGGCCACCTGACGATGCCTATACCGGATGCTATTTTCTTTGATTTTTCGGACAGCGAATGGCATTTCACGTTCGAGGGAGCAGTTAAAATCGCCAATGCCTATCCTAATACCCCGCTGCTACTTTGCCATTGGGGCTCAGTTGATGCACCTGATTTTAATCCGTTCAACGGCGACCCCGAAAAGCTGGCGAAAGCGGTAGTTAATCCGGGACGAATCAACGTGTTGGCACCAGGTGAACCGTTTACGCTCAATAAGCTGAAAAAATCGACAGCGAAGTAGCATGAGTACGACTACCGGCAATCGGTTGAAATTGGCGATGGTCAGTATTGTGTCTGCCCAAAAGAGTAAGTAGTGAATCTGGAGCTGTACTTAACTTCAAAACATGAAAAAATTGCCTTTATTGATTTTACTGATTGGACTTACGATACGTTCAATGAATGCCCAGCAGGCGCTTACTAGAGAGCCTCAACTTATTTCGCCTGAAATCCATAAAGATAAGTCGGTTACGTTCAGACTGAATGCCCCGAAAGCATCTACAGTTACAATTACTGGGGGCTGGATGAACAGTGTCGGCGTTACGCGTCCTTCCGCCGAAATGAAAAGAGGGGAGGATGGCATTTGGACGTACACAACGGACGTTTTGTCGCCTGAATTTTACTCCTATTCGTATGTCGTGGATGGTATGAAAACCGTTGATCCTGCTAATGCGTATGTCATCCGTGATGTTGCCAATGTATCGAATGCCTTCATTATTGATGGTGGGTATGCCGATCTTTACAAAGTGACTGAAGTGCCTCATGGAACGGTTAGCCGTCGCTGGTATAGCTCTCCCGGAAATAATAAGGTTCGTCGGGTTACTATTTATACACCTCCAGGATATGAAAACAGCAAAGCCAACTTCCCTGTACTGTATTTATTGCACGGCATTGGGGGGGATGAGGAAGCCTGGATGGGTTTAGGTAGAGCTTCCCAAATTCTGGATAACCTGATTGCGCAGGGTAAAACCAAACCCATGATTCTGGTCATGACCAATGGCAATGTCTCCCAGGAAGCCGCACCCGGCGAAGGAAGTGAAGGGTTTACAAAGCCAAGTTTTATGCTTCCTCAAACGATGGATGGGAAATTTGAAGAAACCTTTGGGTATATACTGAAATTCGTTGAAGGCAATTATCGGGTAAAGGCCACAAAAGAGAGTCGTGCCATTGCCGGTTTATCTATGGGTGGTTATCATACATGTTACATCTCCCAAAACTATCCCAACACGTTTGATTACATGGGACTATTTTCACCTGCCCTGAACAATAAACCCGAAGATCACTCTGAATCACCAGCTTATCAAAACCTGAAGGAGAAGCTGGTGATTCAGAAGCGCAATGGCTATAAATTGTACTGGATAGCCGTCGGGAAGAGTGATTTTCCTATCTTATTAAGTGGCATCCAGGACTTCCGAAATCAACTGGATGGCATTGGTATGAAATATGATTTTTTAGAAACGGATGGTAGCCATACCTGGGCAAACTGGCGCAAGTATTTGACGGAATTTTCTCAGAAAATCTTCAAATAGAAAGTCAAACCAACTCCCTTTCACGTATCCCCTTATACGTAATTCGCCCTTTATTAGAACAATAAATGACGGATTTATTATTGGGAACATCTCATATAGAGTGTCGAACTTTGTGAATAGTCATCAGATGGGGCATACTGAATGCGGGCTCAGCCGAAATCGATCAGTCCAATACCCGTTGGGCACAGAGACTTTGCACTTTCTCCCGACTCCGCTTGAGCCGCATTTTGACCGCACTTGGCTTGATATCGTACAACTGAGCAATCTCCTCGATACTCATGCCATCCTCGTATTTCAATCGGAGTAAGTTCTGCTCTTTGGCTGAGAGTGTTTCCATGGCCTGCTGAACCACCTGAAGTGTATCTTCGTGCAACTGAGCTTCTGGTAAGTCAGATTGATCATGGCCAATGCCATCTTCCTCCCAAGTCGTTGTTGGTAATCGTTTAGCTAACCGAAGCTGATCAGCGCAGTAATTGTAAGCAATCGAATAGAGCCAGGTAGAGAAGCTGGAACGATTTTGAAACGAATCGAACTTTTCGAATACTTTGAGAAAGATATCTTGCGTATAGTCCTGAGCCGTGTCCTCGTCTTTGGTCATGCTCAGGCATTTTCGATAAACTTTGTCTACGTATTGTTTGTAAAGACTCTCAAAGGTATCGACTGGTGGTTTGTCATATAGCCGCTGCTGGAGCTGGCTGCTTGTTAGCAGAGTTCGTTTCATTATAGTTACATTATACAGGCTAGGTACTGGTTACGGTTACAAATTTAAGATAGATGTATAAGAATTACTATATTGGTTAAACTAAAATTTGTTAAAACATTTAATGTATCTACTTTTAATGTGTGTGAATGTAATTTATTTAACATATAATTTGTATTTATTGGTAAAATAGGCGGATTTAGGTCAGTTTTTGGCGCTAACCACACAATTGGGTTAATGTAGGTATTATACTAAATTTACTGAACGGTAGTGATTTTAGGGCTAATAATAAAATAATTTAGGAATTATGGCGCCTTTATAGTGAAAATAATAGTTACTTTATGGTTATTTATGTTAACTATAGCGATACAATAAATAGGAATTTTCTGGTAAATAGTCGGTATCGTTTTCTATCGTTTTGCAGTTGATGTTGACCACTCTTTCCGAATACCAATATAAAACCCAGCCGCAGTAGGATAAAGGCCGCCTTCATCTAAAGCAAAT
Source organism: Spirosoma arboris (assembly GCF_009754945.1). Lineage (GTDB taxonomy): Bacteria > Bacteroidota > Bacteroidia > Cytophagales > Spirosomataceae > Spirosoma > Spirosoma arboris. Next base: position 393,558 of record NZ_WPIN01000008.1, read on the forward strand.
GATGAGGTTGCCTGTAAGCCTTGCAGCCAGATCAACGGAGCAGCTACGGTCAGTATGCCCGAGAACTGATAAATTGGTTGAGGGTAGGGAATTGTATAGGTTCCTAAGTTTCGACTATAAGATAATTTACTTTGAATGGTTACAGGGCCTGACAACCAGCGATGAGTACGGGGAAAAAGATTGCCCATAATACCCAGATGCCACACCTGCACCCGATTGTCGCTGGTAAAGGTTCCGTACGGAAGCGCATTATTGGGGCCTAAAGCGGGTGGAATAAAAGGGGTACCAATTCCCAAACCCTGATAAGACCAGCCATCGCGAAATTGGGCGTGATTAAAGTAATCAACCCGGCCTCTATGTTGGGGATCATTAATAATAAACTCATCTCCCCCCTGATTGGCCGTATTTAGGTATTCAATCAATACTTGCTGGATAACTGCCTTAGGATTTCTGGACCGGATACGTAAACCGTTCAATCCATCAGCCAGACTCGTTCCGTAGAACAATGCGCCAGTTTCATAGGGATTCTGCCGGTAGAGATAATAGGTGAGGGAATTGGTAGCCAACTCCAGAGCAATATCAACCGAACCTAAGTGGTTGCCGACTCGGTTAGTCAGGTCAAAATCTGTATAGGCGGCCGCATTCGTGATGCCTGAATCGGAGGATCGAAGCCCACTCACTAGACTCAGATAGTCCTTAAAACTCGATGGTAATTGCTCGCTTGTGATCAAGCCTATTTTTAGTAAATCAGGACTTTCTCCGCCCCACACAACCTGATGATTTAGACCCCCATAGGCCTTGAAACGGCTTGCTGGTTTCCCTAATCGAATATAAAAGGACTTTTGATGCAGCAGGGTGTGTTGTACAAACCGCCCACCCAGCCAACCGTGGGCGAAACTTCCCTTAATGGCGACAAAGTTTTTGGTAAAACCAAGTGGTTTAAATGATCGAATTTCGAGCTGTACTTTGGGGACAGGCAAGGCATTCCCCGACCAGGCATACGAGCCTGTTGAGAGCGTCGAATCCGCTAATCCAAATAATTCCCTCCGACGACCGGCATAAAACTCTACTGTTCCATAGCGTATTTTGACGTATGCTTCGGGTAGAATAAGTTGATTGGCGACTCCACCATTAGCAACCACTTCTGTGCCATAGCCCCAATCGAATCGCCGACGGCTGCCTGCTTTTTCATTGGTCTTAAAAGATCGGTAATCTGAGTAAGCGCCCAACCTAATCGTACCAATCGAACCTTTCAGGGGAACAATCCCATACTGATTGGTTCGTAGCCAAAACGGTACCGATGTTTGGCTGGTGATATAACTGCCCAGTTCAGCCCGAAAAAAAGTGCTCCTCAGTGAGTCAGTACGTTGCGCCAAACAACCCGATATCCCCAGGCAGTATCCTAAAAAACACAATCGGTAATGCTGGGTCATGTATTCGGTATTTATGTTTTGTGGTATCAGACACTCATGTCTGATACCACTATACTGTTAGAACATCATTGTCAATCCAAATCGCTAAACCGGTGCACATGGTGCCGGTTAAAGAGCCGATAAATGATAGGAAAGATCAGTAAAGTTAATACCGTTGCGGTAATCAATCCCCCAATAACGACGATGGCCAGCGGCTTTTGGGTTTCAGAACCAATACCGGTCGAGACGGCAGCGGGTAGCAGACCAATAGCTGCCATGAGCGCCGTCATGACTACGGGCCGAATGCGGGATCGGACGCCCTCCCGAATAGCTTCATCGAGGGGCATTCGATCGTTACGATTCTGATTAAAGACTGAAATCAGGATGACCCCATTCTGAACACAGATACCGAACAGCGCAATAAAGCCCACACCTGCCGAAATTCCAAAGTTCATCCCCGTTATATGCAGGGCCAGAATACCGCCGATGAGTGCAAAGGGCACATTGAACAGAACCAGGCCAGCGTCTTTGGCATTACCGAATGTGATAAACAGAATGACGAAAATAGCAGCAATACTGATCGGTACGACCTGACCAAGTCGCCCGGTGGCACGAACCTGATTCTCAAATTCGCCAACCCATTCTACCGAGTACCCTTTGGCGGTCTGGAGTTTCTGCTGGACCCGTTGCTGCGCTTCAGCAATAGTACCGCCCAGATCACGGCCACGTACCGAGAATTTTACCCCAATGAAGCGTTTGTTGAGATCGCGATAAATGAACGCTGGGCCTGTGATTTTTCGGATGGTAGCAATTTCTTTCAGGGGAATTTTGCCGCCACTCATCGTTGGCACCATTAACCGCATAATATCATCTTCACTTTTACGATACTGGGGCAGAAAGCGAACCCGAATGTCGAACTTGCGTTCTCCTTCGTACAGAATGGACGCCGTTTTGCCCCCAATCGCCATTTCGATGACAGCCTGAGCGTCGGAAGTGGACACGCCGTAAAGGGCCATTTTATGATCGTGAAGCAGCACGCTCATTTCCGGTTGTCCCACATTTCGGATGATACCCAGATCCTTAATGCCCTCAACGTCCCGAACTGCATCCATAGCCTGATTGGCATATTTTTCCAGTTCGTAAACGTCTGGCCCGAAAATCTTGATTCCGTTGCTGGCTTTGTAGCCGGCTACGGCCTCGGCCACGTTGTCGATAATTGGCTGTGAGTAATTGTATAAAACACCAGCGTAGTTCTTCAACTTGCCGTCCATTTCATCGGTCAATTGCTCAACAGAAATTTTTCTCGACCATTCTTCTTTAGGCTTCAAATCGACCTGAAACTGACAGAAATAGAAGCCATTCGGGTCGGTTCCATCGTTGGAACGCCCAACTTGTGAGAGCACCTGCTTTACTTCGGGAAACGTATTCAGATCCTTACGAATCGTTTGAGCCATATCGACACTTTCGGGTAGCGACATGCTCATGGGTAATTCGGCGGTTACCCACAGTGCTCCTTCGTTAAGCTGAGGCAGAAACTCAGTGCCCAGCATCGTAGATGAGAAAAAGGTTGCCACCATAAAGCCAATTGCCGCAACCAGACTAAGTCGGCGGTGGCGAAAGCACCAGCCAAAACCAGCCATTACGATCCAGTTGAAAAAATTGACGATGGGATTATTTTTCTCCCGGACGTTTTTCCGAAGGAGCATCGAGCATAGTACCGGTACGAGTGTGAGGGTGAATAATAAGGCACCCAGTAAGGCAAAGCCCAATGTCCAGGCCAGAGGCGAGAACATCTTACCTTCTACTTTCTCAAAGGAGAAAATGGGCAGTAAGGCCGTGATAATGATCAGTTTGGAGAAGAAGACCGCTTTGCCCAAGTCGCCACCTGTTTTTCGAATCAATCCGAGTTTGGCCATTTTGTTATAGCGTTCCATGCCAACTCGGTGAGCCAGATGATCCAGTGAGACGAAAATACCCTCAACCATGACTACAGCTCCGTCGATAATGATACCAAAATCGACCGCGCCCATCGACAGCAGATTGGCCGACATGCCGCGTAGTTTCAAACACATGAACGCAAACAACAACGCCAGCGGAATAATAATCGAAACGATCAACGTGGTGCGCCAGTCGGCCATAAACAGGAACACAATGACTGTTACCAGAACAATACCTTCGGTGAGGTTGTGGAGTACAGTATGTGTACAAAACTCGATGAGGTTGTCGCGGTCATAGAAGGTCACCATCTTCACATCGGATGGGAGTACCTGTGTGTTTAGCTCCTCAATTTTAGCCTTTACCCGGCCTAGAATTTCGCTGGGATTTTCGCCCTTCCGCATCACAATAATGCCCTCTACAACGTCATCGTTGGTATCCAGACCGACCTGTCCTACGCGCGGTAAATTCGATTCAGCAACTTCTGCTACGTTTTTAACCAGCACCGGATTGCCGCCAACTTCCTCGATCAGAATATTTTCGATATCCTGAATAGAAGTCAACAGGCCAATTCCCCGAACCACATAGGCCTGGGCGTTATGTTCGATGACATCGCCCCCCACATTGATGTTGCTGCGGGTTACGGCCTGGTATACTTCCAGCGGAGTAATGTCGTATTTGGTCAGTTGGGTCGGATTAACGCGTAATTCGTAGATCTTATCGCGACCACCAAACGCGACAATATCAGCGACGCCTGGCACGCTCCGTAACTGCCGATCAACGACCCAGTTTTGCAGTGTGAGAAGTTCACGGCTATCGCGATTTTTGCTTTCGAGCGTATAGCGAAAGATTTCTCCGGTCGGGCCATAGGGCGGCTGGATTTCAGGTTCAACTCCGTCGGGCAATGCTACATTGCGCAATAAGTTATTCACCTGCTGGCGGGCAAAAAAATCATCGACCCCATCGTCGAAGATGATTTTCATGACCGATAGGCCGAACATGGTTGTGGAGCGGACATTGCTTTTCCGTTGAACAGAGTTCATGGCCACCTCAATCGGTACCGTCACGAAACGTTCAACTTCTTCTGCGGAGCGGCCATTCCACTCCGTCACGACAATAATCTGGGTATTGGTTACGTCTGGAAAAGCTTCCAGCGGGGTATGTAAATAGCTGAATATACCAGCGATAATCAGCCCTAAGGTCATGAAGAAAATAAAGAAGCGATTCTTCAGCGAAAAGCCGACCAGGCTACGGATGAATTTGTTCATGGAGAGGGGCACGGGGCAGGGAGCTCGGAGCAGGGCGAAAACCGAGCTCCGAGCTCTCTGCTCCTCGCTTAATTATTAAGTGCGTTGTAGACCAGCAACTGATTTTTGGAAATGACTTTTTCGCCTGGTTTAATGCCTTGCTTGATGTAGGCCCTGTCGCCGAGTGATTTGAGGACATCCACTTCGCGGGTTTCAATATCGGAGCGGCTTCGGAAGACCAAAACGTACTGCTTGGAGCGGTCGAAGATGACGGCATCAGACGGCACTGTGGCCAGTTTGCCTCCGTCTTCATAGCGTAGAGTTACGGTCGCATGCATCTCCGGACGAAGTTTCATGCCCTGATTGTTGAGCCGAATCCGAACGGTCATCGCCTTGGTATTAGGGTCCAGAACGGTATAGATCTTGTCGACCTGTCCCTTGAAATTCTCATCAGGATAACTCAGCGTTTGTACGCTGGCTTCCATGCCTGTATACACCTGCCGAATGTCGCTTTCATTGACATTGGCTAATACCCAAACCTGGCTAATCTGACCGATTGTGAATAGATTATCTGCGTTATCGGAGCGGAGCTGCATGTCGCGATTGACATTCTTTTCGATGACGTATCCGTCAATAGGCGCTTTTACGGTATACATCGACGCTTTCCCGATACCATAAATCCGCGACACTTCTTTAACTCGATTGGCTTCTGCCTGCGCCTTTTCTACTTCTTTCTGAGCGGCTACTACTTCGCGCTGGGAGGTAAGTTTGGTTTCAAACAAGTCCTGGGCAACCCGAAGGTTCTTTTCGGCCACTAATAAATCTGACTGCGCCTGAATCGACTGACGTTCCAGATCGGCAACCTCTCCAGATCGGATAGAGGCCAGCGTTTGCCCTTTATGGACGTAATCGCCTAACTCTACATTTACACCTTCTACGTTTCCACCCACCAATGGAAACACTTTAATAACCCGATTTTCGTCGGCAACAACCTTGCCCACCAGGGTTAATTCACTTCGAACAGGTTGCGTTATGGCGCTATCTATCCGAATACGATGCATCATTGTATCGGAGAGCATAAAGGCTCCGGCTACTTCAGGCGTCGGTTTCGGACCGCATGAACTAACAATGGTCAGGCTACCGAGTAACAAAAAAACGTTGATTCTCATAATTGTTTTATTGAACCGGACAGCTTATCCGGCAGTATGAAGGATAGCACGTTGCTGATGATTGGCTAGTTGAGCAGACGCCCAGCTTTACTTAAATAAATCTTCGCCAATGAGGTAATTGAGTTCTTCGTAGGCGCTTACCCGGTCGGCCTTCAGTCGATTGAGTTGACTAATGCTATCATTGTAGGATTCGATCAGATCGACAAACTCCAGCAGAGTGATATTGCCCTTTTGAAAACTGGTAACAACGCCCCGGTTCAACTGATCGAATTGGTCGGTAAAGGACTGCTCAACCGCCTGTACCCGACGCTCTACTTCCTGTACTTTTTGCAGGGCTGTAGCCATTTCATTGCCTACCTGCATTGCTTTTTGTCGCTGGAGTTGTTGCTGATACTGAATCTGACTGCGAGCTGCCCGAATGGCTCCCTGATTTCGGTTGAATACCGGAATATCAGCTGAAACAGACAGGCCAACATAGTTCTGAATGTAGCTACCCGCCTGGTCGTAGGTGCCTCCTACACGCATATCGGGCACGGCTAAGGCGCGTTGGAGGTTATAATTCAACTGCGCCTGTCGCGTCAGCGATTCCGTCGCTTTCAAGTCGGGTCGGTTGCGTAACGCCATTTGCTGAAGCGTGTCTTCGGTCTGAGCAGGCAAGTGATAGCGCGCCAACGTTTCATCAACAACCTGAGGTTTAACCGGCTGATCGATTGATAATAACGTGCGTAGTGCCCGTTGGTCGTCGGCCAATTGAAACACAATAGCTGTGCGATCATTATTTAGTTGAAACAGCAAGGCTTTGAGACGAAGTAGTTCTCGGAGTGATACATTGCTCCGCGAATACTGGATTTCATAAGCCGCTACAGTCGTTTGTAAAGTAGCGAGCTGCTGATCGAAACGAGCCAGTGTTTTTTGTTGGAAATAAATCGAGTAGAATCGACTGCGTAGATCGAAACGTAGACCCCGGAGTAGATCCAATAGCTCAAATTGGGTTAATTGAGTTGCTTCTGAGGCTAGTGCAATCCGCTTATTTCGTTTGCCTGCTGTATACAGTAATTGCTGTATGGAAACAATTTTCTCTCCCTGAGCGCCTACATCAAGCACCCGACGAGCTTCATTATTATAGGCACTCAGTTCGATACTGACCGAAGGATTATCGTACAAACCCGCCTGCAGCACTTGCGCCTGACTGGCATCAATACGAAACCGTTCAGCCAGCAGCAGTAAATTATTTTTGATGAACAGGCTGTCGGCCTGCTGCAAGGTAAGCGATAGGGAATCCTGTCCAAGAGTACTTTGTGATCGAACAGAAGAGGCACTTAGAAAAAGAAAAAACAGAAAAATAAACAGTCGCATGCGTTAAGTGATAGACAGCGACAAAGGTCTATTGTGCAGGTTACAGCAGGCTTAATGAAAAGTTATAATCTCTATAGAAAACAATTAGAAAATGATTAGAGGCTTATTCTTCTTTAAGCACATAGCCCATACCCAGTCGAGTATGAATCAGTTTGGGCGTAAAATCGCGATCAATCTTTTTGCGCAGGTAATTAATATAGACTTCTACAACGGTAGAACTTGAGTCATAATGACTAGACCATACCTGCTCCGCAATATCCAGTCGACTCAATACGCGTCCTTGATTTCGGACCAGGTATTCTAATAGCGTAAATTCACGAGCAGTAAGATTGATTATGGTTTCTCCCCGTCGAGCTTCTTTGGTGATGACGTTCACGGTTAAATTGGCGATCTGCAAGACTTTTTGTTTATCGGCAGTTGCCGCGGTCATAAATACTGAGCGCCGTAGACAAGTCTTTATTCGGGCAATCAACTCCCGAAAATCAAATGGCTTGACGATGTAATCATCGGCTCCCAGCGCAAGTCCTTCTTCCTTATCCTCTATTTCTCCCAGCGCCGACAGTATGATAATTGGTAAATGGGGTTTTGCTGCTCGTACGCTACGACAAACTTCAAAGCCATTAATATCGGGTAGGTTGAGATCTAAAATTAATAAATCGACGTCTGGTTGCAGGGCTACCTGTCTCCCATTGCCGCCTTCATAAACAATTTCAGTAGCATATCCTTCTGCCTGGAGACCACGGCTAATCGTTTGAGCAATACGTCGGTCGTCTTCAATAATTACTATTTTTTTCATGCAGAGGACCTATAAACTAACATCCACAAACGGGATATTGAATGATTAAGGCTTAACAATAAAAACACCAGATTAAAAAAGTCTGGTGTTTTATGTCTATCCCTTAAATGACCAATTCTAAAGCAAAAATAATTTCCTGCTATTAAGGCTGGATTAGAGTGACATTAGATTTTCCTTAGATTACGATTATAGCTGCCTATGTCTATTCATTGCCTTGTAAAATATTGTTTTTTAAGGACTTATATACTTAGTAGATTGTTTGGCCTGAATGCTACTAGATTGAGTATTATCGGAAAAATTGCCGCAAAGCGCGACTGGAGAAAGAGATGTTATAGAGTCGTTCAAGTTTGTTTTATGAGCTGTCGTTTGCGCTTTTTTCTCTGATTTTTTAAAATATAGGCTCTATTTGAAGTAGCAGGGCTTTAAATTGTAGAAATAGGCTTACTTTTGCGCAATGGCTTTATGGTGTAATGGATAGCATCACAGTCTTCGGAACTGTTGGTTGGGGTTCGAGTCCCTATAAGGCCACCAAAGTTGATATAATCCGCGTGTACGATCTGTAGACGCGGATTTTTCATTTCAACATCGCTTCAACACTGGCCACAGGCGCTTCAGAGAGCATTGTATTTCAACACCACTTCAACATGAAGTTTTCCTACAAGCTGCGCATCAACCGGCAGCGCATTCGTATCGATGGTACAGCAGCGCTATTTTTTCAGATAATTATTAATAGCAAAAAGACGACCGTGCCCCTGGATCTGCACTGGCCAGCCGAAAAAGTTGATGAGGAAAAAGAGACGATTTTGCCCCGGCAGCGTGGGGATAAATTGCATGAAGATTACTGCCGGGCGATTGAGCGGAAAGCTGGAGAGATTAATGAGGTCTTTATCTGGGCCAGGCTTTCCAGAATTGAGCTGACAGTCGATTCGTTTCAGCGGGAATTGGCCAACCAGCATTCGAGAGATGATTTTGCGGCTTACTGGGAACGAAAGGTCGAGGAGAACCACCAGAAAGGGCGGATTAAAAAAGCTACATGGTCAGCTCAGAAATCCTCCCTGGCTACGCTTAGGCAGTATCAGGCAAGGGTTCCTTTCTCAGAATTATCAACTACCTGGCTTGATGATTATAAAACCTGGCTGTTTCGACAGGCGGGATCTGGCAATACGGTCTGGAAAAAGCTCAAGGACATGCGTACCTATTGCAATTGGGCAAAGAAAGACCAGTACGTATTTACCTATCCGTTCAAGGGATTTAAAATGCCAAAAGTAGTTGGACGGGTGGACTATCTAAATGAAGAGGAGTTTTTGACCTTGAAGCGGCACTTTTATTCTGATAAGCTAGAAGAGGGGCACGTTACCACCCTTCGGGCATTTTTGTTCAGCTGTTACACCGGCCTTCGGATCAGTGATCTGTTGGCCATCACCTGGAAAGAGGTTCGGCGCAATACCCTACACTTTAAACCCTATAAAAAGACGCGGGATATAATGGAAGAAATTAAGGTGCCGCTACATCCCCAGGCCGTGGCTCTGATCACCACCCAAAAGGGCAAACTCTTGGAAACCGTGGTCGAACAGTCGATGAACCGAACGATTAAAGTGATTGCTGGCCGACTCGACCTAAATCCCAAAATATCCTTTCACTGGGCCAGGCACACGTTTGCTACCCGGTTCCTACGCCACGGTGGACGACTCGAAGTACTCCAGCTGCTACTGGGTCATAAACACATTGAAACGACAATGATCTATGTGCACGTCGATGAGGAGCGAAAACGAAAGGAGATTGATTTGATGCCCGAATAGTAAACATCGTGTCAACACTTTCTAAATCTCTGAAAATATCTTATAATCAATCCTTTAACGCTACAGTAATAATGGATAAACTTTTCTCAGAACGATACGGCTACGTTGTTAAACAAGTACAATTCGGCTCCTTGGATAGAATAACAAAGAATTTCCTTTGGGAAGAGATTTACTTCTTCTTTATGATCCAAATTGAAATAGATCTAGAAGAAGATGATTCGAGGGCGGGGAAAAACCTGCTAATGAAGATAGATAGAGAAATATTTCATAATTCTTTATTGGTTTTCCCCAGTAATGATCCAAAGCAGGTTATCAAAAGCTGTGAAAATTTGGTCTTAAATAGCTCATGGTACTTTATTTTCGACTTAGTTGAAATGCTAGTTCAAAATGGATCTAATGTTTTTGAGTCGAAATCTGAATACAAGAAAGCCCTTAAGCTCTTCATTAAGGCATTCAATAAAGTATTAGAGGAGCAAAAAGCATTATACCGGTTAGCTTCAACATTGGTTGTACCGATTACAAGTGAGGCAGAGTTATCTGTTCTAAGTGACGCTCTTGAGGATACAGATAAATTGCCTACTGTAAATGGGCACCTAATAAAAGCCCTTAAGCACCTGTCCAATCGTACCAATCCCGATTATCATAATTCTATTAAAGAATCCATTTCGGCCCTTGAAGCTTTGCTGGGAATAATTGTTGCAGACCCTAAGAAAGACTTTTCTGATGCAATAACACTAATAAAAAAGCGGAAAGTAATTAGTGTAAATATGCACCTGGAGAATACGCTGAAGAGTATGTATCGATGGGCAAGTGATGAAGGGGCAATCCGCCATGCAGACAAAGGAAGTGATTCAGTTATTGATTTAGATGACGCTAAACTCATGCTGACAACCTGTAGTGGATTAGTGAGCTACTTGATCGCAAAGTCAATAAAAGCAGGTATTGAATTTCAGAAATAAAGGTATTTGACAAATTACTGGCGAAATGAAACCCGCCTAAAAATCAATCGTAATTCACTTTAACTACATATATATATGGCTAATTACTTTACGAGGGTAGAAGTACACGGAGCAAAGCCTGGTGACGATACCTATCCCAAACTTCACGAAGAGATGGAAAAGCGCGGTTTTATCCGCGAGTTTGAAGATCAAAAAAAGAAACTGCCTGATGGTTCATATTTATTGGTAAAATATGATGATTTACCTGCAAGGGCAATAAACCGATTAGCACTTCAGGCTGTAGAGGCTATTGGGAAAAAGGCTTCTATAATATCAGTCAAATTCAATAAAAGTGAAGATTTTAGTGTTTATAATCTTGAAACTTTAGACGAGTAACTTCTGATATCGTTGGATTTTTCAAAGATAGGCTAACCTCCGAGCGTTTTAGCATTTTGCTAACGATTCTTTGAAAATTTTCTTAACATAAAAACGGTTATACGACAATCTTGAAATAGTTACATGTTAGTTTTTTCGCGTAGTGGCTTCCCAATTGTTGTACAATTCTAATTTACCCTTTTTTATTGGTGGTGCATTCGCTCGGCAACGGCTACTAGGTACATCTTATCAAGTACGTCGTACTGCTCGGCCAAGCGCAGTAAGGATTCGTTCTTAGGCCTGGAAAAGTCCGCCAAGTAGATGTCTTAGCGAATATTGCTGGCGATTTCTTGCTAGTAAAAATGGTTTTATTTTTCCTACAAGACTGCTTCTTTCCCCAGCAATGGATGAGATTTACAAAGACTTTACAAGTTGGAATCAACTACGTCAGGCACGACCAGCACTTTAATTTAACTACAGACAGTAATCAGCCCTTAAAGCATGATTATCATCCTATTTCCAAGAGAATCATTTTCCCAAAAAGGTTGCCCCATACGGTACCAAACAAAATAGCCTTATACTGTAGGTATAAGGCTATTACAACACCTAATTGAATACCACTACAGGCCTAATGATTAATTGGGTCAGTCAATAATGATATCATCCCCATATTTTTCTCTAATTCGCTGTTCGGCTGCCCGTTTTTCAGCTATATTCTTTATGTTCAACAATCCAAGGGCAACGCCAATGACTACTACTAATAAGGTTACTAGGACAGTGCTTGTTGTTCTTATCGGGATTGACGATGTTGAAAGTTGTCTGGAAACTCATTTAGTTCCTCCTGGATAAGTTGTTCTAGTTCATTGACAACAAAGTCATCGTCAACCTCAAATCCTTCGGTAAGCAGAGTTTCATACAAGCTATTAGCAGCCTCATCAGCTATTGATCCAGCCTTAGCTCGTAGGCTTTTAGTAGTTTCCTTGTTAGTCATGGGGAAAATAGTACCTAGCCATTTAGTTAATGAAACCAGATTGATTAAGTAAATGCTAGTGGTGTAGGGTTAAGCCTACACCACTAGCATACCGCCCCTCGGTTAAAGCCTATCAAACTTACTAGCTGCTACAAGTAAAGATTTGGGATATTGAAGGTAATTACCCGTTAATCGTGGGTAACTGCCCATATATAGATTTGCAGGCAGTTATAAATAATTTCTCGGGGAATTCAGGATAAAAAGAAAATGGCGTTAAAATAGAACTCAAAGACGTCTATTATGAATAAGTTAGGCATCCAAATAGTAAAGTAATTCATGGGGTCAAATCTCGTAGGGTCGAAAAAGCCATACAACAGCTTATTGCTGATGATCCTACTATGAAATCACTTTTTGAGTTGGTCACCTCTGGGCGAACGCCTGGTAAAAGTGTACGGCGATCAGTTTTATAATGCTCCATTTTGCCCAAGCGTTGGCAAAATGGAGCATCAACTTTGAGAAAGAGTCACGACCCGAATCAGCCTAAGGTTTTTTGCCCATTATAGAGGATACCCCAATTGTACACATCTTAAATTAGAAATAATTTGGCTCAACTTGAGCAGACACATTTGAAAAAATATCATTTTCATTTTCGATCACAACTCTTTTGCCTTGGGTATCATAAAAAGGTGCGTTAATAATATCTATTTCTCCACCATTAGCAGCATCTATAATTTTTTTATAATCAACCATATCAAGAAATATGTGATCTTCCCAGGATTTAAATTGAATTGATTTTTCATTAAACATTGAACAATGCCCATAAGTTTCACTGCTAATTGAAACTCTTATTGTAGAATTAAAAAGAGAAGATCTAAATAAAATTATATTTTCTGCTTGAAAGAATTCACTATTATTAGTAACAATATTTGGTCGATTTATAATCATTTTTATTGCTTTTTTTTCCCTAATATTAATATTGACATCTTTTCTCCATGGTACATCTTTTAGATTATTAATAATATAAAAAAAACCGTTTTTACCGCAAACGCAATCGAAAAAGAATTTAATATAAAGTGTAATATTATTTGCATTTAAAAGGCCATCTTTTTTGCAAACCTCATAAATACTCTTATTTGTGTAATCAATTGCGTATGATTCATCATCATTTGAAAGCACATAACGAATAATTTCTTTTGGGGTAGTTATATAGGTTATTGCAAATAATTTAAATGTTTTAAAAAAAGGTAATTTAAATTTCTGTATTTTTATAGAATTTATATCATCTGGAAGGCTATGAAGTAAATCAAACTTTTCTTTATATCTAGGCTTCTGGCTAACACTAATTTTTTGTTCAACAAATTCTGAAGTTCGTACTTTAGCTCTTACCGTAGTTACTCTAACCAATTCTTCTAATTTTTTACTAAATATTATGGCCTTGCTGCTATCATTAATTTCATTGTAATATTCAAACAAGAAAGATAAAAATTTATGCAACCATTGATTGAAGAATCCAATGCTTTCACTTAAATTTTCAATTTTACCGCTAATATCTAAGATGAATTCTTTACATATACCTTCGAGATGAGATCTAGCTATCTTACCGGATTTGTAACAATTCCAAGTAAACAAACATTTTTGAATGTTGCACTCAGTAATAAGATTAGAGTTTTTGCCTATGCTATTGTTAAGTATTTTTATGCCTTCTTCATAATTTTTTATTGAATCTTTAAGATTACCTTTAATTCCATAATAGTAACCCATAGTAACATACAGATGCCCCCAGTAAGCGTCGGTATTTTCAAAGTTAGCTTGAAAATAATCTAATATTTCCGTTAATACTATTTCTGCATCGTCTAAATATCTGTTAGAATATAGCAAACTTTTGAAGTAGTTTAATTTAGCTATAATTGTAAACTCTTCATTTCCAATTTCATTATAAAGATTTATTGTCTCCTTTGCAAATTTTATTGACTCATCAAAGCGTTCTTGCGCTCGCATGACACAAGATATATTGTATACTAATAGCGAAAATTTGTACATATTATGTATTTTTTTTTCATTATGATGTTTATTTGAAAAATAAGTATAGTTTCTAAAAAGTATTGGTTCAGCTTCAGCAAATTTCCCAATTCTTGTATTATAATATGCATAAGAAAGTTTATCAAAAGGGACTTTTATTTTTTCTGAAAGGACTCTGGCCTTAGTGTAAAATCCTCCTGCCTCTATTAGCCTACCAAGATTTTCAAGTATTTCAGCTTGTATCATATAAACCTCACAACTAAATTTTTCGTTTTCTCTAACAATATCTTGATTCTTTAAATATGTCAATATTTGAAAGACCATCTTTTCAGCATATAAATACTGTCTACTGTGATAAGTATAATAACATGACAAATTATATGCTAACTTCGCTGTCTCTATTGAATTTATTTTTAAAACTTTAGTAACAGACTCTATATGTTTGATGTACCCATTTGCTTCCATATAATATTCAAAATCTTCAAAGATTTTTGAAAGATTTTTTATCATTTCTAGACAGCTATTGAAAATAGTATCTTTATTCTTATCAAGTACAATTTGTTGTATAACTGGACTTATCTTGAATGTCTTTTCTTCCACGTCAAAATCAATCCATCCTTTTAAAAATAGTTGATTTAATGACTCATCAAAAAGATCCGCATTGACAGGATTTGCAATTGTCACAAGCATTTGATATGCAATTTTTTCTGCGGATAAGGCAGAAAAAATATTTAAAATATTTTTTTCATTACCAGATAGTGATTGCATGTCATACATAGCTCGTAAAATTTCTTCAGGCTTTGCTGTTTGAAAATTCAGATAATCTGTTTGAATATTCGTAGTTTCTAAGAGCAACAGGCCCTTGTCCTGTAAATCATTCAGCAAATCTTTTAAATTGTAAGTTATCTTAAAAATATTTTTCTGTTGTAGGCTTTTTGAAAATAGTTCAATAATTAATGTGTTATAATTAACAGATTTTAGTATTTCCTTAAGCAAGTTTTCGTCCTGCGCTTGCAGTCCATGATAATACTTCTTGAATAACTCTAACGCACTAGTCTCCTTTAAAGGTTTTACTTTTGTTTCAAAGTATTCGGAAATGTTATTTACACGACTAGTAATTAGTATGTGAAAATTTGATAAGCGTTTTAGGTTTTTTATCTGATTATTTAAATCATAAATTGAGTTTACATTGTCTAATACAAGTAAACAAGGAGCTTGCAAATTTGCTAAGGCTTGAATAAATCTACCTAATTTCTCCTCACTATTGAAACTCTCTTCTATGCTTTCTATATCATTACGTAAGCTTACATTTAATTTATCCGCAATAGAGTATAAAGCTTTCTCTATTCCATCATTACAAAATAACCATATGAGATGTTTGTATGAGTCACTATTTTTGATCCAATATTGTGAAGCAATTGTTGTTTTTCCAATACCTCCCTCTCCATTTAAAATTATAATATTCCGTCTTGACTCAGTAAAACTTTTTTCTAGATTATATATTTCTTCCTCTCTACCAATAAAGATTTTAGAATCAAATGGAGGTAAAGTAAGTATTCTAGGGATAATATTTTGAGTAGTTTTTGCTGTATTATCTAGTAGTTTTTCGAGAAGCTCTAAGATTTTTTGTGTTAAGGCGTATTGATTTAAACTTAATAAATACAGCTTTTTGAAATCTTCTTTGATCTGCTTTGCTAAATTTTCAAAAGTGTCACGTACATTTTGCTTAAAGAATATTTGTAAATGATTATATACATTTTCGGAGTGTATTTTTAATAGAGAATTCAATTGACTACTAGAGATAATATTATTACCAGAGGTTATACTTTTAATCGCCTCGATAATGTTATGCTGGCTTTCTTGCATTTCAATATTGTGTATTTGAATATCCTCAAGTATCCAAATTTGAAATGCTTTAAAACCATGATCATCATTTTTCAATGCTTCTGTAAAAGCTAATTGAAAACAATATGGTAAATTATCTTTATAAAATTTTATAATTCTATTTTCAGTATCTATATCGAACTTTATGCTAACTACACTAAGCATATAATTAATAATTGATTCTAAAAATGGCGAAGGATCATGGATTAAGCTCTTGTCCAAAGGTAATCTTTCACTATATTCGATATCTCGTTTTATGTCTTTAATATTTTCGTTGAAAAAATCTTCTATGGCTCTGATAAATAGCTTTCTATCTCTTTTAGATAAATTTATTTCTAAAATAATATCATCATTAATTTCCATTAAGAACAGTATTTTAACGTATTCTACTGCTATAATGACCGATTGCCTAAATACTCTTTCTAAATCATGGTTTAAGTTTTTTGGATTTGATAGAGTTAACCTTTTTTTTAAATTATCTAAATTTGTCAATGAAGCAATATGATTTGAGGCTAAATTGCCAGTGATGGCTTTTCCAAGTTCATACAGCATAATTGCCGGTCCTGTAACACCAGCGGTGGTTGCATTTACTAGAAGACAGTTTATTCCCCCGTGTAATAATAGGCTACTGAACTTTTGCACATCTTGAGATATTCTCATGATCAATAATTTAGGATTTCTTTCAACAATTAGATAAAGAGTTAAGCTAAGCCTATTCAAAAATAATTTTCTTGATTATCTAGTGTTTACAAAAAAGAAGGTATTTCGGTATAACTCAGGTAAGGCATTAAACTGAGAAAATTTAGCCTTTGGATTCTATATTAAATAAAAATCTCTTTTCAATTTTCCGTATCTACAAATCAGATAGGTTATGTATAGGATCAAAATCGGTTAGCGTAATTTTTTGTCAGGTTACTAATAAAACCTCATCTATCCCAACTCTATGTCTTTATTTTCGTGTTTCCAAAGATATTACGAAAGCCTGTTCAGGTCCAAATAATGAACTAGTCAGCTCTATGAAGCAATCGATAAACGGCTTTTCCATTAAATCGCTTATTGCACCTAGTCTGTTAGTGAGTTTGATTCAGTTTTTTTGCAATTTGAGCATAAGTCATCCCTTTACTTCGGTAAAGATTGGCCAGTTCGGTAGTCTGCACATTGGATTTATGGGTGGTTGCGTTGTTTGTTCGAACTGTTTTTTCCTTTCTTGATCGCTTCTGGAGTGAGGTTTTCGGACTTGCCCAGCTCGAATCTTAAAGATTTCTTTTGGGCTAAAGCCCCTCGTGTCCAATTGGAGGCATTTTCGGCTTCATATTGGGCAAAAGAACCATCACCCCTATTGTTAAGGTATTGATGTCTGGTAGATCGCAGGCGACAAAATCTATATCTGAATCTATTAACGCCATTACAAAGGCAACATTACGACTTAGTCGATCCAGTTTTGCAATTAAAAGCTTTGCTGCCTGTTACTGGCAAACACGGATTGCCTTCAAGAGCTTATGCCAATCATTTTTTCGGCCCGATTCAACTTCAGTAAATTCAGCGACGATCTGATCACCTTCTGGCAGGTATCGATTCACAATAGTTTGCAGATCGCCCTTGTTCTTTAGTCGATACTCGATAATAGCAGATGTATTTCAAAAGTAACCTATAGTATGTGAACGAAGTATGTTCCATGGTCGAATGTTTCAAATATAGTGTTTTGTGGCCTTTTATGAATTACCATAGTTTGGAATAATAGCTTAATATGAATACCCCGAGCCATTTCATAGTGAAAAATTCTACTATGAAATGGCTCGGGGTATTTCTAAACAAAATGACTCAATAGCAAACCTGACCCTAGGCTATTTTTAGAAGCTACTTCTAACGAATCATCTGGTTGGCAGGAGGCTTTAAATTGAAGCTAACTCTTGGCCGTATCGTAATCCGGCACATACTTATCCATTAAGAACTGAACCACGGGTGGATTTAATTTCTTGCGGTAAGGCACCCAGCCCAGGCGTATCATTTCAATCCAGTCTTCGGGCACGATACAACACTGAAACACGGTAACATCCTGAAAGCCTGCTCGTTTGGCAATATCGGACATAAAACAGGCACGATACTTATAAATGGCCATAGGTTTAGAAATTACGGGTAATACGCGTACTGACTTGACAAATTCGAATAATCAGCTAACCCGTTAGAATCACCATCCAGATACCGGCAGTGAACCCCAGTAGGAAACCGTCAATCAAGAGATCATAATCCATATCAGTCGGCGGACGTTATATCAATGACTCGAAAAGCTAATTTGGGTTGTTCCGCAAGGGGGTAAAGTCGGGCATTTTCGGCTTTTATTTCGGTCATCGCCTGCTCAATTTTGTGGGGTACCGGCACTTTAGCAGGCAGCTTCACATCCGACGTTTTGCGCAAGATAATGTACTCCGAATGGCGAAACAGAAAGGGGGCCGGTTCCGCCAGGCTATGCAGATTAAATAGATAATCATTGCATAGATTTCGACTGTTTAGAATGAGCTTTCGCACCGCTTCCGAGAGATTCCCTGCCATGTAGGAAGTGGCATCTTCAAAGACCACAAACGCATTTTTAACCCATTGATTGACCCCCGTAAAAAATTGGTCAATGTCTTCACAGTCCCGGCAAACAAAAAAAGGATAGGGCTCTTTATTGGCCAGCCGATTGAAGCGGCTTAGATCATCCAGGGCAATAGTAATATAGTCGTCATACTCCGACTGACGCCCCACATCAAAGACTAAGACGGGTTTTCCCTGGCGTTTGACCATCTCCACCTGAATATTGATGCTTCCCTGCGTTTTGCCCGTTTTCTTGGCCCCAACGGCCAAAAAAATAGACGAAGCTCGTTTCTTATTGTTCAGCTCAGGGAGGGAAATCTTAGTCATGGGCGTGAAGACTCTAAGCAAAACGGTTTAGTATTCCTGCCCTGCCAATTAACGCCCATTTCGGCCCGTTCGCTGTCCAGATGAATCCCGTAGAATTCAGGGATCAAATGGCGTTTGCCGATGGGGAACGCTTTGGCAAACACCACATCCGTATGATCCGCACCCTGGCTATTTTCGGGGTAGCGCATTACACCGGATTCAGTAGGATTCCATAACTGAAAGAAACCGATGGGAAACCAGCCGGACGGCTGGTTGTAGTGAGCCACCCGACTCCCCATCGGGAAGGCCCGGGCCTGCACCAGGTAATACAGTTCGTGCATAGCCAAGGGCCTGGCCAGGTAGTTGACCCAATCCCGGTAACTGTGGCACATCAGACGATCAATGCCATAAATGCTCTCCGGGTCCAGGTGGGCTACATTCAGGATGTGACGCGTCCAGGGCGGTAGATAGATGTCCGAATCGAGGTGTACTACCCAATCGGTTTGCCCCAGTGCTGCCAGACCCACATTAATGCCACGGGCTTTATTAAAAACCGCTCCATCATCATAAAAGCAATCGGTTTGAATGCACTCAACCCGGTAATACTCGCAGACCTGACGGGTAAACTGGTCTGCCAGGCTAGTTACCACAATATAACGATCAAATAGAAGTCGGTTGTGAGGCAAGGTTTGAACCAGAAAATCAGCATAATTCACGCAGACACTAACGGCGTCAATACGCCGGTTGGACAATGGGTTCATGGAAGTGGGGTGAGTGGGAGTACCAGTGTACATCTTAGCGCATTGTTTTGTCAACCATTTTATTAACCGTCATCATCCCTACTTGCATCAAAGGTGCCATGGCCTTGATCATCATGATCTCGAACAGCGTTTCGGTGATACTGCCAGTCTTCAGGGTGCCTCGGCGATTCTTAGCCTTCAAATCCGCTTCGATGGCTCTCCGCAGCAGCGTGAGCTGCGCGTCCGTCAGACGGGCTTCCTCGTCGGCTTCTTCCAGGGCTTCCTCGAACTCGTTCCAGCGCTCCCGAGCGGCGAAATAGGGATGGTCAGGGCTATAGATTGGAATTTCCTTGGTCAGCTTCACGTGCTGCTCGTAGTCCCGCACCAATTGCTTGTCTCCTTCCCGAATCTTTTGATAAGCCGTGTAGCGGTGAATGAAGCCGAAACATAGGGCGATGATGGCCCCCCACATCTCTGCTTTGGATTCGGCTTTGGTTCTGATTTCCTCCGCTGTTAGGGGGATATAGGGCTCTTCGTCCAGGTCGGGATCACTAACCGATGAGGGGACAGTTGCCGCTTTTGATCCGAATAAGCTAGGTAGACTAATTAGCGGGGATTCGGTTAGGGCTTCGGAAACGGACTCGACTAGTCGGGGGGCTTCCTGGAGCACCTCCGAGAGGGCCGAGCCGGACCGGGTTTCGACCAATTGGGCCAGTGGATTCATACCGGTTCGTTGTCGGAAAGGGTAGGTTGCGGCTCCGTGGTGGGCACTTCAGGCCACAGGGGAAAGAATTGCTGAATGATGGGCAGGATAATCGCAGACCGATCCGGAGATTTCATCATCTGGACTAAGACGGCATCGGTCATGGGGCCAGCATGAGCCGTTATCTCTTTCCAGTCGATGACAATGTCTTTTCCTTTTTTGATGGTCTTCGCGCCCGTTTTAATGGCCTGCATGACCATCATGCC
Organism: Spirosoma arboris; assembly: GCF_009754945.1. GTDB lineage: Bacteria > Bacteroidota > Bacteroidia > Cytophagales > Spirosomataceae > Spirosoma > Spirosoma arboris. The sequence continues at coordinate 414,047 of NZ_WPIN01000008.1, forward strand.
TAAGCCCGTTTCCCGAAATCCTTCTGGCAGCACTTCTTTATTGGCCAGGATGAACCGGCAGATACTCCCCGGGCTGTACTCGGAGACATGCAAGCCCTCTTCGTCAATCATGCCCGATTTGGTGAGGATTTGAAACAGGCTCTCACAAAATTGATCCCATTGGCGTAGAGCTACGATACCTTCGTTCCAAAGGGTAATGAACGTGTCCGGATTAATCTGTGGAAAAAGATGTACACCGCTGATGGCAACCACTCCTTCAGTTGTCAGGGCAATTTCATCGCTAGTTTCGACCAGGGCAATAAATCGGTTCATGGAAAGAAAAAGTAAGGGTGACTACTCTGAATCGAGATAAGGGGCTAGCAGCTCCTGAAAGAACTGTTGGTAATACTGGGGTGTACGCCAGCTATCCGAAGAGGCCTCCTGATAGAGCTGTTCCAAGAGGTCCGGTAATACCTTCACTAATGCATACACGGGCTGGGCCGCTCGCTTCTCCAATGCGTGAGCCTCTAGCGCCTTTTGCAACTCGCTATTCACTTGCTCATAGCGCACTCGCCAACTCTGTTCAGCGGGCGGTATTACCGGAGGTGTTACTTGGGGTAGTACCGATTGCTGGCCGGTAGGGACGGGTTGGTTAGCCAAGTTGGCGTTGAGTTCGGCCAGCTCCCGTTGAGCCTGTTGGAGTTGAGCTGAAGCCACGCCATAGCATTCCTTAAAATAGTGACTTTGCTGAGCGGCTTTCCTAAATTCTTCGTGACGCGTCAGCGTGTCTACCCCATACGAATGCATCGAAACAGGAGGTGTTCCAAAAGGTAATACCTTATTGATCTCCGTGATTACCCGCTCCATCGTGGGTATTACCCAGACGGGTATTTTGTAGCTTTTAGACACTGTTCCTTCGGTATTACCTTCGGGCTCAATGGGCGGTAAACCGGCCAGATTACCCTGGATTACCGGGTTTACCTGGGTATTACCCGCATCCGGTATTACCGGTATTACCTCGGCCTGGGTAGTACCGATACTACCCGGTATTGGCCCTGAGGAGGAAGGCATTTGAGCGGCTTCATCGCCTGAAGAAACGGGGGCAGGTATTACCGGCGGTATTACCTGGGTAATACTTTCGGGGGGTATCGGTAGTACCGGTGGTAGTACCTGGGTATTACTTTGGGAGATCATGGGTAGTACCTTGTTTGTCCGAAGGTAATACCGCCCTATTGGCGTAGTTCTACAGTAGAAATTTTATAGTATATTGTAGCACTTTATAGCATTTTTTAGCCAATCGCACCGGTATTACCTCTCTGAAGTATGAGCACGAAAGTCAATTCTCGCGAGCGCATTACCTGTAAGGACATTGAGAATATTACGGGCTACAAACGAGCCAAAGCCTTCTCGCTCTTACGGGCCATCAAGGTCGCTAAAATGGTAGCCTCTAAACGGGCGGGTATAGAGTCCCCCGTTGAACCTATTGTTTCCGTCGATGACTTTGCCAGGTATACCGGCTTGAGTCGGGAGGTAGTTAAAGCGGGTCTAGTTGACTAACTGGCCTGTGTTCAGCCAGCGTATTTAGTCAGAATCAGTAACTCGTAGAGTTGAGTTTACAAAACATGGAGTCCGAATCAGGCAGTGCCATAGTCAACCAGAAAAGCGAGAAAAATAGCGCAACCGGTAAGCAGTCATCAGCCTATTTCCCATTGCTAGCAAAGCGCAACCTGCGTGGTTGAACTTCCTTTAGTCTATCTCACGCTGTTACGATACCTAACCCGATGGAGCCCGCATCCCTGACTCGACTTGATATTAGTGAACTAACCCGAGCGGTGACGGCTGAGTATGAGAATTTTCCAATTACCCTGGTCAATGACCATGTCGTCAGACTGAGTGTGATGACTCAAAGCTATTATTGGCATTATCATCCCAATTCGGATGAGACGTTTATGACCGTTGAAGGTGTTTTAGTCATTGACCTGGAAACCGAAACGATCGAGTTGTTACCTGGCCAGCTTTTTACCATCCCTAAAAACGTCATTCACCGAACCCGGCCCCAGGGAGAGCGTTCCGTTAATTTGACCCTAGAACATAGCCAACTTGAAACGATACGAATTGATTAGTAAGCGCTAAATATTAGTGGACATTTTAAATGACGACGACCAGACGGGTAGCCGTCGTTTTGCATTTTACCCGGTAGGGCTTGATTCTCTTTTTTCGAACTGTTTACCGAATACACCTTTTGGCGAGTTTCCCGGTTGTAAATCTGCAACGAATGAACTGGAAGAAAGTGCGGAAAAGCTGTAACTCTGTAACCGATAGCTAAATAGAAGCTAACGGCTTGATTTCCAATAGCCAAATGGGTTACAACCCGTTTTACAAGTTTGCCATAGAGCTATTTTGAGTTTGTAACCTGGCTACTAGCCTCTTTATCAGCTAGTATATGTTACAAATCTTTGTAACTTCTTTATCAATAGTTACAGTAAAGTTTATTTTTTGTAACTCTGTAACTCGCTGTATTTCAATTCGATATGCCCTCTCCCAATTCAAGGTTACAGAGTTACAATTTTTATCCTTGTAATCTTAAGCAAGATTGTCAAGAATCGGGATGACAGCAGTTAGACAACAAAAAAGCCCTCACGCGGAGGGCTTTTAGTGGATTAGGATTTGTATTTATTGTAGATGAGATGTTTATACCGATTTGTTTAACGTGATTTAAACCGATTTGTATGCTTCCTGATCTTATCCTTTCGACGGCTCTTTAACCAGCTCAGACTAAAACGGCCTGGTATGAGCCAGTTGCAGCGAAAGTAGGGCTCGCCAGTCGCGGGATTGATGCCACTACGCGTTTGAATGCCCTTGCTAAAATCCATAGCATTGGAACCTAACCAAAGCGCGTTTAAATTTTGGGAATTGTCCATTTGGAAGGGTTGGTTACTCATGAGTTTGATCGGTTTTACTAAATGATTCCAGTAGTTTCAGGCTGTTTTGCACATCGACGACAAAAGATTTTTTATCCGTTACGAGGGTTAGTTTATCATCGTCAAAATGATACCTGACCACTTGGTGGAGCTGCGATTTGATGATGTATCGTTTACCCACCATTGAGGAAAGAAGGCTGTCTAGTTTTTGCAAACTGGCCGTAGTCATAGTCGCTGTTTTAAGGTGAATTTTAGGCCGATGGTAAAGGCCCATTAGCGATAGGTGATGTTCTCGATTTTTCCCGCGTCGATAGCCGCAAGAAATTCATTTACGGAGCGTCGATGCCGGTTAGAATCCCCGACCAGGAGAATCCAGACATGAGACGTTCGAGTACTGGTTAGGGTATGTTCAATTTCCTTCTCCACCACCACGAACGGAGTCGTTTCAAGACCGACTTTTTTCCACCAGGAATAAAGGTCGATGAACCGCTCACCTGCCGGCGGTGCTGCCGCCGACGTCTGCGCATTCTCAGGTAAGGCGATAGTATCCAGCTCAGGAGAATAAGGCACGTACTGGCGATCAGTACGATCACCGTTGCGAGTAGGGAGCGTGTCCACATCAGCAGGCGGTTTTCCTTGAATAGAATACCACGAACGTTTCGCTGCTTTTCCCTGCTACGCAAACGCTAATGAACTGCCTACCGGTGACTGAACGAGAATTGGGAAAATGAGTGATCCGAACCGAATTTTCCCGGCTTCGCTGGTGGTCCAGACAATACAACGTCCGTTCCCGCTGGAGAGCCTCGCAGAACTGCAATAAGGTTCTGACCTGTACCAGGCCAACGCTGTTTTTGTAGCCAATCGACTCCTGGCTACACCAAGTCTGAGCCGTTTTCAGCAAATGCGCTTCGAGCTGATTGACGGGTTTACGATTTCCCGTTAGCACACTAAATTTTGGTTGCATGAGTATTGTTGTTTAAAAACCAATGGCTTCTTTTGGGTCGATGGGGGAAAGTCCATTGCCATCCCGGACTAATCCGGCTTGGGTCAGCTCTACACCCGGCGTTTGAATGTAGATGTGCTCAACGGTCTCCTGCTTGTCGGATTTGACCCACTGGCCTTGCCGGAATTCCTGTTTGTAGACCTTCACCATGATCCGTTTCTGCTTTTCGTTTTGCAGCTCCACCGGATCGAGCGTATAGTCGTTGTAAAGACACCAGTAGCGCAGTTTGTCCTTGAAGAGCTGGGGAGAAATCTTGCCGTCGTAATCGCGCTTATACACCTCATGGGCGTAGATCTTCTGCACATACGCGTTGAGCCGCCCGTTTTCCTCGCTAAAGAACACATCGGCCCAGGCGTGGAAACTGGCTCCCATTTTATTGCGGTAGGTGTTCTGCTTGACCGTCTCGCCCGGCGTATCCACTTTACCGAACTTGAGCCACACCTGGATGCACTGCGCGTAGAAATTCAAACACCAATTCCACTCCTCGGGCGTGAAGTCGGTAAATAAGGACTTGCCAAACTCGGACTTGGGGTCTCGCTCTTCTTTGTACTCCCCATTGGGGTTTTTGTGGTAATAGTCCGAAAAGGTGGTGAACCATAACCGGCGCTGGGTCGCCGAATCGGTATCGCGCGGGGGAAAGTTGGAGGTGATACAAATCTTGGGCGATTCCTCATTGCTCAGCACCCACCCATCTACGCCTTTGGCCACGCAATCCATGCTGCCGGTGATGATGCTGAATAGAAACTTGAAATTGAAGTACTCATAGGCATCGTCAAAGAACAGGAAATCAGTGTGCTTGGTGACACGGGCAAAAATGAACTGGTTATCGAACAGTCGGTCGTTGCGCCCATTATGATAATCCTGGCGGATGAGTCGTTTTAAGTTGTCATAGGCCAGGCTCTTGCCCGTCCCGCCGTAGGATTGGCCCGAGTTCTGCATGTTGTAGTCCATGGCCCAAACGCAGTAGGCCGTTGCCGGGTCTTTGTAGCGGTGCAGCAGATAGCCCAGCGAAGCCATTTTGTTAATCAGGTGCTGGGCTTGATCGGCCCGTTCCTGCTCCGAGAGCAGTGGCCCATCAACCGACCATTGGTGGTTAGCCAGGTAATCAGCCTGAAATTGATGACTGTGCTCGGGCAGCTTTTCTTCCAGCTCCTTTTTCCAGTAAACCCGGCTGGTATTGATCAAATAGCGAAAGAACAGGCAGTCTTTTTTCTGGATGTCAATGGTATGCAAACCGGTCTTTTCATCGAGCCCAATGGTGAACATGGGATCGAGCTTTTTGACCCGGTGTGGAATGACCTTGTCAGCCCAGACGATTCGGTCACACTTCTCATGCTTGATGACCTCAATGCCATCCGCCGTGACCTTCCAGACCTCATTGGCAAAAAACAGATACTGGTAATCCCGGCCAAAATCCTGGAAGTCGAGCGAGACTGGTTTGATATTTTCCAGCGAGTTATTACCCACCTGGTCGGAGCGGTAAAAGGCATTGAATAAATCCTCCGTCGCGTGGCGCGACTCTAAAAACCCTTCGATGTAACGACGAATGTGTTTATAGTCGATTTTATGTACCACATTGCCCAGCAGGTGAATGAGTATCTCCCCATCCTTGGTGTTGGGCATGGGCAGTTTACCAAAGCCACTGCGGGCTAAGAAATTGTACAACCTTCGGTTATTGGGCTTGTATTCGGCTTGAATTCGGCCAAACTTTTTGATGATTTTGCCATCCCGGGTGCGCTTGGGCTCTTCATCCCAAAACCGGTAGGGCAAGGCCATTGACAACAGATTCTTAAAATCTTCCGTCGAATAGTAGTTGAAATAGTCCCGGGCATCTTTACAGACCTTGCCTTTCAGATCACGCCGGTTGCCCAACTCATCGGGCAGATAGGCCGTAAACAAATCGAGGTGTTCCAGGGCTAGCTCATGGGCTTTTTTGCGACCCGTCCCGTCCAGATCGGGCAGGTTGTAGACCCGCTCGGCCATCTTGCGAAATTTATAGAACGGTATTGATTTGGGATCGACAGTTTCGGAGTTGAACCACACCACCGAATAGCCCATGGCAGCCACATTCAACGCATCCGATCCACCCGTGCAGATGATGATTTCGGGGAGTTGGGTTTCCCGGCTCCCGTTTTCGGGTTCTTCCTCCGCCGAATCCCCTGGGGTATCGTTTTTTTGCAGATCATCGAGCCGGCGCTGACATTGCTCCAGGCCAAAGACGTAATGCTCGGGCTTTTTGCCGATGGAGAAAAAACGGTGCTGGGCTTCCCGCTCCCGGGGTTTATAAATCTTCTGCCAATCCCCTTCGTTGAATAGAAAAATGGGAAAAAGCTCCGTACTGCTAATGATGGTTGCCTTGCGGTTCTTGACAATCGTGTACGATTCGAGACTAAAAAAGCGGTACTTTTTACAAATGGTAATCGCGTTTCGGGTAGCCAGCTCATCGCCTGGCTCATCACCAGCTACGTATTTAAGTCGGCTCAAATAGGACCAGATCGAACGCGAAAAAATAGTCTGCAATTCGGCAACGGTGAATGACTCCTTGGTGATAAACGTAGTACCCTCTTCTTCGTCGGCTTTGGCCGGACGCTGTTTAATTTTGGGCTCTAGTTTGGCCGTTACCTTGCCTTCTTCGTCAATGATGCCGTGTTGTTCACAGAGGAGTTTAATGGCGGTCGGGAAATCGCAATTTTCCTCCTTCATGGCGATACCAATGGCATCCATTGCTTTCTCCCCGGAGCCGAAGTCCGTGACGCGCCAGATGCCGTTATAATGGCTCAAAATAGCCGATGGAGACGGATCATCCTGTTCCGAACGAATTCTAAATTTGGCATTTTTGCGCTTTACACCCACTTCGGCCTGTGGGTAGTAGCGAAGGATTATGTCAAGACCATCCTTAGTCTGCGAAAAAATAGCTTGTGGGGTAATCATCAGCGGGTTCGTTAAGGGGAGCTAAGTCGTGGAAAAATGTCCAGCCAGTGCAGTAGCCTGGCTGGATCACGCACATCAGTCTTCAACCTGTAAACCCTTATCCTTTTTCCTGCCGAAAATCCAGCCAAAGCCGGGCACCTTGCGAATGCTAAACCGCATGGGTTTAGCCACGTCGTCAACCATGTCAATGGCTACAATTAATTCACTAAGCCACTTGTCGATGGTGGGTGGGTAAATAAGATTGCCCTCTATGTCACGAAATCGGCGAAATGGAATGGAGGTCAACGTAAGAAAGTCCAACTCATGCTCAGCCCATGAACTCAGCAAGTCCAACTCATCGAGGGTACCAACGAAATTACCATCCCCTTCACTCAGCAGTAGTTCAATGTCTAGTAGCTTATCGAGCGTAAACCGCTCAGCCCGTTGGTAGCGAAATATGGCTCGTTCCCGTACTGAAAAGTCGTAGAGATCTTCATCCTGATCCTCCATAAGCTCCGGAGCCACCACATCGGGACGTTGCAGTCTATCAATAATGGCGCGGGACAATCCCCCTTCCAGGACAGTCAATAAATCGTCAGATAAAACAACGGTGCACAGCGGCTTGGTGCTCATTGCCGTAGGAGCTACCCGTTTCTTCTTAATTCGGGAGTTGTTCAGTAGCCATAGTGTTTCTTTGATGAGCCGTTGTTTCTGCTCGGCTTGTTCAAGGGTTTTGGCTGGCGTATTGGCCAGCCTCCATAAATCGGCTAACAGGATACCCGTATCGCCCGACTTCGGCTTACTAGTTGGCGTTGCCAATGACTTTCGGAAGGATTTATAAATAAGTAGCATGATCTTTTTGGAGGGGGTTTAGGGGGTGAAGACAGTTAATTCACTGGGTAAAAGCATCCTGCATAGCCAGCAGCAGAGACAGGAGGTCGGTAATAAAATCAGTCCGAGGCACAATGGCCGCTAATCGCTCGTAATAGGCACTAATACGCGTCTGAGCGTCCAATAGGGAATGCAGGTCGGGTAAGAGCAATGTCCCGGCTTTATAGGCTTCCAGTAGATAGGATAGCTCCATTCTTTTTAGCAGGTCTACCCTACTTTTTAAGCATTTTCACAAAGGCATCAACCGGAATATCCAGATACATCAGCAGTTGCTCTCCTGCCTTGGGATCGTACTTATCCCCCCCTTCCTTATAGAGAGGATTATTGCCCTTTTGAGGTTTGCGATAGCTATCGAAAACAGCCCGGTTAGCAGTTAGAATTGGCTCGATTTTCTTAAAATCGGCTTTGTTGCCAGTCAATCTAATTTTCATGAGTGATCAAGGATTAAGTGATTAGTCTGGGTCGCAGTTGTAACAACTGGTAAAAGTTCGGGGCCAGCTCCACCACACTTCTTGGGTTTGCGCATTGAAACGTCGTTTAGCACCCATTGCCCGTAAGTCGGATGATTTAACCGTCGTTAGCGTTTCCTGATCGACTACGTGCCGATTACAGGTAGTGCATTTATCGTTGTACTGAACCCGCTTCGGCAAGATTGGTCGGCCCATTACTCGAAAGGATTGATTAGGATAGACGGATTAGATAATGGGTGCAGAAGGGTTATTGACCAGGCGAGCCAAGGCACCGGTTAGCCACTCGACTGCTGATGGCGATACCCCCGTAAGGAGCAGGTTGACTTCTAGTGTGCCTGACTCTGGTTTATAGGCTGTAATCAGGCTGCCTACCGACGGCAACTTTTCGGGGACTTCTTGTTTGGCGTGCCCATCCAAAATAGCAAAAACAGTATCTTGACTTATGTGCAAGACCTGGGCGATATGAGCCGAGGATACATCCTGACTAAACAAGAGTAGGACAGATTCCTTGGTCTTGTCGGTGTAAACGGGAGGATAGATTTTCATGACTGTGCGGCTGCTTTAGCAGGTTCCATTGGATTGACCGCTTCCATCCATTCGCACTCAGTTTCGGTCATGGTGGTGCTATTGCCACCGGATAGCTTATGACCAAATGTGTCTTCGGAGATGCTGAATTCCTCGCAAAACTTCGCTTTGACAGCATTGCGCATTTTATAGGGAATGCGGTGGAAGTAGGCATTCCGAAAACGCTTCGTTAAACCTTCATATATTTTTTTCATCTACCCTTGCGATTAATGACGTTAAATCGCTATGATTGCTACGTCTTTATGACGCTAAAGTATGGCAAAAATTTGCAAATGCAAATTTTTGCAAACACTAAATTATACAATCTGTAACACTAAATTTCTATCTATCTGATTTTCAAGTGAGTGACAAAACAAAAAGATTAGCTGACGTATTCGCTAGTCTTAAAATTCCACAGAAAGAATTTGCATTTAGGTTAGAGACTGACGTTTCAACGGTCAATCAATTATTGGCCGGCACTAGAAAAATTGGCCCAAATGTTTCCAACAAAATCTGTCAAAAACTTGGGCTAAATCCCACATGGTGGGAGGCTGGCGAAGGTGAAATGTATTTGCCAAAAAAAGTTGCTGAAGAAAAGCCAAACCAGGCAAATGATAATGAGAGGGAGATGGCTGAAAAGCTACGTATAACTCAAGAGAAGTTAATTCAGACTCAAGAGCAATTGATACTTACGCAGGCCGAATTGCTTGAGGAACGAAAAAGGCAGGATATAGAGAATAAGAAAAAATTGGATCGACTAACAAATGATCCTCCTATTTCTGACAAGTCCTAATTAACCGATTGAATGTAATAATATATAGAATAAAGAATATTATTCTTTGGTAACGTAGCTAAAAATACCGTATAAACACCCTTTTTCACCTTAGTCTATTGCCCAACGTTTTCTTATACTGGCTATGCCGAACCTTAACTTACTAATTGATAATCTACTGGCTCCTGGTAGGAGCCGAGCCCCTTTTAGTCTAGGGATAGTTCAAATGGTTCCTAAAATTTCCCTAATTATTTATAATACATTGATAATCAGTGGGTATTCGATATCCTATAAGACTGTTCAGACCCTTGTCTAGCTCAACCTATGTCTACAAAAATGGGAACACTATTTAAGCGAAAACTGAAGAGAAATAGAGTCATTTCAACATTTTTTCAACACGTTTTATAAGTGTCTGATTTCCTGTGTATTATATCGACTGTTATGGCTCCTATAAAGCCACGAAAATCCCCCTCGACTTCACCGCCGAGGGGGATTTTTCATTTAGTGTCACGTTCTTCAACTTATTATTGGAATTAGAGCATTTAATATTGTTCAGCTGCCTATTCTATAATCACATGGGCATTGGCCTTTTCTTTCCCCGATACAGCCACTAAAATATAATGTCCCGACGGCGACTGATTTAAAGGTATATTAACTTGCTGTGTACCTTCCCGTGGGGCCAGATCTGTATGGATAAGAACTATACCCTTCATGTCGTATAAATGTAGATTCACTGGTTCCGCCCCATCACTAGTGACCTCAACCTGAAGCTGTCCATGCACTGGGTTAGGATAAACTCTTATAGATAAAGGCATACGTTCAATCTCTGCTGAAGCCGTTGCTGCTATGCGGCCGCTAATACACCCACCCGTAACAGTTTTAGCCGCCGTGGCTTTACAGGTGCCCGAGGTCATAGTCACTGAGTAAGTGCCCGCGGTGGTGACACTCAGGGCAGCGGTGGTGGCCCCAGTACTCCACTTGTAGGTGGGTGAAGGAGCCGTGGTGCTGGCGGTGAGCGTCAGGCTGGGCTGGCTACAACTCAGTACGGTGGTACCACTGATGGCCACGGTGGGGGCTGCTCCACTACCAGTAACCGTTTTGGCCGTGGTGGCTTTACAGGTGCCCGAGGTCATGGTCACTGAGTAGGTGCCTGCGGTGGTGACCGTTAGAGCAGCGGTGGTGGCCCCAGTACTCCACTTGTAGGTGGGTGAGGGGGCGGTGGTACTGGCCGTGAGGGTCAGAC
>NZ_WPIN01000080.1 GCF_009754945.1 Spirosoma arboris
GATCGAGCCTCCAATTTCCCGAGCATCGATAATCCATAAATGCTTCTCCGAATCGGTCGGTTGTTGAGCCTGCTTGATTTGATAATCTCGTAGTGCCTCTGTGTTGCCCGCTAGAACCTGGGCTAAGAGCTTTCGCTTGACTTCGTTATTCATCGCTTATTAGTTATTAAGTTCATTGGGATTACTATAATCTTCGTCTGGCGCGGGTCGCTTATGACCATCCATCGTGTCAATAATGGTCACGATGCGGCTGCGAGCCTGCTCGGGTAAGGCATCGAATTCCTCCATCGAGATCTCCCGGATGATGCCCGCTTTATCGATCTCTTGAATTGGTCCGCCGACTGGGCGGCTGTCGATCACAATACGTGTGTCGAGGTCTTTTACGGCTCGTTGAGCCTGGTAAACCCGGAGGGCGTCGGTATCTCCCTTGAGCACCAAGGCTAATAATTGCCTTTTTTCGTCGGTCGTCATATGCGTTAAGATTGATCTAGTTTGGTGAGGGCTTTATTGAGTAGTTCATCGATCTGCGCGTCGGTTAGGTTCGACAAGTCGATTTTAACATTCGCCCGAACGTGAACCTGAAGTAGTTTATCGACTGCATCCTTGGCGTCGTGCAACTCAATTTCAGTCTGAGTTTCTTCAATCTTATCTCCG
>NZ_WPIN01000081.1 GCF_009754945.1 Spirosoma arboris
TTGAGAAGCACATCGCAAGAAACTGACAATCAATTCATTAAGTGCAACTCGCTGAGAATCAATTGTAAAAATTTATTTTCAGATTTACTTGACAAGCTAACTAAAGTCTGGTACCTTTGCACTCCCAAACAACGGGAAGGATTGATGAAGAGAAGGTAACATTCTGCTAATCAATCAGTTAAGTGAAAAAGATCGAAAAATAACGTTAAAAAATAATTTCGATTTTACTTGACAACTGGGAAATAAGGTGTACCTTTGCACTCCCAAACAACGAGACACGATTTAGACTTTTAAATCTGCTCTCAACCACGCTTCGGCCAACGGGCCAGGCGCACAGTTCTTTGACAAACGGTCAGCACAACGAATACTCAACTTTGCAACTTTGGTTGCCGGTTGAACAACATCGTCTCGCTTTCGAGGGAGACACAAT
>NZ_WPIN01000082.1 GCF_009754945.1 Spirosoma arboris
GCGAATCTCTACCCCTGGCTCTATCGTGGTCGTTGTGTTCTCCTTAATGGTAAATCCATAGTTGTTCAACACGTAATAAGAGCCTGAACCCGGTTTGGGGATGGTACAGGATACCGTGGAGGCATCGGTTCGGAGATAGATATCCGTATTGGTCAGGTTACTGATTCCTCCTACCGTGGCAGCCGTCGCATCGATGGCTTTAGCATTGCCCCTAAATGTCACCGAACTGATAATAGGAGTGATGGATCCCCCAGTGATGTAAATCCCCGTCTGATTGTTCTGTACCGTTGAGTTGGTGACACTTATCGAGGAGTTGGTGTAAATACCGGTTCCTTCGCTGTTTCGAATGGAGGAGTTACGGATACTCACCGAGGAATTGTAGACATAAATCGCATTGATATAGTTTTGCAGATCCCCCCATCGA
>NZ_WPIN01000083.1 GCF_009754945.1 Spirosoma arboris
GCCGGAGTCGTCCTGACTATCTTGCGTTGACGCACTTTTTTCAACAAGTCTCTATTGGCCTTAGCATCCTCCGAGTTCAGCGTTAGCTCGCCTTCTTCGGTCATAAAGTGCTCCATCGTGCCGCGACCGTAAGCCGTCATACGGCCTAAACATTCACCCTTTCCCATTGCCGATTGGTCCATAATCTGCGAAATGGCAGCAGAAATGTCAATATTTGTCAATAATTGATAAGCGGACTGATTCGATCGAGCATCGGAGTAGCCAGCTTCGCGAGCCGCACGTGACGCATTGCGATACTCACAATAGAGATCAACGAATTTGCGCTGTTTATCGCTTAACCTTTCGTAGGGGCTTTGTTGGGCTTCCATTGCCGTTCACTAAAGACTAGTTTGTACACTGACTTGATTTAAAAACCTTCCTGACC
>NZ_WPIN01000084.1 GCF_009754945.1 Spirosoma arboris
GAACTGAATAACAGAGCATGCACGACGAGCCGAAACTTGCGGGGTGGCCCGTGCCATAGCTCTCCATTAAACTTGCGGCCAGTTTTCTTTGCTGAACTGGCCCGCTCGGGCGGCCCCGTTAAAGCTTTTTTCTGAGCACATCCTGAAGCATTTGTTTGTCCAGACTCAGGTCGGCCACTAGCTGTTTCAACTGACGGTTTTCTTCCGCTCCGGCGGCCCGGTTCCAACTGATGTAATCGTCGGAGCTCGGCAACCCCCAATCCGCCGTACTTTTTTTTCCAATTATAATAGGTGGCCTCGCTAATGCCCATTTTACGACATACTTCGGCCACGGCCACTCCAGTCTCAGATTGCTTAAGAGCAAAGACGATGGCTCCGGCCACCCGGTTGCGCTTCGGTGAACTTGGTTTTCTTCATGGCA
>NZ_WPIN01000085.1 GCF_009754945.1 Spirosoma arboris
CTAGACTTGTGCTTTCGAACCAAGTTCATTTGTTTTGGAGGGCCACCTACCCCTGATCAAGTTACTTTTACTCAAGTTCATTCTGGACCATTTTGACCTTACATTGGTCGATCAGCATGCACAACCTTGAGGAATTAAATAATCAACCTAAAGAGCAGCAAAAGGACAATTTGTTGTCGAAGGGTTTATTTTCCTGCATTACCGCACAAAATTTCCCCATTCGGAGCCATCAGGTCTTGCTTCATATCAAACAGCTATCCCCGACTAAATCGTTTAATGCCAAAATCAAGTCCTTTCGCAATCAATTCTGTGAAGTTCGGAATGTGGAATTCTTCCTTTATCAACTGACTCATTTATATGCTTAAGCCAAGTCGCTCCACAACATTTAGATTTGATCC
>NZ_WPIN01000086.1 GCF_009754945.1 Spirosoma arboris
GAGGGTGAGGCTTCCGGCCACGGCATTAGTCAGGCTAATGAGACCGGTTGTGTTGTAAGTGTTGGTACCCGGAATGCAGACTCCTGGGTCGGTGACGGCCAATCCCACACCGACACTACAAGATGCGGGAGCGGTGTAGGTCGTGCTGGTGGTTGAACAGCCTGGCAGACTGACCATCACTGTATGGGAGGAGCCATCCGAGACTAAGCCTGTGAAACTGGCTGTAAAGCTGGCTGAGCTGCCTGTCGTGGTAATGAAGGTGAGACTTTGGGGCCCATTGGAAATGGTGAGTGTACCTGTGATGGGATTGGTCAACTGGACCAGAGCTGTGGTGGAATAAGTATTGGATACGGGGTCACAAGTACTGGCCGTTGCCGAGCTGA
>NZ_WPIN01000087.1 GCF_009754945.1 Spirosoma arboris
CTCCTTGGCCAATATCTGCCGGATCGCCTGCTTCATTTCATCGACGCCTTGCTTGACCTCCATCCGATCCCGGTATTCTGCATCGAGCCGATTATAGTTTTGTATTGCATTCATCTGTTTTCTTGTGACTCGCATCTTGAAATTGGTTTAAATGGTAAAAACATTGACTGTAAAGACTATTTGCTCTTCCGTTCCTTGCTATTGAGTACTAGTAGGATTGTGGTAATCCTCATCGGGATCGGGTATGCGCTCACCACCCGAATAATCGCGTATGCCCCAGATTGTATTTTTATAGGGATAAGCATCGAGTTCTTCTGGGGTCCATTCCTTTCCACCGGGACCAAT
>NZ_WPIN01000088.1 GCF_009754945.1 Spirosoma arboris
TGTTGGCGCTTGAAACGATGGAATATCGTTTTCTTAAAAGTGGTGAGGGCTCGTTTAGGGCGGGCCTTGGTGAGCTAAGGACGGCGATAGCAATTCGCTGGCAAGTCAAAAACGATTCCCTCCTGCTGGAAAGCAGAGTAAGTAAAGAGAGTATGCACCATAGCCGCTGGTTTATCAGTCGACGAGCGGGAGGCTACCTACTGAACGACGGTAAAACTAAAATGGAGCTGACCAGCAAGTAGACCGATCGGCCGCCATTAAAGCGTGTGCCCTAGGTCTTGCTCATCCTCCAATTTTTCGGACGCATCCTTAATGGCTTCCTCCACCGAGTG
>NZ_WPIN01000089.1 GCF_009754945.1 Spirosoma arboris
ATTATTTGCTACTATTAATGTTAATACGCAAAGCACTGGGCTTGTAGCTCAGGTGGTTAGAGCGCTACACTGATAATGTAGAGGTCCGTGGTTCGAGTCCACGCAGGCCCACAAGTGACATAAGCCATGGGGGATTAGCTCAGTTGGCTAGAGCACCTGCTTTGCAAGCAGGGGGTCAACGGTTCGAATCCGTTATTCTCCACATGAACCATTCGGGTTCATACGTTCTTTGACCTACAGGGAGAGACTGATTGCATCGACGAGATGTAATCATGATAAGCCGTCAAGCTATTGACTGG
>NZ_WPIN01000009.1 GCF_009754945.1 Spirosoma arboris
GCAAAAGTGTATCCTTTTTTAGGTTTGCTCAGCGAGTAATCAGACTTTATAAAATCCGGGCTCATTAAGCAGTGTTTTCCAGAAAAACCGCAGGAATATACCAACCTGTTTTGTAAACGCCCACTGATTGTCCAGATCGACCCAGGGGAGCCGTCGTTCGCGAAGGTTAACCGCCATTTTCCAGATAAATACAATGGGAATCATGCCAATATAATGTAGAATTAGCACCAGATACGCCCCAATTCCGTACTGTTTTCGCACCCATAATAACTGGGATACCTGAATTTGCGGCTTGAAGCGGTTGATATGTGTTACTACGTGCTGTTGATTGTTTTCGTTGCTACCATATTCCAGATGTACGAATTTCTGGTCGCGCAGCAAGAGAAGCCGCCCTTGCTGACCCAGCCGGTATCCCCATTCTACATCTTCGCCATACATAAAGAAACTCTCATCCAACATGCCTGCTTTGGCAATGACAGAAGCTCGGGTCATTAGAAAAGCGCCCGAAAGCCAATCAACCTGATTCGGGTCGTCATATTGTGTATCGGGCATTAGCTTATTTAGCAACCGCTCTGAGGCTTCTGCACCCGGTAAGATATAGAATGCTCGGCGCATCTGCCCGAAGGTTGTATATAAGTTTGGGCGAATCTGGCGATTTGCCTGTAGTTGTATGGCACTCACGGCGGCTACATCAGGTTGCGCATCCAACGCCTGAACGCAATGAGCCAGTATATTGTCGATTAGAAGTGTGTCTGAATTGAGCAAAAGAATATAACGCCCCTGGGCCTGACGAATGCCAAAATTGTTAGCTCGTGCGAAGCCCGAATTATAGCCCATCTGGAACCAGTGTGTAGCTGGAAAAGACGTCTGAATAATAGATTGACTCTTATCTCCCGACTGATTATCAACAACTACTATTTCAAAAGAAATGTCTTGTGTATAGTTATAAACCGACGTCAGACAATCAAGAATGAGTTGAGGAGTTTTATAATTGACAATGATGATGCTTAAATCAGGCAAGGCGATTTTGTTGTAGTTGGGGTGTAAAGGTAGGGAGTTTAACGATCAATCCGGGCCGCCGGTGCGGTTCCAGGTTTCAAGTTGTAGACTCAGCACTTGAAACCTGGAACCGCACCGGCGGCCCGGATTGATCGTTGACTTTCAACCTGAAACCCTAATATAACACCCAAGTATCCTTGCCCCCACCGCCCTGCGAGGAGTTGACGACCAATGAGCCTTTGCGAAGAGCAACCCGCGTTAGACCACCCGGAATTACATTGACACCATCGCCGTAGAGAATATAAGGACGTAAGTCTACGTGACGACCTTCGGCATGGTCACCCACAATACAGGGCACCCGTGAGAGCGAGATAGTAGGCTGGGCAATGTAGTTACGTGGATTCTCCTGAATTTTTTTACGGAACAGTTCGTGTTCTTCGGGCGTAGCTTTAGGCCCGATCAACATGCCGTATCCACCCGCTTCGTTAGCTTCTTTGACCACTAGCTGTTCAATATTTTCCAGCACATATTTACAGTCTTCTTCTTCCCGACAGATGTACGTCCGTACGTTTGGAATGATCGCTTCTTCGCCCAAATAATATTTGATAATGCGCGGCACATAGGCATAAATCACTTTATCGTCGGCAACACCTGTGCCGGGAGCATTGGCTAAAGCCACGCGACCTTTTTTATAAACTTCAAAAATACCCGGCACACCAATCATTGAATCTGGATTGAAAGCCTGCGGGTCCAGGAACGTATCATCAATGCGTCGGTAAATCACGTCCACGATCTGAAAACCTTTAGTGGTACGCATTTTTACATAACCACCCGATACAACCAGGTCACGGGCCTCGACTAGTTCGACACCCATTTGCTGAGCCAGGTAGGAGTGTTCAAAATAAGCCGAATTATAGATGCCGGGGGTTAATACAACCACTGTTGGGTTCGGCCGGTCGGCAATGAACTGGAGCATCTGAAGCAGTCGCGTAGGATAATCAGACACTGGGCGAACACCCGTTTGGGTCAGTACTTCAGGAAAAGTCTGTTTGATAAGTTCCCGATTCTCAAGCATGTATGATACTCCAGACGGGCAACGAAGATTATCTTCGAGTACCATCATTGTGCCATCGTCACCCCGAATCAGGTCAGTACCGGTAATATGGCACCAGATGCCTTTGGGTGGGCGTACGCCCAGGCAACCCGGCAGAAACGATTTACTGGATTCAATCAGGTCACGAGGAACAACGCCGTCGTTCAGGATGCGCTGTTCATTATAAACATCATCCAGAAACATATTAATAGCCTTGATCCGTTGAATAAGACCCTCTTCAAGTCTGTTCCATTCTGCCGACTCAATTACCCGTGGAATAATGTCAATAGGCATAATCCGCTCAGTGCCTTCACCTTCCGAATACACATTGAACGTAATGCCCATGCTCATCAGCGCCCGTTCGGCTGCGTGCTGTCGCCCAATAAGGTCCTCTCGGGTAAGTTGCTCAACACGCTGCTGAAAAGGGACATACCCATCCCGCACTTTTGCCTCGCTGACAAACATCTCATCAAAAAAATTATCTGTTTGATAATCGCTAAATGAGAAGTTAACGGTCGACTGGCCCTGCGATTGAGTCGTACCGTTGAGTGATTGTGACTGGGATTGGTGGGTGTTTTGTTTTTTCATAGAACAATATATTTACAATTGGCAGATTGGCCAAATAGAATATGGAATACCGAATTATCGTGCAAATAAAACGCTATAAAAGTAAAGATTAATAACTGATTGTATTGATTTTTCATTAAAAGGATGTGGTTTTCAATGTAGCCAGAATTAAGCAAAAAACGGTTTTTTTGAAAAATCTGCTTGTAGTTAAGAGGAGTTGTGGGCTGTTAACGATGAGTTGGTGTGCGAATAGGTTCTACTTGATTCTTTTACTCTGTTTTTAATGGTCAATGCCATTAACGGCTCAATTTGAGCATTTTTATTTCTTTTTTCCAGCCTCTGCAACACTAGTCACGAGCATCACGTAAGGAGAGAAGTATCGGCAAACGAAGCTGGTCACGCCTTATTTTTCTGTTTTATTTTTTTAACAAAACCTATCTATTATCTCTATGAAAACATTGCTTGTGTTCAGTTGTGTGGTGGCTTTGGTCGTGGGGTTGAATGCCTGCAATAAAACTGCTGTTGATCCGACCGCCGATGCATCGGCCCGGTCGAGTACGGTTACCAGCACGTCGCTTACGGGGCCGCATAGTCTGACGGCGGTTGATGTTGCCAGTTTGCCTGCAGCTATTACTACCTACATTACAACTAACTATGCGGGGGCAACCATAAAGGATGCCCGGAAGGATGCCGATGGTAATTTTCTGATTGCCATTACGGTTAACAACTCACTAAAACTCTTGCTCTTTAAAGCCGATGGAACCTTTGTGAAAGAAGCAGAAATGCGCTTTGGCCATGCTCCCGGTGACTCGCTCCATCACCGCATGCCTGGTGATTCAGCTCGTCATCATATGCCCGGCGATTCGGCTCATCATCACATGCCTGGCGATTCGCTTCATCATCCTAAACCAACCGTAGGTGACACAACCCATCACTCCCGCCCGGGTGGAGCTGGCCCTGAGCTAACCGAAGTTGCTGTATCGAGCTTACCTGCTGCGATTACAACTTACATTACCACCAATTATGCCGGAGCTACGATTAATAAAGCAGCTCAGGATAAAACAACCAGTGATTATATCGTATCGATTACGACATCCGACAATAAGCGAGGTGTATTGCTGTTCAGTTCTGACGGTACCTTTAAGAAAGCGCTTATTGGCAAGCGATAGGCTGATTTTCTGGTAATTGCAAAAAAGACTCGGCTTGAAACCGAGTCTTTTTTGTTAAATCATGAGGAAATTGTACAAACAAAAGAAACGGTTGTTTTGTCTTGGTATATACTTACTAAACGTATATACATGTTATGAAAACAACATTTTTGACAATCACCCTACTGATCGCTGGTTTATCGGGGGCTATGGCCCAAACAGAAAAGGGTAATCGACTGATGGGCGTTAATGTTGGCAATATCGTCATTCCAACGGAGGGTTCCACTACGCTTATTAGCCTACAGCCAACTTATGGCTGGTTTGTTAGTAATGGCTTGGTAGTCGGGGCTGGTATACCCTTTTTTTACGCTGGTTTAGGAGGAAGTAAGGTTACCCAAATTGGCCTTACCCCCTTCTTACGCTACTACATAGGCCCATCGCAAGTGAAACCTTTTTTAGGAGCCTCTATTGGCGTTGTCAATACGTCGGTATCGAATACCGGATCGCCAACTGCGTCCAGCACCGACGCTGTGTATAGCGCGACGGGCGGCATCGCTTTCTTTATAAACAGGTCAGTGAGTTTCGATTTGGGTCTGACCTATACGGGAGGAGACGGCGGTTCGGTGAATAGTCTTGTTGCCGGTACATCAAACGCGCTCACACCAAATATTCCCAAAGCTCTCAATATCAGCTTAGGCTTTCAGGTTTATTTCGGTAAATGATAATAGCACGCAGATTTAGCGGATTTGTTATGATTTTATCCGCGTAAATCATAACAAATCCGCTAAATCTGCGTGCTATTTTTACAATTTTACCCCGAATCGCTCTCCCAATTCTTCCAGGCTTTTTACGACGGGTTCTACGACCGGAATTCCATTGGCCAGTCGCTCGGCTTCCATCATTCGTTCGGGGTCGCCGGGAATCAGAACTTGTTTTCCATTAACAGCTTTTGCCTGACGGAATCGTTGAATCCAGGTATCCATGTGCGTTTTAAACTCATCGGCTGGCCGGAAGGCATCAATCCGCATGGCACCGAAAAAATGCCCCGTACCTTCACCTACGCCTTCATTGGCCTGCATGAATCCTGCCGTAGCAAAAGGTGGTACCCAAGGCCCATAGTTGGCACCAGACAAAACACCCGAAAAAATATCGACAATAGCGCCCAACCCGTACCCTTTGTGAGACCCGTGTTCACGGTCGGTGCCGAGCGGAAGTAAGGCTCCGCCGTTGCGAATGGCATTGGCATCGGTCGTGGGTTGGCCTTCAGCATTTTGTGCCCAGCCGAGTGGAATGTCCTGTCCTTTGCGCTGCAGGATTTCGAGTTTGCCGTAGGCAACAGCCGTCGACGCAAAATCGGCTAGGAAAGTAGGTTCTGTCGCTGCCGGAATTGCTACCGCAATTGGGTTGGTTCCCAAGAGTTTGTCTAACGAAAAAGTAGGGGCTACAAGGGGTGCTGCATGCGTCATGGCTTGCCCAATCATATCGTGTTCGGTAGCGAGCATAGCGTGATAACCTGCAATACCGAAGTGATTAGAATTACGTACGGCTACCCAACCCGTTCCGGCGATTCGTGCTTTTTCAATAGCTACCTGCATCGCCCAGGGCCCCACAATAAGACCCAGCCCCCGGTCACCATCGACAACTGCTGTAGAAGGAGTCTCATGCACTACACGCATATGCGGCTTGGGGTTGATACGCCCATTGTCGTAAAGTCGGACGTATCCTGGCAGACGCGCTACGCCGTGGGAGTCAACACCCCGAAGGTCGGCGCTGACGAGTACATCGGCAGCTAAATGGGCATCGGTTTCAGAACAGCCGATGGCTATAAAGATTTGTTCGGTAAATGTTCGAAGTTGGTCGGCAGTAATCATAGCCGCAAAGTTCTGTAAGCCGGCGAATTATTTTGTTGCTTTGACCAAATAATTAAACCGTCCACGCATTTATGGAATCTACACTGCCTAAACATCCTGCAACTATGAAAATTTTATTGATAACCATTACTATCTGCGCATGCACAGGATTAGCTTTCGCTCAGGTTGGGGTATCGGGTACCGCCGATGAACAACGGGTTCCGGCTACGCTCCGGCAAGTAACGGTATTTCTGACCCGTGCTCAATTGTCGGCCCAGGCCACGGCTACCTTAGAAGGCGGTACGACCCGATTAGTTATTGACAATGTACCTGCACAGACAGATCCACAAAGCATTCAGGTATCGGGCAAGGGAGATGCCATTATTCAGGGCGTTCAGTTTCGAACTAACTTCCTGACCAAAGCGCCTAAACCTGCCTCGCTACAACGACTGGAAGATTCTCTTCGCACCAATCGGGAAACCTATGAATTACTGACAGTGCAGGAAGACGTACTTCAGCAGGAAAAGAAACTCATTCTGGCGAATCAGCAGGTAGGCGGCAAAACGACGGGTACAACCGTAAAGGAGGTGGCCGATATGGCTGCTTTCTACCGGGAACGACTTACTAAAATTGGTCAGGAGCTTTTGGTACTAACCCGTCGAATGGTGGAACAGAAAAAACGCGTAGAGCGACTTGACGCACAGGTAAATGAGCAGAATGCAAAACGGGAGCGACCCGTGGGCGAAATTGAAGTAACCTTAACCGCCCGGAACCGCACAACTGTCGAACTGGAGTTGAGTTATGTAGTGAGTAACGCGGGCTGGTCACCGATCTACGATGTTCGAGTGCGCGATGCGAAAGGCCCAGCCTCACTGGCCTACAAGGCACAAGTGTATCAGAACACTGGTTTCGACTGGCAAAACGTTCGCCTTACGCTTTCGACTGCTAACCCGGCCCTTCCTGGTTCGCAGCCACAACTATCAACCGATTACGTGGGATTCTATGAGCCTCGGCCTAAATCCAAAACTGCATTTGATGAACAACGATTAAATGAAGTAGTTGTGACAGGATACGGGGGGGCACAACGCAATTTAAGTAAACCCGATGCAGCACCATCGGCTCCTCAACTGGTTAATACATCAACAGTAACACAGGCCGTTGACCAACCAACGAACGTTAGTTTTGTCATTGCACTGCCCTATACGATTCTGACCAATAGTCGCCCGCAATTGGTTGATGTTCAAACCGCCGAACTGCCTGCATTATACAGGTATGAACTGACTCCGAAACTTGATAATGATGCGTTTTTAACGGCTCAAATTACGGGTTGGGATAAACTCAATCTGCTCAACGGTCCCGCCCGGATTTATTTTGAAGGCACATTTGTCGGCGAATCAAGGATAAATCTAACAGAAGCAAAAGATACATTAGGCTTGTCGTTAGGACGCGACAAACGCATTGTTTCCAAGCGTGAGCAAATTGAGGATGTCAACAGTCGAAAAACGATTGGCAGTAATCAGCGGGAGGGACATGCCTATCGGATTAGTTTGCGCAACACGCGCCAGGAACCGGTTAATCTAACTGTTTATGACCAGATTCCAGTTTCGACCGATAGTCGCATTGAGGTATCACTGACCGATGCGGGTGGTGCTGAACTAAATGCTGAAACGGGCAAACTAACCTACCGTCTGATCCTTCAGCCAGGAGAAAGCCGCGCGCTGACATTCCGTTATGAAATAAAGTACCCTAAGGGTCGAGTACTGAGTGAGTAAAAACAGGTACCGATAAATTGACTTAGCATCTTAACATTTTTTTAAGAAACAAATCAGGTAGTTTTGGCTTTATTACCAAAACCACCTGATTTGTTTCTTAAACGCTATGATTTTTCGCTCCTGTCTGATTCTGGCTTGTTGGTTCGTTGTTTCAGTTGCGTCGTATGCACAACCGCAGGATACGCTTACAACCGAACAACTTCTCCAGCGAAAGGGTAACTCCTATACAGCTTTGCTTCGCCCCTCACGTTATCTCGCTCTTGATGTAACCCACACGCTTGGGGGCTTCCACCGGTATCGTTATTTTATTGGTGATGACCTTCACTTCAAAGCCAGGGGTGAGAAATATAATGAGGAGCTTTACGATGTGACAGATAGTACGTTCAGCATTCTAATGGCCAACGAAGTCATGAACCGAGATGAACCCGTAACCTTCCGGTTCGACGAAATAAAAACGGTTATGCTCCATCGTCGAATTCCGTTTGTTACGGCTGCCGGAACACTCTTTCCAATTGCTGGCGGGGTGTATTTGCTGGCCGATGTAGTTAATAACCGAGGATTTTACAGCAATACGCTACCCGTTGTTGGTACATTGGTACTTAGTGGCTTATTATTTCATTTGATTAGTAACCCGCACATCCATATCAATAAAAACCATCGGTTAAAAGTACTACAAACGTATTGAGCCGAAAGCCTGTGCTGGACTAAAAAAATACTGGAAGGAGGGTAAGGATATAATTGCCGAAAGACTTCGCATGTGTCAAAACGACACAAAAATGGACGTTTGGTTTTATAAAAAGTGCTTTTACATTTGCTCTATGTCCAGCTCTATCGACAATTTACAAGCCGACTGGTATCAACAGTATCAACTGTACACAGACACCTATCAATCAGGGCGTTTGTCGTTCATACCAAACTTGTTGCCCCAAACAGCCGTGCAGTTTTCGGTTTACCAAACACTCGAAATTCTGCACAAACGGTTGGGAAATGACACGCTACGTCGAGCATTGAATCCACTCGAAACCATCGAAAGCCCTGCCACAATTTATTCGGATGGCTCCTGGCTTAAGCGTAGCAATATGGTTGGTGTAAATGTTCGAACTATCGGATCGTTCTGGAACATTATCAACTATGTGTTAACGATTCCTGCCAGTCACGATAGTATTCACCTGTTGCCCATCTGGGAGCCAGGTGTAGTTGGTAGCTTGTATGGAATGGTGAGCTGGCAAATTAACCCTGAGTTTTTCGATGTGGCACTGGCCAGCTTCATGCCCGCTCTCGATTCTGTCGAAAAGCAGCTTAAAGTGGTCACGAATCTGCTTCATGCAATGGGTCGCACAGTGGGTATGGATGTTATTCCACATACAGACCGATTCTCGGAAATGGTACTGGCCTGCCCAAGCTTGTTCGAGTGGGTACAGCGCGACGTGAAATCAGGAAAGCCAACCGAACTGGCCGATTATTCCAGCTTTGTTTACAAGTATGTTGAAGATGCTATCTGGCAGTTTTTGAGGTTTCGCGGAGCGGCAGATAATACGCCGTTAACCTGTGCCAAAGATGTTTTTTTCTCGACCGACATTGCCATCCTGACCGATGACCAGCGGTTACGCATTTTGTTTGGAAATTCGCATGACTACGGTGGCCGGTTGAGCCGCCGAATAGCGCTTATTCGCTACTTGGTAGAACAGGGGTTCGAGACGCTACCGATGACAATGGCTCCTCCTTATCGAGGTCTGCACATTGATGAAACTACTTTCACTGTCGATGATGCTGGCCAGATTTGGTACGAATATGCGTTTGACAAACCCGAAGCTATGTCGCGGGTATTTGGTCCATTAGCTCGTTATCGCTTTTACGAATCGAAAGATAATAACCAGAATTGGGAGCTTGATTTTGATCGACCGAACCTGCCTGCCTGGCAATATATTTGTCGTAAGGTTCATGATTGCCAACGAGCGTATAACTTCGATTTCATGCGGGGCGATATGGCACACGTACAAATGCAGCCAGATGGTGTTCCTACAGTGGTCGGAGATTATTATGATCCGTTAAGAGCGATCAAAAAACACGTTCAGGCCAATGGCGTGCCCTATTACGCATTTTTTGCGGAAACATTCCTGGCTCCGCCCGATACGATGGGTTACGGAAATGAACTTGACCATCTTGACGCCATCGAAGCCGATTCGACACTGGGTGATTTACAGTCGATGGTAGTAGGGTCGGCCGAATTCAACCATCGGTTTGCCGATTATTATACGTACCTGAAGACGCACCGTTTCGCGCCCAATTTTACGGTGATAACGGCTGATAAAGACGATCCACGCTTTGATGAGTTCTATCGCACGGGCAATCTGTTTCGCTACTTCACCGCCTTATTTCTGACCGATATGCCCAGCTATGTTAGTTTGGGTTTCGAGGTACGGAACCTGCACAAAGAGCGTGGGGCCAATGAAGAATACTCGAAACTCTACGTTTTCTGGATCGAAGACGACCGGCAACCCGATAAAGTAACACACAGTCCATTTACCTGGGGGCAAAACGCCGATCAGTTTGAAGCCATCCTACGGATACGTCAATTTGCCGAAAGTATCTGGCCTGAGATTGTCGGTAAAGAGACCAAATGGCTAGTTGCTCCGGGTAAAGAAAACTACATTGTATGGACGCATGAGAGCCTGACTGGCTATGTTTTCGCAGCTAGTATGACGGGAAGTCTGCCCAAAATGATAGCAAAATTGCCTACTGGTGAAGTGGTATTTGAGGAAGATGGCTGTCGGGTGTATAAGCTGTTATAGGCTGAAGCCACATGTTTTTGCTATTACCAGCCAGATGTTAAACTAGCTTTCGATACCCACCCAACCTTATCAGTTATGAAGTTTTATTCGATTATTCTCATTAGTCTGGGAATCTTCGCCACGGCCTGTCATAAACAGACTGAAGAACTAGTTGTACCACGCCCGACCTGGAAACTCAGAAGTGATATTTTTCTAGACAATAAAGTTTTGTTAGGTGTTCATGCTACGGATAAACGGCTTGTTATTGCAACTACCAATGCTTTCTTTCAGATGGGTGCTGCTGATACATCGTTTATCAAATACAATAGTAATGGGGGCGGGACACTGTATAGCCTGGGGCCGCAACTTTATTCTCGTTCACTCATTCCGCCCATTTTTAGCAACACACTTTACGTGACCACATCGAGCGACCGAACCTTGATGGGATTTGCCAACATTTACAATATTGTTGATTCTACATATCATTTGGAAGGCTCTAGCGTGGTTAATATAGCCGCTCAAACAAGGATAGCTAATGCCCAGCTCGATGTAAGAGAAATTAATTCGGTCAGTAATCCAGTATTTGGGGCTTATAATGAATCTACTAAAGCACTATTATATCAGGTTGTCGATCCTGCTAATCAAAATTATTATGGGGCGCGCCATGTAATGCTTATGCAAAATCGTAGTACAAGTTCCAACTTTGTTCACTACGGTATCAAAGATGACTTTTATAGCGATTCTGTAGCGGCTGCATTTCCGATCAGTGGTATGATAGCTGTTAAAGACTACTTCATTGCATCACCTATTAGCAGTATCTATGGAGCTAATGGGTTTATATATGCTATTAATGCGAGACTGCCACAGACGAAGGCTAGTATTCAAAAAATTCCAATCACAATAAATACACCCGATAACTACTTTTTCTATAAAGATCATTTATACGGTTATGTAAGCACATCTGGCGAATTGGCCCGATCTGACGATGGTGGCTTCACCTGGCGTAAATTGGGACAAACGAGTCCCTCCTTACGATTCAGTGTCGTGAACGGTAATTTGATTGGCTATGCGTTCGCTCAAGTCTTCTGGCTTGATAACGGTTCCGAAACGTTTTCGAACATTCGGGAATTAACAAACGACGGTTTGGAGTTTAGTCAGATAATGGGTGTTGCAGCTTTTAATAACAAAGTTTTTGCTGCGACGCTAAGCGGTTTATATGCTATTGATGCGGACGGATTTTTTACGGTTAAGCAGAAATAGTACAAGGTGACTTTGCCAAATCCAGATAATGAATCGCAACCTACTCGACGGTCTTAATTTTGCTTCTAAACTGACGCCCAAACGGGTAGCCAATGCGCTGAAAGTGCTGTCGAGTTATTACGTTGCCAAACAGACAGGTCGCCCGGTGCAACGAGGATTGCCGATGTCGATCTCGTTTGAGCCGACCACGAGTTGCAATCTGCGTTGTCCCGAGTGCCCAAGTGGTCTGCGGTCGTTTACCCGCCCAACGGGTATGCTGGGCGAAGACCTTTATAAACGTACTATCGACGAACTCCACGATACACTGTTGTATCTGATTTTCTACTTTCAAGGTGAGCCGTACCTGCATCCGCAGTTCCTGGATTTAGTGCGCTACGCCACCGATCGTAAGATCTATACCGCTACGAGCACCAATGCGCATTACCTCACTGATGCCAATGCCCGAAAAACCGTTGAATCGGGACTGGATCGGTTAATTATTTCGATTGATGGCACTACCCAAGAAGTGTATCAGCAGTATCGGGTAGGGGGGAAGTTGGAGAAAGTGCTCGAAGGCACGAAGAACATCTTGCGCTGGAAAAAAGAATTAAAGTCTAAGACACCGCATGTTGTCTTTCAGTTTCTGGTTGTGAAGCCTAACCAGCATCAGATTGCCGAAGTCAAAAAACTAGCCCGCGAATTAGGCGTCGATGAAGTGGGTCTGAAAACGGCTCAGATTTACGATTACGAACAAGGTTCCGATCTGATTCCGACAATGGATCAATACAGTCGATACGCCCCTCAGACAGACGGGACGTATCGAATTAAAAACGGCTTCGGTGATCATTGCTGGAAAATGTGGCACTCTTGTGTCATTACCTGGGATGGTCTCGTTGTGCCCTGTTGCTTCGACAAAGATGCTCACCACCGACTTGGCGATCTGCAAACCGAATCTTTCGCCGACCTCTGGCATGGGTCAGCTTATCAGGAATTCCGCGAAACCCTATTCCGTTCCCGTTCCGAAATTGAGATGTGCCGGAATTGCACAGAAGGGACGAAGGTATGGGCGTGATTAAAGAACGAAAGAGTGAATGAGCGAAAGAGCGAATAGACCCCGGATGGCTTCGCCCTTTCGCTCTTTAAATCTTACTTCGCCAAATCTTTGTAGCTGATTAGTTGAATCCCTTTGGTTTTGATAAAGGCTTTCACTTTTGAATTTGTCCAGCAGTCTGTTACACCCTGGCGGTCGATGGCGACCTGTTCATAACCGATGTGATGAATGGCCCGAAGCTCTGGGGTATCAAGCCCAGGATGATCGACAAACAGATATGTTTTACCTGCTTCCAGACTTTCGAGCATTTTCATAAAGCTTTCAATCTTCTCTTGAGAAGTGGCATGTGCACCTACATAGCTTGCATTCGCTACGCCTAATTCGTTGGGCATAATATCGAGTTTGTACTCCTTTGCCAGTTTCTTGACCAGTGCTTTTACATCGTCTCCCATGCCCGTACACCCCATGTGTCCCGAGATGTGGCTGACGCGGGGTATCTTTTTTAACGCCAGCTCGATCTGCGCCCGAAACTCCTTTTCCACATCAGCCAACTGCCAGTTATTTTCCACAACGGATCGTTTGGGGTAATTTTTATTTGGGTAAATCATCGGATAAAAATACCCGTCAGCATCCTTCAAGCTAGGACAGTCAGATACGGGGCGCCATTTGATATTATCCCATTCGCTGCTCAGGGTCAGGTGAATACCCACATCGACGGATGAGTTTTCGGCTAGTAAACTAACGGCTTCCGGGAACCACGGCGACGGAACAAGGACCTCAATTGAGGTTTCAATTCCTTCTTTGTAGCATTTGATAAGGGCTTCATTTCCTCCCTGTGCATAGCCCATATCGTCGCCACGAACAATGAGCCGAGGTGGTCCCGTTTGAGCAACAGCAGTGTTAATAATTGCCAGAGAAAGAAGATAAATAAGGCGTTTCATAAAATCAGCGACGCGTTTAAGTCAACCATATATCAAGTCAATTCCGCCGTTTTCTACCCGTTCTTCTCCAGGTATCAAGTTAACCGTATTCAATACACGTCTGTAGTTCATTTTTGCGGGTATTTAGCAAGCTCTAGGAAGAGGAGGATGAGGATATGGAAAGGGGCGATCAGTTTATGAAGAAAAATAGGGCAAAGTCATTTTCTAAAGGGTTTTTCAGATTTGTCGAAAAGGGCTTTGACTGGATTGCGTTAGTTGTTATTGCACTGATTATCCTGTTTGCGCTGGCCTTTTTCAACGTTTAGAGAGATTCGTACAATCCGTGCCACGGTTCTTGTGATTATAAATAGTAGTCGCGGCACGGATTGTACGAATCTCTTTCTTTTTTGCTCATATTTATCAGATAAAGCGGGTAACCGCCAAGGTGTGTGCCGCTTTGATTATTCCTCTTGAAAACCTGATCCCATGAAAAAGCTCCGTGCCGTCATTATCGACGACGAGACCAATGCCCGCCAAGCTCTTTCCAACTTACTTCAACTTCTCTGCCCTGATGTCGAGCTGGTTGGCGAAGCTAAAAACGTAGATCTGGGTATTGAACTCATTAAAAATGAAAAACCCGATCTGGTTTTTCTGGATATTCAAATGCCTGGGAAAACAGGTTTTGACTTATTGGCGGCTTTTGAGAAAGCTGATTTTGGCGTCATTTTTACAACTGCCTATCAGGAGTACGCCATTCGGGCATTTCGATTTAGTGCCATTGATTACCTGCTCAAACCCATTGATCCCGATGAACTTCAGGCGGCTGTGGGAAAATATAAATCTCAGTTGGTGGGCATCAATCCGCAGCAGGTAAAGATTTTGAAGGAATATATCGACGAACCCCGTCAGGCTCGTTTGAATGAACGTACAAAAAACGCCCATCAGCGCATTGCTCTACCTACGGCAGAAGGTATTCACTTTGTTCAGATGACGGACATTATTCAGTGTGAATCGCTGGGTTCGTACACTAAGTTTCATCTAACAGGTAGCAAACCCATTGTGGTGTCGAGGTTGTTGAAAGAGTATGAAGAAATACTCGATAATTATTATTTCTTCCGGGTCCACCAGTCCAACATCGTTAACCTCGAACACATCAAGCGATACGTTAAAGGTGACGGCGGGCAGGTCTGGTTGAGCGATAATACTGAAGTTGAAGTGTCGCGCCGACGCAAAGAAGAGTTTTTGGCCTTATTGTCTGATTTCTATGTCAACTCAGGCAAGATTGCATAATAAATGACAAGTTTTTTCGACAGGATTTACAGGATAAGACAGGATTGATGCTAAATAAAAAATCCTGTCTTATCCTGTAAATCCTGTCGAAAACCTGTTTAATCATCATCGTCGTCGTCTTCAGCACCTGCCAGCTCAGCAGGATAGCGTTTTTTGCCTTTAGCCGTAAACCATAAAATCCGATTGAGAAGGTCATCGTGTCCCCGGTCAATCAAGTGAAATCCGTGGCGCATTGACAGATTGGCAAAACGGAGTGCCGAGCCTTTCAAACCCGTTGGCGATGGATTCATATCGGCCAGATTAACGCGATTAGGTACTACTTTGTACTTGAAGGAAAGATCGGGGTTACTCGAAAAACAGTCAAACATAGGCAGAGCAGTTGCGTCGATGGCATTCATGGGTGGCAATCCCAAAATCTGCTCCATTGTCCGAACCATAGACGTCTGATTGTAATTGGTATGGACGGTTTTCTGCAAACGCGAATAAGGGCTGATAATATAACCTGTAGTCCGGTAGGCCGAAACATGGTCCCAACCCGCCTGCGAATCATCTTCCGTAATAAAAATAACGGTCGATGCCGCAAATCGGCTGTGGGTAATCGCATCGACAATTCGGCCAACGGCCAGGTCATTGTCGGCAACCATCGCTCTAGGTACAGGAAAGGCCGGATTGACACCAGCGGTATGGTCGTTGGGTAACGACATGACCATCAGGTTGGGTAAATCGGCGTTGGGATTGGCGTTTATCTGGTTCAGTTCCTTAATAAAAGCATCAGCGCGCATCTGATCACTGATCGTTTCGTCGTCGCAGCCCGGAAAGTCCATCGAAAGCACAGGCCTTACCCGAGAAATGGTCGTGGTATTGGTATAGGAGAAAGGCTTGCTTTCTTTTCTCATTTGATATAAGCTGCGCCAGTCGTATTGTTTCTCATCGTAATGGCAGGTACAAGCCTCGCCATACATACGAACTGTTTTGCCATGATCGAGGGCATTGTTCCAGATCAACCCTTTTTTGTCATAGACCATCGCATCATACAAAACGTGCGGGTAGCTTCTGAACCAGGCCCGTACGCTCTTTTCCGTATAATCGGTGACCATCGCTGCGCTGGCCCAATGATGCCCTTCTGCCGAGGATTTGCCTGATACATGATAATTGTCGAGCAGTAGGTAGTTGTGGGCAATCCGGTGCTGATTAGGTGTTATGCTATCGCCAAATATGCATAAATCGGACATTCCATTCCCTTGAGGCATATCGCCCAGAACCTGATCATACGTGCGATTTTCCTTGATGATATACAGAACGTGTTTGAAGACCGATGGTTCGCCAATGCGCTCAGGCACTGGGACCGGTGCTACACCAGGTCTGGGTACCAGTTCTGTTAATGCTAACCGGAATTGGAGACTCTGCTGCTTTACCTTTTCTGTAAACGCGGCCAACTGAGCCTCATCTGGTATCGGAATAAAGGAAATGGAAGCCAACTGTTTGTGGGAGTTGTAAGCTTTCAACTCTTTTTTTGTCGGATTTCTGCCTTGCCCACCCTGATCAACGGGATTAGCAACCCGCGCTCCAACGGCTTCTAGGTTCGTTACGTAGAGTTCGTTGTTATTCAGTACAATACCCGACGGATAAGCCTGAGTCGGAATATAGCCTTTGATCTGAGGGTTGCCTGTTCCCTTAGTAGATGCTTTACTACCTAAAGCAACCACGCAAAGGGCATTGTCCATCCCATTGGCCACGTAGAGCGTAGTGCCTTCGGGATTGATGGCCAAGGCGTTTGGCGTGCTGCCAATGTAGCCATTGCCCCGGTTGAATAAGCCTACAAAAATGGAGTCGGTAACTTGCTGAGTATGGGCATCAATCACAGACACATAATCGCTGTTGCCGTTGGCGACATATAGAAATCGCTGATCGGGGCTGCTGATGATAGCGTTTGGATGCAGTCCTACAGACAATTCCTTTTCCGGTTTGCCTTGTTTTATATTGATTATCGAAACCGTGCCCCGTGCCATGGCTCCCGTTTTCGGATCAATATAGGCACTTCCCCAGGGTACACCAGCCGTTTCGAAACCATTGGCGGCATCGGGCACCGGTCCCGCCCAATTGGTGACGTAAGCCTTTTCACCGAGGATAGTCAACCCAAAGGGCGCAACACCCGTTGGAACAGTCCAGATCATTTGCTTGTCTTTTACTCTGACCTTAACAAACTGGTTGTTGCCATTCAACACTGTATATAAGAATAAATCGCCCGCTTCTTCTTTGACCACTACTTCGTTAGGGAGCGCAATGGTTGCCGGAGCGATAGCCTCAAAAGGAATCGTCTGAACCAATCGGGCGTTTTTACCGTCCCAAACGGCCTGCATAACATACGAGTTAGGCTTCCCACGACCACCCGCTCCCCAGAAAATATAGGTCGAATCGTGATGGACGATGGCTTTGATCCCCGAGAACGAACTCATGCTTCCTCTGACAGCCGAGCCTTTATTATAATCCCATCGCGAAATCAGCTGTTGACTTTTTACATCGAAAAACGCGACGCCATACCGGTCTTCGACAGCCAGTGTTTTCTTGTCGGGCAACAACACGGCATCCAGACTGTGGTTTTCAGCACTGGCATCACCAAAGCTGACCGATTTCCCGGCTGCATCAATGATTCGGTTGTAAGGCATTATAAATGGAGAACTGGCACTGTATAATGTGCTATCATCCGAAGAAGTCTTATAGCCCGACGAAGAACTGGTGATTGATGTTGTAGGACTGAATCGGTGGCAGCCTTCCAGTAGAATTAAACTGAAAAGAATAGATAGACTGCAAGTGAGTGGCGCAAAACGAATTTTCATAAAAAATGATTGGCAGTAAAATCGGAGAAATAAAGATACGCCTTCTGCCAGTTAGTTGAGAGGTAGCCTTGACGCAGATGTTGGGCAGTTGTTTGGGTATAAACATACCTGTCTTCAGGTAATAGGCAATGCCTCACTCGATTAAGTGATTATGAACCTTACCGATTGGAGGTTTATAATCAAACCGATACGTTCCTGATGAAATTTTGTGGAACATTCCGTGGAACAGTTCTTGCATTCGTGGAAACTAACCGGCATCTTTGGGACTGCAACGCACAGACCCATGGGTAAAGTCATTGCTATCGCCAACCAAAAGGGGGGCGTCGGTAAAACTACGACAACTATCAATTTGGCCGCCAGTTTGGCCGCCCTCGAATTTCAGACGCTCATTGTTGATGCTGATCCACAGGCGAATTCCACGTCGGGGTTAGGTTACAATCCGAAAGAAATCGAAAACAGCATTTACGAATGTATGGTCGAGGGCGTTCGCCCGCAAGATGCCATTATTCAGACGGACTTTCCGAACCTGGATCTATTGCCATCCCACATCGACCTGGTCGGGGCTGAGATCGAAATGATCAACCTTCAGAACCGGGAGGACAAGATGAAAACTACGCTCGATAGCATTCGCGATGAGTACGATTTCATTATTATTGACTGCTCGCCTTCTTTAGGTCTCATTACGATCAACAGCCTTACAGCTGCTGACTCGGTTATTATTCCGGTTCAGTGCGAGTATTTCGCGCTTGAAGGATTGGGCAAGTTGCTCAATACTATCAAGATCATTCAGTCGAGGCTGAACACGCATCTGGCTATCGAAGGCATTTTGCTGACGATGTACGATTTGCGCGTTCGCCTGTCGAATCAGGTTGTGGGGGAAGTAACCAGCCATTTTCAGCAAATGGTATTTAGTACCATCATTCCGCGTAACATTCGGCTGAGCGAATCGCCCAGCTTTGGCGTTCCGGCTCTGGCGCAGGATGCCGACAGCAAAGGAGCCGTCAGTTATCTGAACCTGGCCCGAGAGATTCTGATTAAGAATGGCTTGATGCCGCAGGAAGCTTAAAATATATAGGATGTATGATATAGGATATATACCTGCTTTGCGGCATTCCTACATCCTACATCCTATATCATACATATTTACGTATGGACAACGCAAACACCAAAGCACCGAATAAGAAGATGATAGGATTGGGCCGTGGCTTGGGTGCCTTGCTGCACGATAGCGAATCGGTCAGTCGGCAATCGAAGCCGTCGCCGTTTGAGTCTATCAGTACAATGACCGAAATTAGTCTGACGCTGATTGAAACAAATCCTTTTCAACCCCGGACTCGATTTGATGAGGAAGCTCTTCAGGAACTCGCCGACTCTATTCGGACACAGGGTATTATTCAGCCCATTACAGTTCGACAATTAGGCAAAGAACGGTACCAACTTATTGCAGGTGAACGCCGTTTGCAGGCATCTAAAATTGCTGGTCTGACGAGTATTCCGGCTTATGTTCGCACGGCCAATGATCAGCAAATGCTGGAGATGGCTCTGATTGAGAACATTCAGCGTGAAAACCTCAATGCTATTGAAATTGCCCTCAGCTACCAACGACTCATTACGGAGTGTAGTCTGAAACAGGAAGAATTAGGTGAACGTGTTGGCAAAAATCGTACAACGGTCAATAATTATATTCGACTGCTGAAACTACCTCCCGTTATTCAGGCATCGTTACGCGACAATAAGATTTCGATGGGTCATGCCCGGGCTATTATCAATATTGAGAACCCCGATGCTCAAATTCGACTCTTTACGAAAGCTGTCGATGAAGAATGGTCGGTGCGTAAAGTAGAAGAAGCCGTTCGGAACCTGTCCGAAGATGCCCATGAACTGACCACTACCCGGCGCATTACATTGCCGAAGCAGGAAATGCGCAGCCTTCAGTTTAAGTTATCGTCGCTGTTCGGTACACGCGTATCGATAAAAGCTGATGAGAAACATAAGGGCGAAATCAAGATTCCGTTTACTTCTCAGGAAGAATTGACCAAAATCCTGGAGGTGCTGAACTCGCAGAGTTGAACTCGTGGAGCTAAGCTCTTGGGACGGAGTTCGCAGCGCTAAACTCGCAGACGAAATCGTGTTAAATTACTTT
This sequence comes from Spirosoma arboris, assembly GCF_009754945.1. Classification (GTDB taxonomy): domain Bacteria; phylum Bacteroidota; class Bacteroidia; order Cytophagales; family Spirosomataceae; genus Spirosoma; species Spirosoma arboris. Next base: position 19,681 of record NZ_WPIN01000009.1, read on the forward strand.
AAAAGGGAGAATAAATGGATAAACCAGGGAGTCATTGGGCGTTGTCTGTTTATGAAGCTGTTCTCCTCCTCATTCGTTGTTTTCCTGTTATTGGTTTTGCCAGTCTGGCCACTCCTGGCTCAGAGTCCAGCTATCAAACCAGCGCCAACACCAGCCGCTACAGATTCGACCCGTCAAATTCGTTCGGCTACTGATACCATTCCCGCCACAATCCGACGAAATGGCATAAAGGTCGGTACTTCGGTATTAACGCAAGATGATGATTCGACCTCATTAGATGGTCCTGATACACTACGTGTAACTGCAAAACAAGAGGCCCAGATCCATAAGATTATTCCGAAAAAGGCAACGCTTCGCTCTGTAATGTTGCCGGGTCTTGGACAAGCATACAACCGACAGTACTACAAAATCCCGTTCATATACGCTGGTTTTGGCGTAATGGGTTACTTGTTCGTCAAATACCGAGGACTGGCAGCAGAAGCTGCAGTGGGCTATGGTCGGTTGTTGTTTGGTGATGTTGTAGCGGGCGCTTATACAGTTAAACTAGACCCTGCTTTATTTCCGAGTGTGATTACGAATGTTATTTCTGTAACTGCAGTCCGCCAACCCCCAGATAAAGTTCTTATTGGTCAACAATACTTCTATACATCATCGGGAGCCAAGAATGCTTATGACACCTATCGGCGCTATCGGGATTTAAATATTCTTTTGTCCGTAGTTTTGTATGCCGTAAATATTGTGGAAGCCAATGTGGCGGCTCATTTAAAAACTTTTGATTTAACCGACGATATTTCGATGCTCGTCGAACCCAATGTAATTCCTATGCCTGGAGCCGGTTTGGTGCCGGGCGTTCGGATAGCTTTTACTTTTAAATAAGTTTAAAGTTTACGGTTTGAGGTTGGCTAACATCAGCAATTTCGCGACAGAAAAACGATAACCGTAAACTTCAAACCTCAAACGTCAAACTAACTTGAATATTCTCCTTCTTGGCTACGGCAAAATGGGTAAAACGATAGAGCAGATTGCGCTCGAACGAGGCCATCAGATTGCGGGCCGCATTGATGCCGATAATCACGCTGATTTAGCTAATCTTGAACCTGACGATGTCGATGTCGTTATTGAATTTAGTTCGCCCGATTCGGCGGTCGAAAATATAACCTATTGCTTGGAGCGAGGCTGGCCAGTGGTTTGTGGCACAACAGGCTGGCTCAGCCATCGTGCTGAAATTGAAGCACTCTGCCGCGACAATAAAGGGGCGTTTTTTTACGCATCAAACTATAGTATCGGCGTTAATCTGTTTTTTCGGTTGAATAAAACGCTGGCGCAGTTCATGCGTAATTATCCATCGTACCATGTGTCGATGACCGAAATTCATCATACTGAAAAGAAAGACGCACCAAGCGGAACGGCCATTACACTTGCTGAGGGGGTCCTGGAGCGCTTGCCTAACAAACATCGCTGGGTTAATAATGAAGCTGGTCGCGATCCTATTCCTGTAGGCGATGATGCCATTGAAATTGAATCTTTGCGCGAAGGAAACGTACCGGGTACTCATACAGTGCGATACGAATCGGAGGTGGACCGCATTGAAATTACGCACGTAGCGCACAATCGGTTGGGGTTTGCGATGGGCGCTGTGGTTGCAGCCGAATGGCTTGTAGGAAAGGAGGGTATATTTGGTATGGATGATCTGTTAGGAAATGCTTAAATTTGTTTCAGGTTCTATAGTTAATCGTCTGGTTTGCGCCTGATTAACCTGGGACCTAAAACCTGAAACTTAGAATATTCTGTGTCTGAAGTAAAAACCAGAGCCGAAGTTAAACCGGCTAAAGCTAAGAAATCGCCCGTTCGCGAATGGTTCGATTCCGTCTTATTTGCCGTCGTAGCGGCCACGCTAATTCGATGGCTGTTTATGGAAGCGTTTACAATTCCAACGCCTTCAATGGAAAACAGCCTGATGGTTGGTGATTTCCTGTTCGTAAGTAAGCTGCATTATGGCACCCGAACACCTCGTACGCCATTACAGGTGCCACTCACACACCAGAAAATCTGGGGTACCGATATTCCATCGTATAGCACGGCTATTCAGTTGCCATCGTATCGTTTGCCAGGATTTACTCACGTCAAAAATGGTGATGTGGTTGTTTTCAACGTGCCGCCTAAATACCTCAACGATAATATTGATTATCCTGTTGATCTGAAAACTAACTACATCAAACGGTGCATTGGTATTCCGGGCGATGTGCTGGAAGTGCGGGAGCGCCAGGTATTTGTAAATGGAAAACCGTTTCCAACTCCTCCTCGTGCCGAGCAAAAGTATTTCATTAAAACAACAGAAACGCTTGACGCGAATTTTTTCCGCAAGTACGATATCGTTAACGATTACCGCGACCCCAGCCAACCAACCGAAAACTGGAAGCCGCTAGAGCAATATAACGACTCGACCAAAACCTCAATAATGGTCGGTTATAGCATTAACACGACTGAGGATGTAATTGCTAAATTCAAAGGATTTGATTGGGTAAAAGGTATCGAGCCAATGTCTGATAAGCCTGGCGAGATGTCTCCTATGATTTATGGTACGCCTACATTCAAGTGGAACCATGATAATTTTGGACCGATCACCATTCCGAAAAAAGATGTGACAATTCAGATCAATGCACAGACCATTGCACTCTACGGACCAGTCATTCAACTTTACGAAGGAAATGAAAAGGTTGAGGTAGAACCGGCAAGTATTAAAATCGACGGTAAAACGATTACCTCATATACGTTCAAACAGGATTATTACTTCATGATGGGCGACAATCGCGATAACTCACTCGATTCGCGGTTCTGGGGCTTTGTTCCCGAAGATCACATTGTGGGTAAAGCCGTATTTGTCTGGATGTCACTCGATCCAAATCCGGCCAATATCTGGAATAAAATTCGCTGGAATCGATTATTTCGAACAATCGATTAGCAAGATCAAGATAGAATTAACTCAAACCCCCAAATTTGTTTACGCGCGGTGTAGCAGATTTGGGGGTTTGGCTTACCTACAATTTGTAGGTTAATATGCTCGTTTTTACGGCAATACGTTGAAAGAGATTTTTAGTTATGAACGTTACAGCTACCCTATTTCAGAAATTGACTGATGGCAATCACCTATGGCTCAGGATTTTCCTGTTGTTAATCTTTATTCATGGAGAAGGCTCTCTGGTATTAGCTAAAGGGAAAAATACACATTCTGGCGCTCGGACAACTTCCAGCAAGAACCGAGTGGTGAAAAAGGTTAATAAACGTTCTGTCAGTAATAAAGTGCGGTTGGTCAGTCATAAAATGACTAAGTCAGTAGTTGCTGTAAAGACTGAAAAGAAAGCAGGCTCTACGCTGTCATTGTTAGGATCAGCGTATGCTCATGTCGCGGTTAAAGATCAGAAGCTGAGGGGAGCGGTCTATTATTTAGTTTCAGGACATGGCGGGCCAGATCCAGGTGCACTAGGCCATTTTGGAAAATATATATTACCAGAAGACGAATATGCGTATGATGTAACGATTCGGCTAGCCCGTGCGCTGATGGAGCATGGCGCAACTATTTATATGATTGTTCGTGATCTGAATGATGGAATACGAGATGCAAACGTATTGAAATTGGATCATGATGAGGTTACGTATCCTAATCAGACGATTCCGCTTAACCAAACGTTACGGTTGCGCCAGTGTACGGATGCTGTTAATAAATTACATCGGAAACACCAGGAAGCTTATCAGCGTATGGTGACTATTCATGTCGATAGTCGGAGTGAAGGTCAGAATATCGACGTGTTCTTTTATCACCATGAAAATAGCAAGGTTGGTAAACGATTGGCCAAACACATTCATAAAAGCTTCAAAGCGGGTTATAAGCGTAGCCAACCTACCCGAAATTATTTAGGAACGGTGTCGGATAGGAGCAGTTTGTATGTGGTTAAAAATAGCCATCCACCTACCGTTTTTATTGAACTGGGCAATATCCGTAATAATAAAGACCAACAGCGGTTTTTACTGGCCGATAATCGGCAAGCGCTGGCAAACTGGATATGCGCAGGTTTACAAACAGATTATAAGTCTAAGCAATAAGTGATTGAGTGGCAACTTACCACTCAATTGGGGCTAAGCCCTTACTTTCCAGATAGGCATTTGCCTGACTGAAATGTTTAGTGCCGAACCAGCCTCCGTAATTAGCGGCCATGGGAGAAGGGTGTTTGGCTTTTAGAACCAAATGTTTTTTGCTATCGATAACGGCTCCTTTCTTCTGTGCATAGGCGCCCCAAAGCATAAAAACAACGTTTCGCTTTTCATCTGAAATCAGCTTAATAACAGCATCGGTGAAGGTTTCCCAGCCTTTACCCTGATGTGAGCCTGCTTGCCCAGCTCGAACAGTAAGCGTGGAGTTTAGCAACATAACTCCCTGGCTGGCCCATCGTTCAAGGTTTCCCGATTTAGGTACGGGTTTACCCAGATCGTCCTGAATTTCCTTGAAAATATTGATTAAGGAGGGAGGTTTGGCAATACCATCGGCTACCGAAAACGCCAGACCATTTGCCTGTCCTTCGCCATGATAAGGGTCCTGACCGAGAATAACAACGCGGGTATTGTCGAAATTACATTTATCGAAAGCGTTGAAAATCAGGCGCCCCGGTGGATAAACACGTTGCGTACTATATTCGTGACGAATGAACTCAGCAAGCTCAACGAAGTAGGGTTTGTCGAATTCAGCTTGCAGGCGAATTTTCCACGATTCGGCAATGGATACATTCATGTAGGGAACTGATAAAGGTGATAAGGCATTATACGCCTATAAACGCCAGAGCCTAATATCTGAAAATATTTTCAGACCAGTTCTTGCGTAACAAAACTAATCAACTTAATTTTCGTTCTAAGGTTGCAAACGATACTAAATTTATGGTTTCGTCAGTCACAGAAGGCGTAAAAGTGAGCGTGAAGACTGAGTATCAGGCCGATTATTCCAGTCCTCTCCAGGCTCACTACGTATTTACCTATCGTATTACCATCGAAAACGCCAGCGACTATACTATTCAGTTGCTCCGGCGTCATTGGTTAATTTTCGACTCGAACGGCACGGTTCGCGAAGTTGAAGGCGAAGGAGTTGTTGGGCTCCAGCCTGTACTTGAGCCGGGCGAAGTTCACGAATATGTGTCGGGCTGTAACCTTCGGTCAAGTATCGGGAAAATGACGGGTACCTACCTCGTCGAGCGGATGATCGATGGTAAGCAATTGCGCATCGGTATTCCCGAATTCACGATGGTCGTGCCTTATAAACTTAATTAGATGTATGCTATGTGATATATGATGTATTTCTGCTTCTATACATCATATATCCTACATCTTACTTCATACCTATTTTGATTACCGCTTATCTTCGTTATCTGAGTCGCGCTCGCGACGAACATTCGCTTCATTCTCCTTTTCTTTTTGCGTTATACACAGACGTTATTCGGGCGAAACAGGCTTCTAAAGCTTTATTTGCACCTATTCAGGCAGTACGAAAAGAACTTCGCAGGAGTCGCCAGCTTATCACTATTACCGATTTTGGGGCCGGAGCCCGGTGGGGAGCCGCGCGAAAGGTGGGCTCTAAGGTAACTCCTGCTCGACAACGTACTATAGGGAATATTGCTCGGAATTCGCAGAAACCAAGTCGCTTTGGTCGTTTACTATTCCGGCTTATCCAGCGATTTCAGGCAAAGAACATTGTTGACCTAGGAACTTCTCTGGGTATCACTACGGCTTATTTGGCCGAAGCTACTAAACCATTTGGTGGTCATGTGCTGACGTTTGAAGGATGCCCCGAAACGGCCGCTATTGCCCAACAGAATTTTGATCGATTAGGGGTTGATAATGTGGATATCGTTGTGGGTAACTTAGATGAAACACTAACTTCTGCCGTGGTTTCTCTTGACCCCATCGATTTCGTTTTTTTTGATGCTAACCACCGCTACGAACCTACTATTCGCTACTTCGAAACCTGCCTGACGAATATTCATAATGACACCGTGTTTGTATTTGATGATATTCACTGGTCGGCAGAAATGGAGGAGGCATGGGCTTATATCAAAGCTCATCCCTACGTTAGTGTAACGGTCGATTTATTCTGGGTGGGTTTAGTTTTCTTTCGCCAGGAGCAGCCAAAACAGGATTTTATCCTACAGTTTTAACGCGCTTTTAACGGAAATCGGAAGGAATTACGTTATCTTTCGAGAGGTGCATTTTGTGCCGAATAAACTATGAACTTCCTGACTTATACACGTTTAGGCTTGTGTGTTGGTGTTTCGGCTTTATTCCTGAATCTGGTGTCCTGTAGTAAGACTGCTACTGACGCGCCCGATCCGACGGAAATGGCGTCGTTCGACCTGATTCAGCAAAAAATACTAACGCCTTCCTGTGCTACGTCGGGTTGTCATTTATCAGAAAAAGATGGTACGTTCATCCAGCATGGTCTGGTACTAGCTGCAGGCGTTGCCTACGAAAATCTGGTGGGCGTTGATCCTAAAAATAGTGATGCCAAGACTGACGGACTCAAACGGGTGAAACCCTTTGCGTCGCTGGAAAGCCTATTATATCATAAATTGAATATTTCGGCCAGCCATCACTCGGGAAGGCAATATGGCAATCCAATGCCGCTAGGTGGGGCAACATTGCCTGATGGGCAAATTGAATTTGTTCGCCGGTGGATCGAAGCAGGAGCGCCTAAAACAGGTAGCGTTGCCGATGCTACCTTGCTGGATGATAAAACGACTACTGTAACTACGTATGATCCACTACCGGTGCCCGCAGTCGGGACGGGTTTCCAGATGGCAGTTCCCTTATTTGACATTCAACCCAATTTCGAGCGCGAGTTGTTTACACGCCGAATGGTAGGCAATACGCAGGATGTTTATGTAAATCGTTACGAAACCAAGATGCGTAGTGGCAGTCACCACTTTGTAGCCTATGATTTTCGAAATAAAAGCTCATTACCTAACCTGAACGATATTCGTGATCTACGTAATCCTGATAATTCGCTTAATCTCCTGACAGCTATTACCATGTCGAATCATGTTTATCTGGCTGGATCGCAAGCGCAGTATCAGGATTATACCTTTCCGGCGGGAGCCGCTTTGCTAATTCCAGCCGGCGCTTCGTTTGATCTAAATTCGCATTTTGTGAACAAAACGACATCCGTAATGAAGGGCGAGGCTCAAATCAACTTGTATACGGTAGATAAGTCGACCGTAACCCAAGTTGTACAGACGCTGGATTTGAGCAATACCAACCTTAACCTTCCGGCCAACACGCGTGTTACGATGACGAAGTCGTTTACATTCGATAAACCCCGTAAGGTTCTCACATTGACCTCGCACATGCACAAGCTGGGTGAGAAATTTGTGATAAAAATTAGAGGAGGCACACGCGATGGCGAAGTGGTTTACACCTCCACCGACTGGGAACACCCTGACATTATTACCTTTGCAACGCCCATAAGCCTACAAAAAGGGGAGGGGCTAACTTCCGAAATTACGTACAACAACACCACAACGAAAGCTGTCAGCTTTGGCCTGACCAGCGAAGATGAGATGGGAATCATCTTCGGCTATTATTACGAGCAGTAGAGACGCAATCCTTTGCGTCTCTACTGCGTCAGCAATAGTAATATCAAAAATTATCCGGTTAAGCAGATGCAAAGGGTTGCCTCTCTACTCTGTTCGCAAACTCTTCACAGGGTCCATCAAAGCGGCTTTAATACTTTGAAAACTTACGGTAAATAGAGCAATCAATACGGCTGATAGGATGGCTACTAGGAAATACCACCATTCCAGGTTAATTCGATAGGCATATTTTTCTAGCCATCCGCTCAGGAAGTACCAGCCCAGCGGAAACGCAATGAAAGCCGCTAACAGAACTAGTTGAATAAACTCTTTGGATAGCATACCAACAAGGTTCGTCACACTAGCCCCTAATACTTTTCGAATACCGATCTCTTTTGTACGCTGCTCGGCCGTGAATGTGGCTAGCCCGAATAATCCCAGACAGGAAATGAAAATGGCCAGAAAGGCGAAATAGCTGGACAGTTTGCTTACTGTATTTTCAGACTTATATAAGTTCGCAAATTCCTGATCGGTGAACGAGTATTTGAACGGGAAATGTGGATTGAATTTCTTGAAACTTGCTTCCAGACTTGCCACAGCCTGTTTGGTTTGCCCCGGCTGAGTTCGGACCAGTACACTTCCCCAGTAGTTTGTGGTATCATTGGCACCCCGTTGCAAATGCAAAATCAAAGGCTCAATAGCTGTATGAAGCGAGTTATAATGGAAATCTTTCATTAGGCCAATGATTTTCCCTTTTTTGCCCCACATGGTCATTTCTTTGCCCACTGGGTCTTTGTATCCCATTTTCCGGGCTGATGCTTCGTTAATCAGGTAATTACTTGTGTCGGTGCTGTAAGCAGACGAAAAGTCACGACCATCAAGAAGTTTGATCCCCATTGTTTTTACATAATCATACGAGATAGCGTTCTGGCTGAAGAGGATTAACTGGGTGGTGTCTTTACCTGGCCACCGAACACCCTGCGTTGAACTACCTACTTCGAGTGGATCTGATTGAGCACAAGTGACCGATTTGATACCTGGCTCCTGTTCCAACTCTTGACGGAATGTCTGAAAATTTTTGGCCAAATCGCCTTCTAAAGGCATATAAAGCAGGCCTTCGCGGTTGTAGCCAAGGTTTTTAGTTTGAATATACTGGATCTGACGATACACGACCAGCGTACCCAGAATCAGCATAATGGATAGCCCAAACTGAAGTACGACTAAGCCTTTACGGAAATAGGTAGCACTCGCCTTGAATTTCAACGCTCCTTTTAGAATGACAACGGGATTCAGCGAGGACATGAATAAGGCAGGATAACTGCCCGAAACAAGGCCTGTAAGCACTGCTAACGAAACCAGCAATAGTAGAAAGGTGGGATTGGAAAAGTCCAGGAAAAGGTGCTTCTCGGTTAGAGTATTGAAAACGGGCAATATCAGTAGAACGAGCAATACCGAGAACACTAGTGACAATAAAGTAATTAGCATTGATTCGCCAAGAAACTGGCCTATCAGACTGTTTTTATAAGCCCCCACCACTTTCCGCACGCCAACTTCTTTGGAGCGTTTGACAGAGCGGGCTGTGGCTAAATTCATGAAATTGATGCAGGCGATGGCCAGAATGAAAATGGCTACAATCGAGAAGGTTTTTACGTACTCGATTCGACCTCCGTTTTGCTTGCCTGCGTCCCAGTTTGAGTACAGATAAGACTCGCCGTAGTTTTGCAGGAACAGATCTACATTACTGGTTTTATTTTTGGTTTTGATGTAATTCTTGATCTTAGCATTCACTTTATCGATCGATGCGTTCTGGGCTAGCAGTACGTAACAGCGTGGGCCATTATTCCCCCATTCCTGAGCCCACTTATTGGCTTTTTTCCACCGGTCGTAGCTCATCAAAAAGTCAAACTTCAGTGATGAGGATTCTGGAATGTCAGCCAATATGCCTGTCACCATCACGTCATCAGTATTGTCAATCCGAATGGTTTTCCCCATTGGGTCCTGCCCTTTGAAGTATTTGTCGGCTAACTTCTGAGAAATGACCAGTCCGTCAGGGCGTTTGAGCGCTGTTTTCGGGTTGCCTTCTTTGAGCGGAAACGAAAACATTGTCAGGAAATCACCCTGAACGAAGCGTCCTTTCTCTTTCTCAAAGATATTGCCTACCGTAAACAAGGGCGTATTTTCCCAGAGTATCTGGCTAGCCAGTTCAATTTCTGGAATGTCTTTAACGATGTTTTCGGCCAAAATACCCGGTGTAGAGGCATACGTATTGACGACACCCGTGTACTGCTGGTTTTCCATCACCCGATAAAGCCGGCTATCGTTCTTATGAAAGCGATCCATGTGTTGCTCGTCCTGCACCCAGATCATAATGAGCAGGCTACAGGCCATACCTAAGGCCAATCCCAAAATGTTAATGAAGGAAAACGTCTTGTTTTTCCAGAGGTTTCGCCAGGCGATTTTGATGTAGCTGCGTAGCATAATGTAGTACCGACCGTCTCGGTCGGCTGGATGAGAATTTACGTTAGTTATAACACCTGACCAGGATGGTCGGTACTACTAGAAGTGACTCGCAAAAGACAAGGTTGCAGGCAGGACGTTGCATCAATGATGTTACTGGACAGATAAAGGGAAATAAAAAACGCCGGGAAGTCCAAGCTTCCCGGCGTTTCTATCAATGTATTTTTGGCGATTAACGCGCTACTTCAATATTTACCCGACGACCTTTAATCGTATTGCCTTCCATAGCGTCAACAACGCGGTTAGCTACGTCTTTCGGTACGTCTACATAGGTGAATTTATCGAAAATGTCGATGCTACCGATGCTATTGCCCGGAATGTTGGCTTCGCCAGCAATGGCACCTACAATATCGCCCGGGCGAACGAAGTCTTTACGACCAATGCTTACCATCAGACGGGTCATGTTCGCTTCACGCTCACGGGGAACGCGTTTGTCATCCCGATCGAAATAAGGCTTGCGCTCACCGTCACGGCTTGGGCGATCTGGTCCGTCATTACGGTTACGATCCCGATCTCCGAAACGTGAACCACGGTCTGGTCCGTCATTGCGGTTACGATCCCGATCCCCGAAGCGTGGACCACGGTCGTCGCGTTCGCCAAAGCGATTGCCACCCCGACGGTCTAGTCCGTCATTACGGTCGAAACGTCCTCCGCCTTCACCACGGCCACGATCGGCGTAGCGGTCGTTACCGCGTCCACGATCTTCCCGACGACGGTCGTCTTCAAGACCAAGGTTCTGGTCGGCAAATTCGTTTTTCTCCAGACCCATGCTGCGTTTCACCAAAGCAGCTACGATCTGTTCGGTTGTGAAGCCTGTGTGATGTAGTTGAGTCAGTAAATCATCGTATAGGTTCAGGTCTTTACTTTCCTGAATTGTTTGTTGCAATTGCTCGATGAAACGAGCTTTACGAACACCAACGATATCTTCAAAAGAAGGAATTACACCTTTTTCAACCCGTACTTTGGTGTACGACTGGATTTCACGGAAACGGTATTTTTCATCGCGACCTACCATTGAGAACGCCCGGCCTGATTTGCCAGCGCGGCCTGTCCGGCCAATGCGGTGTACGTAATATTCTTCGTCGAGCGGAATGTCGAAGTTGATAACTGCGTCAACATCATCAACGTCGATACCACGAGCAGCTACATCGGTTGCTACCAGAATACTGGTCGTACCTGCCCGGAATTTGCTCATTACGTTGTTCCGTTGTGCCTGACGAAGATCACCGTGCAGGCCTTCTGCCTGATAACCACGGATTTGCAGATCTTCTACGATTTCGTCAACCTTGCGTTTCGTATTACAGAATACCAACAGCAGTTTCAGATCGTACATATCGATCAGGCGACACATAACCTCGACTTTCGCTTTCGGCTTCACTTCGAAATACACCTGCTCAATATTCGTGTTGGTCAGTTCTTTCTTGACAACCTTCACCAACACAGGATCTTGCAGGAATTTCTGGGTTATCTGCATAATTGGCTTCGACATTGTAGCCGAGAAGAGAATCGTCTGACGCTCTTCGGGCATGTCTTCCAGAATGCTCTCGATATCTTCACGGAAGCCCATGTCCAGCATTTCATCGGCTTCGTCAAGAATCATCATCTTCACGTTATCGAGTTTGAGCGTGTTACGCTCCATATGGTCCATAACACGACCAGGCGTACCGATTACGATATGAACACCACTCTTGAGCGACCGGATTTGCCGTTCGATGGAATCGCCACCGTAGATAGCCTCGATACGTACACCCCGTTTGTGTTTAGCGAGTTTCTTAATTTCTTCGGCTACCTGCAAGGCTAGCTCACGGGTTGGGCAAAGAATGAGCGTTTGCACCGAACGATCCTGAACATCAATCAGTTCGAGGGCTGGAATACCAAACGCGGCTGTTTTACCGGTTCCGGTTTGTGCCTGTCCAATTACATCACGACCAGCCAGAATTGGTGGAATCGCTTCGGCCTGGATCGGCGATGGGCTAACAAAGCCCATGTCGGTTACGGCTTGTAATAACTCAGGTGAGATATCTAAGCTGGAAAACAGGATCTGATCAGCTTTAGGTGCTGCTTCAACTACGGCAGCTTTCTCTGCAACTGGTGTTTCAGTTATTGTTGGAGCGTCGGCTACAATAACTACTTTATCGGCAATGCCTTCAACAACAGTCTCAACGGCTGTATCATCAGCAAAGACTTCCGCTGTTGAGACTGCAGCTGATTTTGCAACTTTCTTTTTTGGGACTTTAGCCGTTTTGGCTTCAGTGGTAGCTGGAGTAACCGCACTAGCGGCCATTTCCGAAGCTATTTTTTCAATGTCCAGAAGATCAGTTTGATCAACGGCTTTAGTTGTTTTCGTTTTCATTAATTGGGAATGATTAAATAAAATAAATCATCCAAACGAAGACGAGTGTGTGCCAGTGAACGGCGCGATATTGCGAGAATTGCCCAACGAACGAAGCTGCCCAACGACCCAACTAGGACCCAATTTTCCCCCGCCCTCATCAAAAGGGGGAAACGAACAACGACCGGATTATTTGTATACCGGTACGACCGATTGACGATTAGCCCACGCGCAAATGTTCCGACACGGCGGAACGTCCACTCAGAAACCCATCCTGTACATCCGTACATTGGCTCTGTCAGACCTAAACTCAGCGTGTAAAAAGGAGAGAAACAGAGACGCGACGGATGCCGCTTGTAAAATCTGGTGCAAAATTAAGAAGAAATTGCCGAAAAAGCAAGTATAGGCTTAATTATATTGTATTTATTTTAGAAACGTAGTTTTTCGTCACTTCAATTACTATGAATTCAACACTTGGTAAATACATCATACTCATCGGAGTTGCTATTATCCTTATCGGCCTGATCGTATACTTTTTTGGGGACAAACTGAATTGGCTAGGTCGCTTACCGGGTGATATTCGTGTTGAAGGGAAAAATGGGGGAGGATTCTATTTTCCTATCGTCACTTGTATTATCGTCAGTATTGTACTGAATTTGCTTATCGGTCTGATCCGTCGCTTTTTTTAGTTTTAGCGCTGGTCGATTTACTCGGTTGATTTTCTTCGCTATAGGTCAGCTTATTGAGATAGAAAACTTCCCGTTGCGTAGAAACATGTTTAGGTGAAATTTTCTGAAAACCACAGGCTATAAAGTGCCGACCATACCAGGCCATCAGATTATCCTGTGCCGAAAAGGTCACTTTCTCATTCTCCGCATTGGTTTGAAGTTTAAACTTTTCAGTTTCTTTCAGGATTTTACTCCCCTGGATCACTTCTGTCGTAATTTCTCCATCGTTAGGGTAAGCCAGCACCATGCGGTCGCCCTGCTGCGATACCTGTACCATCTCTGTTAGGTCAGTGCTAAGTAATTCTTTAATTGGGAAGCAATTGTCCCACAGCAGTTTTCCTTGTTTATCGAAGCCGCAAATAAACGCATGGGTATATCGATAGCCTTCGTACCGATCGGCACCACGTAAGTAGCCTCCGTAGCCGAGTGCACTACCCCGATATTGTGGGAAATAAACTTCGGCTACTAGTGTGAGTCCGTCTGGCGTGGGCTGTAAATCGTGTACTAAGAGTCGATACCGGAATTTATAATCTTTGCCTTCGTCTTTCTTCTTCTTCGCCCGTGCCAGCAATTTTTGCTGCCGATTTGGCTTTAAATAATTGAAAAAATTCTGAAGCTGCGAAAACTCAATGTATTGAATCTCTGTAGTCGGTTCGCCAGTAGAGGTACCCCCTGAGGCATTGCCCGAGTCACCATGCCGAATACGTGTTACGTAAATTCCCTGTGAATAGGGTGTACAATCGGTTGAGTAGTTGCCAACCAGCAGCGATTCATGTTCGTTAACGGGCAGAAGTTTTCCTGAAACGAGTGCGTTTTCTGCTCCATCGAAATCTAATGTTCGGAGTAGTTTACTATCGTAATTGTAGGTTCTGATCGAAAATTTGCAGTGGCGTTTGAGTGAATGAACCAGCACATTTACTTCCTTACGGCGATCATCGACCTCCAGGCTGCTGATTTCCATGTGATTAACATACATGCCGGGCAGTACTTTTGTCGACTGATCAAAAAAGGAAAACGACATCACAACTGGTCGCCCATGGTGATAACCACCTATATAAGCCTGACTGCCCATCACTTTAAATTGATGTACATCAAACTGGTCAATTAAATGGCCTTCAAATGTTTCAACCACGCCATCGTCGAGGTGTAGCCGGACAAATTGGAACAGATCCGTATCGTATTCACGAAAGAGATGGTAAACGTACTGATCGGTGTTGTATATTGATATGGGCTTATATTTCGTATCCTGCTTAAATGTCGTTTGCCACAGTAATTTGAAATTAATGTCGTACTTCTGAAAATTGAACGTAACGGGCGTTATTTCATAAAAACCACCCGTTCGTATGGTCATCAGAACGCCCTTCTCATCTAAAGGGGTTACGTCGAAGGATTCGGCTTCGTTCGGATCGGAAGGAATTTCAATACGTAATGACTGCGCCAGTTGCGCCTGTACTGACTGTAAGGCGACAATTGAAAACAGACAAGCTATGTATAGGATACGAATCATATACTCAAATTTACGATTTACCCAGTACGATTTAGTCCGCAGGGAATATAGTTTACGAGATAGAGCAAAAATCATACTGTAAACTAGCTCAACTCGTAAATCACAACCCGTAACTCCTTACACTTGCCATCTTTTTTTCAAATAATCTTTCATAAAAACGTTTACATCCCACTGACTGGCAACGGGTTGCTGGGTGTAGGGCAAAGTTGGTAAGTAGCCTGCTGGACCAAACTCACAGGTGATGGTCAAGGTCGGCGCATTGGCCTTCTGTAATCGGGCACGGATGGCATCCCACCATTTGGCATGACTTTCGAGGGCATCTTTCCATTCGGGAGCTCTGGGATCATTTACCTGTGGGCCTTCGGGATGACCTACGCGGCAGTGAATATGATCGCTAACGGCAATAGCACGATTGACATTCTGCGCCTGATCGGCCAGATACGATTCGGCCACGTTAACCCAGTGCGAGTAGTCGGCAGTTAGGCGTAAATCAGGTAATTTGAGCAGATAGTACTGGATGGCTGGTGCACTATAAGAGAACCGACCCCGGTGGGTTTCGTGCAGAATTCGGACGCCCGTTTGCTTCTCTACATCGGCTGCCGTTTGAATCAACTCGGCATTTTGTTCGAAGGTAAAATAGTCGTGACCTGTATGAGCGTTAATGAACATCGGCTTGTATGACGCGATGTCGAGCAGGTCATCGTGGTATTTTTTCTTGTGTTCAGGGAAATTACTTCCGCCCCCAAACGCCATTAAAATTAATTCGAGGCCATTATCATGCATAACCTGTACGGCTTCATTCCGTTTATCCGGCCCGGCCGAAATTTCCATACCGTCGTATCCAGCCGCTTTTACACGTTTAGCAGCTTCCGTATAGGAGAGGTTTTCCATACCCCACATGGGGCAAAAGAAGATCGTTTTCAAGAATTCGGAGGGTTTAGTTTAGTTACTCAAAGTTGGCAGAAAAAACGATCTTACGAAACAGAAGATAGATTAGCCAATTTATCGACTGCACGCGAATGGCTTCTAAATAGACACCTATCGGGTTTGCTCCACAGATAAATTTAATCTACACAATAGCCAACTAGTATTCCTGAAAAAGGGTCATGGCTTGATAAGTAGAAATTTAAGTTCAGCTTGTCTTTGTTTATACTTTCTTGTATTTGGTAAAGTTTACTCATCGATATACGTGAAATACCGCTCTTGGCAACTTAAGTTGAAGCAACTGGCTATCTGTAAAACGCTACTAGCAACGCTAGTGGTGAGTTTTTTGTGGATTCCCGTGCAGGCACAAGCTCCCAAAAGCTATACTAACTGGTATTTTGGTGATCGCGCAGGAGTTACGTTCAATGGTACTACAGCTCAATCTCTGATAGATGGTAATTTACGTTCTGCCGAAGGCTGTGCCAGCATATCGGATGAGAACGGGCAATTACTTTTCTATACAGATGGCAGCACAATCTGGAATCGGAACCATGACGTTATGCCGGGCGCTACTGGTTTAGGGGGCAATAGTCAGACGACACAGTCAGCACTTATTGTTCCATATCAGAATAGTACCAAGCAGTTTTATGTATTTTCGCTGGCTACCCAAAACCAGAATACAGGAATTCAGTATGCGTACGTGGATATGAATCTGAATTCCGGGTTAGGCGGATTTACCTATAAAAACAAGCCTTTGCTGGCGGGTGCTACAGAAAAAATTACGGTTATCAAGCACTGCAATAACCTGAATCACTGGATCATTACCCATGACTTCGGTAGTAATACATTCCGCGTTTATTTAATTAATGATAACGGCCTGATTCTTACGCCTTCCTTATATAAAGTGGGTAGTACGCACCAAACGTTGGCTGGGGCAGGACATAGTACGCACCAACAGAACAAAGGGTATATGAAGCCATCGCACGATGGTAGAAAGCTGGCCGTTGCTGTTTCTGATAGCATACAGGGTGGTTTTCTGGAAGTGTTTGATTTTGACAGCAAAACGGGCGCTATCTCAAATCCAGTGAGATTGGAAAGTGCCGAAACCGTTGGCGCGTATGGTTTAGAGTTTTCTCCCGACAATAGCTTGCTTTATCTTTCTACGATGTTTAGTAAAAAGATATACCAGATTAACGTAGCTAGTTTATCGGTCAATACCGCTCTAACGGTTCAGCGACAAACTAACTATTCATCGGGTGTTGGCGCTTTACAACTTGGCCCCGATAACAAAATCTATGGGGCTCCACCCGGAGAAGACTATCTATTGACAATCAATCAACCAAATCAGTCAGGAACGGGCTGTGGTTTGGTCTCACAGGCTGTGAATCTGAGCGGCAGAAAAGCGATGGCGGGCCTGCCATTTCTAATTGACGAAGTACCGATGTTACCTCCTGAAGTTACTATATCCCTTAAAAAGCCTGGTGGGTGCAATAATTTTTTGCTGGAATCGAAGCTCGCTAACCTCGACCCGAATTACCTGATTTACCAATGGTATCTTGATGACGTTGCTGTTGCTGGCGGCAATAAATCGACATTGAGCCCTACTAAAACAGGTACTTATACGCTTAAAGTGCGCGAAACGAAATGTCAGGATAAACAGAAAACATCCAATGCGGTTCGGGTGGTTCTGGTTGAAGTAAACCCTACAGCTAAAATTATTCCAGATTCCTGTGGTACATTTTTGCTCAACGCACATGCAAGCGGTGGCACCATTCAATGGACTGGGGTGGGTATCCTATCTCCTCGTGACCAACTGGATTCGCTTACCGTTTCCAAAATCACTGGTAATCAGACCTATCGAGTCCGCGTCACCGATCCTGACGATGCCACCTGCTTTGCCGAGAAGGAAGTAACGGCAACATTTACTCCTCCATCGCCTTTTCAGTTTGCGAGCCCAACCCGTTCGGGCTGTGGTGATACGCTCACAGTGCAGGCAATTCCTACTACCGATTGGACTGCCTTTCGCTGGCAATTACCCGACGGAACTTCGATAACAGGAACGAGTATTCTGGCGCGCCAAAGCGGACAATATCAGCTAGTAGCATTTAGTGCAAGTACTGGCTGTAAGAGTGAAACTGCCATAACGGTAACCCTATATCCAAATCCTAAACTGCAACTAGGACCACATCAGGTGGATACTTGTTTCGCTAATATCAACAATGGCTATGTTGAACTAAATGCCGGTTTGATACCAGACGCAACATATACCTGGACAAGCGAAGGCAAAACCTTAGGAACGGCTCAGCTCCAGAAAGTGAATACCTATGGTACATATGCGGTTACGGCGCGTACGTCGGCAGGGTGTCAGGCGAGCGATTCAGTGCGTATTGCGGCTAAATGCCCACCTATGTTGCCGGTAATTTATGTTCCTGATGCATTTACGCCCAATCAGGATGGCATGAATGAAACTTTGGTGATTTATGGTTCGGGTGCTGCACAAATGACGCTTATAGTTTATAATCGCTGGGGTGAAGTGCTTTATAAAGCTACCGATGGAGCTTCATCGCCATCGGGCTGGGCAACCTGGGATGGAACCTATCAGGGCCAGCCAGTTATGAGCGGACTATATGTTTATAAGTTGGATGGTAAAGGTACAGATTATCCAGAGTCGTTTACGAAGGAAGGCATCATAGAGGTGATTCGGTAAGAGGCTTTTAAGCTGCTCAAAATTTACAGACAGTAGCAATATTCCACGAATATCCCCAACTTTACCCCTCGAAATCAGATAGGTTAGCCGGTCCTATTTTCGGTAAACTATTTCTTGAACGAATCCAAAAAATCTCCCTAATCATGAGCGAAGTAGCCACCCGTTTTGCCCCCGGCGTTGTAACCGGCGAAGGCGTTACCCAACTTTTCCGTCACGCCAACGAAAATGATTACGCCCTGCCTGCCGTCAATGTTGTCGGTACAGATTCTGTGAATGCCGTGTTGGAAACAGCAAAAGCTGTTAACTCACCAGTTATCATCCAGTTCTCAAACGGTGGTGGTATTTTCTATGCTGGCAAAAGCCTGCCCAACGACAAGCAACAAGCGGCCATTGCCGGTTCTATTTCGGGTGCTCTACACGTTCACCACGTAGCCGAACTTTATGGCGTACCAGTGATTCTGCACACCGACCACTGCGCCAAAAAACTTCTTCCCTGGATTGATGGTTTGCTAACCGCTGGCGAGAAACATTTCGACCAGACAGGTAAGCCATTGTACTCGTCGCACATGCTCGATCTGTCGGAAGAGCCGATTGAGGAAAACATCGAGATCTGCTCGAAGTATTTTGAACGTATGGCCAAGATCGGCATGACGCTCGAAATTGAATTGGGCGTTACGGGTGGTGAAGAAGATGGCGTTGACAACTCTGATGTTGACGATTCTAAACTTTACACGCAGCCTTCAGAAGTGGCTTATGCCTACGAAGAATTGAGCAAAATTTCGCCAAACTTCACCATTGCTGCTGCTTTCGGAAACGTTCACGGCGTTTATAAGCCAGGTAATGTGAAGTTGTCGCCAATCATTCTGGATAACTCACAGAAATACATTCAGGATAAATATGCAACGGGCCCACTACCTGTGAACTTCGTTTTCCACGGTGGTTCGGGTTCGAGCCGCGAGGAAATTCGTGAAGCCATTCGCTATGGTGCCGTGAAAATGAACCTCGATACCGATATGCAATGGGCCATGTGGGAAGGTATTCTGAAGTATTACCAAGCGAAAGAAGGATATCTGCAATCGCAATTGGGCAACCCCGAAGGAGCTGATTCGCCAAACAAAAAATACTATGATCCACGCGTGTGGTTGCGTAAAGGCGAAGAAAGCATGGTACAACGCCTGAAAATTGCGTTCGAAGACTTAAATTGTATCAATCGCTTAGCTTAAGCAAGTACACTAGTCAGGTTACTATTTACAAGGGTGCCGGGTTGAATACCCGGCACTTTTTTTATACCTAATTGATCTGGCTAAACACAAATGTATAAAACTAATGGCTGATTTAGCTGGGTAGTTTTATTGAATAAAATGCTTGAAAAATAGACGGAGGTGTATTAGAAGATGCGTTAGTTTTTGCCTGATTTAACAGCACTTGCCGGTTTGAATCGGCGTCTTATTGATAGGTGTTTTTACTCAGAATTAATCTAGTGATCGACCGGATTAGCTAATGAATTGTCTCGTAAATACCTCTGAAAGAGCATAATGGGACACGTGTAATTGCCAGACAAATTCGTTAACTTTCAGTGTGATATATCCGTGTATGTGATGTATTGTGGAAAAAATTGGGTTTTATTGGATTGGCCTTTTAAACAGGCAGAAAGCTGAAACAGGAATCGTTTGATTCACCCGGCTGAGTTACGAATTTAAGTTGAATTTAATTGCTATGAATTTAATCCGCTCTGCGTTACGGAAGCCAATTACGATTCTGGTTATCGTAGCCAGTTTATTCTACTTCGGCATTGGTGCCGTTCGTTCGATCAAGATTGACATATTCCCGAATTTAAATCTGCCGGTTATCTACATTTCTCAACCCTTTGGCGGCTATACGCCCAACCAAATGGAGTCGTTTTTTGGGAAACAGTATGTGAACCTTCTCCTTTATGTATCGGGGGTAAAAAGTATTGAAACTAAAAATATTCAGGGGATTACCCTCCTGAAACTGTCGTTTTACGAAGGTACTAATATGGCGCAGGCGGCTGCCGAGGTATCTGCTTATTCGAACCGGGCCCAATCCAGTTTTCCGCCCGGATCACAGCCGCCGTTTATTCTTCGTTTCGATGCCTCTACCCTGCCGGTTGGGCAGTTGGTGTTGAGCAGCCCAAAACGGAGTAATAATGAATTGCAGGATTTGGCCAACGTCTATGTCCGTTCTGGTTTCACATCTATTCCGGGGCTGGTGTCGCCTGCTCCTTTTGGGGGTAACTCCCGCTCCATTGTCATTAAAGCGGACCCTGAGCTACTTCGGTCGCACAATCTGACACCCGATCAATTGGTGGCAGCCCTACGAATTAACAACCAGGCAACCCCAGCTGGAAACGTCAGGATTGGCGACTTCAATTACTTTACGCCAGCTAATACGACGGTCAAGACGATTGAGGACTTCGGAAATATTCCCCTGTTTACGGGCACGGTTCAAAACCTGTATTTGAAAGATGTCGCTACGATTGAAGATGGTGCTGATATTACACAAGGATATGTATTGGTAAATGGGAAACGCTCAGTGTATTTGCCTATTACTAAATCGGCGGATGCCTCTACTTGGGAAGTTGTCCAAAATCTGAAAGCCGCCCTTCCGCGTTTCCAGGCCCTGCTGCCCGAAGATGTAAAACTGACCTACACCTTCGACCAATCGGTGTATGTGATCAATGCGGTAGAAAGTCTGATGACTGAGGGCGCTATCGGCGCTATTCTAACGGGCCTCATGGTCTTACTCTTTCTGGGCGATGTACGGGGAGCGTTGATTGTAATTATCACGATTCCAACCTGTATCATTTCGGGGGTTTTGTTCCTGTCATTATTCGGACAGACGATTAATATTATGACGTTGAGTGGCCTCTCGCTAGCTATTGGGATTCTGGTCGATGAAAGTACAGTGACTATCGAGAATATTCACCAGCATATGGATATGGGTAAACCCAAGGCCTTAGCCATCTGGGATGCCTGTAAGGAAATCGCTTTCTCGAAACTGCTGATTCTGTTCTGTATTCTGGCCGTATTTGCCCCTGCGTTTACAATGACAGGAATTCCGGGAGCGTTGTTCTTACCCCTTGCCCTTGCCATTGGTTTTTCAATGATCACCTCGTACCTGATGGCTCAAACACTGGTACCTGTACTGGCTAACTGGATGATGAAAGAACATCACCCGGTTAGTAATGGGCAAGCGACGAAGCATGAAGCTGTAAACGGGCATTTAATTAAATCGAATGGTAAAGCCAAGGCCAACGGTAAGCATGAACCCGAAGACCTGTTGACGCAAAAAGAGAAATTGGCTCATCAGACAGATCTTGACCATGATGGTAAAATCAGCTTTTTTGAGCGGATACGCGCGCGATTTGTTCGGTTTATTGGGCGCATGCTTCCTTATCGTATGCCTATTGTTCTGGTTTATGTAGTTGGTTCACTGGGTATTGCAATTTTATTGATTACATCCATTGGGCGTGATGTATTGCCAAAAGTAAGTGGCGGTCAGTTTCAGGTTCGTATACGAAAGCCCGATGGTACCCGGCTCGAAAAGACCGAAGCCACGATGTTGCAAACCATCAATGTACTGAATCAATTGGTTGGCAAAGAAAACGTCGAGATTACGTCTGCTATGGTTGGGATGCACGGTTCTCAATTTTCAACCAGCCCGATTTACCTGTTTATGGCTGGTCCTCAGGAGGGCGTTTTGCAGGTGAGCCTGAAAGAAGACTATGACGTTGATCTGGATGAGCTAAAGGATAAGTTCAGAGCTAGTATGAAAAAGGCGCTGCCCGATGTCAAGCTTTCGTTTGAACCGATTGAATTAACCGACAAAATTCTCAGCCAGGGTTCACCGACGCCTATCGAAGTGAAACTAACTGGGAAGAACAAACAGCAAAATGAGGAGTATGCCAATAAAGTAATCGCGAAACTGAATCGAATTCCGTATTTGCGCGACGTTCAGATTGGTCAGGCTACGAAATACCCCGCGATCAATGTGAACATCGACCGGACACGGGCAGCTCAGTTAGGAACGGATATATCGGCCATATCACGCTCGCTGATTGCTGCTACATCGTCGTCGCGTTATACTGAGAAAAGTGTGTGGATTGATCCGAAATCGAGCCAATCTTATACTGTGCAGGTACAGGTTCCAGAAGGGCAAATGACCAGTGTCAATGATTTGGGAGAAATACCGGTTTCACCGAATTCAAATCGTCCGGTTCTTAGCGATGTGGCTACGCTTCAGGAAGGAACAACTTACGGTGAAAATGATAACATTGGAGCTATCCCGGTTTTATCTGTAACGGCCAATCTGAACGATATTGATTTAGGGACAGCGGCTAAAGACGTTCAGAAAGCAATCGACTCATTAGGAGAACTACCTCGCGGACTAACCGTAAAAATGCAGGGATTAACTCAAGTGCTCATCGACACACTTGATAGTCTGCAAACGGGTTTGATCACGGCTATTGTTGTGATTTTCCTGATGCTGGCGGCTAACTTCCAGTCATTCAAAGTGTCTTTAGTTGTGTTGTGTACGGTTCCTGCTGTATTAGTGGGTTCGCTGACTTTGTTGATGCTCATGGGGTCGACGCTCAATCTGCAATCCTACATGGGTATGATCATGTCGGTCGGTGTATCTATTTCCAATGCGGTTCTGATGGTCACGAATGCTGAAGAATTACGTATGCGAAATGGAAATGCATTGCTAGCTGCCCGAGAAGCTGCTTCGCTGCGCATGCGACCTATTCTCATGACCAGCGTCGCGATGGTTGTCGGGATGATTCCAATGGCATCAGGTTTAGGTGAAGGTGGTTCACAGGCGGCTCCACTAGGCCGTGCCGTTATTGGTGGCCTGATTGCTTCGACCTTTGCCGCCTTATTCATTCTGCCATTGGCATTCGCCTGGGTACAGGGTAAAACCACCACCGAATCGGTATCGCTCGATCCTGAAGATAAAGACAGTAAATATTACATTTCCCCCTCGTATGAAACGGCTAATTAATAGACCAGTCTACAATCTGCTTACTCTTACAGGCAGTTTGCTGCTGGCCAGTGTGCTTACAAATTGTCATTCTTCTGAAAGTAAAGCAGAAGCGAAAGAAACCGAAACGACAGAAGCGCCTGCCGCTGTCGAGTTGTTTGCCCTAAAAAAAGGTAAGCTGTCTTCATCTTTGCATATACCTGGCGAACTGGTTGCGTTTCGCGATGTAGACATTTACGCTAAAGTGAGCGGCTTTATTAAATCGCTAAACGTCGATGTTGGCTCAGAAGTGAAACAGGGTCAATTACTTGCCCTGGCCGAAGCCCCCGAATTGAGTGCTCAACTAAACTCTGCCGAATCAAGACTTAAGGCACAGGAAGCCGTTTCGATTGGCAGTAAAGCCAATTACGATCGGGTTCTGGAAGCTAGTAAATTCTCTGGAGCCGTTTCAAAAAACGACGTTGATCTAGCTTTAGCGAAACGTAACGCCGATCTCGCTCAACTGGAAGCGGCAAAATCGGCTTACCGCGAAGTAGCCGATTTGAAGAAATATCTGGAAATCAGAGCTCCCTTCAATGGCATTATCAGTGCCCGTAACGCTAGCACAGGCGCTTATATCGGGCCCGCCGGTAAAGGTTCCGAATTTCCATTATTCGTTCTGACCGAGCAGAAGAAACTACGTTTAGTCATTTCGGTTCCAGAAGCGTACACCGGTTATGTTGAGCAGAACGATGCCGTAAGTTTCACAGTCAAGACATTCCCCGACAAGAAATTTACAGGGCAGATAAAACGACTTTCTGGTGCACTGGACAAGCGCTTACGATCGGAGCGAGTCGAAGTAGACGTGATTAACAATGACAAAAAGCTACTGCCCGGTATGGTGGCCGAAGTAAACCTGCCGTTGCCTACCAAAACCAGCACCTTTGTTGTCCCAAAATCTGCCGTCGTTAATGCCACAACGGGTGTTTTTGTAATCCGGGTTAAGGACCATAAAGCGGAATGGGTATCCGTCAAAAAAGGACTTGAAGCCGACGATAAAATCGAAATATTTGGTGCATTAGCCGAAGGTGATCAGCTAATTACCACAGCTACCGAAGAGGTTCGGGATGGTTCGCCAGTGAAATAAAATTTCAGATATCCTTGCTGCCTTTAGACATTATTTTGTCATGCTGACGAAGGAAGCATCTTAAATTCCCCTAATTCCTTTTAAGGATATGTTAAGATGCTTCCTTCGTCAGCATAAAAATCATTTAACATACCCCAACTTCCGCGGTATTGTATAAATTTCCGTTTGCCGCCCGTCGATATATCGGAAGGTTTGGCCATCAAAAAAGCCGTCTTCTTCGAGCATAATGCGCACTACTTTTTTCCATTCGGGAATTTCGACGGCGGCATTGAGTTCGATAGAGTAGGCCGTGTTAGCTAATAAGGGATAATCGCCGGGGCCGGGAACGCCTTTTTGCTGATCCCACAAACCGATGGTTGGCCCGGCCGCGTGACCATGAACGCCAATAGGATGCGTGTAAATTGTCCCATTTATTCCCTCTTTCTTCGATTGATCCAACGCTGCCAACAGCATCTGATTACCCGTTTTTCCGGCTTTGAACTGGTCGGTTAGAATATCCTGTAATCGATTCCCTTGTTTAAAAGCCGTTTTGATACTTTCCGGAACATCCGTTTCTCCGGGGCGCAACACATAGGCATGTTGCTGTTGATCGGTATTTAGGCGCAGATAGGTAATGCCGAAATCAACGTGGAGTAAATCGCCGGGCATAATCACCTGTTTGTCTGGCCGTTTTGAAAATGTGCGAAGGTGGTTAAAGTCCTCTTTATCGGAACGTTGCACATCTACTGTTGGGTGAAACCACGTGTCCAGCCCTAGGTTCGTAATGCGTTGTCGGAACCACCAGACCACATCGTCGGTCGTTGTAACGCCGGGCTGAATTACCTGCTCTGAAAACCCTTCCTGAATAATCTGGTGCGACAACCGACAAATGAGTGGGTAAATCGCCATCTCTTTCTCGGTCCGGGTTTCGAGCCAGCCAACGGCTACTTTTTCGGCTGAAACAATACGCTTTTGATAGTCGGCAGGTAGTTTTTTTACGAACTCTTCGTGCTCAGAAAACGATAGTCCATCTGCATGACCGTAGTTGGTGGACATGTTCAGACCAATTTTTTTCGGCTTACGATCTTCAATAATTTTTGCTAATGCTTCCCATTGGTTAGGTCGTACATCGATATCCCAGGCACCTTTCAACAAGTTACCCACATCGTAGCGGGCAATGGCTAGTTTTTCAACTTCTTTCCCATTGTCAAAAAAAACGATGATAGTTCGTCGCCGGGCCGAAAGCCAGGTACTTGGCAACATCGTTCGCAAAACAGGATCTTCGTTGTATTCGCGGGAGATGATGACCCACATATCGAGCCCCTCCCGGCGCATAAGCTGGGGAAGGAAATTGGTAAAGCGGTCGTCCAGAATTTCGTCGATTACCCGTGCACGTTCCCGTTCAGACAAAACGCTGGCTGGCGAAGGAGCTTGTGCATTTGCTGTGGATAGGATAAGCGAAAATGTAATTAATTTTATGAGGAAGTGTACTGGTTTGTGCATATAGTTCAGGTTATCAACAGTTTGAAGCAAGATACATAAAGACATTATAGATTTTTAACAATAGATCCAGGCAACGTTTGTATTTCGGTATGCATCTTGCCTTCAGTGACGTTCTTATTCTGTTAATGGAAATTTCCCGTTCGTAGAAAAATTGAGCGCTATACTTCGTTAAACGAGTACATTCGTACAATTGCCAACCCCAAGGATTGCATGAAGTTTATATTATTACTCTTAACCGCCTGTCTGTATTCTCTCGTTATAACAGCGCAAACTGGTAGTTCAGGCTTGCGTGGTACAGTCAAAAATGCACAGGGCGAGGCTCTTCCGTTTGCGGCTGTGATTGTCAAAGGCACGCCAACAGGTACGATTACCAACGCCGAGGGTCGTTATGAAATCGCGCTGGCACCGGGCAAATACGACATCGTTTTTCAATACCTGGGCTTTCAGACCATCCAGAAACCAGTTCAAATCGAAACGGGCTTTACGACAGTAGATGCTACGCTCGAAGAACAGGCACTTCGCCTGGCCGAAGTACAGACCAAAGCGGGTAACGAAGATCCGGCCTACACAATTATGCGCCGGGCTATTGCCAAAAGTCGTTTCCATCAGTTGCAGGTGCAGCGCTTCAAGGCAAGAGTGTACACAAAGTCGTCATTTACGGTTCTCGATCTCCCCAATCTGGCTGAGATGGCCTTCCGCAAACAATTGAAAGAGGCCGAGAAAGAAGCCAATTTTAAAGTGGGCGTACCTTTGTTAAATGAGACTGTAGCCGAAGTGTCTTTTAGCCAGCCCAATACGTATCGACAGCGGATCATTGCCAATCGCAATTCGCAGGGAGACTTTTTAAGTCCGAATCAATTTTATAATGCTAGTTTTTATAATCCGACGATTGCCGGAGCCGTATCGCCCTTATCGCCTAAAGCGTTTGCTTATTATAAATTTGAATATAAAGGCACGTTTCGGGAGCCAGGCCCAAATGGACAACCGGTTGAGGTAAGTAAAATTCAGATTATTCCCCGGCAATATGGCGAAGGTGTTTTTCGGGGAACAATTTATATCATTGAAAACACCTGGGCCATTCATAGTTTGCAACTGGAAACCGTCAATAATATCGGTGTTTCCATTACGGTTCGGCATATATGTAGCCCGATACAAGGTGTCTGGATGCCAACCAATCAGCGCTATGAGGGCAAAGGTTCCTATCTGGGCGTAAAAGCTACCGGCTATTATATTCGAAATTTGACATTCACGGAGTTTGTTGTGAATCCTGCTTTTGTTGAGGATATCGAAGTAGCTGATGAGAAGAAAGCACCCCCTACGCAAACCCTCTCTAAAGGCGATATAAAAGGTAAGAATTTCGATGAACTAGTGAAGAAGCAGAAGGAATTCTCGACGAAGAACCTTCGACAAATGGTGAAAGAGTACGAAAAGCAGGAGAAGCAGGCTCGCAAGAACCGGAAAGAAGACGTAACCGTCGTGCGTGACGATTCGCTTGTAGTTGATTCACTGGCCCGCAAACGCTCGAATGTCTTCTGGGACTCCTTACGATCAGTGCCGCTAACTACTGCGGAAATCAAAAGCTATCGAAAAGCTGACAGCCTTGGTTTAACGCATGAGATAAAAGTAAACGTTAAGGCTGATACGACCCAGCGTCGAGATAGCACACAGAAGAAAAAATCACAAAGTAAATTTTCGGTAGACAAACTACTGTTTGGCAATACATGGCGATTGTCGAAACAGACCTCGCTGATTTATACCAGCCCGTTGACCCGGATCGAGTACAATACCGTGGAAGGCTATAGTCTGGAAGGGGCGCTTAATCTGCGATATCGGAAGAAAGTGGATTCGGTGAGTCGATTCAGGCAAATTCCGTTGGGCGAGTGGAACATTGGTGGTACGGGCCGGTATCAGTTTGGTCGAAAACAATTTGTGGGTTATGGACAGGCGAGTTATCAATATAAAACCACGCGAGTTGGTTTGACGGGTGGGCGGTATTTATATCAGCTCAACCCAGATAATCCGATTAGCCCATTTCTGAATTCGCTGACAACGCTCCTGTTTGAGCAGAATTTCATGAAACTTTACCAGAAAGAGTTTCTGAATCTGAGCGTGAGTGCGTCGCCGTTTAAGAACCGAGTATCGTTATCCGGTAGCCTGGAATATGCCAGACGAACCGAGCTGGCGAACTACAGAGAAGATCTCAAGCCTTGGATTGACTGGCGCAACCGGATTTACACCTCAAACCGTCCCGACAATTCGGAAGTGAGCAGCACTAGTTTTCCAACGCATAATGCCCTGATTCTGAACTTGACGGCCTCGGCCAAACTCGGCACAACGCAATACACCATTCGCAATGGCCGACGGATTGCCCAACGCAATAACGACGCTCCACTACTGACGCTTAACTACAGAAAAGGAATCAGCGATGGCTCAGCCGATGCGGTTGATTATGACTTTATACAGGGAAGCATTAGTCACTCGTTTGAGACCGGTATTCGGAGCCGCCTGAATTATCAACTCAGCGCTGGGGCTTTCCTCAATGATCGGAAAGTGTATTTCCCTGATTTCAAACATTTCGCTGGGAACGAGTTTTTCTTCCAACAGGGCGATGTCGTATCGACTTATCGGTTGTTGCCTTATTATCAGTACAGCACCGGCAGGCACTTCGCCGAAGCGCATGTTCTGGGTGAGTTTCGTAAATTCCTGATTACACAACTAACGCTGGTTCGATTAATTGGCCTGAAAGAGAACCTGTTCGTACATTATCTGTATACGCCAGTTTCGAAGAATTACACCGAGGTTGGTTATGGTTTAGATGGTCTTATTCCGCAGGTTCTGCCTTTCTTCCGGGTAGAAGTCATCTCGCAGTGGCAGGATGCGAAGTACCAAGGATTAGGCTTTAGAATTGGAACAACGTTGAAGTTCGGGAGGTAGTCAGAACCGGGATTTAGCTGATTTAGGGATTTACTGGATTTTGCTTTGCGCTTCTTTGAAGTGAATCCATAAAAACAAAATCCAGTAAATCCCTAAATCAGCTAAATCCCGGTTCTGACAATGTGAACAAATCTCTTCTCAAGTGGCCAATTTCCTAACAAAAGCATAAAACCCACATAATCAGTAAGTCACAGACGGAGCCGTACTTTGCGCAAACCAATGTACGAATGAATCGTCGGGATATAGTTAGGCGAATGGGTGCAGGTCTTCTGGCTCTCTCGGGTCATAATCTGTGCACTGCTCAAGTAGCACCAACGCCGAAGCAACGAGTTTTGCGAATTGCGCACCTTACCGATGTGCATATGCAGCCGTTAGTAGGAGCAGCCAAAGGTTTTGAAAAATGCCTGCATCATGTGCAAAGCTTAGCTGATAAGCCTGATTTGATTATCAACGGCGGTGATGCTATTATGGAAGCGCACGGCCGGGGTAAAGACAGTGTTAGTCGGCAATGGCGCTTGTATCAGGATGTGCTTCGTAGCGAAAATGCTTTACCACTATTGAGTTGTGTAGGCAATCATGATATCTGGTGCCGTCAGGAAACCAAGCTTTGCTTCGAAGAAGGTCGTCAGTGGGCAATGGATGAGTTGGCCATGTCGAAACGACACTATAGCCTTGATCAAAATGGCTGGCATATCGTGGTCTTAGACAGTGTTCAACCCAAAGCCGATGGTAGCTGGTACACAGCCCATCTGGACGACGAGCAATTCCACTGGCTCGAAACCGATTTGAAAAGCACCCCCGCCGAAACACCAATTTTAATTGTCTCTCATGTGCCAATACTAGCCGCCTGCGTATTCTTCGACGGACAGCGGTTCGCTAACGAAAATTGGAACGTACCGGCACGATGGATGCATAGCGATACTGTTCGCATTACCGATTTATTTCACCGCCACCCTAACGTAAAGGCCGCCCTCAGCGGCCATATTCATTTAACAGACCGGGTCGATTATAACGGCGTTTCGTATTTCTGCAACGGGGCAGTTAGCGGAGCCTGGTGGTTTGGTAAATATCATCATACAGGTGCCGGTTACGCCCTTGTCGATTTATTTGACGATGGTTCGGTTGTAAATTCATATGTGAACTATGTCTAATTACACTGTCTGAACCGGGATTTATATGATTTAATTGATTGCCATGATTAGTTCAGTAGACAAAATCATAGTCAATCAGTTAAATCAAACAAATCCCGGTTCAGATAGTGTACAACATCAAAGATTTATTCAACGTATTTCCTCGCCCTGGTCGAGTAGAGTGGCTTGGCATTCGGCCCGAACGACGCGAGCCTGTGCAAGTGGTCAATGAAATTAATGTTTCAGATAAGAAAGGCATTCTCGGAGATCATTACAGCGGGCGTAGTGGTAATCGACATGTAACGCTCATTCAGGCCGAACACCTTCCCGTAGTGGCTGCACTTACAGCTCGAGGTGCACTCGACCCGGCTCTTCTGCGCCGAAATATTGTTGTGTCGGGGCTAAACCTACTAGCCTTAAAAAACCACCAAATTCAGATTGGTGATGCAATCCTTGAAATTACCGGACAATGCCATCCATGTTCCAAGATGGAAGTTGCTTTGGGGCCAGGTGGCTACAATGCCATGCGCGGCCATGGTGGACTGACTGCAAAAGTGATTCATAGTGGAGCCATACGAGTAGGAGACGAGGTTATCGTTTCTAGTCGTATGGCTCATTTTTCAACTCAGGAATAGACGTAAATTTTCGACCAAATTTTACAAAAGAAAAAAGTTGAACAATAGGACCAGTTTTAGTTGTAGGATAGAAACGGAAAGCCATCTATGTAACTGTCACCATCATACTATACCCGAATTACTTAATTCTTGTAAATCGTGGTAGATGAAAGGGTATATTTACTTACTACTATGAGTAAATTTCAATAGGCATTCTTTCAAATTTGCCTTATTTCTCACTTATTTGCAACGATAGCTTTACCAATAGGTGAGTTTTTCTTGCCAATTAGACTATCTTTCTTGTAGAATAATTCCGATGAAAGTTTGTACATGTTTTAGTACATTTGGTACGAAACTTATGATTTCTTAAAGGCTACCCGAGTATATATTCCCTCCTTTAACTATCTAGCTTAATGCCTCGACTTGTTACTCGTGTTGCCTATATAGTCGTGTTATGGGGGCTCGTATCTATAAGAGTCGTGGCGCAAGAGCCAATTCGCTTAGCATTAAATCCGGAAAAAATTCAGAAAGCCAGGCAGCTGGAACAAGAGGCTATTGCCAAAAAAGACTCATTACTGTTGGCCGAAGCCTGGTACCTCTATGGTAAAGCCTATGTCTTTGTAGGTGACTATCGGACTGCACAGTCTTATTATGTAAAAGCACTGCGCATACATGAACCCAGGGGTGATTCGTTTGAGCTCAGTCGATTGTATGTTCGATTGAGTGAAAGCGAAAATAGACTGAATCGTTTGGAACAGGCCTTGCATTACGCTAATTTATCGTTGCAGGTGGCGCAACATGTTCGAAGAAATAAGGACCAGACGTTGGTACGGGCTTATGGAGCTTTAGCGCAGATTTACGAAACGATGTGGCGACTATCTGGTAAGTCGCCTGAATTTGATACAGCTCTTTCATATTATATGAAGCGAGAATCTTTGTGTCGTAAGCTAAACGATACGATGGGTTTCGCCGAAGTAAGTCTTGAATTGGGGACGCTCTTTACCCAAATTAAAGATCCACGAGCAATTCCTTATCTCCAGAAGGCATTAAATCTATTTACACTTAATAACAAAGACGGCATTCGAGTAAATACAATGCTGCATTTGGCGGCTGCTTATTTAACATTCGGTAAGTCTGAACAAGCTTTTCAAACGTTGATTGAAGCTGAAAATCTTTATAAGGCTAAAAAGCTAAGTGACTATGAGATTAGACTGGGGTTAGAAAATCAATTTGTTCGCTATTTTGAAGCTTCAGGTCAGTGGAAAAATGCGTTTGATCGATTGAGAAGGTTAAATGAACTGGAACGAATTAAGCTTCTGGCCGACCAGAATGGAGCTATTACCCGCTTGAATGTAGAATATGAAACTGAAAAAAAAGAAACGCTCCTAAATGCTCAGAAAAAGGAAATAAATCTAAATGCCCAGAATTTACGCTTACAACAACAGTTTACTCGTGCAACATTTGCCTTATTTGTGATTGCTGCCGGAATGAGTATCATTTTTTTTCGACTGTACCGCAAAAATCAGCGAATCAGTCATCGAAATGCGGAGTTAGTTAAAGAGCAAAATCATCGCGTAAAAAACAACTTGCAGGTTGTTTCGAGTTTGCTCAGTCTGCAATCAAAACGGCTAACAGATACAACAGCTAAGAAAGCGGTCGAAGAAAGTCGCCTTCGGGTACAGTCAATGGCTATACTTCATCAGCGACTGTATGATGGAGGTCGATTAGCGGAAGTTGATTTGAGCGACTTTATTCGAGAGGTGGTGAGGGGAGTCTTGAGAGCATATGGGTACCCAAACATAACCGTTCGATTTTCTGTTGACGAAATTATTTTATCTGCCGATAAAGCTGTTCCTTTTGGGCTGATCGTAAACGAATTGATTACCAATG
Organism: Spirosoma arboris; assembly: GCF_009754945.1. Classification (GTDB taxonomy): domain Bacteria; phylum Bacteroidota; class Bacteroidia; order Cytophagales; family Spirosomataceae; genus Spirosoma; species Spirosoma arboris. The sequence continues at coordinate 52,180 of NZ_WPIN01000009.1, forward strand.
CCTGTAAGTATGCTTTTCCTGACAATGAAGGTCCTGAACTGGAGATTAGTTGCCACCGAAAAAACAAAAAACTAGAGCTCATTATAACGGATAATGGGCCAGGATTATCAACAGCAAAGGCTACCCGGAATGGTTCATTTGGTATGCAACTGATTCAGGCACAGGTAGAACAAATAAATGGAATGTATCACTTTTACTCTGATGCAGAAGATATGCATTCAGGGGTAGTGTTTGCGATGGAATTCAGCGTGTAGACTCATGAAGCCACTAAAGATTCTGATTGTTGAAGATGAAACCATTACGGCTATGGATCTTCAGGAAACCCTACAAGAGGCTGGACACGTGGTGACAGCGATTGCTCGTACGTTTCAGGATGCAGTAAAGGCCGTTAAAAACGATCCACCCGATCTGGCATTAATCGATATTCATCTGGAAGGCTCGTCGGCTAATGGGATTGAAACGGCGAAAAAACTTCTGGAAATTCACCATATGCCCATTATGTATCTGACGGCCAATTCAGAGCCAGAAACATTCCAGTCGGCGAAAGAGACATTGCCAGTCGCCTATTTACTGAAACCGTTTCGGCATGATGAATTAAAAATACAAGTTGAGTTAGCTTACCATTATTATCAATATACACTCGCCAAAACGACCACTATTCCTGTTTCAGACTATTTGTATTTTCCGGTCGATAAAGGACACGAAAAAATAGATCCTAACGATGTGCTTTATATTCAAGCCGATGGATCGTATGTGGAGATTTTTCTGGTGAACAAAAAGACCTATTATATCAGCATGAATCTGAGTCACCTGGCTCAGTATTTTCCAACGCCTAATTTTTATCGCTTATCGCGATCACTGCTTATAAATTTAAACTATTTGGAACGGCTGGAGCCCAGTCATCTATATTTGGTAAATCACGAATCAGCCATTCCAATTCCTGCTGCAAGCCGAAAGGAATTGATGAATAAACTTAGGGTTGTTCGGACAAAAAGAGCTCCCTCAAGTTAAGCCAGATGTATAGAAGCTATGGTTGCTTCGGAAGAGATTGATTAGGATCGGCCGCAATTCGGCTGGGACGACGATTGAGCCCATCGCGGTAGCGATTACGAAGCTGCTGAATAGTATTAATCAAGTCGTAGTCTTCCGCTTTAAGAAGGTAATCATCTTCGAAATCGCAAAAATCAAAAAAACGATCAACCTCTTCGGCTCTTAAAGATGTCGATTGCTCAACCAGTAATCTAAACCGCTCCAGGGCCAATGCATGCCGCCGATCCTGCTGCATAATATAATACGCTTTCCGGTCTGATTTGGGGCGTTTACCAAACATCTCGTAGAGCAGAGTTATTCCAGCGCCGTCGGCTACGCGATCAAAAGCCTGCTCACCCGTTACTTTTTTTGAGGCTACCGGCTCATCGAGGAGTTGCTGAATTTCGCGTTTTACTTCCTCATAGCGTTTACCTGTTACAGTTACTTCGGCAAGATCGACCACACGATAGGGCATAGGGGGGAGAGCAAGGGCCATGATCGTCGGATTGTCAGAACCATCGTAACGAATACCCGTGCGGCTGTAAAGCTGGCTGGTCAGAATGAGTGAATCACCGGGTTGAACAGTCAGAAAAAAACGCCCACTTGTATTGGTACGGGCGCGCTGCCGGGTGCGCTGATTCACAACAAACACTTTATCAACAGCCCCTTTCGTCGCTTGATCGATAACTGTTCCAATTACATACTTGCCCTGCGCCCAGGCACTGCCCGACCAACTTAGGAGGCTGATAAAACAGAGTATGAATAGGCGTTTGTAGGCCATGTGTAAGTACGCTAAACCGGTAAGACTAGTCCTTCAAAAGGGTATATTTACAAAAATACACGTTGAAATCATTAAATGCTGTTAAAAAAACCTAACCAATTGTTGTATCCGCTCAAGAGACACTTCTGTAAAGTCGCTTGCTACGTCGTCTACGAACGGTCGGAGTTCATCTGGTGATTGGGTTGTGGCCATCCCCACAACAAATGCTCCCGATGCTTTGGCCGCCTGAATACCCGTCATCGAATCCTCAAAAATGACACTTTCCGTTGGCTCAACGCCTAACATCATCATGGCTTTTTGATAAATTTCGGGATCAGGTTTCGGATGGCTGACCATGCTTTCATTCAGGAGGGCATCGAAATAAGATCGTATCTGCAGAGCATCCATCACAAAATCAAGATTTTCTACAGGTGCTGATGTGGCCACTGCCGTTCGAATACCGGCCTCTTTCAAGGATTTCAGAAAGGGTATCAAGCCAGGAACGGGCGTAATGACTGGGCGATATAATTCCCGGAAAAGTGCCTCTTTTTCATGGCTTAATCGAACCACTTCGTCGGGACTAAGCGTCTGATTCGCAAATAAATGGGCAACAATATCCGCATTGTGTTTTCCTGAAACATGTTGAATGAAATCATCGTCGCTTAGGGTCTTTCCATTACGCTGATAGTACTCCCGCCAGGCAGTTCGGTGGTGTGGGTTGGTGTCAACAATGACTCCATCCATGTCAAAAATTACAGCTTTCATAGGTATGTTTTAAACGCAGAGGTAAAGAGGACTCGGAGAGAACACAGAGTTAAATTCTTTTCTCTGCAGGCTCTGCGAATCCTCTTTACCTCTGCTTTTTATAAATCATTTCATCTTTACAATTGTCACACCCGCACCACCTCGATCGGCGTGTTCATCTTCCATTTTACCTACCTGCTTATAACCGCGCAGGTGATTTCGCACTAGTGTCCGCAGAATACCATCGCCTTTTCCATGAACGATGCGAAGTTCGGGATAGCCGAGCATTAGTGCATCATCGAAGAAGCGATCAACTTCGCCAAGAGCTTCTTCGCCCCTCTTACCTCGAATGTCGAGGTTGAAGCTGAAATTCTGCATTTTCTCGTTCATATCCATACCCTGACTACGGGGTCGGTCGTCTCGCACGTCAGTTGCCTCTTTGAATGTCTTCTTGCTTACTTTTTCGAGTCGATTCAATTTAACATTCGATTTGAGGTCTCCAATACGAATTTCAGCGTCTTTCCCGCGCAGAGCAAGCACTTCACCAATTGTATTTTGGCCTGCTACACGAACATAACTGCCAACAGCAATAGCACCGCCATCATGCTCAAACTCTTCCTCAGTTTGTTTTGGTGTTTCTATGGAAATCGGCTCAGGTTTTAGTTCTTTTTCTTCAAATCGCTCTAACTCCTGCCGAATCTGTTTGGTCGGTTCGCGTTCAGCTTTGTTTTCCTTAATCTCGCGGATTGTGTTTTCAATACGCTGATTCGCTTCCTGCACCAGTGCTTTGGCTTTCTGTTTAGCGTCGTTGACAATCTTCTTCTGATCATTGTCCAGACGGGTTTTCAACGCGGTATATTCAGCGAGTTGCTGAGCTAACTTCCGCTGATTGATACCGATTTCGATATTTTTTTCGGAGAAAACACGCTTCTCAATATCTAACTCTTTTAGCAGCTTTTCAAAGTTGACCTGCTGGTTGCCAAGCTTTTCTTTCGCCCGATCAATAACGCCCTTGGGTAATCCGATTTTCTGCGCAATTTCAAAAGCAAATGACGAACCAGGCCGACCAATTTCTAATTGATATAGCGGTTCCAGATGCTCACCATCAAAGCGCATAGCCCCATTAATCAGCCCCGACGTTTTATCGGCCATTACTTTCAGGTTGGTATAGTGCGTATTGATCACGCCATAAGCCCCCGATTTGTTGAGATCTTCCAAAATGGATTCGGCGATAGCCCCTCCCAAACCTGGCTCTGTTCCTGTACCGAACTCGTCGATTAGAAACAGTGTCCGTTTGTTAGACCCAATCAGGAATTGCTTCATGGCTGTCAGGTGTGACGAATATGTACTAAGGTCATTTTCAAGAGATTGTTCATCACCAATGTCGATAAACAAATTCTGAAAAACGCCCATTTCTGCATAGTCAGCCATTGGTATCAATAGCCCGCATTGCAGCATATATTGCAACAAACCAATGGTTTTTAGCGCTACCGATTTACCACCAGCATTAGGTCCGGAAATAATTAGAATACGCGCTTTCTCGTCTAGTCGAACGTTTAGCGGAACCACCGTTTTGCCTTGCTTCGCAAATGAAAGATAAAGCAGAGGATGGCGAGCATTGATCCAGTTTACAAAAGGTCGGTCATGGAGCTTGGGCATGATTGCGTCCAATTGAACAGCTAGTTTAGCCTTCGCTCGAATGAAATCGATTTGCGCCAAAAAGTTGACCGCCTTTCTTAGGTCCTCTAAATGGGGGCGAACCTGGTCAGTTAACGCTAATAAAATCCGGTAGATTTCACGCCGTTCGGCATATTCCAACTCGCGGATTTCGTTGTTAGCGTCGAACACTTCGGCTGGTTCCAGAAACACCGTTTGCCCCGTTTGAGACTCATCATGAACAAAGCCTTTGATCTTGCGCTTATGTTCGGCAGCAATCGGAATAACCAATCGCCCACCGCGCACGGTCAGCGACAAGTCATCAGGAATCCAGCCATTTTGCCGGGCCTGGCGTATAATGCTATCAAGCCGTTTGCGCAGATTGGCCTGCTCGCCAATAATTCGCCGACGAATGCTGGCTAATTCAGGCGAAGCCGAATCACGGACATTACCCCGGTCATCAATAACACGCTCAAGGGCTTCCGTTAATTTTTTATCAACACCTACTGGTCCGGCCAGTTCTTTGAGGAACGGGAACGAAGTACCTTCGTCGCGTTTAGTATCACCTTGTCGGGATAAAAAACGCAGACAATCCTGAACTGTTCTAAGGGCCAGTTTAAGGTCGAAAAATTCCGCTTCGGTTAGTGCCAGACCTTCTACACGTGCCCGACTCAGATGTGGACGAATATCGATGTAATTGCTATTCGGGAAATCAGGCTCGTACTGAACAATCTGCTTAAATTCTGTCGTTTGTTGAAGCAGTTTGTCAATCAGTTGTACATTATCCGTAAATCGAATCTTCTCAACATAATCCTGTCCTAATGGACTGACACAGGCTTCTTTGAGTCGTTCACGAATGGTATCGAAACCTAGTTTTTGTTCTAAGGTATTTGGGTAAAGCATTTAATTAATTAGCCGTAGTATCCTGGGGCGTGGTTTTCTGTATCTGCCCCATAAAGATAACATAACGATCGGAAAGAGGGTTCGTGGCTTACCTTAGGTGTTCTGGCAGAGTTTGGTGCATAAAAAATGCAGATTCACATTTTCTCCTTACAAAGAGAAAGAAGTGAATCTGCAAGCACTATACGTATTAGCGTTTATTTTCGACTACCATTGCGGTTGCCGCTATGTCCTAAGTGCCCGTGCTCTCCCCGTTCCTCGACAAGCTCAGGGTTACTTTTGTCCGACCAAAAGTGTTCATCTTCGGGACCCTGTTTGCTTTTGTTGGCATTGGTCATCGTTTTCTCTCCATTAGGTCGTTGCCCACCGCTATTTTGGGCATTCTGATTTCGAGTTCGTTCTCGACCGGGTTGCAGGTTGTTGGAACCCGGCTGGTCTGTGGTTTTGTGATTAGCCATAACTTTTGTCTAGTTATTTTGTAGGCTAAACTGATAAGTAAGGACGATTGTTTTATACCAAAAAGTCCCGCCCTCTAGAAGAGGATGGGACTTTTTGTACTATGAAAATTAAATTGGAGGCTTAGTATCCAGGATTCTGAGCCAAAACGCTCTTGCCCTGAGAGTCAATCTGCTGCTGAGGAATCGGCAAATATTCATCCTTACCAGCAGTAAACTTAGCGCCTGTGTAACCTACTGTTAGCAGTTTGCCTTCGTAAGCGATGAACGCATTCAACACCGTCGAGGCTGTGCCCCAACGAACCAGATCATAGAACCGGTGACCTTCACCCGATAACTCCAACTTCCGCTCAAATTGAACAGCCGCCCGAGCCGAAGCTTTGTCAGCAAAAGCGGTGTACAAGCCAATCTGGTAGTTAGCCGCATTGGCGCCAGCCGATGTCTTCACATAAGCTGTCCCTTTGGCCCGGCTACGAATCATATTTACATAACTCAACGCCGTGGCTAAGCTACCTACTTCCACTTCACACTCGGCGGCCATCAGCAACACATCCGCATACCGAATGATGTTGTAGTTGATGGCTGAATAGCCATCCGTCCACGAGCTACCATCGGTCAACGATTTGTCCTGTGCTTTGTAGAACACAAACTTGATGGGTGAATAAGGACCTGCAAATGTCTGGTCACGAATCCAGTCCAGACCTGGGTGCACCTGCCAATCCAGGTAAGGAATACCCCGACGACCTAATGACCAATCCAAACGAGGATCTACAGGACCTGTATCTGGTGTGAAGGGAGCGCTCGACGCAATACCCTGATCGGTTTTCAACTGATTAGCAGCTGAGTTATAAGACCCATCCAGCATAGGCAATCCATTGGCATCCACCCGGAACGAGTTGGCTAACTCGAAGCTAGGGGCGAAGAAGCCGCAGCAACCCGCCGGACCGTTCGATCCCGTGTTGTAGGGGAAGTTCAGTACCAGATCCGGGTTGGCATTATCAGAGCTACCCGTGTTGGCTGCTGCCTGAATGGCGAAGACCGACTCCGAACTGTTGTCCTTGGCCGCATTGAAGTTATCCTGGAAGTTGGTCACCAGGGCATACTTCTTGCCATCGGAGGTAACCCCACTGGCGATGACCTGATCGAAGAGGGCTTTAGCTTCGGTATACTTCTTCTCGTAGAGATAAACCTTGGCCAGGTAAGCGGTAGCGCCCCATTTGTTGGCCCGACCCACGGCACCCTGAGCAGCTGGTAGATTATCCACGGCGTATTTGAAATCAGCCTCAATGTTTGGCCAGATGTCAGCGCTGTTGGGCACAGCTTCGATGCCCGTGCCGTAATCTTTGGTTTCGTCCACGTAAGGCACCATGTTGAAGCCCCGCTTCAACTCGAAGTAGTAGTGAGCACGCAGGAAGCGAGCTTCTCCCGAGATCCGGGCTTTGTCAGCCGCCGTAACATCGGAGCTGGCTGAAGCCAGTGAGCGCAGGGTCGAGTTACACCGGGCAATACCTTCGTACATAGCATTCCACTTCGCATTTGCTTCCCCACTGGTAGCTAGAACCTGGTAGGTCTGAAAAGGGGTCAGCGCGTTAAAGTCCCCGGAGTTAGAGCCTTTGTTGGCATCTCCTCCCGAAACGCTTCCCCGTACCCAGTTGAAGGAACTGGCGGATTGGGAAAATCCGCGGGCGTTGAGCTGGGCATAAGCCCCAATCAGGAGTCCGTCGAGTCCGGCTTTGGAGGTTAACTGGGCTCCTGATAACTGGCCGGTGGCCGGTACATCGAGGAATTTGTCCTGACAAGCGAAGGTCACCATGACCAGCATTGCGGTGGCCAGACTTCCCTTGGTTATATATTTTTTCATCGTGCGATTTGTAAGACGAGTTTATATGTTATTAGAAACCGAAGCTTAAGCCTACGTTGTAGCCCCGTTGTACAGGATAGTTACCGATGTCGATCCCGAAGTTCTGGTCAGCCGAGCCACCTACACCTGGATCTAAGCCCGAGTATTTGGTGATGGTGAACAGGTTAGTCGCTGATACCGATAACCGTAAACGACTCAGATTCACTTTATTCAGAACCACGGCTGGGAAGGTGTAACCTAAGTTCAGGTACTGCATCCGAGCATATGAGCCGTTCTCTACGTAGTACGAGTTCGCCTGGGTGTTGGTACTGAAGTTAGACGCACTTTCGAAAATAGGCACATTGGTATCTGTATGCGTTGGTAACCATGAATCCCGTACACGTCCACCCATGGCTGCACCTGTGAAGGATGGGTAGAAATCGGTGAACCAGCGCTGGTTGTTGAAAATCTTGTTGCCCAGCGATGCATACAGGTTGGTGTTCAAATCGAACCCTTTGTACTTCAGTGTCAGGGTGATACTACCCGTAACTTTTGGAATTGGGCTACCCAGGAACTGACGGTCATCATCATTGATCTTGCCGTCACCGTTGGTGTCAGCATAGCGGAAACGACCTGGAGCCGCTCCATCCTGCGTTGGCGCAGCGGCCACTTCTTCCTTACTGTTGAACAGGCCAATTACTTTGTAGCCAAAGAACGATGACAGATCATGACCAGGCTGGTTGCGAACCACGTTGGTGCTCAAACGAGTACCACCTGCGTTGAAATAAGGAACCGATGGGTCAATCGCTGTGATTTTATTGTCTAAGAAACTGGCAATACCCGTTACTTCATAAGTCAGGTCCCCAGAAAGTGTACCTCGGTTGGTCACCAAAATGTCGATCCCTTTGTTGGTCATACTCGCTACGTTCTTGTAAGGAGCACTCGAACGAACACCAACTACGCCGGGTAGTGATAAAGGATACAACAGGTCTTTGGTATCTTTCTGCCAGAAATCAAGTACGACTTCTAACTTGTTGTTAAAGAATGTTCCGTCGACACCGATGTTAGAAGTAACACTGGATTCCCATTTAGCCGCTGGGTTCCCAATCTGACTCCGATAGAAACCAGAGGCAATCGAGCCGTTGGTACCAGCGATGTCATACCCCTGACCAGCTCCACCGCCGTAGAGGTTAAACTGGTTGGTGGCACTCAGGTAGTTGGAGTTCCCCATGATCCCATAGCCACCCCGTACTTTCAGATCCGACACCCAGGGCAGATTCTTCATGAACTCTTCGGACGACAAGCGCCAGGCAGCTGACACGGCTGGGAACACCCCGTAGCGGTTGCTAGCAGCAAACTGCGAGGAACCATCGCGCCGGATAACGCCGGTCAGGATGTACTTATCATTGTAGGTATAGCGAGCCTGAGCAAACAAGGAATAGAATTTATTCCCAAGGAAATAGTTACTCCCTACACTTCGAGTAGCGCCTGGTGTGGTCGTGTTGATCGTTACATAGTTAGGATCTTGAGAGAACGGATTCTGACCCGAACCACTGATGTTACGACCTAAGCCGGTATTCAAGGCTTCGATACCGCCGATGGCGAAGACATCATGACGACCGAATTTTTGTTTGAAGGTAGCCGTGTTGGTAAAGGTCCAGGCTAAGCCATAACCTGCACCTTCACTGTAGGTATAAGTCGTGTTGTTCTCCGAGTTTTCGTACTGTACCCGACCGTAGCTGTTAAAATAGTTGCTGAAATAGTTGCCACCTAAGCTACTTTTCAAGGTTAAGGACGGAATGACATCATATTCGAGGTAAACATTGCCAAAACCAAAGACGTTGAAGTTGCTGTTGTTGGCGTTAGCCGTCCGGTCAGCAACAGGGTTACGTGGGTTGTTAAAGCCAGGAGCCGCTGTACCCGCATACCCACCAAAGGAGTTATAAATCGGGATAATTGGAGGCATCCGGAAAGCGGATAATACTTCGTTTTCATCCGAAGAAGCACTCGAGTTGTTATTGGTAGCGTTACCAAGCTGGTTCCCTACACCACCCAGAATACCTTTTGTTTTTATATAGGAAAGCTGGAAGTTTTCGCCGAAACGCAGTTTCTTGGTGATATCGAACTCCGTATTAGCGCGGATATTATACTTCGAAAAATCGTTGAAGATGACAATCCCCGCTTGCTGTTGCATGCCTATGCTGACGTAGAAACGGCTGGATTCGGTACCACCCGAGAAACCAAGTTGATGCCGCATCATAGGAGCTACCCGAGTAATGGCGCCGTACCAGTCGGTACCTGCCTTGTTCGAAGGAATGACGTTGTAGATCGCACCGTTGGCTGGGTTCACATTGTACTTGGCCGCTTCTGCCGTTAAATCGACAGCTGAGGCCGCCAAACCCGAACGACTACCCACCAACAGATAATCAGGCAGAACTGGGGTCAGCCCCGTACCATATTGGCCACCAGCAATACCGGCAAAGCTCGTCGCGTCAGGGGTTTTACCCGCCTGATAGAGGTCGTTTTTACGTGCCTGCCAGCTCCAATCGGCCTGCTCCTGTGGATTCAGGATAGGCAGGCTTTTGCCTGGATCGGTAGCCCCAAACAGACCATCGTAGCTAACACTCAATTTCTGAGCCCGACGCTGCCCTTTCTTGGTGGTCAACACGATCACCCCCGAAGCAGCCCGCGCTCCATAAATCGAAGCCGAGGCCGCATCTTTCAGTACGGTAGTGGTTTCGATGTCATCCGGTGCAATAGACTGGATGTTCTGGGTTGGCACCCCATCAACCACATACAACGGCTGGTTACCCCCGAAGGAACCAAAGCCCCGTACCCGAACCTGGCTGGAGGTACCAGGCTGTCCGTTTGTGATAACGGTTACCCCGGCTACGCGACCCTGTAATTGCTGTTCCACGTTGGTTGAAGGAACCACTTTTAACTGGGCTGGTTTAACGGTCGAAACCGCTCCCGTTACGTCCCGCCGATTTTCGGTGGAGTACCCCGTTACGACCACTTCACTCAAAGCAGTCGCGTCATCTTCGAGCGATACATTGATAGATGTGTGATTGCCTACTTGTATTTCCTGGGTTTTGAAACCAATGGCCGATACGACCAACACTGGGTTAGTACCCCGGACGTTTAATGCAAAGCTACCGTTTGCATCAGAACTGGTACCCGTTTGTGTACCTTTCAGTACGATGTTGGCGCCTGGTACTGGACCATCGGTACCCGTAATTTTACCCGTCAGACGACGGTCTTGGGCAGAGGCTGTTAGACCCCAAAGCAGTAGTACTGCGCCCAGAAAAGCGGTCTGCAGAAACCTGTAGAGCGTTGCTTTCATGAAGATTAGGTTGGTTTAAAATTGAGTTAAACGCATCAATATTAGGTTAGTTTAGTTATACTTCAAAGTGAAATCTTAATAAATATCTCTGAGATAAATGATTTGATAAATAGTATTTATTGTAAAAATTATATTTATAATAACATAAAATTCTGAATATCAATGTATTGTATGTAGTTTAAATTATATTATGTTGAAATAGTTATATAAAAATTTAATATCTTTCTGTTTTTTGCAATATTCAAGTAAATACGGCTCTAAGCAATTATAGGCGTATTTTTGTATCTGTATGCATACTAACTATTACTTTCTACGGCAACTTGCTCCAGTTCTCGAATCGCATTTACTGGGTATTTTTGCTCGGTTTTCAGAACTACTTAGTGATAAGCCGGGAGGCCTGCGATTTATGGAATGTTTCAGCCAGGACCGTGATGAAGTCGTATTAGTTTTTGCGCAGGCAAAAGGGAAAATCAATTATTACAAGCCATTTTATATTAAGGCCACATTACGCCCTGATTTCTCTGGGCTATTGTTTCCGGAGACTGTGCAACGCGCCCGTGCCAATAGTATTGATTTATTTGAAACTGTAATTGGGGCAACTGGAGAAGAAAGGGCTGTAATCGGCGTTCGGTCATTTCTAAACGAACGTTGTTTGGCTATTCTGCTTGAGGGTGGTTTCTCTTTAGTGTTCAAATTCTTCGGTAATCGGCCTAATTTGATAGCTTTCCAGGACGATCAGGTTATCGATCTGTTTAATCGCCAATTAGTAAGCGATGAGCAACTCCTATTCTCATCCATTGACCGGCCCATTGACCAATCGTACGAGGCTTTTGAACGAGCTAATTTTGACCATCGAAAACTGTTCCCAACTTTTGGAAAGGTAGTCAATGAATGGCTTAGCGAACATGAAGCCAGAAATAGGGAGCATGGTTCGGTTGATGGAAAACACCAGTGGACTATTATTCAGGATACGTTACGTCAACTGGAACAACCCCGTTATTACCTAACCCGACTGCACCATAAACCAACTCTTAGCCTATTACCGATTGGCGAACTACAACGTGAGTTTAGTGATCCTATTGAAGCCGCCAATCGGTTTTATATCAGTTATAACGGATTAAGTACGTTTGAGCATGAGAAAGCTAACCTCTTACGGTTTCTCGAAAAACGTCAGAAACGAGCCGAAGGCCAACTTGATGGAGCTATGCAGCGCCTTATATCGCGTGAAGAAGGAGTTAGTCATGAAGAAATGGGCCATATCTTGATGGCGAATCTTCATGATATACCTCAGGCACCAGGAGCAAAATCGCCGGAACGGATAACCCTATACGATTTCTATCGCGACCAACCAATTACACTTAAACTTAAGCCTGATTTAAGCCCTCAGAAAAACGCGGAGAATTTTTACCGTAAGGCAAAGAATGAAAAGATTGAGGAACAACACTTAACCGACCTGATAGCTAACCGGGAAGCAGAAGCAAGTCGTATTAATCAACAGAAAGTGGATTTGACAGGTATTCAAACGCTGAAAGAACTGCGTCGCTTTGTGAAACAACAGAATTTACAGGTTGATTCGACGGATCGAACTATAGCTACAAATGACGCCGGGCCCTTATTTAAAGAAATAACGATTGATACATTTCGTATTCTGATTGGTCGGAATGCTAAAAATAACGATTTGCTAACCCTGAAATATACGTATAAAGATGACCTCTGGCTTCACGCCCGCGATGTCTCCGGCTCGCATGTGATCGTCAAATATCAGGCAGGTAAGGCGTTTCCCCGTCATGTGATCGAACGGGCCGCTGAGTTGGCGGCCTGGTATTCAAAACGACGAACCGATAGCCTATGTCCCGTTATTGTTACGCCTAAAAAATTTGTTCGTAAACCTAAAGGGCTTGCTCCTGGGCAAGTTCTTGTCGAGAAAGAAGATGTTGTGCTGGTTGTCCCGAAGGGAGAGTAATGGGATGTATGATGTAAGATATAGGATGTATGGGAGTTGATTCGCACTAGGCGTCTACATCATACTTCATACATCCTACCGTGCGGGCGGCCCCGATCATACATCTAATTTTACTTTGCTCGAATAGCTATTACTGGATCTAGACGGGAGGCTGAAAAGGCTGGAATAATTCCCGACAGGATCCCAATGATACTTGAAACGCCTAGTCCTAAAGCAATGTTAGCTGCCGTTAACTGGAGATCAAGGCTACCTAGGCTCATAAATGACAACAGATAGACCAGAAAGATGCCGGTAAGCCCTCCCACTAAACTTAATAACACGGCCTCGAATAGAAATTGAAATAGGATGAAGTAATTTTTTGCGCCTAATGATTTCTGAATGCCAATAATATTCGTCCTCTCTTTCACGCTGACGAACATGATGTTGGCAATACCGAAGCCACCAATCAAAATCGAAAAGCCTCCAATTACCCAACCTGCCAGCGTCAGAACAGAGAAGATACCACTAATTGCTGTCGCCAGTGCTTCTGGCCGATTAATTGAAAAATTGTCTTCCTGAAGTGGATGTAGCCCGCGTCTGGTGCGTAGTAGCCCCCGAATTTCACTCTCTAGTTCGAGAAGTCCTTCATCACTGTCGTACCCCTTAACGGTAATGGTAATGTTCGGATTGAGGGAATGGAACATTTTAGAGAAGGCTCCAAATGGAATCAGGCATTTAATGTCAGGATTTCCACCCACGTTAATAATACTTTCACCTTTCTTACGCTGAACGCCGATAACAGTAAAATTCAGACCGCTGATTTTAAACGACTTGCCAATTGGATCTTGTCCAGGGAACAGGTTTTCTGCAACATCAGACCCAATAATAGCGATGTTACGAGCTACGTCGATTTCCTGTTGAGTAAAGTAGCGACCCTGTTCAATGGGAACATCCGACATCTTGTTGTAATCCAGCGTAGTTCCCTGAATAAGCGACGACATGCTATTATTATCACGCTTGATAGTCACCCGGCCTTTAAAACTCATCGCGACTATAGCTTGCGCATTTTCGAGTCGTTCGCTCAGGAATTTATATTCACCATAAGTAGGTACGGGGCGCTGAAAAAATTTCCACCATTGAAAGTCGCCGTCGAATACCCAGGGCCATTTTTCTATGTAAACGACCTTGTCACCAATGAATGAAAGGCTTGTTCTGATGCTACGTTCCAGTGAATCGACCAGCGTGAAAACGGCAATGATGGCGAAAATACCGATCGTTACGCCCAACAGAGAGAGCATTGTACGGAGGAGATTCGAGCGCAGAGCCTGCCACGCGAACCGAAAGCTTTCAAAAGTCTGACGAATGAATCGCATCGATATATCAAAAAGTGAACGTTTGAAATCGAACTACCAAAGCCGAGCGTTCTACTTGTCGGGTAACTTTCCAATCTATGAAAGTACAACATGTGCGCTGCTTCGCCAACGTATTTCGGACAAGTGTAAACTTCTGGCGGATAAGTGGTTGATTTGGGTATCAGATGGATACCATTATTTTTGTAGTTTAGGGCACTATACAACCTAATTGAAGCGTCACCTATGAACCAACGCATTGCTTACTATTTACCATTTCTGCTTTTTACATTAGGAATCACAGCCTGCAAAACGCAAGCGCCCACCACAACTGCCAATACGAAAGTAACACAGAGCCAGGGTGTTTATCAATACCGTGACGAAGATCCAACGGTAAAACCCTTTTTCTCTGATCGGGTTGGCGTTATCGGGCGCAATGGTATGGTGGCATCAGCCCATCCTGAAGCTTCGCAGGTTGGTTTAAATATCCTGAAAGCAGGAGGAAATGCAGTCGACGCAGCTGTAGCTGTGCAGTTTGCACTGGCCGTAGTGTACCCAGGAGCGGGTAACATTGGGGGAGGAGGCTTCATGGTCTATCGTGATAATACCGGGAAAGCATACACACTTGACTATCGCGAAAAAGCGCCTGGCCATGCTACTCAGAATATGTACCTCGATTCGCTGGGTAATGTTCGGCCTGGATTGAGTATTAGCGGGCATCTGGCGAGTGGCGTACCGGGTTCAGTCGATGGGATGGCCGAAGCGCACAAACGGTTTGGGAAACTAACCTGGGCGCAGGTGTTGCAACCGGCTGTTGATCTGGCTTCTAAAGGGTTCGCGCTTACCGAACGCGATGCATTAGGCCTGAATCGTATCAAAACAGATCTGAATACGATAAATCCTGGTAAAACATATTTCCTGAAAAGTACGATATCGACCGATACCGTCACCTGGCATAAAGGTGATTTGCTGGTACAGTCTGATTTGGCAAAAACATTGCAACGAATTCAGACACAAGGTCGGGCCGGATTTTATGAAGGCGAAACTGCGCGGCTATTAGCCGAAGAAATGGTACGTGGCAAAGGGTTGATTACCGAAGAAGATCTGAAAAACTATCACTCTGCCTGGCGGGAACCGATTCAGGCGAAATACAAAGAATATAACGTCATTACGATGCCGCCAACCTCAAGTGGTGGAGTAGCTTTATTGCAGATGATGCGCCTGACGGAACCGTATCCGCTCCGTAAATGGGGATGGAATCGCGACAGTACTGTGCAGGTCATGATTGAGGCCGAACGGCGTGTGTATGCCGACCGGGCTAAATTTTTGGGAGATCCCGACTTCGTAAAAGTACCTGTGAGTCAACTCATAAACCCTGATTATCTGCGTACACGCTGGACCGATTTCTCGTGGGCCAAAGCGACCGATAGTAAAGCTGTGAAGGGGGGCATGATTCCTGGCTATGAAAGCCTCGAAACGACTCACTTTTCGGTGGTTGACAAAGACGGTAATGCGGTAAGTATTACAACTACGCTAAACGGTGGCTACGGGAGTCGGGTTGTGATTGGCGGAGCTGGCTTCTTTATGAACAACGAAATGGATGATTTCAGCGTGAAGCCGGGTGTGCCCAATATGTTTGGCTTGATCGGTAATCAGGCGAATGCCATTGCTCCCCACAAACGTATGCTGTCTTCTATGACCCCAACTATTCTGGAAAAAGACGGAAAGCTGTTCATGGTGGTCGGTACACCAGGTGGCTCAACCATTATTACATCGGTTTATCAAACCATCCTGAATGTTATAGAACATGGCATGACGATGCAGCAGGCCGTTAATGCCCTCAAGTTTCATCATCAGTGGTTACCCGATAAAACCATTTTTGAAAATGGAGCTTTTTCTGATGCCACAGTGCAGGCGTTGAAAAGCCGGGGGTATATTCTGGAGCAACTAACGAACACGCTGGGTCGTATGGATTGCGTGCTAATTCGCCCGGATGGCTCGTACGAAGGCGCATCTGATCCCCGAGCTGACAATACAGCGCGAGGCTATTAATGAGTGAACGGATAGGGTGTCTTGTTGCTCCCGAACCCGATTAGCGCATTCGGAAATTAGCGTTCAGCTAACTATATAACCATCGGTGTAAAAGAGATATTTCTCTGTGCTACCGATGGTTATATTTCATTTTCCGATACTCATTCTTAGATTCACTCCCATCTGGTTATGCTCAAAGCGAAAACAACGAGTGCTAACAAGCCACTCAAGCCCAAAAAGTCTCCGATCCGCGAATGGTTCGATTCGGTCTTATTTGCCGTTATAGCCGCTACACTGATTCGATTTCTGACATTCGAAGCGTATGCTATCCCAACGCCTTCGATGGAAAATAGCCTGATGGTGGGCGATTTCTTATTTGTTAGTAAGCTTCACTATGGAATTCGTACGCCTAAAACACCGCTACAAGTACCGCTAACTCACCAGAAAATCTGGGGGACTGAATTGCCCTCTTATAGCACAGCTATTCAACTGCCTATTTATCGACTTCCTGGGTTTACGCACGTGAAAAATGGTGATGTAGTCGTTTTTAATTACCCACCGCCCAAAGCTGGCGAACCGGCATACCCCACCGATTTAAAGACCAATTTTATAAAACGGTGTATCGGTATTCCGGGCGATGTTTTGGAGATTCGTCAGGAGCAGGTTTATGTCAATGGGAAGGCGTTGGCTACACCAGTTCGATCTGAGACTACTTATTTCGTAAAAACGACCGAGGTACTTGATGAGCGATTTTTTCGAAAATACGATATCGTTAATGATTTCAAATCGCCTGAAGGACCCTTCATTAATTGGCAACCTCTTGAAGCGTATAATGACTCAACAAAAGCGTCGACATTGGTTGGCTATCGGATCAATATGACGCAGGAGGTCAAGAATAAATTTGCCGAATTTGACTGGGTAAAAGGAATCGAACCCATGCGCGAAAAGACGGGAGAAGTTGGGCCAGGAATTTATGGTGGTTCGGCTTATTCCTGGAATCAGGATAATTTTGGCCCGCTTACAGTGCCTAAAAAAGGCGTTACAATACCGATAAACAAGCAGACTATTGCCTTGTATGGAATCGTCATTCAGCGGTACGAATCGACTGATAAGGTAGAGGTAACGCCAACCAGCATTCATATTGATGGCAAGCCAATAGCCAATTATACGTTCAAGCAGGATTATTACTTCATGATGGGCGACAATCGTCATAATTCAGAAGATTCCCGGTATTGGGGATTTGTTCCTGAAGATCACATCGTTGGCAAAGCTGTATTTGTCTGGATGTCAATCGATCCTGTTCCGGCTGATATCTGGCACAAAATCCGTTGGGATCGTTTATTCCGGGTGATTGAATAGAGAATACATACTATGAGGCCCGTTTGATGAACGAATCGTCAAACGGGCCTCACACTTTATCGACAAAGTCAATAACCTACTTCTTACTCACAAATCGATTTCCGTTTATATAATACCGATACGGCAAATCAGCCCCTAGTGTCAGGCCAATACGAGTAGTCGTGACCATATCAAAGTCGTGTAACACAGGCCCTCGGATATAAATTGGTCCTGTTATCAGTGACGAAAAATTGTCATGCGCGCGATTGATTCCCATCGCAATTGTGAGCTTGCCGGGGCCGTTAGCGAGGTTACGCTGACCGTCGGCAGTTGTGGCATCTATGGTGTTATTTCGGTACCGTTCGAAGCCGGTTTTAAAGGCTTCGTTGCGTCGAAGCCCCATGAGTTCAAGACCTTCTGTAGGCTCGAGTGCACGAATCAGTACGGCCTCCCCTACGCCTTCTGGTCTCGTCACGACGTTGATACAGTTGTAATGATTGTAAATCTGATAGACATACAACGTTCCGGCAAGACCAAACATAGCCGCGTTACGAGTCGTCTGCCGACGGTACGCATGACAGGCTGGGTCATCGGTTAAATAACCCTCCGTTTCAACGATAATACCTGCCGTCGTACCTTCCGCGTTCTCATGTACAAGTTCACAACCAAGCAGGAGTTGCGCCAGCGTAAGGGTATCGTGTTGTTGATAGAAGGTATGGTCAAGAGTTGCCAAGAGTAGTCAGAAATTTTAAATCACATTCATCGTCTGCTCTTTGATTTTTTCCAGCTCGTCTTTCATTTGCACAACCAGACGTTGAATAGCTGCATCGTTGGCCTTGGACCCAATCGTATTGATTTCCCGACCAATTTCCTGCGAAATGAAATTGAGTTTTTTGCCGTTCGCTTCTTCCGTCGCTAATACTTCCAGAAAGTAGCTCAGGTGATTTTTGAGCCGGACTTTCTCTTCCGAAATATCGAATTTCTCAACATAATAGACCAACTCCTGTTCAAAGCGATTCTGATCGAAGGTTTCGCTATCTAACAGTTCTTTTACCGAGTTGCGCATCCGGTCACGGACAGCCGGAATCCGCCGAACATCCTGCTCCTCAATAGCCGCCAGTCGGTCGGTAATGATCTGGATATATTCCTGAAATTTACTTTCCAGAACAGCTCCGTCCTGTTTGCGAAAGGCATCGCATCGGCGCAACGCTTCATGTACAGCCGCCTGGACGGTTGCCCAGTCCGATGCGTCATCAGTAGGGTCAGCAGATTCGGTCAGATAGGCATTGGGCTGCTGGAGGGCCAGTTGTAGCACATCGCTGTCTGGTATGCTCATGAGCATTGTGTTTGCTGTTTCCTTCAGATCGCTTACGTAAGCCTGGACCAACGGCCGATTAATGGTCACACCCGGTCGTACGGCGCTCGTTCGTGCGAGATTAAGAGAGAGCTCTACTTTACCGCGTTCCAATTGCTGAGTTAGCAAGGCGCGCAATTCAATTTCTTTATCTGAAAATTGCCGGGGCATTCGGCAATAGATATCTAAAAACTTTGAATTCAGGGTTTTGATTTCCGCCGTTACAGCTAAGCCACCAGCTTCCACCGTTGCATTGCCGAAGCCAGTCATTGATTTTAACATAAGTTTTACTAAAGTTTCAAGTTTCAGGTTTCATGTTCAATGTTCAACTAGGAACATGAAACCTGAAACTTGAAACAATTATGGTTATTTAAGGGCTCCCGCTTCCAGTTCTAAAAATTCCTTTCGGTTGCGGGCAACGTCAATGGCAGTATAAATAGCCTGGAGCATGGAGGTTTCATCGGCAAGGTTTTTTCCGGCAATGTCATAAGCTGTTCCATGATCTGGCGACGTTCGGACAGCGGGCATTCCGGCGGTAAAATTGACACCTTCCTCAAATGCAATCGCTTTGAAGGGAATCAAACCCTGGTCGTGGTACATGGCGAGCACAGCATCGAATTTCTTATAAGCTCTTGTTCCAAAGAAACCATCGGCAGGGTAGGGGCCAAACACCAGTTCGCCTTTATTGATTAATTCAGCAAGAAGTGGCTTAATAATATCCTGCTCTTCATTGCCTAATAAACCCTCTTCACCCGCATGTGGATTCAGGCCAAGTACTGCAATTTTGGGTTTGTCAATACCAAAATCCTGCTTTAGCGACTGCATCATCATGTGTAGCTTCTGAGCAATACGTTCCCGAGTAACGTTTTGTCGGACGCGCCCTAGTGGAACGTGCCCCGTTACAACACCAACACGCAAGGTCTCGCTAACCATAAACATCAGATTATCCTGAACGTCAAACTCCTGCGCAAGATATTCAGTGTGTCCAGGGAATTTGAACTCCTCCGACTGGATATTGTATTTGTTGATGGGAGCCGTGACGAGGGCATCTAATTTGCCATTTTTTAGGTCCTCTACAGCTCGTCGCAAACAAGACAATGCGGCTTGTCCAGCTTCGGGGGTTACTTGTCCGGGCTGAATATCCTGATTCTGGTCGGGCCAGCACGTAATAACATTGGTCAGTTTATGGCTAATCTGACCAATTGTTTGTGCGCCATTCAGATTCCAGTCTTTCAGATTTAACAGGTTACGATAGCGATTCAGAATTCGCATTGAACCATAGATAACCGGTGTGCATATTTTCTGCAATCGATTATACTGCAATGCTTTCAAAATTACTTCGGGACCAATTCCATTATAATCACCGAGTGAGATGCCAATCACTAATCGATCTTCCCGCCCCACATACTCCGTTGACTGAACGTTCGAATTGCCTAAATCTCGTACGCTTGTTTCACTTAGCATAACCTCGCGAGACGAGGGGCGATTGTTAGTCGAGTTGCGCTCACGGTCTGGACGAGCATCATCTCGCTGACGCGCTTCATTCGGGCGCTGATTGTTGTTGGGCTGGCGATTCTCTCGTTGATTTTTTGATCGTTGCTCATCATTTCGCCCAGTTTGCTGGCGATTTTCCCGTTGATTTTGATTCGGTACGGGCTTAAATGATCGCTCGGGCCGGTTGGGCGAAGCATTTCCCGCGGTATTACCATCAGTCCGATTGTCTTGATAAGGAACGTTCTGGCGATTATTGCGAGGTTGATTACCATGCCGTTGCTCTGTCGATGGTTGCGATTGAGCAGGGGTTGGTTTTGCATCAGGTTTAGGACTGCCTGACGAGTTGGTGCGGGGCTGGTTCGGTTCGTTCGGTTGGCGTTGTTCCATGTACTTTTCGTAGTTTCGCCAAGAATTTAAGTAGTGAAGAATGTAGAATGAAAAATGAAGAATAGACAGAAAAAAGACGCGGTCAGCTTATTTATTTTTCACTTTTCACTCAACATTCTTCATTGAAGAATGTTGCAAGTTACGAAAACCCCTCGGATGTCCCAGAATCAACCATCTATTCTCATTGCCGACGAAATGCATCCGTCGCTCTTTGCCATGCTCGATGAGGCTGGCTTTTTATATGATTATCAGCCGAAAATTAGTAGAGCTGAACTGATAACAACGCTTGCCCCCTTTACGGGTCTTATTATTCGAAGCAAAACTACCGTCGATGAAGAGTTATTGAGTCAGGCCCCTAATTTACGCTTTATTGGACGGGCCGGTGCCGGTTTGGATTTGATAGATCTTGCGGTTGTCGAACGACGTGGTATTGCTGTTTTTCACGCAGGCGAAGGAAACCGGGATGCTGTTGCCGAGCATACGGTAGGCATGCTGTTGGCATTGCTGGCCAATATATTGAAAGCTGATCGTGAAGTACGTCAGGGAATTTGGGATCGGGAAGGCAATCGAGGTTATGAACTCGGAAGCCTAACGGTTGGTCTGATTGGCTACGGCAACAATGGCCGGGCTACTGCACAGCGGCTCAGCGGTTTTGGTTGCCGGGTACTAGCCTACGACAAATTCCTGACGAACTATGGCGATGCCTTTGCGCAGGAGGCTACGCTGACTCAAATCATGGCTGAATCAGATGTAATCAGCCTTCACATTCCCCTGACCGAGGAAACGCGCAGGCTAGTTAACGATACGTTTATCGAACAAGTCACTAAACCATTCTACCTCAATAATATCGCTCGTGGTGAAATCGTATCATTGGCGGCAGTTGTACGAGCTCTGGAAAGTGGCAAAATTTGTGGAGCAACGTTGGATGTATTGGAAAACGAGAAATTAGCCAAACTCACTCCCGATCAGCAAACTGCTTTTGATTACCTCCGCCAATCAGACCGGGTTGTACTGACACCACACATAGCCGGCTGGACCCACGAAAGCTATGTGCGTATTAATGAGGTGTTGGTAAGGCAGATTCGGAACTTGTAGAGATTGGCAGGCCAGTCTCTATTTGGTTAGTGTAACATTCGCACTGGTACAGACGGTGCCTGCATCATTAGTAAGGCAAATCTGGCCTGTAACGGCTCCAGTCGGAACCGTTGCGATTAGTGAGCTGCCCGAAAGTCTGAAGGTTGCTGGAGTAGAGGTACCGCCGTTAAATCGCACAGCTGTTACGGTTGATAAGTTCTGTCCCGTAATGGTGATCTCGTCTCCAATTTTAGCCGTCTTAGGCGAAAAATCAGTGATGGTTACTAACCGGATAGGGGCAAAAAACATGGATGTCATGATTTCGCCCGCTGTATTGACTACGCGTAAAGGACCTGACTGAGCATCGGTCGATACCAGAATCCAGCGTTCTGTATCTTCATTTTTGCCTCCGTCAGCAGCCTGAACGGTAGAGCCAGTAAAGAAGATCTGTGCGTTTAATAGAAAGTTACCCCGTACAACAATCTGTTCTCCCGGTCGTGCTTTGGCCGGTAGAATATCGGAAACGACGGGAGGTTGCAATACAACTAAAGGCACAGAGGCCGTACCTGCCCGACTTGTAACGACAACGGAGCCACTTACGGCAGTCTCAGGTACACCAATGAGTAAATCTGAACCTTCATTACGGCTGGTAATGGGTACCGTAATGCCACTAACACTGACAGTCGTAATACGGTAAAGATTCTTGCCGGACACTGTTAATGGTCGTCCACGAAGTTGGCGCGCGGGCGTAAGGACAAGGTTTGAGGGCGGTAGGTAGAAAAAGAAAAGGTCGGTAGCCGTGCTGTTGCCACCAATACTGCTGGCCGAAACTTGAACTGGTCCCGATGTTGTGAGAGCGGGTACCGTGACTTCAATCTGTGTATCGCTGAGGATTCGGAACGTGGCTGCTACATTGCCAATCGACATACCTGTTACATCACGAAGATTCCGGCCATTTACAAGCAGTTTATCACCGGCAATACCATCCAGGGCCAAAAGATTGGTAATAAAAGGCGGCTGAATAATCTTTACGGTGTCGATACTGGTGGCGACTAAGTCTTCGAAAACCCGGACTGTTACCAGACCTGATGTAGCTGTCGCTGGGATCGTAGTCCGGATTTCAGTGTCTTTAACTGTCGTTAGCGCTTTGTCGGTGGTTAATCCATTGATGCTGACAATACCATCTGTTAAGTTTTGACCCTGTATCACCAGTTCGGCGCCAGGCTTCGCCTGTAATGGACTAATGCTGGTAATTTGAGGAGTTCCGGCTATAATAAATTTGCTTGATACGTTGCCTCCCGTCGTTTCAATGGCGAGCGATACCGGGCCATGTGGTAGAGTAGATGGAACAACAATCGTGAGTTTTTGGGCCGAACTGTCTTTTATCTCTGCCTTGGCTTCATCGAAGCGAATCCTTGTAATTTGGTTGAGGTAGGTACCTGTAACGACTACAAGTGAGCCCGGAAGGCCATTGCCAGGAGTTACAGCCGCTAGTACAGGAGCTGGTTGAAGGACGTTAAAAGGCAGCGGATCGGATATGCCCTCTTCTGTGTGGACACGAACCTGAGTCGATCCTGGCGCTACTAATGGTACCGTTAGCTGAATCGTATTGTCGTCATGACTGCTGATTGGGGCCGTAACGGCGGAAGCTGCAGCACCAAACGTAACGGTAGGTTCAGGGCCAAATTGGTATCCAGTCAATATTAAGCCATCGCCAATATAGGCTTGTTTGACTGATAGGCGGGTTAATTCTGGTGGGTTATTCTGGACGCGACAACCCGCTAAGCCAATGAGTATAAGGAAGGAAAAAAGAAGGGGTAAAGCTGATTTCATAAATGGCAACGGGAAACTATACCCGACGCAGGGGCGTAAAATTAGTCAATTTGAGCGTCAAAAAACCATTTCTTTCGAAAGCCTGTTAGACCTAATGAAGCCTGTAGTTTGTGGAATGATACATGGAGAACGAAAAATAGAGGAAGATTCGTCTCTCTATATTCTTCGAAAAAAGCCCCAACTTATCATTCTATCCGCTTCATGCTACATTTTTCACTAAGAATCAGCGAATGAACTACCGCAGCCTGAAAGCATCAAAATTACTAATGATCACTACACTTGGCGAACTCAAAGCCGCCGGGTATCAACCTCGCTCAATTAAACAGGAACTAAGAGACAATCTGATTGAGCGAATCAAGGACAAGGAAGTTGTTTTTCCGGGTATATGGGGCTACGAGGAAACTGTCATCCCTGATGTAGAACGGGCCATTTTATCCATGCACCACATCAACTTGTTAGGGTTGCGTGGTCAGGCTAAAACCCGCATTGCGCGCCTGATGGTCAATTTGCTGGATGAATATATTCCGGTGGTGGCAGGGTCCGAATTGAACGATGATCCACTGCAACCACTCTCGCGCTTTTCCCTCGATTTAATTGCCGAAAAAGGCGATCAGACACCTGTTTCCTGGATGCATCGGAGCGACCGCTACACCGAGAAACTCGCTACCCCCGATGTGTCGGTTGCCGACCTTATTGGGGATGTTGATCCCATTAAAGCGGCTACACTCAAGCTGCCTTATTCTGATGAGCGAACCATTCACTTTGGTCTGATTCCACGCTCGCACCGCTGTATTTTTGTGATTAATGAACTGCCCGATTTACAGGCACGTATTCAGGTATCATTATTTAATATTTTACAGGAAGGAGATATTCAGATTCGAGGGTTTAAACTGCGTTTGCCGCTCGATATTCAGTTTGTCTTTACGGCTAACCCTGAGGACTATACCAACCGGGGCAGTATTGTAACGCCCTTGAAAGACCGGATTGATTCACAGATTGTGACTCACTATCCGAAATCAATTGAGATTGGCAAAAAGATTACCATGCAGGAAGCGATCGTTAAAACGGAGCAGGCTGGCATGGTGAAAACAAACGACCTCATTGCCGATTTGATTGAGCAAATAGCGATGGAAGCACGGGAGAGTGAATATGTCGATTCGAAAAGTGGTGTTTCTGCCCGGATGACCATTTCAGCCTATGAGAATTTGCTTTCTTCGGCCGAACGGCGGGCTCTGCTCAATGGCGAAAAAGAAACGCATGTTCGTATTGCCGATCTATATGGCGTTGTTCCTGCCATTTGCGGTAAGGTCGAACTGGTTTACGAAGGTGAGGTAGAGGGGCCAGTTATTGTGGCGCAGAACCTGATTGGTAAAGCGATCCGGAATCAGTTTTTGCAGTATTTCCCGAATCCGGAGAAAGCCAAGAAAGACAAGCGTGGCAATCCGTACAAGAAAATCACGGATTGGTTTGGCGATGGCAACACGATGGACATCCTCAACGACCTGACTAACCGCGACTACGAAGCCCGGCTCCGTACTATCGACGGCTTGGATGATGTGGTGGACCAATTTCATGCACGTCTGAGCAAAGCCGAAAAGTTGTTCATGATGGAATTCGCTCTTCATGGCTTGGCCGAACATTCGCTTGTTGGTAAAAAAGCTATGGATACGGGCCTATCATTCAAAGACCTGCTCGGCTCAATGTTCAACCCAGGTACTAGCTTTGGGGAGGAGGATGAAGAGGACGATGACCGGTATTAGATAGAATCGTTGGGGTAAGTTTTGACGATAATTTTTGAACGGGGGTGTAATGTGTTAAATACATTACACCCTCATTTGTATTAAATCATTCATAGAGGTTTAATAGGGCCTTAATGTTGTTTCTAAATACAAATTCGTTCTTTGGTTCGCGGGAATCGTCACTCAGGATGGTTGCCTATTGCGATGATTCAGTTTAGCCGTCGATTATTTTTACAGGGAACCTTAGGCGCTGTATCGGCTGCCTTATTAGCCAGTTGTAAACACGAAAATGCAACTACGCCCTTACCTGAGCTACGTTTCGCCGTGGCATCGGATGGGCATTTGGGTGAGCCTTCTACAACCTCCGATCAGTTTTATTCTGATTTGTTAGCTGCCTTAAAGAAAGAACATCAAACTAAGCCACTACAATTTGTTGTCATCAATGGCGACTTGGTGCATGAGGGAAATAATGGTTTGCTACCTAAGGCAAAGGCGTATTTAGATACATTGCCAGTGCCATACTATGTGACTCGTGGCAACCATGATCGGGTTAGTGTCGATACCTGGCAGCAGCTTTGGGGGTATGGTACCAACCATGTCGTTGAGCTTAATAACGCTACATTGATTTTCCTCGACACATCAAATGAAACGGGCGATACCCTTTGTGGTGATGATGTATGGCTTCGGCAAGTCTTAACAACGGCTCGTTCTACAGTCCCCGTCTTCTTGTTTATGCACATCCCATTTATCCATAACATTCAGGCCACAGACGTGTGCAGTGGGATCGTGTCTGTCTTAACCGATTTCTCAACGGTGCGGGCCGTTTTTCATGGCCATGATCACACGAAAGATCAGGGAATCTTCTATCAGAAATCAGCAGTGCTGTTCGACGCCCACTTTGGTAGTAGTTGGGGTACGGCCTACAGAGGTTATCGGATTGTAGAGCAAGACGGGCAGGCACTTAATACATACCAATATGATTTTATCAATCAGAAGCAGATTAATAGTTTGACCTTTTGAGTCGATTGCCTGAGTTTATCTTTACTCCACAATAACGGCTGTGCCATTGGCACTTACCATTAACATAGCTCCGTTAGTGCCTATCGTCTGGTAATCTAAATCGATGCCGATAATAGCGTTGGCACCCAGACGAGTCGCCTGATCGACCATTTCTTTGAGTGCAATACTTTTTGCTTCACGTAGCGCTTGTACGTAAGCCCCTGATTGCCCTCCAACTACATCGCGAATAGTCGTGAAAAAATCTTTGACGAGGTTGGCACCTATGATAGCCTCGCCATTGACCAGCCCTACGTATTTTGTAATATTCTTGCCTTCAATATTAGGTGTAGTCGTTACGAGCATGAAGTGAAGTTATGAGATTGTAATAGTAGTTGTAAAATTATAACGTGGCTGTTTCCAACGCTAACCCTATAAGTTTATAAATCTATGGATTTGCAAATTACTTTACCATTTCCAGTTCAATAATTGTATCAAAGGCATCATTTGCAGGAGCACTGGCCATTGTTAGCACGACGCCTTCTGGGGTTTGAGAGACCTTCACCGCACTTTTATCCGTGAATAGTTTGGCTGAGCGAATTTTACCGGGAATCGCTGGTAGCGTCAACAGACGATCGTTCCAGTCAAGGATATGGACAAATACGCGGTTGCCTACTGCCGTCGTGACGCCCCAATTGCGAGCAGGAACGGGACCACCCCGTGTACCGTAGATGGTTTCGCTATTCTGCTGCATCCACTGGCCTATTTCGCTCAGGGTTTTTACAAATTCAGGCTGTATTTTTCCATTCGGCATGGGCCCTACGTTCAATAGGAAATTAGCGTTATGGCCAGCTGCTTTGACTAAGTACTGGACTAAATCTTTGGTACTCTTGTAGTTATTGTCTTTAATGTTGAAACCCCACGCTCCATTCATCGTTTCGCAGGTTTCGAGCGGAAGTTGCCCGATGGTCTGGGCTTCATTGAAACCGGTTGTCTTACTGCCGGGCAGGTCTTTTTCAAACATCTGAAAATCTTCGCCTGGAAAAGGAGCTACATGGTGATTGTTCCCAATCAGCGCGGCTGGCTGAAGTTTATGAATGAGCGAATACGTTCGGTCGAGATGCCAATCGATTCCTGTTTTGCTGGCAGGTGCGGTATTTCCTACATGGCCTGCATCGTCGGCTGACTGATCCCACCAACCATCGAACCAGATCCCGCCAACAGGACCATAATTCGTCAGTAATTCGGTTAGTTGCGTATCCATGTAGTTGAGGTACTTCTCAAAATTACCGCTTTCAGGCCGACCTGTTTTCAAGCCAGTTCGGCCACGTGGGTAATAATCAGGATGATGCCAGTCGAGGTGAGAGTGGTAAAAGAAAAGTTTGATACCCTGTGCCCGGCACTCGTCGGCTAACGCTTTTAAAACATCTTTTTTATAAGGTGTACGGTCAACGATGTCGTAGTCAGATACCTTGGAATCATACATAGCAAAACCGTCGTGATGCTTGCTGGTAATGGTAATGTACTTCATGCCCGCATTTTTGGCTATTGAAACCCATTCTTTCGCATCGAAGGCTGTCGGGTTGAAAAACGTTGGGAGTTTCTCATAATCTTTAACCGAAATCTGTCGGTTGTTCATGACCCATTCACCATCGCCCAATATGCTGTAAACACCCCAATGGATAAACATACCGAACTTGTCATCCTGAAAAACTTTTCGAGCTGCGAGGTTTTCTGCGGTAGGCTGGTAGCCAGTCTGGGCAAAAACGGGCAGCGTCAGAGAAAGAAAAAAAGCAAGCTGAAGCAGACGCATGGGTAGAGAATTATAGTTTTCCTGGAAAGTAGACCACCATTTCTTTATACCTTTACCTTGTTTAGTGGATCACTTGGTAATTTCTTCAACTGGTTTATATGGCGGCTATGTAAGTTTAGTATTTATTTGCCTATTTTGAACCCAAACCCAATTAATCACCTCTTATAGCCAGAAAAAAATGCAGAAAATTAATTCATCTCGCTTTCTAATTTGGGCATTTATTGTGGCAATGCCCCTTTGGTTTGATAGTTGCAAGAAAAATGATGATAATCCTACTGTTACCACAACCACGACGATTGAAGGAAGCTACAAGATCACCGCGCTGAAGGCTAACCCTAAAATTGGGGGAATCTATGAAGATTTGCTGGCAGCTGCTCCCTTAATTTTAACAACTACTTGCCTGAATGACATTACAATAACCTTCCAAACGGGGGGCGCCATTGCGACTGATAATCCAGCTACCTGCCAAAAAAGTACCGTGCCTCCTAGTACAATTACAGGTATTGATGCAACCAGTAAATGGTCATACAGTGCTAATACTCTGACAATTACCAAAAGCGACGGTACCAAAACGAATTATACCGTTTTGAAGACAGGAGCGATACTTCAGGTTCAGTGGCAGGATAGCCAGGACTATCTGGGCACAGGCACAAAGGTTGCGTACACGTATACGATGGATTTGACCAAAAAGTAACACTACGGGTAAATTCATTCTCCTGAAAACCGGCTCATAACTGAGCCGGTTTTTTTTGTGGGCTTAACGCGTAGTGACCGTTCGCTAACCACCAATTACCGTTGGCTCAACACTTTTCAAGGCGAATGAGAAGGGGTAATACTTTCGAATCGAAATAAATCTTAACGTAATTTTAATTAGTATGAAAAACAGGCATGTATGTCGTTTGATGGCCTGGGCATTAGTAGTTGCAATGCCTTTGTGGTTCGGTAGTTGTAAAAAAGGCAGTGATGATACAGTAACGCCTACCACATCATCTGTTGAGGGAAGCTGGAAAATATCAGGTTACAAGATTGATCCTGGCGTTGATTTTCTGGGAACCGGCCAAAAAAGCACGGATCTTCTAGCCTATTTCAAATCGTTACCCAATGGAGTAGGAAATGATTTGGTGGATTGCTTAACAGGAACAACGATTATATTTAATTCGAACGGAAAAGTTACCGGAACACCAGGAGCCAAATGCTCCGCTTCGACAGATGTGAATCCAGTTGAAGATAACTCGACCTGGAAACTGGATGGTAACAAACTAACGCTTACCAGTGGTACCGATGTAACGACCTACGACACGGTGATCAGTGGCAATACGCTGAAGTTATCCGGAAAAGAAATGGAAGACTTTGATGGAGACGGTAAAGATGAAACCTATACAATTACATTAGAACTGACGAAGATCTAAGCAATAGCGCAAATTTAAATGACATCCTATTCTGGTGCGACCCCGATGGGGTCAAATGTTTATAGTAAATATGGCCTTTCTATAAACATTTGACCCCATCGGGGTCATACAGGGAAATCTAATGAAATCTGCTTACTCAATGCATTCATGCAGTATTGCGATATATCGCTCCAGGTACATTGGCATATCCTTCGTTTTGTATTGCAGAATGTAACGTGGGTGATCGAGGGTAACGATGCGGTCGAAGAAGCCCTGTTGATCATTGAGCCTGCGTAAATACGATTCGTTTTTACGTCCCAGACACACAGCTACTTTTCTATTGTAGCCAAACTGGGTTTGCGTTCGAACCGTTTCGGTAATGGCAGGCCAGAGGGCTTTGGTTGTTGCGCGGTCGTCGTAGAAATTGTAATTCTTTCCCGCTTTTGTTAAGGCCAAGGGGAACAGAGATGTCAGGAAAAAGTGCCGGTAAAATTCGGTTGCCCCACCAAACGCTTCCACGACCTGATAAATAAACCGACTCGATAATTCGGGCGTATCGCGAAGGTCGTTTTCTATGCCGCAATACCGGCGCAGATTTTGAGGTGTCGTAAACGAGATGCCTGTTACACCTGCTCCAAACCGCCCCGGATTAATACCAAGGACAAACGTTCTTGGCTTGTTATCATTGAAAAATCGGCTGTAGAACTCGCTGACAATGTGCTCAACTTCTGGCTGCTGGTAGGGATTCAGTACGCCTACGTCAGGTGGCAGATTTGCGGGTGCAATGAGCGTATTGTAATATGGAATGGCCTGGTCGGCGAATGTTAGCATCAGGTAATGCGTTTTTGTCATCCCGACGCAGGAGGGATCTCATGATTGATTGACACTAGAGATCCCTCCTGCGTCGGGATGACAAAATGGGCCATTTTGAGAAAGCTAAAACAAGAATAAAACCTTACTTAATATTCTTCCGACGGTTCCGCTGAAAATCCTCGAACATCATGTTTCCCAGACCCTGCAAACCACTGTAGTAGGCCCGGCCGTTATTGACCTTCGTGAATTCCTGCACAAATTGCTTCAAATAGGGGTCGGAGGCAATCATGAAGGTTGTAATGGGAATCTCTAGTCGACGGCATTGAGCGGCAAGTGTGAGCGTCTTGCTGACAACTTTTCGATCCAGTCCAAACGAGTTTTTATAGTACTTGATCCCTTCTTTCAAACAGGTCGGTTTCCCGTCGGTAATCATGAAAATCTGCTTGTTCTTATTCTTCCGCCGACGTAGTAAATCCATCGCCAACTCCAGACCAGCAACCGTATTGGTGTGATACGGGCCAACTTCCAGATACGGAAGTTCTTTGGCCTGAATCTGCCAGGCATCATTTCCGAACACAACAATATCGAGCGTGTCTTTGGGATACTTCAGTTTCACCAGCTCGACGAGCGCCAGCGCCACTTTTTTGGCAGGCGTAATACGATCTTCGCCGTACAAAATCATCGAGTGACTAATATCGATCATGAGTACGGTTGACGTCTGCGTTTTCTGCTCCTTCTCCGTTACTTCAAGGTCGCGTTCCATGAGGTGAAACTCATCTACACCGCTGTTAATCTGGGCGTTTTTGATGGACTCGGTCATCGAGATCTGCTCCAGTGTATCGCCAAACTGATAGGCACGGAGGTCGCTGCTGAGTTCGTCGCCAGTGCCGGTATAGGGTGTATTATGATTACCACCCGACTTTGACCGTTTGAGTTTGCCGAAAATTTCTTCCAGCGCACTTCGCCGAATCGTTTGCTCGCTCTTAGGCGTCATCACGATTTTGCCTTCCTGGTTTTCTTCGGTCAGATAACCTTTCTCTTTCAGATCGTCGAAGAAATTGCCAATGCCATATTTGTCATCGGTCAGGCCATATTGACGGTCAAGCTGACTCATCCAGGACATGGCTTGCTCCACATCGCCGGACGTCAACAATAATAATTGCTGGAAAATATTCAGCAGTTTGTCGAAGTTGCTGCCTCCTTTCTGTTCGGGCGGCACAAAATCGGAAAATTGAAAGCCTTTCATAGTACTACTGAGTGAGGTCCGCCGTTTCGGTTAATGAATGTGTGACTAGCTATTAAAAGAACAGTACGTTTCACGGATTTGTTCGCCTTACTTTTTCACAATTGGCAGGCGAATCTGCGACGGATACTGTGTCGAATGAAACACCTGATTGTGAGCGACTACCCCTTTCGATTCGCTGTAATTATCACCTCCTGTATTCATGTTTCGGTCAAAGCGGGGAAAATTACTGCTCGATACTTCAACCCGAATGCTATGACCCGGTGCGAAATAATTACTGGTAGACATCGGACTTAAGGTCAGTTTATACACCTTTCCTTTATCCATCCAGACTGTTTTATCGAAACCATCCCGATAGCGGGCGCGGAGAATTGTCTCGTCCAAATTATACGCTTTCCCATCTGGGTAAACGTCAATAAGCTTAACTGTGAAATCGGTGTCTTTGGCATCCGACGACACATAAAGTGTTGTTTCAATTGATCCCGTTAGTTCGACCCCATTGGCGAATGGCTCGGTGGTATAGACCAGAATATCCTGTCGGGTTTCCATTTGGTGCTGGTCGAAAGCCCCACCTTGTATGGCCGTTCCTGTGCAGCAAACATTACCACCATACGAAGGAACCGGATAGGCTGGATCATAGGCAAACAGGTCAGGTTTTTCATCTTTGCCTACTGGTTTTGGTGTGAGTTTTCCATCACCATACAGGCTATTGGCATGCCCTCCGCTAGACAGATAATAAGTGGTCATTTCGGACGTAGCGGGTGGCCAGGTATCGGAAGTCTGCCACTTGTTAGACCCCATCGTATAGTACCTGACACGAGGAGTATTTTTCAATACATCGTTGTTTTCGCCCTTGAGCCAATAATCAAACCAGCCGTAGGTGAGAGCATCATAATCCAGACGGGCATCGCCTACGCTTCGCTCGCCGACAATGGTATTTGCTGTAGCTCGTTTATAGGCACAGTGCAACGTAGGCGCAATGACTAAAAATTGATTATCACGGATTTGTGGATCGGTTGCGTTTTTACGGACGTGGTTAAACAATTCGATGTTCGGTCCAGTCGAGACATCGTACCAGGACGCAAACCAATAACTGGGAACCCCAAAAGGCATATTATCATGGTACAATCCGCCTTTGTACCAGTCCGGGTCGTTCGGTTTTCGAACAATCATTTTCTCATAAATTCCTTTCGCTCCATTCGCATTTTTGATAATATCCTGAACGGGCAAAAACTTCAGGCCTTGTGCCCAATCGACTTTCGGCATTTCGGGGGCTAAATCATAGAACCGGGATACGCGGGTCAGATCTTCACTGCTGGCTGTTTTAGGGAAAAGCGGCCGGGCAAAGTTGTCAACCTGCGTACCATACAGCCAGGTTGTAAAGAGCATTTGCTGTGCGCCACCCCGGTACCAGTTGCCCTGTTCCATAAAGGGGCCAACGCGCCCAACACCTGCTCCGTAGCTCATGGGCACCATGGCTGCGTGCGCCGGGTGGTCTAAAGCAGCCACTGCCATTTGCCATTCGGCGGTAGAGGAGCAGCCCAGTGTCCCGATTTTACCATTCGACCAAGGCTGTTTTGACATCCACGAAAAGGCATCGTAACCGTCAGTCGTTGGTGGACCAAGGATATCCCAGTCACCTTCGGAGAAGAACTTGCCGCGCTCATTCTGCACTACATAGGCATAACCTCGTTTCACCGCGTCGAGCGCGGCCACGTATGAATTCTGCCGAAGTTCACCATCGCCCCAGGCGTTGAAATTGTAAGGCGTTTTCGAAAAAATAATGGGGACGGGTTTGTCGGTTTTGGGCCGGTAAATATCCGTTGCAAGCCGAACACCATCCCTCATGGGCATCATGACTTTCTGTTCAATGATGGCAATTTCCTGTAGTTTTTTGAGGACGTCTTCCTGTGCCTGACCGTGGGTATAGTGCGCAACAAACAAAACGATGACAACTAGCCGTCCTGCGAAAGAGGAAAGGTTTTTCATTAATTAGTTTGGTAGAGATGAAAGGTAGTGAAGTAGCGAATTTATAGGCGTAAAACAAAGTCGGATCGCCTTTTAGAAGCGATCCGACTTTGTCTGCCAAAGAAAAAATGATGGCAATACGTTAGAAACTAATGAGTCCTTCTTAATGACCAACAGTTGAATGGTTGTGATGCTTTCTAACATGAAACTCGCCTTCAGCACCCTTCGATTGCAAATCATGTGGTGTTTTGTAGCTCCAGTTAATCAGCTCATTGTGAGGATTATAGATTATACTGCCACTTGGATGATCTGCTGCTAACTGACTTTTATAATTCACAATTGGCGTAGTACTAGCTGTCACCTTGTTAACCCAAACGACTTCTGTACTATTCCAATTAGTAGAAGCAGTGGTCAGATGCGGTTGTTTATAGTTGTTGACTGAATAAATAGGGTTGTTGAGCGGTTTAACGGGCTCGGCATTTGAACGGGCTTGCACAGCCGCAGGCAGTAAGCTCACACTAATGAGCAGGACAGTTAACGCTTTCATAGTAGTTTCTGAAGTTTTGTTGTTGAATGAATAAAACTGCCAGAATACCCACTACGTTTTCAGTTAAGTCCTTTTTTTTGAGCTAATTAAAAAGATTTAATTTCGGATTAACTCCTACAACTGCGCCAATAAATACAATACCGCCATCCGAACAGCTACACCATTTTCGACTTGGTCCAGTATAATGGAATGCGACGAATCGGCGGCATCAGATGTCAATTCAACACCCCGATTGATGGGGCCAGGGTGCATGAGTACAATTGGACGATCCAGCTCGTCGAGCATTTGTTTCGAGATGCCGAAGTAGAGCGAGTATTCTCGTAGCGATGGAAAATATTTGATCTGTTGTCGCTCTAACTGAATGCGGAGCACATTCGCTACGTCGCACCAGGCTAGAGCTGCCCGCACATCGTGTCCAACTTTCACACCAAGGGCTTCAATATACTTCGGGATAAGCGTTTTAGGACCGCATACCATAACGTCGGCCCCTTGTTTTTGCAGACAGAAAATATTGGAAAGTGCCACCCGCGAATGCGTAATGTCGCCGATAATGGCAATACGCTTGCCAGCTACGTCACCTAGTTTTTCTCGAATAGAGAAAGAGTCGAGTAAGGCCTGGGTTGGGTGTTCATGAGTGCCATCACCTGCGTTGACAACATTGGCTTTAATATGTTTGGTCAGGTAATGAGGAGCACCGGGACTACTGTGCCGCATCACAACCATGTCGACTTTCATGGCCAGAATGTTATTGACTGTATCGAGCAGCGTTTCACCTTTCTTGACCGAACTACCTGAGGCCGAAAAATTAACGACATCCGCCGATAATCGTTTCTCGGCCAACTCAAAAGATAGCCGGGTACGGGTTGAATTCTCGAAAAAAACGTTGGCAATCGTCACATCACGTAACGACGGAACTTTCTTGATAGGCCGATTAATAACTTCCTTAAACTGACTGGCCGTTTCCAGAATAAGCTGAATGTCAGACTCGGTCAGGTCTTTGATACCCACCAAATGGCGGACACTGAGGGATTGGGCCATAAGAACAGTATAAGTATAAATTGGGCAAAGATAGGTCTAGTCGTTTAAAGATAATATCGGCACCTGTAGACTTTATTGATTTGAGCAGTAGTTGAGGGTTGAATAATACTCGCTTAGATAAGTTGGCTTTCTATTGTTAGGACTTTCGCTCGGAGCCGTGCCACGGTTATCCATGCAGATCAATTGAACCGTGGCACGGCTCCGAGCGAAAGTCCTAATTGTAAAATCACGAATTTTTGAAAAATACCTAATTATCTGGATGAAGACCAGTTGAAACGGTTTCAATAGTTAAATATAGGCTGGCTACAAAGCTACACACTTTAGTCTCTCAATCTGATAAGTGGAAACAACGGCGATTCTATATGGGCTTCGTTCATTATCCGACTGAGTTGTTCTGCTTTCTCAGGGTTCTTAGTTGCTATATCATGACTTTCGGCAGGGTCTTGCGCGAGGTCGAATAGCTCAATAGGGCCATTAGGATTATTGGCAACCTGTAATCGAACGGCCTTCCAGTTATCCTGGCGAACGGCCTGTCTTCCACCGTTTTCGTGAAATTCCCAATAGAGATATGCGTGTTTTTTCTGGATGCCTTTGCCTGTCAGTGACGGCACAAACGAAAGGCCGTCAAGGCGAGTTGGTGTTGAGGCACCAGCCAGTTCTGTAAACGTGGGTAGTAGATCCCAGAAAGCACCAATGAACTCGTTACGGCTACCTGGCTTAACTACACCGGGCCAGTGAGCAATAAATGGTTCGCGAATACCACCTTCATACAAATCGCGCTTGACACCCCGAAACCCACCACTACTGTTAAAAAATGTCGGATCGGCTCCTCCTTCAACGTGTGGTCCATTGTCGCTGGTGAAGATCACGAGCGTATTTTTATCCAGGCCTTTTGCTTTCAGTTTTGCCATTACCTGACCAACATATAGATCAAGACGGGCTACCATAGCTGCAAACGTAGCGTGTGGATAAGCTTGTGAAGTATAGCCACCAGTTTTCGCATCAGGGCCATAATCAGCACCAACAAATGACTTTTCAGCAAACTTCCCTTTGTAATGTTGAAAAAGACTGTCGTTGGGTACGAGCAGTTCGGCATGGGGTAGAATGTAGGGCAGAAATAGAAAAAATGGCTGATTCGTCTTACGTGCATCCAGAAAATTAAGCGCCTGCTTTTGAATCAGGTCAGGCGCATATTCTTTTGTTTGGCGCAGGTTTTCATTCGCTGTCAGCACAATTTTCTGATTATTATCCCACAGATGATCGGGGTAGTAACGATGCGCTAATGCCTGGCAATTGTAGCCATAAAATCGGTCGAAACCTTGTTTAGTCGGGTCACCTTCTGAACCTACTGGTCCGAGTCCCCACTTTCCAAAAGCAGCTGTAGTATAACCTGCCCGTTGCAGAAGTTCGGCGACGGTAGTGACTGAATCGGCAATGGGTTGCTGACCTTCGGGTTTGACTTCTTTGTTGCCCCGGATATAGGTATGGCCTGTATGCAACCCAGTCATCAACGACGACCGTGAGGGCGCACACACCGATGTGCCCGCATAAAATTGGGTAAACTGCATACCCTCTTTAGCTAATCGGTCAATGTTTGGGGTTTTAATCAGGTTTTGCCCATTGATACCTATATCACCATAACCTAGATCATCGGCCAGAATAAAAACAATATTGGGACGATTGGCAGGGCGGTTTTGAGCATGGCTGCATAGGGCAACAAGCATACTCGCGAAAAGAAATAGGAGTTTATTCATAACGTAGTAGTAAGCGGCCCCTTACTTGACGACTGTAAAGGTCATTTTGGGTTGTTGCATGGCGTTTTCTAAAAGTCTGATTTCTAATCGAAGGATAGCTTCTTCTGCTTTGGCATCAATTTTATTCGGGTCGTCTGTTGGCTTATGGTAGTCGGGGTGGCCACCGGTGTGAAAAAATAGAACTGGAATCTGTTTGGCGTAGAAGGCAGCGTTATCAGAGCCGCCATTGCCTGCTCGATCGGTAAAGAATTTGATCGTACTTTCTACTCCTTTAAACACAGTTGGCCAGGTGTTGCTGGTGCCATAGCCACCGATGCCGACGCCCCGCTTAGGGTTGTAGCGACCAATCATATCCATACACACCATAAAATTTATTTTTTCGAGTGGCGGCGTTGGATTATTCAGAAAATAACGAGAGCCTTGTAGACCCAGCTCCTCGGCACCAAAGGCCATAAACAAGAAATTATACGGCTCTTTTACCGCATTTTTTGCAAAATATTGAGCGATTTCCAGTAAACCAGCCACCCCCGATGCATTGTCATCTGCTCCGTTATGAATTTTCCCCTGTGGTAACGAATCCAGTGAACTCCCCTGACGACCCAAACCCAGGTGGTCATAATGAGCGCCAATGACAATTGTATAAGGTGCATCATTGTCCAGGAACCCAATGACATTTGCTGCTTTTCTTAGACTATCGGGGACAACGACTCGCCGGATTTTAGCCGTAAATGATTGATAATACCCATCTGTACCCAACGGCTTCAGGCCATATTTTTTGAAGTGTTTTTCAACATAGCGGGCGGCTTTAGCATTCTCCCTACTGCCTGTGCCACGCCCCTGCATTTGATCGGAAGCGAGCTTATTAATATGCTTGATGATGCGCTTGGCCGACGGTTGTTGTCCAAATAGAGGGCCTGCTAGTAAAAGCAGCAGAAAAAGGCAGTGAATTTTCATGGATAGAATTTAATGTCAACATGGATCAGAATAGGCACAAAGCTATCCGGAAAATAGACTTACCTGGCCGCAATCAATAGACTCCTTCCTCTAAAGACAAAAACCTTCTGATGTTGTTGATACAAGTTCACAACATCAGAAGGTTTTTGAGTTGAGTGATTCGTGTATTCCTTAACGCGGCCCGTGATGTTCTCCCTGCTCTCTGCCAGCACGTTCTGGACGGCCATTGGCATGGCCTCTCTGCTGATCATTATTTCGTCCTGGCTGCGGACCTGGATTACCTCCCGGACGTGCCCCCCGGTTCGCTACCTGGTTGTGCATAGGATGATTTTTGATGACATAATATTTCGTGTCGCGACTATCTCGAATAGGTTGCTGATCATAACGGCCTTTGAAAGACGCATACTGTTTCCGATAAACTGCATTGCGCAGATAGGGCTGGTTATCATTGATAACCACTTTATGCAGCCGGTATAAATCGTAACTACTATAGCGGGGAGGAAGAACTGGTGCCGTAATCCATCGGCCACCCTCGAAATAAACCCACTGTTGTTGCGGCACGTTGTAATAAATATCTAAATCAGGCAGATAATAATAGTTTACGTAATCGTAACCAGTTGGTCCCCATATGGGTTGACTGCCGATGTTGATATTGACGTTTACCTGAGCAAGACTGTTCTGATACAGCTCGGTTCCGACCAGTAGGCCGAGGATAACCATGAGGTTTTTCATAACTGATTCTGATTAGTTTAACGTGAAAATGAATGGAGTTACTACTCTTTAATACGGATTAGGTCGTCCGTCGTGATCCCGATCATATCGGTCTTTTTCGTGCCGATGCTCTAAGCGTTCTGCCCGACGTCGTGCGCGAGGGTCTTCATAGCCTGGTTTATTATTAACGTATCTGTTTCGGGTGCAGCCACTGATGGACATGCCCAATACAACCAGCATTATCATTGCGTTTTTCATTGTTGTCGTTGATTTAAACATCTATTCGTCATTATTGACTATCTTTCTGTACCCCAGTTGCAGTCCAAACGTTGCTACAAACAAGGATTCTTTACAATTTCTTTATCGCCAGCCCCCACCTAGTGCCCTATAGAGCGTCACGGTTGCCTGAAGTTGCTGTAAGCGGTCATTGACACCATTCAACTGAGTTGCCAATAGATTTTGCTCGGCGGTTAATACGTCGGTGTAGTTTGTATTGGCGGTGTATTTGAGCAATTCTTTTGTGTAGGAAACGGCCTTCTGCAAAGCGGCTAATTGCTGTTGGCGAGTATTCGCTTTATCAACCGCCATCTGGTACGAGTATAACGCGTTGGACACTTCCTGGCCTGCCGTTAACAATGTGGCCTGATACGTATAATAAGCTTCTGCCTGAGCAGCCTGAGCTCGGTTGAGTCGCTGGCGGTTAATGCCCTGATTGAAAATGGGTTGCGTCAGTCCGCTGATTAGACTTCCATAGAAGGTTCCAGCAAAAAAACCAGTCAATGTATTGGCTGTTGCAAAACCACCTGTGCCCGTGATCGTAAGGGCGGGGTAGAAGTAAGTACGTGCTACATTCGTCAACTCAAACGTATTACGGAAACTATATTCTGCTTCCTGCACATCAGGACGATTACTCAACAGCTGTGCCGGAAGCCCTGTTTGTAAGGGTGAACTTGATAGTACCGTATCCAACTGCATTCGTGGAATGCTATCGGGTGGCATGGCCAGCAGCAGACTAAGGGAATTTTCGGTTTGTCGGATATTCTGTCTTATATCAGGCAGCGTGACTTCGGCAGCGTAACGGTTGGCTTCGCTCTGTACTACGTCGGCACCCGTTACCACTGCGCCCTCTTTCAGCGCCTTCATTGTCTCTACGTCCGTCTTCCGATTTTCAACCGTTTCCAGCGTGATTTTCAGTTGCCTGTCATAGGCCATCAATGCGTAATACCCATTCGCAATGTTGGCGATCAATTGCGTTTGTACAGCACGTCGGTAAGCTTCACTTTGCAGATAAGCTGCCACGTAGGCTCGTTTTGTACTCCGCAGTTTACCCCATACATCGGCTTCCCAGCTAGTGCTCGCCGTTAGTGAATACTGCTTTATAGTCGGAATTGAGGTAGTGCTCACGGTATTTGACCCAGACTCAGCATTCTTGATATTCAGTGCCCGCAACTGCGCCGATGATGATTTGGAGAGCGTAAAGCCAGCATTGGTACTAAGCGTTGGATAGAACGCCAGCTTGCTTTGCAGCACATTAGCTTCGGCGGCCTGCATGCGGGCTACCGCAATTTTTAGGTCTAAATTGTTAGCAAGCGCCCGCTCGATTAATCCTTGCAGGACAGTATCCGGAAACATCTGCCGCCAGGGTAAACTCGCCAACGTGGTTGAATCAGTAGTCTGTTGACCTCGGAAGAGTTTGCTGGTCTTAATGCCCGGTTGCTCGTAGGGTTTCGTTACGCTACAGGAAGCCAAAATGACTCCCATTAGCATTGTTATCCCTAATTTTATATGTGTCGTATTCATGGCATGTATTGGCTTATGGATTTTACCCCACCCCTAACCCCTCCCCTTGAACTAAGAGGAGGGGGATAAAATGGCCCCTCTAACTCCCCTCCCCTTAGTTCAAGGGGAGGGGCCGGGGGTGGGGTAAAATTCCAATAGGTTATTGCTAAGTATTCACTGGGGTTTTAACCTCTTTCACTGTATGGGCTTCTTTACCATCAATTTTCTCTGGTTCTTCCTCATCATCAGAGTTTTGCTGGCTAGGCGGGCCACTTACTTTTTCCTGCAATCCCTGGAAAATGACGAACAGGGTTGGTACGAAAAACACCCCAAGCAACGTACCGAAGAGCATCCCACCAATGGCACCTGTACCAATCGATCGGTTGCCCTGAGCACCGGCACCACTCGCAAACATCAAGGGTAATAGACCAAAAATGAACGCAAACGACGTCATCAGAATTGGCCGTAACCGAGCCTTGGCACCTTCTATTGCCGATTCTAGCAGTTCCATGCCAGTCTGCCTTCGCTCAACGGCAAACTGCACGATCAGGATGGCGTTTTTGGCCAGCAAGCCGATCAGCATGATGAGCGAGATTTGCATATAAATATTATTGTCGAGGCCGAAAAGCCGGGCAAAAACATACACACCTGACAAACCAACCGGCAACGACAACAGGACCGCAAACGGCAGTAAATAACTTTCGTATTGGGCACTCAGCAGGAGGTAGACAAACGCCAGACATAGTACAAATACATACAGCGTTTGCGAACCCACATTTTGCTCTTCCCGGCTAATCCCCGAATACTCAAAGCCATAACCCGCCGGAAGCGTTTGAGTCGCTACTTCCTGAATAGCGAGCAAAGCTTGCCCAGTACTATAGGTCGGATTGGGTGAGCCATTGACCGACATCGACGAAAACAGGTTGAAGCGGGAAACGCTTTCTGGGCCATAGATTCGCTTGAGGGTAATAAACTCAGTGATGGGAGCCATAGTGCCCACCGAGGTTCGGACGGCAATTTTGGTCAACCCGGCCGGATTTGCCCGATAGTTCGTATCGGCCTGCATGATGACGCGGTACTGCTTGCCAAACTCGTTGAAGTTGGATACGTACGAACTACCGTAAAATACCTGCATCGCATTGAGGACGTCACCTACCGTAATACCCGCTTCTTTACATTTCGCCACATTCACATCTAGCTGATATTGAGGAAAATTGGGATTGAATGAGGTCGTTGCATACTGAATTTCAGGACGTTTGTTTAGCGTCGCAAGAAAGTTCTGCGTCACTTTGTAGAATTCGTCGGTGGTATGCCCGCCTTTATCCTGTAACTGAAAGGTGAAGCCACCACTGGTGCCAAAACCCGTGATTGTCGGTTGTTGGATAAAGACGATGTCGGCATCCCGAATGTTGGCCGTTTTTTGTTTCAGCAATTTAATCACATCGTCGTCACTGACGCCGGGTCGTTCATCCCAGGGCTTTAATCGTAAGATAATCAAGCCATAGGCACTACCGTTTCCAGCCACGAAGTTCTGTCCTAAGTTCCGAAGGCTGTTCTGGACTTCGGGGATCGTATGCGCAATGGCGTCGATTTTATCGGCCATCGCTGTGGTGCGCTCTACCGACGAAGCGGGAGGGAGGGTGATATTTACGAAAATACTGCCCATGTCTTCCTTCGGCACGAAGCTGGAAGGCGTAGTTCTGAACAGTGTGTAAAACAGGCCTGCAAATAGCCCAATGCCAACGAGAGCCAGCCATTTTCGGGTGGATAAAAACGTCACTGACTTTGTGTATTTGGAGGTTAACGCATCATAGCCCGCATTAAAGGCAACCCCAAAGCGCTGTAGTAATCCTTTGGGCTTTTTGTCATCGGCATGTTGTGGAGGTTTCAGAAATAGAGCTGCCAGCGCTGGACAAAGCGTCAGCGCATTGACCGCCGAAATAATAATGGCGACCGCCAGCGTAATACCGAACTGCTTGTAAAATACCCCCGCCGAACCGGTAATGAACGTAACGGGTAAAAACACTGATGCCATGACCAGCGTAATTGAAATGATAGCGCCCGATATTTCGCTCATCGCGTCGACGGCGGCTTTTCGCGGTGATTTGTAGCCACTTTCCAGCTTGGAGTGAACGGCCTCAACCACCACGATAGCATCATCGACCACAATACCGATGGCTAGTACCAACGCAAACAGGGTGAGCAGATTGATGCTAAACCCAAACAGATATAGAAAGAAAAACGTACCTGTAATGGCCACCGGTACCGAAACACCGTGAATAATGGTTGAACGGAAATCCTGTAAAAAGATGAAAATCACGAGGAACACCAGCGCGAAGCATTCTAATAACGTATGAAGTACTTTGCTGATTGATGCATCCAGAAACTGATTGATATCGACCAGATAAACAAAATGAACGCCTGCGGGAAATGACTTAGCCGCTGCCTCAATAACCTTCTTGGAATTGTTAATGACATCCCGCGCATTGGAGCCCGGTGTCTGGCTCACCGAAATACCTACTGACTGTTTACCATTGGTGGTCGTAAAACTGGTGTACGTCTGCGAACCCAGTTCAATCCGGGCAATGTCCCGAAGCCGTAGTAGCTGACCGTTACCCGTTGTTTTAATAATAATATCACCAAACTGCTGCGTAGACTGTAACCGCCCACTATACCGGATTACATACTGGAATGTCTGGTTATCATTCTCCCCAAACTTACCGGGGGCTGCATCCACATTCTGGTCCGTCAATGCCGTCGACACATCGGCAGGAGTAATCCCATAAATAGACATGACATCAGGTTTCAGCCAGATGCGCATCGAATACGTTTTGGCTGAACCGAACACATTGGCTGCCCCCACACCATTCACCCGCTGAAGTTGGGGAATGACGTTAATGGCCGCATAGTTTTGCAGAAATGTCTGATCATAAGCCGCGTTGTCGCTGTAGATCGACATAATCAGCAAATTGCTGCTCTGCTGTTTCCGAACCGTTACACCTGCCTGAGTAACCTCCTGCGGCAGCAGACTGGTTGCGGCCGAAACCCGGTTCTGTACATCCACAGCCGCTTGGTTCGGGTCAGTCCCGACGGCGAAATAAATACTGATGCTACCGGCCCCATCGTTAGTTGCCGACGAGGTCATGTAGGTCATCCCTTCCACACCGTTAATCTGCTCTTCCAGCGGCACGATGACGCTTTTGAGCACGACGTCAGCATTGGCACCGCTATAGCTGGCCGAAACCTGTACGGTTGGTGGCGAAATATCCGGGTATTGAGCAATGGGTAATTTGACCATTCCCAGAATGCCGAGTAAGACAATCAGGGCTGAAATAACAGTACTTAATACCGGACGTTCTATGAATATGCGAAGCATAAGGCAGGTTGTTGAGCAAAAAGTGCGCTGAAAAGGACTTATAATTCCGTGTCTGTATCGGTAGCAGCGGTGGTGCTGGCTGGTGCTGTCGTTTTAAAGACAATGGCTGGCGAAGCGGGCTTAGGCTTTATCGATGCACCATCTTTCAGGCCTGTGCCTCCGTCGAGTACGACTTTGTCGCCCGCTTTGAGTCCCTTTTGTACGACAAAATATTGTCCATCGGGCGTGGGCGTTACGGTAACGGCGGTGGTTTTGACTTTGTTATTTTTTTCGACGACGAACAGGAATCGCTTATCCTGAAGCTCAGAGGTAGCACTTTGTGGAACTACCAGTGCTGAGTCGATGGTTCGGGGAACGCGAACGGTGCCGCTGTTGCCACTGCGTAGGAGTGCCTGCGGATTGGGAAACGTAGCACGGAAATTACTGGAACCCGTTTGGGTATCGATCTGACCAATAGCTGTTTTGATCCGGCCTTTGTAGTTGTAGGTAGACCCGTCAGCTAGTAGGAGTAGAACATCGGGTAATTTGGCCAGCTTCTCCTGAAGCGTGTTGCCGCTCACGTCACGAGTGAAATCGAGGAGTTGCTTTTCGTTGAGCGCAAAATAGGCATATACTTCACTAATGCCCGAAATAGTCGTTAATGGATTAGTCGTTGTACTGGTTACCAAACTTCCGATTTTGTAGGGAATCGACCCGACTACTCCGCTTACAGGACTAACTAAATTTGTGTAACCCAAATTGGTTTGGGCATTCGCCAAGGCGGCTTGGGCTTGGGCCAGGGCGGCCTGTTTGGAAGCCAGCGTATACTGAGCTGTCTCCAGTTCGTATTTGCTGATAATATCTTTCTCAACCAATGGACGAACCTTGTTGACGGCCAGCAAGGCTGAGCTGACATCGGCTTGAGCCGTTCGAACCCCTGCCTGAGCGGTGAGTACGTCCTGTTCGTACTGGGGCGCGTTGATACGGAAAAGCCGCTGCCCTTTCTTGACCGTTGCCCCTTCGTCCACAAAAATGGCCTCGACAAAGCCATCTACTTTAGGGCGAATTTCAACGTTCTGCTCTCCCTGAATAATGGCGGGGAAATCGGCGTAGAGAACCTCTTTGCGAGGAGCAAGGGTCAATACTGAATAGACCTTTGGTTGTTTTAATGCG
Organism: Spirosoma arboris; assembly: GCF_009754945.1. Lineage (GTDB taxonomy): Bacteria > Bacteroidota > Bacteroidia > Cytophagales > Spirosomataceae > Spirosoma > Spirosoma arboris. Next base: position 96,980 of record NZ_WPIN01000009.1, read on the forward strand.
GTGGAGTCAGTTTGTCCCCCTTTTTTCTTGCCAGAACTGCTACAAGCTGTTAAACAGATTCCAGCCAATAAGGCTAGAATCCATGGGTAACCATTGGTGGGTTGTGTGTATCTTGGAAAAGCTTTCATAGGCTATCTTATCCTGATCGGATACTGAATAACATTATGAAAGCCCTGCAAGGTTATTAGTAAGGGATTAAAACAATCTAAATCCCGAATTTAGATGGGCGAATCGGCAATTTTGGGTGCGGAATAAGTTACTATGAAACGCACATCATTCAACAACCACACACCCATAAGCAGGCACTACAACTCGGTCATTCAAAAACGAACTGCCTGATACCGTCTCGAATGCAATGCACCGACACCAGGCTTCTCCGGGTGAAAATACTACCTCAATGAGTTTACTTGTGAGGTTATGCACAACCAGGACATACTGTCCAGTCTGATTCCGACGGAAGAACGACACAGTACCTTTCTGACGAATACCCGTTTGTTCTAATCGGCTTAGGTTATCGTTCAGAACTGGGTGGCCGTTGCGGTAATGAATCAGGCGTTTGTAGTGATTAAATAGCGATTCGGGGTCACTTTGCTGGTCGGCCAGTGGTTTTAGGGTTCGGCTTGTGCTGTATTTCCCACGTCGCCAGTACGTGCGTTGCTTATCACGGGCACGGATGTCCCAAAGGAAAGGCTCTCTCAGATTTTCGTCGGGTTTTAGGCCTAGCATCCCAAGTTCTTCGCCGTAATAAAGATAGGGTAAGCCGGGAAGTGTCAGGAGCAGGTTAGCCGCTACCTTAAGATGATTCAGATTGCCTTTTAGCAAACTTCCAATACGGTTCTGATCATGATTTGATAGAATCAGGGCATCGATAAACTGCGGGTTAACAATACCAAATGTAGCATGGACATACGCCAGAAACTGGATTAACTCTTCCGTATCGTCTTCCTTCCGAACAATTTCTTCGATCATCAACTGTAAGTCGAAATTGAAATTTGCTTTCAGCCCACGGAAATAGGGAGCGATACGTTCGGGACGGGTCCATACTTCGCCGACGGTGTAGGCACCTGGTTTGGCCGCTTCCACCACTCGGCCAAATTCTTCCCAGAATTCGTGATTTTTCGGCTCTTCAGATTCGCGGTATAAATGGCGGGCGGCATCCAGTCGGAACCCATCTAAACCTATCTCATTGAGCCAGTAACGGGCTATCTTGAAAAACTCGTCGCGTACGGGCTGGTAATCAAAATTCAGGTCGGGCATACCACTCCAGAACATTCCGTAGTATTGTTCAGGATAACTGGCCCCACGAACCGAATGCCAGGGGTTTCGTTCGCCAGAGTCGGCAGTGATGTCGCGGGTGGCTAGTTTCCGTGCTTTAATTTCGTCGGGTTTCAGCCATTTATAGTAATGCCAATACGGATTATCAGGCCCTTTGGACGCTTCTCGAAACCACTTATGTTGCAGGCTGGTATGGTGCAGTACTAAGTCGATAATAACGGCAATATTGCGTTTATGAGCTTCAGCCACCAGTCGTTTGAAGTCGTCCAATGTACCGTATTCTGGGTCAATGCCGTAATAATCCGTCACATCATATTTATGGTAGCTTGGCGAAGGATTGATCGGCATCAGCCAAATGGCCGATATGCCAAGATCGCTGAGGTAATCAAGATTATTGGTAATGCCGTTTAGATCACCGATGCCATCGCCATTGGAATCGGCAAAGGAACGAACGAAAATCTCGTAGTGTACACCCGTTTGTCCGACGGGAACTGAACTGGACTGAGTTGGCAACGAGGTTGTATTGGATTGAGCAGCGTTTGCAGAAGTCATTCTTTACAGACTGGCTTAACAACTAAATAGTTTCAGGGCCTGATAAACTCGATGCGTTGGTAAGCCCATTACGGTGTAAAACGAGCCCTCCAATCGTTCGATACCAACTAACCCAATAAAATCCTGCGCCCCATACGACCCGGCCTTGTCGAAAGGTTTACATGCTTCAATGTAATAGGCAATTTCAGGATCAGTCAACGTAGCGAACTGTACACTGGTTTCGTCGGTAAAGGAGTGAAACTGGGGCTCACCGTTAAGATCAGGTGAAAGAATGGCAACGCCCGTTCGAACGCGGTGAGTGCGCCCTGATAAAGCCTGAAGCATTCGTCGAGCATCGGCTTCATCCTGTGGCTTGTTCAGGATTTGATCGCCCAGAATAACGACTGTATCAGCACAGAGGATAATTCGATGGCCTAAATCAGGTAGAAATTGCTCGGCTTTCTGACGAGCCAGATATTCGGCAACCTCATTCGCTGGCATGGTTTCCGGGAATAATTCGTCAGTAGGTCGGGTTTCGATCGTGAACGAAAAACCGGCATCGGTCATCAGCTGTTTGCGTCGGGGCGATCCCGAAGCCAGCACGAGTGGATAGCGTAAGGTGAGCATGTAATCAGAAAGGCGAAGCGTAAAAATAAGCCAAATATGACTGTTTTTGCGTATATTGGTTGATTGCTTATTCGTAATTATGACCATTCGACTCGCTACGATCTCCGATGCAACCTCGATAACTGAGCTTGCAATAACTACGATGCGTGAGGCCTTTGGGCCACCGCATAATCCCACCGAACTCGTTGAAGGATACATTCAGTCGGCCATTACTTTGCCAATTATAGAAGCCGAACTGGCTGACCAACGATCAGTCTTTTTCTTAGTCGAATCACCTGATGGAGAACCTGTTGGGTATGCGAAACTACGCCGACACGTACCTCCACGTCGAATGACTGATCGAAATGCCGTCGAAATTCAGCGAATCTATCTTTTACAGAGCCAGATTGGTCAGGGTCAGGGCCGTATCCTCATGGCACATTGTCTTGACTGGGCGCGTAGCCAGGAATATACCTCTGTTTGGCTGGGTGTGTGGGAGCGTAACGCACGCGCTTTGGCCTTTTATGAAAAAATAGGTTTCCAGCGGTTTGGCTTTCATTATTTCCAGTTTGGGTCTGAACGCCAGCGGGACTTCTGGCTTCAGAAACAATTAGATAATTAGGAGGTTGGTATTTTTGCTCGTTATTTTATTGTTTTAATTAGTTTATAATTAAAGTGTTACCTGAAAATCGTTACCTATTGCAGAAGAATCAGTTTACATTTTGTTCACTTAAACCAGTTCGCTAGCCAAGACGCTGTTATCTATTCAATTTTCCAATGTACCAACTGTATTCGAACGAATGTAAATCAGTAGTTCACCAGTTTCTGGTGTGGCTGCTATTTCTTTTCGGATGCAGCCTGCCGGTGGTTGCTCAGGTCGATACCACCCAACAAACCAGGCGGGAGCAAGATCCACTCAAAAATGTACATGTAGATACGCTTCGACATATTGGCATTCCAGTTGGGCCGACAGACTCACTAACAGCGATTCATTTGACCGCCCAAACAGATAGTATTCTGATGCACCGCGACAGTGTCTTCTATAGTCGCCTGAAAACGTCGATGTATAAACATCGGCTAACCCGACAACTCTACGATGCTGTATTTCGGGACGTTTATAACAGCCGTATCCAAACTGGCGAAGTGAGCCAGATTGAAGTGAATCCGTTTAAAATATTTGAAGGGCGTATTATCGGAGATATTTACATTCGCCGACTCGGCGTATTTGGGCAAACGGTTTATGATACCCTGCGGAAACCCGGTAACTGGATTGAGCGGGTTGGAAGTCGCGTGCATACGAATACACGTGAGCATGTTATTCGAAATTCGTATTTACTCTTCCAGCAAGGCGATGCCCTCAATCCAACTGTATTACGTGATAACGAGCGGCTATTGCGTACTACGTCGATTTTTCATGATGCCCGGATCTTGGTGCTGCCCCGGCCTGGCAGTAAGCAGTTTGTGGACGTATATGTGATTACGCAGGATGTTTGGTCGCTATTGCCCAATGGTGGATTTGGTGGATTTACTAATTTTAGTGTTGGCTTTGATCAGGTTAATTTTCGCGGTTTGGGTCATCAGCTTTTTGCTCAGTTTGCCTATTCTGGGACTGATCCGCGCCAGAAAGCAGAATACCAGGCTCGCTACAAAGTACCTTTTATCGGAAAAACATTTCTAACTGCCGAGGCTGATATGCTATACCTGCGCGACCTGAAACAGGTGGCTGTGAAGCTATATCGTCCTTTTTTAACACCAGATACCAAATACGCAGGCTCTATTGAATTAAATCACACACAGGTCAATAACAGGCTTGTTACGAGAAATGACAGTGTTTTGCTGGTACCAGTCAGTTATAACTATTCCGATGTTTGGATAGGACGGTCGTTTCGACTGTTTTACAAACAACGGGATACGGAAGAAAAAGGCCGATCGCGGCTCGTTATAGCCCTGCGAAACACAAACTATGAGTATTTTAAACGACCCTCCGTTACTGCCGACACAAATCAGATTTATCAGGATAGTCGTACTACTTTGTTTAGTGTAGGATTTTCCCGCCGTAAATACACCCGCGATGTACTTATTTATGGATTTGGTCGTACAGAAGACGTACCAATAGGAGAGTCGGTGGCGGCTACTGTTGGGTTCGATAATGCTGAATTAGGTCAACGGTTTTATGCAGGGTTGAACTTTTCGCAAGGCAAGTATGTGCGCCATCTTGGTTATCTCTATGGGCTCGTCAGTCTTGGGGGTTATGTCCAGAATCATAAGATTGAACAGGGCGTTTTATCGCTTGAGTCAAACTATTTTAGTCCGCTAATGAAAACCAAGTGGGGCAATATGCGCCACTTCTTTAACACACGCTACACCGTTGGTATTGATCGATTTGACAATGAGTATATCTCATTAAGCAGTACGGGTAGTGGTGTTAATACGGATGGAATAGGCTTGAACAGTGATGCACTACGTGGTACAAATCGTTGGTTTATTAACTACGAGAATGTGCTCTTCTCACGACTCAGTCTGATCGGTTTCCGGGTTGCGTTTGTTACGTTCGTTAACCTTGGACTGATTAATTTTCCTGATAAAACCTTACTAAGTGGACCGCTTTATCAAGGATATGGGATCGGGTTCCGTCTGCGAAATGAAAACCTGACCTTTACCAGTTTTCAGATCCGACTGGCCTATTACCCAAACATTCCGGGAAATACACTACCGTTCCGAACCGCTTTTGAGGGCGTCCCGACCCTGCGATTTCGTGATTTTGATTTGTCCGCTCCCCAAATCATTCCTTACAGATAAAAAATAGTTGCATTTAGTGTTGCTACATTAAATACAAATACACTATCTTTGTGGCATGTCCATTGAAACTGATATCAAACAGAGCACGCCATTTAAAACGCCCTACCACCGGGTTATGGTAAATCTGATATTTACCAGCAACTGGATGGCGGCCAGCCAGATGCAGATGTTAAAACCATTTGGTTTGACATTGCAGCAGTATAACGTGCTGCGAATTTTACGCGGGCAATATCCTGAGCCAGTTAAAGTCAGTGATATTACAGAGCGAATGCTCGATAAAATGTCGAATGCATCTCGATTGGTCGACAAATTACTTGCCAAGAAGCTTGTACTGCGTACTGAGTGTCCCAGCGACCGTCGTGCGGTTGATGTTGTCATTACAGAGAAGGGGCTGGCCTTGTTGGATCAGTTAGATGTTTACCAGACGGAGTGGTCAGATAGACAACGAAGCAAACTGACTGAAGAAGAGGCTATTTACCTTAGCCAGTTGCTTGATAGAATCCGGGCCTAATTATTTTATTTCTTACGCATAAATTAAATTAACTGTTTACATACCAATGAAAAAAGCAACTTTATTTGCTGCCCTGTTATTCTCATCTGTAGGCGCTTTCGCTCAGAGCTGGTCTCTAGATAAAGCACACTCTAATTTAGGCTTCACCGTAACACACATGATGTTATCGGAAGTTGATGGGAAGTTTCAGAATTTCGACGTAAAAATGACATCGGCGAAAGACGATTTCACAGATGCTCAAATTGATTTAACTGCCGACGTAAATAGCATTAACACGAGCCAGGAAAAGCGTGATGGCCACCTGAAAAGCGCTGATTTTTTCGATGCTGCCAAGTATCCAACTCTAGCGTTCAAAAGCAAGTCGGTAACTAAGGTGTCTGGTAACAAATACAAAGTGGCGGGCGACCTAACGATGCACGGTGTAACGAAACCCGTAACACTTGATGCAGTTCTCAAAGGACCGGTTACGAACCCACAGAACAAGAAAACCTTAGCTGGTTTTACGGTAACAGGTGAAGTGAAACGTGCTGATTTTACACTGGGTAGCGTTCCTGCTGCTGTTGTAAGTGATGAAATCACGATTCGCGCTTCTGGAGAGCTTGTAAAAAACTAAGCAATCAACAAACTCATATTGATCCCCGATGCCTACTGGTGTCGGGGATTTTTTTGTGTTAATTGCCCAATAACTCGGGAAGTGATTTGATAGTACCTACTTACAGAACCGTTAGACAAATGCTGGAAAATCGTCCATAAAATGCACTTCGGCAGTGTCGTGGTTTATACAGCAGCAATAGTGCGTTAAGCCGTTGGAGATAACTACATAAGGCGCCCGATGAACGTGATTATAGCGGGCAATCTGGTCGAAAACCGTCTGCGTCAGCGTAATATGTGGGGCCTTACACTCGACTACTAAAAATGGCTGTCCCTGCCGATCAAAAACAACGACATCCGTTCGTTTCTGAGTCTGATTCAGAGTGAGTCCTCCTTCGGATCGTATGAGCGCTTTGGGGTATGCGTAGTGCGTTAGTAACAGGTTCACAATATGCTGGCGAACCCACTCTTCGGGCGACAACCGAACGTACTTCCGGCGTAATAAGTCAAAAATATATGGTTTTCCTTCGACTTGTTTAGTTTTGTAGTCAAAAGGAGGGAGGTTCAAGTCAACCATACTTCAAAGATAAAGAGCGAAAGAGTGAATGAGCGAAAGAATGGAAAAAACTCGCGCCAACTGTTCGCTCTTTCACACATTCACTCTTTCGCTCTTTAAAATGAAAACAAAAGAAGAAATCGTTCAGAACTGGCTGCCACGCTACACAGGCACGCCCATCGAGCAATTCGGTGAATATATTTTGCTAACTAATTTTATTAACTACGTTGAATTGTTTGCCAAGAAATTTGATGTAGAGATTTTTGGCATCGGACGGGCCATGCAAACCGCTACGGCCAACAATATTACCATTATCAATTTCGGAATGGGTAGTGCTATGGCGGCTACCGTTATGGATTTACTCTCGGCAGTTGAGCCGAAAGCCGTTCTGTTTTTAGGCAAATGTGGTGGCTTGAAAAAAACGCAGATTGGCGATTTAGTACTACCAATCGCTGCCATCCGGGGTGAAGGTACCAGTAACGACTACATGCGCCCCGAAATTCCGGCGCTACCTTCTTTTAGACTACAGCGAGCTGTTTCATCGACGATTAAAAAATATGAGCTGGACTATTGGACTGGTACGGTTTATACAACCAACCGACGTATCTGGGAACACGACGAGCAATTTAAGGACTATCTACGCGAACTCCGTACTATGGCCATCGACATGGAAACAGCTACGATTTTCACGGTAGGTTTCGTCAATTCTATTCCGCATGGTGCACTATTGCTCGTATCTGATAACCCACTGGTACCCGAAGGCGTTAAAACCGAAGAGAGCGACAAGAAAGTAACAGGTCAGTTTGTTAATGTTCACCTGGACATTGGCATCGATGCCCTTCTCGAACTCGAATCCTCTGGTGACTCAGTCAAACATTTAAGGTTTGAATAACTGACGATTAACACACTATTATTGCTTTAGATTTGGGCAGATAATTTAGAAATAAGCAGCTCTTTTATCGAGTAACCTAACTTGGTTAATTAGTTGAAAAAATAAAGCTATATCTGTTATCTTTGCTTTATGACACCTGACCGCAGACTTGACCAACTAGAGCCATTAATGGCTGACTCACTTCAAAAAATTGACCGGCTTATCGAAGGTCAGGGACAGATTCTAGAAATAGCTACCCGCGCCGACCAGAAAGCAGATACTACGGCGAAAGGATTAGCCAATCTTACTATAAAAGTCAATGGTATAGCCGATAAGGTCGATCTGTTGGCTAATGACCAAACTGAATTTCGACAAGAAGTGCGCCAGGAGTTTCAGGAGATACGCCAAGAATTTGGTCAAAAATTTGACCAGGTCAACCAAAAATTCGAACAAGTCAATCAAAAGATTGATACTGAAATAGGTGGCCTACGACAGGAAATAAATCAACGATTTGATAAACTTGTGACGCTTATTCAGGATCGCCTAAAGTAGATAGAATTTAAACTAACAATCAAAAGGGCTGACGTATTAATGCGCCAGCCCTTTTGATGTCTTATGGTCAATTTCTTTAGCTAATTACAGAAATCGCTAATTACTTTATACGCTGGGTTGTAGCCAAGCTCACCGGCTTTGGAAAGGTCTAAACAACCGCTGTTCTCGTCGCCAAGGCTGTGCTTAATAATTCCCCGGATATAATATACTTCGGCATAACGGGGGTTCAGCTTAACTGCGCTGTTGCAGTCCATAATAGCTGCTCGCTGATCACCCTGCGCAGATTTAATTAATCCCCGGCTGAAATACGCTTCGGCATAAGTTGGGCTAAGTTCAATCGCTTTGTTCAAATCCGTAATAGCTGATTTTTGATCGCCTTGTTTGTTCTTGCTAATACCTCGACTGAAATAAGCTTCGGCACGTTCGCTCCCTAACTCATTGATTTTGTTGCGCTCCTGCACTACATCGCGTAACTTATCGAGTGTGATACGGCTGATCTTCCCACTATAAACAACCTTCGTGTCAACGTTAACATTGTTCATGTCAATCGCCTGATTAAAGTCTTGAACCGCACTTTTTTGATCGCCGAGTTTGCTACGGCAAAAGCCACGCCCATAATAAGCCCGATAATTATCGCCTTTAAGGGCGATGGCCTTATCATAATCGGCCAATGCGCCTTTATAATCCTCTAATTTCCCTTTCGCGTACCCCCGATAAAAATAAGACTCGCCATCTTCAGGGCTGAGTTCAATCGCTTTATTCAAATCGGTTACTGCTCCCGTAAAATCGTTCAGCTCAACTTTCGACATACCTCGTCCGGCATAGGCCTGAGGGCGTTTAGGGGTAAGATCTACTACTTTCGTAAAGTCTGGTAAACTACCCGCAAAGTCTTCCAATTTTTGTTTCGTAACACCCCGCACATAATAGGTTTGTGCATTGGCTGGATCAAGTTCAAGGGCTTTGGTAAAATCGGCCAGCGCACCCCGGTACTGATCAATGCGGCTTCGGCTAACACCTCGATTGTAATAAGCCTGTGGATCGTCGGGATTTAGTTCGATAGATCGACTGAAATCCAATAATGCACCCCGATGGTCGTCCTGTTTGCTTTTACTAACTCCTCGGCTCAAGTAAGCCAGGGCATCTTTCCCGTTGAGTTCGATTGCGCGGTCGTAGTCCAGAATAGCGCCCCGATGGTCTTTTAGATTGGCCTTGGCTAAACCCCGATTGTAATAACTAGCCGAATTGTCGGGATTCATTGTGATGGCCATACTGAATGCCTGTAACGCACCCGTAAAATCGTTTGCTTTGCTTTTGGCTATACCGCTTTCGAAGAAATCAACAGCAGTTTGCTGAGCGGTAGCAATAATAGTTGGGCTAGTGCATAAAAGCAGAGTGACCAGCGGCAGTATAAGTCGCTTCATAAACGAAATCCTGAAGTTTTGGTGAGTACGTAATGTATTAAGAGGGATAAAATTAGGCTTTTGTTATTGCTTAGCCAAGTTGACAATATGATAAAACGATGAACCTATCCTGGATTGTAAATTAGGATTATGTAAATGCCAGCCAGTTACCTGTCTAATCCTGTCAAATAAGCTAGTTGCAAATAAATATGTGTCATTTTGGCGTATTTTATTGTTTGTTTAAGAGGATTTATGTCAAAATGTCAGTAATGATTTAATAAAATAGCTTTGGTACAGCATTTGACTAAGGATGTATGTGTTTAATTATAAACAACCCAATAAACCAAATAAGCAAATGGCAACCTTAGTTCGATATAATAACTTCCCTACTTTTTTTAACCCATTCTATGGTCGTCCCGTAATCAATCGGTATCACAATACGACTCCGAATGTACCAGCGGTAAACGTAAAAGAAACTGAAACTGCGTTTGTCCTTGAGTTGGCTGCTCCTGGTCTGAAAAAAGAGGATTTAAAAATCAACGTAGAAAATAATAAGCTGACGATTGCCTATCAATCCGAAGTGAAAAATGAAGAAACTACAGAGAAATTCACCCGTCAAGAGTTCGGCTTTACGTCGTTTGAACGTAGCTTCCGTTTGCCTAAAACGGTAAACGCCGACGCTATCAAAGCTGCTTACGCCGATGGTATTCTGACTGTTGAATTACCCAAAATTGAAGTGAAAGAGGAGAAGTTGGTGAAGGAAATTACCGTTGCCTAATCAGGTACTCGGTAAAATCAGAAAGCCCACGCTACTTAGTGTGGGCTTTTTTTTGCTTAGAGCTCCGTGCTACACACTCCTCTACTTTATTGCCGACATAAACGCTTCAAGTTTTTGAGCATCCAGCTTACCGTTCGTCCGGACTCCACTACATATATCGAGACCAAAAGGTCGCACCATATCAATAGCCTTACGCACATTCTCGGGTTTTAGACCGCCTGCCAGAAATACGGGCACCGAGGACTGCTCCACAATCTGGCGGCTCACCAACCAGTTATGTACTCGCCCGGTACCACCTAATTCTTTCACGGCAAGATTTGGATTACCAGAATCTAATAGCAAGGCGTCGACGCCATTTTGAAGAGCCTGAAGAGCTTCATCAAGATTGCTCTCGTCAATGACGTGGATGACCTGAACAACTTTTACGGCAGGCAGCGCTTTATGCAACTGAGCATACGTTTCGGGCGGCACTGCATCCACAAGCTGAATGGTATTGGCACCTACACGCTGCTGATGGGCTATTATATTGTCGAGGATGGTTTCACTCGTGAGCATGAACGTGGATATGGGCGGAGGTGTAACCTGGACAATTCGTGCGGCTAATTCATCGGCTACTACGCCAGGACCACTGGGCATTCGACCTACTAACCCGAGTGCATCGGCACCAAACTGAATCGCCAGCCGGGCTTCATCGAGGCTACTGATACAACAAATTTTTACTCTCGTTCGGAACGGAGATTCCATTGTTTTCGGTTGCTTACCTAAATGATAAAGCCGTAAATCTACGGTTTGTGTGATTATGGTTCAACAAACGCCTAGCGACACTTTTGCTTCTCTCCGAATTCCTGAATTTCGCTACTTTGTCATGAATAGTTTCCTGATTACAGTTACGTTGCTGATTCAGGAAGTTACCCTTGGGTATGAACTATACAAAATCACGCATGATCCACTCATGCTGGGTTTGGTAGGTCTTGCAGAAGCCATCCCCTTCATTGCTCTATCTCTTTTTGGGGGTCACCTGGCTGATCGGCGTGATAAAAAAAGCATTTTGCAATGGAGTTTGCTGGTTATCTTGCTCGGTTCTGTCATTCTGTATTTAGTTTTTCAACCATCTATTGTGTCGGGTCTGTCGCAAACAGCTAGGCTTGCGACTATTTATGGTGTTTTGATGCTAATTGGCACAGCCAAAGGGTTCTATTCCCCAGCTAGTTCGTCGCTTAAACCGTTTTTGGTCCCTCGCGAACTCTATGCAAATTCGGCAACCTGGAGTAGTTCGTTTTGGCAGGCGGGGGCTATTGTTGGACCAGGAGTAGCAGGCTTTCTGTATAGTTGGGTAGGCTTCGACAATTCTCTAATTGTGGTTATTGCGCTATTAGTGGTTTGTTATGTGCTTATTACGCTAATTGACCGGAAACCGGTACCGGTTAGCAATGAGCCGGTTCTGGGCCTACGGGAAAGTTTGAAAGAAGGGTTCCGCTTTGTTTTCAAAACGCAGATTGTGCTCTATGCCATTTCGCTCGATTTGTTTTCTGTATTATTCGGAGGGGTAGTGGCCATTTTGCCCGTTTTTGCCGAAGATATTCTAAAAGTGGGTGCCGAAGGACTAGGATTCCTGCGGGCTGCTCCATCTGTAGGTGCGCTACTCACAATGGCATATATGACAAAGCATCCTCCAACGCACAACGCCTGGCGGAATATGCTGCTGGCTGTAGCCGGATTTGGAGCGGCTACTATTGTGTTTGCGTGGTCTACGAACTTTTATCTGTCGCTTATTATGCTAGGATTAACAGGTGCGTTCGATAGTGTTAGTGTGATTATCCGACAAACGATTCTACAAATTTTTCCGCCCGATCATATGCGCGGGCGTGTGGCTGCCGTGAATGGTATTTTTGTTAGTTCATCGAACGAGATTGGGGCGTTTGAGTCGGGATTATTGGCCCGATTGTTAGGTACAGTGCCCTCGGTGGCATTGGGGGGATTTGTTACACTCTTCGTGGTGGGGTACGTATATGCTAAATCGAAAGAGTTGTTCGCTGTTCGGCTGAGTTAATAATAGCTAATAAAAACCTGCTCCTAACTATCCGCCAATTGGCGGATAGTTAGGAGCAGGTTGGCAATCAGTACAAATCTTTCGTTAGGGTTAGGCTATAGCGACTGGTGAATTCAAATCGCTAAGGAAGGCATTTACATCAATCTGTTCGTTGAGCAGAACACGAGCATTAAAAACCTCCCAGAATAGCTCATCTGAAAGTTGATAATCGCGTTGCAGCCGGATCATATCGCGGATGCTGTCCTTGAGTTTGAGTTGCCCGACTGGTGATTGCACCTGCGAAGCGAGGGACTGGTAATTTTCCATAACCTGATTTTTTTAGCGTGCAGGATTTTAAACACCCTCGTTTTTAGATTGTTTCCTATTTAGCATAGAAAATTAGTAGACAATTAGAAAAATTATATTATGCCTTTTCATATGCGCTGTAAAGCAATTGTTAACTCGGCATGTTACAACTATTTTTTTTTCAATTAATTGATAATCAATAAGACATGAAACAATTTACTTTCTTAAGTCTCGTCTTAATCACTGGAAGTAGTTTGCTTGCGCTGACGCCCCCGCCTGTTCGCCCGAAACCTATGAAACTGGTGAAAGTCTGGGAAACAGATACAACGCTACGTACACCTGAGTCGGTACTCTACGACGGCCACAACACCCTGTATGTCGCTAACATCGACGGAAAACCTGATGCGCTGGATGGGAGCGGATTTATCTCGAAAGTATCGCTCGATGGTAAAATCGAAAATCTGCGCTGGACGTCGGGCTTAAATGCTCCCAAGGGTATGGGTTTGTATAAAAATAAACTCTACGTAACGGATGTATACCGATTAATTTGCATCAATACTGAAAACGGGCAGGCCGAAAAAACATGGGATGCCGTAGGGAAAGATGGTTTCCTGAATGATGTAACTGTTGCGAAAGATGGCACTGTGTACGTGTCGGATAATAGAAATGACAAAATTTATCGCTTGAAAGATGGTAAATGGGAAGTTTTTCTGGATGGTGAACAACTCAATAAACCCAATGGCGTGCTGGCAGTTGGTAAAGACAAACTCCTGATTGGCAGTACTAAAATAGGCGCTCTGCAATCTGTAGATCTGGCGACAAAAACCCTAACGAAACTAGCTGATGGGATGGCGGCTACAGATGGTATTGTACCGGAAGGAAAAGGTAATTATTTCGTCTCGGACTGGAACGGACAACTATTTCACGTTAACGCCGATGGTACGAAGGAGCAATTGTTAGACACGCGCGCTGAGAAAATCAATTCAGCTGATATTGATTACGTCGCCAAGAAAAAGCTATTAGTTGTTCCAACGTTTTATCGAAATAGCCTAATTGCGTATCGGGTTGAGTAAGTGAAGTGAGTGGAGTAGGTCATCCTAATTAGACCTACTCCACTCACTTCACTTACTACATATCACGAGGTTACCTACATTATCGGTTCAGCCCAACAAATGCCTGATAGCTGTTTGGGCTCTATCTGCCCCGAAACCAGCTAGTGCCTTTTCCATTGCCTGATTAATCAACTCATTACCCAAATTGCCAATACTTCCTTCGTGCGTATGATATAACTCGCGGGGAGGATGATAAGTATGTTCGGCAATTTCCTTTCCAACGGTTCGATAGGCTTCGCGGAAGGGAACGCCTTGTAATACCAACTCATTTACACGCTCAACACTAAATAAGAGGTCGTATTTAGGATCATCCAGCAGATTGGGTTTAACTTGGATGTGTTCGAGCATAAAGTCGGTGATGTCCAGGCAATCCAGAATTTCGTCGAAAGCAGGCATCAGGATTTCTTTCAGCAACTGCATATCACGATGGTAGCCCGAAGGAAGGTTGCTCATGACGAGCGTTATTTCCATTGGTAGCGCTTTCATCCGGTTGGTTTTAGCCCGTAGAAGTTCGGCCACGTCCGGGTTTTTCTTGTGTGGCATGATGCTACTACCCGTTGTCAGCGCGTCGGGGAGCGTTAAAAAACCGAAGTTCTGGCTGTTGTAAAGGCATATATCCATTGCCATCCGCGAGATTGTAGCGGCTACAGCAGCCAATGCGGTCAGCGCCGTTTGTTCAGTTTTACCCCGACTCATCTGGGCATATACTACATTAACATGCATGCCTTCGAACCCTAGCAACTCAGTCGTGAGCGTTCGATTGAGCGGAAACGACGAGCCATACCCTGCGCCTGAGCCAAGCGGATTTCGGTTAGCAAGCCGATAAGCTGTTTGAAGCGTCAGCATATCGTCGGCAAGGGCTTCGGCGTAAGCACCGAACCATAACCCAAATGACGAGGGCATCGCAATTTGCAGGTGTGTATAACCGGGCAGTAAATCGTCTTTGTGCTGATCTGACCGACTCACTAATCGATTGAACACACGCTGAACGCTCTCCGCCACCTGCCAGAGTCGATCGCGGGTAAAGAGTTTCATATCGACCAGCACCTGATCGTTGCGCGACCGACCCGAGTGAATTTTTTTTCCCACATCGCCCAGCGTCCGGGTGAGCATTAGTTCAACCTGCGAGTGAACATCCTCGACACCTTCTTCAATAACAAACTGACCGGCTTCAATTTGCTGGTAGATTTTCTTCAATTCATCTGTCAACAGACCTAATTCCTCTTTAGTCAACAGATTAATTGTTTCGAGCATTTGCGCATGGGCGAGGTTCCCCAGGACATCGAACGGAGCGAGGTAGAGATCCATTTCACGGTCGCGCCCGACGGTGAAGCGTTCAATTTGATCGGCGGTCGTAACGCCTTCTTTTTGCCAGAGTTTCAAAGTGAAATCGGACCGCCGAAGCGGAGTTAATAGTGAATCATACTTTCTGTCTTAACTCGGCCGATTGGGCAATTGGATAACTGAAAAGCCCAGTCGACGAAAGTATTCTAAAACAGCTTGTTGTTGAACAATCGTTATAGCCTTGAACCGGCCAGATTGATTATTGACGTATATAGTATCGTCTTTGCCGAACCATAATTCGCCACCCTGAAAGGCTTTTCGCTTACCTGTGATGTTTGTATGGCAAACGCAACCTCGTGCGGCTAAAGAGTTAGGTGTCATTTCGTGGATAATTCTTAATCCATTCTGGTCAATAACCCAAAGGTATTTCAGATCTGAAGGTAGCAAAGAGGGGTCGGATGAATCGCAACGAAGGCAATCGGCTGGAATTTGCCCTGATTCCAAACTAATTATATAATCGAGAAAAATTACATCTTCGCCAGGCAGCACTTCACGATTAAAATTTGAACGCTCAAAGGGTAATACGGCTGGGCCGAGTCGTTCTAAAACAGCATTACTATCAGAAAGCATCAGAGTCGAACTGCTGTTTTTTCTTTGACTCTCTCTAATGTCGTTACCCCAAATTGTTGTAGAGCAGTCAGAGCACTGATTTTAGTAAGAGGGCCAAAGTCCAGTTGTGTCAATTCATCATCTGAGCTTACTAAATACGCTTTATCGGCACTAAGAAAGAATGTAAAAGTGGCCTTTTTGAAGAGACTTTCAATGAATCGATTGTCTATTAGTTTTCCAAGTGATAGCGCTTTGTTCAAAATCTGTGTACCGATTAGCGATTCGATTAGCCAAAGTTGTTCAGGGCCTGTAAGGTACTTATTCGCAGGATTAAAATAAATGAGTTGGTTATGGTATAAGATACGGAGTAGTTGACTCCTACTTTTTGGAGAATTTCTTAAACGTCCTTGACTAAATTGAGATACTTCTGGATCTGATAGGAGAGTTAATGATTGACCAGATTCTACAGCACCAGAAAATATAGGTGAGCGCTGAGTCGCTTTTCTGAATGCTTGTCGAGATACAACGGATTTTCGACTATATGATGATCTCATACGTTTTTAAAACAATGCTATCCAAATATAGCAAATTCCTTCCACTAAGGGTTCCCTTACGATAATTGCCCAATTACACTCGTAGGGAAAGACTCGAGTTGTTTTCATATTTCAATCGCCTACCTAACCACCAAAATCCACTTGCCGCTACCAGACTAATGCCGGCCAAAGCCAGCCAATGGGTGGAGAAACCGAAATTAGTTACCATCACTGAGCCAAAGGCAGGAGCCGTCGTTTGAGCCAGAGCGCCACCCATTGAATACAGGGCTAAGTACTGACCCCGAGTTACAGGATTCGATCGCTCAACCGCGAACGACTGGAGAAAGGGCATAGCCAGCATTTCACTAAGTGTACCCAAAACGATAAATAACAAAGCAATTTGTAATCCTGAGAATAGGCCAGCGGTAGGTATAGTTAGGGCTATGTACGAAGCCGATGTCAAGATAACACCTGTTATAATCAGCTTAATTTTTGACCGTTTCTGTTGCTCAAGGCTATAAACCAAGGCCATTTCGACAACAACAATTATTAGCCCGTTGAGCGCCATTAGGCTACCAATCAGGCGTTCGCTCATGTGCAGGATTTCTTTGAAAAATAGCGGCACAATAGAAAACAACTGCATGAACACCATGAAATACAGTGCAGAGCAGGCAACAAGACCAACGAATAACGTATCTTGATAAGGAGTCATCGCTTGCAGTTCAAGATTACCTGAGTGCGACGATATAGATGCATCAATTTGCTTAACCTCGACCACCTCTGGTGTAGGTAGATACAGCCACAACACCAGGCTCGCTACCAGGCAGGTTAGGCCGTCGGCCCAGAAAAGTAAGCTGTAATTGATACTAGCCAGCCAACCGCCTAATCCTCCACCAACTGCCCAGCCGAGGTTAATTGCTAATCGGTTGAGCGAGAAGGCACGTGTGCGTGTTTCTGGATCAGAATAATGGGCAATAGCGGCCTGATTTGCGGGTCGGAAGGCATCACCAAACAGCGTAAAAATGAATATGCTTCCGCAAAGCGCGTAAAAATTCACGACAAATTGGAGAAGTATCAGAGCCATACCACCAAACATCAGGCTGATTAATTGAATGTAGTAGAACCCAAACCGGTCGGTTAGGCGGCCGCCGAGGAAGGTACCCACAAAAGCCCCGGCGCCATAAATAGCCATCACAATGCCCGCATTGGTAACGGAAAAGTGAAGATGCTGCGTAAGGTAAAGCGTCATGAAGGGCAATACCATGGTGCCGCAGCGGTTAATGAGCATCACACCCGCCAGCAACCATACTGACGGCGACAAGCCTCTATAAGCCCGTTGGTAGATATGAAGTGTTTGCTGAAGCATGAGCGCAAGGTACGATGAAATTGCGCATCGGAAGACTTCCTATTGCGACATCGGGCGCCTTCTTGCATCGGTATCCTCACCGGGAGCGACAAAGATTTTCTTATCGGTAATCAGTGGTCTATGCTCTTCGAGAAACGTTTTGAAAAGTCGAATTTCTTCTAATTGTTTATCAATTGGGTGAGTTAAGGTGTAACTCTCTACGTAGACATCACTAAAGTCAGTAATAACATACTCCATCAGTTTGATGCCTTTACGCTTGAGGGCGTGTAGGTATAGATTCTGGTGGTTATGTACGTAGCGGCCGGGCTGATAAGAAGCTGTTGTCTTCAAATCTACCGCCTTGAATTTGCCGATCAAATCCACATAGCCGTAGAATAGCACATCGTCAAGTTCCCATTGGCAATAAACCTGCGTATCGACAATGGGGCGGGGGAGAAGCTTACGGACTTTTTTGACAATTTCGGCATCGAACCGATCTTCATTGGTGCCTTTGACAATGGCTTCTTCAAACGAGATGCCTCGCTCCTGTGCTGCCGTAGTTGGCGTTGGAACGCGGTTGATTGAATTGATCAACTCCTGTGCCGACAGGTTACCGCCGGCTAAGTAGCGCGAGAATACGTTGAGCAGAGACGGGTAGAAGCGGTAATTTATCACAGGTTTATGGTATTCGGTTTATGGTTTACTGCGGCCAGGTTACTATGGTAAAGCCATCGTGAACCATAAACCGAATACTATAAACTTAGTTTTTTACGACCAGCAGGACTCCTGCAATAATCAACCCGACGCCGAGTAAGCGCCAGGTGTTGGCAGGGTGAATGGAAAAACCCATTAATCCATAGTGATCCAGAATAAGGGCTGCTAATAACTGTCCGGCTACGCTCAGGCTTACCATATTTGCGGTTCCTATTTTTTGCACACTAACGATAACGGTGATCATATAAATAGCGCCCATAATGCCCCCAGTCCATTTCCACCAGCTAATCTGTTTAATGGTCTCGAATGGGGGAGTTGATCCACCAGTGGCCAGAAACATTAACACTAAGGCTACAAACCCTGAACCGAATGAAATGATGGCAGCCAGAATAGGATTGGCCATTGCCTGACGCAAATTGGCATTAACGCCCGCCTGAACAGTAATAGCCAGGCCAACCACAAAGGCAAGCAACAAATAGATGTAATTCATGACTGCAAAGGTAGGCAACTGCCAATCGGAACCTTATTCTTAAACCTGATTTTCAGCTGTGTGGACATTTTGATAAAATGTATCACATTTTGTAGCTTGCCACTAACCTTACCTAAACACCTCAACCCTCTATGTTCATCATAACGTATTACCCTGTAGCAGTCGTCGTCTGTTTTCTGACAATGCTATGCTGGGGCTCTTGGGCCAATACTCAAAAATTGGCAACGCAGTCGGTGCCAACTACCATTTTTTACCGCGATTATACATACGGGATTTTATTGCTAAGTCTATTATTAGCCTTTACGCTGGGCAGTATAGGTGATTCAGGGCGATCGTTTCTGAGTGATTTCAAACAGGGCGATACACAAAGCCTATTGTATGCCTTGATTGGCGGTTTCGTGTTTAACATCGCTAATATCCTCATTGTGGTTGGTATTGAACTGGCAGGCTTGTCGGTCGCCATGCCCGTTGGAATTGGGTTAGCCCTCATTTTGGGCGTTGTTGTTAATTATATTTTATCGCCAGTGGGCAATGTCGGATTGCTGTCGGGAGGAGTTTTCGCCATATTTCTGTCGGTGGTATTTAGTGCGATGGCTTATCGGGCAAAAGCGACGACTGATTCATCCGTGAGCACACAGGGGCTGATTATCTCATTGGTAGGTGGGTTTCTGATGAGCTTCTTTTTCTATTTCGTGGCTAAATCCATGACTATGGATTTTACAAATCCTGAACCGGGCCTGCTTACGCCGTACACAGCTTTAGTATTATTTGCCATTGGTGTCGTAATCAGTACTCCTCTCTTCTTACCTGTATTGCGTCGATTTGCTAGCAAGCCTGCCGACGGAGAAATCTTTTATAGCGATGTAAGCCGACGTAATCACCAGATCGGTATGCTGGGCGGTATGGTGTGGTGTCTGGGAATGGCGTCGAGTTTACTGGCATCGGGCGCAGCTGGCTATGCTATCAGCTATGGATTAGGACAGGGAGCTACCATTATCGCTGTTTTCTGGGGCATATTTATCTGGCATGAATTTCGGGGTGCTCCTGCCCTGTCAAACCGTTATCTAATACTCATGGGCGTGTGCTATGTATTGGGTTTGATGCTAATCATTTCAGCCAAATAGAGCCAGTCCGTTGCCTAACCTTCCATCAGTTGATGAAACGCAATTCATCCCGTTCAATCCAAACTTTATCCTCTCATTGCTGTGGTTTATCAAAAAAATAAAGCGCTGCCAGTAGGTACAATCTACCTTTATCGGCATTAATGCATTGAACTATAGAACAGTTACAATTTATGGATACTGCCTATCGATTTGGTCAACCAGCATGGTATAAGTGCCTTTGGGGAATAGTTGCTTCGTTGCTGATACCCGCTACCACTGGGTTTTCTCAGAAACTAGACTTTACCGTAGCAACCGAGGGGCAAAAAGTGTACATGGCTACCTGCAATAATTGCCATAAAGCTGAAGCCGGGGTTGGTGCGCCAGGTTATTTCGTGCTGGCTCAGATGCCTCCACGTGCCATTCTTGCCGCGCTGGAAACGGGAAAAATGCGCGAACAAGCCAAAGAGTTAACTAACGATCAACGGAAAGCAGTAGCACAATGGCTCGCGAGCAAGACGTTAAAAGAGAACCCTATACCTCAGGAAGCATACGGTCAATTTTCACTTCCTGAAGGAAAGAGTGCCTTGGTGTATCATTCTGGCTGGGGTGGTAATCTGGAAGGAACTGGCTACCGATCAGCGCAACAGGCGGGTATTTCACCCACAACGGTTGGGAACCTTAAACTCAAATGGTCATTTGCTTTCCCCGATGTTAGTCAGGTCAGAAGCAAACCCGCTATCGTTGGCGACTGGCTGATTATCGGTACTCATTTTGGGGAAGTCTATAGCATCCATAAAAAAACAGGAAAAATTGGCTGGCGTTTTCTGGCAAAAGCAGCCGTGCGAGGAGCCATTTCGGTTGTGCAGAGCAACGATGGCATTCGCGCCTTTTTTGCGGACAACAATACCAATGCCTATGCGATTGATGTGAAAACCGGCAATTTGCTCTGGGAGAGCAAAGCTGGAAAACACCCGCAATCGGGAAATACAGGCTCTGTGGCCGTTTATGACAACATGGTTTATGTGCCTCTAACGTCTAACGAGGTTGTGTCAGTTTTGGACCCGACTTATCCCTGCTGTTCGTCATCTGGTGAGATTGTGGCGTTGGATGCCCGGTCTGGTAAGGAAGTATGGCGGCACCGGGTCATTACAGAGGAAGCGAAGGTTGCTGGCAAAAAGAAAAACGGATCACCATTTTACGGTCCTTCGGGCGCTATTGTCTGGTCTAGTCCAACGGTCGATACCAAACGTGGGCTGCTTTATTTCGGAACGGGTGAGAATTATACCAGTCCAGCTACGACGACCAGCGATGCCATTCAGGCATTAAATCTGAAAACAGGAAAGTTGGCCTGGTCATTTCAGTCAACTAAAGATGATACGTGGAATCTGGCCTGCCCCGGAAATCCCAACTGCCCAGAGAAAGTAGGGCCTGATTTTGATTTCGGAATGGCTCCCATTCTGACAAAACAACCATCCGGGAAAGATATCTTAGTCGTTGGCCAGAAGGCGGGCATTGTTTATGGATTATCGCCCGACAATGGGAAAGTGATCTGGCAAACCCGAATTGGTAGGGGTGGGGCATTGGGAGGTATTCACTGGGGTATGGCAACTGACGGTAAGTACGTGTATGCAGCCAATGCGGATAATAAATACGGCATAAACCCTAAAGTTGATTCACTGATAAAGCCTGAGCCGGGTCTGTTTGCGCTGGATATTGCAACCGGAAAAATTGTCTGGAAAACAGCAGCGCCATCCTGTGATGGCAAAAAAGGCTGCATTGAGGCTAACTCCGCTGCTCCAACCGTTATTCCGGGATTGGTGTTTGCCGGAACACTGGACGGACACATTCGGGCGTACTCAACAACAGATGGTAAAATACTGTGGGACTATGACACCGTGAAAGCGTATCAGTCCGTAAACGGTATTGAAGGTAAAGGCGGATCAATTGATGGTTCAGCGCCAGTGGTGGCCGACGGAATGCTATTTGTCAACTCAGGCTATGGTCTCTTTGGCGAACTGCCTGGAAACGTTTTACTGGCCTTTGAAATTGAAAAGTGATTTTTGTTGTGCATATAAGTTATAGCCGGACAGCGGTTAATAAATCGAGTTGCTAGGATTCAGAGCGGGCGATTTTAATTTTGGCGCGTAAAATTTCGTGCTACTTTTAAAGAAACTATCGCCCGATTATGAACTATATGTTTTGCCTGACAGGGCTGTTTTCGATGCTCGCACTGAGCCTTTTTTCATTCCAGAAGGAAACCGCCGTGCGACCGAACATCCTGTTTATTCTGGCCGATGACTGGAGCTATCCGTATGCGAGCATCTATGGCGACCATACACTTAAGACTCCTAATCTCGACAAGCTAGCACAGCATGGCACCGTTTTTACGAATGCTTACTGTGCGTCTCCTTCCTGTACGCCTTCGCGGGCAGCCATGCTTACAGGCCGTTATCCACACAACCTCGGCGAAGGCGTAAACCTGTGCGGACGGCTTGATTATAGTATTCCTACCTACGTTCAATTACTTGAAAAAGAAGGTTATTCAGTTGCTTTTGATCGTAAAGGCTGGGCACCGGGCGATTTTCGAAAAATGGGCTATAAGCAAAATCCGGCAGGAGATTCCGCAAAAGCAGGGTTTGCGCCATTTATTGACCAATTGCCAAAAGGAAAGCCCTTTTTTTTCTGGTTTGGCACCAACGACCCTCACCGCCCTTTCGATTTGGGAAATGGTAAGAAAGCGGGTATTGATCCACAAAAAATTCACCTGCCAAAATTCCTGCCCGATGTTCCGGAAATCAGGGGTGATGTAGCTGATTATTTGTCGGAAGTAGAGCGGCTTGATCGTGAGATTGGCGATTTGTTAAAGAAACTGGAAACCTCAGGCCAATTAGAAAATACCATCATTGTGGTGGCTTCTGACAACGGGATGCCTTTTCCGCATGCGAAGGCGAATTTGTACGATTACGGGACGCGGGTTCCATTACTGATTAGCCGCTTCACAAAAAAAACGAATCAACCAAAACGCAACGATTCGTTTGTGAACCTGATTGACCTAATGCCGACTTTTCTGGATTGGGCTGAGGTAAAACAGCGCCCTGCAGTTGATGGCATTAGCTTGCTGCCTGTGCTGAGTGGACAGAAAACGGTTCACCGAGCCGAAGTTTTTCTGGAGCGCGAGCGACATTGCCTATGCCGGCCTGAATTTGATTATGGTGCCGGATATCCTATGCGGGCCATTCGAACAAAGGACTATCTGTACATCCGAAACTTCCGGCCAGACCGCATGCCTGCCGGTGACGAGACCATCCCGAATACACCCTCTATCTTTGGCGATGTCGATGGTGGACCTACTAAAATCTACATGATGGATCATCGAAATGATTCTGCCGTGAAGCCACTGTTTGCACTGGGCTTTGCGAAGCGACCCGCCGAAGAGTTATATGTGCTAAAAGATGATCCATACAATCTCCATAATAAGGCGAAGGACGCTGCGTTGACTCAAATTAAAAACGGCTTGCGTCAACGCTTAACTAAATGGATGCAAGAAGAAAACGATCCTCGTCAGCGGGGTGGTGGCGATCAAATCGATAAATACGAGTCCACAACGCACGCCTGGATTACTAGGGATGGGATTATTTTTCTGGATGAATAAAATTTTCTGAGCTAACAATCATTCACTGAGCTGCTTATCGAACTTAATCAAAACAGAAACGGGGAAGGAGCCCTGAGAAATTCAACTTGTTTAGCTAAAGCAAGTGAAAATGAACTGATATTGCAGTGAAATTTATCCCAATGCTTTTTAAGCTGTCCTGTTGCAACGTAAACCGGAATTTGGGTGTAAAGACTATAGATGGTGATTGCAGTGTGTTCATCACGACTCCAATAAATCGTCTAAAATAAACCATTATATCTCATGCGTAAATTATTCCTTCTTTTCCTCTTACAGATTTCCTTTGCCGGGCTTGCCCAAAACAAACCATTTAAAGTTACTATTGCTGGCGGGTATTCGTCCCCTACCTATCGATCAAGCAACAACGACTTTGCGAAAGCCGGATTCGTTTATAGTCTTGAACCGCAATATGAGCTTGATAAATTCATCAAGAACCTTGACCTGGGCTTTCGCCTTGAACAGGCATTTGTTCAGCGTACAGAATACCTCGATAAGGTACTTTCGTTTCCAACGCAGACGAAGTCTATTATGTCTGGTGCGTTAACGGCAAATTATGTGATCGATATTGGTAAAGCATTGCGACCCTATATTGGTGTGGGTGTAGGCTTTTACTATGCCGAGAAAAGTACACCCATTTATTCCTCAATTTCCTATCCATTACCGGTTACGACCAGTATAGGTGGATTGGGTAGAATAGGTGTTAAATACAAGATTTTGCATGTAGAGGCCGCCTATAACCTGGTAGGTGATACCAGTGTTAAGAATACTACGTCTGGGCTGACGATGACGGCCGATAATTCTTACTTAACCGTAAAAGCGGGCCTCACCATTGGTGGTTCGCGGTAGGGTTTCAATCTGAATTTGCTACTTGTCCTCGTATAGTAACAGAAACATCTCTGCCGCGTGCCATGCATGGGGGAAGGCGAGTTTCTGTTTCACGAATTCTTTGTCCAGTACTGTCAAGCCAGGATAATGGGCATTACTGGCCTGTTGTTCCCAGCTCATTGGATAGTCAAGGTTGTTGACCATGCCCCGTTTCCCTTTATAAAAATGGTCTTCTGCCCAGGCTAAATACGGATAGTTAGCGCCCGAAGTCTCGTCGATTTTTTTGTCCTCAACTGATACTGGAGCAACGTACTCGCTTTTATAATCCATCCAGAAGCGTGACGAATAACTGTCGTACTCTTTCGGAATTGTGTATGAATCGGGAAGGCCAAGCGACTTTAAGCCATACTTGAGCCATTTGGTTTGAAAAACCGGGTGTTCGGCATTGTTCGTTTTTCCTACGATATAAGCCCCTTTCTGAAATTGTTTGACGGAATCCAACACCATCTGCACCGCTGGATGGCTTTTGTCAGACACTAACGATACCAGAAATAACACTTCGCCAAGGTTGTCTGCTTCGGGAATGCCGCGGTTATTGCGGTCGAAGGGATCGCGAATTGCCATGATCCAGTCGTGAATTAAGGGTAAATTATTGGTTTCCCGCATCACCATGGCCATTAGCGCAGCATCCCGATAACTAGGTTTAAAGTAAACCAGGAAATTCGGTACGGGCCGACCGTTGATTACGTTGATAAGAACTTCCTGGTGCAGTACCCGAAGTATAGGACCGAATGGGTGATTGGCAAAGCGAGGCAGATTTACCCGGCTGCGGGTGCCGGGAATTAGCCTCGGACGTCTGCCGGTTTGTAAGAGCCACACACCCGTTTCGTCTTCGCGAATCTGGATCGTTTGCCCATCGGTTAGGGTAAGATGTACCAGATACTCCGATGGGACAATAATTTCCTCTTCTACATGCCACTGTTCTTCAATATTGCCTGTCAGCGCATTCAGTAGTCTCCCTTTGCGGTAGATGAGCTTTAACCGGTCGCCCATACCGAACAGGAAGAACTTTAGATTGGGTAGTTCACGATGATTCGGATGTTGCTGCCGAAGTTGAGCCAGATTTTTCTGATAATCTGCCAACGCGCCAGCCGGATCGGGATGAAGCGTGGGCGGAAGTGGCTTCTGGGCCGAAACGGATAGCGTCAGCAAAAAGAAGAAAAAGAACCAGCGGAGAGACATATGCTATGTGATTACTCCGTTAACAGAGGAAGCGTCGATACGCCATATCTCCAAGATATGGCGTATCGACGCTTCCTCTGTTAACGGAGTTTTGACTGAACTGGTTGATCACTATATACTATCAATTCGCCCATGCGCACAATATGCTCTGGGTCGGGATTTAATACCTTTATACGTACGGTATGTTTGCCCTTGGGAAGCTGATAGCGCCAGAATAACTCATGCCGACGATGGGTAAAATCGACGGGTAATTTGGCCGTTTCAATTTTCTTGTCGTCAATGTATAGTTCAGCATTAAATGCGAAGTCGCTTTTATAATCCCAGGCATTTCGGGATTTAGGTTTTGCTTCTCCTTTGAGCACAAAACCTGTACCCTCAAAGTCGAAACTGTATTCGCCATCTACTTCTTTATGAATACCACGCACCAGTATAGGATGATGACCTGTAAAGGCTTGTTCCAGTCGCACGGCTTTGGGTGTTTGTAGGGCGATGGTAACTTGCTCTCCATTAATTTTTCCACCGTTGCGTTCCACAACCTGTAGGGCATGTTTCATGCTCATGGCATACACGTCGTTCAGCGACATGGTCGTGTATTTGAAGTCAATATCTTCGGCTTCTTTCAGGCCTTGTTTCCAGTAAGCTGGAATGTGATCGTAACCCAGCATAGTACCCAAAATGCCACCTGCCGAAGCCGGATTACAGTCAGAATCCTGCCCGGCGCGGGTACTGATTTCCATCGTTTTCGTAAAATCGCCCCCACCGTAAAGTAGCCCTAGAACAATGTAGGCCGAGTTTATTTTGGCATCGATATTAAACGAATGAAACACGCCGTCGGGGCACCCTACTTCGTCAGCCCATTTTCGCTCAATTTCAAACCAGTTGCGTTTCCAGTCGTTCGGAAACTGATCGTGCCATTTAATAACGTCGGCGATACATTGGTAGAATGTACTTTGTGCAGGAATGCTTTTTAACGCTTCCTTGACGATGTAGTTCACATCTTTAGATACAAAAGCCAGTGAGTACATGGCTCCCACATAGGCACCACCATACCAGCCATCGCCGTAGTTCATAATGTGACCGATGGGGTCGCCAATTTTCACGGCCGTGTTAGGCATTCCGGGGGCCATCAGGCCTGAGAAATCTGCTTCAATCTGAAAATCAATATCATCGGCATGCGGATTGTTGAGCCAGTGACCAGACTCAGGAGCTTTCATACCGTTCAGGATATTATACCGACCAGCCTGATTCGCGTGCCAGAGCATATAATCGGCTTTGGCATAGGCATTGGCATGTTCGGAAATAGGTGCATCGAGCCCTTTTTTTTCGAAAACGTCCACGAAAGTTAGGTCCATGTACAGGTCATCGTACAGGCCTGGGTTATCGGTCATTGTTTTCTTGATATATCCATCGTACCAGGGAATTGGCTGATACGCATTGATCATTGTTCCCGTAAACCGAAATTCAGTTGGCCCACCGAACGTGCAGCCAATAACCTGACCTGCCCATCCGCCTTTAATTTTATCCTGAATCGCCGTTTTCGATAGCGTTACCGTAGCTGGCGCTACCGTTTTAGCGGGTTTGCCGGGGGGAGTTGTTGCTGGAAGGAGCAACGTAAGTACAGATAGGAAGAGGGTTTTCATTAAGATATTCCAGTTTAAAGGCAAAAAGGGAAAGGGCTTCTATTTATTGATCGACTTCTTCCCGTTTTGGCATCGACGCCTGAGCGCCCATACGTGTAACCGAAATTGAAGCCGCTTTACAGGCAAATGCGATCGCGTCAGGAAGAGGCTGTCCTTCGGCTAAACCCACTGCCAGCGCCCCGTTGAAGCAATCACCGGCAGCTGTCGTATCAATTGCTTTAACAACTGCCGTGCTGATAAGCTGATCCTGCGTTTCTGTCGAGAGATAAGCACCCTTTGACCCAAGCGTAATCACGACATTCGAAACACCTAGTTCATGCAGCTTTTGAGCAGCCAGTTTAGCCGTCGGTAAGTCTGCTACACGAATACCTGTGAACAGTTCAGCCTCAGTCTCATTGGGTGTGATCAAAAACAGGTGCTGAAACAAATCGGTTGGAAGTGCCTGGGCTGGCGCAGGATTTAGAATGACCCGCAATCCCCGTCTGGCAGCCTGTTTCACAACATGCTCAACGGTCGATAACGGAATTTCGAGTTGAAGAAGTACCAGCGTATCGGAAGCCATTGTTTGTAGCGCTTCTGCGGTTTCGTTTGCCTGCAGATGGGCGTTCGAGCCCGGTGCCACCGTAATACAATTTTCGCCGGAAGCATCTACATTAATTAACGCAACGCCTGATGGGTGCTCAGCATCGGTCAATATATATCTTGTGTTGATGCCTTCCTGCTGGAAACCGGTTACGGCCTGCTGCCCAAAAATGTCATCACCAACTTTGGCTACGAAGGTCACCTGACCACCAAGCCGGGCGGCTGCAACCGCCTGATTGGCTCCCTTGCCACCGGGATTCATGAAAAATGTGCCGCCTAACACGGTTTCGCCTGGTGCAGGTAATTTTTGGGTCTTAACGACCATATCGGTATTTGAACTACCAATCACCAAAATCTGATTTGGCATAAAGAAAAAGCGTTTGTGCTCGAGGTTTCAACTAAATGCATTTGCCACCCCTCATTTACTGCTTCAACTGATTTTATCTGAACACCCGGCGCCGTATGCAGTTAAATAGATTTATGCTGAATCTAGAAGTCGCATGCCTATATTGCACGTTGTTGCTTCGACCTTTGGGCCTAACGATAATAGTCAATTAATCAGATGATATCGTTAGTTTATTACATGAGAACCCTCGATGAATTCATTAGCTGTTGACCTGACAAACTGCGAACGGGAGCCGATTCATATCCTCGGTCATATCCAGTCACACGGCTATCTAGTAGCCATTCAGCCTGATACTTACACCATTGTACATGTCAGTGCCAATATAGCTGAACTAGTTGGTATACCGCCTACGCAACTGCTGGGGCAACCCGTCAAAGCACTGTTGGCAAATACAGACTTGCCAGCAGATACCCTTATTGAACTCCTGAATGTAGGTTGCCGGAACGATTCCTGGGATACCATGAACCCAAACCGGCTGAATCTCAACGGGAAAGCCTGGAATCTGATTGTTCATCAATACCTGGGGCTCATCCTGCTTGAATGGGAGTCTGTTGGCGATGAGCGAAATCTTCTGATTAATCAACAATTGCTGGCGCAGGCATTAACGGAAGTTCAGTCTAGCCGTACTCTTGCCGATTTGCTGCAAAACACGGCCCGACGCGTAAAAACCATTATTGGGTATGATCGGGTAATGGTATATCGATTTGGGGCCGACTGGCATGGTGTGGTAGTGGCTGAGGAAAAGGACGACGACCTGGAACCCTATCTGGGTTTGCACTACCCCGCTTCGGATATACCGAGGCAGGCTCGCGAGTTGTATAAGGTGAATCTGGTACGGTTGATTGCCGATGCTACCAGTACGCCATCCCGAATTCTTTCGACTCCAGATTGGCCTAGCGATCGGCCGCTCGATCTCACCCACTCGGTACTTCGGGCCGTTTCGCCAATTCATATTGAGTACCTTAAGAACATGGGTGTACAGGCATCCATGAGTATTTCGCTGCTTTATCGGGGCGAACTCTGGGGCCTGATTTCGTGCCACAACACAACGCCACGCTTTGTGGATTACCCAGCCAGACAGGCGGCTAAATTTGTTAGTCAGCTGCTTTCAGCTGCGCTTGAGTTTCGTAAAGATGAAGAAGACAAGACGAGTCTACTGCAATATACCCAAAACGGCCAACGGCTGCATGAGCAATTAATTCTCAGTGACGATGTCGTGCGATCACTCGTTAAATCGCCCGTAACGGTGCTTGATGTGACCAAGGCGACGGGTGCTGCGCTCCTGTTTAACGACAAAGTTTACCGATTAGGTCAGGCACCCGACGAAGCAAACATTCGGGCGTTAGCAGACTGGTTACCAACAAAGGATACCGAAACATTCCTGGAAACCAGTCAACTCCCTAATTTATATCCACCTGCCGAAGCTTTTCGACATGTGGGATCGGGGTTATTGGCGATTGAGTTGTCGCGTGAGTTAAAAGAGTATGTATTCTGGTTCAAACCCGAGCAGATTCAGGAGGTGACCTGGGCGGGTAACCCCGATAAACCAGTGACGGTTGAGGCCGATGGGCAGCATCGGCTTAGTCCCCGAACGAGTTTTGCCGCCTGGACCGAGATTGTACGAAATACATCGAATCCCTGGAGCGAAGCTGAAATTGGGGCTGTCGTGAAACTACGTGAGGATATTTTGCAGGTCGTAACGCGACAGGCGAATGAAATCCGATTACTAAACCAGCGATTGCAGGTAGCCTACGAAGAGTTAGACGCGTTTAGCTATACGGTGTCGCATGACTTGCGGACGCCTTTGTCGTCGATTCGGTGTTACTCCGAAATTCTGCTGGAAGAATACGGGCAAGAGTTGAATCCCGATGCTCAGGCATTGTTTCAGAAAATTATCGACTCTACCGATCGGATGCGCGGCCTGATTCGACATATTCTGTATTATTCGCGGATGGGTCGTGCAGATTTGAGCGCCCAGGTAGTCGATATGCAGCAATTGCTGGAGGGTATACGAGAAGAAATTCTGGTGACGGCCAAAGAGCGGTCCTTACAAATTGACATTGGCGATACACCGCCCATATCGGCCGATCCGACAATGGCACTTCAATTATTTTCAAATCTGATCGGTAATGCGGCTAAATATACAAAATTGGCTCCCAAGGCTGTCATACAGGTGAAAGGTTGGCAAACCGACGATGAAGTTATTTATTCTGTCGAAGACAACGGGATTGGTTTCGATATGAAGCAGGCGGGTAAGATGTTTGATTTGTTTAAGCGGCTGGAAAATGCTCGCCAATTTGAAGGTAGTGGCGTTGGATTGGCTATTGTTAAGCGAATCATTAACCGACATCAGGGTAAGATCTGGTTTCACAGCGAACCAGATCGGGGTACAACTTTTTCTGTTTCATTTCCATTAATTACTCGCTCCTGATTCATGGTAGACGTCCTCTATGTTGAAGATAATCCGAACGATGCGGACATATTCGGTCGCCTGATGCGGAAACTGAATCGACCTTTTACGTATACCGTTCTTGACAGTGGCTCAGACGCTGTTGACTACCTAGCGGGTCAGGGTCGTTATGCAGATCAACCGCATTCGCTCCCTAAACTGGTTTTGCTGGATTTAAATCTGGACGGACTGAGTGGTGTCGAGGTAGTGCAGCAGGCTCGCTCGCTTGACCGAACTCGATTTGTTCCCATCGTCGCGTTTAGTACATCTGATAGCCCCCGCGACATTAGATCTGCCTATGAAGCAGGTGTTAATGCCTATCTTGTAAAGCCCGGGAGTTATCAGGCAACGGGTTCATTAATTAGTAGACTGTGCGATTTCTGGTTAGAAAATAATACCCGAATAGAGTAACAATGAGTACTTTACTAGAGCGTTTGCGGCACGAAACCCGGCCCTTGCACGAACAAACCGAACAGATGTTCTATACGGATGCCTTGCAAAATGGCAACCTGTCTGTTGAGGAATATAGCCACCTGCTTCGTACCCATTTTACATTTCATCAGGCGCTCGAAACCGCCATTGATCGCCATCCCGATTTTTTTCAGGAGTACGAGCCAGAGGTTCGTCGAAAAACGTCCTGGCTACTGGCCGATTTAGCGTATCTGTATGAGCCAGTACCGCAACCTATGCCGGATTTATTCATCGACTGGTCGCCGGTTTCGTTGCTGGGTGCTGCTTATGTAGGCGAAGGTTCAATGTTAGGCGGTACGGTTATCTGGCGGTTGTTGCAGAAAAATCCAGCCATTCAGCCATTGCTTATGCACGCTCGGTTCTATCAGGGTTATGGAGCGTCAACAGGGAGCAACTGGAAAAATTTCGGCGCTTTCTTAACACGCCAGGGAGAAGCGCATCCCGACGAAGTGGTTGCTGCCGCCGGACAAGCGTTTGTCGATTATCAGACTGTTTTTCAACGTAGCCAACTGCCTGTTTTTTAAGTGTAGACGCTTCGCCCGGTTAGCCAGTAACACTATGGCTCCGTCAGGGCTTTTTGCCAGTCGGTGGCGTCTTGCCCGACGCCTTTTTCTCGGCTTCTTTCTTTTGCTTGTTGGCCAGTCTTTCGGCCTTACGAGCGGCCTGCCGTTCGTGGAGAACTTCTACTTTATCGTTGTGAATTTCTTCTGCTTCTTCAACCGAGTGTGATTCGGACAGGCTTGCTTCGGTTTTTGCCTTTTCGGCGAGTTCGCCAAAGAACCGATGCAAGGCATGAAGTTCTGCTTCAGTCAGGTCTTCCACATTGAGTAAGCGGTTGCTGGCCTTACGATTTACAGCAAGCAATTCATTGAGTTTGATCTGCATGGCCAGTGAATCTTTGTTCTGCGATTTCTGAATCAAAAACACCATCAAAAACGTGACAATGGTTGTTCCGGTGTTGATAATCAACTGCCAGGTATCGGAATACCCGAAAATGGGCCCCGTAATGAGCCAGATAACAATCGTTAGCAGCGCTAGTAGAAATGCGCTTGACGAGCCAGTAGCCTGGGTTGCTTTGGAGGCAAATTTCTCGAAGAATTTGGTGAATCGACCGGAGTTCATGGGATAAACTAATTAAAGAGGTAAGTTCTCTCTAAATCACCAATCCATTGCGCTTTGTGAGATTAAAATGGCAGTATAATCGCGGAAATTGAGAGTATGTAAACGAACTACCCGGTTATTTGGTCAGGCTCTGGGTTTGTTTCAGAAACGTTAACCGGTAGTAGTTGGCAGCTTCCTGTTTCTGAGACTCGTCTCGGATTACAGACGGATTTGCTGAAGCAATGTTCCGTTCACTGTTGGTAATAATCGTTTCGAGTAAAACCTCGTCGTTAGTAGCAATAACCTGCTTAAAGTCAGCATCTAGTACACGATTCAGTGCAGCAGAAATCGTTGTTGCCAGGCTCTGTTTCGCTGGATCGGAGGATAGCGAATCCGGGCGATTTTTGATCAGATAATCAAACGCGCTGGTCGTGGATGATTGCATAGTTTCGGCGATGAAGGTCATCGTTTCCATTGTCAACCGTTCTGATTCCGGTAGCGCATTAAGGTAAACATCGAGCACATCGTTGATAGGTCGATTGAGTGTTTGACGTGTTACCAGATACTTTTTGAGGAAGGATAGGTCACGCTTACCGCTGGCATAATCCCGATCACCCCTGGCGACCGTTGCCCGTAATTGGGGTAATGCCAGCATATGATCGGCCTGATCGATCATCCCATTAATGCCAGCATAACCCACCGCACGGTGAACCAGCGTTCCGTTTGGAGATAGATACAGGGCGGTTGGATAACTTGCTACGGCGTATTGTTTTGCTACTTGAACGCCCTCACCCTGTTCAGCATCAAGCTGATAGTTGATAAAATGAACGTTGAACTTAGTCCCAATCGTGGGATTAGGAAAAGCCTCTTTGGCCATGCGTTTGCAGGGCGGGCACCAACTGGTATAGATATCTACAAAGACAGGCTTATTCTGTCGTTTAGCTTCGGCCAGCACCTCTTTCCAGGAACCTTTGAAAAACGCAATGCCCGACGGCTCATTGGGCAGACGGGTTGCGCTATGAGCGACTGGGCCAAACGCCATGGGCAGAATTAGGCACAATATCAGCCGTAAAATGAGCGCTTGCATAGAGTATGTCAGATGAAAAAAAACGTTTTGGTCAGAAAGGTAGCAGAAGAATTGATCGTATATCGTATTAACGCATGGGCTTGGGATTAAATCTTGACGCTTATCTGGCTCGGTAAGTACCCGAATTTCCGTTTGAAAGCACCTGAGAAATGATGCGTTTCGCTATAACCGAGCCTGATTGCCACTTCACCAATGGTGTGATCAGTATCGCGCAATAATTGATGGGCATAGTGCATGCGCAGGTCGTTGAGATAGCCAAATACCGTATTGCCAACTACTTCACGGAAACCCTTCTTAAGTTTATAGTCATTCAATCCAACGAAGCGGGCTAACTGTAGCAACGAGTAAGTATCCAGCGGATTACAGTCAAGTAATGCCTTTACGGCTAGGACTTTATCGACATCGCTTGCCGTCAAGGACGTTTTTGATTTTGCCAGATGGCTATCTGCCTGTTCTAGTTGCTGACGTAGCAAATCCAGCACCGTTGTTTCAAGATACAGGCGTTTCAGTGGTTGAGTCCGATTAGGCTGGGTTAACCCGATTAGCTGCGTCTGAAATATAGGAGTAATTACCAGATTATGCTTAGACAGCGCAGCGGCTTCTTTTTGAGCGAGACTAGTTAACAAGCGACTTATGGTTGGCGAGTCATCATCTGCAAATCGATAGAAGAACGTTTCGGTCAACTGGATGCCAACATAGTGATACGCACCCGCTTCGAATCGGCTTAAACGGTCTCCATAGGGGCGATAACTCAAATTGTGTTGTTGTGGCGAAAAACCAGATAGCACCGACGATTGATCGGATGTGCGTCCCTGCAACTGAAATACCATTTCAACTGACGGAAAATCTTCCGTTGTTCGAATGGTATCGGCTTTCAACGTTTGGAAACGGCCATAATGGATTCGTACACCATGAAAACAAATCTCGCCCAACTCGCCCTGAGAAACCTCGTCATGTAGTTGAACACGCGTTTCCGTATAGCCTGCATATCCATGAAATTCGGGTGGATAACTACGGTTATATTCATCAAAGTAACAGCCGTAATTACTAGAGCTAATTTCCATAGAACGAAGCTACACAGAAAGTTGGGTTGCCGCAAAAGTTAGTAAATCCGTTTCACGGGCTCTATAATCCGTTTCGCGTGGCAGCGCCATAACGTACACAATCTACCTTCGCGGCCTCATCAAACTACAAGCAAATGCACCCTTTCACGTTTGGCATCTATCCCGGCAGCGCACTTGGTGCCGAAGATGGTTTATTAATTGGCTTGCCCGATATTCCTGAACGCATTCAGGAAGCATTGAACGACTTACAGCCCGATGGCAAATCGTTTCGGGTGCGGGCTTATATCGACAGAGACAATGTTCAGGGAAGTACACCCCAACATTTCGAACAATACATTGCTCCCAACCGAAAACTTGATCTGGTCTTATGTTATCGGGCTATTGACGAGCCCTTCGAGTTATGGACCGACTTCATTCGGAGAACTATCCAACAATACGGTCCTAATCTGGCAACCTTACAAATCACCGAGGAAGCGAATTCGACCGGACCGGGTGGCGACGGCATTACACCTAATGTTCGGGCCGCCCTCGTAGCCGGTGTGTTGGCCGCTAAAACCGAAATACAACGCTTAGGTTTACCCATTGGTGTTGGATTCAGCGCCACTATTAGTTTCAATCCTGCCGACGATTTCTGGACGGAACTAGGCCAGCTAGGCGGCCAGTCATTTGTGAATGCGCTTGATTATGTAGCACTTGATTTCTTTCCCGACGTGTTCGTTCCTTTACAACCCAATGTTCAACTAAGCGATGCCGTTCGAGCCGTTTTACACCAGTTTCGGCATGTAAATATGCTTCAGGCGGGTATTCCAGCAACTGTACCCATGCACATTGGTGAAAACGGATGGCCTACCAGCCCAACGCGCCCGTATACCCGACAGGCAGAAGTACTTGAAACCATTATCCGAACAGTGTATGAGCAGCGGGAAACGTACAATATTGCCTGCTACGAACTCTTCGACCTTCGCGATGCCAACTCGTCAAATCCTGACATCTTCTATCAATTTGGGCTTTTGCGGGATGATTATTCACCGAAACCTGCTTATGGAGTTTTTAAAGAATTGGTGGCTGAGTTGAGTGTTTGATAAGACGATTTAGAAAGCAGCTTTGATGAACTAATCCCCTGCTAGCCTTGTCTTTTTAGATATGGCAAAGTCTGAAATTCCAAACACTAAACCCGCTGATACTAAGGAACAAGTAAGCTGGCGCGAACGCTTCGCGGCTCTGGGTAACCTGCCCGCATTTTTCAAATTAGTCTGGGAGGTATCGCCCGTTTTATTTCTCGGCAATGCGACTCTACGACTCATTCAGGCTGCTATTCCGGCAGCTACGCTTTACATCGGTAAACTGATTATTGATCAGGTCGTTGCCCTTTCCAAACATACTACTACGAACGATACGCACTATATCTGGTGGCTGGTCGGGGCCGAATTTGGATTGGCGATACTTTCAACGGCATTAGGCCGGGCGGTGTCGCTTATGGACAGCTTACTGGGGGATCTATTCGCCAATCAAACTTCCATTCGATTGATGGAACATGCGGCTACGCTTGATCTTGAACAGTTTGAAGATGCTACATTTTACGATAAACTCGAACGGGCCCGGCGTCAGACGACGGGCCGCACCGTACTACTTTCAGGCGTATTTGGACAGGTGCAGGCACTGATTTCGGTCGGGTTTCTAGCAGCAGGTCTGGCAGTCTATAATCCGTGGTTATTACTATTGATTTTGGTGGCCGTAACGCCTTCATTCATTGGTGATAATTACTTCAATCAGCGCAGTTATTCACTCTCACGCTCCTGGACACCCGAACGGCGCGAACTGGATTACCTACGCTTCATTGGGGCCAGTGACGAAACGGCTAAAGAAGTCAAGATTTTTGGGTTGTCGAATTTCCTGATCGACCGCTTCCGGTCGTTATCGTGGGAGTATTATCTAAAAAACAGATCGCTATCCATCAGTCGTGCCGGATGGGGAACATTGCTGACAGCACTTGGCACGGCGGGTTATTATGGAGCTTATGTCTGGATCGTGATGCGAGCTGTAAGTGGCCAAATTTCGCTGGGTGATCTAACGTTTTTAGCTGGCTCATTCCGGCAGGTGCGAGGCTCTCTGGAAGGTATTCTGCTCCAATTCAGCAGCCTGACGCAAGAGGCCATCTACTTACAGGATTTGTTCGATTATTTCGCCATCAAACCGCTGATTCATTCACCCAAAACGGTCCGCGCCTTTCCAAACCCAATTCGTGAAGGTTTCGTATTCCAAAATGTCGGATTCAAGTACACCAACTCCGAGCGATGGGCCTTACGCAATCTCTCATTCACGCTTCAGGCAGGTGAAAAACTAGCCCTTGTCGGGGAGAATGGTGCGGGTAAAACCACGCTTGTCAAACTACTCGCCCGGCTGTATGACCCCGCTGAAGGCCGAATCCTGCTTGATGGCTACGATCTTCGCGAATATGATCTGATGGAACTTCGGCGCAACATCGGTGTCATCTTTCAGGACTACACTCGCTTCAAAATGTCGGCAGGGGTGAATATTGCAGTCGGTGATATTGACGAACGAACCAACCAGCCGCGTATCGAAACCTCAGCGCAGCGAAGTCTTGCCGATACTGTAATTGCTAAATTAGCGGGTGGCTACGACCAGCAATTAGGGCGCTCGTTTGGGAAAGGCGTCGAACTCTCAGGGGGCGAGTGGCAAAAAGTTGCGCTGGGTCGGGCTTACATGCGCGATGCCCAACTCATCATTCTTGACGAACCCACAGCGGCTCTCGATGCCCGCGCTGAGTATGAAGTTTTTCAGCGTTTCGCCAAACTAACGGAAGGTAAGTCGTCGGTCATTATTTCGCACCGCTTCAGCACCGTCCGCATGGCCGACCGGATTCTGGTTCTGGAAAATGGCACCTTGCTCGAAATCGGTAGTCATTACGAATTGCTAGAGAAAGATGGCCGCTACGCCGAGTTGTTTGGCTTGCAAGCGCGGGGTTATCAGTAGCGAATAAATAGTTGAAATTACTGAAATAAGTACGTAAAATTGTACGTAAATAATAATTGCTCATGCAAGTTGTCAATTACACAGAATTTCGTCGTTCGATGAAGGCTAAACTCGATCAGGTTAGCGATGACGGAGATACGGTCATTATTAATCGTAGCGAAAATAAAAACGTTGTACTTATATCGCTAAGAGAGTATAACTCTTTAAAAGAAACACTTCATTTACTAAGTTCAGAAAAGAACCGTAACCGTTTGATCAGTGCGATTGAACGCGCTGAGCGGGACGATTATGAAACGCACAATCTGATTGAAGACTGACGATGACTTTATCGTGGGATAAGAATGCTTGGGAAGACTACATTTATTGGCAGCAGACAGAGAAAAGCATACTTCGACGGATCAATGAACTCATTAAAGAATGCATGCGTACTCCTTTTGAGGGTAAAGGTAAACCAGAGCCTTTGAAAGAAAACTTATCTGGCTTCTGGTCGCGACGAATTACCGACGAACATCGGCTTGTTTACCGAGTTGAAGCAGACAGATTGCATATTATCCAGTGTCGCTTTCATTACTGATTAGCCCATATGGCTGTAGCTTATTAGCCTCGCGCCATCAATCCTAAACAACTTTTAACCATGAAAACTGCCCTCTTTACGTTCATCGCTTTACAAGGAACAATAGCATTCGCACAGACGCCAACAGTGCCAGCGCCTGATATGCAAATCAAAACCGCAATTCTGGCCGCGCCAGCGGATAAGCGCGACGGAGCTACGGTGTATGGATACTCGCCTAAAAATGAGTTTGTTGTACTGCGGAAAGGTACGAATGAACTTATCTGTTTGGCCGATGATCCAGCGCAGAAAGGCTTAAGTGTATCCTGTTACCACCGCGATTTGGACCCGTTTATGGAGCGGGGCAGAATCTTGAAAAAGGATGGTAAAAAGCCAGCGGAGATTCTGGCAATGCGCGAACAGGAAGTGAAAGACAAAAAGTTAACGATGCCTACGCATCCATCGACCTTATTTTCCTATACCGCTAAAGACGGGGACTTTGATGCTACTACCGGCGAGGTGAAGGATGGCTATCTACGTTACGTCGTATATATTCCTTATGCGACTGCCGAAAGTACAGGTCTGCCACTAAAACCCGAAGCGCCAGGTATGCCCTGGATTATGGACCCTGGTACGCACCGTGCCCACATTATGATCAATCCACCCGTTTCAACTACGGCTCATCATTAATGAGCGTTCATTCGTTAGGTAAATGGATGGGTACCAACCCACGGTGTCATAACCCTTTACCCAATGGCTAATTACCCGATTGGTCGATTCGTTTCATGGCGATACAGCCTGTATTGTCTGTTTTTTGTTTATACGGTTGCTATTGGCCAACCGAGGCCGATTAGCCCGGTTATAAAGCAGATGCCCAGGACCGATTCAACTCAGAAGTCAAAACCCAGTGTCTTAAGTATTAGGGCTTTTGACGGCGATATCAGTAAGTCATTAGCGTCGGCTTTTGTGCTAATCAAATCGCGGGCTACAGGTAAAACTGAACGTTTTTCTCTGTTAAATGGCAGACTCGAACGGACGTTTTCTGCACCTGATGAATTAACAATCGAGGTTAATGCAGAAGGGTATATATCGGCGAAAGGCAAGCGGATAATTGAGCTATCACCGCTGGGTAATCACTATGAATTTGATGCTGTGCTGGATCGGACCGCTATTGGTCTGACTGTTTGGGCGGTCGATAGGCAGACTGACAAGATTATACCGGGCGTCCGTTTCACCATTAGTGGGAAGGCCACGGGCGCCACATCACTTACGCTTACACCTGATTCAACTACTGGCTTGTCTAAGGTAGTACTTCCCAACAAGGGAGTCTATGTGTTAAGCAGTACAGCCAAAGGATATGCCGATTTCGTACAGTCAATACGGCTAGATAGTGTACAGAACGAAGCGCGGTTCATTTTGGCCGCTAAACCGCTACCTGCCGAAAAGAAACCCAGTACTAAACCTGTCATTGAAAATACAGCCCCGCCTGAGAAAGTCGTTGTAAAACCACCCGTAACTCCACCTATTACTACCACTGCAGCAGCTGCCGAAGTGGTAGCTGTTAAGCCATTCGGGCCCATTGAAAAAGGCAAACCTGTTCAACTGAAAAATCTCTATTTTGATCAGAGCAGCCCTGTTCTTCGTGCAGAATCTTATCCCGAACTCGACCAGTTATATAGCATGCTGCTGGAAAATCCCGCGTTACAAATCGAAATCGTTGGCCATACTGATAACCAGGGTGATTTCGATCTAAATGTAAAGCTTTCCCGCGATCGGTGTCAGTCCGTGATTGACTATCTGGTTACTAAAGGAATCGCCAAAAGTCGCCTGAAAGCTGTAGGACGTGGGCCAATCGACTCAGTCGCACCTAACAACAGTGAGGAAAATCGGAAGAAGAATAGAAGGGTAGAGTTTGTTATTATCTGAACCGGGATTTAGCTGATTTTAGGATTAAAGTTGATTTTGTTTTAATGAATTCGCTTCAAAGAAGCGTAAAGCAAAATCAACTTTAATCCTAAAATCAGCTAAATCCCGGTTCAGACAGTAGGCTCCGAACCTCTAAACGCGTCTTTCTTCGTAATGGTCTCCAGCTTTACAGGTTTTCCCTCTCGCGCCGACTGGTAGATAGCCTCCATGATCTTCTGGTCCTGAAGCCCTTCTTCGCCGGGCGTAAATGGTGTTTTGTTTTCTAATAAACACTCTGAAAAATGATCCATTTCGGTGGTGAAATGATCTTTATCGGAAATTTTGTGCTGAATAATCTGATTCTCCGTACCCTGTGCCTGACTTGTCTCTAGCTCTAAACCCGTGTACGGGAAAGCGGGGTCCATCTTGATCCAGCCCGTGTCGGCCAGTACGCGATAACTCTTGTCGTCATGGTGACCGTAACTGGTACCACAACTGGCCTGCACACCACTCGGGAATTTCATTAGCCAGTTCACCTGCTCTTCTACCTCTTTGAAACGTGGATCGTTAGGGGTACTGTGAACGTAGCCTATGACTTCAGTAGGTTCTTCTGCCAAGACAAATCGGATCGTATTCAGGCAATACAAGCCTACATCGGGGAGCGAACCACCACCAGCCAGCGCTTTATTGAATCGCCAGTGTTTAGGATTGTCGGAGTTCTGCCCGTTGTTGGCAATAATGCTTTTTACCTTGCCAAACTGCTCCTTTTGTACCATGTCGCGCACCATTTTGTTGTGGGGCTCATACTGAATTCGATAGGCAATCATGAGCTTACGGTCTGCTTTTTTGCAGGCATCAATCATAGCCTGACATTCCAGGACTGAGTTTGCCATTGGTTTTTCGCATAAAATGTGCTTACCTGCCTGCGCTCCCCGAATCGTGTATTCGGCATGCATGCCATTCGGGAGAACAATGTAAATAGCCTGCACCTCTTTATTGTCGCGCAGTTTATCGTAATCGGCGTAGCTATAACAACTCTCTTTTTTAATCCCGTACTGAACCGCTACTTTCTGCATTTTTTCAGGATTGCCACTCACCAGCGCTACTACTTTTGACTTAGTACAAGCGCCAAAAGCGGGTAGAATCTGGTTGAGAGTGAGGTGCCCAAGACCAACTAGTGCGTAGCCAATGCGCTTATCCTCAGACATTGGCGTAGGAGTTGGACCTTCCTGTTGCTCGGTTTTAGCTTTTATCTGTTCTAGTTCAATAGGTTTGCTGGAATCGGCAGGAACGGTAGCAGGCGGGGAGGTTGCCGGTAGTTTTGGCACAGGACCGCTGGGTGTGCTGGTTGTTGAGGAAGTAGCGTTCGTAGCTTCAGGTTTCTTTTCCCACGAAGCCAGAGTACTACCTAATGCACCAACGGCCAAACCACGACCTGTGAGTTGAAGGAAATCCTGGCGGGTCAGAGTAACTCGCGCTGGATTTTCGAGTAAGCTACTCGTAAAACGATCAATCGGTTTCATAACGTTGTTTGTTTACGTCAGAAACCGATTGATGAAAGAGGTTGTTTGTCCGATTTATTTAATTGGCGAGTAATCGGTTGGTACCATATAGGTCGATTCGACCCTGGTCGTGAGCGATCCGCCAGCAGCTTTCTCCGATTCTTCTTTAACGGTTACCCATTTAGGATCTTTCCGGAATTCCTCGAAATGCGCTTTTCCTTCGGCTTCACTGGGGTGGGCCAGAATGTAAACCAGTTTTGGTTGTGCAGCAGGATCTTTTTCCTGAGTAACCCAGTAAGCTATACTCGTCATACCGTGCTTGCTGAATAATTTGATGGTATGATCACGGAAACGTGTCAGCAAATTCTCCAACTTGCCTGGAGTAGGTGTATAAGTGCGCAACTCGAATGTCCGGGCGGGTGATTTTTGGCCTACTTCTACCTTGGGCGAAATATCAGACTCGGTCATAAAAATTTGATCGACATGGTCAACTAATTTGCCATTGGCTTCAGTTTTGGCCACTACCGCTTTCCATTCAGGATCGCTACCAAATGCTTTCCAGGAGGCATCGCGGGCTTCCCGACTTGGATAGGCTAAAATATAAATCAGTTCTTTGTTGGTTGTATCGGTGGGTGTCCAATAGCCGATATTTTCCATGCCGTGTTTCTCGAAAATCTTTGTCGTATACTGCCGGAAACGATCTACAATTTCGGCATATTTACCCGGCGTTGGGTGGTAAATCCGGACTTCGTAGAACTTAGTGCTTGGCGCAGTCTGGGTTGATCCGGCCTGCCCTGACTTGATTGGATTCGGCTTAGGCATAGCAAACGTGGCCGTGCTCAAAAGCAGACCAAAGGTGAGTAGTGAATACAATTTGCAGGTCATATAGTTGTGTAACTTAGACGTAAAGATTGTTCTTCCTGTATAAGGGACAAGGCACGTTTTTCTAACCTCGCACCGTACCTTTGAGGCTACTTTTTATGAATTCCAGGCCAGATTTACTACTAAAGGAAAACTGCTCTTTTTAGAGATGATTGTTTTGTAAATAAGTCGTAACCAGTTTTATTGTCTTGTCGAACCAGCATAAATCCCTATTTTTGTTGGTCATCCACCGTTTTATCCCAACTTTATACGTTATGCTGAGCCGCGTTGCCAATTCTGTTTACTGGATGCATCGCTACATTGAGCGGGCTGAAAACTACGCCCGTTTCATGAGTGTAAATTTTAATCTGGCCCTCGATCTGCCACCCAATGTTGATCAGCAATGGGAGCCTCTGCTGATTGCAACAGCTGATAATGACCTGTTTAAGGACTATTACAAGCAACCTACGCGGGAGAATGTTATTCAATTCATGACCTTCGACAAGCGTAACCCGAACTCGATTGTGGCGTGTTTGAGCTACGCCCGTGAGAATGCCCGTACGATTCGTGAAGTAATTTCTAAAGAGATGTGGGAGCACCTAAATCAGTTTTACCTGATGGTGCGCGACACGTCGCCGAAGCAGCAGTGGGGAGAAATTCAGACGCAGAATTTTTTTACGGAAATTCGTAATAGCATACAGCTTTTTTATGGCATTATCGACGCCACGATTACCCGTAACGAAGCCTGGCATTTCGG
This sequence comes from Spirosoma arboris, assembly GCF_009754945.1. Classification (GTDB taxonomy): domain Bacteria; phylum Bacteroidota; class Bacteroidia; order Cytophagales; family Spirosomataceae; genus Spirosoma; species Spirosoma arboris. The sequence goes on from NZ_WPIN01000009.1 coordinate 140,081, forward strand.
GCGTTTAGGTCGGTTTCTGGAGCGGGCCGATAAAACTTCCCGCTTTCTGGATGTGAAATATTTTACGCTGCTGCCCGAAGTAGAGTTAGTTGGATCTACAATCGACCTGATGATTTGGTCGGCTGTACTGAAGTCGGTTAGCGCGTATAATATGCACCGCCAGCAGTATCGTTCGCTGACACCAGCCAGCATTGTGGAGTTCCTGATTCTAGATAAGATGTTCCCAAGGGCGGTTGCACATTGTATCCGACAGGCCGAATTGTCGCTTTACGAAATTTCTGGTAATAATATTACACAGGGCTTTGGCAACTCAGCTGAACGAGCCCTTTCCAAGCTTCGTACAGAAATTGAATTTACCGAAACCGCCGACATCTTTAAAGCCGGTCTGCATCAATACCTCGATAATTTTCAGACGCGTACGAACGAAGCGGCCGTCGCCGTTTTCGAAACCTATTTCGATTTGAAGCCAATAGAAGTTTAGTAGTGAAATGGGTGAAGTGGTGGAGTAAATGAGCTAGTCGCTTTACTTACTCCACCACTTCACCCATTTCACTAATCCGCTACTTCACTACTTTCAGGACGACAGCACCTAGCGGTGGCACATTCACCTGAATTGATTGAGGCCGGCCGTGCCACATTTCTTCATCGCTTGCAATGGGCGAGCTGTTACTAATACCACTACCATAAAACTCACTGGCATCACTATTAAACAACTCCTGATATGATCCTGCTGATGGTACACCAATGCGGTAATTGGAGCGCGGAATAGGGGTCATATTCAATACAATAAGTAGCGTGTCTTCGGGATTATTGCCTTTGCGACAATAGGTAACCACCGTATTTTCACGGTCGGTGGTGTCAATCCATTCAAAGCCATCGGCGCTAAAATTGCGTTCGTATAATGCTGGTTCGGATTTGTACAGTTTATTTAACGCTTTTACACAAGCAGCCATGCCTTTGTGTGGGCCGTGGTCTAGCAGATGCCAGTCGAGGCTGTTGTCAAATTTCCATTCGGATGTTTGCCCGAACTCACCACCCATAAATAACAGTTTGGTGCCGGAGTGTGTAAACATATAGGAGAATAACAACCTCAGATTGGCAAATCGCTGCCACTCATCGCCAGGCATTTTACCCACCAGCGACTTCTTGCCATACACTACTTCATCGTGCGAGAGGGGCAGCATGAAGTTCTCCGTGAAGGCATAAATCGTACTGAAGGTTAGCTCGTCCTGGTGAAACTTGCGGAAAGCCGGATCACGCTCAAAATATCGGAGCGTGTCGTTCATCCAACCCATCATCCACTTCATGCCAAAGCCCAACCCACCCGTATATACCGGTCTTGATACGCCGGGGAAAGCAGTAGATTCTTCGGCAATCGTCTGTGTATCAGGAAATTCTTTGTAAATGGCTTCGTTGATTTCTTTGAAGAGCGAAATTGTATCCAGATTTTCGCGACCGCCATACATATTGGGCTCCCATTCACCTGCGTTACGAGAGTAATCCAAATAAAGCATCGACGCAACTGCATCAACCCGTAAGCCATCAGCATGACAACGGTCGAGCCAGAACAGGGCGTTACTTAACAGGAACGATCGTACTTCGGGTCGGCTATAATTGAAGACATAGCTTTTCCAGTCGGGGTGATACCCTTTCCGCATGTCGGGATGTTCGTACAGATGCGATCCGTCGAACTCATATAATCCGTGTGCATCGCCAGGGAAGTGGGAAGGAACCCAGTCCAGCAATACACCGACGCCTGCTTGGTGCAGTCTATCAACGAGTTGCATAAAATCCTGTGGCGTACCGAAACGACTGCTAGGGGCAAAGTAGCCCGTGATCTGGTAGCCCCACGAGGGTGCGTAAGGATACTGCATAACAGGCATGAACTCAACGTGCGTAAAGCCCATATCCTGCAGGTATGGCACCAGTGCATCGGCAATTTCGCCATAGCTCAACTCCCGTTCAGGGTTGCCTGGATCACGTCGCCAGGAAGCCATATGCATTTCATAAACCGAAATAGGCGCATTGAGTGCATTTTTGGCTTGGCGGCTGGTCATCCAATCCTGGTCATTCCATTCGTAGTAGGTATCCCAAACTACAGAAGCTGTTTTCGGCGGAACCTCCCACCAGTGGGCGTACGGATCACCTTTTTCCAGCTCACGTCCACTTTCGTGAACGATGAAATACTTATAGGTTTCGCCCCGACCAATATTTGGGATGAAGCCTTCCCAAATGCCCGACGAATCCCACCGAACATTTAACGGATGACTGCCTTTATCCCAGCCGTTGAAATTGCCCATAATAGCCACGTAACGGGCCGAAGGCGCCCATACAGCGAAGTAAGTGCCTATAACACCATTGTATTCAACAACATGCGATCCGAATTTTTCGTAAAGCCGCTGATGCTTCCCCGAGCGAAACAAATGAATATCGAAATCGGTGAAGCGGGAATAAGGGCCGTCGATATGGGCTGGTGTTTCGGCTGGAGCCGATTCGGTGATTATTGGTTCGGATGAGGTGGGCTGTATCGACGAATCGGGTTGAGCCGGGGGCGTAGTCGTTTTGCGTTTTGCCATAGGTTAAAAGGGTAGTGCGCTCATTGTAGAACGGAATAGGAGTCGGAAAGTTAGAAAAAAAGCGGGAGGGTCAAAGAGGCTATTATTTTTCGCCGGAGATAGTTCGTTTGAACGACTCGTAGATCGCCATGAAATGCGGATTGTCAAACCGGGATATTAGTTCAACCGAATAAGCCATACCTTCTTCGTCGATACCAAGTGGTACATTAAGTTTGACAAAGATTTCGGCTTTGTAGCGTCCGAACCAACGATCAAATAATTTTCGGCGTGAATCAGCCTTAGAATCGGAGTCATCGCAGATATAAATAACGACCCGCTTGTGAGCTTTAAAAAAATCGGCGACGATTGATCGAATCGTCGCCGACATGAGTGCATCAACCGGTGGTAGTTTGGGTTCGTATGGATTGTAGGTCAGTACAATGACCATTTCGAAGACAAGAGCTTCAAATTCTGGATTATCGACTAAATAACCGCTAGGCTTGAATTTGATTTCATATTCTGCTCCGAAGCGCGTTTCAAAAATGTAAATTGACTGTGGGCCACCAACAAACGTAAAATTATAACTCGATAATGGTTGTTCCACGTTCAATATTGCGTCGTTTTAGTTCTTCAAATGCAGCTATGATCATTGGGTCGGTTTTCGCTTCCTCTATCATTTCCTGCTGCTCTTTCCGCTTTCGGGCCATCCAGGCACGGGCGAATTCCAGCCGGTATTGTGCCTTGGCTTGTTCGTCGGGAGTAAGCGTTTCGGTGTTCATGGCGTTTCCTGTCTATATGCCAAATGTAACGTTTTTTGATAAAATGATGTTCCTCGCAATTTTATCAGGTTTGTCGCTCAACTAGCACACCTTTTTGGCAAATCACGCAGTTATTGTATGATTTGCAGAGGCTAGAGTAAACGTTATGCTCCCTTCGTTTGGAGCAAACCCGTTTGTAGCATCGGTACATCGGGAACAGAATGGCCGTCGCTCAGGCGAATTTTTTCAATTTCACGTACGACATCAATGATACCTTTGAGGGGAATTTTTACCCAGGCCGGTCGGTAGCTGATTTCGTAACCTAACTCATAGACCGCCTTTTCGAGCAGATAAATCAGAAGCAGAAAATTGATTTCACTGTTGTTTTTGAATAGTGGGTGCGGTGCTCCAAAAACATCCAGATAGGCATCCAGAAACGTGTCGCGAATCAGATAAAACCAGCGATCCGATACCCGCTGCAGATGGTCAGGATCAAGATTGTCAGTTTCTGTCGAATTGAATAATTTGGCCGATACCGCATAATGATACGATCGAATCATTCCCGCCACATCTTTGAGGGGTGAGTGCTTGATTTTTCGTTCGGTAATCGTGCTTTCTGGCTCTCCTTCGAAGTCGATAATCACAAAATCGGTGGCTGTGGCCAAAACCTGACCAAGGTGATAGTCGCCATGAATCCGGATGCGGAGTGAATCGAGCGGGCGGGTCCGGAAGTCGGCAATGAACGTTTCGATCATTTCTTTAGCTTCCATAAATACCCATGCCAACCGCTGTGCCAGCGGATCGAGTTTGGTGTAATTGTCAATCAATAGCGCATAGCGCCGTTCGAGCAAATCTTCGAATCGTTTGATCAAAAACGCACGATACTCATCGGTGAAAGGCTCTGGAGCAAATGCTAGATCGGCGGGTTCGCCTTCCCGAGTCGGTTTGTATAGGGCGCAGTGCATTTCTCCCGTTCGCTTCCCTAACAATTCAACTTTATCAAATACATCTTCTCGAATGGCAAACATGCGCTGGGGCACACCATACAAAAAATCATTCAGATAGTCACCCGTTTGCATCCAGGAGTCTTTATCATTTGGGACCATACGCTGTACCATCCCCAGCGTTACATCGGGCCGAGCTGACCCGTCGGCATTGGTCTGTTTCCAGATAATGCTGCCTCCAAAGGCAGGAATGTGGGTAAAGTTGCTTTCGTCGGTCAAAAACGCGACCATGTCCACTTCGGGGTTGGTTTCCTCAAAGAGTTTACGATAGAGTTTTAAGAAATACTTATCCCCAAAGGTCATAGCCGAGTTGCTCGAATCGACCGGTAATACCCGCGATGTCAGGTTGTCGTCGCCTTCTTCTAGGCCTTTGCCCCGGTGAAAAGCCAGTTTTCCGGTGGCTTGTGGTATAGTTTGATTCTGATAAATCGCTGTAAATAAGACCTGCCGAAACCGTTCATCGTAAATGGCATCAATTAAAAGTCCGGCTTGTCCATCTAGCTCCAATTCGCCGATACGGCCTTTTTGAGGAATCTCCGCTAGCTCTTCAGCGCCTGTTTTTGTGAGAAACGACACCGGCAAGAGATAATGTTCAGGAACGCCATCAGCATAACTGGCTTCCAGAATTAACAGGAACGATACATCACCATCGGGTAGAAGTAATGAGTGAATCGTTTGTACCGAAAAACCGGTTTGCTGGCGTGCTTTTCCTGCAAACCAACGGCATGTATTCACATAGGGTGGTAACAGGGTTTGGGTCAGTATTGTCCAGAAAGCGGTATCGGAGGCAGTTTTAGGCCAGGCAGTTGAAGAAGGTAAGAGGTTTGTTGTAAGCATGTAAGGACGGCATGATTGGTAGCCGGAATAAATCAGTTTTACGAAAAATGGTGTAATCGATAGTATGTAAACTTGTTACAGTCAAAAATTTCCTGAATATAGAACAAAAAAATTGATGCGATGGAAGGCCAACTGCGATTCAGACGAGCAATAGATCAATGAATAGTACGGATATGGGATATGTTTTTAACCGATACCTAAAATTAATTGTATCTTGATCTTTATAGACGATAATTTGAGCTGAACAGCACAACCTTGTCTTATAAGAATGCCTAGTTTTGTTCTATTAATCAATGAGTTGTATTTTAAGGCGAGACAATGATGACTGTATGCGACTTCCTGAAATACTAACCAGATATAGACAGGTTTCTTTAGTTGTCCGAACCATGAACATACGCAGGCAATCACCATCGGGTTGGCTGAACTGCATATTATTGGGTTTATATCTACTGATAAGTTGCCAATCTCAACAGAAACCCGCCGATAGCTTACCTACTTCGATCGTTATCTGTCGGACGGCCCCGATGGACAAAGCCTGGTATAGTTCCGGCAAAAAAGCCCTGCTTTTCGAGGGATTAGGCAATATAAATTTCCCCATTACTACCCGAAGTTCTGACGCTCAACGGTATTTCAATCAAGGATTGATGCTGGCTGTAGGGTTCAATCATGCCGAAGCAGCTCGTTCATTTTACGAAGCGACCCGGTTGGATTCAACCTGTGCTATGGCATACTGGGGCTTTAGCTATGTGCTGGGACCAAACTATAATGCGGGTATGGAACCTGATAACTACGAGCGAGCGTATGTTGCTATCCAGCGGGCGATTCAATTGTCGGGAAGTTGTACCGACAAAGAAAAGGCACTGATCGCTGCGTTGGCGAAGCGCTATCCAGCTAAGCCCGTCGATGACCGGAAACCCTACGATCTGGCTTATTCTAATTCCATAAAACAAGTTTATGAACGGTTTCCTGACGACGCGGATATTGCCGGTTTTTATGCCGAATCGTTAATGGACCTACATCCCTGGGATTTGTGGGAGAAAGATGGGCGACCGAAGCCGTGGACACCCGCTATAGTTTCGACTTTGGAGAAGTTAATGGCACGTAACCCTGAGCATATTGCGTTGAATCACTATTACATTCACGCGGTAGAAGCCTCTCAAACGCCAGAACGAGGGTTAACGAGTGCAAAAATACTTGGTAAGGTAGCGCCAAAGGCCAGTCATTTAGTACACATGCCATCGCACATTTACATCCGAACAGGTGACTATCACGAAGGCTCATTAGCCAATCTGTTGGCAGTACGTGTGGACAGTACATACCTAATGGACGTACATGCACAAGGGGCTTTTCCACTGGCCTATTTTCCGCATAACTATCATCTGTTAGTCGCTACAGCCACGCTTGACGGGGATTATACTTGGGCAATGAGTTCCGCAAAAAAAGTGGCCGACAATACGAATAAAACGTTGATGGCCGAACCGTCCTGGTGCTTTCTTCAGCATTTCTACACCATTCCTTATTACGTGGGCATTAAGTTTTCAAAATGGGACGAACTACTTCGATTATCCAAAGCTGACACTGTTCGATTAACCTATCCGATGGCCATACGCCACTACGCCCGCGGTCTGGCACTAGCTGGGAAACAGCAACTCCCGAAAGCAAAACTGGAACTGCAACAACTTGATAGGCTGGCGACTAATGTGGATATGGCTAAACTAACTGTCAGCCCTATTAACTCAATGCGTTCCATTCTGGAAATTGCCCGTCGTGTGCTTAGGGCCGAAATCCTATCGAATGAAGGTCAATTAGAGAGTAGCATTAACTTGTTACAGGAAGCTGTTGCGCTGGAAGATGCCTTAGGCTACGATGAACCACCCGATTGGTTCTTTTCGGTACGTCATAACTTAGGCGCCGTTTTGCTGAAAGCCAAACGGTATAGTGAAGCAGAAGCGGTTTTTGCTAAAGATTTGACAGTATTTCCGCGCAATGGCTGGGCGTTGTCGGGCCTTTATCAAGCGCAACTGAGTCAGGGCTTTACCGAAAAAGCGCAGCAAACAAATGCTTTATTGACTAAAGCTTGGAAATGGGCCGATAAGGACTTGAAATCAGGCAAAACGAGCCGCTTATAAATTATGGCTGGTTCAGACTGGTATCAAATCAAAACCCGTCCTCAGTCTGAGGACGGGTTTTGATTTGATGGTGAACGGTGAAATTTAGTTAATCGAAATAAGGCGGCTAGGCGCACTGGGTTGATTCGTTGAGATGGTCACTGTTTGAGTGGTTGTTTCCACCCCATTGCTCACTTCAACCTGATAAACCCCGTCGGCCAGTTCACTCAGATTCAGCCGTACTCGGTAATTGCGTTCGTTTTTGCCGACATGTTGCGTGTACAATACTTTTCCATCAGCTCCTTTTAGGCGAACATCAACAGCACCGCCTTTTTCTTTGTCCAACGCAATGTTCAGTTGGCCATTTGGAGTCGAGTAAATCCCGGTTTTATAAGCTGCTGCGGTAGTTGGTCGAGTGCCTGGGTTTGTATGGGCGAATGAAGCGGCAGAAGTAACGATACCCAAAGTAAGAGCTACTGCGAGCGATTTGATGAGGGTTTTCATGGGGTTTATGCGTTTATGTTGTTGTGTACTGTTCTAAGTTGTTGTGTACTGTTTAGCGGGGTTTTTCCCGATTGATGAGTCAAATGTATGGGTAATAGCTGGTACTATGTATAGCAAACTACTGGAACGGTTAGCCAACTGGATGAGTGGTGGGAAATAAGGGATGATTGAGGGAATGGTACAGGCTCGTTTTGGTTATGAACGAACTGAATAAGCCGTATGCAGTATTCTATGGAGCTTTTTGTTGGCGAATTCTAACTGGTCGTAGCTAATCGCTTTAAAAGAAAAAGAGTGGAAGACACAAACACCGTAGTGCAGTATGTCTTCCACTCTGGAAGGATAGGCAAAAAAAGTCCCCAACTTGAAAGGTGTTGCCCATTAGGAAACATGTTCAGTTGGAGATTCGGCTCACTACTTAAAAATGGTGTGGATAGAATTAGTTAATATGTGGATAGGTTAGCTTGAGCTATCAAATTTCGCCTGTTATCCTCAGACGGGCTTTCTGATTTGGGTCAAATTCTATCGTATTGGGGACATTGGGGCAATGAAAGCCGTGAATAGGACCGACTAAGCATTTTTGTCGTGGCTAGCAATAAACTCTGTTGGCGTTTTTTGGTAGAATTCTTTGAAAACAATAGTGAAATGGGATGGTGTTTTAAAGCCAACCAGATAAGTTGTTTCAGTTACATTATGGCCTGTCCGTAGTAAGTCGGCGGCTTTGCGTAATCGATATTGACGAATCAGTTCGTTGGGGGCTAGTTGAACCAGACTGTGAATTTTACGATAGAGGGTTTTGCGGCTCATGGCCAACTGATCGGCTAACCAGTCGACATTGAGCGATGAATCGTCGAGGTGATTATCCAGTAACTCGTAAACCCGGTGCAAAAATGGGTCTTGCGTTAACTCAAGTGGAGTAGGCGTATCGGGTAATGTAAATTGCCGACGATACTGATTCTGGAGTTTCTGCTGGCGGGTAATCAGATTATTTAGTCGTAGATGGAGTTCATCTAAATGAAAAGGCTTGGCTAAGTAATCATCAGCGCCTTCCTGTAAACCTTCAATACGGCTAAGATGAGCTGCTTTGGCCGTTAGTATTACTACCGCAATATGATCGGTATCGGGATGGTTTTTGATGAGTCTTGTTAACTCATACCCATCCATTTGGGGCATCATTAAATCCGTAATGACTATATCTGGCAGTTCTGTCTGGGCTTGTTGCCAGCCGATTTCGCCGTTGACTGCGCTTAGCACCTGGTAGGTATCTGCCAGTTCCATGGTCAGGAACTCGCGTAGTTCGACATTATCTTCAACAATAAGTATGCGCGGGGCATGGGCGTGTTCGTCTCCTATTGGCTGATTATCGGCCATAGTAAGTGTTGAGTCAGCTACTCGTTCTGGAATAATTTGTTTGCTGTCACCCAAGACTGCCTTAGGCGCTTCAGCATTAGTTGATAAAGGCATAACCGGCAAGGTTACAATGAATGTAGTGCCTGCGCCTGGTTGGCTCTCAACCTTGATTTCACCATCCAGTAATTCGATCAGTTCCTTCACAAGCGAGAGCCCAATGCCAGTACCTTCATAAGCGCGGGTAAGTGAGTAATCGACCTGATAAAAGCGGTCGAAAATATGCGGAAGGTTTTGAGGGGAAATGCCGATGCCTGAATCGGCTACACTGATCTGCACACGAGAAACTTCGCTTGTTGTCGGCACAAAAACGGAAGTGAGTGAAACCGTTATATGTCCTCCTGCTTCCGTAAATTTCAAAGCATTCGAGAGAAGATTTATCAGGATTTTCTCCCATTTATCCGCATCGAACAATTGCTCTGGTAGAAATTCGACGGCTGTATAGTGTAGTGTCACTCCCTTTTGTTCGGCGGCCTGTCGGAATGATTCAACCAATTGGTGAACAAATTCAGGCACTTCGCCCCGCATTAACGAGACAGACATTCTATCGGCCTCTAGTTTCGACAGATCCAATAGTTGATTGATGAGCCGAAGCAATTGATTCGCGTTTCGCTGTACTAATGTCAGGATCTGACTGGTTGAGGTGTCAAGTTGATTTCCTTTTAAGAGCTTTTCGACCGGCGTTAGAATTAGAGATAAAGGTGTGCGTAACTCATGGGTAATGTTAGAAAAAAAACGAGTCTTTAGCTCATCAACCGCTTTGAGCTGTTCAGCTTCCCGGCGATTAAACTCGAATTCCTGCTGTTGCCTGATCCGGTTTGTATAAAACCGTATATAACTCCAAATAGCCCCACCAAATAGCAACCCATAAATGCAGTATGCCCACCACGTTGCCCACCAGGGAGGTCGAATAACAAGACGGATGGTGTCTCCTTTTGTGTTCCAGATGCCATCGCTGTTGGCAGCCTTTACCCGAAACGTATACCTCCCTGGCGACAGGTTTGTGTAGTTGGCGAAATGACGATTACCACTTTGTACCCAATTTTGATCTACACCAATCAACTGATAAGCATACTGGTTTTGCTCAGGAAGGGCATACGCCAGTGCTGCAAACTCGAACGACAGGAAGTTTTTATCGTGATTTAAGGTAACTATGCTGTCGGTGAGTAGCCGGGTTTTATCCATTATCTTCAGAGCCGTGATATAGACCGGAAAGGGCCGTTTATCGTCTCGGATGCTGGCTGGATTGAATTGAACAACCCCATTTAGGCTGCCAAAAAAGAGTTGGTTGTTTTGCTTGAAGACGGCGTTCGACAGGAAATCATTACTAGGTAGGCCACTGCTAAGCTCGTAATTGCGAATTGACTTCGTGCGGGGATCAATACGACTAAGTCCTTTATCGGTACTAAGCCAGATATTCCCGGCATTGTCGCTGGTAACACCGACAACGTTGTTCCCCCGAATACCGTCCTGTTTAGTAATGGCTGAAAAAAGACCAGTCTTGGGATCAAAACGATTTACCCCGCCCAGATGTGTTCCAATCCATATGATTCCGTCTTTGTCTTCGTAAATTGCCTCAACTTCGTTACTGGTTAATCTGCCTTTGCCCCCCGCCGTATACCGTATAAATTGACCACTTTCTGGCTTCAGGCGGCAGATCCCCTGTCGTTTTATTAATACCCATATATCGCCCGTTCGGCTTGCCAGTAGCCCATTTACGTATGGATCTGGCAACGTAGTCGTATCGCCTGATCGATATTTATAATACTTGTATTGGTGTGTATGAGGATTGAAGGAAGCAATGCCCCCTTCGCCCCCAAGCCAGAGGCTGCCCGTTGACGCAAGACTCAGAAATTGAGCCGGCACTTCAGATGGGTAGCTGGTATAGGTTCCTGATGCCTGATCGAAGTGATATAATCCATCTGTAGTACCTAACCAGATACCCTCAGAGCCATTTGAGAGAAAGGCACAGGGGTAATTTTTGTGCTGACCAACAGATCCCAGCGCTTTAGGTGAGACTTCCTCCGCAGTTTTTTTGCCACTTATTATTCGATAGACTGCGCTTAAATTACTGACCCAAAGCTGACCGTAACTATCGTTCAATACGGCGTTCACTCTATTTTCGGGTAAGTTTGCATGACCCTTATTGGGTGTTACCTGATACGTCTTAAACGGTTTTATTGTAATGGCCTGTCGGTCAATTCCGTTATCGGTGCCGATCCAGAGAATGCCCGCCCGGTCGTGGTAAACAGCCTGGGCATTATTGCTGCTGATGCCTTTTGAAATAGTAGGATCAGGCCGATAGGTGAAAACCTGCCTGCTGGTTGGCTCAATTGCCTGTAGACCTCTGGTGGTGCCTACCCAAATGATTCCCTGTGCATCCCGATGAATCGAGTTCAGAAACACAAATGAATTAAGCTGCCCACCTGGATTATAGGGTACCAACTGCCAGGGTTGGTGACGCAGATCGAGCTGAAATAAGCTATAACCAGCCGTTGCTGTACCAAGCCAGAGTACATCCTGATCGTCCTGATACATGGAAATAAAGGCAGGTTGTGATTCCGTTGGCGCTTGAATAAATACTGGAATAAATCGACCTGTTGACCGGTCAAAGAGATATAGGCCTCGATTAGTTGCTATCCAGAAACGATGCTGACGATCTTCAAAAACGGTTTTTAGGGGTACATTAAGCTGAGGCCCCGGATAGAGCGTAAATGAATGACGATCAGGCTCGTAACGGGCCAGGCCCGCAAAGGTGCTTATCCACAATATTCCACGACTATCTTCATAAATGGAGACCTGGTTATTCCAACGGTGAGCCTCGCTGGCCTGAATAAGGTGTGAAGTGACAACGCCCGTTTGTTTATTGATCTCATGTAATCCACCACCTTCTGTTATAGCCCATAAGCGGTTTGAATGGTCTTCGCAAAGTCCGGTAATGTTGCTGTTTTGGAGACTATGGGTTGGATTGTTCGGATTGGGTTGCCAAACGGTGAAAGTGTTGCCATCATATTTATTTAAGCCCTCATTTGTTCCAAACCACATGAACCCTTCGCTATCCTGCAGAATACAGTTGACCGAATTATTAGAGAGTCCTTCTTTAGTGGACAAATGCTCAAATTGATTAATGATTGGCGGGCTCTGCGCCTTGTTTATGTGTTTACTATCAGGCAAATACGTTTGTGAAACCCCTTGTGAGAAGGGAATTAAAAAAAGTAAAAGCAGGCATGGGCGTACCATTAAAGTGAGCAATAGAATTATTCATACCAAAACTAAGAAGAGCCGGGCTATTTACTCATTGCCTTCTCTTTTTTAGTCATCGTTACGCATAAATTGGTGAGTTGTCAGGTCTTTCCTAAGACGGTATGTTGAGCATTTCGAGATTTAACCAGTGCTTTTCTATATGTAGGCTTATGAATGACTAAAAATCCTCGCTCAGTCTCACTGGGCGAGGATTTTTAGTCGTAGTGAATGAAGGATTTAGTTAATCGAAATAAGGCGGCTAGGCGCACTGGGTTGATTCGTTGAGATAGTCACGCTCTGGGTGGTTGTTTCCACCCCATTGCTCACTTCAACCTGATAAACCCCATCGGCTAGTTCACTCAAATTCAGCCGTACTCGGTAGTTGCGTTCGTTTTTGCCGACATGTTGCGTGTACAATACGTTGCCATCAGCTCCTTTTAGGCGAACATCAACAGCTCCGCCTTTTTCTTTGTCCAACGCAATGTTCAACTGCCCATAAGGGGTTGAATAAATACCGGTTTTATAAGCTGCTGCGGCAGTTGGACGTGTGCCTGGGTTTGTATCGGCGAATGAAGCGGCAGAAGTAACGATACCCAAAGTAAGAGCTACTGCGAGCGATTTGATGAGGGTTTTCATGGGGATTATGCGTTTATGTTGTTGTGTACTGTTCTAAGTTGTTGTGTACTGTTTAGCGGGGTTTTTCCCGATTGATGAGTCAAATGTATGGGCAATAGCTGGTACTATGTATAGCAAACTACTGGAACGGTTAGCCAACTGGATGAATGGTGGGAAACAAGGGATGGTTGAGCAAACGGTAATTGAGTTGATTTATGGAGAATAATAATGGCTAATTTTGAAGAGCTAATCGTTTGCCTCTATTATGATTGTATCCAACGCTTCAAGACTTCATATAACTCCCGCTATTTTTTACCCTTTTCCTGGTCTTATCGCAGCAGAGAGTACCAGGCATGGGGGCGTTAGTCCGGTTCCATTCGCGTCACTGAACTTAGGGATCAATACGACCGATGGGCCGTCGAATGTAAATGAGAACCGTCGTCGATTCTTTGAGACCATTGAAGCTTCAACAAACCAGTTTGCTTCGTCGCACCAGGTGCATGGGACAGACGTTTTGCATGCCACAGAAGCCGGTCGTTTTGATGGCTACGATGCACTTATTACTGATAAGCCAGGCTTACTGATTGGCGTAACGGTTGCCGATTGCGTACCGATTTTAATTTATGACCACGAGCATAAAGCTGTGGCTGCCATTCATGCGGGCTGGCGAGGAACGGTTGGTGGTATTGTAACGAAAACACTTGATCGAATGAAGCAGCAATTTGGAACTTCTGCCGAACACTGCTATGCGTATGTGGGGACGTGTATTGACGAATGTTCGTTTGAGGTAGGCCCAGAAGTGGCCGAGCAATTTGAGTCAGAATTGAAACGTGTTGATGCTGAAACAGGCAAAGGATATATTGATTTAAAACGGGCCAATACGAAACAACTCACTGCATTTGGCATCCCGTTCGCACAAATTGGTGTTTCGCCTTTTTCAACGGTTCTACATAACACTGATTTCTTTTCGTACCGGGCGGAACAGGGGCAAACCGGGCGGATGCTGGCCGTGATTGGACTGAAAAGCTGAACAAAATAGCCTACCCGCCGTTATATACCTGTTTTAATAATCACTCAACGCTTAATAATCATGGGAATCTTAGTATCAATTCTGGTAGGGGCTGTAGCCGGTTGGCTAGCCGACCTCGTGTTCAAACGGTTTTCGTTTTCATTATTCGCTGAAATCCTACTCGGTATTGCCGGAGGATTTGTAGGCGGGTTGATTTTTGGTAGCGGTGGCAGTGTCATTGATCAAATCCTCACCGCTTTTGTAGGTGCTGTTATTATTCTTGGTATTGCCGCCCTGATCAAAGGACGTAGTAGTACAGTATAAGTCAGAACCGGGATTTAGCTGATTTAGGGATTGAAACTGATTTTGTTTTAATAGATTCGCTTCAATGAAGCGCAAAGCAAAATCAGTTTCAATCCCTAAATCAGCTAAATCCCGGTCTATTTTAGTATCTGCCTCGAAATCACCAGTTTCTGGATTTCACTAGTACCTTCCCCAATCGTACAGAGCTTGGCATCACGGTAGAATTTCTCCACTGGGAAATCTTTCGTATAGCCATACCCCCCGAAAATCTGTACTGCTTCATTGGCTACCCGCACCGCTGTTTCCGATGCAAATAGCTTCGCCATTGCTGACTCTTTCGTAACCGACTTGCCCGCATCTTTCAAATCGGCTGCCTGATAGGTTAAGAGCCTGGCGGCTTCAATCTCTGTAGCCATATCGGCTAATTTGAAGCTGATCCCCTGGAAATTGGCAATGGGTTGCCCAAACTGTTCACGTTCCTGTGCATAAGCTAGGGCAGCATCATAAGCACCATAGGCAATGCCCAGACTTAGAGCTGCAATTGAAATGCGACCGCCATCGAGGACTTTCAATGACTGGACAAATCCATCACCTACGGCACCCAACCGCTGACTGTCGGGAATTCGGCAGTCCTGGAACAGCATTTCTGCCGTTTCTGATGCCCGCATACCTAGTTTATCTTCTTTGCGTCCGACCGAAAAACCAGGTGTGTTGCGCTCTACAATAAAGGCCGTTGCATTATGCGGTGTATTGGGCTCGCCAGTACGGGCAATTACGACTGCCAGATGGCTGCTTTTTCCATGAGTAATAAAGTTTTTCGCTCCGTTTAGTATCCAATTATTCGACTCATCGCGAACGGCTGTTGTTCGCATATTTCCGGCATCGGAGCCCGTATTCGGTTCGGTTAGTCCCCATGCTCCCAGCCACTCGCCGGTTGCCAGGCGAGGTAAGTAGGTTTGTTTTTGTTCTTCGCTTCCAAATAGCAGTATATGATTGGTACACAGAGAATTATGGGCTGCCATTGACAGTCCAACAGAGCCGTCCACGCGCGATAATTCAACAATAGCTGTTACGTATTCACGGTAGCCTAACCCTGTTCCTCCATAGTCAGCAGGCACCAGCATACCCATCAGACCTTGCTCACCTAACTGGCGAAAAAGATCAATCGGAAAATGCTGATCTTCGTCCCATCGCCGAATGTTTGGGCGAATAAGTCGCTCGCTCAAATCACGTACCGATTGGGCTATTAATTCTTGATTTTCTACAATTTCGTTCGTCATAAATGAAGGCCACCTGATACTGGGTGCGGATAGTAATTTCGATAAATTCCTGATTAACTCCAATCTTTTTTTGTCGGGTGCAATAACCATTCCTTTTCGCTACTAAACCTAAATTTAGAAACGGTATATTGAGTTAATATTAAATTTAGTAACTTGTAATAGTCTATTATTGATAGATAGTTTCATGATTTTACAATAAAGTAAATTTAGAAAGCTACCACCCTTAGCGATCCAATTCACCAACCGCTAAGTCACAATTAGTTGGGTGGTATAGGTGGTTATTGAAAAACTCCTATTTTTGTGAAATCGGGTAATTAAAGGCCCCTATGTAAACAAACTATTTTTTTTAGAATACCTAGATTATATAACTATATGAAATTAGCAGTTGTTGGAACCGGATATGTAGGTTTAGTTACGGGTACGTGTTTTGCTGAAACAGGCAACCAAGTCACATGTGTTGATATTGATGTGCGAAAAGTTGAAAAACTGAATAATGGAATCGTTCCTATTTACGAACCCGGTCTTGAAACCTTATTTCACCGGAACGTTGAAGAAGGCCGGTTGTCTTTTACAACAAATCTCGAAGAAGGTATCAAGGGCGCGGAGGTGATCTTCCTGGCTTTACCAACCCCTCCAGGTGAAGATGGCTCTGCCGATTTGAAATATATTTTGAAAGTGGCAAGCGACCTAGGCCCGATCCTGAGTCAGTATGCAGTTATTGTCGATAAAAGTACTGTACCTGTTGGCACAGCGGAGAAAGTTCATGCTCATATTGCCGACAATGCCAAGGTTGATTTCGACGTGGTATCGAACCCGGAGTTTTTACGGGAAGGCGTAGCTGTTGAAGACTTTATGAAACCTGATCGTGTCGTGATCGGCACCAAATCTGATCGGGCGAAAGCCGTAATGAATCGGCTTTATGCTCCGTTGGTTCGGCAGGGAAATCCCGTTATTTTCATGGACGAACGTTCGGCCGAAATGACTAAATATGCTGCGAATGCGTTCCTGGCTACGAAAATCACGTTTATGAACGAGATTGCTAACCTGTGCGAACGGGCCGGTGCTAATGTCGATGATATTCGTCGGGGTATTGGTACCGATAGCCGCATTGGCAAGCGTTTCCTATTTGCGGGCATCGGTTATGGTGGGAGCTGTTTCCCGAAAGATGTACAGGCACTGGCTAAAACAGCCAAGGATTTCAATTATGATTTCAAAGTATTGAAATCGGTAATGGAAGTGAATTACCTCCAGAAAACTAAGTTGTTGCCTCAGATTTTAGAACATTTTGGTGGAAATCTGACAGGAAAAACGATTGCTATATGGGGGTTGGCGTTTAAGCCTTATACCGATGATATTCGTGAAGCACCAGCTCTGGATAACATCCGGGCATTGCTCGATGCTGGCGCGAAAGTGACGGTTTATGACCCTGAAGCAATGGACAATGTACGGGAGCAAATTGGCAATGCAGTTACCTATGCACATACTCAGTACGCTGCTCTAGATGATGCTGATGCGCTGGTAGTCATTACCGAATGGCCGCTGTTCCGTACCCCCGATTTCGACAAGATGAATCTGCTATTGAAAAATAAATTAATTTTCGATGGCCGTAATGTATACGAACTCGACCAGATGCGCGAGCAAAATTATACCTATTATTCTGTAGGCCGCGAGCCCGTTTTGGCTCCGGTAGAACAGAAAGCCTAATTACTTTAGACATATCGCAGAGACACAGAGGTAAAGCGCTGTGTCTCTGTGTTTACTACTTTCCTAAGCAGTATATGAAGCGCGTACTTATTACCGGTGGAGCCGGATTTTTGGGGTCGCATCTTTGCGATCGATTTATTAAAGAGGGCTATCATGTGATGGCAATGGATAACCTCATTACGGGCGACATCCGTAATATTGAGCATCTCTTCCATCTGCCAAATTTTGAGTTCTATCATCACGATGTATCCAAATACATCCATGTGCCGGGCGAATTGGATTATATTCTGCATTTTGCCTCTCCAGCCAGCCCAATTGACTACCTCAAAATTCCGATTCAGACGCTGAAAGTAGGTTCTTTGGGTATTCATAACTGCCTTGGTTTGGCACGGGTAAAAGGAGCCCGGGTGTTGATTGCATCTACGTCAGAAGTATATGGTGACCCCAATGTCCATCCGCAACCCGAAGAATATTGGGGTAATGTAAATCCAGTAGGGCCTCGGGGGGTATATGACGAAGCCAAGCGCTTTCAGGAAGCTATAACAATGGCTTACCACACCTATCATGGTCTGGAAACACGAATAGTTCGGATTTTTAATACGTATGGTCCGCGGATGCGCCTGAATGATGGTCGTGTATTGCCAGCCTTTATTGGCCAGGCACTGCGGGGTGAAGACCTGACCGTTTTTGGTGATGGGAGTCAAACACGCTCGTTCTGTTATGTAGATGATCTGGTTGAAGGTATCTATCGACTGCTGCTAAGCGATTATGCATACCCAGTCAATATTGGTAATCCGTCGGAGATTACGATTAAGGAGTTTGGCGAAGAGATTATCAAACTCACGGGTACAACTCAGCAATTGATTTTTAAAGAGTTACCTACCGATGATCCGAAACAACGCCAACCCGATATTACTAAAGCTAAGGCTATTTTGGGATGGGAGCCTAAAGTGCCCAGAGAAGAAGGGTTAAAAGTAACCTACGATTATTTCAAAAGTTTGCCTCAGGAAGAACTCTATCGGGCAGCTTACCATCGCGAATTTGTTAAGCAGAAATAACGTTTGCGGTTACTAAAAAATTGCCTAATTTTACTTCAGTAACTGCCTTGGCAGTACACCTTTAGCTGTCTAATAAAAACCTGCGAGCCCTATGGCCTGCAGGTTTTTTTGTTGGTGTCAATCAACCTAATTGACAGATACTGATTGGGGTATTAGCAACGGCAGCGTAACCTTAAACCAGCCATCCTGTTCCTCAATACGTGGGGCAGGTTGGTTCAATAGCCGGTATTTGACCGCTATATTCGATAAGCCTACTCCATTCGATTCAACTAGCAGCGTTTTTCGTTGCAGACTATTTTCAACAATCAATTGCTGGTCTGTAGTAGTTCGAATACGAATTTTGAGCGGATTCTGGCTAAGGACTACGTTATGTTTGACGGCATTTTCGACCAGTAACTGTAAGGTAAGCGGGGGTAGCATAGCTTCCTTATATGCTTCATCGACCAGCACTTCCAGGCTAACTGAGCGACCAAAACGAGTTTTGAGGAGATGAAAGTACGAGTTGATGAAGCGTAATTCGATAGCCAAGGTGGTCAATTCGTTTTCGTTGCTACGTAGCAGATAGCGGTAAACGTTCGATAGTTCATCGACAAATTCGCCGGCTTGAGTGGGGCTCTCATCAATTAATGAGGAAAGAGTATTCAGTCCATTAAACAAAAAATGGGGATTGATCTGGCTTTGTAGGGCCCTCATCTGCATTTCCGTCTTTTCCTGTTGCATACGCTGTAAGGCCAGATCGGCTTCAAGAAATTCGCGGTGGTGTTGCTCGCGCTCACGTTCCAGTTCTTTTTCCAGGACTGCTTTATTGACCGCTTCGCGTCGGTGCCGATACGAAATACCCAGCGCAAAAAAGATTAAATCCAGCACCACGCCTGTCTGAACAAATAAGTCGGGATGTTGCCAAAACGGTAGTTGTAAGTTGAGGCTAGGTGAGCGTACGAGTAAAATAAACGTTATCGCATGATTGATTAACAAGGAGGCAGTTCCGGCAACAAAAAAGCGTGCGACTACATCTTTCGACCGGAAAAACGAAAATACGATATAACCTCCCACGCCCAGTAAGGCAAACCGAACGGGCTGAAGCAAGATGGTGTGTAGTTTGGTCTGCCAGAAATCGGTAAACAGGTAGATATACGTTTTGACAACGCAGTAGGCAATCAGCAGCCACTGCACCATGGCCACCCAGCGCAGAAACTTGGGCCTTTCTCGAAGGTTCAGGAAAATCTTAGCTAATTCGAGATAAAGAATGTAACCCGTATAAGAGAGGATGAGTTTGTAGAAATTGGCAATGTTGTAGGGCAATAAGAAATGATTGATGGTGAAGTAAATCGCCCATATTAACGTGTAGATGGAGTATATACCATAGATACGCTCCCGGTACATGAACCACTGAACCGAATTAGCCAGTAGCATCGCCAATACCATACCCAGAAAGAGTGGAGACCAGGCTTCGTACGTCATTAATCAAGTAAAAGAAGTTCTCAAGAGGATAAACAAAGATACGAAAATCAACCTGTACTAATTTAATGTGCCCTATTTAGTGGATAAGACGCTACACGAACGGTTCTATGGTAGGCTGAATCGTAGTATAGTCTTAACATCGGTGCCGAAAAATTAGAATCACTTCACCTGGTTTCCTTCACAGTTCAGGATGCTCTTTAGGCAGTTCACACAAGGGGAGCTGGCTTACTGGGTAGGGGTTGTTGTACGTTTGTAGTGTTCCTCAGAAAAAACGAAAACAACAACTACAAAATGAAGACAATTACTCAATTCACTGCCTTAGTATTGGCCTTTACACTCTCCATAGGCTCAACTTTGGCTCAACAACCTGTTCGTCGTCCAGTTACTAAAACCGCAACCCGGCCTAATTCATCCGCCACCGGTTCCTCAGTGAGTCAGGCGAAAAAACCGACTGTTGCCACTACAGCCACTGCCAAACCCCAGCCGCAAATACAGCAAGCACCGGCTCCAGAAACCAGTCAGGCTCCAGTTGTTACACGTCAGGCCGAAGCTCGTCCACAACCAGTTGCTCATACGGCGCCTTCCCGCACTTATGCAAAGCCTTCCCGTAACAGTATCAGTCATCCATTATATCTGAATGCTGGCGTTGGTTTGGCAACGTACTACGGTGGTGGCTTTCCAATTGGCGTATCGCTGGAAGCAGGTGTGAAAAATAACTTTTCGGTAGGTGGCTCGATCGACTATTTCCACTACAACTATGGTTACTATTCTGGTGGGTACAACTTCGTTTTGGCAGGTGTCCGCGCTTCTTACCATCTGGGCGACGCCTTTGGGGTTCAGGATGCTAATTTTGATCCATATATCGGGGCAACATTAGGTTTCCGTTACGCTCGTTATAGCGACTCGTACGGCTACAGTTACAGCGACTATGGCAGTGGCTACAACAGTGGCTTATGGCTGGGTATTCATGTTGGTGCCCGCTACTTCTTCAGCCCTAAAGTTGGTGCGTTTGCCGAAGTCGGTTATGGTGTTTCAGCGCTGAAACTAGGTCTGGCAGCAAAATTTTAAAACGATACATTTCCTCAAAAACCAAAACAACAAAGACAATGAAAACAACACGACAAATTCGCACTATTTTCCGCACCGAGCGGGCTCGATTATTGGGTGTGGGAACGGCAGTTTCCCGTCCAGTACGACGGACCGCCGTCTACTAAACAGATTGCTAATGATAGTAGTAATCCGACACCAGATCAGACAAAACCACAACCAGTTGCTTCAGTAGCTTCGGGTTGTGGTTTTTAGTTTTAAGCCAACCCGCGTTTACTTTATTCGTAAGAAGCCTAAATGACACCCTTCGTAGCAGGACTGATATAGTTTAAGCGTATCGTTGCGGAGATAAACTCGTTCATAATAATCAGTTGTATTGGGAGCAAAGTGGATAAGGACCATCTGATTCGTGGTGTCAAGACGAAATTGGCTAAACGTCTGATAGGCTTTTAAGTCATCACCCTGCGCCTGCATATGGCCATCGGCTGCGAACGTCAGGGTTTGTTCGGGTTTGGATGGGATCTTGTCGATAATATAGCCAGCTCCTGGTGAGTATCCTCTTTCGGCCAATAACCATGTTCCAGGTAATCCATCTCCATGCACAGGCGTCACAGAATCATCCGATGTTTTGTCGGAATGGCAATTCACTAGCGTAGCCAATAGCATCAGGACAATCAACCAGCGGGTCATGAGTTTTCTATTTTTCTGATAACGACTCCCCTGACTACCAAAAGGTTCGAATCAACTTAGTTTTGTGTAAGGATTATTACTTAGTGTACTAATTATTATTAGGCTCATTATAAATAAATTAATGGTGAGTAAATTGAGGTTAAATTTTTATTAAAGCTGCCACATTTTTTGGGACAGTAGCGTATAGCTTCTTGAAACCTAAAATGATTTTTAGTCCCCTAAACGGATAATCCAATGAAGAAACTGATTGTAACTAGTTGTGTGGTAGCAACGTTGCTGGGCGGATATGCCTGTACGAAGAGTTCAGACCTCTCTCCTGACGACACAAGTGCCGAAGCTCGTACGTCATCTGTCTCGTCAGGTTCGGCGACCGGACCTCATAGCGGAACAGGTACACCTCCGCACAGTGGTACTGATACACCACCCCATAGTGGGACAGGAACTCCTCCTGGTGGTCCTCATAGTGGTACCGCTACCGGACCTCACAGTGGTACTGATACACCACCGCATAGTGGTACCGACACTCATCCGCATAGTGGAACCGGAACACCCCCCTATAGTGGCACAGCTACCCCTCCGCATAGTGGCACTGATACCCCTCCGCACAGTGGCACTGATACGCCACCGCATAGTGGAACAGGCGGCCCCGGAGGTCCTCCTCGTGGTCCGAAACACGGTTAAACTACCTCATAAAAAAGTCAGCCTCATTCGAATGAGGCTGACTTTTTTTATACACCGACTCTGGACGGAATTACTCGCCAAATAAACTGTGCCAAACACCTTTAGCCTTTTCTTTGGCCACTTCAATCTGAAGGGCCGCTTCGGCTTTTAGTTCGTCTAATTTGACCTGTGCCGCTTCTAGTTGTACGGCTGCTTCGGCTTTCATCTCGTCGAACTTATCTTCGGCTACATCCGACAGTTCATCCGCTTTGGCAGAAGCTGCGGCAAAAGCCGTTTCGGCTTGAGCTTGCAGGTTGGCTAAATTCTCAGCGGTCGATGCTTTAGCCGCTTCGAAATGTTCCGTTGCTTTCGCTTTAAGCCCGTCAATATCAATGTCCTTCCCAAATTCCTGCGCCTGAGCCACTAATTTATCTTTCAGTTCGTCGAGTTGGGTAGCGGCTGAGTCGAGGTGCTGGCTCGCTTCGGTTTTAAACGCTTCGAGTTTCTCAGCAGTTGTTGCTTTCGCAGCCTGCACATCGGCAGCAGCTTTCGCTTTTTCGTTGTTTTCCATAGAATTTATTCGTGGGATTTTGGGTAAAGTTGAGAAAATTGGGGGAAATGCTACCTAGAATGGGAAGAAGGGTAAAATGAGCACGAAATGAGGTCAAAATCTTATTTCTTTCTTGATTATCCCTTTGGCTGATCAGCCTCCCAATCGCCGAATTATCAAACTATTGACTAACTCAAAAAGGTTAGCTGGTTTAAGCGTTCGCCAGTTGGCAATGTCGAGCGTGCCACCGAAATTGATGTAATAATCGAGATGGTATTTCTTCCATTCGCGTTCGATAAACTCCGGTGAGTGAATGGCCGCAATCCAACCATCTTCTACATCCTCAAACCATTCTTCATAGTAACTATCGTCGGAACCGTGGAAGTTGAGAATGTTCTCACTAATCAGGATAAAGTATTTGATTCCTTCCTGCACAAGTGGGTCGATAACCTGGCGCTTCAGGTACATGATGTCGTTGTGCAGGGTATCATTCCACTCGCCAAATAATTCGATCACTACATACTGCCGATCATAGTTGGCAAACAGTATCTTGCAGTACAATGTTTCGGAACCTATATCGTCCCAAAGGGGATGAATGTAGTAGCCGTAAATCGTGTTTTCGTACTGCTGCATGTTGTATTCACGCTCATAAAACGGCGACTGTTCGTCTTCCGACGCGGTGTAATACTTCTCCCAGCCGTAGAAAGGTTCAATATCTTGCATAGGTTAATGAATTGATAAATGACCGTGCCACCGGTACAGTGAATAGGTGAGTTGAAGTTATTCGCTCGTTCTCTCATTTCCTCATTCACTTAGTATAAAAAACATAACGTTAACGTATGCGCGATTGTTGAGGCAGATAATGGGTATGTTTACGCCATGAAACCCGTTAGCAAAAATATTCTGATTACTGGTGTCTCAACGGGTATTGGCTACGGTGCGGCTAAATACTTTCTCCGGTGTGGTTATACCGTTTTCGGGAGCGTTCGAACGCAAACAGATGCCAACCGCTTGCAGGCTGAATTTGGTGAGTCATTTACTCCACTGCTGTTTGATGTAACGGATGCCGAAGCCGTAACGAAAGCGGCACAATTCCTAACGGAACGACTAGCTGGCAATGGTCTGGGCGGTCTAATCAACAATGCTGGTATTGCCATTGGTGGGCCACTACAATACCAGCCAATGGACGTTTTTTGGCACCATTTCGAAGTAAATGTGTTGGGCTTAGTTCAGGTTACGCAGGCATTTTTGCCGCTGCTGGGTGCTCGCGACAACCACCCGGTTCAGCCGGGCCGAATTCTGAATATTAGTTCGGTAAATGGGCAGGTTGCTATTCCGTTTATGGGCGCGTATGTTGGATCGAAACATGCCGTTGAAGGCTTGTCGCATAGCCTGCGTCGTGAATTGGTCTTATTGGGTATTAAAGTGATTATTATAGGTCCGGGGGCGGTTAAAACACCGATCTGGGGAAAAGGCACGGATATGAGCCCTTATAAAAACACGCCTTATTACCCAGCTATGCAGCGATTTTTGAAACAGGTCGAAGTATCTGAAAGCAAAGGTTTCTCAATCGACTATCTTGGCGAACGCATCGTGAAAATTTATGAAACCGATCGACCCCGCGTGCGCTATGCCCTTGTGCCTGGTAAGTTTATGGGCTGGATTTTGCCCCGGCTCTTACCCGCCTGGGTATTGGATTGGGTGCTGGGACGAATTAGTGGATTGCGAGAGCCGAAATCGTCGTAACATAAAAAGTTAGTAAGTTGTGAGTAGGTAAGTAGTAGGTGGCTGACGCTAAAGCAATTCATTTACATCAGCCACTTACTACTTACCAGCTTACAACTTACTACTCACAAACATGCTTAAACCCGCTTTTCAAAAAGACGAAGCCCTTTTGGCTGATATCGAAGCTTCTCGAAATCAGTCTGATACCTTGCATAGTTGGTGGCTTGGCCAAAGTGGATTTTTACTTCAATACAACGGCAAGCATCTGCTGTTTGACCCATACCTTTCAGATTCACTAAGTCGGAAATACGCCAATACCGATAAGCCGCATGTGCGAATTTCAGAGCTTGTAATCGATCCCGCTCGCTTACCAATGATCGACGTTGTTACGTCGAGCCATAATCATACTGATCATTTGGATGCCGAAACGCTGTTGCCACTTATGGCGGCTAACCCAAATTTACAGTTTGTAATACCCGAAGCTAACCGCACATTTATTGCTGATCGACTTAAAACAGATGCGATCTGGCCCATTGGCCTGACCGACGGGCAGACAGCAACGGTTGATGGATTTGTGTTTCACGGCGTTCCGGCTGCCCATAATGAACTCGAACGGGATGCCGAAGGGCGTTGTAAATTCATGGGTTTTGTCGTAGAAGTGGGGCCTTATCGGATTTACCATTCTGGCGATACACTCTGGTACGAAGGCATAGTAGATATCCTGCGACCATTCAATATAGACGTTGCATTTTTACCCATCAACGGCAATAAACCCGAACGACGGGTAGCTGGTAATCTCAACCCCGACGAAGCTGCCCGATTGGGTCGCGAGATAGGGGCCAGGCTGGTTATCCCGCACCATTACGATTTATTTGAATTCAACACGGCTGATCCTGCCGACTTTGTGAATGCCTGCAAGCAGTATGGCACGCCTTATCGTGTCATGCAGTTGGGTGAGCGGGTAAGTATAAGTCGGTAGATGTATAGGGCAGAACCCTTTAGCCTATTGACGTGGTCTAACCAAAACGCGATGAAAACCTGCCTGCTTTTCTGCTTATTATTAACTAGCCCACTGCTGGCGCAAACGGATACAACCCAGCAAGCTGCGCTGAATTTTAAGATTCAGGTGGTTGATAACCAGATCAGTATTGGCTATGGTATGGCCATTGGCGATGTGGATGGCGACAAACAACCCGATATTCTGCTGGCTGATCAGAAAGAGATTGTCTGGTATAAAAATCCTAATGCAAAAGATGGGCAGTGGAAACGGTACGTTATGGCCGCAAACCTGACACCGCAGGACAATGTTTGCATTGCCGCTCGTGACCTCGATGGGGATGGTCTTATGGAGGTGGCCGTTGGCGCAGGCTGGAATCCTGCCGAAACGAATGATAGTACGAAGTCGGGTGCTGTTTTCTACCTCATTCGCCCACAGGACCCTACCCAGCGTTGGGAACCCGTGCGATTGCCACACGAAGTGACAACCCACCGAATGCGTTGGGCCAAAGTCGGCAAAGATAATTATCAACTCATTGTTGTGCCTTTACATGGGCTGGGGAATAAAAACGGAGAAGGTAGGGGCGTTCGAATTTGGGGGTATGAATTCCCGAAAAAACCCAAAGGTGCCTGGAAACGACACCTCATCGATTCGACTATGCACTTGACCCATAACTTCGAGATTTGGGAAGATGGGGAAAATGGTTCAGCTACAGGCGTTATTGTTGCTAGTAAAGAAGGAGGAAATATTTTCCAATGGCGGAAAAAGAAATGGCAGCCTGTCGATGATGAATCGGCGAGCAATTCACTACCCTTACTAACCAATGATGTCGCTGGCATTGGGGAAATCAGGCGATTGGATAATGGTAAGCGCATTGCCACCATTCAGCCTATGCATGGAAATTTGCTACAGGTAGAAAGCGGATTCTATTCGCTACGAAAACCCCGGAAACTGGCTGGCGATAAACAAATCGATGTTTTGAGCGATATGCTTAATCAGGGGCACGCGCTGGTTTGCGGAGATTTTCTTGGTTTGGGGAGCGATCAGATTATAGCGGGTTGGCGAAATCCCAATGCCTACAAAAAAGTCGGAGTTAGGCTGTTTAAACCACAAGAAGTCAAGAACTGGAAAGGGTATCCACTTGACGATAGCGTTCGTATGGCCTGTGAAGATCTGCAAGCTGCCGACCTTGATGGGGATGGCGATTTAGACATCATTGCATCAGGCCGAGCCACGCTTAACGTATTGATTTACTGGAATAACCGAATACCATGAAAATGTTTCAGGTTCCAGGTTCAATGTTGTATAATCTGGAACATTGAACCTGGAACCTGAAACTTAACGTCCCAATTGTCCCGCCAGCGATTGTAACGCTGAGGATATGGCTTCAAGCCGAACAGCCATGTCTCCTTCCGATCCTACGTGAGTACTGAACTCAATAGTTTGCGTAGCTAACGTATCGAACAATTGGATCAGCTCTTGTGTATTGATCTGATTGCTTTCCAGTTGTGTTTTCACCTGTTCGAGCGTATTGGTAATTTCCTTCGCGTTTTCGGTTTGACGGAGTTGGACAAGCCACTGATCAATAATATCTAATCCACTTTGCGGTATGGCCGTTGTTACTTCGCTCTCCAGAACATCCATTGTTGAGTCGAGGAGATCTGCGGATTCTTCGGGAGTCAGCATATTAAATCTGGTTAGTGAAGCTACGCAACGCTGTGGCCAATTGCTTAAGCTGTCTTTCCGTGGTGGCGTCGACAGATGGTTCGTGCGAGAGAGCCAGCGTATGGCTAGCCATGCTAAGTAGCCAATGACGAATTTTTTCGCCATCAGGATGGCCTGTTTTCAAGTGATCCCGCAGGGCTGTGACTTCCGCCAGAATACGTTCGGCACCAACATCGCCGGGCAGGGCATTTAGCCAGCCTTCAAGTAATAAAATGCCTTGTTCGGCTGTAAGCGTGGCATGACTGCCATCGCCCAAAGCACCTAACGTATCGTTGAGCATCCGGTGCTCAAGTGTGGTTCCGGTTCCTTCCATGTTATGTAGTGAATTATAGTTTTGTATTTGTGGTCTATTAGACGGCAAACACAGGGCTACGTTATGATTTACTGCCGAAATCTCGTAGAATTTTTGATAAACTCTCCAATCCACCTGTCCAGGTGCCTTCAGAGTCTGCATCTTCGGCTACTGCCTGTGTTTTATCGGCTAAACTTAATAACAGATCTCGGATGTATTGGTCGTCGGGTGGAGTGGCCTGCAAGGCTGTGCGAAGTTCGCCAAGCTGGCCTTTAATCTGATCGATATTAGGATCGCCCTGTAACGCCTGAAGCCAGCTATCGAGCAATTTGATCCCCTGTTCAGGCGAAATAGCCGCTATATGGCCATTATGGCGGAATGCACTGAGTGTATTGTCGAGCGCCTGCTCTTCCAAATTGTTTGATCCCATCGTCGCTAAATTTACCAGCCAACTGGTTTGCTGTTCTTAAAATAACCCGGTCGCGGGCGGTTTGTTTGCCGATAAACCAGAAAGCAATCTATGCGCGAAAGTCACCTCTAGAATTTTTGCCCTACTGCCACAGATTGCTTTCTGATAATTCATTAGTACTGCGAGCGACCTCCCGATTGGCTTGAATCTGTATCGCCAGTGCCACCCGAGATGCCCATGCCATCGACCCGTGCTGTATCGCTTCGGGGTTTGTCATGGTCTGAAGGATGGGCATAGCCATCGCCCTGTTCGTCTGCCGTATTGTCAGCTTCTCCCGAAAATCGTTCACTGGCTGGGCCTCCATTGCTTCCTGTTGTGTCGTCCATATCGACCGTTGGTTCGGTTTCTATTTGTTTGTTCTGTATCATGGCTATCTGTGGTTTTTGTTGTTAATCAATTACGGCCGACTGCCCCATTAAACGTATTCACCTAAAATCATGATTTAGTTTGTTGAATAGATGGCGATTTTCGGTCCGTGGTGAGCCGTAACGTTGAATCCGTTAGTTTTGAAAAAAAACCGACTCCTGCCGCGATTGTTTGTAGGATGAACAGGTTTTTCCAGATAAAGAAAGTTGATTAAGTATGGATGCCACCCATTTACAACCCGAGTTACAGTACCAGTTTGCCCGGAGTGGGGGAGCGGGTGGACAAAATGTGAATAAAGTGGCTACGAAGGCCGAATTGCGTTTCGACGTCCGCAATTCGCTGCTACTTACCGATGACGAACGGGCCATTTTGGAAGAGAAGTTAGCCAATAAACTAACGACAGAAGGCGAACTGGTACTGACTCACCAGACCGAACGAACACAACTCGCCAATAAGGAAAAGGTAACGAAGAAGTTTTA
This sequence comes from Spirosoma arboris, assembly GCF_009754945.1. GTDB lineage: Bacteria > Bacteroidota > Bacteroidia > Cytophagales > Spirosomataceae > Spirosoma > Spirosoma arboris. The sequence continues at coordinate 168,924 of NZ_WPIN01000009.1, forward strand.
TCGGCTCATCGAAAAAGCCTTTGAAGCCCCCAAACCACGCAAAGCCACAAAGCCCTCAAAAGCATCTGTCGAGGAGCGTATCGCCCGAAAAAAGCAGAAGGGTGACACGAAAGTCAATCGTAAGAAAGTGGATTACTGATAGTTTTTTAGCTTTATTCTAGAAAAAATTAAAATCAACTAAGGGGGTTTTTGCTAAAAGTTGTCTTTACTAGTAGACGAGAGGCTCGAATAGAGATGAATTCGTTTACTCACAGACTATGCAAGTGCGTCCGCTGATTGAATCCGTTGGCCAGCCCTTCCCGGCAAGTTCTCCCACTCATCGCCCGGTCGGAGAAACTGTTGAGGCAATGGAAGAAAAAACCGTTGGCAACGATACAGAGCTATTTATTCGACGGACGTTTGAAGAAAGTCCTCAAAAAGGCTGTGAATTGCTTTTTCGACGGTACCATCAGGCTCTGTGCAACCATGCTGTCCGGTTCGTCTACTCCAAAGAAACGGCCGAAGACCTGGTCAGTGATGTTTTCTGTAAATTCTGGAAAACCAAAGCTTACGAAAACGTAACGTCCTCATACCGCTACTATCTGTTCCGCAGCGTTCGGAATGAAGCCTACAATTATCTCCGATTAGAGTTTCAGGAATTGGACGATATCGAAACAGCCGACCTTCAGGAAGGCGCGTTTAGTCAGCGACCGGATCAGATTGTGCAGTTTGAGGAAGTGCTGCATCGGGTAGAGGAAATGATTGAATCGCTCTCACCACAATGCCGTAAAGTCTTTTTGCTGAGTCGTTTCGAAGGAAAGAAATACCAGGATATCGCAACAGAATTGGGGCTGTCGATCAAAACTGTTGAAGTCCATATTGGCAAAGCCCTGAGTACAGTTAGAAAAGGATTGAAAGACCATTGGCTGCTTATGCTGATGGCAATCGGGCATTGGCTTCCTTTCTGATTGGATGTCGATCAGTCAGGGAAAGTTCTCCAAAAATTGTCTCATCAATAAGCAAGCTACTACACGCCATGGAATCGGACATTAATAAAGAGTTGATATTTAGCCATTTCGCAAGGAAAGTTTCTCCGCTTCAACGCGAACTGATTGCCCAGTGGCTTCGGGAAAAAGCAAATGAGGAGCAGTATTACGAATGGCTGGAAGAATGGGAAAATCGGAATCCCCAATACCTGACCCAAACGGAAAAAGCGACTCAACACTATGCCACGTTTTTAGCCGATAATCCACATACAGAAGAAACCTCGTCAAATGAGATACCGGTAATCCTGCCCATATCAAGACCCTGGAACAGGCCGTTTTGGTTAGTAGCAGCGTCTATCGTGTTGGTTGCCAGTATGGTTGGTTTATTGTTTCGTAATCAGCTCATCTACCAGACCTACACGACAACGTTTGGCGAAACCCGATCCATAAAACTGCCCGACGGGAGCGAAGTCAATCTGAATGCAAACTCCAGCCTACAGGTACCCCGTTGGGGATTTGGGCGCACAACCCGCGAGGTTCTGTTAGCGGGAGAGGCTAATTTTTCTGTCACACACACACCTGATGATCAGAAGTTTGTGGTGAAGACAGCGAAAGGGTTAGACGTAGTTGTTCTGGGTACAGAGTTTACCGTTTTTGCGAGAAAACGAGGAGCCAGGGTCTTACTGAATAAGGGAAAAGTTCAGCTTCATTATCAGGAGAATAAAATCGCTAAACAGGTAACGATGAAGCCCGGCGATTTTGTCACGCTTGATCCAGAGAATCATATCGCTCTGAAAACGATTAAACAGCGTCAATTTCCTTCAGTCGGGCAAGAGAAACGATTTGTATTTGAAGAAACCACGCTGGAAGAAGTAGCCTATATGCTGGAAGAAAATTATGGGCTCCGGGTTAACATTAAAAACCAGGCACTGGCTCAACGTATACTGATGGGTTCGTTCCAGGCTGATAACGTCGATCAACTCCTGCTATCCATCTCTGAGCTGTTAGACATCAATGTTGCTCGTCAGGGGAATCATGTTCAAATCATGGATAAATAGGTGAACTCGCGTAACACGTTCAGACTCATCGGAATGCCGTTTGAGCACCTCCGCTTGACTATGAATAACAGTACTTCTCGATAGACTATTAGGTAATTAGTTGATAATCAAAATTTTAATTTTCTCTTGGAAAAGAGATTTTGCTTACCAACCTTTGCCCATATATTAACAGTACTAGTTCGTTTTTACCCAATTTTTGATGTGCCTACTCAACTGTTTGGCCTTGCCCGCTAATGGAATTCTGCCGGGTTACTATCAATCAACAGCCTGCCAATTACTAGCCTAACTACGTCCAGCAGATGGACAATTACAATCAATCTGTTAACTCTTATGACAAATCATTTACGAAAAGTCTCCAATGTGAGTCTTCTGTCAATGCTGCTTGTTGGATTTCATCCCGGCTGGTCGCAGTCGGTTGTACTGGCCAGCAATGTTCAGCAAAAGCGAACTGAATCTAATCGAGCCGCCAGCCGTCAACTCAAGGAGGTGCTCAATGATCTGAAGAATCAGTATGGTGTAAACATCATGTTCGAGCTGCAAACAGTAGACGGACTATCTGTGTCTCCAGAAGTGCTTAATGCTAAAGAAACGCTCGACAAAAATCTGGAGAGTTTACTGCGCCCATTGGGCTTACGCTATAAAAAAGTAAACGGTAATTCGTACCTGATTCTGGGGAATAGAAAAGCAAAGAAAATTGCCTTCGCCGACGGTTCGATTTCGGAGTCTACGCTGAATCAGGAGCAAAGTACCCAAGCCGAGCCGACGACAAAACTGCCATCAGGATTAGTACAGGAAATCGCAAAAACAGACGCCAAAGTGGCCGTTGATCAGCCTATTACGGGTACGGTCAAAAGTGAATCTGGGGAAAGCCTGCCCGGTATCAATGTCGTCATCAAGAATACGACTAAAGGAACGACTACCGACGCCAACGGGAAATTCACGCTCGAAGTCCCAGCTACGGCAATTCTGGTTTTTTCGGGTATCGGATTTGTAACGAAGGAAGTTCCGGTAAATAATCGTACTCGCATCGACGTTTCGCTGGCGACCGATAATAAGCAGCTCGACGAGGTTGTAGTAGTAGGGTACGGTACCCAGAAGCGCGAAAGCCTGACCAATTCGGTGGCGCAAATTGGTGGCGAAGAAATTGCCCGACGGCCTGTTTCCAATATTCAGCAATCATTGCAGGGGCAGTTGCCCGGCGTTACCGTACTGGATCAGGGGGGATCGCCCGGTCGCTCTAACACGGCTATTCGCGTTCGTGGGATTACCACCTTCAATATCAATGGCATTGGTAATACCGCCGGTACCAATAATGGCTCAGGTGGCTATGACATGAGCAAAAACGATGCGCTAGTGATTGTCGACGGTATCGAACAGCGCTTGTCTGATATTAATCCAGATGATATTGAGACAGTTACAGTACTGAAAGACGCTGCCTCTACGGCTATTTATGGGTCAAGAGCAACTAACGGAGTTGTGCTTGTAACAACTAAACGGGCTAAAGGCAGTAAGGTGCAGGTCGAGTATAATGGCTATTACGCTATTCAGAATTCCATTAACAAACCGCACATGATGGGCATTGAAGACTACATGCGAATGCAGGTAGCTGCCTATACCAATGCTGGTTCTCCCTTGCCTGCTCGTTTCACGGAACAGTCTATTCAGGCGTATGTCACGGCTACCGACCGCGAGAAATACCCGCTGCCCAATACCTGGTTTCAAACCGTACTACACGCAGCTCCGCAACAAAACCACACTATAGCTGTATCGGGTGGTAATGAAACGCTACGGACACGCTTGAGTATGCGGTATCAGGATCAGGCAGGTATTATCACGCATTACAGTAGTAAAATCGGCGAAATTCGTCTGAATACAGATTACACGATTTCATCGAAACTGCGTCTAAGTGGCGATATTAACTACCGCTACAACTACTCACAGGCTCCCACCGTCGATCCTATCAATTTTCTGCTACATGGTTCGCTCTGGGCTGTTCCCAAATATGCCGACGGTACGTATGGATTGAGTACGCAGGGAAACAACCCGTTGATGTATGCCGAAATCGGGGGCGATTCCAAACGGTCGACGGATTATCTGGCTGGCTACGTTAAGGGCGAGTGGGAGATCGTGGATGGCCTGATATTCTCTACGCAGATCGCAGGTCGGGGCTTTTTTACGCAAGAAAAGAACTTCGCCAACTCGTATGTTAATACCGATAAGAATACCAACATCACGAAAACGGTTGCCAACAACACCTTGACCGAAGTGCGGAATACGTTGCGGGAGTACACCTTGATTAACTTGCTTACTTATGAGAGAAGATTCGGAGATCAGCATTTTAAGGGACTTTTGGGGTACTCGCAGATTGGAAATACGCAGACTTTTTTGACCGCCTACCGCGAACGGTTTTATAACAATGATATACAATCGATTGGTCAGGGTGCAAACGATGGCACGAAAAACAACTCAGGGAACGATGCTCTGTACGGATTGCGGTCGTATTTCGGTCGGGTAAACTATGATTACAACGGCAAATATCTGGTTGAAGTAAACGGACGCTACGATGGCTCATCCAAGTTTACAGGAACCAAACAATATAGTTTTTTTCCCTCGTTTTCGGCAGGCTGGCGCATATCGAAAGAAAACTTCTGGCAGGGGCTTCAGCAAACCGTGAGCGACCTAAAAGTACGCGGTTCATGGGGGATAACCGGTAACCAGTCGGTGAACCTTTATAGCTATTATGCCGCACTCGCGTCTAGTGGTTATGATTTCAATGGCGCTGCTGTGCAGGGCTATCGGCAAACGACACTCGCCAATCCTAATCTGGGTTGGGAATCGACTACGCAATTGGATTTAGGTCTGGATGCATCCTTTTTCCGTGGACGTATGAATTTAACCGTTGATTACTACCGGAAACTGACCAACGATATTCTGTTGAATCTCGACATCCCGGCCACGATTGGTCTGGTGGCTCCTCCCCAAAATGCTGGTTCGGTAGAGAACAAAGGCTGGGAGTTTAGTCTGAATTATCGCGGAGCCAAAAGCGCGTCGGGCTTTCAGTATAATCTGGGCGGTAACCTGAGCATCAATAGCAATAAAGTTGTCGATCTGAAAGGAACGGGTCCTTACATTTTAGGATCAGATATTGACCCACGCTACATCATTGCGGTTGGCTTGCCAATCAATACGTTGTGGGGCTACAAAACAGATGGGCTGTTCCAGACACAGGAGCAGATTAACAACTACAAAGCCACTTATGCTGCCAACACGAAGCCGGGCGATGTGAAGTATATCGATGCCAATGGCGATGGCAAGATCGACGCCAATGATATGACCAACATCGGAAATACATTCCCCAAATTCACGTTCGGTCTTAACTCGAATTTCTCGTACAGGAATTTCGAAGTGAATCTGCTGTTTCAGGGAGCCGCTAAAGTCGATACGCGCCTGGCAGGTGCACTGGCCGAAATGGGAAATCAGGAAGGCTTTACTCCCTCGATTTACACCAATAATTATTGGACACCCGACCATCCAGACGCTCGTTTCCCCCGTCCGCTAAAGTTCGATTTGCGGAACGTAGCGACCTCCGATCGGCTGATTATCGATGGGTCGTATGTCCGGCTGAAAAACATTCAGCTGGCCTATTCGCTGCCGGCAGCAATTGCGTCTAAAGTGCGTCTGAACCGAATTCGGGCCTATGTATCGGCTACGAATGTGTTGACGATCTCGAAGTTGAATGAGTGGAATCTGGACCCCGAAGCCGGATCGGGACGGGCGGTTTATTACCCGCAAACGTCGCTGTACACGCTTGGACTGAACCTGCAATTCTAACTTCATCCACCTATTTTCAGAAAGCTCATGAAACGAATAAATTATAGTGTATTCTCTTTCCTGGTCGCGCTCCTTGGGGTAACACTAGCCTCCTGCGACCGGGAATTATTAGATACCGTTCCCAACGACCGCTTATCGGAAAGTCTGTTCTGGAAAACGGAGAATGATGCCCGGCTGGCCGCTAATTCACTGTATACCGATCTCGACAGCACCAACCTTATAAGCTGGGATGCCATGACCGACATTGCCCACACCAACCAACCGTTCGATGTGCAGGCGTATGTTGAACTGGGCCAGTATGATGCCACGAGTGCTAAAGTGTTTGGCGAATGGGCAAAAGCGTACAAGGGCATTCGGGCTTGTAATTATTTGCTGGAAAACGTCGATAAAGTGGCGTCGACCAACACGGCTCTGATCAATCAGTTTAAAGGCGAAGCACGCGCGTTGCGGGCCTATCAGTACATTAAACTGGCTAGTCTGTTTGGTGATGTGCCGCTCGTAACAAAGTCTATTTCGCTGGATGAAAGCCGCGCATTGGCCCGTACTCCTATTGCGCAGATCTGGGATTTTGTCGATAAAGAACTGATAGATGCAGCCGGTTTATTACCTACAACCTATGCTGCTGCCGACAAAGGGCGGTTTACAAAAGGGGCCGCTCTGGGCCTGCGGGCGCGGGCTAATTTATTGGCTGGTCGCTACCAACAGGCTGCCGATGCCGCCGATCAGGTCGTGAAACTAGGCATCTACGGACTGAACGACAGCTACGAAAAGCTATTCACCATAGCCGCCGAAAACAATAAGGAAGTCCTGCTGGATCGGCAATTTATTAAGGACACCTATCCTGTCAACGTATTTAACCTGTTAGCGCCTTATAGTCAGAAAAGTGCTCAGAGTACGTATGTGCCGACCAAAACATTGGTGGATATGTACGAAACGACATCAGGCAAACTGATCTCCGATGCGACCAGCGGCTACGATCCGGCCAATCCATACGCCAATCGTGATCCTCGCCTTAAATTTTCTGTTTTTCTGACAGGCGATGTCTTGCCGAGCGGTATTACGTTTCGACCCGAGCCAACCAGCGGAACAGCTGATGCCGTGGGGAATACATACATTGCCTCTACGACAGGCTTTAACATCAAAAAGTATGTGAATGCAGAGGATTACGCTAACCCGGCGAACAACGGTATCAACATTATTCTCTTACGCTATGCCGAAATTTTGCTGACCTATGCCGAGGCTAAAATCGAATTGAATCAGATCGACGCGAGCGTACTGACGGCGATCAATACAGTTCGAAATGGACGGACCGATGTCAAACAGCCAGCCATCAGCAGCGCAGCCACTCAGGCTGAACTTCGGACTATTGTTCGTCGGGAGCGAACCGTTGAACTAGCATTTGAAGGGCAACATCTTTTTGATATTCGTCGGTGGAAAACGGCTGCAACGGTAATTCCCGGCCCTATTTATGGTATTACTTACAAAGATGCCAGTGGAGCTTTGGCAACGGTTCAGGTCGTGGGTGTTAACAGAACCTTCGATGTCTCCCGGCATTATCTCTGGCCTATTCCGCAGAAAGAACGGAATCTAACGCCAACGCTTTCACAAAACCCGGGCTGGTAAAAGCTTCATTCCCGTGGTTGTATCTCTGCGACCACGGGAATGGATCTTTTTAATGACTACTGTCATGAAATCCTATTTCATCATACTCATTGTATCAGTCCTGACCTTAGGCAGTTACCTATTGGTATCTTTTATGCCTCGCCAGGCTGTTATTGCTAAACCCAACATCATCTACATTTATGCCGATGATATGGGATATGCCGAATTGGGGTGTTATGGTCAGCAGAAAATCCGGACGCCACATCTGGATCAACTGGCTCGTAAGGGAATGCGATTTACCCAGCATTATACCAGTATGCCCGTTTGCGCGCCTGCCCGCTGTATGCTGATGACGGGCAAACATGGTGGACATTCCTACATTCGGGGCAATTATGAAATGGGCGGTTTTGCCGATTCGCTGGAGGGTGGGCAGATGCCGTTGTATCCGGGCGCGTTTACCGTGGGCCGAATGCTCCAGCAATCGGGTTACAAAACGGCTTGTATTGGTAAATGGGGCATGGGCATGGCCAACACGACAGGCAATCCGAATCAGCAGGGTTTCGATTATTTCTACGGTTACCTAGATCAGAAACAGGCTCATAATTTCTACCCAACGCACCTCTGGGAAAATGGCAAACCCGACCGTTTGAACAACCCTGTCATTGACGTACATCGCAAATTAACACCTGAAACAGCTACGGCGGAGGCTTTTGCCTATTATCGGGGCAACGACTATGCCATCGACAAAATGGCTCAGAAAGCCCAGGCGTTTGTGCGCGAGAACAAAACCGGTCCATTTTTTCTATATCTGCCATTCACCGTGCCGCATGTATCCTTACAGGCCCCCGAAGCAGCGGTGAAGGAATATATTGGCAAATTTGACGATAAACCCTACCTCGGTCAGCAGGGATACGCATCAACGCCTTACCCGCGTGCTACGTATGCGGGTATGATTACCTACATGGATAAACAGATTGGGCAGTTGATGCAGTTACTGAAAGACTTGAAAATTGACGAAAATACACTAGTTATGTTCTCGAGCGACAATGGCGCTACGTTCAATGGAGGAGTGGAAGCTGCTTATTTCAATAGTGTGGCTAACCTACGAGGTTTGAAAATGGATGTGTACGAAGGCGGCATCAGGGAGCCTATGCTGGCTCGATGGCCAGGAAAGATAAAGGCTGGTCAGGTTACCGATCATGTATCCGTGCAATATGATTTGCTGGCTACCATTGCCGAACTGATCGGTTATAAACAGCCCATAGCGACTGACGGTCTTTCGTTTTTGCCAACGTTGCTGGGTCAATTCACTAACCAAAAACAACACCCGTTCCTCTATTGGGAATACCCTGAAAAAGGCGGGCAGCTGGCCATTCGGATGGGGAATTGGAAAGCGGTAAAAACCAATGTGCGAAAAAATCGGGCAGGATCATGGGAGCTGTATGATTTGGGTAAAGACGTTAGTGAACGTACTAATCTGGCGACCCAGCACCCTGATTTGCTTCGGCAGTTCGATGCTATCGTTGCTCGTGAACATATGCCTACGCATGTCAATGAGTGGGAAATTGTATCCCCAAAAACGGCTGTCGCGGCTACGAATTAGCCGATTGGCAATTCTCTGTCTCCATGGTCTGTGAGGACACAGATCATGGGAAAGGCTACTATTTAAACTTGAATTTATTAAAACCAGTCACTATGAAGTTGATTCCTAAACGATTATCTCATTTGCTCTTCAGCACCTTTGCGCTGATTGGCCTAGGTTTACTCATCACTGCCTGGGTTGAAAAACCGGCGCCAACGCCCCCGCCAAACGTTGTTCTGTTTTTCATGGACGACATGGGCTACGGCGATTTGTCCGTGACGGGGGCTCTGGATTACACAACGCCCAACCTGGATCGGATGGCTGCCGAGGGGTCTCGATTTTCGAATTTTCTGGTTGCGCAGGCGGTGTGCAGTGCATCGAGGGCGGCCCTACTCACCGGCTGCTATCCGAACCGATTAGGTATTTCGGGCGCACTCGGCCCCAATTCGCCTATTGGCCTGAACCCGAACGAAGAGACGCTGGCCGATTTACTGAAAGAACGGGGCTATGCAACCGGCATTTTCGGAAAATGGCATTTGGGCGATAACAAGCAGTTCCTGCCCTTGCAGCAAGGTTTTGATGAGTATTATGGCGTGCCTTATTCACATGATATGTGGCCGCTCCATCCTGCTCAGGCCCAGGCGAAATATCCACCTCTACGCTGGATCGATGGCAATGAACCGAAGCAGGAAATCAAGGATCTGGACGATGCTGGGCAAATTACATCGACCGTTACTGAACACGCCCTTGCCTTCATCCGAAAACATAAAAACAAGCCTTTCTTTCTCTATGTGCCGCATCCGTTGCCACACGTACCACTAGCTACTTCGGCTAAATTTAAAGGGAAAAGTGCGCGGGGAATTTTCGGAGATGTTATGACTGAACTGGATGGAGCCGTCGGGCAAGTGCTCGCTGAGTTGAAACAGCAGGGATTGGACAAAAACACGCTTGTCCTGTTCATCAGCGACAATGGTCCCTGGCTGAACTATGGCGATCACGCAGGTTCGGCAGGTGGTTTCCGGGAGGGAAAAGGAACGTCGTTTGAAGGTGGTCATCGGGTGCCTTGCCTGGTTCGCTGGCCAGGTGTGGTACCTGCCGGTCGGGTGAGTAATAAGCTCCTGACAACGATGGATATATTGCCAACTGTGGTCAAACTCTGTGGAGCTCGTTTACCCAAAAATCGAATTGATGGTGTGGATTGGATTGCCTTACTGAAAGGCGACAACACAGTAACACCTCGCGATAAATTTTACTATTACTATCGTAAAAACAGCCTCGAAGCCGTGCGTCAAGGCGATTGGAAACTAGTGCTTGCTCACCCCGGCCGTACCTACGAAGGATTCCTGCCAGGTCAGAATGGTAAACCAGGCCCCAGTACAGAAACGCATGAATTCCCGACGGGTTTATTCGACCTCCGTCGTGACCCAGGTGAGCGGTATGACGTTCGGGAGCAGCACCCCGAAATCGTTGCCAAACTGGAACAGATTGCCGAAGAAGCCCGCGCTGATCTGGGCGATGATATTCAGAAACGTACCGGCGCCAACGTTCGCGAACCAGGGCGGGTTAGTCAGTGATCAATACTAGTTAGTAGGACTATTTTCTGTCCTCTCTACGAGAGATCTCAAATCGCCAGCTTGAGACCTCTCGTAGAGAGGACAGAAATGTCATTTTATAGGGGCTTAACTAACTTCACTTATTCAATAAAATTAATAAGCCAGATATTTTGAAGTATTTGAGGGTTTATTACAACTTTGCTAATAAACCGTTTTCTGGATGTCTCTGAACGTATTAACCGACAACGAATTGTTGGCCCTCCTCCGGGAGGATGACGAGCAGGCGTTCAGGGAGTTATATGAGCGATACTGGTACAAAATGTATGTAATTGCGCATCGTAAACTTCGGCGGAAAGAAGTAGCTGAAGAGTTAGCGCAGGAATTGTTTGTGATGATCTGGCAGAAACGGGAATCCCTGCGAGTCATCAATTTACAGGCGTTTTTAGGTGTATCGCTCAAGAATATGATGATCGACTATATCCGCCGAAATATTCAGGAAGAACATTATCTCGATCAACTCCAGCTGTTTTTTCCAGCCGAAACCTTTACTACGATCGAAGCCGTACAACTGAATGAACTCTCCGAAGCCATTCAGAATACGCTGGCAAAACTTCCCGAGAAAACCCGGGAGATATTCATTCTCAATCGGTTCGAACACCTCACAATCCGGGAAATAGCCCAGCGATTGAACCTGTCTGAAAAAACAATCGAATATCACCTCTCGCGATCCACTACCTTTCTGCGCCAGAATCTGCGCGATTTCATAGCCATCTGGGTTTTTCTGACAGGATTAACAGGATAAGACAGGATTACTGGCTGGAGTAAATAATCCTGTCTTATCCTGTTAATCCTGTCAGAAAAAATTATCCCGAGAACAATTCTTTTCGAAGTGAAAAATAATCTAAAAAAAGCCTGATTGGTCTTAGGGAATTTTCTGGGTTGTTCGTCTATACCTTTTGCCGGGTCGTCGATACGGACGAACGGCTCAACCGATGGATAGCACTCAATACCAGGAACTTCTCGCTAAATACCTCAAAGGCGATTGCACCGACGAAGAACGAGCCTTACTCGATCAATGGTATGCGTCACTGGATTCTGAGGTTGAGTTGCCTGCTACAGATGCCGAGAAGAAACAGTTACTGGCTAAAAACTGGCAGGCGCTGGCCGCTCGAACGGTGAAAACTGCTCCCGTCAAACGGTTACGCTTCAACCCGTATTGGGTAGCCGCTGCGGTCGTGGTATTGATCGGTGGGTTGAGTTGGTATTTCCTCAGTCAATCAGTCATTGAACTACCGACGCAAGGGGAGCGGGTGTCAGAAATACAGTCGTCTTTTACGGAACGAGTCAATACGTCTGCCCTGCCTGAGCGAGTGGTACTGAGCGATAAGAGTGTAGTTACGTTGCAACCCGGTAGTAAACTTCGGTACCCAATTACGTTTGCGAGTACTAAGCGGGAAGTGACATTGGTGGGTGAAGCCTTTTTTGAGGTGCAGAAGAATCCACACAAACCGTTTCTGGTATATTCCCACGACCTGATTACCAAAGTACTCGGAACCAGTTTTCGCATCAAAGCTTACCCAACTGACCGGAACGTTACAGTTGCCGTTCGGACGGGGCGCGTGTCGGTCTATTCGCCCAAACTGGCAACCCATGCGAAGTCGAAGTCTGATCCCGAAACCATTGGCGTTGTGTTGACTCCCAATCAACAGGTGACCTATCTGGGTCAGGAGCAACGATTGGTAAAAACGCTGGTCGAGAAACCTGTTGTCCTGATTCCAACAGCCGAATTAGCCTCGTTTACGTTTCAGAATGCGCCGGTTTCTAAAATCATGGCGGCTATTGAGAAAGTCTACGGAGTCGATGTGGTGTATGATGAAGAAATTATGGCTAACTGTTTTATAACCACATCCTTAGATCAGGAAAATCTGTACGATAAACTGACGATTATCTGTAAACTGCTGGGAGCTACCTATAAGGTTATTGATGCCCAGATCGTCATTACCGGATCAGGTTGCTAACCCACAAATAAACCCGCAAGCTATATGATATGAAGAAAAACTGACCCGACTATAAAAAAGAAGGTCGGCGATGGGTCCAAGCATCGCCGACCAGATAAAGCCCCAAGTTCGGTTCGTATTCCGTTGCATCCTCGTCAGATGTGTAGGGGCTCGTTTGTCTTTGTCTAAACCCTATAAACAAAAACAATCAAAGGTATGAAATTACCTCGATTCAGTCACGCCTACGCACGTACCCTTATGCGTATTACCCTTTTCCAACTGCTGTGTACGGTTTTGTTCCTGAACATAACCTATGCCCGAACGGTCAAAGCTCAGGCTTTGCTGGAGCAGTCTATTAGTTTATCCATTGAGGATAAGGAGATTGGTACCGTCCTATCGACAATTGAGAAACTGACGAAAGTCAAGTTTTCGTACATTCCTCAGCAGATTCAGGCTACTCGGCGAGTGTCCATAAAGCTCTCGAACCAACGCCTGTCTACCGTACTGGATCAGCTTTTCAGAAATACACCCGTGGCCTATGAAGTAGTGGGAAAAAAGCAGATTCTACTTAGTATTCGGCCATCTTCTCAACTGACTATTCCAGGTTCGTTACTACAAAACACACAGGTTGAATTCCAGCAGGCGGCCGAGGTAATCATCACCGGGATTGTCACCAGCGAAACGGGCGAAGGAATGCCGGGTGTAAGTGTTGTCGTCAAAAGCACCACGCGCGGTACTACAACCGATGTCGAGGGCAAATACAAGCTTGTTATTCCAGATGAGCCGGGTAACAAGGTGGCTACAACGCTGGTCTTTTCATTTGTTGGCTACAGTAATCAGGAAGTGCTCATTGGCAACCGTAGCATGGTCGACGTGCAGCTTGTACCTGATCAGAAATCGCTGAATGAAGTGGTGGTCGTTGGCTACGGTACGCAGCAAAAAGAGGATATCACCGGCGCCATTGCCATTGCTTCTGCCAAAGAACTCAAAGATCCACCCGTAGCGCAGGTTGCGCAAATGCTACAGGGCAAGCTGGTTGGTGTGCGCATTGATCAGGTGAGCGGACGACCTGGCGAGGGGATGAATATTAAAGTTCGGGGTTCTGTGTCGATTACGGCTGGTGCCAATCCATTGTATGTAGTTGATGGCATGCCGATTACAGGCGATATCAATACAATCAATCCGGCCGAAATTGAAAATATCAGCGTGTTGAAAGATGCAGCTTCTTCGTCGCTCTACGGATCGCGAGCCGGTAATGGAGTTGTGTTGATTCAGACGAAACAGGCTAAAGCGGGCAAAACGCAAATTGATTTTAGCGCCTACTACGGCTTTGAAAAGATCCCCGACGCCCGGAAGCTAAAAATGATGAACGCTGAGGAATACGCCCAGTTTCAGAAAGAAATTGCCGAATCGAATGGCAGAGCAGTAAATCCGGCTTTCCAAAATCCGTCGCAATACGCCGGAAAAGGCACAAACTGGTTTGATGTCGTAACCCGAACGGGTGCGGTTCAGAGTTATAACCTTACCCTCCGTTCTGGTTCTAAAAATTTCCTTACCTCCGTTACGGGTGGCTATTTTAAAGAGGATGGCGTTGTGATAGGGACTGGTTTTCAACGGCTTTCGCTTCGTATAAACACAGTATTTACGCCCAGCGATAAAATCAAAGTCGGCTTCAATCTGGCGCCTAATTATGCCTATAACACCAATTTTGCGACCGATGGCGGACCATATGGTACTGAAAATATCATTTCTGGAGCGTTGGCAACGAGCCCGTTGGCCAGCCCTTACAATGCCGATGGGAGCCTGGCGCTAACGGCTTCGGACCCGGCCTCATTTGGCAATCCAAACTGGCTACGGGTGGCCCAGGAAAAAGTATATAAGAACAAAACGCAGAGCCTGCTTTCCAATGTTTATGCCGAGTACGAAATTATCAAAGGCTTAAAGGCCAAGACAACGGGCAACATTCAACTGAGTAACAACAACATATTTCAGTTTAATCCCTCTACTATTGGCGTTTTGTTTACCCCTCCACCCCGAATTCCGAGTGGTTCAGATAATACAACCCGGATGTACAACTGGATGAATGAAAACTCGCTGAGCTATCAGAATGAATTTAACGGTCACAACATCGATGCGTTGGTCGATTTTACGGCGCAGCAATTCAGAAGTGACAACAACGTGATTACAGCGACTAATTATCCAGATGATAAAGTGCAGGCAGTGAGTGCTGCCGGGAAAACGGTCGTTACCAGCGATGTGCAGAAATGGGCCTTGCTGTCGTTCCTGGCCCGTGTGAATTACAATTATAAAAGTAAATACCTCTTCACGGCTTCCGTTCGTCGCGATGGTTCGTCGCGCTTTGGGCCGAATAATCGTTGGGGGAATTTCCCATCGGCTTCGGTTGGCTGGATTATTTCGAAAGAAGATTTCTGGCGCGTAACACCCATTTCATTTTTAAAGCTGCGGGCTAGTTATGGTATCACGGGTAATTTCGAAATCGGTAATTACTCCTTCCGATCGACGGTTGGCCCGGCCTATTATGATTTTGGAAATACACTTTTCCAGGGTAGAGCCGCCAACAATCTGGGTGACAACAATCTGGGTTGGGAGCGAAAAAAGCAGTTTAACATCGGTGCCGATGTGTATCTATTGAATGACCGGATTCAACTAACGTATAACTATTACCGTACAATATCCAGTGACCTGCTCTATAACGTCTCGGTTCCCGTGTCGTCGGGCTTTAGCAGTATTCAAACCAATATTGGCGAGTTGAAATTCTGGGGGCATGAAATTGGCCTCAGCACCACCAATATTCACAACAACCGGTTTACCTGGACGACTACCCTCAATCTTTCGTTCGATCGAAACCGGGTAGAAAAACTATCGACCGAAAAAACCAATGCGATCTATCAGGGGATG
Organism: Spirosoma arboris; assembly: GCF_009754945.1. Classification (GTDB taxonomy): domain Bacteria; phylum Bacteroidota; class Bacteroidia; order Cytophagales; family Spirosomataceae; genus Spirosoma; species Spirosoma arboris. The sequence goes on from NZ_WPIN01000009.1 coordinate 184,431, forward strand.
GTCAATTATGGTTTCTATAGCCATGTATCGCAGGTTGGTTCGCCCGTTGGGTTGTTTTACGGAGCCGTCTGGGATGGCGTTTATAAGAATCAGCAGGATTTTGATAATTCCCCGAAGTATGCTGATTCGCAGGTTGGAACCATCAAGTTCAGGGACCTGAATGGCGACGGGAAGATCACGTTCCCGGAAGATTATACTACAACCGGAACGCCCTGGCCTAAATATATATTTGGTCTGACCAATCAGCTCAATTACCGGAATTTTGATTTTGGCCTGACGATTACGGGGAGTTATGGAAACCAGATTCTGGCGCATTACGAAAACTGGCTGACCAATCTCGATGGTCCATTTAACGTGCTGGAAGAAGTAAAAGACCGATGGAAATCACCTACAGATCCCGGCGCGGGCAAATACGGCAGTGTGCAGCAGGGAACTACCTATCTGGAGCGTGATCGATGGAGTACCCGGTATCTTAAAGACGGTAGCTTCCTGTCGTTCAAGAACATTACTTTGGGCTATACGCTTCCGCTCAAAGTAAAAACCATCCGAAGCCTGCGGGTATACAGCAGTATCCAGAATGCCTGGATCATTACAAAGTATCCGGGAAATCCTGAAGTGAACACGCGGAATGTATCTAGTGGCAGTTCGCCGGGAGTCGACGAAGGATCATATCCTGTTCCTCGCACGGTCAGTTTCGGAGTAAACATCGGTTTCTAAAAAAGGACTTGTCATGAAAATCAAACTCATAGCCTTAGTTATCTTATTTTTTTCGCTGAGTGCCTGTCATAATTTTTTGGATGTTATTCCGGAAACGTCATTGACATCCGACAGTTTTTACCAGTCGCAGGCAGACTTTGAACAGGCCGTCGGAGGTATTTATGCTCCTCTTCAGGGACTTTACAATCAGGATTGGATTCTGAACGAGATGCGTTCCGACAACACCTTCTTTATTTATAACATTGCCCAACGCGGAGGGAAGCCGCAGGAAGATCCTGCAACGTTTACGGTCGAAAACAATAATACCTATACGCTGGGTAAGTGGACTAACGACTACCTGATCATCTCTCGGGCAAATCAGGTATTGAAAACGATCGATGCTGCCAGTTTCGACCAAGCGGTGAAGACGAACCTAAAAGGACAGGCGCTTTTTTTGCGGGCGTTTGCCTATTTCGATCTGGTGAAAAATTTCGGTGGCGTGCCTTTGTTTGTGGATGCGGCCACGTCTTACAAAGAGACATTTAAGTCGCGGGCCGAGGCAAGTGAGGTTTACAAACAGATTATTGCCGATGCCACTGCCGCTGCCAAAGCACTACCCGCACAGGCATCGGCGGCTGGTCGGGCAACATCGGGAGCGGCCTACACGCTCCTGGCCGATGCCTACATGAATCAGAAATCCTGGGCAGATGCTGAAACGGCGTTAAAAACCGTAACTACGCTGGGTTATACCCTTCTACCGGCCTACGCCGATATTTTCAAACCAACGAATAAAGGCAACAAAGAGATTATTTTCGATGTGCAATATGCCGAAGGAACGTCGCAGGCAATCTTTAATGCATTGCCATATCTGTTTATACCCGTGTTGGCAGACCCATCGGTCATTACGGGTGTGAAGCCTGCCACGCAGCAAACGTACGGCGGTTACAATGTGCCAACGCCTGATTTGTTAAAGGTGTATGAAGATACCCTTAAGGATCAGCGATTTTCGGCGTCCATCGGTTTCTATACAGGCCCGTCGCCTTTGATCGGAATCACCTACAACCGTACGCCTTACATCAAAAAATACCTGCATCCACACGCTGTTTATGGGCAAACGGCTGATAATGGCCCGATCTACCGCTATGCCGAAGTACTATTGATGCTGGCCGAAGTAGCGAATGAACAAGGTCGTCAGGCCGATGCGGCTGGCTATCTGAATCAGGTTCGGGCGCGGGCGGGACTTACTCCGTTGACTGCAGGTAGTCAGGCTGATGTGCGAACGAGCATTCTGAAAGAACGTCAGATTGAGCTGGTTTTTGAAAATAAACGCTGGCACGATCTGGTACGAAGCGGATTAGCGGTTCAGGTAATGACCGCCAAAGCGGCCAAAATCAAGGCCAATCCGCAGGCGTATTACTATCCGGCGGGTAGCGCCCCCATCTCCACGGCTTTTAACATTACAGATCGGGACCTACTTTATCCGATTCCGGTGAGCGAAATCATTACCAATCCTGACCTGAAGCAGAATCCAGGATATTGATACGTCCTAAGTTGTTTAATTTTTTGACAGGATTGACAGGATGAACAGGATTATTTATTCCAGTCAGAAATCCTGTTTTATCCTGTCAATCCTGTCAAAAAAAGCTATCTGATGAAAACTTTTCTGTTTGTTTCTGCGATTACAATCCTGTTTCTGACGGGCTTTTTGCCTGCTCCTGCCAAAAAATCCGTTTCGCTTTTTGACGGCAAAACCTTTCGAGGATGGGAAGGGGATACCGTAAATACCTGGCGAATCGAAAATGGTACAATTGCCGCCGGGCGACCAGATCAGATGGCCCCGCATAACGATTTTCTGTGTACCACCCGCAGCTACGCCAACTTTGTGATGCGGCTGAAAGTCAAGCTGACGGGTACCAAAGGGTTTGTCAACGCGGGCATACAATTCCGCAGCAAACGGCTCACGAATCCGCCTTACGAAATGATTGGCTACCAGGCCGATTGGGGTCCCAAATACTGGGGAAGCCTGTACGACGAATCGCGCCGGAAGGTAACGCTGGTCCAACCTGATTCCGTCCAAATGACCAAATGGGTAAAAGTTGCCGACTGGAATACGTACGAAATTCGGGCCGAAAATCGGCGTATTCGTCTGTATGTGAATGGTAACCAAACGGTCGAGTATACCGAATCAGACGAAAGCATTCCTCAGTCGGGGTTGATTGGCCTTCAAATTCACGGAGCTGGGGTGACGCAGGTTGCCTATAAAGATATTACGCTCGAAGAACTGCCTTAATTTTTCTTTTCGACAGGATTTGCAGGATGGACAGGATTAAAAAACTGGAAATAGAAATCCATCCCCGTTGCTGTGTCCCCACAGCAACCCGTGCGACAGCCATAGTCTAACCTACCGGAGAGGTTGCTGTGGGGATACAGCAACGGGGATGAGTAATAAAATCCTGTTTTATCCTGTGAATTCTGTCAAAAAAATAGTCTATATCTCTCATCATGAAACGTACTTTCTGGATTGCTAGCATTAGCATTCTTATTTCGGTATTGTGCCTTGCTGCTGCCCGATATTCGGATAGTATCAATACCATTTTGCAGGAGGACCCGTTCGAAACGCCCCGTACGGTTAGTCAAACTCCATCTACGGTTCCGCTTTCGCCGAATGAAAGCATGAAAACGTTTCGATTGCCCAAGGGTTATCATCTTGAACTGGTGGCTAGTGAACCGATGATTTCAGAACCGGTTGCTCTGGCATGGGATGGAAACGCCCGTTTGTATGTGGCGCAAATGGAAACCTACATGCAAACCGTACTGGCCACGGGCCAAAGCCAGCCCCACAGCCGGGTTATGCTCCTGGAGGACACTAACGGCGATGGCAAAATGGACAAAAGTTCGGTGTTTATCGATCACTTATTGATGCCCCGCGCTATTCTAACCGTCGGCCATGAACTACTCGTCAATGAAACGGATTCCTACGATATTTATGCCTATCGGGACACTAACGGCGATGGCAAAGCCGATAAAAAAAGACCCGTGTTCCAAAGTAAACGGAAGGCGTTTGGCAACGTAGAACACCAACGTAGCGGTCTGGACTGGAACCTGGATAACTGGATTTACGAAACTATCGATCCGATCCGCTATCGGTACAAAAATGGGGTATTGAAAGCGGATACGCTGCCTAATGCCGCTGGTCAATGGGGCTTGACGCACGATGATTACGGACGGGTATTTTTCAGTCGGGCAGCTGCCGGCATTGCGGCTTCGGGCTTCCAGATCAATCCAGCTTATGGTCAGCTTGATTTCCCGGATGCGTTTGAAGAAGGCTTTAACCACGTCTGGTCGGCAATCAAAACGCCCGATGTGAATGGTGGTCCTAAAACCCTACGTCCAGATAGTACTATGGCCGATTTTACGTCCATCTGTGGGCAGTCTGTTTTCCGGGGAGATCGGCTCCCGAACAGTATTTTCGGTGATTATATCGTAGCTGAACCCGTTGCCCGTGTTATCCGACGGGCCAATATTCAGAACAAAGACGGGAAAGTTCTGCTGTCCAATGTCTACCATCAGGACGAATTCATCTCATCGACCGACATGAACTTTCGGCCCATCAACACCTACACGGGGCCAGATGGCTGTCTGTATATCGTGGATATGTACCGGGGCATCATTCAGGAATCGACCTGGGCGCAGCCGGGCAGTTATCTCTACGATCAGATCAGGTCCAAAGGGCTGGACAAGAATATACAGCGGGGGCGAATTTATCGGCTGGTCTACGATGGCATGAAGCCTGGAATTGCGCCCAAACTATTGAGCGACCCGACGCCTAAACTGATCACCTACCTGGCGCATCCGAATGGCTGGTGGCGAGACAATGCCCAAAAAGAAATCATTGTCCGAAACGATAAATCCGTGATCGCATCGCTCAAACAAATTGCCCTGGGCGAAAAAGGCCCATTACTCGAACAGCCATCCGTCATTACCCGAATGCATGCACTCTGGACACTGGAGGGGCTTGACGCCATTGACAAACCAATCGTACTGACTACGCTAAGCGACCCTAATCCGGAAGTACGCAAAACAGCCGTATGGCTCAGTGAACCTTGGATTAAAAAGAACGATGCCCAATTGCTCGACAAGTTGGAGTCGCTAAAAAACGGCGATAGCTACGATGTTCTTTCGCAACTGGTGTTGTCACTTTCGTACAGCAAAGCCGATAAAGCAAAAGCAATTGCGCAATCAGTTCTGACCGGACATGCTGATAATGTCGTGCTTACGGGCATCGAGCGTACGCTGAAAAAAGCGGAAGAGATCCGAAAAATCGGCAGTAGTCGGTTAGCAGCTTTGAACCCCGCAGATCGGCAATTGGTACGGGAGGGCGCTCAGATTTTTACGGCGCTATGTGCCACCTGCCACGGATCGCAGGGGCAAGGGACACCCACGAAAATCGCTCCTCATCTGGCCGGGAAATTCAAATTGCTGGAAAATCGTGACGAAGTTATCAAGATCCTGCTTCAGGGTTTGACCGGGCCCGTTGAGGGGGTTACGTATCACGAACTAATGCCGCCCATGGGCACCAATAGCGATGAATGGATTGCGTCGGTGCTTACCTATGTTCGGTTGGAGCTTGGAATGCAGAGCTTCCCGGAAATGTCGTCGGGGTATATGAATAACTTCGTTATCGTTAAACCGGAGCAGGTCAAAAAAGTCCGGGAACAAACGGCTAGTCGAACAAAACCCTGGACCTGGGATGAGTTGATCAAAGAACGCGATCTATTGCGACAGAGCAAGAAGTGATGACAATATTCGTAAGGAATTTAGGCATTCTGCTGGCCTTTCTGGCTAGTGTAATTTCTCATTTTTCGGGCTATGCTCAGGATAATCGGCACATTTCAACCGGAATGATTATCCCCGACGAAACCTATAGCGACCAGCCGTATATCGTAAAAACCAACGATGGAGCATGGTTATGCGTGCTAACCACCGGAACGGGTCATGAAGGAGCATCGGGCCAACATATTATTACGCAACGAAGCCTCGATCAGGGCAAAACCTGGACTGATAAGCGCGATGTCGAACCCGGCGATGGTCCCGAAGCCTCGTATGCGGTGCTGCTCAAAGCACCATCGGGTCGGATTTTCGTGTTTTACAATCACAATACCGATAACATCCGGGCCGTAAAGGGCGACAATCCGCCTTATCAGGATGGACTGGTCAAACGGGTGGATAGTCAAGGGTATTTTGTTTTCAAATACTCCGACGATAACGGCAAAAGTTGGTCAGACAAGCGAGTGACGATACCCATTCGCAACTTCGAGATTGACCGAAAGAATCCTTATCAGGGCAAAATTCAGTATTTCTGGAATGTTGGTCGGGCGTTTGTCGATAAAGGAGCGGCTTTCGTACCTGTGCATAAGGTGGGCGGTTTTGGCGTCGGTTTTTTTACGTCGAGCGAAGGAGCCTTGCTGCGGAGCCCCAATTTGTTGACTCTATCAGATCCTGCACAGGCAACCTGGAGCACCTTGCCCGATGGTGATATTGGGCTACGGACTCCGCCAACTATAGGCGGTCCGATTGCCGAAGAGCAGAGTTTCTCGGTCCTGAGTGATGGTACGTTCTATTGCGTTTACCGAACCATCGACGGGCACCCGGTTTATACCTATAGCCGGGATGGTGGTCATAGCTGGGATACCCCGCAGTATTTACGCTACGCTAATGGTCGACTGGTTAAACATCCGAGAGCGGCCAATTTTGCCTGGAAATGTGAGAACGGGAAGTTCCTGTATTGGTTTCACAACCACGGCGGGCGCTTCATCCGCGATCACCCGAACCGCCGGAATATGGCGTACGAAGACCGAAATCCAGCCTGGGTGTTAGGTGGCATCGAAGCCGATTCGCCCAAAGGGAAAATCATTCGCTGGACACAGCCCGAAATTTTGCTGTATGACGATGATCCGCTGATTCGGATGAGTTATCCTGATCTGGTTGAAGACAAGGGCGCGTATTACATGACCGAAACACAGAAGGATATTGCCCGAGTCCACAAAATCGACGAGAGTCTGCTGACCAAGCTTTGGGGTCAATTCGATAACCGAAGCAAAGCAATCGATGGGCTGATTCTCAACTGGTCGTACCAGAAAGGCAATTTTCCTCAGACCGTTGCGGCTCCAACGCTGCCCGAGTTTTACAAACGAGACACCAAAAAACTGGAGCAACCGGGCATGAGTGTTCCCAACGGCTTTACTATTGATCTGGCATTTACGCTGAAAAAATTAACCGCCAATCAGATTTTAGCCGACACTCGCGACAGCACTGGCAAAGGCTGGTATGTGCAGACTACAGATAAGAAAACGATTGAACTGGTGCTGAACGACGGACGCACGCAATCGTCCTGGGCCTGTGACGAACGTTTGCTAACGGTTAATAAGCCTCATTATGTTAGTATCATTGTCGACGGAGGTCCCAAAATCATCGCTTTTGTGGTTGATGGAATTTTGAACGATGGGGGCGATACCCGACAATTTGGCTGGGGTCGGTTTAGTCCGTACCTGAAATCGGTGGTGGGTGCCCGGCAATTGACATTGGGTGCTTCCCTTGATGGGCAAATCAGGCAGGTTTTGGTCTATAATCGGGCGTTAACTATTTCAGAAGCTATTGGCAACTACAACGCACAAAAAAAGTAATCAGCTCATTGAGCTAGGCGCTCACTAAAAGTTACCTTTTAGGTAGGTTGGTATTTAGTAAAGCCTCATCCTTTGGCATGTCGGTTTTCTTCTTCTCCACTTAATCTTCTTTTGGATTTATTCACTCGTTTGTGAGATCAGATAGAATGTACGTATACTATCTGGCAGCTAGTACGGCTCTGGACGATTGCCTGAAATCAGTAGGGTTGACACCTCTGTATTTCTTAAATATCCGGTTCAAATGACTCTTGTCGGTAAAACCGAATTCATCCGCTATTTCTGTAATGCGCATGTTGCTGTGCAGTAAACGGTTTTCGACCAACTTCAACTTATACTGTTGAATGTACTGCTGTAGCGTTTCATTCGTATGTTTCTTAAAATAGCGCCCTACATACGTTTCTGATATACCTAGCTGCTCGCTGATAGCCTCGACCCTTAATTTTTCGGGATAGTAAATATTGGATTGGATGTACTGAAGAATATCCACCGCTTTTTCTTCACTGGTTTCATCAATAGCCACAGGAAACGCCTGCGAAATGTTTCGGGCAATAAGAACCAGCAAGGTATTTACCAACTGCCCGATCAGCTCTTTATGGTACAGATCATTATTCAAATGTTCGTGGATAATGATGTCCATTAAATGAGTGACTGCCCGCCGATCGGCTTCGTTTTTTATGATACAACCAGGTTCATGACGCGAATTTTGCAGAATTAACTCTAGCCGTTCAATCAGCTCATTATCCCGTTTCGAGGCTTTTACAAACACATTGTTAAAACGGATGAAGAAGAAACGAGACGTTGTTTCGATCTTAAAAATGTGTGTATCGTTCGGGGCAACCAGGAATAGATTACCCGGCCCATAACCAAATTCGATCTCGTTAATGCATTGCCGCCCGGTACCCGCGACTATGTAAATTAGTTCAAAGAAAGTATGGGCATGTTTGCCACGAGGACATTCATCCATAAACTCTCTCAGCACGAGTTCGAATGGTTCGTGCAAATGATCTTTAATCATGGTATAAATGTACCCCTAAAGTATGTAAAAATGCAACTGGTTGTGGGCCCTTTCTCCTGACCTTTGATGCGTTCAATCAAGCAGGATAATCTACCAAAAGTAGCATTACTATGAAAGCGCTCATTCTGGAAGAGTACAACACTTCCTTTCAGGTAAGTGATCTAGAGAAGCCAATAGCCGGTCAGGGACAGGTATTAGTGAAAATCAGCGCCAGTGGTGTAAATCCGCTGGACTTAAAAATCAAAGCAGGCCAGGCTGCACATACGCAAACCCGATTGCCAGCTGTATTAGGAATTGATATGGCGGGTGTCGTGGAAGCCGTTGGAGAAGGAGTAACCAGCTTTAAACCCGGCGATGAGGTATATGGTATGATTGGTGGAATTGCTGGTATTCAGGGTTCGCTGGCCGAATATGCCGCAGTAGATGCTAATCTGCTGGCGTTAAAACCTGAAAATCTAACTATGCGCGAAGCTGCTGCCTTACCGTTGATTTTTATTACGGCCTGGGAGGGTCTGGTAGACAGAGCTAATGTACAGTCGGGAAAAACGGTATTGATTCAGGGCGGAGCCGGTGGAGTAGGGCATATCGCCATACAGCTAGCGAAAGCAAAAGGCGCACAGGTTTTTGCCACCGTTAGCCCCGAAAAAAGTGAATTTGTTAAACAATATGGTGCTATCCCTATTGATCATACGGGGTTCTCGGTTGATGCCTACGTACAGGAGTTTACGGCTGGAGAAGGGTTTGATATTATTTTAGATACCGTTGGCAGCACTGTGCTGGATGCTTCCTTTAACGCTGTCAAACAATATACAGGGCACATCATTAGTATTTTAGGCTGGGGTACGCATAGCCTGGCTCCTTTATCATTTCGAGGAGCTACTTACTCAGGCGTATTTACTTTATATCCGTTGATCTCGGGTAAAGGACGGGCACATCAGGGCGCAATCTTAAAGGAGGCAACCGCCTTAGTGGAAGCTGGAAAGCTAAGCCCATTTATCGATGACAAACGATATACCTTTGAGACAATAGCCGATGCTTATACGGCGATGGAGCAACGGACAGCAAAGGGAAAAGTAATCATTGATGTTGATTGACAGTGAACTCGCAGTTCTTTTTTTTCTGTCATTCCGACGTTAGGAGGAATCTCAAGGTTGACTGATATAGGACTTTGAGATTCCTCCTAACGTCGGAATGACAGAAAAAAAAGCCGCTACATACAGAGTCATAGCGGCTTTTTTATTGAAAGTTAGATAGCCTACAACTCCCGAATCTGGATGTTTTTATACCAGACGCGCTCTTTTGGACTATGATTTTGGAGGGCAATTTTGCCTTTTGCGTGCGGTGTTGCATAAGGCCAGTTGGCGAATTTGCTTTTGGCGACCAGCGCTTTCCAGGCATCGGAACCATATTCGTAGTCGGATACTTTTTTGCCGTTCAGGAAATGCTCCACGTGGTTGTTATTCACCATAATCCGGCCTTTGTTCCACTCACCAGCTGGTTTTACCGCATTCAGGTCTGCTGGCGGAATCATATCATAATTGGCACCTGACAGCTGTGTGTCTTTGAGTTTGTACGGCTTGCCGTCTCCATCTACATACCCCTTATCGTCGATCACCTGATACTCCGGGCCGGACATATAAGTCGATTTGATGTCGGGACTGTCGATTATTTTGTAGACAACACCACTGTTGCTGCCTTTGGGGATTTTGAACTCAAATTCCAGTTCAAAGTTTTCGTACTCTTTATCGGTTACCAGATCACCACCTGTACCGTCGGGCGTTAGGGCACCGTCTTCAACATACCAGCCAACAACGCCATCTTTATGGTAACTGTGCCAGCCTTTTATTGTCTTTCCATCAAACAATGATGTCCATTTTGGAGGAGCTGCAAAGGCCATTGCACTCAGCAGCAGGCAGGGTAGGAGTAACTTTTTCATGTAGTTTAGAATTTGCTATTAAAGGTATGTTTTAAACGCAAAGAGCGCAAAGGAGAAGCAAAGGTCGCCGAGAAAAATTCTTAGCGGTCTTTGCGCCTTCCTTTGCGCTCTTTGCGTTTAAAACATATCAACTCGCCATTTCGCGGGCGGCTTCCGGATCGTTGTATTTGCGGTCGAGGCCTTCGGTTGATTTCTGATCAGAACGGTCTGGTCCCGAAATCATATCCTGTGCTGCAATACTACTTTCGTCGGCCATCTCGCGCGGAAGCTTCTGGGCTTCCTTTGCCTCTTCAGGCCGCTCTCCTGGCTGATTTTCGGCAGGATCTTTAGCGTTTACATCATACGGACGAGCCGAGTCGCCGGTATCAGGCTTGTCTTCCATGCCTTCCTCCGAGCCGGGAGCAGCCTTTGCTGCTTCCGGTAAGCCTTCGTACTTAGTTTCCGCTACGTGTCCGTCCGGTTTTGGCCCATTTGAAGGGACAACACTCGGCCCTGCTGACGTAAAGGTGCTCAGTCCCGGCGAATTGCTATCACGGATGTCGGGTACAGCTGGCTTAGGCGTACTCGGCAGATCAGGGATTTCGGGACCGGGTACCGGCGGGCTGGGTGGCGTTTCCGGAATACCAGGCTGCGTTGGGCCAGGTACTTGTGGCGTTTCTGGAATCGTGCCTGGTGTTTCGGGAATCATGTCACCCATCGGTGTACTTCCCGAAATGACATTCCAGCCGCCGAATGAATTTGTTGATGTGGTTTTCATGGTTTTGTTGTTAGCTAATCTTCAGAAGGCAAACCCGTATTGGCCGTTGCTCCAGCATCAGGATTTCCCGTAATATCGGCTTCGGCAATGTCTGCTGTTGTGTTTGACGCATGTGGGATGGCTTCATCGTCGATTCCCGCATCAGCGTATTGGGCTGAGTCTGAATTTTCGTATGTTTTTCCTCTCAATTGGTCCCCTTGCAAGCTTCGTTCTTCATCGGAACTATACCGATTGGCAAGTTGGCCATCTACTACGTCGTCGTCTGTATCGCCAATGGGCGTTAATTTGCCATCCACGAGTTTAACCATATTTGTTTCGCCCTGGTCGGCACCGAACATCGCTTCCGCATTTTCGTTGGAAACCAGATTGGCTTGTTGTGCTCCGTCGCTAAGGGCTGAAGAATTTGAATTTTCCATGATAACTGTGAATGTTTGAGGTTTATGAAGAACTACTAAGAACGCAAAAGGTTTTTCTGACAGGATTTACCGGATGAATAGGATTGTCTATTTATAGGCTCAGAAAAATTCTGTAAATCCTGTCAGAAAAGAAATTACTTCAATGCATCGAACAAAATCTCGGCGGGATGTTGGGCTTTACGACCAGTTCCGTCTTTGATCTGGTGGCGACAACTGGTGCCAGCGGCTGAGATAATGGCATCTTCAGCCTTGCGAACGGCTGGGAACAAGACCAATTCGCCAATTTGCATCGACAAGTCGTAATGTTCGGTCTCAAACCCAAACGAACCCGCCATGCCGCAACAGCCCGACGGAATTAGCTGGACATTATAATTTTGAGGCAAGGATAATACCTTCTTAACTGGAATCATTGACGATAAGGCCTTCTGATGGCAGTGTCCGTGCACCTTCACCAATTCCGATTTAGTCGTAAATAAACTACGGTCAATGCGACCGGCGTCAGCTTCACGAGCGAGCCACTCTTCGAACAGAAAGACATTTTTGGCGATACGTAGCGCATCGGCTTTTAACTCGTCTGGAACGAGGTCAGGATATTCATCCCGGAAGGTCAGAATGGCTGAAGGTTCCAGACCAATTAGTGGAGTTTCGTCGGTGATGAGGTCTTTGAAGATAGTGACGTTGCGAATCGCCAGTTTCTTCGCTTCGTCTACTAACCCTTTCGATAAATACGTCCGGCCACTTTCAACATGGTTAGGAAGCGCGACGGTGTAGCCTAAACGTTCCAGCAACTGAATCGCTTTTTGGCCAACTTCTACATCGTTGTAATTGGTGAATTCATCGGCAAAAATTAGAACAGAACCTGACTTGGATTCTGGTGAATCCGGAAGAAACGAGGGCGAATAATTGTTGCGATTTTCTCGACCTATCCGTTCGTTTTCTTCCTTTTTCTGCTCCCACCACCATTTTCGCAAAGTCGTCTTTGCCATTTCGGGCATGGTACGATCGGGGTGGAAACCAACGGCACGATTGGCGATCCGACGCAAGGCAGCGGTTTCATAAAATCCATTGTAGGCCCAGGGAACAAGACTGGCCATTTTCATCAAGCGGGTAAAATTGCCAATCAAGCGTGCGCGCACCGGAATACCGCTTTCCTTGTATTTCTGTTGGGTAAACTCGGCTTTCATTCGTGCCATGTCCACGCTCGATGGGCATTCGGCTTTACAGGCTTTACACGACAGACATAAATCCAGAACGTCTTTGACAGCTTCGAAATCGTTCTCAGTTGGCGTAGATTGATTACTGTAAAAATGCCGCAGAATATTGGCCCGTGCTCGTGTCGTGTCGTGCTCGCGTCGGGTGGCCATGTAGCTCGGGCACATCGTTCCTCCCGAGATTTCGGTTTTTCTACAGTCGCCGGAGCCGGAGCACTTTTCGGCTAATTCGAGCATACCACCATCCTTCGAGAAGTCGAAAATGGTTTTTGGTTGCGGAATAATCACATCCGCTTCCGAACGTAGTGACTCGTTCATCGGTGGCGTATTGACCACTTTGCCGGGATTGAATGTGTTGTGCGGGTCCCAAAGGTCTTTGACATCCTTGCACAACTGGAAGTTTTCGGGCCCGAGCATAAACGCAATGCACTCGCCCCGCAGTCGCCCATCGCCATGCTCACCGGAGAGGGAGCCACCGTATTTTTTGACCAGCGTCGCCGTGTCCAATAGCAACGCCCGAAAATTAGTCCGGCCTTTAGAAGACTTAAGATTAATAAGTGGCAATACGTGGATTTCACCCGCGCCGGCATGGGCAGAATATTCAAGTTTCAAACCGTGCTGTTCCCACGCCATTTTGTCCAGTTCATCGATGTAATCGGGTAGGTCGTGAACGTCTACGGCGGTGTCTTCGATGACGTTGGCTGGCTTTTCGTCGCCGGGGATATTATACATAATACTCAACCCCGCCTTACGAAGTGCCCACGGCTTTTTGGTGTCTTCATCGAACAGAATCGGGTACGTATAGCCTAATCCTTTCGCTTTCAATTCCGCCACAAATCGTTCGGCCTTCTGCGCAACGCCTTCTTTCGTATCGTCGAAAAATTCTACCATCAGGATAGCCTTTGGATCGCCTTCTACAAATGCTCGGTTTTTGAGCTGCTCAATGTTGGTTTTAGTCAGTTGCAGAATGTAATCATCAACCAACTCCGATGCCGAGCAGTTATGCGCCAGCGCCACCAGATTCGCTTCAAGCGATTGCCGAATAGTTTGGAAATGAGCACAAACTAATGCCGTTTCTTTCGGTGGCAGCGGGAGTAGATTGAGTTTCGCTTCGGTGATGAAGCAAAGAGTACCTTCGGAGCCAGCAATGAGTTGGGAGAAGTTGAAAGTGCCCTCATTTCCCTCACCCCCGGCCCCTCTCCCAAAACGGGAGAGGGGGGACACCAGTCCCTCATTTTCTCCCCTCTCCCGTTTTGGGAGAGGGGCCGGGGGTGAGGGAAATGAGGAGAACTCTTCAAAAAACTCCACCATCGCATCCAGCGCATAACCCGTATTCCGCCGTGTAACGGTCGGTTTTGGGTAGCCTTCACGGATGTGTTGACGAACGTCTGGTTTGGAGAGCCAGTCGCGGAATTGAACGTACAACCGTTGTTCGAGTGGGCTTACGACGTTTTCACCGTTGCATTTCGCGTCGAACTGTTCCTGAGTGAGTGGGCCAAAGGTGACCTCGGCTCCGTCGCTTAAGACTGCTCTAACTTCGAGCAGGTGGTCGCGGGTGGTGCCCCAGATGATGGAGTGTAAACCGCAGGAGTTGTTGCCAATCATGCCGCCAATCATCGCCCGGCTGGCTGTCGACGTTTCGGGGCCGAATAGTAAACCGTGAGGTTTCAGAAAAGCATTCAGATCATCACGGATCACGCCCGGTTGGACTCGCACCCATTGCTCGTCGGCGTTGATTTCCTGAATTTTTCCGAAATACTTGGAGATATCGACGACAATTCCACTGCCAACTACCTGTCCAGCCAGTGAAGTCCCAGCCGCTCGGGGAATCAACCCTATGTTATGTTGTTGCGCAAATCGAAGCAATCGTTTGATGTCGGCAACCGATTTGGGTAATGCCACCGCGATGGGCATTTCCTGATACACCGACGCATCGGTCGCGTACAGAATTCGCTGAGCAGTGTGTTCTGGCGATTCATCGAAATATAGATCACCCTCAAAGGAGGGAAGTAGCGTAGCAAAGGGGATTTTTTGGGTTATCAGGAACATAGTAGACAAGGCATCAAACGGGCTGTAAAGATACAAAAACCGGCACGCGTTTGTGGAAATAAGCCGGTTTCACCATCAATCCGCTAAAGCCCGTTACTGCCATGACAACACGCCGAACTTATCTGCCCGTACGCCTTGATTTCGCTCCCTTTGTGGGCGTAGCCCTATTGCTGATTGTATTTTTTGTGTTCACTAAAGCGATTCAACGCCCTGTAATTATGGGCGTTACTGTGCCAACGGGTTGCCATAAATATGAGTCGCCTATTTATCCCAAAAAGTTAGTCACCTTATTCTTATTGGACCACAGCCGAGTTGGGTTTATGCAGTATAGGCATGGAGATGACATGGCTGAATTACAACAAACTGATTTCCGGCCAGAGGGTATTCGTAAATTATTGGCGACTGTCGGTAAATCGGCTGCTGGAGATGTAGCTGTTGTCATAAAACCGACTCGATCTGCCACTTTCGGAAATGTATCGGATGCGTTGAAAGAACTCAAACTTGCAGGGAATCTACCTTATCTGTTAGTCGCTGAACTCAACGCGAATGAACAACGTATGCTGAGCTATTACGAGCAGATCTTCGTGCGCGACTTCTCTATAGGGGATACTGTATTTCTGAAAGTGCCACCGTATTATCGCTCTTTAGATCTGAATTAACAATGCGAATTTCTTACCCTCGATCCAGTCCCCGTTTCAATAATCCACCAATAAAGCTGCCCACAAACGAAAGAATCATAGATCCGTAAAGACCGAAATTCTCAAGGTCGCGGTCGGAAGGACTGTCAGTTGTCGGAAACAAAATGGTATAGACAAAGAAGATAGAGATGGCCTGTGTCAACGCCAGAAACCAGCCCTTTCGTGGTTCCAGAAAACCCAGCCCGGTGGCGAGTGCCGTCGCTACAAAGTAGGGGAGGTGAATGGCAGGGGTGATTTTTATGCAGAATAGAATAATTGCGCTACTAATAAGTGTCAGGCCGAGATTGATAAGCAGTCGCCTGTCGAAAAATGAAATAGACATAAAAAGAAGGCCCGCCGGATGTTCGGGCGGGCCTCAAAATTACACTAATCAGGTCGTATTAATTGGCTCAGACTGAATACCAGGACGCTGTGAGACAGTAACTGGTAGCAGTGAGTTATTGGTTTACATAAACGCTTCCGCTGCTGGCTGTTAGCGTTACAGGGATGCCACCGCCGTTCAACGTACCTCGAATACGGTCTTTTTCGGTATCGCCGTTGAAGTTGTTGAGTGGGATTTTAATGCTATTTCCGCTCAAATTCAGCGTAATTCCTTTATCAAGAGGCATTTTCACCCGAACGCTACCGGCGCTGGTCGATAACCGAACAGGGCCGGTCAGTTTCGTAATGCTTACATCAACACCACCTGCACTGGTGCTGGCGTCGATGCTACCGGCCACATTAGCCAGCCGAACCGATCCACCTGATGTGCTGGCTTTAATATCGCCCTCAAGGCTTTCGCCATTCACACTACCACCACTGGTTTGTGCGTCGACATCACCTTTTAAATCTGAAAGCCGAATGCTACCACCCGATGTATGTAGACGCATTTTTCCAGTTGACGATTTGCCTTCAATGGAACCACCCGAGGTTTGTAAGTCGAGGTAACCGGAGGTGCCAGCCTGACACCCATCGAAATGAATGGAGCCACCCGACGTTTGACCGTTGATATCACCGTCTACATCATTCATGTGCAAGCTACCGCCACTGGTGCGGAATTTCTGATTACCACTCAACGAAGCGAGATGGATGCTGCCGCCCGATGTACGCAGGTCTGTGGTAACCTTGCGGGGCGTGTAGAATTTGAAGCTGATGCTCAGGCTATTTTTCCAGTTGTTAAGGTTATTGTGGCGTTTAGCCGTGGCAACGATGGTGCCACCTTCCTGAGCAATAGAAATGTCGTAATCTTTGAGCCGATCTTCGATTTCGGATTTGTCGAGATTGCCGTTTCCGTTGTTGCCACGGACATACATTTCGACCTTGGCGTTCATGTCGGTTCCACCTTCGATGGTCAGGCTACCGCCCGATGTTTCGGCCCGTACGGAGTTGATGTTTCCCGAAAAGGTTTTGGTTTGGTAAGGAGTATCCCGATCGTCTTTAGGTTTATCAGCAAGGGCTGTTAGCGAGAAAGTGGCTACGCCCAATAGAGTTAGGAAGAACTGGTTGCGTTTCATACGATTTGTCTTGATTTATAAAGCAAAGATGCCGGTCTGCATAAGAAGGTTGCATGGTGCTGAATTTCTTCTGCTTTTTAGCAACATCTACAGATGTAATAGTATGGTAGCAAGCAATGTGCCATTCATATAAGTTGCTTATAGTCAATTGTTTGCTCTCTCTTTGTTTATAGGGAATGTCCGTAGGCGGACAAGAGTTGTTCGTTGGTGGACAGCGTAACCCCACCCCAACCCCTCCCCTTGAACTAAGGGGAGGGGCTAAGAAGCGACTGACCTCAATCGTTCTCGCTTGGCTACGCCGAGTGAGCACTATTCCTTCAAGGGCCTCTGGCCCGTTCTGTTCATTATTGTTCATCATGCCGGCCAGAGGCCGTCAAAATAATAACCCTCACTCGGCGTAGCCAAGCGAGAACGAGTGAGGTCAGTCGCTGCCTGGGTTAACTATTTCTTACTCTTCTTTTTAGGCGCAATAGCCGACTCCTTCACACCCAGATAATTCAAGGCAGCTTCCAGCACCGTATCCCGACCGGCTTGCCAATCGGCGGCAGTGGGTTTTACTAAAACTGCTGGCTGGATTCCTTTGGCATTCCACTCGGTGCCGTCGGGATACATATCTCGTTTGGTACAAACGCGGGCCATTACGCCACCGGGTAGCGAAAAGGCTAACGGCTGACCCGTACTTCCGCCCGTAGGTTCGCCAATGATTGTTCCTCGCTTCATGGCGTCGAATACCACTGCGAAATCTTCGGCCGCCGAAAATGTTCGGCCACTCGTAAGCACGACTACTGGCTTTGTGTATAATTTCGTGCCATTGGCAGGCCAGCTCCTATCTCCTGCCTCCACCGGCTCAAACACAACCGATTCGCCACGCGCCCGACGCAATGGACTGTATAATCGCGATGAATACGAGCCCGTTTGCATCGGTTTATCGGTCAAATAGCCCAGCACATTCCAGCCATAACCGCTATCTCCTCCACCATTTAGTCGAACATCGAGAATCAGCGCGTTTGTCGTAGCAATCGAATCAAAAGCGGCTTTGAATCCGTTGAGAGCCTGATCGTTTTCAAAGTTGTTTAGCTGCACGTAGGCCACGTTGCCGGGCAAAATTCGGAAACGAAATGCAGGTGATTGTTTTAGATTTGAATAACCTGTTCGAGGTAGTATCCGATTAAACGTTTTTCCCGACGGCTCCCGAAACGTAATCATAACAGGTTTGTCTTTGGGCCCTCGCAGCAGCCGATACGTATAAGTTGCTACGTCGATGTTTTGTGGAGTTGAACCGCTTTGATAAGGCTTCACAAACCGGTCGGCATATTCGTTGACGGGCAGCCCGTCGATGCTAACGATTTCGAGCATGGGCCGAATCCCGGTTTTTTCCAAACTATCTGATCGAACCTCTTGTACCAGTACTTTTCCGTCAACTAGCACGGGTAAGATAGGCGGTTGGCGAGATGTTGAATCGGCCAATGTCGCATCGCTGGCCCAAACGTCGGTATGACCATCGTGGAGTTGCGCGCAGAATGACTGAAGCACCCGCATGTATTCGACCGTAGAATGAGTAGCCCGAATTTTCGGGAGATAATCCAGATAGAGTTTATCCCAATCTACATCCGCAATGTGGTCGAAATAGGCAAAGTTATATTTCGCTTCCGACCACAATTTCGAGAGTCCAGCTACTTTTTCGTCCTCGCTAATATTGGGTTTGTAAGGTGTCTTGAGCGCTGTTGAATTAAATAAACGCTCGGCGGCCTGTGCTTTGGCTAATAAAGGAACCAGATTCGGATTCTGCCGGACCGTGGTAAACTCCGCCAGCTCATTAATATAGCCTGCATAAGCGGGGGCAAATTTCCCGGTCAACGGATAGAGCAGAGTCTGGGCAGCCGCTTCGTTATTCCCCAGTTTCGCCTGAATACGGGCCAGATCGAATGAAATATCACTTTTTCGGTAAAAGAGGGATTCGTTTCCCTTTGCCAGTTCCTGCACGTCGGCGCGGTGATAATAGGTCAGCGCATCCTGTAAAATACGCTCTGCTTTCTTCAGACTGTCAATAGGTGGCTTGTCGGCTCCTTTCTGTACCATTCGGGCGCGACCTCGTTCATTCTGTAGATACTCATAGGCCTGTGTACTGGTTAACGTAGACTGGGCATACACGCTGTGCATGTAGACACTGAGAGTGGATATCAATAAGCCTAAAAGGTAGTTCATGATAGTCGATTTAGGATTCTTAAAGATGCATAAAGTATGGGAAACTGCAATATGACCGAGCGGTTTGTCCTCTTTTTACTCTGAATAGTGAACAACGAGAAGTGGCTAAGTAATTCCTGATGCTATAGATTGAGTATTATTCTATATGGATATAATGATTAAATTTTGTAAATTTTAAAGAATATAAAATTAAATTTGAATATAAATATTTTTAATAGAATATAATTGGTGAATTATGAAAATAATCAGAATATAGTGTTGTGATTGTTCATTTTGTGAGATTATATTTGGATTAAAAATCTATCCGCTCTTCGCGTATTATTTTAATAGTGACCAGGTATTGATTGGTCCAATTGTGTGCAAAGAAGAGACTTCGCTGCACGTCTACCCCGAGTTCTAATATCGCTTATATAGACTACGTACCCATTGCTACAATGACTGATTAGTTGCTGTATTCACCTGTAATTTTTTCTTTTTATAAACCTAATTGTGAAGTGAGATGCGAAACAGAAGTTTACTACTCATGTTGTTTTTTGCTCTTTATGCACCCCTACAGCTCTTCGCCCAGAGCCGGGTCATCAAAGGGATTGTTACATCAGGCGACGACAACGGCGGAGTGCCGGGTGTGAACGTCGTTATTAAGGGCACAAATATTGGCGCATCAACAAACGCAGAAGGAGCTTACTCCATTTCTATTCCCGAAAACCTGGTAAAAAACGGGATTCTGGTCTACTCCTTTATTGGTATGAAAACCACTGAAGTGCCTATTGGCAATCAGAGCTCAATTGCAGTCAAATTGCAACATGATGAAACTTCACTGGATGAGGTGATTGTCAGTGCCTTAGGATTTAAAGAGAACGCCGATAAACGCGGTGCTACAGCCTCGAAAATTGAAGCCAAAGACATCGTTCGTTCGGGCGAAACTGGCGTGATCAACGGTATGTCTGGTAAAGCTGCTGGCGTTCAGATTACGAAATCAGCCGGTGATCCTGGTGCTGGTTCGTATATTCAGATTCGGGGCCAAAACACGATTACCGGTACAACGCAACCACTCGTTATTGTCGATGGTATCCCGATCAGTAACTCAACTCTGGGCGATGGTGCGGCTGGCGTTACCCAGCAATCCCGTCTGAATGACATCAACCCCGAAGACATTGCATCCATGCAAATCCTGAAAGGTGCATCGGCAGCGGCTTTATGGGGTTCGCGGGCAGCCAATGGCGTAATCGTTATTACGACCAAGAAAGGGGCTAATAGCGATAAGGTCAATATTTCGTATAGCACGACTGTTTCGTTCGATACGCCTAACCTGTTACATCCTTTACAGAGCAATTATGGTCAGGGCTCAGATGGCGTGTATAACCCAACGGTGGCTAACTCGTGGGGCGACAAAATTTCCAACCGCGCTGGTGGCGACGATGTGGTTAATATGAATGGTGCCCGTTTTGAGGCTTATAGCGGAAAGACATACTACCCAATTCTTACCAAAAACTCGAAAGAAACCTATAATGATGCCCGTAAGGACGCCGTTTTCCGGACGGGTACGTACATTGATAATAACCTGTCTGTCAGTGGTGGTAACGAAAAAGGGAACTTCTATTTGAGCGTTGGCGATCTGCGCCAGAAGGGTATTATCAACGGACAGAGTGATTACAACCGGACGACCCTCCGGTTCAACTCTGAGCGCCGTTTCAATGATATTATCAAAGCCTCTACCAATGCGACCTATGCCCGGACGACATCGAACCGGATTCAGCGTAGTAATAGTGTAAATGGGCTGTACATTGGTTATCTCCGTTCGGCACCTGATTTCGATAGCCGCGATTATATCGGTAATTATTTCTCGTCGCCAACGGCCAGTGCTATTCCTAACCGGCAACGTTCGTATCGGAACTACCTGGGCGCATTGGCGAACCCAATCTATAACGATCCGTTGTGGGCTATCAATCAGCTAACCAACTTCTCGGAAGTGGACCGCTTCATTATGAGTTCAGAAATACTCATTACACCAGCAAGCTGGTTCGATATTACGGCTCGTGGAGGTATTGATGCCAACACCGATCACCGGATTACGAATTATCCGGTCAATTCGGCAGTCAACAGCGGTTTGGGAAGCTACGAAGAGGCTATCTACAAAGAATCGGAGATGAATGGTGACTTGATCGGTCGTGTCTTCAAGGATTTTGGTAAGAACATTACCAGTACCCTGATCGTTGGGTTCAACCTGAACGACCGGAAATACCTGAACCTGGGCGGAACGATGAACACCTTCATCATTCCAGATGCACCGGCCAACTTTGGTAACTCGCTGACCTCAAACGATGCGCCTTACCGGACTACCACGCACCGCCGGATGGCCCGACTCTATTCTACCTTGAATGTGGGACTCTATAATCAGGTCTTTTTGAATGCATCGCTGGCTGGGGAGTCGGGGTCTACATTCGGTAGCCAAACGAAATCGACGTTCTATTATCCATCAGCCGACGTGGCCTGGCAGTTTACGCAACTACCTGTATTCCGTGACAATCCAGTATTGTCGTTTGGTAAACTCCGTGCTTCGTATGGTACCGTGGGTGTACAGCCAGATGCCTACAGAAATACGACTACCTACGTAAATGCGTCATTTAGCAGCTGGGCCAATACGCTTAGTGGCTCGGGCTACGGTAACGGAGCATATGTACGCAATGCCACGCAAGGCGATCCATTTCTGCAACCTGAACGGAAAACAGAATATGAAGTGGGTACTGATCTCCGCTTCCTGAACAACCGCTTAACAGCAGGTTTCACGTACTACTCCAATGAGATTACCAACCTGTTGCTGAACGTAGCTGCGGCTGGTTCAACGGGTTACACCTCGAAATACACCAACGCGGGTTCGATGACCAATAAAGGCTGGGAATTGGAACTCCACTATAACATCCTGAACAAGAAAGGATTTAACTGGAATGTGTTCGGTAACGTGAGCCGGAACATCAACCGGGTAACCAACCTGGCCGGAACGGACATCATTACGTTGGGCGGTTTCAGCAGCACAGCCAGTACGGTAGCTAAAGTGGGTTACGCGATGTCGTCGCTTTACGGTGGTACGTATCTGCGTACCGAATCTGGTGCGCTGAATCTTAACGCCAATGGTTTCCCCCAGGTAGCTCCACAGTTTGGTGTGATTGGCGATCCGAACCCAGACTATCGGGGTGGTTTTGGTA
The DNA here is from genome assembly GCF_009754945.1 of Spirosoma arboris. GTDB lineage: Bacteria > Bacteroidota > Bacteroidia > Cytophagales > Spirosomataceae > Spirosoma > Spirosoma arboris. The sequence goes on from NZ_WPIN01000009.1 coordinate 206,793, forward strand.
CAAATCTTTCCTACAAGAAAATCTCTTTGAACGTCCTGTTTGAGACCTTCCAGGGTGGCGATTTCTACAACGGTACAAGAGGGGTTCTCTATAATTTCGGTACGCATGCCGATGTAGGTAACGAAGTAACGCTGACGAAAGACTTGAAGAACTATGCCGGTAAAACGATTGCCGCAGGAAGCACCGTTCGGGGTAACATCCAGGATTTCGGCGCAGGTCCAGTTCTACTCGATCAGTCGTACTATACCTCAATTGGGGGCGGCTTCAGCACATTGGTTGAGCAGTTTATTACCGATGCCAGCTGGACCCGTATCCGCGAAATTTCAGTAGGCTACTCGATCAGTTCGCCAAAATTCCGTCAGAAAACCAAGTTGCAGTCGATCGATGTAACGGTAACAGGCCGTAACCCGGTTCTGTGGACTAAAATGGTGGGTATCGATCCAGAAACAGCTCTTAATGGCGCCAGCAACTCGCGCGGGCAGGATTACTTCAACAGCCCGAACACGAAGTCACTGCTGTTCAGCATAAAAATCAATTACTAATTCTTACGAAGAAGCCACTGCTATGAAACGTACATATAGATCAGTTTTTGCTCTTTTGGTTGGTCTCCAGTTCTTCTCCTGTTCGTCTATTGTCGAAAACCTGAACGTTGACCCCAACAACCCGACTGCCTCAACAGGTAGCCTGCTGCTTACCGGTACCGAGATTGCCAACATGGCCACCCAGGAGGGTATGGCCAGCCGCCTGACAACCATCTGGGATGGCTACGCGTCTGGCGCTGACCGGCAATGGCTGGATTATTACAATTACAATGTAACGGCCGGGGTTTATGACGCCGACTGGAACCTGGTCTATCAGGCAACGAACGCCAACGCCCTGCTCACGATTGAGAAGGCCACTGCGCTCGGAAACCGTAAAATGGCTGCCATTGCCAAAATCCTGCGGGCCAATGCATTAGCTACCGGCACGCAGTTATGGGGTGATATTCCATTTGATCAGGCGGGCGATATTCTTAAATATCCCAGCCCGTCCTTTGAACCCCAGGCAACGGTGTATACAAAACTTCTTGCCTTGCTGGATGACGCCATTGCCGATCTGAAATCAGGGGTAGGTACTGTTACAACTGAAGACATTCACTTTGGGGGCGATGCCACTAAATGGACGCAGACTGCTTATACACTGAAAGCCCGGTTGCTAACCGACCTGAAGCAATATGATGCTGCGTATACGGCCGCCCAGACTGGGATTAGTGCGTACGCCAATTCATTATATGCTCCGCATGGAAATATCGCTAACGTGAATCAGAACGCCTATTTTTCCTTTTTGGCCAGTTCACGTACCGGCGATATAAACGCTGTAGGTGCCTATAACACGACGCTACTGAATCCAGCGAGTGCTAAGTACAGAGGGAATGCGAAAACGATTGAGACGGCTCGGTATAAGTTCTATTATTTAGAAGTGGGTGTTAATAGCCCCGGAAAAATCGAACCGAATACGACGGGCACAACGGGTTTTTTCGCGCAAACGGCTAGTTTTCCGCTTGTTACGTACCAGGAAAATATTCTGACGCTGGCTGAGTCTGCCTTGCGTTCTGGGAAAGGGTTTGATGCTGCTTTAGGGTATCTGAACACGTATCGGGCTTTCCTGAACACGGGTGGTACTATAAACTCGGCTTATCTGACGGCTGGGGCATACAAATATGACCCGTATGTAGCGGCTGATTTTGCAACTGGTGGTATCGAAAATGCAGATGGCATTACGGCCGATAACGCGCTGCTACGGGAAATTCTGGAAGAACGGTATGTTTCGTTCTATGGCCAGCACATAGGCTGGGATGATGAGCGTCGGACCCGTGCCGAGGCCTATGGGATCAAACTCACACCTAACAACGGTACACAGCTTCCCTGGCGGTTCATTTACCCACAAAATGAACTGAACTCCAACGCTAATGCGCCAAAACCAGTACCCGCCACGTTCGAAGCACCTGCTATCTATAAATAGCATCTTTTAACCACAGAGCCACAGAGATATATTGAGTTAAAGCAATTAATCGACGAAAAACCTTCTACAGCCCACTGCTTTAGCTGTGGGTTACCTGAAAGAAATCACAATTAACCCAACCGTTTCAACGGTTTATCGGGAATTGAAACCGTTGAAACGGTTGTTTCTACAGGACCACTTTTATCGCCCCACAGCTAAAGCAGTGGGCTGATACTGGTTATCAATTCGATTCGGCGGTTATTTAATTCAACTCAATATATCTCTGTGGCTCTGTGGTTAATAAATGCTATCGAATTGTAATCTCTACCCGTCGATTTTTTGGCCGTTCGCTTTCAGTCGCATTGTTAGCAATGGGGCGCGTGCCGCCATATCCTGTTGCTGTAAGACGGTTGTCGGCTATGCCGTGCCTGATTAAGTAATTCGTGACAACTTTAGCCCGGTTTTCTGACAACGCCAGATTCAGTCTTGGATCGCCGACGTTATCAGTGTGCCCCGCTACCTCAATGCGCCAGAGCGGATTTTCCTTGAGGGCGATCACAAGTTGATCCAGTTCTGCTGCTGATCCCGGTAATAACACATAGCTACTTTGCTCAAACTGAACCTGACGTAGGGCAAAGGTCTCGCCCGGCTTGTGGTCTTCGAACGGTTTAGGCGTTGACATTGCTGGTACAACTGCTTTTGCGACCGTGTCTACTACAGGCTTCGTCCTTGCCACTGGCTTTTTGGCCAGCGGCAAGGGCGAACTAAAGGTAGGTTTAGGAGTAATCGGTTTAGGGGGCTTTGGAATAACGTTGGCAACGGGAACTGGCTTCGGCTTAAGAGGAATTGATTTGGCTGGTTTTCTGATTAATGTGACTCGCTCTGGCGCTGCTTTTTGAAAGAAATGCTGGGCCGTTATTGCCTCGCCGGGATTGTTTACCCCATTGAAAATGGTTTTTGGTGCATTAGGCAGCACCCATAACAAGTCGATTTCCCCCTCCAGCAAATCGTTAAAATAATCGACCCGCAAATCGTAGAACTTCCCGGCTTCCAGAATAACGCGGCCGCTGAAATACTTCGAATCATTCAACTGCCAGGCATCAATTACTTGTTTATTGCCAACCCAAACCCGGATACCATCATCTACTTTCGCATTGAATGTGTAAGCCCCCGAAACAGGAGCCAACAGTTTACCCGTCCAGCGAATGGAATAATAGGATCGAGAGATACCCGGTCCCGGATTCTGGTTTGCCCAATTGAAACTGATGGCGGGGTCAATTCGCGTAAAAACTTTATGCTCGAAATTCGTTCCGGTATAGTACTCTCCCTTCAGACCCTGCTGTGCCTGCGTTGGTTGATTCAGAAACCATAGGAATACGCCCCAAAATGCCCAGATCGCTTTCATGAGTTAACCCAAAGGTTAAAGATGGAACTTTTGCGAATCTGGTCGTATGGGTAAGCGCAAAATTAAGCTGATTTAACGTCCATTGGGCGCTAAATTCCAAGCCATTATCTGGCTCTGAGTAACGTTCGCTGTTTGACCAGGTCTTCTCGTTTGACGAATGTAATTGGAACGAACTCATCCGTTGGGGAGCCAATATAATAAAGCGTCCAGTCCTGGTCGTAGTCAGCTAATAGCTGACGAATACACTCTACCCGGTCAAATGTTGGCACCCGGCAGTCGCCCCAGTAAAATAGTTCTACACGATAGTGTAGCGCCTGTTTCTGACCGTTGATGGTCACGTCGATTTCGATGTCCTGTTTGCCAGGCAGCGAAGAGATGGGAATGGCGATGTATGACATAGTTTAAGGACAAGAATAAGTGATTGACTGTATACACATTTAACTCATACCTTATAAACTGCCCAAATGTTATACCAGTAGTGTAATAGATTATTAATTAGCGAGTTATGTAGTAAAAACGAACGTGGGGTGTCCGAAATCGGACACCCCACGTTCGTAAGCGGACAAGAAAATTCCTATAAAAAAATGGAGAATTTCTGAATGATTTCTAGCTAACGCTTAAGGTTAATGCCAATCACTTGCTGGTCGTAAATTACGATTCCAGGAAACAGCATTAAAATGAAATTTATGACCAGAACCAGCTGGATATAACCGGTTTAGTTGCCAAGTAATATAGTATTATTCCACTCATGCACGATACCCGATGGCTGGCTGGGTTGTTTCGTATCCTGCCAAACGTCAGACGTCTGGTCTTGATCAATCTCGTCGGCCTCGCCTGGCCATGTACTATCCATGCGGTATTCCTGTGCTTGATTTTTTTTCCAGTGAGTAAAGTAGGTTTGACAGGAAGTCAAAAGGTAATTCCAACGAGTTAATAGTGAATTTATCATAGTTTCATTCAGAAATATATAATCAATCAGAAGCCGATAAGTTTTCCCTCTATACGATTGCCGAATTTAAGGCAGTCTACACGATTAGATGCCTTTGAGACTACGAAGCGGGGAAACGTCATTCTAGAAATAATCATAAAGCCATGACGAGACAAAAAAAGACTAGCGGTTGGTGAAAAATACAATCCAGTACCGCTGAATGACGTTTTTGTGTTTTCGTAATGGGTAAATTAATTAAGGTCTAGTTTATTGTTTAGACTTGATAAAAAACAATAAGTCACTTAGAATTTGGATGTAACTTATGTATTCAACGGTTTACTTATAAACAATAATGGAGCCAATATCTACCCATTATAATTCAAAGAGTAAACATATTTCGGGATTAACTTAAAACGGGTCTTTTCTAAAACCAATCAGACGTGACTGTTGAACGCTTGACTAGCTGAATGATTCTCAAATACGGCCCATAGCATACAGAAGCGGCTTGATTTCCCGATCAAGCCGCTTTACGCCAATGTGGTCTTGTTGTTTAGTTGCAATAGCTGCTAACGAGCTAAATAGCCGCCATCGACATTGTAATAGGAGCCTGTAACAAACGAAGCCTTGTCAGAACTTAGCCATAGGACTAATTCGGCAACTTCGGCAGATTCGCCTAAGCGACCGATCGGATGTAAGGCGATCAGCGCATCTCTTGAGGCCTGGTCCATTGAGCTTTCCACGAGTGGAGTTTTTATAAAGCCCGGACCAACGGCATTGATACGAACTCCTTTTGCGGCATATTCGACCGCTGCCGTTTCGGTTAAACCGATAACTCCATGTTTAGCAGCTACATAGGCTACTGAATTGGCAAACCCAACTTTGCCCAGTATGGAGGCCATATTAACGATAGTGCCACCTCCCGATTGAAGAATGGCCGGTAGTTGGTAGCGCATCCCGTAAAACACACCCGAAAGATTTATCTGAATAACTTTGTCCCAGCCATCCAGCGGATATTCACCTGTTGGAATGGTTGGTCCGCCAACGCCTGCGTTGTTACAGGCAATGTGCAACGCGCCGTATTTTTCAAGGGTTTGTTGCACCAACAATTCGTTGTCTGTTGGGCTACTGGTATCTGCCTTAACAAAAAAGGCTTCACCACCTGCCGCGATGATTTCGGCAACCGTTTCGTTACCACCTTTTTCTACAATATCACTAACAACAACCTTGGCACCTTCGGCCGCGTACTTTAACGCTACTTGTTTGCCTATACCTGAACCAGCTCCGGTTACAAGGGCAACTTTACCATTTAAAAGAGACATGATTACTACTATTTATTTGTTAGTAGAACGCCCAAACCGGTAAAATGGCTTCTGAAATCGATGTTACAATTGGTGCCTCTAATAGCACTATCTGGAAATGGAGGAAAGTACCAGTTAAGGATTTTCCTGTCGGAAACGCTCCGGAGAGAGACCGGTCTGTTTTTTGAAAAAACGGCTGAAATAGGATTGTTCCCGGAAGCCAAGCTCTATCGCGATTTCTTTAAATGACTTAACGCTGTGGCTAATCTCACGTTTAGCCTCAATGAGCGTGTAATTGTAAATAAGCTGGCTAACCGACAAATCCAGTTTCTCTTTCACTAGTTGATTGAGACGCCTGGCAGTAAGGCCAATCTGGTCCGCGTAGAAGCTGGCAAACTTCTGCGTTTTGTAATGGCTGCCGATGAGTTCAAACAATTTACGCATGCGCTCGTCCTGATAGGCGTCCGTTGCTTCAGAATTATGGCTCAGTCGCAGAATGTGTACAAGAAAAGCGTTCGTGTATAGGTGAAGCAATCGGTTTCCCTGTTGCAGTTTGCTCTCTAGTTGCATCAGCTCAAACAGATGAGTCAATGGTTCAACCAGTTCATTGGGTAGGCTAATGCCCGCATTGTTAAACGGTGCGAATAAAAAACGGAGGTCATCTTCCTCAATGCTATCAAAAAAACGTTTGGAAAAGATAATTGTCCGGGTATTAGGCGCATCTCCCGGAAGTGAATGTACCTGATTACGAGCTACCAGATACACCATATTCTTTTTGATCGGGTATGGATCAAAATCGATATAATGTAATCCTGCATCTTCCAGGAACCAGATTATTGCGAAGAAATCGATCCGGTGACTAATGCCAAACTCGCCCAGCTTAATTCCATCTGTATAGGACGCGTAAAAGTCCGTTTGAGGCAAATGATGAACCGGTATCTCCGCTGAAATTTTCAAGTTGAAACAGAAGATTAGTACGGCCAATTTAACGTATTTAGCGTCATTCCTTCAGTCTACAGACGGTTTTATGCGAAAGAGAATCGGGCTGATTTATAGCACTAGCAACCCTGCCGTACGCCAATCCGCCCAATCTTCGGTTTGCTGAAAGGCGACGAAGCTGCCCAGGCCAGCCTGCTCAAACGTGGTTCGTACTTGTTGGAGGGTCAATGGTTCTGGTGCGTTCAGGCTAAGTTGTGGCCAGTGCTGCATCAGCCATTGGCCCATTGTCAAGGGTAGATCCAGCACCAGATCATCCTGCCGTCGGGCAAAAGTTAGTTCTGCTTGTGGCACAGATTTTTTCTGCGGGGACGATCGACGTCCCCGGCGTGGTTCCACCACGGTCAGCGTGGGTGCGTGACCTGGCCAGACCACCAGCGCATGACTGCGCAGTAGGTCTTCGGTGGTATCGGCAATAGCAGTTTCAATGTAATCGGGTGGTACGGTAGTAGGTGGTACCCGGAATGTAAACCAACTGGCAAGTGGCATTTCCAGCCCGACGCCATGCATGTAATTGAACAGCGACTTCTGCAAACCCTTGGAAAAACGGTCGTGGTCGGCCCCCAGCGGATCAGCGTGGTCAAGATCATTGTCGGCAAAGGGACCATCAATAGGGCCGATGCGCTGTACGTCGAAACCGGCCGGATGGAGGCCCACCGGACTGTGAGCGGTCATCGCAAATCGATGCCAGAAGCCGGATTGAACCACCCCGATGGCAAACAACTGCCGCACCATTTCCAGGGAATCGATGGTTTCCTGGGCAGTTTGCGTCGGAAAACCGTACATCAGATAGGCATGAACCATAATGCCAGCGGTGGTGAAGTGATTGGCCACACGAGCCACCTGCGCCACGGTCACGCCTTTCTTCATCCGTTCCAGCAATCGATCCGACGCCACTTCCAACCCACCGGAAACGGCAATACAACCCGACAGTTTGAGCAGTTGGCACAAATCGGCCGTGAATGCTTTCTCGAACCGGATGTTAGTCCACCAAACCACCGTTAGCCCCCGGCGCAGAATTTCCAGCGCCAGATCTCGCATGAGGGCAGGTGGAGCAGCTTCATCCACAAAGTGAAAACCGTTCTGTCTGGTTTGGTCCATAATGGTTTCAATACGGTCGCAGAGCAGCCCGGCAGTGAGCGGTTCATATCGGGCAATATAATCGAGGGATATATCACAGAACGAGCATTTGCCCCAGTAGCAGCCGTGGGCCAGGGTTAGCTTATTCCAGCGGCCATCGCTCCACAGCCGGTGCATGGGATTAGTTACCTCAATTACCGACAGATAATCGTTGAGGGGCAAATCGGCATAATCGGGAGTGCCGGTATCGCGCTGGGCTACATCCCGGTCGGTGGCACCATTTTGATAGACCACTTTTCCATCTACCCGCATAAATGTCCGTTTCAGTTTGGCAGCTTCCCGCTGACCACGCAGATGTTCGAGCAACGAGCGCAGGGGTGCTTCGCCATCGTCCAAACTCACGAAATCCACGTAATCGAACAGGCGCGGTTCACGCAGACTGCGGAGTTCGGTATTGGCATAGCCTCCGCCCAATACCACCCGAACAGCCGGATAGTGCAGCTTCAAATGTCGTCCGCATAGCAATGCGCCGAACAGATTTCCCGGAAATGGCACTGTCAAACAAACCACCGTTGGCTGATACTGAATCATTTTCTGATCCAGCAGACGCAACAGCGTTTTGCCAACTAGTGTATCGGGTGCCGTCAGTTCAGCCTGCAGATCATCAAAATGGGTAGCGGTTCGACCCAGCCGTTCGGCGTATCGGCTGAATCCAAAATGTGGGTCAATGGCTTCGGCCAGTAAATCGCCAATATCTTCCAGATAGAGGGTGGCCAGATGGCGTGCTTTATCGTGGAGCCCCATAGTCCCGAAGGCCCAGTCTAGTTCATCGACCTCGGCAAAACGGGAGGCTTCGGGCAGGTAACTCCGGTCGGCAATTGCGTGAGCCAGCGTGGGATTTCGGTGCTGCAAAAAACGGATCGTTGGCTCAATCGTTGCTACATAATCGGCTCGTAGCCGCAACATTCGCTGGCTGTTTTCGCTCAGATCAGCTACTGTGGAGGCTGTCGCAAATAGGTCTGTCAGCCCTTTTTTGGAGAAAAGATTCAGGATCGTTTCAATACCCAGATCTGCCTGATGCGCCACCACCGAGCCACCATCAGCCATAGAAAGGGTGTTTAGGTAACCTTTCAGGTAGGCAGTAGCGGGGTAGGGTGTATTCAACTGAGTAAAGGGTGGCGTCAGCAGCAGCACGCGAGTGGTCATGAGCGTATCCCGGAATGGCATTCCAGGCGTTAATGAATAATCCCCCAACGAATACGCGCGGTATATCATTCCAGGCTACGCAGTTCCACTTCAGATATACTCGTTCGAGCTGCGACTTTAAACGGTTCACGCACGAGATGCCAGTTAGCCGAAAAAGCCTACTCCGAATGCAAACTCTTGATTGGATTGACCAGAGCGGCTTTTATCGCCTGGGAGCTGACCGTCAACAGCGCAATGCCCATGGCCAGTAAACCCGCCAGAGCAAACAGCCACCACTCGATTGTAACCTTGTACGCGAAGCCCTGTAGCCATCTATTCATCGCGTACCAGGCAATGGGAGAGGCAATAACGATGGCAATGCCAACTAGTTTTACAAAATCTGTAGACAGTAACGTAACAATACTACCAACGCTGGCACCCAGCACTTTCCGAACGCCAATCTCTTTGGTACGTTGCTGCGCGGCAAAAGCCGCCAGCCCGAATAGACCCAGGCACGAAATCAGAATGGCAATGAAGGTGAAGTAGCTTACAATACCCGAAGTGCGGGCATCTGCCTGATAATTTTTCTGGAAATCTTCGTCCAGAAAACTGTATTCAAACGGGTCGTTGGGCAGTAGCGCTTTCCATTTTCGTTCGGCCAGAGCAAGTACATCGTTGGCCTGAGCAGTGTTGACGTGAACGATCAGGTAATTGTAATTGGGCGAATTATTCAGCAGAAACGCGTATGGTTCAATGGAATGGTGCAGGTCTTCGAAATGAAAATCTCTGATTACGCCCACTACTTCCAGAAAAGAGCGATGCCCTTCCTCCCCAAAATTGAGCTTATAACCAATCGCTTTTGACAAGGGAACGCCCAGTTTACGCAGGGTAGTTTCGTTAACAATGGTTCGCTGGTTGGTATCGGCCAGAAAAGCGGGCGAAAACAGTCGACCTTTTACTACCTTGAATCCCATAAGTTGCATGAAGCCCTGGTCTACAAAGTTCAGTTTCACGTACTGCTGTTGACTCGTAGTTTGATCAGGCCGATAGAGGCCCACGTCATTCGGGCTTAAAATGCCGGGATAAAATTTAGCACCGGCGGCACCCGTAACCTGACTGATCTGCTGAATTTCATCCCGCAGGGTTGGGTACGCTTTATGGGAGTCGTCGCTACGCATGGGAATAATCAACTGCTGATCTTTGGTAAAGCCCAGGGATTGATTACGCAAAAACTTCATTTGCTGCTGAATAACCAGCGTTGACAGAACCAGCCCAATCGAAATCACAAATTGAAACACAACCAGCCCCCGACGTAGTGTTGTGGCGGAAATAGAATTGGCAAATCGCCCTTTCAACACCTCGACCGGATTGAATACCGACAGATAAAAGGCGGGGTAACTTCCGGCTAGTAAGCCAGTCAATAGCGCCAACGTGATAAAGGCCGCAATTGTCTTTGGTTCGATGAGCGTTGAGAAAGCTAACGACTTGCCCGCTAACTGATTAAATACGGGCAGAAGCAGCGCAACAAGCCCAATGGCGATGACTAATGCCAGTGAAGTCAGTACCATCGACTCACCCAGAAATTGCCGAACTAAGCCGCCACGTCCGGCACCCATCACCTTGCGAATGCCTACTTCGGCAGCTCGTTTGGCTGAGCGAGCCGTAGCCAGATTCATGAAGTTGATACAGGCAATTAGCAAGGTGAACAGAGCAATCGATGCCAGTATGTAGAGGTACGTGACACTGCTTGTTGGTGTCACAACCTCCCGAATTTGTCCATGCAGGTGCAAATCCGGTACGGCAACTAACGAAATCTTCTTGTCCATCCCTGCACTCTTAAGTCCTTCTCGGGCATACTTTTCGATGAAGGCGGGCAGTTTTCTATTCAACTGTTCTGCATCGGCGCCCGGCCTTAAGCGCAGGTACGTATAGAACATATTGTTGTAGTAGAAATTCTGCTCGTTCTCCCGCAAGAAGTGCCCCACCCAACCAGCGCTCATGGGTACGAAGAAGCGCGCGTCGATGTGCGAACGGGCGCTCTCGTCGCGGAATACGCCCGTGACCTTAAAGGTTTCGCCATTGCCCGTTGAGCCGTTAATCTGGATCAGTTTGTTGAGCGCTGGGACATCGCCAAACAACTTGTGCGCCACGTCCTCCGACAACACAACGGAATGAACATCCTGCAATGCAGTTTTTGAGTCGCCTTCAGTAAACTGATAGGTAAACAGATCGAAGAATGTCGAATCGGCCTGATACCCATTGGTTTCGTAGAAGGATTGCGTAGGTTGGCCGGGTTGCCGAACCTGAAGCATGATTTTGCTTTCACTGAAATTTGTCTTCAATCGGGTTACCTGTTCCACTTCAGGGAATTCTGCTTTGAGGGCGGCTGCGTAAAGCGACGGTTCTCGGGGATTTTCTGTTTCGACTCCGGTTGACTCCGTTGTTTTACTTTTCACCAGATACAGATCATTAGCGTATTGATGGTGCTTATCGTATGAAAGTTCGCTGCGGATATAGAGCACCAATAGCATGCAGCAAGTCATACCCACCGACAAGCCAAGAATATTAATGGCCGAAAAAGACTTACTGCGGAGCAGATTCCGCCAGGCGATTTTGAGGTAGTTGCGAAACATAGTGGAAGGAGAGGATTTAGGAGAAGGGAGGTTTGATATATAGAGTTGCTACCTCGCCACAGGGGCCACCTCACCCCCGGCCCCTCTCCTAAAACAGGAGAGGGGTGACTCGCGAGAATAAGATCTCGCTCTTTATTAGATTTTTAGGTGAGAGGCTAAAAAAAGGACGAGACTGCTCCCCTCTCCTGAAAACAGGAGAGGGACTGGGGACAGTCGGCCGCTGCCGTGAGGTGAAATCGATCAATTAGGCAAGACAACGGCCCGCTCATCAAGTGCTTTGGCAACCTGGTTCGTTAGGGCTGTGATTCGGGAAGCTGTCTTGCGATCACATTCGTTGGAGAGAACGACAATGCCCATATTCAATTCGGGATAGTTGACGCATAAGCTGCTGTAGCCAGGGATGTTGCCGTCTTGCCAAATAGCCCGATAACCCGATGATTTCAGCATTTGCCAGTTCAACCCTGCCGAGTAGCGATCAATATCGCCCCAGGTTGGCCGGTGAGCTAGTTTTGCCACTTCGGTCTCTTCTTTAACATTCCATTGACTGTATTTCAGCATATCGGCCACGGTCGATTTCAGTGCGCCAGCTCCCTGAAGTTGATCCGGGATCGGTGGCATCTGCACGCCGGTGCAATTATAGCCTTTTGCGAAACTAACCTGCTCCGAAGGTGTCAGCTCAATTTTTGTGTCGTCCATGGCCAGCGGCTGGGTCAGTTTCAGGCGTACAAGATTCTCGAACGGTAGGTTATATACTCGCTCTAAAATATAACCCAGTAACTGAGCGCCCGCATTGGAGTACTTAAACATATGGCCCGGCATAGCATCCAGTTTCACCTTATGCAGGTCTTCATAGAAATCAGCTCGGGTATAGTTTTGGAGGAGTTCGGTGGCAATTGCCGATGAAGGTATCGCTGTATTGGCAAACGCATCCGGAACATCAGGCAGCAGGAACGGTAAGCCTGATCGGTGATTGAGCAAATGAAAGAGCCGGATTGGCTGCCCTGCATATTCCAGATTTGGATAATTGCCCGTCAGGTATTTACGAATATCATCGCCTAGTTTTACTTTCTTTTCCACAACCGCCTGCGCGAGCAAGGCCCCTGTAAATGTCTTGCTAATTGACGCGATCGGGTATATCGTCTGGCTGGTCGGAAGTTGTTGTTTGCCCTTTTCAACCGTACCGTAGTTATATACGTACGTTTGACCATCTTTAAAAATACCTACCGAAAGTCCTACGGATTCGGGTGCCGTCATGAACTGTTGAGCTGCCTGTTCAACAATCGTATCGACTGATGTCTTCAATGGATTATCGGTCAACGCTTTCTTCAGCAATGTCGGGATTGCAATGGACCGCTTTGGATTGATAAGTCCGTATGGAAAGAGTAAAAATGCAGAGATGAGCCAGGCATTCATAGGGAGTAGTCTGGTTTAGAGGCTTGCTGTTTGCAGTAAAGATGCAGTTTCCCGCACGCGGGTTGCGTGCGTTGTCTTAAGAATGAAACTATTTCTGTTTCCAGTAGCAGTTCGCCCTTTGGAGCGAGCTACTTTTCAGTTAGTTCACCAATTTTTTTGAGATAATCGGTGGCATTTGTGTTCTGTGGGTTCAACGACAGCGACTGCTTATAATTCTCGATGGCCAGCTTGCGGTTGCCGATGCGCTCGTAAGTTTCGGCCAGACTATCGTACGTATTCCAGCCTTTAGGAAACAAACTGACGTTCAGCTTAAAGATTTCAATGGCCTCTTGTAATTTGTTCTGCCCAACCAGCGAGTAGCCCCAGCCGTTCACATAATTTTCGGTGAGGTGAAGTTCGGGATGTTTCTTCCGAACATCCCTTACTACGTTGATCGTCTGTCCATAACCTCGCTTTTTCAGCTCATTGGTCAGCATCGTCAGGGCGATTGGTTCGCCGTAGAAGACTTCCATAATCTTTTTAGACAACTCGCCGAGTCGATACTGCGTTTCCTGATCGGCATCATTGGCGAGTAACACAAGACCTACCTTTTGATCGGGATATAAGTCGCAGAAACTGGCAAAGCCGAACGTACCACCCGAATGCTCAACCTGTCGTTTGCTATCGATGGTTTTATGGAGAAACCAGTTCAGCCCAAACGCCTGATTGTCGAAATTACCCCAGGTTAGCTGATGGGTTAATTGCACCGCTTTGTTCCGTTCGTCTAACTGATAGGCTGCGTATTTCAGCAGATCAGTAGCGCTATAACGAAGTCCGCCAGCAGCCTGCATCGCTTTCATGGTAAATTCGGGCATCGGATTGCCTTTTCCGTTATAACCCTTGGCAAACAGATCAGAAGAGGAGGCTGACCCAAAGGTATTACGCATCTGGAGCGGTTCTTCGATCTTTGTTCTGATTAACTCTTCGTAAGGCATCTGGTAGATTTTTTCCAGAATGTAGCCTACTAATTGAGCCGCTACGTTGCAATGACGCGGATTCTGACCGGGAGCTGCTTTGAGCTTTACTGCGCGCAGATCGTTAAAGAAATCCTGTTTTGTATAGTGAGTCAACTCATTCACAACCCGAAACGGAACAGAATCGGGACTAACCTCTTTGAAACGATCAGGCTGGTCAGGAAAATTGTCCGGTAATTCAGATGTCCAGTTAGTCAGATTGACCAGTCGGATAGGTTTGCCCTCATAGGCCAGATTCGGGTAATCACCGTCAAGGTATTGGCGGATATCATCGTCAAGTTTGGCGCGTTTTTCGAGGACGGCCTGGGCTAGCAGAAGACTCCCAAACGTTTTACTGATCGAGCCAATTTCGTAAATCGTATTCTGCGTAGGCACCTGATCTTTGCCTTTCTCCGTCGTTCCGAAATTGTAGAAAGTGGTCTTCCCATTTCGGACAATGCCAATCGACAAACCTACGTGTGTTTTCTCCTGAACGAAGGCTGTTCCCAACTGCCGAATGGCCGTTTCAGGGTTGGCTTTTTCCGTGGATGGCTTCACCTGCCCAGAGGCTAATTCGGTTGTGAGCGCGAAAAAACAGAGAGCAAGAATGAGGTGTTGGTTACGCATAAATGTTGATTAGTAAAACCCGATCAGGTTTTTATTGTATTGATTAGCAGGAGATTGTCTGCTTGGTATCCTCGGTCTGTGTCCTCACAGAACGCCTGTGACTATCCCTGCCTAAAGCGTTCTGTGAGGACACAGACCGAGGATACGACTTCAATAATTTACTCACTGTGTGACCCCGACGGGGTCAAAAGTTTATAGAATGATCATCAGTGCTATAAACATCTGACCCCGTCGGGGTCACACAAAGTGTCGTTCAATTTAAATTTACTTCGCTTTGCGGATGTAAATATTCCCGTTCATGTTCTTCATCATGACTTCGGGGCCACCACCATTGATTTTTCCGTACACCCAATCATCAATCTTCACCTGATACATACCCGATTGGTTAGTACGGTTCACTTTGGGCTGGTTTTTATCGACATCAATGTCGAAATCGCTATAAATATCGCCCCGATCAGATTTGAGTTTGCTGTTCGCTTTTACGCTGGCGGGGAAGGTTACATCGACATTGCCGTTCAACGTAGAGAATGCCATGGGCGTATCTGAATCAATGGATTTGAAACTGGCAATCAGGTTTCCATTTACCGTATTTGCCACAACAGAACCGGAAACGTTGGTCATGTGGATGTAGCCGTTTACGTTCGTTGCTTCCAGGGTACCGCTCACGTTCTCGATTTCAATCGTACCATTATTGATGGTACTCACCTTCATCGAAAAACGCTGAGGTACTTTAATCGTCAGGTCAATAGTCTGTCTGGTTGTATTGGCGTTGACGTTTATGTTGTTGTTTTTCTCTTCGGCACTAACGTCGAGCGGCAAGCCCGTTGCAATGCGTTTCATGCCGTTGGAATTTCGATCAGAGCGGTCATCATCATCGTCGCGTCGTCCGCGTTTTGGGCTGGCCACAATGTCGATTACTACGTCTTTGCCGCTGTAACCAACTACGTGAACAGAGCCATTAATAAGGCCTACGCGCAAATTGCCTGGCTTCGATGGGTCGCTTAAGGGAACGACTAATTGCTCTTTCACTTCATTCTGAGCTGCTAATGGGCGGGTAGCGAGCAGCCCGATGAACAGGAGTCCAATTGTCAAATTACTAGTTTTCATTAGGATTGTTTTTTAATGTAAATGCTTCCGTTAAATGTTTCAAACTTGAAGGTCTTACCGCCATTGCCGATTCGAATAGCGATGTTTTTGTTGAGCTTGTAGACCGTTCCTTCACCGTTGTGCTCAGTCGTTTTAATCGCCTGCACTGGCAAAACCTCTGTATTAGGGAAATCGGTGAAAAACTTGCCCTGGAATGTCTTGAATTGCAGATCAGCCGATAGATTGGCCGGGTAACTCACATTGATATTTCCGTTGAGCGTGTAATAGGACGAGTTTTCGGGTGGATTTGCTACATAATCGACGTCGAGATTTCCGTTGATGGTGTGGGCGTCTGTCGTGCCTTTTATGTTCGTCAGCGTGATGGCTCCATTTACATTACGCGCTCTGAGTGTTCCGTTAACGTCTTTGACCGTCACATTGCCCCGGTTAACCGTCGACACGACAAGGTTCATTTGGTTTGGGACTTTCACCGTGAAATTGAGTGTAAAATCATAGTCAACATCCCGGTCGTTATTATTCCAGTTGTTCCGGTTTCGGCTCCGTCGGGGACGTGAATCGAAGGGCTCGGCGATATAGGCCACAATGCTGTCGCCCTGCTGGCCGAACTGAAGCTGGAATTCTTTTTTGCCGATTTCCAGATCCTCATTGTTTTTGGCAGTAATGGACTTATCCACCTCTATCACGACCTTGTCGCCCGAATAGCCTTCGACTTTAATAAAGCCATTGACGTTGTAAATAGCCAGCGCACCCGTTGCGGCCTTCGATACGGTAAATTCTTTACTAACATGCTCTTTAAATTCCTGAGCAGTTGCCGGCGTTTGGGCACAAGAGAGCACCAACCCCGCCAGTACGGGGATAATAAACAGTTTCATCGTTGTTGTTTGGATTTAAGGTTTTTGTTTTTTGTCATCCCGACGCAGGAGGGATCTTAAAGCGTACTATTCCGAAGATCCCTCCTGCGTCGGGATGACAAAAAAGAATATTAGGACAAGTCCCGGATACTTTGCTCGATTTTGCCTTTGACTAAGTCGTTCAGGTTGTCGTTTCGAAGCAATTCCCGAAGGTGCTTGACGGATCGTTTCTCCTGTAGTTTCACCATCACATCCGCCAGCGCTGACTGAACTAATGGTGATTCCTGTTGCGTGATGGACAGTACCAAACCTTCGCGGACTTTTGCATTATCGGCCAGTTTGGCGAGCGCTTCCAGCGTAACCAGGCGCACATTCACATTATCATCGTTGTTGAGTGTAGTCAGTAAGGCTTCAATTACTCGCCCATCTGTCTGATTGATTTCTTCGGTATAACTCACAGCCCGGAGTCGCTCAGAAGCAGATGGATTTTCCAGCAACGAGAGCATCATCATCTGGCGCATTTCCTGCACCTGCGTTGAGAGCGTGTCAATCTGTTGTTTGTAAGCTACCGTTGGTGAGTTGGCGTGGTTTATCCAATAACCGGCACCCAAACCAACAGTTAACAGAATAAGACTATAGGCCAGTCGGAGTGCGTTTTGGGGAACCCAAAGCTCCCGTAATTTCGCTAGTATCTGATCAAATATGCTTTCCTGTTTTTCGGTAACGGTTTCCTTATACGTATCCAGCATCGCCTGAAACCGAACCCGTGCCATTGGACTAGGCTCCGGCGTGGGCAGGTTTCCCATGAGCTGCCAAAGCTGCCGGGTCGAATCGGCTTCTGCCTGGCAAGCTGGGCACTGCGCCAGATGAGCTTCCAGACTCACCCGTTCAGCATCCGGTAATTGGTTGCTTAGCCAGTCGGTTAGCTGGTTTGTCGTCTGTTCACAGTTTATTGGCAATTTTTCCATTCTCAATCGTCAGATAAATTTTCTTTAACTCGTTCATCGCCCGGTGTACCCGCACTTTTATCGCTCCCTCCGTCGTATTCAGCACCCGCGCAATTTCCTCGTACTTTAATTCCTGAAATCGACTCAGTACCAGTACTTCGCGATTCTCAGCACTTAACTTCGCCATGGCCCGATGCAGCATATCCAGTTCCTGTTCTTTCTGTACATGCTCATCGGCGGCTGGTCCTCCTCCAATTCGTTCGGCTACATCGGCCAGATCGTACTGATGCGACGAACGTTTGTTCTGTTTACTATGATCGGCCAGTACGTTCCGGGCCAGATGGTACATCCAACTTCTAAACTCACCATCACCCGTGAACGTATGCCGATACTTGAGCATTCTGTAGAACACAGTTTGCACCATGTCCTCGCTGGCTTCGCGCTGATTTGTCATGTGGAAAAGAAAGCCGAGTAAGGGACGATTGTATCGCTCGAAGAGCAAGCCCATCGTATCCATATTGCCTGCCTTTACCTGCAGCATCAGCGCGTTGTCTGTCAGAGAGCTCAACCGAATTTATGTCGTTGTTTACTGTTATTTGGACTGGAAACCGTGCGAAATTGGGAAGGTTACAGAAAAAAGTAAATTTTTTTTTCTAATGGCGTACCAACATCAATTCGCTACTTCAACCACTGCTCGAATCATCTGTGTATCAGTAATATGATCCAGCATAAAACAAGCCAGATCAGCACGGCTAATTTGGAAACATCTCACTAAATAATCATTGATGGCGTAGCGATACGTTCCCGTCAGCGGCTTATCTATAAGTCGGGGTGGGCGTACCGATGTCCAGTCGACAGAGCTTTGTTTTAAGATTTGCTCCATCAGTCGGGTATCGGCGTATATGTGTTTGAATATCCGTGACAGAACGTATTTCGTGAGCATACGCAATGCCCAGGGTAGTTTTGGACTAACCTCAATGGCAGATGATGAGATACATATCAGTCGTTTAACGGTTGTTCCCTGCATAGCCTTCAATATGTTGGCAACGCTAACTGAATAAACGGTTGTGGGTTTTAGCTTCTTGACCCCCAGACAAGATACAACCGCATCGTGTCCATCCACTTCTGCCGCGAATGTATTAAGCTCCATTGAGTCGCCTTGGACAACCCGCAGATTCGGGTGCTGTTGCGTAATCGTAGCTGGATTTCGAACGATGGCTGTAATCCGATGACCCGCTGCCAGAGCTAGTTCGACAAACTGTTTTCCTGTACCACCCGTTGCGCCGAAAACCAGTATGGATAAGGGTGTTTGAGTTGATGTGTTCATGTTATTACTTCGTTTTCGTAATTGTTTTTGTGAATGTACAACGCTTACGTAATTAAAATAAACCCGAAGCATTATTTTTATTTTTGCTACGAAAACGAACTAACTGTGAATAAAACCGTAGCCTTAGTCAATTTGTGGGGGGAGTTTGAGGAGAAGCATCCAGATGCCAGTATCGAAGATTTCTGCCGATATCAGCTTATTCAGCAGCGTGAAGCGGCTACGGCTACGGATAAACCGATGGCAAGTGGGCCGCTACCCATGCATCCCAACGGTCAGTTGCTACGTCTGATTGGGCGAGTTAACAAGCTAAACATGGTATATGCCTATGCCGCTTTGGAGGGTACGGGCGTCAATCAACTGGAAGAGTTTGGGCTGCTGATGCACATTAGTCAGGCGAAAAATCCCCGGAAGACAGAGATCATCTACAGTAATCTGATGGAGCTTTCGAGCGGAACCGATATGTTGAATCGCCTGAAAAGCCGTGGCTTTATCCGGGAGTATGACGATACTGAAGACCGACGCTCGAAGCGCGTGGAATTAACAGAAGAAGGACTCGCCGTCATCGCGATCTGCCGACAGAAAATCAGTCAGTTGGCCGGCATGATGCTCCATAACATGGCCGACGACGATATTCAACTGTGTATTAAGCTGTTGAAGGGTGTTGAGCAGGAGTTTTCGGCAAGATTACCGGGTGATAAAGGGAAGAAATTTGACGAAATTGTTCGGGAGGTAATGTAGAGACGCAATCCCTTGCGTCTACTCTCCCGAATGGATTTTAACCGAATGGTTTTCTGTATTTGGGTACTAATTGCTGACGCATGAGGAGAGACGCAAGGGATTGCGTCTCTACGTTATTCGGACCGCAAACTCTTCACCGGATTCATAAGCGCGGCTTTTACGCTTTGCAAACTCACGGTTAACAACGCAATGCCGACGGCCAGCAAACCGGCGAGGGCAAACATCCACCATTCGATGTTGATTTTGTAGGCGAACGCCTGGAGCCAATTGTTCATGGCGTACCACGCTATGGGCGATGCAATGAGGATAGCGACGGCAACCAGCTTCAGGAAATCTTTAGATAAGAGCGTGATGATACTGCCTACCGATGCGCCCAACACCTTACGAACTCCAATTTCTTTGGTACGTTGTTCCGTCGCATAAGCGGCTAATCCAAATAAACCCAGACAGGCAATCAGAATGGCCAGACTCGATGCCAGCGTAAAAATGGAACCGTATTGCTGCTCGGTCTGGTACTGTTTGTTATAGTGTTCATCGACGAAATAATACTCGAACGGATTGCCTGGGAATAGCTGCTTGTAGAGCTTTTCCAGCTCGCCAACCTTGGCCTGCATGTTGTCCGTCGCCAGTCGAACAGTATAGTTCGAGTTGGGATAGCCGGGAAAAATAATCAGGGGTTCGATAGCTTGTTGGAGCGACTGATGATGGTAATCATTGATGACACCAATCACTTCCAGTTCATTGCCAAACTTTATTTTCTGTCCAACCGCGTCCTGTGCTGATGCAAAACCAAGTGATTTAGCCGCTTTTTGATTGATCAGCACCCGGTTGGCATCCGTTCCTTTGGCACACATTTCGGGCGTGAAATTTTGCCCGGCAGCCAGGGTGATACCGTAGGTTGGCAGAAAACGATCATCGCTATAGGTAAATGCGTAGCTTTTCTTTTCGTCGCCGGGCACCGGATTCAGGCGCGTAACACCATCGGAATTGAAATTATACCAGCCACCGGGCACACTCCCCGAATTGCAATAACCATCGACATACGGCAGACTGGCTAGTTCATTGCGAAAGGCAGTTTTTCCGGCTCGTCGGGTCGAATCGGCACCCACTTCAGCACCTTTAATGACCAGCAATTGCTTGAGGTTCATGCCTAGATTCTGATTCTGCATGAACGATAATTGCTTGTACAGAACGACTGTGGCCACCATCAACACAATCGAAATAGAGAATTGGAAAACAACGAGCGTCTGCCGCACCCGAACACCTTGCCCCGACCGAACAAAGGCATTTTTTACGATGCTAATTACTGGAAAACCTGACAGCGCAAAGGCAGCATAACTCCCTGAAGCAATCGCGCCCAGCAAAACGGCTCCGGCTCCAACAATCCATAATGGACTCTGGCTAATTGATTTTAATGATAAGTTTTTGTCAATCAATTGGTTAAACGGTTCCTGGAGTAAGGTAATCAGCAGGATCGCCAGACCTAAACCCAGCGCATTTAGAAGCAGAGACTCGCCCAGAAATTGACCGATAATTTGCCCCCGATTCGCGCCAACTACTTTTCGAACACCAACTTCTTTGGCTCGTTTTAAGGCCCCCGCTGTCGATAGATTAATGTAATTGAGCCAGGCAATTACCAGAATCAGGAAGGCAATGCCGCCCAACATGTAGACAAAGCCAACTTTACCGCTGGTTGGTCGGGTGTCGCTTAAGCCATCACCAAGGTGTATGTACGTAAGCGGTTGTACGCTGGCTGTTTCGGTTGCTTTAGGCCGCGCTTTCGAAATCAATTCACTCGCTTTTGCCTGAAACGCAACAGGATCGGCTTGTGGATCAAGCAGAACGAATGTTTGCGAAAAAGCACCTTCCCAATTATCTAATCGCGCCCAGTCATTGCCATTCCGATTGGCGTCACTTTCGAGCGTACTAAGCGAATACGCCATATCGAACTGCAAATCGGAATTTGCCGGAACGTCGGCAAAAACGCCTACGATCGTGTAGGGCAATTTGCCAAACTGGCTATTCAGGGTCAATATTTTACCAATCGGGTTTTCTGCACCGAAATATGTTCGTGCTTTTGTCTGCGAAAGGGCAACCGTGTTTGGCTGGTATAGTGATGACGAACCTGCTACCACCGGAAATGAGAAGATGCGAAAGAAATCGCCATCGACGGTTAGCGAGTTTGTTTCCCGAAATGATCGTATAGCCTGCGTTTTACCAGCCTCCGGTACGGTAACAATACCCTGCTGAACAGACGTGATACGGCTAACCGCTTTAACTTCACCAAACTGCTTTTTCAGGGTCGTCGCGATGGCCGAAGGCACATAATCGTCGGACTTGCCATCCTTGTGTTGCAGGAGTATACGATACGTATTGGCCAGATTCTGGTGGAATTGATTGTAGCTTTTTTCGAAGCTAATGTACTCCAGAATCAGAACGAAAGCCGCAATACCAAGGGCCATTCCAGCAATATTGATGAGCGAAAACACGCGATTTTTGCTCAGGTTGCGAAATGCGATTTTAAGGTAGTTGAGAAGCATAGTTTTGATAGATCATTTGTTGAGAATAGGGCATAAAAAAAGAGGCATAAGGTGAATTTAAAGCCTTATGCCTCTTTTTTCAGTGCCAATGCTATTGATTACCGGTCTTGATACCGAAACTGCGTTCGGTTTCTTTGATGATGGCTTGTTTTTCGCGCTCTGATTTGCCGAGCACATTGGCCGTACGTTCGATAATCAGCTCTTCGCCATCTTTCTCGAAGGAGTACTGCATCCAAAGCCGACCGTTTTCTTTGTCTTCTTTAACCAACACCGACGTTGGAGCTACATCGCTGGGAGACAGAGAAGAACTGGAATTCGCTTCCATCCGATCACGTGATGGCTCATCTGAACGAGAATAGGAGGTTACCTGTACGTCGGTCTGTCTTTTTCTAGCCCGTGCTTCGTGTTTCCGGTCAATGATTAGTTCACTCGATTGATTATCAACAAACCGATCCAGTGAGTCGATGATATGGTTTTCCAGCGCTTTTATTTCGCTCTTATCCATGTCTTCGATATCGAACGAACGATTATAGTGGACTGAGCGTCCCTGTTGTTCAATATCAACGCGAATACGAAGCTCCCGACCATCGGTCGTGATATTTTTACTGGACGACCGTTGGGCTACTGCACCGAAACCAATCGAGAGTAGCAACAGAGTAAAGAGCGTTTTCATAAAACGGCAGAAATTGCGTAGAATTTGAGGTAAGTAGAATTACTCCCTCCATCATCGTGCCAAGCGTGTATGTTGTTGTATATCAATATCTTCTCTATATATGAAGAAATCGGTTGTCCGATAGCGGACACTTTTTCGTACGAGTGCGGACAATGTCTGAACCGGGATTTTTATGATTTTACTGACCGACTTTGATTTTGTGAATTCAGCTTTCTTCGAAAACAAAATCAGTTTAATAGACAAAATCAAAGTCGGTCAGTAAAATCATAAAAATCCTGGCGGGGTCGCCCGCACGGTCAGATTACTCGCTTCGCAAACTCTTCACTGGATTCATTAGAGCAGCTTTGACGCTTTGGAAGCTTATTGTTAGCAGTGCGATACCTATTGCCAATGTACCTGCCAGCGCGAATACCCACCACTCGATGTCGATCTTATAGGCAAAATCCTGTAGCCACTGATTCATCACGTACCAGGCCAGGGGTGAGGCAATGACGATGGCGATCAGCACCAGCTTGACAAAATCTCCGGAAAGTAAGCCCACAATACTCGCCACAGATGCGCCCAGGACTTTCCGTACACCAATCTCTTTTGTGCGCTGTTCTGCTGTGAAAGCGGCCAGCCCAAATAGGCCCAAGCAGGCAATGAAGATGGCCATGCATGCAAAAATGGTTGCTAACGTACCAACGACTGTTTCGCTTTTGTAAAGTTTCTGGTATTCGGCATCTATGAACGAATACGTAAACGGAAGCTTTGGATTTAATTTCTTACAAAGAGCTTCGATACTGGCTAATGCCTGCTTTGTCTGACCGGGTTGAGTGCGTATCAGAATGTTGTTTGGGGACCAATTCTCTCCCAGACGAATAATGAGCGGGCGGATAGGTACGTGCAGTGAGTTGAAGTGGAAATCTTCAATCAGCCCGACAATCTTTCCTGGTTTCTTGCCAAATGAGAGTGGTTGACCAATGGGCGATCCGGCGATCCGGTCTTTATACCCCATCCGTTTGGCGGCCGACTGATTGATTAGGTAATTGCTTGAATCGGTACCAAAGTTTGGCGAGAAATCGCGGCCTTCGATTAACTTCAGTTTCAGGGTTTTGGCATAGTCATACCCAACTACGGTATTGTTGAACTGAATGGCACTGTTCGGATCTTTGCCTGGCCATTCTACTCCATCAGTTGTGTTTCCGTTTTGCAATGGATTGGTGAGCGCATGGGTAACGGTCTGAATGCCAGCTAGTCGAAGTAACTCCTGCTTAAACGTTGAATAGTTTCGAGCTAACTCACCTTCGCCGGGGATACTGATTAGATTTTCGCGGTCGTAGCCTAAATTCTTCGTTTGGATGTACTGAAGCTGCTTGTAAATGACCACCGTGCCTACAATCATCAGCATCGATAAAACAAACTGAAAGACTACCAGGCCACGCCGAAATAACTGTGCGCCCGCACCAAAACGTAGCGTCCCCTTTAGTACCCGAACAGGGTTGAGCGAAGACAGAAACAGGGCGGGATAACTTCCGGCCAGACTACTTGTGGCGACTAGCAATCCGGCTAATAAGGCCCAGAAAGAGGGCTGCTGTAGAGGAAGAACCAGTTGTTTGTCGGTCAGTAGGTTGAATGTTGGGAGAAGTAGATTGACGAGCACAACTGCCAGTACAAGTGCCAGAATCGTCAGGAGGAGGGCTTCGCCCATAAACTGCCCAATTAGGGAGGCTCGTTCGGCGCCTACCACTTTTCGAACCCCGACTTCCCGCGCTCGTTTTGTAGAACGTGCCGTAGCCAGATTCATAAAATTGATCCCGGCAATGAGCAATAGAAACACCGCGACAATGGCAAATAGCCGTACATATTCGATGCGCCCCCCATCGCGAATACCGTTTTTAAAATTGGAATACAGATACGCTTCGGTCTCGGGTTGTAGGAATAACTGAATGTCGTACGTGGGGCTAATGTCTTTGTTTCGACCTCTCAGGAATGTTTTAAGTTTGGCGTTTACTTTAGCCGGATCAGCATCTGGCCGAAGTTCGATGCGCGTATCAGGCCCGGCATTGTCCCATACGTTAATCCACGGATTGTGCTTTAAAAAGAGATCCCAGTTAAGCAGATAATCGTATTTATCGAGCGAATTGTTGGGCAAATTCTCGAATACCGCCGTCACCTGAAAATCTGTATTATTATCGAAGCGAACCGATTTGCCTAACGCAGCTTGTGGATTCCCGAAATAGGTTTCGGCCAGTTTTCGGGAGATAGCCACATTATTGGGCGCGTTGAGAGCCACAGCTGCCGTGCCCGCCAGCAACGGAATGTTGTACATCTTGAACCAGTCGGCACCGGCAAAGTGCCCTGTTTGCCGGGCTATTTTATTCCCAACGCTTACTACGTGCCCCTCCTTCGACGAGAATCCAGCCGCGTGAACAATCTCAGGAAACTGCCGCTTGAGTTCATCGGATAAGATTCCTGGCGTATCCTCGTCCGTAACAATCCGCCCGTCGGCAATTTCATTCTCCATGACCCGGTACAGATTGTTGCCATTGGCATACTGCTTTCCAATGCTCAGTTCATCCTGAATCCAGAGGAAAATGAGCAGGCTGGAGGCCATACCCAATGCCAGTCCCACGATGTTAATGGTGGAGAACGTTCTGTTTCGGATCAGGTTCCGATAGGCAATTTTGAGATAGGAACGGAGCATGGGAGTGTTATTTGGGCTAGGAGCCGGGTGCACGGAGCGGGGACTAGCAAACCCCCGCTCCGTGCACCCGGCTCCTCGCATTTATTATTCCGCTCGACGGATTGTTACTTCGCCGATTACCAGTCCTTTGCGCAGGTTGCCATCACCCGCGTACTTGATGTCAGATTCGCCGAATGCCATTACGCCGATTCGATTGGAGGCATAAACGTTCAACTGGCTATCGCCATACGAATGAACGGAAACCCGCTCGCCGATCAGGCTTTCCGTATCGAGTTTATTTTCACCGTAGATGCGATATTGCTGGTTGGCTGCCTTGCCCGATCGGATCGTTACTTTGTTTTCTCCGTACAGACTGACTTTGAGGTTATTCGCTGTTAAGCCTGCCAGATTAACCGTGGCCTGACCGTATACCTTTAGTTTGAATGAATCACTACGTAGATCACTCTGACAGGTGGCTTCTTCTTCGCCCCGTATTTGCAGGGCTTTTAGGCTTCGGTAGGTTACGTAAGCGGTTACTTTTACGCTCTTATCGTAAATCGGTCTTGTAAATTCCATATCACCATCTTTCCATTTCCGGTTCTTGACCGTAATTCGGGCGTCGTCGAGGTAGATGCTGAGGGTTTTATTCTGAACGGAATAATTCACTTTCTCGGGCTCAATATTCTGGTACTGCAACTGAATATTTTCCTGTTCACCCGCAACCAATACAATACTCACGTGGGGACTGGCAATTACTTTATCGAACGATGGCAAGACTTGAGCCGGTGTTTGGGCACGTACTAACAAGGTGGCTAATACGAAGAAAAGGGTTGTTCCGATTTTGCGTAGATTATTCATAATTAAGGGTATGTGTATTGATGTGACATCTAGTGATCGAATAAATTTGAAGTCAATCATTCGTAATTTAGTGTGACCCCGACGGGGTCAAATGTTTATAGGGATAATGACCTTTCTATACACATCTGACCCCGTCGGGGTCATACTAAATCACTACCTAATTTATCTCCGTGACCTTTGAATCTAAACCCAATTTATTCACTTCGCAGACTATTTACCGGGTTCATCAACGCGGCTTTTACGCTTTGGAAACTCACTGTTAGTAATGCAATGACAATAGCCAACAATCCAGACAAGGCGAAAATCCACCAGGTGATGTCGGCTTTATAGGCGAATCCCTGCAACCACTGGCTCATGGCGTACCAGGCCAGGGGCGAGGCAATGACGATCGAAATAAGTACCAGTTTCACAAAGTCTTTGGAGAGCATTGTTACGATACTGAAAACAGACGCGCCCAGCACTTTCCGAACACCGATTTCCTTGGTGCGCTGCTCAGCAGCAAAAGCCGCCAGACCGAACAGTCCCAGACAGGCAATGAACACCGCCAGCAACGTGAATGTCAATAAGACTTCGCCCTGTTTCTGCTCGGCTTTGTACTGCTTCGAGAAGTTCTCATCGAGGAAGTGGAAGTCCAGTGTAGCACTTGGATCGAAGGTGCGATACACAGACTGGATGTAAGCCAGCGCTTCGGTCACTTTTCCGGCCTGAATCCGAACATACATATTGTCTTTGTCCATCGGAGCGGGCATTTGCAAGACCAGCGGCTCAATTTTGTGCTGAAGCGAATAAGTATGAAAATCCTTTACCACGCCTACTACACGAGCTTCGGCTGTGTGTTTTTCCTGATCGATGTAATATTTCACCCGCTTGCCCACAGGCTCTTTCCAGCCGAGTTGCTTTGCTAAAGTCTCGTTGACTAACACAGCTCCCGACAAGTCGCTCTTGAATGATTCCGAGAAATTTCGACCACGTAGCAGTTTAATTTCCAGAGTATTCAGATAATCGGGGTCAACCATGAATTTCTGAACAACTTGTGTGTTGGATGGCAGTGCGCCATTCTGCTCGAAGAACATGCCGTTCCCACCGATATTATTATTCCCAATCGGGTTGCTGGCAGCCGATGCACCTTCAATCAACGGGCTTCGTTGTAGCGCTTTTTTGAGTGCATCGATACGTTGACGAACGTCTTCACTATTGATGTGAAACGTAAGTACCTGCTCTTTGTTGAAGCCTAAGTCGCTGTGCATCAAATAACTCATTTGTCGATACACAATGCCCGAACAGGCAATGAGTGCGACCGTTGCCACAAACTGAAACACCACCAGCGACTGTTTGAACAGAATACTTCCCGACTGATTCCCAACCTGTCCCCGCAGAGCCGATACCGGCCGGAAACTTGATAATCGTAACGCCGGATAGAGGCCGCTTAGTGCTCCGAGGCATACCGAAAGTACGATCACAACCAGGGCTGTAGTGCCTATACCGCCCATCGATAGCGTCTTGTCGGCCATCTGGTTGAAGTACGGCAAGGCCATTTTGGTGAGCATTGCACTGACAAAACCCGCCAGCAATGTCATGAGTATCGACTCGGTCAGGAACTGCCCGATCAGTTGCCATTTAAACGAACCAATTGCTTTCCGAACGCCCACTTCTCGGGTACGTTTGAGGGCGCGGGCCGTGTATAAATTCACGTAGTTAATGCAGGCAATGAGCAGAATCAATGCAGCTACGGCGGCAAAAATAGAGACCGTACGGGCGTTACCGTTCGCACTAATTTCGTAATCTAACTGCGAATTGAGGTGAATAGAGGTTAAGGGTTGAAGCTCCATCCGGTAGACAACGTCGGCACCCATTTCTTTTTTCAGATACTTCTGAAAAAAGCCGGGGAGCTTGGCTTCCAGCGTTTTATAGTTGCTGCCTTCATTGAGCAATAAATAGGTATAGAGTTCAAAACTCTGCCAGCCAGATGTGTAATTGTCGGGTAGCGACCGTAAGGCCTGGAATTGCAAATGGGAATTGGTCGGCACATCTTCGATAACACCCGTGACCGTATTCGGGAAATGGTTACTGAATTCAATGACCTTGCCAACGGCTTTACTGGCATCGCCAAACAGATTTTCGGCAATGCTTTTCGTGAGTACGATACTTTGTGGTTTGGTGAGGGCCGAAGCTGGATCGCCGTATAAAAAGGGAAATGTAAACACGTCGAACACCGACGGGTCTGTGAAGAAAATGTTATTCACGTCCATCTTTTTATCTCCAAACGTGATCTGACCACCTCCTTCGGTATTGAACCGAACGACCTTTTCAACTTCCGGATAATCGTTCTTCAACGCTGGCCCAAACGGTGCCGAGGTAGGCGCCAGTTTCAGGTTTCCACCCGGCCACTGCGCATAATGAACTACCCGAACAATGCGATCTGCCTTGGTGTGGAGTCGATCATAGCTCAACTCATCGGCTACATACAGAACCATCAACCAGACGGCCGCCATACCAATGGCCAGGCCAACTACATTGAGACCGCTAAACAGCTTGTTTTTCCAGAATGTCCGAATCGTAATCTTGACGTAATTGCCTAGCATAGCGGTAGATCGTTGAAGTTAAGAAGAGAAAACATACTGCCTTGTATATCTTACTGATCTAATGAAACCCAAATGCTATGCCAAAGGGGTAATCGATTGATTTTTAGTAAATTGGATTGTAGGGCGTAAAATTCAATGTCCGCAAACGGACGTAGGTCGTACAGTTGCGGACATGAAACTCTGGGGTTTCTACACAAATAGGAAGCTCTATTTCCCCGATTTTGGCAATCCTATTGACTTCTCAATTTCGTCGATGATCTGCTGCCGTTCCTTTTGCGATTTATTGGGCGCGTCGATGGTACGTTCGTAGGTGAAATCATCACCATCTTTCTGAAACTTATAGCGCAGGTACAATTGCCCGGCATCAGAATCGTACTTAACCTCCTTGGTGTATGGATGTTTCCCGCCCACAGCCATTGTCTGATTGTCTCCGTTGGTTACGGATATAGTTTCCTGATCGCTGCTGATAATAGCTACTGACTCAGGAGCGGTTGGCGGTGTAGGTGGGGCCAGGGGCGCTACGGGGGGCATTGGAGTCATTGGGGCGCGTAGAGACATCGCTGCACGAGGTGCCTTGGGTGGCTTTGGCGGTCTTGGTGGCGCCGGCATACTCACATTCAGTGAATCCAGAATGTGTTCACGAAGCGCATTTCGCTCATCCCGATTTAAGCTGGATACGTCGAACGTGCGATCATAATCAATCGGTTTTCCATCGACTGTGCCCTTAACCCGAATCGACAGGGTTTTGCCATCGTCGTTGATGTTGCGGCTAATAGAGGTGTTTTGCTGGGCAAGGGCCAGCGAAGCCGCTAGGGCTAGTAAAGTAGTTATAAGCGTTCGCATATTGATTGTTGTTAGTTTATTGTCAACGAGTTCATTACCCTAACAGACACCTATTTCTTCCGTACGTTGCTTGATGATGAAAGATGGCAGATAAAAAACGAGCGAACAGTATCCTCGGTCTGTGTCCTCACAGAACGCTGGCGGGGTTAGTCTTTGCTAAAGCGTTCTGTGAGGACACAGACAATAGCATGGAGCGTGGAGCGGAGTGCAATGGAGCAGGGAAAAATTACGCCTAGCCCTGCTCCGCGCACCTTGCTCCACGCTACTCCGACCGTAGAGAGGTAACTGGATTCATCAAGGCGGCTTTGATACTTTGGAAGCTGATGGTCAGCAACGCAATGCCCATCGCCAAGAGAGCTGCCAGAATGAATAGCCACCACTCGATGTTAATTTTATACGCGAAATCTTCCAGCCAACGATCCACACCCCACCAGGCAACGGGCGATGCGATCAGTACCGCAATGAGGATGAGCATCAAAAAATCTTTGGACAGCAGCGTAACAATACTGGCGACCGATGCACCCAACACCTTCCGCACCCCAATTTCCTTCGTCCGGCGTTCGGCCGTGAAAGTGACCAGGCCAAATAAACCCAGGCAACTGATGAACACGGCAATGCCCGTAGCCAGAGTGATCAGTTTCCCAAGGTTGCGTTCTTTGCCATAGAGTTCGGCTACTGATTCATCGAAGAATTTAGGGTCGAAGGGGTCATCGGGATAGGTGGCGCCCCAGAGCGTTTTGATTTGCGCCAGCGTTTGGTCGAACCCACTGGCACCCGTCCGCCGGAGCTTCACATTAAAGGTATAAAAATTGCCTTTCTGACTCATCAGCGCGGTTGGGTGAATGGCCGAATGAAGCGAGAGATGGTGAAAATCACGCACAACACCTACAATCGGCAGTTTGTCTAATACGTGCCCGACTGCATCGGCCGGATTCTGGAAGCCGATCCGTTTCGCCAGTGTTTCGTTGATAACATATTCCCGAGCCGTATCGCTTGGGAGCAGATTTCGCCCTGCTACTAATTTCATGCCGTATAAGGCCAGGTAAGCCGTATCGGCTTCT
Organism: Spirosoma arboris; assembly: GCF_009754945.1. Lineage (GTDB taxonomy): Bacteria > Bacteroidota > Bacteroidia > Cytophagales > Spirosomataceae > Spirosoma > Spirosoma arboris. The sequence continues at coordinate 237,522 of NZ_WPIN01000009.1, forward strand.
TTGCGGTATACGTTAACTTTTATCTTGCCCTTTTTACCCGCATATTCCAGCGTGGATGTAGACCAGCCACCGGCAATAGGAGTCTGGTTGGCCATACTCACTCGTTCCACACCCGACAGTTTCTGAATGCGATCTGCCAGCATAAAGCGGCTGTTTTGTTTGTCGCCGTTAAAAAAAGAGCTGGTTGGCGTATGGAGAATGACGATAGCTTCGCGTTGAAAACCCAGATCGGAGTTGATCAGGAAGCGTAGTTGCTGGCCAACCAATAAAGCGCCAACAATGAACACCTGTGCCACGACAAACTGCCCCACAATGAGCACTTTTCGTAGCCGGGAGCTACCACCCACGGTACCCGTTTGGTTACGCAGTGCCACCACTGGCGAAAGCCGTGATACTATAATCCCCGGATAAAGGCCAGCTAGCAGCGACGTAACAAGGGCCACACTGATTAAGAAAACGTATAGATGCGGATGAGAAAAGTCAAGCACGACACCCGTCGGCACAATATCGCCGAGATAAACTAGTGCGCCCTGCGCCAGTGCCAGCGCGATACCCGTTGCTAACAAGGTAAGCACGAAGGTTTCGCCCAGAAACTGGAACATTAACTGCCATCGTCCGCTACCCAATGACTTACGCACCCCGATTTCCTTGGCCCTCTGAGTCGACTGAGCCGTTGCCATGTTGATGAAATTGATGCAGGCCAGCAGTAATAAAAATCCGCCAACCAGACCGAGTATCAACAACGTTGGGCGGTGCGCTACGTGGCTGCCACTGGCGTAATCGGCGTCGAAATGGACATTGGCAAGCGGCTGAAGGATAAACCAGCGATTGCCTTTCTCTTCACTGGCAGGCATATGCCGCTCCACCATCTTGATGATTTGTTCACCTAACCGCTTTGGATCGGTACCGGGCGTTAGCGTAAGCAAACATTGCGACGATGAGTTCGTATTATTCCATTCCGTAAAACCCAGATTATCCTGACGCTTCTTGCTAGTGGTGACCGTAGCGAGAGCAACGAATGCCTGAAAATCAAAGTTGCTGGGTGCATCGAGGTCTTTAATTAAGCCCGAAACCGTCAGCGCAAGGGTGTCCCGATATTGCTGCCCTATGAGTTGACGACCTACTACTGCCGGACTGGCATCCCCGAAATACAAGCGGGCCTGCCGCTCCGTTAGCACAACCTGACCTGGTTTCGAGAGGGATGTTGCCGGAGAGCCAGCCAGCCACTTGCGGGGCAGGATAGAGAAGAAGTTACCATCGGTTGTTGCCAGCCACTCATGCTCTTTTTCTGGCGCACGAAACCGGAGCGGCTCGGCACCCGGACGAGGCACTTCAACAACCTGAAAACTGCCCGTATGAAAAGCCGCAACCGCTTTCGTTCCAGTCAGTTCTGTACGTACGGCTGCCGGAATTGGGGCCGACAAACCGGGGTTGTGGTAAAAATCGTCACCAAATTTAAACTTCGATACCAGTCGATACACCTGTCCACTGTTGGGGACATGCTGATCGAAATTAAACTCAAACTGAACGATCAGGTAAATGACCAGACAAGCTGCAACACCTACCGATAAGCCCGCTACGTTGAGCGCAGTGGTCAGGCGATTGCGACCAAGGTTGCGAATCGCAATTTTGAGGTAACTTTTGAGCATGGATGTTTAAGTTAAGAGACGCATTATTCACTGCGTAAACTTTTCACTGGATTCATCAAGGCGGCTTTCACACTTTGGAAACTTACGGTTAACAAGGCAATACCTATCGCCAACAGACCCGCTAACGCAAATAGCCACCATTCGATGTCGATTTTGTAGGCGAAATCCTGAAGCCACTGATTCATCACGTACCAGGCAACCGGAGTGGCGACTACGATGGCTATGAGCACTAATTTAAGGAAATCGGTGGAAAGTAAGGCCACAATGCTCGCAACTGATGCACCAAGGACTTTGCGTAGCCCTATTTCTTTCGTGCGCTGATTGGCAGCAAAGGTGATAAGCCCGAATAAACCAAGGCACGAAATGAAAATGGAGATAGCGGCAAAAATTCGGAAGGCGTCGAAGACGAGTTGCTCAATGATGTAATTCTTCGTGAGGGCTTCGTTCAGAAAAGTGTACTGATACACATCGTCGGGAAACAGCTTTTTCCAGGTCGTTTCGATGAAACTGAGCGTTTGTGGAAGGCTTAACAAGCGACCATTTTGCGTTTGTATCTGTAAATGAATCTGATCGTAGAAGCCTGTATTCCAGCACATCATGACACAGGGCTTAATGGGCTGTTGCAGGGATGTATTATGAAAATCCTTCACAACACCCAGAATAGGTGCGACGCCTTCATTAATGATAATGGTTTGACCAATAGCCTTCTCGGGTGTTAGCCCCAGCAGTTGAACCATCGTTTCATTGACCACAAACGCATTGAAAGGCTTCCCTTCCGGCAAATCATTGGATTGGGTAAACCAGCGTCCGGCTACTATTTTTAGGCCGAAAAGTGATTGGTAGGCCAGATCGACGAACTTCTCTTCGGCCTGTCGATTCATTTGTTCCGCTTCGGATTTCAGTCGGAAACTGGTGCCGTAATGGTTATTGGTAATGGGGGCTCCTGAACCAAAACTGACATTGGTAACATTGGGGTTTTGCAGTAATTGATTCCGAAAGGTTGTCAGCTTTCCCGGTATCTGATTGCGCGGCCCGTTGATTGTCAGGACGGCATCTTTGGTGAAACCCAGCTCTTTATCCTTAAATAAATTCATTTGCCTGCTGGCCACAAACGTGCCAACGAGCAGGCCGTACGTAATGCAGAATTGTAAGACAATTAAGCCATGCCGAAGTGAAAAGCGATCTCGCCGTTGGGGAGTGATGTTCTTTAAGGCACTAATCGGCTGGAAATTAGAGAGTACCAGGGCCGGATAAAAGCCAGCCAGTAAGGCAACAACCAAAATCAGCCCCGCACTAAAGGCCCAAATTGTGACATCGGCACTGAGATTCAGGTCAATGATCGTCAACGACTGATTCACCCAGTTCAGTAGTGCATTGAGCGCTCCCAGCGACAATAAACCCGCTACGACCGCAATCAGGAGCGTTTCGCCAATGAACTGACTGAATAACTGGACCTGCGTACTACCCACTACTTTGCGAACGCCCACTTCTTTTCGTCGTCGGATGGCCTGAGCGGTCGTTAGGTTAATGAAGTTGAAGGAAGCAATCAGAATCAGGAAAACGGCCAGACTCGCCAACCCCCAAAGCATATCCCGACTAACGACGTAGCTACCCAGCGAATTTCCGTATAACGGTTCTGTATGAATCTCGGAAAGTGGTTGAAGCACGTAGCTAATCCGGCGAATGTCTTCCGGTTTCATGTACTTCTTTTGTAACGACACTAGTTGGCGTTCAACGGCTTTCGGATCGGTCCCAGCGGGTAACGTAACGTAGGTTGTTCCCTCATAATTACCCGACCAGTTCGTGGCCTGATATTGGTTGTTTGCTTTGAAAAAGGCATAGTTAATGAGCAGATCGAAGGGCAGATTCGTGTTGGAAGGTGGGTTGCGAATGATGCCCAATACGGTTAGCGCATTCGAGTTGTTTAGCGTTAGCTGTTTGCCCACTACCTGCTCAAGGTGGTCAGTATAACTGGCAAAATAGCGCTCCGCCAGTTTTTGCGTCAACACAACCGCATTGGGTTGTTGAAAGGCCGTTTGGGCATTTCCTGCCAGCCAGATGCCATTTGGAAAAGTGGTAGCAAAGTCGAAGGTTTGCAAATACTGAGCATCTGCAAACATAACGCGCTTTTCTTCAAACCGATGGACTGTCCCCCGGCTATCAACCGAATTAATCAGGCGGCTTTCAGGCCCCGCCGTCTGCGTAACGCCAACCCCCGGAATATCCTGACGGATAGCTTCGGCTAAAGGATAAGCCGTTGTGGGCCAGTGCTGCACACTCTCCGACGTTCGATTGTGTTGCACAACCCGATAAATCCGACCCGCATTCGTGTGCGATTGATCGAAGCTAAGTTCGTAGCGGACGAAGAGATAGATGACTAAACAGCAGGTTATCCCCAGCGTCAATCCCAGTACGTTAATAACCGCGTTTGTCTTATCGGCCCAAAGACGGCGAAAAGCGATTTTGAAATAGTTCGTTAGCATAGGGGAGTGGGTTTACTATTCAGATCGTAAACTTTTGACCGGGTTCATCAGGGCGGCTTTGATGCTTTGGAAACTGATGGTCAATAGCGCAATACCTACTGCCGACAGCCCGGCCAACACGAATACCCACCATTCAATGTCGATGTGGTACGCGAAGTTTTGTAGCCACTGATTCATGACATACCAGGCAATTGGGCTGGCGATCAGAATGGCAACGCCCACTGGTTTCAGAAAATCGCCGGAAAGCAGACTTACCACACTGCCTACCGATGCGCCCAATACTTTGCGAACGCCAATTTCTTTGGTACGTTGCTGGGCCGAAAAAGAGGCTAAACCAAACAGACCCAAGCAGGCGATGAAAATGGCTAAACCGGCGAAAATGCTCAAAATCGTTTGCTGACGTAGATCCGCCTGGTACATCTGGTCGAATTGTTGGTCTAAAAAGTGGTACTCGAACGGATAAGCCGGTCGCGTTTTAGCATACAACTGTCGAATGGTCTCGACCGTAGCGGGCAGGTCGCCGGGTCTCAGCTTAATCAAAGCGGCACGCCGGTCGTCGTTGGGCGCAATCACCAACGGCTCTATGGGGTCTTTTAAGGAAAGGAAATTAAAATCCTCGACCACCCCAATAATTGTCCGGTTCGTGCTGTCTTGTATTGTATTTTTTATCCACTTGCCAATGGCTTCTTTCGGAGTCCAGCCCAGTCTAGCAGCCGCCGTTCGATTAATTAGAACAGCACGAGCCGTATCGGTGGGGAACTGGGGCGAAAAGTCCCGGCCCGCAATCACCTTCAAACCCAGGGTTTTTACATAATCGAAATCGGCAAACTCCGTTCGGGCTTTCCATCGGTTGGGCTGAGACTCTACATCAAACATATGCCCATCGAAAAAACCACCCGGCTCGCCCGACATCATCGAAACGGCCTCCACCCGGCTCTGAGCAAGAATCTCCGGCTTATGCGTCAGGAAGAAATTATAGATGTCGTTATTATCGATGGGGATTACCAGGGTTTGTTCTTTGTTATACCCAAGCTGTTTGTTTTTGAGATAGCCCATTTGTTGAGTACCGATGGCAGTTCCGAGCATGAGTAATATCGAAATACTGAACTGCACCACCACCAGCACCTGCCTTAAGGAAATACCACCTTTGCCTAATCGTAATTTACCTTTCAGTGCCTGAATGGGCGAAAAGGCTGCCAGTACAAACGCCGGATAACTACCCGACAGGAAACCCGCTACCACCATAATTCCGATCAGAAAGAGCACGATCGGCAGCGCATAAACGGCCAGGTTCAACGGGTAGCCTAGCAGTTGTCTGTAAGCCGGTAAAACCAATGCCAGCAAGCCTACCGAGAGTAGGCACGAGAGGGCTGTTAACAGGAGTGATTCGCCAATGAACTGCCACACCAGATGCCCTTTAATGGCCCCTAATACTTTCCGAACCCCAATTTCTTTTGATCGCTCTACCGCCCGAACCGTCGACAGGTTCATGAAATTGATGCAGGCCACCAATAGAATCAGAATAGCAATTGACAGGAAGATATAAACCACTCGTTTATCGCCATGTTTGGCCCCGTCGAAGACTGCCTGTTCAAAGTAAATATCGTGTAACGGTGTGAGTGACAGGGTAAAATGAAAGCCGGACTCTTTCATAATAAGCCCCATGTGTTTATCCATAAAGCGCGGAAAATTTCGCTCAATCTGTTCTTCACTGGCCGTTGGGTCAAGCTGCACGTAGGTGTAAATACCGTTATTGATCCAGCGGGTCATGTAGCCCCGGTCTTTATAGTTTTCCAGTGGTATCACCAGATCAAAGTCCAGATGGGAATTAGCAGGCACATCCTGCGCAATCCCCGTGACTTTTAGGGGCAGATTTTTATCGACTTCAACGATTTTACCCATGGCGTTGTCGATACTACCAAAGTATTTTCTGGCTGTCGATTCGGTGAGCACGACACTCGCCGGTTCGAGCAATACCGTAGCTGGATCGCCTTTGATCAGCGGGAAGGAAAAGAACGTGAAAAAGTTAGGATCGACATCAATAATTTTCCGCTCGTGAAACGATTTGTCCTTGGAAGTTATCAAGGCATCGGTCGGGTTTACTCGTACTGCCTGCGTGATTTGCCCCTTAAAATCGTTCAGTAGTGCAGGCGCATAAGGCCCCGACAGGTAGGAAACTCCGACTTCTTTGCCCTCATTCTGTATGCCACGCATGACGCGATAGATGGATTTTCCATTTTTGTGGAAATTATCTACGCTAAACTCATTCATGATGAACAGGAAGATCATCAGGCACACCGTAATACCCGTAGACAGGCCCAACAGGTTAATAATCGAAAAAACCTTGTTTCGGGTCAGATTGCGAAAAGCGATTTTGATATAGTTCGATAGCATGAGGGAGAGGTTTGGCTATTCAGATCGTAAACTCTTGACCGGATTCATCAAGGCGGCTTTGATACTTTGGAAACTGATCGTCAGCAAGGCAATGCCTATAGCCAACAGACCGGCGAGTGCGAAAATCCACCACTCGATGTCGAGCTTATAGGCGAATCCTTGCAGCCATTGATTCATGGCGTACCAGGCCAGGGGAGAGGCAATGACGATAGCGATCAACACTAGTTTCAGGAAATCTTTGGAAAGCAGGCTAATAACACCACCAACGGATGCGCCTAACACTTTACGCACCCCAATCTCCTTAGTACGTTGTTCCGCCATGAACGCCGACAAACCGAACAAACCCAGGCAGGAAATAAAGATGGCCAGGAACGCGAAGTAATTAGCGAGACTGCCAACGACGGCTTCGCTTTTGTACAGCTTCTGATATTCATCGTCAATGAACCGGTACGCAAATGGAAACTTCGGATTCATCTCTTTCCACAGTGTTTCTATACTGGCCAGCGCCTGTGTTGTCTGACCCGGTTGCGTACGGATGATAAAATTATGCCTGTCAAGATCGGTACCTAAGCGCAGAATGATGGGCGTAATGGGGATGTGCAAGGACTGAAAATGAAAATCCTTCAGCACACCAACTATTTTTCCCGGCCTATTCCACATCGTAATCGGTTGTCCAACGAGTGAACCAGTGACCTTGTTTTTGTTATCAATTCGCCGGGCAGCTGCTTCATTGATCAGGTAATTGGTGGTGTCTGTCCCGAATTCCGGCGAAAAATCGCGGCCTTCTACGGTTAATTTCAGGGTTTTAATGAGATCATAGCCCACCGCTGTTTGGGTAAATTCGATGTTTGAATTCGGGTCTTTTCCGGGCCATTTTATGCCACCTGTACTGCTGCCAATATTGTTAGGTGCTTCCTGCATGGATGATACCGACATGATTCCGGGCTTGCGCAACAACTCATCTTTAAATGTTTTGTAGGTCGACATTGTCGCGAGGTCTCCTTCAATTGGGATGTAAAGCAGATTCTCGCGGTCGTAACCAAGGTTTGTCGTTTGCACATAATTGACCTGCCGATACACGATGATCGTACCGACAATGAGCAACATGGATAAGACAAACTGGAAGACAACCAAACCCTGCCGGAATAACCGGGCGCCTGAACCAAACTTGAGCGAACCCTTCAATACCCGAACCGGCTCAAGTGATGATAAAAACAGGGCGGGGTAGCTACCAGCAATCAATCCGGTGAGTAACGCCATACCAATTAGCAATAACCAGAAGGAATATTGGGTGGAATTCAGGCTTATGTGCTTACCGGTTAATGTATTAAACTGAGGCAGCAGGAAGAAAACAAGAGCCAGTGCAACGACTAACGCCAGAAAGGTAAACAACAACGCTTCGCCAATGAATTGACCGGCCAGTACACTCCGCACCGCACCAATTACCTTCCGAACGCCCACTTCCTTCGCTCGTTTTACCGAACGGGCTGTGGCTAGGTTCATGAAATTGATGCAGGCAATCAGCAACAGAAATACGGCGACAATACTAAACAACCGAACGTATTCAATGCGTCCGCCATCCTGTTTGCCATTCCTGAAGTTGGAATACAGATAACTATCGGGGTAAGCTTGCAGAAAGAGCTGGGCGTCGAACCCTTTGCCCATGTCCTCCTTATTATACTTCCGCAAAAGCGGTAAGATCTTTGCATCCAGACTGGCTATGTTCGCGTCAGGCCGAACCATAATGCGGGTGTGTGGGCCGTTGCTGCCCCATTGTTTCATCCAGGGATTGCGGGCGATGCAATCCTGCCAGTTGAGTAGAAAGTCGTATTTGTCCGACGAATTTTCGGGTAGGTTTTCAAAGACAGCGTTGACCTGATAGTCTTGTTTATTGTCAATGCGGATGCTTTTGCCAAGAGCGGCTACCGGATTGCCGAAATAGAATTCAGCGACTTTTCGGGAGATGGCCAGACTGTTCGGGGAGTTCAGTGCCGTTTGCGGTGTTCCGGCCAGGAGCGGAATCGTGAACATCTTAAACCAGTCGGCTCCAGCCCAGTGGCCTGATTCTTTATTAATCTTGTCACCAACGGCAAATGTCATTTGGGCATCCCAGCCCGTATAGCTAGCTGCATAGACAATTTCGGGAAATAGCTTTTTCAGCTCGTCGGCGAGTATACCTGGTGTGTACTTTCCTGCGTCTACCTTCCCATCATAGTATTGGCGTTGCATAACATTATACAACTGAGGACCATTGGCGTGGAAGTTATCCACATTTAGCTCATCCTTTATCCACAGAAAGATCAGCAGGCTACACGCCATGCCGAGCGACAATCCTAAAACGTTGATAGCCGAGAAGGCTTTGTTGCGAATAATGTTTCGCCAGGCGATTTTGATGTAGTTGAGAAGCATAGGTGTAATGCCGACCGTCCCGGTCGGGTGTTAAATAGTTTATTCGCGATGTCGCCCGACCGGGACGGTCGGTATTACTCAGAACGTAACGATTTCACCGGATTCATCAGCGCAGCTTTCACGCTTTGGAAACTCACTGTCAACAACGCAATAAACACGGCCATGAGACCAGCTACCGCAAATACCCACCACTCAATGTCGAGCTTAAAGGCAAAACCCGCTAACCACTGACTCATGGCATACCACGCCAAAGGCGTAGCTAAGACAATGGCAATGAAAACTGGTTTCAGGAAATCAACGGATAGCAGACTGACAATACCCGTAACCGATGCGCCCAGCACTTTGCGAACGCCAATCTCTTTGGTACGTTGCTCAGCGGTAAACATCGCCAAACCGAATAGCCCTAAACATGAAATGAAGATGGCCAGAAACGCAAACACATTGGCTAGCTGGCTAACTAAGGTTTCGCTGTGGTACTGCCGATTGAACTCGTCGTCGGCAAAGTGATAATCGAATGGGTATTTGGGGTTGAGTGCTTTCCAGGTGTTTTCCAAAGCCGCGAGTGTCTCTTTCGTTTTGCCGGGTTGCGTTTTCACAATGGCGAATCCGAACGAGGACGCTGGCTGGAAGTTGACCATAAGCGCGGCAATGGGATCATGCAGCGAATGAATATGGAAATCTTTCATCACTCCGATAATCGTTCCTTTTCGGCCATTATAGACGATTGGCTGACCAACCGGATTCTTAAGGTTCATGACCTTCGCGGCTGTCTCGTTGATAAGAATATTCGCCGAATCGGTACCGAACGATGGGGAGAAATCACGACCGGCTGCCAGTTGAATCTTCATCGTTTTGGTGAAGTCGTAGCTGGCCTCCAGTTGCCAGAGACCCGTTTTGTCGTCGGCGGCTTTGCCCGGCCAACTAATACCGTCCGTTGCCATTCCGATGCTGGTTGGCATGCTTGACGCTCGTGTCATGTTCTGCACCGTACCCGATTGCAGCATCTGCTGTTTAAAGGCGTCATACTTGCCAGTTAAAGTGCCTTCAAGCGGTACATAAATGATGTTTTCGCGATCAAGGCCCAGGTTGAGCGTTTGTATGTAGTTCATCTGCCGAAAAACTATGGCCGTGCAGACAATGAGCGCAATCGACAACGTAAACTGAAATACAACCAGTCCCCGACGGAGTAAAGCCGCGCTCGGCTTAAACTTAAGGGAGCCCTTAAGTACGGTAATCGGATTCATCGATGCGAGCACCAGCGCTGGGTAGCTTCCGGCAATAAATCCGGTCAGGAGCGTAAATCCGAGGATTGTCAAAATGAATTGAGGCTCCGAAAAGGGAATCGACAGATGTTTTTCGGTTAATGAGTTGAACGTGGGTATCAACGCCAGTACCAGAATCAGTGCTACTATGACCGATAGGAATGTTGTCAGAACGGCTTCGGCCATAAACTGACCAAACAACAAACCTTTAACCGCCCCAACCACTTTCCGTACGCCTACTTCCTTCGCCCGTTTTACGGATCGGGCCGTAGCCAGATTCATAAAGTTGACGCAGGCAATCAGCAGAATAAAAATAGCCACAATGGAGAACAACCGAACGTATTCGATTCGTCCACCGTCGGCAATACCTTTGGTGAATTTGGAATACAGATACATCTCGCGATAGGGTTGCAGGGCCATCGACTTGTCTTTCACCGTTGGATCTTTGTGGTGCAGAAAATCCTGAATCTTCGCGTCAATATTCGCCAGTGAAGCATCGGGGCGAAGCCTTACATACGTAGGCGGGCCGTAGTGATCGAAACCCGCCACCATCCAGGAATTGTCGATGAAACAATTGGCAACGGGCAGCACGAAATCAAACTGAAGAGACGAGTTGTGCGGCACATTGGCCGATACGCCCGTTACCATGTAATCCCGCTTATCATCGACCCGAATAATTTTGCCGATTGGGTTCTCTGCACCAAAATAAGCCTCAGCCATTTTTTGCGAAATGACCATGTTATTCGGAGCGGCTAAAACGGTTTTGGGGTCGCCCTGCAACAAAGGAAATTCGAACATGCTGAAGAAGCTGGGACTGGCATAGCGACCGTTTTCTTTTCCGATTTTTGTACCAATGGAAACAAGTTGTTTGTAATCCCAGATAACCGTGCAGGCTTCCGTAATCTCCGGAATTTCCTGTTTCAACGCTTCCGAAAGACGACCTGGCGTTGCGTCCATACTGTTCGCTATGCTTCCGTTTTTCTCTTTGTTGTGAATAACGACCTTATAAAGCTGGTCGCTGTCGGGCAGGAAGGTGTCGTAACTACGCTCATCCTGCACCCATAGATAAATGAATAGGCTACAGGTAATTCCCAGTCCCAGGCCGAGAATATTAATGGCCGAAAAGCTCTTGTTTCGAGTCAGATTTCGCCAGGCGATTTTGATGTAGTTCGTTAGCATAGGTTGTAGTGCCGCTCCGGCGGCCCGGCGACCGGGACGGTCGGGTTATAAATAGGATATGCAGAATAGACTTTTTTACATCCGACCGGAACGGTCGGTACTACTCACTTCTCAACGATTTCACCGGATTCATCAACGCAGCTCTGATGCTTTGGAAACTCACGGTTAACAGGGCAATGCCAACGGCCAGTGCTCCCGCTAAAGCTAACATCCACCAGTCAATATCAATCTTATACGCGAAGTCCTGCAACCAGCGATTCATGGTCCACCAGGCCACGGGAGATGCCAGCACAATGGCAATCGTCACTAACTTGAGAAAATCTTTGGAGAGCAACCCGACGATACTCGTTATGCTCGCGCCGAGTACTTTCCGAACCCCGATCTCCTTCGTCCGTTGCTCCGTCGTAAAGGATACTAGTCCAAACAAACCAAGGCAGGCTACCAGTATCGTCAATCCAGAGAAAAAGCCCAGAATTTGTCCGGTTTTTAGCTCGGTCGCGTATGAATTCTGGTACCGTTCACCCAGAAACGAGTACACAAATGGCTCATTGGGCATAAGCGTTTTCCACTTCTGCTCCATAGATGCCAGCAGGCCGGCCATGTCTGGCGTTTTAGCCTTCACAATGAGTGTACCGGCATTATTTCCCAGCACCATAACCAACGGGGTAATTCGCTCGTGGAGTGGTCGAAAATGAAAATCTTTTACCACGCCAACGACCTGATACGTTTTTTGAGTATCCTTGGAATTAGACAGGATGTGTTTCAGTGTATGTTTTAGGGCATTGTTTCCCCAGCCAAAGGATCGAGCAGCTGCTTCATTCACAATTATGGCTGACGAATCGGTGCTAAAGTCACGCGAGAAGTTTCGGCCAAGTTGCAATTTCATGCCTAACGTGGGAATGTAATTCTCGTCCACATCGTAGCGCAGGGATTTAACGATCTGAGCCTGGTTGTTATCGGGCGAAACAAAAAAGTTATTGCCGTAGGATTGTCCCGCCGGAAGGAAACCCGATAAGCTTACGTTGACTATTCGAGGATCTTGCCGTAACTGGTCGCGCAGGAGCGCTTCTTTGGAGCCTAGCTGCCAGGTTTGTGGAAGTACAATCACCTGGTCGTTATCATAGCCTAATGGCTTATGCTGCATATACATAAGCTGTTGGTAAACGACCGTGGTGGCAACAATCAGGGTAATTGAAATGACGAACTGAAAAACAACCAGACTACTTCGTAAACCAGCTCCTTTACCCATTGGTAACCAGCCTGATGGCCCGCCCCGGAATGCCGGACCACCTTTTAGTACGACTACTGGTTTGAACGATGACAGGAAAAAAGCCGGATAACTTCCTGCCACGACTCCCGTGAGCAAACCAATCCCGCACAAACCGCCCCATAGCCAATAATCTCCTAAAAAATCAAGCGGAAGCTCCTGTCCAACGAATGCCCGAAATGTAGGTAACACCAGTCGGACAATACTGGTGGATAAAGCCAGTGCAACAGTCGTCAGCAACAACGATTCGATCATAAATTGACCAATTAAGGCTGGCTGGCTTGAACCCATTACTTTTCGAACACCTACCTCGCGAGCTCGTTTTGTAGCGCTGGCTGTTGAGAGGTTCATGAAATTTATGCAGGCGATTAGCAGCATAAATAGTGCAATGGCCCCAAACAGATACACATAGCGAATGTTGCCCAGTGGTTTGAGATCGTACGAAAATGTGGAATGAAGGTGAATGTCGGTCAGAGGTTGTAAGAGTAAGCTAAGTTCATTGCCCTTCTGATGAAATTGAGCTAACGACATACCCATCGCCTGGGGCAATTGCGGGCCCATGTATTTTTCAATGATCTGAGGAAGCTTGACTTCGAGTTGCTTATAATCGTACCCTTTCGGTAAGACGATATAGGTAAAAAACTCGGACTGTAGCCAGCTCGACGATTTTGCCTCGGGTAAGCTGGCCATCGACGCAAACAAATCAAAATCGAAGTGAGAGTTGGACGGTATTTTATCAACCAAACCCGTGATTTTGTAGGCGTTATTTTCCGTTTTCAGGGTAATGATTTTGCCGATCGGGTCGTCGCTACCAAAGTATTTGTGGGCAAATTTTTGCGTTACAACAACTGTGTTGGGCTGCAATAGAGCTGTTTTAGCATCTCCTTTCAGAAACGGAATGGAAAACACCTGGAAAAAGTTGGAGTCAGCGAAGGTAAAAGCACTCTCCTTGAAAGTCTTATCCTGATATGAAATCAATGGAGAACCTCCCATGCGTAAACGGGTAGCCTCCTCCACCTCGGGAAATTCGCTGTGAAGTGCCTGCGCTACAGGCGGCATTACATGGGGCTCGTTCATCTGATTACCCTGTACGCTGCCCCGAAAAAACACACGTACAGTTCGGTCTGCCTTGTCGTTGAAACGATCGTAGCTGAGTTCGTGCAGTACATACACCAGAATCAGTAGACATGTTGCCAGGCCAAGGGCTAAACCCACAATGTTGATGGCCGAAAACAGGCGGTTTCGGACCAGATTCCGCCAGGCGATTTTGATGTAGTTCGTTAGCATAGGGCATAGGGTTTTGGGCATGGAGCTAGGGGCAGAGGGGGTGTTTTCTTTACCCCTATGCCCCTAGCCCCACACTACTCAGATCGTAAACTCTTGACCGGATTCATCAGGGCGGCTTTCACACTCTGAAAACTTACCGTCAGTAACGCAACACCTACAGCCAGCAAACCCGCCAAGGCGAACATCCACCACTCAATGTCGATCTTGTAGGTGAAGCTCTGTAGCCATTTATTCATGGCGTACCACGCAATGGGCGAAGCAATAACAATGGCGATCAGCGTTAGCCGAACAAACTCCTGCCCAAACAGCCAGAGAATAGACGGCACACTGGCGCCCAATACTTTCCGCACACCGATTTCTTTTGTTTTCTGAGCCACCATGAAGGAGACTAAGCCAAACAGTCCCAGACAACCAATAAATATGGCGATCAGCGCAAAGACACTGAGCAAGGTCAGCATCAACTCATCCAGTGCATAGAAATTAGCGATTCGCTGGTCCAGAAACTGGTACGAATAAATGAATTCGGGGAAGGTTTCCGTCCAGATTTTCTCTATTGCTGGCAGCGACGTTCTGAGTGTGCTCGTATTCATCCGAACCGCACAAACCTGATACGCACCTACATTCGCCCGGATGCAAATGGGAGGAATCGACTGCCGGAACGAGCCGTTATGAAAATCCTTCATCACGCCAACAATGGGGCCTTTTCGTTTGCCTTTGCTGGTGTACATTATTTTTCCGATGGCTTCCTGCGGAGATTTCAGGTTCAGTGATTTCAGCGCCACTTCGTTCAACACATACTCATGGGTGGTGTCGGAATGAGTGATGTTGCGACCGGCCAGCATGGTAAGTCCGAAGGTAGGAACATATTCCTCGTCGGCATCTTTCGTAACGATCAGAAATTTCTCGTCCTCCGCCCGACCGTCGAGCCGTATCGTGGTTGCGTTAATGCCTAAATCGGCGGGGGCCTGGTAGCAGAACGATACTTTTTCGACACCAGAAAGTTGCAGAAACTGGGACTTGAGCGTACTCATTTTGGCGTTATCCTGAACCGGCAACGGCAGCATCACGACGCCATCTTTTGTGAACCCCATATCGGCCTGATGTGCATACCGCATCTGGTTGGTAATGACGATGGTGCCGATAATCAGCAACTGCGACAACGCCAGCTGCCCCACCACCAGCACCCGACGCAGCGAGAACCCGCCAATGTGACGCTGTGCCAATCGACCACTGAGGGCCAATACTGGTCTGAAACCCGCCAGCACCAGGCCGGGGTAGGCTCCAGACAGAAACGTGACGACTAAGGTTGACAGGAGCAGGAAGAGCGGAAGTCGGAAGTCGCTGAACAGATTGAGCGACAAGTTGATTTGTAACAGCTGACCCAGCAAGGGCAACGTCATCGCGGCCACGCCGAGGGCAAGCAATGTGGCCAGTACACTGATAAGACCCGTTTCGGCTATGAACTGCCAAAAAAGCTGCCTTGGACGACTTCCTAACACTTTCCGAACGCCGATCTCTTTGGCTCGTTTGAGTGCCTGCGCCGTGGCTAGATTAATGAAATTGACGCAGGCGACTACAATCAAGAGGAAGCCAATCAGCGATAACACCCACAGATTTGTTTTGTCGATGCTCCCGCTGTAATTGGTGTTGAGGTGCATATCGGCAATGGGCTGAAGCTTGAGGACATTATGCTTATTACTCTCGTCGGTCACGTATTTTTTCATGACGCTGGCCAGCGCTGCCTCTGCTGTTGCTACTGATGTGGTTGGCTTTAGTAACGTAAAGACCTGAAGGCTACCCGAGTAGTTGCCCCAGTTTTCTTCATTGAAATAGTCATCAAATTGCTTGGCGTTAGCAAACGAGAGGTAAATTTCTTCCCGACGGTCGGTGTTAGCTGGAAGATCGCGCAGGACGCCCGTTACGGTAAAATCCATCCGATTGTCGAACCGAAACGTTTTGCCCATTGGATTTGCTGTCCCGAAAAACTTCTGGGCCATACGTGCCGTCAGGATTGCTGTGTTGGGGGCGTTAAGGGCCGTTTGCGCATCGCCTTGTAGCAACGGAAAGTCGAGAATGCTGAAGAGGTCGCTCTCTGCAAACGCGACGTCTGATGGGTATTTATCGATCTTTCCGGCGTTTGGAACCATAATCGCCATTCCGCCAACCGATAGTACTCGGGCCGTTTTTTCGGCAAACGTCTGTTCATCACGAATCACCCGACCCAGTGGCGAATACACCCCCGACGAGTAATTAAGCCCATCGTGGTGCGTTTCCATAACGACGCGATAAATGCGGTCGGCATTCGTATGAAACCGATCGACGCCATAATGGTAAGCCACCAGCGTAAAGATCAGAACTCCGCATGTGAGGCTCAGGGCCAGCCCCAGCACATTGATGGATGCATAAACCTTGTTACGAACCAGGTTCCGCCAGGCGATTTTAATGTAGTTTGTCAGCATAGGTTGTGGGGCGTTGAGCAGGGTGCATGGAGCAGGGACTAGCAACCCGTGCACCCTGCTCAACGCATTTATTCAGATCGTAAACTCTTCACTGGATTCGTTAAGGCGGCTTTGATACTCTGAAAACTGACGGTCAATAACGTAATGCCAACGGCCAGCAAACCGACTAGGGCAAACATCCACCACTCAATGTCGATTTTATAGGCGAAGTCCTGCAACCAGCGATTCATGGCCCACCAGGCAATAGGGGAGGCAATGACGATAGCGATCAATACCAGTTTCAGGAAATCTTTCGAGAGCAGCGTAACGATACTCGCTACCGAAGCCCCCAACACTTTCCGTACGCCAATTTCCTTCGTTCGCTGTTCGGCGGTAAAGGCGGCCAGACCGAACAAACCCAGACAGGCAATAAGAATGGCAATGTTCGTAAGTAGATTCAGTACGTTAGCAAGCCGCTGTTCGACCTGGAACAGGTTGTTAAATGCCTCATCGAGGAAATAGTACTTGAACGGCATTTCGGGAGCGTATTTATGGAAAATGCCTTCAAGTGTAGCTACCTGCTTCAGCAAGTTGGCCTGTTTATGGAAACGGATGTAAAATGTTCCACCGAATTCTGCATTGTTTCGGCTGGTGTCGGGGCCGACAAAAAGAATAATTGGATTGACTGTATTCTTTACAGATGTCAGAAAAAAATCGTCGAGAACACCGGCCACCTCTTTTTGTTGCTCGCCCAGGCTTACTGATTGACCAATGGGATTTTTGGCGATACCCAGTTCTTTAGCCGCAGTCTGGCTAATAACCGTATATTTTGCTGCTTTTCCGTGGGGCGGCAATTTCCAGTGCAATTGAAGGGTTTCGATAAATTCATTATCGACGCTCATCCCCAGCAGTGTAATCGGGCTTTTGATTGCGGCTGTCTTTGCCGACCAAATATTAAATCCACCGTCGAAGATGGCCAAACCGCCAGCCGCTACGTGTTGAACACCACTTTGTTGCCGAATCTCATTTCGGAAACTGGCATAGTTTTTCGCCAAAGGCCCTGCCATAGAAATACCCATTACCCGTTCGGTACTCAGGCCCAGGTCTTTCGTTTGCATGTGATTAAGCTGCCGCTGGACGACTAGTGTGCAAAAAATAAGCCCACCCGACAAGACGAACTGGAACACCACCAGGGTGCGTCGTACTCCAAAACGATCCGTCCGGGTAAAGTGGCCTTTCAATACGTTCAAGGGCGCAAAGCCAGATAACAACAGAGCCGGATAGCTTCCGGCCAGCAGAATACTGATAATAAAGACACTCACCACCGTCCCTATGAAATAAGGATGCCAGAGGAAAGAGTCGTCTAACGTCGTGTTAATGAAGGTCATAAACGGCGTTTTGGCAACGATGAGCAAGGAGATCCCAAGTCCAAATGCCAGGGCGCTTAGCAGTGTCGACTCCGTGAAAAACTGCCAGATCAGTGCTCCACGACTGCCACCCAATGCTTTCCGCATACCAACTTCTTTGGCACGTATGGTGGCACGGGCCGTTGTTAAATTCATGTAGTTGATTAATGCCAACAAAAGAACACTGAGGCCTACCCAGAAAAATGTAGACACATAGGCCGTTGCCGAACTACCGCCGTCAGGAGATAAGTGTTGTTGGGTAATCGGGACGGTATAAGCGGTAATTTTTTCTTTTGGATCGTCTGATAAGGAAATATGTTTGTTAATAAATGAGGCAATCGTTTTTATGTCTTCAGTGCTGGAAAGCCGCATAAAGGTTTCACCAGCGGCCCCGTTCTTTCGCTGCCATTCGTCGGCAATTGTGTTGAACGTACTGGCTGAGATGAGCAGTGGAAATGAAAAAATCGTGTTGGATGGTAAATCCTGCATGACACCCGCTACTTCCAATGGGTGTTTCTGGTTGAACATCAGTGTTTTACCCATTGGGTCTTCCTGACCAAATAAATTCTTAGCCAGTGTTTCGGTCAGAATGACCGTTTGGGGGCGACTTAGTGCCTTACGCCCATCGCCCTGCTTCATCTGAAAGTTGAACAAGTCGAAGAAAGACGGTTCTGCATAATATAAGCCCTTGACGTACAAGGGTGTATTTCTATATTGTACTACGTCCTTCCCTTGCCAGTCACCACTAATAAGCCGCGTCATCACTTCGACCTGGGGCACCTGCCGACGAATACGGTCAGTTACAGAGAGTGCCAGGCTCATTGAATTTATATCCATGCTTTCGCGCTTCATCCGTGCCGATAATCGAACTGTACGGTCAGCGTTTGGATGGAAACGGTCGTAGCTATGCTCATGCACGACGTAAAGCAAAATCAATAGACTCACGGCAATACCAACGGCCAGTCCACCAATGTTGATGAGGCTATAAAGCTGATGCCGCCAGAGATTTCGAAGCGCGATTTTAATATAGTTCGTTAGCATAGGGCTTAGGGTTTTGGTGTGGAGCATGGAGCGCGGAGCAGGGACTAGCCACCCGTGCTCCACGCTCCATGCTTTTATTCAGAACGTAGACTCTTCACTGGATTCATCATCGCGGCTTTGATACTTTGAAAACTCACGGTCAGGAGCGCGACGCTAACCGCCAACAAACCGGCCAGTGCGAACATCCACCACTCAATGTCGATCTTAAACGCGAATTTCTGTAGCCACTGATTCATGACGTACCAGGCCAGTGGCGAACTCAGCACCAGAGCAACCAGTACCAGTTTGACGAAATCAACCGAGAACAAGCCGAAAATATGGGCAGTCGAGGCCCCCAGCGCTTTTCGGATTCCTACTTCTTTGGTTCGGGTTTCGGCCATGAAGGCGACGACACCATAAAGACCCAGGCAACCAATGAAGATGGCAATAGCCGCCAGCAGCCGGAACAGCGCGTACATCTGCTCTTCACTTTTGTAGAAGTTCGCCAGCCGCTGATCCAGAAATTCGTATTTAAACACAAAGTCGGGAAAGGTAGCATTCCAGGCCGTTTCAACCTGACCAATCAACCGACTGATTGCCTCTGTACTTTGGCCAGGTGTAAGTTTTACGCCTAAGCTGCGGTACTGATCGCGATAGGAGGTCAGTATAATCGGTTCAATGTGTTGGTGTAATGAGTACGAATTGAAATCCTTTACGACGCCAACAATCGGCTTTTTCAGCGTTTCGCCATTGACCGTCATGAACTTACCGATAACCTGTTCCGGTTTCTGAAAGCCCAGGCGTTTCATGAAGGCTTCGTTAATGACAAACTCCCGTATGGTATCGCCCGGTTGATACAGCCGCCCCGCAATCAGGCGCAGACCATACGTGCGGACATAAGCGGTATCGGCGGGGCGCATGAGTATGCCATAGTCGGAATCTTTATCCGCGTTTCCGAAACGAAAACCGGTCGACCAGTTGCTGCTGGATGAGGGGGTTGTCATGGCGAAACTCATCGACTGAATACCCGGTAAACCCGTCAGTTTCGCTCTCAGACTTTCCAGTTGTCCAGGATTTTTCTCCGGGATAAACACGGCTAGTACCGCATCCCGGCTATAGCCCAAGTCGGCCGAGCGGAAGTACTTCATCTGGTAATACGCAATGATCGTTCCGATGATGAGCAACTGCGAAATGGCAAACTGACCCACAATTAGACCCCGACGAAGTGTCAGTTGATTAATGCCCGAAGAGCCGGCCTGCGATGCCCGAATCTTGCCTTTGAGTGCCAGAATAGGCTGATACCCTGACAGAACCAAAGCAGGATAGAAGCCCGCCAATGCAGTGGTGAGCACCCCTAACGTAACTAAAAAGACAATCACGGTGGGATCGAGCAGGGTGGCAGCACCCGGTTTAATATTGAGCAACTCGCCCACGTAAGGCAAGGCTATTTGTGCAAGCAGGAAACCAAGAATCATCGCCAGACCCGTCAATACACCGGTTTCGCCCAGAAACTGCCGCACCAATTGGCCGCGTGAACTGCCCAGTACTTTCCGAACGCCCACCTCTTTGGCCCGACGAATCGCCTGGGCTGTAGCCAGGTTGATAAAATTAACGCAGGCCGTAGTCAGGATAAACAGACCAATGAGCCCCATTGCCCAGATCATTTCTATACTAACAGTCCGCTTGGCGTAATTATCCGTGCGGGTGTCGGTATGGATGCTGGTTAGAGGTTGTAAGGCATAAATCAGGTCACGGGCGTCCTCGGGCTTCTGGTACTTATTCACGAAAGCCACAAGCTGCTTATCCATCTGAGCCGACTCAATCAGCTGATCTTCCGCTGTGCCGGGGAGCTTCAAATAAATCTGTGCACCACCATAAGTCGACTGCCAGTCATCCCAATTCGTATTAGCCCCAAACTGTTTCAACGATGCAAACGACAGTAAAACTTCGAAGGGCATACTCGTCGTTGCGGGCAGGTTCTGAACGACACCCGCTACCACAAAATCCATCTTGTTTTCAACACGCAGGGTTTTCCCCATTGGGTTGCCCGTGCCAAAGTACTTTTGGGCCATTTGCTCACTGAGCACAACCGTATTCGGATTGTTGAGTGAGGTTTGCGGACTTCCGTTTTTCCAGCCGAAATCGAACAGCCGGAAGTATTCGGGTTCGACAAACGCGACCACACCGTCGCCCTCCTGGAACTTCTTCGCCGGTACCCCCGATTTTTGTCCCACAGTTACGACCACATTGGCAATGCGGTTAACCATCGTGACATCATGTTTCAGGTTCGGAAAATCGTTTCGAAGGGCCGCCAGTGCAGGCAATGGAATACCCGCGTTCCGTCGATCCGTATTGTTTTTTTTGTTGAACGATATAAGCCGGTACGTTTGGGCGGCATGAGCATTGTGCTTATCGAAACTCAATTCGTAGCGAATCGCCAGGAACAACAGCAGGCAGCAGGCCAGACTAAGGGTCAACCCCAGCACGTTAATGACCGAATAACTCCAGTTGCGCTTCAGGGCGCGAAGGGCGGTGGTGAGATAACTTTTTAGCATATGTAGTGCCGACCGTCCCGGTCGGGTGATAAAATGGTTTACAGCCGACCAGGACGGTCGCTGGGCCGCCAGAGTGGCATTACTCTGATCTCAACGATTTGACCGGGTTCATCAACGCGGCTTTCACACTTTGGAAGCTTACAGTTAGTAAGGCAACCCCAACCGATAGCACGGCCGACAGCGCGAAGACCCACCACGAAATGTCAATCTTGTAAGCAAAGTCTTCCAGCCAGCGGCTCATGGCGTACCAGGCAACGGGCACAGCAATCACGATGGCAATAGCAACCAGTTTCAGAAAGTCTTTGGAGAGTAATGCCACGATACTACCGACCGACGCGCCGAGTACTTTACGCACGCCAATTTCTTTGGTACGCTGCTCGGCGGTGAATGTAGCCAGACCGAAAAGACCTAAGCAAGCCACGAAAATGGTAAGACCCGCAAAAATGCCGAGGATACTGCCGATTTTCTGCTCAGCTCGATAGGTGGCCATAAAACGCTCATCCAGAAACGAGTAGGCAAAGGGAGCATCGGGCATGAGCTGAGTCCACTGCTGTTTCATACTAGCCAATAAGCCCGAAATGTCCTTGGTTTTCACCTTCACAATCACCGTCCCTGAATTGTGACCCAGCACCATGACTAATGGTGCAATTTGCTCGTGCATCGACTTGAAGTGGAAATCTTTGACGATGCCAATGACGCGGTACGTAGCTTTTCTTCCTTCGTTGTTGGCGTTTGTAATGGTATGGCCTAGCGCTTTGTCGCCCCAGCCAAATGTCTTAGCGGCTGTTTCATTCAGGATCACGCCCGATGAATCGGTGCCGTATTGCTGAGAAAAATTCCGACCTGTTGCCATCTGCATACCCAGCGTTGGGATGTAATTATAATCGACATCGTAGCGGAGGGTTTTTATCAACTGCGTCGAATTGGTTTCGGGATAGACCGTGAAGTTGTTGTTATTACTTGGACCGGCGGGCAAATAGCCAGACGTACTAACATTCACGACGCGAGGGTCCTGCATGATCTGGTTACGGAATACGTCTTCCTTTTGTCCCAGCAACCAGGTTTCTGGCAACACCAGCACCTGGTCTTTGTCGTACCCGAGTTTCTTGTTCTGAATGTAACTTAGCTGACGGTACACCACGGTGGCGCCTACCATCAGTGAGATCGAAATGAAGAATTGAAAAACGACCAAACCGCTACGTAATCCGATACTGTTTCGGCTCGACGTAAACTTGCCCTTTAGTACCGCAATCGGCTTGAAGGACGATAGAAAAAAAGCTGGGTAGCTTCCCGCCAGAACACCTACTAGCAAACCAAGTATCAACAGGCTTGGTAATAACCAGGCATTCGTTGTGAAATTCAGGGTCAATTCTTTGCCCGCCAATTGGTTGAAAAGCGGCAACGCCATGTAAACCAGACCGATGGCCAGAAGTAAGGCAATCGCCGTCAGCAGGAGCGATTCGATCAGGAATTGATTGGCCAGCGCCATTTTGACAGAACCCAGCACTTTTCGAATACCCACTTCTTTTGCTCGTTTGGAGGCACCTGCTGTGGATAGGTTCATGAAGTTGATGCAGGCAATGAGCAGCATAAACAGAGCGACCGCACCAAAAATATAAACGTAGCGAATGTCGCTCCCCGCTTCCAGATTCTGCGTCATCTCCGAGTGTAGGTGAATGTCGGTCAGCGGTTCCAGAAACAGGCCAATGTCGTTGCCTTTTTGCCGGAATTGAGCCAGTGTCATGCCCATCGCCTGTTGCAACTGAGGAGCCATGTATTTCTCCACCACCTGCGGCATTTTGGCTTCCAGTTGCTGGTAATCATAGCCTTTGGGCAAGACTAAATAGGTGTGAAATTCGGACGTCATCCACGAGTTCGATTTGGCATCTGGATGGCTGGCCATGGAGATAAACAGGTCGAAATGGAAATGCGCGTTGGTGGGCACTTTGTCAATGACGCCAGTAATTTGATAGCCCGTATTCCAGCCTTTAATCGTCAGGACTTTGCCAATCGGATTTTCGTTGCCGAAATACTTCTGGGCCATCGCCTGGGTAATAACCGCCGTATTGGGCCGAATTAGAGCCGTTTTTGCATCACCCTGAAGTAGCGGAAGCGTGAATACCTGGAAAAAATTAGAGTCTACGTAGGCAATGGCGTTATCCTTGAAGGTTTTATCGCCAATTGTAATGAGGGGGGCACCACCCTGACGTAAGCGAGTGGATTCCAATACTTCTGGGTAATCGGCTTTGAGGGTTTTGGCAACGGGCGGCATCACGTGGGCTTCGTTCATTTTGCCACCCTGTATCGAGCCTTTGAAAATGACGCGCACAATCCGATCAGCCTTTTCGTTGAAGCGGTCGTAGCTGAGTTCATCGAGCACGAACAGGCTAATGAGCATGCAAGTGGCCAACCCAAGCGCTAGTCCAGTAATGTTGATAGCAGAGAATGCCCGGTTGCGAACCAGATTCCGCCAGGCGATTTTGATATAGTTTTGCAGCATGGGTACTCGATGTTATACAGGCTAAGCTAAGAAGCTATAGACACATACCCAAATGATGTACCATGATTGTAATTGGTTGATTATTAGGTATATGGAATTTGTTGGTAGCCACTTTGTGTCCGCAAACGGACGCTTGGCGGACAGTTGCGGACAATGTCAGAACCGGGATTTAGCTGATTTAAGGATTAAAGCTGATTTTGCCTTCCGCTTCTTCGAAGCGAATCAATAAACAAAATCAGCTTTAATCCTTAAATCAGTTAAATCCCGGTTCTGACTACTCCGCTCGCAGGCTTTCTGTTGGATTATCAAGGGCAGCCCGGTAGGTTCGGATGCCAATGGTTAGACCGCCCAGAACGAGCAAACTGCCGAAGCAAAGGGCGAATGTTTCCAGTCCAAGGGAAACGTGATAAGCGAAATTACTCAGGAATGCATAGCCTGCCAGATAACCAAGCGGCATGGCAATAGCGGCCGCAATGAGTAGCAAGCGTACAAAATCACGTGATAATAGCCAGACAATCTGACTCACCTGGGCACCCAGTATTTTGCGAACGCCCACTTCCTTCACGCGGGTTTGGGTGTTGTAGGTAACCATTCCCAGAAGCCCCAGGCAGGCAATTGAAAACGATAATACAAGCAGCAGCGTCGTAAAATCCATGTCTTCAGGATGGGTATGGCGTTGTTGCAGGAAATCGGTATACCATTGTCCGGTAAACGGTTCATAAGGGCTGAGTCGTTTCCAGATGCGTTTGGTATCGGCTAGAACAGCGTCCTCATTGCCAGCCGCTACACCAACGGTCAGATAGCGAAATTGAGCAGGGTTATTTTGGATAATCAGCGGTTTGATTGACCAGGCGAAGGACGTAAACCGGAAATCTTTCAACACTCCGGCAACCTGAACTTCGGTGCTATCGTTGAGCCACAGAGATTTGCCCACTGCTTCACGAGAATTACCGAGTCGGAAGGTTTTGGCTGCTTCTTCGTTGATCAGCACCAGACGGGAACCGCCCGACGCTACTGAATCTGCCGTGGCTGGGGGAAGGTTCTGGCCTGCCAGCAAGGTTAGATTCATGGTCGCTATAAACTGCGGATCGGAAGCCCAGACAAAAGCCGTTGATGAATCCAGGCCATTACGTTCCCGTTTCACGGTATGGTCATAGCCATACGAACCAAATAATTCCGAGGTGGCAGATACCTGCTCAACACCCGCCAACTGGTTTATTTCGTTGGCTAGTCGTTGGGCAGGAATTGTATTGAGTGGAATCGTTAGAACCCGGTCGCGCTGAAAACCATAATCAGCCGTTGCCATATAGTTCATCTGCCGACTCATGGACAGAAGCGCGATCATGGCAATCATCGAGATCGCAAACTGAGCGACAATCAGCGATTTACGCAGTGAAATTCCCCTGATCACGCGTAGTCCTGTTTGACTACGCAATACCTGCGATGGCTGAAAACCAGATAGAATGCGGGCCGGAATAACGCCCGCCAGCAAACCGGCTATCACACTGAATACCACAAAAATTGCCGTTAGCTGCCAGTTCCACACCACACCGCCAATAAGCCATTTCTGCACAAAAACCATGGGTTTAATGAATTCGAGCATGACATTGGCGAGTCCCAGCGCCAGCAGCGATAGAATAACCGACTCAGCCATGAATTGCCCAACCAGTTGCCAGCGAACGGCTCCAGCCACTTTCCGAATTCCCACCTCGCGGGCGCGACTCAGCGAACGGGCCAGCGTCAGGTTAATGTAGTTAAACGCGGCCAGCAACAGGGTTAGTAAACCCACGCCAGCTTCGACCAATAGGCCACCTATCTGTGGTTCATTTGTCGCACGCATGAGTTCCTGACGGGAGGGCGACAGTTTCGTGAACGGCTGAACGCGCAAACTGTAGCCTTTTTCGGTTTTGAAATGCAGATTACGGGTTGCCCGGCCGACGACAGAGGGAAGAACCTGTTTGAGGGCATCAGCGGTGGTGCCGGGTTTCAGTAATACGTAGGTGAGACCAGTCTGATAGTTGCGCCAGTCGGCAAACGAAGCACGCTGTTGCGGATTCCAGGGCGTCTGCAACGAGAACAGCATATCGAATACCAAATGCGACTTAATGGGCATGTCGGCCAATACACCCGTGACCGTAAATTGCCCTAATTCGGTATTTTGTAGCACCTGCCCAACGGGATTGGCGGTGCCAAAAAACTTCTCAGCGGTTTCGCGAGTCAGAACAACCGTATTGGGCTCCGTTGCCGGTCGACCCTTCGCCAGCTTATAGCCGAAAATGCGGAAGAAACCTGGATCGACGGCATAAGACACTGTTGTGAATCGCTTTTGGTTACTCGAAAACTCCGCGTACGTTTTGGCGACACGAGCAGCCTCTTCCACGAAGCTATAGTCCCGCTTTAACGTCGCTGCCAGCGGCATAGGCGATGTGGCGAACGGAGTTATATCGTTATCCTTTCCGACTACATCGGTCAGAATTCGGTACGTACGGCCGCGGTTGGGGTGGAAATTATCGTAATCAAACGACCCTTTGATGTGCGCTATTGCCAGAAAACACACCACTAATCCTGACGCAAGGCCAAAGACATTTATGACCGAAAACAACTTGTGTTTCCAGAGATTTCGCCAGGCAATTTTGAGATAGCTAGTTAGCATAAGTTTAGGGGGAGGGGTAGGGTGTGGGGGACAAGGAGCAGGGTTTTCCCTGCTCCTTGCTATTCACTTCGTAAACTCTTGACCGGATTCATCAACGCGGCTTTGATACTTTGGAAACTCACGGTTAGGAAAGCGATACCCATCGCCAGAAAACCTGCCAGCACAAACGACCACCAGGGTACCGCAATATGATAGGCAAAATCTTCGAGCCAGCGATTCATCGCGAACCAGGCTAACGGTGCCGCAAGGAGGATCGCTACGATGACCAGCTTTAAAAAGTCTTGTGAGAGTAAATTAATAAGGCTGGGTACACTGGCTCCCAACACTTTCCGAATGCCAATTTCCTTTGTACGCTGTTTGGCGATAAAGGTTGCCAATGCAAACAGGCCCAGGCAGGCAATGAAAATGGCTAACCCAGCAAACAAGCTACAAACACGACCAAATTGCTGCTCGGCTTTGTATTGCTCATTGAAAAAGGTATCCAGAAAAAAGTAGTCAAATGGATTGCCTGGAAAAATCTGGTCATATTTAGCCTTGATATTGGCCAGTTTATTATCCAACTCATCAGTCGACGCAAGCTGTAGTGAAAAGAACCGGGCATCGTCGGGGATGAAGCGCATGAGCATGGGCCAATGGCCTTTTTGTAATCCCTGCTGATGGTAATCTTTCACCACACCAACAATCAGTAACGTATCGCCTGAGTTAACGCGCTTGCCAACTGCCTCAGCAGGACTGTCGAATCCCAACAGTTTAACGGCGGTTTCATTGATAAGGGCATTATGACGATCGGTGCCAAAGGTGCGGTTGAAATTACGCCCCGCTACCAGCTTGATATCGTAGGCATCCAGAAATGTATAATCAATGGCCGTATTGTACAGGGTGTTGGCAACAGCATCGGTGCGATCTAATCGCCGGGCATCACGCGTCCACAGAATTTCGATGCCTGGAACGTAAGCCGAGGTCGTCACTTTCTTGACCAGATTAGCTCCAACCAGTTCCTGTTTGAACGCATTGACTTTGGCTTCATAGGTTGAATCCGCATTTGATATGCCCCGTAAAATCAGTTTATTAGTTACACTAAAGCCTAAGTCCTGATCCTGCATGTAGCGCAGTTGCTGGTAGACGGTTATCGTGCCAATGATCAGAACAACCGAAGAAACAAACTGGAAAACAATCAGGCTTTGCCGAAGTGACAACCCACCTGTCAGGCTGCTTAATTTGCCTTTTAAAACAGTAATCGGCTGGAAACTCGACAATAGAAATGCCGGATATAAACCCGACAATAACGTACCGATCAGGAATACGCCTATTGCTGGCAACCAAAGATCTTGCTGCAACCACTGGGTTAATGAGAGCGGCCGCCCGGTCAGATTGTTGAAATACGGTGCACTAACTTGTATGATAACCAAGGCAACGGCAACCGCCAGCAAGTTGAGAATCAGCGATTCCAGTAAAAATTGGATAATCAACTGCGACCGTTCGGCACCTGCTACTTTCCGAATACCTACTTCTTTCGCCCGATCCATGGCCCGGGCCGTTGCCAGATTAATATAATTGACCCAGGCAATGACCAAAATAAACAGGGCGATAATCGACAGTACCGTCACCGACTTACCATTGCCGTTCACCTCGGCTTCCTGATTCAGATTCGAATACAGGTGAATATCGCGCAAGGGCTGGAGTAATAGATCATTGTGCATGCCAGCTGTTCTATTCGGACTGGGATTGTACTTTTGAACCAGGTCGGTAATCTTCGCCTGAAACTGATCTGGATTCGTACTCGGTTTCAGTTTGACGTAGGTATAGAAATCATACCATCCCCAACTCGTCTGAGCCTCAGGCTCGGTTCGGTACGAGAAAAGCAGGTCGAGTTCGAGGTGGGAGTTTTTGGGGTAATCTTTATAAACGCCTTTCACCAGATACGGCTCACGCCCGAGCAGGAGGGTTTTGCCCATAGGGTTCTGGTTACCAAAATATTTCCGGGCCGTCGTTTCCGACATCACCACCGTATGTTTGTCGCTTAATGCTGTTGCTGGATTCCCACTCAGAAAGTCGATCTTGAAAATCTTGAAAACGGAATTATCGGCGAAGGAGTAATTGTCTTCCCGATAATGAACGTTGTTATACGTTACCACATCCGTTTGGGCATCATACAGTCTCGCAGTTTCCAGCACTTCCGGAAAATCCTTTTTCAGCGCAGGCGCAATAGCGGGGAACGACGTAGCTGATTTAAATGCCAGTTTGCCGTTCTGATAACTATCCAATTCGATGCGGTAGATGTTTTGCGCATCCGGGTGGAAATCATCATAACTCCTCTCGAACGTAACGTACTGCAAAATGAGCAGACAGGACGCCATCCCCACGGCTAGACCTAACGTATTAATCAGAAAGAACGGCCTGTTTTTCAACAGGTTCCGCCAGGCGATTTTAAAATAGTTTCGTAGCATGAGGGCGTAGGAGTTGGCGTGGAGCAGGGTGCATGGAGCGCGGTATGAAACCCTGCCCCGCGCACCTTGCTCCATGCTATTTATTCAGATCGTAAACTCTTAATCGGGTTCGCCAGAGCAGCTTTTACGCTCTGGAAACTCACGGTTGCCAAGGCAATCAATACCGTAAGGCCGCCAGCCAGCAGGAATACCCACCAGTGGATGTCGGTGCGGTAGGCGAAATCGTTGAGCCAGGTGTGCATGGCGTACCAGGCCACAGGAGAGGCAATCAGTAACGCCACGACGACTAGCTTCATGAAGTCTTTGGAGAACATGGCTACCAGGCTCGTTTCTGATGCCCCCAGCACTTTCCGAATGCCAATTTCCTTGGTGCGTTGCTCGGCCATGAACATCGACAAACCAAACAGACCCAGACACGAGATCAGGATGGCAACCCCGGCGAAAATGCTGAACAGAGTCTGCTGCGTTTGCTCGCGTTTATAGAGTCGGTCAAAGCGAGCATCCAGAAACTGATAATCGAATGGGCGTTCCGGGAAAAACTGTTTCCAAACTGATTCTACCCGCTGTAGAGCGACTGGAATATTTCCTTTCAGAGGTACAGATATCCATCTTAAATTTCTACCCATAATCATGGCCAGGGCAGCCATTTGCTGATGCAGTGATTCGAAGTGAAAATCTTTCGTTACACCAATAATCTGGCCTTTGGCAGGTCCGTACTGAAAGGGCTTTCCGATGGCTTGTTGGGGTGTCCAGCCTAACTCACGTACGGCTGTCTCGTTCAGAACGACCATTGAGGTATCCGTCGAATGAGAGCGGTCGAAGTTCCGTCCAGCGACCATACTAATCTGATACGCTGGAATGAAATCGTGATCGATACTCAGCGCCCGCAGATTTACTTTGACCGGAGCCATTGTATCGCCTTTCAGAGCCGAAGCCCCGTAAGAATCAAGGAGTCGTCCCGACGGTACTCTGGAGGAACGAGCCATACCGTTGGCAACACCCGTTTGAACAAGCTGCTGTTTAAGGGTCTCGTAATTCGTTGTCGAATCGCCCACATCGGGCAACAACAGGACCTGCTCTTTGGCGTACCCCAGTCGGTAGTCCTGGATGTACTTCATTTGATTATAGACAACCGCTGTGCTAATAATCAGAACAATAGCAATGGCAAACTGCGTGATAACCAGCACCTGTCGCAGTTTCCCTGTGCGCATGGTCGACGCAATCTGGCCTTTCAATACGCCAAGAGGCCGGAACGATGTCAGGAAAAATGCTGGATAACTGCCTGCAACCAGACCGGTTAAGAGCGTAATGCCAAC
This sequence comes from Spirosoma arboris, assembly GCF_009754945.1. GTDB lineage: Bacteria > Bacteroidota > Bacteroidia > Cytophagales > Spirosomataceae > Spirosoma > Spirosoma arboris. The sequence continues at coordinate 267,787 of NZ_WPIN01000009.1, forward strand.
CAGAATAGTTAGGAAAATCGGGTCTAGCAATTGCTGAAATGCCAGTTGTTTCTGGGTGAAATCGTTGAGTGAGGGCAAGCAAAGAATCACTAAAAAGATAGCAATGACTAACGCAAGTGTCACTAAAACAATGGATTCACTCAGAAACTGACCAATGAGCTGGGCGCGCAAAGCCCCTACAACCTTGCGCATCCCAACCTCTTTGGCCCGCCCTGCCGAACGGGCTGTTGCCAGATTCATGTAGTTGATGCAGGCGATCAACAGAATGAATAGTCCAATGGCCGAAAACAAATAGATATAACTGATATCGCCGGTTGGCTCTACCTCCGAATCGGTATGTGAGCGTAGGTGGATATCGGTGAGTTTTTGCAAATTAAGTACCGAAAAAGTAGAGGCTATACGGCCTTCGTTGGATGGCACATGTTTATCCTGAAAAGCCGGGAAAGCCGCTTCGATCCGTTTCGGGTCTGCGCCCGGCTTTAGCAACATATACGTATTGAAGGAGTTGTTACCCCAATTGGTCCTCAAGCCTTCGGCTCCGTAAATACGGTTGTCGTTAAAAGTGGAAAACGACATCAGAAACTTGGGGTGAAAATGCGATTGCGCAGGTAGAGGCTCATAAACGCCCGTGACGGTCAGGTCGAATTGGTTGTTTAATCGAACGGTTTTTCCAATTGGATTTTCGCTACCGAAATACTTCTCGGCCATTGGCCGGGAGAACATAATCGAAAACGGATTGACGAGTGCCTGGTCCGGATTTCCGCTAAGCAGTTTAAAATCAAATACTTTAAACAGGTTGGCTTCGGCAAAATACATGTCCTCCTCGTTGAAAGAGTGTTCGCCGTAGCGTACCAGCGCACCGTTGTCGATGGTCCGTACAACTTGTTCGGCCTCCGGGAAATCCTGTTTAATCAGTGGGCCAAATGGGGGAGCTGCCTGCGCTAATTTTAGCGAGGGTGTTCCTTCGGAAGATAGGAATGTACGCGTGACCCGATAGATACGGTCAGCATTGGTATTGTAGCGGTCGTAGCTGAGTTCATCCTTTACGTAGAGCGCAATGAGCAGAAAACACGCCAGCCCTACGGCAACTCCCGTAAGATTGATGAAACTGAATGTTTTGTGTTTCCGCAAATTGCGGAAAGCGATCAGCAGATAATTGCGTAGCATAAGGAATACAGTATTTGGCGCTAGAGTATAGTGCCCAAATGCTGTACCAAAAAAGTAAATAGTTGATTATTAGTTGATTATTTTGTCTCAGTCAAGATCATTGTCCGTTTACGGACGTTGGTCGGACAGTTGCGGACAAGTTCTGAACCGGGATTCAGCTGATTTAAGGATTAAAATTGATTTTGCCTTGCGCTTCTTCGAAGCGAATCAATAAACAAAATCAGCTTTAATCCTTAAATCAGCTGAATCCCGGTTCAGACTACTCGCTTCGCAAACTCTTCACTGGATTCATCAGTGCCGCTTTCACACTTTGAAAACTAACCGTCAACAAAGCAATACCAGTAGCTAGCAGTCCGGCAAGAACGAATACCCACCAGGCAATGTCGATCTTATAGGCGAAGTCCTGTAACCACGTACTCATGGCCCACCAGGCTAGGGGAGACGCCAGAATGATAGCAACGGCAACCAGTTTCAGGAAGTCCTTGGAGAGGAGACCAACGATACTGGCGACCGATGCACCCAGCACTTTCCGAATGCCGATTTCTTTGGTACGTTGCCCAACCGTAAATGCAACGAGACCGTAAAGCCCAAGCCCGCAAATGACCATCGCCATCAGCGCGAATACGTTGACGAGTTGAGAAATCGTCGTTTCGGTTTCGTAAAACTTCGCGAGTTGATCATTCAGAAATTCATACTCAAAGACATCATTTGGATATAACCGATGCCAGACGCTCCGAATATGAGCCAGCGTCTGCGTCGACGATGCGCCTGTAATTCGAATGCCTGCCTGCCGGTACATGTTGGGAAACGACGCAATAAAGCAGGGGCCAATGACTTCATGCAATGACCGTTGGTGGAAATCTTTAACGACGCCCACAATGGGCAACGGGACCGATGACAGATAGTATTGCATCCGTTTGCCGAGAATGTCTTGTGGATTGCGAAAGCCAAGCTTATGAAGCAACGTTTCATTAATAACGTACTCCCGGATAGAATCCCCTTCGACGATGTTTCGGCCGGCCAATAACTGCAAATTATACGTTTTCAGGTAGTCCGCATCAGCGAGCCGCTCACGAGCAGGAAAGGTTGTCCACTCGTTGTTAGAGCCAAATTTGAAGGAACCTCCATTCATGACTTTGGCCGAGGGCGGTCGATATTGTAAGGTGACCGCTTTGATATCAGGATACTGATTCAGTTCACTTTTAAAGGCTTGCCATGATTTTTTATCAGAAAGAGGAAGGTTGACAATCACGACATTATCCTGCTGGAAACCCAGGTCGGTTTGGCGAATAAACTGCATCTGTCGCATCACCACCAGCGCCCCAACCAACAACGCCTGACAAACGATAAACTGGAGAACGACCAGCCCCTGTCGTAGCGAGTACCCACCCACCGATGTTGCCGTGAGTTTCCCCCGTAGACTCGCCCACGGGCTGAAGCCGGACAAGACAAAAGCCGGATAACCACCCGCTAGAAACACCACTATAACCATCAATAAACCGATAAATAGCAGCATTGGCAGGTCGGGCGTAAACACTAGCTGAATGTGAACCCAGTTGCTGAATAATGGTAAACTTAGGTATGCCACTAGTGCGGCCAGCATCGTAGCCATCACCACAATCATACTGGTTTCGAGCAGAAATTGCCCCGCCAGTTGCGCACGCGAACTCCCCAGTGTTTTGCGAACGCCAACTTCTTTGCTGCGTCGGAATGCCTGTGCCGTTGCCAGATTGACAAAATTGATACAGGCCGTCAGGACTAAAAAAAGGCCAATTAACCCCAAAGACCATAGTAGCGATAGCCGGATAACACCGCCCACCCGATCCACATCGAAATGCACGTCGGCCAGGGGCTGTATGTGAAAATGGTAAGCATGAGCAACGTCGCCAAAGTGCTTTTTTGACAGCGCCGGGAAAGTACTTTCCAGTCGTTGAGCAGTGGTGGGCGCGTTGTCTTTTAGTGTACAGTACAACCGGTAATTACTGTTCAATTGGCCCCACTCATTGACATTAAACTCGGGGTCGAGTTGCCGGATGGTGGGCATGGAAACAAACAGGCCAATGTTGGTATCGGTGGGTTTTGTCGGATCGGCGACAAGGCCCGTTACGGTCGCATTAACTTTGTGATCCAGTTCAATGACCTGTCCCAAAGGGTTTTTGTTGCCAAAGTAGCGTTTGGCCCATGACTCGGTTAGCACAATGCTGTTTGGAGCGCTTAGAGCCGTTTTTGGATCACCGCCCAACCATTGATAGTCGAAAATCTGAAACAACTCGCCTTCGGCAAGAGCCGTATTATCGTGTTCCAGAAAGCGGATTGGAGCCTCTTGGCCGGGTTGTTTTACGCTAATTGTTAATGACCGATTTACTGACAGGAAAGCTGCCTGTTCGACCTGCGGGTAGTCGGTTCGCAGTGTTTTTGCCATGGGTAATGGCGCTTCTGGATAATGTTCAATGGACCCATCATCGAGGTGAAGATCCAGGACAATCCGGTAAATACGGTCGAATTTGGTGTGGTACCGATCGGTGCTGAGGTGATGCCGGATAAACAGAAAAATGAGTAGCCCACCCACCATGCCAATAGTGAGACCAACCACGTTCAGAAGTGTATAACCGCGTTGTGAACGCAGGTTTCGAAGGGCGATTTTGAGGTAAGATCGTAGCATTTAGTTGTGGCATTTGGTTATCTTTGAATTCACTTCAAGAGAAAACTCGTTCGACTATGGAAGCAACCGTTGAGCAACCCATCGAATACGAAGACGAAAAAATGTCAAGCCTGAATCATTCTGAGTTGCAAAGTCGGTTAGCCTTTCTATTCATGTCGGCCTATCGGCAACAGTACAGTATTTTTACAGAACTTGATCTTGAGTTTGCCTCGGGCAAAACTCGTCCGGACTTATGTATCTTTCCTAAGCGTCAGATAAATTGGATGACTGACGAAATCATTGTTCATGATGTTCCTTTAGTTACCATCGAAATTCTTTCCCCCGAACAGAGCTTAAACAGCCTTATTGAACGCATTTACCAAAAGCACTTTCCTGCCGGTGTTAAGACTGTTTGGCTGATTGTACCAAGCTTGCAAATCGTGTCAATTCTATTGCCCAATCGTCAACAGCTTAATTTTACTGAAGGCCTTATTGCTGATCCAGAAACCGGATTACAATTAAACCTGGCTGACATTTTCGAAGGGTGAAAAAAAAACACTATTCACTCCGCAAACTCTTCACCGGATTCACCCCTGCTGCCCGAATGGCCTGAACACTGACCACTAATCCTGTTAACAGCGCTAGAATAAGCGCCACCAAGGCAAACGGCGTCCACGACAAATCTGTCCGGTAAGCAAAGTGCGTTAACCAGTCGCTGAGCAGGTAGTAGGCCAACGGCCAGGCAATAACATTGGCGATGATCAGAATCAGCACGAATTCCTTCATGAATAGATTGACAATGCCGATGGTCGAAGAACCCAACACTTTCCGAATGCCGATTTCTTTGGTACGTCGGGTTACGTTCAGCGAAACCAGTCCCAACACGCCCAACAGTACGATGATCAGCGCTAACGTAGTGGCTAGCCGGGATGCTTTTTGCAGTTGCTTTTCGGTTTGGTAAAGCTTCTGAAGCGTATCGTCCATGAACGAATACTCGAATGGTGCATCAGGAAAGAGTCGCGCCCATTCTTTGTTAATTGCGGCTATAGTTTTTTGCAAATGATCTGCGCTACCTGGGGCAAGTTTGAAGGAGAAATAGCGGTAAACGAGATTGGCGCGAACATGGATGAAGATGAGTGGGTTGATCGTTTGGTGCAGCGATCCGAAATGGAAATCTTTTAGAACGCCATCTACTCGAAGCGGGACGTTACCCCCCGGAAACCGCACAAGCTGACCTATCGCTTTGGCAGGATCACGCCAACCCAGGGCTTTGGCCGCCGATTCGTTCAAGACTACGCGCGTGGAATCATAAGCTCCGCCGTTCGCGTGGAAAAACTGGCCTTCCCGTAGTTGCAGTCCATACGTTTGCGCAAAGTGTTCATCGGTGGTGAGCACTTCCATTGTAGCGGCATCGGTACTATCACGTCCGTGGTGAAATACCTGACCACTGCCACTACTTTTACCATCGGGAATAATAAACGAAAAACTCACGTTGCTCACACCGGGAATACGAGCAAGTTGATTCCGAACTCCTTCCATCCGCTGCACGCCATCTTTCGACCACTCGCGCGGGACAGAGGCCACCGTCATGATCTGTTCTTTCTGATAGCCCAGGTCTTTGCTGAAAAAATAAGCAACCTGCCGACTGATGACCATAGCGCCCACAAATACGAAAATGGCGACCGTAAACTGAAACACGATCAACGCCCGACGAAGCCCGATTCCTTTCTGCACCGATGCCGTTAGCTTGCCTTTCAACGATTCTATCGAAGGCATGCTCGACAGCACAAAAGCCGGATAACCACCTGCCAGTAACGCAACCAGCAACGCGCCAGCTATCAACGCAGCAAAGGCGAGTGGCGACCAGGTAATCAAGGAGGCAATTGGCCGTTCCAGCAAGTCGGCAAACGTAGATCGGAACAGTTCGTGACAGCCCAGCGCCAGTATCGTAGCAACGGCTGTCAGGAGGAGAGCCTCGGCCAGAAATTGACCAATCAACTGCTTTTTCAGTCCACCCAGTGCCTTCCTGACGCCGATTTCGCGCAGGCGCGTAGCCGATATACCAATGGTGATGTTGATGAAATTGACCACGGCCATCAACAAGATGAAAACTCCAATCAGAGTGAGCGTAAGCACCATTTTTTCGATCAGACCATTGTTGCCTTTCAGATAAAATGTGTCCAGTGGGCTAAGCGATACCTCCAGATTTTCCTTGAAACCCGGTGGTGCATAGGTTGCCAGAACTTTGGCAATAGGTTGAGTCAGTTGATCAGCGGTTACGCCCGGTTGTAGTTCCAGGTAGTTCGGAATATATTGATTCTGCCAGGTATTTATGCCGGTTGACGGCGCAAAATAATTGATGTCCCGCATCGACATGAAAACCCGGTTGGGCGTGGGAACTAGATCTGTGACGCTGTTCTTTGGCAAATCCTGCAACACGCCTGTCACGGTAAATAGCTGTTTGCCGCCCGCCGGTGTCTGCACCGTTAGCTGTTGCCGAAGCACATCGGTTTTGCCGAAAAATTTCTGCGCAACAGCCGCCGTAATGACAATGGAATTTGGTTCAAGGAGAGACGTTTTTGGATCGCCATAGGCCATAGGAAAGCCAAACATGGGTATCAGCGTCGAATCGCCCACTTGGATACTTTCCCGGAAATGCTTCTCGTCCTTCGAAATGATGGCCGTTATGCCGTAGAATCGGTAGTAGTTAGCGACCAGATTCGGGTATAATTGCTTGAGTGTGGGGCCAATAGGCGATAGGGTTGTGATGTCCATACCCATGGTTGCCTCCTTCCAATGACTCCGTACCAGATACTGCTGGCCAGAATTGCGCAGGGTTTTATTAACAGCCAGTTCGCCCTGAATGTAATTGCTAATCAGCAACAAAAACGTAATACCAACCGTCAGGCCAAGCAACGTCACGAGTGCATAGAATCGACGTCGGAGAAGGTTGCGAAACGCAATTTTGAGGTAATTCTGGAGCATAACGTGACCGATTTGGTGGAGGTAGTTTTATCGCCACGAAGGTATTTACTGTTCTGATTAGCAGTTCGTTAAAAAATGTTAAGGTTTTGTAGTGCCGACCGTCCCGGTCGGGCGTATGACAGATTACCAATACACATCCGACCGAGACGGTCGGCACTACTAGAACTGATTCTTCAACGCCAGCGTGGGGTATACCTGTAGTTGATTGGCATTGGTCAGGGTATGGTAAAACAGATTGATCCTTGAGCCGACTGAAATTGATTTGGTGAGCTTTACCCAACATTGCGGATCACCGAAAAAGGCGACTTTTTTGCCGATCTGGTCTTTCGTAAAATCGTTGCCCTGATTCCGATTTTCACTCCACGCAACCAGACTTCCGGCTACCATAATTCGGTAGTTGAAAAAACCTCTTCCGAAGTAAAATGTAAACTGCGGATCATGACTTGGTTTGGGGAAGAAACTGGTTCGACAAACCAGGCTGGTTGTGAACCAGGCACCTTTCCATTGAAACGGATAAGCCGCTCCAATCCCGAACGTATTGGTAATGTAAAATCCATACGATGGTGGCGCAACACCCAAACCACCGCTGTAGGTCAGCGCCAGTTCGACTTTAGGTTTCCAGTAGCGGATATTCTTGGAAACCTGCAAGAAAACCTGACCAACATTGTTATTTTCGCCGGATAAGTCGGTTTGCATCTTGAACAAGAAAGAACCCGTCGAATCGTTTCCCTTGAAATATTCAAAAGTGATTGACGCAAAATTGGTCCGATTCAATTCAGGGTCGAGCGAATGCCGGAAATCGTAGTGGAATTGAAGTTGTTGCGCTTGACCTGCCAGAGTAATAGCGCAAAAAATAGCAAACAGTATGGTTTTCATGGACGACGAATTTTTCGGTAAATCTTCGTCGGAGGGCGAAAAACGAGCGGAATTCAGGCGGAAACGTCACGGAATTGTGAATTCTGCTGTACCCACGGGTTTCAGCCCGTGTTTTTATTCTAGTTCAAACACGGGCTAAAGCCCGTAGGTACATTTCTATGGATGAATTTGACCGGAGGGCGTTTGCCGATTTAGTCAATGCGGTGGTCATGAAGTGCTTTGGCCATCCATTGAATAGTCCACTTTCTGAGCCGGAGAGCAAGCACCTGAGCACTGAAATAGAAGAAAGTACCGGGCTGGTTATCGGTTGGCGGAGCGTGAAAAACTATGCCGCTTTTCTGCTCAATCCCTCGCCGGATAAACAGGAGAATCCATCGGTAGCTACGCTCGACACATTGGCTCGCTATGTGTTCAATGCGCCAGTGACGACGGAAGCCGAACGGAAAAAGACGGAAGAACATTTTCCGTACTGGTTCCGCTACCGTGAACAGACGGGCCTATCGACTAAGCCAGAAGCAAACACTAACAAGCCGAAAAAGGAACGCTGGCCTGTTATCGTCGCTGGACTTTTCTTCATAGCAGCTATTGGTGGTTTCCTGTTTTTTAGACAATCATCAGTTGAACAAGTGCAGGAGGATTTTCATACGCTAGATGATGATTATCTGACCAAAAATGGCTGGCTTGTTCAGGGTAAAAACGATCAGTACTGGGCTCGAAGATCAGAGCAGTCGGGCCGCCTGACGTTATTCACACTCAAAGGGGATAACTGGCCCAAAACGGGCGAAATTCCACGTGTACAAAATTTGTTGTTACGAGAAATTCAGACTGATTGCTTCCGAACGGAAGTGCATTTTACGGATTTCGTTCCCAGCGGAAACTGGCAGCAAGCGGGACTTTTGTTACTGGAAGATACCCTGTTTACGGGGAAAAGCATTCGCCTGTCACTCTCCTACAACGATTACTTTGGCGGCTATGACAAACCCGGCGAAATTCTTATTCAAGCCATTGCCTCCTACGGAAAAGGCGATAAAAATCTGGAAGAATTCATTCACCAACCTTTGTTCCCGCTAGCCAACGCCAACGACCGGCGGATCGCTGTTACCAATCTGAAAAACCTTGCGTTTCGGATCGAGAAACAGGGGCAGAAGTTTCGGGTTTTATATTCCGTTAGCCCCGTCGACAATTTCTCGTTTAAGGAAATAACCGCCTACGAATTCGGAATGACCCCTAAATACATTGGCCTGTTTGCCCTGAAAGGCTTCGTCGACTCTACAGCCCTCATGCCGGTTTCTGTACGCTATTTTCGACTGGATGGGCAGCGGTGTGAGTGAGGTCGGATGCTAGAAATAAACGATTAAAATCAGTGCATTTCCTTCCTTGCAACCCAGTATAGTCCGGCAAAAATCAGACTGAAAAATGCACCAAAGGAAGTGTTCAGCGCGCTGAATCCCCCCAGTATAGCAGGCAGGACAAGGCCGACAGCAGCCCCTGCTACGTAAATCCAGAAGCCTATTCGCTGGAGCCGAAACATGAACACGGCACCAATGAGTGTCAACAGCGAGTAAATAAATTGTGCAATAGCCAACGATTTCACCTGAACAGGATCGCTGGGTACGGGCGCATCGCTGGCTGATCGGTCTTCAAAATAGGCATTGGGTTGCTTTTCTTTCTTAGGTGCTTTCCCGGAGTTTTCGACATAGGTTGTTTCAGATACGGCATCCGTTTGGAAGAACGATATCGATGAATCGAATAAACCCCAGGCACAACTAAGAAAGGTGAGAATGCAAAGGAGAGTTAAATATTGAGAACGCATAGGCGACGCGAACAATCTGTCCGCAATAGAATTTAGGCGAACAGGATGTTCGCGTTACTTGGAAACCTTAATTTCGCGGCTGAGTTTCCTTTCAACAACGAAATCAAAATCTGATGACTCTGCAAGAACTAACCGAGCAAACTCGGAACAAAGTTACACACGCCGACAATATCAACGCTACGATTAAGCTCGTAACTGATCAGGGTGTTGTCTATATTGACGCTACTCAATCGCCCGCTACGGTGTCAAACGACGATAAAGCCGCTGACTGTGAGTTGCAGATAAGCATCGATAACCTCGTTAAAATGAGCAATGGTGACCTTAATCCAATGATGGCCGTTATGACGGGCAAACTCAAAATTAAGGGCGACATGGGTATTGCCATGAAAATGGGGCAGATTATGGGCTAAGGTTAAAGAGCGAAAGAGTGAATGAGTGAAAAAGAGGTCCGCCAGAGCGGAGCGAAATGAATCAGTAGTAGATGTGTTTTTATGCCTTACTACAATTTAGTAGCTTGGCGGCCTGATTTGCTCCGCCGAAAGCGCTCTTTCACTCTTTCGTTCTTTCACCTTTATGTCTAAGCCCTCTCGTCGTAAATTTCTGAAAAACAGTACACTCGCTGCTGCAACAGCATTCGGTGGAAGTTTCTTTATTGTTCCGCGCCATGTGTTGGGTGGAAAATCATCGGATGGCTCGCGCATTATTGCTCCATCTGATAAACTCAACATAGCTGCTGTGGGCTGTGGGGGCAAAGCCGATGTGAATATCCGACTGGCCTACAACAAGGGGTCTGACAATTTCGTGGCTTTGTGCGATGTCGATGATCGACAGGCTAAAAAATTCCGGGCTCAGTTCCCCAATGCTCCCTATTTTCAGGACTACCGCGAAATGTTCGACAAAGCGGGTAAAACCTTCGACGCGGTTATTGTCAGTACGCCCGATCATATGCACGCGCCAATCGCTATGGCGGCAATGCAGATGGGTAAACACGTGTATGTCGAGAAACCACTGACGCACGACATCTACGAGGCTCGCATGCTAACCGAAGCCGCTCAAAAGTATAAAGTTGTGACCCAGATGGGGAATCAGGGTAGCTCGGGCGATGCTACGCGCATTATCGAAACGGCTATCCAGAACAAAATCATTGGCCATGTTCATACCGTTTATTGCTGGACTAATCGTCCAGTATGGCCGCAAGGTGTTAAATCGCCAAGAGAAAGAGGAGAATCGCAGCCCATCCCCCCCGAAGTGAACTGGCCGCTTTGGCTGGGTACGGCTCCCACTCGGGATTACCACGAAGCTTACATGCCAACCCGTTGGCGGGGTTATTGGGATTTCGGTACGGGCGCACTTGGCGACATGGGTTGCCACTTCATGGATGTGCCTTTCCGGGCGTTGAAGCTCAAATATCCAACTTCCGTTGAATGTAGCGTGGGATCGGTCTATGCCGATTTTTTCAAAGAAGCGTTTTATGACGACAGTTGTCCACCTTCGTCGGCCATTCACCTGACGTTTCCGTCGGACGACAAAAAAGTCAAAGAAATTAAATTTTCGTGGTTCGACGGTGGTATTCGCCCCCAACTACCCGAAGGTGTAGAATATAATGATGTGTTCCGGGAAATTGACGGTGGTATACTCTTCATTGGTACAAAAGGAATGCTTACGGGCGGTCTGTTTGGCAATGACCCTAAGTTATTACCTGCCGATAAATTTAGTGGAAAGGAACTCCCGACTCCCGAAAAACCGCTGGTAGAAGGCAAAACCGAAGGTCACCAGCAACAATGGGTTAAAGCCTGTAAACAAGGGTTCGGGGCCTATACTTCCTCGTCATTCGATCAATCGGGCCCACTCACCGAAACCGTTCTGATGGGCAATCTGGCTACGCGCTCCTATCTGGCCCGAGAGGGAGGTAAGTTTACGGGACGCAAAAAACTGCTCTGGGATGGCGACAATATGAAAATTACCAACTTCGACTACGCCAATCAGTTTGTCAAGCGACAGTATAATGGTGGATATACGCTATAAAGATTTAAAGAGCGAAAGAATTAAAGAGCGAAAGGCCGTCGGTGCGGAGAAAGTGACTCGCCAGCCACTCTTTCACTCTTTCGTTCTTTCACTCTTTAAATAAATCCCTACATTAGTGCTACTTCGGGGTCACTGATGAGACGTTTTCGCAAACTACTATTTCCATTTCTGAGCTGTTGCTTACTGACTTTCCGACTGATGGCACAGTCATTGAGCCATCAGCCAGTCGTTGTGTTGCCCGGACAAGGTGATCTTATCTCGTTGGATGGGTACCTGGCTTTTTTTCGCGATTCACTGCACACCCAAACGATTACTGACGTTACCAGCCTGGCTACTGGAGTCATTTTTCAGCCGGTCAAGTCGCCTGTTCCTAACTTTGGCATCATTACCGGCACAAAACAGGCTACGCCTATCTGGCTCCGGTTTCGGGTGCAAAATTCTACCCCTCAGCCGCAAAATTGGCTGGCCGAAATAGACTTCTGGTGTTTCGATGAGTTGCAACTTTTTGTTGTTGATGCGCAAAATCGGGTATTATCGACCTCACCGTTAATTGGCTGGAAAACCCGTGCCGACCAGCGAATTCGCGCTCATCGGCACTTCTGGTTTCCATTCACTAGCCCTGCACAGCAGAACGTAACCGTTTATTTGCGTGTCTTAAAACGCCGGGGTACGCAAATTGTACCCATCGAACTTGTCCGGGAATCGGCGTATGATTCAGTTGTGCAGCGAAGCTATTTATTCTGGGGGGGCGTGTTGTTTACGCTGACGTTTGTAGCGTTTATGAGTCTGATTTTTTTCCTGACAACCCTTGACCGAATTTATTGGAAGTACATTTTTTGTTTACTGGGTCTGGTTGGTTTCTTCTTTATCAACGATGGATTCATGAACCAATTTGCATTCGACGAGCAATTCTGGATGCCTCGGCAGAATGTTTACTTTTTATTTCCGCTTATTCTATTCTACTCACAACTAACGTTTGTCCGTACATTTTTGAACCTGCGCAATACGCCCTCGTATCGCTGGCATACGGTTGGCACGTTCGTTCTTGGGAGTGGCATACTGTGCCTGATTGCGTTAACGGCCGAGTGGTTCATGCCGTTGACACCCGCTCTGGAGTTAGTTATGATCCGCTTATTCACGGCGCTATACTGGCTCCCGTTACCCGTTATCGTAGCCTATATTATTATCAGTATCATTCGGCGTTATCACGTAGGTGAGGCATGGTTGTATTCAATTGCTGTGTTACCGTTTTACACACTAAACCTTGCTCTGGTTTTTTCCAATTTTGGTTTACTACCCACTTACGAGCCCGTTGCCAACTTTGCTTACTATGCACCAGCCGCTTTATTTGAAGTGCTTATGTTGACAGTTGGTCTGGCCTATCGGTACAAAATGGATCGTGACCAGACAGAGCGACTCGTAAAAGAAAGTATCGTTCAGCAGCAACGGGCCTATCAGGCCGAGGTGCAGACATTAGCGGTGAAAAATAGCTTACTAGTCGAAAAAGAACGCATTGCCCGCGACCTGCACGATAATGTAGGAGCGCACCTGGCGTTTATTGTTACGAATCTGACCCAGATCAGCGATCAGGCCGAGAAACAATCCGTTAAAGATGGGAAACAGTGGGCCAGCCGACTTCGTAACATTGTGATGCATACTCGGGAGGCCGTTAAACTTCTGCGCGAAACCATCTGGGCAATTCATCAGGAAAGTTTTACTGTCGAGGAGTTTGGTGAGCGCCTTGATCAATATATCAATCGTTACTTTCATGAGGAAGATGGGCTGAATGTCGATGTGGTTGTGACGGGTTCGCAAACACAGCGGCTTTCGTCGACACAGGTGCTGAACTTATTCAGAATTGTGCAGGAAGCACTTACTAACGTTGTCAAACATGCACAGGCCACTACGGCGGCTGTTCAGTTGCAGGTTAGTCTGGGAGGTCATATTAACCTACGCATTCATGACAATGGTCGGGGCTTTACCTGGGCTAATGGAACGGTCTCTAGTCAACACTATGGGATGCAGAATATGCAGACGCGTGCTCAGGAGTTGGGCGGCAAATTCCGGGTCTATGCCGATAATGGGACAACGGTAGAGGTAGACGTGTAAATGCTAAAAATGGTAGATTAGATACGCCATACCTTAGGAGATATGACGTATCTAATCTACCATTTTTAGCAACCAGGCTATTGACGAATATTTACGTTGAATGAACCTTCTGTTAGTGTTCGTTTTACCGTACCCGATGCATCATAGGCCGTGAAACTAAACGTACCTGTCATATAGGTTGCCGTTTTCTTCGTAATTGTAATGCTTCCGGTTCCGCCATTTACGGTCGAAAAATCTTCTTTATTGATGGTCAGAATACCAATATTGATATTGCTCAATGGATAGGTTCCTTCAACAGCCGTCGAGGGGAGAGCAAGGGCTACGACATCGCTGGTTTTACTGTCGAGGCCATAAATGGCGAAGTAGCCGTTTGCTCCCGGAAATGTAGCCAGTGCATAGGCATAATCAGGGGTATATGCCTTTCCATCCACCTTTACTTGAAAATCTACTGTAGCCTGAGTCGTGGTTGGATTAGGGGCAATATCGTCAGACTTCTTACTGCATGAACTTAGACTGAAGGCGCAAATGAGTGTCAGGATCGTTGCAACGTGGGTGATTTTCATGATTGATATAGAGCTTTTGGGCTTTTGTTTTTTTTTGATGAATCAAAGCTACTACATCCAGTAGGGGGCCGAAGACGAGACTGTGTAATAGGCGGTTCTTACTTTAAACCCGGTGGATATAGTACTATAGTTGGCGTAAATGAAAAAGTGTCCTGAACGGATTGTAGATAAAATTCAGTGTTGACAAGTAACCTTTGCGTTAACCCGGAGTTTCCAGCGAAACGTTTGATCATGACCATTCTTCGCTTTATAGCTATTCTTTTGTTTGTTTCTATTCATAGCACTTATGGACAGAAAGCCCAGATCGATAATGTAGAAACCGTTATACAGCGTGAAATGCAGGAGCGACGTATTCCTGGTCTTCAGCTTGCCGTTGTTCAGCATGGGAAAGTTGCTCTGCTTAAATCGTATGGAATAGCCAATCTTCAATATTCAACTCCAGTAACGAATCAAAGTATTTTCTCCATTAACTCCTGTACCAAGGCATTTACCGGTATTGCCATTATGCAGTTGGTTGAAGATGGTAAAGTAGAGCTGGCGGCACCCGTATCTCGATATCTTGATGCGCTTCCTGAGGCATGGCAGCCCGTAACGATACGGCAATTACTAGCGCATATTTCGGGACTGCCCGATGTTGCCCGGGTTATTGATTCCGACAAAGAAGGTCGTGGAGCCACCTTCAATGAAGAGGCTATTTGGGCGAAAACGAAGGCGATGCCGATGGATTTCCCAACTGGAGAACAGTACAGCTACAACCAGACAAACTACGCTTTACTGGGCAAAATCATTGATAAATTCAGTGAGAAGCCATTTGCTCAGGTGTTTAAGGAGCGACAGTTCCAGGTGGCAGGTATGCCAGGCACTGTCTTTGGCGATTCGCGTGATGTGATTCCTAATAAAACGCAATCGTATGGGTTTACCACAAAAATTGACGGCCAACTGTTGAGTGAGCCTAAACTCACCAACAACTATGAAGAATTTGCCCCCTTTCGTCGGACGGCTTCTGGACTAAATAGTACAGCAGAAGATATGGCACACTGGGTCATGGCGTTGCAGCAGGGTAAGCTTCTCAAGACAAAAGACGCACTCAATGCCCTCTGGACACCGGCAACCTATAAGAATGGCTCGCCAACTCAGTGGGCCGTTGGTTGGGTAACTAAACCCCGTCTCAAGCATCGGGCAGTGATCACAACAGGTGGTGGTCGATCGGCCTTGTTTGTGTACCCTGACGATGATTTGGCGATTGTTGTGTTAACCAACCTGGCGGGCTCGTTCCCCGAGGAGTTCATTGATGAGCTGGCGGGCTGTTATAACCCAGATATTCCGGCAGCTGACCCCGTTACGGCTCTCCACATGCAGTTACGGAAACGTGGCTTCGAAAACGCCATCGACGTAGCCAGTGAACTAAAGAAGAAAACCCCTGACTTCAAGCCGTCTGAAGACGATCTGAATGATTGGGCCTACCGACTCATGGCCAGACGACAACTAAACGAAGCGCTCGGAATTTTCAAACTCAATGTGAACCTATACCCCAAAAGCTGGAATGTATATGACAGCTATGGCGAAGCCCTCTTAAAAAATGGCCAGAAAGAAGACGCCATTGCCATGTACAAAAAGTCGATCGAGCTAAACCCAGATAACCAGAACGGCAAACATGTACTGGCGAGAATAGCGGGAAATTGATGGGATTGATTGGGGTGATCGGTACTACCTTACTTGTCAGACTTCAGCTTTTGCTGAACCTGCTGAACGAATTCAATAGATACACCAGCAATTTTGGCAACGCGTTCCACTGAAAAATCAGTCTCAGTCAGCAAGTTGTTCACAAATTTAGCCTGTTCCTGTTCTCTTGCCTTGTCTTGACCTATCATGTAGGCCGCGTCCTTCTCTACGCTTACAAATTTGGCGATACTATCCATGGCAAGGTCTCTGAGTGTTTGTCCTAAGTTACGCAACTGCGCTAATACACGCAACTGACTGAAATATCTTTTTAACGCTAAATCACCTTGAGTCGTTTCTTCAACGCGTTGAATGATTTGATGGAGGACGGTTTCTGGACTTTCTCCTATAAAATTAGCCAGAATACCTAAAATGACTTCTTCGGGTTGATCAGATTTGAGGAACGTATGATAATCAAGGTCATTAAAGGCAATAAGTAGAAACCGATAATTCATTAATTCGCTTTCATACTGGGTTTCCATTTTGGGTATACCTGAACCAAGAAACAATACGTGCTGGCGAATGGGTAGTTTATACTTGCGAGCCAGCATGATGTGATAATCAGCCATTCGGTACACCATCTCCTGTTCATCAACCAGTTGAAATTCAATATGCAGTACAAATGTCCTGCCCTCTATGTCCGTAATTTTCTTCAGCACATCAGGCTTACGCTCCTTGGTGTGCTGAATATCATCGGGTAGTTCTTCGGACGAAACAGCCGTGATACCGAGTATATTTTGCATCAAACTCGGTATCACTGCCTCTATATTCTCTTTGAAAATCTTATCGTATTGGCTGGCCTGTTTACCCATGCGGTAAAGTTACCTGAAGCGCGATAATTGTTTACAAAAAAAACTAATTGAAGATCGAATAGCACAACGGCATAGTTTGAACTACGTCGAGTGGTGTTGACACTCAAATCTTACTGGACCAGGTGTTCGCTTTGTCAGCCACAACTCGTCTTCTGAGCTAAAGCCTGCCTGTCGCCGGGACGCGAACTACACGCAACAGAATGCGCCATTAATGATACTTACGACAGCATAGCCTCGAAGTGAGTTAACGGTAGGTTAACTATAGTGCCCTACTTCAACTTCCCCGAATTTACATAGAAATCAGAGAGTAGGGATAGGAACTCCTCTTTGCGACGGCGTGATACTTCGATCTCGGTGTTGTCGCTCATCCAAACCTGACCACCGTCGCCTTTTACGTAGCGTTTGATGTGTTCGAGGTTGACGATGTTTGATTGGTGGACGCGGAAAAAATAGTAGTTGTCCAGAATCTCTTCATACTCCTTTAGCAACCTCGACACCACAATTGGGGCGCCTTTGACGAGATGAAATTTAGTGTACGAACCCAACGATTCACATTGAATAATATCGGTCATCTGTACAAAGTGAATGCCTTCGGCAGTGGGTAAAGCAATGCGCTGATTGTCATTTTTCTTACGTTCAACCAGCCGTGGACTTTGCGTTGAATCGAGGTGTTCCTGTAAAATCTGAAGTTGTTGCGGATTCACACCCGCTATCTGCGATTTGAATTTCTCGACAGCTGCCTGTAATTCGTCGGGATCAATGGGCTTGAGCAGGTAGTCGATGGCGCTGAATCGGAAGGCCCGAATGGCGAACTCCTGGTAAGCCGTTGTGAAAATCACGCCGAAATCCACCTTGTCGAAACTTGCCAGCAAATCGAAACCGGTTTTCCCCGGCATCTGAATATCAAGAAAGACCAGATTTGGTTTCTCTTTCTTGATCAATTCGATGCCCAGATCGGCGTTTTTAGCTTCGCCAACAATTTCTACTTCCGGGCAAAGGATGCGGAGTAAGTTGGTCAGTGCCTCGCGGGCATTGGTTTCGTCGTCAATTAATACAGCACGAAGTTGGTTCATAACGCTACGCTTTTTCGATGGGAATGGTCATTTTTACCCGCGTCCCCGCTGGGTTGTTGTCGGTATCAACCAAATCAATGAGTTCTATTTTGGCTTCTTTATCTTTCCGCCGGAGCGATTCGAAAATCCCTTTTGTCATTTCCTGCCCCCTTGAGATGTGGCCTTCGGTGCGGGGTGCAAACGCCCGGCCTACACCGTTATCCTCAATTGTGCAGACAATGTGATTGTCCTGAATTCGGGCCCTTATTTTTAACGTCTTTGGGCCTTCTTTAGGCATCAGACCATGCCAGATCGCATTTTCAACGTAGGGTTGCAGGAGCATAGGTGGCAGGTGCGCGTCGAGCAACACTTCATTATCTTCGATGTCAAATGAATAGCTGAATTCGTGATTGAACCGAAACGATTCGATCTCGACATACATACGCAGCGTGTCGATAATCTGCTCAAAGGACAGATACTGGTGGTTCGAGTTTTCCATGATCCGTCGGACCAATTTTGAGAACTTCGATAAATACTTTGCCCCTTCGATACCCCGATTGGTCAACAGATAACTCTGGACGGAATTAAGCGAATTAAACAGAAAATGGGGGTTCATCTGCGATTGAAGGGCTTTCAATCGCCATTCCGTTACCTGTAAGTCCAGCCGATTCCGTTCGGCAAGCGTATTCACCCGCCAGCGCATCATTAGTACAATCAGGCCAGCAATGAACAAACCAATAAGCGTTCTAAAAAACCATGTATTGGTAAAATAAGGCTTTATGGTGAGTTGAATAACCAGCGGTTTGTCGCTCTTTAGTCCGAAACTGTCGCTACTTCGTACCCGCAGCGTATATGAGCGTGCCGGTAGATTTGTAAAGGAAACGGTATGTTGATTTCCTAAATCAACCCAGTTCGGTTCATAGCCTTCTAACTGATAACTGTATACGTTTTTGGAAGCCGGTTCAAAATTCAGTGTTGAAAAATTCAGCGTGATCGAATTTTCGTCGGGTTGTAAAACGATCTCTTTTGTTAAATCCTGATGGAGCATCTTCCCCTTTACCTCTACCGAACTGAGCGCAATGTGGGGAATAACTTTGCTGCGAATCAGGGCGTTGATATTCAGAATATTTATCGTGTTGATATGGCCTAAAATCAACTCGTTCGAGCCGTTTTTCAGAAACCCAACGGGGTCGTTGCTGCTCAATCCTTCTATCGTCGTAAGGTACTTGACTTTTCTGGTTTTTAGATTGGCGATATGAACACCTTCGTTGGTACTGAACCAGAGATTGCCCGCTTTGTCGTCGCAAATATTGGAACAGTATGTATCGGATAGCTTGTCGTGCTGATAGTCGAACGAAGCTAAAAGCTGGCCCGACGATGAAACTTTATTAACTCCGCCCCAACTAGCGACTAGCATTGAGCCGCCTTCACCCCGTTGCACCGCATTGATACAAAGGCCGCTCAAACTTTTGCCCTTGTTGACCGGCAGATCCAGGATATTGACAAAGCTGGCCCGTAGCTCATCGAAGTAATATAAACCATTGGGGCAGGTAGCTATCCAGATTTTTCCGTCTGTGCCCTCGGTAATCGCTTTCACATAATTGTTCTTGCAGAGCTGCTTAGCCATTGATTCGGGCCAGAGTTTCAGTTCTGTGGCTGTAGTCGGGTCAACTACTTTGAGCCCTTCGGTTAGATTAGCGATCCAGAATCGTCCTTTCCGATCCAGCAAACCATCTCTGAATTCGGTAGACGTGAACAATCGTGATGCCACAGGCAAAACCGAAAACGTGCCTTTGGTCGGATCTCCTACAAATACACCTTTGTCGGTAAACGCCATTGGGCGGTTCTGAATCCACTGAAGCCGATAGGTATAAGCACTTGTGGGATAAGGCCATAAGTGAAACTGATTGGTTGATGGCTTCCAGACCAATGCGCCTGAGTGAGAAAGCCCTAACAGGAAATTCGTGTCAGGTAGTTGTAAAGGACTAGTTACCTCAACGGGCAATCGAACAGCACTGGCCGGTATATCGATAGTATGAATACCCGGATTCCGATACCTGTATTTAATTAATCCCTTACGGGTGCCAATCCAGAGAATGCCATTGTCTTTATCGTCGTACATGACTCTAACATGGATACCCTTGTTGTAAAATTCCGGCAAGTGATATACCTGATTTTCATCGGGATAATAAAGGCTTAACCCTTTTTCGGTACCAATGAACAAGAGTTTTCGTCCATTTGCATCAACGGATGCCTGCCCACAAATGACGTTCTGGTTCGCAAACTCTTTACTCAGGAACGAAAAGGATTGATCGCTAGACCCTCCAATCTCGGGTGAAAAGCGGAGCAGACCTGAGTCGAAGGCGCCGATCCAGATCGTTCCCTTTGTATCCTGAAAGGCCATTTCAAGACGAACGGGACGTTTGTTGCTGGCCTGTTTGGCTTCCTGTCCTAATACACAGATGAGTCGGTCGTTTGGGCGATCGTAGCGGTAGAGTCCGATTTCCGAAATCACCCAGAGCCTCCGTTGGTTGTCTTCGAAAAAAGTAGCATCCTGATGAATGTTGGTTGCCGAGGAGAGCGCATACAACCGAAGCTTTTTTCGAGCGGGATCATATCGTTTTACCGATGTGTAATCGCCCACCCAGGCTTGATTATACGAGTCAACAAACACTCGTTCGTGCATGTCGTTGGTCCGGTCAGCGTCTTCGTAATTATTACGGAGAATTGTTTCGGCGGTAAAGGTTTCGGGATTGATTGCGCATAACCCTTTTGTGGAAATTGACGCATATACCGTGCCCGAAGAATCGGTTGAGACGCCGGAGCAGTAGCCTAATTTCTGGTCATCCAGTGCGCGAAATGTATACCCATCGTAACGGCAAACACTCCGACCCGTACCAATCCACAGAAAACCCTGCTTGTCTTTTGTAATACACCATACGTCATTGGAAGGCAACCCTTCTTTTGTCGTCAGGTATTCTAATGTCAGCGTAGGCATTTGGGCATGGGCTCCCCAACAGGTGGTAAAAACCAGCAGGAAGACCAATATGAAGCGCATACGTTGATAGTAAAATGCCTAAGTTAGATTCGATTCTGAGCTTCTCTTGATTGACAACTGACAGCCTAGTAGAATCTATAGAATCTGCAGAATCAAAATCTACTCAACCAGGGCAAATTACATGATTAACGGGTAATATTTTCAACACCGAATTGACTACCACCACCCATCGCCCAGCGACCACGAGCTCTATTACCCGTCATAACATATTCTACGGTGCCAAATGCCTGACCAGGCCCGTAGCCGATGACCAGATAATCGCCACTCATGAAGCCTACGCCATTGTAAACCCCATTGCCTACCTGCCACTGAGCCTGAAACGTATCGCCTGTTTTTTGCAGCGTTAATTTTCCTCGATAAGGCCGTCCGTCTGGATTTGTACCTACCAGGTCATAATTTCCGTCGCGACCCGTGAGCGTTTCGGTGCCAGTTGCACCGTCCAGGCCCGATGCCGTCCAAACGCCCTCGATTCGTTGCGCAGCGGTATTCGTTTTGTAGACAACAATACCGTAACCACTGTTAAGGCCGTAGCCAACGAATAATTTCCCATCGGCCATCAGACCTAAGCCACTGTAATTGCCCGCCGTTGTTTTCCAGTCAACACCAAATGATTGACCTACGCGCGAGATATTGAGGGAGCCATTATAGGATTTACCATCGGGTAGTTGGGCCTTCTCAATGCGCCAGGTACCATCCTGAGCGAGCAGGGTTTGAGCAGTAAGCATGATGAATAGCGTGAAAAAAGAAGAAAATTTCATTGTTGTGAATGAGGTTTGAATTGAATTATGATTACTTTCTTCCGGCCAGAGGCCGGAGAATAATTGGCACGAACGAAGACGTTCGCGCCATCCTGCGCCATGCCGCGTTTACCGTACAAGTGAACTTGAGGGCTTTTTCGTGTTCGTCGATTTGACGGAACCAGGCTGATTACCTGCTACATCAGTTGGCTCATTAGTAGCGAGCATACTTGTAAACGAGGCAGGTTTGCTTGATGCCGACTCCTGAATCGAGCGGAAGTAGTTCTGTTGACGATTCACCAACCGAGTGCCAGCTACGAACAGGACAACCATGATTACGTAAGGGAATACTGATTTCATAGTCAGGGTTATTTTTCGAAGAGTTCGAAGAGTTTAGACATTGTCGTGTAATTGCGGAGAGATCGGGTGAAGATGTTTTTATTATCATCAAGAACAACCTTGCCACTTTCGTCGGTCACGTATTCGTAAATCGACCCATTGCCATAGGCATGGACTCGGTATTTGTACAGGAAGAGCCAGCATAGCGTACCAATCAGAAATAGAACTCCTGCAAACCACAGGATATAGATAGTGTCGCTAAGCTGACGCTGAAAACTGCTGGTTAAGAAAAAAGTGTCGGTCCTGGGACTGTAGAGAATTGGGGCCGTCTTGCCTTCTGTCACGGCAGCAAACTCTTCGACGGAAATGCCACCTGTTTGTGTGCGGACGATGGGCTTGCCTGATGGGTTGGTGAAACTAACTTCAAGGCTATTGTCTGTCTTTTTGAGGATAAGCGCCTGTGTAGGAACGCCGTTGTGCTGAATATTTTTCAGGTCCTGATCGCTGCCATACCACCAGTAACAAAACCAGAGTCCGATAAAGAAAAACAGCGAGAACATTCGGAAACCCAGCGTATTATACTTCCGCAGCACGAAGTAGTAATAGGCCATCAGGAAAACACCGAAACAGATTTCTTGAATTTGGTCAGTCATGGCTTTAGAGGGGATCTTAATTGAATCAAACTTAATTGAATCCGAACCGCTCAAAAGCAAGACTGGATAATAGGCGGTGTTCGCCCGAAAAGTGGTAGGTTTCGCTTTATGGTTGGAGCTTATCGAGCTGTAAGGTTTGTTCCCAAAAGCGAATAGCGGCACTGCTTTGCATCTGGAAAATAAGCCAGAAAATGCCGTATAAAAATAGGGCTGGAAACAGGCTATTGAGCAGAATGGCTATGTCGCCAGTTTTGAAAAACTCGGGAATACCAGCAGCCACAAACATCACAATCGGGAAACTGAACACAAACAGCGAAATGATCCAGATCGTGTGAGGACGGATGCTGATTGACACAAGCATTTTGCCGTTACTGATTCGATAAGTGCCATCAATACTCGGACCAAGTCCCTGCTGCTTAAAATTGCTGCTCGTTTTTCGCACAGAAAAACTATAGGGCGTGAAGCTACCGTAATAGGGTTTCTTGCTGTAAAAACTAAAGCCCGTGATCACGTTTTCGGTTAACCGTTGACCAATTTGATCTGACGTTAATTCGGTCTGATAAGTGAGTTGACGAAAAGGTAGTAGCGCGTCGAACATGAATAGGAGAGAGGTACTTTAATCTTCTGGATTTGCTTATTAATCAACTTATTCGGCATGCTTTCAGCCTATTCACAAACTCATTCATTTGCCGTTCGGTGAAGCCATTTTCTGTGTTGCTCAGGTCGTATACCTGTTGCTGATTGCGTAATAGGTATACTTTCCACGCTAGCCCATTTCCCCGCACGCCAAATGACGTATCTGTTTTTAAGTTCAGTTGGTCGAACGGAATTGTGAGCGTGTTCTCGTCTTTTGTTAAGGTCATGTACGTAATCACGATCGCTCGCTTCCCATAATCGAGGGTAAGCGAGCGGGTGAAAGGCGTTCGAGTAAGTCCATACAGGAACAACAAACCTAATCCAGAACAAAGAAGGAGTGACAACCGGGCGTCAATCAACGGCGGGTTGCGCCATTGACCCGCCAGGTGAATCACCAGAACAAAAGCCAGCAGGATGCCGGCCGTTTTGCCATAGATGAGCCGGGAAAAAGCAGGTTCGGCTGTGAGCGTGAACAAGTCAGGCTGGTTCTTAGGGAATTGAATTCCCTCTAAAATCGGTACTGACAATATCTCTGAATTGATTGAGTCCATCGGTTGATTTTAGTCGGTTGTTCATTGCAAACAACCATTGAACGTTGGGGCAACCCCGTAATGTTTTTAAATCTGTAATCTGATTGTCAGATACATCCAGTCGGCCTAGCTTAGTCGATTGCAAGTCGCTCATGTCAGATAAGCCACAGTTTCTTAGGTACAGATCGCCCAATTGGGGTAGTTGCGAAAAGGGTGCCAGGTTCCGAATTGGATGGTTCGACAGGTTGAGGGCGGTAACATGCCCTTTCTGCACGCAAATTTGAAAACTGTTGGTCGGGTTGGTGGATTTCGCAGCCTCACCTACATGCCAGTGTTCGGTAAAAACAGCATTCTGCAAGCCTAATCCTGCATCATGGGTGATTTGTGCAACAATGGCTTTTTCGGTAGGGTCAAGTGTCGCGAAGTCGTAATCATACTGTCCCGGCGAGGCTTTGCCATGTCCCATTTCCATGATGAAAACCGTGGCATAAATCCCAAGTCCGAGCAAACAAAACCCCATTGATGTAAGGGCTATGAGTTTGTGATCGCTGAACCCTTTGAAAGCCCACCAGGTTGCCAGCAGGTACAACAGGAAGCACCCGAAAAAGATAGGTATGCTCAGCCAATCGGGTATTTTTTTTAGGAACGAGTTCGGATCGGTTAGCCCGACGGTAAAGGAATAGCCTAAATAAAATGTAAGTGCGAGCGAGAGTACTAAACTGCGAGTGGCCATAACTGCTTATAAATGAAACCAGTACAATGTATCCTTTTTTAGTATGAAAGCTGAACCGTTAGCCGATTGCAGGTAAAAATCGTTGGAGAGCTTAAGCGGCAAAAGCCACTTGAAGCGAGCTGTTTCATTACTCAGTTTCAGCTCATAATAAAAGAGATAATCCTCGGCTACGGCACCTGACAGAAGGCTGGAGCGCTTGGTTACGATTTTCTCGGTTGTTCGCAGTGCGCTTGTTTTGTCGCTAACCGACTGACCTTCCGCAAAGTTGAAGCGGGCGTTTGTTCGGTTGAGGGTGACTTTGGTATTTACGTCATTTTGTAGAAACCGAACCTCCGTTTTTTGTGCCAGCCCCTTCGTTAGGGTGAACGCGGCTGTGCTACCGTCCTGAAATTTGGTGAACAGGTATTCTGCGTGTCCACCAGGACTTCGGTACCCGAAAAATAATTTTCCTGACCGGATACGCTCCTGAGCATACTCCTCATAATAATGCTCGTGCCGGTCTGATTCGAACTGAGTCTGTTGCTCACGGGCTGCCCGGATGGCCTCCCTGTATTTATCGGCATTGGCTTTGTTTCCTTCCAGTACGGCAAACGTTACAGAATCAGTTTTCTGAATACCGTATCGTTCGCCGATTTCCTTCTGCTTCTGATGAAACCACGCCTGACTCTCGTTGGCTACCTTCGCCCGGTCTTTGGCTTGTTGCGCATCTGGATAATTGCCGGCCCAATAGGTATGCACTTCATCAATGACTTTAAACTGTTGTAGGTCAATGATGTAAAAGACATTCGCGAACTGCCACAATAACGAACCCGGTTGAAGCAAGGCTAGCTCCGTTTGCTGAATACTCATTTCTCCCAGCGGAAGCTGGCGCAATTGGTGCCCCAGTTGATCGTATTCGACAAGGGTATGTGTGGCAAATACCCCGGTCGAAGCCGTCAGGACAATGGCATAGATCTTTGTTTTATCGGCTGAGAAAATAAAGCTATGAACCGTTGTGTTTGGGATCGAATCAATTCGAATTCGGGCATTGTCGATATGCGGGAGAAGGGGCATATCGGGATGCGTATCGTCTCGGGTCAGACAACCCGACAAAAACGAGAGCAGACTTATCAGCAAAAGCGTAACCGGTTTCATTGTTGGAGCTTACGGACGACCGTTGCCTGAGAAATAAAGCCATGCGCCATACGCGGCCATAAGCGCGGCCAACCACCAGCCAATAGTGAAAATTGCTACCAGGATTCGGTAAATAGTGAGCAGCAATTTCATGGCCGTCCGCAGTTTGTCGATCATTAGTTCGACCAGTTGGGGAACTGCGCTTTGAGTTGATCGTCCAATTCGTCGGCCCAAAGTTCCAGGTCGCGGATGCAGGTTGTCAATTCCTGATAGTCCATACCCCGAATGTCGCGCTCGTAGGTAGCGTACACCATTTGTGTGTTGGGAGCAATGCACAACTTTACGCCCAATCGAAGGTCATTGAGTTCGAGCAGGTGACGGTAGAAACCTAGCAGATTATTGGCTGGAACCTCAAGCAGGGGCGAGAAAATGCGCAGGTAATCACGGCGGGTTCCACTCTCAAAATTGATAGTCTGAATGTATACCTCAATCGTAGCTGAGCCATTCTTCCAAAGCCAGTTATTGTTTTTAGCGCCGTAAGTCTGGTCTTTGGTCAAGCCGATTGATTCAACGTAGCATTGAATCATCGTTTGAACGCGATTGTATTGCTCATTGGCAAGAGCAGCTTTTGCGTCTTCTGGTCGGGCTGGGGTAGGATTTTTAATTGGTTCCATTGACTTTAGTAGTTTAAGAGTGATTCGTTTGATAGATCAAAATTAATCCGGCTATCAAGTCAATGGGCGGCAACTCTATGCGGGGTGGATTTGGCTTTATAGGTGGTGGAAACGGACCTAAAAGTGGTTGTACCCACAGGCTTTGCCTGTGGGTACAACCACTTTTAGGTTCTCTATCTATGAGATACTTCGCAGAAAGTAAGCAATTGATATGGCTTCACTGGCTTCTCCATTCCCCGCTACACCCTCCCAGCCTACCTTAATCAGAAAGTCGACATTATTTACGGGCATGCTTAAGTCAGCTCCCGATTCTACTAATAATCTAACTGCCTCGATACTGCCGCCATAGGGCGTTACTGCGTGATATAAAGCGGTATAGCCATCTTCATCAACTACGTTGACGTCGAAACCTTGCTCAATGATAAACTTCATTGTAGGTATATCCAGCCTCTTCGCAGCGGTAAGCCAGGCTTTTTTCCAGTTATCCTTCGGGTCCAGTAGTTCTGGTGACAAGAGCTCCCAAAGGCGTTTGTTCAGCTTGGTCACCCATTCTGCCTGAGGCTCTACCGAGGGCGTCACCTGTGCCTGATTGATACTCAGGTCATATAAATAAGTTACCCCGTTAAATTTGTCCACCCACGAAAAAACAGGATTCTGGTTAGGAACTTCGTAGTAGGCCTGGAAAGCTTCTTCCGATGGTGCATCCGGGTTGTTCATGAATAACCCGTACCACTCTAAATTCCGCCAGATTGATTTTCGTATTCGGGGTGAGAAAACGATAGGCTTATCCACCGTAATGCCGCTCAACGTTCGTAGATCCAGCAGACTCGTCTTTTACCGACAGGTTATATAGCTTCTTGAATCGGCCGCGGGCAGCTAATACTTCTGGCCGGATCGTATCAAGGGCTTTCTTCATAGCAAATTTCCCGTTCGTATTGTCGGCATAAAAACCATCGCCAAGACCCAGGCTGTTGTTGACAATCAGTGTCAGTAGCGCATTGTCGCCCGTTGCTCTGTCCGATAAATCGGCGATTTCCCAGGCAATAGACAGGTATTTCAACGACTTCGTGCGATCCTGTTTGATGTTGAACGAAGGATTATCCTGCGCGTAAACAATCGCTAATTTCACATACGCAATCGGGTCCATGTAGGTATTAGCTGAGGCTTCGAGTGCATCGACGGCTGCTTTTCCGGCTGCCGGATTGTTCTCTGGCAAAGGCGCTTTGATGAAGGTATAGTAGGTGGCGAGTCCTTTTTTTACGTTTTTCTCGTCGGGGCTGGTTGCTATTTTCTTCAGTGCTGTTATGTCCATCGCTTTTACCTGCTCGCGGATGGTCAGGTAGTTTTTGAGGTCCTGCGCTGAATTGGGCGCTGCTGCTGGTGTTGTAAATAGGCCGAGAACGCTGCTCAGGCCAAATAGAATGGTTTTCATGGATTGACTTGTTTAAAGAGTGATAAAGGGAAGTAAACTGCTAACTGATTCACTGTGAAAATCGGTGCGCCAGAGGGCTTTCTGAGTTTGC
This sequence comes from Spirosoma arboris, assembly GCF_009754945.1. Lineage (GTDB taxonomy): Bacteria > Bacteroidota > Bacteroidia > Cytophagales > Spirosomataceae > Spirosoma > Spirosoma arboris. Next base: position 295,545 of record NZ_WPIN01000009.1, read on the forward strand.
GGATCATACCGAACCCAGTAGTCGTACAGAAGCGTGCCGGGGTCGCTGAAATTTGTTTGCTCGAAATGAAGAAAAACCTGATTCTCATGGGTTAGGTAAGCGCCTTTGATGTCTGTATTCTCAAAAAAAGGTAAGTCGAATTGATTGAGTAATTGACCGCTAACGTCATTGACTATACGCAACGTATTGCGCTTGCCGTCGAGATGGCGGGAGAGTATGGTAAGCTGCTCACCGACTTGCCAAAGCTGGCCAAAGGAGAAGCTTCCGTTCAGGCGCCAGATTTCCCGTTGGGTGAATGGATCGAGTCGCCGGACAAAGGCGTTGGTTCGCTCAACGAATAGATTTTTGCCGAGTGGATAATATGTGCCTTCTGTAACGCTCCGATGCAGTTCTTCACCCGTTTTTAGCGAGACAATCTGGTACGAATGACCTTCGCCAATTTTCTGTTCCGTATTAACGATCAGTACGTTATCGCCTACTATAACGGGTTGATAATCAATGATCACGATTTGCTTAACGGGCGGCAGAAACCAGGTTGTCTCGTTGTTCTCCCAGGTTTTAGCGGTAATGCCGATTTTCCAGGAGGTGTCTGCCTTGCCATTTACGATGACATCCTGATAAAGCGGCTTTGTGGTTACGTATAAATCATCGGTGAACGCCATGCCAAGGTATAGGCTCGACGGGCTCGTCAACGGGGCTGGTTCGGGCGACACCTTGCGGGTGATTTCCCCGGTTCGCGGATTCACGAAATGCACTGTCGAAGCTTTCGCTTCGTACACCAACACCTGCCGACTGGTTTGGCCAACGACGTTCCCTGCGAATGGCAACTGCCACAGTTTTTTCGCCGTTGCCCAATCAAACGCACTAATGTCAAACAGGCCGGGTTCGTGTTTAAAGGTGCCGATCAAAACGGTCGAATCCGGCGAAGCCTGGTAGATTAGATCAGCTGGAAAAGGAAGTGCTAGGGTAAGCGCTTTGATGGGCGCATCGGCAGCAAAATAGGTAGCCTTTTCGGAGTTACGTTCCCAGAAAAAGCTCATTATACCGCCGAGTACGGCCCAGAACGCTATAAATCCTATAAACACCTTAATTGTGGTTTTCATCGTTAGCCAGCAAGTATTGTCTGATAATCCAGTCTTCGGCAACTCGGCCATCCATCTCGTCTATCCCATGCACGTAGGATTTAGCTGAGTCGGGTTCATCTTTTTTGAGAATCGCAAACCCCGTTCCCTGCGCCCAGAACACCTCTAGAGGTGATGCTTCCAAAATGGTTTGTCGTTCAGTCTCCGTCAGTCGTTTCAACTGTTTTTCCACCCGACGTTTTTGGAGGTACTTCCTGAACCACATTGTGTTAGTTTAAAGATTCTTCATTTTATCCTCTGCCAACAAGTATTGCCGAATAATCCAGTCTTCGGCGGCTTGGGCCGAAATCTCCCCTAAACTATCCACATGCGCTTTTCCAAAATCGGGCTCACTTTTCAGAAAAACGTGAAACCCTTCGCCCTGAAAAAGGCCCGCTTCTAACGGCGACGCCTTTAAAATTGCCTGTCGTTCTGCTTCAGTTAATCGCCGGATTCGTTTCTCCATCTGGCGATTTTCGAGGTATTTTTTGATGCACATGAGAAAGAAGGATCACCAACTACTACCGGCACCACCGCCCCCCGAACTACCACCACCCCAGCTACTGCTACTACTCGAGGAACTGCCCGATGAGCTGCCCCATGAACTACTGCTACTACTGCCCGACGAGGAATAAGTAGTAGATGACGAGTTAGACGTCGATGATGGCGAACTCCGTTGGATTGCCGAAATCTTGTAATACGTTTCGTAGTGATGGCCACAGGCTTTGCACTCATACTCATGGGCACCCCGACCTTCACGCTCGCTGGTGGCTTCTTTTACGACTCGATCCCGGACTTTATACACCGCCTTTGATTCGCATTTGCTACAGCGATGGTACACGATATTGTTTAAGTTTTCGTAGCCAATAGTCTGCGTACTATCGTGAGCTTCGTTGCGCCAGACATCATAGTCTACACTGCAAATGCTTTGCTCTGTTCGTTGATAGTCAGTAATATAGGCGTCTCTATGAGTTACGGGTACTTTCGTTAATGGGTAGCCTTCTGGCGATGTCCGGCTTGCATTCCGAATGGCGTAGAGGGCTTTTTCATCTTCCCGTTTCAACCACCAGAAGGGAATGGGATACAGCAGGATATTGCCAAAACCATTGAGATGGGCAGCCCGATAGCGCACGTAGCGATCTGCCTCGGTCATAGTGCCGAAAAGTTGATAAAATGTCTTGATTCGGCGTCGGCGGGCATCCCATAGAACCAGACCTGGAACGGCATAAAAAACGAGAAGAATTTGCCAGCTATGGAGCCAGTGATCCTGCCGAAGCTGGACAACCAGTAATCCTACGGCTGCGGGCATGATAACGTACATCAGAATTGCCCAGAGTACTCGCCGTTTCGACTGTGTAATTGTGAGTTCGATTTTATCGGCAATGGAATTCTGTTTTCTGAGGAAGAATATAATCAGCCTGAGTACCAGCATAGCTGGGGTTAAGAGAACGAAGAACAACCAGAGCGCGCCATCTTCGAGGGGTTTGTCTTTTTGGTCTGCCTTTGCTTTCGAGTCGTCATAAACCTCTTTGGCGGCTTCTGGTGTACTAATTCGATTGGTAATCTCCTGAACACCAGCGATCATCGCGCCGTCGAAATCGCCGGTTTTGGCCAGTGGGATCATATTCTCTGTCTGAATCCGTTTGCAGATGGCATCAGGCAGAATACCTTCCAATCCGTAGCCGGTTTCCATTTCGATCCGATGCTGATCTTTTACCAACAGAACCAGAAAGCCGTTATTTTTCTTCTGATACCCCAATCCCCATTTTCGAAACAGTGCCGTCGCAAAGTCTTTAGGTACACTCTCACCAATGGAGTTGACGCAGACGACCGCTACCTGCGCCGTTGTCGAATCTTCCAGTTTTCCCAACATCGCGTCAATTTGGCCCACGGCTGCATTCGACAGAATATGATCTGGATTGCTGACATAGTGTGGGCTTCGACTTTGTTTCGGATTAGGGATGGTTTCGAGCGTGTAAGTCTGTGCAATAGCCGACGACATTCCCCCGCAAATGAGCAGGAAGAACAGAATAGTTCGGTGGGTAATTGTCTGTTTCATAGGAGATTAATTCTGGCTGGTGGCGTTTGATTGGTCTTTGCCGTAGCCTGAAGAATAGGTTCTGTATTTATCTTTGGCCTGAAGGTAAGTTGTTTCCTTAAACGTGGCCGGATCAGCTCCTTTAACGGTGTGGTCGCTGAAATAGACCCGCTGTTTGTCTTTGGAATAGTATTGTCCAGCACCAGAAAAAGTGGCGACGTCGACCTTCTCGACCGGAGCCCAGTGCGTATACTGACCTAGTACCAATCCCCACGCACTGTGTTTATCGCAGAAATTGAAGTCCGATACTTTTCGGAAAGTGCCTCCATCGGCACCTTCTATCGGTTTATCCTGAAAATAGACCCGTCGGTTATCGTGCGTCAGGTAATTTCCGTTGAACATCGGTACAAAGACAAACGAAGCTGGGTCAGCTCCCTCAATAATGAACGTGTCTTTATAAACCTTATACCGATCGCGGACATAAGGGGCACCTTCGGCCGTTACATTCGTCGGCGTATCATTCACGTTAGGAATTACCTTGAAATGAGGCCCATCGGTGCTGATTAGTACATTTCGGGAATAGCCGTTGTTTTTGTCTCTGGAATAAGCACCCGACAGGTATTCGAACGTAGCAGGGTCGGCGTTTGGGATAATTTGCCCTATATAAAACACATGGTTTTTGTCTTTGCCATAGTCGTCGTTGATGATGGTAAACGAATCCGTATCAGCTTCCCCGATGATGGAACGAGTAGCGGGCCAGCCTCTATACATAGCCACCTCGCCGTTTTCAATACGATAACCCCTGCGTGAACCAGGTCCACAACCGATTAGCAACAGGCCAATAAGCGTCAAAATGACTGAAGCAAAAGGGCCGAATACTTTTTTTAGTAGAAACATCATGGTTTTAAGAATTATCGATGGCTATGTGTGGATACTTTTGGCGCTTGTCCTACGGCCTGTTCGTGCTGATGACGGCTGGACGGGATAACCGAAGTGATAACGGTTTCAGTTTTTTGGGTAAGCCTATTTTCCTGATCTATAGGCTTCTCGCTAATTTTTTCGACGGTTTCAATCGTCTTCGTGTCGAACAGATTTGCCTTCAGCCAATCAATGTAGTGGCTAAAGCGTTCGACGTCGTGATACGTTTGCCAGATAATTACGAAGCTGCCATCTTCGACTTCCGCAAGCCGAATAGGCGTTGTGGTATCCAGCACAAACCAGTGCTTAAATCGCTGCCGAAAGGTAAATCCTGACGTATCCATTTTGGCACGAGCTGCCTGTCTGAACGTCTCCGTAATCGTGTTGGGTGCGAACGAAATGGCCAGGTAGTAGGTGTACGAATTGACATACGCATTCCCGGATTTGATCATAGACGATGTCATGCCCTGCCACCAGTTAAACTTAATAGTCTCGCCCGATGGGTTGGTCAACGTTCCCTCGGCGCAGGAATAATACTGACTACCTAATAGTTTGGAAACCGGCTCTGGAATAGTGGTTGCCTTGTAGATGTTGTTGTCCGTAAAAAAAGCCTGTAGGTTATTGGGGACTGTTTTACGAAAGATTAAAAAAGATGAAAAAAAGAGAACCACAAAGAACACACAGGAAGCAGGAGCTGAGCCCATCAGTACGAAAGCCATCAAGCCAATCCAGCTGCCCACAGTGAATTGCCAGGCCGATGTAGGTGATGTCTTCCGGGCGAATAGGTACACGATGAAGAAACTAACGCCGTAGATTCCACCGAAAACAATGGCCTGAAAAAATGTGTCCTGATCCATACTATAAGGTTATAACAAACACTAAAAAACGACCAGAATAAACAGAATTAGTAACGTGATCGTCAGTAAGGCAATCCAATCAAAACGTTGTTCTACAAATCGTCTTAATCCTGCTTTGGCGGGCTTCCATAAGCCCAGTTTGGTGAAATTCTCGCCCCTCTCCATTCTCGTATTTTGTTGCAGTGATATTTAATACAGTATAAAATTAATACGAGTATCGGCGCTGATTTGATTGGGTTGATAAGTGGAGCAAACCCATCAGAAATCGGTAGAAGTAGGTTGATATGTGGCTACAACCGACCGGCCCATCGGGGTCATACAATTCTATTAATGCATTAAAATCAGTTTTGGCAACACATCCGGTTAGTCACTAGTTGTCTTATAACTACTTACTCAACTACTACTCTCAACGTATGAATCAGGCACTCATCAACCGCCGGTCATTGGGCGTTACCTTTAACTCCGATAGCACATGCGTGCGGGTCTGGGCACCTCAGGCGCAATCGGTTGACCTTCGTTTGTATAACCAGGATGTAACAGTACCACTTCAAAATGATGGCAATTATTGGCAGACAACGGTCAATCAGATGCAACCCGGCGACACCTATAAATTTGTCCTGAACGGTACCATCGAACGACCCGATCCGGCATCAGTGGCACAGCCCGAGGGCGTACATGGTCCGTCTCAGGCTGTTGATATAACGAAGTTTAGCTGGACAGATACCGACTGGCACAATCTACCCCTGGAAGATTACCTGATCTACGAGCTTCATACAGGCACATTCACCCCCGAAGGTACTTTTGCTGGGATAGAAAGTCGACTGGATTATTTGCTGGAATTGGGCGTTAATGCGATTGAAATCATGCCGGTGGCTCAGTTTCCGGGTACGCGTAACTGGGGGTATGATGGTGTTTGCCCCTTTGCCGTGCAATACTCATACGGGGGCGCTGCGGGGCTTCAGCGATTAGTCGATACCTGCCATCGGAAAGGGCTGGCGGTTGTGCTCGACGTGGTGTATAACCACATGGGTCCCGAAGGAAATTACTTTGGCGATTATGGCCCGTACTTCACCACGCGGTACCAGACACCCTGGGGTAACGCGCTCAACTTCGATGGCGACTACAGCGACAGTGTGCGCCGATATTTTGTTGAAAATGTCCTGATGTGGTTCCGGGATTTTCACATTGATGCCTTGCGGATCGACGCGGCCCATGCGATTCACGACGCTCGGGAAACCCACTTGCTGCGAGAGATCAAGCAGTATGTAGATGCATTAATGAGCCAGACCGGGCGGCAACACTATTTGATTGTGGAGTCGGACCAGAACGAAACCCGCTTTATTCAGTCACTGTCCGATCAGGGCTACGGGATGGATGCCCAGTGGAACGATGAGTTCCATCATGCATTACGAGTGGCGGCTGGTGGCGAGCGAAAGGGCTATTATGCTGATTATAACGGCATCCAGCATCTGGCCAAATCGTACAAAGATGCTTATGTCTACGATGGTACCTATATGCCGCGTCGCGCCCGAATTGTTGGAAAATCGACGGCTGGTCATGCCGGACGCCAATTCGTGGTTTTCTCGCAGAACCATGATCACATCGGTAATCGAATGTTGGGCGAGCGACCGAGTCAGTTGGTGAGTTTTGCCATGCAGAAACTAATGGCCGGGGCCGTCATCAGCAGCCCTTATTTACCGATGTTATTCATGGGTGAAGAATGGGGCGAATCAAATCCGTTTTTATACTTCGTAAGTCATTCCAACCCAGCCCTTATTGAGGCTGTTCGGCAGGGCCGCAAAAAGGAATTTGCCGCTTTTCAGGGTTCTAGCACACCCGTGCCAAATGAGGGAGCACCTAATGTAGACTTACTGGATGCGCAGGACGAACGAACATTCGAGCGGTCGAAGTTGCAATGGTCATGCCTGGCTAAGGAGCCGCATCAGACCCTCTTTCGCTATTACCAAGCACTACTTGCCTTACGAAAACAGTCATCATTACGTCACCCAGACCGCGAATCGGTGGCTGTCGTGGCCGATGAAATTCAACAAACGATTACGTTGTTTCGTCAGCGTAAGCAGCCTCAAAATGGCACGTCGGCAGAGTCGGAGACGGTTGTTTGTTTAATGAACTTCTCGAAGGAGCCCCGTTCGCTTATATTGGCTGTTAGTGCTAAACCCTGGCAAAAACTCTTGGATTCGGCTGATCCACAGTGGCGTGGTCTTGTAGCGGCCCCAATGACGCTAACTGGAAACGAAGCCGTTGTTGTTCAGCCCGAATCCATTCTGATTTATACAAACAAGTAATGTGGTGTCGGTTATACGTAACCGACACCACTAACTGCATTCGCTTCATCAGAGAATCCCAACTCGTCCAGACAAAGGAGTAATTCAGTTACTTTTCCAGGCGTCAGATTATCGGCGGTTAGCTCCCATCGAGCGCGATTGTCGGTCTGGATAATAGGTTGCCTGTCAGAAATTACTCCATTTTCCTGCTGGTAAATAATAAGTTTAGCGTACATAATTGAATTGTTTTGGTTATTCAAGCCCCGTTTTGTTGGGTAGCCAGAATGGTTTGGTTTTAATCTGTCGACTCTCCCAATGAAGGGCATTTCGGAAATGCTTATTTAGCGTCACACATAGCCGTCCGTCGCCACCTACATAGACAATGCCTTTGCCTGTCCTGTTTTTTATCAGCGAGTCAAGCTTCTCAATGACAGCCGAATCGGGGTTTTGTGACAATTGGTAAAAATTAAACGGTTTTTCGCCCGTCAGGTCGGGGAAGAAATCGGCTTCGGTATCGCCATAAATAAGACTGATAACAGGCTTTGGCTGAGTCAAATGGCGATTGATTTCATACAAATGGGCCAACGCCGAAATATCGCCGACGAACACATAATAATCGCCCGACTGATCGACCGTAAATTTGCCTTTCGGGCCACCGAAATAAACCGTGTCGCCCAGCGCAATTTCGCGAACCCACCGTGCACCAACACCTGTCGAATGTGTACAAACGGCGATGTCGATGGTAGCGTTAGTCCGATCATATTGCCAGACAGAATAAGTTCTGACTTTATCCTGCATAGCCGTATTCTTATCGATCCCGACCAGCACGCGCAGGTGTTCGCCCGGCGTATAGGCTAGATCCGTTAGGTCATCGCCCTGAATTTTCAGGTGAACTGTATGTTCTGTAAGTTGCTGCTTGTCGATCAGAACGGCCTTTCGCGAAAACCGTTTGACAATAGTATCCACTAAACCCATTGTATGCCGCAGAAAATGATTCGGCTACAAAGAAATGGGGTGGATTGCCCGAAAAGAATGGCTCAAAGAGGGCTTCTGGTGGACAAATCCCGGAATGATTGTCGAAAGGAGAGCGGTGTTTGACCCGTAACTTTGCGGAAAAGGCGTGAAAAATAATGCTGGTCTTCGAAACCGAGTTCATAAGCAACTTCTTTCACCGTTTGCTGCGTATGGTATAATAATCGCCTGGCTTCCAGCATGGTTTGGTGTTGAATCCAGTAGGAGACAGAGAAGCCCGTTTTTTGCCTGACGGTATCGTTCAGGTGATTGACCGATAAGTGAAGTGCCGCAGCATAATGTGCCGGACGTTTCCAGTGAATGAAATTCTGTTTTACCAATTGCCGGAAAGCGCCAGTAATCTCGTCCGGCCGATTTTCTATGGATTCAGGCAGGGTTTTCCCTGATTGACTCAGACTGACAATGGCTGTAATCAGCGCGTTTAGCAGATAGCGTAATGTGAGGGATTGGTGCGTTGTGTTTTCGTTGGAATGAAACTGTCGCCAAAGCAAATCCGTCAGCTCATAAATCATGCTCAGTGAGCCTGCTTCCTGTTCGGGGATAGGCGAAAAGTTAATTAGTCTTGTTAGCTGGGTTGTTTCCTGCGCTAACAAGCCTGGATCAAAGGAAATCATCCAGCCATCTAGGTCACGATGCTCCAGGAGGCCATGCACCTGCTCAGGATGAATCATGCAAAACGATGGCCCACTAAAGGTATATTCTTCAAAATCGATCAACTCCCGACAGAAGCCTGTTTTGAGTATAAAAAGAAGGTATGCGTCATCGCGGTGAGCGTTGACCACGTCGTGTTCAACATCATGCAGAGACTCACTTAAGGATTTAATAAAAAAGCCAGCTTTTGCCGCCTTATGCTGATCGAAAACGGGTATATTTTTCCTCTTGCCCTTGACCAAAATTTGAGCTTTATTTTGGTTTTACATTCATTTGTTACTGACAAAATACCTCAATTTTCTGGATAGGTATTCATGAGTATGCCTAAAATTAGCTAATTGACTACTATTTCTTATAGAAAAAATAGTACCACATTTGTTGTTTTTGATGATAATTAGCTAATTTATTGTTTATAAAGTAATATTAAGTTGAATTTATTGGTTAATTTATTGTTTTAATAGCTTCATAAGTTATCAAAATGTAACATGGGATAATATCAAAAGGGTAGTTTCGCTAGTTATTTAACAGAATTAACGAGTTAATTCGATGCTGTCTAGGGATTTTCCGCCCGCGAAATAGTCGTTGATTTATACGAATGGGGGTTAAGGAAAAGCGTCCTTCGGTTTTACTTGTGTCTATTACAATCATGCCAATTCAAATTTTACTCATTGAAGATGACAGTCAGATACGGGAAAATGTAGAAGAACTGCTGACCTTGCGGGGATTTCAGGTAAAAACGGCTTCTAATGGCCGGGAGGGGATAAATCAGGCTATAGACAACAGACCTGATTTGATTCTCTGTGGCATCATGATACCAGAAGTTGATGGCTATCAGGTACTGAAAGTAGTTCGTAAAAGTCAGTTGATTGCTACTGTTCCGTTTATATTTCTGGGACCCCAAACGGACCCGGCCAATATACGCCGGGGTATGAATCAGGGAGCAGATGACTACCTGATCAAACCTTTTGCGCATGAAGATCTGCTGCATGCGGTCGAAAGCCGTTTGCAACGGGAAGCCTTGCGAAAAGTCGATTTGAAGAACCAGTTAGACAAATATCGCCACACTTTAGCCACCGTAACGGCTCACGAGTATAATACGGCCCTTGCTGGCGTCATTGGATTTTCTTCCCTGTTGATCAATGATTATCAGCAATTTAGTGGTGAAGAAGTTGTGTCTATGGTGGAAATGATTAAAGTAAGTGGCCTACGGCTAAAACGTTCATTGGATAATATTCAACTGATGGATGTGTTGCAGCAGGTAGATTCGAGGCATATTGATTTTGCCTATTTTGCCACTGGAAATGCACCCATCACAGAGAAACTTGTTGAAGACTGCGTACTGAGTGTTTCCCATCGACAGGATCGAGACATCCGCTACCAGATTCAGGTAGAAAACGCTCAACTCCGAATGTCGGAAGTAAATCTGGGGACCTGTTTAGGAGAACTAATCGATAATGCCTTTAAATTCTCCGCTTCAAATCAGATCATTAAGCTGACCGGAAAGTGCGAGGAAGCAGATTACCATCTTACGTTTACCAACAAGGGGCAGCCCTTTAAGGAGGAGTACTGCGATCAAATTGCCCCCTATAAACAATTCGAGCGGAAGAAGTACGAGCAGCAGGGCTTTGGCTTGGGCTTATCTATTGTAAAAAAGATTCTGGAGTTAAACCAGGGTCGACTTACTATTGAAACACCATCAGAAGGCGAGACGACTGTTTCTATTTGGATACCACAAGTGATTGATGAAGGACAAACCAGTGCGATTGATTCCTAAATTTCTTAGGCTTACACCATAATCCAGTAGGCGTCTCGCTGGGTAGCCGTCAATGGATTAAGTAGTCCTTCTGCCATCCAATTTTGCCAAATGCCAGGTTGGAAAATTTAGGAATGTCGGCCGCATGTTTTTCGACAGGATTGACAGGATGAACAGGATTTCTTTCTGCTCGCCAATCCTGTTCATCCTGTCAATCCTGTCGAAAAACAGCCGGTTAAACTCAGCCAGCCGTTATCGGATCAATGATCGTAATGACTTCACTGACCGAATTGACCGGGAACCCACCCAGCCGGGCATGCTCGCGAACGGCCTCTTCGTTTTCGGCAAGGTGAATACAATAGATTTTGTCTTCGGTCACAAAGGACTGGACCCACTGATAGGGTTTACCCAATTCGCCAATGACGCCACAGGAGGTTTGGGAAATGGCTTGTAGTTCTTCGGGCGATAGATTACCTGCTCCGGGCAGATTTCGTTCAATCACAAATTTTTTCATGACAAGAATAAGTAAGCTGGTTGATGCCTACAAAGCTCTACCAACGGGATCTTTTTCTTGTCAGAGATATTCCCTATTTAAAAGGGTTGGATTCCCTATTTTATAATACCTAGCCGAAGAGCTTCCTCCACGGCCTTCATGCGTGAGTTGACCTCCAGCTTAGACAGGACAGAGGAGATATGATGATCAACGGTTTTAGCCGAAATGAAGAGTCGGGTTGCGATTTCTTTATTCTGTAAACTTTGTTTCAGCAGTTGTAAGATATCCAGTTCGCGCGTGGTTAGCTGAGCCGGATTTGACCGGGTCGTTTGCCGGATGCCACGGGGAATATGTTTAATGCCATCCGCCCGCATTTGCTGCTTCAATTTTTCATAGACTGTTTCTGCTCCCAGCTCGTGGAGAATGGCTATTGCTTTTCGTTTATCCTCTTCATCACCTTCAACTAACAGCAAAGCTTGCTCATACGGAGACCCAAGTTGCGCCCATAGCGACGCAGCCTGATGGCAGGTGACTTCCGTAGATAGATCATAGCCTGCAAATATGGCCTTGAGAGGTATAGCCTGTTTTCTTACCTTCAGTAACCAGAAGGCAAATTCACTGTTCTGAACAATATGGTCGGTTTGCTCGATCAACTCGATGGTACGACGAATCGCTTCAGGCTCAATAACAACCTGATCTGTTAACCATTCGTATTCGAGCAAAGCCACCAGCACCGGAATAATTCGTTGGAGTTCCTGAGCCACAAATGCTTTTGCCTTTGCCTCCAGCAACATGGCCAGCGCATCAGGTCCGCCGGTTCGCATCCTGATTGTAGCCAATATCGTTAGCGCGCCAATTTTAATGATGGGTGTCTGCTGTTCATTTTCAAGCAAACTTCCGGCAATTCGTGCGGCTTCTTTCCAGTTGCCGGTTTCAAGATTCAGCCGGGCTTTTACAGAAAGCATGTACTTTAGCCAGGAGTCCAGATCTCTTTCTTCACAATATGAAATGCCTTCCTCCAGGGTTTCAGGAACAGTGGCGAAGTCTTTCATGCTAACCAGATTACTGTTTAGATTCGTATAGGCTCGGGCGGCATGTTCATGGTAGCCATTTTTCAGGGCAATAGCCAAACTTTTTCGGAGTGATTCGGCCCCTGTTTCCCGAGTCTCGGGATATCTTACCTGCACCGTCCCCACATTATTTAGGGCATGTGAAAGAATCTCTTCGTCCTGTAGTTCACGAGCCATTGCAATGGCTTTTTCGCCCCAATACAAACAGTCGACAGTCTGATCTGACAGCATTTTCAGTTGCGACAAATTACTGAAAGCCATTGCTTTCACGCTAGAAGCTGGCTGATTCTCCAGCACATCAATCGCTTCCAGCGCAAACTTTTCTGCCTGTTCCCGATTGCCATCGAACCACCACAAACGAGAAAGAAATCGCAGGCTGTTCCCCTCCTGTAACCGGTTTGCTTTATGTCGCCAGATGGTTAGTACTTTCCCCTGGTATATAATCGCTTCGTTGATCTGATTGGTCAAATAGCATTCGTAGGCATAGGCTTCATACCAGGGGAGCAGTACGTCCTTGTCATTTCCCTGATAGTAGTCAATGGCCGATAAATACAGTTTTGAGGCTTCGATATGAGCACCTACTGAAGCGGCCTGGCGAGCGGCTATTGGGGCATATTGCACGACCAGATCGTATTCATTGGCGTTTTTTGCATGGTGAATAATGCGCTCAATTTGCTTGTGTTCGTCAAAACGGACCCGAAATAAATCCAGAATTCGTTTATTGAGGGAAATTCGTTTGAGTGGAGACAACGATTGCTCAATGGTTCGCCGGTATAATTCATGCTTAAACAAGAGCCGCCCTTCCTGCAAAACCAGGATACGCGAACTAAGCGAGTTTTCAATGGCGGTTTCATGCTGAGGCTCAACCTGTTCGAGATAGCTACTTTCCAGACCAGTGGGGAGTATCGACAAAATCGCCCATATATATTTTGTCGATTCATCCTGCCGGTTGTAAACCAGTAAGATCGAATCCTTAATCGTTTCCGGAATGCCTGGACTATAACTGGCTAAGATTTCCTGAACGTAAAACGGATTGCCACCCGATATACTGTAAACATCCTCGCCCTTGTATCCTTTGGCATTCGCTAGTTTTTCGACTGCCTGGATAGATAAAGTGGGCAATAATAGTCGGGTAAAAGAGCCCGGCACTAATTCACCCAGGACATTGCGTAGGGGATGGCGTGTATGGATCTCATTATCACGATAGGTAAGTAGAAAAAGACAAGCGGTTTGGGTGATTCGTCGGCTAAAGAATTTAATAAAATCCAGCGTGGCTTCGTCGGCCCAGTGAATATCTTCGAATACGACTATGACCGGCTGAGGTTGGTGGCTCAAGGCCTGAAGAAAGCTGAGAAATAAGTCTGATCGGTCTTCGATACTTCGGCTTTTTTTTTCGATAGCGCCACCCATTTGCCAGGCAATATCATATAAAGGAGCGAGCGGACGCGGGGTGAACAACGCATCGCAGGTACCCAGGTAAATGGTGCAATCGTTCTTCCGCGACTGACAAAAAGCATTGACTAACGAGGTTTTGCCAATCCCCGCTTCTCCACCAATGAAAACACAATGCCCTTGCCCCTCACGCGTTTTTTCGAATTGTGCTTGCAGAGAAGCCGTAAATTCTGCCCTCTCAATTAGTTCCATACTATCTAGTCATAACTAAGGAGATTGATAGTCTAAAGTAAGCACTACGCCCTCCTGATTCAAGCTATTTTGTGTCATCGGGAAACGAGTGGGCAAAGCAACGTTTTCGCAACCAGCCGTGCCACGGTTTAAGTAAGTTTCATGGAGAACCGTGGCATGGCTGGTTGCGAAAACGCTGTGATAAAAAAATAGGTAAATATTTTTTCGTACGAAAAATTTCCTACCTTTGATTCGTAAAACAAACAAACGAAGATATGCCTGCTGAGCCAACCAAATCTGAACTCGAAATCCTTCAGGTTCTCTGGCAATACGGACCTTCTACTGTTCGGTTCGTAAATGATAAATTGAACGAAGAAAAACGGGCCGTACAGTACACATCCACCCTGAAATTGATGCAGATCATGGCCGAAAAGGGGATACTGAAACGGGATGAAAGCAGTATGAAGCATGTCTACAGTCCGGTAGAAGAGGAAAAGAAAACGAAAGATTTTTTACTGAAACGGTATGTCGATTCGATGTATAACGGGTCGGCTTCCAATTTGGTCATGCAGTTGCTGGGCAACCAAAAAACATCGCCCCAGGAACTACAGGCAATTAAGGATTTTCTGAAAAACCTGGATCAACCCTAACAGTATATGGAACTGCTACACACTTCATTGCCCTCGTGGCATTATTTAATCCAGGCTTTATGCCGTACGCTGGTTCATTCCTTGTGGCAGGGACTGCTGTTAGCGGCCTTAACGGGCATTGTAGCGGTGTTGACCCGAAAATCAAGCGCTACTATACGTTACCAGCTTTTTGCTTTTCTATTTTTCCTCTTTGTCGTAGGGTCTGGTTTCACATTCTATCTGCAATTCGGCCATCCAGGGCCTGTAAAAACGCCCTTACCAAGGGTAGCTGATCCGGAGACTACCAGCCGTTTCTCGACCTATCTACCAGTTGATTTTCAGCAGGTAGCCAACGCCACAGCGATAAATTGGCTAATGGATTCTGTTGCAGCCAACGCGGTCCTGATTGTCGCGATCTGGTTTATCATATTCTCTGCACGCTGCGTACAGGCCATGGCTAGCCTGGGACATATTCAGCGAATCAGGCATTATAAAACCCATAAGCCAGCTGAATCGTGGCCTGACAAGCTTCAGGAGCTGGCCCAAAAAATAGGGCTTCGACAGACTATTTTATTGCTGGAGTCCGAGTTAGTTAACGTGCCGACGGTGGTTGGCTTGCTAAAACCCGTCATCCTGCTTCCCATTGGGTTATTGGCTCATTTGCCAATCCATGAACTAGAGGCAATTCTGCTGCATGAATTGGCTCACATCAAACGAAAAGACTATCTGGTCAACTTGATGCAGAGTTTTGCCGAAAGCGTTTTCTTTTTTAATCCGGCTGTATGGTGGGTGTCGGCACTGATTCGGGAGGAGCGCGAACATTGCTGCGACGATATGGCTATTGGCATCAGCGGCAATAAAACCTCATTCATCAATGCCTTGGTGGCCTTTCAGGAGTATAACCTGACTCGTCAATCCTATGCGATGAGGCTATCCAGCAAACGAAATCACCTTTTAGAACGAATCAAACGCATTGTCTATACGAACAACCAACCATTAAATGCCATGGAAAAGATTTTTGTGACGTCCAGTATCGCCATTACCGTTCTCGTAACAGTTGCTTTCGTACCATCGTCGTATCAACAGAAAATTCAGGAAAACTATGCGACAATCTTGTCTGGTAATCAGGTAGTGAGCTGGAAACATCCTACCACGCAACCAGATACCTTACCCAAAAAGAAGAGCGCGGAGTATGTCGACCTGGATAAGCGAGGAACAGGTACATATAGCATAACCAAAGATGGGAAACGGTATGAGTTCATTGAAAAAAAGGGCGTTATCTCCTCGTTGCAGATTAATGGTAAACAGATTCCGGACGACCAGATTGCCACATATAAAGCAGAAATCGATACGATTCTCAAGGATATAAAGGAAGCGCAACGAGTAGCTGAAATTGACCGAAAACAAGCTGAAAAAGCGAGGGATCAGGCTGAACTAGCCAGAAGGCAAGCTGAGAAGTCAAAGCAAGCCGCCGAACAAGGGCAAGTGTTGGTAAGGCAGGCAAAAGAGATGGCTGAACTAGTGAGATTGAAAGCCGAACTAAATGCAGAAGACCAACTGCTCCGTGCAAAAATGGAAAGCTTTCGTTCGGCGAAAGATGCCGAACAGGCGTACAATAAGACAGAATTGGCCCAATTGCAGAGGCAACTGGATAAGTTGCAGCAGGAGGCTTTTGTAAGGGGCAGAGCACAGCAGGATAAAATGCGAGCCGAGAGCGTTGCCCAACTAGCTGAGTTACGCGGCCGTGCCGAACAAATGAAACAGATGGCTGAAGATAGCAGAAGCCAGGCCATGATCGCTAAGCTCAGAGCAGAAGAAGCGCAGGACTTGGCTCAACTAGCCAAGAAACATGCCGAGCTGGCAAGAGGAAAAGCGGAAGAAGCCAAAATTTATTTTGAAAAAACAACCGCTGGCGTAATCGATGACCTTATCCAGGAAGGAATCATTTCGGATAAAAATGGACTGTCATTCAAACTGTCTAATGATGAGTTAGAAGTCAACGGGGTAAAACAACCCGACTCGGTGCATCAGAAGTTGAAAGCCAAATATGTCCATGAAGCCGGACTCGAAATAATTTATAACCATAATGGCAGGACGGGTATCAGCAAAATGGCGAAGTAACAACGTTCAAGCTACTATAAATTCGAGTGGTTATCCTTAGTTAACGAGCGCATTTCCAATTAGTTTGGCCGCCGTACGGACTGCCACTGTAAAGCCAAAAAATGGCCCGAAAGACAACCCTGCTGGAAAGCTGCTGAAATATAAACCGGGTACGCTGCTCTGAAATTGGTGATCAAGTAGTGGAAATCCGCCGGCAACGGTCAGGCTTTCCTGCAACGAGGTCGACAGGAAAGGTAGGCGTTTTACATCGACCTGATAACCAGTAGCAAATAGTATATCGTCAACCGTTAGTCGCTCTCCAGAACTCAGCCCAACACATAGTGAGTTATCCGGTTGCAGTGTAGCAGATACGATCTCTGTGCGCGGATGCAGGGTTACTTCGGGCTGGTAAATCCGCTTTTCGAGCCAGGGTTCAACCTTCAGGCGGCCTTCTGCCCAAAGTCGATACCGATAGTGTTCCTGTTGTTCGGCTGACAAATTCCGGAACCAACTGGGCTGCTCAATCATCTGTTCGACAATCGTTTCGACCCAGGACCAGTCGGCCTCTTCAAATCGGGGAGTATCGTGTCGGTAGCTGATATGGATATGCTCTGCGCCTGCTTCGCGCAGTAAAGCTGCTGACTCAAAAGCACTCTGACGCCCTCCAACCACTAGTACCCGCTTACCGCGATAGGCGTCCATATCGACTGCATCACAGGTATGTTGGTAACGGCCCGCCGGCAGTAGCGCTACCAGCGTTTCGGGGAAATTGGTAAAGTATTGAAAACCGGTTGCGAGTACAACGTTCTGCGCCTGGATGGTGTTTCCCGTATCCAGCTCAGCAGTAAAATAGCCGTCGTGCTGCCGCAACAGGTGGACATAAGACGAGGTTACTGCTATATCGGCTTGTTGCCTAAACCAGCTCATATAATGCAGGTAATGCTCTCTCGAAATCGGATCAGCAGATAATCGCGCCGGATAATGCTCACTAAAGAAACGGTCAATGGTCCATTGATGAGTAGGATCGAGATACCAATTCGCAGATGACCGTAACAGCATCCCTTTGGGCATATGCCGTTCCCAAAACTCGTTGGGTTTGCCGACAATATGGTAATCATGCTGATGATGCTTTAAATAGGAGGCCAACCCAAGACCAAAGGGGCCTGCGCCAACAATGAGGGTAGTAGTTTGCTGGTTCATGATCAAGAGTTTAGCATTATTCAGATTAGGCCCGACGGGCAATCGCCTACTACGTTGCGGCTACTGATACAGCGGTAACGTTTTATCTAGCCAAGCCACTACCTGATTCCAGCTTTCAACCGGGATCTTGGCATGCGTTGTGTTTTTCATGACTAAAAATTCCTTTTTGTTGCCAGGAACAAGGTTGTAGAATTCTTTTACTTTATTTATACTAAATAATTCATCTTTATCGCCAACCCCCACCAGCACGGGAATATTCAGCGTTTTAGGAAGCCGAAGCTCTTTTACATTCAGCATTGTCAGAAACCGAAGTGTATATCTAAAATTGAACAGTGAGTCTTTCGTGACGGTCATGCCCTCTCTATAATATTCAGCAGCCGGATAGGAGGGACGGAAAATAGAGCTTGCAAAAATTTTTGCTTTCTCATAAAATGTAGGTGGTTTTGATACTCCTTTTTTGCCTTCATAAGCGCCTGACAGTAAGACTAACCCTGAAATCTCATCAGGAACTGTATCTGCTGCACATATCGCAGAAGCCACCCCCAGACTATGCCCCAAAACAATCACTTTGGGATAGCCAAGGCTTTTGACATACCTAACCGACTCCGCTAAATCAGCAATCCACCGTTCTTTACCTGGGCTATCACCTCGGTTACCGTCTGATAAGCCATGCCCTCTATAATCCAGTCCAAATGTTGTATAGCCGCCAGCTGACAGGGGTTTGCCTGCCATATCATAGGGGCCACTGTAGGCCGTTATACCATGAAAAATTAAGACAGCAATATCTTTTTTGGCTGGTTCAATACTATCTGGATTCCATCGTCTGAGAAAAAGTGTTTCCCCATCCGAAGTAGTAAACTGGTTATGGGCCCCCACAAAATTCTTCCTCAAAATGGCTGCTTTTTCAGGTGTAATGCCAACGTGATTTGTCTTTGATTTGGTTGGGAGATACGCCAGAATAAGCCCAATACTAAAAACAAGTACGAGTAAAGCACCAATAGCGATTAAGATTCTCTTTCCTATTTTTTTCATGGCCATGATTTTTATGATCAATATGACTAAGGATGATTTAGTCAATTTTTACCAAGATAAAGGTGCAACAAGCCAAGAAAAATGGCTCGCATAAACATCCTTTTATCTCAAAATCATAATCATCGTAAAAATCAGCCCGGCGACGCTACGCTGTTAAACCCATATAGGAGCAGAAACTTCTCAGATAGTTAGTGAAAATCAAGATGTGATCATGTGCAATCCTGAACGCACGTTAATTTTATAGCCAGTTAACTATTGAAATTCCAGTAGCTTATCTGACAACGCAACTTTGCTACCGTTGGATACCTGGAAATAATCTGGTACATTGATAGGCTTATCAGAATAGCTTTCTTTACATCTAAGTGCAAACAAGTAGTAGTACGATCTGTCAGCAGCCTATGCGAAAAGCACTTTCTGCTACACTTCTTCGGATTTGCCAATGGCTATTGCACGGGATTAGCTGGCTACTGTTTACTCCCTCCTATGGTCAGTCGGGGCAAGAACCTGTAGGCTGGCCCCCACTTCGAATGATTGGAGTAGAGCAGGGATTACCCCAGGCGTTTGTTTCCGGCGTGGTTCAGGACGATGCTGGTTTTATCTGGGTGGGTACACTGGGTGGAGTGGCGCGGTACGACGGTCGGCAGATGCTGCCTTTTTATCATCAGCCAGCTAATCCGACATCGCCCCGTAGCAACATGGTTGGCTGGCTGGAACGAGGTGGCCCCAATCAACTCTGGCTACGCTACAACACGGGGCAGCTCGATCGGATGGACGCCCAAACGGGGCAGTGTCAGCACTTCCCGAAACTAGAGGACAGCCTTCGGGCATTGCCCGGTGATCGGCAATTACATGTGGACCGCCGGGGGAATATGTGGGGACTGGTTCTCAATCAGGGCGTTTTTTACTATGATGTTCGGGAAGATCGATTTACCCGGTATCGGCGGGCCAAGGATGGCCTGATCAGCGACACCATCAACACCCTCGCCGAAGACCGGCAGGGAAACATATGGGCAATAGCTCCGGCTGGGATCAGCCAGATTTCTGCATCCGGTCAACCGGTCAAATCAGCACACTTTAGAGTGCCCATACCAGGATTGCAGGCGATGGCCATCAACGATGAACGAGTTCGTGCTTTCGTGCGGCCTAACGGCGAGATTATGATTAATAATCAAACGCACCTGCTGTTTATCGATCCCCGGCGTATGACTACCCGGTCGGTTGCCTTCGCTACCCATAAACTCGCCGTCGATCAGCCTCTGTTGAGTCAGTCTGCCGATGGCACAGTCTATTTATTGGCCGGAGGAACACTTTATCAGTACAAAGATGGGTCGGGAATAATCGAACTTTGGCACTATCGCTCATTGTATGGCAATCGACATGGCGGTCTCCAGGAAACCAGTCTGTGGCTAGATCGATCGGGTGTACTCTGGATGGGCGCCAATACCAAAGGACTGTTTCGAATCGATGTGGCAGCTGCCCGGCTAGAGGCCTACCGCTATCAGAAGGAATTTTGTACCGATGCACTGCAAACAAGCTTAGGCCTTAACCTGTCCACCTTTTTTAAGTGGCCTTTCGACAATCCAAAAACTGCGTCTTCCTATTATTTTCGGACGAAATATGATCGGCAGGGGCGGTTATGGATAGGTGTCGGCCACGAACTAGGGTACTATTCGTTTCAAACACGCACGTTTACACGACTGCCCAATCTGGATATGCCCCAGGGGAACATAGATACTCCAACTAGTTTACTCCGGGGAATCGCCTTCACTACCGATAATCAGGTATGGGCTCTGTCGCAAAAAGGGACAATCTATCGATATGATTCGGCGGCCCGCCGGTGGCAAACGCCCTTTAGTCAGCTAGACGTAGAAGCGCTCGATTTGGTGGCCGATGCCAGCGCCTTATGGGCGACAACGATGGGCAATGGTCTGATTCGGTACGATGCCATAACCCATCAGCGTCGGACTATTCATTTTGCTCGCCAATCGGGTAATGATTCGGACGAACCTCTGCTAAATCTGCATCAGGACGTTACCCATCCAGACTGGCTGTGGATCGGTGGTTATCGGGGACTGATTGGTTTCAACAAAAGGACCGGCCGCTACCGGCGATTTACTACGGCCGAAGGGTTACCCAACAATACGGTTTATTCCATACTGCCAGACCGACAGGGGTATTTGTGGTTGAGTACCAATCGGGGCTTGTGCCGGTTTCATCCGGTTACGCACACAACGCTCAACTTCGGGCTGTCGGATGGTTTGCCCGGTGAAGAATTCAATCGGTTTCATCATTTGATGCTGCCCGACGGTCGATTGGTTTTTGGTGGGGTGGAAGGTTGGGTATTGTTCGATCCGACTCAGCTTAGAGGGGATACTATCCGGCCTGATGTGGCAATAACCAGCCTGAGTATCAACAATCAGCTAATTGATTCGGCCGGCCGACCAACGCTGCTGCCGCAATTGTTCAACACGCTAACTAGCTTACGGCTCGCTCATGATCAAAACTATCTGATGTTTGGCTTTGCCGCCCTGAACTACCATCAGCCAGATCGGGTAACCTACCGTTACACGCTTGAGGGTTACGATAATCACTGGACTACGACCACACATGCCACCGCCAGCTACACGCAATTGCCACCGGGCCATTATACCCTGCGGATCGTAGCGGCCAACACATTGGGACAGCCAAGTCGGCAAGTACGCCAGCTGGCCATTACTATTTTACCTCCTCCCTGGGCCAGCATTTGGGCATATGGCTTATACACGATGCTGCTGGGATCAGTTGGCTGGGGGCTATTTCGGGTTCAGCGCAATCGCATCCGCGATCGGCAGGAATTGGCCCTGCGTGAACGGCAGGCTGCGGAACTGCGTCAGTTAGATGAGACGAAAACCCGCTTTTTTACCAATGTTTCTCATGAGTTGCGGACTCCCCTCACGCTAATGCTGGGACCGCTAAATAGCGTGTTGACCCGGAACCGGATCGAGCCACAGGACGAACAATTCATTCGAATGGCCGATCGGAGTGCCCAACACCTGCTGGAATTGGTTAACGAACTGCTGGACCTGACCCGGCTTGAAGCTGGCAAACTGGATCTGCATCCCCAGACGGTTCGGCTTAATTCGCTGCTGCGGGATTGTCTGGACCCTTTTGCCGGGCAGGCGCAGCAACGCGGCATTACACTGACGTTGCAACTAGCAAAAGCCGACGACCTTTTTGTGATTATCGACGCTGGCAAAATTAAACGGGTCATTCAGAACCTGTTGGCCAATGCCTGTAAATTCACTCCTCCTGGGGGACGGGTCACGTTAGAGGCTGTTAATCAGGAGTATCGACTGCGTATATGGGTAATCGATACTGGGCGAGGAATTCCTCCCAGCGATTTGCCATATGTTTTCGACCGGTATTTTCAAACCCAGCAACCCGACGCTCCGCTGGAAGGCGGTACAGGAATTGGGCTGGCTCTTTGTCAGGAACTGGTGCGACTCATGCAGGGAACCATCAGTGTAGAAAGCACTCCAGGGCGAGGCAGTTCGTTTTGTGTCGACCTGCCCCTCACGATAGCCGCCAGCGAATCAACCGATGAGGAGTTGGAGACGCAAACATTGCCCATGCCAGAAACGGTTAGGGTAGATGCCACTGAAAACGAAGAAGTCAGCTCACTCCTCAGGCAGACTGTCCATACAACTGACGTTGACACTGTGCTACTGGTAGAGGATAACGCCGAGCTTCGGACTTATCTGACCACCTTATTAACGCCGGGGCTACGGGTGCTGACGGCCCCTAATGGCCAGGCAGCCCTCTACCGGCTGGCCGATTTGCCCCAACTGCCATCTCTCATCATTGCCGACATTATGATGCCGGTTATGGATGGATTTGAGTTACTGGAAACCCTGAAAGCGCACCCGACTTATCGAACGATTCCCGTAATAATGCTAAGTGCCCGAACCGAGGCCACCGACAAACTTCGGGCATTGCGGCTGGGAGTCGATGATTACTTGCTGAAGCCATTTAACGAGGCCGAGCTTACAGCCCGTGTAACCACCTTGCTTCAGAATCGACGCAACCGACAAGTGCCGCCAGAAGATCAGTCGCCTGAGCCGGAGGAGAAGATACCTGTGGTTTCGGCAGATGAGCAGCACTGGCTGGAGCAGCTCGAAGGGTTAATGGCCGGTCGGCTGGGTCAGTTTGATTTGAACGCTGACGAACTGGCCGACGAGCTAGCTATGACCAGGCGCACTTTATACCGAACCATAAAGCGACTGACGGGCCTGACCCCGGCGCAGTACATGGCCGAAGCCCGCTTTCAGGAGGCCCGGCGGCTGCTCGAAACCCGGCAAGTGTCGTCCGTTAAGCAGGTGGCCTATCGAGTCGGTTACCGGCAGGTAAGCTACTTTGGGCAGGTTTATCAGCAGCGTTTTGGTAAAAACCCAACCGATTATTTAAAATGAGCCTGTTACTGCGTCTTTTGGCATACTAGTACTGCTTTTTGGCACACCAGTGTAGCGGGGGAGCTGTTGATTTGTGGGTGTTTTACCCTCTATTGACCACCCTGCTATCTGGCACTATGACGCTATTCTCTACGTTGTTCAGCTCACAACAAGGCCGGTGGCTGCTCCCGATACTTGTAAGTTTATATCTACTCATCTGCCTGCCAGCCCAGGCACAGAAAACCAATACGGCTAACTCGTCGAGTTTGGCCACACCCTCTACTCAGACAGCACAAACGGGAGAAGCCGTTCGTAAAAGTCCCCTTTGGGAGGCCATTGCCAAACAACTCAATAGCCAGCGTTCGCTCACCGTCGAGTTGTTTGTTATGAGCCAGTGTCCCTTTGGCGTACGAGCCGAAGAAGCTCTGATTCCTATTGTGAAGGAATTTGGCAGGCAAGTTGATTTTCAATTGCATTATATCGCGTCAACTACAGGGCCGAATCAGTTTCGTAGCTTACACGGGCCAGACGAAGTAGCCGAGGATAGCCGACAGCTAATTATTGCCAAATACTACCCTAACCAGTGGCTGGATTATTTGCTGGTACGGGCTAAAAATTACCAAACTACCGATTGGCAAACGGCAGCTCGCCAAACCGGCATTGACCCGGCGGCCCTAACGGCTCTGCTTCAGGGCGCAGAAAGCAGTCAGTTGCTGGCCAGCGACCTCAACAAGGCGACAGAGCGGGCTATCCGAAGTTCACCCACCATTTTTCTCAACGGGCAGCGCTACACAGGAGCATTGACTACTCCGACTAAACCAGTGGCCAGCAATAGTACCACCAAACCGACGACCATCACTAGCCCTACTACGGGTTTGAGTTGTACGACCAGTGACCAGTGTGATGACAACTCCGTGTGTACCGACGACGCCTGCGTAAACAATGTCTGCACGAATACCCCGATTACCTGCGACGACAATAGCGAGTGTACCATCGACACCTGTAATCCCTTAATAGGCTGTATTTTTGCCCCAATTGACCCTGCCAGCTGTGACGACGAAAACATCTGCACCGACGACGCGTGCGACGATGTCCTTGGCTGTACGCATACTCCGATTGTCTGTGACGACGAAAGCGCTTGTACCATTGATGGCTGCAATACACTAATAGGCTGTATTTTTACCCCAATTAGCTGTGACGACAATGATCCCTGTACCATTGACGCCTGCGATGCGGTCAGTGGCTGTACGCATACACCAACGACAACGGTGGCCGATGCAGGGCCCTCTCAAACCATCATTCACGGTACAAGCGCTACGTTAGCTGCCAACATGCCTTCGACTGGTACGGGCCTGTGGGCCGTGGTTAGCGGTCCATCTACTAGTATAGGTCAGTTTACGAATCGCAGTAACCCGAGGGCTACCTTTACACCGTTTGGTGGTACAGGCCAATATGTACTAACCTGGACGATCAGCAATCCACCCTGCACATCTTCGAGCAGTATGACCCTAACGGTGAGACCAAGCAATACGCCCCCGGTCGCCACCCCGAATGCCAACCAGACCGCTACGGTAGGTGTGCCCTTTTCCTACACGATCAATGCATTCTCGGATGCTGAAACACCGGGCAGCCTAACCTACACGGCGAGTATTGCCCCTACTAATGAATTAAGTTTCAATGCTACCACGCGTGTGATCTTTGGTGTACCAGCCGTCGCAGGGGTTAGTAATGTGATTATTACCGCTCGTGATCCCGGTGGACTAACGGCCAGCACCAGTTTCAGCATTACGGCTAGTAACATCATTACCAGCATTAAAACGGGCAATTGGGAGGATCGCTCTACCTGGAACGTAAATCGGGTACCCACCCCAAACGATCAGGTGATTATCGACCAAAACCATATCGTTACGTTATCAAGCACGGGCAGGGCTAAAACCTTAACGGAACGTAGCAACGCTAAGCTGAAACTGGCTGGCACAGCCCCCCGCCTTCAATTGGGCTTGTAAACGGATAGAAAATAAAGTAATGGCCTCCTGAAAAGCCTATAAGCAGGCACTAGCCCTGACCAACTAACAGTTCTGAATTTCGTTAATTATATCGTCATGAATCCCGGTGAACGCGTTAAAATCCTGATTATTGAAGACGAGCCTATCCTGGCAATGGAACTGAGTGATAATCTGGAAGAAGAAGGATATGATGTAGTCGGTACAGCCAATAACGGCCGCAAAGCGCTCGACTTATTTAAACGTCAATCAGTCGACCTGCTCCTGTGTGATATTAACATAAAGGGCGATTGGGATGGGATTCAGACGATTCATCACCTGACTGCGGAGCGACCTGTCCCTGTCATTTACCTGACTGCCCTAACTGATCGGCAAACGCTGGAGCGCGCTAAACAGACGTATCCGGCGGCTTACGTTACCAAACCCTATCAATTGCACAGCCTTCGAACAACCATCGAACTCGCTATCTATAACTTCACTGTTCGCGCAGTAGCTATTTCTGCCACTCCTCCTATACCTGCTTCCTCCGGACGTGATCCGCTTGGACGAGAAGTTATCCTACAAATCAATAATTACCTGTTTATCAAACAAAACAATCAGTTCGTTAAGGTTAATTTGAGTGATTTACTGTACTTAGAGGCCGACAATATTTATACGAATCTGTTCACCAATGGCCGTAAATACGTGCTCCGGCTCACGCTGAGTGGGGTTTTGGAACGTATCAACCAGCCCGATCTGGTCCGTATTCATCGTTCCTATGCTGTCAATATCAATAAAGTGGAATCCTTTAATGAGGCCGAAGTTAGAGTCGGGCAGCAACTTATATCGCTCAGCCGAACCCACAAGGATGAGTTTTGGCGCCATTTTCTGCATCGGTAAAGCCTGCTTATAACTGACTACTTTATTGACTTCCTAATCGTTACCAGGGCAAAATTGCTATGCCCTGGTTAATAGCTCTCCGGGCAACTAATCGCCCGATTCTACAGTAATCATACTTAAGCGAAACCTCCACTTACCCGTCCACTTTTAGCTGACGACGGGCCGGCGAACCTATGCTGAATCGTTTCTCAAACAGATTTGGCGCCTGGCAGACCGCAGCTTGTTAACCTCTTTTCCAACTTATTTAGAACGGCTTATAAGGGAAATTACTTACAAAAAGGAAAATTTTCCCTTAACAATATAGTGAATAAGTTTATATGTTTATATTTGCCAGTAAATGTTATATAATAAGTATGCAAATATTAGAAATTGTTTATTATAGCTTTGTTGTTTCATAGTTTTGACAAATTGATATACATATTTTATAGTAGAGTTGTTTTTGGTATAACGCTAATGAGAACAATTGACAAATAGTCAATGTGAAGTCTGTGAATTCATTTAAGTGTTAATAAAAGGTCGATTTTCAACTTCTGTCCACTTCATAAAATGAACCTGTTTCAACTTTTAGTTCTTGACAACAACTCATTGATTTTGAGCAAAAACTAAAAGCTTAGACATGTTCAACTGATAGCTTCTATAATGAGAAACCTTTTACTGAGTGCTCTATTTGTTTTATGTAGTTTATCCAGTCTTGCTCAGACAACTTGGTCGCCTATTCCCCTGGCGGATAATATGCTTTATTCGGTGGCTACCAATGGGAGCTTATTTGTCGCGGTAGGCAACAATGGGCTTATCCGTAGTTCATCTGATGGGATTACATGGACAAATCGACCGGTGAACTTTGGCGGATATTTGTTTAGTGTTAGCTATGGTAATGGCTTATTTGTGGCTGTTGGTGATGGAGGTACGATTTTAACCTCACCCAATGGCGTTAC
This sequence comes from Spirosoma arboris, assembly GCF_009754945.1. Classification (GTDB taxonomy): domain Bacteria; phylum Bacteroidota; class Bacteroidia; order Cytophagales; family Spirosomataceae; genus Spirosoma; species Spirosoma arboris. Next base: position 322,591 of record NZ_WPIN01000009.1, read on the forward strand.
CTGGACTGCAAGAAGTTCGGGAGTGAGCTCTTCATTGCGCGGTCTTACCTTCGCTAATGGGTTATTCATTATTGTAGGTCTAAATGGCACTATTTTAACCTCGCCCGATGGTATTGCCTGGACCCCAAGAAGTTCGGGCTCTACGGCTATTTTGAAAGATGTTGCCTATGGGAATGGGTTGTTTGTTATTGTAGGCTGGAGTGGAAACATTATGACCTCGCCTGATGGCATCACCTGGACCAGTCGGAATATTAGCTCCGGATATAGCCTGGAAAGTATTACATATGGTAATGGTCTGTTTGTGACAGGAGGGAGCGGCACTACTATTTTTACCTCAGCCAATGGCATTACATGGACAGCGGGACTTCTTAGTAGTAATACAGGGAGTATTTCTGACGTCATTTACGTCAACGGTTCCTTTGTAGCCGTTGGTGGACTTTCTGCGTACACCTCGCCCGATGGCATTACCTGGACGCCACGCACCACATCGAATTCGCTATCAGGTGTCGCATATGCCAATGGTGTGTTTGTGGGGGTAGGAAATGTAATTCTAATCTCACCCGATAGCATAAGCTGGACTCTCCGCAGTCCAGCCATCAACGGTTCTCCAAAAGATATCACGTATGGCAATGGAGTATATGTAGCCGTGGGTAATAACATTCTAACTTCGTCTGATGGCCTTATCTGGACCAGCCAGAATATCGGGAATGACTTAAATGGTGTTGTCTATGCAAATGGGTTGTTTGTAGCCGTTGGATACGGGGCTATTTTCACATCGCCGGATGGTAAAACCTGGACAAGCCGGCTAAGTGGCACCAGTGGTCAGTTGACAAGTGTTACGTACGCTAATGGGCTTTATGTAGCTGTAGGCTGGAATGGAATCATTATGACCTCGCCCGATGGCATCAGCTGGACTAACCGGAATATCGATACAACTAATTACCTCTATGACATCATTTATGCCAATAGTCAGTTTGTGGCAGTAGGGAGCGGTGCAGTATTTACTTCGCCTGATGGCCTTGCCTGGACCAGCCGTGGTATCGCTAATGGTTTTGATGTACTTAGTATCGCCTATGGTAATGGGTTGCTTATCGCAACTGGTAAAGATCGAATCAATTCAACTACAGCCATTTATTCTTCGGCCGATGGCATCACCTGGATCCTCAGAAGCACCGGCACCGATGGTTATCTGCGCTGTGTTATCTACGCCAATGGCACCTTTGTGGCCGTGGGCGATAAAGGTGCCATATTCGCGTCCAGCAATGGTACCTCCTGGACCCGTCAGGAGTCTCCTACCGTTGAGCCATTAACAAGTGTAGCCTACGCTAATGGCTCATTTATCGTTGTAGGAGGGGGCATACTCCTAACTTCTACCGATAGTATTACCTGGGTAAGCCGAGGTATTGGAAGCAGTTCCAACCTAAACGGCGTCGCCTATGGCAACGGTATGTATGTTGCCGTGGGAGGGACAGGAATGATTATGACATCAACAGATGGTGCTACCTGGACAGGCAGAAGCTCAGGAACTATTAATAATCTGCGTCGAGTCTCCTATGGAAATGGTCTATTTGTGGCCGTAGGTGCTTCGTCTGAGTATGGTGTCCTGCTGACCTCGCCCGATGGCATAAATTGGACCAGTCGCCCTACTGAAGCGTATGGCTATGGGATAAGTGACTGTACGTTTGGGAATGGAGTGTTTGTAGCCGTAGAAGAGAGTGGTTATGGGATGGTATCGCTGAATGGGACTACCTGGTATCGTTCGTTCTATGCCGGCAGGAGGCTGTATGGTGTTACCTATGGAAATGGGTTGTTTGTTGCCGTGGGCGATGTAGGAACCATTTATGTTTCATCTGATGGCGTTAACTGGACCAGAAAGTCGCTTACGAATACCTCTGTTACGTTGAATGGTGTTAGCTATGGCAATGGTGTATTTACAATTGTGGGCTATGATGCAGGTAGCTTTTATAGAGGAGTTGCCTATACCTCTGCTAATGGTACTAGCTGGACCGCCCAGAATATTGGTGGAATCATCAGTAATCCCAATAATCTGATTTATGCCAATAGTTTGTTTATGACGGTTGGCTGGAGTGGGAAGATAATCACTTCTCCAACAGGTATTGCCTGGACAACCCGTACCTCTGGTACCATTAATACCTTAAACGGTGTTGGGTATGGCAATGGCTTATTTGTAGCCGTAGGAGACGGAATTATCCTGACCTCACTCGATGACTCTCAGCCCAATACGTTACCAAAAGTACAAAATGCCATTCCTGACCAGACAGCTTCTATTGGCCAACCGTTTAACTACACCATTCCAGCGAATACATTTACTGACGACCAGACGCCCAATAGTCTGACAGTAACACTAGCTGGATTGCCAGATGGGCTTCAATTCACGAATAATGTAGTTAGTGGAACTCTTGCCCTAGGAACTGATACATCTGTACCTTACTCAGTAACTGTAACAGCTACTGACCCTGGTGGTTTAGCTATTAGCACTACTTTTCTGCTTAAGGCAACCATTTGTCCGCCTAACGCAAGCGTGAAAATTATGCCTGCTTTAGGGAGTAGCTTAACCGTTTGCGCTGGGTCTCCATTAAGCTTGACAGCCATACCTAATACAAGTGTGGTTTCGTATGTATGGTCTGGTAGTACGCCCATTATTTCGTCAACTGTAGGCGCAGCGCTAACTTATCCACTGTCGGGCGGAAACTCCTATTCGATTATTGTAACCGACGCCAATGGGTGCACAGCTACGGCAAGTGCGATTGTGTCGACTGTTGAATTACAAAGTGTTAAAAACGGAAACTGGAACGATCCGACAGTATGGTCTTGTGGGCGAATACCGATAGGAACCGATGCTGTACAACTACTTCATCTGGTTACAATTCCGGCAAATTTTACAGCACAAGTTGGCACGATGGTTTACAAAGCCAACGGAAGCCTAAAGTTTAACACGGATAGCCGATTACGTATACTAAATTATGATAGCAATATCGAGTTGTTTAGTAACGTCAAAATGGTAAGTGACAATGTAAACCAGCAGCTTAGCACACTCAATGAAACCCAGTTAGTTTTTCAGACCAGTGGCGAAATAGCCAATTTTAAGGTCGGTGATATACTGGTTTCAGGTATTCACACCAATGCGATTAATGGGTATTTGCGTAAGGTTACATCAATAAGCAATTCTGGAGGTCAGACGATAATAAATACGCAAAACGCTGCCTTAAACGAATTAATTAAGAACGGAGATATTAAGACCATTTTTGATTTGTCAAATCCTACAACCAACTCTCCACAAAATACCCCTGGTATCATTAGTAGTGTCAATTTAGCCGTAGGCATTACTTTGTTTGATGCCGATGGCAATACGGGCACAACTGGAGATCAGCTCAACTTCAAAGGGCAATTCAATAATAAGCTGACAGGTTATATCAACTGGAAATTTACGGACAATGGTACATCGAAGAGTACATTGTCTTACTTCATAGCTAAATATGATGTTGCCAATGAGACTTCCCTTCAACTGGATATACCAAGCATAACGATTCCAGTCATTGAAAAAACATTAGAGGAGTATCGGCTGCCACCTATCCGGATACCTGCCTTTCCATTTATGCCCATTCGTCCGGTAACAAGCGTAAAAGCCGGGGCTAAATTTACGGGTAAAGTGTCTTTGCCCGTTCAGACCTTTGCGAAGATGAAGACAAATGGAAGTATTGGGACTGAGTATGTGAATGGAGCAACGAACTGGATTAATTCATGGGACTCTATTCTGGATTCGCCTATAACAGGTTTCCGTGAGGAGAGTGCTTCGACCAGTGTTGAATTTGCGTGTTATCTAAAGCTTGAAGTAAAATTTACCCTCTTCGACCAAAATTATAGCTACGTCGACAAATTGTTCAAAGCAGATGCCAATGCAGCTGTTGGTTGTCAGTTTGATGCGGCCAAAATTAAAGCAACGGTTAGCACAGGTAATAATTTTACTATTTGTTATTCGGCCAATGCGAATTTATATGCCTCAGCTAAATTAAGCCTGTTAAATGCTACCCTGCTTGATGTTAGTACTACAGCGCTAAACATTCCATTATTCAAGGAAAAGTGCACAACAACAGAAAAGCCGATTATCATAACACAACAAGTTTCCAGTGTAACAGCTACGTCCGCACAGGTACAGGGGGTCATTCAGAAGTTTGACCTTGGCAATTTTGACAAGTATGGAATGGTTTATTCAAGCACGAATACATCACCTACTATTGATGATAATAAAGTTGATTTTAAAACGGGACTTCATCCGCCTTCCAGTAAGACGTTCACAGCAGGTTTAACCAACTTGATACCCGGCAAAACATATTACGTTCGAGCTTACGCAAATACCTCTTTCCTGCCAGCTTATGGTGGAGTTTTATCGTTTACAACAACTGTCCCCCCATTTAATCAGCTTTACGCGTATGGGACCTACAATCTTATCTCCTACAGGCAAGGTGAGCTTGCAAGCGGAACAGCGGTGATAAGCCCTACTGGCTGGACAATTCGACTGTGGTATAACGCCGACAAGAGTGGTTCACCTGGCTATCTGAATAGCGGTTCTTTTGATTTTGTGGGCAAGAGTACCACAACAATTATCCCCTCTAATGAAGCTTGCAGTTGTGCCCCATGCTACAGTAATGGTGGCTACTGTACCAGACTTCCCATTGGCTGGATATTCAATTCTGTTGTCAATGGTACATCCGTTTCTCAACCTGCCTTCTCCTTTACGGAAGATGCCCAAACCTTTACGTCGATCATTGGTGGGCAGACTGTATGGCAAAAAGTTAATTGATTCTAACTGAGTGTTTGTCTTGAAGCCGAATTTCCATAGCTACTGATTTCGCGGTTGCTTACGTTATATTTGGCGCTTGAGCGTTTCTGAATATATAGGAGATTATTCAACAGAAAAACGATGCTTCAATACATTATCTGGGATGTTGACCCCGAACTCTTTCGTATTGGCTCCTGGCCAGTGAGATGGTATGGCTTACTATTCGCTGCTGGGTTCTTGCTTGGAGCTCAGACCATGACTCACATTTTCAAGACCGAAAAGAAACCCCTTTCTGATACCGACTCATTGCTAATGACAATGGTGGTTTCAACTATTGTGGGGGCCAGAATAGGGCATTTTTTGTTTTATGAGCCTTACATGTTCATCCAGAATCCGTTACGAATCATAACACCCCCTTTCGAAGGATTGGCTAGTCATGGAGCTATAGGAAGCATCATTATTGGCCTTTGGCTCTATTCACGTCGTCAGTCAAGCCAGGCTAGTGGTCAAACGTTTTGGTGGGTTAGTGACCGAATATGTATTGCCATAGCTTTAGCCGGAGCCTTTATTCGGTTTGGAAATCTGATGAACTCCGAAATCTTCGGAAAGCCGACTACTGTACCCTGGGCGTTCGTCTTTCTGAGAGATCATGAGTTTAGCCAGGTTCCTCGCCATCCTACTCAATTGTACGAATCCATATCCTATTTACTTCTCTTCTTCATTTTATTCTGGTACTGGCGAGCCTATCGGAATCGGTCAGCACCGGGTACGATGGTCGGTATATTTCTAATTTGGGTATTTGGCTTCCGATTTGTCTGGGAATTTTTCAAGGAAAATCAGATGGCCTTTGAAGACAATATGCGTTTGAATATGGGTCAACTCTTGAGTATACCCGCTATTCTATTCGGTCTGATTTTACTCTTAAGAAATTTTATCAGACCTGCTTCACTAATTCCAATTGCCTTAGTTATTCAGTCATCGAGTCTTTGTTGTCAGTGCGATTATAAATCAGCCCTGCCAGTTTCTGAGCAAGCCCAGTCTGGCAGATGTGAAGAATTAATTTCTGACAAAAAGCCTCTCAAAATCAGATATTTCCAAAACCGTATAACGAGGGCAAAAAACTCAATTTCTAAATTGAGTTCATTAACCTGAAATTAGCTGTATAGCATCGTTTTGCAAACAGAAATTGACTACGACCTAGGTTTATCTCGGATAACAACCTTTTGAGTGAAGTTCTGTATTGTTCCCATTCGTAAAATATTAGTAAAAGGACGGTGGTTTTTTGGTCTTAGTAAATGGATTAGTAAACGAAAAACCCCCAATACGCGCTGTATAGGGGGTTTTCTCCTGTTTCGTAGTCCCGACGGGAATCGAACCCGTATCAAGCGTTTAGGAAACGCTTATTCTATCCGTTGAACTACAGGACCAAAAAAGGAGCGGCCAGCATTGACCGCTCATAAATACAAAATTGTCAAAAATCTATCAGCCTGCCAAACCGTCGCCGTATTCCGCTGATTCAGTGAGGGGAACGTGCAACCAGTTCGGATAAATCTGATAATGACGCTCCTTTACCAAATCGTAGAGTAATTCGCGAAGTTCGCCTATGTTCTCACCGGTTTCCGCAGAAATAAAGGCAACATAGTCCGCTTTTTGAGTCAAATAGGTTTTCTTCAGGTATTCCAGCGCAGTTTTTCGACGCACAGCTATCGGAACGATAACTTCTTCGTGGGAGTCGGTAAATTCCTCATCATCAGACGAATTTAATGACTCTGTCCATTCATCTTTTGGAACAAAACGGTCCATTTTGTTGAAGACCAGCACCATTGGTTTATCAGCCGCTTTAATGTCGGCCAGTGTAGCGTTGACGACTTCAATCTGCTCTTCAAAATTCGGGTGCGAGACATCAACTACGTGAACCAGAATATCCGCTTCACGTACTTCATCGAGTGTGGACTTGAACGACTCGATCAGCATCGTTGGCAGTTTACGGATAAAACCAACCGTATCAGTCAATAGAAACGGAATATTGCCCAACGTCACTTTTCGTACGGTCGAATCTACCGTGGCGAAGAGTTTGTTTTCGGCAAATACGTCGGTTTTGGCCATCGTCCGCATCAGCGTTGATTTGCCCACGTTGGTATAACCAACCAAAGCTACGCGTACTAAGCGATCACGCTCTTTCCGGCGTGTCTGGCTCTGTTTGTCAATTTTGGCCAGTTTCTCTTTCAGAAACGCAATTCGGTCTTTCACGATCCGACGGTCGGTTTCGAGCTCTTTCTCTCCTGGTCCTCGCATCCCCACGCCCCCTTTCTGGCTGGTTAAGTGGCTCCACATGCGGGTCAGGCGAGGATACATGTACTGATATTGAGCCAGCTCGACCTGAACACGCGATTGAGCCGTTTGGGCCCGCATCGAGAAAATATTCAGGATGAGCAAACTGCGGTCAAGTACCTTAATATCTTTAAAGCTCGCTTCCAGGTTTCGCACCTGAGAAGGGGTCAGATCATCATCAAAAATGATAGAATCAACCGGATTGTCGAGAATGAACATCTGGATTTCCTCCAATTTGCCCTTCCCAACAAACGTGCGATTATCAGGATGGTCAAGTTTTTGGGTAAACGATTTGATAGTTTTAACACCCGACGTTTCGGCCAGAAACGCTAATTCATCAAGATATTCTTTGGTTTGGTCGGCGGTTTGCTTTTGCGTAATCAGCGCGACCAACACAGCGGTTTCGGGTGGTTTTGTGTTGTCGATCATGTAAATTTCTAGAGGTGATTAGGCAGTTATAGCGTACAAACAAAGCATTTAATCCTTGTAAAAAGCTATAAGCCTGTTAATTATAACGGACCCTATTCGGTAAAAGTTTCGGCAGTAAATCTGCTGAAACGGGCATAAGACAGGTTTGCTTTTTTTGACAGGATTTACAGGATGAACAGGATTATTTGCTCAAGTTATCAATCCTGTTTTATCCTGTAAATCCTGTCAAAAACTATACCTGAACGGTTTTCCAGCGTCCCCGCCGGAAAATCCAGACGGCTATACCGGCCAGTAACGTTTCACTGATAGCCACAGACCAGAATACGCCCGGAGGTCCCCAGTTTAGCAAGTGAGCCAGTGTATAGGCTAGTGGTATTTCAACCACCCAAAAGCATACAATGTTAATAAGTGTGGGCGTTCGGGTATCGCCTGCACCATTGAGTGCCTGGCTAAGCACCATACCGTATGCCATAAACAGATAACCCAGACAAAAGACTCGAAGGCATTCGACCGCAATTTCGACAACGCGAACGTTGTGATCGAACAAACCGACGATTGGGGCGGCTCCCAGGTAGAATCCGACGCCAACCGTGGCTAAAAAGAGCATGTTGCAGAAAGCCGCCCGCCAGGCGGAGGTTTCGGCACGTTCGGGCTGACCAGCCCCTAAATTCTGCCCAACCAGCGTAGCAGCCGCATTGGCCATTCCCCACGAAGGCAGAATTGTGAACACAATAATGCGGATGGCGATCGTATAACCTGCCACCACATCGCTACCAAAAGTGGACAGAATTCGGGTCAGAAATATCCAGCTGGCAGAACCGACCAGAAACTGGCTGGTGCCCCCAATGGCTAAACTGAGAAGGTTGCGAATAATACCCGCATCAGGCGATACATCGGATCGGAGTACCTGGATAACACCTTTTACCCGCGTCAGGGCATAAAGCTGATAGAATACACCCATTGTCCGACCAATGGTAGTGGCTACGGCAGAGCCCATCACGCCCAGTTCAGGAAATGGACCTATTCCGAAAATAAGCACCGGACACAGGACGATATTCACCCCGTTGGCCAGCCACAGCGACCGCATGGCTACCGACGCATCGCCCGAACCACGCAAACAACCACTCAGCGTATAGAGCAGCATGATGGCAGGTGCACTGGCGAAAATCATCCGAGTGAACCCGGCGCCATTGGCAATGAGTTTTGCATCTCCACCCATTAAGCGCAGTATATCTTCGGCAAACACGAAACCAGCCAGGCCCATCACTAGCCCCAGCCCAACAGATACCAGAATTACCTGTCCGACAGCGTTGCCTGCCCCGCGCTGATTATTTTCGCCAACCCGACGGGATACCAACGCAGTAGCGGCTGTACTCAGGCCAATCGCAATGGAATACACCAGCGTGAGCACCGACTCGGTCAGTCCGACGGTGGCAATGGCTTCTGTACCGATTTTGGCCACGAAAAAAACATCGACGACCGCAAAAAGCGATTCCATCACCATCTCCAGAATCATCGGAACCGATAGCAGAAAAATGGCCCGGTTAATACTACCGGACGTAAAATTGGTTTCCGAACCACGCAGTGCGGCCAGGAATAACCGAAAAAATTTGGTCATTGGAACAAAAAGATATGTCGAAGCCTAATGGGCTACTGACAGCATGTGAATGATCTGGAAAATGAAAATGGCCACCTATGCAGAAGCGGGCGGCAGTAATCGGAAGAAGAAATAAAAAACCACGTGGGTTTTTAAGCGAGGAACTTCATGGGCGTTGACAAACCGACCTGGCGGTTGCAGTTAAGGCTGCAAAACTACAATTTTCTTTTTCAGAAAACCAAATTCGATTGAGTGAACGGTCATTTTTGTGCTGGACAGAGGTGATCTCCAATGAGATAATAACAAATTTTCGACAGGATTAACAGGATAAAACAGGATTTGAAATCTAGAAATCCTGTTTTATCCTGTTAATCCTGTCGAAAAACAAACTTGCCCGATACCTGTTAAGAAAGTATGCCTACGTCACCATTCTATCTAGACAATCTTGCTGAATTTCTGCACAATGAACTGACGGCTGATCGCTATTCAGACGCCGAACGGGGTGGTATCTATTATCCATCTAAACGACCCATCAGGCGGATTGGATTGGCGCTGGAGCCGTTTCCTAAGTTAGCTGATTGGATCAGTGAAACGCAGATTGATGCGCTTTGGCTACACCGTCCCTGGCAACTCGACCTCGCGAATCTCCCATCCGATATAGGAATTTTAACGCATCATTTGCCCTTTGATGAAACGCTAACAATGGGGTATAACCCCCGAATGGCGAAGGAAATGGGAGCTGTTGGGGAATTGGTGCCACTTGGTTATAAACAGGATATCATTGGGCCAGGTAAAACGCTACCACAACGACCTATCGGGATGCTTATGGAGATTACTCCAAGAGAATTTGATCAATGTCTCACGGCTATCAAAAATCTATTTGGGGGCTACGACCGGGCCGAAGCCGGGCATGGTTCTGGGGCATGGCAACCCGATAGTTGTCGAATTGCAGTGGTTGGCGCCATGACTGATGCGCTTGTTCGGGAGGCTGCTAGCAAAGGGGCAACTATGTATATAACAGGTACCTATCGTAAGCCAGGTCAGCAGGCCATAGATGCTACAGGCAGCGCTTTTATTGCCGTTGGGCATCGCCGGAGCGAGGTTTGGGGGCTACGCACCTTGGCCGACTTGCTTCGGGAACAATATTCCGTCGAGTGCATCATTCACGAACCGACGATTCTTAGTAAGTTATAATTCGTTAGAAGTAAGTAGAATTGAATCATTTGCATTTTGTGTGACCCCGATGGGGTCAAATGTTTATAGTAATCTTGGCTCTTCTATAAACATCTGACCCCATCGGAGTCACACAATGGGTAATTTGATTTTATGATTCTTAATTAATTGATTATTAGTAATTTATGAAATCTCGCGCGGGTCTTCGGCTATACGGGTATTGTCATAAAATGTGTCCATCAGAGCCATATCTTCGTCAGAAATAGTGAAATCCCAGACGTCGAAATTTTCCTGAATACGTTCACGCTTCACCGACTTCGGAATGGTGACGACTCCGTGTTGCAACGACCATCGAATTAGAATCTGGTAAGTGCTTTTGCCGTACTTTTCTGCCAATGCAACCAGTTTGGGATCGTTATTTTTCTCCCCCCGTACTAAAGGCGCATAGCCTTCGGATTGGATATTCTTCTCCCGGCAATAGTCCAGCACTTCGGGCAGATAGCTGTATGGACTTAGCTCAAACTGGTTTACGGCGGGCGTTATGTGAGCCTCTGTCAGGAGATCATCCAGGTGGGCGGGGTAATGATTAGAGACACCTATGGCGCGGGCACGACCGCTTGAGTAGATTTTTTCGAGCGCTCTCCAGGTTTCGTGTCGATGTTCTTTTATAGGCCAATGAATAAGATATAAATCGACGACATCGAGCCCGAGCCGTTCCAGACTTCGGTTAAATGCCCGTAGGGTTCGAGTGTAGCCCTGATCGTCGTTCCAGACTTTGGTGGTAATGAAAATATCGCTTCGGGGAATTCCGCTGGCTCTAATGGCATTGGCTACTTCACGTTCATTGCCGTAAGCGGCTGCGGTATCAATTAATCGGCAACCCATTTCGAGCGCCCATTCAATGGCCTGCTGTACTTCATTGACCTGACTTGGCGCGTATACACCAAGACCTAGCAGAGGCATTTCGACACCATTATTAAGCGTAGTAGAGGGTATAGTCATTCGGTGAAGACAAGTTTCATATATTAAATCAAAATCAGGACAAGATGTTTTAAAATACTAACAATAAAGTGCGTGAGGTCAATTATCCGTTCTGCCGTATGTTTACGGGTAGATACGCTTCCTCCTTTGTTTATCGAATTATGCGGATACTTTACCTGATTACAGGCCTTCTCTTTTTGAACGTGCTGGTGGGTCAAACTCAATCGATCCCGGCTGCGGGCACGGTTCGATATTCGGTTGAACTAGGTGGAATGGCGACATCGGACCCGCAAAATCCATTCTGGCTGCGAGCTAATCAATATAACACTGTGCCGCTGCGAGGATCGTTCGGAACAATTCGATTGGGTATTCAGCGCGATTACAAACCTCGACCCGATTCGATTCCGAAACGCAAATCCCGTTTCGACTGGGGCTTTGGGGTTTATGGAGTTGCTAATGTTGGTCCTACGTCCACATCCGATAATCCAGCCGTTTTGCTACCCGATGCGTATGTAAAAATCCGGTTTGGCATACTGGAACTCTATGGGGGTAATCGACGCGAAGTGGCCGGCCTGGGCGATACACTGTTGACTTCGGGCTTCGTGGCCTGGTCGGGTAATGCGATGCCATTTCCGAAAATACAACTGCACACGCCCGATTATGTGCCGATTGGATTCACGAAAAAACTGCTTTCTTTTCGGGTTGGTTATGCGCATGGGTGGTTTGCTGACTCCTACATTCAGGGAAGTTATCTGCATCAAAAATATTTGTATGGCCGAATCGGAAAACCAACCTGGCGATTCCAGTTTTATGCTGGCTTAAATCATCAGGTTCAGTGGGGTGGGCACGCCGATTACCTGCTTGCGAGACCAGATTTGGCCATAAATGGGAACCTGCCCACTTCTTTTCAGGACTATCTGTCAATTATCACGGGTCGGTATCCTGATGCGCTGGAAAACGACCGATTTACAACATTCGATGGGACCAACCGCGTAGGTAATCATGTCGGAAATTATGATGTGGCGCTGGAATGGAAAGGAGATAGGTCTAATTGGCTGTTATACCATCAGCACATGTACGACGATGCATCTGGACTGGCTTTGCAAAATGTACCGGATGGATTAACAGGACTACGTTTCCTGAATCAGGCTACGACAAACACGCGTTTCCGGTTTCGGCGTATCTTACTCGAATGGCTAAGTACTACGGATCAGAGCGGACCAACGTTTGACCCGACAGCTCGCTACCAGGGTGCCGACAATTACTTTAACAACAGCCAGTACCCTGAAGGTTGGTCATATCGAGGACGCACGATTGGTACCCCGTTTATTATGCCCCGAGGGGATTTAGCGCCATCGGTAGGCAATGAGTATGCCGGGAATGGCTATTATCCAAATAACCGGGTTGTTGCCTGGTACCTGGGGACGACAAGTACTTTCCAGCGTGGGCCAACCGTAACAACCCGAATTTCCTACAGCCGAAATTTTGGATCATACAAACAACCTTATCCACAAGTATTTCATCAGTTATCCACACTTATAACAGCTCAGTGGCCTATTCGTACCGGGTCCGGTCTGGCGTTAACAACTACATTGGCGCTTGATCGGGGTGAGTTAATGCCCAATTCCTTTGGTGGTTATATGAGTTTGAAGAAGATCTGGTAATTAGATTTTTAATGACTTTTTAATTTATAGATAAAAATTTTAATCTCTTTTTAATCTTTTTAAATCCATTTGCCGCGTATTGACGTATGTCAGGTGTAATTGCTTTTCTGATTTACTCTGAACGACTTTTCTATGGTTATGCTTTACACGAAACACCTTCGTATCGTTGTTGGTATGTTGGTAATTGGCTCTTTATTGACATTGGTCAGTTGTCAGGATCACCGCCTGCCACCTAACCCAAACGCCTTGCCCGATGCTACAATTTATGCCATTAATGACGCGAATCAACTACTACGATTGAACGTTCAGAATTCAAGTGTTCCGTTGTCGATGCTGGTTATCACGGGCGTGAATTTTCAGATGGGTGAGCGCATGGTATCGATCGATTTTCGCCCAGCTACGGGACAGCTTTATGGGGTAAGCAACATGAGTCGGTTGTTTGTCATTAACCCAACAACGGCGGAGGCTCGTCCGCTAACAACCACTCCATTTACACCTGCAATTTCGGGTTCTGTCGTTGGGATTGATTTCAATCCGACCGTTGACCGCATTCGTCTTGTTACCAATACAGGACAGGATTTACGCTTGAATCCAGAAACGGGGTTAGTAGTTGCTACTGATGGGGTGATTAACGGGGTAATGGGGGCTATGATTTCGGAAGTAGCTTACACGAATAGCAGCGCAGGTGTAACGGTAACAACCCTATACGACATTGATCCTGCCACCGACCGCCTGTATATCCAAAATCCGCCTAATAATGGAACGTTGACGGATGTTGGTCCACTTGGGTTAGACATATCGGGAGCAGCTGGCTTCGATATTTCGCCCAATGATAATACGCAAGGTCTGGTTGCTGTGCAGTTTAACGGGTCATCAGAACTGGATCAAATCAACCTATCTACAGGGCGTTTGCAGAAGTTGGGCAATCTGCCTGGTACGATTATCGGACTGGCAATTCCAACAAATCCAGTTGCTTATGCCGTCGATGGTACCAATAGCCTTCTTATTTTCAACCCGGTTAGTTTAACTGCCCAGACGCTAAAAGTTATTACAGGTCTTCAACCAGGTGAGTCAATTCTGGGTATCGACTCCCGACCCGTAAATGGTCAATTGTTTGTGTTAGGTAGCTCGAGTCGGTTATATACCATTGCTGTTACGAATACAAACGTTTGGAATTTGGTACAGGTTGGTAGTGCTGGAGCATTCACGCTGTCAGGAACCGATTTTGGATTTGACTTTAACCCCACGGTCGACCGCATCCGTGTGGTGAGCAACACTGGCCAGAACCTGCGCCTGAACCCGAATGATGGCACATTAGCCGCTACCGATGGCGCACTGACGTTCTCTCCACAGGGCGGGACTCCTAACATATCGGCAGCTGCGTATACGAACAATTTTGCGGGGGCTACCACGACAACCTTGTATGACATTGATGTTCGTCCGGGAAGCGCTGTTTTATTGCAGCAAAACCCACCCAATAACGGGACATTAGTTGCTGTCGGTTCGTTGGGTGCTGACGTTGAAAGTGCCAATGGATTTGATATTGGTGGGACAACCGGCACGGCCTATGCTTTACTGCGTTCGAGCGGCACAACAAAAATATATACCATTAACCTGACAACGGGTGCAGCCACGGCTGGAGCGACTTTATCTGGTAGTCCAACAGTTCGTGGTTTTACGGTTGGTTTAGGATTCTAGATCAAAATCCAGAACAATTCCAACCGCCTGGGTAAAATTGGAGTCTCTCTGAAACAGACTAATACCTGTTATGTTACTCTTTCAAAGGCTTTGCCTCGCAGGCATTTTGTTAAGTTTAGTAAGTGGATGTAGTAAAGAACCAGCTCCACTATTGCTTATTGGCGACTGGCAATGGATAGGCTCGTCGGGTGGAATTTCTGGCGGGATTACCAAACCCAATATGGCAGAACGCGTTGTCCTGCGATTCTCATCTGATGGGAAATTCAGTCTTCATCAGAATGATACACTCACCTATAGTGGTTTATTTCGGGTAACGAGTGGGGTTTACTATGGCAAAGACAAACCTCAAATCGACTTAGAGCAGGTGACGTATAGTAACCTGCCTAAAAATCCCCGCTTCGTCATGTTTGGCGGTATCATTACAGGCATTTCCAATAGTGAATTGTCTATTAGTATGAATGCTGATGATGGAGTCACAAGCATTTTTAGCCGCCAGCGGTAAAAACATCCGGATACAAAAAGAGCCACTCAATTCGAGTGGCTCTTTTTGTAATTCTACCGGCTCAGATACAAATTCCGTTCGGAGTATACCTTCTGGAAATAATCGTCCGTAAGGTCGTCGATGAAATAGATACCCTCTCCGGTCGATTTCATTTCGGGACCGAGTTCCTTATTTACGTTCGGGAATTTGCTGAACGAGAACACCGGAATCTTGATCGCATAACCTTTCTTGACCGGCTTGAAATCGAAATCCTTCACCTTCTTGTCGCCTAGCATTACCTTGGTTGCATAGTTGACATAAGGTTCCTGATACGCTTTACAGATGAACGGTACCGTACGGCTGGCCCGTGGGTTTGCTTCAATAATGTAGACCACTTCGTTTTTGATGGCGAACTGAATATTGATCAACCCAACGGTCTTAAGCGCGACGGCAATCTTTTTGGTATGTTCTTCAATTTGCCGAATCACGTTCTCGCTCAAGTCGAAGGTCGGTAGCACAGCATAGGAGTCGCCGGAGTGAATACCCGCCGGTTCGATGTGCTCCATGATACCAATGATATATACGTCCTCGCCGTCGCAAATGGCATCGGCTTCCGCTTCAATGGCGTTTTCGAGGAAGTGGTCGAGCAGGATGTTGTTGTCTGGAATATCTTCCAGAATCTTCATTACATGTTGCTCCAGCTCGTTCTCATTGATAACGATCTTCATGTTCTGGCCACCCAGCACGTAGCTTGGCCGTACCAGCAGCGGGAATCCTAGCTCACGCGATAATTCCAGTGCGCCTTCCGACTCCCGAACGGTTCCAAATTTTGGGTATGGAATGTCCAGGGTTTTCAGCATCTCCGAGAAATGACCCCGATCTTCGGCTAAGTCGAGGGCTTCCCAACTTGTACCGATGATTTTGATACCGTAGCGAGTCAGTTTTTCGGCCATTTTCAGCGCCGTTTGACCACCCAACTGCACAATGACGCCCTCGGGCTGCTCGTGCATGATAATGGCGTGAACGTGCTCCCAGAAAACCGGTTCGAAGTACAGTTTGTCGGCAATATCAGGGTCCGTTGAGACCGTTTCGGGATTACAGTTGATCATGATCGTCTCATAACCCGCTTCCTTAGCCGCCAACACACCATGTACACAAGAGTAATCGAATTCGATTCCCTGGCCAATGCGGTTTGGTCCTGAACCCAATACCACAACCTTTTTGCGATTGCTCCGAATCGACTCATTACCGGGCAGGTCAGAAACCGGCTCAGGGCGGTCATTTGTGATGGGTAACTGATTGTTAAACGTCGAATAATAATACGGCGTTTTAGCCTCGAACTCAGCTGCGCAGGTATCTACACACTTATACACCCGGCGGATGTTATGCTCCTGCCGATAATTGTAAATCTTACTTTCCTTCACCTGAAGCAAGTGAGCTAACTGGCGATCGGCATAGCCTTTCTGCTTGGCCGTCCGGAGAAGTTCGGGCGGAATATCGTCCAGATCGTATTTTTGAATCTCACGCTCCAGCTCAATCAATTCCTCGATCTGATGCAAAAACCAGGGGTCTATTTTGGTTAATTGCTGAATCGTACGGAAGGACATTCCGGCTTTAAACGCATCGTAGATATGGAACAGACGGTTCCAGCTTGGGTGTTGCAGACTTTCCGTTAGAGCAGCTCGGTCGGTGAGTTCGTGACCATCAGCACCAAGGCCATTCCGACGAATTTCTAACGACTGACAGGCTTTTTGGAGGGCTTCCTGAAAGTTCCGGCCAATACCCATCGTTTCGCCTACCGACTTCATTTGCAGGCCTAACGACCGGTCGGCACCCGGAAACTTGTCAAAATTCCAGCGAGGTACTTTTACAATGACGTAGTCAATAGCTGGTTCGAAGAAAGCTGACGTTGTGCCCGTAATCGGGTTGATCAGTTCATCGAGGTTATACCCGACCGACATTTTAGCCGCAATCTTAGCAATAGGATAACCCGTTGCTTTTGATGCCAGCGCTGATGATCGGCTCACGCGTGGATTTACCTCAATAACGATGATGTCATCCGTTTGCGGGTTGACTGAAAACTGAATATTGCATCCTCCGGCAAACTGCCCAATACCACTCATCACCCTGATGGCCAGGTCGCGCATTTTTTGGTAGAGTGTGTCGGGTAGGGTCATGGCCGGAGCAACTGTAATACTGTCGCCGGTATGAATACCCATCGGATCGAAGTTTTCGATGGAGCAGATGATGATGAAGTTACCGTTGTTATCACGCAACAACTCCAGCTCATACTCTTTCCAGCCCATTACACTTTGTTCTACCAACACCTCATGAACAGGAGATGCGTGTAAACCGGCGGTAAGCGCCTTGTCGAAATCTTCAGGTCGGTTGACGAAGCCACCGCCCGTACCGCCAAGGGTAAACGATGGTCGAATAACGAGCGGGAAGCCAATTTCCTGCGCAATTTCTTTACCTTCCAGAAACGAGCGAGCGGTGCGTCCTTTACAAACCCCCGCGCCAAGCTCAAGCATCAGCAGGCGGAATTTCTCACGATCTTCGGTCGTTTCGATGGCTTTAATATCCACCCCGATGATCTGAACATTGTATTTTTTCCAAATACCGGCTTTGTCGCAATCGATAGCCAGATTCAGCGCTGTCTGCCCACCCATAGTTGGTAGAACGGCGTCGATGGGGCGACCCATTTCCTGGTGTTTTTTCAGGATTTCGACGATAGACTTTTTCTCTAACGGCAGTAGATAGACATGATCGGCGTTGATTGGGTCGGTCATGATCGTGGCCGGATTGGAATTAATCAACGACACTTCTATACCTTCCTCCCGAATAGATCGAGCGGCCTGTGAGCCAGCATAATCGAACTCACAAGCCTGGCCAATAACAATGGGGCCTGAGCCAATAATAAGAACCGAGCGAATGTTGGAATTTTTTGGCATTTTTCAGCAGGACAATGACCGCATGGGCGGCCCTGAATGAGTTGTAAGTTGAGCACACTGCCTGACGATTAGCAGGCGATTCAGGGTCTGGTCAAAAATCCTGCAAAATTAGGGGTTTAGCGGGGAATGGAAAAGGAGAATTTTAGAATATAATGCGATAGTGGCGATAATAAGCCTCAAGGCCCTTTTTTTTGTGTAAGCTGCTTCAATAATAAGTTCGTCAATAGGGTTTAACGTAAATTTTTTTTGATTTCCTTCCAACGGTTTTCGCCTAATACCAATCAGTAACATACAATGTGATTTATTGGAAAACGCTCGGTATATACCTATTTTTGACTAATTTGATTCATTAATGTATTGCGCTTATGGTTCGACCTTATTTACTGTTTATATGTGTTCTGGTTAGTTGTCTGGCTGTAACCTGTGTTCGTGATTACCCGTCTACAGATCCTAATAAAGCGCCCGTTGTGCCGAACCCACCATCAGGCGGATTGCCTGGCCAGACGCAAACATCTCCCCAAAAGCGACTGTATCTGGATAATGATAAGATACGGGTGGGTATTGATCTCAATGCGGGAGGAGCTATTACTTATTTATCAGAGGCCGGTAGTAGCGTAAACATGGTCAACAATAATGACTTGGGACGGCAGATACAAACCTCAATTTATGCGGGTCCTTACCCCTATAGTGTGAATGGAAAAGATCCTGTTTATCAGTGGAGATATCTTGGCTGGAATCCCGTTCAGACAGGTGACTATTATAATAATCCAGCGCGGGTGATTAGCTATCAACAAGGGCAAAACACGCTGTACGTCAAAACGATACCATTGATTTGGCCCTTGCTCAATGAACCCGCCGACTGTTACTTCGAGCACTGGATTGAACTCAAAGACAATACAATTCACGTACGTTGTAAAATTGTTGTTAATCGGGCCGATACCACTCAGTATGAGTCCCGAACGCAGGAGGTGCCTTGTGTCTACCTGAATGGGCCCTATTATCGGATGATTACCTATGGGGGCGTGAAGCCGTTCACTAACGATGCGGTATCAGAATTTACCGACCGGGATGTACTGAATCGATATGGTAGCGAAAACTGGATTGCCTTGCTGAATGCAGATGGACGGGGTGTTGGTTTGTATAAGCCCAACGAGGTACGATTCGGATCGGCGGGTTTTGGTGTTCCAAAGGTTGGGGGTGAGTATGACGTGTCGGCGGGCTACATAACCAGCCAGCCTCACTTGCTAATTGATCATAATGGGCAGTATGAATTTGAATATACTTTGGTCGTTGGCTCGTTGACCGATATTCGACAGTTCGCCTATGCCCAGCCTCGCCCGCCTACGGCCCCTACGTATAAATTTGTCAGCGATCGACAGGGTTGGTATTTCAATCATACTCGCGACAAGGGCTATCCGATTCAGAATGAATTGACTGTTCGCTGGATGCGAGATGATTCGACTGCCAGCAGATTCCGGGTTATGAGTCCAATGTCGTTCTGGAATTCGACAAGTGTACCAAAGATTTACATACAGGCTGCTTTTCAGACAAAAGGAACGATAGCCCGGTTTTCGTGGCGTAAACCTGAGGATTATGACTTTCTGGACACACCGGGTCGCTACGTCGATTTCCCAATTGTGGGCGATGGCCAGTTCCGTACGTATGAAATTAACACAAGTCAACTGACAGGATGGGATGGAGCTATTACTCAAATTTCCTTAACAAGTCCAGACAGTCAGTTTCCTTTCGAGAAAGGGTCGATTTTGCGGCTACGTAGTGTAACCGCTTCCAATTAGTAAATACCTGGGACTAAAAAATGAGGGATTTGCTGAGCTCAGCAAATCCCTCATTTTTTAGTCCCAGGTGAACAATCGCGCGTACACTTGGTTGTAATCTGAGTTAATAACTTATAGAAATCAACTGTTATGATCACGAATAAGGAAATTGTTGACGACCTCAACGAACTGGTTAAAATCAATAATGATCGCATTCAGGGCTATGAAAAAGCGATTGAAGACAACGAAGACGCACAACTGGACGATCTTTTCCGGCACTATGTAATTCAGAGTCAGAATTTTCGTAGTCAATTGGCCGATCACATTGTACGGATTGATGGATTGGCAGTATCTGATGCCACATCAACGGATGTAACAAGTAAGATTCACCGGGCCTGGATCGATATTAAATCAGCGCTGACGGGTAAGGATCGCGATAGCGTACTGAGTTCAGTTGAGTTTGGCGAAAATGCTGCGATTGAAGCCTATCAGGATGCGATTGATAAAGATCATATTCCGGCGTACATTAAAGAAGATTTGCAAAAGCAATTAAGCCAATTGCAAACTGCTCACGATAAAATCAGTTCACTGGAGAAGGCTGCATAAGTTGTGCCAGCATACAACAAAAAGGGAGGACTTCAAGTCCTCCCTTTTGTTGTATGCTGGTTTGATTAACCTGCCTGCGTAACCTGTTTCGATGTCTCCTCCAGTACCTGTGCCAGCTGAAGCAGTTGTCCAACTAAACCAACGTCCGATACCTCGTTAGCAGCCTGCTTTGTTAGCTTGCTAAGTGTATGCAACGACCCGGCGATTTGGGGAGCTTTCCCATCTGCCAGCGCTCGTTTGAGCGAGAATAACTCATCGGCAACATTTTCGAGCGTCAGATTACCTTCCCCAAGTGCATCACTCCACTGATTAATTAAGTCATTGACTGGACTTATGTGTTCAGCGCCTTCTTGCAGCCTATGCAGGGTTGAAGCCAGCAATTGCTGCGGGTCTTGTTTGGTTTGTGTTAGCATACAGATTGACGATTTGGTTACTGATTTATAGCAAACCTTATTCAGGTAGCGGCATATCATTCAAATCTTCGTCGGTAAGTTTGATTGTCACAGCCTGTAGGTTTTCTTCCAAATGCTTTACCGATGATGTTCCGGCAATAGGCAGCATTGCCGGTGAAGCGGCTAAGAGCCAGGCAAGCGCAATTTGATAGTCTGTAGCATTGTGACGAGCAGCCACTTTTTTGATGGCATTGTTAGCCGCTACGTTTCCTGCATTGAGCGGGAACCAGGGAATAAAGGCAATGTTGTTCTGTTCGCTGTATTTTAGAACATCATTCCACCGCTGCTCCCCAAAGTTGTACATATTCTGTACCGACACGACCTCGAAGTATTTTTTTGCTTCTTCGATCTGATCGATACTTACTTCCGACAAACCAATGTGCCGAATTTTGCCTTGTTGCTGGGCCTCCTGTAAAAAACTCAGGAACTCGTCAGACGGTACTTTTGGGTCGAAACGGTGAAGTTGATACAAATCGATTCGATCGACTTTCAATCGTTTCAGACTGCCTTCCAGAGCCTCTTGTAGATGTTTCCGGCTGCCATCTACCGGCCATTGGTTCGGCCCCGTACGTAGTAGACCGCCTTTGGTGGCGATGACTAAGCCGTCGGGGTAGGGGTGAAGTGCTTCGGCAATGAGTTCTTCTGAAACGTAAGGGCCGTAGCTATCAGCCGTATCAATAAAATTAATGCCCAGATCGAGGCAGCGTTTTAAAACGCGGATCGCTTCGTCATGGTCTTTTGGTGGCCCCCATATTCCGTTCCCAGTAATACGCATAGCTCCGTACGCCATACGATTGACAGTTAAGTCGCCACCGATTGTAATAGTACCTGCCTGGGCGGCCAATTGTGATCCGGCCGATTGTTCAGTTGCTTGCATGGGTATTTTGTGATTCAGGTTCCAGGACATACCAGTTAGTGGTGTCCTATGACATAAACCAACAGAAATCCGTTTTGTATCAGCAACCGGAAAAAGTTTTACTTTTTTTACCGTTTCTCAATTCCATCCAGCACCCGCCGAATAACGTTGGCCCGTTGCATAAAATCGAGCGATGTTTTAACATCTTGACTGTCAATTACCTCTTTGAATTGCTGCAGAAAGTCGATGTAGGCGGCCAGGGCGTCGGATACGTTCGTGCGATTTTGATCGAAAATAGGGGCCCACATTTGTGGAGAACTCTTCGCTAAACGAACCGTCGAGCTAAAGCCTGTGCTAGCCATATCGAAAATGGCCTGCTCATCTTTTTCTTTTTCCAGTACAGTCAGGCCGAGGGCGAACGCGCTAATATGACTCAGGTGTGAGACGTAGGCCAGGTGCAGGTCATGCTCCTGTGGGTTCATATAAAACAATTTCATACCCACATCCCGGAACAGGCTTTCGGTAAGCGTCAGACTGTCGGAATTGCTCTTTTCCCGATCGCAAATAATGAGGTTTTTGCCTACTAGCAATTCCTTAAAAGCCGCACCAGGACCAGAGTTTTCGGTGCCAGCCATTGGGTGAACAGCAACAAACTGTGCTCGTTTTACATGGGCATCGGCTACGGCACAAATTAATTCTTTGGTAGAACCCAGGTCGATTACAGTAGCGCCCGGTGGCAGGTGATCAAGTACCTCAGGCAGCAAGTCGATGATGATATTAACGGGTGTCGCCATCACGACGAGTGTGCTTTGGGCTACCGCTTCGGCTAGCGGCAATACGTCATCGACAATACCTTTTGCCAACGCCAGCTGCCCATTCACGGGCGAGGTGTCAACGCCAATGAAGCGCATTTTTGGGTATTTCTCGCGCACTGCAAGGGCAAACGAGCCGCCTAGTAAGCCTATGCCAATAATGGAGACTGTCATCTGAACCGGGATTTAACAGATTTATGGATGAAACAGATTTTGTTTCTCATTAGATGATTATTTGGAATGAAAGCGTCGAAAATGAGGATTGAGTACACGCTTAAATTCTAAGCTGGATGCACCGAAGTTTATTAGTAATCCGATTTCCAGATTATAAGCTTCGAGATAGTTGATGGACTGGGCCAGATGAACTTCTTCTAATTTGATAATCGCTTTTAATTTAACCAATACTTTCTCTTCTATTAGAAAGTCTGCGCGACGAGTACCCATCAGAACACCCTTATAGAAAATAGGCATATCCACTTCACGAGCGAAGCCTATATTAAATTGCTCAAGTTCATAAGCTAGCGAACGCTGGTAAATAACCTCCTGAAAGCCATTACCTAATACACGATGTACTTCCATCGAACAGCCAATAATGCGATGTGTCAGTTCGCCATATTTGTAATCCTGATGCATCACTACGATCAATAATTCTTAACAATAAGACCATGTTCATCTTGAAATTGATTGAAAGAGATACGTAGAGGAGAGCATTAAAATCAAAAAAACGGTTCATGCCAGAATCTGATTTTTGAGCAGTCAAGTAAATTGTTGATTGAATAAAAACAAAATCTGGTTTATCCTAAAATCCGTTCAATCCCGGTTCGAATACGCGCTTCTGGCACACACAACGACACGCGCACATACCGGTTCCCTTTGGGCCCGAAAATGAAGCCTGGGGCAATGAAAACATGTTTTTTCTCAAGCAGATCATTTACTAAAGTTTCGGCCGATTCAACTGAATCGGGTAGTTTGGCCCAGATGAATAAACCTTCCTGATCGGTGGTGTAGGTGCAGCCGAGGGCATCCAGAAAAGCATGAACGGCATCTAATCGTCCTTGGTAAACTGCGTTCCGCTCTCGATGCCAGTCGTCAGAATTGCCGAGAGCTTCGGTGGCAGCATCCATCAGTGGCTTAAACTGACCCGAATCAATGTTGCTTTTGATCGTTAATACCGCATCGACATAGGCTTTAGCACCCGCCATCCAGCCGATACGCCATCCCGCCATGTTATGCGATTTGCTCAATGAATTCAACTCCACAGCCACGTCTTTCGCACCATCAATTGATAGCAGGCTAATGGGTGGTTTTTTATTCAGAATCAGGCTATATGGATTGTCGTGACATAATAATACCTGGTGATCATGCGCAAATCGTACCGCCTGCTCGAACAAAGCATGCGTAGCCGGTGCACCTGTAGGCATGTGGGGGTAATTGAGCCAGATAATTTTTGTCTTTTCAGAAGCTGGTGAACTGGCTATTAAATCAGCCATGACCTCCCAGTCGGGTTGCCAGCCAGCATGTTCCAGAAGTGGGTATTCATGGACATTGGCTCCAATCATTCGACTCACCGCCCTATACGCCGGGTAGCCAAGTTCTGGTACCAGTACACCATCGCCTTCATTCAGAAAAGTCAGCGAAATGTGTGTAATACCTTCTTTAGAGCCAATAAGCGGTAAAATCTCAGTTTCGGGATCGAGGGTAACCCCGTAGGTATGACTATAGAATCGGGAAATGGCCTGCCGTAACTGGAGTGTGCCTTTATAGTTTTGATAACCGTGCGAAGTTGGCTGTTGCGCCGATTGGATAAGCGCATCAATCGTATTGGCAGAGGGCATCAGATCGGGATTGCCAATGCCGAGGTTAATTATATCATGACCAGCCGCCTGCAAACGACGAACTTCGGCCAGCTTCACTGAAAAATAATACTCCTGCGTTTGATCAGCGCGGAGGGCAAGGGGAATAATCATTCTGAACCGGGATTGAGCAGATTTAATGATTGGCAGGATTTTGACACAAATCGAGTTATCATACAAATTTGGGATGGCAAAGATACTTGCCGAGGCAATGCAGTGAATAATCAGTTAGATAAACAAAATCAGTTTGATCCATAAATCAGCTCAATCCCGGTTCAGATATTTCAACAACGGTGCTAAATGCAAGGCTTGCATCATCTCGCCATTATTGATGATCTCTATCGCCCGTTCTCGTGAAACAACATGCACCGTAATTTCTTCTGTGTTTTCGAGATGTTGCGCCTGCTTTACTTCAACACCTGTTGCCAGAAATGCATGCGTCAAGTTAGCATGCGTGCCTGGATTAGCCGAGAGTGTCATTAGGGGTTGCCAGTGACCACCACCGAAGCCAGTTTCTTCCAATAGTTCGCGTTGGGCGGCCACAAGTGGCTCTTCGCCAGGGTCAACGACACCAGCGCAGAGTTCGTAGTGCACCCCCGCAATGCCATGCCGATATTGGCGAATCAGTACCAGTTGATCTTCAGTTGTAACGGCTACTACATTGATCCAATCGGGGTATTCAAAGACGAAGTAGTTAGGAATGGAGCCACCATTCTCCATTCGAATGGCATCTTTGCGAACCGTGAACCATGGTAATTGGTGAATGTATTCGGAGGTTTCGACCTGCCAGGGCCGGGGATCATTATCTGGATTCATAGCCACAAAGGTAGGCCAGCCACATGACTAATTGAAGGCTTTTTCGTCAGAGTCATATTAACCGACCTTCCCAGTTCGTTGTAAATGGGATTTTTGTCTCCGCTAGTACTGTTCGTCCAACTCACGACCTGATGAAAAACGTCATTGCCCTTTTTGTTGTTACGTTATGCCTTTTTCTTTCATCCTGCCATCGGCCTGTTGCTTATTTTCAGCGATCATCCCGTCCGGCAGCAGCCCGATTAACCGTTGAAAAGCCAAGTGTAACAGTCGAAAGTGTCGTATCAGATTCAGTTTTAGCCGTTGACCAACCTATTGATACGGTGATGATGTCGGCGGCCGCTGTAGTTGCCAGTCTGAAAAACAAGCCAGTACAGTCCACCAGTACTACTATTGAACGACGCATGCACCGGGTTCAGTCAATACTATCTGTCCCGTCAGAATCGCCAGATAAACAGCCTGATCCCAGGCCTAAGAAAAAGCTCAAATTAGGGAATCAAATCCGACAGAGTTTAGGTATGCGGTTGCGCCCCGAACTCAACTGGTGGCAACGGATTAGCTGGAAGCTTAAAGCGTCCGTTTTGATCATTCTGGTAGCCGTTGTCTTTGCTATACTGCACATTACGATACTGGCTATCATTTTCGGAATCCTGGGTGCGTTCCTGATGATCAGTGGCCTGAAGCGATCGTTTAAGGTTAGACGACCGTGGTTTTAGTTTCTGACAGGATTTACAGGATGAACAGGATGTCTATTGTTTTCAAAATCCTGTTCATCCTGTAAATCCTGTCAGAAACCTTAAGGTAGTTTTTGAATAGCTTCGTAAATCAGGTTGATATACTTCTCCCGATCGATGTTATAAACGAACTCGGTATTTGGGGCTTTCTTCAATACATCGAAAAAGTCGACGACAGTGGTCCCCAGGGTCAATTTGCCAGTTAATTCAACATCCACGTAGCATGATTTTGATGTAAACATCGTCGGGTCAATAAGCCAGGCGATGGCACACGGATCGTGCAGGGCAGCCCCTCCTTCTAATTCCGGGCGTTCGCTACGATAAAAAATGGAGAAGAAGTCCATTAGTTCCGCAACCACCTTGCCCGATCGATTCCCAATCGCCCTGAATCGCTCAATGTCTTCCTGAAAAACGAGTGCTTTGTGCGTGACATCGAGACCACACATCGTAATCGGAATACCTGAGTTAAACACGATAGAAGCCGCTTCGGGATCAACGTATATGTTGAATTCGGCTGTGGGAGTCATATTTCCCCGAAAGCCACCACCGCCCATCAGCGAGATTCGGGCAATCTTCGGTTTCAGCTGCGGATATGCCAGCAGAAAGGTAGCAATATTGGTCAACGGCCCGGTTGGTACAAAGGTTATTGGCTCGTCGCTATTGATCAGAATAGCGGCCATTGCTTCTATGGCCGATGTCGGTTCCGGTTTTAGCGTGGGCTCTGGTAGAATTGGCCCATCCATGCCCATCTCACCGTGTACGTGATCGGCAATGATAAGCTCCCGAAAGAGGGGTTTGTCGCATCCTTTATAGATCGGAATATCGGAGCCGAGTAATTCCTTAAGCTTTAAGGCATTGGTCAGCGTTTTTTGCTGCGTCTGATTTCCGGCAGAGGTGGTTATCGCTTTGATATCGAATAAACCACTCCCAATGGCCAGCATAAGCATGACGGCATCGTCATGGCCGGGATCGCAGTCGATTAGTATGGGTAGTTTTTTCATTGTCTGTTGATGGTGTTTATAAACGGCTTTCTGCAAAAACCATCGCGTTATTTCCGCCCATTTAGGCGCTGAATATACTACCAATTAAGCAAGTGCATAGCTAACGACCGTAAAGTTGACTAAGCGATCATATCAATTTGTTCTACTAAAACTGTGACCTATATTAGCTACTCATTTCCCGTTTCAACCGTCCTCAATGCAACACTTTACAACAACTATAGCACTTAGTTTATTGATTACCCTGGCTGGTGTAAACCAGTTAATGGGCCAATCCAACGCCATTCCAGCCGATGCGCAGCAGGCCGTTAAAACCGTTCGGCCCGAAGCGATCCGTACGCACATGAGTATTCTGGCCAACGACTCGTTAAAAGGGCGTAAACCTGGTACGCGGGGATTCGCCATGGCGGCAGATTATGTAGTTGGGCAACTCAAAGCATTGGGATTACAACCAGCTGGGGAAAATAACACGTTTCGGCAAAATGTACCGCTTCGCCGATGGCAGGTTAAAGAAAGTAACAGCTCACTTGCACTAGTGTCAAATGGTCGCGAACTACCATTCACGTATGGAAAACAGTTCATCCTGAACCCAAGTCCTGATAATCCTAATAGCGACATAATGGCACCTGTCATTTTCGTTGGTTATGGGGTTACAGCTCCCGATCTCGGTTATGATGATTATACTGGCGTCGATGTAAAAGGAAAAATTGTGGCTTTTCTGAATGGCGCTCCAGCTACGTTTCCATCGAATCAACGAGCTTACAATTCATCGTCTAAGGCGGAGAATGCAGTAGCGCATGGAGCCATCGGTACAATCGCGTTCAGCTTACCTACCGATTTGCGTAGTCGTATTGAGACTGCTGCTCCCCGCGCCCGGCAGGGTATCACACGTTGGGTAGATAAAGATGGGAAACCTAAAAGCACGTTTCCTGCCCTGAAAGGAGCAGCCTCCATTAGTGATTCACTCGCGAAACTGCTTTTTGCCAACGCGCCAACGTCGTTTAGCGAGGCTATGGGACAGGCTATGAAAAATCGCCCGCAGGCGTTTCCGCTTAATGTGTCGGTTCATATGAAAACGCAGACCGATATCGCAGAAGATATTGCGGGTTTCAATGTGGTGGCGGTATTGCCTGGTTCAGATCCTGCGTTGAAAAATGAATACATCGTGCAAGTGGCCCACCTCGATCATCTGGGAGTTGGTCGGCCCGTAAAAGGCGCATCCACGCCGGGCGATTCGATTTTCAATGGTGCCCATGATAATGCATCGGGTGTGGCCATTATGCTCGAAACGGCGCGGCTTTATGCATCATTGTCCAAAGCACCCCGGCGGTCTATTTTATTTGTGGGTGTAACGGGCGAAGAAATGGGGCTGCTGGGGTCTGATTATTTTGCGAGTAATCCGACGGTTCCTAAAGACAAAATTGTGGCTAATCTGACGTTAGACATGCCGTTCTTCTTCCATCCGTTGCTCGATATTGTTCCGTACGGAGCCGAGCATTCGAGTTTAAATAAGGAAGTTAAACAGGCCGCTGCCTTCCTGGGCGTTCAGATTAGCCCTGACCCAATTCCAGAACAGACAGTATTTATGCGAAGCGATCACTTCAGTTTCGTGCGGCAGGGTATTCCGGCGCTATTCATTAAGAGTGGTTCTCAAACGGGCAATCCCAATCTGGATGGCACCAAACTCAACCTCGAGTGGCGGGCAACCATTTATCATACTCCACAGGATGATATGAATCAGCCTTTCGACTTCAATTCAGCTGCTAAACACGCACAATTGCAGTTTCTGGTTGGTTACTTAACCGCGCAGGAAAGCCAGCGCCCAACCTGGAATAAAGGCGACTTTTTCGGGACGAAATTTGGTAAGGGAAATGTTGGACAGTGAACTTGGTAGGACTTTCGCTTGGAGCCGTGCCACGGTTCAATTGATCTGCCTGGATAACCGTGGCACGGCTCCAAGCGAAAGTCCTACTAAGAAACGATGTACGCATACATGACCTGGTCTATTACCTGTCCATCTTTAACTGCACTTCGGCGCATAACTCCTTCACGTTGGTAGCCTACTTTTTCGAGTACCTTAATCGACGCCGAATTACGTAGAAAAGGAACCGCATAGATACGATTTAACGCAAATTCGGGAATAGCATAGTCCGTAAAGACTCGCAAAGCAGTTGTGATAATGCCTCGTCCCCAATAGGACTGACCTAACCAATAGCCTACCTCAGCCGTGTAGCGCTCAATATCGTCATGAAGTAACAGGCCAATCCCACCGACCGCTTCTCCATCGACAGCGATAGCAAAGTTGGTTTCCGGTCTGGCTTTCAAGACATAATCAATCCATTGTTGCGCGTCAGCCTGCGTATAGGGATGGGGGAAACGATCCCGAAGATTTAACCAAATCTCTTTGTTATTGGCGTATTGGGGGAGTTTACGCTCATCTCCAGCCTGCCAGGATCGTATCGCAAAAGACTCACAATCAATATACATTGGCTATCCCCGTTTAAAAGCTGAACAGAGTCTGCACCAGTGAATTGCTCAATTTACGATTCACTGGTGCGATCCCCTTTTAGAGTTAAGCATCTTTCCACTTGATACCACACCCAACCGCTCTGGCTGATGAGGTAGTTACGGGTTTTCCTGCAATTAATTCATTGACAGCACTTTCTACGTATTTTTTGTCGGCTGCTGCCGGGTCGTACTGATTGTTATCGATGGCGCCAATATAAGCCACTTTGTATTGGTTGCCCTCCCGTTTCACTACAAACATATGGGGTGTGTTGGTCGCGCCAAACGCGCGGGCTACGGTCTGGCTTTCGTCGTACAGATAAGGGAATGCGTAGCTTTTAGTTTTTGCCCGTTGCTGCATCGCATTGTATGAATCACCCGGCGACCGATCCGCATCGTTAGCCTGAATAGCTACTACCGGATAACCTTTTGGGGCAAACTGCTCGTTTAAGGCAATGATTCGTCCTTCGTAAGATTTCGCTACCGGACACGTGTTGCAGGTAAAGGCAATAATATAGCCTTTTGCATCCTGTTTGTCGGCCAGCGAAACCGTTTTTCCATCGACATTTTTCAGTTTAAAGTCCTGCACTGTATCCCCTACTTTGTACCCGGTTGAGGCATACCGGGCACTTATCAATACCACAGTGAGCAAGAGAGCGAACGTTGATAACAAGGCGGTCTTTTTCATAGCTGATTATAGTTTGTATTGATTGATAATTGATTCGAGTTCTCCTTCTTTTACTGGCTTGTCGATAAACTGACGAACGTGTTGTTTGGTATTGAGAATCAGTGTCATCGGCAACGCGCCCGACCATTCTGGCGCAAGTTTATCAACCCAGGTATTCAGATCTGACTCAGTAAGCAACACAACTTTCGACTTAACTTTTCGCTTTTGAAGAAACGGTAATACCTTCGTTTTCAGGGTTTTCCTGTCATCCATACTAACCAGCAGAACGTTTACTCGTTTGGCGGCATAGCGCTGGCGAACAGTTTCAAACTGAGGCAGTTCTTTCACGCAGGGCGCGCACCAGGTTGCCCAGAAATTTACTACATAGAGTGTATCATTCGGGCGGGTGATTAACTGTTGCAATTGGTCGAATGTGACCATTGAAACGGCCTGACTTTTTACCGGTTCGGAGTCCAGCCATAGGGCGATCAGGAGTATGCTAAAAACAGATTTCATCATCGCAACTGATTTATAACCTTCTACCAATCAGAAAACGAACACTTCACCGAATTCTATTGCACTAACTATCCTAAATCTATTCGCTGCCTAAACCAGGACTTCCCTTTAAGTGTAAGTCTTTCACCCGACTTCTGACTTTTCGCATGAACGATTTGCCAGGATCGATTTTACTGGTCAGGTAATTGGGGTCGGTTTCTTTCCAGATTGAAGTACCAATAAAGTCTTTATACTCATAATGGCCAATCAGGTATTCGATTCCTCTGTAGTGACGTTTCAGATAACGAACCAACTGTACATTGGCTTTCATTTGTGCTTTTGTCAGGTCGTTGTTGCCGATGTTTTCAATGCCAATAGCGCAGTAATTCAAGCCAATACAATGGCGGGCGAAGGTAGTATCGGGGAGTAATCGAAAAATAGTACCATCGCGGTCGACCAGAAAAGGAACCGATGTATTTAAGCGGCTAGCTACCTGAAGATCGGGGCGTCCTGGTAATACGACTGGATTAAAGATGTCGAAAGTTGCCTCAAGAGTTGGAACCGCCGTCCAATGCAGCACAATCATTT
Organism: Spirosoma arboris; assembly: GCF_009754945.1. Lineage (GTDB taxonomy): Bacteria > Bacteroidota > Bacteroidia > Cytophagales > Spirosomataceae > Spirosoma > Spirosoma arboris. The sequence continues at coordinate 353,851 of NZ_WPIN01000009.1, forward strand.
TTGGTTTGATATAAGGTTCCTGCTGCTCAATTCCATGTCGTTTCGCTAAATATTCGAGCGAAAGTTGTTTACGCTCCTCATCGAAAATAATAGGCTTATCAATAAATCGAAACGTGGGCTTAGCACACGAATTTAAAAGCAGCAGGACAGCAAGAGTGAGTGTAGGAAGGAGGCATTTCATGGATGGTTGATGATTGTGTTTTTGGCTTTAGGTTAAGGGGGGAGGGTTTCGGCAAAATAAGGGATGAATTAGCTTTCTCAGCGTCTGATGTCAAAGCGAGCAACAGTAGGTATTATCTACTAAGTAGCTTTTTACATATATAAGTTTTATATCCAATTTTAAGCATTATGGGTGCTCGTGTTAAGTATATTTAACTAATTTTTAATTAAACTTTTTCGATATTGGCCCCCAAGAATTGTTACTTTGTTATGTTTTTACAAGCGAATGACGTTAAAAATTGCTTCATATTCTCTGTTGTTTCTTAGTTTGTTCCGTTTGTCTGCTTCGGCTCAGGCTACGTTAACCTTACGGCAGACTCTTCAACAAGTTCGTACCAATAGTCCAGCGCTTCGAGTAGAACGGCTGAATATCAGCGCAGCGCAGGCAGATCAGACTACCGCTAATTTGCGGCCCAATCCGGTTATCAATAACCAGACACTGCTCCAGCTGAAACCCACGCCCGGAGCCGAATCTGTTGGATTATTGAATCAGCAACGACGGCAGTTTTGGTTGCAGGCTACTAAAGAATTCGATATTTACAACAAGCGTACGTACCGTAATCGATTTGCTGAAGCCAATACAAATCTGGCTGTTCGGAGCGTGGCCGAAACCGAACGGAATGTACTGTTCGATGCCGCCAATCGATTTCTTGATGCCTGGTATGCCCGAATTCAATTAGCGTTGCTCCAACGTGCGAAAGCAAATGTGGACACACTGGTTCAACTGAATAAAGTGCGCCTTAAAGATTTGGTCATCACAAGCACCGATCTTACCAGAACACAATTGATTTCGGATCAATATGATATTCAAACGCGTACGGCTCAACAGGATTTGAGTAACCGGTTGAATGAATTACGCTTAGTGCTTGGAACAACCGATAGTATCAATGTCGCGATGAACGATTCTATCATTCTGCCGAACTTTACGATCCCATCCCGATTGTATCCGACGGTGAATGCTTCGGCAGATAGTTTGCTTCGATTGGCCTCTACTACCCGAACGGATGTGCGGGTTGCCGAAGCAAACATCGAATCGGCCCGCCGTAATGTTGATCTACAGCAAGTATTGGCTAAGCCACGGAACGAAGCTGGGTTGATCTGGAACCCGCAAAATGCTGTTCCCTATGCGGGTATATTTCTAACGCTTGAACTACCGTTCTATAACCGGAATCAGGGTGAAATTCAGAAGTCACGAGTGTTAGAAGATCAGGCGGGTCAGGCGGCTGCGCTGGTGCAGGCCCGAATCCGGTCGGAAGTTGAAACGGCTTACCAATCGTTCATGATCAGTCGCCAGAATATTGACCGCTATGCTGACATCCGGCGCGATGCTGATCGTGTGCTGGCGTCTGTGCGCTATGCTTACCTACGCGGAGCCACTACGCTGATCGACTTACTACAAGCCCAGACCTCCTGGTTCGATACGCAAACGGCTTATTACCAGACTCTATATACCTACCGTCAAAACTACGTTCGGCTGCTGTATGCAACCGGGCAGATCAACCAGTACTAAACATGAATCTTCGTCTTATATTAATTGGGCTGGCGTTTCTGGCAATGGCTTGTCACGAGAAACCCAAACCGGCAGTCAAATCAATACCGCGCCCGACAATAAGCACCGATGGTAGCCGGATTACGTTTCCTGACTCAGTGATGATGCGCTCGTTTACAACGCAGCCCGCCCGTTTGGCCACTATTCGTACTGATTTTTCGGCACCGGGCCATGTCGCGGCTATGGTGGTACGTTCAGTTGAAACACCCTCAGAGCGACTGGTGCTGTTCGATGATCCTGGCTTATCAGATAACTACACCGCTATCTTGCAGCATAGAAATAATATTCAAACCCAGAAGGGTAACCTGGACCGGGTAAAAGATTTACAGGCTCACGGGGCAGCGTCGGGCAAAGAGGTTATCGAGGCTCAAACCCAATTGGCCAATGAAGAAGCGGCCATCATTTCAGACGAGGCTACGCTGAAACTTGCCGGATTCGACCCCAAAGCCTTGCGTCTTGCCCGTCCAAACACAATTTTGGTCGTCTGCGAAATACCCGAAAATCAGTTTGGCAGTATTCGGCAGGGTTTGGTTTGTTCGCTCAATTTTACGGCCTTTCCCAACGAACGATTTGTCGGTAGAATCGACAATGTGAACGATTACGTAGATAATACCACCCGCCAGATTAAACTTCGTATTTCGGTTGCCAACCCAGATGGTCGACTCAAAGCAGGCATGTTTGCAACGGTGGAATTTGGGGTTACGGAAGGAAAGTTCATGACAGCCTCGCGCGATGCTGTTGTAACTGTGCAGGGGCGAGATTACGTCTTTGTACAAACGGGTCCGCAAGCCATAGAACGTCGGGCTGTGCAGCTTGGTCAACAGCGGGATGATCGCGTAGTTGTGCAAGGTGGTTTAAAAGAAAATGATCGGGTTGTAATTGCTAATGTGTTGCAATTGAAGGGATTAAGTTTTGGGTATTGATGGATGGGCTAAGCTTTTGCTGGCCCCGGTTCCTACTGTTAATAGCCAGATAATAGCTTAGTTCAGACGAAATAGATGATTCAGAAACTAATAACATTTTCCCTTAAAAATCGCTGGATCGTAGTCGGATTGGCTGTGGCAGTGATGGGCTTAGGGCTGTGGTGCTTCAAACTGCTGAAGATTGAAGCCTACCCAGATATTGCCGATACCAACGTTATCGTCATTGCTAAATATGATGGGCGGGCGGCTGAGGAAGTCGAGCAACAGGTTACGATACCCATTGAACGGGTACTCAATAGTGTACCGCACGTAACGGACCGTCGATCAAGGACTATTTTCGGTTTGTCGGTGGTGCAGCTGAATTTCGATGAAACTGTAACGGATTATTTTGCCCGGCAACAGGTTATTGAACGGCTTACGGGTGCGCAACTGCCTGATGGCGTTTCGCCCGAGTTGGCTCCTCTTACAACGGCGGTGGGGGAGATTTACCGGTACGTAATCGAAGCGCCGTCGAGCATGACGCCCATGCAACTGCGTGATTTGCAGGATTGGGTCATTATTCCACAATTACTACAAGTACCGGGTCTGGCTGATGTAACAACGTTTGGAGGCCCAATTAAGCAATTTCAGGTAATTCCGGACCCAGCGAAGCTACGGAAATATGACCTGACCTTGCAGGATGTGATCGAGGCTGTTCAAAAAAATAACCAGAATACAGGTGGTAACGTTATTTCGCGGGGTGGCCAGGGGTTTGCTGTTCGGGGGTTGGGTGCACTCAAAACACCTGACGATGTGCAACACATCGTTCTAAAAGCTAACGAAGGAGTACCCGTATTACTGCGCGATGTCGCCAGCGTTGAAATCAATCCACCATCGCCATCTGGTATTTTAGGGTATCGGATTCCTGATGAGCATTTGGATGTAATTGGCGCAACGGAAGGAATTGTCCTGCTGCGTCGGGGTGAAAATCCGAGTGAAGTCCTGGAATTGCTGAAAGAGAAAATAGCCGATCTCGAAGCGCGTGAATTACCTAAAGGCGTGCATTTGCGGATTCTTTATGATCGAGGCTTTCTGATCAATCATTCGCTCGAAACGGTTGCGCACACACTCATTGAGGGAATCTCTATTGTAGCCATTCTGCTCGTATTGTTTTTGGGTAGTTTACGAGCAGCTCTAGTCGTTACGGTTACGATTCCATTCTCATTACTATTTGCCTTCATTCTAATGAAGCTGGTCGGGATTCCGGCTAACCTGCTCTCACTGGGGGCTATTGATTTCGGGATTATTGTAGACGGTGCCAGCGTCATGGCCGAGCACCTCATTCGACGGTATCGAGCCTCCGGACCCGCCGACCGGAATCAGGGCATCATAAATGTCACGGCCCGTTCGGCGGGCGAAGTAGCGCGGGAGATTTTCTTTTCCGTTACCATCATTATTCTGGCATACATGCCTATTTTATTGATGCAGCGTGTTGAGGGAAAGCTATTTAGTCCAATGGCCCTAACCTTATCATTTGCCGTAATTGGTTCGCTAATCTGCGCCTTAACCGTTATTCCGGTGCTGATCTCGTTTGCCTTTCGTAAGGTACTTGCGCCTGATGGGAAGCCGCTTAAAGAACATAAAAACTTTTTGCTTTCGCCTTTAGAACGAGGCTATCAATGGCTCCTCAAGTCTACCTTAATGAAGGTGCCTGGAATGGTAGTCGGCGTTGGAATGGCGATTGTACTAGTCATGATTGGCTTCGGTGTAAAACTCGGTACTGAGTTTTTGCCCGAACTTGACGAAGGGTCTATCTTCATGCGGGCATTTATGCCATCGGGTATAACGATTCAGGAAAACGCCAAGATCTCCCCCAAAATTCGAGATATTATTAGTGAATATAAACCCGTCAGTTTTGTCATTACGCAGGCAGGTCGGAACGACGATGGTACCGACCCATTTCCAACTGACCGAACTGAAATCCTGATCGGTTTGAAAGACTATAGTACCTGGTCGGATACGATTTCGAAGAAAGAAATTGTACGGTCGATGCAGAGTAAATTGCAGGAGGCATTTCCAGGAGCTTTCTTCTCGTCGGGCCAGCCCATTATTGACCAGGTAATGGAAATTGTTACAGGTAGCGCTGCTGATTTGGCTATTTCTGTCGTCGGCAATGACCTAACCCTGATGCGAACCAAGGCCGACAGTATTGCCGCTTTAGTGAAGGGCATGAATGGGGCTGTATCCGTAAATATTGAGCAGGAAGGCCCTCAGGATCAATTAGCTATCAAAATTAATCGTCCTGCTGCTGCTCGGTACGGTATCAATGTGGCCGAAATCGAAAATATGATCGAAGCGGCTATTGGTGGGAAAGCCATTGGTTCCATCTACGACGAAGCCAAACGCTACGACATTGTTGTACGATTTACCCCCGAAAGCCGGGGCAGTATTGATGCCATTCGTCTTCTCCAGGTTCCTTCGGCAACGGGTGCATTGATTCCAATGAGTGAACTGGCCGACATTCGCTACGTACAAGGGCAGACGAATATTTACCGCATTAACGGTAAGCGGATGGTCACGGTTCGAACCAATATTCGTGGTCGCGACCAGGGCGGTTTCGTGAAAGAAATCAGTCAAAAAGTGCGCGAACACGTTAAAATTCCAGAAGGCTACAGCGTTATCTACGGCGGACAGTACGAAAATCTAGAACGTGCAGGAGGTCAGTTAATTATCTCCATTCCCCTGACCATTGTGGTTGTATTTCTCTTCCTGTTTATGCTTTACGGAAACGTCCGCGACACGCTGCTAACGCTAACCTGTCTGCTGTTTGCATTAGGAGGAGGCATTGGTGCCTTGCTATTGCGGGGGTACAACTTCAATGTCTCGGCTGGAGTTGGCTTCGTGTCGATTTTCGGGATTTCGGTAATGGCGGGTGTCTTGCTGGTATCTGCGTTGAACCGCAACCTGATCAATAACCCGAAGTCATTGCTGGAGATTACCATTGAAACGGCTCAGGAGCAGTTTCGCGCCATAATGGCCATTATGGTCGTTGCAATTATTGGTCTCGTACCGGCGGCTATTTCGAGTGGGATCGGTTCCGATGTACAGCGCCCACTGGCTACGGTAATTATTGGCGGCCTAACGACAACGCTGTTTTTTGCCCCACTGATTATTCCTCCTCTGTTTTATATCGTTAACCGTCGTCGCCCGCGCCCAACGCCACTAGATTCAACTGGCCATCACATACCCGAACCGATTGAGGAAGGAACGGAGATTTGAGATTGAGAGATAATGGAACTCAGATGACGCTGATTTAGTAGATTAACACTGATTCTATCCGCGAAAATCTGCTAAATGAGCGTCATCTGCGCTCCATTTATACTTTTCAGGCAAACTTCTCTAACTGCTTTACCAGAACGCCAAAGTCTTTGGGGTAGGGGGCTACGAATGTTTGTTCCTCACCATCCAGCAACGTAAACGTCAGCGAATAAGCATGAAGGGCAACGCGCTGAATTAGAGGAAGTTCTTCAGTACCTTCCTTTAAATTGAATTTACGCTTCACTTCTGATAGATAGACGGGCTTCCCGCCATAAGTCGCATCATTGACGATGGGCGCTTTCAGGCACATTAAATGCACGCGAATCTGGTGCATTCGCCCCGTGACGGGCATACACTCCACTAATGTCGTTGTTCGATAAGCTTCTAGCGTATTGAAAATCGTTTCGGCAACTTTTCCCTTTTCACGATCAATTCGAACAGCTGTGCCGTCTTTAATCGGTGAAATAGGCAGATATACTGAAATACCCTCGAAGTTATGTACGCCATTCGTTACAGCATGATACCGCTTTGTGACTTCGCGGTGCTCAAATTGCATAGCCAGATGCCGGTAAGCGTCTGGATTTTTGGCAATCGCTAAAATACCCGATGTTTCTTTATCTAAGCGATGGCCAAGCTGAGCATCAGCATTATACGCTTTAGCCATGCGTATAATGCTTTGTCCAGTTCGGTCGGGCGTACGCTCATCAAGTGATGCAACATGGGGCGGCTTATTGATCAGGATATAATCCTCATTTTCGAAAACAATGAGGTCTTCAAAATTTAGTTTCACGTGTGATAAGTTACTAAGTTGGTACGTTAGTAAGTATTGGTCAATGCGTCAGCCATTTACTGACTTATTACTTACTAACTATAATCAAACACAAAAAGCCTCCTCCTTACCGGAAGAGGCTTGATGAACTATCTAACGAAAAATTACAGCGTCAGCGTACCGCGCTCGTAAGCCTTCTGAAGCGTAGCTTCCAGACCGTTTTTGTTGATGGTTTTAATGGCCGATGTAGCCACTTTCAACGTAATCCATTCGCCGGTTGATTCAACGAAGAACCGCTTCTTTTGCAGGTTCGGGAAGAATTTACGTTTGGTTTTATTATTAGCGTGAGAAACGTTGTTCCCCGTGCGTGTGCGCTTTCCTGTGATTTGACAAACTCTGGCCATTACCGTACTCGTTTTCCGTATGAGGGCGCAAAATTCGCTAAATAATTCATAATCTGCAAGTCGTTCCTACTTTTTTTTGAATCCATAGGGACAATGACGGCATCCATTCTGACAACAATGCCCCCGTTTAAGATGATATTTAGCAGTAAAAACTACATATCCTTCGGGCGTATAGTAATAGTCATCATCCGCTAACCCGGGGATTTTTTTCCTTGGCGGTTGAGATTGCATGGTTTTGGGCGTCTGTCGAAGAAACTGTATTTTTGGAAACAAACGGTCGGCCTGGCTGATTGGTTGCAGATTTTAACCGCTTTTATTATGATAATCGAACCAACAAAGTCTATCTCCGCTGCTGATAAGGCAATGGAGTTGGAATGGCATTACGGTGCCCACAATTATCATCCCATTCCGGCGGTATTAACCCGGGGCGAAGGCGTCTTCGTTTGGGATGTAGATAATAAACGATATTTTGACTTCCTATCGGCTTATAGTGCTGTAAGTCAAGGCCATTGCCATCCGCGTATTATTAATGCGATGATCCAGCAAGCCCAACGGTTAACCTTGACGTCACGAGCTTTCTATAATGACAAAACTGGCCTCTGCGAAAAATTCCTCTGCGAATACTTCGGTTTCGACAAAGCCTTACTTATGAACTCGGGTGCCGAAGGGGGTGAAACAGCATTGAAGTTGACTCGAAAATGGGCGTATAAAGTTAAAGGGATTCCGCAAAATCAGGCTAAAGTGGTGTTTGCCGCCGGAAACTTCTGGGGCCGGACGCTGGCGGCTATTTCGTCGTCAACAGACTCAAGCAGCACCAATGATTTCGGGCCTTTACTGCCGGGTTATATTGTTATTCCCTATGACGACCTCAATGCACTGGAAGATACGTTCAAAAGCGATCCGAATATTGCCGGTTTTATGGTTGAACCAATCCAGGGCGAAGCGGGCGTAGTAGTGCCACATGAAGGCTACCTGCGGGGTGTGCGTGATTTATGCACGAAATACAACATCTTGTTCATTGCCGACGAAGTACAGACAGGAATCGGACGTACAGGCAAGCGCATTGCCTGCGATCATGAAGGTGTCAAACCGGACTTGCTCGTATTAGGCAAAGCGCTCTCAGGGGGAACGATGCCCGTATCGGCAGTGCTGACGTCCGATGAAGTAATGTTGACTATTAAGCCTGGTGAACATGGTTCAACGTATGGAGGAAATCCGTTAGCCTGTGCCGTGACAATGGAGGCACTTCAGGTAGTCGATGATGAGAAGTTGACCGAAAACGCGGCTGCCATGGGCGAAATTTTCCGTGCGCGGATGACGGCATTAATTCAGGAAACAGATCTCGTAAAATCAGTGCGGGGTAAAGGATTGCTCAACGCCATTGTCATTACGGAGCGCCCTGACCTAGGCGATGAAACAGCCTGGGAAATTTGCCTGAAACTAAAAGATAATGGCTTACTAACAAAGCCAACTCACGGCGATAAAATCCGCTTTGCTCCACCACTAGTGATCAATGAAGAGCAAATGCACGAAGCCTGCGACGTGATTGAGAAGACAATTCTGGCGTTTTAAACTAGCTGTTCCTTTTCTACGTGCAGAAAAGGAACAGCTAGTTTTGTGTATTTTAATTCAATTGTTGATTACATTTGCCCGTATGACACCGGACAAGCGCCTTAACCAATTAGAGCCAATAGTAGCTGATGTACTTCAGAAGGTTGATCGCCTGATTGAAGGAAACGGCCAGATTATTAACGAGGTATCTAAAATACCTGGCATTGAGAAAAAAGTCAATGTGATTGCCACAGGTTTGGCTGAACTGACTATTGATGTTCAGGAGGGATTTGCCAACATCCGCCAAGAGATTTCTCAAGTTGACGATAAAATTTCACGAGTTGATGAGAATATTCGTCAGGAAATCTCTAAAGTTGATAATAAAATCTCCAGGGTAGACGAGAACATTCGGCAAGAGCTATCCCGAGTTGACGATAAAATCTCCAGAGTTGACGAAAGCATTCGGCAAGAGATATCTCGAGTTGACGATAAAATTTCCAGGATAGACGAGAACATTCGGGAGGAGATCTCCCGAGTTGACGATAAAATTTCTAGGGTAGACGAGAATATTCGGCAGGAGATATCCCGAGTTGATAATAATATTTCCAGGGTCGATGAAAATATTCGGCAGGAGATTTCCAAAGTTGATGGTAAGGTTGATGATTTGCGATTCGAAATGAATCAACGATTCGACCAACTCGTCACGCTTATTCAAGGCCGATTGAAATAAAGCTTTAGCTGAAAAGCAAAAAAGGCAGAATGAGCAATTGCTCATTCTGCCTTTTTTACTGCACTGGTTGGCCATTTCTAAATGTAGCGGCTATTTTATCGCCATCCGCAAAATAGTAGGTTCCTTTGCCATTTGGGACGTTATTCTGAAACCAGCCTGCGTATTTATCGCCATTGCGATAGTAATACACACCATAGTCAGAACGCAGATTATCCCGAAAATTACCCTTATATTTTATTTTGCCATCGGCGTAATATTCAGTGCCTTCGCCATGCTTGTCGCCTTCTTCAAATTCCCCGGCATATCGCTCACGAGTTGGATAAACGAATACGCCCGTTCCATCCTGACAGTCGCCTGACACGCAGCCAACTGTCGCCCGTGTACTGGACCGCTGAACAGGAGCTTGGGGAGCAACAACTGGTCGGGAGGTGGTGGCCAAATTAGTGTTGGTCGTCATGGGCTTCGGAGCCATAGCGGTTGGTGTTTTTACCGCCGTACGACTTTTAGGGTACATGGCTTCGGCTTCCAGCCAACCTTTCTGAATAGCCTCAATACGAGCCGGTTTGGCAGGGTGCGTTGAGGTTGCATGTTCATTTCCAAGCGCTTTTACCGCCACGGTAGCTTCTTCCAGCGATGCGCCTAACTGGTGTAATACAAAGCCCGAAAACTTGTCGGCTTCAATTTCCTTTATCGGCTGACCTCCCCGTCCGTCAATTGTATGTCCCTGTAAATGGTGGCCAATTTCGTGCGCCATGATGCTGATGGCCGACCAGTCGGTCTCAGTCTCTTCCTCGATTTGCGCCATGAAGGCACCATCATAAACAATAAATCGCTGGCCTTTCAGGACGGTTGCAAAGCAGTTGTCGGTGTTGGAGCACTCGATGACTTTGAAATTACGTAATAAGCCAATAGGCTTTAGAATCCGATCGACAACGCGTTCAGCATGGACGTTGGATGACGTTGTTGGCGTACAAATGACATCAGGGGAAACATTACCACCTGTGTAACTACAAATAAACGTGCCGGGACTACTGGGAATCTGGGCTGATAGCGGGTTAACGAAGGCTACCGATAATGACAGAATAGATAAAGATAAAGCCGCTCTCACAGGCATAACCGAATCGGGTTAATCGTTCAACACGGCTGAATAACGAACGGAATTAGGCTGCTATTTTGGCGAGGTTGGTAAAGTTTTTAGACTTTACTTAAATTGTTGCACGGCAACCTTTCCTTTCGTACCCACGGCATAGCAAGTGCCTTTTGCACAACCCATTGAATGAAAGCCTTCTGTATCGAGTTGTTGCCAGGTTTGCCCCTGATCGGCAGATAAGCTCGTGCCTGATGGACCAACAGTCAGTAACCGATCACCAGGGAGTAGCGCAACGGCTTCTTTGAGGCCAGGCGGATTGGTTTGGGCAACAAGCTGCCAGGTTTGACCACCGTCGCGGGTAATGGCAGCATTTGGGCCAGGCTGTTGCTCCTGCTTGTAATTGCCTCCTACAACCATTCCAATTTTATCGCTGAAAAAATGCATTCCGAACAGACCAGTTGCTTCGCCGGCAGGCAAAGGGGTGTTCGTTACATTCCAGGTCTTCCCACGATCGCCGGAACGGAATACTCGCCCATAGCGTCCACCACCCGATGCAATCCAGACGTTCCGCTTCCCATGTACAACCAGGCTGGTGCCGCTGGCTGCAAAAGCCGCTTCATTGGGTTCCATAAGGGGTAAGGTACCGGGAGAAACGGGCTGCCAGGTTTTTCCACCATCGTCGGTAGTCAGGATAAACCATTTATTATCAATGGGATCGCTAAATATAATCCCATGTTGATTATCCCAAAAATCGATTCCGTCGAAGAATACCCCCTGCTGTTGAGTTTGATACAGTAGCGTCCATGTATGACCGGCGTCGCTGGTTTTATACATGCGAGCCTGACCTTTTTCGGCAGGACCAGCACTCATAAAGTAAGCAGTCTGAGCATCAACGGCATGTACATCACGAAAATCGCAGGTTTGCGCATCAGGGATTGTGCCTGTTTGCCAGGTTTTTCCACCATCGGCCGTTCGGACAAATGTACCTTTTGTTCCACCAATCCAGGCAACATCAGGGCTAGCAACGCTTACTGCCCGGAAACTGGCATCGGTGCCAACGGTTTGCAGTTGCCACTGGGCAAAGCTGCTGAAAGTGGCTAATAAGCTTACTGTCAGCAGGCAGAACAATTGATTCATAGGTTTGTAAATTAAATTCTGTTGGTTTTAACAATCATATATGAGGAAGTGAAATCGTAAATGTGCTTCCCTCTCCTAATTGACTCTCAACAACCATCGTTCCATGATGGAGTTCAATCAGTTTCGCACAAATAGATAATCCAATGCCGAAACCCTGATAATTCAGGGCATTTGTGGCCCGATAAAACGGCTCAAAAATATGGGCCTGGTCGTGTGCCGAAATCCCAATTCCTTTATCCTGAATCGCAATCCGACAATAGCGACTATCGGTACCAATACGTACTTGAGCTGTGTGATCAGGGGAATATTTACAGGCGTTATCGAACAAGTTGAGAAGTACCTGTTTCAGCAACTCTTCATTTGCTTTAACGAGCGTTTCGGTTTCGGTTTCTGGCATATTGCTGTAATCAACAGCTATTCGATATCTGGGCTTGGCACTTACCAACTCATCTTTGGCCAGAAAAACCACATCATCGACACGGATGGTCCGAAAAGAGACCTGATTGCTCGTTTCCAGGGTTCGGGCCAGCAGCAATAAACTATTGGTTAAGCCGATGAGTCGGTCGGTGTCCGATAGCAGGTTGGTTAATATTTCTTTGTACTCAGGTACCGTCAGCGACCGACGTAAACCCAGTTGAATTTCTGATTTCAATGCAGCTAAAGGTGTTCGAAGTTCATGCGAAGCATGCGATACAAAACTTCGCTGTTGCTCAAATGCCTGATGTAATCGATGCATAACATCATTGAAATTCATTGCCAGTCGGGCAATCTCATCCTGCCGATTGCCTTCGTCCAGTCGTTGCTGAAGATTACGGGCTGTAATGGTTGATACCTGCTGATTAATTTGACTGATGGGCCGTAGCGACTGACCAGCAAAGAAGATACCCAGGCCGATGGTGAGGCCGATGCCAGCCAATAACCCCCAGCCTAGCGTAAGTTGCAGGTTTTCTAGCTTACTTTTCCCAAACTGATCATAGGCAGAAGCCAGTACGACCAAATCGCGACCGTTCTGTTTGTAAAGCAATCCAACCAGTTCATTATGCCCGCTGAAGGTTTCAATCTCTTTTCGTTGCCGAACCTCATCCAGTAAGGTTGGCCGGAAATAAATAACCTGGTCATCAACACTCGAATAAATCAGGCGGTTCTTGGCATCGAAAATCAGTACTTTTTCATCAATGAGCGCAGTAAGTGTGTTGCGATCGATGATCTTGAGCAACTCTCGATCTACTTCTTTTACTTCGATCAAAAAGCGAACAGTAGTACGGGCTTTATTTTTAAGCCGATCATAAAATTCCTCCCGTCGATACGTAGCCGACACGATATAAATCAGTACCGAAAACACGACCAGAATAGAAGCTACAATGAGCGAAAACTGAAGGGCGATACGATTGCGAATGGTCATTAGCGTGGGGGTTGGGCAAGGAGCGGGGAGCGCGGGGCAGGGAGTAAAATGGTCAATAGCCTTTTCCCTGCTCCACGCAACTACTCCTCTTTCAATACATAACCCATGCCGGGCCGGGTATGAATTAATTTAGGTTCAAAGTCACGGTCGATTTTTTTACGCAGGTAGTTAACGTATACCTCCACGACATTTGTACCTGGATCGAAGTTAAGGTTCCAGACAGTTTCGGCAATATCCAATTTCGAGAGTACCCGTCCTTTGTTTCGGATAAGGTATTCCAGCAAAGCAAATTCACGAGCAGTCAGATCAATAAGCGTGCTGTCTCGTCGAACCTCTTTAAGGGTTAGATTAACGGTCAGGTTGGCCACCTGGCAGATATCCTCGGCAATAGCGTCATTGATAAATGCCGACCGTCGAAAGCAGGTAGCTACCCGCGCTACCAGCTCACGAAAATCAAAAGGTTTCACCAGATAATCGTCGGCACCCAGCCCTAATCCTTCTACTTTATCTTCGATTTCACCCAGCGCTGTCAGCATAATGATCGGCAGCTGCGGCTTCTCCATCCGAACGCTTCGGCATACCTCAAATCCACTTAAACCAGGCAAATTGATGTCTAAAATCAGCAGGTCGACACTAGATTGTAGAGCCATTTGGCGGCCATTAAATCCCTCGTACACAACCTCAGTCGCATAACCTTCTTCCTGAAGGCCCCGGCTAATATTCTGAGCAATTCGTCGGTCGTCTTCTATAATCAGGATTTTTTTCATGCTGTGCGGGTTGAGTCGAATTGCATTTGGGATTCGTTCGATTCTAGTAAGTTGTATACTAGAATCGAACGAATCCATAGAAACACTTAGTACAGCGTATTGAGCAAGGCACTAACGTAAAAACAGTTGAAATCTACTGCAAAAAAAACTCCCCTGCTACGATTGCCGCAACAGGGGAGTTTTGTATCGACTGGAAATACCTTACTTGGTACCGTACCGTTTGCGGAACTTGTCCACACGGCCAGCTGTATCGAGCAGCACGTTTTTGCCCGTATAGAAGGGGTGCGACTGCGAGCTAACCTCAATCTTAACGAGCGGATAGGTTTTGCCTTCGAACTCGACGGTGTCTCTGGTTTGAACTGTTGAGCGCGTCAGAAATTTATAGTCGCTCGACAGGTCGTGGAATACCACTTCGCGGTAATCCGGGTGAATGCCCTTTTTCATGATTATTCTAGTTTCTTGTCATCTTCTCGGTTTCCGACCGAAAAGGACTGCAAAGGTACGGCGTTTTATCAGGATTGCCAAGCCTTTTTATGGGTTCTTTTGGACCTTACTAACGAACCGATTAAAGTAGAACCGTTGCCTAATAATGAGGTAATAAACACTTGTTCTGGTTCGTCTTTCTTCATACATTTCCGAAGCAATACGCTTCCTTCATGGAATGGTGCTGCCGTAGTTTGGCCCACGTTCCAATCTATAAAATCGCTTTTTTAATTTCTTAGAATACCTCTCCGGTGGGGTATTGTTAAGTCACTAACGCTGACGGCTTAACAATTTCTTAACCTGCCAGCAGAGTTGAACGTTTCAAGGATTTGCTAAAACACCCGAACCTTCCGGGTTGCTTTTCCGTCTTTTTCAAAAGAACTTTAGAATTCCATCTCGCTAGATTTCAGAATAACGACTGAAGTCTGGTTTGTTTGGTTACTTATTGTCTTGCCGTCTGAACAGATGAAAATAAATTACCTCTATAATTAACCATCATACACTTAATCGTAACCGTAACATGTCCATTCTACAATCAACATTTTTCCATACTTAACTAGCCGAAATACGTATGTACGTTATCAAACGCGACGGTCGCCGGGAGTCCGTCAAGTTCGACAAAATCACTGCTCGCATCGAGAAACTGTGCTATGGCCTTGACCCTGCCTATGTTCAGCCTGTTGAAGTAGCTGTAAAAGTTGTGAGCGGTCTGTACGATGGTGTAAAAACCACCGAACTCGACAATCTGGCCGCCGAAACAGCTGCTTCCATGACGACCAAGCACCCCGATTACGCCATTCTGGCTGCTCGGATTGCTATCTCGAACCTACATAAGGAGACGAATAAATCGTTCTCCGGAACCATCAAGAAATTATATCAGTACGAAGATCCGAAAACCGGCGAAAATGCATCCCTGATCTCACGGGAGGTTTATGAAGTAGTACGCCAGCATGCTGCTTTGCTGGACTCAACGATCATTTATGACCGGGATTATGGCTATGATTACTTTGGCTATAAAACCCTTGAAAAATCATATTTGCTGAAACTCGATGGCCGAATTGCCGAACGCCCGCAACACATGCTGATGCGCGTAGCAGTTGGGATTCATATGGAAGATGTAGACGCGGCTATCGAGACCTATAATCTACTTTCTGAAAAGTGGTTTACCCATGCGACACCGACGCTCTTCAACGCCGGAACGCCAAAACCACAAATGTCGAGTTGCTTCCTGCTGACGATGAAGGACGACTCCATCGACGGGATTTACGATACGCTGAAACAAACCGCCAAGATTTCGCAATCGGCGGGCGGTATTGGCTTAAGCATTCACAATGTTCGCGCAACGGGCACCTATATTAAAGGTACCAACGGAACCAGCAACGGGATTGTACCGATGCTGCGCGTATTTAACGATACAGCTCGTTATGTAGATCAGGGTGGTGGTAAGCGTAAAGGTTCGTTTGCGATCTATCTGGAACCCTGGCATGCCGATGTATTTGACTTCCTGGACCTGAAAAAGAACTCTGGTAAAGAAGAAGGCCGTGCCCGCGATTTGTTCTACGCCCTCTGGACACCTGATCTGTTCATGAAGCGTGTAGAAGCCGACGACGTTTGGTCGTTGTTCTGCCCGCACGAGTGTCCCGGTCTGGCCGATTGCTATGGTGACGAATTTGAAGCCTTGTACGAGCGCTACGAACGTGAAGGCCGTGCCCGTAAGACGATAAAAGCGCAGGAATTGTGGTTCAAAATTCTGGAATCTCAAACTGAAACCGGTACGCCTTATATGCTGTATAAGGATGCAGCTAATAAGAAATCGAACCAGAAGAATCTGGGCACGATCAAGTCGTCGAACCTTTGCACGGAGATCATTGAGTACACCGCTCCCGACGAAATAGCAGTTTGTAATCTGGCGTCTCTTGCCCTACCGAAGTTCATTACGCGCGGCAAGGATGGTATCATGCGTTTCGATCACCAGAAGTTGTACGAAGTGACCAAAACGGCCACCCGCAACCTGAACAAGATCATCGACATCAACTATTACCCAGTTGAAGAAGCCCGTCGGAGTAACATGCGTCACCGGCCAATTGGCTTAGGTGTGCAGGGGCTGGCCGATGCGTTCATCATGCTGCGAATGCCGTTTGAATCGGAGGAAGCGCGTCGGTTGAACGAAGATATTTTCGAGACGATTTACTTTGGCGCGATGACTTCCTCGATGGAGCAGGCCAAAGAATACGGCCCATACGAAACCTGGAAAGGCTCGCCGATTTCGGAAGGTAAGTTCCAGTTCGATATGTGGGGAGTAAAACCAAAATCGGGTCGTTGGGATTGGGAAAGCCTGCGGAAGGAAGTTGTTGAACATGGCGTGCGCAACTCGCTGTTGCTGGCTCCGATGCCAACTGCATCAACCTCGCAGATTCTGGGCAACAATGAGTGCTTTGAACCGTACACAAGCAACATATACACCCGTCGCGTATTGTCGGGCGAGTTCGTTGTCGTGAACAAGCACCTGCTGAAAGATCTGGTGAAACTGGGTCTGTGGAATGACGCTATGAAGAACAACCTGATTCTGGCTAACGGCTCAGTACAGGCGATTCCGAACATTCCGCAAAACATCAAAGACCTCTACAAAACGGTTTGGGAGATTAAGCAGAAGCACATCATCGATATGGCCGCCGACCGGGGCGCGTACATTTGCCAGTCGCAGTCGCTGAACATCCATATTCAGGACTCAAACTTCGGCAAACTGACTTCCATGCACTTCTATGCGTGGAAAGCGGGCCTGAAAACAGGCATGTACTACCTCCGTACGAAAGCTGCCGCTGATGCCGTGAAGTTCACTGTTGTTCAGCCACAAGCCGAGCCTCAACTGGAAGCGGTCATGACCGAAGCCGTAACCGTCGAGAAACCCCTCGATTACGTACAGTACGCCAAGGAGCATGCCCAAAACACAACGCCACAGCCTGTGCCGATGGTAACGGATCTTGAACAACAATATGCCGCCATGACCTGCTCACTCGATGATCCAGAAGGTTGCGAGATGTGTGGATCATAGGCTGGATTGATACTTGAGAATTTATAACTCCCGGTTGTGCTTGACATGATCGGGAGTTGTGTTTTCTAGTTCGTTGAGTGTAGTTTGAACTATGCCCTGGCGTTATCCGGTCTCTGAGTATGGAAAATTGACTCTTGTCAACTCATACTTTATTATAGGTGTGTGGAATTGACGATATATACTCTGATTCGCAATCATGAAAAAACTTGTCCAATTACTGGTAATGCCTTCGCTTGTCTTGAGCTTGTTTGCGTGTGGTCAGCAGCCGCTGGACAAAAAATATACGAGTACAACCATGTGGTACGACATTCGGGTGGGATCAACGCCGAAAAACGATTCCTTAAACCACGAACTTTGCAGCCAGGCAGTTGCCGAAAATGCAAAGCATGGTATCAAAAATGAAGGTTTTACTTATCAGGAGTTGATTGATCAGGGATACGAGTTGCTAGCTAAAGCGCGCTCAAAGGCTTATGCTGATAGTTTGCGGGAAGTCCATAAGTAAGGGCGAGACTGGATTACATTAGATAATAAGACTACAGTGCTAAGTTTTTCACTTCAATAACTCCGCCAAATACGTCTTTACCAGATTGATGCGGGTTAAGTAAAGATGATCGTCGGATGAAAGCAGGCGAGTTCGACGGAGTTGCGGTAGGCGTAATACCTCACTAGCGTAGCGATCCATTAGCGCATCAACTTGAGTCAGGGATTTCTGTAAGTCAAAGTGTAGGGATGAATTGATACTCACCACTTTTTTCTCGGAAGCTCTCCCTTCAGAGGGTGGGATACGTTGATAATCGACGGATAAAGTGTTGATAAATAAGTCTTCGTCACCGTAGAGCACCCGGCCATTCACAATCGTACAACGTACTGAACTGTCATCTTGCATCTGTAAAGCCGTTAAAGCTGACTGCCGGGACGATTGTTTTCGTAAAATAAAGAAATCGGCGTTGTAACCCGTTTCGATAGCGCCCGCTTTTACATTTCCTAATGCAGTTGCCGGATTTTGGGTAACCATCGCCAGAAGTTGGGCATTACTGATGTTGAGAGATACGGCATCGCAGAAATGCCGGGCAAACTTCAGTTCATCCCAAACATGTTTACTACCGCTAGGTGCCCAGTCGGAACCCAGGCAAACATTGATGCCGTGATCCAGCAGCGTTTTTACGGGGATCGTGTCGCGGTACAGGATTAGGTTAGATACCGGCGACCAGACAATGCTGATATGATTGTCGCGCAGGAAGTCGAGTGTGGCCGGATCGGAATAATCTAGTCCACAGGCATGCGTAAGTGTTAAGTTCGCCGTTTTCAGAAATTCAGGATTGGGGAGTTGAGCAAGCGCCTTCCGAAACTCCGTAAACTCCCGACGACTGAATCCGTCGGGTTTGCCACGTTGTAGATAACCCGCTCGCCCTTCGGCGATGTGTGCAATAGAGGCATAATACCGATTGTTGCCGTTCTGGACAGACGCAAGAAAATCGTCGAAGCTGGGATGACGCATCATGGGCCAGGCTGAGGTGTCATCATTGGCATGCAGAGGGCTGCTGGGTGGATCGAAATTTGGCCCTGGTCTGACAAAATCGACGACTGAAAACACTTTTTTAGTGTCCGGAAGTCCAAGTTCATCGGGGTCGCCAGTATTTCGGACAATGAAGCTGGGCAGGCTTCCATTATTCTCTAATTTGATCGTCTGCTGAATGAGCGTAGTACCCCCTGCAACGGCTTGTAATTCAGTGATGACGCCGTGCATTTTCTGCACTTCGCTAATGGCCGATGCCATCGAAATAGCCGTAAGCGCTTCTTCTTTTTTCGTTGTAAGTGATTGAATAATAGGCTTTACGAACCCCATATAGTCGCTTACCCAGCGAGCTTCAATGTATTCTTTAAAGTTTTTGATCTCCTGAATGTATTGGTCATTAATGCGCCACTGGTACCGGTTGCTCCACACGGCCGGACTCTGCCAGAGCGGGAAAATATTGTATTCCGAATGGACGTGCAGGTTGATCAGACCCGGAAAAACGACCTCATCGTCAGCCAATTCCAACAGAATCAGATCGGGCAGTGAAAAGGGCACTTTGCCATCCTGAATGGCTCTGATTTTGCCATTCTGAACAAGGATAGTTTTGACAGACTCGCGGCCAGTTGAATCAACCACATTCCCCATGATGCATAACGGGTGGCCAGACGATGAGAACATAGTAATTCGTTGTCGTTTGTGTTTTTGTGGATAATCTACTATTTTATATTGTGTAAATAGGTATTCGAAGTAGATTAGTTGGTATTGTCGATTGGGTTTCCTTATTTAGGCGTGACGAGTATTGACCCACTTTCGACCATGACTGCCAGACAAATAGACACTTCAGGAAAAGACCGACAACGAACAAAGGCAGGTTTTGTACAACTAATTCGGGTGATTTGCTGGCTTAGTATGCTATATATGGCGCACCACGTTTCGGCTCAAAAACTGAGTGTTACCCAGATGGATGCATTGGTCGAAAAGCAGTTATGGCCCGCCATTGACGAACTCAGCGATTATGTATCGCTCCCGAATGACGCCGTCAATGCCGACGATATTCTCAAAAACATTTCCTGGACCGAAAAAGCATTTTCTAAACGAGGTTTTCAAACGACTGTTCTTAAAACCACCCATTTGCCGCTGGTTTTAGCTGAAAAAACCATTCCGAAGGCAACGCAGACCGTTTTGTTCTATTTTCATCTGGATGGCCAACCCGTTCGGCCCAGCGAGTGGAGCCAAAAAGACCCTTGGATAACTGTACTCAAAGAAAAAACAAGCGCTGGGGAGTATAAAGAATTAGGTGGCGATATACCAAAAACAGCTGTCAACAACGAGTGGCGTTTATTTGGTCGATCAACGTCCGATGACAAAGGGCCAATTATTATGATGCTGAAGGCGCTTGATATTGCGCAGACCGAGAAACAAACTCCGCCCTTTAACATCAAGATTATCATTGATACGGAGGAAGAGAAAGGCTCAGCAGGGTTAAAAAGCGCGCTGGACTCCTACAAAGACAAGTTGAAGGCCGATTACATGATTGTGATGGATGGCCCTATACACTCGTCCAATATTCCCACGTTGACCTTTGGTTGTCGGGGTAATGCCGGTTTCACCATGACAACCTATGGAGCCATTACGCAGCAGCATAGCGGTCATTTTGGCAACTACTCACCGAACCCGGCATTTCGGCTGGCCCGACTGATTACTTCTATGAAAGATGAGCAGGGGAGGGTACTGATTCCGGGTTTCTACGATGGGATAACGTTTGACGAAGCCACTAAGAAAATTATGGCAGCTGTACCCGATAACAAACAAGCCATCAACAAAACCTTGCAGATTGCCGACGAAGAAAAAGTAGGAGCCAATTATCAGGAGTCGCTTCAATATCCGTCGCTCAACATTCGGGGTATGAAGGCCGCTGTGGTTGGAAAAGGGTCAGGAACCATTATTCCCGAAGAAGCCGTGGCAAGTTTCGATATTCGGTTGGTGCCAGAAACGGATGGTAAACGGATGGTTGAGTTGGTTCGTAAACACATTGAAAAGCAGGGATTCAACGTGTTGGATCATGTCCCTACAGCAGAGGAGCGTCTGAAGTATTCCCAAATCGTTTTTTTTGAAGGAAACGCCGGGACGCCTGCCTTCCGAACCAACATCAACGAGCCCATGGGAAGCTGGCTTCGTAAAGCGGTTATGAGTGGGTTCGGGAAAGATCCGGTTATCATCCGGATTATGGGAGGAACTGTGCCAGTTGTTCCGTTTATTCAGGCGCTGAAAGTTCCGGCAGTAATTGTTCCATTAGTCAATATGGATAACAATCAGCATAGCCCAAACGAAAATCTACGGCTGGGAAATCTGCGTACGGGCATAAAAACCTGCCTGGCTATTCTGACTACGCCATTGCCATGACTCATTTTTGCCATTCTATGTTTGTCATTCCGACGCAGGAGGAATCTCAAAAATGCATATATTTATATAACATGAAAATCCTGCCACTTCTGTTTACGGTTCTATTCACTACGGCTACAGTCGCTCAAACACCCTTTGCGGAGCAGCTTGCCAAACACCGCGAGACCTACAAAAAGGATTTGCTGAAGTCGGCTGGTGGTCCGTTGAAATCGGAGGAGGATTTGTCGTTTGTACAGTTTTATGCGCCCGATTCGACGTACCGTGTAACAGCTACGGTACAATTGACACCCAAGGCAGAGCCGTTTGAGATGCCTACTTATAATGGAATGACAAGACCGCATGTGTCTTATGCAATCCTGTCGTTTGTGCTCGATGGCAAACCTCAGCAGTTGACCTTGTATCGAAATTTGAATGTTATTCGAATACCTGAGTATCGTGATTATTTATTTCTGCCATTCAAAGATGCGACGTCGGGAAAGGAAACCTATGGAGGTGGACGTTACATCGACTTTCGGACGGGCGACGTTCAAAATGGTCAGTTAACAATCGATTTCAATAAAGCCTACAATCCTTACTGCGCCTATTACGAGGGTTATCCTTGCCCGATTCCACCTAAACAGAATGAGTTATCGGTCTCCGTTGCTGCAGGAGAGAAAGTCTATGGTAAATCCCATTGATAGCCGGATGTGAATATTATTTCAAAGAAACAACTTATTCGGTTGATATAGGGTTGATTAAGTAGTGGGGTAATAACCCGCACGGATTGGCGGTGTGTCGTCGTAGCCCACCTCTCTGGAAATACATCCTGACGAACGCACGCAGGCTGATCTCACTTAATACCAATAAAGAATGGAGACATTTAGTAAAAAAGAAAAAGAAAAAGCAAGACAAAAAAAGAGAAAAGACAAAGAAGAAAAGCGCGGAGAACGGAAAGCAAATGCTCAAAAAGGGCAGGGGCTGGATGAAATGATGGCCTACGTGGATGAAAACGGGAATATAACCTCGACACCACCAGACCCAAGAAAGAAAAGAACGATCGATCAGGAGGATGTTCAGATCGGTGTATCTAAACAGGAAGCTGGCTCACCACAGGACACGGTGAGACAAGGTATTGTAAGTTTCTTCAATACATCAAAAGGGTACGGATTTATCCGGGACTTAAAGACCCAGGAAAGTATTTTCGTGCACATGAACGGTTTGATAGATCCCGTCAGCGAAAACGATAAGGTAACCTTCGACGTGACGAGGACTCCCAAAGGACTCAATGCAGTTGAGGTAAAAAAAGCTGTATAGACGAGCTTTGGCTGCTTGCTTGATAGACCATATTTGGTCAAATGACACTATTCGTTACTAAAAGGAGTTGTCTATGTAGACCAGGTGTTGTACGAACGCCAGGCTCATCCTTATCTCCTATATTATGAGTAAGCCGACATACACCTCCATTCCCCCTACTACCGATACTGTTTACTGGATGCTGAAATCCTCAGATGGTAAAACTAGTATTTATGTACCGCGGGATAGAGATCTTGACCGACAGCTAAAGATTAAGTTTCAGGCTGAAGTAGCTGCCCGAACATCGATCAAGCGGAAAAAAGAACATCGGTAATCGTTAAGGAGTAAGTATACTATTACAGCCTGGCTTCATTAGCCAGGCTTTTTTGTTGCCCTATCATTAAGATTCTTTAATCTTCCAGGCGGCTTCCAAACACGAATGTCAGATCGGTAGTTAAACGCACACTGGTTCTGTTCGTTTTCTTTTTTTTAGTAAGTAGTATGGCAAAGACAGGAGCCGACCTATTGGTCGAACGGTTGTTGGAATGGGGTGTCGATACAGTATTTAGTCTGCCTGGCGACGGTATCAATGGTATTTATGAATCGCTGCGTAAACGACAGGACAAGATTAAACTCATTCAGGTGCGGCACGAGGAAGCGGCTGCCTTTATGGCTTGCGGTTATGCTAAATTCACGGGAAAGCTTGGTGTTTGTATTGCCACGTCGGGTTGTGGAGGCATTCATCTGCTCAATGGTCTGTATGATGCCAAATATGATTCACAACCTGTACTAGCTATTACGGGACATACCGCTCATGATATCAGTGGTACGTTCTTTCAGCAGGATGTCGATCTGGTTAAAGTATTTACCGATGTAGCTGTCTACAATGAGCGGGTAATGGGACCAGATCATGTGATTAATGTGTTGGATCAGGCTATTCGTACCTCATTAGGGCAGCGTACTGTAACGCACATCTCGTTTCCTAAAGATTACCAGGATTGGACAATGAGCGATGATACCCGTTCGTCAACCAACGTCCCCGACCATAGTAGCGCGACGCAGGTTAGCCAGACAGTAGTGCCCGATGTCCGGCAATTACAGCGGGCTGCCGATCTGATTAATGCCGGAGAGAAAGTGGCGATTTTTGCCGGACGAGGTTGCCTGAATGCCCGAGAAGAAGTGCTTGCTCTGGCTGATGCAGTAGGTGGGCCAGTTATTAAAGCCTTGTTAGGAAAAGGAGTGGTTCCCGATGATGATCCTTACACCACAGGTGGCTTGGGTTTGTTGGGAACGGCCCCTTCGCAAGATGCCATGCAGGAGTGCGATACGTTGATTATGATTGGTACTCGGTTTCCTTATCTCGAATTTTACCCTAAAGCGGGTCAGGCCCGTACCGTTCAGATTGATCTCGATCCATCGCATATTGGCCTTCGAACGCCTGTTGAGGTTGGTTTGATGGGTGATAGCAAAGCTGTTTTGCAGGCATTACTTCCACTAATTCATCGCAAAAAAGATCGTAGTTTCCTGGAGAAAGCGCAGGAACGCATGGCCTACTGGAACGAATTGCTGACCGAACGAGGGACGCAGGAATCTATACCAATGAAGCCGCAGGTTATTCCCCATACGCTCAGCCCACTCCTGAACGATGATGCTATTGTTACCTGCGACTGTGGCAACAACACGACCTGGGCCGCTCGCCATATTCAGGTGCGGGGCAGTATGAAATTCTCTACCTCCGGACTCTTGGCTACGATGGCATCGGGATTACCCTACGCAATTGCTGCGTCGGTTTCGCATCCGGGTCGTCAAGTTGTGGCGTTAGTAGGCGATGGCGGTTTTACCATGTTGATGGGCGAACTGGCCACGGCCGTGAAATACAAACTGCCCATTAAAGTGTTCATTTTTCACAACAATTCATTTGGACAGATCAAATGGGAGCAGATCGTGATGGAAGGTAATCCCGAATTCGCGGTCGATTTACAGCCGATTGATTTCGCAGCCTATGCCAATGCCTGTGGAGCAAAGGGCTTTACGATCGACGATCCAAAACTAGCCGAATCGATCATTCGGGAAGCGTTGGCTTATGACGGCCCGGTTGTCGTTGATGCTATTGTTGATCAGAACGAGCCACCCATGCCGGGCAAAATAACCACCGATCAGGCCATCGAATTTGCCAAAGCCCTCGTGCGTGGGGAACGTGACCGGAGCGAAATTATCAAAAATGTGATCAGCAATCAATTTCACGAAGCCATTGCGACCAAGGGCCGCAGCCTGCTGGACATTCTTCCGGGAAGAAGGTAAGTGGCCGTATCGTCCATATGAGCTTACTAAGTCAAAATAAAGCGTATCTAGCAAAGCAGAGACTATAACTATAGCCTCTGTTTTGCTAGATACGCCAGGTACCGTCTATTACTGTTTTTGCAATCGTTTGATAATTACTTCTTTATCTCCCTGGGCTTCCAGCAGGTAGAGTCCGGTTGGTAGATTTCCTAAGTTCAGAGTTGTCTCTCCCTGACCGTTCTCCAGCTCAACCAGCCAATCTCCCAGCTTATGTGCCGACACATCATACAGCCGGAGTTTTATAGTGGGCTGTTTGCCTCCCCCATCTACTCGAACCACTACCTTGTCTGAAGTTGGGTTGGGGTAAGCCGAGACTGTGAAGGCCAATGTATTAACGGGCTCACTTGCACCTAAACGAGACTGCGCGCTACTCACTGTTAGTTTGGCGGCCTGAGATACCACATTGCCACACAGTCCACTGATCCGGCACGTATACAACCCTGCATTAGCTGGAGTGACCCCGGCTATAGTCAGTGTGGCCGAATTTTGATCGTTAAGTACCGTGGTTCCACCATAATACCATTGGTAACTTAAGCTGCTTCCGCTAGCCGCCACACTGGTAGTAAACGACTGACCAGCCGCAACAGTCGCACTGGCAGGTTGAGCCATAAGCTGAGTAGCCGGATTGATCGTCAGGGTAAACAAGTTGGAACTGACCGAGCCACAATCCGAGGAGACTACTGCATAATACGAGCCCTCGCTGGCGACTGTAACCGACGGTAGTGTCAGAGTGCGGGAAGTCGATAAGACAGTAGTACTACCACTTTTCATCCACGCATAAGTCAGGTTGCGACCTACGGCCAACACACTAGCAACTACCGTTGTACCTGCACATACAGACGAACCCGAGACGGGTTGCTGCGTTAATTTAGCCGATGGATTGATAGTAAGTACGAAACTAGCTTTGTTAGAGACACAATTATTGGCCCCAATGACTGTCACCGAGTAGGTACGGGTGGTGATAGTAGTCAGGCTCAAGCCGCTGGTAGAAATCGGTAAGGTACTCCCTTGACCACCTGGAACACTCCAGCTATAGGTATAAGGAGCCTTACCACCGGTGGCAGTGGCCAACAGATCATAGTCCGTTCCTTCGCAGACGGTAGCGCTGGCCAGTAGCGACGCGGTAGGTGGGGTTTTATCGACCTCAATGAGTTGAGTAGCCACCGCCTTACAGCCATTGCTTCCCGTGACGGTCACCGAATAGGTGGTGGTCGTGGTGGGATTCACCGTCTGGACAGTGAGCGTAGAGCCATTGCTCCATTTGTAGTTGACCCCCCCACTAACCGTCAAACTGGCGGTTTGGGTGGTACAGCCGACTAAAGTGCGATTGGCTACAATAACCGGTGTGGGCGGAGTTTGACTCACGGTGATGCTGTCACTCGCCACCGCCGTGCAGCCATTGGCCCCTGTCAGCGTGACCGAGTAGGTGGTGGCTGTGGTGGGCGTGACACTGATGGATCGGGTGGTTTCTCCTGTACTCCAGAGGTAGCTGGCCGCTGAGCCAGCCGTCAGGGTGGCTGTCGGGTAGGTACAACTGACCACTGTCCGACTGGCCGTCAGGGTGACCGATGGGCTTGTCTGGTTGACACCGATGCTGCGTTTGAGTACACTGCTACATCCGTTTTCTGCGGTCACGGTCACGGCATAGGCCGTGGTGGTGAGCGGGCTTACCGTCACGGTATCGGTGGTTTCGCCCGTGCTCCATTTGTAGCTGACCCCTCCCGAAGCGGTTAGGGAGACTGTTGACGAAGCGCAGGTAATTGCAGTAGCGCTGGCCAGTAGCGACGCGGTAGGTGGGGTTTTATCGACCTCAATGAGTTGAGTAGCCACCGCCTTACAGCCATTGCTTCCCGTGACGGTCACCGAATAGGTGGTGGTCGTGGTGGGATTCACCGTCTGGACAGTGAGCGTAGAGCCATTGCTCCATTTGTAGTTGACCCCCCCACTAACCGTCAAACTGGCGGTTTGGGTGGTACAGCCGACTAAAGTGCGATTGGCTACAATAACCGGTGTGGGCAGAGTTTGACTCACGGTGATGCTGTCACTCGCCACCGCCGTGCAGCCATTGGCCCCTGTCAGCGTGACCGAGTAGGTGGTGGCTGTGGTGGGTGTGACACTGATGGATCGGGTGGTTTCTCCTGTACTCCAGAGGTAGCTGGCCGCTGAGCCAGCCGTCAGGGTGGCTGTCGGGTAGGTACAACTGACCACTGTCCGACTGGCCGTCAGGGTGACCGATGGGCTTGTCTGGTTGACACCGATGCTGCGTTTGAGTACACTGCTACATCCGTTTTCTGCGGTCACGGTCACGGCATAGGCCGTGGTGGTGAGCGGGCTTACCGTCACGGTATCGGTGGTTTCGCCCGTGCTCCATTTGTAGCTGACCCCTCCCGAAGCGGTTAGGGAGACTGTTGACGAAGCGCAGGTAATTGCAGTAGCGCTGGCCAGTAGCGACGCGGTAGGTGGGGTTTTATCGACCTCAATGAGTTGAGTAGCCACCGCTTTACAGCCATTGCTTCCTGTGACGGTCACCGAATAGGTGGTGGTCGTGGTGGGACTCGTCGTTATAACTGAAGTAGTAGCTCCTGTGCTCCACTTGTAGCTAGTCCCTCCACTGACCGTCAAACTAACGGTTGGACTGATACAGCCGACTAAAGTACGGTTGGTCGCAATCGCTGGCGTGGGCAGGGTCTGATCCACTGCGATACTACGCGTAGCTACAGCTAAGCAACCGTTGGCTCCTGTGACGGTCACCGAATAGGTGGTGGCCGTGGTAGGGGCGACATTAATGGCAGCCGTGGTCTCGCCAGTGCTCCACAGGTAGCTGACGCCCCCTGACGCACTCAGCGAGGCTGTTGGATTAGTACAGTTGAGGATTGTCTGGCTAGCCGTTAGAGTTGCCACAGGTGGCGTCTGATTAACGTTGATTGTGCGAGCGGCCACGGTTGCACACCCGTTTGCTCCTATTACCGTGACTGAGTAGGTAGTGGTGGTTAGCGGGCTCACACTCACCGTTTCACTAGTTTCACCCGTACTCCATTTGTAGCTGACCCCTCCCGAAGCGGTTAGGGAGACTGTTGGCGTAGCACAGGTAATTGCTGTGGCGCTAGCCAGTAGAGACGCAATTGGTACTGTCTTATCGACCTGAATGAGTTGGGTGGCCACAGCAGTACAGCCGTTAGCTCCGATCACGGTGACCGAGTAGGTAGTGGTGGTGGCTGGACTCACCGTCAGTACAGATCCAGTGGCTCCTGTGCTCCACTTGTAACTGGAGCCTCCGCTGGCTGTCAAACTAACCGATGGCGTGTTGCAACTCACCAAAGTTCGACTGGTAACAATCGCTGGGGTTGGCGGTGTCTTATCAACTGCAATTGTATAGTTGACCACGGCGGTGCAACTGTTAGTCCCTGTTAGAGTGACCGAATAGGTGGTGGCCGTAGTAGGCGCTACACTGATGGCTGCTGTAGTCTCACCGGTACTCCATCGGTAACTGGCTGCGGCCGACGCGGTTAGTGAGGCCACTGGCGAATCACAGGTAACAGCTGTCTGGCTGGCTGCTAGCCATGCGGTCGGTACCGTCTTATCGACCTCAATGGTGCGGCTAGCCACGGCGGTACAGCCGTTGGCTCCCGTGGCAGTGACCGAATAAGTGGTGGTAATAGTGGGGCTCACGGTTAGCACAGCACCATTGGCTCCTGTACTCCACTTATACGTATTTCCACCCGTAGCGGTTAAACTGGTTGTCGGAGTGGCGCAGGTTAGGACAGTCAGGCTCGGAAGGATACTGGCAACGCCTATGTTACGGTCTCCGCCAATTACTATACTGGACGTGGCCGTACAGCCGGTAGCACTTGTCAGAGTAACTGAATAAGTGCCTGCCAGGCTGACGGAAATCGACGGAGTCGTCTGCCCGTTCGACCATAATAGACTTCCGCTACCAATAGCTGACAGACTCACCGTTGGACTGGCACATGTCAACGTTGCTGAACTTGGACTGATGGCCAATTCAGGTACGGAATAAACCGTTGTCGTTTGAGAAACAGGCTGCCCATCTTTAGTATATGTAATCGTATGCGTACCCGCTCCTGCCACAGAAGGATTAAACGTATTTCCTGTAATACCAGGTCCACTGAATACACCGCCTGAAGGCGCCCCAACAAGTGTTTGGGAGGTTGCAGTACTACAATAACTACTTGCCAGGCCAGTAAAGCTAACGGAAGAAGATCGGTTCACGATCCAGGAAATCTGCTGAGTACCCACTCCCGCATTTCCGGTACTGTCAATGACATTTCCAAGATTTACTGAGAATGTATAATTACCTTCTGGATAAGTAAGTAGTCCGAAGTTTCCTGCCTTCCAGTTTTTTGCATCAACAAAACTTAGCATAGTACTCGTAATCGGTACTACTTCACCATTTCTTGTCAATTGAAACGCAGCTGTATTTAGACCTACCACTCCTTCATCGAACGTAATATTTACGAACGGGACGTGCTGAGAATCAATACCTCCTTGGGTTGATTTTTCTAAAAGCAATACCACCGGCCCTGCATTGTCGACTGTGAGCACCACTGACTGTGTTTGTACCCCTGCAATATGGTTTTCCGACTTTATATTGGGGAGGTCTACCCTCAATTCGTAGATACCATTCTGGGTTAACATAGTTTGCAAACCAGACAAGCGGAATAGTTTATGATCTGAGCTTACCGAATCAATAGCTAATGAGCCGGCCTGCAAAACACCATTCTTATAGATAGTAAACCTTGCTGGCGTTACAGTCGCAACGTCGATAGGTAAATTGAACAGTAATTGAATAGTGCTGTAAGAGGATGCTTTGTGGTTTGCAGGAATGCCCTGAAAAGCCTGGACAAATGGGACACCCATAAACTGTGACCAACTAACCTGCTTACCTACAGTTCCCGAAATTCCATATATGTCTTCAACATTGGCAGCCTGAACAGTAAAGAGATAATTCCCGTTTCCGGTGGTAATCGCAGACAGATCTACATTGAAAGTGGTCGGATCAATCTGGGTAATTACGACAGATGAATTGATGATGTTCTGACCACCCTGGAAAGTAAGACTCAAATCCTGATAGGTAAACGTAGCCGGATTGATTGGCTTACTGAAGTAGACCTTGAGATTAGTTACCTGGGCTGATGCTGACTGAGCTGGAACGCCAGTTATGCTGTCTACTTTTGGCACATTTACATCGACAGGCTTCCACACTACAGTATACGTGGCGGGCCCCGCAGAGGTAAAGCGATCTACGATGTGAAACTTATTTTCATAAATCGGCGATCTGGCTACCGGCAATGTAACAAAGGTAAGCCAGGCATTATCCAGCGGAATTACCTGTCCATCGCTGCGGGTTACACTAACAAGCTCGTAAAGTCTGTTGCCCGGATCATTGAGTTTGATATAATTGAATCCGGTATCAGATGGCGTTACTGTCAGTGTATTTGTAAATGACGGTGCCGATACGGGCGAGTCAAAGCTTCCGCCTGAAGCCGTATTTACCTTGGCGGTTCTGTTGCCCTGAGAGAAATAAATAATGTCTGGCTGATCATCGACATCAAAAATGTCGTTTACCAGGAAGTCATTAATACCATCTTCAAGGTTACCGTAAAGGCGGATACTCTTTGTTAGTTCGTGCAGTTTCACACCTTGTATCAGGCTCAATTTTGAGTTTCCGTAACTATTGTTATGGACAACATTAGCCGAATAGCTCACAAATTTTCCAAGTAGCGTACTGGTAAAGTACCATTCTCCAACCCGTGTTTCTAAAGCAGGAATATTACCAAACGGAATATCTGTGAGACTCAGATTTTGGGATTGACCTTTGAACTTAGTACCAACCAGATTGAAATCAATTGCCAGACCTGACGCATTGTCTACAACTTCAGGCTTGGCCGATGAAATAGTCACATTGGTTGCCTGACCGTATCCTTTATTTTCAATCATTACCGCTAACTCGGCAGGAATCGAAGGTTCTATGTCAGGGGAGGTAAGTGCATCGTCGCCCAAAATATTTCGTTGCATGAAATAGTGGAGCATCAGGCTCGGGCTCGGATTGACCGTAATCGGAACAGGTATTAATGGTATCGTAACCGTTGCCTTGGCATAAGGGTCAAAATAGGTTACCGATCCCCCGAATTTGTAAATAGTTGGCGCTTGTGGCGCTGCGTCAGGTTGGGGGATAAAGAGATAGGTAACCGATCCTCGTTGCTGGGCGCTAATCTGTCCAGAACCCGTTACGTTTGCCAGGTTGTTAAAGCTTTGGGTTTGAATTTCAAAAAGCCCATTACTTGGTGTTCCGCTGGCATCCGTGATCTGCAGATTAACCGCGATCATCTTCATTGCATCCGTAGGGTGTCCATTGAAAATTTCCAGTGTTCCCAAAAACGCTTCCCGCGTCATGGTCAACTTCTGGGTGAATTGAACGGATACAGAGGCACAAATGTCATTTTTTTGATTATCAATGATTGTATTGAGCGATTTTATCGACTCTTTGTGCATATCATCAACGGTTTTAAAGCCTCTGCTGACAGCGTGATTATGTGCTTCGATCAAAGCCGCAACATAACCATCAACCAGAGTCCAATTGATGATATTGGGATACGTACTGTTAGGCGCAAGGACATTTTGCGCTTTGGCCTCCAGCGATGTATTCCAGCGGGTAAAAAATGCCGAGAGTGCAGATGACGATATGTCATAACCGGCCATTGCCGAAATAATACTACTTTGAGCATTTGCAGGAATAGGCGTTTGATCATTAAGGTAGGTGCTGACCAGCGGAAACAAAGCTGTCCATCCTTCTTTAGTGATCAGGTCACCAAAATACTGAGACATCCAATTATTTACCGCATTATAGCCATTCACTACCACCTGCAGATTAGCGGAGATTTCGTCGAAAACCGCAAATTGACCGTCCGTATTATCACACGTTTGAATGGCACTCAGTACGCCACTTACACAAAGCACTTGCCCACTGCCAGGCACCTTGCCCGCTACAAAGCCAGCTGATCCATTAGCCGCGCAGTTTATTAATCCGGTTCCTTTATCATGACCGGCTCCCGTGAGTGTTACACTCGTATAACATGCCAGTATGCTGGCTACGTTACTTGCTGGAGTGCATCCTGTTATGGCGGTGCTTATATCGGCGATACAGGCCACACAACTTGTTTTCTGTTGCTCAACTGGAGGAGTCGGATCTGCCGTCCCTCCCGATGGTGCTGACCCAGTGCAATTAGCGCAAGGCGCATCGCCCCCTGTTGTCTCAATACCGGCAATCCCAGCTGACCATGCGTCGTAGAGTGCATTGTATTGCTCAGGTGTTACTGTTGATCCTCCAACTACTACAGTACCTGTTCCTGGGCCGCAATCGCGGCTTTCGTAGATAAATGAGGCACCGGTTTTATCCCCTAAGTTGGTTGTTGCATTTAATCTATACGAATACGACACACCAACGAAGCCTACACAGGGAGCCTCGTTCGGCCCTGGGCTAGTTGCTCCGTTTCGTCTGCGCATGATTACCGGAACCTGAATGCTCTGATTCGCAAGGAGGTCGGACGGGGTATAATTCGTCACAAATTCGTATTCGGGGTCTGTTGTTGGTAGCGTTAAGGTTACCTGTTGTGCGGTTATGAGCCCGTGATTTGTGAGAACAATGTTAAAGAGATATTCCTGCCCTGTCGCCAGGTGAGGCATCGTTTTCGGCATGTCCATGGTAACTACGGGTGCCGGCACGTTCGTCTCGTACTTGGCCTCGAGCACAACGGTATATTGATCCTGCACAGCCGTGGGTACTACAGTCCAACTGAACGTTATGGCCTGGTAATTCAGGAATACAGTAGATTCGACTGTGCTGCCTGGAGTGATTTCCAGGACATTGCTATAAGGTGTATGCTTATCTTTTTCTACAGTAATACGATGTTTTCCTTCGGGGACATTAGAGGCAACAAAAACTCCATTTGCATCGCTACTTCCTTCCGCATACAACTCACCCGTAAAATAGTTTGTAATCCTGACCAGCGCACCGGCTACTTTGGGACCCCCGTCTGTATAATAGGTAAATTGGTCTGTCACCGTAATCCGCGCTGTTCCTGCCGATTCGGAAACCTTTTGGAAGGTAAAGGGAATAGAGACTGAGTTAGCATTTGTCGAATTGATTCCGATGCTTCCCGTTATAGGATAGTTAAATGGAACCTCAGCCAAAGCAAGAAATTTCAGGATTACGGTAGTCGAATCTCCGGACGCCAGAGATGGTAAAGTTTGGGCGGTAACGCTATTGAGCCAATTTGTCTGGGGAAGACTGAGCGTTATAGGCCCAGTTACTCCTTTCCCTTTATTGACCAGTTTAATTTCTACCCGGCGTTCGCCTGAGCTTTGCGAAACAACGGCCTGGATAGTCGAAACATTAGCAACAATATAGCCATTGGCTGCCTGGCAGTAATAATAGACGTTTGCGTTTTGAATAACTCCTTCATCTGATTTTGCCTGGAAACGTGCTGTTTCAAAGTTATTTCCATTGGTTAAGGCTGATCCTACAACCGTGTAGCCAAGATTCGCTGACGCGTTGCCTGCTAACGTCGGCAAAGTCGCGAATTGGATAGACGCTCCGTTGGGCAATGCTAGTGGGGCCAGTGTAAAATTGGTCAGGCTTTTATCGCTCAGGTTTTCTACTGACAAAGCCCCGGTCAATGGTTCGTTCAGTGTAGTTTTAAACTGAGCACTAGTTCCACCATTAATGCGAACACCAAGAATATCAAACGCATCCTGTTCCGTTGTCTGATTTAAACCCGGAAAGCTTGCTCCAACTATATAATGTCCTGATTCGCTGGCAAGCGGAGTGAACTGCACCGAATAATTACCCGAAGCATTTGCCAGCGTTAACACTTGCCGTCTGATGCCTTTAGTGATCACGTACACCTCAACCTGTGCGTTGGCAACTGTTGCACCATTGCTTCTTGTTGCAGTTCCAGTAATAGACATGCTATTCCCCTGCATAAAATAAGTTGGGCCTATCTGAGCCGTTGCCGTGTAGGCTGGCTCAACCGTGAGACTGGCCGGGTCAGATACGTTATTTGTAAGTAGAAGTTCTGTCAGGGTCGCAGTCGGGTTTACCCAGAACAGCACTTTATATACTCCTGGCGCATCCGGCGCTTTAAACGAGCTGGCAAATACCTTGGTTTGGCCAGCAGGAATGGCTTCGCCGAGCAAGCTTTCAGAAATCAGTACGTCCGACGCGTCGATTGTATTATCTACTGATAAATACCCACGGACCAATGTTCCGCTTGGTGCAGTTGCTGAACCGGTGTTCTTTATTGAAACCTGGTAGGTGACGGTTGATGATGCCGGTACACTGTTGCTACTTAATTGAAGCGTCGGAATCTGCAAATCCGGCTTATTCAGATCTGTAACGATTACCCAGATTGAACCTGAAGAGAAACCGGGTGCAGTTGCCGTGAAATATACTTGCTGATTGCCATCTGTTATACTATCGTCCAGTGTCGTAATATTGACATCGACAAACGACTGACCTGCCGGTATCTCAACAGTAGCTGGAACGGTCGCTTCGGTTACGTCGGAGGAGACAAGCGTTACAGAAAGTGCATCTGTTGTGGCTGTGTTTCGTGCGATACGCAATGAGCCTGCATTGGCCACCCCTTCTGGCAGTGTTTGCTGCGACACGGTCAATAGCAGCGATGGACCGTCGTCATCATTCACGGTAAGCGTAGCCGAAACCGAACCAGAAGAAGTCGGGGGTGCATTACAACCACAGGACGACACAAATAAAGAAGCGTTGATTTCGACCTGGCGCTGGCCATCAACTACGGTGTTATTAACTACACCGATCGTAAACGTTTTCTCATTTTCGCCTGCTGCCAATGAAATGGCGCCAGGCAATATAAGCGTATTGGGCAGGCTTGCCGATAAATTGGCTGTAAAAGCGAGCGAATTGCTTGATGGAGTTCGCCGGAGGGTAGCCTGAGTAGCATTCAGACCTGCCGCTTCAGAAATGGCATTCGTCTGTAGTACTAGTTCCAGATGAGGGAAATCATCATCCGTTATCACTATCGTTTTGCTGTCTGGAGTATGGTTTGCAGCGCCCGCAGAAAGAGTAACGTCAAGATCAAGTTCAGGAATGTCATCCTGTGCTAAAATGATAGATACATCAGCATAAAGGGCACCAGCGGCAATCGTGACAGACGCAGGAGCGGGGAAACGAGTTGGGCTACTGGATTGTAGGAAAACCGTTAAAGGACTGGTTGGGGCAAGATTGGTCGCTACTCTAAATTTGACCGTATCTCCCTCCATACTACTTGCTGGCAGATTGGTTATCGATAATGCCGGTAAGTCGTTATCGATAATTACCAGTCCAGCCTGAGCACCCTGATAACCGGATGCTGAAACTTGTACCTGATCCGTTGTCTGCCCTTCGACTGTTGTGTTATCTGGAGCCGCAATTGCGAAAGATATGCTGGAATAACCCGCCGGAATAACTACAGAGGTCGGATAGGTAAGTCTGGCCGAGTTCGTAAGGCTAACCGTTACGGTAAGTTCAGCTGAAACTGACCCCGTTCTGCTTACAGTTGCCGTAATTCCAGTGGTATTGCCTTCGGTTATTTCGTTCGCAGACAGCGAGAGGAAAAGCCCTTTTTGAATTGTCCACGGAGTTGGCTGAATAGCGATATTATTGGCCTGCGTGCCCGGTGTTTCCTGAACTGTGGGGCCAGGGACTACTTCGACAACAAAAACAGCCTCGTCTCCAACCAGTAGATTGGATGGAACTGTAACCGTGCTACTTCTGGAAATACTTTGACCAATAGCTAATGAACTGCTCGTTGAATAAGTAATATCTTTAAGGAAGGAGCGATTTATGCCAGATGGAGACTGTACATAAATACGCTCTGTCCAATTGATTGGAGAAGCGGCAATTCCATCATTCGAAATGTTCCAGGAAACCGTAACGGTATCACTTAGACCTACGACGGTCTTATTGGAACTAACATCTTTTACCGCCAGATCAGGGAGCCGTTCATAAACCAAAAAGCTTTGCTGGATTGGGCTAGCCGGGTCGTATACGTTGTTGCCGACCTGCCTTGCCTCAATAAGGACCGTACCTGCTGCTGTTAGTGTAATTGTGTTTCCATCCAATGTTGCAGGCCCAGAAACAACACTGAATGTGACTGGTAAACCTGATGTTGCCGTGGCCGTCAGACTGAAAGGTGCATCTCCAAATGTTTTTGGCGAAACTGGAGTCAAGGAAATATATTGACTACGCTTTGAAACACTAAATGTTCGCTGTGCTTCGGCAGGTTTAAAATATTCATTCCCAGCTTGAGAGGCTGTAACCGTTACCTGTCCAACTGTTCCAGAGAAGGTTATTGTAGTTCCAGTGAGAGATGCTACGCCAGAAACAGGCACTGTAGTAATCGTATAGCTTACTGGCAGACCAGACGTTGCCGTAGCATTGAGTACGACAGGCTCATCTACATATTTATTCGCAATTTCAGGAAAATTGACCGATTGATCTACCTGAATTAACTGCTCTATCCAAGGTACAAACAGCACTTTATCCGACACCTTATTCCCCGTACCAGTTGAATTCAACGTTGCATGATAAGGGCCTGATGGTGTACCCCAATATGTACTCCGGGCATCGAGCGTATCGCTACCAGCGTTATTTATTCCATAGTCTGAATTACTATAAATTTTGTTACTCTGAAGTATGGGTTTTCCGCTAGCATTATAAATACCTGTTACGTTTCCGTATATACTTGAGGAGGTAATTGTTGGTGAGCTACCGCCGTTATAAATGCCCATATTCTCACTGTTGCGAATAATCGAATTGGCGATTTTAAGCGTTGAGGAATAATTGGATATAGCACTGCCATAATACTGAAGATCCCCCCACCGATCGACTACGACATACTCCAGTTCTGAGTTGTTATTGTTGGGGAATAGAATCTGTCCTCCATGGGAGGAAACTGAGTTGGACGGATTGGCAAAGCCCACAAACCGGATTGAGTCGGTAGGTGTCCCTTTGGCAATCAATGTACCACTGACCGATAGCTGATCACTGTAAGACTTCGAATAAATATCTACCCCTGGGGCGATGGTGGCAGTTGCCCCGTCAGCAATCGTGATGTTGCTATTCATCAACACATAATGAGATCCTGAACCTGGTTTGGGTACGTTGAAAGAACCATACACAGTCTCGCTCCGAAGGTAGACGTCGGTATTGGTCAGGTTACTGATTCCGCCTACACTGGAAAGATAGGTCAGGACATCCTGATTA
>NZ_WPIN01000090.1 GCF_009754945.1 Spirosoma arboris
GCTAGCCGTCACCGACCCAGGAGTCTGCATTCCGGGCACTAACACTTACAATACGACCGGTCTCATTAGCCTGACCAATGCCGTAACAGGCTCTCTCACCCTCACCGATGGAGCCACCACCACTACCCTTTCGGTCAGTGCAGGAGCCACCTCAATCCCGTATTCACTGAGTGGCTTACCCAGTGGAACAGGGTCTCACACCGTGACGGTCAGTTATCTGGGCCAGATCGCCAGCACCACCTATACCGCTCCGGCCTCCTGCTCAGTAGCTCCTGTCTGTTCGCTGG
>NZ_WPIN01000091.1 GCF_009754945.1 Spirosoma arboris
TGAGTCGGTAGGTGTCCCTTTGGCAATCAATGTACCACTGATGGCTAGCTGATCACTGTAAGACTTCGAATAAATATCTACCCCTGGGGCGATGGTAGTAGTTACCCCATTCGCAATAGTAAATCCATTGTTACTCAGTACATAGTGGGAACCTGGACCTGGCTTGGGTATCGTGGAGGAAACATTTATATTTTCTCGTTGGAGGTAGATGTCGGTATTGGTCAGGTTACTGATTCCGCCTACACTGGAAGGATAGGTCAGGACATCCTGATTG
>NZ_WPIN01000092.1 GCF_009754945.1 Spirosoma arboris
ATCCGGTTTGTGGGCTTTGCCAATCCTGCCAACTCAGTTTCCTCCCATGGGGGACAGATTTACTTTGATCCCAGCAGTACCAACTCCGTGATGGAGTATGTCGTGATGGATCGATGGGGAGATCTTCAGTACAATGGTAGTGCAATTATGGCTCAGACCTCTTCGCTGACCATCAACCAGTCCAGCATACGGAATATCGAAGGGACTGGGATCAATATTGTGGCTACTGGCGTCAGCCCCAAACTCACCAACCTCCGTTTCAGCGCCAA
>NZ_WPIN01000093.1 GCF_009754945.1 Spirosoma arboris
AACCATCAGCATCTATCGGAAAGAAGGTTGTCAACCTGACGACCCAGGAAAATGTGTTACCGGCGTGCCAGCGGGTTATACCAAAATAGCGGAGGTGCCCAGCACAGCCACCACCTACACCGATACTACCACCCTCAAACGAGGAATTAGTTATGGCTATCGCCTGGTAGCTGTCTATCCAGATGTGAATGGCGGTTTTAACGGTGGAGTAAGTTTAGCCTCTAACAAGGCCTGCTTAGAATTACCATTGTTGGCA
>NZ_WPIN01000094.1 GCF_009754945.1 Spirosoma arboris
TAAGCTGATCATTTATCGAAAAGAAGGTTGTCAAACTGTTGTTATTCCTCCCTGTACTACCGGTGTACCGGCAGGCTACACCAAAATAGCGGAGGTGCCCAGCACAGCCACCACCTACACCGATACTACCACCCTCAAACGAGGAGTTAGTTACTCTTACAGAATGGTAGCCCAGTATCCAGATGTGAACGGAGGATTTAATGGTGGAGTGAGCCTGTCTTCAGATCAGGCTTGTCTGGAATTACCGTTGTTGGCG
>NZ_WPIN01000095.1 GCF_009754945.1 Spirosoma arboris
GCAGTTGGAACCGGGCCGCCGGAGCGGAAGAAAACCGTCAGTTAAAACAGCTAGTAGCCGACCTGAGCTTGGACAAACAAATGCTTCAGGATGTGCTCAAAAAAAAGCTTTAACGGGGCCGCCCGAGCGGGCCAGTTCAGCGAAGAAAACTGGCCTCAAGTTTAATGGAAAACTATCGCGTTTCGGCCCGTCGTGCCTGCTCGGTTATTCAGTTCCGTCGATCCTCCTTGCAGCATAAGTCTCGTCGTA
>NZ_WPIN01000096.1 GCF_009754945.1 Spirosoma arboris
ACCAGAGCTGTGGCGGAATACGTATTGGATACGGGGTCACAAGTACTGGCCGTTGCCGAGCTGACCAGCGAACAGACAGGAGCTACCGAACAGGAGGCCGGAGCCGTATAGGTGGTACTGGCGGTCTGGCCCAGATAACTGACCGTCACGGTGTGAGAGCCGGTTCCACTAGGTAAGCCGCTCAGCGAGTACGGGATCGAGGTGGCTCCTGCACTGACCGATAGGGTGGTAGTCGTGGCTCCATCGGT
>NZ_WPIN01000097.1 GCF_009754945.1 Spirosoma arboris
AAACTGAATCACAGCGCATGCACGACGGGCCGAAACTTGCGGGGTGGCCCGTGCCATAGCTTTCCATTAAACTTGAGGCCAGTTTTCGCTGCTGGACTGGCCCGCTCGGGCGGCCCCGTTAAAGCTTTTTTTTGAGCACATCCTGAAGCATTTTTTTGTCCAGACTTAGGTCGGCTACTAGCTGTTTTAACTGACGGTTTTCTTCCGCTCCGGCGGCCCGGTTCCAACTGA
>NZ_WPIN01000098.1 GCF_009754945.1 Spirosoma arboris
CCAGTTGACCAACCCCATTACAGGAACACTCACCATTTCCAATGGGCCCCAAAGTCTCACCTTCATCACCACCGAGGGCAGCTCAGCCAGCTTTACGGCTACCTTCACAGGCTTAGTCTCGGATGGCTCCTCCCATACGGTCACGGTCAGTCTGCCGGGCTGCTCAACCACTACTGCCACCTACACAGCTCCGGCTTCCTGTAGTGTC
>NZ_WPIN01000099.1 GCF_009754945.1 Spirosoma arboris
TGTAATCGTCGGAGCTCGACAACCCCCAACCCGCCATATTTCTTACGCTCCGGCGCCCCGGTTCCAATTGTAAAAGGTAGCCTCGCTGATGCCCATTTTTCGACATACTTCGGCCACGGCTACTCCAGTCTCAGCTTGCTTGAGAGCAAAGACGATGGCTCCGGCCACCCGGTTGCGCTTCGGTGAACTTGGTTTTCTTCATGGCA